>NZ_BMPQ01000011.1:0-257611 GCF_014647675.1 Streptomyces flaveus | reverse complement strand
CCGTGGGGTGTACCGAAGAGGGCGTCGACCCGCCCCTGGGGCTCAGCCGCCGCCGACCGGCGCCCCCTGCGGAAGCATGGGGTTCTCCAGCCCCGCCGCTACGACGCGCAGGTCCTTGAGCAGCGCCTCGCGGAACTCGTCGTCGAGCCGGGCTTTGAGCACGGTGACACTGATCGCGAACGGCGCCGAGTCCGCACGGAAGCCGTTGACCGGCACGGCAAGACAGAGAATGCCCGCCGTGGCCTCCTCGTCGTCGATCGCGTAGCCACGCTCCCGGGTCTCGGCCAGGTCCGCCATCAAGGCGGGCACGGAGGTGATGGACCGCTCGCTGAGCGCGGGCAGGGCGCGGCCTCGCAGCCGGTCCTCGGCCACCGCCGGGTCCAGGGTGGACAGGATGGCCTTGCCGGTGGCCGTACAGTTCGCCGGGAAGCGGTCGCCGATGTTGGCGGTCAGCCGCAACGGCTGCGTACCGTCGTAACGCCCCAGATAGAGGACGTCCAGGCCGTCGAGTACAGCGACCCGGGCGGTCTCCCGCGAGATGTGGGCGCTGCGTCGGCACAGCTCGTAGAAGTCGCGCAGCTGATCGACGGTGGCCAGATAGCGGCCGCCGAGCTCGACGAGCTTGCGCCCCAGGCTGAAGCCCGAACCGTTTCGTGCGATCATGCCGGCCGCCTCCAGTGAGGCGCACAGATTGCCCGTCGAGGACTTCGGCAGGCCCAGGGCGCGCGCGATCTCACTCACCGACAGGGGGCGCCCTTCCGCCTCGCCGAGCGTGTCGAGGATGGCCACGGCCCGCGTCACGGCGGGGACGAGACCTCCCGGGTCACTTGCGCTCACCAGTAACTCCACCCATCATTCTGTTCGTCGTTCAGCATATTGGCTATTGTCTCTCGTGTGCCCCCGAACGACAATGCCGTCGGCGCACGCTTTTGCCGTCGAGATTCTTCGCATCCCTTCGGACACCTCGACCGTAGCGCGCCCTCAGGGCCCGCCGACGGCACCCTCCGAGCCTTGGAGCGCTGAGCAGCAGATGACCAGCAGCCCGCACGATCCACCTCCCGCCTCCTCCGGCCCCGCCGGTGACGCCTCCGGCAGCGGACCGGACAACGGACCCGCCCTGTCCCGCGCGGAGTTCGACACGCTCTTCGACGAGCTGCGCACCTGGGGCCGCTGGGCCCCGGACGAGGCCGACCGCGGCGCGTGGAACGGGGTCACCCCCGAACACGCACGGCGCGCCACCGCCCTGGTGCGAACCGGCACCGCCGTCCCCACCGCCCTGCCGTGGAACACGGTGCCCGGCCCCGACAACGGCAAGCCCGCGCTCCACTACATGTCCGACCTCGGCGACGTCGAAGCCCCCGAACCGTCCTGCCACAAGGACTTCATCGCCGTCGACTACCACGGCAAGGGCGTCAGCCACCTCGACGCCCTCTCCCACATCGCGTACCGCGGACAGCTCTACGACGGCCGCACCGCACGCGAGGTCGTCGACGCGGGCGGCGCCCGCTTCGGCGACGTGTCCGCGCTCGGGCCGCTCGTCACCAAGGGCGTACTCCTCGACCTGCCCGCCGTCCTCGGCGTCGACTGGCTGGAGCCCGGCCGGGCCGTGCACGCCGAGGACGTCGCCGCCGCGGAGAAGGCGCTCGGCGTCACCATCGGCGACGGGGACGCGGTACTGCTGCGCTCCGGCCACTTCCGGCGCCGCGCCGAACTCGGCGCCTGGAACCCGGACTCCGCGAGCGCCGGCTTCCACGTGGACGCCATGCCGTTGTTCGCCGAGCGCGGGATCTCGCTGCTCGGCGGCGACGGCGACAGCGACGTACGGCCCTCGCCCGTCGAAGGGCTGCATTCCCCCGTGCACGCCCTCGCGATCACCGCCATGGGCGTGCCGCTGCTGGACAACCTCGACCTCGAAGCGCTCTCCGCCGCTTGCGCACAGGCCGGCCGCTACGAGTTCCTGTTCGTCGTGGCCCCGCTGAACGTCCCCGGCGGCACGGGTTCGCCCGTCAACCCGATCGCGGTGCTGTGATGGGCGCCCCGGGATTCAGAGTCGGCGTCAGCCGGGACTTCCTGAACACGGACGGCCACAATGTGTGGGGTGACATCCGGCTCGGCGAACTCGACGCCGCCGGGATCGACTGGCACTACCTGCCGCGCGACACCGCAGAACTTCTCGCGACCGACGTCGACGGCCTGGACGCCGTCCTGTTCGCCGGCCCCGCCGTCACGGCACGCACC
Source organism: Streptomyces flaveus (assembly GCF_014647675.1). Taxonomy (GTDB): domain Bacteria; phylum Actinomycetota; class Actinomycetes; order Streptomycetales; family Streptomycetaceae; genus Streptomyces; species Streptomyces flaveus. The sequence goes on along the minus strand of NZ_BMPQ01000011.1, from coordinate 255,373 downwards.
TTCGAGGGCGCGATCCGCCCGCCGCTCCTCTTCGCCCGCTTCGGCGTCGGCTACGACGCCGTCGACCTCGACGCCTGCACGCGCAACGGCGCCCTGGTGACCATCACCCCGGACGGCGCCCGTCGCCCGGTCGCCACCGCCGCCCTCACCCTGCTTCTGGCCGTGCTCCACAACGTGACCGCCAAGGACCGGCTGGTACGGGAAGGGCGCTGGGCCGAGAAGGAGCAGTGGATGGGCCTCGGGCTCACCGGCCGCCGTATCGGTCTGCTCGGCCTCGGCAACACGGCCCGCGATCTGGTCGGGCTGCTGCGGCCGTTCGAGGTCGACATCGTGGCGTACGACCCGTACTGCCCGCCGGAGACTGCCGCCGGGCTCGGCGTACGGCTCGCGGACGCCGACACCGTGATGGCGGAGGCCGACGCCGTGATCGTGATGTGCGCGCTGACGGAGGAGACCCGTCATCTCGTCGATACGCGGCGGCTGTCGCTGATGAAGCCCACGGCCGTCCTCCTCAATGTCGCCCGCGGGCCCATCGTGGACGAGGCCGCGCTGATCGAGGCGCTGCGGGTGCGGCGCATCAGGGGCGCGGGACTGGACGTCTTCGAGAGCGAACCGCCCGCCCTCGACAACCCGTTGCTGAGCATGGACCAGGTCGTGCTCAGCCCGCACGCCCTGGCGTGGACCGACGAGATGTCCGCCGGGAACGGTGGCAGCGCGGTGCGGGCCGTGCTGGAGGTGGCGGCGGGCCGCGTACCGCCCTTCGTCGTCAACCGGGATGTGGTCGGCAGCCCCCGACTGACCGGCCGGCTCGCTGAATTGACGGCTCGTCAGGAGACCCCGGCGGGAGCCGGCACATGAGCCCTGACAACGGCACCGGCACTGCTCGTCCGGACGTCGGCACCGGGCAGCCTGGGCCGGCGACCGTCGGCTTCCTGGGGCTCGGCGCGATGGGACTGCCCATGGCGGTCAACCTCGCACGGACAGGTTTCGACGTGCTCGCCTGGAACCGCGGCCGGCTCCCGCTGGAAGCCGCGGCAGCCGCCGGCTGCCGCAGCGCCGACCGGCCGGAGCACGTGTCCGCCGCCGCACCGGTCGTCCTCACCATGCTCCCCGACCTCCCCCAGGTGATCGAGGTGTTGGACGGCCCGGGCGGACTGCGCTCCGGCCGGCCGGTCATGGACACCCTGGTCGTGATGGGCACCGTATCCCCCGTCGCCGTCCGCGCCCTCGCCGAGAAGCTGCGCCCGCACGGCATCGCGGTCGTCGACGCACCGGTCAGCGGCGGGGTGACCGGCGCCCGCGACGCCACCCTGTCGATCATGGCCGGGGGCCCGGCGGAGACCGTCGCACGGGTCCGCCCCTGTCTGGAGGCGATGGGCTCGACCGTACGGCGCCTGGGAGACACCGGCGCCGGCTCGCTCGCCAAGGCCTGCAACCAGCTCGTCGTCGCCGGAACCCTGGTCGCGCTCGCCGAGGCCGTACTGCTCGGCGAACGCGGCGGCCTCGAACCCGCCGCACTGCTCGACGTACTGGCCGGCGGCCTCGCCTCCTCCGAAGTGCTCACGCAGAAACGGCACCACCTGGCCGAGGGGGACTTCACCCCGTCCGGCCCGGCCCGCTACCTCCACAAGGACCTCGGGTTCGTCCTGGACAGCGCCGCCGACGAACACGTCACGCTGCCGCTCTCCACCACCGTCGCCGGGCTGTACGCGGCGGTCGTGGAACAGGGCCTCGGCGACCTGGACAACAGCGTCGTCCTCGGCCTGCTGCGCGGCGGCTCCCCCAACTCCGATCACCACACGAAGGACTGAAGACACATGCAGGTAGGAATCGTCGGCCTCGGACGCATGGGCGGCAACATGGCGGCCCGCTGGCGGGACCGCGGCCACGAGGTACTCGGCTACAGCCGCACCTCCCCGGACCGTGACGCCAGTTCCCTGGAGGAACTCGTCGGCAAGCTCGCCGGGCCCCGCGTGGTGTGGCTGATGCTCCCCTCGGGAGAACCGACCCGCCAGGCCCTGCGGCAGCTCGCGGAGCTGCTGTCCCCCGGCGACGTGATCGTCGAGGGCGGCAACTCGCGCTTCAGCGACGACACCGAGCACGCCCTGATGCTCGCCGGGCACGGCATCGGCTACGTCGACTGCGGTGTCAGCGGTGGCGTCTGGGGCCGTGAGAACGGCTACGCCGTGATGTGCGGCGGCCAGGACGAGCACGTACAGCGCGTCTGGCCGCTGCTGGAGTCGCTCGCCCCGGACAAGGACGGGCTGTGCCACGCGGGTCCGGTGGGCGCCGGTCACTACTCCAAGATGGTCCACAACGGCATCGAGTACGGCATGATGCAGGCGCTCGCCGAGGGCTACGAACTGCTGGAGGCCGGCGAGTACGTACCCGACGTGCCCAAGGTGCTCGCCTCCTGGCGGCACGGCACGGTCGTCCGCTCCTGGCTGCTCGATCTCCTCGTCCGCGCCCTGGAGGAGGACCCCGGTCTGGCCGCCCTCTCCGGCCGCGTCGACGACTCCGGTGAGGGCCGCTGGACGGTCGAGGAGGCGGTACGCCTCTCCGTGTCCGCCCCGGCCATGACCGCGGCCCTCTTCGCCCGCTTCGCCTCGCGCAAGCCGGACGCGGACCAGCTCAAGGCCCTCGCGGCGATGCGCCAACAGTTCGGCGGCCACGCCGTGCACGCCACCGCCGCGGGCGCGGCGGAGCAGGGCTGACCGGTCCTGCCGGGCCCGCAGCACGTCCGGGAGCCCGCGATGGCCGTACGGCAGCCGTACGCACAGCCGGCGGCCGGTGGCCGGGGATGACCGGCACCCAGGTGCGAGCGCCCAGCGCCGTGCGATCGCACCGCAGGGGCCGTCGAGCCGCCCCGCCAGCGCCCGTGGCCCGATCCGCGCCTTGCCCATCACGGGTGCACCCCTGACCTCGCCCGGAAGAGGCGAGAACGGGGACCGGGCTGCCAGGAGCCGTAGCCGCCGACCGCTACGGCGCCCGCCGGGCTCGGGGTCGCCTTCGGCGCTCTCGCGCTGCGCGCGGCGGACCCTCTCGCGCCCCTCCTCGGGCTGAACGGACCCCTCGCGCCCTACCGGGTGGCCTTCGCGCTGCTCGCGCTGCTTCCCCTGGTCACGGTCGTGGAGGCGGCACGACTGCGGCGGGACGCCGGAGCCGTGGTCACCGGTGCGGCTCCTGGACCCCGCGCAGGAGTTGGTACAGCTCTTCGCTGAGGCCCCGGGTCTCCGCCAGCCGCCGCGCCGCCGTCGGGTCCGGGATCACGGTGCGGTGGGCGCGGGCACCGGGCACCGGGGAGGTCAGCGAGGGCAGGGCTCCGAGCGCGTGCCGGGCGAGCAGCGCGGCACCGAAGCCGGAGCCCGCGGCGTCGTCGGTGATCTCCAGCGGCATGTCGAGCGCGGCGGCGACGATCTCCGCCCAGAGGGGGGAGCGCAGGGCGCCCCCGGTGGCCCGTACCGAGGTGATCGGCGCGTCGGCGGCGACCAAGGAGTCGCGGACGAAGGCGAGTTGCTGCCCGACGCCCTCGATCATGGCCCGGGTCATATGGGCCCTGCCGTGTCCGCGGCGCAGCCCGATCAGGGCGCCGCGCGCGTCCGGGTCCCACCAGGGGGCGCGTTCCCCCAGCAGATGCGGCAGGGCGATCAGGCCCTCGGCACCGGGTTCCACCTGAGCCGCCTCCTTCAGCAGGTCGCCCACGTCGACGCCGCCGAAGGACTCGGCGGCCCACTGGGCGACGACCCCGGCGTTGCTGACCGCGCCGCCGAGCACCCACAGCCCGTCCGCGAGGTAGTAGCAGAACACCCGGCAGCGTTCGTCCACGCCCGGCCGGTCGCGTACGACACGCAGGGCGCCGCTGGTGCCGAGAGACAGCGCGGCGGTGGCCGGCGCGGTGGCACCGACGGCGAGATTGGCCAGCGGGCCGTCCCCGGCACCCGCCACCACGGGCAGGCCGGCGGGCAGCCCCAGCGCTGCGGCGGCTTCGGGGAGCAGCGTGAACAGGGCGGTCGGCTGCACCAGTTCGGGCAGCCGGTCGGCGCTCACCCCCGCGATGTCCAGGGCGGGGCGGTGCCATCGGGTGGTGCGCATGTCGAGCAGGCCGGTGGCGGACGCGCAGGACAGATCGGTGACCAGGCTGCCGGTGAACCGGGAGAGTACGTAGTCCTTCAGGCCGCACCAGGAGGCCGAACGCCGCACGAGTTCCGGCTCGTGTGCCGTGAACCAGGCGAGTTTGGTGAGCGGGGCCATGGAGTGCACGGGCGTTCCTGTCGCCCGGTGCAGCGCGGCGGCATCGGCGTTCTCGATGCTCACGGCGCCGCTGCCGCTTCCGGCCAGGCTGTTCCCGGTGCCGCGGCTGCTCCCGGGCGCCCCCAGGCGTCTGGCGATGCCGGCGGCCCGGGTGTCCGCCCAGCTGAGCGCCGGGGTCAGCGGTTCGCCGGAGGAGTCCAGGGCGAGCAGGGTGTGCAGGGCCGCGCTGAAGGACAGGGCGGCGACCGTGAGACCACGCCCGGCGCAGATCGCGGCGCTCTCCCGTACCGCTTCGACGACCCCGGCCAGCACCGTCTCCGGGTCGTGGACGGCTTCCCCGTGCCGCCCTGTGTGCAGGGGTGCGGGACGCTCGACGGTCGAGACCACCCGGTACGCACCGTCCACCGCGACGACTTTGGTGGCGGTGGTGCCCAGGTCGATCCCGAGCACCACCTGGGCCTCGTCCTTCATGATCGTCTCCGTTTCCGTCTCAACGGACGTGGAAACACGCCGTACATCTGCGGACGACCAGGACCGTAACAGCATGCGAGACTCAAGCCAATATACTGAACAGGCGGGCCTGCATGGACGTGCTCCCAGCTTGCCAATTCCAGCCCCTGAGTTCCCTTTGAGCAGCAATTACATCGCGGCCTACCCCTCAGTGAGAGGTTTTACTGTGCCGCACAGTTGCGCCCCCTGACCCATCTAGTTCAACATGTTGGCTCAAGTACAGCATTTGGTTCTGGAGGTAGGTCTGAGTGTCAGGACATCCGGAGGTGGGCGTCGCCGGGCTCGGGGTCATGGGGTCAGCCATCGCCCGCCGACTGCTGCGGCGTGAACGCACCGTGCGGGTCTACGACGTCCGGCAGGACGCGGTGGCGGAACTCGCCGGGGACGGGGCGGAACCGGTGGACTCGGCTGCACAGCTCGCCGCGTCCTCCGTGGTGATCCTTTCCCTCAACACCGCCGACATCGTCGAACAGGTGGTCTTCGGCGACGAAGGAGTCCTCACCGCCGGCCCGGAGGGCGTACTCGTCATCGACATGTCGAGCATCGATCCCGGGCGCACCCGCGCCTTCGCCGAACGAGCCGCGAAGCTCGGCGCCGGCTGGGTCGATGCCCCTTTGTCGGGCGGTGCGCCGGGCGCGGAACGCGGTGAGCTGACGCTGATGCTCGGCGGTGAGGAGGCAGACGTGGAACGGGCGCTGGCCGTGCTCGGGGCGCTCTCCTCCCAGCTCACCCACATCGGCCCGCCCGGCTCCGGGCAGCTGGTCAAGTCCGTCAACCAGGTGCTGGTCGGCTGCGGATTCGCCGCCCTCGCCGAGGCCGCCGCCCTGGTGCGGGCGGCCGGTCTGCCGCCACGGCACGTAAAGGCGGCGCTCACCGGGGGCAGGGCCGACTCGGTGCTGCTCCAGGAGTTCTTCGTCAAGTTCGCCGAAGTCGACCTCACGCCCACCGGGCGGGTCAGCAACATGGTCAAGGACCTGGAGGCGGCCCGCGACTACGCGCGCTCGACGGGAGTACCGCTGCCGGTCACCACCGCCGTCTCCGAACTGCACCGCTGGCTGGCCGCCGCGGGCCACGGCGACGCCGACAACGCCGCGCTCATGCACTACTACGGACACGGTCCGAACGGAGACCAGTCATGACAGCTTCTGCCCACGGTTCGGCGGAGCGATCCGCCAAGGGCCCCGCACTGTTCGGCCTCTCCGGGCGGCTGGCCCTGGTGACCGGTTCCAGCAAGGGCATCGGAGCGGCCCTCGCCACCGGACTGGCCGAGGCGGGCGCCGAACTCGTCCTCAACGGCCGCGACCCCGAGGCCCTGGAACGGGCCCGCGGCGAACTCGCCGAACGCACCGGGACCAAGGTGCACGCCGTGCCCTTCGACGTCACCGACGAGGCGGCCGTACAGGCGGGGGTTCAGGAGATCGAGGACCGGATCGGCCCGCTGGACATTCTCGTCAACAACACCGGTGTACAGCACCGAGAACCACTCCTGAAGGTCTCCGCCGAGAACTTCGAGCGGGTCCTGCACACCAACCTCACCAGCGCCTTCCTGGTCGGCCGCGCGGTGGCCGCGGGCATGGTCGGACGCGGCCACGGAAAGATCGTCAACATCTGTTCCGTACAGACCTGGCTCGCCCGTCCGGGCATCGCCGCCTACGCGGCGTCCAAGGGCGGCCTCGCGATGCTGACCCGGGGCATGTGCGCCGAGTGGGCCGGTTCGGGGCTGACGGTCAACGGACTGGCGCCCGGCTATGTGGTCACCGAACTGACCCGCCCACTCGTCGACGACCCGGCCTTCGACTCCTGGATCCGGGGCCGCACCCCGGCCGGGCGCTGGGCCTCGGTCGAGGATCTCGTCGGAACGCTGGTGTGGCTCGCCGCCCCCGCGTCGGACTTCGTCAACGGCCAGGTGATCGCCGTCGACGGCGGCCTGACCGCGGTCATCTGAGAAAGGACCGAGGACACATGAATCCAAGCTCGATGCGAGCGGTCGTGGCCCACGGGGCGGGGGACCTGCGCCTGGAGGAGCGTCCGGTGCCGGAGCCCGGGCCCGGTGAGGTGGCGGTCGACATCCGCTACGGCGGGATCTGCGGCTCCGACCTGCACTACTGGCGGCACGGCGCGGTCGGCGAGTTCCGGCTGCGCGAACCGCTCGTCCTCGGTCACGAGATCGTCGGCCGGGTGCGCGCCGCGGGCCCCGGCGCCCAGGCCCCACCGCCCGGGACCCCGGTGGCCGTGCACCCGCTGGCCTCCTGCGGCACCTGCCGACAGTGCCTCGCGGGACGGCGCAACACCTGCCTGGACACCGGCTATCTGGGCAGCGCCGCCCGCAACCCCCACGTCCAGGGCGGCTTCGCGGAGGTCCTGGTGGTGCCCGCGGAGCGGGTGCTGTCCCTGCCCGAGGGCCTGGACATGCGGCTCGCCGCGGTAGCCGAGCCCGCGGCGGTCGCCTGGCACGCGGTACGGCAGGCCGGTGACGTACGTGGCAAGCGGGTCCTGGTCACCGGCGCCGGACCGATCGGCTGCCTGGTGGTCGCGGCCCTGCGCGCCGCCGGAGCCGGTGAGATCACCGTGACCGATGTCCACGAGGCCCCGCTGGCCGTCGCCAAGCAGGTGGGCGCCACCTCGACCGTACGGGTCGACGGCCCGGCGGCCGATCGGGAAGAACTGGAAGGACTCGCGGCGGACATCGCCATCGAGTCCTCGGGCAACCCCGCCGGGCTGCGCACCTGCGTGTACGGAGTGGACCGGGGCGGTCTGGTGGTGGGCCTCGGCCTGCTCCCGCCCGGGGACACTCCGGTCGCCGCGAACGCGATGATCACGAGGGAGCTGCGGCTGGTCGGCTCCTTCCGCTTCGACACCGAGCTCGGCGAGGTGCTCCGGGCGCTGGCCGACGGCCGTCTCCCGGTCGGCCCGGTGGTGACCTCCGTACTCCCCGTGGCACGAACCGGCGAAGCCTTCGAACTGGCAGCCGACCCGGCGCGCTCCTGCAAGGTGCTCCTCGACTTCGCGGATCCGACGACGCCCTGACACGGCCGACGACGCCCTCACGTGACCCGACCACTCCGACCCGCCCGGGCCATCACCTCCACCCGCCAACATCTCTTCTGACCATGGGAGTTCAGCATGTCGGGCACACCCGTACCCCGCCCGCGCGTCGCAGTGAGCCGCGCCGGTCTGCCGGGGGCCGCCATGCGGTGGCTCGCCTCGCGGTACGACGTCACCTCGTGGGAAGGGACGACGCCGCCCACCACGGCCGAGTTGGGCGCGCTGGCCCGGGGCTGCGAGGGACTGCTCGTCCTCGGCAGTGACCGGGTGGACGCCGCCCTGCTGGACGCGGCCGGCCCGGGCCTCCGTGTCGTGGCGCTGGCGTCGATGGGCTACGACGGCGTGGATGTCGATGCCGCCGCCGCGCGCGATGTGGTGGTCACCCACACCCCCGGCGTGCTCGCCGACACCACCGCAGACGTGGCGATGGCGCTGATCCTGATGGCCCGGCGGCGCCTCGGCGCCAGCATGGGCGCGCTGCGGCGCGGAGAGTGGGGCGACTTCAGGATGGACGCCTTCCTGGGGCTCGACGTACAGGGCGCGACTCTCGGGCTGATCGGCTACGGGCAGATCGCCAAGGCCCTCGCGCGCCGGGCGGCCGGATTCGGGATGCGGATCCGGCACCACCACCCACGCCGCAAGGAGGACGACGAACTGTCCCGCTGGGTCACCTTCGAGGAGCTGCTGCGGACCAGTGACGTGGTGTCCGTTCACACGCCACTGACATCCGAAACCGCTGGCATGATCGGCGCACCGGAGCTCGCCCTGATGAAACCGACGGCGACGCTCGTCAACACCGGACGGGGCGGAATCGTCGACGAACAGGCCCTGCTCACCGCACTGCGCGGCGGGAAGCTGCACTCGGCGGGGCTGGACGTGATGGTGGACGAGCCACGTACGGACCCCGCCGATCCGCTGTTCGCCGAGCCGCACCTGGTGGTGCTGCCGCATGTGGGCTCGGCGACAGAGGCCACGCGCGCGGCGATGGTGGAGCTGGCGGCGCGCAATATCGAGGCCGTACTGGAAGGGAAAACGGCGCCGACTCCGCTGCCGGGGACCAGAGGGCGGCCCGCGGTGCCCCCGGGGGGACGCGAATCCGGTCTGCAGGGACCGGGACATGCGGTCAGCCGCTGAGGAAGTGCGAGCCGTGCGAATCGACCCATCGTGTACCGCTTGTGGGACGGGGTCCCATACGCGGTACCTGGCTGATGCGATCCCCGTACGACCAGGCACCGGCTCTCCCCGCGCCCGGAGTGGGACGGCCATGACTTCCAGCCACACACTCCCCCAGCCGCCACGGCCCGCTTCTCCTGCTCCGGGCACTCCGCTACGCGCCCGTATGGCCCTGCCCGCCGAGGAACACCGCGTCAGCCACCTACGGCGTTTCGCCGCCGCCGTGCTCAGCGGCTGGGCGATCAGTGGCGACACCCTCGACTCCGCCGTCCTGGTCGCCGGTGAACTGGCCGCGAACGCGGTCCGGCACGGCCGCCGGAACATGGTGCTGACGCTCGCCCTCGGCCCCGAGATCCTGCTCGTCACGGTCCACGACCACGGCGCCCGTCCCCGCCACGCCGCCGTGGGAGACGACCCTCGGCCCGAGGACGAGCGTGGACGCGGCCTCGCCATCGTCGAAGCCCTGGCGGAGTGGACCGTGATGCGCCGGCACTCCCATGGCACCCGTGTCCGTGCGGCACTGCGGCACTGCGGCACTGCGGCACTGCGGCACTGCGGCACTGCGGCACTGCGGCACTGCGGCACTGCGGCACTGCGGCACCAGGAGCCGACGCGCGCAACGAGCAGCGGGCAACAGACGCCGGACTGCAGGCAGCAAGTGGTACATCGTTCGCAATATGGGACCGAGGCAGCAGCCTGCAGCCCCGCACCCGCAGGTCCACCGCGCAGTACGGAGGAGCCTCATGACCCAGGTCGCACCACAGCCGCGGGCCAACGAACCCGCGGCGCGCTCCCTTCGCTCCGTCGAAAGCCGCTCGCCCGCGGTGACCCGCGCGGTCGCCGTGCTGGAGACCCTGTCACAGAGCCGCCGGCCCCTCACCATGACCGAACTGGCGCGCGCCCTCGACCTGGCGAAGTCCACCGTCGCGAACCTGTGCACGGCGCTGGAGGACAGCCACATGATCCGACGCGTCGACGGCCGCTGGGCTCTGGACTACAAGGTGCTCGAACTCGGCCAGGGCTTCCTCGCGGGCACCGACATCGTCAGCGAATTCCGTACGGCCACCGCGGCCCTGTCCGTCACCTCGCAGGAAACCCTGCTGCTGGCCACCCTGGACGACCTCGACGTCGTGTATCTCGCCCGGCACGACGGCAGCCAGCCCATCCGCCTGGCCAGTGACATCGGACGCCGTATGCCGGCCGTGGTCACCTCGCTCGGCAAGGCCATGCTCGCCTCCCTCCCTCTGGAGGAAATGGACCGGCGCCTCGCGAGAGTGCGGGCGCTGCCGGCGTTCACACCCCGCTCCCACCGGACCATGGACGCCCTCCGCCGCGACCTCGAGAGCATCCGCGAGCGCGGCTACGCCGTCGACGACGAGCAGAACACCGAGGGCATCACCTGTGTGGGGAGCCCCTGGGGAGAAGTGATGCGACTGATCTCCTCGCCCTACGCCCTCCGAGTTCTGGGTACGGTCGATGGGACAGACGTCGACGGAGTGGAGCCAGGATTGTCCTGGCTCCACTCCGTGGTGCGGGCGTGTCACTGGAACTGTGCGAAGAACCTCCAGATCTCTGCTTTGGTCCAGGTGGCGACGCCGCTTTCGTTGGGGGAGCCGTCGACCGGACCGGGTATGTGGCCACCGTCGAACGCGGCCCATTGGACCGGGTATCCGGCACGGCAGCCCGAGTAGGTGGTGGTGATGTGCGTTCGGCTGCCCGGCGCGGGCTCGCGCGGGCTTTGGGCAGTGCAGCCGTTGTTGGCGACGAACTTGTCGCGCAGGGACCGTCCTTGCCCGATGTTGAGGACGTTGTCGCTGATGCCGTGGATTCCGAAGTAGGCGATGGGCTGGTTGCCGCCGCTGCACCCGCTGATCTGGGCGCCGGAGATGACCGCGACGGCCCTGAAGACGTTCGCCCGGCTGCATGCGAGTGCGTAGCTCATGCCGCCGCCCCAGCTGAATCCCGTGGCGAAACGCTGTGCCGGGTTGACACAGAGGCCGCCCTCGATTCGCCGGATCATGTCGTCGACGAAGGTGATGTCCTCACCGCCCGAATTGGCCCAGCCGTTGCCGAGGCCCTGGGGGGCGACGAGGATCGCGCCGTTGTTCGACTGTTCCTGTTGGCCGTAGTAGGACCAGGCGGTCCCGCTCGTGCCGCCCGAGGCGACGTCGCCGGCGGTTCCGCCCCGCCAGTGGAACGCGAAGATCAGCCGGTAGGGGCGGCTGTTGTCGTAGTTGGCGGGAACCCTGAGGATGAAGCTGCGGCTCTTGCCGCCGCTCTGAATCGTGTGCGTCCCGCTCGCCAGAGTCGGGGCGCTGCCGCATCCGCCGCCACCACCGCCACCGGACGACAGCTTGACCATCTGCCATTGTTGGTTGGCGCCGCCCCAGTCGGAGTACTGGACGACGTTGCCGCCGTCGGCGGTGGAGGCGCCCTGCACCTCCACCGCCTTGCTGCTGCTGCGGTTGATCAGCCGGACGTGGCCCGCGTCGGAGTCCGCCAGGCGGAACTGCTGGTTGGCCCCGTTGTGGTCGGCCCACTGCTGGATCGCGGCACCGTCGGCGGTCGAGGTGCCGGCCACGTCGAGAACCTTGCCCGAATGCCGGGCCTTGAGGCGGTAGAAGCCACCGCCGGAGTCCACGAACTGCCACTGCTGGTTGGCTGCGTCGTTGCGCGTCCACTGGCTGACCCGCGCGCCGTCGGCGGTGGACGTGCCGGAGACGTCCAGCGCCTTGCCGCTGTTGCGATTGACCAGGACGTACCAGGCATTGGTGTCCACCGTCGCCGCCTCGGCGGGCGCCGGATTCACCGCGGCGAGCATGCCGATCGCGAGGGTCGCCGCCACCACGGCGGCGACCCGGGACCACCAGCGATGTCTGCGTGGAGGGGCGGGGGAAGCCGCACCGTAGGTCTTCATCGATTCACCCCTTCGTGCGTGGTAGGTCCCATCAGGTGCGGGTCCAGCGTTGGTTGCTGCCGTTCGAGCAGGAGTAGAGCTGGATCAGGGTGCCGTTGGCGGTGCCGGCTCCGACGGCGTCGAGGCAGAGGCCGGACTGGACGCCGACGATGGATCCGTCGGAGTTGAGGCGCCATCTCTGGTTGTCGCCGCCCCAGCAGCTGTAGATCTGGACCTTGGTGCCGTTGCCGGTGCCGGCTGCGTCCAGGCACTTGTTGCCGTAGACCCTGAGCTCGCCGGCGGCGGTGTGCGTCCACTGCTGGTTGGTGCCGTTGTTGCAGTCCCACAGCTGGAGCTGGGTGCCGTCGGTGGTGCCGGTGCCGGGCACGTCCAGGCAGCGGCCCGAACCGACGCCCTTGATCTGTCCGCCATCCGAAGGGGGCGTGGTGGAGCCGCCGTTGAGTGCGTTGAGGACTGCGGTGTAGGCGGGCTTCTTGCTGCCGTCGGAGTTGAACAGCAGCGGCGTGTGCTGCGGACGCCAGGAGTCGCTGTCGCGCACACCCCAGACGGTGATGCCGAGGCAGCGCGGGACGGCCAGGCAGTCGTTGGTCACGTTGGCGTACGTCGTGGGCGAGGCGCCCTGGATGTCGAGCTCGGTGATGGCCACATCCACACCGAGGGCGGCGAAGCTCTGCAGGGTGGTGCGGAAGTTGGCGTTGTACGGGCTGTCGTTGTTGAAGTGGGCTTGGAAGCCGACGCAGTCGATCGGGACGCCGCGCTGTTTGAAGTCGCGGACCATGTTGTACATGGCCTGGGTCTTGGCCCACGTCCAGTTCTCGACGTTGTAGTCGTTGTAGCAGAGCTTGGCGGCCGGGTCGGCGGCGCGCGCGGTGCGGAAGGCGACCTCGATCCAGTCATTGCCGGTGCGCTGCAGGTTGGAGTCGCGCCGGGCTCCCGAATTACCGTCGGCGAAGGCCTCGTTCACGACGTCCCACTGTGCGATCTTGCCCTTGTAGTGGGCCATCACGCCGTTGATGTGGCCGATCATCGCCTGGCGCAGGTTGCTGCCGCTGAGGCTCTGCATCCAGCCGGGCTGCTGGGAGTGCCAGGCCAGGGTGTGGCCGCGCACCTGCTTTCCGTTCTGCACCGCCCAGTTGTAGACGCGGTCACCGGCGGTGAAGTTGAACTGGCCTCGCTGCGGTTCGGTGGCGTCGATCTTCATCTCGTTCTCGGCCGTCACCGAGTTGAACTCGCGGTTCGCGATCGACGTGTACGCCGAGTCGCCCAGCCTGCCCGAGGCGATGGCGGTGCCGAAGTAGCGGCCGCTCTGCGCCGCCGCGGCGCCGAGCGTGCTCTCGGCCGCCTGTGCGGGCGGCGGCGCGACCAGTGCGGTGACCACAGCGAGGACGCCGACGACCAGCGCCAACAGCAGGCCGCGGATCTTCCGGCGGACAACGGGTCTGGGAAGGGCATACGAGCCCATGGCTGTGCCTCCAAGGTAGAAATCACGGAAGGACTGAAGCGCAGGGGAATGCGTCGTCCGCTCCCACTCGGCAGACGGACGGGGCGGGCCGGAACCCTGGCAGCACGGAATCACCGGACACCGCGGCCATGGGACCGGGACGGTCTCAACCAGCACGGACGGCACCCGGTCGGCCGTCGGGTGACGTACGGCGGGCGGCGGTGTTTCGACACAGGCATGGGGGTACCTCCATCGCGGCTCAGCCGGGGGACCGCCACGCAGCGTCGCGTACCTCTCCAACTGCGCGAAGAGCCAGGACGCGCTGGTGCGGACCTCACCGGAACGAAACGGGGTGGCGCAGGTGCATTGGTGCGCGGATCTGCCGGCAGCACAGATAGCTCAGGGCCAACAACGTTCGATATCTCGAACTATGGCCGGTTCTCAGACTGGGAGATTGAAGTATTGACGGTGGATCGTCAATACTCCCCGCAGAAGAAGTTTCGATTTCTTGCCCGAAACATTCGGAATTCCGGCGAGCCGGACGGCGAACCCCGGCGCCGCCGTCAACGGATCTCGTAGGGCCGGGACCGGGGCTTGGGCCGGGACGAGCGTGCGGACGCTTCTTGCTCGGCTTCCCGCCTCCGCGCGGACGCCTTTGGACTGGCGAGCCGTATCCGCAAACTCCGGAGTGATTCCGGTCGGCGCGACAGCTCGTCAGCCCAAAGGGGAGGGCTGTTTGTGGCCAGATCGGCGACAGGCCTTGACCAGAGGGCCCCACATTCCTAGCTTGTGGCGTCGAAGCATCCGGGAATTAGCTCGAAACATTCGAGATTGCCCCTGTCCCCCGGCACATCCGCTCCGTGGTTCATCGGGGGTCACCTCACCCCGCCCCCAAAGGAGGCCTCTGATGTGGTTACGCCACCCGTCCCCGGTCCGTCCAAGACGCTTACTCGCCGTCCTTGCGCCCTTGCTGCTCGTGGCCACCTTCCTCGGCGCCCAGCCCGCCAACGCGGCGACCGTCGACCCCAACGCCTCGTATGTGCTGGTCAACCGCAACAGCGGCAAGGCCCTGGACGTCTACAACCTGGCGACCAACGACGGCGCCCGCATCACCCAGTGGATCAGGAACGACCAGAACCAGCAGCAGTGGCAGTTCGTCGACTCCGGCGGCGGTAACTACCGCATCAAGTCCCGCCACTCCGGCAAGGTGCTGGACGTCAACAACGGGTCCACCGCCAACGGCGGCGCGATCGTCCAGCGGACCGACCTGAACAGCACCAACCAGCAGTGGCGGCTGGCCGACAGCTCGGACGGCTACGTGAGGCTCATCGCGCGCCACAGCAACAAGGCCCTCGAAGTACAAGGCGGCTCCACCGCCGACAACGCGAACATCGTCCAGTACGACGACTGGGGCGGCACCAACCAGCAGTGGCGGCTCGTCAAGGTCGGCGGCGGCAACCCTCCCGGCTCGTGCAATCTCCCGTCGACCTACCGCTGGACGTCTACGGGCGCGTTGGCGCAGCCCAAGGCCGGGTGGGCCTCGCTCAAGGACTTCACCGTCGTCCCCTACAACGGCAAGCATCTCGTCTATGCGACGACGCACGGCGCCGCGGGAACAGGAGCGGGCTGGGGTTCGATGAACTTCGGCCTGTTCAGCAACTGGCCGGAGATGGCCTCGGCCAGCCAGAACACGATGTCGAACTCCGTCGTGGCACCCACGCTCTTCTACTTCGCGCCGAAGAACATCTGGGTGCTCGCCTACCAGTGGGGAGGTGGCAGCGCCTTCTCCTACCGGACGTCGAGCGACCCCTCCAACCCCAATGGCTGGTCCGCACAGCAGGTGCTCTTCACCGGAAGCATCACCGGCTCCAGCACCGGCCCCATCGACCAGACGCTCATCGCTGACGGCCAGAACATGTACCTGTTCTTCGCCGGTGACAACGGCAAGATCTACCGGGCCAGCATGCCGATCGGGAACTTCCCGAGCAGTTTCGGCTCGACCTACACAACGATCATGAGCGACACGACGAACAACCTGTTCGAAGCCCCGCAGGTCTACAAGCTCCAGGGCCAGGACCGCTACCTCATGATCGTCGAGGCGATCGGCTCACAGGGCCGCTATTTCCGCTCGTTCACGGCCACAAGCCTGAACGGCTCATGGACACCCCAGGCCGCGACCGAGAGCAACCCCTTCGCCGGCAAGGCCAACAGCGGCGCCACCTGGACCAACGACATCAGCCACGGCGAACTGATCCGCACCACCGCCGATCAGACCTTCACCGTCGATCCCTGCAACCTGCAGCTCCTCTACCAGGGACGCAGCCCCAACTCCGGCGGCGAGTACGGCCACTGGCCCTACCGGCCGGGACTGCTGACACTGCAGCGCTGACGGCGTGACACCGGTCCGGCTCCCGTGCGGAGCCGGCGTGACGAAGAACCTGCTGGTGAGCTACTCCCCGCGGAAGCTGGGCTTCGTCCAGCAGCACGCGAAGGGCACCCGACCACGCCCGGCGCGGGTCAGGTGCCCTTCTCTGTGTGACTCTCTGTATGACGCGAAAGCGGCCGTTCTACACCGCGCAGGCCCGGACGAACGCGTCGGCCAGTTCGGCGGGGCGGGTGAAGAGGGCCTCGTGGCTGCCCGGGGTCTCGATGACCAGCGGGTTCTTGAGCCGTGGCAGGAAGCGGTCGGCCCAGGCCCACTCGCCGGGAAGGGCGAGGTCTTCCGTGCACAGGACGTAGGCGGTGGGGATGTCGAGTGCGGCGAACGCCGTCGTGTCCGCCTTCTCGGTGAAGGTACCCAGGGGCTGCGGGACGAGCAGGGCATGGACCAGGCGCTGCGTCTCCTCACTGGCGTCCTGCATGAACGCCTGCTGGAAGACCTCGAACGGGAACGTCACCGTGTCGTTGCCGGAGGCGGCCGCCACGCCGAGGAACATCTCGCCGTAGTGCGGCGGGCACGCGTCGATCAGGGACTCGCCGTCGTTCGGGACGAACGCGTTCCAGAACACCAGGCGCCGTATCCGGGATTCGAGCTTCGGCGCCGCGCCGGTCAGGACGAAGCCGCCCCAGCTGTGGCCGAGCAGGGTGATGTCGGTCAGCCCGGCACGTTCGACGTAGTCCACGAGGCTGTTCACACAGTCGGTGAGTGTCACACCGCGCGGGTCGTCGTCGGCGCCAAGGCCGGCCAGGGTGGGGGTGTGCACCTGGTGTCCGGCGGCTCTCAGCTCGGCCGCGACCGGGCGCCAGGCCCATCCGCCGTGACAGGCTCCGGTCACCAGGACGAAGGTCTCGCTCATGCCGATCTCCTTTGATCGTTCAGCCACGTCCGGCTCACAGCCAGCGTGGAAGTTCCGGGAGTTCACCGGTGGGGTGCAGTTCGTCGGTACCGCTCCGGCCGGTGAGCCAGGCGGCCAGGGCGTACGGCGGCCCGGTGACCGTGACGCCGGTGGTGGGCGTGCCGAGGACGACGGGGTCGTGGCCGTCCGCCGACAGCTCGGCACCGATACCCGGGGCGACGCGGGCCGACATCCACCCGGCCACCTCGCGTACGAGGGCCCAGGCGAACTCGGGTGGCAGCGCGTCCATGCCGACGCCCACGCGGAGGTCGGCCAGGTGGATCCACACCTCGCGGGCCCGCAGCCACGGCACTTCCGACGCCGGGATCTCGCGGCCCTGCGCGCTGACGACGGTGGCCGACCAGGCGTCGGACGAGAGTGCCTCGGCGGCTTTCCGGAAGCGGTCGGCGGACTCTCGTACGTCGGCTTGCTGTTCGGCCAGAGGCCGTCCGGCGCCCGCCTCGATGTCCGTGCCGCGCTGGTCCGGGGAGTCGTACATGGGCGTACGGATCCCCGTCCGGGCCCAGGTCAGCAGGTTGACCAGGGCGTCGGCGTTGCGGGCGAGGTGGGTGAGGAGGTGACCGCGGGTCCAGCCGGGCAGGGCGGACGGCTCGGTCACCGCGTCGGCGGGCAGGGCGTCGACCGACCGCTGCAGTGCGAGCTGCCCCTCCTCCGCCCAGCGCAGCGGGGTCACGGCTGCTTGTCCTCGACGATGGTGTTCACGCACTCCCCGATCCCCTCGGCCACGGTTCGTACGACCTGGCCGGGCTTCAGGAACACCTTGGGATCGCGGGCCGCGCCGACCCCGCCCGGTGTACCGGTGAGAACGAGGTCACCCGGCTCCAGCGTCGTGAACGTGCTGAGGTACGCGGCGATGTCCGCCGGGGTGAAGAGCAGGTCGGACGTGCGCGAGCGCTGCATGACCTCGCCGTCCACCTCGAGGCGGATCTCCAGGTCGGCCGCGTCGTCGATCTCGTCGCCGGTCACCAGCCAGGGACCGGCCGGGGTGCTGGCCTCCCACGCCTTGCCCTGCAGCCACTGCAGGGTACGCCACTGCCAGTCCCGCATGGAGACGTCGTTGACGACGGTGTAGCCGGCGATCGCGGCCGCCGCCTCCTCCTTGGTGGCCCGGCGGCGCAGCCGGGAGCCGATGACGAAGCCGAGTTCGGCCTCCCAGTCCAGCTGCTCCGTCTCGCCCGGGTGGACGATGTCGTCGCGGGCGCCGAGCAGGACGTTGGCGAACTTGCCGAAGAGAGCGGGGTACGACGGCATCTCCCGGCCCATCTCCGCGATGTGGGTGCGGTAGTTGTGGCCCACGCAGAAGATCTTGGCCGGGGTCGTGACGACCGGGGCGAGGTCGAGTGCGGCCACCTCGTGCGCCGGGCCGTCGGCGGCGGCCGCGTACGCACGCCAGTCGGGGCGGCGCAGCAGGGCGGCGACGTCGGTGGCGCCGGTCTCCACGGCCCTGACGCCGTCGAGGCGGACGGCCGCCGTGCCGGCGACGGTGCGGATGGTGGCGAGCTTCATGCGCGGGTGCTCCCGGTGTTCCCAGCCGTTTCCGGCTTCTCGGTCGTTTCGGTGCGGGCGAGGTTGAGCGCCTCGTAGAGGGGCGCGTCGCTGAAGGTGAACAGGTCGAGCTGCGTGTGCGCGGCGATGGTGAGCGCGCACCAGGAGGGGACGGCGATCAGGTCGCCTGCGGTCACCTCGATCACGCGGTCGTCGAGGGTGACGGTGCCGCTGCCGCGGAAGATCTGCCAGACCGAGGAGCCCACCGTGCGGCGCGTGGCGGTGGCCGTGCGCGGGCGCAGACGGTGCATCTCGGTGCGCAGGCTGGCGAGGGCGTCGCGGCCGGTGGCGGGGTTGGTGAAGCGGACACCGGCGTGGCCGGGCTCGATGACTCCCGGGTGTCCCTCGTCCGCCAGTTCCAGCTGGGCGGTGAGGGCGTCGTCGGTGTCGGCCCAACGGTAGGCCATCAGCGGGGAGTTGGGGCTGTCCGGCGCCCCGATCGGGCGCAGGCCCGGGTGACCCCAAAGCCGCTCGTTCCGCGACCGGGACGGGGTCGACCGGTCCGACACCCCGTCCTCGCCGAACTCGAAGAACCCCGCGTCCAGGCGGTGCACGAGCGGGATGTCGAGGCCGTCCAGCCAGACCATCGGCGCGTCGCCGACGTGGTGGTGGCCGTGCCAGTGCATCGACGGGGTGAGCAGCAGGTCGCCGGGCCGCATCTCGACGGCGTCGCCGTTGACGACCGTCCACACGCCCTCGCCCTCCAGGATGAACCGGAACGCGCCCTGCGAGTGGCGGTGGGCGGGGGCAACCTCGCGCGGGCCCAGGTACTGAACCGCCGCCCAGAGGTTGGGAGTCGCGTACGGCCGTCCGGGCAGGCCGGGGTTGGCGAGGGCGATGGCGCGGCGCTCACCGCCGCGCCCGACCGGCACCAGGTCTCCGGACCGGCGGGCGAGCGGCAGCAGGGTGTCCCACGGCCAGACGTGCGGGACGGCCTCGGGCTGTGGGGTCATCGGCATCAGGTTGCCGATCTCGGTCCACAGCGGGATGAGCCCGGCCGCCGCGAATCCGTCGTACAGCTTCCGGAGTTCGGGGTCCGTCTCCTCCGGGGCTATGACGGGCGCGATGCCGTAGCTGTCACTGGTCATCGGGGGTTCCTTCGGCGTCGAGCCGGCGCGTGATGTCGGCGCGCAGCGCTTTCTTGTCGATCTTTCCGACCTTGGTGGCGGCGAGTTCGGGGACGGTCACCAGCCGGTCCGGGAACTTGAAGCGGGCGACCCCGGCGTGCGCCATGACGCGGTGGACGTCGTCGAGGGTCACCGTGTGCCCCGGTTCCGGTACGACGTAGAGGCAGACACGCTCGCCGAGCGCGGCGTCGGGCATCGCCACGGCGGCGGCGCGCGCGACGCCGGGGGTCTGGTAGGCGAAGTTCTCGATCTCCTCGGCGGAGATGTTCTCCCCGCCTCGGATGATCATGTCCTTGTCGCGGCCCTCGACGACCAGGTTGCCGTCGGGCAGCAGCCGCACGATGTCGCCGGTGCGGTACCAGCCGTCCTCGGTGAAGGCGCGGGCGTTCTGTTCCTCGGCGCGGTAGTAGCCACGTGGGGTGTACGGACCGCGGGTGAGCAGCACCCCCGGGGCCCCCTCCGGGACCGGATCGCCCAGCTCGTCGACGACGAGGAGTTCGTCGTCCTCGCACATGGGGCGCCCCTGCGTCGTACAGATGACGTCTTCCGTGTCGTCCGGACGCGTGTAGTTGAGCAGCCCTTCGGCCATGCCGAACACCTGCTGGAGCGTGCAGCCCAGCTCGGGGCGCACCCGGCGGGCGACGTGGTCGGCGAGCCGGGAGCCGCCGACCTGCAGGAGACGCAGCGAGCTCAGGTCGGTTCCGGGGTGTTCGCGATGGTGGTCGAGCCAGCGCTGGGCGATGGCCGGGACCAGGGCCGAAGCGGTGACGCCCTCCTGCTCGAGCAGCGGGAACGCCTTCTCCGGGTTGGGAGAGCCCAGCACCACCCGGCCGCCGTTCAGCAGCGCGCCGAGCAGGCCCGGGCAGGCGAGCGGGAAGTTGTGCCCGAGGGGGAGGGCGGCGAAGTAGACCGTGTCGGCGCCGAATTCGCAGACCTCGGCGCTGCGGCGGGCGTTGTAGAGGTAGTCGTCGTGCGTGCGGGCGATGAGCTTGGGCAGCCCGGTCGTACCGCCGGAGAGCAGGAAGACGGCGATCGAGCGGCTCTCGGGCCGGTACGCGTCCACGGCGGCCCGGTCCTCGGGCGTGCCGGGAGCGGTGCACAACTCCCGCAGGTCCACGGCATCGTCGCCGACCTTGTCGCCAAGCACGAGGACGTGCTCAAGGGTTGGAGAGTCGCTCGCGACCTCGATGGCCATCGCCCGGTGGTCGTGGTCCTTGAGGAAGTCCGGCACCGCGATGGCGACGGCCTCGCTGTGCTCGACCAGGTGGCCGATCTCGTGTCTGCGGTGCCCTGGCAGGGCCATCACCGGGACGACGCCGAGGCGCAGACAGGCGTAGGTCAGGATCACGAACTCGGCGGTGTTGGGCAGTTGCACCACGAGCCGGTCGTCCGGTCGGAGCCCGAGCGCGGCCAGGCGCAGGGCCACGGCGTCCGCGCGCTCGGCGAGTTGACGGTACGTCAGCCGCCGGTCGCCGTCGACGAGCGCGACCGCGTCGGGAGTGGCGTCGGCGGCGGCGTGGAGCCGGTCGCCGATGGCGTGGCCTTCCCAGTAACCCTTCGCGGTGTAGCGCTCGGCGTACTCCGCGGGCCAGGGGACAGCGCCGTTGCTGCTCGGCCTTGGCATGGTCGTTCTCCTCAGGTGCGGTCGGCCGTGTGCACGATCACGGCGTCCAGGGCGATCAGCCCGTCGGCGGTGAGCCGCAGGGGGTTGATCTCGATCTCGGCGGTGCCGGGGCTGGCGGCGAGGGAGGCGGCGAGTGCCGAAACAACCCGCCCGAACTCGGCCCGGTCGAGCACCGGCCCGCCGCGCCAGCCGTCGAGCAGGGCGCGCGCGGCCAGGTCGTCGGGCATCCCCGCGGCCTCGGCCGCGGACAGCGGGGCGAGCCGGATCGCCACGTCGGCGAGCGCCTCGGCGGCCGTACCGCCAAGACCGGCGAGGACGACCGGCCCGAACACGGGGTCCCGTCGTACGCCGAGCACGAGGTCGACGCCGGCCGGGGCCATCGCCTCGACCAGGTAGCGGTGGCCGGGTCCGATGGCGTCGAGCGCCGCGTCGAGTTCGTCGGGGGTGCGTACGCCCAGGTGGACTCCGCCGATCTCCGTCTTGTGGAGGATCGCGGCATCGAGCACCTTGACCGCGACGGGCCCGTCCAGCAGGCGCAGGGCGTAGTGGGCGTCGGCGCGGGTGTCGCAGGCGACACGGTCGGGGGTGCGGATCCCGAGGGAAGCGAGGAACGTCTTGGCGGCGTCCTCGTCCAGCAGGCCGGACGGCACGGCGGCGGCAGTCTCCTGCTGAGGCCCGACGGCACGCACGGTCCGCTGCCGGGCATGCGTCACCAGGGCCCGTACGGCATTGGCGGCCGATGCCGGTCCGGTCAGCGCCGGAATCCCCGCCTTGTGCAGCCGCGCCCGCTGTTCGGCGACGTCCTCGGGGAGGCCGCCGACGACCACCACGGCCGGGGAGTCCGCACCGAGGCCGGCGTCCTGCGCGGCCGAGGCGAGGTCGACGCTGTCGGGCTCGGTCAGGGCGTAGACGGCGAGCAGGTCCACCGCCGGATCGGCGGCCGTGGCGGCGAGAACGCGGCCGAAGGTCTCGGCGGGCCGGCCGGTGTCGACCGGGTTGCGCTGGTAGGTGAGCGGGGGCAGCAGCTCACTCAGCGTGCGCTGCGTGGTCTCGGCCAGCTCCGGCATCCGTACGCCGTCGGAGCCCGCCCGGTCCGCGAGCAGCAGCCCCGGCCCGGCCTGGGCGGTCACGATCGCGAGCCCCGGGTCCGCATGCGGCCGCAGCCGGACGCGGGAGAGGGCGGTGAGTGCGTCCACCGTCTCCCGTTCGTCGTCCACGACCACCGCCCCGGCCTGTCGCAGCGCGGCGCGCGTCGTACGCCAGGAGGTGGCGAGCGCTCCGGTGTGCGACCGGGCGAAGTCACCGACGTCGCTGCGGCCGACGACGAGCGCCACGACGGGCTTGACGGAGGCCACCAGGCGTACGGCCTCGACCAGCCGTGGCCCGTCCGGAACCGTCTCCAGGTGCAGTGCGACGGCTGTCGTACGGCCGTCCCCCGCGAGGTGCTCCAGGACGTCCGCGGCGGTGACGTCGAGGCCTGCCCCGATGCCGACGCCGACGCTGATCCCGTTCCCGGCGGCGACCAGGTCGAAGGAGAGCGCGTGGTTGACGCCGCCGCTGGCCGCGACGACCGCGATGTCTCCGGCCGGCAGCTGCCCGGCCGCGGGCACGAAGCTGGCCGTCAGTCCGAGGTGGGGGGCGAAGAAGCCGGAGGTGTTGGGACCGAGCAGGCGGATCCCCGTCTCCTGGGCGACGCGGCGCAGCGCCTCCGCGTACTGCTCGCCCTCCGGGCCCGCCTCGCCGAAACCGCCCGCGCAGACCAGCGCCGCACGGCAACCCGCGGCGGCCGCCTCGGCCAGTGCCTGGGCGCAGCCGGCCGCCGGTACGCAGAGCACGGCCAGATCGAGCCGTCCGTCGGTGTGCGCGGCGGCTTCCGCGACCGAGGCGTACACGCCCTCGTCGGGCTCCGGGCGCCGCGCGTTGACCAGGGCGCGGGCTCCGGGGAAGGTGGCAAGGGAACGGGCCATGGCGGCGCCCAGCTTGCCGCTCTGCCGTGAGGCGCCGATCACGACCACGCCCTCGGGCGCGAGCATCGGCGTCAGGTCGGTGCTCATGCCCGCTCCCCCGCCACCAGGTCGGCGCGCCCGGACAGCAGCAGCGTCTCGGCCCGGTCGTCGTCCATCGCGTCCTCCACGATCAGCACGGGTACGCCGTGCTCCAGCCGGGCCTGCTCGGCGAGCAGCGACCGGGTGAGCGGTGTTCCGCCGTGCACGGCGACCAGGTCCGGGGGTGTCTCGTCGCCCAGGGCGTCGGCCAACTCGCCGAAGATCTCCGGCAGTTGAGCCTCACTTTCGGGTGCGGTGAGCCACAGGCACCCCTCGGAGCGCAACGCCGCGAGCTCCGCCGCGGTCAGCCGCCGTCCGCCGAACTCCCTGAACGGTGTGTCCAGGGGATCGCGTCCTTCGTGCGCCGCCCGCCAGTCCTGTACGACCTGCTCGACGAACTCCGGGTCGCGGCGCGCGATCCGTTCCTTGCCGATGCTGCGGGAGATGAAGTGGAAGGCGAACCGCGTCGGTTCGAACGCGTCGTGGTAGCGCCCGAAGTGCTCCCACCACGACAGGCTCGGCCGGGCGGCGCCCTGGATCTTCGCCACCGAGGGCTGCCGCGCCGCCTCGTACGCGTCCAGGGCGCTCGCGAGGTCGTCGCGGTGGGCGAGGAGGCTGTCGGCGAGGGCGACGGCGTCCTCCATGGCCATCTTGGTGCCGGAGCCGACGGAGAAGTGCGCGGTGTGCGCGGCGTCGCCGAGCAGGACGACGTTGCCGCTGTGCCAGCGCCGGGTGCGCAGGGTGCGGAAGTTGCCCCAGCGTGAGTTGTTGACCAGCAGTTCGTGGCCGTCGATCTGCTCGGCGAAGAGCTTCTCCAGGTAGTGCCTGGTCTTCTCGTCGCTCGGGCCGGGCGGCTGGGCGGTGTCGAACTCGTCGAGCCCCGCCCGCCGCCAGGACTCCTCGTCGGTCTCGACGATGAAGGTGCTGACGCTGTCGCTGATCGGGTAGCCGTGCACGGCGAAGGTGCCGTGCGGGCCGTGCTCGTGTACGAAGGTCAGACCGTCGAAGAGGTAGTTCGTGCCGAACCAGATGAACTTGGCGGTCGCGACCTCCACCTCCGGCACGAGAACGTCGGCGAGACGGTCACGGAGCCGGGAGTTGGCCCCGTCGGCGGCCACGATGAGGTCGTAGTCGGCCAGTTGCGCGGGGTCCGCGGGAACCTCGTGGCTGAACCGGAGCTCGACGCCGACCTCCTCGGCCCGCCGGTGCAGCAGCTCCAGCAGGGTCTTGCGGGTGATGGCGGCCATGCCGTTGCCGCCGCACCGGATCCGCTGCCCCTTGAGCCGCACCTCGATGTCGTCCCAGTGCCGGCCGTGCTCCGCGAGCGCGGTGCGCAGGACGGGATCCGCCGCGTGGATGGCGGCCAGCGTCGCGTCCGAGAACACCACGCCGAAGCCGAAGGTGTCCTCCGGGCGGTTCCGCTCGAAGAGCGTCACCTCGACCGACGGATCGGCCTGCTTGATGAGCGCCGCGAAGAACAGCCCACCTGGGCCGCCTCCCACGCAAGCGATCCGAGAAACCATGGCTCCTGCCTCCACGTCGAGTACAAGCCCAGACTCAGGCTCGGACACATCCTGTGTCAATGCATGCACGGGCGTTAATAATTTGTTGCGCATCGCCGAGGCTGATTTCCCTGTGAAAGCATGGGTTCTCTCGGTCGGATGGCTCATCATCACGACGGCCGTCCTTGTGACATAGTCGATTCCGTGAAGCCTCGATCGATCGTCTTCGACCTGTTCGGCGACTACGTCCGCTACCGCGGCGGCACCGCCCGGCTGCGTACCCTCAGCACACTGATGGGCTGCTTCGGTGTCGGTGAGAGCACGGTGCGGGTGGTTCTCGCGCGCCTGCGCAAAGAGGGCTGGTTCGACGTCCGGCGCGAGGGCAGGGAGACGCTCTACGCGCTCAACAAGCGCAGCCTCCAGCTCCTCGACGAGGGCCGCTCACGCATCTTCGACCGGGCGCCGTCCGACTGGGACCGGCACTGGTACATGGTCATCTACTCGGTCCCCGAGAGTGAGCGCGGTGCACGCGACCGCATCCGCAAGGAGCTGGCCTGGCTGGGCTTCGGCCCTCTGGCCCCGTCCACGTACGTCTCCCCGCACGACCGGCTCCAGCAGGTCCGGGAGAAGTTCGCCGACGAGCCTGCCATCCGCCTGGACACCCTGCGCTGCCAGTCCGGCGGGCTGCCCGTCGACCGCGAGATGGCGGCGCGCAGCTGGGACCTCGCCGCCCTCAACGAGGACTACCGGGAGCTGCTGCGCACCTACCGAAGCCGGATGCCGTCGTACCGGGCCGGGCACCTCAGCCCCGAGGAGGCGCTGGTCGAACGCATGCGACTGACCTACGACTACCGCAAGTTCCCCTTCCGCGACCCGGACCTGCCGACCGAACTCCTCCCGGCGGGCTGGGTGGGCCACGAGGCCCACGAGATGTTCCTGGAGGCCCACGAGGTCCTCGGCCCGTCGGCCGAGTCCTACTACGACGAGGTGGCCGGCCCGCGCCCCGTCCAGTAGGGCACCACGACAGGTGTCCCAGCTCGTGCGACGCCGCGGCCATGGTGTCGTGCAGCTCGCGGGTCACCTCGGCGTCTCGGCGACCGCCGATCTCCGTGGCGACGCACAGTGCACCCGTCAGCGAATCACGGGCCGCGTTCGCCGCCGCGGCGGGCAGGGCGGAGACCGCGTCGCCGGTGTCCGGCCGACACCGAAGCGACGCCCGTGAGGAAATAGCGGCCCTGCCAGTCGCCATCCAGCCTGGCGTCAGCACTGCCCGCTCCAGAGCGCGAGAGAAGACCGCCGAGGTCACGACCGGCGGCGGCCGCCACCCGCCGCGAGCCTGATGGTCCGCCCGCTGAGTCCGGTCCGCACCCCGCCCACGGCCCTCCGCCCTCCGCCCTCCCATCAGAAGGGCGTTTGTGCTGTTCAGGGCGGGTTCACTCACACGCAGAAAAGCGCCGGACTCTCCCCGGTGATCGCGGGGAGAGTCCGGCGCTGTCCGGCTGTCACCGGGTTTCTGCGGGTGGCCACGGTGAATACGCGGTGGCGCTTCCGAGCGCCCGTCAGGCGGTCTTTGACACCTCGGGGCAGAAAAGGCCGTGGGAGCTGCGGGGGGGGAAGGGAGGCCAGAAGCCGCCTCGCCGGGTTGGGGAGGCGGGCGGTTCGGCCTGCGGAGACCGCATCGCCCGTACCCTTCATGGTGTCCACGGCGTCACACAGCGGGCGCCAAACCACTGGAGGCAATACCTCGTGCTGATTGCTCAGCGTCCGTCCCTGACCGAAGAGGTCGTCGACGAGTTCCGTTCCCGGTTCGTGATCGAGCCGCTGGAGCCGGGCTTCGGTTACACCCTCGGCAACTCCCTGCGCCGCACCCTCCTCTCCTCGATCCCGGGTGCGGCGGTCACATCCATCCGTATCGACGGCGTGCTGCACGAGTTCACCACCGTGCCGGGCGTCAAGGAGGACGTCACCGACCTGATCCTCAACATCAAGCAGCTGGTCGTGAGCAGCGAGCACGACGAGCCTGTGGTGATGTACCTGCGCAAGCAGGGGCCGGGTCTGGTGACCGCCGCCGACATCGCGCCGCCGGCCGGTGTCGAGGTGCACAATCCGGATCTGGTTCTTGCCACGCTCAACGGCAAGGGCAAGCTGGAGATGGAGCTGACCGTGGAGCGCGGTCGCGGCTACGTCTCCGCCGTGCAGAACAAGCAGGTCGGTCAGGAGATCGGGCGCATTCCGGTCGACTCGATCTACTCGCCGGTCCTCAAGGTCACGTACAAGGTCGAGGCCACGCGTGTCGAGCAGCGCACCGACTTCGACAAGCTGATCGTCGACGTCGAGACCAAGCAGGCGATGCGTCCGCGTGACGCGATGGCTTCCGCCGGTAAGACGCTGGTCGAGCTGTTCGGTCTGGCCCGTGAGCTCAACATCGACGCCGAGGGCATCGACATGGGTCCGTCGCCGACGGACGCAGCGCTCGCCGCCGACCTGGTCCTGCCGATCGAGGATCTCGACCTCACCGTCCGGTCGTACAACTGTCTCAAGCGCGAGGGCGTCCACTCCGTGGGTGAGCTCGTGGCGCGTTCTGAGGCCGACCTGCTCGACATCCGTAACTTCGGTGCGAAGTCGATCGACGAGGTCAAGGCGAAGCTGGCCGGCATGGGCCTGGGCCTGAAGGACAGCCCGCCCGGATTCGACCCGACCGCCGCTGCCGACGCCTTCGGCGCGAACGACGACGCGGATGCGGGTTTCGTGGAGACCGAGCAGTACTGAACGCTGCGCCACGGCCGGGTCACAGGGGAGCCGGTGATCAGGAGACGGCACAGCGGACGACCGCACCCCCTTTCCCTGAGAGGGGTGTGCAAGGAAACGTATTCACCTGCCGTTCAGCGGGAACTGACCTGCGCGGCCACAGACCGGGCTCCAGCGGCCACGTCACCCGGACAACGGCCACAACAAAAATGACTTCATCGAGCGACTGGTTCATGAGACTCAGTCGGTATGATGCGGTCATGGCTCACGTTCCCGCGGCCGAGCGCCGCCCTCAGCTGATCAAAGCGGCCATCGACTTCATGACGAGGGAAGGAGTCGCAGCCGGGAGCACCCGTGCCATCGCCGCCGAGCTGGGGGTGGCCCAGGCCACGGTGCACTACACCTTCGGCACGAAGGAAGGGCTGTACCGCGCCGTCATGGAGCAGCTCGCGCAGGATCTGATCGCACAGGTCGAGCGGGCCGCACCGGCCGACGCCGGATTCGAGGAGACGGTCAGCACCCTGACCGCCGCCCTGTGGCGCACGGTGCGTGAGCAGCCCGCCAGCCATCAACTCCTCACGGAGCTGACCCACTTCGCGCTCCGCACCCCCGCCCTGAGCGAGGCCCTCGAGAGCCACCACCGGGGCGTGACCGAGGTGACGGCGCGACTGGTGACCGAGGCGGCCGAGCGCACCGGGCAGCCTCTCGCCCAGCCCGCGGAGACGATCGCCCGCTTCTTCCTCGCCGGCTTCGACGGGCTCACGATGCAACATCTCTCGTTCCCCGACGAGGAGGCCGAGCAGACCTGCCTCCAGGCCTTCGTGTCCGCCGTGGTGGCGATGGCCGGCGGCCGACTTGAGCTGGTGTCCGTACCGACGAGCTGACAGCGCACGGACTCGGGCGCCCTCGTACGCGTACGAGGGCGCCCGAGTCCGGTCCTAGGGGATCATGGATTCGGTCCGGTGTACTCGGGCTCCTTCTCCAAGGTGCCCGAGGTCCTGGTCTCTTCCCCGGACTCGGAATCACTCTCCATTCCTGCCTCCGCAGTACGGTCCTTGCCGGGGAGCAAGAAGGCCACGGACACCGCCCCCACTCCCAGGATCGCCGCGCCCACCAGGCTGGTGTGAGCCACCGCGTCCGCGAAGGACGAGCCGACCGCGTCCGCCATCTGGTGAGCGCCGTCGGTGAGTTGGCCGGCCTGCTCCTTGAGCTGTGCGGCCTGCTGCGGGTCGGTCGCCCGCGCCGCCTGTTCGGCGAGCTGCCGGGCCTGGTCGCCGATACCCTGGGCGACCCCGTATCCGGCGGCGACCGAGTCCTGCGCCTGGCCCAGTGCGTCGGCCGGGAGCTTGCTGCCGGCGGTCGCGTCCGACAGGTTCGACGAGTACGAGGTCGACAGCAGCGAACCGAGGATGGCGATGCCGATCGCCCCGCCCAGTTCCTGCGAGGTGTCGTTGACCGCGCTGCCCACGCCCAGCTCCTCCTCGGGGAACGCACCCATGATCGCGTCCGTGCAGGGCGAGAGCGCCAGGCCGATCGCGAGCCCGAGTGCGATGAGGGGTGCCACGAAATCGCCGTACGACGACGACTTGTCGACCTGGGTGAGCAGCACGAGTGACGCCGTGCCGCCGACCATGCCCGCGACGATCGTCGCCTTCATGCCGATGCGCGGGGTGAGGTAGCCGGTCAACGCGGAGCCGACGAAGACCGCGCCGGCGAGCGGCAGCATGCGTATGCCGGTCTCCAACGCGTCGTATCGCAGGACGAACTGGAGATGCTGGGTGAGGTAGTAGAAGGCGCCGAAGACCGCGAGGAGGAACAGTACGACGGCGATGTTGGCACCCGTGAACGTGCGGTTCGCGAAGCGGCGCGGGTCGAGGAGGGGGTGCGGGTGGTGCAGCTCCCACAGGACGAACGCCACGAGCCCCACGACCGCGACGACCGTGCCCGTGAGGGCCTTGGCGTCCCAGCCGTGCGGGGCCTCGATGAGCGTGAAGACCAGCGCGGCGATCCACACCACCGACAGCAGTCCACCGACGTAGTCGATCCGCGGGCTGTGCGTGGCCTTGGACGGCGGTACCAGGACGAAGGTGCCGACGATGGCGAGGGCGATCACGGGAACGTTGATCAGGAAGGTGGACTGCCAGCCGGAGCTCTCCAGCAGCATGCCCGCGATCAGCGGTCCGGCGGCGATGGCGAAACCGGCGGTGCCCGCCCACAAGGTGATCGCCTTGGTCCGCTCGGCGCGCGGGAAGGTCGCGGCGAGCAGAGAGAGCGTGGCGGGCATGATGAGCGCCGCGCCGACACCCATCACCGCACGGGCCGCGATGACCCCGATCGCGCTGTCGACGAGTGAACCCCATATGGCTCCGCCGCCGAACAGGACGAGCCCGAGAACGAGCGCGCCGCGTCGGCTGTACTTGTCACCGATCGCGGCGAACAGCAGCATCAGGGCGGCGTAAGGGATGGTGTAGCCGTCGATCACCCACTGCAGGTCCGTGCTGGTCAGGCCGAGGTCCTGGGTCATGGAGGGAGCCGCGACCGTGAGAGCGGTGTTGGCCATCACGATCATCAGCAGGCTCAGACAGAGCACGAGCAGAGCCCACCAGCGTCGGGCGTAGGGCCGGTCCATCTTCTCGACCGGTTCGTTCATGAATACATGCATGGCCAGGTCAGTCCTTCCGCCAAGAGGATCCGCGCAGTGCCCCCGCAGGCAGGGGTGGGTGCACGGAACGAACGGCATGCAGCAAGCTTCCGTTCGACAGACTTTATCACTCGACCAAGTCAAAGGATCGAGTCAGGCTCACCTGGCTGTTGAGAGAATGGGTCGCGCCGTGCTCTCCTTCATGCGCGACACCAGTTTGTACGTGATCTTCAAGCGGCGGGACTGGCCCCAGGGTTCCGGCGATCGCTCCTCAAGCCACTCGACCGTTTGCTCCCACGTCGCCGAGTCGCTCCGCGAGTTCGTGGGCGCTGATGCCGTATGTCTCCCGGATCCGTACGCCGTCGGGGCCGACGTCGAAGACGCCGTGGTCCGTGTAGACGCGGCTGACGCAGCCGACGCCGGTGAGCGGGTAGGTGCACTGCGGCACGAGCTTCGGCTCACCGGAGCGGGTGAAGAGCGTCATCATCACGTAGACGTCCTTGGCGCCGATGGCGAGGTCCATGGCGCCGCCGACGGCGGGGATGTCGTCGGGCTTGCCGGTGGTCCAGTTGGCGAGGTCGCCGTTGAAGGCCACCTGGTATGCCCCGAGGACGCAGACGTCGAGGTGCCCGCCGCGCATCATGGCGAAGGAGTCGGCGTGGTGGAAGTACGCCGCGCCCGGCAGCTCGGTCACCGGGACCTTGCCGGCGTTGGTCAGGTCGGGGTCGACCGCGTCGCCCTCGGCCTTGGGACCCATGTTGAGCATGCCGTTCTCGGTGTGCAGCACCACCCCGGAGTCGGCCGGCAGATGGTCGGCGATCTTGGTGGGCTGCCCGATACCGAGGTTGACGAAGGCGCCGGCCGGGATGTCGCGTGCGATGACGGCGGCCAGTTCGTCCATCGAGAGCCGGTGTTCGGCGCTCCTCGGCGCCCCGGCGTACGCCTGGCCGCTCGACGTGGTGCTTGACGTGGTGGTCATCGGGCCCCCTGCACGGTGTAGTGACGGGCCGCCACCTGGACGACCCGGTCGACGTAGATGGACGGGGTGACGACGGCCTCGGGGTCGAGCTTCCCGGGCTCGACGACCTGGTCGACCTGGACGATGGTCGTCGTCGCGGCCGTGGCCATGACCGGTCCGAAGTTGCGGGCGGTCTTGCGATAGACGAGGTTGCCCATCGCGTCCGCGACGTGCGCGCCGATCAGCGCGTAGTCGCCCTTGATGGGGTACTCCAGCAGGTACTTGCGACCGTCGATCTCACGCTCCTCCTTGCCCTCGGCCAGCGGCGTGCCGACCGCGGTCGGGCAGTAGAACGCGCCGATGCCGGCACCGGCCGCGCGCATCCGCTCGGCGAGGTTGCCCTGCGGCACCACCTCGAGCTCGATCTTTCCCTCGCGGTAGAGGCCGTCGAAGACCCAGGAGTCGACCTGGCGCGGAAAGGAGCAGAGCACCTTGCGCACCCGGCCGGCGGCCAGCAGCGCGGCCAGCCCGACATCACCGTTGCCCGCGTTGTTGGACACGATCGTGAGGTCCTTCGCCCCCTGCCGGATGAGCGCGTCGATCAGATCGAACGGCATCCCGGCCAGGCCGAAGCCGCCGACGAGGACGGTGGAGCCGTCCTCGATCCCGGCGACCGCGGCGTCGGCGCTCTCGACTATCTCCGCCCGGCTCACTGGGCTGCCCCCGTGACGTCGCAGTTCTCCAGTACGACGGCCAGGCCCTGACCGACCCCGATGCAGATCGCGGCGACGCCGTAGCGCTGCTTCGTCTCGCGCAGCACCTTGGCCAGCGTGGCGAGGATGCGACCGCCCGAGGCGCCCAGCGGATGCCCGATCGCGATGGCGCCGCCCTTCTGGTTGACGATGGCGGGGTCGACCTTCCACGCGTCGAGGCAGGCGAGCGACTGCACGGCGAAGGCCTCGTTGAGCTCGACCGCGCCCACCTGGTCCCAGCCGATCCCGGCCCGCGCCAGCGCACGGTTCGCGGCCTCGACCGGGGCGTAGCCGAACGCCTGCGGCTCCAGCGCCATCACACCGCGGCCCGCGATGCGGGCGATCGGGCCGGCCCCGATCGAGGCCGCGGCCTTCTCGCTGCCCAGCAGCACCGCAGAGGCGCCGTCGTTGAGCGGGCTGGCGTTGCCCGCGGTGATGGTGCCGCCCTGCTCCGGGGTACGGAAGACCGGCTTGAGCCCGGCCAGCACCTCCGGTGTGGATCCGGCTCGGATGCCCTCGTCGCGGGTCAGGCCGACGCCTTCGACCGGCACGACCAGGTCGTCGTAGAAGCCCGACTCCCATGCTGTGTGGGCGAGTTGGTGGGAGCGGGCGGCGAACTGGTCCTGCCGCTCGCGGGAGATCCCGAAGCGCTCCTGGAGCTGCTCGTTGGCCTCGCCGAGGCTGACCGTCCACTCCTTCGGCATCCGCGGGTTGACCAGCCGCCAGCCGAGCGTGGTGGAGACGGCGGTGACGTCGCCGGCCGGGAACGGTTTCGCCGACTTGGGCAGCACCCATGGCGCACGCGTCATCGACTCCACGCCGCCGGTCAGCACGACCTCGGCGTCGCCGGACTCGATCGTGCGACTGGCCGTCATCGCCGCGTCGAGGCTCGAGCCGCAGAGCCGGTTGACGGTGGTGCCGGGCACGCTCACCGGAAGCCCGGCGAGCAGCGCCGCCATGCGGCCGACGTTGCGGTTCTCCTCGCCGGCACCGTTGGCGTTGCCCCACACCACGTCGTCGATCGCGGCAGGGTCGAGGCCCGGCACCCTGGCGAGCGTCGAGGTGATCGCGGCGGCGGCGAGGTCGTCGGGACGGACGCCGGCCAGCGCGCCGTTGAAGCGGCCGAACGGCGTGCGCGTCGCGGCGTAGATGAAAGCACTCATGGCAGCGACGCTAGTCCCGGGCAACGATATTCTGAAGTATGCATATCCGGCCCGATTGATATGGACGACATATGGATCTGCGTCATCTTCGGTACTTCGTGGCGGTGGCCGAGGAGCGCCATTTCGGTCGCGCCGCCGAGCGGCTCCACATGGCCCAGCCGCCGCTCTCCCAGCAGATCCGCCAGCTCGAGGCCGAGCTGGGCGTCGAGTTGCTCCACCGCACCACACGCCGCGTGGACGTCACCGAGGCCGGCCGGGCCTATCTCGAGCGGGCGCGCGCGATCCTCGCCGACGTCGACGAGGCCGCCCACCACGCACGGCTCGTCGCTGCCGGCTCGGTGGGCCACCTCGCGATCGGGTGCGTGGGCTCGGCGACGTACAGCCTCCTGCCCGCGCTCTCGCGGCGGCTCTCGGAGGAGCTTCCCGGCGTCGACTTCTCCTTCCGCGGCGAGATGCTCGCGCCCGACCAGGTCGAGGCGCTGCGCACCGGCGCGATCGACGTCGCGCTGCTGCGCCCTGTGGCGGCCGACCTCTCCCTCACCGTGCACACCCTGCGCCGGGACCGCCTCGTCGTCGCCGTACCGGTCGACCACCGCCTCGCCCGCCGGAAACGGTTGCGGGTAGCGGACCTGGCCGGTGCCGACCTGATCGTGCACTCCGCCGACCGCCGGTCGGTGATGTACGACGTGGTGCTGGGCCTGCTGCGCGACGCCGGCGTCGAGCCGCACATCCGCCACGAGGTCGGCGAGACCTCGACGCTGGTCACACTCGTGGCCGGCGGCCTCGGCGTCGCAGTCGTCCCCGAGCCCGTGACCGCGTTGGCGCTCGACGGCGTCGCCTACCTGCCGCTGGCCGGGGCCGACGCACGCGTGGAGCTGGCCGTGGCCCACCGCCCCGACCGCTCCGAACCGCACCTGGCGCGCACCGTGGGGATCATCCGGGCGGCGTTCTGAGACATCTGCCGACGCCAGGAGGCTCGGCATCGCCGCCTCGCCGACCAGGAGGAAGGCCTACGCAACGATCTTCGCGACGGAATCGCGAGCCTGATGCGCGATGCGGTCGTCAGTGACGTCGTCCGCCCCGCCCACGCCGATGGCGCCGATGACCTCCCCGTCGGCCGTCACGATCGGCACGCCGCCGGCGACCGGCAGAAGGTTGGCATCGACCAGGTGGGGAGGCGCCACCTGCATCTGGGGGGATGCGGCGAAGGCCGCGAACTTGGCCGTCGGGACACCACTCACGGCCGACGTGTAAGCCTTGCGTCGCGCGGTCTCCACGCCAAGGAGGCCGACGCCGTCGTCGCTGAGAAGGACCTTCGTGACGCCACTTCGGTTGACCACGACAGCGCACACCTTGTGCCCCTCGGCCCTTCCCGCTTCCAGAGCGGCAAGTGCGGCGCCGTGCGCGATCTCGTAGCTGAGGGGCTCTCGCATCGAGCGGTTCCTTCCCTTGGCGACCTGGTGACCGAACGGTCGACCGGCCGTCTTCCGTGGAGTCCTTGGGCGCCCTCGGTCCAGGCGATCGCTGATCCCCAAGGCGCCAGGAGCCCGGCCAGTATGCAGCCGCCCGACCGCAAATGTGAAGCGGTTCTCACATTCGCATCCGGATGCTCAGAACTTACTGCGCCGGCCTGCCGAGGAGGTACAGGCAGGCAACGTCCACGAGCTCATCGGTGAGCTGACGCCACGTCAGTGGCCGGTCGGACTCGAACAGTTCGCCGTACAGCACACGGTTCTGACAGGCCCCGTAGACCAAGCGGTAGACGACATCCAGGCGCAACTCCGGCTCCGGCGCGTCGATCATCGGCAGGATCGGCTCCAGGAACTGCCGGAAGACATGGCAGGCATCGGTGGC
Source organism: Streptomyces flaveus (assembly GCF_014647675.1). Lineage (GTDB taxonomy): Bacteria > Actinomycetota > Actinomycetes > Streptomycetales > Streptomycetaceae > Streptomyces > Streptomyces flaveus. The sequence continues at coordinate 220,721 of NZ_BMPQ01000011.1, read as the reverse complement.
GGCCTCGGACCCGACCCGAGCCACTGCGGGATCGGTGGCGCCTGCGGCCAAGAAGACCCGCATCAGTCGCTCGTGCGCTTGATATGTCCCGGTGAGTCCGGCGACCGCCGAGGCGACCAGGGCGGTCGGCTCTGTTCGCTGCGGAGCGAAGCGGCGAATGGTGTCGGCGCGAAAGTGATCGATCATGTCGAGCTGCAGCGCCGCGATCAAACGGTCCTTGCCGGCGAACCGTCGATAGACGCTGCCCACCGAGACGCCCGCTCGAGCAGCGACGGCCGCGACAGTGAGCGCCTCGGTGCCGCCCTCTTCGAGGAGGGCCGTACCTGCTTCCAGGATCCGCTGCTGGGTAAGCCGGCTGCGCGCCTGCTGCGCCGGCGGCAGATCGAGTGACGGTTCGGTACTCACCAACCCAGCGTATACGCCGCCGACATCGGCTCCGGCAGCCTCGCATCCAGCACTGCCGGGCCGCGGACAGCGGCGCGATCAGGCCGGTGGGCGAGCGGCGCGCACAGGGGTGGGACCACGCTGACCGGCTCGCGGCCGAGGCCGCCCGTCGGGTGACCGCTCCCCCCGACCGAGGAAGCACCGAACGCGACTCTTGACGCGCCGCGAGAAGAAATGCGAATGTGAATCACGTTTTAATTTTGCGTGTCGCACATGACGGTGCCCTCGCAGGTGACCCCCACAGCCCTGCACTCGCCACCTCCTGTGCACCCGAGCCGCACAGGAGGCAGGACGATGAGCACCACTTCAGAAGTCGACACGGGCACGGCCTACGGCCGCCCGAAACCCTCGTACAACGCCCGCCTCCGCGAGGTCGGGCCCGGTACACCCATGGGCGAGGCACTGCGCCGCTACTGGCACCCGGTCGCCAGCTCCGAGACGCTCATCGCCGGCGCCCTGCCGCAGAAGACCCGCGTACTGGGCGAGGACCTGGTCGTGTTCCGGGACGGGCAGGGCAAGCCCGGTGTCGTGATCGAGCGCTGCACCCACCGAGGCGCCAGCCTCTTCTACGGCCGTGTCGAGGACGACGGCATCCGCTGCTGCTACCACGGCTGGAAGTTCGACGTGCAGGGCCGCTGCATCGAGCAGGCGTGCGAGCCGGGCCTGGGGCGCAGGCGCGACGCCGCCCGTCAGCCGTGGTACCCGGTGGAGGAGCGCTACGGCCTGGTCTTCGTCTACATGGGCCCGCCCGAACTCAAGCCCGAACTCCCCCGCTACGACGTGCTGGAGAACCCCGCGGAGGACGAGAAGTACTTCGCCAGCTGGCCGGTCCCCCACGCCGCGGTCCTCGGCATGCCGACGGACTTCAGCTGGCTCAACATCTACGAGAACTCCGCCGACCCGACGCACGTCACCTGGCTCCACTCCACGCACAGCGGGTACCAGATGCTGGGCACCGGCACCTTCGGCTACCCCGAGAACTTCTTCGACCCGGCCCTCGTCGCCGACCGTGTGACGTACGAGCGCACCGACCACGGGCTGAAGTACACCCAGCGGTTCGAGATGGAGGGCGAGGACGGCGAGGTCACCGAGTACGGCTTCGCGGTCGAGCAGCACCTTCCCAACGTCTTCGGCCTGCCGAACTTCGTGAAGGTCACCCCCGACGAGCGGCCGGACCAGTTGCTGTGGGTCGTGCCCTCCGACGACACCAGCCACCGGCTCTTCTTCTCGATCCGCACGAACGATCCCGAGCGCATGATCCACTTCGTGATCGGCATCACGCAGAACGGCAAGCAGAACCACGAGCTGACCGACGAGGAGCGCCAGCAGTTCCCCGGTGACGCGGAGGCCCAGGGCTCGCAGGGAGCCATCACCCTGGACTCCGAGGAGACCCTGGCCACCGGAGACCGCGGCGTCGTCATGCTGCGTCGCATGCTTCTCTCGATGGCCGACGACGTCGAGGCCGGGCGCGACCCGATCAACATCGTCCGCGACCCGTCGGTGGTCCACCGCACCGAGTCCGGCCTCTTCACCCTCGGCAAGCGCCCCGCGGGCGACAACGCCGACGCCCCGACCGCCGCCGGCATCTGAGCGGGAACCATGAACAACGAGTGGCTCGACACCATCGTGGTCGCCCGGCGCGACGCGACTGCCCGGATCGTGGTGCTCGAACTGGTCAGTCCCGACGACGTCGAGCTTCCGGAGTTCGCCGCCGGCGCGCATGTCGACGTACTGGTGGACGGTGCCGCCGGGCTGGTCCGCCAGTACTCCCTGTGCGGGCCGCCGCACGACCGCGCCCGATACCGGCTGGCGGTGCTGGCCGAGACGGCGTCACGCGGCGGCTCGCTGGGGATGCACCGGCTTCGCGAGGGCGACAGGCTGCGGATCTCCCGTCCGCGCAACAGGTTCGGAGTCTCGGACCAGGCGCGTCGCCATCTGCTGATGGCCGGCGGAATCGGCGTCACTCCCCTGTTGGCCATGGCACACGAGCTCGAAGCCAGGGGCGCGGAGTACACGTTGCACCACTTCGCTCGAAGCCGGCCGGATTCGGCGTTCCTCGACGAGTTGGAGCAGAACCCCCGCGTTCGGCTCCACTTCGACGACGGCCCGGACGACCAGCGCTTCATCTCCGCCGCCGACCTCGGTCCGCCCGACCCCGACACGGCGATCTACGTCTGTGGCCCCGGGGGCTTCATGGACTTCGTGATCTCCCTGGCACTCGGAGCGGGATGGCCCGCCGAAGCGATCCACAAGGAGCGCTTCGCACCCGTGGAAGACGCCGCCGCGCACAGGGCCGGCGGGGCGTTCAGGGTGCGGCTGGCCAAGACCGGCGGCGAGTACGAGGTCAAGGACGGCGAGAGCGTCCTCGACGCCCTGCTCGCGGGCGGCGTCGACGCCCCCTACTCCTGCCAGCAGGGAATCTGCGGCGAGTGCATCGTCCGCGTACTCGCCGGAGAGCCCGACCACCGCGACGACATCCTGACCGATCGTGAACGCGCCGACGGCATGTTCACCACGTGCTCGTCCCGAGCACACTCACCGATTCTGGAGCTGGACCTATGACAACCACGTCCACCGCAACCACCAAGGCCGTCGAGGCGATCGAGCAGCTGGAGGCCGCATGGCTCGAAGCGCTCGTCGAGGGCGAGAAAGCGTTGATCCCCCTCATGCTCGAGGACAGCCGCGTCGTCCATGGCCCGGTCGGGAGGGTCGACGACCGGGAGACCTGGGCCCATTTCCATGTGACCCGCCGCCGCTCGGTCTCCGCGAAGGCCACGGAGCTCGAGATCACGGTGCGTGGCAACACCGCGATCACCACGTGCTTCCACGAGATGTACACCGTCCTCGACGAGAACCTCGCGCCGTTCCCGATGCAAGAAGTGGTGACGAAGGTCTGGGAGGAGACCGCGGAGGGCTGGCGCCTGGCGCACATGGTCATGGGCAGGCGGTTCCCGCCGGTCTGACGTCCCGGAAGGCCGACGGCACGACCCTCACGACGCTGTTCGATGAATGGACAACAGGGTTCAGGGCGTGCCGCCGGTCATGGAGTGTTCGACGTACATGATTCGTGCGGCGATCGCCCTGCATGGTTCATGCGGCGATCGCCGCTGTCGTGGAAGTGAGGCAACACATGTCAGCCACTGAGACCGAGGCACCCACATCCGGCGCGGTCCGGACCAGCGACCTCTTCATCGCGGGTGAGCACGTCGCGGCCAAGGACGGCCGCTACTTCGAGACCACCGAGGCCCTGACCGGCGAACCGATCGCACGGGTCGCCGCGGCCTCCGTCGATGATGTCAACCACGCGGTGGACGCGGCGGCGGCGGTCCTTCCGGACTGGTCGGCCCTTCCGCCGGCCGCACGGCGGTCGGTCCTGGAGCGTGCGGCCGCCCTGCTCGACGAGCGCACCGACGACATCGTCGCCACGATGAGCCGCGAAATGGGCGCCACGCTCCCCTGGTGCGGCTTCAACGTGCACGTCGCGAAGGGCATGCTCGTCGAGGCGGCGGCCCAGGCGTACGCGGCCGTCGGCGAGGTCATCCCGTCGGACGTGCCCGGCCTCACCGCCCTCAGCGTGCGTCAGCCGGTCGGCGTCGTCGTCGGCATCGCACCGTGGAACGCACCGCTCATCCTCGGCGTACGCGCCATCGTGTGGCCGCTGGTGTGGGGCAACACCGTGGTACTGAAGTCCTCCGAGCAGACACCGCTCACCCAGGCCGCCATCGTCCAGGTGCTGCACGACGCCGGTGTGCCCGCCGGAGCGGTGAACCTCATCAGCAACGCGCCCGAGGACGGTCCGAGCGTCGTCGAGGCGCTGATCGCGCACCCCGCCGTGACGCGTGTCAACTTCACCGGATCCAGCAGGGTCGGCCGTATCATCGGCGAACTCGGCGGTCGCCACCTGACCCGTGTGGTCCTCGAACTCGGTGGCAAGGCACCTTTCCTGGTGCTTCCCGACGCGGATCTGGAGGAGGCAGCCGCCGCGGCCAGCTTCGGTGCCTTCATGAACCAGGGCGAGATCTGTATGTCGACCGAGCGCGTCATCGTCGACAGAGCCGTCGCCGACGAGCTCTCCTCCCGCCTTGCCGAGCGTGCCGCCAAACTGGTCGTCGGCCCCCCGAGCGACCCCACCTCACAGATCGGTCCACTGGTCCACGCCGGCGCCCGCGACCACGTGGTCGAGTTGATCGAGGACGCCCGTGCCAAGGGTGCGCAGGTCCTGACCGGCGGCACGTCCGACCGCCTGTTCGTGCAACCCACCGTGCTGCGCGGTGTCACGCCGGACATGCGTATCTACACCGAGGAGACCTTCGGACCGGTGGTCTCCATCATCGAGGTGGATTCGACCGACGAAGCCGTCGCCGTCGCCAACGACACCGAGTACGGGCTCTCCGCCGCGGTCTTCGGCAAGGACGCGGCCGCGGCGCTCGACGTGGCGCGCCGGATCAAGTCCGGCATCTGCCACATCAACGGCGCCACCGTGCACGACGAGCCCCAGATGCCCTTCGGTGGTGTCGGTGCCAGCGGCTGGGGCCGGTTCGGCTCCCGCGCCGCGTTGGAGGAGTTCACGGAGTTGCGCTGGATCACCATTCAGTCCGGTTCCCGCCACTACCCCATCTGACGATGCGACGAGTTCGTACGGCGCACGTGACACGGCGTGCGCCGCTCCCCCGGCCCTTGCTCCCATGGCTGTGGTGCCTTGCCGCGGCTTTCAGCCCGGCGGTGGGCGCGGCCTGGCTGGCGGACGCCCGAGAGACAGAGGCCTCCCAGCGGCTCGACCGCGAGCTGGAGGAGCTCTTCCGGTCTGTCTGACGAGGCACCCGCACCAGGGATCTACGCCCCTCCAAGGAGTCAACAATGTCGCAGGCCGACAACGACCGCCACGAGATCCGGCAGCTCATCGAGAACTGGGCACTGTGGCGCGATGCCGGGGCTTGGGACCGCTTCGCCACGGTCTGGCATCCGCGCGACGGCTGGATGAGCGCCACCTGGTTCCAGGGAAGCGCCACCGACTTCATCAAGGCCAGTCGTGAGGGCTTCGAGAACGGAGTCAGCATCCTCCACTTCCTGGGTGGCCACACCGCGGACATCGTCGGCGACCGGGCCATCGCCCAGACGAAGATGACCATCAACCAGCGTGCGAGCATCGACGGTGTCGAGGTCGATGTCGTCTGCACCGGCCGCTTCTACGACTTCCTCTCCCGCGACGAGGGCCGCTGGACCATCGTGCGCCGGCAGCCGATCTACGAGAAGGACCGGCTCGACATCGTCGACCCCGCTGCCTCACTGACGTTGGATCCCGAGCTCCTGGATCGGTTCCCGACCGGCTACAGGCACTTGGCCTACCTGCAGACCAAGGCGGGCTTCACGGTGAAGGACGGGCTTCCCGGCCTCACCGGCACCGCAGTCGAGCAGCTCTACTCCGAAGGCACACAATGGCTGGCCAGGGCCTGATGCGGGCCGTCACCCGCATGCGGTCGACCCAGCCGAAGACCTACCCGAGGAACAAACGATGAGGTTCACACACGAGACCCTTCCCCAGCGGGTGGTGTTCGCGGCCGGGGAGTCGCCCGTCGCCGTGACGGCGGAGGTCGAGGCACTCGGCGGTTCCAGGGTCATGCTGATCGCGTCGGACCGCGAGAAGGAGCTGGCCGACCCGATCGCCAAGGAACTCCCGGTCGTACTGCGTCACGACGAGGTCGTGATGCACGTACCGGTCGAGGTCGCGGGGCGAGCCCTCCGGGCGGCGGTCGACGCGGACGCGGACATCCTGGTCAGCGTCGGCGGCGGCTCCACCACGGGTCTGGCCAAGGCCGTTGCGCTGAGCACCGGGCTGCCGATCGTCGCGGTACCCACCACATACGCCGGCTCAGAGGCGACCAACGTGTGGGGCCTGACCGAAGGCGAGACCAAGACCACCGGTGTGGACAACAAGGTGCTGCCCGCGTCGGTCGTGTACGACGCCGCTCTGCTGACCACGCTGCCCGGCGAGATGACCGTGGCGAGCGGCCTGAACGCGATGGCGCACTGCGTGGACTCGATGTGGGGGCCGCGTGCCGACCCGATCGACCGGGCGCTGGCGCAGGAGGGCATCCGCGCACTGGCGACCGGCCTGCCGGCGGTGGCCGACGACTCGACGAGTGTCGAGGGCATCGAGCAGACGCTGTACGGCGCCTACCTCGCCGCTGTCGCTTTCGCCTCGGCCGGCTCCGGGATGCATCACAAGATCTGCCACGTCCTCGGCGGCATGTTCAACCTCCCGCACGCACAGACTCATGCGGTCGTGCTGCCCTACGTACTGGCCTTCAACGCCCCGCAGGCCCCCGAGGCGGAGGCGCGTATCGCCCAGGCCTTCGGCACGGTCTTCCACACCGAGGCGGCGAGCGCCGGCCTGGCCGCCCTGCGCCAGGTGCTGGACGCGCCGAGGGCGCTGCGCGACTACGGCATGCCCGAGGACGGCATCGCCAAGGCGCTGGGGCCGATCACGCAGGCGATCCCGGCCAACAACCCCACCACTGTCACCGAAGAGAACCTCACCGCGCTGCTGCACGCGGCGTGGGCCGGCGACCCGATCAACTGAAGGAGGCCGTCATGGCTACCTACGTCAACCCCGGCTCGGCCGAGGCCGGTGCCCACGGCGCGATCTACCGCGAGGTGTCGCCGGAGCAGCAGACAGTCGAGCAGCAGCTCGTCGACAGCGTCGTGGCCTCCTTCGGTGCCTGCGAGGACCCGCGGCTGCAGGAACTCATGGTCTCCCTGGTCAAGCACCTGCACTCCTTCGTCCGCGAGGTCCGGCTGACCGAGGAGGAGTGGGGGACGGCGATCGACTTCCTCACCAAGGCCGGCCACATCACCGACGAGGTCCGGCAGGAGTTCATCCTGCTGTCCGACACCCTCGGCGCGAGCATGCAGACCATCAACGTCAACAACCAGGCCTACAAGGGCGCCACCGAGGCGACCGTCTTCGGGCCGTTCTTCGTCGAGGACGCCCCGGGGATCGAGCTCGGCGGCGACCTGGCCTTCGGTGCCCCCGGCGAGCCCTGCTGGGTCGAAGGCACCGTCACCGACACCGACGGCACCCCGCTCGCCGGCGCGCGGCTCGAGGTCTGGGAGGCCGACGAGGACGGGTTCTACGACGTGCAGTACGACGCCGGCAAGCGTGCAGGGCGGGCGCACCTCTTCTCCGCGGCCGACGGCAGCTACCGCTTCTGGGGCCTCACCCCGACGCCGTACCCCATCCCCGACGACGGACCCGTCGGCAAGATGCTCGACGCGGTCGGCCGCTCACCGCTGCGCGCCGCCCACCTGCACTTCATGGTGTCTCACGAGGGGGCGCGCACGCTGGTGACCCACATCTTCCCCGAGGGCGACCCGATCGGCCGCAAGGACACCGTCTTCGGCGTGAAGGACTCACTGATCAAGCGGTTCGAGCAGCAGCCCGCCGGCACGCCGACGCCCGACGGCCGCGTCATCGAGGGCACGTGGAGCCGGGTGCGCTTCGACATCGTCCTCGCTCCCGCGGGCGTATGACCGTGCCTGCCGCTCCGACTTGAGTCCGCCTTGAGGAGGCAGTTCTTGCCGCGGAGGCGGCGCGCAGCGTCGAGGAGCGCTGCGAGGGAACCTCGGTTCCCTCGCAGCGCTCCTCGACTTCGTGGGCGGGTTCGGAGTGGTGGCTCACGCCTCGCTCTCGACGCCGCCGAACGGAGCTTCGCCATTCATGACGCGCTCCTCCGGAGGAATGGGCGCGAGGCTCACTCGCACGTCGATGCACGTCGGCCGGCGGGCCGCGAGGGCGGCCTCGATCGCCGGGCGAAGCTGGTCCAGCTCTGTGACGTCGACGCCGTCCGCACCGAGAGCTCGTGCCACGCCGCTGTAGGAGCCGTTCTCCAGGCGGTTGTTGGTGACGCGTTCCTGTCCGTAGAAGAACTGCTGGGTGTGCAGGGTGGCGCCCCAGGCCTGGTTGTTGAGGACGATCACAACGACTGGCAGCCCCGCACGGACGAGGGAGTCGAACTCGGCCAGGCTGTAGCCGACCGCGCCGTCGCCGGTGACGAGGATCGTCGCCTTGTCGGGGGTCGCGTACTGCGCTCCCAGAGCGACACCGAGGTTGCTCCCCATCGAACTGAGGTAGCCGTGCCCGAGGTAGTGGGCCAGAGGAGCGAGCGCGATCGTCTCGGAGAGCCACAGCTCGGTCAGAGCGCCGTCGACGAGCACGGTGGCACCGTCGGGGACACTCTCGGTGATCGTGCGGACCGCGAGGTACGGGTGGATCGCGTCGTCCTCGTGCTTCTCGGTCTCGGCGGCAAGGGCGGACCGCCGGGCGGCCGAGACGTCCCGCAGGGTCCCCAGCCAGTCGCCCCGCCCCGAGGGCACGGGGCTGTCGCCCAGGCGCTCGTTCAGCAGGCCGATCGTGCCGATCGGGTCGGCCTGGATGCCGAGTTCGACATCCTGCAGACGGCCGAGCTCACGGCCGTCGGGGTCGATCTGCAATATCCGCGCGCTCTTCGGGAGCAGTTGACCCGTGCCGAACCCGGTGGTCATTCCGAAGCGCAGCCCGAGCAGCAGGACCAGGTCGGGCCGCTCGTCCTCGGGGACGGTGGCCAGGGTCTGGACGAGACCGACCTGCTGCTCGGAGCCGACGATCGCCCCGAGGCCCTCCCAGTCGGAGAGGAGGGGCACTCCGGTACGGGCGGCGAACTCGTGCAACCGGGCCCGTGCCTCGGCGGTGACGAAGGACTTGCCGACCAGCGCGATCGGCCACTGGGCGGTGCTGAGCGCCCCGAGGATCTGGTCGACCGCGGCGGCGGAGGCGATGCCGGTGCCGTCGATCTCGACGCGGTAGTCCTCGACCTCGTCGACGTCGACCGTCTGGCGAAGGACGTCCCAGGGAATGTCGAGGAGCACCGGGCCCTTGGGCTCCGACTGCGCGGCGCGGATCGCCTGGGCGACCAGGCGGGGGATCAGGTCGGCACGGGTGACGCGGTGCGCGAACCTGGTCACCGGGGCCGCCATGGCGACCTGGTCGAATCCGGCCTGCTGGTCGTTGATCTCGTCCCGTTCGAGAGGACCGGAGCCTGCGATGTAGAGGACGGGGGTCCGGTCCAGATAGGCGTTGGTGATCGAGGTCAGGACGTTGGTGAAGCCGCCACCGGCCGTGACGACGGCGACCCCCAGGTTCCCGGTGACCCGTGCATAGCCCTCGGCCGCGTGGCCGGCGTTCATCTCGTGCCGCACGTCGACGACCCGGAGCTTGGCGTCCAGGGCCTCCTGGAGAATGGGGTCGATGTGCGCTCCGGGCAGGCCGAAGGCCACGTCGACTCCGGCTCGCTGCAGCGTTCGCACGACGAGCCCACTACCGGTTGCGGTTGCCATTCGGTGGTCCGCCTCTCTGGACGTACTCAGGGTTTCGACAAGGGTCGTTGGGACATGGGCCGGGACAGGGCCGCGTCTCGGGCCGCCCGTACGGGAGTCTCGGGTGCGGCCCGGGTGACGACAACGGCTGTGTTCGTTGGATGGTCAATGCTTTGTTCGGCGTTCGGCGTTCGGCGTTCGGCGTTCGGCGTCGAAAGGTCGAGACCTCGGCCTCGGATCCTCGATGCCGGCTTTGCTTCACACCGAGGCCGAGACAGCGACCTCGGGGTCGTACTCGTAGATCCAGCCGTTCGTCCTGAGTGGGTCGGCCTGCGAGTACGCCAGGTCGCGCGCCTGCTGCTCGGGGCCGTCCGGAAGGTGGTTGATGTGAGACCTTCCGTGCGACACCTCCTGCAGGCGTGCCGTGCGGCGTCGACGTAGTTCTTCGTAGCGCCCCAGTGCCGCGGTCGGGTTGTCCGGGTCCGCTGCGAGGCAGAGGGCCAGGACAGCGCCGTCCTCGATCGCCTGGGCGGCGCCTTGGGCGAAGAACGGGAACATCGGGTGGGCCGCGTCACCCAGCAGGGTCGTGTTTCCACGGTTCCAGTGGTCGAGGGGCTCACGGTCGAGCAACGCCCAGCGCCCCGGCGTGTCGGCTGCCGTGATCAGCTCCACCAGACGCGGATCCCAACCGGCGAACTCGTCGAGCAGTTCCCTGAGCGTCGCGGTGGCCGTCCACGACTCGACACTGTTGCCCCCGGCCGGTGTGAAGGCGACGAGGTTGACGTACTCCTCGCCGGAGACCGGGTAGTGCACGAGGTGGCGGTCGGGGCCGATCCAGAGGGTCTGGGCGCGCCGCCTGGCGAAGTCGGGTGCCTTCTGGGCCGGTACGAGAGCCCGGAAGGCGCAGATGCCCGACTCCCTGGCGTGAGTCGGCCCGACGATGGCGCCGCGCACTCGTGAGTGGACCCCGTCGGCGCCGATGAGGATGTCCGGGCGAACCGTCTCGCCGTCCTCGAACCGAAGAACCGCCTGGTCGCCTTCGAACTCGACTGAAACGCAGCGCTTGCCGAGGTGGATCGAGTGCTCGGGGACAGCCGACCTCAAGGCGTTCAGCAGGTCGGCGCGGTGGGCGGTGTAGGTGTGCTCGCCGTACAGGCGTACGCACTCCTTCTCCAGGTTCTCCGCGGAGAGGACGGTGCCGCTCTCCCAGCGCCGGAACTCCCAGCCGGTCTCCATCTGGACCGCGCGCTTGATGAACCGGTCCAGCACGCCGAGACGTCGTAGAAGGCGGGCGGCGTTGGGCGCGATCACCAGGCCGGCACCGACCTCGGTCAGTGCGGTCGCCTGTTCGTAGACGTCACTGTCGAAGCCCTTGTCGCGAAGGAAAGCCGCGGCAGCGAGGCCCCCGATGCCGCCACCGAGGATCGCGATCTTAGGGCCGTCCTCTGTACTCATCATGCTCTTTCACTCCCGTGGACCTCGAGCGAGGTAGTGACTGGTCTGCATGCAAGAGTTCCGCAAAGTACGCGTTGTTAGAACGCCATCATTCATTCAACGAACATAGAAGGTAGAGTGACCGGGTCATGAGCGATGGAGGAGAGGCCCATGCCTCGCGCGAACGAGCCAGGACGCACGGTCAGCTCCCGACTGTGGGATCTGCTGTTCGCCTTTGACCCCAACAACACCGAGCTGACCCTCGCCGACCTGGTCCGGCGTACCGGCATGCCGCACGCCACCGCCAGGCGCCTCACGCTCGAACTCGTGGAGGCCGGCGCGCTGGAGCGCACCAGCGACAACCGGTTCGCGATCGGCCTGCCGCTGTGGCGCCTGGGGACCCTCGCACCGCGCGCCGAGACGCTCCGCAGCGCCGCCCAGCCGTTCGTGGAGGACCTGTACACGGCGCTTCGCCAGCATGTGCAACTGGCCGTCCTCCAGGGCGAGCAGGCCGTGATCATCGAACGGCTGTCGGCGGTCAACGCTGTCGGTCTGACGTCGCAGGTCGGCGGCCTTCTGCCCTTGCACTGCTCAGGTGTCGGCAAGGTGCTTCTGAGCCACAGCAGTACGGACTTCATCGATGAGGTGCTGACGGGAAGGCTGCAGCGCTTCACTCCCAGGACGATCGTGGACCCGGCCGAACTCCGTCGCGAACTGGCGTCCTGTCGCTCGACCGGAACGGTGGTCGTCAAGGAGGAGTTGAGCGAAGGGGCCGAGTCGGTTGCGACGCGCATCGTCGATGGCCGCGGCAAGGTCGTCGCGGCTCTGTCGGTTGTGGTGGCCGCGGGCTCGATCAAACTGCAAGCGGCCGTCCCCTCGCTGGTCGCGAGCGGACTGGGTCTGTCCAGGAGTCTCGGCTGGAGGCCGGGCGTTCCCATTCGCACCTCGTAACATTCGCGGGACGAGGAAACCAGCGCGTCATGCCGGCGGTTGCCGCCGGGAGAATCGCATGTGGCCGAGGCGCCGTCCCTCGTCGGGCGAACTCGTCGAGAACCGCACCCGTGTGTACGCCGTGGCCTGCCGCGACTACTGCCTCCGAGGAGGAGGAGGAGGAGGAGGAGTCGCGGCCGGCGCTCCGGTTGTCCTGGCCGGCCTGCCACCCGTGTCCCGGTGCCGACCCGTTCGTCGGGCGGTCAGTCGTTGAGGGTGTGCGGGTCGTCGTCGAGATGGGTCTCGCCCACACCACCGCGCGCACCCACGAGAGTGAGTGCCGCCGCCACCAGAGCAGCCACACCACCGAGCACGTACGCGAGGGAGTAACTGCTGCTGAGGGCGTCGAAAGCGATGTCCTTGAGCGGGTTGAAGGGCACGACCTGACCATCCGGCAGTGTGATGCTGGACGGCACCGAGTTGGCGCCGAGCGGGCCCGATTCCACGGCGTGCACCGCCGCCTCGAGCTGCGGTCTCTGCTCCGCGGGAGCATTGGCCGCAGAGGCCTGGAAGGCCTCGTAGGCGTTCCTCAGTTCAGGATCGCCGGCCAGCTTGCCGGCGATCTCGTCGGCGGCCCGGCCCAGTGCGACAGCGCCGGCGATCGCAGGACCAAGGGCGAACCCGAGGTCCCGGAACGTGCTCGTGACACCGCTCGCCATACCGGCAAGGTGGTTGGGCAACGTGTTGACCGCGACCGCGCTGATGGAGGCGAAGGCGAGTGCCGAGCCGACGCCGGCGAGAATCAGTGGCCCGACGATGGCGCTTATGGCCCGATCGCTCGTCGGAACGTCGGCGAACCACAGCCCGCTGGCGCCGATGAGGGTCAGGGCTGCGCAGAGAACCCACCGGGGGTTGTAGCGCTCGAGCAGCTTGGACGTGAGAGGCAGCAGTACGAAGCCGATGCCTCCGAAGAAGAGGAACGCGACGGAACTCTGCAGTGGGCTGAATCCCTGGATGGTGGTGAGACGGATACTGGTGCCGTACATGATCACGAGGAACGCGAACATACCGATCAGGGTGACCACCGAGTTCATGGCGAACGCCCGGTTCCTGAACACACTCAGGAGAAGGAGCGGCGCGGACGCACGGCTCTCGGCGAAGACGAACAGCACGAGCAAGGCGGCCGCGACGATGAACGCGATGACGATCTGCGGGCTCCCCCAGCCACTCTCGGGTCCCTGGATCACGGCGTACATCAGAGCGAACAGGCCGAGCGCGGCAGTGATCTGACCCGGCCAGTCGATGGACCGGCCCTCGGGCGAGGCGGAGTTCTGGGCGCGGGTCAGCGACAGGAGCACGCTCACCGCAGCGATGACAAGGACACCGACGAAGGCCCAGCGCCAGTTCCCGTTCCCGGCCCAGCCGAGTTCGATCTTGGCGGCGAGGCCTGCCAGCAGCGGTCCGAGGAAGCCGCCGACCGAGAGCGCGGTGGCCCAGATCGCCACGCCACGCGCGCGGGTGGCGGTGGTGTGCGTGCCGGCCGCCACCATGGCGAGGCTCGTCGGGAAGATGGCCGCGGCCCCGATGCCGTTGAGGACCTGGGCAAGGATCAGCACCGTCACCCGGGTGTCGGTCGATGATCCCTCAGTCGGCACCAGGACCGCGAGAGTCGAGCCCACGACGATGAGCGCGGCGCCCCCGACGAGCAGGCGCTTGCGGCCGAACAGGTCACCGAACACGCCGAAGCCCAGTCCCAACGCGGCGACGGGAAGCATGAAGGCCTCGGTGATCCACGTCAGTTGGGCCGAGGACGGCGCGAGATCCTGCTGGATCAGCCCGTTGATGAGCGAGGGGACGGAAAGGGCTATCTGCGCAAGGCACACGGCGAGAACCACCGCCGTCAGAGTGCCTGTGCTCAGGGTGTATCTGCCACCCTCTCCCTTTGCAGCACTGGGTGAATCGGTCTGAACCATGGACGACTCCTTGCGCGCAGAGCGCTGCTGCCGGAACCGACGTTCGCCGCCGGACCGTGCCAGGGGGTGCTTCTGTCTCGGTCATCCGGCAACACCGTTGCCGAACGCCCCAGGAGCCTTCGCGGAACGTTTCCGCACGGCTCGACCGGACCTGCCTCAGACGCTCGGCGCTGTGGCCGACCCGTCGAGCAGCGACAACGTAGGAGTGACCCCTGTCACGCTCAATGGACATGTTCATTAGACGAACAGGCCACCACTCGTCGGCAGCCTCGACGCGCAATATCCATGGGTGACGGCCTTACCGGGGCCGGTCCCACTCGGTTGCCTCGTACGCCTGCCGCGGAGCCGGCTGGCCATCGGTGCACTCCAACTGCCGCCGCTCGTTACGCGGCAGGTCACGCCCCGTCAGCCGCCGACGCACCTCCGCCTGCTGCTCGGGCGTCAACCCAAGGGGTCGGCGATTCCGACTTTGGTCGACGATGCCGCTGCCTCAGGACGACTGCGCACCATCTCGTGCTGCCCCAGGGTGGAACTCCGTACATCGAGGAGGCGGCATCTACCTGCGCGGCGAACAGGGCAGCTCGTTCGCCGACGGAGCCGTCATCAGCGGCAACGCGGCCACCGACAGCAAGCACGGCGACTGGAACGTCGGGATCTACACCGACGACAGCACCAACTGGGTCACCGTGGACCGCAACACGGTCTACGACTACGTCGCCTCCATCGGCGCGTGCAACGAGGAATGGGGTAACCGTCCCGTCCAGAACGTGCGCTAGCGCGGCAACTTCTGGGACGACGCCGTGCCCGAATGGCTCGAACGACGGGAGTTCCCCGGAGCCTGGCCCCCGGCCCGGCCTGCGCCACCAACACCGCCTGCGCCGCCGCCCTGGCGAACGCCGGCCCTCTCCCGTCCTGCCGCCGGCGCTTGGGCATGCCATGACGGAAGGGCGTGGCTCCTTAGGAGGGACGAGCGTACCCAGGTGCGTTCCGCTGGTGGCGGGCTCCGCCCTGGGCCCGGCGGTCAGCGATAGTAGGGCTCGACCACAGCCCGTACCTCGTCGAGCAGCGCGGGGCCGTCCTGCGGCACGAGCGGTCGGCTGCTGCCCGGCCTGATGTCCAGGAGCTGTTCGTTGGACAGGGCGAACACCACTCGCCGCAGCCCTGCCCATTGGATGACGGTCTCGCACATCCCGCACGGCTGGCAGCTGGTGTACATCGTGGTGCCTGCCGCCGTCTGCGCGTCGAGTTCTCTTGCGGCCCACCTCGCCAATTTGAGTTCCGGGTGTGCAGTGACGTCGTTGTCGGTGAGGGTGGTGTTGTGCTCCTCGGCCAGGATCGTCCCGTCCGGTCCTGCCAACAGAGATCCAAAGGGCGGGTTGCCGCTCGCGCGTGCCTTGGCCGCGAGAGAGATGGCCTGTCGGAGGAGGGTGTGGTCGTCGGGTGTGGTCATGACTGCTCCGTCGTGGTGCGGGGTGGGGTGCTGGGCGGGAGAAGGTGCGCGGCCACGGTGGCGAGGGCCTGCCAGGCCGCCTGCGGGTGACATGTCGCGTGGGGTTCGCCCGGGTAGGTGTCGAGGACGACGGACTTGGCGCCCAGCAGCCGCAGTTGGTCGAGGTCGTCCATGATCTGGTCGATGGTGCCCTCACCGGCGAGCCGTCCCGCTCCGTCGACCGGTTCCTTGGTGAGTCGCAGGGCGATGCGGGGAGCCAGGGCGGGCACGGGCAAGTGTTGCTCGTCCGCGTACGTCTCCAGCCTGCCTGCGGCTTCGCGCAGCCACGGCACGGTGGGGTGCAGCGGATGCCATGCGTCTCCGAGTCGTACGGCCCGGCGTAGCCCCGCGTCGCTGTTGCCGCCGACCCACACCGGGATCCGGCGGTCTCCGTATGAGGCGGTGTCCTTCCAGGCGGCCCGGATGTCCCGCAGGTGGCCGTCGGTCAGCTGTCCGCGCTGTGAGAACGGGATGTCGAGGGCGGTGAACTCCTGCCGCGCCCAGCCCACTCCCACGCCGAGGATCAGCCGGTCGCCGCTCAGCTCATTCAGATTGGCCGCCATCCGGGCGGTGAGCAGCGGGTGCCGGTAGGGAGCGATGAGGACCGTCGTGCCGAGCTGGATACGGGTGGTGAGGCCGGCCAGCCAGGACAAGGTGGTGAACGGCTCGTAGAAGGGTGCCGGATAGCGCTCGGCGACATCCGGCGTAATGGCTATGTGGTCCGAGATCATCAGTAGGTCGAAGCCCAGGCCCTCCACGGTCTGGGCCCAGCTTCGCAACACTCCGGGGTCAGTGCCCGGGCCGAAATTGGGGACGTTCACTCCGATCTTCATAGGGCCCAACCCTAGGCAGGACGTATGGATCGCCAGAAGGGATTCCCGCCTGTTCAGAGGCGGTTCAGCCGTGGATCCGCCGGTAGAATGGGCGTATGACCGAGAGTCTCGACGTGACGGACTGGGCGATCCTGACAGAAGTCCAACGGGACGGCCGGATCCCGTTCACCGAGCTGGCACGGCGGGTGAACCTGAGCGCGTCGGCGACCAAGGAGCGGGTGCGCCGGCTCGAGGAGGCCGAGGTGATCACGGGGTACCGTGCGGAGGTGAACCCGGAGCGGACCGGTTACCCAGTGATGGCGGTGGTCCGGCTCAAGTACCCGGGGCCGGGAACCCGGCACCAGCCGCTGCGCCGGCTGCTGGAGGAGCGCCCGGAGATCCTGGAGTGCCTGCGCACCACCGGAGACGACTGCTACGTCATGAAGGTGGCGGCCACGTCGATGGCCCACCTGGAGGAGATCGTCGACGAGCTGGCCGAGTTCGGGAGCACCACCACCAACCTCGTCCTCAGCCGGACGCTCCCGTTGCGCGGCCCGGGGGTGCCTCGGGTGAACACCGTCAGGTAGGCGCTGACGTGGCGCGGACTCCACTCCATCGCCGGGGCCCGGCCTGGCGTCCAGCAGCGACGGCCGTGAGCTGTCGAGCGAGGTCACCATCTGGACCGCCGGTTTCGGCGTGCCGGACCTGGCCGCGCGCAGCGGGCTCAGCACCGACCCCCTGGGCCGCCTGCTCACCGACGAGACCCTGACGAGCGTCGACGACGAGCGGATCGTCGCCGCCGGGGACTCGGCGGCCCCGTCGGACATGCCGTTCCGGATGAGCTGCCAGGCCGCCGGCCCGCTGGGCGCACACGCCGCCGACACGGTGCTCAGCCGCATCACGAGCAAGCGGCCCGCACCGATCGACCTGGGGTTCGCCGGCCAGTGCATCAGCCTGGGGCGCCGCGCGGGCATCTTCCAGTTCGCCCACAAGGACGACACCGCCAAGCGGCTCCACCTCGGCGGCCGAACAGGCGCGAAGGTGAAGGAACTCGTGTGCAAGCACACCATCAAGCAGCTGGTGAACGAGGCACGCAAGCCCGGCTCACACACCTGGGCCAAGGGCGAGCAGGGCCGCCGACTGCTGCGGGCCCAGCGCCGCGAGACGGCGGCCACCGCCGAACAGTCCGCCTGAACCACACACCGGCAGCCGACGTGGGGCCCGGTACTCGGCTGTGTTCTTTGTGCGGCGCGGCGCAGGTTCAATAGCGACGAAGCTGTTGTAGTAGGCGGGTGTTCATTGCTGAAGAGAGTGACGTCGTAGCCAACTCCGTTGGCTGGTAGGTGTATCGGTACGACCTGGAGTGTGCCTGGCACTTCGGCGCTCGACTGATATGCGCCGGTGGTCAGCCGGTGAAGGACTCGGGGCCGAAACGGCCCCATGCGACGAAGGCAGCCAGGGCGAGGTAGATCAGGTCGCCGGCGATCGTGGCCTTCTCGCCACGGCGCAGACGCATGGTGACCGCGCAGGCAAACAGCAGAACAAGTCCGGTGGCGGCCAGCGGCACCAGCACCGGCGCGATGTCGAGCACCGCGGGCAGAATCAGGCCGACCGCAGCCAGCAGCTCGACGGCGCCGATGGCCTTGAGAGCGCCGGGGCTGAACTCCAGGACCCACTGCGCAGAGGAACCCATCGCGGCCAGCTTCTCCTGCGGCACGAACATCTTGGAGCTGCCCACCAGGCAGACAGCGGCGAGCACCCCAGCGATGATCCACAGCGCGACGTTCATCATCAACTCCCTGATCGAGGACTTCCGCACCCGAGACGAGGCAGCGACTCGGCCTGTGACATGCCCGAACCCAGACAGCGGAGAGACGTGGGTCACACCGTTCCGTGTCATGGGTCACACCGTTCCGTGTCACAGGAGTGAGGGCCGCCTCGTCTTGGGGGTGAAGGCATCGACGAACGTGGAGGAGCACACGATGGACGCGCGATTGAACTACTTCGCCAACCCGGCCGCCGGCAAGGCCCTCAAGTACTTCATGTCGGCTGGCCGGGAGCTGAAGGAATCGCCGCTGCTGGCCACGACGCAGGAACTGGTGGCGCTGCGCGTGAGCCAGATCAACGGCTGCGCGGCCTGCATCGACATGCACACCAAGGAAGCCGCCGCGGCCGGCGAGACCCCGGTGCGGCTGAACCTGATCGCGGCCTGGCGGGAAGCGACGGTCTTCACCGCGGCCGAGCGCGCCGCACTGGAGCTGGCGGAGCAGGGAACCCGGGTCGCGGACGCGGCCACCGGGGTCAGCGACGACGTGTGGGCACGCGCCGCCCAGCACTACGACGAGGAGCAGCTCACGGCCCTCGTGCTGCTGGTCTCGTTCATGAACACGGTGAACCGACTGAACATCATCACCCAGCAGCCGGCCGGCGACTACCAGGTCGGCCAGTTCCACTGAACCACCACCGCGCCCTGGCCCGGGTCAGGCCCGCCGGGGCCAGGACGCCGTGGTCAAGGCGGGCAGGGCGGTCGCGGCACGAGCGTTGTCTGCTCCGCCCACACATCGGATGATCTTCGAAGGATGCCTCGCCGGCGCGGGTCCGGCCAGGCACACAGACCACAAAGGGGGAGTCGGCGTGGGCAAGGTCGAGGAGTTCGAGGAGCTGCGGCCGCTGCTGTTCTCGATCGCGTACCGGATCCTGAGCAGCGTGGGCGAGGCGGAGGACGCGGTGCAGGAGACCTGGCTCCGCTACGACGCCTCGACCACCCGGCCCGTGTCGGCCAAGGCGTTCTTGTCAGCCACGGTGACCCGGATCGCGATCGACGTGCTGCGCTCCGCCCGGGTGCGGCGGGAGAAGTACGTCGGACCGTGGCTCCCCGAGCCGCTGCTGGACGATCCGTACCAGGACCCGGCCCGCGCGGCGGAGCTGGCCGACTCGGTGTCGATGGCGGCGCTGCTGCTCCTGGAGCGGCTCAGCCCGCTGGAGCGGTCGGTGTTCGTGCTGCGGGAGGTCTTCGCCTTCGGCTTCGACGAGATCGCCGCCGCGGTGGGGCGCTCGGAGGCGGCGTGCCGGCAGCTGCTCGTTCGGGCACGCCGTCACATGCACGAGGGGCGGCCCCGGTTCGAAGCGGACCGCCAGGAGCGGCAGGAGCTGGCGAGGCGGTTCTTCGAGGCATTGGCGCAGGGAGACGTGGACGGACTGCAGAGTCTGCTGTCGGCCGATGTCCAGCTCGTCGGGGACGGCGGTGGCAAGGCCCCGCAGCTGGCCAGGGCCGTCGCCGGCGCCGAGAACGTGGCCAGGCTGCTCGCCACCGTCTACCCGCTGATGGCACGGGTCGACATCACGTTCGAACCGCACGAGGTCAACGGCCAGCCGGGCGCGCTCTTCCGCGATCGCGCCGGAAAGATCCTCCACATCCTCGCCCTCGACGTGCTCGACGGGCAGATCCAGACCATCCGCTCGGTCATCAACCCCGACAAGCTCGGCCACCTCGGCCCGGTCGCCGACGCCTGGGCCGTCGACCAGGAAGTGAAGCAGACCCGCAAGCAGACGCAGTGACCTCCCGACCAGCCTGACAGGGCAGAACCGGAGGTTTCAGTGCCGCATGCCGATGGTCCTGGCGCACGGCTCGTCCGTGACGTTCTCCCACGATTTGAACCGCGCTACGAACCGTGATCATCCACCGCGCAAGATCGATTATCGACCACACCCACGAGAGGTTCAGTCATGATCCTGATCACCGGGGCCACCGGCGTCGTCGGCCGGGAAACCGTCCGCCTCCTGGTCGAGGGGGGAGCGAAAGTCGCCGCTGTCACCCGCGACCCGCACGCCGAATTCCCTACGGGTACCCAGCTCGTCCACCCCAAGAGGGTTCCCACCCTCGACGGCGTGGAGGCCATCCTGCTCAGCCCGCGTGCCACCGGATCCACCGCTGCCGGCCTGTTGGCCCACGCCCGCGAGACGGGCGCGGCACGGGTGGTCGTGCTGTCCTCCGTGACCGTGCAGTACCCGGCCGGGCACGCACGCTTTTGGCAGCAGTTCCACGCGGTCGAGGACGTCGCGAAGGGGAGCGGCCTGGACTGGACGATCCTGCGCTGCGCCGATTTCGCCGCCAACACCCTGGCCTGGGCCGGGCAGATCCAGGCGACTGGGACCGTGCGGGGGGCCTACCCGCACGCGAGGACCTCGACCGTCGACGAGCGTGACATCGCCGCGGTGGCCGCCCTCGCCCTGACCCACCCGCAGCACCGCGGTCAGACCTACCTGCTCACCGGAGAGCAGTCGCTGAGCCAGCCGGAGAAGGTCGCCGCGCTCGGCGCGGCGCTCGAGCGGACCCTGTCGTTCGTCGAGGCCGCACCGGACGAGATCCGCCACGGCATGCTCGCCGCCGGCCTGCCCGACGAGGTACCCGACCGGCTGCTCGGCTCACTGGCCGACTACGCCCGCGAAGCCGGGCCCACCACCGACACCGTGCGGCGGCTGCTGGGCCGCCCGGCCCGCACGTACGCCACCTGGGCGCAAGACCACCGTGTGGCCTTCACCGCGGGAGGACCCCGATGAAACTCACGATCGTGGCCGCCACCGGCGGTATCGGACGGCACCTGGTCGAGCAGGCGGTAGCCGGCGGGCATGACGTCACCGCCGTGGCCCGCCGCCCACGTGAGCTGCCGGGCGGCGTCAGGACGGTCGCCGTCGACCTCACCCGACCCGACCTGCGGACGCTCGCCGCGGCGGTACGCGGCACCGACGCCGTACTGTCCGCGCTCGGCCCGCGCAACCCGCGCACGGACGCGGGCATCACCTCGCGTGGCACCCGCGCGATCGTCGCGGCGATGCAGGCCGAGCACGTCCGGCGGATCATCATCGTCAGCGCCGCACCCGTCGGGCCGGTGCCGGGCCGGCCGACGCCCCCCAGGCACGATCCCGGCGACGGCTTCTTCATGCGCCACCTGGGAGTCCCGTTGACCCGGGCGATGTTCGGCCGGCACTACGCCGACCTCGCCGTCACCGAGCAGACCCTGCGCGACAGCGGACTGGAATGGACGGTGTCGCGCCCGCCCAAACTCACCGACAAGCCCCTGACCGGCACGTACCGGACCGCGTGGAACCGCAACATCCGGGGCGGGTTCTCCGTGCCACGCGCCGACGTCGCCCACCACATGCTCGCCATGGTGAATCAGCCGGACACCATCGAGCAGGTCGTCGGAATCGCGACCTGACGCATACCGGCCACGCACACGCCCCGGGCCGCGGGTGAGAAAGCGAGCGACGACCCGCGACGGCAGCCAACAAGGTCAGGAAGATGCCTCGCCGTCCCGCCCGCCCCTTCGCCGCCCGGGTCATCCATCACGAAAGAACGTGATCATGACGAAGTACGCCCGTTTCGCCAGCCTCGTATGCGCGGGGCTGTTCGCCGGATTCCTCACGTCAGTCCTCGTCCTGGAACTCTCGCTGCGCGGCTTCGACAGCACTGTCTACACCCAGGTCCGGCTGGTCGAACTGGACTCCCTCGACAAACTCGCCGTCGCCACACTCCTGCCGGCGCTGATAGCCACAGCGGTACTGGCTTACCAGACCTACCGAACGAACACCCGATGGCCGACCGTGGCCGCACTCGCCCTTCTGGTCTTCGTTCTCGGCCTCACGCTCATCGTCAACCTGCCCATCAACTCCGACCAGCTCCACTGGAACGCCCAGTCCCCGCCCTCCGACTGGACCGACGTACGGGACCGCTGGCAGATCGCCCACGCCGTCCGGACGGTGGCCGCGGTCCTCGCCTTCGCGGTCCTCGCCCTTGCGGCGCCGTTGCCTTGTACACGTCGTTCAAGCTCGCCGAACACCTCGCGGAGAGATCGGCTGCGCGCATGAAGTGAGGGAGTCCAACGTCAGTGTGTGAAGACAGAGTTGGACTCCCTCGCGACCGCACCCCATGTGAAGACAGAGGATCCGCCAAGGGACTCGCCGCATCTCGCTCCGTGGCGGCCGACGGTGGGGATCACCCCGCTGCTGAGCGACGCCGAGCTGGTCACGCTCGCGATGATGCAGGCCATGCTCGGTTTCACCTCCGAGGCCAGGTGGCTCCGCCACGCCCGCTCCCACCTGCGGCATCTCTTCCCGTACCTTCCCAAACAGCCCGGCTACAACAAGCGGCTGCGCAAGGCCGCCGAGCTGCTGCGTCAAGTCACCCGGCTACCGGCCGTCCACACCTCCGTGTGGAGCGATGACGTGTGGATCGTGAACTCCACGCCGGTGGAGTGCGGCCGCTCACGCGAGACCGTGAAACGTTCCGACCTGGCCGGATGCGCCGAGTACGGGTACTGCGCCAGCCACAGACGCTTCTTCTGGGGCCTGCGGCTGCACCTGGTGTGCACCCTCCAGACCCTGCCCGTCGCTCTGGACACCTTCCTCGTCCGAACGGTTCTGGTTCCCGCCCTCGCCCTCGACCTCGGTCGCTGGTTCTGGTGGCCCGGCAGCCTCTTCCACCGCCTGGCCCACGACGAACCGAACGCGTCGGCAAGCCCTTCAGCCGACGCACCCACCCCGGCCCACGATCCGGCCTGATACGGGGCGACGCTGACGCGGGTTCCTTCACCCGCGTCAGCGGCCGTTCAGCGCACCACCAAGCGGATCAGACCATCCGCGGCACTTGACCTGCACGCAAGCGACCTGACGCACCATCAGGAACGAGTGTCGGATGAGCGTCACATATGTTCGCGTGCCGTCAGGGCTCTTCGGCATGATGGGGGAGGTGCCGCTGGCACCTTTCGGGAGGGAGCGGGCATGGCGGAAAGTCCGACAGCGAGGCGGAAGGACGGCCCGGCGGCACCTCAGTTGCGGCTGGACGAGCTGCTGGAGGGGCTGCAGGCGCAGGTGGCGCAGGTGCGCGCGACCCGGGACCGGGTGCACACGCTGCTGGACGCGGTACTCGCGATCGGCTCCGACCTGGATCTCGATGTGGTGCTGCGGCGGATCACCGAGTCCGCGGTGGCCGTGGTGGACGCCGAGTACGGGGCGCTGGGGGTGGTGGGCGAGGAAGGCCGGATCAAGCAGTTCATCACCGTCGGTGTGGACGAGGACACCATCAAGGCGATCGGCCACTATCCCGAGGGCGAGGGCATCCTGGGGCTGCTGATCAGGGAGCCGGAGCCACTGCGCCTCGCCGACCTCGGCACGCATCCCGACTCGGTGGGCTTCCCCGAGGGGCATCCGCCGATGACCACGTTCCTGGGGGCTCCGGTGCGCGTACGCGACCGGGTCTTCGGAAACCTGTACCTGACCGACAAGCGCGGCGGGGCGCAGTTCGACGACGAGGACGAGGCGGTGCTGCGCACCCTGGCGGCGGCAGCGGGCGTGGCCATCGACAACGCCCGGCTGTACGAGGACACGCTCCGCCGGGAGCGGTGGCTGGCGGCTAGCAGCGAGCTGACCCGCAGCCTGTTGTCGGGCACCGACCCGGATCAGGTACTGCACCAGGTCGCCACCACCGTGAGGTTCCTGTCAGGGGCCGATCTGGTGACGATGGCGGTGCCGATCGACGGCGGCGACGAGCTGGTGATCGAGGCCGCCGACGGGGAGGGCGCCGAGCGGGTGCGCGGGCTGGTACTGCCGGCCACCACGCTGGCCGCGAAGGTGCACCGCTCCAACGAGCGGATCACCAGCAACGCGCTGTCCCAGGAGCCGCAGGAGGGGGCCGGCTCCGCGGCTCATGTGGAACTGGGGCCCGGGTTTCTGCTCCCGCTGGGCGGGAGCGAGCACGCCCGTGCGGTCCTTCAGATCGCCAATCTGCCCGGCGGCGAGGAGTTCTCCGACGCCGTCATGACCATGATCAGCGGCTTCGCCGACCAGGCCGCGCTTGCTCTGGAGATCGCCGAGCATCGGCGCGAGGCGGATCATCTCCTGGTCCTGACCGACCGGGACCGCATCGCACGCGACCTTCACGACCTGGCCATCCAGCGGCTGTTCGCCTCCGGGCTGACGCTGAACTCCGTACTGGGACGGATTTCCGACCGGCCCGAGGCGGCCGAGCGCATCCAGCGTGTGGTCGACGACCTCGACGACACCATCAAAACGGTGCGGACCACGATCTACGCCCTGCGCGAGCGCGACCGCTCCGAGGGGCGTGCCGGACTGCGCGCGAAGCTGCTGTCCGAGACCGACAAGGCCGCCGAAGCCCTCGGCTTCAGCCCCGCCCTGCGCATGACCGGCCTGCTGGACACGGGCGTACCCGCGGGCCACGCCGATCACCTGCTGGCGGTGCTGCGCGAGACCCTGTCGAACGCCGCCCGGCATGCGCACGCCACCACCGTCGAGGTCACCGCCGAAACGGACGGCAGCCGGCTGCGCCTGCGCGTGTCCGACAACGGACGCGGCATCGACCCCGCCGTCACCCGCCGCAGCGGCCTGGACAACCTCCACCGCCGCGCGACCGACCTGGGCGGCAGTCTCACGCTCACACCGAACGAGCCCACCGGCACCGTCGTGGAATGGACGGTGCCCCTCCCCGCGGAGACTGAGGCGTAACTCGCTTGCCAGGTCCGGCTGTTCAGGACCCCACGGGGTCTCAGCCGCGGCGCGGGGCGCGCGGGTACCGTGTTGCCCGCACGGCTCCCGCGAATCAACGGCTGTGATCGGCCGTCCTCGCGTCCCAAGGGGGCCAAGAGGGTAGGGCCGGTCGGCCCTACCCTCTCACCGCGACCGCGGAGACCATGGACGGATGTTCCAGAACGACGCCTTTCGCGCACTCGACCGGCAGGAGAGCCTGCGCCTGCTCGCCAAGGTGCCGGTCGGCCGCGTGGTCTACACCCGGCAGGCTCTGCCCGCGGTCCTGCCCATCAACTTCTCCCTGGACACGGACGCCTCCGTCCTGCTGTCCACCTCGCCGGACTCGGACCTCGTACGCGCCATCGACGGCGTCGTGGTCGCCTTCGAGGCGGACGAGTTCGACGCGGCGACCCGGTCCGGCTGGAGCGTGGTCGTCACCGGCCGGGCCACCGTGGTGACCGACCCGGCCGAGCACGAGCGGCTGTCGCAAGCCGGTCCCACGTCCTGGATGCCCCTGCGGGACCCGGTGTTCATACGGATCGAGTCCGAGATGGTCACCAGACGCGAACTCAGGGGAACGCACGGCACGCAGTGAGGCGCAGTCCGCAGCGGGCCGCTGGATTGTGGCCGGCCGCCCGGCACGTGACTGCGTCACGGATGGTAGATGTCCCAGGTCGTCGACCTGGTGGGTGAGGGGTCGGCCGTCGGCCGGTCCGGGGTGCATGCGGTGGGATTCTGCGGCGGGAGCAACCAGTAGGCACCGATCCGCTCCGTCCCGAACCGCACGTCCATGTCCCCGGCGATGGCCAAATCCCGTGTCGTCCGCGGCAGTTCCCGACCCCTCAGGGGCGCGCCCGCGTACGCCGCCACAAGGATCCGGGTGCAGATGCCGTCCTGTCCGTCGGGAAGGCCCCTGGGGAACCCGACGGTACGGGTCCTGCTGCCGTCCGCGGACAGTCCGTAGCGCATGACGGACGACGTCTCCGTCCCCGTCGTCCTGGCCGAGAGGGTCCAGAACTCGACCTGCACACCGAGCGGTTGGCACAGCACCCGGCCATCACCCGTGTGCCGTGCGCGGACGACGACCGAAGCGTCCTCGTACGACGGGCCTGCCCCGTCGACCGTCCCGCGGAAGGACACCGCGGTCCGCAGCCATGCGGCCTGCTCCCGTCCCGACCAGTGGCCGTCGTCGCGGCAGTCGCCGGCCTGCGCGTCTGCGGACGCCTTCGAGCAGCCGGTCGCGAGCAGCGCGAGGGCCGCCGCGCACGCCGTCAGGGCTCCGTGGCGGAGGCGGGTCTGGGTGCTGTGCATGGTCTCCCTCGATCGGAACAGGGCGGGCCGCGGACATCGCGCGGCTCGGGCGGCGAGCAGTCTGCTCACGCCTCGCCCGCGGCGGGGGCCTCGATGGCCCGCTGTGTCCGTCCCGTGATCAAGGAGACGAGCATGCGCCCCGCGGAGGGCGCGCCGTCCGTCTCGTGCCAAAGGTTCCGCAGGGCTCGCCGGGAGACGGTTTGCTGGCCAACTGCCTCGATTTCGGCGATTCGTAGCCGAATTTCCCAAACAGTTGAGTACTTGTCGTCCTCTCCTCACGATTTGGCTGTCAAGTGCCCGACGGCGAGGCCTCGGGCCCCAGCGCTGCAGAAGCGAGTCCAGCATGGTGCGTGTCCGTGCGTCCCTGTCCCAGCTGCCCGCCTACGTCCCGGGCCGCAAACTGCCCGGGGCCGTCGTGCTGGCCAGCAACGAATCCCCGCACGGGTTGCTGCCGGGGGTGGCCACGACCCTCGCGGAGGCCGCCGGCGGTGTGTCGCGGTACCCCGATCTGCACGCCGCCCCGCTCGTCGAGGCCCTGGCGGCGCACCACGGGGTCGAGCCGGACCGGATCGCGGTGGGCGCCGGTTCCTCCGAGGTGTGCGGGCAGTTGCTGCACACCGTCGTGGGGCCCGGTGACGAGGTCGTCTTCGGCTGGCGGTCGTTCGAGGCGTACCCGATCCTCACCGCCGTAGCGGGCGGTACGGCGGTGCGGGTGTCCCTGCGCGACCACGCCCTCGACCTCGACGCCATGGCGGCGGCGATCACCGCCCGGACCCGGCTGGTCTTCGTGTGCAACCCCAACAATCCGACCTCCACGGCGGTCGGCGCGCGGGCCCTGACCGACTTCGCGGACCGGGTGCCGCGGGACGTGCTGATCGTCGTCGACGAGGCGTACCGGGAGTACACCGATCCCGCCCGGGTCCCCGACGGCCTCGCCCTCCTCGGCGACCGGCCGAACGTGGCGGTGCTGCGGACCTTCTCGAAGGCGTACGGCCTGGCGGGGCTGCGTGTCGGCTACTGCGTCGCGCCGCCCGGCATCGCCGCGCACGTGCGCCGGACGCAGGTGCCATTCAGCGTCAGCGCTCTCGCTCAGCGGGCCGCCGTCGTAGCTCTCGGCGAAGGCATGGAGGTCGCCCGGCGGGCCGCCCTCACGGTCGCCGAACGCGACCGTGTCACCGGGCGGTTGCGGGCGCTCGGCCATGATGTGCCCGACTCCCAGTCCAATTTCGTCTGGCTGCCGCTCGGCGGCGACAGCGGGGACTTCGCCCTGCACTGCGCGGACGGGAAGGTCATGGTCCGCCCGTTCCTCGGCGAGGGCGTCCGGGTCACGATCGGGCTGCCGGAGGAGAACGACGCCCTCCTCGCGCTCGCGGCGAGCTGGAGAGGCTGACGGCCATGCGCCCCGGTCCCTACGAACGGCACCACGAGCTGCTGCAGAGCATCGTTCGCGCGAGCGCCGCCGGTGAGTGCCGACGCCCCTTCACCGAGGCGACCGGCCAGGACGCGGCCGACGCGGGCATGAGGTCGACCCGCACGGCGGGAAAGGTGTTCCGCTCGCTGCTGGGACGGACCTTCGCCCTGCCGCAGCCCGGCGAGACAGGTCTTGTGCGCACGGAGGCGTCGCCGTACGGCGTCGGTCCGGCCATCGCCTACCCGCGCTGCGATCCCGCGGAGCTGGTCGCGGCGGCGGGGCGGGCGGCGGCCGGCTGGCGGGTGGCCGGGCCGTACGAGCGCGCCGGGCTCGCCGTGGAGATCCTGCGCCGGCTCAACACCCGCAGCCACGAACTGGCCCTCGCGGTGCACCACACCACCGGCCAGCCCCTCCAGGCGGCCTTCCACGCCGCCGGGCCGCGCGCCCAGGACCGTGGCCTTCAGGTGGTGGCCCAGGCCTTCGCCGAGTCGGAACGTGTGCCGGCCGACTCGCACTGGAAAATCACCGGACGGGGCGGGCAGCCGTGCACTCTGCGGGGCACCTGCACCCTCGTGCCCCGTGGGGTGTCGCTGCTCGTCGGCTGTCCCGACTTCCCGCTCTGGAACGGGTATCCGGGCCTGTTCGCCGGCCTGGTGACCGGCAACCCGGTCGTCGTGGCTCCGCACCCTCGCTCGGTACTGCCGCTGGCGATCACGGTGCGGGTCGCCCGGCAGGTGCTCGCGGAGGCCGGTCACTCCCCGGACCTCGTGACCCTGGCCGTGGCGGAACCGGAGCGGCAGGTGCACCGGCGACTGGCCACGGATCCGGCGGTGCGCATCGTCGACTTCACGGGCTCCGCGCGCTTCGCCGACTGGCTGGAACAACACGCCCGCCAGGCCGCCGTGTTCGCCAACCGGACCGGGCTGAACACCGTGGTCGTGGACTCGACCGACGACTACCAGGGCCTGGTACGGGGTCTCGCCCTCTCCTCGTGCCGGTGCAACGGCACGGTGCGCACCACGCCGCAGAACATCCTGGTACCGGAGCGGGGCTTCAGCACCGACGAGGGACACAAGACGCTGCGGGACCTCGGGGCCGACCTCGACGAAGCCGTGGACCGGCTGCTCGGGCACCCCGCCCGCGCGGCGAGGCTGCTGGGCGCGATCACCGCCGACGAGGTGTCCAGCGCTCTGACGGAGGCCGCGCGGTGCGGCCCGGTCCTGCACGCGTCCGGTCCCGTGGCCCATCCCGACCACCCGTACGCCGATCTGCGCAGTCCGCTGCTGGTACGGCTGCGCGCCTCGGACGAACGGGTCTACACGCGCGAGTGGCCCGGGCCGGTGACCTTCCTGGTGGGCACTGACTCGACCTCGCACAGCCTGGCCCTCCTGCGCCGTACGGTGGCGCGGCACGGCGCGCTCTACGTCTCGGTGCACTCCACCGACCCGCTGGTGCTGGCGGCGGCCGAGACGGCGGCGCTTGACGCCGGGGTGCATCTCGTGGAGAACCTCGACGACCTGCCCGCCGACCCGTCCTCGGCCCTCGCCGAACTGCCGGGCGCGGACGCCCACTTCGTCACCGGACGGTTCCGCGTGGTGCGCTCCCGGCGGCGCGCACCGGCAGCGGCTCCCGTCCCGGCACCTGACCGGCCGGCGGTCGCCGCGGGGAGCCCTGCCGCCACCGCCGCGCTGATCGACGTATGACCGCGGCGGTCCCTCAGTCCGTCCAGGTGGCGCCGCGGCCCCGCACCTCGTCGAAGACCAGCCAGGTGCGGGTGGAGCGCACGCCCGGCACCGCCTGGATGCTCTCCAGCACCACCTTGCGCAGCGCCAGGTTGTCCGGCGCGCGCACCAGCACCAGGACGTCGAAGTCGCCCGTGACGAGGGCGACATGCTCCACGTACGGGATCTCGCGCAGTTCGCGGGAGATGTTCCGCCAGGCGTTCTGGTCGATCATCACTGTGACGTACGCGCTCGTGCCCAGGCCCGCCCGCTGGGCGTTGAGCTGCGCGGTGAAGCCCGTGATGACGTCCTCGGCCACGAGCCGGCCGATGCGCGTGTAGGCGTTGGCCCGGGAGATGTGCACCTGTTCGGCGAGGGCGCGGACCGAGATCCGGCCGTCCTCGAGGAGCCGGCTCAGGATCTGCCGGTCGATGTCGTCGAGCGGGACGGCAGTTCGTCCGGCCGCCGCCCCCGGCAGGGCGTTTTCCTCGGACACTTTGTCCTCCCGGTCTCTTCGATTCGGCAGTTCGTCGCCTGTTCCGCCGAGCTATTGAACACATATTCCGCGACGGCGACCATTCTCCTGTCAAGTGTCCAGAGAAAGCGAGTGCCCTCCATGTCTGTGAAGAGCCTCCGCCAGACGGTGCAGGGCCTTCTGCCGTCCCTGTCGCCGGTGCGGTTCGTGGCCGAGGACGGCACACCGGTCGCGAAGCAGCCGACCGACTACACCGAGCCCGAGGTCGAGGCCCTGCTCGAGGCCTGGCGTCGCATGGTCCTGGGCCGCCGGTTCGACACCCAGGCGACCGCCCTCACCAAGCAGGGCCGCCTCGCGGTCTACCCGTCCAGCCGCGGTCAGGAGGCCTGTCAGATCGGCGCCGTGCTCGCACTGCGCCCGGACGACTGGCTGTTCCCGACCTACCGCGACTCCGTCGCCCTGGTGACCCGTGGCATCGACCCGGTCGAGGTGCTGACGCTGCTGCGCGGCGACTGGCACTGCGGCTACGACCCCGCCGCCACCCGCGTCGCACCCCAGTGCACCCCGCTGGCCACCCAGGTTCTTCACGCCGTCGGCATGGCGGAGTCGATGCGCCGCAAGGGCGAGGACGGCGTGGCGATGGCCCTCGTCGGGGACGGGGCGACCAGCGAGGGCGACTTCCACGAGGCGCTGAACTTCGCGGCCGTCTTCCGCGCCCCGGTCGTCTTCTTCGTGCAGAACAACAAGTACGCGATCTCCGTCCCGCTGGCCCGGCAGACCGCGGCGCCCGCCCTCGCCTACAAGGGCATCGGCTACGGGGTGCGCGCCGAGCAGGTCGACGGCAACGACCTGCTCGCGGTGCTGGCAGTACTGACCGCGGCCGTCGAGCACGCCCGCGCCGGGAACGGCCCGGTCCTGGTCGAGGCGCACACGTACCGCATGGACGCGCACACCAACGCCGACGACGCCACCCGCTACCGGGAGAACGACGAGGTCGACCAGTGGCGGGCCGCCGACCCGGTCGACCGCCTGGAGACCTGTCTGCGCTCGCGTGGCGCGCTCACCGACGAGGACGTGGCGGCGCTGCGGGAGGAGGCCGAGGAACTGGCGGCGCGGGTGCGGGCCGGCATGAACGCAGACTCCGTGCTGGATCCGCTGGAGCTGTTCGACCACGTATACGCCGATCTCACCCCGCAACTGCGGGAGCAGCGTGCCCAGTTGGCGGCCGAGCTCGCCGAATCCGCCCAGGCCCAGGAGGACTGACGACCATGGCCAAGGTCACGATGGCGCAGGCGCTCAACACCGCCCTGCGCGACGCACTCGGCGAGGACGAACGGGTCCTCGTCTTCGGAGAGGACGTCGGCCCGCTGGGCGGCGTGTTCCGCATCACCGACGGGCTGACCCGCGACTTCGGCGAGCAGCGCTGCTTCGACACCCCGCTCGCGGAGGCCGGCATCGTCGGGCTGGCGGTCGGCATGGCGATGGGCGGGTTCCGGCCCGTGGTGGAGATGCAGTTCGACGCCTTCGCCTACCCGGCGTTCGAGCAGATCGCCTCGCACGTCGCCAAGCTGCGCAACCGCACACGCGGGCGGATCGGCCTGCCGATGGTGATCCGCATCCCCTACGCCGGCGGGATCGGCGGAGTCGAGCACCACTGCGACTCCAGCGAGGCCTACTACGCCCACACGCCCGGCCTCAAGGTCGTCACCCCGGCCACGGCCGAGGACGCCTACTGGCTGCTGCGTGACGCGGTGGCCGACCCCGACCCGGTGGTGTTCCTGGAGCCGAAGAAGCTGTACTGGTCGCGCGAGGACACCGATCTGGAGACGCGCGGGGCACTGCCGTTCGGGCGGGCGGCGATCCGGCGCGCGGGGCGTGACGCCACCATCGTGGCCTACGGCCCCTCGGTCCCCGTGGCCATGGCCGCTGCCGAGGCAGCCGCCGAGGACGGGATCGAGCTGGAGGTCGTGGACCTGCGGACGCTGGTGCCCTTCGACGACGAGACCGTCACGGAGTCGGTGCGGAGGACGGGGCGCTGCGTGGTCGTTCAGGAGGCGCAGGGCTTCGCCGGGGTCGGTGCGGAGATCGCCGCCCGGGTGCAGGAGCGCTGCTTCCACTCGCTGGCCGCGCCCGTGCTGCGGGTGGCCGGCTTCGACATCCCGTACCCGCCGCCGAAGCTGGAGCACGCGCACCTGCCCGGCGTCGACCGGATCCTCGACGCCGTCGACCGACTGCAGTTCTCCGACGAGCCCGACACCCGGCACCTGTTGAAGGGAGCGGTCACATGACCACCGCAACGCTGCACGAGCAGCTGTTCAAGCTCCCCGACCTCGGCGAAGGGCTGACCGACGCGGAGATCATCGAGTGGAAGGTCGCCGTCGGCGACACCGTGACGATCGACCAGATCGTGGTCGAGGTGGAAACCGCCAAGGCCGCGGTCGAGGTGCCGGTGCCGTACGCGGGCACGGTGCTGCGGCTGCATGCGGAGGCGGGTTCGGCGGTGGGGGTGGGGGAACCGCTGATCACTGTGGGGGCAATTACCTCCGGCGGGGGCGGCGCAGGTGACGGCTCGGGCGATCCGTCGCCCGGCGAATTCGGTACCGGGGCCCGCTGGTCCGGCTCGGCCGACGGACCGGGCGGCGGCATGGGCGAGGCCCTCGGCTCGTTGCCGTCCGGTAAGCCCGTGGCGGGACCGGTACCGGCCGACCCGGCCGCAGTGCGGTACCGGGAGGAAGAGCAGGCCGGATCCGGCAACGTGCTGATCGGCTACGGCACCGGACACGAACCGGCACTGCGCCGTCGCCGCCGACGCGCTGGGGCCGCTACGGCGATCCCCGGGCCCGTGGCCGAGGCGGCGCCGGCGATCGAGCCGCACGCTCCCCGGGTCATCTCGCCTCTCGTGCGCAGGATGGCGCGGGACCACGGAGTCGACCTCACCGTGCTGGTGCCGTCCGGTCCCGCCGGGGTCGTCCTACGGCGGGATGTGGAACAGGCCGTCGCCCAGGGCGCGAGGCACGCGGAGGCACCGTCCGGCGCGCGGGCCAGCGCGGAGCCGACGCCTGCGTCACGGCTGGAAGCCGCGCCCGTGCCCCGACCGGGACCGGCGCCCGTGCCCCGACCGGAGACCGCCCCAGACGGTCCCGTCCGCATCCCGCTCCGAGGCGTTCGTAAAGCCGTCGCGGACAAGCTCTCCCGCAGCCGGGCCGAGATTCCCGACGCCACCACCTGGGTCGACGTGGACGCGACCGGACTGCTGCAGGCCAAGAAAGCGCTGGAGGCCGCCGAACCCGGCCGCCGCGTCGGCCTGTTGGCCCTGTTCGCCCGGATCTGTGTCGCCGGTCTCCGCCGCTACCCCGAGCTGAACTCGGCCGTCGACACCGAACGCCGGGAGATCCTGCGCTACGACGAGGTGCACCTGGGCTTCGCCGCCCAGACCGAACGCGGCCTCGTCGTCCCCGTCGTCCGCGACGCCCACCGGCTGACGACGGTCCAACTCGCCGCGGAACTCGCCCGGTTGACCGAACTGGCCCGGACCGGCAGCCTGCCGCCCGACCGGCTGACCGGAGGCACCTTCACCCTCAACAACTACGGCGTGTTCGGCGTCGACGGCTCCACACCCATCATCAACCACCCGGAGGCGGCGCTCCTCGGCGTCGGCCGCATCGTCGACAAACCCTGGGTGGTGGACGGCGCGCTCGCCGTCCGCAAGGTCACGCAGCTGTCGCTCAGCTTCGACCACCGGGTCTGCGACGGCGGCACGGCCGGCGGCTTCCTGCGCTTCGTGGCCGACTGCGTGGAACGCCCGGCGATCCTGCTCGCCGACGTCTGACCCGACCTGCTCCCCCTCTCCGTACCTGGGCGCACCGCACCCACCAACCGACCGAACTTTCGGCCTGGAGCCTTCATGTCCCCCGACCAGCATCCCGACTTCCCCGACCATCCGGACGCCGTCGTCCGCACTCCGCTGGTGGCCCAGCTCGACGCCGAGGCCGACGAGAAGACCTACACGAGTGAGTGGTTCGGGCCGGTCTCCTTCGTCATCGCCACCGACGACACCGCGCACTCCCTGCGCGTCCTGCACGACACCGTACGGCGCCACGGCGCGCTCACCGCCTGCGTCTACGCGACCGGCGAGGACGTACTGGCGGCCGCGCGGGCGACGGCCCTGGAGGCCGGCGTGCATCTGTCGGAGAACCTGACCGGCGACGTGTTCCCCAACCAGTCCGCCGCCTTCAGCGACTTCCACGGCACGTCGGCCAACCCGGCCGCCAACGCGACCCTGACCGACCCGGCGTTCGTCACCGGCCGCTTCGCCGTCCTCCAGTCCCGCCGTCACGCCCCGGCCGAGGAGCACGCCGATGTCCGATGAGGTCTATCTGATCGACGGGGCCCGCACTCCACAGGGCCGTTACGGCGGCGCCCTGGCCTCCGTGCGCCCCGACGACCTGGCCGCGCTCGTCGTCGGCGAGGCCGTGCGTCGCGCCGGGATACCAGCCGACTCCGTGGACGAGGTGATCCTCGGCGCCGCGAACCAGGCCGGAGAGGACAACCGGGACGTCGCGCGGATGGCCGTACTGCTGGCCGGACTTCCGCACACCGTGCCCGGATACACCGTCAACCGGCTGTGCGCCTCGGGGCTTACGGCCGTCGCGTCCGCCGCGCACTCGATACGGGCGGGCGAGGCCGAGCTGGTCGTGGCCGGCGGGGTCGAGTCGATGACCCGTGCGCCCTGGGTGATGGCCAAGCCGGGCACACCCTGGTCCCGGCCCGGCGACGTCCACGACACCTCACTCGGCTGGCGCTTCACCAACCCGCGCTTCCCCGCGACGACGACCTTGTCGATGGGCGAGACCGCGGAGGAGGTCGCCGCCCTGGACGGCATCAGCCGCCTGGACGCGGACGCCTTCGCACTGCGCAGCCACCGCCGGGCGGTGGCCGCACAGGCGGCGGGCCGTTTCGCGGCGGAGATCGTCCCGGTGCCGGTGGCGGACGGTGAGGTGGACCAGGACGAAGGGCCGCGCCCGGCCACCACGCTGGAGAAGCTGAGCGGCCTGCGCACCGTCTTCCGCCCGGGCGGCATCGTCACCGCGGGCAACTCCTCGCCGCTGTCCGACGGGGCTGCCGCCCTGGTGGTGGCGAGCGGGGCGGCGGTGGAGCGCTACGGGCTGACTCCCCGGGCCCGTGTCGTCACCGCCGCCTCGGCCGGGGTCGAGCCCCACTTGATGGGCCTCGGCCCGGTGCCGGCCACCGCCAAGGCGTTGGACCGGGCGGGCTGGACGGTCGGGGACCTCGACGCGGTCGAACTCAACGAGGCCTTCGCCGCCCAGGCCCTTGCGGTCATGCAACGGCTGAAGCTCGACCCGGACCGCGTCAACGCCGACGGCGGCGCCATCGCACTCGGCCACCCCCTGGGCTGCTCCGGCGCCCGCATCCTGCTCACCCTGCTGGGCCGACTGGAGCGGGAGGGCGGCCGGCGAGGCCTGGCGACCCTCTGCGTCGGTGTCGGACAGGGCGTGGCCATGCTCGTGGAACGCGTATGAACAAGACACCCGCGGACGGCCCGTACGAGAACCAGCTGTACGAGACGCTCTCGGTCGAGGAGCGCACGGACCGGGTGGTCGTCACCTTGCGCCGGCCCGCCGCCCGCAACGCCATCAACGGCCGCATGATCACCGAACTGCACCGGGTGTGCGAGGAGTTGGAGCGTGCCCCGAAGTTCCTGCTGCTGACCGGGCACGGCGGGGTCTTCGCGGGCGGTGCCGACATCGGCGAACTGCGCGCTCGGGGTCGCGACGAGGCCCTCCAGGGCATCAACAGCCGCCTCTTCGAACGGGTCCACAGGCTGCCCCTGCCCACCGTGGCCGCGGTGCCGGGCTGGGCGCTGGGCGGCGGCGCCGAGTTGGCGTACGCCTGCGACCTCAGGATCGCCGGGCCGGACGCGGTCTTCGGCAATCCCGAACCGGGCCTGGGCATCCTCGCCGCCGCCGGTGCCTGCTGGCGGCTGCGCGAACTGGTGGGCGAGTCGGTGGCCAAGCAGGTCCTGCTCGCCGGACGCACCCTCGACGCGCCGGCCGCACTCGCCTGCGGGCTCGTCATGGACGTCGTACCGACAGACCGGCTGATCGACGAGGCGCACGCGCTGCTCGACCGGATGGCCCGCTCCTCGGCCCTCGCCCTGCGGCTGACGAAGCTCGTCACCGATGCCCCGGGTGCCCATCCCGTGGCCGACGACCTTGCTCAGGCGGTGCTCTTCGAGAGCCCGGACAAGGAGGAGCGCATGACGCGCTTCCTGGAGAAGACCGAGACGACGGAGACGACGCAGAAGACGGGAGGCCGGGCATGAACTCGGCAGCAGCACCGCCCTCCGTGGTGGGGGTGATCGGCGGCGGGCGCATGGGCGCCGGTATCGCCCAGTCCTTCGCGGCCGCCGGGTCCCGCGTGGCCGTCGTGGAGCGCGACGGCTCCGCGGGCGCCGCCGCTCTGGAACGGATCACCACGGGACTTCGGCAGGCGGCCGAGCGCGGGACGCTCGCACTCGCCGGGCCGTCGGATCTCGACGTGCCGGACCGTGTCGCCGTCCTCTCCTCGATCGCCGAACTGCCCCACGACACCGACCTGGTCGTCGAGGCGGTCCCGGAAGACGCGGCTCTCAAGGCCGAGTTGCTTGCCGCCGCCGAGGACGTCGTGCACGACGGATGCGTGCTGGCCAGCAACACCAGCTCCCTGTCCGTCACCGAACTCGCGGCGGCCTTGAAACGTCCCGGGCGGTTCCTGGGGATGCACTTCTTCAACCCCGTTCCCGTCTCCGCCCTCGTCGAACTGGTCCTGACCCCCGACACCACCGAAGCGACCCGGTCCGCGGCGGTCCGCTGGGCGCACGCCCTCGGCAAACAGGACGTCGTCGTCAAGGACTCGCCCGGCTTCGCCAGCAGCCGACTCGGCCTCACCCTCGGCCTCGAGGCGATCCGCATGGTCGAGGAGGGGGTCGCCGACGCGGAGGCCATCGACACGGCCATGCGCCTCGGCTACCGGCACCCGATGGGACCGCTGCGCCTCACCGACGTGGTCGGACTCGACGTACGGCTCGCCATCGCGGAGCACCTGCACACGACGCTCGGCGAGCGGTTCGCGCCGCCGCGGCTGCTGCGGGAGAAGGTCGCCCGCGGTGAGCTGGGCCGCAAGAGCGGTCAGGGGTTCTACCGATGGTGACAGGAACTCCACGTACCTCCTGGACATAGAACGCCGCGCCCCCGGCTTCCACGGTCACTGACCACTCCACCTCCCCCGACCCACGACAGGACACGCCATCGTGAACAACCCCACCGCAGCACCCCCGCGGCCGTACGACCCGGAGGCCGCCTTCGAGAACACCATCGCCCGTGACCAGCGCATCGAACCCCGCGACTGGATGCCCGACGCCTACCGGGCCACGCTCGTCCGGCAGATCGCCCAGCACGCCCACTCCGAGATCATCGGCATGCAGCCGGAGGGCGAGTGGATCACCCGGGCGCCCTCGCTGCGCCGCAAGGCGATCCTCTTCGCCAAGGTGCAGGACGAGGCGGGGCACGGGCTCTACCTCTACTCGGCGGCCGAGACGCTCGGCGCCGACCGCACGAAGATGACGGAGCGGCTGATCGACGGCGGTCAGAAGTACTCCTCGATCTTCAACTACCCCACCCGTACCTTCGCCGACGTCGGGGTGATCGGCTGGTTCGTGGACGGGGCGGCCATCTGCAATCAGGTCCCGCTGTGCCGCACCTCGTACGGCCCGTACGGACGTGCCATGGTCCGCGTCTGCAAGGAGGAGTCCTTCCACCAACGGCAGGGCTACGAACTGCTGCTGACCATGATGCGCGGCACCGACGAACAGCGCGCCATGGTGCAGGACGCCGTCGACCGCTGGTGGTGGCCGTCCCTGATGATGTTCGGCCCGCCCGACGACGACTCCCCCAACTCGGCGCGGTCCATGGCCTGGAGGATCAAGCGGCACAGCAACGACCAACTGCGGCAGCGCTTCGTCGACATGACCGTCCCGCAGGCCGAGAAGCTGGGCGTCACCCTGCCCGACCCGGACCTGCGCTGGAACGAGGAGCGCGGCCACCACGACTTCTCCGCCCCGGACTGGGACGAGCTGAAGCGGGTCGTCTCCGGTGACGGACCGTGCAACGCCGAGCGGATCGCCCGTCGCCGGGCCGCGCACGAGGAGGGTGCCTGGGTACGGCGGGCCGCCACCGCGCACGCCGCCAAGCGGACGGCCCGGCTGCGGGAAGGGGCGGCGGCATGAGTACGTCGACAAAGGGCGACTGGCCGCTGTACGAGGTGTTCGTCCGCGGCAAGCGCGGGCTCAACCACGTCCACGTCGGCTCCCTGCGCGCCGCCGACGACGAGATGGCCCTCCTGCACGCCCGCGACCTCTACACACGGCGCAACGAAGGCGTGAGCATCTGGGCCGTGCGCTCGGACACCATCGCCGCCTCCGCGCCCGACGAGAAGGACCCGTTCTTCGCCCCCAGCGGCGACAAGGTCTACCGGCACCCCACCTTCTACGACATCCCCGACGACGTCCCCCACATCTGACGTCCCCCATATCTAGGGAACATCCAGGAACTTTTAGGAGCAGCGCATGACCGACGAGCATGTGTACGTCGACGGCGACAGCGCCCGCTGGGCGTTCGGCACCGGTTTCACCGACCCCCTGCACGGCGTCGACCAGGCGGTGCCCGACGGGGTCGACGCGGAAGACCTGGCCGCCTGCTGTCTGGCGCTCGGCGACGACGCCCTGGTGTCCGCGCAGCGGCTGGCCGAATGGTGCACCCGCGCCCCGGAGTTGGAGGAAGAGCTGGCGCTGGCCAACATCGGACTCGACCTCCTCGGCCAGGCCCGACTGCTGTACGCCAGGGCCGGCCGGGCCGACGGCACGGGCCGCGGCGAGGACGCGTACGCCTACTTCCGCGACCCGGAAGACTTCCGCAACGTACGCCTCGCCGAACTGCCGGGCGGCGACTTCGCGTTCACCGTCGTCCGGCTGCTGGTGCTGTCCGTCTGGCGGCTGGCCGTGTGCGAGACACTCGCCGCCGCACCCGACCCGGTGCTGGCCGCGATCGCCGCGAAGAGCGTCAAGGAGCTTGCCTACCACCGCCGTTACGCCGCGGAGTGGACGGTACGCCTCGGTGACGGCACCGCCGAGTCCGCCAGTCGTGTACGGGCCGCGCTGGACGCCCTCGCCCCCTGGCTGGACGAGTTGCTGACGGACCGTGCGGCAGCGCGCCTGGGCGTGGATCCGGTCGCCGTCGCCGCTCGGACCCGGCTGGAGCTGTCCCACGTGCTGGCCGATGCCGGGCTGAACCGGCCCGACGACGTGTCCCGGCTCGACGCGCCGGTGCCCTCGCTCCCGGGCTCCGGCAGGGACGGTGAGCACACCCCGCATCTGGCGCCCCTGCTCGCCGAACTGCAGAGCGTCGCCCGCGCACACCCGGACGCGTCGTGGTGACGGCGTCGGCGGAACGGGCGTTGCGGATCGCCGCCGAGGTCCCCGACCCGGAACTGCCGATGCTGACGCTCGCCGACCTCGGAGTGCTGCACGGCGTCGACGTGACGCCCGACGGAACCGTCGTCGCACGGCTCACCCCGACATACGCGGGCTGCCCCGCCGTGGCCGAGATGCGCGCCGAGGTGACGGCCCGGCTGCGGGCCGCCGGCTTCACCGACGTACGGGTGGTCACGGTGCTCGATCCGCCGTGGACCACGGACCGGATCACCGACGAGGGCCACCGCAAGCTGACGGAGCACGGCATCGCGCCGCCCGGCCCACGCGGCGCGCCGGGTCCGGAACCGGGCCGGACCTGGCTGACCCTGTCGACCACACCGACCGAAGTTCCCTGCCCGCGCTGCGCCTCGGTGGACACCGAGGAGCTCTCGCGCTTCGCCGCCACCGCCT
Organism: Streptomyces flaveus; assembly: GCF_014647675.1. Classification (GTDB taxonomy): domain Bacteria; phylum Actinomycetota; class Actinomycetes; order Streptomycetales; family Streptomycetaceae; genus Streptomyces; species Streptomyces flaveus. The sequence goes on along the minus strand of NZ_BMPQ01000011.1, from coordinate 180,892 downwards.
GCACGGCACTTCGGCGCTGTCGTGCCTGTCTGGAGCCGTTCCCTCACGTCAAGGACCTGCTATGACCCTGCCCCTGCCTCCCGTTCGGTCCCGCCGCCGCCCGGCATTCCACGCCCTGCGGGTGTCCGCCGTGGAACCGCTGTGCGCCGACGCGGCCGCTCTCACCTTCGACGTCCCCGACCGCCTGGCCGCCGAGTTCGCGTTCCGTCCTGGTCAGTGCCTCACCGTGCGCCGCGAGATCGACGGTCGCGACGAGCGGCGCTCGTACTCGATCTGCGCACCGGCCGGTACGGCACCGCGCATCGGCGTCCGCGTGGTACCGGGCGGACTGTTCTCCTCCTGGCTCGTGCACGGCGTACGCCCCGGGGACACCCTGCAGGTCATGGCCCCGACCGGCGCGTTCGCCCCGGATCTGACCGGTGCCGGCGGCCTCGGCCACCAGGTACTCGTCGCCGCCGGGTCCGGTGTCACGCCGATGCTGTCCATCGCCGCGTCCGTCCTCGCCGCGGACGAGGACGCGCACGTCACGCTCCTGTACGGCAACCGGCGCACCGGCACCGTGATGTTCGCGGACGAACTCGCCGACCTGAAGGACCGGTACCCGGCCCGTTTCCAGCTCGCCCACGTCCTGTCCCGCGAGCCGCGCGAGGCCGGGTTGCTCTCCGGCCGTCTCGACACCGAGCGCCTCACCGCACTGCTGGACGCTCTCCTCGACGTCCGGGCGGTCGCCCACTGGTGGCTGTGCGGCCCGCACGGCATGGTGCGCGACGCCCGCGCGCTCCTCACCGGACTCGGCGTCCCGGTGGACCGTGTCCACCAGGAACTGTTCCACGCAGACGATGAACCACCCGCACCGCCCGCCACCGACCGCGACGACGCCACCGGCCGGGGCCCGACGAGCGAGGTCACCGTGGTCCTCGACGGCCGGGCGACCACGTTCGCCGCGCCACGCCACCGCAGCATCCTCGACGGCGCCCAACAGGCCCGCCCCGACCTGCCGTTCGCGTGCAAGGGCGGCGTCTGCGGAACCTGCCGCGCCCTGGTCACCGACGGCGACGCCGACATGCGCCGCAACTACGCCCTGGAACCAGCGGAGGTCTCCGCGGGCTACGTCCTCACGTGCCAGACCTACGCCGCCTCTGACATCCTCACGGTCGACTACGACAGCTGAGCCCCCATTAGTGGGCTCGCGGTGTGCGGGCGCCGTCCGGGCCGCAGCCGAAGCGGATCAGCACCTGCGGATGGCATCGCTTGTCTCGCGGCAGCGCATCCCCCTGGATCGAGGGGTCCGTTTCCGCGCCGATCGGGGCCGATCGGCCCCCCCTTACGAGGACGTGCGGCACCTGCCGCCGCACCCAGGACGCGACCGATCCTGGAACTGCACCGCACCGCACCACACCGACAGAGCTTGGGGAGCATGTGATGAAGGCAGCAGTCGTCCGGTCGTTCGGCCAGCCACTGGTGATCGAGGAGCGTCCCGACCCGGAGCCCGGCCCCGGCCAGGTCCGCATCCGCCTGGAGGCGTCCGGACTGTGCCACACCGACATCCACGCCGCGCACGGCGACTGGCCCATCAAGCCCAGCCCGCCCTTCATCCCCGGCCACGAGGGCGTCGGCCTCGTCGAGGCACTCGGCGCCGGAGTGACCCACCTGGCCGTCGGCCAGCGGGTGGCCGTGCCCTGGCTGGGCTGGGCCTGCGGGCGCTGCGAGCACTGCCTGTCCGGCTGGGAGACGCTGTGCACGCAGCAGCAGAACACCGGCTGCAGCATCGACGGCGGCTACGCGGAGAAGATGCTCGCCCCCGCCGACTTCGCCGCGGTGGTCCCCGACGGCATCGACCCGCGCGACGCCGCCCCGCTGACCTGCGCCGGCGTCACCACGTACAAGGCCCTCAAGGTCGCGGGCGTCCGCCCCACCCAACTCGTGGCGATCTCCGGCATCGGCGGGCTCGGCCACCTGGCCGTGCAGTACGCGAAGATCGCCGGAGCCACCGTCGCCGCGATCGACGTCACCGACGACAAGCTGGATCTGGCCCGCGAGCTCGGCGCCGACATCCTCATCGACGCCCGCAAGGAGGACCCCGCCGAGGTCCTCAAGGCGCACGGCGGCGCCCACGCGGCGATCGCGCTGGCCGTCAACGAGCAGGCGTTCGCCTCCGTCTACGGCGGACTGCGGCGCGGCGGCAAGCTGGTCATGGTCGCCCTGCCCGCCGGCGGCACCATCAGCGTGCCGATCTTCGACACCGTCCTGAACGGCACCTCGGTCATCGGCTCCATCGTCGGCACCCGCCAGGACCTGGACGAGGTCTTCCAGCTGCACGCCGCCGGACGCACCAAGGTGATCTACGAGACCCGCCCGCTGGACACCGTCAACGACTCCATCGCCGAGGTCCTGAACGGTCAGATCAAGGCACGCATCGTCTTCGAGATGTGAGACACCCGCGCATGGCTGCCGTGAGGGTGTGGGGCCGTTCGGCCCCCGATCCGGGCCCTGTTGGCATCCGTCAGCCGTCCCACACCCAGTCGGCGACCTCCGGCAGGTCGGTGCCGTGGGCGCGGATCCAGTCGTGGTGGCGCAGGCGGGCGTCCTCCATACGCTGGCGTACGGCCGCGGCGCGCACCGCGAGCCCGGGAACGCGGTCGATGACGTCCATGACCAGGCGGTAGCGGTCCATGTCGTTGCGGACGACCATGTCGAACGGTGTGGTCGTGGTGCCGATCTCCTTGTAGCCGCGCACATGCAGGTGCTGGTGGCCGGTGCGGCGGTAGGCGAGGCGGTGGATCAGCCAGGGGTAGCCGTGGTAGGCGAAGATCACCGGCTTGTCCGGCGTGAAGAGCCCGTCGTACTCGAAGTCGGTCATGCCGTGCGGGTGTTCCCCCTGCGGCATGAGCCGGGCGATGTCGACGACGTTCACCACGCGCACCGCCAGTTGCGGCAGGTGGCGGCGCAACAGCCCGGCGGCGGCCAGCACTTCCTGCGCCGGCACGTCCCCCGCGCAGGCCAGGACCACGTCCGGTTCGCCGCCGTTCTCCGTACCGGCCCAGTCCCAGATCCCGGCGCCGCGCGCGCAGTGCACCCGCGCCTCGTCCATCGTCAGCCAGTCGAAGCAGGGCTGCTTGCCGGCCACGATGACGTTGACGTAGTCGCGGCTGCGCAGGGCGTGGTCCGCGACGGACAGCAGGGTGTTGGCGTCCGGCGGCAGGTAGACCCGTACGGCCTCGGGACTCTTGTTGAGGATGTGGTCGACGAAACCGGGGTCCTGGTGGGAGAAGCCGTTGTGGTCCTGACGCCAGACGTGCGAGGTCAGCAGGTAGTTGAGGGAGGCGATGGGGGCGCGCCAGGGCAGTCGGCGGGTGACGCGCAGCCACTTGATGTGCTGGTTGACCATCGAGTCGACGATGTGCACGAACGCCTCGTAGCAGGAGAACAGCCCGTGCCGACCGGTGAGCAGGTAGCCCTCCAGCCAGCCCTGGCAGGTGTGTTCGGAGAGGATCTCCATCACCCGGCCGTGCCGGTCGAGGTGTTCGTCCACGTCCAGGGTGCCGGCCTGCCACGCCTTGCCGCTGGCCGCGTAGACGGCCTGGAGCCGGTTGGAGGCGGTCTCATCGGGGCCGACGAGACGGAAGTCGCGCCGGTCGGTGGTGGCGCGCATGACGTCTTCCAGCATGTCGCCGAGGACGCGGGTGGGTTCGTGCATGCCGGTGCCGGGTTTGTCGACGGGGACGGCGTACCGCTCCAGCGGAGGCAGGGGCAGTTCACGCAGCAGAAGGCCACCGTTGGCGTGTGGGGTGGCGCCGAGCCTGCGATCCCCTTCCGGGACGCACGCGAGGACGGCGGGTACGGGACTGCCCTGCTCGTCGAAGAGCTCTTCCGGCTTGTACGAACGCAGCCACGCCTCCAACTGACGCAGGTGATCCGGGTTGTCGCGGACGGCGGACAAGGGCACCTGGTGGGAACGCCACGTGCCCTCCACCGGCAGTCCGTCGACCTCCGCCGGCCCGGTCCAGCCCTTCGGGGTGCGCAGCACGATAACCGGCCAGCGGGGGCGCTCGGTCGCGCCGTCCTCGCGTGCGGCGCGCTGAATGGCGGCGATGCGGTCCAGCGCGGAGTCCATGGCCTGCGCCATGACCTGGTGGACAGCGGCCGGGTCGTCGCCGGTGACGTGGATCGGATCATGGCCGTAGCCGCGCAGCAGCTCGTCGAGCTCCGACTCGGGGAGCCGGGCGAGCACCGTCGGGTTGGCGATCTTGTAGCCGTTGAGGTGGAGGATCGGCAGGACGGCCCCGTCGTGGACGGGGTCGAGGAACTTGTTGGAGTGCCAGGAGGCGGCCAGCGGTCCGGTCTCCGCCTCGCCGTCGCCGATGACACAGGTCACCACCAGATCGGGGTTGTCCAGGGCGGCACCGTAGGCGTGCGAGAGGGAGTAGCCGAGTTCGCCGCCCTCGTGGATGGAGCCGGGCGTCTCGGGGGCGACGTGGCTGGGGACGCCGCCGGGGAACGAGAACTGCCTGAACAGCCGCGCCATCCCGGCCGCGTCCCGGGTGATGTCGGGATACGTCTCGGTGTACGAACCCTCCAGCCAGGAGCCCGCGACCACCGCAGGACCGCCGTGCCCGGGGCCCCAGATGCACAGGGTGTCCAGGTCACGGGCCCTGATGACACGGTTGAGGTGGGTGTACACGAGATTGAGCCCGGGCGAGGTACCCCAGTGGCCGAGCAGCCTCGGTTTGACGTGCTCGGGGCGCAGCGGCTCGGTCAGCAGGGGGTTGGACATGAGGTAGATCTGGCCGACGGACAGGTAGTTCGCGGCGCGCCAGTGGGCGTCCAGCGTCCTCAGCTCGTCGTCGGTGAGGGTGGCGGACGCCTGCCGGGTGTCGACGGACATCATGGAAGTCCCTTCCGGATCGGGGATCTGGGATCGGTGATCTGGGATCTGGGATCGGTCGGAGGTGCATGCGGGTCCGTGGGTCCGTACCTCTCCCACACTCGCCCACCCGCCGGGTACCCGACAGGGCCGAACGGACCATCTCCGTTCAGGTCGATTACGTTGAGGCCATCGACGTAGGCCATCGGGCGATGGAGGCGGCATGACCGGCAAGAAGGCAGGCAAGGTGCCGCGCGCGGCATACGAGCGGGAACTGCTGCGCCTGCAGACCGAGTTGGTGAAACTGCAGGAGTGGGTGCGCGCCGAAGGTGCCCGGCTGGTCGTCGTCTTCGAGGGCCGGGACGCGGCGGGCAAAGGCGGCACCATAAAGCGGGTCGCCGAGCACCTCAACCCGCGGGTCGCGCGGATCGCGGCGCTGCCGACGCCGACCGAGCGGCAGCGCACCCAGTGGTACTTCCAGCGGTACGTCGAGCATCTGCCGGCCGCCGGGGAGATCGTGCTGTTCGACCGGTCCTGGTACAACCGGGCCGGCGTCGAGCATGTGATGGGCTTCTGCACGAAGGAGGAGTACCAGCTGTTCCTGCGCCAGTGCCCGATCTTCGAGCGGATGCTGGTGGAGGACGGGATCCTGCTGCGCAAGTACTGGTTCTCGGTGAGCGACACCGAGCAGCAGGAGCGCTTCCGGCAGCGGTTGGAGGACCCGACGAAGCGCTGGAAACTCTCGCCGATGGACCTGGAGTCGATCACCCGCTGGGAGGCGTACTCCCGGGCCAAGGACGAGATGATGGTGCACACCGACATCTCCGAGGCGCCCTGGCACGTCGTCGAGAGCGACGACAAGCGCCGGGCCCGGCTGAACATGATCGCCCACCTGCTCGACTCCGTGCCGTACCACGAGGTGCCGCCGCCGGTGCTCGAACTGCCGGAGCGGCCTGCGTCGACCGGCTACGAGCGTCCGCCACGCGATCTGCAGACCTACGTCCCCGACCACGCGGCGAGTCTGTGACGCACAGACTCACGTCTGCCGCGGCACGATGAGCGCCTTCACCACGCGCTGGGCCGCGACGTCCTCCAACGCGGCCTGTGCTTCGGCGAGGCCGTACTCCCTGGTGATGAGGTCGGTCCACGGGAAGATCCGCCCGTACCGGGCCATGACCTGGACCGCCCGGTACACGTGTCCCACGTCGCTGCCCCAGCAGCCGCGGATGTCCAAGTGCTTCTGGTTCAGGTCGAGATGCGGATTGAAGGTCGTCTCACCGGCGTCGGTGTACTGGCCCACGATCACGTATCGCCCGGCGTCCCGGGTGAGCCGCATGCCCTCGGGTACCGCCGAGGGCACACCGGTCGCCTCGATCGTGACGTCCGCGCCGCGTCCCGCGGTCGCTTCCCGGACTGCCGCTATCCGTTCCTCGGGCGTGGTGCTGCCGATGTCGATGACGGTGTCGGCGCCGAACCGTGTCGCCGCGGCCAGTCTGGCCTCGGGCCCCCCGACGACGATCACCCGGCCGGCGCCGCGCAGTTGGGCGAGAACGGCGGCGCACAGGCCGACGGGACCCGCGCCCTGGACCACGACCGTGTCGCCGAAGGCGATCTCGCCGAGCGTCACGGCGTGCAGCGCGGTGGGCATGCCACAGCCTCCGGAGAGGAACGCCCGCCAGTCCAGTTCGTCGGGCAACGGGATCACATGGACGCCCGGCTTCAGGTGGATGTACTCCGCCCAGCCGCCCAGCAGTCCGTCGCTGGCCGAGAGGGTGACCCCGTACACCTTCCGCTCCGGGCAGCGGGTGGTGGCGTGGCCGACGGTGCAGTACCAGCAGCGCCCGCAGGTCCCGTACACATCGAGGAACGTCACGGTCTGCCCGACCCGCAGCGGAACTCCGTCCACGTCCCTCGGGGCCTCCCCCGGCCCCAGCGCGCTGATCCGCCCCACACTGACGTGTCCGGGAATGATCGGGTACGGCACACCCGCGAGCTGCCCCTTCCACAGATGCCCGTCCGTACCGCACACCTCGCTTCCAAGGGTCCGCAGCAGGATCGCGCCCGGCTCCAGTTCGGGACGGGCGAAGGAACGGAGTTCGAGCGGTGCGTGGGGTTCGGACATGACGACGGCGGAGATCACGAGGATTCCTGTTCACTGAGGGCCCGCTGCTCTCACGCGGGCACACGGATGGGCTCCGGATCCTAAGCGGCTCCGGCGAAGTCCGGTGCGGTACCGCGCCCCTAAGCCACCACCCACCCGCGCCCTCCCACCGGCGGGAGGGGTCGTGGGCCGGTGCGTCGTATGCCCGTCGCTTAGCTCCGGTCTCGGAGAACCCGCACCCTGTACCAGCCCAGAGCCGTATGCCCGCCCTGCGACGGGCTGACGCACCGGACCGCGGCCCCGACCCACCCACCCACCCACCCAAGGGGCGCGGGGAACTGCGCGACCAGCCACCCACACACCCGCAGCTCAAAACCCGCCTCACCCAGCGGAGCGCGAACGCACCAGCAGGTAAAGGAAGTACGGCGTGCCGATCACAGCCGTCATCAGGCCGGCGCCAAGCTGGGCCGGCGCAATGACCGTACGGCCCACCAGGTCCGCCGTACACACAAGCGTCGCGCCGAGCAGCACCGCGACCGGCACCACCCTCACGTGCTGCCGACCCACCAGGGCCCTGGCCGCGTGCGGTGCCACCAGTCCCACGAAGCCGATCGTGCCCGCGGCGGCCACGGCGGTGGCGCTGAGCAGGACGGCCAGCGTGAGGAAGCCGAGGCGTCCCCGTGCCAGTCCGAGCCCCAGCAGCCTCGGGGTGTCCTCGTCGAGCGACACGAGGTCGAGTTCGGTGCGCCGCAGGCAGGCGACGAGGAGGCCCACGGCGAGTACGGCCGCGAGGGGCACCACGTCGGGCCCGGTCCGCCCGTAGGTGGAGCCCGACAGCCAGGTCAGCGCCAAGGTCGCGTTGAACGGGTCGGTGAGGATGATCAGCAGGCTGATCAGCGCGGACGCCGCGGTGGCGACACCGAAGCCGACCAGGACGAGCCGGTTCTGCTGGAACCCGCCCCGCGCAGCAAGCCCAAAAACGAGGACAGAACTGACCGCGGCGCCCGCGAACGCCGCCCCGGCCACACCCCACGACCCGACGGAGGACACCGTCGTCACGAGAAGCACGGCCCCGAGCGCGGCCCCTCCGGAAACCCCCAGGATGCCGGGGTCGGCGAGCGGGTTGCGGGTCACGGCCTGGACGAGCGTCCCGGCCAGGGCGAGTGCCGCGCCCGCGAGGAGCGCCGCGAGCACGCGGGGCACCCGGGTGTCGAGTACGAAGCTGATGGTCTGGCCCGCTCGCCCCTGCGCCCAGTTCGCCACGTCGCCCAGCAGCAGCTTGCTGTCGCCAAGGAGCACGGCGGCGATCGTCACGCCGACGAGCACGGCCACCAGTACGCCCGTGGTGGTGAGGAACACGGCCCGGCTCCTGATACGCAGCCCGTCCTGCGCGGCCGCACCGGCGGTGTCCCGGACCCGTGTGGCCATCACGATCAGGAAGACGGCGCCGACGAGGCTGGTGACGACGCCGGTCGGTACGGCGACGGCCACGTCCGCGGGCACGATGGCGCGCAGCAGTACGTCCGAGCCGAGGACCAGCGCCGCACCGGTGAGGCCCACGACCGGGAGGCTCGTACGTGTCCGTGAGAGCCCGCGGATCCTGCGGACGAGGGGGCGGACGAAGGCAGGCGCGCACAGGCCGACGAAGCCGATCGGCCCGGCGAGGGTGACGGCTGCCGCGGAGAGCAGCGCCGCGAGGACGACGCCCGTGATCCGGGTGGCCCGGACGGGGACGCCAAGCCCACGGGCGGCATCGTCGCCGAGAGCGAGCGCGTCGACCCGTCGCGCGAGCAGCAGAAGCCCGACGAGACCGACCAGCCCGATCGGCGCCATCTGCAGCACGCCGTCGAAGCCGTTCTGGGAGATGCTGCCCTGGTACCACCGATAGAGGCCTTGTGTCTCCTGCGGGAACAGCAGGAGCAGTCCCTCGGTGAGGGCGGTCAGGCCGAGGGCGAGGGCACTGCCGGCGAGTACGAGCCGGACGGTGCCCGCGCCCAGTCCGGAAAGCCCGAGCACCACGGCCGCCGCCCCGAGTCCGCCGACGAACGCGGCACTTGAGGAGGCGAGCAGCGGCAGCGAGACCCCGGTGACGGAGACGACGCCGAGAGCCAGGTAGGAGCCCGCGTTGACCGCGAGGGTGTCGGGCGAGGCGAGCACATTGCGGCTGACCTTCTGCAGGGCGGTGCCCGCCATCGCGAGCGTGATCCCGACGAGCAGCCCGGCGGTCATGCGCGGCAGCCGGGAGGCGATCACGACGGACGCGTCACCCGGCTCGGCCCGGCCGGTGAACGCCTTCCAGACCTCGGACGCGCCGACCGCCGCCGTGCCCTGCGTGATGTCCAGGACCGCGAGGGCCGCCACCAGCAGGGCCAGCACGGCCGTCACCGCGGCCGCGCCCATCCGGGACTTGGCCTCGGACGGGCGGGTGGCGGGGGGTACGGGTGCGGTCACAACCATGGTGTTGCTACTTCGTCAGCGCGGCGACGACGGCGTCGATGTACGCCCCCATCGATCCGGTACCGCCGAACATCCAGATGCCGTCGGGCAGCCGGTGCGCATTGCCCTTCTCCACGAACGGCAGCGACGTCCACACCTTGTCCTTGGCCAGAGCACCGCTGAAGGGGGTGCTGGTCTTGTCGCCGTCGTTGCCGATGTACGCGAACTGCACGTCGTCGCCGAGCTTGGTGAGGCCCTCGACGTCGGTGGAGCCGAGCCCGTAGTCCTTGTCGCCCTTGACCGTCCAGGCGTTCTTCAGCCCGATCTCCTCGTTGACCGCCCCGATGAGCGAGCCGCTGGTGAACGGGCGGATCGTGACCTGGTTGGAGACGAGGTAACCGTCCGCGAAGGCATAGTCGGCGCCGGCGAGACCGGCGTCGGCGAGGGCCTTCTTGCCCTCGGCGATCTTCGCCTGGAAGTCCGTCTTGAGCTTCTCGGCCTGCTCAGTGGTGCCGGTGGCCTCGGCGATGACGTCGAGGTTCTTGTTCATCTGTCCGATGGGGTCGGCGGCGTCGGCGGACTTGATCTGCAGGACCGGGGCGATGTCGCGCATCTGCTTCACGGCGGCCGGTGGCAGGTCGCTGCTGGCGACGATGAGGTCGGGCTTCAGGCCGGCGATGGTGTCCATGCTCGGCTCGCCGCGTACGCCGATGTCCTTGGGCTCGTTCTTGAGGGGGACCGCGCTGTCCCAGATCTTGTAGCCCTTGACGTCGGCGACGCCCACGGGGTCGACGCCCAGCGATATCAGGTACTCGACCTCGTTCCACTCGGTCGCGACGACCTTCTTGGCGGGTCCGTCGAGTTCGACCTTCGCGCCGGAGGCGTCGGTGAGGCTGATGGCCTCGGCGGACGGCTTCGCCTCGGCGTCGTCGGCGGCGGGCTCCGTGGTCCCGCAGGCAGTCATGGTGAGCGCCGCGGCGGTGGCGGCTGCCGCGGTCATCAGGAGGCGTCTCATGGGGTGGTGTTGAGCCTTTCGCTTCTCGAGTGGTGCCGGCCGATCGCGCGGGTGCGCAACAGGCCCGTCATGGGGTCGGTGCCGACTTCGATACGAATGCCGTAGGTGGCGGTCAGCCGCTCCGCCGTCAGTACGTCGTCGGGGCGGCCGTCCGCGATGATCCGTCCCTCGTCGAGGAGGACGATGCGGTCGGCGAGGGCCGCGGCCTGGTCCAGGTCGTGCAGGACGGCGCCCACCGCTATCCCGTGGTCGTCCGCCAAGTCGCGTATGAGGTCGAGGAGTTCGACCTGGTAGCGCAGGTCGAGATAGGTTGTCGGCTCGTCGAGGAGGAGTACGCCGGTCTCCTGGGCGAGGCAGCCGGCGAGCCATACGCGCTGGAGCTGCCCTCCGGAGAGGTGCTCGACGCCGCGCCCGGCGAGTTCCGCGACGCCCGTCATGGCCAGTGCGCGCTCCACCGCGGCCGGGCCGTCCGGGTCGGCCCTGCCCCAGCGGCCCCGGTACGGGTAACGGCCGAACTCGACGACGTCCCGCACGGTCAGCCCGCTGGGCGTGGGGCGACCCTGTGTCAGGAGAGCCAGGCGGCGGGAGAACTCACGCGGGGTCAGCGCAAGGCCGTCGGCGCCGTCGATGACGAGCGTGGCGGTCCGGGGTCGCTGCAGCCGCGCGAGGGTACGCAGGAGTGTCGACTTCCCACTGCCGTTCGGGCCGACCAGCACGGTCACTTCGCCGGGCCGCAGGGTCAGCGATGCGTCGTGTACGACGTCGACGCCGTCGTACGCCACGGTGACACCCGTGGCGGACAGTTCATGACCGCGGGGACCGACGGCCGTGGAGGTCTCTTCGACTGCTTGCACGCCGCAAAGGTTAGCCTAACCTAACGAAAGCCATGAAGGGCGCCCAGAATCAGCACATCCAGGCCGCAGGACGGGCACTCCGCGTACGCGCCAACTAAGCGGAGCAGGCGAAGTCCGGCGCTGCCCCGCGCCCCTGGGAGGCCGCAGGCCTTCCTTTCAGGGGCGCGGGGCTGTTTCGATATGCGGCTCCGCCGCGCGGGCGCGACCAGCCATAGACGGCCCGCACCTTTTGGTACCGCACTACGCGCGGAGCGCGACAGCATCCGGTCCGGGCGGTACTGAGGACCGCCCGGACCGTTCGGCTCGCGAGACTCAGCTCCCTGCCGGGGTTGCCGGAGGCGCCGGAGTGAGCACGACGAAGTCCGCGTTCGACGGGTCGAGGCAGACGGCCAGGCGGCCTACGCTCTCCACGTCCTCCGGCCCCATCTGCACACTGCCGCCGTTCTCGGTGACCTTGGCGACCGCCGCGTCGCAGCCGGTGACGTTGAAGACCGGGTGCCAGTACGGCACGCCGTTCGCCAGCGCGAGATCCTCCTTGCTGAGCTCCATCATGCCGCCGAACATGCGCTCCTCGGGCAGCCCGGGCGGAGTGATGAGGGAGTACGTGCCCCCGTCACCCGGCACTTCCATGTCACCGAACTGCCAGCCGAAGACACCGCCGTAGAACTCCTTCGCGGAGGTGGCGTCGCTGGTGTACAGCTCGGTCCAGGACAGTGAGCCCGGCGCCTCCACCAGCTCGAAGCCCTTGTTCGTGCCCGGCTGCCAGACGGCGAACTGGCCGCCGAGCGGGTCGCTGTACTGCGCCATCCGCCCCCAGTCGTCGAGGTCCCGCGGCGCCACCCGCACCGTGCCGCCCGCGTTCTGAACAGCCTGGGTCGTGGCGTCCGCGTCGGTGACGCAGAAGTAGATCATCCAGGCCGAACGGGCACCCTCCTCGCTGAGCTTGCCGAGCCCGGCGACGGTCTTGCCGTCCTTCTGGAACATCCCGCCTTCCATGCCGCCCCCCTCGTCACCCATGGACTGGTACTCCCAGCCGAGCACCGCGCTGTAGAAGGCCGCGGCGGCCGGGACGTCGGGGGCACCGAGGTCGGTCCAGCAGGGGGAGCCGGGAGTGGGTTCAGTGGTGATCACGGCGATTCCCTTCGCAGGTCCTGTTTCTCATCAGCGTGACACCCGCCACTGACAATCGCCCGCCAGCCGCTTCGTGGTGCGCACCTCCAGCGGCCGATTCGACGATAGATCCGCCGAGAATTTATCGCAAGATGCGTTAACAAGCCCGCAGTCTTCTGCTAACAATGCTCGCCAACACCTTCCGCGCCGACCACCTCCCCGGGACGGCCGCAACGGCACGCAGCACCCACCACACGAGAGGCACCCTCGCCATGCCATCGACCAGACATGCCCTCATCGCAGGCGCCACCGCCACCGCTCTCCTGCTCGCCGGATGTGCCGGTGCCGGAGGCGGCGGCACCGGCGGGGGTGACGGCGAGAGCATCAACGTGCTGATGGTCGGCAATCCGCAGATGGAAGACATCGCGAAGCTGACGAAGAGCACGTTCACCAAGGACACCGGGATCAAGGTGAACTTCACGATCCTTCCGGAGAACGAGCTGCGCGACAAAGTCACCCAGGACATCGCCACCCAGGCCGGCCAGTACGACGTCGCCACCATCGGCGCCTACGAGGTGCCCATCTGGGAGCAGAACGGCTGGCTGCAGGAGCTGGACTCCTACGCCGACAAGGACAAGAGCTTCGACAAGGCCGATCTGCTCAAGCCGATGGTCAAGTCGCTGTCCGGTGAGGACGGCAAGCTGTACGCACTGCCGTTCTACGGCGAATCCTCCTTCCTCATGTACAACAAGGACGTCATGAAGGAGAAGGGCATCACGGTGCCCGAGCGTCCGACCTGGCAGCAGGTCGCCGACATCGCGGCCAAGGTGGACGGCGCCCGTCCGGGCATGAAGGGCATCTGCCTGCGCGGCCTGGCCGGCTGGGGCGAGCTGGGGGCCCCGCTGACGTCCATGGTCAACACCTTCGGCGGCACCTGGTTCACCGAGGACTGGAAGGCGCAGGTCAACAGCCCGAAGTTCAAGGAGGCGACGAACTTCTACGTCGACCTGGTGAAGAAGCACGGTGAGGCGGGCGCCCCGCAGGCCGGGTTCACCGAGTGTCTGAACGCGATGAGTCAGGGCAAGGTCGCGATGTGGTACGACGCGACCAGTGCGGCCGGGTCGTTGGAGGACCCCAAGACCAGCAAGGTGGCCGGCAAGGTCGGCTACGCGTACGCCCCGACCGTCGAGACCGCCAACAGCGGCTGGCTGTGGGCCTGGGCGTGGGCCATGCCCAAGACCACCAAGAAGGCGGATGCGGCCTCGAAGTTCATGCTGTGGGCCTCCAGCAAGAAGTACGAGAAGTTGGTCGGCGAGAAGCTCGGCTGGCCGCGCGTCCCGGCCGGCAAGCGGGCCAGCACCTATGCGCTCCCCGAGTACGCGAAGGCCTCCTCAGGCTTCGGTGACGTCACTCTGCAGTCCATCCAGCAGGCCAACCCGTCCGACCCGGGTGTGCAGCCCAGGCCGACGGTGGGGATCCAGTTCGTGGCCGTCCCCGAGTTCCAGGACCTGGGCACGAAGGTGACCCAGGAGATCTCCGCGGCCATCGCCGGAAAGACCAGCGTGGACAAGGCCCTCAACGACGGCCAGAAGCTCGCCGAGGAAGTCGCCAAGAACTACCGGTGACCTTCCCTGCCCGGCCGGCCGTCCCGCCGGTCGGCCGGGCACCGCTCCCCTACCCCGGCCATCACTGGCAGAGGAAAGTTTCATGACCACGCTCATCGAGACACCCGGTACACCGAAGACACAGCCACGGCCCGTCCGCCGGCGAAAGCCCACCGGCGCCGGCAAGTGGCGGCGGCGCATCCCACTGCTGCCGGCGCTGGTCTTCACCATCGTCGTCACCCAACTGCCGTTCGTGGCAACGCTCGTCATCTCCACCTTCCAGTGGAACATCCTCAAGCCGGGCGAGAGGCACTTCGTCGGCCTGTCCAACTTCACGTTCGTCTTCACCGACGAGCGGCTGCGCTCAGCGGTGCTCAACACCGTCGTGCTCACCGCGTCGGTGGTGCTCATCAGCGTGCTCCTCGGCCTGGGCCTTGCCATGCTGCTCGACCGCAGGTTCGTCGGCCGCGGGCTGGCCCGCACCCTGCTCATCGCCCCGTTCCTGGTCATGCCGGTCGCCTCCGCGCTGCTGTGGAAGCACGCCATCTACAACCCCGACTACGGACTGCTCAACGGCACCCTCAACGCCGTATACCGCCTCTTCGGCGCCGACAACGGCCCCACCATCGACTGGATCTCGTCCTACCCGATGCCGGCCGTCGTGCTCTCCCTGGTCTGGCAGTGGACCCCGTTCATGATGCTGATCCTGCTGGCCGGCCTGCAGGCGCAGCCCGGTGACGTCCTGGAGGCGGCCCGCGTCGACGGGGCGTCGACCATGGCGACCTTCCGCCACATCACGCTGCCGCACCTGCGCCAGTACCTGGAGCTGGGCATCCTGCTCGGCACCATCTACGTCGTGCAGACCTTCGACGCGGTCTACACCATCACCCAGGGCGGCCCCGGCTCCCAGACGACCAACCTGCCCTACGAGATCTACCTGACCATGTTCCGCAAGTACGAGTACGGCGAGGCGGCCGCCGCCGGAGTCGTCGTCGTACTCGGCTCGATCGTGATCGCGACGTTCGCGCTGCGCACCATCGCGTCGCTGTTCCGTGAGGAGATATCCCGATGACCGCTCACGCAGCAGTCGCCGCCCCTGGAGCGAAAGTCAGGAAGCTCGTCCGTCGTCACGACAAGCAGGGCGACCACGGCGGTGCGCAGGGTCTTTCGCCCCTGTGGACGTTCGTCGCCTGGCTGGCCACCCTGGCGTTCTTCGCGCCGGTGGCGTGGATGGTGCTCACCTCCTTCCACCAGGAGGCCGACGCGGCGACCAACCCGCCCACCCCTTTCGCCCCGCTCACCTTCGACCAGTACGAAACGCTGTTCAGCCGGGACATCACCCCCTTCCTCCTCAACTCGGCCATGGCCAGCGTCATTTCGACGCTGCTGGTGCTCGCCCTGGCGGTGCCGACGGCCTACGCGCTGTCCATCAAGCCGGTCGAGAAGTGGACCGACGTGATGTTCTTCTTCCTGTCCACGAAGTTCCTCCCGGCGATCGCGGCCCTGCTCCCGGTCTACATGATCGTCAAGGACGTCGGGATGCTGGACAACGTCTGGACGCTGATCGTCCTGTACACCGCGATGAACCTGCCGATCGCGGTGTGGATGATGCGCTCGTTCCTCGCCGAGGTCCCCAAGGAGATCCTGGAAGCGGCCGAGATGGACGGGGCCAACCTGCTCACCGTGCTGTGGCGGGTCGTCGCACCGATCGCCATGCCCGGACTCGCCGCCACCTCGCTGATCTGCTTCATCTTCAGCTGGAACGAGTTCATGTTCGCCGTCAACCTCACCGCCACCCAGGCCTCCACCGCCCCGGTGTTCCTGGTCGGCTTCATCACCAACGAAGGCCTGTTCCTCGCCCGGCTGTGCGCGGCAGCCACCCTCGTCTCCCTACCGGTCCTCATCGCCGGTTTCGCCGCCCAGGACAAGCTCGTACGCGGTCTGTCCCTGGGAGCCGTGAAGTGAGCACCCGACCCGAACGGAACCCCACCCCCATGAACCAGCAGATCCGCCGCGTACTCGTCCGGTCGATCGACGACATCCAGATCGAGCGGACGGACGCCCCCATGCCCGGCGCCGGTGAACTCCTCGTCCGTACCACCGTGGTCGGCGTGTGCGGCTCCGACACCCATGCTGCCCTCGGGCACCACCCGTTCATCGACCTGCCCTACCGCCCCGGACACGAGGCAGTCGGTGTCGTCGCCTCCGTGGGCGCGGGCGTCGAGGACTTCGCCTCCGGCGACCGGGTGCTCATCGAGCCGAACCTCTACTGCGGCCAGTGCTTCCAGTGCCGCTCCGGCCGCTACAACATCTGCCAGGAGCTGAAGGTCTTCGGCTGCCAGACCCCCGGCGCCATGGCGGACCTGTTCACCATCCCCGCCGCCCGCGTCCATCGCGTCCCCGGCGGCATGACCGACATCGAGGCGGCTCTCGTCGAACCGCTGGCCACCCCGGTGCACGCCGTGGCGAAGGCCGGTGACCTCACCGGACGTACCGTCGTCGTCCTCGGCGCCGGGCCCATCGGCCTGTTCACTCTCATCGCCGCCCGGCACGCGGGTGCCGCCCGGATCGCCGTCACGGACCTCATGGACGGCAAACGGGACCGGGCGCTGCGCCTCGGCGCCGACACAGCCCTGCCCGCCGACGCCCCCGACCTGGTCGAGCAGGTCCACGCGGCGCTCGGCGGTCCGGTCGACGTCGTCTTCGACTGCGTGGCCCGGGAGCAGTCCATGGCCCAGGCAACTGGCCTGGTCGCCAAGGGCGGTCACATCGTCGTGGTGGGCGTGGGCGACGCCGGCCCGACCCCGATCCGTCTGGACCTGGTCCAGGACCGGGAGATCCGTATCGAAGGCACCCTGATGTACACCGCCGAGGACTACCGCACCGCCATCTCCCTCATCTCCTCGGGCGCCGTCGACACCGACGAGGTTGTCACCGCCACGTACGGACTGGAGGACGCCGGCAAGGCCTTCGCCGCCTCCCTCCAACCGGAACACGTCAAGGTCCTGGTCACTCTGGAAGCGCTCTAGCGGTGTGCGGGTGCTCTGGGCGACGGCCGCGCAGGCGCCGGTCCCTCCCGCCGTGTATGCGAAACTTCGAGGTTGAAGCTTCATGGAGGAGAAGGAGAGCCGCGTGCCCGCCAGGACACGGTCGTCGCAGGCCGCGGTCGAGGAGCGGCGTCAGGCCGTCCTGCGACACGTCGCCGAACACGGCGAGACACGCATCGACGACCTCGCCGACCGGTTCGACGTGAGCCTGATGACGATGCACCGCGACCTCGACGACCTGGCCCAGCGTCACCTGCTCCGCAAGGAACGCGGCCGGGCCGTCGCCTTCCCCGCGCTCACCATGGAGACGGCCACCCGTTTCCGCGAGAGCACCGAGCACTCGGCCAAGGCCGCGTTGTGCGCGGCGGCCGTCGCCCGGATCAGGCCGGGCAGCACGGTACTCATGGACGACTCCACCACCCTCTTCCCCCTCGCCCCCGCCCTCGCGGAGCTCGACCAACTCACCGTCGTCACCAACTCGGTGGGCCTGGCGCAACGCCTGGGAACGGCCTCCGGCGTGGACGTCACCCTGCTCGGCGGGCGCTATCACGGCGACTTCAACTCCTGTACGGGTCCCGCGGTCACCCGCGCCCTGTCCGGCATACGTGCCGATCTCGCCCTGATGTCCGCCACCGCCGTCCTCTCGGGCGAGCTCTTCCACCCCCTGAACGAGTACGCCGAGGTCAAACTGGCCATGCTCGCCTCCGCCGAGCGGGCCGTACTCCTCGTGGACCACTCGAAATTCGGCAAGGCCGCCACCTACGCGTACGGCACCGCGGCCGACTACCAGACCGTCATCACCGACACCGGCACCCCCGACGCGGAGATCGCGGCCATCCGCGAGCTGGGAGTCCCCGTCGAGACGGTCGCCCCCGGAGAACCCTCCTCGTGATACAGACCCTGTTCGAAACTCCCAGCGCCTATCGGCTCACCGCCGCCGAGATGGCCGATCCCGTACCGCGGGTCGAAGCCGTGCTGTTCGACTTCAGCAACACGATCTTCCAGATGATCGACCTCGAGACATGGCTGTGCCGGATCGGCACAGCCACCGGCCGCCTCGCTCTGCTGCACGAGCAGGGCGCCGTGGCCGAGATCTCCCGGCAGCTGCGCACCGCGTTCCGGCTGCCCGAGGTCGCCGCCCTCCAGGAGGGCCGGGACCTGTCTCCCGAGCGGCATCGCGACGCCATGTGGGGATGGTGGGGTCACGTCGACTTCCTGCGAGGCGTGGAGGAGGCGGCCTACCGGGAACTCACCGCGCCGGACGCCTGGCTCCCCTACCCCGACACCGCGCCCACCCTGCGCAGCCTCCGCGCTCGCGGACTGCGCATCGGCATCGTGAGCGACTTCGCCTGGGACCTGCGGACCCACCTCGCCCACCACGCCCTGGACGACCTGATCGACGCCTGCGTCATCTCCTATGAGCAGGGCCGCGAGAAGCCCGACCCTCAGCTCTTCCTCAAGGCCTGCGCAGACCTGGGCGTCGCCCCCCGCGCAACTCTCATGGTCGGCGACAACCCGGTCCGCGACGGCGGCGCGACCGCCTGCGGCCTACGGACCTACATCCTCCCGGCCGAGAACCGCACCGGCGACCGGGGCCTGGCCGACGTCTTCCGGCTCGTCACCTAGTTGCCTCTGTTACCTCTGGCAATGGGAGAGCACGCTGCGTACGGCCTCCGAGGTGAAGGTGACCGCGTCCGGGTGGCCGAGGTCGATGGCCAGGGTGAGATCGGTTTCGGTGGGCCAGTTGACCGCCAGGACCTCGAGTTGCAGCTGGCGGTAGCAGTAGATCTCGGGGAAGGCGTCCGAGAGCCTTTCCTCGCAGGTGAAGGCCACCACGGCCTGGGTTCCCGGCGGGTACTCGAGTACGGGGAGGGTCAGGAGGCCGCTGTCCTGGGCGTCACGCGTGGCGAGGTCGTCGGGCAGGGGCACGAGAACATCGCAGGCGATCAGCGTGTCCAGGGCCGACGGGTCGTAACGGTGGCGCTTGAGATCACGCAGAGCGTCCTGCGCGGCGGCCGTGAGCACTGCCTCGGGGATGGCGATCATGGCCTTCCTCCTCATCAGTGCGTTGCGGTTCGGGACGGGGTTTCCCACGTACCCCGGGCGAGGCCGGCTATGCGCGCTGTCGCCCGGTTGCCGCCCCGCTCGCCGTGCACGGCGGGTGCCACATAGATCCGCACATCAGCGATCCGGTGGGGCAGCCAGGTGCGGGCGTACGCGGGCGGTTGGCCTCCCTGCGTGGTGAGGACGGCCACCGGCAACCGCCCGGCGGTCCGCACGATCTCCGCCCGCGTGGTGTTGGCGTTGTTGCCGGAGGTCTGGGCGGATGCGCACCCGGTGTAGAAGGCGATCGGGATGGCCTCGTACCCGGTCAGCAGGCACGGCGGCCGTACGCCGAGCCGGTGCAGCTCCGCCGCCGTGCGGGCCCAGTCGCGGCGAGCGGCGTAGGTGCCGTCCACGACGTGGTTCAGCACCGCGTACTGGATCGCGAGGTGCCCGGCGAGACCGAACGCCACCAGGGGCACGGCCACCTTCCGCCGCCGTCGGCTCCGCGAGGTCACCAGGTGGACGAGCGCGCCCGCGACCGGGAGCGCCAGCAGTGCGTAGGCGGGCAGCAGGAAGCGTGGTGCCGCGTATCCGATCAGGAACAGGTAAGGGATGGCGGCCGTCGCGGCGCAGGCCAGGGGCAGGAGGGTGGTGGCGGTCCGGTGGGTCCGGACGGCCACCGCCAGGCCGAGGGCGGCGAGCAGGGGGAGCACGAACCACCAGATCATCACCGCCGGGTGCGGCCATGGCGCGGTGCACGGGCGGCACAGCGTACGGCCGGCCAGAGAGCGCAACTGGTCGTCGACGGCGAGGTTCCAGCCAAGGCCGCCCTGGACCAAGGAGGCGTCGGCCAGCCGCTGCCTCAGGCCGCCATAAGCGACGTACGCCTCGACGACCCACTCGAGCGCCCCGGCCGCCAGCCCCACGACCAGCGACGCCAGCAGTGGCCATCGCCGCCAGCGGCGCACGCACACCAGCACGGCGAGCAGCGGCAGGGTCACCCAGACCGCGTCGGTGGGCCGCATCCACGCCATCAGCGCCGCGCTCACGCCCACGCCCCACAGCGCCGCCCGGTCGAAGCTGTTCGCCTGGGCGCGCAGGAAGTATCCGACACCCGCCAGGGCACCGATCGCGACCCAGTAGTTGGGCATGGCCTGCGGGCCGTAGAACAGGGTCACCCACAGTGTCGCGAACAGCGCGCCCGCCAGGGCCAGCACACGCATGGGGAACAGTCCCCGCCAGGCGCGCAGCGCGAGGAACAGGCCGAGTCCGGACAGCAGCGCCAGATAGACCCGCAGCAGTTCCGTGGACGTCGACCACGAGGCGACGGGCGCCGCCAGCAGCGAGATGCCGCGGGCGCGCGGCGCGCTGAAGAACGCCGCCGGAGCCTCCGGGCTGACCTGACTGACGTACACCACCTCGTCCCAGCCGAGGCCCAACCCAGGGCGTACGAGCGCTAGTTGAGCGAGCGTGAAGGCGCCCGCCACGAGCGCGAGCCCGCTCTGACCACCGAAGCGCCGCGCGGTGCGGGCCCGCGCCGGCGGGTGGCGCCGCTCGGCGTCGACGAGCGGGACGTGCAAGGTCTTGGGCATCGTCGACCCTTCACCCCAGCCTGAAGAACGCAGCCGTAAAACAGCGGAAACAGGAACAAATTAACGCGGGTCGGTCAGGCGCGCAGCGCGGAGGGGGACGAATGGGGAGGGGTCCGGGCGGCCGAATGGCCGTTACGTAGGGTGGCGGTCATGCCAGGAGACGGGTGGGCGCGGTAATGGCGGAGACAGAGTCCCCTGACATGTCACGCGGAGCGCGACTGGCCGCCCACAGCGCCGTCTCCACAACGCTCGCCCTGTGCAGTGATCACCGACTGCGTGAACTGGTGGGCACCGCCGTGCCGTTGGGCTCCGGCATCGGCGGGCAGTCGGTGCTGATGGAGGTCGCCGGACGCCCGGTGTTCGTGAAGCGGGTGCCGCTCACCGACCTGGAGGCGCTGCCGGAGAACGTCCGGTCCACGGCGAACCTGTTCGGGCTGCCCGCCTTCTGTCAGTACGGCATCGGCGCCATCGGCGGGGCGGGCTTCGGGATCTGGCGGGAGCTCGCCGTGCACACCATGACCACCAACTGGGTGCTCGGGGACGAGTACCAGGGCTTCCCGTTGATGTACCACTGGCGCGTGCTGCCGGACCCGGCGCAGCCCCTTCTCGAGGACCTGGCCGATGTGGACCGGGCCGTCGCCTACTGGGGAGGTGGTCCGGAGGTACGCCACCGGATCGAGGCCCTCGGTCGGTCATCGGCGAGCGTCGCGCTGTTCCTGGAGTACATCCCGCAGACCCTGCACACCTGGCTGGGCGAACGGATGCGCACGGAGGACGCGAACGAGGCCTGCTCCCTGGTGGAGCGGGAACTGGAAGCGGGCGTCTCCTTCATGAACGCACGCGGGCTCCTGCACTTCGACGCCCACTTCCAGAACATCCTCACCGACGGCCGGCGCCTGTACTTCACCGACTTCGGCCTCGCACTCTCCTCCCGCTTCGACCTGTCGCCGAGCCACGCCGCCTTCTACGATCGGCACCGCGCCTACGACCGCGCCTACACGATGACCTGGCTGGTGAACTGGCTGCTCAAGGACCTGTACGACTACGAGCGGGAGGAACGCGAGGCGGCGGTGCGCGCCTGCACCCAGGGTGAGCGCCTCACGGGAATCCCCGACGCGGCGGCGGCGGTCATCGCCCGCTGGGCACCGCTGGCCGCGGTGGTGTCGGGCTTCAACCGCACGTTCCACGACGAGAGCAGGCAGACGCCGTACCCGGTGGAGGAGATCCACCGGGTCAGCGAGAAGTACGGCTTGGCCATCACCTGACGGATGCGGGTCCTCTCAGGCCCGCCCGGACAGTCGTACGTCGATCGCCGTCAGCGCCAGCGCCAGCGGCCCCGGTGCCAGGAACGCCAGCGGCAGCAGCATCCACGCACACAGCGCTGCCGCCGCCAGGGCCAGGAGCACGAGACCGCTGCCGCCCACATCCCGTACGGAGTCCCGGGCCGCCTCGCGCACCGCCGCGCGCCAGTCGGTGAGCGACTCGGGGCGGGCGCAGGCGCGCAGGCCGACGACAGTGGCGTACGTACCGATGAGCGCGGCGACGGCGGCGAAGAGCGGCGCGCCCGGCAGGCCCGCCCGGACCAGCGCCAGGTCGGCCAGCAGAAGCAGCACGCCCGCCGCGGACAGCGCACCGGCCGCGAGGTCACCGGCCCGCAGCCGCTGCCGCAGCAGTGCCAAGTACCGTCCCGCCGTGGCGGGTTGGTCCTCGCGCGTGCCGCGCAGCACCGCGCACGCCGTCGACAGAGCCGCCGGCAGCGTGACGACCGGCAGCGACACCAGCGCCGTACAGACGCCCACACTCAGCACGTCCGCGAACAGCGTCATCCGCGGTCCGAAGATCTCGCCCGTCTCGCGGGCCTGCCCGGCGCTCATCCCTTGATCCCGGAGTTCGCCATGCCCTCGACCAGGAAGCGCTGGAAGGCGAGGAAGAACAGCACGATCGGCAGCAGCGCGATCACCGACATCGCGAACATCGGGCCGAAGGCCGACTGGCTGGAGGCGTCCACGAACTGCCGGAGCGCCAGCGTGAGCGTGAACTTCTCCGGCGAGAAGAGATAGATCAGCTGGGTGAAGAAGTCGTTCCAGGTCCAGATGAAGGTGAAGATCGCTGTGGTGATCAGAGCGGGCCGGGTCAGCGGCAGGATCACGCTGAAGAAGCTGCGGAACGGCCCCGCGCCGTCGATCCGCGCCGCCTCCTCCAGCTCACGCGGCAGCCCCCGCATGAACTGCACGATGAGGAAGACGAAGAACGCCTCCGTGGCAAGGAACTTGGGCAGGATCAGCGGCCAGTACGTGTTCACCATGCCGAGCTGGTTGAAGATGATGTACTGCGGGATCAGCACGGCGTGGTGCGGCAGCATGATCGTCGCGATCATGAACGCGAACAGCGGCCCGCGGAAGCGGAAACGCAGACGCGCGAAGGCGTACGCGGCGAGGGAACAGCTCAGTACGTTGCCGATGACGGCGCCGCCCGCGATGAACAGGGAGTTGCCGAGCAGCTGCCACACCGAGACTTCGTTGACGCCCTCCAGAGCGGTCGAGTAGTTGGACCATTCCAGGCTGCTGGGCAGCAGGTTGAGGCTGGCGATCACCTCGTCGGCGGGCTTGACGGAGGTCGCGAGCAGCCACGCCAACGGGTACAGCATCACCAGCAGCGCGGCCAGACAGCCGGCGTGCAGGGCGACGCGCCGCCAGGCAATGGGCTTGCGGACGGCGGGAGTTGCGGCGGTTGAGGTGGTCATCGGTCCCCCTCGGAAGCGTAGAAGACCCAGGAGCGCGAGGTCCGGAACAGTACGGCGGTGACGGCGCCGATCACGAGGAGCAGGACCCAGGCCATCGCGGAGGCGTAGCCCATGTGCGAGGCGACGAAGCCGCGGTCGTAGAGGTAGAGGGTGTAGAAGAGCGTGGAGTCGGCCGGGCCGCCCTTGCCCGCGCTGATCGCGAAGGCGGGGGTGAAGACCTGGAAGGCCTGGATGGTCTGGAGTACGAGGTTGAAGAAGATCACCGGGGACAGCATGGGCACGGTGATGGACAGGAACTGCCGCCAGCGGCTCGCCCCGTCCACGGCGGCAGCCTCGTACAACTCCCCCGGGATCTGCTGGAGTCCGGCCAGGAAGATGACCATCGGCGCGCCGAACTGCCACACCGTCAGCAGCGCGACGGCGAACAGCGCCCAGCCGGGTTGATTGACCCAACCGCCCGTGCCCAGCAGGTTGTCGACCGTGCCGCCGTCGTTGAAGATCGCCCGCCATACGAGGGCGATGGACATGGAGGCGCCGAGCAGGGAGGGCGCGTAGAAGGCTGAGCGGTAGAAGCCCCGGCCGCGCTTCATGGACTTCAGGGCGAGCGCGACGACCAGGGCGAGGCCGAGCTGGAGGGGGACGGCGATCACGACGTACGTGAGGGTCGCGACGACCGAACGCCAGTAGCGCGGGTCCTCGGTGAACATCTGCGTGTAGTTGCGCAGGCCCACCCACTGCGGCGGGTTGAACAAGTCGTAGTCGGTGAAGGAGAGATAGAGCGAGACGGCCATCGGGAGCAGCGTCAGCACGGCCGCGCCGAGGACCCACGGGGAGAGGAACACCCAGGCGGCGCCCTCGCGTTGACGACTCGGGGGCTTCTTTCCGGTGGCGGTCTGCCGAGTTTGTGAGGCGGCCGTCGGCATCTCTGTGGTGGTCATGAGCGCAACTCCGCCTTCGCCTCGGTGACATAGTCCTCGGCCGCCTCGCGGGGCGACATCCGCTCGTACGACACCTGGTCGTAGTCGCGCATGAAGGTGGTCTGCAGGGCACTGTCGCCCGAAGGGGGTGCCTGGGGCGGGGCGTTGAGGTCGCCGTCCACGGAGGCCTGGTACTCGTCGATCGTCTTGTCGAAGTCCTTCAGCTCGGGGCCGATCGCCTCGCGGATCGTCGCGTTGATGGGGATGCCGCGGGTCGCGCCGAGGATCTTCGCCGCGTCCATGTCGTTCAGCATGAAGTCGATGAACTGGGCGGCCTGCTTGGGGTGTTCGGAGGCCTCGGCGACGCCCATGAACATCGACGGCTTGAAGTACTGGCCGGGCGTGCCGTCCTCACCCGACGGCATGGGTGCGAGAGTGACTCCGCCGGGGACGAGGGCGAGGAAGCCGCTGGCGGGCGCGTCCCAGTTCATGTCGGAGATGGCCTTGCCGCGGCCCAGCGGGGTGTTCTCGACCGTGCCGTCGATCTGGGTGGTCTCCTCGGCGGGCGAGACGGCGCCCTCGCGGCGCAGCTTGTCGGTGAAGGTCCACCACTTGGTCAAGTCGTCGGCGGTGAAGCCGAGTTGGCGGTCCTTGGTGTAGAGCTCCTTGCCCTGGCCGCGCAGCCATACCTCGAAGCAGTCCTCGCTCTGGCCGGGGTCGGTGCCGCCGGGCTTGCCGGTCTCCTTCGCGAGGGCGCGCATCGAGTCGGCCCAGTCGCTCCAGGTCCAGCCCTCGCGCGGCAGTTCGACGCCCGAGGCCTTCCACTGCTTCGCGTCGTACGCCATCGTCTCCGTGCCGCGCGCCTGGGGGATCGCGTACTGCTTGCCGTCCACGACGCCCGTGGCCAGCAGGCCCTTGTCGATGTCGGCGGTGCTGAGCGCGGACTTCTGCTTCGCGAGGTCCAGGAGGACGCCACCGGAGGCGTACTGGTCGATCATGCGGTAGTCGAGCTGCATCACGTCGGGGGCGTCGCCGCCGGCCGCCTGCGTGGCCAGCTTCTGCTTGTACGGCTCGTATCCCGAGAACGAGGTCTGGATGTCGATGCCGGGGTTCCGTTCCTCGAACAGCGCGACGGCCTCCTCGGTGCGGGCCGCCCGGTCCGGGTTGCCCCACCAGGTGTAGCGGAGCACGACCTTGCCGCCGCCGACCGAGTCGCCGGATCCCGTACAGCTGGTGAGCGTCGCACAGAGTGCCAGCACGGCGGCCGTCATGCAGGACCTCGTTGTCCTGTTTCCGGGCATGTGTGGGGTCACCTCTCTCGGGCAGAAAGCGCTTGCGAGCAGAACGACCCTAGGTATCGTCCGGATGTCCGTACAAGCCCTCGTACACCACTTCCCTGGAACTGCCACGGATCTTCACCGGCGCCCTCGACACCCAGCGAACGGAGACCTTTATGCCCCTTGAGAACGTACGTCTTGAGACCGTACGTCGCCGTCGGTGTGCCGTGGTGGGCCTTGGCGCACGGGCCCGGCTCTTCACCGAGGCGCTGGCCGGTCCCTACGCGGACCGGATCGAGCTGGTGGGCTTCTGCGACGTCAACGCGCACCGCATGGCCGTCCACAACGACTGGCTGGCCGCCGACCACCCTGGCCGGGAGCCCGTACCGGAGTACGCGGCCGAGGACTTCGAGCTGATGCTTCGTGAGGAGCGCGTCGACCTGGTGGTGGTGTGCAGCGTGGATCGGACGCACGACCACTACATCGTGCGCGCCCTGGAGGCGGGCTGCGACGTGGTCACCGAGAAGCCGATGACGACGGACGCCACGCGGGCCCGGCGCATCCTGGACGCCCAGCGGCGTACCGGCCGCGAAGTGCGGGTCGCCTTCAACTACCGCTACAACCCGGTGCATTCGGCCGTACGTCAGTGCATTGCGGCCGGTGAGATCGGCGAGGTGGGGTCGGTTCACTTCGAGTGGCTGCTCGATCTGCGGCACGGTGCGGACTACTTCCGGCGGTGGCATCGGGACAAGGCAAACTCCGGTGGCCTGATGGTCCATAAGGCGACTCACCATTTCGACCTGGTGAACTGGTGGCTGGGTACGTCGCCCGAGACGGTCTTCGCGCAGGGCGGTCTCTTCTTCTACGGGGAGAGTGCGGGGCGGCGGCGAGGACTTGCGCGCTCGTATACGCGGGCTCATGGCGTCCCCGCCGCCGACGGCGACCCCTTCGCCGTACGCCTCGCGGACTCGCCCGTGCTTCGCTCGCTGTACCTCGACGCCGAGGGGGAGGACGGCTACCACCGCGACCAGAACGTCTTCGGGCCCGGCGTGAGCATCGAGGACGACATGGCGGTACTCGTGCGGTACGCGTCCGGCGTGACCCTGACGTACCACCTGACGGCGTACGCGCCTTGGGAGGGCTACCGGGTTTCGTTCAACGGGAGTTCGGGTCGGCTGGAGCTGCTGGTGGAGGAGACGACGTGGGTCCGTCCGGACGTTGTCGGGTCGGAGGGCTCGAGCCCCGTCATGCACGGCTCGGCGGTCGGCGAGGAGGCGGGTCGTACGGAGCTGCTGCTGCGGCGCTTCTGGGAGCCGCCGCGTGAGGTGAAGGTCGCGACCGGCGAGGGCGGGCACGGGGGCGGTGACGTCCGGATGCTGGCGGACTTGTTCGGCTCGCGGACGGGCGACCCGGATGACCTGGGACGCGCGGCGGACGCGGTGGACGGGGCGCGGTCGCTGGTGACGGGGCTGGCGGCGAATCGGTCGTTCGAGACGGGGGCGGTGGTTCGGGCGCGGGATCTGCTGGATGTCTGAGACGTCGGCTTTCGGCGGTTGAGGGGGTGAGGTCGCGGGTGGGCATGTGCGGGTTGCGGACGGCTGGTCGTCGCTCACGTTGGGGGTCCGGTCGCGCCCATGGGCGCGGCGTACGGCGGGCTGGTGGCGACGACGTGGTCTGAGCCCTGGGCGCGGTGGTCGGCACGGGGGGTGTGAGTCCCAAAGCGTGAGCACTTCTGCCCCTCATGTTCACACGGCGCTCGTTTGAGAGCCTGAAGGGCAAACTCCCCCTGCCTGTTCACGCTTTTTAGGGTGTAGGGGGCCTGGGCTCGCGATGCCTGTACGGCCTGAGGGATGCACACGTCCGCAAGGGGCTGTCCCGAGAATCGCCCCGCCGACCGGTACAGCATTCCCCGGATGCGGCCCGGCTGCGCACCGGCAGGTAGTTCCAGGAATATGACAGATCGCCCAGCAGGTGTCACAACTACAACCGGACACCTCTCGAGTGGACGTGCCCTGCTGCGAGCGGAACACCCCGGTGCGCGTCCTCTTCCGCCGGTAAGGCGGCCCAAGTGCGGCCCGTCGCAACGGAGTTCCCATGTGGCAGGCTACTTCGCGTCCGCTGAAAGCTGGACGCCGCACCCCAGGCCGGGCGACGAGGCGATCATCCGTATCGCGGACATCCGGGCCTGGTGCGAGGCGTGCGGCGCGCCCGGGCAAGCGCCGGATCTCATCGCCGCCAACCGACAGTCGGCGGAGATGTACGTCAAGTGGCGGCGCCTCCAGCGCACCGGCCTGCGTCGCCTTCAGGAGTCAGGCGCCACTCTCTACCAGCGCACGCGGCACTTCCGGGTCTTCGACGACGAACGCGTGCACACAGACTCCTCCGACGCCGTCGCGACGCTCAGCGAACCGGGCCAGGTCGACCTCTACCTCCGCGCCTTCCAAGGACTGTCCGGCAACGCGGTCTACGGCGCCGCCGCACGCGGGCTCGTCACCCAGGCGCTCGCTGCCCTGGACGACTAGGGCCTGCGACAATCGGATCAACGCCGGTGCGGCCGAAGCTGCCGCGGACGATGGAGGAGCCCTGTGCCTCTGCCCTCACAGCCCCTGCGCAAGCTGGGCTTCCTGACCATCGGGTTGTTCGACGGGGACGACCCACGCCGGGGCCATGAGTCGACGCTCGAGATCATCGAGCTCGGTGAGCAACTCGGCTTCGACAGCGCATGGTTGCGTCATCGCCATCTGCAGTACGGCATCTCCTCCCCGGTGGCCGTCCTGGCGGCGGCCTCGCAGCGCACCCGCCGCATCGAACTTGGCACCGCCGTGATCCCGGTGGGCTGGGAGAACCCGCTGCGCCTGGCCGAGGACCTGGCGACGGTCGACATCCTGTCCGGGGGCCGCGTGAATCCGGGGGTCAGCGTCGGCCCGCCGATGCACTACGACCAGGTCAGGGAAGCGCTCTACCCGGACACCGCGGACGCCGAGGACTTCAGCTACGAGCGCGTGCGCCGGCTGCTGGACTTCGTACGCGGAAAGCCGGCCACCGACTTCAGCGGCGTCGAGGGCTTCGAGGTGTTCTCGGACCGCGTCCAGCCGCACGCCTCCGGCCTGGGCCGCCGCATGTGGTACGGCGGCGGCAGCCTGAGTTCGGCCCGGTGGGCCGGGGAGCACGAGATGAACTTCCTGACCAGCAGCGTGGTGAAGGCGCAGGAGTCGGAGGACTTCGCGCAGGTCCAGCTCTCGCACATACGCGCCTTCCGGGCTCACCATCCCGACGGCGACCGCGCCCGTGTGTCGCAGGGACTCGTCGTCATCCCCACGGACGGCGCCTCGCCCGAACAGCGCGCGAAGTACGAGGAGTACGCCCGCAAGCGGCTGCCGCGCACCGCCGCGCCGCAGGGACCGGCGCGTCTGATGTTCGCCCCCGACCTGGTCGGTACCTCCGAGCAGATTGCCGAGCAGCTCTACGCACACGCCGCGTTCCGCGAGATCGACGAGGTCGCGTTCGCCCTGCCGTTCACCTTCGACCACGAGGACTACGTCCAGATCCTGACGGACATCGCGACCCGACTCGGCCCGGCGCTCGGCTGGCGGGCTGCCGGCTAGCCGGCTCCCGCTGGTTGGCTGCCGACCGCGATGTGGAGGCTGGCGTGGTGCTCCTGGACGCGCTGCTCGGCCACGGCGTCGGCAGCGTCCAGGGCCCGGATGTCCCAGGCGAGGGCCTGGGCGGGATCTTCGTAGAGATCTGCGAGGGAGCAGCGGTGCAGCGGGTCGCCGGTGACACCGATCGCGGACCACAGACTCAGAAGTTTCTGGCGGGCGGAAGCGATGCCACCGGCTCGGCCTTCGGTGACGGCTTGGCCGATGGCGTCCATGGCCGGGTCGGGACTGGCGGTTGGAGGTCAAGTCCGGCCCTGGCAGCGAGTCGCCGCACGGCTCGCCTGCCTACGATCGCCCCGTGGTCCTCTTCCTCCTGGAACGCGTAGCTCCGAGTCCCGTCGACCAGGTCTGGCGGCGGCTGACGACATGGGAACGCCACGGGGACGTCGTACCGCTCACTCGGATCACCGTCGTCACCCCACCACCGACCCGCGAGGGCACGGTCTTCGTGGCTCGATCGGGAATCGGCCGCCTCGCGTTCGACGACCCGATGGAGGTCATGACCTGGCGACCACCGGCGGACGGACTCTCGGGGATGTGCTATCTGCTCAAGCGTGGGACTTTCGTGACTGGGTGGGCCGAGATCGCCGTGCACCCATACGGGAACGCAGGTTCACGGGTGGTGTGGCAGGAGGAACTGCGCGTACGCCGGCTGCCGGACGCCTTCGACCGGCCACTGGCATGGGTGGCCCGGTGGATGTTCGGGCGCGCGGTGGACGGGTTGTTGAAGCCGTCTTGATCGCCGGCCGCCGTGCAGGAGGAGCTGCTCGCGGAGCTCCGGCTGGGTCCGCTTCGGACGGGCAGAGCTCACTGCCCCGACTGCGAGATGCCGTCCACGGGGGGGATGGGATCGCGGATGGGTGAGTGCGTGCGGGTTGCAGGTGGCTGGTTGCCGCTCACGTTGGGAGGCCGGTCGCGGTCATGGGCGTGGCGTACGGCGGGCTGGCCGCGACGACGTGGACTGAGCTCTGAGCGCGGTGGTAGGCACGGCGGTGTTGAGTCGCACAGCGTGAGCACGTCTCCCCCTCGTGTTCACGCGGCGCTCGTCTGAGCGCCTGAAGGACATCGTCCCCCCTGCCTGTTCACGCTTTTTACGGGACAGGTGGCTGGTGGTGCCGTTTCGGGAAGCAGAAACAGCCACTCACGGAGCCTCAGGTGCAAGGAAGAAGATTCCGGCAACCTTCTCGTCTGCGTCGAATGCAATGCGGGCCTTCATGTCAGCGGCCTCGTAGTGCAGCGGGACGTCAACGACTGTGTGATCGCCGATGTTTCGGACGAACGGCTCGGCCCCACCAAAGCCCTCGAACGCGCCGACAAGACCGACGACCGTGGCCAGGGCCTCGCCCCGCACCTCATCGGTGAATGCCGCCAGGACCTCGGAGTTGAACGAGCGCCTTGCTTTGTCCATGCGACCTTCAAGGATGTCCGTGACGATCTCGACGGCGCGTTCCGCGGCGTCAGTCATGCGCACTGTCTTGTCCATGGGTTCTCCCGTCCTGGGATCGATGGGTTTGCCGAACCGCTGGAAGACGGCTTGGCGAGTGACTCCGAGCACGTCCCCGATCTCCTGCCAGGTGTGGCCGGCATCGCGACACTGCTGCACGCAGAGCGTGAGCACCTGCCCGGCCAGAACGTCGACACCTTGGGCGCGTCGGACCAGATCGAGATAGGCGGGCGGGACGACCGGGCTGCCCACCGACGCGGCCAGAACTGAGGCCTGCTCAGCAAGCAGGGCGCTGAGAGAGGAGAGTGGCGGCGAGGGATCGGTCACCTGTAAAGGATGCATTTACAAGCTTACCCATGTCAAGGAATCGTTTACATGTCAGTTCGGTATCCCACGACAGAGCAGAGCACTCCCTACGAGCCACGGGAAACAGACAACTTGTGGCAGGCTGCGTGGCGCCCGTACACCGTCAACAGGAGACCGGATGGCCGACGCATGGGAGATCGAGGTCGTCGTCTTCGACGTCCTCGGAACGATGGTCGACGAGCCAGGAGGACTTCGAGCGGCCATTCGCGACGCGGTGCCCGCGGCCGACGATGCGTCGGTCGATCAGCTGCTCACCGTGTGGCAAGAGCATGTTGAGCACGAGCAGCAACGTATCGAGGAACACAGCCGGGCGTACGCCAACACCGAGATCATCGACCGCGAGGCAGCTCAACGAGTAGCCGACTGTGCCGGACTCACCGACCCGGTAGCCATCGAGCGACTGGCTACCGCGAGTCAGCGCCTAAAACCCTGGGACGACTCCGTCGCCGGACTCGCGGCCCTCGCGCGGCGATTTCCTGTACTGGGGCTCTCCAACGCCAGTCGCGCGGCTCTGCTCCGTCTCAACGCGCACGCCGGACTGCGCTGGCACCAGGCGTTGTCCGCCGAGGATGCCCTGGCCTACAAGCCCGCACCGGAGGTCTACCAGCTTGCGGTCGACGCGGCAGGATGCCCACCGGAGCGCGTGCTGATGGTCGCCGCCCACGCCTGGGATCTCCGCGGGGCTCAGGCGGCGGGAATGCGAACCGCCTACGTTCAGCGACCAGGCGGGGATCCTCCGAAGAGGACCGACACCTTCGATTGGCGGTCAGACAGCCTGGATGAGTTGGTTGCCACGCTGACGGCGACGTAGCAGCGCCGATCTCGGTTATCGGCTCGCTCAGTGGCGGCACACGTGCGGGCTTGCCGATTCGGATCAGTGCCGTCCCGGATCGAACTCCAGCGCCTGCGTGAGCCGGATGTTGTTGCCCGACGGGTCCCGGAACGACGTGTCGATACCGTACGGCTGCACCGTCGGCGGGTCGTTGAACTCAACGCCACGGGCGGAGAGTTCGTCGTACGCGGCCTTGCAGTCGTCGGTCTCCAGGAACAGCGTGCCGCCCGCACCCTTGGCCACCAGATCCGACAGCTGGGCACTGCTCGCCTCGTCCAGCATCGGCTGCCCCGGTACCGGCATCAGCACCAGCGCCGGACCGTCCCCGCCGGGCGGGGCGACGCACAGCCACCGGAAGCTCCATGCCTCCATCATCACGTCCGCCCGTACCTCCCAGCCGAGTTTCTTGGTGTAGAAGTCAAGCGCCTCGTCCTGGTCGTGCACCCAGAACTGCGCATTGGCGATCTTGATCGTCGTCATGGCCGCTCCCCCATCGGTTGCCTGGAGTCGACGCTAGGCAGCCGGCGACGCCGTGTCTTCTCGAAACGTGCGGTTTCGTGGCCGTCCGTACGTCATCGCCACGCAGCGGGGGATGCGCACATGCCGTGCGGCGGGCGGGTGCGCCGCACGGTATGCCTGCGGGGTCATCCCGTACATCCTCCGGAAACTCGTCGTGAACGAACCGATGCTCCGCACACCGACGGCGACGCCGATCGCGGCCACCGTCCAGTCGGTCGCAAGCAGCAGGGCGGCCGCCCGTTCCAGGCGACGGGTCAGCAGGTACTGGTGCGGCGATTCACCGAACGCGGCCTTGAAGCAGCGGCTGAAGTGGGCAGGGGACAGCGCGGCGGCCGCGGCCATGTCAGCCACAGTGAGTGCCTCGGAGTAGCGGGCGTCCGCGAGATCCCGAGCGCGGAGCAGATGACGAGCGATCGGAACATGGGCCACGGACCCATTGTGAGGTCACCGGGACCCGCTCGCTGCCGGAAGTTCGGTGGCCGACCTGGCATCCTATGGCGACTGCCTGGGTGGGTTCCGGTCCTGCCTGGCGCCCTGTCATCGCACCGCCGAGCCGGGCGGGCACGGTCGGAGCCGCGGGATGAGCTGCCTGCGGCACTTCCGCAGGAGGTCCGCTTCGGCCGAGTGGAGCTCACCGCCCCGACTGCGAGATTCCGTCGACGAGTTGACCCAGCACGTCTCGGATGCCTTGGCCGAATTCCTCGGAGGCCTGAGCAGCGGGCGTGCGCCAGCAGGCGGGCCCGCTGCTCAGCGGAACTCCGGCCCCGTCATCCTCCGCCCAGAATCGGTGGATTGGCCAACCGCACCAGTTCCAGGGCCTGTTCGGGGAACCAGTCCCCCGCGTTCGGATCGACCATCCCGCGCTCCGGATCCTCCGGCCCTTCCGTGCCGCGCAGGCACAGGCCGTCCGACTCGCCCGGGATCTTGATCCACAGTCGGGCGTCATGGAGCGGGTCGCCCGTGCGGAGGGTGGGGCGGGCGCCGAGGCCGCGGTCGGGTGGGTTGCACCAGTCCTGGGGGTCCGTGTACTTGCCCGGGGGCGGAGTCCAGGGGCCCCGGCCGTTGCGGCTGGAGTCGGTGACGAAGTGCTTCATACGGGAGGGCGGTACGCGTACGTTCTCCTCCAGCCAGGCCTGGGCGTCGGCGCGTGGCCAGCTCTGGTTGGGGCAGTTGGCCGCGTCGCCGCCTCTGTCCACGTACGCGAGACAGGACGAAATCAGCTTGCCGTACCAGGAGTTGGCGTCGTCGGTCTGGTAGTTGGAGGTGTTGGTGTAGAAGCCCGTGGCGCGGGCGATGCCGCCCTTGAGGAGGCGGGGGACGATCGAGTTGACGGTGTGCCAGCCGGGGTGGCCCGTGTCCAGGTACACGCGGGCGCCGCGTAGCGGTTCCAGCTTGTCCACCGCGTAGTTGACCTCGGTGTAACGGGCTGCGGTGAGTGTGCCCTGGGCGTCGTCCTGGCCGCAGTCGGCGGGGACGAGGGCGAGGGAATCGGGCTCGAGGACGACGAGCGCGTCGCGGCTGCCGATGCCACGCGCGACCGCGTCGATCCACGCCTTGTACTCGGCCGTGTTGGAGGCGCCACCGCCCGAGTAGTTGGAGCAGTCGCGGCCGGGCACGTTGTAGAGCGCGAAGACGGGCAGCGCGTTGTGCCGGTCCGCGTCGCGCGCCACCTCGCGGATCTGCCGCTCGACCTGGGGCGGCGTCTGGTCTCCGTACCAGACCGCCTGTGGTGTGTGTGCCATGGTCAAGATGCCTGCCGCGTCCCGGAGTTGGCCCGCCCAGGCCAGCTCGGAAGCCTGGCGGTACGCCGCCGGGTTGGCGTCGGGGACGTACAGGCCGGATCTGTGCCGTTCGGCATCCGCCGCATCCGCGACGACATCCGCCGCTTCCGCCGCGCCTGCCGTCGGCGCGCTCAGCAGAGAGGCCAGGCCAACGAGTAAGGCGGCCAGGCCTGTTGAGATACGTCTCATGGGTTCACTCCTGGTTCGCAACGGTCACCGGGACTTGCGGACTTACGGGAGCGCTCCCACGAGCCTCGTCGCGCACGGGGCGACCCGTCAAGGTGGCTGCACAGAACGGCTTGTGGCCGCACCGGGCGGCTCAGGAACCGACCCGAGTCTGTGCTGCCCGAGAGGTCGCAGAAGAAGCGTTGCGGCTCACCCACCGGATTGCCGTGCACATCGAGGTGCCAGGCGATGGAATCTCAGGCATCCGCGCGCCGTATGTGCAGGTGGCCATCGCGGGGGAAGGACGGTGGCGCCGCGGGCAGGACGCTGTGGAAGTCGTACCGGCTCTTCTGTGCAACTCGGCACGATGCCAGGTTGTCCACCTGGTGCAGCAGTTCGAGACGCTCCAGCCCGTCGGCTTCGAAGGTGTCGAAGGCCCAGCCGGTGAGCGCCTCCAGAGCGCGGGGAGCCACTCCCCTCCCGCGAGCGTGCGCCGCGGTCCAGTAGCCCACCTCGGCCGCCGGTTTGCCGGAGGTGACTTCCTTGAGGACCACGTTGCCCACCAACTGTTCGCGAACTGAACCGGGTTGAGCCTCAAGGACGGCGAAGCCGAACCGGTCCCCCTCTGCCCAGCCCCGCTGCTGGGCCTGCACCCACCGTGCCCCGTCAGCATCGTCGTCCACGACAGAACTCGCCCACTGGCGCAATGCGGGATCCCGGCTCACCTCGACCAATGCGGCAACGTCCTCCATGCGCCAGGGGCGAAGAGCGAGAGGGGGAGAGGCCGGCGACGCGGCCACCTGAAGGACGACGGGGGTATTCATCAACTGATCACACGCGGCGGCATTCTCAACCGCCGCCAACCGTGTCCGGCCCATGCCGCCTTGCGACCGCCCCGTCATTGCTGTGTCCGGACGCGCAGAGCCTGGACGGACCAGTCGAACACTGGAGCCAGACTCTCCGGGGCCGGCCAGCCGTTGACCACTGCGAGCAGCTGGAGGTACCGCTCCCTGCGGGGGTCGTTCACGCTCTCCAGCCGAGTCGCCAGTCGGCGGCGGAGCTCGACGTCGTCTGGGCGGCCGAGAAGATGCGCGCAGTGCGCCGTGAACGTCGCGACGACCGGATCGGCCTGGGGCGAGGCCGGGTCGATGCCGGCGGTCAGGGCCGGGCCGACCTGGTCACGGACGACTGCGGCAATGTCGCGGCGCGGGCCCATGGTGTCACTTTGGGCCTGCTCGGCTGCCTGGTCCTCGACCATCCGCCGCACGCGGGCGCGGAAATCCGGGTCCAGGGAAAGTTCGGCCAACTCCACCCATGCCTGGACTTGTTCCGCCTCGGGGTTGTCGGGCAGCTCGGGGGTCATCGAGCGCATGACTCCCGCGAATGCGGGGGCGGCGTCAAGACCGCCGAAGACGGCGTCGAGGAAATCGCCGATCACGCGTCGGCGTTCGTCCTCGGAGAGCTGGGCCAGCCGGTGCATGAGTTCTGTCTCCTCAGGGGTGGACCCGCGCTCGGCCACCGTCGTCAGCACCGCGTGCCGCAGGCGCAGGATGCGGATCTGCACTGCCAGTGCTTCGGCGTGCGCCCTCGCGACCTCGGGAAGCGAGAGTTCCCGGTCCACGACCTTGCGGATCGTGGGAAGGTCCAGTCCCAGCTCGCGCAGGGTCCGCACGAGGTCCAGGCGTGCAACGGCGTCGATGCTGTAGAGGCGGTAGCCGGCCGGGCTGCGGTCCATCGGCGCCACGATTCCGCGATCGGAGTAGAACCGAATGGTCTTGACCGTGAGACCGGTCCGCCGAGCGAGCTCGCCGATCGAGTAGAGCGTGTCGCTGTCCATGCCCCCACCTTGGCGTCTCCCCCTACTGGAGACTCAAGCCCCTATGTCTGCCAGCAGCCGACCCCTCCTCTTCCACAAATTCGGGGTCGACTACCGGCGGGCGCTGTTCGGTGAGACCCCCGAGAGACAACGCGAGTTCAGACCACCGACCCGATCCGCCCGCTCCGTCTGCTGTCCGGCGTACTACGCGTCGGGCTCCGCGCGTCCCTTCACCACGCGCCACAGCTTCCGCGCCGTGGGACAGACGCCCTCCACGCAGTCGGGGCACGTCGAGGCATGCTTGGTTTTGTACGTGGGAGGTGGGCTCTGGCTCAACTTCTGTGGAGCAGTCACACTCGGTAGTCGGTGGAGACATTGCTCTGACTGGTTAGACTCCGAGCCATGTGCGGGCCAGTGTTGACGATCGAGCTGGCTGAGGCGCTCCCGCATACCGTGATTCGACAGCTCCGCGAGTCCCTGATTCGCTCATCAGCACATTTTGAAGAGAAGCGGGCACTGTCGTTGTGACCGCTTCCGGCCACTAAGAGTCCCACGGCGCCCGTGCCGCCGATGAGTTCGGAGTTCCGGCAGTGTTTTTCGACGTCACCCGCAGCGAACTCGCCGACATCTTCGGCGAGGACCGGCTCGCGACCCTGCCCGCCACCGCCTTCCCGCCCTCCACCGCGGACACCGAGGGCGCCCGCCTCCTGCAGACCGTCGGCGTCCCCACCGGGACGCTCTGGCTGCGTGAGCCCGACGAGGACTCCGGTCGGCTGCCCCTCGTCCAGGACGTCGTCGACGCCCAGGACTTCGAGGACGCCTCGGAGGACGCGGGCGAATGGCCCGTCATCGGCTGGCTACTCAACGCCCACCTCGTCCTCGACCCCGGTTCCGGCAAGGTGCACGCCTTCAACGCCAACGAGGAGACCGTGCAGGAACTCCACACGGACGTCTCCTCTCTCGTCCAGGTCACCCTCCGGTTCCAACGCCTGCTCGAGGAGTTCACCTTCAGCGGCGACGACGGCGACGAGGAAGCCGACTTCGAGCGCCTGGAGCGCGAGGTCGAGCGTATCTGTCAGGAGACGAGCAGCATTGACCCGCTCCCCTTTCAGGACGACGAGACCGTCTGGTCGGTGGTCGGCGAGGAGATCGCCGCGGGCCAGCGCTTCAAGGGCAACAACCCGGGAGCCCGCTCACTCTACGGGTGAACCGCTCCGGGTCTGATGGAGGAGAAGTACGACGAGGCCAGGGTGTCCTACCTGGACCGCGTGCGGGCAGCGGTCTCGGCCTACCAGCCGGTTCGGGACGTTATTGACAGGCAAATCTCGGAGCAGACGGCCCCGTGATTCGGGCGCGGCAGGAACGGGAGCAGGAAGAGGAGCGGCGGAGGCATGAGGCCGCAGCCCCGTTCAGGGCGTGGGAACGGCGGCAGGCGGTGGCCGATCGCCGGCTACGTGGTGGCCTTACCCCGCGCCAGATGGGGAAGTCGATGCCGAACTCCGCCTGCATCGCGCGAGCAGTGGCGAGCTGCTTCTCCGAGAGGTCGATCCCGACCGGGTGGGCTCCTGCTCTGGCCAGCCAAGCGGAAACGTAGGCAGTACCGCAGCCCAGCTCAATGGTGCGCATCCCGTCGATGCCGTCGGGAAGCACGGAAACCTGCGACTCAGGGGTGGCCCACAATCCCCAGGACGGTTCCACCTGCGCCCAGTGATCACGGGCGAGCGGCCCGTGCCACGCAGCCGCCTCGTCATCCCAAAAGCGTCGGTTCTGCTCCACATGGTCCGCCGGGCCGTCATGAGTCATGGAGGCATTCGATCGAAGATGCTGCTGTTCCGGCAACGGCATTTCCACGGCGCCTGACTCCCTCGAGACGCGCGGCCGGCACGACGGCCAGGTAGGCACCACCACCTGCGGCGCGCATCGCTCACAGGCCGGCGAGCAGCTCCACCACCGGACCCCCGTCAGCGCGAACCTCGCAACAGGCGGTGCTACTTCTCATCGACATTCTCAGGCTCGTTGATCGCGAAGTGATGCCCAAACCCATCGACAAACGTTGCTCACTCCCACCTACGAAACCACATGCTCGACGTACGCGCGGTACGCCGTTTGGTGCCGGACGTGTTCGCCGTCGCCGATCACGGCCTGTAGGTGGCTCACGCCACCGCCACCGCCACCGTCGCGCCGTTGCCACTCCACTCCGCTCACGGCAGCTCTCCCCGGCTCCGTGCGTTGGCCAGGGCCACGCCTGCCGACAGCCTCTCGGCCGCCGTGGCAGGCCTCAGCGGGCCACGCGCGTCCCATTCCCGCCCGCCACCGGGCGGCTTGAGCTGCCAGTACGGGCCGACGCGGTCCATGACCCGGCCGACCTTGCGTGTCGCCTCGTCCCATACGAGATCACCGATCTCCGGCGTGTATCCGTTCATGCGCACCCCCGCTGGATCACGTCGGCCAGCCGCAGCGCGACATCCGCGCGCACCCGGCCGAGGGCGATCAGGTTCAGTGAGGGCGACGCCACGTCCGCCCCCAGCGACGACAGCACGATCCCCGCCGCCGTCAGTGCTTTCCGCAGAGTTTCGACCGCCGCTGTGACATCCGTGGTGTTCGGCTCTTGCCGCGCTGTGACCATGAACTCAGCGTCGTCGGGGGCCAGTTGAGAGGGCTAGCATCCATACTCAGTTATTCGCGATACCGGGTCGCCTATAGCCGTTTATGTCCACGAGGGCGCGACGTACCCGTACCGCCCGATCTCGAGCACAGTGATGAGGAGTTCGCGGCGGGTCTGGCCGCGAAGTAAGCAGAAGCAAGCAAGTGAGCGGAACCGGTGACAACCGACTACCAACAGGCGCGCGAAGCGCTCGGGGTACGGCTGCGCGAGCTGCGGCTGTCTGCCCCTGACGGAAGGTTCACCGGTTCCGGGCTGGCCCGGCGGCTCGGCTGGCCGCAGCCGAAGATCAGCAAGCTGGAAAACGGCAGGATGCGCTGTACGACCCCGCGAAGCGTTTCCACCTCATCATGTGGGAAGCCGCTCTCCGAGCGCTGATCTGCCCGCCGTCCGTCCTGGCCGCCCAGCTCGACCGACTGGCCGGGGTGATCGGCCTGGACACGGTCGAGTTGGGAATCATCCCGTTCAGCGCCTCGCTCAAGATTCCGCCCGCCACGGCGTTTTGGATGTACGACGACAGCCGCGTGATCGTCGAGACCTGGCACTCCGAGCTGTGGATCGAGGACGAGGTCGGCGTGAGCACGTACCTCCGTACCTGGAACACGCTGAAGGAGTCCGCCGTGTACGGGGCCGACGCGCACCGGGCCATCAGTGCCGCGCGCCGGACCCTCAATGTCTGACACCCGCTGACGCCTCAGCCCGAGTGAAGCGAGAAGTCTTCAGGCCGGAGCCGCACCGACAGGCTCATGCCTGACGTATCCCGACCCCGACCCCGATGCGGGCGATCAGCCAATGGCGGCAAGCCGACGCCGGTACCGGACGCCAGGGCGCCCACTGAGCGTGATGTCCCCCACCGGGGTGAACTCGTTCCGTGCGAGTACGGTCATTGACGCCGGGTTGTCGAGGGTGGTGCGCGCCCTGAGTGCGGGGAGGCGGTAGGTCGTGGCGGCGAGGCGGCACGCCTCCGCGACCGCGGCGGTCGCGATGCCCCGGCCCGTGGCGCGCTCGGCGATCCTGTAGCCGAGTTCGGCGCCGTCCTCGTCGATGTCGACGAGGTTGACGCGGCCGATCAGGTCCCCCTGCTCGTCGAGGACGACATGGAAGTAGCATTCACCGGCGTCCTGCTCGGCGAGGCGGGCGAGGTGGCGGGAGGCGAACTCGGCGAAGAACGCGTCACCCCGATCCGGCACGGACCGCGCGAAGTA
Organism: Streptomyces flaveus; assembly: GCF_014647675.1. Taxonomy (GTDB): domain Bacteria; phylum Actinomycetota; class Actinomycetes; order Streptomycetales; family Streptomycetaceae; genus Streptomyces; species Streptomyces flaveus. Next base: position 140,837 of record NZ_BMPQ01000011.1, on the reverse strand, counting down.
CTCCCGGTTCTCCTGCTCGAAAGCCAGCAGGGCAGGCGCGTGGTCGTCACGGAGCCTCTCGAGCCTCAACATGCCCGGCAGCATACGCAACGATGATCGCGTCCGGGCCTCAGGCGTCAGGCCACCGACCCGATCCGCCCCGCCGGGGCCGTCTCCGACGTCGCGTCATGATGGATCGGCGTATGCGCCCCGGTCAGCGAAACCCCGCTGCCGCCACGCCGGTTGGCGACGATCTCCGACGCGATCGACAGTGCCGTCTCCTCCGGCGTACGGGCCCCGAGATCGAGGCCGATCGGCGAGTGCAGCCGCGCCAACTCCAGCTCCGTCACGCCCACTTCACGCAACCGCTCGTTCCGGTCCAGGTGCGTACGCCGTGAACCCATCGCACCGACGTACGCAACCGGCAGCCGTAGCGCCAACCGCAGCAGCGGTACGTCGAACTTGGCGTCGTGCGTCAGGACGCACAGGACCGTACGGGCGTCCACCGACGTCCGTTCCAGGTACTTGTGCGGCCAGTCCACGACGATCTCGTCCGCCTCCGGGAAGCGGGCCGCCGTCGCGAAGACGGGACGCGCATCGCACACCGTCACGTGGTAGCCGAGGAACTTGCCCATGCGCACCAGCGCCGAGGCGAAGTCGATCGCGCCGAAGACGATCATGCGAGGCGGCGGCACCGACGACTCGACCAACACCGTGAGCGGTGCTCCGCAGCGAGAGCCCTGCTCTCCGATCTCCTGGATGCCGGTGCGGCCCGCATCCAGGAAGGCGCCCGCCTCGGCCGCCACCGTGCGGTCCAGCTCGGGATGGGCGCCGAATCCGCCCTCGTACGAGCCTCCCCCAGCCTCCGGCCGGGGGGACCCCCATCTCGCTTCGCTCGGACGTACGAGCAGGGCGCGGCCCAGCAGCTCCCCCGGCCCGGAGACGATGCGCGCGACCGCCGCCGCCTCCCCGCGCGCGGCGGCGGACAGAGCCGACGCGAACACCTCCCGGTCGGGAGCCGAGGCCCGTACCGGCGTCACCAGGATGTCGATGACGCCGCCGCACGTCAGGCCCACCGCGAAGGCGTCCTCGTCGCTGTAGCCGAAGCGCTCCAGAACCGGGACCGACTCCCCGTCCGCCAACGCCTGTTGGCACAGTTCGTACACCGCCCCCTCCACACAGCCCCCGGAGACCGAGCCGATCGCCGTGCCCTCGGAGTCCACCGCGAGGGCCGCGCCGGGCCCGCGTGGCGCGCTGCCGCCGACGGCCACCACGGTGGCCACGGCGAAGTCGCGGCCCTGCTCGACCCACCGGTGCAGCTCTTGGGCGATGTCCAGCATCTCGGTCTCGCTCTCCTCTCCGCCCCGGAGGGTCACATGCCGGTGAGGTGCTCCGGCCGTACCGGCGTCCTGTTCAGCTCCAAGCCCGTCGCGTTCCGAATGGCCGCAAGGACGGCCGGAGTTGACGAAAGCGTCGGGGCCTCCCCGACACCCCGCAACCCGTACGGCGCATGCGCGTCGGCCAGTTCGAGTACGTCGACGGGCATCGTCGGCGTGTCCAGGATCGTGGGGATCAGGTAGTCCGTGAAGGAGGGGTTGCGGACCTTCGCCGTCTTCGGGTCGACGAGGATCTCCTCCATGACGGCCATGCCCAGGCCCTGGGTCGTACCGCCCTGGATCTGGCCGACGACGGACAGCGGGTTGAGGGCCTTGCCGACGTCCTGGGCGCAGGCCAGCTCGATGACCTTCACCAGGCCCAGCTCGGTGTCGACCTCGACCACGGCCCGATGCGCGGCGAACGAATATTGCACGTGTCCGAAGCCCTGCCCGGTATGCCGGTCGAACGGTTCGGTCGGCCGATGCCGCCATTCCTCCTCGACCTCCACCGACTCGTCTTCGAGTACGTCCACCAGGTCGGCAAGCACCTCACCGCCGTCGGTGACGACTTTGCCGACCTCCAGCAGCAGCTCGGCGGTGGCCCAAGCGGGGTGGTACGTACCGAACTTGCGGCGCCCGATCTCCAGGACCCGCTCGCGGACCAGTTCGCAGGCGTTCTTGACGGCGCCGCCAGTGACGTACGTCTGACGTGACGCCGAAGTCGAGCCCGCGGAACCCACCTGGGTGTCGGCCGGCTGGATCGTCACCTGGGTGACGCCGAGCTCGGTGCGGGCGATCTGCGCGTGGACGGTGACGCCGCCCTGGCCGACCTCCGCCATCGCGGTGTGGACGGTGGCGACGGGCTCGCCGCCGACAACCTCCATGCGGACGCGGGCGGTTGAGTAGTCGTCGAAGCCCTCGGAGAAGCCGACGTTCTTGATGCCGACCGCGTACCCGACGCCGCGTACGACGCCTTCGCCGTGTGTGGTGTTGGACAGGCCGCCGGGCAGCTGGCGTACGTCCGCGCCCTCGGAGCTCTCCCACTGGCGCTCCGGCGGCAGGGGCATCGCCTTGACGCGGCGCAGGAGTTCGGCGACGGGGGCGGGCGAGTCGACGGGCTGGCCGGTCGGCATGATCGTGCCCTGCTCCATGGCGTTGAGCCGGCGGAACTCGACGCGGTCCATGCCGACCTTGTCGGCGAGCTTGTCCATCTGCGCCTCGTACGCGAAGCAGGCCTGCACCGCGCCGAAGCCGCGCATGGCGCCGCAGGGCGGGTTGTTGGTGTAGAGGGCGAGGGCTTCGATGTCGACGTCGTCGATGACGTACGGGCCCGCGCCGAGCGAGGCCGCGTTGCCGACGACGGCGGGTGAGGCCGAGGCGTACGCGCCGCCGTCCAGGACGATACGGGCCTTCAGGTGCGTCAACTTGCCGTCCTTCGTGGCCCCGTGCTCGTAGAAGAGCTTCGCGGGGTGGCGGTGGACGTGGCCGAAGAAGGACTCGAAACGGTTGTAGACGATCTTCACCGGCTTGCCCGTGCGCAGCGCCAGCAGGCAGGCGTGGATCTGCATCGACAGGTCCTCGCGCCCGCCGAACGCGCCGCCGACGCCGGACAGCGTCATCCGGACCTTCTCCTCGGGCAGGCCGAGGACCGGGGCGATCTGGCGGAGGTCGGAGTGCAGCCACTGGGTGGCGATGTAGAGGTCGACGCCGCCGTCCTCCGCGGGGACCGCGAGCCCCGACTCCGGGCCGAGGAAGGCCTGGTCCTGCATGCCGAAGGTGTACTCGCCCGTGACGATGAAGTCGGCGCGGCTGCGGGCCTCCTCGACGTCTCCGCGGATGATCGGCTGGCGGTGGAGGATGTTGGGGTGGGTGACGTGGGCGGCGTAGTGATCTGTGCGGTTCTCGTGGATCAGCGGCGCGTCGGGGGCGGTGGCGGTCGACTCGTCGGTGACGACCGGTAGTTCGCGGTACTCGACCTTGATCTTGGCGGCGGCGCGGCGTGCGGTCTCCGGGTGGTCGGCGGCGACGATCGCGACGGGCTCGCCGTGGTGGCGTACGCGGCCACGGGCCAGTACGGGGGTGTCCGGGAACTCCAGTCCGTAGTGCCGCACGTCGGTCGGCAGGTCGTCGTACGTCATGACGGCGTACACGCCGGCCTGGGCGAGGGCTTCGGAGGTGTCGATCGACACGATCTCCGCGTGGGCCACCGGGGAGCGCAGGATCTGGCCCCACAGCATGTCCTCGTGCCACATGTCGGAGGAGTACGCGAACTCGCCGGTGACCTTGAGTGTGCCGTCAGGGCGGAGTGTGGACTCGCCGATGCCGCCCTTGGTCTGTGAGCCCTGGGTGACCTTGGTGGGAGTGCCGAGAGGGGCGTTGTTGCCGGCCATGCTCAGACCGCCTCCGACTGCCTGGCGGCCGCGAGGCGGACCGCGTTCATGATCGTCTCGTAGCCGGTGCAGCGGCAGAGGTTACCCGACAGCGCCTCGCGGATGTCCGCGTCGGTCGGGGTCGGGTTGCGCTCCAGCATCTCGTCGGCGGCGACCAGCAGACCGGGGGTGCAGAAGCCGCACTGCACGGCGCCTGCGTCGATGAACGCCTGCTGGACGGGGGAGAGTTCGGTGCCTTCGCCGGTCTGTGAGTCGGTGCCGTGCGCCGACCATCGCTGGGCATCGTCCAAAGATGTGGCACCTTTCGCGGAAGTGTCACACTTTCCGGATCCACAGGTGCGCTGCCGTGCGTACTCCGCAAGCCCCTCGACCGTGACGACCTCGCGCCCTTCCACCTGCCCTGCCGCGACCAGACACGAACACACCGGTACGCCGTCGAGCCGGACCGTGCACGAGCCGCACTCCCCTTGCTCGCAGGCGTTCTTGGCACCCGGCAGCCCCAGGCGCTCCCTCAGCACATACAGCAGGGACTCGCCCTCCCAGACGTCGTCGGCTTCCTGCGGGCGGCCGTTGACCGTGAAATTGACGCGCATTACGCAGCTCCCTCCGTGGCGGCGGTGCCGCGGTACGACTCCCAGGTCCAGGTAAGCGTCCGGCGGGCCATGATGCCCACCGCGTGGCGGCGGTAGCTCGCGGTGCCCCGGACGTCGTCGATCGGGTTGCAGGCGGCGGCGCACAGGTCCGCGAACTGCTTGGCGACCGACGGGGTGATGATCTTGCCGTTGTCCCAGAAGCCGCCCTCTTCGAGCGCCGCGTTCAGGAACTCCTCGGCGGCCTTGGCCCGGACGGGCGTGGGCGCGGCCGAGCCGATGCCGGTGCGGACGGTACGCGACGACGGGTGCAGGGCCAGGCCGAAGGCGCACACCGCAATCACCATCGCGTTGCGGGTGCCGACCTTGGAGAACTGCTGCGGTCCTTCGGCCTTCTTGATGTGTACGGCCCTGATCAGCTCGTCGGCGGCGAGCGCGTTGCGCTTCACGCCGGTGTAGAAGTCGTCGATCGGGATGCGGCGGGAGCCTCGTACGGACTCGACCTCGACCTCGGCGCCCGCGGCGAGGAGCGCGGGGTGGGCGTCGCCGGCCGGGGAGGCGGTGCCGAGGTTGCCGCCCACGCCGCCGCGGTTGCGGATCTGCGGGGAGGCCACGGTGTGCGAGGCGAGGGCGAGGCCTGGGAGTTCGGCCCGCAGGTTCTCCATGATGCTCGTGTACGGGACCGAGGCGCCGAGTCGCACGCTGTCCTCGCCGACCTCCCAGTCGTTCAGCTCGCCGATGCGGTTCAGGTCCAGGAGGTACTCGGGCCGGCGGTGGTCGAAGTTGATCTCGACCATCACATCGGTGCCGCCCGCAATCGGCACGGCGGTGGGGTGCTCGGCCTTCGCGGCGAGCGCCTCCTCCCAGCTGCCGGGGCGAAGGAAGTCCATGATCGGCTCTCTTCTTCGTGTCGAGGGGCGTTCCGTTTGAGCCAGGTCGGGACGGCGGCATCAGCTCGTTCAGATGCTGTTCACAAGGCTTGAGGTCAGTAGACCGCAGCTGCCCGCACCCAGGTCAGTCACACAAACCATGAAGGAGTCGGCTGGCCAGGGCGATCGTCTTGTAGATTCATCTGAACGGGGGGCGCCGGCAACCTCATCGTTTTCCTCGGGAAACATCGGACGCAGTCCCCGGGAACCAGAGATTTCCAGACAAGGAACGGCGGCGACGAGAATGCGGCTGCGCGCACTGCTGGACACCGATGCGCTGGGCCTCAGGCTGCTCGGCGGCGAGAACGAGCTGGACCGCAGCGTGCGCGGGGTGATGACCACGGATCTGCGGGACCCCAGCCGCTATCTCTCGGGCGGTGAACTGGTCCTCACGGGTCTCGCATGGCGGCGCGGTGCGGCGGACTCCGAGCCTTTCGTACGGATACTCGTGGCCGCCGGGGTCGCGGCCCTGGCGGCCGGTGAGGCCGAGCTGGGCGACGTCCCCGACGATCTGGTGCTGGCCTGCGCCCGGCACCGGCTGCCGCTGTTCGCCGTCGACGAGTCGGTGGCCTTCGCGACGATCACCGAGCATGTCGTACGGCAGGTCTCGGGCGAGCGGGCCGGGGATCTGGCGGCCGTGGTGGACCGGCACCGGCGGATGATGACCTCCGGACCGGCGGGCGGCGGCCCGGACGTGGTCCTGGACCTGCTCGGCTCCGATCTGGACCTGCGGGCCTGGGTGCTGTCCCCCGCCGGGCGGGCGATCGCGGGCGCGAACCTCTCGGGGCCCGGGCTGCCCGCCGAGGTCTGCGCGAAGCTGGCCGCCGAGCACCTGGCGGCGGTGCGCACGGGGCGGCGCGGGCCGTATCGGGTGTCGGTGGGCGGCACTACGTACTCCCTGTTCGCGATCCTCAGCAGCGGCCGGGGGGCGGCGGCCTCGCGCGACGTACGCGAGACGGTGCTGTCGGACTGGCTGCTCGTGGTGGAGGCGGATGCCGGGGACTGGCCGGAGGAGCGGCTCGACCTGCTCCACGGGGTGACGCAGTTGATCGCGGTGGAGCGGGACCGGCGGGACGCGGCGCGTACAGTACGCCGTCGGCTCGCGCAGGAAGTGCTGGAGCTGGTGCAGGCGGGGGCCGCGCCCGCGGAGATCGCGGCGCGGCTGCGGGTCGCGGCGCCCGTGCTGCTGCCGGGACTCGGTGCGGCCCCGCAGTGGCAGGTCGTGGTGGCCCGTGTCGAGTGGGACGGCGGGGAGATCGAGGGCGGGCCTGTGGCCCAGTCGCTGCTGGAGGAGATCCTCGTCGACCCTCCCCCAGGCTCTTCGAGCTGGGGGTACCCCCAGTCGTCCGGGCCCGAGCCCTCCGACCGGATCGCGGTGGCCCATACGGGCGAGGAGGCGATCGCACTCGTACCTCTGTCGGCCGTGACCTCCGAGCACGACGGGCCGGAGCCGGGGCTGCTCGCCGACGCGCTGCTGGCGGCCGTCCGCGGCCCGCTGTCGGCGGGCCTGAACGACGACGGGCGGCTCACGCTCGGCGTCAGCGCGGCCGTGCACTCGGCGGAGGGACTGCGGGGCGCGCTGGAGGAGGCCCGGCACGCACGCCGGGTCGCCGCCGCGCGTCCCGGGCGGGTGTGTGCGGCGGGGCATCAGGAGCTGGCCTCGCATGTGCTGCTCCTGCCTTTCGTGCCGGACGACGTGCGCCGGGCCTTCACGGCTCGCCTTCTTGATCCCCTACGGGACTACGACCGCCGGCATCGCGCCGAGCTGATCCCCACGCTTGAGGCGTTTCTCGACTGCGACGGCTCCTGGACGCGGTGCGCGGGCCGCCTGCATCTGCACGTCAACACGTTGCGCTACCGGGTCGGACGTATCGAGCAGTTGACGAGTCGCGACCTCTCGCGGCTCGAGGACAAGCTGGACTTCTTTCTGGCGTTGCGGATGAGTTGAGGTCACAGGGATGTGGATCTGGAGGCACGAAGTGCCACTCCTTGCACCATGACTTTGTGAAATCCTTCACCCACCCCCTTGGCCAGGCGCGCGGATTCATGCTGAGATGCGGCCACCACTCAACAGCTCAATGGTGTGCTCGGGGAGGGCAACGTGGCGTATCCCGCCATGTCTGGTTATGGAACCGCTGCAGGAGACGATCCACTCCAGACCGCGGTATGGCGGCTGCGCTCGCGTGCCTGCTGGGCCGACGCAGCCGCCCTTCTCGAGCCCGTCACGGCGGGCGCGGCGCTCCAGCGAGCCTCGCTCCTCGTCGAGCGGTGCCTCTACACCGAGCAGGGCTGGGCGGAGGCCGAGGACGCGCTGCGTACGGCGGAGGCGCTGGCACGCAGTGACGAGGAGCGGGGTGCGGCGGCCTGCGAGCGCGGGCAGCTGGCGTACGCGGCCACGCTGCTCGGCGTACGCGACCGGGCGGACGAGGCGCGGGCCGCGCTCGGCCGGGCGGCGGCGCTGATCGCGCCGAGCGCTCCGGGCCGGGCCCTGCTCGACTTCCGGCGCGGGCTCCTCGCCGAGAACCTCGCGCACTCCCCGCAGGCGGCCCGCGCCGCATACCGCCGCGCCCACGCCGGCGCGACCGCTCAGGACGACGCGCTGCTGCTCTCCTTCACCTGGCGCCACCTCGCCGGACTCGCCCTGAGGGAAGGGGAGTTGGCGGAGGCCCGACACGGCTTCACGGAATCCCTCCGGATCCGCGAGGAACTGGGCTACCTGGTCGGTACGGCGCCCGCGCTGGCCTCCCTCGCCGACGCCGAGATCGAGCCGGAAGCATCCCGGCTGCGAGCCGAGGCGGCGCGCCTGTTCCGGCTCCTCGGGGGCGTACCGACGTGGCTGGCACCACGGTTGGCTCCGCCGGCGGCTACGGCGTGAGGGTGCCGGGCTACGCGCCCCTTAAAGGAGGCCGCAGGCCTTCCTTTAAGGGGCGCGGGGAACTGCGCGACCAGCCCCCACCGGCCTGCAGCCGAATCACGAACCCCGCGCGGAGCGCTCACGTGCACGCGAAGTGATCCCGTACAAGCGCCTGCGCCGTCGCCAGATCCTTGCCGATCAACGCGTCGAGGAGCGCGATATGTTCGGCGGCGTTCGCTGTCAGGGCGGCCCGGCGGCGGGAGGCGGGACCGGTGACGAGGGGCCACTGGGCGCGGCGGTGCAGGTCGTCGGCGATCCGTACCAGCTGCTCGTTGCCCGAGAGGGCGAGCACGGCGCGGTGGAAGGCGCGGTCGGACTCGACGTAGGTGGCCCGGCAGCCGGTCGAGGCGGCCCGTGCCGTCGCCTCGGCGAGCGGGCGCAACTCCGCCCAGCGCTCGGCGGGCACGCTACGGGCCAGCCGCTGCATCACGGGCGCTTCGAGCAGCACCCGGATCTCGGCAAGCTCGGCCAACTCCCGCGCCCCACGCTCGACAACGCGGAACCCCCGGTTCGGCACCACCTCCACGGCCCCCTCGACCGCGAGCTGCTGCATGGCTTCGCGTACGGGAGTCGCGGAGACCCCGAAGCGCTCACCGAGCACGGGGGCGGAGTAGACCTCACCGGGCGCGAGCTCTCCGCCCATGAGGGCGACGCGGAGGGCGTCGAGTATCTGCCCTCGGACGGAGGACCGCTGGACGACGGGGCGGGGGGCTGCCGCCCGGGGGGACGGGATCGGGATCTCGCTGTGGGTGTGCTCGCCTCGGGCGGAGTCCGAGCGTGCAGCAGCGTCCCGTGGCGTGTCCTGGCGACCGCCCTCACGCTCCCGGTCCGCATCCGCCGCCCCCTGCTGCGGGGGCACCCTGGCCGCCCCCGTCCTCGGGCGGGCGTCCGCCGCCGGGTGCGCCTGAGCCGACGTGTCCCTCGTGTCCCCGGCGGAGCCGCTCGCAGAACGATCCGTACCCCCGGTGGAGCCGTGTGCGTCACGCGGGCCGGCCTGGTTCACGGGGGCCTCCTCCGGAGTTGGCGGTACTTGTGGTCATTGCGGGTGATGTGACCGTACGTCCTGCACGATAGGCGGAGCGAGCGGCAGTTCAAACCTCGAACACATCGGCTAAGGTAAGCCTTACCTGTAGACGAGCGTGATCGGTGGTCTTTATATGTCCGTTCCCGCCCAGGCCGCAGCCTCGCCCGGCGCCCCCGCAAGCCCGACGCATTCAGTCGTCACGGAGGCGTACGACCGCCTGACCAAGGCGTATCCCTACCTGGGCATCACGGAACTCGGCCCCGAGGAACCGGCCCCGCAGGGCGGCGGCTGGGTCACCGTCGACGGGCTCGCGGCGGGCGGAGAAGACCTCGACGCGTTCCTCGCGTGGGACGAGGCACAGACGCTCAAGGACTACGGACAGCAGGCCCGCCCCGACGTCATCGCCAGCTTCGGCCTGCACCGGTACGCCTGGCCGGCCTGCCTGCTGTTCACGTTGCCGTGGTTCCTGCTGCGCCGCGTGCCCCGTTTCCCCCTGGAGAACGTCTCCTACCAGCGCGAGCTCGGCCGTATGGCGGTGCGGGTCGGCGAGTTCGCCTGCCTGCCGGACGACCCGGCGGCCACGCTGCCCGGCGCCCGCGTCGTACCGGACGAGGAGTCTCTGCGCGAGGAGGTACGGGCGGCCGTCGCCGAGCATCTGGAACCGGTACTCGGCAGCTTCGGCCCCCGGATGCGCCGCCGTGGCCGCGCCCTGTGGGGCACGGTGACCGACGACCTGGTCGAGAGCCTCCACTACATCGGTCAGCAACTCGGCGAGGAGCCGCGCGTGATGGCCGAGTTGGAGCGGCTGCTCCCGGGCACGACCCGCCCGTACGTCGGCACCCCCGCGTTCCGCGAACTGACCGGCCCGTGCGGCGAGTCGCTGTCCACCCGCGACCGGGCCAGCTGCTGCTTCTTCTACACCCTGGCCCCCGAGGACACCTGCGCCAACTGCCCCCGCAACAGCGATGAGCTCCGCATCGAGAAGCTGACGGCGGCAGCGGCCGGCTGACGGCCCGCACGGTGCCTGGGCGGCGGCAATTCGGCTGCCGCCACGGCCGGTCGAGAGCCACCGAAGGCTGAAAACCACCCCGCGGGTTACAGGCGATTCACAACTTCCTCACTTGCCGCAGGAACTATCCGTGGAACCACCGATACGGGTAGTCTCATTCGCACTCAACCCTCGTCCCTCGCTCGAAAGTTCGAGCAGAACGTCGCCCTGCGCATCCCCTTGCACTCCCTTGGCGGCCTCTTGCGCCGAAACCCTCTGAGGGCCGACGGGATTGGGCCAATATGGCGGGCGTTACGCCCTATCCCAATGCAAGGGACCCCAGATGAGACTGACCGACATATCGCTTAACTGGCTGCTTCCGGGCGCCGTACTGCTCCTGGGCATGCTGGCGGCGGTTGCGGTGCTCGCGCGAGGCAAGCGCGCCGGGGAGAAAGCAGCAGAAGCGGACGACTCCTGGGAACGCAGCGAAGAGCGACGCCGGCGCAAGGAGGCCATCTACGGCACCGCCTCCTATGTGCTGCTGTTCTGCTGCGCCGCGGTCGCCGCAGCGCTCTCCTTCCACGGACTGGTCGGCTTCGGCGAGCAGAACCTGAATCTCTCCGGCGGCTGGCAGTACCTCGTTCCGTTCGGCCTGGACGGCGCCGCGATGTTCTGCTCGGTGCTCGCGGTACGCGAGGCCAGCCACGGCGACGCCGCACTCGGTTCCCGGATACTTGTGTGGACGTTCGCGGCCGCTGCCGCCTGGTTCAACTGGGTGCACGCCCCCCGGGGCATCGACCATGCGGGCGCCCCGCACTTCTTCGCGGGCATGTCGCTGTCGGCCGCGGTGCTGTTCGACCGGGCGCTGAAGCAGACCCGCCGGGCGGCGCTGCGCGAGCAGGGCCTGGTGCCCCGCCCGCTGCCGCAGATCCGGATCGTCCGCTGGCTGCGCGCTCCCCGTGAGACCTACAGCGCATGGTCGCTGATGCTCCTCGAAGGTGTGCGCAGCCTGGACGAGGCCGTCGAGGAAGTACGCGAGGACAAGCGGCAGAAGGAGACGAACCGACAGCGCCGGCGCGACCAGGAGCGGCTGGACCGGGCCCGTATCAAGGCGCTCACCCGTGGCCACCGCGGACTGATCGGGCGCGGCGGCAGGCAGGTCGAGGTACAGGCCGTGCAGGCCGCCGCGGCCCCTGCCCAGGTGACCGCGGAGCCTGCCATATCGACGCCGGAACCACTGCCCATGCGCGCCGCCCGTCCCTCCCTCGCCCCCGCTAGAAGCGGCACCGAGCCGGTCACCGTCGACCTCACGGCCGAGGACGACACGATGGCTCTGCCTCGGCTGGACTCCCTGGAGCGCAAGCTCAAGGACCTGGAGCAGCAGTTCGGCTGAGGACTGATCTCCCTTTAAGGTCTCCCCCACCTCGTGGCCTTACTTCGTACGGCGGCGTGGCCTGCTCAACTAGGCCGCGCCGCCGTTCAGTTCGAACCACACCGACTTGCCCACGTCGTGCGGCCGTACACCCCACTCGTCCGCGAGTGACTGCACGAGCACCAGGCCCCGGCCATGCGTACTCTCGTCGGCGTTCGCCGACCGCAGACTCGGCTTGCGGCCCAGGAAGTCCCTTACCTCCACCCGGAGTCCGCGCGGGCCGACGGTGGCCGTGAGCACCGCGTCGCTGTCGGTGTGGACGAGGGCGTTGGTGACGAGTTCGCTGGTCAGCAGTTCCGCTATCTCGGACCTTCCGGGCCTTCCCCAGCGGGAGAGCAACTCCCGCAGCGCTCTGCGCACTTCGGGCACGGCCCGCAGATCGGCCCGCCGCAGCCTGCGCCTGAGCTGCGAACCGTCCTGCCGACCCGTCGCGCCGTCCGCCGGTTCCTCCGCCGTCTTCACCGTCTTCGCCGAGAAGGCCCCGGATACCACGGGACCGCCTCCTCGTACCTGCCTCTTCATGACCCCCGCCCGCACGTCGTTGTCGCCCCCTCCGGCTCGAACACGTTCACGGAATGCATGCCCGGCACGGAGTGCGCCAGTCATGTCGAATGGTCAACTACCTGCGATACGGCCACGAGTTCCCCGTACCGAAGGGGACATTCCGGCGGAAGTCGGCCACCCTCAGTTCACTCCACGCGGAGGCGTCACTCCTCCCAGACCGCCGCAGCCGTGCGGTCGTCGGCGTATCCCTTGACCCTCACCTGGATGTCGGCGAGGAAGGCCGCCAGGCCCGGTGGCTCGGTGTCCGTCCAGCGGTCCGTCAGGTGGTGGGCGAGTTCGGGTTCGCCGCGGAGCGGTTCGGCCAGGCCGCCTGTGCACAGGAGCAGCGCATCGCCCGGGCGGGCGACGGAGGCGCGGAAGCGGAAGGGCGGGCGGGGCGGTCGGGGGGCGGGTTCGTAGGGGCTCGGGGGTGTCGTGATGCCGAGGTCCATGGTGAGCCGGTCGCCCTCGGGGGTCTCGGAGGGCGGCGAGCCGAAGCCGACCACGGCCTCGCCGGTGGTCTCGGCGACCCGTGGCTCGATGTCCTGGAACTCACCGTCACGCAGCCGGAACAGACCGCCCTCTCCGACGCCGAAGAAGACGCGCGTACGGCACTCGGGGTCGGCGGGAAGCAGCAGGCAGCGCAGGCTCGCCGTGTACTCCTCCGGGTCGATGCCCTGCTCGGCGGCCGTGGCCCGGAGTTTGCCCAGGCTGCGGTCGGTGAGCCGGTGCAGCCCGGACTTGAGGTCGCCGCGCCGGGCCGCCCTGATGTCCTCGACCAGCCGCGCGTGGCTGCGACCCACGGCCCGCCCGATCCACTGGCAGACCTCGGCGGCGGCCCGATGCGCACCGGGAGTGGCCCGCGCTCCGGTCGCCATGGCGACCAGTACCAGCGCCTGCTCCCCCGTCCCGAACCGCGCGGTCAGCAACGAGTCCCGCCGCGGTTCGCCCCGGTACCGCGCGGAGTCCCCGCGCACGGAAGCGGCCCGCAGCGTGGAGGTCCCGTAGTGCGCCCCGTCCAGCACGGTGTCGGCGACCAGGTCGTCGAGATCGTCGGGGTCCGCGGGCGGCAGGGCGGTGGGTTCGGGGTCGTAGGTGGGCGGGCCGGAGCCTACGTGGTCGACGGCGGGTCGGGCGGGGGTGTGAGGGGCGTACGGCGTGTCCGTGAAGGTCGCTGACGGGGCGTCGGACGGAATGTCGTCGGATGGGGTGCCCTCGGACGGGGTGCCTGAAGGGGCGTCGATCAATGTGGCGGGACCGTCGGCCAGCAGCTCAGCCCCCTGGTCGTACGGGGCATCCGCCGGGGCATCGGCCCGCTCGACCGCAGCGGAGGCGGAAGCGGAAGCGACCGGCGCCGCCCCCGGCGTCTCCGTGGACGTATCGCCGCCGGACACCTCCGTACGGAATCCCGAAGGCTTGGGACCCGGCGGAAAGGAGGCCGGTCCCGGCGGTTCAGGAGGCGGCGTCTCCCAGGGCGCCCGCTGCCGCTGGAGCCCGCTGCGCCGCAACGCGTCGGCGTCCGGCGGCACCGAGGGCTGCGGCGTCGCGGACGGCGGCCCCGAGGCCGGCGGTTTCGCGGCCGGCGGTTTCGCGGGGGCGCCCCCGCCGGACGGACCCTGTCGCGGAACAGCTCCGACCGTTCCCGCCGCCGAGGCGAACCGGTCGTCGAGGGAGTCGGCCGCGGCCGCTGGTCCCGTGTCCTCGGCGGAGTCGTCGTACAACTGCCGCCACCAGTCGTCGTCTTGACCGGTGGGCGTCTCCCCCTGCTGGCTCATGCCCCCAATTGTCCACTGGTCGGGCCGGATGAAAACGGTGCATCCGGAAAAACCGGCCCATGGCGCGGATGCCGTACGGCAGTTGACGCCACAGTGACGCAAGCATGGTAGAGAGGCTGGTGGTACGAGAATATGTGCGGCGGCAGGTTTACGCCGTGGCTGTTTTCCGCCACGGCCGGTCATCGAGGAGGGGCGTCGCCGGATGCTGGGAGCGATCGGTCTGGACGAGACGCACGAGTCGGCGTACCGGGCGCTGGTGTCCGTGGGCGCCGCCGACGTGCCGGACCTCGCGCGGCGGCTCACGCTCGGCGAGTACGACACGGAGCGGGCGCTGCGCCGGCTGGAGCGGCACGGTCTCGCGGCCAAGTCCTCGGCCCGGCCGGGGCGTTGGGTGGCGGCGCCGCCCGGGGTCGCCCTCGGCGCGCTGCTCACCCAGCGGCGTCAGGAGCTGGAGAAGGCGGAGCTGGCGGCGGCGCGGCTCGCCGAGGAGTACCGCACGCAGGCCGCCGAGCCCGCCGGGCACGACCTGGTCGAGGTGGTGACGGGCGCGGCATCGGTCTCGCAGCGGCTGCTGCAACTCCGGCTCGGTGCACGCGAGGAGGTGTGCGTGCTGGCCACCGCCGACGCGTCCTTCGTCACCGGGGCCGGGAACGACGCGAAGGAGAAGGCCACCCGCTACCGCGTGGTCGCCGAGCGCGCCGTGCTGCACCGGCCCACCGGCATCGCCGAACTGTCCGAACTGTCCGAGGCGCTCGGCCGCGACGAACGAATACGGGTCGTGGACAAGGTGCCGACCCAGCTCGTGATCGCCGACCGGACGCTCGCCATGGTGCCGTTGGCCTCGATCGTCCTCGAACCCGCCGCACTCGTGGTGCACGCGAGCGGGCTGCTCGCCTCGCTGTCGGCGTTGTTCGAGTCGGTGTGGCGGGACGCGCTCCCGCTGCGCCTCGGCGCGGCCGGCACGCTCACCGAGCAGGAGCCGGACGGACCCGACACCGCCGACCTGGAGATCCTCTCCCTGCTCCTCGCCGGTCTGACCGACGCAAGCGTCGCCAAGCAACTCGACCTGGGCCTGCGGACCGTACAGCGCCGGGTGAAACGCCTCATGGAACTGACGGGCGTGACCACGCGGCTCCAGCTCGGCTGGCATGCGTACGAGCGGGGCTGGGTGGCCCGGGAGCGCGAGGACTGAGCGCCCCTGACACACCGCCTCCAACACAGCGGCTAACACATCGGATCTCTCCCGACTTATTGACGACCTCACGCGTCATCTCTAACTTGCGCACTGGGATAGCTCCGATGAATCCATGAATCTCTCGCATCCCTGTGTCGTGCGAGCCGCCAGGAGGCGCCATGCCCAGCCCGTCCAGCCGTCGTTCCAGCCGCCCGTCCAGACGTACCGTGCTCGCCACCGGCTCCGCGCTCGGCGGGACACTGCTCGCGGGCGGCCTGCCCGCACCCGCCACGGCGGCCACGGCGGCTTCCGGCACAGCGACCTCCGGAGCCGACCCGCACCACTCCTCCGACCCCTGGCGTACCGTCCTCGACGACGCCGACCTGGTCTGGCAGCGGATGCCGAAGACCTGGTACGAGGGCCCGTTCCTGGGCAACGGCTTCCTGGGATCCGGCATCTACGCCGAACCGGGCAGGGAGGCCGAGGCCGTCCGCTTCAATGTGCAGCACTCCGAAGTCCAGGACCACCGCCCGGAGTTCGGCTCGCTCTTCGGGCTCGCGCGGCTGCCGATCGGCCACTTCACCCTGGAACCGGTGGGCACGATCACCGGCCTGGACTGGCGCCTCGGCCTGCGCGACGCCGAGCTGACCGGCACACTCATCACCGACAAGGGCACGCTCACGATCCGCGCCCTGGTGCACAACTCCCGCTCCATATTGGCCATAGAGGTGACGCCGAGCGAGGGCGAGCGCGACTTCAATTGGGTCTTCCACCCGGCGGAGGCGATCAGCCCACGCGCCGCGTTCCGGCCACTGCCGGAGGGGTACGCGGCCAACCCGCCCGCCGAGACCGGGGAACACGACGGCATCTCCACCGCCGTACAACCGCTGCTGTCCGGCGGTCAGCATGTCACCGCGTGGCGGGAGCGCACCCGGGGCCGTACGCGGACGCTGTACGCGCATGTCGCACATTCGTACCCGAAGTCGACGGCGCTCGGGCGGGCGACAGCCGCCGTCCGCAACGCCTCACTCCTCTCGTACGACCTCCTGGCAGTGGCGCATCGTGCCTGGTGGCGGGCCTTCTACCGGAAGGGTTTTCTCTCGCTGCCCGACGCGCGCATCCAGCGTTTCTACTGGATCCAGCTCTACAAGACGGCGTCCGCGGCCCGCCGCGACGCGCCTGTGATGGCCACGTGCGGCCCCTGGGTCGAGTCCACTCCGTGGCCGGCGACCTGGTGGAACCTGAACGTGCAGTTGGAGTACTGGCTGATCCACGGCTCCAACCATCTCGAACTCGACGCGGTGACAAGGACGTTGAGCGAGTTCCGCGACAACCTCACCGCCGAGATGGCGCCCGCGTACCGCGCCGACTCCCTCGGCATCCCGCGCACCACCGACGCCTCGCTCGTCAACGGCGGCGCCACGAACCCCGTACTGGGCTACGGCGTCGGCATCCCGGGCCAGGACCCGCCGACCCCCGAGATCGGCAACCTCACCTGGGCCCTGCACAACGTCTGGCTCAGCTACCGCCACACCATGGACGAGTCGATCCTCCGCGACGTCCTCTTCCCCCTCCTCCGCAAGGCCATCAACTACTATCTGCACTTCCTGGAGCCGGGCGCGGACGGCAAGTTGCATCTGCCGGCCACCTTCTCACCGGAGTACGGCGGCAACTCACGGGACTGCAACTACGACCTCATGCTGCTGACATGGGGCTGTCGTACGTTGCTGGAGTCGGCCGAACTCCTCCGCATCGACGACGAGTTGGCGCCGCGCTGGCGCGAGGTGCTGGCCAGACGGGCGGCGTATCCGACCGACGAGAACGGCTTCATGATCGGCGCGGACATCCCCTTCGCGAAGTCGCACCGCCACTACTCGCATCTGCTGGCGGTGTATCCGCTGTACGAGTTGACGGGCCGTACGCCGGACGAAGAGGCCCTGATCGAGAGGTCGTTGGCCCACTGGGTCGGCTTCGAGGGAGCCCTCCAGGGCTATACGTTCACGGGCGCGGCCTCGATATCGGCCCTGCTCGGCAAGGGCGAGGACGCGCTCACATACCTCGGCCAGCTCATGTCCCGTTTCATCCAGCCCAACACCATGTACAAGGAGACCGGCCCGGTCATCGAGACCCCTCTGTCGGCCGCCCAGTCCCTGCACGACATGGTCTGCCAGTCCTGGGGCGGCATCATCCGTGTATTCCCCGCGCTTCCCGCGGCATGGGCGGACCTGACGGTCCACAACTTCCGTACGCAGGGCGCGTTCCTGCTCAGCGCGGTACGCGAGGACGGGGCGACCCGCTGGGTCCGGCTGGTCAGCGAGGCGGGCGCCCCCTGCGTCGTACGGCACGGCATTGCGGGCGCGATCGACGTACGGGACGGCCGGGGACGCCCGCTGCGATACGAGCCGGCGGGGGACGGCGCGATCCAAGTACCCCTGCGCAAGGGCGAGTCGGCGCTCATCACCGCCAAGGGTGACCGTCCGGACCTGCGGATCGCCCCCGTCGAGCCGAACGAGGAGGCACCGCGCTGGGGGCTGGCGAACTGACATCCAGAGGAGCAGAGGAGCGTCTCAGGGGACGTGCTGACCGCCGGTCCGCAGATGCCGCAGGGCGTAGGAGCGCCACGGTCGCCAGGTGTCGGGAACTGATTCGCCCGGCGGGGCCACATCCGGGTCGCCGAGGGCGCGGGTGCGGATGGCGGCCACGGTGCGGGGATCCATGTCGGGGAGCGCTAGCAGGGCCTCCTTCGCGTCGTCGCGATCGGCGCCCGCGTCGAGCCGCAGGCGGCCATCGGCGAGAGCGGCGGCGAGGGCGCCGAGGGTGCCGTCCGGTTCGGCCTCGGCGAGGGCGGCCGGCTCGGGAAAGACATGCGTGAGCGTTCCGCAGGGCGCGTCCAGCGCCTTCCCGTACGCCCGCACCAGCCGCTCGGCCTCGTCCCGGCCCACCACCGCGCGCACCGCCAGCTCCTCCGGATCGGCGGCACCCGGCGAACGCAGCCCCGGCCTCGCGGCCACCAGCGGTGCCAGGCGGGGGTCGGCGGCGAGCCGTTCGTCCACGGCGTACGGATCGGCGTCGAGATCGAAGAGCCGACGCAACCGCTGTACGGCGGTGGTGAGGTCGCGGAGGTCGGTGAGGTGGAGCCGGGCGTCCAGCCAGCCGCCGGGGCGGGGCTCGGTGGAGCGGGACTTGGTGGGTCGGGGCTCGCTGACGGCGACGATTCCGGTGCCGTACGGGAGACGCAGGGTGCGGCGGTAGGTACGGTCGCCCGGGGCTCCGGCGACCTCCTCGACGCCGGGTACGGTCTCGGCCGCCAGCAGGTCGAAGACGGCGGCGGCCTGGTACGGGCCGCGGTGCGCGAGGCGCAGCGGGATGCCGGCGGACGGGGTGGCGGCCGCCCTGCGGGAGGCGGCACCGCGTCCGCGGGGCGCGGCGGCGCGCAGTTCGCTGGGCGTCGAGGCGTACACCGTACGGATCGTGTCGTTGAACTGCCGCACGCTCTCGAACCCGGCCGCGAAAGCGATCTCCGTGATCGGCAGCTCCGTCGTCTGCAGCAGCACCCGCGCGGTGTGCGCCCGCTGGGCCCGCGCCAGTGCCACCGGGCCCGCCCCCAGCTCCGCGGTGAGCTGCCGCTGCACCTGCCGCGCGCTGTACCCGAGCCGCACGGCGAGCCCGGCGACACCCTCGCGGTCCACGACCCCGTCCCCGATCATGCGCATGGCCCGCCCCACGACGTCCGCGCGCACATTCCACTCCGCGGAACCGGGCACGGCGTCGGGCCGACACCTCCGGCACGCCCGAAAGCCCTCGCCCTGCGCCGCGGCGGCCGTCGCGTAGAACCGCACGTTCCGCCGCTTGGGCGTCACCGCCGGGCAACTGGGCCGACAGTAGATCCCGGTCGTCTCGACGGCGAAGAAGAACTCCCCGTCAAACCGAGCGTCCCGACTTCGTACGGCTTCGTAGCGGGTCTCGTCATCCACACCTCCAGTGTGCGGGAGCGCCGACCGCTGGACTGGCGGGATTCGGACGCCGTGGGCAAGCACGGATGCGTGGAGCCGCAGGCTTTTGCCTTTAGGGGCGCGGGGCTGTGTCAATTTGCGGCTCCGCCGCGCGGGCGCGACCAGCCACGACGCACCCGCAGCCGCGATACGACATGTCACCCCACCCCCTGGCGGGGGGCCTGGGGGCGCAGCCCCCTCACGCGGCGGAGCCGCAAATTGATACAGCCGGGAAGGGGCGGGCTTGGGGAAAGAAAACCCACCCCCACGCACCCACCCGCCAAGGCTCAGCGCCGGCGCCCCCGCTTCACCTCCATCGCGGCCCGCCCCTCGGCCCCCCGCCGCTTCCACTCCTTCCGAAGCTCCGTCCGAGCCCGCGCATCCGTCTTGGCAACGATCCGCTGGTTCTCGCGCAACAGCTTGCGATAGCTGTCGAGACGGCGCTCCGGCAGCACACCCGACTCCGCGGCATCCAACACCGCACACCCCGGCTCAGCCACATGCGCACAGTCATGAAAGCGGCAGCACGCGGCAAGCTCCTCGATCTCCGAGAACACCTGCCCGACCCCGACCTCGGCATCGAAGAGCCCCACACCCCGCAGCCCGGGCGTATCGATGAGAACGCCACCGCCGGGCAGCACGAGGAGGTTGCGGGTCGTGGTCGTATGCCGCCCCTTCCCGTCCACGTCACGCGCGGCCTGGACCGACATCACCTCTTCCCCGAGGAGGGCGTTGGCGAGGGTCGACTTACCGGTGCCCGACTGCCCGAGCAGCACGGACGTACCCCCGGAGACCACCGCGGCGAGGACATCGAGACCATCCCCCACGGTGGAACTGACCGGCAGCACCGCAACACCCGGCGCGGTGGTCTCCACGTCCTGCACCAGATGCGACAGCGTCGCCCCATCGGGCACGAGATCCGCCTTGGTCAGCACGACCAGCGGCTGCGCCCCCGACTCCCAGGCAAGCGCCAGAAACCGCTCGATCCGCCCGAGATCGAGCTCCACCGCCAGCGACACCGCGACCACCGCGAAGTCGACGTTGGCAGCCAGGATCTGCCCTTCCGACCGCTTCGAGGAGGTCGAGCGCACGAAGGCGGTACGGCGCGGCAGATACGCCTGTACGTAACGGGGGTCGCCGCCGGCGTCGACGGCGGCCCAGTCGCCGGTGCAGATGACCCGCAGCGGATCGTTCGGCGTGACGAACTCGGTGTCGACCCGCACCAGCCCATCGGCAGTGACCACATCGCACTGCCCACGATCGACCCGGACGACCCGCCCGGGCACCAGCCCCCGCTCGAGATACGGGGCGAATTCCGCAGCCCACGCGTCGTCCCAGCCGTAGGACGCGAGCGGGTGCGGAGAAAGAGAACGAGAAGAGAAAGACAAGGGGGTGACCCTTCGGAGGGTGGCCCCGGGAAGATGTCAGCCGGTGGCCACAGAGGTGTACTTGATGAACTTCCGGATGCGGGCAGCGCCCATCACGAAGACAGTCATCGGTCACACCTCCCGTTCCTCACTCAGCCGACAGCGGCAGCCAACAGCCACCGCACGAACAGCACCGACACTAGAGACACCCGGGCCACAACGCCATCGAATTACGGCACACCCCGGAGTGCCGTACACGGCCAACGACCGTACTGGACAGGCCGGGGGTGGCACGCCACCTTTGGAAGGATGGGCTTACCAGGGAGCGGCAAGGGAAGCAGAGCGTCCCGTGAGGTGCCTGTCCGGTGCACCCGGCAGTTGCAGCGATGAGCGAACGTCTCGCGTCGCCGGCCGCCACGCGGCCGTTGTGGCGCAACCGGGACTTCATGCTGCTGTGGAGCGGTCAGGTCGTCTCGACCGTGGGGATGCGGGTCACCACGCTCGCGTATCCGCTGCTGGTGCTCGCGCTGACGGGTTCACCGTTTCAGGCCGGGCTTGTGGGGTTCGCCCAGACGCTGCCGTTTCTGGTGCTGTATCTACCGGCCGGGGCGCTGGTGGACCGCTGGGACCGTAAGCGGGTGATGCTGGCCGCCGACGGCGTTCGGGTGGTGCTCCTGGGGCTCGTGGTGCTGGCGCTGGCGGTCGATCGGGTCAGTGTGGCGGCTCTGCTCGTGGTCGTCTTCCTGGACGGCTCCTGTTTCGTGTTCTTTCAGCTCGCCGAGTCCGCCGCCCTGCCGCACATCGTCCCAGGGCCCCAACTGCCCACCGCACTCGCCCAGAACCAGGCCCGCGAACTGGGCGCGGACCTGGCCGGACGCCCGCTCGGCGGCGCACTGTTCGCCGTCGGCCACACGCTGCCGTTCGTGTTCGACCTCTTCTCCTACATGCTCGGCTTTCTCGCCATGCTGTTCGTACGGCCCGGGTTGCAGGAACGGCGTGCGAAGGAACCACGTCGGGGACTGCTCACCGACGTCGCCGAAGGCCTGGCGTGGCTGTGGCGCCAGCACCTGTTGCGGGCCCTGGTGGCCCTGACCGGCGCGGTCAATCTCGTCCTCGCCTCACTGACGCTCGTACTGATCGTGCGAGCCCAGCAGTTGGGTGCATCCGCGTCGCTGATCGGCGTGATGCTGGCGCTGCCCGGCGGCGCGGCGATCGTCGGCGCGTTCGCCGCTCCCTGGCTGCAACGCCGCCTCACTCCACGGCTGGTGGTGCTCGGGTCGCTCTGGCTGTGGGCCGGCGGCATGGTGGCGCTGGTGTGGCTGCCCTCGCCGCTGGCGCTCGGCGCGGTAGTGGCAGTGACCGCACTGCCCGAGCCGGCCTTCAACGTGGTCCTCACGTCGTACCGTTACGCGCTCGCGCCCGACCGTCTCCAGGCCAGAACCGTCGGCGCCGCCCGGCTGATCATCTGGGGGGCGATCCCTCTCGGGTCGCTGGCCGCCGGCAGCCTGCTCCAGGCCCTCGGCGCGCGGGGGACGCTGGTGGCCTACGCCGTGTTCATGATCGCGCTGGCCGCTCTGGCCACGAACCTCCGTACGATCCGGCGGGCCCCGCGATTGGAAGAGATACCGCGTCCGGAGTGATACGGCGGCCGGACCGTCGTCACGTCTCCTCGTCTATCAGCCGACCGGTCCCGGCGATGGCCGGATGTTCGAAGACCCTGCGGACCGTCAGAGGGAAACCCGGTTCGTCCCGGACCCTGTTGACGATGCGCACCGCCGGCAACGAGTGGCTGCGACGGAACGGCGATCCGCGCGCAGGCTCACTCCCCTGAGCGTCCAGGATTTCTGGACCCCACACGCTTTACGCCGCGGGCCCGGGAAGCGTCACCTCGGCCCTGAGCCCCGCGTGGTCGGACAGGAACGTGCTGCGCCCGTCCGCCAGTTGAACCCGGTCCGTGAACAACAGCGAGGTCGCGGTCACCGGAGAACGTTCAGGATCGCCCGCGACCAGCACGTAGTCGATGCGGTGCGCCCGCTTGCCGCTGGGCAGGAGTTCGGGGTGGTAGGTCGGCCGGTCATCTTCTGCGAACGCGTCCCGCCATGTGCCTCCGTCCGCCACCAACGGGTAGAGCGGACTGTCGCTGGAGACGTTGAAGTCGCCGCTGGCGACCGCGAGTTCCGTATCGGGTCGACGGGCCCGCCGGAGCGTTCGCTGGAACATCTGCAGTTGCGTTCGTTGAAAGGCATGGTGCCGGTTTCCGGCGCTCCAGTCACCGTCCCTGTTGGCGCTCAGATGGACGTTTCCAAGGACGGTCCGACGTCCCGTCAGTTCGAAGGTCAGCACTCCCTGGAGACCGCTTCCGATCGCCACGGCACTCCGGAAGAGCGCCCCGCCCGCCCGAGGACGTGCGCCGCGGAACGACACGTACGACACCGACCGGACAGGCAGCCGCGAGAACGACACCAGTCCCCCGGCCGGCTGACCGGCCACGCCGACTCTGACGGCTACGAACGGGAATGACCGCAACCGGCTGCGCAGCACCCGGAGCAGCCCAGGAGTCCAGACCTCCTGGAAGTTCACAATGCCGGCGTCCGAAGCTTCGAGCACCGAGCAGAACTCGACCGCCCGCTCCTTCACCGACGGCAGCGAGGACGACAGCCCGCAGCACACATTGAGCGATATCACTCCGGTCGTCACTGGGCTTCCGTTCCTTCCTCGCCCAGGGTGCGCCTCACGTCCAGACCCGAGGCTCTCCCCGAAGCGAGCCCCTCAGTTCGTCTCCGTGCAACCATGCCCGTTCAGCGTGACGTCGTACGGCGCCGAGTTCTCGCCCTCCCACGAGGCGAGGAAGCCGACCGCGAGCCTGCCGCCGGCGGGTACGGACTTGTTGTAGTCGGCGGCGGTGACGGTCACCCGGGAGCCGTCCTGGTCGACGGTGCCGTCCCACATCTGGGTGATGCGCTGGCCGTCGCGGAACTTCCAGCCGACGCGCCAGCCCTCGAGGGCCTTGGTGGAGGTGACGGTGACAGTGGCCTGGAAGCCGTCCGGCCACTGGTTGACCAGGTCGTAACTGGCCTTGCAGTAGGCGGGCTTCGTGGGCTCGGGTTCGGGTTCGGGTTCGTCGGAGGCCGTCGCCTCGCCCTGGGGCTTCTTGCCCGGCTGCTTGTCCCCGTCCTCGTCGCCGTCCGAGCCCGACTCTGGGTCGGACGGGTCGGATTCCGAGGGCTTCGGAGCGGGGGACGTCGTGGCGGACGGCAGGAGGTCCGCCGGGGGCACCTGACCTCCCACCGGCTGACGGTCCGACACCGGCCCGTCCTGTGCGACCCCGTCCTGTGCGACGGAGTCGCTGTCGGAGTCGAAGGCCCCCAGCGAGACCACGAGCGCGAGCAGGGACACGATGACGGCCGCGACCAGCAGCCCCGCGCGGCCGATCCGGGTCTTGGCCGCCTCCTCGGGTTCCGGCGCCGACACCTCGTCCAGGTCCGTACTCGACGACCGGCTGAGCCCCGACTCCACGGCCCTGCGCCGCCGTTCCAGATACGCGCGCCCGCCCCAGCCGAGCACGCCGGCCGCGAGGGCCGCGGGCAGCCCGGCGCCGCCGCCGAGCCGCAGACAGGCGGCGGCCTCCGCGCACTGGACGCAGCGCGCGAGGTGGCGGGAGAGGTCGGCGGGGGCGTCGGCGACGGGCGAGCGGGTGACCGCGTCGAGGAGCCGGGCATAGCTGCGGCACTCCGCTTCGAGCGGGGTGTCGAGGTGGTTGCGATGGCAGCGGTCGCGGAACACGCCACGCACCTGGGCGAGTTCCTCGGCGGCGCCCTCCGGGTCGAGGCCGAGCTTTTTGGCCACGGCGGGCAGCGGTATCGCCTCGACCTCGGCCAGCCAGAGCAGCGCCGCGTCCGCTTCCTGCATGTCCCTGAGCGCGCGCAGCGCGAGCGGTCGTTGCAGGGGCGGTCCCGAATAGCGCTCCGCCTTCTCGGAGTTGAGCCACAGTCGCAGGTCGGGGTCGAGGCGGTCTCCTTGGCCCTTCGATTCCCAGCCGGCGGCCGTCTGGCGTACGGAGGTCAGTAACAGGGGTATTCGGGGCAGCCGGGGCGTCCGCAACCGGCGCCCGAAGCTCTTGCCACCACTGTCCTCGGTGGCGCGCACCTCACGTATCCCATGGGAGAACGCCTCGGAGGCCAGCTGTCGGGCACCGGCGGAACCGGCGGTGCACAGATCGGCGTACGACAGCACCGCGTCCCAGCATTCCGAGAACAGCGTGGCCTCGGCGGCGTCTTGAGGGGTCGGCAGGTCAGGCATGAGCGGGACTTCACCTGCATCCGGAAAAGGGGGAGTCAACTCACCAGAGCAATACGACAGTTGAGTGGGGACAACTCAACGGGGACCAGAGTTTTCCACGCTTCCCACACAACTGACAAGCGTCACTTGCATATGTGCTTGGCTCTGGTGCCTCATGAGCCCCATCCCCTCAGCCCCAAACCCCGCCCCACCAGCCCAGACAGGCCCCCCGAACCAGCCCGCACAGGCCCCGCAGCGCGCCCCTCAGACCGCGCGCC
The DNA here is from genome assembly GCF_014647675.1 of Streptomyces flaveus. Classification (GTDB taxonomy): domain Bacteria; phylum Actinomycetota; class Actinomycetes; order Streptomycetales; family Streptomycetaceae; genus Streptomyces; species Streptomyces flaveus. The sequence continues at coordinate 115,808 of NZ_BMPQ01000011.1, read as the reverse complement.
CCTCAGACCGCCTGCGCCTCCTCGTTCGCCGGCAGGCTGTCCATGAACGAACTCACCGAGAAGACCGCGTTCCCCGGCCCGGGCGGACCGTATCCGGGCGGCGAGGAGAGCCCGAAGTCCTCCATGGTCGATCGGTACGCCTCCAGCAGCCGGATGTGGTATTCCAGCGGAGCGCCCTGCGGATTGGCCTTGCCGAGCGGCGTCGTCACCTCGGGGCACCACGTGGTGAACCGGGGCGTGATGCCGTGCGACATGAAGAAGCGCAGGCCCTCGGTCGTCGACTCGATCGCCTCGTCGACCGTCGTGAAGCCGAAGGGTTCGGCCATCTCGACGCCGGCGACGAAGTTGGGGATGACGTTGCGCGCGCCGAAGATCTCCGCCGAGTCGAGGATGCGCTTGTGCCACTCGTCGCGGCCGACGTAGCGCTCCTTGCCGGGGCAGTACAGCTCGAAGAGACGGCGGTCCCACACCTCGTAGTTGGGGTGGTAGATCTGCACGCCGTAGTCCTTGAAGCGCTGTACGTCGTCACGCGGCAGCGCCTGCGCGACGACCTTGCCGATCCACCGCCCCGGGAAGCGTTCCTCGATGGCCTTGGCGTAGTGCCCGTAGAAGTCGGCCTCGTCGCGCCCGGCGACCTTCGAGGTGATGGCGCCGCCGGTGAGGGTGTACGCGGTGGACACCTTCGCCGTGTCGTACCGGTCGATGATCTCCAGCGCCTCGAGGACCTCCTCGACGTCCTTCACACCGGTGTACGGGCGGCCCGCCGCCTTGTGCTGGCGCCAGTTGTGGTTGATGTCGCAGTACTGGCACTCCTCCTTGGCACCGAAGTACTGGCAGACCCGGAAGACGGTCAGGTAGATGAGATACCCCCACTGGATCGTCGGGGCCACCTCCATCACGGACTTCCCGTTGGCGAGCGTGTGCCGGTAGTACTCCGGCATCGGCGGCACCCCGACGTCCGAGATCCGCTTCCCGTCGAGATAGAGCCCGAGCATGCCGTGCTCGTCGGAGGCCACCCGGTAGGGCGAGGACGGATTGACGCGTACGGAGACGACGGTCCGCCGCAGGTCGTACGGGCCTCCGGTGAGGATGATCTCCTCGGGCGGGCGCCGGAGAGCCGCCTCGCCCAGCTCGGGCAGGGTCCCGTGGTCGAAGGAGAAGATGAAGTACGACTTCGGCTTGACGTCACCGCCCTCGTTGTCGCTGAGCGCCGAGTCGTCGAAGGCCACTCCCCCACGCAGCAGGTCCTCCTTGAAGACGGCCTCCCGCGGCACATGCGGGAACCGCTCCATCAGATCCTCGACCAGTGCGGTACGGCTGCCCATCCCGACCTCCTCGCTCCCGTGCACTTCTGGCTCCCGTGCTCGACTCTCACGGTATGCCTCTGCCTGCGGAGCTGCGGTGCCGGGGCCCCTCGCGGGACCCGCGGCCCTCACTCCTCATCCGGCAGCTGGTACCAGAACTCCACCTCCGCGATGTTGCAGCGGCCATTGTGGCCGTCGTACACGCGAATCCGCTGGTACGAGGCACGCTCAGGCAGCTTGAACTCGTACCACTCGGCAGCGTTGACCCCGCTGACCGTGTGGAAGTCCGTCCACGTGGCCCCGCCATCATTCGAGCCCCGAAACACGGTCCCATTGGCGCGGCTCAGCTGCCCGACCCGCGGATACAGCCGGACACGGTCCACGGTGATCGGCCCGGAGGCCCCCGCATCGATGTCGATCCAGCTCTCCGCGGCGAGCGTGTCGGTGTACGTGGCCGTGTCACCGTCGAAGGCCCGCCATCCGTTCGACGCCGTCGTCCCCGTGCCCGGCCACGCGACGGTCGACGCCTGCACCATCGACGGCGTGACCTCGAACTTCCGCAGCAGCGTCTCGATGGAGACGAGGAGCTGGTAAGCCGCGTACACCTGGTCGATACGGGTGTCCTCGTCCTCCCCCACCCCCTTCTCGATGCGATCGAGTTCGGCGACAAAGGCCGCGTACGACTTCTTCGTCCACTCGGAGACGTCCGCCTTCCGGGCGCGGGCGATGACCTGGGCCAAGGTCTCGGCGGAGACGACCACGGGATCGGTCGTCTCACGCGTGCCACCACCGACGAGTTGGGCGGCAACCTTGTAGTAGCGCCTTCCGTGGCGCAGCCCCTCGTCCTTGTACGTGTACGAGCGGGTGCCCCTCTCCAGCACCTCCCACTGCGTACCGTCCGTCGAGCGGGACAACGTGAACGCCACCGCATCCTCCGGCTTGTTCCAGCGAACAACCGCGGTATCGGCATCCCGCTCGACCGAGACAACAACCGCACCGGCCGCAAGCACATCGACCGCGACCTTCGCGAACGTGGCATCCCCGGTGGCCGCCACGCCCGCATGGACGGCGTACGGGAACGGCGTGAACAGCGAGCCGACCGTCAGCCACACCGAACCGTCGGCCGACACCTGGGCGAGCACGCGGTGCGTCGCGAAGTCCCGGACCAGCCGGAGCCAGGGGGTGGCGGCGAGGGTCTGGCCCTCGGGCTTGCGGGTGATGGGCGAGCGCAGATCGTCCTGCCAGTCGTGGCGGCTGTCGCGGGTGCGGTTGTGGAATACGAGATTGCCGTCCGCGTCGGCGCCGAAGTAGACGTGGCGGATGTCGGGGTCCAACTTGTCGCGGAGCATCAGCCCGGTCAGCGGACCTCGGGCGGTGTCGAGGCGAGCGGTCAGCGTGAAGCTGCCGGGCAACGGGCGGCTGACGAAGTGGAGTTCGTCCTCGATGGTGCGCTTCAGGAGCTGGTAGTCGTCGCCCTCGCCGAGCCCGTCGCCCTTGGCGCCCAGCACGCGCACGGTCGATCCGCGTACGGCCGCGCTGCCCGAGCGGGCGGTGCCCAGGGCGTCGTCGCGCCAGCCGGACCTCGCGAGACCCGGCGAGACGGAGGCGGGGAGCTTGGTGCGGATCGTATGTGAACTCGCCCCGGAACCAACCTCGTTGACGGCCGTGACCGTGTAGTAGTACGTCTCGCCGGTACGAACCTCCGGGTCCGTGAAGTGCCTGCCCGTCACCTTCTCGGCGATCAGGGCGTACGGTCCGGGTCGGCGCGTGGCCCGCCTGACCTCGTAATGAGTGGCACCGGCCGTGGTCTGCCAGGTGACGGTGACCGCGCCGTCGCCCGGCAGGGCGTGCACGAAGTCGACGTGAGCGGGCGGCAGTTGGGGAACGTCGGCCGACGACAGCTTCAGCACCACACCGGTCTTCGCCGGTACGGTCACCCTGCCGCCCCGTATCGCCAGCTCCTTGCCGCTGACCAGGTCGAGGACGGTGGAGCCCGAGTGGCCCGCCGGGATCTTCACGTCGTACGTGCGCTCGTTGCCGTACACCTTGCGCGTCGTGTTGAAGACGAAGAATTGACTTGCTCTTCCTCCTGAGGGAGGGAGATTCTGGCCTGCTCGCTCGGTGCTGTGCCGCTACGCGGCACGGGCGTTGGGCGGGCTTCCGTGGCTTCCTGCTTCGTCGCGCTGTGCCAGAACGGGTTCTGGTCTTACCGGCGCTCCACAGGCTGAATCCGCCAGTCCGGCGGCCTGTTTCACGTTCTTTGCGGCGTTGTGGTCGCGGTCGTGGACGATGCCGCAGGCCGGGCAGGTCCATTCCCGCACGTTCAGGGGTTTGGGTCCGTCCTTGGCACCGCAGGTGGAGCAGACCTGGCTGGTGGGCTCGAACCGGCCGACCTTGACGAAGGTGCGCCCGTACCGCTGCGCCTTGTACTCCAGCATGTGCACGAACTGGGACCAGCCGGCATCATGCACGCTCTTGGCCAGCCGGGTGCGCGCGAGTCCGTTCACCGCCAGGTCCTCCACGGCGACCGCTTGGTTCTCGCGGATCAGCTGCGTGGAGAGCTGGTGGTGGAACTCGCGGCGCGCGTCAGTCACCTGCGCATGCGCGCGGGCGAGCTTCCGGCGGGCCTTCTCCCGGTTCTTGGATCCCTTCTGTCTACGGGACAGCTCCCGCTGGGCCTTCTTGAGTTTCTTCTCCGCCCGGCGCAGGAACCGCGGGGAGTCGATCTTCGTGCCGTCGGACAGCACCGCGAAGTGGGTCAGCCCGAGATCGATGCCGATGCCCGCCTCGGCGTCGGGCATCCGCTGGAGGTCCACGGCCGGGTCGGTGTCGATGACGAAGCTGGCGAAGTACCGGCCCGCCGCATCCTTGATCACGGTGACCGAGGACGGGACCACCGGCAGAGTCCGTGACCAGGTGACGCGCACCTCGCCGATCTTCGGGAGGTTGAGCCGACCCGTCGGGGTGATGGACCAGCGGGCGTTCGCGGTGAACCGGATCGACTGCCGGGCATCCTTGCGCGACTTGAACTTCGGTGCGCCCAGTCTCGGACCCTTGCGCTGCCCTTTGAGTGAGGCGAAGAAGTTGCGGTAGGCGGCCTCGGCATCGCGCAGGGACTGCTGCAGCACCACCGCGGAGACCTCGCCCAGCCAGGCACGCTCGGCGGTCTGCCTGGCCTGGGTGATCAATGTGCGGGACAGCTCGGCCGCGCTCGGGAACGGCCTGCCCGCCGCGCGGGCGTCCTCACGAGCACGCACCGCGTCGTTGAACACCACGCGGGCGCACCCGAACGCCCTTGCCAGCGCGACGCGTTGGCCCGGTGTCGGGTACAGGCGGAAGCCGTACCGAAGCCGCATGATCCTCACCCTACGCACTTGAATGATGACGGAGAGGCAGAACATCCGAACTGGTCGGCACTGTGTTTCGTAATGCACGTTCATTTGGTCTTTGTGACCAAGTTCCGGCACAAGGTGCTCGCGGATGCTCATCTGCGGCGCATGGAGGAGATCATGGGGGTGGTCTGCGCGGACTTCGAGTGCGAGCTGGTGGAGTTCCACGGCGAGGACAATCACGTGCATCTGCTGGTGAACTTTCCGCCCAAGGCCGCCGGACCAAGCTCGTCAACTCCCTCAAGGGCGTGCCCTCCCGCCGCCTGCGCCAGGGGGTACCTCCCGGCCGAAGGCTGGGGAGAATTCCCCGATCTCGTGCGGTACTACTGGCGGGCCAGCAAATTCTGGTCCGGGTCCTACTTCGCCGGCACCGTCGACGGTGCACCCCTCACCGTCGTCCGGCAGTACATCGAGCAGCAGAACCGGCCCGCGTGAAGCCTTGCCCGGCTCCCCCAGAACGCCATCGCGACGCCATCGCGAGATCCACTTCACCACCGGCCTGAAGGCCGGTGCACCGCGGATGAATCCCGGTAGTGGCCGGAACGGCAACCCTGATCTTAGAAACCGGTTGTCCGAGAAAGTCGAACTCGGGGGCTTGGCTGAGCCGAACTCAGCGGTTGAGCCGACGGGTCGAGTCACGCAGCACCACATGCGTACCAAGCACCAGGTGCTGACTGTCAGGGAGTTCATCCCGGTGCAGCGCCAGCCGGACCGCAGCACGTCCCAGTTCCTCCTGCGGAACGTTGACGGTAGTGAGCGCCGGATAGACATCCCGAGCCACGGGAATGTCGTCGTACCCCGCGACGGCAACGTCATCCGGGATACGCCGCCCACCCTCCCGCAAGGCCTGGATCACCCCGGCCGCAACCATGTCCGTGGCCGCAAAGACCGCCGTGAACTCCCTTCCATCCGCGAGGAGTTGACGCGCCAGCTGATAGCCGACCGACCGCGAGAAGGCACCGTCCACGATCAGCTCAGGATCAGGCGTGAGACCGAGCAGTTCATGGGCCCGGGTGAAGCCGCTGAGCCGCTGGCCGCTGGTGGACAGGCCGGGCATCCGGCCCACGTATGCGATGCGCCGGTGCCCCGACGACAGCAGGTGGGTGGTCATGGCGAAGGCGCCGCCCTCGTTGTCGTACTCGACGACCGTGGCCGGTATGCCAGGCCCGAGCGGCGGCCTGCCGACCAGCACGAGCCGCGAACCCACCCGGTCCAGGGCGTGCGCGAAGTGCGTCATCCGGTCCTGGTACGCCTTGTCCTCCCAGGCGCCGCCGACCACGATCACGGCGTCGGCCCGCTGCTCACGCATGGTCTCGACGACGGCGAGCACCCGCTTCGGGTCGCCGTGCGTGGTGCACAGCATGCACAGCCGGCCCTCCTCGGAGGCCTGTTCCTCCACCCCGCGCGCGATATGGGCGTAGAAGGGCCCGGTCACATCGTCGACCACGAACGCGACCGTCTTGTTCGTCGAGCCGCCGAGCGCGCGGGCGTGCGCGTTGACCACGTAGTCCAGCTCGCGCATGGCCTTGAGCACCCGCGCGCGCGTGGCCGCGGCGACGGGGTAGGTGCCGCCGAGGACACGCGAGACCGTCGATGCGGAGACCCCCGCCCTCGCGGCGACGTCCCGGACCGTGGACGCGTCCCTGTTTGCCTCGGGCTCCGTCTTCTTGGCCACCGCTCGGCCCCCTCCCCGCATTGGTGCGCGTCACCCTACGAGACGCGGCACGGGCGCCGACGACCACTCCTTGCGGCGATGATCATGCGACGCGTCCCAGCTCCGAGTGGTCGACACGGTGCGCGAGTTCGCGACCGGCAAGCAGCCGCTCCACCTCTTCGACGACGGTGAGCCCGAGACGCGCCACCTCGTTGCCCTGCGAGCCGGCGAGATGCGGGGTGATGAACGCGTTCGGCAGGTCGAAGAGCGGCGAGTCGACGGGCAGCGGCTCCGGGTCCGTGACGTCGAGGATCGCGCTGATCCGCTCGGCGCGCAGTTCATCGACCAGCGCGTCGTGGTCGAGGAGCGCGCCGCGCGCGGTGTTGATGAGGACGGATCCGTCCGGCATCAGGGCGAGTTCGCGGCGACCGATCAGGTGGCGGGTCTCAGGTGTGTCCGGGGCGTGGACGGTGACGATGTCGGAGGTCCGCAGCAGGTCGTCGAGCGGCAACAGGGGTACGCCGAGTGCGGCGGCCCCGTCCTCGTCGACGTACGGATCGGTGAGGCTCGGCCGCAGGTCGAAGGGGCGCAGCAACTCGATGAGGCGGCGGCCGATGCGAGAGGCGCCGATGACGCCGACGCGTCGGCCGTAGTTGCCGATGCCGGGAACGATCCCCCAGCCGGGGTGGGCCCGTTCGGCTCTGAGGCGCTCCCTGCTCGTGAAGAGGTCCTTGCCGGCGAGCAGGATCATGGCGAGCGTGTACTCGGCGACGGGCAGCGCGTTCGCGCCGGCGGCCGAGGAGACGGCGATCCCGCGCTCCCACACGGCGGGGGTGGTGAAGCCCTTCACGGAGCCCGCGGCGTGCAGGATCGCCCGCAGCTTCGGCGCCGCGTCGAGCACCGCCTCGTCGATGCGGGGGCAGCCCCAGCCGGTGACGAGGACCTCTGTCCTGGCGAGCGCGTCCCGTACGCGCGGGTCGGCGAAGCTGTTCTCGACCACCAGAGTGGGATCGATTTCTACGGCCTCACGCAGACGGGCCAGCACCTCCGACGGAAAGACCTGCGACAGGTTCTCGGCGCTCATCGCGAACAGCGCGACGGGACGCCCACGTTGGGGTGAGGAGCTCCCCGGGGAATGCTCGGGCAACGAACTGGCCTCCAGCTCGGTGAGGTGGGTATGGCAAACGGTCTATGACAACCGGTCTCTACGGTATGGGTCTGCGAGCGAGGGGGTCAATGGACATGAAAGCGCTTTCTGGCGCCTGGCAGCGCGCAGCCCTCCGGCCAGGGCTGCGCGCGGGTGGCGCGTAAGGCCAAGGGCCGATCAGGCGGCATCCGCAGTGAGAGACTCTGTCGGGGATCTTGGCGACGCCAAGGTCAAGTACTGACTGAGTTGCCGACAGATGCCTGGTCTGCCACCGCCGGTCCGCGGTCTCATCCCGTCGGTGTCAGGTGTTCCGCCAGGCGCAGTGCGAGTGCGGTCAGTGTCAGGGACGGGTTCGCGGCCGGGGACGTGGGGAACACCGAGTTGTCGCAGGCGTAGACGTTGTCGTAGCCGAGGAACCGCAGGTCGCTGTCGACGACACCACCGATGCGCAGGGTGCCGACCTCATGGGCCACTCCGCCCAGCGACGCCGTCTTCAGCGACAGGTCCTCGAATCCGACCCGCTGCGCGTCGAAGGCGGCGAAGACCGATTGTTGGACCTGCTCGATCTGCTCCCGGACCTCCTGCGCGACGGAAGCGGGCCGGACTTGGACGGTCACGGGGGCATCCGGTGAGCCGCCGAGTTCGACGCGGTTGTCGTTCTGCAGATCCGCGTGGAGCAGGAAGACGAGTTCGCACAGCACCGAGTCGGCCTTGTCCTTGCGGTGCTGCGCGAGGTTGTCGGGATCGGCGTAACGGCCCTGGTTGAAGTCCGCGCCCAGTTCCAGCACCACGTTGTAGGGGTGGTCGTTGGCCGTGGCGTGGCGGTACCGGGACAGCACCTTGGCACTGGAGGCGGGCACGGCGTGCGGCGAGGCGAAGGGGAGGGAGAAGTGGGTGTAGAGGATCGGATGGTCGGTGATGCCACGTCCGATCAGCTGGTTGGGGTCCTTCAGCCGGGACTGGAGGGCGATTTTCGCCGACTCGATGGTCCCCGCGGCCAGCACGATGTTCCGGCCCCGGTAGCGGCGTTCCCGCCAGTTGAGGAGGTCGAAGCAGCGCACGCCGCTGGCCTGGCGGTCTCCGTCGGTGAGCACCTCGCGGACCGCGTGGTTGAGGTTGACGGTGAGCCTGCCTGGTGGCGGGGTGTTGTCCTGGACCAACAGACTCTCCAGTAGCAGGTCGGCGGTGGAGAACATTCCCCCGGGCATCGACGCCGAGGTGTAGCCCTGGTACTGGACCGCCACCGGTGCGTCGAGGTGCTCGTGGTCGGGCAGTGTGGTGGTCAGCAGCCGTTTGGTGTCCTCCTGGTAGGCCGAGGCGACCGGGGTGGTCCGGTTGAGGGCGTCCTGTGCGTGCCGGTAACCCACGTCGAGGAGGTGGTCGCGGATTTCCTGGGGCCAGCCGGCGAGTTCCCAGGCACTCATTGTGGGGATCAGGCCGCCCCAGAAGACAGACCGTCCGCCAAGGTTGAATCCCTGGGCGCCCTGGAAGTCGGATCCCGGGCCATTGGTGTAGTTGACCGTGCGGAAGTCCTGCCACAGCCCCCATACATGCTTGTCGAAGACTCCGGTGCGCAGTCGGCGGGGAAGATTGGCGACATGGGTGGGGAACAGATAGGACCCGAGTTCCAGTACGAGTACGTCCGCGCCGCGGTCGCCGAGCTGATCGGCGAGGATCCCGCCGCCGAAGCCGGAGCCGACGACTATGACGTCGTAGATGTGGTTTTCGTCGTACTCGGGTTGGACGAGAGCTCGTTGCACCCGGCCGGATTCCGCGACCACCTTCCCCTCGGCGGCGAAGGCGACCTCGACGTCCGTGTAACGGTGGGTTGCGCCGGGCGCTGTCGCCACGATCAGGTTGGGCCCTGCCATCCAGGTGGTGCGGTCCAGCACGAGCTTGAACTCCAACTGCCCCTCGTAGTCGCGCTCGTCGAGCGTGAAGACCCACTGCCCGTCCGAGAACCAGCCAGGGATGTCCGCATTCCAGTTCTTCGAGGTACGAAGAGAAACCACATGCCCGGGCGCGGCCGTCCGGGTCTCGAGGACAACGGTGAACACGAGAACTCCCTGGGGACTCAACGATCACTATGTGTAGCGACCCACGAACCGGACAAGCAGGAGATGGCCAGGACCGCCGGCGTCACCTCGAGCGGAGCGCTTCTTACGGCCCTGGGGGCCGGCATTCACGGTCTGCCCGTGTGGCCGGCGTACAAGAGGTCACGATCGGGCGGGAGCACGGGACCATCGGCCTGGGAAAACAGCGAAACAGCAGATTCCGGCACGGTCGTCCGCCGCGGGGACCGACGGCGTCGGACAGAAGGGGTTCATCGTCGAACTCGGCACCGAGGTGTGCGCCAGGCCCAGCGAGTGACCGAATTCGTGCACCATGACCGTCAGCAGGTCGAAGCCTTGGGCGGTGAATCCCTCCTGCCACGTCTCATCCTCGTCGAAATGCGCATCTCCGGCCAGGCCCCCGGCATTAGGCGGCGGGAAGAACGCATGTGCCAGTACACCTTGGGGTCCGTCGAACGGGAAATTGCCGCCGTGGTTGAGGGCGCCGAAGAGAATTTCGATGTCGGGTGCCTCTGTGGTCTCTTGGAACACCAAGGGAACCACCGCTGCCCAGCGATCCCAGGCCACGGCTATAAGGCTGCGTTGCCGATCGCGGTCCAAGTCGGGGGAAGAGATTATTTACGCGGTACGTGAGGACCGCGTGATCCCATACGGTGCCGAAGGCAACGAAGGTGCCGATGCCGGCCTCAAGGGCACCCTGCCGGTCCGGGAACCCGCAGCGCGGCCGTTCGAACACTTTCTCTGTCTCGGCGTCGACTTCCCCGGTGGCCGGAAGCAGGGCCATGGCCTGGCACGCCCGGACGGCCGCCGCGCCCTGGGGAGAGTCGAGGGCGGCTTCGTCCGGGAGGTAGCCGAACTGCCGAAGATAATCGAGCCCATGTTTGCCGTCGGGCATGCTGATCACTTCTCCCTGGCTCACGCCTGTGAGTTTCGCAGCGTCCCGCGGATACAGGACTTTGGCTAGCCCCGGAGAGCGGGAATCTCGTCTCCCACTTTTCGTCGTCGCCGCGAGATCAATCGGGCTGCCCGTCAGCGATGATTCATTCCTTGCTTCCGCAGGAATCACAGGGATCAAGAGCGCGTCGAACGGGCAACCGCGTCTGCCTGTACCAATATTTTGTGGCGGGTTGACCGGAAGCCGCTGGAGCGGGATGCTCCCCGCGACCGCGCTCCGCGGCAGGAAATCGGAAGGGAGATTTCCGCTATGGAATTCAATGCGAACTCCGCCACGTTCATCTATGTGCATGGCGCTGGCAATAAACCGCCGGAGTCCGACCTGAAGCGCGCCTGGGACGAGGACTTGTTCGGACGGGACATGGGAGAGCGCACCCGGATGGTCTACTACGCCGACCTGCTGCACGACCGGCCTGCCGCGATCGCAGCCGATGCGTGCGGCGCGACCGGTGCCCTGGCGGCGCTCGTGTCCGACGCGTTTGCCGATACCGCACTCCTCGAGGACGCCGAAGCCCGCGAAGCCTTTGGCGAGATGGACTCGGACGGGCAGGAGTTTGCCCTCTCCCTGGCGATCAGTATGGCGGCCCGCGCCGCGAGCCCGACGGGCCTCGCCCCGACCCCAGGCGTCCGCCCCGCCGCCGGTGTCGCCGAGCTGCTGCCGCTGCCCGGACCGCTGCGCCGCTTCTTGCTGCGGCAACTGCTGCGGCACCTCATCCCGGACGCCAACGGGTACTTCTTCACCAGCGCTCAGGACAGGATCAGGGACCGACTGCGCACGACCCTCGACGCCGTGGCCGGACCCGTCGTGGTGATCAGCCACAGCCTTGGCACTGTCGTTGCCTACGACGTGCTCAGCGAGGCCGGCTTTGCTCAGAAGGACGTCCCGCTGTTCATCACGCTGGGCTCGCCCCTGGGCTACACCGAGATCCAGGACGTCATCACCCGGCCCCTGCGCATTCCCGCCCCGGTACGATTGTGGACGAACTTTGCCGACCCGCTTGACCTCGTCACGCTGGACACCACCTTGGCCGACGACTTCAGGGGCGCGGCGAAGGTGATCGCCGACATCAGGGTGGACAATCCCTCGCCGAACAACCATGCGTCCTGCGGCTATCTGCGATCCCGCCACGTGCGTGACGCTGTGACTGCGGCACAGTGACGATCCACGTCCGCCGGGACCCCTCAGAGCTTCCTGGACCACGCACGCCCTGACGCCGTACCGGCGCGCCGGGCCGAGTCGGCGTACTCCGTCCTCATGCGACTGGACAGCTCGCAGTGACTCGCCCCCGTGGTCACGTAATTCGATGGGCAGAACAAAGGCCTGGCAGGAGTCCGGAGGACCCGACACCAGCGCGGTTCGCCTGAAGGTGACCCGAAGTCACATGTTTACGCGATCGGTGGCCAGCCGACTCTGCGCTGGGAACACCGCCGCCCTACCCGCCGAGGGCACCCAGCCGCCCGTCAAGGTAGCTTCCACCTACAACAGAGGGCTTCCTGGGGAGGGACGACGGATGGCAGGGATGACAGAGCCCGTCACCAACTGGGCGGGCAACATCACCTACTCCGCCAAGGAGCTGCACCGCCCGCACTCGCTCGACGCGTTGCGCGCGCTCGTCGCGCAAAGTGCCCGGGTACGGGTGCTGGGCAGCGGGCACTCGTTCAACGAGATCGCCGATCCGGGCAGCGAGGGCGTGCTGGTCTCGCTGACCGCGCTGCCGCCGTCGGTCGAGGTGGACACGGCTGCTCGTACGGTGCGGGTGGCGGGCGGGGTGCGGTACGCGGAGTTGGCCCGGCGCGTCCATGAGCATGGGCTCGCCCTGCACAACATGGCCTCGTTGCCGCACATTTCGGTCGCGGGCTCGGTGGCGACCGGCACGCACGGCTCCGGGAACGGCAACGGCTCGCTGGCCTCGGCCGTACGCGAGGTCGAACTGGTCACCGCCGACGGATCGTTGCTGACGATCACCCGCGGCGACGCCCGCTTCGACGGCGCCGTGACCTCCCTGGGCGCGCTCGGCGTGGTCACCGCGCTCACCCTCGACCTGGAGCCGGACTTCGAGGTCGCCCAGCAGGTGTATGGCCAACTCCCCTTCGCCGGGCTGGACTTCGAGACGGTGTCGGCAGCGGCGTACAGCGTGAGCCTGTTCACCGACTGGCAGCGGTCCGGCTTCGTACAGGCCTGGGTCAAGCGCCGGACCGACCAGCCGCTGCACGACTTCCCGTGGGCCGCGCCCGCCACCGAGGCCATGCACCCCGTGCCGGGGATGCCCGCGGAGAACTGCACGCAGCAGTTCGGTGTGCCGGGTCCCTGGCATGAGCGACTGCCGCATTTCCGCGCCGAGTTCACCCCGAGCAGCGGCGCCGAGCTCCAGTCGGAGTACCTGCTCGCGCGCCCGTACGCGCTCGACGCCCTGCACGCTCTCGACGCGATCCGCGAGACGATCGCGCCGGTCCTGCAGATCTGCGAGGTCCGCACGGTCGCCGCCGACAGCCAGTGGCTGAGTCCCGCGTACGGGCGGGACACCGTGGCGTTCCACTTCACCTGGGTCGAGGACACGGCGGCCGTACTGCCGGTGGTGCGGCGCGTCGAGGAGGCACTCGCTCCCTTCGATCCGCGCCCGCACTGGGGCAAGGTGTTCACCACCCCACCGGCCGCGCTGCGCGAACGCTATCCGCGGATCGACGCGTTCACGGCGCTTGCCGGGGAGCTGGACCCGACCGGCACGTTCCGGAACACCTTCGTCCGCGAGGTGCTCGGCGTCTGACGTCCAGGCATCCGCCAAGTAAGCCCTGTCTTTCTACAACCCCTTTCCTAACCCCTTGTCGAAACTCCGGTGCAGGCCATAGCCTTGCGCCGCGCCGGGGCCGACGTGGCTCGGCACGGGTTTGAAGGGATCGAGGGGGCCACCCGGTGAAGCGCACATCCCGCGACATACGTACCGCGAACCGCTATGAGGTGCTGCGCCAGATCATCGCTGAGTCGCCCACGTCCCGGCAGGAGCTGGCGGCCGCCACCGGGCTGAGTCTGGCCACGGTGGCCACGCTGGTCGGTGAGCTGCTCGACCTCGGGATGCTCACGGAGGTCGGGTTCGAGGACTCGGCGGGTGGCCGCCCGAGGGGCCTCGTGGCCGTCAACGCGTCGGGGGGCGCGTTGATCGGCGTCGACATCGCGGAGACGTACGTACGCGTCGAGCTGTTCGACCTCGCGCTGAACGTGCTGGCCCGCGCGGACGAGGACATGCGCCCCGGTGAGAGCCGCCCGGTGCAGGTCGTCGGGCATGTCGCCACGGCCGTCGGGTCGGTGGTCGCGCAGGCCGGGGTCGAGGGCGCGCGTGTTCTCGGGGTCGGGGTCAGCGTGCCGGGGCAGGTGGACCGCGCCACCGGCATCGCGGAGTACGCGCCGAACTGGGACTGGCACGACGTGCCGCTGCTCGATCTGCTCGCCGAGCACATCTCGTATCCCCTGTATCTCGACAATCCGCTGCGCGCCTGCGCGGTCGCCGAGCTGTGGTTCGGCGCGGCCCGCGGGCGGGGGAACGCCGTGGTGGTGAACCTCGGCACCGGAGTGGGCGCCGGACTCGCCTTCGGCGGCGGGCTCCATCGCGGGGTCAGCAACAGCGCGGGCGAATGGGGCCACACCACGCTCGTACTGGACGGACGGCTCTGTCACTGCGGCAACCACGGTTGCGTGGAGACGTATGTGGGAGCGCCCGGAATCATGCAGAACCTGCGGGAGTTGAGCCCCCGCAGTCCGCTGCACCACCCCGAGGACCAGACGGCGACCATCGACGCGCTGGCCCGTGGAGTCGCCGCCCAGGATCCGGTGGCGGTCAAGGTGGTCCGGGACACGGCCCGTTACCTCGGTGCGGGCATCGCGGACCTGGTGAACCTGCTCAACCCCGAGGTGGTCGTGCTCAGCAGCTGGGTCGCGGCCGCCCTCGGCGAGCCCCTGCTCGAGGAGGTGCGCGAGGCGGTGGCCCGGCACGCGCTGAAGCGGCCACTGGCCGCCACCGAGATCGTCCTGTCCCCCATTCCCACCGATCCGGTGTGCCTCGGCGCGGCGACGTTCGCGCTCGAGGGCGCCCTGTCCTCGGTCACCCAGAAGTCCAACCAGAGGCCCAACCGGCGCACCTGGTCCAGGCAGTAACCGACCCTGGGATCACCCTCGCCAGGCCCCACGTTCGGAATTCCGAACCGGACACAACGCTTCGAACAGACTTCGTCCAACCCCTTGCCGAAGCCTTAGCCGAAGGTTAACGTCCCGCCGCAACCCAATTTGAGCTACTGGGCGCTGAGCCGTAGAGCCGCAGCCGTACAAGAGACAAGGACGTCAGCATGTCGGCAATGAGCAACAACTGGGACCGCCGATCCATACTCCGGGCCACCATGGGCCTGGCCGCCGCCGGCGGGCTGGCCGCGTGCGGTGGCAACACCGGCCGCTCCGAGGGAGGTGCCTCGGGCAAGGCCCTGACGCAGTACTTCCACGCGTACGGTGAGGCCGGCACGCAGGAGGCCATCAAGCGTTACGCGAAGGACTTCGACGGCGCCAACGTGGCCACGCAGTGGATCACCGGCTCCAACTTCGAGAGCAAGCTGTTCTCGGCCCTGCTCACCGAGAACGCGCCCGACGTCTTCGAGTTCCACCCGCAGCTCCAGCTCATCGAGAGCGGCCAGGTCGCGGACCTGAGCGACCTCGTCAACCCGGTCAAGGACGACTTCAACCCCGCCGACCTCAAGTCGCACACCATCGACGGGAAGATATGGGGCGTCCGCATGATCGACGACCCGCAGTTCTTCTACTACCGCAAGTCGGTGCTGGAAAAGGCGGGCGTCGGCGTGCCGCAGACGCTCGACGAGCTCGTCGAGGCCGCCGCCAAGCTCACCACCGACAAGGTCAAGGGCCTGTTCATCGGCAACGACATGGTCCAGACGAACTACTGCCTGATGTGGTCCTCGGGCGCGGACCAGCTCACCGCCGACAACCAGATCGCGTACCACACGGACGCGGTGGCCGAGAACCTGGCGAAGTACCGCAAGATGTTCAAGGCCGGCCATCTGCTGACCGGAGCGCCCGCCGACTCCTGGGACCCCTCCGCCCTGATCCAGGGCCTCTGCGCGATCCAGTGGAGCGGCATGTGGGCCATGCCGGCGCTGCAGAAGGCGCTCGGCGACGACCTCGGCATCTTCCCCTACCCCGTCGCCGCGGACGGGGCCAAGCCGTCCGTCTTCAACGGCGGTTGGTCGATGTTCGTGAACGCCAAGGGCAAGAACGTCGACTTGGCCAAGGAATACGTGAAGTGGCTGTGGATCGACCAGAAGGAGCACCAGGAGGACTGGGCGCTCAGCTACGGTTTCCACGTCCCGCCGCGCAAGTCGATCGCCGAGTCCGCCGACAAGCTCAAGACGGGTCTGCCGGCTGAGGGCGTCAAGTTCTTCAACGAGTACGGGCGGTTCGAGAACCCGCACTGGACGCAGGCGATGATCACCTCGTTCGAAGAGGTGGTCGCCGACGTCGTACGCAAGGGCGTGGAGCCGGAGAAGGCCCTCGACACCGCGGATGCGAAGGTCAACCGCGAACTCAAGAAGCTCTTCGGATAGGCCGCCGGACAGGTAACGACATGTCGACCACGACTACGCGTGATGCCACGCGCCCCGCCCCGGCCAAGGTCTCCAAGACCAAGCCGCGGCGGGGTGTGCGGGGCACCACGTTCAACTTCTGGCTCTTCACCGGACCGTTCCTCATCGGTCTGCTGATCTTCGTCTACATCCCCATCCTCTGGAGCGCCTGGCTCAGCTTCTACGAAGCGCGCTACACGGTCACGCCGGACAAGTTCGTCGGCTTCGACAACTACGAGTACATGCTGACGAACGGCGACTTCGTCGGGTCACTGGGGACCTTCACCGTCTTCGCCGCGATCGTCGTGCCGATCACCTGGGCGCTGTCGCTGGGCCTGGCGCTGATGGTGCACCGACTGCGCTTCATGAAGGCGTTCTTCCGGTCGGTCTTCTTCCTGCCGACGGCAGTCAGCTTCGTCGCCGCCTCGCTGATCTGGAAGATGTCCATCTTCAGCGGCGTGCGCTTCGGGCTGATGAACACCGTCCTCGGCTGGTTCGGTATCGAGAACGTCGCCTGGCTGGCCGACCCCAATCCGCCCTGGTACTGGCTGGTCATCGTCACTCTGCGACTGTGGCTGCAAGCCGGCTTCTACATGATCCTGTTCCTGGCGGCACTGCAGAACATCCCGCCGTCGCTGTACGAGGCCGCCGCCATCGACGGCGCCAAGCCGGGCTGGCAGACCTTCTGGTACATCACGCTGCCCCAGCTGCGGGCGACGTCAACGGCCGTGATCCTGCTGCTCCTTGTGGCCGCGTATCAAGCCTTCGACGAGTTCTTCAACCTGATCACGAAGACGACATGGGGCCGACCACCACTCGTGGAGCTGTACTACACGGCTCTGGGTGAGAGCCAGGACTACGGCGCCGGCAGCGCGGGCGCGATGATCCTCACCGCCCTGATCTGCACGGTGACGCTGCTGCAGGGCAGGATCATGGGCTTCGGAAGGGGTGACGAGAACAAGTGACCACCACCACGCCTCCGATCAAGGAGACCGCGCCCCGGGTGAGCAAGAGCAAGCCGCAACGCATCAGGCGCGGCAGCGTCATCAGCTCCACCGGCCTCTACATCGCCACTGGCGTCGCGGCCTTCCTCTTCCTGGTCCCCTTCTATCTGATCGTCCGCAACGCCCTGTCCACGGACGCCGAGATCACCGGTGAGGAGTGGAAGTTCTTCCCCACCGACATCCAGTGGGGCAACATCAGCGAGCTGTTCAGCGACAACACCGTGCCGTTCGCGACGTCCCTGTGGAACTCCACGATCGTCGGCGTCGCGCACACCGTGGGCGTCCTGCTGATCTGTTCGCTGGCGGGCTACGGACTGGCGCGCATCCCGTACAAGCACGCCAACAAGATCTTCTACCTGGTCCTGGTGACCCTGATGGTGCCGGCCGCCGTCACCTTCGTACCGAGCTTCGTGCTGGTCTCGTCGCTCGGCTGGGTCTCGAGTTTCCGCGGTCTCATCATTCCGGGGCTTTTCAGTGGTTTCACCTGCTTCCTGTTCCGGCAGTACTTCCTGGGGTTCCCCAAGGAGCTGGAGGAGGCGGCGCGTGTGGACGGGCTCGGGTACTGGGGCGCGTACTGGCGCGTCGTCGTGCCCAACTCGCTGAACTTCTTCGCGGCCATCGCCACCATCACCTTCATCCAGGGCTGGAACGCCTTCCTGTGGCCCCTGGTCATCGGCCAGGACCAGGAGGCGTGGACGGTCCAGGTGGCGCTCTCCTCGTACATGACCAACCAGACCGTCAACTTCCATCTGATCTTCATGGCCACCGCCATCTCGATCCTGCCCCTGGTGCTCGTGTTCCTCTTCCTCCAGCGCTGGCTGGTGCAGGGGGTCGCACAGACAGGCATCAAGGGCTGACACCTTCTCTCAGGAACGCTGGAGACCGATGTCATTGCGCACCACAACTTCCGTCGACTACGTCGAGGACGTCTCACCCGGGAGCGGGGCCCTGCCGCCCCGCGCCTGGTACGCATCCTCCGACGCTGCCTCCCTTTCCCTGAACGGGAGTTGGCGCTTCCGACTGTCGGCGACCGCCGACGCCGAGGACGACTCCTTCGCCGCGGAGGGGTACGACGCCGGGAACTGGGCCGAGGTGCGGGTCCCCGGTCACTGGGTCCTTCAGGGCCACGGCTCGCCCATCTACACCAACCACCTCTACCCGTTCCCGGTCGACCCGCCGCACGTGCCGACCGAGAATCCGACGGGTGACCATCTGCGGGTCTTCGACCTGCCGGACGAGTGGCCGGCAGATGGCGGGGCCGTGCTCCGTTTCGACGGCGTCGAGTCCTGTGCCCGCGTCTGGCTGAACGGCACCGACATCGGCGAGTTCAAGGGCTCCCGGCTGCCCCACGAGTTCGCGGTCGGCCACCTGCTGAAGCCCACAGGGAACGTCCTTGCCGTCCGCGTCCACCAGTGGTCGGCGGGCTCGTACCTGGAGGACCAGGACCAGTGGTGGCTGCCCGGCATCTTCCGGGACGTCACGCTGCTGCACCGTCCGGCGGGCAGCGCGCTCGACTTCTTCGTGCACGCCTCGTACGACCACGTCAGCGGAAACGGCACCCTGCGCGTCGACTCCGACGTCGACGGCCGGGTCACCGTGCCCGCCCTGGACATCGATGTCGCGACCGGCGAGTCCGTGACGGTTTCGGTCCAGCCGTGGACCGCGGAGACACCGAAGCTGTACGACGGCGTGCTGGCCACCGAGGGCGAGCGGATCCCGCTGCGGATCGGCTTCCGCACGGTCGTACTCGAAGACGGCCTGATCAAGGCCAACGGAAAGCCGCTCCTCTTCAAGGGCGTCAACCGGCACGAGTGGCACCCCGAGCGCGGCCGTGCCCTCGACCTGGAGACGATGCGCGAGGACGTGCTGCTGATGAAGCGGCACAACATCAACGCCGTCCGCACCTCCCACTACCCGCCGCACCCGGCCTTCCTCGACCTGTGCGACGAGTACGGCCTCTGGGTCATCGACGAGTGCGACCTGGAGACCCACGGCTTCGTCGAGCAGGCCTGGCGCGACAACCCGGTGGACGACGACCGCTGGACCCCGGCGCTGATCGACCGCGCGTCCCGCATGGTCGAGCGCGACAAGAACCACCCGTCCGTCGTGATCTGGTCCCTCGGCAACGAGGCCGGCACCGGGCGCGGCCTCACCGCGATGGCCGAGTGGATCCGCGGCCGGGACGGCTCGCGCCTCATCCACTACGAGGGCGACATCAACTGCCGTGACACGGACATGTATTCACGCATGTACGCGGCCCATGACGAGGTCGAGCAGATCGGCCGGGACCTCGACGGCGGCACGCACCGGCGGCGCGGGCTCCCCTTCATCCTCTGCGAGTACGGGCACGCCATGGGCAACGGCCCCGGTGGCATCGCCGACTACCAGCGGATCTTCGAGGCGTACGACCGGCTCCAGGGCGGCTTCATCTGGGAGTGGATCGACCACGGCCTCAAGGACGCGCGGTTCGGCTTCGCGTACGGCGGTGACTTCGGGGAGGAGCTGCACGACGGGAACTTCGTCTGCGACGGGCTGATCTTCCCGGACCGCAAGCCCTCGCCGGGGCTGGTCGAGTTCAAGAAGGTGATCGAGCCGGTCCGTATCGAGGGAGACGGCTCGGACGGGACCGTACGGGTCACGAACGCGTACGACTTCGCCGACCTGTCGGATCTCGCCTTCGAGTGGTCGTACCAGGTGGACGGCAAGACGGTCGAGGCGGGCAGCCTGTCCGTGCCGGCGCTGGCGCCGGGCGAGTCGGCGGAGGTGAAGCTGCCGACGCCGCCGTCGGGCGACGGGCGCGGGGCCGAGACGCAGTGGACGGTACGGGCGCTGCTGGCGGAGGACACCGCGTGGGGCAGGAAGGACCACGAGGTCGCGTGGGCTCAACTGCCGGTCAGTCCACGGGCGTTGCCGTCTGTCGTGGCAAGTGACAGGCCCAGCGCGAGCGAGCGGCTGATCTACGTCGGCCCGGCGTCCTTCGACGTACGCACCGGTGCGCTGAAGACGATCGGCAGGCTGAACGTCACGGACCTCCGTCTCGACGTGTGGCGGGCGCCGACCGACAACGACGAGGGCGCCTCCTGGCAGGACGACATCCGCTGGGCTTCGCTGTGGCGCAAGTACGGCCTGCACCGCATGCAACACCGCCTGGACGGCGTCGAGTTGAGCGACGACGCGTTGACCGTACGGACCCGGGTGGCGCCCGCCGCCTGGGAGGTGGGCCTGCGCACGGTGTACCGGTGGACGTCCGACGGCACGCGGCTGAAGCTGACCGTGTCCGTGGCGCCCGAGGGTGACTGGACGGTGCCGTTGCCGCGGCTGGGCATCCGGTTCGGGCTCGCGCAGGCGGACCAGGTGAAGTGGTTCGGTGGCGGTCCCGGCGAGGCGTACCCGGACACCAAGTCGGCCTCGATGCTGGGTCTTTGGCACGCCTCGGTGGATGAGCTGCAGACTCCGTACGTGCGTCCGCAGGAGAACGGCGCGCGGGCCGACGTCCGTTGGGCGGAGCTCGGCGGGCTGCGGATCGAGGGCGACCCGGAGTTCTGGTTCAGCGCGCGGCGCTGGACCAACGAGCAACTGGACGCGGCCCAGCACCTGACGGATCTGACCCCCACCGACACTGTGTGGGTCAACCTCGACCACGGTCAGCAGGGCATCGGCTCGCAGTCCTGCGGTCCGGGCGCGCTGCCGCAGTACCAACTGCGGGCGGCACCCGCCGAGTTCTCGTTCGTGTTCTCGGACCTTCGTGACTGACACGGTCACCCCGACTGCGGCCGGGCGGCTCTTCAGCCGTCCGGCCGCAGTCGCGTCATGCGTCGGTTTCGTCCTCATCGGCATACTCCAGTCGCTCTACGGCCCGGCGGTCCCGGGCCTGCGCGAGGAGTTCGCTCTCTCCCCCTCCGCGGCCGGACTCGGACTCAGCCTGCACTTCACGGGCGGCGTCGCGGGTGTCCTGGCCTTCAACGCGATCCACTCCCGGATCAGCAACAAGGCGCTGCTCGGGGCGAGTTACGCCCTGATGGCGGCCGGCGGAGCGGGCTTCGCGTTCGCCCCGAACTGGCCTCTCGCGCTCGCCGCGGCCTTCCTCGGCGGCCTCGGTTTCGGCGGTATCGACTACGGCCTCAACCAGCTCTTCGCGGTCGGCTTCGGCGAGCGGTCGACGGCGATGCTCAACATTCTCCACGCCCACTTCGGCATCGGGGCGGTACTCGGCCCGGCACTCATCGCCTGGACGGGCCCGGACGGGTACGCGTACGCCTTCGGGGCCTGTGCGGTCCTGGCGGGCGCGCTGATTCTGTGCACGGGCGGCGTGGGCAGCGAGGCACCGGTGCTCTCAGTGGAAAAACCCGCCGCCACCGGGGGCCTTCTCTCCCGCGTACTCATCGGCTTCATCGTCCTCTACATCCTCAACGTCGGCGTCGAGGCGGGCGTCGGCGGCTGGGAACCCACGCATCTGGAGACCGTCGGCTACAGCGCCACCGTCGCGGCCTCCGCCACCTCCGTGTACTGGCTGATGATGACCGTCGGCCGCTTCCTCGTCGTGCCGATCACGCTGCGGTACTCGCCCGAGCGCATCCTCACCGTGTGCGCGGCCGGGATGACGGCGTGCCTGCTGCTCGCGCTGATTCCGGGGGCGGCCCCATGGGCGTACGCGGGTGTGGGCCTGTTCATCGCGCCGGTCTTCCCGACCGGACTGCCCTGGCTCAACAGGGCCCTCCCCCAGGCAAAAAGGGCTGGCGCCTGGGTGATCGCAGCGTCGATGATCGGTGGGGTGGCGGCTCCTCCGCTGCTCGGGATGGGCATCGAATCGTCCGGCATCCGCGCGGTGCCGTGGCTGCTGACAGTGCTGTCGGGGGCCAGTCTCGTCGCGACCATATGGCTGATCCGGCTGACCAGGAGGTCCGCTGCATGAGCGGCAGCATCGAGGTCCGGGGCCTGTCCCGTACCTTCCACACGACCGTGCGCCGACCCGGTTTCCTGGGCGCCGTCAGATCACTGGTCAACCCGGAGCGGGTCGCCAAGCACGCCGTCACCGACATCAGCTTCGAGGTGCAGCCCGGCGAACTCCTCGCTCTACTCGGGCCGAACGGCGCGGGCAAGTCCACCACCATCAAGATGCTCACCGGCATCCTCACGCCCACGGCCGGTGAGGCGCGGGTCGTGGGCACCGTCCCGTACGAGGAGCGCGAGCGCAACGCGCGCAACATCGGGGCCGTGTTCGGGCAGCGCACCCAGCTGTGGTGGGACCTGCCCGTGCGGGAATCGTTCGCGATCCTGCGCGACATCTACGACGTACCGGCGGACGAACACGCCTCGCGGCTGCGGGAGTTCGACGACCTCCTCGACCTGTCCTCCTTCTGGGACACGCGCGTACGGCACCTCTCGCTCGGCCAGCGCGTGCGCTCCGACCTGGCCGCCGCGCTGCTGCACGACCCGCCCGTGGTCTTCCTCGACGAGCCGACCATCGGCATGGACGTGGTGGTCAAGGAGCAGGTGCGGGAGTTCCTCCGGTACCAGGTGGAGGAGCGCGGGCGGACGGTGCTGCTCACCACGCACGACATGACGGAGGTCGAGCGGCTCGCGGAGCGCGTCGTGCTGATCAACCACGGGCGGCTGGTCCTGGACGGCACGCTGGACGAGATCCGCCGGAAGTTCGGCTCGACCTGGCAGGTACGGGCCACGCTCGCAGATGGGCACGCCCCCGTCGAACCATGGCCCGGAGTCGTACTCGTACGGCGGGATGGCCCTCAGGTGGTCTTCGGCCCGGACGGGCCGGCCGCCCCGACCGTCCACCAGGCGCTGAAACAGGTCATCGAGCGGTACGAGGTGACCGACATCGCCCTGGACGAGGCCGAGTTGGAGGACGTGATGCGGGCGGCGTACGTCCAGGCGGGCGACATGGCCGCGGACATGGCGGGCGACGTGGCTGGTGACGTGGCCGCCCAGGCACCGGCTCGGACGCAGGGAGGCTGATCCGTGGCCATGCCCTCCGCCCTGCGCGCCTGGCGGGCCGCCCGGGTCACCCCGCTCGGCGAGCTGCACACCCCGCCCCGTATGACCGCCGCCCTGCTGCGACTGACCGTCCAGGTGGTGCTGGTCGCCTCGCTGTGGCGGGGCCTGTACGCGGCGACCGGCACCACCGCCGGGCTCGACCGCGAGCAGGCCGTCACGTACGCCGTGCTCGCCGTACTGGCCACGCGCGTACGGGAGTTGGACCAGTACTCGGGCCGCGACACGGTGCTCCAGCACATGCACTTCGGCACCATCGTGTACTGGTACCTGCGCCCGCTGCCGCCGCAGCGCTACTACGCCCTGCGGGCCCTTGGTGAGCAGATCTACGGCTTCGCGTGGGCCATCGTCGGCTACGCGGTCTGTGTGGCCGCCGGAGTCGTACAGCCGCCCAAGTCGGCTGCCGTGGCAGGGGTGTTCATGGTGAGCCTGCTGCTGGGCCAGTGGGTCCTGTACTACATCATGCTCGCCATCGACCAGCTGTGCTTCTTCACGCTCCGCAACGGCGCCGCGATGCTGATCCTGATCTTCGCGCAGAACCTGCTGTCCGGGGTGTACGCGCCATTGTGGTTCTTCCCGGACTGGTTCATCACGCTCAGCAGCTTTCTGCCCTTCCAGGCGACGCTGAGCGTGCCGCTGTCGCTGCACGTGGGCCGGATCCAACTGTCGGACGCCGGGACTCAGTTGGCGATTCAGGCCGCCTGGGTGGTGGTTCTCGCCCTGCTCACCCGGCTGGTGTGGCGGCGGGCCGCCCTGCGCGTGATCTCCCAGGGAGGCTGACCGTGTCCTCGCAGAAGTCCTGGTCCACTCCCTTGTTCTCGCTGAAGCCCTGGCGGACCGTGTGGCGGATCACGAAGCTCAACTTCCGTTCGCAGCTGGAGTATCGCTCCGAGTTCCTGATGATGATCGCGATCGGTGCGATCTGGCAGGTGTCGGTGATCGTGTTCGCGACGGTGCTGCTGACCCGGTTCACCGGGATGGGCGGCTGGGAGAGCGCGGACGTACTGCTGATCGCGGCGATCCGGATGCTGGCCCACGGTCTGTTCGTGCTCTTCCTCGGCCGGGTGCACGGTCTGAGCCGCCACATCCAGGAGGGGGTGATCGACACGTACCTCGTCCGCCCGATGCCGGTGTACCGCCAGCTCCAGCTCCAGTACTTCCCCACGAACGCGATCGGCGACCTGACGGTGGCGGTCGGCCTGATGGTGGGCGCGCTGACCCGCAGCGAACTGGACTGGACGGCGGGCCGGATCACGTACCTCATCATCTGCGTACTCGGCGGAATGCTCCTGGAAGCGGCCCTGTTCACGGTGGTGGCCTGCGCCTCCCTCCGCTTCCCGGCGGCCGACTACTGGGGCCGCTGGCTGGAGGAACTGCTCGGCACCTTCGGCAGCTATCCGCTGAACGTGCTGCCGAAGGCGGTGGGCGGCTTCCTGACGTTCGCGCTTCCGCTGGCGTTCGTGGCGTACTTCCCGGCGGCCGTACTGACCGGGCACGGGCACGACACCGGGGTGCCGTACTGGCTGGCGGCTGCTTCGCCGCTGCTGGGGGCGGTGGCGTATCTGGGCACGAGGTTGCTGTGGAAGTGGAGTCTGCGGCACTACACGGGGGTGAACGGGTGAAGACGACCACGACGTCATCGTCCTCGTCCCCGTCCTCCTCCGACTTACGGGCCCGTCTCTCGGTCTGCCTGGTCTTCGTGATCCTGGGTGCCACCCAGGGCGGCTGGATGGCGCGCATCCCGGCGATCCGGGGTGCGGTCGGCCTGGACGTGTCCGAGTGGGGGCTGGTGAGCAGTACGTCCGCCGCCGGGGACCTCGTCGCGATCGTGCTGATCACCGCGCTGATCGGACGGGTGAGCACCCGCCTGCTGGGCCTCTCGGCAGCCGCCCTCATCCTGCTCAACGCGCCGCTGCTGGCGGGGGCGTCGACCGTCCCCGCCCTGGTGACCGGGCTGACGCTCTGGGGTGTCGCGGCGACGTTCCTGGCCACGCCGGTGAACGCGCTGGCGGTCGCGGTGGAACGCCGCCATGGCAGGCCCCTGCTCTCGAGCTTCCACGCCACCTACAGCTGCGGGGTGCTGGCCGGCGGCGCCCTCGGTACGCTCGCCGCGGCCACCGGGGTGTCGCCGGGCGTGCAGATGGCGGTGAGTAGCGGCATCCTCGGGACGCTGCTGCTCGCGTCCGCCGGTTGGCTGCCGGACGAGGAGATCCGCAAGGAACGCCGCCGGTCCGTACGGCAGCGCTTCACTCCCCAGCTGATCCTGCTCGCCTCCATCGCGTTCCTGGCGTCCTTCGTCGAGGGCGCGGCGTCCCAGTGGAGCTCGGTCTACACGGCCGACTACCTGGGCGAGGGTTCGGCGCTCGGTGCGGCGACGTACACGTGCTTCTCCGTGGCGATCCTGGTGCAACGGCTGCTGGGCGACCGCTTCGTGGCTCGCCTGGGCCAACGCGCTTTCGTACGGCTCTCGCTGCTGACGGTCGCCCTCGGTACGGCCCTCGTCCTCGTCCGGCCCGGCCTGCCGCTCGCTCTGGCCGGTTTCACCGTCGTCGGCCTTGGCATCGCCTGCGTCCTCCCGGCGGCGATCGGCCTGGCCGGCCGGCAGCCCGGAGTCCCGCCCGGCGAGGGCGTCTCCGTCATCACCATCGGCCAGTGGCCCGGCTTCCTCCTCGCCGGCCCGGCCGTGGGCCTCCTCGCGGGTGCGGCCGATCTGCGACTGGCACTGGTGACGCTGATCGTGTCGGCGCTGGGGGCGGCGGTGCTGGCGGGGCGGATACGGGAGTGACGGCTCTTTCGGGTTGATGCCCGGCGGGACTCACGCGTGTCTGCGGGCTTCCCGGCAACCTCCTCCCGGTGGGCGGCGACTGGAGGGTGACGTACCACCGCACCCGCGGGCCCGGCCCTCACCCCCACATCGAGCCAGGAGCAGCATCCATGCCGTACTCCCCCAGACGTCGCCGAAGCCGTTTTCTGCGCCCCCTCCCCCTCGTGGCCGTCGGCGCACTGGTCGCGGCGGCGGCCGTCACGGTTCCCCAGCTCACGCCCGACGCCAGCGCCGCCACCACGCTTCGCGGCCACGCCGACGCACGCGGCGTGAAGATCGGTGCGGCGGTCGCCGACGGCCCGTTGCAGAACGAGTCGGCGTACACGGCCGTCCTGGACCGGGAGTTCAACTCGGTGACGGCCGAGAACGTGATGAAGTGGGACGCGCTGGAGCCGAGCCGGGGCAGCTACAACTGGGCCGCCGCGGACCGCCTCGTCGCGCACGCGAGCGCGCACAAGCAGGGGGTACGCGGCCACACCCTGGCCTGGTACAGCCAGCTCCCGTCCTGGCTGAAGAACGGCAACTTCTCCGCCTCCGAGCTGAACACGATCCTCAAGAAGCACATCGACACGACCGTCGGCCGCTACAAGGGCAAGATCTACTCCTGGGACGTCGTCAACGAGACGTTCAACGAGGACGGTTCGATGCGCAGTTCGCTGTGGCAGAACAAGCTCGGGACCGGATACATCGCCAACGCGCTCCGCTGGACCCACGCCGCCGACCCCGCCGCCAAGCTGTACATCAACGACTACAACATCGAGGCGGACAACGCGAAGAGCGACGCCCTGTACGCGCTGGCCAAGCAACTCCTCGCCGACGGAGTCCCGTTGCACGGCATCGGCTTCCAGTCCCACTTCGTGGTGGGCCAGGTCCCCTCTTCGATGAAGGCGAACCTGAAGCGCTTCTCGGACCTGGGCCTGGAGGTCTCCATCACCGAACTGGACATCCGCATCCCCACGCCCGCCTCCTCCACCGAACTCGCCCAGCAGTCCACCGACTACAAGACGGCCAGCGAGAACTGCCTGGGCGTCCCCCGCTGCGCGGGCATCACGGTCTGGGGCATCACCGACAAGTATTCGTGGGTGCCGGGCACGTTCAACGGGTACGGGGCGGCCCTCCCGTACAACGAGAGCTATGCCGCCAAGCCCGCCTACACCGGCCTGTCGAAGGGCCTCGACCCGACGGCCTGACGACCGTCTGGTCGGGCCGGTACGCGTCGAGGAGCATGTTGTCCCCCTCGTTCGGGGCCCCACAGCTCTGGCGGTGACTTCGCGACTGCACGGGTGAAAAACGGCCTCCACGCCGAAGCGTCAGGCCGCCGTCCGCCATCCAGCGGCTTGACTGATGCCGTGCGCGCGGTGACCGCGGCATGCCGTGTCCTGCGGCTCGGACGGGCTGGTGACCTCAGTCGCTGTGCGGTGGCCGGCTGTGCCGGTGGCGGACCCCGGGTTGCCGGGAATCGCGCGGCATGGCAGAAGGTGAAGAGGGGACGGGCAGTGAAGGACAGCGCGGTGGACCGGTCGGAGGGGTTCGGCGAGCGGCTGCTGGGCTTGCTGCTGGATCGGGCGCAGCAGATGCCGCCGCAGCTGATCGCTCCGCTGATCGCGGAGGAGGTGGCCAGGATCGGCGGCCGCGAGGTCTCCATCCTGCTGCAGGACTACGGGCAGGAACTGCTGGTCCCGCTGCCGGGCAGCAAACTGCGCGTCGGCGAGCCCCAACCGATCACTGATTCCCCGGCCGGACGGGCCTTTTTGCGGATGGAAGTCATCGAGGTGCCGCAAGCCGACGCCGTGCGGATGCACCTGCCGCTGCTCGACGGCAGCGACGAGGTCGGCGTCATGGCGCTCACCCTGGACAGCGTCGACGACGACGACCGGCGTCTGCTGCGCAGGCTCTCCGGCCTGGTCGCCGACCTGCTGGTGACCAAGAGCGCCTATACCGACCAGTTCTTCCAGGCCCGACGGCGCGAGCCGATGAGCCTGGCCGCGGAGATGCAATGGTCCCTGCTGCCGCCGCTGTCGATGTCCGTGCCCCAGGTCGGGGTGGCCGGGATCCTGGAGCCCGCCTACAACGTCGCCGGCGACAGCTTCGACTACGCCCTCAACGACAACATCCTGCATGTGGCCGTCGTCGATGCGATGGGCCACGACCTGGAGGCCGCCACGATGGCCACCGTCGCCGTCGGCGCCTACCGCCACGCCCGACGCGCCGACATCAGTCTCGCCGAGAAGTACGCGTTCATGGACCAGGCCATCGCCCGGCAGTTCGGGCCCGAACACTTCGTCACCGCGCAGATGATGCAGCTCAACGTTGCCACAGGCCACCTGGACTGGGTCAACGCCGGCCACCCCGCGCCGCTGCTGATCCGCAACCACAAGGTCGTACGGTCGCTGGAGGGACCGACCACGCTGCCGGTGGGGTTCGGCGGCGACCAGCCCCGGGTCAGCGAACACCGGCTGCAGCGCGGTGACCAGCTGTTGTGCTACACCGACGGCGTGATCGAGGAGCACGAGGACGGCGCGGAGCTGTTCGGCAAAGAACAACTCATCCGCTGCGTCAACCGTATGGGTCAGATCGAAGAGGGGGTAAGGGCGGAGGTTCGCTGGCTGTCCCACACGCTGAAGGAGGAACGCGGCGGACGCACCAGCGACGACGCAACCCTCTTTCTGATCGAGTGGCGTGGAGGCGCCACCGACCACCTCGCCGCACTGGACTGAATGCCCGCCACGGCGGGCTACAAGAGGTGCGCCGACCTGTCGAACCGCATCAACCCGGCGGCCGGACCGTCGACCTGACCGATAAGACTGAAGAAGTCGGTGCTGTCTGCCCACTGATCCACGCTGCCGATCAGTGGGCGGGAGCGCAGCTCCGGGTCGGTGACCGTCTGGTTCAGGGCCTGGGCGAAGCGTTCGGCGTGCAGGACCAGGAACGGGCGGTTGTGGTAGCGGCGGCGGGTGGGGTCGATCGGGTCGGTGAGGCCGGAGGCGTTGTGG
This sequence comes from Streptomyces flaveus, assembly GCF_014647675.1. Lineage (GTDB taxonomy): Bacteria > Actinomycetota > Actinomycetes > Streptomycetales > Streptomycetaceae > Streptomyces > Streptomyces flaveus. Next base: position 86,842 of record NZ_BMPQ01000011.1, on the reverse strand, counting down.
AGGGTGGCGACCTTCTCGTACGCGTCGCACAGGTGCCGTTCCCGGTCCGCGTACTGCGTCGCGGCGAGCGCCCCGCGCAGCGACGGGGTGAGGTCGGCGGCCACCGGCAGCCGGGCGAAGGTGCTGCCGAGCCATTTGCTGTACGGGGTGTATGTCCGCGACAGCAGGAGGCACAGCCGCATCAGATCGCGTACCAGGCGCCCGGCGACCACCGCCGAGCCGAGGTCGTCCCCGACCTCCGCGCAACGGCCGACGAACGCCTCCTCCTGGGAGAGCCGTTGCCACTGGCAGGCCAGCAGGTGGCGCCACACCTGGTCCGGGTACCAGGCAAGGCGTCGCCGTACGGTGTCCAGCGCGCCGAGTCCGTCGTGGAAGACGGCGCCCGCCGTCACCTCGACGAGCCGCTGCTGCGGGATGGAAAGCCAGTGCTGCACGGTCAGTTCGGTGGTGGCGAGCGCGTCCACGCCAAGCTGCGCCACGAGCCACGGCCCGAGCCCGTCCACGGACACCCGGTGGTCGACGGGCCCGTCGACCAGCTCCATGTGACCCGATACCGGGTCCAGCGCGTAGTCGTCCCAGCGCCGGAAGTGCGTGGGCCACCCGCGCACCTCCTTGGGCAGGCGCTCCGCCAGCAGCCGGTGGATGCGCTCGCCATGCTCGGCTACGTCCTCGGCCGACAGGAACAGGTTCAGGCGCGGACCCCACTCGTGATCCGCCGAGCGCGCCGTGTCGAAGCCCAGCACCTCCGAGCCCGAACCGATCCGCGCGGCCGTGTACCTCAGCCCCGGGTACGCCTCGGCGAGGATCGGCCGCACGGCCTCCTCGTACAGAATCCGGGAGAGCTCGAGGCCGGGGAGGAACGCGGCGCTGGATGTGGGAGGTTGCGTCGGCATACGGCCACTCTGCCGGGACCGGACTTCCGCCCACCACCGGATTACGTGGAAGGCCGGCGATTGGAAGGTTTGGGACACACGACCACCGCCCGCCCACGCCCTGACCAGGGACTTTCCCAACTGCCGTTGTCCCAAAGCTTCCAATCCCCCCACCGCTGGGAGACCGGACCGGAGCCAGTGCCGGCGGCTACGCCACGGGGCGGGGTACCTCCGCCCAGATCGTCTTGCCCGGACCGTCCGAGTGGAGGTCCACGTCCCACCGAGCCGCCAGCCCCGCGATCAGCAACAGCCCGCGTCCGCCCTCGGTTTCGCTGCTCGGCACCCCCAGCACCGGCAACCGATCCCCGCGCTGGTCGGACACCTCGATACGCAGCACCCGCTCGTCCTCCGTCAGCCGTACGCGGAAGTCCCTGCCGGGCACCCGGCCGTGACGCACCGCGTTCGCCGCGAGTTCGGCCGCGATGGACGTGACGGTGTCGTTGGTCTCGCTGCCGTACGGGTAGCCCCACGCGTCGAGGCGGTGCGCCACGAGACGCCGGGCGAGGCTGGCTCCTCGTGGTGTCGAGCTCAGTCGCTGCGCGAACGTGCGTACGGTGAGCGGGAATTGAGGCAGGACGTGGTTCGTCATGCGTCCACAGTGGCGGCGTACGCGCGCGGTCGCCAGCTTCGCCACCCGTACGCAACGTCAGCGTACGAGTACTCAGGGTGGACAGGACGCTTAACTGACCGTAACCATGGGTGACTTCGCGCGGTTGCGCACACAACACCACCTGGGAGTACGCGACGCAATGACCACCGGCAGCAACAACACCGAACCCGAGCCCTCCGAGAGCCTCCAGACCTTCGGCGCGGTCCTGCAGGGCTTTCGCGAGCACGCTGGACTCACCCAGGAGGAACTTGCCCGGAAGATGAGGTTCTCCGTGCACTTCCTCGCCTCCGTCGAGCAGGGCAGACGCCTGCCCCCGGACGACTTCGTGGAGGCGGCCGAGCAGGCCCTCAACGCGTACGGGATCCTCCGGAAGGCGGCCCGCAAGATCGGACGGCAGCCGGGGCTGGCGGCCTGGTTCCGGAAGTGGGCGGGGCTGGAGGAGACCGCGATCAGTCTGTACACGTATGAATGCCGGTTGATTCCGGGCACGTTGCAGACGGAGGCGTACGCACGGACGCTCTTCGAGAACCGGCTTCCTCTGTTCACCGACCAGGAGATCGAGGACCGGCTGACCGCCCGCCAGGATCGGCAACGGATGCTGCGGGAGCGGCAGAACACCGCGTTCAGCTTCATCCTCGATGAGCACATGTTCAAGCGCTGCACGGGAGGGGCTGAAGTCACTCGTGAACTCATCGAGCAAATCCTGGAGTTGGGCTCGCTGAGGAATGTCGAGATCCAGGTCTTGCCGCTTTCCCGAGGTGTGCATGCCGGGCTGAACGGGCCCATGATGCTGCTGGAAACCCCGCAGAACCAGTGGTACGGCTACATCGAAGGCCAGGAAACCGGCCAGCTCATCTCTGACCCGAAAACGATCAGCGTGCTCCAGATGCGGTATGCGAAACTGCGCTCGCAGGCCCTCATTCCCGAGGACTCCGCGAGCGTGTTGAAACAACTGCGAGGAGCGCTATGAGCACCGACGAACTGGCCTGGTTCAAGAGCAGCTACAGCGGTGACGCGAGCGGCGACTGCTTGGAAGTCGCCCTGGACTGGCGCAAGTCCAGCTACAGCAGCGGTGGGGACGGCGACTGCCTCGAAGTCGCCCCCGGTTGGCGCAAGTCCAGTCACAGCAGCGGCTCCGGCGACGACTGCATAGAGGTCGCCACCTGCCCCACCACCATCCACGTACGCGACTCCAAGAACACCGAGGGCCCCCAGCTCGCCCTCTCCCCCACCACTTGGACGGAGTTCGTCACGTACGCCGCCCGCGGCTGAGCGGCGTTCAGCGAATTCTTGCGAAACCCTCCGGGGGGTTCAGCCCTGCGAGGAAATCGCATCCTCATGGCTGCGGCACGGACGCTGGAGCATCACTGAAGCCTTCTCAGTAACATCTCGTGACGGTTTGCGATCTTCGTTCAGGTAGTGCGGCCGTGTTCCATGCTGTGGCCAGGATCCAGAAGAGTCAGAACGGGTGGGGAAGCTTGTTCCCGGCACGCTCGATCGCGCCGATCACCCGGAGCAGGCTGTTCATTCTGCCCTTGGTGTATGTGTCGCGGACGTCTGTGGCTGTCATGCCATCAGGCCTTCCGTGAAGGGAATCGCGGGAGAGGGCTGTCAGCTATTGCTCGCCCAGACTGGTGGCGTGTTGATCCACCTCGATGTCCGAGCGCCGTACGCCGGTGAATCGTGTGGGCCGGAAGGCCCCAAGGAGGTCCTGCTCCTGATCGGTTGTGATCTCGGCCGCGACCAGCCGTCCCAGAATCGGCGCCAAAGTGACCCCGCTATGCGAGACGAGACAGTAGACGCGGGACCGCGCGGAGGCATAGCCCGCGACGGTGTGGCCGTCCGCGGGCAGTGACCGGAAGCCGATGCGCAGGTCGATCTCCGGTGCCCGGCCCGGGTCGGGCAGCAGTGCGGAGAACCGTCGGGCGAGGGTGCTCGCGATGTCCCCGTCCGCGCACGGAGGGTCTGCCGGATCGACGTGGGCGTTCAGATCGAGAGCCTGCAGGACGGTATGCCCGCCGGCCGCGGGACGGAGGTTGAGACCGGGGCTGTGGATCACGCAGCGCAGGTCGAGTTCCGGGGACCTGGCGTACCCGAGCAGACCGACGGTCGGCGCTCCGCGACCGGCGTCCGTCACCATGGGAACGTCGATCCCGGCCCGTGCTGCGAGCCGTTCTGTCCAGCGGCCTGCCGCCAGGACGACTCGATCGCCCGTGCAGACCTCACCTCCGGCCAGGGTGACGGAGACTCCGTCAGGCCCGTCGTCGATGGCCACGACCTCGCCGAGCGCGCACCTGGCTCCGTGCTGCTCGGCGTCGGCCAGCAGGTTGCTCACGAAACGGTCCGGCAGAACGTATCCCTCGCTGGGGAAATGCGCGATGGACGTGATGACCGCCGGGATGCGGAGGCCGCCTACGGTCCGCGCCGCTTCGTCGGGGGTGACCCAGTGGGCGGGGTAGCCGAGGGCCTGCAGTCGTTCCACGTTGTCGGCGAGCCGCTGCTCGTTTGCGGCGTCCGCCCACTGCAGCGCCCCACTGGGGAAGTACGACGGTGCGCCGCGCAGTTGCGCAGCGAGCCTGGCGTGCTCCTCCATCCCCGCGAGGTTCAGCCGGTGGTAGTCCGGGTCGGGCTTCCGGCTGGAGTTGGTCCAGGCGAAGGTGGTCGCGGTCGTGCCGGTGCCGGCTCCCCACCGATCGAGCAGGAGAACGTCCTCGCCGACGACGGCAAGATGCCTCGCGACGCTCACGCCCAGCACGCCGGCACCGATGATGATGACCTTCATTACGCGTTTCCTTTCTGGCAGCGGCACGCTGCTCACATGGCGGGGACGGGCAGCTCCAGGAAGAACTCGGCGGTTCCCGGACGGACGAGGGTCGTCACCACCTCGACGGTGCTTCCGTCATCGGTACGCAACTCCCTGCGCCTCATCAGCGCGGGCGTTCCGGTCTCGCTGTGCAGCAGCGCGGCGTCGTGCTCGTCGAGAGCCACCGGGTCGAGGTAGAGCCGGATCGCGTCGATCGGTACTCCTCTGCGCTGCAGATACGGGAGGGTCACGAGGTCTTCGAGGTTCTCGTTCAGCAGGTCGGGGGCGGCCGCGAAGAGGACGACGTGCCGCTCGACCGACTGCGGCTCCTCGCGCACGTTCAGCTTGCGGCGGACCAGTTCCACCACGGCAGTGTCGGCGGGAGCGCCGGGGAGGGTCAGGATGGCGTCGGCGGCCCTGACGATCCGCGCGGAAACCACTTCGTGTCTGCCCGGCGCACCCTTTGCGGCTGCCGCAGGGGTGACGAAGTTGAGCAGATTGATCTGCCGCGTCACGTCCGCGACGAACGATCCGTGACGCCGCCGACGGATTGCCAGCCCCGCCTCGGCCAGGTCGTTGAGGACCCGTTGGGCCGTGGCACGACTGACGCCGTACTCGGCGGAGATATCCATCTCGCTCGGCAGACGCGCGCCAGGCGGGAGGGCCCCGGACCGGATCTTCGCTTCGAACTCTCGCCTGATCTGTACATAGAGTGGCACGGTCATGGTTAGACCGTACATTCGCTCAATTGACTGGTAAGAGCGAGCTGACCAGCCCAGTCTTCCGAGTCCGAGCCTCATGGGCGGGGTGCTGTTCCCGACCCGTCCCGCGCGGTTGCCGGGCGGGTTCGCGGGTGACCACGGAGCCGAGCCGACGACGGTACCGGGCGCGGCTGCGCCTGGAGCCTTCTGGACCGCCGATGACGGGCGATCGGCCCCGCCTTCACCGATTCACTGAAGACACGCTGGGCCCCGTGACGGCCGGCGCCGTTCCCACGGTGGAGATCCTTTTCAGTCGGTAGTCGAGCGCCAGAGGGCTGGACCCTTGCCTGATTCGTCATGTCGGTCTCCCGCCTGATCTGCACGGCGACCAGCGCCGCCCTCTAGACCGTACAATCAGGCAATTGACCGGTCAATAGTGAGTTCGCAGAGGATCGACTCTGCAGCCACCTTTCTGAGAGGAAGGCCAGTGCCACCGGTCCGGTGGCCGGCTCGTACGAGGCTGGGAACCATTGAGGTCTTCCCGCTGTCTGCACAAGGGGCTGACCGTGCTCGCCGACCACGCCCCGGACCTGTCCACCGCGCTGGAGCGGGCAACCGCCGCCGGATACACCCACCTCAACGGCGAAACCCGCGAGGTCGGGTCCGGACCTGCACTGGTGGCGCCAAGGCGGCCTCGCATGGCCGGCCTCGGCGTCGTCAGCTCGCTGTTTCTGCCACGAGTTGGCGGGTAACGAGCGTCTCCGGGTGCTCATGACCGAGCCGACGCTGCTGAAGGTGCAACACCTGCACATAGAGCTGCGTGGCCTCCGCTACACGTCCCTGGGCGGCCACTGTGTCGGCGAGATAGCGACGAGCCGTGATCGATCGATAGTGCTCTTCGCCGAGTGCGCGTTCCATGTCTGCCAGCCCTTCGCGCAGCAGGTGTTCGGCTTCGTCGAGTCGCCCCTGGTTGGCGATGGCCCGGGCCAGGTTCGCCCGAGTGGTCAGCGTCAGTTGGTGCTCGGATCCCATCACCCGTAGCTCGATGTCCAGGAGTTCGCGGGACATCTGCTCGGCGGTGGCGTGATCACCCCGTTCATTGGTCCATCGGCTCAGGTCGTCCCAGGCGTCCAGGGTTCTTGGATTCTCGTCGCCCAGTATTCGGCGGTCGAGGTCGAGGGTCTGTCGGCAGATCTCCGCGGCCTCCGCTGGACGTCCCTGCATGCCGATGGACCACGCAAGGTCCACGCTGGTCGTAAGGGTTTCCCGGTGGTCGGCACCCAGGACACGGGTCATGTCGGCGATCAGCTCGCGGTACATCGGCTCGGCTTCATCGAAGCGGCCCTGCTCAAGGATCGCGCCGATCAGTGCGTCTCGCGTGCGCAGAGTATCGACATGGTCCTCACCCAGTACCCTGCGCCGACCGGCCAGAACGGTTCGGAACATCTCCTCTGCTTCGTGGGGTGCGCCTGCGGCGCAGAGATAGATCCCCAGATCGTTGCGGGCCGCGAGGTTGTCGGGGTGTTCGTCGCCGAGCCGCTCCGCCGCCGCCAGGTTGGCTCGGGCCAGGACCTCGCCGTCGCGGGATCCTTGTCTTCCGATGCCCCACAGAGCGTTGAATCCCGCCCGGCTGACCGTCAGCAGCATGACTAGGCTTTCGTTGTCCAGGTGCGGGGCCATCCATGACACACCGGCGGAAACGTGCGGGAGCAGCCGTTCCCAGGCAGCCCAGTCGCCGGGGCGCTCGCTGTCGAGTTCTCCGCCGGCTGCCGACAGCAGCCGTACGGCGTCCGCCATGACCGCAATTCCGCTCGCTGTCGGGCTCGTGAGTATGTGGGCCCGGCAGATATCGGCCACCACGGGATGTACGACGACATCACGATGCCCCACGGCTTCATCGTCTGCGACGTCAATCAGCCCGACCTCGGCCAGGCCGCGCAGGGTTGAGGCGAACTCACGTGCGTCGGTGTCGGCCTCCGGTCGCAGGAGGCCCCCCGGAATCGGTGTGGCGGGGGCGAGACAGGACAGCAGGTACAACAGGTGCCGTGCCCGCTCAAGCCCCTGGGCAGCGAGCGCGTCGAGCGAGAGCTCCCAAGTCTGGGACACCGCTGTCCGCGAGTTCGCACGGATGGTGTCGAGGTCAGCGATCACCTCCGGCGCCGCGGTACCGTCCAGCGCCTGCTGATAGTCGCCGAAGCCGTGCCAGCGTGCGAAGGGGGACGCGAGGTAGGTCCCGGCCAGGTGCAACGCGAGCGGCAGCGCGCCGAGCCGCTTGGCCAGAGCCATGGCCTCCCGGCCCGTGGGATCGTCCACCCGGGGCGCCAGGCGGCGCAGCACATCCGCCGCGGAATCGTCGTCGAGAGCCGTCAACACCCTCATCTGGGCCCAGGAGCCCCACGTGCGGGGATCACTGGTGCGTGTGGTCACCACGATGAGTACGCCGCTGCTGGACCGTATCCAGCCAGTGCCGTCACCGGGCAGCGACACACCATCGGCTGCCAGCACAGCCGGCTCGTCGGCGTTGTCGAAGATCAGCACAGCCCGCTTGACCGCGCCCTCAAGGAACGTCCAGAACCGGTCGGCAGCGGTGGGCGTGCCGTCCCGCACCTCACGCGCAACGGCATCGGGCGCACCCACTTGCCGCAGAACCTCCAAGACCCCACCGCGTAGGGACAGCGGATCCGCCGCATTCACCCACCACACCGGCCAGCCCCGGCTACGAGCCTCGGCAGCCAGCCGCAGCGCGACCGTCGACTTGCCGACCCCGCCCAACCCAGCCAGCACCCACACTCCCGGACGCCTCTTCCTCCAGGCACCACCCAGTGAGGCGTTCAGCTCGGCCAACAGGGCATCACGGCCCAGGACATCTACGGGGAGACGGCCAAATGGCACTGCGACCGACAGTGCCCCATCCACTCCCGTGCCCGGGCCGCCATCAGCAGTCCGACCGTTGCGGGCATCGCGGCGGTCCAGGATCGCGACACGAAGCTGCCACCCACCCAAGCCGAGTGCCACAACCCCGGCAACGGCGCCCACCACATCAAGCAGAGCCATGGCTTCGACACTAGTGCCGCATCAAGCAACGTTCGCCCTGTCGACGACGGCGCGTAGGCTCCGGTCGTCGGCGTGGCGGTTCGCCACGGCGAGCCGGGCGAGGACAGCGTCCTGGGCGGCGCTCATGCTCCGCAACTGCCCTGCCCTCGAGCCTTGGACGCGTGCCAACGGAGCTGGAGCGACGTCACGCGATCACAATGGTCAGCCTTGAGGCTCCTGCGGTTTGACCTCGACCTCGCGCAGGCTCTGATCTTTGAGCTCGGTGCGTGCCTCGGTGCGGTGCCCCCGGGCGATGTAGTCACGCACGACCGCTTCGACGGCGTCCTGGGGGGAGCCGACCCCGGCCAGGACCATCACTTCCACCACCAGTTCGGCATCGAGACTGATGTTGACCTTGGCCACGAGCGGCCCCCTTCGTCGGTCCGGGACTCTAACAGCCGCACAGAGCGACTCGTTCCCACTGCGGTTCAATGGCACAGGACAGCAACAGGGCGAACGTTGCTTGATACGGCACTAGGCCCAAGGCACACCCCTGGGGAGTCGTACAGGCTCCGCTCCCTCCACCAACGCGTCAGCCTGAAGATCACGCTTCTGCGGATGAGGTGGGTCTCGTGGCCAAGTAGCTCTGTAAATGGCCAACTATCGCTGCGCGTGTGCGACAGAAGGTCGGGAGACCTTGGTCATCTATTGATCCCGGATCCATCGGCGATTGCTTGATCCCGTCGGCTGCGGCGCAGCCTCAATGGTCCGCGCAACACGGCGTCGGGTCCGGTACCTCGAACGGAACCAGGACGCCGCCCGCGGCAGGCATGGCGGTCAGGACCAGTTCCCCGTCCCGCCATTCCGGACGTACGAAATCCCTCGTCAGGATCCGCTGATCCGGCGCGGGTTCGCCGGACCCGCCCAGCACCGCAACCCGCTCGATCGCCGAGCCCGACACCAGCTCCGCGACCGTCACTGTCCCGGTCAACCCCGCGACCCCGGGGTACAGGACGGCGCGGCCCGCCGCGTCAGGAACACCGGCCGTCACCTCGTACCCCTTCGCCACCAGCCCCCGCCTCGTCTCCTCCGACGCCCCCGTGAACGACAACACAACCCGCGGCCGCTCCCCCCGCACCAGGTGCGTGCAGCCGAATGCGCCCTCCGGGAGGGCGAGTTCGGCGGCCAGCGACTGGAGCAGGTGGTCGGCCTCGCGCAGTGTCGTCGTCTCGGTGTCGACCCAGAAGGCGCTGTCACCCGCGTACGTGGTCACGAGGGCAGGACCCACACGGGGTTGGAGTAGAACCACAGGTCGGCCCACGGGTCCGCGTCGCCGACGACATCGATCGCCGGGCCGGACGGGTCAACCGCCTTGCCCATCAGGCCCGTTGCCGAGCGGTTCCCATCCGTCCCGCGCAGGCGGACGTACAACGGCCGGTCCACGCGGCCGAGTTCGTACGTGAGCTTGACCCTGCCGGAGGACTTTCCGACCTCGTACGACTTGACGACCTTCGCGGTCGGGGCGGTGAAGGTGTCCTTGTCCTTCGCCGCGCCCGTGACATCGCCCTGGATGACGTCGACTCGGGCCAACTCCGGTACGAAACCGGCCCAGTTGGCACCGCTGGCGAGCGCGACCTCGACCGTCAGGGTCACCTTCGTCCCCTTCTTGACGTGCAGTGCGCCGCCGAGCGTGGCCCAGCGGCTGCCGCCGGCCACCCGAACGTCCAGGCCGCTGATCAACTGACCGTGGTCGACCCAGACGCGGCCCGCGCGGATGCCGTCCATGACGGCGGCGTAGTTGAAGCCGTCGGCGCCTACGTGGGTGCGGCTGTACTGGCCGGGCCAGTAGTCGCCCTCGGTGAGGTCGATCTTGCCGCTGTAGACGGGGTCGGTGTGCTTGCCGTTGGCGAGGTAGTCGCTGTCGGGGCCGCCGCGCTTGGCGGTGTCCGTGTAGACGTTGTGGGAGTCGGAGTTGGCGGTGATCCACCAGGGCTTGCCCTCGGCGAGGAGGCTGTCCCACAGGCCGCCGACGGTGGCGGTCATCCAGTCGAAGCCGCCCCAGGTGCGGTAGCTCTCCAGGGGGTAACCGGCGAAGGAGTTGGCGCTCGGGCTGCCGTCGTAGATACCGCGGGCGCGGCCCATGCCGGTCGGCGCGGCGATACCGCCGGCCTGGTGGCCGGGGGCGCCCTCCATGCCGACCGCGATCCGGTGGCGCGCGGACGTGGCGTCGCGCCAGGCGCGTATCTCGTGCGGCGAGTCGATGCCCTTGCGCGCAGGGTGGTTCGCGAGCATCAGGGCGTCCTTGACCTTGCGCCGCTGGACCTGCTCGGCAAGGAAGTTAAGGCCCGCGATGGCGAGGGCCTCGTTGGCGGGCGTCGAGTCCGTCGCCTTCTTCACGCCGCCGTCGTAGTCGGTCTCGAACTGCTTGAGTACGGAGACCTCGTTCTTGCCGGGGTGGACGAAGACGGTGCCGTGCTCGGCGGCCGGGATGTTCCACTCCAGGCCCTGGAAGACGAGGGTGTCCTCGTACGCGTCCCGGGCCTCCCTGATGTCCGGGTTGACCTTCTCCACACCGATCTTGGCGTGCGTCTCGTTGCCGTGGTCGGTGATGACCATCCAGTCCATGCCGTGCTTGGCGCCCTGGCGGACCTGGTCGGAGACGCGGTACTTGCCGTCGTTGCTGTACTGGGTGTGGATGTGGTGGTCGCCGGCCAGCCAGAGGAAGCCCTTGCCCTTCCGGCTGCCGGTGGAGGCCGGCGTGGACGTGGACACCTGCGCGGCGGCCGTCCCGCCGAGCACTCCGGCCGCCGTCAGACCCGCGCCCAGCAGGCCCGCGCGGCGCAGCATGGAGCGGCGCGAGTGCTGCTCGGGGGTCAGGGCCTCGTCGGGTACGGAGGTGTCGAAGGCGGCCGGGAGATCGGTGCCCTGGTGGTCGTGCTCGTGGTGATGATGCCCGTGTCCATGCGCGTGACCGTGTCCGTGCCCGTGACCCATGTCGGCCTGCCTTCTGTGCCTTCTTCGCCTTCGCGCTGTCGGTTTGACCACGCGGGTGCGAGACTCGGCGCGAAACATGAACAATGTTCAACCAGGGCATGATCCGCAGGCAACTTGGTCGCATCAACTGTTCCCGCGCTTCACAGTTTTCGCAGGATTCCCGCAACTACCCTTGTGCGGCGCATGAGTTGCCTCGACCCTGAGCACCGCTGATCGTCCTCTCCCGTTCCTCCGTCCCCTGGAGACACCCCCCATGAGAAGACTCATCGGAACCCTGATGGTGGGCGCGCTGGCCGCGGCCGGGCTCGCCACCGCAGCCACGGCCAGTGGTGCACCCGCCACGGCCACGGGATCCGCGACGGCCGCCGCCGCCCCCTCGTCGGGCACCTTCAACGTCCTCGCGTACAACGTCGCGGGCCTCCCGGAGGGGCTGAGCTCCGGCAACCCGGCGAAGAACACCCCGCTGATCTCCCCGCGGCTCGGGGCGTACGACATCGTCAACGTGCAGGAGGACTTCAACTACCACGCGGCGCTGTACGCGGGCGACGACCACCCGCACCGCACCGCGACCAGCGGCGGGGTCCCGTTCGGCGACGGCCTCAACACCCTCTCGGACTACGCCTTCGACGACTTCCAGCGGGTGAAGTGGAACAAGTGCACCGGCACCAACTGCCTGACCCCGAAGGGCTTTTCGCTGGCCCGGGTGCGGCTCGCGGAGGGCGTCTTCGTGGACCTCTACAACGTTCACACGAACGCCGACTCGACCGACGACGCGCTGGCCGCCCGCCGCGCCAACATCTCCCAGCTGTCCGACTTCATCAAGGCGAACTCGGCGGGCAACGCGGTGATCGTCATGGGCGACACCAACACCCGCTACACGCGCGCGGGCGACAACATCCGCACGCTCGTGAACGAGAACGGCCTGAGCGACCCCTGGGTCGACCTGGTCCGCGGCGGAAACGCCCCCGCGCAGGGCAGCGAAGCGCTCGTCTGCCCCCAGACGGCGCCGACGAACGACTGCGAGGTGGTGGACAAGGTCCTCTACCGCGGCAGCGACCTGGTGGACCTCGACGCCACCCGCTACAACAACGAATGGTCGAAGTTCCTGGACGAGGCCGGCGGCAACCTCTCCGACCACTTCCCGCACACGGTCGACTTCTCCTGGACCCTGCCCTCGAACCTCCGCGCCAGCGAATTCTTCGGCGGCCCGCACGGCACGGCCTTCAACGACGCGGACGACCTCCCGGCCACGCCCGCACCCCGCACACTCACCCTGCGCGGCAACGCCCGCCTGGACGCCGTATCCCTGACCCATGACAGCGGTACGTCCCTCACCCACGGCGGTACGGGCGGCACCGCCAAGTCCCTCACCCTGGCCGCCGACGAACACCTCACCTCGGTGAAGCTCAGCAGCGCCCAGAAGGACGGCCACACGCGCATCTTCTCGGCGGCCTTCACGACGGACAAGTCCCGCACGCTGGCGTCCGGTTCACCCACCTCGAGCACCGTGACGTACACGGCCCCGTCCGGCTGGCAGATCGTCGGCTTCGCGGGCCGCGCGGGCACGGAGATCGACAAGTTGGGGGTGCTGTACGCACCGATCGGCTGACGCCTTGCGGTGAGGCCGACGTATCCCGTAGGGGTGAGCCCCCAGCGATCAGGGGGGCTCACCTGCCGTATGCGAGACTTCGCCGGTGACACCGGAGGCTCAGGGACCGTTCAACCGCAGGGTTCGCCTGGTCGTCGAGGTCCGTGACGACCAGGACGAACTGGAGCTGGCGAACAGCGTGTTCGCCGCTCAGGGGTGGGGCGTACGGCCTGCGCGGGACAGCGACTCGGTCAGCGCCGGCGACGGTTACACCGGGCTGATCGTCGAGATCCCGATCCACGGCTCCCGCTGGACCGCGAGGTCGGCAGCCGTCGAGCAGCTCACGTCGCTCGGCAAGAGGCGGAAGATCGACCTATGGGTGCGGGAGACCAAGCTCGTCCCGCACAAGTCGGCCGAGCCGCAGACCACTTACCACGTCCACCGCAAGGTGCCGGACACCGCGGGCCCCGTCCAGCGGTGGCTGGCCGAGCACTGGATCGCCGTCGGCGGGCTGGACATACGCCATACCCTCCACCTGCGCGGCGCGCACTCCGACGAGCAACGCGACCAGGCACTCGCCGAGTTGGAGGCGCGGAACATCGGCGGTCCGCCCTTCGACCCCGACGCGCACGACATACGCCTGGCGAGCGCGCCCAGGGCCAGTGCCAGGTCGGCCGAACCGCATCGCGACGCGGGCACGATCGCGGCGGTCTGCGCGATCGTGCTGGTCCCCTTCGCAAGCGGCATCGTCCTCGGCGCCCTCACCTCCGTGTGGCGGTTCGCGGCGCTGCTGATACCCGCCGCCATCTCCTGGCCGGTGGGCGTGTGGATGACCTCGAACGCGCCGCGTCCGAGACTCGTCCGGCTGGGCTTCGGCGTGGTCCTGACGGGGAGCATGACGTTCGGCGGCTGGATGTGGGGGCACTCCGAGGACACGCGGCTGTCCCAGCTGCTCCCTGGACTGGGCATCGCCCTGGGTATCGGCCTCACCGCCTTCGGACTCTGGTACGCGCTGAGTGCGTCCTGGTTCAGCCGCAACGTGCAGTGGTTCCTGCCCGTCCTCGCCGCGCCGCTGCCGTTCGTCATGCCGTGGGTCGGGTCGTTCCTGCACGCCATGTATCTGGAGGAGATGTTCGGGATCCCGGCCGGCGCGGTGCACGTGGGCTTCTACTGGCAGTACGTCATCGCCGCCCGGCCGCTGACCGTGGCCGTGCTGTTCCTCCTGGTGCTCGTCGCGGTGGCCGGCTGGGCACGGCACTTCAATGTGCCGGCGGCCGTTGGCGGGTTCTTCCGCCTGGCACTGGTTCTGGCGGGGCTCATCGCGGTCCTGACGGTCGTGCAACTCGCGCTGGGCGACGTGGAGAAGGCCGCCGACCGGACGATGGACGCGGCAGCGGCGGGCCGACGTCCCCCTGCCTACTTCGGCATCCGAGCCGAACTCGTCTGCGTCGAGCCCGTCGGCGACAAGATGCCCGTCATCAACGGCCCCGTACCGACCGCCCACCCGGCCCTCTCCTTCCAGGCAAGCGGCGACACCGTCTGGCTCTGGGACCCGGCCCCGTCCCGAGGCAAGGACACCACCCGCCACGCCCTACGGGTGCGGGCCGAGGACGTGGCGCTGGTGGTGGCGGACGGCAGGCGCTGCTGAGTGCGGTCCCGGTGACGCCTTGAGAGGGCCGCGCCCCCTCCCCCGTCGCCTCCCTCCTTCGCCACCTGCGTCAGCCGGCCGTCCACCCGCCGTCCACGGCCAGTGCCGACCCCGTGGCGAACGAGGCCCGGTCGCTGCACAGCCACAGGGCCGCCTGGGCGATCTCGACGGGATCTGCCATGCGTTTCTGCATCTGGCGGGCGACGAAAGCAGGCCCCAACTCCGGGTAGGCATCCACTACCTGGTTGATCATTTCTGTGCGGGTGGTGCCGACGACGAGCGTGTTGATGCGAATATCGTGTGCCGCGTACTCGGCCGCTGCGGCCCTGGTCATGCCGAGCACCGCGTGCTTCGCGGCGACGTAGGGCACGGGGGCTCCGGTGGCCCCCATGGCCGCGGTGCTGGACGTGTTGACGATCGCGCCCTTCCCCGCTTCGAGCATCACCGGGATCTGGGAGCGCAGACAGTTCCAGGTGCCGCTGACGTTGACGGCCATCATGCGGTCGAAGAGGGCCTGGTCGAGCTCATGCAGAGGGGCCAGGTCGTCGCCGGCGAAGCCTGCGTTGTTGAAGGCCGCGTCCAAGGCGCCGAAGTGCTCACGGGCCGCGTCCACGGCGCGCTGTACGTCCTGGGCGACCGAGACGTCGCCCGCGCTGATCGCCGCCCGGCCGCCCGAATCGTTTATCTCCTGGGCTAAGTGCTTCAGTACGTCCTCGCGGCGAGCCATCAGGAGAACCGCCGCTCCCTCGGCGGCGAACAGACGAGCGGCCGCTTCTCCGATACCGCTCGACGCACCCGTGATCATGACGGTCTTACCGGCCAGCATTCCATTCGTCTCATTCATGCGGCGAGTAAACCTTCTGAGGCCCCTGGAGCACACCCCTCAAGAAGTCATCTCATTTGGCTCCTCGCCTTCACCTCCGCCGTGAGCGGCGGAGCACCACCGATGAACTTGGTAGACGAACGGATATGGACCTGAGTCTGCATGGCATGGTCGGGGCCGACGGCGGCTGGTTCAGTGGAGGCCATGAGCGACGAGATGATCTTGGTGACGGGTGCTGCGGGCAAGACGGGACGCAGGGTGGTACGGCTGCTTGAAGAGCGGGGCGTGGGGGTCCGCGCGGCGTCCCGTTCGGGTGCGGCGGCCTTCGACTGGTCGGACCGCGGTACCTGGGAGCCCGTACTGCGCGGCGTGACGAAGATGTACCTGGTGCACCCCGTCCTCGGCAGCCCGCAGGCCGCTGAGGACGTCGCCGCGTTCGCCCGGCAGGCAGCCGCCGCCGGAGCCCGGCACGCGGTGCTGCTGTCCACACCCAGCGATGCCTGGGGCCCCGCCCAGGAACACGTACTGGCCACGGAGCGTGCGCTGGAGCACGCGGGCCTGGAGTGGACCGTGCTGCGGGTGCGCTGGTTCTTCCAGAACTTCAGCGAGGACTTCCTGTACGACCCCGTGCTGAGCGGCGAGGTGCGGCTGCCGGCCGGGGACGGCAAGGAGGCGTTCGTCGACGCCGACGACATCGCCGAGGCGGCGGTCGCCGCGCTCACCGAGGACGGGCACGCCGGGTGGTGCTACGAGGTCAGCGGCCCTCGCCTCATGTCCTTCGCCGAAGCGGTCGAGGAGATCGCCCGGGCCACCGGCCGCGACATCCGTTACGTATCGCTGACCCCTGAGGAGTACGCGGAGGAGCAGCGCGCGCAGGGTGTACCCGAGGAGTGGATGCAGCTGTCGATCGGCCTGTACGAGCACGTGCGCTCCGGCGGCCTCGCCACACTCGGCGACGGTGTCAAGCGCGCGTTGGGGCGGCCTGCCCGGGACTTCTCCGACTACGCCAAGGCCGCGGCCCGGCAGGGCGTCTGGAACACCTGACACCCCCAGCATGGGCAAGCCCAGCAGAGCAAGGGCCGCGACAGCAGGGAGAGTTGAGGCGGGGCGCGAGGCCCGCGTGGAGGCGGTGCTCCGGATTCGGGAGCACCGCCTCCGCGTTTTCCTCGCCACGGTCGGCGCGCTCGTCCTCGCGTGGCTCGTCTCCCAGCACCCGCAGACTGCTCAAGCAACTACAGCGGTAAGCGTGGGAAACGTGCTTACATGAGCCGCCAACCTAGGAGGCCTAGGTTCTGCCATAGGTGACCGGAGGTGACACCCCATGGCCCGAGCCGGGCTCACGACCGCCCGCGTGGTCGAAGCCGCCGCCGAACTCGCCGACGAGGTCGGGTTCGAGAAGGTCACCGTCACCGCGCTGGCGCGGCGGTTCGGGGTGAAGGACGCGAGTCTGTACTCGCACGTCAAGAACGTGCAGGAGCTGCGTACGCGGCTCGCGCTGCTGGCGGGCGGCGAGATGATCGAACGGATCGAGCTCGCCGTGGCCGGACGAGCCGGAAAGGACGCGCTGGTCGCGTTCGCCGATGCCTACCGGGAGTACGCGTTGGAGCACCCTGGACGGTACGCGGCCACGCAGATCCGGGTCGACCCGGCCCTGGTCGCCGACTCGGCCGTGTTCCGGCGCACCGCCGAAGTCACGTACGGCATGCTGCGCGCCTACGGCCTCACGGAGCCCGACCTCACCGACGCCGTACGGCTGCTGCGCAGCACCTTCCACGGCTACTGCCACCTCGAATCGAGCGGCGGGTTCGGCCACCCCCGCGATGTCCAGACGTCCTGGGGCAAGGCCGTCGATGCCCTGCACCTCGCCCTGGAGCACTGGCCCCGGGAGGAGAAGAATCATGTCTGAGACCACCCCGCCGTACGAGGTGCGCGGCAGCGGACCCGTGCTGCTGGTCATCCCCGGTGGGGCCGGGCATCCCATGGGCCTCGACGGGCTCGTGGAGCGACTCGCCGACCGGTTCACCGTGGTGACGTACGACCCGATGGGTCTCTCGCACGGCCGGCTCGGCGAGCCCGTGGAGGACCAGCGGGTGGAAGCGTGGAGCGACGGCGCGCGTCAGGTGCTCGACTCGGTGCTTCCCGGCAGCGCGTCCGCATACGTCTTCGGCAGCAGCTCGGGCGGCATCGCCGCGCTCGACCTGCTCACCCGCCACCCGGACCGGGTACGACACGTTGTCGCCCACGAGCCGCCGAGTGTGACGGTACTGCCCAATGCCGCGCGGCACTGGGGGATGTTCGAGGAGGTGTATGAGATGTATCGCGCGGAGGGTCTCCAGGCCGCGATGGTCCGACTCAACGCCGGGCTGGAGGACCGGGCTTGGGAAGCCCCGCCATCCGTCGGTACCTCCCCGACTCCCGCATCACCGTCCATCCCCGACAACCCCATGGCCGTGTTCGTCGTCCACGTCCTGCGCCAATTCACCGCGTACGTACCGGACTTCGCCGCCCTGAAGCCCCTCTCCGCCCGGCTCACCCTCGCCGGTGGACACGACTCACGCGGCCAACTCCCCCACCGCACCGCGCGCATGCTCGCCCAACGAAGCGGCAGCGACTTCGTGGAGTTCCCTGGCAACCACATCGGCGCGGTCACGCATCCCGTTGACTTCGCGGAACGTCTCGCGGAGAGGCTGCCTCCGGTCACCGCCCCAGGTGTCCCGCTCACCACTCAGGGCGTGCAGACGCGACAGGCGTGGCCTGATGACGCATCAGCGGTTGCTGGGGTCTATGTGCGCTCCTGGCAGGCGGCCTTTGCGGGGCTCGTTCCCCGTCACTACCTCGACGCCATGGACCGGAGCCGCGAAGAGGCCGAGTGGAAGGCACGCATCGCGGAGGCACAGTGGCCGTGGACGGGAGTACTGGTAGCCGAAACCGAGGCGGGCATCGTCGGGTTCGCAAGCTTCGGCCCGTCTCAGGAGACCCCTGCCACCGCGGAAATCGGCACGCTCTACGCGATGCCCGAACTCTGGGGCACCGGGATCGGAAAGCAGTTGATGCGGGCCACGCTGACGACCCTCGGGCAGGCCAACTACACGCAGGCCACCTTATGGGTCCTGGAGGACAACGAACGGGCCCGGCGTTTCTACGAAGCCGCCGGCTGGCGCCCGGACGGAGCGGCCGTGGAGGACACCACCGGCGGAGCCTCTCTCAACAAGTTGCGCTACCGCCGCCTCCTTGGCTGATGTTCTGACCGGGGTGGTCCACCGGGTTGTTCCTCGTAGTCAGTCCGCTGAGGGGCAGCGGCTGCAGAGGATCGTGCGTCGGGCAGCATCAGCTCGGTGCGCTACCGGCGCGCGATGAAGCTGCTGGCCTCGGCCAGCAGCCATGTGCCGTTGATCGCCCAGCCGGTCCGGGCGCTTGCTCAAGTTGCACCGCAAGTGCGCACTTCACGTTCGACGGAGATCGTTAATCCGGTGTTCGAAATACTGTGTGCCCCCTACCGTGAAGCCCAATGACACTCCTACATGCTCATGACCATGGGGGCGATGGCCCGCAACTGGTTCTACTGCACGGTTACTCACGGTCGCTCACCGACTGGGACGCCGCGGCCGCCCTGCTCACCGCCGGGCACCGTGTCCTCGCCGTCGACCTTCCCGGGCACGGCCGCTCTCCCGGTATCTCCCCCTGGATCATCCCCACCGTGGTGCGGGACATCGCGGACACGCTCGACGCGCAGGGTGTGCCGGAGGCCGTTGTGGTGGGCCATTCCCTCGGCGGACTGGTCGCGGTCGAGTACGCCCGGGCGAACCCGGACCGTGCCCGTGCCGCCGTGAATCTCGACGGCTTCTGGTGGGGACGCGAGTACCCCGGCGCGGAACGGGTGAGTGAGGGGCTGCTGGCGTCGGCCGGGACCATCGCGCCACCCGAGTACATCGAGGAGCAGGTCATCAACGCCGCCCGGTTCGGGATTCCCGCCGACCGTGCGGAGGCCGCGGCCCGCGCGGCCACACGCCCGTTGCCCGACGGCAAGTGGCAGACACTGCCGAGACGGGCGGAGGCGCTGGAGATCGTCGACGAACTGCACAGGCTCGGCGCACTCGGTGTCACCACATGGCTGGACGGGGTCGACTGCCCGCTGCTGCTGGTACAGGCTGGCCGACGGCTACCGCCTGCGCCTGGCATGGAGTGGTTCGACGATTTCAGCGCCCGGTTCGCACAGGGCGTCTCCGACGAGCTGGCTGCGCTCTCCCGCACCCGGCCGACGATCAGCGTCAACCGGATTTACGCCACCCATCCCATGATCCTGGAGACTCCCGAAGCGGTGGCGACGCTGGTCGCCGGGTTCGTTCAACGACTGCCCGACTGAAGCTGCACTGAAGTCGATCCGGGCAGCGCAGCCTGACCAGGAAACTCGGCAACCTTCCGGGTCAAAGAGCGAGATCGTGCCACGGTCCTTCCGGGGCCAGGGCTGCGAGAACGGCCGGCAGTTGCGGCGGCTCGATCCGATCCGGCAGCGAGTCCAAGTCGGGCCACGCGACCCAGGCGTATTCGTCGAGGTTGGCCCGTTCATCGGGGAGCAGGCCGGTTTGCACCAACTCCGGTCGGTCCTCGGCGAAACAGGCCACGAAGAAGTGTTCCTGCCCGACGTACCGCTTGCCGTTCCACCGCACGTCACGCTCGACCGGCACCGAACGGTCAAGGACCGCGGCCGGGTCCAGGCCGGTCTCCTCGGCCAGTTCGCGACGTGCGGCCGTCAGCGGGGTCTCGCCCGGTTCGATGCCCCCGCCGGGCGGCTCCCAGAGCCGTGCCCCGTCAAACGGATCACGCCAGTGGAGAAGCAGCAGACGATGGGCGGCGTCCAGGCAGATCACCCGCGCGGCGGGCCGATGTGTCGTCTCCACAGTCTCGACACTAGGGCCTGTGTGATGTTGTGATCATCCAGTTGCCTTCAGGAGGTCGTCGATCCAGATCATCGAGGCACGGAGGTGGAGGCCGGCGAGGTAGCTCTCGGGCGTCTTGTCGTATCGAGTCGCGATACCGCGCCATGCCTTCAACTTGTTGATGAGCCGCTCGACGGTGTTCCGCTCCTTGTAAAGATCGCCGTCGTGGCGTGTGGGGCGGCCGCCCCGGCGGCCCTTCTCCTTCCGGTTGGCGGACTGGTCCTTCTTCTCCGGGATGGCTGCCTTGATGCCGCGTTTCCGCAGGTAAGAGCGGTTAGCGCGGGACGAGTAGGCCTTGTCCGCGGCGACAGCGTCGGGCCGGGTTCGAGGACGGCCGAGAGGCAGACGGACCCGTACCTTCTGCAACACGGGGACGAACTGCGGGCTGTCGGCGGCCTGTCCTGCGGTCAGGACGAGCGACAACGGACGGCACTTGCGGTCCGCGGCGAGATGAACCTTGCTCGTCAGCCCACCACGGGATCTACCGAGCAGGGCTTGGTTCAAGCGGAGCTTGCGCCGTCGCCTGATACGCCGCCGCTCTTCCCGCTCGGGGCCGTCCCTGCCGTCCTGTCCGTTCTGTTCTGGCGGGCCGCCCCCTTTTGCCGGGCCCGCTCCTGCTCGGCGGCAGCTTCTTCAAGGGCGTCCATAACCTCCTTGCCCATGCACATCCCGGCGGCGTCGTGGTGGGTGCGGGCAGTGGTGGAGTCCATGCTGACCAGGGATAAGTCCGTCTGTCCCCGGCGGGCGGCCTCCGCGATCATGCCTTCCAGAAGAGCAGAGAAGACCCCGGCGTCCCGCCAGACACGAAAGCGGCCGTAGACCGTAGGCCACGGTCCGAACTCGGAGGGCATCTCGCGCCACTGGGCGCTGGACCGGAACCGCCAGATCACCCCTTCGAACTGCTCCCGCAGCCGTTCGGGGTATGGACCGTACTCGCCTATCGGCAGATACGGCTCGATGAACTCCCATTGCTCGTCGCTGAGTTGCCTACGTGTCACACCCAGGGTCCTACCAGTTCCTGCCCCCGCAAGGGACCAAAACCCGAGATTGATCACGACCTCACACAGGCCCTAGGCGGCATCTCGTCGTGTGACCGATGAGTTTGCCGTGCCGCTGTGGTCTATCTCCGCAGCGGCGCTGTCGAAAGCCGGTCGCACCGCACCACAGGCGAGTATTCACAGGACTTGGAGCAAACGTGATCATCATTGCCGGAAAGCTCTACGTGGACGCTGCCGCCCGCGACGCGTACCTGGCCGGGTGCTCGAAGGTGATCGAGCAGGCTCGGGCCGCCCCTGGCTGCCTCGATTTCGCCCTGTCAGCCGACCTGATCGAGGCGAATCGGATCAACGTGTACGAGTGTTGGGAGACGGACGAGGACCTCGAACGCTTCCGCGGCGCGGGACCCGAGCCTGAGCAGGCGGCTCAGATCCGCGACGCCGCGGTGAGCAAGTACCGGATTTCCGGTGTCGAGGCTCCATAAGCGATCAACTCGTCGGTACGTCGCCGCCCTTGAGTGCGGTGATAAACGGGGCCCAGGCGCGGGCGGGGAACAGGAGGGCGGGGCCCCGGGTGTTCTTGGAATCGCGGACGGGGACGAGGCCGGGGAGGTCGTCGTAGACCTCGACACAGTCCCCGCCGGAGCCGTTGCTGTAGGTGCTCTTGCGCCAGCGGGCGGCACCGACGAAGCCCTCCGCAACCTCCACGCAGTCTCCGCCGTCACCGTTGCTGTAGCTGCTCTTGCGCCAGACAGCAGCGCTCAAGTCAATCCGGTTGCTTGCCATTTCGGTAGTCCTCTGCCGCTGCCTCGATCATGGCGAGGGACGCCTCCGGCGGCAGTGCGGCGGCCCTGAGCCGATCGTATGCCTTGCGGTAGCTCTTCACGAGGGCCGGATCGTCGATGGTGTCACCGCTGTACGACGACTCCGTGTAGACGAGGGGCGGGGCATCCGGGAAGGTCATGATCTTGACCATGCCCAGCATGAGCGGGTGCGGTCCGCAGTTCCACGGAAGGATCTGTGGAGCAATCCGGCGCCGCCGCGCCAGCGCCGCGATCCTCTCCAGCTGTACAGCCATCTCCTCCGGCGGGATGATCGGGTTGCGCAACAGCACCTCTGGCAGGACCACCCAGTACTCCGGCTGCTTGTGGTCGTCCTCGAAGAGGCGGGCCCGCTCCATCCGGGCGCTCACCTTCTCCTCCACCTCGTCGTCGGACATCAGCGGGTGAGCCGCCAGGACGACGGCCCGTGCGTACGCCGGCGTCTGCAACAGCCCGGGAATGCCGGTGGGGCACCACTCCTCGATGCTCTCGGCGCGCTCCTCCGCTTCCAGCACCCGCTCGAAGTACCCCGCGTATCCCTTCCGCTTGGCCTTCCGCACGTCCTCGCACCGCCGCCCGAAGAACCCGTCCGTCTTCAGCACCCGGTCCACATGTACGGCGAGATCCTCGGGCATTCTCCGCTGCCCCCGCTCGATCTCACTCAGGTAGGAGGGTGCGTAGAAGCTGCCCTCCACCGTCTCCTGCAGCGTGAGCCCCATCTCCTCCCGCTTCCACCGCAACTCCTTGCCGTAGAACTCCGGAACGCTCGCCGAACCGTCAATGTCCTTGCGCCCAGCCATCGTTGACCACCTCTTCCACACCCGGGGCCGTGGACCCCAAACCCCTTTTACGGTACGCCGCCTGACGTCAATGTGTGACGAGTTCGTCACTCAACGCACAGGAAGGCGTACAGCCATGACCCACCACGACGACCTCCACGACCTACAGGACTGCGTGGAACAGCTCCGCACCGCGCTGGAAGCGAACGGCATCACCCTGCCGTCGCTCGGCGTCGAGGCGGCGGGCCGATGAAGCCCCTGACCCTCGAACTGCTCGTGGTCCCCAAGGCCGTTCCCGAGGTCCGTCGTGCCGTGCGCGAGCACTTGGGCGGGCCCTGTCCCGAAGTGCAGCTCTGTGTCAGCGAGTTGCTGGCGAACGTGATCAATCACCTGGGCGAGGGCACGCCCGTGACCGTCCGTCTGACCCGTACGGACGGTGGTCGTACGCGCCTGGAGGTCAGCGACCCGGACGCGTACTCCTGGCTCATCCAACGTCGTCCGGGCCCGGACGACGAGACGGGCCGCGGCCTCCTCCTGCTCGATGCCGTCGCGTTGGACTGGGGCGTGGAGCAGGGGCCGGGCGGCAAGACGGTGTGGTGCGAGTGCGCCCTGTGAGGAGCACTTAGACTGGAAGCTTCGCCATGACCCACATGTGCCGCCCCTGGGGAGGGAGCGCGCCTTGACTCAACAGCAGCTGGGACGGGGGCCGTTGAGAACGGATCCCGTGCCGCCGGTGCCGGACGGTCCCCGGCCACCCCGCTTTGTGCGGTGGCTGGGCGGCTTCGGCTGCGTGGCCGCCGGTTACGCGGTGTTCCAGGCGCTGTTCGGCCTGCTGCCGGACAGCATCGACGGGCAGGCCGCACGGTATGCGATCGCCGGGGTCGCCGGTCTCGGTACGGCGCTCGCGGCCTGGCTGGCGGCGGAGCTGCTGCGGGCTCGGTCCGAGCGCAACGGCCTTGCGAGGACTGGGCAGTTCAACGCGGGATCGGCGTCGCTGTCGGGGCCGGGACCGCTCCCCCAACTGTTCTCGTCGGCGTACGACGCTCTCGCCGAGCAGCTCTGCGTGGTCGACGATCCGGTGTGCGGACGGCTCACCGGCTGGCCGCACTCGCTCGGCGAGAGCGCGGGCCGGCCGACGCCGGTCGGTACGGCGTACGGGCTGCACATCGCGCTCGATCTCGGCGTCCCCGACGGGCGGTTGAGCACGGGCGAGCTGGTCGAGACGCTGTGGCGGCTGCGCCTGCCGGACGGCGGCTGGTCGGCGCGCTCGCAGGGGACGGTGGCCCGGCCCGAGGTGACCGCGCTGGTGCTCGGCGCACTGGCCCGGGCCGGTGCGGACCCGGCTCGGGTGGCCGCGGAAGTGGCGCACTGCGAGTCGGGCTTCACGCTCGAACTCGACCGCAACGGACGCGAGTTGACGCATGTCGTGACGACCGTGCTGCGCGGCCTGCTGCGCGCCGCACCCCGCTCCGACGTACTGCCGATCCTCCAGGAGGCCCTCGTCGACGGCGCCGTCACCGACCCGCGCCGCCAGCACCGCCGCTGCTGGAGCTACCGCCTGGCGCCCCGCCACGGCCCGCCCTCCCCGCTGCACACTTCGCAGGCCGTGGTCGCCCTGGATCGCGCGGCCCGTGTCGTGGGCGAGAGCGCCAACGCGCGCGCCGCCCGCGAGGACGGCATCCGCTGGCTGCTGGCCTGCCCGGACGCCCCGCACGACTCCTGCCTCGACCTGACCAGCCTCCGCGAGGAGGTGCGCAGGCCACGCCCCGACGACCCGTCACGCCACGAGGTCCTGAACGTACGGCACTTCACCGCCTCCTGGGTCGTCCGCGCCCTGCTCACCCCGGCTGCCCACGACATCGCGCGCGAGGACGGCATGGAGGCGGAGTGGCGCGAGCGGCTGGACGGCGCGGCCACCGCCGTGTGGGCGGCACAGACGGACGGCATATGGACCTGGCCCCGCGAGGACACCACCAGTGAGCTGCGCCGTCCCATGTGGATGACCTATCAAGGTCTTTCGGCGCTGCGCGCTCATGCCGTATGGATGTACCAGCCGCATGGCTGAGTCGGAGGGAGCGTGCATGGGTGGTCGGCAGGTCCGGGCGGCACGACAGCTGCTGGCCGAGGCACTGGACGGCGAACTGCCCGAGCACGAACGAGTGTTGGCGGCCCGCACCGTCATCGCCGAACTGGGCTCTCCGGCCCGGCTGTTGGAGCTGACCGCCGAACTCGCCTCCGGCGAAGGCGACCCGGAAGGCTGTGCCCGGCTCTCGTACCGCCATGTCCTCGGCTTCGACAAGCTCCTCCTCATCGACGGCGGCCCCCACCACATGCTGCGCGCCCACCTGTGGCACGCAGGGCGCGGCGCGGTCGGCAAGGAGGACATCCACAACCACCGTTCCCCGCTTGCCTCTTACGTCGTACGCGGGCAACTGACGATGGAGTTGTACGCGCCCGAGCCCGACGGAGGGGTCGAGGCGGACCGCTACCAGGAGTCCCTGTCCGACGAGTCCGCCGACTGGCTCCTGGAGCCCGCGGGCCCGTCCCGGCTACGTCTGACGCACGTGGCGCAGTACGCGGCGGGCAGCACATACGCCCTCCCCGCCCACACCCTGCACCGCGCGTGGACCGAGACGGCGGAGCCGACGGTGACGCTCTTCCTGGAGACGGGCAGCGGACGGCGACGCCACACCGATGTGTTCACGGCGGCGGGACCTCATCCGGGCGCGGTGCCGAAGGTGCCCATGAGGGTGGAGGAGTATCTGAGGGAACTCGACGCGCTGGCGGAGCTGCTCAGGAGCTCGTAAAAGCCTGCGCCTGAGCCCCACATGACAAGTTGAGTTGGGCTTCGACACAGGTCAGAGCCCTATCGCATGGACGGATCCACCCGCTGACCTACTGCCGTGTCAACGGGTAGCAACGGCCAAGCTGACCACGTAGCGCTCCTCGACCGTCCCGTTAGGGAAGGCTTCAGTCAGGAGGTCGCGCTCAGCGGCCAGGAACGTCTCGGTGGCGTTCTTGCCGAGGACGAGGAAGTCGGAGTAGCTGGCGAGATTCGCGAGATGCGTTTCGAGTGGGACGCTCCTCGTCCACGACACCTGCCGGGTGACGAAGCTCAGTTCGGGCGGCAGACGGCGGAATCGGGCCATGGGGTCGGGTTCGCTGTCCTCGGCGCCGAATAGGTGGCGCAGGCGGGCGTCTTGGTCGGCTATCCAGCCGACAGTGCTGTCCGAGTCGTTCCACCAGAGGGCAAGTGTGCCGCCGGGGCGCAGCACTCGGAGGGCTTCCGGGACGGACTTGTGCGGGTCGGTCCAATGCCAGGCCTGGGCGTAGGTGACGATGTCGATGGACTCGGAGGCCAGTGGCAGGTTGTTGCCGTCACCGAGCACGACGGGGACATCGGGCAGTCTGCGACGGAACTGGGAGGCCATTCCGGGGCCGGGCTCGATCGCGATGACGCGCGCACCGCGGGCGTGCAGGAGGGCGGTTGCCAGCCCCGTGCCGGCGCCGATGTCCGCGGCGCGGGCGCCCTTCAAGGGGCGGTCGGCGAGTTCCTCGACCGCATCGAGCAGGGCGGACGGATACGAAGGGCGGTTCGCTGCATAGCTGGCGGCGGCCTTGTCGAAGGAACGGGCCTGCGAAGTGATCGTCATTCGACCATCCTCGACGGTCCGAAGTGCCTGGCACAGCACTTTGACGCCGTTTCCCGGCACGGCATCACGTGGCTCCCGACGGTGGCTTCGTAACTGATGGGCGGCACCGCTTATCACCGAGTCTGGACAGCACTTGGTGATCGCAGGGCAAGAAAATGTCGATGAGAACCGACACCGGTCATGGGCGCGCTGCGGCGCGACGCTGATGAGGATCTCCGAAACCTCCACCGCGGCTCGGTTGATCCACCAGACTTGCTCCTGTTTCCCAACGGAGAAGGGGCGGCAGGCATGGCGAACAGTGCACTTCTGGTGATGGACGTCCAACGGGACGTCGTGGCCATCGCCGACGACGGTTCCGGTTATCTGCCGCGCTTGCGCAGGGCGATCGACGGTGCCCGGGCTGCCGGCATCCCCGTGATCTACGTGGTGATGGGGTTACGGCCGGGCGATCCGGAAGTCAGCCCTCGCAACAGGGTGATGACAAACGCCGTGCGGGCCGGCCTGTTCACCGAGGGGGCCCCTGGCACCGAGATCCATCACGACGTCGCGCCCCAGCGGGGCGACGTCGTGGTCACCAAGAGGCGGGGGAGCGCGTTCTCGGGCAGCGACCTCGACTTGGTGCTCAGGGCTCGCGATATCGACAGCCTTGTTCTCACCGGCATCGCCACCAGCGCTGTAGTGCTGTCCACCCTGTGGCACGCCATCGACCTGGACTTCGACCTCACCGTCCTGGCGGATGCCTGCCTCGACACCGACCCCGAGGTGCACACGATGCTCACCGAAAAGCTGTTCCCGCAGTGGGCAGATGTCCTCGCTGTCGAGGACTGGCTCAAAGCCATCGCACCGCAATAGCGGGATGTCGCCCGGTCGGGCCTGGGACGCGTCGGGTACAGCGACTTCCACACAGCCCGACCGGTCGGTATGTTCAGGGGAGCCGGGGCCGCCCTTCCGCGCCCGGTGTTCCCGGCGGACGACGGAGGACCCATGCCCCAGGCTCAGGGCCACTGCGAGACACGCTTCGAGGCGGTGCGCGTCGCGTTCGAGGAGAACTTCCGGGAGCGCGACGAGCTGGGCGCGGCCGTGACCGTCACGGTGGGCGGCGAGACCGTGGTTGACCTGTGGGGCGGCTGGGCGGATGCGGCGCGGACGCGTGTCTGGGAGCGGGACACGCTGGTCAACGTGTGGTCGACCACGAAGGGGCCGACGGCGCTGTGCGCGCACATCCTGGCCGACCACGGGCTGCTCGACCTCGACGCGCCGGTGGCCGCGTACTGGCCGGAGTTCGCGGCGGCGGGCAAGGAGTCGGTGCTCGTACGGCATCTGCTGTCGCACCGGGCGGGCCTGGCCGGGCTGCGTGAGCCGCACTCGTTGGAGCAGCTCTACGACTGGGAGCTGACCACGAAGCGCCTCGCGGCGACGGAGCCCTGGTGGGAGCCGGGCACGGTCTCGGGTTATCACGCGCTGACGTACGGCTTCCTGGTCGGTGAAGTGGTGCGGCGCGTCTCGGGGCTGCTGCCGGGCGCGTTCCTGGAGCGGGAGGTGACCGGTCCGCTCGCCATCGACTTCACCGTGGGACTGCCGGAGAAGGAGGCCGGGCGCACGGCCGAGCTGGTGCATCCGCCGGCCGCCTCGTCGAGTGAACAGGCGGCGATCTTCAGCCAGTTGGCGCCCGTGGCGCTGGCCGCACTGGCCAATCCCCTGGCGGGCGCGACCGAGGCCAATACGGCGGCGTGGCGGGCCGCCGAGATCCCGGCCGCCAACGGGCACGGCACGGCACGGGCGGTCGCCGCGCTGTACGGGATCTTCGCCGGGCGCGGGTCGTACGGTTCGCATCGCGTCCTCTCGCCGGAGGCTGCTGAGCGGGTCCGTGAAGGGCAGGGCGCCTGCCGCGATCTGGTGCTCGGCGCCGGCTTCGAAAACGAGACGGAGATCGGCCTCGGCCTCTGGCTCAGCGACCCCAACAACTCCTACGGTCCGAATCCGAGGGCTTTCGGACACGACGGATTCGGCGGCTCCTGCGGTCTCGCTGATCCGGAGGCAGGCGTCTCGCTGGGCTACGTCATGAACCGCATGGGGCCGCACATCGCCGACGACCCTCGGAAGATGGCGCTCATCGACGCCCTCTACAGCGTGCTCTGAGAGGCGGGGACACGCCGGCTGCGGGGTGACGGGTCACGTGGCCCCGTGACGGCGGTTTCGGAGCACCTGCAGGAGGGGCCAGAAGCCGTGCGACAGCCTCTGCACTGCCCGGCCCGTGCGCCGAAACCATCAACTCCCGGCCTGGTAAGGCCACTTGGCTCGAAGAATCGCCACCCGGCCACCCGTTACGACGTGGGAAAGACGGCCAAACGCCCCGAGAACATCACCGAACGCAACCAAACTTCACGTCCGTACGTGCCTTCGTCCCCGTTCGGCGAGGGCGGATGGCCCAACCCTGGAGAACGCGCCTGCCTTGAAGTGCGGGTGAACCCGCACCTGGCGCGCGGTGTCTTCGCAGGAATTTGTGAACGCAACGCGCGTAACTGTGAAGGTGTGGTGTGTCAAAGCCGGCCGGAGTCGGGCGCGCCGATGAACGTTGCGTAGGTGGGCGGGGCCTGTCGTTCCGCGCTCGGGCGTGGTCTCGGGTGCCGAGGCGGCGGCGGTGCTCCCGCAGGCGGACTGCGAAGGGGAGGGGGAGTTGGGCGCGTCCAGCCTGGGCGGGGGGACGGGTATGCGAAGCGTCTGGTGGGTGCGGGTCCTTCTTGGCCGAAAGCCCATCTACCAGGGATTTTTCTCGCCTGTCGGCGCAACTGCCCAGCTTTCTTGGGGAGGTTGAAAGGGCTTAATCATTGCCCGATGACAGGGGTATGTGACATCAGTGGCAGCTGATAACCTGCGCGAACTCTGAGGCCGCCTGAGGCCCCAGGGTCCCCCGTAATGGACGCGACGAGATGTCGCTTCATCGCTTCGGACCGCCCCGAGGCGGCCGGTATCGGCCTCCGGGCCGAAGCCCGGCGGGCCTGGCGAAGGCCGGTTCTTCCGGGGGCAGCTTCGAAGGCGCAAAGAAAGTGGACGAATGGAAAAGACCCCGATAACGGGCGCCGGGCCGACGCCCGGCGCCCGTGCGCGCAGACGCCGTTCCCGATGGCTCAGCGGGAAGTTCCTGGCGACCTTCCTCGCCGGGGCCACGCTGCTGGGCGGCGGCGCCCTGGTGCTCCCGCAGTTGCAGAAGGCCGACGCCTCCCAGGACGATGCCCCCAGCCGTGGGATGCGGTCGAATCGTCCGGAGATCGACCTCAAGCGCGCCCACCAGGCGGCGGTCGACTACCTGGTTCGCTCCGGCATGACGCGCAGTGCCGCAGAGACGCGGCTGAAGAACCAGGAACGGTCCCGGCAGGTCGCCCGCAAGCTGCGGGCCGAGGCGCCGGGTGACTTCCAGTCGCTGTACATCAACCGCGCCGGCCGGCTGGTGGCGAACGTGGTGACCGAAAGGGGCGCTGCGCTGGCACGCGCTGCCGGAGTGACGCCACACAAGGTGGCTGCCGGCTGGAAAGAGCTGACGGGCATCAAGGAGCAGCTGCTGGCGTCGGTGAAGAACAGCGATGGCCTGAGTGTCGGTATCGATCCGAAGAGCGGCACCGTCAACGTCACCTACTCCTCCGGCTTCTCCGCGAAGGACCTTGCCTCGCTGCGGGCCAAGGCCAAGCAGTACGGCGATCTGGTGACGGTCACCAAGGGCGCGGGCACGCTCCGCACCACCGCAGACGCCAATCCCGGAAGCGGCTTCACCACTGCTTCGGGGGGAAGTTGTACGGTCGGGTGGGGAATCGACATCTCCGCTCTCGACCCAGGAGCCGAGGGAGGATCAGCACACGCCGACGGCTTCATGTCCGCCGGCCACTGCCTCCAGAACAACAAGGGTATTCAGATCAACGGCCAGGACGCCGGTACCGCGTTCAACGTCCACCTCGGGCCGGAGGGCGACTTCGGCATGGTCAGGCTGAATGCCCAGTTCTCCAGCCAGCCAGAACTCGCATTCATCGAGGACCCGGTCACCGGGGTGGACCGTAATCCGATCGTGGGCACCGCCGTCTGCAAGCTCGGAATGACAACCGACTACACGTGCGGAGAGATCACGGAGCTCAGCGCAAGCAGCAGATCCCGGATGGCCGACGGCACTATCGCATCCATCAATGGGCTGATCAGGACAAACCTCTGCGCTCAGGGCGGCGACAGCGGCGGCCCGGTCTTCACGGAAAGCGGCGATTCGGTCATTGCCATCGGAATCGTCCAGGGGGGCCGGGCAGACAAAGATGGCAACTGCGGGGAGAAGCAGAACCCGCCGGTACCGAACAGCACCAATGTCCAGCCGATCGACCCCATCGTTCCGGAAGGCAGCCCGTACCAGCTGAAGCTTGCCGATGACGGGTCACAGGGCGGCAACGGCCGACCGCCGGAGCGCCAGCCCCGGGACCTCGAGCCCGGCCGACCGCCGGAGCGCCAGCCCCGGGACGTCGCCGGCATGCTGGACAACCGACTGGATTACGTCGCCCTCGGCGACTCCTTCTCGGCCGGCACCGGCGCCGGGCCGTACCTGCCCAACGACAAAACGATCACGCCGGTCGGCGGCCTGGAAGTGAACAACCCGCCCGCCTCGGTCAACCACAACAACAACTGCCAGCGCAGTGAGCAGGCCTACGGCCCCCTGACCGCCAAGCTGGACACACTCTACGGAAATGTCACCGTCGGCAACTTCACCTTCGCCGCGTGCGCCGGGGCGATCACACAGAACGTCGTGAACGGGCAGCTGGACGCGCTGAGCCCGGAGACGGAGCTGGTGACGCTCACCATCGGCGGCAACGACATCAGGTTCGCCGACGCGATGAGGGAGTGCGCCAAGCCCGTGGGGTTGTTCTCGGAGAAAGCCTGCTCGGACGCGCTGAACATATCCGAGACGCTCATGATGAACCTGGAGGGGCGGCTGACGGAGACCTACCAAAAGGTCCTGGCCGCCGCACCGAATGCCCGTCTCATCGTCCTCGGATACCCCAAGCTGTTCGATGAGCAAGGCTCGTGCACGCTCACGCAGAACCGCATCAACCCCTTCCCGAACGTGCGCAAGCGCATGAACCATTCCGCCGAGACTCTCAGCCAGGTGGTCCAGAACGCGGTGAAGCAGGCTGGGCGACGAGTCCAGTTCGTGGATCCCCAGCCGGCCTTCGACGGACACGGCGTCTGCTCAGCGGACCCCTTCATAACCGACCCGGGCACCATTGGCCTGCTCCACACCGAAGACTCGTACCACCCCAACGCCAAGGGACATCAAGCGTACGCGTCCCTGCTCAAGGAAGCGGCGGACGACCCCGTCCCGGCGAACACCTACAACCGGGGCTGCTCGGCGATCAATCGCTGCCGCAGCTGAGCCGGTGACCCCGGGCGCAGGGCTCCGCGAGGGGCTCAAGGGCGGCCCGCACCGGGACTGCCCAGGCCGTCGGTATCAACCGGCGGACCGGAAAGCGATGGCGTAACGGGCGCAGCGCGTCCGGGCGGTACACGGCGGCGCCACCGATCTCCGCGGTGGTGCCGCCCGTCGTCTATGGCCCAGGTCATGCGCAGTTCGTGAGGCGCGGGCGGGTCACACGCGGTGGAGAGCCTGCCGCACGATGTCCAGGTTGTACTCGTCGATGTCGACGCTGCTCAGCTCGGCCGGGCTCAGCCAGGCGTACGCCTGGTCGGGCTCGGGCAGCGTGATGTGCCGGGAGAGGGGCCTGACCAGGAAGTTGTCCTGCCAGTTCTTGACCTCGCGCCCGCGATACTCACTCACGAACGACGATTCGCCGACCTTCCGGACGACCTCGCCGAGAAGCCCGGTCTCTTCCTTCAACTCCCGCAGAACGCCGTCCTGGGGGCTCTCCCCCGGTTCGAGCTTCCCGCAGGGCACCCCCCACACACAGGGCAGAAACCGCTCGGTCTCACTACGCCGCACCAGCAGCACACGCCCTTTGCGCATCACTACGGCGGCGGCCAGTCGCTTGTCGCCGGGGATGTCCATGTCCATGGTTCCTCGGTCCCTTGCCGGTCGGAGTCCAAAGGGTTCAGTACCCGCGAAAGTCTCAACCGTACCAGGCTTACGCCCCCCAGTGCGGGCTCAGCGCCTCCACTCGTGGTATAGGAGGCGTTGCCGCTGGGCGTGCTCAATTGCACGGCAACCTCCACCCCGCCGGCGGCGACTCGGAGGCATGACACGCGCAACATCCGTAACGCCCACAACAAGACACCGCCGTCGCCGAATCGCCCGCAAGCCCGTGGTGGGCTCGCTCGCGGCGGGCGTCCTGCTGACCGGTGCGTGGTACGCGACCGCCACGGCGACGCCCGCCGCGAAGGCCGCCGACGACCTCGCCGTCACGAACACCACGGTGAACCTCGCGGCCAAGTTCCCCTATCTGTCGGCGGGTTACAACAACACCCGCGAGTGGACGCGCACAGCGACCGCCGTGGCTCCGAATGGCACCCTCCGGGTGGCCTGGCCCGCGTCCGACGGGATTCACGTCACGCCGCTCACGAAGGCCGGGAAGCGCTCCGGCTCCGACACGGTCGTCAAGGGCGCCAAGGAGGTCGGCGGGCTGGTCGCGCACAACGACGGGTTCGCGCTGGTGACCCGCGTCGCCGACAGCAACAAGTGGAAGGAGACGGCCGCCGCGCTCGTCCGCTACAAGAACGGCAAGCAGGCGTTCCGTACGAAGCTCACGGGCACCGCCTCGAACGACACGGCCCCGCTGCTCGACGGGCAGCTCGCCTGGAACGGGAAGAAGTACGGCGCGTACTTCGTCGTCCACGGCGCGGGCGGCTTCGCCGACGGCCACTTCGGGGACAAGCTGGCGTACGTCAGCGCCAAGGGCGCGAAACTCAACGGCGGTTGGGGCTGGGGCTGCAGCCACAACGAGGGGATCGCGCTGCACGCCGAGCCCACCGGAGCCTTCACCTCCCTCTGCTTCGACGACTGGCGTTCGGGCCTGTTCGTGTCGACCGGCATCGGGGCTCCCGACAACGCGCCGGTCGTGCAGCGCGAGCAGTGCTGGGCGGGCTACTGCGGCGGCACGTTCCCGGGCCGTACCGGCGACCTCGTGAAGTCGTCCACCGGCCGCTATGCCACCGCCTTCGCCTCCCGCGGCGCCGCCTCCGCCGCCAAGAACCCGGACGACGCGAGCGGCCGCGGCTGGACGGTGAAGCCGAAGACGAAGACCCACCAGGTCGCCGTCGCCTTCCTCAAGAACCGCAACTCCCCTGCGGGCAAGCCGACTTACCTCACGAACGCCCCCGGCACCGAGCACGTCAACGTCCGCATCGCCCCGTACGGGAAAGACCGGCTGCTCGTCTCCTGGGAGTCCCTGAAGAACGCCAAGTGCGCGAACGGCACCTGCACGGGCACCTTCACCGGCACGCACCTGCGCCTGATCGACTGGAACGGCAAGTTCAAGACGCCGGACAAGGTCGTCAAGGCCCGTATCACCGGTGACATCGCGACCCTCGCGGACGGCTCCCTCACCTGGGCGTACGCACCCGTCACGCCGTCCTACTCGACGGCGCTCACAGGGGCGTCACCGACCACGAAGACGCTGCGGATCGCCCGTCTGGAGCGCTGAACCGAAAACGCGTGCCGGGGCCGTCGGCCCAGCGGACGCGCACCTCATACGCCCCCTCCACCTCCACGGACACCAGGGCCTGGAGCGGGAGGGGGTCCGGTTCGGCGGTGAGGCGGGCGAGGGCTACGAACAACGTGGGCTCTTCGGTCGTTACGCCCGTCAGGGTGGCTGTGCCCGACAGGCCGAAGGCCGGGACGAGTTCAGCCCGTAGGCCCTCCTCGCCGTCCTGCCGCTCCTCCCCCGTCGACCAACCCGTGACCCGCACCGGGGTTCCGGGAGGCGCGCCCGCCACCAGGTGCGCGCGCACCTCCACCGCGCCGGACGCCACGACCAGACTCGTAACCCGCGCAGAGCCCGCAGCCTCGTGCCGCGAAGCCACCCACCCGTCGCCGACTCCCAACGGCTCGATGCCCGTTCGGCTCGCGTCCTCGTCGACGATCACGCTGTTGTCGTACGTCTCCGAAGGCGCCGTCACCGTCGAGTACGCGAGCCGCGTGTAGTACGGGTCGTAGCGGACGTCCTCACTGCCGTGGTTGTGGAGTCGGACCAGGCCGTCCGAACTGGTCGACTGGAGAAGCCAGTTGGGCGGGCCGACCGGCCGCACCTCGTCCTGCCGTTCCACCGGACCCGGTTCCTCGGGCGCCGTCCACACCTCGTGGTCCGCGGGGAGGAGCAGGCCGAGGAAGCCCTTGCTCGCCCAGTACGGGGACGCCGGGCCCGAATAGCCCTGTAGAACAGTGGAGTTGGGGCCGTGCCAACCGAGGGTGAGCAGGCCCTGGTCGTTCACGGCTCCCCGGTCGAGGAAGTACTTCAGCGCGCCGGAGGCCAGGCGGCGCGTCTCCCCCGGCGGCAGCGGCGTACACCCGGTGAGCGCGCCCAGCCACAGCGGTGCGGTCGTCGCGAAGCGGTAGGTGAGCGAGCGGCCCTGGTGCATGGGGGCGCCGTCGGCGCCGAACAGGCGGGCGTAGTCGGCGAGATGGGTCGACAGCCGGCCGCCGTACAGATCGAGCAGGCGCGTGTCGTCCGCGAGCCAGGCGTGCAGCACCGGGTACAGGTGCATCGCCCAGCCGTTGTAGTAGTCGAACTTGCGGCCGTCGCCGTCGGTGTACCAGCCGTCGCCGACGTACCACTGCTCGATGCGGTCAAGCCCTCGGTCGATCGCCGCCCGCGACGACTCGGCCTCGTAGCCGATCTCCGCCAGGAAGCCGCCGACGGTGACCGGGAACAACTCCCAGTTGCAGGGCCAGGCTTCGGCGGTCAGCGCGTCGCCGAGCCAGGCCGCCGCCCGCTGCCGTACGCCGTCGTCGAGGCGGTCCCACAGGAGCGGGCGGGTCAGGCGCAGGGCGAGAGCGATCGAGGCGGCCTCGACGAGGGGCTGACTGCGGTCCTCGATGCGCGGCCAGACGCCGCCGGTTCCGGCGGCGAGCCCGTCGGCGTACCGCGCGAGGGCCTTCTCGTCGCGCCGGAAGGCCGCCAGCAGGAGCGTACGGGCGTATCCCTCCAGACCGTCGGACAGGCGCCCCGACCAACTCGTGTGCTCGCCGGGCAGGTGGTACAGCGCGCGGTCCTCGGAGGCGTAGGGCTCCACGGCCGCGAGCAGGGAGTCGGCGGCGGCCTCCCAGTGGGCGCGCGTGTAGCCGGTGTACGGGCTGAGGGGGCGGTCGTCGTCGGGGACGCCTGCGATCATGGGTGGTGCTTTCTGTCTAGGCGGGCTTTGGTGAAGTCCGGGTGCAGTATCGCGCCCCTATTGAGGGCCGCAGGCCCCTCAATAGGGGCGCGGGGCTGTATCGATTTGCGGCTCCGCCGCGCGGGCGCGACCAGCCCCAACGCACCCGCAGCCGCGACCCGATCCCAACACCCCACCCCGTGGCGGGGGCCTGGGGCGCAGCCCCAGTTAAGGGCACCGAGCTGAACGCTGAGGTACCTGGGACGCCCCGGTTCCGGTCGGGACGCCCCAGGGTCTTGAGTCACCTCACCAGGCCCCTGGGGACCAGTCGCTGGGCGACCAGCTCATCGCGGACGAGGTCCGCGTAGACGGTCGCGCCGTGCGCGGAGGTGTGAGTGTTGTCCCGCTTCTCGTTGTAGAGGTAGAGCGCCTTGGAGGCCTCCACGCCGAGCGACTCCACCAGGGCCTTGGTCTTGGCGGTCATGTCGATGAGCGGTACGCCGTGCGCGGCGGCCACCGAGCGGGTGACGGCGGGGTGGTCGACGCCGAGGCCGTTGACCAGGAGCGCCGTACCGTTGTTGAGCGTGCCGTCGGCGTTGAACCACCGACGGACGATGGGCGTGAGAAGCACGGGCTTGCCACCCCGTTCGCGTACGCCGGCGACAAGCGTTTCGAGGTTCGTACGGTACGTCGCCTCGTCGGTCTGCTTGTCATTGTGGGCAAGCTGGATGAGAACCAAATCGCCCTTGCGGATCAGCGGCTGAACGGTCGCGAAGAGTGCCGGGTTGTCGAGGTAACTGACCGTACTCTCCCCGGAATCCGCGTAGTTGGCGACCGAGAGCCCCTTGCGGAGGTACTGGGGCAACTGCTGGCCCCAGCCGGAGTACGGGTCGCCGGGCTGGTCGCAGGAGGTGGAGTCGCCGACGACGAAGATCTGGCGCGCGTGCCGCGCGGGGGTGACGCGGATGCCGGCGAGCGCGGGCGCCGAGCCGCCGAGGGCGAGGTCGAGGCCGGGGGTGCCGGCGGGGCCGGTGGGTTCGCCCTCGGGGGTGCGGACGTTCACGGTGAAGCTGCGTGCCACGCGCTCGCCCGCCGCCGTGGCGGTCTCGGGGAGGAGGGTGCGGCGGGTCTCGCCGGTGATGCCGGTACTCGCCTCGGCGTCACCGCCGAGCAGGACGTGTACGTCGTACGTGCCGGGCGCGACGTCGAAGTGACAGGCCGTCGCGGTGCAGTTCTCGAGGCCCCGGCCGTGGGCGCCCGCAGGCGCCGGTGTGGCGGACGAAGCCGGGGTGGCGGACAGAGCGGTGGCTGCGGTCAGCGTGGCCAGCACGGCGATCAGGGTGCGTCTGCGGCGTCTCAACGCGGCTCCTCCAACAGGGCGGCTTCTCCTGGTCGCTGGACGGTACCCCGCGATGGCAAGCGCTTTCTAGAGGTGTGCGGCATCTCGGTTCCGTACCACCGGAGAGAAACCGGCCATGGCTGGAAGGCGCCCTGGCCGGCCCACGTTTCGAAGTGATCGAATCGGGGCCATAAGCGGCACGACAAAAAGGAAGTCATCATGAATTCCACCTCATACCTGGACCTGTACCGGCAGTTCTCCTCGAATATCGACGCAGAGCTGAAAACCAGCATCGAACGGCTCGGCCCCTCCTCGACCGCCATCAAGAATGCGGTCACCGAACTCCTGCAGCACCAGAAGTTCAAGTACCCCCTGCAAGTGCTGCCGCTCCTGGTGCACGGAGCCGAGACAGGAGATCCCGGACCTGCCGTTCCACTGTCCGCGATCCATGTGCTGGGGTGGACTTCCGCGTGCTATCTCGACGACTTGGCGGACGGGCAAGCCGCGAGCGTTTCCGGTGCGCTCGGCAAAAATGAGGCACTGCTCGCCTCGATCATCAGCGGAAACACCCTTCCCCTTCACATCATCCAGGCCCAACAGATTCCCGACTCGGTGCGCGGCGCCCTGACAGCCGAGCTCTTGACCTGCGCAATCGTCTGCACCGAGGGTCAGCTGAGCGATCTGCGCCGAGATGCCGGCGACGCCACACGGGACTCGGTGATCACGACGTACCGAGGTAAATCAGGGGCACCCTTCGCCATGATCACGGCAATGGGCGCGATATTGGCCGGCGCGGAACACGAACGAATAAGGATATGGCGTGAGTTCGGCTATGTCTTCGGCATCCTGTTGCAGCTTCTCAACGACCAGGAGGACATCCTCTCCGGCCGCAATGAAGACCTGCGGAACGGCACCATCACCTATCTCTTCGCCTGCACCCTCGAGAACGCGTCACCTCGATCCAGGAACCGCCTCCTGGACCTGCACGCAGCCGCAAAAAGTTCCGAGGAAGCGAGGTCAGAGCTCACAGCTCTCCTTCTCGCGCCCACCAGTCTTCAGCAGTACGAAGCAGACCTGCGCAGGTTCCGCGACGAAGCCCAGCACCTCCTGACCGAACTGGGTGGCGACGGAAACTACGTACCGGTGCTGCGCCGTCTGGTGGAGGAGTCGGCCGAACTCCTCCTCCACCAGACGGAGTGAGGGCCTACGTCAACTGGCCCGAGTCCACTGCTGGTTCGTCGCCCCGTTGCAGGCGTACGTGATGATCGCGGCGGAGTCGGCGGTCGACGCGCCGTTCACGTCCAGGCACTCGCCGCTGGCGCGGGACTTCAGCGTGACGTAGCCGCCCGACGTGGTCACCGACCACTGCTGAGCGGTGGCGGAGGTGGAGCAGGCCTCCTGGGTGACGTTGGAGGCGTTCTCCCGCAGGCACAGCGAGCTGTGACGGGCCATCAGCTGGACATAGCCGTTGCCGAGGTCCTTGAACCAGAACCGCTGGTTGCCGCCGCCGTTGCAGGTCCACTGCTTGATCTGGGCGCCCGCGAGGATCGACTGGTCGGGGACGTCGGCGCACTTGCCGCTGTGCCGGGCGGCCAGCGTCTCGTACGGGCCGCCCCGACCGGTGATCGTCCCGGCGGCCGTGTCGATGGTGACCTCCGGATACCAGGACATGGACATCGTGGTGGAGTTCGAGAAGGTCAGCGGCAGCCAGACGTACCGCGAGTCGTTGACCGTGCCGCCGAAGGAGTTGCCCCAGCGGTCTCCCATGTAGAGGTAGGAGGTGCCCGAACTGCCCTGCACGGGAAGGACGTACGTGGTCTGCGAGCCGTACGTCGTCGAGTCGCCGATGTTGCGCATCGCCGTCCAGGGACCGGCGAGCGAGGTGGCCGTCGCGTACTGCTGCTGGTTGGGGTTCCAGCCCGTGGCGCCCGAAGTCAGCATGAAATAGACGCCGTTGCGCTTGAAGAGGGCCGGGGCCTCGCGGTGGCCGCCGTGCCAGGGGTCGGCGACCAGGGCGGCGATGCCGGTGTAGTCGCTGGTCAGCCGGTAGATGTGCAGGTCGTAGTTCTCGCGGGCGGCGGACACCATGTAGCCGGTGCCGTCGGTGTCGGTGAAGACCGTGATGTCACGGGACATGTGCTGGTCCAGCGGCCGGAAGCTGCCCTGCCACTCGTAGTCGCCGTCGACGGTGTCCGAGACGGCGACGGCGGCGCGCGCCTCGCTGTAGTCGACGCCGTTCTCCTTGTGCATCCACATCACGTACTTGCCGGTGGCGGCGTTGTACATGACCTTCGGCCGCTCGATGTTGGCGGTCGCCAGCTCCGGGTCGGTGGCCTCGGTCAGGACGTGGTTGCGGAACTCCCAGTTCTTCAGGTCCGTGGAGCGGTAGGCCGACACGTACCGGAAGGTGTTGTCGGAGTTCCGGTTCTCGCCGAACCAGTAGTAGTACGAGCCGACCTTGAGGACTCCGCCGCCGTGCGCGTGCAACGGATTGCCCGAAGTGTCGGTGAACTGCGTGCCGTTGGTGATGGTCTGGGGCGCCGCCTGTGCGGGGCCCGCGGTCGCGAGTGCTCCGGCGACGGCGAGAGCGAGGGCGACGAGGACGGCGCACAGACGCCTCATCCCAGCACGCATTGGTGTGGCACGTCTTATTCCAGTTGTCCCAGCATGTGGCATCTGGACACTCTCCTTCAGGACGGTGAAGTGACGTGCGAAGCCGGTCAGTTGGGGGTCGTCGCCCTCAACCCCGGGCTGGGGTGTCGGCGACGGGGATGCCGAAGTCCGGTGTACCGTCCGGCTTCCAGCGCAGTTTCTGGATGCGGGTGTGGCGGTTGGGGTCGTTCAGCGGGTCGCCGACGATCTCCTTGTACTGGCGGGCGTGGTAGACGAGGACGTCGGTGCGGCCGTCCTCGGCGACGGTGAAGCAGTTGTGGCCCGGCCCGTACTGCTTGGTGGTGTCGTTGCTGGTGAACACCGGGGTCGGGGACTTCGACCAGTTCGCCGGGTTCATGAGGTCGGCGTCGGCGTCCACCGTGAGCAGGCCCATGCAGTAGTTGTGGTCGGTCGCGCTGGCCGAGTACGACATGAAGATGCGGCCGTTGCGCTTGATGAACGACGCGCCCTCGTTGACCTTGAAGCCGATGGTCTCCCAGTCGTACTCCGGTGTGGTGAGCCGCACTTGAGGACCCGTCAGAGTCAGCGGGTCGGCCATCTTCGAGAGCCAGATCGCGGTGTTGTTGTCCATGCCGGGCTCGTGCTGCGCCCAGGAGAGGTAGCGGGTGCCGCGGTGGGTGAAGGTGGTGGCGTCCAGGGAGAAGGTCTCCCAGGCCGTCTTCAGCTGGCCGCGCTCCACCCAGGTGCCCTTGAAGGGGTCTCTGTGGGAGTTCTCCAGGACCCAGATGCGGATCGCCCAGATGTCCTCGGCGGGCGCGGAGGCGAAGTAGATGTACCACTTGCCGTCGATGTGATGGATCTCCGGGGCCCAGATGTGCGCGCCCATGACACCGGTGGCGTGCTTGCGCCAGATGACGGCCTCGTCGGCGGTCGCGATGCCCCGCAGGGTGCGGGAGCGGCGCAGGATGATGCGGTCGTACTCCGGGGACGTGGCCGTGAAGTAGTAGCGGTGGTCGGTGTGACGGTGGATGTGCGGATCGGCGCGGTTGCGGACGAGCGGGTTGACGTACCGGGAGCTCCCGCCGGCGGCGTCCGGGGTGGCGGCCTGGGCAACCTGGGGCACGGCGGTGAGCGCGCCCGCGGCGAGGGCGCCCTTCAGGACGAGTCTGCGGCTCGGGATTTCGGGGCTCTCGTCAAGGCGGCTCATGTCGTTCCCTCACACTGGACCATTCGACATTTCGAACGGTATCTGCGATTCCGAACGCCGAAACGGTAAGGGTGTGTTACGAGGAGGTCAACGGGTCGGGAGGTTAGAAAAAGTCGGACACTTTCTGATTCGAAGTCGGACCCAAGTTTTTGTTATCGCCCCCGCTCTGCTCCCGTCTCCACAGGCGTGAACAAGAACATCCGTGGACGGGCAGCAGGAGCGGGCGCGGCGCTGGCCGTGCTCGCGACAGGGATCATGACGCCGAGCGCGACGGCGGCACCCGCCGCGGCCGACGACGTCACCGCGGCGGTACTGGCGGGCCGCGACGTGACGCTCGACGGCGACACGGTGGTGACCGTGCCGGCCGGGAAGACCACGTACAACGGGGTGTTCCGGGGCGAGGGCACGCTCACCGTGCGCGGCTCCGGCACCCTGATCCTGACCAAGGACAGCGACTTCACACTGCCCAAGTCCCGGCAGCGGCAAGCGGTGCGGACGCAGGGCGGCAACCACCCGTACGTCACCACGGCCAACCCGGACCCGCCCGCGATCACGGTCGAGCGCGGCGCGACCCTGCAGTACGGCAACGGCGGCACCACCGGGCTGATCGGCCACTTCCCGTACAACACCCCGGCGTTCCGGCTCAACCAGGACAACATCCGGGTCGACGGCACCCTGCGGCTCTCCCTGACCAGCGCCTACAACCTGGGCACCATCAGCGGCTCCGGGCTGATCACCCAGCCGAGGTTCCTCTGGGGCACCTGGGACATCTCGGGCACCCACCCCTTCTCCGGGGTGATAGACAACGGCACACAGGCGAACGCCGGACGACCGGAGTACGCGACGTCACTGCCCAACATGCGCAAGGTCCTCAACCAGGGCACCTGGACCGTCGACACCCCGCTGGGCCAGACCGTCACCCAGCGCATGGACTTCTACCAGCGCGAGTACGGCAGCGACATCAACGTCCAGTCCCGGCCGGGCAGCAAGGTCGTCCTCACCGGCCAGTACAGCTGGTCGAACCAGGGCGGCGACACCAACCCCTCTCTCAGCGACCCCGCCCTGAACTGGACGCCCGCACGCAAGAACATCAACAAGCGCGGCACCAACATCAAGGGCGCCAACGTCCAGTGGGGCGACGGCACCACGAACAAGATCTTCATGCCGGGCACCGCCGAGACCGTATACATCAACCTGCTGGCGGCCCGCTCCCGTTCACTGCTCACCTTCAACTACAACGGGCCCGTGACGCTGGGCGCGCCGATCGGCGGCGGCGTCTTCCACGACACCCTGTCCACGCCCGGCGCCGGCGACATCGTCATCAAGGGGACGCAGGGCAACGACGTCACCTTCGCCGCCGTCCAGTACTACAACGGCTCGACGACGGTCGAGAAGGGCGCGGTGCTGCGCCTGGGCAGCGGCAAGTCCGGTGGCGACGGCGGCCTGTACACCAAGGGCGACCTCTACAAGGTCGTCAACAACGGTTCGCTGGTGCTGCGCAACACGACCAAGCCGCTCTCCCTGTCCAGGATCAGCGGCAGCGGCTCCCTCACACAGTCGGGTGCCGCCACGACGACGCTGACCAGCGGCGTGACGTACTCGGGCACGACGACCGTCACGAAGGGCACGCTCGCGCTCGACGGGGCGAGCCTGGCGCGCAGCAAGGGGATCCGGCTCACTTCACCGGGGGCGCGGCTGGATGTGCGCAGGGCGTCCGGAGGGGTGCTGAACCTGAGCTCGTCCCTGTCCGGCAAGGGCAAGGTCGTCGGAGCGGTGACGAATACGGGTACGGGGAAGGTCTCCGGCGGGGTGACGGTGACCGGGGACTACACGCAGGGCGCGGGTGGTCAACTGACCGTGAAGGACCGGGCGTTGAAGGTGGGGGGTGCGCTGCGGCTGGGTGGGAGGCTCGTGGTCGAGCCGGCCTCTGCGACTGCTGCGGCTTCTTCGACTGCTGCGGCTTCTTCGAAGACGGTCACCGTCATCGACCACACCGGCAAGGCGAAGACGAAGGGCACCTTCAAGGGCCTGAAGGAAAACGCCAAGGTCAAGGTGGGCAGGACCGAGTACCGGATCAGCTACCGCGGCGGCGACGGCAACGACGTCGTCCTGACCACCGGCAAGAACACCGCGAGCCCTTCAGCGACCACCCGCGCCGCCCCCCAGGCCTCCGGCGCCGCCCCGAAGTCCGCCACCACCCAGAACGCGAGCAACGAGAGCTCCGTACCGCTCGCGTGGTGGGTGGCCGCGGCGGTTCTGGGAGGGCTGATAGCGCTGATGGTGCCGGTGAGCAGGCGCAGGCGTACGGGGAGGAAGGGTGGGCGACATGCGGCGTGATCCATCGTGGACAAGGTCCCCGCACGTCACCGATGCGACCGGGACGCGCTGTGACCGCCGCGGCCGGGCGGTTCGGCGCCCCGGGGTGCTCGGCTGCGGCCCCGTCTCCCGCTAGGACAACGTTTCGGCGACCACGGACGCCGCTTCCGCGATCAGTTTGTTGTCGTGGACGTCCTCCGCCTTCCCACGGTTCGTCAGGATCGCCATGACGATGGGGGCGGAGTCGGGGGGCCACACGACGGCGATGTCGTTGCGGGCGCCGTAGCCGCTGCCGCTTCCGGTCTTGTCGCCGACCACCCAGCCCTCGGGCACCCCTGCCCGGATGACCTCGTTCCCGGTGGTGTTGGTCTTCAGCCACGTCGCGAGCTGGGCGCGCTCGCGCTTGCGGAGGACGTCTCCGAGCACGTACGCGCGCAGGTCCTTGGCGAGCGCCCGCGGGGTGGTCGTGTCCCGGGTCTCGCCCGGCACCCAGTCGCTCAGGTGGGGCTCGATGCGCTCCATCAGGGTGACCTTGTCGCCCAGCTTCCTGAGGTCCGCCTCGAGACCCTTGGGGCCGCCGAGTG
Organism: Streptomyces flaveus; assembly: GCF_014647675.1. Taxonomy (GTDB): domain Bacteria; phylum Actinomycetota; class Actinomycetes; order Streptomycetales; family Streptomycetaceae; genus Streptomyces; species Streptomyces flaveus. The sequence continues at coordinate 43,178 of NZ_BMPQ01000011.1, read as the reverse complement.
CGTCGAACAGCAGGTTGGCCGCGGTGTTGTCGCTGTAGCGGACGGCGGCGTCACACAGCTCGCGCAGGGTCATCCCGGTCTCGACGTGCTTCTCGGTGATGGGCGAGTTGGCGACCAGGTCGTCACTGGAGTACTTGATCACCTTGTTCATGCCGTTCAGGGAGTACTTCCGCAGCACGGCGCCGGCTTCGAGCGCCTTGAACGTGGAGTGGTAGCCGAACCGCTCGCCGTCCCGGTAGGCCACCTCGCGCCCGGTGCCGGTGTCGATGGCGTAGACACCGAGCCGGGCGTCGAACTTGCGCTCCAGTTCCTTCAATTCGCCGGTGAACGAGGCCGTCGCCGCGATCGAGGTCGTCGTCACGGCGGACCGCGCCGACGACGAGGGCGACGAGGCCGAGGAACCGTCCTGGCCGCAGGCGACGAGCGGGACGACGAGGGCGAGCGCGGCGAGCGCACCGCGAAGGGCGGTACGAGCATGGGCGTGTTGCGGGGTCTGCATGGTCCAACCTCCTGGGTGGTCATGAGTTCGGGGATCACCCTCACCGGCGGGCGGCCATGCGGTCCAATACGCGAACGCGCCGCTCCATGCTGATTCGGCATGAGAACGGGCCATGGATCTGGCATAAGGTTCCGGCTGTGGATCTGGTGGGAGCGTGTCGTGCGTTCGTCAGCGTGAGCGAGCACGGCAGTTTCACCGTCGGGGCGGCCGCCGCCCAGATGTCCCAGTCGGTGGCCAGCCGTCGCGTCGCCGCCCTGGAGGAACGCTTCGGTGAGCCGTTGTTCGAGCGCACGTCACGACGGGCCGTTCTCACCCCCTTCGGCCGGGACATGCTGCCGACGGCCAGGCAACTCGTGCAGGCGGCCGACGTGCTGCTGCACGAGGCGGAGGCCGCCAAGCGCAAGCCATGGCGGCTCGCGGTGCCCGGCATCTGCTCCACGGCCGGTCTCGCCCGCCTCGTCGCCGAGGCACGCGGGCACGGCGTCACCCTCGATCTGCGCGTCGCGGGACCGACGCAGCGCACGGAGCTCCTCCACGCACAGCAAGTGCGGGCCGCGCTGCTCGCGGTACCGCCGGACGACGCGAGGTGGTCCGTGCCGCTCGGGCTCGGCGGTGCCCGGAAACCAGGCGTGAAGCGCGTCTATCTCGAAACACTGCGGGTCGGAAGAGCATCCTCCGGCCCTGCCCGCCGCGTCTGGATTCAGCCGGAGGACGACGTGCCGCACATCCGCGACCCGCTGACGCGCCTGCGCGACGCGGTCGGCCTGCGGCCCGCACAACTCGTCGCCGCACCCGACCTGACGACCGCCGCGGCGGAAGTCCTGTGCTCACGCGACCTGTTGCTGTGCTCCCCCGCCCAAGCCGAGGAACTCGACCTGGCCTGGCGGCCCATCGGCGAGATCACGATCAGCCGGGGCTTCGCCCTCGCCGCCGCCGGAGACGGCAATCCACAGCTCATCGAAGCGCGCCTGGGCGACGCCGTCGCCCGCTGTCTGGGCGCGGGAACCTCAGGAAGGGAAGGGACTTGAGCACCGAGGCACTACTGCACGACCTGCGTGGACAACTGCGCGACGGCGGCCTGCACGGCTGCCTGCTCGTGCGGGACCTGCACACGGGAGAGGAGCTGGGAATCGAGCCGGACGCCCAACTGCCGTCCGCGTCCCTGGTCAAGGTTCCGCTCGCGCTGGCCACGCTCGAACGCGTCCGACGAGGCGAGCTCGACGGAGCGACGCCCCTCGACGTGCCACCCGGGCGGATCACCACAGCCGGCCCCATCGGGCTGAGCCGGTTTCGCCACCCCGCCCGGATCGCGGTCGACGACCTGCTCTACCTGAGCACCTGCCTGAGTGACAGCCACGCCGCCGACGCGCTGTTCGGCCTCACCCCGCCCGCCCGGGTCGCCGACATCCTCCACGAGCTCGGCCTGCGCGACATCACCGTCCGGCACACCATGAACGAGCTCATGGACACCCCCGTCGAGCGCTTCGACGCCGCCGACGTCCATCTCGCCCACGCCCTCGCCATCGACGCCGGCACCAGCGGCCGCGGACACCGGGTGCCGCAGCTCGACACCACCCGCGCCAACACCGGCAGCGCACGCGCCTGGGCCGAACTGCTCCAGGCCCTGTGGACACCGTCGAAGATCCACCCCGAGGTGGCCGAGCACATACGCGACCTCATGGCCCACAACGTGCTCCGGCACCGGCTCGCCCCTGACTTCAGCTCCGACGCCACCACCTGGTCCTCCAAGACCGGCACGCTCCTGAACCTCCGCCACGAGATCGGTGTCGTCGAGCACTCCGACGGCCAGGCCTTCGCCATCGCCGCCCTTACGGAATCACTCGTTCCAGCCAGTTCCCAGCCCGGTGCCGAGGCCCTCATGGCACAGGTCGCCCGCACACTCCGTGACCACCTGCGACAGCTCTAACGGCGCAGGCCGTCGTCGCCCCACTCCCCGTCTCCGGTTCGTCCGACCAGCGGAGCATTGCCTGCCGCACCGTGATGCCAGGGCGTGACCGGAGCCGCCTGACAAGAAAGTCGGCAGCTCAGACGAGTGCTGCCGTCGTGGGCATGCGTGCCTCCTGTCGTTGATGCTGCTCGGGCTGTTCTGCGTCCCGCCCGCGCCTGCGGGCGTCGGCAGGGTCTTGCGGCCCCGCTCCGGCGGGGAGCCTGCGATGTGGGGGCGGAGCGGGCGCTGTTCACCGCCAGGTGCTGGGAGCTCGGTCTCCGGCACCAGGCAGCGGCTCAAGGGGTGCCGCCGACGACGGGCGGCGGGCACTCGGGCACGCAGACCCACAGCCGGAACAGCCGACCGCGGTAGCGCGCCTCGCCCCAGACCCGGCCAACCATCCCCAACCGCCGGCTGCAGCGCGCGCAGTCGATGGCCATCTGCTGTCGCGGGTTGAGTTGGTCAACACGCGGCAGCCTGGCCGTGGGTGGCGCGCTCACCGCTCGCCCTCCGCGCGCAGTTCCGCCCACACCCGCTTCCCGCCGTGGACCAGCTCACTGCCCCACTCGTGGGCGAGGGCCTCGACGAGAAGCAGGCCGCGGCCGGTCTCGTCGTCCGGGGACGGTGTGCCGAGGGTGGGTCTGGTGCGGGAGGTGTCCGTGACGACGATCCGTGCGGACTCTTCGCCGGTGCGGGTGATGGAGGCGCCGACCAGGTCGCCGGTATGCCCGAGGTCCTGGCCTCGGGCGTGCGGGAACTCGTCGCCGAGTACGAGGCGAAGGAGTCCGCCGAGGCGATCTGCGCGCGGGACGCCGACAAGCTGGAGTGCATGATCCAGGGCATCGAGTACAAGGCCCAGGGCTACGAGAACGCACAGCGGTGGATCGACAACAGCCGCGGCCGACTCACCACGAAGTCGGCCAACGAACTCGCCGACGCGGTACTGGCGACCGGGTCCCTGGACTGGCTGCGCACCGCACTCGGCGAGAGGCAGAGCCGACCTACGCCATGACCGACAGCACCACCCGCGTCCGCGAACTCAACCTCTACCGCCAGTACTTCGACCTCGTCGCCGCGGGCACCAAGACCATCGAGGTACGTGTCCCGCCTCAAACGATCTGACCCCGAATCAGGCCTGTGACGTGCGGTGACCAGTTCGCTTGAGACCTGGAGAGGGTGGGAACCTCGGGTGATGCGGTCCTGGACGAGTGGGTGCCGGACGCTGCCTCAGTTGATCTGGGTCCGGTTGCTCAGCCCTTCCGAATGCCGTCGAGTTGGAAGTGCCAGATAACCGCGATCGGGGAATCGTCCAAAGCCGCGGCCGACGCTTCTGGGCACCAGTGCAACAAGTCCCAGGACATGTAGGCCGGGAGTGGGTCCGGGGCGGTGTCGGGGTCGAGGGAGTGGCGCGGGCGGCGGGGTTCCTCGCAGTGCCGGACCTGGAAGCCCAGTGGGAGGGCTGCGGCGAGGTAGGCGCTGAGCGGGCGGTGGTATTCGGCGAGGAGGGACGGGCGGCCGTCCGGACCGGGACGGCGGGCCAGGGTCGGCCGGAGGTAGGACACCAGCAGGTGGGCATCCGAGATCACAAGGTTCCCGCCAGGGCGCAGGACACGCGCGAACTCGGCCAGCACGGCGGCCAGGTCGGGGACGTGAGTCAGGGCGAGCGCGCAGACGACGGTGTCGACCGCATTGTCGGGAAGCGGCAACTGGTGCAGCTCGGCCTCGTGAAAGTCGACATCTGGCAGACCCTTGCGGGCCTGGGCGAGCATTTCGGGCGAGGCGTCGACGCCGATCACATCGTGGCCGAGTTCATGCAGGTAGGTGGTGTGGCGGCCGGTCCCACAGGCCGCGTCCAACGCCGCGCCAACGGGCAGGCTGTCCAGGATGCGCCGGACAACGGGCTGCTCGACGTCGATCATCTGGTTGCCGGGGGCGTCATAGTGCGGCGCCCACTCCTGGTAGACGTCGGCCGCGCTGATCGTGCCCGGACTCGCCGTGACTCCCTCGGCATGCGCGAGGGCGGGCACATCCAGCAGGGTGCGGATCTCGGCGATCCGGGCCTCGACGAACGCCCGGTCGGCCCTCCCCTCCCTGATGCCACGCAGCAAAGCAGCACCCTCGATGCCCAGCAGATATCCCAGGGGGCTCAGATAGGTCATCCCACGGACGGTACGGACTCATGCTCCGACGGTTCCACCGGTTTTCCGGCGTTTTCCGGCGCTTCGAGCGGCCGTCATCAGTGGACCAGATCACCTGCGACCACTGAGGAATCAGACCAGATCATCTGAGACGGAGACCAGATCGCCAGAGACGGGACAGATGGAGTATGGGCGGAGATCGCGGCGTGGGATGTTCTGTCGCAGCGAAGGTTGAGCGGTGCGGGTCACTTACTTCCGTCGCGCTTGCGGGCGGCGAGGATCGCGACGTCGTCCTCGCATGCACCGTTCGCCAGGCGGGCCAGAAGCGTGTCGAGCATGTCGTCGAGAGGGCCGTCCGCCGGCAGGCTCAACGTCTCGAGCGCCTGCACCGAGATGTCGATGTCTGTGTCACGTCGTTCCACCAGGCCGTCGGTGTAGAGCAGCAGGGTGGTGCCGCGGTCCATTCGTACGGTGAGCGATTCGTAGCCACCGAGTCCGGTGCCGACGGGTGGGCCGGCCGGGAGCCACAGGACCTCGATGTTGCCGTCCGGTCGCACGACGGCGGGTGGCAGATGCCCGGCGCTGGACGCCGTACAGGTGCCCGTACCGGGATCCATGACCGCGAGGAGACAGGTGGCGAGGCGGTCAAGGCCGAGGTGCGCGACCTGGCGGTCGAACTCGCTGAGGATCTTGTCGACGGCTGCGCCGGAAGCGGCGATGGTGCGCAGCAGGGAGCGGTACTGGCTCATGGCGACGGCGGCCTGGAAGCCGTGGCCCATCACATCGCCCATGACCAGCAAGGTGCGGGAGTCCGGCAGGGGAATCGAGTCGTACCAGTCCCCGCCGACGAGGACGCTGCGGCCGGAGGGGAGGTAGCGGGCGGCCACTTCGACAGCGGGGTGGGGGGTGCGGGGTTCGGACAGCAGGGCTCGCTGCAGTTCCAGCGCCATGGTGTGTTCGTAGCTGTAGCGGCGCGCGCTGTCGATGGAGAGGGCGGCCCGGTCGGCCAGCGCCTGGATCGTCACGAGGTCGTCGTCGTCAAAGGGCTGCGATGCGCCGGCCCGGCCCAGAAGGACGACGCCGACCGGGCGGCCTGCCGCAATCAGCGGGGCGATGAGAAACGAGTGGATGCCGGCCGCGCGGAAGATCTTGGTCCGTTCGGGGTCCACGGTCACCTTCTGGAACAGCTCGTCCGAGGCGAGGTTGCCCAGCCATGGCCGCCCGCTGTCCAGGCATTGCCGTGTGGCGACGCCACGGGGAACGTCGACGTACGGTCCTGGTCCGCCCAGCTGACGCAGCACCCATTCCATCCCAGGGGGCGCTGAGCCCCCCGCCTTGCGCAGCCGCAGGAAGCCGGGAGGAGGCACAGGAGCACCGGTGAACTCCTCTTCGACGATTCCCACCGCCGCCATGTCGGCCAGCGAGGGGGCCAGGAAGTCGACCAGCTCCTGGCACGTGGTTTCAATGTCGAGCGTCGTGCCGACGCGCGTGGCCGCGGCATCCAGCAGGGCAAGCCGCTGATGCGCAGTCTCCAGGTCGTCCAGATAGCGGCGCAGATTACTGATCTCCACGCCGATCCCACACAGACACGCATCCCGTCCCGGCAGATCCACCCGGTGATAAACCGCTCGCCAGAGCCTCTGCCCCAGCGGCGAGGACACCCCTGTCGTTCCTGCGATGGCTGCCTCCCGAGGCTGCCCGTCCGCGAGTACCTCGAAGAGGATGTCGTCCGGGCTCTGGAGGTCCGGCAGCACTTCCCCGAGCGTCCGTCCCAGGAACGCAGTGGCGGGCAAGCCGCTGACCCGGACCCATGCCGGGTTGACGTACAGATGGCGCAGCTGCGCGTCGAGAACGACGATGGGGGCCAAGGTCCCCTCTACAAGCTGACGCGCAGGAAGGCCATCACCCTCCGGAAAGTGCCACTGCGGCATGGGCCCCTCACCTTTCACGGATTCCCTCTCGCTGCCTTCACCGGAGCCAATGCATACCCCGTCGATGAAGTGACCTCTCGCGGTGAGGTTGAGTGCCTCCACGAACGTTGAACGCGGGGCGTGCCGCGGTGAACCGCCCGGTGTCGGCAGGTGTGGGCTATCGCAGGGCCGCCGCCACCAGTCCGCGGATCTCCTGGGACGACACGGTTCCACCCCCCACCAGGCGGTCGAAGACCAGTCCGTCCACGCAGGTCAGCAGCGTGACGGTGCGGTCCTCGGCGTCATCGTCTGCGACGCCCTGTGCGGCCAGGAAGTCGCGTACGACTTGGCGCCCTGCGTTCTCGCGCGGCACGAGGATCTCCCGCAGCTCGGGGTGGTGCACGCTCTCGAGGGCGCACGCGTAGCGCGCGAGGGAGCGCCGACGGCCGTCTCCCGTGAGCCGGTGCTCGATGAAGGCGGCGATTCCGGCTGCCAGTTCCTCGGCGTCCCGCGGCACGGGTGCCTGCTCTCCGATCGCCTGTAGTTCTGCCTGGTCAAGGGCGACCATGCGCCGGACCAGTGCGGCGAGCAGTGCCTGGCGGGTGCGGTAGTAGGCGGACGTAGGTGTCCTGACGGGGAGCCGGCTCAGCCCATGGTCTTCGCACCGTCCAGGGACTCGCGGATGATGTCGGCGTGCCCCGCGTGCTGGGAGGTCTCGGCGATCACGTGCAGCAGCACCCGGCGGGCCGACCACTGCTTGCCCGGCGCGAACCACGGCGCCGCCGGCAGCGGGTGCGCCGCGTCGAGGTCGGGCAGGGACGCGACCAGTTCGTCGGTACGGCGAGCCACCTCGGCGTAGTTCTCCAGCACCGCCGCCAGCGTCTCGCCGGGCAGCATCCGGAACTCGTCGGCCCGCCGCGCGAAGTCCTCCTCCGTCATGTTCTCGAAGTCGCCCATCGCCGAGGGGCCGTCCATGATGAAGGAGACCCAGTTCCGCTCGACCGAGGTGACGTGCTTGATCAGGCCGCCGATACACAGCTCGCTGGCCGTGGTCCGCAGCCCGGCCTGCTCGTCGGTCAGGCCGTTGGCGGTGAAGCGCAGGAAGTCGCGGTGCTTGCCCAGGGTCTCCAGCAGGTCGGCGCGCTCTCCGGTGAGGGCCGGGGCGAGGGTGGCGGGGGTGTTCTGGGACATGGCGGGTCTCCGTCTCCGTGGGGTGTGTTCCGCGTTCGTGGACCACGTTAGGAGGGATACAGGTCAGATCCTGACCTAAAGGAACGGGAACATCTAAAGGAGCGGGAACCCGCGGCGACCCTCACACCGGCATCGATCACCCTCACGCCGGGACCGCGCTCACCCCCCCCAGGCCTGCGCGCACAGCGTCCGCTCGACCTCGCCGGTATACACGGCCGCCGCCAGCCACGCGCCCGCGAAACGGCCCGAGTCGGACGGCAGGAGCCGCCCGAACGCGTCCCGCGTGCGGTCCGCCGCGGCGGCGTGCAGCTCGTCGAGGAGGTCCCCCGCCGTGCCGAGCCCCGCGCGGCGCAGCCGGGCCCCGTCGCCCGCCGCGCTCCCCGGGAAGGCCAGCACACGGCGACCTCCCGACACGGCCTGGTGGACCCGTCGGCGCAGCAGATGTAGCGGGGCCTCGTCCACGACCGGAGCCGGAGCGGCGGCCGGCGTCTTTGCGGCGGGCAGGTCGGCGTGCTGGAGCCGGTCGAGACCCAGGTCCACCCGGGCGGCCGGGTCGCTCGGGTGCTCGGTGGCCAGCAGCAGCGCGCGGGGGCGCGGTCCGGGTGTCAGCCGGGCGACGACCCGCAGCCCCCTGCCCCCGGCCGTCGCCAGCAGACGCAGATTGTCGCGGTACGGCAGGGCGGGAGCGTCATGAGCCGTGGCCAGCCGCAGCGGCACGCCCGCGCAGTCGGCCAGCAGGCAGTCGCCCGTCGCCTCCCGGACCGTGCCCATGAGCGTCACGTCGAGGAACAGCAGGTCATGGCCGCCGCCGAGAGCCCGCGCCACCTGGTCGGCGACGGGTACGGCCCACAGCCGGTCGAGCGGCTCGCCGCGCCATGCGGCGCCGGACGCGCGCACCGCCCGTACTCCCGCCCCCGCGCCGAGGCGTCCCGTGGGCGAGACGGTGGCGCCCGACACGGCGAGGCCCGCGCGCGCCAGTTCACGGTGTGTCAGGGACGTGTCGCCGATCCGCACGGCACGGTCGGCGGCGCCGGTCGCGCGGCCGGGGCCGCCGGGCGCCACGTCGGACACCGTGTAGAGGCGGCCCTCGGCGTCGGCGGTCCAGGTGACCGCACCCGCGTACCCGGTGGCCGTGAGCACCGGCTCGGAGAACAGGCCGTACAGCCGCAGGGAGCCGTCCGGGCGGTACGGCTGCCGTGCCGTGCCGCGCAGTCCGGCCAGGTCGGGACCCGTGGCGTGGGGGAGGCGGTGGGCCACGCCCAGGGCGCCACCGAGTGTGTCCGCGAGGTCGGCGAGACGGTACGCCGGGTCGGCGGAACGGGCCGCGCGCACCCCGGTGACCACGGAGACCGCGGCGGCCGAGGCGCGAGGGAGACCCGCGAGGCGTGCGGTGTGCGCGGCGCGCAGCAACTCCGCCTGGAGCACGGCGCCGGCCCCGTCCGTGCCGGCCTCCAGGACGGCGGCCGCCGCGGCGAACACCGCACGGGCGGCGACGCGTTCCTCGGGCCCGGCGGTCTCGGCCTCCTTCTCCTCCTGTATTACCTTCTGCGTCTCCTGAGTCGGTTCTGTCGGTTCTGTCGGTTCCGTCGCGTCGTCGGCCACCGGTGCGGCCGAGGCGGCGGCCGCGCGGTGCAGGCAGTCCGGCGCCAGCAGGCACCCGCAGCGGATGGCGTCCGCGCTGGTCACCGTGGGGCCGGGGGCGTGCAGTTCGAGGTCGGTGTCGTCGTCGACGGCGATTCGCACGGTGTCGCCGTCGCGCACCGCCGGACGGGCGGCGAGCTTGGCGACTCCCGCGTCCAGCCGCTTGCGGAGCCGGGGAGACAGCGCCTCGACCAGCTCGGCGGTGACGGACGGGGCGACCGGAGGCAGCCCCGGGCCGGGGCTCTCCGGGGTCGGGTCCGGGCTCATGTGATCTTCTCCCCTACCCAGCGGGCGAGTTCGAGCGGACTGAGGGCGGCCACGGGCATGCCCGCGGCGACGAGCTGACCGGCGACGCCTGTGGAGTAGCGGGGCCGTCCCGTGTCGTCGAGGCTCGCGCAGCCCAGGACGTGACAGCCCGCCCCGACGAGTGCGCGGACCTCGGCGAGGAGCCCGCCGAGCGGATAGCCCTCCTCGAAGTCGCTGACGACCACGACGAGGGTGCGCGAGGGCACCGTGACCAGCTCGCGGGCGTGCCGCAGGCCCGCCGCGATGTGCGTGCCGCCGCCCACGCTGACCTCCAGCAGCAGCGACAGCGGGTCCTCGACGTGCCCGGTGAGGTCGATGACCTCGGTGGAGAAGGCGAGGAAGTGCGTGGACAGGGTCGGCACCCCGGCCAGTACCGACGCGGTGAGCGCGGCCCAGACCGTGGACGCCTCCATGGACCCTGACACGTCCGTGACCAGGATCAGCCGCCAGTCGGCCGACCGCCGCGCGCGCGTGCGGAACACCGGGTGTTCGGGGATGACCTGGATCGTGCCGTCGGGGGTACGGCGCGCGGTCGCCAGGTTGGCGCGCAGCGTGCGGGGCAGGTCGAGGCCGCCGCCCGGACGTCTGCTGGGGCGCGGCAGGGCCGTACCGTGCAGGGCGGGCCGCAGCCGGGTGGCCAGTTCCCGGGTCAGGGCCTCGACCAGCCGCCGGACCAGCGGGCGCAGTGCCGCCAGCCGGGCCTCGGGCAGGCCGCCCGCGTGGCGCAGCACCGTGCGCAATAGGTCGACCGAAGGGCGCACGCTGTCGGCGTCCAGTTCGGCGAGCACGTCCTTGCGGCCCGACGTGGCGGCCGCCGCCAGCACCTCCTCCCGGATACCCGGACCGAACAGCACCGCCAGTTCCTCCGACCACTCCCGCACGCCGGGATACGGCACCTCCCGGCCACCGCCCGAGCCCGGCCCGCTCAGCTCGCCGCGGCTTCCCTCCCCGCGTCCGCTGCCGTACAGCTCGTCCAGCGCGGTCGCCAACGAGGCGGCCGAGGACGGGAGTTGATCCTTCCTACGGCCCAGGACGAGCCGCCAGCGATCCCCGGGGGCGAGCAGAGCGTCCTCGGCCCGAGGTGCCGCGGTCCCGCCCTCGGACGCGGACCCGGCATCCGCCGGGGCCGGCGCGGGCAGCAGCCCCAGCGTCCGCAGGGTCTCGCGAGCGGCGAGGTCCGCCCGCGTCCAGGCGGCGAGCGCGACCGGGTCGATACCGCCGGTGTCCGCGATGTGCGCCACGTCGAGGCGCTCCTCGACGGCCGCCAGCAGGCGGTCGCGGGCGGCGGGGCTGAGGGCGTCGAAGCCGCCGCGCAGCGCCGGGAGCCGGTCGAGGAACTCCCGGTCGGGCAGCTCCGAGACCCGGTCGAGCAGGGGCTCCAGCGCGGGCGCCGCGGCCTCCAGCAGGGGTCCGGCGGCGGTCAGCAGCCCGCCGAGCCGCGCGGTGAGCGCGGCCCGCGAGTCCGGGTCGACGGCCGAGTCGACCCAGGAGGCCACCCGGTCCCCGAACACCCGCGGATCCTCCTGCCCGAGCAGCACGCGTACGGCCCCGGCAGCACCGCGCATCAGCGGGGAGCCGTCGGCGGCCAGCCGGGCGAGGGCGTCGGTGAGCCGGATACCGCCCAGCACGTCGGCGCGGTGGGCCAGTTCGAGCAGGGCGTGGGCGTCCGCCGGGTCCTCGGAGCCGGTCAGGCCGTCCACCTGGCGTACCGCCGCCGACGTGAGCAGCCCGGCCACGGCCGCCGCCCGCGCCGTACGGTCCTCGTCGTCGCCGAGACCGGGGATGTGACCGGCCCGCAGCCGGTCCAACAGGGCCAGTCCGGCAAGCAGTTCGGGCAGGGTGCCGCCGAGAGGGAGTACCTCGGCGATGTCGGTGAGCCGCTCGTCCGCGAGCGCGGTCAGACCGCTCTCGGCGGCCCCGGCCAGCCCGTCGAGAGCCTGCGCGGCCGTCGGCCCGCCCTCGTCCTCCTCCAGGCGCCGCCGCTCGCGCAGCACCCCTTCGGCGGCCTGGGCGGCGGTGACCCCGCGCACGCCGGCCGCGGTGAGCATGGCCGCCGTCGCGGGCGTCCAGCGCACCTCCCAGCGCGAGGTGACCGCCTCGGCACCCCCCGCGCCGACGACCTCCTTCGCCTCCCCGTACGGCACCCCGCACACCGTCAGCCGGCGCAGCAGCAGCTCGCGGCGCCGGTCGAGGTCGGACCGCAGCGGGTCCAGACGCAGGTCCCGCGCCGCACCGGGCACCCCGTCCGCCGGTCCGGGCAGGCCCAGTTCCGCCGCCTCGGCCTCCACCGCGGGGGCCAGACCGCAGCGCGGCGCGTCCGGTGCGGGCCGCCCGGTGCGGGTGCCGACGAGCACCCTCTCCATCGCCCGCGCCACGGCCCGCCCCCGCCCGTACGGCTCACCCTGCGTCAGGACCGTCTGCACGGCCTCCACCAGCTCACCCCGACCCGCCGCGGGCAGCCCGCGCAGCCGGGCCAGGTCGGAGGCGAGCCGGACGATCTCCCGCGCGTCGGCGGGCCCCGACGGGTGACCGAGGCTCCGCAGCTCGGCACAGACGCGGACGGCCGCCCGCGTCAACGCCTCTTCCAGCGCCTCGGGATCCCCCGCCGCGCGCAGGACCATGTCCTGCCACTCCGGGTCCCGGATGCCCGCCGGATAGCCGGACCGCTCGTCCAGCAGGGCGTAGGTGTAGGGGATGAGGGACGTGGTCCACGCGGGGCGGTTCGCGTCGGCGACCTCCCCGGTCTCCCCAGTCTCCCCGGCCCGTGCGGCCTCCCTGGTCTTCCCGGCCTGTGCGGCCTCCTCCGCGTGCTGCCCCGTCAGCGCCGGGGCGTGAAAGGCCCCGAGCACCACGGCGGCCCGCTCCCCGCCCGCGGTGGCCTCCGCGAGCCGCGCCCGCATCCACCGCTCCCGCCGCAGATCCAGCTCGGGCACGCCGCCCGCCGCGGCCGCGTCCTCGCGCAGCGCCCAGCCGGTGAGCAGGGCAGCCCGGCGCAGGGCCTCCGGCGGGGAGCCCGGCGCGGTGGCCTCGACGAGCCGGTCCCACAGGTCGTCCCCGGGACGGCCGCTCAGCCCGGACCGCAGCGCGGCGGCCAGCCCGGGCCCGCCGTCGCCCGGTGCCGGAGCGGCGGCCCGGCCCTCGCCCCAGGCCCGGTCGGCGAGCGGCAGATCGCAGGCGATCACCGGCACGCCCTGCAGGCCCGCCCAGCGCACGGCGGCCAGCTCGGGCGAGAAGTCCGCGAACGGATAGAACGCCGGTCCCCCGCCGCCGCTCCCGTCACCGGGGGCGGCGGCGAGCGCGACCGGGGCCCGCGTCTCCTCGTGCCCGAGCCACGGCAGCCACTCCTGCATCTCGGCCGGCAGCTCGACGAGCAGCACGTCCGGCTTCGCCTCGTCCAGCAGCGCGGGCATGGCCGCGGCCAGGGACGGCGCGTGATGCCGTACACCGACGAGATAGGGCGCCTCAGGGCTGGTCAAGGCGGCGAGAGCCTCGTCGGGTGAGCCCGGACCGGGGCCGGCCGCGACCGGCGTGAGGCGGGGGGAGAGGGACACGGCCGTCAGCCCTCCAGGACCGTACGGAGGTCCCACAGGGTGCGCCAGGTGGCGGAACCCTGTTCCGCGCGGCGGCGGACGGGACCGTCCCAGTAGCCGCGCAGCCGGGCCGCGTCGGCGGGGTCGTCCTTGCGGACCACGCCCAGGAGGTGCCCCGGCAGCAGGCCGAGCACGTCACGGTCCCCCGGGAAGTAGGCCGCAGCGAGAGCCAGCGCTCCCGCCACGGACACGGCCTCGGCAGTGCTCATCACTGTGGAGGGCCGCTCCACCTCCCAGCCCTCCGCCGACCGGCCCTCGCGTAGATCCCGGAAGGCCGTCACCAGCGCCTCCAGCACCGCGTCGTCGACATGGAACGGCGCCCCGGCCCGCTCCACGGACGCCCGCGCCTGGCTGCGCACCAGCGCCGTCTCGGCGTCGAGGTCCGGGATGGGCCCGACCGTCTCGAAGTTGAAGCGGCGCTTGAGGGCCGCGGACATCTCCGAGACCCCCTTGTCACGCAGGTTGGCCGTGGCGATGAGGTTGAAACCGGGCGCCGCGTGCGCCAACGCGTCCTCCGACCCCGCCAGTTCGGGTACGGAGATACGCCGCTCGGAGAGCAACGACACCAGGGAGTCCTGCACCTCGGGCAGACAGCGGGTGACCTCCTCGACCCGCGCGATACCGCCCCGGCGCATGGCGGTCAGCACCGGCGAGGGCACCAGCGCCTGCGGGCTCGGCCCCTGCGCCAGCAACAGGGCGTAGTTCCAGCCGTACTTGAGCTGGTCCTCCGTGGTGCCCGCGGTGCCCTGCACGACCAGGCCGCTGGTGCCGCACACGGCGGCCGACAGCAGCTCCGACAGCATGGACTTGGCGGTACCGGGCTCGCCGACGAGCAGCAGACCGCGCTCGCCCGCGAGGGTCACCACGCACCGCTCGACCAGGGCCCGGTCGCCCACGAACTTGCCCTCGATCACGAGCCGGCGCGGTGCCCCGTCGGCCGTCTCGGCACCGTCGGGCAGCTTCAGGGCCCGCCCGTCGCTGCCCATGACGAACGTGACGACCGCGCGCGGGGTCAGCCGCCAGGCGGGCGGACGCGGCCCGTCGTCGTACGCGGCGAGGAAGGCCAGCTCGGTGGCGTGCAGATCCTCGCGCGGGACGATCTGGCGGGCCGGGGCGGGGGACAGGGTGGTCGTCATCGGCGCGTGTTCTTCCAGGTACGGGGGGACGGTGGTCATCGGCTGCGGCCCTTGCGGGTGGCGCGGGTGGTGAGTTCCTCGTAGGCCGGGGCGTCACCGGCGCGGACACGGTCCCACGCGCGCGTGAACAGCTCGGGCACGGGCACCAGAGGCACCGCACGGGAGTGCCCGGGCACCGGGTAGAGGCCCTCCTTCCACACCTCGACCGGCAGCGCGGGCGCCTTGAGATCGAGCCAGCCGCACGGCAGGAACAGGGTGCGCCCGGCGCGCGGCCGCTTGGCCTCCACGACCAGGTCCGTGGCCGTGAGTTCGGCACGGGCCTTCTTCATGCGGGCGGGCTTCCAGCCGGTCCAGCGGGTGCAGTTGCGGTCCGTGGGGTCGGGCAGGGCGAGCAACTGGAGGTAGAGCGCCGCCGCGTCCTCGCTCAGACCATGTGCCCCGGCGACCTCCGCCACCAGCTCCGGCACGGTGACCATCGGGTCCTGGGCGTGCCCGACGGGCCCGCCGGGCCGGTCGGATTCCCGGGGGCCGATGCCTGCGGCGAGGGCGCGGGCGAGGTCGTCGCCGAGGAGGGTCCGCAGTGCCCGCAGCCCGCTGCCGCGTCCGGGTCCGGCCAGGCCCTCGACGAGCCCGAACACGGTGTCGTCGGCCCCGGTCAGCCCGGCCGGGCGGACCAGGACCGCCTCCTGATCCTGGTGCCAGGGGCGCAGCACCAGCGCGTCACCCAGGCGCGTCAGACCGTCCGCGCCGGTGCCGCCGGTGGCGGGCATGCCGTACGCCTTGCGCAGTCCGGGCGCGGTCGTGCCCTTCTCCGCCCAGGTGACGTCGAGATCGAGCAGCAGCCCCGGGTCCGTGAGGCGGCGGCGCACCGCGGCGAGCCCCTCGGGCAGGGCGGCGCGCAGCGGATGGCCGTACGGCAGGGTGTAGGCGAGCCCGGCCAGGGAGGCCACGGCGTTCGTCAGCTGGTAGCGGCTGGGCAGCGCCCGCACGTCGTCGGGGACGAGGTCGCCGTTCTTGCCGGTCCGCTGGACGGTGGTGCGGCTGATCCAGGGCGTGCGGGTCGGGTTGAGCACGTCCTCGACCGAGCCGATGGACACCCCGGCGAGTTCGACATCGGCGGCGATGTCCTCGGGGAGCCGGACGAACCCGCCGAACCGCTCCTCCCACACACGTCCCGCGGCCGCCGTGTCCGGACCGGCGGTCCACAGGTCACCCGGGCTGTCGGGCAGCAGGGCACCGACGAGGGCAGGTCCGTCGCCGAGCCGGAAGGATGCCAGCATGCCGTCGCCGAAGGCCTTCTGGCGGGGCTTCAGCCCGATCGTCGCGAGCGCGTCCGTGGCCACCTCCTCCGGCTGGCCGGCCAGCAGCAGCGCCGACTGCACGGGACCGAGCGCGCCGCCGGTCGCGGCGGTGAGCGCGTCCGGCGCGTCCGGCTGCCAGGGGGCGGCGCCCTTGTCCCGGATCAGCTTGGTGACGGCGGTCAGCGCGGTCGCGGGGAACACCGCCGGGTGCGCGGTCTCCCGTTCCAGCACAAAGTGGGCGATCGCGCCGAACGCGCCGGACGGATCGTGGTCCAGGGCCAGCCAGTGCACGCGCCCGTTCGCCCGGTCCACCTGCTGGCAGCCGAGCACTACGACGGTACGGCCGTCCCGGCGCAGCACCTGGCCGAGGCGCTCGTGGTTGTCCTGCGGCTCGCTCAGCACGATCTCCCGCAGCGCGGCGCCGTCGGCCGCGGCCAGCCGCCCGTCCGCGATCACCTCGAACAGCACCAGGAGGGCCTCCCGGTGAGCGTCGGACACGACCGGGGAGGCGGCGCGGTAGGCGAGCGGCCGCAGCACGTCGAGCAGAGAAGGCCACAGCACCCCGATGGCCGGAATGGTGAACTCGTCACTCCGCCAGCCCTCGGCGGCCCCCGTCGTGCGGGAGCGCTCGGGCAGCGGCCTGCCGTCGGCGGGCTTGCCGGACAGCACGTGGTTCACGGCGCGGATCTGCCGGACGGCGTTCCACACTTGCCCGCCGCCCCACCAGCCCTGCTGACGGGCGAGGCCCTTGGTGGCCTCCCGTAGCGTCTTGTCGTCGGCGTGCCGGGGGCTGTAGTCGAGATACATGCCCGCGACGCGCTGCCGTTCCAGGGGCTTCTGCTCCACCGGCGAGGCCACGAACGCGGCGGTCGACTCCGCGAGCCGCAGCACCGCCCGCACCAGGGCGGAGACACCGGTGAGCAGGTGCGGCTCGGTGAGATCCGGCAGGCAACGGGAGACCGTCCCGCGCAGTACCTCGTCGGAGCTGGGAAGGGCAGGGGCGGCCGGGGCGGGGTTTCCAGCCCCAGCGGGATTCCCCGCCGTAGCAGCCTCGGCCGCCTTGGCCGCGGCCCACCGCACGGCATGCTCGGCGAGCGCCTCCGCCCCGGCGTGCAGCACCGTGGCAGCCTGCTCGTCGGTCAGTGCCCGCAGGACCGCGGACGCCGCCTCGTCCCGTGGCCGCATCGCGTGCCAGAAGTCGACCGGCGGGACGAGCCGCGTGCCGGCGGCGAACTGGCCGCCCCGCTCCAGCGGGGTGACGCGCCCCGACTCCCCGAGCTCGGAGGCGCCCTGGGCCGTGTAGAAGGCGATCCCCCGGTGCAGGCTGACGACGACGGGTTCGGCCCCTCCGGGGAGCCGCAGCGCGCCGACCGGCACGCCCCGCGCGACGCCGTCGCGGCCCTTCGGCAGGGAGACCGTGCGTCCGTCCGGTGTGCCGGCGGTGGTGCGGGCCTCGGCGCCCTCGCCCTCCTCGCGCACCCAGCGCCCGAGGACCGTGCCGTCCGTGCCGAACGGGCTGTGCTCCAGACCGGGCTGGAGCGGCAGCACCGCACAGTGCTGCTGGAGCAGGGCGGCGTCCTCGCGGATGCCCGTCTGCAGGAACGCGGGCAGCGAGGCGCGCCCGTGCGTGCCGGTGGCGGGGTCGTACTCCAGCCACACGTGCTTGCGTCCCTGCCGGCCCTCACGCCAGTACGAGGTGCCGTCGCCGAGGATGCGGCGGCTCGGCGGCAGGACGGTGTCGCCGGTGTGCAACGTGCGCCCGCCGGTGGCCCGGCCGCCTCCGGGCAGCGGGATCGACGGTTCGCCTGCGTCGTTGGCGCCGTACCAGTGGGCGAGCTGTTCGCCGCCGAGGGAGAAGGTGTCGGCCGGGCGGGCCGACCAGTAGCCCAACTGCTTGCTGCCGTCCCGCCATGTCACCAGCAGTTCGCCGTCGGTGAAGCGGAACGACGGACGCTGCCAGCGGTCCAGGCCGTCGGGCAGCCGCAGATCGTGTTCGAGGAGGATGCCCTCCGGGCCGACGACGATCACCTTGTGCTTGCGGGCCAGGATCAGCGCGGGCCAGGCCTCCTCGACACGCAGGTTGTCGTCGCGGTCGCGCTTGGTCTCGGCGTCCAGCCGCCCGAGCGCCTCCTCCAGGGCGGGCCAGCCCAGTTCGTCCGGGATGCCGGCGCGCAGCGTACGGCCGAGCAGCGGCGCGACCTCGTGCGCGGCGACCTTGGCGACGGCGGCGGGGCTGATCCGGTCCGCGATGGTGCGGAACGGGCGCAGCTTGTCCAGCGCCGCGTGCGCGGAGGGCAGACCGGCCGCGGCGGTCAGCTCCTCGGCCGCGTCCTCCAGCCACTCGCGCAGCACGTCGGCGAGTACGGGATGCCCTGCCAGCCCTTCCAGCAGTGGCGCGTCGGGCCGGTGGCCGCTGAGGGTGCCGACGGACACATACAGCAGCCGGCGGTGGCGCGGGTCCGCCGCGATGGCTGTCAGCTCGCGCCGCCCCGGCGCGGTGTCCTTCAGCCACTGGCTCAGGGGGAGGAAGACGTTCTGGCCGACGCCGGGCAACGTCAGCGGCACGCCCTCCGTCAGGCACAGGTCGAGGAGGTCCAGGTCGGCTCCGGCGTGCCAGCGGCCGGTGAAGAGGTCCACGGGCCGTCCGTCGTCACGCAGCCGCGAGGCCATTCGCTCGACGAGCGCCATCGTGGCCGGCGACCGGCCGCTGACCGAGGAGCCGTGCTTGCGGTGCAGGGACCAGCGGCTGAGCCAGTCCGCCGCGTCGACGTCGGAATCGGCCTCTGCGGTGAGGAGCAGATCCGCGCCGCACTCGGTGAGGAGCGCCAGCCAGAACTCGTCGTCCTGTGTGGAGCGGCCCAGGCCGGACGGCATGATCTCCAGAAGCCGGGTGCGCACGGCGGGCTGCTGCTCGGCCAGCAGCACCAACGTCGCCCGGTAGGTGTTCCAGAAGGACGCGGGCGCCCGGACCGCCGCCGGCGAGGCGATCAGGTCGGCGACCAGCGCGCACTCCTCGGCGATCCGGTCCAGGCCCGCTGCCTTGATCAGCCCGCGCGCGTCCTGCGGCAGCGAGGCGTAAGGCGGCATGCCGGCCGCGCACCGCTCCACCGTGAGCTGGCGGAACTGGGACCAGGCCTCGGCGGGGCTGAGGCGTGCCGCGAGAGCCTTGACGTGCTCCTTGAGTGCCTTCACGGTCAGCGCCCCGGCGAACGCGAACTCCAGGAAGACGGCCCGCTGCCGCTCCTCGTCCACGACCAGCGCGTGCACCCGCTCGGCCTCGCGGGCCTTGCCGAAGAACGCGGCGGCGTACGTGGTGTTCTCGTGCTGGAGGAAGACGCGGGCGGCCTGCTCGTAGAAGGTGGGCAGGAAGTGCGGCACGGACCGGCCGAGCCGTTCACCGAGCGCCTCGAAGCCCTCCTTGGCGGTGCCGGGGCGGGACTTGGCCTGCCGCGAGAGCCGCTCGACGTCCTTGACGAGGGCCAGCGCGTGATGGCCGTTCGCCGGGTCGTTGACCAGCGCCCAGGCGGGGAAGCCGAGCGTCTCCCGGCGTACCTGTCCGACCTCGGGCGTCTCCGGCTCCCGGACCAGGCCGAGGAAGTCCAGGGCCAGGTCCTCCGCCTCGCCGAGCGTGCCCGGCACCAGCCGCACGATCTTCCGCTCGTCCAGCGCGGGATGCGTGTACGTGCGCGCGGTGAGGACGTCGGCGTCCTCGCGGCCGGTGGTGCCCGGCGGCAGGACCGCGCCGGCGTCGAGCAGTACCGCGGAAGTGGTCTCGTCGTACGTCGTCATGCCGCCTGCTCCTCGTCCTCGATGTTCCGCCCGGCGTACAGCGAGGCCGCCATGCGCATGCCCTCCGACCAGGCCACCGGTCCGACCTGACCGACCTTGAGGGCCTGGCCGGCCGGGTCGGTGAAGGTCAGGGGACCGGTCTCGGTCTCCTCGTAGCCTTCGTAGTCGCCGATCCACACCCGGGCCTCGACGCCCCGGCCGTCCTCCAGGACGGAGCAGACGGCGTTCCCGCCGCGCACGCGATAGCCGAGCTGGGCCGCCCTGCCGTGCAGGAAACGCAGTTCCTTGAAGGCGCCGCCCGCGTACTCCTCGACGGAGGTGCCCTCGGTGTCGAGCGCGGCGGGCCGCTGCCAGACCTCGCGGAACAGTTGCTGGGCGCGCTGCTCGACGCCGAGTTCGACGGCGAACTCCCGCAGGTCCTCCAGGTCTTCGAGGAGCACCGGGTGCGGAAGGCGGACCATGCCGGGGGTGATGCGGACGGTGTCGCCGTCGAGGTCGACCAGGCCGAGGCCGCGCTCGGGGTCGGCGTCCCGCAGGAATCCGGCCACTTCGCCGTCCTCCCCGGTGACGACGAGGTCGCGCAGTGCCGCCTGCCACGCCGGGTCGGGCCACACCCGCGCGAGGACGGCGAACGGCACCGGAAGGGAGCGCACCATCCAGCGCTCCACGTCGGTCAGGCACCGGTGTTCGTGCCGTTCCAGCCATTCGACGAGCTGACGCAGGCCCATCACGGCCGGATCGTCGGCGATTTTGGGCGGCACGGACTTCAACCGCCTCCCCGCCGCGTTGCGGCACACCACCTTGCCGTCCTCTAGGGCAACTTCATAGTCGCCGGCCGACACCCACCCCATGTGTGCCTCCTGCACCCGCAGCGATCAAGTGACCGGAACTCTAGATCAGGCCACTGACAACAGGTCCCGACGGGAGACGATGTGGCTGATGCTGTGCGAACTGGCAACGCCCTTGCCCGCCTTCACCGCGGGCCGGACCGTCCTGCTCGGTCGCGAGCCCACGATCCATCAGTGCTCCACAGCTCGACGGCTGTTACGCGTCCGTCGTCGCCGCGCTCCGCTGCGGATGCGGTCACAGCAGACCGTGCCCTGCGCGACCGGCTGCCTGTGATGTTGGATAGCCGGGAGCTGGAGAGCATCCGGTACGCGATCCTCCCCCACTGCCTTAAGGGCGTGGGAGGTACCCCCAGCCGAGGCGTGAGAGGAGCCCAACGGTGGCCGAAGACCTGTCCGCGGTGGCGCGCTTCCTGTACGAGGCGGGGACGTTGAAGCAGACCAAGCGCACCGGCTGGTGGATGGCCGGCGTACGCGACCCGGAGTCGGTGGCAGAGCACTCCTGGCGTACAGCTCTGCTTGCGACGATCATCGCGAAGCTCGAAGGCGCCGATCCCGCGCGGGCCGCGTACCTCGCAGTGTGGCACGACTCCCAGGAGACGCGGACCGGTGACGTGAACCACCTCGGAAAGAAGTACGCCACCGAGGCAAACCCACAGGCGGTCACCGCCGACCAGGTCGCCGGCATGCCCGAGATCCTGGCCTCGGCCGTACGAGAACTCGTCGCCGAGTACGAGGCGAAGGAGTCCGCCGAGGCGATCTGCGCCCGGGACGCCGACAAGCTGGAGTGCATGATCCAGGGCATCGAGTACAAGGCCCAGGGCTACGAGAACGCACAGCGGTGGATCGACAACAGCCGCAGCCGGCTCACCACGAAGTCGGCCAACGAACTCGCCGACGCGGTGCTGGCGACCGGGTCCCTGGACTGGCTGCGTACGGCACTCGGTGAGAGGCAGAGCTGACCTACGCCATGACCGACAGCACCGCCCGCGTCCGCGAACTCAACCTCTACCGCCAGTACTTCGACCTCGTCGCCGCGGGCACCAAGACCATCGAGGTGCGGGTGAAATACCCGCACCTCGCCGACCTCGCCGCAGGCGATGTCATCCGCTTCCGCATCAAGGGCACCGACGAGACCTGCGAGGTCAAGGTCAAACGGGTCACCGAGTACCCCGACTTCGAGACCCTGCTCGACGGCGAGGGACCCGCCAACGTCAACCCGACCGCCACCCGCGACCAACAGCTCGCCAACATCCGCGCCATCTACCCGCCGGAAAAGGAAAGGCTCGGCGCCCTCGCTATCGAAATCGAAGGCGCCACTCCGTAAGCGCGAGTACGGAGGACGCCGTGCGTGGTCGTGCTCGGCGCCCTCCGCTGTCCGTCGTCGGTCTTTGCGCTATGACCAGGGCAGGACCAGGGCGCCCCAGGCGACGACGGGGCCGAGGGCGACGATTCCGCCGGTGTAGCCGATGACCTGGCGGTAGAAGCGGCGGGTGTCCACTCCGCGGGCGTTGCTGAGGACGAGTGCGCCGTTGGTGGAGAAGGGAGAGGTGTCGACGATGGTCGTGGAGACGGCGAGCGCGGCGATCAGTCCGGCGGCGCTGAGGTGGCTGGAGAGCAGCAGCGGTACGGCGATGGGGATGATCGCTGTGAGAATCGCGGTGGAGGAGGCGAAGGCGGAGGTGATGGCCACGGTGAAGCACAGCAGCAGGGCGACGACGACCGGGGCGCCGAGGCCCGCCGCGTGTCCGGAGATCTCCTCGATGATGCCGGCCTTCTCCAGCATGGCGATGTACGTCATCATGCCCGCGACCAGAAGCAGGGTGGACCAGCTGACGCCGTCCACGGCCTTCTCCTGCCGCTTCATGTCCACCAGGGCCAGCAGCGCGCCGGCAGCCAGCGCAAGGAAGCCGATCTCCAACTGGAAGCCGAGCGCGCCGACGACGAGGGCCACCAGACAGGCGAGGGTGAGCCACTGCCGCCAGTCGGGCCTGCCGGAGACAGCGAGGTCCTCGTCGTCGGCTGCCTCCGCGGCGCCCTCGACCAGCGGGGCGGGACGCTTGGCGAGCAGGGCGTAGGTGATGATCGAGAGCACCAGGTTGATCACGAAGCTGGCGCTGAACAGCGCCACTGCGGAGACCTGCAGATCGGTCTTGTCGACGAGGCCGAGCACCAGCGCACCGGAGACGGCCAGCGGGGAGAACGCGCCCGCGTGCCCGCCGCTGATCACCATCATGCCGACGACCAGAGGGTTGAGCTTGTAGCGGTAGGCGAAGTTCATGCCGATCGGCGCGAGGATCGCGACCGCGGCCGGGGTGAACGTACCGAACGCCGTCAGCAGGGCGGCCACCAGGAACAGCACCCAGGGGATGAGCTCTACCTTGCCGCGTACCAGCCGCACCCCCGCCGCGACGAGCCAGTCGATGGTGCCGTTGCGGCGGGCGACGGAGAACAGGTAGGTGACTCCGACGATGGTGACGAAGAGCTTCGCCGGGAACCCCTCGAAGATCTCGTCCTCGGTGAGGCCGAGCGAGGCGGTGCCGACCGCGAAGGTGGCGACGAAGGCGAGGATGCCCAGGTTGATCGGCAGCACGGTGCCGACCACGAACATCACCAGCAGCGCGCCTATGGAGATCACTTCAGCAGACATCTTTGTCCTTGGGGCGAGGGAACGGGGGGCGCGCCACGAGGGCGCGAGGGTATCCCGGTGCGGACGGCTGGGAGCCGGCCTGACCGAGGTGATGTTCGTCGTGGCTCAGGCGGCTTGCGGGCTGCCTGCTTCCGGTACGTAGATTCGGGCGTCGGCGAGCAGACGGGCCGCGCGCTGCACGGTGACCCGGTGCGGCAGGCCGTCCCTCACATCGGTGCAGCGGACCGCGACGACGCCGGCGGGCGTGCCGAGGCGCAACCACTCGTCGGTCGGGCCGCCCGTGGTCCGAGAGACCACGGACCCCTGCAGCAGCCCGGCCGCCGCGACGGCGACGGCAGAGGTCAGGCCGATCGCGGAGTGCGGGGCGTTCATGGTGAGCATGCGCACCGACACGTCGTAGTCCTCGGCACCGATCGACTCACCGAGGGTGGTGGTGTACGGCACCGGCGGCCCGACCAGGCCCACCTTGGGCACCGCGTCGCCCGGTTCCCCGCCCGGCTGGAGCAGCCCCATCAGGGGTGCGGCGGTATGACGGACGGTGCGCAGCCAGGGGACGTCTGCGCTCATCCGCTCCAGTGACTCGGCACCGGTACGCCCGGCACTGGCGGCGTCGACAAGGACGACCGGAGCTCCTGCGGTCACCATGCTCACGCGTACCGGCTCGGCGGCGCCGACCCGCAGGTCCTGGGCGGCCTGGCCGGTGGGGAGCAGTAAGGCAGTGGTACCGGCGGGGTTGCGGAAGGTGAGGCCGACCGCGACCCCGCCGGCACGGGTGCCCGGTACCGTCTGGCGGCCGAAGTGGTGCACCACGCCTCCGGGGGTGTCGACGGTCCCTTCGAGGACCGCGCCGGTATTGGTGTTGCGCATCACCACGCGCGTCCGGTCGCCGGTGACCGGAACCATTCCTTTGCTCACCGCGTACAGGGCGACGCCGGTGGCGCAGTTGCCGCAGTTGCTCGTCCACTCCACCGAACCCGTCCCGATGCCGACTTGGGCGAACAGGTAGTCGACGTCGACGCCAGGCTGGGACGAGGCGCTGACCACGGCTGCTTTCGAGGTGGTGGGGGTCGCCCCGCCCACCCCGTCCAGTTCCACGGGGTCGGTGGCGCCGTAAGCGGCGACCAGCAGCCTTTCGAGGTCGCCACGGTCGGCAGGGACTTCGACCTGGTTGAACAGCCAGCACTTGCTTGTGCCGCCACGTACCAGGGTCGCGGGAATGTGCACGTCTGAGGCTCTTCCTGGGTCAACGGAGGGGAGGGAAAAGGGCCGAGAAGCGGTTACGGGCGCATTGCGGGCCGGTGAACCGCTCGGCGATTGCGGAGACCT
The DNA here is from genome assembly GCF_014647675.1 of Streptomyces flaveus. Taxonomy (GTDB): domain Bacteria; phylum Actinomycetota; class Actinomycetes; order Streptomycetales; family Streptomycetaceae; genus Streptomyces; species Streptomyces flaveus. The sequence continues at coordinate 18,908 of NZ_BMPQ01000011.1, read as the reverse complement.
TCGCAGAGGCATGACTTCGGAACAATCGCAGTTCGCTTCACCTGGGTTTAGCTCAGCTAAAGTCGACGGCATGCTCAACGTGCGTCGCCTGCTGCTGCTCACCGAGGCCACCGAACGCGGTTCACTCACTGCCGCGGCGGAAGCCCTCGGCATGACCACCTCCGCCGCCTCCCAGCAGATGTCCCTGCTGGAGCAGGAGGCAGGGCAGCCCCTCATCGAGCGGCTGCCACGCGGTATCCGCCCCACCCCGGCGGGTGCCGCGCTGGCCGAACGCGGTCAGGCCATCCGCCGGGAGCTCCGTGCCGCCCAGGCCGACCTGGACTCCTTCACCGCCCTCGACCAGGGCACCTTGCGGCTCGGTTCCTTCCCCACGGCGAGCGCGTCCCTGCTGCCGCTGGCGCTCACGCGTTTCCGACGCCGCCACGCCGGCATCCGCATCGAGGTACGCGCCGGAGTCCTCGCGGAGCTCAGGGAGATGCTGCACACCGGCGAGGTGGAGCAGGGGCTGCTCTGGGACTACGAATGGAACCGCTTCGACGATCCGGCGCTCGCCCTCACCCACCTGCTGGACGACCCCACGGTGCTGGTCGTCCCTGCCGACTCACCCCTGCGCACACATCCCTCCGTGCGCCTCGGCGACCTCGCCGACCAGGAGTGGATCATCCGCGCCGACAACCACCCCGTCGCCGACGTCCTGCGCCGAAGCTGTCGCCAGGCGGGATTCGAGCCGCGCATCGCCTACTCATCGCACGACTATCAGGAGGCGCAGGCCATGGTCGCCGCCGGTCTCGGCATCGCGCTCGCACCCCGCCTGGCCCTCACCAGCCGACGCAGCGACGTACGCCTCCTGCCGTTCGCCTCCGACGTCCCGGCCCCCACCCGCCGCATCCTCCTCGCACGCGCCGCAGCACGCCCCGCCACCCCACCCGCCCAGGCGATGGCCCGCGTCCTGCGCACGGTGGCGCAGCGATTCACCGCCCCAGGCCTGCACCGGGCCCAACTCGGGGCGGTCCGGCGGGGCTGACGGTGCGGCCACGAGCTGCGCCTCCAAGCAGCGGTTCGCACTGGTCGTCGAGCAACACCCGGCGCCGCGGGTCTGAGTGCATGCCGGCCACCGAATGATGTCGCCCGTGTGCCGCTCGCATCCTGCTCTGCCCGCTGGGCAAGACGCGGTTGTGGGGGAGGACCAGAGAAGATCTCCGTCCTCACTCACGGTCACGGAGCTCGACGCCGAGCAGGCAAGCCGAGGTTCACCGGTCCGTGGGGGACGAGGGAAGGGACACCGGAATACCGCCTCTCCCTCACAGCGGAGATCGGTTTCACGCTGTTGCAGGTCGTTTCCCGTTGCGCAGGGCTCGCGCTCCTGCCATCTCCGCCTGCGGCTCCCCAGGAGCATCTGGCCGTTCGGCCCGCCCGGTGTCGGCAGGTGTGGGCGATCGCAGGGCCGCCGCCACCAGTCCGCGGATCTCCTGGGACGACACGCTTCCCCCGTTGACCAGGCGGTCGAAGACCAGTCCGTCCACGCAGGTCAGCAGCGTGACAGTACGGTCCTCGGCGTCATCGTCTGCGACGCCCTGTGCGGCCAGGAAGTCGCGTACGACCTGTCGTCCGGCGTTCTCGCGCGGCACGAGGATCTCCCGCAGCTCGGGGTGGTGCACGCTCTCGAGGGCGCACGCGTAGCGCGCGAGGGAGCGCCGACGGCCGTCTCCCGTGAGCCGGTGCTCGATGAAGGCGGCGATTCCGGCTGCCAGTTCCTCGGCGTCCCGCGGCACGGGTGCCTGTTCTCCGATCGCCTGTAGTTCTGCCTGGTCGAGGGCGACCATGCGCCGGACCAGCGCGGCGAGCAGTGCCTGGCGGGTGCGGTAGTAGGCGGACAACGAGGTCGTGCTCCCCGGTGGCGGGCCCGTCGAGGTGACCCGGTGTTTCGTCGTCACCTACACCCACCGCCCTGATCAGGCGTGGACGTCGAGGGTTTCCGAGCGGGACGACGAGGTGTGTCGTCCGGGCACCGAGATCGACGGTCTGGTACGCCTCGCGCGGACGCGCATCTCCAGCATGTATGCCGAGGACCTGACGCGAGCCGGAGTACAGAAGGCTCTCGACCCCACCGGACGGCGCTCCTTCGACGTCAAGAGCGTGGTGCGCGAGGGGGACACGATGACCGTCTCCGCCGTCGTCTCGAGCTCGGGGGCAGCAGTCGACCAGTGCTACCGCTTCACCCGGCCCACCCCCGGCGACGACGGCCAAGGTTCCGCAACAGCGGTTCCGACGTCTTCGTGCTGACCCTGCGGCCATGGCACCTGAACAACGACACGCCGTCGGTCAGCTGGGTGGCCAGCGCGTCATCCGTGTACACCACGTCAAGCCAGACCGGGTCGGCGGACGTCACGCGCCGCTGCCCCTGGCCGGTCAGGGTCCAGAACTCCGGCACGTAGGGGTGGCGCGGAACGGTCTCGAACACCTTCCGCCATGTGGGGTCGGTGAGTTGGCCGCTGGCCTCCAGGTCGTCAGCCAGTGCCGCGCAGCTGCGCGGCACTGACCGAGTACACCACCCAGATGAAGGGAGCCGTGGGCTTCCTTGCCGGCGGCGGTCACCTGCGAGGAGGAGGGCACCACCATGTCACAGCTGGGTCAGCAGTAGAGGCGGCGCAGGTAGGGCCAGGTCTGCTGGCCGACCTTGCCGTCCTCGGCCAGGTTGATGTCGCAGGCGTGGTTGACGACGCCCTGCAACTTCTTTGCCGCTGCCTGGGACTTGCGGCCGAAGATGCCGTCGATGGTCCCCGGATCGTAGCCCTGGTACTGGAGGAGGCACTGGGCTTCCTTGCCGGCGGCGGTCACCTGCGAGGAGGAGGGGACGACAGTGTTGCCGTTGTAGTAACCGGCAGAGAGCCGGCCACTGTCGCTCATGCTCACGTTGCACGGGTAGGCCGCGGCAGCGGCGGCGCCGGTCTCGGCCGCGGCGGCGACGCCGCCGGTGGCCGTACCGCCCAGCACGATGAGGGAGGCGAGCACGGTCGCGGTGCGCCTGCGGGTTGCGGTGAGTGCCACGGAAGACTCCTGGAAAAGGTGTGGTCGCGGGTGCGAAAGGGGGGCATGTCGCCTTGGAAGGCGCTGCCCGAGTCGCTGGCCCCTCGGGGCCGGCAACTCGTGGTGCAGCTCCGTCAGTTACGTCAGCAGCTGGAGGCGGTGTCGATGCGGATCCCGGTCACCGTGAAGGCACTACTGAAGTACTGGAAGTGGTTCGGAGGCACGCACTTGTAGGACGTCGCACCGGTGCTATTGCGGATGTAGCGCAGGTAGACCCGGTCGTCGTTGCGCGTGTTGGTGACGTGGTCGGCGCCTCGGCTCCGGGAGCCGAGATCCTGGTAGGAGGTGGTGACGTCCTGGTACGCGGCCGTGGGGTCTTTGTCGCCCCAGTCGCTGGAGGTCAGATAGAAGCAGACGCGCGGCCAGTCGCACCCTCTGTAGGAATCAGCCGAAGCGGTGGGCGCCATGGCCAACGTGGTGGTGGCGAGGGCAGCGGCCGCCGTCCCCACGACGGCCATGCGCTTGGTCGTCCTGCGGTTCACTCGTACACGCACAAGGAATCAGCTCCCCGTTTCGCCCTGGTGGGTACATGCCGGTCAGACACACCTGACTGTCTCCTGAACACAGCTGCCACGGGTACCTGAAACAGTTCAGGTTGCGCGTCACACCAATGATCAGCTAACGGCCCCTTGCGGCCGACCTGCGACCAACCAGAACGATCCGCTGGACGGACCGAGAACGACACAGGCCGTGCCGGTGAACTCCGCAGCCAGATCGAGGATTTAACGTCGCACTTCGCGGGCTGGAATCGGCACAGCCGACGGCCGCCACTCTCGCCTGATCAACCCGAACACCCACGAGTCGGACACCTCGCCGTTCACCACGCAGTCTTCCCGCAACGTCCCTTCACGCATGAATCCGATTTTCTCCAGGACCCGGGCAGATGCCACGTTGCGCGTATCGGTCTCGGCCTGAACTCGATTCAGGTCCAGTGTGTCGAATGCCCACTGCAGCAAGGCGTGTGCGGCCTCCGTCGCATAGCCGTGGCCCCACATCGCCTCGTCGAGGACATAGCCCAACGACGCGCTGCGGTAGTCCGGGTTCCATCCGGTCAGACCGCACCAGCCGACGAAGGCCCCATCAGAAGCACGGTCGATGGCCACCCGCGCCCCGGTGCCTTCGTCCGCCATCTTCCGGCACATCGCGATGAAGCGCTCGGCGCGGGCCCGTTCGTTCCACGGCGGGGAGTCCCAGTAGCGCATCACGTAGGTGCTGCTGTGCAGCGCGAAGAGGGGGTCCGCGTCGGCGTCGGTGAAGGCGCGCAGTCGCAGGCGAGCGGTGTCCAGCATGGGGGTGGCCAAAGTCATGCGGACCATCTTGTGTCCTCACGGGGCGGGCAGAAAACCGAATATCCGATCCCGGCCCGGCCCTCACGACCAAGGCACCGCCTACCAGCAGATCGTGCATGCGACGACCCGGGGCACCAACGAGCATCTGGCCGTTCGGGCCCGCCCGGTGTCGGCAGTGTGTGGGCTATCGCAGGGCTGCCGCCACCAGCCCGCGGATCTCCTGGGACGACACGCTTCCCCCGTTGACCAGGCGGTCGAAGACCAGCCCGTCCACGCAGGTCACCAGCGTGACGGTGCGGTCCTCGGCGTCCGTGACGCCTTGTTCGGCCAGGAAGTCGCGTACGACTTGGCGCCCCGCGTTCTCGCGCGGTACGAGGATCTCCCGCAGCTCGGGGTTGTGCACGCTCATGCCAACTGGACACCGCCTGGCCTGGGCTGACGGTCCCGGGCCCCCAGGAGGGGGCTTCAGTCGATGACCGCCGTGGCCTCCACCTCCACCAGATGCTCGGGAACATCCAGTGCCGCGACGCCGATCAGCGTGGCCGGCGCCATCGGCGTGACGCCGAGCTTTGCCGAGGCCCGGTCGATGCCCTCCAGGAGCAGGGGCATCTTGTCGGGGGTCCAGTCGACGACGTACACGGTCAGCTTTGCCACGTCGGCGAAGGTCGCGCCGGCCTCGGTCAGGGCGGTGCCGACGTTGAGGTAGGCCCGCTCGACCTGGGCGGCGAGGTCGCCTTCGCCGACTGTGACCCCGTCGGCATCCCAGGCGACCTGCCCGGCGATGTAGACCAGCTTCGAACCGGTCGCGATCGACACCTGCCGGTAGACGGGGATTTGCGGAAGTCCGCTGGGGTTCAGCAGTTTGACGGCCATGCTGCTCGCCTCCTTGTCGTGAGAGCCCGAGGGTTCGTGCTCTCTTGTAGTTACTCAGGAACCGTAGGAGAGTGAGCGCTGACATGGAAGAACGCACTTTTCAGTGACTGGGGAACCAAATGGAGACCAAGCAGTTCACGGGCTCACCCGAGGACGCGGACCTGATGCGCGCGGACTCTCTGGCGCGGGAGATCTTCTCGGACGTCGCCAACAAGTGGGCGTTGCTGATCATCGAGTTCCTCGGTGACCGTACCCTGCGCTTCAGCGAGCTGCGGAACGAGGTCGAGGGCATCAGCCACAAGATGCTCACCCAGAACCTGCGCATGCTGGAGCGCAACGGCCTGGTCGAGCGGTGCGTGCACCCCACCGTGCCGCCACGAGTCGAGTACACGCTCACCGAGGCCGGCCAGGGCCTGCGAGCCACGATCGACGGAATGTGCGACTGGACCCACCGGTACCTCGCCCATATCGAGGCCTCCCGCCGCAGCTTCGACGCCTGAGGGTCGGTCACTCAGGCCGACCAGCTCCGCTCCTCAACTCGCCCTGAGCGCCTCCGAGATCGACGCGATCGCCTCCGGCCCCACCCGGCAGCACCCGCCGACCAGCCGGGCACCGGCCTCCTGCCAGCCGCGTACCTCCTCGGTCGCGAAGGTGGAGCTGCCCGCCCAGGTGCGGGCCTCGGCGTCCCAGGTCTCGCCGCTGTTCGGGTAGACGACGACTGGCTTGCCGGTGACACGGGCGGCGATCTCGATCGCGCCGTCGACGTCCTCGGGGGCACAGCAGTTCACGCCGACCGCGATCACCTCGTCGGCGTCGGCGGCCAGGGCGAACGCCTCCTCCAGCGGCTGCCCGGCGCGGGTGCGGTCGCCTGCCACGCTGTACGACAGCCAGGCCGGCACCCCCAGCCCGCGTACCGCCCTCAGCAGCGCCTCGGCCTCGTCGGCGTCCGGCACCGTCTCCAGTGCCAGGACGTCCGGCCCGACGTATGCCAGTGCCTCCAGGCGGGGCCGGTGGAAGGCCTCCAGTTCGGCCACGCTCAGGCCGTACCGGCCGCGGTACTCGGAGCCGTCCGCGAGCATCGCGCCGTACGGCCCGACCGAGGCCGCCACGTACAGCGGCCGCGTTACGCCCTTCGCGCGCGCCTCCTGGGTCGCGTCCAGGGCCAACTCGATGCTCAGGGCCATGAGTTCGGCCGCCCGCTCCCGCTTGATCCCGCGCTTCGCGAAGCCCTCGAAGGTGGCCTGGTAGCTGGAGGTGATCGCGACGTTCGCGCCCGCCAGGAAGTACGCGAGGTGCGCCTCGGTGATCGCCTCGGGCCGCTCCGCGAGCAGCCGCGCCGACCAGAGTTCGTCGCTCAGGTCGTGTCCGGCGGACTCCAGTTGGTTGGACATGCCGCCGTCGAGCACGAGCGTCCCCGCGGCGAGGGCGTCGGCGAGGAGAGGAGCGGAGAAGGGGGCGTCACTGGTCATGCAACGACGCTAACCGAAGCGGGCACAAACACCCCTGTGTGTCCAGTACATGAACAGATCGACCACGATGTGAGATCGAGGGATACGATCACAACCCTCATCTCCCCCTCTCCCCACGGACGCTCCATGCCTGCCGCAGACACCACCGACGCCGCCGAGCCCGTACCCCCGTCGCCGGCCGACGAGACCCCGGCGTCCATACGCCCCAAGGGCTTCGGTCTCGCCGCCGCCACCGCCCTCGTCATGGGCAACATCATCGGCGGCGGCATCTTCGCCCTCCCCGCCACCGTCGCCCCGTACGGCACGATCAGCCTGCTCGCCTTCCTCGTCCTGTCCATGGGCGCGGTGCTGCTCGCACTGCTCTTCGGGAAACTCGCACGCCGCAGCCCCGTCACCGGCGGCCTGTACGTGTACCCGCGCGACGCGTTCGGTGAGTTCGCCGGCTTCCTGTCGGCCTGGTCGTACTGGACGATGACCTGGGTCAGCATCGCCGCGCTCGCCGTCGCGACCGTCGGATACGCCGACGTGCTGCTGCCGCTGGGCGACAACAAGGTGCTGCAGGCGGCGGTGGCGATGGCCGCGCTGTGGCTGCCCGCCGCCGCGAACTTCGCCGGTACCCGCTGGGTCGGCGGCGTGCAGATCGTCTCGACGATCCTGAAGTTCGTACCGCTGCTCCTCGTCTCCACCGTCGGCCTCTTCTTCATCGACACCGACAACTTCGGCCCCTTCAACGCCTCCGGCGAGAGCGTGCCCGGCGCTCTCGCCGCCTCCGCCGCGCTGCTCCTCTACAGCTTCCTCGGCGTCGAGTCGGCCGCGATGAGCGCGGGCGAGGTCCGCGACCCGGAGCGCACGGTGGGCCGCGCGAGCGTCCTGGGCACGCTCGGCTCCGCGCTCGTGTATCTGCTCGGCATGGTCGCGGTCTTCGGCCTCGTACCGCACGGTGAACTCGCCGAGTCCGGGGCGCCGTTCGCCGACGCCGTCGACGCGATGGCCGGCGGCCACTGGGGCGGCACGCTCATCGCCGCCGTCGCCGTCGCCTCGATGGTCGGCTGCCTCAACGGCTGGATCCTGATGAGCGCCCAGATGCCGTACGCCGCCGCCCGCGACGGGCTCTTCCCCGCGCCCTTCGCCCGCGTCGGCAAGGGCGGCGTCCCCGGCTTCGGCGTACTGGCCTGCGCGGTCCTCGGCACACTGCTGATCGCCCTCAACTACACGGCGGGGCCCGACACCACCTTCCGTGTCCTCGTCCTCATCACGACCTTCACCGGCTGCGTGCCGTACCTGCTGTCGGCGGCGGCCCAGCTGTACTGGCTCGCGCAGGGCAGCCGTGAGCGGGTACGTCCTGCGGGGCTGGCCCGCGATCTGATCGTGGCCGTTCTCTCCTTCGCCTTCTCGTTCTGGCTGATCGCGGGGGCGGGGTACGCGGCGGTCTACCAGGGGGTGTTGTTCCTGTTCGCGGGGATCCCGGTGTACGTGTGGCTTCGGGGACGCCCCGCTGGGTGAGGCGGTTTCGAAGCTGCGGGTTCGTTGTGGTTGCTCGCTCCCCCACTCTCGGCTTCTCTCCCGCAAGTGAGAGGCCCCCAACTGCGGCCACAATGCGCGCAGTTGGGGGCGTTGCCCGTGCCGGACGGGGAGGCCGGTACTGGGGTCATGCGGTGCTGCCCTTGCCCCTCGCAGGGCCCCGGAGCGGCAGCCATCGATGATGGCGCCAGGCGCTGTCCGGCGGATCATGTGGCCTTCTGGCCGGTCGCTCGTCGGTTCGGGTATGGGTCGGGGGATCTGACGAGCGGCGAGTGGTCGCTTCTGGAGCCGCATCTGCCGCCGTCGGGCGGTCGCTCCTGGCCCCGCTCCTCGTTGCCGATGTCGAAGGCAACGGAGCCGATCTGCCTGACCTGGTCGAAGTCGCCGCCCTCCCCGTGCGCGTGGGGCGGCCCGAGACCAGTAGGGCCGGGGGTGGCTGCGCCCCGCGGTCTACGCCGTACTGCCGGCCTGCCGACTCTCACCTCGGCGCCTGCTCGTCTCTGGTCGTCGCGTGGGACGGCTGTCAGCCGAAGTCGTCGGGGACGATGCGGAGTTTTTGTGCGATGCGGGCGAGGGCCTTCTGGTCGGTCGTGTTGAGCGAGTCGAGGACGATGCGGCGTACGGAGCGCAGGTGTGTGGGCGCTGCCAGGTGCACGATGTCGAAGCCGGCGTCGGTGAGTTCGGCGAGGGTGTAACGCCCGTCGGCCGGGTCGGGTGTCCGCAGGACCCAGCCGCGCTGTTCACAGCGTTTGGTGACGTTGGACAGGCGGGAGAGCGACCCGCTGGCGAGGAAGGCGAGCTCTCCCATCCGCAGCTTGCGCTGCGGGGCCTCGGAGAGGTGGCTGAGCACGAGGTACTCGAACAGGGTGAGGCCGTGTTCCTGCCGCAGCGGCGACTCCAGCTTGGCGGGCAGCAGCAGGACAAGGGAGATCAGCCCCGTCCATGCCGCCTTCTCCTGCTCGTCGAGCCATCGCAGCTCCTCATCCTCATCGTTCTCGTGTTCGCCCGTGCCGCTCATGGGCCCTCCCGCACTACTCATGGATCTTCCCGCCTCCGACGAAGCCCGCCATCGCTTCACGCTTGAAGTCATTGCGTGCTAGTCTCACTTTACGCGTGAACTCATGCGAGAGGAAACGCACCCCTATGAACAGGAAGAGGGAACATCATGAGCACCGTCACCTTCGGCGTCGTTCCGGGCTACGGCGAGAAGCTGCACGAGGCCTACGGCTACAGCGGGGCCGTCCGCGTCGGCGACCGGGTCGAGACCTCCGGTCAGGCCGGGGTGGATGACGACCTGGTCATCCCCGACTCGCTGGAAGACGAGATCATCCAGGCTTTCGACAACGTGGAGCGCACGCTCGCCACGGTCGGCGCGACGTGGAAGGACGTCATCCACGTCAACTCGTACCACAAGGTCGCACCGGGAGATGACGCCATCGGCGATGACGTCAACGCGGTCATGGCCGAGCAGTTCCGCCGTCGCCTCGACGGCCGCGCGCCGATCTGGACCGAGACCGGCGTCACGGTCCTCGGCCTCGCCAGCATGCGCGTGGAGATCCGCGTCACCGCCATCGTCGGCGCCGGGAACTGAACCATCACCTCCAGCGACCGAACCGTAGTCACCAAGGACTGAACCGCGCCTCTTCGCTGCAGGCGATCACCTCGAAACCGGGGCGGCGGCCTGCCGCGCGCCCGTCCTGATCACTCGACCGGGCGCGCCAGAAGCGCTGCCGACTATCGCCTCGGCGCCCGAGTGCCTTCTCGTTCTGATGTCCGCGGAAACGGGCCCTGAGCGGTACTTCCTCGGGACGAGGCGAGCCGACGACAGACACCTCGTAAGAATGCACAGCGCAGCGAAAGCGGCAGTCAGCACCCCGCGGTTTACGCCGTACTGCCGACAGACGTACGTGCGCCGGGTTCGCCGTGTACGGAGGTGAGCCCGGCGGCGCCCTCCCCCGGTTGTCCGATTCCCTGTGTGCCACCCGGCGGTCCGGTCAGATCTGGTTCATTCCGCCGTCGACGTAGAGATTGGCGCCGTAGACGAAGCTGCTGTCCGACGAGGCGAGGAAGGTCACGGCGGCGGCGATCTCGTCCGGGTCGGCGACCCGCTTGGGGGGCAGGCCGGCCGCGACGGCCTCCATCATCTCCCCGGCGCGATCGCCGAAAGCCGCGTCCCACAACGGGGTGTTCACCGGGCCCGGCGAGATCGCGTTGACCCGGACACCCCGGCTGCCGAGCTCGTCGGCCCAGGCGCGGGCGTATGCCCGCACGGCCGCCTTCGATGCTCCGTAGGCGCTCATGCCCGCGGCGCCTCCCTCGGCGGCGGTGGAGGCGGTGAGGATCACCGAGGCGCCGTCGTTGAGCAGCGGGAGGGCCTTCTGCACAGTGAGGAAGGTGCCCTTGACGTTGATGTCGAAGACCGCGTCGTGGATGTCCTCGGTGAGCTCGTCCAACGGCGCGATGTGATTGATGGCCGCGTTGGCGAACAGCACGTCCAGGCCCTGCCCGTGCTCCCGCACGCGCTTGTACAGGCGGTCCACGTCGGCCGCGACACTGACGTCACCGGACACCGCGGTGGCGTTGCCGATGGCGGCGACGGCCTTCTCCAGCTCGGTCTCGCGCCGGCCGGTGATGAACACGTGCGCGCCCTCGGCCGCAAGCCGCTTCGCAGTCGCCAGGCCGATCCCGGTGCTGCCGCCGGTGACGACTGCGGTCTTGTCCTCAAGCTGCCCCATGAATATGACCTCCACAAATTTCGGTACCGATCGGTACTGAACGAGACTGTAACACCTTCCGAACCGACCAGTACAGAAGAGGTACGATCGATCGCATGGAGAAACGGCAGAAGGCGCCGATCGGCCGGCCGAGAGGTTTCGACACCGACGAAGCCCTCGAACACGCCATGCGGGTCTTCTGGGAACAGGGCTACGAAGGCGCCAGCCTCACCGACCTGACCAGCGCCATGGGCATCACCCGCACCAGCATGTACGCGGCCTTCGGCAACAAGGAGGACCTGTTCCGCAAGGCCCTGGAGCGCTACACCGAGGGCCCCGCCTCGTACGGAGCCCGGGCCATGCAAGAACCGACCGCCCGACAGGTGGCCACCGCGTTCCTGGGCGGCTCCGTCCGGGCCACCACCCGCCCCGGCTGCCCCACCGGATGCCTCGGCGTCCAAGGGTCCCTCGCCGCCGGCGACCCGGGACGCAACGCCCGCGACGATCTCATCGTCTGGCGCAACGAGCACACCTCCCTCCTCCGCGACCGGTTCGAGCAAGCCGTCGAGGAAGGCGACCTGCCCCCGGGCACCGAGCCCGGCCTACTCGCCCGTTACCTCATGACCGTGGCCAACGGCATCGCCGTCCAGGCCGCCAGCGGCGCCACCCGCGACGACCTCCAGCAGGTGGCCGACATGGCCCTGCGAAGCTGGCCACCAGCCACGGGCCCGACTCAGCCGAGCGGCTGAGCCGGCACTGCCCGCTTCGCCGGCTCGGGCAGTGACGGCTCCTCGGTCCAACTCGCGTCCTGCGACCGACTCTCCGCAACGATCAACCTTCGTTGTGACGGAACAGGACGGTGCGGATGGCTTCCGCCCCTGCTGAGCGAAGGCGCCCAGCAGGTGCGGGCTGACCGAGGGCGAGATGGAGAGCATCAGTTCCCCACGGTCCTCACCGTCCTCGCACAGGGCGTGGTCCTCGACGAGCAGGATGGTGTCCGGCCCGAAAGCCCTCCATGGACCTTGCGGTGGCCCGGTTGGGACTGCTCCCGCTCCAGCGCCGTACTGACCACCGTCGCGCACGGGCCGTCGAAGACGGTCAACGAGGCGGGGCATCGCTCTGCGGCCCTGCCGCGACGTGGAGTTCGGCCGACTCAATCGCCAGCGCCAGTCGATGCACCCGTATTCGGCGAACGCGGCGCCGAGCGGGGTGGGGTGGGGTGGCCGTCGCGGCTGTCATCCTCTTCTGGAGGAGCTACACCTTCTACATAAGGCGCGTGAAGAAGGGACAACCGTAGCCCCAACGGGTTGGTCCGGCCATCCGCCCACAACGGCGAGTGTCGTCACACCGCCAAGCCGCGCACCTGCCTGAACGAGCGGCCTCCCGAAGGGCGCGGCTGCGCCGGCCGGGCCTTGGCTAATCTGCACGGGTGACCACCGACCTGACCCTTCTGCCGCGCGTCGCCTATCGCGGGCAGGAGGTCACTGCGCCCCGGCTCCGCGGCCTCCTCGCGCTGCTCGCGGGCGACTTGCGCACGGGCTGCAGCATCGAGCGGCTCGTGGAAGGGCTGTGGCTGCCGGACGAGTTGCCGGAGCGGCCGGGCAAGGCGGTGCAGGTCCTGGTGTCCAGGGCGCGGGCGCAGTTGGGCGCCGACGTCGTCGTCAGCACGCCGACCGGATACCGGCTCACCCTCGCCGAGGACCAGGTCGACAGCTCCGCCCTGCTGCTGCAGGCCGCCGCGAGCGCGGACCGGGCCAGGGCCGGGGACCACGCGGGATCGCTGACCGCGGCCGAGGCCGGGCTCGCGCTGTGGGAGGGCACCCCTGATGGGGGCGGCGACAGCGACGACCCCGTAGCCGCGTTAAGAGCCGAGCGCGCCCCCGTCCGCGCCGCGCTCGTACGCGCGCAGGCGCTCGCGCTCGCCCGGCTCGGGCGGCACGCGGAGGCGGCCGGGCCGCTGGCCGTGGCCGCCGCGGAGCGTCCGCGCGACGAGGAGGTGCTCGCCGAGCTGCTGCGCGGCGAGGCGGCGACAGCGGGCCCGTCCGCCGCGCTGACGCGGTACGAGGCGTACCGGCGTGAGCTGCGCGAGACGCTCGGTACGGATCCGGGGCTTCAACTCAAGGCCGTACAGCAGGAGTTGCTGCGGGGCGAGGCGCCCACGGTCCGGCACGGCGTGCCGCACGAGCCGAACCCGCTGCTGGGAAGGGACGAGGACATCGCGGCGGTGCAGCGGCTGCTGCGTGCCTCCCGCGCCGTCACCGTGGTCGGCCCCGGCGGCCTCGGCAAGACCCGGCTCGCGTACGCCGTCAGCCGCCGGGCCGAGCAGCGCGTGGTGCATTTCGTGCCGCTCGCCGGCGTCACCACGGACGAGGACGTGGCCGCGGAGGTGGCCTCCGCGCTCGGCGCGGGCGAGGGGCGGGCCGGCGCCATGAGCGGCCACGTCCCTGCCGACCCGGTGTCCGGCATCCTCGGCGTGCTCGGCTCCGGGCCCGCGCTGCTGGTCCTGGACAACTGCGAGCAGGTCATCGGGGGCGCCGCCGACCTCGTACGGGCCCTGGTCTCGTCCTCGAAGGACCTGCGGTTGCTCGCCACCAGCCGGGCTCCGCTGGGCCTCACCTCGGAGGCGGTGTACGCGCTGCCCGAGCTCGGTCTCGACACCTCGGTCGAGCTGTTCACACAGCGGGCCCGCGCCGCCCGGCCCGGCGTGGAGCTGCCGCCGGACGCGGTGGCCGAGCTGTGCCGCCACCTCGACGGGCTGCCGCTCGCCGTGGAGCTGGCCGCGGCACGGGCGCGCGTGCTTTCGGTGCCGGAGATCGCCCGCCGCCTCGGCGACCGGTTCGCGCTGCTGCGCGGCGGGGTGCGGGACATGCCGGAGCGCCACCGCACGCTGCACGCGGTCGTGGAGTGGAGCTGGAACCTCCTCGACGAGGAGGCCAGGGCAGCGATGCGTACGCTGTCCGTCTTCCCCGGCGGCTTCTCCGGTGAAGCGGCGGAGCATGTGCTCGGCGAGGACGCACTGTTCCTGCTGGAGCAGTTGACCGATCAGTCGCTGCTCACCGTCGCCGAGACCCCGGCCGGCGTGCGGTTCCGGATGCTGGAGACCGTACGGGAGTTCAGTGCGGCCCGGTGCGCGGAGGCAGGTGAGGAGGACGAGGCCATCGGCCGGTTCCTCGCCTGGGCGCGGGACTTCGGGGTCGCGCACCACGACTGGCTCTTCCGCTCGGAACTGCTGACCGCCTGGGAGCGGATCAGGGCCGAGCAGGACAACCTCGTACTGGCCCTGCGGCACGCCCTGGCCCGTACGGACGGCCCCACCACCGCCGCCCTCACCGCCGTCCTCGCCGCCCTGTGGTCCATCGGCTCCAACTACCCCCGTCTCGTCACCCTCGCCGCGGACACCGGCCCGCCGCTGTCTCACTACTACCCCGAGCCCGAATACGTCGAAGTCGCCCGCGCCGCCGCGGTGATGTGCACGACGAACCTGTTCATGGGCTACGGCCCGGTCGCCGTACGCCATCTCGTCACCCTCAGGCGGCTGCCCCCGGCCCCGCCGGACACGCTGGTGCGGGCCATTGCGACAGTGCTGAGCACGGTCCCCGAGATGCTGCCTCCCGACTACGACGTGCTGCAGAGGCTCTGCGACAGCGAGCAGCCGCTGCTCTCCGGCATCGCAGAGTGCGTCGCCACCTACGTCTGGGAGTCGGAGCACGACATCGACCGCGCGCTCGCCTCGGCTCGCCGGATCACCGCCGCACTGGCGCCGGTCGACACCCCGTTCCTTCAGGTCATGGGCCACGCCCGGCTGAGCGAGCTGTGCTTGCAGACGGAGCGGGGCGAGGAAGCGTACGGGCACCTCAAAGCGACGCTCGAGGCGCTGCCGCGGCTCGGCGACGAGCACGACATCATCGGCGTCCGCTGGAGCCTCGTCCTCGCCTGCCTGCAGCGCGGCGACCCCGACGAGGCCGAGTACTGGCTGCGGCAGGCGGAGGGCGCCAACACCACGCAGCAGGACAACTACGGTATGGACCTCCTCGGGCGCGCCGAGATCGCGCTCGCCCGCGGACTGACGGAGGTCGGGCTCGGCTTGTGGCGCAGCGCCGTGCAGCCTCTGCCCGCAGTCGGCTCGATACACGGCGGCGACCCCTTCTTCGACCGGTGGGTGCTGCAGATCCTGGCGGTGGCGGTGACGGCGCACGCGCACGCCGGCCGTCTCGAGCTGGTCGCGGAGCCGGTCGACCGGCTGCGGCAGAGGCTGCGGACCCTGCTCTCCGGTCCGCCCGGCTCGCCCATGGAGTTCGCGGTGTTCGGGACGGTGCTGCACGCGCTCGGCATGGCGGGGCTCGCGTCCGGCGACGCCACCGCCGTACGGATGATCGCGCTGGCCCAACGGCTGCGGGTGATGCGCGATTTCCAGCCGACGATGTCGGCGGACCGCGCTCGGAAGGCGGCCGAGGAGGCCGACAGGGCGGCGTACGCCGACGCGGTGTCGGAGTACGCCGCCCTGGGGCGGGACGAGCTGCGGGAGGCAGCCCGCGCAATCATCTCGGCTACTTCGGGTCGCGGTTGAACAGCGCCGTCGACCAGCGGTAGCCGAGTGCGGTCAGGCCGACGCACCAGGCGATCGCGATCCACCCGTTGTTGCCGATCTCGGTGCCGAGCAGCAGGCCTCGCAGGGTCTCGATGGCCGGCGTGAAGGGCTGGTACTCGGCGATCGGCTGGAACCAGCCCGGGATCGCGTCGATGGGGACGAAGGCGCTGGAGATGAGCGGGAGAAGGATCAGCGGATATGTCATGTTGCTGGCCGCCTCGGGGTTCGGGCTGGCCATGCCCATCCCGACCGCGATCCAGGTGAGCGCCAGGGTGAACAGCGCGATCAGTCCGAACGCCGCGAGCCACTCCAGTGCCGTGGCGTCCGTGGACCTGAAGCCGATGGCCACGGCGATGGCACCGACGAGGACCAGGCTGGCAAGCACCTGCAGCACGCTGCCGACGACGTGTCCGACGAGCAGCGAGCCGCGGTAGAGCGCCATCGTGCGGAAGCGGGCGATGAGGCCCTCGGTCATGTCCATGGAGACGGAGATCGCGGCCCCGATCACGGTGGAGCCGACGGTCATCAGCAGCAGGCCCGGGACGAGATAGGCGATGTACGCGGAGCGGTCCGCGCCGCCGCCTCCGATGCCCGCGCTCATCACGCCTCCGAAGACGTAGACGAAGAGCAGCAGCAGCATGATCGGCGTGAGCAGCAGGTTCAGAGTCATGGACGGGTAGCGCCGTACGTGGAGCAGGTTGCGGCGCAGCATCGTGTTCGAGTCACGTACGGCGAGGGAGAGGGCGCTCATCGGACGGTCTCCTTGGGCTGGGTGGTCTGGTTGGGGACGTTGGCGGTGCCGGTCAGGGCGAAGAACACGTCGTCGAGGTCGGGGGTGTGCACGGTCAGCTCGTCCGCCTCGATGCCGGCCGAGTCCAGCCAGTCGAGAATGGCGCGCAGCTCGCGCTGGCTGCCGTCGCTGGGGATCTGCAGCGCCAGCGCCTCGTCGTCCCGGGTCACCTCGCGCAGCGCGACGGCGGCGGACTGATAGACGGCCGGGTCGGAGAACCGCAGCCGCACGTGCCCGCCCGGGATGAGCCGCTTCAGCTCGCCGGCACTGCCCTCGGCGGCGATCTTGCCGTCGTTCAGCACCGCGATGCGGTCCGCGAGCTCGTCGGCTTCCTCCAGGTACTGGGTGGTGAGGAAGACGGTGACGCCGCCGGAGACCAACTCGCGGATGATCCCCCACATGTTGTGGCGGCTGCGCGGGTCCAGGCCGGTGGTCGGCTCGTCGAGGAAGATGATCCGCGGGTTGCCGACCAGGGTCATGGCGATGTCGAGGCGGCGGCTCATGCCGCCGGAGTAGGTGGAGGCGGGCTTCTTCGCGGCCTCCACCAGGTCGAAGCGCTCAAGGAGTTCGGCGGTGGTGCGGCGGCCCTCGCTGCGGGAGAGGTGGTGCAGGTCCGCCATGAGGAGCATGTTCTCCTCGCCGGTGATCAGGCGGTCGACGGCGGAGAACTGGCCGGTGACGCCGATCGCGGCCCGCACGGCCTGCGGGTCGGTGGCCAGGTCGTGGCCGCCGACGTGCAGGTCGCCGGCGTCGGCGGTGATGAGGGTGGAGAGGATCTTGACGGCGGTGGTCTTGCCGGCACCGTTCGGACCGAGCAGGGAGAACACGGTGCCGGCCGGCACTGCCAGATCGATGCCGTCGAGGACCGTCTTGTCCCCGTAGGCTTTGCGCAGCCCCTTGGCCGCGATGGCGGGAGAGTGCGATGTCGTTGTCGTCATGACGGAGAGGTTGCGGCAGGGCGCATTCAGCGTGGTTTCAGGATGCTTTCAGCACCCTGAAACCGCGGTTGGGCCCGGCAACCGGCCGCCCTGGTTCGTCGAACTGGCCCGCCGGACACGGCCTCAGCGGGGCGCGCCGTCCCACAGGTCAGTGCGGTGGGAGCCGACCAGCGCACCGATCCGGCCGAGGACCTCCCCCACGGGCAGCGGATCGAGCCGACGACCGTCCCGCAGGCGCACCGCGACCAGATCATCGGCCGCCTCCTTGGCACCGATCACCGCCTGGTACGGCACGAGGCGGGCCTCCCGGATACGGGCGCCCAGGCTGCCGCGTTCGGGTTCGGCGATCTCGGCCCGCAGTCCGCGGTGGGCGCAACGCTCCGCGAGCGCGACGGCGTTCGGCAACTCGGCGGCGGAGACGGGCAGGATGACCACTTGGGTCGGCGCGAGCCAGGCCGGGAAGGCGCCGCCGTGCTCCTCGATGAGATGCGCTACGGCCCGTTCCACGCTGCCGATGATGCTGCGGTGGACCATGACGGGCCGGTGTTTCGCGCCGTCCGCACCGATGTAGTGCAGGTCGAACCGCTCCGGCTGGTGGAAGTCGACCTGGACGGTGGACAGGGTGGACTCCCGGCCCGCGCCGTCGACGACCTGGACGTCGATCTTCGGACCGTAGAAGGCGGCCTCGCCCTCGACGGCCTCGTACGGCAGACCCGACCGCTCCAGCACCTCGGTGAGGAGGGCGGTGGACCGCTGCCACAGCTCGGGGGCGGCGACGTACTTCCCACCGGGGCCGGGGAGGGACAGCCGGTAGCGCGCCGGGCTGATGCCGAGCGCCTCGTAGGCCCGGCGGATCATCTCCAGGGCGGCCTGTGCCTCCTCCGCCACCTGGTCCAGGGTGCAGAAGATGTGCGCGTCGTTGAGTTGGATGGCCCGTACGCGGGTCAGCCCGCCGAGTACGCCGGACAGCTCGGAGCGGTACATGCCGCCCAACTCGGCCATGCGCAGGGGCAGTTCGCGGTAGCTGTGCGAGCGGGAGCGGTAGATGACCGCGTGATGGGGACAGAGGCTGGGCCGCAGCACGACCTGCTCCCCGCCCAGTTCCATCGGCGGGAACATGTCGTCGCTGTAGTGCGACCAGTGCCCCGAGATCTCGTACAGCTCCCGCTTGCCGAGCACCGGCGAGTACACATGCCGGTAGCCCGCCTTTCGCTCGGCGGTACGGATGTACTCCTCCAGGGCGTGCCGTACGACCGCGCCGTCGGGCAACCAGTACGGCAGCCCCGCCCCGATCAGCGGGTCGGTGTCGAACAGGCCGAGCTCACGGCCGAGTTTGCGGTGGTCGTTCATGGCGGTCTCCTCGCGGTTGGCTCCGGGCGAGTGACCGCACAAGCCGAAGCCCCGGGGCACTCGCCCCGGGGCTTCGGACTCAGACATCGGTCAGCGCGCCGGGACACTCTCCGGCGTCGTCGTCATGTGGGCGCGCTTCATGAGAGGGACGGTAGCAAGGGGGTGGGCGCGGTCGCCCGGATTTTTGCCGCCGGTGCGCTGGTGCGACCGGTCTCGCGGGGACCCCTCCCGGCGTCCCTGCTCGGTCTCGGCGGCGGATGGATCGCGGACGCCGAACTGCGGTTTCTCG
>NZ_BMPQ01000010.1:263048-269995 GCF_014647675.1 Streptomyces flaveus | reverse complement strand
CCGGCCTGCTCCCGCATCGGCAGGCGCTCCGTGATGTCCTTGTGCGCCTTTGCCCGGGACTTGCCGAAGTCGCGGATGATCTGCTGCTGGACAACCGACGAGCCCTCCCGCAGCCACGGCGTGCGAGCGCGGGCGTCGGTCAGCATCTTGTCGAGCTGGGCCGGGCCGCAGGTTTGCTTGTCGGTGTCCTTGGGACGGTTCTGGTTCCAGGCGTGGACCTGCTTCGACTTGGCCACGCATTCGTTCCACACCCAGCGGCATCGGTCCCACTCCGCCGCCAGGGCGGTGCGGGCGGTGGACGACACGCGCAGCCGGTAGGTGTAGCGGGCCTGCCCGCCCTCGGCAGCCGCCGTCGCCTGCGCCATCTCGCCCCCTCACGGTCCCGGCCGGGACACGGTGCCGTCCCGGACCCTGCGAAGGACCATATGTGCGACGCCAGCACAAATGCACCCCGATGCCACGGTCACCACCCCGACCAGCGATCACAGGCACGCGTGTTCGTATCACTCTCGGCAAGGCTGGCAGCGGTACGGGCGCTCCGCGCCCTGAACCGGATGCGGCGGCGCTCCGCGTCGCGACACCCGGATGCGATTCCTCCCCCGGCGTGAACGCCGGGGCCTCCTCGCAAGAAACAGGTGACCTCGTACGCAGCAAGGTTGCTTACCGATCCGCTGCGATGGGGAGCGGCCAGCCGCAACGAACCCGCAGCCGCCGCCAAACCGCCTACCGCACCGACCCCTCAGGCGCCGACGCTCACCCGAATCGCCCCGTCCCCCAAAGCCGAAACCCGCACCTGCGCAAGATCCCGCACCACCACATCAGGCCGATGAAAACCGGCCCGCTCCCCGACCCCCACAACCCGCATCCCCGCGGAGCGCCCCGCCGCGATCCCCGCCCCCGAGTCCTCGAACACCACACACTCGGAAGGCGCGACCCCCAACTCGGCCGCCCCCTTCAGGAACCCCTCAGGATCCGGCTTGCTCGCCCCGACGGACTCGGCGGTGACCCGGACGTCGGGCAGCGGTAGCCCGGCGGCAGCCATCCGCGCGGTCGACAACGGCACGTCGGCGGAAGTCACCAGCGCATGCGGCAACCCCAACCCCCGCAGTGAGGCGAGGAGTTCCGCGGCTCCGGGAATCGCGACAACGCCCTCCATGTCGGCCGTCTCCTCGGCCAGCATGCGCTCGTTGTCCGCGAGGTTCTTCTCCATGGGCCGGTGAGGCAGCAGCTGGGCCATCGACGCATGCCCCTGCCGCCCGTGAACGACCTTCATGATCTCGGCCCCGTCCAGCCCGTTCCGCTCGGCCCACCGATGCCAGACACGCTCGACTACGGC
Source organism: Streptomyces flaveus (assembly GCF_014647675.1). Classification (GTDB taxonomy): domain Bacteria; phylum Actinomycetota; class Actinomycetes; order Streptomycetales; family Streptomycetaceae; genus Streptomyces; species Streptomyces flaveus. The sequence goes on along the minus strand of NZ_BMPQ01000010.1, from coordinate 268,659 downwards.
GTCGGAGTTGACGAGGGTGCCGTCCATGTCCAGCAGCAGGGCACGGGCGGTCAGCACGGTCGTGGCCGTCATCGGCATGCTCCAAAGCGTGGGAGAGAGGGCCGAGGGCGCAAGCCGGCCCCAGGGACAAGGTGGCCCCGCCCGCCGGTCAGGGAAAGCGGGCGGGAGCCACTTTGTTCCACCACGGTACAAAACCAAGGGGCAATCCCGCCAGCACCCAGAGGACCCGGTTTCACGGAACTTCGCGTAACAAAGGGCCGACCAAAAGCCCAACAAAGGCACGCACGGGTCCAAAGCTCCGCCGATCCCGGCGCCGTACCCCTTGTTATGTCATGGTCACGACATTAAATTCTCACCCGGCGCACATCTCCCCGAAACGCGGCACCGCAAGTATTCGCACGCACCGTCAACTTCCCACCCCCCTAAGGGAGTTCGCATGCCGAAGGTCTACGCGCGTCGACGGCTCAGCATACTCGCCGCCGCCAGCGGATTGATAGCCCTGGTCGGGCTGTTCAACGGTCCGACCGCCTCCGCCGCCCTGCCCACCCCCGTGAGCGCCGCCACCGCCCGCACTTACCTCTCCCAGCTCACCGTGGCGACCGAGGACCGCACCGGCTACGACCGCGACCTCTTCCCGCACTGGATCACCCAGTCCGGCGCCTGCAACACCCGCGAGGTCGTCCTGAAGCGCGACGGCACGAACGTCGTACAGAACTCCTCCTGCGCCGCGACCAGCGGCAGCTGGTACTCCGTCTACGACGGCGCCACCTGGACCGCCGCCTCCGACGTCGACATCGACCACTTCGTCCCGCTCGCCGAGGCCTGGGACTCCGGCGCCGACAGCTGGACCACCGCACGGCGCCAGTCCTTCGCCAACGACCTGACCCGCCCGCAGCTCATCGCGGTCACGGACAACGTGAACCAGGCGAAGGGCGACAAGGACCCGGCGGAGTGGATGCCGTCGATCAGCTCGTACGCCTGCACGTACGTACGCGCCTGGGTCCAGGTGAAGTACTACTACGACCTCTCCGTCGACTCCGCCGAGAAGAGCAAGCTGACCTCGGTGCTGAACGGCTGCTGACCCGTCCGCAGTCCGAGAAGTCCGAGAACCTCCACCGGAACCTCGCCACTGACCTCCGTCGTTCCGTACCGTACGGGGCGACGGAGGAGGGTGATCACGTGGCGAGGCTGCGGCTGGGACCACTGCTGAGGTACGTCGACGGCTCGTCCGCGACCGTCTGGGTCGAGGCGAGCCGTCCGTGCGCCGCCGAGGTGCGCTGCGCGGACGGCGCCGGCGGCGAGACGCGCACCTTTCAGGTTGCGGGCCACCACTACGCCCTGATCCCGGTGACCGGACTCGCGCCGGGCACGTCGACCGCGTACGAGGTGTTGCTCGACGGTACGACCGTCTGGCCGCTACCCGGCTCGCCGTTCCCGCCCTCGCTCATCCACACCCCGGCCTACGAGCACGCGCCCGTGCGGGTGGCCTTCGGCTCCTGCCGCTGGGCGGCTCCGCCCGCCGACGAGAAGGACCCGGTGGGCCCGGACGCGCTGGACACGCTGGCCGCACGCCTCGCATCGGATCCGGACGCCGAACGGCCCGACGTACTGGTGCTGTTGGGCGACCAGGTGTACGCGGACGAGACCTCCAAGGCCACCCGCCGCTGGCTGGCGGCCCGCCGCGATCTCAAGGACCCGCCGGGCAACGAGGTCGCGGACTACGAGGAGTACACGCGCCTCTACTACGAATCGTGGCTCGACCCCGAGGTCCGCTGGCTGCTGTCCACGGTGCCCAGTTGCATGATCTTCGACGACCACGACGTGATCGACGACTGGAACACCAGCGCCTCCTGGCTCGCCGACATGCGGGCCACACCCTGGTGGCGCGAGCGCCTGCTGAGCGGCCTGATGTCGTACTGGGTCCACCAGCACCTCGGCAACCTCCCACCCGAGCGCCTCGCCACCGACCCCCTCTACGCAGCCGTACGCGCCACCCCGGACGGCACGGACGTCCTGCGCACCTTCGCCTCCGAGGCCGACGCGAACCCCGGCTCGGTCCGCTGGAGCTACCGCCGCGACTTCGGCCGCGTACGCCTGCTGATGATCGATACGCGGGCGGCGCGCGTCCTCGACGAGGGCAATCGGGCGATGCTCGCGCCCAGCGAGCACGCGTGGCTGCGGGAGCAGGTGCTGGAGGGGCGGGGTGCCCCGGCACCCGTGCCGAGCGGAGCGAACGGGACGGCCACACCCCCCGCGGATTCCCCGGCCCCCTACGACCACCTCCTCATCGGTACGTCCCTCCCCTGGCTGCTCCCCCACCTCGTGCACGACGCCGAGGCGTGGAACGCCGCGTTGTGCCGGGGGGAGCGTGGGGAGCGGTGGGCGCGGTTCGGGGAGGATCTGCGGCGGCGGGCCGATCTGGAGCACTGGTCGGCGTTTCCGGCGTCGTTCGACGCGCTGGCCTCGCTCATCGCCGAAGTCGGGTCGGGGCCCGAGGCGCCGGCGACGGTGTGCGTGCTGTCCGGGGACGTGCACCACGCGTACATCGCCGAACCCTCGTGGCCCAAGGGCGCCTCCGGGCCCGACGCGCGGGTGCTGCAACTGACCTGCTCGCCCGTCCACAACTCCATCCCGATGTCCATCAAACTCGGCTTCCACTTCGGCTGGAGCAGGGTGGGCCGAGCTCTCGGCCGCCGCTTCGCCGGACACGGCGGCGTCCCGCGCCCGCCGGTCGACTGGCGCAGAACGGGCGGCCCCTGGTTCGGCAACCAGCTGATGACGCTGACCCTGCGCGGGCGATCGGCCCGACTGCGGCTCGACCAGGCGCGGCAGGAGAAGGGCGGCGGTGCCCGGCTGCGGACGGTCGTCGAGTCCGAGCTCACCCGATAACTCATCCTCGGCGTACGTTGCCCGGCTATCGCGCCTGTTGCCCCTGATGCTCGTGAGGCATCCCACACGGGGTGCCGAGGATCCACTCAAGTGCTCGGCTCCCGTGCCCTGCGACGGCATGATGATGCGGACCGTCCGCTTCCAGCGGGCGGTTTGCCGCTCAGCGTCCCAGATGCCCGGGAGTCACACCTTTGTCTGCAGCGACCGCGGAACCACCGGCGAGCGCCGAGTCCGCCGAGGTCTCCGTCGCCTTGGTCGGCGCAGGCCCGCGCGGCACCAGCGTCCTGGAACGCCTCTGCGCCTCCGCACCCGAACTCCTCGCGTCCGGGACGCGTCTGACGGTCCACGTCGTCGACCCCTCGCCGCCCGGTCCGGGCCGCGTATGGCGGACCGACCAGCCGGCCGAGCTGCTGATGAACACCGTGTCCTGTCAGGTGACCCTCTTCACCGACGACAGCGTGGACTGCTCGGGCCCGATCCGTCCGGGCCCGAGCCTGCATGCCTGGGCCCGCGGCGAGCTGGGCCCGGACGAGTACCCGACCCGCGCCCAGTACGGCCACTATCTGGAGTGGGCCTTCGCCGAAGTCGTGCGCGGGGCGCCGCCCTCGGTCCGCGTCGAGACGCACCGGGCCCGCGCGATACGGCTCGACGGCGCGCCCGACGGCCACCAGATGCTCGCACTCGACAACGGCCGCACCCTGCGCGACCTGACCGCCGTGGTCCTCGCCCAGGGCCACCTGCCGACGGTCGCGGACCAGACGCAGCAGCGCCTCGCCGAGTACGCCGACCGCCACGGCCTGCGCCACGTTCCGCCCGCCAACCCGGCCGACCTCGACCTCTCCCCGCTCGCCCCCGGCGAACCCGTCCTGCTGCGCGGCCTGGGCCTCAACTTCTTCGATCACATGGCCCTGTTGACGACGGCCCGCGGCGGCCGTTTCCTCCGGGCGCCGCAAGGCGGCCTGCGTTACGTCCCGTCGGGCCGCGAGCCGCGTCTGTACGCGGGTTCCCGGCGCGGCATCCCGTACCAGGCCCGCGGCGACAACACGAAGGGCCCGTACGGCCGTCACCTCCCTCTCGTCCTCACCCCGGACGTCATCTCCGCCTTCCGTAAGCGCACGGACAACGGTGACGCGCCCGACTTCCTCGCGGAGATATGGCCGTTGGTCGCGAAGGAGGTCGAAACGGTCTACTACGAGGCGCTGTTGGCGCGGGGCGAGACGGCCGCACGGGGCGACACTGCGGCGCCAGGCGACGCGGCGACCGCACGGGACTTCCGTGAGCGTTTTCTCGCCATTCCCCACCGCGACCCCCAAGAGGCCCTGCTTCTCGACGAGTTCGGCATCACGGAGGCCGAATGCTGGTCCTGGGACCGCATTTCGCGCCCGCATACGGGACAGGTCTTCAACTGCCCGGAAAGCTTCCGGAGTTGGCTGCTGGAGTATCTGCGTGAGGACGCCGAGCAGGCGGCGCTCGGCAATGTGCACGGCCCCCTCAAGGCGGCCCTCGACGTGCTGCGCGACCTGCGCAACGAGGTGCGGCTGATCGTCGACCACGGCGGGCTTGCAGGTGCCTCGCGACGGGAGCACCTGGACCGCTGGTACACGCCGCTCAACGCGTTCCTGTCGATCGGGCCGCCCCGGCGCCGTATCGAGGAGATGATCGCGCTGATCGAGGCGGGCGTCCTGGAGGTGCTCGGCCCGCGCCTGGAGGTGCGGGCCGAGGACGGGGCGTGGGTGGCGCACTCCCCCGACGTGCCCGGCTCGACGGTCCGGGCGACCACCCTCGTCGAGGCGCGGCTGCCGGAACCGGAACTGCGGCGGACCGCCGACGACCTGCTCGCCCGGCTGCTCAAGACCGGTCAGTGCCGACCGCACACGGTGGACGGTTACGAAACCGGAGGGCTGGACGTAACACCGCGCCCGTACCGCCTGATGGACCGCCAAGGACGCGCGCACCCCCGGCGGTTCGCGCTCGGCGTGCCCACGGAGGGTGTGCACTGGGTGACCGCCGCGGGGGTCAGGCCGGGCGTGGACTCAGTCACACTCTCCGACACGGACGCGGTGGCGCGGGCGGTGCTGCGGACGGTCTCAACTGCGTCGACGCCGGAAGACGCGGCTGAAATCCGGTCGAAGGTTGAACTTGCAACGATCGATTAGGCTAGCCTACCGTCGATCACTCGCTCGGTTTACGTCCCCAACAGCGGTCCCCCGGGGCCGCACCAGACCGAAGGAGTTCCCCCACCATGACCGGACGCTTAAACAGCGCCCAGCCGTACGCCATCGGCCTGTTCCGCATCGTCATCGGTCTGCTCTTCGCCTGCCACGGCGTCATGTCACTCTTCGGCGAGTTCGGCGGCGCCGACGGCAAGGGCGGCACCGCCGAGATGGGAGCCTGGCCGAACTGGTACGCGGCCGTCATCGAGCTCGTAGGCGGCAGCCTGGTCCTGCTCGGCCTCGGCACCCGGTTCGCGGCGTTCATCGCCTCGGGCGCCATGGCCTACGCGTACTTCAAGGTCCACCAGCCCCAGGCGCTCTGGCCGATCGAGAACCAGGGTGAAGGCGCGGCCATGTACTGCTGGTCGATGTTCCTGCTGGTCTTCACCGGCTCGGGCGCGCTCGGCCTCGACCGGCTCTTCTCGCGGCGCACCTCCTCGTCCACGACGAGCAGCCGCAGTTCGGAGCCCGTCGCGGCCTGACGCCCGCGGCTGCTGACTGTAAGAGAG
>NZ_BMPQ01000010.1:189303-262997 GCF_014647675.1 Streptomyces flaveus | reverse complement strand
CGCCGTCGTCGTGTCGGGCCCGTTCGTACGGGAGGCCGGACCGGACCGCCTCCAGGACAGGAGGCGACAGCCGCGTGAACGTGGTGTAGCGATCACACGTGCCCCCTGTGGATCTCCTCTCCAACCCCCGGCGTACGCTGTATGGCTGTCACAAGCCGCTCCTGCCGCTCCCCCGCGACATCGCGGCTCTCGGCACGGTTCGGGCTTACGGGGGAGACACAGGGGAGTTCGGGTGCTTGAGAGTGTGGGGCTGCTGACGGGCAGCCCATGGATCTACGCCGTGGTGGCCTTGTCCGTGCTGTTCGACGTGTTCGTGCCGGTGCTGCCGAGCGGGGTCCTCGTCATCGCGGCGGCGACGGCGGCCGCGGCCGGCTCCGAGGCGGCGACCGGGAACGTACCGGACCTCCTGCCGCTGACCCTCAGCGCGGCCACCGCCTCGGTCCTCGGCGACCTGATCGCGTACCGGCTGGCCCGGCGCGGCGGCGAGCGCCTCGACCGGGCCCTCGCCCGCTCCCGCCGCCTGACCGGCGCGCAGGAACGTCTCGGCGCGGCCCTCGCACGCGGCGGCGGCGCCCTGGTCGTCATCGCCCGCTTCGCGCCCGCGGGCCGCTCACTCGTCTCGCTCGGCGCGGGCGCCGCCCAGCGCCGCGTCCGCGAGTTCCTGCCCTGGTCGATCCTCGCGGGCCTGGCCTGGGCCGCGTACAGCGTCGCCCTCGGCTACTTCGGCGGCCACCTGCTGGGCACGACGTGGCTCGCCACGGGCGTTTCGCTGCTCGCGCTGTTCGGGGCGGGCGCGGGGGCCGCGTACCTGATACGGCGGCCGGTGGCTGAGACGGGCACGGGCGTCTGAGGCGTACGCGGCTGGTGCCCTGGCGCCTTATCTGGGATGCGTACGGGGTCAGTCGGCCCGGTGCGCGGCTGTCTGACCCCGCACCTCGAGCCCGTCCAGCAGCTCGGCCGTCGCCTCCGTGATCGCGTCGACCGCCCGGTCGAACACCTCGCGGTTGTGGGCGGCCGGGGCCCGGAAGCCGGACACCTTGCGGACGTACTGAAGGGCGGCGGCCCGGATGTCCTCCTCGGTGGCCTCTTCGGGGAGTACGGGTGGGCGGAGAGTCTTGATGCTTCGGCACATGGGTCCAGTTTCGCGCGTGTCCGGGGATCGTGGGGCGGGGATCGTGGGGGCGGGAACAGCTGCACCTGCTGGAACCGGGAGCGGCGGTACGCCTGCAGGGACGTACCGCCGCTCTCACCCCGTGCCGGTCAGCCCTCGGCGATCTCGCGGACCTCGACCGTGAGCATGAACTCCGCCGGGTGGATCTCGAGGAAGCGCTTGGCCCACTCCATGGCTTCGGCCTTGTCCTTGCACTGGGTGATGGAGTAGCCGCCGATCACTTCTTTGGTCTCGGTGAACGGCCCGTCGACCTGGTTGAACTTGCCGCCGGTCCAGGTGATCCGGGTGCCCTCGGCGGTCGGGTGCAGTCCGGCCGTGTCCAGCATGACCCCGGCCTTGGTGATCTCCTCGAGCAATGCGCCCATACGCTCATCGAACTCCGGGCCCAGCCCTCCGGCGGGAACGTCGTTCTCCTCGATACGGACCAGCGTCAGAAATCGCGGCATGGTGACTCCTCGGTCATCTCGGTCGCTCGGCGACAAGGACGGGGCTTCTCCCCGCCTCTCACCTGTGCGTCGAGCGGGCGACGGCGGAATCGACAACTGCCCGGAGATTTTTTGAGGACGTGTCGGAGGCTTGGCCTCGTCAGCCGGTGAGGCTCGTCAGCCCACGAGGATCGCGTCGATCTGGCCGACCGCTTCCTGCAGGCCTTCGACCATGCCCATGTTCACCATCTGCTCCATCTGTTCCCGGGAGTCGAAGGTCGAGCGCATCTCCATCCGGGTGCCTCCCTCGCGCTCGGTGAGCTGCACCCGCACGTTGGTGGTCGGCTGGTCGGGGCTCGGCTTGCCCTCTTGGTCGGCGAAACCGTCGGTGAACTCCAGTGACGTCGGCGAGGTGACCGAGGTGATGCGCCACCAGCCGTAGTGCTTCTCGCCCTCCGGGCTGGTCATGAAGTAGCTGACGTCCCCGCCCGGGGTGAGGTCGTACTGCTCCACTGTCGCCGGGTAGGTCGGCGGTCCCCACCAGCGCTCCAGCTGCCGCGGGTCGGCCCACAGCTGCCACACCCGCTCGACGGGTGCGGAGAAGTCGGCGATCAGGGTGAGGGTCAGGTTGTCGAGGTCCTTGTCCACACTGGTGACGGTCATCTGTCCGGTCCTTCCGTCGGGTCGTTCTCCTCGGGGTCCTGTGCGAGCAGACGGGACATCCTGTCCACTCTCCCGCGCCAGGCCGTCTCGAGCTCGTCGAGCGCCTGCCGCGCGCGGCCCACCGCATCGGGGTCCATACGCACGAGCTGCTCCCGTCCGCGGCGCTGCTTGGTGACGAGTCCGGCCCGCTCCAGTACCGCGACGTGCTTCTGCACCGCGGCGAAGCTCATCGGGTAGGCCTCGGCCAGCCGTGACACCGACATCTCACCCCGCACACAGCGGCGGAGGATGTCACGGCGCGTGGCGTCGGCCAGCGCGTGGAACAGGCGGTCCACGGTCTCGTCGGTCATGCCATCTACAACCATTTGGTTGTACGTTAGCGGAGGGCGCCCACCTTGTACAGGGGTTCACGCATCTGTCAGCGCAGGTCGAGCCGCATCAGGACCCGGGGATGACCGGCCAGCACGGAGGTGGTGTCGGCGGCGTGGACGAAGCCGGCGCGTTCGAAGTTCTTCCGGATCCCGGCGTACGCCATCGTCAGGTCGACCTTGGCGTCACCGTTGTCGAGCGGGTACGCCTCGATCGCCGGCGCACCATGAGCACGGGCGAACTCGACGGCGCCGGCGATGAGGGCGTGCGAGATGCCCTGCTTCCGGTGACCGGGGCGTACGCGGATGCACCACAGCGACCAGACCGGCAGGTCGTCGACGTGCGGGATCTTGCGGTTGCGAGCGAAGGACGTATCCGCGCGTGGCGCCACGGCCGCCCAGCCGACCGGCTCGTCACCGTCGTAGGCGAGCACTCCCGGAGGGGGTTCCGTACGGCACAGTCCGGCGACGTACTCACCTCGGGCCGGTCCGCGAAGCTCGTTGTTGAGCTTGGACGGGATCCGGTAGCTCAGACACCAACAGACGTTGGCCCCGGGCGACTTCGGCCCGACCAGAGCACGGACATCCTCGAAGACCGAAGCCGGGCGAACCTCGATGACCATGGCTCCACGATGCCACGGCGTACGGGGGCGCCGCCGCTCCGTCCGCCTTCGTCTTCGTCGGCACGCCCGTCGTGGGCGGCACGCCCGTCGTGACTGAGCAGCCGGGGGCTTACAGCAGCACCGGCGCGTGGAATTCGCCGAGGCCGGAGGCCAGGTCCCGGTCCAGCCAGTAGCGGCGCGGCTCGGCGAGCATGACGTCGACGCTGACGGTGATGATGCCGGGGATCCTGGCCAGCTCGTTGTCGATGAAGTGCGCCACGGCGGAGCGGTCGGTGACCAGGCCGGTGGCGAGTACGGACATGTCGCTGGCGACGTGGGCGGCGAGCCGGGTCTGGGGGAGCCGGTCGATACGGCGCATGACGTCGGGGGTCTCGCCGGGGGCGACCCGTAGGCGGAGCATGAACGGGGTCTGGAAGCCGAGCCATTCCGACACGATCTCCAGGCGCGGTTTGACCCATCCCTCGTCGAGGACCCGGCGGACGACGCGGTGCGCGGTGGAGGTGGCCAGGTCGGCGGCCCGGGCGATGCTCGCGGCGGATGCGCGGCTGTCCTGCATCAGCTGGGCGACGACGGTGCGTTCGGCCTCGCTGAGCGGTTTGGCGGGGGGTGTCGCGGTCGCGGTGCCCTCGGGGCGGGCGCCGGCGAGTTTCAGCAGCTCCGCCCTTTCGGTGTCGGTGAGGAACTGAGGGTCCCAGGTGTGACCCCGGCGATGGGTGCTGAGGGCGGGCAGGGCTTTGACGCGGCGTACGCCGGGGACGGAGAACATCCGGTCGATCGCCTCGCTGGTGGCCGCCTCGGAGGGGGCGTGGACCACGGCGTAGAGGGGGTGGTCGCCGGAGATCTGCGCCAGGAGCTGGAGGTGGGGCAGGTCCTGGAGCCGGCGGAGGACGGCGAGCGGGGTTTCGCCGGTGATGTCCAGGAAGACGTGGACCGGCATCGCCGTGGAGTGCATGCCCCAGTCGGCCTGCCCGATCACGCGGACCATCCGGGCCTCGTACAGCCGGTCGTAACGGCGCTTCAGCGTGCTGGCGTCGGCGGACAGGATCCCGCCGATGTCGTCCCAGGTGGCCCGGGGTGCCAGGTGCAGCGCGCCGATGAGGCGCCGATCGAGATCGTCGAGGAGGGGGCGGGTCATAGTGCATCACCTTAGACTGCCGATTAATCCCACTGTTACATCCAGGGTCTAGAGAATCTCTCATTCGACTGCCATTGTTCGCAGGAACATCCCTCAAATGCCCGAAGAGGTACCGATGAGTGCCACCGCGACCCCACCCCAGCCGACCGAGCCACAGTCGAGAGTCCTGCGCGCCGCGTTCCGCGCGTTCGCGGGGATCGAGAAGGTCGGCAACAAACTGCCCAACCCGTTCTGGCTGTTCTGGATCCTCGCGGGGGTCGTCGCCGTCCTCAGCGCCGTACTGGCGGCGGTCGGCGTCAGCGCCGTGCACCCCGGCACGGACGAGACCATCAAGGTGGAGAACCTGCTCAGCAGGGACGGCATCACCATGGCGGTCGAGGGGGCCGTCGACAACTTCGCGGCCTTCCCGCCGCTGGCCACCATCCTCACCGTGATGTTCGGCATCGCCGTCGCCGAGAGGAGCGGACTGTTCTCGGCCCTGCTGCGCCGGATGGTCGCGCGGGTGCCGGGCAGGTACCTGACCTTCGCCCTGTCGATGACGGCCATGGTCAGCCATGTGGCCGGCGACGCCGCCTACGTCACCCTCATCCCGCTCGGCGCACTGGTCTTCCGTGCGGCGGGCCGCAGCCCGGTGCTCGGCTGCATCGTCGCGTACGTCTCGATCTCCGCCGGCTACGACGCCTCCCCCTCGCTCACCACCACCGACGTACTGCTGTCGGGGATCTCCACCGCCGCCGCCCACACCATCGACGCGGACTACGTCGTCACCCCGGTGGCCAACTACTTCTTCGGCCTCGCCTCGTCGGTCCTCGTGGCCCTGGTGATCACGCTCGTCGTCGACAAGGTCCTCGCCCGCCGTACGGACCTGGAGCCCGACGAGCCGGTCGCCGCACTGAACGCCGACGAACTGGAGGCGATCGAGGTCACCGACCAGCAGCGCCGCGCCCTGCACGTGACCGGACTGGTCGCCCTGGGCTTCATCGCGTTCCTGGTGGTGGCGATGATCCCTTCGTCCTCACCGCTGCGCGGCGAGCACGGCGGCATCGTCGACTCCTCACTGATCGGCGGGATGGCGCTCGTCCTGGGCCTGTTCTTCGCCGTGCTCGGCACCGTCTACGGCCGGATGACCGGTACCTTCTCCGCCTCCCGCGACATCATCGCCGCGATGGTCGACGGCACCCGCTCGATGGCCCCGATCCTCGTCCTGTTCTTCGCGATCTCGCAGTTCCTCGCCTACTTCAAGTGGACGAACATCGGCGACATCCTCGCCGTCAAGGGCGCCGAGACGCTGCGTGACCTGGACATGAGCGGCTGGACCGTGCTGGTCGGCGTCGCCGTGCTGATCACGTTCATGAACCTCGTCATCACCAGCGGCTCCGCCCTGTGGGCGCTGGCCGCGCCGGTGATCGTGCCCATGCTGATGCTCATCGGCATCGAGCCCGAGACCACCCAGGCCGTCTACCGCGTAGCCGACTCGGTCACCAACTGCGTCACCCCGATGAGCCCGTACTTCGTGATGGCGCTGGGCTTCATCCAGCAGTACCGCAAGTCCGCCGGCATCGGCACCCTGGCCTCCTTCACGATCCCGATCGCCGCCGTCGTCTGGGTCGTCTGGGTCGCGTTCTTCGTGGCCTGGTACCTGCTGGGCATCCCGTTCGGCATCAGCTGACCCCGTCCCGCCGCCTGACCTCGTCCTGCCGCCGAGGAACGCCACCCCCCACTTCGTACGAGAAGCCTCCTTCGTACGAGAAGTACGAGCCGCTTCGTACGAGAGACACGAGTCGTACGAGAGACACGAGAAAGCAGATCATGACCGCATCGCCCGCTGCCGCCCTCACCGCCCGCGCCCAGGAGGTCTCGTCGGAGATCGTCACCGACATCCTGACCCTCGTCCGCCACGAGACCAGCAGCTACGACCTGGCCGGACTCGCGGCGGGTCTGGACCTCCTGCGTGAGCTGGCCGTCCACCGGCTCGGTCGGCCCGACCACGAACAGCGCTACCCAGGCGGCGAGTGCGGCGACACCCTCACGCTGACCTACACCGGCACTGGCACCGGCGCCGGGCACGTCGCGCTCGTCGGCCACTACGACACCGTGTGGCCGACCGGCACCCTCGCCGGCTGGGAGCATCCGGAGGCGTCCGACGACGGTCGGGACAAGCTCAGCGGGCCGGGCATCTTCGACATGAAGACCGGCCTGGCCCAAGGCATTTGGGCCCTGAAGCTGGCCCGGGAGAGCGGCGCACCCCTGCCCACCGTCACCTTCCTCTTCAACGGCGACGAGGAGATCGGCTCCCTGTCCTCGCGGCCGGTGATCGAGGAGGTCGCGCAGAAGGCCGACGTCACGCTGGTGCTGGAGCCGTCCGCCCACGGCGCGGTCAAGACCGCCCGCAAGGGCTCCGGGATCTTCCGGGTCACCGCGACCGGCGTCGCGGCGCACGCCGGGCTCGCGCCCGAGGACGGGGCGAGCGCGATCACCGCGCTGTCCGAGTTCGTGGTCGCCGCCGCGGCCGTCGCCGCCCCCGAGAGGGGTACGACGGTCAACACCGGGCTCATCAAGGGCGGCTCCGCCACCAACGTCGTCGCCGGACAGGCCACCGCCAGCGTCGACATCCGGGTCAGCAGCGAGGCCGAACAGGCCCGTGTGGACACCGAGTTCGACGCCATCAAGGTCAGCGACCCCCGCATCCGCATCGAGATCGACCACGCCTGGAACCGGCCCCCGATGACCCTCAACGCCGCCTCCGCCCCGCTTCTCGACCTGGCCCGCGAGGTCGCCCGCGGACAGGGCCGCGACGACCTGCCCGACGCCGCCGTAGGCGGTGCCAGCGACGCCAACTTCGTCGCCGCCCTCGGCCTGCCGGTCCTGTGCGGCATGGGCGCGGTCGGCGACGGCGCCCACGCCCGGGGCGAGTTCATCTACCCCGGCACCGTGCCCGCCCAGACCGCCCTGGTCGCAGGACTGCTGGGACGACTGGCACAGCCGCTGCGGGGCTGAGTCATCGCCGGTCTGCCGTACCCGCGTCACACCCGTCCGTGTGAAGTCCCCCAAGAAACTCGCATCCCAAATTCGAACAGGCGTAGCATTGGCGTGTGGCTGAGACCTACGACTTTCCGAGTGACCTCCTGGCCGGTCAGGAGGAGTTGCATCAGGTCCGGGCCGAGCTGCTGGCCCTGCTGAAGCGGCTCCCCTGGTCGGTCGAGCCCATGGACGGCTTCAGCGACAACCACGGCTGGCGCAAGGTGGAGCTGCCCGCCTCGCCCGGCTGGAGTGCCGACGAACAGGCCGAGGTGGAAAAGCTCCGCGAGCGTGAGCGCGAGCTGGCCGTCTTCGTGACCTGCCACCGTTTCTGGGCCGAGGTCACGGTTGCGGAGAAGGTGGACGCGAGGATGCGCCTGAAGCACGTACATGAGGACGTACGTGCGCGGGCGGAGGAGCCTGCCTCGGAGGCGTGACCGTTCGGGAGTCCCGGGAGCGGCGGCGCATCACCGGACAGCGAAAAACCCCGGCCATGATCGGCCGGGGTTCCTCGCTACTTGGGCCCGGTGGGCGCGGACGGTTTCGAACCGCCGACATCCTGCTTGTAAGGCAGGCGCTCTACCCCTGAGCTACGCACCCGTGACGAGTCGACAGCCTACCTTGCCAGGGGCAGTGCCCGGCAAACGCGTATCGGGTACCCATCGGGTCCCGGGCTCGCGCGATGCGGGGGTTTTCCCCACCCGGGATTCGGGAGCGGGCCGGATCCCGCCCTGAGCCCCCGCTCCGTACGGTCGAAGAGCGTCCCAGGCAGCCGAGAAAGGGCCACGAAGTCCACGGCCGGGGCGCCCGACATCAGGGGGAACCCATCATGGCCGTACGTATCCGCCGTTCCGCAGCCGTGGCCACCGTGGCCGTCGCCGCCGTCACCCTGCTCGCCGCCGGGTGCGGCGCCAACGCCGGGGACGACGACGAACCCGAGCAGCGTTCGTTCGCGCTCGAGGGCCGCACTCTGACCGTCGACTCCGACGACTCCGCGCTCGAACTGGTCGCCGCCGATGTCGACGAGGTGAAGGTCACCCGGTGGTTCCAGGGCAGCGTCGTCGTCGGAGGGGACCCCAAGGTGACCTGGGCGATGAAGGACGACAAGCTCACGCTGCGGATGAAGTGCTCGGGCGTGGTCGCCGACTGCTCGGCCAAGCACCGGATCGAGGTGCCGCGCGGTATCGCGGTCACCGTGAAGGACGGGGACGGCAGCGTACGGGCGAGCGGCTTCGAGGAGGCGCTGAACGTCCGCACGGGCGACGGTTCCGTGCACGTCAAGGACTCCAGCGGGCCGCTGACCCTGCGCACCGGCGACGGTTCGGTCACCGCGACCGGCGTCGACTCCCGACGCGTGGACGTGCACACGCGGGACGGCTCCGTGCGGCTCGGCCTCGCCGCCGTACCTGACCGGGTCGTCTCACGCAGCCACGACGGCTCCGTCACCATCGAGCTGCCCGCGGACGCGACGTACCGCGTGGACACCGAGACCGGCGACGGAAGCGTCGATGTGTCGGTGCCCCGCGACGAGCGCAGCGCACACGAGGTGTCCGCCCACACACGGGACGGGAAAGTCACGGTGCGTACGGCGAACTGACCGGGCCGTGTGTTCGTCCCTACCTGGTGGGAGAATGACACCGGGCAGGGTGGACCACAGCACGGGAGAGGGATGTGACGGCGACACCTTCACAGCCGTACACGCCGTTTGTGCCACGGGCACAGCAACTACCTCGCCACCGTGCCGATTTGAGGGCCGCGAGGGCGCCGAGAACGCGCGGCGCCGCCCGTGACCTGCTGACCCTGGTCCTCCTTCCGCTCCCGCTGCTCGCGCTCACGCTCCCCGCCGCGTTCACCGGCGGGGGGACGCGGCGGTGGTTCGGCGGCCGTTCCGAGAGCCAGCGGGCCGAGGCGCAGGCGGCCAAGGACGCCGCGGCGGCCGCGTTCTACGAACTCGACACCGCGCAGCGCGATCTGCGCATCTCGATCGAGACCATCACTGCCGTCGACGACTCCCCCGCGGCCCGGCGCGCGGTCTCCGACTTCGACGCGCTGGGGCGTCGCATAGACGAGGTCAGCCATACGTATATCAACGCGATCGACGCCCACGACCTCGACCGCGACGACCTGGAGGCCTCCGTCGCGGCCCGGGCGCGTACGGAGCTGACCAAGGCGAAGGACGAGCTGACCCGCGTCAAGCAGGAGCTGGACCGGTTCACCGACGGGCTCGGCCCGCTGCTCGGCAAGGCCGAGACCCAGCTGGCCCGCCTCGCCCCGACCGTCGAGCGCGCCCGCCAGGCCCTGCTCGCCGCCTCGAACGCCCTTGATGCCGTACGAGGCTCAGGGCTCAAGGCCGACGACCTGGCCGCCCGCCTCGCCGCCCTCGGCCCCGAGCTGACCAAGCTCAATCAGGGCGCCGGGCAGCACGGCGTCCCGGAGACGCTGGAGCGCGCCGACCGGGTCGCGCGCGATGCCGAGGGGGTGCGCGCGGAGGCGGAGCGGCTGCCGGAGCGGGCCGCCGAGATCGACCGGCGCCTGGTCTCGCTGCGGACACGCGCGCAGGCGCTCACCACCCGGTCCGGGCAGGTGGATCCGGTGCTGAGCGAGCTGCGGCGGCGGTTCACGGCCGCATGCTGGCAGGACCTTCAGCACGTACCGGACCAGGCCGCCGAGACCGTACGACAGGCCGAGGCGAAGCTGACGGAGGCCAAGGCCGCGCGCGACGAGCAGCGCTGGGCGGACGCGACGGCGCTGCTGTCGACGGTGCGGGCCTTGCTGAACACGACCGACGAGGCCGTGTCCGCGGCCGGGGACCGGCTGCGGCGGCTGAACGAGGTGCAGAAGGACCCGCAGCGGGAGATCGACCGTACGCGCTTCGCGATCCGTGACGCCCAGCGGCTGGCGATGGCAGGCCGCCATACGCCCGACCCGCGTCACGCCCGGCCGCTCGACGACTCGGTGGGCCGTCTGGAGCGGGCCGTCGCCACGCTGGAGGGGCGGCACCCCGATTACTGGCATTTCCTGACCGAGACGGAGGCGGTGCGGCGGACGGTGTCCCGGGTGGTGTCGCAGATCCGTGAGGAGCGGGGGCACTCGACCTGACGTGCGCGCCTCTTCGACCCACGGCCGCCCGCTAATCTGTCCGTATGCCTCGCTATGAATACCGCTGCCGGACCTGCGGCGACACCTTCGAGAAGAGCCGCCCCATGGCCGAGTCCTCGGCGCCCGCCGCCTGCCCGGCCGGGCACGACGACACGGTGAAGCTGCTGTCGACGGTCGCGGTCGGCGGCTCGGCCTCGGCGCCCACGACCGCACCGGCGCCCAAGGCGAGCGGCGGAGGGTGCTGCGGCGGGGGCTGCTGCGGCTGACTCCGGGTTTCTCGGCTCTCTCAGGTCCCCAGATAGCGAAGTACGGCCAGCACCCTGCGGGAGTAGCCCTCGCCTCCGGTCAGCTCGAGCTTGTCGAAGATCGCGTTGATGTGCTTCTCGACCCCGCTGAGGGAGATGTGCATCCGTCGCGCGATGGCCGCGTTCGTATGCCCCTGCGCCATCTCCGCCAACACGTCCCGCTCGCGGGAGGTGAGCCGGTCCAGCAGGTCCGCGCGCTCGCTGCGCCCGAGGAGCTGACGCACGACCTCGGGGTCGAAGGCCGCCCTCCCCTGACTCACCCGCTCCAACGCGTCCAGGAACTCGTCGACTTGGACGACACGGTCCTTGAGCAGGTAGCCGACGCCCTCCGAGTCTCCGGTCAGCAGCTCCGTCGCGTACCGCTTCTCGACGTACTGCGAGAGCACCAGCACGCCCACGTCCGGCCAGCGCTCGCGAATCTCCAGGGCCGCGCGCAGGCCCTCGTCGCTGTGGGTGGGAGGCATGCGTACGTCTGCCACCACCACGTCCGGCTGCTCCTCGGCGACGGCCGCCAGCAGCCGCTCGGCGTCGCCCACCGCGGCCAGCACCTCGTGGCCCTCCTCGGCGAGGAGGCGTACAAGACCCTCTCTGAGCAGGGTCGAGTCCTCGGCCAGGATTACGCGCACGGCAGCTCCGCGGAGATGACGGTGGGCCCGCCCGTCGGGCTGAGCACAGTGAACCGCCCGTCGAGGGCGTCGACCCGCCGGGCCAGCCCGAACAGCCCGCTGCCCGTGGGATTCGCGCCACCCATGCCGTCGTCCTCGATCCGTACGCACAGGGCGCCCTCGGCCGCCCACAGGTGAACGGTGATATGGCTCGCCATCGCGTGCTTGACCGCGTTGGTCACAGCCTCGCAGACCACGAAGTACGCGACGGACGCCGTCGCCTTCTCCGGCTCCGCAGCCAGCTCGTACTCCACTCTCACCGGCACGGACGAACGCTCGGCGACCGTCTCCAGGGCCGCTCGCAGTCCCGCCTCGTCCAACGTGGTCGGGTAGATCCGCCAGGCCACCTCGCGCAGATCGGCCAGCGCCTGCCGGCTCTCGTCGTGGGCCTGGCGCAGCAGCCGGTCCGCGCGCTCCGGGTCCTGGCTGCGCAGGGCGCGGCCGAGCAGCATGCCGAGGGCGACGAGCCGCTGCTGCACGCCGTCGTGCAGGTCCCGCTCGATACGGCGCCGTTCGTCGTCGACGGCGTCCACCACCGCGGCGCGGCTCGCGGCCAGCTCCACGATCCGCCGTTCCAACTCCTCCTGGTGGCTGGGTCCGAGGAAGTGCCGGGCCAACTGCCGCTCCAGCTCGGCGACTCCGATGACGCCCTGCACCGCCAGGAAGAGCAGGAACAGACCACCGAAGGCCGAGAAGACGATCGCCCAGGGGTGCTCGACGTCGCCGACGATCCAGGCGAACATCCAGTACGTGCTGTAAATGAGCCCGGCCGCCACCGACAGCAGCACAATCGCACCCAACGCCCCGAGCGCCCAGCGGCACGCGATGTAACGCAGGGCGCGCGCGTCCTCATACACGGGAGAGACGGACACGCTCAACCAGGTCCCGAGCCGTCGGCGCTCGAACTGCGTCAGCCTCCGCGCACCCGCGAACACGGGTCGGAGCACGGCCTGCCGACCGCGCGGCCAGGCCAGTACGGGTAACAGGGCGAGGCCCGACAGAACGGTGAAGAGCAGCTCGACGGCGGCCGAGGCGGCTCCGGTCATGAGCCCCACCCCGCACCACACCCCACGTCGTGCCACATCTCGCATGATCGCCACGCTAGCCGGGCGTCGGGTCTGCGTGCACTGCGGAAAACCGTAATTCCGAGCTGCGGTTGACCGCCTGGAATCTTGCGGTCGGCCTCAGGGTCTCTTCAGGTTCGGTTTTCTAGCGTGTGTGGCATGACAGCCATCGCAGCCGGCGTCGCGGAGGACAGCGGCGCGCCTCAGTGGATCAACAGCCTCATGGATACGCTCGGCGCGCCGGGCGCGGGCATCGCCATCGCTCTGGAGAACCTCTTCCCGCCTCTGCCGAGCGAGGTCATCCTGCCGCTCGCGGGGTTCGCGGCGAGCACCGGACAGATGAATCTGTTCGCGGCGCTGCTGTGGACGACGGCGGGTTCCGTCATAGGCGCGCTCGCGCTGTATGGCGTGGGGGCGCTGCTCGGCCGCGACCGCACGGTGGCGATCGCGGCCCGGCTGCCGCTGGTGAAGGTCACTGACATAGAGAAGACAGAGGCGTGGTTCGTCCGGCACGGCACCAAGGCCGTGTTCTTCGGACGCATGATTCCGATCTTCCGCAGTCTGATATCCGTGCCTGCGGGCGTCGAGCGCATGCGCCTGTCCGTCTTCCTCTGCCTGACCACACTGGGCAGCGCGATCTGGAACACCATCTTCGTCCTGGCCGGCTATCTGCTCGGCGAGAACTGGACGGAGGTCAGCGGCTATGTGTCGGCCTACTCGAAGGTGGTCCTGGTCGCGGCGGTGCTCGCGGTGCTGCTCTTCGCGGGCGTACGGCTGTTCAGGCCGGGGCGGGGCGGGCGACGGCGCGCCAAGGAGCAGGAAGCGTCCATGGCCTCGTCCACCACAGCCACCGCAGCCGCCGTTGAGGTCCCTACCGGGCCTCCCGCAGGAACTCCCGCAGAATCCGCTCGCCCGCGGCGACACCCCGTTCCGGAAGAGAGGTGACCCCGGGGGCCGTCCAGCCCACGTCGGCCAGTTCGCCGTGGCCCGGGCGCCAGCCGCGGTCGGCGGCGAGGAGGAGGTCGGCGTCGAGGAGGGAGTCACCTGCCGCGAGGGTGCGGTCGGCTCCGGTGCGGCGGGCGATCTCGCGCATGGCGGCGCTCTTGGTGAGCGGCTTCGGTACGGCGTAGATCTTGCGGCCCTGGAGAGAGACCGTCCAGCCGAGGTTCTCCGCCCAGGCGGCCAGTTCCTTCACCCAGTCCTCGGGGAGCAGTTCGCGCTCGACGACGACGTACGCGAAGAGGTCCTCAGCGACGCGGTGCTTGCGCACCCAGGCGGGGTCGGCGGTGGCCGTCATATGGGCCCGCACCTCGGCGAGCGGGGCGCACTCGCCGGCCAGCCGGGCGGTGACCTGTGCGTGCCACTCCGGGTCCGAGGCACCGTCGACGAGGAGATGGCCGCCGTTGGCGCAGATCGCGAACTTCGGTGCGGGGCCGGGGAGTTGGATGCGCCGGTACTGCTGACGCGTACGGGTCGTGGTGGGCGCGAAGACGGCTGCCTCGCCGAGTTCGGCGAGCAGTCCTGCCGCGGTCTCCGTCATGTACGACAGCGGCTTGCTCTCGTACACCTCGACGCACAGCAGCCGGGGCGCCCGCTCGTCCGGCAGGGGCAGCGCGAGCGCGGCGGCGGAGTAGATGAGTGTGCGGTCGAGGTCGCTGGCCACGAGCACCTTCGGCGAGGTCATCAGACCGTCACCGTCTTGCCGTCGGCGCCGGTCGCCCCGCGCGTGTACTTGGGGTGGATCAACCCGACGCAGGTGTACGGGAGTTCGGCCACCTCCTCGACGGGCACGCCCCGCTGCTCGGCGAGCAGGCGTACGTGAGCCAGGTCGGCGCCCGCTCCCGCGCGGGCGAGGATCTTCCACGGGACGCGGCGCAGCAGTACGCGGGTCGTCTCGCCGACGCCCGGCTTGACGAGGTTCACGTCATGGATGCCGTACTCCTCGCTGATCCGCTCGACAGCCGCCCAGCCCTCCCAGCTCGGGCTGCGGTCCATGGAGAGCAGTTCCTTGACCAGGGTGTCGACCGTGTCGCCGACCTCGTCGAAGCGGTCGGAGATGGCGTCCAGGAAGTCGACGGAGACGTCCGCGCCGGCGAGCTCGCGGTAGAACTTCGCGCCGTGGAAGTCATGCTCTCCGACCAGGTCGGCCCTTAGCACCGTACGCGAAATGAGCCCGGAGACCGTCGAGTTGAGGCAGGCGGAGGGGATGAGGAAGTCCTCGCGGGTGCCGTAGGTGCGTACGCAGGAGCCGGGGTCGGCGAGCACCGCGATCTCCGGGTCGAAGCCGGTGATGCCGTCGGAGGCCTCGAACTCCTCGATGGCCTGGGCGAGTTCGCGGGTGATGGCGCCCTTGCCGGTCCAGCCGTCCACGAAGACGATGTCGGCCGGGTCGTGGTGGGCGGCCAGCCAGCGCAGCGCGTTGGCGTCGATGCCGCGCCCGCGCACGATGGAGACGGCGTAATGAGGGAGGCCCAGCCCGTGCCGGTGCTTGGCCCAGCGGCGCATCAGGATGCCGATGGGGGTGCCGGCGCGGGCGAGCGACACGAGGACGGGGCGCGGCGACCGCTCCGCCAGCACGGTCTCGGTGACGGCGCCCGCCGCCTGGGCGATGCGCACGGCCGAGGTGTCCAGCGCGGCGCGGAACAGTTCCTGGTACCGGTCGCTCGGCTGGTACTCCACCGGCAGCGACTCCGCGTAGTGCGCGCCCCCGCTCTGGATCGCTTCCTCGCGCTCCTCCGTCGGCGCCTCCAGCGTCACGTCCGAGAGGTCCTGGAGCAGCCAGCCGACCTCGTCAGGGGCGTATGAGGAGAAGTCGGGGCCGCGAAGGGGCTCGGGCAGCATGGAGGGCCTTTCGGACAGCTGCGGGGTGGGGGCGTACGACGGTATGTAGGAGGGGACGACTGCGAGCAGCACGCTCGGGGTGTGGGCGGCGAGCCGCGCCAACAGGCCGTCCGGGGCGTGCAGTTCGGGTGTGTCGGCGACCGAGTCGACCACAGCGACGACGGCGTCGAATCCGGCGCCCGCGACGTTGTAGGCGTAGCGCTCGCCGGGGCCGTCGCCCGGCTGGTCGTGGGCGGGGAAGACGAGACGGCTGCGGATCGCGTAGCCGGGGTCGTCGACGGCGAGGACGGGGGAACGGGTCGTGGTGGAGTAGCGGACTTCGGCGTCGGTCAGCTCCTCCAGTGCGACGCCGAGCCGCAGCGGCGCGTACATCAACTCCTCGAAGCCGAGGACGAGTACGCGGCGCGCCCCGCCCGGCAGCGCGCCCGCGAGCCGCGCGGCCATGGCGGGCAGGGCGTCCTCCAGGCGTATGCGGTGCTCGGGGGTGAAGCCGTGCCGGCCGCCATCGGGCAGGTCGTGCGGCCAGCCGAGCTCCACGCGCGCGACGGTGCCGTGCTCCGCAAGCCCCGGCAGCTGTTCTGCGGATGTCTCGTACTCGGCGACCAGTGCCTGCCCCTTCTCCAGTACGCCGTCAGGCAGCCGAACCGTCCCCGAGGCCGCCGCCACCAGGTCCACGCGCGCGCCGATCTCGCGGGCGAACGCGTCGAGGCGGCCCTGGTCGGCCGGGGAGCGCATGTCGACGAGCGCGACGATCACGTAGTGCCCGCGCGGGTAGCGCTCGTGCAGCGCGCGGATCGTGTTGAGCACCGTGTTGCCCGTGGAGAACTCGTCGTCCACGAGGACCAGCGCACCGTCGCCCGCGAGCAGCCCGGGCTTCTCCGGCAGCAGCAGATGCGAAGTGGCGTGCGAGTGGGACTCCTCGAAGCCGCCCGCGCGCTCGACTCCCTCGACGGGGCGCCGCGTCGAGTGCAGGTAGGGCGCGAGGCCCAGGCCGTCCGCGACCGAGTGGCCGAGGCCCGTCGCCGTCTCCGCGTAGCCGAGCACCACGGCACGGCTCGCCGCTGCGTCGCCGAGCAGTTCACGCACCCGGTGGCCCAGTTCGTACCCGGCCTGCCACACCCTGCGCGGGCTCTGCGGTACGTGCTTGCCCAGCACGTTCGACACCAGCAGATGCGCGCGCTTGGGGTTGCGCCGCAGGGCAAGTCCAAGCAGCTCGCTCAGCTTCTCGTCACCGACGAGCTCGACGCCGAGCCGCTCGGCGACCCAGGTACCTGTCCACACCACGTTTTCCATTTAATCCCTGTGTTCGGCCGGAGAACCCGGCGGCTAAATCCTGTGCTCGGCCGGACAGACCGGTCAGCCAGGCAGCCCGGCGGCGAGCAGCTCCACGAAGCCGATGTCCTCGTTCGCGACGCCGAAGACCTCGGCGCGCTGCAGGGTGCGCTCGGCCCAGGCGCGGTGCGGCTTCACCTCGTTCATCTTGTTCGTGTACGCGGACCGCAGGACGCCTCCGCCGCCACGCTCCGGACGCAGTATGTCCTGGGCGTCGCTGTACTCCTCGTGGCTGACCACGGACAGGGCGTGCACGGGCAGTACGTGCGAGGGGTGGATGCAGGTCTTGCCGAGCAGACCGTTGGCGCGGTCGAGGGAGATCTCGCGCAGCAGCCCGTCCATGTCGTGCTCGATCAGTGCGTTGCGCAGGTCCTCGGCCTCCGGGGTGAAGGGGCTGCGGCGCAGTTGCGGCTTGAACATGCGCTCCTGGACCCGGAAGTACTCCCACACGGGCCCCGTAACCGTGAATCCGGTGCCGTCGGCCCGTCCCAGCACGTTCACCACGTCGGCGATCACGGAGGCCACGATCTGTACGTCGTACGCGGTCATGTCGGGCGCCCGGCGCAGCCCGTACGAGGAGCAGAAGTCGGTGACGCCGAGCCTGAGCGCGAGAACGCGGTCGCGGTACTTGTCGACGGCGCGGAAGATTCCCGCCAGGGTGTCCACGCGCGACTCGCGGTACAGCAGGTCCGGCGATTCGAGGACGGGCATGGCGAACAGCCGCCGCCCGCTCGCGGCCTCGGACGCGGTGAGCGCCTCCAGGAACGGTACGCCCCGCTCTTCGGTGAACTTCGGCAGTACGAAACCGGACAGCAGCCGGGCCGAGCCGCCGAGCCGCTGGACGAGGTCCGGGATCTGCTCCGGCGTACGGACGCGGACGAACAGCAGCGGCAGCTCCATATCCGGACAGCCATCGGCCAGGACCCCGAACTGCCGGACCAGGTTCTCCTCGGCACCCGGAACCTCCGAGTCGTCTATGGAGTCCTCCAGGCACAGCACCATCGAGACGACGCCGCGGTCGATCTGCTTCACGATGTCCTCGGCCAGCCGCGGTCTGGTCGCGGGGCTGTACAGCGTGGCGCCGAGGGCCACGGAGAGCATCCGGGCCGGGGATTCCGCGGTGAAGACGCAGGGTTCCTGGTGGAAGAGGCGCTGCCGCACCTCCGGAGCGATGTGCCCGAAATGACGCATAAGACTCCCCGGAGCGGCTGATCGGCCTGACGATATGTGGCCGGTAATAGTACGTAGAGACCCATGTCCGGGGTTCCCACCCGGCATGAAATTCAGGTTACGCAGACGAACACAGCCGAATACAGCCATATCCTCCAGCCTCACACCGAACGGGCCGGGGCGCACCCCCGCATTGTCGTGACCAGGATCGAGAAGGCAGGATGACCGCATGACGCACGCGATGCTGAAGGGGTCGAACGTACCGCTGAACGCCAAGGCGGTACGGTCCGTGCTGCGCTGGGCGCCGGGGCCGGGCGTTCCCGACGTGGACGCCTCGGCGCTGCTCCTCGGGCCCGACGATCGTGTGCGATCCGACGAGGACTTCGTCTTCTACAACCAGCCCCGGCATCCCTCGGGCATGGTCTGGCGGCTCGGCAAGAAGCGGGTCGCCGAGGGGCTCACCGAGACGATCCAGTCGGATCTGGCGGGCGTCGAAAAGGCCGTGACGCGGATCCTCCTGGTCGCCTCGGCGGAGGGCGAAACCTTCGACCGCGTCCGCGCCCTGCGGATCCTGCTGTACGACGCCGCCCTCGCGGACGGTGAGCCGCTGGCGTACTTCGACATCAAGCCGGAGACCGGCGAGGAGACCGCGCTGATCTGCGGTGAGCTGTACCGGCGCGGGGAGGGCTGGAAGTTCCGGGCGCTCGGCGAGGGCTATGCGAACGGCATCGAGGGTCTGGCGGGCGACTTCGGAATCGAGGTGGACGAGTCCGAGTCCGAGCCCGCGTCCGCGGGCAACTCGGCGCCGCTGCCGCCCGAGCAGCCCGCCGCCTCCGGTCTGCCCCAGCAACCCTCGCAGCCCGCCTACGGCTACCCCCCGGAGTCCGCGACCCAGCCGGCGTACGGCTATCCGCAGCCGGCCTCCCCGGGCTCGTACGCCTATCCGCAAGCCGCCCCACCCCAGCCCGCCGCGGCGACCGCCCAGCCGGCGTACGGCTATCCGCACCCGGTCCCGGCCATGCCCGACCCGGAGTTCAGGCTGCCGCCGCAGGGGCCGCAGTTCGTCGGGCGGTGAGCACCGCTTCGTCGCCGACACACCCGCTTTGGGAGAGCGGTGCTCAACGGTCGGCCTTCGCCTTGTAACCGCGGCCCCACTGAAGCCCCCACCCGTACAGCCGGTCGAGTTCGGCCTGGAACCCGTACACGAACTTCACCTCACGCCGCACGATCAGCTCGTTCTTGACGTTCTCGATCATGACCACCGCGCAGGAACGGGCCTGCGGGTGGCGCTCGTCGAGGCCGACCTCGATCCGCGGGCCGTTGCTCGGGTAGAGAGTCACGATGGCGTGCGTACGGTCGAAGGCCGGGGTCTGGTCGTAGATGTAGACGAAGACCAGGAGCCGCTTGATCTGCTCCCGGTGGTCGAGGTTGATGAAGATCGTCTCGCCCGAGCCCGAGCCGAAGCGGTCGTCGCCGCTGAGTTTCACGTACGGCGGTCCGTTGAGCTCTCCGTAGAAGCTGCCCAGCGGCTGTACGACGCCCTTGGTGCCGTCCGTCAGCTCGTACAGGCACCCCAGGTCGAGGTCGACGTTGACCATGCTCTCGGTGTGCGCCTGCACCACTTCGGGCTTGAACGCCTGGAAGGGGTGGCGCAGCAGGCTGCTGCGCCGGCCGCCGCCTATGTCGGAGGTGCGCATCCGCCAGGACAGGTTGACACGCAGATTGCCGGTGGCCGCGCCCTGTTTGGTGAGCGAGACCGACTGGTTCCGCTTGGTCAGCGTGATGGCGTTGGTCGCCGCGCTCCCCGAATCGAACTGCGTCGATCGCCCACCACGCCACAGACCGTCCCAGAAGCTCATTCCACCCCCACGGTTAGGTGTTCACCCCGACGGACAACAGACGAATACAACGGATACGACGACGGGGCGGCCATGAGGACTTCCTCGTGACCGCCCCGCCTCAAAGCGTTCCTCACCGGGAGGGGTGTCACACCCCGGACGAGACTTCTGCCTTGTCGTCCGAGGCGTCAGCTTTTCCCTCTGCTGCCGCCAGTGCGCGGTTGCGGCGGACCGAGGACCAGAAGGACCAGCCGATCAGGACGACGCCGATGAGACCGGTGATGATCTCGTTGATCTCGTACTGGATGGTGATCAGCAGGATCGCGGCGAGCGCGCCGATCGCGTAGTGCGCGCCGTGCTCCAGGTAGACGTAGTCGTCGAGCGTGCCCTCGCGGACCAGATAGACGGTGAGCGACCGGACGTACATGGCGCCGATACCGAGGCCGAGGGCCATCAGCACGATGTCGTTGGTGATGGCGAAGGCGCCGATGACACCGTCGAAGGAGAACGAGGCGTCCAGGACCTCCAGGTAGAGGAACATGAAGAAGGCCGCCTTGCCGGCCATCGCCACCGCGGAGACCGGCTTGCCGGCCTTCTTGGCCTCCTCTTCCGCTTCGTGCTCGCGCTCTTCCGATTCCTCGAGCCGATTCTCGAAGAAGCCGGAGAGACCGCCCACCACCATGTATGTGATGAGACCGGCGACGCCGGAGAGCAGCACCGTTTCCGCCTTGTCGGCGTGCCCGGCGTGCAGGTGCGCGTTCTTGGCGAAGGTCAGCGAGACGCCCAGCAGGACGATCAGCGCGATGCAGGCCGAGAGCATGTCGACCTTGCCGAGCTTGGCCAGCGGACGCTCGAGCCAGCCCAGCCACTTGATGTCACGGTCCTCGAAGATGAAGTCGAGGAAGATCATCAACAGGAACATACCGCCGAAGGCCGCGATCGACGGGTGGGCGTCGGTCACCAACTCTTCATAGCGGTCCGGGTTGTTCAGCGCCAGGTCGACGGCCTCGATGGGGCCGAGCGAGGCGCTGACCGCCACGATCACCACGGGGAAGACGAGCCGCATTCCGAAGACGGCGATCAGAATGCCGACGGTGAGGAAGATCTTCTGCCAGAAGGCGTTCATCTTCTTCAGAATTCCGGCGTTGACCACCGCGTTGTCGAAGGACAGCGAGATCTCGAGGATGGACAGGATCAGCACGACCCCGAACGCGCCCCATCCGCCGAACAGCACCGCTGCGACCAGGCCGAGCGCGGTGACCGCGAACGACCAGCCGAAGGTTTTCAGAACCACTGGCTACCCAATCATCTGTGTACGGGTCTCCCCCGCGCCGCGCGCGGCTTTACGAAACGTTGACTCCGAAGTCTAGAGCGATGCCCCGCAGCCCCGACGCGTACCCCTGTCCCACGGCTCGGAACTTCCATTCCGCGCCATATCGGTAGACCTCACCGAAGATCATCGCGGTCTCCGTGGAGGCGTCCTCGGAGAGGTCGTAGCGGGCCAGTTCCTGGCCGTCGGCCTGGTTGACGACGCGGATGAAGGCGTTGCTGACCTGGCCGAAGGTCTGGCCGCGGTTGTCGGCGTCGTGGATCGAGACCGGGAAGATGATCTTGTCGACGTTGGCGGGCACCTTGGAGAGGTCGATCAGGATGGACTCGTCGTCGCCCTCGCCCTCACCCGTGAGGTTGTCCCCGGTGTGCTCGACCGAGCCGTCCGGACTCTTGAGCTGGTTGTAGAAGATGAACCACTCGTCGCCGAGCACCCGCCCCGAGTTGCACAGCAGTGCGCTGGCGTCGAGGTCGAAGTCGGCTCCGGTGGTGGAGCGCGCATCCCAGCCGAGCCCGATCAACACCTGCGTGAGATTCGGTGCGGCCTTGGAGAGGGAGACATTGCCCCCCTTGGCGAGCGTGACGCCCATGTTTCTGTTCCTCCCCGGTCAAGCCTTCAGTTGTCGAGCGCGTCCGGCGCCGCACTAGTGGTGTGCGACGCCGGACGGGAGGTGAAGCGGCAGGTCCTGCCCTCTGCGACAGGAACCGAAAAGGCTCAGACGTTGACGCCGAAGTCCTGCGCGATGCCGCGCAGGCCCGAGGCGTAGCCCTGGCCGATGGCGCGGAACTTCCACTCCGCACCGTGACGGTACAGCTCGCCGAAGACCATCGCGGTCTCCGTCGAGGCGTCCTCGGAGAGGTCGTACCGCGCGATCTCCGCGCCGCCCGCCTGGTTCACCACGCGGATGAACGCGTTGCGGACCTGGCCGAACGACTGCTGGCGGTTCTCGGCGTCGTAGATCGAGACCGGGAACACGATCTTCTCCACGTCCGCCGGTACACCGGCGAGATTGACCTTGATCTGCTCGTCGTCGCCCTCACCCTCACCGGTGAGGTTGTCACCGGTGTGCTCGACCGAGCCGTCCTGGCTCTTGAGGTTGTTGAAGAACACGAAGTTGGCGTCGCTGCTGACCTTGCCCTCCGCGTTCGTCAGGATGGCGCTGGCGTCGAGGTCGAAGTCGGTGCCGGTGGTGGTGCGGACGTCCCACCCCAGACCGACGATGACCGCGGTAAGGCCAGGCGCCTCCTTGGAAAGCGATACGTTGCCGCCCTTGCTGAGGCTGACTCCCACGAGTCCTCCCATTCGTGTCCAGGGGCGGGGTGCCCCGTAGTGCGTTGCTATCGGATCAACGTGTCGATCCTAGTGAGGGGTTCCCTGTTGACGCAGGCCCTGCGCCCGAAGAATCACAGAGTGTCCAGCGCCTTCACGTACTCGTTCAGGTCACGCGCGTCCGGCAGCCCGTTCACGACGGTCCAGCGGACGACGCCCTCCTTGTCGATGATGAAGGTCCCGCGCACCGCGCAGCCCTTGTCCTCGTCGAAGACGCCGTACGCACGCGAGACCTCGCCGTGCGGCCAGAAGTCGGACAGCAGCGGGTACTCCAGTTCCTCCTGCTCACCGAAGACGCGCAGCGTGTGGATGGAGTCGTTGGACACGGCGAGCAGCTGGGTGTCGCGCTCGGAGAACTTCGGCAGGTTGTCGCGCAGGGCACACAGCTCGCCGGTGCACACGCCGGTGAAGGCGAAGGGATAGAAGAGCAGCACCACGTTCTTCGCTCCGCGGAACTGGGAGAGCGCCACGGTGGCCCCGTGGTTGTCCTTCAACTCGAACTCCGGCGCCTTGGTCCCAACCTCGATCGCCATGGTCCTGCCATCCCTTCCTGGGGGTTCGTCGGGCAGACTCCACCTTACGATCACCGGGGCTGCGCCCCCAGGCCCCCTCGAGTGGGCCGTTTCTCGGCTGTGGGCCCACAAAACCCCGGAGGGGCTCGCGCAAGCGAGCCCCTCCGGTACTACGAGAACGTTCGGCCCAGCGGCAGCGTCACCTCTTCGACTTGGCCGCCTTGGGCGTAGCCAACCGGCTGCCACTCCAGTCCTTGCCCACGCTGATGCTCTTGGTCTGGGACAGCCCCGCGGTCGTCGCGGCTTCGGCGATGTCGCTGGCCTCCACGTAGCCGTCACGGCCGGTCTTCGGCGTCAGCAGCAGAATGGCGCCGCCCTCTTCGACGTACGTGGTGGCATCCACCAGCGCATCCGTCAGGTCGCCGTCGTCGTCACGGAACCAGAGCACCACGGCGTCTGCGACGTCGTCGTACTCCTCGTCCACGAGCTCGCTGCCAATGACTTCCTCGATGGCCTCGCGGAGCTCCTGGTCGACGTCGTCGTCGAAGCCGATCTCCTGGACCACCTGCTCGGGCTGGAATCCCAGCCTGGCGGCCAGGCTCGTCCGCTCCTCCGCGTGGTCCGCGGTCGCGCTCACGGGTTGCCTCCTGATCATGTTTGGTAAAGGTTCAAGCCACGCGCGTGCGCGAAGCATTGGCCGTAGTCCACACGGGCGGGACGGATCGCGCAAGTACCCGGCCGTCGAGACCGCCGAAACGGTGACGATCCTGGCGGTGTCGCCGCAACCCCAGACAGCCCATCATGGCCCCAGGTGACGCACATCACAGCGATCTGCCCGCTTTGTGAATTTCGGAACCCTATGAGGGTACGGGACTCGAATGGCTTTGCGGAACGCGTTACGGGTCGGGCGTATCGTTGCGATTTGCCGGAACCCTCCCCCGGAGAACCGCGCGAACGCGCTGGTTACCCCTCGGTAGAGGTGACGTTTCCGTTTCCGAGGTACACGATGGGGACCGGTGCGACTCTCAAGGACAACGGCGAGAACGCCGACGACAACACCGAGCAAGAACCAAGAAAAACCGAGAAGAACGGCCTCCCTGAAAGCGAAGGAACAGCGTGGCTTCCGGACCCGATCGCAACCCGATCATCATTGGCGGCCTTCCGAGTCAGGTACCTGACTTCGATCCCGAAGAGACCCAGGAGTGGCTCGATTCCCTCGATGCCGCTGTCGACCAGCGCGGCCGGGAGCGAGCCCGGTATCTGATGCTGCGTCTGATCGAGCGGGCCCGCGAGAAGCGCGTGGCCGTGCCCGAGATGCGCAGCACGGACTACGTCAACACCATCGCGACCAAGGACGAGCCGTTCTTCCCCGGCAACGAGGAGATCGAGCGCAAGATCCTGAACGCGACCCGGTGGAACGCCGCGGTCATGGTCTCGCGGGCCCAGCGGCCCGGCATCGGCGTCGGCGGCCACATCGCCACCTTCGCCTCCTCCGCCTCGCTGTACGACGTAGGCTTCAACCACTTCTTCCGCGGCAAGGACGAGGGCGACGGCGGCGACCAGGTCTTCTTCCAGGGACACGCCTCGCCGGGCATCTATGCGCGCGCGTTCATGCTGGACCGCCTCTCCGAGCGGCAGCTCGACGGCTTCCGCCAGGAGAAGTCGAAGTATCCGGACGGACTGTCCAGCTACCCGCACCCCCGCTCGATGCCGGACTTCTGGGAGTTCCCGACCGTCTCCATGGGCCTCGGCCCGCTGGGCGCGATCTTCCAGGCGCGGATGAACCGCTACATGGAGGCACGCGGCATCGCGGACACCTCCAAGTCCCACGTATGGGCCTTCCTCGGCGACGGCGAGATGGACGAGCCGGAGTCGCTCGGCCAGCTGTCCATCGCCGCGCGCGAGGGCCTGGACAACCTGACCTTCGTCGTCAACTGCAACCTCCAGCGGCTCGACGGCCCGGTGCGCGGCAACGGCAAGATCATCCAGGAGCTGGAGTCGCAGTTCCGCGGTGCCGGCTGGAACGTCATCAAGCTGGTCTGGGACCGCACCTGGGACCCGCTGCTCGCCCAGGACCGCGACGGTGTGCTGGTCAACAGGCTGAACACCACGCCGGACGGCCAGTTCCAGACGTACGCCACCGAGACCGGTGCGTACATCCGCCAGCACTTCTTCGGTGACGACCACCGGCTGCGGGCCATGGTCGAGAACATGACCGACGACCAGATCTTGCACCTCGGGCGCGGCGGTCACGACCACAAGAAGGTCTACGCGGCGTACGCGGCGGCCAAGGCGCACACCGGCCAGCCGACCGTGATCCTCGCGCAGACCGTCAAGGGCTGGACCCTCGGCCCGAACTTCGAGGGCCGTAACGCCACGCACCAGATGAAGAAGCTGACGGTCGCCGATCTCAAGGGCTTCCGCGACCGCCTGCACCTGCCGATCTCGGACAAGGAGCTGGAGTCCGGCGCACCGCCGTACTACCACCCGGGCCGCGACTCGGAGGAGATCCAGTACATGCACGACCGCCGCAAGGGACTGGGCGGATACGTCCCGACCCGCGTCGTGCGCTCGAAGCCGCTGGCTCTCCCCGAGGACAAGACGTACGCGAGTGTGAAGAAGGGTTCCGGTCAGCAGTCGATCGCCACGACGATGGCGTTCGTACGGCTGCTGAAGGACCTCATGCGGGACAAGGAGATCGGCAAGCGGTTCGTGCTGATCGCGCCGGACGAGTACCGCACGTTCGGCATGGACTCGTTCTTCCCGAGTGCGAAGATCTACAACCCGCTTGGCCAGCAGTACGAGGCCGTCGACCGCGACCTGCTGCTCGCGTACAAGGAGTCGCCGACCGGGCAGATGCTGCACGACGGCATCTCCGAGGCGGGCTGTACGGCCTCGCTGATCGCGGCGGGTTCGGCGTACGCGACGCATGGCGAGCCGCTGATCCCGGTGTACGTCTTCTACTCGATGTTCGGGTTCCAGCGCACCGGTGACCAGTTCTGGCAGATGGCCGACCAACTGGCGCGCGGATTCGTACTGGGTGCGACCGCCGGGCGTACGACGCTGACCGGTGAGGGTCTGCAACACGCGGACGGACACTCGCAGTTGCTGGCCTCGACGAACCCGGGCTGTGTCGCGTACGACCCGGCCTACGGGTTCGAGATCGCGCACATCGTGCGGGACGGGCTGCGCCGGATGTACGGCTCCTCCGAGGAGCACCCGCACGGCGAGGACGTCTTCTACTACCTCACCGTCTACAACGAGCCGATCCAGCACCCGGCCGAACCTGCGAGCGTGGACGTCGAGGGCATCCTCAAGGGCATCCACCGCTTCTCGGCGGGTACTTCGGGCTCCATTCCGGCGCAGATCATGGCGTCCGGTGTCGCGGTGCCGTGGGCCGTCGAGGCGCAGAAGATCCTCGCCGAGGAGTGGAACGTCAAGGCGGACGTCTGGTCGGCGACCTCCTGGAACGAGCTGCGGCGCGAGGCCGTGGAGGTGGAGCAGCACAACCTTCTGCATCCCGAGGAGGAGCAGCGCGTTCCGTATGTGACGCGGAAGCTGTCGGATGCCGAGGGGCCGTTCGTGGCGGTTTCCGACTGGATGCGGTCGGTTCCGGATCAGATCTCGCGCTGGGTGCCCGGTACGTACCAGTCCCTGGGCGCCGACGGCTTCGGCTTCGCGGACACCCGCGGGGCCGCTCGCCGCTACTTCCACATCGACGCCCAGTCGATCGTGGTCGCGGTCCTCACGGAGCTCGCCCGCGAGGGGAAGGTCGATCGCTCGGCCCTCAAGCAGGCCGTCGACCGGTATCAGCTGCTGGATGTTTCGGCGGCGGATCCGGGCGCGGCGGGCGGCGACGCGTAGGCGCTCCGCTTGGAGAGGGTTTCCAAGGTCCGTTCCTTGACTGCAGGTCCGTTGTGGCTGGTCGCGCCCCGCGGCGGAGCCGCTAATGTCACAGCCCCGCGCCCCTAAAAGGGGCGCTCCCGGAACCGTCCGCCATCATGCTCACCAGCCACAACGAAACCCGCTTCCTCCCACCGGCGGGAGGGGCCGTGGGCCGGTGCGTCCTATGCCCGTCGCGTAGCTTCGGTCTCGGAGAACCAGGACCGTGTACCAACGCCGGGGCGTACGCCCGGCCTGCGACGGGCTGACGCACCGGCCCACGGCCCCGACCCACCACCCACCCAGGGGCGCGGGGGAACTGCGCGACCAGCCACAGTCAACCCGCAGCCGCCCAACCGCCGGAGGCACATGGTATGGACGAGCGATCGGCACAACATCGTTGGGAGCGGCGCACTCAGCAGCCGCTGATGGGGCTGGCGGTGGTGTTCGCCGCCGCCTACGCGGTGCCGATCATCTGGCCCGACGCCAGTCAGGCCGTGACAGAAGCGTGCGAGGTAGTGGAGTGGGTCGTGTGGGGAGCCTTCTCCCTCGACTACCTCGTCCGGCTCGTACTGACCGAGCGGCGGGGCGAGTTCGTGCGCACGCACTGGCTCGACCTGTGCGCCGTACTGCTGCCGCTGATCCAGCCGCTACGGCTGCTCCGGGTCGTGGCCACGGTGCTGCTTGTCGGGCAGCGGGCCAGGATGGCCACGCAGATCCGGCTCACCACGTACGTCGCGGGTGCCGTGGTCGCGCTGATGATGTTCGGCTCACTCGCCGTGCTGTCCGTCGAACGGGAGTCGCCGGACGGCAACATCAAGTCGATGGGGGACGCGGTGTGGTGGTCGTTCACCACCATGACGACCGTCGGCTACGGCGACCACGCGCCGACGACCGGCCTCGGCCGCATGATCGCGGTCGGGCTGATGCTCTCCGGGATCGCCCTGCTCGGTGTCGTCACCGCCAATATCGCGGCCTGGTTCATCGCCCGCTTCGAGTCGGACGACGTGGAGGAGCGACGGCAGACGGCCGCGATCGAGGCCCTCGCGGAGGAGGTACGGGCACTGCGCGCCCAGGTCGCCGCGCTGTCCGATTCTTCAGGGAAGGTCCCCGAGAAGAGCCGTACGTAGGGCTCGTATACAGGTGACCGCCCGCGCCCCTGACGGAGCGCGGGGCTCCCTCACGTCCCGCGGACCGCGGATCAGAACATTCCGGCCGCGGGTGTCCCTGTCCCGGCGAGCCAGACGATCGCCAGGACCGTGTCGATCGTGCCCAGCACCACGGCTATCAGTGCCGGTACCGGGCGGGCGCCGCTCCAGCTGCGTCCCATGGCGAGCCAGCCGCAGGCGATCGCCACCGGGCCGAGAATGATGCCCAGTGTGAAGAAGCCGGCGACCGCGCAGATGGCTCCGATGATTCCGAGCGTCGCGCGATCCGGCCCACTCCGATGCCACGTCCGGCCCCGTGAGCGGGGGTGCTTGCGCGTGGTGTGTCCGAAGCCCGCCATCATCAACTCCCTGGACTTTTGCTGCCGGTTCGGGCTCGATGCGGCGAGTACCCCGGTTCGTCATCCCTAGACCCGCTCTCCGGGACCAGAGTTGGATCCGCGGCGCGCCATCCCCCTCCGGCGGCGCGCCGCGGCCTGGCCCGACTGCCGTGGCGTACGGATCAGTTGAACCACTCTGGCCGCCGACAAGGCCCGTACGAAAGTCGTACGGACACCTGTCACCCTGATAGGCGAACGCCCCGCCGGGCGAACCCGACAGGGCGTCAGACTCGGTGGGTGAACGGCTGCCTAGATGTGCCCCGCCCCCGGACCCGCGGCGTCCGCGTTGGCGCCGCGCTTGGTGAGGAAGGCGACGAGGACCGCGACGGCGGCGACCCCTGCGGCGACCAGGCTGGCCAGGCTCATACCGGAGATGAACGTGTCGTGGGCGACTTCCGTGATCTTCTCCGCGATCGGGGCCGGGGTGTCCGGCGGCACCGGCGCGGCGCCGACCTGGACCGCCTCGGAGGCCTGGTGGAGCTGGGCCTCGTTGAGCGGCGGAAGCTTGGCGTCCGCCCAGTTGCCCGCGAGGTCGCTGTCGACCTTGGAGGCCATCACGGCGCCGAGGACCGCCGTACCGAGGCTGCCGCCGATCTGCATGGCCGCCTGCTGGAGACCGCCGGCGACACCGGAGAGCTCCATCGGCGCGTTGCCCACGATGACCTCGGTCGCGCCGACCATGACGGGTGCGAGTCCGAGGCCGAGGAGGGCGAACCAGATCGACATGACGCCGCTGCCGGTGCCCTTCTCCAGCGTCGACATGCCGTACATGGCGATGGCCGTGCACGCCATGCCGCCCGCGAGCGGGATGCGCGGCCCGACCTTGGTGATCATGGCGCCCGCGAGGGGTGAGCCGACGATCATCATGCCGGTGAGGGGGAGCAGGTGGAGGCCCGCGTCGATGGGGCTCATGCCGTGCACGTTCTGCAGGTAGAAGGTGACGAAGAAGAGGCCGCCCATGAAGGCGATGGCCATGAGCACCATCAGGACCACACCGGCCGAGAGCGGTACGGAACGGAACAGGGCCAGCGGGATGAGCGGTTCCCTGACCTTCGTCTCCCAGAGCGCGAACAGGGCGAAGCCGAGCACGGAGATACCCAGGAACGTCCAGGTCATACCGTCGCCCCAGCCCCACTCGGGGGCCTTGATGAGCGCCCAGACCAGGCAGAACATGGCGCCGGAGAGCAGCCCGATGCCGAGCACGTCGAAGGAGCGCGGCGCGTTCTCGGCGCGGTGGTCGGTGAGGATCACCACGCCGAGGACGACGGCCAGGATGCCGACGGGGACGTTGATGAAGAAGACGGACTGCCAGTTGACGTTCTCGACGAGTACGCCGCCGAGGATCGGGCCGCCCGCTGTGGAGGCGCCGATCACCATGCCCCAGATACCGATGGCCATGTTCAGCTTCTCGGCGGGGAAGGTGGCCCGCAGCAGTCCGAGCGCGGCCGGCATCAGCAGCGCGCCGAACAGGCCCTGGAAGACGCGGAACGTGATGACCATGGCGATGGAGCTGGACATTCCGATGACGCCCGAGGCCACCGCGAAGCCCACGACGCCTATGAGGAAGGTCTGCCGGTGTCCGAACCGGTCGCCGAGCTTGCCCGCCGTGATCAGCGTGACGGCGAGCGCGAGGAAGTACGCGTTGGTGATCCACTGGACGTCGGCGAAGGTGGCGCCCAGGTCCGTGGCGATGGCCGGGTTGGCGATGGCCACGATGGTGCCGTCGAGGGCGACCATCATGACGCCTACGGCCACAGTGATGAGGGTCAACCAGGGGTGGCCGCGAAGCCCCCGGTCCGTTGTCCGATCCGACGGGACGACTGGCGTCTTGTCCCCCGAGCCCGTCTTGTCGACAGTGGTCTGACTAGTCATGCGTTCGAGGCTAACGACAGTCACTGACACTTGACGAATCGATTCACAAGTCGGTAACTGTCACGTCACTCATGGATAGGGTGAGCCGGACAAAAAGGCTTGGGCAAGGCTTCGGAGCGAACAAGGCTTGGTGCGAACAGTTCGGGCAGCTCAGACAGCCCGGAAGGGAGGGCCCATGGACACGCTGCCCCGACCCGGGCTGCGCGAGCGCAAGAAGCAGCGGACCAGGGACGCGCTGGCGCGGGCCGCCCTGGAGCTGTTCACGGACAAGGGGTACGAGCGGACGACCGTCGACGAGATCACCGAAGCCGTCGATGTGTCACAGCGCACGTTCTTCCGTTACTTCGCGGGCAAGGAGGAGGCCGCGTTCGCCGTCCTGGAGATGACGGAGGCGCACTTCCTCGACCTGGTGCGCGAACGCCCGCCCCACGAGAGCCCGTTGGAGGCGCTGCGCCGGGCCGTCCTGGAGAACTGGGACACCCTGAACGAGACCGTCGAGAGCGTCATACCGGTCGAACTGCACATGCGCACCTTCCAGCTGATCGAGTCGACGCCCGCCCTGCTCGCCGTCCATCTGCGCCGCACCGCGGAGCTGGAGGAGAAGCTCGCACGACTGATCGCCGAGCGTGAGGGCCTGGACGTGGACGCCGATCCGCGGCCGCGGGTGGCGGTGGCCGTGTTCAGCGGGGTGATGCGGGTGACCGGGCGGCTGTGGAGCACGGGCGGGGACCTCAGCGTCGAGGCGATTCGCACGCTGACCACCGCTTACCTCGACCAGGTGGGGCCCGCGTTGACCAAGGACTGGAACATACAAGGCAAAAGAGGCAAAGGCCCGGCGTGACGCTTCAACTCCTACACACAGCGTGACGCTTTAACTCCCACTGAGCCCGGATTAGCCCAATTACCCGACAAGAAACGTGATCCCCCTCACTCGGTTAACGCGAGACACTCTTGTTCTCTTAGTGTGTCCTCCCAGTGACTTCCTTCGGCTCCCCTCCCCAGCTCAACGTCTGGCGCGCTCTCCTCGCTCTGGCCGTCGTCTTCGTCATGCTGGCGACCACCGGCTGGACCGTCGTACGCAACCACAGAGCCGCGGCGACACCGCTCGAGGCCTCCCTCTCCGCCTGGGAACGCGGCGGCATCGGCGGACGTGAGCTGCCGGACCCGGACTCCGCGCCGGCCCGCCTCGCCCGCTTCTTCGCCTCGCTCGACGTCCAGCAGCGCCACCGGCTCGCCGCCCGCTATCCGCTCGCGGTCGGCAACATGAACGGGGCGCCGGTGAAACTCCGCTACCGCGCCAACCGCATCGCGCTCGACGAAGCACGCAGGACCGAGCGAAAGCGCATGTACGACGAACGGCTCTCGCCCGCGGGTCAGCACGAGGCGGGCCGCCGTATGCATCGTTACGAGGACCTGCTGCAAAAGGACCGTCAGGTCCTCGCCTTCGACCCGCTGGGCGCGGGCCGGATCGCCGAGGTCTTCGGAGACCTGGGCAAGGCACAGCGCGTCTCGGTCGTCGTTCCGGGCGTCGACACCGACGTACTGAACTTCCAGCGCACCGACCGCGAGTTCTCCGCACCCGTCGGCATGGCGAGGTCGCTGTACCTGGAGGAGCGCTCGGCGAGCCCGAGTACGCGTACGGCCGTGATCGCCTGGGCCGATTACACGGCGCCCAGCGGGCTCGGTATGGACGCGGCCACCGGCGTACGCGCCGAGGAGGGCGCGGTCCGGCTCAACACACTTGTACGGACGCTGCCCGGCCGTTCACCCATCGCGCTGTACTGCCACAGCTACGGCTCCGTGGTCTGCGGCGTCGCCGCGGACGCGCTGCCGTCCCGGGTCTCCGACATCGCGGTCGCGGGCAGCCCCGGGATGCGGGTCGCGAACGCCGGGCAACTGCACACCTCCGCGCGGGTGTGGGCCACGCGGGACTCCGACGACTGGATCCAGGACGTGCCGTACATGGAGGTCGGCTGGCTCGGTCACGGGGCCGATCCGGTGTCCTCGGGATTCGGGGCGCGGGTGCTGTCCGCATGGGGCGCGAAGGGCCACGGCGGCTATTTCGAGCCGGGTACGGAGAGCCTGCGCAACTTCGCCGAGATCGGTGTTGGCGCGTACCGCGCGGTGAGCTGCGCACACGAGGATGACGTGTGCCAGAAGGGTTTGTCCGACATGGCTGAAGCCGGACGCGCGTAGAGGACGAAGAAACCGCGGTTCGCACGGGGAGGGGACGAGAAAGCGCATGGCGCATACGATGGCCCGCATGGGTGACGTACTGGCCGGATTGCATGCCGCCTGGGAGTTCGAGTCCGACTCCGTGCTCATCCGCTTCGAACGGGGGATCCGTACGCCGAAGCTGTTCCAGGCGCTCGGCGAACGCCGTATCCCCATCGAGGCGATCGCGGCGGTGACGCTGACTCCCGGTAAACGCGGGACGGTCGTCCTGCGCGCCGAACCGAGACCGGGCGCGGACCCGCTGATGGAGGCGGCGGCGGGACAGCTCAAGGAAGCATGCGATCCCTACCGTCTGGTGCTCCCCGGCGATCGCGAGACGCTTGCCGAGTACTACGCCGACGAGCTGCGGGCCCAACTCGTCCCCGACGACGCGGCCGTGGCGGAGCGTTATCTGGTGGACCCGCCCGAGGCGCCGCTGCAGTTCAAGGCGTACGACGGGAAGGCGTCCTTCGACGGCAAGTCGGTGTCCTTCCGGTGGTTCTGGACGGGCGCCTCGTCCGCCAAGTGGAAGGCGGGCGACCAGAGTTTCGCGGTC
Source organism: Streptomyces flaveus (assembly GCF_014647675.1). Taxonomy (GTDB): domain Bacteria; phylum Actinomycetota; class Actinomycetes; order Streptomycetales; family Streptomycetaceae; genus Streptomyces; species Streptomyces flaveus. The sequence goes on along the minus strand of NZ_BMPQ01000010.1, from coordinate 230,039 downwards.
TCGGAGCTGAGCGGCGTCGAGTGGCGCTCGCCCGAGGTCTTCGAGGGCCATCTACGGCTGCTGCACCGCGAACCGTCCTACGCTCAGCCCGCGCAGGCCGACCAGGACCCGGCGGCGGTCGTCTTCGGCCTCGGTTACGGACCCGTGCACGAGTCGCTGCCCTTCGCGGCCTCGGTCCTCGCGGCGGTACGCGCGGCCGGGCCCCCGGCGAAGAGCGACGGCGCCCCGTCCGCCCGGCACCGCGACCCCGCGGACATCGCCGACCGGATCCGGCACCTCGGGGAGCTGCACCAGGCGGGGCTGGTGACGGACGAGGAGTTCACGTCCAAGAAGGCGGAGCTGCTCGCGGAGTTGTGACGGGTCGTGCGGTGATCTGTTGTGCCGTGAGCAGTCGTACAGTGCCGACTGGGCGGTGACTCGTCGTCATACCGCTCGTACCTGGAGATAGCGGACCACCTGGTGCCGGCCGAGCAGACGGTGAAGACCCACATAGGCCGCGTACTGGCGAAGCTGGACCTTCGCGATCGCGCACAGGCCGTGATCTTCGCCTATGAGTCGGGGCTGGTCACGCCCGGCGACCGATAGGGCCGTCGGGGCGCGACCAGCGGGTTCACCGCCGGCTTGGGCTCACTCCCGGCCGGCGGAGGTGAACGTCATGTCGGCGTACCGGTTTCCGGCCACCTTGGAAGCGATCGGCTCCAGCAGGGCCATGTCCTCCTCGCCGAGGACGATGCGGGTGGCGGCCGCGTTCTCCTCGATGCGGCTGCGCTTGCGGGTGCCCGGGATCGGTACGACGGGCAGCCCGTGCGTCGCCGCCTGCTGTTGCACCCACGCCAGCGCGATCTGTCCGAGCGAGGCGCTGTGGGAGTCGGCGACGGCGCGTATCGGCTCAAGGAGGGCGACGTTCGCGGCCGCGTTCTCGCCCGTGAAGCGGGGCTGCTGACGGCGGAAGTCGTCGGCGGTCAGGTCCTTCTCGGCGTTGGCGAAGGAGCCCGTGAGGAAGCCGCGGCCGAGCGGCGAGTACGGCACCAGGGCCACGCCCAGCTCACGGGCGGCCGGTACGACACCGGCCTCGATGTCGCGGCTGAACAACGACCACTCCGACTGCACGGCCGCGATCGGATGCACGGCCTGCGCCGCGCGCAGCTCGCCGCCCGTGACCTCGCTCAGCCCAAGGTGCTTGACCTTGCCCTCGCGCACCAGCTCGGCCATGACGCCGACGGTCTCCTCGATGGGGATGTTCGGGTCGCGGCGGTGCATGTAGTAGAGGTCGATCACGTCGACGTCCAGGCGCTGCAGGCTCGCCTCGACGGCCTGGCGGATGTACGGCGGGTCATTGCGGATGATGCGCTTCGTCGGCTCGTCCGGCGGGACCGACAGGGCGAACTTCGTCGCGATGACGACCTCGTCGCGGTGGGCCTTGAAGAACGGCGAGAGGAACTTCTCGTTCTCGCCCCGGCCGTAGGCATCGGCGGTGTCGTAGTGCGTCACGCCCAGTTCCAGCGCACGCTCCAGGGTGGCCCGTGCCTCGTCGGCGTCCGTCGGGCCGTACGCGAAGCTCATCCCCATGCAGCCGAGGCCCTGCACACCGACCTCGGGGCCGCCCGTGCCGAGTTCCACCTTCGCGATCTTGCTGTCCGTCATCAGGACCTCTCCGACGCCAGGGCACGCCCGGCGTCCGCGTAGAAATTGATCTTTCGGTCGAGTACCGCGAGCGTGTCCTGCAGCTCGGCGATCCGGGACAGGACGTCCTCCCGAGTCGCCTTCAGGAGCTCGAAGCGGTCGCCATAGGTGTGGTCGCCCTCCCGCACCAGCTCCGCGTACCGCACCATGTCGGCGACCGGCATGCCGGTCAGCCGGAGCTTGCCGACGAGGTCGAGCCAGTCCAGGTCACGGTTGCTGTAGCGGCGCTGCCCGGTGTGGGAGCGGTCGATGTGCGGCATCAGCCCGATCCGCTCGTACCAGCGCAGGGTGTGCGCCGTGAGGCCGGTGAAGGCGACGACCTCACTGATCGTGTACTTGTCCTGTCCGTCCGGGCGTCGGTCGACCTGCCGCGGGCCGGCGCAACTGTCGGTCCTGGTAGTACTCGTGGTCTCCATCACCGTCATGGCCCCCACGCTAAAACCTTGGAGTGCGCTCCAAGCAAGCGAATACCAAGCGAATACGGTAAGAAAACCGGAGGACGTGACGTGAGCGCGGTGGTTAGCGTGCGGGACATGAGTCTCGTACGACGTGCCACGGTCGAGGACGCGGAGGAAGTACTCCGGCTGCGTCAGGTGATGATCGACTCGGTCTTCACCGCGGACGGTTCAACCGAGTGGCACGCCGAGTCCCTGCCCACCGTACGCGTCAGACTCGCCGATGCGGACGGGGACTTCGCGGCCTTCGTCGTCGACCACCCCGACCGGCCGGACGCGCTCGCGGCGCTCGTCGTCGGGACCATCGAGTACCGGATCGGGCGGGCGGACAATCCGCACGGCCGCGTGGGGCACGTCTTCAGCGTGGCCACCGACCCGGACACGCGGCGCCGCGGGTACGCGCGCGCGTGCATGGAGAGCCTCCTCGACTGGTTCCGCGAGAAGGGCGCCGCCCACGTCGATCTGAACGCCTCCGCCGAGGCCGAGCCGCTGTACGCGTCGCTGGGCTTCGTACGCAAGCCCGACCCCTCGATGCGGCTGACGCTGTGAGCCGCATAACCTCGTATGCATGTCTCTGCACAGCCTGGCGTTGATCGAGAACTGGCCGGTGCCCACCGCCGCAGCGGCCGTCGTACGCGCGGACGGCACCGTCCTCGGCTCGTACGGCCCGACCGGGCAGCGCTTCCCGCTGGCCTCGGTCACCAAGCCGCTCGCCGCGTACGCCGTGCTGGTCGCGTACGAGGAGGGGGCCGTCGACCTGGACGAACCGGCAGGACCGCCCGGCTCCACGGTCCGCCACCTCCTCGCCCACACCTCCGGCCTGGCCTTCGACGAGCACCGGGTGACGTCCGCGCCCGGGGAGCGGCGGCTGTACTCCAACGCCGGGTTCGAGCAGCTCGGGGACCATGTGGCGAAGGCGGCGGACATCCCGTTCGCGGAGTACGCGCGGCAGGCGGTCCTTGAGCCGCTGGGGATGACGTCGACCGCGCTCGACGGCTCGCCCGCCAAGGACGGCGTCTCGACCGTCGACGACCTGCTCCGCTTCGCGGCCGAGGTGCAGGCGCCGCGACTCCTCGACCCGAGGACGGTCGCCGAGGCGATGACGGTCCAGTACCCCGGTACGAAGGGCGTCCTGCCGGGCTACGGCCACCAGAACCCCAACGACTGGGGCCTGGGCTTCGAGATCCGCGACTCCAAGTCCCCCCACTGGACGGGCAGTTCGTCCTCCCCCCGCACCTTCGGTCACTTCGGCCAGTCGGGCACGTTCCTGTGGATCGACCCGGCCGCGGGGGTGGCCTGCGCGGCTCTCGCGGACCGAGCGTTCGGGCCGTGGGCGATCGAGGCGTGGACACCGTTCACGGACGCGGTGCTCGCCGAGCTGGCCGAGCTCAAGAGCGGTGGTCGAGGCTCCGGTTGAGCCCTCGTCACCCCGACAACTCCCAGATCAGCACCTCGGCCGGGACGGACCCGGCGACCAGTTCCAGCCCCTTCTCCCCCTCGGCCCGCACCGCGTCCCCGGCCCCCAGCTCATGGGGCCCGACCCGGACGGCACCCCGTACGACGTGCAGATACGTGCGCGGCGCGTCCGGTATGGCGGTCCGCTCCCCCACCGCCTCCAGCCGCCGCACATGCAGCATCGCCCCAGCCTCCGGAACGGCGTACGGCGTGGAATCCGCGATGCCGTGCACGATCTCGTACGCGGGATCGCCGCCGGGGTCCAAGGGCGCCAGCCACATCTGTACGAAGGTCAGCGGCTCGGCGCCGTCGTTGCGCTCCACGTGCCGTACGCCGCCCGCCGAGCTGAGCCGCTGCACGTCCCCGGGCCTGACCACCGACTCATGGCCGGCCGAGTCCCGGTGCGTCAGCTCGCCCGAGACGACCCAGGTCACGATCTCCGTGTGACTGTGCGGGTGCTCGTCGAAGCCCGCGCCGGGCGCGAGGCGCTCCTCGTTGCAGGCGATGACCGCGCCGAAACGGAGGTTGTCGGGGGCGTAGTGGGGTCCGAAGGAGAAGGCGTGCAGGGACTCGATCCCGGCCGCCGGGTCGCCTCCGCGGTAGCGCTCAGCGGAGCGCCGTATGTCCATCACGGGCCCACGGTAGACCCGCCGCCGCACACTCCCGTCCGGATAAGGCAGTCTTGTCCCGTGCCCGAACCCGAATCCAGTGCCACCAAAGCCGCTGCCCGCGCCGCCCACGCGCACGCCGCGACCCTGAAGCGGCTGGAGAAGTCCTCCGGAAGTCTCGCCGCGCAGGCCATCGCGCGCATGGACGAGACGCTGCCGTGGTATCGGGCGATGCCCCCGGAGAACCGGTCGTGGATCGGGCTCGTCGCCCAGGCCGGTATCGCCGCCTTCACCGAGTGGTTCCGGCATCCGGACGCCCCACAGGCCATCTCCACCGATGTCTTCGGCACCGCGCCCCGCGAGCTGACCAGGGCGATCACGCTGCGCCAGACCGTGGAGATGGTGCGTACGACCATCGAGGTCATGGAGTCCGCGATCGACGAGGTCGCGGCCCCCGGCGACGAGTCCATCCTGCGTGAGGCCCTCCTGGTGTACGCCCGCGAGATCGCCTTCGCCACCGCCCAGGTGTACGCACAGGCCGCCGAGGCACGCGGTGCCTGGGACGCCCGGCTCGAGTCACTGGTCGTCAACGCCGTCCTGTCCGGCGAGGCCGACGAGGGCGCCGTCAGCCGGGCCGCGGCCCTCGGCTGGAACTCCCCCGAGCATGTGTGCGTGGTGCTGGGCACGGCCCCCGACGGGGACAGCGAGCTGACCGTCGAGGCGATTCGGCGAGCCGCCCGCCACGCCAAGCTCCAGGTCCTCACCGGAGTACTCGGCGACCGGCTCGTCGTCATCGCCGGTGGCAGTGACGATCCGCTGGGAGTCGCCAAGTCGCTGATCGGGCCGTATGCGGCGGGAGCGGTGGTGGCGGGGCCCGTCGTACCCGATCTGCTGGCCGCGACCCGGTCCGCGCAGGCCGCCGCCGCCGGGCTCAAGGCGTGTTTCGCCTGGCAGGACGCCCCGCGGCCGGTACTGGCGGACGATCTGCTGCCGGAGCGCGCGATCGCCGGCGACCCCGCGGCGCGCGACCAACTGGTGGAGGAGATCTACAGACCACTGGAGGAGGCCGGGTCCGCTCTCCTGGAGACCCTGAGCGTCTATCTGGAGCAGGCGAGCAGTCTGGAGGGCGCCGCCAGGATGCTCTTCGTTCACCCGAACACCGTGCGCTACCGGCTTCGACGTGTGACTGACGTCACCGGTTGGTCACCCTCCGATGTACGATCCGCGTTCACACTCCGGATCGCGCTGATCCTGGGGCGTCTGGCCGATGGAGATCCCCAGCTCTAGGCTTTTGTCGGGGCTCCACAAAACCCCCTGCTGTTCTTCGTCCCTGTCCCCACGGGCGGCGGTGCCCATCCACAAGAGAGAGTGTGAGAGTGCTCGTACTCGTCGCTCCCGGCCAGGGCGCCCAGACGCCCGGCTTCCTGACTCCTTGGCTCGAACTCCCCGGCGCCGCCGACCGTCTCGGCACGTGGTCGGACGCCATCGGCCTCGACCTCGCCCACTACGGCACGCAGGCTGACGCGGACGCGATCCGTGACACGGCGGTGGCGCAGCCGCTGCTCGTCGCGGCCGGACTCCTGTCGGCGTCCGCGCTCGGCGAGGTGGCACCGGGTGCCGTCGCGGGCCACAGCGTCGGCGAGATCACGGCCGCCGCCTTCGCGGGCGTCCTGGACGACACGGCCGCCCTGGAACTCGTACGCAAGCGAGGCCTGGCCATGGCCGAGGCCGCCGCGATCACGCAGACCGGTATGTCGGCGCTGCTCGGCGGTGACCCCGAGGCGACGATTCCGCACCTGGAGAAGCTCGGCCTGACCCCGGCGAACGTGAACGGCGCGGGCCAGATCGTCGCCGCCGGCACCATGGAGGAACTGGCGGCTCTGGAGGCCGACAAGCCGGAGGGCGTACGACGCGTCGTCGCCCTCAAGGTCGCGGGCGCCTTCCACACGCACCACATGGCCCCCGCGGTCGCGAGCCTGGAGCAGGCCGCGGCGGAGCTGACGCCGGCCGACCCGAAGATCACGTACGTCTCGAACAAGGACGGCCAGGCCGTCGCGACCGGCGCCGAGGTACTGTCTCGGCTGGTCGGCCAGGTCGCCAACCCCGTTCGCTGGGATCTGTGCATGGAGACCTTCAAGGAGCTGGGCGTGACCGCGCTGGTCGAGGTGTGCCCGGGCGGCACCCTGACCGGTCTCGCCAAGCGCGCCCTGCCCGGCGTGCAGACGCTGGCGCTCAAGACCCCTGACGACCTCGACGCTGCTCGCGAGCTCATCGCCGAGCACGCTGGCTGACAAGGAGCCCCGAGAGCATGTCGAAGATCAGGCCCAGCAAAGGTGCCCCGTACGCCCGGATCATGGGCGTGGGCGGTTACCGTCCCACCCGGGTCGTGCCGAACGAGGTGATCCTCGAGACGATCGACTCCTCCGACGAGTGGATCCGCTCGCGCTCCGGCATCGAGACCCGTCACTGGGCCTCCGACGAGGAGACCGTCGCCGCGATGTCCATCGAGGCCTCCGGCAAGGCGATCGCCGACTCCGGGATCACGGCCGAGCAGATCGGCGCGGTGGTCGTCTCGACCGTCTCGCACTTCAGCCAGACCCCGGCCGTCGCCACCGAGATCGCCGACAAGCTCGGCACGAACAAGGCCGCCGCCTTCGACATCTCGGCGGGCTGCGCGGGCTTCGGCTACGGCCTGACCCTCGCCAAGGGCATGGTCGTCGAGGGTTCGGCAGAGTATGTACTCGTCATCGGCGTCGAGCGCCTTTCCGACCTCACCGACCTGGAGGACCGCGCGACGGCCTTCCTGTTCGGTGACGGTGCGGGCGCGGTCGTCGTCGGCCCTTCCCAGGAGCCGCACATCGGCCCGACCGTCTGGGGTTCCGAGGGCGACAAGGCCGACACGATCAAGCAGACCGTGCCGTGGGACCGTTTTCGGATCGGCAATGTGTCCGAGCTGCCGCTCGACTCCAAGGGCGACATCAAGTTCCCTGCGATCACGCAGGAGGGCCAGGCGGTGTTCCGCTGGGCCGTGTTCGAGATGGCGAAGGTCGCCAAGCAGGCGCTGGACGCGGCCGGAATCACCCCGGACGACCTGGACGTCTTCATTCCCCACCAGGCCAACGAGCGGATCATCGACTCGATGGTGAAGACACTCAAGCTGCCGGAGCACGTCACGGTCGCGCGTGACGTGCGCACCACCGGCAACACCTCGGCCGCCTCGATTCCGCTCGCTATGGAGCGGCTCCTGGCGACCGGCGAGGCGAAGAGCGGCGACACCGCGCTCGTCATCGGCTTCGGGGCGGGTCTCGTGTACGCCGCGACGGTCGTTACCCTCCCCTAGGCACCCCGTGCCAGGTCCCCCTCGGACCCGGTACGCAGCAACACCTGCCGCTGACGCGGCGGGCGCCACACCCTCTGGATATCTACGAAGGAGCGCCTCACATGGCCGCCACTCAGGAAGAGATCGTCGCCGGTCTCGCCGACATCGTGAACGAGATCGCCGGGATCCCGGTCGAGGACGTCCAGCTGGACAAGTCCTTCACCGACGACCTGGACGTCGACTCGCTGTCCATGGTCGAGGTCGTCGTCGCCGCCGAAGAGCGCTTCGACGTCAAGATCCCGGACGACGACGTCAAGGACCTCAAGACGGTCGGCGACGCCACCAACTACATCCTCAAGCACCAGGGCTGAGCAGGCCGCTCGGCCAGGGCGCTGAAAGGCCCCGCCACCCGGCGGTGGCGCCGCTGATCCTCGTAAACGTTGGAGAAAGAATTCCCGTGAGCTCGACCAATCGCACCGTGGTCGTCACCGGTATCGGCGCAACCACACCGCTGGGTGGCGACGCAGCCTCGACCTGGGAGGGTCTGGTCGCCGGTCGTTCCGGCGTCAAGGCCCTGGAGCAGGAGTGGGCCGCCGAACAGGCGGTCCGTATCGCGGCCCCGGTCGCCGTGGAGCCGACCGAGGTCATCCCCCGGCCGCAGGCCCGCCGCCTCGACCGCTCGGCGCAGTTCGCGCTGATCGCGGCCAAGGAGGCCTGGGCGGACGCCGGTTACACCGACAAGGCGGGCGAGGGCGCTGACGTCGACCCGAACAGGCTGGGCGCGGTCATCGCCTCCGGCATCGGCGGCGTCACCACCCTGCTCGACCAGTACGACGTACTGAAGGAGAAGGGCGTACGCCGCGTCTCCCCGCACACCGTCCCGATGCTGATGCCGAACGGGCCGTCCGCCAACGTGGGTCTCCTCGTGGGCGCCCGTGCCGGTGTGCACACCCCGGTCTCCGCCTGCGCGTCGGGCGCCGAGGCCATCGGCTACGGGATCGAGATGATCCGCACCGGCCGCGCCGACGTGGTCATCGCCGGTGGCACGGAGGCGGCCATCCACCCGCTGCCCATCGCCGCGTTCGGCAACATGATGGCGATGTCCAAGAACAACGACGACCCGCAGGGTGCCTCGCGCCCCTACGACATGGCGCGCGACGGCTTCGTCCTCGGTGAGGGCGCGGGCGTCATCGTGCTTGAGTCGGCCGAGCACGCCGCGAGGCGCGGTGCCCGCGTCTACGCGGAGGCGGTCGGCCAGGGCATCTCGGCCGACGGCCACGACATCGTGCAGCCGGAGCCCGAGGGCCTCGGCATCTCGCACGCCCTGCAGAACCTGCTCGACAACACCGACCTCAACCCGGCCGAGATCGTGCACGTGAACGCGCACGCCACCTCGACCCCGGCCGGTGACGTCGCCGAACTGAAGGCGCTGCGCAAGGTCTTCGGCGACGACACCGACCACTTCGCGGTCTCCGGCACCAAGTCGATGACGGGTCATCTCCTCGGTGGCGCGGGCGGCGTGGAGTCGGTCGCGACGGTGCTCGCCCTGTACCACCGGGTGGCCCCGCCGACCATCAACATCGACAACATCGACCCGGAGGCCGAGGCCAACGCCGACGTCGTCCGCGGCGAGGCCCGCAAGCTCCCCGTCGAGGGCCGCATCGCCGCGCTGAACGACTCGTTCGGCTTCGGCGGGCACAACGTCGTGCTGGCGTTCCGAACTGTCTGATCGACTGTTCCAGCCGCCGGAGAGCGATTTCCGGTCGTACGCGGCGTGATGTGCGTCTACGTGATGAAGGGCCCCACCGTCTGGTGGGGCCCTTCATCGTGTTGAGCAGGCATCAGACGACTTGGTGCAGCCAGCGCACCGGAGCGCCCTCGCCCGCGTACCGGAAGGGCTCAAGTTCGTCGTCCCAGGGCTTGCCGAGGAGCTTGGTGAGTTCGGACTCCAGTTCCGTCTCGCCGCTCTGGGCGCGGACGAGGGCGGCGCGCAGCCGGTCCTCAGGGATCAGGATGTCGCCGTGGATGCCGGTGACGGCGTGGAAGATGCCCAGTTCAGGGGTGCAGCTGTAGCGCTCGCCCTCGGCGGTGGCGGACGGCTCGGCGGTGACCTCGAAGCGCAGCATCTGCCAGCCGCGCAGTGCCGAAGCCAGTTTGGAGGCGGTGCCGGCTTCGGCCTGCCAGGAGAGCTCGGATCTCCACGTGCCCGGCGCCGCGGGCTGCCGGATCCAGTCGAGGTTGACGCGTGCACCGAGCACGCCCGCGACTGCCCATTCGACGTGTGGGCACAGCGCGCGCGGCGCGGAGTGCACGTAGAGAACTCCACGTGTCGTCACTGGGACCTCCGGGCAGAGCGTTGCATCTTGTGACTTTGCGGACCGACCTCGGTGGCAGGGCAGCCACGTGGCGAGGCTATCGTGCGAGGGCGCAAGGAGTGTGACGTACCGTCTGTCCCAGCACCCTGAAACACTGAGGTTTCACTCGGCGGGACGCGTACGAGGTCCCGGCCGGGGGTCCGGCCCGTGACGTAGCCACGAAACGGACTACGCGCCCACGGGAAAACACAGTCACCCAGGGGGACGCCCGTACCGCGGGTTACAGTTGCACGACGAGCGAGGAGATCCGGGAATGCGTAGACGTGGCCACCGATCACGTGCTGTTGCCGTCACAGCGGCGGCGGCGCTTCTCGGCATCGTGGGGACGGCCGGCTGCGACGCGGTCGGCGGCAACGAAGCGGCCCCCACCGGCAGTACCTCGCGGTCGAAGCCGTCCACGGAAGCCACCACCTGGAACCTCAGCCCGAACTCGATCGCCGCGGTCGGCGACTCCATCACGCGCGCCTTCGACGCCTGCGAGGCGCTGTCCGACTGCCCCAAGGTCTCATGGGCGACCGGCAGCGACGCGAAGGTCGACAGCCTCGCGGTGCGGCTGCTCGGGAAGTCCGGGGCCGCCCAGCGGAGCTGGAACTACGCGAAGACCGGCGCCCAGATGGCCGAGCTGGACGACCAGCTGGCCCAGGCGGCGACGCGGAAGCCGGAACTGGTGACGGTGCTGGCCGGCGCCAACGACGCCTGCCAGCCGACGGTGGCCGCCATGACATCGGTGCCGGAGTTCCGCGCCCAGTTCGAGGACGCGATGAACACGCTGCGCGAGACGTCGCCCAAGACCCAGGTGTTCGTGGCGAGCGTGCCCGATCTGAAGCGGCTGTGGTCGATCGGCCGGACCAACGAGCTCAGCAAGGAGATGTGGAAGCTGGGCATCTGCTCCTCGATGCTGGCGGAGCCGGACGACCTGGGCGCGACGGCGACGTCGCGGCGCGACAAGGTGCAGGACCGGGTCAAGGAGTACAACGCCGTACTGGAAGACGTGTGCGAGAAGGACAAGCTGTGCCGCTTCGACGGCGGGGCCGTCTACAAGTACCGCTTCGACGCAGCGCAGTTGAGCACCGTGGACTGGTTCCACCCGAGCACGAGCGGCCAGAAACTGCTGGCGGAGATGGCGTATCGCGTGGTGACGGCGCCGAAGCCGGCCGACTTGAAGTTGCCGACGACCGGCTGACGGACGCGGCGCGCGTCGCAGGGGCCCGCAAGGGCCCCTGCACCGTCACACGTCGATCGTCGTCGTGACCCGAAGGTCCGCGATCGACCTCCCCGCCTCCACCTCGTACGGACCCTTCACGAACGCCCATGAGTCAGCGGTCTCGTCCCAGATTTCGAAGGCCCGGCGCGGGAGTTCGACCCCGACCTCGACGCTCTCACCGGGCCCGGCCTCGACGCCCGCGAACCCGGCGAGCCACCTCACCGGCCGCTCGGGGTCGGTCTCCGTCGGCGCGAGATAGACCTGGACGACTTCGCGGCCCGCGCGCGTACCGGAGTTGGTGACGCGGACCGTGGCCGTGGTGCCCTCGATCTTGACCGACTCGTACGTCCAGTCGGTGTAGCCGAGGCCGTGGCCGAAGGCGTACGAGGGGGTCCTGCCCTCCTTCTGCCAGGCGCGGTAGCCGATGAACACGCCCTCGGTGTAAGGGAGTTCGCCGTCCGACGGGACCACCTGAGTGACGGGGGCGTCCGTCAGCGAGCCCCAGGTGGTGGGCAGTCGGCCGCCCGGTTCGTACGCGCCGGTGAGCACGTCCGCCAGCGCGGCGCCGCCTTCCTGGCCAGGGAACCAGTCGAGCAGTACGGCGGCGACCTCGTCGCGCCAGGGAAGCTCCACCGGGGAGCCGGAGTTGACGACCACGACGGTGTTCGGGTTGGCGGCGGCGACCGCGCGGACGAGGTCGTCCTGGTGGCCGGGGAGCCGCAGGTCCTTTCGGTCGAAGCCCTCCGACTCGACGCGCTCGGTGGTGGCGACCACGACGACGGCGGTGTCGGCGGAGCGGGCCGCTTCGACCGCCTCGGCGATCAGTTCGTCGGGGTCGCGCTGGGGCTCCTGGTGGGCGAGGGTGAAGGCGATGGCCTTCATGGTGCCGCTGTCGCTGTCGGGTATGGCCGGGACGTAGGTGAGGGACACCTCCACCGGTTCGCCCGCTCGCAGTTCGGCCTCGGCACGCGGCACGGGAGGCGCGAAGAAGGCCTCGAACGGGCCGTCGTCCTCGCCGGGGAGCTGGGGCCCGTCGAAGTAGATGGTGCCGTCCACTGCCAGCGTGAACTCGCCCAGGCCCCGGACGCCGAACGTGTGCGGGCCGCTCTCGCGCGGGGTGAAGGTGCCGGTCAGCTCGACGCTGTGCAGGGTGTCGTGGGTGACGCCCTCGGGGAGGTCGTTGCCCATCCACTGGAGCTGGCCGCTGGGGGCGGAGCCGGCGCCGATGACGTTGCCGTCGGCGTCCCGGCAGACGGCGCGCAGCTCGAACCCCTTGTCGGCGGTGGCGAGTTCCTCGTTCGGGTCGGCGCCGACCGCGTACGTCAGGCTGCCCTGGGGCAGGGCGGCGGTGAGTCCGTCGAGCGGCGAGACGACCCGGGCGGGGAAGACGACGGCGGACCCGCCGCCGAGGACGCGGGCGTCGCGGGCGGCGGCGCCGATCAGGGCGACCTTGTGTCCTTCGGGCAGCGGCAGGGCGCCTTCATTGCGTACGAGGACGAAGGAGCGGCGGGCGATCTCGCGGGCCAGGGCCTCGCCGTCGACGGTCCCGGGCAGCTCGGTCACGACGGGCTCGGCGCCCTCCAGGATGCCGACGCGGGCGGCGAGCCGCAGCACGTTCCGTACCGCCGCGTCGATCTTGTCCTCCGTGACCAGCCCGTCCCGTACGGCCTGCGCGAGTGCGTCGCCGTACACGGTCTGCGGGCCGGGCATCGCGATGTCCAGACCACCCTCGATGGCCGCGGTGGTCGACCGGGCGGCCATCCAGTCGGAGACGTTGATGCCGTCGAAGCCCCATTCTCCGCGCAGGACTTCCTCGACGAGCCGGTGGTGCTCGGTCATCGTCGTGCCGTTGACCGAGTTGTAGGCGGTCATGACGCCCCAGGGGCGGGCGTCGGCGACGATGGCCTCGAAGGGGGCCAAGTAGAGCTCGCGCAGGGCGCGTTCGGAGACGACGTTGTTCACCGTGAAGCGGTCGGTCTCGGCGTCGTTCGCGACGAAGTGCTTGACGGTGGTGCCGACGCCGCCCTCCTGCACACCGGCGACGTACCCGGTTCCGATCCGCCCGGTCAGGTACGGGTCCTCGCTGTACGCCTCGAAGTGGCGCCCGCCGAGCGGCGACCGCTGGAGGTTGACGGTGGGTGCGAGCAGGACGTGCACGCCCTTGCGGCGGGCCTCCTGGGCGAGCAACACCCCTGCCCTGCGGGCGAGTTCGGGGTCCCAGGTGGCGGCGAGCGCGGTCGGGGACGGCAGCGCGACGGACGGGTCGTCGGCGGTCCAGCGCACGCCTCGTACGCCGATCGGACCGTCGGACATGACCAGGGACGGCAGCCCGATCTCGGGCAGTGCGGGCAGCGACCAGATGTCCTGCCCGGCAAGCAACCGCACTTTCGCGTCCAGGTCGAGCCTGCCCAGCGCGGCCTCGACCACGGCCTCGCGTGCCTGGTCGGCCGGGTGCTTGCCGTGGTCGACCTGGTTGCCTTGCGTGCCCGCCATGACGGTGCCTCCTCGTTGAAGTCCGGTCCGTCCGCTCATCGTGCACGTTTCACCAGTAGATAGGTAGGTCTCGTTATCTTGTAGTTACATGAATCTTCACGTACGTCGTAGGCATGTCGTACGGTGGCCATATGTCGACGACCAGGGCAATCAGGGGTGCCGAGCGGCGCGCGGAGATTCTCCGGGCCGCCCTGGAGGTGATCGCCGAGCGCGGCTACCGGGGGGCGAGCCTGAGTGTGGTCGCCGAGCGGGTGGGGCTCACCCAGCAGGGGCTGCTGCACTACTTCCCGACGAAGGAGGCCATGCTCGTCGCCGTCCTGGAGGAGCGCGACCAGTGGGACGCGATGCCGGACTCCAACTGGCGGCTCGACCTGCTCGCCTCACTCGTCGACTACAACGCGATGCGCTCGGGCATCGTGCAGACCTTCTCCGCACTGCTCGGCGAGAGCGTCACGGAGGAGCATCCGGCACGCGAGTTCTTCACCGGCCGGTACGAGGCCGTGCGCGCGAACGTGGCGGAGGTGCTGCGCGCCGAGTACGGCGAGCGGCTGCCAAGCGGACTCACACCGGAGCGGGCGGCCCCGCTGCTCGTCGCGGTGATGGACGGCCTTCAGTACCAGTGGCTGCTGGCCCCGGAGGAGGTGGACATGCCCGGCGCGTTCCGGGACTTCCTCACACTGCTTGGTGAGAAGGGGAGTTGACGCCGGGGGCTGGTGGATTCGGCGACCGCGCCCCCCATGGCCTACGCCCCAACCGTCACGCGATACTTTCGCCACCCCGGCGTTTCGCGTGACGGAAGGACCTGAACTCCCTTGACGTATCTACGTGTTCGGCTCGGCGCCCTCGGACTGGCAGCCGTCCTCGCAGGCCTCGCGACCCCGCCCGCCCTGGCCGCACCCGCCGAGGAGCCCACGGCCGCGCTCACCGTGGAGGAACAGCGCCTCGACAGGGCGGCGCCCCAGGAGATCCTGCGCCGGTCCGGATTCGACACGGTGGCACCGGAGTTGGCGCGCGCGCTGGGCAAGGTGCGGTCGTATGCGGAGGCCGAGCGGGTGGTCGTACGGCAGGGTGCGCGGCTGTGGCAGCGGGCTGTGGACCGGGCGCAGGGGCGGGGGCCGTCAGGCGGTGACCTCAGCCGGGACGACGACCGGCCGTTGTACTGGGCACGGCTGGGCATGACGCGTGAAGTACGCCAGTGGGAGCCGGAGTTCGGCCTCACGGACGCCCGACGCACCAAGCTGCTGGGCGCACTTGAGCGGACCTCGCGCGGTCAGGACTCCATCCGCTATCCGCATCGCAAAGGCGTCGAGCGGATCCTGGTGACCGGCTTCGACCCGTTCACGCTGGACCGGGACGTACGGATCTCCAACCCCTCCGGGGCCACCGCCCTCGCTCTCGACGGCACGGTGATCGAGACGGCCGACGGCCCGGCCCGTATCGAGACCGCGCTCTTCCCGGTCCGCTGGCAGGACTTCAGCGACGGAACGGTGGAGCGGACGCTGCGTCCGTACCTCCCCCGCGTCGACCTGTTCACCACGGTCAGCCAGGGCCGCGTGGGCCGCTTCGACGTCGAGCGCACCAACGGCGCCTGGCGGGGCGGCTTCCCCGACAACGAGAACCTCTCGCGCACGGAGACCATCCCGGTGACCGACCCGGCCTCGCAGCCGCAGTGGACGTCGACGACCTTGCCGTACAAGGAGATTGTGGCCGCCGATACGGGCCGCTTCCCCGTGTACGACAACACAGAGGTGACCGAGATCCCGGCGGGCGGCACCGATCCCGTCGTACGCCCCGAAGGCCCGACGCCGGGCTCGACGGCTCGCGAGGGCGGCGGCGGGGACTACCTCTCCAACGAGATCGCGTACCGCGCGACGCTGCTGCGCGACCGGCTCGGGCTGGGCGGCTCGCTGCCCGGCGGGCATGTGCACACGCCGGTGCTCCAGTTCGGTACGGGCAACACGGATCCGGCGACGGGCACGGTCACGGATCCGCAGTTCGTGCAGAACCGGCTGGACATCATCGCGCAGGTCCGCGAGATCGTGACGGTGGCGGCGGGCGCGTCGCGGTAGGTCAGGACGCGTCCCGGTAGGTCACCAGGCGACGGAGTCGCCCCGGACCTGTCCCTCTCCCTCGCCCTCTTCTTCTCCGGTTTCCTCACCCAGCAGGTCGCGGGCCATCAGCGTGGCGCCCGCGACCGCGCCGGGCATCAGGAACACGGCGACGAACGGTACGACGAAGGCGAGGGCGAGGGGTGTGCCGAAGCCCCACACCAGGGCCTTGCGGGAGCGCAACAGGCGCAGGCGGTCTCGGGCTTCGACGCGACGGCGCTGCATCGCGACCGACGTCAGCTCCTCGGTCAGGAAGAACCCGGTGACGAAGAACCCGATCACCGGCACGACGGTCTGCCCGACGAACGGAATGAACCCGAGCGCGAAGAGCAACACGCCCCACGCCGCGGCCCTGACGACGATCCGCAGACTGTCCCGCGCCGAGATCACCAACTCCCGCCACAACGACAGCCCCGACTCGGGCGCCGTCCCGTCCGGCGAGACGTCCCGGTCCACGGACTCGGAGAGCTTCTCGTAGAAGGGCTGCCCGATGAGCAGGGTCACGGCGGTGAAGGTGACGACGGCGAGGAGGAGGGCGAGTGCGAAAAGGACTGCCGTCAGGAACCCCCGGAAGAGGCCCAGCCAGGGGCTCGCCCAGTCATCGGCGAACGGGGTGGCCCAGGCCACGAAGTCCGTACCCCACACGGCCAGGCCGACGAGCGCGGCCGCATACAGCACAAGCGTGATGAGCCCCGGGATCAGCCCGAACCCGAACTGCTTCCCATGCCGGGCAACCCAACGCTGCCCCTGCCCCAAGTAGCCGAACCCCACGCGCAGATCATGCATGGGGGCACCATATCGGGGGCGTGCCGCTCGTCGTAGGTGTAGCAGTAGGTCATATGTTGCTCCTCAGTGCCGTGGGTCGCAGTGCTTCCGGCAGATCGCGAGGTGCACCAAGCCCATGTCGAGCTTGAGTATTTCGCTGAGCAAAGCGTCTCTGGTCACCGTGGTGGAGCCGGACATCATCTTCCCTGTTCGATCGCGAGGCCGACCGACTGCCGAAAGGCCGATGCAGTCCTGCGAGTTCCTCGGCGGCCTGCGCGTACAGGTCTGCGATTACGTCGCAGCCCTGCTGGCGGAACATGTACTCGGCCCCGTAGAACGGGTAGGCAGGACGGGCCAGGAGGTACCTGTCGACGAAGGCTCCGGCGCCTCGTTGCGGCCAGTGAGGATCCTGCGGGATCGTCCGCGCCACTCACGCCCGTACAGCTTTGTCCAGGTTGTTGTGCGGGCCTCCGTCTCGCTCAGCGTGTCAGTTCATCAAATCCGGGCTCATGGCCCGCGACGGTGATTGTCGCGGGCCATGAGCCCGTTGTCAGAACAGGTCCAGCTGGGCAGACTCGACCGCTCCCAGCATGCGGCACTTCCCCGTCTCTCCGTCGACGCACACGTAGCCCGTGCCGATAGCCATGTCTCGAAGGTCTCCGCTGCGGAGGTAGGCGACCGACTGACAGTCGAAGTAGAAGGTGCTTCCCACCTGGGCGTGCTCTCCTTCGACGAGCGCAAAGGTCATGCCCTCATGGCTGACTTTCTCATCCAGGAACCTCTGGGCCAGCCTGGTCGCCTCTTCGATGTCCAGCATCAGTCTGTCCTCAGGAGGGAGAAGTTCCGCCACCGCGCTCTTCGAGTACCTGGAAATCTTCCACAACCGCCAGCGCAGACACTCCGCGCTGGGCATGCTCACCCCGGGAGAGCCAGACTTCGGCAAGCGGTTCACGAGCCACTCCGGCCGGCGCCCTGCAGCACGCTACGGGCAGCAAACCCGACCACGCGCTACTACCGCACATATAAGTCAGCGGTTCACTCGACCTGCCCCGAGCTGCGTGGCGTCGGCGGATCCGGGAACGGTTCACTGCGCTGACGGTCAGAACGGCACGCCGGCTCGCTTGGCAAGGCGGGTCAGCCTCGGGTTGCTGCGACGGTGCAGTGAGGTCAGCACCCGCATCAACTCCTGGCTCATCGGGTGGACGCGGGCCATCTCGGGCGCGACACCCCATGCTTCTTCGAGCGACTCGAGAGCGGAGTCACGGTCACCGAGGGCCAGTCGCGGCCGGCCAAGGAGGCGCGCACCGACATGGGCCCAATGGGCGGGTAGCCGTGGTGGCGTGGGAAGAGGGCGGCACGGCTCGGTTCCCGGCCGGAGATGAGCTACTCCTTGGCGAATCCGGCCGGTGACGCGCGATCCGGGCATGCACTCCACGAAAAGTGTGACACTTTCCCGGAAAGTGTCACACTTTTCGCACCTGGTACCCCGGCAGAAGGGCTTGGCCACAGCGTCACTCAGCTGAGGCGGGGCTCCCCTTCTGCGGGCGCGCATCTCGGACCGGCTCCGCGCCTGTGCCAACTGCCCGGCTCCGGGCGCAGCGGCGTCGGCGGCTGTTCCGCCGAAAGTGTGGCGGGGACAGCGGGCCAGAGGTGCACGGCGGTGAGAG
This sequence comes from Streptomyces flaveus, assembly GCF_014647675.1. Taxonomy (GTDB): domain Bacteria; phylum Actinomycetota; class Actinomycetes; order Streptomycetales; family Streptomycetaceae; genus Streptomyces; species Streptomyces flaveus. The sequence continues at coordinate 211,907 of NZ_BMPQ01000010.1, read as the reverse complement.
CCGGAGCAGGAGCAGTAGCTTCGGTTTCATGACCGAGGAGACGATCATCGCGCTGCGGAACTACGACTGGCTCGTCCGCGCTCGAGGGCTTGATGACGTAGTGCTGGACTGGGACTCCGGCACCCTCGTGTACGACGATGGCGGCACCACCATCGACGCACTGGCCGAACGGGGTTTCACTCCGGCGACGTAGCTGCCGGATCCTCCGGCCGAGTCCCGAGGTCCTCCGGCCGTGTCCCGACACCCAGCTTCTCCTTGATCTTCTTCTCGATCTCGTCGGCGAGGTCGGGGTTGTCCTTCAGGAAGGTGCGGGCGTTCTCCTTGCCCTGGCCGAGCTGGTCGCCCTCGTACGTGTACCAGGCGCCGGCCTTGCGGACGAAGCCGTGTTCCATCCCCATGTCGATCAGCTCGCCCTCGCGGCTGATGCCCTGCCCGTAGAGGATGTCGAACTCGGCCTGTTTGAAGGGCGGCGCGATCTTATTCTTGGCCACCTTGACGCGGGTGCGGTTGCCGACCGGCTCGGCGCCGCGCTTGAGGGTCTCGATGCGGCGGATGTCCAGGCGCACCGAGGCGTAGAACTTCAGCGCCCGGCCGCCGGTCGTGGTCTCTGGAGGGCCGAATACGATGCCGATCTTCTCCCGGAGCTGGTTGATGAAGATCATCGTGGTCCTCGACTGGCCGAGTGCTCCGGTGATCTTCCGCAGCGCCTGGCTCATCAGCCGGGCCTGGAGGCCGACGTGGGGGTCGCCCATCTCGCCCTCGATCTCCGCCCTCGGCACGAGGGCGGCGACGGAGTCGATGACGATGAGGTCGACGGCTCCGGAGCGGACCAGCGTGTCGGCGATCTCCAGCGCCTGCTCGCCGGTGTCGGGCTGGCAGGCGATGAGGTCGTCGATGTCGACGCCGAGCCTTCTCGCGTACTCGATGTCGAGGCCGTACTCGGCGTCGATGAACACCGCGGTCCCGCCGGCCCGCTGCACGTTGGCCAGGGCGTGCAGCGCGATGGTGGTTTTCCCGCTCATCTCCGGGCCGTAGATCTCCACGACCCGCCCGCGCGGCAGGCCGCCCACGCCGAGGGCGACGTCGAGGGCGACGGAGCCGGTGGGGATGACCTCGACGGGGACCCAGGGGTCGTCGCCGAGGCGCATGACCGAGCCCTGGCCGAACCGCTTCTCGATCTGGGCGAGGGCTAGTTCGAGCGTCTCTTCGCGGTTCTGTACTTTCATGGGGTCCCCCTCGGGGGTAATGGGGGTCTGGATGTGCCATCGCGGCCGACGGACAGGCTCAGAGCGGGCAGGCTCAGAAGGGGAACGTGGAGCTCTTCTCGGGGGTGCTCTTGTCCCCGTCGGGTGCCCTCGGTGTGTCCTTCGGCGCGGGCGGCTCGGTGCCGAAGAGGGTGCCGCCGGAAGCGCCCACGCGAGAGGTCTTGCTGACCGTCGCGTCGGCGTAGCGCAGGGAGGGGCCGATCTCCGTGGCCTCCAGCTCGATGACGGTCCGCTTCTCGCCCTCCTTGGTCTCGTATGCCCGCTGGTGCAGCCGTCCCTGGACGATGACGCGGGTGCCGCGCGTCAGGGACCTGGCGATGTGTTCCGCCATCTGCCGCCAGGCCGAGCAGCGCAGGAACAGCGTGTCGGCGTCCTTCCACTCGTTGCTCTGTCGGTCGAAGGCGCGGGGCGTGGAGGCGACGGTGAAGTGTGTGACCGCGTCGCCGGACGGGGTCATGCGGATTTCGGGGTCGTCGGTCAGGTTGCCGACGACGGTGACTACGGTCTCGCCGACCATGAGAGGTACTCCTAACGCGCGTACGGGCGGGGGGGAGTTGGTTGTCTTACGTGTCTTACGGCGGACGTGTCTTACGGCGGATCGGCCGCGGTGAGTCTCGACGCGTGGGCCGGGGCGTTCTTCAACGGAATGCCGAGGCGGGGGACGGTGCACGGATGGCCGGGGGCGGCTTTGCACCATGGGCAGGGAACTCGGAGGGCGCGGACGCGGAGGTCGTTCCTCGAGCGGTCGGCGGGGGCGTGGGGCGGCGGGGCCGGGCTGGTGGGTGCCCGCTCGACGCGCTGTCCCGAGGCGATCGCGGTCACGATCGCGAGGAGTTCCGCGCGGTAGCGGCGCGGGTCGTCCGGGTCCGCGTCCGGGAGCGGCAGCGGGTCGCGGGCGAGCCGCTCCTCCCTGATCGCGCGTACCTCGTCACGGATGTCGACGGCGGCGATGTGGTGCCGCCGTCGGCCCAGCCGGATCACGGCCTCGTGTGCGTCGGCGGCGTCCAGGTCTGCCAGGAGGGGGTGCCAGTTCTTCGCCGTGGTCTCCGTGGTCTCCTCCATGTGCGTCGACGGGCAGATCGAGGCGATCAGGGTGACCAGCCGGGCCGTCTCGGCCGTTGTCATCCGGGACTCCCTTCCGCGGGAACGCATCCCACCTCCCCGGGACCGCTCGGCTCGTGGGACCGGGAACCACAGGGCGGCGGATGCGTCCCTGCCGGAGGGCGCTGTGGTGGCGGGCATGGTGGTGGTCATCGCGTCTCGCCGCCGAGGGCGAGCAGCCGGCGCAGGTCGATCTCGCCGGTGTGCCAGGCGCGAGCGACCTGTTCCGTTCCGCCGGGAACGGGCCGGAGGCTGAACGAACGCGGTTCGGACGCCGGAAGCGTCGCCAGTCCGGGGATCACCTCGCCGGTGTGCGGGTCGGTGACCGCGTCGAGGCCGGCGAGCCGGGCGAAGAACTCCCGCTGCCAGTGGGGGCGTACCTGGGTGAGCGTCTCCACCTCGTCGGGGTGGTTCTCGGCCACCCAGGTGAGGAAGGCGTGCTCGTCGGCGATCACGACCGTCGGCTGGGGGTCGATGAGCGTGATGATGGCGATCGGGGTGCCGTCCGGCAGTGTCGCCCGGATCGACTTGAGGCCGAGCTCGGCGCGGGCCGCGCGCAGGCCGTCGAGGACCTCGCGGCGCGTGGCCCGGTACTCGGCCTCCACCACGTCGCGCAGCACCCTGAGCACGGCGACCCGGGTGGCGTGGTCCCTGAGGCTCATGCGACCTTGTCCTTCCTCCGCCCGGTTCCGACCTCGTCCTTCCTCCGCTCGGTCTCGCGCTCGGTCTCGGCCCTCGACTCGGCATCTCGGGCGTCCTGCTTCTTCGCCGCCTCGGTGCCGTGGCGCACGATCAGCTCGCCGAGCGTGCGGGTCTCCCCGTCGTCCAGGACGGCGGAGCCGAGCAGGTTGTGCCGGCGGGCCTCCTCGTAGAGGGAGCGCAGGCCGTCATAGGTGGCGTCCGGTGCGGTGGCCGCCGCGATGTAGTCGGACACGGACTTGGCGGGCTTGCCGGTCTTGAGCCAGCCGAGGATGGCCTCGGCGAACTCCGCGCCGGGCTTGTGGAGCACCATCCCGGACAGCGGCTTCGCCCGGGACTTGGAGATCACCAGGGTGTTCTCGTGGTCGAGGTCGCCGACGATGTCGAATTCGTACTCGATGCCCTCCCGCTGCTCGGGCTTGAGCCCGACCTTGCGCGGTACCTTGCGCCCGCGCTCGTCGGCCTCGACGACGTACTCGGTCTTGGTACGCATGGTGGCGATGAGCTGACCGGGATAGGCGAGCAGGGCGTCGATCATCGCTCGCTCCAGGGGGCGGGCCTCCTTCCAGCCGGCGAAGCTGTTCCCCGACCCGGTGCGCTTGGCCGCGTTGTCGACCTGCTCCAGCATCCCGCCCGTGCCGGACCAGAAGTGCGAGAGCGAGTCGACGATCACGACGTCGTAGCCCTCGTGGGCGGCCACCGCGAGCGCCTCGACGAGCGCCCGGGGCTCGAACGTCGTGAGCGGGAGGGTGTCGAAGGCGAATTCGTCGGCGTACTTGGAAGCGCTGCCGTGCTCGGTGTCGATCAGGGCGATCCGGTCGCCGAGCCCGGTGCCGATGACGAGCGCGGTGTAGGTCTTGCCCGAGCCGGTGGGACCGGTGAGCGCGATGCGGGCCTTGGCCTGCTCCTTGGTGGCTGGGGTGAAGGTGAAGGTGCTCACGCCGTTCTCCTCTGGCGCATCCGACGGCGGTTCGGGGTGGGCTTGGGAAGGGCCGGAACACGGTCCTCATCTGGCAAGACGTGCACCCACACGGCCGTCACTTGCTCGAATGTCAGTTCGAAACTGCCTGAAACCACACGTTAGGCATGCACAGAGGAAAAATCAACACTTTTCTCCAGAAAAGTAACCAATGCTCTTGATGTCCGTATCGGCCGGAGCGAGTGCGCCTGCGCCACGACGCGGGCGGGCACAGTGGGCACAGTGGGTACAGGGTCGTAGCCGGAACCGGTCCGGTGGATTCAGAAAGGGCCCTGCGCAGGCCCCCGGCGTAAGGTCGGAATATGTCCCCGTCCGGGAGTTCCGCCGCATCGGACGCGGCCCCGCCCGCGGCACCTCGGCCCGCCCCGAGGACGCCGTCCTCGCTGTCGCCCTCGCGCGCGGACGACTTCATGACCTGCCCGCTGCGCTACCGGCTCCGGGCGATCGACAAGCTGCCGGAGCCACCGAACCCGGCGGCGGCCCGGGGCATTGTGGTGCACGCGGTGCTGGAGCGGCTCTTCGACGTGCCGGCCGGGCAGCGCACCCCGGACCGTGCCCGTGCGTTGCTGCGCCCGGAGTGGGAGCGACTGCTGGGCAAACGGCCCGAACTGGCCGCCCTCTTCCCGCAGGACACGGACGGCGCGGTACTGGCCTCCTGGCTGGCCGAGGCGGAACAGCTGCTGGAGCAGTACTTCCGGATGGAGGACCCGACCCGGTTGGAGCCCGCCGGGCGGGAGCTGTTCGTGGAGACCACGCTGGAGTCCGGGCTGACACTGCGCGGGATCATCGACCGGGTGGACGTCGCCCCGACCGGCGAGGTCCGCGTGGTGGACTACAAGACGGGTAAGGCGCCCCCGCCGGACTTCGAGCACCGGGCCATGTTCCAGATGAAGTTCTACGCCCTGGTGCTGTGGCGGCGGCGCGGAGTGGTCCCGCGCCGCCTCCAGCTGCTCTATCTGGGCAGCGGCGACATGGTGACGTACGACCCGGACGAGGCGGACCTGCGTGCGGTGGAGCGGAAGCTGCGGGCGCTGTGGGCGGCGATCCAGCGGGCGGTGACGACGGGCGAGTGGCAGCCCAGCCCGAGCCGCTTCTGCGACTGGTGCGGCTACCGGGACCTCTGCCCCGCGTTCGGCGGCACCCCGCCGCCCTATCCCCTGGCCGGCGTCACCGCCACCACCACTCCCGGCTCCGCCGCAGGCGACACCGCCGCCGACACCCGTACCGCCGCCGCCCGGGCCACCCGCCCCGCCCGATAGGCGGACGCCAGGAGCAAGGGCTGGAGGTGTTCCAGGCCGGAGACGACGAACTCCTCGCCGGCGACCAGCAGCGGGCGGCCCGCCTTGATACCGGCGGCCGCCGCCTCCGTCAGGTCCGCCAGAGGCGGAAGCGTCGCGCGGACGACGCCCGCCCCCGCGGCAGCGGCCCGTTCCGCCAACGCCACCTGCAAGGGCAGGAGCGGGGCCAGTGCGGCCGTCAACGCGTCGGCGATGCGGCGGAGTTCGGGGGACGAGTCCCGTAGTACGTCCGCCGCGGCCCGGATCAGAGGGGCGAGGGCGAGGAGCACGCCCGCCATCACCCCCGCCGCCGTGGGCAGCAGCGGCGACGTCGCGGCGACCAGCTCGCCGAGTGCCTCCGCCGCCTCCTCCACGGCGGGCTCCACGGCGTCAAGGACCGGCAGCAGGCTGTCACCCAATGCAGTGAGCAACGCCTGCGCGGGCTCACTGACGGGGTGGGTGGCGAGCGGCGCCCCGCTCGTACCGAGCCGCGTCAGTGTGTCCACGATGCGGTAGAAGGCCTCCTGCGCCTGTGGGGAGGCGCTCGCCTCGGCCAGTTCGGCCGTGGTCTCCCGCAGTACCCGCAGCGCCTCAGCGCCCGAACCGTCCCTCGGATCAAAGGTATTGATGGCGATACGGGTTATATTGCCCGCGGTGTCCAGAAGTTGGCCGGTGATGTCGGTGGTGTTCCGTGCGATACGCGCCACGTCATCCCTGCTGGGGAGCGACGGAATCGTTGCCATGGACTGCTCCTCGCCTCACGCACTGCGCTCCAGCGCCCGGCCCCCGTCGCGCCGACGCCCACCCACAGCATGCCCGCTCCGCCACGCCAACGCCCTCTTGTTGCAGGGGAATCGAACCGGTACACCTCCCCGTACCGACTAACAGGAGGTACGCGTGCGTCTGCCGAGACCCGTCCTGCTCGCCACCGCCACAGCCACCGCTGCGGCAACGCTCCTGCTCAGCCCGTACGGCGCCGTAGCCGACCCGACGCCCCAACCCCCGACCCGCGAGAGGGAGACCGGAGCCGCCTCGGAGGGAGCCGACAGAGCTGCCAGAGCGCCCGAGAGCACCACCGACCGAGCCCTCACCTCCCCCGTCCCCAACCTCACCACGGACGCCCGCGGCTACCCCCGCGAACAGACCCTCACCCCGGACCCGCAGAACCCCGCGGACAAGTCCATCAAGCTCGGCCTCACCCCGTACCACGCCATCGCCCCGAAGCTGAACGCCCTCCAACAGCTCGGCGACCGAGTCAGCGTGGAGATCGCGGGCCGCTCGGCGGGCGGTCACCGCCTCTACCTGGTCACCGTCACCGCCCCGGAGTCGTCGAAGCAGGCCCGCGCCCAGGAACGTATGCGTGAACTCATCGAGAACGTCCCAGCGGCCGCCGCGAAAGACCCGGCGATCAAGAGGACGTACAAGACACCCCTCTTCTTCAACAACAACATTCACGGCAACGAATGGGAGGGCACCGACGCCGCGCTCAAGCTCATCGAACGGCTCGCGAAGGCCAAGGACAAGGACACCACCGATCTCCTCGCCCGCAACCGCCTCTACTTCAACATCACCGCGAACCCCGACGGCCGTATCGCCGGCACCCGTGCCAACGCCAACGGCTTCGACATGAACCGCGACTTCATCACCGCCTCGCAGCCCGAAGTCCGCGCGATGCGGCAGATCGAGATCGACAAGCAGCCGGCCGTCATGCTCGACCTGCACGGCTACGTCAACGGCACCCTCATCGAGCCGACCACTCCCCCGCACGGCGAGAACTACGAATACGACCTCTTCCTCAAGAACACCTACGCCAACGCCCTCGGAATGGAGTCCGCCGTCAACGGCCTCGGCTACACACCCGAGAAGGACGGCGTGGAGCCCGCCCAGATCCCCTTCCGCGACCAGGAGGAGGGCTGGGACGACTGGCCGCCGATCTTCACCCCGCAGTACGCGGCCTTCCACGGCACCGTCGCCGCGCACACGATCGAGATCCCGCTCGCGGTGAACAACAAGGAGTACGACGAGCTGCCGGTCACCGAGCTGCGCCGCCGTGCGGCGATCAACGTGGACGTGGCGGGCGCGGCGATGGACGCCACCCTCAACTTCGCCCAGAAGCACCGTACTTCACTCATCGCCGACCAGATCGAGGTCTTCCGCCGGGGCGCTACGGGTGCCGCGCAAACACCCGTCTCGCCCGAAACGGTGCCGGGTGTTCCGGGCATCGGTCCTGAGGACGTCTACACGACCGACTTCCCGCGCGCGTACGTCATTCCCTCCGGCCGCGGTCAGCGCTCAAGCACCGCCGCGGCCCGCCTCGTCGACCACCTGCTCGCCAACGACGTCCAAGTCCGGCGCGCCACAAAGGACTTCAGGCTGGGCGGCAAGTCGTACACACGGGGCTCGTACGTCATCGACATGCACCAGCCCAAGCGCGGTCTCGCCAATGTGATGCTGGCGGACGGCCGGGACATCAGCGACAAGGTGTCGACGATGTACGACATCTCGGGCTGGAGTCTGGGCCGCCTGTGGGGCGCGTCGGTCGACTCCGTCCGGACCGCCGGGCTCTCCGTCCCGTCCCGTACGGTCCACGAGGCCGCTGGCGTCGGGTATGTGGCCCCGGGCGCCAACCTCCGTCTGCGCCTGGACGACGCCCGCGAGATCGCGGCGCTCAACTCCCTTCTGGCGGACGGGGTTTCGGTACGCCAGTCGGCCGATGACGGCAGCGCGATCGTGCCCGCGTCGGCCCGGACGAAGGCAGCGGCGCTCGCCAAGAAGTACGACGTCGCCTTCGACGCGACGAAGACGACCGGAGGCACCCCGCTCCACCGCGTACGCGTCGCCGCGGCCGTCACCCCCGGCGAACTCTTCGCCCTCCGCGAGATGAACTTCGACGTCACCCCGGTGTCCACGGCGATCCTCAACGCGGGCTTCGACTGGTCGAAGGCGGACGTCCTGTTCGCGTCGGCCGGGCTCGACCACGAGGAGCTCGGCGCGGCGGCCCGTACCGCCCTGGACCGCTTCCTCGCCCGCGAGGGCCTCGTCGGCCGCGGAGCCACCGGAGCCGCGCTCAACGCCGCCGCGGACCTGCTCGCCGTCAAGCCGGTCGAGGGCAATGGGGACGCCAACGGCGTTGTACGCGTGGTCAATTCACGCGGCGGCATCACGCAGGATGCTCCGGACCACAGCTTCGTGTACGCCCCCATGTGGTTCACGGACCTGGGCTCCTCGGTCCGTGTGGAGCAGTCGTACGCGACCGGAAATCCCCTGGTCTCCGGCCACTGGCGCGCGTTGGATGACGGCACCGGCGGCCCGGACCGGGCGGCCGGCCGGGCCTCGGTCGTCAGCGGGCCGCACGTCGTCCTGTTCGGCACGGAACCGCTCTTCCGCGCCCACCCGAAGGGGGAATTCCCCCAGGTCGCACGGGCCTTGTTGACGATGTCCCGCTGACACCCTGAGGCACGACAGGCACAACAGGCACGACGACTGGAGGAGTACGGATGACCCCGGAGATCCACGGCACCGTCGCCGACGGCTACGAGGCGGTACGCGAGGAGTTCGCGGCCGTCGTGGCAGCCGAACGGCCGGACTACGCAGGCCAGTTGAGCGCGTACGTCCACGGGCGACGGGTCGTCGATCTCTGGGCCGGTCCTCAGACGGAGGAGGACACGCTGTTCGGTGTCTTCTCGTCCACGAAGGGGGCGGCCCATCTGGTGGTCGCCCTCCTCGTGCAGGAGGGAACGCTGGAGCTGGACCGTGAAGTGGCGTACTACTGGCCCGAGTTCGCGGTCGAGGGCAAGTCGGCGATCACCCTGCGCGAGCTGCTCGCGCATCGCGCGGGCGTGGTCGGCTCCGACGCGGGCTTCACGGACGACGAACTCGCCGACGACCGCGCGGTCGCCGAACGGCTCGCGGGCCAGCGTCCGTTCTGGCGGCCGGGCACCGCCTTCGGTTACCACGCGCTCGTGATCGGCGCGCTGACGGGCGAGGTCGTACGGCGGGTCACGGGCCGTACGCTCCAGGAGGTGCACGAGGAGCGGATCCGTGCCCCGTACGGGCTGGACTTCTTCCTGGGGCTGCCCGAGGCGGAGGAGCCCCGCTTCCGCTCCGTACAGCCGATGGCGCCGACGGCCGCCGAGCAGGCCGTACTGGACGCGGCGCCCACCGGCCCGCACACGCTCACGTCGATCGCGTTCAACGAGCACGTGCCGGAGCCCGGAACGCTGGAGGGCTTCGCCAACTCCCGTACCGTGCGCGCCCAGGGCCAGGCGTCGGCGGGCGGCGTCGCCTCCGCGCGCGGGCTCGCCGGGATGTACGCGGCGGCGATCAGCCGGGTGGGCGGCCGGGCGCCGCTGCTGAAGCCGGACACGATCGCGGAGGTCGGGCAGGTCCACTCGATCGGCTTCGACCTGGTGATGCGCGCCCACAAGGCGTACGGGCTCGGCTTCCAGGCCACGGCGGAGAACTGGTATCCATTCCTCGGCGCCGGGGCCTTCGGCCACAGCGGAGCGGGCGGCAGCCAGGCCTTCGCCGATCCGCGCAGCGGCCTGGCCTACGGCTACACACGGCGCCGGATGTCGTTCCCGGGCGGGGCGGCGCCGGAGAACGAGCGGCTGGTGCGGGCGGTGCACATAGCTGCACTTGCCTAAGCCAAGCGGACCTGCCGAAGTCCGATGCGGTTACGCGCCCCGAGGGGGCCGCAGGCCCCTTAGGGGCGCGGGGAACTGCGCGACAAGCCACAACGAACCCGCAGCTACGAACCGCCTTCCCAGCGAAGCATCTTGTCCGACCGGCCGGACATTGTTCGAAACCTATTGACGGCCCCGTGTACACCGGCTGACACTCTCGCAACACGACGTCACGCGGACGAAACAGCGCGGACGAAACAGCAGGGTGCCCAGGCGTCAGGGCCGCCACCCACTCTCCCTTCGTTCCCCGTCGTCCCTTGAGCGATGAGCGACGTCTCAACGAGGAGACTTGACATGCCGCAGACCGACCGGCCTCGCAGCCGCGCGAGACGCCTGGCGGGCCATCTCGCCGGGCTGACCGCCGCGTCACTGTTCCTGGGTCTCGCCGGACCCGTCACCCCCGTACAGGCGGCGGAGATCACCGACGGCCTGGCCCTCTGGTACAAGCTCGACGCCACTTCGGGCACCGCGGTGGCCGACGCCTCCGGAAACGGCCGGAACGGCACCGTCAGCGGTACCGCCAACTGGTCCGGCAGCGGCGAGGGACTCGCCTTCAACGGCTCCGACACCTACATCGATGTGCCGGACGACATCATGAGCGGCATGGACGCGATCAGCGTCTCGATGGACGTACGGATCGACTCCACGCAGGCCACCCCGTACTTCCTCTACGGCTTCGGCAACACCAGCGGCACCGCCGGCAACGGCTACCTCTTCACCACCGGCGACAGCTTCCGGACCTCCATAGCCACCGGCAACTGGTCGACGGAACAGACCACCAGGCCGTCCGCCTCCGGCAACCTCACCCATTCCGTCTGGAAGCAGGTCACGTACACCCAGACCGGCAACACGGGTGTGCTGTACGAGGACGGCGTGGAGGTGGCCCGCAACACCTCGGTCACCATCACCCCGGGCGCCATCGGCTCCGGCAAGACGACCGCCAACTACATCGGCAAGTCCGTGTACCCGGGCGACAAGCTCTTCAAGGGCCAGATCCGCGACTTCCGGGTCTACAACCGGGCACTCGGCGGTTCGGAGGTCGAGGAGCTCTCCCTCCCCGTCGCCACCCAGGGCGTCGCCGACGACAAGGTCGCCCTCACCCTCGGCGACACCACCGGCGTCGTCTCCGACCTGACCCTGCCCACCACGGGCACCGCCGGCGGCTCGAAGATCAGCTGGGCCACGGACAACGCCGGCGTGGTCTCCGCCACCGGCAAGGTCACCCGCCCCGCCGCCGGTGAGCCGGACGGCCGCGCCACGCTCACGGCGACCCTGAAGAAGGGAACCGCGACCGACACCAAGAGCTTCGACATCACGGTCTCCCCCGCCTTCGACGACGCCACGGCCACCGAGCAGGCCGCCGAGGCGCTGTCCGTCCACAACCTCGACGACGTACGCGGCAACCTCACCCTGCCCGCGACCGGCGACTACGGCACGAAGGTCGCCTGGTCCTCCGCGAAGCCGGACGTCATCGACGCCGACGGCCTGGTGAAGCGCCCCGCGAACGGCGACGGCGACACCACCGTGGAGCTGACCGCGACGGTCACGAAGGGCGACGCGAAGGCGACTCGGACCTTCACCGCCAAGGTGCCTCAGCTGCCGAAGAAGGAAGCCCTCAAGGGCTATATGTTCAGCTACTTCACCGGCGAGGGCACCTCGGACGGCGAGCAGCTCTACGCCGCTCTCAGCAAGGGCAACGACCCGCTGAACTGGCGGGAGTTGAACGAGGGCAAGCCGGTCCTGACCTCCACGCTCGGTGAGAAGGGTCTGCGCGACCCGTTCATCATCCGCTCCCCCGAGGGCGACAAGTTCTACCAGATCGCCACCGACCTGCGGATCTACGGCAACGGCAACTGGGACGCCTCGCAGCGCACCGGCAGCAAGTCCATCATGGTCTGGGAGTCCACCGACCTGGTGAACTGGACGAACCAGCGCCTGGTCAAGGTCTCCCCGGACTCGGCGGGCAACACCTGGGCCCCGGAGGCCTATTACGACGAGAAGCTCGGCGAGTACGTCGTCTTCTGGGCGTCGAAGCTGTACGACAACGAGGCGCACACCGGCGACACGTACAACCGCATGATGTACGCCACCACCCGCGACTTCCACACCTTCAGCGAGCCCAAGGTCTGGATCGACCGCGGCTACTCGGTCATCGACTCCACGATGATCGAGCACGACGGCACGTACCACCGTCTGTCCAAGGACGAGCGGAACAACACCTCCTCCACCCCGAACAGCAAGTTCATCTTCCACGAGAAGAGCGACTCGATCCTCGACCCCACCTACGACTTCGTCGCCGAGGGCATCGGCAAGGGGGAGATGAGCGCCGCCGAGGGACCGCTGGTCTTCAAGTCCAACACCGAGGAGAAGTGGTACGCGTTCCTCGACGAGTTCGGCGGCCGCGGCTACATCCCGTTCGAGACGACGGACCTCGACTCCGGCAACTGGACGCCGTCCACTGGATATGACCTGCCGTCAAAGCCCCGTCACGGCACGGTACTTCCGGTCACGCAGGCCGAGTACGACCGGCTGCTGAAGGCCTATCAGTCGGACGAGCTCGTCAAGTCGGTCGAGGACGTGGAGGTGACGACGGGCATCGGTGAGGCACCGGTCCTGCCGGGCACCGTGATCGCCGAGTACGCGGACGGCGCCAAGCGGCCCGTCGCCGTCACCTGGGACGACGTCCCGGCCTCGGCCTACGCGCAGGCCGGCACCTTCACGGTGGAGGGCAGCCTGCCCGACGGCGCCGCGCTCAAGGCCAGGGCCGAGGTCACGGTCTCGGCTCAGGGCCCCGAGGTGCCCGCCGACCTGCTGCTGCGCTACGACTTCGACGAGACCGGCGGCAACATCGCCCGTGACTCCAGCGGGCACGGCTACCACGGCACGTACGTCCGTACGCCCGACTTCGGAACGGGGGTCAAGGACGGCTCCTTCAAGATGTCAGGCGGTTCCAGCTCCTCCACCACCTCCCCGTACGTCAGCATCCCGAACGGCGTTCTGAAGGGCGCTGACAGCGTCACCGTCTCCACTCACGTGAAGTGGAAGGGCGGGGACAACTTCCAGTGGCTGTTCGGCCTGGGCCCGGACAGCGACAAGTACCTCTTCGCCACCCCGTCCAACGGCGCAGGCAAGGTCTTCTCCGCGATCACCAAGGCCACTTGGTCGGGCGAGAAGCAGATGGTCGGCGGCTCGCAGCTCACTCCCGGTGAGTGGAAGCACGTCACCGTCACGGTGAACAGCGCGACCGAGACGGCGGTCCTCTACGTCGACGGCGCCGAGGCGGCCCGGGCGAACGGTGTCACCATCAAGCCGTCCGAGATGTACGACGCGTCGAAGGGCTACTCCGGCTACATCGGCAAGTCCATGTACTCCCCCGACCCGTACTTCGGCGGCGAGGTCGACGACTTCCGGATCTACAACCGGGCGCTGTCGCCCGCCGAGATCCTGGAGCTCAGCGGGAACACCACGGGTATCGCCTCGGCGACCCACCCCGCGCTGAAGGTCGACGCGATCATCGACGACGCGGACAGCAGGATCACGCTCCCGCTGACCGCGGGCAGTGATGTGACCGCCCTGGCACCGGAGTTCGGTCTCGCCAACGGCGCAACCATCAGCCCCGCGTCCGGCACCCTGCGCGACTTCACCGAGCCGGTGACGTACGAGGTGACCGGCTCGGACGGCGAGAAGCGCACCTGGACGGTCCGGGCCCTGGAGATGAAGAGCCCGGTCCTGCCGGGGCTCAACGCCGACCCGAACATCGTCAGGTTCGGCGACACCTTCTACATCTACCCGACCACCGACGGCTTCCCGGGCTGGAGCGGCACGCAGTTCAAGGCGTACTCCTCCAAGGACCTGGTGAACTGGAAGGACCACGGAGTCATCCTCGACCTGGGCCCGGACGTGGCGTGGGCCGACAGCAGGGCCTGGGCGCCGACGATGGAGGAGAAGAACGGCAAGTACTACTTCTACTACTCCGCCGACGCGAACATCGGTGTCGCGGTCTCCGACTCGCCCACCGGCCCGTTCAAGGAGCCCCTGGGCAAGCCGCTGATCGCCGCCGGCGCCTACACGGGCCAGATGATCGACCCGGCGGTCTTCACGGACGACGACGGCCAGTCGTACCTCTACTGGGGCAACGGCAGGGCGTACGTCGTGCCGCTGAACGACGACATGGTCTCCTTCGACGCCTCGAAGGTCACCAACATCACCCCGAGCGGCTACAACGAGGGCACCTTCGTCATCAAGCGCAAGGGCACCTACTACTTCATGTGGTCGGAGAACGACACGCGGGACGAGAACTACCGCGTCGCCTACGCCACCGGGTCCTCGCCCACCGGTCCCTGGACCAAGCAGGGCGTGATCCTGGAGAAGGACCTCTCGCTCGGCATCAAGGGCCCCGGCCACCACTCGGTGGTGAAGGTGCCGAACTCCGACGACTGGTACATCGCCTACCACCGTTTCGCCATCCCCGGCGGCGACGGCACCCACCGCGAAACCACCGTCGACAAGCTGGAGTTCGACTCCGACGGCCTGATCAAGAAGGTCGTACCGACGCTGGCGAGCATCGACCCGGTCACCATCGTCCGCGCCGGGCCCGACGCCTCCGGCACCGAGGGCGGCGCGATCTCGCTCACCGGCACGGTCTCCGGGGCCGGTGACCCGAAGTGGACGGTGGAGGACGGAGCGCCCTGCGCCTTCTCCGACCCCTCCGCCATCCTGACCACGCTCACCTGCGACGACGACGGCACGTACGAGGTCACGCTGACCGGCGGCCGCAGCAGCGACACGCTCACCGTGACCGTGGACAACGCGGCGCCGGTGATCACCTCGGCCGCGGGCCCGGCGTCCCCGGTGTCGGTCGGCAAGAGCGCGGTCGTCACGGCCGACTTCACCGACCTCGGCTCCGGTGACACCCAGACCTGCCGGGTCGACTGGAAGGACGGCACCGAGCCGGCCACGGGGAAGGTCAGCGGCTCCCGCTGCGAAGCCGGCCACACCTACACCAAGGCGGGCATTCACCGCCCGGAGATCACGGTCACGGACGACGACGGTGGCTCGGCCGGCACCAAGCTGCCCGAACTGATCGTGTACGACCGGGCGGCCTGGCCCATCGCGGGCGTCGGCGTGATCGCCTCCCCGGCCGGGGCCTACCCCGCCAAGCCCAGCCTGAAGGGTCCGGCGGGCTTCTCCTTCGGCGCCAAGTACAAGAAGGGCGCCACCGTTCCGAGCGGCAACGCCACCTTCGACTACGCGGCCGCCAAGCTGAAGTTCCGTTCCACCTCCTCCGACTGGCTGGTGGTCACCGGCTCCGACGCCCAGTACCAGGGCTCCGGCACGGTCAACGGCACCAGCGGCTACGGCTTCCGTATCACCGTGACCAACTCCCCCGACACGTACCGCATCAAGATCTGGAAGAAGTCCACGGGAGACGTCGTCTACGACAACCTCACGGGCAGCAAGGCGTACGGCATCATCTTCGGCTGACGGCCCGTCCCGTCCTTCTGCACACCGAGCGGCGCTCGGGGCACCCAGCCCCGGGCGCCGCTCGTCGTGTCACGCACGCGGGGCGGTGGGGCGGGGTTTTCTTCGCCCTCGCCGCCCCTACCCGTCCCGTTCCGGGGCTCCGCCCCTTCGACCCCGCCAGGGGCGCTGCCCCTGGACCCCGCTGGGGCTGCGCCCCAGGCCCCCATCGGCCTGAACGGCCTCGTCCTCAAGCGCCGGACGGGCTGATTGGTGCGGGACTGGGCTGCAAAGTGCCCCCTGGGCGAGGATCCGCTTGGGCAGCGGAATCTCGGCTGCGGAAATCAGCCCAGGGCCGCGCAAAATCAGCCCGGGTCCGCGGAAAATCAGCCCCTCCGGCGTTTGAGGAGCGGGAGTCCGGGGGCTGGCCCCCGAAACGGGGTCCGGGGCGAAGCCCCGAAACGGGGTCTGGGGGCGCAGCCCCCAGCGGGGTCCGGGGCTGGCCCCGGGACGGGACGGGTAGGGGCGGCGGGAGCGAAACCCCCACGCCAAAGGCCCGCCCCGGGTACAGGGCGGGCCAAAAGACAGGCGGCAGGCAGACGGCTCAGGTCTTCTTACGAGCCGTCATCGCCCGCTGGATCAGGATGAACGCGCACAGCAGCACACCCGTGGCGATCTTCGTCCACCAGGAGCTGAGCGTGCCCTCGAACTGGATGATGCTCTTGATCAGGCCCAGCACCAGCACACCGAACAGCGTGCCGATCACATAGCCGGAGCCGCCCGTGAGCAGCGTGCCGCCGATGACGACCGCGGCGATCGCGTCGAGTTCCATGCCGGTGGCGTGCAGCGGGTCACCGGACTGGATGTAGAGGGTGAACAGCAGTCCGGCGAGCGCCGAGCAGAAGCCGCTGATCGTGTAGACGGCGATCTTCGTGCCGCCCTGCGGAAGGCCCATCAGCATGGCCGACTGCTCGTTGCCGCCGACGGCGTACACCCGGCGTCCGAAGCGCGTGTAGTGCAGGACGTAGAACGCCACGGCGAGGACGACCAGCGCGACGATCGCGCCGATCGACAGGAAGCCCGCCCCCAGGTTCACCTGCGCCCCGGCCATGCTGCTCACCGAGGAGTCGCCGATGGAGATCGACTCCTTGCTGATGACCAGGCACAGGCCCCGGAAGAGGAAGAGGCCGGCCAGGGTCACGATGAAGGGCTGGATCTCGAAGTTGTGGATCACATAGCCCATCAGGAAGCCACC
This sequence comes from Streptomyces flaveus, assembly GCF_014647675.1. Classification (GTDB taxonomy): domain Bacteria; phylum Actinomycetota; class Actinomycetes; order Streptomycetales; family Streptomycetaceae; genus Streptomyces; species Streptomyces flaveus. The sequence goes on along the minus strand of NZ_BMPQ01000010.1, from coordinate 195,186 downwards.
GAAGGCGCCCACGGCCAGCGCCATGGGGATGACGACCAGGATCGGCAGGCCCTGACGCTCCACCAGCCATGCCGTGAACATGGTGGTGAAGCCGATGACGGAGCCCACGGACAGGTCGATGCCGCCGGACAGGATGACGAAGGTGACCCCGACGGCGGCGACCAGCAGATAGCCGTTGTCGATGAACAGGTTCATGAAGACCTGCGCTTCGCCGAACCCGTAGTTCTGGTACCGGCTCAGGCCCGCCACGTACATCGCGAGGAAGAGCCCGGCCGTCACCAGGACGGGCAGCCGCCGGTCGCCGAGCAGCTGCGCGGCCTTGGACGGCGTACGGCTGTCCGGGGCCGGGGGACGCTTGGTGGTCGTGGTCGTGCTCATCACGACACCTCCATCTTGGGAGCGGCCTCGGTCGTCTTGGCGGTCTGCGCCGGTGCCACGGCGGGCTGACCGGTGCCGCCCTTCGCGCCGGGCTTGTTGCCGAACCTGCCGCCGAAGGCCTTGGCGCGGAACTTCGGGGACTGCAGCAGGCAGACGACGATGACGACGGCGGCCTTGAAGACCAGGTTGGTCTGGGTCGGCACGCCGATGGTGTAGATCGTGGTGGTCAGGGTCTGGATGACGAGGGCGCCGATCACCGTGCCGCCGATGGAGAACCGGCCGCCCAGCAGTGAGGTGCCGCCGATCACCACGGCGAGGATCGCGTCGAGTTCGATCCACAGGCCGGCGTTGTTGCCGTCCGCGGCCGAGGTGTTGGAGCTGATCATCAGGCCCGCGATGCCCGCGCACAGCGCGCAGAACACGTACACCATGATCTTGATACGCCGGGAGCGGATGCCCACAAGGCGGCTGGCCTCGGCGTTGCCGCCGACCGACTCGACGAGCAGGCCGAGCGCCGTCTTGCGGGTCAGCACCACGGTGACGGCCACGACCGCCGCGACCACGAAGATGGAGAAGGGCAGGGTCAGCCAGTAGCCGCCGCCGATCAGCTTGTACGGCTCGCTGTTGATGGTGATGATCTGGCCGTCGGTGACCAGCTGGGCGACACCGCGTCCGGCGACCATGATGATCAGCGTGGCGATGATCGGCTGGATGCCCATACGGGCGACCAGGAAGCCGTTCCACAGTCCGCAGACGACCGCCGCCAGCAGACCGATGCCGATGGCGAAGAACACGCCGGACAGGGCGCTCTGGTCGGACTGGTCACTGATGTACGAACAGGTCAGGGCCCCGGTGATGGCGACCACGGCGCCGACCGAGAGGTCGATGCCCCCGGTGGCGATGACCAGGGTCATGCCGACCGCCACCAGGATGAGGGGCGAGCCGAACAGCACGATCGAGACGAGGCTGCCGTGGAGGTGGCCGTTCGTCATCCGGATCGAGAAGAAGTCGGGCGTGAAGGGAACGTTGACGAGCAGCAGGACGACCAGGACCACGACCGGCCAGAACAGGTTGTGGTGCGTCAGCGCTCGCCATCGGGGTGTGGTGGTCACTGGTGCTCTCCGCTCGCGATGGTCTCCAGGATCCGGCTGGGAGTGATCTCGGGCCCGTTGGCGATCTGCGCGACCAGCTTGCGGTCGCGCAGCACTCCGATGGTGTGGCTGAGCCGGAGTACTTCCTCCAGCTCGGCCGCGATGTACAGCACGGACATGCCGTCCTCGGAGAGTGAGACCACGAGCTTCTGGATCTCCGTCTTCGCGCCGACGTCGATGCCGCGCGTCGGTTCGTCCAGGATCAGCAGCTTCGGCTGGGTGATCAGCCAGCGGGCGAGCAGTACCTTCTGCTGGTTGCCGCCGCTGAGCTGGCCGACGCGGGCCTCCGGGTTGGCGGGGCGGATGTCCAGCGCCTTGATGTACTTGGCGACGAGTTCGTCCCGCTGGGAGGCGGGGATGGGCCGGGTCCAGCCGCGGGCCGCCTGGAGGGCGAGGATGATGTTCTCGCGCACCGTCAGATCCGGTACGAGGCCCTCGCTCTTGCGGTTCTCCGAGCAGAACGCGACACCCGCGCCGATCGCGTCGTTCGGGGCGCTCATCGAGACCTGCTTGCCGCCGATCGACACCTTGCCGCTGTCCGGCTGGTCGGCGCCGAAGAGAAGCCGGGCGAGTTCGGTACGGCCCGAGCCGAGCAGGCCGGCCAGTCCGACGACCTCGCCCTTCTTGATCTCCAGGTCGAAGGGGGCGATGCCGCCCGTCCTGCCGAGGCCGTCCGCCTTGACCAGCGTCTCGCCGACGTCGGAGCGCAGCTGATGGTCGTGGAGCTCCTCCAGCTGGTCCAGGGCCTTGCCGATCATGAGCTGGATCAGTCCGACCTGATCGAGCTCGCTCACCATGTGCTCGCCGACGAGGGTGCCGTTGCGCAGGACGGTCATCCGGTCGCAGATCTCGTAGATCTGGTCGAGGAAGTGGGAGACGAACAGGATCGCGACGCCCTCGTCCCTCAACTGCCGCATCAGGCGGAACAGTTCGAGGACCTCGTCGCGGTCGAGGCTGGAGGTCGGCTCGTCCAGGACCAGCACCTTGGTGCCGGCTCCCGCGCCGTCGCTGTCGCCGGTGCCCACCGACCGTACGATCGCGACCAGTTGCTGCACGGCCAGCGGATACGAGGACAGGGGCGCGGTCACGTCGATGTCGAGGCCGAGCCGGTCGACCAGCTCCGCCGCTTCCTTGCGCATGCGGTTCCACTGGATGCGGCCGAAGCGGGTGGGTTCACGGCCGATGAAGATGTTCTCCGCCACCGACAGGTTGGGGCAGAGGTTCACCTCCTGGTAGACCGTGCTGATACCGGCCTGCTGCGCCTGCAGCGGGCTGTCGATCTGCACGGGCTGCCCGTCGAGGGTGATGGTGCCGTCGTCCAGCGAGTAGACACCGGTCAGCACCTTGATGAGGGTGGACTTCCCGGCTCCGTTCTCGCCCATCAGGGCGTGGATCTCGCCGGGGAAGAGCCGGAAGTCGACGCCGGACAGAGCCCGTACCCCCGGAAACTCTTTGACTATGCCCGTCATCTCCAGGACGGGCTGCGGCTCTGCCATGGCAGCGCTCCTCTTGACTTTCGTTCAGGCCCGCAGGGAGCCTCCTGGCCGGCCCTCCGGACGGAGGGTTCGGTCGGGCGGAGGCTCCCTGCCGGTGGGTGCGGTCGGTCAGTACTTGCGGGTGGGGAGCGCTTCCTTGGCCTGGTCCTGCATGAAGTCGCTCTCCTTGGTCTTGATCCAGCGCTCGACCGTCTCGCCGTCCTTGACCTTCTGCACGACCTCCATCAGCTGGGGGCCGAGCAGCGGGTTGCACTCGACGATGGCGTTGATCTTGCCCTCGGACATGGCGACGAAGCCGTCCTTCACGCCGTCGACCGTGACGATCAGGATGTCCTTGCCGGGCTTCTTGCCGGCCGCCTCGATGGCCTGGATGGCGCCGATACCCATGTCGTCGTTGTGCGCGAACAGCACGTCGATGTCCGGGTTGGACTGCAGGAAGGCCGCCATGACCTGCTTGCCGCCGGCGCGGGTGAAGTCACCGGTCTGGCTGACGACGATCTTCCAGTCGTCCTTGTGGTCGGCGTCCATGACCTCCTTGAAGCCCTTGGCACGCTCGATCGCGGGGGCGGCACCGGTGGTGCCCTCCAGCTGTGCGATCTTCACGGCACCCTTGTGGCCGGCCTTCTCGAGGACCTTCTCCAGGATCCTGGCCGCGCGCCGGCCCTCGTCCGTGAAGTCCGAGCCGACGAGGGTGACGTACAGGGACTCGTCGGAGGTCTCGACGGAGCGGTCGGTGAGGACGACCGGGATCTTCTTGGCCTTGGCCTCCTTGAGCACCGCGTCCCAGCCGGTGACGACCACCGGCGAGAAGGCTATGACGTCCACCTTCTGGGCGATGAAGCCGCGGATCGCGGAGATCTGGTTCTCCTGCTTCTGCTGGGCGTCGGAGAACTGGAGCTTGTAACCCGCTTCCTTGGCCGACGCCTTCACCGAGTCGGTGTTGGCGCTGCGCCAGCCGCTCTCCGAGCCGACCTGGGAGAAGCCGAGGGTGAGCTTCTTGCCGCCGCTGCCGCCGGAGGAGGAGGTGGAGGAGCCCTCGTCCTCCTTGGCGCAGGCCGCCAGGCCGCCCGCAGCCGCCACGCCGACCGCCGCGGTGAGGAAGTTCCGTCTGTTGAGCATGTCTTCTCCTTTGAAGTGCCGGCCCGGCGATGGACCCGCTGTCACTCGGTGGTGCTGGTGGAACGGCCGGCCGCACTACGTCCAGCCTGTCGATCATTGTTCGAAATGCCGGTCACGGTGGTGCGTGCGAGGCGACCGGTTGCGCCCGCGTCAGTCGGGAGCGCCCTCCGGCTGGAGGGCGTACGGCGGTTGAGGGCCGTACGGAAAGGTACTGGCGCGGACGACGAGTTGGGGTTCGATGGCGATCCGGGCCGCCCCGGAAGGAGCCCGGCCCTCCATGAGATCGAGGAGGAGGGCGATGCTCCGCTCGCCCACCGTCGAGAAGTCCTGCCGGACGGTGGTGAGCGGCGGGGCGAAGAACTCCGACTCCGGGATGTCGTCGAAGCCGACCACCGCCACGTCCTGGGGAGTTCTGACACCTGCTTCACGCAGGGCCCGCAACACCCCCAGTGCCATCTGGTCGTTGGAGACGAAGACGGCGGTCAGCCCCCGGCCCACCCAGCCGGCCAGTTCCTGGCCGGCACGGTAGCCCGACAGCGGACTCCAGTCTCCGCGGAGCAGCACGGGCGGCTCGACATCCGCCGCTTCGAGGGTCGCCCGCCAGCCGGCGGCCCGGTCGGCCGCCTCCTGCCAGTCCTCGGGCCCGGCGAGATGCCAGACCTTGCGGTGGCCGGCGGCCAGCAGATGGCCGGTGGCCAGCCGCGCGCCCAGTTGCTGGTCCACGTTGACGTTGGGGACCTCCGCGCCGGACCCGGTGCCCACGGCCACCACCGGGAAGGGGTGGCGGAGTTCGGCGAGTGCCTCGACCGCCGACCGCTGTGGGGCGATGGCGATGACACCCTCCACCCCGCCCTCGCTGAGGCGGTCCAGGGCCTCGGACAGCGTCTCCACCGTCAGCCTGCGCAGACTGACCGTCGAGACGAGATACCCCTCGGCACGCGCCGCCTCCTCCAGCGCGAACAACGTGCTGGCCGGCCCGTAGAGCGTGGTGTTGGAGGCGACCACACCCAGGGTCCGGGTGCGCCGGGTCGCCAGGGCCCGTGCGGAGAAGTTGCGGCGGTAGCCCATCTCCTCGATCGCGCGGAGCACCCTCGCCCGTGTCTCCTCCCGCACATTGGGGTGGTCCCCCAGTACGCGGGACACGGTCTGGTGGGACACCCCTGCCAGTCGTGCGACATCCGCCATGGTGGGCGGCCGAAGCTGTGCATGTGTCACGGCCGCACCTCCTTGGGATGCCGTTGAACACCGTTGGCCGGCGATGGCCGCCGACCGGTGAGTGCGGACGCCATTGTGAGCGCTAACAATCCATGGCGGTCAAGAGAGCTGCAAGGAGAAGGCGTCACGGTTGAATAACACGGCAGAAGGTGCAGGTCGAAGCGGAGGCCGGCTGCGGCGGCCGAGTGCCTCCGCGGCGAAAGCCCCGGCCATGCGGTATTGACGTGCGGTTCCTCATGGCCGTATGTCGATCGGGGTCGGCAACTCCCTTGGTCTGTGCGGGACTTGGACAACGTTGTTAATGCCGTCCGCCGACGGCTCGACGACGGTGGTCGTACGTGTGAGTAACGGTCGCCGTACGCACGAGTAGCCATACACGCGCGAAGTCGTACGCGAAGCGCTCCGCTGGAAGAACGGTGATGAACCTGCGGGCCGGTGAGGGCTGGTCGCGCAGTTCCCCGCGCCCCTAGGGAGGCCTGCGGCCTCCTAGGGGCGCGGTACTGCACCGGACTTCGCCAAGGCCG
>NZ_BMPQ01000010.1:99048-189206 GCF_014647675.1 Streptomyces flaveus | reverse complement strand
CCGGCAGTCGTCAGAGCTTGACGATCATCTTGCCGGTGTTGTCGCCGCGCAGGACTCCGAGGAACGCCTCCAGGTTGTTCTCGATGCCCTCAACCACCGTCTCGCGGTACTTCAGTTCGCCGGAGCGGACCCAGGAGCCGACCTCCTGGACGAACTCGGGCTGGAGGTCGTAGTGGTCGCCGACCAGAACACCCTCGACGCGGAGCCGGTTCTGCAGGATCTTGACCATGTTGCGCGGGCCGGGAGTCGGCTCGGTCGCGTTGTACTGCGAGATCATGCCGCAGATCACGGCCCGGCCCCGCAGGTTGAGCGCGCCGATCGCGGCCTCGAGATGCTCGCCGCCGACGTTGTCGAAGTAGACGTCGATGCCGTCCGGGGCGGCCTCCTTGAGCTGCTCCCAGACCGGGCCGTTCTTGTAGTTGAAGGCGGCGTCGAAGCCGTACTCCTCGACGAGCAGCTTGACCTTCTCGTCGGACCCGGCGGACCCGATGACCCGCGAAGCCCCCTTGAGCTTGGCGATCTGGCCGACCTGGCTGCCGACGGCACCGGCCGCGCCGGAGACGAAGACCGCGTCGCCCTCCTTGAAGGCACCGACGCGCAGCAGACCCGCGTACGCGGTCAGGCCCGTCATACCGAGCACACCGAGGTACGTGCTCAGCGGCGCCGCCTCGGGGTCGACCTTGACAGCCTGCTTGGCGTCCACGACGGCGTACTCCCGCCAGCCGAAGAAGTGCAGGACGTGGTCGCCGACCGCGAAGCCCTCGGCGTTCGAGGCGATGACCTCGCCGACGGCGCCGCCCTGCATGGGCTTGCCGAGCTCGAAGGGGGCGACGTACGACTTCGCGGCGCTCATACGGCCGCGCATGTACGGGTCCACACTGAGGTACTGGTTGCGTACCAGCACCTGGCCCGGACCCGGCTGCTCGACCTCGGTCTCGACGAGGGCGAAATCCTCGGGCTTGGGCCAGCCGACGGGGCGGCTGAGAAGGTGCCATTCGCGGTTGATCATGAGAGCCTTTCCATTTACTTCAGTACCTGAAACAAGCATGCTCCCGAATATTTCAGGTTGTCAAGTAATGGGGGTACGCTGAAGTCCATGGCCACTCCGCAGAAGACCCGCCCCGATGCCCTGACCCTGGAGGTCGTCGACCTCATCGGCACGGTGGTGGCCCGCTACCACGAGGAGTGCGACGACGCCGCCGCCGAGCACGCGCTGACCGGAGCGCAGGCGCGGTTGCTGAGCCTGCTCTCGCTGGAGCCGTTGCCCATGCGAAGGCTGGCCCAGAAACTCAAGTGCGAGCCGTCGAACGTGACCGGGATAGTGGACCGGCTGGAGTCGCGCGGACTGGTCGAGCGGCGGCCCGATCCGGGCGACCGTCGCGTGAAGCTGGCGGCGGTGACGGACGAAGGGCGACGGGTCGCCCGGAGCCTCCGCGAGTCGCTGCACTTCGCGCGTGAACCCCTGGTGGGGCTGTCGCGGGATGAGCGGTTGGCTCTGCGGGACTTGCTGCTGCGGATGCTTGGGACTCCGTCCTGAGGCTGGGGCGCCTACGGAAGTGGGGGATTCGGGAGCGTTGGCGAGTGCGGGTTGTGGTGGGTTGCTCGCGCAGTTCCCCGCGCCCCTTTGGGGCGCTGCCCGAACCGTGACGCACCCGAGAGCACCCCTCTTCTACCGCCGAACAGTGGGGACAGGAAGCTCCATAACGGGACAAATAACACACGACGCGGCACAAAATTAGAACCATTCTTTTTCTTGAACCGTTCGCGTTTGTAGGGGTAGGTTGGGCGCCATGACCGCCTCCCAGTCCCCGACCACCGCCGAGGAGCTGCGCGGTGTCGGCCTCCGGGTGACGGCCGCCCGCGTCGCGCTGCTCGAGACTGTCCGCCGCGGCGACCACCTCGGAGTCGAGGCGATCGCCTCCGGGGTGCGTGAGCGCGTGGGCCACGTCTCCCTGCAGGCCGTGTACGAGGGCCTGCACGCGCTCGCCGCGACGGGACTCGTGCGCCGTATCGAACCGCCCGGCAGCCCGGCCCGGTTCGAGGGGCGTGTCGGGGACAACCATCACCACCTCGTGTGCCGGTCGTGCGGCGTCCTCGCCGACGTCGACTGCGCGGTCGGCCACGCCCCCTGCCTCACCGCATCGGACCACCGCGGCTTTGCCGTCGACGAGGCCGAGGTCATCTACTGGGGCCTGTGCCCCGACTGTTCCACCCCCGCGGTACCTGAGCACCGTGATCACTAGTAGTTCGGAAGGATTCCCCCATGGCCGAGAACCCCGACGCAATCGTCACCGATTCCAAGGCGGAGGGCGCGGGCGGCTGCCCGGTCGCGCACGGGCGTGCCCTGCACCCCACGCAGGGTGGCGGCAACCGCCAGTGGTGGCCTGAGCGGCTCAACCTGAAGATCCTTGCCAAGAACCCCGCCGTGGCGAACCCGCTGGGTGAGGAGTTCGACTACGCCGAGGCGTTCAAGAACCTCGACCTGGCGGCGGTGAAGCAGGACATCGCGGAGGTGCTCTCCACCTCGCAGGACTGGTGGCCCGCCGACTTCGGCAACTACGGCCCGCTGATGATCCGTATGGCCTGGCACAGCGCCGGCACCTATCGGATCAGCGACGGCCGCGGCGGCGCCGGGGCCGGGCAGCAGCGCTTCGCCCCGCTCAACAGCTGGCCGGACAACGGCAACCTGGACAAGGCGCGCCGTCTGCTGTGGCCGGTCAAGAAGAAGTACGGCCAGAGCATCTCCTGGGCCGACCTCATGATCCTCACCGGCAACGTCGCCCTGGAGCAGATGGGCTTCGAGACCTTCGGCTTCGCCGGCGGCCGTGAGGACGTCTGGGAGCCCGAGGAGGACGTGTACTGGGGCCCCGAGACCACCTGGCTCGACGACCAGCGCTACAGCGGTGACCGCGAGCTGGAGAACCCCCTCGGCGCCGTCCAGATGGGCCTCATCTACGTCAACCCGGAGGGCCCGAACGGCAACCCGGACCCGATCGCCGCGGCCCGCGACATCCGCGAGACGTTCCGCCGGATGGCGATGAACGACGAGGAGACCGTCGCCCTCATCGCGGGCGGTCACACCTTCGGCAAGACCCACGGTGCGGGCCCGGCGGACGCCGTCGGCAACGACCCCGAGGCCGCCTCCATGGAGGAGCAGGGCCTGGGCTGGAAGAGCACCCACGGCACCGGCAAGGGCGGCGACGCCATCACCTCCGGCCTGGAGGTGACGTGGACGGAGACGCCCACGCAGTGGAGCAACAACTTCTTCAAGAACCTCTTCGAGTACGAGTACGAGCTCACCCAGAGCCCGGCCGGCGCGAACCAGTGGGTGGCGAAGAACGCCGAGGCGATCATCCCCGACGCACACGACGCGTCGAAGACGAAGCTCCCGATGATGCTCACCACCGACCTGTCGCTGCGCTTCGACCCGATCTACGAGCCGATCGCCCGCCGCTTCTACGAGAACCCGGCGGAGTTCGCGGACGCCTTCGCCCGCGCCTGGTACAAGCTGACCCACCGCGACATGGGCCCGAAGTCGCTGTACCTCGGCCCGGAGGTCCCGGAGGAGACCCTGCTGTGGCAGGACCCGCTGCCTCAGGCCGAGGGTGAGGCCATCGACGCCGCGGACATCACGGCCCTCAAGGCCAAGCTCCTCGACTCGGGCCTGACCGTCTCGCAGCTGGTCAGCACCGCGTGGGCGTCGGCCTCGACGTTCCGTGGCAGCGACAAGCGCGGCGGCGCCAACGGTGCGCGTGTCCGCCTGGAGCCGCAGCGCAGCTGGGAGGCCAACGACCCCGACCAGCTCGCGACGGTCCTGCGCACCCTCGAGGGCATCCAGCAGGAGTTCAACTCCGGCGCCAAGAAGGTCTCCCTGGCCGACCTGATCGTGCTCGGCGGCTCGGCGGCCGTGGAGAAGGCCGCCAAGGACGCGGGCGTCGACGTCGAGGTGCCCTTCACTCCGGGCCGCGTGGACGCGACGGAGGAGCACACCGACGCGGAGTCGTTCGCCGCGCTCGAGCCGTCCGCCGACGGGTTCCGCAACTACCACGGCAAGGGCAACCGGCTGCCGGCCGAGTACCTGCTGCTCGACCGTGCCAACCTGCTCACCCTGAGCGCCCCCGAGACGACGGCCCTCGTCGGTGGTCTGCGCGTGCTGGGCGCCACCCACCAGCAGTCGCAGCTCGGCGTGCTCACCGAGACGCCCGGCAAGCTGACGAACGACTTCTTCGTCAACCTGCTCGACCTGGGTACGACGTGGAAGGCGACGTCCGCCGACCAGACCACGTTCGAGGGGCGCGACGCCGCCACGGGCGAGGTCAAGTGGACGGGCACCCGTGCCGACCTGGTCTTCGGCTCGAACTCCGAGCTGCGTGCGCTCGCCGAGGTCTACGCGAGCGATGACGCCAAGGAGAAGTTCGTGAAGGACTTCGTCGGGGCGTGGGACAAGGTCATGAACCTGGACCGGTTCGACCTCGTCTGATCTCGGCCGATCGCTCCGGTCATTCCGAGTACGGCCTGAGTACGAAGTCCGGGCCGGCCCGCAGGGGCCGGCCCGGACGCCGTCGATTCCGGAGGTGCGCGGAGCTTACGAGCACCAGAACAAGACCTGCCTGCACGTCTGGGAAGGCGTCGGCTCCGGGGACGGAGGCTTCGTCGTCGGCCGGGGATCCGGTGTGTCGGGGTCCGACGGGGCGGTGGTCGGGTCCGGGGCCTCAGGCGTGGGGTCCTCAGACGTCTGCGTGGGCGAGGGCTTCCTGGTCTTGTCTGCGTCCTTGCCCTTGTCCCTCGGCTTCTTCGAACCCGAAGGCGAAGGAGAAGGCGACGCTTCCGGCGACCGCGTGTCCGTCACGCCGGACCCCGCCGCCCCGCCCTCCGACGAGTCCGACGACCCGTCCCCCGACCCGCCCGAGCCCTCGTCGTCCGTGGCGGTGTTCGGCTGCCCCGACGGCGACTCCTTGCCCAGCTCCGCCAGGCTCAGCCCGCCCGCGGCGAGCAGCAGCCCCGCCCCGATCAGCAGGGCCCGCTGCCGCCGACGACGGTGCACCGCGGCCCGCCTGTCCCGTCGAGTCTCCCGCGCCCCACGATGGGACCGGCGTGACCTGGGAGGAGCGTCGGAGGGGCCGTGGGAGTCGTCGTCGTGCGCGTCGTCGTCCAGGGAGGCAGCCGCCTCGTCCCGCGCGTCCGATGCGGCCAGCGACTCGACGTATGCCCGGCAGGCTTCGGCAGGTGTGCCGCACCCCGGGCAGGCGAGAGCGCCATTGAGGTGCCGTTCGCACGGCTGGCAGTAGTCCATGTCGCCGGAAGACTAAATTCCGGACAGGTAACGTTGATAGGGCCAGCTGTGAAAGTTGTGTAGGGAACGGCCAGTTGAGGCATGCCACAGGGGGACAGCACGCACCATCCCCCACCATCCCACCGTTATCGCGTCGAAACCGTTACGCGTTCGACCGCTCGACCCATTGACACTCCGACCGCGATTTCCTTACTGTCGCGACAGCATTTCGAACGAGTGACGAAATCTCGAACAGAGCCGAAGAGTACAGGGAGCGACTGCCGTGCGCATCACTGGAATCAGCACGCACGTGGTAGGGACGCCATGGCGGAACCTGACCTACGTCCAGGTGCACACCGATGAAGGACTCACCGGAGTCGGTGAGACCCGCATGCTGGGCCATACCGACGCGCTGCTCGGCTATCTGCACGAGGCACAGGCCAACCACATTCTCGGGTCGGACCCGTTCGCTGTCGAGGACCTCGTCAAGCGCATGAAGTACGGGGACTACGGCCGCGCGGGCGAGATCGTGATGTCCGGTATCGCGGTGATCGAGATGGCCTGCTGGGACATCAAGGGCAAGGCCCTCGGCGTCCCCGTCTGGCAGCTGCTCGGCGGCAAGGTCACCGACAAGGTCAAGGCGTACGCCAACGGCTGGTACACCACGGAGCGGACCCCGGAGGCGTACCACAAGGCCGCCCAGGAGGTCATGGCGCGCGGCTACAAGGCCCTCAAGATCGACCCCTTCGGCACCGGCCACTTCGAACTGGACCACGAGGCCACCCTCTACTCGGTCTCCCTCATCGAGGCCGTACGGGACGCGATCGGGCCCGACGCCGAGCTGATGCTGGAGATGCACGGCCGCTTCTCCCCCGCCACCGCCGTCCGGCTCGCCAAGGAGCTCGCGCCCTTCAAGCCGGCCTGGCTGGAGGAGCCGGTTCCGCCGGAGAACCTCAAGGCGCTGGAGAAGGTGGCGGCGAAGGTGGACATGCCGGTCGCGACCGGTGAGCGCATCCACGACCGCATCGAGTTCCGCGAGCTCTTCGAGAGCCAGGCCGTGGACATCATCCAGCCCGACGTCGGCCACATCGGCGGCATCTGGGAGACGCGCAAGCTCGCCGCGACCGCCGAGACCCACTACATGCTCGTCGCCCCGCACAACGTGGGCGGCCCGGTCCTGACCGCCGCCTCCCTCCAGGTCGGCTTCACCGCCCCGAACTTCAAGATCCTCGAGCACTTCAACGACTTCGCGGACGCGGAGATCAAGAAGGTCGTCAAGGGCGCGCCCCAGGTCGTGGACGGCTACTTCCACCTCTCCGACGCCCCCGGCCTCGGCGTCGAGCTGGACACGGACGCGGCGGCCGAGTTCCCGCAGCAGCAGGCCCGCTTCGACCTGTGGGCCGACGGCTGGGAGCAGCGCAAGCCCAAGGCGGCACAGTGAGCACCGCGGTCGTCATCGAGGCGCCGGGCGAGCACCGGCTCGTGCCTCACGAGCCCGTCGCTCCGGCCGCCGGGGAGGCCCTCGTACGGGTCCACGCGAGCGGCATCTGCGGCAGTGACCGTGAGGTGTACCAGGGCAACAGGCCCGAGGGGTACGTCCGTTACCCGCTCACGCCGGGCCACGAGTGGTCCGGCACGGTCGAGGCCGTGGGGTCCGGGGTTCCGGAGTCCCTCGTCGGGCGCAAGGTGGTGGGTGAGGGCTTCCGCAACTGCCAGGTCTGCGACCGCTGCCACGCGGGCGAGACGACCCTGTGCACCGCCGGGTACGAGGAGACGGGCTTCACGCAGCCCGGCGCGATGGCGACCACGCTGACGCTCCCGGCACGGCTGCTCCACGTCCTCTCCGACGACGCGGACCTGACCGCCGCCGCCCTGCTGGAGCCGGCCGCCTGCATCGCGGCCGCCGCGCTCAAGGCGAACGCCCGGCCGGGCGAGAGGGTGGCCGTCGTCGGCACCGGGACGCTCGGGATGTTCGCCGTGCAGTTCCTGAAGGCGGGCTCTCCGGGTGAGCTGCTCGTGGTCGGCACCCGCCCGGACCGCGCGGTCCTCTCCAAGGACTTCGGCGCCACGGACTTCCGTACCAAGGACGAGCCGCTCCCCGACGACTTCGACGTCGTCATCGAGACCGCCGGGTCCGCGGACGCGGCCCGCACCGCCGCCTCACTGCTCAGGCGCGGCGGACGGCTCGTCCTGACCGGTATCCCGGCTCCGGGTGCCGACGGACTCGACCCCACCGATCTCGTCGTACGGCAGCTGGAGGTGCACACCGTGTTCGGTGCGGCTCCGGAGGCCTGGGCGCACACGGTGCGGGTGTTCGGTGCCGGTCTGCTCAACCCGCTGCCGCTGGTCACCCACGAGCTGCCGCTGGAGGAGTTCGCGCACGCCATCGAGCTCGTCGGCTCCGGCGACCCGAAGGTCGGCAAGGTGCTGATCAAGCCATAGTTCACGTGGCGCCCGCACCGCCCCACGAGCCGCACGCCGGTACGGAGACCTGACGCTCCGTACCGGCGTGCTTCCACTGACACGAACCATGTCCGAAACATCGAACGCGAAGAAGGACAGTTGTGACCGACGCCTCCGCCACGGCCGCCCGTCGACCCGGTGAGCCGCAGCTCGCCGCGCTCGGCCTGAGTGCGCCCGCCCTCGATCCCGCCGACGCCTCACCGCACAGCTTCCCCGGAGGCGGCCGCTGGCGCACCGAGATCCCTTCGTGCGAGGGTCCCGAGGCGCTGGCCGTGGTCCTCAAGGAGTCCTCGCGCCTCGATGTGCCGATCCACCGGATCAGCCAGGGCAGCGGCGTATGGATGCTGTCCGACGCCGAGATCACCGAGATGGTCGAGGCCACCGCCGAGCGCGACATCGAGCTCTGCCTGTTCACGGGCCCCCGCGGCACCTGGGACATCGGCGGCTCGACCCGTACCGACTCCCGCGGTGGGGGGCTGCGCGCCCGCGGTCATGACGCGGTCGCCGGATGTCTTGAAGACGCCGTTCGCGCAACGGAGTTGGGCGTAAAGTGCCTCCTCGTGGCTGACGAGGGCGTGCTGTGGACCCTGCACCGGGCACGTGCGGCCGGCATCATCCCCGCCGACACGACGCTCAAGGTCTCCGCGCTGATCGGCCCGGTCAACCCTGCGGCGTACGCGGTCTACGAGCAGCTCGGCGGGGACTCGATCAATGTGCCCAGCGATCTGACCCTGGACCATCTCACGGAGATCCGCCGGGTCAGCGCGGCCCCCATGGACATGTACATTGAGGCCCCGGACGATCTCGGCGGCTATGTGCGGATGTACGAGGTCGCCGAACTGATCCGGCGCGGCGCCCCGCTGTACCTGAAGTTCGGCCTGTCCAAGGCCCCCGGAATCTACCCCTACGGGGCCCACATGCGGGACCTGACGCTGAGCACGGCAAAGGAGCGGGTGCGGCGCGGACGGCTCGCTCTCGACCTGCTCGCACGGCACGGAGCGGACGGCGAGATGGCGCCGCTGGGCTCGAGGCTGCCCGGAAAGCTGAACCGGTTCGAAATTCCCTCATAACGTTCCGGATAAACCCTCTTCACAAAAGCTCACGCAGCCGCACACAATCCGACAGCCTCGTCAGATCGATCCGGCGCACCCTCACACATCAAGGATAATGATCATGCGCAACCGCAGAAGTGCCCTCGCCGCCATAGCCGCGGCCTCTTCCCTCGCCCTCACCCTCTCCGCCTGTGGCCAGAACAGTGATGGTGGCAGCGAGGACACCAAGGGCGACGCCAAGGGCTCCACGGTCGGGATCGCCATGCCCACCAAGTCCTCCGAGCGCTGGATCGCCGATGGCGCCAACGTCGAGAAGGGCCTGAAGGCCAAGGGTTACAAGACGAAGCTGGTCTACGGTGAGGACGACCCGGACCAGCAGGTCTCACAGATCGAGAACCTGATCACCCAGGGTGTCAGCGCGCTGATCGTCGCGGCGATCGACAACAAGTCGCTGGACAACGTTCTCCAGCAGGCCGCCGACGCCGACATCCCGGTGATCTCCTACGACCGTCTGATCCTCGGCACCGAGAACGTCGACTACTACGCCTCCTTCGACAACGAGAAGGTCGGCGAGCTCCAGGGCGGCTACATCGTCGAGAAGCTCGGTCTGAAGGACGGCAGCAAGAAGGGCCCGTTCAACGTCGAGCTGTTCGCGGGCTCGAACGACGACAACAACACCAAGTACTTCTTCCAGGGCGCGATGAACGTCCTGCAGCCGTACATCGACAAGAAGCAGCTGGTGGTCAGGTCGGGCCAGACCAAGCTGAACCAGGTCACGACCCTGCGCTGGGACGGTGGCACCGCCCAGAAGCGCATGGACGACCTGCTGACCGCCGCGTACAAGAAGGAGCGTGTCGACGCGGTGCTCTCGCCCTACGACGGCATCTCCATCGGCATCCTCTCGGCGCTGAAGTCCGACGACTACGGCTCCAAGACCAAGCCGCTGCCGATCGTCACCGGCCAGGACGCCGAGGTCGCCTCGGTGAAGTCGATCATCGCGGACGAGCAGAGGCAGACCGTCTACAAGGACACCCGCCAGCTCGCCGAGGTCGCCACCAACATGGTCGACTCCGTGCTGAACGACAAGAAGCCCGAGGTCAACGACACCAAGACCTATGACAACGGTGCGAAGGTCGTGCCCGCCTTCCTGCTCGAGCCCGTCAGCGTCGACAAGACCAACTACCAGAAGGTCGTCGTCGACTCGGGTTACATCAAGGAAAGCGACCTGAAGTAACCGCCGTTTCTCAAGGATTGGAAGGCACGACCATGGCGGGACCCGTCCTGGAAATGCGCTCGATCGTCAAGACCTTTCCCGGCGTCAAAGCGCTGTCGGACGTCACACTGACCGTCCAGCAGGGCGAGGTCCATGCCATCTGCGGGGAGAACGGCGCCGGCAAGTCGACCTTGATGAAGGTCCTCTCCGGCGTCCACCCGCACGGAAGTTACGAAGGAGACATCCTCTTCGAGGGTGAGCTCTGCTCCTTCAAGGACATCAGGGCGAGCGAGCAGCACGGCATTGTGATCATTCACCAGGAGCTTGCCCTGGTGCCGTATCTCTCCATCGCGGAGAACATCTTCCTCGGCAACGAGCACGCCACGCGCGGGCTCATCAGCTGGAGCGAGACGCTGAAGCACGGCTCCGAGCTGATGCGGCGAGTCGGACTGGGCGAGCACCCCGACACCCGCGTCGCCGACATCGGCGTGGGCAAGCAGCAGCTCGTCGAGATCGCGAAGGCGCTGTCGAAGAAGGTGAAGCTGCTCATCCTCGACGAGCCGACCGCGGCTCTGAACGACGAGGACAGCGGCAAACTCCTGGATCTGATCCTGGAGTTGAAGAAGCAGGGCATCACCTCGATCATCATCTCCCACAAGCTCAACGAGATCCGCAAGGTCGCGGACTCGGTGACGATCCTGCGCGACGGGCGCTCCATCGAGACGCTCGACGTGAAGGCTCCGGAGACGACCGAGGACCGGATCATCAGCGGCATGGTCGGCCGCGATCTCGAACACCGCTTCCCGGAGCGGACGCCGCATCACCCTGAGGAGGGTGCGGCGCCCGCCCTGGAGATCCGCAACTGGACCGCGCACCACCCGATCGACCAGCAGCGCAAGGTGGTCGACGACGTGTCGATCTCCGTGCGGCGCGGGGAGATCGTCGGGATCGCGGGACTGATGGGGGCGGGCCGTACCGAGCTCGCGATGAGCGTCTTCGGGCGCACGTACGGCCGGTACGCGGGCGGCACGGTCCTCAAGGACGGCAAGGAGATCCGTACCAAAACCGTCCCGGAGGCGGTCAAGCACGGGATCGCGTACGTCACCGAGGACCGCAAGCACTACGGGCTCAATCTCATCGACACCATCAACCGCAACATCTCGCTGAGCGCCCTGAACAAGGTCTCGAAGCGCGGGGTCGTCGACGAGCACGAGGAGCGCCAGGTCGCCGAGGGCTTCCGCAAGTCCATGAACATCAAGGCGCCGACGGTCTTCGAGCCGGTGGGCAAGTTGTCCGGCGGCAATCAGCAGAAGGTCGTCCTCAGCAAGTGGATCTTCGCGGGTCCGGATGTGCTGATCCTGGACGAGCCGACGCGTGGCATCGACGTGGGTGCCAAGTTCGAGATCTATACGGTCATCGACAAATTGGCGGCCGAGGGCAAAGCGGTCGTCTTCATCTCCTCCGAGCTGCCCGAGCTGCTCGGTATGTGCGACCGCATCTACACCATGGCCGCGGGACGACTGACGGGTGAGTTCTCGCGGGCCGAGGCTTCGCAGGAAGTGCTGATGCGTCAGATGACAAAGGACAAAGAGGTAACACGATGAGCACGGATGTGACCGCCAAGACCCCGGCCGGCGCGCCGCCGGGCAAGAGCGGATCGGCTGCGGACGACGGTCTGCTGAAGCTGATGCTGGACGGCATGCGCCGCAACATGCGGCAGTACGGCATGCTGATCGCCCTCGGTCTGATCGTGGCGCTGTTCGCCGTGTGGACCGACGGCGACCTGCTCCTGCCGCGCAACGTCTCCAACCTGGTGCTGCAGAACAGCTACATCCTGATCCTCGCGATCGGCATGATGCTCGTCATCATCGCGGGCCATATCGACCTGTCGGTCGGCTCGCTCACCGCGTTCGTCGGCTCGATCGCCGCGGTACTGATGGTCAACAACGACATCGCCTGGCCAGTGGCCGTGGTCATGTGCCTGGCGCTGGGAGCGGCCGCGGGCGCGATGCAGGGCTTCTTCATCGCGTATCTGGGGATACCGTCCTTCATCGTCACCCTTGCCGGAATGCTGCTCTTCCGCGGTCTGACCGAGATCTTCCTGGAGGGCCAGACCATCGGCCCGTTCCCGAAGGGGCTGCAGAAGGTCGCCAACGGCTTCCTGCCCGAGGTCGGCCCGAACACCAACTACCACAACCTCACCCTGCTGCTCGGCTTCGCGCTGATCGCCTTCGTGGTGCTCCAGGAGATGCGCGACCGCAAGCGCCAGCAGGAGTTCGCCCTGGACGTGCCGCCGGCCAAGCTCTTCATCCTCAAGCTTGTCGCGCTGGTCGCCGCCATCCTCACCGTCACGATGCTGCTCGCCAGTTACAAGGGCACTCCGGTGGTGCTGCTGATCCTCGGTGTGCTGGTCGTCGGCTTCGGCTATGTGATGCGCAACGCCGTCATCGGCCGCCATGTGTACGCGATCGGCGGCAACCTGCCCGCGGCCAAGCTGTCGGGTGTGAAGGACAAGAAGGTCACCTTCCTGGTCTTCCTGAACATGGGCATGATGGCAGCCCTGGCGGGAATGGTCTTCGCGGCCCGCTTCAACGCGGCCTCGCCCAAGGCCGGTCTCAACTTCGAACTCGAGGCGATCGCCGCCTCGTTCATCGGCGGCGCCTCCATGAGCGGCGGCGTCGGCACGGTCCTCGGCGCCATCATCGGCGGCCTCGTCCTGGGCGTGCTGAACAACGGCATGAACCTCGTCGGCGTCGGCACCGACTGGCAGCAGGTCATCAAGGGCGTCGTGCTGCTGGCAGCGGTCGGCTTCGACGTGTGGAACAAGCGCAAGGTCGGTTCGTAACTCCATCTGTACGCGGTACGGGGGCCCCTGTGGGCCCCCGTACCCATGTCCGCCCACGACCACAGGAGGCAGGAAGCCCGTGAAGGAGCTCTTCGGCAAGCTCGCCGACGGGACGAAGATCTACCGCTGGTCGCTGGAGAACGGCGGCACGCGCCTGAAGGTCCTCTCCTACGGCGGCATCGTCCAGTCCCTGGAGATCCCCGACAGCCGCGGCCAGTACGCGAACGTGTCCCTCGGTTTCGCCAACATCGAGGACTACGTCGCCTCCAGCCCGTATTTCGGCGCGCTGATCGGCCGGTACGGAAACCGCATCGACCAGGGCAGGTTCACCCTGGACGGCAAGGCGTACCAGGTGGACGTCAACGACGGCGAGAACAGCCTGCACGGCGGCGCCGAGGGCTTCGACAAGCGGGTGTGGGACATCGAGCCCTTCACCGAGGGCTCCGACGTCGGCCTGTACCTGCACCACACGTCCGTCGACGGCGAGATGGGCTATCCCGGCACGCTGCAGACGAAGGTCACGTACACCCTGACCCAGCAGGGCGACTGGCGCATCGACTACGAGGCCACCACCGACAAGACGACGGTCGTCAACCTCACCAACCATGTGTACTGGAACCTCGCGGGCGAGAGCAGCGGTTCGATCCACGACCACGAGCTGACGGTCGCCGCCTCCCGCTACACCCCGGTCGGCAAGGGCCTCATCCCCACCGGTGAGCTTGCCCCCGTCGCGGGCACCCCCTTCGACTTCCGCGTCACGAAGACCGTCGGCGGGGACCTCCGCGGGGCGCACCAGCAGCTGCTGCACGCGCAGGGCATCGACCACAACCTGGTGCTCGACAAGGGCGTCACGGCCGAGCCCGAGCACATCGCGACGCTGAGCGACCCGTCGTCGGGCCGCACCCTGTCGGTCTCGACGACCGAGCCGGGCGTGCAGTTCTACTCCGGGAACTTCCTCGACGGGACGCTCGTCGGCACCGGCGGCACCGTCTACCGCCAGGGCGACGCGCTGTGCCTGGAGACCCAGCACTTCCCCGACTCGCCGAACCAGCCGGAGTTCCCGTCCACCACGCTCCGGCCGGGCCAGACGTACCGCTCGGCGACTGTCCACTCGTTCGGCCGCTGAAACGTTCCGGGAGAACAAATCTCCCCAGGTTTCCCATCAGTTGAACACAGCCCCATTTTCGCCCGTACAAGAGGGCGGCCCGCATCGTGTCCGCGCGGGCCGCCCCCACGGACGGAGGGTCCATGGCCGACAACGTCACCTCGCTTTTCCGCACCGGCGCGCACAGCCCCTCGATGGCCGCGCTGGCACGAGAGAGCGGGGAGTCGGGTCCGCTGGACTTCTGTATCCCGTGCAATCCGTACTTTCCGACGCCGGCGATGTTCGAAGAGCTGACGCACCGGCTGCGCGAGATCATCACGTTCTACCCGAGCAGCGCCGACACCATCACCGGTGAGCTGTGCAATCTGCTCCAACTGCCCCCGCAGTGCGTCGCGATGGGCAACGGGTCGACCGAACTGATCACCTGGATCGACCACTTGCTGGTCCGCGAGTCCCTGGCCATCCCCGTCCCCACCTTCGGCCGCTGGACCGACCAGCCGTTGGAGACCGGCAAGCGCGTCGACATGTTCCCGCTCCAGGAGAGCAACGGCTTCGCACTCGATCCGGCCCAGTACATCCAGTTCATCCGCTCCCGCGGCAGCCGGGTCGCCGTCATCTGCAACCCGAACAACCCCGACGGCGGCTTCTTGCCCCGCCAGACGATCCTCGCCTTCTGCGACGCCCTCGCCGATCTGGACCTGGTCATCATCGACGAGTCGTTCCTGGAGTTCGCCGACGCGGAGGCCGAGCCGAGCATCGTCGAGGACGCGGTGATGCGCCCCAACGTGATCGTGCTGCGCAGCCTCGGCAAGAACTTCGGCCTGCACGGCATCCGCTTCGGCTACCTGGTCGCCAACCCGTCCCTGGCCGGCAAGATCCGCTCCATGCTGCCCAAGTGGAACCTCAACTCCTTCGCGGAGACCGTGGTGTTCATGCTCCGGGACCATGGCGCCGAGTACCTGGAGAGCCTGCACCAGGTCCGCCGCGACCGCCTCGACATGGCCCGCCAGCTGTCCCAGCTGCCCGGTCTGACCGTGTATCCGTCCCAGGGCAACTTCCTCTTCGTGCGCCTCCCCGTGGGCGCCGAGGGCACCGTGGTCCGGGATCAGCTGCTCACCGAGCACCGGATCCTGGTCCGCGAGTGCGGCAACAAGATCGGCTCGTCCAGTCGCTTCCTGCGACTCGTGGTCCGGCCTCAGGTGGATGTGCGTCGCCTGGTGTCCGGCCTGGAGTCGGTGCTCTACGGGTCCAGGAGGGGAGCCGCCGTGCCCGAGCCGAACAACAACTACAGCTCGGGTACGGCGGCCGTGGACCGGCTCGTCAGCTCCACGAACGGATCGGGCATGCAGGGCCTCGCGGCCGCGGCCCAGGGGCAGGGCCAGCAGCAGCAACAGCAGCCTCAGTTGGCGCCGGTCGCCCAGTGGCCGCAACAGCAACAGCAACAGCAACCTCAGCTGGCGCCAGTCGCCCAGGGGCGGCAGCAGCAGGGGCTGCTTACCGCTGTGGGCGCCATGGGACAGGGGCAAGGGCAGGGGCAGGGTTTCGGTCAGCAAGGCCAACAGCCTCAGCAGCAGCCGATGACCGCGATGGCTCAGGCCCAGCAGCAGGCCGGGCTGAGCCCCGTGGGCGCGGGTCAGCCGCAGCAACAGCAGCAGCCGGGGCTGAGCCCGGTGGCCGCGAACGGCCAGCCCCAGCAGGAACCTTGGCTGACCCCCGTGGGCCAGCCGCAGCCCCAACAGCAGCAGCCGGGCCTCACGCCGGTCGCCCAGCCCGGCCCACAGCCGATGCCGCAGCCCACCCGCTGGCCGGCCGCCGCCGCATCCCGCGGCACCCCTTGGCCGGAAGCGCCCGCGAACAACCGGGTCGGCTGACCGACGAGCCGGACCGGTTGCCCGGAGGCCTCGCTCTTCCCGCGACGAGGCCTCCGCCGGCCGGGAGGATCGGGCGAGTCGCCCAGGACCTTCGCCAGCAGGTCCCATGTCCTCCCGGCCGTGGCGCTCCGCTGGGTTCGGCAGTTCGCAGCTGCGGGTTCGTTGTGGCTGGTCGCGCCCACGCGGCGGAGCCGCAAATGGATACAGCCCCGCGCCCCTATCGGGGCCTGCGGCCCCTCAAGCGGGCGGCGATAGCGCCGGACGCAATCAAGGTCGCTCAGGCCGGCCGTAGCTGCCACTGCTGGCAGTTGTTGTTCAGCCAGGCCCACTGCCGTACGTCCGCTCCGTCGGCGGTGGAGCAGTCGGCGACGTCGGCGACCTTGCCGGTGGCCTGGTTGACGATCCGTACGTAGCCGCCGCTCGTGGCGTGGAACCGGAACCGCTGGCAGGTGTTGTTCAGCCAGGACCACTGGCGCAGGTCGGCGCCGTCGGCCGAGGAGCAGTCCGCCGTGTCCAGCACCTTGCCGCTGGCGACGTTCACCAGACGGTGTGTGTCGTCGCCAAGGTCCTCCAGACGCCAGCGCTGGTTGTTGCCGCCGCTGCACGCCCACTGCTGCACATTGGCTCCGTCGGCGCTGGAACTGCCCGCCACATCAAGGCACTTGCCGCTGTTCCGGTTGACGACCGTGTACGTGGTCGAGGCGGCCGACGGCTCCCCCGAGGGCCCGGGGAGCGAGGCGCCGAGCCTCACCGGCGTACCGAAGTTCGGCGTACCGTCCGAGTTCCAGCTGATCTTCTGCGCCCGCGCCGTACGCCCGTTGTCACAGCCCTCGCTCGCGTTGTCGTTGGCGTGGTAGACGAACCAGTCCTCGGCGCCGTCGGGCGACTTGAAGTGGCCGTGGTGGCCGGGCCCGTAGACGCCGTTGGCGTCGTTGCGCTGGAAGACGGGCGTGGACTTCTTCGTCCAGGAGGCGGCGGCCAGGGGGTTGGAGCCGGTGAGGGTGAGCTGGCCGAGCTTGTAGTCGGGGGTCCAGCAGCCGCTCGCCGAGTAGATCAGCCGTGTCGTCCCGTTCCGCTGGAGGATCTCGGGGCCCTCGTTGACCGGGGCGCCCGAGCGCTCCCAGTCGTGCGTGGGCGTGGAGATCGTCGTGAAGGAGCCGCTGACCGTGTACGGGTTGGACATCCGCGCGGCGACCAGGTTCTGCGTACCGCCGCCGCTCGCGCTGCCGAACAGGTACAGGTTTCCGTTGATGGTCGCCACGGTCGGGTCGAGCATCCAGGTGCTGCCCAGCTGGTTCTTGTACGTGTACGGCCCCATCGGGTCCGAGCCGGCGCTCTCCAGGACGTGGGTGCGCTGGGTGGGGATGTAGTCGGAGACGTTCTGGCCCGCGACGTAGTACAGGTACCAGCGGCCGTTCAGGAAGTGCAGCTCCGGCGCCCAGATGTTGCAGCAGCGCGAGGCCGCGTCACCCGTCCACACCTGGACGCTCGGCGCGGTCGAAAGACCGGCGAGCGTCGGCGACTTGCGGATGGTGATGGCGTCGGTCCAACTCGTCGTCACCAGGTAGTAGTTGCCGTTGTGGTACGAGATCCAGGGGTCGGCGCCCTTCTGCGCTTTGACCGGGTTCGTGAAGGAGGCGGCGCTCGCGGAGTACTGCCCGAAGGACAGCGCGAGCAGCAGGGCCGCCAGCAGGGTCAGTAGGCGACGGGCCATCCGCTGCTCCAGTTCAGAAGGTTGACGCCGAGCTTGGGAGTGCCGTTGTCCTGGCCGTCGTAGTAGTGGTAGACGATCAGGTCGCCGTCCGCGTCGTTCATGATCGACTGTCCGCCGGGGCCGATGTAGCGGCCGTGCGACTCCAGTACGGGCGTACCGCCGTTGTTCATCATGGCGACGCCGTTCTTGTCGCGGTACGGCCCGGTGATGCTGGTGGCGCGGCCGACCTTGACCTTGTACGTGGAGCTGGTGCCGGCGCAGCAGGTGTCGTACGAGGCGAAGAGGTAGTAGTAGCCGTTGCGCTTGACGATGTAGGGCGCCTCGACGGCCTTGGTCCCGGTCGGGCGGGACGCGAGGGAGTACCGGGTGGTGTTGGAGGAGAGCTGCTTCCCGGTGGACGGATTGATCTGGATCATCTTGATCCCGGTCCACCAACTGCCGAACGACAGCCACCACTTGCCGTCGTCGTTCACGAAGAGGTTCGGGTCGATGGCGTTGTAGTCGGTCGACGAACTCGACGTGTAGACGACGCCCTGGTCGGTCCAGCTGCCCGGCTGGCCGGTCGTCGAAGTCGCCAGGCCGATCGCCGAGTTCTGGGAGCCGAAGGACGAGACGGAGTAGTACATCAGGTACTTGCCGCCGTGGTACGAGATGTCGGGCGCCCAGGCCTCCGGCACGGAGGAGTAGTTCCGCCACCAGCCCGGCCGGCTGGAGAAGGCGTCGTTGCCGTTTCGGAAGGCGGTGCGGTCGCCGGACGTCTTGCTGGAGATGCCGCCGCCGGTGGCGTAGAGCAGGTACTGGCCGGACGAGGTGCGGATCATCGTCGGGTCATGGGTGACGATGTCGCCGGTGACGCGGCCAGGGTTCGGGTACGCGGACGCGGTGCTCGGGACGAGGGCGAGCAGGATCGCGGCGGGGATGGCGAGGAGGGTGGTTCGGCGGGGGGTTCGCCCGGGGGTTCTGCGAGCGGTTCTTCGGGAGGTGGTTCGGGAGGTGCGGCTCACGCGGATCCTCCTACGAGTGGGGGTCGATCTACGGAGGTCGTTCGAAATACTGAACAGCGGTCACGACTTCGAACGGACCGTAGAATCGAACCCCTTGCGCGTCAACGGTTTGCGCAGCAACTTCCCTTACGCGGATTGTCGAATCGCATTCGACCCCCTACCTGCTCACCTGTCGCACAGGTATCTCGGCGCCACCCGGAGCCCCACGCAGGCTGCTCATCGCCCCGGGCACAGTGCGACGAAGACGAACTCTCGCCCCGGCCGGTCAGGCGCGTCCCGAACGTCCTCCACCACATACCCCAGCGCGACCAACTCCGCCTCGATCTCCCCCTGTTCACGGAATCGCAGGGTCGAGTCCGACGTCATCACCTGCTCGTCCGCAGCGAACACATAGGTCGAGCGGAACGTCACCAGCGGCTCGCTGACCTCGATCAACTCGACCCAGTTCTCGACCGCGCCGACGCCCGGAATCTCCGTAACGCGGTACGAGGCCTCCCGGTTCCACGCCTCCCAGGCCCGCTTCGCGGGATCCCGGGTCTCGAACACGAACCGCCCACCCGGCCGCAACACGTCATGGACCCCTCGCAGGGTCTCCTGCCAGACCCGCGGGTCGACGACGGCCTGGGCGGCGTTCCCCGTCATGGTCGCGAGGTCAACTCGCAGCGACGGAAGCGCTGTTGCATCACCATGGATCCAGCGCACCCGCTCGCCACCGGGCTTGGCCCGGGCCACATCGAGCGACGCGGCGGCAGGATCAACACCGACCACCTCGATCCCGCGCTCGGCCAGCCGAAGCGCGAACACGCCCGTCCCACAACCGACATCCAGCACCCGACGCGCCCCGAACTCCTCCACCACACGCACGTACGCATCGAGATCGCGGCGATCGGAATCGACGGCGTCGTAGATCGCGGCGAGCCGCGGATGCCCGAACAACTCGTCAGCCATGCGACCGAACGTATCCGGAGATGACACTCGACTGCCGCTCGTTTTCGGCGGCCGACGGGATCAGAGTGGGTCGGGGGCTGCCTCCGTGAGCAACTCCGCCAGGCCGTCCGCGAATTCGGTGAGCCGGTCCAGTCGTGGTCCGCTGCGGGCGACACGGAATCCGTGGCGGCGACCGTGGAACGTGGCCTGGACCGCGTGTAATTGGGCCCATCGCTGCACTCGTCCGCGGTCGAGTTCCGCGGCCTCGGCGAACACGTCCAGCGCGCGGCGGACCGCCTTGCGCAGGTCGTCCGTTTCGAGGAGCCGCAGGGCGCCCGCCTTGAGCAGCGTGCCGCCGTCGTAGGCCGGGTCTCCCGCGTAGCCCTTCGGGTCGACGGCCAGCCAGGGCTCGCGGTCGGCGCGCAGGATGTTGCGGGCATGCAGGTCGCCGTGGATGACGGTGTCCGGCTGGGTGCGGCCCAGCTCGCGGATGGTCGCCAGGGCGGCGTCCAGGACATGACGCGGCAGGGTGTGCGGCAACTCCCCGGCGTCCTTGCGCAGTTGCTCCTCCCAGGCGTCGGCCTGCCCACGCAGCCGGGGCAGCCCGGGCGGTGCGGGGACGGCAAGGCGGCGGTTGAGCCGCCCGGCCACCGTCACCACCTCGTCGTCGTCCTCGACCTCGGCCAGCGTCGACGTCCGGGCCCGCTCCAGCAGCATCGCGAACCGCTCGTCGTCCCGCTCGTACAGCCGGACGGCCCCGCGCCCGCCCCACACCGTGAACGCGTCCGGTTCATGGACGTTGCCGGGATGCGGGAACGACACCTTCAGCACAGCGGCGCCCTCGTCCCGCCGTCGCACCGGGACGATGACCCCGACCCCGCCATGCATGACGTCACCGTCGGGCACGCACTCCCAGCGCCCCAGCAACTCGCCCACGATCCTGGGCAGTTCGGCAAGCCACGCCGCTCCGGGCGCGCCTTCTCGCTCGACGGTGCTCCGCGCGAACACCTCTGGTATCCGGATCATCCGGGCACCTTACGCCCCAGCAGACCGCCCCTCACTGCCCCGCAAGGGCACTGGATGGTGGGAGTCGTGCCCGGGACAATGGCCCCATGACGACTTCACACCTGGTCTCCGCGACCGAGTTGGAACGATCATCCGTGGTCGCCAACAACGCGATGAACCGCGAGCGCGGCCTGGCCGGTGTGAACAGCTACGCCCGTGAGCTCGGTTTCGACCCTCTCGCGTACCTGGCAGAGCGCGCCGCCGCCCCGTCGTGGCTCGATCTGTGCTGCGGCGAGGGCCGCGCCCTGCACCAGGCCGCGTCCACTCTGCCTGCCGACGCCGTACTCACCGGCGTCGACTTGGTGGGGCCGCTCGCCCCCGTGCCGACACCGCCCACGTTGGAACTGGTCATCGCCTCTGTCTCGCACTGGGCACCGAAACGGACGTACGACCTGATCACCTGTGTGCACGGCCTGCACTACGTCGGCGACCAGCTCGGCCTGCTCGCCGGGGCCGCCTCCTGGCTCGCTCCCGACGGCCTGCTGCTCGCCCACTTCGACCCCGACTCGATCCGCTGGGCCGACGGTTCACCTGCCGGGCGGGCTGCCGTGACAGCGTTGCGCACAGCCGGCTTCCGCTACAGCGCCCGCCACCATCGCCTCACGCTCCAGGGGGCGCGCAGCACAAGGCTCCCCTTCCGCTACCTGGGAGCCAACCCGGCCGCCGGCCCGAACTACACGGGCCAGCCTGCGGTCGCGTCCCACTACGACCCTGACGAGGTGACAGCCTCCGAATAGGCGACGCGCTGCGGCGGTGAGGGTGGTGTTTCGGGGCCGCGCGCCGTAGAACTGGGCCTTATGTCTGATCAGCAGCCGCCCCAGATGCCCGGTGCGCCCTGGGCGTACGCGCCACCGCAGGCCTGGCCGGTCAGCGCCATGTACCGGCGACGGGCCCGCATTCTCACCTGGCTCACAGTCATCATCGCGGTCTTCATGGTGGTTGCGCTCGTGGTGAGCATTGTCTTCCTTGTACTTGCGGACGCGGACACTCGGAACGCTGCCCTCGGTTACCTCGCCCTCGTTCTCTGGGTCGGGATCGCCGCTGCGATCCCGGTCCTGCTCGCGGTCGCCATCCCCGGTGCGGCCATGAGGCGGCGCGTGCGGCAGCAGCAACAGGCGGGGATCCCATTTTGGTGAGGCGCCGCCAGCCGATAACCGGACATGCCGAAGGGCGTCCACTCGTTGTCGAGTGGACGCCCTTCGGCATGACTCAGGGTGCGTAGATGGCCTCGATCTCGTCGGCGAAGTCCCGCATCACCACGTGGCGCTTCAGTTTGAGGGACGGGGTCAGATGGCCGGATGCCTCGGTGAACTGGACATCGAGGATGCGGAACTTCCGCACCGACTCCGCCTTCGACACCGCCGCGTTGCCATCGTCGATGGCGCGCTGGATCTCGGCGAGCAGCTCGGGGTCCTCGCGCAGCTGCGTCACCGGGGTGTCCTCCGCCTTGCCGTGCTGCGCGGCCCAGCGTGGCAGGAACTCGCCGTCCAGTGTCACCAGCGCCCCGACGAACGGCTTGGCCTCGCCGACCACCATGCACTCGGCGACCAGTGCATGGGCGCGGATACGGTCCTCGATCACGGCCGGGGCGACATTCTTGCCGCCCGCGGTGACGATGATCTCCTTTTTCCGGCCGGTGATGCGGAGGTAGCCCTCATCGTCCAGGGACCCCAGGTCGCCGGTGTGGAACCAGCCGTCGACCAGCGCTGCCGCGGTCGCCGTCTCGTTGTTCCAGTAGCCGTTGAAGATGTGCTCGCCGCTCAGCAGGATCTCTGTGTCGTCGGCGATGCGCACCGAGCTGCCCGGCAGCGGCATGCCCACCGTGCCGATCTTCTGGCGGTCGTACGGGTTGAGGGTGGTCGCGGCGCAGGACTCGGCGAGGCCGTAGCCCTCCAGGACGGTGAGGCCGAGGCCGCGGTAGAAGTGGCCCAGACGTTCGCCGAGCGCGGCGCCACCAGAGAGGGCGTGCGTGGTCCGGCCGCCGAGGACCGCGCGCAGCTTGCTGAGGACCAGCCGGTCGAGCACCTTGTGCTTCAGCTTGAGCCCGACCCCGGGGCCGGACGGTGTCTCCAGCGCCCGGCTGTAGGCGATGGCCGTGTCCGCGGCGAGTTCGAAGATCTTCTCCTTGCCGCCCGCCCGGGCCTGGGCACGCGCCGAGTTGTACACCTTCTCGAACACCCTCGGTACGCCGAGCAGGAAGGTGGGCCGGAACTTCCCCAGTTCCTCGGTGACGTTCTTGACGTCGCTGACGTGTCCCACCTTGACCGGTGCCGCCATGGCCCCGACCTCGACGACCCGGGCCAGGACGTGCGCGAGCGGCAGGAAGAGCAGGATGGAGGAGTCCTCGCGGAACAGGGGGGTGTTGCGGGCGATGATGTTGCCGCACTCCGCGAGGAAGTTGCGGTGGGTGAGGACACAGCCCTTGGGCCGGCCGGTGGTGCCGGAGGTGTAGTTGATCGTGGCCACCGAGTCGGGGCCGGCCGCCGAGGCGTGCTCGTCGACCTGAGCGTCCGCCACATCACGGCCCATGGCGACGAGTTCCTTGATGCCACCCGCCTCGATCTGCCAGAGGTGCTTGAGCAGGGGCAGGCGTGGCCGCACCTCCTCCACCACGGCTTGGTGCGCCTCGGTCTCGACCAGGCACGCCACCGCGCCCGAGTCACTGGTGATCCACTCGACTTGCTCGGCCGAGGAGGTCTCGTAGACCGGAACGGAGACCGCGCCCGCACACCAGATCGCGAAGTCCAGCAGCGTCCACTCGTAGCGGGTGCGCGACATCAGGGCGACCCGGTCACCCGGCTGCACACCAGAGGCGATCAGCCCCTTGGCCACACCGCGGACCTCGGCGAGGAACTCCGTGGCGGTGACGTCCTGCCACTCGCCCGAGACCTTGCGGGCGAGCACGGCCCGGTTGGGATACTGGGCGGCGTTGCGGAGGATGATGTCCACCAGGTTGCCGTCCGACGGAACGTTGTACAAGGCCGGAACACTGAACTCGCGCAAGACCGTTGCTCCTTGTCGGCGTGGCCACGGAGGGGAACGCCGCAGCGGAGGCTGGGTACTGACGGCCCGGAGGCTACCAACAAGTAAGGACCAGGTACAGGTTGAGCCCGACTGCAGGCCGAGGCCGATGCGAAGGGCCTGAACGCCTGGGAGGTGAACGTCGACTCCACGGTCTGTCTGGCCTAGGCCGTGACGGGCCGCCGCTCCTCGGCGGACTCGGTCTCCGCCGCCTGCTCCTTGCGGTACGCACGGATCGAGTACGTCAGGGCGGCGGCCCACAGCGCGTACAGGAGTACGTAGACGGGAGTGCTCAGCGAGCTGGACGCGCCGACCCAGTCGCTCTTCAGCAACGTACGGACATTCGTCACGATGATGACGCCGCCGACCGCGGACCCCAGAACCCGCGGCGGAACCAGCCGCACCAGCCACGCCGCGATCGGCGCCGCGATCAGCCCGCCGAGGAGAAACGCCGCGACCCAGCCCCAGTTGAGGCCCTGCGAGCCGAGCGAGAAGAGGAAGCCCAGGCTCGCCGCCACCGCGACCAGGAACTCGCTCGTGTCGATGGACCCGATCACCTTGCGCGGCTCCATACGCCCGCTGGCCAGCAGCGCCGGCGTACCCACCGGCCCCCAGCCGCCCCCGCCGGTCGCGTCCAGGAACCCGGCGACCACCCCGAGCGGCGACAGGAACCTCTTGCGCAGCGGCTTGCCGAGATTGCCCTTGGGCATGCCGCGGAACGTGAACCGGGACATCACGTACAGCCCGAGCCCGAGCAGGATGAGCGACATCACCGGTTCGGCGACCGCAGTGGACAGCTGGGACAGAACGGTCGCACCGAGGAACGCGCCCGCCGCTCCCGGCACCCCGATCTTGGCGACGACCTTCCAGTCCACGTTCCCGAACCGCCAGTGTGCGGCGCCGGACATCAGCGTCGTACCGATCTCCGCGAGGTGAACCGTGGCCGAGGCCGCGGCCGGGTTGGTGCCCATCGCAAGCAGCAGGGTGGTCGAGGTCACGCCGTAGGCCATGCCCAGGCTGCCGTCCACGAGTTGGGCGCCGAGCCCCGCGAGCGCGAGCAGTACCAGCGTCCGCATGTACGTCCGTCCCGCCTTCCCTAGTTTTCCCACCGGCTCGGTAGGGATCGACCGGGCCGACGATAGGAGCCGAAGCTGAGGAAAGTCTTAGGAAGAGGTAACGGTCCTGTGGAGGACGGCCTGACGTACGGTCAGTCCACGGTCGCCGACCACCCACCACGCGAAAGCGATGACCACCACCGGTGCGGTCACTCCGTCCGAGCACGCCGAGTTCTGTGCGGCCGTACAGAACCACGCCCCTGGCGCTGGAAAGGGATCATGTAGCGAAGGCGCCCGGCTGCGGTCCGCCGCTGGCCCGCCGCAACCCGGGAACCTGCACTCGGAAGCCGAGGCATCCCGGCGAACTGGCCGGTTCCGAGCCTGTCCCTATGCCGCTACCACGCTCCGATACGCGGAAAGTAGATCGCGTGTCGCATCACCGGGTTCACCTTCGACCATTGCGACATATCGAATGATTCCCAGAGTGGACTCATGTCCGAAGTCGGCGATGAAGTCATCAAGGGTTCCCACGACTATCTCAGCTCGATAGGCCATGGCCCTCATCGGTTCGGAATCGTCACGGAACAACCTGGCGACGGGGATCCCGGCACTACCGCCGACGAGCCGCTCCA
The DNA here is from genome assembly GCF_014647675.1 of Streptomyces flaveus. Lineage (GTDB taxonomy): Bacteria > Actinomycetota > Actinomycetes > Streptomycetales > Streptomycetaceae > Streptomyces > Streptomyces flaveus. Next base: position 163,967 of record NZ_BMPQ01000010.1, on the reverse strand, counting down.
GCAACTCAACATGTGCGAGCGTGCTCAACTCCCCGTCGGTGATCAGATGCACAACGCCTGCCGTCGACTGCGTCCCTAGCTCCCGCGGCGCATGCTTGACAAGCAAGCTCGCCGCCACGAAGCGGGCCTTGATCCGCTTCTGCTCCTTCCTGGAAGCCAGGAGCTCCGGACCTCCTCGCTTCTTCCACCACCTGAACAAATCGCACCCCCATGGCAGACCCGTCGGACGGCAAACCGTCGCGGCGTCGTGCTCGAACAAGGCCCCCATGATGGCAAACCCAGGCTGGGCCCCCTCCCGAGCGGGCGCTGAGAACACATATTCAAGGCCGCCGGTGGCGTGACTCCGTCGTCCACGGCGGTGCGTGGGTCAGGGCGCGGATTGGTGATCCGGACGAAACTCCCTAACCGCGCCGCGCGATCAGCGCCGCCACCCCGTCGAGCACGACCCCGAGTCCGAACTCGAAGTCCGCGTCCGGCTCGTCCGTCTGGTCCAGGGCATCGGATTCGAGGACGCGCGTGACGGCCGGGTGGCGTTCGGGGTCGGTGAGGGTGGCGAGGGCGCGCCGGTAGCGGCGCAAGACCTCGTCGGGGGCGTGGCCGCTCGCCGTGTACGCGGCATCCAGGTCGGACATCAGCGTCGCCTCGTTGCGCACATAGCCGCTGACCAGCATGATCACGCCGAGTTTCGTGCCCTCGTCGAGCCCGGTGCCGTCTAGGGCCGCGAGGCCGTACTCCATCCACGCCACCGACTTCGGGCTCGCGGGCGGCCCGGAGGTCGGGATCCGCAGGAGCCACAGGTTCTCGTAGAAGAACGCCCGCTGCGCCCGCGCCCACCGGGTCAGCCCCGCGCGCCATCCGGCCCCGTCGGGCAGCGGTTCGGGGGGCGCGGGCGTGACCGCCTCCTGCATCAGGATGTAGAGCTCGTCCTTGGCGCCGACGTACCGGTAGAGCGACATCGGCGAGACGCCGAGCTCCTTGGCGACGCGCCCCATCGACACCGCCCCGATGCCCTCGGCGGCCGCGACGCCCACCGCCGCGGCCACGATGCGGTCCAGGCTGAGCCCCGGCTTCGGCCCTTTCGAGGGGCGCGCCCTGAAACCCCAGGCCGTCGCGAGGCTCGCGGGAAGGCCGGTGTCCTCGTCCGCCGCCGCCATCCGCGTCGCCTCCCTCTGCGCATCCGGGACCGTTCCTCGGGCCTCCGGCTTGACGCACATCCTAGTTCTGCGTAACCCTTACACAATAATGCGTAAGGGTTACGCAGTAATAGTCATGGAGAGGCGAGGCCATGCCCGACGCACCCGCCATCGAGGCCACCGGCCTCCGCAAGACCTACGGAAAGGTCGAGGTCCTGCGCGGCCTCGACCTGACGGTGCCGCGCGGCACCGTGCACGCCCTGCTCGGCCCGAACGGCGCGGGCAAGACCACCATCGTGCGCATCCTGGCCACGCTCACCGAGGCCGACGCGGGCACCGCCAGGGTCGCCGGGCACGACCTGCGCACCGAGCGGGCCCGGGCCCGCCGCGCGATCAGCCTCACCGGCCAGTTCGCGGCGGTCGACGAGATGCAGACCGGCGCGGAGAACCTGCGGATGATGGCCCGGCTCGCCCGCACCCACGGCGGCGCCCGCACCTCCCGCGCCGCCGCACGCACCCGGGCCGCCGAACTCCTCGACCGCTTCGACCTCGCCGACGCCGCCGACCGCCTGGTCAAGACGTACTCGGGAGGCATGCGGCGGCGCCTCGACCTGGCCGCGTCCCTGGTGGGCGAACCCGAAGTGATCTTCCTGGACGAGCCGACGACGGGCCTCGACCCGCGCAGCCGCCAGGAGCTGTGGAGCGTGGTGCGCGAACTGTCGGCACGGGGTACGACGGTCTTCCTGACCACCCAGTACCTGGAGGAGGCCGACCGGTTGGCGGACCGTATCGCCGTGCTCCACCGCGGCGAGCTGGTCGCCGAGGGCACCTCCGAGGAGCTGAAGCGGCGCGTCGCGGGCCACCGCCTCGACGTCGTCCTGACCGACCCGGCCGCCTATCTGCGCCTGGTGTCACAGGCGGTGTACAGCGAGCCCGAGACCCGCACCCTGGGCTTCCCCACCGACGGCGGCGCGCCCCAGGTGCGGGCGCTGCTCGACGCGTTGGACCCCGACGGCACGGCCATCGAACGGTTCTCGCTGCACACGGCCACCCTCGACGACGTCTTCCTGACCCTCACGAAGCCGACACAGCCCGCACACCAGGAGCCCAGCCATGTCTGACGCACTCATCATGACCGGCCGCTCCGTCCGGCTCAGCCGCCGCAACGTCGACGCCCTGATGATGGCCATGGCGCTCCCGGTGATGCTGCTCCTGATCTTCGTGTACTTCTTCGGCGGAGCCATCAACACCGGTACGGAGTACGTCACTTACGTCGTCCCCGGCGTCCTGCTGCTGTGCGCCGGCTTCGGTTCGGCCAGCACCGCCGTGGCCGTCACCGAGGACCTCAAGGGCGGCATCATCGACCGCTTCCGGTCCCTCGACATCGGCGGCACCCCCATCCTGGCGGGCCACGTCCTCGCCTCCACGGCCCGGAACCTGATCGCCACCGCCCTGGTCTTCGCGCTCGCCTTCGCGATCGGCTTCCGCCCCTCGGCCGGCCCGGGCGGCTGGCTCGCCGCGATCGGCCTCCTGGTCGCCTACATCGCGGCACTCTCCTGGCTGTCCGCCGCGGTGGGCCTGCTCGTCAAGTCCCCGGAGGCAGCCGGGGGTTTCACCTTCTTCGTGAGCTTCCTGCCCTACCCGAGCAGCGCCTTCGTACCGACCGACACCATGCCGTCGTGGCTCCAGGGCTTCGCCGCCCACCAGCCCGTCACCCATGTCATCGAGGCGGTACGCGGACTGCTGCTCGGGCAACCGGTGGGCTCGACGGGGTGGGTGGCGCTCGCCTGGTGCACGGGCATCCTCACCGCCTCGGCGGCCGCTTCGGGAGCACTGTTCAAGCGGCGTACGGCTTAGGTGTGTTGCCGGGCGGGGGTCCCGCGTGGAGGTGTGGAGATTCCCGGTGAATCTTCGGGTTGACCACTGTGAGCATCGCTGTCCGCCAGGGGAGCCCCGTCGACCGAAGATCCAGTCAGGGTGAGATCATTCAACACAGCAGGTCACATCCGCACAACGGGGAGTACACGCATGCGCAGGGCAACGACCATAACGGCGCTCGTCACGGCAGCCGGGCTGATGACCGCGTGCGGCGGCAGTGGTGATGACGGCAAAACGGAGCGCGCCGGTAAGAGCACGCCCACGTCGTCGTCGAAGCCAGCCCCCGACGGCCAGGACAAGACGTACGAGGTCACCGTCGAAGTCGGTGGAAAGGGCAAGTCGCAAGTCGGCTACAACCTCGACACGAACCACTTCGAGCAGGTCACGCTGCCGTGGAAGAAGTCGGACCAGCTCACCTTGAACAGCACCCAACGCAAGGTCGGGATCACCGTGTCCGTCGTGCCGGGGCCGGTGATGCTGTCCAACGGCCAGTTCGCCGCTGCTCCTTGCTCAATCACCGTTGACGGGAAGAAGGTCGCCGAGGACCCAGGCGGTGTCGACGGCAAGCACATGTGCGAGTACACCCTGCGGTAACAGCACACCAGCCGACGGCACATGTGGCCGGCGTCAGTCAGCGCGACTCGACGTTGGTGTGTTCGTGGGCGATCTCGACGGCGTCGGCCGGGTCGGTGATCGGTTCGTCGCAGTGGCGGCAACTGGTGTGCAGGTGTCGGCGTCGAGCCCTCTCGTGGGCTCGACCCCTTCGTCGCTCCCGTGCGGATTCGGCGCTGGACTGCCGATAGATTCTGACGCATTGACGTAATATTTGCGTCACTCCATGGTGTAGGCATGCTCTCCCCCACACCTGCTCTCAACACCGAGGATCAGCGTGTTCTCGGTGAGGTTGAAGACCTTCGCCGCTCGTTGCGCCTACAGGTTCGGTCCACTCCGGCGAAGTGGACCGAAGGGCTGGGTAAGTTCTTGACCGCCGACGCGGTGGCGGCCTCCAACTCGATCGAGGGCTTCAAAGTGTCCACGGTCGACGTCGAGGACCTTCTGGAGGGCGAGCGGGATGTCGACGTCTCCGAGGAGGACCGCGAGGAGACGCTCGCTTATCAGCGAATGACGACCTACATCCAAACGCTGAACGATGTCGCGGACTTCCGTTACAGCAAGGAGTTGCTCAACGCGCTCCACTGGATGCTGCAGGGACACCGGCACACCCCGCGGAAGCCGGCCGGGCAGTGGCGGCGCGGAGCGGTGTACGTGACGGACGCCCGCGACCCCAGCATCGCGGCATACACGGCGCCGGACGCGGCCGATGTGCCTACGTTGACGGGCGAACTGGTCGAGTGGCTGAACACAGACGACGGCACCCACCCTCTGGTACGGGCCGCCATGGCGCATCTGCACCTCGTTGCCATCCACCCGTGGGCGGATGGAAACGGCCGCATGTCTCGGTCCCTCCAGACACTCATGATCGCGAGAGAGGGAGAACTGTCCCCTGAGTTCTCCTCGATCGAGGCTTGGCTGGGGCGCCCCGGCAATACCTGGGAGTACTACCGCGAACTGCAGCGCCGGGGTGCCACTTACCTCCCCGACCAGGATGTCTCCGACTGGGTCCGTTTCAACCTCACCGCGTACCACCAGCAGGCGCAGACCGTACGCAGCCGCCTGGATCGCTCGAGTCGGGTGTGGCTCTTGCTCGGTGAGTTCGCGGAGGACCGGGGGTTGGAGGAGAGGGTGGTCTCCGCCCTGCATGACGTGGCAATGTCCGGGCGGGTGCGTCGGACACGCTACGAACGGGCGGAGGGCCTGGGCCTGCAGCGGGCTCAACGCGACCTGCGAGACCTGGTCGCGGCTGACGTCCTGACGCCGGTCGGCCGTACCCGTGCCCGCTTCTACACCGCCGGCCCCGCTTTTCCGGAGCCGGCTCTGGAAGCGGCTCGGACGCCGCTGCCGCTCGTCGATCCGTACGCCTGCTGAGGGTGTCCCGCCCAGCCCTGCATGTTCTGCCCCGTGGGTAGGGTCCGGGCATGTACCCGGTCTCACGTTCCGGCCCACGTCTTGATCTGCGTGAACTCGCCGACGAGGACGTGGATGCGATGCTCGCCGTCTACAGCAGCCCCGAAGCCACGGAGCATCTGTCGTTCGAACCGCGCACCCGTGAACAGGTCGCGGAGGTCGTGTCCCGGTCGATCGCCTCCGCCACCGTGAGCGCCCGCGCCGAGTACCAACTCGCCGTCGTCGAACGGAAGACCGGCGAGCTGATCGGGTCCGGCCGCCTGGCCGCCGACCCACATCAGCAGCGCGGAGCCACCATGGGCTTCGCGCTGCGCCCCGATGCCTGGGGAGTCGGCTACGGGCTCGAGACCGTGCGCCTCCTCCTCGGCCTCGGGTTCGAGGATCTGGGCCTTCACCGCATCTGGGGAGCACGTTCCCCGCTCAACGAGGCATCGGCGAAGACCATGGCAGCCGCGGGCATGGTCGAGGAGGGGACCATCCGTGAGCACATCTTCAAGGCTGGCCGATGGCGTGACTCCGTCGTCCACGCGATGCTCGACCGCGAATGGGCCGCTGCCTCCCAAAGGCTCACGCCTTGATGCAGTACCCGCGTGGGATAGGCAAAGGAGCCCAGAGGTAGGGCGGGTAGCTGTCGTGGGAATGTGACAGTGACGGGGTCGAGTGTCACATTTCCGCGATCACACCCCCGCACTCCAGAGGCCTTGCCGCGCAGGGCGAGGCGTGAGCACAGCCGGGACGCTTGGGTCGTCGGGCAAACCGGCAGCGACTTGTTCGGGTCTCGTCCTACGGTGGGGGCCATGAAGCCGGAGAAGGGGAACTGACCGTGGACATCCTGCTCATTGGCGGCCTGTGGCTGGACGGATCCGTGTGGGGCCGCGTCGCGTCCGCACTGGAGCCGCTCGGCCATCGCCCGGTGCCGCTCACTCTCCCGGGCCAGGGGGACGGCCTCGCGTCCGCCACGCTCGACGATCAGGTGGCGGCGGTGCTCGCCGCGGTGGACGCGGCGCCCGGCAAGCCCATGGTGGTGGGGCATTCAGCCGCATGCACGCTGGCCTGGCTTGCCGCCGACCGGCGGCCGGAGAGGCTGGCCAAGGTCTGCCTCATCGGCGGCTTCCCGTCCGCCGACGGTCAGCCGTACGCCGATTTCTTCGAGGTGAGGGACGGCGTCATGCCCTTCCCGGGCTGGGACCCCTTTGAAGGGCCGGACGCCGCCGACCTCGACGACGAGGCCAGGCGAAAGTTCGCGGCTGCAGCGATCCCCGTACCCGCAGGCGTTGCCAAGGGCGTGGTGCGGCTGGCGGACGAGCGGCGGTTCGACGTCCCGGTCGTGGTCGTGTGCCCGGAGTTCACGCCCGCCCAGGCGCAGGAGTGGATCAACGCCGGCGACGCCCCGGAACTCGCCCAGGCAAAGCACGTCGACTTCGTCGACATCGACTCGGGCCACTGGCCCATGGTCACCAAGCCCACCGAGCTGGCCCGAATCCTGGCCGAGGCGTCCAGCATGGGATAGGGGGCATGGGCCCGGGCCCGTGAGGCGTGGCCCTCCCCCACGCCTCGCACGACGAGCTTCTGCCGGTGGACCGGTGAACGTACTAACGAAGCCGGATCACGTTCCAGGACAAGGGCTCCAGGACGGCGTTCAGCGTGCCGTCCTGGAGGGTGGTGCCGTCGACGGGGTGTGGGGTTACGCGGTCCGGGTTGTCGAGGGTGTTGCGGGCGTCGGGGTCGGCGTCCGCGAGCGCGGTGTGCTCGACCAGGGAGGTCAAATCCAGTCCGTTCAGGGATACTTGGAGAGGAAGAGCCTCCGTGCGGCTGCGGTTGACCGCGAACACCGTCACCGAGCCGTCCTCCGCCCGTACGGCCGTGGCGTGCAGCAGGTCCGTCTCGCCGTACTTCTTCGTCTCGTACGTCGGTGAGTCGACCCGTACGTCGAGGACCTGGCCGCGCCCGTACCGGGACGCCTGCGCGAAGGGGAAGAACGTCGTCTGCCGCCAGGACGGGCCGCCCGGCTCGGTCATGATCGGGGCGATGACGTTGACGAGCTGGGCGAGGCAGGCCACGGTCACACGGTCCGCGTGCCGGAGCAGCGCGATGAGGAGCGAGCCGAAGACGACGGCGTCGGTGACGCTGTAGTTGTCCTCCAGGAGACGGGGGGCCTCGGGCCAGTCGTCCTGCTCGAACGTCTTCGCGTGCTCCTCCCACTTGGGCAGGTACCAGACGTTCCACTCGTCGAAGGAGAGGTTGATCCGCTTCTTCGACTTGAGCCTCGCGCCCACGTGGTCGGCGGTCGCGACGACGTTGTCGATGAAGGACTCCATGTCGACGGCGGAGGCGAGGAAGGAGTCGATGTCACCGTCCTCCGGCCAGTAGTAGGCGTGGAGAGAGATGTAGTCGACGAGGTCGTACGTCTCCGCCAGCACCGTCGCCTCCCACTCGGCGAACGTCGGCATGCTCTGGCTGGAGGAGCCGCAGGCGACGAGTTCGACGGTCGGGTCGAGCTGGCGCATCGCGCGGGCTGTCTCGGCGGCGATACGGCCGTACTCCTCCGCCGTCTTGTGGCCTGTCTGCCAGGGGCCGTCCATCTCGTTGCCGAGGCACCAGAGTTTGATGCCGAAGGGGTCCTTGTCGCCGTGGGCGACGCGCTTCTCCGCGAGTGCGGTGCCGGAGGTGTGGTTGGCGTACTCCTGGAGTTCCAGGGCCTCGGCGACGCCGCGGGTGCCGAGGTTGACCGCCATCATGGGCTCTGCCTGGGGGCCGACCTTGCGGAGGAAGGCGATGTACTCGGAGAGGCCGAAGCGGTTGGTCTCGGTCGAGTGCCAGGCGAGGTCGAGGCGGCGGGGGCGTTCGTCCGCGGGGCCTACCGAGTCCTCCCATTTGTAGCCGGATACGAAGTTGCCGCCGGGGTAGCGGATGGCTGTCGCGCCGAGTTCGCGGACCAGGTCCAGGACGTCGGTTCGGATGCCGTCTTCGTCGGCGGTGGGGTGGCCCGGTTCGTAGATGCCGGTGTAGACGCAGCGGCCGAGGTGCTCGACGAAGGAGCCGAAGAGTCGAGGGTTGACCTCGCCGACCTTGAAAGCGGGGTCGAGGGTGAAGCGGGCGGTGTGCATGGTCGCCTTTCGGGGAGGGTGGTTCTTGTTCGTTGGCGGCTGCGGGTTGTCGGTGGCTGGTCGCGCAGTTCCCCGCGCCCCTAAGGGGCGCTCAACTGGGCGTCTGCTTATTAGAGTTACTGCCCTGCCAAGCCCGTGTGGGCCACCCCCGCCACTATCTGCCGCTGGAAGAAGACGAACACGATGATCAGCGGAAGTCCGGCCATCAACCCACCCGCCATCAGCTGAGCCCACTGAATGCCATAGGAGTTCATGACCGTCGCGATGCCGTTCGGCATCGTCATCAGGTCGGGGTTGTTGGTCACCATGTACGGCCAGAGGAAGTTGTTCCATGAGGCGATGAAGGTGAAGATCCCCACCGCCGCCAGGGACGGCCTCGCGAGCGGGACGACGATCGTGAAGAAGACCCGCCAGCGGCCGGCGCCGTCGATGAACGCGGCCTCCTCCAGTTCGCGTGGGATGCCCTGGAAGAACTTGTAGAGGATGTAGACCATGGCCGCGGGTGCGCACTGCGGCAGGATCATGCCCCAGTACGTGTCGACCATCCCCATCTGCTGGACCGTGGTGAACAGCGGGACGCCGAGGACAGCCGGGGAGATCATCAGGCCCGCCATGACCACGCCCAGCAGGACGTTCTTGCCGCGGAACTCGGTGCGGGCGAAGCCGTAGCCGGCGAGGGCGCTCACGGTCAGCACCACCGTCGTCACACACACCGAGACGACCAGGGAGTTGACGAACCAGTTGGTGATGTTGCCGGTCTCGAAGATCGCCGACCAGGCCTGGGCCGTCCACTCCTTCGGCAGCCAGTGCGGCGGCACCTCGACGGCTTCGGTCTCCGACTTGAGCGAGGTGAACAGCGCCCATACGAGGGGGGCGAGGAACACCACGGAGACGGCCACGCCGAGGAGGGTGAGCACGATCTGGCTGGGCGTCCAGGGCCTGCGGGGCTTGACGCGTATCTGTGCGGCGGTGCTCATCGGCCGCCCTCCTCACGGTTGCGCAGCAGCCACATCCGCGCGAGGGCGACGGACGCGATGATCACGAAGAAGATGATGGAGATCGCTGAGGCGTAGCCCACGCGGTAGCTGGTGAAGCCCTCTTCGAGGGTGAACTGGACGAAGGTGCGGGTCGATTCCTCCGGTCCTGGCGAGAAGTCCATCATCACGACCGCCTGGTCGAAGACCTGGAGCGAGGCGAGGATCTGCAGGGCGATCACGAGCCCGGTGATGTTGCGCAGCATCGGCATGGTGATGTGGATCATGCGGTGCCAGGCGTTCGCGCCGTCCAGCTTCGCGGCCTCGTAGAGGTGGGCGGGGATGCCCTGGAGCGCGGCGAGATAGAGCAGGAAGCTGAAGCCGACCGTCCACCACAGGGTCGTGATGACGATGGCGAACATGGCGTACGACTTGTCGGTCAGCCAGGGTGTCTCGAGGCCGAAGACGTGGTTGATCATGCCCGTGCCGGGGTTGAACAGCCACTGCCACAGGTTGCCCGCGACGGTGGAGGGCAGCAGGAACGGGGCGAAGAAGCACAGCCGCCACAGCCACTTGGCGTGCTCGATGTGGTGGGCGAGCATCGCGAGGAGAAAGGCGAGGACGGTGATGCAGGGCACGACCAGGAGCGTGAAGTAGGCGCTGTGGCCGAGCGCGTCCCACATCTGCGGGTCCTGGAGGGCCTCGCGGTAGTTGTCGAGGCCGACGAAGTTGGCGCTGTCGCCCGCGATGTTGGCGTCCGTGAAGCTGAGGTAGACGCCGCGCACCAGCGGCCAGACCACGAAGAGCACGAACAGGGCGAGGAACGGGGCGACGAACCAGCCGCCGTGCTGGAAGCCCTGCTTGCGGCGGACGGTGGCGCTCAGTGCGGCGGTCTTCGCGCGAGGTGGTGCGAGGACGGTCTCTGTGCCTGCGGTCGTCATGCGACGGCACCTCCCTGCGCGGCGGTCCGGCCGTCCATGGGGTTCTTCATGCCGAGCAACTGGGTGAGCGCGCCCTTCATCCGGCGGGCGACGGCCTCCGGCTTGGCGGAGCCCATCGTCGAGGAGACGACGATGGGGCCGATGCGCTGGGCGAGGATGCCGGTGGAGCCCGCGAACCACACCTTCGGCTCGGTGGCCTGGTGGTCCATGGCCGACACGTACTCGCTCTGCGGGTTCAGCTCCTTGTACGCGGCCGTGGACAGGGTGGGCGTGTACGCGGGGATGTGGCCGCCGGCCGCCCACTGCTGGGCGTGCTGGACGACGTAGGCGGCGAGCTGGTGGGCGGCCTCGTTCGTGGCGCCGCCGCGGTCGGACTGGTGCGGCAGGACGAAGGCGTGCGACTCGGCGTGGGTGGCCTGCTTGCCGAAGACGGGCGGCAGCGGGGTCGCGCCGTAATCGAGCTTCGCTCCGGAGAAGACCGGCACCGACCAGTTGCCCTCCCAGGCGAAGGGCGCGCCGTTCATGAACTGTTCGGCGCCGACCGAGCCCATGCCCGGGTTGGCGTACCCGTCGGTGACGTGCTGGCGCAGGAACTCCAGGACCTGGACGGCCTTGTCGGTGTCGAAGGTGACCTCGGAGTTGGCGGCGTTGAACCAGGTGCCGCCGAGCTGGGTGTAGAAGGCGACGAAGAACCACCACTGGAAGTTCTGGTCGTTGATCCAGAACCCGATGGTCTGCAGGCCCTTCTTGGTGGCCTTCTTGGCCTCCTTGAGCACGTCGAACCACTCGCCGGTCGACGTCACGGGCACGATCCGGCCGTCGTCGCCGAGCAGCCCCGCCTTCTTCAGCACGTCCTTGCGGTAGAAGCAGAGCTGTACGTGGATGTCGAGCGGGAGGGCGTAGAGCTTGCCGTCGATGACGGCGCGCTTCCACAGGTCGGGGTTGAAATCCGCCTCCCGTACGCCGTACTTGGCGAGCAGGTCGACGTCCCAGGGATCCAGGAGACGGCCGGGCGAGAAGCCGGTGATCCGGCCCAGGTGCATGACGCCGAGGTCGGGTGCGCGGTTGCCGGCGGCGGCCATGGCGAGCTTGCTGTAGAAGGGGTTGCCCCACTGGAAGGTGGAGTCCTTCACGTCGATGCCAGGGTTTTCCTTACGGAAGGCGTCCAACATCGCGATCATGTTGGCGCCGTCACCGCCACTGAACAGGTTCCAGTAGCGCACCCGGGCGTCCGCGCCGGAGGCCAACGCATCGGCGCCGGTGCCCAGCGCGGCGAAACCGAAGCTGCCCGCGACCGCCAATCCGCCGATTCCGCCCAGCAGTTGCCTGCGATTCAGGTCAGGTCGTCCCATGCCCCGCCTTATTGTCCGAGGTGTCTACCGGCCATTCGAAGTTCGAGATTTCGAATGACGCCCGCAGCTTCGAACGGGACCGTAGAATCGAAGCGCTTGCGCGTCAAGGGTTCACGCAGAAAGCGCTTTCCCAATCCAGTTGCTGGACAGGGAAAGCGCTTCGTGAAGTCTGCGGCTACCCGGCGAACGCCGGTTGCGCCAGCCCCTTCCCCGCACCCGGCACCACCAGCACCGAGCCGGACATCGGATGCGGCTCCTCCAGACCCGTACGGGCCGTGGTGATGTAAAGGTCCGTCAGGCCGGAGCCGCCGAAGGCGCAGGCCGTGGGGCGGCGGACGGGGAGCGGGAGTACGCGGTCCAGTTCGCCGGAGGGGGTGTAGCGGCGGACGGCGGCGCCGTCCCACAGGGCGACCCAGACGCAGCCGTCGGCGTCGACGGTGAGGCCGTCGGGGAAGCCGGCGCCGTCCTCGATGGCCGCCAACTGGCGCCGGTTGACCGGCCGTTGGTCGTCCCCGACATCGAAGACGTCGATACGGCGCGTAGGCGAGTCGATGTAGTACATGAGGCGCCCGTCGGGGCTCCAGCCCGTGCCGTTGCTGACGGCCACGTCGTCGAGGACGACCTCCACCGTGCCGTCGGCGGTGAAACGGGCGAGGTTGCCGCCGCCCGGCGCCTCGTCGTAGCGCATCGTGCCCGCCCACAGCGAACCGTCGGGTGCGACCGCCGCGTCGTTGGCGCGACGCCCGGGGACGACCTCCCGGTGCAGCCAGCGGAAGCTGTCGGGCTCCTCCGGGTCGTACAGCGCCACGCCGTCCCGGAGGTTGAGCACCAGACCGCCGCCCGTACGAGGCTTCGCGGCGCCCACGTGCTGCTCGGTCACGAGGACCGTACGGCGGCCGGAGCCGGGCTCGTACGTATGGACCCTGGAGCCGAGGATGTCGATCCAGATCAGCCGCTGGGCGTCGGCGTCCCAGGTCGGGCCCTCGCCCAGGGTGGCGTATTCGCGTACGGCCACTTCCACCGTCATGCCACGCTCCGGTGCCCGAGTCGCTCCGACAGTTCCGCGGCACCCTTGGCGGCGAGCTGCTCCAGCTCGCCGCGGCGGTCGTCGCTCCAGCGGATCATCGGTACGGAGATGGAGAGCGCGGCGACGACCTGGCCCGTGCGGTCGCGTACGGGGGCGGCTACGCAGCTGACGTCAGGGTTCGACTCGCGGCGCTCCACGGCGACGCCCCGGCGGCGGATCTCGGCGAGGGCCTCGCGCAGGGCGGCCGGGTCGGTGATGCTGTTCGGTGTCATCGCAGGGAGCTTGCCGTCCTCGGGGACCCGTGAGGCCAGCTCGGAGTCGGGGAGCGAGGCGAGCAGCATCTTGCCCACGGAGGTGCAGTGCGCGGGGAGCCGGCGGCCTGCGGCGGACACCATGCGCACGGCGTGCGTGGAGTCGACCTTGGCGATGTAGATGACGTTCGTGCCCTCCAGGATCGCGACGTGCACGGTCTCGTCGCAGGTCTCCGCGACGGACCGGGCGACCTGCTGGCCCTCGGCGGCGAGGTCCAGCTGCTCGGCGTACCGGCTGCCGAGCTGATACGGGCGCACGCCGAGGCGGTAGCGTCCGGGCTGGCCCGGCACCTGCACGATGTACGAGCGGGCGGCGAGCGTGGTCACCAGCTCGTGCACGGTGGTGCGGGGCAGCTGGAGCTTGCGCACGATGTCGGGGGCGGAGAGTGTTCCGTCCCCGTCGAGAAAGAGCTCGAGAATGTCGAGAGCCCGGGTCACTGCCGGCACGAGACGTCCCACGACCGGCCCCCTCCCTGATGTTCGATATTTCAACAGATGATCGGCATAACGAACACAGGCTACGCATAGTGGCTTTCGCCAGGCAACACGCAGGTAACCACGACGGCCTGAGCAGGGAAAACAGAGCCGGGGGGCGCCCCGTCAGGGGCGCGGGGAACTGCGCGACCAGCCACGACGGACCCGCGGCTCACAACCGGCCTGCATAAAACCGGCCCACCAGCGGAGCGTCAGCGCCGAGCCCGCGGATCCCCCAGCTCCCCCCGCAACCGCTGCGCACGCAACACAAGCTCCAGCTCGAAGCGCCGATCCGGATTGTCGACCTCGTCGCCCCAGAGTTCGCGGATCTGCCGAAGGCGATACCGCACGGTCTGCGGGTGCACCCCCAGCCGCGCGGCCACCTCAGGAGCCCCGCCCCGCGTCTCCAGCCACGCCAGCAGCGTCTCCGCGAGCCGCCGCCCATGGGTGGGCCCGCAATGGGTGAGCGGCGCCAGACACCGCCGCGCCAGGTCGTCGATCAGTTCCTCCGGCTGGAGGAGGACCAGTGCCTCCGTGTGCTCCGTGCAGTACAGGACGTCGCCCGACGGCAGCAGGCCCCGCTCCATCAGCCGCACCGCCGCCTCCGCCCAGCGCAGCGACTTCGCCGCGTCGGCCAGCGGTACGGGCGGGCCGATCGCGCCCGCCCAGCCGGTCATCGCGCGCCGCAGCAACTCGGGGCGCCCGGCGGCCACCGGGTCGGGCACGACCATCCGGGGCTGCTCGTACTCCATGTCCAGCAGTACGCCCTGCCCGACGGCGGGAGCCACGGCCTCCCGGGCGGGCCGCAGCAGTACGCCCACCGCGACCTTGGCGGGAATCGGCCAGCCGATGCGCGCGGCCCGTTCGGCGAACGCCTCGGTCGGGTCGCCCCGGTGGTGCTCGGTGAGCAGCAGCTCCATCAGCCCGCGCTGGAGGCGCAGCCGTTCGCCGGCCTGCCGGGCGGCGGCCTCGGCGTAGCCGCGTACGGACTGGTCGACGAGTCCGTCCAGGTACTCGTAACCGGCGTCGACCAGCTCGTACATCGCGGGCGGCGGGATGTCCACGCGCTGCCCGATCTCGGCGAAACGGCGCCAGGCCAGGCGTACTCCCATCCGGTAGATCGCCTGGAGCGAGTCGAGGCTGCGGCCGTTGAGGCCCTCACCGCGGCCGAACTCCTGGAAGACCTCGGGGTGGACGCGCGGACGGCCCTCGGAGCTCTCCAGATGCTGGATGAAGACCTCGATGGCCCGGCGGATGCCGATCAGCGCCATGGGCTCGCCGGAGTCGTCGAGCACGACGGGCAGATGGGGGTACTCGCGGCGGATCTCCCGCAGGATCTCCTCGGCGAGGTCCGGCGCCTCGGCCAAGGCGATGGCCGCGAACTCCCGGACCTGGAGGCGCGGTACGTCACGCCAGGCCGAGCGCGTGCTGATGGTTCCGGTGGTTACGGGGCGGAGCGCCATGGTCAGCGGTCCCGGCCGGCCGTCTCATACGTGATGAGGGGGGTGTTGGGCTGTTCCGGAGTCGCGTTCAGCAGCGCGACGATGCCGACGGCGGCACCAACGGCGAGTACAGCGGCGGCGGTTACCGTCAGCAGGGCGGCAAGCAGTCTGGGCATCGAAAGTTCAGCCCTCTCAGTCGAAAGGTGGTCCCACCGGGTTGAATGGTGGTCCCACCCCGGTCAACCGCATCAGAAATCCGTGCGGTTGCCTGCCCATTCGTACGCCCCAGCCGGTCCCTTCCGGCAGGGGACAGTCTCGACAATGCATTGACACTTAGTCAAGGGTGCGCCTACGGTTCCCGGCCCATACCGCTTGTGCACCCTCCCATCACTGTGCCCGCACATCCCTGTGCCGTGTCACCACAAGCCTCTGGAGTGCCCGGATGCGCCGCACCGCCTCACCATTTTCGCTGATCATCCTGGGTCTGGGCGTGTTTCTGCTCGTCCTGGCCCCCCTGCTCGCCTGGTACGTCGAACCGCGTGCTAAGCAGAACCCGATCGACATCGACTCCAAGACCGTACTCACCGGCACGGGAAGCTACTTCGACACGGACGAAGTCGAAACCGTTCACAACAAAAAGATCACGATCACCCGGCAGGTCCGCGGCGATGTCGCCGACAGCGAGAAGAGCGGCCGGGCGGTCTGGGATGTTTCGACCACCCTCGACACCGAGAAGTCGCTGCCGGCGGCCGACCCGCATGACGCGCTGCTCTGGACGGTGGAGCGCTGGGTGACCAACCGGAAGACGAACGCTCCGGTGCACTGCTGCAAGGAAGAGCCGTACATCGAGGGCGAGGCGTATCTGAAGTTCCCCTTCGGCGTGCAGGAGCGCGATTACCGCTGGTGGGACAGCACCCTGGGCTCGACGATCACCATGGAGTACCGGGGCAAGAAGAAGATCCAGGGGTACGAGGGCGTGCGGTTCACCGCGAAGGTGGCACCCACCAAGAACGGCACCCGGATGGTGCCGGGCACCATCGTGGACCAGCCCGAGCGCAGCCAGGTGCTCGCCGAGGAGTGGTACGCCAACCACGGTCTCGAGCTGGTCGTCGACCAGGCCACGGGCCGGATCATGTACGCGGCGACCGGGATCCGTCAGACGCTGCGGGCGCCCGGCTCCGACGAGGACGCCGCGGTGCTGCTGGACGTCAAGCGCATCGCCTTCACCACGGACACACAGAAGGAACAGGTGAAACTCGCCAAGGCCGACAGCCGTCGACTGAGCCTGGTGGGACAGACGTTGCCCATCGGGGCAGGTTTGGCGGGCGGACTGCTCGCCATCGTGGGGGTCATTTTGGTGGTGCGCGGGCGTCCAAATCCTGAAACGTCCGAGTCGTCCCAGCAGCCGCTCACAATGTGATGAGACGTCAGCTCGATAAAGGCCGGAATTTGTCACCTGGGTGAGTAGCAGCATCGAACCGGTGGGCGAAAACTATCCACCCCCACCCAAACACAGCCTGCCCACACCATCGCCACAGCCGGTCCCACAACCACCACACATCCGCACCGCGTGAGCTTGCCGAAAACGCCGCACCTGCCGTACCCCCCACGCTGGTTCCGCACCCCGAGACGAGTTGGAGCACCAATGCCCCAGCACGTGCCTTCGTCGTTGCGCGCTGCTTTCCCCCGCACCGCGCAACGACCCCCGGCGCATCCCCCGCAACCGCGCCGCATCGTCTTCCTCGCCCGCCGTGACTTCGGCAACGCGGCGGCGGGCGGCTCCGAACTCCTCGTCGACAAGCTCGCCGAGGGCCTGACCCAGCTCGGCCACCAGGTCACCCTGCTCTGCGGGGGGCCGGCCGCGCACCGCGACTACCGAGTCGTGTCGGCCGGGGGCGACCTCGGCCACTACCTGAAGGTCCGCTCGGCTTTCCAGCGCCAGGTCGGCGACTGCGATCTGCTGGTCGAGGTCTGCAACGGGATGCCGTACCTGGCGCCGTTGTGGCATCGCGGACCGACCCTGTGCCTGGTCAACCACGTACACACCGATCTGTGGAAGATGCGGTTCGGCGGTCCGCTTGCGCCCGCCGCCCGCCTCGGCCGAAGACTTGAGCACTGGGCGCTCGCGGGCGCCCAGCGCAAGAATCTGCTGGTCGCCGTCTCCCCGTCGACGGCACACGCGCTGCGCGACATCGGCGTCGAGCGTGAGCGCATACGGGTCGTCCACAACGGCGTCGAGGAGCCGGGCCCACGGTCCGAACGCTCCCCGGAGCCGCTGTTCCTGGCGATGGGTCGGCTCGTCGAGTACAAGCGCATCGATCTGCTGCTGCGGCTGTGGGAGCGGGTCCGCCCGATCACCGGCGGCCGTCTGGTGATCGTCGGCGACGGGCCCGAACGCCAACGCCTGGAGCAACTCGCGGGCCCCGGCGTGGAGTTCAAGGGCCATGTCTCCGAAGCCGAGAAGCACCGGCTGCTCTGCGCCTCCTGGCTGCTGCTGCACCCCTCGGCCGTCGAGGGCTGGGGTCTGGTGGTGACCGAGGCGGCCGCCCGTGAGACTCCGGCCATCTCCTTCGACGTACCAGGTCTGCGGGACTCCATCGTGGACGGCGAGACCGGGCTCCTCGCCCGCGGCGAGTCGTCGTTCGCGGCGGCCTGGTGCACCCTCGCCCTGTCCGCCGAACGCCGCACCCTGATGGGCAAGGCAGCCCGTGAACGTGCCGCCCAGTACCGCTGGCACCAGACCGTGCGGCAGTTCCGCGCGGTGGCGGCGGAGGCGGTGAGGAGCTACCAGCCATGAGCACTTCCACGGGTTCCGGCAGAGGCACGGGCAAGGGCAGACGTACGGGGACGGGTCTGAAGGACCCTTCGCTGCGCCGTTCCGTCGCCCTCTTCCGCGCCTTCCTCCACGAACAAGAAGACCCGGAGGCCTGCTACTCGCTGCTCGCCCGTGACGCCGTCGACCAGGTCGAGGCGTACGACGGTCCGGTCAATGGCCGGACCGTCGTGGACGTGGGCGGCGGGGGCGGCTATTTCACCGAGGAGTTCCAGCGGCGCGGTGCGCACGCCTACCTCTTCGAGCCGGACGTACAGGAACTCGGCGAGAAGCCGCCCCAGGGCGCGGTCGTCGCGGACGGCTATCTGCTGCCGCTGGCGGACGGTGTCGCCGACGTCTGCTTCTCCTCCAACGTCCTCGAGCATGTGGCCGACCCGCAGACCTTCATCAGTGAGATGGTCCGCGTCACCAAGCCCGGCGGACTCATCTACGTGTCGTTCACCAACTGGCTGTCCCCCTGGGGCGGCCACGAGTGGGCGCCCTGGCACTATTTCGGTGCCGAGCGGGCCCGCGCCCGTTACCAGCGGCGTACCGGCAAGGACGCCAAGCACACACTCGGCGAGAACCTCTTCGCCGTACATATCGGAACCACCCTCAGGCAGGTGCGCGAAAGAGACGACGTCACGGTCGTCTCCGCGCGCTCCCGCTACTGGCCGTTCCTCGCGGAAACCGTCGCGAAGGCGCCGGGGCTGCGCGAGTTCGCCACCTGGAATCTCCTCCTCATACTCCGGCGGTATCCATGACCAGCACGGTCCAGTCGGCTCCTCCCCCGGCGCCGACACGTCCCCTCCCTCCTGTGCCCGACCCCCCCGAGGGGCCGAGGTCACGACGGTGGCTTCTGGGGTTCTGGGCCGTGGTGTTCGTGCTGTTCCTGGCCGTGGACCCGGGCCGGCAGACCTTCGAGACCAAGCTCGGAGTGACAGTCGACCCCTGGCAGTTCATGGCCGATCTCGGTCAGCTCTGGCACGACCGCGGCGGCTTCGGCGGAATCGCCGACCAGTACATCGGTTACTCCTTCCCGATGCTGCCGTACTACGCGCTGACCGACCTGCTGGGCATACCGGTCTGGCTGGCCGAGCGCCTGTGGCTGTCGCTCATCGTGAGCGTCGCCTTCTGGGGTGCGCTGCGGCTGGCCGAACGGCTCGGCATCGGCAACCGCCCCTCCCGCCTCCTTGGCGCGGTGGTGTACGCGCTGTGGCCGGTGTTCACCATCGTCGTCGGCTCGACCTCGGCGGCGGCGCTGCCGGGCGCGATGCTGCCGTGGGTGCTGCTGCCGCTGACGAACGAGCGCTACAGCGCGCGGATCGCCGCCCTGCGCTCGGCGCTGCTCATCCCCTTCATGGGCGGTGTCAACGCGGCAACGACTCTGGCCGCCCTGCTGCCCGTCGGCCTGTATCTCCTCTCCCGCCCCCGCGGCCCGAGGCAGCGCAAGCTGATCGCCTGGTGGGTGCCGGGGGTGCTCCTGGCGACCGCCTGGTGGGTCATCCCACTGCTGCTGCTCGGCATCTACGGCGAGAACTTCCTTCCGTACATCGAGAGTTCGCAGACCACCACGGCCACCATGTCGGCCACGGAGATGCTGCGTGGCGCCGGTAACTGGGTCGCCTATCTGAACTTCGGCGAGGCCTGGCTGCCCGCCGGCTGGACCGTCGCCTCCTCGGTCGTCGTCATCGTCTGCTCGGCCCTCGCGGCCGGCCTCGGTCTCGCCGGGCTCGCCCGCCGCGACCTGCCCGAGCGGCGCTGGCTGGTGCTGGTCGTGCTGTCGGTCGCGCTCATCACCCTTGCCGGGTACGGCGGTTCGTTCGGCGCGCCCTTCCACGAGACCTTCCAGGGCTGGCTGGACGGCGGCCTCGCTCCGTTCCGCAACATCTACAAGTTCCAGGTGGGCCTCGCCCTCGCGCTGGTCTTCGGGCTGATGCACCTGGTCGGCATCGCCTCCGAGACTCGGGGCGCCCGTCCCGTACGCGGCCGGCGGTTCGCCCCGCTGATCGCGGCGGTCCTCGTACTGCCCGGTCTCGCGCTCCCCTACCTCAACGGGTCGATCCTGCAGCCGGGTTCGTTCCAGGAGCTGCCCAAGTACTGGCAGGCCACGGCCGACTGGCTGGAGAAGAACTCGCCCGACTCCCGAGCCCTCGTCGTCCCCGCCACCGCGCACGGCATCTACACCTGGGGCTCCTCCATCGACCAGCCCCTCGACGTGCTCGCCGAGTCCCGCTGGGCACAGCGCGACTATGTGCCCTTCGGCACCGCGGGCAACCGGCGCGCCATGGACGCGGTCGAGCAGGCACTGCTGACCGGCAGCGAAGTCCCGGGCCTGGGCGACTACTTGAGCCGGGCCGGGCTCCACTACGTCGTCGTACGCAACGATCTCGACCCGGACCAGATGGGCTACGTACCGACCTCGACCGTCAAGCGCACCCTGGAGGAGTCGGGCTACCGCCGGGTGACCGGCCTCGGCCCGGTGATGACGGGCGGGACGATCCCGGAGAACACCCCGATACAGATCGAGGGTCTGTACCCGCGCCAGCGCGCCGTCGAGATCTACGAGCCGGCCGAGGACGTGCAGCGGCCGGGGCAGGCCGGACTGAAGGCGGTCGCCGACACGGCCGTCGTCTCCGGCGGCCCCGAGGCACTGCTGCCGATGTCCGCCGATCCGGCGTTCCGCGACCGGCCGGCCGTGCTGACCGGTGACAACCACCCGGGGCTCGGCACTCCCCCGCTCCAGGTGACGGGTGACGGGCTGCGACGCGCCGACACACGGTTCGGTCTGGTCAACGCCAACACCTCGTACACGTACACCCGCGACGAACGCAATCACTCCGGCAGCTCCCAGGACGCCGGTGACAAGCCGCACCAGATCCTGCCGACGGAGGGCATCCAGCACCAGACGGTGGCCGAACTGCGCGGCGCCCGTTCGGTGACCGCCTCGTCGAGCGGCAACTGGATGTTCTATCTGCCGCAGTACGACCCCGTGAACGCCTTCGACGGCAACCCGAACACCGCGTGGGCCGAGGGCGCCGCGGGTTCGGCGGACGGTGAGTGGCTGCGGATCGGCTTCACGGAGAAGACCGACATCCCCTCCTCGATCCGGGTCACGCCGCTGCCGCAGGACAGTGTGCGCTCTGCGCCGACGCGGGTGCGGGTGGAGACCGAGAACGGCTCCGCGACGAGCTACCTCCAGGCCAACGGCATGCGGCAGCGGATCAAGGCGCCCGAGGGTGAGACGGACTGGCTGCGGATCACCATCGTCGACTCGGTGGCCCGGCATGCCGGCCTCACCGGTGCCGGTTTCTCCGAGATCACCATCCCCGACGTCCAGGTGACCCGCATGCTGCGGCTCCCCAAGGACGCCGAGCGCACCGACGCCGCCGCCGAGGTCGTCTCGCTGCACCGGGCCTCCGACCCGGGCGGCGTCTCCCCGACGGGCACGGAGGCGGGCCTGCACCGCCGCTGGAACTCCGAGGCGGCGGGCTCGTACGAGGTGAAGGCGAGCGCGGTCCCGATCTCGAGCACCGAACTCGACGAGCTGCTCTACCGGGTGGCGCCCGAGCAGCAGAACCAGCTCACCGCGACCGCCGAATCCACGGCCGGCCTCGGTGTCGGTCTGTCGCCCCGCAATCTCACCGACGGCGATCTGACCACCGCCTGGATCGCCGGGGACAACCCCACGATCCATCTGCGCTGGCAGGGCAAGCAGGCCATCGACGAGATCGTGCTGCCGCCCGCGGGCGGTCTGTCCACCCGGCCCACCAAGGTGGACATCAGCTCGCCGGACGGCGCGGCGATCGCCAATGCCGACGAGAACGGCATCGTCCGCTTCCCGGCGATCACCACCGACCGGCTGGACATCACGATCACCGACACCGCGGAGCTGACCGTCCACAACCCGGTCGTCGACGACGATCTGCAACTGCCGGTCGGCCTCACCGAGGCCTACATCCCGGCGCTCGACCAGTACCGCACCCCGCAGCCCGACGTCGACCGCACCTTCGACCTGCCGTGCGGCCAGGGCCCGACCCTCGCCATCGACGACGAGCTGTACGAGACCAGCGCCTCCGGGACCGTCGAGGACCTGATGAAGCGGCGGCCCATCGAGGTGACGCTCTGCCAGCAGGGCCGCGCGGACACCTCGCTCTCCCTCGACTCGGGCGCGCACCGCGTCGAGGCGGGCGACGCCGGACCGCTCGCGGTCACGGACGTCACGCTGACCCGCGGCACGGTCCCGGCCCCCTCCACGACCGAGCGTGAGCTGGAGGTACGGGACTGGCTCGGCGACCTCCGCGAGGTGAGCGTCGGCTCGGGTGCGGCTTCGTACCTGACGACGTACGAGAACTTCAACGACGGCTGGAAGGCCACGCTGAACGGCGACGAGCTGGACCCGGTCCGGCTCGACGGCTGGCAGCAGGGCTGGCGGATCCCGGCGGGCGAGGGCGGCACCATCAAGATGTCGTACGAGCCCTCCACGACGTACGAGGCCGGGCTGATCGGCGGCGGCGTCGGGGTGCTCGCACTCGTGGGTCTCGTCCTGTACCGGCGCAACTCGCCCAACACCGACGAGCGTTCGCCGCTGCCGCCCGCCCCCGGAATGATCCTGGGCACCGTGGCGCTCACGCTGGTGGCCGCCGTGATCGCCGGGTTCTTCGCCCTGCTGGTGCCGGTGCTCGCGTTCATCGCGTGGAAGCGGCACTCGCTGCTGGTGCCGATCGCGTTCGTCGCGCTCGCGGGGGCCGGGATCGCCGCCGCCACGGGTGCGGGGACGCCGACCTCGGCGGACGAGGGGTCGTTCGGGGCCGCGGCCCAACTGCTGGCGCTGATCGGGCTGTTCGCCGGTCTGGTGTCGGTACGGGGTGCCGAGCTGGAGCCTCAGAGGGCTCAGGGGGCTGCGCCTGCGGGGTCGCAGTCCGGAGGTCCCGGTGGCTTCGGTGTTCTGCCGCCGGTGCCGCCGCCCGGGCCCACGCCGGAGGCGCCGCTGCCGCATCGGCAGCGCGGGGAGACGTACGGGCCGACCGGGACGGCGTCCGAGTCTGGGGCGCCCGAGGCCGGGTCTCCGTCGGGTGCGGCTCCGGAGCCGGGTGCGGGTGCGCCGGGAGTGCTGCCGCCGTCCCGGACGCCGGAGGAGGAGTCCTCCGAGACGCCGCCGAAGTACGAGGCCGGGCCCACCGTCTCCGCGCGGGGCCCCGAGTCGGACCGGCGGATACCCGATCCACCGACCGTCCGCTTCCCGCTCCGTAAGCCGAAGTCCAAGGCGGCACGGTCCGAGGAGACGACACCGACGGCACCGCGGGACAAGGAAGAGACGGGAGAAGGCGAAGCCACATGACCGCCCTGGACCACCCGGCGCGCGGCGGCACGGACGGACCCGTCCGGCCGCCCGCCCGGATCCCGTTCCCCGTCGTGGACGAGGTCGCCCGGCACTGCCTCCAGGAGGAGGAGCCGGAGACCGTCCACATCGAGGTCCATCTGCCGGGCCACCTGGACGCGGCCCGGCTGAGGGCGGCGTTCACCGAGGCCCTGCACCGCCACCCGCGCATCCTGATGCGCGAGGCGGCGGGGCCCTGGTACCGCCGCCGCTACGAGTGGGAACTCACCCGCGACCCGGACGTGGCGGAGGTGGTGACGTTCCCGGCGCCGGACCGCGACGCCCTGAAGCACGCCCGGGACAGGGCGCTCGCCTCCGCCCCGCCGCTCTCGGCGTCCCCGCCGATCAGGCTGGAGGTCGTCCGCGATCCGGAGGACGACGGCACCGTTCTCTTCCTCACCATCAACCACACCGCCCTGGACGGACCCGCCTGCCTGAGGGTCCTGGCCACCGCGGCCGAGGTCTACGGAGGCCGCGACAACTCCCCCGCCGCGCCCCCGGTCCGTACAACTGGCGACGCCCCCACGGAGGTTGAGGCCCCATCCAGCTGGGCCCCGCCCGCCCGGGTCGCCCACGGCACCCCGGAGCCCTCTCCCGGCAACGGCATGCTCGTGTCCGAGCTGCGCGTGCCGCACCGGCCCAAGGGCTCCCCGTACACCGTGAACGACCAGCTCATGGTGGCCACCGCGCTGATGCTCACCCACTGGAACCGGGAACACGGCGCCCGCCCCCGGCCCATGCGCATCACGATGCCGGTGGACGACCGGTCGCGCGGCACGGACATGCCCATCGGCAACGGCACCCGGCTCGTCGAAGTCCCGTTCGCACCCGAGGAGCTGGACGCCTCCGACCTGCCCCGCCTGTTGCGCCGTACAGCAGACCGCACCCGCGCCCTCAAGGCCCAGCCCCGGCCCCAACTCGGCCACGGAGCCGCCCTGTTGACCTCCCCCTGGGCCCCCGTGCCCTGGCGGGCCGCACTCACCAGAGGCCTGCGCAAAGCCGCCGCGCCCTGGACGTCGACGACCCTGCTGAGCAACATCGGCCGCGTCCCCTACCCCCTCGACTTCGGCGAGGGAGCGGGCCGCGCGAACGCGGTGTGGTTCTCCGCGCCCGCCCGCATGCCCCGCGGCCTGACCGTCACGACGGCCGCCACGGCGGGCCGGCTGCACCTGGCGCTGCGCTGGTCCCGCACCCTCCTCAGCCACGGCGACGGCTGCCACCTCCGCGATCTGTTCGAGCACTACCTGCACGCGACGGAACACGCAGAGGAGTCCCCGCAGGAGAAGCCCGCAAGGAAGAAGCCGACGAGCGAACAGCCGACGAGCGAACAGCCCGCAAGGGGGAACGGCCCATGACCACCGCCCCGCCCCAGCGCGAACGACCGCACGGACTGAGGGACTTCTACGAAGACCCGGACGTCACCGTCGCCTCCGGCACCCCCCGAAGCCTCCGCCAGGCCCGGATGCTCGCCGACGCCCTCGGCCCTGCCACGTCCGGCGTACAGACCGTCATCGACATCGGCTGCGGCGACGGCACCGCCGCGGCGACCGCCGCCCCGCTCCTCGCGGGCCACCGCATCATCGGCGTCGACTGGTCCCAGGACGCCCTGAAACGCGCGCACACCCACATCCCGTACGCGGTACGCGGCGAACTCACCGACGGCGGGCTGCCGTTCCAGTCCGCCAGTGCCGACGCCGTCCTGTTCAGCGAGGTCATCGAACACCTCGTGGACCCGGACGCGGCCCTCGACGAGATCCACCGGATCCTGCGCCCCGGAGGTCATCTCATGCTCTCCACCCCGAACCTGGCCGCCTGGTACAACCGGGCCCTGCTCCTCGCCGGCGTCCAGCCCGTCTTCTCCGAGGTGAGCCTGCGCGCCATCCACGGCCGCCCGGGCCAGGAGGTCGTGGGCCACCTGCGGCTCTACACCGCCCGCGCGCTACGGGAGTTCGTGGCCGCGTCGGGCTTCGAGGTCGTACAGCTGCGGGGCGCGCCCTTCCACGGCGTACCGCGCCCGATGCGCCCACTGGACCGGCTGGCGTGCCGGGCACCATCCATGTCCTCGATTCTGCTCCTGCACGCACGGAGGACGTAGCCCATGTGGTGGGGGGTAGCCGCGGCGCTGCTGGCGAACGTTCTGTACAGCACCGGTTTCGTCCTGGAGAAACGGGCGCTGACGGCCATGCCCTCGGTGAGCGTCCGCGAACCGGCGCGCCTGCTGCGCCTCGTCCTCGGCAGCCCGCTGTGGATCGGCGGCTCCATCGCCCTGGCCAGCGGCTTCGGTGCCCAGCTCATCGTCTACCGCACCCTGCCGATCGCCGCCGCCCAGGGCATCTTCGTCTCCGGCCTGGTCATCCTCGTCCTGCTCTCCTCGAAGCTGCTGGGCGAGGAGACCTCCGGCCGCGAGCGGTACGCACTCGGCGCCATCCTCGCCGCACTGCTGATGGTCGTACTGTCGCTGAACGAACGCTCCGACACCGTCAGCCGCAGCGCCCCCGTCTCGACGATCCTGCTGGTCTGCCTGCCGACCCTGGCGACGGGCGTCTGGCTGTACGGCTCCGCCGAGCACCGCGCGCGGCGCCGGCACCGTATGCCGACCACGGGGGTCGAATACGGCGTGGCGGTGGGCCTGTTGTACGGGGTGAGCTCGCTGGCCATCAAGGGCGTGTCGAGCTACCTGACGACGGACGGCCTCGGCGGAGCGGTGCTCGACCTGCTGGTCTCCCCGTATCCCTACATCTTGATGTTCACCGGCGCGTTCGGCCTGATCATGTCGCAGGCGGCGCTGCAACGCAGCCGGGCCTCGCTGATCGTGCCGGTCTGTACGACGGTGACCTGCCTGTTCACGGCGGGGCTCGGCACGCTCGCGTTCGGCGAGGCGCTTCCCGAGGACCCGGTACGGCTCGCGCTGCGCCTCGGCGGCACGGCGCTGGCGGTCTCCGTACTCCTCGCGATGCCCAAGCACGACCCGCCGGCGAAGCCGGAGCCCCGCCCGTCGGATCCGACACCGCCGTCGGAACCGGAACCGGAGCCGCCGCCGGTGTCGGCATGGTTTTCGAAGTCCTCCGGGTGGCCGACGGAGCCCGAGTCCCGCTCGGAAACCGAACCGCCTCCGGACCATGAGGACCATGAGCCGACGTCGGAATCCGAGCGGCCGTCGCAGTCCGAACAGCCCCCGGATCCCGAGTCCCTGTCGGAGCCCGACCAGACCACGGACCCCGAGTCCCCGTCGGAGCCCGACCAGACCACGGACCCCGAGTCCCCGTCGGAGCCCGACCAGACCCCGGACCCCGAGTCCCCGTCGGAGCCCGAGCGGCCCTCTGAGTCCGAACCGGTGCCGGAGTCCGAACCGGCATCCAAGCCCGAACGCCCCACCCCCACCCGAGAGTTGACCCCACCATGAACCCTGACGACCCGCTCCTGAAGATCCTGGCCTGCCCGCTGGACAAGGGGCCCCTGCACCTCCTCGCACAGGAACCGGAGGAGCCGGGAGGGCCGGGCGACGCCCTCTACAACCCACGCCTGCAACGCCGTTACCCGATCATCGACGGCATACCCCAGCTCCTCCCGTCCTCCGGCGAGCAGGTGACCGAGGACGAACACGAGCAACTGCTGCTGCGTATAACTGGGGGAAACCCCCAGACCCCCGGGATCACCTCATGACCCTGGCGGCCCGTCTAGCCCCCTTCATCCCGCTCCGCGTCGTCGCCGCGGCGGCCCGGTTCGTCTACCCGCGCTTCGAGCCCGAGCTGGCCCGGCTCCCCGAGCTGTGCCCGCCGGACTGCGGCACGGCCGTGGACGTCGGCGGCTGGTACGGCCCCTGGACGCGCCGTCTGTCGGACCGGGCCCGCCGTGTGGTGACCGTCGAGCCGGTGCCGCACCTGGCCCGCTTACTGACCGACGCCACCCCCGGCAACGTACGGGTGGTCCGCGCCGCCGCCAGCGACCGCCCGGGCACCGCCCGGCTGTGGCTGCCGCCCGGCGACCAGGGCGACCGCGGCGTCTCCTCACTCATCCGCCGGGACATCCACGCCCGCGCCCTGGACGTCCCCTGCGTCACCCTGGACAGCCTGGACCTCCACGACGTCGGCTTCGTCAAGATCGACGTCGACGGCAACGAACTGGCGGTCCTGCACGGCGCCACCGCCCTGCTGACCCGCGACCGGCCGGCCCTGTTCATCGAGCTGGAAGCCCGCATCCAGCCGATCGCCCCGGTCGTCTCCCACCTCGCCCAGCACGGTTACGAGGGCTGGGTCCTGCCCGGCGACACCTGGCTCCCCCTGTCCTCCTTCGACCTGGAGGCCCACCAGGAGCGCGCCTCCCACGTCGTCTCCCAGGGCCTGGTCCGCCGGGTGCTGCCGTTCCGCGGCCACCGGTACATCCGGTACGTGAACTCCGTCCTGTTCCTCCCGGACGGCCGCCGTCCGGGCGAACACCCCGTACGCGACGAGCGGTCCGTACGCGACGATGGAACGCGTGTCCGCGAGGATGGGACACATGCCCGCCGCGAAACGACCCACCAGCCCCTTCACCCGGCTCGACTTCCAGCTCGTCCTGCTGCGCCGCATGGCCGACCACAATCCGGACCTGGTGGAGGAAGCCCGTCATGAGCTGGGCGTCTCGATCGCAGAGATGCGCGAGGCCAACCGCCGCTGGCAGGCGATGATCCGCGGCCCCCGCTCCCGCTCGGCCGCTTCGCGCTACCACTCCGTCCTCGGCCAGCCGGAGTCGGTCACGACCCGGAAGATCGGCGACCTGGAGTGCGAGGCCCGGCTCTGGCCCGTACCCCTGTGGCCGGACCTCCGCTTCGAGGTGCTCCTCGCCCCGAACGGAGCGATCTGGAACGAGTGGCTGGTACGGGCGCCGGGCGCGGCCGGTCTTTCCTTGCGCACGCTCGACGACCTGACGCCCTGGTCCTGCACGGTGGACGAGGCGGCCCACGCCTTCGCGCCCGTCCAGCCACTGGAGGGGACGGCGCCGACGCGGTGGGGGCTGAAGTTCACGGCGCCGGACTCTTCGGGCGTACGACGGGACTGCGTGGCGGAGTTCACGTGGGGACTGTTGCAGCGGGTGGCCGTCAGCGGGCAGGCCGCTGCTGAGCAACCTTGACGATCGCCTCCGCGACGACCGGCACCGAGTCCGCGTGCAGCGAGAGGAAGAGGTTCGGCTCGATCAGCTCCAGCTCCATCACGCGGGGCTCGCCGTCGTCTCCGTCCACGAGGTCGACGCGGGCGTAGAGCAGTTCGGGGTCGCCGGGTATCGCCGCCAACGCCCGTTCGGCGACGGCGAGTTCGGCAGGTGTCGGCTCCCAGGGCCGCAGGTTCGGGTGCGGGACCTTGGCCTCGTCGTACGCGGTCCCGGGTTCGAGGACGGCGCCCTTGCGTATGGCATGGAGGAAACGCCCGCCGAAGAACTGCAGTGCCCGTTCGCCCGCCGTGTCGATGCTCCGTACGTACGGCTGCACGATCGCGGTCAGCCCCTCCGCGTGCATCCGCGCGAGATGACGTACGGCCGTCGCCCGCTCCCCCGGCGCGTAACGGGCCGCGTACCGGGCCCCGGCCCCCGAGGTGGGCTTGATGACGTACTCCTGCTCCTCGGGCAGGTCGACCGGGTCCCCCGGAGCGAGAAAGCGCGTGTCGACGACAGGAACCCCGGCCGCCCCGAGATCCCCCAGGTACCGCTTGTCGGCGTTCCAGCGCACGACATCGGCCGGATTTGCGAGCGTCGTGGCCTGCCCGCACCGCTCGGCCCAGGCCACGAACTCCTCGGCCCGCCAGGTGTAGTCCCAGGTCGACCGGATCACGGCGAGATCGAAGTCGCCCCACTCGACGTCCGGTTCGTCCCAGCACACGACGACGGCCTCGGCCCCGGCCTCCTCCACGGCGCCCGCGAGCACCGGCAGGTCGCGGTCGTATCCCGTCTCCTGCACCTCTCGGCAGGTGACGAGCGCGATGCGGGTGCTGTGTGTCACGGCGGACTCCTCGTTCGTACGTCGATTCCGGTGCGCCGGTCCTTCCCGGCGATCCGGCCCGCAGGCTAACAAGCGGCAAGGAACCGCAACTCATGGATTGACCTTCACCTTTGGGGAGGCCACAGCATCGGTTCAGGACGAGGAACGACTGACTAGGTGGGCGCATGGACATGCTGACGATCGGGGCGTTCGCCAAGGCGTGCCGACTGTCACCGAAGGCGCTTCGGCTGTACGACGAGCTGGAGTTGCTGCGGCCGGCGCGGGTGGACCCGGAGACCGGGTATCGCTACTACGCGCCGGAGCAACTGGAGCAGGCGCGCCTGGTGGCGTGGCTGCGGCGGCTCGGGATGCCGTTGGCTTGGATACGGCAGGTCTGCGCGCTCGAACCGGCGTCCGCCGCGGCGGAGATCCGCGCGTACTGGGCGCGGGTCGAGGCCGAGACGGCGACCCGCCGTGACCTGGCGGCCTTCCTCGTCGACCACCTTTCACAGGTTCCGAGGAAGGACACCACCATGCTGGAACTGCGTTACGCCGCCCTCTCCGACACCGGCCTGGTCCGCCCCGCCAACCAGGACACGGCATACGCGGGCACCCGCGTCCTGGCCGTGGCGGACGGCTTCGGTCCGGCGGGCGCCCCCGCCAGTACGGCCGCGGTCGAGGCTCTCAAGTTCCTGGACACCGAGCCGCTTCCGGCAGGCAGTGTCCTCAACCTCCTGGAGGACGCGGTCCAGGGAGCGACGCAGGCGGTCCAGGACGTGACCCGGAACCCCAAGGAGGACGGCACCACACTCACCGCGATGCTCTGGACCGGCTCCCAACTGGCCCTGGTCCACATCGGCGACAGCCGCGCCTACCTCCTGCGCGACGGCGCCCTCTTCCAGATCACCCACGACCACACGATGGTCCAGTCGATGCTCGACGAAGGCCGCCTCACCCTGGAGGAGGCCATGGCCCACCCCCAACGCGCGCTCCTGCTGAAGGCGTTGACGGGCAGCGGACTGGCTCCCGCTCCCGACCTCCGCCTGCACGACGCGCTGCCGGGCGACCGTTATCTCCTCTGCTCCGACGGCCTCTCGGGCGTCGTCCCGGACGCGGAGATCCAGAGCGTCCTGACAACAATTCCGGCCCCGGAGCAGGCAGTTCGCGCCTTGGTCATCGCGGCGAACAACAACGGCGGACCGGACAACGTGAGTTGCGTGGTCGCCGACGTCGTGACGACTGAATCACCTTGAGTACTGGGGCACTTGTGTACTGACAGGTAGGGACATTTGCCTCTGGTGACGTCCGGGCTCCCCTGAAAAGACTGGCCGCCCCGCACGGGATCCTGAGCGATCCCATGTGGATTCTGAGCGATCCATCTGTGCACCAGAAGGAGCCCCCACATGTCCCCCATGTCCCCAGAAGCAAAAGCAGTCGTCGACCGGGCCGGCGGGCGCGGCCACAAACGCCGTTCCCGCTGGCTGACCGGGAAGTTCCTGGTCCTGTTCCTCGCCATCGCCACGCTGCTGGGCGGTGGCGCCCTGGTGGCCCCGCAGTTCCAGGACGATGCCAGCGCCATCGACGACGGCAGGGACATCGTCTGGGACATCAACGGTGGCCCGAAGGCGTACCAGGACATGATCAAAGCGGTACGCCAGCGGGCGACCAATGGGGCGGTGCTGCGGGAGGGCGTGCTGCAGACCGATCCCACCCTGGATCCCAAGGACCACAGGAACATCTTCGCCGTGGAGCTTCGGCACAGCGGCGTCGCCGAGTCCTCGGGGGCGCCGCGTATCCGCCTGCTCATGCGGGCCCGGGACCTGTTCGTCATCGGCTGGCACCTCACGACTTCGGCCTCGGGTGAGGGCGGCGACATCGTCTACTTCAAAGGCGACGACCCCGGCTATCTCGGCGCAGACCCGCGTACGGCCGCGGCCAGGGTACAAAGCCTCGACTTCACGGGCAGCTACACCGATCTGGAGCGGTTCAGCCGCCGGAATCGGGCCGGCCTGACGCTGAGCCCGCAGGTGATGGAGCAGGCGTTCAGGAATCTGCGCACCTCGGTCGAGAGGCTCCCCCGTACGGAAGCAACAGCCGACGCCGCGATGCTCTTCATCATGACGATCGCCGAGACCGCGAGGTTCGACCCGCTGGAGCAGGCGTACCGGGCGCCCTTCGACGGCGGCTCGCACACCATCTCCACAGCCGAAGCGGAGCTGATGAACAGTTGGGGCAACGCATCGACCCAGCTGGTCAACAACCTCAACGACCGCACTCCCATCGACCTCCGGATCCAGGACCCGAACCCGGACGAGGTCGACTTCATCGCGAACACCGCAGGGTCGATGGCCGCCATCCTCGCCATCGCCCTCCTTCAGTCGAAAAGCTGACGACGAGGGGTGAGGAAAGGCGCAAGGCCACGGCTGTGGGTGCCGATCCGGTGTCACGACCGGATCGGCACCCACAGCTCGATCTGGTCGTGCCGCCGGTAGAACTCGACCAGGGGCCGGGTGTCATCGACCGGCAGCATCGCCTCCAGCTCGGCCATCCCGTCGCCGATTCGCTCATAGATCTGGGGCGGGTCGCCGACGAGGCGACCGCGCAGGTAGGAGCCTCCTGGCAGGGTGCCGAGCTGCAGGTCCAAGAGGTCGGGGCGGTCGTCCTCCTTGACCGGCGTGCAGACCGTGTAGGTGTTCTGGCGTACGTCGATCTGCGCGTACATCTTGCGTCCGCGCAGCCCGACCAGCTTCTCGAACGACGGCCAGAGCTGCTGTATTTGAGGCAACTCGTCGACGGTGGCCTGCTGCATGACGGTGACGTCCGGCCGCTCAATGCGATCGGGCGGGGCGGGAAATACCGAAGGTGTCATGGCACCGAATACAAGCACTCGGCACTGACATCCGGCCCCGAGGCAGTACGAGGTGGACTGAGCTTGCGACCGGGCGCCGGGCATGGCCGCCGACGACACCGTGACGCGTGGTTCGACCATATGGCCGCGGCCGGCTCGCGCGCGTTCCCGGGACGCGGTGCCGTGGACACGGATACGTGCCGATGTTCCCCCGCACAACGGGCGGTGGGCGCTCAGCCGTGAAAGGACGACCCATGCACATACCAGGACCGACAGCGCGCCGTCGAAGTTACGCCGCCGTCGTCGCCGCGCTGATGACCTGCTCGGCCTCTTGGGCCGGGCAGGACCTGGCCGTGGCCGGCGGAGCGCCCACACCGTCGGTGCCGGTTCCGAAGCTGAACTGGAGACCCTGCACAGAGGGCAGCCCGTTCGACTGCGCGACCGCGAAGGTACCGCTGGACTACGACGATCCAGGTGGCCGCAGCATCAAACTGGCAGTCGTCAAACGGAAGGCGACCGGCCCCGGACGTCGCATCGGCACTCTGTTCTTCAACCCCGGCGGACCCGGCGGGCCAGGAACGGTCCAGATGCCACAGAACTACGAGTCCTTCCCGCGCGAGGTGCGGGAGCGGTTCGACATCGTCAGCTGGGACCCCCGCGGCATCGGCAACAGCACCGCGGTGAACTGCTTCGCGAGTCCTGAGGAAGCCGCAGACTGGAATGCGAGCAAAGCGGCGGGCTTCCCGGTGGGAGAGAAGGAGCGGGCGGCCTTCACCGCCGCGTACGAGGAACTGGGCCGGCGCTGTGAGCAGCGTGTCCCCGAGCTCCTGCGCCATGTGTCGACCGCCGACAACGCTCGCGACCTCGACCAGCTTCGCAAGGCGGCGGGCGATCAGCAGCTCACCTACTACGGGATCTCCTACGGCACGTACCTGGGCGCCACCTACGCGAACCTCTTCCCCGGCAGGGTCCGCGCCATGGTCTTCGACGCCGACTGGGACCCGCAGGCCTGGACGGACAACGCCTCCGACGAGGCCCCCCGGACCACGTCGTTCCAGCGCTTGGGCTCCGGCCGCAGCGCCGCGGAGACCGTGAACCGGTTCCTCACGTTGTGCGGATCCACGACGGCCGCCCGCTGCGCGTTCTCCGCCGGCAGCCCGAAGGCGACCCAGGACAAGTACGACCAGCTGCTGCAGCGGCTCCGAAAGGAGCCCGTGGGCTCGTGGACCTCCGCCAGCACGGTGGCTGACGTGGTGAGCAGCCTCTACGACGTCCAGCTCGGAGGGACGGAACTCGCCGGCAGGCTGCAGGACCTGTGGCAGGGCCGCGCCCCGGAACCGTCCCCCCTCCCGCCCCCGCCACCGGTCCCCAACCCGAATCCGTACCTGGGCGAGGAACAGAGCACCGCGGTCTTCTGCGGCGACAGCCCCAACCCGCGGGACCCCGGTGCGTACCACACCCTGGCAGAGGCCGCCGCCGCCCGTGCGGGGGACACCGGACGCTACTGGATCTGGGCCTCCGCGGGCTGTGCCTCCTGGCCGGCGGTCGCCGAGGACCGCTACCGCGGCCCATGGAACAAGCCGACGGCGAACCCCATCCTGGTGGTCGGGAACACCTACGACCCCTCAACTCCCCTGTCGGCCGCGCAGGCCATGGCGAAGGAGCTGGCCAATGCCCGCCTGCTGACCCACGACGCAGTCGGGCACACGGCACTGTTCAACCCAAGCGGCTGCGTCAACTCTCATGCGAGCCGCTACCTCATCGACGGCGCCCTCCCGCCGACCGGAACAAGGTGCCGACAGGACGCGCCTCCCTTCGCCGCACCCAAGCTGGCCGAGACCGGTGGCAACACCACCATGGCCAATCTCGCGGGTGTCAGCGCGGCCCTCCTCCTCACCGGCGGCGGACTGCTGTTCGCCCTGCGTAGGTACCGCGCCACCCGCTGACTCTCGACGAAGACGACGCGGTTGGTTCGACCTCTGAGCGCACAGTGGGGCGCCCCCGGCCGCCAAGCCGGGGGCGCCCCACTACTGACAACACACGTCGGGGCCGCCACCCCTGACGATCCGCTCGAGGCGCACCACGGCTTTCGGATCCGTGCACTCCACGCGCGGTCCGGTGGCCGTCCGTAGGGCGGGCCGGCGCCGCCGTCACGGTGCGCGAGCATCGGCAGCGGACCATGCGCCCGGCTTCGTACATGTCACCGGCTGGGCCGGGTGAGCCGTACCGCTGGCTCACCGAAGTGGAGAAGCAAGGGGCGCGAGCACGGAGCAAGTTGCTCGAAGTCGCGGAGGTACTCCCTCCCGCGGATGTCGCCGAGGCGCTGAACCTCCCAGAGGGCGGTTCGGCGGTCCTGCGCCATCAGCTCCTCCTGATGGACGATGAACCAGCCGAACTGGTCAAGTCCTACCACCCGTTGGAGATCGCACGCGGCACCGCGATCACGGAACGCCGCCGAATCACGGGCGGTACGCCCGCACTTCTCGCCGACCTCGGCCACCCGCCCCGGCTCAGCGTGGACAGGGTCTCGGCCCGCGTCCCCACCCAGGAGCAGTACAAGGCGCTGCGCCTCCCCAGCGATCTCCCCGTGCTGCGCACCCTCCGAGTCGTCTACAGCGATGACGAACGGCCCATCGAAGCGACCGTCATGGTCAAAGCCGGGCATCTCTACGAGCTGCAGTACGAGTTCACGCCCGACTGAACGGCTCGAAGGCGCACGGGGGTTCAACGGGGAACATGGCGCAAGTCAGCGTGCCGGGACAGCGACGGGCGGCCGACGCCGCCGGGTCTTGGTCGGCATCAGGGTTCTGACAACGGCTGCTGGATCGTTGCGTCAGCGTCTGCCGGGCCGTCGGCGACGACGTCTCCCGCGTACGGGTAGACGGCCGGGCCAAGGGCGGTCAACGCGCGCAGTTCGGCAGCTGCAGGCCAGGCGTGGTCCGCGGGGTGTTTGCTCATGAGCGTTGGGGGTCCGGCTGGGGCAGCCGGGCTTCGCTGGCGTCGGCAGCCACCGGCTTGGCGTACCTCGGCTTGCATTGCGCCAAGGCGCTGCTGGGTGGCGGTGTGGGTGCGGCAGCCCCTGTGCCTGCCGAGCCGGCGGCGCAGCCGCCGTCGCGGGTGCGGATCACCTGAGCGGCTTTAGCAACTGTGGTTGCTTCGACCCGATTAGTCAACTACGGTTGCTTCCATGTCCAGCAAAGATCCCGCGGACGCGCTTGCGGCCGTCGCCGCACTGCGCCGCCTTGCCGATCAGCTCGAAGACGCCGCCGTCGAACAGGCGATGCGGTCCGGCTGGAGCTGGCCGCAGGTCGCCGAGGCGCTCGGCATCACGCGCCAAGCGGTCTACAAGAAGCACGCCAAGCGGCTCATCGCCGCCGGAGTCGCATTGAGGAGGCGGGGATGAGCCGGTTCGACACGTATCTCCAGTCGGTCGTGGTCCGGGCCGAGGTCGAGGCGAAGGAAGACAGCTCGGCGACCATCGACGCACACCACCTACTGCTGGCGGTGGCCGCCCAGGACGGCACCGACGCACAGCGCGTGCTGCACGCGGCCGGCCTCGGCTACGAAGCGCTCAAGGACGCCCTGCACCGGGAGTTCGCGCACAGCCTGGCCGCGGCCGGAGTATCGCTCGACGACTTCGAGCTGCCGCGAGCGAGCCAGGACCCCGAGCGCCGCCTCCGACCGGGCGCCTCGTTCAAGCTCGCCATGGAGCGGATGGCCACCGCGCACCGCAAGAAGGACCTGCACTCCGGCCACCTGCTGCTCGCCATCCTCCAGGCGGAGGTCGGCACCCTCCCGCGCGCCCTCGCCCTGGCCGGCGTGGACCGGGCCGGGCTCATCGAGCGGGTACGGAGCGCGCTGTGACGCAGGCCGCCCTGAGTGTCGAGGGGCTGCGTATGCGCTACGGCAGCACCGACGTCCTGCACGGGCCGACGTTCCGGGTGCAGCCAGGCGAGGTGGTGGCGCTGCTGGGGCCGAACGGCGCGGGCAAGACCACCACGGTCGAGATCCTCGAGGGCTTCCGTATGCGCTCGGCCGGCCGGGTGCAGGTGCTCGGCGCCGACCCGGCACACGCGGACGAGCGGTGGCGCGCCCGGGTGGGCGTCATGCTCCAGTCCTGGCGTGACCACGGGAAGTGGCGGGTCCGGGAACTCCTCGCCCACCAGGCCTCCTACTACGCCTGCTGCGCCCGCGTCCCGTGGGAGCCGGACGAGCTCATCGACGCGGTCGGCCTGGCCGGGCAAGCCGACCAGAAGATCACAACGCTCTCGGGCGGGCAGCGGCGCCGCATGGACGTGGCGCTCGGCATCGTCGGCCGCCCCGACGTGCTGTTCCTCGACGAACCCACCACCGGCTTCGACCCGCAGGCCAGACGCGAATTCCACGAGCTGGTGCGTCGCCTGGACGCCACGATCCTGCTGACCACTCACGACCTGGACGAGGCCGAGAAGCTCGCCGACCGCATCGTGATCCTCAACCGCGGGCGGATCGTCGCCGACGGCACGCCGCACGAACTGGCCCGGCAGATCACCGGCGAGGACCGCGTCCAGTGGCGGCGCGGTGAGCAGCGCTTCACCCGGTCGACGCGGCAGTCGACCGACTTCGTACGCCGGCTCTTCCAGCAGCACGGTGAGGAGATCAGCGAACTCGAAGTCCACCGCGCCTCGCTGGAGCAGACCTATCTGGCACTGGTGCACGAGGCGGAGGATCCACGATGACCTGTGCGATACGCGCCGGCCTGAGACGCGGCCTGATCGAGTTACGGCAGTCGTTCACCAACGGAGCGGAGCTGTCCAGCCATCTGCTCTGGCCGCTGCTGATGCTGGGCTCCCTGTGGTTCATGCGCGACGCGGAGTTCGGGAGCACGGGGCTGCTGCTCGGCACCCTCGCACTGCCGAGCATCCTGGGCATGAATGCCTCGTTCGGCATGGTCACCATGGGCCAGCTGCTCACCGCGGAACGCGAGGACGGCACTCTTCTGCGTGCCAAGGCCACCCCGAACGGCATGATCGGCTACTTCGTCGGCAAGGTCGTCTCGGTCTCCGGCGGGCTGCTGGCCGACTTGGTGATCTTCCTGATCCCCGGGCTGTTCCTCATCAAGGGGCTCGACCTCGGTGCGGACGCGTGGCTGGGCCTCGCCTGGGTGCTGGTACTCGGCATGATGGCCACCCTGCCGATCGGCGCGATCCTCGGCTCGGTGTTCACCAGCGCACGCTCGCAGGGGCTGATCCAGCTGCCCGTCCTCGGGATGATCGCGATCTCGGGCATCTTCTATCCGGTCACCGCGCTGCCGGAGTGGCTGCAGTGGATCGCCCAGGTGTTCCCGGTCTACTGGCTCGGCCTGGGCATGCGCTCCGCACTGCTGCCGCCGGAGGCGGTGGCTGTCGAGATCGGGGAGTCGTGGCGCCACCTGGAGACGGTCGGTGTGCTGGGCGCCTGGACGGTGCTCGGCCTCCTCGTGGCACCGGTCGTGCTGCGCAGGATGGCACGCAGGGAATCCGGTTCCAGCGTGGCCGCGCGCCGCGAACGCGCCCTGCAGAAGGCCAGGTGAGGCCGGCGCCGAGTCGGCTGACCACCCCTCGTGACGGCGGTCAACACCACGGCTCGCGTCGACTCGCCCCGGCTCGCCTCAACCCATCCGGGGCAGAGGCGGTACGACCAGTCAGGGTCACTAACAGCGGACCGACTGGCTTGGGGTTTCTTGGTGTTGCCGTGATCCTTCCTCTCTCCTCGGGGCCCTTGCGGTTACTGCGTGACCTTTCCGGACGGAGCGCGTTGTGTAAGTGAGTTCGATGATCGGACAGCAGTCTTGGGTGGCCGGACGGGAGTGACAGGATGCGGCGGAAAGTCCGGCTGGGTGAGGGGCAGACGGAGCGAGTGGCGTGCGCGTCGGCGTCCGCGTTCCGCGGCCTGGACACCGTCACCGGCGAAGCCCTGGGCGCCGATGCGCTGGCCGGGCGGGTGGGCTGGCTGACGGCTCTGGTCGAGACGATGTGCATGTCAGTGACCGGCGCCCACTGGAACCGCCCGGACCTGGCCCAGCTCGCCTCCGGGCGGGACCTGTCGGGGCAGCGGCTGCCGTCACATGCGTGGATGGCGCTGCGCATGCTGGGCTGGGCGGCCACCGTGCCCGCAGGTCTGTACGTTCCTGACCGGGTGCGGCGCATCGCCGAGGAGCAGGCCGGGCGGGCGCTGCGTTCGGCCTGGTGGCGTACGCAGATCACCGACGCGGTGCTGGCCACCTGGCCCACCGGCCCCGACGCCGATCCGATGCGGCGTACCGGGGCCGAGTGGGAGGCGCTGCGGGCGGCCTGCCCGGACGGGCAGGCGGTGGCGGCCTCGGTGCTGCGCGCCCGCACCCGGCAGAGCGCTGCCTTCCAGGCGGCCCATGACCGGCTGCCCGCCGACATCTGTGAGCTGGAGGCGGCTCCGGGCGGCGGCCGTCAGGTGGTGCTGGCCGCCGCGGACAAGCAGCTGGCCACGCTGGCCCGCTGTGAGGAGGACCCGGCCCGCTACGCGGTGCTGACCGTACGTCTGCCGGTGCGGCCCGATCCGCGCACCCGGGGTGACTGGCACCCCGTGGTGATCCGGTTCCGGCTGCCGCCCACCATCGACCACACCGCGGCCCTGCACACCCCGACCCTGCGCCTGCGCGCAGGGCGGCTGCGCCTGGACCTCGCCCACACCACCGCTGTGCCCACGACCCGGCGGGACGGACATGCGCGGGCGGTGGCCTTCGACTACGGGCTGAACACCCTGCTCACCGGCGGGAGTCTGACCCTGACCGGCGGCGCCCAGCCGACCGTGCACACGAACGGGCAGCCGGTGTTCTTCCGCCCGGACGGGATCCTCGCCAAGGCCGACCGGCTGCGTGTACTGGCCGAACAGCTCTGGGCCAAGGCCGCCCACCTGCAGTCCCTGACCGACGGCCACGCCGCGCGCGGGCTGCGCCCCGATCCGCTCACCGCGGCGAAGCTGGCGGTGCTGCGCACCGAGCACGCGCGGGTGAGCAAGCGTCGTACGCGGCTGAACGAGCAGCTCGCCCAGGCGGCCGCCCACTTCATGGTCGGCCACGCCCGCGCCGCGAAGACCTCGGTGATCTACCTGGAGGACCTGCGGGACATGGAGGCCCGCGGCAAGGGCCGCACACTGAACACCCGCCTCTCGCAGTCGGTGCGCGGGCAGATCGTCGCCCACACCCGCCACCAGGCCGCGAAGTACGGGATCGCGGTGGTCATCGTCCCGGCCCGCGGCACCTCCAGGTACTGCCCCAGATGCCTGACCGCCTTCCGCTACTGCGCCGCCCCCGACCGCACCACACCAGGCTGGAAATGGGCTGTCTGCCCCAACACCGCCTGCGGCTACAGCGCGGACCGGGACGTCGCGGCCTGGCAGCGGATCGGCGCCCGCGGCCTGACCCACCAGCACACAACCGTCCTGGACCGCGCGAGTGGTACCTATGTGATCCGCCGCACGGTTCCGGAGCTGGACCGGCCGGTCCGGCACACCACCCACCCCGGACCCGCCATTCCCGACGGTCCGCAGCAGTCTGCTGCCGTGGACCGGACGAAGGCGGGCCCGACGAGAAACCGCCCTGTGCCCAGGCAGCGACGCAGGGTCCCCGCCCCACCCGGAACACCCGCAGCAGCGGGACCGGGTGGAAAGCGTCCGGCGGGGCGGACGCCCCAGCCACCAACCCGCCGCACCCAGCGGCGCGGACGGCGGCAGGCACCGCACACGATGAGCACCCCCACCCGGCACCAGCCCCGTGGGGCCAGACTCGGCGCAGGCTTCCACCTGCACACCCACGCCACCCCCGTCACACGACACGGGCGGCCGGGACCACAGCCGAGATCACTTTTCCACCGGGACCGGGCCGAAAACCCAGCCCTACCCAGGAAAACCTAAGCTCATCCGAGACGCTTGATCCGCGGCACGCAGGGCTCGCGCCAGCCACTCCAGCTCCTCGGTAGCGTCGGGAGACGAATACTGTCCGCGCACGCGGGCGACGAGCCTGCGGTAGCGTTCCGCCTCTGCCTCGATCCCGGCCTCCAGGCACAACAGCACGGCGGCCCGATCGGCGTCGCCGAACAGCTCGGACAGCACTTCGGCCGCTGCCGGTCCCTCAGGGGCGATCCCGCGTTTTCTGACCTCCGCGACGGTCTGCACGACCTGCCTGGCCCACCAGATGGACGCCCCGGGGGGACGGCTCTGCCCGGGGACCGGGGTGCTCAGCTCCAGCATGGTGCGCATCCGGGCGCGGAACCCGGGGTCCCGCACCAGCTCGGCCAGTTCGATCCAGGCGTCGACCTGTTCGGGTGTGGGGTCGTCCGGCAGTTCGATGCTGAAGGTGCGCAGGCGGTCACGCAGGTGCGGGTCGACGGTGAGACCGCCGAACACCTCCTCCTTGAACTCGTCGATGATCTGCTTGCGTTCGGCGGCGGAAAGCCGTGCCAACCGGTTCATCAGTGCCGTCTCCTCAGCGGTCGAACCACGTTTCGATACGGTGGACAGGACGGCCCGGCTCACCTTGAGGGAGCGGATCTGCGCGTCGAGCGCGGCCACGTGCGCGTCGGCGACCTCGGCGACCGTGGTGCGGCCGTTCAGGACGCGGCACACGTCGTCGAGCCCGAGGCCCAGCTCCCGCAAGGTGCGGACCAGCTCAACGCGGGCCACGGACTCGGCGTCGTACAGCCGGTAGCCGCTTGCGGAGCGGGCCACGGGTGGCACCGCTCCCTCGTCCGACCAGAAGCGCAGGGTGCGCACCGAAAGTCCGGTGCGGTGCGCGAGCTGGCCGATGGTGAGCACGTCGGGGCGTTCGTCTTCCATGGGCGAGATCCTGGACCCTCCAGCCGCTGGAGACTCAAGCGCCCGGGCGCGCGAACTCCCAGGACGTACGGGCGCATCGCGGGCCCACGACCCCTGTCAGGCCGATGGTGAGTCGTCCTCCTCCGGGTCCCAGTCCAGCAGCCGTACCTTCGCCACCGTGCGGACGTGGCGTCGCATCGCCGTGGCCGCCTGGCTCGGGCGGCGGTCGGCGATCGCGTCGAGGATCGCGTGGTGCTGGGCCAGGGAGCGGGTGGGGCGGCCCGGCTGGCGGAGGGACTCGTTGCGGCTCTCGGTGATCTGGTCGGCGATGGAGCGCATGAACTCGGCGAGGATGCTGCTGTGGGCCGCCGCCGTGACCGCGGCGTGGAAGAGCCGGTCACCCTCCACCCCGTACGCGCCCTCCTCGATCTCGCGCTCCATGTGGTCGAGGGCCTGGCGGAGGGCGGCCAGGTCGTCGTCCGTGCGGCGCTCGGCGGCGAGTTCGGCGAGCTTGGTCTCCAGGGCCTCGCGGGCTTCGAGTACGTCGGGCAGGCGCCGACGGCGTTCCACAAGCCGCTCGACGGGTTCGACGTCGAGGCTGTCGCGGACCAGGTACGTACCGCCGCCGTGCCGGGCCTCGACCAGGCCCTGTACCTCCAGGACCACGATGGCCTGCTTCACGGAGGCGCGGCTGACGCCGAGGCGGGCCGCGAGGTCGCGCTCGGGTGGCAGACGGTCACCGGCGCGCAGACCGCCCTCGGCGACGTACTGGCGCAACCGCTCGAGCACCTGCTCGTAGAGGCGCTGCTTCGTCATGGGGCGCAGGGCTTCGGTCATGGGGTCCCCCTTCGTCGGGAGCGTAACACCGTGGCCCAGTGGTCAACTGGCTGAGCCAATTCCTGCGCGACCCCTTGACGTCCGTCCGGGTCGCGCCCACGCTGTCCAGCGACCGAAGTGGTTCAGCCACTTGGCCAATCCACAGCCCTCTATGCCGCTCCGGGGCCCAAAGACGGGAGCCCGTATGTCCGCCGAACTCATATCGATCCTCGTACTCGTCGTGGTGTTCGTGATCGCCACCACCCGCTCCATCAACATGGGCGCGCTCGCCTTCGCCGCCGCGTTCGGGGTCGGCGAACTCGTCGCGAACCTCAACGCCGACGAGATCTTCGCGGGCTTTCCCGGAGACCTCTTCGTCGTGCTCGTCGGGGTGACGTACCTCTTCGCGATCGCCCGCGCCAACGGCACCACCGACTGGCTCGTGCACGCCTCGATCCGGCTCGTACGCGGCCGGGTCGCGCTGATCCCGTGGGTGATGTTCGTGATCACGGGGGCACTCACCGCGATCGGCGCGGTCAGTCCGGCCGCGGTCGCCATCGTGGCGCCGATCGCGCTGAGTTTCGCGGCGCGGTACGGGATCAGCCCGCTGCTGATGGGCGCGATGGTGGTGCACGGGGCGCAGGGCGGCGGCTTCTCGCCGATCAGCATCTACGGGTCGATCGTCAACGGGATCGTGGAACGGGAGGACCTGCCGGGCAACGAGATCACCCTCTTCCTGGCCTCCCTGTTCGCCAACCTGATCATCGCGGGTGTGGTCTTCGTGCTCTTCGGCGGCCTGAAGCTGTGGGCGCAGGGGGCGGTCCCACTGGACGGGCCCTCCAAGGACGCGTCCAAGGGCTCTTCCGACAAGGGCGACCTTCCGGAGGGCGGTTCCGGCCCGCAGCCCACCGGTACCGGTGCCGGCGCGGGAACCGGCACCGGCACCAACACCGCCGTGGCCACCCGCCCCGACGCACCCACCACCCCCGACACCACGCGCCTCACCCCGGCCCGGATCGCCACGCTCACCTCGCTCGTCGCCCTCGTCGTGGCCGTCCTCGCCTTCGACCTGGACGCCGGTCTGACCGCGATCACCCTCGCCGTCGTGCTGAGCACCGCCTGGCCGGAGGACAGCCGCAACGCGGTCGGCCAGATCGCCTGGTCGACGGTCCTGCTGATCTGCGGTGTCCTCACATACGTCGGTGTCCTGGACGAGATGGGCACCATCACCTGGGCCGGCGAGGGCGTCGGCGGCATCGGCGTCCCGCTGCTGGCCGCGGTCCTGCTCTGCTACATCGGCGCGATCGTCTCGGCGTTCGCCTCGTCCGTCGGGATCATGGGCGCCCTGATCCCCCTCGCCGTGCCCTTCCTCGCGCAGGGCGAGATCGGTGCCATCGGCATGGTGTGCGCGCTGGCCGTGTCGGCGACGGTCGTGGACGTGAGCCCCTTCTCGACGAACGGCGCGCTGGTGCTGGCCGCGGCGCCGGACGTCGACCGCGAGCGTTTCTTCAGGCAGCTGATGGTGTACGGAGGGATCGTGGTGGCGGTGGTGCCCGCGGTGGCGTGGCTGGTGATGGTGGTGCCCAACTGGGGATGACCCGGGATGTCCTGGGTGACCTGGGGCTCCCCAGGGAGGACCTGAGGATGCCGACGGCGCCATGAGTGACGTACCCGGAGTGACGTACCCGCCCATGAGCTACGTACCGACGAACGACCAAGGAGTACAACGCGTGTCCCCTCTCTTCCCGGCCCTGACCAAGGCCTCCG
This sequence comes from Streptomyces flaveus, assembly GCF_014647675.1. Lineage (GTDB taxonomy): Bacteria > Actinomycetota > Actinomycetes > Streptomycetales > Streptomycetaceae > Streptomyces > Streptomyces flaveus. The sequence continues at coordinate 120,922 of NZ_BMPQ01000010.1, read as the reverse complement.
CGGACCCGGACGGACCCGGTGCGCACCGGCCCGCCCTGCGCTTCGGCGACCGTTCCCTGACGTACGGCGAGCTGGCCGCCGTGGCCGCGCCCCTGGCCGAGCGCCTCGCGGGAGCGGGCCGGATCGCCGTCTGGGCCACGCCCACTCTGGAGACCGCGGTCGCCGTGGTCGCCGCGCTGCTGGCCGGTGTCCCCGCCGTACCGCTCAACCCGAAGTCGGGCGAGAGCGAGCTGGGGCACATCGTGTCGGACAGCGCGCCGACGCTGGTGCTTGCGGGGCCGGGCGATCAACTCCCCGCCGCGCTGGACAAGTTGGGGCGCGTCGACGTCGACGTACGCGCCACGGGGACGCCCCACGCACCCGGAGACCTCACCCCCGAATCCCCCGCCCTGATCGTCTACACCTCCGGCACCACCGGCCCGCCCAAGGGCGCCGTCATCCCCCGCCGGGCCGTCGCCGCCACCCTGGACGCCCTCGCGGACGCCTGGCAGTGGACCGGCGACGACGTACTCGTGCACGGCCTCCCCCTCTTCCACGTGCACGGCCTGATCCTCGGCATCCTCGGCCCACTGCGCCGCGGCGGATCGATCCGGCATCTGGGCAGGTTCGAAACGGCGGGTGTGGCAAGGGAGTTGAGCGAGGGCGCCACGATGTTGTTCGGGGTGCCGACGATGTACCACCGGATCGCGGAGGCACTGCCCGACGACCCGGCTCTCGCGAAGGCCCTCGGGAAGGCGCGGCTGCTGGTCTCGGGTTCGGCGGCGCTGCCCGTGCACGACCACGAGCGGATCGCGGCGGCGACGGAGCGGCGGGTCATCGAGCGGTACGGGATGACGGAGACCCTGATGAACACCAGCGTCCGCGCGGACGGGGAGCCGCGCGCGGGCACGGTCGGCGTTCCGCTGCCGGGCGTGGAGCTGCGGCTGACGGAGGACGACGGGGTGACGGCGGTCGAGGCGTACGACGGGGAGACGGTGGGCGAGATCCAGGTCCGCGGGCCGAACCTCTTCACCGAGTACCTGAACCGGCCGGACGCGACGGCCGAAGCCTTCACCGAGGACGGCTGGTTCCGCACGGGTGACATGGCGGTACGCGACCCCGACGGCTATGTACGCATCGTCGGCCGCAAGGCCACCGACCTGATCAAGAGCGGTGGTTACAAGATCGGGGCGGGTGAGATCGAGAACGCGCTTCTGGAACACCCCGGCGTGCGCGAGGCCGCGGTCACGGGTGAGCCCGACGCGGACCTCGGCGAGCGGATCGTGGCGTGGATCGTGCCGGACACGGCCCCGGACACGGACACGGGATCGGCTCAATCACCGCCGTCCGCCGAGGAGTTGGCGGACCATGTGGCCCGCCGCCTGGCACCCCACAAGCGTCCGCGCGTCGTCCGTTACCTCGACGCCCTGCCCCGCAACGACATGGGCAAGATCATGAAGCGCGCGCTGCCTCATGACTGACGGCCTGAGGTCCACTGCTCGCGAGGCGATCGGTCTCGTGGCCGACGGTTTCACCGAACTCCCGGTCAAGGCAGGCGAGTACGCACCCGACGGCCCGTTGTCCTGGCAGGGCTACGACGCCTCGCGCGCCCGTGCCGCGTCCCGCACCGGGGAGGAGGAGTCCGTCGTCTGCGGCACGGCCATGGTCGGTACGACTTCTGCCGTGCTGATCTCGTTCGAGTTCGGTTTTCTGGGCGGGTCGCTCGGGGAGCGCACCGGGGACCGGCTGGAGGCGGCGTACACGTACGCGCGTGAGCACCGCCTGCCCGTCGTGTCCCTCGTCGCGACGGGCGGCAGCCGGATGCAGGAGGGCATGCGCGCGCTGGTCCAACTCCAGCGCGTGGCACGGCAGTCGGCGCTCACCCGCGAGGCGGGCCTGCCGCAGCTCGCGGTCCTGCGGGACCCGACGACGGGCGGCGGCTGGGCCACGCTGGGCGCGGGCGCCGACGTGATCCTCGCGCTGCCGGGCGCCCAGGTCGGTTTCGCGGGTTCCCGGGTCCGCCCGCCGGACGCGGACCCGGGGGCGTACACGGCGGAGGCGCAGGTGGCGGCGGGTTCGATCGACGCGGTGGTTCCGCCGGAGGAGCTTCCGGGCGTACTGGAGCTCTGGCTGCGCCTGCTGACCCGCCCGTCGACGACACCCGCCCCTCCCCCGGCAGCGATGGGCCGAGCCGACCTCCCTGCCACCGGCCGCGAGGCGGTCGACAACGCCCGCTCGCCTCAACGCCCCCGCGCCCAGGCCTACTTGGACGCGTACTTCACCCACCGCGCGCCGATCAGCGGCGACCGCACCGGCGGCGGCACCGAGCCCGGCACCAGTCCCGACCCCGGAATGCTCTGCGGCTTCGGCATACGGGCGGAGGACGGCCGTACGATCGCCTACGCCGCCCAGACCGGCACCGCCACCCGCCCCACCGGCTACCGCACCGCCACCCGCCTGATCCGCCTGGCGGGCCAACTCGGCATCCCCGTACTGACCTTGGTGGACACCCCGGGCGCAGCCAACGACGCGGCGGCGGAACGTCAGGGCGCGGGCGCGGCGATAGCGGAGCTGTTCGCCGCCGTGGCCACCGCGCGCACGCCCCTCACCACCCTGCTGATCGGCGAGGGCGGCTCGGGCGGCGCCCTCGCCCTCGCCGCACCCGACAACACCTGGGCCACGCCGGACAGTTACTTCTCCGTCATCGCCCCGGAGCTGGCCGCCGCGATCCTCAAACGCCCCGCGGACCAGGTGACCGCGACGGCGGACGAACTCCGTATCCGGCCTCAGGACTTGGTGGAGCTGGGGGTTGTAAAGGGCGTCGTGAGCCCCGACAAGAACGAATGACCGCCCGGAACCACGGAATCCGTGACAAGCCGCGACAACCACAAGTACCGTCCGTGACAATGAGGTTGATCGAGAGTCACTGACGAAGGACCGGGGGCGTCATGGAAGGCTTGGTGGAGTTCAAGACCAACGACGGAGTCGTGATCACCGTCGAGGGCGCGGGCACCGAGGACCTCTCCGGTCACCAGATGGTCTCGCGCCGCGACGACGGTACGGTCCAGGCGACCCGCACCTTCGAGGGCGCCCTGGACGGAGTGCGCGCGGCGGCCGAGTCCGCGCTCCGGGTCTTCCGGGACGGCTCGCTGCGGCCCGATTCCGTGGAGCTCGAGTTCGGGGTGAAACTCACCGCGGAGGCGGGCGCGTTGATCGCCAAGAGCGGGGCCGAAGGGCATCTGCTGCTCCGGCTCTCCTGGTCACCCGGGCAGGCCGACGACTCCTCGGAGACCGCCCGGCCGTCATGACGAGCGCCTCCTGGCACGCCAGAATCAGCTGCGGGCGCGACACCGGCGCCGGTTTCCTGGTCACCGAGCGGCACGTCCTGACCTGCGCCCATGTGGTCGCGTGCAGCCGCACGGCCCCGGTCACCGTCTCCTTCGCGCACGGCACCGAGGGCCAGATCCCCGCCCGGGTGATCGCGCAGGGCGGCTGGGACGGCCGCGAGACCGACCCCGGTGATCTGGCCGTACTCGAACTGGACCACCCCGTCCCCATGAAGCCGGCGGAGTTCGCGGCGCCCTCCGACGCGTACGGCGACCCTCCGCGCAGGCTCCTGGCGTACGGATTCCCGAAGCGGTACGACGAGGGGACGCTCGCCGAATACCGGGCCACCGCCGACCAGTTGATCGCCGGCGAGTGGGTCCAGCTGGAGGCCTGGGCCGCCCATGGCCAGCCTCTGGTTCCCGGCTTCAGCGGCGCCGCGGTGACACTCGCGGACACCGGCCGCGTGGTCGGCATGGTCTCCACGGCCGCCCGCAGCCCGGAGATCCGCAACGGCCGGATGCTGCCCGCCCAGGTCATGGCCCGCTACTGGCCGCGGCTCGGCGAGCTGATTCCGACACCGGAGTACGGCCGGCCGGAGAAGGAACGACTGCGACAACTGGTGGAGTCGATGGAGGGGCCCCGAAGCGCCCCTCCAGGGGCGCGGGGCTCTGACATATGCGGCTCCGCCGCGATGGGGGTCCCCCCGGGTTCATGGGGGTCCCCCCGCTCATGGGGGTCCCCCCGCTCGAGCGAAGCCGAGAGTGGGGGAGAAGCCGAGAGTGGGGGAGAAGCCGAGAACTTGGGGGAGCGAGCAGCCCCCACGGACCCGCAGACGAAGCACAACCGGAGCCCGGGAAGTCTGGAGTGCAGCCCCGAACGCCTGTACCTCGACGCGGTCGGCCCACTCGGCCCCCCACTACCGCCTCAAGGGTTCGGCTCGTTGTGGGACGCGGTCTGGTACCTCCTGTCGGAGGTGCCGGACCCCGACGCCGTCACCCGCTTCGCGGCACGGCTCGCCGACTTTGCCGACGACGCCCGGACCCGGAGCGCGCTGTGGAACTGGCCGCTGACGTACGCCCACCGCGAGCCGACGCCGGCACCCATGCTGACGCCACGGCCCGCACCCGCCGCCGTACACGCCTGGTCCCCGATCCTCGTGGAGATCGCGCCCAGCGGCTCCGGCGACGGCCATTTCCTGGTCGAGGTGTCCGCGTACAACGGCCGGCACCGCCGAGTGGTCGGCTCGCGCCGCCTCCCGACAGACCGCGTACGCCCGTACGCGCTCCAACGCATTGACGAGGCGTACCACGAACTCGAGCCAGGAGCACGCGAGTTGATCGCCTTCGTGCTGCCGCGCCGCTGGCTCAACGCGGACGTGGCGCACTGGAAGCGCAGTGCCGACGACGACAGCCCGCTCGGCGCCTTCGCTCCGCTCGTCGTGATGGACCTGGAGCGGCGCCGCAGCGGCGGACTGCAGCACAAGCTCCGGCAGAAGTGGCGGCACCTCGACGCCCGGCCGGCGGCACGGCTGCACCGTATCGACTGCTGGGCCGTCGGACAGGACCAGGTGAAGCTGACGATCGGGCTGCGCCGCGCCGCGGACATGGTGGGCTTCGCCACCGCGCCCCGCGCAAACGGCGTACGGCGGCTGTTCCAGGCCGGCCTCAACGCGGCGGTGCCGGTGATGCTCTGGCCGCGCACCGGCTGCCGGGAGGAGCACGGGCGTGGGCAGCCATCGGCTTCGAGCCCCCCGGAGGCGAACCGGCAAGCTGGGGAGCGATGCCGGGGCACCGAGTTCCTGGACCGCCTTGCCGAGCATCTCGCGGACCTCCCTCCGCGCGAACTCCCTTCGTACGTACATGAGTTGCGCGAGGCCGCGTATGCCTCCGACTCCGCCGAGCCGCACTGGGCGTACGACCTGGCACTGCTGTGGGAGGACCCCGACTGTCTGCCCGAACCCGTCGGCCATCTGCACAACCCCGTCGGCTGAGCGACCGGCACGCATCGAGGAGAGACACATGTCCCTGTGGCCCGTCTACACGGGTACGAGCGAGCCTCACGACGGCATCACCGCGCTGCCCCCGCCGCCGCCCTGGCGTGCCTTCGACGGCGGACCGGAGCTCGCGACTCCCGCCGAGGACGGCGACACCTCGGCCACGTCCCCGGACCGTGTGCACCGCGCCCGCACCTATCGCGCCACGGACCAGGCCGTCCAACTGGTCAACGCCGCCCTGTACTTGCGCCGCCCGCTGCTCGTGACCGGACCGCCCGGCAGTGGTAAGTCGAGCCTGGCGTACGCGGTGGCGAGGGAGCTGAGGCTGGGCCCGGTCCTGCGCTGGAACATCACCAGCCGTACGACGCTCCATGACGGCCTCTACCAGTACGATCCGCTCTCGCGTCTGTACGCCGCAGGGCAGGCCGTCGCCCGCGAACAGCTCCCCGCGGACAGCGAGCTGCAGGACCATCTGCGCCTCGGCCCGCTCGGCACCGCGCTGCTTCCGTACGGCAGGCCGCGTGCCCTGCTGATCGACGAGATCGACAAGAGCGACCTGGACCTTCCCAACGATCTCCTCAACATCCTGGAGGAGGGCCAGTACGAGATCCCGGAGCTGGTCCGCGCCGCCCGCCGCACGCCCTCGGCCGAGGTGATGATCGACGGCACGGACAACCGGGTCACCGTCACGCGCGGCCGGGTCCGCTGCCGTGCCTTCCCGTTCGTGGTGCTCACCAGCAACGGCGAACGCGAGTTTCCGCCCGCCTTCCTCCGCCGCTGCGTCCGCCTCGAACTCCACCAGCCGCGCGACGCCCACCTGGAGCGGATCGTCCACGCCCATCTCGGCGAGCCCGACGCCTACGCCCGCGACCTGATCGCCCGCTTCCTCTCCCGGGGAACGGACGGCGAACTCGCCACGGACCAGCTCCTGAACGCCATCTACCTCACAAGGGCGGCAGGCCTCGACGCCTCGTCCCGCGACGAGCTCGCCGAGCAGCTGATGCCGTATCTGAGCCGGAACGGGGAGGAGCCGGACGGTTTCTGAGGTAGTCCAAGACAGGAGGACCAGGGAGGTGACGGGATGAGCGACCCGGTTGCGGCCGACGGCAGCGGGGGCACGGGTGCCGCTCGTCTCGCCGAGCTGCTGGCCGAAGTGAGCGGCGGGGACCTGCCCACGTCCGTCGAGCTGGCCGAACTGCTGTGGCTCGCCCGGCACATGAAGGAGCCAGAGCCTGCCGCGCCCTTTGCGGATCTATCGCCGGTACGGCCCGAGCGAGCCGAACCGGAGCCTGTCGCCCCACCCCTGGCGGCCGGCGGCCCCTCTCAGCCGCACGTCCCGGACGCGGCCCCGCCTCCCGAGCCGGAACGCCGCCCGGACGGCCGCGTCCCCCTGCGGCTGCCCGGCCCCGGCGCGCCGGACGAGCCGAGGGATCCGAACGGTTCGTACACCTCGCTGCTCGCCCCCGCGCCCCCGATGCTGACCCGCCCCCTCGCGCTGCAACGCGCCCTGCGCCCCCTCAAGCGCCGGGTGCCCGCGCCTGTCGGGAAGGAGCTCGACGAGGAGGCGACCGCGCATCGGATCGCCCGGCTCGGCGCGGCGCCGCGGTGGTGGCTTCCCGTGCTTCGTCCGGCGACCGAGCGCTGGCTGACCTTGCATCTCGTGTACGACGCGGGCCCGACCATGCCGGTCTGGCGGCCGCTCGTCCGTGAACTGCACACGGCGCTCGCCCAGTCGGGCATCTTCCGCACGGTGGAACTGCACCGGCTGGAAGCCGACGGCACGGTACGCCGCCCCGGCTCGCAGGAGTCGTACGCGGACGGCCGCACCGTCACGCTCCTGGTCAGCGACTGCATGGGGCCTCAGTGGCGGGACGGCCCCGCGGGCACCCGCTGGTACGGCACGCTGCGGCGCTGGGCGAGAAGGATGCCGGTCGCAGTGATCCAGCCACTCCCCGAACGCCTGTGGCGCACCACCGCACTGCCGGCCTCGACCGCACAGATCGTCGCGCCCTCGCCCGCGGCGCCCAACTCGGCGTACGACGTGGACGCCTATGCCGCGGACCACCCGCTGCCCGGGACGCTCCCTCTCCCCGTCCTGGAACCCTCGGCCCCCTGGCTGGCGAACTGGTCGGCGCTGCTGGCCGACGCGGGCAAGCTTCCCGGCTCCGTCGCCCTGCTGGGCCACACCCCGCCGCCCGCACCCCTCGACGAGCACGGCAGAAGCGAGGTCGAACAGCTCTCCCCGGAGGAACTGATCCTCCGCTTCCGTTCCATCGCCTCCCCCGAGGCCTATCGCCTCGCCGGTCATCTCGCGGTCGGACGCCCCGAGTTGCCCGTCATGCGGCTGGTCCAGGCGGCGATCGAGCAGAATCCGCAGCCGCAGCATCTCGCGGAGGTCATCCTCAGCGGGGTGCTCACCGCGATCCCGGGTCCGCCGGGTTCGTACGCCTTCCGCCCCGGCGTACGGGAGTTGTTGCTGCGTACGCTGCCCCGGACCGCTCACGGCCGGACCTCCGAACTCCTCGCGCGGGTGGGCGCGTTGATCGACGCTCGGGCGGGCGTCACGGCCGGGGAGTTCCGGGTGCTGGCTCCGGGGGGTGGTGGCGAGGCGGCCGGGGGTGAGCCGTTCGCGGCGGTGCGGGAGGAGAGTGTGCGGCGGCTGGGAGGGGCGGCGGGGTCCGGCACCGCCGGGCTCGTGCTCGGCCGGTACCGGATCGTACGGCAGCTGGGGTGGCGAGGTGGGCCGGTGATGCGGGCGGAGGACACTCGGTCCGGCCGGACGGTCGCCGTGTACCGGTGCCCCGTCGAGCCGACGCGGCACGAGCAGTTTCTGGACGCCGCGCGTGCTCTCGCCGCTGTCGACAGCGAGCACGTCGTCGCCGTACACGACTTCGGTGTCGAGGACGAAGTCGCTTATCTCGTCACGGAGTTCGTGGAGGGAGTCACGGTGGCCGAGCTGACCGCCGAGGGCGGCTTCCGGCTGCCTTTCTGGACGCTCGCGCCGCTCGCACAACAGGTTGCGCGAGGCCTCAAGGCCGTACATGCACAGGGCATGGCACACGGTCGTCTCACTCCGAACGGGTTGCTGGTACGCCCGGACGGCACCGTGAAGATCACCCACTTCTCGCTGAGGCATGTAGATGAGCTCGAAGAGTCGAAGGACCTCGACGACTTCGGTCGTCTGCTGACGGAACTGGCTGGTGGGACGCCTGAACTCATCGGTGTGCCCGAGTGGTTCCTCCCTGTGTTCGCCCAAGCCGCCGACCACCTGCGCTCCCCGGTACTCCACCTTCAGCGCCAGGCAAGAGACCGCCTCTTGGATCCCACCTTCGACAGCGCACTGGACGCCATCACAGCGGACCGGTACCGCTACCGGCTGCTGGGCACTGTGCGGATCGACCGAGGCGATCGGGTCCTTCCCTCTGGCTCCCCCGATGAACAGGCCCTGCTCTGCTTGCTCCTCCTCAAGCCCGGCAGGTCCGTGCCGTACGACGAACTGATCGAGGGCCTGTGGGGACGGCGCCTCCCGAAGAATGCCGGACCGCGTATCTCCGCCTATGCATCCCGGCTGCGCAACACCCTGGGACCCGGCGTCCTGGCCACCACCGCCGAGGGCTACGCCCTGCACGCACCGCCCGGAACCATCGATCTGAGCCGCTGCGAGGCGCTCGTCGCCCAAGTGAAGTCCCACCGGGACGACGGCGACCCGGCGGCGGCCCGCGCAGCCGTCCAGCAAGCCCTCGACCTCTGGTACGGCGACCCCCTCGACCAAGTCCCCGGCCCCGCCGCCAAGGCGGCCCGCGCCCGCCTGCGCGCCCTCCGCCTCACCCTCTGCGCCACCCGAGCCGAACTCGACCTGGAACTGGGCCACTTCGAGCAGGCCGCGCAGGACCTGGACGAGCTGCTCCGGACTCATCCCGAGCGGGCGGACTTTCGGCGGTTGCACATCCTGGCACTCAAGGAGCAGGGGCGCGTCGCCGAGGCCATGGAGTCGTACGAGGCCTACGAGGAGGCCCGGAACCAGCAGCACCGCGAACCGAATCCCACCCTGCAGGCGCTCTACCGCGAGCTGCACACCGCGCCGGAGCGCGGCCGGGCGACGATCGTCGCCGAGTTCACCGACCCCGGCGAGCACCGTCTCGCACACAGCGTCCTCGGCCGCTCCCTCACCTGGCTGCTCTCCCTGACCGAGCTGGCTCCGAACCAGTACGAGGTGCTGGCCCGCGACAACGGCTACCTCGTGATCACAGAGCCCGAGGCGTCCGTACTACCGGTACTGAGCGCGGTATTTCGCGAACTTCCCAGTGCGCTCCTGGAGTTGGAAGCCCCGCCGAAGGTCCGGGTGACCTTCTGGCACACCGCCCAGTTCGCCCGCGCCGACCGCCCGACGACGCAGCCCGACATCCAGGCCGCGCTGGGGCACTCCGCAGCGGACATCATGGTCGTCCTCTCTCCCGTTCTGCACCAGGAACTCATGCGAGGCTCCACCTCCCTCGATCCGGCCCGCTTCCTTCCCCTGCACAGGGAGTCGCACGGGGAGTCGGCCGACGGCACGGCGATCGCTTGGTACTGCCCCCTGGAACTGCTGGAACGCGCCCCGGCCCCCCAGCCTGAGGAACGCGACCTGGTACGCGGCCCGTTCACCACCCGGAACCTCGGAGCGATCAGCCCTCCCGAGCCCGGCCGCACCGCCGTCGTGCTCTCCGAGCCCGGCGGCCCGCTGATCCTCCTCGACCGCGACGGCCCGTACGGCGAACGCATGCCAAGGCCCCGCACCACGTTCTACGAAGTCGACCTCACCACGCACCAGGCCAGCTACGACGTGCCCCTGCCGAGTTCCGGCGGCGGCACCTTCACCGCGTCCGTCGAGCTGTCCTGGCACGTCGCCGACCCGGTGGCCTTCGTACGCGGCGAGACCGCCGACGTGTCCGGGCGGCTCCTCGACCACTTCGTCAGGGACGCGGGGCGCATCACCCGGCGCCACCCGCTGCGCCGGACGGGTGCGGCGCAGCACGCGGTGCGCGACGGGCTGCGCAACTGGCCGGTGCCGGGGCTGTCGGTGGCCTGCTCGATACGGCTGACGCCTGAGGGGGAGAGGCCTGTCGCGCCGCAGGCACTGCGGTCGCCCCGTGCGCCGAAGCCGGTGGCACCCACGGCAGCCGAGCCGGCACGTTCCCTGGTCACGCTCCTCACCGACGCCGAGTGCGTACTCCTCGGCTTCGACGGGCCGGTGGCCCGCCTGTTCACCACGCTGGAAAAGCTCGCCGGGCCGAAGGGACGGAAGGTGCTGCCGGCCGAGGACACGGGGGCCGGGGCGTCGCGCGTAGCCCGCGACCTCGCGGCGCTGCTCGTCGAACTGCGGCACCCCGACGAGGCGTTGAGCGGCGACCGGCTGCTGCCACAGGGAATGCCCGTGACGCCTCTTGAGGGGTACGCCAACCCACTCGACCTCCTGCGCGCCTTCGCGCACCACCGCCTGGGAACCGACCTGCGCCGCGAGCTCGACAGGATCGAGCAGCACAGCGCCCTCACGGCCCGGCCCACCCCTCATGCCGACGCACTGGTCCGCACACTGGCCGCCACCGGACGGGGCCCCGCCATCGTCTCGGACAACTCGCACCGCGCCGTCACCACCTATCTGGAATCACGCGGCCTGATCGGCTCGGCGACCGGCGGAGTCCATGGGCGAGCGCTGGACCTCACCCTGCTGATGCCGCATCCCGACTGTCTGCTCCGAGCCCTGGAGCAGCTGGACGCCTCCGCTTCGGAAGCCGTACTCATCGGCTCCTCCGTCGCCGAGCTGACCGCCGCGAACGCGATCGGCCTCCCCTTCATCGGCTACGCCCACAACTCCGACCGCGAGGGGCGCCTGACCCGGGCGGGCTGCCAACAGACCGTCAGCTCCCTTGCGCCGGTACTCGAAGTGATCCGCGCCGCCGGCTGAGGCCACCCGTCCAGCGGCACCCCACCCGGCCCATCACAACAGGCGGACCGCCGAACGCTCGCGCACGATGCCTAAGAGGACCGTCACCCGGCGGCCCCACGGTCTGCGCTCTCGGGAGGATCTGCCATGACCGACAGTCTGGAGCAGTTGCGCCGCTGTCATTTCGCCGTCGATCTGGGGGCGGCGAGGACCCGCGTGTATGTGAAGGGTGCCGGGCTGGTCGTGGACCAGCCGAGTGTGGCCGCCGTCAATATGAGGACCGGCGGGCTGATCGCGGTCGGGGAGCTGGCCGAGCAGATGACGGGCCGTACGCCCGGCTACATCCGCGTCGTCAGGCCCGTGTCCGGCGGCACGGTCGTCGACATCGACATGGCACAGCGGATGCTGCGGCAGCTGCTCGGCGAACGCCTCCGCCGCACACTGCGTCGTAAGCCCCGGCTGCGCGCCGCCGCCTGTACGCCGCACGACGCCGACCCGCTCGCCCGACGCGCGGCGGTCGAGACGCTGGTCGGGCTCGGGGCGTGGCGGGTCGAGCTGGTGGACACGCTGATCGCGGCGGCGGTGGGCTGCGGGCTGCCCGTACAGCGACCCGAGGCGACCATGATCATGGTGTGCGGGGCGGCCGCCACGCAGGTCGCCGTTCTCTCCCTCGGCTCGGTCGTGAGCGCCGAGCGCATCCCCGTCGGCGGCGAGGTCGTCGACCACGCGATCGTCCAATACCTGCGCCACGCGCACGAGTTGGTGCTGCCGAGTCAGTCCGTACGTCCCTTGCAGCTCGCCCTGTCCGGCACCGGTCTCACCCCGGAGGGGCCCGCCCGTACCGAGATCCACGGCCGGGACGTGGCCACGGGGCTCGCCCGCTCCGTACACGTCGACACGGCCACCGTACGCAATGCCGTCCAGGCCCCGCTCACGGCGGTGCTCGACGGGATCGGCCAGGTGCTGCGCGACTGCCCGCCGGACCTGGTGGCCGATCTCGCGGACCGCGGGATCATGATGGTCGGCGGCAGCGCCCTGCTGCCCGGGTTCGACCACATGCTGCGGGCCGCGACGGGTATGCCGGTGCACATCGCCGAACGGCCCGACGTGTGCGCGGCCCTCGGCCTGGGCGCGATGCTGGAGGGCAGGATCGAGCCGGTGGGCCTCGACCTCGACTCGGTGTCGACCTGAGGTCAGCCCGTCCTCCCGCCCCAGCGCAGGTCGGCCCGCTCCCACTCCGCGTCCCAGTCCCGCATACGGCGCCCGTCAAGGCGTACGCACACGGTCCAGGCGGCCAGCCAGACGACGCAGCCCGCACCCGTCGCGGCCAGCAGACCCGCCGACACCGCTTGCAGGACCGCTTCCGCCTCGTTGAGGGGCTTCGTCATCAGGGTGCCGTGCCGGTCGGTCCAGATCGGGGTCCGGGTGCCTTTCTCGGCTTCGGGCCTGACCTGGGCCTCGCCGGTACGGGCGGTGCCGTCCGGTGTCTTCCAGCGGACCGTGGCCCACACCCGGTCGCCGCCCACGGTCCGGGTCGCCGACCTCTCCGGGGCGTTCTCGGTGAGCACCGCCGTCACCTCACGGCGCTCCTCCCGCTGCCGATCCACGCTCCGGCTCACCACCTCGGCCGCCGCCAGCCCCGCGATCAGCCCGCCCACCAGGGCGAACAGCCATGCGCCGAGCACCACCCAGGCCTCGACGACGTCCACGCGCCGCCGGAGCGGGTTGCTCCGCCACCGCCACAGCCTCACCGTCGTACGACGTGTCTTCGCCACGGCCAGCACCCCCTTGTGCGCACCGCCGGCAGCACCTCATCGGGTGTCCTACCAGTGTGCTCCCAGGAGCGTGACGGGGCACTCGCACAGGCACGTCCCGCCGACGGCGGGTCGAGACGCGCCAATTGCCCGGATTCCGTACGCTGATCCACTTCTGGCGGCCGGATCAGCCGCGAACTCGACCAGGTACGACCAGTAAGCGAGCGTGAGTCATGGGTGAACGACAGCCGATTCCGGGGGATGCGCTGGCAGGGGACGTGCCGACGCCCCAGCTCCCTGCGGGCTCTCCTCTCTCCTCGTTGGGCGAACCACAGGCGTTGATCGAGGAGTTCGCGCGGGAACTGAGCCGGGGGCTGCGCACGAGCCGCCTCCGCTCGTGGGGGACGGATCCCTCCGGGGGTTCGTTTTCGGGTGCGGGTTGAGTGTGGCTGGTCGCGCCCACGCGGCGGAGCCGCAAATTGATACAGCCCCGCGCCCCTGGGTGGGTGGGGGGTGCGGGGCCGTGGGCCGGTGCGTCAGCCCGTCGCAGGCCGGGCATACGACCCTGGCCTGGTACAAGGCCCTGGTCCTCCGAGACAGAACCTAAGCGACGGACATACGACGCACCGGCCCACGCCCCCTCCCGCCGGAGGGAAGCCGCGGGCACGTTGGGGTGCGGGCTTTCCCGAGGCCCGGGCTTTCCCGGGGCGCCGGTCCTCGGGGCGCGGGCAGGCGCAGGCTTTTCAGGGGCACGGGGAACGGCGCGACCAGCCACGACGCACCCGCAGTCGCCAGTGAACCGAACCCACCCTCCCGGTAGGCGCCCCCACTCAACCGCCGGAGGCTGGGGTGTGGACGCTACGAAGCGTGTCGATCACCTCGCGGTCGGACAGCTGGCCGAAGTCCACGTACCACTCCCCTACGGCGTAGAAATGCTCGGGCCGGTGGAGGCAGATCACGTCGTCGGCCTCGTGCTGCCGTACGACGCCGAGCCCGGAGCAGACCGGAATCGCGAGCACCAGCCGTGCAGGCGACCGGCGGCGCAGGTGGAGGAGGGCGGCGCGGGCGGTGACGCCGGTGGCGAGACCGTCGTCGACCAGGATCACCGTCCGGTCCCGTACGCGGGGAGCGGGGCGCCCCTCGCGGTAGAGCTCCTCGAGGCGGTGGACCTCCGCGCGCTGCCGGGCGACGGCCTGCGTGAACTGGTATTCGGTCATGTCCAGCAGCGCCAGCGCCTCCTGGTCGAACACCGGCGGATCCTCGCCCACTACCGCACCGACCCCGGCCTCCGGCTGCCCCGGTGCGCCGATCTTGCGCACCACCAGCACGTCCAGCGGCGCGCGCAGGGCGTGCGCGATCTCCGCCGCGACAGGGACACCGCCGCGGGGCAGGGCCAGTACGAGGGGGTCGACGAAACCGCCGCCCTCCGCCCGTCGCAGCAGCGCGACGGCGAGGTCCTGCCCCGCCTGCCGACGGTTCTGGAAACGCATGATGCCCGCCTTCTTTCCGCGACGCCCACCCCGTTCGCCCGCCCGTGCGGGCCTGCGTGAATCGTGCCTGCGAGTACCCGAGCGGCCGGGTCCTCACGCATGCATGGGCGAACATCCGCCGGGTACTCGGCGATCAACCGGGCACCGGCCGACCAGGCACATTGCCGGTGCTCATCCCGGAAGGCACACGGAGGTAGCCATGGCGAAGCATGTCCGGGAAGTCATGACGGCGGAACCGGTGACGGTGAGCGAGCTGACCCCACTTCCCGAGGTCGCCAAGCTCATGCGGGAGAAGGACATCGGCGACGTCTTCATCACCGAGGAGGACCACGTACGCGGCCTGGTGACCGATCGCGATCTGGTGATCCGGGCCCTGGCCGAGGACCGGGACCCCTCCGCCACCCCGGTCCGCGAGGTGTGCAGCACTGATCTGGTCACCGTCTCCCCGCAGGACGACATCGACCAGGCGGTGCGGCTGATGCGGGAGCACGCCCTGCGACGGCTGCCCGTCGTGGAGGACGACCACCTCGTCGGTGCCCTCAGCATCGGCGACCTGGCCATCGAACGCGACCGGCGCTCCGCACTCGCCGACATCAGCAGGGCGGAGCCGAACAAGTAGGACGGCCAAAGGGCGGCCCCTACGTCGACGGCACGTGGAAGTCACCGCAGTCGTCTGTTTCCGCGTGTTCTTCCACGTGTCGGCGACACATGCGTACGGGGCAAACGGGGCACCCGGTGTACATGGTCGGCGAGACGTACGACGACAGGCAGGCCCGCGCGCAGGGCGAGAGCGGCCACCGGCTGGTTCCGCACACCGCGGACGTGCGGATCGAGGCGTGGGGCACGACCCGGGAGAACTGCCTGGTCGAGGCCGTGCACGGGATGGTCGACTGCTTCTCCGACATCTCCGCCGTCCGGCCCACGGCCATCCAGCGCGCCCAGCTGTCCGAGACCAGCGACGACGATCTCCTGGCCGCCCTCCTCGACGAGGTCGTCTACCGCCTCGAAGTACCGGGCCAGGTCCCCGTGGACGTAGAGCTGGAGACGGAGACGCCCGGCGGTGCCATCGACGTGCGACTGGCGGTCGCCGACCTGTCGGCCGTGGAGATCACGGGCGCCGTACCGAAGGCCGTCTCCTGGCACGAACTGCACATCGGGCCGGGTCCGTACGGCTGGACGTGCTCGGTAACAGTCGATGTATGAGGTCGATGTGTGAGGGGGGTGACGGGAGGCGCTAGCCCTTCACGACGCCCAGCGGAACCAGCCGCGCGACCGTACGGCACAGCCCCGCCCCCTCGCTCGCCTCCACCACCGCGCTGACGTCCTTGTACGCCTCCGGAGTCTCCTCCGCCAGCCCGCGCAGTGACCGCGGCCGTACCGCGATGCCGCCCCGCTCCAGCCGGGCCCGCAGCTCCTTCCCGGCTACCGTCCGCGCGGCCTGGTGACGGCTCATCACCCTCCCCGCGCCGTGACAGGTGGAGTGGAAGGCGTCGCCGCCGGGCACTCCGGTGAGTACGTACGAGGCGGTGCCCATCGTGCCTGGGATCAGCACCGGCTGGCCGAACTCCCTTATGTCCTCAGGCAGTTCGCGGTGCCCCGGCGGGAAGGCCCGGGTGGCGCCCTTGCGGTGAACGCACAGCCGGCGCCGTGCTCCGTCCACCGTGTGGGTCTCGAGCTTGGCAAGGTTGTGGGACACGTCGTACACGAGGGACAGCCGGGCGCGGGCGGCGCGGTGGAAGATCCGGCGGGTGGCGTCGGACAGCAACTGGCGGTTCGCGCGGCCGTAGTTGGCGGCGGCGGCCATCGCGCCGAGGTACGCGCGCCCCTCGGGCGAGTCGACCGGGGTGCAGGCCAGCTGCCGGTCGGGCACGGTGATGCCGTACCGGTTCATGGCCCGGTCCATCGCGCGTACGTGATCGGTGCAGATCTGGTGCCCGAGTCCCCGTGAACCGCAGTGGATCATCACGCACACCTGGTCGCGGGCGAGCCCGAAGGCGGCGGCGACCGGCTCGTCGTACACCTCGGCGACCTGCTGGACCTCCAGGAAGTGGTTGGCGGACCCGAGGCTGCCGACCTGCCCGAGACCGCGTTCCCGGGCCCGCCCGCTGACCTGCGCCCCGTCGGCGTCGGCGACCGCGCCGCCGTCCTCGCAGCGGGTCAGGTCGCGTTCCTCGCCGTGGCCGCGTTCCACGGCGTACCGGGAACCGCCGTCCAGGATCCGCTCCAGCTCCCCGGGGTCGCTGAGGTGCCACACGCCTCCGGGGCCCGCGCCGCGCGGGATCGCCCGGTCCAGGCCGTCCATGATGTCGGGCAACGCGGGTGCCAGCGACTTGCGGTCGCCGTCGGCGGCCAGCAGCCGCACACCGCACGAGATGTCGAAGCCGACGCCGCCGGGCGAGACGACGCCGCCGCCGTCCACGTCGGTCGCCGCCACGCCGCCGATGGGGAAGCCGTAGCCCCAGTGGATGTCCGGCATGGCGTACGAGGCGCCGACGATGCCCGGCAGCGTGGCCACGTTGACGACCTGCTCCAGCGATTTCTCGGCGTCCTCGAGCAGCTCATGGGACGCGAACACGATCCCCGGCACGCGCATGTCGCCTCGCGGTTCGATCCGGAAACGGTACGGACGTTCCTCGACGAGGTTGAGTTCCATGGCGGCCTCCCGGGGGTGTGCGTGGGCGTCGCGCCGCACGCTGCGGGTACCCGGGGGCGGTTCGGGGAATCGGGGGATCCTGGTCCGCGTACGGGGCCTGGTCCGCGTATTGGTCGTGCCGGTAGGTCGGGTCAGCGGGTGAAGGCGACAGATGCCGCAAGATCCTTCTGGGTTTCGAGTGCGGTGAGACGTTCGGTGAGTGCGGCGTGGATGGCGTCGTAGGTGTCGGAGCCGAGGGTGAGGCGCAGGGGCGGGTTCGGGCGGCGGGTGGTGTCGTAGATGGCGGAGGCGAGCTTGGCCGGGTCGCCGGTGAGGATGCTGTCGTCGGCGGTCTCCAGCAAGTGCCGCGTTTGTCCGACGGCGTTGTCGCGGTAGGCGGCTGTTTCGGTGGTGTAGTGCAGGGCGGAGACGAAGCCGGTGCGGGTGCCGCCGGGCTCGACCAGGGTGAGATGAATGTTGAAGTCGGAGACCTCGCGGCTGACGCTCTCGGTGAAGCCTTCCAGCCCCCACTTGCCCGCGTGATAGGAGCTGTGCGTGGGGACACCGATCTGACCGCCCATGCTGGAGATCTGGATGATCCGGCCTCCGCCCTGCTCGCGCATCGGCTTCAGGAAGGCCCGGGTGATCAGCATCGGAGCGAGCAGGAGGACCTCGATCTGGTCGCGGATCTGCTCGACGGTCATCTCCTCGGCGGCGCCCACGACTGCGTATCCGGCGTTGTTGACCACGATGTCCACCGGCCCGGACTGGAGCGTCCTGCTCACCACCGTGTCGACGTCGGCAGGTCGGGTGACGTCGAGGATCTCGACGGTCAGCCGGTCACCGTACGCCTCGCGGAGGTCTTCCAGAGCTGCGGGGCGGCGGACCGTGGCCGTGACGCGGTCGCCGCGCTGGAGGGCGTGCTCGGTGAGATGGCGGCCCAGGCCACCGGAGGCTCCGGTGACGAACCAGTGGCGTACGGACTTGTCGGAGGGAGTAGGCATGGGAGTCCCCTGGAATAGAGTGTTACCGGAATACGTTCCGGTAACGAGTTAAGCGGAACAGATTCCGGAAAGCAACTGGAGGCCGACACCGAAGGAACCCGCATGCCCGCCACACCCCGCCGGACCAGGAGCGATGCGCTACAGAACCGGGAGCGCCTGCTGGAAGTCGCCGCGCAGGTCTTCGCCGAGCAGGGACTGGACACCGCTCCGGCTGCCATCGCCAAGCAGGCGGGCGTCGGTGTCGGCACGCTCTACCGACACTTCCCGACCCGGGAAGCCCTCATCGATGCCGCCTACCGGCGCCAACTCACCCGCGTATGCGAGAAGGCAGCCGACCTCCTCACCCGACACCCGGCCGCCGAGGCCACACGGACGTGGATGGAACACTTCCTCGACTACGCCACGACCAAGAGCGGTATGTCCGCAGCACTCAACGCGGTCATCGCCTCCGGAGTCGACCCATACGCCGACAGCCGCGCACTCCTCACCAACGCCGTCGCCACCCTCCTCGAGGCCGGCGCCCGGGACGGCAGCCTGCGAACCGACGTCACCCCCGACGACGTCCTGCTCCTCATGGGTGGCGTCGCCTATTCCGTGCAGCACGGCACCAGAGAGCAGGCCCGTCGGCTCGTCGACCTCCTCATGGACGCGTTGACCAAGGACTCGACCGCGAGCTGAACCCGAACTGCCGGACCAACGCGTCGAAGGCGGGCGCAAGTACGGACGCTTTCTTCCCCACGCCTCCGCGCAGTTGAACGCCCCCAAGAGGACCGGCTGGTGTGCCGTGGGTGGTCCTGAGGCCGGCTTCCCGGCGGAACCCGCGCCGGAGCAGGCCCCGCCGGAGTGCCGGGCTCAGTTCCCCACGCCGAGGCCGGCCATGAACGCGGACGGGTATCGGTCGCCGCGCGCCGCGCCCGGCGGCACCGCCTTCTCGATCTCGGTGAGGTCGTCCGCGGTGAGGTTCAGTTCCATCGCGGGCAGCGCCTCGGCCAGCCGCTCGCGGGTGCGGGCGCCGACCAGCGGCACGATGTCCTCGCCCTGTGCGGTCACCCAGGCGATGGCCAGCTGGGCGACGGTGCATCCCTTCGCCTCGGCGACCCGGCGCAGCGCCTCCACGAGGGCGAGGTTGTGTTCCACGTTCCCGCTCGAGAACCGCGGGCTGAAGCCGCGGCCGTCGCCAGGGCCGGCGGTGCGGTCGGCGGACCAGTGCCCGGAGATGAGGCCGCGGCTGAGGACGCCGTACGCGGTCAGGCCGATGCCGAGTTCGCGCAGTGTGGGCAGGACGTCCGCCTCCACGGCGCGGGAGATCAGCGAGTACTCGATCTGCAGGTCGGCGACCGGGTGCACGGCGTGCGCCCGGCGGATCGTCGCGGCGTCGACCTCCGAGAGGCCGAGGTGCCGTACGTACCCGGCGTCGACCATCTCCTTGATCGCGCCCACCGTCTCCTCGATCGGCACCGCCGGGTCAAGCCGGGCGGGACGGTAGATGTCGATGTGGTCGGTGCCCAGCCGGGTCAGCGAGTAGGCCAGGAAGTTCTTCACCGCCTCGGGCCGGCTGTCCTGCCCGCCGAACTCACGGCCCGGTCCCCGCAGTTGGCCGAACTTGACGCTCAGCCGGTAGCTGTCCCGGTCCCGGCCGCGCAGCGCCTCGGCGAGCAGCAACTCGTTGTGGCCCATGGCGTAGAAGTCGCCGGTGTCGATCAGCGTGACGCCGGCCTCCAGCGCGGCGTGCACGGTGGCGATGCTCTCCGCGCGGTCGGCCGCGCCGTAAGCGCCCGACATGCCCATCGCACCCAGGCCCAGCGCGGAAACGGCCGGGCCGGTGCTGCCCAGGGTTCGTGTCTGCATCGCGTTCTCCTTCGTCGTCGGTCTGTCGCCCACCTTGCGACTGCGCCGCGACGTACGGGAGCGGAGCGTTCATCATGGGAGCGCCGCTCCCTGGCTCGGCTCGCCCTCGCGCGGGACCATGGGGCGATGCAGCGTGAACAGCTCGCCGACTTCCTGCGCCGCCGCCGCGAGGCGATCCGCCCGGCCGAGGTCGGCCTCGCCGACGGCCCCCGCCGCCGCACCACCGGCCTGCGCCGGGAAGAGGTGGCGATGCTCGCCGGCATGTCGGTGGACTACGTCGTACGCCTCGAGCAGGGCCGCAGCAGTCAGCCCTCGACCCAGCTGCTCGGCGCGCTGGCCCGCGCGTTGCGCTTCTCCGACGACGAGCGCGACCACCTGTTCCACCTGGCCGGCCACCGGCCCCCGCCCGCCGACGGGGTGGCCCGCCTGGCCCGCGCCGGCCTGATGCGCATGCTCGACCTGCTCGGCGACACCCCGGCCCTGGTGCTGTCCGACCTGGGCGAGGTCCTCGCCCAGAACCGGGCAGCCGTCCTGCTGTCGGGCGACCTCACCGGCTTCTCCGGCGACCGGCGCTACATCGCATACCGCTGGTTCACCGACCCCGCCACCCGCGCCGTCTGCCCGCCCGAGGAGCAGGAGTACCACGCCCGCCAGCTCGTGGCCGACCTGCGCGCGGCCGCCGGCCGCCGGTCCGGCGACCCCACGGTCACCGGACTCGTCGACCGGTTGCAGGCCGCGAGCGCCGACTTCCGCCGGCTGTGGGCCGAGCACGAGGTGGCGGTCCGGCGCGCCGACCGCAAGACCTTCCGGCACCCGCGGGTGGGCCGCCTGCTGATGGACTGCGAGACCCTGGTCACTCCCGACCAGCGTCAGCAGCTGCTGGTGCTCACCCCGGCGGACGCCGAGGCCCGCGAGCGGCTGGAACTGCTACGGGTGCTCGGCATCGAGGAGTTCCCCACGGAAGCAACGGGCACGCCCGTGCAGTGAACCGGCCGACGACGGGGCACCGGCTCGACAGTCCGCCGCACACCGGGCGGACGGGACCCGACCGCAGCAGAGTCTGGGCTGACGAGGAGGCGGCCGCATCCTCGGCTCAGGCCCGCGCGCCGCCGTCGACCCGCAGGACCGTGCCGGTCACGAAGGAGGAGCGGTCGCTGAGGAGCCAGGCGGCGGCCTGGGCGATTTCGTCGGGGTCGGCCGCGCGGCGCAGTGGGGTTTGCGCCGTGAGTCGTTCTTGGAGGCCGGGGGAATCCGCCTCCCAGGTGCGGATCATCTCGGTCAGCGTGTTGCCGGGGGCGATGGCGTTGACGCGGATGTCTTCCGGGCCGTAGGTGACGGCGGCCGACTCGGTCAGGCTGTTGACCGCTCGCTTCATCGCGCCGTAGGCGGGCAGCTCGGGGTTGCCCCTCAGGCTGCCGACGGAGGAGTTGTTGACGATGGCCCCTGTCCCGGCGGTGGCCCGGATGGCGGCGACCTCGGCGACCATGGCCAGCCAGACGCCCTTGAGGTTCACGGCGTAGACGTGGTCGAAGTCGGCCTCCGCCATGTCGTCCATCGGGCCGGGCTGCTGGATCGTCGCGCCGTTGTTGAAGGCGACATCGAGCCGCCCGTACAGGTCCACGGCCCGGTCGACGGCGGCACGCACGTCGGCCGCGTCGGCCAGATCGCACACCACGTAGTCCGCGGTGCCGCCCGCCGCCCGGACCTCCTCGGTCACCGCCTTCAGCTGGGCCTCCGTCCGGGCCGCGAGCAGCACCCGGGCGCCCTCCCGGGCGAACAGCCGCGCCGCGGCGGCGCCGATACCGCGACCGGCACCCGTGATGAAGGCGACCTTGCCGGCCAGCAGGCCCAGTGCGGCAGGGGCGGCGGATGTGTCGGAGTTCGGTGTGTTGTCCATGGCGGCGAGCCTGCGCCGGTTGACGGC
>NZ_BMPQ01000010.1:62952-98982 GCF_014647675.1 Streptomyces flaveus | reverse complement strand
CGCGCACACTGGGAGACGTGGACAGACGAGAACTGGCGGCCTTCCTGCGCAGCAGGCGCGAGCGGATCACCCCCGCCGACGTGGGGCTGCCCGCCGGGCCGCGCCGCCGCACCCCGGGGCTGCGCCGCGAGGAGGCGGCGCAGCTGGCGTTCATCTCGACCGAGTACTACACGCGCATCGAGCAGGCCCGCGGCCCGCGCCCGTCGCGCGAGGTACGGCAGAGCATTCTCGACCTGCTGCACCGGCTGCCGCAGGCCGCCGCGATCGTGACGTCCGCGGCGTTCGAGGTGATCGCCTGGAATGATCTGGCGGCCGCCCTCATGGAGGACTTCTCCGCCCTGCCGCGGCGCGACCGCAACCTGGTGCGCCGTGTCTTCCTCGGGCCACACCCGCAGGGGCGACGGTTGTACGGAGTGTCGGACGCGGACGCGTTCGCCCGCACCTCGGCGCAGCGCCTGCGCGCCACCGCCGCCCGCTACCCCGACGATCCCGAAGTCACCGACCTGGTGGCTGAACTCCTCGCCGGAAGCGAGGAGTTCACCCGGCTGTGGGCCTCCCACGACGTGTCCGCCGAGCCCACCCTGTGCAAGACCTTCCCGCACCCGCTGGTCGGCCCGGTCACCGTCAACTGCGACGTCCTCGACATCACCGACCGGGACCAGCAGGTCGTCATCTACACCGCCGCCCCCGGCTCCCCCTCCGAGGAGGCACTGCGACTGCTGTCGGTCATCGGCACACAGCGCATGGACGTAAGCCGCTGAGCCGCACCAGGTTCGGCCTCTGCTTCTGGAACACAGCCATCATCACGTGAGCGCGGAAACGGCGCTCGCGTCGGCCGCGTACCGCATGGTGTACGGCCGCAGGTTCCAGGCTTCGGCCGTGTAGCCGAGGTCGTCCCCGCCACCGGAGCGGGCCTCGATCCGCCAGGGGGCGTCGCCGGTGGAGTAGAACCGCAGGGTCAGCGTCCGGCCCGACGGCAGGTAGAGCTCGGCGACGGAGCGGTCCACGACCAGGCGCAGTTCGATCGGGGCGCCCGCCACTGCCGCCTCGGGGCAGGGGACGCGGTACGTGCCGCCGTGTGCGCGCGGGTCGAGGGAGGCGTGGTCACGGTCCACGACCAGTTCGCCGGTGGCCGCGTCGATCCTGATGTCGAGGTATTCGGCGCCGTCGGCGGAGGTCACCAGCCGTAGTCCTCCTGCCGCGCCGGCGGAACGGGGTTCCAGACGGGCCGTCAGGTCGAAGCTCGGGCTCACCGTCCCCAGTACGGCCGTTCCCGTGGTCTCGCCGGCAGCGGTCACTGCAGGCTCGTGCCGCAGCATGAGGAGTTCCGCGGCTGGTCGCTGTCGTACGGAGCCGTCCTCGGCGAGTGTCACCTCACGCGGCAGTGTCAGCAGCCCGGCCCAGCCGGACTCGCGTACCCATTCCGGGTCGCGGGCCTCCCACGACCAGCCCCACAGCAGCCATCGGCCGTCGGGGGCGTGCAGCAGGGCCGGGGCGTAGAAGTCCGGCCCGTGGTCGAGCAGTTCGGGGGCATCGGCGAGGAAGCGGCCGTCCTGCTCGCGCCCGGGGTAGGCCACGGTCCGGCGCGGTCCGAGTTCCGGGTCCCAGGCGCCGAGGAGCAGTGCGCCGCGTCCGTCCGCGTGCAGGTACTGGGGGCACTCCCAGCCCGGCCCTGTGTCGGCGCCGGGTGCTACGGGCTGCGGGGCGCGGTCCAGGAACGGGCCCCGGTACTCCCAGTGCTCCAGGTCGCCGGACTCGTACAGCAGCGCCGCCGCCCGGCCGTCCGCCTGGGCGGAGCCGACCAGCATGCGCCAGCGGCCGGCCTCGCGCCATACGTACGGGTCGCGGTACATGGTGGCGTCGTCGGGCAGTTCGGGTATCAGCAGGCTGCCGCGCGGTGTCCAGGTGACACCGTTGTCCCGGGACTCGGCGGTGGTGACCGGTTGTGCCCAGCGGTCGGTGCGGTAGGCGGAGTAGAAGGCGACCATGCGGTCGCCGTCGGCGACGGCGTTGCCGGAGAAGCAGCCGTCCCTGTCCTCGCCACCCGGCGTGGGAGACAGCGCAAGAGGCAATTCCTCCCAGGTCAGCAGGTCGGGGCTGCGGAAGTGGCCCCAGTGCATGTTCGCGTGCTCGGGGCCGTACGGGTTGTGCTGGAAGCAGACGTGGTAGTGGCCGTCGTGGTAGGTCAGCCCGTTGGGATCGTTGATCCAGTTGTGGGGCGGGCGCAGGTGTGCGACGGGCCGGTGGAGGTCTGCGGGCAGGACGGACACGCGGGGGTCCTTTCGGGTGGGGGGTCGAAGGAGCGGCGCGGTCAGCCCTTGACGCCGGTGGAGGCGATGCTGTTGACGAATGAGCGCTGGAAGGCCACGAACAGGGCCAGGATCGGCACGGTGATCATGGAGGAGTACGCCATGATCTGGCCCCAGCCGACGTTGAGTTGGAAGAAGTAGGAGATGCCCACCATCACCGGCCGCAGCTCCTCGCTCTGCACGACCATCAGCGGCCAGAGGTACGAGTTCCAGGCGGGCAGGAAGGTGAGGATGGCGACGGTGGCGATGGCCGGTCCTGACAGCGGCATGACGATGCGGCGGTAGATGGTGAACCAGCCGGCGCCGTCCACGATCGCCGCCTCGTCCAGTTCCTTGGGGATGCTCTGGAAGTACTGGTGAAAGAAGAAGATCGAGAAGGCGTTGGCGAGGAACGGCACGATCTGGACCTGGTAGGTGTCCATCCAGCCGGTGGTCCACTCCAGGTGGAAGCCGTTGACGCGGAGCAGCGGCAGCTGGTTGACCCACCACACCAGCGGCAGGGCGAAGGT
This sequence comes from Streptomyces flaveus, assembly GCF_014647675.1. GTDB lineage: Bacteria > Actinomycetota > Actinomycetes > Streptomycetales > Streptomycetaceae > Streptomyces > Streptomyces flaveus. The sequence goes on along the minus strand of NZ_BMPQ01000010.1, from coordinate 96,164 downwards.
CTCGAACGGCACGATGAGCGTGGCGATGACGGCGGTCAGGACGAGCTTCCTGCCGGGCCAGCGCATCCGTGAGAGCGCGAAGGCGGCGAGGCTGTTGACGATGATGCCGAGCACCACGGTGATCGACGAGATCAGCACGGAGTTCACCAGGAACCGTGCCGCCGGGACGCGCTCGAAAACGCCCGTGTAGTTGTCCAGCGACAGGGCGCCGACGGGCAGGAAGGCGCGCAGGGAGCCCAGGTCGCCGAAGATCTGGTCGTCCGGTTTGAAGGACGAGACCAGCATGAAGAGGAGCGGGAGCGCGAAGACCAGGGCGAGGGCGACGCGGCCGGCGTGACCGCCGAGGTGCTTCAGGAGGGAGGTCATGTCAGTCCTTCTCCCGGGTCAGGAAACGCTGGACACCAGACACGGTCAGTACGAGTACGAAGAAGACGAGCGAGATGGCCGCCGCGTACGCGGTCTGCTGCTGGTCGTAGCCGGTGTGCACGGCCTGGTGGACGACGGTGGTGGTGGAGTCGAGCGGGCCTCCTTGCGTCATCACCCGGATCTGGGTGAAGAGGCTGAACGCCGCGATGGTGATGGTGACCAGCACGAACGTGCGCGTGGCGCGCAGTCCGGGCCAGGTGACGTGGCGGAAGCGGTCCCAGCGGCCGGCCCCGTCCAGGTCGGCGGCCTCGTACAGCTCGGCGGGGATGGTCTGCAGGCCCGCCAGCCAGATGATCATGTGGAAGCCGACGCCCTGCCACACCGACATCAGGATGATCGCGGGCATGGCGGTGGCCGGGTCGCCCAGCCAGTCCGGGCCGTCGACGGCTCCGAGGGTGAGCCCGGAGATGACGCGGTTGACCAGGCCGTCCTGCCGGTAGAGGAAGGTCCACAGGAGGGACACGACGACCATCGAGGTGACGACCGGCAGGAAGTAGACGGTGCGGAAGAAGTTGACGCCGCGCACCTTCGCGTTGACCAGCAGCGCGAGGACCAGGGCGAGCCCGGCCTGGAGCGGGACGACGACGACGGCGAAATACACCGTGTTGCGCAGGGACTTGAAGAAGACCGGATCCTGGAAGAGCTGGGTGAAGTTGCGCAGGCCCACGAAGCGGGCCGGGGTGGGCGAGATGAGCCGTGCGTCGGTGAAGGCCAGGGCGAAGGCGAGGGCGACCGGTACGACGAGGAAGACGATCAGCAGCACGACGGCCGGGGTGGCCATGCCGAGGGCGGTGAGGCTCTCACGGCGACGGGCGTTGGTCGTTCGGGTTCGCCGGACCGGACGCAGCCGGGCGAGGGCTGCGATCATGGTGGTCACGGTAGCTCCAGGGGGAGCCGGTCCGGTTCGGGCGGCGCGGGGAGGCGCGGTCGGGGGCCCGAACCGGACCGGGGCGGGTCAGCCGGCGTAGTTGTTGTTCGTCTTGAGGTTGTTGTCGATGTCCTTCGCGGCCTGGCCGAGCGAGTCCTTGGGGTCGGCCCCGGCCAGGATGTCCTGGGCCGCCTTCTGGAACTCGGTGGAGATGTACGGGTAGGCCGGGGTGACCGGGCGCACCTCCGCGAACTTGCGCGCGAACTGGACGAACACGTTGAGCTCCCCGCCCGGCTGGTAGCCGTCGACCTGCTTCGCGGCGGCGTCGGTGGCCGGGATGGTGCTGGTGGCCTTGGCGTAGTCGACGAAGTACTTGGTCTGGCGGGAGAACTTCAGCCACTCCTGCGCACCGGCCTTGTTGGAGCAGGTGGAGCTCATGCCCCACTGCCAGGAGGCGCCGCCGATCTTGGGACCGTTGCCGAAGTCGACCGGCGGGATGACCGCCAGGTCGTCGCCGAACTTCTCGGTGTTCTTGGCCGCGTTCCAGCTGCCGTCCCACTGGATGGCGCTCTTGCCGGCCAGGAAGTCCTTGTTGGGGTCGGCTCCGGACTTCTTCGACATGTAGCCCTTGGTCACCAGCGAGCGGAACCAGGTGGCCCACTCCACGGAGCTCTTGCCGTCGAGGGTGCCGGAGGCGGTCTTGTAGCCGTCGCGGTCGATCAGGTCGCCGCCGAAGCTCTGCAGCTGCGGGGAGTACCCGTACGGCCACCACTCGCCGCTGCCGCCGGTGCCCATCTCCAGCGGGTACTGGAACTTCCCGCTCTTCTTCAGCTTGGCCAGCGCGGAGTCGAACTCCGCCTTCGTCCAGGGCTTGTCGATGGTCGGGATGCGGATGTCGTACTCGTTCAGCACCGACTTACGGGCGAAGAAGCTGAGCGCGACGTCGTAGAAGCCGAACGCGTAGACCTTGTCCTTGTAGCGGCTGACGGTGCTGGGCAGTTGGTCGGACAGCGGTACCTCGCTGCCGGAGACGTCGATCGGGTCCAGATAGCCGCCCCAGGCCCAGTTCGGCACGTTGGGGCCGTCCACGTCGAGCAGACAGGGCAGCTTGCGGGCCGAGGCGGCGGCCACGACGGAGTTGTTGTAGTCGCTCTGCGGGAACGCCTGGAGCTTGACCTCGTACTTGCTCTGCGAGCCGTTGAAGTCCTTGATGATCCTTTTGACGACGTCGAGCTCGGCCGAGTTGCCGGCGTTGTGCGTCCACAGGGTCAGCGTGTTGCCGCTGGCTCCGGACGAACTGCCGCCGCTCCCGGTCGCGCATCCGGCGACCAGCGCGGTAGCCGCCGCGACGGCTACACTCGCGACTGCGAGGGGCCTTGTTCTCCACACCACTGGGTTCCTCCATCTCACTGAGACGGGTCTTGCCGGACCCGCCTGGGCGACCGGTTGCGACGGTCGCTGTTCTTGGTGGTCGTCCCGCCGCCCGGGGTTTCGGTCCGGGCGGCGGGACGAGCCGTTTTCGGGTGCCTGGCGTCAGCCCTCTGCGGGCGTGCCGATGGAGGCACGATCCTGCAGCGGCATGGGCACACGGTGTACGACTGCTTCGAGCGGCCCTTCGCCGAGGATCAACTCCACGGCGAGGCGGCCGAGTTGGTAGTGCGGCAGCTTCAGGGTGGTGAGCGCCGGACGCAGTACGGACGCGATGTCCTGGTCGTCGAAGGAGACCACCGACACATCGCCGGGTACCGACAGGCCTGCCTCGCCGAGCGCCTGGTAGGCACCGAGGGAGACCCGGTCGGTCATGCACACCAGCGCCCGAGGGCGATGCCCCGCCGCGAGCAGCGCGGTGACCTCGCGGTGGCCGTCCCGCGTGTCCCAGTCGCACTCGACGACACCGTCCAGGCGGGCCCCGCCCGCCCGCAGGACCTCCTCAAGGCCGCGCATGCGCTCGTTGCCGGCGATGATCCCCTCGGGCGTGGCCGGAACGGCCTGGTGACCGCCGATCGACCAGATGCCCTCGGTGTGACCGGCCGCGAGCAGCGCGCGGGCCGCGTCCCGGCCGGCCTCGATCTCGTCCGGGACGGCGGACGGCGCGTCGAAACCGGGGGCCAGGCAGTTCAGCAGGACCACCCGGCGCCCGTACAGCTCCTTGGGCGGAGTGATGTACCGGGTGAACATCGACGCGTAGATCACTGCGTCGACCTGGCGGTCCAGCAGCGCGTGGACCAGCGACGACTCGGCCTCGCGGTCGCCGCCGGCCTCCGTGATGAACAGCAGGTGGTCCCGCTCCCGGGCGGCCTCCAGCGCACCGCGGATCACATCGCCCGCGAACGGTGTCGTGGTGATCCGGTCCGACACGAGCCCGATGGTCTGCGTCGACTTCGTCCGCAGGCTGCGTGCGGTGACGTTGGGGCGGTAGCCCAGCTCACGGGCGGCCACCAGCACGCGTTCACGGGAGGCGTCGGAGATGCGCATGTCGGTACGGCCGGAGAGGGCGAACGACGCGGTCGTCGGCGAGACGCCCGCTTTGCGGGCGACGTCGGCCATGGTTACGCGGCGCTCGGGCATCAGCGGTCAGCTCCGTTGTTAAATCGGATTAGCAAGTTGCGATGAGAGTGCTGCGCTCCTCGACCGGTGTCAACACCTCGGACATCTCGAATGGAAAACAGGGGCGCTATAGGCCGTTTTGTACGTTCCTTTGGTAACGCCTGGGTAAATCGGTGCGCGTTAGCTCTTGCTTTAGCTGTCGCGGCACGCGAACGATGCCGAGCCATCCGTTAAACCGATTTGGCATGGCGTCAGCCTGCCGCGCCACCCCAGGAGTCAGCCATGGAGCCCGCTATGGAACCGGCCATGGAGCCAGCCATGAGGAGAAGGACAGCCCTCAGTGTGGTGTCCGCCGCCGTCGGCGGTGCGATCGTCCCTTTCTCGTTCGCTCCCGCTCCGGCCGCCGCCCGGGAACGGCGCGGCCCTCAAAGCCCCACCGCCCGCTGGGACTTCGACGAGCGCGCCGGTACGGTCACCCGCGAGGCGGTGTCCGGCACCGCCGACCCCGTCGGCTACGTCTTCGACGACGCCCGCTTCAAGCCCGACAGCGATCCCGTACGGCGCCGCGGAGTGCGCGGCCGTGCCCTGTACTTCGACGGATACTCCACCGTCGTCACCGCCTCCGGCCCCGGCAAGCTCGACCCCGCCGACGGCCTCACCGTCGACGTGTGGATCGCCCCCTACGCGTACGAGCACGGCATCGACGGCAAGCCCCAGGCTCTGGTCAACCAGCACGACCCGGACGCGAAGACCGGATTCCTGCTCGGTCTGCGCCGCTTCGGGCAGCTCGTCTTCCAACTCGGCTTCGGCACCGACCTGGTCGAGGTCAAGGGAGCCCCGGACCAGCCGGCCGCCAAGGGCAGGTGGACCCACGTCGCGGCCACCTACGACCCGGCCGCCCGGCAACTGCGCCTGTACCGCGACGGTCGACTGATCGGCACCGCCGCCACCCCGGACAAGGCCCCCCAACTGGCCTCCGACGAGCCTCTTCTGATCGGGCGTCACAACCGGCCCACGCTGCTGAACGGCGAGTTCCACGCCAACATGTACATGGGCCTGATGGACAGTCTCGTGATCCGCCCGGGCACCCTGGACGATCCGACGGCGCAGCAGGAGCATGGCGATCGCCTCGCGGCGCTTCCCGGCCGTCGCGTACCCCGGCCCGACCTGACCCCGCACCGGAGCCGTTTCGACGGCGACCGGCACCGCCCTCAGTTCCACATGCTGCCGCCCGGGCACTGGATGAACGAGCCGCACGCGCCCGTGTACTTCAAGGGCAAGTACCACATCTTCTACCAGCACGACCCCTTCGGCCCGTACTGGGGCCAGATCCACTGGGGCCACGCGGTCAGCACCGACATGGTGCACTGGCGGGACCTCCCCATCGCCCTCGCGCCCGCCGCGGACTCGCCCGGACCGGACGGGATCTGGTCGGGCTCGGCATACGTCGACGGCGACCGGGGCCCGGTGCTGTTCTTCACCGGCGGCGACGACCGGCTGCCCTACCGCCAGCGCACCGGGCTCGCCGTGTCCACGTATCCGACCGGGGGTGACACGGACCTGCCCACCTGGACGATGAAGTCCGAGCCGGTCACCGAAGCACCGGCAGGTCTCCCGGCAGGACCCGGCACCGCGTGGGCGGAGAACTTCCGCGATCCGTTCGTATGGGAGGAGGACGGCGTCTGGTACCAGCTGGTCGGCAGCGGCATCGTCGACTACGAGGGCACGCGGGTCACCAAGAAGCACGGCGGGACCGCGCTCGTCTACACCGCACGCAGGCCCGAAGGACCGTGGAAGTACCGGGGCCCGCTGCACTGGAACGACCTCGCCACACAACCCGGGCCCGGAGAGGTATGGGAACTGCCGGTCCTCCTCCCGCTCCCCGGCCCTCGCGGTGCACGCACCGGCAAGCACATCCTGCTGGTCAGCCCCTGGTGGGAGGCGTTCAACCCGGACGCCGTCAAGCACACGTACTACTGGATCGGCACCTTCGACAAACGCGAGTACCGCTTCGTGCCCGACCACGAGAAGCCCCGCGAGTTCGACTTCGGCGAGCACTTCACCGGCCCGTCCGGCTTCGTCACCCCCGACGGCCGGTCCGTGCTCTTCAGCATCACCCAGGACCGCCGCAGCGAACAGCAGCACGCCCAGTCCGGCTGGGCGCACAACGCCGGAATGCCCGTCAGCGTCTGGCTGCGCCAGGACGGCACCCTCGGCGTCGAACCGATCACCGAGGCAACCGGCCTGCGGGGCAGGCGACTTGCCAGGATCCGCCAGACCTCGGTGAAGGAAGCGAACCGCAGGCTCACCGACATCTCCGGCGACATGCTGGACATCGAGGCCGTCATCGAGCCGCGCGACGCCACGACCATCACCCTGGCCGTCCGCGCGACCGCCGACGACAGCGAGCAGACACTGCTCTCCTACGACACGACCGAGCGACGTTTCTCCATCGACCGGGGCCACTCCAGCCTCGACCCGGACGTACGCAAGGGTGTGCACGGAGGCACCGTCGAACTGGACGGCGGGCGACTGCGACTGCGGGTCCTGCTCGACCGCTCGATGCTGGAGGCGTACGTCAACGGGACCAACACCCTCACCAGCCGCGTCTATCCGACCAGGGAAGACGCCACCGGCCTGCGGCTGACCGCCGAGGGAGGCGCCGCCCGCGTCCTCGAGCTGGACGTCTGGCGGATGAACGGCGCCTACGACGCCCCCGTCGCCCCGGCCGCATACGATCCGCCCCGCCCGACGGACGTCGACGCCCTCCCCAACCACGACTTCGCCACCGGGGACCTCACCGGCTGGACCGTGGTCTCGGGCACGACCTTCAGCGACGCCAACGTGACCACCCGTCCCGACTGGGGCTGGGGCGGCCCCTTCTACCAGGCCGAGACGCAGGACGACGCGACCGGCCACCACCTGTGGGGCTTCAACCCGGACGCGGGCGGCGACGACGCCACCGGGGTGCTCCGCTCAGCCACCGTCACCCTCGGCGGAGACGGCGTGGTCGATCTGCTCGTGTCCGGCGGCAACGACCCCGACCGGCTCTACGCGGCCGTCGTCCGCGCCCGCGACGGCAAGGTGCTGGCCAAGGCCATCGGCCGCGCTGTCGAGCAGTACCGCCGGGTGGTCTTCGATCTGTCCGCCCACATCGGCGAGCGGATCTACGTCGAGGTTGTCGACCGGGCGACGGGCGGCTGGGGCCACATCAACATCGACGACGTCAACGTTCCCGTCCGCCGGCAGTGACACCTGCCGCCACAGCAGGACGACGCGCCGCTCGATGCCGGGCCGTACCCACACTCATGGGCGGACGTGCTGGGCGGTAACTCACCCAGGCAGATGGAGGGATGAGGATTTTCGCCGTGCTGTTCGGTCGATGAGGCCGCATGCGAGGATGGCGCCCGTGACCGGATCATCGTCTTCCACACCTGTCGCCGAGAGTGAGGGCACGCCTGGCAACCACGGCCTGAGTCCCCGTGCCGCTGCCGTGCTCGTGTTCGGGTCCTCGGCCGCGGTCCTGGTGGTCGAGATCGTCGCTCTGCGGCTGCTGGCTCCCTATCTCGGCCTCACCCTCGAGACCAGCACCATGGTGATCGGCATCGCTCTCACCGCGATCGCTCTCGGCTCCTGGCTGGGTGGGCGTATGGCCGACCAGGTCGATCCACGCCGGCTCATAGGCCCCTCGCTCGGGGTGTCGGGAGCGGTCGTGGCGCTCACCCCCGCCGTGCTGCGTACCACCGCGGAGTGGGCGGCGCCGCTGCTCTTGTTGATCGCGGCGGGGACCATCCTCGTGCCGGGCGCGCTGCTCTCCGCGGTGACGCCGATCGTGACCAAGTTGCGTCTGACCAGCCTCGCCGAGACCGGAACGGTGGTCGGCCGACTGTCCGGTGTCGGCACCGTCGGCGCCATCGTCGGTACTGTCCTCACCGGCTTCGTCCTCGTGTCGCGGCTGCCGGTCAGCGGCATACTGATCGGCCTCGGAACGCTGCTGGTGCTCGGCGGGGCGCTGGCCGAGTGGCGTACGCGCGGGTGGACCGGCACCCCTGCCCTCACCCTCGTGGTCATCGCGGGCGGCCTCGCCACCACGGTCGCGCCCGGCGCCTGCGACACGGAGACCAAGTACCACTGTGCACGGGTCGTCGCAGACCCCGACCGGGACGGCGGCCGCACCCTCGTCCTGGACGGCTTGCGGCACTCCTACGTCGACGTCGACGACCCGACCTTCCTGGAGTTCGAGTACGTGCGCGCCATCGCGTCGGTGGTCGATTCCGCCTTTCCCGAACGTGAGCCACTTGCCGCCCACCACGTGGGCGGCGGCGGGCTCACCTTTCCCCGTTACCTCGCGGCCACGCGGCCCGGAACGCGCAGCCTTGTGTCCGAGATCGACGGCGGGGTCGTACGCATCAACCGCGAGCAACTCGGCCTGAGATCCGGAGGCGGTATCGACGTACGCGTCGAGGACGGCAGGCTCGGCCTGCGGCGACTGGACACCGACAGTCGTGACCTCGTCGTCGGCGACGCCTTCGGGGGCGTCAGCGTGCCGTGGCACCTCACCACGGAGGAAGCGATGAGGGACGTACGGCGGGTGCTGGGCGAGGACGGCCTGTACGTAGCCAACCTCATCGACCACGGGAGCATGGCCTTCGCACGTGCCGAAGTAGCCACTCTCAGCGAGATCTTCGAGCATGTCGCCCTCGTCGGCGAACCCGCCGACATCGGCCTCGACCCGACCGCCACCCCCCTGGGCGGCAACCTGGTGGTGCTCGCCTCCGACCGGCCGGTCGACCTGCGCGCGACCCAGGAAGCGCTGGACGCCCGGCAGACCGGCTGGAAGATCGCCACCGGCGACGACCTCACCTCCTGGATCGGCGACGCCCAACTGCTCACCGACGACTACGCACCCGTCGACCAGCTCCTCACGCCCTACAGCCCGCAGACCAGCCAGTGACAGGACACACGTCCAGGCACTGCCGACGCACCTGAACAAGCTGCCCCCGTTACGTCTGCCGGTGTCCGGCTCGTCGGTGGCCGTCCCACCAGTGTCGCCAGGAGACCAGGAGAGTCGTCACCCTCGGGGTCGACGACATCACCAGGTCCGCGGCCTTGGGGCGAGAGGAGAAGAGGCACCGGGAACAGCGTGGGTCACGTCCGAGGGGCGGACATCGCGTCGCTTGGGGTTGTCGCAGATCTCGCATTGCCCGATGTGGCGGGTGATGCGTTTGCGCATCAGCACAGTGATGGTGCCGTCCCAGCCATCGAGCATCTGGCTCAGTTCGGCGCAGTCCTTCCGCCCATGGTGGGCCAGGACCACCGCCGCCACGGCATTCTCCAGCTGTTGCCGTGCTCGGGACAGCAACGCATGTGCGTGGTTGCGCTGCACCCCCAGTACCGCGGCCATGTCGGCGCCGTCCAGATCCTGGCGTACCGACAGCTCCAGCACCTCGCGATCACGCGAGTTGAGCCCTTCGAAGGCCTCCCACACCAGAGTCCGTATCTCCTCGTCGCGCAGCCGCGCACCGAGGTCGACTGCCTCGTCGACCACCTCGCCGGCTTCTTCGAGCCCGGTGGTGCGGCCTTTGGTACGCAACTGGTGTCGGCATTCGTTGCGGGCGATCGCATAGAGCCACGGACGCAGCCGCTGAGGGTCTCGCAGCTGGTCGATGCACTCATTGGCGAGGACGAAGGTGTCCTGCAAGGCGTCGGCGGCAGCGTCGCTGTTGTGAAGAACTGAACAGCAGTAGCCATAGATCTGACCTGCGTAGGCGTCGTACGCCGCTGCCAGCCCCTGGGGGTTCGCAGCCCGGATGGCGGCCACCATTTCAAGATCATTCACATGGAAAATTTTATAGCAAAACGGACACGCCTTGAACCCCCGTCGGGCGGCCGCTTCGGCCCTGCACCGCCAGCCCCACACCGCCGGAACCGCGGCCGCACCGGCCCGGCCTCGCTGGGTGAGTCGAGTGCCCGTGATGGGAGAAAAGAAATGAAGTTTCGAAAAGTTGTTGGTTTGTCCCGCCTTCGCGGCTCTTGTATGCGAACGCGGGGCACCGGGCCCCGCCTGCTGAAGGAGTCAAGTTGCACGAGTCGTCTCGCGTTGCTCTCCAGCCGTCACGTCCCGCCCTGTCTCCCCGCGAGCAGCAGATCCTGCGGCACATGGCAGAGGGATGCACCTATGCCGGAACGGCACGACGGCTCGGTATCTCCGTGCACACCGTTGACGGCTATCTCCGCCGGATCCGGGCCAAGACCGGCGTGCACACCCAGGCAGAACTGATCCGGCTGGCGTTGACGCTGGGGCTGTGATCTCCCGAGCCGACCCACTCGGTACCCGTGCCCGCCCATGGCAACGTGTCAACGGCCAGCCGGAGCATCGCCCGGAGCCCGAGGCCGTGTTTGTCTGCGGTTGTTCGCGGCTGTTTGCGGTTTGTCTGCGCGGCGGACTCAGGTGCCGGCGGCCAGGAACTGTTCGGCCCAGATGGTCTTGCCGAGGGGGCCATGACGGGTGCCCCAGCGGTGGGCGAGCTGAGCGACCATCAGCAGGCCCCGACCCCCTTCGTCGAACAGCCGGGCGCGCCGCAGGTGCGGGGCGGTGCTGCTGGAGTCGAAGACCTCGCTGATCAAGGTGTTGTCCTCGTGGATCAGCCGCAGCTGGATGGGCGGCCGGCCGTAGCGAATGGCGTTGGTGACCAGTTCACTGACGATCAGTTCGGCGATCAGGGTGGCGTCGTCCAGTCTCCAGGCAGCCAGCTGGTCAGTGGTGTGGCGCCGGGCCTGGGCGACGATCGCGGGGTCGCTGGCCAGGTTCCAGACGGCGACCTTGTCGGCGTGCAGAGCCCGGGTACGGGCGATGAGCAGGGCGACGTCGTCATCGGGGCGGTGCGTCAGCACAGCCGCGAGGACGCTGTCGCAGACCGTCTCCACTTGCGTGGCGGGGCGGGCCAGGGCAGTGAACATGTTGTCCAGAGCTTCGTCGATGTCGTGCTCGCGGGGTTGGAGCAGACCGTCGGTGTACAGGACGAGGAGGCTGCCTTCCGGCAGTTCGGTCTCCAGGGTCTCGAAGGGCAGACCGCCCAGGCCCAGCGGTGGACCGGCCGGGACGTCGAGGAGGTACACCGTGCCGTTGGGGGCGGCCACGGCGGGCGGGGGGTGGCCGGCCCGGGCGAGGGTGCAGCGGCGTGAGACCGGGTCGTAGACCGCGTACAGGCATGTGGTGCCGATGCCCCCAGCAGTCTCGGGGGTGCTTCCCGTGCCGCCCTCCTCGGCGGACAGGTGCAGGACGAGGTCGTCGAGGTGTGTGAGCAACTCGTCGGGCGGCAGGTCGACTTCGGCCAGGGTACGCACCGCGGTGCGCAGCCGGCCCATGGTGGCCGAGGCACGGATGCCGTGGCCGACGACGTCGCCGACGACGAGGGCCACCCGTGCGCCGGACAGCGGGATCACATCGAACCAGTCGCCCCCCAGACCGGCGCGGGTCGCGGCGGGCAGGTAGCGGGAGGCGACCTCCAGGGCCGCCTGATCGGGCAGCGTCTGCGGCAGCAGGCTGTTCTGCAGCGTCATGGTGGTGGTGCGCGCGCGGGTGGTGACGTCCACGGTGGTGCCGGCATCGGCGTCGGCATCGTTCAGCAGAGGCGTCCGCTCCTGGGCGAGGTACCCCTGCGACTCGTGGTGCGCCGCCAGGCACACGGCACGTACCTGGCCGTTCGGGTCCCTCAACGGGGCAAGCGTGGCCGAACAGCTGTGCCCCGCGCTGACACCCGCGGGACGAAGACAGGGCTTCACCTGCTGCGATTGACCAGTTTTCACCACCAGTCGCATCTTGTCCTCGGCCTCATCGTTCGCCGGACACGGCGCGATCTCCGGCAGACGCAGCCCGAGCATCTGCCTTTCCTCCAGGGACAGCGCGTCCTCCATGCCCGCGTTGGCGCGCATCAGCCGCAAGTCGGTGTCGAAGACCGCCATGGCGCAAGGGGCTTGAAGGAACGTCCGCTCCGCCGGCGCCTCGCCCCGGAACGTGTACGCCGGGTCCGCCACCGCGCACACCACGAGCCACTCGCCTGTCCCGCCGCTCCCGCGTCGGTGGTGCGCCAGCAGCCCCAGCCGCAGCCGGTGGCCGTCGCCGCGCCTCAGCGTCACTGTGCCGTTGAGGCGTTCCTGCCCGCCCGCCGCCCGCCGCACCTGCTCGCCGACGTCATCGGCGAGCAGCCGGGCAGCCGGGAACCCCACCACCTGCGCGGGCGCATACCCCAGCAGCCGCCGGGCTTCCTCACTCCACCCGGTCACGAAGCCCTGATCGTCGATGGTGGCCGTGGCCGTGTATGGCGGCTCCCCGGCGTCCTGCGCCTCACCTTGCCCCTCACCAGGAGGGGTGGGAAGTCGCTCCATCACCGCTCACCTCACGCCTGCTGATGCCCTGTCCCGCTCCCCACGGGAACCTGCACAACCACCGCCCTCCTGACAAGCATCAACCTGCGGCCCACCGAGCACCAGCGCAGCACGTCGACCAGGGGGTTCGGCAGGGCACAGGCTCCGGCGCGCCTGCCTGAACGGGCATGGCGGGTGGCGGATTCGAGGATTTCCGAGAGGAACAAGAGGGAGGATGTCAAGCCCCGAAGCCTCGGGGCTACATCTGCCGCCCGCCGCCTGTAAAGATGAGATCAGATTTTACGCCTCACATACGGGGCCACACCGAAAGTCATCGAAGGAGAGGATGGAAGTGAAACTTACTTTCCTCCGCCGATGCGCTCTGCCTGCCGTTCTGGCTGTCGCACCGATGACCCTTGTCACTGCGGGAGAGGCCGCCACCGCACCCGTTCAGAAAGCCTGTAGCGGATGGTCGAAGATCCCCGCGAAAAGTACGCATTCATTTTCCTGAGTCGGCCGTGATTCTGAAGGAGGCGATGAGGTGACAACCGCTATTTCATTTTCCGGACTGACCAAACGCTATGGCGCCCGTACCGCCATCGAGGATGCGACCTTTTCCGTACAGTTCGGCGAGGTCACCGGATTCTTCGGGCCGCGCGGCGCCGGAAAAACGACCTGCCTGCGGATACTGGCCGGCCTGATGGCCCCGGACTGCGGCACCACTACCGTCCTCGGCCGCCCCTTCGCGGGACTCCCAAGCCGGGCCCGGCAGGTGGGGGTGGCATTCGACGATGGCGGCGCACACCCTGGACACACCGGCCGCCAGCACCTGCTGCTGGCCGCCGCCGAAGCCGCTGTCCCAGTCCGCCGGGTGGACGAGGTGCTGGCAATCACCGATACAGAGGATGTTGCGGAGAGGAAGGTCGGGTCCTGCTCCCCGGGCATACGCCGCCGCCTTGGCCTTGCCACCGCGCTGCTCGGTGACCCGCGTGTTCTCGTTCTCGATGGGCCCGCCGACGGTCTGGACCCGCTTGACATCCGCCGACTGCGTGCGCTCCTGAGCCGCCTGGCCGATTCGGGACGCGCTGTGGTGGTGTCGAGCCGTGACCTGGCCGAGGTGGAGCAGACTGCCGACCGCGTGATCGTGCTGCACCACCGGGTCCTCTTCACCGGCTCCGTCGAGGTTCTGCGCCGCCGTTCCTGCCCCGCCGGGGGTGCGCTGCGAGTGCGCACTTCCGACGACGCCCGCATGGCTGCCGAACTCGCCTCCTCCGCGGGCGACGTCCGGTCGGAGGCGGCACATGGCGTGCTCGTCCAGGGGGCGGGCGCCGAGACGATCCTGACCACAGCCGCGGCCATCGGTGTCGAGGTGTATGAACTGGCCGAACCGGTCGCGAGCCTGGAGGAGGAGTTCTGCCGACTCCTCAACGAGACCGTTCCCGGAGGTGCTCGGTGAGCGCCCTCTTCGCCTGGCAATTCGAGCGGTCCACGTAGGACACCGCCGCGGCCGCTCAGCGGCAGAACGGGCGGAGCCTGATCGCCCCGCTGGAAGACACCTGCGACCGCACCGGGGCGGTGGGCCAAGCGACGGTCAGTGGCGCGGGGCCGGGCCGGGTTGCGGGGCTGGGCCGGGTGAGGGCGTCGAGGCTGGTAGGGGTCGTGCCTCGACCGGGTGTCCGAGCAGCCGCGTCATGGACTCGGCGGCCCGTACGGCGGCGTCACCGCAGCAGTTGTTGAACAGGACATGGAGCTGCTCGACCCGCTCGGCAAGGGCGCGCAACCGCGGCAGCCACTCGGCGAGTTCGTCGTCGCCGTACGCGTACCGGAACCGCTCCTCCTTGCTCCCGGTCCCCCAGGCGGCGTTGCGCCCGTGGAACCGTACGACGGACAGCCGGGGAGAGGTGACGGGTGTGACGGGTGGTATGGAGGACGGAAGCGTCTGGGTCATGTCGACGGCGACGGCGGCCATGCCGTACCGCGCGAGCAGCGCGCGTGTGGCCTCGGCCTGCCCCTCCCGCCACCACCCGGGATGCCGGAACTCCACGGCGACGGGCCACCCCTTTGTCCTCCGGGCGGACTCCGCCAGAAACGCCTCGGCCCGCACCCCGGGCCGGAACCACGGCGGGAACTGGAACAGCACACTCCCCAGCCGCCCGGCCCGCCGCAACGGCGTGATCCCCGCGGCGAACCGCGCCCAGACCTCGTCGAGCGCTCCTGGATCCCGGGCGTCTGCCGACAACCCGTACGGCATCACCGCACTCCGCGTGGGATGCCCCGTGAGCAGGGAGAACGCCTTCACGTCGAACACGAACCCGTCAGGTGTCCGCTCCACCCACAGCCGGCTGTTCCGCTCGCCTGGCAGGGCGTAGTAAGCGGCGTCGACCTCCACGACCGGAAACCGCTCGGCGTAGTGCCGCAACCGCCCCTCGGCGTCCCGTCGTCCCGCCGGGTACCAGCCGCTGCCGACCAGCATCCGGTCGGTCCACGAGCACGTGCCCACGAGGATGTCGCCCATGGTGGGCGGGTACCGTTCCTAGGTTGATTGGCCGGTGTTGGCCACATCGGGCATTGCGAACAGCGTGAGCTGGTCGTGGATGCTGGGCCCCCGAACGGTGGTGGGGCCTGGGGTCGGGTGCTTTCCGGGTGGGCGCGCTCGTGTCTGACGCACCGCGGGGGTGCTGCGCGAGGTCCGTGCCGGAGCTGTCCGCCCCGTACGGCCTGTGCTGTGGTGACTCGGCGGTGTGGGGGCGGTTGTCCCGGTGCGATCCTCCGGTCGCACGGCCGCTGCCTCAGCACGCCGGGGGGCGGTGGTGGCAGCGGTTTGGCGGGGTCCGTCTTTCCTGCGCCAGGCCGTACAGCCCAGACCGCGTCTGCCGACCACCACCGCGGCGGCATGATGCACCGTGACAGCGGTGGTCGAAGCGGTGGAAGCCTGCTCTGTCAGGGGGTTCAGCCAGTGCTGGGCACCCCACCTGCTCGAATACGCCGGATCGACGGCGATCACGGAGAGTCCGGCATGGTGGGCCATCCCGGCCAGCCGGTCACGGAACCTGCCCGTCGGGATCCCCGCCACCGTGCGGCGGAAGGCTTTGCCGCGCCGTCCTCGGCCCAGCCTCTCCCGGCCGCTGGCCCGGGTGTCAGTAAAGTCCAGGTTCTCGATCACCAGTGCCGCGCATTCATGCTGCTGGGCGAGGTGCAGGAGCCGGGAGATCGCTGCGCGCAGCCGTGCGTCGCGGGTGGGGGCGGGCAGCCCGGACAGCTGCAGGGGGATCGTGTGGGGGGTGCCGACGGGGTTGCCGTGGGGGTCCAGGACCCAGGCGGCGAGGTGGTCGGCGTTGACGTCCACCGCGAGGACCGGATGTTGCCGCAGCGTTTCCAGGGCCGGGGCCGTCTGGCCCTTGGCCGTGGTGGACCAGGAGGCATCCAGATACCAGCGTCCGCGGGCCGGGTCGTAGGTGATGTCGTAGCGCACCGAGGCGCCCGCGGCGATCCGGTCGGCCCACGGCCCGCCCCGGTGGCTGAAGACGGCCGCCGCGTCCAGCACGTACCGGCCGCGCGGGGCGTTGGCGTACTGCCGGCGCAGGGGATCGGGCAGCACCATCGCGATGGAGCCGTCGGCGGGGTCGATGCTGAGGGTGTAGTTCCCGAACGGCGCCCCCGCCTCCCCGTCCGCGGTCAGGAACATCCGCCGCGCCGACCAGACCGTGCCCCACCCCTCCAGCTGGGCCTGCCAGTCGGCCGCGGTCAGCGGCTTTTCGGCGGTGGCGGTGTCGTAGAGGTGGTGGCGGGCGTTGAGCAGCCGGCGTCCGCCCCGGGTGACCCGCACCCGGCCGCCCTCCCGCTCCCGCACCGCCCGGCGCAGCCGGCCCTGCAGGATCTGCAGCCGCTGCTGCTTGGCCCGCCGCTCGGTGTCATCGGCGTACCCGCGCACCCACCTGCGCCCGCGCTGCTCGCGGCCGCCCGGTGTGACGGCGAGGCGGGAGGTGATCGTGGCGATCGCCCGGCGCAGGGAGCCGATACGGGCATCAAGTGCCCGCCGGGACAGCTGGTACTGGTCCTCGCTGGTGCGGGTGATCGATCCCGCCCAGCGGGAGGACGACCGCGCGGTCAAGGCCTTCTTCCGCTCGGCCCGCCGATTGTGCGCGGCGGGCACGTTCCCGATCCGCACCCGCGCCGCGAGATCTGCTCCGGCCAGCGCGCCCAGGTGCTCGCCGACGGCCCGCAGTACGACCGCGTCGGCGGGGGTGAGGTGCAGGCGGGTGCGGATGCGGCATCCGGTGGGCGGGGCGACCACGAACGGAGCGGACAGCGCACGATGAGGGCGCGGCTCCCGCCCCTTCGCTCCCCGCGCCCGCTTGCCCACTCGCCGTGCACCCCCGCTCGCCTGTGATGATCTCGACGGGCCGAAGCTAACCCCCGCCCCCATACCCCGGGAAGCACATGCCAGCGATTGGCGAACAACTGCTCCCCTCTGCACGGGAAGGGCAGAAGATGATCGTCGACTGGATCATTCATTACCGACCACACCCCTCCACCCTGCCCGAAATAGCCAATAAAGGCCTACATATCCGGGAACTGTTTCCAACCCGCACACGGCCGGGTGCCGGTCAGGCACCCCGCCCTGTCAGGGCACCCACCGGACCACGACTCATCCGCCGCCCGGCGGTCACGGCCGCTCCCGCCAGCGCGGCAGCGGCAGCCGTCCTGCGCATCGCGGTCCGCCGCCGTCCGTCCCAGCCGCCGTGCACCGCCCCCTCCCCGGGGGCCGGTACGTGCAGCGTCCCGTGGGTGGCGGGAGCCTCCTCGTCGTGGGACAGATGGGTCTTGCCCGCCTGTCGTGCCATCGCCCGCTCCGCGATTCCGGGGGTCCTCCGGGACTGGCGTACCAGAGCGCGGCCCGCGGGGCCGACGACCACTTCACGGCGTGGGTGGCGAACCAGATCCACGACGGCCCGGGCGACCCGCTCGGGGCTGTAGACGGGAGGCATGGCGACCACCTTGCGCCCGGTGTAGTTGGCCGCCTGCTCGAAGTGCGGAGTGTCGATGGTCGCGGGCATCACGGTGCACACCTGGATGCCCTTGACCCCCTCCACCTGCAACTGCTGCCGGAGGCTCGACCCGAGCCCTTGGACGGCGTGCTTGGACATGCTGTACGGATGGCTGTACGGCTGAGAGGTGGCACCCACGACGGACGAGATGTTGATCAGTGTGCCCGTACCCTGTCCCCGCATCACCGGCAGAGCCGCTCGGGCCCCGTGCACGTAGCCCATGACATCGACGTCCAGGACCTTGCGGAAATCCTCCAGCGGCACGTCCTCGAAACGGCCGAAGGCGTTGACGGCCGCGTTGTTGACCCAGACGTCGATCCGGCCCAGCTCCTCCACGGCACGCCGCGCCAGCTCCTCGACCGCCCTGACATCAGTCGTATCGGTCGGCACGACCAGCGCTCGTGCCCCGCGATGCTTCTCGCACTCCTGGGCGGTGGCCCGCAACGCCTCCTCGCGGCGCGCGGCCAGCACCACGGCGCACCCCTTGCGGGCGAAAGCCTCGGCTGTGGCCCGCCCGATCCCGCTGGACGCTCCGGTCACCACCACTACGTGGTCCTTCAGCCGCATGCCGTACCTCCTCGGGTCGTCTGCTCGAGCCGGACGCGTCATGTCCGGCTCCACCGCCGAACGAGTACCCCACATGGGCAGATGATCGCGGTGGCCGCACAGCTCGCCGCGACGCACTGTCAGCGTGGGATTCCGCATTGGACTCCTGCGGGGCAGGGCAGGGAACGGAGTTTCGCCTCCGGGGCGAAAGACCGCCCACGCGGTCGGCCGGCGACTTCACCCGTGGAGCAGCACGCGAACGAGTCGGCCGAGACGCTGAAGAAGTCGCAGCGCACGTGCCGTCGCGGCATCGGCGCAGGCGTACGCCTCACTCCTCTTCAGAGGGTGCCCGTTCCGCAGCATGTGCAGCACGGCCCGTTCGGCAGGTCCCTGGGTCGCGGGGATGCCGTAGGCGCCCTCGTCGCCGAGGTGCGGCAGCGCGGCGGCGACCGTCAGGCCCTCCTCGAAGAGTTCGACCACTCGCGGGTTGATGTAGGAAGCCCGGCAGACCGCAGGTGTGTTGCCGAGGTACCCGGCCACCTCCCGCGCCGCACGGGCGATGGCCCTGCGCCGGGCGGTCTCGCTGCGCGCGACAGGCTGCGAGACGGCCAGCGCCACGGCGGCCATGACGGTGGCATGCCAGGTGCGGAAGTCCTTGGCGGTGATCTCCAGGCCGGCCAGTTCCTTGAGGTACGCGTTGACGTCATGACCACTCACGTCATGCCAGGCGCGCCCCTCCCAGTAGGCAAGGAGCCGGTCGCCGCCGCCCCGGCGCCGCAGCAACGCGGTGAGGCTACGGCAGGCGGCGGGGTCCGCGACCGTCTGGGCGATCTCCTTGCCGTGCTTGCCGGTGTAGGTGAACAGGACCGCACCAGCCTGGCAGCGGGAGTGTTCACGCAGCAGCGTGGTGAGGCCGTAGCTGTTGTTCAGGTCGGTGTAGCGGTCGCTGCCGATGCGGAAGAAGCCGAGGTCGAGCAGGCGTACGGCCGTGGCCAGGACCCGCTGCCGAGTCAGCCCGCGGTCGCGCAGATGCCCTTCGACAGCCTCCTGTACCGCGGGCAGAGTCTCGGCGACGTCGAGTACGTGCTCGTGCTTGGCCTGCTCCTGCTCGGCACGGAACTGCGGGTGGTACAGGTACTGACGGCGTCCGGCGGCGTCGGTACCGACAGCTTGCAGATGCCCGTTGGGCCGGGTGCAGATCCACACGTCCCGCCAGGCCGGCGGTACGACCAGCTGCCGGATCCGGGCCAGCTCCCCGGCGTCGCGCAGCGGCTCTCCCCGGACGTCGAGGTAACGGAAGCCGCGTCCGTGGCGCAGGCGGCGGTACCCGGGTTCAGTGGGACGGCTGTGGTAGAGACGCACCGCAACCTCCTTGGACGCACCTGCGGCGACGAAAGTACCGACTCGCCCAGTGCACGGCCCTCCAGGCCTACGAGCGCGCCCCCGCCTGAAGACGGGGGCGCGCTCGCGTACTTCATTTCATCTCGTTGTGCACCTGGCCACGTCGGCTACTCGGGCCTGTTATGCATGGACGTGTCCGCGCCGGTGTCCACGCCCGTGTCCGCGACTGGTGAACAGCCGGTACAGCGCGAGGAGGATGACGGATCCGACGATGGCCGCGATCCAGGTGGACAGGTCGAAGAAGCCGTCGATCGAGTCGACTCCGAACATCACCTTGCCGAGGAAGCCTCCAAGCAGGCCTCCGGCGATACCGATGAGCATGGTGACAATGATTCCGCCCGGGTCCTTGCCCGGCATGAGCGCCTTGGCAATGGCTCCCGCGAGCAGACCGATGACTATC
This sequence comes from Streptomyces flaveus, assembly GCF_014647675.1. Taxonomy (GTDB): domain Bacteria; phylum Actinomycetota; class Actinomycetes; order Streptomycetales; family Streptomycetaceae; genus Streptomyces; species Streptomyces flaveus. The sequence goes on along the minus strand of NZ_BMPQ01000010.1, from coordinate 76,561 downwards.
CACGCGATGATGCCCATGGCAGATTTTCTCCTTGCTTCCGGTTCGCCGGACGGGTTACCCATGGGCACGTCACCAAACAACAGTTGGCGCCAAAGCCCCCGAACACACGGCCTGACATGGGGCCGGGGAACATGCCGGGTGGCGACACCGGCCGGCTTCGACTGTTCTCGCCGGCCGGTCGGTGCCGGTTCGCTGACGGGCCGTCGCACCGGCGTCGTCCGCAGGGAAGGATGCCGTCCCGTTGGTCGTGTCCGCTCCCGTTGCCCCTGGCTGCCCGCAGGGCCTGCTCCGGGGTCGGTCGCACCCGCCGCACCGCGAACGAGAGGCGGCCCGGACCGGATTGACCGTCGCGCGAAGGGGTACTCCGACGATCTCAGGAGACCGGCCAGCCGGTCGTGGGCCGGAAGGAGAGCCGTGCCTGAGGAGAAGGTCAAGAACGTCTTCGTGATCGGGCTCGACGAGGCCAACCTGCCGACGCTCCGGCAGGTACCGGGAGCGGAGTCGCTGTGCTTTCACCAACTGCTGACGATCGATGAGCTGCAGCTCGGGGAGGTGCACCTGCCCTCGCTGATCGAGAAGGCCCGGAGTGTGCTGGACGCCTTCGACGGAAGCGTCGACGCGATCGTCGGCTACTGGGACTTCCCGGTCAGCACCCTCGTCCCGATTCTGAGCGAGCGCTACGGCACCCGCAGCACGAGCCTCGAGTCGGTGGTCAGGTGCGAGCACAAGTACTGGAGCCGGCTGGAGCAGCAGAAGGTCACCGACCGGCACCCGCGCTTCGGCAGGGTCGACCTGGCGGCTGAGCCGCCGCGCCCGCCCGAGAACGTCGGGTTCCCGATGTGGGTCAAGCCCGCCCTCTCGTACTCCTCCGAACTCGCCTTCGGCGTCAAGGACGAAGAAGAGTTCCGCGCGGCCGTCGCCGAGATCCGCGAGGGGATCTCCCGGATCGGCCGCCACCGGTCATCGCGGAGCTCCACGACGTCACCGAGCGCGTGATGCGGCGCATAGGCATGGACTCGGCCACCTTCAGCATCGAGTACTTCTACGATCCGCGGACGCGGCAGATCAGCCTGCTGAACGGAGTGGCACAGGCCTTTCCGCCGGGCTACCGCATCAAGGCCTTCAACCGTTGACGGTTTTGCTGTGTTTTCCTGTGCGATTCGGGCGGTGTCGCCCGGGTGCGTGTCTTTGTGCGGGGGTCGGTCGTTAGGCCGATTGGGTGCACGGATGTGCCCCGTTCGGGAGCGGGCAGGGGGTGGTGGGCGTGGGACGGTTGATGGCGACGGCGCCGTGCACCGCCTTCGGCGGCGTGGTCGAGGGCAGCGGCGAGCGGGTCGGCCAGGCCCTGCTGCACGAACGGGTGGGGTTTCTCGCCCAGTTGAGCCACGAGCTGACCCGGTCCCTGGTGGCCTCCCGGTGGGACGAGGCCTCGCTGGACGTGCTGGCCGCCGGGGTCGACGGGCGGGGCGAGCCGTTGCCGTCCAAGGGGTGGATGGCCGTGCGCCGCCTGAACTGGGCCAGGAATGCCGTGCCGGCCGCCGGGGTGTACGTGTCGGACCGGGTGCGCCGGGCGGCCGAGGAGTACGCGGCGCGCACCCTGCGCCTGGCCCTGCATCGGCGCGCCCTGCTGGCGGCCGTCCTGGCCACCTGGCCCGTCGACCCCTTCCGGCGTACCGGGGCGGAGTGGACCGCGCTGCGGACGCTGCTGCCCACCGACGCCAGCAATGCGGAGATCCGCAACCGCACCCGGCAGATCTGCGCCCACCTGGCCGAACGCGGGAAGCTGCCCGCCGGGCTGTGCGAACTGGAGGAACCCCCCGAGATCGCCGCGCAGGTGCTGCTGGCGGCGATGGACCGTCAGCAGGTCACCCTCGAGCGGATGGACGCGGGGCTGGCCCGGCTGCGGGTGAGGCTCCCGCCATGCACGTATGGCTGCCGGATCACGTGCCGGCCGGTACCGGTGTCGAGAGCCAGGAGCGGCTGCTGGCCCAGGCCCTCGCCGGGCACGCGGAGAAGCATCCCGATGTCACGGTCAGGCGCGAGGTGGCGAGTGGCGAAGCCAGGGAGGTGCTGATCGAGAGAAGCAGGAACGCCCAACTCGTGGTCGTCGGAGCTCGGGGGCGTGGCGGGTTCACCGGTCTGCTCCTGGGGTCGGTGAGCCAGGCGCTGCTGCACCACGCGCACAGTTCCGTCGTCGTCGTCCGCGGCGGGACGGGATCAGACGTGTCGTAAGGAAACGCCGGTCGCGCGCGTCCGCCACCCCTGTCGGTACGTCGGTACGGGGACACGCTCAGGCCGCGGGTCGGGGGAGCTCATGGCTACGGCCGTGCTGCCGCCTCCGTGACACGGGTTCCCCCGGCCGGGATCGTCGCCGCCGGTCACGCCGTCGAGACCGCCTGGACCGCCTGGACCGCCTGGGAGGAGAGGGTTTCACCGACCTCGCAACCGCTTTACGATCGCCTCGGAGGCCGGCTCCGCGACGCGGACACCAACACAGCAACCAACGTCGCGGCAGGACAGGGCGGGATCCCCCGGCGCTCAGCCGGTGCCGGAGTGGCGACAGCGGCCACCGGCCGTGCGAGCGCCCGTGAACCTCAACCCGCACGGGTGGGAATCCCCCTTTCAGGAGGGGGAGGATGTCAACTGGTCACCATCGCCTACGAGAGCGGACTCGTCAGCCCCGGGCTGCCTGCCGGCCGCACCCTCAGCCGCTGAATCACCGGATCACGTATCTAGGATGTCCGCCGACGACCGGAGGCGGCTGGAGGCGACCATGGCTGTGAACTCGTACGCCCCGGACCGTCGCGCGCAACGGTGGGCGGCCCGGACCGCACTGGCCGCGGCGGCCTTCGCGGTACTGCTCCCCCTCGGCTACGGCGGCGTGGGCGGCGTCCTGCTGCTCGTGGCCGTACTCGCGGGTGCGGCCCTCACCGCGGCCGCCGTCTGGTGGGCACTGACCCGCCGCGGCCCCGTCCGCTGGGCGGCGGCGCTGCTCGCGGTGGCCGCCCCCACCGCCGTCGTCTTCCTGCTCGCGACCACCCTCCTGTGGGCCCTGCCGCTGTCGCTGGTGTCGTGGGCGGTGGCGGTCGGGGCAGGTCGCTACGCCCTGCGCAGCACCCGGAAGCAGTCCACCGGCATGAAGGAGCGCAGGGCGGCCCCGCCCCAGCGTCCGTACGTCCTCATGAACCCGCGTTCCGGCGGCGGCAAGGTGGCGGTGTTCGGCCTGAAGGAGAAGGCCGAGCGACTCGGTGCGCGCGTCGTCCTGCTCGACCCGGAGCAGCACCAGGACGTCGCCGCGCTGGCCCGGTCGGCCGTCGCGGACGGCGCCGATCTGCTGGGTGTCGCGGGCGGCGACGGCACCCAGGCGCTCATCGCTGCCGTCGCCGCCGAACACGACGTACCGTTCCTCGTCATCAGCGCCGGCACCCGCAACCACTTCGCGATGGATCTCGGCCTGAACCGCGAAGACCCCGCCGCCTGCCTCGACGCCCTCACCGACGGCGTGGAACTCCACGTGGACCTCGGCTTCGCCGGAGAGCACCCCTTCGTCAACAACGCCTCCTTCGGCGCGTACGCGGCAGTCATCCAGAGCCCCGCCTACCGCGACGACAAGATCGGCACCATCTGGGACCTGCTGCCCGACCTGCTCACTCGCCAACGCGGAGCAGAACTGACCGCGCGCGCCGCGGACACCACGCTCACCGCCCCGCAGGCCGTCCTCGTGAGCAACAACCCCTATGGCACGGCAGATCCGACAGGTCTCGGCCGCCGCGAACGACTCGACACCGGGCTGCTCGGCGTCCTGGGCATCAGGGTGGACAGTGCGGCCGAGGCGGCCGGGCTCCTGCTGGACCCGGAGCCGGACGGACTCACGGTCGTGACCGCCCGCGAAGTGGTCGTCGACGCCGACCGTACGGAGATCGAGGTCGGCCTCGACGGCGAGGCCACGGTCCTTCCCACACCCGTGCACTGCCGCATCGCACCCGGCAAGCTGCGCGTCCGCGTTCCCCGACAGCGTCCAGGTATACCCCAGACCCATCCGCCCCTGGACTGGCGGCAACTGCGCAAGCTCGCGGCATCGGTGGGACGTACGGCCGCCCCGAGACGCGCAAGCCGCAGCGGGAAAGCCGCTGGATGACTGCACGTCCCCGCCCGCCGCACCCACCGGCGTAGGCGTGCTACAAGGTGGCACCCAATAGCACACACCGGCTACCGTGAAGCCATGGCCGCCCAACCCGAGATCACCCAGCGCGACCTGCGCACCAAATCCAAAGAGATCATGGACGCCGTCCAGAACGGCCAGTCCTTCACCGTCACCCGCGACGGGCACCGCATCGGCGAGCTGATCCCCCTGCGCCGTCGGCGCCGCTTCGTTCCCCGGGGCGAGTTCGCCGCCATGTCCCGCACCGCCCCCGACATCTCCCTAAATGCCTTCCGCGCCGACCAGGACGCTGCCGCCGACCAGGAACTGGACGACCCCTATGCCCGGTGAGCACCAGCAGGGTCTCCTCGACACCGACATCATGATCCTGCGCAAGTGGATCAATCCCGAGGAGTTGCCCGCCGAGATGGCCATCACCGCCATCACCCTGGCCGAACTCTCCGCAGGCCCCCACCATGTGCGCAGCAACGCCGAACAGAACGACTACGACGAACACGCCGAACGCGCGCGCCGCACCGACATCCTCCAGCGCGCCGAGAACGAGTTCGACCCCATCCCCTTCGACGCAGAAGCCGCCCGCATCTACGGCCGCGTCTGCGCCGCCGTCATCAGCGCCGGCCGAACACCCCGGCGCCGCATCGCCGACCTGATGATCGCCGCCATCGCCATCGCCGAAGCCCTCCCCCTCTTCACCACCAACCCCGACGACTTCAAAGGCCTGGACGACCTCCTCGCCGTCGTCCCCGTCACCCGCCCCAAAGTGCTCCACGACCGGTAGCAGGACGCGAGCACGAGGTCCGTACGGCCCTGCCGGACCTGCTCGCCGAAGTCGGACCGTCACGGCGACCGAAGCCGCTACCCGACTGAGCTACAGCTCTGTGACTCGAACCCCCACGGCCGACTCCTCCACCGCCTCGGAGGAGTCGGCCGCCGGAAGGGCTGTCGAGCCCGTGCGAAGGGGCCGTCACTGGTAGCGGGACGCCGTTGGTCAATTCGGGGCCTGTTTCGGCCCGTCGGCCGGTTCGATCCAAAGGTTCCTGAAGCGGACCTTGTTCCCGTGGTCCTGGAGCCGGATCGCGCCCGCCGCGGCCGATTCCGCATCGCCGCCGCCGGTCGGGCCGTCCACCGCGACGTTGTCGTGGACCTTTCTGCCGTTCCACACCACGGTGATCCTGGCGTCGTCGGTCTTCTGGCCTGCGGCGTCGAAACGGGCCGCGCGGAAGACGATGTCGTACGTCTGCCAGGTTTCGGGTGCGGTGGCGGCGTTCAGGTCGGCGGCCTTCTTCTCATAGATGGCCGCGGCCTCGTTCGGGGCGAGTTTCTCCACTCCGAAGGAGTCCAGGATCTGGATCTCGTACCGGTCCTGGAGATAGATGCCGCTGTTGCCGCGGTCCTGCCCGGTGACGTCGTCCGGCAGCTTCGGCACCCGGAATTCGGCGTGCAGTCTGAAGTCGCCGAAGGACTGTTTGGTGCGGATGTCGCCGCAGCACACCTCGATGGAGTCCTCGGCTGTGTGCGGCCATTCGGCGCTTCGGCCGTCGGTGTGCTGCCAGGCGGTGGCGAGGCTGCCGCCGGAGAACAGGTCGATACGGCTGCCGGGTCTGCGCACGTCGATCATGTCGAGGTTGACATGGCCGGTGTCCTCGGGCCGGTAGGTGTACGTGATGGTGTTGCGGCCCTTGCGGAGGTCAAGCCGCTCGGTGCGGGTGGACCAGCGGTTCCAGGCGCCGGTGGAGGGGAGGCTGGTCTGCCGCGCCTGTCCGCCGTTGACGCTGACACCGAGCGTCTTCGTGCCGGTGAAGGGGTGCGGGCCGTTGGCGTAGCGCAGGCCCACGTCGTAGCTGCCCCTCGCGGGTGCGTCGACCTCGAAGGTGACGGTGGCGCCCTGGGCGCCGAAGCCGTCGACGAAGCCGCCGCCGGTGTAGCCGGCGTGCTCGATGTCGATGTCCGCTCCGCCGGACAGGCGTGCCGATTCGGCGTCGTAGGAGGTGACGGGCTGCTCGGGACCGGGGCGTGCGTTCAGGGTGTACCAGGCCTCGGTGGACCAGAGTTGCTCACCGTCGGCCGAAGCGAACGGGCGCGGCGAGCGCACATGCACCACCCGGTCGGTCTTCAGGCCGGGGATGGTGAGCCGGACCTTGCGACGGTCACCGGATATCCGGGCCGCCGCGACGGGGAGGACCTCCTCGTCGACCTTGGGGCCCCCGTACGCCGGGGTGGGGACATAGCGCCACTGCTCCACCGAGTAGGCGCCGCTCGTCAGCTTCGCGGCGGTCTCCTCCGACAGCGGCTCGGTGTAGGTGAGTTCGAAGCCGTCGCGGGTGGCGCGCATGGTCTTGATGTCGAAGACACTCTTGCCGTTCGGCGTGAGTTTCTGCAGGCCGAAGCGGAGTTTGCCTTCCTGGCCCCAGTTTCCGTCGGCGCCCAGACCGCCCGCGTAGATCGCGCCGTCCGGTCCGGTGCTGATGCGGGTGACGCCGGCCTCCAGGCCCTGTGTGTGCCGGAACACCGCGCCCTGGTACTCACCGTCCACCTTCTCCAGGTCGGCGCGTTGGATTCCGCCATAGGTGACATCTCCGAAGAGCATCTGCCCGGCGAAGGGCCCCTTCTTCAAGAGCATGGGCGTGCTGGGTGAGTTGGCTATCTCGTTCTGCGGCAGCCAGAGCACCGGCTTGGTGACCGTACGGTCGTCGAACGGGCCGTCCGGGTTGGTGTGGTGGTTGAAGAACCGGCCGGGTTTGATGTGCAGCAGCTTGGAGGAGGGCAGCCAGCCGCCCTGGTTGTCGGTGACGAAGAGTTCGCCCTCCGGCCCGCGTCCGATCCCGTTCGGTGTGCGGAGGCCACCGGCCAGGTAACTGACCTTTCCGGTCTTCCTGTTCACCTTGATGGTGGTGCCGCGGTCGGGGGCGGGCTGCGGATCGGTCGTCGCGCCGCCGTTGTTGATGGCGACGGACAGGTTCAGATAGAAGTGCCCGTCCTCGTAGAGCAGTCCGAAGGCGAACTCGTGGAAGTTCCCTCCGTACGGCCACTCGGCGACCTTGCGGATCTCGCCCGCGGTGTTGTCGCCCTTGGTGTCGGACAGCTCGGTCAGCTGGTGCTTCTCCGAGACGTACAGCTTTCCGTCGACGTACTTGATCCCCATCGGCTCCCTCAAGCCGTCGGCGATCTTCTTGTACGTGACCTTCTCAGGACCGGTGTCACCCGTGACGTTGTCGAGGACGTACACCTCGCCCTTCGTCTCGCTGCTGCCGCCCCACGTGGTCACGGCGAGCCGGCCGCCCGGCATCCAGTCCATCGCGGAGACCTGCGGCTCGAAGCCCTCGGGGCGCAGATCGGTGAGGGTGTAGCCGGGGTTGACCGAGGTCAGCGGGAGGCCGTCGCCGGGGGTGTCATAGGTGCCCTCGCACTCCTTGCGGCCGGGGGCGGTGACTCGGACGACGTCGGCGTCGGTACTGAGAACGGAGTTGGGGACGAGGGTGAAGTCGTCGGCGCCCGGCGGCTTCCACTGGAGGGTGACCTGCTGTCCGCCACCGCGGTCGAAGTGGTCGATGTGCAGGGCATGGTGACCGGGAGTCAGGGTGATCTCGCCGTCCTTGGGCTCGGCGCCGTGCAGTCCGTCGTGGTCGATGACCTTCTTGTCGCCGATGAAGAGTCGGGAGCCGTCGTCGCTGATCAGGCGGAAGGCGTACGTACCGTCAGCGGGAACATTGACGTTGCCGATGATCTGCGACACGAAGTTGTCGGTGAAACCGAAGCCCTCGGTGGAGGACCAGTCGACGGTGGGGATCAGTTTGTCGACGTTGGGCGTCTGAGCGGGCTTGAGGTCGCAGAGTTCACTCAGCGGGGACTGGATGTCGAAGACGCGGAGGGTGACGCCGGGTTCCTGGGGCGGCAGATCCGCGAATGGCTCCTCCTCCGCGCCGGCGACGGGGGCCACGAGGCCGCCGGCGAAAAGGGCTGTGAGAAGTAACCCGGCGGTTCTTCGTGCTCTACGGCGGTGGCGACGGGGCCTCGGAGACTTGTGTGGCGTCACTCTTCCTCCTGCTGGGCGCTGTGAGGCGACGCGCCGGGGGTGGCCGGCGTCCGCGGAGTGGAGTTCGTGCACGTACAGGTGGTAGCGGCGTTCCGCGGTGATGCATGCGGTCTTCCGTACGAAAGCGACGCCCAGCGTACGAAGGACATACGAAACCGTCCATGCTTTGTCCTCAGAAAGGAGAAACTGATGCGAGTTGAGAGGAGACGGCCTGGACAGCGCCCCGGTTCGCCACCCAAAGCCTGCCGTGATCCACAGGCTCCAAGGACTGCCGGACGGAAGCATTCGGGACCATCTCGCCGGCTCGGGAAAGGGCCCCGAACCCGTCGACAGCGGATTGCCCTGCCGACTCGCGCGCCTCGGGACCGCGTCTCAGCGAGGAACTCGCGGCGTTCGCCGTGTCATGGCGGAGTGCAAGTGGCTCGCGTGACGGAAGGCTCCAGTCCGTCAGGCTCGAATGACACACAAGCGGCGTCGGCGCCCGCCCCTTACGTTGAAAACCACCCCTGCTTTCCCGATTCGCGGCTGCTCCGAAGAGGGCGGCGCCCAGGCCGAGCGTGGTGCGTCCTGCTCCTGCGGCGTCCTTCGTCCCAGGAAACCGACGGGGGTCAGCGCCGTCACCCCTACGCCACGCGAAAACGCCACCAATGCCACCGCTGGGCATGAATGCACTGCCGCGATGCAACGTGGACCGGCCCCAGAGATCAGGCTCGTACGTCTCGCTGCTGAAGTTCCTTGAGTACTCCGGCCACCGTCGCGAAGTCGTTGTCCACGTGGAGGACGGTGTGCCCGTGGTGGACCGCGGTCGCACACACCAACAGGTCGATCGCTCCTGCCGCGCGATACCGGCCCTGCCGGGTCAGTTTGTACTGGGCGGTGTCGACCCAGCGCCAGGCGTTCTTCGGAACGGGAGAGAGCAGGCAGAGTGCGTCCAACTCCTCCGCGAGCTCGTCCCGGTGGGACGGGCTGGTTGCCGAGTAGAGAAATTCGGCGCGTGTCGGCTCGCAGAGGTGGAACACCCCGACTGCGATGTGCCCCTCCCAGGGCGGCAATGCTCCGGGAGTGCGGAACAGGTGCCACAGGGCGGAGGTGTCGAGCAGGTATGTGATCACTCGAAGGCCTCGCGTCGGGCACGCTTGCCTGCGTCATGCGCCGCCGCGGCCTGCTCGAACTCGCCACGCGCACCGCGCGAGGCCAGTTTCTCGGCAGCCTCGAGCCGCCTGCCAGAGGTGGCGGAGCGAGGGCCTGGACAGAGCCCCCTGCACGGACCGTTTCCGGCCCGGCACCGACGACAGACGACCGCCGCGTACCGGCCTCCGGCGGCTGGCCACCCCTCCTTGCGTCCCCAATGCGTCCCCGACTCCGTCGCACAGCAAAAAGGCGGGCGGAAGCACGGGCTCACCGGCGAGCGGGGTGCCCTCACCGTCCGCGAGCTCCGCACCGAAGCCGGCCGCACCCGCTCAGGACACCCGCGAGTAACACTCCTGTGCGCGTAAAATCTCGCCCCACGTACCGGACATCCATTGCGGCCGGCGAGATACCTCGGGCGTCCCGAACGTTAAAGCGGAGTTACCACCGATGAGCTGGGCAAAAACTTCGAAAAAATTCCACCAAAGGTGGATCCCTGACGGACGCCGCGATCACTGACCTCTGCACACAAGTGCGGGTACGGGCTGTACATTGGAGAAATCCGCCGAACTCCAGCGGGATCATGATGCTAGCGGGAGTGCAGCATGGTAACCACAGAACGGCAGCGAAAAGAACTCGCCTCCTTCCTTCGGAACCGGCGCGAACGGCTTACGCCGGGGGCCGTTGGAATCAAGAATTCATATGGGCGCCGCCGCACCCCGGGCCTGCGCAGAGAAGAACTCGCCCAGCTCGCCGGGGTTAGTGTGACGTGGTACACATGGCTCGAACAAGCCCGCAAAATCAGGGTGTCGAGCCAGGTCCTGAATGGTCTCGCACGAGCCTTGCAGCTCGATTCGACAGAGACCGGGCATCTGTTCCGGCTAGCCGGTGAATTACCGCCTGCGGTGCAGCCGCCCCGCTCCAGGGAAAACATTCCCGCGCAATATCTGACGTTCCTCGAGTTCCAGGACCCGTTGCCCGCCTTCATCGTCAACCACCGCTTCGATGTGCTGGCGTGGAACCATGGATTCTGTGCGTTGTTCCCGTATTTCGAATCCCTGGAACAGAGCCGCCGCAACACCCTCGTGATGATGTTCGACGAGCGGGCCCGGGAAATGCACCCGAACTGGGAGCAGGACGCGCTGGAGACGGCCGCGCTGTTCCGCGCCCAGGCCGCCGATCAACTCGCCCGTCCCGAATACGCGAAGATGATCGACGACCTGCAGGGCGAGTACCCGGAATTCCGGGAACTGTGGGAGCGGCTCGATCTCGCCCCGCCCGTCCCTTCCGTACGCTGCTTCGATCATCCGGCACTCGGACGGATCGAACTCGGTTATGTGAAGCTGCGGCTCTCGGGCGCGGACGCGGCCCTGGTCGTCTACCAGCCAGTCCTGGACAGCCACCTGCTCGCGCGCTTCCGCGATCTTGTCGAGGAGCGGATCAGGGTGCGGCTGCACTCGGCCGGGGGCTCAGTCGGACGCTCGTACCGACAGAGCGTGCCGGAAGACGTCCTGCGGGTCCCAGACGGCCTTGACCCGCTGGAGCCGGGGGTAATTCCCCTTGAAGTACAGCGCATGCCAGGGAACTCCTGAGGTGTTCCAGCGCGGATCAGCCAGATCCATGTCCGGATAGTTGATGTACGACCCGTCGGTGCGTGCGTCGGAGACGGGCACTCCACCTGTCCCCGCGTACAACTCCCGGTAGAACTCCCTGAGTCTGCGAATGTGCCGCTCGTCTTCGGCGGGATCGGTCCAGTACGTTCCGAGATAGCTCTTGAGCACCGAATCCCGTTGGGCGACGACGGTCGCCGCGGAGTCCACGGCGTTGACCTTCCTGCCATAGGAGAACAGCACCACTGTCGTATGCCCGCCATATCCGCGATCGGCAAGATACCGGAAGAGCAGATCGGTCTCCGCGACTGAATACGGTCGGCGCAGATAGGCGCCCTTGCTCTTGGAGCGCGTCAGTTCTCCCCTGTTCTCCACGTCCCGCTGAGTGGCCTGAAGCCACGGCATCTCGGTGCGGGTGACCCGGCACGGGGCCCGCACGCCGTTGCCCACCGCCGCGATGTACTCATCAAGTCGCCTGCCGGCATCGGGAGTCGAGCCGTCGAGCTGCGCGCCGAGGGTGATCCGGCCGACCACGCGCTGGTTGAGGTACAGCGCGCTGTACAGGCTCTCGTACGCCGGGTCCGTGCCGTCCTCCTCGCTGTGCCACTCGCCGTGGTTGAGGACGAGCCGTGCGAAGTCCCGCTCGTTCAGTGACTCCCAGGGCCACTCGGCGGAAGCGAAGAGGGCCGTCTCCGGGGGCCGGGGCAGCAGATCCTGCGGGGCGTCCGTCTCCGCCTCCGGAGAGCGGAACCAATAGCGCGTGACGACACCGAAATTGCCACCGCCCGCACCGGTGTGCGCCCACCACAGATCGTGATGGGGGTCGGCAGGGTCCCTTGATGCCACCACGGTGCGCGCCTCGCCCGGGCCGTCGGCGACGACGACCTCCACCGCTTCCAGATGGTCGACGATCAGCCCGTGCCGCCGGCACAGCGCGCCGAAGCCGCCGCCTTGGACGTAGCCGCCCAGCCCGACCGAGGGACAGGTGCCGCCGGGCACGGCAACGCCCCAGTTCAGGTACAGGGAACGGTAGACAGAACCGAGCAGCGCGCCCGCCCCCATGCCGAAGGCCCGCCGTCCGGCGTTGTATGTGACGTCGTTCAGCTCGGACAGGTCGATGAGCGTGCGCACGGCCGGGTCGTCCACCAAGCCCTCCAGGCCGTGGCCTCCGCCGCGGACCGCCAGCCGGGATCCGCCGCGGACGGCGGCGGTGACCGCCCGGCGCACGTCCTCCGCGGTGCGTGGCACATGGACGCGGTCCGGGCTGCCCGTGAAGCGCGTGTTGCGCGACCGCTTGGTGAGGGAGCGATAGCGGGGGTCGTCGCGGGTGATCGCGGCGGGTACGTTCTGCGCGGGAATCCGCGGTGCCACAGGTATGCCGGGAACAGGTATGCCGGGAACAGGTACGTCGGGAACAGGTACGTCGGGCACGGATATCTCAGGCATCGGTGAGCGCAGCCGCCTTTCGTGAGGTCACGGCGCGGCGTACGGCCGCGTAGCCGAGGAGCAGGAGCAGCGCGCAGGCACCGGCGGCGCCCCCCAGAAGGGCGGTGTCACGCCAGCCGCCGCGCGCCCAGAACGGGCCCGTCAGCGCGGAGCCCGCCGCGCCGCCGAGGAAATAGCAGGTCATGTAGACCGTGGTGACCCGGCTGCGCATCTCGTCACCGACCTGGCCGAAGACCGTCGTCTGGTTCGAGATGTGCGCGGCCTGGACCGCGAAGTCGATCAGGACGATCGCCGCGCCGAACACGAGCAGCGAGGACGACAGGGCCGACACCACGGCGAACGAGATCGCGATGAGCGCGAACGCCGCGGCGCTGACGGCCCGCTGGCGCCCCCGGTCGGCGAACCTGCCCGCCAGATTGGCGCCGAGCGCACCGCCCGCGCCGAGCAGCCCCATCGCGCCGATCGCCGCGGAACCGTAGTGATAGGGCCCCTGGATCAGGCGCAGCGGTACAGCAGTCCACAGCACGGTGAACGCGGCGAAGCCCAGGGCGCCGTACAGGCAGCGCTCCACGATCACCGGCCGGCTGCGGACGAGGGAGAACAGCGAGCCGATGAGCCGGGCGTAGCCGCGGACGGTGAGGGTGGCCCGGGCGGGCTGCGCGGGCAGAATGCGGCGCAGCGTCACGCACACGGCGAGCATCATGACCGCCGCGCCCCAGAACACGGCCCGCCAGTCGACGAGTTCCGCCACTACTCCGGCGAATGTCCGGCACAGCAGCGCGCCGAGGATGACCCCGGTCATCACGGTGCCCACCACCTGCCCGCGCCGCTCCGGCGGTGCCATCCCGGCGGCCTGCGGCACGATCACCATGGCGGCGACGCTCACCAGGCCGAGCAGGAAGAACAGCGGGACGAGGAGGGCGCCGTGGCCGCTACCGGCCCACGGGATCACCGCGAGCACGGCGGCCGCCGTGGTCACCAGGGCGGTGAGGAGCCGCCTGCGGTCGACGGCGTCGCCCAGCGGCACCAGCGCGAACAGACCCAGCGCGTAGCCGACCTGAGTGGCGGAGACGGACGAGGTGAGTGAGCCGGGGGTGCGGTGCAGCGACGCCGCGAGCTCGGGCAGGATCGGCTGGAGGTAGTAGAGGTTGGCCACGCACAGACCGCAGGCGGCCGCGAGCAGCAGCACGGTGATCCGGCCGGCCCGCGGCCGCGGCGGTGCGACGGGCC
>NZ_BMPQ01000010.1:58176-62922 GCF_014647675.1 Streptomyces flaveus | reverse complement strand
CGCTCACAGCGTGCCGCCGCCATCGACGTGCAGCACCGCACCGGTCATGAAGGTGTTCTGCAGGAGGTGCAGCACCGTCACCGCGACGTCGTCGGGCTGCCCGATGCGGCCCACCGGCGTGCCCTGCGCGGTCTGCTCGAAGAGGCCGGCGCGGGCGTCGTCGGGCAGGAACGACCACAGCGGGGTGTCGATCATGCCGCCGACGACGACGTTGACGCGTAGCGGGGCGAGTTCGACGGCGAGGGAGCGACCCATGCCCGCGATGCCCGCGTTGGCCGCGGCGGTCGCGCTCATGTCGGCGTACGGCTTGAAGCCGGCCCCACCGGCGATCAGCACGATGGATCCCTCGCCGGAGATCTTCCTGCCGGCGTGCCGGACGCTCACGAGCTGCCCGATGATCTTGGTGTCGAGGGCGGCGCGCACATCGTCGAGAGACACGTCGTAGACGGAGCCGACGGCCATGTCGCCGGGGCAGACGACGAGGTGGTCGAGGGAGTCGATGCCCGCGAAGAAGGCGCGCACGCTGTCCTCGTCGGTCACGTCCACGACACCGGTGGTGATGCCGTCGATCTCCTTGGCGGTCTGCTCCAGCTTGTCCTGGGAGCGGGAGCCGACGACGACCTGCGCACCGGCGGCGGCGGCCTGGCGGGCCACCGCCCTGCCGATGCCGGACGAGCCGCCGATCACCACGACGCGGGCGCCGGAGAGAGAGGCGGCGGTTGTGGAAGAAACGGGGGATGCGGGGGAAGTTGACAAGGTCGTCTCCTGATCACGTGCGAATGAGTGCCTGTCGGCCGGGAACAGAAGCCGGGAACAGAAGTGGCGGCCCGGCCACATATGACGCTCTCAGCTCGCACGAGAGGCAGGGAGGCGGGGATTCATGCTAGTTGGAACACCACCTGGTTAGGCCTTCGCGGGCGCGCCACCATGGGTTGTCGTCGGGCGCATTGGTCCGCCCGGCGCCATGGCTGTCGTTCCGAGGCGGTTCTCTGTGAGCACGGAAACTCCACTCCCGCACGACCCGATTCCGACGGTCCGCGGCCCGGTCGCCGCGGCGGAGCTGGGCGTCACACTCGCGCATGAGCATCTCTTCGTGCTGAGTTCTGAATTCCAGTCGAATTTCCCTCACTTGTGGGATCGGGAGGCCGGAGTACGTGAGGCCGTACGCCAGTTGGCACAGGCCTACACGGCCGGTGTGCGGACCCTGGTGGACATGACGGTGCTGGGCCAGGGCCGCGACATCGGGCTGGTGCGGGCGGTCGCCGAGCACACCCCGGTGAACATCGTGCTCGCCACCGGCGTCTACAGCGTCGACGGCATCCCGCTCTTCGCCCGCTTCCGCGGTCCCGGCGCCGCCATCGAGGCCGACGACCCGCTGATCGAGTTGCTCCTGCGCGATGTCACCACCGGCATCGGGGACAGCACCGTACGGGCGGGCCTGGTGAAGTTCGCCTGTGAGCGCACCCCGCCGGACGCGGCCGCGCACCGGATGGCCGCCGTCGTCGCCGAGGTGCACCGGCAGACCGGTGTCCCCGTCGTCGTGCACTGCGACCCCTTCGAGGGCAACGGCCTTCAGCTGGTGCGGATCCTGGATAAGGAGGGCGTGGCCGCGGGCTCCGTGGTCGTGGCACACGCCGGGGACTCCGCCGACCTCGACGGGCTGCGCGCTCTCGCCGACACCGGCTGCGTGCTGGGCTACGACCGGTACGGCATGACGCCCTTCGCCCCCGACGAGCAGCGCAACGCCACGCTCGCCGCGCTCGTACGGGCGGGCCACAGCGCCCAGTTGCTCGTCTCGCAGGACCACCCGGTGCACATCGACTATCTGACGGCCGAGCAGCGGGAACGGACGTATCCGGGCTGGAGCTATGTGCATCTCTTCGAGCGGGTCCTGCCGATGCTCCTGAAGGAGCCGGGCATCGACGAGGAGATCGTGCGCACCCTCCTCGTCGACAATCCGCGGCGGCTGCTCTCCCGGATCGCCGCACCCCGCCCCACCACGGACCACCGCACGGAGGCCGGCCATGCCGCTTGAACCCTGGCAGGAGCTGGGCACCGACCTGCTCATCGACGAGGAGCACGTCAAGTGCTGGGTGGAGACCGTGCCGCCCGGCGAGCAGCGGCCCGCCCACACCCACCGTCACCCCTGGGTGACCGTGGTGCTCTCCGGGGCGCACGGTGAATCCCTGGACGAACACGGCGAGTTGATCAAAGCCGTGACGCTGGAGACGGGCCAGGTGGTACACAACCGCGGCGAGTCCCTGCCCATGCGGCACTACGTCCGCAACCTCTCCGACCGGACCCTCGTCATGGTCGCCATCGAACTCCGGACACCCGCGGCGCCGGAGGAAGGACCGAGTTCATGAACCGACAAGAGCGCCGAGTTGAGCGGAGCGGCGAGGGACAGCCCCGCCCGGACGCCCCCGCCCTGGTCACGGGGGCCACCTCAGGCCTCGGCCGCAGTCTCGCGCGGGCCCTCGCGGACCGCGGCTGGACCGTCCTGGTGCACGGCAGGGACGAGGGCAGATGCGCCGAGGTCGTCGACGAACTGCGTGCGGCGGGCGGCACGGCCCATCCGTATCTCGCGGACCTCTCGTCCCTGCGGGAGACCGCCGAGCTCGGCCGGAAGGTGGCCGCCGAGCACCCTTCGCTGGGGCTGCTCGTGAACAACGCGGGCGTGGGCGCCGGTCGTGATTCCCGCCGCCGCGAGGTGAGCCGCGACGGCCATGAACTGCGCTTGGCCGTCAACTACTTGGCGCCGGTGGTCCTCACCCACGCCCTGCGTTCCCCGCTGCGCGCGGCGGGCTCGGCGCAGGTCCTCAACATCGGTTCGATCGGGCAGAGTCCCGTCGATCCGGAGGACGTGCAGTTCACCCGGCGCTACGACGGCATGGAGGCGTACACGCGCAGCAAGTTCGCGCTCGCCGCCTTCACGTTCACCATCGCCGAGGAGTACGCGGCGGACGGCATCCGGGTCAACTGCGTACACCCCGCGAACTACATGGACACCACGATGGTCACCGAGGCCGGGGTGCGGCCCTGGTCGTCGGTGGCCGAGGGGACCGCGGCCGTGCTGCACGCCGTCGACGAGGGCGCGCGGGGCGCGAGCGGTCAGTACTACAACGAGAGCCGCCGGGCCAAGGCGCACCGCCTCGCCTACGACGCCGGCACCCAGCGGCGGCTCACCTCGCTCACCGACCGGCTCATCGCTCCGGCAGAGGGGGCGAGCGGGCCGTCCTGGTGAGGGGGTACCGGACGGCCCGGGTGCGGTCGCACCCGGGCCGTCCGGTGTCTCAGTCCTCCTGGACCAGCGCCAGCAGGTGGTCGGGGAAACGCTCGCCGGCGAAGGCGCCCGCGGGCGCGATCTCCTCGACCTGGCGCAGGACTTCGGGGGCCGGCCGGACGGCTCCGGCGGACGCGTTCTCACTCATGTGCGTACGCCGCTGGGCTCCGGGAATCGGCACGACGCCCTGCGCGACCAGCCATCCGAGGGCGAACTGCGCGGGCGAGCAGCCCAGTTGGGCGGCCAGCTCGCCGATCCTGGTGACCAGGCGCTGGTTGAAGCCGAGGTTGTCGTCGGAGAACCGTGGCAGGCCGCGGCGCATGTCGTCCGGGGCCAGTTCGGCGCCGGAGAGTTCCCCGGAGAGCAGCCCGCGGCTGAAGGGGCTGTAGGCGACGAAGCCGATGCCGAGCTCGCGGACCGTGGGCAGCACGGAGCGCTCGGGGTTGCGGCTGGCGAGGGAGTACTCGGTCTGCACCGCCGTGATGGGGTGCACGGCGTGCGCGGCGCGGATCGCCGCCGCACCGGCCTCGGACAGGCCCAGGTGCCGTACCTTTCCGGCCTCGACGAGCTCCGCCATGGCGCCCACCGACTCCTCGACGGGCACGTCGGGGTCGACGCGGTGCAGGTAGTACAGGTCGATGTGGTCGGTGCCCAGGCGCTCGAGGCTGGCGTCGACCGCCTCGGCGATGTGCCGGGGACTCCCGTCGACCCGGACACCCTCGGGCGTGCGGATGAGGCCGCACTTGGTGGCGAGGGTGGCCCGGTCGCGGTGTCCGCCGGCCAGCGCGCGGCCGACGATCTCCTCGCTCAGGCCCGCGCCGTACATGTCCGCGGTGTCGAGGAAGTCCATGCCCCGGTCCAGGGCGCCGTGGATGGTGCGGATCGACTCGGCCTCGTCGCGGTCTCCGTAGAACTCGGCCATGCCCATGCAGCCGAGGCCGATCGCGGACACCTCCAGGCGGCCGCCGAGCAGGACGCGGTCCAGGGTGCGCGGTGTGGTGGTGGTCATTCCTTCTCCTCGTGGATTACGGGTGCCGGGGGCGTGGTGGCGGTGCTGATGCCGGTGCCGGTGTCGCCGTACCCGGTGGGCAGCAGCTGTTCCAGGCGGCGCAGGGCGGCCTGGTCGGTGAGGGCGGCGGCCGCGGCGACGACGCCGTCGGGGCGTACGAGCACGGCTCCGGGACGGCGGGCGCCCAGGGCGCGGGCGGTCCGCGCGTCCAGGTGCGCACCGGCGGGCACGTTCCGCCCGGGGAAGGGAGTGCGGCCCGCGAGGACGAGCAGCGCGTGCCGCCCGTCGCGCAGCAGGTCATGGGTGCGGCCGCCGGACGGAAGGGGGATGTCCGGCAGCCGCGTTCCGGGGCCGAGGGAGCCGAGCGCGGGCCCCTCGGCGGGGTAGCGCAGGTCCATCTGGGCGAGGCGGGAGGGCAGGACGCGGTCGAGGACGCCGCTGCGCTCGGCGGCCG
>NZ_BMPQ01000010.1:0-58159 GCF_014647675.1 Streptomyces flaveus | reverse complement strand
CGCCCCCCGCCGCGAGGTCGCGGGCCCGCTCGCGCCAGCCGCCCCAGGTCCACAGGCGGGTCTGCCGGTCGGTGTCGGTGACCACGGCGTGCGCGACATGCATGCGTTCCCGCTCCCAGGCCGCCAGCTCGGCCGCCGGCAGCCTGCCCCTGATCACGTCGGCGAGCCGCCAGGCCGCTTCGTGCGCGTCCTGGATGCTGGTGTTCAGTCCCTGTCCGCCGGCCGGGCTGTGCACATGCGCGGCGTCGCCCGCGAGGAGCACCCGCCCGTCGCGGAACCGGTCCGCCATCTTGCGGTGGACCCGGAAGTGGCCGGCGCCGGTGACGGAGGTCAACTCCAGTGGAACGGGGCTGCGTTGGGCGGCGATGGCGCGCACGGTCTCCTCGACGTCCACCGGCCCGGCACCCTCGGGAGCGCTGCCGAAGACACGGATGAGCCCGTCCGGGAGACCGACGACGACCAGCACGCCCGTGGGGCCCATGAAGTAGTGCGCCTCGGCATGCGCGAGCGGAGTGTCCCACTCACCGTCGACGAGGACGAACGACTGCGGGTACGTCGGACCGGTGAAGGCGACGCCGAGCTGCTCGCGGACCGCGCTGTGCGCGCCGTCGCAGCCGAGCAGCCGGCCCGTGCGGTGGGCGGTGCCCGACAGGTCGGCGTCCACGCCGTCGGCGTCCTGGGCGAGGGCGGCCAGCCGGTGCCCGTACTCGACCCGGCCGCCCGCCTCGTGCAGCGCGTCGAGCAGCAGCCCCTCGGTCTCGTTCTGCGGGAGGGAGAGGGGAGTGCCGAAGCGACTGCCCTTCAGACCGCGGAAGTTGATGCGGGCGACGCGGCGGCCGCGGGTGTAGTAGTTGGCGGCGACGACGGGCAGCGCCGCGTCGCGAATACGGTCCTCCAGGCCGAGGCGGGCCATCACCTCCAGCGCGCGCGGCTGGAGGATGATCGCCTTCGCATGGGGGTTCCTTCGGGCCGCGCGATCGACGATCCTGGTGTCGATCCCGCGGCGGATCAGCTCGGTGGCCATCATCAGGCCGGTCGGCCCTGCGCCGACGACCAGTGCTTCGCTGTCCACGGTGATGCGTCACACCTCCTGCGTTCAGGGGGAACGGGCATACGGAAATGGCGTACGCGGGGGTGGCTGAGGGAGAGGCGGGCGCCGCGCCGGCCGCTCTGGCCGGTTCGCGCCTTGCGGCACGGGCGGTGCGCCGGACAACCATCGTGCATGAACTCGAACGGCCGGGCCTGGTGCGCGCGATACCCCTGAGTCCAGCACCACCCTGAGCGACTTTTCCGGCCGGGGAGCCGGCCCCGGCAGCCGTGCGGCCTGCGGCGGGGGCCACGCCGGGCGGGGCGCCGGGGCGGACGTGAACCCGCCTTCCGCACAAGCCAATTGGCGTACACCATGGCAAGTCGGACACCCTACCCGGAGGTAACTGGTAGCGGTTTCAAGGGTATGAGCCGCACGGGTGGCAGAAGGCCCTGGCTGGCGGCGGCCGGGCGCTCGAAGAATGTGGACCACGAGCCCGGCCACTGCCCAAGGAGCAGCACACTGATGCCCCTCCCCCAGAGCGCCCTCGCACCGGACGCGGCCCCATCCGCTCCGGCCCTCTCCTACCGTCGTACGGTCGACCGCGGCGACGTCCACCGCTGGGCGGTCAGCGAGGTCTTCCTCACCGACTACGCCGACCTGACCGCGGACAACTATCTCGCGGCGGCCCAACTGCCTCCCGCTCACCACTACTTCGGCGATCACACCGGACCGGCCGCCGAGGCCCCCGACAGCATGCTTCTTCTCGAGTGCTGCCGACAGACCGCCACCTGCGTCGCCCACCGCGGCCTCGGAGTCGCCAGGGACAGCGCCTTCCATGTCACCGACTGGACGCTCGACCTCGTCGGCGACACACCGCTGCCGACCCACGACCGGCCCCGCGAGCTGAACATCCGGGCCGCCGTCACCCGCAGCCAGGTCCGCTCGGGAACGGTGCGCGCCGCGCGGTACGTCCTGGAGCTGCTCCACGACGGTGTGCCGTTCGGCCGCTGCGACATCTCCGCCCGCTACTCCCCGGCTGAGGAGGCGGAGATCGTCCGGCGCTACCATCGCAGGTCGGCGCCGCCCCTGTCGGACTCGCTGCCCGCCATGCCCCCGGGCATCCCCGTGCCGCCCGCCGATGTGGCCCGCCGGGACCCCGCCAACGTGGCGCTCGCCGACGCCCGCCGCGTGGCCGGCGGAGTCGCCGCGGTGGTGGCGGTGCCGTCCGGACACCGCACGCACTTCGACCACCCGCAGGACCACTACACGGCGATGATCCTCATGGAGGCCGCCCGGCAGGCCGCGCTCCTCGCGGCGGGCACCGGCGTGCGGATCACCGGCTACCGCTCGGCGTTCGCCCGGTTCGCCGAACTCGACTCCCCCGTCAGGGTGTCGGCCGTGCGCCGCGCCTGCGACGAGGTGGCCGTCCGCTTCCGGCAGGGCGGCACCGCCGTCAGCGAGATCGCCGTCGGCGTCTCGGAGGACCACTGATGGCGCCCGGGACCGGGCCGGTACGCGCGGTCTGGACCGACTACGGTGGCGTGCTGACCCCTCCGGTGGCCGAGTCCATGAAGACCTTCTGCGCCCGGCTCGGCGTGCCGCCGGCCACACTGCTCGCCGCCATGCGGCAGGTGTCCCGCGACTGCGGGGCCGGCGACGACATCCTGGCGCCGCTCGACACCCCGCTGCTCACCCAGGAGACCTGGGAGCGCCGCGTCGAGGAGGCCCTCGCGACGCACAACGGCATCCGCGTCGACCTCGGTGACTACCCCGCGCGCTGGTTCGCCGACCGTGCCGTCAACCAGCCCTGGCTCGACACGCTGCACCGGCTGCGCCGACAGGGCGTGTTCGTCGGCCTGTTGTCCAACATGCCGCCCGCCTGGGACCGGCACTGGCGCCTCGCCGTACCGCCCGAAGGTCTCTTCGACGCCGTGGTGCTCTCGTACGCGTCCGGCTGCCGCAAGCCCGAGGAGGAGATCTTCCGCCTCGCCGCCGAGCGGGCCGGGGTGCGCCGCGAGGAGTGCGTGCTCGTCGACGACCTGGCGGTCAACTGCGCCGGAGCGGAGCGAGCCGGGTGGCACGGCGTCGAGTTCACCGGCGCCGCGGCCGCTTCGGCCAGGGTCGACGCGCTGGTCGCGACAGACATCGCCCTCGTCCCGGGAGGCGACGCGTGAGGCCCACCGCCCGCACCACCCCCCTCCCAGGAGGCCACCCATGAAAGCCGCCGTCATCAGCGGCATCGGCGCCTGGCTGCCACCCGACCTCGTCACCAACGACGACCTCGCCGCACGTATGAACACCTCCGACGAGTGGATCCGCACTCGCACCGGCATCCGCACCCGGCACTTCGTGTCCGCCGGCATGCCGACCTCCCGGCTCGCCGCGGAGGCCGGGGCGCGGGCCATGGAGTCGGCGGGCACAGCGGACGTGGACGCGGTAGTCCTCGCCACCACCACACCCGACCGCCCCTGCCCGGCCAGCGCCCCCGAGGTGGCCCGCCGCCTGGGCCTCACCGGACGCCCGGCCTTCGACGTCTCCGCCGTCTGCACGGGATTCCTGTACGCCCTCACCACCGCCGCCGGGATGATCGCCTCCGGAGCGGCCGAACAGGTCCTCGTCATCGGCGCCGAGGCCTTCAGCACCCTCATCGACCCTCGTGACCGCTCCTGTGCCGTGGTGTTCGGCGACGGCGCGGGCGCGGTGGTGCTGCGCGCCGGGGAACCCGGCGATCCCGGCGCCCTGGGCCGGATCGTGCTCGGCAGCGACGGATCACTCGCCGATCTGATCACGGTGCGGGCCGGCGGCTCCGAGCGGCCCCACCCCGACGCCGATCCCGAGCGCACCGACGCGGCCGACCGCTACTTCTCCATGCGGGGCCGGGAGGTCTTCGAGCACGCCGTGGCCCGTATGTCCGAGTCGGCGCGCGCCGCACTCGCCCACACCGGATGGCAGCCGGGCGACGTCGACCGACTGGTCGGCCACCAGGCCAACCTGCGCATCCTGCGGGCTGTCGCGGAGCAGCTGGACATCCCGGCGGACCGGCTCGTCATCCACCTGAACCGGGTCGGCAACACGGCGGCGGCCTCCATCCCGCTCGCCCTGGCGCACGCGCACGCGACGGGCGACCTCGCTCCCGGCGCGCGCGTCGTCCTCGCCGCCTTCGGAGGCGGCGCCACGTGGGGGGCCACGGCACTGACCTGGCCCTCGCTGAAGTCCGTGTAACCACAGGCAGGTTCACGCCCCACTCGTCCCCACCCCACCCCACCCCACGCCCGAAAGGCGGCATCAGCCATGAGCACCTTCACTCCCCCCACCTTCGAGATCCTCTCCCAGGTCCTGGAGGAGAAGTTCGGCGTCCTGCGCGAGGACATCAAGCCCGACACCGTCCTGGAGGACATCGAGCTGGACTCGCTCGCGCTCATCGAGGTCGCGCTGACCCTGCAGAAGCGGCTGGGCTTCGTGATACCCACCGAGGACCTCAACAGCGGCGGCACCGTCTCGGACCTGTACGAGCTGGTGAACTCGGCGGCGGGGAACGCCTGATGGCCGAGCGCACCGGACGGGACGCACCCGTCGCGATCACGGGAATCGGCCTCGTCACCCCGGCCGGCATCGGCGTGGCGGCTAACTGGGAGCGGGTCCTGTCGGGCCGCTCCACCGCACAGCGCGACCCGGCGCTCGCCGGGCTGCCCGTGGACATCTCCTGCCGGGTCCCCGGCTTCGACGCCAACGCCCTGCTCGGCCGCTCGACGGCCTGGCGCCTGGACCGGGTCAGCCAACTCGCCCTGGTGGCCGCCAAGGAGGCCCTGGCCGACGCGGGCCTCGACCCGCGAAGGTGGGACGGCGCCCGGGTCGGCGTCGTCATGGGCAACGCGCTGGGCGGCGCGGCCTCCTACGAGGACGCTCACAGCACGTACTACCAAGAAGGCGCCGACCAGGTCTCGCCGCTGGTGATGGTGAACTGGCCGGTCAACATGATCTCCGGATATCTCGCCATGCACTGCCGGGCCCTCGGTCCGAACCTGGTGGTCGCCACCGCCTGCGCCTCCGGCGTCACCGCGGTCGGCACCGCACGTCAGATGCTGCAGTCCGGCGTCTGCGACCTCGTGCTCGCCGGCGCGTCCGAGGCACCACTGAGTCCCACGCCGATGGCCGCCTACCACCGGATGGGCGCGCTGTCCCGGCGCACCGACGACCCGGCGGGGGCATCCCGCCCCTTCGACGCGGACCGCGGCGGCTTCGTGGCCGCGGAGGCGGCGTCCGTGCTGGTCCTGGAGCGCGAACAGGACGCACGGGCGCGGGGCGGCACGGTCCGTGCGCTGGTCGCGGGCTTCGGGGCCAGCGCCGACGGGCACCACGCCTCCGCGCCGGACCCGGCGGGCGCCGGCGTGGAGCGCGCCCTGCGCTCGGCGCTCACCGACGCGGACGTGGCCCCCGAGGCCGTCGACCACGTCAACGCCCATGGCACATCGACCAAGTTGAACGACCTGATGGAGTCCCAGCTGATCAACCGCGTGCTCGGCGGGCGGCCCTCGGCCACCTCCACCAAGGGCGTCACGGGACACGCGCTCGGCGCCGCGGGCGCCATCGAGGTGGCCTACACGGCCCTGACCATCGAGCACGGCCTGGTGCCGCCCACCGCCAACCTCGACAAACTCGACCCCGAGATCGACATCGACGTCGTCAGCGGCGCGCCGCGCGAACAGCGCGTCACGACGGCGACCAGCCACTCCTTCGGATTCGGCGGGCAGAACGCCGTCCTCGTCCTACAGAAAGCGGGCACACGATGACCGACAGCCGGTCCGTCTTCGTCACCGGAGGGAATCGCGGCATCGGCCTGGCCATCGCCCGCGCCTTCGCCGCCCAGGGCGACCGGGTGGCGGTCGGCCACCGGTCGGACGAGCCTCCCGAGGGCTTCTTCGGCGTACGCTGCGACGTCACCGATTCCGACTCGCTGGACGCCGCGTACGAGAAGATCGAGTCCGAGCACGGTCCGGTGCAGGTCCTGGTGGCGAACGCCGGAATCATGCGGGACAAGCTGGCTCTGCACACCACCGACGAGGACTTCCTGGAGATCCTCGACACCAATCTGGTGGGCGCCTTCCGGTCCGCGCGACGGGCCATCCCGGGGATGCTGGAGGGCCGTTGGGGCCGGCTCGTCTTCATCTCGTCCTTCTCCGGGATGCTCGGGTCTCCTGGGCAGGCCAACTACGCGGCGTCGAAGACGGGCCTCACCGGTCTGGCCCGCTCTCTCGCTCGCGAGCTGGGACGTCGGGGCATCACGTCGAACGTCGTGGCCCCCGGTTTCATCGACACCGACATGGTCGCGGGTGTCACCCCGAAACGACGTGCCGAGTACCTCTCCATGACCGCGCTCGGCCGCCCCGGCACCCCGGAGGAGGTGGCGAACGTGGTGCGCTTCCTCGCCGGCGAGGACGCCTCGTATCTCACCGGCGCGTTCCTGCCGGTCAGCGGCGGACTCGGGATGGGCGTATGAGCACGGAGACAACGGAGACAAAGGGCGGCGGACTGCTCGCCGGGAAGCGGCTGCTGATCACCGGCGTGCTCTCCGACACATCGATCGCCTTCCACGTGGCGCGGATCGCCCAGCAGGAGGGCGCCCAAGTGGCGCTGACCTCCTTCGGGCGGGCCCTGCCCATCACGGAGGCGATGGCCGAGCGGCTGCCCGCACCCACGCCCGTGATCCGGCTCGACGTCACCGATCGCGGCGACCTCGACGCACTGTCGGCCGCGATCGCCGACCGTCTGGGCGGCCTCGACGGCATCGTGCACTCGATCGCGTTCGCCCCGCGGTCCGCGCTCGGCGGTGCCTTCCTGGAGACGTCATGGCAGGACGCGGCGACGGCGCTCGAAGTGTCGGCGTACTCCCTCAAGGCCCTTGTCACGGCGTGCCTCCCGCTACTGAAGGAGGGCTCGTCCGTGGTGGGACTCGACTTCGACGCGGCCCTGGCCTGGCCCGGCTACGACTGGATGGGCGTCTCCAAGGCAGCGCTCGAGTCCGTCACCCGCTACCTGGCGATGTACCTCGGGGAACGGCGCATCCGCGTCAACCTCGTCGCGGCGGGCATGGTTCGCACCCTGGCAGCACGCTCGATCCCCGGAGTGGACCGTATGGAGGAGATCTGGCGCACCCGCCCGCCACTCGCCTGGGACGTCCACGACCCGGAACCGACGGCGAAGGCCTGCTCGGTGCTCCTCTCGGACTGGCTGCCGGCCACCACCGGCGAGATCCTGCACGTCGACGGGGGGCTCCACGCGGTCATGACGTGAGAGGCATTGGCCTTGCCCAGGGCAGACTCCACCGTCTCCGTCGATGCGTCTCATTGAACGCGCCGGGCCATCTCGGTCGCCCGGCCCATCAGCCATTCGAGCGGCCCTCGCTGGAAGAAGCGGGACCAGATGGTGGCGAGGACGGTGACGGACGCGATGAAGCCGAGCAGGATGTACAGGGGCTGGACGGTCGCTTCCTCGGTGTTCAGGAGCCAGATGGCGACGATGTGGTAGACGTACGCCGTCAGCGACATCGAGCCGACCGCGATGACGGGCCCCGCCAGGCGGCGCAGCCGGGGGAAGGCGTCCATGGCGGCCAGGCACGCGGTGATCACCAAGATCGCCACACCGGTGGCGCCCACGATGGACAGGGTCGCCTCGCTGTGCGGGGCGGCGGCCAGCATCCCGGCCGGGCTGTCGCCGAAGATGCCGATGCTGTCGGGCGATACGGACGACATGGACGACATGCCCGATCCCTCTTCGGCTTTCCGGACGGCTTCGGCGGCACCGGGCACGAGACGCAGCGCCAGCCAGGAGCCGCCGTAGCCGGTGACGGCGAGGGCGACGCCGGTGAGGGCGAGGCGTATCCGGACAGTCGTGGCGGCCAGGTCGCAGCGGGCGACAGCCATACCGGCGAGGACGAACGGGACCCAGGTCAGGGCCGGATAGCCGCCGGTGAAGAACAGCGAGACGAGGCCGTCGGCCTGGCCGTAGGAAAGGAATACGCGGTCGCCGACCACCGGCTTCAGCGCGTACAGCAGTTGCGGGCCGATCAGGGCCCAGCCCGCGGCGATCAGCGCCAGCGGCTTGGCGCCCAGCCGGTACAGCGGGAGCACGAGCAGGAAGAACAGTCCGTAGAAGGCGAGGATCGGCACGACCGGGGTGCCGGTCATGGTCAGGGCGGTGCCGAGGGCCAGCAGGATCACGGCCCGGATGATCACCTTGGCGACGGCCTGGCGGCCGGCCAGGCCGGTCTTCGGTGTGCGGCGCCCGGTGATGAGGGCGACCGCGAAGCCGGCCAGGACGGCGAACAGGGCGGAGGAGCGGCCTTGCGCCAGCTCCATCAGGAAGCCGATGACACCGTCCTGGCCCGGGGCGGGGCCCACATGGACCGCGTACATGCCGAAGACGGCCAGGCCCCGGGCCAGGTCCAGTCCGACCAGTCGGCCCACGCCGGGCATGCCCGGCGTGGGCTCACCGCGCTCGTGTTCAGGGGACGGTGCGTCGGTCGGCGGGGAGTCCGCGTGCTGTGTCATGGCTCTCAGGCTGGAGACCGGGCCGATCATGGAGTATCCGGCAGAAGGCTGCCGTGTCCCCGCCGACCGGAGGGTGATACCCCGCCGGGTGGCTGGAGCTGCCATCCGGCAGGCTGCGGGGGCGCTCCGAAGCTTTAGGGTCGAGGCGGTAAGAGCCGGACGGCATGGACGAAGGTGAGGCCGAGGGCACGTGAACGGGGTGATCCGGGTAGTCGTGGTGGACGACGAGGCACTGGTCCGGTCTGGGTTCGGGCTCATCCTGGGCGCGTCCGAGGACATCGAGGTCGTCGCGACGGCGAGCGGTGGCGACGCCGTGGAGACCGTCCGCCGGGAGCGGCCGGATGTGGTGCTGCTGGACATCCGGATGCCGGACGTCGACGGGCTCACCGTGCTGCGCGAGCTGCGGACGATGCCGGACGCTCCCGTCGTGGCGATGCTGACCACGTTCGACGCCGACGAGTACATCCTGACCGCGTTGCACTCCGGCGCCGCCGGTTTCCTGCTCAAGGACACCGAGCCGGAACAGCTCGCCCACCTGGTGCGCACCCTGGCCGCGGGCGGCGTGGTGCTGTCCCCCAAGGCGTCGCGCACCCTGCTGCACAGCCACCCGGGCACCGAGGCCGCCGTCGACGAGGAGGCGGCCAGAGTCCGGCTGCTCACCACGCGTGAGCGCGACGTCCTCGTCCTGGTGGCCGAGGGCCTGTCGAACGCCGACATCGGGGCACGCATCCACCTGGGTGCCGGCACCGTCAAGGACCACGTCAGCGCGATCCTCACCAAGCTGCGGGTGACCAGCCGGGTGCAGGCCGCGCTGCTGGCGCAGCGGGCCGGACTGCTCGACGCGCGCCCCCAGCCGGAGGCCCGACGATGAAGCGCGCACGCGCCCTGTGGGAACAGGTGCCCGCGCCGGCCGTCGACCTCGTCCTGGTGGCGGTGGCAGCCGTGGACGTATGGCTGATGTTGTGGGACGACACGCGTCCCGGCGTCGCGCTGGCCACGCTCGGCTGCGCCGCGCTGGCCTTCCGGCGCAGGTTCCCGCTCGGGGTCCTCCTGCTCACCCTGCCCATCGCGCTGATGCAGGATATCGCCGTCGCCCCGCTCGTGGCGCTGTTCACCCTGGCCGAACGCTCCCGCAACCGCCTCCTCCTCGCGGGGTGCGTCGCCTTGGCCGCCGTGGTGAGCAGCGTTCCGTGGCCCCTGGCCAGTTTCTCCGAGGTCGGCCGGACCATGACGCTGATCGACTTCGTGTACAGCCTGGCCACCGCCGCGGCCCCGGTCCTCTTCGGGCAACTCCTCCAGGCGCACCGGGACCTGGCGCGGCGGCTGGCGGAGATCGAGGAGGCCAGGGAGCACGAGCGGGCCCTGCACGCCCAGGCCGTGCTCGCCCGCGAACGCGCCCAGCTGGCCCGCGAGATGCACGACGTGGTCTCCCACCAGGTCAGCCTGATCGCCGTACAGGCCGGAGCCATGCAGGTCGCCACCCAGGACCCGAACGCCAAAGAGGCCGCCCGCACGATCCGTTCCCTGAGCGTCACCACACTCGACGAACTGCGCACCATGGTCACGCTGCTGCGCGCCTCCGGCGGCCGAGCCACCGAGCTGACTCCTCAGCCCACCCTGGCCGACCTGCACAAACTCGTGGAGTCAAGCGGCACGCACGCACAGCTGACGGGTGAACTCCCGCCCACCGTGGGCACCCCGGCCCAACGGGCTCTCTACCGCACGGTCCAGGAGGCGCTGACCAACGTCCGCAAGCACGCCCCCGGCGCCACGGCCCGCGTCGAACTGTGGCAGGACGGCGACCACGTCGGAGTGACCGTCGCCAACACCCCGCCCACACGCCCCTCGTTGTCCCTGCCCGGATCACAGCACGGTTTGATCGGCCTGCGGGAACGGGCCGACATCCTGCACGGCACCCTGGAGGCAGGCCCGACCACGGAGGGCGGCTACCGGGTGCGGCTTCGAATTCCCCTCAGCACGGACTGACCGACCAGGACCTCATGCCGGCACGTCGGCTGCGCCGGCTCACCAGACCCGCCGCTCGGGCTCCGTGTGCATCCCGAGGGAAGTGTCGGTCTCCTTGTGTCGCGCACGCTGTGTCACGCCTCCAGCCTGCAAGTGCGGCCGTCTCGCGCCCATCCGGCAACCGTCGGGTCCACCCCCGCCGAGTGGGGGGAGAACACCGCCGTCCGGTCGCGCCGGACCCGGCCGGGAGGAGACTCCGCCGGTCGGCGGGGCGGTACCCGCCGACCGGCGGGGCTGATACCGAAGACTGCCGGATGGTCCGCCCCGGTCGTCCACGCGAGATTCTCCGCATGACAAAGATGCAGCCGCTGCAGGAGGCACCTCCGCAGGAGGCGTCTCCTGCCCATCCCCAAACCCCGCCCGAGTCCGCCGTGCCGACCTCGCCCGGTCCTTCGATGGGACGCCTCGTCGGGGTGGATCTGGCCCGCGCGCTGGCGGTGTTCGGCATGTATGTCGTGCACATCGGCCCTGCGCTGTCGGCCACGGACGGTGTCGGCAGCTGGGTCCGGTACATGGCGGACGGTCACTCGTCGGTCCTGTTCGCCACCCTCGCCGGGTTCTCGCTGATGCTGCTCGCCGGCCGCCGGGAGCCGAAGACGGGCCTGGCCGGCCGGCAGGCGAAGGCCAGGATCGTGATCCGTGCCGTGGTCCTGCTGGCGCTGGGCACCGTGATGGCGATGGAATACGGAGGAGTGGTCATCCTCGGCTTCTACGGGGTCTACTTCCTGCTGGCCCTGCCCCTGGTGCGCCTGCGCGCCAGGACGCTCGCGATCATCGCGGCCGCCCTCGCCCTCGTCACACCGCAGCTGTCGTTCGCCCTGAACGCTCTGCTGACCCAGCCGGTCCAGCAGAGCGTCAACGCCTACGACCCGCTCCACCGGCTCAGCGACGTGGGAGTGCTCGATCTGCTGTTCACCGGCTTCTACCCGACGATCACGTGGATATCGTTCGTGATCGCCGGTATGGCGCTGGCCCGCCTCGACCTGTCCCAGGCCGCCGTCCAGTGGCGCCTGGCCGCGCTCGGCGCCGCCCTCACCGTGGCCGCGTACGGCATGTCCTTGCTGCTGGCCGGCAAGGACGCGTTGAGGAGCACGGCGGAAGACGGGTCGTCGTCCGGCGGCTCCGGGTCGATGCCCCTCGACAGCGGGTCGCTCGAGTCCCAGGCATCGTCGCTCTTGACGGCCGGGCCGCACAGCGGCACCACGTTCGACATCATCGGCAGCGTGGGAGTCGCGATCCTCGTGATCGTGGGCGCGACGGTGGCTATGGACCGCCTGCCGCGACTGCGCCGCCTGGCCAAACCGGTCATCGCCGTGGGCACCATGTCCCTGACGGCCTACGTCGGCCACTTCGTCGCACAGGACATGCTGTCCGTGCCCAGCGGCGACACCCAGCAGTCCTGGGTGCCGCTGCTCATGTTCATCCTCGGCGCCACCCTGTTCGCCACGATCTGGTCCCGCTTCTTCCGCCGCGGCCCCCTGGAGTATCTGGTCAACGCCGCCACCAAGCCGGCGAAGCACATCCGATGAGGCCCGGCCGGGGTGGCTCGACCTCCACGTTCCACCCCGGCCTGGACCGCTCACGGATCCGCCAAGCGGCTCAGTCCTTACAGGTCTCCCCCATGGTTCTCATCGACGCATGGACGTGCGAACCCACCTACGCCGGTTCGGTGAACTGGTCGAACACCATCACGGCGGCCCGGGTGGCGAGGGACCAGCCGTCCTCTCCTTCCGGGTCCTCCAGGTTGGGGTGTCCGGCGATCCAGCGCATGTGGAAGCCGTCGAGCAGGGCGGCGATGGTGGTGGCGAGGTGTTCGACCTTGTAGGGCGCGCGCATGCGTAGCCCGTAGGCGTCCAGCAGCGTCTGGTACGCCTCGCAGGCGACCTCGGTGAACGACTCGGCGTAGTGCCCCAGGGCGTCGCGGACGCGTGGGTTGGCGGCGCTGGCGTAGAAGCCGAGCAGCACGCGGTAGATCGGGTCCACGCGGTGGTTCTCGTGGTTGTCCGTCAGGACGTCGTTGAGAGCCTCCTGCCAGGTCGTACCGCTGTCGACCGCCTCCTTGAAACGGCGGATGCTCTCCGGCAGCCCCGGGACCAGTTCGGCCTGCCGGCTGGTGAGGTGGAAGAGGAGATCTGCCTGGAAGTCGGCCTGCGCGGGCCAGATCTGGTAGATGGATCCGGTCGTGATCGCCGGTGCCGTGTCGTCGCCCAGTCTCTCCCGCATGATGCGGGTGGCTTCCTCGGTGACCCGCTTGACGCGGATATGAGCAAGGGCTGCGGAGACAGCCGCCTCGCTCGTGTCGGAGGTGCCGGCGCAGACGAGCTTGGTGGCCGCTTCCAGCATGAGGGCCCGGGTCTCTTCGGGTGAGCGCCGAGGGAGCCTGCGTCTCACGGCGTGCGCCGTCATGTCCTTCCCCTCCCATTGCATGATCGTTAATTCGGTGTGAAGCGGGGCGTTGACAGGGCGCAATCGTACACCTAGATTCCCAATCCGTAAGAAAGTTACGAAACGCGAAAGCGCCGGTCACCTGGCCTTTCGAAGTTCCTCGGGTTGGTCCGAGGCACCGGTCACCCCGGTGCGCCCTCCTGCCTTCCTTCTGCCTTCCGTGCTCTCCCCGCATGCCGTGCCGGGCACCGCCCTGCCGTTTCCGATCCTGGAGGATCCCGCATGCCCGCAACCTCACGCCCCCTCAGACTCGGCCTCGTCTCCGCCGCCGTGGCGCCCCTGCTGGGCGTCGCCGCATGCGGCGGATCGGGCACCACCGCACCCTCATCGACCGGCGCCTCCGGGGGTTCCTCCTCCGCGAGTGCGGACTCCCGCCCGGTGAGTGACGTCGTGACCGACTACCTCGGCTACGTCGGCGGAAAGGCGGGTAAGGCCGACGCCGGCCTCGAACCGGTCACCCTGGGTTGGGTGAACGTCGAGGGCGGCCCCGGCGGCAGCCCCGAAGCCACCCTGGGTGCCCGTGCCGCCGTGACGTACGTCAACGACAGGTTGGGCGGTATCGGCGGGCACCCGCTGAAACTGAACGTCTGCACGGTGGTGTCCGCCGAGGAGGAGGGACAGAAATGCGGCCAGCAACTGCTCGGCGACAAGACGGTCTCCGCCATCGGTGTCGGCAACCTCTACCTCGGCGACGCCTCCTTCAACTCCGTGATCGCGGGGAAGAAGCCCGTGCTGGTCGGAGTGGCGACGGGCCCGACCATGCCCACCGCGAAGAACACGTTCAGCACGTTCGGCGACCTGCCGCACATCTTCGGTACCTGGGGCACGTACGCCCGTGACGTACTGAAGGCGAAGACCGCGGCGGTGATCCACACGAGCACGCCCGGCGACAAGATCGCCTCCGGGGCAGCGGTGAAGGGCCTGAAAGCCGCCGGCCTGAAGGTGAAGTCCGTCGGATTCGACGCGCAGTCCACCGATCTGATCGGCCCGGTCACCGCGGCCGGGGCGAACACCGCGGATGTCGTGGTGCCCATCTCCGTCGGTGGCGGATGCGTCGGGATCGCCAAGGCACTGAAGCAGCTCAATGTCACCAAGCCGGTGGTCTCCACGCCGCTGTGCATGTCCCCCGATGTCACCCAGGGGCTCGGAGGGGACCTGCCCACCTGGACGTACGGCGTAGCCCAGACGCTGCCGATCGACTCCTCGGCCGCCGACTCCAAGGCGTTCCTGAAGGCCTCGGCGCAGGCGGGGCTGGACAAGGACGACCAGTCCAAGGTCTTCGCGCCGCTGGGCTGGAGCACGGTCCTGACATACGCGAAGGTGCTCAACACCGTCGGCCCGGACAAGATCACTCCCGCGTCGGTGACCGAGCAGCTCAAGAAGTTCACCGGGCCGGTCGTCATGGGCGCCGCCGAGGTCAAGTGCGGCAAATACCCGGACGCCCCCGCGGTCTGCAACGACCAGGCGAGGTTCTACCAGTACGAAGGCAAGGGCCAGTTCAAGCCCCTGACCGACTGGATCCGCCCGCCCCAGTGAGTCCCGCCCGCCCCCGCCGCCGCTGAGGCTGCACGCCCGCGCAGGACGCAGCCTCAGCAGCGCGGACTCGCGGACTCGCGGACCCATGACAGGAGTCATGAATTGGAACAGATCCTGCTCTTCGCCGTGCTCGGCCTCGGCCAGGGGGCACTGATCGCCGGCATCGCGCTCGGCGTCGTGGTCACCTACCGGGGCTCGGGCATCATCAACCTGTCCACCGGCGCCGTCGCCATGGCCTCAGCCTATGCCTTCTGGGCCCTGACCACCGGTTTCTTCGGGTTCACGCTGCCCGTCGGGCCCGCTCTCGCCGGCGCCCTCGCGGTCGCGCTCGCCGTCGGAGTGCTCACGGAGGTGGCGGTCTTCAAGCCGCTGCGAACCGTCTCGCCCCTGGCCAAACTCGCGGCCTCCCTCGGCATCCTGCTCACCCTGCAGGCCACCGTGCTACTGGTCTTCGGGGTTCAGCCGCAGCAGGCACCGAGCATCCTTCCGGCCGACACCGTCACCATCCTGGGCGTCACCACACCCTCCGACCGCTTCGTCCTGGCCGGACTGGTCGTCGTGATCGCCCTGGTCCTCGGGGCCCTGTACCGGTGGAGCCGCTTCGGCCTGGCCACCCGCGCGGCCTCGGAGAACGAACAGGCCGCTCTTCTGGCAGGCCTGTCGCCCAACAGCGTCTCGATGGCCAACACACTCCTGGCCGCCCTGGTCGCCGGGCTGCTCGGTGTCCTGGCCGCGCCCATCGTCCAGGTCGACTCCATGACGCTCCCCCTGCAGGTGGTACCGGCCCTGGCCGCCGCCCTCTTCGCCGGGTTCACCTCGCTGTGGATCGCCTGCACCACGGGCATCCTCATCGGAGTGCTCCAGTCGATCGTGTACTACCTGTCCACGCAGAGCTGGTTCCCGACCGACAACGGCAACGCCATGCCCGGCCTCCAGCAGCTCCTCGTCTTCGCTCTGATGGTCGTCGCCCTGTACGTGCGCGGCGCCGGTCTGCCGCGCCGCGGTGAACTCGTCGAAAAGCGGCTGCCCGCGGTGCCCCTGCCCGAGCGGCTGCTACGCCCCGCCTTGATGGCCGCTACGGTCGCCGCCGCCGCACTGATAGTGCTCCCGTTCGACTTCCGCCAGGCACTCACGAACTCGATGATCGGCATGGTCATCGTCCTGTCCTACGTCGTCATCACCGGCTACGTGGGGCAGATCTCCGTGATGCAGCTCGCGCTCTCCGGAACCGCGGGCTTCGTCCTCTCCCACCTCTCGGTCGGGTTGGGGATCCCGTTCCCGTTCTCCGCCCTCGGTGCGATGGTGCTGGCCACACTGCTCGGAGTGGCCGCGGGCGTCTCCGCCCTGCGGGTGCGGGGTGTGAGCCTGGCCGTCGTCACCCTGGCCGCGGCCCTGGCCATGGAACAGGCACTGTTCAACAACACCTCGTTCGGCGGAACGGCCGGAGTGTCCGTACCCCCGCCGCGCCTGTTCGGGAACGACCTCGGACCGAAAGCGGACTTCCGCGGCCTGGACGGCAACGAACCCAGCCCCATGTTCGGCTTCCTCGTCCTGGCCGTCACTGTCGCTCTCGGGCTGTACGTCGCCCATCTCAGGCGCACCGGACTCGGCCGGCGGATGCTCGCCGTCCGCTCCAACGAGCGCGCCGCCGCGGCAGCCGGTGTCGACGTGCAGGCCGTGAAGATCGCCGCGTTCGCGATCAGTTCCTTCATCGCCAGCGCCGCCGGCACCCTCTACGGCTACAACTTCGGCTCGGTCAGCGCCGCCCGGTTCACCGCGCTGGCCGCCCTCGGCCTGATCGGTTTCGCCTACATCGGCGGCATCACCATGGTGTCCGGAGCCGTGATCGCGGGGCTGATGTCCACCGAGGCGCTGCTCCCCCACGCGCTGGACAAGTGGTTCGGGATCAAGGGGACCTGGGCCCTGCTCTTCGGCGGCGTCTCCCTGATCGTGACGCTGATCGCCAACCCCGACGGCATCGCGGGCGCCGCCCACCGCCGGAGGACGGCGAAGAGGGCGAGGAGGACGGAACGCGCTGCGGCCGCCACGGGACCACCGACTGACAGCGCATCCGCCGTCGGCTCCCCGGAGATCCGTCTCGGCCGTACCGCTGCCGACGCCAAGGAGGTCGCACCGTGAACGTGCTCTCTGTCCAGCAGTTGGGCGTCAGCTACGGCGGCGTCCACGCACTCAGCGATGTCTCCCTGGAGGTCGGCGAGGGCCAGCTCGTGGGGCTCATCGGCCCCAACGGTGCCGGCAAGACCACCTTCGTGGACGCGGTCACCGGCCTCGTCGCCGCCCGGGGAAGGGTGGAACTGGATGGCAAGGACCTGACCGGACGGCCGCCCCATGTACGAGCCCGCCGAGGACTCGCCCGCACCTTCCAGAGCAGCGAACTCTTCGAAGACCTCACGGTCGCGGAGAACCTCCAGGTCACGGCGGACCCTTCGACGTGGTGGACCGCGCTCGGCGAGACCTTCGGCCGCCGCCCGTCCCCGAACCCCGCTGTCCCCAAGGCCCTTGCGGCCCTGGGACTCGAGGACCTGGCCGACGCATCGGCACACGAACTGTCCCAGGGCAGACGCAAACTCGTCGGTGTGGCGCGGGCCTTGGCAGCCCGGCCCCGCATCATCTGTCTCGACGAACCCGCGGCCGGTCTGGACACATCCGAGAGCGCCGAACTCGGACGCAGACTGCGCACGGTCGCCGACGCCGGCACGGCGCTGCTCCTCATCGACCACGACATGAGCCTCGTGATGGGCATCTGCGACCACGTCGTCGTCCTGGAGTTCGGCAAGGTGATCGCCTCCGGGACACCGGCTCAGGTCCGGACCGACCCCGCCGTCGTCACCGCCTACCTCGGGGCATCCACCGTCCAGCCTGCCACCGCGTCCGACACTTCGACCGGTGGCTCCGCCAAGGCCCTCACCAGCACACCGGAGACACCATGAGTACCCCAGTCCTGGAGGTGGCCGGCCTCACTGCCGGATACGACGGAGCCCCTGTCGTCCGCGGGATCGACCTCGAAGTGGGCGCGGGAGAGGTCGTAGCCCTCCTCGGGGCCAACGGAGCGGGGAAGACCACCACGCTCAAGGCCGTCTCCGCGCTGCTGCGCCCCTTTGCCGGCACGATCACTTTCAACGGAACGGACCTCGGCAGGATCCCGGCAGCGGCCCGCGCCCGCCTCGGCATCGCCCATGTTCCGGAAGGACGAGGCATCTTCTCCGGCCTCACGGTGGCGGAACACCTGCGCCTCGGTCACCGGGGTGAGCGCCTCGACCAGGCGGCCGCCCTACGTTACTTCCCCGCTCTGTCCCGCCTCCAGGACCGCAAGGCAGGACTGCTCTCCGGCGGCGAGCAGCAGATGCTCGCCATGGGACGAGCCCTGGCCCGCGGCCCCAAGCTGCTCCTTCTCGACGAGCTCAGCCTCGGCCTGGCACCCATCATCGTCGAGGAGTTGCTGCCCATAGTCAGGCGCTATGCCGACGACACCGGCTGCGGGGTGCTGCTCGTCGAACAGCACGTCGGCCTCGCCCTCGACATGGCCGACCGCGGCTACGTCCTCTCCCACGGCGAGATCACCGCGCACGCCACGGCCCAGGAACTGAGGGCCGACCAGTCCCGGATCCTCGCCGGCTACCTCGGCGAGCAGCACGCCTGACCCGGCCGGACGGCCACGCGGTCAACCGGCCACAACCGCCGTACACCACAACCACCGTGAGCCTGAACCACTCGGGCCGGCCCACCCCCTACAACTGGCCGGACACTCAGGGCTGCCCGCGTACCCAGGACAAGGAGTCCGATGTTCACCTTCGACAGCAAAGACGGCGTCCAGATCCACGTGCACGAATGGAAGCCGGACACCCCACCGCGAGCCGTCGTCCAGATCGCCCACGGCATGGGAGAGCACGCCGGCCGTTACGCCCCACTCGCGGCAGTACTGACCACTCAGGGCTACGCCGTCTATGCCAACGATCACCGCGGACACGGGCTGAGCAGGCACGCCGAGCCCGGTCATCTCGGGGACGACGGCTGGAACCGACTCGTCAGTGACATGGTCACCCTCTCGGAGACCATCCGCGAGCAGCACCCCGGCCTGCCCCTGGTGCTGCTCGGACACAGCCTCGGTTCCT
The DNA here is from genome assembly GCF_014647675.1 of Streptomyces flaveus. Taxonomy (GTDB): domain Bacteria; phylum Actinomycetota; class Actinomycetes; order Streptomycetales; family Streptomycetaceae; genus Streptomyces; species Streptomyces flaveus. The sequence goes on along the minus strand of NZ_BMPQ01000010.1, from coordinate 39,443 downwards.
TCGCCTCGCAGCAGTACGTCCTGGACCACGCCCACCTGATCGACGCACTCGCCCTCGCCGGTACTACCGCGGTAGACGTCATGCTCGCGGCACAGGCGCAGGAGGCCGCGGAGGGAGAAGACCCGTTGCTCGCGCTCAACCAGGCGTTCCAGCCGATCCGCACGCCGTTCGACTGGCTCAGCCGGGACGAACCGGCCGTCGACACCTACCTCGCCGACCCCATGTGCGGCTTCAGCCTCGACGCCCAGGGCATGGCCGACATCACCATCGCCTCGGCGTCACTTGCCCAGCCGAGGGGCATCCCGGCGGATCTACCCATCTGCATCCTGGTCGGCGATCACGACCCGCTGAACGCCGAGCTCTCACTCAGCAACCTGCTGGTCGAACGCTACGGCGAGGCCGGCCTCATCGACGTGACCCATCTCAGTTATCCCGAAGCCCGCCACGAACTGTTCCACGAGACCAACAAACAGGAGATCATCAGCGACCTCCTGGCCTGGCTGAACCGCGTCCTCGCCCGCTGACCCCGGCGCTGGGGACAGCGTCCCCAAGACGCGGCGGCAGCCCAGGGATCCAGAAGTCGCCCAGTATCCCGGTGGCCCACCACCACACCGCACCGACCCCGCCCTGACCGACCCGCGTGACGATGCTCCAGCCGGGAACCCGTCGACAGGTCTCTGGCGGTGCCATCGCGGACGTACGGCGCGCTGGAGGAGGCCGCCCGATGCCCCGCAGTGCGGGCGGCGTGGCTAAACCTCTCCGACGGCCGCCAGGTCCACGTCCTTCGTCTCCCGGTACCGGAGGAACGACACCGTGCTGATCAGACAGAGCACCACCACGTACCACGGGTACCAGTTGGCGTGGCCGTGCTCGGAGAGGTACTCGATCAGGTAGGGCGCCGTGCCGCCGAACAGGGCCACCGTCAGCGCGTACGGCAGCCCGACGCCGCTCGACCGCAGTGCCGTCGGGAACATCTCCAGCGTTGCCGACGGCGCGGCCGCCGCGTAGCAGCCGAACAGCAGCAGCGCCGCCACCATCACCACGCCCAGCCGCACCGCCGAACCCGACAGGAGCCCGAACAGCAGCGGGGACAGACAGGCGAACCCGCAGCCGAACACCAGCAGCAGCGGACGGCGCCCGAACCGGTCGGCTGCCATGCCGAACAGCGGCAGCGCGGCCATGAACACCACCTGCGCGACGACGGCGGCCCACAGCGCGGCGTTCGCCGGTACGCCGTACCGGAGTTGGGCGTACAGCGGCAGATACGAGGCGAAGGTGTAGTAGACGACGGTCGCGCCCAGCGTGAAGCCGACCACGCGGGCGGCGGTGCGCGGGTGCGCGCGCAGCACCTGCCGGGCCGGATTGCGCGGCCGCTCCCGCACCGCGTCGAAGACGGGCGTCTCACGCATCCGGCCGCGCAGGTACCAGCCGTACAGGGCGAGCAGCGCGCCGAGCGCGAAGGGCACCCGCCACCCCCAGCTGCCCAGCTGGGCAGGGCTGAGCGTGTTGTGCAGGAGCAGCGCGAGCAGCGTGGCCACGAGCGTGCCGAGGGTGGTGCTGATGTAGACGGCGCTGGAGTACAGGCCTCGACGACCGCGAGGCGCGATCTCGTTCACGTACGTGCTCATCGCCGCGCCCTCGCCGCCTGCGGACAGCCCCTGCAGCGCCCTGGCCACCACCAGCAGCACCGGGGCCAGCACGCCGACCGTCCGGTAGGGCGGGGCGAGCGCGATCAGGAGGCTGCCGCCCGCCATCATCAGCAGGGACAGCCGCAGTGCGGCACTGCGGCCGTTGCGGTCGCAGTACGCGCCGATCAGCGCCCCGCCGAGCGGCCGGAACAGGAAGCCGACGGCGAACACCGACAGGGTCTGCAGGACGTTCGTGGTGGCGTCGCCCGCCGGGTAGAACTGCGGGCCGAGCAGCGCGGCGAACGTCACGAACGCGCCCCAGTCGAACCACTCCATGGCATTGCCGATGGAGGCGGCCAGCACCGGCCGCAGCCGGTCCCGCCTCATGGATACGCGATCCGTCTCCGCGGCAAGGGTGTTCACGATGTCGTCCTCCCGTGCTGTGATCATGTCGCGGATGTCGTGCCGAGTCGTGCGCGTACGTCGTCGGCCTCGGCGACGCCGATCTCGGTGAACGCCTCCAGGGCCTGGGTCCAGTACGCCCGGGCCCGCGAGTGGTCACCGTCGAGCGCGGCGACGGCGCCCAGGAGGTGCTTGGCCTTGGCGATGGTCAGGCGCTGAGCGGTCGGCTGCGACAGGGCGAGCGCCAACTGCGCGCACTCCCTGGCACGGTGCGGGTCGCCCAGACTCAGGTAGAGCGGGGCCAGCTCCAGGTGGACCTTGCTGCGGGCGATGTGGTTCGCGCTGCCCTCGGCGAGGGAGCGGGCCGCCTCGGCGTGCCCGGTGGCGTCCTCACGGCCCAGCAGTCCGTCGGTGACGGCCAGGCGGGCCAGCGCGTACGCTTCGCCGTCGACGTAGCCGATCTGCCGGGCGCCGTCAAGCGCCGTGGCCGCGTAACGGGCCGACTGCGCCGGCGAGTCGAGGCCCACGCTGATGGCCGACAGCAGGCACAGCGTCTCCACCTCGTAGGTGCGGTCGCCGCACTCCTGGAAGGAACTCAGGGCCCGCTGCGCCGAGTCGAGCGCCGTCTCGTGCCGGCCGATGTCCAGGTCGACGAGGGCCAGCCCGTACAGCGAGATGCTTCTGTCGTACGAGGAGTCGATGGACTCGGACACCTGCAGCGCCCGGGTGAAGCAGGACCGCGCCTCGGCCAGCTCCCCGGTGGCCTGGCGCACCAGGCCCAGGTTGCGCAGGCTGTACGAGCTGATGTGGTGCAGACCGAGACCGCCCGCGGTGGACAGTGACGCGGTAAGGAACTCGGTGGCCCGCGCCATGTCGCCCTGCGTCCAGTGGATGAACCCCAACAGGCCCTGGGTGGTGGCCTCCAGCCGGGGAGAGCGGATGCTGTGGGCGACGTCGAGCGCCCGCCGTGCGGCCTCCTCGGCCTGCGCACCCCGGCCCAGGCTGAGGTGGGCGAGGCTCATGTTGTTCAGCATGGCCGCGACCTCCTCGGCCATGCCGAGCCGGTCGTGCAGCGCGAGGCTCTTCTCCTGGTGCGCGATGGCCTGCTCGTAGTCGCCCAGCGTGTTGTGGAGGTTGGCGAGGCTGCGGTGCATGGCCGCGATGCCGCGCTCGTCGTCGAGGGTCTCGGCCGCGGACAGCCCGATGCGGGTCGTCTCACGCCACTCGGTACGGTACTTGCCCGTCCAGAAGAAGCCGCGCAGCGCGTCAGCCAGGTGCCAGGACAGGTGGTGCGGTCCGTGTGTGCCGAAGTGGCGCACGCAGGCCATCAGATTGCGCCGCTCGGCCAGCAGCCAGGCCATCGCATGGCTCTCGTTGGGGAACTGCGGCGCGTCGAAGGTCGCCTTCGGCCGGGCCGGTTGGGCGAGCCGCACGAACTCGGAGTGCAGGACGTCGGCCGCGGCGCACGCGCCCGCGAGATACCACTGGCCGAGCCGTTCCAGCGCCCCGGCCCGCTCCTGCGCGTGGTGCTCGTCGGCGGCGCGGCCCTGCGCGTACTCACGCAGCAGGTCATGGAACTGGTAGCGGCCGGGGGCGGGTTGCTGCAACAGGCTCGCCGTCTCCAGACGGCTCAGACTGGTCCGCGCCTGAGCCTCGCTGATGTCGGCGAGCACCGAGACGGCGGCGGGGGTGAAGTCGGAGCCGGGGAAGAGCCCCGCGAGACGGAAGACCACGCGGTCGGCCGGGGTCATGGCGTCGTACGACAGGGCGATGGCCGTGGAGACGGCGGACGTGGTGTCGCCGTCGACGGAGAGGGCGGCGAGGCGGTTGCCGCGCCGCAGACTCTCCAGGTAGTCCTCGGTCTGCCCGCCCGGGGCGCTGATCAGGTTGGCCGCGGCGATCCGGAGCGCGAGCGGCAGATACGAGCACAGGGCGGCCACTTCGCGCACCACGTCGGGCTCGATCGGCACCGCGGCCTGCCTCATCATGGCGGTGACCAGCTCGGCCGACTCCTGCGGGCTGAGCGTGCCGACCCGGATCACCTGGGCGCCGTGCGTGACGGCGAGGGAGCGTAACTGCCGCCTGCTGGTGATCAGTACGGAACATCCCGCGTCACCGGGGATGAGCGGCAGCACCTGCTCGACGCTGGACGCGTTGTCCAGCACCACCAGCACGCTCTTCCCGGTCAGCTTGGACCGGTAGAGGTTGGCCTGTTCGACCGGGTCGACCGGGATCCGGTCCGCAGGCACGCCGAGGCTGCGCAGGAACTGCGAGAGCACCTGGTCCGGCGGGAGCGGCGCGTGCGCCCCGCCCTGTTCGTAGCCGCGCAGGTTCACGTACAGCTGCCCGTCCGGGAACGCGCCCCGCACCCGGCTGCCGAGCCACACGGCGAGCGCCGTCTTGCCCACGCCGGGCGGCCCGGACAGGACCACGACAGGGACGCCGGTACGGTCCGGCGCCGGCGGCAGCATCGTCTCGATCCGGTCGACGACGTCGTCCCTGCCCACGAACCCCAGGGCCAGGGGCGGGAGTTGCGCGGGTACCGTGACGGCCTCGCCTGCGCCGGGGCGCGGCTCGTTCGGGGCCGCGAGGGCGGGGTCCGATTCGAGGATGCCGGTGTGCAGGGCGCGCAGCCGCTCGCCGGGCTCGACACCGAGTTGCTCGACCAGTTCGCGGCGGGCCTGCTGGTAGACGTCCAGTGCCTCCGCCTGCCGCCCCGAGCGGTACAGGGCCAGCATCAGCAGGCTCCAGAAGTTCTCCCGCAGGGGGTTGTCCATGGCGGCGGTGCGCAGTTCCTTCACCAGTTGCGCGTGCCTGCCCAGATGGAGCTCGGTCTCGAAGTACGCCTCCAGCGCTCCGAGCCGCTCGTCCTCCAGCGCCGGGGACTCGTCACGGCGCAACGAGTCCGACGGGATGTCCGCGAGCGGCGCACCCCGCCAGGCGCTCAACGCCTCTGCCAGCAGCCGCGCCCGCTCCTCCGGCGTCTCGGACTGCTGCGCGAGTTGGACCAGGCGGCGGAACCGCGTCAGGTCCAACTCCGCGTCGGCCACATCGATCCGGTAGCCGCCGACCGCCGTCTCCACCAAGCCGACGTCGCCGAGCAGCATCCGCAGCCGTCGTACGTAGGTGTGCAGCGCCCCGCGCGGGTTCGACGGCTTTCGCTCGTCCCACAGCCAGTCGGCGAGGCGGTCGTTGTCGACCACCGAACCGGCCCGTAGCAGCAGCGCGGCCAGCAGCACCCGGAGCTTTCCGGAATCAATTACCAATTCTTTGCCGGCGACACGCGCGGTAAGCGTTCCCAATATCCCGAAGCTGTTCCCGTCGCCAGGCGCGGCGGCGCCAGGCGACGGAACGAATTCTGTTCGCACCATACAGTTCTTGCCATCCCCCGTAGGCTGTGCACAGCCTCCCCATGCGACACACCGCGCCATTGCCGGAACGCCGCGAGGGGACCCCTCAGCCGTGCGGTTGCCACAATAGGGGACGTCGGAGGCGGGCCGGGGGTTCGGCCTTGTTCAATTTGTCACACCACCGAGAGGCTCCCCGACTGTTTGACGGCAAGGGATTTCCCGCCATGACACTGGTTGCGCGAGGGTGACGGGCTCATAACGGACTCCCGACCGTTTCAATTTCAATATCTCTGAATTCCCTGCCCGGGCAGCCGCGCTCACGCGGTGCCGGTGAACCGGGAAATCGCCGCCGTCAGTGGATCCGAGAAGGACGCTTCCTCGATGCGGCGAAAGGGGCGCCGGCTGCGCAGTGCCCGGAGGAAATCGCTTGCTGCGTCCGGACCTTCGGTGTCGGCGGCCGGGGACGCGAGAGTTTCGCCGGGCTCGGGAACGTATGGCGGGGCTACGGGGCCGGGTGCCGCGGGACTGGGGCAGTGGCCCGACGCCGCACCCACGAGTGCCCTCGGCCGCGCTCGCCGGGAAACGGTCCTGCCGGTCGCATGACGCATCACAGTCTCCTTCGTACGCGATTCGTGTCCGAACAGCCGTGCCCGGGAGCAAAGTCCGGCCGTCACGTCCGGCGCAGATGGTCGACGACCAGCGATCTGATGGTCGACGACCAGTGCGGCGGGAAGATGTGACCCATGCCGGCGATCCTCCACAGACGCGCCTGCGGGATCACCCGGCGCAGTTCCTCACCGTGCTCCAGGGGGAAGACCGGGTCCTGCTCGCCGTGCACGACGAGGGTCGGCACCTCGAGAGTGGCGATCCGGCCGGTGAGCGGGGGTGTACGGTCCAGGGCCGCCGAGTGGCGCCAGGCGGTGTCGGGCCCGTCACCGCGGGACATCACACGCCGGACCAGGTCGACCCAGTAGACGCGGTCGAACGGCACGGAGGCCCCCACCAGCACCTGCCAGCCGTCGACCGCCGCGGCCAGACACGCCTCGGGCCCTTCGGGCGGAGACGCGGCCAGCCGGGCGGCCCGCTCCAGCATCGGCCGGCGCGGACCGGGCAGCCCGGTGCTCGGCGGCAGCCGCACATCGCCGTTCGCGTCCGGGGAACTGGACAACAGCACCAGCGACCGGACGAGTTCGGGCCGGTCGAGCGCGAGCAGCTGGGCCACCATGCCGCCGGCCGACTGCCCCACCACATGCGCCGAGCCCAGACCGAGCCCGGCGATCACGTCGGCGGCGTCCGCGGCCAGCGTCGACAGGTCGTACGCGCCGTCGGACTTGCCCGATCTGCCGGTGTCCCGGTGGTCGTACCGCACCACGAGGTACCCGTCCGCGGCGATCAGCCGGCACAGCTCGTCCGGCCACACGATGCCCGGCGCCGTGCCGCCCATCACCAGCAGCACCGCCGGATCGTCGCGGCTGCCGAACGCCTCCGTCCACAGGCGCAGACCGTCCCGCGTCGCGATTGGCCTCTCCATCTGGCTGTGTTTTCCCCTTGGTAGGGTGCGCTGGACCGCTGATCATCCGTCCCTGGGGGAACAGAATGACCCGCGCACGCACGGCTCTCGTCCTGATTGATCTGCAACGGTGGATCGTCGACATGCCGTGGCAGCCGGCCGGCGGCGATGTCGTGGTCGACGCCTGCGGAAGGCTGCGCGAGCACTTCGCGACGAACACCGGCTCCCCGACCGTCGTCCTCGTCCGGTACGTACGGGAGGACGGCGCCGACGGCGGCATCGGTGCCGCTCCCAACCGGCTGGTCCCCGGTCTTGAACCGCGTACCGGCGAACACCTGGTGACCAAGCACGGCCTCGACGCCTTCGAGGGCACCGACCTCCACGACCACCTGGACCGCGAAGGCGTCACCGAGGTCGTGGTCGCCGGACTGTCCACCGCGCACGGCGTCGCGGCCACCGCCGCGACGGCGCTGCGCCTGGGCTACGAGGTGACCGTCGTCTCCGACGCCACCGCCAGCGTGGACGAGGCGCAGCACCGCGAGGCACTCGACCGGCTCACCGCGCTCGGCGCGCGCACCGGGCTGGTCGCGGACCTGGTGACCGCGAAGGTCAGCGGGAACTGACCCCGCGGCCCCGGCGGTTCGGCGTGGGCCGGTCTCGCACCGGCCGGTTCACTGGTAGCTGACCGCCGTAGGCCTGACCACGTACACGATGCGGTGCGCGACGTCCGGCGGCGGGCCGTCCAGCTTCATTCCGTACCGCTGTGCGAGCTGCGCGAAGAACTCGCCGGACGAGTCGTCGTCGATCCGCTCCACCTCACCGCGGATCTCCAGGTAACGGTAGGGCTGGTCCGGGTCGTTGACCGACACCGCGACGTGCGGGTCTGCCGTGATGTTCTTGTACTTGTAGCGGACCGTCGTGTTGGTGAAGCGGACGTACTCGCCGTCCCAGGAGAACCACATCGGGTTCACCTGCGGCCCGCCGCCCGCCGCGCGGATCGTGGCCAGATGGCCGAAGAGCGGCCGCTCCAGCAGGTCCTTGTGGCTCTCGGGAATGAGACTCATGCCGTGTGTTCCTTCACTTTCTCTTGTTCGTCCTGCCGGGCCCCGAGCAAGGGGCGGAACAGGTCGGTGAGTCGGGCCCGCATCGTGGGGACGTCCCCCGCGATCCGGTCCACGTGGCCGTCCGGCCGGGCGAGCACGAGCGCGGGCTTTCCGCGGCGCGCCTCGGTGCGGATGTCGAGCACCGCGTCGAGCCGGTCCGCACACCACCGTGTCAGCTCCCGTACCGACTCGTCCGGCGGCCCCGTGAGGATCAGCGTGTGGCGCAGATCGTCGAGTTCCGTCCGTAGCGGCAGCGGCACCAGTGCGCCGGGCACGAAGCCGGCCGTCTTCTTTCCGGCCGTCTTCTTTCCGGCCGCGGGTTCGGTCCGGTATTTCGTCCGCAGACCGGCGAGCCACGGAATGTACGTCAGGTCGAAGAGCCGCAGGCCCGACGCGACACGCAACAGGTTGTCCCGCAGGACGACTTGGTGGCTCTTGCGCAGCAGCCACAGCTTCGTCTGTACGTCGGCCTGGCGCACCACCGCGCGCGCCACGTCCCCGCGCTCGCTCGCATAGGTTTCGAGCAGCCGCTCGGCGCTGTACCCGTGCCAGACGAGGGCGAGCTTCCACGACAGGTTGTGGGCGTCGTTGACACCGGTGTTGAGGCCCTGCCCGCCGGCCGGGCTGTGGATGTGCGCGGCGTCCCCGATCAGGAAGACCCGGCCGACCCGTGTCGTGTCGGCGTGCCGTGCGTGCACGTTGAAGACGCTGATCCAGTCGGGGTCGCGAAGCCGGATGCCACCGGGCCCACGCTCGTCGACCAGGCTCTGCACCATGGCCAGGTCGACGTCCTCCTGGCTGGCCCCGGCAGGCGCCGAGGTGAACACGCGCCAGCGGCCGTCGGGCAGGCCACAGGCCACCAGGATGCCTCGCGGTGAGCAGAAATAGTGCGTCATGCGATGGTCGAAGCGGGTGTCGATCCGCACGTCCGCGACCACGAACCGCAGTTCGTACGTGGATCCCTCGAAGCCGATACCGAGGTGGCCGCGGACGGTGCTGCTCGCCCCGTCCGCCCCGATGACATACGCGAACTCCTCCTCGTGCTCGGTGCCGTCCTGGTGACGCAGCCGGGCACGCACCCGGTCGTCGAGCTGCTCGAAGCCGAGCAGCTCGGTCCCCCACCGCACGGCGCCGCCGACCGAGGCGAAGTTGGTCCGCAGGACCTCCTCGATGTCCGGCTGCGGGCAGATCAGCGGCCGGGTCGCCGACTTGTAGCGGAGGTTGGCGATGACCTTGCCATCGGAGTAGTACCGCATCTGCGACTGGGGCAGCGCACGGGCGGCGAGCAGTTCGTGCCCGCCGACCCGGTGGATCAGCTCGACGGTCCGCGGCCACAGGCCCAGCGCCTTCGACAGCGTGCTGGGGCCGTCGGCCTTGTCCACGCAGCGGACCGGTACACCGCGCCGGGTGAGTTCGGTCGCCGCGGTGAGCCCGGCCGGTCCCGCGCCCGCGACAAGGACGGGGAGCGCACCCGCGGGGCTGGTCATACGGTCGCCTCCTCGGCGATGGCTTCGGCGGGCGCGGCAGGCTGGGCGCGCTCGCGCAGCATCACACTCACCAGCACGGCGCTCGCGGCACAGATGGCGACGACCACCCACAGCACCAGGTGCAGGCCGTCGGTGTAGCTGCCGGTGAGCAGGTCGAGGAAGCCGGAGCGAGCGGAACCGGCGACGGCGTCGGCCGCCCCGGCCAGGTCGCCGCCGATCACGCGGTCGGCCACGCCGCCCGCGTCGATGCCGTTCGCGCCCTGGACTCCCGACAGGCCGTCGGAGATGTGCGAGCGCGTCGAGTTGAGCAGCACGGCGCTCATCACGGCGATGGCGAACGCCTCACCGGCCAGGCGCATCGTGTTGAAGAGGCCGGCGGCGGCACCCGCCTGCGCCGGCTCCACGGAGGTGATCGCCGCACCGTCCACCAGACCGGCCGTCATGCCCATCGAGATGCCGAGCAGCAGCAGCGGACCGGCCAGCGCCACCACCGACACGTCCGCGTCGATCAGGGTGAGCCAGCCCGCGCCCACCGCGGCGACCACGAGGCTCAGGGTGAGGATGAGCCGGGTCGGGACGCCGCTCTTGACCAGCTTGCTGACGACGAGCGGAACCACCAGGACGGGCAGGGTGAGCAGCATCATCGTGGTGCCCGAGGCGTTCGTGCTCATCCCCGCGACCCCGGTGAAGTACGTGGGCAGCAGCACCAGCAGGCACACGAAGCTGAAGGACAGTGCGACGGGGATCAGCGAAACCGCCATGAAGCGGCCCTGCTTGAGGAGCGAGAGATCGATCATGGGCTGCGGCCGGCGCAGTTCGGCGACGGCGAACAGGGCCATCAGTACGGCCGCCGCGGCGAACAGCAGCAGGGTCGTGCCGCTCGTCCAGCCCTGCTGCGGGCCCTGGACGATGGCGTACATCAGGCAGAACAGGGACAGCGTGAACGTCGTGGTGCCGGCCCAGTCGACCTTCGTCGCGGCGGGGTTCTTCGACTCCGGCATCAGCGGCACCGCGACGAGCACGAGCACTGAGATGATCAGGTGCGAGAAGAACACCGAACGCCAGCCGAAGGTGTTGACGAGCAGACCCGCGGTCGACGGGCCGAGTGCCAGACCGGCACCGGCCGACGAGCCAAGGATCGCGAAGGCCCGCGCCTGGGCGGCGCCCTCGAACGTCGTGGCCAGTATCGCGGCACCCGAGGTCATCACCGCCGCAGCCCCGAGCCCGGCGAGCGCACGCGCCACGTCGAGCACCACAATGCTCGACGTCACCGCGCTGGCCAGGGTCGACAGGGCGAACAGGGCGGTACCGGCGGCGAACATCCGCCGTCGGCCCACGATGTCCGCGAGCGAGCCGCAGCCCAGCATGAAGCAGGCGAAGGCGAGGTTGTAGGCGTTGACCACCCACTGCAGCGGGGCGAGCCCCACGTGCAGATCGGAGTTGATGTCCGGAAGTGCGACGGAGGTACCGGTCAGCGAGGCGGGCAGGACCAGGACGGCTAGACAGACCGCGACAAGCGTCAGTGTCGGATTGCCGCGACCGGTGTCCGGACGAGCCGTACTCATGAAAAGTCCCCTTTCAGGGGGTTGATGGGGGGATAGATGTACGAGTGGGGGTCAGCGGGCCGGCCGGGCGACGACCGCGCACGTGAAGCCGAAGCCCCCGCCCGCCGAGATGGTGACGGCGATCTCGCCCGGCGCGAGCAGTTCCTGCTCCCGGATGTCCGTCAGGTTCGCCGCCATGTCGCCGGCTCCCAAGTGGCCTGTGCGGTTGCCCAGTTCGACGATCCTTGCCTTGGTCAGGCCCTCGACCGCCGGGTGGTACGTCTCGCGGCGGACCTTGATGCCCACCCTGGGGAGGGCGAGGGCCCGGATGCGGGGGTCGTCGACGTCGATGCCGGCCTCCTCCAGCGCGGTCGTGACGATGCCGCGCAGCGCGACATGCACTCCGCTGTAGAAGCCGTCGAGGCCCACATCATTGATGAACGCCTTCTTGGTGCGCTTGACGTCGATCCGGTCGCTGTTCCACCGGCTCGCCGGGGTGAACTCGTCCCTGCCACGGTGCAGTCCCTCGGCCGCCGAGACGGCGGCGCTGGACAGGCCGAGGAGCGTGAAATCATCGAGAGAGTCGTCGCGTTCGTGCAGCAGGACCGCCGTCGCCCCGTCGCCGTAGAAGACGCCGTAGTCGCCCGCCCAGCGGTCGAAGCCCTCGTCGGGGAAGCGGTCGCCGGTGGTGACCAGCGCGGTGCCGGTGGTGCTGTCGGCCAGGAGCCGCGACGCGGCCGCCTCCAGCGCGGTGCCGCCGCCGTTGCACATCACCTGGATGCCCAGCGGTACACCGCGCACCGCACCGACCCGGTGCGCCACGTAGTGCGCGGGTGACCAGAAGTCGTGGCCCTGGTGATGGATCCAGGCGTGCGTGGTGAAGCCGAGGTCGGCGCCGTCCCAGCCCGCCGCGGCGAGCGCGCCGCGCGCCGCCGCCACCGCCATGTCCGGCGCCGAGACCGTTCCCGAGACCGGGACCTCGGTGACGCCGGTGTTCATCAGGTCGTCCTCGCCGATCCTGCCGCGCGCGATGGCGTCCAGGGCGGTCTCGACGGTCTCCGGCAGACAGGTCCTGACGGCCCGGATCCCCAGCCCGTTACCGAGTCGCATGTGTGAGTTCCTCCGTGCTCGACGTGAATGGAGCGGGTGGGGTCTCCGACGTTTGCGAGGACGAGGCGGACGGGTGCGCGGCCGGGTCCGCAGCGGCGGTCCCCTGTGCCACCGCTGCAGACCCGGCGGTCCCCGGCAACCGGATCCAGCCGAACCGATCGGCGTGTTCGGCGAGCACCGGGTCGTCCCCAACGACCCCCGCACCGCCCACGCAGGTCAGCAGCGGCAGGTCCGACGCGTGGTCGCCGTACGCGACGCACTCCTCGGGACGTGCGCCCGACCGGTCCATCAGGGCGCGGGCGGCCGTGGCCTTCGCCTCGCCGATCATCGCGGTGCGCACCTCGCCCGTGTACCGGCCCGCGACCACCTCGGGCTCGCCGCACAGCATGTGGTCCGCGCCGAGGTGCTCCGCGATCGGGTCGAGGCAGGCCCGGAACGACCCCGAGACGAGCGCGACTTGGCACCCCTCTGCCTGGAGCCGGCGCAGTTCGCGTACGACCTCCTGGTGGAGGAAGCCGTCCCGCTGCCGCTCGCGGGCGAACCAGCGGCGCCCGCTCTCGGCGACCGCGGCCTGTTCCATCCCCGCGTAGTTCCGGTAGTAGGCGCGGTTGGTTTCCTCGCGGGGCACGCCGGCCCGTGCCGCGCGCGTCAACTTGCCTGCGGCCGCGCGGTACTGGTCCGGATCGGCGAGGTGGAACTCCAGGAAGGAGAACATGCTCTTGCTGTCGATGAGCGTCTCGTCGACGTCGAAGAACGCGATCCGGACGGACCGTGCGGGCCCGCTCCCGCGCTCGCCGCCGCCGGTGGGTCGGGTGTCGTCGCTCATGCGCTCAGTACCTGCTTCCGACGGCGGCGGGCAGCGCGGCCAGGTCGGCCAGGTCCTCCTCGGTGAGGTGGACCTCCGCCGCGGCCAGGTTCTCCCGCAGATAGCGGGAGTTCTTCGTGCCGGGGATCGGCACCACCCGGTCGCCCTGCGCCAGCGTCCAGGCGATGGCGACCTGGGCGGGCGTGACCGAACGACGGTCGGCGACCTCCCTGATCACGTCGACGATGCGCTGGTTCGCCTCCATCGCGGCGCGGTGGAAGCGCGGGTTGGCAGTGCGGAAGTCGCTGTCCTCGAACTGGCCGGCGTGCAGGGTCCCGGTGAGGAAGCCGCGGCCCAGCGGCGCGAACGGGATGAAGCTCGCCCCCACGCTCTCGCACCAGCCGACCATCCCGCCCGACTCGCCCTCCAGCGCGTCGCGCGTCCACAGCGAGAGTTCGGACTGGACGGCGGTCACCGGGTGGATCTCGTGCGCGTCGCGGGCCTGTGCGACGGTGGCCTCGGACAGGCCGAGCCAGCGCACCTTGCCCTCCTCGACGAGCTCCGCCATCGCGCCCCATGTCTGAGCCAGCGGGACGGCGGGGTCGATGCGATGGACGTAGTAGAGGTCGATGACGTCGATGTTCAGCCGTCGCAGGCTGGCCTCGACCGCCGTACGCACATAGGCCGGTGAGTTGTCGCGATGGGCCGCCCGCTGCTGAAGGTCGTCCAGGACGATGCCGAACTTCGTCGCGACGACCGCCTCGTCCCGGCGACCTGCGACGGCCTTGCCCAGCAGCGTCTCGTTGTGGCCCGCCCCGTAGAGGTCCGCCGTGTCCAGCAGGTTCCCGCCGAGGTCCAGTGCCTCGTTGATGACCCGGATGGAGCGTTCGTCGTCCCGGGCGGACTCCTGGTAGAGCCAGCTCATGCCCATGCACCCGAGGCCGACGCTGCCGATCTTGATTCCTGTGTTGCCCAGATTCCTCAGGCGCACTTTTCCTCCTTCTGCCTTCAGGCGGCCGCGAACACGAGGGCGGCGTTGTGGCCGCCGAAACCGAGTGAGGTGCTCACCGCGACCTCCAGGTGGGCCTTCGCCGCCGTGCCCGTCGTGATGTCGAGGTCGATCTCGGGGTCGAGCTCGGTGAGGTTGGCCGTCGGCGGAACCACGCCGTGACGCAGTGCCAGCGCCGTGAAGGCGGCCTCGATGGCGCCCGCGGCGGCGAGCGCGTGCCCGGTGACGCCCTTGGTCGAGGTGACCAGCGGTCGCTCGCCCAGGACCCGGCGCAGTACGCGGCCCTCGGTGACGTCGTTGAGCGGGGTGGAGGTGCCGTGCGCGTTCACGTGGTCCACCTCGTCCGTCCCCGTGCCCGCGTCGGCGAGGGCGGCGCGCAGGGCGCGCTCCATCCCGGCTCCGCTCGGGTCGGGCGCGGTGGCGTGGTACGCGTCCGTCGACGAGCCGAAGCCGATCACGTCGGCGTAGACCGAGGCACCGCGCGCCCGCGCGTCCTCGGGCCGCTCCAGTACGAGGATTCCCGCGCCCTCCGCCGCGACGAAGCCGTCGCGCGCCACGTCGAACGGCCGGGACGCGGCGCCCGGGTCCTCGCGCCGCCCCGAGAGCCCGCCCATCCGCGTCAGGCCTGTGATGGTCCCGGGCGTCAGGGCGGCCTCGGCTCCACCGGCGAGCACCACGTCGCAGGTGCCGGACCGCAGCAGGTCCCGGGCCAGGCCGATGGCGTTGGAGCCGGACGCGCAGGCGCTCGCCGTGACCATGCTCGGCCCGAACGCCTTGACGTCGATGGCCGTATGGCCCGCGACCATGTTCGACATCCCCATGGGGATCATCAGCGGGGAGACGCTCTTCGGGGCGTCCTCCAGGAACCTGCGGTGCTGCTGCTCCCACGTTCCCGTGCCACCGAGGGAGTTGCCGACGATGACGCCCACGCGGGTGCCGTCCCAGCTCTCCGGGTCGAGGCCCGCGTCGGCCACCGCCTGGCGGGCGGCGACGATCGCCAGTTGCGTGAAGCGGTCCAGCCGCCAGGCGTTGCCCGGCCCGAGCAGCGCCCCGGCGTCGAAGCCGGGCACGCGGCAGGAGAAGTCGACGGGAAGTCCGGCGAGTTCGGGATCGGGGGCGGCGGTCGACCGGCCGGAGCACACCCGCTCCCAGCTCGTCCGCGCGTCGAGGCCGGCAGCGGTCACGAGTCCGACACCCGTGATCGCCACGGCCCCCTTCGAGGGGAGGGTCACGCGCGCACGCCCTGGGACTCGATGAGCTCGACGGTGTCCGCTATGGTCGTCTCGCCCTGGAGGACGTCGTCGTCGAGGGCGCCCCCCAGCTCCCTGTTGATGAGCATGGTCAGCTCGATCAGCGCGAGCGAGTCGAGGGCGAGATCCTTGTAGGTGATCCCCGGCTCGATCTTCGCGGCGGGCACGCCGAGCTGGGAGACGAGCAGACCGGTCAGCTTTTCCTGTACAGCGCTCATGGTTCCGCTTTCTTCCTTCACTTCGTGTAGGTGGATTCAGCAGGCGCCGGGGAACCCGGCAGTGGTTCGACGGACACCTCGGGAAACTCCAGGGCCGCGGCCCCCCAGGTGAGGCCTCCGCCGAAGCCGCACAGCAGCAGCCGGTGGCCCGGTGCGATCGAGCCCGTGTGCACGGCGTCGGCCAGCGCCAGCGGGATGGAGGCGGCAACGGTGTTGCCGACCCGGTCGAGGTTGACCACCAACTTCTCCTCGGGAAGCCCGAGTTCATTGCCTACGGCGGTCAGGATGCGGATGTTCGCCTGGTGGGCGACGAGTCGGTCGATGGACTCGAGGGGCCAGTCGAGCTGTTTCGCCAGCCGCCGCGACGACTCGCTCATCCGCGTCACCGCGTTGCGGAACACCGAACGGCCCTGCATCGTGAAAAACTCGTCGCCCGGTGCGGCGAGGCCCTTCGAGCGGTACTCGGACCCGCCGCCCGGCACGGTGATCAGGTCGGCCTGGGAGCCGTCGCTGGCCAGGTCGAACCCGAGCAGCGCACCGCGTTCCCACAGGCTTCCGGCGCGCAGCACCATCGCCCCCGCACCGTCCCCGAAGATCGCCCTGGTCGTACGGTCTCCGGGGTCGAGGATGGTGGAGAAGGTGTCGGCGCCGATCACCAGGGCGCTGTCGGCGATCCCCGCACGGATCATGCTCGACGCGGTCGCCAGCGCGTACACGAACCCTGTACACACGGCGGCCACGTCGAACGCGGGTATCTCTCCGAGCCCGAGCCTGCCGGCCACTTCCGGCGCCGTGGCCGGGCACGGGTGGTCCGGGGTGCTCGTGGCGAGGACGAGGAGGCCCACCGAGTCCGTGCCCGCCGAGGCGAGCGCCCGGGCCCCGGCCTCGATCGCGACGTCCGAGGTGGACAGTCCCGGCGGGACCACGAACCGCTGCCGGATCCCGGTGCGGGTGGTGATCCACTCGTCGGTGGTGTCGAGTTGCCGGGCGAGGTCGTCGTTGGTGATTCGCGTCGGTGGCAGCCAGCCACCGAGCCCCGCCAGCACCGCCGCACGTCCGCTCACCGTGCGCTCCGGTGTGACGCGGGGACGGTCGTGGTCTCCACGGTGCCGGACGCGACCTCGTCGCCGTTCTGCTGGAAGGCGATCCGGAAGGTCTGGATCCCGTCACTGTCGCGCTCGGGGATCGCGCTGATCGTGGTCGGTGCGTCGAGTTCGGCGAACTTGGCGAAGCCGAGGTCGAACCCGACCAGCGTGGTCCCGTCCGCGGGCCGGCCGAGGAGCCGGGCGCCGGCGAGCAGGGCGGCCTGCCGTGCGGCCTCCGTGAGCACCATGCCCGGCAGGTGGTCCTGCGCGTGGTCGAACATGCTCGGGTTGTCGTTGGGGGTCCGTACGCCGGCGGAGATTCCGTCACCGTCGTGCACAGGGTCGATGAGCAGGGCGTTGACCGGGTCCGCGCGCCCAAGGTCCTGAGGGGCGACCGTCGCCGGGACGGTCGCGACGTCGTCGGACGAGACGGGCGGGCTGCCGCGCCGCTTCGACCGGATGAAGGAGTACGTCCCGGACGACAGGTAGCCGACCGCCATGCGCACCTCGCCGACCTCCTCACCGGAGAGCAGGAAGCGCATCTCGTACGTGACGGACCGGGCGGGCGCGGTCGCGCCGACGGGCCGGTCGGTGGTGACCTGGATGGTCAGCTCCGACGGGTCGCCGGAGTGCGCGGTGAACAGGCCGGGCAGCCGCATGGACCACGACTGCAGGACGAACTTCGTGTCGCTGTCGACGCCGAGGTGAGTGTGCGCGCCGTATGTCTCGGCCTGCCGAGCGCACTCCAGGAGCAGGACCGGGTCGACGACCGTGTGGCCGACGTGATCGGTGAAGTAGGCGTGCGAGGAAGGGAGTTGGGCGCCCGCGAGGAAGCACTGCTCGTCCACCGCGGAGGTGTCGGTGAGGAACACTTCCGACAAGGCCCGGCGGTGGAGCAGGCGCCGGTCGACAGACCGGACGAACTCGAGTGCCCGGACACCGGACGCAAAGGTACTTGTGGACACCGTCATCGGCGGGTAACCCCCCTCTCAAGAGCGCGGTGGTACTCGCACCGGTGCTCTCGGAATCTCGTAGTCACCGGCGGACCAACGCGTCCGCGGTTGACAGTGACGAAATTAGCCACGACGTCTTTCGTCCCACTGTCGGAGCGTGTAAGGGGCTGGCATCCCGCTGTCAGGACCGCTGGCATGGGGGCGCTCAGAGGGCGTTCTGCGAGAGTTCGGCGGTTCTCGTGGTGCTTGAACGCGGGTGATCCGGTTCCTGGCCTTGCGGTTCACCGGGGATGGGGTGCGCTGGTGGGCGTTGGCGGGCGCCTACGCATCCGAGTGCACCTCCCCTCCTACTGTGGAGACCGTGACGGAGGGATAGTTGGGGGTCAGGGCATCCAGGAAGCGCATCTACGACGCCGAGTTCCGTGAGGGGGCGGTGCGGATCGCGACGGAGACCGGAAAGCCGATTCCGGAGGTGGCCGAGGATCTGGGCATCCATCCCCGGACGCTGCACAGCTGAGTCTCGCGGGCCCGGCGCAACGGGTCTCCGTCATCGGATCGGCCGGTGGCCGAGCCGTCTGGTGACCGACTTCGGGAGAGTGAGCGGGCGGAGCTGGAGCGGCTACGGGCCGAGGCCGGGGAGAAGGACAAGCGCATCCGCGAGCTGGAGATGGAGGATCGGCATTCCATGCCGCGGCTCCGGAACCGAACGCGCCTGGCGGCCGCGGCATGGCCCACCTCGGCGGCCTTGGTCCGCGTCGCGCGGTCGCGTCGGCTCCAGATCCCATGGCTCGACCCAGCAGACACGGGCCCCTCACGGCCATCGCGGGAACTGATATATAAAAGATCTTGCATCTTGGCATACTCTGGTTGGCATACAGAGGAGGCCACCATGAGTCGCACAGTCATCGACCTCGACGACAAGGCCCTGGAAGAAGCAGCCAAGGAACTCGGCACCACCACCAAGCGCGACACCGTCAACACCGCCCTGCGGGAAGTCACGGCCCGCTACCGGCGTCTGCGCGCGCTCGAAGAAGCCCGCGAACTGGTGGCCGACGGCGCCCTCGACATGAACCTGCTGCTGGACAAGCACGCGTACCGCCCCACGGGCGCGGCAGGTGACAACCGCGGCGCCGGAGCCGGCGAGTGACCGTCGCCGACTACCTCATCGACACCTCCGCCCTCGCCCGCGTCCTGCTCCGCCAGACCACGGCCGAATGGGACGACAGAATCGGCGCCGGCCTCGTCGCGATCTGCGACATCACCGAACTGGAAGTCCTCTACTCGGCTCGCTCGGCCCAGGATCGTGCCCGCTTGAAAGCTGCACTCGACGCCCACTACGCCTGGTGCCCCATGCCCGACGGCGTCTACCGCCGCTCCCGCATCGTCCAGGAACAGCTGACCGCCAAAGGGGAACACCGCAGCGCGGGCCCCGTCGACCTCCTCGTGGCCGCCGCCGCGGAAGAAGCAGGCCTCACCCTGCTCCACTTCGACCGCGACTTCGAAACCGTTGCTCGCACGACGGGGCAGCCGGCCCGCATGATCGACCTCAGGCAGTAGAGCCCGCGCGGTGGCAGTACCGGGAGGCCACGGTCCCGGCTGAGCCGTCGGCCGCTGTTGGTTACTGGGAGGACCGGTCGCGCTCGCCCGTATTCGTTGTCGGTCGAGTCACCCATACCTGTGCCTGTCCCGGTAGGGCGACGTATCGGGGTCCTTGCAGCGTGAACTGGTGGTCCGGGGTTCAGGATCCGGTGCGATAGCGGGTGAGCATGAGGGCGACGGCTTCGTCCACGATCGTGGTGTCGGTGGGGTCGGGCGGGATGAAGTCAGTGCGTACGAGTTGGGGCCACAGGAGCTGGCCGCAGATCATGCCGAGGAACTGTTCGGCCACTGCGGATGTCGGCTGCGGCTGTCCGTCGGCCGAACGGAAGTCGAGTGTGCCGGCCTGCGCTTCGGCGTCCAGGTAGTCGCGGAGTCGGTCGAAGAAGGGTCCGCGGTCGATGGCGAAGCCGGTGCCGACGATGTCGGCGAGTTCCGGCATCTGGGGAAGTTCGGTGATGATGAGGCGACACAGCGCCGCCGTGCCAGGCCGCCCGATCAGACAGGCGTAGTCGCGGCCGATGTGGTCCAGCCCGTAGCGGGGATCGCCGGGCGGGGGCGGTGCGGCGTACTGCACGTCCAGCTGCCACTGTTCGGAGGTGACGGCCGCGAACAGCGCAGCCTTGGAGGGGTACCGCTTGAAGAGGGTGCCGGTGGAGACGCGGGCCTCCCTGGCGATCTGGGCCAGGGAGGTCTTGTCGTATCCCCGGGCGAGGAAGAGGTCGCGGGCGGCGCGGATGATGCGCGCGCGGTTCTCCGCTTTGATCTGCGCGTGATACCCCGCCTGGCGCGTATCGCCACCGGTTTCCGCTCGGTCACGGTCCGCCACCGACATGCCCACGCCCCTCGCCCGTCTCCCAGCCGTATCCTCGCTGTCAGAGGACGGTCTGGCCGCCGTCCAGGATAAGGTCCTGGCCCACGGTGAAGGCGGAGGCGTCGGAGGCCAGGTACACGACGGCTTCCGCGATCTCCCCGGGCATACCCATGCGTTCCAGCGGGATGCCGGAGCTGATCGCCTCCAGAACCGCCGTCTGCTGCGCGGGATCCTCGATCCCGAGCTTGGATGCGGAGTACAGCGGGGTGTTCACCGGGCCGGGGCTGATCGCGTTGAACCGGATGCCGTGCGACGTGAGCAGGTCCGCGTTCCACGACCGCATCAGGGAGCCGACAGCCGCCTTCGTCGCGGCGTAGGCGTTCGACCGCCCGTAGCCGCCGTGCGCGCTGTTGGACGCGTTGAGGGTGACCGAGGACGAGTTGGACAGCACGGGCACCAGGGCCTGTGTGAGAAAGAAGACGCTCTTGACGTTGATGTCGAAGAGCCGGTCGAAACTGTCCTCCGTGTGGTCCTCGAACGGCCGCCAGTCCGAGACGCCGGCGTTCAGGAACGCCACGTCCAGCTCCCCGAAGTGCTCACGCACCCGCTCCGCCAGGCCGCGCTGCGCATCGAGATCGCGCGCATCCGCCTGGACCACCGGCACCTTGTCCCCGAGGATCTGCCGCGCCTTCTCGATGCTGGCCGGGGTTACCCCCGTGACCAGCACATCGGCCCCCTCCGCGACAAAACGCTGCGCGGTCTCCAGACCGATCCCACTCGTGCCGCCGGTGATGAGGGCGCGCTTGCCCGCAAGACGATTCATGTGCCTGTTCCTTGCCGAGTCGTGAGGTAAGTCGATGGACTTACTATCTGAAGGTAACTGCCGCATCCCCCGTATGGCAAGTCGATCCACTTACTATCGAGGGAGGTGATCAACGGCGGGATCTGTTGATCATGGAGATGCCAAGTGAGTGAGGTGACGCGCATGCGTACGCTGCCGGAACCCACCGACTATTCACTGGCCCTTGCCGCAACTGCCTAGGACCTGCTGGCGGTTCGGGGGGCTACACGTCGGCGTCGCGCCCGACGCATTCAAGGAGCTGGTCGCGGCAGCCGCTCGGCGACCAGGTCGTAGGAATCCTCGACCGCGTCGGTGACCAGCCGCTCGGTGATGCCGGGGCCAGGACCGAGCGAGATCCAGTGCCGTTTGTCGAGATAGCGGCCCGGTGTGATCGAGGCGTAGCCGCGTACTTGCGCGCGGGCGTGTTCGGGTTCGCACTTGACCGTGATGATCTGATCGTCCGGGTCGTCGGTGACGATCAGGAACACTTTCCCCGCGACCTTGTACACGTCGAGTCCGGGGGTGAAGGGGTATCCGTGGCTGACGTCGGGGAGGGCCAGGGCCGCCTGGCGGGCGGTGTCCTGGAGCCGGTCACCGGCCGCGCTCACCGGGCCGCCTGTGCGCCAGTGCCGTAGGTGCGCGGGGCGACGGGCCGCTCGGCCCTGGGCAGGTGGGCGACGACGAGCCGGTAGGAGTCGGTGACGAGCTCCCTGACGAGCTCCTGGTCGACGCCTTCTCCGCTCTCCAGGGTGATCCAGTGCTTCTTGTTCATGTGGTAGCCGGGGGTGATGTGGCTGTACTGCTCCCGCAGGGCGTGGGCCTCGCCGGGGTCCGCCTTGAGGATCACGACGGGACGCCCCGGGACTTCGGTCATCAGCATGAACACCTTGCCTCGTACCTTGTAGACCTCCCAGTCGGGGCCGAAGGGGTGCTCCAGGTGGGCTCCGGGGAGTCCCTCCGCGCAGTCGGCGGCGGTATGGTGCAGGGCCGATCCGTTCATGGGTGGTGAGCCTTCTCAGGTGGTGACGGACTATGGCATCGAAGGAGGCGGAGGGCGCGCCGCGCGGGCGCGGTGGCACGTCCCATCCTTCCGTCGAAGCCGACTGGAAGGGCGGTAGGCTGCGGACACGTGATGGTCGACAAGCGACACCCCAGCCCAAGCGGACAGACTGAACCGGCCGCGGTTCCGCTGTACGGTTTCCAGCCCCCGGTCGGCACTCCGTACGGCCTGGAGGTGAACACCATCGAGGACTTCTTCGCCCAGCACGACGACTGGCCGTGGAACCCGCCTCGTCCGGTCCGCGCCACCTTCCACTACCTCATCGCGATCACCGAGGGCGAGCTGCGGCACGACGTCGACCACGTCACGCGGACCATCGCCCCCGGCCAGTGGCTGTGGGTGCGTCCCGGGCACACGCTGTGCTGGCATCCGCCCGGCTCCGCCCGCGGCCCGTTCGTCCTGTTCGAACCGGATGTACTGCGGCCCGACCTCGCCCGTCTGCTGGCCCCGCTCACCGCGCACGACGCCCCGGCCGTGCTGAGCCCGCAAGCCGATGACGCCGCCTGGCTCCAGCAGACGGCGCTCCAGCTCCTGGACGAACACCGCGCACTGGGGCGCCGCCCCCTCGACATCCACCACGCTCTGCGGCGCAGCCTGCTCGAATCGCTGCTGCTGCGCCTGGCCAACTCCCCGGGCATCGCCCCCATCGGCACGGCCACGGCCGGCACGGGCCGCACCGACAGGTACGGACGCTTCCTGGACGCCTTGGAGCTGCACTTCCGTGAGCTGCACCAGGCCGCGGATTACGCCGAGTTGCTCGGCTGTTCGGTCCGCACCCTGAGCCGTGCCGCCCGGGACGCCACCGGCAAGGGGGTACGTGACCTCATCGACGAGCGGCGCCTCCTCGAAGCCCGGCGCCTGCTGGGAGGTGCCCGGTGGGACGCCCGGGCTGTGGCCGTCCACCTCGGCTTCACTGATCCCGCGAACTTCGGCCGCTTCTTCCGCGACCGCACCGGTCTCACCCCGGCCGCCTTCGCGGCCCGCGCAGCGAGGACCGACGCGTGACGGAAACGCGGCGTCAGCTGGCCGAGGAAACCCGCCCCGGCCGACACCTGAACGTTCCAGGCCACGGATGCCCGCCGGGCCTCGGCACGTCCATGATCAGTCAGCAGTGCCTGGTCATTTCCGCTTGGTGAACTGCCAGACGATTCTGGCCAGTCCTCTGCCCTCACCGCCCTCACCGGTCCGCGTCTTGTCGGGCAAGACCGTCGAAGATGACGTTCATCAGAGGCCGTGCCCTTGATCCCCACTCATCCCGGTCCAGTCGGCCGAGGTATGCCATGAGATGGAGGACCCCGTGGGCGTCCACGTCTGCGCGGATGGAACCTGTCGCTTTCCCGGCGTCCAGCAGGTGATCGAGGGCGCCCTCGATGGGGTTGTGGCTGTGGGCGGCAAGGTCTTGCCACGCCGCCGCCTCGAGCGCTGCCAGGACGCCGCGCTTGATCTCGGCGTAGTCGATCACTCGGTCGAGCCAGTGACGCAAGGCTTTCACAGGCTCGTATTCCGCCAGCAGAGCGGAGGCGGCGGCCATGAGTTCTTCGACATCGCGCCGGTAGACCTCGGCGAGGAGCGCTTCGCGGTTGGGAAAGTTCCGGTAGAGCGTTCCCCGTCCTACACCGGCGCGCTTGGCGATCTCGTTGAGGTGGACGTGGTTGGACTCGGCAAGGGCTGCGCGGGCGGCCTCCAGTATGCGGGTCCGGTTCTGCGCCGCATCCCGACGGCGTGCTGGCGCGCTCATAGGCCTCTCCTGATGTTCCGCCCACCACAATTGGACACGTGTCCGGTAGGGCGGGCCGCGCACGGGAAGGCGGAAACGAGGAGGAACCGGTGGACTCCTGCCTTCGCTGCGGCGGTTGCCGCGATTTCCACGCCCTGCCCATCACAGCGTCCGCCTGTCGCGGGCCGGCTCCGCTCGCGCCCGCGGTGAAGACGACTGCGCCGGCACTTTCCAGACGGGCGGCTGGAGTGTCCACGCTGAGCGACGTCAGGTCGCCGAGAACCGGCTCTGTTCCGTCGGATTCCAGGGTGTGCGCCTGCCCGGTATGGCGGTGAAGGCCCACCACCTGGTCGCCCTGTTCGATGAGTCGTGCGGCGAGGCGGGAGCCGACGCCGCCGGTCGCCCCGATGGCGAGGCCCGGGACATGGTCCCCTCCTCTCGTTGGTTGACGATCTCGGTGGTGTCCGGCTGGGTCTCAGTCGATGGCCTCGATGGTGACGTCGACCGTGTCGTCGTACTTCTTGAAGGCATCGGCCCCCGAGTCGATTTCGCCGAGGATGATGATGCCGGGGGCGGGGATGGACTGGCCGTCGTGGTCGTAGAAGATGGCGATGTCGGGACCGGGTGACCAGTAGATGATGTTGCCGATCTCGTAGCTGGACTGCGGCTTGCCTCCTGCGGTGAGAGACCGGGGCAGGTGACCGTACTTCTCGCGCTTGAGCAGGTCGTTCATCTGCAGCGTCAGCGGAAGCAGTGAGGCGAAGTCGCGTGCCGTCGCGTTGTCTTCGAGGGTTGCGTTGAGGACGGTTTCTCCGGCGGTCAGTCGGATTCTCATATGGGTTCTGCCCTCTGTGGTGTTGTTGGAGTGATCGTCGGCGGCCGACACGTACGCCATGTTCATCGGAGTATGAGCGTCAGTTCGGCACGGACTCCGTGAAGGTAACTTCCGCACCACTCCGATGGCAAGTCGATCCACTTACCATTCGAGGCTTGGGGCTGGTCGGCCATTTACCCGGCACGGCCACGGCCGGCATGGGCCGTGCCGACAGGTACGGACGCTTCCTGGACGCCGTGGAGCTGCACTTTCGCGAACTGCACCAGACCGTGGATTACGCCGAGTTGCTCGGCTGTTCGGTCCGCACCACGTTTCTCAGTTGCCCAGGTCTCAGTCGTCCAGGACGACGACGTGCTTGCCCGGCGTGGTGCCGGACTCGACGTCGGCCTGGGCGTCACGGACCTGTTCCAGGCCGTGGTAGACCTTCGCGACCGGGACTTTGAGACGCCCTGCGGCGATGGCCTGGAGCCGGCGGGCGAAGACGTCGGCCGGCAGGTCGGCGGCCTGACCGCCGTAGGACGTCAGCCGCACCCCGTTGGGGATCATGAACGGGGTGAAATCGGGGATCGTCCACTGGCCCGCCAGGGCTCCGGTGAAGCAGACCGTGCCGTGCCGGCGGACGGTGCGGAGGGTGTCGGCGAGGACCGAGCAGCCCACCAGCTCCAGTACGGCGTCGACACCCTCCGGCATCAGCTCGCGCACCTGGTCGGCGATCGTGCCGTTGTCGACGAGGGGATGGTCGACGCCCGCGGCCCGCAGTCCCCCGGCCCTTTCCGGGCTGCGGGTGGTGGACAGCACGGTGGCTCCGAGGTCCTTCGCGATCGTGGCCGCGCTCAGCCCGACCGTGGAGGTGCCGCCGCGGATCAGTAGCGTCTGCCCGGCCTTGAGGTCCAGGCCGGTGGTCAGCGATCCGTAGGCGGTCTGGAACATCTCCGGCAGCGCACCGACGACCTCCCACGGCAGGCCGGTCTCGAACGGGATGACCTGTGCCGCGGGGACGGTCACGTACTGGGCGTACGCGCCGTCGTACGAGCGGCCCATGCCGCCCATCATCGTGGCCACCTGCTGTCCCGGCCGCAGCTCGCTGTCCTCGTCGGCCGCATCGACCACGCCGACGCCCTCGATGCCGGGCACGCGCGGGTAGGTGACCACCGCGTCCGACTCGCCCTTGCGGGTGGTGACCTCGGACTCGTTGACGCCGAACGCCTTCACTCTGATCCGCACCCAGCCGGGCTTGCGTACGGGCACCGGCACATCCCGGATCTCCAGTGCGTCGAGGCCGCCGGGCCGGGTGACGACGACGGCCCGCATCGTCGCCTGTGCGGCGTCGCCGGCTTCTGTCGGTTGGCTCATGTCGAGTTCCTCACTCTGTTCGCCCCCTGGTGCGCTGTTCCGGATCGCCCGGTGACCGTCAGGGGCGGGCGATGTTCTCGAACAGGTCGAGGACCGCCTGGTAGCGGGCGCTGGGCTCGTAGGGAAGGTTGCCGACACTCCCCGAGGTGGGCCGGTCCGTGACGGCGGGCCACAGGCGGGTCTGCTCGCCGGTGACGAAGTCGAGGACGATGTCGCGGATACGCGTGTCACGGCCGGCCTGTTCAGGGCTGCGCCCTGGCCGTTCCTGGCCGACCAGGGCGTACATCTCGGTGCCGTGCACGGCGGGCGCGCCCTCGGCGGGCCCGATCATGAGGAGATGGGCGTTGCCGCCCGCGGCGGCGTGGGCCAGAGCGCCGCGAGCGGCGGGGAGCGCGAAAATGTAGTCCGTCAGGGACGCGGCTCGGACCTCGGCAGGGGTGCGGCCGCCCTGGTCGTAGGTATCGACGATCCTCTTGGCGCGGGAGCGGGGAATGCGCCACCCCGCGAATTCGTCGGTGACGCGGTCGACGGTGTGCGGGTCGAACCGGTCGATGTCGTTCGCCACCCACCAGCCCATCTCGTCACTGGCCGTGCTCAGGAGGACGTCGATGTCCCGGTGCGAGCCCGAGGCCAGGACGTCCAGGGGGTGGGCGTGCAGCACCCCGCCGGGCTGTTCGGCGTCCAGGACGACGCCGAGGCTCTGGTTGTCCATCCCGCCCCGGACTCCGAGGTCCGTCGGACAGACCTTGCGCAGGGCGGCCACCAGGGAGGCTGCGTCGAGATCGATCAGCTTGTCGGGGTTGCCCGTGACACCGAGTTCGGTGACGAACCGCTCCGCGAGCTCCTCGGCCCACCAGGCCGGGACGAGACGCGAGGGCGCGCCGGAGAACCCGGCCAGTCGCCGGTACAGGCCGTCCGCGGAGGAGGCCCCGAGCAGCCCGAGGGTGGAATAGGCGCCGGCGCTGTGGCCGAAGACGGTGACGTCGTCGGGGTCGCCACCGAAGTGGGCGATGTTCTGCTTGATCCAGGTGAGCGCGGCGATGACGTCCTGCAGGCCCAGGTTGCTGGCCTCGGCGAGCCGCCCGCCGTACTGCGAGAGCGAGAGCGCACCCAGTGCGCCGAGCCGGTAGTTGATCGACACGCTCACCACGCGCCCCGTGGCAGCGAGACCGGAGGCGTTCGAGGTGATCTGGGTGTTCGCGCCGTACTCGAATCCGCCGCCGTGGACGTACACGGTCACCGGGAGCGCCTTGTCGGCCGGCTGCTCGGGGGCCCACACGTTCAGGTTCAGGCAGTCCTCGCCCATCCCGCTGTCCGCTTCGAGCCAGTCGCCGCTGTCGGGCTGGACGGGGGCGACGCCCTTACGGTCGTAGGGAAGGTCCGGATCGAAGTCCGCGACCACGGGGCGGCGGTACCGCCCGGCGGTGGCGTACGGGATTCCCCACCAGGACCGCACCCCTGGTGCAGTCGGAGCCTTGGGCGCAGTGGCGGTCATGGCGTGAGATTCCTTCCGGTGCGGTCGGGGTGTTTCGCGCGGTGTGTCGGCTACTGGTTGCTTACAGTGACGCTCCCCAATCATTTCCTGTGACCCCACACATCACCTGGCAGACAGCGGTCACCTGATGGTCACCAGGCGACACTTGCCTGCTCCTCCTCTTCTTCTCGTGGCCCGTCGCCGCCGGGCAGGCGAGGGCGACCTGAGGCCCTGCCGTCAGCGGGTTCCCTGGCTCGACACGCTGACTTGCCCAGGAAAGCCGGTGCAACTCGCGGGCCCCAGCATGCCCGCTGATCATGCTGCCGCATCGGGCGGTGATCTTCCCGGCCTCGCCCAGGAACGCGAGCCGGCTGCAGAAGGCGACGGGTGTGGTGTGACGTGGCGCGGGAGGGCTTCGTTGATCTTCTGAGGTTCGTTCTCGGGGGGTGCCTGTACCCGCCCTGGAAACTCGAACCCGAGGGGCCGGCTCAGCCGATCCGAAGCCGATCGCGCCAGTTCGGGGATCGGTCTCGGACCCGCCCGCAGCGGATTCCCCTTCCAACGCGTAGAGGAGACTCGGCGCGACGTATCACGAGGACGCTCGCCCCGCGAGGCGGCGCTGCCACGCGTCGCGCAGTGCGGGGACGATGCCGCGCGGCAGGAACAGCACGACGAGGATGAGAAAGGCGGCGTACACGGCGTAGTTGAGGATGCTGGGGGCACTGGCGGGCATGCCCGGCCTGGAGCCCAGGTCGTTGAGGAACTGCACGATCAGGGTGATCGCGGTGGCGCCCAAAAGCGCGCCCCAGATGGTGCCGAGCCCGCCGACGACGGCCATCACCAGGAACTGGATGGACAGCAGGACCGGGAACGACCCCGGATTGATGTAGCCGATGAAGAAGGCGTAGATCCCTCCGGCGAGTCCGGCGAACGCGGCGGCCAGGGTGAACACGGCGAGTTTGTAGCGGGCCACCGGCACTCCGCTGGCACTCGCCGCCGTCTCGCTGGTGGCCAGCGCACGCAGTCCACGGCCGGCCCGTGAGGTGACGACGTTGCGGGCGACCAGGACGGTGACGGCCACGGCAGCCCAGGCCAGGTAGGCGTAGTGGATGTCCTCGCCGAGTTCCGTACCTCCGGCGGACAGTCGTGGGATGCCCTGCAGACCGACCGAGCCGCCGGCCCAGTCCGCCTCGCCGAGCAGGGAGATGAGGATGAGCTGCAGGGCGATGGTGGCGAAGGCCAGGTGGTGCCCTCGCAGCCGCAGCAGCGGTCCGCCGATGGCGGCGGCGAACAGTGCGGCGATCAGTGGTGCCGCGGCCAGCGCCAGCAGCGGCGGCGTGCCGTGGACGCTCAGCAGGCCGGCCGCGTAGGCGCCGATGGCGTAGAACGACGCCTGGCCGATGGAGACCTGGCCCGCGTAGCCCATGAGCAGGCTCAGCCCGACGGTGACCATGGCGGACAGGGCGAGCAGGATGTACACCGAGAGCTGACTGGCGGTCAGCATCGGAGGCAGGGCGAGGGTCACGGCCACCGCCGCGCCTGCGGCGACGAGGCCGGCCCGCCTCCCCCGGCCGGCGAAACGGGCGCCGAGGGGCCCTCGGGCGTCCGACGACTCGGTGTCCCCCGCGCCGCCGGGGGGCTGGGAGGCGGCCCGTTCACGGCCGGAGGTGACGGCGCTCATATCGTGCTGCCTTTCTGGTGCGGCGGATACGGATCGGGCACGGACGGGGTGCCCCATGCGTGCATACGCCCGGTGTACGCGGAGGGCAGCGGGCGTCCCACAGAGGACTGATGAGGCGTCATCCGGCCTCCGCCACGACGCTGTGGGTGCGGGCCGCCTGCCCGATCATCAGCGCCAGGACCAGACCCAGCGCCACCACGGTCTGGTACGTGGCGCTTCCATAGCCCGCGACCATCGCTTCGGCCACTCCGAGGAACAGCGCACCGGCCAGGGTGCGGCCGATGTGATGCATGGACCCGACGACCGCCGCCGCAAAACCGTTGATGATCAGCGCCACGTCGGAGTCGAAGGCCACCGAGTTCATGGGCGCCAGCAGAACGCCGGCCAGACCGCCGAGAGCGCCGCCGACGGCGAAGGCGATCAGCCCCATGCGGGTGACGGAGATCCCGACGACGCGGGCCGCGTACGGGTTGGAGGAGCACGCGGAGAGGGCCTTGCCGGCGTCGGTACGGCCGAACAGCGCGGCCATCGCGGCGAAGACGGCCATGGTGACGCCGATGATGAGCAGGTAGTGGGTCTGGATACGAGCGCCGAACACGGTCACGGCGCCGGAGAGCCCCTCGGAGGACCGGCCCTGGTCCCCCCAGAGCATGACCTCCACGGCGTACGCCAGAATGCCAAGGCCCAGGGTGACCATCAGCGCGGCCTGCGGCGAGGTGCCCCGCCGGCCGATGGCGATCATGCCGAAGAGCAGTCCCACGACGGCGGCGACGGCGACCCCGAGCACTTCGGCGAGCCCGTGCGGGAGACCGGTGTCGAGGAGCGAGATGGCGGTCAGTCCCCCGACGACGGCGAAGGTGCCCTGGGCGAAGTTGACCACGCGCGTCACCCGGTGGACGAGCACCAGGCCGCTGCCGATCAGCGCGATGCCGCAGCCGGTGCCCAGTCCGGTGATGAGGTAGACGAGGAAGTCGCTCATTTCGCCTCCCGTGTCGTGGCCCGCGCGGCCTGGACGGCGGTGTCCTGGTTGCCCCGGCCGGTCTTGACAGTGCCGGGCGTGGGTACGGGGTCGGCCGTGGCCCGGTCGTCCGGACCTGGGGCGTCCGGGCCCGGGGCACCCTGAGCGTCCGGAGGGCTCGGGAGTCCCTGGGCCTCGCCGAGGTAGGCCCGGGCGATGTCGGGGCTGGCGGCCAGGTCGGCGCTGTCGCCCTCGGCGGCGATCCGTCCCGCTTCCAGGACGTAGGCGCGGCTGCACAGGTCCAGGGCGAGCCGTGCGTTCTGCTCGATGAGCACAACGGCCGTGCCCTGCTCCCGGTTGAGCTCGGTCAGGTGCTCGGCGAGGTCGGCGACGATGAGGGGCGCGAGGCCGAGGGACAGCTCGTCGATCACGAGGACCTCCGGCCGGCTCATCAGGGCGCGCCCGACGGCGACCATCTGCTGCTGTCCTCCCGACAGCCCGCCCGCCTTCCGGTCGCGTACCCGCACCAGGTCCGGAAGGAGCTCGTACACCCATGAGGTGTCACGCTGCTTACGGCGGCTCTTGCCGCGTCCGCGCAGCTGCCAGGCACCCAGGCGCAGATTGTCGTCGACGGTGAGGTCGCCGAACATCTGCCGCCCCTCGGGTACTTGAGCGATCCTGGCCCGGACCACCACGCTGCCGGAGGCCGGTGTCAGGATCCCGGTCAGGGTGTTGACGAGGGTGGACTTGCCAGCCCCGTTGGGCCCGACGAGGGCGACCATCTCACCGGGCGCGACACGCAACGAGACGCTGTCGAGAGCGGTCGCCGCGCCGTAGCGGACCACCAGGTCGCGTACCTCGACGGCATCGCTCCGGGACGGTTGCGAGGCGTTCATGCGGCCGCCTCCGTGCCCAGATAGGCGGTGACGACCCGCGGGTCAGTACGTATCTCATCCGGTGTGCCCTCGGCGATGACCTTGCCCAGGTCCAGAACGGTGACACGGTCGGCGAGGCGGCCGACCAGGGCGACGTCGTGTTCGACGAGCATGATGGTGAGTCCGTCCGCACGCAGTTGCTCGACGAGGTCGGCGAGCCGGTCCCGTTCCCCGGCCCGCAGGCCGGAGGCGGGTTCGTCGAGGAGCAGCAGGGTGGGTTCCCCGCACAGGGCGCGGGCGACCTGGAGCGCGCGCTGCTGCCCGAGCGGCAGCAGCTCCGCGGGGCGGTCCGCCCAGGCCTCGAGCCCGACCCGCCGTACCGCCTCGCGTGCCCGCTCGGCGATCAGGCGTTCCTCTCGGCGGTGGCGCGGCAGCCTGAGCGCGGCTGCCGCGAACCCGGCGCCGGTGGTGGCGTGGGCGCCGACCATCGCGTTCTCCAGCACGCTCATCCCGTGGAAGACGCGGGCGCCCTGGAAGACGATGGCGATCCCCAGGCGGGCTCTGCGGTGGGGCGGCAGCCGGTCGATACGTCGTCCACCGAGTCGGATCTCGCCCCGCTCGGCCGGCAGTTGACCGCTGACCAGGTTGAACAGGGTCGACTTGCCCGCCCCGTTGGGGCCGATGACTCCGAGGATGCTCCCACGTTCTACCGTCAGGTCGACGTCGTCCACGGCGTACACCCCGCCGAACGACCGTGACAGGCCGCTCACCTGGAGCAGGGGCTCGGTCACTCGGCCACCTTCTCCAACTCGCTCTTCGACCAGACGGTCGGCACGAACGTGCCGTCGGTGACGGCGTTGACCGAGATGTAGTCGGGAGACAGTCCCGAGTGGTCCTTCTCGCTGTAGCGGTAGGTGCCGTTCGGGGTGGTGAGCGTCAGCTCCTCCATCGCCTGCCGGATCTTCTCGTGGTCGGTGCTCTTCGCCTTCTCGATGGCGGCGGCCAGCAGCTGGACGCCGGTGTATCCGTCCTGCGCGAACTGCGGCGGCTGGTAGTTGTACTTCTGCGTAAACGGCTTGTTGACGGCCTCGATGGCCTTCTTCTGGGCTCCGTCCGGGAGCGTGTCGCCGACCAGGCCGATGGAACTGGCGACGACGGCGCCCTCGGCGGCCTTGCCGGCCGGGTCGAGCCACAGCTTGCTGGCCTGGGAGCCGGTGAAGGAGATCGGGATGTCCAGTCCCGAGGCGGCGTACTGCTTGGTGAGGACGACGGACGCGGGGCCGGTCACCCACACCGCGAGCGCCTGGGCGCCGGTGCCCTTGACGTGCGTGAAGACGGCGCTGAAGTCGGACGCGGTGCTCTGGATCTCCTCGGTGGCGACGACCTTGATGCCGTACTCCCCGGCCTTCGCCTTCATCGCCTTGTAGCCGGCGGTCGGATACGCGGTCTTGGTGTCGTAGGCCACGGCCAGCTTGGTGACGCCCTCCGACTTGTAGTACTGCAACAGCCGCTCGGCGTAGTCGGAGGCCAGTGCCGGTACGACGAAGACGTAGGGGTGGACGGGCGCCACCTGCTCGTCGGCCGGACTCAGGGAGATGTACGGGATCTCCGCCCGGTCCACCGCGGGCAGCGTGGCCAGCGCCGACCCTGCGGACGGTGAGCCGAGGACCGCGGTCACGCCCTGGTCCTTGAATGCGTTGAAGGCGAGTACGGACTGGTCGGGCAGGCTCTTGTCGTCCTTGACCGTCAGTTCCAGCTTCCGTCCGAGGACCCCGCCGTCCTTGTTGATCTGCTCGACTGCCAGTTCCGCGGCCTTGCGGCCCTCGGTACCGAGGGTCTGGAGCTGACCGGTGAGCGAGGTGATCATGCCGATCTCGATCGGGCCGTCATCAGGGGAGGAGGACTCGGACGAACCGCCTCCGCACGCTGTGACGGTGAGCGCCAGACCGATGGCGAGAGTGGCAAGGGGCGTACGAGGGCGCACGGGAACCTCCCGGATACGGAGCGGGAACGGCACGGGGAAGAGGCACGGGGGAAAGACGCACACGCGCCCGGAGGAGACCCCGTGTGCACGAAAACGATGCAGGAAGAGTCGGTTTGCGGGCTTTTGCGGCTTGCAGCCCGATCGACGGGTTGAACATAAGCCGCGACCAGATGGGGGTCAACACTTCAAGCCAAGATTCTTGGACTCAAGTCCAAGTCTGCTCTCAAGTCTGCTGATTTCCAGGACGAGACGGACGTGCCGCAGGGCCAGCCACGAACCGGGCGAGGCCGCCGCCCGTCATCGGCGGGACACCGACGACCGCACCACCTGTGGGTCAGCCGCCATGGCGCCTCAGCGGCGCCCCCCACCCCTCCGCGCCGGTCACGGATGCGCGAGGATGCCCAGCAGGATGATGTCGAGCGCCCCATCGAGGCGGCCGGGCAGGTCGAACGGCGGCGGCTCCTCGCGGATCCAGCGCAGGACCGAGGAGAAGTAGCAGGACGCGAGCAGGGCGCCGGCCTGGTCGGGATCGACCTGCGACCGGATCTCTCCGCGCTCCCGCCCCTCCTCGACGATCTTCGCGAGTTCGGTTTCCAGGGAGGGGTCCTGCAGCAGGCGGCCGAAGCGTGCGGAGGCATCCATCAGGACAGTGGTCTCCGCACGGGAGGCGACGTTGAGGTCAGCCATCTCCCCCAGGTAGCGGCGCAGCCGGTCGCCGACCGGCAGGTCCTCGGCGTGCTCCTGGCCGAGGATGGCCGCGACCCGAGCCCGGCGGCGGACACCCCACTCCTCCAGAAAGCCGACCTTCTGTGAGAAGTGGTTGAAGACGGTGGCCCGGGCGACGTCGGCGGACTCGGCGATCTGCTCCATGGTCGTCGCCTCGTATCCCTGGGCGACGAACAGCCCCACCGCGGCGCCGTAGAGCTGGTCGCGCACCTGCTGTCGCTTCCGCTCGCGGCGCCCGAGGGGCGGGGCGCCCTGTGCGGGTGCGCCTCCCGCCTCAGAGATCGTCATGGGCCCAGTACAGCACAGGCATACGCAGGTATTGACCTCCCCGAGCCACCTCTTTAGATTACGCCCCATGAATGGACTCAAGTCCATTTATAGATCTCAGTCTCGATTTGCTGCTTCGGGACGTGGACAGGAGGCAGCGTGGCTTCCGTGCTTTCCCCAGCCGGCCGGATCGACCTCGGCCATGGCTGTCATGCGTGGGTACCGGATACGGCCGGATGGGGTATGAGCAACGCCGGGCTGGTCACCGGCCGGGGCGAGTCCCTGCTCGTCGACACCCTCTACGACCTGCACCTCACCCGGGCCCTGCTCGACGGGCTGGCGCCGGTGACCGACGCCGCGCCCGTCTCGACCGTGGTCAACACCCATGGCAACGGCGACCACTGGTTCGGCAACCAGCTCGTGGCCCACGCCGAGATCATCGCGGCCCGTGGCTCACTGACCGACATGCGGCAGGTGGGCCCGGCCGAGATGCGGGCACTGACCAGCGCGGACACCGCCGCGGGACGGTTCGCCCGCCGGATCTTCGGCCGCTTCGACTACTCCGGCGTCCAGCCCGTGCTTCCGCACCGGGTGTTCGACGGCGAGACGGTCCTGGACATCGGCGGGACGGAGGTCCGTCTGATCGACGTGGGCCCCGCACACAGCGCCGGGGACACGATCGTCCATGTCCCGCGTGCCCGGACCGTCTACACCGGAGACATCGTGTTCGCCGGCTCCACACCCGTCATATGGCACGGTCCGTTCGCCAACTGGCTCACCGCCTGCGACCTGCTCCTCAGCCTCGACATGGACATCATCGTGCCCGGCCACGGCCCGGTCACCACGAAGGAGGCGGTCCGCACCGTCCGTGACTATCTGTCATACGTCCACGAACAGGCCACCGCCCGCTTCAGCGCGGGAATGCCCGCCGAGGCAGCCGGACGCGACATCAGCCTCGGACGCTTCGCCGACCTCGACGAGAGCGAACGCCTCGCCGTCAACGTGCACACCGTCTACCGCGAACTCGACCCCTCGCTACCCCCGCTCGACGGCCCCCGGCTCTTCGGCCGCATGGCCGACCTCGCCTGCCCCTGCCCCGGCCTCTGAGCCGCATCAGGCCCGGGGTCCATTGCCTGGCCGTATCGCCTCGGTCTCCCCCGAACCCGCCAAGGAGAAGACATGGTCACCAGCACCGTCCACGGCGCACCCGCCGTCCCTTCCGGCCGCCCGTCCACCCGGCACACCGGCACCGTCATCGCCGGATGCCTGGCGACCCGCCCCGCCTGGATCCACCCCGCCCCGACCGAGACAGAGGAGAGCGCGGCGTGAAGTTCGCGACCTTCGTGCACGACGGGAAGCGGCAGGCGGGAGTCGTCGCCGATGACCATGTCCACCCCTTCCAGTACCCCGCCGTGCTGCTGGACCTGATCGTGGAGGGCGAGGAGTCCCTGCATAGGGCGGGAGAACGCGCGCTGACCGGCTCGCTGCCGGTGCCCCTGGCCGACGTCGGGCTGCTGCCGCCGCTCCAGCCGCCGACCGTCCGCGACTACATGACCTTCGAGAGCCATGTCGCGGGTGTCGCCCGGGGATACGGTGACACCGTCCCCGAGGAGTGGTACGCGGCGCCAGCGTTCTATTTCACCAACCCGTACGCGACGATCGGCGCCCTCGAAGACGTACCCGTGCCACCCGGCTGCCTCCGCTTCGACTTCGAACTCGAGGTGGCCGCCGTCATCGGCAAGGCCGGCCGGGACCTGACGCCCGAGCAGGCTCGCGAGCACATCATCGGCTACACGATCCTCAACGACTGGTCCGCCCGCGACCTCCAGGGCCGCGAGATGAGGGTCAAACTCGGCCCCGCCAAGGGCAAGGACACCGCCACCACCCTCGGCCCCTGGCTGGTCACCGCCGACGAACTCGAGCCCCACCGCAATGCGGAAGGCTTCCTCGACCTGGCCCTCACCGTCCAGGTCAACGGCGAGACGATCGGGCGGGACAGGCTGGCCAACATGGCCTGGACGTTCGAGGAGATGGCGGCGTACGCCTCCCGCGGCACATGGATCCGCCCCGGCGACGTCCTCGGCTCCGGCACCTGCGGCAACGGCGGCTGCCTGGCCGAACTCTGGGGCCACAACGGCGCCTTGGAGCCCTCACCACTCATCCCCGGGGACACCGTCACCATGACGGTCGAGGGCATCGGAACCCTCAGCAACACCGTCGTCGAGGGCGTCGCTCCGGTTCCTCTGCCCCCTGCCCGCCGCAGGCAATGACCGCCGTACGTCCGGGAAACAGGGCCGGGGCGACGGCTCGGCCCCGTCCCTGACTCCTGCCCCAGACGGCGTAGGCGATGGCCCCAGGCAGCCACTTCCGATTACCTGCGTCCTGCCAGCGTCCCGAATTCAGCGTCCAACCGCTCGCACAGGCCACTTGCGGCGGCTTGCCTCGGCGGTGGGCTAACACGTCTATGCACCCATGAGGGCTGGGGCTGTCAAGGCGCATGATGCCCCGGCCCGGTGCAAGTTGTTGGGCCCGCGCCGGGCTGATCACGGCTGTGGACAGGGATGTTGGGCCGTGGTCCCCCGAGTGCTGGTCGTGCGGAGGGGACTCGCACGCACCCGCAGCGGATCCTCCTTCCGATGCGTAGAGGCTCCGCACCGATCCTCCGGAGCGGAGCCT
Source organism: Streptomyces flaveus (assembly GCF_014647675.1). Taxonomy (GTDB): domain Bacteria; phylum Actinomycetota; class Actinomycetes; order Streptomycetales; family Streptomycetaceae; genus Streptomyces; species Streptomyces flaveus. Next base: position 3,132 of record NZ_BMPQ01000010.1, on the reverse strand, counting down.
CTACGGCCGTGGCGAAGTCGCGGAGCGGTATGGAACGACCCGTCAGTCGCTGCACCACTTGGCGGAGGCGGTTCCGGAAGATCACTTCGGTGTGGGCCGACGACGGTTACGCCGGCCGCCTCGTCAACTGGGCGAAGGAGAGGCTCCATCTCACCCTGCAGATCGTCGAACGCAGCGACGCCAGGGCCCCTCAGTTGAGGCCGGCGCGGTGAGCCGATCGGCGTTCTGAATGATCCCTGGCCGGCCGTTGATGGCATCGGCCACGCTGAGGTGCGGGAGCGTGAGCGACCGCTCTGTTGGATCCGGCCTCGGACCAAGTGGTTCAGAAGATGTGGGCTGCCGCATCGCCATGGAGTACAGGCAGCGGGAGATCTGGATGTGGGCCCGTCAGTTCGGCTTCCGCGTCCTTGCAGCTGTCACCTACGGAGCGCCGGATGGTCAGCGATTGGTACAGCTGCCTGGTGAAAGTCCGGGCCTGCTGGTCGTCCACGGAATGAGGCCAGCTGATGACCGTTGTCACAGTCAGCGCGATCTCGTCGGCGAGCGCGGTGGAGCCGCAGAAGTTGAGAACAGCGAGGCGGGGCGGGCGGCGGACACGGGAGATCTCCGCGCACAAGGTCTCGTACGCGATGCAGAGGTTTCCGCCCTCCTGAGTGAGGTGGATTCCGCCGAAGGAGCTGTGTGCCGCGATGTGCAGGACCGTCGGGCTGTATACGTCCAGGGCGGGACAGATCTCGGCGAGTCCGACCGATGCCATCTCGGTCAGTCGCATGTAACTCGCGGCGACGGCCTGCCGGATGCATGCGGCCTCGGGGCCGAAGTCGTTGCGTCCAGGGCGTGGATCGCCGGAGACGAACAGCACGCGCGGGGCGGCGCCCGCTGAGGAGAGGACTCCCGCGTCGTGGCCCTGCGGGGGGATGTCGGCGGAGAACGCCGAGTTCTGCGACGAGTGGGCGGAGATCGAGGCGGACCACGTCTGGTTCATCAATTCTGACGGGGGCGGTCGCGGGCGACTGGTCGGAGGGTGCAGCGGGTCCCGGGGCAGGCGGTCGCCGATTCTGGTCGGTGCGGTGGGCGGTGGAGGCGCCGGGAGCGGTTTGTCGGTCATCTCTCGCATGCGGTGCAGGAGTTCTTCCTGCGGGATGCGGAGAGCACGGGTGATGTCCGGCCAGGCCACGCCGTCGGCGTGGTGCCGCCGGACGACTTTGATGGCCGCGTCGAGAGCGTCTTGCATGGCTCGGTAGCCGGGTGCCGAGTGGAAGAGCCGGCCCATGTTGCTGAGGTACGTGATCTCTTCCACCGTGAGTTTGCGCGGTGACCCGGAGGACGGGAGCCGTTCCTCATCCGACATCGGAGGCGGTTTCGCTTTGCGGGGCCGGCGCGGCTGCGGTGAGGGCGGCGGCCAACTGGAGCAGCGTTAGCGCGTGATTGGGGCGGTGCTGGGCAAGTCGGCGGAGACGGGCTGCGCCGGCACCTCGCTGTACTTCGGAGCCTTGTGCCGCTGCTTGCTCGATGAGGTCGGTGGGGGACGGGGCGTTGGCGTCGGGGGTTGCCTCGGGTTGTGGTGACTCGGCGGCTGCTGCCGTGGAGAACACGGTGTGTACGGCGAACAGGTACGGAGTGACGAACGGAATCTTCGTGAGGGCTGGGGATGCGAGGAAGAGCGGGAGGAGTGCGTCCGGGCGTCCCTGCGCGACGAACTCCATGGCTGTGTCGATCGCCGTTGTGGGATCGGTGATCGCGTCGTAGATGTCTGGTGCGGGAATGCGGCCGGTGAGTTGGAGAATGCCCAGGTGCTGGCGTGACGCCGGGTCGTCCCACTGTGAGGTGAGCAGCTCCCGTACGAGGGGGTCGTCGGTCAGTCGGGGATGGCGGCTGAGGAATTCCAGGTCCTCCGGCCAGGTGCGGGTGGCGAGCCACTCGTCGACCAGATTGGACCTGGCGTTGGTCTCACGGAGTTCTTCCAGTACCTGGTCAAGGCCTCGTTCGTGCGCGGCGTCGAGTACGGCTGCGAGTGTGCTGAGACCGGTGGCTTCCGGGTACAGCGCACGGGTGAGGGCGAGAACAGCTCGGCCTTCCGGCGCCGCGAGGAGTGGATAGGCCTGCTGGATGAACGTTTCCCGCTCAGGCCAACTACGTGCGGAGAGCCAGCCGTTGAAACGGTCGATGGCCTCGGGCGGGAGTTCGTCCTTCGACCAGGCGGGCAGGCCAGGGAGGGTTGGTTTCAGCGATTGCCGCGCCAGTACGTGTCGGCCCAGTTCTTCGGCGAGTTCGCGGACGGCACGGCGGGAACGCCCGGCCCAGCTGGAGTCGGTGGTTTCATCCGCGCGTCGCGCGGCGGAGAGGAGATCTGCCGCCGCACCGGCGTGATCGTCGTGGAGGTGGCGCCACCGTGCGCGCGAGACGAGCAGTTCGGCTTGGGGGCCGGAGGGGAGGTCCGAGATCACTTGGTCGTAGGTGCGCAATGCATCGTCAAGGTGCTGACGCTCGCTCTGCTGGTTGGAGAGGTTGTTGAGGGACATGGCGAGGTCGGGGAGGAAGGCGGCGGGGTTCGCCTGGGCGAGAGTGCGGTAGAGCTCGACGGCTTCGGTGATGGAGACGAGCGCCGCCTCACGATCCCCGGCGCCACTCTGCCGGTTGGAGAGATTGTTGAGGGAGGAAGCGAGGTCGGGGAGGAAGGCGGCGCGGTTCGCCTGGGCGAGAGTGCGGCGGATCTGGACGGCTTCGGTGATGGAAGTGAGCGCCGCCTCACGGTCCCCAGCGCCGCTCTGCTGGTTGGAGAGATTGTTGAGGGACATGGCGAGGTCGGGGAGGAAGGCGGCGCGGTTCGCCTGGGCGAGAGTGCGGTAGAGCTCGACGGCTTCGGTGATGGAAGTGAGCGCCGCCTCACGGTCGCCTACCTCGCTCTGCTGGTTGGAGAGATTGTTGAGGGACATGGCGAGGTCGGGGAGGAAGGCGGCGCGGTTCGCCTGGGCGAGAGTGCGGTAGAACTCGACGGCTTCGGTGATGGAGACGAGTGCCGCCTCACGATCCCCGGCGTCGCCCTGCCGGTTGGAGAGATTGTTGAGGGACATGGCGAGGTCGGGGAGGAAGGCGGCGCGGTTCGCCTGGGCGAGAGTGCGGCGGATCTGG
>NZ_BMPQ01000009.1:157197-323826 GCF_014647675.1 Streptomyces flaveus | reverse complement strand
GCGCCCCGCACGGTCTCGCGCTGACCCGTCAGGGCGTACCGACGTACGAGGCCAACGAGAACGCCGCACGTGGCGGTTACGTCCTGTTCGAGGCATCTACCGAGATGCCGGAGGTCATCCTCATCGCGACCGGTTCCGAGGTGCACCTCGCCGTCGAGGCGCGCGGGCAGCTGGAAGCCGAGGGGGTCGGTACCCGCGTGGTCTCGATGCCATCGGTGGAGTGGTTCGAGGAGCAGTCCGCGCAGTACCGCCAGAGTGTCCTGCCATCGTCCGTGAAGGCCAGGGTCGCGGTCGAGGCGGGCGTGGGCCTGACCTGGCACCGGTACGTCGGCGACGCCGGACACATCGTCTCCCTGGAGCACTTCGGCGCTTCGGCCGACGCCAAGGTCCTCTTCCGCGAGTTCGGCTTCACCGCCGAGAACGTCGCAGCCGCAGCCCGCGCCTCCCTCGCCGCCCTGGACAGCAACCGCGACAACAAGCACCAGTAGGAGAAGCTCTTCCATGACCGACGACGTACTCAAGCGCCTCTCCGACGAAGGTGTCGCGATCTGGCTGGACGACCTGTCCCGCAAGCGGATCACCTCCGGAAACCTCGCCGAACTCATCGAGCGCAAGCATGTGGTCGGCGTGACCACCAACCCCACGATCTTCGAGCAGGCGGTCGGCAGGGGTGACGACTACGCGGACCAGTTCCGCGAACTGGCGCTGCGCGGTGTGACGGTCTCCGAGGCCGTCCGCATGATCACCACGGCGGATGTCCGGGACGCGGCAGACATCCTGCGCCCGGTGTTCGACGCCACCGGCGGCCGTGACGGCTGGGTCTCCATCGAGGTCGACCCGTGCCTCGCGCACGGTACGGCCGCGACCGTCGCCGAGGCCAAGCAGCTGGCCTGGCTGGTGGACCGGCCCAACACCCTCATCAAGATCCCGGCCACCAAGGCAGGTCTTCTTGCGATCACCGAGGTCATCGGCCTCGGCATCAGCGTCAACGTCACGCTGATCTTCTCGCTGGAGCGATACCGCGAGGTCATGGACGCCTACCTCATCGGCTTGGAGAAGGCCAAGGAGCGTGGTCTGGACCTCTCCACAATCCACTCCGTCGCCTCCTTCTTCGTGTCCCGCGTCGACACCGAGATCGACAAGCGACTGGACGCGATCGGCACCCCCGAGGCCAAGGAGGCCCGCGGCAAAGCCGCCCTGGCCAACGCCCGCCTCGCCTACCAGGCTTACGAGGAGGTGTTCGGTTCTGCCGACGGATCGACACAGGCTTCCGGCCGCTGGGCGGCCCTCGACCGGGCCTCGGCAAACAGGCAGCGCCCTCTCTGGGCCTCGACGGGTGTGAAGGACCCCTCGTATCCCGACACCCTCTACATCACCGAGCTGGTCGCACCGGGCACGGTCAACACCATGCCGGAGGCCACCCTCGATGCCACAGCGGATCACGGAGAGATCACCGGCAACACCATCACCGGAACCTACGAGCAGGCCCGATCCGACTTCAGTACCCTCGCCGGACTGGGGATTTCCTACCGCAATGTCGCCCAAGTCCTGGAGACCGAAGGGATCCAGAAATTCCAGCGGTCCTGGGACAGCCTCCTGAATGCCGTACGGCATGCGCGGCCGACCAAGGCGCCCGCTATTGCCGACTGAGGTGACCGGCCGGCTTCGAGAGGGTCCGAGCTGGGTGCGTGATGGTCTGGGAGCCGAGGGGCCGCATCCGTGAGGTCGCCCGTCGCGGGCGGCGCAACAGAATCACGGACACCAGGGCGGCGAGCAGTGTCAGGGCTGCGGCCACGATCAGGCACAGACGGAGGCCGTCAAGGAAGGCATCGCCTACGGCGCCCAGAGCTTGGCCGGTGCTGTCGCCCAGGCGCATCTGGGCGACAGCGCACAGTCCTCCCGAATTCGCGGCCTCCACAATGCTCTGCCGCGTTGCCCCGTCACCCCGGCGTCGGCGAGATGGCCGGGGACGTGTCGAGGGCTCTGGTGGTTCGTCAGGCGTGGTGCCAGACGACGCGCAGTCCCTCCTCGGAGGCGAACCGTTCGAGGTGTACGCCGACGACGTGCTGGACCTGGGCAGGGTGTCCTCGTCAGGGCCCGCAGCGGCCAAGCGCAGGGTCGTGGCGTCGGTAGGTCATGGCGCAGGAGCCACCGGCGAGCAGCAGCGTGATTGTGTCGCCGTCGTGCACCACCTCGCATTGCGGCCGAGGTCCCCCATCACTTCTCCCCAGGGCCCGTCGCGGTCCTGTATTCGGGAGAGGAAAGAGCAAACGCTGCGCGCTACTTGCGTACGTGTTGGCCGACCCTAGAGCCAGTCCCGGCGCTTGAAAATCACGTACAAACTGGCGCAAACCACCCCCATCAGGCCGATCGCGAAGGGGTATCCGAAGTGCCAGCCCAGCTCGGGCATGTCGTCGAAGTTCATGCCGTAAATGGTTCCCACGAGTGTGGGAGCGAAGAGAATCGCCGCCCACGACGAGATCTTCTTGAAGTTGTCTACCAGGTGGCCATGACCTGCGAGTATGCGGTTTGAGGCGTCTCTGACCTGCGCGGATGCTTCTTTCATTGCCTTTCAGTTTCGCGCCGGGTTATGTAGCCGATTCTCCCCAGAGGGGCCCCGGTTCAAGGTGGAACCGTGCGAGATTTGTTCAGGTAGACCGACTACGGCGAGTGACGGCTGTATGTGCCCAGGCAGCATTCGGGTGATAGTCCCGAGCGGTGTTGGTGGCTATCTGGCTCAGACGTCCTGTGTGCTGGTGCTGCATTTCAGAGCGCCGACGATGTCGTAGCGATCGGAGCGGTAGCCGTCGGCAACCTCTTTCCGGCGAGGGGGCGGGTCAGGCGGCCGGGGTGAACAGCTCGTGGAGCAGGGCCGTGCCCTCGGCCGGGGCGCGTACCTCCAGGTGCAGCGCCGGGCCGTCGAGGTGGAGCCGGAAATCGAAGAAGGGGCAGCACCGCTGCTCGGCGGCGGCGAGTGCGGCGACGTCCCCGGCGCGCTCGGCGGGCAGGGTGAGCCGCACGCCGTCCGGGATGTCCTGGCGTTCGGCGCCGGCTGTGAGCCGCTGCCACTGGGCGGTGCGTTCGCCGATGCCGTCGGCGGTCAGCGAGCAGGCCACCGGCGCGGTCCGCCACTGCTCGGCCTCGGCGGCAGTCGTGGTGCCGGCCTCGGCAGCTCGGCGGCTGGGCAGCAGCGGCACGTCGACCCGCCGGGCGGCGGGGGCGCGGGGGGAGAGGAAGCCGCACTCCGGGTCGCAGCGGTCGGACCGGTCCGGCAGGGCGTCGAGGTGGTCCAGCGCGCGGTGCAGTGTGGCGGTGAACGCGGCCACTTCGGCTGCGCGTGCCTCGGCCTCGGTGATATGGGCGGTGATACGTGGCCGCAGGTCGGCCTTCACGTCCGCGCAGCGCCCGGAGTCCCAGACCGCGAGCAGCTCGGCGATCTCCTCCAGCGGCAGACCCAGGTGCTTGGCGGCGCCGATGAACGCGAGCCGCTCGACTGCTGCCTCGCCGTAGACCCGGTATCCCGTCGGGGTGCGGTCGGCGGTGAGCAGTCCCGCGGTCTCGTAGAAGCGCAGGGTGGTCGGCGGTACGCCGGTGCGTGCCGCGAGCTGGGAGATGCGCAGGCTGGTCACGTCTTCGACGGTAAAGCTTCGACCCGACTCGAAGGTCAAGGGCTGGGTTCGGGTGCTGGGGGACTGAGCATGGGCAGCGGCTGCTGCTAGTCGAGGATGCGGTCGATGCCGTCGGTGAATCGCGCGTCGAACGGGTCCGCGGCGAGGGCATCCAGGGCGGCGCGGAGGGCGGGGTAGGGGCCGGTGGTGACTGCCTCGCGGAAGCGGTCTTCGTCGGTCTCGGACATGGCCTGTTGTTCCTGGGTGAGGCCGAGGGTGAAGTAGACGAGGGCATAGAGGGTCCGGGCCGCTCGGGCGGCTGCGGGTTCCCTGTCGGTGAGGGCGCGCAGAAGGGTGTCGGCGAAGCGCAGGGTGTGCGGTTCGGCCGCATAGGTGCCTGTCACGAGTGCGGCTCCGTCCCGATGAGTAAGCAGAGCACGCCGGTAACGGTGCATCAGTTCCCTCGCCCGGTGGCGCGGGTCTGCGGGCAGGTCCTCGCAGGTGATGGTGCCGACGATCGCATCGGCCATCAGTTCCAGCAGCCGGGTTTTGCTCTTGATGTGCCACAGCACCGTGTTCATCCGCACGCCGAGCAGGTCCGCGACGCCGCGCACGGTGACGGCCTCCAGGCCCTTGTCGTCCAGGAGGCGCAGTGCGGCGTCCACCACAGTGCGGGGCGTCAGTCCGGGGCGGGGCGGCTGCGGAGCTTGCTTCTTGGTCACTGACCTAGTCTACTGAATCCTGTAATTGGTCACTGACCAAGGAGGGTGCTGTGGAAGAGGTCATCGTCGTCGGGGCAGGGCCCACGGGCTTGTGGCTGGCCGCCGAACTGCGGTTACAGGGAGTGCCGGTGACAGTCCTGGAGGCCCGGCGTGAGCGCAACCCGCACTCCAAGGCGCTCACCGTCCATCCCCGGACCGTGGAGATCCTGGGGATGCGCGGCCTCGCGGACGACTTCGTCGGCGCGGGCACACCCCTGCCCACCGGGCACTTCGGGGCACTGGATGCCCGGCTGGACTTCCGTGTCCTGGACACGCCCTACCCCTTCACCCTGCTCCTGCCTCAGGCGCGCACCGAGGAGCTGCTGGAGGAGCATGCGCGGGGGATGGGTGCTCGGGTCCTGCGGGGGCATCGGGTGACAGGGCTGGTGCAGGAACCGGACGCCGTTCGTATCGAGGTGGAGGGTCCCGATGGCCCGTACACCCTGCAGGCGCGGTACGCCGTGGGCTGCGACGGCACCCGCAGCCGGGTGCGGGAGGCGGTCGGCATCGACTTCCCCGGCACCGACACCACGGTCTGGGGATGGCTGGGCGATGTCATCCTCGACGAGCCGCCCGTCGGCCCGGTGAGCGAGTTCGGCCCACAGGGCGGCGTGATGGCCGTGCCCCTGCCCGGCGGCCTCACCCGCTTCGTCGGAATCGCCCCGGAAGACCACCGGCCCGACCATCCCGGCGAGCTGACCCTGCGAGAGATGCACGAAAAGACCCGGCGCGTACTGGGTACCGATTTCGGTATGCGCGATGCGCACTGGCTTTCCCGCTTCGGCAACGCCACCCGCCAGGCCGCCACCTACCGCAAGGACCGGGTCCTGCTCGCGGGCGACGCCGCGCACATGCACTTTCCCACCGGGGGCGTGGGCCTCAACGTCGGCTTCCAGGACGCCACCAACCTCGGCTGGAAGCTCGCCGCGACCCTGCAGGGCACGGCCCCCGCAGACCTCCTGGACACCTACCACGCCGAGCGCCATCCCGTCGGCGCACGCCTGCTGTCCGGCACACGGGCCCAGACCGCCCTGATGACCGCCTACCCTTTCGAAGGCCAGGCACTGCGCGCCTTCCTGGCAGACCTGATCAGTGACCTGCCCGTGCTTTCCCGCGCGCTCGCTGAACGGCTCTCCGCCCTCGACGTCGGCTACCCGCCGACCGACCCGCACACCGCGCACCCGCTGACCGGCACCCGCGCACCGGACCTGGCTTTCGCGGACGGCACCAGCCTGTTCTCCTTGATGAACAGCGGACGGCACCTCCTGCTCGATCTCGACGGCGTCGACGAGAGCCGCAGTCCTGACCCGTCACCCGCGCTTCCGTACGGAACCCACCGCCACACCACCCGTCTGTCGCAGCCCGACGAGCAGTGGGCCAACGTCCACACCGCACTGATCCGTCCCGACGGCCACGTCGCCTGGGCCTTCGACCGCACCATCGACACCGCGTCCTGGCCGCGGTGAGTATCGCAGCCGTCTTCGCCTCCCAGGCCGGCCACCGCATCGAGGACGCCTGCAATTGCTGCGCATCCACCCCGCCGCGTACCAGCACTACGCCGCCCGTACCGGCTTTCCTGCCCGGCATCGGCAAGCTGCGCTCTGGTGGTGCGCCCGTTCGAGGCGAGGGACTTCGGCAGTGAGAGTCAGGCTGACGCTGGTGGCGGCTGCGGCGAGTGGCGCACGCGCGACCGATCCGCGACCGCACGGTGCTGTGGATGCCCGAAGCGGGCGCGCTGCGGGCTTGGCGGGCTGCCGTCTTGGCGGCGATGTGCGTGCTGCTGCCGCTGCCGCTGATCGGCCATGCGCTCGTACATGAGACGCGCCGCGCCTGGCTGGCGTGGCCCTGCTCGCCCCTGTGGCGTGCGCGGGCGCGCTGACCCGCCGAAGGCTCTCGGACACCCAGATGCTCGCCGCACTCGCGGGTGCGCAGGTCGCCTGCCACGTCGCGTACTCGCTACCAGGCGTGTGCTCATCGTCGATCGACGGGGGCATGCCGGGGCAGAACCTCATGGCCCTGGTCGAGCACGCCTTCGGAGAGTCAGTCGGGCTGTTGGAAATGGTGCGGCTGTTCGTCCGTATGCCGTTGGCCGCGTATTCACACCCCTCCGTACTCGGCCCGCCGCTGGGAGGTCCTAATCGCGCCCCTTCGAAGCAGTGTTACGTTTCCGCAGGTCAGTGGCCTGTTAACGGACATGACAACGGTCACCGATGCAGCCTTTGCCCCTTTTGGTCCCTGTGTGTTTCCCTGCCTGGGACAGACACCAGGAAAGGGGAGGGCAGGCGGTCATGGGCGGAAGCGGTCACAGCCATGGGGTGGGCAGTCACGCGGGAGGCCGGCACCGATGGCGGCTTGCGGTGTCGTTCGCCATGGTCGGTTCGTTCTTCGTGGTCGAACTGGTCTACGGGCTGCTGTCGGGCTCGCTCGCGCTGCTGTCGGACGCCGGGCACATGGCCGCCGACGTGGTGGCGCTGGGCGCGGCGTTGGTGGCCACCCGGATAGCCACCCGGCCCGACACCACCGGCCGCCGCACCTACGGCTCCTATCGCGCAGAGGTGTTCGCCAGTCTGCTGTCGGTGCTGCTGATGCTCGGCGTGTCGGTCTACGTGGTCTTCGAAGCCATCGGCCGCATCGGCGGCGGCGCCGAGGTCGCCTCCGGTCCCATGCTCGTCGTGGGCGGGCTCGGCCTGGCGGTCAACGTGGCCGCGCTGCTCCTGCTGCGGTCCGGCGCGTCCGAGAGCCTGAACGTCAAGGGCGCCTACCTGGAAGTCGTGGCTGACACCGCCGGCTCGGTCGGCGTGATTCTGGCGGGCGGGCTGGTGGCCGCCACCGGTCAGCCGCTCTGGGACACCCTGGTCGCCCTCGCCATCGGTGCGTTCGTCGCGGTGCGCGCCGTTGCGCTGGGCCGCGAGGTCTTCGCCGTCCTCGGCCAGCACGTGCCGGCAGGCATGGACTCGGCCGCTGTGGCCGACGATCTGTCCGCCGTCGGCGGCGTGAAGGACGTGCATGACCTGCACCTGTGGACCCTGACCTCGGGCATGAACGTGGCAACGGCCCATTTGGTCACCGCTGACCGCACCGACAGCCACGCCGTCCTCGACCAGGCGCGCGACCTGTTGCGCGATCGCCACGGTGTCTCCCATGCCACCCTGCAGGTCGAACCCGCCGAGCACACCGGCTGCGACCGCGTCGGCTGGTAGGGGGAGCGGACCGGGGCGAACGGCGACCAGTTCGTCCGCCGTTCGCCCGCTGGGCTGAGAGGGCCCGGACGGCGCTGCAACCTTCCCATCGCGTACACGTCCAGGAAGCGCGGGATGGCGTCTCCGGATGCCCGGCCGGAGGTCGGTTCCCATCCGGCCGCCCTATCGGTGCTCGCCGGGTGAATCCCGGCCGCCGGACGATGTCGCCGTCCGAGATGTATGGGCGTCCGCTGAGGCGTTTGTGCCGGGCATGGGTGGCATTCACGTGTGAGACCGCGGCCAGGGAGATCTCAGCAGTTGGAAGGGCGGCGCTCGCCGTGGGCGGCGTGAGGTGGGGTGCCGATTACGGCTCCGGCGTGCGCCCGGGCCTCGGGATCGCGCCGGGATTTGAGCAAGCTGGCTACCGTTCCGATGTGCCCGCTGCTGCGGCGGCCGAGCGGGCGGTCGCTGAAGTCCCTTGCGTAGCACGGGTGTCGGTGCTCAAGGTCTGCTGGCTGCGAAGAACGGCATGGAGTCCAACGGGACGATCTCGACGTTCTTGCCGGTGCGCGGCGCGTGGATGGCCTTGCCGTTGCCGACGTACATGCCGTTGCGCTGGTTGTCGTTGTACCAGTAGATGATGTCGCCGGGCTGCAGATCGGCCCTGGCCACCTTCCGGCCTGCGTCGTACTGCTGCTTGACGGTGCGCGGCAGCGAAACGCCCGCCGCACGCCAGGAGGCGCCGGTGAGTCCCGAGCAGTCGAAGGAGTTGGGGCCGGTCGCGCCCCACTCGTAGGGCTTGCCCAGCTGCGCGTACGCGAAATCGAGGGCCGCCTTGCCGCGGCCGCTGGCCGGGCCGTTGTACGTAGCCGGGGAGTCGCTGACGCCCGCCGCGGCGTCTTCGCGCTTCTGGTCGGCTTCCATCTTGGCGCGCTGTGCCGCGGTCAGGCTGTTGAGGAGCTTGCGCGCCCTGGTGAGCTTGTCAGGGACGTCCACGCCGCCGTCGGCGCGCTCGTACGCGCCGAACTCGCCCGCCCGCACACCCGGCCGACCCACCCGCCGACCGAGGAGGCCGCAGCCCGCAGCCAGATCGTCACAGCACCGAAGCCCGCGTCCGCAGCGGCCTCGGCCGTGTCCGCCCGGCGGCGCCCGCGCGCCCGAGCCACGGCGGTCCTGCGCCGACTCTCCACAGTCTGCGGATAGCACCGCACCGCCGCTCGACCCTCACCGCTTCCCTACATCCGGCATGCTCCACCGAACCGGGTGATTGCTCCTGCAACGAGAGTGCCGGTGTTGCTCATGTCACCTTTTCTACCCGGGAGTTCAGCATGTACGAGGGATGTGGGCCGGTAACGTTTTGGCGTCAGCACGAGCAAGACATCGGGGGCCCAGTGGTGATGCGGCGCATGACGGCAGCAGTCGTGCTGCTGGCTGCTGCCGTCATGCTGCACTTCGGACTGCCCCACCACTCATCGGCCCCGCCGAGCGCGGTGTCCGCCATGGCACCCGCAATCGAATCGGAGCCCTGGAAACCGCAGGGTTCCGTGTCCGCTGCGGCCAGCCTCGGCACCGGCTCGCAGTACCACGAGGCTACGGACGACGCTCTCGCCCTGCCGCCGCGGACAAGTCACCTGGTCGAGCCACCGTCGCTCGTCGACGACGCGACCGCGGACGAGACGACGACATCCCTCGTCATCGTGTCCGGTGCGGCGCATCCCCGCACCGCGAGAGACGTCTGGAATCCCGGCTCCGGACTCGCCCCCACTCCCAGCACCCTGCAGACCTTCCGCTGCTGATCGGCAGCGTGCTCCGCGCATCCTCCCCGCTACCGGTACGCACCACCACCGTCGCGGGCCGAGCGTTCAATCGACCGCTCGCCACGGCTCGCTGACGCGTACGCCGGACGCGCGCAGCACGCACTCTTCGCGCCCTTTCGTCCTGAGAGCCCCACGAAGAGTCACGAGGCCAACTTTCATGCAGACCCTCATCGAGCACGCTCGTACGTTCCCCGAGAAGATCTCCGACCAGCAGGAGGAGTTCGCCCAGCTGGCTCAGGGGCAGCAGCCCCAGGCCCTGTTCATCTCCTGCTCCGACTCCCGTGTCATCCCCGCCCTGTTCACCGGTGCCAGCCCCGGCGACCTCTTTGAACTGCGCACCGCGGGCAACATCGTGCCCCCCGTACCGGTCGCAGGTCGCGTGCGGTGTCGCCGGGTCCCTCGAATTCGCCGTCCAGGCCCTGCAGGTGCCGAACATCGTCGTCTGCGGCCACTCGCACTGCGGTGCCGTCCAGGGGCTGATGCGCGAGCAGAACGTCCAGACGCTGCCGCTCGTACGACACTGGCTGTCCCGTGCCGGACACCGCACCCGGACCGACGAGCCGTGGCAGCCCCAAGGGCTCGGCGAGGACCCGGTCGCCGTGACCCAGCAACACGTCCTCATTCAGCTCGACCACCTGCGCAGCTACCCGTTCATCGCCCGACGCCTGTCGTCCGGACGGCTGCGGCTGCACGCCTGGTACTACACCGTCGAGACCGGCGAAGTCCTCGCCGCCGCTTCCGGCCGCCGCACTTTCAAGCCGCTGTGACCCGCTCGGACCACGGCCCCACAGACCCGTCCGTCCGCTCCGGTCGCCTTCCACACGACGTTCCTTCGCCCCGCAGAGAGAACGCCATGACTTCCCCTCTTTCCTCCCTCCGGTCCGCCCTGCGCACCGACTTCACCTCGTCTCTGGTCGTCTTCCTCGTCGCCCTGCCGCTGTGCGTGGGCGTCGCGGTCGCCTCCGGCGTGCCGGGCGCGCTCGGCATGATCCCGACCGCCGCGCTCGCCGGCGTCCTCATCCATGCCGGCTTCAAGCTGCTGCCGGTCAAGGAGCTGGGGCCGCTGTGGCGCGAACACCGGGGCGAGGCCGTGGTGTTGGTGATCACGGCGGGGCGATCCTGGTCACCAACATGTTCGAGGGCGTGTTGATCGGGCTGCTGCTCGCGGTGGTGAAGACGGCCTGGGAGACCTCGCACGTCCACATCGACGTCGACGACTCCGGTACGGGCGCGGTGCGGGTGCGGATCCGCGGCCATGCCACCTTCCTGCGCCTGCCGCGCATCCTCGACGCCCTGGAGCAACTGCCCGCGCACCGGCCCATCGAGCTCAACCTCGCCGGGCTGCGGCACCTCGACCACGCCTGCATGAGCGCCCTGCAGAACTGGGCGGATCAGCACAACGCCCACACCGTTCAGCCCGAGCGCACCCGCGTCTCGGCGTAGAGACCGGTCCGTGGGGCGGCTCCCCTACCGCCCTACGGACCTTTCATGACATACGGGGTGAACGTCCACCGAAGTTCACCCGTACCCCTTGTCGTACACCTGGCCGCCGACGCGGACGGGAACAGCCTGGAGACGGAGAGGCACGTGCCACAGCATCCCGAGCAGTCGGAGCAGCCACAGCGAGGACGCACCGGCCGCACTCTGCCCACCACCCGCCTGATACACGGCGCCGCACTGGCCGCGAGCCTGGCCCTCCTTCCCCTGGCCACGGCCTGCAGCAGTGGTGGTGATGATGACGGCGCTTCGGCGAGCAGCAAGCCGTCGGAGATCTCCGACGCGCCCGCGGCGGCGGTGGTGGCCCCGGCGAAGGTCGAGGTGATCGCCAACCTGACCGGCTGCAAGCCCAAGATCCGCATCGAGGCGGACCAACTGCGCCAGGGCCTCTGTCACACGAAGAAGGTCGACTACCTCATCACCACCTTCCCCGAGGAGAAGTACAAGCAGACCTGGCTGGACTCCGCCGCCATCTACGGGGGCAAATACCTGGTCGGCACGCGCTGGATCCTCAGCGCGAAAGAGCCGGAGATGCTGGAGCAGTTCCGTACCAAGCTCGGCGGGACCATTCAGCAACTGCGGGGCATCGGCCCGACACCGGCGCCGAGCACGTCGTAGCGGCAGCTCCGCCCCCGACCACCGCAGCCCGCACGGGCCGGGCCACGACCGCACCGTACGACCCACCCACCCGGAGGCTCCTCCATGCCCACGGCACCGCGCCGGACCAGGACACCGCTGACCGCCCTCCTCCTGGTCGGCGCCGTGCTCGCCCTCCTTTTCGGCGGCGCCGGACCGGCCTCCGCCCACGCCACCCTGACCCGGTCCGCACCGGCCGACACCTCCGTCCTCAAGACGGCCCCGCAGCACATCACGCTCGCCTTCACCGAGAACGTCAGCCTCTCCGACGGCTCCCTGCGCGTGCTGTCCCCGAAGAACGAGCGGGTCGACCGCGGTGCGATCACACACGCGGGCGGGAAGGGGAGCACCGCCCGGGTGCTGCTGCGCGGGAAGCTGGCCGAGGGTACGTACATTGTGTCCTGGCGGGTCGTCTCCGCGGACAGCCATCCGGTCTCGGGCGCGTTCACCTTCTCCATCGGCACACCATCCGCCGCCACCGCCGCAGTGCCGGACGAG
Organism: Streptomyces flaveus; assembly: GCF_014647675.1. Lineage (GTDB taxonomy): Bacteria > Actinomycetota > Actinomycetes > Streptomycetales > Streptomycetaceae > Streptomyces > Streptomyces flaveus. The sequence goes on along the minus strand of NZ_BMPQ01000009.1, from coordinate 311,830 downwards.
TCCCCGGACGACACCGTCGCCTCCCGCCTCTACGGCTTCTTCCGCTACGTCGCGTACGGCGGCCTCGCCCTGCTCATCGGTGTCGCCGTCTTCGCCCTCGTCTGCTGGCCCGCCGCGGCCGGGCTGCGCCCGCTGCGCAAGCTGCTGATCGGCGGCTGGACGACGCTGGCCGCCTCCACCGTCGTCCTGCTGCTGCTCCGCGGCCCATACGAGACCGGACAAGGTCTCAGCGCGGTGGCCGACCCCTCGCTCCTGGGCCGGACCATCACCGGCAGGACCGGGGCGGCCCTGGGCACACGGCTGTTGCTGCTGGCCGGCGCAGGCGCCCTCGCGGCGCTGTTCACCGCCCGGCACCGCCGCACGGCCGAGCAGACACGGCACGAGTCCGCCGCCGACGCAGCCGATCGTACGGACACGTCGTCCACCATCACCGCGGGCGCCACCGCTCCGCCCGCCGACAATCCGCAGTTCGGTACCGGGGCACGTGCGGCGGGAGCGCTGTTCGCCCTGGGCCTGGCCCTCACCTGGGCCGCCGCCGAGCATGCCTCCACCGGTATCCAGGTGCCGCTGGCGATCCCGGTCTCCGTGCTGCACCTGCTCGCCATGGCGGTGTGGCTGGGCGGGCTGGTCGCGCTGACCCTCGCCCTGTTCCGGGCACCCACCGGCACGGTGATCCCGGCAACGGCGGTCGCGCGCTTCTCCCGGCTGGCGTTCACCGCGGTCGCCGTCCTGGTTGTCACCGGGGTCTACCAGTCCTGGCGGCAGCTCGGCTCCTTGAACGCGCTCACCACCACCGAGTACGGCAATCTCCTCAGGCTCAAGGTCGCCGCCGTGTTCCTGGTGCTGACCGCGGCGGCGTTCTCCCGCCGGTGGACCGCGCAACTCAGCCAGGAACCGCAGACGACGGAAACCCACTCGGCTGCAGAGCCGCAACGCGTACGGGTGGCCGAGCGCGTGGGTGTCGGCGCCTCCTCGGGCAGCGGCACAACCGAGGGCGGGGACAACGCCGGGCCACCCGGCCCGGGCGATCCCACCGATAGCTCCGACCCCTCCGACTCCAACCTGTCCGACCCCGACCCGTCCGGCTCCTCACCGTCCGCGTCCGGCTCGTCCGGCCCTCCGTCCTCGTCCTCCGACCAGTACCGGCGCGGGCTGCGCCGGTCGGTCGCCACCGAAGCCGTCCTCGGTGTTGTCGTCCTGGCGATCACCACCGTGCTCACCGGAACCCAGCCCAGCCGCGCCGCCGAGGAGAGCGCCGCAGCTGCCACCGCGTCCCGGCGGCCCCCGGCGGCGGTGGCGACGGTCCCGTTCGACGTCGGTACGCCGAACGGGCAAGGCAAGGTGCAGATCACCTTCGACCCGGGGCAGGTCGGCGACAACACGGTGCAGGCCCTGGTGTTCGGACCCGACACCGGTGTCTCCACCGTTCCCGAACTCCGTCTCACCCTCACCCATCGCGCCCAGCGGATCGGCCCGCTGGACGCGAAGCTCGTGGACAGGAAGGGCTATTGGTGGACGGAGAGCCTGCGGCTTCCGCTGCCCGGCACCTGGACCATGCGCCTCACCGTGCGCACCACCGACATCGACCAGGTCACCGTCTCCAAGGACGTCACCATCAGGCCGCTACCGGACTACTGACCGGCCGCTCAAGCCTGCGCGTGGGCCGCGATCCCGTCGATGCAGACGTCCAGGGAGAACTCGAAGAGCGTGTCGGGCGAGTCGGGGTCCAACTCGCCGACCCGCTTCAGGTGGGGCAGTTTCTCTTCCGTCTCGGAGCGCAGCCACGGCGGCGGCAGTTGTTCCAGGTCCGCGGGCTCCAGATGGGCGGGTGGCCGTACAGGATGTCCTGCAGTTCCACGAACCCCACGACGAGCCGGATCGTCTCCATGCATGCGCGGTAGGCGTCCTGCAGCGACAGCCCCACGCTCTCGAAGAAGCCGATCAGGGCGTCCACGTTGCGCAGCATCGTCGGATGCCGGGCCATGGTGATGTTCTCGGTCAACGCGAGGGTGGTCATGCCGGGATGGCGCCGGTAGTGCGCGCGCAGGTCCCGGCAGTACGAGCGCAGGCTGTCCCGCCATCGCCCCGGCTCCAACTCGGGTGGCTGCCATTCGGACTCGAAGATCTCGGCGGCGACGGTGAGCAGGTCGCGCCGGTCCTCGACGTAGTTGATGACGACGGCCGGGCAACGCCGACCTCGACGACCGCCTATGCGGTCAAGGGGCTGGATCCCAGCATCGCCATCGCAGTGGGGGAAGAACCCGGTGACGCTCGCTTCGTCGCCGTCCACTCCGGCAACGAGATTCCCCCCGAGGTCAGAAAACTGATCCACGGCTCTTGATGCCGAGTGCGGAGTCCAGCCGCGTAGGTGGCGCCCGGCACTGGTCCCCGTCCACGTCAGTTGCTGAGTGCCACCACAACCTCGCTGGGCTGCCGCAGCATCTCGTGGCCGCGGACCAGGCAGCGGGCGTGCACTGACTCAGGCTCACCTCGCTGAACGGTCCGCCGTCACGGCCTAGTTTTTGGCTGGTTCGTAGGCGCTGATGACATACAGCGCTTCGTCGTCGATCGCGTCCTTCTCCCAGTCCAGGAAGATCCGTACGGGGTGCCCGTCGGCTGCGTACTCCGCCTCCGCCACGTCTGCTTTGTCCTGGCGGGCCTGCTCCATCTCCTCCAAGAGCTTGCCGATGGTGGGTACTTCACCTGGCAGTTCCTTCACCAGCCGCCGGCCACTGCCGTCGAGGCCGACCGCCTCCGCCACCTTGCCGTCCCGGACCGTTACCCGGAAGGTCCCGAGCAGGGTCCGTTCCCCTTCACTCGACTTGAGGGTGTAGGTGTACGAGGAAGGCTCCTCCCAGGCGGTCCCGCTCCCGGCTGTAGAGCTCCTCGGCTCACTTCCCTCGGCAGATCCTGAGGACGTAGGACTCTCGGTGCCACAGGCGGCAGTCGCACACAGCAGCCCTCCGAGGAGCGCGGCAGCGGACACGAAACGAGCACTGGAGCGTATGACAGTCATGGTGGCTCCCTCACGGAAACGGCTACCGCTATGACGTCGGTTGGCCCAGGAACGTTCGGGGCAGAGGCGTCTGTGGGGCGGATGTGGTTCCGCCCCCCCGGCAAGATCCGCCCTACCGCCTAGGCGCAGCCCGGCGGTTCGTCCTTGGTCGGTACGAATTGCATGGTGGGCATCCCGGCGGCGTCGAAGTTGGCAGTGTCCGGGCCGATCAGGGTCATGTAGCCGGCGAGCCTTTGGCTGTCCTGCGCGGGCGGCTCCCCCTTGACCTGCTCGACACCGGGGAACACGGAGTCGAGGACCCACCAACGGCCGCCGAACTTAACCCACTTGATCCCGCAGTGCGTATAGATGTCGTACGGATACGGCTTGTGCTGCTTGGGCTCGGCCGGCCCTTCCTGCCACTTGCCCTTCGCGACGGTACGGGCGGGCAGCGTGGGGCCGGTGTACCCCTCGTCGCCCGGATTGTCGGACGAGGACGAGCAACCGGAGAGCAACAGCCCGGCACTCAGGAGCAGGACGGCGGCTTGCCGCGATACTTTCATGTACCTCAGACGCTGCGGGTACGTGTTCCGTTCGATCCCTGTCGTCCTCTTTGCGATGCTCCGCGACGGCACCGGCCTGCATGCCGACGGCGCCTCCCGCTGTTCGCGCTGGACCTGATGGGGCCAAGACGATGCCCGGCTGGTGCCCCTGTCCGCCCGCGGCCTTCGGGCGACGAGCAGCGGGCCACAGGCAGCGGTGGCGCACATCAGCGCCCCGATCAGTACGGCAGCGGACACGAAACGGGGACCGGAGCGGATGGCGGTCATCTGTGGGGCGGAAGCGGTGCCGCCCCACAGACGCGGCAGGCAGTGGGTCAATTGTGCGACGACGCGGTGCGCCGCTTGGCCAGCCACCATGCTCCGCCACCGAGCACCAGCAGGGCCACGACCACCCCGCCGATGATCACGCCGGCCGAGCTTCCCTCGTCCTCCTCGGCGGCCGTGTTCTCGGTTCCGGCGCCCGCGGCCGTGGTGGCCGACTCGGTGACCGAGGGGGTAGGGGTTGGGCTGGGCGTCTCACTTGCGGTGGGGCTCGGGCTGAGGGGGGTGGCGCCCGGTGCCGCCGCCTTCAACGTCAGGATCGGCGCGGGCTGTTCGGGCTCCTCGCCGCCGCTGGGCAGCTCGATCCAGCGGGAGACTTCGCCGTCGCTGTAGGTCTCGACGGTCTTGAACGCGACCTCCTTCGCATCCGGGAGCTGCCGGACCTTGATCTTGTGCTCGGCGTCGACGCCGGTCTTCAGGGCGGGGCCGCCGACGGTGTATCCGTCGCTGGTGGCCTTCAGCTTCCAGCCCTTGGGCGCCTCGCCGAGCGTCACGTCACCGGGAGCGATGCCTTCGGGCAGTACGACGCGCATTTCAGTGAAGCCCGCTGAGTCGGACTCGGCCTCGGAGACGAAGCTGAGGGTGACGTTCTCGGCTAGGGCCTGCGGGGTGTCGGCCTCGACCTCCGCGTGCGCGGCGGCCGGTGCGGCCAGGGCGAGCGTGGCCGTCAGCGCGGCGGCACCGGCGAGTGCGACATGGTGGCCCGCACGGGCCACCCGGTGGTGGTAGATGGACACAGGGGAACTCCTTGCTGGTACGGGAAGAGCCGGCCCCGCAGACGTCAGGGACCGGTGAGGGACTGGAGGCGCTCCCGCCGCGGTGGTCCCCTGCGCACCACCGCGTGCTCCAGTACGTCATCACATGCGTGCGCCGCCACCTCGAAGAGGGCCCCCGGCCGCCGGTCGGGCAGCGCGAACACCATGCGGCCGGTGTCGTGGACCAGTAGTCGCGGCAGCATCTGGGCCAGGGCCGCAACGGCCGCCCTGGCCAGCGTCGCAAGCGTGCCGAGGGCGGCCGTCATCCGTGCGTCCGCCCGGTGCAGCAGCCAGGCCACGACCAGCGCGGCGACCACGTGCACGGTCGTCATCGCGGCCCCGGCGTGATGCCAGGCGTGACCGTCCCCGGCCACGGTCGTGCCGTGCCCGGCGTGCATCGCGTGCCCTCGCACCGCCGCCTGCGTGTCCCCGTCCGTGTAGGACAGCGCGAGATGCAACATGCCCTGCACGGCCAGGGTGAACGCGATGGTCGCGGCCGGCGTATAGCGGCGGCGTGCCAGCGGCCAGACCGCCGTGAACTGGGCCACGATCGCTACGCCCACCAGCCGCCAGGGCACCGTCCCTTAGGCGATCGCGTGGTGTCCGAAGGTCGCGAGCACGGTTCCGAGCATGGCGAACAGGCCGGCCCGCGCGCACGTTCCCGCGCGGCTGGCCCGGCCTGCCCCGGCACGCCCCGCGCGCCCGTTCACGTCATCGCGCTGCACGACGCCCGTCATCCCCTACCGGTCGGCGCCCGTCCCGGAAACAGCCGCACGATCAGGCCCGCGCACTGATCGCCTTGGCGAGCCGGTCCGGCGTCCGCGTGGAGAGGTACAGATACGGGGTGGGGTCGTCGCGGTCGATCACCTCGACGCGTACCGCGGTGGGGATGAAGCTGCGCATCGCCATGAACGCCCGCAGATCGGCCTTGTACGTCCGCCAGGCCCGCGCCTCCTCGCCGTCGAGGACCTCCGGCTGCCCCAACGCGGTCAGCGGGATGCGGGCGTCCATGACGAACAACGTGTCGCCGGTGACCCGGATACGTGTCGATCCCTGTGCGCTGACGTACATCCCGGCCAGGCAGGTGCCGATGGCCAGCGCGATGAGCGCGGCGATCAGCCCGTAGGGGAGGAAGACCAGGGCCAGGGAGAGGCCGAAGAGGACGGCGATGGCCCACCAGATTCTCGGGGCGGTCAGACGTTCGTCGTAGAGGAGTCGGCTGGGGGCGGCCACGGGCGTTCACCTTGTCGTATACGTCGGGTCGGGTGGGGCTGTTCACAGGGGCAGGAAGGCACTGGCGCGGGCGTGGTGGGCCAGGGTCGTGCCGGTGTCGATGTCGTGGAACCAGGCGTGCAGGTGCAGCGACCGGTCGGCCAGCCGGGGCGCGACGCACGGGTAGTTGCTGAGCGCGTCGAGCTGCGTCAGGACGTGCCAGTGCCCGGTGGCGGTGAGGTCTCCGATCAGCGGGGTGGGGTCGTCGTCGGACTCCGTGATGCCGGAGGTCGCCAGGCTGTTGTGCATCGCCGCGGTGACGACGTCGCAGTCCGAGTGGCCGCAGACGATGATGTCGGAGACGTGCAGCTCGTTGACCGCGTACTCCATCGTCCGTCCCTCGCCGGTCGGCGTCTTCGCGTCGTAGGGAGGTATCACCCCTCCGTATGTGCGCAGTTCGAAGAGGTCTCCGGGCTGGGCGGCGGTGATCAGGGCGGGTACGACGCGGGCGTCGGAGCAGGAGATGAACATCGCCCGCGGCCGGTGGTGCTGGGCGACGGCGGCCAGGTTCACGGTGTGGGCCGCCGCGCGGGCTCGGAAGACACGTGCCTGGTCGATCAGGTACTGCATGGTGCTGCCTCCCCGTTTGCGTCAGTCGGACAGCCGGTTGTCGATGACGGCCTTGAACGCCTCGTATGAACCGGGGGTCTGGAACATGGTTCCGTCGACGAAGAAGGCCGGGGTGCCCTGCACGCCCAGTCCGAGGCCGTCGCGCTGGTCGGCCTGGACACGTCCGGCCGTCTCCGGATCGGCGAGGTCGGCGTCGAACTGGTCCATGTCCAGGCCGAGCTGCTCGGCGTAGCCGCGGAAGACGGACTCCTTCCAGTCCTGCGATTCGCCCCACTCCTTCTGGGTGGTGAAGAGCTTGGTGTACATCTCCTCGAACTTGCCCTGGCGGGCGGCGGCTTCGGCGGCGCGTGCGGCCGGCTCGGCGTTGCGGTGGCCGGGCATGGGGAAGTAGCGGGCGACGAAGGTGACCCGGTCGCCGTACTCCTCGCGCAGCTTCTCCACGACCGGGTACATCGCCCCGCATGCCTCGCACTCGAAGTCCAGGAACTCCACGATGGTGAGTTCGCTCTTCTCAGGCTCGGTGAGGCGGTGGCTGCTGTCGCGGACCGGCAGGGCCTCGGCGGCGGGCTGCACGTTCACGCCGCCGGCGTCGCGGTCGTCGGGGGAGAACAGCAGGAAGGCGCCGAGGGCGGCGGCGAACGCGGCGACGAGCGCCGCGGCGACGATCAGGTGCTTGTGCAGCTTCTTCACGATTCCTCGGTGGGGGCGGAGTTGGTGGTGCGGGCGGGCTGCCGGTCGCGGGCGTGCAGGCTCGCCAGGTAGGCGTTGTAGGCGGCCAGCGGGTCGTTCTCGTCGCCGCGGTCGATCTTCCGGTCGACGCGGCGGGCCTCGCGCTGGTCGGAGCGGACCCACTGGATGGCCAGGATGATCGTGGTGATCAGGACGGGGATGTCGCCGGTGGCCCAGGCGATGGCCCCGGCGTCGTACTGGTCGTCCAGCGGATACTCGACCCAGGGCCGGTCGAGCGCGGACCACCAGCCCTCGCCGATCAGCGCGGTCGAGCTCATCAGCGAGATGCTGAACCAGGAGTGGAACGGCATCGTCAGGATCAGCGCGAACAGACGGCCCAGATGGGGCGGTCGGTGCGGTCCGGGGTCGATGCCGATGACGACCCAGAAGAACAGCAGTCCGACGGCCAGGAAATGCACCAGCATGAACATGTGGCCCAGATGACTGCGCATCAGGGTCTCGAAGAGCGAGCTGTAGTAGACGACGAAGGCGCTGCCGATGAACAGCACGCTCGCCACCACCGGATGCGAGATGACCTTCACGTAGCGGCTGTGCAGCAGCTTGAGGAGCATCTCCCGCGGCCCGTCCGGCTCGCCCTTGGGGGCGCGGGGCAAGGCGCGCAGGGCGAGCGTGGCGGGCGCGCCCAGCACGAGCAGGATCGGCACCGTCATCGCGAGGATCATGTGCTGGCCCATGTGCACGCTGAACAGCACCTTGCCGTAGACCGCCAGCCCGCTCATGGTCGCCAGCACGGTCACCACCAGGCCCAGCAGCCACGAAATGGTGCGCCCGACCGGCCACTTGTCGCCCCGGGCGCGCAACTTCAGTACGCCCGCCAGGTACAGCAGGGCGGCCGCCGCGGTGCCGAACGCGAACAGCGGGTCGAAGTGCCACTGGGTGAACAGCGGTGTCCACGGGAAGTCGCCGAGCGGCGGCGGCATGGGGAAGCCCAGCAACTCCTCGGCGGAGGAGAGCGACGCGTCCTCGGCACCGGGCGCCGGGGTACGTGACAGGCCCACCGCGAGTCCCATCGCGGCGGCCATGAGCAGCAGTTCGCCGGCCGCGAGCCGGACGAACCCGCGTCGTCTGCCCGCCTGGAGGGCGGGCAGGGTGCGGCGTCGGTGCCACCAGCCGATGCCGCTCAGAGCGGCCAGCGCCACCGATTTGCCGAGGACCATCAGCCCGTATCGGCTGGTGAACACCTCACTCACGGACGGCAGCCGGACCGCGGCGTTGACGATTCCGCTGGCCGCGACCGCGAGCAGTGCCCCCGCGGCGAGCGGGCTGAAGCGCCGCACCGCGTCCGCAGCCTCGTCTTCCCGGCGCGCGGCGGCCACGAGGACGAAGACCAGCCCGCCGACCCATACGGCCACGCCCACCAGGTGCAGGGCGAGGCTGGTGACAGCGGCGTCGTGGTTGCCCGCCGCCGAGGAATGCCCGGTGAACGCGGGCGGCAGCAGCCCGGTCAACGCCACGACGAGCGCCAGGCGGGCCCAGCGCGCCGTGCCGATGCCCACGCAGAGCGTCGCGATCACCCCTGCCGCGGCTGCCATCAGGGCGTACGAGCGGCCCTGGGTGTCCGTCGTGACGAAGTCCGCCAGCACGGCAGGTGATGCAACCTCGCCGATCGGCTGGGCGAACAGGTCGGAGAGCGTGAACACCAGGGTCGCGGCCGACCCGACGGCCCACAACACCGCAGCAATCGCCCCCCAGTTGAGGTAGCGCAGCTGAGTCGTGCCGAGCTTCCTGCCGCCCGGCAACAGCACGACGACCAGCAACAGTGCGCCGACGGTGGCCACCGCGGCAGCGTCCGCGACCATACGGGCGACGGGCAGACCCCAGGCGGTCACGGCCCCGGCATCCGCAATCCCCGGGATCTCCGCGGCCACGCCCCCACCGGCCCACACCGCGGCGGCAGTCACGGCGACGGCGACGCCGGCCGACGCGGCCAGCACGAGAGGCAACTGGGGCAGCCGCCGGGCCTTGGTGCTCTCAGTGGCCATGACGGGCTCGCCTCCGTCGTGCCAGGAACGCACCCATGGCCGCCACGGCAAGCGCACCGGCCGCGACCAGGACGGAGACGGCCACGCCGGAGGACTCCTCGTCTGTCTGGTCTGGTACGGACTCCCGGTCCGCGCGGGGAGCCGCGGCGCCGGCTGACTCCGTCGTACGTGGGGATGGGCTGCCGCTGCCCGCCTCTTTGACGGTGAAGGTGTATGAGCCCGAGACGGGATGGCCGTCGGCGGAGACGACCCGGTACCCCACCGTGTAACGCCCGGCGGGCGAGGCGGGATCGAGCGCGAGGGCGACCTTCCGGCCCGAGACCTCGGGCGCGCCCGCGGCGGTCGACTCCCCGTCGGGCGAGGTGACGGCGACCTTGGCGTACTTCTGGGTCATCGCGTCGCTGAAGGTCAGCGTGATGCGCGGGGGCAGTCCGGCCAGTGTGGCGTTCGCGCCCGGACTGCTGGTGTCGAGTTCGGTGTGGGCCGCGGCCTGCGGAGCGGCAACGGCCAGAGCCGTCAGGGCGACGGGCAGAACAAGGCTGCGTGCCGCCGTGCGGACGGCACGCCGGTCGGTGAAATACATGATGCGGAGCTCTCTGTGATCCCCGGTGACCTGGTCGCCAGGCTGGAGGTACCGGCCCGCCGGGCGGTCCTCGCATCACACCCGTCAGGGCATGCAGGGAGCGCTGATCGGCGTCGGCCGGAGAAGGGCGGACGGAATGTGCCCGGGGCGCGGGGGCGCCCTGCCCTCGTGTAGCCGCACCAGCAACGCCGACATCAGCGGTGCGGTGCTCTCAGGGATCGCTGTCTGTGGACCGGTGTCATGACGGCCACTCAGCAGCGGCCAGAGGAACAACACCAGACGTCGTACGGCTGTCAGCAGCGACCTGCTCTGCCACAGCAGCCGCTCGGTGATGCCCAACAGACGGGCGGCCAGCAGCAGCGTCACCAGGTGCCCGGCCAGCATGACACCGGTCGGCGGCCCGGCGACCGCGTCATGCTCGACCAGCCGGGACAGCCCGACAGCGCCGTCCTGTCCCGCCACCGCCGTCGCGCAGGCCCCGGGCAGGGAGTAGGCGGCGTGGTAGGCCAGCTGCGCGACCGCGAGCACGGCCAGCACCTGCGTGTCCGTCAGCCGACGCCGCGTCAGAACCGCCGCACCCGGCACGGCCACCGCGGCCATCGCGGCCACGATGATCCACCGGGGAGCGTGGCCCTGCGCCAGCACGTGCCCGGCCAGCGGCAGCAGCACACACAGCACCGCCAGCACTCCGGCCCGGAGCCCGCGCAGCACGCCGGACGCCGGGGAGGCGGATCCTCGCGGGCGGTGCGGACGCATCAGGTTCGGGCCTTCGAAAGCCCCATCCGGGACCGGACGGGAGAGCGGGCAGCGGGCTGCGGGGGAGGGACTCCCCGTACGCACTGGCAGCGTACCGACAACCCCGTCCCCACCTTCACAAGAGGGTGGAACTGACGGCTTCGCCACTCTCCTGCGGCACGACTGTGGCATCACCCAATTCCTCCCCGGCATCGGACGGCTGCGGACTGAGGCCACGAAGGACGCCCCGTAGCCGCAGCAGTACGTCAGGGCCGGGTGAGAAGCCGTACGCGCCAGTGCGCGTGATGGTCCCCAAGGCAAGGCGCGCAGACCCTGGGTCGCCCTCCTTTCCTCAGCCCCGCAGCCGCGGGCGGGCCGGCACCGCCCCGGTAGTCGGGGGATCGGGGACCCCCGGCTACCGGGGCTCGACGGATGGCCGTATCAACGCGGCGCCGAGCCGCGCTCCTTGAGCATGTCGGCCATGAGCCTCATCTCCGACTGCTGGCCCTCGACCATCCCCTGGGCCAGTTGCCGCTCCGTGGGGACCTCGCACTGCTCGGCGCAGGCGCGGGCCATGGTGACACCGCCCATGTGGTGGTCGGTCAGCAGCTGGAGATAGAGAATCTCGGCCTCCTTGCCGCCGGCCTTGCCGAGTTGGTCGATCTCGGTGGGGGTGGCCATGCCGGGCATGAGGCTGCCGTCCTTCGCCGTCTCGTGCCCCATGTGGCCGTCGCCCTTCATCCAGGCCATGTAGCCGTCGGCGGACGTCTTCGGCAGGCTCCACAGGTCGAGCCAGCCGAGCAGCATGCCGCGCTGGTTGGCCTGGGTCTGCGCGATGTCGTACGCGAGGCGGCGTACGTCCTCGTCGTCGGTGCGGTCGCGGACGATGTAGGACAACTCCACGGCCTGCTGGTGGTGCACGGCCATGTCGCGGGCGAAGCCCGCGTCGGCGGAGGCGGCGGTGGGCACGTCGGACGAGTCGTCGCCGGGAGCGGCCACCAGCCAGAGGAGCAGGCCGAGGGCGACCAGGACCGCCGCGGCGGCGACGACCCATGGGACGGGGGAGGGCTTGAGGGCGGGTGCGTCGCCGGAATCCGTCACGTCCGGTTCCGTCACAGTCGTATCGCTCATCAGGCGGTCAGGCCCCCTGTGCAGGCGGCGCCGGGTTCGGGGGTCTGCGAGCCCTGGACGTACTTGGACAGGAACTGCTCGACCCTGGGATCGGAAGCCTTGTCCACGCTGAGCTGCGTGCCCCAGGCCGACAGCGTGATGGTGCCGGACTGGTCCTTGCTCGGGCTCATCAGCGTGTACGGGGTGCTGGAGACCTTGTCGCCGAGCGTCTTGATGTCGGCGTCGGCGGCCTTGTCGTTGTACGTGATCCAGACCGCGCCGTGTTCGAGGGAGTGGACGGCGTTCTCGTTGCCGATGGGCTTGGTGTAGACGGTGCCGTCGCAGGTCATCCACGCCTGGTTGTGGTCGCCGCCGACGGGCGGCTTCATCGGGTAGTCGACGGTGCCCTGGACGTGGTTCTGGGCGAGCTTCTTCTTGTCCCAGGTCTTCTCGCCGCGTACGGGCTTCTTCTTCGCGGCGGCCTGCTGTTCGTCCTTCTCGTTGGCGCTGTTGAGGGCGTAGCCGCCCCAGCCGACCAGTCCGGCGACGATGACCGTGCTGAGGGTGATGGTGATGATCCGGTTGCGGCGCTCGCGGGCCCGCTCGGCGCGGCGCGCCTCCTCTATCTTTGCCCGCCGCGCCTGGGCGGCCGCCTTCTTGTTGGTCTTGCTCATGGCTGTGTGTTCCTCGTCCCCGCCGCGCGATGTCGTCGGGCGGCGGATGGGTGCAGGTGTGGGGGTGGATGGGTGAAAGCCGGCGGCCGTGCGCGTGAGAGCACGGCGCAGTGGCTTCCCCCTAGGTCCGTTGCACCTGGAGGACGTGGAGATCGGGAGCGCGGCAGGTCGGCGCGCGCTCGGTGAAGCGCGAGGAGGTCTCCGGCTGCCTGGTGAGGTCCGGCATGCGGGACAGGACCGCCGGGAGGGGCTGGGCGGGAGTGGCCAGCACGGCTCGTACGTCGTCGGCGGCCGGGCGGCAGCACACGTCGCCGGGCAGGCAGTCGGACGGGTGCGCGGCTGTCGTCGCGTGGTGTTCGGCCGGGGTGCCCGACGGGACCGCTGTGGCGGCGGACATGGTGGTCATGGAGGCGTGGGCCAGGGCGCTGTGGCCGTGGGCCACCAACCCCAGGCAGATCACCAGCGCGGCGAGCAGCACGCCCACGGCAGGGCAGAGCGCCGCGATCCGCGTGGTCCACCGCAGCCCGCGGGCCGTGTGCTGTGTCCGGCTCCCCATCACAGTTGATATTAGGCGGTTGCTCGGGGCGAGCAGGCGGCTTTGCCCGGACGCTCAGTGATCAGGACCGGCCTCGTCCGCCTCGGAATAGACGAGGTGCGGGTGACGAGCCGCCGACGTGGGCGGCCGCGACATCGTTGGCGCGCATCTCCACCAACCGCGCGCGGTGTCCAGCTCGCCGAACTGCGCCATGTGTCGTCGGTCAGCAGCGGGTACAGCCCGATGTGCAGCTTCTCGCGGATGTGCCGCAGGAGCGGCGACGTCGGGCGCGTAGCGCCGAACAGGAAGCCAGGCGGGCTTGTTGCGGGAAGCGCAGGGCGTGGGCTGTCATTCGTTTCTCCCCGGATTCTCCCCAGCGTTCGTCGGTGCCCAAAAGGCCTGGTCAGGGGCTCGTCGGAGGCAGGGCGAGGAGATCACCTGCATCACTTCTCCCCAGGGACTCCCCAGCGCCCCGTATGGCTCCCCGTTCGGGAGATGCAAGAGCAAACAATGCGCACTACTTGAGTAGCGTTGGCTGACGCTAGAGCCAGTCTCTCCGCTTGAAAATCACGTACAAACTGGCGCAAACCACTCCCATCAAGCCGATCGCAAAGGGGTATCCGAAGCGCCAGCCCAGCTCAGGCATGTTCTCAAAGTTCATGCCGTAAATAGTTCCCACGAGTGTGGGAGCAAACAGAATCGCTGCCCAGCTCGAGATCTTCTTGATCTCCTCGTTCTGCTCGAAGCCCGCCTCCGCCAACGCCCGCATCTCCGCGTTCTGTTGCTGCGTGACCAGCGTCGCGTTCACCGTGAGGATCTCGGTGAGGGCCTGGCGGAAGCCGTCGACTCGTTCGCTGGTGTGGGTGACGTGGTCGGCGACATCGCGCAAATACCGTTGCAGTTCCTCGTCTGTGCCGTATTTCGCGAAGCCCGCCATCAAACCGTGCAGCATGCCGACCAGGGGGCGGGTGGCGCGCTGGAACTCGACCATTTCGCGGGAGAGTTCGTAGATACGGCGGGAGACCCAGGGATCCCCGCTGAAGACCTCGGTCTCGATCTCGTCGATGTCGTTCTGGACGCCGGAGACGACCGGTGCGTAGCCGTCGACCACCGCGTCCAGGATCGCGTACAGGACCGCCTCCGGGCCGAGCTTCAGCAGCTCCGGTGATTCCTCCATGCGGTGACGGACGGCTGACAGATCCGGCGCCGCGCCGTGCCGGACCGTGATCAGGAAGTCGGGGCCGACGAACACATGCAGCTCGCCGAAGTCGACCTCCTCGGATGCGTCGAGATAGCGGGCGGCGCGCAGGACCACGAAGAGGGTCTCGCCGTAGCGTTCCAGCTTGGGGCGCTGATGGGCCTCCATCGCGTCCTCGACGGCGAGCGGGTGGAGGTCGAACTCGTCCGCCAGCGACAGGATTTCGGCCTCCGTCGGACGGGCCAGCCCTATCCACGCCATACCGTCCTGCTGCTTGCGCAGCTCACGGAAGGTCTCGGCCAGCGACTCGGGCGCGGAGACGCGTACGCCGTCGCGATAGAGCGCCGCCTGGACGATGCTGCGCGGTTCCGCCTCAGTCGTGGGCGAAGAAGCCGGGCGGGGTGTCGGCGGCTCCGAGGACGGTGGCCCCGACGAGGTCACGGCGCGTCGCCACACCGACTTGCGGTTGCTCTTCGCGGTGGGTGCGGGGCGGGCTCGGCGCTCCGGCATCGCGGCTGCCTCCCGTGTCGAGTCGAATGGCTGTCTCTCTTGTTCCTGTTTGTCCCTCAGTCTCGCTCATCATCGAGTCAGGCCTACCCCGAGTCTGACTGATCGCAGGGAATTCGCTGAGGGCGCCCCTGTACGCGGACAGACCGTGTCCGCCTGCCCCGCTAACGTGCGAAGCATGACGAAGACCTCGACCGCCCCCGTGCTCAGCGCCCGCGCCCTGAACAGGGCGACCCTCGACCGGCAGCTCCTCCTGCGCCGGGCCGACCTGTCCGCGACGGACGCCGTCGAGCACCTCGTCGGCCTCCAGGCGCAGAACGTCAAGCCCCCGTACTACGCGCTCGCCGCCCGCCTCGAGGGCTTCGATCCCGAGGAGCTCTCGGCGGTGATGGGCGCCCGCGAGGTCGTACGCATCGTGACCATGCGCTCGACCATCCACACGCACACCGCCGACGACTGCCTCATACTGCGGCCGCTGGTGCAGGCCGCGCGCGAGCGGGAGTTGTACGGCTTCCGCAAGGGGCTCGTCGGAGTCGACCTGGACCGGCTCGCCGTGATCAGCCGGGAACTCGTCGAGGCCGAGCCGCGCACCATGAAGCAGTTGCGTGAGGCGCTGCTCGCCGAGTGGCCCGACGCCGACCCGCTCGCCCTCACCGTCGCGGCCCGCTGCCGACTGCCCCTCGTCCAGGTCACCCCGCGCGGCATGTGGGGCAGAAGCGGCCAGGTCACGCTCACCACCGCCGAACACTGGCTGGGCCGCCCAGCCGCGCCCGTCCCCGCACCCGACGACACCGTGCTGCGCTACCTCGCCGCCTTCGGCCCTGCCTCCGTCAAGGACATGCAGACCTGGGCGGGTCTGACCCGGTTGCGCGAGGCCTTCGAACGGCTACGGCCCCGGCTGATCACCTTCCGCGACGAGAACGGCGTCGAACTCTTCGACCTCCCGGACGCACCCCGCCCGGACCCGGACACCCCGGCCCCGCCCCGCCTCCTGCCCGAGTTCGACAACCTGCTCCTCTCCCACGCCGACCGCTCCCGAGTGGTCCCCGCCGCGCACAAGGGACGCAGCTGGCAGGGCAATCAGGCGTACCGCACGCTGCTCGTCGACGGCTTCCTCAGGGGTGTATGGCGGCTGGAGGAGTCACGTGACCGTGCCGTGCTCACCGTCGAGCCGTTCGACCCCCTCACCGAGGGCGAGCGTGACCAGATCGTCGAGGAAGGGCAGCGGATGCTGTCGGTCCTGAGCACGGCTGCCTCGTACGACATCCGCTTCGGCACCGTCGTACGCGCCTGAAGAGGCGGTCCTACGCACCGGGGGACAGAGAACCTCAGTCCGACCGTCCCGTCGCCGCCACCGTCACGCCCAGCCCGGTCATCGCGCAGCCGCCCGCGCCGCCGATCACCGACTGGATCAGGCACATGGATAGGGGGCGTTGCGACCCGCTCGTGGCGGCCCGCAACGCCCCCTGGCGTTACCTGAGCTGGTTGCTCAGGAGTCTGTCGGTCAGGAGTTGATCTGTGTCGTCACCAGCGACGAGAAGGTCGTCAGCCGGGTGTAGACGCCGGGGACGCCCGCGTCGGCGCAGCCGTCGCCCCATGACGTGATGCCGGCGAGCCTGCCGCCGATCACGAACGGGCCGCCGCTGTCGCCCTGGCAGGTGTCGACGCCGCCCTGCGTGTAGCCGGCGCACACCATGTCGCTGGCGACGAACCGCGAGCCGTATGCCGACGAGCACGAGGAGTTCGAGACGGTCGGGACCGTCGCGGTGCGCAGCTGGTTGGAGGAGGAGCCGCCCGAGCGGGTGGTGCCCCAGCCGAGGATGCGGGCCGTGGCGCCGGCCGCGTAGACGCCGGTGTCGGAGGAGGAGACGTAGCCGATCGGGGAGTACGGCATCGACGTCGACAGGGTGAGCACGGCGACGTCGTCGCCCCGCGTGACGGTGCTGTAGTCCGGGTGGATCCATATCTTGCTGACTCTGGCCACGGTGCCGTTCGTGCCGTTGCGGTAGGTGCGGCCGCCGACGACTCTGACGCCGCTCGTGGACTCGCCGACCATGCAGTGGGCGGCGGTGATGACCTTGGTCGCCGACACGAGCGTGCCGCCGCAGAACTGGTTCTGGGAGGAGTCGGTGATCTGCATGACGTACGGGTACGCGGATGCCGTGGTCGTCGTGCCGCCGACGATGGGGTTGGGAGCGGCGCTTGCGGTGGTCGCGCCGAGCAGTCCGGTCGTCGCGGCGGCGGCGACCGCCGCGGTGACGGCGAGGGCCTTCTTGGCAAAGGTGAGCCCGAACATGAGTCTCCTCAGGAGTGCCGGTGGGGGGTTGCACTGTGGGGGGAGCGGTGTGGGGGGTGGCTGCGACGGCCTGCGGGCGTGGGTCTCACGCTAGAAGCGGGCTCACCGTTTCCCAATTAGGGAACGCCCTGCGGGAGTTGGCGAGGGAAAACCCTCTACCACCCTTCGCGCCACCGCAGTCGCCAGACCCGTACGACCCCTCGGTCACGTCGTGCTCGACCCGCGCTCGACCCGCGCGCACAAGACCTGTACGCCCCCTCGGTCATCCTCCGCGCGCCCGATTCACCCCGTCCGCTGCTGCCCCGCCGCCAGCCGCACGATGTCGACCCGCGACCGGATCCCCAGCTTCCGGTAGACCCTCGTCAGCGTCGCCTCAACCGTCTTCACGCTGATGAACAGCCGTGCCGCGATCTCCCGGTTGGTGGCCCCTTCGAGCACGAGCGCGGCGACCTGACGCTCCGTCGAGGCGAGCCGGTCGAGCTCCACAGGAGCGGACCGGCCGCCGACCGGCGCCCCGGGGCCGACAACGGAACCCATCGCAGCCATCGAGCCCACAGCCCCCGGAGAACCCGTAGGACCCGTGGAACCCGCCACAGCCGTCTCCACCTGCCGCAGCCACGGCGTAGCCCGGCACCGCCGCAACAGCCGCGTCGCCTCGTCGTACGCACCCCGCGCCGACCGCCCCGATCCCCCCGCCCGTTCTGACCGTTCCGCCTGAAGTCGCCCCAACTCCAGCGCCACACGCGCCTCTTCGAGCCCGTACCCCAGCTTCGCCAGCCGCTCCTGCGCCGACGTCAACTGCCGTACAGCCGACTCGTGTTCGCCGTGCGCGGCCTTCAACAGGGCCTCCGCCCGGTCCAGTACGGCGAGGACGCTCGCCCGTCCGAGCCGCGATGCGTGCTCGCGCGTGGCGTCGATGACGTCCTGCGCCTCCGTGAGCTCGCCGATCCGGATCAGTGCCTCGGCGAGGTCACCGTGCCAACGGCCGCGCGCGGGATCGAAGATGCCGAGCCCTTGCTCCAACTCCCGTGCCCTGCGCAGTGATTGGACCGTCCCCGCGGCGTCCCCGGCCACGAGCTGGGCGTGTCCCAGCGCGCCCAGGGCACGCGAGAGGTAGATCAGGTCGCCGTCCTCCTCGGCACGGCTGACCGCGTCGCCGGCCAGGGCGAGGGCCCGGCCCACGTCACCACCCGCGGCCTCGGCGAGCGAGGTGAACATGTTGCCCGCCGCCTCGCCGATCCCCGTGTCCCGCGCGAGCGCGAGGCTCTCGTGGGCGAGGTCGAGGGCCCGGCCGCAGTGCCCGGCGCGCAGTTCGGTGTCGGCGAGCCCGCGCAGGAAGTGCACTTCGGCCTCGACCATGCCGCGCTTGCGGACCTCGCTGAGGAGCCCGGTGATCGTCGTACGCGCCTCGGTGAGCTGGTCGCTCATGATCTGCCAGCGGAACCGGGTGGCGCCCGCGCCGTTGTGATCGCAGGTCACCCTCGGGTCCTGCGGCTCGGTGAGCGCCCGTTCCAGGGTCGCCGGGGCGTCGGGGTGCCCCATCAGGGTCTCCATCTGGGCCTGGAACGACAGGGCCATCAACTCGGTGCGCCGGTCGGCGGCCGTGGCGGCGAGCCGCGCGGCGTGCGCGGCCTCCTCGCGGCCCTTGGTCATCTCGCCCTCGACCAGCAAGGCCCGCCAGGCGAGTTGGTAGCGGACCAGCGCGAGCAGCCGCGGGTCCTCGCCCGCGTCGGCGAGGGCCTGCGGGAAGACGGACTCGACCTCGGCCATCGCCTGGCCCGCCGCGTCGATCACGACCATCCAGGCGCGTACCCGGATCGCTGCATCGGTCGCCCGGTCCAGTACGTCGCGGGCCACCTCCCGTGCGAGGTCGATGTCACCGGAGGTCAGCGCGTCCTCGGCGGACGTCAACCGGCGTTCGTCCGCGCCCGGTTGGACGTCCTGCGGAGTGTGCCGGGCGGCGAGCAGGCCGAGTTGGGCCGCGACCGAGGGGGCGCCGCGGTCCCGGGCCAGGGTCGCGGCCTCGGCGAGCCGCGCGGCGACCGTCTCGTCCGTACCGGTCGTGGCCAGGGCCAGATGGCGGGCCCGTTCGATCGGGTCGGAGGCCGCTGTGGACAGCGCGGCATGGGCGGCCCGCCGCTCCTGGGGCGTCGCCTGCGCGTAGAGCGCGGCCGAGACGAGTGGATTCGCGAACCGTACGGTTCCCTCCTGGCCGTCCGGACCGCCCGTCGCCACCAGCCCGAGGGAGGCCGCGAGCGCCGTCTCGGACTCCGCGTCCGTGCGGCCCGCGGCGTGCAGCAGCGCGAGCGTGGGGCGTGCTCCGGCGCTCGCGACGAGCAGCGTGCGCCGGGCCTCGGCGGACAGCAGGTCGAGGCGGCTGAGGACGAGGGCGCGCAACGAGGTCGGCACCGGCAGCGGCTCGCCGGGGCGCGGCGGCGTGGGGCTCTCGGCCAGGGCGCGGCCGAGTTCGAGCGCGAACAGCGGGTTGCCGCCGCTGGTGTGGTGGATGTCCCGGACGGTCGAGCGGCGCAGGCCGGTGTAACCGCGGGCGGCGAGGAGTTCGGACACCTGGGAGTGGGTGAGCGGGGTCAGGTGCAGGGCGAGTGACTCCGGAGGATACGCGCGTAGATACGGAAGGTGTTCCTGCTCCTTCGGTTCCGTGCGCGTGCGCACCGCGCCGAGCATCCGCACCGGCATCCCACCGAGGCGACGGGCCGCGAAACCGAGCAGCTCGGCACTGGGCGCGTCCAGCCACTGAAGGTCGTCGGCGACGAGGAGGACAGGACCTTTGACCGCCAGGGCGCGCAACGCCGAAAGGACCGCGAGGCGCAGCGCCAGGCCGTCCTGGTGCAGGGACGATTCGGCGCGGCCGGTGAGCGCGGCTTCGAGCGCGGCACGCTGCGGCAGGGGCAGCGCGTCCGCCACCTCGTCGGCGACGAGGCCGAGCAGATCGACGAGGGCCAGGAAGGGGAGGTGGGATTCCGACTCGGTGGCCGAGCAACGCAACACGGTCCGGGCCGAGTTGGCGTATTCCGCGCCCAGTGCGCGCAGCATGGTCGACTTTCCGATTCCGGGCGGCCCGTGCAAGAGGACGCTGCCCCCTCCGGAGAGCTGGTCACGCGCCCGCCCCAGCAGCTCGTCCCGGCCGATGACCTGGTCGGAACGGGGTCTGACAGGCTCTTCGGCATCCCGTCGCACGCGCACCGCCCCTCTCATGTCGTGTCCGTTTCAATATTAAGCAAAGACCCCCTGAATTTCGGAGGGGTGCACCGTGAGGGAAATAACAAGGTTCAGCGTGGGGGCAGATTTTCGTATACGGGATTTCAGGGCGCCCGAGTATGAATGGCACCCGACTTCAGGGCGGCAGCCCCGCTCCTCCTCAGGGCAGCAGCCCCGCCCGCCGAGCCGCCACCACCGCCTCCAGCCGCGTATGCGCCCCCAGCTTCCGCATCGCCGACCGCAGATACGCCTTCACCGTCTCGGCCCGCAGCCCCAGCCGCTCCGCGGCGACCGCGTTCGTCGCACCGCCGGCCACACAGACCACAACGTCCAGCTCACGAGGGGTGAGCCGCACCCCACCTGCCGCCGGGCCCGGAGCCGGAGCCGCCGCCAAGGTGTCGCAGACCGCGAGGAGCTCGGCCCGCAGCTCCGGGTCCGCGACCCGCGGGGCCAGCGCCCGCAACGCCCCGTGCGCCTCCCGGACCTGCTCCCACGCCGCGCCCGCCTCGGGCTCACGCGCCGCCACCAGCAGACCCTGCGCCTCGTCCCGTACGACCAGCGACTGCTCCACGTCCCGCGCCGCCTCCACCGCCGCGTTCAACGTCCGGTCGCCCAGCGGCTGAGCCGTACGCAGCGCGCCGTACAACACCCCGCGCACCCGGCGGCGTACGACAACAGGCACCGCGAGGACGGACCGCAGCCCCTCCGCCGCGACCGCGGCGTCGTACTCATGGCTGATCTGCCGCGACGCGGAGTAGTCGGTGACGGCACAGGGCCGGGCCAGGGCCACGGTCTTGCCGCCGAGCCCGTTGCCCGACGTCACCGCGAGCGACCTGAGAGCCATCGTCCTCGCACCGTTCAGCTCGCTGATCCGCACCTGCCCGCGATCCGGCTCGACCAGCCCGCCGAAGGCAACCGGCAGTCCCGTCGTGCGCCGCAGCCGTATCAGGGCGCCCCGCATCTCCACCGCTCCGTTCACATCTGCTGTCATCTGCCAGTCCCTCCGCTGCGGCGCACCCCCCGTTCGGGGGTAGTGAGATCCACGTCACGCATACACGATGTCATTGAGCCGCCCGGCAATGTGGCCGGGTTCGAGGAGGACGACGGATGACGACGCCGACGGAGCGCTTCCGCAGCGCGCGGGACTTCCTGCTGAAGCACCGCGAGGACTATGCCACGGCATACGAGGGCTTCAGCTGGCCCCGGCCGGAGTACTTCAACTGGGCCCTCGACTGGTTCGACGTCATCGCACGCGGCAACGACCGCACGGCCCTGCATATCGTCGAGGAGGACGGCGAGCGCGTCGAGCTGTCCTTCGCCGCGATGTCCGAACGTTCCGCCCGGACCGCCAACTGGCTGCGCGAGCAGGGCGTACGCCCCGAGGACCGTGTCCTCGTCATGCTCGGCAACCAGGCAGAGCTGTGGGAGACGGCCCTCGCCGCGATGAAGCTGCGCGCCGTCGTCATCCCCGCGACACCGCTGCTCGGCCCCGCGGACCTGCGCGACCGCGTCGAGCGCGGGCGCGTACGGCATGTGATCGTGCGGGCCGAGGACACCGCCAAGTTCGACGACGTACCCGGCCGCTACACCCGCATCTCGGTCGGCGGTGAGCGGGACGGCTGGCGGTCGTACGAGGACGCGTACGCCGCCCCCGCGGACTTCGTGCCCGACGGCGCCACCAGCCCCGACGACCCCCTGATGCTGTATTTCACCTCGGGCACGACCGCACGCCCCAAACTCGTCGAGCACACCCATGTGTCGTACCCCATCGGCCACTTGACGACCATGTACTGGATCGGCCTCAAGCCCGGCGACGTCCATCTGAACATCTCCTCGCCCGGCTGGGCCAAGCACGCCTGGTCCAACCTCTTCGCCCCCTGGAACGCCGAGGCGACCGTCTTCATCCACAACTACACGCGCTTCGACGCGGCCCGCCTGATGGCGGAGATGGACCGCGCGGGAGTGACGACCTTCTGCGCCCCGCCCACCGTGTGGCGCATGCTCATCCAGGCCGACCTGACCCAGCTGCGGACCCCGCCGCGCGAGGCCGTCGCCGCCGGGGAGCCGCTGAACCCCGAGGTCATCGAGCAGGTGCGGCGGGCGTGGGGCGTGACGATCCGGGACGGTTTCGGACAGACCGAGACGGCCGTGCAGGTGTCCAACAGCCCCGGGCAGCCGCTGAAGACCGGCTCCATGGGGCGGCCCAGTCCGGGCTTCCGCGTCGAACTGCTCGATCCGGTGTCGGGGGTGCCTGGTGCGGACGAGGGCGAGATCGCGCTCGACCTGTCCGGCAAGCCCGTGGGGCTGATGACCGGCTACCACGGCGACCCCGACCGTACGGCGGAGGCGATGGCGGGCGGCTACTACCGGACGGGGGACATCGGTTCGCGGGACGCGGACGGCTACATCACGTACGTGGGCCGAGCCGACGACGTCTTCAAGGCCAGCGACTACAAGATCAGCCCCTTCGAGCTGGAGAGCGCGCTCCTGGAGCACGAGGCCGTCGCCGAGGCGGCCGTCGTCCCCGCGCCCGACGAGCTGCGGCTCGCCGTCCCGAAGGCGTACGTCGTGCTGGCGGAAGGCTGGGAGCCGGGCCCCGACACGGCGAAGATCCTCTTCGAGCACGCGCGCACCACGCTCGCCCCGTACAAGCGCATCCGCCGACTGGAGTTCGGCGACCTCCCCAAGACCGTGTCGGGCAAGATCCGCCGGATCGAGCTGCGTGAGGCGACGGCCGCGGGGTCGGACGCCGAGTACCGCGAGGAGGACTTCCGGTGACCGAGATTTCGTACACACACGGGACGAGCGATACCGCCCTGCTCGGCGACACCATCGGATCCCGTCTCGACCGGGCGATCGCCACATATCCCTCGCGGGACGCGCTCGTTGATGTGCCCTCCGGGCGGCGTTGGACGTACGAGGAGTTCGGCGCCGCGGTCGACGAAGTGGCGCGCGGGCTGCTCGCCAAGGGCGTGGTGAAGGGCGACCGGGTCGGCATCTGGGCGATCAACTGTCCCGAGTGGGTACTCATCCAGTACGCGACCGCCCGCCTCGGCGCGATCATGGTGAACATCAACCCCGCTTACCGCGCCCATGAGTTGGAGTACGTACTGAAGCAGGCCGGGATCTCGCTCCTGGTCGCCTCGCTCGCGCACAAGGGCAGCGACTACCGGGCGCTGGTCGACCAAGTGCGCGGAAAGTGCCCGCAGTTGCGCGAGACGGTCTACATCGGCGACGAGAGCTGGGACGCGCTGGTGGCGGGCGCGGTATCGGTCCCGTACGAACAACTGGCGGGCCTGGAAGCCGAGTTGAGCTGCGACGACCCGGTCAACATCCAGTACACCTCGGGCACCACCGGCTTCCCGAAGGGAGCCACGCTCTCCCACCACAACATCCTCAACAACGGCTACTGGGTAGGCCGGACCGTCGGCTACACCGAGCAGGACCGGGTGTGTGTGCCGGTGCCCTTCTACCACTGCTTCGGCATGGTGATGGGAAATCTGGCAGCCATGTCCCACGGTGCGTGCGTCGTCATCCCGGCCCCGTCCTTCGATCCCGCGGCGACGCTGAAGGCCGTCGAGCAGGAGCGCTGTACGTCCCTCTATGGCGTCCCGACGATGTTCATCGCCGAGCTGAACCTCCCGGACTTCGCGACGTACGACCTCTCCTCCCTGCGTACCGGGATCATGGCGGGCTCGCCCTGTCCCGTGGAGGTCATGAAACGGGTCGTGTCCGAGATGCACATGGCCGAGGTCTCCATCTGCTACGGCATGACCGAGACCTCGCCCGTCTCCCTCCAGACCCGCCGCGACGACGACCTGGAGCACCGCACCGGCACGGTCGGCCGCGTACTGCCGCACATCGAGGTCAAGATCGTCGACCCGGCGAGCGGGGTGACGCTGCCGCGCGGCTCCGCCGGTGAACTGTGCACCCGCGGCTACAGCGTGATGCTCGGTTACTGGGACGAGCCCGAGAAGACCGCGGAGGCCGTCGACTCCGGGCGCTGGATGCACACCGGGGATCTGGCCCAGATGCTCGACGACGGCTACGTCCAGATCGTCGGCCGGATCAAGGACATGATCATCCGGGGCGGCGAGAACATCTACCCGCGCGAGATCGAGGAGTTCCTGTACGCGCACCCGAAGATCGCGGACGTCCAGGTGGTGGGCGTACCCGACGAGCGCTACGGCGAGGAGGTACTCGCCTGCGTCATCCCGCGCGACCCCGGCGACCCGCTGACCCTGGAGGAGCTACGGGCCTTCTGCGCGGGGCAGTTGGCGCACTACAAGGTGCCCAGCCGGCTGCGGATCTTGGAGTCCTTTCCGATGACGGTGTCGGGGAAGGTGCGGAAGGTGGAACTGCGGGAGCGGTTCGCTGACTAGCACTACGCCCCGGGCTCCCTGCGAGAGGTGCCCGGGGCGTATCGCTTGCAGTGATCCTCGTTATCCGAACATGCCGGGCTGGTAGTCGCCTGCGGGTGTCTGGAGCATGACGTTCCCGCGGTTGAAGGCATTGATGACGGCGATGACGCACACCAGGTCGGCGAGCTGGTCCTCGTCGTAGTACTTGGCGGCGTTCGCCCAGGCCTCGTCCGTGACACCACCGGCCGCGTCCGCGATACGGGTGCCCTGCTCCGCCAGCTCCAGGGCCGCACGTTCGGCCTCGGTGAACACGGTGGCCTCCCGCCAGGCCGCGACCAGATTGAGGCGCGTCCAGGTCTCCCCGGCGTGCATGGCGTCCTTGCTGTGCATGTCGGTGCAGAAGCCGCAGCCGTTGATCTGGCTGGCGCGGAGCTTTACCAGTTCCTGCGTCGAGAGCGGCAGCGTCGAGTCCGCGAGCACCTTGCCCGCCGCGACGATGTGCTTGAAGGCCTTGGCTGCGCCCGGGCGGGCCATGATGTCCAAGCGAGCTTCCACGATGAGCTCCTCCGTCGTTGTTGGTGGCTTCACCTCTACGACGGCTCGGCTCGGCGAGATGTGACATCCGCGAATGTGACCTGCGTCTCTCGCGCTGGGCCGCCCACTCGGCCGGTGGCTCGTCTTCCGGGCCGCTCATCTTTCGGTCATTCCTCCACGGCTATGTCTCTGTAGCGCCGCGCGACCTCGTGGAACGCCTCCTTGGGGCAGCACGCACCGTCGCCGGTCACCGCCACGACCCCGAAGCCGGCCTTGTCGAGGTCGAGACGAGGATCGTCGTGGTGCGGGAAGTCGGGCATGGCGAAGGTGAACACGAAGCAGCCGTGCACGCCCTCCGCGTCGTACTGGTCGATGAGTTCACCGAGGTAGCGGGCCTGGACGGCCTCGTCGCGGGGGTGGTCGCCGCGGATGCGCGGGGGTGTGGCGAACCAGTTGACGATCCAGAAGGAACCGGCTCCCCGCTGGTCGGCTCCGGTGAAGGCACCGCACCCGAACTCGGTGATGACGACGGGCCTGTCGTGGTCGCGAACCAGGCTGCGCAGGCGGTCCGTGTAGGTGGCGTGGTTGCGGCCGGAGCGGTAGAAGCTGACGCCGACCAGGTCGAACAGCGACCAGTCGACGTGTTCCCACCCGGCCGCGGAGTAGGTGACCGGCCCGCCGAAGCGGCGCCGCGCGGTGGTCACGGCGGTGGTGAGCAGCCGGTGGAGCCGCCGGTCGATCCGGCGCCGCAGCACGCGGTGGAAACGCACGATGAGCTTCAAGCGCAGGAACGAGCGAGGTCCGGGGACGATGCCGGGCACGGTGTGGGAGAACTCGCTGCCGACCAGGAGCGTCACCCGGTCCGGGTGTTCCAGACGAAGTTCTTCGGCCGCCTCGGCGACGGCGTCCAAGTGCTCCAGCAGCTTCGGCTGAGGCAGCTCGGGAACGCTGGGCCGGATGTAGACGCCGAGACCGACCTGGAGGGCGGTGCGGGCGGCATCGATCAACCGCTTCCCGTCCCCGATGAGCATCACCGTGGTGCAGTGCAGGTCCCGGGCGATGACCTCCAGGTCCCGCCGCACATCGTCGGTGCTCGCCTCACCGACCAGGTAGGAGATGCCGCGGACGGTCAGCATGCGCTCGGCTCCTGTCGACGCAGTCGGTGGGCGGCCATGAGGAGAAGGGCGGCGACACCGCCGAGCATCGCGGCGTTGACCGCGTACTTCATCACGTAGTCGACGTCGCCGAGCGGTTCGACCAGGAAGGACAGCCCGGCGCGGACGACGAGGGCACTGCCCGCGGCGGTTCCGTAGAGCGGCGCGAGGAACGGGCATGAGCATCCTTTGGGGGCCGAGTCGTCATCGGTCCGGTCGACGCTAGAGAGACAGCCGGTGGTCGGGCATCCGTCTTTCGTCCAGGAGCGCATGACTTCCGTCTATAAGAGGTCGCGCGGACAGTCAGCAACTCCATGATCACGGAACTTGCGCCTGCCCCATTCCTGCCTGCTTCATCCGCCGCCTATCCGCGCGACCTCTAAAACGCTTTCGACACACGCCTAGTCGGCGGTGTCCCTGCGCATGCAGACCCGGGGCCAACGGTCCAGGCCGTGTTCGGCTTCCATGGCGCGGATCTTCCGTAGGCCCGGGGTGAGTTCGGGACCGGTCAGGATGCGGAAGCCGAGGCGCTCGTAGTACGGGGCGTTCCAGGGGACCTCCGTGAACGTGGTCAGGGTGAGAGCGGGCAGGCCCTCGTCACGTGCGCGCTCGGCGGCGTACGCGATGAGGGCCCGGCCCACGCCCCGACGGCCCGCGTCCGGGTGGACGGTGACCTGCTCGATATGAAACGCGTCGTCCACAGGCTCGCCGATCAGATACGCCACGACTCGCCCGGTGACGTCGTCCTCGGCGACCCAGGCATGCCCCGCCTGCCGGAAGCGCTCCAGTTCGTTGAGCGCGGGCGGTTCGTCATCGGCGATCTCCGGCATACCGAGAGGGCGGAAGAGTTCGCCCGCGGCGCGCTCGATGTCCTGGAGGAGGGGGAGGTCGGCGGGGGTGGCGGGTCTGATGGGCATGGGGCAAGTATGCGAACTTTGCAGCTGAGTCCCGCATCAATAATCCAGCCCGTCCGGCGCTTGAGGACGAGGCCGTTCAGGCCGATGGGGGTCTGGGGCGGAGCCCCAGCGAGGCCCAGGGGCAGCGCCCCTGGTTACGGGAAGGGGCGGGGTGGGGAAAGGAACCGAGGTCAAGCCCCCGCGGCGACCAGCTCGTCGGCCAAACTGTTGACCGGCTGGGGCGTCCCCGTGAGGTCCAGCACGAAGAGAGGAACACCGAGGGTGTCGGCGACGGATCGGGCATCCTCCGCGTACCCGGCCAGGGAGAAGTAGACGCACCCCGTCGACTCCGTCATCGCCGTCAGCCACAGGCATTCCACGTCGCGCAGCGAGGCAGGCCGCAGGGTCGGGTCGATCTGGGCGAGGACGCCGTGCGCGGCCAGGCCGATCCCGGAGGGCGGGCGCTGGTCAGCCCGCCGGATTTCCTGGTAACCGAGCCAGCGGAGGTACAGGGCGGCGGCGGTCACGGCATCCCGGGCCGTACGGATCGTCACCGGGTTGAAGGAGGGTCGGGGAGAAGGGGCGGCGCGCGGGAGAGGAATGCGGGGACGACGGGAGCCGGATGGCGCGGGCGCAGCTTGGCCGGTGCCTTCGTCGGCGCCGGAGTCCGCGGCTTCCGACTCACCGCCTGTACCGGCACCCGAGTCGCTCTCCCCTTGCGCCTCCTCCGTCAACGCATCCCTCCGCCCCGACCGCTCCTGAACCAGCGGCACCCGCAGCACAGTGCCGCAGGGGCACCCCAGTTCGGGCCGCGGCCACTGGTCCTGGCGGGCGCAGGCCGTGCACTGGACCGTGATCCAGTCGTCGTCCCAGGTGTGGTGCGTGAGGGCCTCCGGGACAGCGTCCCGGTCGAGTTCGGGCGTGACAGGCGCTCCGCACACACAGGGATACGACGGCGCCGCATACACATGCTCGCGCCGACAGGCCGGACACCGCACCGGCACGCTCTCGGCCATGACCACTCCAGAAACGTCACATCCACAAACGCCCCACGGGACAGACTCTCATCGTCCTCCAAGTGGGCGATCCACGGCAGGGAGTTGGGACAACGGGTGTCCGGCCCGCGCCGTCATGGCCACTAAATGGATGCCGTGTCTTGACTGCCCTGAGGGCCCGACCTACATTACTTTCAGATAGTAGAAACTATTTTCCGCAATGCGGAATCATCTGAGTCTCTGGGGAATCCCGGCAGAAATGTGAAGCTCTCCGCGGGGCGCGACGGGAGCCTGCATCCGACCGTCGAAGCAGGAGTACGCAATGGCTCGAATGACCGCTGCCCGCGCGGCAGTTGAGATCCTCAAGCGGGAGGGCGTCACCGACGCGTTCGGTGTCCCGGGCGCGGCGATCAACCCCTTCTACGCCGCGCTCAAGGCCTCCGGCGGGATCGACCACACCCTCGCGCGCCATGTCGAGGGCGCCTCGCACATGGCGGAGGGGTACACCCGTACCCGTCCCGGCAACATCGGCGTCTGCATCGGCACCTCCGGCCCGGCCGGCACCGACATGATCACCGGCCTGTACTCCGCGATCGGTGACTCCATCCCGATCCTGTGCATCACCGGCCAGGCGCCGACCGCCGTGATCCACAAGGAGGACTTCCAGGCCGTCGACATCGCCTCGATCGCCAAGCCGGTCACCAAGATGGCGGTCACCGTGCTGGAGGCGGCGCAGGTGCCGGGCGTCTTCCAGCAGGCCTTCCACCTCATGCGCTCCGGCCGCCCCGGGCCCGTCCTCATCGACCTGCCCATCGACGTCCAGCTCACCGAGATCGAGTTCGACCCGGACACGTACGAGCCACTGCCGGCCTACAAGCCGTCCGCGACCCGCGCCCAGATCGAGAAGGCCCTCGCGCTCCTGGGTGAGTCCGAACGCCCGCTCATCGTCGCGGGCGGCGGCATCATCAACGCCGACGCATCCGAACTCCTCGTGAAATTCGCCGAGTTGACCGGCATCCCGGTCGTCCCCACCCTCATGGGATGGGGCGTTCTCCCCGACGACCACGAGCTGAACGCCGGCATGGTCGGCCTCCAGACCTCGCACCGCTACGGCAACGCCACCTTCCTGGAATCCGACTTCGTCCTCGGCATCGGCAACCGCTGGGCCAACCGCCACACCGGCAAGCTGGACGTCTACACGGCCGGCCGGAAGTTCGTGCACGTCGACATCGAGCCGACACAGATCGGGAAAATCTTCCCGCCGGACTACGGCATCGCCTCCGACGCGAAGGCGGCGCTCGAGCTCTTCGTGGAGGCGGCACGGGAGTTGAAGGCGGCGGGTGCGCTGCCGGACCGGTCCGTGTGGGCTCGCCAGGCGCAGGAGAAGAAGGCCAGGCTCCAGCGACGTACGCACTTCGACGACATCCCGATCAAGCCACAGCGCGTGTACGAGGAGATGAACAAGGTCTTCGGACCGGAGACCCGGTACGTCTCCACGATCGGCCTCTCGCAGATCGCCGGCGCCCAGATGCTGCACGTCTACCGGCCGCGCCACTGGATCAACTGCGGCCAGGCGGGCCCGCTCGGCTGGACCGTCCCGGCCGCCCTGGGCGTGGCGAAGGCCGACCCGGAGGCGCCCGTGGTCGCCCTCTCCGGCGACTACGACTTCCAGTTCATGATCGAGGAGCTGGCCGTCGGCGCCCAGCACAGGATCCCGTACGTGCACGTCCTGGTGAACAACTCCTACCTGGGCCTGATCCGCCAGGCGCAGCGGGCGTTCGACATCGACTTCCAGGTCAACCTCGAGTTCGAGAACCTCAACTCCCCCGAACTGGGCGTCTACGGCGTAGACCACATCAAGGTCGCCGAGGGCCTGGGCTGCAAGGCACTCCGCGTCACGGACCCGAGCGAGCTGGGCGCGGCCTTCGAGCAGGCGCTGAAGCTCGCCGCCGAGTACCGGGTGCCGGTGGTCGTCGAGGCGATCCTGGAACGCGTCACCAACATCTCGATGTCCACGACGAACGACATCAGCGCTGTGGTGGAGTTCGAGGAGGTCGCCACGGAGCCGGGTCATGCGCCTACGTCGATCAAGGCGCTGAAGACCTGAACAGCCAGTCGGTATGAGGCCCGCCGCCCCCGTGCCGGCGGGCCTCATGTGCTGAGGATGTGCCCGCAGACGGGGGGAGTTGAAGCCCCTGGGCACGGGTTCAGAGGTTCTCTTGAGGGTTTCGTAGGCGGCGTACGCACCCTGGCGTACGGGCGGGACGCAGTGAGCGCCGGGCACGGAACAGTCCGTGCCCGGCGGCCCACTGTGTGTCCGGATGGCGCCGCCGCCCGGGCGCGACAGGACAGATGTCAAGCGGCGGCGCCACCCGGAGTCATCGGGGGCGTCAGACCTGCGCGCCGGAGAGGCGCTCGACCGCGCGCAGCAGCGCGGAGTGGTCCAGGTCGCCGTCGCCCTGCGTGCGCAGGGAGGCGACGAGTTGGGCGACCACGGCGCCGACGGGCAGGGCCGCGCCGACGTTGCGGGCGGCGTCGGTGACGATGCCCATGTCCTTGTGGTGCAGGTCTATGCGGAAGCCCGGCTTGAAGTCGCGGTTGAGGAAGTTGTCCTTCTTGCGGGTCAGTACCGTGGAGCCCGCGAGGCCGCCGTTCAGGACGTCGAGGGCTGCTTTCAGGTCGACGCCCGACTTCTCCAGGAAGACCACGGCCTCGGCGCACGCCTGGATGTTGACGGCGACGATCAGCTGGTTCGCGGCCTTCACGGTCTGGCCGGAGCCGTGCGGGCCGCAGAGCACGATGGTCCTGCCGAGGGCCTCGAAGACCGGCTTCGCCTCGTCGAAGTCGGCCTGCTCGCCGCCGACCATGATGGACAGCACGGCCTCGACGGCGCCCGCCTCGCCGCCGGAGACCGGGGCGTCGAGGACGCGGATGCCCTTCGCCGCCGCGGCCTTCGCCAGGTCGACGGAGGTCTGCGGGGTGATGGACGACATGTCGATCAGCAGGGCGCCGGACCTTGCGTTCTCCAGGATGCCGTCAGGGCCGTACGCGACGGCCTCGACCTGCGGCGATGCGGGCACCATCGTGATCACGACGTCGGCGTCCCGTACGGCTTCGGCGATGGAGCCGGCCGCGGTTCCGCCGGCGGCGGCCAGGCGGTCGAGCTTGTCCTGCTCCAGGGTGTGGCCGGTGACGTCGTAACCCGCCTTGATCAGGTTCTCGGACATGGGGGAGCCCATGATGCCGAGCCCGATCCACGCGACCTTGGGAAGTCTGCTGCTCATCAGGGTGCCTCTCCAACTGCCGTACTACGTCTGTGGGTTGCCGTTCAGCGGGCGGCGCGCGCCTCGCGCGGCAGCCACTCGAAGGCCTCCGTGCTCGGGCGGTCGCCCGGCTTGTACTCCAGGCCCACCCAGCCCTCGTAACCCGTCTTCCTGAGCTGGTCCAGCAGGTCCTCCAGCGGCAACGTCCCCGTGCCCGGAGCGCCGCGCCCCGGGTTGTCGGCGATCTGGACGTGGCCGGTCTTCGCGGCGTACCGCTCGATCACCGACGGCAGGTCCTCGCCGTTCATGGACAGGTGGTAGAGGTCCATGAGGAACCTGGCGTTGCCGAGGCCGGTCGCCTCGTTGACCTTGTCGACGATGCCGATGCCGGCCGGGGCGGACACCAGCGGGTAGCGCGGCGACTCCGGCTTGTTGAGGGTCTCGATCAGCAGGTTCGCGCCGATGCGGTCGGCGGCCCGGGCCGCGAGCGCCAGGTTCTCCAGCGCGAGCGCGTCCTGCTCGGCCGGGTCCACGCCCTCGACGCGGTTGCCGTACAGCGCGTTGAGCGCCCCGCAGCCCAGGGACTGGGCGAAGTCCGCCACCACGTCGACGTTCGCGCGGAACCTCTCCGACTCCTCGCCAGGAATCGACAGCGCGCCCCGGTCCGGGCCCGGCAGCTGCCCGGCGTAGAAGTTCAGGCCTGTCAGCCGCACGCCCGCGTCCTCGATCGCCTGCTTCAGGGCATCGAGCTCGGACTGGTCGGGAGTGGGGGAGTCGACCCAGGGCCACCACAACTCGACCGCGGTGAAGCCCGCCGCGGCGGCTGCCGCGGGGCGCTCCGGGAGCGGGAGTTCCGTGAAGAGGATGGACAGGTTGACGTTGAAGCGCTGGTCTGTGGCTGTGGTCCATTCGGAATCTGGCATCGGGGTCGGCGCTCCCTTTCCTTGATATTTCACAATGCGGAAATTTATTTCTGCTTAATGGAAAGGCTGCCCAAGGCTGGGGAACCCTGTCAAGAGCGGGCGCAGAAAAACGCCCCCCGCGCGGGATGCGCGGAGGGCACGGCCAGGGAGAGGCGGTCAGGAGCGTGCTCAGAGCGCGTCGACGGCGCTCACCTTCCAGCCCTCGGAGGTGCGGTCCAGGGTCATCCGCACCCGGTTCAGATCCACGCGCGGCCCCGACACCTGGGTGCTCCTGGTCACTTGGTTGACGAAGAGCAGCACGACCGCCTTGTCCGGTGAGGCCGACACGACCGAGGCCGCGGGAGTGCCGCCGTCGGCGGGTTCCACGACGGTGGCTTTCACCACGCCCTCGTACTTCCTGGCCGTCGGCCCGACCACCGTTTTCGTGGTCTTCCCGTACTCGTCGCGGAAGTCCCCGGTGAGGTGGGCACGTGCCGCGGCGAAGTCACGGTCCAGGCGCCGGTAGTCGTACGACAGCACGACGGGCGCCGCCTTCCGCGCGGCCGTGAGTGCCTGCCCCCGTGCCTGCTCGGCCCGCCGCCCCTCGCGGTACTGCCATCCGAGCACGGCGACCGCGACCAGACCCGCCACGAGCAGGACGGACAGGATCGCGGTGAGCAGCCTCCCGCGGGACCGCCGCGCAGCGGTACCTGAGCCGGTCCCGCCCTCGTTCTCGATCGCGTCCTCGCCCTCCGGTGGATCCTCCTCGAAGTACTCCGGTGACGGCTCCGGCGGGTCGTCCCAGCCGTCCGGAACCTCGATGAGCACCGTGGGCCCGGCCTCTTGCCCTTCCGGCCGCCGCGGTGCCTTGCCGGCGACCTCTTCCACCGGGGCCGGGACCCCAGGATCGTCCGGGCCCCCGGGATCGCCGGTGACGCGCTCCGCGCGCTTGGCCGCCGCGCGTTTGGCCGCCGTCAGGGTGCGGCGGGCGGGCGAGCCGGCGCCGCGCGTTCGGGAAGTCGGGTTCGCCACGGTCTTACTCCTTACTGGTTGTACGGCGGGGTGGAGAGCGGTCAGCCGACGAACTCCACGTCGGACGTCAGCCAGCGACCGTCCCTCAGGACGAGGTCGAGTTGCAGCCGGTACGTACGCGCCTCCCCGTCGGGCACGGCCGTGTTGGTCACCTTGCTGTCGGCGACCACCAGGACCCGGGCCGAGCGCTCGTCGGACCGGACGATGCCCGCATCGAGGACCCGCCCCTCGGACACCGACTTGTTCCGGGAGACCAGCGCGGTCAACTCCTCGGTCTGAGCGGCGAACTGCTCCTTGAAGTCGCCGGTGGCGCCCTTCAGCACGTTCCCGCTGTCCCGGTCGTAGTGCCGGTAGTCGAGCGAGGTGAAGTTCAGCGCCGACTGACGGGCCGCCGCGAGGATGTCCTGGCGCCGCTGCTCCGCCTCGTGCCGCTCGAGCAACTGGAGGCTCAGCCAGATGGTCAGCGCGGTGGTCACAGCCGTCGCCACGGCGAGTCCCACCGACAGAGCCCTGCGCCGCCGGGCGGAACCCAGAAGTGCCCCGCGACGCCCGGCGAACGCCACGACCCTCAGCGTCTGCAGCTTCCCGATCACGCCATCGGTCCCACTAGCAGCCATTGCCACGATTCCTTTCCGAACACGGTCTGCTGTCCGCCTGTCGAGCCGATCTCGACAGGCGTTCCGTCCGGGCCGGTCGCGGTGCCGGTCTCCGGGTCGTACGGCGCGACGTACGCCGCCCGGCCGGCACCGCCGGAACCGGCCGAGGCACCGGGCGCGTTCTGTGCGCCGCGCACCGAGGTGTCCCCGCCGCGTGGAGCAGTGCAGCGCGCGTCGGTGTTCGCCGGGCGCGTGCCCGTGTCCGCGGGGTCGCGCCGCCGCGTCCCGTATCCCTGGGTGCACGGCGGCGGATCGTCGGCGTTGAGGACAAGCCCGAAGTGGGTGGTGCCGTCGCCCGGGATGACGGTGTAACTGCCGGCGACCACCACCGGGAAGGTGACCAGGGCCTGCTCCACGCCGGGCAGCCGCGCCACCGTGACCTGGCCCCCGCTGATCAGGTTGGCCAGCAGGACCCGAAGGTCCGGACTGGTGGACTTGAGCAGCGAGTTGACCTCCTGCGCGGCCGGCGGCGCGTTTCCGATCAGCCTGCGCAGGTCCCCGTCGCTCGACTTCAACTCCGCGGTGAGCGCCGCCAGATCACGGGAGAACGACTTGATGGACGAGCCCTGGTCGGCCTGCGTCTTGAGGACCTTCCGTGAGTCCTCGATCAGCGAGACCGTCTGCGGGAGCGAGTCGGACGCCGACTCCACGAGCGCGTTGCCCGAGTCCACCAGTCGGCTCAGCCGCGGTCCGGTGCCGGCGAAGGCCTTGCCCAACTCGTCGACGGTGACCCTCAGATCGTCCTTGCCGACCGAGGTGACCAGCCGGTCAAGACTGAGGACCATGTCCGTGGTGGGCAGCGGAACCCGCGTGCTCTCCCGCGGGATCGTGCTGCCGTCGAGCAGATACGGGCCGCCGGAGTCGCGCGGCTGCAGATCGACGTACTGCTCACCCACCGCCGAACGGTTCGCCACCACGGCCAGGGTGTCCGCCGGGATGCGCGGCCCGTCGCCCTCGATGTCGAGGGACACCGAGACGCCCTTGGAGCCGGTGAGCCGCAGCGAGCCGACCCGGCCCACCGGCACCCCGCGATACGTGACCTCGGCGCCGGAGAAGATACCCCCGGAGTCGGCGAAGTCGGCCCGCACGGTGTAACCGCGGTCGAGGAGTTCGTCCACCAGGCCCGTGTACTCGGCGCCGACGTACGACACCCCGACGGCGGTGACGGTGGCGAAGGCGAGCAGCTGGGCCTTGACCGTACGTGTGATCACGGCTGTATCCCCTTCAGCATGAGCTCCGCGAGCGCGAGGTCGATCCCTGACGGAAGGTCACCCGAGGTCCCGTGGGCGGCGTAACTGCTGGTGCACACCGGTGGGCACAGCGGATCGCCGTCCGAGGGCGCCGAGGGCTCGACGGGCGCGTCCGGCAGGCTCGGCGTGCTCGGCAGCGCCGTGGGGGTCGGCAGATCCGGTACGTCCGGTACGTCCGGGAGTTCGGGCGGATCCGGGACCTCGGGCCCGGCGTCCTGGCCCTTGTCCTCTCCACCCCCCTCCCCGGGCTCGTCGGTGAGGTTGCCGTAGATGCCCGTCAGATCGAGGTCGGCGGTGATCTTGAGGTTGACGTAGTCGCCCTTGACGGCGTCCACCGCGTTGCGCGGAAACGGGTAAGTGGTCAGCATCTCAAGGGAGTTGGGCAGATCGTCGCCCGCCTTGTCGAGCTGTTGCAGGATCGGCCTCAGCTGCTTCAGGTTCGCGACCGTGTCGTCCCGCGAGGCGTTGACCACCTTGGTGCCGGTCTTGCCGAGCTTCGACAGCGCGGTGAGCATCTTCGTCAGATCACGTCGCTGGTCGGCGAGGACCTTCAGCGCGGGCGGCATGGTGTCGACGGCCCGCGCGATGGTCTTCTTCTCCTTGCCCAGCCGTTTGGCCAGCCGATCGATGCCCTCGAGCGCGCGCACGACGTCCTTGCGCTGCTCGTCCAGGCCGCCGAGGAACGTGTTCAGCTCCTTGAGCAGGGATTTGACCCGGTTCTCCCGGCCCGCCAGAGCCTTGTTGAGTTCCACGGTGATCGTCTTGAGCTGGGCCACTCCGCCGCCGTTGAGGAGTGCGGACAGGGCGGACAGCACCTCTTCGATCTCCGGGTTGCGGCCGCTGTGGGACAGCGGGATCCGGTCGCCGTTGCCGAGTCGGCCCACGGGGTCGGTGTCCGGCGGGGCGGACAGCGCCACGTACTTCTCGCCGAGCATGCTGGTCTGCCGCAGCTCGGCGACCGCGTTGCCGGGCAGCTTCACCGAGTCGGCGACGCGCAGCCGTACCCGCGCGTGCCAGCCTGCCAGCTCCACCTTCTCGACGGCGCCCACGGTGACGTTGTTGACCTTGACCGCCGACTGCGGCACAAGGTCCAGTACGTCCCTGAACTCGACCGTGACGTGGTAGGCGTGACCGTCCGCGGCGGCGCCACCGGGCAGTTCGACGTCGTACCAGCCGTTGAACTCGCAGCCGGACAGCAGCACCGAACCGACCGCCGCCCAGGCGACCGCCCCGCCCTTGTGCAGCATGCTCATGCGCTCGCCCCCAGAATTCCGCCCAGCGTCCGGTCGACCGTGCCCGTACTCGGCACCGCCGGGGCCCGCGGCACCTCGGGCAGGGAGTCGAAGAGCTTCTTCAGATCCCCGCAGTCCGGGTTCTTGCCGCCCTCGTCCCCGGTCGTCTTCAGCAATGAGCACAGCACCGCCGCCGGATCCTGCGGCCCGTCCGGGTTGTTGCGGGTGTCGAGGGTGCCGGAGGACGCGTTGTAGGCGTTCTGGAGATTGGACAGACCGGTCGGCGCGACCTCCAACAGCTCCTCCAAAGCGGCCCGTTGGGTGACGAGGACCTTCGTGACCTTGCTGAGGCCCTTCACGTTCGAGGTCAGCGACTTCTTGTTCTTCTTCACGAACTCGGAGATGTCCCCGAGCGCCGTCCCCAGGTGCTTCAGCGCCGCCGCGAGGTCCTTGCGCTCCCCGGCGAGCTGCTTCGCCACCTTGGCGAGGCTGCCGTTGAACGACCGCACGCTCTTGTCGTCGGCCGCCAGCGCGGCCGTGAACACCTGCAGGTTGCGTACGGTCCCGAACAGGTCCCCCCGTCCGTCGGACAGGGTCGTGACCGCCTGCGAAAGGTCCTCGACCGTCTGGTTCAGGTTCTCGCCCTGCCCGTCGAGGTTGTCGGCGCTCACTCCCAACAGCCGTGACAGCGAGCCGTCTTCGTTCGCCCCATTCGGGCCGAGCGCCTCCGACGTGGTGTGCAGACTGTCGAAGATCCGGTCCAGCTCTACCGGTACGGCCGTACGCGCCTCGGGGATCACGTCACCGTCCCGCAGCACCGGGCCCTTCCGGTACACCGGCAGCAGCTGTACGTAACGGTCGCTGACCACCGAGGAGTTGATGATGGCCGCTTTGGCCTCGGCCGGTACCTTGCGCCCCTCCTCGTACTCCAGCTCCACCCGCACCCGCTTGCCCTCCGGCGTGATCTTCTTGACCTCGCCGATCCGGACCCCGAGGACGCGGACGTCCGAGCCGGGGTAGATACCGACGGTGCGCGGGAAGTACGCCGTCACGCGCACGGGCTCCGAACGAGGCCACAGCACGACGGCGAGCGTCGCGACCACGGCCAGGGCGGTGACCAGGGCCAGACGGCGAGCCATGGGTGAACTCTCCAGTGGTGACTTCATCGCGAGCCTCCCGTCCGCGGCACCACCGGAGCGGCGACCAGGTTCTGGATGTAGCTGTCGAACCAGCGGCCGTTGCCGAGGGTGTTGGTGAAGACCCGCACATAGGGGGCGAGCAGTTTGACGCTCCGGTCGAGGCTCGACTGGTTGCGTTCGAGCATCTTCACGAAGGTGTTGAGGCCCTTGAGAGCGGGCCCGATCTCCTTGCTGTTGTCCTCGACCAGACCGGAGAGCTGGATGCCGAGCGCGGCGGAGCTCTTGAGCAGGTTGTGGATCGCCGTGCGCCGCTTGTTGATCTCCTTGAACAGCTTGTCGCCGTCCTTGACGAGTGCGGAGAAGTCCTCGGAACGCTCGGCCAGCACCCCGGTGACCCCGTTCGCGTGGTCGAGGAGTTCGCGCAGCGCCTTGTCGCGAGAGGCCACCGTCTTCGAGATCCGCGACAGCCCCTTGACGGACGCCCGCACCTCGGCGGGCGAGTCCTGGAAGGTGGTGGAGATGGTGTCCAGCGCCTGCGCGAGCCGCTCCGTGTCGACCTCCTCGGTCGTGGTGGTCAGATCGCTGAAGGCCTGCACGACGTCGTACGCCGCGACCGTCCGCCGCAGCGGGATCTCGCTGCCGGGCTTCAACTGCCCCGGCCCCTTCGGATGCAGCGCGAGATACTTCGCGCCGAGGATCGTCTTGACGCGGATCGACGCACCGGTCGCCGGGCCGAACCCAGGCTCGCCCTTGACCTTGAAGGTGACCTTGACGTGGTCGCCGTCCAGATCGACCTCCTCGACCTTGCCGACCTTGACCCCGGCGATCCGCACTTCGTCGCCCGCCTTGAGCCCGCCCGCCTCCGAGAAGGCCGCGCTGTACGTCCGGCCGCCGCCGATCAGCGGGAGACTGTCGGCGTTGAACGCGGCGAAGGTCAGCAGCGCGAGGGCGGTGAGGCCGGCGGCGCCGATGACGACGGGGTTCCGGTCCCGGAACGGCTTCAGGCGTGGGCGAAGCCGTATCCGAGGCAGCCTCGGCTGCGGGATTCTCGGCAGCCTAGGCCGAAGGAACCTCGGCAGCTTCGGCGGGTCGATGCGGACCTTCACCAGGGGCTCCGGGCGGTGCTTGCGGGTCATCCGCCACACCTCGCCCTCGCCACGTGCAGCTCGGGAGTGAGCACCTGCTTCGTCTTCGGCAGCACGATGCGGCCGTCGAAGTCGCAGAGATAGAAGTTGAACCAGGAGCCATAGGACGCCGTCCCCGTCAGCTCGTTGAGCTTGTTCGGCAGCCGCTTCAGGACGCCCTCCACGGTCTTCTCGTTCTTGTTCAGCGTTCCGGTCAAATCGGTCAGCTCGGTGATGTCGTCCTTCAGGGGTGGGCGCGCGTCCTCGAGCAGTCCCGAGGTGGCCGCGGCCAGGTCGCCGATGCTCACCAGCGAGTCGCCGATGGGCTTGCGGTCGGCGGACAGTCCGGAGATCACCCGCCGCAACTGCTTGAGCAGTCCGGAGAAGCGGGCGCCGCGCCGGTCGAGCGTCTGCAGCACGGTGTTGAGGTTGTCGATCACGGAACCGATCAGCTGGTCGCGGTCCGCGAGGGTGGTCGTGAGCGAAGCCGTGTGTGCGAGCAGGCTGTTGACGGTGCCGCCCTCGCCCTGAAGCGTCTTGATGATCTCGGTGGCGAGCTGGTTGACGTCCTTGGGGCTGAGCGCGGCGAACAGCGGCTTGAAGCCGTTCAGCAGCGCGTTGAGATCCAGGGCGGGCCGGGTCCGGGACAGCGGAATCGTGCCGCCGGGCCGCAGCCGTGTCCCGTCGCCCGCACCTTCGGTCAGCGCGATGTACCGCTGTCCGACCAGGTTCCGGTAGCGGACGACCGCGCCGGTGCTGCGCAGCAGCGGACGGTCCTCGCTGACCGTGAAGCTCACCTCCGCCCGCGTACGGTCCTTGATCCGGATGCCCTCGACCTCGCCGACCCGCACCCCGGCCACCCGTATGTCGTCGCCCTCCTCCAGGCCTGTGACGTCGCTGAACACCGCGCGGTACGTGTGCTCGGGAGTGAAGGAGATGTTGACGATCGTGGCGGCGAGCAGGGCCGTCGCCAGGATCGTCACCACCGCGAACAGGCTGAACTTGATGAGCGGCGCGGCGGTCTGCCGGGCTCCCGTCGGCTTCGTACGTCCTGTGCTCATGCGACGCTCACCGCCGTTCCGCGGGCCATCGGGCCGAAAAGCAGGGTCGCGACCGGCGGTACCTCGTCGGCGGGCACGCCCATGGCGGGCGCCACGAGGGAGCCGACCGCGCGCTGTTCGGCCTCGGTGGCGGACACATCGATTCCGCCGGGCAGACTGTTGCCCGAACTCCCCGATGACGTACCGTCGTTGAGCTTCGTGGGCGGTGCGGGCACCCCCGGATGGGGCAGACCTCGGCAGTCGGGCCCGGACCGCTCGCCGTAGCGCGGCTCCTCACCCGGTTCGTACGCGGGCCGCTGCCGGACGACTTCGAGGGTGATGCGCATCTTGCCGCCGCGGAACGCCTCCTCCGCGGCTTCCTCCTGCCGGACCAGGCCGTCGAGGAGGCAGGGGTACTCGGGCGAATAGCGGGCGAAGAGGTCAAGCGTGGGGCGGGAGACCCGGCCGAGGGTGATCAGCCGGTCGCCGTTGTCGTCGAGGAACTCGTCCGCGGTGCCCGCGACGCCGGTGGTCGCGGTGAGTGCGGCGGCCAGTTGGTCCCGCTTCTCGACGAGGGTGCGGCTGGTGGTGACGGTGTTGCGCAGGATCTTCATCAGGTCGGGTGCCGCGTCTCCGTACACTTCGGCGACGTCGGCGAACCGCGCGATGTCCTCCTTCAGGGACGGCATGTGCGGGTTGAGGCGGCGCAGATAGTCCTCGACGCGAACGAGGTTGTCGCCGATCCGGTCGCCGCGCCCCTCCAGCGCGGTGGAGAACGCCGAGAGCGTGGCGTTGAGCTTGCCGGGCTGCACGGTCCGCAGCAACGGCAGCAGATCGTTCAGCAGTTGCTGCAACTCGATACCGGCCTTCGTACGGTCCTGGGTGATGACGTCCCCGGCGCGGATGGCCCGGGCGTTCGTGTCCCGGGGCGCCACCAGGTCGACGTACTTCTCGCCGAACAGCGTCTTGGGCAGCAGCCGCGCGTGCACGTCGGCGGGAATGTGCGCGACGTGCTCCGGCTTGAGCGCGATGTCCAACGTGGCCTTCTCGCCGTCGGCCCGCACCGCGCGCACCTCGCCCACTAGTAGCCCGCGCAGCTTGACGTCGGCGCGCGGATCGAGTTGGTTGCCGAGGCTGTCGGCCTCCAGCGTGATGCGCACGACCGGGGTGAACGCCTGCTGGTAGACGGCCACGGCGAGCGACAGCAGC
This sequence comes from Streptomyces flaveus, assembly GCF_014647675.1. GTDB lineage: Bacteria > Actinomycetota > Actinomycetes > Streptomycetales > Streptomycetaceae > Streptomyces > Streptomyces flaveus. The sequence goes on along the minus strand of NZ_BMPQ01000009.1, from coordinate 270,978 downwards.
AGCGCGAGCACGGCGAGGAAGACGACGCCGTACAACCGCAGTCTCAGCACTCTCATACGGCGGCTCACCCCGCGATCCGTACAGTCGTGTTGGCGCCCCAGATCGCGAGACTCAGGAAGAAGTCCAGGACGTTGATGGCGACGATCGACGTCCGCACGGCGCGGCCCACGGCGACGCCGACGCTCGCCGGTCCGCCGCTCGCGTAGTAGCCGTAGTAGCAGTGCACCAGGATGATCAGGACAGCGAAGACGATCACCTTGCCGAACGACCAGAACACGTCGACCGGCGGCAGATACTGCTGGAAGTAGTGGTCGTACGTGCCCGCCGACTGCCCGTAGTAGCCGGTGGTGATGGTCCGGGCGGCGAGGTACGAGGACAGCAACCCGACCACGTACAGCGGGATCACGGCGACGAACCCGGCGATCATCCGGGTCGTCACCAGGAACGGCAACGAGGGCACGCCCATGACTTCGAGGGCGTCGGTCTCCTCGCTGATCCGCATCGCGCCGAGCTGGGCGGTGAACCCGGCTCCGACGGTCGCGGACAACGCGAGCCCGGCCACCAGCGGGGCGATCTCCCGGGTGTTGAAGTACGCCGACAGGAACGCCACGAAGTTGGAGGTGCCGAGCTGGTTGAGCGCGGCGTACCCCTGAAGACCCACCTCCGTGCCGGTGAAGAACGACAGGAAGGCGATGACACCGACCGTGCCGCCGACCACGGCGAGCGCGCCACGGCCGAAGCTCACCTCGGCGAGCAGCCGCAGGATCTCTTTCTTGTAGCGGCGCAGGGTACGCCCTGTCCACGCCAACGAGCGCCTGTAGAAGGTCAGTTGGCTGCCCAGCTCTTCGAGGGAGCGAAGTGGGCGGTCGAGAAGTCGCATCGACTAGCCCCTCTGCGGAACGACTTGGAAGTACACGGCGGTCATCACGAAGTTCGTCACGAACAGCAACATGAAAGTGATCACCACCGACTGGTTCACCGCGTCGCCCACGCCCTTCGGACCGCCCTTCGCGGTCAGTCCCTTGTACGAGGCGACGATCCCGGCGATCGCTCCGAAGACGAGGGCCTTGATCTCGGCCGCCCAGAGGTCGGAGAGCTGGGCGAGGGTGGTGAAGGAGGCTAGGTAGGCGCCGGGGGTGCCGTTCTGGAGGATGACGTTGAAGAAGTAGCCGCCTGCGACGCCGACCACCGACACCAGGCCGTTGAGCAGCACGGCCACCACCATCGAGGCCAGTACGCGGGGCACGACGAGGCGGTGGATCGGGTCGATGCCGAGCACCTGCATCGCGTCGATCTCGTCCCGGATCTTGCGCGCCCCGAGGTCCGCGCAGATCGCCGTGCCGCCCGCGCCCGCGATCAGCAGCGCGGTGACGATCGGCGAGGCCTCCCGCAGCACGGCGAGCACCGAGGCCGCGCCCGAGAAGGACTGGGCGCCCAACTGCCGCGTGAGGCTGCCGATCTGCAAGGCGATGACCGCGCCGAAGGGGATCGAGACGAGGGCCGTCGGCAGGATGGTCACGCTCGCGACGAACCAGGCCTGCTGGATGAACTCCCGTGCCTGGAAAGGACGTCGGGGCATGGTCCGGACGACGTCCAGGGCCATCGCGAACAGGTTGCCGGACTGCCTGAGCGCTCCGGTGGGCGACAGGCTCATGCGTCGGCCACCTCCTTCCGGTGCGACTCGGCCTCCCGGCTCGCGATCGCCTGCCAGCGGGGCGGGCGCGAGATGCCTGGACCCGGCAGCAGGCGGGGAGTCAGAGCCTGGCTGCCGGGAGCTTTGGTGGGGGCGTCCAGCTGCGCCAGCTCCTGCTCGACCTGGGCGGCGTCCTTCTCCTCCGCCATGCCGATCGGCCCCTGCATCCGGCCGTTCAGGAACTGCCGTACGACGGGCTCGTCGCTGGTCAGCAGCTTCTCGCGGGGTCCGAACATGACCAGCTCGCGGCGGAACAACAGCCCGATGTTGTCCGGCACCTGGCGGGCCGAGGCGATGTCGTGCGTGACGATCAGGAAGGTCGCGTCGATCTGGGCGTTGAGGTCGACGATGAGCTGGTTGAGGTAGGCCACGCGGACGGGGTCGAGGCCCGAGTCGGGTTCGTCGAAGAGGATGATCTCGGGGTCGAGGACCAGGGCCCGCGCCAGCCCGGCCCGTTTGCGCATTCCGCCGGATATCTCGCCGGGCAGCTTCTCCTCGGCGCCTATCAGGCCGACCATGTCCATCTTCTCGAGCACGATCCGCCGGATCTCGCTCTCCGGCTTACGGGTGTGCTCGCGCAGCGGAAAGGCGATGTTGTCGTACAGGCTCATCGACCCGAACAGCGCGCCGTCCTGAAACAGCACACCGAACAGCTTCCGCACCTCGTACAGATCGTGTTCCCGGAGCTTGGTGATGTCCCGGCCGGCGATCCGCACCGACCCCCGCTCCGGCTTCAACAGCCCCACGAGCGTCTTGAGAAACACCGACTTGCCCGTCCCCGAAGGCCCGAGCATGACCGAGACCTCCCCGGCGGGCAGCGTCAGCGACACGTCCTGCCAGATGACCTGCTGCCCGAAGGACTTGGTCAGCCCTTCCACACAGATCTCGACACCCATCCGGTACACCCTTCAGCCAGCCGTGGAGCAGCTCCGACATCTGCTCTACGGGGAAGAGCGGGGGGTCCGTCGCGATGAGTGCGGATTTTTTTGACGGGGGTGATCGGGAGCCTGACCGGCCGTGTGCGGAAGTGCGGAGGCGGGGCTACGGGAGTGTGCTCGGGGAGGGTACGTCGCTGGGGGTGGGCGTGGCAGCCGGTGCGGACGGAGTGTCTGGGGTCGCCTCGGAGATGGGCTCGGCGCGGCGCAGGGACTTGGTGTCCGGCAGGTCCGGGGCGTCGGGCGCGCTCGGTACCGATGGCAGCTGAGGTGCGTGTGGCAGCTGTGGCACCTCCGGGGCGGACAGTTCCGGCAGCGAGACTTCCGGCAAGGGCGGCACGGACAGGGGGAGGAGCGATCGGTCGTCGGCCGACGGGGATGCCCCGGGCTCGGGAGCCGCCATCGCGTCCGTGGCCGCCTCGCGCGCGTCTGAGGCGCTCTCCCGGACGGGGCCGTCAGATGGGAGCGCTTCGGCGGGCCCCGACACTGTGGGCCGCGGAGGCGGCCCGTCCCCGTCATACGCGTACGGCAGCACGAACCCCGCCACCACCGCCAGGGTCGCCGCCGTCGAGGCGGTCGCCACGGCCTGCGCCTTGCCGCCCCCGTGCGGCCGTCCGCGCCCGAGCAGGTACAGCGCGACCCCGAGGGTCGCCGCCAGTGAGTTGCGCAGCGTCCGCCGGGCCCGGGCCAGCAGCGACTCGACGGTCCGGTAGCTCAGCCCCATCCGCACGGCGACCTGACCGACGTCCAGGTCCTCGGACTTCAGCCGCAGCGCCTCCGCCTGGCGCGCGGGCAACTCACCGCTGCGTACGGCCAGCCACCTGGCCTCGGCCCGGTCGCACACCGCCTCCTCGACGGGCACCGGTCCCGGTGCGATCAGCGTCGGGCTCGTACGGACCTCGGCCTCGCGGTTCACCTGCCGGTAGCGGTCGATGCACAGCCGCATCGTCACCGTCGTCAGCCAGGCCGCGAGCCGCTCGTCGTCCAGGTCCGGGCGCTCCGCTGCGCGCAGCATCGCCTCGTGCACCGCGTCCTCGGCGTCCTCAAGACTCATGGACCTGCGCCGGGCCACCTTGAGCAGATGCTCGCGGTGGCTCCACATGCGCTGCCAACGGTCGTCGGCTGCCGACGTCTGTGCATGCATGGCTTCCGCAGGCATGGTCTCTGCAGGCATGTCCGTCGCCATGGGGCCCCTTCACGCTCACCTGCCGGTTTCGTGTCGTCTGCCGTCCGGCGGGTGGCGACATTACCGCCCGGTAGTCGGGGTTGTGGAGGGGGAGGGTGCCATCGAGTCCGTGCTGTCACCGGTCGGTGGACCGTGAGCTGCACGCCCGTGTGAAGGAAGCTCAAGTGTCACGTGTGTGACATCGCTGTTCGGGGAAGGCGAACGCGCATGGTGGTCAGGGGAGTTGGGGGGCGGGCGATGATCGGATCCCGGGCGGTGCCTACGGATGGCCTCTCTCCCGTGTACGACGACACGGGGGCCGCATCCGCGCGTTTTCTCCTCTGGCTGGCCGAAAAGAGCGGCGGCGTCGCCGGCCGGCGCGTGGCCAGCGACGAGTACGCACACCATGAGCGGTGCAGCCTGGAGCTGGTCGAGGGCATCGTGGAACGCCTTGCCGCGCTCGGCTGGATCGCTGTGCACAACGACTCCGGTGCCGTGCCGCCGCTGGTCAGCCCGACCGGCGCCGGGCTCGCGGAGGTGCGGGCCTGGGACGAGGCGTACGCCGACCGGGACACCCGGCGCCGGTACGCCAAGGCGGCCCTGTTCGCCTGGTGGGACCGGGCCGGGCAGCATCAGAGCGGCGAGTCGAACGCCGAGGCCTTCCTCTGGACGAGGGAGGCCTTCTACTGCGGCCGGCAACTCGCCTTCGAGGACCTGGAGTACGCCAAGGACCACCTGAGCCTGCCCACTCCGGTGCGCGTCGGCGTCACCGAACAGGGCGCCGGAGTGTTCCTGTCCTTCGAGCAGCTCGCCCAGCTGGTGCAGGCGTCCCGGCCCGACCTTTCGGAGAGCGACTCCGAACTGCAGCAGGTGCGCGAGCTCGCCGAGGCTCTGACCGACGCCTCACGGCGCGGTGCCGAGCCCGACCCGGGAATGCTGCAGCGCTTCCTGCAGCACAGCGGTGACCTGGCACAGGCGGGGTCCAGGTCGGTGGGCAGGGACATGGCCTCCGGCATGGTTTCGGAGATCATCCAGTCGATGCTGAGGCTGGGATGAGCGATCCCGCAGGCCCCGCCCTCGTGTCCGAGGGCCAGATTCCGGAGGCGTACGCACGTCAGCCCCTGCTGCGGCAGCTGGTGCCGCGCCTGGTCGGCCTCGAACGCGACCAGCACCGCAGACGGCCACGCCACGAGTTCGCCGAGGATCTGCCGGTGGTGCTGCTCAGCGGGCGGCACGGCACCGGCAAGAGTGCCCTGCTGGACGATCTCAAGGAGGCCTACGCGCCTGACGCCGGGCCTTGGCCGGGGCCGCGCGTGCCGTTCGCGCGGATCAACTGCGCGGCACTGGAGGAGCGGGTCAGGGTCGGCCCGGAGATCTCCAACAACTCCCACGCGGTGGAGGTCCTGGTCGAGCTCGTCACCCAACTGTCGCGTCCCGTCGCCGGGTTCGGGCGGCTCCGCTTTCCCCGGACCACCGCCGGGCTGCTCGCCGTGGTGTCCGCCCGGCGCCCCGGCAACGACGACGAACTGCGGGTGGCCGACCGGCACGCGGCCGCTCTGATGGGGCAGTCGCCGGGTGAGGGCCCGCCGCCCACCTGGGACACGCTCTTCCGCCCGGCGCTGTCCGTTCCCCCGGACGGTGTCACACCGGACCCCGCGGCGTTTCCCGAGGCGGCGGTGCGTACGTATCTGGGCAGGCAGTACCGATGGCGCTCGCGCAGACTCGCCTCCCGCCAGTTGGTCGGCTGGTACGAGAGCTATCGCAGAGAGGCCGACAACCGGCTGCGCGGACTGCCGCCGGGCGCGGACGCGCATGCGCGTCCGGTGCCGGCCGCGGAGCGTGCGGGGGCCGTGGCCCGGCTCTGCCGGGAGTTCCACCAGGGCCGCGGGTTCAGGCGTGGCGTCGAGCGCATGCTGATGGCCGCGTTCCTCGCGGATGTGCGCTACGGGCCCTTCCGGCGGGCGAACCGTGCCCCGCGTCCGCTGCTCCTCCTCGACAACGTGCACACCGACATCGGCCGCGACTTCCTCGAACTGCTCCTGGAGCAACGGGCGCGGCAGAGCCGTGAAACCCGCGACCAGCTGGTCGTGATCGCAACCGAACTGCGCGGCGACGACAACCCGGCCACCCGGGACGACACCCCCGACGAGGAGAACGACCCCTACCCGCAGGCCACCTACCGCTCCCTGCACGAAGTCGGCACGAACTCCCGGTGGACCCGCAGCGGCACCGCTCCCTCGGCGGGCGTACTGGTCCTGCCGCTTCCACCGCTCGACACGGAGCACGTGGAGCGGATGCTGAAGCGCGACGAGCAGGCCTCCTTCGACCCGTACATTGCCACCGCCGTACACGATCTGACCCGCGGCCACCCCATGGGAGCCCGCCGCCTGTGCGACGCCGTGGTGCGCAAGGCAGGCACCGAGGGGTGGGTGACCGCCGAGGAACTCCTCGATCTGACCCATCCCGACGGCGTCGGCGAATCCGTCATCTGGCGGCTGCTCAACACCCTGGTCGGCAGCGAGAACCACGACGAGCTGTGCCTGTTCTCCCTGGCCTGGGACCGGGAGGCGGCCGAGCAACTGGCCGAGCGGTGGGTGCCGCGCCGGATCGACGGCCTGCCAGCGGCCGACGGCGCCGCCGCCCAGCTGGAGCGGGAGCGCTGGTCCCGGGGAACGGGCAGTCGGCCGTTCATCACGGACCGGTTCCTGCGCGCCCTGCTGGTGCATCAGATGCGCAGCGGGCGCGGCGGCAGCGGGGTGGACTGGTTCAGTGCGCACGCCCTGCTCGCCGAGCACCACCGGCGGCGGGCCGAAGGCCGCTCGGGGCAGGCGGAAAGGGCCGAGCGGTCCCGCTTTCTGTGGCACCGGCTCGCCGGGGGAGAGGCACAGGAGGTCGTCGACTGGCTGCACGCGGAGTTCCTCAGGGACGACGGCGACGCGGTCGACTGGCTGCACATCCTGCGCACCGTGGCCCATGCGCCACGCCCGCCGGGCGACATCTGGTTCGAGCAGTGCCAGGAGGTCGGCAAGGGGCGCCGCGACCGGCTGCAACTCCAGGCGGACCCGGAAGTGGGCCTGGAGAAGCAGGCCGTCAACCGGCTCCTGCACGCCCTGTGGTACGCGGCCGACGAACTGGCCGAGGCGGACCGGACGTTGGTCGACCGGATAGGCCAGGACCTGTCCTTCCTCTCCGCCCAGCATCTGACCGGCCGCGCGGTCCTGGCCCAGGCCGCCATCCGCTGGCCGCGCGCCGTGAAGGACGGCGAGGACTGGCCCCTCGAACGCCACTGGCAGGGCGACCAGCCGCGAACGGGAGGGACGCGATGAGCAGCCGTACGGACCGCCGGAACTGGGTCTGGCTGCCGAGCCGGCTGCGCTTCCGGGTACTCGGCCTGATCGATGTGGCGGCCCTGTGGGTGGTGGTCTCCGCGCTGGTGGGGGCCGGTGCCTGGTGGGGTCTGGACACCTACCGGGACCACCGCGACTACTGCACCGAGAACCAGGAGCTGCGGCGCGTGACGAGCGACGCCGGCGAGGAGTGCATCGGCGTCACGGCCGCGGCGTACGCCTTCGACCCGGACCTCGCCGACGTCATGGGCCGGATCGAGGCCGAGAACGAGGCCGCACGGGAAGGGGCACGGAAATCGGGCAAGCCCGTGGTGAGCGTCGCCGTCGTCATGCCGTACACCTCCAGCACTCCAGGCGCGGCCATGTCGAAAGAGCTGATCCGGCACTCCCTCCAGGGCGCCTACCTCGCCCAGCGCGGCCACAACCACGGGCCCGCCACCCGCGACACCGCCATCCAGCTCCTCTTCGCCAATGTCGGCGAGGACCTGAGCCACTGGCAGACCGTGACCGATGAGCTGTCCTCCCGCCGCGGTGACAAGGCTCCCCTCGTCGCGGCCATCGGTCTGCCCAACAGCGACGCCCACACGCTCGACACCGTACGGAAGGGCATCGGGCGCGCGAAGGTCCCGGCCGTCAGCGCGGTGCTCAGCTCCCGCGACATGGAACACCCTTTTCTCTTCAAGGTCTCGCCCTCCACCGACCAGCTCGTCGACGCCCTCAAGCGCCATGTGAGCGCGAACAAGGTGAACCGCGAGGACACGTTCATGATCGCCGACGAGCGGGACGACAACTACGTCGCCAACCTGCGCCGTGTCTTCCGCCAGGAGTTCGGCGCCCAGTACGGCATCACCGACGACGAGGTGCAACGGCGGACCGAGACGTACCAGGGCATCAAGGGCCCCGCGGAGGAGGGCGAGCCGCAGATCTTCCGGCGGGCGGTGTCCGCGATGTGCGCGGTCGGCGCCCGGACGGTGTTCCTGGCCGGCCGCGACGCGGACCTGCCGCCCTTCCTGGAGACCATCGACCAGACGCGCTCCTGCGACAGCGACCCGGACGACGAGCCGATGCGCATCCTGCGCGTCAGCACGGGCCGCGACCCGGTCACCGAGACCGCCGCGATGCGCCGGATCGCCGAGCGGAACAACATCGAGATCGTGACCGCCGCCGCCGTGGACGCACCCCGCTGGCGCGCCGCCAGCAGCGGCGACGACCAGGTCCCCAAGGCCTTCGGGCCCTTCGCCGACTCCTACGACCAGTACTTCGGCAAGAACGGCAAGGAGCAGCCCGACGCCCTCAGCGACGGCTACGCCGTGATGCACCACGACGCCCTCACCGCCGTGGGCACCGCCGTGGCCGCGGCCCAGGACAGCGGCATCGAGTCCGTGGACCACAACGACGTCTACGACGAACTGCGCCGCGGCAGCCCCCTCGCACAGTGCGCCGCGGGCTGCGTACCGGGCGCGAGCGGCGTCTTCACCTTCGCGGACGAGAGCATGGGGACGGACGAGCGCGCCCGGCACGAGGCGGCGACCGGGCTGTGGCCCGTGTGCAAACCGGTACCCGTGGTGACCTTCCCGAAGGAGCGCCTCAGCAGATCGCCGCTCTACCGCACCTACCAGGAGCCGGACCGGACCACCTGCCCCCGCCCGTGAACCGGCAGCGGGCGGAGCCCGATCCTGGCGCGGCGCCCCGTGGCCGCCCCGTGCGCGTTAGGTTGAGCGCGTGCGATTGAGAGTGGAGTTCACGACCGAGCCCTTCGACCTCGACGAGGCGCCGCCGCACGCGCTGGTAGCCCGCGAGGTCATCGAGGCGGCAGAGCTGGACGCGGTGGACGTCGGCCCGTTCGGCAACACCGCGGAGGGCAGCGCCGACGCCGTGCTCACCGCCGTGGACGCCCTGCTGCGCAAGACCCTCGAGTCCGGCGCCACCCGGATCTCGCTGCAGTTCAACGTGATCGCGGAGGACGAGGCGTGACCGGCACCGGGGACGAGCCCTTCATCACGGCCGTGAAGCCACTGGTCGACGCCATGGGCGGCGAGATGCTCCCGCCGGACCAGGCCGGCGAGGACGATGTCGTACTCACCTGGGAGGGCGCCGACATCGTCGCCGTACGCCTGCCGCAACTCGCCGACTCCCTGGACCACATCCTCACGGCACTGGAGCGCAAGCAGGGCAAGCCGCTGGCCGAGCTCGACCGCAAGGCCAAGCAGGAGATCGTACGGATACTCGAGGCACGCGGAGCGTTCTCCGTACGGCACGGCGTGGAAACCGTAGCGAGCGCCCTCGGAGTGAGCCGCTTCACCGTCTACAACTACCTGAACAGGGAGAACGCGGCGAAGGGCGACTGATCCGAGCCGCCGCGGCAGGGTGACCGACGCAGCGCGGCATGGCTCGGACGGGAGCGTGAGCCGAAGGCCTCGCAGGGCAGGCACCAACTAGGTACCATCATGGGTATGCCATCCCTGAACGTGTCCTTCACCGACGAGGAACTGGAAGGCGTGCGCGCGGCCGCCGCGGCTGAAGGCAAGAGCCTCAAGCAGTACCTGCACGACCTCGGCGTACGCGAGATGCAGCGCCAGCGGTTCGTCACCGGCGCCACCGTGTGGGCCGACAGGCTGCGCGGCGAGTTCGACGCGGCCTTCCCCGACGAGGTGCCGCCCTCCGAACGCGACGGGGCCGCAGCCGCCTGATGCCGCCCGTCCCCTACATCGACGTCCCCTGGCTCCTGGATGTCCAGGAAACCGCCCTCGGACACGAGGACATGACGGTCTCGGACTACTCCGCGCTCGTAGCGGCCGTCGCACGGCACAAGACCAGACTGCCGACCCTCGAAACCTCCGACCCGGATGCCGCATGGCGCGCGGCCGCGCTGATGCACACCCTCGTCCGCCTCGAACCGCTCCCGCACCGCAACAGCCTGTTCGCGGCGTTCGTCACCGCGCAGTACATGGACCAGTCCGGTGAGGGCATAGACCCTCCCTACGGCGCCCTGTCCGATCTCGTACGCAAGATCCGCGACACCCGTTTCAGCGTCCACGCGGTCGCCGAGCAGCTGCGCTCCTGGAGACTTTGACGAGCTGCTGTGGCCTTCGGAGACACTCCGAGGGAGAGGACGATCAGCGCGGGCGTCATGGTGATGGCACGCCGGACACCACGAACGGCTCGCACGCACGCCGGTAGGCAGCAGGTGCGAGCCGCCCGTGACAGGCGGCTCGCACCAGCGTGGCGGATTTCTGGCGTATCTGGTGCGGCTGCGCGCTCCGCCTCGCGGTTGGTCTGCTGAACTTGTAGGGGAAATCCCTGAGGAACCATGAGGAGTTGAGTGGGGGGCGGCTGGGGGCCGTCCCCGATGTCGGCGCCGGCGCCCGCCGGGACGCTGGAGTCATGTCTCGCTTCAAACGCGTCCTCATCATTCTCACGACCGTTGCTGTCGTCCTCGGCCTCGCGCTCGTCGGCGGCGCCCTGTGGCTGTACTCCGATGCCAAGGTGTCGACCGTCGGTTCGACCGACTTCAGCAACGAGCTGGCGGTGCCGCCGCCGGCGGCATCGACGGTGAAGAGCGACGGGACCCGGGTCTTCGATCTGACGATGCGGGCCGGGGAGAAGGAGTTCAGGGCCGGGCAGAAGACGCCGACCTGGGGTTTCAACGGGGATTACCTGGGGCCGACGCTGCGTGCCAAGCGTGGTGAGAAGGTTCAGGTGAAGATCGAGAACGCGCTGGGGGAGGAATCCACCGTGCACTGGCACGGGATGCACCTGCCCGCGAAGATGGACGGTGGTCCGCACCAGATGGTCGCCCCCGGCGCGACCTGGACCCCACGCTGGACCGTGGATCAGCCGGCCGCGACCCTCTGGTATCACCCGCATCCGCACGGTAAGACGGAGAAGCATGTGCAGCGGGGGCTGGCCGGGATGTTCCTCCTTCACGACAAGAAGTCCGACCGTCTCGCACTGCCCGACAAGTACGGAGTCGACGATCTGCCGGTCATCGTCCAGGACGTGAAGTTCGACGGGGCGAAGTTCGACCACAGCCGCAAGCTGATGTCGGACACCGGATTCCTCGGGGACCGGACGATGGTCAACGGCACCCTCGATCCGTACAAGGAGATCGGCGACGAGCTCATACGGCTGCGGCTGCTCAACGCCTCGACCGCGCGCATATACGACTTCGGATTCTCCGACGGCCGGGAGTTCGCGCTGATCGGGACGGACGGCGGGCTGCTGGAGAAGACGACCCGGATGGACCGGATCGGGCTGTCGCCGGGTGAGCGGGCCGAGATCGTGGTGCGGATGAAGCCGGGCGAGAAGACCACTCTGCGCAGCTTCCCGCAGGACAACTACGGGGACTTCTGGCAGACGCGTTTCGCAGGCGGCGACGACTCCTTCGACATACTGCAGCTGCGGGCGGCGAAGAGCCTGCGGTCCTCTCCCGAACTGCCCGCCACACTGGGCGAGCTGGAGGTTCCGGACGAGTCGGACTCGGTACGCGGACGGTTCTTCGGGCTGCGCACCTCCGGCATCAACGGCAAGAAGATGGAGATGGGCCGGGTCGACGAGACGGTCACCCGGGGCACCGCGGAGACCTGGACCGTGCGCAACGAGCACAGCACGCCGCACAACTTCCACATCCACGATGTGCAGTTCCGGGTGCTGGAGGTGGACGGCAAGGAGCCGCCGGCCGAGCTGCGTGGCGCGAAGGACACGGTCTTCGTCCCGGGGAACACGACGGTGAAGTTGGTGATGCGCTTCGACGGACCGGCGGACCCGGACACGCCGTACATGTACCACTGCCATCTGCTGTACCACGAGGACCTGGGGATGATGGGGCAGTTCATGGTCGTCGAGAAGGGTGAGAAGGCGGGCAAGGTGCGTACACCGCACGCACACGCGGGGCACTGAACGCCGCCCCCGACATCCACTGCCGGAAACGGCTCGGCAGTTCCGGATGCGGCTCGTGCCCCCGCCGACCGTCCTGATCCTCGCCGCCTCGGTACCCGAATTTTTCAACAAACTGTTGACGCGGGGTTTCCGAGGGCGTTAGCTGGCTCCGTGACTTCGAGTACGACACCCGGTGGCCTCGCCCACTTCAACGCCCTGGAGGAGCGCGCCGCCCTCGCCGCCCTCCACGAGGTGTGCGCCTCGACGGTGTGGGCAGGGCGACTGCTCGTGCGGCGCCCGTACGAGGCCGTCGACGACCTCTTCGCCGCGAGCGACGCGGCCATGGCTGGGCTGACCAGCACGGACCTGGCGGAGGCGATGGCCGGGCACCCGCCGATCGGGCGGCCGAAGCCCGGGGACCCGACGAGCTCGCGTGAGCAGCGCGGAATGGCCGGCGCCTCCGAGGAGCTCAAGGCGGAGATGCTCGAGCTGAACCTGGCGTACCAGGAGAAGTTCGGCCATGTCTTCCTGATCTGCGCCACCGGCCTGACAGGTGAGCAGATGCGGGACGCGGTGAAGGTACGGATCGGCAACTCGCCGGAGCAGGAGCGGGAGATCGTCCGCACCGAGCTGGGCAAGATCAACCGTATCCGCCTGGCCCGACTCGTAGAAGAACAGGACGACGACTGATGAGTACCGCATCGGTGTCCACCCACATCCTGGACACCAGCATCGGCCGCCCAGCCGAGGGCGTGCCCGTCGCGCTGTCGGCACGCGGCGGCGCCGAGTGGACGGCGCTCGGCGCCTCCGCCACGGACGCCGACGGCCGCTGCAAGGACCTCCCGGCGCTGCCGCCGGGCACCACACACGTACGGCTCCGTTTCGAGACCGAGGCGTACCTCTCCGCGCACCGGGACGAGGCTGCGTTCTTCCCGGAGGTCACGGTCACCTTCACCGTGGCGCCCGGCGAGCACTATCACGTACCGCTGCTGCTCAACCCGTTCGGCTACTCCGTATACCGAGGGAGCTAGTGCCCGATGCCCATCCTTGGACAGAACCAGTACGGCAAGGCCGAGAACCGGGTCGTACGCGTCACGCGGGACGGCGCCACCCACCACATCAAGGACCTCAACGTCTCGGTGTCGCTGAGCGGCGACATGGACGAGGTCCACTACTCCGGCTCCAACGCGAACGTCCTGCCGACCGACACCACCAAGAACACCGTGTACGCCTTCGCCAAGGAGCACGGCATCGACTCCGCCGAGCAGTTCGGCATCCATCTCGCCCGCCACTTCGTGACGAGTCAGCAGCCGATCCACCGGGCCCGCATCCGCATCGAGGAATACGCCTGGGAGCGCATCGAGAACTCCGGGGAGGGCACGCACTCCTTCGTCCGCAAGGGCCAGGAGACCCGCCTCACGCAGATCACGTACGACGGCGAGCAGTGGGAGGTCGTCTCCGGCCTCAAGGACCTGGTCGTGATGAACTCGACGAACTCCGAGTTCTGGGGCTACGTCAAGGACAAGTACACGACACTCCCCGAGGCGTATGACCGCATCCTGGCCACCGAGGTCTCCGGGCGCTGGCGGTTCAACTGGACCGACGACGAGCAGGAGATGCCCGACTGGGAGACGTCGTACGAGCAGGTCAGGAAGCACATGCTGCAGGCCTTCGCGGAGACGTACTCCCTCTCGCTCCAGCAGACGCTCTACGCCATGGGCGCGCGCATCATCGACCACCGCGACGAGATCGACGAGGTCCGCTTCTCGCTCCCGAACAAGCATCACTTCCTGGTGGACCTGGAGCCCTTCGGCCTCAAGAACGACACCGCCGACGGAGCTGTGTACTTCGCCGCCGACCGCCCGTACGGCCTGATCGAGGCCACTGTCCTGCGGGACGGCTGCGAGGCGCACATCCCGGTCGACCTCAGCAACCTCTGACGCGGACACGGAAAAGTACACGAAAGTAGGGACGAACGATGGCCCAGCGCATCGTCATCGAGAACTGCGCGATCGCGACCGTGGACGCCGACGACACCGAGTACGCCTCCGGGTACATGGTCGTGGCCGACAACCGCATTGAGTCGCTCGGAGCGGGCAAGGCCCCCGAGGGCCTGGAGGACGTCGTACGCCGCATCGACGCGACCGGCCACCTCGTGACGCCTGGCCTGGTCAACACGCACCACCACTTCTACCAGTGGCTCACCCGCGGCCTCGCCACCGACCACAACCTCTTCAACTGGCTCGTCGCGCTCTACCCGACCTGGGCGCGCATCGACGAGCAGATGACGTACACGGCGGCCCAGGGCTCGCTCGCCACGCTGGCCCGCGGCGGTGTCACCACCGCGCTTGACCACCACTACGTGTTCCCGAAGGGTTCCGGCGACCTGTCCGGCGCCATCATCCGCGCCGCCCGCGAGACGGGCATCCGCTTCACCCTCGCCCGTGGCTCCATGGACCGCAGCGAGAAGGACGGCGGTCTGCCGCCGGACTTCGCGGTCGAGACCCTCGAAGGCGCGCTCGCCGCCACCGAGGCGACCGTCGACGAACACCACGACGACTCCTTCGACGCCATGACGCAGGTGGCCGTGGCCCCCTGCTCGCCGTTCTCGGTGTCGACCGAACTGATGCAGCAGGGCGCAGAGTTGGCGCGACGCAAGGGCGTACGGCTGCACACGCACGGCTCGGAGACCGTCGAGGAGGAGCAGTTCTGCAAGGAACTGTTCGGCATGGGCCCGACCGACTACTTCGAGTCCACGGGCTGGCTTGGCGAGGACGTGTGGATGGCGCACTGCGTCCACATGAACGACTCCGACATCGCCGCCTTCGCCCGTACGAAGACGGGTGTCGCCCACTGCCCTTCGTCCAACGCCCGCCTTGCGGCCGGGATCGCACGGGTTCCCGACATGCTGGCGGCCGGCGTCCCGGTCGGCCTCGGCGTCGACGGCACCGCGTCGAACGAGTCGGGCGAGCTGCACACCGAACTGCGCAACGCGCTCCTCATCAACCGCCTCGGCGCACACCGGGAAGCCGCCCTGAACGCCCGTCAGGCGCTACGCCTCGGCACCTACGGCGGTGCCCAAGTCCTGGGCAGGGCAAGGGAGATCGGCTCGCTGGAGCCGGGCAAACTCGCCGACCTGGTGCTGTGGAGGCTGGACACTCTGGCCCACGCCTCGATCGCCGACCCGGTCACCGCCCTCGTCTTCGGCGCGGCGGCACCGGTCACCGCCTCCTTCGTGGGCGGCAGGCAGATCGCCGAGAACGGCCGCCTGCTGCACGTCGACGAGGACGCCATCGCCCGCTCGACGCGGGAGGAGGCGCGGCGCCTCGCGCGGATCGCCGCGCAGGGCTGAACAGGGGGCTCCGCCCCTTCGACCCCGCCAGGGGCGCTGCCCCTGGACCCCGCTGGGGCTGCGCCCCAGACCCCCATCGGCCTGAACGGCCTCGTCCTCAAACGCCGGACGGGCTGGTTGTGCCTGGCCTGGGCTGAATCGCTGCGGAAATCAGCCCAGGCCGCGGAAAATCAGCCCCTCCGGCGTTTGAGGAGCGGGGGTTCGGGGGCTGGCCCCCGAAACGGGGTCCGGGGCGGAGCCCCGAGGGGGGGGGCTGGGGGCCAGCCCCCCCTCGGGGGTCTGGGGCGCAGCCCCAGGGATGGGACGGGTAGGGGCGGCGGGGGCGAGAAACCCATGGGCGCAAGGCCCGCAGGCCCGCTCAGGAAGTCGCAGCGAGCCGTTCGCGAACCCGCACAGCGGCCTCGTACGTGTCCCCGACCGGCCGCGTCGCCAGCCGCCCAGGCTCCCGAGTCCAGCGGTCCTCGAGCGCGAACCAGTCGATGGCCCTCGGCTCCCGGCCCTCCGCCAGTGCGGCCCGCAGCTCGTCGAAGTACGTCGACCAGCGCAGCCGGTACAGCCCGCCGAGCAGCCCCGACCACTCCCGGTTGGCGTAGTCGCGCAGCCCCGCGTCCGCGCCCTGCCGGGTGCCCCACACCGTCAGCAGCGACAGATTGTCGTACGCCAACTGGTCCCGCTCCTCCTCGTCGGCGCCCCAGGCCCGCGCGTCGGCCACCCAACGTCCCACCAGATGACGGGAGTCGGTGGCCATCAGGGTCTCCAGTACGTCGATCAGCGCGAGCCAGTCGCCGGCCAGCCGGTCCAGCTCGGCGGCGTCCCCGGCGTCGTACGCCTTCTTGACGCGGGGGAGGAGGACACGGCTGCGGTTGGAGGCGGACTGGCGGGCCACGTCGAGGAGGTCGTAGCGGTAGGCGGAGGAGCCGCGAAGTCCCGCGGGAACCTTCAGCAGCTCGTCGAGCGCGGGCTCGAAGTCCTCGGCGCTGTATCGGAGTTGCTTGGGCGACCACTTGGCGGCCGACCTGGCCGTGAGCGAGGGTCTGGCCCCGAAGAACCCGTCGGCGCCCTCGCTCCACGAGTCGGCGCGGGTCGTGCCGTACGCGGTGCGGCGCAGGATGTCCCAGGCGGCCTCGGCGTGCGAATCACGTGCTCCGTAGCGTGCGTAGGCCCAGTCCCTGAACCACACCTCAAGGTTCAAGTCACCCTCCTCCCAGGCCAGTTCGGAGAACAGGTCGAAGGCGGCGGGATTATTGTCGACCGCCTCCGGCATGAGGGCGACACCGCGCAGAGTGCTGCCCTTCTTGGTGCGCCACTTGTTGTACAGCTCGACCCAGTCGGGGGTGTTCGCGCCCATCGTCGTGTGGCCGCCGAAGTTCCAGATGGAGCCGAAGGCGTACGGGGTGTCACCCCAGTCGGCCTCGCGGTCGACGACGGTCGGGAAACGGTCGGACAGTCCGTCGACGACGAGCATGTGCCGCTTGTCGACGGCGTCGACGATCGCCCTCGGCGGATTGCGCTGCCAGCCGAGGATCACCCAGATCGCCTCCGGATGCGCGGTCAGCAGCGCCTTCTCGACGCCCTTCGCCGCCTCGCCGACCGGTACGTCTCCCGGGTCACCGCCCTCGTGCAGCAGGTCCATCTTGTAGAGCGTCGAAGGGCCGAACATCTCGTCCTGGACGCGGTAGAAGGCGGCCGCAACCCGCGCGAAGTGGTCGGTGCGCGGGTCCAGCCAGTCGGGCCGCGCGAGGCCCATCCACTCACCCTGCGGCAGGGGCCGCGCGCCCGGATTCCGCTCGGCGAAGCCAGGCGGGACCGTACCGAAGTAGCCGGGGAACACCGGCTTCATGCCCAACTCCCGTACCCGGTCGACGATCCGCCGCCCCAGCGCGGCCCGCGCCTCGAGCAGCTGCCGCGAGACCGGATACGGGAACGCGCTCATGTTCTGCATCAGGAACCACGGCTGATGGGCCGGGCCCGCGATCCACGCCCGCAGCTCCTCGTCCGTGTGCCCGAACTCCTGGAACACCCGGTGGTAGAGCGCGTCCGCGCCGATGTACACCAGCACCTCGTTGTAGCCGTGCAGTGCCAGGATGTCGAGCTCGCGCTCCCAGTACGTCCAGTCGTTGTACGCGCCCGTGTAGCCGTCGTTCGTGTCGT
The DNA here is from genome assembly GCF_014647675.1 of Streptomyces flaveus. Taxonomy (GTDB): domain Bacteria; phylum Actinomycetota; class Actinomycetes; order Streptomycetales; family Streptomycetaceae; genus Streptomyces; species Streptomyces flaveus. Next base: position 253,457 of record NZ_BMPQ01000009.1, on the reverse strand, counting down.
TGAGGACGAAGCGGTGCGGGACGTTGGCCCGGCGGGTGACGGTGCCCTCGAAGCCGGGCAACTGCTCGGGGAGGTCGAGCTGTTCACCGGCCCAGCTGATGTTGGCGTGCGTGATGTGCTTCAAGTACCAGCGCAGTCCGGCGAGTTGGGTACCGGGCGTGGTGCCGCCGATGGTGATCCGCCCGGTGCTGCCCGAGACCTGGAAGGCGTCGGCCCCGGCGGGGCTCGTCGTCTCGAACCGCAACTGCTCCCAGTGCCGCGGCAGTAGCCGCCGCGCCGCCCTGCTCGCTGCGCCGGCCTGAGTCACTGAAGCCCCCTTGGCGTCCGTGGCGGAGGAACTCTTCGCTGGTGCGTTCGAGCAGGCTACGACACCGGCCGATGCGGCAACCGCGATCAGAAACGCACGACGAGCAAGAGGCATTTGGGGTCTCCGATTCCACGGCTGAGGGATGCCGTGGAGAGGGATACCCGACGAGTGAGGACTTGAGCGTGGAAATACGGCCACATGGCGGAGAACGTGTCATGAATGGGCAAGTTGGCCCAAGGGTTTCGCCCCGGGCCCAGTTCCTCGGCCTCAGATCCGGCTGAAGGCCTGGCAAGGCTGGGCGTTCGGCAGACGGCCGGTGAAGAAGGAGGTGGGCGGAACGCCCATCAGGGTGCGGAAGTCGGATGTCATGTGGGACTGGTCGTAGTACCCGGTGGTGGTGGCGAGCTGGGCCCAGGACGTGGTGGCGGCATGGGTGAGCACATGCCGCACGCGGCCTATGCGCGCGTAGTGCTTGGGGGACACGCCGACTCCCTCGGAGAACAGGTTGCGCAGTTGCCGCTCGCTGACGGCGAGGCGACGCGCCAAGTCCTGCACCTGGGAGGGGACATGGTCCGCGTTCGTCGACAGCGCTTCGACGGCAGCCCGCAACAGCTCACGCCGCGAGCGGTCCGTGGCGGCGGACAGCCGGTCCGGCAGCACCTCTGCCAAGTGGCTCACCACATCCTCGGCCTTCAACCACCGCAACTCGTCGGCAAGTTGCCGGGCCGAGGAGTCAGGAAGGTCCCCCAGGCGTACGACCCGCCCGACGAGATCGACCGCCGCAACGCCGAGCAACGGCCGCGCCGTACCCGGCCCGAGCCGAACCTGCACACAGGACACGGGCCGCTTGCTCGCGTGATACAAGGCACGGGTGCGCGGCCCGACGACGACCGTGTCTCGACGCCCGTTCTCCTCGACCCTGACCACCAAATTCGTCGCCGTGTCCGGGACGTGGGTGAACGGCTCACGCGACTCACCGTCGACCGACCCGAAGCCGATGTCGGCGATCCAGGGTCGCAACGCGTCAGGGGTGGGAAGAGTGCGCTCGGCAAGGAAGTTGGTCACCCTTCCACCGTAATCGCGCCGGACCGCCGCACGGCCGCCCGAACCGTGCCGGAATTTCCTAGAGACCCCGACCACCGGCCCGGCACGGTGGTGCTCATGATCCTCGTAACCGGTGCCACGGGCACCATCGGCAGTGAAGTCGTACGACAGCTCGCGGAACGTGGCGAGAAGGTCCGCGCCCTGACTCGCGACCTCTCGAAGATGAAGGCGCCCAACGGGGTGGAGGTGACACGAGGGGACTACCTCGACCCCGCGTCCGTCGATGCCGCGCTGTCCGGCGCCACGGCCGTCTTCCTGGTCGGCGTCCTGGGCCCGGACGACGCGGACCGCGACCGGGCCCTGGTCGCGCAGGCCAAGGCGGCGGGCGTACGCCGCATCGTGAAGCTCTCCGCGATCGGCACCGGCGACCCCGCCATCGGCAGGGTCGGCTCCTGGCATCTCCCGGGCGAACAGGCCGTGAGGGAAAGCGAGTTGGAGTGGACGGTGCTGCGGCCCTCGTCCTTCGCTTCGAACACTCTGAGCTGGGCCGAACCCATCCGGGCGGGCAAGCCCGTGCCGAACATGACCGGCGATGGACTCCAGGGCGTCATCGATCCGCGCGACGTCTCCGAGGTCGCCGTCGAGGCTCTGCTCTCCGCACGGCACTCGGGCCACACCTACACGCTGACCGGCCCCGAGACGATCAGTGTCCCCGACCAGGCCACGATCCTCGGCGAGGTACTCGGCCGCCCGGTCGACACCGTGGACCTCACTCCGGACGAGTCCTGCGCCCAGCTGACCGAGTGGGGCATGGACGCGGCGTACGTGGAGGGCGTCATGGCCGGCAGCGCGTACGTACGTATGGGCGGCAACGCCGTCGTCACGGAGGGAGTACGGCAGGTGCTGGGCCGGCAGCCGCGTACGTACCGGGAGTGGGCGGAGGACCACAGGACGGCCTTCGGCGGGGCCTGACGCGCGGCGGGGCGTGGAGCGGGGCACGCCTCCCGTCTCCACGCCCGCGCTCCACTTCCCACGCGCCTGCCGCATCCGCCTCAGCCGTACACCTCCGCACGCTCCTCGGCCTTCTCCGGCTCCGGTGCGGAGGACGCGCGCCCCGGCCGGAGCACCACCGCCGCGAGCAGCAACCCCGCCGCCGCGATCCCCGTACCGACGGTGAACGCCAGCCGGTGGCCGTCGGCGGTCGCCGCGACCAGGGCCTCGCCCTCGCCCAGGAGTCCGTCCGTGCGGCTCGCCGCCAGTGTCGTGAGGACCGCGAGACCGAGCGAACCGCCCACCACCTGCGTGGTGTTGAACAGGCCGGAGGCCAGGCCCGCGTCCTCCTCCTGGGCGCCCGACATCGCGAGCCCGGTCACCGCGGGCAACGCCGCCGCGAACCCGGCGGAGAGCAGTAGCATCGCGGGCAGCACATCCGTCATGTACGAACCGTCGACCGGCGCGCGGCTCAGCAGCGCCATCCCGGCCGTGATCAGCACGAGCCCGACGAGCAGCACCCGGTACGGGCCGAAGCGTCCGATGGTCCGCGCGGACAGGCCCAGCATCAGGATCCCGATCAGGACGGGCGCGGGCAGGAACGCCGTGCCGGTCATCAACTCGCTGTAGCCCAGGACCCGTTGGAGGTAGAGCGCGCCGATGTACTGGAAGCCGAACATCGCCGCGACCATCAGGATCTGCACCCCGTTCGCGCCGGTGAGCAGCCGCGAGCGGAACAGCCGCAGCCGCAGCAACGGACGCTCGGCCCGCGCCTGCCGCAGAGTGAAGGCGACGAAGAGGGCGAGTGAGACCGCGGCCAGTACGAGCGTGCCGCCGAGACCTCGGTCGCCGGCGCCGACGATCGCGTACACCGTGAGCATCAGCGCGCCGGTGACCAGCGTGGCGCCCGGGTAGTCGGCGCCCTTGCCGAGCCCGGCGCCGCGGTCGGGGGCGAGGACCCGCAGCGCGGCGAGCCACGCGACCACCCCGATCGGCAGGTTGATCAGGAAGATCCAGTGCCAGCCGATCGTCTGGGTCAGCGCCCCGCCGAGGAATATGCCGAGCGCGCCACCCGCCGCACCGACCGCGCTGAACACCGCGATGGCCTTGGCCTGTTCGCGCGGCTCGGGAAAGAGCGCGACGAGCATGCCGAGCACCACGGCCGAGGTCATGGCCCCACCGACGCCCTGCAGCGCCCGCACCGCGATCAGCATCCCCTGGCTGGTGGCGACCCCGCACAGCACCGACGCCGCGGTGAACACGGCCAGCCCCGCGGTGAACATCTGCTTGCGGCCGACCAGGTCACCGAGCCGCCCTACGAGCAGCAACAGCCCGCCGAAGGGGATCAGATACGCGTTCACGACCCACGCGAGGCCCGGCCCCGAGAAACCGAGGTCGCTCTGGATCGCGGGCATCGCGACGGTCACGATGTTGCCGTCCAGGATCGTCATCAAGGTGCCCGCGCACAGGACGACGAGGGACGCCCAACGGGAGTACGTTCGCTCTGTGCGTGAGCCGAAAAGTGACTCATTCCGGGACTTGCTCCGGGACGACATGGCCACGGCCTCCGTATCGCTGCTGGATGTTCCATAGGTGCACGACTTGTAACGGGGAACATCGTGAGTGACCATGGAGACCGGCGTAAGGAGGCACTTCAATGTCCCAGGGGAACACCGGTGTTACTCCGCAGGTCGTGCACGCGGAGGGGTGCCCGGTCCGCGAAGTTCTTGACAGGGTCGCGGGCAAATGGAGTGTGATGATCATCGTGGCCGCCGCGCACGGCCCGATCCGCTTCACGGAACTGGAGCGCAGCATCGAGGGCATCAGCCGCCGCATGCTCACGCTGACCCTGCGCAACCTGGAGCGCGACGGACTCCTGACGCGCACCGTCCACCCGACGGTCCCGCCGAAGGTCGAGTACGAACTCACGCCCGTGGCCCGCGAGTTGCACACCACCCTGCTGGGCCTGACCGACTGGGCGGAACGGCACCGCGTCACGATCGCCGAGTCTCGCGCGGCGTACGACGCCAAGCACCGGCCGGAGCTGCTGGACGCCTAGCCCGGGGGTCAGTTGAACACCTACGCGCGACGGATCAGAGGCCGAACAGTCGAGGATCCGTGGCCAGAGCGCGGAAGTACTCGCGTGGGTCCGCGACCAGCTTTCGCTCCTTGAGGTCCATCAGGCCGCCGGTGGCCGAGATTTCGGCGGCGACCGTGCCGTCGGTCTTGCGTATCGTCTGCTCGACTCGGAAGATCTTGGACTCGTCCATGTGGAAGTCGCACGTCACCTCGACTTCGTCGCCCGCCCGCAGCTCCCGCTTGTAACGGATGGTCGTCTCCAGCGTCACCGGCCCCACCCCCTTGGCTATCAGGCTCTCCTGGCTGACCCCGGCGGCCTGCACTAACGACCAGCGGGCGTGCTCCGCGTAGTTCAGATACACGCTCTGGTTCAGGTGGCCCAGCATGTCGGTCTCGTACCCACGGACGGTCACACGGACGGAAAACGGTCCCGACGCTGCTGTCGCTTCTGACACGGCTTCCCCTTCTCGACGGTTGTGATCACCAGCTTGGCATGCTCGGCTCACACGCGTCGCGGTGAGGTGAAGTCACACCCGTCGCGGTGAAGCCAGCAGATAGCGCGCCCGGGTACGAGGCTCCGTGTACTCCCCGACCTGCCAGCCCGCCTTCTCCAGCGTGGCCGCACAGCCTTGCCGCGACTCGGCGTCTGGTACGTGCACCGCGACCGCCTCCGGCTGCGGCGTCGCACGCACCCGGTAACCGTCGGCGTCCGCCCCGGCGGGCCGGTGCCCCGCCGCCTCCAGCGCGAGCGCGGCGGCCTGCACCAGATGCGTACGCTCCCATCCGCACGGCCGGTCCACGGCACCGTCCGGATTGGTCATCCGCCGCAGCTCCAGGAGCCCCTGCCAGGCGCTGTGCACCTCACGTATGCGCCCGGGCCCCGTATCGACGCTCTCCTCGCCGCCGATCCGGGCGGCGAACACACCGGTACCGGCGGGCGCACGACTGGCGGAGTCCTCGGCGGTGGGGACACTGGCGACCTCGGCCTCCGCAGCCCCCTCCTCACGTATCCGATGCCCGGCCGGTGTCAGAAAGTGGTCGTGCGGCGGCCGGGGATGCCGAAAGGCGAGCCCACGCTTCACCAGCGCCGCGAGCTGGCTCTCCGTACCCCTGAGCCGCCCCGTCACGGGATCGGCGGCATCGATGACACGCCGCTGCGCGGCGGTCGGCGGTCGTGTCACGGCGTGCTCCTCCCCGAATCCGGCTCCACTTGATCAGTGAGCCCATTCGAAGACTACGACCCGCCTCTGACACCAGGGGGCTTCTGATGGACCTCCGCGGCGTCACGGAGGTCCATCAGAAGCCCCCTGCCCTTTCGTCCGTCACCCGCCCTTTCGTCCTTCGCCCGTCACAACTCGCGAGCCCACCGCTCCAACTCCTCGAAGTCCCGCTCCCGCAGCCCCTTGCGCGGATCGATCGGCAGCAGGAGCGCCGCCGCGTCGTGGTGCGCGGCGACATGCCGTACGTCGAGGTCGGTGATCATGTCGTCGACCCACACGAAGGGCCGGCCGGCAGCCCACGTCACGACGTGCCGCGTCTTCCAGTACAGCCCGTCGGGATCCCTGACGAACATCTCGGGCCACTCGATCACCGGCAGATCGCCCGGCAGCCCGATCACCGGCGCGATCATCTCGTTGGCCTCGTGCATCCACGTGGTCGCCCACGCCAGCTCGTACGGCAACGCCATCAGCCGCGCCCCATGCCCCGGATTGAGCCGCACCCGCAAGCCGCGCCGCAGGCGCCGCGACCCCGGCACCTGCCGCGCGGACCAGTTCGCGGGATGCAGCCGCCGCGTCACATACCCGCGCGGCCGGACGAACCGCGCGCCGTGGGGATTGAGCGGTCCGTCGACGTCGAGGAGCAGCAGAGGTCGGTCAGTCATGCGAAGAGAGTTACCCAGACCAACCAGGCATGTACGCACGGGAGTTCTTGCCAAGAACTCCTGCCGCCGACTACTGCCGATACCCGCTCAGGAACCGCCCGATCCGCCCGATCGCCGCGTCCAGGTCGTCGACGTACGGGAGGGTGAGGATGCGGAAGTGGTCGGGGCGGGGCCAGTTGAAGCCGGTGCCCTGGACCACCTGGATCTTCTCCTGCAGGAGCAGGTCGAGGACGAACTTCTCGTCGTCGTGGATCTTGTGCACCTGGGGGTCGATGCGGGGGAACGCGTACAGCGCGCCCTTCGGTTTCACGCAGGAGACGCCCGGGATCTCGTTGAGCTTCTCCCAGGCTCGGTCGCGCTGTTCGCGCAACCTGCCCCCGGGCGCGGTGAGTTCGCGGATGGACTGACGGCCGCCGAGCGCGGCCTGGATGGCGAACTGGGCGGGCGCGTTGGCGCACAGCCGCATGGAGGCCAGCATTGTCATGCCCTCGAGGTAGTCGCGCGCGTGCTGGCGCGGGCCCGTGACGACCATCCAGCCGGAGCGGAAACCCGCCACGCGGTACGTCTTGGACAGTCCGCAGAAGGTGAGGACCACCAGGTCGGGGGCGAGGGAGGCGACCGAGTGGTGCACGGCGTCGTCGTACAGGATCTGGTCGTAGATCTCGTCGGCGAAGACCATCAGGCCGTGCCGGCGCGCGAGGTCGAGAATGCCCTCGATGATCTCCTTCGGATAGACCGCGCCCGTCGGGTTGTTGGGGTTGATGATGACGACGGCCTTGGTGCGGTCCGTGATCTTGGCCGCCATGTCGTCCAGGTCCGGGTACCAGTCGGCCTGTTCGTCGCAGAGGTAGTGCACCGCCTTGCCGCCCGCGAGCGTCGTCACCGCCGTCCAGAGCGGGAAGTCCGGGGCGGGGATGAGGATTTCGTCGCCGTCCTCGACCAGCGCCTGCACCGCCATCGAGACGAGTTCCGAGACACCGTTGCCGAGGAAGACGTCGTCCACGCCGACCTCCAGGCCCAGATCCTGGTAGCGCTGGGCGACGGCGCGGCGTGCCGAGAGAATGCCGCGTGAGTCGGTGTAGCCGTGTGCCTGCGGCAGCATGCGGATCATGTCCTGGAGGATCTCCTCCGGCGCCTCGAAGCCGAAGAGCGCCGGGTTGCCGGTGTTCAGCCGGAGCACGCTGTGGCCCGCCTCCTCCAGGGCGTTCGCGTGCTCGATGACCGGACCCCGGATCTCGTAACAGACCTCGCTGAGCTTGCTCGACTGCCGGAACTCCATGCGGTGCGCACCTCCAGGTTGGTGTGTTGCTTGGTTTTACCAAGTACCAGCTTGGAAAGTCCAACAACATGTCTAGACTGCGCCGCATGTCACCTCGCCGAAGCTACGACCAGTACTGTTCCGCGGCCCGGGCCCTCGACGCCGTCGGTGACCGCTGGACCCTCCTGATCGTGCGCGAGCTCCTCGCCGGTCCACGCCGCTACACCGACCTGCACGCGGACCTGCCCGGCGTGAGCACGGACGTCCTCGCCTCCCGGCTCAAGGACATGGAACGGGACGGGCTGGCCACCCGGCGTCGGCTGCCCCCGCCGGGAGCGGCCTTCGTGTACGAACTCACCGACCGCGGACGCCAGTTGCTCCCCGTCCTGCAGGCGCTGGGCGAGTGGGGCGCGCCTCTGCTTCAGGAGCGGCGGCCCACAGACGCGGTGCGCGCGCACTGGTTCGTGCTGCCGTTGCTGCGCTGCCTGACGGGACTTGGCGAGGGGGTCGTACAAGTACAGCTGGAGGAAGGGGAGTTCTACGTACGCCTCGGCGCCGAGGACGGCGGATCTGTCTACGGGGAGGGAGCCGCGCCCGAGGAGCCCGATGCCCGGCTCGCGCTCGACTCGGGGACGTGTACGGCACTCGCCGGGGGCGGACTGACACTACGGGAAGCGATACGGGCCGGGCGTGTCGAAGTGGCGGGCGACGGGCCGCTGGCCAAGGAGCTACGGGACATTTGAGGGCGCGGCGTCATCCTTCCAGCCCACGGCAGTTCAGGCCGCCTCCAGCGGATTCGGCACCCGCGCCCAGATGTCCCCCGACCGCTCCGGTGAGAGCCGCATCAGCGTCAGTGCCTTCGTGGGCAGCGGTCCGTCCAGCAGGACCGCCAGGTCAGGCGTGCGCGGCAGGTCTCGTACGGCCGTGGAGAGCGCCTCGCCGAGCGCCGCACTCGAACCCGCCGTCGCCCCCAGCGTGCCCGTGACGAGCGAGCCGAACAGCTTACGGCGCAGTGTGGTCTCGTCGTCCGTGATCAGCCGGCCGGACAGGTCCGGGGCCGGGATGCCATGGCGGGCGAGGCGGGCCGGGCTGATGCGGATGTCGGCAAGGTCGCGGTAGATCAGGCGGGTCGGGGCGCCCGAGGGGGAGAGCACCACGAGGAGATTCTGGCCGTGGGCCTCCAGCGCCACGCCCAGCTCCAGCAGCCGCAGACACACCGTCAGCGCGAGCCGCGTGAACTCGGCCATCCAGGAGGGGGATTGGGGCAGATTGGTCATGGTGAGCGCGGCGACCGGTACCACCCGCTCGCCCTCCGCCGCGTACATCTCAGGCGCCTCGCGCACCGCGGCCGCGAGATCGGGTGTGCGGGCGGTGACCGCCCCCAGGGTGCGCGTGATGTGAAGGAGACCGTCCAGGCGGGCGGCGACGGAGTCCAGGAATGCCGACACCGTCGCGGCCGTGGCGATCGAGTACACCGAGATGTCCCGCACCGCCGACGTCAGCCGGGCGCTCAGCGCGGTCTTGATGTGCGGCCCGCCGGGCGCGGCGTCGGCGAGCGTGCGCAGCGACATGAGGGGGTGCGCGGTGATGCCGGACTCGCCCACCAGCTGCTCGTCCTTCAGCACATGCCGGGCCTGCCACGGATGCACCGGGATCAACACCCGCCCGGTCTCCCGGTACGGCCACTCGCCCGCCACCAGACACGCCTCCTCCGGCGCGGGGACCAGGCCCAGCTCGACCACCGGCCGGTGCTCGGGCGCGTACGCCAACTGCTCGGCCACCGAAAAGCCCGGCCGGGAACGGCAGTTGGGGTGGAAGGGATGCCCGTCGACGATCCGCTGCTCCCACTCCCAGGTCGCCGAAGGGGCCTCAAGGGGCGGCTGGTTGGCGCGAGACAGGGCCAACGAGGCGCCGCTGTGGTCGAGTTCGGCGGCGAAGGCGTCACCGTGCGGAAGGGAGAGGGCGGTCATGAGTGCGGCCGGGTGGTCGTACGCCGAACCGTCCAGCTCAACCTCCGTAACAGAGGCGGCAGTTCCGTACGCATCCGAGTGCGGCCCGTGCAGCCGCCGGCCGTCGGCCAGATGCAGCGTCAGACCCTCGCCCCCCTGCTCCCGCCGCGTGATCCACGGCAGCGGCTCATGGGCCAGACCACGCCACAGCCGGGTCAGCACGGCCGCCCGGGCGCCCGGCAGCTCGGCGGCGTACCGCGACAGCAGAGAGGGGCATGCGGTACGCAGCTCGGCGGCGAGGTCGGACTCGGCCTCGGCCGGGGTGGGGGGATGGTGCACGGGGTGGCTCCTCGGGTGTGGGGACGGCGTCGGGACCGGGTACTACGGCAGACATACTGATCGTCAGCACCCGTATGGAACGAATGGATCGCGTGGAACCCATGCTCCCCAGGCCTCCCAGGGACGACGTCGCAGAGGCCGCCGACGCGTACGCGGCAGCGCCGCTGCTCAATTGTCTGCTGCGGGAGGTGGCCGAGCCCGCACCGGGGTCCGGTGAGCGGCCCGTGTACCGGCTTCCTGCCGGGGGACGGCTGCTGCGAGTACGCGGTGGACGCCGGCCCGCCGAGCCGGAGGTCTACGCCGCCGGGGCCTGGCACCGCCTCACCCACGCCGAGCTGGTCAAACTCACCGCCGACGAGCTGCGCCGGCACACCGGCCTGGTCAACTCCGAGCTGCCCGCCGAGATGATCGACAGCCGCGACGCGGTGGCGGCGCTCCTCGTCGCACGCGCAGGGGCCACCCCGCCCGAGGACCCGTATCAGCGCTCCGAGCAGTCCCTGATCACCGGGCACCCCTACCACCCCGCGCCCAAGGCCCGCGGCGGCGGCCCGGTCGCCGGCTGGCTCCCGTACGCCCCCGAGGCGTACGCCCGCTTCCCGCTCATCCTGCTCGGGGCGCGGGAGGACACGGTCGTTGAGGAGGGCGACCTGCGGGCGATCGACGCGCTGGGCCAGGCCCCTCCCGGCTACCGGCTCCTGCCCGCCCACCCCTGGCAGCTCGACCTGGTCGGCACCCGACCGGAGATCCGCGAAGCCTTTGCCGACGGACGCCTCGTACGACTCGGCCACTCCTCGCCCCCGGCCTGGCCCACCGCGGCCATCCGCACGGTGTACGACCCTGCCGCCGACCTCTTCCTGAAATTCAGCCTCGACGTCCGCATCACCAACGACATCCGCCGTCTCTGGCGCCACGACCTCCTCGCACTCCGCCGCACGGACGCGGCGGTCACCTCGGCGTTCGCGGACGTGGACGGCCCCGCGGCCTGGCTGAGCGACCGCGGCTACCGCACCGCGAGCTTCGCCTTCGAGGAACTCGCCGTCCTCGTACGCGACGGCCTGCAAGGCCACGTCCTCCCCGGCGCCACCCCCTTGCTGGCGGCGGCCCTCACGGAAGGCTTCGACGGCAGCCCGCTGGACTCCCTCGCCGACCCGGCGGCCTGGTGGACGGCGTATGTGCGTCAAGTCGCCCCGCCCGCACTGGAGTTGTTCGCCCGGCACGGTGTCGTACTCGAAGCGCATCTGCAGAACACGGTGGTGGCCGTGGACGACGCCGGTCTGCCGGTGCAGGCGCTGTTCCGGGATGCCGAGGGCGTGAAGCTGCTGCCCGACGTCACGCGCGCCGCCGGCTGGGAGCGGCTGGTGTACTGCCTCCTCGTCAACAACCTCCTTGAGATCGCAGGGGCGTTGGAGGAGCGGTATCCGGGGGTGAAGCTCTGGCCCGCCGTACGGCGGGAGTTGGGGCGTTACGAGGCGGGGGTGCCGGAGGTGGGGGAGCTGCTCAGGTCTCCCACGCTGCCCGGCAAGACGAACCTGTTGTTGCGGTGGACGGGGGCGGATGGGGCGGATGCCCGGTACCTGCCGCTGGCCAACCCTCTGCTGTAGGTCGCATTCCGGGCGGGACCGGGCAGAGAATACCGATCAGGCGGGCGAGCGGCCGTTTTACCGTGGTCCATGTGCTGCGCGAAGTGACTGCCGACTGATACGTGACCCCGCTGAGGTCCGGCGCCTCCGTGCCCGGAGTCGTCGAGGCCGACGACCTGGGGACGTACGTCGTGAAGTTGTCCACCTAGGGGTGCGTACCTGCGGTGATGCGGCTATCCCGGTGCCTCCGACGGGGAGCCCCGTCGTGCTGAAGCCACCGGATGGACTCGTCGGCGTGCGCGCCGCGGAGCCGACGCGCCCGACGACCGCGACGCGGTGCGCACCGGTCACCAACTCGGGCGCGGCGACCGGGCCCCTCGAGAAGCGACGCAAGCTGCTCGGAGGCCCGGGGACTCAGCGATCAGGTCCTCAGTGCTGCCATCCTGGCGAGGAGAGCGGCGGGCTTGAGCGGTTGAGAGCTGTGGATGCGGGGCATACCTCGTTCCCACGTGTGATCGCTCAGGCCGGGATTGTGGTGGGTGTCGCCATTCGGCCAGAAGACCTGGGGGCTGCCCTGGATCGGCAGCGTCTTGCTGATCTCGTACTCCGCGAGCACGTCACCGCGAACCGGCTGCGTGAACCAGATCCGCATGATTGCCTCGTGGTCTGCACGGTCCGTGTGCACGAGCTCGAGGGCGTGTCGCAGGCCGGCGGCGATACTCACGTCGACCTGGTCCCGGAAGAACGCAACCCGCAGTCCGTAGTCGACCTCCTCGGCAAGTGCCGGTCCACCCACCCTGCGGGCGGCTGCGACCAGCTCGAAAGCGGGAAGGAACGTCGAGGGCCAGGACGGGTTCTCGTACGCGCTGAACAGACCCGGTTCCTCCGCGGCCAGCACGATCGTCTCCGTGGCCACGATGTCGTGCGGTGTGCCGCGCTCGTTGACCCATTCGAGCGGCCACGGTCGAGGGTTGAACACGACGTTGGGCAGGCGGAGTTCCTCCCTGGCTCCGCGCAGGCGATGCAGGCAGACCAGGGCCCACGGGCAGTGGATGTCCGACCAGACGTCGACCAGCACTTCTCGTTCAGTCATCGTGCGTAGAGGGCTCGAGCACTCGAGCGCCGACGACCTGGCGCCAGACCTCGAAGCCGTGCGGGTCGCCACCTGCCAACGGATCCCACCAAGCGGCTGCGTCGCCCACGGCGAACACGTCGGTCGCTCCGAGTGCCCGGCCAGACTCGTCGCAACAGACTCCGTCGTTGACGGCTAGCCCACTGTCGTCCAACCACGATGTGTTGGGAACGGCGCTGTCTTTGTTAGGACCTCTAAGGGCATGGGCCTGCCGTGTCCGGTGACCGTTCATGACAGACCGGCCAGCCGGGGCTCGATCTCCCGTGCCACGGCGTGACCGTAGGTCGAGCCGATCCGGGAGACCAGATCGGTGGGCAGGAGTTTGTACTCCTGGGTGCCGACTGATTCGAGGACCACCGTCGCCAGCGCGCAGCCGAGTTGGGCCGCCCGTTCGTGCGGCCAGTTCCAGACGACGCCCGCGAGGAAACCGGCCCGAAAGGCGTCGCCTACACCCGTCGGATCAGTGATCTCGTTCGATGGCACTGCCGGGACGCGGACGCGGAAGCCGTCGCCGCGGGCAAGGGAGACCCCCTCGGCGCCGAGTGTGGTGATCCAGGTGCCGACCCGGCGCAGGATCTCGTGTTCGGTCCAGCCGGTGTGCTCCTGCAGCAGTGCAGCCTCGTACTCGTTGCCGAACAGGAAACGGGCACCGTCCACGAGACGGCGCACCTGTGCTCCGTCCAGCCGGGCCAGTTGCTGGGACGGGTCCGCGGCGACGGCGATGCCCAGGCTGTGCGCGGCCGCGGTGTGATGCAGCATCGCCTCGGGGTCGTCGGCACCGACGAGAACGAGGTCGAGGCCGCCGACGCGCCCGACGACCGAGGCGAGGTCGATATTCCGGGCCTCGGCCATGGCCCCCGCGTAGAACGTGGCCAGCTGGTTCTGCTGCAGGTCCGTGGTGCACACGAACCGCGCGGTATAGAGCGTCTCGCTGACCTTGACCGACGAGGTGTCGACACCGGCCGCGCGCAACCGGTCGTCGTACTCGGCGAAGTCGACTCCCGCCGCGCCCACCAGTACGGGGCGCAGACCGAGCCGACCCAGGGCGAACGAGATGTTGGCACCGACTCCTCCCCGGCGTTCCTCCAACTGATCGGCGAGGAACGACAAAGACACCCGGTCGAGCCGGTCGCTGAGGAGCTGATCGGTGAATCTGCCGGGGTAGACCATCAAGTGGTCGGTGGCGATCGAGCCGGTCACGGCAATGCGCACGACGGATTCTCCTTGAGTTCGCGGGACGGTACGCAGAGGTGCGGGGACGGGTGCGCGCTCTCAAAGCCCCGTCGCCGTCCGCAGCGCCTCCACGCGGTTCGTCCTCTCCCAGGTGAAGTCCGGGAGTTCGCGGCCGAAATGGCCGTACGCCGCCGTCTGGGCGTAGATCGGACGCAGCAGGTCGAGGTCGCGGATGATGGCGGCCGGGCGGAGGTCGAAGACCTTGGAGATGGCCGCCTCGATCTTCTCGGCGTCGACCTTCGCGGTGCCGAAGGTCTCCACGAACAGGCCGACCGGCTCGGCCTTGCCGATCGCGTACGCCACCTGGACCTCGCAGCGGGCGGCCAGGCCCGCCGCGACCACGTTCTTCGCCACCCAGCGCATCGCGTACGCGGCCGAACGGTCCACCTTGGACGGGTCCTTGCCGGAGAACGCGCCACCGCCGTGCCGGGCCATCCCGCCGTACGTGTCGATCACGATCTTCCGGCCGGTCAGCCCCGCATCCCCCATCGGACCGCCGATCTCGAAGCGGCCGGTGGGGTTGATCAGCAGCCGGTAGCCGTCCGTGTCCAGCTTGATGCCGTCGTCCTGCAGCGCCTTCAGCTCCGGCTCCACCACGAACGCGCGGATGTCGGGGGCGAGAAGAGAGTCGAGGTCGACATCGCTCGCATGCTGCGAGGAGACCACCACCGTGTCCAGACGGACCGCCTTGTCGCCCTCGTACTCGACGGTCACCTGCGTCTTTCCGTCCGGGCGCAGATACGGGACGGTGCCGTTCTTGCGGACCTCGGACAGTCGGCGGGACAGGCGGTGCGCCAGGTGGATCGGAAGTGGCATCAACTCGGGCGTCTCGTCGGTCGCGTAACCGAACATCAGACCCTGGTCACCGGCGCCCTGCCGATCCAGCTCGTCATGCTCCGCGCCCCCGGCGGCGCCTTCCCCTCGGGACTCGTACGCCGTGTCCACGCCCTGTGCGATGTCCGGCGACTGTGCGCCGATCGACACCGATACACCGCAGGAGGCGCCGTCGAAGCCCTTCTTCGAGGAGTCGTAGCCGATTTCGAGGATCTTGTCGCGCACCAGCTGCGCGATCGGGGCGTACGCCTTGGTCGTGACCTCGCCCGCCACGTGTACGAGGCCGGTCGTGATCAGCGTCTCGACGGCGACCCGGGACCTCGGGTCCTCCCGCAGGAGCGCATCCAGGATCGTGTCGCTGATCTGGTCAGCGATCTTGTCGGGGTGACCCTCGGTCACGGACTCCGAGGTGATCAGGCGACGGGACATGGGTGTCTCCATGAGTAGCGGCTGTGGCGAGGGGATGGTCTGGGCCGGGCCGCAGGTGGCAGTCGGCGAGTGGACACCCGTCGACTGCCACCTGCGGAACCGGGCAGGGTCAGCAGGGTTCGTTGTGGAAGCGGGTTTCGGACCAGGCCGAGACCAAGGAGACGGCCTGCCGGGAGTTCAGCCGGGGATCGCAGAGGGTCGTGTACGGGGCGTCCGCGAACGTCATCGCGGACGCGTCCGCCACGCACTCGGTCACCTCGTCGGGCGTGGTCTCCAGGTGCAGCCCACCGGCCACACCGTCCGCCGCGGCCACCGCTTCCCGGAAGCGCTGGACCTCCCGGACCATGGTGTCGACGTGACGGGTCTTCCTGCCGTTGGGGGCGGGGACGGTGTTGCCGTGCATGGGGTCGCACAGCCAGATCACCGGGTGGCCCTCGGACCGCACCTTCCCGACCAGGGCCGGCAACCGGTCCGCGACCAGATCGGCTCCCATCCGGGCGATGAGGGTGAGCCGGCCCGCCTCCCGCAGGGGGTCGAGCCGCGCGCACAGGGCGAGGATCTCGTCCGCGCCCATCGTGGGGCCGACCTTGCACGCCACCGGGTTGATGACTCGGGCGAGCAACTCGACATGAGGGCCGTCCACTTGGCGGGTGCGTTCCCCGATCCACGGCCAGTGGGTGGATCCGAGCCAGAGCCGACCGTCTTCGAGCCAGCGGATCATGGGTACTTCGTAGTCCAGGAGCAGTGCCTCATGGCTGGTCCACACCACGGATCCGCCGTCGAGTGGAGTCCCGTCGCCCGACGTGCGCCAGCCGAGGCGCTTCATGATTTCGCTCGCGGCCATATAGCCGGTCAGCATGCGCAGCGGGTCCGGAGTCCGACTCTCCGGGTCGGACTCCGGGCTGTTGACCATGTGCCCCCGGTAGACGGGCAGGGTGAGGTCGCCGATCTGCTCCGTCGGGTTCGAGCGGGGTTTGGCGAACTGGCCGGCGATACGCCCGACGCGCAGCACCGGTGTGCGGGTCACCGTGCCCAGGGCGACGGCGAGCAGGTCGAGCAGGCCGGATTTTCGCCGCACATGCTGCTCCGTGCACTCGCCCGGATCCTCGGCGCAGTCACCGGCCTGCATCACGTGGACTTCACCGGCGGCGACCCGGGACAGGAGGGAACGCAGCGTGAGTACGGCGTCCGGACCGACCAGGGGAGGACTGGCACCGAGGATCTCCCGCACGCGACGAGCCTGCGTGGGATCACTCCATTCAGGCTGCTGCCGCGCCTTTTCCTGCCCGGCATGCACCGCGGACAGCGCGGAGGTCACAGGAGTCATGTCGGGATGCCTTCGCGACGGATCTCCGGTACGTCGATGCCCAGCGCCCGGAACTGCCGGCACGGGTTCATGAACTCGCGCTGCTGCTTGATCAGTCCGTTCTCGAAGAGGAACGAATGAATGAAGTGGTTCTCGTAGTAGCCCTCCGGATAGCCGGCGTAGACGATCTTTCCCCGGCCGTGGCACTCGACCCAGAACCGGTTGGGGTCCTGTGTGTCGAAGACTTCGATGTCGGTCCAGACCCAGTCTGGGAAGCACCGCAGGGACCACACGGCGTGCTCACCCAGCCGGTCCCGGCCGCGGATGACGATCGGCTCGCCGCTGTCCGTGGTCCACAGGCCGCCGATTCCGTCCTCGGTGAAGAGCAGGTGCCGCTTGAGACGGTCCTGGCCACGGGTGTTCATGTACTGCTCGACGATGGCGCGGTTGTGGTCACGGAGTTCCCTGTCGTCGGCCGGGGCCTGAGAGCGTGCGGTGTCGTGCGACATGGGTGTTTTGACCTTTCGTCACGGGTGGGGCGTTCTTTCTGTGGCATTGCGTTTGGGAATGTGGGGCTGCTCTTCGAGGTCTTTCAGGCGCGTGACCGACCGGCTGCCGAGTCCGTGAAATCCGGCTCGGGGAGCGCCTGCCGGTCCGGCGTACCGTCGGGGCGCAGGGGCAGCGCGTCGAGGGTGATGACCACGGCAGGAACCGACTGTTCGGGCACCCGTTCACGGAGCCAGGCCCGCAGCCTGGCGGAGAACCGGTTGGCACGGTGCGTGGCGGCCGGAACCTCGGAGAGGGTCGGCGAAGCAGCCGTCGCGCCAGGGCGGTACGTACCGGCGAGCGCCGTACGCAGGGGGTGCGGCCGTGGGGAGGTGAAGACGGCCTCGAAGTGGTCGGGACGGTCGGGACTGGGGACCAGGGCGATGTGCAGGCCCTGTTCGGAGGCCAGGCGGGTGAGGTCGTGGGGGTCCGTGCCCATCGGCTGGGCCAGCAGCCGCCGGGCACGGACGGCGTCACCCTCGGCGAGAGCGGCGCAGGCCCCTGCCTCGCCCGCGAGACGAGCGTTGGGGATGTCCGAGACGCGGACCGGCAGCGCGCCATCGCTCAGCCGGCCGGCCAGATGGTCGAGGTCCCGGACATCGCTGCCCCAGCGCAGCCGGGGGCAGTCGCCGACGTCGATGATGTCGTCGGCCGGAGCCTTGTGGAGGACGACATCGAAGCGGTGGCGGGAGATCTCGTTGTGGAACGCGCCCTGTTCGAGCTGGATGTCGACTGCGGCGACCGCGGGGGAGACGGAGGGAAAGGCGGCGAAGTAGTCGGGATGGATGAGGAGTTCCTCGTCCCGGCCCCGGCTCTTGTCGACGGCCCTGGTGAGGGCGGCCGCGTCGGTGCCGGGCGTACGGCCGAGCGCCACGGCGGTGTGGAAGTAGTCGACGCTCCTCAGGTCCCGGCTGTCACCGATGAAGAAGGAGCCACCAGGGACGAGGAGGGACAGCGCCCGGTTGATCACCGTGGTGAGGTAGTCACCGCTGGGAAAACACTGGGTGACGGAGTTGATGACGATGGTGTCGAAGTAGTCGGCCGGGAGTCCGTCCACGCGGTCGGCGGCCTGTGCCCGGAGGGTGACTCGGTCGGCGAGCCGGGGGTCTTCCTTGATGTGGCGGGAAAGCTCGTCGATCGCGGTGGTGGACACGTCGGTGGCCCAGTAGGTCTCGCAGTCGGGCGCGAGCACGGAGAGCAGAAGTCCGCTGCCGGCGCCGATTTCCAGGACGCGGCGCGGACGGAGCCGACGGATGCGGTCCACGGTGGCGTCACGCCACTGCCGCATGGCGTCGATATCGATGGGTCGGCCGTCGTAACTGCTGTTCCAGCCGGAGAAGTTCTCCCCGAACCGGACGGCGGGCGAAGCGGTGTAGACACGGTCGTAGATCTCCTGCCACTCCTCCACCCGGGCCCGAGCGCCCCCTCCTCCGCCGTCGGCGGTGTGGGGGGTGGGCACCACATAGGCGACCAGGCGCGGGTCGTCGGCTTGCCGTGGCGTGTCCCAGGGGATGACGAGTGCTTGCGCGACCCGGTCGTGCTGAGTCAGGACGTTCTCGATCTCGCCCGGTGCGGCACCGTTCTTGTCGGGCATGTCTCTCGCTTCCTTCGGACTTCGGGCGGTGTCAGTCGCGGATGATGGTCTTGCTGCGCATGAGGAACTCGGCGAGATATCCGTCGTGTGGGAGCCCGGACTCCATGAAGTGCGTGCGATGGTCCCCGACATAGACGTTGCTGATGGTGGGCTCTGCGATCAGCCGGTCGATCAGCCGGTCGTCACGAGTGATCGCGTTGAGGACGAGGCTGTTCCGCAGGGGAGCCACACCGTCCTGGGGCGTCCAGGGCGCGACCCAGACACAGGGGAAGGGCAGTTCGACGCCCGCCTGCGGGGCGTCGGGCCGGTCGAGTTGATGGATCGCGGGACGCAGCGCGGCACCGCCGTCCTTCAGGTCCTCGACGATGCCGTCGCCGCCGAGCCAGGGGCGGGTGCCCGCCGCCATACGGAGCAGATACGCCTCGATGGCCCGCGCGGCGGCGGCCGGCTGCACCGGCAGCACCGCTTCCTCGTCCTCCGGGGGCAGCCCAACCGGTGCGGAGAGCCGCTCGACGAGTGCCGCACACAGCGGCGCCGGATCACCCTCCATGTAGATCGCCGTGGTGTTCACACATCCGGTGCCGCCGTGTCCGCTCACGGAGTCGACGATCGTGTCGAGATGCGCGCGCCAGTCCACGTCGGCGGTCAGCAGGATCTTCGACCGCCCCGGCCCCTGGATCAGTACGGTCGGATCGCCCGCGAACTTACGGACGATGTCCTCACCGCCGTACACCATGCCCAGGTCGGCACCGCGCACCAAGCTGTCCGCCTGCGTGTGGTCGGTGGGCAGCAGCACCACCTGGTCGTCGGGGAAGCCCGCGGTGCGCAGTGCCGTGATGAGCCGGTGGGGGGTGAAGGGATCGCGGCGGGAGGGCCGGACCGCGACGCGCCAGCCCAGCGCGAGCGCCTCCGGCCAGAGGCTGTGGGGGCCCGGGTGGTTGCCCGCCGCATGGACGGCGAACACGTCGCCCCTGCGTGACCACACACCACGGCCGGTCCGGGTGAGCGGATCCCGCCAGTCGTTGACCGTGCCGGCGGGTCGCGCCCGCTGGACGCTGTCGTACACCCGGGACAACCGTGCCGCGGTGGTGCGCATGGCCCGGCGCACCACGGAGATCGGTACGCCGCCCACTCGGCTGACGGTGTGCACGTACTCCTCGGGCGACTGGCCGGACAGCGTGGACGTCGCGAAGAGTTCGGCCGCGCGGACGATCAGACCGATCCGCTCGTCCGCCGGCAAGGGGCTCGTACGGCGCAGCGCGCGCAGCGTCCGGTTGACGAACAGCGAGGGAACCAGGCTCAGTTCGGCCACGGACCTGCCGGAGACATCCGTGACGTCCATGCGGTTCCGAGCCCGGTAGCTGCCGCCCGCGCCCAGTGCTTCGAGGCGCAGCGGACCGGAGGGCGGGCCGGCCATCAGTAGACCCCTTCGATGACGGTCTCGTTCTCGAACACCGCGACCGGGGCGATGTCCGCGACCGAGTCGCCGACGCCGTCCTCGGGCGGGGCGACTCGGGTGGCGAGGTCGCGCTCCAGGTTGTTCGGGAGCAGGAACGACTTGCTGACATGGCTGACGAGGACCCGGCCGCGTTCGCCGTACCCCACCGTCCGGAGGTTCTCCGGGTCCACGACCGAGAACGTCACGTAGGGGCTGGGGGCGTCGAAGACACAAGGGCCGGGGTCGGGCAGGCCGGGGCGTTCGCCGGCCATTCCCAGGATCATGGTGCTGCCGTAGTTCCCGCACAGAACCGTCCCGGGGAAGATCTCGGTGCGGTAGAGGTGCCGGGAATCCGGGTCCAGTTGGGTACCGCCCCACCTGATGGCGTGCACCTTCTCGTTGACCAGCTCCACCAGATCGTCCCGCTGGGCGAGCCGCTCCAGCAGTGACGGCGTAATGGTGAGAACACCGATGTCCTGTGACCGCAGAACGAACTCGGCCTGGTCGATGAGGTGTTCGGCGTAGGCGCCGGCGTCACGGCCCTTGCCCTGTGCGATGAGTCTCTTCACCCAGCGCGGATCCAGATCGATCGTGAATCCGCGGGTGCCGTGGGTGTCCGCGGACCGGCGGAAGTATTCGCCGACGATATGCGGTCCGGTGGGCACTATGCCCAGCCAGTTGGCGCCGCGCTCGAATCCGTGCGCATCCAGGTTCGCGTTGCTGGTGGCCAGCATGCGATCCAGCCAGTCCCGCAGCAGCACGACCCGTTTCGGCGCACCGGTGGTGCCGCCGCTCTCGAAAACACCGACCGCATCCGGGCGGGCACCGTACCCGCGGGGAATCAGATCCTCGACACGGACGTTCCGGAGTTCGGCGGCGACATTCGGAAACAGTTTGAGGTCTTCGTGCGTCTTGACGTCCGTACGGGGATCGAATTCAAGGGTCCGAGCGCGTTCCAGCCAGAACGGACTGCCGGTTTCCGGACCGAAATGCCATTCCATGGCGGATTTGATGAATTCCTCCGGATCGGGGTGTTCCCCGAACGGAAGCTCAAGTGGCCGCGTGGCAGGCGACGGCACAGCGGTTCCCCTTCCTCTCGGATGTTCCTCTCAGAGGCGCCATCAGATCTGGATCAACGTGGCGGACCAGCGGCCCGTCGAGATGCCGCAGAGGGCCACCACCTCGCCGGCCGCCAGCTCGCCGCGCTCCAACTGCAGCCCTAGCGAGACCAGTTGGTCTGCGGCGCCCATGTGACCGTGGTCCGGCGCGAGGCCGGCGTTGGTGCGCTCCAGCGGCAGCCCCAGCGGCTCCGCGACGGCGGAGATACTCGCGGCGCTGTCATTGAGATAGATGAGATGGGCGATCTCGCCGCGGTCGATTCCCGCCCTCGTACAAGCGGCATCGATCACCTCCACGAGCCGCTCGTAGCGGTTTTCCAGGAAACGCTGGAAGCTGTCCGGGTCATTGGCGAACTGTTCGCGGATGCGCGCATGGCCGCCCGGTGCGGTGAGACTCGACCAGCCCTCCGGCGGCACGGGGTTGACGGCGCCGCCGAAGTCGATACGGAGGAGATCACTGTGTTCGGGATCGGTGAACTGCTCACTCGCCAGCCATCGGTTGGACGCGTGGTCCCGCCGCAGCACGACGGCGACGGCCGCGTCACTCAGCACCGTGTTGATCAGGTTCATCCGGTTGCGGTGGAACTCGCTGATCCTGTTCACCGCCACGAACAGCGCGGTGTCGACCTCGGGCTGCATCGCCATCGTCGAGGCCACGTAGTACGGGCCGTGCACACCGGCCCCGCAGCCCTCGGTGAGCAGGAGGGTCTGGGCACGCTCGATCTTCAGCTCACGGGCGAGAACGGCGGCGCCGTCCCACGACAGGTACTCCGGAACGTCCGAGACCGCGAGCACGACCAGATCCAGCGCGTCCGCGCTCAGTCCGATCCGGCCGAGAGCCTGCTGCGCCGCAGCCGCGGCGAGGTCGGTGGCCTGTACGCCGTCGGGAGCGCGGTGGAAGGTGCGGTAGCCCCAGTTGAGCACTCGCTCGGGGTCGCGTACGTAGGTGCCGGCGACGGACGCCACGTCCTGGTCCTCACCGAACGCGTAGCCGAAGCTGCTGATCCCAAGGTTCACTATCGGGCCGGCCATCACATTCTCCCTCTTCTCTCAGGTTCGGATGACTCGGGATGCCAAATCCGCCGCGGCAGCGGCGAGGTCCTTCTCGAAGAGGACCATCAGGTCGTAGTCGGCACCGAAGCGTTCCTTGGCGTATTTGCCAAGCCGGAGTGCGAGGACGGAATGTCCGCCCAGATCAAGGAAATTGTCGTCCGGTGACACATCGGGCTCGTCAAGGATCTCTGCCACCCATTCGATGGTCAGCCGCTGAATCTCCGTCACCTGATCCGTGGCGGGGTTTTTGCTCATCGAGCACGCTCCCTTTCCTTTTCCCAGAGCCGAACCACTTCGGCTCGGTCGACTTTTCCGTTGACGGTGCGGGGTAGGCGGGGCAGCGGCTGATAGCCGGTCGGCCGCATGTAGGTCGGCAGCAGGTCCTTGACGTGGGCGCGCAGGTCCCGTGTGCCGACCGGGTCCTTGTCGTCGGCCGGTACATAGGCGCACACCAGCCGCTCGTCCCCGGGCGCGAACTCACGCACCCACACCACCGCGTCGGCGACCCGGCTGTGGGACTGCACCGCCGCCTCGATATCGCTGAGCTCGATCCGATGCCCGCGCAGTTTCACCTGAAGGTCGGCTCGTCCGTGAAAGACCAGATCGCCTCCGGGGCGCAGGCTCACCAGGTCACCGGAACGGTAGTAGCGCACCACGGGGCCGCCATCGGGCGATGGTGCCGGTGCCGGACCGCTGACAAAACGTTCGGCATTGAGTTCCGGCCGGTTGAGGTAGCCCTTGCTGAGCTGCGGACCGGACAGCCACAGTTCGCCCTGTTCACCGGCCTTGGCGTCCCGGCCGTCCGAGGCGACGACGCGGAAGCCGAATCCGGGCAGTGGACGGCCGATGACGGAGGCGTCTCCGTCGAGGTCCTCCTGGGTCACCTCGTGGAAGGTGGTGTGCACGGTGGTCTCGGTGATCCCGTACATGTTGACGAGCGTCGGCCGGTTCAGCCCGAAGCGTTTGGCCCAGGGCCGGACCGTGCCGGGCAGGAGCTTCTCGCCGTCGAAGATCACATAGCGCAGCCGCGGCAGGACGGCGTCCTCGCGAAGCACCGCGGCGGAGAGCTCGCTGAAGGCGGTGGGCGTCTGGTTCAGGACCGTGATGTCGTGCTCCGCGAGGAACCGCAGGCAGCGCTCCGGGGAACGGGCCGTCCAGGGCGGCATGATCACCAGCCGGGCGCCGGTGGAGAGCGGGCCCCATATCTCCCACACGGAGAAGTCGAAGGCGATGGAGTGGAAGAGCAGCCAACGATCGGCCGCGGAGAACGAGAACTTCTCCGCCGCGCCCGCGAGCAGTGCGATGACCGCGCCGTGGTGGATGGGTACGCCCTTCGGCTGCCCCGTGGTGCCGGAGGTGTAGATGACGTACGCGGTGTCGTCGGGACCCGGCAGCCACGACGGTGCGTCGGCCGGACCGGCAGGCGGGAGGGGCGTGCCCTTGAGCTCGGTCACACTCTCCTGGCCGATGACGGGAATCCCGTCGACGGCACAGCCGTCCGGGTCCCCGATGAACGCGACGGCCTGGCTGTCCTGGACGATGAACCGGTTCCGCGCCGGGGGATTGCGCACCTCGAGTGGCACATAGCTCGCCCCCGTCCGGAGCACTCCCACCATCGACGCGATGGCCTCGGCGCTCGCCGGCATCCGTAGAGCGACACGATCGCCGCGGCCCACGCCGTGGGAACGCAGCAGCGAGCTGATCGCGAGCGACCACGCGTCGAGTCGCCGGTACGAGACGGACGTCCCGTCGGCGGTCAGTGCGGTGCCCTCGCTGTGCTCCGCGACCACGGCGGTGAACGCCTCGACGAGCGTCCGAGGAACCTCGTGCCCGGGTGCTCCGCTTTCCGGAGGAGTTCTCAGTCCGATTTCCGGCCCGGTTTCTGACCCGCTTTCCGGGGGCCGGGTGCTTCCCGTTTCCATGTCTTTCCTCCCGTCTGCTGTGTTCAGCTCTGCGCTGTTCTGTTCAACCGGCTTTGATGGCGCGCGCGAATCTCACCACTCGTTCCGCCTGGACCCGGGCCGCATTACGGGTGGTGTCGTCCACCGGCTGGGTGCCGCCCCTGGTGTGGTGCGCGGTGCCGTAGGGATTGCCGTCGGCGAACTTCTCGGGGCGGGTGTAACCAGGGGCGACGACGATTCCGCCGAAGTGGTGGAACGAGGTGGTCAGCGCCAGCAGAGTGGACTCCTGGCCGCCGTGCAGACTGCTGGTGGCGGTGAACGCGCTGTAGACCTTGTCGGCCAGCAGTCCCTCGCGCCAAGCGTCACCGAGCGAATCGAGGAAGCTTTTCAGCTGGGCCGACACATTGCCGAACCGGGTCGGAGACCCCATGATCACCGCGTCGGCCCACAGCAGGTCCTCGACAGTGGCGCAGTGCACATCAGCTGTGGCGGAGGCATGTGCGGACCACGCCGGGTTCGAGGCGATCGCGGAAGGCTGGGCGAGTTCGGAAACCTTGCGCAGCCGGACCTCGGCACCGGTCTTCTCGGCGGCCTCGGCGACTTCCCGGGCGATCTCGGCCACGGTCCCGGTGGCGGAGTAGTAGACGACGGAGACATTGACGGTGGCGCTCATGGCGAGGGCTCCTCCGGGCTCACCAGTCGGTGAGGTGCAGTGCGCTCAACTGCCGGTCCTCCGGGCAGTCGCTGGGCGCGGGTCGGGCGAACGAGCGGTCGTAGTAGACGAGTGGGGTCCGGTCAGTGACGTAGGTCGCCTCGACGCGACCGATGAGGACGCTGTGGTCGCCGACGTCGAGGACGGAGTGCATGGAGCAGGCGACCCGGACACAGGTGCCGGGCAGGCCGGGCAGACCCAGCTCGCACGACTCCATGTCGCTCCCTGCGAACCGGTCGATTCCCGAGGCGGCGAAGCGGCGGGCGACGCCGCCCTGTTCGTGCGCCAGCACATTGATCAGAAAGTGCCGTGCCCCGGTGAAGGCGGCGTGGGTGCTGGCGTGCTTGTCCAGGCAGACCAGGACGAGGGGAGGCTCCAGCGACACGGAGCTGAACGAAGTGGCGGTGAAGCCCCAGCGCTTCCCGGCGGCGTCGACCGTGGTGACGACCGTCACGGGGCCGGGCACACGAGCCAGCGTGCGCGTGAAAACCGTGCGTTGCATAGCGTCGGCACTTTCTGCAGGCGGTCAGAGTGGCAGGGACAGGGCGGCAGATGGGCGGAGCGGGGGCGGGCAGTGGCCGTCAGGGCTGCAGCCGTTCCACCCGCCATTCGCCGACGTCATGGCGGTAGCGCAGCCGACGGTGCAGACGGTCTGGGGCGGCGGACCAGAACTCGACCTCCGCCGGGGCGAGCAGGTAACCGACGAAGCGATCGGGGCGGGGCAGAGCGTCACCTACGTCCGCGAGCCGACGGGCCTCGGCGCGCAGTGCGGACACGTCGGGAAGCGGCTCGCTCTGTCTGGAGGCCGTCGACATGGAGTGCAGCGGGACGGGGCGAGCCGCCCACAG
Organism: Streptomyces flaveus; assembly: GCF_014647675.1. Lineage (GTDB taxonomy): Bacteria > Actinomycetota > Actinomycetes > Streptomycetales > Streptomycetaceae > Streptomyces > Streptomyces flaveus. The sequence goes on along the minus strand of NZ_BMPQ01000009.1, from coordinate 227,885 downwards.
GGCGTCCGACTCCGCCGCGCCGAGTTCCGAGACCGGCCCGGACAGGGCCATTTGCCGGCCGGTCTCGCGCCAGTAGAACAGCCCGGACGCCCAGCCGGTGTCGGCCAGTTCCCGCCCCTTGCGGCTGGTGCGGTGACTGGTGAACACCAGGCCGCGGTCACTGAGTTCCGTGAAGGTGACGATGCGGTTGGAAGGACGGCCTTGAGGGGTCGTGGTGGCCAGTGCCAGGGAGCGGGGCTCGCGGGTTCCGCTCTCGACGGCCTCGGCCATCCAGCGCTGGACCAGACCCATGGGTTCGGGCGGCGGCAGCGCGTACTCGGGGAAGTCGAGCTCGGCGTCCGCGGTGAGCGATTCGAAGCGGCTGCTGTTCGCGTACGACCTGTTCACACGATCTCCTTAGACGCAGATGGTGCCGCGGGCGACGACTGTGCCATGGCCCCCGACGTGTACGGCGCTGACGTGGTCGCCCGTGCCGTCGGCGGTGGCCCGCATGAGCGAGGGCCTGCCCATTTCGACGCCCTGGAGGATCTTGATGTCCTCGCCGTACGCGACGTGGCCGTGCCGGGCGAGGTGAATGGCCAGCGGCCCCGCGGCCGACCCGGTCGCCGCGTCCTCGACCACGCCGTACGCCGGGGAGAACATCCGCGTGCGCCAGTGGGTGCCCTCGCCCGCGAAGCAGTTGGCGGCCATGTCGGGAAACTGGGCCAGCGCCCGGTGGTCGGGGTGCAGCGCGGACAGTGCCGCCACGCTCTCCAGCCCGACGAAGACATGTCGGGGACCATTGCGGTAGATCTCGACCCTGGCGGTCGAGGAGTCGACGCCGAGCGCGGCCAGCAGTGCCGCCTCGTGTTCGTAGGGCTGCCAGGTGGGGACGGGCTGGCGCATACGGACGGCCACCGAGTCGTCCTCGTTGTCCAGCACGATCTCGCACGGGATGACACCCATGGCCGTCTCGATCCGCAGCCGGTCCTGCTTCATGGTGAGGCCCAGGGCTACGGCGGTGCCGAGCATCGGGTGTCCCGCGAAGGGCAGTTCGTTGACCGGGGTGAAGATCCTTATCCGGACGTCGCCGGAGCCCTCGGCCGGCAGGACGAAGGTGACCTCGGAGAGGTTCATCTCCCGGGCGATGCGCTGCATCGTGTCGGCTGTCAGGTCGGCGCTGTCGAAAAAGACGGCCACCGGGTTGCCTTCGAGCGGCTTGCGGGCGAAGGCGTCCACGACCATGTACTCGTGCACAGGCAGACTCCTGGCGGGGTTGTGGGGGTGTGGGAGGACTCAGACCATGAGCGCGTGGCCGAGACCGTGGAGGGCGGGGAGCGAGTGGATTCCCTCGACCGTGGCCTCGATCTCGAACCGCTCGCGGTGGGTGGGCGGCCCACCGATCAGCTCGGCCGCGCGGTTGGCCGGCAGCGCCCCGTCCGCTGGGCGGTCCGCCTCCCAGAGCATCACCGCGCCCCAGCGATTGGCCCCGCTGTCGGCCATCCACAACTTCAACAGCAGACCGGGCACCTTCGTCCACGGCCCGACGGCTTCGTTCCGCAGGTGTTCGCGGAGGGATTCGATGGTCTGCGGGGATCCGTCCAGATCCCACCATGCGATGTCGACCCTCATCGGCCCAACGCCTCCCGGACTGCTGCCGCGGTGATACGGGGACCATCGACGGTGAGTACCGACTCGGCGTGGAACTGCATGGACGAGAAGTGCGGGCCGCGCAGCGCGTGCACCTCATGGGTCTCACGATCGCGGCTGACGTGCACCGGGCCGAACTCTTCGGGGGCCAGCTTGTCCTCGGCACTGTGCGCGGCGTAGGTGTTGTAGAAACCCACCCGTTCCCGGCCGCCGAACAGGTCGATCTCCCGCTGCACCCCCTGGTTGGGGATGTCCCGGCGGACCAGGTCGAGCCCGAGTCGCAGGCTGAGCACCTGATGGCTCAGGCACACGGCCACGAAGGGGCGGCGCTCGGTGAGCAGGGCGTCCACCGCCGACCGAAGATGGGCGATCCTCGGGTTGTCCACTGCGCGGGGGTCGCCGGGTCCGGGTCCCAGTACGACGATGTCGTTCCCGTCGAAGGAGTACGGCTCGTCGAAGCGCCGGGTCGTCACCGACAGACCCAGCGCAACGAGCTGTTGGCTCATCATCGCGGTGAAGGTGTCCTCGGCGTCGATGACGAGGGCCCGGATCCCTGCCAGCCCGATGGATTCCTCGGACCGGTCCGAGTCGTCCCGCAACCAGAAGTCAGCAATCCCCGTGTTGCGACGCTCCAGTGCCGCGCGGACCTCGGGATGGGTACTGAAGCGGGTGTTCTCCTCGGTTTCCCAGGCGGCGAGCAGTCCGGACACCTTGGCGTGGGTCTCCGCGACCTCCGCGTCCCGGTCCGAGTGACGTACGAGCGTCGCACCGACGCCGATGCGTATCCGGCCTTCCGGATCGATATCGGCGGTGCGGATGAGGATGGCGGAGTCGAGGACGCGCTCACCATTGGCGTCGTGGCCGATCAGCGCCGCGATTCCACCGTAGTAACCGCGCCCTTCCGGCTCGTAGCGCCGAATGATGCGGGCGGCGCTCTCCAGCGGACTGCCGGTGACCGTCGGGGCGAACATCGTCTCGTGCAGGATCTCGCGTATGTCCCGCCCGGTCCGGCCCTCGATGAAGTACTCGGTGTGTGCCAGCCGCGCCATCTCCTTGAGGTAGGGCCCGACGACCCGACCACCGTCGTCGCAGATCCGCGCCATCATCTTGAGTTCTTCGTCGAGCACCATGTAGAGCTCGTCGGTCTCTTTGCGGTCGGCGAGGAACTCGGTGATGCCCTGGAGGGTCGGGCCGGTCGGCGGGTAGCGGTAGGTGCCGCTGATCGGGTTCATCACGGCGGTGCCGCCGCTGAGCGAGATGTGGCGCTCGGGGGTGGCGCCGACGAAGGTCCGTCCTTCGAGGTGGATGGCGAAGGTCCAGTACGCACCCTCCTCACGGCTCAGCAGTCGGCAGAACAGCGACAGGGCGGTCCTCGGGGAGTAGTCGCCGATGTCGGCCAGAAAGGAACGTTTGATCACAAAGTTGGAGCCCGAACCGGTGCCGATCTCGTCCTTGACGATCCGATGGACGATGTCGGCGTACTCGTCGTCCGCCACATCGAATCGCCCGCCGGCCAGCCGCACCGGCAGGTCGGAGACCTTGCTCATGAGTTCGGGCAGCGTCGTGGTTTCCTGACCGGTGATGGTCATGGCCATCAGCGGGGCCCCGTCGTCGTGCACGGTGAACCCTCGTTCGGCGATCTGCCGGTAGGGGACGACCGCGAGAACCTCGTGTGCCGGGCCACTGCTCCCGGCCGGGATTTCTGGGAGCGGGATGCCGGCCAGCGAGGCATGCGTGGACACATCGCCCACGAGTACGTCAACCGTGCCCGAACCACCGCTGTCCGGCCGATGAAGCAGCGCGAAGGCGGAGAGCTCGGCGGAAGACTCAAGGGCGAGAATCCGGTCGAGCAGTCCAGAACCGGTGGTCTCATCGCGCGCCGTCATGCGAGCACCTCCCCGGCCGGGAGGACCATCCCGCAGCGTTGTGCCACGTAATCCATGGCGAGCCGGTGGTACGCGGCGGAGAAGTCGCCGACGGCATCCGCCACCAGGAACGGCTGGATGTCGTTGGCGAACGCCTCCAGCGCGGTGGCCAGCAGGCCGACGTGCGCGTAGACGCCGCACAGGATGATCTGATCGCGGCCCGACTCCCGTATCCACTCCAGCAGTTCGGACCGGAAGAAGCCGCTGTACCGCCATTTCGTGAAGGTCCGGTCTTCCGCGGCGGGCGCGAGCTCGGCCACCACCTCGCGGTCGGCGGGCTCGGTACGCATTCCGGGGCCCCAGAAGTCCTTGAGCAGCCCGCGTTGCTCGTCGGTCATCCCGCCGGGCTGCGCGGTGTATGCGGTCGGCACTCCCAGCGCGGCGCAGCGTTTCCTCAACTGTGCTGTGTTGTATATGAGTTGGCTGCGCAGGGGGTCGGGGAGCGGCTTGAGGAAGTAGTGCTGCATGTCGTGGACGAGCAGCACCGCGCGCTCCGGGGCCGGGGTCCACTGGGCGAGGTTCCCGGGCAACTCGCCTTTGGTCGGCAGTGAATAGGATGCGACGGGCGGTATGCCAGCCATCAGGCATCTCCTTTGTCAGGCGCTGCGAAGGTTTCGAGCGCCGCAGACGGACGTGCGTAGCCATGCGTCCGGCGCCCGGCCGGAGCCTTTGCCGGCCTCACACCAGGAGGCTGATCTCCCGCGGGTCCTTGCCGACCAGCGCACGGCCGTAGACCTGCTGCGGGATGCCCATGCCGAAGCCGGCGTGCCGGCTGCCGACATTGACGTCGCGCCAGATCCGCTGGAGCGGATTGGACTCGGCGAAGGCCGACGAGCCATAGGCGGTGAGCAGGATGTCCACCGCTTCCCGGCAGAGCTGGGTGACCTGCGTGGAGTCCATGCGCGCACGGGCCCGCGTGACGACATCCGGGTTCTCGCCCGCCGAGGCGAACCGGTCGATGCGGTCCGTGAGGGCCGTCGCGAGCAGCCTGGCGGATTCGATCTTCGTCGCGGCGGCCGCCAGATCGAGCTGCAGGGTCGGCGACTCGGTCTGTTTCGCATAGGTGGAACCGGCCACGGGCCGGGTCGACGCCTTCTCCTGGACGTAACGGAACGCCGCGTCCGCGCCGCCGATGAGCGATCCGATCAGGCCGACGCAGAAGATCCCGGTGAAGCTGTTCCGGTAACGGTGGCCGGCGTCGATCAGGCCGTCCGTCTCACCGTTGAGGACCGGCACATACGGCAGAAGACGGTGCCGGGGAACGAAGACGCGTTCGGCGACCACGGTGTTGCTGCCGGTCCCCCGCATGCCGGCGAAGTGCCAGGTGTCCTTGACCGACAGCTCGTCCATTGGCATGAGGGCGAACTGCACGACCGGTTTGCCGGCGTCGGCGCCGTCGACGACGAGGCCGCCCATCCACTCCGCATGCAGGGAGCCGGAGGCGTAGGGCCACTGGCCGCTGATGAGCACGCCGCCCTCCGTCTCCTCGACCCCGTTCGAGGGCCTGCCCAGGACGAACGCCGTCCGGGCGTCCGGATTTCCGCCCCACACCTCGTCCTGGGCCGCTTCCGGGAACAGCGACACCACGAAGTTCCCGGCGTTCACGACGCCGGTGACCCATGCCGCGGAGCAGCAGCCGCGGCCGACTTCGACAGCGACTTCCAGCAGCGTTCGGATGTCGGTCTGGTGACCACCCAGCCGCTTCGGGGTCATCAGCCGCATGAGTCCTGACTCGGTGAGCGCCGTCACGGCCTCGTCGGTCAGACGGTGCGTGCGGTCGGCCTCCGCGGCAGCCTCCCAGAGCCGCTCGCGCAGAGCGGCCGCTCGTGCCACCAACTCGGTGCGGTCCGGGGACCGCTCCGCCGCGACGGCGTCTGTGTCTACCAGCACACTCGATTCCTTTCGTGTTCTGTCGGCCCCGAAGCCGCCGAAGGCGCCGGGTCGGCCTGCGAAGTCGTGTTCTCGCGGCTCAGGGAGCGGGGCGAGCGCACGAGTCGGGCGAGTCATGTCGGGCAGGTGGTGGGCAGCCGCGCTGCGGCTGCGGGGATCAGTCGCCCTGGGCTGCCCTGGCCACCGGGTCCCACTGTTCCCAGGTGTGGATCCGGTCCTCGTACACCCTGCGCGCGGTGTCCAGCGCGGAGGCGCCGAGGAAGACGCGCAGCGGCGGGTCCGGTGAGTCGACGATCTCCATGAGCGGGCCCGCGGTGGCTGCCGGATCGCCCGGCAGGGATCCGGCCGACGGGGCCTCGGCCCACTCGGCGTACGCGGCCCCGGGTTCGGCCCACACAGCCGAACTTCCGCGCCAGTCGGTGCGGTAGGGCCCGGGTTCCACGAGGGTGACGCGGATGCCGAAACGGGCCACTTCCTGTGCCAGCGAGTCGCCCAGCCCCTCAATCGCCCATTTGGACGCGTGATAGAGACCGAGCATGGGCCAGGAGGCGATACCGGCGATGCTGGACATGTTCAGAATGTGTCCGTCGCCCTGGGACCGCAGGATCGGCAGCACGGCCTGAGTGACCCAGAGCGTGCCGAAGAAGTTTGTATCGAATTGGGCCCGTGCCTGCTCCTCCGTCACATCCTCGACTGCGCCGAATAGCCCGTACCCGGCATTGTTGACCACGACGTCCAGCCTTCCGAACCGCTCGTGGGCCGCGGTTACCGCGGCCCGGACGGCCTCGCGGTCGGAGACATCCAAAGACAGCAATTGCACGGCGTCGCCGTATTTCACGGCGAGATCGTCGATGGACGCGAGGGAGCGGGCGGTCGCGGCGACCCGGTCACCGCGTTCCAGGGCAGCCTGTGCCCACACTCTGCCGAATCCACGGGACGTTCCTGTGATGAACCAGACCTTTGCGGGCACAAGAGTCCCCCTTGCCTTGTCTTGCCCTTGTCGCACGGCACTTGCGCCGGCTCCGCACAGCGGGGACGGCAGATACTGGGGTCTATTCATTACGAAGATCCGGGCCTGTGTCCATGCCGCGGAAATTCGGTGCTCATACCATGCTTCCGGTGTCCAACCGGGGAACCTCACCGGTTGGACACCGGGTGGCCGGGGTGTTCTTCCGTGCGCCGCCCAAGACGTAGATACTGTCGAAGAGCATCGTTCCGGATCCGGTAACCAGTTCACCTGAATTTCACCGAAAGGACTCCTCGATGGGTCAGTACGATTTTGCCGAGGCCGACTTCAACGCAGTGTATGAGGGCGGAGATCTGCTGCCCGGAGCCGCTATCAAAAGCGTTCCGTGGGACATCGGCGAGGCGCAGCCTGCCGTGATCGAAATGGAGCGCGCCGGACGTTTCAGCGGTGATGTTCTCGATATTGGGTGCGGTCCGGGTGACAATGCCGTATTCCTCGCCGGACGCGATTACCGCGTGACCGCCGTCGACGCCGCATCTGCGGCCATCGAGCAGGCCAAGAGGCGTGCCGAGGGTCTGGATATCGAGTTCGCCGTCGCAGACGCAACCGTCCTGGCCGGATATGAGGGGCGGTTCGACAGCGTGCTTGACAGCGCGTTGTTCCACACGCTGGAAGGGCCGCACCGTCGGCGTTACGTCAGCGCGCTGCACCGCGCCACGAAGCCCGGCGCGCGTCTGAGCATGCTCTGCTTCGCCGATGTCCCCGGAGGGATGCCGGCTCCGCTGTCCGTGACCGAGCGGGATGTGCGTACCACCCTGACCGACGCCGGCTGGGACGTCACTCATCTGTCCCAGGGGGTGTTCGCGGGCGTGGCCGCCCCCGTGAAGACGTTCTTCGAGAAGCTAGGTTCCCATCCCGAGCTGGACGAACGAGGCCGCACCCGGCTGCCGGTCTGGCTGGTGTACGCCGACCGGCAGACCGTCTGAGCGGTGACGCCATGGACTTCCGTGCGTTCCCCGTCGTCCATACCCGGCAGGTCTCCGCCGTCGCCGCGTTCTACGAACAGCTTGGATTCGCGCGCCACACTCAGCATCCCGACGCAGGTGAACCCGGGTTTGTCGGACTGAGGCGGGGCCCGGCCGAGATCGCCGTCTCGGGAATATCGCCGCCGGCGCCCCGCGGCGACCACTCCGCGAACGGCGGGGACCGGTGGGAGATGTTCGTCTTCGTCGAAGAGGTCGACGCCGCCGTGGAACGGCTCCGCAGGGCCGGTGCACCCGTACTGAGCGAGCCTGTCGACATGCCGTGGGGGGAACGGGTGGCCTACGTCACCGATCCTGACGGGAATCGCGTGGCCGTTGCCTCACCCGCGAAGACCGCGGACGGAGCTGCGTGAAGCCTCTGGTGCTGCGCTGCACGCGCCCGTGATCGTCATGCCGGATAGATCGACATCTGCGCATAAAGCAGCCCAGCTGCCGGGAACTGGAGATATCCGACGCAAATCGACATCATCTGGAAGGTGCTATTCCGGATGTGGTGTTGAGAGCGGCTTTCCACTCGTCAAGATTGCGCAAGGGGCTGCATGGCTATTTGAAAGATTGGTATACCAGGGTAATCTTGAGGTGCCCTTGGATCTCCTGGGGCACCCTCGAGCGGGTAATCGAGGGCTGACACCAATCGGGCGAAGGTATCGGAGGTGATGTTGTGCTGGTCAGTCATCCATCGATCTATTGGCATATTCCAGCCGCACCTCGACGGTTCCTGCATGCGGGGGGACGCAAAAGCCCGACGGTGAATATTCACCGTGCGCATCGCGTGACATGAGGAGTTGGAAGTGACGTTCCAGACAGAAGGCACGACCAGCATCGACGTCCTGGAAACCAACCAGCCAAAGCCATCCAGATCCCTCACCAGGTTGCCGTCACGCAGCCACTTCAGCGGGTTGGCAGTGACCGTCCCGATCGACACTCTGCAGGATGCCGATTCAATCCGCCTCTCCGGAATGAATCACGAGCACGTCAATCTTCTGGCCGAAAATCTGGACGACTTACCACCGATCCTCGTGCACGACTCCTCCATGAGGGTCATCGACGGAATGCACCGGCTCCAGGCAGCCCGGCTGAAGAACCGTACGACGGTCCAGGTGATCTACTTCAAAGGAACGGCGAGAGAAGCGTTCCTCCTGGCCGTCGAGTCCAACATCAAACACGGCCTGCCCTTGTCACTCGAGGATCGAAAGGAATCCGCCAAAACGATCCTCCGAGATTTTCCCGAATGGTCGGACCGTGCCATCGCCGCCAAGGTCGGGCTGTCCAACAAGACGGTCGGATCAGTGCGCCGGAACCTTGCGGAGCCCGACGCCCAGCCGAGTATCAGGGTGGGGCTCGACGGACGGGCCCGGCCGATGAGTTCCACCGAAGGCCGGCTGAAAGCCAGCGCCTTCATCGGCGAGCGCCCTGATGCGTCACTGCGCGAGATAGCCAGGACGGCCGGCATCTCCGTGGAGACGGCACGTGATGTACGCAAGCGACTGAAGCAAGGTCAAGGTCCGCTGTTGGATCAGCCGCATCCCGAGCCGCAACCGCGTCACGGTTCCGCCCAGCTGCCGTGCTTGAATCCATGGCAGACGGACCTCGCCGCGACATTCGACTCTCTCAGAAGAGACCCGGCCCTCAAGTACAGCACTGCGGGCCGCAAGTTGCTCCGCTGGCTCGAGGCCCGGATGATTCGTAAGAACGACGTGGACCTGATGCTGCGGACACCCGCCCACCAGGTCGTCAAAGTCGCCGAGGTGGCACGTGTCATCGCGGCTCGCTGGGACGAGATCGCCGTTCAGTTGGAGACCGAGGCATCGGCAGGAGCAGACCACTCCGAGGCTGATCCGGCCGGGAGCGCCGGAGAGGGCTGCACCTAGTGGCCGCCGGAGCTTCGTGCCCGGTTCGGCCGTGGCCAACGCCCCCAGCCAGGTTCTGGCTGGGGGCGTTGGCCACGGAGGATGGCAAAAGACCGGGGCGACCCTGGGTATGTCCATATCTCAGGCATCCCGCGGAGCCGCCCCGGCCAGGGTTTCCACCACGTCAGACCGTGGGCTCGATGTTCTGGTTACGGCGGAAGACATTGGCCGGGTCGTAGACCGCCTTGAGCGAGGACAGCCTGTCCAGGACGGCCTTCTCGTACAGCTCGGACCGGAAGTCGTCGGCGTCCCGCCTGCCGTAGACGAAGTTCAGCGCCCGGCCCAGAGTCCAGTCCGCCACGGCCTCGTCGATCCGCTCGTGCGTCGCGCGTACGTCGGACAGCTCGATGCCCTCGGGCGACGACAGCACCCGCAGGATGTACTGCGCGTCACGGAAGGACACCGCGTTCGCCACCTTGGGGCTGCGCGAGAGAGCACCGCCGAGATGGCGCAGGTCGACGATGCACGACACCGGGGCGTCCGCGCCCGCGAGTTCGCGAACAGCGGTCAGCACCTGCGGGTTGAGCTCGCTCAGCAGCACGCTGTTGCCGTCGTAGTAGTGGGCGAAGTTGGGCTCCCGGTAGATCGAGCCGGCTTCGCTGTAGGGGAGTTCGCCGACGTGCTCCAGAAGCGTCGGTGCGACGTCCCGCCAGGGCCGTACGAGTTCCGGGCCGTCAGCGAGGTCGGTGGTGGCGAAACGGACGTGGACGACGTGCCTGCCGCGCAGCGGTTCGGGGAAGACCGGGATGGGCGGGTAGCCGATCATGCCCACGGACGAGGTCATCGTCTCGGGGACCCGGGAGGTCCACTCGTGGAAGAAGGCGAAGACCGCCTCGGCGTGCTCGAAGCCGAAGAACATGCCGCCGCCGTAGATGCGCTCGACCGGCTGGAGCTCGATCTCCAGACTGGTCACCACACCGAAGTTGTCTCGCCCGCCGCGCAGCGCCCAGAAGAGGTCGGGATCGCTCTCGGCCGTCACATGCCGCAGTTCGCCGTCAGCGGTGACGACGTCGAGGGCGCGCACATGATCGGCGGCGTAGCCGAACTCGCGGGCGAGCAGGCCCATTCCGCCGGCCAGCGTGTAGCCGGCCACACCCACATGTCCGGCGGAGCCGCTGGGCGGTACCAGTCCGTGCGGCTCGGCGCATGCCACCACCTGTTCCCAGCGCGCGCCCGCCTCGATCCTCGCGTACCGGCCCTGCGGGTCCACGGTGACGTCGGCCATCCGCTTGGTGGAGATCAACACGCCACCCTCGTCGAGCACAGTCACACCGTGGCCGGTGGACTGGACCGCGACCGGCAGATCGCCGGAGACGGCGAACTGCACCGCCGCGCGCACGTCCTCGGCCCCGGTTGCTCCGACGATCACGGCGGGCTCGTGGCGGTAGCCGGTCTGGAAGCCGCTGAGTTCCTCTTCGTAGCCGTCCTGCCCCGGGCGGAAGACCGGGCCTCGCACGCGATCGTCCAGGCCGGAGAAGTCGTCCCGCACGTTGTCAGTAGCCATCTGCCAGCGTCCTCACTAGTCATCGCCGAACCCGCCCGGTCAGTCGTGCAGCCGGGCGCCAGTGTCTGCGTTTCATCCTGGGTGGGTCCGGAGCGCAAGTCCAAGAGCGGTCTTTTATCGCTGGCAGAACTACCGGTTATGGAGCGTTGGCGACGAGGAGTTCAGTCGCGGCCCGTCGGCGAGGCTCATGCAAGAGAGGACGCCGTACCGGCCTGTTCGTCGGCGTGCCCCTCAGTCTCTTCACCGATCGATGGTCCCAGCGCGGTGCGCGCGTGATCGATGAACATCCGGGCCGCGGGGCTGAGAGGTCCTTGCGACCGCCAGGCGAGGGCCATCCGCCCGTGCAGCCGCGGGCCGCTGACCGTGAGGACGTGGAGTTCCCCGGGGTACTCGGCGGCGAGGGATGCCGGAATGATGGCCGGCCCGAGGCCGCGAACCGCCAGCTCCGCGAGCACGGTGGGGTCACTGGCCTCGAAGGCCACACGCGACTCGAATCCCGCGGCGGAGCATGCCTCGTCCAGGCAGGCGCGCATGCCGGTTCCCCGGGGAAGGCTGATCAGCCGCTGTTCCCGCAGAGCGTCGATGGTGATGGTGGAGCGCGTGGCCAGCTGATCGCTGGGGCTGACGGCGACGACGAGCGGCTCGTCCACGAAGACGTGGAGCGCGGTGCCCGACGGGGTGGCGGTGGCTGTCAAGGCGACGATCGCCGCATCGAACCGCCCGCTGTGGACGCCTTCCAACAGACAATCGGAGTTCTCTTCGGAGAGAGTGGCCTCGACAGCAGGAAACTCCTTGTGGAAATCGGCCAGCACAGCGGGCAGGTCGAGCCCCGAGCAGGAACGCACCATCCCCACGGAGACCCGCCCCCGGACCAGCCCTGCGAACTCGTCCACGACAAGCCGCACCCCGTCCACCCTGCTGAGCACGGCGCGGGCGTGACCCAGAACAGCAGCCCCCACCTCGGTGAGACGCACCGTGCGTCCCGTACGGTCCAGCAGCTCCTGCCCGAGCTCGGCCTCGAGTCGGCGGATTTGGGCGCTCACTCCCGGCTGCGCGACATAGAGCCGCGCGGCGGCCTTGGTGAAACTCGCTTCTTCCGCCACGGCCACGAAGTACTCCAGCTGACGCAACTCCATGATTGACCATGCTACTTGGCGTTGATGCCTGGCCCGGGAGGCGAGGGCGGATCCCCGGGTGAAGGCCCTCACGAAGCTGCTCGGCGTCGGCCGGCTCACCGCGGTGATCATCGTCGCGGAGATCGGCGAGGTCGCCCGGTTCCCCTCGATCCGTATGCCTCGATCATGCTGGATGCGGGGGAGCCAGCCGTGACGTTGGCGCGATGGCTCGGACACTCCTCGCCGGCTGTCACGCTCGGTTACTATGTTCACTTCATGCCGGAGGCCGGAAGTAAGGGGCGCACCGCCATTGACGGCCTGCTCGGGAGACAGGGAGAGGGGCATGCCAGTCGAAACTCCCCGGATTCTCCCCGGGGCTGGTCGCGAGCGGTTCCCCGGGTTGCAGCCGATTGGGTTCGCCGTGCAATGTGAGGCAAATGGTCCATGGAGCCTTGGAAAATGCTGAGGGAGGTCGCTGCAGCCCGCTATATCGCGCCCCTGCGCTCTGGCGGCTCCGTCCCCGGAATCGTCGAGGCCGATGACCTGGGGACGTACGTCGTGAAGTTCACCGGCTCCGCGCAGGGCAGGAAGGCGCTGGTCGCCGAGGTGATCGTGGGTGAGCTGGCCCGTGCGCTGGGGCTCAGGTTCCCCGAGTTGGTCCTCGTGCACTTCGACCCGTCGATCGCCGACGGGGAGCCGCATCAGGAGGTGCGGGACCTGCACAGCGCCAGCGCCGGCGTCAACCTCGGCATGGACTTCCTGCCGGGCGCGAAGGACTTCACGCCCGAGGTCGCCGAGACATTCCGCGTCGACCCGCTGGAGGCGGGCCGGATCGTCTGGCTCGACGCACTGACCGTCAACGTCGACCGTACGGTCCACAGCTCCAACCTGATGGTCTGGCCCACGTTCGGCACCGCGCCCCCGCACCTGTGGCTGATCGACCACGGCGCCGCCCTCGTCTTCCACCACCGCTGGGACGCGACGGAACCGGAGAAGGCGTACGACTTCCGGCATCACGCGCTCGGCCACTACGCCCCGGACGTACGGGCCGCCGACGCCGAGTTGGCGCCCCGCGTGACCGAACGGCTGCTCCGCGAGATCACGGCCGAGGTGCCGGACGCCTGGCTCGCGGACGAGCCGGGCTTCGCCACGCCCGACGAGCTGCGCGAGGCCTACGCCGGCTACCTCCACGCGCGCGTGCGCGCATCGGCGGCGTGGCTGCCCACGGATTTCCCCACCCGGGAGGAACTCGCCGCCGAGGAGGCCCTCCGCGCGGCGAAGAGTCAGCGAGGCCGTCCGAAGTGGCTCCAGCGGGTCCCCGACCTGCACGGCAAACCGGCGGCGGAACAGGATTGGTCGGTACACCTCGGATGACCCACCGCGTTCAGATCGAGTACTGCACCCAGTGCCGCTGGCTGCCGCGCGCCGCATGGCTGGCGCAGGAGCTCCTCACGACCTTCGAGGCCGAGCTGACGGAACTCGCCCTCAAGCCCGGGACCGGCGGAGTCTTCGTCGTACGCGTCGATGACGAGGTCGTCTGGGACCGGCGCGAGCAGGGCTTCCCGGAGCCGACGGCCGTCAAGCGCCTCGTACGCGACCGAGTGGCCCCGGGCAGGACCCTGGGCCACTCGGATAAACCGGCGGACTGACTCGGCTTTCGAGCTGACTCAGCCGGCGAGCTGCTCGTACGCGGGCAGCGTCAGGAAGTCCACGTACTCCTCGTCCAGCGACACCTTCAGGAGCAGGTCGTGGGCCTGCTGCCAGTTGCCGGCTGCGAAGGCCTCGTCGCCCAACTCGGCGCGGATGGCGGCCAGTTCTTCGGCGGCGACCTTGCGAGCCAGCTCCGGTGTGGCCTTTTCGCCGTTCTCGAACTCGACGCCCGCGTTGATCCACTGCCAGATCTGGGAGCGGGAGATCTCGGCGGTGGCCGCGTCCTCCATCAGGTTGAAGATCGCGACCGCACCGAGGCCGCGCAGCCAGGCCTCGATGTAGCGGATGCCGACCTGGACGGCGTTGACGAGGCCCGCGTACGTGGGCTTGGCGTCGAGGGAGTCGATGGCGATCAGGTCGGCTGCCTTGACGTCGACGTCCTCGCGCAGCCGGTCCTTCTGGTTCGGCTTCTCGCCGAGCACCGCGTCGAAGGAGGCCATCGCGATCGGCACGAGGTCCGGGTGCGCCACCCAGGAACCGTCGAAGCCGTCCCTCGCCTCGCGGTCCTTGTCGGCCTTGACCTTCTCGAAGGCGACCTTGTTGACCTCCTCGTCGCGCCGCGAGGGAATGAACGCCGCCATGCCGCCGATCGCGTGCGCGCCGCGCTTGTGGCAGGTGCGCACGAGGAGTTCGGTGTACGCGCGCATGAACGGGGCCGTCATCGTCACCGCGTTGCGGTCCGGCAGCACGAACTTCGGCCCGCCGTCACGGAAGTTCTTGACGATGGAGAAGAGGTAGTCCCAGCGGCCCGCGTTCAGCCCCGAGGCGTGGTCGCGGAGTTCGTAGAGGATCTCCTCCATCTCGTACGCCGCCGTGATCGTCTCGATGAGGACGGTGGCGCGGATGGTGCCCTGCGGGATGCCGACGTAGTCCTGCGCGAAGACGAACACGTCGTTCCAGAGGCGGGCCTCCAAGTACGACTCCGTCTTGGGGAGGTAGAAGTACGGGCCCTTGCCGAGGTCGAGCAGGCGCTGCGCGTTGTGGAAGAAGTACAGCCCGAAGTCGACGAGCGCGCCCGGGACCGGGGTGCCCGAATCGTCCACCAGATGGCGCTCGTTGAGGTGCCAGCCGCGCGGGCGCATCACGACCGTCGCCAGCTCCTCGGCCGGCTTCAGGGCGTACGACTTGCCCTCGGGGGAGGTGAAGTCGATACGGCGCTCGTACGCGTCGGTGAGGTTGAGCTGGCCGAGGACCACGTTCTCCCAGGTGGGAGCCGAGGCGTCCTCGAAGTCCGCGAGCCAGACCTTGGCGCCCGAGTTGAGGGCGTTGATGGTCATCTTGCGGTCGGTGGGTCCTGTGATCTCGACGCGACGGTCGTTCAGGGCCTCCGGTGCCGGGCCCACCTTCCAGGAGTCGTCGGCGCGGATCGCGGCGGTCTCGGGGAGGAAGTCGAGCGTGGAGGTACGGGCGATCTCGGTGCGGCGCTCGGCACGACGGGCGAGGAGCTCGTTGCGCCGGGGCGTGAACTGCCGGTGCAGCTCGGCCAAGAAGGCGAGCGCCGCGTCCGTGAGGACCTCACCCTGCCGGGGCAGGGGCTCGGCGTCGACGATGGCCAGCGGGGACGGCGCTGGTGCGGACATGAGCTGTCACTTCCTTCAGCGAGCTGACTTCAGTACACGGCGGCACTGGGTGCCAGTGGATACTAATTTCCTCATGGTGGAAGTTCAATGTTTTGTTGATGTCAGGATTCTCCGAGTCATCCGAGTCACAAGATTCTCTGAGTCACTCGAGGTGGATCAGATCGCTTTCCGTGTCGATGTCGTACGCCTGCGCCACATCACCGCACTCGACGAGCGTGATCGCGTCGTCGTGAGCCTTCAGATAGGCGCGTGCCCCGCGATCCCCGACCGCAGTCGCGATGATGCCTGGCCAGTGGTCGGCGCCGAACAGCACGGGATGCCCGCGTACGCCGTCGTACGCGGCTGCCGCGAGCGATGCCTCGGAGTCGTACGCGGCGAGCACGCGGGCCACCGCCTCCGGCCCGATGCCGGGCTGGTCGACCAGCGACACCACGGCGGCCCGCGCCCCCGTACCGGCCAGCGAGTCGAGCCCGGCGCGCAGGGAGGTGCCCATGCCCTCCTCCCACTGCGCGTTGTCGACGAGGACGCAGCCGGGCAGTACGGCCCTGGAACGTACGAGGTCCGCCCGCGCCCCCAGGACCACATGCACCCGGGCGCAGCCGCCCGCAAGCAGCACCCCCGCCGCGTACTCGACGAGGGGGCGCCCCCGGTGCTCGAGCAGCGCCTTGGGCCGCCCGCCGAGCCGTCGGCCCCCGCCCGCCGCGAGCAGCAGCCCCGCCACCTGGTCCCGTTTCGCTGTCATGCCTCCTGAATACCTGACGCCGGGGCGAGTTCATGGTTTCCATGGACTGAATTTCGGCTCTCGGAGTGGCGCCCACCGCTCCGGGTGGCGTTTACTGGCCCGCGGCCCCCCGGTGCCTGACCAACGCCACGGGGCGCCCGACAGAGGCAGTACGTCCGGCGCACGAAGGAGTGCGAGGGGGGAGAGCTGTGTTGCGGAGCTTGGGGCAGAGGCGGCCAGTGACCGGCAGCGACGAGGATCCAAGGGTGGCGGAGCTCAGGACCGCGGTGTCCAGGCTGCGCCGCGAACTCGCCGCGCATCCGGCCGAGTTCCCGGATCGCGGGATCGCGGAGGACGAACTCGCCGCGCTCGCCGCGATGACGGTCAGTGGCATCCCGGAGGTACCGCGGCTGCGCCGCTCGCTGCTGCTGATCGCCGGCTCCATCGGGTCGGTGAGCGCGCTGGCGCCGCGTCTGCAGGAAGTGCGTAGCGCGGTGGATCTGTTCGGGGAGCCGCGCCGCTGAGCGCCACTGCCTCCGGCGGTTGGGCGGTTTTTGGGTGCGGGTTTGTGGGTGGCTGGTCGCGCAGTTCCCCGCGCCCCTGGGTGGGTGGGGGGTGCGGGGTCGTGGGCCGGTGCGTCAGCCCGTCGCAGGGCGGGCATACGGCCCTGGCCTGGTACAAGGCCCTGGTCCTCCGAGACAGAACCTAAGCGACGGGCATACGACGCACCGGCCCACGACCCCTCCCGCCGGAGGGAAACTGCGGGTAGTTGGGGGTGCGGGCTCCCCCCGGCGCGGACTTGCTCAGGGCGCGAACTTTTCTGGGGGCACGGGCAGCCGCAGGCTTTTGCTTTTAGGGGCGCGGGGAACTGCGCGACCAGCCACGACGCACCCGCAGCCGCGACACGACATGTTACCCACCACCCCCTGGCGGGAGCCTGGGGCGCAGCCCCCTCACGCGGTGGAGCCGTAAATCGATACAGCCCCGCGCCCCTTACGGGGCGCTTGGCCCCGAGCTCGCCAGTGCCTCCGACAGTTCCATCGCGATCTGCTGCAGCACGGGCACGGTCTTCTCCGTCATCGTCTCCGTGACGCGGCCGGCCGGGCCGGAGATCGAAATCGCCGCCGCGGTGGGGGAGTTGGGCACGGAGACGGCGAGGCAGCGGACGCCGATCTCCTGCTCGTTGTCGTCCACCGCGTACCCGGAGCGGCGTACCTCTTCGAGTGCGGTGAGGAATGCGTCCGGCGTGGTGATCGTCTTCTCTGTGGCGGCCGGCATGCCCGTGCGGGACAGCAGTGCGCGCACCTCGTTCGCCGGGAGGTGCGCGAGCAGCGCCTTGCCGACGCCGGTGGAGTGCGGCAGCACCCGGCGGCCGACCTCGGTGAACATCCGCATCGAGTGCTTGGACGGGACCTGGGCGACGTACACGATCTCGTCGCCGTCGAGCAGTGCCATGTTCGCCGTCTCGCCGGTCTCCTCGACCAGGCGGGCCAGGTAGGGCCGAGCCCAGGTGCCGAGCAGCCGGGACGCGGACTCGCCGAGGCGGATCAGGCGGGGGCCGAGCGCGTACCGCCGGTTGGTCTGCTGGCGTACGTAACCGCAGGCCACCAGCGTGCGCATCAGCCGGTGGATCGTCGGCAGCGGGAGTCCGCTGCTCACGGAGAGCTCGCTGAGGCCGACCTCGCCGCCCGCGTCCGCCATTCTCTCCAGCAGGTCGAAGGCGCGCTCGAGGGACTGGACGCCACCGCTGGGTGCGGAAGTCTTCGATGCGGAGGCATCCGCGGGGGCGTCGCTGGCGCTGGGCGTCGGCACGGGCGTTCCTTTCAGGTCCGGCAGGAGGGGAAGCCTATCGGCCGGTCGGTTTGTTGACTGACCGGCTGCGGATAACTACGTTCTGCTTGATGGAAGATTAATTCCGCTTTACGGAAGGCGCTAGGCATAGGGGCGCGCTCTTGACGGGGCAGGGCCCGCGGTGAAGACTCTTCAACATAACGTTGAATTTCGCATTGTGGAAGAGGCGGAAGCAGCGGAACGGTACGGCAGAGAGGGGTCCGGGTGTCCGACGACGGATGGAGCGAGGGACAGGGCGAAGGGCGGGGCGAACTGGTCCTGCGCTCGACGCGCGTCATCACTCCCGAAGGGACGCGCGCCGCCTCGGTCGCGGTCGCCGCGGGCAAGATCGCGGGCGTACTGCCGTACGACGCCGAAGTGCCCCCCGGAGCGCGGCTCGAGGACTTCGGCGACGACGTCCTGCTGCCCGGTCTCGTCGACACCCACGTGCACGTCAACGACCCGGGCCGCACGGAGTGGGAGGGCTTCTGGACCGCCACCCGCGCCGCGGCGGCCGGCGGCATCACGACGCTGATCGACATGCCCCTCAACTCCCTTCCGCCGACCACGACGGTCGACCACCTTCGTACCAAGAAGGACGTCGCCCGGTCCAAGGCGCACATCGACGTCGGCTTCTGGGGCGGGGCTCTGCCCGACAACGTCAAGGACCTGCGACCGCTGCACGACGCCGGAGTCTTCGGCTTCAAGGCGTTCCTCTCGCCCTCCGGAGTCGACGAGTTCCCCGAGCTGGACCAGGAGCAACTCGCCCGTTCGCTGGCCGAGATCGCCGGATTCGACGGCCTGCTGATCGTGCACGCCGAGGACCCGCACCAGCTCGCCGCCGCCCCCCAGAGGAGCGGCGGCAACTACGCCGACTTCCTCGCCTCCAGGCCGCGCGACGCTGAGAACACCGCCATCGCCCAGCTCATCGCGCAGGCAGGGCGCCTGCACGCGCGCGTGCACGTGCTGCACCTCTCGTCCAGTGACGCGCTGCCACTGATCGCCGCCGCCAAGCGGGAGGGCGTACGGCTGACCGTAGAGTCCTGTCCGCACTACCTCACGCTCACGGCCGAGGAAGTCCCGGACGGGGCCAGCGAGTTCAAGTGCTGTCCGCCGATCCGTGAGGCGGCCAACCAGGACGCGCTGTGGCAGGGCCTGATCGACGGCACGATCGACTGCATCGTGTCCGACCACTCACCCTCCACCGCCGACCTCAAGACGGCCGACTTCGCCACCGCCTGGGGCGGCATCTCCTCGCTCCAGCTGGGCCTTTCGGCGATCTGGACGGAGGCACGCAGACGGGGCCGCTCCCTCGAGGACGTCGTTCGCTGGATGTCCGCGCGCCCCGCCGAACTGGCCGGGCTCTCCCAGAAGGGCGCCATCGAGGCCGGCCGCGACGCCGACTTCGCGGTCCTCGCGCCCGAGGAGACCTTCACCGTCGACCCCGCCGCGCTGCACCACCGCAACCGGGTCACGGCGTACGCGGGCCGGACCCTGCACGGCGTCGTCAAGTCCACCTGGTTGCGCGGCGAACGCATCGTGGCCGACGGCGAGTTCGGCGAGCCCACCGGCCGACTTCTCGAAAGGAACAGCTGATCAACGTGACGGCGACACCTGGCTTCACCGGCGACGCGAGCCCGTACGGAGGCGGCGATCCGTACGCGGACTACCGCACCGCCGACTTCCCCTTCACGCGGTACGCCAACCTCGCCGACCGCCGCCTCGGCGCCGGTGTCATCGCCGCCAACGACGAGTTCTTCGCCCAGCGCGAGAACCTGCTCGTGCCCGAGCGCGCCGAGTTCGACCCCGAGCACTTCGGGCACAAGGGCAAGATCATGGACGGCTGGGAGACACGGCGCCGCCGGGGCGCCTCCGCCGAGCATCCGTGGCCCACGGCCGAGGACCACGACTGGGCGCTCGTACGCCTGGGCGCCCCCGGAGTCGTACGCGGCATCGTCGTCGACACCGCGCACTTCCGTGGCAACTATCCGCAGGCGGTGTCGGTGGAGGGTGTGTCGGTGCCGGGGTCTCCGTCGCCGGAGGAGTTGCTGTCGGACGACGTGAAGTGGACGACTCTCGTGCCCCGTACGGCCGTTGGCGGCCACGCGGCCAACGGCTTCGACGTCTCCCTGGAGCAGCGCTTCACGCATCTGCGCGTCAACCAGCATCCCGACGGGGGCATCGCCCGCCTCCGCGTGTACGGCGAGGTCGTGCCGGACCCCGAGTGGCTGACCGTGCTCGGCACCTTCGACGTCGTGGCCCTGGAGAACGGCGGCCAGGTCGAGGACGCGTCCAACCTCTTCTACTCGCCCGCCACCAACACCATCCAGCCGGGCCGTTCCCGCGCGATGCACGAGTGCTGGGAGACACGCCGCCGTCGCGACACGGGCCACGACTGGATCCGCTACCGGCTCGTCGCCCGCTCCGAGATCCGGGCGATCGAGATCGACACGGCGTATCTGAAGGGCAACTCGGCCGGGTGGGCCTCGGTGTCGGTGAGGGACACCGAGAGCGGCGACTGGGCCGAGGTCCTGCCCCGCACCCGTCTCCAGCCGGACACGAACCATCGCTTCGTCCTGTCCGGGCCGGTCGTGGGTACGCACGCGCGCGTGGACATCTTCCCGGACGGGGGGATTTCGCGGTTGCGGCTGTTCGGGTCGCTGACGGAGGAGGGGGTGGCGCGGCTTCGGGAGGTGGCTGGCTGACCTCCGAGGGGCGCACGGCCGGAAGCCCCGGTGCGGTCCTCCGCACCGTCGCGTTCCGCTACGGTGAACTACCGCCTGTAGGCGGGAAGTTCAGTGCGCGGGGAGATGTGATGGCGGTTCTGCTCTATTACCCCTTGGTGACGCCGCCCACGGAGATTGTCCATCAGGCGCTGCTCTACTGGGACGGCCTCGCCTCGGTCGTACCGCGAGACCCGGAGGTCTACAGCGCCGCCGTCTCCAGGGAGTTGGAGGACTTGAGGAGCCAGGCCCTCTATACGCCGCTCACCTTCGACCGCCAATCCATGGATTCACTGGACGACCCCCGTTTTGGGGGTGCGTTCCGCGGCAGTCTGGCCTCACAGGTACTGATACAGGAGCTGCAGTACCTGGATGCGAACCGCGAGCGGTTGCTGGCCGGACCGAGCGCCGTCATCTACGGCTCGAAACTGAGCTACTGGTTGGAGCGGGAGCTGGTCCGGCGCGAGCTGGCCGTTCCGAACCGGGACCGGGGTTTCTGGAGCCTCGTAGTACCGGCAGAGGTATGGCAGCTAATCGTCGGTGTCACGGTCCGCGAGCTGACGTGCGGCAGGTATGCCTCGTACGTCCCCTACACGGAAAGCGATGACGCCTACAGGCGGGCCTGGAGCGCCCCCACTCGGGACCGTGTGCCCGCCTGGGAGATCGAGCTGGGCAAGCTGCTGCCTGTCCCCGCCCCGGGCACTGCCACCGCCGACGTCCTCGCCTTCCGCGAGCGCTACCGCGACGAGCGGCTGCGCCTGATGAGGGCCCTCCACCGCATGGTCGGAGACCTGCGGCGCGACTACGACCACCCCGCCGATGTGCTGGCCCAGCTGAAGGCGGAGCTGAAGGACGCCGTCCAGGACTACCGGGGAGCGGCGAAGAGTAGCCGGATGGCGTGGGTGAGCCGGGGAGTGACGGTCACAGTGGCGGTGTCCGCCGCTGCTCTGGGCGCCCTGGTCGTGCCCGACGTCGGGTGGCTCCTGGGTGTGGGCAGCGGCTATGCGCTCAACGTGGCCACCCGGGAGATCCGTCCGCTGAGCGAGGCCCGGGATGACCACGACTTCAGCTATCTGCACCGGGTCGAGCGGGACCTGCCCTGAATCCGCAGGGAATCCCAGGGATCCCGCCGGGCGCCTCAGGCCGCGATGACACGGCAGCCTGTTACCTCAGGCCGCATACCCCCCATCCACCGCGAACTCCGCCCCCGTCACATACCCCGCCTCAGCCCCCGCCAGGTACGCGACCATCGACGCCACCTCCCCCGCGGAGCCGAACCGACCGAGAGCCGTGACCGCGCTCTGGGCCGCCGCGTACGGCCCTGTCGCCGGGTTCATGTCGGTGTCGATGGGCCCAGGGTGGACGATGTTCGCGGTGATGCTCCGATCGCCCAGCTCGCGCGCGAGTGCCTTCGTGAGGCCGGTCAGCGCGGACTTGCTCATCGCGTAGAGGGTGCCGCCGGGACCGGGTACGCGCTGCGTCATGCAGCTGCCGATCGTGACGATGCGGCCGCCGGAGGCGAGATGCGCGGCAGCCGCCTGGGCGGTGAGGAAAACGCCGCGCACATTGACCGCGAGGATGCGGTCCACATCCGCGGGGGACAGTGTCGGCAGCGGACCCAGAAGCCCGACACCCACGTTGTTGACCAGCACGTCGAGCCGCCCCAACACCTCAACGGTCCGCCCGACCGCCCCCGCCGCCTCATCCGCGTCCGCGGAGTCCGCCCGCAGCGCCAGACCTCGCCGGCCCAGCGCTTCGATCTCCCGTACGACGTCCTTCGCGGCTTCCTCGCCCTGTACGTACGTGATGGCCACGTCCGCGCCGTCCCGCGCGAGCCGGAGCGCCGTGGCCGCTCCGATACCGCGGCTGCCGCCGGTCACGAGGGCGACCTTGCCGTGCATCGGATTCCGAGAAGCGTCCGTGAGGTCCTGAGAAGCCATGGGCTCTTGAGAAGTCATGGCTTCATCACACCGGCTGGCGCATCCCGGTGCTGGCGGCAAACGGACTCCGAGTCCACGGACCGATGAGTTGCGGACGCGAGAGCGGTCTGAGCTGATGACAGAGACACCACCTCCTTCCAAGGAAGGCACTCATCATGGGCAAGCTCACCCTCACCAGCTTCGTCACCCTCGACGGCGTCTACCAGGCCCCCGGCGGTCCCAACGAGGACACGCGCGACGGGTTCGAGCACGGCGGCTGGAGCGTTCCGTACGGCGATGAGGACTTCGGACGGTTCATCGACGAGGTCTTCGGCCGGGCGGGCGCGTTCCTGCTCGGACGCCGTACGTACGAGATCTTCGCCGCGCACTGGCCCAGGGTCACCGACCCGGGCGACCCGGTCGCGGGCAAGCTCAACTCCCTGCCCAAGTACGTCGCCTCGTCGACCCTGACGCAGGCCGACTGGGCCGGTACGACGGTCGTCCGCGGCGACCTCGCCAAGGAGGTCACCGCGATCAAGGAGAACACCGGCGGGGAACTCCAGGTCCACGGCAGTGGCGCCCTCGCCCAGTCCCTCCTGGCGCTCGATCTGGTCGACACCGTGCACCTGCTGACCTTCCCCGTCGTACTCGGCACGGGCCGCCGTCTCCTCGTCGAGGGCGCCGTACCGACCGCGTTCACCCACACCGAGGCCCGCGTCACGAGTACGGGTGTCGCCATCCACACGTATGAGCTGGCAGGGCGCCCGCAGTACGGCTCGTACGAGCTGCCGGCGGAGACCGCGTAGCGGCGATATGCCGGCCGCCCGGCAGGTTAACTCCCGGAAAAATCATGCGACTTGCCGGGCGAAATTGTCGGCCTTGACATTGACATGCCACTGTCTACGCGCGTCATGCTAGGAGTCATGAGATTCCCCCCACGCACCACTCGCATCGGCGCCCTGGTCGCCCTCGCATCCGCCCTCCTCATCGGCGGCGCCGCCACGGTCCCCGCGACCGCGGCGCCGACCGCCGTCGGCAACGTCTGCTACAGCGCACTGCCGTCCCAGGCGCACGACACGCTCGACCTGATCGAGTCGGGCGGCCCCTTCCCCTTCCCCCAGGACGGCACCGTCTTCCAGAACCGCGAAGGCATCCTTCCTGACCAGAACACCGGCTATTACCACGAGTACACGGTGATCACGCCCGGCTCCGACGACCGCGGTGCTCGCCGCATCGTCACGGGTGAGGAGCAACAGGAGGACTACTACACCGCGGACCACTACGAGTCGTTCCGGCTGGTCAACTACAGCTGCTGACCAGCAGCCGTCCCCCATGCGGCTGCTGGTCACCGCTGCCGGTCACCCGGATCTCAGGCTCTCGGCGACCGCGAACAGCGCGAGCGACAGAACCACCAGCGCGACGCTCGCGTAGATCTCGTAGTCGTCGAGGAAGCCGACTCGTTGTACGAGGCCGATGTCCCAGTCGGTGAACTCGTGCACCAGGCCGGCCGCGCCCTGCAAGAAGGCGATCACGCCGAGAAACTCCAGAACCTGCTTCATGGCAGGATCCTCGCCCCGCGGACCCCCCACGCTCATCGGCCGCGGGGCGAGGTATGCCTGACGGAAGTCTGGAGTCCGTGCGGAGGGGGCGCGCCGAAAGTCTTCGGTGGTGCGACTTTGGTCGGCGATCGTGCACGGAGGGGAGGTGTGGATGGCCGTTGATGCGTAGATTTGCCGACCGTGAGAGGTAACGAGCGTACGTCGGGGGCGGGACCAGGAGCGGCAGGGCTGACGCCCGAGCCGGAAGCTGTTCCCGGGCCGTTGCCCGGGCGGCGCTGGCTGCCCTCGGCGGTCGCCGTCGAGATCGACCCCGACCGGGTGGCGCGCGTCGGGCGGACGGGGCGGCCCCGGCGTACCGTGCGGGACTGGGTCGTCGACTTCGCCGCCTTCCTGGTGGCCGTGATCGTTGGCCTGCTCGGTGCTGACACGCTGTCCCAGACCCCTGACCTCCCGCGTGCGCTGGAGGTCGCCGACCAGTGGATCGGTGCATTTTCCTGTGCCGCGGTCTGGCTGCGTCGCCGCTGGCCGGTCGGCCTCGCCGCGGTCATGGTTCCCATCAGCTTCGTCTCGACCACGGCAGGCGGGGTGGGCCTGGTCGCGCTGTTCACGCTGGCCGTGCACCGGCCCTTCAAGTACGTCGCCTGGGTCGGCGGTGCCCACGCCGTGCTGTCCCCACTCTTCTTCTATCTGAGGCCCGAGCCCGATCTCGACTACGTCCCGTCGGTGCTCATCGGGTGGGTGCTCACCGCCGCGATCGTCGGCTGGGGCATGTACGTCCGTTCCCGCCGTCAGCTCCTGCTGAGCCTGCGGGATCGTGCCCAGCGCGCCGAGACGGAGGCCTCGCTCCGTGCCGAGCAGGCGCAGCGGCTGGCCCGGGAGGGGATCGCTCGCGAGATGCATGACGTACTGGCCCATCGGCTGACGTTGCTGAGCGTGCATGCGGGGGCGTTGGAGTTCCGGCCCGATGCGCCTCGGGAGGAGGTGGCCCGGGCTGCCGGGGTCATTCGGGAGAGTTCGCACGAAGCGTTGCAGGACCTGCGGGAGATCATCGGAGTGTTGCGGTCCGGGCCCGCGGGCGGGGAGTCGGGGGAGCCCGGGCGGCCTCAGCCGACGCTCGGGGCGCTGGAGTCGCTGGTCTCCGAGTCGCGTGAAGCCGGGATGAAGGTGAGCCTCGACAACCGCGTTGCCGATGCCGCCTCGGTGCCCGCCTCCGTCGGGCGTACCGCGTATCGGATCGCTCAGGAGGGGCTGACCAATGCGCGCAAGCACGCGCCCGGGGCGGAGGTGACGGTGTCCGTTTCGGGGGTGGCGGGTTCAGGACTCACCGTGTCCGTACGCAATCCGGCTCCGCCGGGGGAGGTGCCGCTGGTACCCGGGTCCGGGCAGGGGTTGATCGGGTTGACGGAGCGGGCGATGTTGGCGGGGGGGCGGCTTTCGCATGGGCCGGTGGGGGATGGGGGGTTCGAGGTGTCGGCTTGGTTGCCGTGGGGCTCCGGCGGCTAGGCCCGAGCCCAACGCCACCGTAAGAACCCCCAGTTCATGATTACGTGAGGCTCATGACTCCGATCCGTCTGCTCCTCGTCGACGATGACCCGCTGGTTCGCGCCGGACTGGCCTTCATGATGGGCGGTGCCGATGATCTCGAGATCGTGGGGGAGGCCGCCGACGGGAGCGAGGTGGACGAACTCGTCGAGCGGACCCGCCCCGATGTGGTCCTCATGGACATCCGGATGCCGAACGTGGACGGACTCGCCGCCACGGAACGGCTCAGGGAGCGAAAGGACGCGCCGCAGGTCGTCGTGCTGACCACCTTTCACGCCGACGAGCAGGTCCTGAGGGCACTGCGAGCGGGCGCCGCCGGATTCGTACTCAAGGACACCCCACCGGCGGACATCATCGAGGCCGTACGCCGTGTCGCGGCCGGCGACCCCGTTCTCTCCCCCACGGTCACCCGCCAGTTGATGGCGCACGCCGCGGGCGGCAGCGGCCCGGACACCCGGCACGCGACCGCCCGCAGACGCATCGCAGCTCTCAACGACCGCGAACGCGAAGTGGCCGTCGCCGTCGGACAGGGGCACTCGAACGCCGAGATCGCCCGCGAGCTGTTCATGAGCGTCGCCACCGTCAAGACCCACGTGTCCCGCATCCTCGCCAAGCTCGACCTCAACAACCGAGTACAGATCGCCCTGTTGACGTACGACGCGGGACTCCTGGAGGGCGACGGGCACTGAGCGCTGAGAGCGACCAGCCCCAGATGGCCCGCAGCTTTCGAGTCGCCTCTCCAGCGGAGCGTTCAGTCCCGGCCGCCCGGGATCTCCGCCACCGACACCAACCGGCGCTCGCGCCGCGAGAGTTCGCACGCCTCGGCGATCCGCAGCGCCTGCAGCGCCTCGCGCCCGTCGCACGGGTTGGCGCGCTCCCCGCGCACGACCTCGACGAAGGCGTGCAACTCCGCCTCGTACGCGGGCGCGAAGCGCTCCAGGAAGCCGGTCCACGGCTTGGTCGCGGGCGGCGGGCCGGTCGGCTCCGTGGAGGCGATCGGCGTACGGTCGTCCAGGCCGACGCCGACCTGGTCCAGCTCACCGGCCAGTTCCATGCGTACGTCGTATCCGGCGCCGTTCATCCGGGTCGCCGTCGCCGTGGCGAGCGTGCCGTCGTCCAGGGTCAGGACGGCCGCGGCGGTATCGATGTCATGCGCCTCGCGGAACATCGCGGGCCCGGCGTCCGAGCCCATCGCGTACACCTCGGTGATCTCATGGTCCGTCACCCAGCGCAGGATGTCGAAGTCGTGCACCAGACAGTCCCGGTACAGGCCGCCCGACAGCGGGAGATACGCGGCCGGGGGCGGCGTCTGGTCGGATGTCATCGCCCGCACGGTGTGCAGCCGCCCGAGGCTGCCCGAGCGCACCACCTCGCGCGCGGCCGTGTAGCCCTCGTCGAAACGGCGCTGGAAGCCCATCTGCAGGATCGTTCCGGCCGTCTCGACCTCGGCGAGTGCGTGGAGCGTGCCCGGCAGATCGAGGGCGATGGGCTTCTCGCAGAACACCGGGAGCCCGGCGCGTGCTGCCCGACCGATCAGTTCGGCGTGGGCCGACGTGGCCGCGGTGATGACGACGGCGTCCACGCCCCAGGTGAAGATCTCATCGACGCTGGGAGCGGCCGTGGCGCCCAGACGGTCGGCCAGCGCACGGGCCCGGGCGGTGTCCGCGTCGGTGACGATCAGAGATCCGCCGACCTCACGATGGCGACTGAGAGCCGTCGCATGGAATGTACCGATACGACCCGTTCCGATAAGTCCGATGCGCATGGGACCAAACTGCGGCTGAAACCAGCCCGCTGTCAAGCTTTGTCCTGACAATCGAACTTCACGACTTCCCGTCATCATTCACCAGAGCTACGCTCGCCCCGTGCCCAAAGCAGAAGTGGATCCGACCGTGACGCTCCAGCTCAGCGTCGACCGGAGCAGTCCGGTGCCGTTGTACTTCCAGCTGTCCCAACAGCTCGAGGCGGCGATCGAGCACGGCGCGCTCACGCCCGGCAGCCTCCTCGGCAACGAGATCGAGCTCGCCGCGCGGCTCGGCCTGTCCCGGCCGACGGTTCGCCAGGCCATCCAGTCCCTCGTCGACAAGGGCCTCCTCGTACGCCGCCGCGGCGTCGGCACCCAGGTCGTACACAGCCAGGTCAAGCGCCCGCTGGAGCTGAGCAGCCTGTACGACGACCTGGAGGCGGCCGGCCAGCGCCCGGCGACCCGGGTCCTCGTCAACACCGTCGTCCCCGCGTCGGCCGAGATCGCCGCCGCCCTCGCGGTGGCCGAGGGCAGCGACGTACACCGGGTGGAACGGCTGCGCCTGGCCCACGGCGAGCCGATGGCGTACCTCTGCAACTTCCTGCCGCCCGGCCTCCTCGACCTGGACAGCTCCCAGCTGGAGGCCACCGGCCTGTACCGGCTGATGCGCGCCGCCGGCATCACCCTGCACAGCGCCCGCCAGACGGTAGGAGCCCGCGCCGCCACCGTGGTGGAGGCGGACCGCCTGGGCGAACCCGAGGGTGCTCCCCTCCTCACCATGCAACGCACGACGTTCGACGACACGGGGCGGGCGGTGGAGTACGGCACGCATACGTACCGGGCGTCGCGCTACTCGTTCGAGTTCCAACTGCTCGTACGCCCGTGAGTTCCCCTTTTCCCGCGACCGTACGGGGAGCGCCCTGTAAGGGGCGCGGGGAACTGCGCGACCAGCCACGACGCACCCGTGACCTTGTAAACGGCCTGCAGTTTCCAGGCGGCCCCAAGCGAAGCGAAGGGGCTCCCCGTGCAAGCCAGCGCCAGCGTGCGGCAGAATCGGCGCGATGAGCACCTACCGCGACCTCGCCCTCGCACACCGCGGCTCCGCACGGGGCACCGTCCTGCGGACCGTCGGCACGCGTGAGCGCCGATCGCATCTGACGGCTCCCCGCGTCCCCACCGTCGGCATCGACATCGGCGGTACGAAGGTGATGGCGGGTGTTGTCGACGCGGACGGCAACATCCTCGAGAAGGTCCGCACCGAGACCCCCGACAAGTCCAAGAGCCCCAAGGTCGTCGAGGACACCATCGTCGAACTGGTCCTGGACCTCTCCGACCGGCACGACGTGCACGCCGTCGGCATAGGAGCGGCCGGTTGGGTCGACGCCGACCGCAACCGCGTCCTGTTCGCCCCCCACTTGTCGTGGCGCAACGAGCCTCTGAGGGACCGGATCTCCGGGCGCCTCGCCGTGCCCGTCCTCGTCGACAACGACGCCAACACCGCGGCCTGGGCGGAGTGGCGCTTCGGTGCGGGCCGTGGCGACGACCACCTGGTCATGATCACGCTGGGCACCGGTATCGGGGGCGCGATCCTGGAGGACGGCCAGGTCAAGCGCGGCAAGTTCGGTGTGGCGGGCGAGTTCGGCCATATGCAGGTCGTGCCCGGCGGCCACCGCTGCCCCTGCGGCAACCGCGGCTGCTGGGAGCAGTACAGCTCAGGCAACGCGCTGGTGCGCGAGGCCCGTGAACTCGCCGCCGCCGACTCCCCGGTGGCGTACGGCATCATCGAGCACGTCAAGGGCGACATCTCCGAGATCACGGGCCCGATGATCACCGAGCTGGCCCGTGAGGGCGACGCCATGTGCGTCGAGCTGCTCCAGGACATCGGCCAGTGGCTCGGCGTCGGCATCGCGAACCTGGCCGCCGCGCTCGACCCCTCCTGCTTCGTCATCGGCGGTGGTGTCTCGGCGGCCGACGACCTGCTGATCGGCCCCGCGCGGGACGCCTTCCGGCGCCATCTGACCGGTCGCGGCTACCGCCCCGAGGCCCGCATCGCCCGCGCCCAGCTCGGCCCCGAGGCCGGGATGGTCGGCGCCGCCGATCTCGCCCGGCTCGTCGCCCGCCGTTTCCGGCGTGCCAATCGGCGCAGGGTGGAGCGCTATGAGCGGTACGAGCGGTATGTGCAGTCGCGTCGTACGACACAGGGGTCGCTGTGACGGCCGCCGCACTGTCCCACCAGGTGCCGTCGCCGGACGATCCGCGCCCGCCCGAGGGCCGGGGCCACAAGATCCGCCGACGCGCGCTGACGCTGCTGATCATCGTGCTGCTGATCGGCATCCCGGCCGGCTATCTGGTGATCTCCGCCAACCAGAGTCGTGACAGCGGCAGGAACAAGGAAGAGAAGTACGCCGCGAGGGGCCTCACCCCGGACTGGCCCTCGCGTGTCCAGCGCCGTCTCTACCATGTGCCGATCCCGCCGGGCTCGAAGAAGGTCTCGTACTACGAGACGAACAACTGGAGGACCAGCCGTCTGTACGTCCAGTTCCGCACCAGCGACGACGGCTTCGACAAGTTCCTCAAGAGCATCGGCACCAGCCGCGCCGCCCTGGAGAAGGACGACTTCCCCATCAGCGCCCGCCACCGGAACATCGTCGACTGGGACTTCACGACACCCGGCCCCTGGTCGGGCCTCACCCGCGCGCGGAAGAACCCGACTCCCACGCTGGACATGGTCGTGAACTGGTCGAAGCCCGGCCGTCCCATGGTGTACGTGGTCTCCAGAACGACGCCCTGACCTTCCTGACCTTGACCTTCCTGACCTTCCGGTGACCTCCCGGTTCGGCCGCCGAGCCCGATTGTCAGACCCGGCCCGTACAGTCGAAGACGAGTGATCCGACTGGTTCGACGACCAGTGTTCCGACTGGGCCGACGACCAGTGGTCCGACTGGTCCGACTGCGGTGAGGGAGGTGGCAGGGAGCATGAGCGTGGGGGAGGTCGAGGGGCGCGTGGCAGAAGCCGCGCGGACCGCCGTGCCGGTCCGGCTCGCGGCCGTCTTTCTGCCGGCCGGACTGCCGCGGGACGGGCGGATCGCGTTCTGGGACCCGGACGGTGGGGCGCTGCCGGAGGGCGAGCAGGCCGAACTGACGGTGGTGCGGCGGCATGGCGCGGGAGTCCGGCGGGCATCGGCGCCCGCACTGACCCTCGCGATCGGCGAGGCGCTGCCCTTGCTCGTACGGGCGAGGCGGGACCCCGCGGCGCATCCCGCCACGACATGCTGGGGCGCCGCCGCGCTGCACGCGCTGCGGCTCCTCGCGCGCGGGCGACTGCTGCCCGGACTGACGCAGGACGGCCACGACGCGTGGCGCGCCGGACCACTGGATCCGGACGACATCGCCCACTTGAGAGCGGTGGCCGCGGCCCTCCCGTACGAGGGACATGCCGTACCGCTCCCCGGCCGGAGCCCACTCCAACTGCCCGACCCGGAAGCGCTGATGCGCGCCTTCCTCGACGCCGTCGCCGACACCCTGCCACGCACCGAGGCCGCGCCGTACGCGGTCGGGAAGCCCTTCGCCGCGCGCGAGCCGCAGCGGTTGCCGGGCGCCCGGCACTGGGCGGCAGAGGTCGCCGCGGGCATGGACGCGGGCGT
Source organism: Streptomyces flaveus (assembly GCF_014647675.1). Taxonomy (GTDB): domain Bacteria; phylum Actinomycetota; class Actinomycetes; order Streptomycetales; family Streptomycetaceae; genus Streptomyces; species Streptomyces flaveus. Next base: position 196,930 of record NZ_BMPQ01000009.1, on the reverse strand, counting down.
ACGGATCTCGCTGCGCCTGGACCTGTCCGCGTACGACCTCTTCGACGACAGCGACACCGACGACGGCGAGGCCACGCGGAGGGCGGGCGCGGCCGTCGTCCAGGTGCACAGCCTCGCCGACCCCACCCTCGTCGTCGACGCCGCGGCCCTGTGGGCGGGCGAGGCCGACGCGACGTTCGGGCCACGCGCGCGCGTGGACGCCGCCCTGGCCGTGCGGCGCGCGGCCCGTGTCTGGCCGCCGCTGGACCGGCTGTCGGAACAGTACGTACCGGACGTACTCGCGCTGTCCGAGGACGAGTTGTCCGATCTGCTCGGCGTCGCGGCGACCCGCCTCGGCGCGGCCGGAGTCGCCGTGCACTGGCCCCGCGACCTCGCCCAGGACCTGAGCGCGGCGGCGGTGGTGCGTCCGGCGCCCGGTTCTGCCACGGACGGCACCGGGTTCTTCGAGAGCGAGGAACTGCTCCAGTTCCGCTGGCAGTTGGCGCTCGGCGGCGATCCGCTCAGCGAGGCCGAGATGGACACGCTGGCCGAGGCGCACCGGCCCGTCGTGCGGCTGCGGGACCAGTGGGTGCTCGTCGATCCGGCCCTCGTCCGCAAGGCGCGTAAACGCGAACTGGGTCTGCTCGACCCGGTCGACGCGCTCTCCGTCGCGCTCACCGGCAGCGCGGAGGTCGACGGCGAGACGGTCGAGGCGGTGCCCGTCGGCGCGCTGGCCGCGCTGCGCGACCGGCTGACGGCGGGGGTACGGCCCGCCGAGCCGCCCGCCGGTCTGACGGCGACGCTGCGGGACTACCAACTGCGCGGGCTGGCCTGGCTCGACCTCATGACCTCGCTCGGCCTCGGCGGCTGCCTCGCCGACGACATGGGGCTCGGTAAGACCGTCACCGTCATCGCCCTCCACCTGAAGCGGGCGCGCCGCGAACCGACCCTCGTGGTCTGCCCGGCCTCACTGCTCGGCAACTGGCAGCGGGAGATCAACCGCTTCGCCCCCGGCGTCCCCGTCCGCCGCTACCACGGAGCGGGCCGCACACTGGAGGACCTGGACGGCGGATTCGTCCTCACCACGTACGGGACGATGCGGTCGGCGGCGGCCCGGCTCGCCCAGCAGCGATGGGGCATGGTCGTCGCGGACGAGGCGCAGCACGTCAAGAACCCGTACTCGGCGACCGCGAAGGCACTGCGTACGATCCCCGCGCCGGCCCGGGTTGCCCTGAGCGGGACACCCGTGGAGAACAACCTCTCCGAGCTCTGGGCCTTGCTCGACTGGACGACCCCCGGACTGCTCGGCCCCCTGAAGTCCTTCCGCGCCCGGCACGCGCGCGCGGTGGAGAACGGCGAGGACGACGAGGCCGTGGCCCGCCTGGCCCGGCTGATCCGCCCCTTCCTGCTGCGCCGCAAGAAGTCCGACCCGGGCATCGTCCCCGAGCTCCCGCCCAAGACGGAGACGGACCACCCCGTCCCGCTCACCCGAGAACAGGCCGCGCTCTACGAGGCGGTGGTGCGCGAGTCGATGCTGGCGATCGAGACGACAGAGGGTATTGCCCGCCGGGGCTTGGTACTGAAGTTGCTGGGTGCGCTGAAGCAGATCTGCGACCACCCCGCGCTGTACCTGAAGGAGGACGTCCCGCCGAAGACCGGCGACCTCCCCCACGCTCGGCTCCGCTCGCGCGGGGGCACCCCCACCGCCGCCCGGTCCGGGAAACTGGCCCTGCTCGACGAGTTGTTGGACACGCTGCTCGCCGAGGACGGTTCGGCGCTCGTCTTCACCCAGTACGTGGGGATGGGGCGACTGATCAGCTCCCACCTCACGGCCAGGGCGGTACCGGTCGAGCTGCTGCACGGCGGTACGCCGGTGCCCGAGCGCGAACACATGGTGGACCGTTTCCAGAGCGGGGCGACGCCTGTCCTGGTCCTGTCCCTGAAGGCGGCCGGCACGGGCCTGAACCTCACGCGCGCGGGCCATGTCGTCCACTTCGACCGCTGGTGGAACCCAGCGGTCGAAGAACAGGCCACCGACCGCGCCTACCGCATCGGCCAGACCCAGCCCGTCCAGGTCCACCGCCTCATCACCGAGGGCACGGTGGAGGACCGCATCGCCGAGATGCTCGCCTCGAAGCGGGCGCTGGCCGACGCGATCCTGGGCTCCGGCGAGGCCTCCCTCACGGAGCTCACCGACCGCGAGCTGTCGGACCTGGTCTCACTCCGGAGGTCGGCGTGATGTCTTCGACAGGGCGACCGGACCCGGCGCGCTCATCCGGTGAGGCCAGGCCCGCCGATGTGGCCCGCCGTGCCCTGTGGGCCGCGCGGCGCGGTCAGGTCGGGAACGACGAGGTCGACTCGGAGGATGACCACTCCGCCACCCCCGAGGCGCGACCGGCGACACGAGGTACGGACCAGGCGGCCTCCGAGGCGACCGCCGCCCGGCGGCAGACGCAGCGGACTGCGCAGGGGCCCCGGCCGGGTGACGTGGCGCGTGACGCTCTGCGGGGTGCGGGCGGGCCACGCACCGTGCGTACCGAGGACGAGGCCGCATCCGAGCCCGTCCCGGTCGCCGACCGTCCCGACGATGGCGTGGGCTCCGGTGCGCCGCGTCCCGGTGACGTGGCCCGCGAGGCCTTGCGTGCCGCCCGAACCGGCGCGGGTCGGTCCCGTACAGCCTTTGGGGCCAAGGGAGTTGATGGCCCGAGCCGCCCCGTTGCCGCGAAGCCGAAGCCTTCCGCCTCGGCACCGTCACCGAGCACAGCAGACCGCCGCGCGGCGCCTCCCCGCAGCCCCGTCCACTCGGCAACGACCCCGGAAGCCGCCCCTCCGCCCACCGAGCGAAGGTTCCCACCCGGCCCGGCGCCCGCTGTAGGTCCCGTCGGCCGAGACGCCCGTACGCGACCCACCGGGCCCGCGCCCGACGCGGACGGTCCACCGCCCCGTTCCCTCTCCGCGCCCGGAGGAGCCCCCCAGCCGCACACCACACCCCCAGCCTCCGCCGGCGACCTGCGGCGTACCTTCCCCGCCCTTCCGCGGCAGTCGCCCGGAGGCGGCAGGTTCGCCGAGACGTGGTGGGGTGACGCCTGGGTGAGGGCGCTGGAGGAGGCGGCGCTGGATCCGGCGCGGCTTGCGCGCGGGCGGGTGTATGCAGGGGAGGGGCACGTGGATGCCGTGACCGTCACGCCGGGGCTCGTGCTCGCGTATGTGCACGGGAGCCGGCCGCGGCCGTACCGCGTGCAGATCCGGATGCGTACGCTCACGGACGAGGACTGGGAGCGATTCCTGGACGCCGCTGCCGAACGGCCGGGGCACATCGCGGCGTTGCTCGACAAGGACATGCCCCAGTCGCTCGCCGAGTGCGGGGTCGAACTGCTCCCCGGCCCCGGAGACCTCGAACCGCACTGCAGCTGTCCCGACTTCGGCCACCCCTGCAAGCACGCGGCCGCCCTCTGCTACCAGACGGCACGGCTGCTGGACGAAGACCCCTTCGTGCTGCTCCTGCTGCGCGGCCGAGGCGAGCGCGAGCTGCTGGACGCACTGTCACGCCGCAACGCCGCCCTGGCCGCCCGCTCAGCCCACGCAGGCCAGAAAGGAGGCCAAGAACCCGAACTTCCCGGCGTACGCGCTCGTGACGCCCTGGCACCCCGCCAACTCCCGCCGCTGCCACAGCCGTTGCCCCCGCCAGCACACCCCGAACAGCCGCCGGTCTATCCGGCATCCCCGGGCGGCCCGGACCCGATGGCCCTCGACCAGCTGGCCACCGACGCGGCCACCCGAGCACACGCGCTGCTCACGACGGGACGTGACCCGGTCGCAGAGCTGACGCTCTGGCAGGACGCCGTACGCCTCGCCGCCACCCGCCCCGGCTCCGGCCTCACCGCCACCACCCGCGCCCTGTACGCGTCCCTCGCCTCCGCCGCCGGCCGCACCCCCGCCGACCTGGCGCGTGCGGTCGCCGCCTGGCGCCAGGGCGGACTCGAAGGGCTCGCCGTCCTCGAGGAAACCTGGGACCCACCGGCGGGCCGCTTCGACCGCGCACGCCCCCTCCTCCTGGCCGCCGACTTCCCTGCCTTCCGCCCCTGGCACAACCACCTCACCCACCCTCGCGGCCACATACAGCTCCGCCTCGGCCACGACGGCCTCTGGTACGCGTACGAGTCGGAACCGGGCCACGACGACTGGTGGCCCCGGGGAACCCCCGACCTCGACCCGGTCGGCGCCCTCACCGGCCTGGGCACACCGGACGCCCCATGAGCCCCGGCCGAACCCTCCAGTGCGCCGTCGCTTCACATGTGGCGGCCCCGTGCAGGCAATGTGGACAAACCGGTCCCGTTTTCGCGCCCACAGGAGCGGAAGCTAGCTTGGAGCGGTGAGTGAGATGAAGTCCCCCGCCCTCCAGTACCGCTTCGACGGCCCGGAAGATGCTCCGGTCCTTGTCCTCGGCCCCTCGCTCGGTACCACCTGGCACATGTGGGACCGGCAGGTCCCGGAGCTGATGAAGCACTGGAGGATCTTCCGGTTCGACCTGCCGGGCCACGGCGGCGCGCCCGCGTACCCGGCCGGTTCGGTCAACGACCTCGCCGACCGGCTGCTCGGCACGCTCGACGGGCTCGGCGTCCAGCGGTTCGGCTACGCGGGCTGCGCGCTCGGCGGCGCCGTCGGCACGGAGCTGGCCCTGCGCCACCCGGAGCGGGTCGCCTCGCTCGCCCTGATCGCCGCCTCACCGCGCTTCGGCACGGCAGACGAGTTCCGCCAGCGCGGAGTGATCGTACGGACGAACGGCCTCGACCCCATCGCCCGTACGTCCCCGGAGCGCTGGTTCACCACCGGCTTCGCCGCCGCCCAGCCCGCGATCACCGAGTGGGCCGTGCAGATGGTGCGCACCACCGACCCCGGCTGCTACATCGCCGCCTGCGAGGCGCTCGCCTCTTTCGACGTACGCCCCGAACTCGGCCGCGTCGGCGTGCCCACGCTCGTCCTCGTCGGCTCCGACGACCAGGTCACCGGCCCCGCCGAGGCCCGCACCCTGGTCGCCGGAATACCGGACGCCCGTCTCGCGGTCGTGCCCGGCGCCTCGCACCTGGTCCCCGTGGAGCAGCCCGCCGCGGTCACCGACCTCCTCGTACGGCACTTCACCAGCGCCTGGCAGCCCGCCTTCGACACGACCACCGGCCATATGGCGATCGCGGCGTCCCCGGTCAAGCCGGTGCTGGCCGCGGCCCCGCCGGTCGCGCCCGTCGCCGAGATCGCCGCCGCCGAGCAGCCCGAGGCCCTGGGCAGGCCCGACCCGTACGACGCGGGCATCAAGGTCCGCCGCGAGGTGCTCGGCGACGCGCACGTGGACCGGGCGTTCGCCCAGGCGGACGAGTTCTCCGGGGACTTCCAGGAGTTCGTCACGCGCTACGCGTGGGGCGAGATATGGGACCGCCCCGGTCTGGACAGACGCTCCCGCAGCTGCGTCACGCTCACCGCCCTCGTCGCGGGCGGCCATCTCGAAGAGCTCGCCTTCCACACCCGGGCCGCCCTCCGCAACGGCCTCACTCCGGCCGAGATCAAGGAAGTACTCCTCCACGCGGCCGTCTACTGCGGTGTACCGGCGGCGAACAGCGCCTTCAAGGTGGCGCAGCAGGTCATCCGCGAGGAGACCACACCTCAGGAGTGAGTACCGGGAGTGAGGTCGCTCCTGGGTCAGGGGCAGGATGGAACCCATGAAGCTCACGAAGAAGTCGCACGCCTGTATCCGGCTCGAGAAGGACGGGCGCATGCTCGTCATCGACCCCGGCGGTTTCAGCGAGGAGGACGCCGCGGTCGGCGCGGACGCGATCCTGGTCACGCACGAGCACCCCGACCACTTCGACGAGGGCCGTCTGCGAGCCGGTCTTGACGCCAACCCCGGCGCCGAGCTGTGGACGCTGAAGTCCGTCTCCGACCAGATCGCGGCGGCGTTCCCCGGCCGTGTGCACACCGTCGGCCACGGCGACACCTTCACGGCCGCGGGCTTCGACGTCCAGGTCCACGGCGAGCTGCACGCCGTGATCCACCCCGACATCCCGCGCATCACCAACGTCGGCTATCTCGTCGACGGCGGTCGCGTCTTCCACCCGGGCGACGCCCTCACCGTCCCCGACCAGCCCGTCGAGACGCTGATGCTCCCGGTGATGGCCCCCTGGAACAAGATCGCCGAGGTCATCGAGTACGTACGCGAGGTCAAACCGCAGCGCGCGTACGACATCCATGACGCCCTCCTCACCGACCTCGCCCGCCCGATCTACGACCGGCAGATCGGCGGCCTGGGCGGCGCGGAGCACCTGCGGCTGACGCCGGGCGCCTCGGCCGAACTCTGAGCGCAAGCCTTCCGCGGGGCTGTTGTCAGACCCTCCCGGTAAGTTGTGAGGCATGCGGATTGCCACCTGGAACGTGAACTCGATCACCGCCCGTCTCCCCAGGCTGCTGGCCTGGCTGGAGAGCAGCGGCACCGACGTGCTGTGCCTCCAGGAGGCCAAGACCACCGCCGAGCAGTTCCCCACCGAAGAGCTGAGCGCGCTGGGCTACGAGTCGGCGGTGCATGCGACGGGCCGTTGGAACGGCGTGGCGGTGATCTCCCGCGCAGGCCTCGAAGACGTGGTCAAGGGCCTGCCCGGCGACCCCGGCTACGACGGCGTCCAGGAGCCCCGCGCCATAGCCGCGACCTGCGGCCCGATCCGCGTCTGGTCGGTGTACGTGCCGAACGGCCGAGAAGTGGACCACCCCCACTTCGCGTACAAGCTCCAGTGGTTCGAGGCCCTCAAGGCGGCGATCGCGGGCGACGTGGGCGGCAGCCGCCCGTTCGCGGTGCTGGGCGACTACAACGTCGCGCCGACGGACGACGACGTCTACGACATCTCCGCCTTCGAGGGCTCCACCCACGTCACCCCCGCCGAGCGCGCCGCCCTCACCGAACTCCGCGAGGCCGGCCTCTCGGACGTGGTCCCGCGCCCCCTCAAGTACGACCACCCGTACACGTACTGGGACTACCGCCAACTCGGCTTCCCCAAGAACCGCGGCATGCGCATCGACCTGGTCTACGGCAACGAACCTTTCGCAAAGGCGGTCACGGACGCGTACGTGGACCGCGAGGAGCGCAAGGGCAAGGGCGCGTCCGACCATGCGCCGGTGGTGGTGGACTTGGACGTGTAACCGAGCGCCCTGCCCCTGTAGCCGGGCGCCCGTCGGGGGCGCCCCGTCAGGGGCGCGGGGCTGTATCAATGTGCGGCTCCGCCGCGATGGGGGTCCCCCCGCTCGAGCGAATTCGAGAGTGGGGGAGCGACCAGCCACGACGGACCCGCAGCCGAATGACGACCTTCCCGCGAAGCGGCGCTGCAGCTACAGCACCCTCAAATCCACAGCCTCCGCCAGCGCAGCGAGCCCTGCATTCCCCGGATGCAGGTGATCCCCGCTGTCGTACACGGGCAGCATCCGCGAAGGACGTGCGGGATCCCGCAGCACCGCATCGAAGTCGAGCACCCCGTCGAACGAGGAGCTGGACCGAATCCACCCGTTCACCGCGGAGCGGCCGGCGTCGGCGGCAGCCGTGCACCGCGCCTCGCCCTCGCAGGGGACGATCGTCGCGGCCAGCACCCGCAGCCCACGCGCGTGCGCCCGGTCGGCGATCTCCCGCAGCCCGGCGATGACCTGGTCCGCGCTCGCACCCCAGCGGACGTCGTTGACGCCCTGGAACACGATGGCCGTACGGGCCGACGTCTGGGCGAGGACGTCACGGTCGAGACGGTTCAGGGCGCTCACGCCGCCCGTGTCGGTGGAGATGCCGTCACCGGGGTAGCGGTCGGTGACCACACGGTTCGCCGAGATGCCGTGGTTGAGGACCCCGTAGTGCGGGACCACGTCCTGGTCCCGCAGCCGCCTGGCGAGCACATCACCCCAGCGCAGGTTCGCGTCCGGCGTCGACTTCTCGCCGTCGGTGATCGAGTCCCCGAGCAGCACCACGGAACCGGGCCCGCCGCCCACGTCCACACCGGTCAGTAGCGGCCAGTTGCTGATCGCCGAGGTGTACGCGTCCGGGGTGGCGTCCGCCGCGTGGTCGCCCGGTTCACTGAGGTACGACCGCTGGACGGCGAGGCTGTGCACGGGCGCGGCGGTCACCGTTCCCGGCAGATGGAAGCTCACCAGCAGATTGGCGTCCGCGGGCACATCGAAGCCGAGCGGATCGCTGAACGCCTGAGCCCCCGCGGGGATTTCGGTCCCGGCGGCACCCCGGAACGACAGCGGCACGGGAGCGCTCCGCGGGCTCGCACCGGACGCCTGGACCGCCACCGTCGCGCTGCCGATCCGTACGGGCGCCGCGGCGAAGGTGTTGTCGAGCCGGATCCGTACGCGCGGCCCGCCTGCCGAGGTGTGCACCACGAGGCGCAGCGTCCGGTCCGTCCAGGGCCCGACCGCCGTGTACCCGGAGGTCGAAGTGGCCCAACTGCCCGTCCAGCCCGGGGCACCGGCGCGTACCGACAGCGCGAACACATGCAGGTCGGCATTGCGCGGCAGCTGGACCGAGGAGACGGCCCGGCCGTGCACGAGCGGCACAGTCACGACGTACAGCCGTGCCTTCTCGGCGAGTTGGCCGCCGGGCGTGTTGACGTGGGGGAGTGCGACGGCCTTGGTAGCGAGGGGGCCGCGGCGCCAGTCCGGTGCGGTCAGCCGGTACGAGGAGCGCGAGCCGTTCGCGTACCGCACCACACCCGTGCCCGTGGCCGCATCGCCGGCCGTGCCCGCCACCAGGAACGCGAGGGCTTCGCCACGGCCGCGTACCCGGACGGACTGGCCGTCGGCGCGCACGTTGTCGGGTTGGCCCGCCGCCCTGCGTGGCCAGGTCAGCCGGGCACCCTGGACGGTCAGTGTGCGGCCCGGCGTCCAGCCCGCGGCGGTCAGGTCCCGAGCCGACAGGGAGCCGCCCGAGCCGTCGAAGTCCGCCTCGCCGGGCCGCGCGTCATCGCTGACGGCCGTGTTGTCGAAGAGCCGCTCCAGCGGGAGCGGCTCGGCCCGGGTGGGCAGCCCGGTCTTCGCGGACGCCGTCGGCACCGCCATCATGAGAAGGGCGAGAGCGACGGCCGGACCCCAGACACGTCGGTGCACGACCGACTCCTCCCGTTTGCCGACAGGACAACGCGTGCTGCAAGGCATGTGCGAGACAACAGATGCAAGCGACAGACGCGCGACAACAAGTGCTCCGGGAAGCCAAGGAGACGGCAGGGACCCGTCAATGATCGACGCGCGAACTCCTGGCGAAATCCCCTGGAACAAGCGGCTCCGCGTGCCCTGTGGTGCGCCGGGCGATATGGATGACAGGCTGGAGGTATGAACATCTCGTTCCTGGGCAACTGGCGCAAGAAGCGAGACCCCGCCAGAGTCGCTGTCTTCTCCGACAGCGAGAGTGATCGTGAGGGGTTGGCCGAGCTTCTCTCCGAGTGCGAACTGCTGCGCTCCCAGGCGTACCGGGCGGGAATCGAACTCGACGACTCCCCGGCCTCGTTGGAGGCGCTCGACCAGCTGCTGCCGCGCTGGCGCGACGACGAGGAGAGCCTGCCCTGGCTCGGCAACGACGCCGGCCTGTATCTCGGCACCGTCATCCTGCGCACGGTCCCCGGCGCGACCTGGCAGCTGTGGCCCAACGGCCAGCCGGTGGTGCGGCTGGAATCCGGCCGCGAGATCGACGTGGTCGCCGCCGGGCGCGAGTGGGCGACCAGCGGCGTACCGGAACTCTCCCAGCTGTACGGCGAGGTGTCGGAGGCGTAGTCCGTTACCCGCCCAACGGAACCGACACGTACGACGGATCGGCCGGGGGCGAGGAGAAGGTCAGCTGCGCCCCGGTCGGGTTGTGCTCGATGTAGAGCGGGTCGACCGTGTCGACGACCAGGGCGAGCCGATGGCCCGCCGGGACGTCGTAGGCCGTGGAGAACAGCTCCAGGTCGACGCCGAACGGCTTGCCCGGCGTCTGCCCGTGGAACGTGTACGGCGCGTTGGTGACCAGTTTGCCGAGGCCGAGCGGGCCCACGTCGTAGAGGTACGCGACGAGGGTGCCGCTCTCCTTGTTGCTGGTGACCGTGGTGTGCAGCTTCGTGGTCCCGCGCACTCGCCCAGCGCTCGTGTACTTCTCCGACTGCCATACGGCGGCGTACCGGCGTGGCAGGAACGGCATCGAGGCCATCGGGGGCAGTTTGGCCACCTGGTCGAGGATGCTGGAGAGGAAGACGATCCCGCCGTCCGCGCCGGAGTTGACGTTCGCGCGGATCGTGGTGGTGCCCGCGAGGTCGATCTTCTTGCGGGTCGCGGTGACCGACTTCCAGTCCGGGTAGCCCTCGTAGCCGCCTGTGGAGCGGGACTTGAGCCGGACGGGCTGCTCGCGGTCGATGCCGTTGGCCGCGCCCTTGAGGTGGTGGTCGAACCAGCGGGCGGTGTCGGTCCACACGTCGTTGGGCAGGCCGAGCAGCCCGGTCGCCTCGTTGGTGGCGTGGTCGCCGGGGCGCAGTTCCAGCCGCTTGGGGCCGGTCAGTTTCTCGTAGAAGTCGGCGTACTGGTTGGGCGGGAAGATCGTGTCGCCCCAGGCGTTGGCCATCATGACCGCCGTGCCGTTGGCGTTGATCCGGTCGACGTACGTCGCGGGGGAGCGCTTCTTCCCCCAGGCGATGATCTCCGGCTCCCTGGCCAGGTTGGAGGCGAAGAAGTCCTTGAAGATCTGCTTGAGTTCGGGGCTCTGGCGGCCGGTGATGTTGCCAGCGCCGTCCAGCAGAGCCGCCGCCTGGGAGTGCTGGGTGCGGTCGGAGTAGATCGAGTCGATCAGGTCGGCCCAGCCGCTGAGTGCGGCGACCGCCTTGACGCGCTTGTCGTGTGCGGCGGCGAGCAGGCTGATGCCCGCGCCGTACGAGAGGCCCGCCATGCCGACCTTGTCCGCGTCGGCCGGGGTGTTGGCGAGCGCCCAGTCGATCACCTTGGAGGCGTCCGCGATGTCGGGCGGGCCCGCCACCTCGATATGGCCGCCGGACTCCCAGAAGCCGCGCACGTTGTAACTGACGACCACATAGCCGGAGTTGGCGAGCTTCTGGGCCTGTGCGAGGTACTCGACCTGGGGCAGGCCCCAGCTCGTCGGCAGGACGATCAGCGGGTAGCGGCGGGTGCCGTCGTCGTCCGTGGGGGTGACGACGTTGGCCTTGAGGGTGGTGCCGCCGTCGCCGGCGATGTCTACGAACCGGACGCCGGCCGCGGCTGCCTGCATGCCCGGCGCCGACTGGGCGGCAGGGGCGAGCCCCAGGGCCGTGCCGGCGAGCAGGGTCGCCGAAACGGCACCAACGGCGGTGGTACGCAGGCCCTTGCGAGGGCTTCCCATGGGTCACTCCTCACTCGTGTAAGTGCAAAGTGACCCGACGGTAACCGTCGTCTCTTACCGTAGGTAACCCGTCGGTAAGTTACGTGCGAGTAACGATCGTTGAAATGTGTAGAGACCTAGGAGGAGCGATGTCCCTTCTGGGGAGCGGCCTCAACTGCCGGGGTCTGCGCGGCCTTTGTGACGTCCGCGACGAGTTCGACGACATCGGAGCCGTACGCCTGGGAGTTGGTGACCTTCAGGAGCAGGACGAAGGAGTTGTTGCCGTGCTTGCGCGCCAGCCGCTCGTGATGGCGGGCGAGATAGCGGGTGGCCGCCTGGTTGGTGATCGCGCGCTGGCCGCAGAAGACGAACACGGGTCTCGTCGTGTCGTGGCCCTGGCCCGCGGTGAGCCGGGCGAGAAACGCGTACTCGGTCCGGCCGGGCTCCAGGCGATAGGTCTCCCCGCCGATCTGGAAGGCGCCGCGGTCCGGGCCCGGCTCCGGATCCGTGTTCAGGCGGACGCCCGGCAGCAGCGAGTGCAGATGCGCGGCCATCCGGCGGTTCGCCGAGGGGTGGCCCACACAGAACTCCGTACGCTCCCCGAAGCCCTGCTGCGCCGCGTCGTGCGCGACGAGTTGGGAGTGCGCGCCGCAGTCCTTGATCAGTGCGGCGAGTTCGAGCAGCGCGGCCACATCGTGGCGCACGACCGTGAGATCCGGGCCGCCCGCATCGCGATTCACCACCAGCAGCGACTCGGAGTTCTCGGGCAGCCCGAAGAACGCCTGCTTACGGTGGAGTTTGCGCTTCCACAGGTACGTACGGGCGAGCCAGCCGAGCGCGGCGCCGATGACTGCGAGGGCCGCGCCCAGAACGATGTTGCGCACGTCGTCATTCATGGGCGCGCATGGTAGCGGGCGCGTCGGAACGCTGTTCGAGGAGTCCCTGACGGGATCATGGCAAAGAAGTACGCTGCGCAGACGGCTGTTAACTGGAGGTAGGCATGCGTCGTCCGGTCAGACGGAAGCTCGCGGTCCTGGCGGTCTCGGCCGCTGTGGTCTCGGTCGGGGCGGCGGCACCCCCGTCCGCTCCTGCGGGCGCGCCGCCCGAGAAGGAGCCGGTCGCCGTCGGATACGGCGGGGCCGTGTCGAGCGTCGACGCGGACGCGTCCGCCGCCGGTATCGAGGTCCTGCGCAAGGGCGGCAACGCGGTGGACGCGGCCGTCGCCACGGCAGCGGCGCTCGGCGTCACCGAGCCGTACTCCGCGGGCATCGGCGGGGGCGGCTACTTCGTCTACTACGACGCCAAGTCCCGTACGGTGCACACCATCGACGGACGCGAGACGGCGCCCCTGACCGCCGACTCGGGACTCTTCCTGGAGAACGGGCAGCCGATCCCGTTCGCCGACGCGGTGACCAGCGGCCTCGGCGTGGGAACGCCCGGGACGCCCGCCACCTGGCAGACGGCACTCGACGCCTGGGGCAGCAAGCGGCTCGGCCCGCTGCTGAAGCCCGCCGAGCGGCTCGCGCGCGAAGGGTTCACCGTCGACCCGACCTTCCGCTCCCAGACCGAGTCCAACCAGGCCCGCTTCAAGGACTTCCCGGACACGGCCGAGCTGTTCCTCCCCGGCGGCCAACTGCCCGTGGTCGGCACCACCTTCAAGAACCCCGATCTGGCGCGCACGTACGAGGAGTTGGGCCGCAAGGGCGTCGGCGCGCTCTACCGCGGCAAGCTGGCGCGGGACATCGTCGACACGGTCAACGACCCGCCCGTGGACCCGGCTTCGGGACGCAACGCACGCCCCGGCGAGCTGTCCCTGAAGGACCTCGCCGCGTACGAGACGAAGCGGCAGGCGCCCACGAAGACCTCGTACCGCGGCCTGAACGTCTACTCCATCGCCCCCTCCTCCTCCGGCGGCACCACGGTCGGAGAGGCGCTCAACATCCTTGAGAACACGGACCTTTCGAAGGCCTCGGACGTCCAGTACCTGCACCGCTACATCGAGGCGAGCCGTATCGCCTTCGCGGACCGGGGGCGCTGGGTGGGCGACCCCGCCTTCGAGGACGTACCGACGAAGGAACTGCTGTCGCAGAAGTACGCCGACTCGCGCGAGTGCCTGATCAAGGACGACGCGGTACTGAAGAGCCCGCTGGCGCCGGGAGATCCGCGGAACCCCGCGGCCTGCTCGGCCGGTGGTACGGCGGCGCCGACGACGTACGAGGGTGAGAACACCACGCATCTCACGGCGGCCGACAAGTGGGGCAACGTCGTCGCCTACACCCTCACCATCGAGCAGACCGGCGGCAGCGGCATCACCGTCCCGGACCGCGGCTTCATCCTCAACAACGAGCTGACGGACTTCTCCTTCACACCCGCCAGCCCCGACGTGCACGACCCGAACCTGCCGGGTCCGGGCAAGCGGCCGCGCTCGTCGATCTCGCCGACGATCGTGCTGGACCAGCACAACAAGCCGGTGGTGGCGCTCGGGTCGCCGGGCGGCGCGACGATCATCACGACCGTGCTGCAGACGCTGACGGGCTTCGTTGACCGTGGCCTTCCGCTGGTCGACGCGATTGCCGCGCCACGCGCCAGCCAGCGCAACCAGACGACCACCGAGCTCGAACCCGGCCTGTGGAACAGCGAGTTGAGGACTGGGCTGGAGTCGATCGGCCATGGCTTTAGGCAGAACCCGGAGATCGGCGCGGCGACGGCCGTCCAGCGGCTGCCGAACGGGAAGTGGCTGGCGGCGGCGGAGAAGGTACGGCGCGGGGGCGGCTCGGCGATGGTGGTGACACCGGCGAAGTAGATCGGCCTTCGGCTTGACGGGTCTCGTCGTGGCTCAGCCTTCGGCCTGGCCCGTCTCGTCGGTGCCCTCATCGGTGTTCTCGTCGGTGCGGAACACCGGCTCGCCGTACTCGATGTCCACCGTCACCCGGCTGCCCGGCGTGAGCCGGCCGTCGAGGAGGAGACGGGACAGCCGGTTGTCGATCTCCCGCTGGATGGTGCGGCGCAGCGGCCGGGCGCCGTACTCGGGCTCGTGTCCGCGCTGCGCGAGCCAGTCGACGGCCCGGTCGGTGAAGGTGACCGAGACGTCCCGGGTGCGCAGCCGGTGCCGCGTCTGATCCAGCAACTGCTCGGTGATGCGGTGCAGTTGATCGCTGGTGAGCTGCCGGAAGACCACGACCTCGTCGATGCGGTTGAGGAACTCCGGCCGGAAGTGCTGGCGCAGCGGTCGCAGGATCTGCTCACGGCGGGCCCGCTCGTCGGCCTCGGCGTCGCGCGCGGCGAACCCGAGGCCGGTGCCGCGGGTGATCGCCTCGGAGCCGAGGTTGCTGGTCATCACGATCACGGTGTTGGTGAAGTCCACCGTGCGGCCCTGGGCGTCGGTGAGCCGGCCGTCGTCGAGGACCTGCAACAGGATGTTGAAGACATCGGGGTGGGCCTTCTCCACCTCGTCGAGCAGGAGCAGCGAGTACGGGTGCCGCCGTACGGTCTCGGTGAGCTGCCCGGCCTCCTCGTGGCCGACGTAGCCGGGCGGGGCGCCGACGAGCCGGCTGACGGTGTGCCGTTCCTGGTACTCGCTCATGTCCAGGCGCACCATCCGCTCCTCGCTGCCGAACAGGGCCTCCGCCAGCGCGCGGGCCAGCTCCGTCTTGCCGACCCCGGTCGGGCCGAGGAAGAGGAAGCTGCCGATCGGCCGGTCGGGGCTGGCAAGCCCGGCCCGGGAGCGCAGCACCGCGTCGGCAACGACCCTGACCGCCTCGTCCTGTCCGACGACCCGCTCGTGCAGATGCTCCTCCAGGCCGAGCAGCCGGTCCTTCTCCTCGGTGGTGAGGCTGCTGACCGGGATGCCGGTCTGCCGGGAGACCACCTCGGCGACGGCCTCGGCGGTGACCTCGAGCTGCTGCCCCTCGTCGGCCTCCCCGTCGTGCCCCGCCTCGATCTTCGTCTTCAGCTCGCCGATCCGGTCGCGCAACTGTGTGGCCTGCTCGTACTGCTCGCTCGCCACCGCCTGGTCCTTGTCCCGGGTGAGCTGCTCGACCTCGCGCTCCAGGGCGCGTACGTCGGTGCCCTTGGTCCTGGCGCGCAGCCGCACACGGGCACCCGCCTGGTCCATCAGGTCGATGGCCTTGTCCGGCAGATGGCGGTCCGTGATGTAGCGGTCGGACAGCTCCACGGCGGCGACCAGGGCCTCGTCGGCGTAGCGGACCTGGTGATGGGCCTCGTACCGGTCGCTCAAGCCGCGCAGGATCTCCAGCGCGTCCGCGGCGGAGGGCTCGGGAACCAGGATCGGCTGGAACCGGCGCGCCAGGGCCGCGTCCTTCTCGATCCGGCGGAACTCCTCCAGCGTCGTGGCACCCACGACGTGCAGCTCACCGCGGGCCAGCGCCGGCTTGAGGATGTTGCCCGCGTCCATCGAGCCGCCCTCGCCGCCGCCTCCGGCGCCGACGACGGTGTGCAGTTCGTCGATGAAGACGATCAGCTCGTCGGAGTTCGTACGGATCTCGTCGACGATGTTGGTCAGCCGCTCCTCGAAGTCACCGCGGTAGCGCGTCCCGGCCACCACGCCCGACAGGTCCAGGGCGACCACCCGGCGGCCGGCGAGTACGTCGGGCACGTCGCCGTCGGCGATGCGCTCCGCGAGGCCTTCCACGATGGCGGTCTTGCCCACGCCCGCGTCGCCGATCAGGACCGGGTTGTTCTTGCCGCGCCGGGACAGCACCTCGACGGTCTGCTCGATCTCCTGGTCCCGGCCGATGACCGGGTCGATACGGCCCTGCCGCGCGAGGTCGGTGAGATCCCGGCCGTACTTGTCCAGGGTCGGGGTGGGGGAGGAACGCGGCCGCTCGGGATGCGCGGGGGCGCCTGCCGCCGGGGCCGATCCCTCGGGCGGGCCGGGGGAGGGGCTGAACCGGGCGGCGTTCAGGATGTGCCCGGCGGCGGAGTCGGGGTTCGCGGCGAGGGCGCTGAGGACGTGTTCGGGGCCGATGTAGCCGACGCCTTGCGCCCTGGCCAGGGCGTGGGCGTCGAGGAGGGCGCGCTTGACCGCGGGGGTGATGCCGAGGGGGGTGTGGGGGCGGTCGTCGGGCTGGGCGTCGGTTCGGTCCTCGGGCCGGTTGTCGGGCCTGTCGGTGGACTGGTTGCCGGGCTTGGTCGCGGACTGGTTGTCGGCCGGGCCCACTCGTTCGTCGATCTCGGTGGCCAGCGCGTCGGGGTCGGCGCCGGCGCGGGCCAGGAGGCTGCGGGTGGGTTCGACGGCGAGGGCGGCGCGGAGGAGGTGCTGGGTGTCGAGGTCCGTACTGCCGTGCTCGGTGGCGTACGTCGCGGCGGTGGCGACCAGCTGGCGGGCGGGGCCGCTCATCAGCCGGCCGATGTCGATGTGCCGGGGGGCGGGGCGCGGCCCGCCCCCGAAGAAGCGGGCGAAGAATTCTCCGAAGGGGTCCGGGCCGTAGCCCTGCGGACCTGGGAAGCCGCTGGTCATGGCCGTCCTCGCATGTCGACTACCGTGCGGCTCGCGAGTGCCCATGACTCCGTCGGTTACACGTGGGGTTCGTTTTTGGGTGCGGGTGTGTGGGTGGCTGGTCGCGCAGTTCCCCGCGCCCCTGGGTGGGTGGGGGGTGCGGGGCCGTGGGCCGGTGCGTCAGCCCGTCGCAGGGCGGGCATACGGCTCTGGGCTGGTACAGGGTGCGGGTTCTCCGAGACCGAAGCTAAGCGACGGGCATAGGACGCACCGGCCCACGACCCCTCCCGCCGGAGGGCAAGTGCGGGCACATCGGGGTGCGGGCTTTCCCGGGGCCCCGGCTTGTTCGGGACGCCAGGTCCTCGGGCGCGGGCAGGCGCAGGCTTTCGCTTTTCAGGGGCGCGGGGAACTGCGCGACCAGCCACGACGGCGCCGCACTCGCCCAAGAACCGAACCCACCCCTCGGGTAGGCGCCTCTGCTCAACCGCCGGAGGCAACCGTCAGGATCCTGGGACCCGTGGTGGTGATGGCCACCGTGTGCTCGGCGTGGGCTGCACGGGAGCCGTCGTTGGTTCGGAGGGTCCAGCCGTCTGCGGCTGCGTGGTAGCCGTCCGCGCCGGAGGCGATGAGCATGGGCTCGATGGCCAGGACCATGCCGTGGCGGAGGGGGAGGCCCCGGCCGGGTCGGCCCTCGTTCGGGACCGGAGGGTCCTCGTGCATGCGGCGGCCGATGCCGTGGCCGCCGAAGCCGTCCGGAATGCCGTAGCCCGCCGCGCGGCACACCGTGCCGATGGCGTGCGCGATGTCGCCGATGCGGTTGCCGACGACGGCCGCCTCGATGCCCGCCGCCAGGGCGCGCTCGGCGGTCTCGACGAGACGTAGGTCGTCGGGGCGGGGCCGGCCCACGACGAAGCTGATCGCCGAGTCGCCTGCCCAGCCGCCCAGTTCGGCGCCGAAGTCGGCGGAGAGCAGGTCGCCGTCGCGCAGCCGGTAGTTGGTCGGGATGCCGTGCACGATCGCGTCGTTCACGGAAGTGCACAGGACCGCCGGGAAGGGCGTGGGGGCGAAGGAGGGCCGATAACCGAGGAAGGGGGAGCCGGCGCCTGCGCTGCGCAGGACGTCGTGGGCGACCTCGTCCAGTTCCAGGAGCGAGACGCCGATGTCTGCGGCCTTCCGTACCGCCGTGAGGGCCCGGCCCACGACCTGGCCCGTTTCGTACATCGCGTCGATAGACGTGTCCGTCTTCAGTTCCACCATGCCAATTACTATACCGCTCGACACCTATTAATATACCGCTTGCCGGTATTAGTATGGGGCCATGGTGCGAAACCCCCTGACCCCCGAAGAGCGTGAACGTGGCGAGCGGCTCGGCCAGTTGCTGCGCGAGGCCCGTGGTGGCCGCAGTATGGCGGAGGTCGCCGCCAGCGCGGGCCTCTCCGCCGAGACGCTCCGCAAGATCGAGACCGGCCGGGCCCCGACCCCCGCCTTCTTCACCGTGGCGGCACTGGCCGGAGCGCTGGGTCTGTCGATGGACGAGATCGCGGGGCGGTGCGCACTGACAGGGGTGTAGGCGGCCTTCGCGTTACGAGACTTGCCGGCCTCTCGAAGCTCCGCCGCGCACATCACGTTCCGAGTGGGCCGGAGTACTGTGCGGCCCGTCCGAAAGCCTGTCGTAGCACATCCGTAACACGAATGGTGTTTTCTACCGGAACGGAGTACTCCAGGCTGGCGTGGGGTGAACATAATGACGGTGGAACAACTCCCGGGCCAGGTACGGGAGTTCGCTCAGTATCTCAAAGGGCTGCTGACCCGGCTCGACCAGGGCGGCGGGTGGTGCGCTGTGTTCTGGCAGCGCGATCCCGAAGGGATGCGGGCCTGCCTGGACGGCTGGGAAGTGCCGCCCTGGGACGTCGTGGAGGCCCTCCTCCAGGACCTCGCCGCCGCATACGGTGACCGGGCCGCCGCGCAGGAGACCGAGCGGGCACGCGTCCTCCACCGCGCCTCACTCGCCGCGTACGACGCCCGACCCGGCGGCCGGGACGCCCTCGGCGACCGCCTCGACGTCATGCTCCGCGAACAGCGCTACGCCGCCGAACGCCAGGCGGAACTCACCCAGTCACTCCGCGCCGCCACCTCCCGCGACGAGGCCGACTCCATACGCCTCGACCTGGCCTGGGCCAGCGACGACCACGAACGCGCCACCGCCCGCTGCGCCGAAATCCAGTCCCGCCTGGACGAGTTGGACCGCCGGACGCCGGGTGGACACGCACGCGAGGCGATGACGATCCCTCCGGGGGACGGCGGGGGCGTGGTCTGGGTCGACGAGGGGTCCGACGGGGGCGAGGGGCCGACGGACGACGGTTACGGGGGGCCGTCCCATGGGCGCGGTGGTGCGTACGGCTCCGAGCGTGCCGCCGGGAGACGCGTGGGCGCGCCGCGCCGGGAGTCGATCGAGGACGACTGGCCGGACATCTGGCGGGACTCGACCACGCGTCGGGCTGCCTGGCAGCCCGACGCCGGTGTGGACACCCCGGCCCCGATGCCCGCCTCGCCCTCACCAGAACACGCCAGCCCGTCCGACGACCGGACCTCTCCGGCCGACTCCTACCCCGCGCCATCCACGCCCACCGCTCCCGCCGCCCCAAAGGGGACCAAGGCGGCCAAGCAGCGCTCCAAACGGCGGCCCCGGGGCAGTGCCCGCTTCGCCGGGATCGAAGCGGACACTGATGCCGGCGCCGTACCGGCCATGCCCGCGCCTGCCGCCACGGAACGCAGCCCGCGGGGGGTTCGTTACGCAGGGGCCACCGAGGAGGCGGAGCGGCGGCCGTCGGCGCGGCGCGAGCCGTTGGACGACGACGCGCGGCGGGCCACGGTCGAGACGGTCCAGCGGCTCGTCCGGCTGCGTGGCGAGGGCCGCAGCGGCGAGGCACACGTCCTGCTGGCCGAAGCCGCGTACTGGCCTGCGGCCCGCTTTCCCCTACTCGCCGCCGAGCTGCACCGCGCGGGCCTGGGTGCGGACTGGTCCACGCTTCTGTGGGAGGCGGTTTCGCTGCCGGCCGACCGGCTGGTCGCCGCGGCCGATGCGCTCGCGGCGGCGGGGCGTACGGCGGACGGCCGGCAGATGCTGCGACAGGGTGTCACACGGCCCGCCTCGGAGATCGGCGAAGCGGTGTTGGCGCTCGCCGAGGATGGCCGCGACCGCGAGGTGCGCGCGCTCCTCGACGCGTACGTCCGCGTTCGCACGCCCGAGGAAGTGGCCCGCAGCGCGGCCCCCGACCCGGCGTGCCTCGCGCCCCTCCTCCTGGAGGCGGCCAAGGCCGTGTCCGAGGAACGCCACTGGGACTTGGTCCACGCACTCCGCGTCGCCGGTTACACGGGGTGACGGCGCCTCCGGCGGGGGCGCCTTTAGGGGTGGTGGGTTCGGTTCATGGGCGACTGCCGGCCCGTTGTGGCTGGTCGCGCAGTTCCCCGCGCCCCTAAAAGCAAAAGCCTGCGGCTCCCCGCACCCCGAAGACCCCGGCGCCCCGGGCAAGCCCGTGCCCACGACCCCGCACCCCCACCCACCTAAGGGGCGCGGGGAACTGCGCGACCAGCCACACCCAACCCGCAGCTGCCCAACCGCCGGAGGTAGCCCGCCCAACCGCCGGAGGCACCCCCACCGGAGTGGGAAACATGATCGATTCCCCCGGTTAACGACGATGGTCTTGCCCAGCGCAGCGGCTCCGCTTACTTTCGGGGCTCTACGACCAGCGTCTACGGGCGTAGAGTCGTAGAGGCTGACGTCCCGGTCGAAGGAGCAAGCTCATGGCCAACGTCGTACGTGCCGCCCTGGTCCAGGCCACCTGGACCGGCGACACCGCAACCATGGTCGCCAAGCACGAGGAACACGCCCGCGAAGCGGCCCGCCAGGGCGCGAAGGTCATCGGGTTCCAGGAAGTCTTCAACGCCCCGTACTTCTGCCAGGTCCAGGAGCCGGAACACTACAAGTGGGCCGAGCCCGTACCGGACGGCCCGACCGTGACGCGTATGCAGGAGCTCGCGCGCGAGACCGGCATGGTCATCGTCGTCCCGGTCTTCGAGGTCGAGCAGTCCGGCTTCTACTTCAACACCGCCGCCGTGATCGACGCAGACGGCACCTACCTCGGCAAGTACCGCAAGCATCACATCCCCCAGGTCAAGGGCTTCTGGGAGAAGTACTACTTCAAACCGGGCAACCTGGGCTGGCCGGTCTTCGACACGGCCGTCGGCAAGGTCGGCGTCTACATCTGCTACGACCGCCACTTCCCGGAGGGCTGGCGTCAACTCGGTCTCAACGGCGCCCAGTTGGTCTACAACCCCTCCGCCACCTCCCGCGGCCTCTCCGGCTACCTCTGGCAGTTGGAGCAGCCCGCCGCCGCCGTCGCCAACGAGTACTTCATCGCCGCGATCAACCGCGTCGGCCAGGAGGAGTACGGCGACAACGACTTCTATGGGACGAGTTACTTCGTCGACCCCCGTGGGCAGTTCGTCGGCGAGACCGCGAGCGACAAGAGTGAGGAACTCGTCGTGCGTGACCTCGACTTCGACCTGATCGAAGAAGTACGGCAGCAGTGGGCCTTCTACCGGGACCGCCGCCCCGACGCGTACGAAGGACTGGTGCAGCCATGAGTGACCTGTACGCCCGCCACAAAGCCGTCCTCCCCGACTGGCTCGCCCTCTACTACGCCGACCCTCTCGAGATCACCCACGGCGAGGGCCGCCACGTCTGGGACGCCGACGGGAAGAAGTACCTGGACTTCTTCGGCGGGATCCTGACCACCATGACCGCGCACGCGCTCCCCGAGGTGACGAAGGCCGTCAGCGAGCAGGCCGGCCGGATCATCCACACCTCGACCCTCTACCTCGACCGGCCGATGGTCGAACTCGCCGAGCGCATCGCCCAGTTGTCCGGCATCCCGGACGCCCGCGTCTTCTTCACGACGTCCGGCACGGAGGCCAACGACACCGCACTCCTGCTGGCGACCACGTACCGGCAGAGCAACCAGATCCTGGCGATGCGCAACAGCTACCACGGCCGTTCGTTCAGCGCGGTCGGCATCACCGGCAACAAGGGCTGGTCGCCGACCAGTCTCTCGCCGCTCCAGACGCTGTATGTCCACGGCGGCGTCCGCACCCGCGGCCCGTACGCCGAGCTCAGCGACGCCGAGTTCATCGCGGCCTGCGTCGCCGATCTGAAGGACCTGCTCGGCCATGTCCGCGCGCCCGCGGCTCTGATCGCCGAGCCCATCCAGGGCGTCGGCGGCTTCACCGCACCGCCGGACGGACTGTACGCGGCCTTCCGCGAGGTACTCCAGGAGCGCGGCATCCTGTGGATCGCCGACGAGGTGCAGACCGGCTGGGGCAGGACCGGCGACCACTTCTGGGGCTGGCAGGCCCACGGCCAGAGCGGCCCGCCCGACATGCTGACCTTCGCCAAGGGCATCGGCAACGGTATGTCGATCGGCGGTGTCGTCGCCCGCGCCGAGGTCATGAACTGCCTCGACTCCAACTCCATTTCGACCTTCGGCGGCTCACCGGTCACGATGGCTGCCGGGAACGCCAACCTCACGCACCTCCTCGAACACGACCTCCAGGGCAACGCCCGCCGCGTCGGCGGCATGCTCATCGAGCGGCTGCGGGCCATCTCCGCGCAGCTGCCGGGCGTACGCGAGATCCGTGGCCGAGGGCTCATGATTGGCATCGAGCTGGTGAAGCCCGGCACCGACGAGGCCGACCCGGACGCGGCCGCCGCCGTGCTCGAAGCGGCCCGCGAGGAAGGCCTGTTGATCGGCAAGGGCGGCGGTCACAACACCAGCGTGCTGCGCATCGCCCCACCACTCTCGCTCACCGTCGCGGAGGCCGAAGAGGGCGCCACGATCCTCGAGCGGGCGCTGAGACTCATCCCGTAGGACCTGAGCAAGGGAACGTCGCTATGCCCACCGCCTCGGAACCCGCTCTCTCGGTTCGCCAGGTCCTCGGCCTGGAGCGGGTGCTTGCCGGAGAGCCCGAGGTGGTGGCCGGTGCCAGCCAGCTCGACCGGCCCGTGCGCTGGGTGCATGTCGCCGAGGCCGCCGATGTCGGCGTGATGCTCAGCGGCGGGGAGATGGTCCTCACCACCGGTGTGCTGCTCGCCGGTGACGTGGAAGCGCAGGCCGAGTACATCCGCTCGCTGCACCGCGCGGAGGCCGCCGCCGTCGTGCTGGGCCTGGGGCGCGCCTTTCCCGCAACGCCCGATGTGATGCGCCGGGCCGCCGAGCGGTGCGGGCTGCCGATGGTGGTGCTCCACCGCCCTTTCCCCTTCGCCGAGTTGACGGAAGAGGTCCAATCCCGGCTTGTACAAAGGAAGTTCGCGGCCGTCAGTCTCTCGGAGGCCGTACGGACCGCGCTGACCGGGCTCATCACCGCGGGCGCCCCGCTGCAACGGCTGCTCGACGAGGTGGCAGGACACAGTGCCTGCCCCGTCGTCGTCACCAACCTCGCGCACCGTGTGCTCGCGACGGCGGGGGAGCGGTCCGCGGTGGACGACGTGCTGCGTGACTGGGAGCGCATCGCGCGGCAGGCGGGCGGCAGCGAGGGCGACGGCTGGGTCCGTGCCGAGCTGGGCGGGCGCGGGGAGCGCTGGGGGCGCATCGTGCTGTGCGGCTATCGCGGGGACGGTGCCACCGGGCGGCTGCTCGCCGATCGCGCCGCCGAAGCCCTCGTACTGCATCGCATGCTCGGCGGACCCGCGCCTTCCTGGGAGGAACAGTCCGCGCAGGGCCTGCTGACCGACCTCGTCTCCGGTGTCGTACCGGCCCGGCAACTGTTGCCGCGGGCGCGGGCGGCAGGGCTGCCCGTCAACCGGCGGACGTTCGTGCCACTGGTGGTACGGGACGGTGAGCCCGCCCAACTCGACCGGGTGCTACGGCTGTTGGGGATGCCCGGCCTTGTCGCCGAGCTGGCCGACGGGGCCACCGCCGTGCTGCTGAGCCTGGCCCGGGACCAGGACGCGGAGGCGCTGGCGACGCACTTCGCGACCCGGTGGCGTACGGAGTCGGGGGAGCACAAGACGGTCGTCGCCGCCGCGGATCCGCGGACCGTGTGGGACGACGTGCCCGCCGGTCTGCGCGAGGCCCAGCATGTGGCAGACGCGGTCGCGACGACGCCCACCGAGCTGGACCTTCCGGTGGTGGTGCGCCTGCGGGACGTACATCTGCGGGGCCTGATCCGGCTGCTGCGGGACGATCCGCACGTGCAGTCGTTCGCCGAGCGGGAGCTGGACGGGCTGCTGTGCGGGGACGGCACGGCCGAGCAGGAGCTGCTGCCCGTGCTGCGGACGTATCTCGCGACCGGCCGCAACAAGTCGCGTACCGCCCAGCTCCATCACGTCTCCCGGCCCGCCCTGTACCGCCGGCTGGAGGCCATAGAGGCGCGGCTCGGGGTCGATCTCGACGACTTCGAGCAGGCCGCGTCCGTGCACATCGCGCTCCTCGCGCACGATGCGCAACAGGGGTGAAACATGGAACGACATGGGAAAACGGTGGTGAAACATGGGCCGACGGCGGAGTGACACCGTGGAACGCCATGCCCCCGTAGACGTGACACCGTGCATCTCAAAGACCTCTTTCGGACTTCCTAGGCTCGCCGCACACCGAGTGACCGGAGGTCCCGATGAGCAGAGTGGTCCGCGCCGCCGTCTTCCAGACCGCCTGGACAGGCGACAAGGAATCGATGATCCAGGTCCACGAGCAGGCGGCCCGCGACGCCGCCGCGCAGGGCGCCCAAGTCCTGTGTTTCCAGGAGCTGTTCTACGGGCCGTACTTCTGCCAGGTCCAGGACAAGGCGTTCTACGAGTACGCCGAGCAGATCCCCGAGGGGCCGATCGTGCGCCGCTTCCAGGCGCTCGCCAAGGAGCTGGGCATCGTCCTGGTTCTGCCGATGTACGAGGAGGAGCAGCCCGGCGTCCTCTACAACACCGCGGCGGTGATCGACGCCGACGGCTCGTACCTCGGCAAGTACCGCAAGACGCACATTCCGCAGGTCGAGGGCTTCTGGGAGAAGTTCTACTTCCGGCCCGGCAACAGCGGCTGGCCGGTCTTCGACACGGCCGTGGGCAAGATCGGCGTCTACATCTGCTACGACCGGCACTTCCCGGAGGGCTGGCGCGCGCTCGGTCTCGCCGGGGCCGAGATCGTCTTCAATCCCTCGGCCACCTCACGCGGTCTGTCCGGCTACCTCTGGCAACTGGAGCAGCCGGCCTCCGCCGTCGCCAACGAGTACTTCGTGGGCGCCATCAACCGTGTGGGCGTGGAGGAGCTGGGCTCCAACGACTTCTACGGAACCTCGTACTTCGTGGACCCGGAGGCGCAGTTCGTCGGCGAGGTGGCGAGCGACAAGGAGACCGAACTCGTCGTACGCGACCTCGACATGGCCAAGCTCCGCGAGGTCCGCGACCGCTGGCAGTTCTACCGCGACCGGGCCCCCGGGGCGTACGAGCCGCTGACCGCACCCTGACCGCAGTCCCGGCGTCCGCCGATCCGGCGGACGCCGGGCGCATCCGTACCTCATCCGCACCCACCACGGCAGGACCAGGAGAGGGAACATGAGCAGCCGTACCGTCATCCGCGGTGGCCTCGTCATCACCGCGTCCGACGAAATCCACGCCGACGTCCTCATCGAGGACGGCCGCATCGCCGCCCTCGCCGCGAGCGGCACCCCCGCCGCCGAGGCCTGGACAGCCGAGCGGACCATCGACGCCACCGGAAAGTACGTGATTCCGGGCGGCGTCGACGCCCATACGCACATGGAGCTGCCGTTCGGCGGCACCTTCGCCGCCGACACCTTCGAGACCGGCACCCGGGCCGCGGCCTGGGGCGGCACCACGACGATCGTCGACTTCGCCGTGCAGAGCGTGGGCCACTCGCTGCGCGAGGGCCTGGACACCTGGAACGCCAAGGCCGACGGCAAATGCGCCATCGACTACGGCTTCCACATGATCGTCTCCGACGTCAACAGCGA
Organism: Streptomyces flaveus; assembly: GCF_014647675.1. Lineage (GTDB taxonomy): Bacteria > Actinomycetota > Actinomycetes > Streptomycetales > Streptomycetaceae > Streptomyces > Streptomyces flaveus. The sequence goes on along the minus strand of NZ_BMPQ01000009.1, from coordinate 171,125 downwards.
GACGCTCAAGGAGATGGACCTGCTCGTGGAGGAGGGCGTCACCTCCTTCAAGCAGTTCATGGCGTACCCCGGCGTCTTCTACAGCGACGACGGCCAGATCCTGCGCGCCATGCAGCGCTCCGCCGAGAACGGCGGGCTGATCATGATGCACGCCGAGAACGGCATCGCGATCGACGTACTCGTGGAGCAGGCGCTGGCGCGCGGCGAGACCGACCCCAGGTATCACGGCGAGGTGCGGAAGGCGCTCCTCGAGGCCGAGGCCACTCACCGCGCCATCAAGCTCGCGCAGGTCGCGGGCGCCCCGTTGTACGTCGTGCACGTTTCGGCGATGGAGGCAGTCGCCGAGCTGGCACGGGCGCGCGACGAGGGCCTGAACGTCTTCGGTGAGACCTGCCCGCAGTATCTGTTCCTGTCCACGGACAATCTCGCGGAGCCCGACTTCGAGGGGTCCAAGTACGTGTGCTCCACGCCGCTGCGGCCCAAGGAACACCAGAAGTACCTGTGGCGGGGCCTGAGGACGAACGACCTCCAGGTCGTCTCCACCGACCACTGCCCCTTCTGCTTCGTCGGCCAGAAAGAACTCGGCCGCGGCGACTTCTCCAAGATCCCCAACGGTCTGCCGGGCGTCGAGAACCGTATGGACCTCCTCCACCAGGCAGTCGTCGACGGGCACATCACCCGCCGCCGCTGGATCGAGATCGCCTGCGCGACCCCGGCCCGGATGTTCGGCCTGTACCCGAAGAAGGGCACCATCGCGCCGGGCGCCGACGCCGACGTCGTCATCTACGACCCGGGGGCCGAGCAGATCATGTCCGCCGAGACGCACCACATGAACGTCGACTATTCGGCGTACGAGGGCAAGAGCGTCACCGGCCGCGTCGAGACGGTCCTCTCGCGGGGCGAACTCGTCATCACCGAGCGGGAGTTCACGGGACGCGCCGGGCACGGCGTCTACACCCCCCGCTCCACCTGCCAGTACTTGAACTAGGAGTGGTGCCATGGACTTCGGACTCGTCCTGCAGACCGACCCCCCTGCTTCCCGTGTCATCAGCCTGATGAAGCGGGCCGAGCGCAACGGCTTCACGTACGGCTGGACCTTCGACTCCGCCGTGCTGTGGCAGGAGCCGTTCGTGATCTACAGTCAGATCCTGTCGAACACGTCGAAGCTGAAGGTCGGCCCGATGGTCACCAACCCGGGCACCCGCACCTGGGAGGTCACCGCCTCGACCTTCGCCACGCTCAACGACATGTTCGGCAACCGCACGATCTGCGGTATCGGCCGCGGTGACTCCGCGATGCGGGTCGCCGGGCGGAAACCGAACACGCTCGCGCGGATCAGTGAGGCCATGAAGGTCATCCGGGCCCTCGGCAGCGGCGAGGAGGCGGACCTCGGCGGCACGGTGATCAAGCTCCCATGGGTCAAGCCGGGCGCCGAACTCCCGGTCTGGATGGCCGCGTACGGCCCGAAGGCGCTGAAGATGACCGGCGAGGAGGCCGACGGCTTCATCCTCCAGCTGGCCGATCTGTATCTGACCGAGTACATGGTCAAGGCCGTGCGCGACGCGGCTGTGGCGGCCGGCCGTGACCCGTCCGACGTCAAGATCTGTGTGGCCGCGCCCGCGTACATCACCGAGGACGACTCGCCCGAGGCGCTCGCCCACGCGCGGGAGCAGTGCCGCTGGTTCGGTGGGATGGTCGGCAACCACGTCGCCGATCTCGTCTCCAAGTACGGCGATCACTCCGACGTGGTTCCGGAGGCGCTCACGGACTACATCAAGGCCCGCGAGGGCTACGACTACTCGCACCACGGGCGCAGCGGCAACCCCGACACCCAGTTCGTGCCCGACGAGATCGTCGACCGGTTCTGTCTGATCGGCACGGCCGAGCAGCACATCGAGAAGCTGAACGCGCTGCGTGAGCTGGGCGTCGACCAGTTCGCCGTCTACGACATGCACGACGCGCAGGAGGCCGTGATCGACACGTACGGCCAGAAGGTCATCCCCGCGCTGAACTCCTGATCCGAATCCGAACCGCTCCTCCCCGCCCCCCACCTTGTTCTCCCCTCCCCCTCGTCCCGGGGAGGGGATCAAGGCCCCGCACGGCCTTTCCCGTCCCACCTCTTGATTGGCCTGCCCATGACCGAAACCGTCCCCACGGGTCCGCCGACAACCCAGACCACCGACAACGCCGGCCGGATCGAACTCGCCCCCGGCGCCTTCCCCACCGACAGTCCCTTCGCCAACGAGGACCTGCGTCCCGTTCCGGTCTCCGAGCGCAAGTGGACGACGTACAACTTCGCGGCCCTGTGGATCTCCATGGCCCACTGCATCCCCAGCTGGACCCTGGCCTCCGGTCTGGTCGCCCTCGGTATGGACTGGAAGCAGGCCGTCTTCACCATCGCCCTGGCCAACGTGATCGTGCTTTTGCCGATGCTGGCCACCGGCCATGCCGGACCGAAGTACGGGATTCCGTTCCCGGTCCTTGCCCGCGCCTCCTTCGGGCTGCGCGGTGCCAACATCCCGGCGCTGATACGCGCGGCCGTGGCCTGCGGCTGGTTCGGCATCCAGACCTGGATCGGCGGCAGCGGCATCTTCGCGCTGGGCTCCAAGCTCACCGGCGGTGAGTGGGAGAAGGCCGGGCAGATCGCGGGTAACCCGTGGCCGCTGTGGCTCTGTTTCCTCCTCTTCTGGGCGGTGCAGATCGCGATCATCTACCGCGGTATGGACTTCCTGCGGCATTTCGAGAACTGGGCCGCGCCCTTCGTGATCGTCGGCGCCTTCGTGCTGCTGATCTGGATCGCGGTCAAGGCGGACGGCTTCGGCCAGCTGCTGTCGCAGCCCTCGCAGCTCGGCTGGGGCCCGGACTTCTGGCCGGTCTTCTTCCCGTCCCTGATGGGCATGATCGGCTTCTGGGCCACCTTGTCCCTCAACATCCCCGACTTCACACGCTTCGGCGCCAGCCAGAAGGCGCAGACCTGGGGTCAGTCCCTTGGCCTGCCCACGACGATGACGCTGTTCGCGATCCTCGCCGTGCTGGTCACCGCCGGCTCCGAGGTCGTCTACGGCGAGGCGATCTGGGACCCGGTCGCCCTCGCCGCCAAGGCGGACAACGCCTTCGGCCTGCTCTTCGCCCTGATCACCGTGATCGTCGCGACGATCTCCGTGAACATCGCGGCGAACGTGGTCTCCCCGGCGTACGACCTGGCCAACCTGGCCCCGAAGTTCATCAACTTCCGTACGGGCGCGCTGATCACGGGTGTCATCGGCATCCTGATCTTCCCGTGGAAGCTGATCTCCACGCCCGAGTTCTACATCTTCACCTGGCTCGGAGTGGTCGGCGGGCTGCTCGGCACGGTCGCGGGCATCCTGATCGCGGACTACTGGATCGTCCGCCGTACGGTCCTCCATCTCGCGGACCTGTACACGCCCGGCGGGCGCTACTGGTACACGTCCGGCTGGAACCTGAAGGCGGTGGTGGCCTTCGTGGTCGGCGGTGTGCTCGCGGTCGGCGGCTCGTACTCGACGGTGAACGCCGAGGGCGCGAAGAACGGGCCGTTCCCGGTCGACGGACTGATCCCGTTCCTGAAGCCGCTCGCCGACTACGGCTGGACGGTGGGCCTGGCCACTTCGCTGGTGCTGTACGTGGTGCTGATGGGTGGCAGGGAGCGTGAACCCCAGCCTCAGGACGCCGTCTGACGGTGGTGCGGGCGCGTTGGAGAACGGCTCTACTGGGCCTTCTCCAGCGCGGCCACCGCCTCCTTGGCGGCCTTGATGGCGCCCTTGTTGATCTCGTCCGTGCTGGGCGCCTTCTTCGTCTCGAAGTCACTGCCGTTGTACGTGATGACCACCAGCGCGTTGGAAGCGCGGGCGATCACCATGCCTTCGCGCGTCTGCTGCTTGTCCTCGGTGGTGAGGTTCACGACGGAGTACGCCTCGTCGCCGAGCCCGGGGACCGCTCCTCCGCCGCTCTGCTTCGTGATGCGTTCCTTGTAGGCGGTGGCGGCGGTCTGGTCGGTCTTCTTGATCTCGTACGAGACGTCGAGCCAGCGGTAGTCGAACCCCTTGAGCGCGTTCCAGGAGCAGGTGCGGCGCACCGACTCGTCGCTCGACGGGATCTCCTTGCCGGCCGTCTTGGCGCCCGGCACCAGCGAGGTCACCGTCTTCTTCCCGAGCCCTTCGCAGGGCTTCGGCGAGACGCGGTACGTCTGGCTCGCCGCCGCCGTGGACGGCGCGGTCGGCGACGCGCTGGGTCTGTCCGAGGCCGTCTTGTCGTCCGCCTCTCCGGCAGGGGACGCGGCGAACGGCCCGGACGCCAGCGCCCAGCCGGCCGAGGCGAGCACGACGACCGGCAGCAGACGCGCGGTGAGGGCGAGCGGCAGAGGAAGAGAACGCACGGCGCATTTCTCGTGAGGATGGGTGCGGAGGGGGCCACACGGCGGACGGGACGCCAGTGTCACATGCCTCTCTGTGAGACGAAAGTGTGAACTCGCTCCGTACTCGTGTGGTCACAGGGGCTCGCTGTTGACGGACGCGGTGACGCGGTTCAGAGCGGCCGGGTCCCCGTCACGAGCCATACGCCGGCATTCAGGCGTACGCCGCGGTCGGTCTCGTACGGGCGCATGGTGTCCTCCAGGGCCGCGCGCGTGGCGGCGGAGACCGTACGGTCCGGGGTGCGGGAGAGGAGGAAGCCGACCGCGTCGGCGGCGTCCTGGCCCCACATGGTTTCGACGGGCACCGGGGTCACGTTGATGTCGTCGTATCCCTGGAGCGCCGCGCGAATGCGCTCAGGGTCGGACAGAGACATCATCGCGACCTGTGCGGCTGCCAGGTCCGGGGTGGGCTCGTCCTCCCCGAGGAGCTTGCGGAACAGGCTGAATACCTGAGCCTCCTCGGTGTCCGGACCCGGCGGCTGCGGACAGATGAACGCGAGCCGCCCACCGGGGCGCAGCGCACGCGCGAGGTTCCGGAAGGCGGCCGTGTGGTCGGCGAAGAACATCACGCCGCCTCGGCTGATGACCACGTCGTACCCGGCACGCGGGAACAGGTGCAGCTGCGCGTCGGCGTGCTCGTACGCGGCGTTCGTGATGCCCTTGGCCGCCGTGCTCGCGCGCGCCCTGTCGAGGAGCGGCGCCGAGATGTCGACGCCGACGGCGTGTCCGTGCGCGGCCAGCCGGGCCGCGATCCGGGTCGTCGCGCCGGCACCGCAGCCGACGTCGAGGACACGGTCGCCCGGCGCGATCGCCGCGCCTTCGAACAGCGCGTCGTTGACGTCGGCCAGCATCGCGTCGTAACGGTCCTGGTGGGCGGCCCAGTGTCGGCCCATGGGGCCGTTCCAGGCTTGTGCCTGACGGGAGTTGACGGTCTCGGTCTCAGTCATGCGGTCTCCTCATGGATGCGAAGGGGCAGCGCCCGCTCGATGCGGTCCACGGCGGCGAACGCGCCGTATGCGATCAGATGGACCAGACAGTGGTCCGTGTACGGGGGCTTCTTCCAGACCGCCACGTCTTCGTCGGCGATGCGGTACGGCGCCAGCGCGGCCAGCAGCGCCAGACGCGCGCCGGGCCGGTCATCGCGGTTCGGCAGGTCCTTCCAGCCGAGCGGAGGATGCGTGCCGTCCCACGCCTCGACGGTCTCACGTACGAGCGTCCGGTCGGCCTCGGTGAGGAGGTCGGCACCTGCGGTGGCGGCCCTCCTGAGCGCCGCGTACGCCGGGCCGACCGTCGTCCCTGCCGCCCAGGAGGGGCCGGGGCCCGTTTCGTCCTCGTCGAGGAGCGCGAGGCTCGCACCCGGGACGATGCGTCGGCGCACAGTCTTCGCCAACGAACGGCCTCCCAGGCTGCGTACCACCCTGAAGCGCTGGACGTTGCCGGGGAGCAGGTTCTCGGTTACCAGGGACGAGACGATCCGGTTGATGAAGTGGAAGGAGAGGGAGGTGCCCACGTACCCGGGGGTGTGTTCGGCCGGGAAGGGGAGCGTCGAGACGTCCGGGCTGCCAGGGATGCGGGTCGCCTCGCCCCAGGCGAGCACGCGCGCGTGCTGCTCGTTTTCCGGCGGCTTCCCGTGTGCCAGGCGCTCGGCGAGGGCGTGGTCGCCGGTGGCGTGCAGCAGCATGGTGTGCGCGTCCACGCAGAACGGGCACTTGTTGGCGCGCGACACTCCTACGGCGGCCAACTCCTTGCCGGTGCGGCTGCCGTTGCCGGCGATCAGGGACTCACGCAGCAAGGCCCAGGTGGGAGCGAGGAGTTCGGGGGCCGAGGAGAGGGCGACGAAGGGGGAGGCGTCCTCGATGCCGAAATCCGTGGCGAGCTGCTCGTAGACGGCGGCGGTGCGGCCGGTGGCGGCCTTGGGCGGGATGGGCTCGGTGTACCTGAAGGGTGAAGTCATGAGGAGAACCCTGGTTCCGGCGGGTACTTTCGGGCGTCGTACGGGCGAAGGCAGTTGAGGCTGCGCCGACGAGGTCGGCCGGTCGGTGGACTACTGCGCCGGGAGTAGTCGCGGGGTTGTCCACAGGGCTGACGCCGTTGTCGGCGCGGCGGTTTACTGTGCGGACATGGACGGGGACCAGGTGTTACACGGGCGCGTCGTCGACGTGGCGCTCGCCGTCGTGATCGGCGCGATCGTCGTGGCCGCGGCGGTCTTCGACGGGGACACGACGCCGTTCGACTACGCGTTGATCGTGGCCGGTTCGTTGGCGCTGGCGGCGTATCGGCGGGCGCCGCGCGTGGTGCTCGCCGTGACCACGATTGCCCTGACCGGCCATGTGCTGCACGCCCACCCCGGACCGGTGTCCGCTCTGCCGGTGGTGGCCGCCGTCCACACGGCGGCTCAGGCGGGGCACCGAGGCGTGGGCGCGATCGCGAGCGCCGTGTTCCTCGGGGGGTATCTCGCGACGGACCCCACGTCCCAGGACTCCGTCGAGCGGACCGCGCTGCTGGCGGGCTGGTTCCTGTGCGCCGTCGTCACCGGCCTCGCTGGGCGCAACTGGCAGGCGTATCTGCGCCAGACCGAACAGCGTGCGCTGGAGGCCGAACGCACCCGCGAGGAGGCTGCCCTGCGCCGGGCGGGCGAGGAACGCCTGCGGATCGCCCGGGAGTTGCACGACTCCCTCACGCACAGCATCTCGATCATCAAGCTCCAGGCGGGCGTCGCTGTCCACCTCGCCCGCAAGCGCGGCGAGGAGGTGCCGCCCGCGCTGCTCGCCATCCAGGAGGCCGGCGGCGAGGCGATGCGCGAACTGCGCGCCACGCTGGAGGTGTTGCGCACCGACGAGCCCACCGGCACTCCCGCCCTGCTCGTGGAGCGCGCCAGGGCGGCGGGCCTCGCCGTCGACCTGACCGTGAACGGCCGCGAGCGTCCGCTGGCGGCGACCGTGGACCGTGCCGCGTACCGCATCGTCCAGGAGGCCCTCACCAACGCCGCCCGCCACGCGGGACCCGCCAAAGTCATCGTCCAACTGGATTACGGAAAGGGCGAGTTGGATATACGGATCGACGACGACGGCACCGCTGACCCGGCCCGGCCGCCCACCGAGGGCATCGGCCTCACCGGCATGCGTGAACGTGTCACGGCGCTCGGCGGCACGCTGGATGCCGGTCCGCGCGCAGAGGGCGGCTTCTCGGTGCGGGCCCAACTGCCGCTGGACGCCTCGTGATCCGCGTCGCGCTCATCGATGACCAGGCGCTGATGCGGGCCGGTTTCCGGGCGCTCCTGGACGCCGAGGACGGCATCGAGGTGGTGGGAGAGGCCGCCGACGGGAAACAGGGGCTGGAGCTGGTGCGCGCCCACGTTCCCGATATCGCCCTGGTCGACGTCCAGATGCCGGTGATGTCGGGCATCGAGGCCACCCGCCGCATCGCCGCCGATCCCGAACTGTCCGCCGTACGCGTCGTCATCCTCACCAACTACGGTCTGGACGAGTACGTCTTCGAGGCGCTGCGCGCCGGGGCCAGCGGGTTCCTGCTCAAGGACACCGAGCCCGCCGATCTGCTCCAGGCCATCGAGGTGGTGGCGCGCGGCGAGGCACTGCTGTCGCCGTCGGTCACGCGCACGCTGATCGGCGAGTTCGTGTCCCGGCCACCGGACCGGGCCACCGCTCCCGGCCTGGAGTGCCTCACCCGCCGCGAACGCGAGGTCACCGCGCTCGCCGCGCGCGGGCTCACCAACGAGGAGATCGCCGCCCATATGGTCATCAGCCCCTTCACGGCCAAGACCCACATCAGCCGCGCGATGACGAAGCTCGGCGCCCGCGACCGGGCCCAACTCGTCGTCTTCGCCTACGAGTCGGGCCTGGTGGCGGCACGCGGTCACGCGGAGTGAACCCCTCCGTCGAGGGTGCGTGCGATGATCGGCGCGTGATCGCGATACGCCGCAGGCCAGCCCGCTTTGCCGTCCTCGCCTGCCTGCTGGCGCTGACCGCGAGCGGCTGCGGGCTCTCCGCCGAACTGGAGCGTGAGCGCAACCCGGATCCCAAGCCTCCGCCCTCACCGTCGCTGACCCTGCCCGTGCAGCCGCCCCCGGCCGTCACTCCCGAAGCCTCGCCGAGCGTGCCGGTTCAGGAGGAGTCCGGCTGCCCGTCGTCCGGGGTGCGCTTCGGCACCGAGCTCGTCCAGGGCGCCATGGGGCTGCGCGCCACGAGCCTCATCCTGACCAACTGCGGTTCACGGCCGTACGAGTTGAACGGCTATCCGTCCATCCAGGTGCTCGACGAGGCGGGCGCGCCCCTCACGGGAGTGCGCACCGTCGAGGGCACGGACGAGGTGTCCATGGCCCCGGAGGATCCCGGCCTCGAGCCGCTGACGCTCGCTCCTGGCGAGAGCGCGTACGCGAGCCTGTACTGGCGGATGAACAACGAGAAGGGCATCTATCTGCGCGTCGCGCCCATGGAGGGACGCGAGGTCACGACCGTACGCGCCGAGGACTACCTCGACATCGGCCCCGACAACGTCTTGGGGACGTCGCCCTGGAAGCCGATGGAGTAGCGGGTACTCGGGGGCGCGGACGGGTACGTACGATCTTCGGACGCCTGTCCGACTGTGAGGAGTCGCCCGTGTTCACCACCCGGCCCACCCTCCAGGGCACCTTCGGCATGGTGTCCTCCACGCACTGGCTCGCCTCGCAGTCGGCCATGGCCGTGCTGGAGGACGGCGGCAACGCGTACGACGCCGCCGTCGCCGCGGGCTTCGTACTGCACGTCGTCGAGCCCCATCTGAACGGGCCGGCGGGTGAAGTGCCGATCATCCTGGCCCCGGCGGGCGGCGAGGTACGGGTGCTGTGCGGACAGGGTGTGGCGCCGGCCGGGGCGGAAATCGCCCGCTACAGGGGACTCGGTTTGGATCTCGTACCCGGTACGGGACCGCTCGCCGCCGCCGTTCCCGGTGCCTTCGACGCGTGGATGCTGCTTCTGCGGGACCACGGCACGAAGCCCCTCGCCGACGTCCTGAAGTACGCCATCGGGTACGCGGAGGACGGGCACGCGCCCGTGGAGCGCGTAGGCGAGACCGTCGAGACCGTACAGGAGCTCTTCGAGACCGAGTGGACCTCGTCGGCCGAGGTGTATCTGCCGGGCGGCCGGGCCCCGCGGCCGGGCGAGCTGTTCCGGAATCCGGCGCTGGCCGCGACCTGGAGGCGGCTGATCACGGAGGCCTCCCGGGCGGGCGGTGACCGGGTCGCGCAGATCGAGGCGGCGCGGCGGATCTGGCGCGAGGGCTTCATCGGCGAGGCCCTGGTGCGGCAGGCGGCGCGGCCGGCCATGGACACCAGCGGCGAACGCCACGCGGGCACGCTGACGGCAGCCGACCTGGCCTCCTGGTCCGCGTCCTACGAGGCTCCGGTGACGTACGACTGGCGGGGCTGGACTCTGTGCAAGGCGGGCCCCTGGAGCCAAGGGCCGGTCCTCCTCCAGCAGTTGGCCCTGCTGCCGCCCGAGCTGCCGCGGTACGGCTCCGCGGAGTACGTCCATCTGCTGATCGAGGGCTGCAAGCTCGCGATGGCCGACCGGGAGGCCTGGTACGGGGACGCGGCCGACGTACCGGTGGGGGAACTGCTGTCGGAGGAGTACAACGCGGGGCGGCGGGCGCTCGTCGGGAAGAAGGCCTCGTACGAGCTGCGGCCCGGGAGCCCTGGAGGACGTACTCCGCCGCGGCTGAGCCACCACGCGCGCGTGGTGGCCACCGGGGAGGCGGGGTCCGAACCGCTCGCGGCGCCGGGCGCGGGGGAGCCGACGGTGGCCAAGAGCCCGACGTTGCCGCTGCCGGGGGAGCCCGACGTCTCGGCGGACGGCGGTACTCGGGGCGACACCTGCCACCTCGATGTCGTCGACCGCTGGGGCAACATGGTCGCCGCCACGCCCAGCGGCGGCTGGCTGCAGTCCAACCCGGTCGTGCCGGAGCTGGGCTTCCCGCTCGGCACCCGGCTCCAGATGGCCTGGCTGGAGGAGGGGTTGCCCAACTCCCTCACGCCCGGGCGCCGTCCGCGTACGACGCTCACGCCCTCGCTCGCGCTGCGGGGCGGGGTACCGGTCATGGCGTTCGGCACACCCGGCGGCGACCAGCAGGACCAGTGGCAACTGCACTTCTTCCTGGCCGTCGCCCTGCGCTCCGAGGTGCGCGGCGGACTCGACCTCCAGGGCGCGATCGACGCCCCGAACTGGCACAACGACAGCTTCCCCGGCTCCTTCTACCCACGCGGCATGCACCCCGGCAGCGTCACCGTCGAGGCCCGCATGGACCCGGCCATCGCCCACGAACTGCGTCGCCGGGGCCACGACGTACAGGTCGGACCGCCCTGGTCCGAGGGGCGGCTGTGCGCGGTCGCGCGGGACCCGGAGAGCGGAGTGCTGTCGGCGGCGGCGAATCCTCGGGGGATGCAGGGGTACGCGGTCGGACGCTGACCCTGAGGCTGCTGATACCCCAGGCGCGTGGGGGGAGTTCATGCTGATTCCACCCGGAGTGCACCAGCCGGGTGAGGATTGTCAGTGGCGCGTGCTCTCATGGAGTGGTGATCGAAGACAGTGAAACCATCGAAGAGTTTCTCGCGCACGGTATGTCCGACGTGGAGGAAGCAGTCCGCAAGGCGGCGGCGACAGAGATCATGCCGCGCTTCCGGCAGCTCGCCGCGCACGAGATCGACGAGAAGACCGGCCCGCACGACCTGGTGACGGACGCCGACCGCAAGGCCGAGGAGTACCTCACGGCCGTGCTCGGTGCCCTGCTGCCCGGCTCGGTCGTGGTCGGCGAGGAGGCGGTGCACGCCAACCCGTTGACGTACGAGGCGATCCGGGGCGAGGCACCGGTGTGGATCGTCGACCCGGTCGACGGGACACGGCAGTTCGTGCACGGCAACCCCGGCTTCGCCACACTGGTCGCGCTCGCGCTGGGCGGCCAGGTGCTCGCCTCCTGGACATACGCTCCGGCGCTCGACCTGTTCGCCACCGCGATACGGGGATCAGGCGCCGCTCTCGACGGGGTGCCCCTGCGCTCCGGTTCGCCCGCACCGGACCGCCCGCTCGAAGTGGCCACATCCCACCCGGACTTCACGACCGACGACGAGAAGCGCGCTCTGCTCGCCCTGCGCACGGAGGGCGTGCGGACCCGGCCCTGCGGCTCCGCCGGCCTCGAGTATCTGGCCGTCGCGCGCGGCGAGTTGGACGCCACCGGCTTCTCCTGGGAAGCGGCCTGGGACCACGCGGCCGGCCTGCTGCTGGTCGAGGAGGCGGGCGGTGCGCATCTGACCCGCGCGGGCGAGCCGTTCCGGATAACGGGCGGCAACACCCTCCCGTTCACCGCCGCGCGGGACGCGGCCACGGCTCAGCGGGTGGCGGGCCTGCTGGCGGGCGGAGCCTGACCGCAGGCCGCTGCGCTGTACTCGGGCCGCGGGTCGAAGCGGATGGCCTGCGAGGACCACCCGCGCCCAGGCGCTGTCACCGCCCCGGCATATCCTGATCCCGAGTGGCCACCGGCTGACAAAGGAGTCCGAAGGTGCCGTCGATGCTCGATGCGGTCGTGGTGGGTGCGGGGCCGAACGGACTGACCGCTGCCGTGGAGCTGGCCCGCCGCGGTTTCAGTGTGGCCGTCTTCGAGGCGCGCGACACCGTCGGCGGAGGCGCCCGCACCGAGGAGCTCACGCTGCCCGGCTTTCGGCACGACCCGTGCTCGGCCGCGCACCCGCTGGGCGTCAACTCGCCCGCCTTCAAGGCCCTGCCGCTCGGTCGGTACGGCCTGGAGTGGCTGCACCACGAACTGCCCATGGCGCACCCCTTCCCGGACGGCACGGCGGCGGTGCTGTCACGGTCCGTGGCCGAGACTGCGGCGTCCTTCGGCCCGCGCGACGCGGGGACGTACCGCAGGCTGGTCGACCCCTTCACCGGCAGATGGGACACGCTCGCTCGGGACTTCATGTCCCTGCCGCTCAGCGCGCTGCCCCGCGACCCGGTCACCCTCGCCCGCTTCGGTCTCGTCGGTCTGCCGCCCTCGACATGGCTGACACGCAGATTCCACGACGAGCGGGCCAAGACGCTGTTCGCCGGTCTGGTCGCCCACGTCATGGCCCCGCTCGACGGCTTCGCCACCGGCGCCGTCGGCCTCGTCTTCGCGCTGGCCGCGCACGCGGGCGGCTGGCCCGTAGCGCGCGGCGGCTCCCAGTCGATCTCCGACGCGCTCACCGCGTATCTCAAGGACCTCGGCGGCACCGTCCACACCGACTACGAGGTCAAGCGACTCGACGACCTGCCGCCCGCACGCGCGTACGTCTTCGACACCTCGCCCGCCGCCCTCAGCCGGATCGCGGGCTTCGGGCGGTACTACGAGCGGTACCGGTACGGGCCGGGCGTCTTCAAGATCGACTACGCCCTGGACGGACCGGTGCCCTGGACGGCGAAGGAGGCCCGCCGCGCCGGGACGGTGCAGATCGGGACGAGCAGGGCCGAGATCGGCACCGCTCTGCGCGAGGCCTCGCGGGAAGGGCGGGCCCCCGACGCACCGTTTCTGATCACCGTGCAGCCGAGCGTCGTCGACCCCTCCCGGGCCCCGGACGGCAAGCAGGTCTTCTGGGCGTACGGGCATGTGCCGAACGGCTGGACCGGAGACCTCACGGACGCCATCGAGCGCCAGCTGGAGCGGTTCGCGCCGGGCTTCCGGGACCGCGTTCTTGCCCGCGCCACGGCGGGCCCGCCCGAGATGGCTGCCCGCAACGCGAACTACGTGGGCGGCGACATCGCCTGCGGCGCGGCCTCCGGACTGCAGCTGATGCTGCGGCCCAGGCTGTCCCTGTTCCCGTACAGCACACCGCATCCGGCCGTGTTCATCTGCTCCTCGGCCACCCCGCCGGGGCCGGGCGTGCACGGAATGTCGGGGCACAACGCCGCCAAGGCCGTATGGAGGAGGCTGCGCCAGGCATGAGTGCCACGACCGCCATCGAACTCGTCCAGGGCGACATCACCCGGCAGTCCGTCGACGCCATCGTGAACGCCGCGAACTCCTCACTGCTCGGCGGCGGAGGCGTAGACGGCGCCATCCACCGGCGTGGCGGCCCCGCCATCCTCGACGAGTGCCGCAAGCTCCGCGCCTCCCAGTACGGCAAGGGTCTGCGCACAGGTCGGGCAGTCGCCACGACCGCGGGCGAGCTGGACGCCCGCTGGGTGATCCACACGGTGGGTCCCGTCTACAGCCAGAGCGAGGACCGCTCCGACCTGCTCGCCTCCTGTTACCGGGAGTCGCTGCGGATCGCGGACGAACTGGGAGCTCGCACGGTCGCGTTCCCCGCGATCTCCACCGGCATCTACGGGTGGCCGATCGACGACGGCGCCCGGATCGCGGTGGAGACGGTGCGGGCCACACCTACCTCGGTCGAGGAGGCCAGATTCGTCCTCTTCGACGAGCGGGCCTACGCAGCGTTCGCCGGGCAACTTCGCTGACGGAACCGTGGTTCGGTTCA
>NZ_BMPQ01000009.1:142592-157119 GCF_014647675.1 Streptomyces flaveus | reverse complement strand
CATGGCCCCGCGCCACGGCATCAGCGACTGCGGGCCCGCCGACACCAACAACACCGCCGCCCGTACCGTCCGGGTCGGCATCGTCGGCACCCCGGGCCCCTCGTCACGACGCTGCTTCGCTGCGGACACGTCCGCCGTCAGCGGCAAGGGCTCGCCCGTCAACCCGGTCGCGGTTCTGTGACAACCGGTCCCGTGCGGTCACCGCGGGTGAGGAATCTCACGAACCGTGACTCGTATTCCTAATGCCCGTATTCTCATCAATACTGCGGTATTTCCGAATAGCGGACTATCGAAGGCGGGAGCGAGGCGAAGCGTGGTTCGGTCTGACGGGGAATCGATGTGGACGTGGCGTGCGACAGACGGCACAGTGCCCGCCAGTTCCCGTGAGCGGTTTCTGCAGGGTGAGCCGGTCGAGGGAGGCGTGCGAAAGTCGATCTTGAATTCATGGCAGCGCAGCAGGTCCCTGGGTCTCTCACCGGACCAGTCCGACCTTCCCTTCCGGGAGGACTTCGACAGGGACGGCCGGCTCGTCCGTGCGTCAGGTCCGGTGCTCGACCGGCTGCAGTCCAGGTTCGCGGGCAGCAAGATGAACATCTCCGTCGCGGATGCGACCGGGACGGTCCTTCTGCGCCGTTTCGGAGAGGCGTCCCTGGCCAGAAGCCTCCCGGCGATCCAGCGCGTCCCGGGATTCGTGTTCGCCGAGCAGTTCGCCGCCACCAACGGCATCGGTCTCGCATTGGCGGAGCGGCAACTCATCCGGGTCCACGGTGCCGAGCACTTCGCCGAACGCTCCCAGGGGAGCGCCTGCCGCGCGCTTCCCGTCCGCGACCCGCTCAGCGGGCACATCGAAGGCGTCTTGTGCCTCGGCTATCCGCGCAGCGCCGAGGACCCTGCGCTCGTCACCGTGATACGCAAGGCGGCCGAAGCCATCGAGCGGCGACTGCTGGAGCAGAGTTCCGCACGTGAGCGCGCTCTGTTGGGGGCGTACCTGGGCACCGGCGCCGATGCCGCCGTCGGCCTTCACCATGGCGTCGGGGTGGACGAACTGGCCCGTGAGCTGCGCCCCCGTGACCGGGTGATCCTCCTGGAGAAGGCCACCGAGCTGATCTCCTGCGCGCAGCGGGCCGCCGTCGACGTGTCCCTGCCCGACGGCCGGAGGGTGACGCTGGTGAGCCGTCCGATGACGAGTGCCTCCGGGGTGGAAGGCATGGCCATCGAGGTCCTCCTCCCCGGCCCTCCACCGCGACAGGGCCTCCCCGTCCCCCGCCAGGTCGGCGAGCTGCTCGGCTTCCCCGCCGAGCCTGCCGGCATCCCTGCCGTCGCGCCGTCCGAATACGTTCCCGTCGCCCCGGCGCCCGGGCGTCCCTCCGCCGATCCGCCGTCCGGGCACCTCCCCGGCGCCACATCCGGCCAGGGCCCCACGGGCGACCAGGGCGTCATGACCGCCGGTGCTGCCGACGCGACGGACGATCACCCCGACTTCCAACCCCCCGCGAGAGGGCTTGTGCTGGTGGGGGAGCCACGAGTGGGGAAGTATGCCCTGGCGGCGCGACGCCGCCTGGAGCTGCTGTCCGAGGCCAGCGCCCGTATAGGTACCACCCTGGATGTGCGCCGCACCGCCCAGGAGCTCGCCGAGATGACGGTTCCGCGACTGGCCGACTTCGCCACGATCGACCTGCCCGAGGCCGTACTACGCGGCGAGGAGTCCGCCGACCCCAGCGGTGACCTGCGCCGTACGGTGGTCCACGGCATCCGCGACGACGTTCCTTTCAGCCCGGTCGGCAAGCGGGTCGACTTCGGCCCGACCGCGCCCCAACTGCGTTGTTTGACCAGCGGGCAGGCAGTGCTGGAACCAGACTTGAAGGCTGCCGCGGGCTGGCTCACCGAGGACCCCGAGCACACCGAGCAGCTGCTGACCCACGTCCACTCCCTCATCGCGGTCCCCCTGGTCGCCCGCGGCGTCGTCCTGGGCGTCGCCAGCTTCTACCGCTCACAGGACCCCGCCCCCTTCGGAGACGACGACCGCGCACTGGCCCACGAACTCGCCACCCGCGCCGCGCTGTCCATGGACAACGCCCGGCGCTTCACGCGCGAACGCACCATGGTCCTGGCCCTGCAGCGGAGCCTGCTCCCGCAGGGTCTGCCCGATCAGGAAGCCGTCGAGGTCGCCCATCGCTACCTGCCCGCCGAATCCGATGTGGGCGGAGACTGGTACGACGTGATCCCCCTTTCCGGCACCCGTATCGGCCTCTTCGTCGGCGACGTCGTCGGCCACGGCCTGCACTCCGCCGCCACCATGGGCCGGCTGCGCACCGCCGCACGCAGCTTCGCCGAACTCGACTTCCCCCCGGACGAGGTCCTCACCCACCTCGACAACGTCGTGGGGCGCCTGGACCGGGAGGACCCCGCCGCCGACGGCGTCGGCATCATCGGCGCGACCTGCCTGTACGCCATCTACGATCCGACCTCGCAGCAGTGCGTCATGGCCCGCGCCGGCCACCCTCCGCCCGCACTGGTCCGCCCCGACGGCACCGTGTCATTCCTCGACCTGCCCGCCGGGCCGCCTCTCGGCCTCGGTGGCCTGCCCTTCGAAACCGCCGAGATCCACATCCCCGAGCACAGTCAGCTGGTCCTTTACACCGACGGACTCATCGAGGACCGGCACCGTGACATCGACGTGTCCCTCGACCGCCTGCGCGGAGCCCTGGCCCACCCGGAGCGCACACCCGAGGAGACGTGTGAGGCGGTCCTGGATCTCGTGGCACCCTCCCGCCCCGACGACGACCTCGCACTGCTCGTCGCCCGCACCCACGCGCTGGACCCCCGCCGGATCGCCGACTGGGAGCTGCCCGCCGACCCGGCCCTCGTCAGCGACGTCCGCGCCGCCGCCGTCCGGCAGCTGGCCGACTGGGGACTCGACGAGGCCGCGTTCGTCACGGAACTACTGCTCAGCGAGCTGATCACCAACGCCATCCGCCACGGTGCCGGACCTGTCCGGGTACGGCTGCTCCACGGCCCCACGCTGATCTGTGAGGTCTACGACACCAGCAACACCGCCCCGCACCTGCGCCGGGCGGCCGCCACCGATGAGGGTGGCCGTGGCCTGTTCCTCGTCGCACAGCTGGCACAGAGCTGGGGTACCCGCTACACCCCGGAGGGCAAGGTCATCTGGGCCGAATGCGGGCTCGACAGCGCCTGAGTGCGCGTGTGCGGCGCTCCGGCCAAGGCTGTCAAATGTCTGAAATGCTGCTATTTGCCCCACTAGTATCCCTGATGAAAGTCGGGAAGAACTTGCCAGGCCGACCCCGGGAGATGTCCGTGCACGATGCTCCCGACACCTCTGAGAAGGCCATCCCGCCCTCCGGCGCGGAACCCCTGGTCCGCATCCGCGGGCTCGACAAGCGGTTCGGCGGAACCCTCGCGCTGGCCGGGGTCGACCTCGACGTCCACGCCGGCAGCGTCCTGGCCCTTCTCGGCCCCAACGGCGCCGGAAAGTCCACGCTCATCAAAGTGCTCGCCGGCGTCCACCACGCCGATACGGGGCAGATCACCGTGGCCGGTCACCCGCTCGGGACCCAAGCCGCGTCCCGCAGCATGTCCTTCATCCACCAGGACCTCGGTCTCGTGGAGTGGATGACGGTCGCCGAGAACATCGCCCTGAGCACCGGGTATCCGCGCCGCGCCGGACTGATCTCCTGGCGGCGGACCAGGGAGCGCTGCACCGACGCCCTGCGGATCGTCGCCGGACATCTCGACCCCGACGCGCCGATCGCCCGGCTCGCCCCCGCAGAGCGTTCGCTGGTCGCCATCGCCCGAGCCCTGGCGGGACGGGCGAAGCTCATCGTCCTCGACGAGCCGACCGCCCGCCTCCCCGCTGCGGACTGCGCCCGGCTCTTCCACGTACTGCACGCCCTGCGCGACCAGGGCCACGGCATCCTCTACGTCAGCCATCGCCTGGACGAGGTGTACGAGGTCGCCGACACCTTCGCCGTCCTGCGCGACGGTCACCTCGTCAGCCATGGCGCACTGGCCGGCCACAGCCCCGCCCGTCTGGTGCACGACATCGTCGGCGAGGAACTGACCTCCCCCAGACTCCGTCCGGGGGGACCCCCATCTCGCTTCGCTCGCCGCCCCGCCACGGTCCCCGCCGACGGCCCGGCCGTCCTGACCCTCGACGGCGTACGGACCGCCGGCGCGGGGCCGGTCAGCCTGGAACTCAAGGCCGGGGAAGTCCTGGGTCTGGTCGGCCTCTCGGGCGCCGGGCACATGGACCTGGGCCGGGCTCTCGTCGGCTCCCGGCCCATCCTCGACGGTCGCGTGCTCCTCGGCGGCGAGCAGTACAGCCCCCACAAGGTCGCCGACGCCGTCGGCCTCGGCGTCGGCTTCGTGACCGGCGACAGACAGCAGGAGGGATGCGCCACCGAGCTGACCGTACGGGAGAACCTCCTGGCCAACCCCCGCGCGGGAGGCCTGCCGGCGCTGCGCTGGATCAGGCCCCGCCGTGAACGCGCCGAGGCCACCACCCTGATCGAACGGTTCTCGGTGCGTCCCCGCGACAGTGAGGCCCCCATCGCCACCCTGTCCGGCGGAAACCAGCAGAAGGTCATGATCGGCCGGTGGCTGCGGGTGGGCCTGCGCCTGCTGGTCCTCGAGGAGCCGACGGCGAGCGTGGACATCGGCGCCAAGGTCGCGATCTACGGCCTGCTCGACGAGGCGCTGGCCGCCGGCCTCGCGGTGCTGCTCATCTCCACCGATTTCGAGGAGGTCGCGGGCGTGTGCCGACGTGCCCTGGTCTTCGTCCGCGGATCTGTGACGGCCGAGCTGAGCGGTCCGGACCTCACCGTCGCCGGGCTCACCCGGGCAGCTTCGGCCATGCCCCCCTCCGGAAGCGCGACGAACTCATGACCGCCTCGCCCTCTCCCTCCTCGCCCCCATCCCCACGGCACCGACCGGGCCCGCTGAGCCGACTGGAGAGGCAGGGCGGGCACCTCATCGGCACTTACGGTCTCCTGGCACTCACCGCCCTGCTTTTCCTGATCTTCTCCCTCACGCTGCCGCGTACCTTCCCCACTGCGGACACCATCGACTCGATCCTGTCCACCCAGTCGATCCCGGCCGTCCTCGCGCTCGCCGCCATGGTCCCGATCGTGACCGGCGCGTTCGACCTCTCCATCGGCTACGGCCTCGGCCTGGCACACGTCATGGTGATGCAGCTCGTCGTCAACAACGGGTGGCCCTGGCCTCTCGCCTGCCTCGCGGTGATCATCGGAGGGGCGATGGTGGGCGCCCTCAACGGTGTCATCGTCGAGTTCGGCCGGATCGACTCCTTCATCGCCACGCTCGGGACCGGCAGCATGATGTACGCCGCGACCGGCTGGATCACCGACGGCGGCCGGATCGTCCCGGGCCCGCAAGGCCTCCCGGCCGCCTTCACCGACATCTACGACTCCACGTTCCTCGGCCTTCCGGTCCCCGCCTTCTACGTGCTCGCCCTCGCGGTCGCCCTCTGGCTGGTGCTGGAGCGGCTGCCGCTCGGCCGGTACCTGTACGTCATCGGCTCCAACCGCCGCGCCGCCGACCTCATAGGCATCCCGACCCGCAAGTACTCGGTCTACGCCTTCGCCGCATCAGGGCTGATCGTCGGCTTCGCCGGGGTGCTGCTCGCGGCCCAGCAGCAGATCGGCAATCCGAGCGTCGGCCTCGACTATCTGCTGCCCGCCTTCGCCGGTGCCCTCCTCGGCTCCACCGCGATCAAACCCGGCCGCCCCAACGCCATGGGCACCGTCGTCGCCGTCACCGTCCTCGCCGTCGGCCTCACCGGCATCGGCCAGATGGGCGCCGACTTCTGGACGATCCCGCTGTTCTACGGCGGCACCCTGCTCCTCGCCGTCGGCCTGGCCGGCTACTCCGCCCGCCGCCTGCGCACCGGCGCCGTCGCGGCCCGCGATTCGCCCGTCGGGCCGCCTCCACCGCCGTACCCCCCGAAGCGGGACGGTGGCGCAGCGGGCACCGCTCCATGACCCACGCCACGGCACCACCTCCGTGACCCGGCCGCATCCTCCCGCTCATCCCTCCGCGAGGAGCTCCCATGCAGTGCAACCGCAAGGCCACCCCCGGCGTCTTCAGGGCTCGGCTCGCCTCCGCGGCCCTGCTGGCAGCGGCAACCGTCCTCGCAGGCTGCGAACGCGGCTCGTCGACAGGCGAGGGGGAGTCCGCAACGGGCCCGAGCGGCTGCCCCACGGCCCACGCCAGGGCCCAGGCCGCCGTCAGACAGGCAGAGAAGACCGACGCCCCCTGGGACGGACCGACCAGCGGCCCGGCAGCGGTGTCCGGCAGGACCATCGTCTACGTCGCCCAGACCATGACCAATCCCGGAGTCGCGGGCACCGCGAAGGGAGTGCGGGAAGCCGCGCGGGTCATCGGCTGGAACGTCCGGGTGATCGACGGCGGGGGCACCCCCGCCGGCATCCAGGCGGCAATGAGCGCGGCCGTGGCCCTCAAGCCCTCGGGCATCGTCATCGGCGGCTTCGACCCCGACTCGACCTCCCAGCAGGTCGCGCGGGCCAACACGGCGCGCATCCCGCTCATCGGCTGGCACGCGGTCGCTTCGCCCGGCCCCAGCCAGCGGCCCAAGCTCTTCACCAACGTCACCACCCGGGTCGAGGACGTGGCCGGAATCAGCGCGCAGTGGGTCATCTCGCGTTCCAACGGCCGCGCCGGGGTCGTGCTCATCACCGACGCCTCGATCCCCTTCGCCAGGAACAAGTCCGACCTGATCAGGAAGGAGCTGGCCACCTGCTCGGGTGTGAAGCTGCTGGCGCAGGAGAACATCCCGATCCCGGACGCCAGCAGCCGCACGCCCCGGGAGATCTCCTCCCTCCTCTCCCGCTTCCAGAGCGACTGGACCTACTCCATCGCCATCAACGACCTGTACTTCGCCGACGCCGCCCCCGCCTTCCGGGCAGCCGGCAGGAAAGGCTCCGGCCCACCCTTCAACATCGGCGCCGGCGACGGCGACCCCTCCGCCTTCCAGCGCATCAACAGCGAGCAGTACCAGGCCGCCACCGTCCCAGAGCCGCTGTCGCTGCAGGGCTGGCAGATCGTCGACGAGTTCAACCGCGCCTTCACCGGCAGACCCGCCAGCGGATACGTAGCCCCCGTCCACCTCACCACGGCCGCCAACAGCGCCGGGGCCACGACCTGGGACCCGCCAGGTTTCCGGGAGGCGTACCGAAAGATCTGGGGCAAGTGACAGCGGCATCGGGGCACACCTCGCTCCTCCGCCGACGGGCCCGGGCAGCAGCGTCAGCCGAACCTGGCCGCGAGACGTCGGTACAGGGCCGGTGCCGCGCCGTGCAGCAGGCCGGGCAGGCGGAGCCAGCCGGGTACGTACACCTCGTCGCGGTCGCGGGTGACGGCCTGCCAGACGGCCTCGGCGACTCGCTCGGCCGGTACCGGCCTTGGACGCGAGCGTGCGTAAGGAGCGCCGCGCCGTTCGAAGAACGGGGTGTCCACGACTCCGGGCACGACATGGCTGATCCCCACGCCCGTGCCACGCAACTCGTAGCGCAGGGCCTCGGCGAAGGTGCCGAGGGCTGCTTTGGCGGCGGAGTAGACGGCCTCGCCGCGTACCCCGAGGCTGCCCGCCACGGAGCCGATGAGCACCACCCGGCCGCTACCTCGGCTGACCATGCCCGGCAGCAGGAGCCGTACCAGATGCAGGGGCGCCAGTACGTCCACGGAGAACACCTCGTCGATGGCCCGTGGCGGCATGGTGTCGAACGGCCCTGCCCAGCCGATGCCGGCCCCGGCCACCAGCAGATCCACCCGGCCGACCGTGTCCATGACGTACTCGGCCAGCCGTCGGTCCGCCCCCGGCTCGGCCAGATCCGTCGGGAAAGCGGCGGCCGAGGTGTCATCGGCGCTCTGATCGAGGTCCAGGGCGACCCGCTCGAGCCGCGTCCGGTCGCGCCCATTGAGTACCAGGTGCCAGTTGCCCTCCGCCGCCAGGCGCCGAGCGACGGCCGCGCCGATGCCCGAGGACGCGCCCGTCACCAAGGCCACGTTCGTCTTCGGCGCCGAAGCATCGGCGAGGTGCGGGTGCGCGTCCGGGTCCGTCCCGGTCGAGGCGCCGACGGGCACGGTGGCTTCGGAGCCGGTGGGGGATGAGTCGTGGGGCACGGCAGTCGTCCTCTGCAACCGGTGAAGCCATATGTCGGTTGGTGACGGGGTACTCCGGGCCCAGTGTACGAAGAGACCGTCCCGTAGGCCCGGCCCGTGCACAGGCATTCGTACGCCCACGCCTCCCGCCGCGCCCACCTGCCCGTATCCCTTCCCTGATAGGGGCGCGGGGCGACGGGTACAACGAGTGTCATGGGCGAATCACTTTCCGGGCTTTCCGGATCTTCCGGACTTTCCGCCGTCGAGGCCTACGGGCTCCCGGGCACCGGCCGCGCACACCATTCCGTCCCCTCCGTCGCGGTCCTCGTGGAACTGCTCAGGAACGGCTCGGCCGGCGGTCAGGTCAAGTGCTGGGAACACTTCGCCGAAGCCGCGGCCCGGCACACCGGGCCCGGCCCCGGCATCGACCTGACCGTGTACGTCCTGGGCGAGCGGGAGGGCGTGGAGCCGCTGTCGCCCCGCGTACGGTTCGTCAGCCTGCGACCGGTGCTCAGCACGGCGGCCCTGATGCCCGCGGTCGGCGGAGCCGACATCGTCGATCTCGCGCCGTTCCACTCCCGGCTGTCCCGGCTGCTGCCGCGCCACGACGTCTGGCATCTCACGCACACGTTCGCCTTCGCCTCGACGGCGGCCCTTCTGGTGCGCAGCGCGGACCGGGCCATGACACCGGCGCGACCGGGTGTGGTGGGTTCGCTGCACACTGATGTACCGGCCCTGGCGTCCGTGTACGTACGGCAGATGCTCGGCAGGACACCGGCCCTGGCCTGGATGGACGGCCGGTTCCCCGGTGGCGGCGCGCCGGAGGCGGTCGCCTGGCTCGCCCGGCGGCGGCGCGACCGGCTGATCCGGATATGCGACCGGGTGCTGGTCGCCTCGCCGAACGACCGCGCCGAGATCACCGCGCTGACGGACCCCGGCCGGGTGTCGCAGCTGCGGCGCGGCATCGACCGCGAGCGGTTCCGGCCCGATCCCTGGGCCCGTGGCGCACTCGCCCGTGCCCACGGCGTGCCGGTGGACCGGCCGCTCATCCTGTTCGTGGGCCGGGTGGACGACACCAAGCGCGCACTGTTGCTCGCCGAGGCGGTGGACCGGATACGGCGCCAGGGGCATGCCGTACATCTGCTGATGGTCGGCCGGGGCGCCGACAGGGGCCGGGTCGCGGAACTGCTCGGCCCCGATGCGACGCTGCTCGGGCCGCAGCCCCAGGAGTGGCTGGCCCGGGTGTACGCCGGATGCGATGTGTTCGCCTTCCCGTCCCGGACGGAGACCGTCGGCAACGTCGTCGCCGAGGCGATGGCCTGCCGCCTCCCCGTCGTACTGCCCGCGGACGCCCGCACCACGCAGTGGCTGGCCGGGCCGGGACGGGACGGTCTGGTCGTACGGCACGACGACGCGGAGGGCTGGGCGCAGGTGCTGGCCGAGCTGGTGACCCGGCCGGAGCTGCGCCGCGTGGTGGGGGAGCGGGCACTCGCCACGGCTCGGCACCGGCACCCCACCTGGGCTCAGGTGTTCGCCGAGGATCTGCTGCCGGTCTGGCACGAGGCGCTCCGCTTGGAGGGCAGTCATGAAACCGCGGGCCCGGTGGGGGCTGGTCGCTCCCCCACGCTCGAATCGAGCTCGCGCGGGGGGGACCCCCATCGCGGCGGAGCCGCACAGTGTCACGCCCCGCGCCCCTTATGGGGCGCGATAGTGCACCGGACTTCACCAAGGTCGCCGCACTACGACCGCAGGTCCCTAGTGCGCTCGGCCGCCGCGCGCCCGCCCCCGGGGCCGTCCGCGGCCGGCAGACCGTGCAGCTCGCGCGGGTGCAGTGCGGCGATCAAGGGCGACGAGTTGAGCCGTACGATCCCGAAGACCGTCAGGCACACACCCAGGACCGTAAAGGCTGAGGTGGGCCAGCCGTGGTGCAGTGACTCCCCGAACAGCGTCGTGCCGGTCGCGATGGCCACGGCCGGTTCGGTCGCGTCGATCACCGTCATCGTGGCGGCCAGCGGCCCCGCCTGGAACGCGCTCTGGATCAGCAGCAGCCCGGTGAAACTGGCGATGACCAGCAGATACGTCTGCCATGCCGTGAACAGCGCGAGCAGGCCCCGTTCCATGTGCGCGACGGTGATGGTCAGCAGCACGGACTGGAAACCCATCACTGCTCCGCCGGCCAGGGCCACGAGGGACGCCCGCCACGTACCGCCGACGAACCGCCGCGCCACCAGCGCGCACAGCGTCACACCGCACACCGAGCCCAGCGTCATCAGCCAGGGTCCGAGATCCGCGCCCGTCGAGCTGCCGCCGTGCGGCCGTGCGGTGGACAGGGCGAGCGCCAGACCGGCCGCCACGGAGAGGGTGCCGGCCCACTCCCGGACGCCCAGCCGTTTGCGGCTGAGCTGCGCCGACAGCGGCACTGCGAAGATCAGCTCACAGACGATCAGCGGCTGCACCAGGCTGAGCGGTGCGTGAGCCAGGGCCAGGGCCTGGAATCCGTACGCGAGGAAGGCGAAGGCGATCCCGGACAGCCACAGCGGTCGCCGGACCAGATGGCTGAGCAGGGTCCAGGACAGTGCCTCCTCGGCGGGCCGGGCGCTGGCCGCCCGCTGCTGGAGTACTCCCGCCAGGGCGAAGCAGGCGCCCGCGGCGAGTGAGGCGAGGACGGCGACCGGCATGCCGGGCCCTGTTCCGGGGCTCGCGGCCGGTCAGTGCTGCGGCCCGGGCGGCTTGGCGTGGGCGGCCGGCCTCGTGTGGACGTACAGCTCGCGGCGGTCGCCGAGGTCCATGTGCGGGGGCAACGGCAGTTCGTAGCGGACCGGGCGGGCGTGGTCGGCGAGCTGGCGCCGCGGGTTGTAGACCCGGTTGAACTTCCACAGCATGCGGGCGAAGTTCGTCTGGCCGTGGGCGAGGTTGCGGCCGAGGACGCGCGCCGCGCCGAAGGCGGTGCGCAGCCCGAGGTGTTTCTGGTGCAGTACGGCCTGGGTGCTGACCAGCTCCCGGTAGAAGACGTCGAGCGGCAGTGCCGTGGGCACGACGGCGTGCTGGATGTCGAAGAGCCGGTAGTCGCGGGTGGTCAGCCGGCGCGACTCGGTGTGCCAGATCTCCGTACCCGGATAGGGCGTCATCACGGTGAGGTGGACGATCTCCGGTACGGACAGCGCGAACTCGCGGACGATCCGGAAGCGTTCCTCGTCCCAGGCCGGGTCCACGATCAGGTTGATGGCGGCCTTGATGCCGAGCTTGCGGGCCGTCTCCAGGGCGCGGAAGTTCTCGTCGGGACTGATCCGTTTGCGGTACAGCTCGAGGCCCTCCTCGTCGAGCGCCTCCATGCCGAGGAACATGTAGCGCAGCCCCAGCCGGGCCCAGCGCTCGAAGACCTCCGTGTGGCGCAGCAGTACGTCGCTACGGGTCTCCAGGTAGTAGCGCTTACGGATCCCCCGGCGTTCCACCTGTGCGGCGATGGCGTCGCCGTGCTCGGGGCGGATGAACGCGACGTCGTCGACGATGAACACGTTCGGCTCCTGGATCGACGCGAGTTCGTCGGCCGCCGCTTCCGGGGACGCCTTGCGATAGCTGCGGCCGTAGAAGGTCCACGCCGAGCAGAACGAGCAGTCCCAGGGGCAGCCGCGGGTGAACTCGATGGAGGCGCACGGGTCGAGTTCCCCGATGAAGTACCGGCGGCGGTGCCGCATCAGGTCGCGGGCCGGGCGGGGGGAGTCGATGCCGTGCAGCAGCCGCGGGGCGGGCCCGTGGCCGTCCGCGGTGACCACGCCCGGGACGCCGTCCATACCACCGTCACGGACCGCTTCGAGCAGCGGGGCCACGGCCGGTTCGCCCTCGCCGCGGACCACCGCGTCGACGGCTCCCTCCGCCTGGGCGAGCACGTCCCCGGCGACGAAGGAGACGCTGTGGCCGCCGAAGAAGACGAAACAGCCGGGTACGGCACGTTTCGCCTGCTGGGCGATCTCGATGGCCTCCGGAATGTTGGCGAGGTAGTTCAGCGAGATGCCGAGCGCTTCCGGCCGGAAGGACGCCAGTTCCGAGCGCAGATCCGCGTGGCCGAGCACCTGGAGGTCCACCACGCGTACCTGATGACCTGCGTCGCGGGCGGCACCGGCCACTCGTTCAAGGCCGAGTGGTTCCAGCTTCAGGAAGATCTCCGAGTACAGCAGGGCGCTGGGGTGGACGAGCAGTAGGCGCATGGGTCACCTCGGGGGGAGACGGCTGCCGCTGTTCAAACAATGCCAGCGCCTCCGGCTTTCGGCTCCTTGGACGAGGTTCGTCGTAGCTGAGGGCTCGTCCTTTAGGGGTGCGGGGAACTGCGCGACCAGCCACGACGAACCCGCACCCGCAAATGAACCCCAATCCACCACCCCCGTAGGCGCCCCCCTCAACCGCCGGAGGCAGGCCGTACCAGGCCCGACTGGTAGGCGATGACGACCAGTTGGGCCCGGTCACGGGCATCCAGCTTCGTCATGGCCCGCTGCACGTGGGTGCGTACGGTCAGCGGGCTGAGAAAGAGAACGTCGGCGATCTCCGCGTTCGACTTGCCCTCGGCGGCCAGGGCCATCACCTCGCGTTCGCGGGCGGTCAGCGCGGCGAGGCGTTCGGGCGGAGCCAGGTGAGGGCCGGCCTCCGGGGTGGTGAGGAAGCGCGTGATGAGGGTGCGCGTCGCCCCGGGCGAGAGGAGCGACTCGCCGGCGGCCACCGTGCGGATGCCGTCGAGCAGCGCGTCCGCGGTGACGTCCTTGCCGAGGAAACCGCTCGCGCCGGCGCGCAGGGCCTGGGCGACGTACTGGTCGGTCTCGAAGGTGGTGAGGATGAGCACGCGCGTCGCGGACAGGCCCGTATCGGCGCAGAGCGCGGCCGTCGCGGCCAGACCGTCCATGCCGGGCATACGGATGTCCATCAGGACGACGTCAGGGTGGTGGACGCGGCTGAGGTCGAGCGCTTCGCTGCCGTCGGTGGCCTCGCCGAGCACCTCCATGTCCTCGCAGGAGTCGATCAGGATCCTGAAGGTCGCCCGCAGCAGGGCCTGGTCGTCGGCGAGCAGTACGCGGATGGTCATGCGGTCCGTTCCTTCTGTGCTGTGTCCTCGGCGGCCTGGGGGTACAGGGGCAGCGTGGTGGTGACCTCGAAACCGCCCTGGGGGCGATGCCCGGCCTGGAGGTCGCCGCCGACGGACTGAGCGCGCTCCCGCATACCGACGAGGCCGAAGCCGCGCCCCGCGGCCGGGGCGGCGGGGGCCGTGGCCGTTCCGTTGTCGGTGACGGTGAGGGTCAACCGGTCCCGGACGTAAGCGAGTTGTACGTACGCCGCTTTCGCGGAGGCGTGTTTGGCGACGTTGGTGAGGGCCTCCTGCACGATGCGGAAGGCCGTCAGGTCCACTCCCGGGGAGAGCGGCTGCGGTGTGCCCTCGGTGGTGACGGTGACCTTGATGCCGGCGGTCTGGCAGGCGGCGGTCAGTTCGGGGAGCCGGGCGAGTCCGGGGGCCGGTTCCAGCGAGGCGTCGGAGTCGTTGGCCTGGCGCAGCAGACCGACGGTCGCCTTGAGTTCGCGCAGCGCCGAGGACGTCGTACCGGCGAGGTCGTCGAGGATCTTCTGGACCTGGTCGGGATGGCTGCGCGCGAGGTGAGCGGCGGTGCCGGCCTGGGCGTTGGCCAGCGCCATGTGGTGGGCGACGACGTCGTGCAGCTCACGCGCGATGCGCATGCGCTCCTCGGCGACCCTCAGACGTGCCTCCTCCTCACGGCTGCGTTCGGCGTGGTCGGCACGGGCCTGTACGGCGTCCAGATAGGCACGGCGCAGCCGGGTACTGACGCCGGTCGCGGTCGGCAGCAGCACCCAGATGGTGGGGGCGAGCGTCTGCAGGACCAGCGGATAGTCGGCGCGGTCGGAGACCGCCGCGGTGAGCATCAGCAGTACGACGATGACGAGAAGGTAGACGCGTACGGTCCTGCGGTCGGTGAGAGCGGCCAGCCAGTAGATCGCCGCCATGACCGGTGCCATCAAAAGCGGGTTGAGCATGTAGCCAAGACCGCCGGCGGTCGTGGCACAGACCGTGGTGACGATGACGACGGTGCGCGGGTGAGAGCGATGCCACAGCAGGGCGACGCAGGAGACGGCCGCGAGCAGTACGGCGGGCGTCAGCTGCTCCGGCCGGTCGTGCGCCGGGATGCTGAGCGTGCTGCCGAGGACGGCGAAGCCGAAAAGCACAGCCGATGCCGCCAGGTCGACGGCACGCGGATGGCGCTCGAGATGCCGCTCCAGGTCGATGCTCATGGGATCTCCGGTCAGAGGAAATGAGGACCATGGTGGACGATGCCGGATCCGCACTGCCAGCGAGGGGCTTCTGGCGGCGCGA
>NZ_BMPQ01000009.1:93156-142539 GCF_014647675.1 Streptomyces flaveus | reverse complement strand
GCGGCCCTCGGGCGCGGGTCCTGGGGGAGGACCCGGGCGCGGGTCTGGGGGGATCAGACGCGCGCCGCTTCGCGGTCGGCCGGGTTGTCCGGGACCGTGGTCAGGGTGGCGGGTCGGCGGGTGAGGGCCTCCCCTTCCACGTCGATATTGGGCAGCAGCCGGTTCAGCCGGCGGGGCAGGTACCAGGCCTTGTCGCCGAGTAGGGCGAGTACGGCGGGGACGAAGGCCATGCGGACGACGAAGGCGTCGAACAGTACGGCGATGGCCAGCCCGAACCCGATCATCTTGATCATCGATTCGCCGGCCCCGATGAAGCCGGAGAACACCGCCATCATGATCAGCGCGGCGGCCACGACCACACGGGCGCTGTAGCGGAATCCGGAGACGACCGCCTGCGCGGGCCGGTCTCCGTGGACGTACGCCTCGCGCATCCGCGAGACCAGGAAGACCTCGTAGTCCATGGCGAGACCGAAGACGATGCCCACCAGGAAGATCGGCATCAGGCTCATGATCGGACCGGTCTCGGTAACACCCAACAGCTCGGCACCCCAGCCCCACTGGAAGACCGCCACGACCGCGCCGAGAGCCGCGAGCACCGACAACAGGAAGCCCAGGGCCGCCTTGATGGGCACCAGGATGGACCGGAAGACCACCAGCAGCAGCACGATGGCCAGGCCCACCACGACCACGAGGTACGGGATCAGCGCGTCCTGCACCTTCTGGGCGACGTCGATGTTCACCGCGGTGGTGCCGGTGACCTGGAAGGATGCCCCGTCCGTCGCGGCCTCGATGCCGGGGCGCCCGTCGCGCAGCGACTGGACGAGGTCCTTGGTCGCCTTGTCGCTGGGCCCGGTGCCCGGGACGGCGGAGAACACCGCGGTGTCGCCCGCGGGGTTGAACTGGGCCGGCGAGACGGACACGACCCCCTTGGAGGCACCGACCTCCTCGGAGATCGTCGTCACCGCGGCCTTGGGATCATCGGCCCCCTTGGCGTCCACGACGAAGGTCAGCGGCCCGTTGAAGCCGGGGCCGAAGCCGTCGGCGAGCGCGTCATACGCGCGGCGCTCGGTGGTCGACGTGGACTTGACCTCGGCTCCGGGCATGCCCAGTTGCAGCCCCGTCACCGGTATCGCGACCACACCGAGGCCCACAACACTCAGGAGCAGCACCGTGACGGGACGGCGCAGGACGAACCGGGCCCAGCGGCTGCCTCCGTTGTGCTCGCCACCCTCCTTGACCGTTCCGCTCTTGCGGGTGCCACGCGAGAGCACGGCGTTCGGCCAGAAGCCGAGCAGTGCGGGGACGATGGTCAGCGAGATGAGTACGGCGATGACGACCGCGCCCGCCGCGGCCAGGCCCATCTTGGTGAGCATCGGGATACCGACCACGGACAGCCCGGCCAGCGCGATCACGACGGTGAGCCCCGCGAAGACGACCGCTGAACCCGCGGTGCCGGTGGCAAGACCCGCCGCCTCCTGCGGCGCATGGCCCTTGGAGCGCTCCTCGCGGTAGCGGGAGACGACGAACATGGCGTAGTCGATGCCGACCGCGAGCCCCAGCATCATCGCCAGCGTGCCGGTCGTCCCGGACAGACCGAAGGTGCTGGCCAGGGCCGTGATCGCAGCCATGCTGACCCCGACACCGAGCACCGCCGTAAGCAGCGGAAGCCCGGCGGCGGCCATCGAGCCGAAGGTCAGCACCAGCACGAGGGCCGCGATGGCGATGCCGATCGCCTCGCCCGCCCCGCCCGCCGCCGGCTGGCTGGCCAGCGCGTCGCCGCCGACCTCGACGGTCAGGCCCGCATCCCGGACCTCGTCGATGGCGTCCTCGATGGACTTCTTGTCGGCGTCACCGAGCTTGTCGGCGATCACCTTGAAGTTGACGGTCGCGTACGCCGTCGAGGCGTCCTTGCTGACCGCCCGCGCCTCGAAAGGGTTCACCGCGCTCGCGACCTCTCGGCCGGCGGACGCCTCGTCCACGAACTCCTCGATCGCGGACCGGTTCCCGGCCGCGGTGACCTTCTGCCCGTCCGGGGCGACGAAGACGACCCGGGCCGTCGCGCCATCGGCTGTGGAGCCGGGGAAGCGCTCCTCCATCAGGTCGAACGCCTTCTGGGACTCGATGCCGGGCATCGACATCCCCTCGTCGGGAGCGGCGGGCGCCTTGGCCGCACCGAGGCCGAGGGCGCCCAGGACCGCCACCCACATCAGGGCGACGTACCAGCGTCGCCGGAAGGCCGTACGGCCCAGTCGATAGAGGAAGGTAGCCATGGGGCAGGGGTCTCCACATCTGGTCTCGGGTACCTGCCAAGGCTCCTGGGACAGGACCCTTCCTGTCGTCGTGCGCCTGCCGACAATGCCGCGTACTGAGAACGCAGTACGCGGCCACCTGCCCGTAGTCCTGGATGAGGAGGAGGCGAGGAGACGGTCGCCATGACGCAGGCGCCGCGCACGTGCCGTGGTGGGCGACAGCCCCAGGTAGATGTCGGATTCTCGCCAGCCACCGCCATGACCATGGCCGATGCTGGAGAGCATGCAGAACGGGACGTACAACGGGACGCAGCACGCCATGCACACCGACACCGAGCGCTGTGTGCGCGCCGTCCAGTCGAAGGACGCCCGCTTCGACGGCTGGTTCTACACGGCGGTGCGGACGACACGGATCTACTGCCGGCCCAGTTGCCCGGTCGTGCCGCCGAAGCCGGAGAACATGACGTTCTACCCGAGCGCGGCAGCCTGCCAGCAGGCCGGGTACCGAGCCTGCAAACGGTGCCGCCCCGACACCAGCCCCGGCTCGCCCGAATGGAACCAGCGCGCCGACCTGGTCGCCCGCACGATGCGGCTGATCGGCGACGGAGTCGTGGACCGCGAGGGCGTCCCCGGCCTCGCCACGCGGCTCGGCTACAGCACCCGCCAGATCGAACGCCAGCTCCTCGCCGAACTGGGCGCAGGCCCGCTCGCCCTGGCCCGCGCCCAACGCGCCCAGACCGCCCGCCTCCTCATCGAGACGACCCCGGTCCCGATGGCCGACATCGCCTTCGCGGCGGGCTTCTCCTCCATCCGCACCTTCAACGACACGGTCCGCGAGGTCTTCGCCCTCTCACCGAGCGAACTGCGCACCAGGGCGCCGAAGAAGGGAGCCAACTCACCTTGTACGCCAGGGGTGTTGACGCTACGCCTCCCCTTCCGGGCCCCGCTCAACCCCGACAACCTCTTCGGCCATCTCGTCGCCACCGCCGTACCCGGCGTCGAGGAATGGCGCGACGGCGCGTACCGCCGCACCCTGCGCCTGCCCTACGGCCACGGCGTCGTCGCGCTCACCCCGAGGTCCGACCACATCGCCTGCCGGCTCAGCCTCAGCGACCTGCGTGACCTGACCGTCGCCATCAGCCGCTGCCGCCGCATGCTCGACCTCGACGCCGACCCGGTCGCGGTCGACGACCAGTTGCGTACGGATCCCCTGCTCGCCCCGCTCGTCGACAAGGCGCCGGGCCGCCGGGTGCCGCGTACCGTCGACGAAGCCGAGTTCGCGATCCGCGCCGTACTCGGCCAGCAGGTGTCCACGGCCGCCGCCCGCACACACGCCGCACGCCTGGTCACGGCGCACGGCGAGGCGGTCGACGACCCCGAAGGGGGCCTCACCCATCTCTTCCCCTCCGCCGAGGCGCTGGCCGCGCTCGACCCCGCCTCACTCGCGATGCCTGCCACCCGCCGCACCACTTTCACCACGCTCGTACGCCAACTCGTCGAAGGATCCCTCCACTTGGGCGTCGAGAGCGACTGGGTGGAAACCCGCGCCCGGCTGCTCGAACTGCCCGGCTTCGGGCCGTGGACCGTCGACGTCATCGCGATGCGCGCCCTCGGCGACCCCGACGCCTTCCTGCCCACCGACCTCGGAGTCCGGTACGCCGCCCGGGAGTTGGGCCTGCCCTCCACACCCGCCGCGCTCACGGCCCGCGCCGCGGCCTGGCGGCCCTGGCGGGCGTACGCCGTCCAGTACCTCTGGGCGACCGGCGACCACCCGATCAACTTCCTTCCCGTATAAGCCAGTACAGGCCCGTACCGACTACTCAGATTCGTCAAAGGACTTTCCGTGAAACAGCACACCGTGATCGACAGCCCCTATGGCCCCCTCACCCTCGTCGCCACCGACGGC
This sequence comes from Streptomyces flaveus, assembly GCF_014647675.1. GTDB lineage: Bacteria > Actinomycetota > Actinomycetes > Streptomycetales > Streptomycetaceae > Streptomyces > Streptomyces flaveus. Next base: position 138,384 of record NZ_BMPQ01000009.1, on the reverse strand, counting down.
GTCCTGTCCGGCCTCTACATGACCGACCAGCGCCACCGCCCACCGGAGGAGACCTTCGGCACACCCGACGACACGCCCTTCGGCGAGACGATCGACCAACTGAAAGCCTATTTCGCGGGCGAGTTGAAGGAGTTCGACCTGCCCCTGCGCCTCGACGGCACACCTTTCCAGCGCACAGTCTGGGACCAACTCCGCCGCATCCCCTACGGCGAGACCCGCTCATACGGCGAACTCGCCGACGCCCTCGGCAACCCCAAGGCTTCCCGCGCGGTGGGCCTCGCCAACGGCAGGAACCCGGTCGGCATCATCGTCCCCTGCCACCGGGTCGTAGGCGCGAACGGCAGCCTCACGGGCTACGGCGGCGGCCTGGACCGCAAGAAGCGACTGCTGGACTTCGAACGGGGCGCCGGGCTCTTTTAGCCCTGGGTATTCAGCGGAATTCGATGATCTGACGCCCCGATAGCAGAAAGGCGCCGTTGACCTGCAAGAATGTGAGTGTCTAGGTCATATCCGCTGCGGGAGCAAGGCGCCTTTCTGGTGGTTGAGGGGTGGGACCGTCGGCTGTCGGTTGTGGCTGACGCGAAGAGGCTGATCGGTCATGCCGGGGCGGTGCTGCTGCGCCGATGCGCGGACCGGACGGGCTGACGGGGGCGCTGGCGAAGGTGCTGCCGTCCAGCACCGTGGCCGGCTGGCGGGACCGGGCAGGGGTGCTGGTGCACCTGGCGGTCGCGATCGTACTCGGGTCGGCGAACCTGTCGGAGGCCGAGCAGTTTCAGCTTCACCATCGGCCGCTGTTCGGGCCCGAGGCATCGGACTCGACCGCCCGCCCGACTCGCCGACCACGCCCGCCGCCGATGGCTCCGGATCGAGCGGACTTGGCCCTGGGCCACCGCGTTCACCACCTGCTGGCAGCGGCTGACCACACTCCCGGCCATCATCTGACGACCGGCCGCCAGACTCGACGAAGGCCAGGAAGGAGCAGGACCAGCACACTCCGGGAGCCGTGGAACCCCGGCGCGGCCGCAGCGACACGCGAAGGCCCCGCCCGCGATCACGCGGGATAAAAAGGGCGAACCATCAACCTCATCAGGCAATCACGACCGCTGACGAATCGAGGTTGACGAGGAATTCCGACGAGCGGCATCAGAAGCTCCTGGTCGACAAGGTGAGTCGGCGACACGACCAGCGCCAGGGCTCCGGGCGAAGTGTCGAGATGACTACGACATCGTTGCGCCGTGGCGGCCTTGGCTTCACCAAGTAGGCGCGAACTACCGGATGCGGCAAGGACGCGTCCCGAGGTAGGCGGCACGGCAGAGAACGTCCACTCGCGCGAAGCTGCGGTAGTCAGGCACGACATGGTCTTTGGAGGCGCTCGGGTCAGGAAAGGGATTCGGTGACAGCCGCGCCGTTCGTGCGGGCGACGCTACCGAGCCATGCCAGGCTCGGCTTCGCTTTGCGCTCGAAGGTCTCCCTGTCGACGGCGGCCAGCCCGAACGTCGGTTCCCAGTGGCCCCACTCGTAGTTGTCGAGCAGGCTCCAGTGCAGGTAGCCATGGACGTCTGCACCGTCCGCCATCGCCGCGGACAGTCCCCGCAGCGCGTCGGTCGTGTAGGCGATTCTGCGGTCGTCGTCGCTTGTTGCGATCCCGTTCTCGGTGACGAGGATGGGTAGGCCGGTCACCTCCCACGCGTGGCGGACGGCCATGCCGAGAGCGTCCGGTCGGTACGCCGCCCCGGTCTGCGTGTTGTCGGGGCGCTCAGGGTGGGGGACGAGTCCGTTCGCGTCCACCTGCTGGCTGGAGTAGGACTGGACCCCGATCCAGTCGTCGCCGCGTGATCCTTCGAGGTAGAGGTCTTCGTACGCGTATCGCACTTCAGCGAGTTTCTCTTCGTTGCCCGGTGTTGCGGTGAGCGCGCCGTTGGCGATCGTCCATCCCACCTTGGCTCCTGTCCGTTCGCGCACGATGTCGCGGACGGCGTGGTGGAGTTCGACCATGCGGTGTCCGAATCTCGGTTCGGGCACCGGCAGATTCGCGGCGATCCGTTCCCGCTGCGCCTCGCCGTCGACGGTGGGACTCTGCCATTCGGCGAGCTGCCCGGAGCGCATGGCTTCCTGCAGCATCACCATCATCGCCTGCATGTTGGGTTCGTTCATGGTGGCTACCCACTGCACGCCATCGAGGATATGGGTGGCAGTGGTCACGAATGATGCGAACCGGGCGGCTGCTTTTTCTCCCAGCCAGCCGCCTTCCTCCGCGAACCAGCGTGGCGACGTGAAGTGTTGCAGGGTGATCACCGGCTCGAGTCCGAGTTCGAGTGCGGTGTCGATCATGCGCCGGTAGTGGGCCAGCTCGGCGCGCGAGATCTGCCCCGGCCGCGGCTCGATGCGGGCCCACTCGATGCCGAATCGGTACGCGGTGCAGCCGGCGTCCGCCAGCAGTTCCATGTCCTCCCGATAGCGGTGGTAGCTGTCCAGAGCATCGCCGCTCGGTTCCATCCCGGGCATCAGGCTCTCGCGGGCCCACCAGTCGCTGTTGATGTTGTTGCCCTCAATCTGGTGAGGTGCGGTCGAAGCGCCCCAGAGGAACCTGGCGGGAAAGGCACTCATCGTGTTCTCGTTCATCGTGTCTCCACCTCAAGCGTGGTCGTCAGCTCGGCGGTGGAGCTTCCGCCGACGTAGATGTCGATGGTCGTGGCGTCCTGGACGAACCCGCCCGTGGCCGCGGCCCAGTAGCGCAGCATGTCCGGGCCGAGACCGAAGGTGACCGTGCGGATCTCGCCGGCCGCGAGGGGGACCCGCTGGAACCCCTTGAGCTCCCGGATGGGACGGGAGGCCGTGCCGTAACGCTGATGCGTGTAGAGCTGCACGACCTCGTCGGCGTCGACGCCGGAGCGGTTGTGAACGTCGACGGACACGGTGACGGTTTCTCCGACCTGGATCTCGGGCCGGTCCAGTCTCAGGTTCGAGTACTCGAAATCGGCGTAGGAGAGTCCGTGACCGAAGGGGTAGAGCGGCACGCTTTCCTCTTCGAAGTAGCGCGCACCCTGGTTCTCGGGCTGGAAAGTCCGGTTGTGCGAGTAGATGATGGGCACCTGTCCGACGTGGCGCGGCCAGCTGAAAGGGAGGCGCCCGGCGGGCGAGACCTCGCCCAGCAGGACGGATGCCACCGCTTCACCGCCGCGTGTCCCCGGGTACCAGGCTTGCACGATGGCGGGCACGTGGGCGTCCGCCCAGCGCAGATCAAGGGGGCGGCCCGACATGACGACCAGCACGACGGGAGTGCCGGTCCGGCTGATCCGCTGGAGCTGCTCCAGCTGCCGCCCCGGCAGGTCCAGGGTGGCGGTCGAGGCGTTCTCGCCGATCTGGTTCTGTCGTTGCCCGACGACCACGATCGCCACGTCGGCGGAGGCCGCCAGCTCCACCGCACGGGTGATCTCGTCGTCGTCGTTGTCCAGGGAGGTCTCCACCACTGTGGGGTCCATCCGATCGAACATGGAGGGGAAGCGTCGGCTCGGGCTGCCCGCTCCCGGCGCGTGCGTCACCTGGACGCGGTCACCGAGACGGTTCCGCAGGCCTTCCAGAACGGTTACGGTCTCGTCGGTGTCGTGGTCGAACACCCACGGGCCGAGGGTGTCTCGCTTGCTGTCGGCCAGTTCCCCGATCACGGCGACCGTTTTCAGAGCGTCGGCGCGAAGCGGAAGCACGGCGGGCTCGTTCTTCAACAGGATGATCGAGCGCTCTGCGGTGGTGCGGGCGAGCTCACGGTGTTCGAGGGCACCCAGGACGGAGGCCGCGGCATCCTCGAGCACGTAGGGGTTCTCGAAGAGACCGAGCCGGAACTTGGCCGTCAGGACCCGCCGCGCTGCGTCGTCGATAACCTCTTCACCGATCACACCGTCGGTGCCTGCCTGCGGGAGTCGCGAGAAGGCGGGGTCGAACATGCACATCTCCATGTCGAGCCCGGCCGAGACAGCTCGCACCGCTGCATCCGTGAGGTCTTCCGCGAAGTGCTGGGTCTCCAGGGATCGGACGGCGTTGGCGTCCGAGACCACGAATCCCTCGAAGCCGAGCTCGTCGCGGAGTATGTCGGAGAGCAGGCGGCGATTCGCGGACGCCGGCACGCCGTTGAGGTCCATGTAGGCGCTCATCACAGTGCCGGCCCCGGCTTCGATCGCCGCTTGGAAGGGCGGCAGGTACACGTTCCACAGCTCGGAATCCGACACTTCGGCGTCGTCGTAGTCGCGGCCGCCGCGAGCGGCTCCGTACCCGGCGAAGTGCTTGGGGCCCGCGAGCACGTGCTCGGCGTCCAGGTTCCCCTGGAAACCTTGGACCTGGGCCGCCGCGACGGCGGCACCGAGCACGGGGTCCTCACCCGGTCCTTCGATGATCCGCCCCCACCGTGGGTCGCGGGCGATATCGACCGTCGGCGCGAACGTCCAGGCGATACCGACGGCACGGGCTTCGCGGGCGGCCACGGCTTGTGCGGTTTCGATCGTGGCAGGCGACCAGGTCGCGGCGAGTGCGATCGGCACCGGGAAGATGGTCCGCAGGCCGTGGATCACGTCGAAGCCGAACAGCAGAGGGATGCCGAGGCGGGTGGTCTCGACGGCGAGGCGCTGCAGGCGGTTCGTCTTCGCGGGGTCTTTGACGAACAGCACGGAGCCCGTGGTGCCGGCGGCGATCGCGGCTTCGACCATCTTGGGCTGTCCGACATACGCCCGTTGCTCAGGCGGGAGCGTCTCCAGGTCGAAGTCCTCGGGCAGTTCCTCCATGTCCAGGTAGAAGAACTGGGTGAGCTGGCCTGCCTTCTCCTCGAGTGTGAGTCGGGAGAGCAGGTCGTCGACGCGCTGTTCCAGGGGCAGGGCCGGGTTCTGGTACGGGAGGTCGCCCGCCCGGACGGCGGCCGGATCGGTGACGCTTTCCGCGGCCACGTCGGTCATCGGTCTCCTTCTGGTTCAGCGGGGTTCGCCCCGCTGAGGATGGTGGTGGAAGGGGTGCGCCGGGTGGTCTTCATCGCAGGGCCAGGAGCGCGGCGGTGACGGGCTCGTCGTCGGGTTCCAGCGACTCCAGCTCGAGGACGACCGGTTCGAGGCCTTCCGCAGTGACGGTCACCGTGATCTCCCCGGCACCTCTCGGCCGGACGATCGCCAGAGCCCGGCCGTCGAACGTGGTGCACTGCGCTGCGTCGAAGCGTTCCTCCGAGTCCGGGCGGGCACTGCCGAGGGCCTGCAGGACGGCCGCGCCCTCGACCGTCACGTGCACCAGCTGATCGTGTGCGCCCGCCGGGTTGCCCTGCTCGTCGCGGAGTTCGATGGTGATGAAGCTGAGGTCGGAGTCGTCCGCGTGCAGTTCTGTCCGGTCGGCGACGGCGACGAGCCGAGTCGGGCCGGTGGCCGAGCGGAGCGACGTGCGTCCCTGTTCGACGCCGTTGCGGTAACCGACGGCCACCAGTTCCCCGGGCTCGTAGGTGAGATCGAACTCGGCCAGGAAGGGCTTGGACTCTCCTGGCGTCGCCCGCCCCAGAGAGCGGCCGTTGAGCAGCAACTCGACTTCGTCAGCGACGGTGTACACCTCCACGGCGATCGGGGTGCCGATCGGCACGTCCCAGCTCCAGCTGGCGATGGAATCGCTCCACGCCCACATGCCGAAGCCCTCACGCCCGTATACCTCGGGGCGTTGAACGGCGAGGTAGGGCTGGGTTCGGAGGCCGAACACGATCTCCCGGTAGTAGGAGATGGGCCTGCGCAGGCCGGTGATGTCCAGGTCTCCCACCCGCGCGGAGATCCACGGGTAGGGCGCCTCGAAGACCGGGCTCACATCCGCGTACTGGAGCCGGCCGACGCCGGCTTCGCCGAGGTAGTCCCAGCCGGTCCAGGTGAAGTCACCCAGCACGTGGGCGTTGTCCAGCACGAGGCGCCAGTTGTGCGCGATCCGCGGCGGGAAGGTTTCGGTGCCGACGATGATCCGGTGGGGGAACTGCTCGCGATCGGACTCGTAGCGTCCGTCCCCGTAGTTCAGGCCGGCCACGTCGAGAACCGAGAAGGAGGCTTCCGTCTTTTCGCTGACCATCGGCGAGGCGCTGACTCTCGCCATGAAATCGCCTGCGTTCATCATGGCGTTCACGCCGCCCTCCCCGTCGGGCTGCACTTCGGCGGAGCGGGCGCGCATCTCTTTCACCTCGCTGAGCACCGAGACGAACGGGTTGATGCCGTTCGTCACGAAGCGTGTCGGATCGAGGGTGCGGATCTTCTCGGCGAGTGCGCGTCCCCATTCGGAACCGAGCGCGTCGCCGGTTTCGAAGATCTCGTTGCCGATCGAGTAGAAGATCACGCTGGGATGGTTGAAATCCTTTCGTACCAGAGATTCGACATCCCGCTCCCACCATTCCGGGAACGACAGTGAGTAGTCGAACGACGATTTTCCTTCCGCCCACATGTCGAAGGTCTCGTCCATCACGAGCATGCCGAGGCGATCGCAGGCGTCGAGCATTGCGGGGCTCAGCGGGTTGTGGGAACTGCGCAGGGCGTTGAAACCGGCCTGCTTCAGAAGCTCGACTCGACGCTCCTCGGCGCGCGCGATGGTGGCCGCGCCGAGAGGCCCGTTGTCGTGATGAATGCATGCGCCGCGGAGCTTGACCGATTCGCCGTTGATGCGCAGGCCGGTGATCGGATCGAGCTGAAGGCGACGGATCCCGAAAGGCGTGGTTTCCTCGTCGAGGAGCTCATACGAGTTCTCAAGCACGGTGCGGGCCGTGTGGAGGGCCGGGCTGTCCACGCTCCACAGGGCCGGATTCGGTACGTACAGCCGCTGGCGGACCACCCCGGACCCGCCCGCGCGCAGGGTGATGGGTGCGGAGTCGCGCGTGATCACCTCGCCGTCAGGACAGCGGATTTCGGTGCGCACTCGAAGCGTCCGGGTTTCGACGCTCTCGTTCACCACCCTTGTCGCCACCTCCACGACCGCCCGATCGGCGTCGATGTCAGGCGTCGCGATCCGGACCTCGCCGAGGTGGGCGAGGTCGGTGACGCGCAAGGTCACATCCCGGTAGATGCCCGCGCCGCTGTACCACCGGGAGTCGTCGTGGGTTCGGGCATCGACACGGATGGTGTTCGATTCCCCGTAGCGCAGGAACGGGTCGAGGGGCACGTCGAACGGTGAGTAGCCGGAGGGTCGCTGAGCCGCGAAGGTGCCGTTCACATAGACCATGGCGTCGCGGTAGACGCCCTGGAACTCCAGCGTGACCCGCTTGCCACGCCACCGATCGGGAACCTCGAAGTCCTTGAGGTACTCGAACGTGCCACCGGGAAAGTAGCCGGTCCGTCCTCCGGAAGGCGCGTCGGCGTTCCGGGGAAGGGCGGCGACGGCGTCGTGCGGCAGGGTTACGGATGTCGCGTTCCCGGCGCCGGCCTGAAGCTGAGCGAACGGGCTCACCTTGGGGCGGACGCGCCAGCCGCGGTTGAAGGAAGTTCTTGTCATGCTGCTCCTCGGTTTGCCGCGGTGGCCACTACTCAGCGGACGCTCTTGACGCGCAGAAGGATCACCAATCCCCCGATGAGGGCGAAGCCTGCGGAGATCAGGTACAGGAGGCCGTAGTTGTCCTCCGCGGAGCCGGCTCCGAGGAGGAGGAAAGCGGGCGCGAGCAGGGGTGCGGCGACCTGTGGAATGGACGTCGAGAACTGGGTGATGGCGACGAAGCGCCCCGCCTGGGTGTCCTGCTCGGGGAGCACGTCCAGGTAGAGGGCCTGGTCGACGGCGGAGAAGATGCCGAGGCCGACCTGCAGGACGCACAGCCCGATCAGCAGCACCGGCAGATCCGGAGCGAGCCAAGCGGTGACCGCGCCCACCGCGAAGAGGACTCCGGCGAGAAGGATGAAGGACTTGCGCCGCTTGAGCCGGTCGGAGAGGAATCCGCTGAGCGCCGCGCCTCCCACGGTGCACACGATGCCGAGCAGGCCGGCAATCGCGACAAGTCCTCCGATCTGAGTGACGGGACGGCCGAGCTTGGCGGCGAAGAAGAACGTCGTGAAGGTGCTGGAGAGTGTGACGCCGAAATTGAACAGGAACCGTCCGAGCCAGTTCCAGGAGAAGTCCTTGTACTTCTTCACGTTGTAGCCGTAACCGGAGAGCAGCGAACCCATCGTCACCTTCTCGGGCGCAGCCGCGTTCCGGAGGTCGGGCTCTTTGACGAAGGCAGCGAACAGGAGGATGAAGGTCGCTCCGACCAGACCCGGAACCAGGAAGATCAGGAGGTTCGAGGTCGCGAACGCGCTGGCCAGGACGACACCCGCGATAGAGGCCACCATCGTCGCCACCCCGGTCAGGCCGGCCACCTTGCCGCGCTGGGACTCCGGAAGACGATCGCCCATCGAGCTCGTCACCTGCAGCCCGGCGATTCCGAAGCCGAGTTGCGTGACTCCCCAGCCGAGGAGCGCGATCCAGACGTTCGGGGAGACGGAAACGATCAGCAGTCCGGCAAGGCCGACCACGGTGAGGCCGATGAGCCAGGGACGTCGACGTCCGAGCCGGCTGCGCGTGCGGTCGCTGAGAATGCCGACGAGCGGACCGGCGAGCACGACGACGAGCGCCCCCACTCCGGTGACGTAGCCGAGGAACTCCTTGTTCTCGGGCGCAATGCGCGCGAGCAGAACGGAGAGCGAGTATCCGATCGGTCCGACGAGCGCCACTATGGAGCCGAACGTCGCCAGTACGACCAGCCAGATGTAGGCAGCGCTCACCCGGGGACGGTCCTCGCCCGGGGTTGTCTGATGTGTGAGCTCCTCCGCAATCATCGCCGCCTCGTTGAAGGCAGGCGAGGAGGGGGAGGCGACGGGCGCCGGACCATTCACCGGCTCGCCGCCCTCCTCGCTGACGAGCGTGGGAGCTGTGCCGGCCTTCCGGTGGCCGGATGTGGCCGCGGACTCACGCTCGGTCATGCGAACTCCCTTGTTCGGCTAATCTACCGATCGATAGGTTGCGCCTACCGGGTGGTAGATTAGGATTCGTGGACATCGTCGTCAAGCCGCCCGAGGAGATCGATGAATGCAGCAACTGACAGCACTCCCCGCGCCCAGCGACGGCTGGCGCCCGAAGTGCGGCGCCGTCAGATCGTCCTGGAGGCAGCGCGGCTGATCTCTGCTGCCGGCTTCAACGCGGTGTCCCTGGCAGACATCGCGGACGCGTGCGGCATTCGGAAGCCGTCGGTGCTGCACCATTTCCCGTCCATGGCCGATCTCCTCGCGGCTGTCCTCGCTCACCGGGACGAACTGTCCTACCCCGTGCGACGCGAGGTTGAGGATTTCGCCGACCCTGCCGCGGTGAACGAGGTGTTCCGGAGCACGGTGGAGCACAACCAGCAGCAGCGTGAGTTGGTCCGGCTCTACGTCGTGCTCCGGGCTGAGGCTCTGGATGTCGGCCACCCCGCGCACGGCTACTTCCTGGAGAGGGAGCAGCGGGCGCTCGACGGTTTCGCGCGGGCGCTGTCCTGGAAACCGAAGCCGATGCTCGCCGCGCGGGAGCTGTACTCCTTCTGGACGGGATTGGAGGCGCTTTGGGTCGCCGATCCCACGGTGGACATGCTCGAAGTGTGGGATGCCTTCGCCGAGCGCTTCTTCACCATCAGTTGAGCGTCACCTGACGAACGACACGACGTCGCAGTGCGACGCGCCCTGCACACCTCAATCCTCGGAGCACTGCTTTCATGGTCAGCTCAGTGCCTTATGCGTTGTCGATCGACTTCGGTGGCGACCGGTTCCCGGTGTCCGGGCCGCGGCCGCGGCTGTCGTGGAAGCCGCCCGCGGAGGTGCCCCCGGGCGCCGGCTATGACGTGGAAATCCTGATCGGCGACGGCGTGCGGGAAGTCGCCCGCACCCGGGAACACCGGTGGGTCGCGTGGCCGGTTCGGCCGCTGCGCAGCGGCGAACAGGCGCGCTGGCGGGTCCGGACGGGCACGTCGCCGTGGAGCGAGTGGCACGCCTTCGAGGCCGGGCTGTTCGACGAGGACTGGACCGCCCGGTGGATTTCTCCGGCCGAAGTCGGGGATACCGAGCCCGGAGCCCGGCCCGCGCAGATCCTGCGCGGCTCGTTCACCGTGCCCGAGGGGGTGACCCGCGCCCGCCTCTACGCGACGGCGCTGGGCGTCTACGAGGCGTTCGTCAACGGCGAGCGCGCCGGAACCGCCGAACTCACGCCCGGCTCGACCTCCTACGACCGCACCCTCTACGCGCAGGCGTCGGACGTCACCGCGGCGGTGCGGCCCGGGGCGAACACGATCGAGATCGTCCTGTCGGACGGCTGGTTCCGCGGCCAGGTCGGCGCCTTCCGCGAACCCGCGGACTGGGGGCCCCGCCTCGGCGCCCGGCTCGAGCTCCACCTGGCTTTCGCCGACGGCTCGACCCGCGTCGCCGGCACCGACGAGCACTGGACCGGCGGCCCCGGCCGGATCACCCGCGCCGACCTGATGGCCGGGCAGACCACCGACTTCCTCGCCCCGCGGGGCCCGGAACGCCCGGTGCTCCTCGACGCGGTCACCGCCCCGCCGATCGGCTGGTCGCCCGGCCCGCCGGTGCGGCGCGTCGAACGCCGGCCGCCCGTGTCGGTCACGCAGCTGCCCACCGGCGCCTGGATCGCCGACTTCGGCCAGAACGCCTCGGGCTGGGTCACCCTCACCGACCTCGGCCCGGCGGGCACCAGGACCGTGCTCGACTACGGCGAGCACCTCGACCCTGCGGGCGATCTCACGACGTCGCACCTGGACGCGGCCCGCCCGGGCGAGCCGCCGGTCCCGTTCGTCCAGCGGGACGAGGTGGTCTCCTCGGGCGCGCCGGGTGAGGTCTTCGAGCCGCGGCACACCGTGCACGGCTGCCGGTACGCGCGGCTCGAGCGCGGTGGCGTGCCGCTCGACCCGGCGGGCATCGTCATGCAGGTCGTGCACACGGACCTGCGTCCCACCGGGACTTTCGCCTGCGGCGACGAGGACCTCAACCGGCTGCACGAGGCGGCCGGCTGGAGCTTCCGCGGCAACGCCGTCGACGTGCCCACCGACTGCCCGCACCGGGAGCGGCTGGGCTGGACGGGCGATTACCAGGTCTTCGCCCCGACCGCGGTGCGGCTCTACGACGTCGCCGGGTTCACGCGCAAGTGGCTGCGCTCGGTCCGGGACGACCAGCTGCCCGACGGCCGCATCGCGAACTTCTCCCCGGACGGGCACCGCATCAAGGAGCACCCCGACGTCCTGTTCGCGATGATGACGGGCTCGTCCGGCTGGGGCGACGCCATCGCGCTCGTACCGTGGCTGCTGTACGAGACGTATGGCGACCGCGAGGCATTGGCCGAGAACTGGGACGCCATGGTCCGCTGGGTCGAATGGGCACTGGCGACGGCACGGACTTCGCGGCACCCGTCGCGGGTGGAGCGGTCGGCCGAGCCGTTGCCCCACGAGGAATTCCTCTGGGACGGCTCATTCCACTGGGGTGAATGGATCGAGCCGAAGGCGCGCGCGGAGGACGGCTCGCTCATCGACCCGGTGCAGGCCGACCCGGCCGGCTGGTTCACCGCCGACAAGGGGGAGGTAGGGACGGCCTACCTGGCCCGGTCGACGGCCACGCTGGCCGCGACCGCGCAGGTCCTCGGCCGGACCGAGGACGCGGCCCGCTACACGGAACTGGCGGACCGGGTGAAGGACGCGTGGCGCACCGAATTCCTCGACGACAGCGGGCGCACCGCCGCCGACACGCAGGCGAGCTACGTCCGGGCGCTCCACTTCGGACTCGTGCCCGGCGACCTGCGCACGGCGGCCGCGGCGCGGCTGGTCGAACTGGTCCGGGAAGCGGGCACGCACCTGGGCACCGGGCTCCTGTCGACGGCCGACCTGCTGCCCGTGCTCGCCGACCACGGCCACGCCGGCGTCGCCTACGAGGTGCTGTTCCAGCGCACCTACCCGTCGTGGCTCGGCATGCTCGACCGCGGCGCGACGACGATCTGGGAAGACTGGGACGGCGTCGACGCCGACGGCACCGCGCACGCGTCGCTCAACCACTACAGCAAGGGCGCGGTCGTCCGGTTCCTGCACACCCACACCCTCGGCCTGCGGCAGGCCGAGGGCTCGGTGGCGTGGGAGTCGTTCGTCGTCGCGCCGGTGCCCCACGCCTTGATCACGTGGGCACGCGGGACGTTCGACGGTCCGCAGGGGCTCATCGCGGTCGAGTGGCACGTCGAGGGGGAGGAGCTGCTGATCATCCTCGACGTGCCGCCCGGGTCGAGGGCGACCGTCGTCTTCCCCGGCGGCGAGGAGGTCACCGCCGGGGAAGGCCGGTTCGCGGACCGGCGGAAGCTGTGACGCCGTCCCTCAGACGGCCGACCAGCCGTCGTCGACCGGCAGCACGACCCCGTTGATGTCGCCGGCGGCGGGGGAGGCGAGGAAGGCAGCACCCTGGTCGAGGAGGTACGCCGGGGCGCGGTGGACGAGCGTGCCGTGGATGTCTGCGTCCGCCGGGTGCTGCGGGCCAAGTTCGACTGCTGCGGCTCGCCTCTCGCGTCGGAGCGCTGAAGGGCTACGAGCCACAGGAGGTCGCCCCCGTGACGGACACGGAGGTCGCCGCTCTGCTGCGTGAGGCCGCTGCGGCCGGCACCGTCCTGCTGCGCAACGAGGGCGATCTGCTGCCCCTCGACACCGGGTGCCGACCGTCGCGTCGCTGTCATCGGCCCCAGCGCGCGCGAAGGCCGCACTCAGGGCGGTGGCAGCGCCTTCGTGAACGCGCCCTACACCGTTGCGCCACTGAGCGGGCTGACCTCTGCGCTCGCCGCGCACGGCGTCGACGTGGTCCACACGCCGAGCGTGTACGGGCCCGGCCAAGTGATGGTGGTGAAGAAAGAGCAGCTCACCGAACCGGTCGCCGGCAAGAGCGGGGCTCGCGTGCGCTTTCTCGGCGCGTCCGGGGACGAGGTGTACAGCGAAGTGCGCACCGACGGGCCGCTGTTGTACATCGGTGCGCCCCAACTCGCCGACACCTACGCGGTCGAGGTCACCTGCCGCTGCCTGCCGGCCAGGGACGAGCTGGTCCGGGCGGTCGTGGCGGCCAACTCGAACACGGCCGTCGTCATCAACTCGGGTGCTCCTGTGCTCACCGCGTGCACCGACGGTGCGCGTGCGCTGCTGGTGAGCTGGCGACATCGGCTACCGCGCCTGGCTGCGCTCCGGGGCTCGACCGGCTCACTGGTTCGGCGCGGGACAGGGCTACATCACGTGGCGTTACACCGCTCCTTGCGGGGACGCGCGGATCCGCGTCGAGGTGGCCAACGTCGGTGATCGGCCGGGCCGCGAGGTCGTGCAGGTGTATCTCAGCCGACGCGAGTCGCAACTGGCCCGTCCGCCGCGCTGGTTCGCGGGCAGCGCCATCGTTCACGCCTCCCCTGGCGAGACCGTGAGCGCGCACATCACCGTTCCCAGACGGCTGTTCGCCAACTGGTCGGCCGAAGATCACGACTGGCGGGTCGAGGCCGGTTTCTTCACGGTGCACGCGGCCCGCCACGCGGACGCATCAGTCCTGACGGTGGGCGTCCAGCCCAACTGATCTGCCCACATCCCCAACCCCGCACATTCCATGGTGGAAGGAACCGACACAGCATGAAGATCGTCAAGGGACAGGTCGCTGTCATCACGGGTGGCGCCAGCGGCATCGGGTACGGCCTGGCCGAGGCGCTCGCGGCCCGCGGCGTACGCATCGTCCTCTCCGACGTCCGTGAGGACGGCCTGAACGAGGCCGTCGCGCGGCTGGGCGCCGGCGACGTGGACGCCATCGGTGTCGTCGCCGACGTAACCGACGCAGCCTCTGTCGACCGGCTCGCCGACCAGACAATCGACGCCTACGGCCGCGTGGACCTCGTCTGCAACAACGCGGGCGTCGTATCGCCCGCCGCGCCGATGTGGGAGCAGGAACTCACCACGTGGCGCCGCATGATCGACATCAAGGTGATGGGGGTCATCCACGGCGTACGCAGCTTTGCTCCCCACCTGATCGACCAGGGCAGCGGCCACATCCTCAACACCGCCTCGTCCGGCGGTCTGGCTCCCCTGCCTGACCGCACCCCTTACACGGGCACGATGCACGCGGTGGTCGGTCTCACCGAGACCCTCGACGCCGAACTGCGACGCGCGGCTCGGAAGGTGGGCGCAACCGTGCTCTGCCCCGGCCTGGTCGACACCCCCCTGGGCCAGAACTCGGCGACGCTCGGTGTCGCCGCGCTTCCACCCGGCGTTGACGGCTCAACCATGAAGGGCCTGCCCGGGGTCATGTCCGCGAGGGCGGTCGCCGAGGCCGCCCTTGCCGCCATCGAGGCCGACCGCGTGCACTCCGCCCCCGGAAGCGGCGTCGCCGACCGGGCTCGTGCCCGGGTCGGGGGGCTACTGGCCGACCTCGCACCTCCAGCTCGCGGACCTTCTTGCGCAGAGCGGCGTTCTCCGCCTCCAACGGCATCGGCGGCTCGGTCGGAGCTTCCGCCCGGCGTCCCCGCGGCCGACTCGCACCGGCTGCCCGGACCCAGTTCCGCAAGGTCTCGGGATTGATCCCCAGATCTGCAGCGACCTGCCGGATCGTCGCCTCGGGCCGCGACTGGTACAGCGCGACCGCGTCCGCCTTGAACTGCGGCGCATAGTTCTTCACGACCACGAGATGTCCGTTCTCAGATCCCCAGGATCCAATGTCTCGTGTGTCCAGGATCAAGGGTCAAGGCCCATCGGGGACGGCCTTGTCCGCTCAGTAGGTGTAAAGACGGACGCGGACGATCCCGGTGGAGGTCAGCGGGAGAGGGATCGGGAAGAAGGCCGGCTGGGAAGCGTCAAGGCTGTGCAGCCGCACTGAGGCGCCCGACGAGGTCTCGTCGCCGCCCAGTCGGCGGGTGACGGTCCATCGGCCGTCGAAGTCCAGTTCCTCGACGGACAGGATGCCGACCCTGGCGTCCTGAGCTGCCGTGAATCTCGTCGTGAATCCGCGGCCCACCAGGAGGAACTGGTCCCGTTCCTCCTGCAGGACCAGCCCGTAGGCGGGACCGCCGGACTGCCTGAACGGACCTGGGGCGTCGAAGGCCAGGGTGTACGGGTCGGCCGAGTGCCGGGTAGTGGGGCGCTCGTGGTCGAGCATGAATCCCGTGACTCTCCTCGCTCCGGCGCGGGTGCGGTCGGTCGCCGCGGTCAGCAGGCGGTAGGCGTCGGCGAGGGCCACGCCGTCCGGGGTGTCGCCAGGCAGGGAGTCGACGCCGAACGGGGCGACGCCGAGCGCGCCGTACTCGCCGATTGCCGTGAACATCAGGCCGATGCCCGCCGGGCTGCGGCGCATTTCGGGGATGAAGAGCCGACCGGTCGCCTGGGTGTAGTCGCGGCAGATCGCGTTGGTGTCGCCGAAGTAGATGTCCGGGGCCAGGAAGTCGAGTGTGGGGGCGGCGGTCTGCCAGATCGGGGCGACGCGTGGGAGCGGTCCGCCGCTGGGGTAGGTGCCGGGCTGCTGGCCGCCGGCGAGGGCGACGGTGCCGGCTGTCTCGGGCGCGGTGTCCTGCGGGGGTTGCTCGCGGCTCAGGCCTGTGGGCAGGTCCAGTTCCAGTGGGGCGTCGAGCCAGGCGTTGACGTACAGCGGCACGTCGTTGGCCTTCCGCCCGGCAGAGGCGACGTGCTCGATGTAGGCGGCGTAGGCGTGGGCCATGAACGCCTCGTCGGCGTTGGGCCCCTGGCCGAGTAGCTCGGGCCAGCTCCCCTCGCGGCGCGATCCCGCCGCGAGCCAGTCCTGGTGCACCGGCATGTGGCCAGACCGTGCGATGGCTTCGACGACGGCAGGCGGGACCGTGGAGTGGAATGCCTTCTCGGCCAGCGGGCTGCGATCGCGGGAGTCGCCGAGGAGTCCCACCTCATTCTCCACCTGGACCATTACCGCGGTCTGTTGCTGGTCGACGTCCCGCAGGTGGTCCATGAGCGCGTGGAAGGCGCGGGCATCGGCATCGCGTGACTCGGCGGCGAACGGTGACAGGTGTTCGATCCGGCCGCTCGTCGTGGTGTGAGCCCGGGGGAAGCGGTCGGTGTCCTGCTTGACCCATGCCGGGACGTACGAGGACATGGCGTTCTTCCACGATCCGAACCACAGCGGCACCAGTTTCAGGCCGCGCTCACGGGCCGCGGTGATCATGCTATCGAGCAGGGCGGTGTCGAAGGTTCCCTCCGACGGCTCCCACAGGTCCCAGGCCACGGGCGCGAGGACCGTGTTCGCGCCCAGAGCGCTGACCTTGTCGAAGGCCGTGCTGATGGCCTGCGGGGTACTGGAGCTGGAGTTGTGTACTTCGGCGCCGAGGAGAACGAAGGGAGCACCGTCGATGAGCAGGTCCAGCCCTTCCAGTCGCACTCGGGTGGGCTGTCCGGGGATAGCTGCAGTCATGGACTTTCTCTCAGTCGGTGGACTCGGAGCGGGGCATCGGGGTCGGCCATGGAGTGCTCGCTCATGTGGCTGTGACAGTGGTCTGGGCCACGTCGCAGCCCGGCGCCGTAGCGGTGATCCAGATCTCGCCGACGCCGGTGGGGCGTATGACCGCGATCGCGCGCCCCTGGTAGGTGCGGCGGTCCTTGGCGTCGCAGCGCTCTTGGGTGCAGGGATCCGCGCTGCCGAACGCCAGCAGGGTGCCGGCGCCGGTGACTTCGAGGTTCACCATCCGGTCGGCGGCAGCATGGAGGGTGCCGTCCGCGTCGGTCAGGGCGAGGGTGACATAGACGAGGTCGCCGCTGTGCGCGGTGGCCGTCGGCCGGTCGGCCTCGGCGCGCAACCGGACCGGACCGGTGGCGGATCGCAACGAGATGCGGCCGACCGGTTCGCCGCCGCGGTAGGCGATGGCTTCCAGTTCGCCCGGCTGGTAGGCGGTCTCGAAGGCGGTGCGGAAGCGGTGCCCCTCACCCTTGGGGCGGGCCTGCCAGTTGTCGTCGAATGCGGAGCGGAGCACGGGATCCTCTTTGTTCGACAATCCGACGCCGGTCCATTCGCCACCGCGTCGACGGGGGTTGAGAGGGCCCCTGGCCGACAGCGGCGCGCCCTCGTCGTAACGGTGGTCGTGAGCGACGGCCTCGCCGCCGGGCTGGACGCCGAGCGTGCGTTCTTCGCCAGCCCCCGGTTGCATGGTGTTGTCGCCCTCCACCCATTGGCTCGCCGTGGCGGACCCCCAAGGAGTTCGGGCTGGATCGTGGTCACAAGGTCTCCATGGGACGGGTATGAGCCGACGCCTGGGGGCACACGCGGGTTGCGACGTCGGTACCGGATGGATGCGCCAACCGTAGCCGCGCCTACGCCTAAAATAGAAGTGTGATTCCAAATTGAGACAGGTGCTGGGACCGGCCCTATGCTCGACCTGTGACAAAGCAGACGAAGACAGCGAGCATCGGGGCCCGCGGCCCCCGGGGGGCCTACGCGAAGACCGCCGAGGTGCGGCAGAAGATCCTCGACGCCTGCATCGAGGCGTTCGGGGCCGGAGGATTCCACGGCGCCACCATGAAAGAGATCGCAGAGCGAGCCGGCATCAGCCAGACCGGACTGCTGCACCACTTCGACAGCAAGGCGGAACTGCTGGTCGAGGTGCTCGCCGCACACGAACGGGAGACGGCCGCGATCGTCCGGGAAGCCGACGACCTGGACGTACTGCAGACTCAACTGCGAGTCGCGCACGCCAATGAGACCCGACCAGGGCTGATTCAGCTGCACAGCATCATCTCGAGTGAGGCCACGGTCAGCGAGCATCCCGCGCACGAGTTGTACCGGGCCCGCTACGACAGCCTGCGCCTCCACCTGACCCGGATCTTTGCAGAGTTGCGCGGTCGCGGACGCCTGAAGGTGGACACGAAGCCGGACGTCCTCGCGAACCTGCTCGTCGCCGTCTTCGATGGACTCCAGATCCAGTGGCTGTACAACCCAGGCGCGGTGGACATATCGACAGGCATCGAGGCCTTCATCGCAGGGGTGGTTGACGACGTGGCCTGAGAGCTTCCACACGACTTGAGCCGTGTGCTAGCGTCCAAAACAATCTCGAAATACGAACCTAACTTAAGGATTGAGGCGGTCGGTTCGCCGATCACGCACGCGCAGTCAAGGAGAACCTGAATGATCGTGTCAACCCGCCTGCGTGGCTGGCGGGGCGGAGGTGAACCGCCTCTTGGCACGCAGCATTGCCAGAGCACTTTCGCGCGGCGACGGGCGAGCGAGACGATCGCCTGGGTGCGGATCATCCCGTCGGCTTGCTTCTTGAGGTAGTACTGCGCGGACCTGTAGAACAGCCGGCGCAGACGGTGGTTGTAGCGTTCAGGCCGGTGATGGTTGCCGGTGGAGCGACCGGAGTCGCGGGGCACGGGGGCCAAAACCGCGTGCGAGGCCAGGCAGCCGGCATCACGGTAGCCGGACAGATCGCCGACGATGGTGACGAACTCGGCGCCCAGAATGGGGCCCATGCCGAGCACCGACTCGATGTTCTCGGCTCGGTCATCCGTGCGGAGGATGTCGCGGATCTCTCGGTCGTTGTCCTTGATCCGTTCATCCAACGCCAGGAGCAGGTGGGCCGGGTCGAGTACCGGCTTCTGGGCCCGGGCCTCCCGAGACACAACTGATCAGCCCGGCAGCCGAGTTGAAGAAACCGACCGACAGGACGATGCCCCGATGACCTCTGCTGAACGCGTGATCTGTAATCCGCTCGATCTTGCCTACCGTTACCAGGACATCCGTTTCTCTGGCACGGTCAATGGCATGAAGCTCGGTGAGCCGCGGCGAAGCGTGCATCGGGAGGCAGCGGATCCGTCCATCGTGTTGTACCGGGGCCGCTACTACATGTTCGTGTCGATGTCCGGAGGGTTCTGGCACTCTGAGGACCTCGTGCGGTGGGAGTACCGCGCGACATCCAAGCTGCCGGCCCTTGACTACGCGCCGGATGTCCGGGAGATCGACGGAGCGCTCTACATCAGCGCGTCCCGCAAGGAGGACAACTGTCCTTTCTTCCGGAGCACCGATCCCTTGTCTGATGACTTCGTCGAGGTCACGCCCGGTACCTTCCCCTTCTGGGATCCGAACCTGTTCCAGGACACCGACAACTCCGTGTACCTCTACTGGGGATGTGACAACAAGACGCCCCTCTACGGAGTCCGGCTCTCGGACACCTTCAGCCCGATCGGCGACCCGTCGCCTCTGATCAGGTCCGATGTCTCTGCTCACGGCTGGGAGCAACTCGGCGAGGACTACGTTGTCGTACCGCCGCAGACGGAGCGGGAGAAACGCGTCGCCCTGGTCGTGGGTACTGACCCGTACATCGAAGGTCCGTGGATGACCGAGCATGAAGGGACGTATTATCTGCAGTACGCAGCGCCCGGCACACAGCTGAACACCTATGCCGACGGGTATTACACGGCCACCTCCCCCCTGGGGCCCTTTGAGTACTCGCTTGACAGCCCTTTCTCCTCCAAACCGGGAGGGTTCATCACCGGAGCAGGACACGGCAGCACTTTCCAGGATCGTCATGGAAACTGGTGGCATGCGGCGACCATGCGCATCTCGGTGAATGACGTGTTCGAGCGACGCATCGGCATTTTCCCTGCAGGCTTCGACGACGACGGTGTGCTGTTCTGCAACCAGAACTTTGCTGACTTCCCGTTGGTGGTCCCGGACGGACCGTTCGATCCGTGGACGCCTCCCGCCTGGATGCTGCTCTCGTACAAGGCGGATGTCGTCGCTTCGTCCTCGGCGTCCGGTCACGACCCGGCGTCGGCCGTTGACGAAAACGTCCGCACTTGGTGGGCGGCCGCCAGCCGCGAACCGGGCGAGTCTCTGACCGTCGACCTGGGCGTGTGCAAGACCGTGCACTCCTTGCAGATCAATCTGGCAGATCATGAGTTGAGCGGCGTCGCACCCCAGGCTTCCGAAGGAGCCGACATGGGTCATTCTTGGCGGGGCATCTTTCCAAGCCATCAGTCGGCGGAGATCGTGGTCGAGATCTCGAAGGACGGTCAGGAGTGGACCGTCGTGCGGGACTCCCGGAGCGCGGGTGGCGATGCTCCGCACGCCTTCATCGTCCTTGACGCGCCGCAGCAGACACGGTTCGTTCGGGTGACCAGCGGCCGACTGCCGTTCGATGGTGTCTTCGCCATCAGCGGTGTGCGGGTCTTCGGGGCGGGCGACGGCGACGCTCCGTGCCCAGTCCGCGCTCGGGCCTCCCGTGTGGATGACCGCACCGCCAGGATCGAGTGGGACGCTGTCGCGGGAGCCATCGGCTATAACATCCGCTACGGCCGACACCCGGAAAAGCTTTATCACAGCTGGCTGGTGTACGAGCGAACGGCACTCGACTTGCGGTCACTGAACGCGGGCGCGGAGTATTGGGTCGCCGTTGACGCGTTCGGCGAATCCGGTGTCGCATCCGGCGAGAGTGTGTCTGTGAAGTAGGTGGAACGCCGGCCCCGCCCTGAACGCCGAAATGACCACCGGCGCAGGCATGTTCCGCGCCTAGTACTCCAGCCGCAGTTGCTGTGACCGGTGGTCGGGCTGTTCGTTGAGCTGGGCTGAGGTCACGAGGACAATGCTGCCCGCTCGGATTCGGCCAGCAGTATGCAGAACTCGTTGCCTTCCGGGTCGGCGAGAATCACCCAGCCCCAGCCGTCGGGCTTGCGGTGATCGGCGACCAGGGAGGCGCCCAGCTTCAGCAGCCGCTCGACCTCTGCGTCCCGTGAGGTATCCGGGCGCAGGCACAGATGGAGCCTGTTCTTGGCCGACTTCGGCTCTGGAACCTCGTTGAAGTGCAAGGCCGGGCCGCCGGGCAGCATGATCTCCGTCTCGTCGTCACCCGGTTCGTCCTCGGGATCCAGCGGGTGTCCGGTCACATCGCTCCAGAACCGCGCCAGTCGGTAGGCGTTTGCACAGTCGATCGCTATGTTCGTCACTGTTGAAGGCATGCGCGCGATCATGTCGGAGCGGCGCCCCGCCCGCCACCGGAATATGGCCGCACCCGCGGCCTGCAGCCGAGATTACGGGGGTCTATGGCCTCGGCGGCGGTAGTGGCTGAGACGGGCGCGGTGCTGATGGCGTCGCCAGCGTGACCAGTGCAGGATGTGACCGGCTTCGTGCCGGACGGCGTGAGCGAATCTGGTCAGCAGGCTGCGGCGGCCATGGCCAGGGTGATGTGCCGGTCAGGTTCGCCCGGCGAACCGGTCATGTGAAAGCGTGGGCTCCCTCCGTCCCCCGCCTCAACCGCCTTCCCTGGGACCTGTTGCTGCACACCAATATGGGAGCCCATCCCATTGCCGCTCAATACGCCATGTCGTCCGACCGGAGCCCCCTCGCCATCGAGGACGTGGCCGGACCCGGCTTCTGGCGCCGCACTTCCACGTATCAGACGATGCACACGCTCTTCGACGTCGACGACCAGCTCGCTCTGCCATTACGTGCCCCTGCCGACGCCATCCGTTCCTTCCTCATCTGTCGGCTTCCGGGAAGAAAGTCACCGAGCACGACCGCGCGTATGCAAGGCAGATCCAACCTCTGCTCATACGGATCGACAGACACCTGAGGGCGCTGCAACGCCTGAACGACCGGGCAAACTCAGGGACTTCCACGAATGACGAACACGGCCCCCGGCAGCGCGCCACCGAATACGGCATCACGCCCCGCGAATTGACCGTGCTGTCGCTACTCGCGGAAGGTCTCACCGCGGCATCCATCGCCCAGCGACTCTCCATTTCCGTCCGCATCGTCAACACCCATCTGGAACACCTCTATCGCAAACTCGGCACCAGTAACCGGCTCACCACCGTGCTGGTCGCCCGCGAAGCGGCACTCGTCTGACCGGAGGCCAGGGTGGCGATCAACCGGCGATCTTGCGCAGCAGCTCCGGCAGCGCCGTCCCGATCGGCTCCCGTACGACCTCGTCGGCCTGGTCGTCGTACGGTGTCGGCTCGGCGTTGACGATGACCAGCCGCGCCCCGTGCTCGGCGGCCAGACCGGCGAGCCCGGCGGCGGGCTGGACCTGGAGGCTGGTGCCGACGGCGATGAACACCTGGCAGGCCTTGGTGATGGCGATCGCCTCGCCGAGGACCGCGGGGTCGAGCCGCTCGCCGAACATCACCGTCGCCGACTTCAGGATCCCGCCGCACTCCAGGCACGGCGGATCCTCCTCGCCCGCCGCGACCCGAGCAAGGGCGTCCTCCATCGGGGCCGTCGCCTGACAGCCCGTACACACCACGGTCCGTGCGGTGCCGTGCAGTTCGAGCACCTTGCGGGCCGGCATCCCGGCCAGCTGATGCAGCCCGTCCACGTTCTGCGTGATCACCCGCACCGGCACCCCGGCCCGCTCCAGCTCGGCCACCGCCCGGTGCGCGGCGTTCGGCTCGGCCTTGAGCGTCCGGTTCTTCCGCCGCATCTGCCACGACCGGCGCCGGATCTCCGGATCCCCCATGTAGTACTCGTACGTCACGAGTTTCTGCGCCTCCGGATCCCGCTGCCACAGCCCGTTGGGGCCGCGGTAGTCGGGGATGCCGGAGTCGGTGCTGATACCGGCCCCGCTGAGAATCGAGACGAGAGGCTTGTTCATGAGCCGAGGGTAAGGACCCCCGTCCGATCCGAGCCAACGGATATCGCGTCCGTCAGGGAGTCGGCACCCCGTACGTCCGGTCGTAATGGTGGGCCACCAGGTGCCCGGCGCCGTCGGTGGCGAGCTGCCAGTCGTGGACGCCGGTCTCCAGGCCGTCGGTGAAGTTCCACAGGAGCTTGCCCCGAGCGGCGTCGATCGCGTAGAAGCCGTTGCCGTTCTGGAAGGCCGGGACGTAGACCTCACGGGGGCCGACGACGATCGGGTGGTCGGTGTTGAGGCGTGGGGTCGGGCAGAACCAGCGCTTGTTGCCGTTCGCCGCGTTGAAGGCGTACACGCCGGAGGGGGCCGTTCCGGTGGCGTAGACCGTGTTGCCGGCGGCGCCGAGGGAGGCGAACTGGCCACGTTCGGCGCGCACATTCCAGCGGGTCCGCCCGGTGGCGAGGTGGAGCGCCATGAGTTCCCGGCCGACGGCGAAGACCGTTCGGTCCAGCACCGCCAGAGCCGGCCGGAGGTCGTAGCCGACGGGATGCCTCCACCGAACACCGCTGCCGTCGGTGGTGCTCCGGGCCGTCACATTGCGAAATCCGTCGGCGTAGATGAAATTTCCGGGGAAGACGACCGGTTCCAGCGGGATCCCCACGTCCTCGGGGCTGATGGGCGTGATGACGGCCCGGCCGGCATCGAGGTCGATGCCGAAGACCGTGTTCGTGGACGTCGCCACACCCTGCTCATCGGACTCGCGCTGGAGTCGGAGACCGAAGACGGTGACGACACGGTCACTGGTCTTGCCGAACAGTGTGTCGAACCGGAAATCCGCTCCGAAGTCGTACGTGAAACGCTCCGTGCCCTTGTCCGGATCGACACCGATCACCGTCGCGCCCTCGCCCAGTGCGACCGCGGCGTCGCTGGCGAAAACGACCGGGGTGGGCGACTGGCTGATGCCCCGGTAGACCCACTTGGGCCGTGTTCCGTCCTTGAGGTCGAGGGCGACCAGATTGCCGGGGCGGGTCTTCACCAGCGCCGTCCCACCCTTGAACACGGCCGGTGCCTGAAGCAGCGGATCGCTGCGGTACGTCCAGAGCGGCCGCGGAGCAGGGCCGAGCGGTTCCACGGACTGTTTGTCCGCCTTGTCTCCCCGGGTGATCAGCAGAGCGGTGGTGACGACGGCGGCGGTGGTGCCCGCCGACGCGGCGAGAATCGCGCGCCGGGAGAGGCCACGTCGTGAAGGGGCCTGGCGATGCACGGGGGAGGCGGAGGGTTCCGGTCCGCGGGGCCCGGGGATGGCGGGCACCTCGGACACATGGCCGGAGTCGTAGGAGCGGCCTGCCGGCGGCGTAGAGGGCGCCCCGTACCGGCCGTACGCGCGCGGAGCCGGGCCGCCCCGGACGGCGGAGACCGGGACCCGGTCGCGCGATCGGGTGCGCGACGGGGTGTCGAGAGCCCTCAAGGCCGCCGTACGGCGGGCGATCGACGACGCCACCGGCGCGGGCAGCCAACCGTGCTCCAGCGTCTGCTCCACTCCGCCGGGCGCACAGGCCGCGTACAGCCGGTCCGCACTGATCCGAAGATGCGGATCCTTGGGGAGACACAGGCTGATGATCTCGTCCAACGGCTTGGGTACGCCCGTCAGGTCGGGCGCGTCGTGCACCACCTGGTAGAGAAGGGTGGCCGCCGCGGAGCCGATGAACGGGGCGTGACCGGAAGCGGCGTACGTGAGCACCGAACCGAGGGAGAAGACGTCCCCGGCCGGCCCGGTCGGAGCGCCGGTGGCCTGCTCGGGACACATGTACTCGAGGGACCCGAAGATGGTTCCGGCGTTGGTGAGGTCATAGCCGTCGTTCGCCCGGACGATGCCGAAGTCGATGACGCGCGGACCGTCGGCGGCGAGCAGCACATTGGACGGTTTGAGGTCGCGGTGCACCAGTCCCGCGGAGTGCACGTCGAGCAGCGCCTGAGCGGCGCAGGCTCCCAGGACCAGCACCGACGGCACCGGCAACGGTCCGTGCTCGGCGACCGCCTCTTCCAGGGTCGGACCGGGTATGTAGGGGGTGGCCAGCCAGGGCGTCGCGGCCTCCGGATCGGCGTCCACCAAAGGCACCGTGTATCTGCCGCCGACCGCCTGCGCCGCCGCCACCTCCCGACGGAAGCGGATACGGAAGGTCCGGTCCGCGAGCTTCTCGGGGCGGATGACCTTGACCGCGACCGCGCGTCCGTGCGAGGAGGCGGCCAGATAGACCTGGCCCATACCCCCTGCGCCGAGCCGCGCCAGGAGGCGGTAGGGACCTAGCTCCTCGGGATCCTCTGGGCCCAGTGGTTCCATGACCTCAGCTGCCTGTTCTCGGGGCATGCGCAGGGGTGCCCCAGCTCTGGGACGAGGTGCGCGGAGCAGGATCGCCCGTGCGCACTTGAAAGTTAGAATAGGGGTTGGAGTGACAATTGGGGACCATTTTCAGGTAGTTGGTTGGCCGAAACGGTTCGTATACGTCGGTCAGGCCACCCGGTGACCGTTCTCCAGCTCGGCCGTCCCCGAGCCCTCGGCGAGGGAGTCGAGTGCGGCCAGTACTCGCCGCCCCAGGGCACCCGGAAGGTATTCGCCGAGTTCCTCGCGCGATACGAGACGCCAGGACAGCAGCTCCTCCTCCTGGAGGCGGATCGCCTTGAACTGGTCCTCGCGCAGAACACCACCGTCGTACAGATACGCCACGATCGGCGGGCGCCCGGCACCCGGTACCCAGTCCACCGCGAGCAGCCGGCCGACCTCCAGGTCCAGGCCGATCTCCTCCACGGTCTCCCGGCGGGCACCCTGCCGCGGAGTCTCGCCCGCGTCGGACTCGACGGTTCCGCCGGGCAGCGCCCACCCCTCGCGGTAGTTGGGCTCGACGAGCAGCACGCGGCCCTCGGCGTCGCGGAGGAGCAGGGCGGCGCCGGCGAGGACCCGGGGGAGACCGGCGATGTACGTGGCGTAGTCAGGAGTGGTCATTGGGGAAGCGTAACGAGGGCACGCCGCGAGGCTGAGCCGCGAATCGTCACGGCTCCGTTTTCGCCAACCGCACCGTCCGCCGGGCCAGTTCGCTGATCCGTACGCCGTCGAAGCCGAACACCGCGCTGCGGACCGTGTCCTCCAGTGGGTCCTTCCACTGGGGCGGGATCGCGGTGGCGCCGCCCAGGACGCCGGCGACCGAGCCCGCGGTGGCGCCGTTCGAGTCCGTGTCGAGGCCGCCTCGTACGGTCAGGGCGATGGTGCGGGTGAAGTCCCCGTCGCCGTACAGGAGTCCGGCTGTCAGGACCGCGGCGTTCGGGATGGTGTGGATCCAGCCGAGGCCGGACGTCTCCTCGGCGAGGGTGCTGAGCGTCTCCTCCCAGGACAACCGGGACTCGTGGAGCGAGAGCACACGGCGTACGGTGCGGGACAGACGGCTGCTCGCCGGGATCACCGTCAGCGCGGTCTCAAGGGCGGCGCGCACGGTCGGCGCGGTGAACGCGGCGGCCACCAGCGCCGCCGCCCACATCGCCCCGTACACGCCGTTGCCGGTGTGCGACAGGACGGCGTCGCGACGCGCGAGGGAGGCCGCGCGGCGCGGTTCGCCCGGACTGGTCCAGCCGTAGATGTCGGCGCGGATGAGGGCGCCGATCCACTCCTGGTAGGGGTTGTCGTACGTCGCGGTCAGCGGCGGTTTCAGACCGTCCGCGAGGTTCCGGTACGCGGCGCGCTCCGCCGTGAACGTCTGCAGATACGGCAGCCGCAGCAGCCACAGCTCGCCGACCTGCTCCGTACTGAAGCCGAAGCCGTACGTCTCCAGAAGATCCAGGCCGAGGATCGCGTAGTCCACGTCGTCGTCCCGGCAGCTGCCGTGGATCCGGCCGCGTACGCACTCACGCCACTCGGGGCGCAGCTCCAGCTCGACGCCCGGCTCGACGGGCTCGGGCAGATAGTCGGTGAGCGGCAGGGCGTCGGCCTGCCGCAGATAGCGGTCGATGCGGTCCCGCGTCCAGTGGTCGCCCCGCTCGACCGGTTTGCCGAGCATGTTGCCCGCGATCCGGCCCAGCCAGCCCCCGAGAACGCGGTCCGCGACGTCAACACCGACAAGGGTCATACGTCCGGTCTACCGAATTCCTGTCCGTCCTGCCTGGTTTATGGCCATTCCCGCCCCGTGCCACATGAGAGTCTCGTCGGGTTTTATTCGTATTGCGGGTTTGGAGTTCCATGCGTTCCATGCGTTCCGTGCGTTCCGTCCAGTCCATGCGTCAGTCCCTGCGTCCCACTCATTCCGTGGGGCCGAAGAGCCGTACGGCCGTCCTGGCGGTCGCCGCCGCTGTCGCCGCCCTGTCCGCCGCCGCGGCGGCCCCCGCCCACGCCGCGCCCGGCGATCCGCTGGTCACGACCGGGGACGTCGGCAACGTCCGGATGGGCGACGCCGACACCTTCGAGGACGTGCTGGAGCACATCAGCATCCCGTTCGGCGGCAGCGGGACACTGACGCACCAGATGTACGACTCCCCGGGCGCCGCGACGGCTGAGTGACCGGCGTTCACCGAGGCGCTGTCCAGGGTGCGGGATTCGGCCTGGGCAGCGCCCGCCCCAGCCGGTTAGGGTCACAGCGGCGCGACTGCCTTGACATGCGCAAGGCCCGGAGAACAAGGGGAGTATCAGGTGGCGGACGCTGCAGTGAACCGGACCCGGGGCCGTACCCAGCGGGTGCTCATCGCCGCGGACAAGTTCAAGGGCTCGCTCACGGCCGTGGAGGTCGCGCAACGGGTGACGGCCGGGCTGCACCGGGTCGCGCCACGCGTCGAGGTCGAGGCACTGCCGGTGGCCGACGGTGGCGACGGCACGGTCGACGCCGCGGTCGCGGCCGGGTTCGAGCGGCGTGAGGTACGGGTCGCCGGACCGCTCGGGGACGAGGTCACCGCCGCGTACGCGCTGCGCGGCGACACGGCGGTCGTGGAGATGGCCGAGGCCAGCGGCTTGCAGCGGCTGCCGCTCGGCGTCCTCGCTCCGCTCACCGCGTCCACGTACGGGTCCGGAGAGCTGCTGCGGGCCGCCCTGGACGCCGGGGCGCGGACGATCGTCTTCGGGGTGGGCGGCAGCGCCACCACGGACGGGGGCGCGGGGATGCTGGCCGCGCTCGGGGCTCGCTTCCTGGACGAGAAAGGGGAGCCGCTGCCTCCCGGCGGCGGGCCCCTGCGGGACCTCGCCACGGCCGATCTGTCCGGGCTCGATCCCCGTCTCGGCTCGGTCGACGTCGTCCTCGCGAGCGACGTGGACAATCCACTGACCGGGCCGAAGGGCGCGGCCGCGGTGTACGGCCCGCAGAAGGGGGCGTCTCCGGACGACGTGGCGGCCCTGGATGCTTCCCTCGCGCATTACTCCGCGGTTCTGGAGAAGACGATCGGGGACAGGGCCGCGGAGTACGCCGTGGCGCCCGGTGCGGGGGCCGCAGGCGGTATCGGGTACGGGGCTCTTGTGGGCCTCGGCGCGAGCTTCCGGCCCGGGATCGAGGTGATGCTCGACGTCCTCGGCTTCGCCACCGCCCTGGAACGGGCCACGCTCGTCATCACCGGTGAGGGCTCCCTCGACGAGCAGACCCTCCACGGCAAGGCTCCCGCCGGGGTCGCCGCCGTCGCTCGCGCCGCCGACAAGGAGGTCATCGCGGTCTGCGGCCGCCTCGCCCTTCCTCCGGAGGCCCTCGGCCGGGCGGGCATCCGCCGGGCGTACCCCCTGACGGACGTGGAGCCCGACGTGGCGCGCTGCATCGCCGAGGCGGGTCCGCTTCTGGAGGACGTGGGGGAGCGGATCGCACGGGACTTCCTGATCTGAGGCCTGGCGCCCGAGGAAACGGGTGTGGGCCCGAGCCGAAACCGGCTCGGGCCCACACCCGTGTGTCTGTCCCGCCCCTGCTCTCGGCTTCGCTCGAGCAGGGGCGGCGAGGGCGAAAAAGTTCACCGGCCCGACAACCGGTACGCGTCCAACGCCAACGTCATCTCGATCAGATCCCGAGGCCGCGCCAGCGACCTCGATGTCAGCTGTTCCAGGCGGCGCAGGCGGTTGAAGACCGTGTTGCGGTGGCAGTAGAGGCGCCCGGCGGCACGCCCGGCGGATCCCTCGCAGGACAGCCAGACGTCCAGCGTCTCCAACAGCACCGCCTGATCGCCCGGTTCGAGCTCGAGGAGGGTTCCGAACACGTCGGAGACGAGGCGCCCGGCCAACTCGGGCTGGCTCACCACGAGCGCCGTCGGCATCCGCTGATCGAGCCGGACGACCTCCGTCGCGTCCGGCGGACAGGTGCGGAAGGCCAGTTCGGCAAGGCGCCGGGCCCGGCCGAGTTCGGCGAGACCGGCCACGACGGGGCTGATCCCGCCCGGACCGGAGCAGCGGCCGCCGAGCGCCCTCTCGACCTCATCGAGCCCCTGCCCGTCGGCGAGGGCCACCACCCCGACCTCACAATCCGCCCGCATCCGCCAGACGAACCGGACTCCGTCACCCCGCACGGGCCGCAGAACCGACTCCCGCCGCTGTGAACGCAGCACCACCACGGCGTACGGCCCACGCTCCGGCAGATCCAGCCCGGCCGCCGCCCGTGCGGCGAGCCCCGGCGCCTCCTGCCCCTCCAGCAGCGCGTCGAGCAGCGCCTGAAGCTGCTCGTCCGTACGCCGCCGCAGCTCCATCTCCGTCGCCCGGTACGCCTCGGAGGCCACCGCCGCCTGCGCGTCCACCGCCGACCACATCATCGTCGCGGACCGCATCAGCGCCGCGAGCCGCTCGGGCTCCCGACCGGCCGCCCCCTCCATCAACGCGTCCCACACCAGATAGCCCGCGCTGCGGTACGCGTGCACAAGGAGCTCCAGCGGCAACCCCTGCTGGGCACGCCGGCGTCCCGCCTCCTCCGCGTACTCCAGGTCGCGGCGCGGCGAGTCCCGGGGCGCGGAGATCGTCTCGATGCCGATCCGCATCGCCTCCTCCGCCTCCCGCCACTGCTGGTCGTAGGGCAGGAACCGCTCGTAGAGGGGGGAGTACTCGGCGAGCTGCCGCATGTGCTCGTCCACGAGTTCCGGTACCCGTTCGAGCAGCGCCGTACAGGACTCGGCGAGCAGCTTCCAGTCATGCCCGGTACGCCTTCTGCGCGCTCCCATGGCCGGAGGATGCCACCGGAGTGCCGCCCCGCACAGGCCCCTGACACGCGGTGTTGTGCCCGCGCACAACGCGGGGCCGTGCCCGCTGGTCACCCGCAGCGATTCGATCGCGCCCCGTGGACGGGCGCCCGCCCTGGTGCTGTGGTGAGCGCCACACCGAGCGACGACAGGGGGAATGGCATGGGCGGTTCCGGGCTGGTCGTACGGGACCTGTCGGTCGGATACGGCCCCGTACGCGCACTGCGTCAGGTGTCCCTGGAGGTGCCGGAGGGAGCCGTGGTCACCGTGCTCGGCGGCAACGGCGCGGGCAAGTCGACGCTGCTGCGGGCCGTGTGCCGCACCCTGTCCTTCCACGGCGGCGCCGTCACCGGCGGCACCGTGAGCCTCGGCGGCCGACGGCTCGACAGGCTGTCGCCGGACCGCGTGGTCGCGGCCGGGGTGTCCCAGATCCCCGAAGGACGGCGGGTGTTCGCCCGGATGACCGTCGCCGACAACCTGCGCGCCGGAGCGCTCGGCGCCACCGGAGGCCGCGCGCAGCGGGCCGCCGCCCTCCATCGCGTCCACGAACTGTTCCCCGTCCTGGCCGTTCGCGCCCAGCAGCGTGCCGGGCTCCTGTCGGGTGGTGAACAGCAGATGCTCGCGGTCGGCCGGGCCCTGATGGCGACGCCCGGGGTGCTGCTCCTCGACGAACCGTCACTCGGCCTCGCTCCGATGATGGCCGAGCGGATCGCCGACACCGTACGGGAGATCAACGCCCAGGGCACCTCGATCCTGCTCGTCGAACAGAACGCCGCCCTCGCGCTGCGGCTCGCCTCACGCGCGTACGTCCTGGAGGTCGGCGAAGTGACGCTGTCCGGCCCGGCTCGGCAACTGGCCGCCTCGGACGAGGTGCGCCGCCGCTACCTCGGAGTGGTCGACGAGGACGCGGCGGCCGACGCCTCACGGGCCACGGCCACGCTGCCGTCGCTGTCCCGGTGGGAGGGGGACGCCGAGTGACGCCCACGACGGACGTTCCCCCGCTCCAGGTACGCGAGTTGACCGTACGCTTCGCCGGGCTGACCGCCCTGGACGCGGTGAGCTTCACGGCACGGCCCGGTACCGTCCACGCCCTCATCGGCCCGAACGGCGCCGGCAAGTCCACCTGCTTCAACGTGCTGTCCGGCGTCTACCGGGCCACCGGGGGGAGCGTCCGCTTCGGCGAGCACGAGCTGACCGGCATGCCCGCGCACCGCATCGCCGATCTCGGCGTCGCCCGCATCTTCCAGAACCTCGCGCTGCCACCGCTGGCCACGGTCGAGGACAGCCTGCTGCTGGGCCGCCACCGGCTGACCCGAACCGGCTTCCTGGCGGCGGGACTTCGGCTGCCCTCCGCCGCGCGCGAGGACCGCCGCCACCGCGCACGCGTCCGGGAGATCGCCGAGTTCGTGGGCCTCGCGCCCTACCTCGACCGTCCCGCAGGTTCCCTCCCGTACGGGCAGCGCAAGCTCGCCGAACTGGCCCGTGCCCTGTGCATGGAGCCCCGGCTGCTGCTCCTGGACGAGCCGGTCGCGGGCATGACCGCCGACGAACGGCGCCGGACCTCCGCCGTGATCGCGGGAGTCCGCGACAGCCTCGGCATCTCGATCGTCCTGGTGGAACACGACATGGGGGTGGTGATGCGGCTCGCGGACGCGGTGACCGTGCTCGACTTCGGCCGCCTGATCGCGGACGGCGCCCCCGGCGACGTACAGAGCGATCCGGCGGTCGTACGCGCGTACCTCGGCGAGAACCACGGCCAGAACCACGGCGAGGAGGGGACCGAGTGAGCACCTTCGCCGAACTCCTCCTCAACGGCGTCTCTCTGGGCTCCGTCTACGCCCTCATCGCGCTCGGCTTCGTGGTCATCTTCCGGGCCACCGAGGTCGTCAACTTCGCGCACGCGTCACTGCTGCTGGCCGGCGGATACGTGACCGCGACCCTCCACGACGACATCGGCTTCTGGCCCGCGCTGCTCGCCGGGATCGCGGGCGCCGCGCTGGTCGGGGCCGCCGTGGAGTTCCTGGTGATGCGCCGCTACCGGGGTGCCGACCACAGTGTCCTCGCCATCGTCACGATCGGCGTGGACATCCTGCTCACCACCGAGCTGACCCGCCGCATCGGTACGGATGTCCTGGCACTCGGCGACCCCTGGGGGGACGCCGTGCTCACGGTCGGGCCGATCTCGCTCGCCCACACCCGCATCGCCGCCTTCGTCGCCGCGGCCCTGCTCATCACCGCCTTCCTGCTCGCCTTCCGGTACACCACCTGGGGCGTCGCGATGCGCGCCGCGGCCGAGAGCGCGGAGACGGCGGCGCTGATGGGCGTACGGCTGGGCAGGGTCTCGCTCGGCGCCTGGGCCGTCGCGGGCGGTCTCGCGGCCGTCGCGGCGCTCTTCCTGACCGTCTTCCCGACACCCGGCCTGGAGAGAGCCACCTCGCTCGCCGCCCTCAAGGCCTTTCCCGCCGCCATCCTCGGTGGCCTCGACTCCACCACCGGCGCGCTTGTCGGCGGTCTGCTCGTGGGCGTCACCGAGTCCCTGGCCACCGGTTACCAGAGCGATCTGACCTTCCTGGGGCGGGGGTTGGGCGATCTGGCCCCCTATCTCGTCATGACCGCGATCCTGCTCATCCGGCCCGCGGGGCTGTTCGGTACGAAGGAGCTCGCCCGTGTCTGAGGTCCTGGCCACTCCCGGCGAGGCGAGCGGCACGCCCCGGCCCACCCGCCGCCGGCCCGCCTGGCTCACCCGCACCCGTACGTACGTCTGGACCGCCTGTGCCGTGCTCCTGCTCGCCCTGCCGTTCTACCTGGACCGCTTCTGGCTCCAGGCCGGCCTCTTCGCGATGGCCGCCGCGATCGGCGCGATCGGGATCAACCTCCTCACCGGTTCCACGGGGCAGCTCTCCCTGGGCCACGCCTTCTTCCTCGCCGTCGGCGCCTACGGCTACTGCGTGTTCGCCGCGGACGGGGGCGGGGGCGACGGGCTGACCGGTCTCGGGCTGCCGACCTGGATCGCAGCCGTGCTCGCCGTGCTGGTCGCCGGCGTGGCGGGTGGCCTCTTCAGCCCGATCGCGGGCCGGCTGCAGGGCGCGTACCTCGGAATAGCGACGCTCGCGCTGATCTTCATCGGCCAGCACGTGCTGTTCAACGCCCGCGACCTCACCGGCGGCTTCAACGGCCGCGACGTACCGCCCCTGAGTCTGTTCGGCCTCACCTTCGACGACCGCGAACTCGTCGTGGCCGACGTGCCGTTCGGGTCCGCGGAGAAGCTCTGGTACGCGGGACTCGTGCTGCTCCTCGGCTGCGCGCTGTTCGCCCGCGGGGTGCTGCGCGGGCGCCCGGGACGGGCCATGAACGCGATCCGCGACCACCGTATCGCCGCCGGGGTCATCGGCGTGCCCGTCGCCCGCTACCGGGCCGCCGTCTTCGTCCTGTCATCGATGTACGCGGGACTCGCGGGCGTCCTGCTCGCCCTGGTCTTCCAGCGAACGGTGCCGGACTACTTCGGTATCACCCTGTCGCTCGAATACCTCGCCATGATCGTCATCGGCGGGCTCGGTTCGGTGTCGGGGGCGGTGCTCGGGGCGGCCTTCGTGTCGCTGCTGCCGCAGCTGCTGACCCGCTACAGCGACGCGCTGCCCCTGGTCTCCGCCCCGGGCACGGGCGGGATCGCACCGGGCGAGGCATCCCGGTACCTCTACGGCGCCGCCGTCGTCGCGGTGGTGCTCTTCCTGCCCGGCGGCCTGGTCAGGGTGACCGCCGGGCACCGTGCACGGACCCATCCAGGGGAGGAACGATGAGGACGACATACGCGGCCAGGGCGGTCGCCGGCGCGCTCGCGGCGCTGCTCGTGCTGGCCGGGTGCAGCTCCAAGGCCCAGGACGACGACGGCGACAAGGGGGACGGCGCGGCCGCCGGCGAGGTGAAGACGGGCGACGGCATCTCCGGCAAGACCATCAAGCTGGGCGTCCTCACCGACATGACCGGTGTCTACGCCACCCTCGGCAAGAGCGTCACCCAGGCCCAGCAGCTCTATGTGAAGCAACTCAACGCCGACGGAGGCGTCTGCGGATACAAGGTCGCGCTCAGCATCCGCGACCACGGCTACGACCCGCAGAAGGCCGTCGCCGGGTACACGGAGCTGGAGCCGGACGTGCTCGGCTTCGCCCAGTTCATCGGCTCCCCGTTCGTCGCCGCCGTCAAGCAGCGCATCGACGGGCAGGACAAGGGACTGGTGCTGCCACAGGCGTGGTCGGCCTCGCTGCTCGGCAGCCCGTACATCCGGGTCATCGGATCCACGTACGACATCGAGACGATCAACGCCGTCGACTTCCTGATCAAGGAGAAGGGCATCAAGAAGGGCGACAGGATCGGCCACGTGTACTTCGAGGGGGACTACGGAGAGAGCGCGCTGGTCGGCTCGAAGCACATGGCGAAGGAGTCCGGGCTCGCCGTCGTCGAGCAGAAGATCAAGCCGACCGACAACGACATGACCGCGCAGGTCGCGGCCCTGAAGAAGGCCGACGTGAAGGCGGTCGTGATCAGCGCGGGCCCGCGGCAGGCGGCCTCGCTCGTCGGCGTTGCCGCGGCCGGCGGTTTCGACGTCCCGATCATCGGTAACAACTCGGCCTTCGCCCCGCAGCTCCTCGCCACCCAGGCGGGTCCGGCCCTCACCAAGAACTACTACGTGGCGTCGCCCTCACTGCCCATCGGCGCGGACACCCCTGAGGCCAGGAAGCTCGTGGCCGACTACAAGGCCGCGTACCCGAAGGACGCGCTCGACAACGGCGTGGTCGCGGGCTGGACGGCCGCCTACGCCTTCGGAGAGGCCCTCAAAAAGGCCTGCGCGAGCAAGGACCTCACACGCGCCGGCGTCGACAAGGCCCTCCTGACGATCGACTCCCTCGACACCGGCTTCGGCATCCCACAGGATTTCACCGACCCGAACGCTCCGTCCTCCAAGCAGAGCGTCATCCTCCAGCCGGACAAGAGCGTGACGGGCGGCATGAAGGTCGTACGGGACGCAGAGGCTTCCGAGGTGGCGGAGGCGTACGCGCCGGGCGCCTGAGGCTTGCCGTCCGACCCGTCGTCCCGGCATGTCGTGACCGGTACGTGAAAGAGGGCCCGAACCGGAAGGTTCGGGCCCTCTTTCACGTACGTACACAACGAGCTAAGGCAACTGCGCCGCCCGCGCCTCACGCCGGTTGTCGCGGAAGTTGTTCACCCTCCGCGCCGTGGCGAAGAGGGGGATCACCGCGCCCGTGACCAGCTGGAGCGCGCAGCCCATCTGGAGGAGGAGCTGGCCGCCGGGGGCGTCGAAGGCCCAGGAGGTCAGCAGGCCCATGCTGAGCACGATCCAGGAGAGCACCGCCACCGCGAGGCGGCCCCGCGGCTTCGGGTACTCGACGCGGCTCACCATCAGCCAGGCCGTGCCCAGGATCGCCATGAGCGTGGCGACGAAGGGCAGCTCAAGGAGCACGATGGACACCACGGTCAGCGCACCGAACGGTGACGGCATGCCCTGGAACGTGCCGTCCTTCACCGTCACGCACGAGAATCTGGCGAGCCGCAGCACGACCGCCAGCAGGACCACGATCGCCCCCACCGCCGCCACTCGCTGCTGCGCGTCGTCCGCGACCATGCCGTAGACGAGGACGAAGTACGCGGGCGCCAGACCGAAGCTGATCAGGTCCGAGAGGTTGTCGAGCTCCGCGCCCATGGGGGAGGAGCGCAGCTTGCGGGCCACCAGCCCGTCGAAGAGGTCGAAGACCGCCGCGCACAGCATCAGGATCACGGCCGTGGCCGCGCTGTTGCGGGCCATACCCGACTCCTGGCTGCCCGTGAGGTGCGGGATCAGGATGCCGGTGGTGGTGAAGTACACGGCCATGAAGCCGCAGGTGGCGTTACCGAGGGTGAGGGTGTCCGCTATTGAGAGGCGGAGAGAGAGGGGCATCTCCTCCTCTTCGTCCACCTCATCGGCCTCCGGCACCCAGCCGGTGCCGGCCTGAGCCTCTGGATCAATCACGGTCAATGCGAGTCACCCCAGCCACCGTCTTCTGACCGACCTCCACCGCGACCTCGACGCCCTCGGGGAGGTAGATGTCGACACGCGAGCCGAAGCGGATCAGGCCGATCCGGTCGCCTTGCTCGACCTTCGTGCCCTGCGGAACGTACGGCACGATGCGTCGCGCGACCGCACCGGCGATCTGGATCATCTCGATGTCGCCGAGCTCGGTGTCGAAGTGCCAGACGACGCGCTCGTTGTTCTCGCTCTCCTTGTTGAACGCCGGAACGAAGCCGCCGGGGATGTGCTCGACCGACGTGACCGTGCCGGAGAGCGGGGCGCGGTTCACATGGACGTTCAGCGGGCTCATGAAGATCGCGACGCGGGTGCGGCCGTCCTTCCACGGCATGATGCTCTGCACCACTCCGTCGGCGGGCGAGATGACCCGGCCCGAGGTGATCTCGCGCTCGGGGTCGCGGAAGAACCACAGCATGCCCGCCGCGAGCGCGGTGGCGGGTACGGCCACGGCCTTGGCGGCGCCGGACTTGCGCGCGCGTACCAGGCTGAGGGCTGCGGTGGCGACGGTCGGGACGAGCCACGGCGATGCTCCGCGCGCGAGGCGTGCGCCGACCAGGCTGTCGCGAGGTGCAGAGATTGGGCTGTGGGGCATGGATGACCTTCGTAGCGGATGATGCCGCGCTGCAGGAGGGGGACGGCGGCTTCCTGGGATCGTACCGGTCGCGGGCCACAACTGGGCAAGCCAGGAAGCCGAGTCAACGGCCGAAGGGTGTTGACGGGGTGTGATGTTCACCTCGAACAAAACACCCCAATCGGCACGTCTAACCCTGGAATCGATACTCTTCGAGCAGCCGGCGCCCGATGATCATTTTCTGGATCTCGGCGGTACCTTCGCCGATCAGCAGCATCGGAGCCTCACGGTAGAGGCGCTCGATCTCGTACTCCTTCGAGAAGCCG
Source organism: Streptomyces flaveus (assembly GCF_014647675.1). GTDB lineage: Bacteria > Actinomycetota > Actinomycetes > Streptomycetales > Streptomycetaceae > Streptomyces > Streptomyces flaveus. The sequence goes on along the minus strand of NZ_BMPQ01000009.1, from coordinate 101,681 downwards.
TAGCCGCCATGGATTCGGAACGCGTCCTCCACGACTTCCTTGCAGTATTCGGAGGCGAGGTACTTCGCCATCCCTGCCTCGAGGTCGTTTCGCTCCCCTGAGTCCTTTTTGCGAGCTGCGTTCACCATCATCGCATGAGCGGCCTCGACCTTGGTGGCCATCTCCGCCAGCTTGAACTGAATGGCCTGGTGCTGGGCGATCGCCTTGCCGAAAGTGTGACGCTGCTGGGCATACGAGACACCGAGCTCGAACGCGCGCTGAGCGACGCCACAGCCACGCGCCGCCACATTCACGCGGCCGACCTCGACCCCGTCCATCATTTGGTAAAAGCCGCGGCCGGTGACTCCGCCGAGCACGCGATTGGCCGGAATGCGCAGGCCATCCATGATCAGCTCGGTGGTGTCGACGCCCTTGTAGCCCATCTTGTCGATCTTCCCGGGGATGGTCAGTCCGGGCCGGACCTCACCGAAGCCGGGCTCCTTCTCGACCAGGAAGGTCGTCATCGACTTGTGGGGCGCGGTGCCCTCGGGGTGTCCTTCGTCACTCTTCACGAGAACGGCCACCAGCGTCGACGTGCCGCCGTTCGTCAGCCACATCTTCTGGCCGTTCAGGACGTACTCCTCGCCGTCCTTGACCGCCTTCGACGTGATCGCCGACACGTCCGAGCCGAGCGCCGGCTCCGACATGGAGAACGCGCCGCGGATCTCGCCCGCCGCCATCCGCGGAAGGAAGTACTCCTTCTGCTCCTCGGTGCCGTGCTGCTTGAGCATGTACGCCACGATGAAGTGCGTGTTGATGATGCCGGAGACCGACATCCAGCCGCGCGCGATCTCCTCCACGCACAGCGCGTAGGTGAGGAGCGACTCACCCAGGCCCCCGTACTCCTCGGGGATCATCAGCCCGAAGAGGCCCAACTCCTTGAGGCCGTCGACGATCTGCTGCGGGTACTCGTCGCGGTGCTCCAGCTCGGTCGCGACCGGGATGATCTCCTTGTCCACGAAGTCCCGGACGGTGGACAGGATCTCCTGCTGGATGTCGGTCAGACCGGCGGTCTGGGCGAGTCGCGCCATGGCTACTTCTCCTGCTCCTTGAGCTGGGGCCGGCCGGGCTGCTCGCCGCCGCGCTCCTTGATGTACGTCTCGGTGGGGACCATCACCTTGCGGCGGAACACGCAGACCAGCGTGCCGTCCTGCTTGTAGCCCTTGGTCTCGACATAAACGATTCCGCGGTCGTTCTTCGACTTGGAGGGCGTCTTGTCGAGGACGGTCGTCTCGCCGTAGAGCGTGTCGCCGTGGAAGGTCGGCGCGACATGGCGCAGCGACTCGATCTCCAGGTTGGCGATCGCCTTGCCGGACACGTCGGGGACCGACATGCCGAGCAGGAGCGAGTAGATGTAGTTCCCCACGACGACGTTCTTCCCGAAGTCCGTCGTGTTCTCCGCATAGTTGGCGTCCATGTGGAGCGGGTGGTGGTTCATCGTCAGGAGACAGAAGAGGTGGTCGTCGTACTCGGTGACCGTCTTTCCGGGCCAGTGCTTGTAGACGTCCCCGACGGTGAACTCTTCGTAGGTGCGGCCGAACTGCATGGTGTCTTACGCCTCCGGGGCCTCGAACTTGGACGTACGGGTCATGCCGGCCGCCCGGCCCTTGCCCGAGATGACGAGCGCCATCTTGCGGCTGGCCTCGTCGATCATCTCGTCACCGATCATCGCGGAGCCCTTCTTACCGCCCGCCTCGGACGTGTAGTACTCGTACGCGTCCAGGATCAGCTCGGCGTGGTCGAAGTCCTCCTGGGACGGCGAGAAGATCTCGTTGGACGCCTCGACCTGGCCCGGGTGCAGCACCCACTTGCCGTCGAAGCCGAGCGCGGCGGCTCGCTGCGCGACCTCGCGGTAGCCGTCGACGTTGCGGATCTGCAGGTAGGGGCCGTCGATCGCCTGGAGGTTGTTGGCGCGGGCGGCCATCAGGATCTTCATCAGGATGTAGTGATAGGCGTCCGCCGGGTAGCCGGGCGGCTGCTCGCCCACGACCAGCGACTTCATGTTGATCGATGCCATGAAGTCGGCCGGGCCGAAGATGATCGTCTCGACGCGCGGGGACGCCTGGGCGATCTCGTTGACGTTGTTGAGACCCTGGGCGTTCTCGATCTGCGCCTCGATACCGATCTTGCCGACCTCGAAGCCCATCGTCTTCTCGATCTGGGTGAGGAGGAGGTCCAGGGCCACCACCTGCTGGGCGTCCTGCACCTTCGGCAGCATGATGCAGTCCAGGTTCGGGCCCGCACCCTCGACCACGGTCACGACATCGCGGTACGTCCACTCCGTCGTCCAGTCGTTGACGCGCACGACCCGCGTCTTGCCCGTCCAGTCGCCCTCGTTGAGGAACTTGACGATGGTGTGCCGCGCCTCGGGCTTGGCGAGCGGCGCGCACGCGTCCTCCAGGTCGAGGAAGACCTGGTCGGCGGGGAGGCCCTGGGCCTTCTCCAGGAAGCGGGGGTTGCTTCCCGGCACTGCGAGGCAGGAGCGCCGCGGACGCAGGCGGTTGACCTGGGGAGCAGGGCTGGTCATGCGGGGACCTCCAGGGGGTCGAGCTTGTTCGCTTTGCGGATCTCGTCGACGATGCGGCCGATGATTCCGGTGATGTCGAAATCCTTCGGGGTGAAGACGGCGGCGACTCCGGCGGCCCTCAGCTGTTCGGCGTCTCCGTTCGGGATGATGCCACCTGCGATCACCGGGATGTCTGTGGCTCCTGCCACACGCAGCCGCTCCAGGACGTCCGGCACCAACTGGGCGTGCGAGCCGGACAGGATGGACAGGCCGACCGCGTGTACGTCCTCCGCGACGGCAGCGTCCACGATCTCCTCGGGCGTGAGCCTGATGCCCTGGTAGACCACCTCGAACCCGGCGTCGCGGGCCCGTACGGCGATCTGCTCGGCGCCGTTGGAGTGCCCGTCCAGGCCCGGCTTGCCCACCAGGAAGCGGAGCTTGCCGACGCCGAGGTCACGGGCGGTCAGGTCCACTTGCCGGCGCACGAGAGCGAGCGCCGTGCCTGCCTCGGCAGCCACGGCGACCGGCGCCGACGAGACCCCCGTGGGCGCCCGGAACTCGCCGAACACCTCGCGCAGGGCCCCGGACCACTCGCCGGTGGTGACCCCCGCACGGGCGCACTCCAGCGTGGCCTCCATCAGGTTGCCGGTCCCGGCCGCCGTCTCCTTCAGCCGCTCCAGCGCCGTTGCCGCACGCGGATGGTCGCGCGCGTCACGCCACTCACCCAGGGCCCGTACGACGCGCTCCTCGACCGTCGGGTCGGCCGTATGGATCGCGGTGTCCAGGTCGGCCGTCAGCGGGTTCGGCTCGGTCGTCTCGAAGATGTTGACGCCGACGATCTTCTCCTGACCGGACTCGATACGGGCCCTGCGCTCGGCATGCGAGGAGACGAGCTGCGACTTCAGGTAGCCCGACTCGACGGCCGCCATCGCGCCGCCCATCTCCTGGATGCGGTCGATCTCGGCGAGCGACTCCTCGACCAGGGCGGCCACCTTGGCCTCGATGACGTGTGAGCCCTCGAAGATGTCCTCGTACTCGAGCAGGTCGCTCTCGTACGCGAGTACCTGCTGCATGCGCAGCGACCACTGCTGGTCCCAGGGGCGGGGGAGGCCCAACGCCTCGTTCCAGGCGGGAAGTTGCACGGCACGTGCGCGTGCGTCCTTCGAGAGCGTCACGGCCAGCATCTCGAGCACGATCCGCTGGACGTTGTTCTCCGGCTGGGCCTCCGTCAGGCCGAGGGAGTTGACCTGGACGCCGTACCGGAAACGCCGGTGCTTGGGGTTCTCGATCCCGTACCGCTCGCGCGTGATCCTGTCCCAGATGCGGCCGAACGCCCGCATCTTGCACATCTCCTCGATGAAGCGGACGCCCGCGTTCACGAAGAAGGAGATGCGCGCGACGACATCGCCCATGCGCTCCTGCGGCACCTGGCCGGAGTCGCGGACCGCGTCCAGCACCGCGATCGCCGTCGACATCGCGTACGCGATCTCCTGGACCGGAGTGGCTCCGGCCTCCTGGAGGTGGTAGCTGCAGATGTTGATCGGGTTCCACTTGGGGATGTGGGAGACCGTGTACGCGATCATGTCCGTCGTCAGACGGAGCGAAGGCACTGGCGGGAACACATGCGTGCCCCGCGACAGGTACTCCTTCACGATGTCGTTCTGTGTCGTCCCCTGGAGCTTGGTGATGTCCGCACCGTGCTCCTCCGCGACGACCTGGTAGAGCGCCAGCAGCCACATGGCGGTGGCGTTGATGGTCATCGAGGTGTTCATCTGCTCCAGGGGAATGTCCTGGAACAGCCGGCGCATGTCACCGACGTGCGAGACGGGGACACCGACCCGGCCGACCTCGCCGCGGGCGAGGATGTGGTCGGGGTCGTAGCCGGTCTGCGTCGGCAGGTCGAACGCGACCGAGAGGCCGGTCTGGCCCTTGGCCAGGTTGCGCCGGTACAGCTCGTTGGACGCCTCGGCCGTGGAGTGGCCGGCGTAGGTCCGCATGAGCCACGGCCGGGCTGTTTCTTTTTGCGCCTGCGGCGCGGGCGGCGCGCCCTGTGCCGCAGGCGCTGTCTTGCGCGGCTCTGTCATGTCACACGTTCCGGAAGCGATTGATGGCGTCGATGTGCTTGGCGCGCTTCTCTTCGTCGCGCACGCCCAGGCCCTCGCGGGGCGCCAGTGCCAGCACGCCCACCTTGCCCTGGTGGAGGTTGCGGTGCACGTCGTACGCGGCCTGCCCGGTCTCCTCCAGGGAGTACACCTTGGAGAGCGTCGGGTGGATCTTGCCCTTCGCGATGAGCCGGTTGGCCTCCCAGGCCTCGCGGTAGTTGGCGAAGTGCGAGCCGATGATGCGCTTCAGGGACATCCACAGGTAGCGGTTGTCGTACTCGTGGTTGTAGCCCGAGGTCGAGGCACAGGTGACGATCGTGCCGCCCTTGCGCGTGACGTAGACGCTTGCGCCGAAGGTCTCGCGGCCCGGGTGCTCGAAGACGATGTCGACGTCCTCACCGCCGGTCAGCTCACGGATGCGCTTGCCGAAGCGCTTCCACTCGCGCGGGTCCTGGTTGTGCTCGTCCTTCCAGAACTTGTAGTCCTCGGCGGTCCGGTCGATGATCGCCTCGGCGCCCATCGAGCGGCAGATCTCCGCCTTCTGGGGCGAGGACACGACACAGATGGGGTTGGCGCCGCCCGCGAGCGCGAACTGCGTGGCGTACGAGCCGAGTCCACCGCTCGCGCCCCAGATGAGGACGTTGTCGCCCTGCTTCATGTCGGCGCCGTTGCGGGACACCAGCTGCCGGTACGCGGTGGAGTTGACCAGTCCGGGAGCGGCGGCCTCCTCCCAGCTGAGGTGATCCGGCTTCGGCATCAACTGGTTGGACTTGACGAGGGCGATCTCTGCCAGCCCGCCGAAGTTCGTCTCGAAGCCCCAGATGCGCTGCTCGGGGTCGAGCATCGTGTCGTTGTGGCCGTCGGAAGACTCCAGTTCGACCGACAGGCAGTGCGCGACGACCTCGTCACCGGGCTGCCAGGCGTTCACGCCGGGTCCGGTGCGCAGGACGACGCCCGCGAGGTCGGAGCCGATGATGTGGTACGGCAGGTCGTGGCGCTTGGTGAGCTCGCTGAGCCGGCCGTAGCGCTCCAGGAACCCGAAGGTCGACAGCGGCTCGAAGATCGAGGTCCACACCGAGTTGTAGTTGACCGAGGAGGCCATCACGGCCACCAGGGCCTCGCCGGGACCGAGTTCGGGCACCGGCACCTCGTCCAGGTGGATCGACTTGCGGGGGTCCTTGTCGCGGGTGGTGAGCCCGGCGAACATCTCCGTCTCGTCCTTGTGCACGGTGATCGCGCGGTACGAGTCGGGCAGGGGCAGGGCGGCGAAGTCGGCGGACGTGGCGGTCTGCGACTGAATCGCGTCCAGGATTTCCTTCACGGTGTTGCCTCCGGCGAAGCGAGCGCTCGGGAGGAGCGCTTGAGGGTTACGTCGGGGTGGTTGCTGGTGTGAGGCGTGCCGTCGGTTCGGCGAAGGTGGTGCTCGGCAGCGCTTTGTGGCGCGGAAGGTTGCCTGTGACGCAGGCGTCCGGGCGCGCAGGCCATGAAGCTTGCGGGGACAGCCGGCGTACGAAAGTTCTCTGCACGCCGGCCGCCCGGACTACTCCAACGTATGGCACCGCGTGTCACGCCGCAAGGCACGCAGTGCCAACAATTTCTCTCAGATGCAATCTCGCCGTAACAGATGAGCGATGATCGATCAAAAGCGGCGCTGCGGGGGCGTTCTCGCTGCGGGGGAGGCGTCCTGGGGGCGTTCTGCTGACCGCGCCCGCCCGCTCGGTCAGCGGTTCTTCAGGGCCTGCTCGATCGTCTTCATCACTTCGTCGAGCGGTGCGTCGGTCCTGGCCACCGTGACCAGCACCTCGCCCTGCGAGGCGACCGAGGCCGCGGCTGAGCGAGACGCGGTCTCGCGCCCCGCCCCCATGCCCGCCCCGATCCCCGAACCGAAGGTCTTCTGGACGATGGCGAACGCGTGGTCCAGCTGCGCCTCCACGTCGCCCTGCCCGCCGGCCCGCAGCCATCGCCGCAGTACGTGGTTGTGCGCCGTGACCACGGCCGAGGCGGCGACCTCCGCGAGCAGCGGATCGTCGTTCGCGTCGTCGTCGTGCGCGTGCTCGTCGAAGTGCCCCAGCAGATAGCGCGTGAACAGCCGCTCGTACCGCGCCACGGACGCGATCTCCGCCTCCCGCAGCGTCGGCACCTCACGCGTGAGCTTGTAACGCGACACCGAGATCTCCGGCCGGGCCGCGTACATCTTCATGACTTCCTTGATGCCACGGCACACGGTGTCGAGCGGATGCTCGTGCGCCGGCGCGGCATTCAGTACCGCCTCGGCCCGGATCAGCGTGTCGTCGTGATCGGGAAAGATCGCCTCTTCCTTGGAGCGGAAGTGCCGGAAGAAGGTGCGCCGGGCGACCCCGGCCGCCGCGGCGATCTCGTCGACGGTCGTCGCCTCGTAGCCCTTGGTCGCGAACAGTTCCATCGCCGCGGCCGCCAACTCCCGGCGCATCTTGAGCCGTTGAGCGGCGGCGCGGCTGCCCGCGGCACTCTCCGGAGCGTCGGGCGTGGCTGGCGTACGGGAGGACTTGACGGGCTGGGACATGCCCCGAACGTACTCCATCCGTGCGGCGGAGCGCTCAAGATCCGCTCTCCCCCCGACCGGGGCGGGGGGAGAGGTGTCGGCCGGGGCGAGCAGTCCGCCCCAGTCCGTGCGGTTCGTGAACCGGTCGCCGGGCCGCCGCTCAGCGCCGGGCATATTCGCGGAAGCCGCGGCCGGTCTTGCGGCCGAGGCAGCCCGCGGCCACCAGGTGCTCGAGGAGCGGCGCCGGGGCCAGGCCCGGGTCGCGGAACTCCCGGTGCAGGACCTTCTCGATGGCCAGCGAGACATCGAGACCGACCACGTCGAGGAGCTCGAAGGGGCCCATCGGGTAGCCGCCGCCCAGCTTCATCGCGGCGTCTATGTCGTCGAGCGAGGCGTAGTGCTCCTGGACCATCTTGATCGCGTTGTTCAGATACGGGAACAGCAGCGCGTTCACGATGAAGCCCGCGCGGTCGCCGCAGTCCACCGGGTGCTTCCTGATCTTCGTGCACAGCTCGCGGACCGTGGCGTGCACATCGTCCGCGGTCAGAACGGTCCGGACGACCTCGACCAGCTTCATCGCCGGGGCCGGGTTGAAGAAGTGCATGCCGATCACGTCCTGCGGGCGCGAGGTGGCGCGGGCGCAGGCGATGACGGGCAGCGAGGAGGTCGTGGTGGCCAGGATCGCGCCCGGCTTGCAGACCTTGTCGAACACCGCGAACAGCTGCTGTTTGATCTCCAGGTCCTCGGCGACGGCCTCCAGCGCCAGATCGACCTCGGCGAAGGCGTCGTAAGAACCCGCCGGAGTGATCCGCTCCAGAGTCTCGGCCGCGGCCTCCGCGGTCATCCGCCCCTTGTCGACAGAGCGCGAAAGCGACTTGCCGATACGAGCCTTGGCGGACTGTGCCTTCTCCTCGCTGCGCGCGGCGAGCACGACCTCGTACCCGGCCTTCGCGAAGACCTCGGCGATCCCGGACGCCATGGTGCCGGAGCCGGCAACGCCGACCGAGCGGACGGGGCGGCCAGGGGTTTCGGGGCCTGAGGCCAGCGGTGTCAGGGCGTCCCGGACGACGGTTCCGCTGCCCGGAGCGTCGTACGTGTAGAAGCCGCGGCCCGACTTGCGGCCGGTCAGGCCCGCCTCGCTGAGCTGCCTGAGGATGGGTGCGGGCGCGTGCAGCCGGTCGTGCGAGGCGGCGTACATGGCCTCCAGGACCGTACGCGCGGTGTCGACCCCGATGAGGTCGAGCAGCTCGAGCGGGCCCATGGGCAGTCCGCAGCCCAGCTTCATCGCGGCGTCGATGTCCTCGCGGCTCGCGTACTTCGCCTCGTACATCGCGGCCGCCTGGTTGAGGTAGCCGAA
>NZ_BMPQ01000009.1:0-93109 GCF_014647675.1 Streptomyces flaveus | reverse complement strand
TCCTTGCCCAGCTCGAGGGCGAGATCCGTGACGGCGGCGACGGCGCCCGGCGAGGTCAGCACGGAGGAGACGACCTCGACGAGCTTCATCGCGGGCGCCGGGTTGAAGAAGTGCAGCCCGAGAACGCGCTCGGGCCGGGCCGAGTCGGCGGCGAGACGGGTGACCGAGAGGGCGTTGGTGCCGGTCGCCAGGATCGTCTCCGGGCGCACGATGCCGTCGAGCTCACGGAAGATCTGCCGCTTGACCTCGTACGACTCCGGGGCCACCTCGATCACCAGGTCGGCGTCGACCGCAGCGCGCAGATCGGTGGAGGTGTGGAAGCGGGCGAGGACCTTCTCGCGCTCCTGCTCGGTGAGCCGCTCGCGCTGCACTCCGCGGGCGGTCGAGGCCTCGAGCGCGGCGTGGGCCTGGGCGGCGGCGGACTCACTGATGTCGATGCCGACGACCTCGCGGCCGGCCCGGGCGAGGACCTCGGCGATGCCGGTGCCCATCGTGCCGAGGCCGACCACGGCGACGGTCTTGAGCGGGGAGGGAGAGGTGTCGGACAGGGGAGTGGCCATCACGGGACTCCAGGGATGAGTGACGACTGAGGGACGCATCCGGATACGCCGACAGGCGCACACAGTGCGGGAGTTGTGCGGGTGTGGGGCCGGGCTACGAAGCGCACACGCCCGGTGCCGTCCGCGGGCGAGACACGCAAGCCCGCGAGGCGGTGAGATCGACCGGCCCTGTCCCGGAGCCATGTCGTACTGAGGTACCTGAAGTACCGAACCGACTGACACTCACGGCGGCTGCGTCACCAGGCCACCGCAAGCAGATGTGCGAGTGGGTAACTCGCTCGATTGAGCTTAACTCGCGGGTAACGAGCGCGCCAGTGTGTGGAAGAGTCGCGATTATGTGACGTACGTCGCGGATAGGCTCGCGCCATGGACGAAGAGTTGCGGTCGCTCACTGGGCGCTTACGGCACGAGGCGGGGGCCAGGGCGGCGTTCGCCTACGAACGTCTTGTTGCGACCGGTGATCTCGATGAGCTGGCCGGTGTGCTCACCGCGCCCCAGCAACCGCTGTGGGCACGGGAGTTGGCGGCGTTCCGGCTCGGGCTTGCCGGGGATCGGCGGGCCTTCGAGACGCTTGTTCTGCTGCTCAATCATCGCGATCCGCAGCGGTGCGCGTCCGCTGCGTATGCGCTGGCGCGGCTCGGGGATCCACGTACCGCGCGTGCGGCGGCTGCTCTTGCCACCAATGAGCTGCGGGTTGCCTATGCACTTCATCCGGTGCGGCTGTTGGTCGAGTTGCGTGCTCCTGAGGCCGTGCCTGCGCTGATCACCACGCTGGCGCGGCGGTTTCGGCCGCATGATCCGTATCGGCGGGTGGCGCTTGCGTGTGTGGAGGGGCTGGGTGCGTTGGGCGACGAGCGCGCTCGCGCGGTTTTGAACGAGGCGCTTGCGCATCCTCCGCTGGCGCAGGCTGCTGCGGGGGCGCTCAAGCGGTTGCCGGTGCAGCGGGCTCCTCGGTAGGCGGATCTGGAGTTGGCTTACTCGCCCACGACCGCGTACGCCTCGATCTCCATCAGGAAATCCGGGCGCACCAGGCCGGCGACCTGCACGGCCGTGGACGCCGGGAGGTGGTCGGGGGATATGCAGGCGTCGCGGGCCGCGCGGACGGCCGGTATGTGGGCCATGTCCGTGACGTAGTAGGTCAGTTTGATCACGTCGTCGAACGTCGCCCCGGCGGCGGCCAGACAGCGGCGCAGGTTCTCGAAGGTCTGGCGGGCCTGGGCCGCCGGGTCGTTCTCGCCGACGAGTTTGCCGTCCTCGTCCAGCGCCACCTGTCCCGAGATCGCCACGAAGCGGCCTGTGCCGATGACGACGTGTGAGTACGCGGCGGCGGGGGCGACCCCGTCGGGGGCGGGAATGCGGGTCAGTTCGGCCATGGATCAATCGTGCACCACGGCACTGACAACGCCCCCGACGGGCAGCCACTGCTCACACCTCACATACCGAAGCTCAGCCCCGGAATCCCAGCATCCCGTGCAGCGTCGCGCCGCGCGAACTCGAGGCCTCCTGCGCGCTCAGCGGCTCGGGATCGGGCAGCGTCTCGCACACCGCGTCGGCCTCGCCGTCGCCGCGTGGCACCTTGCCGGTGGCCAGGTACGTCGCCAGGTGCTTGTCGAGGCAGGTGTTCCCGCCCAGCGTGATGCCGTGGTTCCCACCACCCTGCTCGACGACCAGGCTGGAGCCGCGCAGCAGGTGATGGACCGTGACACCGCCCTCGTACGGGGTGGCCGCGTCGTCGGTCGCCTGGAACAGCAGCGCCGGCGGCAGCGAGTCGTTGGAGACGTCGACAGGGTCGAGTGAATCCGTCGGCCAGAACGCGCACGGCGCGTTGTACCAGGCATTGTTCCAGGCCATGAACGGCGCCTTCTTGTGCACCTTCCAGTTGTCGTGGCGCCACTGGTTCCAGTCGCGGGGCCATGGCGCGTCACGGCACTCCACAGCGGTGTAGACGCTGTAGCCGTTGTCGCCCGCGGCGTCGATGGCGGCGAAGTTCTGGTACGCCTCGACCAGCGGGTCGTCGTTCTTGTCGTTCACGTACGCCGCGAACGCCTCGGCGAGATAAGGCCAGTAGCCGTTGTAGTAGCCGCCGGGGAGGAACGTGTCCTCCAACTCGGAAGCGCCCACCGTGTTGTCCGCGGGCTTCTTCGCCAGCGCCGCCCGCATCGCGTACCACTTGGCCTCGATCTTCGCCGGATCGGTGCCGAGCTTGTACGTCGCGTTGTACTTGGCGACCCACGCCATGAAGGCCTTGTGGCGGGTGTCGAAGGCGTAGTCCTGATCGATGTTGTCGTCGTACCAGACACCGGTGGGGTCGACGATGGAGTCGAGCACCAGGCGCCGTACCCGCTCCGGGTAGAGCTTCGCGTACACGGCGCCCAGGTAGGTGCCGTACGAGTATCCGAAGTAGTTGATCTTCTTCGCGCCGAGCGCGCGCCGGATGGCGTCCATGTCACGGACCGCGCTCACCGTGTCGATGTACGGCAGCACGTCCGCGTACTTCTTGCCGCACGCCTCGGCGAAAGCCTTTGCCCGGGCGAGGTTGGCCTTCTCGAGGGCGCGGGTGCGCGGCACGGAGTCGGGGCGGACCGGCGCGAAGTGCCCCGGCTTGCAGTCCAGTGCGGGCTTGCTGGCGCCGACGCCGCGCGGGTCGAAGCCGATGACGTCGTACTGCGCCGCCACCTCCTTCGGCAGCGAGGAGGCGACGAACCCGGCGAGCGAGAGACCGCTGCCGCCGGGACCGCCCGGGTTCACAAGGAGCGGTCCCTGGTACGTCTTCGAGGTGTGCGGGACCCGCGACAGTGCGAGCGTGATGCTCTTGCTGTGCGGGTTCGAGTGGTTGAGCGGCACTTTGAGGGACGCGCACTGGAGCGTCGGATAGTCCTCGGTGCCGCACTTCTTCCAGGTGAGCTTTGCCGCGGGGGCGGATTGGCTGGTGCGCGGCGCGGTCGCGGCGCCCGCGTTCGCGTCGGCCGGGACCGCGGTCATCAACCCGGCCAGCACGGCGGCAGCACCGCACAGAGCGGTTGCTCTCTTCTTCATCAAGGCCTCCCAGGACGGAGGAATTGAGCCGTGTACATCACGGCCCGCCCCGCATCGTCCCGGAAATGACCCTCAGGAAGGACAGATTCTGCGAAGAGTTGACACTATTGGGCAGCGCGATGCCGCCGGATGCCGGGTAAAGGCGCTGGTCGGAGCAGGGAAACGGCGGTCAGAGCAGAGTGAGTTGAGTGGGACCCGGTACGGCCGGCTCCGGCTCCGGTTCGGGGATCCGGCGTGGCATCCCCGCGCGCGTGGGACCGATGCCGTACTCCTGGGCCAGTTCGTGGACCTGACGGGTGATCCGGCGCTGATACCACTTCGGGGCGTACGCGCCCTCCGCGTACAGCCGCTCGTAACGGCGTACCAGATGCGGATGATGGTGCTCCAGCCAGCTCATGAACCACTCGCGCGCGCCCGGCCGCAGATGCAGCACGAGCGGGGTCACCGAGGTCGCTCCGGAGGCCGCGATCGCCCTTACGGTGGCGCGCAGTTGGGAGGGGTGGTCGCTCAGGAAGGGGATCACCGGGGCCATCAGTACGCCGCAGCCGATGCCGTTCTCGTTGAGCGTGCGCACGACGTCCAGGCGGCGTTCCGGGGCGGGCGTGCCCGGCTCGACCGTCCGCCACAGCTGGTCGTCAGTGAAGCCCACGGAGACGGATATCCCGACCTCGGTGACGGCGGCGGCCTGCTTCAGGAGGTCGAGATCGCGCAGGATCAGGGTGCCCTTCGTCAGGATCGAGAAGGGGTTCGCGTGGTCGCGCAGGGCGGCGATGATGCCGGGCATCAACTGGTAGCGGCCCTCGGCGCGTTGGTAGCAGTCCACGTTCGTGCCCATCGCTATGTGCTCGCCCTGCCAGCGCCGCGAGCCCAGCTGACGGCGCAGCAGCTCCGGTGCGTTCACCTTGACCACGATCTGGCTGTCGAAGCCGAGGCCCGTGTCGAGGTCCAGATAGCTGTGGGACTTACGGGCGAAACAGTAGACACACGCGTGAGAGCAGCCGCGGTACGGGTTGACCGTCCACTCGAAGGGCATGCGTGAGGCTCCCGGCACCCGGTTCACGATCGACCGGGCCCGGATCTCGTGGAAGGTGATCCCGCGGAACTCCGGCGTGTCGAAGGTGCGGGTGTTCACCGCGTCCGCGCCGAACAGCGCGGGGTTCTCCGGCGGATTGCCGCCGGACTCCACTGTGAGGTTCTCCCAGCGCATGAGGCCTCCTCGGTAGCACTGAGCAGAGAATAGAACACTTGTTCCCTTGATCGTGCGACCTCAACACGACCTGCGTGTCCGCCACCCTTTCTGCACCCCTTGGGGGACCCCGATTTGGGCGACTCGGCCGCCTGGTGGTTGGCTGGCCGCGAACCCCCGAGTTTCCAAGTGCTGGAGGAACGCAATGGCGCAGGTCGAGGCCACCACGGAGCGAGTTGTAGCGGCTCAGCCGGACGACGTTTTCGATGCCCTGGCCGACTACAGCGGCACGCGCGGGAAGATCCTGTCCGAGCACTTCAGCGAGTACGAGGTGCGCGAGGGCGGCGACGGCGAAGGCACCCTCGTCCACTGGAAACTCCAGGCCACCAGCAAGCGCATCCGTGACTGCCTGCTCGAGGTGAGCGAGCCCACCGACGGCGAACTCGTCGAGAAGGACCGCAACTCCTCGATGGTCACCACCTGGCGGGTCACCCCGGCCGGCGAGGGCGCGGCCCGCGTCGTCGTCACCACCGTGTGGGACGGCGCCGGCGGCATCGGCGGCTTCTTCGAGAAGACCTTCGCCCCCAAGGGCCTCGGCCGGATCTACGACACGGTGCTCGCGAAGCTCGCCGCCGAGGTCGAGAAGTAACCGAAGTACCCCAAGAGGTCCCTGTGCAGGGCGCGTTGAACGCGCCCTGCACGGCTGTGTTTCCGCCGGTGGCGCTCCGTGGCGTACGCCGGAGCAATTCCCGGATTGCCACACATGGCAACCGTACGCACCCGTACCGTGGTTGCTTGGGGCACAGATCTTGCGGACCGTGGGAAGAAGGGGCCTTGGCCATGGACCGTGGCACCGATGCGGGCACGGCTTCAGGCGGCGGAGCCAGGAACGGCGCAGTGGCGGAGAGCGTCGCGGCCGGCCGCATACCGCTGGCCGTGATCGTCGTCGACCGAGAGGGCCTGGTCTCCCACTGGAGCCGGGGCGCCCGACGGCTGTTCGGGACCCCCAAGGAGGAGGCGGTGGGCCACGCCGCCGTCGATCTGCTGCCCGTGTCCGGCGCCCTGCCCGAGGACGACGAGATCACGCCGTACGGGGCGTATGCCGCGTACGACGGACTCGGCCCAGACCTCGAAGCGTCCCTCGACGGGCGGCTGTCCTACCCGGCGGCCGGCCGTGCGCGGCTCTCGGTGCCGGGCCGCGACCGGGCCGACGTCCTGTGGTGGGCGTATCCCTTGGTGGGCCCCGGCCAGGAGCGGCTGCTCGTGCTGGCGGCCGACGCGGACGGGGCACGCCGCGACGACGCCGATGACGCCGGCGACGGCGACTCCGAGGAGAACGCGGCCGTCGAGCGCATCGCGCCCGGCTTCGCCCTGCACACCGACTTCCCCGGCGCACAGGACCTCGCCCGCCGGCTGCCCGAGATCCTGCCCAGCATGAGCGTCGGCGAGAGCGCCCGCATCGTCGGGCAGGTTCTCGAACTGGGCTATCCCGTCCTGGAGTTCAGCCAGAACGAACGGGTTCCCGTCACGCCCGACTGGGGTGTGCCGCGGCGGACCGAGCGCAAGGCGCGCCGGGAGCGTGCGGCTCGGGCGGCGGCGTCCGGGGAGCCCCTGCCCCCGGACCTCGAGGACGACGGCGAGGACCTCGAGTACGCCGCCGTGCGTGAGCGCCTGGAGTTCCTGAACGAGGTCAGCGGGCGCATCGGCAGCTCGCTGGACCTGTCCCGCACCATCGTCGAGGTCAGCAAGGCCGTGGTGCCGCGCTTCACCGACGTCGCCGGGACGTACCTGCGTGAGCAGGTCGTCGCCGGTGAGGGCTTCCCCGACGGCGTGCCCGACACGACCACCATGTGGCACCGCGTCGCCGTCGAGCACACCGACGAGCCGGGCCGCTGGGACGACGTCGTACCGGTCGGCGAAGCCATGCCGTTCCCGGCGCACACGCCGTTCTTCCAGTGCATGACCACCGGCGAACCCGTCCTCGTGCCGCGCATCAGTGAGCAGATGGGCCACATGATCGCCGCGCAGTTCGAGAAGCGCGACATCCGGCCCCTCATCACCGGCCGCTCCATGCTGGTCGTACCGCTGAAGGCCCGCCATGTGGTCCTCGGGTTCATGATCCTGCTGCGCCACCCGGAGCGCGTCGAGTTCAACGACATGGACCGGGTGACGGGTGCCGAACTCGCCGCCCGCGCCGGGCTCGTGCTCGACAACGCCCGCATGTACACGTACCAGGAGAGCGTCGCCGAGACCCTCCAGGACAGCATGCTGCCGCACATCGCGCCCCGTATGTCGGGCTGCGACATCGCCACCCGCTATCTGCCGGGTACGTTGCTGGGGCGGGTCGGCGGCGACTGGTTCGACTCGGTGAAGCTGCCCGGCTCACGGACCGCGCTCGTCGTCGGCGATGTGATGGGGCACGGGCTCAACTCGGCCGCGATGATGGGCCAGTTGCGCACCGCCGTACAGACCATGGCGGGCCTCGACCTGCCGCCCGCCCAACTCCTACGGAACCTCGACGACTTGGCGCAACGGCTCGGTGAGCACTACCTCGCGACCTGCCTGTACGCGGTGTACGACCCCATCGCGAGCGAGCTCCAGATCGCCAACGCGGGCCACATACCACCGGTGTTGGTCCGTGCCGAGGGCGGCCGCAGCGATCTCCTCGACCTGCCGACGGGGGCGCCCATCGGGGTCGGCGGGGTGCCCTTCGAGACCGTACGGGTGCGGGTGTCGCCCGGCGACCGGCTGGTGATGTGCACGGATGGACTGGTGGAGGTGCGCGGCGAGGACATCGGGGTGGGGCTCGCCACGCTGTGTGAGTCCGCCGCGCATCCGGCGGCGTCGATGGATGACGCCTGCGACACCATCATCCGGGCCCTCGCCGAGACGTTTTCGAAAGCGGGGCGGGGCGGTCGTAAGGACGACGTGGCGCTGCTGATGGCTCGGCTCGGAGGCATCGAGCCTGAGGATGTCGCCACGTGGGGGCTCGCGGCTGAGCCGATCGAGGTGAGTCGTGCGCGGGACGTGGTTCGTGAGCAGTTGTACGAGTGGGGGCTCAACTCGCTTGCTGATCAAGCTGATTTGATGGTTGGTGAGCTGGTCACCAATGCCGTACGGCATGCCCGTAGCCGGCGGATCGAGCTGCGCCTTGTCCGCGGGGACACGCTGCTGTGCGAGGTGGATGACGACGATCCCACGTTGCCGACGTTGCTCAGTACGGGGCCGTATGACGAGTACGGGCGGGGGCTGCGGGTGGTCAGTCGGCTGGCGCGGGAGTGGGGGACCAGTCGTAGTGCCTCCGGGAAGACGGTGTGGTTCGAGATGACGCTGCCTCGTCGTTAGGCGCGGGGGGCGCACGGCGGCGTACGTGTGCCGAAGGAGTCGTGAAAGGTACGAAAGGTGTGCGCCGCGTGCTTGTCGCCGCACTCCGGGCGCGGTAGACCGATCTGGCCCGTTTGTTTCGGCGGGCAAGTCGCACCCTGGGGAGCTGGCATGAGCGTGACGACTCGGTACAGGGACGCCTGGGAGGGCTTCTGGCAGGAGGCTCCCGACGAACAGGGGGCCGTCTTCTGGGACGCGGAGCCCGCCCTCACCGTCGGGGTCCATCTCCCGCTGTTCGAACCGCACTTGGCCGCTCCGGGGCTGCCCTTCGTGGACCTCGGCTGCGGCAACGGGACCCAGACGCGGTTCCTCGCCGACCGCTACCCCCACGTCGTCGGGGCCGACCTCTCGGCTGCCGCCCTCGATCATGCTCGGCGGGCGGATCGGGCGGGGCAGGCCGCGTATCGGCTGCTCGACGCGGCTGAGAAGAGTGAGGCGGAGACGTTGCATGCCGAGCTTGGGGACGTGAACGTGTATATGCGGGGGGTGCTTCATCAGTGTGAGCCTGGTGATCGGCAGCCGCTTGTCGACGGCGTTGCCGCGCTGGTGGGGGAGCGGGGGCGTGCCTTTCTCGTTGAGCTCGCCGAGGCTGCGGGGCTTGTGCTGCGTGGCCTTGCCCAGCGTCCGGAGGGGCCGCCGGGCAAGCTTGCGCCCGTTTTCCGGCATGGCATCGCGCCGGGTGAGGTGGCCGATGACGCGGTGCCGGAGTATCTGCGGTCTGCTGGGCTCACCGTGTTTGCGAGTGGTGAGCTGCCGCTCGTCACCACGGAGTGTCTGGCCGACGGCTCGCGGATCGAGTTGCCGTCTCGGTGGGTGGTGGCTGGGCGGGGGTGACGGTGCGGGTGGGTGGGGGTGGGGTTTCTTTTCCCCAGGCCCGCCCCTTCCCGAAACTGGGGGCTGCGCCCCCAGGCCCCCCGCCAGGGGGTGGGGTGACAGGTCGTGTCGCGGCTGCCGGTGTGTCGTGGCTGGTCGCGCAGTTCCCCGCGCCCCTGAAAAGCAAAAGCCTGCGGCTCCCTGGTGAGCGCTGCACCCTTGGCTCGTCCAGCGGTATGTGACATGGTACTGGGGTGAGTGCACTGCTGACCTGCGATGTTGTTGTCGTTGGGGCCGGGATGGTGGGGGCTGCCTGTGCCCTGTACTCGGCTCGGGCGGGGCTTCGTGTTGTTCTTGTTGATCGTGGGGCGGTGGCTGGAGGTACGACCGGGGCGGGTGAGGGGAATCTGCTCGTGTCCGACAAGGAGCCTGGGCCTGAGCTTGAACTTGCCCTGTTGTCCGGGCGGTTGTGGGGTGAGCTCGCCGGTGAGCCCGGTATCGCTGCGGCTGTTGAGTACGACCTCAAGGGTGGGCTCGTCGTTGCCTCCTCGGCGGAGGGGCTCGTGGCTCTGGAAGGGCTCGCTGATGGGCAGCGGGCGGTCGGGGTCGAGGCCGTGGCGGTTGGTGCGGGGCAACTCCATGACATAGAGCCGAAGTTGGCGAAGGGGCTCGCGGGCGGGGTGCTGTATCCGCAGGACGCCCAAGTCATGCCTACCCTCGCCGCTGCCCATGTCGTACGGCTCGCCAGGGCCGCGGGGGCCTCGCTGCGGACGGGGTGCGCAGTCACGGAAGTGCTGCGTACGGGGGCGGGGGCCGTGCGGGGAGTGCGTACCTCTGAGGGCGAGATTCATGCACCTGCCGTCGTGAACGCTGCCGGTACCTGGGGCGGGGAGCTGGCCGCGCTCGCCGGTACCTCCCTGCCCGTGCTGCCCCGGCGCGGCTTCGTCCTCGTCACCGAGCCGTTGCCGCCGCGTACGGTGCGGCACAAGGTGTACGCCGCGGACTATGTGGCCGACGTGGCCAGTGACTCGGCGGCGTTGCAGACCTCGCCGGTGGTGGAGGGGACGGCCGCCGGGCCCGTACTGATCGGGGCCAGCCGGGAACGGGTCGGCTTCGACCGGTCCTTCTCGTTGCCGGTCGCGCGGGCGCTGGCGGCGGGGGCTACGCGGTTGTTTCCGTTCCTGGAAGGGGTGCGGGCGATGCGCGGTTACCTCGGCTTCCGCCCGTACATGCCCGACCATCTGCCCGCGATCGGGCCGGACGCGCGGGTGCCCGGTCTCTTCCACGCGTGCGGGCACGAGGGGGCGGGGATCGGGCTCGCCACGGGGACCGGGCACTTGATCGCCCAGGTGCTGACCGGGAAGACCTCGGATCCCGATCTCGATCTCGACCTCGACCTCAGTCCGTTCCGTCCTGACCGTTTCCCCGAGGAGGGCCTGTGAGATCTCCGCTGGAGTTGGTGGGGGCGCGGCCGGGGCCCGCCTTCACCGTCACCTTCGATGACCGTGAGATCACCGTCCTGCCCGGCCAGACGATCGCCGCCGCGCTCTGGGCGGCGGGTATCACGTCGTGGCGTACGACCCGGGGGAGTGGTGAGCCGCGCGGCGTCTTCTGCGGGATCGGGGTCTGCTTCGACTGTCTGGTGACCGTCAACGGGCGGGCGAACCAACGCGCTTGTCTGGTGTGGGCGGAGGCCGGGGACGTGATCCGTACGCAGGAAGGGACCGGACATCGTGGGCACCATGGCTGAGGGGCCGCACCTCGCGGTGGTCGGTGCGGGTCCCGCGGGGCTCGCGGCGGCACTTGCCGCTGCCGCGCGTGGTGTACGGGTGACGCTGGTCGACTCGGCTGCGGAGGCGGGCGGCCAGTTCTACCGTCAGCCTGCCGCGGCGCTCGGCGCGCGCCGTCCGCAGGCACTGCACCACCAGTGGCGCACATGGGAACGGCTGCGGGATGGCCTCACGGCGCACGTCGCGAGGGGTCGCATCACGCATCTGTCGGACCACCACGTGTGGTTCGTGGAAGGGCAGTCCGACGGCTTCACCGTGCACGCCCTCCGTGGCCCCGAGCAGGAACAGTCCGTCGCCGTACGTGCCGACGCCGTGCTGCTCGCCACCGGTGGGTACGAGAAGGTCCTGCCGTTCCCCGGGTGGACCCTCCCCGGAGTGGTCACCGCGGGTGGGGCGCAGGCCATGCTCAAGGGCGGGCTCGTGTTGCCGGGGCGTACGGCCGTGGTGGCGGGGACCGGGCCGTTGCTGATGCCGGTGGCGGTCGGGCTCGCGGCGGCCGGGGCGGGGGTCGCCGCGCTCGTCGAGTCCGCCGGAGCGAGGGACTTCGCGGGGCATGCCAGGACGCTGGCCGCACACCCGGCCAAGCTCGCCGAAGGCGCCCGGTATGCCGCCGAGTTGGCCCGGCACCGGGTGCGGATCAAGGCCCACCACACCGTTGTCGCGGCGCACGGCAGCAACCGGGTCGAGGCCGTGACGGTTGCCGCGCTGGACGGCGACGGGCGGGTCTGGCCCGGCACCGAGCGGCGTATCGCCTGCGACACCCTCGCCGTTGGGCACGGCATGCTGCCGCACACCGACCTCGCCGAGGCGCTCGGCTGCCGTCTCGACGGGCCGGGCGTCGCCGTCGACGACGAGCAGCGCACCGATGTGCCCGGCGTCTGGGCGGCCGGGGAGACCACCGGGATCGGCGGCGCCGTGCTGTCGCTCGCCGAGGGGAGAATCGCCGGCCTCTCGATCGCGGCCCGGCTCAACTCCCGTACGCCTGAGGCGGGTTCGTACGAGGCCGCCGTCAAGGCCCGTACCGGACTGCGGGAGTTCTTCGCCGTCCTCGACACCGTCTACGCCCCGCCCGCCCACTGGACCGAGCAGGTCGCCGACGACACCGTCGTCTGCCGCTGCGAGGAGGTGCCCGCCTCCGCGATCCGGGAGGCCGCGGGCGAGCTCGGCGCCGGTGACGTACGCACCGTGAAGCTGCTGACGCGGGCCGGGATGGGCTGGTGCCAGGGACGGATGTGCGGCCCGGCGGTGGCAGGGCTCGCGGGGTGCGAGTTCCAGCCCTCGCGACGGCCGTTCGCCCGGCCCGTACCGCTCGGCGTGCTCGCCGGAACCGACTTCGACCGGCACCACACGGATTCCACAGACTCCACAGACTCCACCGAGGAAGGATCCTCATGACCGACCACCGCCCCTGGCGCGGCGTCCTCGTCGCCACCGCCCTCCCGCTGCGCGACGATCTCTCCGTCGACTACGACAAGTTCGCCGAGCACTGCGCCTGGCTCGTCGAGAACGGCTGTGACGGCGTCGTACCGAACGGCTCCCTCGGCGAATACCAGGTGCTCACCCCCGAGGAGCGCGCCAAGGTCGTCGAGACGGCCGTCGCCGCGATCGGCGGAGAGCGCGTGATGCCCGGCGTCGCCGCCTACGGGTCCGCCGAGTCCCGCCGCTGGGCCGAGCAGGCGCGCGACGCCGGCTGCCGCGCGGTGATGCTGCTGCCGCCCAACGCCTACCGCGCCGACGAACGCTCGGTCCTCGCCCACTACGCCGAGGTCACGAAGGCGGGGCTGCCCATCGTGGCGTACAACAACCCCATCGACACCAAGGTGGACCTCGTACCCGAACTGCTCGCGAAACTGCACGGCGAGGGGTACATCCAGGGGGTCAAGGAGTTCTCGGGCGATGTCCGGCGCGCCTACCGGCTGGCCGAACTCGCCCCCGAACTCGACCTGTTGATCGGCGCCGACGACGTGCTGCTCGAGCTGGCGATCGCGGGCGCCAAGGGCTGGGTGGCGGGCTATCCGAACGCGCTGCCCGCCGCGAGCGTCGAGCTCTACCGCGCCGCGGTGGAGGGTGACCTCGACACCGCGCTGCCCCTCTACCGGCAGCTCCACCCGCTGCTGCGCTGGGACTCGAAGGTCGAGTTCGTGCAGGCCATCAAGCTGTCCATGGACATCGCCGGGCGGTACGGCGGCCCGGTACGCCCGCCGCGCGTCCCGCTCCTGCCGGAGCAGGAGGCGGCCGTACGCGCCGCCACCGAGAAGGCCGTCGCGGCAGGGCTCGCATAAGGAGGAGGCCGGTCATGCGCAGCAAACTCGTCCTGCACGCCGTCGACTCGCACACCGAGGGCATGCCGACCCGGGTGATCACCGGCGGCATCGGCACCATCCCGGGCGCCACCATGAACGAGCGGCGCCTGTACTTCCGTGAACACCGCGACCACATCAGGCAGTTGCTGATGAACGAGCCGCGCGGGCACTCCGCGATGAGCGGCGCCATCCTTCAGCCGCCCACCCGCCCCGACTGCGACTACGGGGTCGTCTACATCGAGGTCTCCGGCTATCTGCCCATGTGCGGACACGGCACGATCGGCGTGGCGACCGTGCTCGTGGAGACGGGCATGGTGGAGGTCGTCGAACCGGTCACCACCATCCGGCTCGACACCCCGGCCGGACTCGTCATCGCCGAAGTCGCGGTGGAGGCCGGGGCCGCCAAGGCCGTCACCCTCCAGAACGTGCCGTCGTTCTCCGTCGGCCTCGACCGCAAGGTCACCCTCGCCGACGGGCGGACGGTGACATACGACCTGGCGTACGGCGGGAACTTCTACGCGATCCTGCCGATCGACCAGCTCGGGCTGCCCTTCGACCGTGCCCGCAAGGACGACATCATCGCCGCCGGTCTCGCTCTGATGGACGCCATCAACGAGGAGGCCGAGCCCGTCCACCCCGAGGACCCCTCCATCCGCGGCTGCCACCATGTGCACTTCGTCGCACCGGGCTCCGACGCCCGGCACTCGCGCCACGCGATGGCGATCCACCCCGGCTGGTTCGACCGCTCACCCTGCGGTACGGGGACCAGTGCGCGCATGGCGCAGTTGCACGCGCGTGGTGAACTCCCGCTGCACACCGAGTTCGTGAACGAGTCCTTCATCGGGACGCGGTTCACCGGGCGGCTCCTGGGGACCACCGAGGTCGCCGGGACCCCGGCCGTGCTGCCCAGCTTCACCGGGCGTGCCTGGGTGACCGGGACGGCCCAGTACCTGCTCGATCCGGCCGACCCGTTCCCGGCCGGGTTCGTCCTCTGAGCTCTGCTATCGAGCCTGCACCTCGCAAGGAGACACCACGATGCCCGCCCAGCGCACCAGTGCCCCCGCTTTGCCCACTCTGGGGGGCCAGAAGCGCAACTACCGAGAGCGCGTCGCCGACGCCCTGCGCGCCGCGCTGATCGCCGGGGAACTGCGCCCCGGCGAGGTGTACTCCGCGCCGACCCTCGCCGCCCGCTTCGGTGTCTCGGCGACGCCGGTACGGGAGGCCATGCTCGACCTCGTCAAGGAGGGCCTGGTCGACACCGTGCCGAACAAGGGTTTCCGGGTCACCGCCGTCTCCGATAAGCAGCTCGACGAGTACACCCACATCCGCTCGCTCATCGAGATCCCCACGACCGCGGGGCTCGCGACCACCGCCGACCCTGTCGCCCTCGAGGCACTGCGTCCCGCCGCCGAGGAGACCGTCACAGCTGCCGCGGCGGGTGACCTCATCGCGCACGTCGAGGCGGACACCCGCTTCCACCTCGGCCTGCTCGCGCTCGCCGGCAACGAGCATCTGGTCGAGGTGGTGCGCGACCTCCGCAAGCGCTCTCGCCTCTACGGCCTGCAGGCGCTGGTCGAGGCGGGCCGTCTGGAGGACTCCGCGCAGGAGCACCTGGAAATCCTGGACGCGCTCGCGGCCCGCGACGAGGAGGCGGTACGCGCGATCATGACGCGGCATCTCGGGCACGTACGGGGCTTGTGGGCCGCCCGACGACCGGCCGGATGACCGCCGGACGAGACCGCACCGGGCCAGGGCGTCCGCGGAGCCTTCCCGCCGACCGTGCCCCTGTGGACGCTCTGCCATCTGCGATACAACTGGTGGATGCCAAAGATCCTCATCAGCGCCGACATGGAGGGCGCCACCGGCGTGACCTGGCCGGCCGACGTGCTGCCGGGGACACTCGAGTGGGAGCGCTGCCGGTCGATGTTCACCTCGGACGTGAACGCCGCCGTGCTCGGTTTCTTCGACGGGGGCGCCGACGACGTCCTCATCAACGAGGCGCACTGGACCATGCGCAATCTGCTGCTCGAGCGGCTGGACGAGCGGGCGCAGATGCTCACCGGGCGGCACAAGTCGCTGTCCATGGTGGAAGGCGTGCAGCACGGGGACGTCGACGGCATCGCGTTCGTCGGTTATCACGCGGGGGCGGGCATGGAGGGGGTGCTCGCCCACACCTATCTCGCCAACTCGATCACCGGCGTGTGGGTCAACGACGTACGCGCCAGTGAGGGCCTGCTCAACGCGCATGTCGTCGCCGAGTACGGCGTCCCTGTCGTCCTCGTCACGGGCGACGACGTGGCCTGCGAGGACGCGCTCGGCTATGCGCCCGAGGCGCTGAAGGTCGCCGTGAAGGACCATGTCTCGCGGTACGCGGCGGTGTGCCGGACGCCCGCGCGGACCGCGTCCGACATCCGCGCCGCGGCGAAGGAGGCGGTCGGGCTCGCCGTGCGGTACGAGCCCGTGGACGGCGGCCCGTTCACTGTGGCGCTGGAGTTCGACGCCGAGCATCTGGCCCTGGCGGCCACCGTCGTGCCGGGTGTGGACCGGATCGGGGAGCGGAAGGTCGCGTACACCAGCGCGACGATGTATGAGGGGATCCGGGCCTTCAAGGCAGTCACCACGATCGTCTCGGCCGCCGTGGAGGAGCAGTATGGCTGACCAGCAGGCTCTGGACGAGGTCGTGGAGTTCACCTCCGGCCTCATCCGTATCGACACGACCAATCGCGGGGGCGGGGACTGCCAGGAGCGGCCCGCCGCCGAGTACGCCGCCGCGCGGCTCGCCGAGGCGGGCCTGGAACCGACGCTGCTGGAGCGCACGAAGGGGCGTACGAACGTCGTCGCGCGCCTCGAAGGCAGCGACCCGTCCGCGGACGCGCTGCTCGTCCACGGTCATCTGGACGTCGTACCGGCGCAGGCCGAGGACTGGAGCGTGCACCCGTTCTCCGGGGAGATCCGTGACGGGGTCGTCTGGGGCCGGGGCGCGGTCGACATGAAGAACATGGACGCGATGATCCTCGCGGTCGTACGCCAGTGGGCGCGCGACGGCGTACGCCCTCGCCGTGACCTGGTCATCGCCTTCACCGCCGACGAGGAGGCGAGCGCCGAGGACGGCTCGGGCTTCCTCGCCGACCGGCATCCGGAGCTCTTCGAGGGCTGCACCGAGGGCATCAGCGAATCCGGGGCGTTCACCTTCCACGACGGCGCCGGGCGGGAGCTGTATCCCCTCGCGGCGGGCGAGCGCGGCACCGGCTGGCTGAAGCTCACCGCGCGGGGCCGGGCCGGACACGGCTCCAAGGTCAACCGGGAGAACGCGGTCACCCGTCTCGCCGCCGCCATCACGCGGATCGGCGCGTACGAGTGGCCGGCGCGGCTGACGCCGACCGTCCGAGCGGCCCTCACCGAACTCGCCGCGCTGTACGGCATCGAGCCCGGCCTGGACGACGTGGACGGACTGCTGAACAAGCTCGGTCCGGCGGCGAAGCTCGTCGAGTCGACCGTCCGCAACAGCGCCAACCCGACCATGCTGAACGCCGGTTACAAGGTCAACGTGATCCCGGGGGAGGCCGTCGCGTACGTCGACGGACGCTATCTCCCCGGCCACGAGAACGAGTTCCGCGCGACGCTCGACCAACTCACCGGGCCGGACGTGGAGTGGGAGTTCCACCACCACACGGTGGCCCTCCAAGCGCCGCTGGACTCACCGACGTACGCCAGGATGCGCGCCGCCGTCGAGGAGTTCGCGCCCGAGGGACATGTCGTGCCGTACTGCATGTCGGGCGGCACGGACGCCAAGCAGTTCTCGCGTCTCGGCATCACGGGATACGGGTTCACTCCGCTGAAGCTCCCCGCGGGTTACGACTACCAGGCCATGTTCCACGGCGTCGACGAACGCGTACCGGTCGAGGCGCTCCACTTCGGCGTCCGCGTCCTCGACCGCTTTCTGCGCACGGCCTAGCCGGGGAAATGGGGGACATCGTGCAGACCCTGGCCTACGGTTCCTGGCCCTCGCCCATCGACGCCTCGCTCGCCGCCGCGCACGACGGGCACCCCGAGTACGTCGGCTTCGTCGGCGACGAGGCGTGGTGGACCGAGCCCCGGCCCACTGAGGGCGGCCGCCGCACCCTCGTGCGCCGTCGTGCCGACGGCAGCGAGGAGTCGGTGCTGCCCGCCCCGTGGAACGTGCGCAGCCGCGTCATCGAGTACGGCGGGCAGCCCTGGGCCGGGACGATGCGCGAGGACGGCCCGCTGATCGTCTTCGTCAACTTCGTCGACCAGCGGCTGTACGCGTACGAGGGCGGCGAGCCGCGTCCCCTCACGCCCTTGTCGCTCGTGGGCGGCGGACTGCGCTGGGTGGACCCGCAGTTGCACCTGGAGCGGGGCGAAGTCTGGTGCGTACTGGAGGAGTTCACCGGTGACGGGCCCACCGACGTACGCCGGGTCGTGGCCGCCGTGCCGCTGGACGGTTCGGCGGAGCAGGACCGGGACGCCGTACGCGAACTCACCGACGGGCGGCACCAGTTCGTCACCGGCCCCCGTGTCTCGCCCGACGGACGACGGGCCGCCTGGCTGGCCTGGGATCACCCGCGGATGCCGTGGGACGGTACGGAACTCATGCTCGCCGACGTGGCCGGTGACGGGACCCTCCACGGCGCGCGGTCGGCAGCGGGCGGTACCGACGAGTCGATCGCCCAGGTGGACTGGGCCGCCGACGGGTCCCTGCTGTACTCCAGCGACCGCACCGGCTGGTGGAATCTCTACCGCGATGGCCGACCCCTCTGCAGGCGCGAGGAGGAGTTCGGCGGCCCCCTGTGGAAGATCGGCCGGCGCTGGTTCGCACCCCTCGCGGACGGACTCATCGCCGTCGTGCACGGGCGCGGCGCAACCGCGCTCGGCATCCTCGACCCGGAGACCGGCGAGGTCGTCGACACGGCCGGACCCTGGACCGAGTTCGCGTCGAATCTCGCGGCGAACGGCAGCCTCGTCCTCGGCATCGCGGCCAGCCCGCGCAGCGCGTACGAGGTCGTCGAACTCGACGCCCGCACCTGCCGCGCCCGCGTCATCGGCGACGCCCACGACGACCCCGTGGACCCCACGTACTACCCGGAACCGCAGATCCGCACCTTCAACGGCCCCGCCGGACGCGAGATCCACGCCCACATCTACCCGCCGCACCACCCCGCCTGCATCGCCCCCGGCGACGAACTCCCGCCCTACGTCGTCTGGGCCCACGGCGGCCCCACCGACCGCGCCCCGCTCGTACTCGACCTGCAGATCGCCTACTTCACCTCCCGCGGCATCGGCGTCGCCGAGGTCAACTACGGCGGATCCACCGGCCACGGCCGCGCTTACCGCAACCGGCTGCGCGAGCAGTGGGGCGTCGTCGACGTCGAGGACTGCGCGGCCGTCGCGCTCGCGCTCGCCGACGAGGGCACCGCGGACCGTGACCGGCTCGCCATCCGGGGCGGCAGCGCGGGCGGCTGGACCGCGGCCACGTCCCTGACGAGCACCGGCGTCTACGCCTGCGGAACCATCCTCTACCCGATCCTCGACCTCGCCGGCTGGAGCGCCGAAGGGACGCACGACTTCGAGTCCCAGTACCTGGAAACCCTCGTCGGACCGTACGCCGAAGTGCCAGCCCGGTACGCCGAACGGTCACCCACCGAGCACGCCGACCGGATCACCGCACCCTTCCTCCTCCTCCAGGGCCTCGACGACGTCGTCTGCCCTCCCGCCCAGTGCGAGCGGTTCCTGGCCCGGATGGAGGGGCGACGCGTGCCGCACGCGTACATCGCCTTCGAGGGTGAGGGCCACGGCTTCAGGCGCGCGGACACGATGGTGCGCGTCCTGGAGTCCGAACTCTCCCTGTACGCCCAGGTCTTCGGCCTCAATCCACCCGGCATCCCCACTCTGGAGCTCACCAAGTGAAGCCCCTCCTGCGCCCCCGCCGCCTGGCCCCCGGCGCCCGTGTCGCCGTCGTAGCGCCCAGCGGCCCGGTGCCCGAGGAACGGCTCCAGGCAGGCCTCGACATCCTGCGGGGCTGGGACCTGGATCCGGTCGTGGGGCCCCATGTCCTCGACCGGCACCCGGAGTTCGCGTACCTGGCGGGCACGGACGCCGACCGCGCCGCCGACTTCCAGGCCGCCTGGTGCGACCCGACGATCGACGCGGTGCTGTGCGCCCGCGGCGGCTACGGCGCGCAACGCATGGTCGACCTGCTGGACTGGGACGCGCTACGGGCCGCGGGCCCCAAGGTGTTCCTCGGCTACAGCGACATCACCGCACTGCACGAGGCGTTCGCGACCCGCATGGACCTCGTGACGCTGCACGGCCCGATGGTCGCGGCCGTCGACTTCCTGAAGAACGCGCGGGCGCAGGAGCACTTGCGGGCAACGCTGTTCGAGCCGGAGTCGGTCCGGACGATCACCTCGTCCGGCCGGTCCCTGACCCCGGGCCGAGCACGGGGCGTCCTCCTCGGCGGCTGCCTCTCGCTCCTCGCGGCCGACCTGGGCACGCCGTGGGCCCACCCTTCGGCACGAGGCGGCCTGCTCTGCCTGGAGGACGTGGGCGAGGAGACGTACCGCCTGGACCGCTACCTCACCCAACTCCTGCGCGCGGGCTGGTTCGACGGGGTCGCCGGGGTCGTGCTCGGCTCCTGGGCCGAGTGCGCCCCGTACGAAGAGGTACGGGCTCTCGTCCTCGACCGGCTCGGCGGACTCGGGGTACCGATCGCGGAGGAGTTCGGCTTCGGCCACGGCGAGGGGGCGCTGACGATTCCGTTCGGGGTACGGGCGGAGTTGGACGCGGAGAGGGCAAGCCTGACGCTGGACGTACCCGCACTTCTATAGCGCGCGCTCAGCACAAGTAGGGGCGCGGGGAACTGCGCGACAAGCCACACACAACCCGCAGCCGCCAAACCACAGCACCAACCGAGCTCTCCGAACCGCACACCCAGCGGAGGGTTACCGTGGAAGAGTGCCGGAACCGACCCGCTTTCTCGCCGAAGGCTCAAGCGTAGGCATACGCCACTACCGCTACGAAGACGCAGCCGAGTTCACCGCCCGCGTGCGCGAAAGCAAGGACCTGCACCACCCTTGGCTCTTCCCGCCGGCCAGTGCCGGTGCCTACACCGCGTACGCGAAACGCCTCATCGAGGACCCCACGAAGACCGGCTTCCTGGTCTGCGAGAAGAGCGGCGGCGACATCGCCGGGTTCATCAACATCAACAACATCGTCGAGGGTGGCTTCCTCAACGGAGCGCTGGGATACGGCGCCTTCGCGCATGCCGCGGGGCGCGGGCTGATGAGGGAAGGGCTCGAACTGGTCGTACGGTACGCGTTCGGTCGGCTCGGTCTGCACCGGCTGGAGATCAACGTCCAGCCGGACAACGCCGCCTCGATCGCACTCGCCAGCCGCTGCGGCTTCCGGCTTGAGGGCTTCTCGCCGGACTTCCTTTTCATCGACGGCGCCTGGCGGGACCACGAACGCTGGGCCATCACCGCGGAGATGCTGCGAACGTAACCCCGAGAGGCCGCCGCCTTCACGGACGCTCCGCTCTGACCCCGGTGTGAACCCGGCGGCCCATGGGAACCCGGTGATCCCGCACGTCGGGAAGGAGGCGGACCCCATGAACACCAGGCCGCACGATCCCGGGGCCGACCCCGAGGACGAGGGCATGCCGGATCTGCAGGACGGTACGCCCGAGCAGCAGGAGTCCAGTGATCCGCAGCAGCTGCCCGTGGCCGGTGACGAGCCGACGATCGCCGAGGAGCGGGACACCACGGTGAACGAGGTGATCGAGCGCGAAACGCTCGACGAGCGGCTCGCGGACGAGGAACCCGAGGTCGATGCCGAGGGTGAAGCGGGGCTGCCCGAGGAGCCGGCCGGGCTGCTCTACGACGAGCCGGATCCCGACCTGCCGCGCAACCAGGACGTGTACGCGCAGGAGGGCGCGACCCGCGGGCTCTCGGCAGAGGAGGACGCCGTGCGGATCAGGGACGAGGAGGACTTCGGGGAGGACGAGCCGACCTGAGAGCAGTCCCTACGCCGGTGTGCGCCGGTCCGCGTACTCGTACACCGTGCCGTCCGGGTGCAACGCGATCAGGTTGCGGCCCGCCGGGGTGGCCACGGGCCCTGCGAGGACCTGGGCGCCCGAGTCGGTGAGGACTTGACGGGCTTCGTCGACGTCCTGCACGGCGATCGTCGCCGAGACTTTCCGGAGGACCTCCAAGTCGGCTTCCGGTCCGCTCATCAGCAGAAAGCAGCCGACCGCGGCGACCGAGACACCACCGCGCTCGAAGCGCATGGCTCTGCCGCCCGCCAGCTTCTCGTAGAAGGGGACCGTAGCGTCCAGGTCCTCGACGCAGATGCGCAGCGTGGCGCCCAGAATCTCCATGCCGACGAGCCTAGTTGCGGCACGCCGGGAACGAGATCGTTTCGGCCGGATCCCGGGCCACGTGCCAGATCCCGCGCGGCGTTACGGGTGCGGGAGTGCGGGTACCCGGCCGCCATGGACCGCATCGATCACCTGGAACACCTGGACAAGCACCTGGTCGACGAACTGGCGCAGGTGGCCCGGGACGCCGTACGCGACGAGCTGCGTGAGCAGACCCGCAAACAGCGCCGCGCCGCCGCCCTGTACGCCGCGTCCGGCGCCGTCGCCCTCTACGCGGGCGCCGCCCTGGCCCTGACCCTCGGGCTGCTGCTCGCACTCGGCCTGCCCGACTGGGCTGCCGCACTGATCACCGCCGCCGTGCTCGGCGCGGTGGCGTACGTGCTGCGGGGCGCGGCCCGGCCCTCGGCCTCCCAGTCCTCGGCTTCCCAGTCCTCGGCCTCCCGGCCCATCCCGGAGCAGGCCGCCGCGGACCACGGTGAGCGTGGGGTCGTCGGCGGTACGCCGCCCGCCGGGCCCGGCTCCTCCGCGTACCCGCCGGTGCCGCCCGTCGCGCCCGGCGCGGGTGCGCCGCCGTCCACGCCCACGCAGGGCGGGCCCGCGGATCCCGAAGCACCGCACCACCGGGCCCGGTGAGCCATGGCGCGCCGCAGAGCCGTTGTGGTGACCGGGGCCAGCGGCGGCGTGGGCCGGGCCACGGCCCGCGCCTTCGCCGCCCGTGGCGACCGGGTGGCCCTGCTCGCCCGGGGCCGCGACGGTCTTGCCGCGGCGGCGGACGAGGTGACACAGGCCGGTGGTGAGGCGCTCGTCGTCTCCGTCGACATGGCCGACGCCAAGGCTGTCGAGGACGCCGCCCAGCGGGTCGTCGACGCCTTCGGGAAGATCGACGTCTGGGTCAACAACGCCTTCGCCGGGGTCTACGCGCCGTTCACCGAGATCACGCCCGACGAGTTCCGCCGGGTCACCGAAGTGACGTACCTGGGCTATGTGTTCGGCACCCGGGCCGCGCTGCGGCACATGCTGCCGCGCGACCGGGGCGCGATCGTGCAGGTCGGTTCGGCGCTCGCGTACCGCGGGATTCCGTTGCAGTCCGCGTACTGCGGGGCCAAGCACGCGATTCAGGGCTTCAACGAGTCGGTGCGCTGCGAGCTGCTGCACGAGGGCTCGCGGGTGCGTACGACCATGGTGCAGCTGCCTGCGGTCAACACCCCCCAGTTCGACTGGGTGTTGAGCCGTATGCCGAGCCGGGTCCGTCCCGTCGCGCCCATCTACCAGCCGGAGGTCGCCGCTCGCGCCATCGTGCACGCCGCCGCGCATCCGAGGCGCCGCGAGTACTGGGTGGGCGGCTCCACGGTCGCCACGCTGGTGGCCAACGCCGTGGCCCCTGGTCTCCTCGACCGCTATCTGGCCCGTACGGGGTTCGATGCCCAGCAGGAAGCCGGGCGAGAGCGAGAAGAGGCGGCCCGTTACGCCCGTTACGACGGCCACGGCAACCTGTGGACTCCGGCCGACGGGCCGCACGGTCACGACTACGGGGCGCACGGGCGCTTCGACGGCGAGTCGTTGCCGGGCAGTTCGCAGGAATGGGTGTCCCGGAACCGGGGACGCATGGGCGCGGGGCTGGCGGTCGGCGGGGCACTCGCGCTCGCCGCACAGCTCAGGCGTAAGCCGCTGGCGGCACAGCTCAGGCGCAAACACCGAGTCCACTGAGCCAGGATCACTGAGAGGTCAAGCCACCCGGAACTCCTCCACCTCCTCCGTCCGCAGCGTCAGCCCATGGCCGACCGCAGCGTCAGCCCATGGCCGACGCCCCCGTCCGGGCGGACCTCGCCGCCCGTGGGATCCAGGGCGCCGTCGAAGAACATCGACTCGATGCGGACGTGGTCGTGGAACCACTCGATGTGGCGGAGGTTGGGAATGGCGGCGGCGACCGCGGCGGCCGCGATCATGCGGGCGAAGTACGGGAGGTCGTAGCCGTACTCGCCCGCCGTGACGTCGCACAGCAGCGCGTCCCGGACGAGCCGCAGACCCGTCAGGTCGTCCGAGGACACCGGTTCCTCGAACCAGCCCACGTCGTGCTCGGCGAGCGCGCCCCCGACACGTATCGCCTGCTTGCGCGTGTAGGCGCCGTTGGCGTCGACGTACAACTCGGTCTGCGGGCCGATGACCTGGCGCGCGGCGCTCACCCGGTGCAGATCCCGGGCGATCGCCCGCCCCCAGCTCTCACCGATCTTGATCTTGACGCGTGGGATGTGCTGACCGTGCACCCAGCCGTTCAACTGGGCTGCCAGATGCGTGTCGTGGTACGTCGTGAAGCCCCCGCTGCCGTACACGGGCACGGCCTCGTGGGCGGCGCCGATCAGGCGGGTGAGGGGGAGTTCGAGGAGGCGGGCCTTGAGGTCCCACAGGGCGATGTCGAGCGCGGAGATCGCGCAGGCCGCGACGCCCGGCCGGCCCGCGTTGCGCACCGTGCGGCACAGCGTTTCGTGGGCGGCCGGGATGTCGAAGGCGTCGAGTCCCGTGACGACCGGCGCGAGCTGTTCGCGCAGCAGGTCACCGACGGCGGCCGGGCCGTAGGTCCAGCCGGTGCCGGTCGCGTCGCCCGCGGTCACCTCGACGATCACCATCGTCGTGGTGTCCCAGGCGAGCGTGCCGTCCGCCTCGGGCGCGTCGGTCGGCACGGTGTACGTGGACACGACGGGCGGCTGGAGCTCCACCTGGACCTTCACCGGCCACCTCGCACGGTCCGGACAGCCGACTCGGTCCGGACGGCCGGGAGAGGAGAAACCGTCCGGACCGAGAGCCCATGGGGCCGGTGGACCGACATCAGCGGACCCCCTGCTGGAGCTGGGGCAGCACCTTCGTGCGGTAGAAGTCGAAGAAGCCGCGCTGGTCGGGGCCGATCTGGTTGACGTAGACGCGGTCGAAGCCGGCCTCCGCGAACGCGTTGAGGGCGCTGACATGGTCGTCCACGTCGTCCCCGCACACCACGTTCTGGCTCACCATGTCCTCGGTGATCAGCGGCTCGAGCTGCTCGAAATGGCGCGGCGAGGGCAGCACCTGGCCCATCTCGCCGGGCAGCAGCTGGTTGGCCCAGAGCCGGTGGACGGTGCGTACGCACTCGTCGCGGTCCTGGCCGTAACAGACCTTCGTGCCGCCGCTGACCGGTTTGCTGCCACCGCCGCCCTTGCGGAACTGCTCCACCATCGACTCGTCGGGCATCATCGTGATGTAGCCGTCGCCGACGCGGGCCGCGAGGGCCGTCGCCTGGGGGCCGAAGCCGGAGATGTCGATCGGGACGGGTTCGTCGGGGACGGTGTAGAGGCGGGCGTTCTGGACCGTGTAGTGGGGTCCGGAGTGGTTGATCTCCTTGCCGGTGAAGAGCTGGCGCATCACCTGGATCGACTCCTCCAGCATCTCCAGGCGGACATGCGCGGGCGGCCAGGCATCACCGAAGATGTGCTCGTTCAGGGCCTCTCCGCTGCCGACGCCGAGCCGGAAGCGGCCGTTGGTCATCACCGCGCTGGTCGCCGCGGCCTGCGCCACCACCGCCGGATGCATCCGTACGGTCGGGCAGGTGACCGCCGTGCCGATCGGGAGGGACACCGCCTCGGACAGGGCGCCGATCACGGACCACACGAAGGGGCTCTGGCCCTGCTCGTCGTTCCACGGGTGGAAGTGGTCCGAGATCCACAGCGACTGGAAACCGGCCTGTTCGGCCATCCGCGCCTGCTCGACCAGATCGGCGGGACCGAACTCCTCGGTGGACAGGAAACAGCCGTACTCGACCATGGGAACACCTCCGCGACGGGGCGGGTCGGGGTCCTCGTCCGGGTAACCCCGGGGTCCGGCGCGAAACGCCGCTGCCCAGGGCAGGCGGACGTTTGGGTGACCGGGCCAGGGGGACGCGGAAAGCCCGTACGAGCGACTCCTATGAGCGACCCGCCGGAGGCGAACATGAGTCGACCCCGTGTCGTGATCGTCGGTGCCGGCTTCGCCGGATACCAGACGGCACGCACTCTGTCCCGGATCACCCGGGGCAGGGCCGAGATCACTCTCCTGAACCCGACGGACTACTTTCTGTATCTGCCCCTGCTGCCCCAGGTCGCCGCCGGGGTGCTCGAACCACGCCGGGTCACCGTCTCGCTGGCCGGCACCCTGCCGCGCGTACGGCTGGTGCTCGGGGAGGCGGACGGGATCGACCTCGAAGGGCACTGGGTGCACTACACGGATCCCGAGGGGGACGGCGGCCGGCTCGAGTACGACCGGCTGGTGCTGGCGGTCGGCAGCGTCAACAAGCTGCTGCCCGTGCCCGGTGTCGCCGAGCACGCGCACGGGTTCCGGGGACTGCCGGAGGCGTTGTATCTGCGCGATCACGTGACGCGGCAGGTGGAACTCGCGGCGGCCTCCGACGATCCCAAGAGCTGTGCGTCGCGGTGCACCTTCGTGGTGGTCGGCGCCGGCTATACGGGGACCGAAGTCGCCGCGCACGGGCAGCTGTTCACCGACGCGCTGGTACGCAAACAGCCGCTCAGGCAGGGCGTACGGCCGCGCTGGCTGCTGCTCGACATCGCCCCGCGCGTGCTGCCCGAGCTCGACGAACGCCTCTCGCGTACGGCCGACCGTGTGCTGCGGGGGCGTGGCGTCGAGGTCCGCACGGGGACATCGGTGGAGGAGGCGACGCCGACCGGAGTGCGGCTCAGCGACGGGGAGTTCATCGACACGCGCACCCTTGTGTGGTGTGTCGGGGTACGGCCCGATCCGCTGGTCGAGGGGCTCGGGCGGCCGCTGGAGCGCGGTCGGCTGCTCGTCGACCCGTACCTCCAAGTGCCGGGCCATCCCGAGGTGTTCGCGTGCGGGGACGCTGCCGCTGTGCCGGATCTGGAGAAGCCCGGTCAGTACACGCCGATGACCGCCCAGCACGCCTGGCGGCACGGCAAGGTCGCGGGCCGCAACGTCGCCGCCTCACTCGGCTTCGGCGAGCGCCGCGTCTACCGCCACCGCGATATGGGCTTCACCGTCGACCTCGGCGGCGTGAAGGCCGCCGCGAATCCGCTCGGCGTCCCGCTGTCCGGTCCGCTGGCCGGAGCCGTCACCCGCGGCTACCACCTGGCCGCGATGCCCGGCAACCGCGTCCGGGTCGCCGCCGACTGGTTCCTGGACGCCGTACTCCCGCGCCAGGCCGTCCAGTTGGGCCTGGTCCGCTCCTGGTCGGTCCCCCTGGAATCGGCTTCTCCGGAGCTGGCCCGGGTGGCCGGTGGCCCACCACCGCAGAGCCGCCCCGCTCCGGTCACGCGCGGGACGCCCGCCGCGACGCAGGGGGCCGACACCCACGCGGTCCCGGACCCCGGCAGGCCGACGGCGACGGGGCCGAGAAAGTCGGCGGTGCTGGATCCCGGGAGGCCGGGGGCGCCTGGTGACGACCAGCCTGGTTCCGCTGACGCGAGGGAACCGGGCCGTGGTGGGCCCGGCGTCGACGGTCCCAGTCCTGCCGGTTCCGGCCCTGGCAGGCCCGCGACGCCCGGTGCCGACGAGCCTGCCTCCGGCAGGTCTGCGGCCTCTGGTTCGGGTGAGTCCGTCGCGTACAGGCCTATGGCGTCCGGGTCCGGCGGATCCGGCTCCGCCGAGCCGGAGGCACCCGGCACCGACGAACCCAGCCCCGGCCGGCCGGAGGCACCCGGCTCCGACAAGCCCGCCCCCGCCGCGCCGGAGGCATCGGGTCCCGACAAGCCCCGTCCCGCCCGGCCGGCAGGCCCCCGCCCCGACAACCCCCCGGAGGGACAGTCATGAAGAGCCGTCAACTTGCCGAGCTGGCACAGCAATTGCGGGTGGACAGTGTGCGGGCTGCGGCTGCGGCCGGGTCCGGGCATCCGACGTCCTCGATGTCCGCCGCCGATCTGATGGCCGTGCTGCTCGCCCGGCATCTGCGCTACGACTTCGAGAGGCCCGCTCATCCCGCGAACGACCGGTTCGTCCTCTCCAAGGGACATGCCTCGCCGCTGCTGTATGCCGCCTACAAGGCGGCCGGGGCCATCAACGAGACCGAGTTGATGACCTTCCGGCGGCTCGGGAGCCGGCTCGAGGGGCATCCGACGCCTCGGCGGCTGCCGTGGGTGGAGACGGCCACCGGGTCGCTCGGGCAGGGGCTGCCCGTCGGCGTCGGGATCGCCCTGTCGGGTAAGCGGCTGGACCGGGTCGGCTACCGGGTCTGGGTGCTGTGCGGCGACAGCGAGCTGGCCGAGGGCTCCGTATGGGAGGCGGCCGAGCACGCCGCGTACGAGCATCTCGACAACCTCACCGCCATCGTCGACGTCAACCGGCTCGGCCAGCGCGGCCCGACCCGGCACGGCCACGACCTCGACGCGTACGCCCGCCGCTTCCAGGCCTTCGGCTGGCACACGATCGAGGTCGACGGACACGACGTGGACGCCGTCGACCGCGCGTACGGCGAGGCCCTCTCCACCGTCGGGCAGCCGACCGTGATCCTCGCCCGCACCCTCAAGGGCAAGGGTGTCGCGGCCGCCCAGGACCGCGAGGGGCTGCACGGCAAGCCGCTCAAGGACGCCGACGAGGCGATCGAGGAACTCGGCGGAGTGCACGACGTCCGCGTCGAGGTCCAACCCCCGCCCGCCGCCCGGATGTTGCACGCCGTACGGACCGGACACCTGGACCTGCCGCGCTACGAGCTCGGCGACCAGGTGGCCACCCGCGACGCCTTCGGCCAGGCGCTCGCCGCGCTCGGCACGGCACGCGGCGACATCGTCGCCCTCGACGGTGAGGTGAGCGACTCGACGCGCTCGGAGTACTTCGCGAAGGACCACCCCGACCGGTTCTTCGAGTGCTACATCGCCGAGCAGCAGCTCGTCGCCGCCGCCGTGGGACTTGCCGCGCGCGGCTGGGTGCCGTACGTGTCGACCTTCGCCGCGTTCCTCACCCGCGCCCACGACTTCATCCGCATGGCGTCGATCAGCGGCAGCGGTATCAACCTGATCGGCTCGCACGCGGGCGTCGCGATCGGCCAGGACGGGCCCTCGCAGATGGGCTTGGAGGACCTGGCGATGTTCCGCTCGGTGCACGACTCGACCGTGCTCTACCCCTGCGACGCCAACCAGACCGCTCATCTCGTCGCCGCGATGGCCGGCTGCGAGGGCATCCGCTATCTGCGGACCTCGCGCGGCGCCTCGCCCGTCGTCTACGGACCGAACGAGGAGTTCCCGATCGGCGGCAGCAAGGTGCTGCGCGTCTCGGCCCATGACCGGCTGACCCTCGTCGCCGCCGGAGCGACCGTGTACGAGGCCCTGACCGCCGCGGACCGGCTTGCGGAGGACGGCATCCCCGTCCAGGTCATCGACCTGTACTCCGTCAAGCCCGTCGACCGTCGCACCCTGCGCGAGGCCGCCGAGCACACCGGCTGCCTGATCACCGTCGAGGACCACCGCGAGGAGGGCGGCCTCGGCGACGCGATCCTCGACGCCTTCCTCGACGGCCGCCCGATGCCCCGCCTGGTCCGCCTCGCCGTGCGCACCATGCCCGGCTCGGCCTCGCCCGCCGAGCAGTTGCATGCCGCGGGCATCGACGCCGAGGCGATCGCGGCTTCGGCGAAGCTGCTGGTCGAGCATGCGGTCGTGCGATGAGAGCCACCGATACACGCGTGCGGGCCGCTGTACGCGTACGGAGGGAATGATCATGGGAGGCACACAGACCGTACGGGCCGGGCGGCGCACCGTGGAGGTGCACCGCCCCGACAAGGTGCTGTTCCCCGGCAACGGGCGGACCAAGGAGTACACCAAGGAGGATCTGGTCGCCTACTACCGGGAGGTCGCGCCCTTCATGCTGCCGCATCTGCGCGGCCGGCCACTGATGCTGGAGCGGCACCCGGACGGTCTCGCCGGATCCCGGTTCATGCAGAAGAACCTCCAGGCACACGATCCGGACTGGATCAACCGCATCGAGGTGCCCAAGGAGGGCGGCACCGTCTGCCACCCCGTGTGCGACGACACCGCCACCCTGCTCTACCTCGCCGACCAGGCCTGTCTGACCCTGCACCGCTGGCTGGCCCGGGTCGACGGGATCGACCGGCCCGACCTGCTGGTCTTCGACCTCGACCCGGCAGGCGACGACTTCGGCTCCGTACGCCGGGCGGCCCGGCAGCTCGGCGAACTCCTCGACCGGATCGAGCTGCCGTCCGCACTGATGACCACCGGCTCACGCGGCCTGCATGTCGTCGTGCCGCTCAACGGACGCCATGACTTCGACGAAGCACGCGAGTTCGCCAAGACCGTCGCCGACACACTCGCCGACGCGCACCCCGACGACCTCACCACGGCCGCCCGCAAGAAGGACCGCGGGGACCGGCTCTACATCGACGTACAGCGCAATGCGTACGCACAGACCGCCGTCGTCCCCTTCACCGTACGCGCCAGGCCCGGCGCCCCGGTGGCCACCCCCATCAGCTGGGACCAGCTGGACGACCCGGACCTCGGCCCCGGCCGCTGGACCATCGAGGACGCCGTCGACCAGGCCCGTACCGACCCCTGGTCCACTCTGCCGCGCCGCGGACGGGCACTGGGACCCGCGCGGCGCAGGCTCGACACCCTGCGATAAGGGGTTTGGCGCATGGCGTAGGGGCCACTCGGAGGGCGAGGTGGGGCCATGGCTGACACATCCAACAAATCAAGTTCACGAGGTTCCGCAGAATCCCGGAAAGACCGGCAGAACGGTCCGGCGGACGAGATGCCGGGCCCCATGGAGGTGCTGCGCCACGCGCGCGCCCAGCTCGCGGAGCTCACCGGCATGGCAGCCGAGTCCGTGTCGTCCTTCGAACGCACCGAGGACGGCTGGACGCTGGAGATCGAGGTCCTGGAACTCGCCAGGGTCCCCGACACGATGAGCCTGCTCGCGAGCTACGAGGTGACCCTCGACCCTCATGGCGAGCTCACCGGCTACCGGCGCGTTCGCCGTTACGAACGCGGGCGGTCCGAGCCACATAGGCCCGGCGGCCGGTAGGCCGGCCACCCGCGCACACACCCGCAACTTACAAGGAGGAACGGCCGGCATGACCGTCGTCCCAGCCCAGCAGACCGGCGGAGGAGGCGGCACCAGCGGTCTTTACGACGTGCTGGAGCTCGTCCTGGACCGAGGGCTCGTCATCGACGCCTTCGTCCGGGTGTCCCTCGTCGGTATCGAGATCCTGAAGATCGACGTCCGTGTCGTCGTCGCCAGCGTCGACACCTATCTGCGCTTCGCGGAGGCGTGCAACCGGCTCGACCTGGAGGCAGGCCCGCACAAGAGCCCAGGGCTGCCCGACATGGTCGGCGAGATCACCGAGTCCGGCGCGCGCGGCAAGTCCAAGGGTGCGCTGTCCGGCGCCGCCGAGACGATCTCCGACGCCTTCAAGCAGGCCCGTGAGGAGGGCCAGGGCGAGCGCCAGGCCGAGTCCAGGCCGCGTGCCCGCAAGGCCACGGCGACACGCAAGAAGGAGGAGCAGGAGTGAGCACGTACGTCTACGGCATCACCGCGGGCTCGCACCCTTCGCTTCCCGAGGGCATGGACGGCGTCGGCACCCCGGCGTGCCCCGTGCGCGTCATCCAGGAGAGCGGTCTCGCCGCGGTCGTCAGCGACGCCCCCGAAGGGCTGCGGCCCAAGCGCAAGGACCTGCTCGCCCACCAGAACGTACTGGCAGAGGTGGGCGCGGCCGGTCCGGTGCTGCCCATGCGGTTCGGCAGCATCGCGACCGACGACGCCACCGTCGCCGGAGTGCTGGCCGAACGCGCGGACCACTACAAGGAACGCCTCGACGCGCTGGCCGGCAAGGTCGAGTACAACGTCAAGGCCAGCCACGAGGAAGAGGCCGTACTGCACCGCGTGATGACCGAGAACCCGGAGGTCCGCGCGCTCACCGAGGCCAACCGGCAGGCGGATGGCGGCAGTTACCAGCAGAAGCTGAAGCTCGGCGAGATGGTGGTGGCCGCGGTGAAGTCCCGCGAGGCGGAGGACGCCGCCGAACTCCAGCACGCACTGGAGCCGGCCGCCGACGCCATGAGCGCGGGCCCCGAGTCGAGTGGATGGCTGGCCAACCTGTCGTTCCTGGTGGCCCGGGAGTCGGCGGAGATGTTCCTCGCCGCCGTCGAGCAGGTCCGCAAGAGCCATCCGCACCTCGATGTGCGGGTCAACGGGCCGCTGCCGCCGTACAGCTTCGTCGACCCGGGCCCCTCCGAGCCGGCGGACAACACGATCGGTTCGGACGCCGGAACGGACGCCGAGGTGGATCGCATCCAGGACCGGATGCAGGAGCCGGTCCAGGAATGAACCCGGGAGTGAACCCATGGGACTGATCGGTGAGGTGCTGCTGCTGCCGTTCGCTCCGGTACGCGGCAGCGCCTGGGTCATCAGACAGGTGCTGAACGAGGCGGAGCGGATCTACTACGACCCGGCCACCATCCGGACCGAACTCGCCCAGCTCGAGGAGCGGCTCGAGTCGGGCGAGATCGATGAGGAGGAGTTCGACCGACTCGAGGACGAGCTTCTCGACCGGCTGGAGATCAGCATGCAAGGCAACGCGGGAACAGGCGAGTGGACGTGACCATGAACAGAGTGGGACTGGGCCTCGCGGTAGGGGCCGGATACGTCCTCGGACGTACGAAGAAGATGAAGATGGCGTTCGCCGTCGGCTCCTTGGTGGCCGGCAAGCGGATGCATCTGAGCCCGAAGGCGCTCGCGGATCTGGTGAATCAGCAGCTGCAGAACAACCCGCAGGTCAAGGAGATCGGCGACCAGCTGCGCGAGGACCTGAGTGGAGTCGGCAAGGCAGCGTCCGGTGCGCTGGTCGAGCGGCGGATCGACGCACTGGCGGACCGGCTGCACGGCCGGACCGAGCAGGTCCGCGGGCAGCTCGCGGATGTGACACCGGACGTGCCGGGTCTCCGGGACGAAGAGGAGCCCGAGGACGAACGCGAGGAATCCGAAGAAGAGGCATCCGAAGAACCGGATGAGGCTGCTGAGGCCGAGGCCGAAGGCGAGTCCGAAGAGCCGGAGGCGGAGGAGAGCGAGGAGGCCGAGGCCGAGGAGCCGCAGCAGGGCGCCGCCAAGAAGGCGGCGAAGAAGGCACCGGGCAAGAAGTCGGCCTCGAAGGGGCCTGCGAGGAAGGCCCCCGCCAAGAAGACAGCGGGCAAGAAGACGGCGGCGAAGTCCGCCAAGAAGGCGCCCGCGAAGAAGACGGCCGCACGCGGCCGAGCTGCCGAGGGGAGGCAGGGACGATGACGGACACCCTCGGGACGGCGACGAGCCGGGCCAAGAACGGCCTCGGCACGGCGACGGAACAGGCGAAGGAGACGAAGAGCGGCGGCCTCGGCGGTCTGGGAGGCGTCGCGCAGAGCGAAGCCGCCGACCGGCTCAAGGCGGAGCTCCAGGAATACCTCGCGGCCCAGGCCCAGCACATGCTGATCGGCTTCGGCCGCAAACTCGGCGAGACAACCGGCAAGCTCCACGACATCGCCGAGGGCAACAGCCCCGGCTTCGCCAAGCTCGCTCTCGACGGCGGCCGCAAGCTGGCCGAGGGCAAGGGGCCCCTGAGGTCCGCCCTGGAACTCGGCGTGGGGCGAGCCAAGGACAAGGTGACCGGCGCCTTCAAGGGCATGTTCGGCGGCAAGGGCAAACGCAAGGGCCGCGCCGGCAAGAAGCCCACGGTCATCATGGAGTTCATCGACGTCGGCGTGCCACTGCGCACGGCGTACGACCAGTGGACCCAGTACCAGGACTTCAGCACCTTCGCAAAGGGCGTCAAGGGTGCGAACCGCGTCGACGACACCACCTCCGACTGGCAGCTCAAGGTTTTCTGGTCCAACCGCAGTTGGAAGGCCAACACCACGGAACAGGTGGCGGACGACCGGATCTCCTGGACGTCGGAGGGCAGCAAGGGTACGACGAAGGGCGTCGTCTCCTTCCATTACCTCGCCGAGAACCTCACTCGCATCCTGCTGGTCATCGAGTACTACCCCCAGGGGTTCTTCGAGAAGACCGGCAACATCTGGCGCGCCCAGGGCCGAAGGGCGCGCCTCGACCTCAAGAACTTCGCCCGCTTCATCACCATCAAGGGTGAGGCGGAGGACAGCTGGCGCGGGGAGATCCGCGACGGCGAGGTGGTCCGCAGCCACGAGGACGCGCTCGCCGAGGAAGAGGAAGGCGAGGAGCCCGAGGAAGCCGAGGGCGCGTCCGAGGACGAGGGCCCGTACGCCGAAGAGGAAGAAGAAGGGGAAGAGGCGGAAGAGGAGCCTGAGGGCGAGTACGAGGACGAAGAGGTGCCCGAGGGCGAGGAGGAAGAAGAGGAGCCTGAGGGCGAGTACGAGGAGGAGGACGAGTACGAGACCGTCCAGGGCGGGAGCCGCCGATGACCACTCCCGGCCGACTCCCCGAACCGTACGGGCGCGACACCAGCGCCAATCTCGCCGACATCCTTGAGCGTGTGCTCGACAAGGGCATCGTGATCGCGGGCGACATCCGGATCAATCTGCTCGACATCGAACTGCTCACGATCAAGTTGCGGCTCATTGTGGCCTCCGTCGACAAGGCGAAGGAAATGGGGATCGACTGGTGGGAGGACGACCCGGCGCTGTCCACGCGGGCGCGCCGGGACGAACTGGCCCGGGAGAACGCGGAGTTGCGTGCGCAGGTCGCCGCACTGGAGCGCGGGGAAGTCGGACGTGGGGAAGTCGAGCGCGGGCGCAAGCGTACGGAGCAGACGGAGGAGGAGGCCCCATGAGTGGTCTGCGTTATGTGTATGCCATCTGCCGCCCTCTTGGTTCCACCACCCTTCCCTCCCAGCTGACGGGCGTTGCGGGAGTGCCGCCCAAGCAGCTGACCCATCACGGACTGGTCGCCATCGTCAGTGCCGTACCGGAGGAGGACTTCTCCGAGGAGCCGCTGAAGGCCCACCTGGAGGACCTGGACTGGCTCAGCGCGACCGCGCGGGCCCACCAGAGCGTGATCGACGCGCTCACCGTGGTCACCTCGCCGCTGCCGCTGCGGC
Source organism: Streptomyces flaveus (assembly GCF_014647675.1). Classification (GTDB taxonomy): domain Bacteria; phylum Actinomycetota; class Actinomycetes; order Streptomycetales; family Streptomycetaceae; genus Streptomyces; species Streptomyces flaveus. The sequence goes on along the minus strand of NZ_BMPQ01000009.1, from coordinate 58,624 downwards.
TCGCCACCGTCTTCCGGGACGACAGCGGCGTACGCACGATGATGGAGACGCAGGAGGAGACCTTCCGCCGGACGCTCGACCGGATCGAGGGGCGGGTGGAATGGGGCGTGAAGGTCTACGCGGAATTCTCGGAGTCCTCGGAAGCATCGGAGGCCTCGGATTCCCCGAGGTCCTCTGGGGCCTCCGGATCCACAGAAGTTTCCGAGGACACCGGCGCGAAAAGCGTGAAAGTCGGCTCGGGGCGCGACTATCTGCGGCAGCGGCGACAGCAGCGCAGAGCTCACGAGGACAAATGGGAGCAGGCCGAGGAATTCGCGCGCCGACTGCACGACGCCCTTTCCCGGTTCGCGGAGGACGCCCGAATCCACGCACCGCAGAACCCGGCGCTTTCCCGCGCCTCCGGACGCAATGTGCTCAACGCCGCCTATCTCGTACCGCGCGCGGAATCCGAGGAGTTCGTGGAACTGGTGGACTGTACGAAAGGCGATGAGCCGGGCCTTCGGGTGGAACTCACCGGGCCCTGGGCCGCGTACTCCTTCAGCGGCCCGGCGGGACAGGAGGGCGCATGACCGTCGTCGAACGCCGGGAGATCGCCCTCGTCGACCTGCTCGACCGGCTGCTCGCGGGCGGGGTCGTCATCACCGGTGACCTGACCCTGCGGATCGCGGACGTCGATCTCGTACGTATCGACCTGAACGCGCTCATCAGCTCGGTGAACGCACAGGTCCCCTCGCCCTGGCAGGAGCCGCTGTGACCGACCGGAGGAACCGCCTAGACCTCGATCCGGACACCGTGGAACGGGATCTGGTCAAGCTCGTGCTGACCGTCGTCGAGCTGCTGCGGCAGCTGATGGAGCGGCAGGCGATCCGGCGTTTCGACACCGGTGAGCTGACGGAGGACCAGGAGGAGCGGATCGGACTGACGCTGATGCTCCTCGAGGACCGGATGGCCGAACTGCGCGATCGCTACGGACTGCGGCCCGAGGACCTCAATCTGGACCTCGGGCCGCTCGGACCACTGCTCCCGAAGGAATAGCTACCGAATAGCTACCAGCGATACCAACGGGACCTGGTGCCTGTCGTGGTGGTGCTGCGCATCAGGAAACCGAGCAGCCACACGACGAGAACAATCAGGGCGATCCACCAGAGCACTTTCACCGCGAATCCGGCACCGAAGAGAATCAGTGCCAGCAGCAGTACCAGCAGGATGGGAACCATGTCTGCAACCTCCTCCTGCTGTCCGGGTTTCCCGAACTGGAGAAATCAGGCCGGCTCGGACCGGATTTTCCTGCTGGCTTTTCAGACCGGCTTTTCAGGCCGGCTTTCGGCAGAGGATTTCTCCGTGCAGGCAGGAGAACCACGCGTCCTCCTGCTGCCCCCATTCCCGCCACGCCTCGGACACCGCCCGCAGTTGGTCCTCCGTCGCATGGCCGCCCTGCGTGGCGCGCTCCGCGTACGCCGATGCGAGCGTGCGGTCCGCCCACAGGCCGCTCCACCAGGCACGCTCCTCGGCGGTGGCGAAGCACCAGTTGCTGGAGGAGGAGGCGATGTCGGTGAAACCGGCTTGCAGCGCCCAGGACTTGAGACGCCGCCCGGCGTCCGGCTCACCGCCGTTGGCGCGGGCCACCCGCAGATACAGGTCCAGCCAGTCGTCCATGCCGGGCATCCGCGGATACCAGACCATCCCCGAGTAGTCCCCGTCGCGCGCGGCGACGATGCCGCCGGGCTTGGTGACCCGGTACATCTCGCGCAACGCCCGCACCGGATCTCCCACGTGTTGCAGCACCTGATGCGCGTGGACGACGTCGAAGGAGCCGTCCGGGTAGTCCAGCGCGTGGACGTCCGCGACCCCGAACTCGACGTTCGTCAGGCCCCGTTCGGCGGCCGTGGCCCGCGCCTGGTCCAGGATGCCCGGCGCCTGGTCGACGCCGGTGACCCGGCCGTCCGGCACCAGTTGCGCCAGGTCGGCGGTGATGGTGCCGGGGCCGCAGCCGATGTCCAGGATCGTCATGTGGGGTTTCAGTGAACCAAGGAGGTATGCCGCCGAGTTGGCGGCCGTGCGCCAGGTGTGCGAGCGCAGCACGGACTCGTGGTGTCCGTGGGTGTAGACGGCGGTCTCCTTCGACATGGCGTCCCCTTCCGTGGCGGTACCCGTGAGCGGTACCCGTGGGGTCACCGTACGCCGCCATGTCGAATAATGAGACCCGCGTCTTGCGATACGGACAGAAGGGCTGACGCCTACTGGGTGATCATCGGTGGCCGAGCGGCCGGTACACCGTCAGCGCCTCCGGCAGCTTCTCCAGCGTCAACTTGCCCTCCACCTCGGTCACTTCACCGTCGTACGCCAGAAGCGTGCCGGGTGCGACGCCGTCCACCCGGAGTCCGCTGACCCGTACCGCCGCGTGGACGGGGGAGCGGGTCAGCGGTCCCGCGACGGCCGCGGCGAGCAGCCGGACGGCGGGTTTGCGGCCCCCGTGCACGACCCGTACGTCCAGCCGGCCGTCCGCGAGGTCGTAGCGGCGGCCGGGGATCGGGCCCATGCGGTGGTACATGCCGTTGCCGGCGAACAGCAGCCACAACGGCCTTTCCCTGCCGCCGATCTCGGTCCGCAGCGGATGCCGGTCGGCCCGCAGCACACGAAGCGCCGCGAGCACCCCGGCGGGCCAGCCGCCGATCCGTGGCGACCAGTGGTCCCGTTCCCGCACCAGTTCGGGATAGACACCCAGGCTGCAGGTGTTGAGGAAGCAGCCGTCGACGTCGCCCGCCTTGAAGTAGCCCACGTCCACGCGTACCGCGTCGCCGTGCTCGAGGGCCTGGCACAGATCGCGTACGTCCTCCACGCCCAGGTCGTGTGCGAAGTGGTTGAGCGTTCCGCCGGGCAGCACCGCGAGCGGCAGGTTGTGGCGCACGGCCACCTCGGCCGCCGCGTTCACCGTGCCGTCGCCGCCGCACACGCCAAGGACCACGGCCCGCGCCGCCGCCTTCTCCAACTCGGCCCGCAGCTCGGCCGCTTCGCACTCGACGACCTCGGCCTGCGGCAGCGCATCGTGCAGCTGACGTACGCGCTCCGGGGTGCCCGCCCCCTTGTTCGCGACGAGCACGAGGCCCTCGCCCTCGGGGAGGGCGGGCGCGTCCACGCGTGGGCGGCCCGGCGGCGGCAGTTGGTCGCGGGTCGGCACAATGCCGCGTACGGCATAGGCGGCGCCAGCGCCGAGTGCCGCGCCCGCGAGGACGTCGCTCGGGAAGTGGACGCCCGTGTAGACCCGGGAGAGGGCCACCGCGGCGGCGACCGGGGCGACGGCCGCACCGAGGGTCCGGGACTCCAGGGCGACGCCTGTGGCGAAGGCCGCCGCCGATGCCGAGTGCCCCGAGGGGAACGAGGTGGTGATGGGCTGCCGCTCCAGCTGACGGATCAGCGGTACCGCGTGCAGCAGCGGACGCGGCCGGCGCACCGAGCGCTTGCCGAGCGTGTTGATGGTCGCCGATGCCACGGCCAGCGAGGCGACACCCCGGGCGGCGGCACGGCGCGCCTTGGGCGAACGCGTCGCGGCCAGGGCGGCAGCCGTGGCGAACCACAGCACGCCATGGTTGGCGCTGCGGCTGAGCCTGGGCAGAACGCGGTCGGCGCCGGGCCAGTGCCGGGCCGCCACGGAGTCGAAGAGACGGCAGTCCAGGGCCAGCAGCCGGTCGCGCAGGCCGTGGCCGGGTTCCGGGACGGTGAGGTCTACATCTGCGGTCATAGGTTGCGGTTACCCCGCAGGCGCCGGACCGCGCATAACCGTTTGCCGCCCGCTCCCGCCACCCGGACAATGCCCGACTATGGGACATCTGGAAGCGGCACACCTCGAGTACTACCTGCCCGACGGGAGGGCGCTCCTCGGCGGTGTGTCCTTCCGGGTGGGCGAAGGGGCCGTGGTCGCACTGGTCGGGCCCAACGGCGCGGGGAAGACAACCCTGTTGCGGCTGATCTCGGGGGAGCTGAAGCCACACGGCGGCACCGTCACGGTCAGCGGAGGGCTCGGGGTGATGCGCCAGTTCGTGGGCTCCGTACGGGACGAGACCACCGTGCGCGAACTGCTCGTCTCCGTCGCGCCGCCCCGGATCCGCGAGGTGGCGCAGGCCGTCGACGCCGCCGAGCACGCCATCATGACCGTCGACGACGAGGCCGCCCAGCTCCAGTACGCGCAGGCGCTCGCCGACTGGGCGGAGGTCCAGGGCTACGAGGCCGAGACGCTGTGGGACATCTGCACGATGGCCGCGCTCGGCGTGCCGTACGACAAGGCGCAGTTCCGCGAGGTGCGCACGCTCTCCGGCGGTGAGCAGAAGCGGCTCGTCCTTGAGGCGCTGCTGCGTGGCGGCGACGAGGTGCTGCTGCTCGACGAGCCGGACAACTATCTCGACGTGCCCGGAAAGCGCTGGCTGGAGGAGCGGCTGAAGGAGACGCGCAAGACCGTCCTGTTCGTGTCCCACGACCGGGAACTGCTGGCCCGCGCCGCCGAGAAGATCGTGAGCGTGGAGCCGGGACCCGCGGGCGCCGACGCCTGGGTGCACGGTGGCGGTTTCGCGACGTACCACGAGGCGCGGCGTGAACGCTTCGCGCGCTTCGAGGAGTTGCGCAGGCGCTGGGACGAGAAGCACGCCCAGCTGAAGAAGTTGGTGCTGAATCTGCGTCAGGCGGCCTCGATCAGCCATGAGCTGGCCTCGCGCTATCAGGCCGCGCAGACCAGGCTGCGCAAGTTCGAGGAGGCGGGCCCGCCGCCGGAGCCGCCGCGCGAGCAGGACATCACGATGCGCCTGCACGGCGGGCGTACCGGCGTCAGGGCCATCACCTGCGAGGGGCTTGAACTCACCGGCCTGATGCAGCCCTTCGACCTGGAGGTCTTCTACGGCGAGCGGGTCGCCGTGCTCGGCTCCAACGGCTCCGGCAAGTCGCACTTCCTGCGGCTGCTCGCGGGCGGCGGGGTGGCGCACACGGGGGCGTGGAAACTCGGCGCGCGCGTCGTGCCCGGCCACTTCGCGCAGACGCACGCCCACCCCGAACTGGAAGGGCGCAAGCTGCTCGACATCCTGTGGACCGAGCACGCGCAGGACCGCGGCGCCGCGATGTCCAGGCTGCGGCGCTACGAACTGACCGCCCAGGCCGAGCAGCGCTTCGACCGGCTGTCCGGCGGTCAGCAGGCCCGCTTCCAGATCCTCCTGCTGGAGCTGGAGGGGTCCACGGCCCTGCTCCTCGACGAGCCCACCGACAACCTCGACCTGGAGTCGGCCGAGGCGCTACAGGAAGGTCTTGAGGCGTACCAGGGCACGGTCCTGGCCGTCACCCACGACCGCTGGTTCGCCCGCTCCTTCGACCGCTACCTGGTGTTCGGCAGCGACGGGAAGGTACGCGAGACGACGGAGCCGGTGTGGGACGAGCGGCGAGTGGAACGCGCCCGGTAGCCGACAGGGCCGTATCCACCGCCGTATGCACCAGGGCTACGGCCTGGTCACCTGGTCTGCGGGGGTTCGGTCCAGCGGAGCAGCGCGCCCAGGCCCCCCACCGGAGCCGTCTGCGGCCCGGCCTCGGGCACGGCGGGCGACAGCGACAGCGCCGGGGCGCCCGACGCGATGACGGACCGCAGCAGCGCGTCGTCCGCCCGTGCCGACCACGGGCGCGGCTCGCCCAGCGTCTTCGTGTCCGTACGCCGCACCGCCAGCTGGTCGGGGGCCTCGCCGACCCACACCTCACGATGCGTGTCAGGCCCCTCCGGGATGATCAGCAACTCGTCGATCCGGTGCTCCTGGGCCGCCTCGATCACCGCGGGTACGCCCTCGACGGCGCCGACGTTCCCGTCCGCGTCCGGCGCCCGGGCAGCCATGAACCGTTCCAGGTCCTCGGCCGCCCTGCGCCGCACATGCTCCGCGCGGATCCGCTCCACGTCCTCGTCGAGCAGCCTGCTGCCGGGCCCGTGCGGTGCCTCCATCGTGCGGTCCTGCAGCCGCTGCGGCAGCCGCTCGCGCACGGCCCGCCGCTCGCGGTCGTCGCCGACGAGGATCAGCAGGTCGGCGCGGGTCTCCTCCTGGCACACGGCGAGCGCGTCGGCGATCTCCGCGGCGTTGTGCTCCCAGGTGTTCTCCACCCTGAGCTGGAAGTGCCGCTCCGACCAGTCGACCGTGCTCGTACGGTGCAGGGGCCACTGCCGCCCGGTCACCGAGCCCGCCTCCCGGCTGCCCAGCGCGGAGCGCAGCTCGAAGTCGGCGCCCCGCCGGTCGACGTACGCCACCACACAGACCGGGTCCTCACCGAGCAGATCGAGCAGCGGCGCGGTGTGCGGGAGCGCCGACCAGGTGACGGACAGTCCCCCCGGCGGGGGCGCGGCCAGCGCGGGGTCGAGGACGACTTCGCCGCCGGTGGCGAACAGGGCCCGGCCATGCGGTTCCGTGGAGTGCCGCAGCTCTTCCAGCGCGGACCGCACGGCCTGGCACGTGGCCTCGTCCGCGCCCTGGTCCGCGAGCTGCCTGGATGCCGCCTGTGCCGTCAGTGACCGTTCGTGAGGGGTGCTCTCCGTGTGCTGGGAGGTGCCGAAATACACGGAGGCCCAGGGTCCCGGGTGTTCGTACAGTGGACGCAGAAAGGCGAGATCCATGGCTTCCTCCCGGATGCCGCTAGGTCGGGATATTGCTTGCCGGGCGGGTACCCGGACGCTCCGAAGGAACACGACGATCGGGGTACCGCCATGAACGGAGTCGACCCGGGGCTTCTGGACGACCAGCAGCTGATGAAAGAGCTGGAGACGATCCACCGCACACGCCACGACACGCTGCTGCACGGCTCGAACGACGCGCTGCGCGTCCACAACGAGCGGATGGCGCAGCTGGAGGGCGAGTATCTGCGCCGGAACCCGCGCCGCCCTGTGGCCCCGGGCCGGACACGGGAAGGCGCGCGGGAACGGGAACGGCGGCCGGGCGGGGCGTGAGCAGCGCCCCGCGCCTCCGGCTTCCCAGGTCAGCAGGTCAGTAGCTGAGTAAGCCGGCAACTCAGCGGCGCTTGGCGAACTCCTCCAGGAACGCCTCGCAGAACACCTTCAGATCGTCCGGCTTGCGGCTGGTGACGAGCGTCGACGGCGCGGCCTCACAGACCTGGACCTGCTCGTCGACCCAGGTGCCGCCCGCGTTGCGGATGTCCGTACGCAGACTCGGCCACGAGGTCAGGGTGCGACCGCGGACCACGTCCGCCTCGACGAGCGTCCACGGGGCATGGCAGATCGCGGCGACCGGCCGGCCCTGCTCGAAGAAGTCCCGTACGAACGACACGGCCTGCCCGTCCATGCGCAGCGCGTCCGGGTTGGCCACGCCACCCGGCAGCACCATGCCGTCGAAGGAACCCGCGGACGTCTCGGACACGACCTCCTGCACGGGGAACACATCGGCCTTGTCGAGATGGTGGAACGCCTGGATCTGACCGGGCTTCGTGGACACCAGGACGGGTTCGTCACCCGAGTCGACCACGGCCTGCCAGGGGTCGGTGAGTTCGATCTGCTCGACGCCCTCCGGCGCCATCAGAAACGCGATACGCATCAGTTCTCCACGTCCTCTCTCGACACGTCGTCTGTCGACGGTTCTCTCGACGCGTCCTTTCTCGGCGGCTCGTCCCTTCCCTTTCCGGCACGGGCCGCCGTTCCTCCCGCGCGTTCACCGGATGATGCTGCCCGGCGAGTCCTCCGGCGCGGCGCGGCTGATCTCCGCCAGAGCCGAGCCGGGGTCCTCGGAGACGGCCAGGTCGCCCAGGCTGACCATGCCGACCGTGTGGCCGTCCTCGACGACCGGCAGGCGGCGTATGGCGTGCTCGCGCATCAGCTCGACCGCGGCCGAGACCGCGTCCTCCGGGCCGACCACCACAGGGTTGGGCGTGCACACGGCATGGGCGCTCACCGTCAGCGGGTCGACGCCGTCCGCGACCGCGCGCAGCGCGATGTCACGGTCCGTCAGGACCCCGAGGACGCTGTGCTCCCCGGACACCAGGACATCGCCGATGTCATGGGCGCGCATGAGTTGCGCCGCTTCGACGAGCGAGGCGTCCGGACGGACCGTGACGACGCCTGGCGTCATGACTTCCCTCACGAACTCAGCCATGCTGTGGCCCTTTCCTGCATTCCCGGTACCGGGGTGGGGCACTGGTACGACGGCGGGACGTCGCCCGCATTACCCCTACGCGGGTGCCCCATGCCACCGCTGCTGATTCCTCGGGTTCCGCGGGTTTCTCGGGTTCCTCGGGGGAGATCACCTCTCACCCCTCTCGCCGCTCGCGGCCCGTACGACCGCTTCGGCCAGTTCCTGAGCGGTGTGGTAGACCGCCTTCCTCGGCAGCCGCTCCAGCGGTTCGACGAGCCCGTCGGGCGCGTGCCGGTCCCGCAGGAGGCGGATCAGTTCGCGCGGGCCGGCGGGGAAGGCCGTACGGCCCAGCAGCCGCGCCAGTTCGTTACGCACCGCCTCCTCGGAGCCCCGGCCGACGCCCGGCCTGACCGGTCCGCCCGCGACCCACGGGTCGTCGTCGGCGGTCGGCTCCGGGTCGTGCCACTCCTCGGTCCTGGTCGGATGGCCCGACCGGAGCAGGCCCTGCAGTTCATGCTTCATCTCGTCGTCCTTGTGGACGTTGAGCCGGTCGCTGCCTCGCTGCATGTCTCCCTCCAGACACTCCGGGATGGACCTCCGTGTACCCGCGCCCCCGACATCGACACGAAGCGTTTGCCCGCCCGTGGTCTGGAGACCCGATTTGCGCCCCCCAATCGCAAATCTCCTGGGGAAGGACAAGGCCATGGCGATATTCGCTGTGATGCTGCCGGTCCTGATGCTCGGCGTCATCCTGGCGCTCGGCCGCTACGAGGAGTGGCTCCTCCCGCCGAACCGCCACCCCGACGAGCCCGAAACGCCCGCTCTGCCCCACTGATCAGTGACCGAGTGATCAGTGACCGAGCTGAACGGCATCGGCCCTCGGCGCCGGGGGGAACGCCGAGGGCCTGCTCGTGGAGTCGTCCGTCAGGACGTCAGACGTTCAGATGTCAGGAGTGCGGCCGTCCGTCAGTGGCGGTCGCGCCCCGGCAGGAACTCCTGGACCTTGGCCTTGAACCCCTGCCGGACCATGGACGAGCGGTCGAAGTCGCCCTTCAGGATGGCGGCGGCGGTGGCCTCCATCTGCTCCCAGGTGGCGTGCGGCGGAACCGGCGGTACGGCGGGGTCCGTCAGGAACTCGATCACCGCGGGACCGTCCGCCTCCAGACCCGCACGCCAGCCCGACTCGACGTCCTCCGGCTTCTCCACGCGGATACCGGTCAGCCCGAGGGAACGGGCGAAGGCGGCGTACTGCACGTCCGGGATCTCCTGCGAGGGCAGGAACGACGGGGCGCCCTCCATCGCGCGCATCTCCCAGGTCACCTGGTTGAGGTCGTGGTTGTTCCAGACGCCCACGACGAGCCGTGGATCCTCCCAGCGGTCGCGGTACTTCGCCGCCGTGATCAGCTCCGCAAGACCGTTCATCTGCATCGCCCCGTCCCCGACGAGCGCGATCGCGGGCCGGTCCGGATGCGCGAACTTCGCCCCGATCGCGTACGGCACCCCGCAGCCCATCGTGGCGAGGGTCCCCGACAGCGAGGAGCGCATCCCGGCCCTGTGCGTCAGATGCCGCGCGTACCAGTTCGCCACCGAGCCCGAGTCGGACGTGACGATCGCGTTGCCCGGCAGCAGCGGATCCAGCGCCCGCGCCACGTACTCCGGGTTGATCGGATCCGCGGACAGCTGGGCCCGGCGCTCCATCACCTCGCGCCAGCGCGTCACGTTCGCGCACACCGTGTCGTACCACTCGCGCCCGCGGTCCGCGTCGAGCATCGGGATCAGCCGCTCCAGGGTCGCCTTGGCGTCCCCGACGAGATTCACCTCGTACGGAAAACGCATCCCGACCATGTGCGGATCGATGTCGATCTGCACGCCCCGCGCCTTGCCGAACTCCGGCATGAACTGCGTGTACGGGAAGGAGGAGCCGATCGTCAGCAGGGTGTCGCAGTCGCGCATCAGCTCGTACGAGGGTCGGGTGCCGAGGAGGCCGATCGCGCCCGTGACGTACGGGAGTTCGTCGCTCAGCGCGTCCTTGCCGAGCAGCGCCTTGGCGACGCCCGCGCCGAGCAGCTCGGCGATCCGCTCCACCTCGGGCTGTGCCCCGGCGGCGCCCTGGCCGATCAGAATGGCCACCTTGTCACCGGAGTTGAGGACTTCGGCCGCCCGCTCCAGTGACTCCTGTGACGGAATCGCGGTCCACGCGCTGCGGTCCAGGCTGGAGGGGACCATCTTGAACTCGTGGGTGGGGGCGGAGTAGTCGAGGTCCTGGACGTCTCCGGGGATGATCACGGCGGTGGGGGCGCGGCGCGCGTAGGCGGTGCGGATCGCCCGGTCCAGGACGTTCGGCAGCTGCTCGGGCACCGTCACCGTCTCGACGAAGTCGGAGGCGACGTCCTTGAACAGCGTGTGCAGGTCGACCTCCTGCTGGTACGAGCCGCCCATCGCGCTGCGGTGCGTCTGGCCGACAATCGCGAGCACCGGCACATGGTCGAGCTTGGCGTCGTACAGGCCGTTGAGCAGGTGGATCGCGCCGGGTCCCGAGGTCGCCGTGCAGACCCCGAGCCGGCCCCCGAACTTCGCGTAGCCGACCGCCTCGAACGCGGACATCTCCTCGTGCCGCGACTGGATGAACCGGGGGTGGTCCTCGGCCCGTCCCCAGGCGGCCAGGAGACCGTTGATGCCATCGCCTGGATAACCGAACACGTGTTCAACGCCCCATTCGCGCAGGCGCTGCAGGACATGGTCGGCGACCTTGGTGCTCATGCGGAACCTCCCGGGGTGACGGCTGTACCGCCCGAGTCACCCGGGCGCGTCCGGGAAAACCTTCGGGTGTTTGACGCCCGTACAGAGGGGCAGGCGAATGTCAGTGCTTCGGACAGGAGGCACGTCCGTGGGAGCGGCGAAAACCCGCCACGGGTGTGCCTGTCGGCTCTAGGCGCGCTCCCACGGTGACTGTCCTACACAAGGCATCACTCAGGGGAGTTGCGACGCACCATGCAGACTCACACGAGCGCCAAGCACCACCCGCACGACGACGCCCCCGACACCGCGGAGGCGTTCCGTACCCTCGCCAAGCTCCCTCCGGGGCAGCAGCGCGACACACTCCGTGCGGAGATCGTCGAAGCCTGGTTGCCCATGGCCGAGCGGCTGGCGGGACGGTTCCGCAGCCGTGGAGAGAGCTACGAGGACCTGCGCCAGGTCGCGGCGCTCGGCCTCGTCAAGGCCGTAGACCGGTACGACCCCGAGCGCGGCAACGCTTTCGAGAGCTACGCCGTGCCGACCGTCACCGGTGAGATCAAGCGGCACTTCCGTGACCACATGTGGACCCTGCACGTGCCCCGCCGGGTCCAGGACCTGCGCAACCGGGTCCGCTTCGCCAGTCAGGACCTGTCCCAGACGATCTCCGGCCGACAGCCCACCGTCAAGGAGATCGCCGAGCACGCGCAGATGAGCGAGGAGGACGTACGCGTCGGACTTGAGGCTCTGGAGAGTTTCACCGCCCTCTCGCTCGACGCCGAACTCCCGGGCAGCGAGGACGGATACTCCCTGAGCGACGCGCTCGGCGCCTCCGACCCGTCCCTGGACGTCGTCGTCGACCGCGAGGCGGTCAAGCCCCGGCTGCAGGCTCTGCCCGAACGTGAACGGGCCATCCTCTACATGCGGTTCTTCGGCGACATGACGCAGAGCCGGATCGCCGAACAGCTCGGCATCTCCCAGATGCACGTGTCCCGGCTGATCAGCCGCTGCTGCGACAAGCTGCGGGACCAGGTGATGCAGGACGCGGCGTAAGCGCTCCGCTGGGGGCGCGGATTGAAGCTGCGGGTTCGTTGTGGCTGGTCGCGCCCACGCGGCGGAGCCGCAAATTGACACAGCCCCGCGCCCCTTGAAGGAAGGCCTGCGGCCTCCTTCAAGGGGCGCGGGACCGCACTTAACGCCGGTCCAAGTTCTGTAGGGCCAGGGCTATGTGACGGGACATCATGTCCAGTGTCTGGGCCTCGGCCATCGAGAACGCGAGCCGGGCCCCGCAGCGGAACAACGTGAGGACGCCCTGCACGGTGCCGTCCACGGTCAGCGGGACGCACAGCAGCGAGGTGACGTTCGCGCTGATCAGGACGGGGGCGCCCGAGGCGTCCTTGCCGAAGGCGTCCGGGTCCTCCGGGCGTACCTGAAGCGCCGTGGACCCGCCGCGTGCCACCTCGACGACGAGCGGGCACGCGGCGGGATCCTGCGCCTGGAGGTCCTCTACCTGCGCGCCGGGCTGGTCCGTCGGTCCGAGGACAGCCATACGGCACAGCCGCGCGGCCCCCTCGTCTGTGACCACCCAGTCCGCGAACCGCCCGTGCAGCACTCGGGCCGCCTGCTCCAGCACGGCGGCCCTGGTCTTCGCGGGCTCGGCCAGTAACGCCGTGGCCATGGCGTCCACCAGGTCCAGCTGCGCCGCGTGCCGCGTCGTCTCGGCGAGGTCCGGCATCGGACCGGGGGAGCCCTCGGCCGACGGCACGCGCGTCCCCGCAGGCTGGAGCACCATGAGTACGGAGGTACGCGGCTCACCGCTCGTCCTGAGCGCGGTGAGCGTCGCGCGTACGGAAACGGAGGGGCGTTGCTGAAGGTGAACGGTGAGACTGCGGTCGCCCTCGCCCCGCGCCACCGCCGCGACCTGGGAACGGAACGCGGCCCGGTCCGGGTGCGCGAGGAAACCGGTCAGCGGCCGGCCCGTCGCGTAGCCCGGCCGTGCCCCGGTGAACTGGGTCGCCGCGTGGTTGAGCCTGCGGACCACCGTCTCGCGGTCCATCAGTGCGACGGGCAGGGGAAGGCGCTGGAAGATCGCCCGCAACAACTGCTGCTCCTGACGGTCGGTGGAGGATCCATTGGATGTGCCGCCCGAGGTCAGCCGCTCGTACCACGGCCACAACTGGCCGGCCACATGGTCCAGTTCGAAGAGTGCCGCGTCGAGCACTGTCTGAAGGTCACCGCTCGGTACCGACCGCGCCGCCTTCAACTCCGCGACACGGCGCACGAAATCCGCAAGCTCTTCACCGAACTCATCCGTCTGCGCCATGCACAAGAACGTAACCCGAACCACGCCGCCGCGGAGCAGCCGGAGTGGAATGCCTCATTTTCGTTTTCCCCGAGAGTGTGCGGGCAGGCGCAAAAGAAGGAGGTAAAAACATGCCGGACGCCGAGCACATCGGCCCCCTGGGCACAGAGTCCCCGGAGTCCACGCTTCCCGCCCGTCGGCTGTCAGAACTCGCCGAGCAGGCCGCGCGCTGCACCAGTGAATGCTGCGGCGCGAGCACAACGGTTTCCAACGATGGTACGGAGCAGCCGGCCGCCGTGACCCATCCCGATCTGGCGAGCCTCGTCTCGGTCCAGCTCCGCTCCGGCGAGGGGCCGATCCCCGTCGCCGTCGACGGCGGTGAAACCGTCGAGACGGGCGACCTGCTGCGAGTGGAGCGCTGGCCGCAGTACCGGGCCGTGGCACTCGACGCGGGCGTACGCTCCTGCGTCACGATGCCCTTCCGGCGCTCCGGGCTGACGGTGACCCTCAGCCTGTACAGCTTCCGCGCGGACGCCCTTGAGGACGCCTCGCACGGTCCCGCCCGGGCCCTCGGCAACCTCGCCGCGAACAGTCTCGTACGCGACCGCTCCTACCGCGCCGCGCTCACCGAACTCGACCAGTTGGGCGCCGCGTTGCGTACCCGGCCCGTGGTCGACCAGGCCTGCGGCATCGTCATGCACGTACTGGCCTGTGACGCGGACATGGCTTTCGCGGTGCTGCGCCGAATCTCGCAGGGCACCAACCGCAAACTGTCCGAGGTCGCCGCGTCCCTCGTCGAGACCCGGGGACGCGGCCTGGAAAAGGAGCTGATGTCCCTGGCGGGCTGAAGGCTCTGCGCCGTCACCCGCCCGGGCGCCCGCATGGCACGAATGGTGCCCGGCCGCGGGCGCCCCGGCGGTGACCGGGCTCTGATGGGCTACGGGGCACGAAGGCTGTGCCCCTCCTTCCGCGGCCCCGCGCCGCGGAAGGCCCCAGCCTTCGCCCGAAGGAGCCCACCCCATGCGCCGCACCGCCCGCGCCCTGTCCACCACCGCCACCGCCGTCACCACGGCCGCCGTCCTGGGCACCGCCGCGTCGGCGGCGATTCTGGTTGAGGAACGGGCCAGGGGTTCGGCCCCGGAGAGGGCCGCACTCGCGGCCGATGAGTGGGCCATGGCTCCGGCCCACGAGCGGGCCGAGGTTCCCGCCGATGAGTCGGCCACAGGCCCGGCCCGGGTTCCGGAGGAGGAGCCGGCGGATCCGCCCCCGATTCCGGACGAAGAGCCGTCCGGAAAGTTGGCGGAGAAGCCGGCCGACGAGTGGGCCGAGGAGCCGCCCGGAGGGTCGGGCGAGGAGTCGGCCGACGAGTGGGCCAAGGAGTCAGCCGGGCCGCCGGCCGAGACATCGGCCGGGGCGTCCGCAGTGGCCCCGGCCGCCGAGGTCAGCCCGCGCACCGTCGCCCCCGGCGGCACCATCACCGTCTCCGTGTCCTGTGGCCCGCTCGGCGGAACCGCGCCCAAGAGCATCGACGCCCACTCGCAGGCCTTCGAGCACGGCACCGCCAAGCTGCACCTGGTCAAGGGCAAGGGGAAGGGCAGGGACGAGGCGGCGGGACCCGCCTACCGCGGCACCGCCCAGATCGCGCCCGCCTCGCACTTCAAGGACGCCTCGCACTTCAAGGACGGCGGACCCGACAAGGCCGGCCCCACCTCCGAGTGGAGCGTCGACGGCACCTGCCCGGCGCCGCCCGGCGCCGAGGAAGCGGAGTGGAGCGCGACGTTCACGGTGTCGCGAGACGGCTCCCGCCACCCGCACGGGGTGCGCGCGGGCGAGGGCGGCGCGTTCACCGACTCCCCGGCCGCCCTCGCCGCCGGCGGCCTCCTCATCGCGGGCGCACTCGGAGCCGGCGTACACAAGCTGCTGCGCAGGGAGTCGTCGGTGAACCGCTGAGTTGATGACGCGTGACGGTGGGTACTCACAGCTCAGAGACACAGGCCCTGGAGACCACGGATCACTGCGCGGAGGCAACCATGCGGCGGACGGATCCGGAAGGCCACGGCCCCGTCCGTTACGGCCCACCGATACCCGGCCAGGGGCTGCCCGTGCCGCCGGGCCTTGCCGCTGCCGCCGCCGGTGCGCACACCGAACCCACCGGCGGCGGCCCCCGCCTCCTGGACGCGGCCTGCGCCTACTGGGCCCGACGCGGACTGCCCGCCGAGCGTCACCGCACGGTCGCGGCCCCCGGCGCTCCCGCCCTGCTCCTCGCGCTGACCGCCGCGCTCGGCGGCGACGTCCTGGTGCCGCTGCCGTGCGCCGCCTGGTGGCGGCCGACGGCCCGGCTGCTCGGCACCTCCGTGTTCCATGTGGCGACGTCCGCCGAGTGCGGTGGCGTCCCCGATCCGTACGCCCTCCTGGAGACCGTGCGCCGGGTGCGCGCCGAGGGCGGCGACCCGCGGTTGCTGGTGCTCTCCGTCGCCGACGACCCCACCGCCACAGTCGCCCCGCCCGAAGTGGTCCACGAGACCATAGAGGCCGCCGCGGGCGAGGGACTGCACCTGATCAGCGACGAGACCTGGCGCGACACCCTGCACCAGCCGCACGACACGGTCCTGCTGAGCCCCGCCGAGATGCTTCCCGACCGGGTCACGGTGATGACCGACCTGGCCGGCCCGTTCCTGCCGCCCGGCTGGCCGGCCGCCATCGCCCGTTTCCCCGACAACGACACCGGCACCCGACTGCGCGACCGTGTCCTCGACGTCCTGACCGCGCTCGGCGCCCGCCTCGCGACACCGGTCGCCGAAGCCGCCGCGTACGCGCTCGGCGAACCCGAGGAGATCAGCCTGCGGCTCACCGAGTCCGTACGACTGCACGCGCGCGTGGCCGCCGCCGCGCACCACGCCGTGGTGACGGGGGGCGCCCTCGCCCGGCCCCCGCAGACAGGGCGCCATCTGTACGCGGACCTGGGCCCGCTGCGCCCCGCGCTCACCGAGTACGGCGTGGGCGACGCACAGGAACTGGAGGACTTCCTCACCGCCCGCCTCGGCATGCCCGCCCCCGGCGGCCACCGCTTCGGCGACGACCTCGGCGCCCTGCGCGTCCGCCTGGCCACCGGCCCGCTCCTCGGAGCAACGGACCAGGAGCGTACGGCGTCTCTCACGTCACCGGAACCTCTGGAATTGCCGCATGTGGAAAGCGCGTTGACCTTGCTGGGATCGGTCTTCGACGATCTCCGCGACGACGCCCGGCGATGGGAGTCCCCTCGATGACGCAGCAGTCCGAGTCGACCTCGACCACCACCACGTCCTCGTCCTCCTCCTCGATGGATGCCGATGAGCCGGTGTCCTCCTCCGTGCCCGCGGGCGGAACGGGAACGCCGCTCGCCGCGCCCCGCCCGCTCGGCGAGCGGCGGCTCTGGCCGCGGTCCTTCGCCGACCGGCTGACCGCCCCGCTGCCCGGCCTCAGCGGCTTCGCCCGCTTCGCCCGCGAGGGCGCGCTGCGGCCGGGACCCGAAGGCCTCGCCGACATCCCCCGGCTGCCGTACGAGCCGGCCCCACTGCCGCGTGTGGACACGCAGACCGTCGCCGTCTCCTGGGCCGGGCACGCGAGCTGGGTGATCCGGATCGGCGGACTCACGGTCCTCACCGACCCGGTCTGGTCCCGCAAGATCCTCGGAACTCCCGCCCGGGTCACGCCCGTTGGCGTGCCCTGGAGCGAACTGCCGCGCATCGACGCGGTGGTCATCAGCCACAACCACTACGACCACCTGGACGCCCCGACCCTGCGCAGGCTCCCGCGCGACACCCCCGTCTTCGTCCCCGCCGCGCTCGGCGACTGGTTCCGGCGCCGCCGCTTCACCCGTGTCACCGAGCTCGACTGGTGGGAAGCGGCTGAACTGAGCGGGGTCCGCTTCGACTTCGTGCCCGCCCATCACTGGTCCAAGCGCAGCCTCCACGACACCTGCCGCACTCTGTGGGGCGGCTGGATCCTGACCGCACCCGACGGCCGACGCGTCTACTTCGCGGGCGACACGGGTTACGGCCATTGGTTCACCCGCATCGGCAACCGTTACCCCGGCATCGACCTGGCCCTCCTCCCGATCGGTGCGTACGAGCCCCGCTGGTGGCTCAGCGACGTCCACTGCAATCCGGAGGAGGCGGTCCGCGCGGCCCAGGACCTGGGCGCCCGCCGGATGGCACCGATGCACTGGGCCACGTTCGTACTGTCGGTGGAGCCGGTGCTGGAACCGCTGACGCGGGTGCGGGAGGCTTGGGAGAGGGCGGGCTTGGCGCGAGAGGATCTGTGGGACTTGCCGGTCGGGGCGTCCCAGGTGCTGGATTGACCGGGGAACTACCGCCCCCTGAAGGGGGCGCAGCCCCTTCAGGGGCGCGGGGCTGTGACATTATGCGGCTCCGCCGCGTGGGCGCGACCAGCCACAACGAACCCGCAGTCGTTACACGGCCTTACGAACCCGCCGCCAAACACCAGGAGCCGCACTGACCACCAGCGTGAGCGCAACCGCGGCCACCACACCCTCCCAGGGCTCCTTGAACAGCGAGCCCCCCAGTATCCCGATGAGCTGATACGTCACCGCCCACGCAAGGCAGGCCGGCACATCCCCCCGTACGAACTGCCGCATCGGCATCCGCGCCATCAGACACGCCAGCATCACCGGAATCCGCCCCGCCGGAACGAGCCGCGACACCACGAGCACGGTCACCCCATGCGTTTCGAGCCGCTCCTGCGCCTGCGCGAGCCGGTCCTCCGGGGCACGATCACGCAGTGCCTGCAGCCACCGCGAGCCGTTCTTCGAGCCCATCCCGCGCTTCCCGAGCCAGTACAGCGCGATGTCACCGAGGAAGGCCGCGACGGACGCCACCACGAACACCATCAGCAGCGAGAGCGGCGCCGTCTGATGAAAGGCCACCACCGCGGCCGAACTCACCAGAGCCCCCGTGGGTACCACCGGCACCAGCGCCCCGATCAGCACCAACAGGAACAACGACGGGTAGCCGACCGCCTGCTGGGTCGTCTCCGGCGGCACCGTGGCCGCCGCGGACAGGATCATCGCGCGACTTCCGGCCGTACGCTCTCGCCGTGCCCCAAAAGGTGCACGGCCACCTCGGGCGCCCTCTCGCGCGCCAGGCGCATGAACTCCGGGCCCGGCGCATGGAATTCATGGGGGCGCACGGCGTCCATGCCGATCGGCCAGTACGTGCCGTAGTGCACCGGCACCGCGCTGCCCGGCAGCAGCCGGGCCAGCGCCTCGGCGGCCCGTCCGGCGTCCAGATGCCCCTCCCCGAGATACGGTCCCCAGCCGCCGACCGGCAGCAGCGCCACGTCGACGGGCCCGACCTCCTTGGCCATCTCCTCGAACAGGCCGGTGTCCCCGGCGAAGTACGTCCGCCCCTCGCCCTCGACGACATAGCCGAGGGCGGGCGAACGATGCGGCCCGAGTGGCAGGCGCCGCCCGTCGTGCCGCGCAGGAACGGCCCGTACGACCAGGTCACCGACCCGTGTCTCGTCGCCCGGCGCGACCTCCGTGAGCCGTAGATGGCCGAGCCTGCGCAGCCCGGGCACGGCGCGCATGGTGCCCCGCGGCACCAGCACCCGGGTGCCCGCGGCGAGCCGCGCCAGCGAGGGAACGTGCAGATGATCGGCGTGCAGATGCGAGACCAGGGCCGCGTCCGCGAGTGCCGCCTCGGGTGGGGGCGTAGCCCCGCGGCGACGGCGCAGATGAGCGAGCCGACGAGCGAACAACGGGTCGGTCAGCAGGCGCACGCCCGAGTCCTCGACCGTGCAGGTCGCGTGACCCCACCAAGTGATCTCCACCGGCACCCCCTTTGCTCCCTTCGTGCGACTCCCCCAGAGCCTACGGGCAGGGGTAGGGTCAGCGGCGAAACCGGAGGTGAGGGGGACACCATGGGAGACACGCACAACGCCTCCGGCCTGCTTCGCGTCACGGCCATCGCCAGTCTGACGCCGCTGGAGGAACTGGACACGGATCCCTTCCTGGTGGACTCGCGCAGCCAGCACGCCATGTGCGCGCGCTGGGCCGCCGAGCACGGGTACGTCATCACCCGGGAACTCCTCGTACGCGGACTGCGCCCCGACCATGGCGCGCTCTGGGAGGACGTCGAGGCCGGCCGCGTCGATCTGTTCGTCGCGCCCAGCCGTCGGGTGCTGGAGCGGGCGCTCGCCTCGGTCGACGAGTTCACCGCCGAGTGCGCCCGGCGAGGCGTACGCATCGAGACGGTCGGGCACGCGGAACCGGCGTACGACGCGCAGATGAAGGCGTCGGTCCATCGCCGGCTGTCGATGCCGACGGCGGGGTACGACGGGCGCTGAATCGCGGGGGTTCACCCTCTGTCTGCTGACGTCCGTGCGCCCTCACCCGTTGTGACAATGTGGGAACGGACTTCGGCAGCGGGAGTCGGTGGGAGGCAGCGAGAGGTGGGCGTGCGCGACAGACGATGGCGGCGGCTGGGCAGTACCGTCCTGCGGAGTATCGCGGTGTGGGCGGTCTCCACTGTCACCATGCTGGTGCTCGCCGGGATCCTGCCGGACTTCCGGATCCAGTCGGCCGACGGAGAGAGCGCCACCCGTATCACCGTCGCCGCCGCGGTCGGCGCCGGAGGCTTCGGTCTGCTCTCGGCCCTGGTGTGGCCCATCCTCGTCCGGGCCTTCCTCCTGGTGCCCGCCCTCGTCCTCGGACTGCTCGTCTTCTTCCTCAACGGCTCGCTGCTCCTCGTCGTCCTGCGTTTCAATCCCTCGGGACGGGGCGAGGTCGCCCCGGAAACCGCCGTCGTGGTCGCCGCCGTGATGTCCGCGGTCGCCTCCGCCACCGGCGCGGCCCTCGCCGTCCGGGACGACGACGCGTACCGGAGGAGGCTGTACCGCCTGGCCGACCGTCGTCGCACGGAGGAGCTGGGAGAGGGCGGGCCGTCGACTCCCGGCACCGTCTTCCTCCAGCTCGACGGCGTGGGACATGACGTACTGCTGGACGCGGTCGGGCGGGGCCTGATGCCCACGGTCGCCGCCTGGCTCGGCAGAAGCGAAGGCGAGAGCAAGCAAGAGAGCAAGGGCGAGAGCAAGAGCAGACGTGACGGCGACCGCGAGGGCGAGCGTGGCGCCGGGCCCACCCACCGCCTCACCCTCTGGCGCACCGACTGGTCCAGCCAGACCGGCGCCAGCCAGCTCGGCATCCTGCACGGCTCCAACCACGACATCCCCGCCTTCCGCTGGTACGAGAAGGAGAGCCGGGAGGTGATGGTCTGCAACCGGCCCACCAGCGCCGCCGAACTCCAGCGCCGGGCCATCGAGCGCACCGGCGACGGCGGTCTGCTCACCCTGGACGGCGCCAGCCGCGGCAACCTCTTCAGCGGCGGCGCCGACCAGCTCGCCCTGGTGCTGTCCGTGGCGGCGCGGCGGGGCAAGGAGAACCGTTCGCGGGCGGGCTACTTCGCGTATTTCTCCGACCCCGCCAACGCCGTCCGTACCGCCATGTCGTTCGTCGCCGACGTCGGCCGCGAGATCGGCGAGTCCACCCGCGCCCGCCTCAGGAAGCAGCGCCCCCGCGTCAAACGCGGCGGCCTGTACCCCTTCATCCGCGCCTTCGCGACCGTCGTCGAGCGGGACGTCGTCGTCGCCGCCGTGATCGGCGACATGCTCGCCGGACGCGCCGCGGTCTACGCGGACCTGGTCGCGTACGACGAAGTGGCCCACCACTCGGGCCCGTACAGCCGCGACGCCGAGAAGGTCCTGGGCCGCCTCGACCGCTCCCTTGCCCTGATCGCGAAGGTCGCCGAGCACGCCCCGCGCGCGTACCGCATCGTCGTCCTGTCCGACCACGGCCAGAGCCCCGGCGAGACCTTCCGCGCCCGCTACGGACTCGCTCTCGGCGAACTCGTCAGGGCCGGCTGCGGACTGCCCGTGCCCCGCAAGGCGCGGCGTACGCACAGCGGTGCCGAGGCCCGGGCCACCGTACGGGCCGCGCTGCACCGGCCCGTCGAGGAGGGCGGCGAACAGCACCGCCCGTCCGGCCGCCGCTCGGAGCCCATCGTGCTGGCGTCGGGCAACCTGGGCCTGGTGTCCTTCCCGGACGTACCGCACCGGATGAGCCGCGAGGAGATCGACGAGCGCCACCCTGCCCTGCTGTCCACACTCGCCAACCACCCCGGCATCGGCTTCGTCCTGGTCAGGAGCGAGCGGCACGGCGGCCTCGTACTCGGCGCGCACGGCGTGGAGATCCCCGTGGACCAGCTGGAGGAGAACCCGGGCCCGCTCGCCGACTTCGGCCCCGCCGCAGCCGCCGCCGTACGCCGCACGCACTCCTTCCCGCACGTCGCCGACATCATGGTCAACTCCTCCTACGAGCCCCAGGACGGCGAAGTCCTCGCCTTCGAGGAGCAGATCGGCTCCCACGGCGGACTCGGCGGCGCCCAGGGTGAAGCGTTTCTGATGTCGCCCCTCGACCTGCCGCCCCCCTGCGCGGAGGGGGCGGAACTCGTCGGCGCCGAGCAGGTGCACCGTGTCCTGCGGCGCTGGCTGCGGGAGGCCGCCGGGCCGCAGATCCCGCTGCCAGCGCGTCGCGATCAGCGGGCGGCCTGACGGGAGCCCGGGCAGATCCCGCCGGGTGCTCACCTGCCGTTCAACCGCTCTTGACCGGACCCTCCGACTGCACCGGGCGCAGATGTGATCGGATGGGGCGTACGGACCGATCCAGGGACCCATCGAAAGGACACATCGTGGCAACCACGCGTACCGCACACACCGTCTGGGAGGGCGAACTGCTCAAGGGCAGCGGCACCGTCACCTTCGACTCCTCGGGCATCGGTTCGCAGCCGGTGTCGTGGCCGTCGCGAGCCGAGGCCGCGAACGGCAAGACCAGCCCGGAGGAGCTCATCGCCGCCGCCCACTCCAGCTGCTTCTCCATGGCCCTGTCGCACGGCCTGACCGGCGCCGGTACCCCGCCCACCCGCCTCGAGACGAAGGCCGACGTGACCTTCCAGCCCGGCGAGGGCATCACCGGCATCCACATCACCGTCCAGGGCGAGGTGCCGGGCCTGGACGCGGACGGCTTCGCCGCGGCGGCCGAGGACGCCAAGAAGAACTGCCCGGTGAGCCAGGCCCTCACCGGCACCACGATCACGCTGACGGCCGAGCTGGCCTGACTGCCTGCCTGACCCGTCTGCAAGCACTCCGTACGCACCTCGATGCCGCGCCTCCCGCAGGGCGCGGCATCGTCGTTTGCAGGTGCTGCTCCAGGTGCGGCGTACGCGTTTCCGGGGTACCTGGTGGGTGTTGACAAGAGCGCACTCAAGTTTTGTGCTGGAGGGCGGGAAGCGCCCGGGTGGAAGGGGACGAAGATGGCACGAGCGGTCGGGATCGATCTCGGTACCACGAACTCCGTGGTGGCCGTCCTGGAAGGCGGTGAGCCCACAGTCGTCGCCAACGCCGAGGGCGCGCGGACGACGCCGTCCGTCGTGGCCTTCGCCAAGAACGGCGAAGTCCTCGTCGGCGAGGTCGCCAAACGGCAGGCCGTGACGAACGTCGAGCGCACCGCGCGCTCCGTGAAGCGGTACATGGGCGACGCGAGCTGGCGCTTCCCGGAGAAGGGCGACATCGACGGCACCCGCTATCGGGCGCAGGAGCTGTCGGCCCGTGTGCTGCAGAAACTGAAGCGGGACGCGGAGGCGTATCTCGGCGAGGACGTCACGGACGCAGTGATCACCGTGCCCGCCTACTTCGACGACGCCCAGCGCCAGGCCACCAAGGAGGCCGGCGAGATCGCGGGCCTGAAGGTGCTGCGGATCATCAACGAGCCGACGGCCGCGGCCCTCGCGTACGGGCTCGACCGCGGCGAGGAACAGACCGTCCTCGTCTTCGACCTGGGCGGCGGCACCTTCGACGTCTCGCTCCTGGAGATCGGCGACGGCGTCATCGAGGTCAAGGCCACCAACGGCGACACCCACCTCGGCGGCGACGACTGGGACCAGCGGATCGTCGACCACCTCACCAAGCGTTTCAAGGGCTCGTACGGCATCGACCTCGGCAACGACAAGATGGCGATCCAGCGGCTGCGCGAGGGCGCCGAGAAAGCCAAGATCGAGCTGTCCTCCTCCACCGAGACGACCATCAACCTGCCCTACATCACCGCCTCCGCCGAAGGCCCGCTGCACCTCGACGAGAAGCTGACGCGCGCCCAGTTCCAGGAAATGACAAGTGACCTGCTCGACCGCTGCAAGACCCCCTTCGACCAGGCGGTCAAGGACGCGGGCATCAAGCTCTCCGCCGTCGACCACGTCATCCTCGTCGGCGGCTCCACCCGGATGCCCGCGGTGACCGAACTCGTCAAGGAACTCACCGGCAAGGACCCGCACAAGGGCGTCAACCCCGACGAGGTCGTGGCCCTCGGCGCCGCCCTCCAGGCGGGCGTCATCCGCGGCGACGTGAAGGACGTCCTGCTCCTCGACGTCACCCCGCTGTCCCTGGGCATCGAGACCAAGGGCGGCATCATGACGAAGCTCATCGAACGCAACACCACGATTCCCACCCGGCGTTCGGAGATCTTCACCACCGCCACGGACAACCAGCCCTCGGTCGGAATCCAGGTCTTCCAGGGCGAGCGCGAGATCGCCGCCTACAACAAGAAGCTCGGCGTCTTCGACCTCACAGGCCTGCCGCCCGCACCGCGTGGAGTGCCGCAGATCGAGGTCGCCTTCGACATCGACGCCAACGGAATCATGCACGTCTCCGCGAAGGACCTCGCGACGGGCCGCGAGCAGAAGATGACGGTGACCGGCGGCTCGGCCCTCCCCAAGGAGGACATCGACCGCATGATGCGCGAGGCGGAGCAGTACGCCGACGAGGACCGCCAGCGCCGCGAGGCCGCCGAGACCCGCAACCAGGCCGAGCAACTCGTCTACCAGACCGAGCGTTTCCTCCGCGACAACGAGGAACGGATCCCCGCCGACACCAAGTCGGAGGTCGAGTCCGCGATCACCGAACTCAAGACCCTGCTGGAGTCCCGCGACGACGCCGACACGGCCGCCCTCCGCGCCGGGGCGGAGAAACTGGCCTCGGTCAGCCAGAAGATGGGCCAGGCCATGTACGCCCAGACCCAGCAGACTCCTCCGGAGGACCAGCAGCCGGGCACCGAACACTCCACGACGAACACCTCGGACGAAGAAGGCGTGGTCGACGCGGAGATCGTGGACGACGAGAGGGAGGGCGGGGAGAAGAAGGGGGGTGCGGCGTAGGGCTGGGGCTGGCATCAATCGGCCCGTCCGGGGGCATGGCGACCGAAGCTGCCCCCTGGCGGCCAGACTTCAGCGGCCCTCCGCATACTCGACCGGCGGCACAATCGCCTGGGCGTCCGCTCCCTCGCCCACCCACAGGCCTATCAGGAACGCGGCGGTCGCCTCTAGCAGGGCTGCCCGCTCGAGCCCTCCACCATTGAGCGGCTCGCAGCCGAGGTCACGTACCAGGCGCTGAACGGTGTCGAGGGCCAGTGCATCGTCGCCGCAGAGCGGGACCGCCAGGGGGCGGCCGTCGAAGACGGGAGGAGTCAGCCGCCACACACTCTCGTGGCACAGGTTGAATGCCTTGACAACGTGCGTGCCCGGCGCAGCGATGGCGATGCGCTCGGCAGCCGAGGGCCCGCCCCGGGTCTCGAGGACGAAGCCAGGGGCGACAGGATTGGTGCAGTCGACCAGTGTCCGGCCCTCAAGGGCGTCAGCGAGGCCGGACACCACGCCGGCCACCGCTGCGTACGGCACCGCCAGCAGCACCGCATCCGTGCCGTGCTCGGCTGCATCCCGCAGGCTTCCCGCCCGTCCGCCGATTCTTTCGCCGAGGGCGGCCGAACGGCCCGCGTCCCGTCCGCCCACGAGCACATCATGGCCGGCCCGCGCCCACTGCCCACCCAGGGCGTCCGCCATGCTGCCGGTGCCGACAATCCCGATCCTCACCATGCCCACTTCCCTTGCGGCAGTCCTGCCATCGGATTCGGAACGACATTAGGAAGCGGTTCGGGCACCATTCGGTAAGTGACCGCTGACCAGAACTTCCTCGCCGACTGCCGCGCCCGGCTCGCGTTCGACCTGCTCGCCAACACGTGGAACGCCGTGGTGATCTGGGCGTTGCGCGAGGGGCCGGCGCGGCCTGGCCAACTGCGCGAGCGGATCGGCGGGATCAGTCCCAAGGTGCTCACCGAGACCCTGCGTCGGCTGCAGTTCAACGGCTTGGTGGAGCGCCGCGCGTACATGGGCGCTCCACCCCGCGTCGAGTACGAGCTCACCAGGTTGGGGCAGAGCCTGCTGGCGCCGATCGAGGCGTTCGGTGCCTGGGCGTTCGAACACGGTGATGAAGTAATGGCGGCCCAGGAGCGGGAGGACGCAACCAGCCATCGGTCCATGCCCTGCTGACCGCTTACGTCGGTTCGTGATGCCGCTGGCCCGTGTCCATCGACGTGTGTTCTCGTTCTTAGGGATGTACTTCTTAGAGGTACGCCACTAAAAATGAGGTGCCCTGTGGCGCGACGTTCCCACCGCTCCATCCCCAAGCCGCCCCAGATCTTCGACCGTGACTGGGAGTGGAGCGAGTTGACCGCTTTCGTCTCCGACGAGGAGCCAGGGCCACGCCTCGCGGTCGTGTCCGGGCGTCGCAGGCGGGGGAAGAGCTTCCTGCTCGAAGCCCTCACCGAAGCGACCGGCGGCTTCTACTTCGCCGCCGTCGAGGGCACGCGGGCCGAGGCACTGAGTCTGCTCGGCGAGGAGATCGCACGCTTCACCGACGCTCCCGTGCCGCTCCGCCCTCAGGACTGGACCGAAGCCCTGGAGCTCCTCTTCGACCTGGCCGCGCAGCGCCCCGTCCCGATCGTCATCGACGAGTTTCCCTATCTGGTCCGGGGCGACGCCTCCCTCCCATCCCGCCTCCAGCGGGCCATCGGTGTCCGCGCGGGCCGTCATCTGCGCCGCCACCCCCGCATCCTCCTCTGCGGCAGCGCGATGTCGTTCATGGGCGGGCTGCTGTCCGGTACGTCACCGCTGTACGGCCGCGCGGGACTCGACCTCGTCGTGCACTCCCTGGGCTACCGGGAGGCAGCCAAGTTCTGGGAAATCACCGACCCGAGGCTCGCGGTCCTCACCCACGCCGTGGTCGGCGGAACCCCGGCCTACGGACGGGAGTTCGTGGACGACGACGCGCCGACAGGACTGGATGACTTCGACGACTGGGTCTGCCGTACGGCTCTCAACCCGGCCCGTCCGCTGTACGGCGAGGCGGAGTTCCTGCTGGCCGCCGAACGCGACGTACGCGACCGGGCGCTCTACCACTCCGTTCTCGCGGCGGTCGCGGCAGGCAATCACACCAGCGGCGGCATCGCGAGCGCGGTGGGTCGCAAGGCCACCGACATCTCGCAGCCGTTGACGGTGCTCAAGCGGTGCGGACTGCTGACCGTGGAACCGGACGCCTTCCGCGGCAACCGCAGCGCGTATCGCATCGCCGAACCGCTGATCACGTTCCATCACGCGGTGGTACGCCCCAACCAGGCACGTCTGACTCGCCGAAGCAACCCGGCGGAGGCCTGGGCGCAATCCCGGGACACGTTCCTGAGCAAGGTCGTCGGCCCCCACTTCGAGCACCTGTGCCGCGACTGGGTCTCCTGGCACGCCGAACCCGACACCTTCGGCGGCCTGCCCATCGACGTCACCTCGGGAACCGTCGCCGATCCGTCCGCGCGCACCTCCCACGAGGTCGACGTCGTCGTACGCGGCGCGGTCGGCCAGGACCACGGCATCCTGCTGTCGATCGGCGAGGCGAAGTGGAACAAGGTCATGGACGTACGCCACCTCGACCGGCTCCGCCACATCCTGGGACTCCTCGCATCCCGAGGCATCGACACAAGCCACGTCCGCCCCGCCTGTTACAGCGGCATCGGCTTCACCCCAGCCCTACAGGCAGCGGCCGAACGTGGCGAAGTGCTCCTCGTGGATCTGGGGTGCCTGTACGGCGGGGCGTAGACGCTCCGTCGGGCAACGGCCTGCCCTACGCTTCGCCGAGTTGACCAGGTTTCTCGCCCCGCCCGTCGAATTCACGGCCGTTGAGTGGACCGACTTCCTGGCCGGTGCCAAGCTGGGCGAGTTCGACCTGTCGGCGTAGGGAGTCCTGATGGGGCAGTGCCCGCAGTGCGGCGGCAGCGCCGAGC
Source organism: Streptomyces flaveus (assembly GCF_014647675.1). Taxonomy (GTDB): domain Bacteria; phylum Actinomycetota; class Actinomycetes; order Streptomycetales; family Streptomycetaceae; genus Streptomyces; species Streptomyces flaveus. Next base: position 31,293 of record NZ_BMPQ01000009.1, on the reverse strand, counting down.
CCGACCCGGAGCACTCCGGGGTGATGCGCTGCATGGCGTGCTGGGACGTCTGGGCGCTGCCGCGTGCGTCGTCCTGTCCCGGCTGCCGCCCCCGGCTGATGAGCGCACTCCGCAAGCTGGACGAGTACCGGGACCTGCGCCGCTGAGTCCGTACGGGCCTCGTCGTGTGCTGCACGGCGGGGGCCGGGAACGAGAAACCCCGGCGCCTCAGAAGTCGTCGCGCCGTCGCTCGATGAGCTCCTTCGTGCGCTGGGCCGAGGTCGCGCGGGTCGTCATGGCGTCCAGGACCTCCAGGTGTGCGGCCACCTCCCGGCGCGAGTCGAGATACAGGGCGCCGGTCAGATACTCGCTGTACACCATGTCGGGCAGCTCCGGCTCCGCGAAGCGGAACAGTGTGAAGGGCGCGCACGCCCCTGGGTGCGGGCCGTCCTTGAACTCGGCGATCTGCAGCGTGATGTGGTCGTTCTCGGCGACCACCAGAAGCCGGTCGAGCTGCTCCCGCATCACCTCACCCCGCATGCACACCGGCCGCAGCAGCACCGTCTCGTCCATGATCACCCACAGGCGGGGCGGATGCTCGCGGGTCAGCAGCTTCTGCCGCTCCAGCCGCAGCGTCACATGCCGTTCGACATCGGCCGGCCGGGTCTGCCCGACCGTGCCCGCCTCCAGGACGGCGCGCGCGTAGTCCTCGGTCTGCAGCAGCCCGGGCACGAAGTGCGGCTCGTACGACCGGATCAGCGAGGCCGCGCCCTCCAGGCTCACATGCAGGCTGAACCAGTCCGGCAGCACGTCGTGGAAACGCTGCCACCAGCCCGGCTGGTTTGCCTCCTCGGCCAGTGCGACGAACGCCGCGATCTCGTCGTCGGGCACGCCGTACGTCGACAGCAGCACCTGCGCGTACGGGATCTTCAGCGCGACCTCGGCCATCTCCATCCGCCGCACGGTCGCTGCCGTGACACGCAGAATCTGGGCCGCCTCGTCCCGCCGCAGCCCGCATTCCTCACGCAGTTCCTGAAGTCTTCTTCCCAGCACCACCTGACCCACGGTCGGCGCCGGCCGCCGTTCACTCACGCCACGCCTCCCCACGCGCCGAGCAACGCAAGAAGTCTGCCACGTCGGCGGGAAACCAACACGGGATCGGGCGCCTCTTCATTACCTCGCGCGTAATCGACCACCGCCCACGCCCCCGGCATGGTGGGTGTACCGGGTCCCGGGCCGGCGCACTCCGGTCCGGGACCTGGGTCCCACCGGTCCGCCCGGACCCTGGCCCGTCCGGACCACGACCCACCCCATCTCGACCTCGACGGAGGCTGATTCCGCCATGTCCGCAACCCAACTCGCCACCCTGGCCCGCACCCCCGAGCCGCACACCATGCTGCGCCGCTTCCTGGCCTTCGACGCGGCCGGGACCGGAGCGAACGGCATCGCCTACCTCGTAGCGTCCGGCCCCATGGGGCGGCTGCTCGGCATCGACTCCGGCCTGCTGCTCACACTCGGCGTGCTCCTCACGGCGTACGCGGCGGGCGTCGGCCTCCTGGCCACGCGCCCACAGCCCCCGGCCCTCCCGGTCCGAGCGGTGATCGAGCTCAACCTCGCCTGGACTGCCTTGAGTTTCATCGCACTCGCCGTGTGGTTGTCGCCGACGACCACGGGGGCGGTGTACATACCGGCACAGGCGCTGGTCGTGGCGGGGTTCGCGGGCTTGCAGTACGGGGCGCTGCGGGCGGCCGGAAGCAGCTGATGAGCAGAGGTCGCTGAGTAGCCGTCAGAACACCATCATCCGAGGGCACTTGATCCCGGACCGGTCGGCCGGGCCGTTGTCAGCGCCCCTTGGCCTGGGCTGTGGTGACGGCGTCGAGCAGGCCGGGGAAGGTTCTGTCCATCTCGGTGCGGCGCAGGGCGTTCATCCGCGAGGTCCCGACGTAGTACTGCCGGATGAGACCGGCCTCGCGCAGCACCTTGAAGTGGTGCGTGGCGGTGGACTTGCTGACGGAGATGTCGAAGGCGCCGCAGGCGATGTCCTCGCCGGCGGCGTCGAGCTGGGTGACGATGCTCCGGCGCACCGGGTCGACCACGGCCTCCAGCACCTGCTGGAGGCTGAACTGCGAAACCTGTGGGTGCGACGGCGTACGTTCCATATCCTCATAGTACGATGGCCATCAAAGTTTGACGTCCATCGTACTTATGTGTCACGGTGAACCGCGTTCCCAGCGAGCGAAGGACGGTGCCATGGCAAGAACCGTGCGCTTCCACGAAATCGGCGGCCCCGACGTGATGCGGCTGGAGGACCTGGAGCCAGGCGAACCGGGACCGCGCGAAGTGCGTATCCGGGTGGACGCGATCGGCATCAACAGGGCCGAGTCGCTGTTCCGCAGCGGCCAGTACATCGAGCCGGTCAAGCAATTACCCGCCAGACTCGGCAATGAAGCCGCCGGGGTGATCGAGGCGGTCGGCCCAGAGGTGACCGGTTTCCAGAAGGGGCAGGCGGTAAGCGTCGTGCCGAACTTCTCGCACAACGACTACGGCGTGTACGCCCAGCAGGCGATCGTGCCGGCCAACGCGCTCCTGCCCCGCCCCGACGCGGTGGACGCGGTCTCCGGCGCCGCGGTGTGGATGCCCTACCTGACCGCTTACGGCGCGATGGTGGAAGTGGGCGGTATGCGGGCGGGAGACGTGGCGGTGATCAACGCCGCCTCCAGCAGCGTCGGCCTGGCCGCGATGCACACCGCCAACCGCCTGGGGGCCACGCCGATCGCTGTCACCCGAACCCGCGCCAAGAGGCAGCAGCTGCTCGACGAGGGCGCGGCCGACGTCATCGTCTCCGACGAGGAGGACACGGCGAAACGCGTGCTGCAACTGACCGATGGCAAGGGTGCCGATTACATTTTCGACGCCGTGGCCGGACCGGGCGTCGTGGCGCTGGCCCGGGTCGTGGCAGCCGACGGAACACTGTTCCTGTGGGGCGCACTGAGCGGACAGCCGACGCCCTATCCGGGGTTCGACCTGGGTATGCCCGCGCTGAACATGCGCACGTACACGATGCTCGAGATCACCAAGGACCCGCAGCGGCTGCGCCGGGCCGCGGCCTTTGTCACTTCGGGACTGCGTGACAGGGTCTTCCGCCCAGTGGTGGACCGCCTGTTCCCCCTGGAGGAGATCGTGCAGGCCCATCGGCACATGGAGTCCAACAACCAATTCGGCAAAATCGTGGTCACCGTGAGTCACTGACCCGAGCGCACTCGCCGTCGGAGCAGCCGCTTAGGCTGTCCGGATGTTCTCTCGGCGTAAGGACAAGGCCCTCAGACAACAGGAGTTCACGCTCGCTCTCTCCGAGCGGCTCGGATCCCCCGATGCCGCGGTCCGCGAGAAAGCGTTCGCGGACGCGGCCCAGGCACCTGACCTGGAGTGGGCGCTGCGCGAACTGGCCCAGGCACTCGGTCACGAGCCGTCACTGGACGTCTCCGTGGAAGCGGCGGGAGCCTTCTGCGACGCCCTGTGCCGGGACGAGGCACTGCGGGAGCGTGCCGTGCAGATCTTCGCGCGAAACCTCGACGCTCCAGAGGACCTGCTGCGTGAGTGGACGGCACTGGTCGCGGAGCTGGGTGGAGCCCCTGCCCTGCAGGTGATCGACGCCGACGTACGAGACGACGCGCGCCTGCGCCTGAAGATGCTGCGCGAGCAGGGCTGGACACCCGAGGGGCTGCCGGGCATCCAGCCGGGCACGTTCGCCTTCGAGCTGAAGTTCGGCATGGCCGTCGCGGCTGTGCTCGGCGTCGTGCGCCGTGGGACACCGCTCTCCGCCGAGGACGCGCACCGCACGCGCCAGGAAGCACGCGCTGCGTTCAAGAAGGCGCTGGTCCATCCCAGGGACAGCGAGGAACGCGATCGCGAGCTCCAACCGCTGACCGAGCTCCAGGACGACGAGTCGTGGTCGGACCGCGCCCGGACGGGCCTCCGCATCGACGAGGCGCTCGCGCTCTGCGAAAGCGGCGAGGAGGACCTGGTCGCCCTGGGCGTGGAGGTGATCTCCTACCTGCTGACCTTCCATGACGGGATCCGACGGGACCTCGTACGCGACACACTGGACGGCCTCGTCTCGCAGGACCCCGAGCCACTCACACTCAGCGAGATCCTGGAGTGCTACGAACTCCTGCACGACGAGCTCCCGCTGACCGACCCACCGACAGCGCTATTCCTGGACGAGGTCCAGCATCCGACCGCTGAGGTCCGCAGATCCGCGGCCCTCGGACTTTCCCACTTCGCCCCGGGGAGCCCGGAGGAAACCTCGGCAGTGGACGTCCTCGTCCGTCTGCTGGACGAGGACGTGGACGACGAGGTGCGTCAGTGTGCCGCCGCGGCACTGCAACGGAGCGAATACAGCCAAGATGACAACGTGAAAGCCGCGTCCACCGCCCTGGCCCGCCATGCCGACTCGGCCGACCCCGTCATCCGGGCGCTGAGCCTGGCTGACCGGGTACACCACCGTGCACCGGACGCGCCGTCCCGCCTGCTGGCCGAGCTGGAACTACCGGATCCTCACTGGAAGTTCATGCCCGTGGTCGCTCTCGCCGCGCTGCAGGCCCGGACCTCTGGCCACCGCATGCCGCGTCGGATCCGTACCGGCCTGGTCAAACGCCTCGTCCACCTCCAGAAGACCCACTGGGCCGACCGGGACGTCGACCCGATCTACCCTGACGCGGAAGACCGGGCGGAGCTGTTGGCCGACGCCTTGAAGGAACTGCGCGCCTAAGGTTTGGCGGCAGCTGAGTCATCGTCAGGACATCAGCGACTGAAGGTACTTGACCGTCACCGGGTCGGCCGGGAGCAGCGTCTCGATGGCCAGCTCGGCGACGGTCACGTCCATGGGTGTGTTGAAGGTCGAGATGGACGAGATGAAGGACAGGACGCGGCCGTCGTGCTCGATCTGCATCGGCAGCGCGAAGGCAAACGGCTCCACAGTTCCCTCGCCGCGCTCCGGGGAGGCGTGTTCCTCCGGGGCGGAGTACGGATACGCCGCCACCTCCTCGTACAGCGCGCGCAGCGCATCCGAGCGGCGCAGCGCGATGTCCCGTTCCATCTGGGCCAGCAGATGGCCGCGCCACTCGCGCAGGTTGCGGATCCTGGGCGCCAGGCCCTCCGGGTGCAGCGTCAGCCGTAGCGCGTTCAGCGGAGGAGCGAGCAGGTGCTCGGGCAGGCCGTCGAACAGCATCGCGATGCCCCGGTTGGCGGCGACCACGTTGTACGTGGCGTCCACGACGAACGCCGGGTAGGGCTCGTACCCCTGGATCAGCCGCTCCAGGCCCTCCCGCAGCGCGTCCATCGCCGGGTCGTCCAGCGGAGTCTCCGGATAGTGGGGTGCGTAACCGGCCGCCAGGAGAAGGGAGTTGCGCTCCCGTACGGGCACGTCGAGATGCTCGGCGAGGCGCAGCACCATCTCCTCGCTCGGCCGGGAGCGACCCGTCTCGATGAAGCTGATGTGCCGCGCCGAGGACCCGGCCCGCAGCGCCAGCTCCAGCTGACTCACCCGGCGCTGCTCGCGCCAGCCGCGCAACAGCGGCCCGATCCCACGGTCGGCCGAGGCAGAAGCAGTGGCAGAGGAAGTGGTCGGGACAGTGGCCATACGAAGACCGTAGTCGAGGCCCGGCCCTGAGCGGCCACCGGAGTGACGCGAGAGAATAGAGAGGCCGGTAAAACAGGGCGTCGCCCGCCGCCCCTCTCGCGGCCGAACCCATCCGCCGCTCGCCGGGCACCCGCCTGACCAGGCCCGGAACCGTCCGGCTGTGGCACGCTGAGAGAACCGGACGTTACGGGACGACGGAACGGAGCACAGCCATGCCCCTCGAACCGCTCTCGCAGAAGGACATTGAGGAACGGCTCGCCGAGCTACCGGGCTGGTCGCTCGAGGGAGACCGGATCGCCCGCTCCTACCGGCTCGGCTCGCACTTCGCGGCGGCCGCGCTGGTCATGCACATCGCTCAGGTGCAGGACGAACTGGACCACCACTCCGACCTCACCCTCGGCTACCACTCCGTCTCGCTCACCGTGAACACGCACAGCGTGGGCGGCGCGGTCACCGAGAAGGACTTCGAGCTGGCGCGCCGGGTCGAGGAGCTCGCCTCCGGGCACGGTGCCAGTTGAGCAACCTGGTGTTCGACTACAACGAGGAGGCCGAGCGGTACGACGCCTCCCGTGGCGGCGAGCCCCGTGCCGCCGAGGCCGCGAGCGCCGTACTCGCACTGCTCCTCAAGAGCACACGCAGCCTTCTCGACCTCGCCTGCGGCACTGGCACGGTGACCCGGCGCCTGGCGGCGGCCGGCCTCGAGGTGACGGGAGTCGACGCCGCGAACGGAATGCTGAGCCGGGCCGCCGCACAGTTACCCGGCCGCCTCGTACGCGCCGACTGCCGCCAACTCCCTTTCCCCGACGCCTCGTTCGACGCCGCCTCGGCGATCTGGCTGCTGCATCTGCTGGACGACGCGGCCCTCGTGGTAGCCGAGGCGGCCCGTGTGCTGCGGCCGGGCGGCGTCTTCGTCACCACCGTCGACAAGGCCGCCGCCCACGACGTGCGCAGCGACATCGACGCCGTCATGGCCCCCCGCCCCCGCCGCGCCGCCCGCGACGAGGCCGCCCTGGTGTCGCGCTTCGCCACCGACAGCGGTCTGATCCCGGCGGCCCGCTCGACCTTCCGAGGCCGCGGCCAGGGCCGCACCCCGACCCAGGCCGCCGCCGACGTACGCCGCGGCTGGTACACCCTCCTCCGCCCCGGCGCCCCCCTCACCGAACAACTCGCCTCCCGCCTGGAGGAACTCCCGCACCAACATGTCCCGCGCCCCGAACCGGAGTTCAAGCTCCGCTCGTTCCGGAAGCCGGGGCCGCGCGACGCGTGAAGTCCATGACCCAGTTGGTCACCCACGTCTTCTCGCCGTCCACCGAGAACGCCTGCTCCCAGCGGGCGGTGGTGCCGGAGAGCCCCGACCACACGAACCGCACACGCACGTCCTTGCCGATGGGGGCCCCGCTCGAGCGAAGTCGAGAGTGGGGGAGCGTGTCGTCCCCGAAGAACTCGCCCCGCCCGCCGACGAAGTGACCGATCACCGGCGGAAACAGCCTGCCCGTGCGGCTGGCCGACCAGTTCAACGACCACTCTCTGGTCTCCTGGTCGAACAGCCGCAGCGTCAGCCCCTTCCAGCCCTGGCTCGGCACGTCCATCTCGTCGATGTTGGCGGCTCCGTCGAACAGGCTCCAGCAGCGGTTTGTCGCCGGAAACTCCTCCCAGTCGCTGTCCGGGTCGAGGAAGTCGGTTCGGCGGCGGTTGAGGACCTGCCACTCGCCGTGGAAGAAGTCGAAGTCGTGCGCGCTGCTCATGAGAGGTCTCCAGTCGTGCCCTCGCGCAGTGAGTCCCCGACGTATCCATCCAAGTCGGGGGTATCGGGCATGAGTACGTGGCGTACCCAGGCGTCGCGTTCGTGCAGGATCGGCGGTAGCTCCCACACACAGCCGATCCACGGCAAGTCAGGGGTGATGAAGTGCGTTGGGTCGCGGTCCGGGCAGCCGAGTACCGGCTGACCCGCCGAGGCGCCCCGAAAGTGCAGCACGTTGTCCCACACCCAGCTGTACGCGTTGAGGTACGCGCCGTCGTCGCCGCCCCGGTGCAGCACCAAGAACGTCGCGGGCGGGGTGGCGTCCGGCTCCGGGAGCAGCTTCGGCAGGATCGCGTACGCCGCCTCCTCGACGTCGGGCGCGATGCCTGCCGGGTCCGCGGTGACGTGGTAGCGCTTGATCCGCCGTCCCGCCACCTCGATGGGCGGCGGCACGGTCAGGAGCTTCTCCGCGAAGGCCACAGAAGATGTCATGGCAGGAAGCTAGACCCGCTTCACTGACACCTTCTGTCAGCGGAGTCTGAGATCGTGACCGAGTGAAATCGGCCCGGCTCGTCTCCATCCTCCTGCTCCTCCAGACGCGAGGACGGCTCACCGCCGCCCAGCTCGCCGAGGAGCTGGAGGTTTCGATGCGCACGATCTACCGGGACGCCGAGGCGCTGAGCGCCGCGGGTGTCCCGCTGTACGGCGACGCCGGCCACGCGGGCGGTTACCAACTCCTCGACGGCTACCGCACCCGTCTCACCGGACTCACCGCCGAAGAGGCCGAGGCCCTGTTCCTCGCCGGCGTCCCCGGCCCCGCCGCCGAGCTCGGGCTTGGCTCGGTCCTCGCCGCCGCCCAGCTGAAGGTCCGCGCGGCCCTCCCGCACGAACTGCGCGAGCACGCCGACCGGATCAGCAGCCGCTTCCACCTCGACGCGCCCGGCTGGTACGCGGAGGACGACGAGGCCCCGTACCTCCCCGCCGTCGCCGACGCCGTCTGGAACAGTCGCGTCCTGCACGTCCGCTACCGCCGCTGGCGCGAGCCCACCGACGTGGAGCGCCGCCTCGAACCGTACGGACTCGTCCTCAAGGCGGGCCGCTGGTACGTGATTGCCGGCCCGGGACCGCGTACGTACCGCGTCGACCAGATACTCGAACTGGCCGCATCCGGCGAGGAGTTCACCCGTCCCGAGGACTTCGACCTCGCCGCGTACTGGATCGCGTACCAAAGGGACTTCCACGACCGGCTGCACCGCGGTGAGGCGGTGGTCCGGCTGGCTCCGGGAGTGCGGCTGACCGGCGCCGCGGCCCGCGCCGTCGAGGCCACCGGCTGTACCGACGAGAACGGCTGGACCCGCGCCACCCTCCCCATCGAGTCGATCGACCGTGCCCACGACGAATTCCTGCGCCTCGGCACGCACATCGAGGTCCTCGAACCGGCCGAGCTGCGCGAACGGATCGCGCGGACGGTCACCGTACTGGCCCGCACATACACGTAGAGAGCGCTTGCCCAAAGGCGGCAACTCCCGTACCCCCGGCGGCGACTGAGGAAGTGGAACTCCTCTGCCCCCACCCAGGAGGTACGTCACCGTGCGGTACCCGCATCGCAGACGCAAGAAGCTCCGCCTGTTGCTCGCCACCGTCGTCACCGGGACCCTGGCCGCCACCGGGGTCACCGCGTTCAACGTGAGTTCGGCCGAGGCCGCGGTCGCCCGGCAGGTCGAGGGACTCGACCGGGGCGTCGTCAGCGTCCACACCGGGAGCGGCAACCTGGTCAGCTGGCGCTGGCTGGGCACCGACCCGGGCAACGTGTCGTTCAACGTCTACCGGGGCGGTACGAAGGTCAACTCGACGCCGATCACCGGCTCCACCAACTACTTCCACTCCGGCGCCCCCAACTCCGCCGACTACACGGTCCGCGCGATCGTGGACGGAGTGGAGCAGGGCGACTCCGTGCACGCCATCCAGTTCCGCAGCGGATACAAGGACGTACCGATCACGCCCCCGGCAGGCGGTGACGGCTACACCTACGAGGCCAACGACGCCTCCGTCGGCGACCTCGACGGCGACGGCGCCCTCGACTTCGTACTGAAGTGGCAGCCGACCAACGCCAAGGACAACTCGCAGTCCGGCGTCACCGGCAACACCATCGTCGACGGCATCAAGATGGACGGCACCCGCCTGTGGCGCATCGACCTGGGCCGCAACATCCGCTCGGGCGCGCACTACACGCAGTTCCAGGTGTACGACTACGACGGCGACGGCAAGGCCGAGGTCGCCATGAAGACCGCGGACGGCACACGGGACGGCACCGGCGCGGTGATCGGCAGCGCGTCCGCCGACCACCGCAACTCCGGTGGGTACGTGCTGTCCGGGCCAGAGTTCCTGACCATGTTCAACGGGCAGACCGGCAAGGCGATGCAGACGGTCGACTACGTTCCGGCGCGCGGCAACGTCGCCTCGTGGGGCGACTCGTACGGCAACCGCGTCGACCGCTTCCTCGCAGGCACGGCCTACCTGGACGGCGAGCGGCCCTCGCTGATCATGGCCCGCGGCTACTACACGCGCTCGGTGATCGCGGCCTGGGACTGGCGGAACGGCCAGTTCACGCGCCGCTGGACCTTCGACACCAACTCCTCGACCAACACCGGCAAGGGCTACGACGGGCAGGGCAACCACAGCCTGTCCATCGCGGACGTGGACGCCGACGGCAAGGACGAGATCGTGTACGGCGCGATGACCGTGGACGACAACGGGCACGGCCTGTGGACGACCAAGCTCGGCCACGGGGACGCCGGTCATGTCGGCGATCTCAACCCGTCCCGCTCGGGACTCGAGTACTTCAAGGTGTCCGAGGACAGCTCCAAGCCCGGTTCCTGGATGGCCGACGCGCGCACCGGACAGATCCTGTGGCAGACCGCCTCCGGCTCCGACAACGGCCGCGGCGTCTCCGCCGACATCCACGCGGGCTCGGCAGGCGCCGAGTCCTGGTCCGCCGCCGACACCACACTCCGCTCGGCCGGCGGAGCCTCGCTCGGCCGCGAGCCGTCCAGCATCAACTTCGTGAACTGGTGGGACGGCGACACCACCCGCGAACTCCTCGACGGCACCCGCATCGACAAGTACGGCACGAGCGGTGACACCCGTCTGCTGACCGGCGCCTCCGTCGCGTCCAACAACGGCACCAAGGCGACCCCGGCGCTCTCCGGCGACATCCTCGGCGACTGGCGCGAGGAGGTCGTCTGGCGCACCGCGGACAACACGGCCCTGAGGATCTACTCGACCCCGCACGAGACCAGCACGAAGATCACCACCCTGCTCCACGACCCGATGTACCGCGTCGCGCTGGCCTGGCAGAACACCGCCTACAACCAGCCACCGCACCCCAGCTTCCACATCGGCAGCGGTATGGCGACGGCTCCCCGCCCGACCGTCTACGCACCCTGACGGTCCGGCGCACCTGAGGTACCGGAGGGGTCCCGCGTCCGTCGCGGGGCCCCTTCCGTATTGCCGGGATTTCCACCACGTCGTACTGGCACGCTGAGCACCGATGAGTTCACCCGGCTCCCACGGTCTACAGAGACAACTTCACCAAGCAGCTCTTCGGAAGGAATCACCATGAGGAAGATCACCGCAGGCCTGTTCATCTCGCTCGACGGCGTCGTGGAGGCTCCCGACCAGTGGCACTTCCCGTACTTCGACGACGACATGGGGGCCGCCGTCGGCTCGCTGTTCGACGGGGTCGACACCATCCTGTTCGGTCGCAAGACCTACGACAGCTTCGCGGGGGCGTGGCCCGAGCGTGAGGCGGAAGGCGGGGAGGACGCCGGCTTCGCCAAGATCCTCGGCGACACACGCAAGATCGTGGCCTCGCACCAGAAGCTCGAGTTCACCTGGCGGAACTCCGAACAGCTCCAGGGCGACCTCATCGAGACCGTCACCGCGCTGAAGAACGAGCCGGGCGGGGTCATCTCCCTGAGCGGCTCGATCTCCGTCGTCCGCCAACTGCTGGCCGCCGGCCTCCTGGACGAGCTGCACCTGCTGGTCCACCCGATCGCCGTACGCCACGGAATGCGGCTCTTCGACGAGGCCGAGACCACGATCCCGCTGCGCCTGCTCTCCTCGAAGACCTTCGGGTCCGGCGTACTGCACCTCGTTTACACCCGGGCCGAGTCCACCGGCGACGCCGGATACGAGGAGGCCAAGGCTCACCTGTCCCAGCCCGGGCAGTAAGAGACCACCGGCTCACGGCCCGGCCCGCGCACACCGCGCAGGCCAGGCCGGGCCGGGTCATCTACGCGGCCACTATCCCGCCGTGTCCCCGTAAACGACCCCGCGCCCGTTCGTCGACACGTACACCCGCCCGTACACCCGCGGATCCCCGGTGATGGCCGCACCCGTCCAACCCCACTGATGCGCATCGTCGTTGATGCGCGTCCAGGTCGCACCCTGGTCCGTGGAGCGGAAGATGCCGCGTACGCCGTCGATCTTGGCGCTGGTGTAGAGCGTCTGGTACGAGGCGCCGGGCGCGGCCTTGCCGAAGCCGATCGTGTCGGCCTCCTCGACCCCCGACAGCTTGGTGAAGCTCACGCCGCCGTCCGTCGAGTGCCACAGCCCGTACGCGCCGTCGCTCGCACCGCCCGCCAGCCAGATGTCGCCCTTCGTGCCGGGCAGCGCCTTGAAGCGCACGCTGTCCCCGCTCGGCAGACCGGTCGCGGCCGACGCCGTGAAGGTGGCGCCACCGTCCGAACTGACATAGAACTTCCCGGACTTGAAGCCGTAGAAGGTCTTCGGATCGACCCGGTCGGACTCCACGATCGCGCCCGCCGGAATCCCGCTCGACGCGGACCACGACGAGCCGAACCCGGTCGCGTAGTGCACGCCCGCACCCTCCGGACTCCACACGAAACGGCTGCCGTCGGAGGCCGCGGCGACCGTGCCGCCGCCCGAGACACCCGAAGGATCCGTCCCCGCGAACCAGTTGGCGCCGTTGTCGGTGGAGAAGGCGATATGCGGACCCGCGTCGAGATTCCCGGCCCGCACCACGGTCCCGGGATTCGTCTCGGCGAAGTCGAGGCTCGTGGTCGTGGTGAAGTTCGGTGAAGTGAACATCATCGAGGGCACTTTGGTGAGGTCCGTGTGCCTGAAGCCGCCGATGTCACCGAGTGCGCTGAAGAGCTGCGCCCCGCCGGACGGGGGAGCGGCGAGGTCGTTGACGGCCGTCTCCTCCAGGCCCTGCACCATCGGCTTGATGGTGAACTGGCCGCCGCTGTCCCACTTGCCGAGGTCCTCGGTGCCGTAGATCGTGGCGCCCGTCCCGTACATCATCCGGTCCGGGTCGAACGGGTCGATCTCCAACGCCTCGGTCATCCAGCCGAGTTTGGGGCTCTGCTCGGGCTGTGAGGGGTTGGCGCCCCAGGTCAGCCAGGGCGAGGAGGAGACGTCCATGGTGTAGCGGTTCGAGCGGGTGGGATACGAGGTGTAGTCCCAGGCCTTCGTCCAGGTGCCGCCGCTGTCCGTGGAGCGGAAGATCTGGGTGTCCGGCCACCAGGAGCTGTAGGCGGTCGCCATCACCGTGCCCGGGTTCTGCCGGTCCACGGTCAGCCCGCTGAAGCCGTAGTACGTGTCGGCCTCGGCCACCGGGCTGATGTCCGTCCAGGTCCCGGACTCGGTCGCGTACCGCCACAGCTGTCCCTTGCCGCCGTCGTACGGGCCGCCCTTGTCGCTGTACGCGAGATAGAGGTGGCCGTTCTCGGCGTCAAGGACGCCCTTGTGGGCGAGGTATCCGGTGGGCTGGCCGGGCAGTCGGGACCAGGTGGCGCCCGCGTCGGTCGAGCGGTAGACCGCGTTCTCCTTGTCGGCGACGCCGACATAGATCGTCTGCGTGGCGTTCGTACCGCTGCCCGTCGACTCGTCGAAGGTGACCCAGACGATGCCCTGGTTGTCGGAGGCGTAGCCGCTGGTGTCGCTCGGATCCTGCACGTAATTACCGACGTTGGGGAAGTTCGTCACCTGCGACCAGGAGGCGCCCGAGTCCGTGGACCGCCACAGGCCCTTGCCGCTCGGGGCGCCCAGATACAGCACGCTGTTCTTGTGCGGGTCCACGGCGAGCCGCTCGCCCATGCCGCGTCCGGGCATGTTGCCGCCCAGCTTGAACGGCAGATCTGCCTTCTGCCAGCTCGCGCCCCGGTCGGCGGACCTGAGCACGGCACCGTTCTTCGGGTCCCAGCTGTTCGTGTACGTGCCGACGGCCGCGTACACCCGGTCAGGGTCGACCGAGTCCGAGGCGAGGCTGACGACGCCGGTGTGGCCCCAGTCGTCCCAGCCGACGGAGTCGAGCAGCGGGGTCCAGGTCTTCGTCGACTCCTGCCAGCGGTAGGCGCCGCCGATGTCGGTGCGGGCGTATGCGAGGTTCTGCTCACTCCGGTTGAAGACGATGCCCGGCACGAAGCCACCGCCGTCGATCCGGGCGTTCTTCCAGGTGTACGGGTCGGCGGCGACGCTCACCGGCCTCTCGACCGGCGGGGCCGCCATCGCGGACGGACTGCCCGCGAGGAGACCGGCCGCGAGCGCGAGTACGGCCGTGAGAACGCGGCCCCTTCTGATGGTTCTTCCGGTTCTTCGCACGGTGGGGGTCCTCTCCTGGAGCGGGGGAATGGGGGGAGGAGGAAGTGCGCAGTGGAGCCGGGCGGACCCCCCAGGAGGAGGGGGCCCGCCCGGCCGTGGGCCCCGTCGGTAGGGCCCTGTACACGGAGCGACGGGGGCTATTCGAGGAGCTCCGCGTACGAGCCCATGGCGAGCGCTATGTCCGCCTGGGCCCAGAACCGGTGGTACGTGAACGTGGGCGCGGCGCCGCCCGCGAGATAGCTCTCGATCTTCGACCACGCCGGGTCGTCCTGGTAGAAGGAGCGGATGGAGTCGAAGGTGGACGAGGAGTTGATCGCGTCACCGTTCGGCATCGTGCCGGTCCAGCCGCTGGGGATGTACACGGCGTCGTCGAAGCGGTTGTAGTCGGCGCGGGTCTCCGGGACAGCGATGCCCAGCGCGTCCTGGTTGTTCGTCCACATGCCGTCGAGCAGTGCCTTGGCGGTCGACGCGGCCTCGGTGTCCCCGGACTTGTCGGCGTAGTACGTCAGGGTCTTGGCGTACGCGGCGGCCACACCGACATCGTTCGTGTAGTCGGCGACGGTGACGTGAAGTCCGCTGTTGGAACCGGGACTTGACGCGTTCCAGGTGTCGGGCGCACCCGACCACTGGAGCGTGTTGGGGATGCGGAAGCTGCCGTCCGGGTTGATCGTGGTCTTGGACAGCGCCCAGTCGACCCACTTGTCGAGCACGACCTTGGCGTCCGCGTCACCCGTCTGCTGGTAGTACTCGGCGACCCGCTCCATGGACCACGCCTGGAAGCCGAACCACTGGTTGGACGGCGGGTCGTGGTACACCGGCTTCTCGTCGTAGTACATGCCGTAGAAGGTGGGCGTGCCGGCCGGCGGGGTCGCGTAGTGACCCTTCCAGCTGTTGGTGGCACCGCCCGCGATGGCGCCCTCGTTCGACTGCAGCCAGCGGTAGAACTCCAGCTGCCGGTCGAGCGACTTGGCCCAATCCGCTTGCCCTGTTGCCGACTTGGGCTTCAGATCGGCGTACGAGCTGAGCGCGTACGCGGCCAGCGGGTTCTGGTAGCCGCCGTGGGCGTGGCTGGAGCCGATGCGCCAGGACCAGCCCGCCGAGGTGTCGGTGGCGCCGCCCCAGGCGTAGTACCAGTTCAGCAGATAGTGCGAGGCGTCCTTGCCGGTGCCGGGTGCACACGTCGACGGGCCCACGCAGTTGCCGATTTTCTTGAAGTACTTGTCGTACATGGCGTAGCGCAGATAGTCGCCCATCTTCGCGGCCTTGCCGAGCGTCGCCGAGACCTCGGAGCCCTTGCCCTGCTCCTCGGCCCAGACATCGGCCCAGTACGCGGCCTGCACGGCACGCGCGTCGGCGTCCGGCGCGTTGGTGAACTTCCACTGCTTGGCATAGGAGGCGTCACCGGTGAACAGGTCCAAGTACCCGTTCTTTCCGCCGTACTTGAAGGCGTCACAGGTCGGCTGTGGCACCGTCTCCCACACCGACTCCTGCGAGCCGCGCTGGAAGGTGTTGATGTACGAAGGGCCGGTGTCGCTCGGGCCCGCCTCGCACTTGCCGGGCGAGTTGCCGTAGCCGTAGACGTTGTCGACGTCCTGCAGCCAGTGCATGCCGTAGATGTCGTCCGTGCCGTACGCGCTCTTCAGCTCCGAGGCGATCGGGTCCTGGCCGACCGAGACGCCGGAGTCGAGCTTCGCCGGGTACTCGTTCGGGGTGTCCAGCTCGGGCGCGTAGGTGGCGGGCTTGGAGGCGTTGTAGAAGGAGGTCGTCGGCTGGTCCGCCTTCGTGGGGATCATGAACTTCTCCATGGTCTCCCACGCGGCGTTGAACCTGGTCCAGTCGCCGGTGACCTTGCCGTACATGGCCTGGAGCCAGATCAGATAGCTGTACGCCTCCGACGTCGTCTCATGGCCGTGGTCAGGCGCCTCGACGATCAGCGTCTCGACCGAGTGGTACGGGATGCCCTCGGGGGAGAAGTAGCCGTTCGCCGGGTCGGTGATCTTGCCGTAGAGCTCCAGGAAGCGCTCGTCGTACGCCTTGGTCGCGGCGAGCTGGGTGGCGGTGACCGTGGCCTTGGCGTGCCCGGTGGCCGTCGACTCGAAAGTCGCCGAGCCGGTACCGGAGTCGCCGGCCGTGATGGTCACCTTCTGGGCCGTGTTCCAGTTCGACGGCGTGAAGGTGAGCGACGAGCCGCCCGTGACCGACAGGCCCGTATTGCCATCCGTACGGGCGGTGGAGACCGTGACGTTCGCGCTCGGCTGCGTCGACAGCTTCACGTCGAACGTGCCCGTCTTGCCCTGCTGGACGCCGAGTTGGGCAGGCGAGGCCACCACGGCGGGACCCGAGGCGACCGTGATGCCGACCGGGGTGGAGTCCGCCGAGGCACCCAGACTGTCGTACGCCTTCGCCACCAGCGAATGGCTGCCCACGGCCAGGCTGTTGACCGAGAGCGTGTACGGCGACGTGGTGTCCGTACCGAGCAGCTTCGTGTCGTCGTAGAACTCGACCTTGCTGATCGTCGCGTCATCGGCCGCCGCGGCGGTGGCGGCCAGCGGGACCGCGTCGCCCTGTGTGTAGACGGCGCCCGCGGCGGGGCTGGTCAGCACGGTGATCGGCGGCTGGTGTGCGCCGGCGCACGTGGTGCCGTTCACGGCGAAGTTGGTCGGTGCGGCGTTGGTCCCGCTGTACGTGAACTGCGCGCCGGTGGTGACGGCGGCTCCGGAGGCGATCTTCGCGTTGAAGGAGGCGCTCTTCACGGTGATGGTCTTGCCGGACTGCGACCAGGTGCCGCTCCACCCGTTGCCGAGCTTCTGGTTGCCGGCGTAGTCGTACGTCAGCGTCCAGTCGTCGATGGCTTCGGAGCCGCGGTTGGTGAGGGTCAGCTCCGCGGTGAAACCGGATCCCCAGTCGTTGGTCTTGTAGTCGACATTGCACTCAACTGCCGCCGCCTGTGCGGGAGTCGATCCTGTCGCCAGTGTGGTGAGGGGGAGTGCGAGGGCCGCCGTGACAGCGGTCCACAACCGCCGCGCACGGCGTCTCTTTCTGCCTGCCATGTCTCTGGTTCCTCTCCTTGCGGCTCGGAGATGGGGGGAGGAGCAACAAGCCTTGAACCAGTGGGAGCGCTCCCATCTTGGGGAGGGGGATGTCAAGGGTCAAGGTGCTTGAAGAGTCGAAAAGATTCGATAGGGACATCTGTAGGAAACATGTCAACTCCTTGGTTACTCCTCTGTTCTTTGCCATCACTTGGCGCTACCTTCGTCCGCACCAGTGGGAGCGATTCCATCAGTCGATGCGTCCGTGACGGCGTGTCAGAGCTGTGAGGAGTCGCTCATGCGACACCCCCCGCGTTTACCTCTTTTAGTGGCCGGTGCGGCACTCGCCCTTGCGGCGAGCGCCATCGCACCGGTCGGCACGGCTTCCGCAGCGGCGCCCGCGTGCACGGTGGAGTACTCCGTCACCAGCCAGTGGGACGCCGGCTTCCAGGGCGCCGTGAAAATCACCAACAACACCGCCGAGCTGAGCAGTTGGAGCCTCTCCTTCGACCTGGCCGGCGAACAGAAGGTCAGCCAGGGCTGGAACGCCAAGTGGTCCCAGTCCGGGAGGACCGTCACCGCGGCCAACGAGAACTGGAACGGAGCGCTGAGCTCGGGAGCGAGCATCAGCGCCGGGTTCCTGGCCTCGGGGTCGGGGAGCACCGCCGCGCCCCTGTCCTTCAAACTCAACGGGACCACGTGCAACGTGGACGCCGAGGTCCCGCCCGATCCGCCCGCTCCCACGGACGGCCCGCCCGTCCTGAAGGTCTCCGGCAACAAGCTCGTCGACGAGAGCGGCGCCACCCGGCGACTGCTCGGCGTCAACCGCTCCGGCGGCGAGTTCGCGTGCGTACAGGGGTACGGCATCTGGGACGGACCGGTGGACGACGCCTCGGTCAAGGCGATCGCCGACTGGAACGTCAACACGGTCCGCATTCCGCTGAACGAGGAGTGCTGGCTGGGCCTGTCCAACATCAAGCCCGAGTACGCCGACGCCAACTACATCGCCGCCGTCAAGGACCTGGTGACCAAGGTCAAGGCGCACGGCATGACGCCGATGCTCGAACTGCACTGGTCCCACGGCCAGTACACGGGCAACTCGGCGGGCTGCGCCGACGTGCACGCCAGCTGCCAGAAGCCGATGCCCAACATGCAGTACACGCCGTCCTTCTGGGCCTCGGTCGCCAGCACCTTCAAGGAAGACCCGACCGTCGTCTTCGACCTGTTCAACGAGCCCTACCCGGACCGCGCGACGTCCACCGCCGAACAGGCGTGGACCTGCTGGCGGGACGGCGGCACCTGCCCCGGCATCGGTTACGAGGTCGCCGGGATGCAGGACCTGATCGACACGATCCGCGAGACCGGCGCCACCAACGTGATCCTGGCGGGCGGGCTCGCGTACTCGAACGACCTGAGCCAGTGGCTGACGTACAAGCCGAGTGATCCGGCGGGCAATCTCGCCGCGGCCTGGCACGTCTACAACTTCAACACCTGCTCCAACGAGAGCTGCTGGGACTCCACGCTCGGCCCGGTCGCCGCCCAAGTGCCGCTCGTGGCGGGCGAGATCGGCGAGAACACCTGCGCGCACTCCTTCATCGACCGCGTCATGGCGTGGTTCGACGAGCGCGAGCAGTCGTACCTCGGCTGGACCTGGAACACCTGGAACTGCAACACCGGTCCGGCCCTGATCTCCAACTACGACGGCACACCGACGTCGTTCGGCATCGGGTTGCGCGATCGCCTGCGCTCCCTCGACGGATAGGAACCCGCACATCATGAGCCGTACCAGAACCGTACTGCTGGCAGCGTTAGCGCTGCTCGTCGGAGGAACGGGCACCGCTGTCGCGGCGATGCCCCCGGACGCCGGTCCGGCCGCCGTCCCCTGCACCGTCGACTACAAGGTGCAGAACCAGTGGGACTCCGGCTTCACCGCCGCGGTCACGGTCACCAACCACACGGCTGCCAAGTCGAGTTGGGCCGTGAAGTGGTCGTACGCCGGAAACCAGAAGATCACCAGCGGCTGGAACGCCAACCTCAGCCAGAGCGGCAACGCGGTCACCGCCGCCAACGAGAGCTACAACGGGACGCTGTCGACGGGCAGTTCGATCAGCTTCGGCTTCAACGCCTCGTACAGCGGCACCAACGCGATGCCCGCCACCTTCACGCTCGACGGCGTGACCTGCAACGTCGACGGTGGCGGCGGTCCCACCGATCCGCCCGACCCGACGGGCCCCAAGGTCGACAACCCGTACTCGGGCGCCAAGGTGTACGTGAACCCGGAGTGGTCCGCGAAGGCCGCCGCCGAAACCGGCGGCAGCCGCATCGCCAACCAGCCCACCGGTGTGTGGCTGGACCGGACCGCGGCCATCAACGGTGTGAACGGCGGCATGGGGCTGCGCGACCACCTCGACGAGGCGCTGGAACAGAAGGGCTCGGACGAACTGGTCGTCCAGCTCGTCATCTACAACCTGCCGGGGCGTGACTGCGCGGCGCTGGCGTCGAATGGCGAACTCGGTCCGACGGAGATCGACAAGTACAAGACCGAGTACATCGACCCGATCGCCGCGATCCTCGCCGATCCGAAGTACGCGGACCTGCGCATCGTCACCACGGTCGAGATCGACTCGCTGCCCAACCTCGTCACCAACACCGGCAGCCGTCCCACGGCCACGCCCGAGTGCGACGTGATGAAGGCCAACGGCAACTACGTCAAGGGCGTCGGCTACGCACTCAACAAGCTCGGCGACACGGAGAACGTCTACAACTACGTGGACGCCGGACACCACGGCTGGATCGGCTGGGACGACAACTTCGGCCCGTCGGCGGATCTGTTCAAGCAGGCGGCAACCGCCGAGGGCGCCACGGTGAACGACGTCCACGGCTTCATCACCAACACCGCCAACTACAGCGCGCTGAAGGAAGACCACTTCACGATCAACGACAACGTGGCCGGCAAGTCGGTCCGTGAGTCGAAGTGGGTCGACTGGAACCGCTACGTCGACGAGCAGTCCTTCGCCCAGGCCTTCCGCGACAAGCTGGTCTCCGTCGGCTTCAACTCGGACATCGGCATGCTGATCGACACGTCCCGCAACGGCTGGGGCGGCGCTTCCCGGCCCACCGGGCCTGGCGCGACGACCAGTGTGGACACCTACGTCGACGGCGGCCGTTACGACCGTCGCCTCAACACCGGCAACTGGTGCAACCAGTCCGGCGCCGGCCTCGGCGAGCGCCCGCAGGCCGCGCCTGCCTCCGGCATCGACGCGTACGTGTGGATGAAGCCGCCGGGTGAGTCCGACGGGGCCAGCAAGGAGATCCCGAACGACGAGGGCAAGGGCTTCGACCGGATGTGCGACCCGACGTACGAGGGCAACCCTCGTAACAACTTCAACATGTCGGGTGCGCTGCCGGACGCTCCGCTGTCGGGGCACTGGTTCTCGGCGCAGTTCCAGGAGCTGATGAAGAACGCGTACCCCGCGCTGTAGCTACCGCTGGTTGAGCAGTTTGACGCTGCGGGTGCGTTGTGGTTGCTCGCGCCGTTCCCCGCGCCCCTGGGTTCGTTGGGGTGCGGGGTCGCGGGCCGGTGCGTCAGCCCGTCGCAGGGCGGGCATACGACCCTGGCCTGGTACAAGGTCCTGGTTCTCCGAGACCGAAGCTAGGACGTGTATCGAGTCGTGATCAATCTGCGGGATTCGCCCTCGGAGCGGGGCCTGGACCGGTAGACGTTCTTGCGTGACGCGAGTGCAACTGACGGACGAGGAATGGAAGTTCATCGAGCCGTACCTGCCGATCGGCGAGTACGGCCCGTATCCCGAGCAACTGCGGCAGCAGTTCGAGGGGGTGATCTGGCGGTTCAGGACCGGCGGACAGTGGCGGGAGATGCCACAGGAGTTCGGCGCCTGGTCAACCGTCCACAACCGCTTCCGGCAGTGGCGCGACGGCGGCATCTTCGAGGCCCTGCTGGAGGGCCTGACCGCGGAAGCCGCGAAGCGGGGTGCGGTGGATCTGTCCCTGGTCAGCATCGACTCCACGACCGCGCGCGCTCACCACGACGCAGCCGGGATGCACTTGGCCCAGGACGTCCTCACCGTCCTGGAGAAGGCTGCCGCCGAGGCGGAAAAGGCCAAGTCAAAAGGGGCAGCCTCGAAGAACAAGACGGACAGGACACCGACACCGACCCTGAGCGCGAAGAGCGGCGACGCATCCGGCGCCGACGAAAACTCCGGCTGAAGGCCGCTCTGCTGGGACGTTCCAGAGGCGGGCAGACCAGCAAGGTCCACCTCGCCGCCGACCGCAAGTGCCGCCCGCTGGCGTTCGTGCTGACAGCGGGCCAGGCGGCGGTCAGCCCGCAGTTCATCCCCGTCCTCAAGAAGTTACGGGTCCGCGGCCCCGTCGGGCGCCCCCGCACCCGGCCGGACGCGGTCGCCGCCGACAAGGCTTACTCCTCCCGCGGCAACCGGACCCACCTGCGCAGACGCGGCATCAAGGCAGTGATCCCGGAGAAGAAGGACCAGGCCGTCAACCGGAGGAAGAAGGGCTCCGGGGGAGGCCGGCCCGTCAGCCACGACGCCGACCTCTACAAGGAGAGGAACACCGTCGAGCGCCTGATCAACAAGCTCAAGGCCTGGCGAGGCATCGCCACCCGATATGACAAGACCCCAGACAGCTACCTTGCCGGCCTCCACCTGCGCGCCTCGATGGTCTGGATCAAAGACCTCACCCGGACCACCCACTGATCACGACTCAATACGCGCCCTAACGGGCGAGGAATGGACCCAGTACCGCGCTGAGTTCGGCGGGCGCGTCCATTGCGATGAGGTGGGCGGCGGTGGCGAACTCGACCAGGGCGGCGTCGGGGATCTCAGTGGCGTAGCGGCGGGCGATGTCTTGGAAGTCGGTGACGTCGAGTTTGCCGACGCCCACCAGTGTGGGGACGGAGATGGCGGCGAGGTCGCCGGTCGCGGGACCTTGGGAGTGTTGGCCCACGGTGGCCTGGTTCGCCAGCGATGTCCGCAGGGGGCTGCGGAGTTGGCCGGCCAGTCCGTCGGCCACGTCATCCCAGCTGCGAGCGGGTCCGCGTAGCCACATGTCCAGGTTGATACGTACGGCGGCGTCCAGGTCGCCCGCGTCCAGAGCCGCCGTCTCGGCCTCGTCGTACGCGATCATGTCCGCGGACCAGTGGTATCGCGGCCAGGGCGCGGCGAGCATCGCCAGTGAGTGCACCCGGTCCGGGTGGGTGAGCGTGAAGTCCAGGGCCACGCGGCCACCCCAGGACGCGCCCACGAGCCGGACACGTTCGTGGCCGAGGTGGTCCAGGAGACGACGCAGGTCGTCGGTCTCGCGGAACGGGCCGGTCGGGGGTGCGGACTCGCCGAAGCCGCGCAGGTCGTACCGGATCACGGTGTGCCGTTCTGCGAGAGAGGGCACGACCGCGTCCCACATGCGGTGATCGGCAACACCGGCGTGCACGAGAACGACGGGCGAGCCGTCACCGGCTATGTCGTAGGAAAGGTGTCCGAGGTCATCGTCGAGCATGAGCATGTGCGGATGATCGCAGGACCACAGCATATGGGCCAACCAGGCGCGTATCGACTTGATCAGCCTGTGGGATCGGCCCTAAGGGACGTCCCGCAATTCATCTCGCGTTACGGTGCTTCGCTGATAGTGACCTCGTGGTTTGCCGGGTTATCCGGCAAGAGCAAGGTTGTGCAGGCGGGCGATGCCCAGCATGGTGTGGTGCGCACCGTCGCCTTTCAAGCGGCAGTCGCGGAGGATCTTCCAGGTCTTCATGCGGGCGAAGACGTGCTCGACGCGGGCGCGGACGTTCTTGTGTGAACGATTGTGCTCCTCCTTCCAAGGGGGCAGCTCTTCGTCCTTGCGCTTGCGGCGATGGGGAATGACCAACCCGGTGCCGCGGTAGCCGCCGTCGGCGATCGTGGTGGTCTTTCCGATCGCTGCTTTGGCACCGGACTCCTCCCACGCCTTGCAGTCGTTGCGGTTGCCCGCGACGGGCTGGCCGACCGCGACGACCAGACAGGTGTCCGCGTCGATGACGACTTGGTGGTTGGTGGAGTACCGGTAGTTCTTGGACTGCTCGGTGACCGTGTGGTCACGCGTGGGCACCAGGGTGCCGTCCACGATCAGCACCGTGTCCCGCCGGTCCCGGCGCCGGTGCTGCAGCGCCAGGCGCGGACCGATGTCGTCGATGATTCGATCCGCGGCGGACTTCGATACACCGAACAGCGGCGCCAGCTGCCGCAGGGTCAAGTTCGTGCGCCAGTACGCCGCTGCTAGCAGCGCCCGGTCCTCCAGCGGCAGGCTCCACGGCCGGCCCCGCCGCACAGCATCAGCGCCCTCGCGCCGCAGCGAGGTCACCAGCTTGCCGAACAGCCGCGGGCTCAGCCCGGTGAACGGGGCTATCCAAGACGGCTCCGACGCCGTGATCACACCAGCCACACCCGGAGCATCCCAGCTCGCCAGTTGGCCTGCGGACTTCTCACGGGTGGCGGTCCGCCCGCCTCCTCGCGTAGTGACGGCGCGCCGCCATTCCCAGCAGGGCCAAACCAGCGAAGCCGACCAGGAGCGTTGCCCACTCAGGCATATGGGCTGCCCGCAGGAGGCCAGCGACGCCAAAGCTTGTATCCCACCCGGCCTCCGTGATGGCGGAGCCGAAGCCCTGGATGACGAGGATGGCACCGAACAGCCACAGCAGCCCCTGACCTGAGCTGCTGTCCGTCCTCTGGAGCTGTTTCGCCATGACGAGCTTTCCCTCCCGGTGTCCGCGCATCGTTCCGATGCGATCGCATCACATCGTGCAGTGAATCCGGATACGATGCAAGTGCATCAGAACGCGGGAAGGAGCAAACCGTGCCCAGGCAGGTCGACTACGAGAACCGACGCCGACGGATCGCCGAGGCGGTCTGCACCCTGATCGCGCGCTCCGGCATGGAGGCCGTCAGCCTCCGCGACGTCGCGGCCCAGGCCAATGTGTCCATGGGCGCTGTCCAGCGGTGCTTCCGCACCAAGCAGGACATGCTGCTCTTCGCGCTGGAGCACATCTCCCGACACGTCAGCGAACGCGCCAACCAGCGCATCGCTGCCACATCCACCCCCCAGGCCGCGTCGACCCTGCTGTCCCACACCCTGGCCGAACTCGCCCTGCTGGATGAGGAATCGAGGACACAGGCTCACGTCTGGCTGGCCTTTATCACGCATGCCCCTGCCAGCGAGAAACTGGCCGCCGTCCTGCACGACACCTATGCCAAGCTCCACGGCCTCATCGCGTGGCTCATCCGCTACGGCCAGGACACCCAGGAAATCCTCCAGCGCCTTGACCCCGATCGCGAAGCACACACGCTCCTCGCCCTGGCCGACGGCCTCACGGTCCACGTCCTGGCAGGCCACCACTCCCCGGCCACGGCGCTGGCCACCCTCCAACGCCACATCGACCACCTGCTGGAAAACGCATCCGACCGCGGCTGACGCCTCCAGCCCAACACATCGGCATCGCACCAGCCCCAGGCGTGCAGCCCGCTCAGAGCAGATCAGCAGTTACGGGACATCCCTTAGTGGGAGAGGTTGATCCTCACCCGGACCACTCAATGATCACGACTCAATACGCGCCCTAAGCGACGGACATACGACGCACCGGCCCACGACCCCTCCCGCCGGAGGGAAGCTGCGGGTCGTCGGGGGCACGGGCTTGCCCGGGGCGCCGGGGTCTTCGGGGTGCGGGGAGCCGCAGGCTTTTGCTTTTAGGGGCGCGGGGAACTGCGCGACCAGCCACGACGCACCCGCAGCCGCGACACGCAGTGTCATCCACCACCCCCTGGCGAGGGTCCGGGGCGCAGCCCCGGGGCCAGTTCATGTACAAGTTCGGCTTGCTGTTTCGGCAACGCGAGTAGCCGTTTCGGGGATTCGCGGAGCACTCTGGACGCAAGCCGAATGAGAGGTCATGAACCATGGCGCATCAGCACGATCACACGCAGATCGACTTCGCCGAGTGGCTGCCCATGCTGGAGCAGGAAGCGGAGCTGTTCGCTCCGGTGTACCGGCAAGCGGCGGGGTGGTTGCGGGAGTGGAAGCCCGAGCCGGAGCTGATCGCGGACGTGGGCAGTGGGCCCGGTGTCATCTCCTGCCTCCTCGCGGACGCGTTCCCGCAGGCGCGGGTCGTCGCCGTGGACGGGTCCGCGCCCCTTCTGGAAGCCGCCCGCTCCCGCGCCGCCGAGCACGGGATCGCCGACCGGTTCAGCACTCTGGAGGCCGAACTGGCCGACGGAATCAGCAACTTGGAGTATCCCGCCGACCTCGTCTGGTCCAGCAGGACCCTGCATCACGTCGGCGACCAGCGCGCCGCCCTCACCGAATTCGCCCGCCGTCTCGCACCCGGCGGCGCCCTCGCCCTCCTCGAAGGCGGCCTTCCCTCGCGCTACCTGCCGCGCGACATCGGTATCGGCCGCCCGGGCCTGCAGTCCCGTATCGACGCGGTGCAGGAGGAGTGGTTCGCCAAGATGCGGGCCGAGTTGCCCGGTGCAGTGGAGGAGACCGAGGACTGGCCCGCCCTCCTGACCGCCGCCGGCCTGCGCCACACCGCGACCCGCACCTTCCTCCTCGACCTGCCCGCCCCCGTCTCCGACGAGGTCCGAGCCTTTGTGGCCACCACCCTCACCCACCGCCGGGAGGGCCTGGCCGACGGTCTCGACGCCGACGACCTCGCGACCCTCGACCGGCTCCTCGACCCTGACGACAAGGCGAGCGTCCACCACCGCCCGGACGTCTTCGTCCTGGCGGCCCAGACGGTGTACGTCGGGGTGAAGCCCGCGTAACCCTGCCCGGTCAGCAGGCGCCCGGCCGCGCGTACACCGTGACCCGGGCGCCCCGCACCTCGCGCGTGCGGCACTCCTCGAAGTACGCGGCCAGGACGTCCCGCTTCACCGCTTCCTGCGCGATCGCGTCCACCGGTTGTCGCCCGCGTCCGTCCCGGCGGGGGACGGGCCGGTCCTCGCGGTCGGATTCACGTTGGACAGCGGGGAATTGAGGGTCGCCACACCTCATCTGCCCATGGCGGGACTACCCGTTGGAACCGGGACGGGCCGCCGCGGCCGCGTGCGCTCGGGCGGACGGTGGCGCGACCGAGGAGGAGTGGCGTACGTATCTGCCCGGTGTGTCCTACCGGCGGACGTGCTGACGAAGGCGTCTGCCGGAATGTGTTGACATCGAGAGCACTCCAAGTGATGGACTTCGGGCCATTCGTGACACAAGGCTTGGGGGGACACATGACTGACTCACCAGTGGCGCTGATCACCGGCGGCGGCAGCGGGATCGGCGCGGCGGCGGCACGGCAGCTGCTCGACGCCGGGCACCGGGTGACGGTGACGGGGCGCGGGGCGGAGCGTTTGCGAGGGTTCGCTGACCAACTCGGCAACCCCGAGGGCTTGTTGACCATCACCGGGGACGCGGCCGACTACGACCACGTCCAGGCGGCCGTCGAGGCGACGGCGAAGGAGTTCGGACGGCTCGACACCGTTGTCGCCAACGCCGGCTTCGCCACGCACGACTCCGTCGCCGAGGGTGATCCGGCCGGATGGCGGGACATGGTGCTGACCAATGTGCTCGGCCCCGCGCTGCTCATCCGGGCGTCGATCGACCAACTGAAGGAGACACGGGGGCGGATCGTGCTCGTGGGCAGCGTCGCCGGGTTCGTCCACGGGCCCGGCAACATCTACGGGGCGACCAAGTGGGCCGTGACCGGGCTCGCCGAGAACACCCGGCGGCAGGTGACCGAGTACGGCGTGGGCGTGACGCTCATCGCGCCCGGCCGGGTGGAAACGCCGTTCTGGGACGACTACGGGAGCCTGCCGCCCGGACATCTGCTCACCTCCGACCAGATCGCGGAGTCGATCGTCTGGGCGATCCGGCAGCCGAGCGGTGTGGATGTGAACACCGTGGTCGTGCGGCCGATCGGCCAGCCGGTCTGAGCCACGGCGGCCCGGCTCGGCACCGCCGCGGTGCCGAGCCCGAGCCTGCCGCCTGCTCAGTTGTCCCGGAGGAACCGCTTCGCCAGCGACTCGCCCAGGGACACCGCCGCGCTGTGGCTCTCGATGGGGGAGACGCGGGAGTTCGTGAACAGGATGTAGGTCACGCCCGAGGCGGCGCCCCCGGTGGAGGGCTCCGGGTCGATGCCGAGGGCCTCGGCAGTGGCGTACGAGGCCTCGCCGATGATGTTCCTGGGACCGGTGTCGCCGACGACGGCGTACTGGACCTGGTCGTCGTGGATGACGGCGACCACGCTGCCGCCCTTGATGCCGGCGTCCGCGTAGTTCCAGATGTCGCTGGGGCCGGGCACGACGACGTACGGCAGTGTCTCGGAGTTCAGCGGGCTGCCGTCGGACTGGGGGAAGGCCGTGCCGGGGTGGAACCACGGGTCGGTGTCGCGGTTGCACCGGGCGGTGACCTGACCGTCGCAGGTGATGTCCATGTCGGCCTTCCAGAACACCGCGCCCTCCTTGCCGCAGACGGGGACGGAGGGCGAGGCCTCCTCGTCGGTGCGGTACAGGCCGTCCGAGATCCGTGAGCAGGACGCCACCTCGGCCAGCAGGTCGGTCGCACCGACCGTGCCCTCCCGCGCCCTGATGGGGCTGCCGGTCGCGCCGGCAGGGAGCGCCCCGGCGGCGAGCAGCGCGGCTCCGGCGGCAACGGCGAGGGTCTGCGTTCGCATACGCACTGTGGGGCCCTTCTGTCCGGGAAGTCGCTTCCGGACGACCCTGACCGACCCTGAACCACGTGGCGAGGAAGCCGCGCCCGGCCTTAGGCCGCACGGCGGAACGTTACTTGTCGAGTACGTGGCGTACGGCCCGACTCAGGCCGGAAGCCGCCGCCCAAGTGCGATGCATCGGGCGGCGGCTTCCAACGGGCCAGGGATATGCGGTCAGTTGACGGTTGCCGGGTCCAGGCCGATGCGGCGGTCCTCGTTGAGGGCGCTGATCGCGGCGATGTCCTCGGTGTCGAGGGAGAAGTCGAAGACCTCGATGTTCTCCTTGATCCGGGACGGGGTCACGGACTTGGGGATCACCACGTTGCCGAGCTGGATGTGCCAGCGCAGGACGATCTGCGCGGGCGTACGGCCGTGCTTCTGGGCGATGGCCACGATCGCCGGGACCTCCAGGAGGCCCTTGCCCTGGCCGAGCGGCGACCAGGCCTCGGTGGCGATGCCCTGCTCCGCGTGGTACTCACGCGAGGCGAGCTGCTGCAGGTGCGGGTGCAGCTCGATCTGGTTGACGGCCGGGATGACGGACGTCGCCTCGATCAGCCGGTCCAGGTGCTCCGGAAAGAAGTTGGAGACGCCGATCGACTTGACGCGGCCGTCGGCCAGCAGCTTCTCGAACGCCTTGTACGTGTCCACGTACTTGTCCTTGGCCGGCATCGGCCAGTGGATCAGATACAGATCCACGTAGTCGAGGCCGAGTTTGGCCAGGGACGTGTCGAAGGCGCGCAGCGTCGAGTCGTAACCCTGGTCGTTGTTCCAGAGCTTGGTGGTGACGAAGAGGTCCTCACGGGCGATGCCGGAGGCGCCCAGAGCCTTGCCCGTGCCCTTCTCGTTGCCGTAGACGGCGGCGGTGTCGACGCTGCGGTACCCGGCCTCCAGAGCGGTGGTGACCGCCTGCTCCGCCTCGTCGTCCGGGATCTGCCAGACACCGAAACCCAGCTGCGGCATCTCGACGCCGTTGTTCAGGATGATCGGGGGGACCTTGCTCACGAGCTCTCGATCCTTCAGTCGTCGGTTGGTATCCCATCATCAACGATCACAGGCCGTCAGTCATTCCTGTCACATCTCGTGTGACGTGAACTACGCCCTGTCTGCCTCTGATCTTGCGCGGTGCTCTGCCCTTCAGGGTGCAGGTGAAGCGCTGTGGGGTCTCAGATTCCGCTTCACGGTCTCAGAGTTGACTGCATATCAGCACCACTTGTGCAGCGACGCTGAGACTTTGCGGGGTATCGCCCGGGTTGGGGGTACGTCATGGACGATTCGGCTGTCACGGTCAGCGTCCGTCGGCGCGACGGCGCGGTGGCCGAGGACCTCTCGTGGATCACTGTGTCGGTGGGGCTTCTGGAGTCGGCTGCTCCGTGGCGGACGTTTCATTGGTACAAGGGCAGAAGCACTTTTCCGGCACGCACTGGTCGGCGACGACACAGGAACACGTGATCTACGAGTCGCGCCTGGAGTTCACGCGGCTACTGTTCGCCGACTTTGAGCCCTCGGTACACAGCATCGTGGCCCAGCCGCTCCTGCTGCCGTACACGCCGCGTCATGACGATTGCGGGAATACCGAGCGCCAGCAGCACCGGGATCGCGGCGGCGATCCCGAACCAGAGGAAGATCGCGAGATAGCCGTAGACGGCGTTGTCCACGTCCGCGTCTGCCTTCACCAGGAAGACGATGCTGGCCACGAACGCGACCACCATGAGAACCGCGACGGCGATCGCGAGCCAGAGCAGGACGCCGGCCCAACGCCGGTACCCGGCACTGACCTCCTGGAACCGTGGCGGCCCGTACCCGCCGGGCGGACCGGGCAAGGGCCCTGGCGCCGGGCGTTGGGCCGGCCACTGATCAGACATGAGGCCCAGTTCTACGGTGCGCGGCCCCAGAACACCAACTTCCGCCGCCACAGCACGCACCGCGCCGGAGCGTCGTCCCTCGGGTCACTCCTTCACCGAGTCCCACGCGCCGGCGTTGAAGCTGCGCAGGAGGGCGATCAGCGCGGCCCCGAGCCGCCAGTCCACACCGGGTGCGTGTACGTGCAGTTTGTCGCCCTTGGACCTGAACTCCAGCGGGACCTGCCCGTTCGCGCGCCACCGGATGCGCCGGGGTGCGCGTGCGATGCCGCCCTCGTTGCCAGGGACGCTGTCGAAGACGCTGATCACGAGGACCACCGTCATCAGGGGCAGCAGGAGCCACCACATCCACCACCATACGATCCTCCCCTTGAAGCCGACCGCTTCGGAGCCGCCGGGCTGGTGCACGGTCCAGCGGGTGCGCAGGCCCCTGCCGCGGAGCGCCTTCTCGCGCATGAGCGTGCCGATGACCTCGCCGTGCGCGCCGAGCACCTGGAACCTCGCGACGCCGCCGGCCGACAGGGTCACCACGGTGGCCACCCGCTCCCGGCGTTGATCGTCGGCCCACAGGGCGAAGGAACGGGCCCCGCCGCCCCGGGCCGCAAGGTACGCGGACGTGCCTCCCGGCGGCAGTTCGCGCTCCACGTACACGGCCGACGGCGCCGGCCCCGCCCCGTCGGAGAAGCTGACCATGCCCGCCACCTTCGCCTGACCCTGCCCGTCTCACTCTCCGCGCGCGGATCATCGGTGAGCTATCCTCCGCGCATGCGCGGACAGTTCACCGGCTGGCCGGAGCAGGCCATGGACGTGTTGTGGCAGCTCCAGGGCGAACCGACCCACGCGACCCGCGAGCGCTACCGCGCGGACCGCGAACGCCTGGTCCGGCAGCCGATGATCGCCCTGCTCAACGAGGTCGCGGACGCCGACCCCCGGTACGAGGACTTCTCCGTCTGGCACTACCGCACCGACTCCTGGTGGTGGCAGCACCAGGGCGCGGTGATCCGGCTCGGCCGCAAGATCGAGATCGGTCTTCGGTTCTCCCTGGACGGCCTGCGGATCCAGGGCGCCTGGTGGTACCCCGATCCCGGCCAGGTGGACACGTTCCGCAAAGCCGTGGCCTCCGAGAGGAGCGGCCGCGAACTGTCCGCCATCGTCGAGGACGTACGGAAGAAGGGCTACGACATCTCCGGGGACGTGATGAAACGCTCCCCGCGCGGCTATCCGACGGACCACTCCCGTACGAACCTGCTGCGCCACCGTTCGCTGATCGCCGCCCGTCCCCTCGGCTGCGAGGAGTGGCTGCACACCCCTGAGGCGGTCGACCGGGTCCTCTCGGCCGCCGCCGACCTGGACGCCCTGCTGATGTGGCTGGTCCGCCACGTGAAGCGCGCCGCCTGACATCACGAGGGCGCCGCGCGGCACGGGAGCAACCACACCCGTGCCGCCAGCCCCCGCGCTCAGAAAGTGATGTGCGCCGTCCATCGCCCGACAACCGTCCGGCACCTCGGCAAGGGGGACGGCACGGTCGAAGACCGGCCCCGGACTGAGGCAGCACGCCGTTTGGGCATTGCCCGCGCCCAGCTCGGGGTGTCGGGCCGGCGGTCAGCCGCGCACGTGCAGCCGGAAACCTGTGCTGCCCGCAGGCTCCAGTCCCTCCTTCAGGTGCA
>NZ_BMPQ01000008.1:307202-327497 GCF_014647675.1 Streptomyces flaveus | reverse complement strand
GAGGCGGTGAACGCCACGTCCTTGACCCGCCCGGAGACCGTCCAGATCGACACCGTCCGGCCGGGGATCTGCCAGGACAGCATGCGGTCGTCGTAGGGCTGGGCTCCGTGGGGGCGGAAGGCGATGGGCTTCTCGGTCGCCCGGCGGTAGCGCTTGGAGCCGGGCCGTCCCAGGTTCCCGGCCTTCAGGTTCGCCCTGAGCGTGGTGTACGCGTCGCACGTCTTCTTGATCACGTGCTGGGCGGCCTGCGCGCCCAGCTGCCACCGCGTCTTCACCTCGCCGTAGACGCGCCTGCGCACGGTGAAGTTCTTGAACTCCCCGCGCTCGAAGGCCACCTCACTCACCCAGGTGGCGGCCTCGTTGCAGGCGCGCAGGGTCGCCTCGAGTGCCGCCGCCTGTACGGGCGTCGGCAGCAGCTTGACCTGCACCACCAGCTTCACAAGCACCGAACGTACACACCTGTGCGACACGGCACCGCACGTCCGGAGACGATCACCCGAACGAGTGACGCGCAGGGTCGTGCGTCGACGCCATGACCGGGCGAGAGACCCGGCCGCTCCGCGGCCAGCAGACATCATGATGCTGCGGCGCCCCGCGCCGCCTGGCCAAAGCCACGATTCCTCCCGGGCGTTCACGACTCCGTTGGGAAATCCGCAAACCGGCTTCGTTGACTCACTGAGGTGGGCATGATCGTTCTGTTCGTCGGAGCGAGGGGTGGGCTGGGTGTCGCTGGAGTCTTGGGACGATGGTGAGGCGCCGGAGCTGACCGCTCGGGTGGTGCGGGCGTCGTTTCCGAAGGGGACGCTGGCCGTCCCGGTGCGTGAGGCGCTGGGCCCGCTGTTCGAGGACAAGCCCTTCGCTGAGGCGTTCTCAACGCGGGGGCGTCCGGCCGTGTCACCGGGAGCGCTGGCGCTGGCCTCGGTGCTGCAGTACGCCGAGGGACTCACCGACCGGTAGGCCGCTGACCAGGTGCGGGCCCGTATGGACTGGAAGTTCCTCCTCGGCCTGGAACTGGACGACCCAGGGTTCGACTTCTCCGTGCTCAGCGACTTCCGCGCCCGGCTGATCGGGCACGGGCTGGAGGAGCAGGCCCTGGACCTGGTCTTGGCCAGGTGCTCCGAGCTCGGGCTGCTGCGCGCGGGCGGTCGGCAGCGCACCGACTCCACGCATGTCCTGGCCGCGGTGCGGACGTTGAACCGGATGGAGTTCGTCGGCGAGACCCTGCGCGCGGCGCTGGAGGCACTGGCCGCAGCCGCCCCGGCGTGGCTTTCGTCCCTGGTTACCGCGGACTGGGCCAAACGCTACGGGACCCCGATCGACTCCTATCGCTTCCCCAAGGGCGACAACGTGCGCCAGGAATGGGCCGAGCAGGTCGGCAGGGATGGCTTCACCATCCTGGAGGGCGTCCACGCGCCCGGGGCTCCTGCCTGGTTACGTGAGGTCCCCGCCGTCCAGGTCCTGCGCCGGGCCTGGGTCGAGCAGTACCACCACGACGGCGAGGGGGTGCGCCGGCGGAAGGGCAAAGACCTCCCGCCGGGCAGACGCAGGCTGTCCTCGCCCTACGACCCCGACGCCCGCTACAGCGTCAAGCGAGGATCGGGCTGATGCAGCTAAAAACCCACCTCAGCGAGACCTGCGAGCCCCACGCCCCGCACCTGATCACCCATGTCCTCACCCACAGACTCCACCGTCGCCGACACAGAGGTGACCGAGGAGGTCCACCAGGGCCTGGCCGCACGTGAGCTGCTGCCCGACGAGCACGATGTCGATGCCTGGCTACGTCACCGTCGCGCACATCGTGGCGGCGCGCGACGCGCATGGCATCGAGCTGCTGGGGCCAGTCGGGCTGGACACGTGTCATGAGAGCTACGAGGGCGAGCACTTCACGCAGAGCGCGTTCACGATCGACTGGGAGGCCAAGAAGGCCGTTTGTACCCAGGGCAAGATCAGCGCCAGTTGGTCCGGCCAGCGCAAGAGCAGCGGCACTCCCGTCTCACGGGTGCACTTCACCGCCCAGGACTGCGCGGCCTGTCCGGTGCGGGACAAGTGCACCAAGGCTGCGAACGGCAAGTGGGGCCGCAGCCTGATCCTGCTACCCCAGGACCAGCAGACAGCACTGGAGGACCGGCGCCGCGAGCAGCTGACCGACCAGTGGCAGCAGCGCTACAACATCCGCGCCGGGGTGGAGGGCGCCATCTCCCAGGCCGTCCGGCACACCCGCATCCGCCGGACCCGCTGCACAGGCCTGCCCAAGACCCGCCTCGGTCGAAGGACCACACCCGCCGGTTTGCGGATTTCCCAACGGAGTCCTGAACGCCCGGGGTCCCTCGCAAGAATCCGCTGAACTTTTCCAGCCCAGGCCAGGCACAAGTCAGCCCGTTGTGGGGGTCCCCGCTCGAGCGAAGCCGAGAGTGGGGGAGGTTGAGGACGAGGCCGTTCAGGCCGATACGGGGGTCTGGGGCGCAGCCCCCAGAAACACCACCCGTCACCGAGCCTCCGGCGGCCGCTGCCGCGGCATGTTCGGCCGCGCCCCCGGCACCAAAGGCGACCGCCCCGGCGCCAACGGGTCCGGCCGCGAAGCCCCGGCCACGGACGACTGCAGACCCAGCGGAGCGGACCCCGTGCGGAACTCCACCATCCAGTCCGCGGTCTCCGCCCGCACCAGCTCCGTAACGTCCTCGGAGAACCGCCGCAACACCCCGAGGCACCGCTCGGCAGCATCCGCGGCCGTCCCCTCCGTAGGCCCGAGAACCTCCCGCACACACTCCGACGCCCAGTCGAACTGCAGCACCTGCAACCGTCGCTGCACGGCCTGAGCCGTGGCCACATCCCTTATCCACCCGGACGTGACCCCGAAGAAACGGTCCACCGCCACACAAGCGACCCCACCCAGGAGCGCCAGATAACCCCAGGGGGCCACACCACCCACCGCCCCCGTGAGGTCGAGCACCGGAAACGCCGCTCCAGCCACCGCCCCCACAGCCGTACCGGCCCGAAGCACCCGCGCCCCCCGCCGTTTCCATCCCCGCCCGGCGAGATACCAGGAGACCGTGGCGAGCGCCCCCGACTCCACCCACCGGTACAGCTCATGGAGCGATTCAGCCGGCTCCGCCCAGTCACCGACCGGAAACGGCCGCCCCGTCAGATCACGGGGCGCCGCCTCCCCGGCCCGCACCGGATCACCGGGCCGCACGCCGCCGCCATATCCGCCGCCCCCATATCCACTCCCGTATCCGTCAGCTCGACCGTCCCCCCGCCCGTCACCCCGACCGTCCTGGGCCGACCCCTCGGGCTGCATCTCCGGCTGGCTCACCGACGCTCCCTCATCGTTACGTTGCGTGACGGTACCGTGGCGCAAGGGTGCCGCAAGCTGCTGAAGCGCCCCCACCCTTACTAACTCCCCATGGGTGGCGATGGCCCCGGTATCGGGGGTTTTACGCTCGGACGTGATCCTTGATCAGGTATAGGCAATCGCCCTGACTCACTCGAAAGAGTGCTGGAGCGATGCCGCTGTGGACCACGTAGGCTCATGCCCAGGCGGGAGACGCCCGCGCGGGCGGAGAACCCTGCCCGGACAGCCGTACGAAACCAGGAGCTGATCGTGATTCCCGGTGGTGGCCAGCCCAATATGCAGCAGCTGCTCCAGCAGGCCCAGAAGATGCAGCAGGACCTCGCGAACGCGCAGGAGGAGCTGGCGCGCACCGAGGTCGACGGTCAGGCGGGCGGCGGCCTGGTGAAGGCGACCGTGACGGGCTCCGGCGAGCTGCGCGCCCTCAAGATCGACCCGAAGGCCGTGGACCCCGAGGACACCGAAACCCTCGCCGACCTGATCGTCGCGGCGGTTCAGGCGGCCAACGAGAACGCGCAGGCGCTCCAGCAGGAGAAGCTCGGCCCGCTGGCACAGGGCCTGGGCGGCAGCGGCATCCCCGGCCTGCCGTTCTAAGTCAACCCGGCCGTCTCTTCTAAGAAGGCCGGACGACAACTACCGTACGTACCAAGAGAGCAAGCGCGACTACGGTACGTACCGAGAGAGCGTGAACAGGAAGGCAATCCGTTGTACGAAGGCGTGGTCCAGGACCTCATCGACGAACTGGGGCGGCTTCCCGGCGTCGGTCCCAAGAGCGCGCAGCGGATCGCCTTCCACATCCTGCAGGCGGAGCCGACGGACGTACGGCGTCTCGCGCAGACGCTCCTCGAAGTGAAGGCCAAGGTCCGCTTCTGCGCCACCTGCGGGAACGTCGCGCAGGAGGAGCTGTGCAACATCTGCCGCGACACGCGCCGCGACCTCTCGGTCATCTGCGTGGTGGAGGAGCCGAAGGATGTCGTGGCGATCGAGCGGACGCGGGAGTTCCGGGGCAAGTACCACGTCCTCGGCGGCGCGATCAGCCCGATCGAGGGCGTCGGCCCCGACGACCTGCGGATAAGAGAACTCCTGGCCCGCCTGGCGGACGGCACGGTGACCGAGCTGATCCTGGCCACGGACCCGAACCTGGAGGGCGAGGCGACGGCCACGTATCTCGCCCGCATGATCAAGCCCATGGGCCTCAGGGTCACCCGCCTGGCCAGCGGTCTGCCGGTCGGCGGTGACCTCGAGTACGCCGATGAGGTCACCCTGGGCCGGGCTTTCGAGGGGAGGCGGTTGCTCGATGTCTGAGACGAACGCCATCGAGACGGCCGCGCCTTCGCGAGAGGGCGGCTCCTGGATGTCTGAACGTGTTTTTGCTCATGAGGAAGGTCGACTTCTAGATGTCTGACGCCACGCTGCACGCGACCGCTCACGACCCGGGTGACTTCGCGGTCCAGATCGCGGACCAGATCGAGAGCTTCCTCGTCGCGGTCACCGAGGTTGCCAAGGGCGACGAGCCGGACTCGGCCGTGCCCTTCCTGCTGCTCGAGGTCTCCCAGCTGATGCTGGCGGGCGGCCGTCTGGGCGCCCACGAGGACATCCTTCCCGAGGAGCGTTACGAGCCCGACCTCGGCCCCGAGCCGGACGTGGACGAACTCCGCGAGCGCCTGGCCTCCCTGCTCGACCCGATCGACGTCTACTCCGAGGTCTTCGACCCCTACGAGCACCGCAAGGGCCGGGTCCCCGCCCGTATCTCCGACGACCTGGCCGACGTCATCGCCGACCTCCGCCACGGCATGGCCCACTACCGCGCGGGCCGCACCACGGAGGCCCTGTGGTGGTGGCAGTTCTCGTACTTCTCCAACTGGGGCTCCACGGCCTCCGCCACCCTCCGAGCCCTCCAGTCCCTGGTCGCCCACGTACGCCTGAACCAGCCCCTGGAAGAACTCGACGGCCTCGACACCGACCAGGACTTCAACGAGGACGCCCTGGCGGAGGAGGCCGGCAAGGTCATGGCGGAGGAGCTGGCGGGGCCGCTGGGGTTGCGCGAGGTCAAGTAGCGCGATGAGTCGGTACAGCGGCTGGGCAGAGGTCAAGCGCCGGATGCGGGAGAACCAGCCCGACGTGTCCGACGCCGAATGGGAGTCCCGCAAGCAGGCGGCCCGTACGGCGACCGAGGCGTACGTCGTGGATCACCGCCTGCGGGAGATCCGCGAGGAGCAGGGCTGACGCGGGCTCAGGTGTGCCGAGTCGGCCGGGGCGGCCTGGCTGACGGCTTGGCCACCTCCCGTCAGCCCGGAGTCGGTGATTACCGCCCCGCCTGGTCCGCCTTCGTTTCCGCAGCTCAGCCCGGAGCTTGAGCCCCGAGACCCGAGCTCTTCCACTGGGTTTTGGGTCTGGTGGGGATTAACCCAACCAACCAAGTCTGTACGTGAGTTGAGGGCGCGTAACTCGTAAGAGTGACGTTCCGTGATCGGCTTGCATCTGAACGTAAAGTCACTCTAGGTTCGCGGCAAAAGATCGGCCCCGGTCGGTGCGCCAACACCGGCTCCGGGGCCTGGCCCTACGGATCGAATGAGGCTCGATCGTGGCTTACGCCCAGCCTAGCCCTGTCCTGCCGCGCCCCACCCACCCCATGGCCAAAACGGGGTACGGAAAACGCGCCGTGGGTGACGAATCCCCGCACGCGGACGCGGACTTCGCGCATCTGTGCCCCCGGGACGCCGAGTTCGCCGTCTTCATCGACCACCTCGACGACGGCCACGCCATGGGCCACAAGGTCCTCGCGGCCGAGCACCCCCGCTACGGCCAGCAGGCCTCCCGCACGTCCCTCAGGAGCCTGACCGAGTTCGGTCACCTGCGCTGGATCAAGGAACACATCACGGTCGAGGACAACTCGATGCGATGGGTGACGCGGACCTACTGGTCGCGTACGCCCAGGTCACTGGAGTGGTGGGCCGAGTTCACGAGAGAGCGCCATGGCAGGGACGTAACGCAGAACTACCAGCCGGGACTTGCCCGAACAGAGTCCCCCGCGCCGGCTCCAGCCCCCGCTCCCGACGCGGCTCCGGACGCCGAGCCGACTCCGGAGGCGGAACCGGTCCCCGAGCCCAGCGCCGCATACCTCGCACTCGCCCAACTCCGCACCGCAGACCCCCGTATGGCGCTCTCCGAAGCCGAGTGCCGAGCGCTCGAACCCCGCGCCGCCGAGTGGCTGTCGCGAGGCGCCACCCCGGCCGACATGACCCGTGCGCTGACAGACGGACTGCCGCCCAACGTCACGAACCCGGGCGGATTCGCCCGCAAACGATTGGAGTCGAAGATGCCCCCGCAGAAGAACAGCACCGGCGAGACCAGCCCTGGCCGCCCCCTCCGCGCCCGCGTGACCCGCGTGATCATGGCGTGCGCCACCTGCGACGCGGACGAGCGGACGGCGAAGATCGTCCGGGGTGTGTGCGAGGACTGTCGCGCGGAGGAGGCGGAGCTGGGGATGACGCCGGAGGACGTCAAGAAGGGCTTCGAGGAGATCGCCTACATGGGGACCAGGTCCGCTCAGATCCTCAGGGGGAAGCTCGAGAGCCGTACCGGCGGACCCGTACCCGACACCTTCCGCCCCGTGCCCATCGAGGACCGCGTCCACTACCACTACCGCGACAACCGCGACCGCATCGCGAACGGCCTTCCGCCGAGGCGGTGGAAGCCGTGACGATCGAGAACAGGCACCTGACTCTGCGGCTCGACGCGGGCCTGATCGCCCGTCTGCGGGACTACGCACAGGCGGATCGGCGGCCCGTCGACGCCGTGGTGGCGGATGCAGTCGAGGAGTACCTCGGCGCCCATCCGAACCACGAGCAACGACGTGCCGCCGGGCTCGCGGCCATGCGGGAGTACGAGGCGGAGTACGGGACCTTCACCGAAGAGGAGCTCGCGGCCGCAGATGCCAGGATCGATTGGCTCATGAGGCCCGGCGGCGACGACGAACATGGCGGCGAACCTCTCGAGGGAGGTCCGCCGGATGGGAGGGACGTATGAGCGTGCAGGACGTGCCGGTCAGGGCACCATGGAGTCGAGGAGGCGACGCCATGACCCCCAGGACCGACCAAGACCGGCCGCAGATGTCCGTCGAGGAGTTCGAGCAGTTGGAACGCCATGCCCCCGAAACTGTGCGGCTGGAGTTCATCAATGGAAAGGTCCAGGTCAAGCCGGTGCCCGACGGCAACCACAGCGAGATCTACATGTGGCTCCTGGAACGGTGCATGCAGCTGCGCCCCGACCTCCGGCTCTACCCTGAGCGTGGTCTCAAGACCGAGGCCTACCGTAAGGGGCGTGCCCGCGCGGACGGGATCTTGGTCCCCAAGGGCGGCCTCAAGGGGCATGGCGAGTGGTCGAGCGCGGACACGGTGCTGATGGCTGTGGAGGTCACGTCGTACGACTCCGACACCAACCGACGCGACCGCGTCGAGAAGCCCGACGGTTACGCCGCCGCAGGCATCCCCGTCTACCTCCTCATCGACCGCGACGACTGCTCGGTCGTCGTGTTCTCGCAGCCCGAGGACGGCCGCTACCGGCGAGAGGAGAAGTTGCCCTTCGGCGCGGTCGTCGACCTCCCGGCGCCTGTGAACATCACCCTGGACACCGATCCGCTCAAGGAGTTCGTGGACTGAGGGAGCTGAGGTGCAAAACCTCTACAGTCCCCAGAGTCCTTTCCCCAAAGTCGTGAGCCCCCCGCCCAACGCCAGCAGCAGCACCAACCCCCGAGCCCGTTTCTCCGGCACCCGAGGGGCCAGCACCCTCCCGACGGCGGCTCCGGCGGCCATGCCGGTCGCGGCCAACAGCCATACGGGCGTGCTGAGTTGGGGCAACCCGTTCGCGGCGACGGAGAACGCGTTCACCAGTACTCCGTAGAAGAACGCGTTCGGGACGAACTCCCGTACCGGCCAGCCCGCGTTGACCGCGTACAGGGAGACCGGTGGGCCTCCGACCCCGGCGGCGGAGTTCATGAACCCGCCCAGTGCTCCCGCGGTCACCGCGCCGCCGGCCCCGCGCAGGGCGGTCACCCTGGCGCCGCGCATGACCAGCAGAACGGCCCCCGTCACCAGCGCTCCCATGAAGGCGAGCAGGACGGGCTCGGGCAGTCGCCGGGCCACCCATGTCCCGGCCGGTACGGTGCACGCGGCCGCGGCGCACAGCGGCACCATCGCCCGCGGCCGCACGTGCCGCCACCCGCCCGCGAGCCCGACGAGACAGATGGCCCCGGCGGCGCAGTTCGCGAGGACGACCCCTTCGCTCGGCCCCAGCAGGAGGACGAGCGCGGGTACGGCGACCAGCGCGAAGCCCATGCCGGTCAGCCACTGCACGGAGGAACCGAGCAGGATGATGCCGCCCAGCAGCAGGTTCCCCGCCCATCCACCCGTCACAGCTCAGACCCATCCGTCACTGCTCAGATCCCCCGTCACAGTGCGGAATCCTCCCTCATGAGCCCTCGGGACGAGCCCCCGGGCAGACGTAATCAAAGCGTCACCCTCCGTCTTTGGACAGACCTTGTCCCACCCCTGTACGTCCGCTGCATGGGCCCTAACCGGCGCAACGCGAGTCTGGAGTCACTCCCGCCGCAGAGGAAGCGAAGGGAGGAACCCACCACGACCGCACTGGAGTTGCGATGACCCGCAAGACCCGCATACGCGCCGCCCTCGTCACCGCTTCCGTCCTTGTCGCCACCGGCACTGTGGCCGTCGGTGTCAGCGTGGCCGGCCCCGAGGCCGCGCCGAAGAAGGCCGGCAAGGCGGAGATCGCCGCCCTCTTCGACGGCTGGAACAAGGCCCTGGCGACCGGCGACGCGGAGACGGTGGCGGACCTCTACGCGGACGATGCCGTCCTCCTGCCGACCGTGTCCAACAAGGTCCGCAGCGACCGTGCCGGAATCGTCGACTACTTCGAGCACTTCCTGCAGAACAAGCCGGTCGGCACGAAGGTCCAGACGCACGTCAACGTCCTGGACTCGAACTCCGCCATCGACACCGGCGTGTACGAGTTCGCGCTCACCGACCACGAGACCGGCAAGAAGCGTGTCGTCGAGGCCCGCTACACGTACGAGTACGAGAAGCGGGACGGCGAGTGGAAGATCGTCAACCACCACTCCTCTGCGATGCCCGAAGGCTGATCGCCACGCACAGCCCACTCCCATGGGGGTGCCCCCGGTCGAGCGAAGCCGAGACTGGGGGAGCGTCCTGCAGTTCAACGGTTCCGCCGTCGTCCGTCACCAACTGCCTGACGACGGCGAGGCCGAGGCCCGAGCCGGAGCGCCCGGTGAGGCCCTGACCGCGCCAGAAGCGGTCGAAGGCGCGGGACTTCTCGGCCTCGGACATACCGGGGCCCTGGTCCATCACCTTCAGCACCACCTGATCGCCCTTGGACTCCGCGTGGACGGTGATGGTCGCGCCGTCCGGTGAGACCTCCAGGGCGTTGGAGAGCACGTTGTCCAGGACCTGGTCCAGATGACCGGGACTGGCCAACACAAGAAGCCGGCCGTCGGCGCTCCCCCTGAGCGCGATCGACACTCCGCGCTCGTCGGCGGCCGGCCGCCACACCGCGAGCCGCTCCTCCAGTACGTCACCCAGCGGCAGCGGTTCGGCGGCGGTCACCTTGGCCTCGGCCCGCGCCAGCACCAGCAGGCCGTTGACCAGGCGGCTCATCCGGACCACCTCCGCCGTCGCCTGCTCCACGTCCTCCTTGACGAACTCGTCGTCCACACCGTCCGCGATGTTGTCCAGCGACAGGCGCAGCGCCGTGAGAGGCGTACGGAGCTGGTGGGAAGCGTCGGCCACGAAGATGCGCTGCGCGGACATGAGGGTGTCGAGGCGTTCGGCGCCCTGGTTGAGCGTGCGGGCGAGGGTCTGTGTCTCCTGGGGACCCGTCACGGGGGAACGGGCCGTCAGGTCACCGTCGCTGAACTTGCTCGCCATGTCGTTGAGTTCGCGCAGGGGGCGGGTCAGACGGCGGGCCACCACGGCGCCGATCACGGCGGCCACGGCCAGCACGAGCACGGCGAGGATCGCCCGGAAGCCCCAGATGCTCCACAGCCGGCCGGTGAGCGCGCTGGTCGAGTACTCGATCCGTACGGCACCGACGACGGGGTCCTTGTCGCTGTCCGCATCCGGATCCACGGGATCCGCGTGGGCGGGAACGGTGACCACCAGGTGCGGACCCCAGATGAACGTGGAGCCCCAGTCGGACGTGGGTTCGCCTTCGTTCAGGGCCTTTGCCAGGGCTGCGTCCTGGTCCGGCTGGGGCAGCTTCCCCGCGCAGGGCTCCTCCTCGGAGAGGACCTGGACATCGTCGGGCGTCTCACGGCTGTACGCCGTGGCCATCTCCTCCAGCGCCTGGCACGAGGCCGCGTCGCCGTTGCCCAACAGGAGCGCCATGGTCCTGGCCTCCCGCTCGACGGACTCCTTGGTGTCCTCCCGCAACTGGTCGGTGAGCGTGAAAGCCACCGGAACGGTGAACAGAGCGATGGCAACCGCGACGAGCAGAACGTAACTGCGGATGAGCTGACTGATCATGAGGCGCTGCCGGCACCCTCGCTGCCGGCACCCTGGTCACGGGAGTCGGCCGCACTCTCGTTCACGATGAGCCGGAACCCGACACCCCGTACCGCCTCGATCGTGATCGCGCCCGCCAGCTTCCGCCGCAGCGCCGCCACATGAACGTCCAGCGTCTTGGTGGGCCCGAACCAGTTCGCGTCCCAGACCGCCTCCATGATCTGCTCGCGCGACATCAGCGCACCCGGCTCCTGGGTGAGGAACGCGAGCAGGTCGTACTCCTTGGGCGCGAGGGAGACTTCCTCGTCGTCCAGTCGTACGCGGGCGGCCTTGCGGTCGATGGTCAGGCGCGGCCCGTACCGGTCGGGGCCGACCTCCGTCGTTGCCCCGGCGGCGCGCGGCTGTGCCCGCCGCATCACCGCACGCACGCGCGCGATGACCTCTCGTACGCCGAAGGGTTTGGAGACGTAGTCGTCGGCGCCGAGCTCGAGGCCGACCACCCGGTCCGTCTCGTCGCTCCGTGCGCTGATCACGATGATCGGTACGTCACCGCGCTGCCGCAGGGCCTTGCAGACGTCGAGGCCGTCGGTGTCGGGCAGGCCGAGGTCGAGGAGGACGACGTCGTACGCGCCCTCGTAGGCCAGGGCCGCTCCACCCGTGGAGACCCATTCCACTTCGAAGCCGTATCGCGTCATCCCGCGCCGTAGCGACTGGGCGATCGGCTCGTCGTCTTCCACCAGGAGTACGCGCACAAGCGGAACCCTAATGCTTGAAATTTAAGGCTCGACGACAGGTGTGACGCGGCGCACTTTTCCGAGTGGGCGGCGGCTCATGGGGCAGATGCCGTGCTGGAGCGGCCGGAGCGCCGGGATGATCACGTCGTGAGCGGGACATCTCACGATGCGATAACGCCCGGGTGGAATTCGGCCGCTCGTTAGACTGAGCCGACCGCAGTGTGCGGTACGAGACCAAATGAGCGAGGAGCGCACGTGGGCCTTGTCGTGCAGAAGTACGGAGGCTCCTCCGTAGCGGATGCCGAAGGCATCAAGCGAGTCGCCAAGCGGATCGTCGACGCCAAGAAGAACGGCCACCAGGTGGTCGTCGTGGTGTCGGCGATGGGTGACACGACGGATGAGTTGATCGATCTCGCCGAGCAGGTATCCCCGATCCCTGCCGGGCGAGAGTTCGACATGCTGCTGACCGCCGGAGAGCGGATCTCCATGGCCCTGCTGGCGATGGCGATCAAAAACCTGGGCCACGAGGCCCAGAGCTTCACCGGCAGCCAGGCAGGCGTGATCACCGACTCGGTCCACAACAAAGCGCGGATCATCGATGTCACGCCGGGCCGGATCCGGACGTCGATAGACGAGGGCAACATCGCCATCGTCGCCGGGTTCCAGGGCGTCAGCCAGGACAAGAAGGACATCACGACCCTCGGTCGTGGCGGCAGCGACACCACGGCGGTCGCGCTGGCCGCGGCCCTGGACGCCGACGTCTGCGAGATCTACACCGACGTCGACGGCGTGTTCACCGCCGACCCGCGGGTGGTGAGGAAGGCCCGGAAGATCGAGTGGATCTCTTCCGAGGACATGCTGGAGCTCGCCGCCTCCGGTTCCAAGGTGCTGCTGCACCGCTGTGTCGAGTACGCACGCCGTTACAACATCCCGATCCACGTCCGTTCGTCCTTCTCCGGACTGCCGGGCACCTGGGTCAGCAACGAGAATCCGCAAGGGGACACTCAGGTGGAGCACGCCATCATCTCCGGAGTCGCCCACGACGTCTCCGAAGCAAAGATCACGGTCGTCGGCGTCCCGGACAAGCCGGGCGAGGCCGCGGTGATCTTCCGCGCCATCGCGGACGCCGAGATCAACATCGACATGATCGTGCAGAACGTGTCCGCGGCCTCCACGGGCCTCACCGACATCTCCTTCACGCTCCCCAAGGCCGAGGGCCACAAGGCCATGAACGCCCTGGAGAAGGCGAAGAGCGCGATCGGCTTCGAATCGCTGCGCTACGACGACCAGATCGGCAAGATCTCCCTGGTCGGAGCGGGCATGAAGACCAACCCGGGCGTCACCGCCTCCTTCTTCCAGGCGCTGTCCGACGCGGGCGTCAAC
This sequence comes from Streptomyces flaveus, assembly GCF_014647675.1. Classification (GTDB taxonomy): domain Bacteria; phylum Actinomycetota; class Actinomycetes; order Streptomycetales; family Streptomycetaceae; genus Streptomyces; species Streptomyces flaveus. The sequence goes on along the minus strand of NZ_BMPQ01000008.1, from coordinate 314,496 downwards.
ATCGAGCTGATCTCGACCTCCGAGATCCGCATCTCGGTGGTGACCCGCCAGGACGATGTCAACGAAGCCGTCCGCGCCGTGCACACCGCCTTCGGTCTCGACTCCGACAGCGACGAAGCCGTCGTCTACGGAGGCACCGGCCGCTGATGACCGCGGATGCGGGGCGGGCCGGCAAGCCGACGCTCGCGGTTGTGGGAGCTACCGGGGCCGTCGGCACGGTCATGCTCCAGATCCTGTCCCAGCGCGCGGACATCTGGGGCGAGATCCGTCTGATCGCCTCGCCGCGCTCGGCCGGCCGCAAGCTGGCCCTGCGCGGCGAGGAGGTCGAGGTCGTGGCGCTGACGGAGGGCGCCTTCGACGGTGTGGACGTCGTCATGTTCGACGTACCGGACGAGGTGGCCGAGCGCTGGGCACCCATCGCCGCCGCCAAGGGCGCGGTCGTGGTCGACAACTCCGGCGCCTTCCGGATGGACCCGGACGTACCGCTGGTGGTCCCGGAGGTCAATCCGCACGCAGCCCGACTGAGGCCGCGCGGCATCATCTCCAACCCCAACTGCACGACGCTGTCCATGATCGTGGCCCTCGGCGCACTGCACGCCGAGTTCGGGCTGCGGGAGCTGGTGGCGTCCTCGTACCAGGCGGTGAGCGGCGCCGGACGCCGGGGCGTCGACACCTTGCGGCAGCAGCTCTCGCTCGTCGCGGGTACGGAGCTGGGGACGACCCCCGGTGACGTACGCCGCGCAGTGGGGGACAACACCGGGCCGTTCCCGGAGCCGGTGGCGCTCAATGTGGTGCCGTGGGCCGGGACCGCGCGGGAGGACGGGTGGTCCTCGGAGGAGATGAAGGTGCGGGAGGAGTCCCGCAAGATCCTCGGGCTGCCGGATCTGCGCGTCGCCGTCACCTGCGTACGCGTGCCCGTTGTCACCACGCACTCGATGACCGTCCACGCCTGCTTCGAGCGCGAGGTCACCGTGGACCAGGCCCGTGAGATCCTCGCCACAGCGCCCGGGGTGGTGCTGTTCGACGATCCGGCCGCGGGGGAGTTCCCGACACCGGTCGACGTGGTGGGCACGGATCCCACCTGGGTGGGGCGCGTACGGCGGGCTCTCGACGATCCGACGGCCCTTGAACTCTTCGTTTGCGGCGACAACCTGAGGAAGGGCTCCGCCCTGAACACGGCGCAGATCGCGGAGCTGGTGGCGGGGGAGTTGCGCGGGGCCTCGCGTGGGGCGTCGGCCCGGTAGCCGGTCGGTGGTTGGCCCGTAGTCGGTAATCGTGTGGTTCTGGGTTGAAACGTTTGTAGAATCTGTGTGAGTTTGAAGGCTTGGCCGTTGGTCCGGACCACTCGAATCGGGGCCTTCGGCGTCCGAAGATTTTTCTCCCCGTTCTCCGCAACCGCGCGGAGGGCGGGGAGCGTCTTTGCGGTCGCCCTTCAGGGGCGTCCGGACGCCGCGTTCACATGGGCATAAAGGAAGAGCTGGTACGCATGAGGGCATTCGACGCGCTGTCGGGCGCGCTGACGTTCGCATCGGGGGGCGCGCGGCCTGACGCAAATGTGATGCCTGTCGCGTACAACCCTGACGGGGGTAAACGTGTCCAACTGGCGTGGCAGAGGTACTCGATTTCACAGCTGCGCGCGGCACGGCCCTGCGCCCACCCCGTCGGCCCCGCTTGTCCGGCGGGCCCGGCGGCATGCCGGTGATCGCGCCCATGCCCGCAGCCCGGCCCACCCGCATCCCGGATCAGCGCGAGGGCGTTGACGACGCCACGGCCGCGGGCACCACCGTCGACCATCTCACCGAGACCTACCGCGCCCACTACCGCTCGCTCCTGGGCCTCGCGGCGCTCCTCCTCGACGACACCGCCTCCTGCGAGGACGTCGTCCAGGAGGCCTTCATCCGGGTGCACTCGGCGCGCAAGCGCGTGCGCGACCCCGAGAAGACCCTCGCGTATCTGCGCCAGACCGTCGTGAATCTGTCGCGCTCGGCGCTGCGCCGCCGCATCCTCGGCCTGAAGCTGCTGACGAAGCCGATGCCCGACATGGCGAGCGCGGAGGAGGGCGCGTACGACCAGTTGGAGCGTGAGGCCCTGATCAAGGCCATGAAGGGACTCCAGCGCCGCCAGCGCGAGGTCCTGGTCCTGCGCTACTTCTCGGACATGACCGAGGCACAGGTCGCCGAAATGCTGGGCATCTCGCTGGGCTCGGTGAAGGCGTACGGCTCGCGCGGCATAGCGGCTCTGCGCGTCGCCATGGAGGCCTCGGCATGAGCGACCACGATCGCTACGACCGCGACGACAACGAGTACGAGCATGGGTACGGGCACGATCATGAGCGGCACGCTGGGAACGAAACTGTGAGTCACGGCCCCTCGGAGAATCCGGGCCCGCGGGAGTCGAGCGGGTCGGGGCAGTCGAACGGGCCGGGGGCTTCTGGTGCGCCGGGTTCGCCCCGCGGGGCGAGTGCGCCGAGTTGGTCAGGGGTCCCCGAGGCCTCGAGTGCCTCGGGTGTCTCCGGTTCGGGCGTCTCCGGCCCGGACGGAGCGGAGGGCTCCGGCCCGGAGGGCCTCGCGTCCGACGAACTGGCCCTGCGCAGGATGCTGCACCAGGCCGTGCAGGAGATCGAGCCCGCCGACGACGACGGCACGCTGGAGCGTCTGCGGCGCGCGGTACCGGCCCGGCGGGCGCGCAAGCGCCAGGCCGTCGTCGGCATGGCAGCCGCCGCGCTCTTCATCGGCACGGCGGTCCCGGCCCTCCTGCACGTCTCGAACTCCACCGGCCCCGACGCCGACCCCTCCATGGCCGGCCACCAGTCCTCGCAGACCCAGGGCGGGGCCAGCCAGGGCGGCTCGGCCCAGGACAGCGAGGAAAGCGGACCCGGCAGCTCTCCGGGCAAGGACAAGGAGAAGGACAAGGAAGACGAGAAGGAGACGCCGGGCGAGGACAAGGACGAGAGCAGCACCGGGGCCACCGGCGGAGCGGAGCCGACGGTCTCGGCCGCGAACGCCCCCGTCTGTACGTCCGCGCAGCTCGGCAACGCCACCTCGAACGTCGGCTCCCCGGACGCCGGCGGCGCCGTCTACGGCAACTTCCGGATCGCCAACGTCTCCGCCGCCACCTGCACGGTCACCGGCTCCGGCACCGTGTCCGCTCTCCCGCAGGGCGCGGCGGACGGGGCCAAGATCCAGGTCGTCTCCCACACCTCCGGCGACGCGGCGACCGGGCTGCCCGACCCGGCGACCGAGGTCAGCACGCTGGTACTGCAACCGGGGTCGGCGTACGAGGTGCAGTTCGCCTGGGTGCCCTCGGAGACCTGCCCGACCATTCCCGACGACCCCACGACGCCCGACGAGCCGACGCCCACGGACGGCACCACCACCGGCGGTGACAGCGGCGGTACGACCACGGGCTCGGAGGGCGGCACCGGCGGCGACGGCACGACCACGCAGCTCGTCCCGGAGGAGGGCGTCCAGGACGGCAGCGTCGTGGTGTCGAACACGGCGGTGGACGGCGCCCCGACGACTTCGGCGACCGTGCCCAACGCCTGCGCGGGAACGGTGTATCGGACCGGGATGCTGGCCGCGTCCTGAACGTGAGGCCGTGTGCTGCCTGATGCCTGCTGGCTGATGTCTGAGGTCAGGCCGTGGGTGAGGCTGACGCCTTCGATTCCTCGTGCGCCGCGTCGGCGGGCTCGGTGGGCTCGCTCGTCAGCTCCTCGGTGAGGCCCAGCTCCGCGTCCTGCGCGAACTCCACCTCCCTGCGCACCAGCCGGTACCACATGAAGACCACGAAGCCCGCGAAGACGAACCACTCGCCGGTGTAGCCGAGGTTCTGGAACGCCTTCAGGTCGAGGCCCGTGTCCTGCGGCGCCTTCGCGGGCACCGCCGTCATCCCCGCGTCGGCCTCGGCGAGCGTGACCCAGGCGTCGTACACCTCGTACGGCACGAGGTTCACCAGTGACGCCGCGCTGATCGCGCCCGTCTGGCCGGCGGGCAGACCACCGGCCGCGCTCACACCGTCCGAGCCGGGGCTCTCGGACGCCTGGAGCGCGCCGGTCACGGTGACCTCGCCGGTCGGGGCGGCCGGGGCCTTCGCGGTGTCGGCGTCACCGGGCAGCCAGCCCCGGACCACGGGCAGGGCCTTGTCGTTGGCTGTGCGCAGCATCGTCAGGACGTAGTAGCCGCGCTTGCCGTCCAGCTCCCGGTCCGGCACGAGCAACTGCTTCCCGTACCGGCCCGTCGCCGTGGCCTGCTCGCCCGACGTCTCCTTGTCCACGGGAAGCAGCTCGGCCAGGGGCCGGGCCGCTTCCCGCTGGTCCTCGGACACCTTCTCCTCGGCCGTGCGGTGGCTCTCGACGCGGTCCTCGAACCGCCCCAACTGCCAGGACCCCATGAAGACGCAGAAGGGGATGGCCAGCAGTACGAAGACGTTGATCGCCCACCAGCGGGGGGTGGTCAGCAGGAACCGGTACACGCCCTCCACGTTACGGGGCCCCTGCCCGCGGCTCCGGCGAGGGGTCGGCTGTCGCCGGGTCCCCCGGAAACGGCGCCCGCTGCTCTCACCTCCCCAGGTGCCGCTCCGCGAAGTCCAGTTCCAGACGGACCTGCTTGATGCGTTCGTCCACGACCAGGGAGCCGTGGCCCGCGTCGTAGCGGTACACCTCGTGGACGGCGTCGCGGGCGGCGAGGCGGGTGACGTAGTTCTCCACCTGGCGGATGGGGCAGCGGGGGTCGTTGACGCCGGCGGAGATGTAGACGGGTGCCTTGACCGCGTCGACGTACGTCAGAGGGGACGAGGCCTCGAAGCGCTCGGGGACCTCTTCCGGTGTGCCGCCGAGAAGGGTGCGGTCCATCGCCTTCAGGGCCTCCATCTCGTCGTGGTACGCCGTGACGTAGTCCGCGACCGGTACCGCCGCGATCCCGAGGGCCCACGCGTCCGGCTGGATGCCGAGGCCGAGGAGCGTGAGATACCCGCCCCAGGAACCGCCGGTGAGGATCAGCCGGGCGGGGTCGGCGAGACCAGAAGTCACCGCCCATTCCCGGACGGCCGCGACGTCCTCCAGCTCGATCAGGCCGACCCGGTGCTTGAGCGCGTCCGTCCACTCCCGGCCGTATCCGGTCGAGCCGCGGTAGTTGATCCGGATCACCATGTACCCGTGGTCCACCCATGCCGCCGGGCCCGCCGCGAAGGAGTCGCTGTCGTGCCAGGTCGGGCCGCCGTGGATGTCGAAGACGGTGGGCAGCGGGCCCGTAACTCCTGCGGGCCGCTGCACGAGGGCGTGGATGCGGCCGCCAGGACCGTCCACCCATACGTCCTCCACCGGCACCGATCCCGGTGACTTCATCCCGGGAGGATCCAGGACCACCTCGCCGGACGTCGAGCGGACCACCGGGGGCTCGGCAGCCGACGACCACAGATACTCCACGCTGCCGTCCGGGCGGGCCGTCGCCCCCGACACCGTGCCCTTCGGCGTCCGGATCCGCTCGAGCCGACGGGAGGCCAGGTCGTAGCGCCACAGCTCGCTGCGCGCCTCGTAGCTGTGCGCGACCAGCAGTGCGGAGCCGTCCGGATACCACTCGGCGCTCAGGTCGCCGTCCAGCCGCTCGGTCAGCGCCAGGTCGGTCTCCTCGCCGGACGCCACGTCCCACAGCATCGGCTCCCAGCGCCCGCGCCGCTGATGCCCGACGAGCAGCCGGCTGTCCCCCTCGACCGGGGCGAAGCCCAGCACCTCCAGGCCCAGCTCGACCGTGCCGCCCTTGGTGTCGTCCAGCTCCGCGACCGCCGAACCGTCCAGCCGCAGCACCCGCAGCGCCGAGTGCATCGCGTCGCCGTGCTCGGTGTGCTCGATCGCGATCAGCGAGCCGTCGTACGAGAGATCGCCGACGCCCGCCGACTCCCGGTGCCGGTAGATCTCCACCGGGTCTTCACCGGACCGGGTGACGTAGATCGTCGAACCGTCCTCATCGGTCGACCTGCCGACGACCGCCGTACGTCCGTCGCGCGCGAGCGCGAGTCCGGCGGGATACGAGGGGCCGAGGCCGGGAGCCGCCGCCTCGTCGGGGCCGGACGGGGCGCTCTCGTCTCTGTCGAACGGCTGACGCCGCCAGATCCCGAATTCGTCCCCGTCCTTGTCGTCGAACCACCAGATCCACTCGCCGTCGGGCGTCAGCACCCCGTCCGTCGTGCCGTTGGGCCGGTCCGTGACCTGGTGCTGGGCGCCCGTCGTGCGATCCCATGCGTACAACTCGTACGTCCCCGTCGCGTTCGACACGAACAGCGACCGGTGCGGTGCGTCCTGCGCCCAGTCGGGCAAGGACACCCGCGGCGCCCGGAAGCGCTTCTCCCAGTCCGGCATGGCCTCGTCGTGCGGCATCGCCGCGTGGTGCGAGATGGTCCCCTCGTCCGGGTTGGCCCCGTTGCTCTCAGTCATGGCCCCATACTGCCCGCTCCCACCGACAATCCGCTGCCGAGGCCCTCAGCCTGTGGACAACTCGTGGCCTTTTGGGACTTTCGCAGGTCAGGGCGATTGTCAGTGGCGTCGTGCACTATCGCGGTATGACCTCATCGACCGATCCGAGCGAACTGACCGATCTGCGCAAGACAGTTGAGGCTCACTGGGCCGCTGCCGAGGCCCGTGACTGGGCGGCCTTCGCGGAGACACTCGCGGAAGACGTCGTCTACACGCTGCCCCAGACGCGCGAGCGCATCCGCGGGCGGGAGAACTACGTCCAGTTCAACCGGGAGTATCCCGGCGACTGGCACCTGCGGATCGAGCGCATAGTCGCCGAGCCGGGCCAGGTCGTCACCTGGATCCACGCCACGGTGGGCCTGGAGGAGATGTACGCCATCTCGTTCTTCACGGGCGACGACCAGGGCCGCGTCATATCGATCACGGACTTCTGGCCCGAGCCGTACGAACCTCCGGCGGGGCGCGAGCACTTGGTGGAGCGTTACTGAGGCGCGGTCGGCCACTACATGTTCGTACGGTCCCGTCGTCGCCGGCCCAGCAGTTCCGCGAGGCCCCGGCGGGTGGCGGCCAGGACCACGCGGTCGCCGGCGCCCATGACGTAGCCGGGCGGCAGGTCCCACACCAGGCCCGGTGTCCGAGCGGAGGCGTCCGGGGCGGGGGCGTTGGCCAGGTCAGGGCTGCGCTCGTCCGGGGCCGCCGTGTCCAGGGCGACGACCCGCCACGCCCCGGGGCGGAACGCCTCGGCGACCGTCCGGCCCTCCAACTGCGGGTGCCCGGCGACATTCAGGGCCGCGAAGAGCAGCACGCGGCGTTCGACGGGTATGGCGC
>NZ_BMPQ01000008.1:248949-307169 GCF_014647675.1 Streptomyces flaveus | reverse complement strand
GCGGGCGCTGCGAGGTAGGTGACGCTGCGGCTGCGGGTGAGCGCGTAGGGGTGGGCCGAGCGCAGGGTGCGGTACACCGCGGTGGCGAAGTCGTCGTCGTACAGCCGCAGGACGACCCGTAGATCGGGGCGCACCGTCCTGGCGTACAGGGCGGCTTCGAGGTTGGTGGTGTCCGCGCTGGTCAGGGCGAGCAGTGTGTGTGCCCGGTGGATCTTGGCGGCTTCCAGGACGCCTTCCTGGGTGACGTCGCCGAGGACGACGGGCACGCGCAGGCGGCGCGCGGTCGCGATCCCGCGGGCCTCGGGGTCGGCCTCCACGCACACGACCGGGGTGTCGAGTTCGCGCAGCCGCGTGAGCACGCGCGTACCGATCTTGCCGAGCCCGAGCAGGACGACATGGCCGGAGAGTCCGCGAGGCGGCCGGCGCAGCGCGGATCCGCTGCGGAAGGTGCCGAGCGCTTCGAGGACCGCGGCGAGCAGCACGGGAAGAAGCAGCAAGCCGACGAGACTGGTGAGGAGTTGGAGGATTTGGCGGCCTTGGTCCTGGTTGAGCGCGGGCTCGTTGATGGCGAAGAGATCGAGCAGCGTCAGATACGTGGCGTGCAGCGCATGGTCGTCCGTCATCACCATCGACGCGATCACGAGCGCGACCACACAGCCCACCAGTCCGGCGAGCGACCAGCGCAGTCGCCGGGAGAACAGCGCGGCGAAGGGCAGTGCGGGCACGACGCCACGGCCCGTGGGAGCGGTGGGGCCGGAGTACGACACCGTTTCCAGGACGACGGTGCCGCGGCCGGTCGCGGCGGCCACGGAGCGTTCGTCGGGCAGGAGTTGAGGGCCGTGTTCACCACTGCTGTCGGAACCGTCCGCGCCGGCTGGGTCGTTGGTCGTCGCCGAGAGCAGCGCGAGGGTGCACAGACCGGGGTCGGCCACCTGGCCGGGGCCCGGCGGCGGTCGTTCCATGGCCCGCAGCAGCAGCCCCTCCGTCTGCACGACCTTGGAGGTCCCGGCCACCGCGGTCGCCGCCAGGGCGGGAGCGGCGGTGTCGGCGTCGGAGAGGACGGTGGTGGAGGCGTCGATGTGACCGGGCTCCCCGGAATCACCGGCACCGTCTCCGTCCCTGGTCCCGGTCCCTGCTCCTGCCATGGCCAGGGCCGAGGCCTGGTCCAGCAGGGCCTCGAGGTGCTGGCCCAGGCGGCGGTTGTAGAGCCGGATGACCAGGCGCAGCCGGGGGTTGAGGCGGCGGGCGGTGAGGGCGGCGCGGATGTTCGTCTCGTCGTCGTCGTACACGAGCGCCAGCGCGTCCGCCCGCTCGACGCCCGCTTCGGCGAGCACGGCCTCGGTCAACTCACCGGCCTCCAATGGCTCGGGAGGCGCCCCTTCACCGGCGGTCCGGCCCGCGGAAGCCCCGCCACCGCCACTGCCGCCGTTGCGTGGCGCCCGGTTCACCGCCGCCGACACCCGGTCGAGCAGCGTGGACGCCCGCCCGACGACCGGTGGCCGTACGGTCCGCACGGCGGACGGTACGACCAGCGTCACCTGCTCCCCGTACACCCCGCGCAACTCGGCCGCCAGCCGGTGCGCCAGGGCATCGTCCCCGCACACCACCATGTGCGCGGCATCGTCCCTGGACCCGCTCTGATACGGAAGGCTCCCCACAACTGCACAGAGTGCCTCACCAGCACGGGTGGTTCCACCACGGCCCCTTGACGGACCCCTTGACGTATCTTCCGCTCGCCGCTCGGGAGTTGGAAGCGCCGGTTCGTGCGGCGACCCCCGCACCACCGCCACGACCCTCCGCCGTGATCCTGCCGACGGAAAACCCCTGGGGCAGCCCGTGCCCACCTGCCTAGGCTGACAGTCATGAGCCGCCGCCAGGACATACAGGACATAGACGTACGCCCGATCACCGAGACCGAGATCCCGGACTGGATCCGCGCGCTGAACACCGGCTTTCTGCGACCGCCCGCCGTCTCGGAGGCGGAGATCGCGGACCGGAGTTCGTACCTCGTGCCGGAGCGCACGCTGGGGGCCTTCGACGGCGGGCGGTGCGTGGCGACGTTCCGGTCGTTCGCGCAGGAGCTCACGGTGGTGGGCGGGGGCTTCGTACCGGCCGATGCCATTTCGAATGTGACCGTCACCTCGACCCATCGGCGGCGTGGGCTGCTCACGCGGATGATGGCGCGGGACCTGGCCGCCGCGAAGGAACGGGGCGACGTGGTGGCGACGTTGATCGCGGCCGAGTATCTGATCTACGGCCGGTACGGCTTCGGGCCGGCCACCACCGCCACCGAGTGGACGATCGAGGTGCCGCGGGCGGGGCTGGATCCCCGGTGGGCGGGCCCGGACGACGGCGGGCGGATCGACCTCGTGGACGGCGAGGACGTACGCAAGATCGGGCCGGAGCTGCACGAGCGGCTCAGGCGCGTGCGGCCGGGTGTGGTCGACCGGGACGAGCGGTGGTGGCAGGTCAGCACAGGTGTGCTGACGCTGGACCGGGTCGCGTGGACCGAGCCCTTCTACGCCGTGTACCGCAATGCGCACGGCGAGGCCGAGGGCCTGCTCACCTACACCACGGACGGCGAATGGGACGACGGCAAGCAGCCGCTGAACACGGCGAAGGTGAAGGACATGATCGCGGTGTCGCCGGCCGCCGAGCGCGCGCTGTGGCAGCACGTCTGCTCGGTGGACTGGGTCACGGCGGTGAAGACGGGCCATCGCGCTCCGGACGACCTGCTGCCTCTCCTGCTGCCGGACCCGCGGGCCGCGCGGCTCACCACGCAGGCCGACTGGCTGTGGGTGCGGATCCTGGATGTCGTACGGGCTCTTGAGGCGCGTACGTACGCGGGTACCGGGACGCTCGTGCTGGAGGTCACCGATCCGGACGGGCTGTCCGCCGGGCGGTACCGGCTGGACGCGTCACCGGACGGGGCGAGCTGCGTACGAACCACGGACGCCGCCGAACTCACGCTGGGAGCAAGCGAGTTGGCGGCGCTCTGGCTCGGGGACGAGTCGGCGGTGCGGCTCGCCGCGCTCGGCCGGGTGGCCGAGTCGCGGGCGGGCGCCGCAACCACCGCCGACGCCCTGTTGCGTACGTCCAGGCGGCCTTGGTGCCCGGACGTCTTCTGAAGTCTGTGTCACCTCCTCCCTCCGTAGCGTGATGGGAACGGACTGACCGAGCTCCCGGCTCCCCTCCGGAAGGGAGCCCGGCCAGCCGGACTGTCGGACGGTGGCGTCCGGTCAGCCGGTCTGGGTGAGCAGCACCACGAGAATGAACGCTCCGATGCCGCCGATGTACGTGTTCTTGGCCTTGATGCCGATGGAGAGGAGAACGAACGCGATGAGGCCCATCGCCCCGAACTTCAGCTGGACGAACTGCTCGAAACCGATGATGAGGGCGGCGATGACGAGGGTGGCGATGAGCGGCATTTCGGTCCCTCCTTCGGGATGGGGACGCGGTGACCGGCGGTGACCAACTGGTCGATCCAGTCACCGGTGGTAACCAACTTCTCCAAAAGTCTGGCCATGTTGCCGAAGTTGGTGACCAACTCCAAGGGTTTTATCTCCGCCTGGATGCGTCTCATAACCACCTTCACGGTAACTGCCCAAAGATGGCGCGAAGTTGTACTGTTTGGTTGTGGACGCGAAACACGCCGCCGTCAATGGGCGGAATCGGTCTCAACGGCCCCAGCGACCACAGCGGTCACACCGAGAGGTCGCTGACGCGCTGCGCAGCCGGATCAGGTCCGGAGAGCTGCAGCCGGGACAGCGCATGCCCACACAGGCCAGGCTGGCCGACGAGTTCGGCGTCGAGCGCGGTGCCGTACGCCAGGCGCTGCGCATCCTGCAGTCGGAGCACCTGCTCTCCAACGTTTCCAAGGGCAGCCCGGCGACGGTCGCCCCGGACGTGGGCAAGGTCCTGCCCGGGCCGGAGACGCCGCAGCCCACGATGGTGGCGCTGGCGCCGCGGATAGCGGACGCCTTCACGGCCCCGCACGTGGAGATCGACGCCCTGTGCCTGAAGGCGGTCTCCCTCACGCTCGCCATGAGCGAGCCCCTCCGTCTCATCCACGAGGGCCGTATGAAACCGGCCAAGGTCGACGTCCGGGTCCTGCTGCCGAGCCGCGACATCGACCTCGCCTTCCCCGTCCCGGTGGACGGCGGCAGCGATGACGACCTGGTGCACGAACGCTGGCTGGCCCAGCGCAACTCCCAGGGCCAGGTGCTCCGCCACAACCTGCTGGCCTTAAGGGCCTCCCACGGCATCGATGTCCATGTGACGTTCCGCGCGCTGCCGTTCACCCCGCCGGTGAAGCTGTATCTGCTGAACGGGGAGGAGGCGCTGTTCGCGTATTACACGCTCACGCGGCGCGGCGAGGAGATCGACCACGAGTACCTGGAGATGTACGACACCGAAGGCACGCAGTCCATGCTGTTCCCCTTCGAGCAGGGGCCCGCACTGCGGGACACCACCTTCGTGGAGCAGTCGCATCTGTGGTTCAACGCACTGTGGGAGACCATCAGTCTGGAGCTGGAGCTCACGAACTGAGGTCTCCCACGGGTGGGTCTTCGAGCGGAGGATCTTCGGGTGGTGGATCTTTCGGAGGGCCGGTCGGCAGATCGGTCGGGGCGGGGTCTTCCCAGCTCACATTGTCGGGCCCGCGACGAGTACGGCGAGCAGGACCGCCCCGATCGAGCTGCAGGTGTGGCTCTTCGTCTTGATCCCGATGCTGAGCAGAAGCAGGCCGAAGATGCCGACGGGTCCGTAGTGCCACTCGACGAGCTCCTCGAAGCCGACGACGAAGACTGCGGGGATGAGTGCGATGGCGGGCATGGTGGATCCTCCTTCGGGCAGTGCCTGGCTTCCAGGGGCGGACGAGCAGAGCGGACAGAGCGGGTACTTTCGGGCGCGTACTGCGTATCTGCCAAGTGCTTGCGAAAGGAGGGAGGCATTCCGCCATCTTGGCTTAGTTGGTTGCCAACTATGATTAACTTACCCCAAGTTGGTCGACGTTAACCGGCAAGTAGCGAACAACTCGCCTAAGATGGAGCAAAGTTATAGCGTTTGGTCGTGACCCAGGAGAATGTCGCAGTGAACGGCAGCAGAAGGCTCTCGCCCCAGGAGATCGCCGACATCCTGCGGGACCGCATCCGCAGCGGCGAGCTGAAGGCCGGCGACCGCCTGCCCACGCAGGCCGAACTCGCCGACGAGTTCGGCGTGGAACGCGGCACGGTCCGCCAGGCCCTCCGCGCCCTCCAGGAAGACGGCCTGCTCAGCAACGTCAGCAAGGGCAGCCCCCCGCGTATCGCCGAGGTGACCCCGTCCACCGACAAGCCCCAGCCGACGATGGTGGGCCTGGCCCCGCAGCTGATGGAGGCCTTCACGGCCAAGCACGTACGCATCGACGCGGCCTGCCTCACCGCCGAGACCCTGCTGACAGCCCTGGGTGAACCGGTGCGCCGCATCCACGCGGGCGACCTCCGTCCGGAATCCATCGACGTACGCATCCTGCTGCCGTCTCGGGACATCGACCTGGCCTTCCCCGTCCCGGTGGAGGGACGCGGCGACGACGACCCGGTCCACCGGCGCTGGCTGGAACAGCGCAACGCCCAGGGCCAGGTCCTGCGCTACAACCTCCTGGCCCTGCGCGCCTCCCACGGCATCGACGTCCATGTGACGTTCCGCGCGCTGCCGTTCACGCCGCCGGTGAAGCTGTACCTGCTCAACGGCGTCGAGGCCTTGATCGCGTACTACATGCTGACGCGACGCGAGGAGGAGTGGGAGAGCGGAACCCTGGACATGTACGACACGCTGGGCTACGAGTCCCTGCTCTTCTCCTTCGAGAAATCCGCCGGTGAACGGGACGCTGCCTTCGTCGACGAATCCCAGAAGTGGTTCGACGCCCTCTGGGCAACCATCACCACTGACCTGACACTCTCCTAGTGACTCCTGATACGAAGCAGCAGACTGAGCTGGTGACGGCAGAGACTGAGAAAGCGAAAGAGACAGAGAAACTGAGGGGACTGGTCGCTGGAGCGCGCTTTGTGCTCTTCGACTTCGATGGCCCGATATGCCGGTTGTTCGCGGGGCACACGGCGGAGCAGGTGGCCAAGGACCAGGTGCGGTGGCTCGAGGAGAGAGGCCTGCGTGGGCTCCTCACGGAGGAGGAACAGGCCGAACCCGATCCCCATATCGTGCTGCGGATGGTCGATCGTCGGCATCCCGACAGCGACCTCGTGTTCGAGCTGGAGAAACGTCTCACCCTGCAGGAACTGAGGGCGGTGGAGTCGGCGTACCCCACGGCCCACGTGGATCCACTGATCCGGACCTGGCACGCGCTGGGGGTACGGCTGGCCGTTGCAACCAACAACTCCCCGCTGGCCGCCGCCCGTTATCTGACCACCCGCGGTCTGACGGAGTGTTTCGCCCCGCACTTCTACGGTCGCACCCAGGACCTCTCGCTCTTGAAGCCGCACCCTCACTGCCTGAACCGCGCCTTGAGCGCCCTGGGCGCCGAGCCCTCCGAGACGCTCATGATCGGCGACCAGCCAACGGACTTCGAGGCGGCCCAAAGCGCCGGAGTCAGCTTCTTGGGTTACGCGCGTAACGAAGCCAAGGTGGAGGAGCTGCGGGCCGCCGGAGCCAGGGTGGTCGTGGAGGAGTTCAAGTCCGTACTGAAGATACTCGGGGGCCGGGTCTGAACCACGCTCGGAAGCGGTGAGGCGAACGACTGTGCGTCCAATTGGGCTGTTTTGCCTGGTGGTTGGTGGAGGTACGGTCGGTGTGTGGTTGAGGGTCGGGTCGGCGATGGGGGCGGCAGGGAGTTCGAGCGCGTGCTGGACGCGCTGCGGACTCGCTTGACCGACGGCACGTATCGGGTCGGCAACCGTCTGCCGCTGCAGCGTGAGCTCGCCGAACACTTCAGCGTTTCCCGGGACACCGTGCAGCGGGTCCTGAAGGCGCTGGTCAGTGAAGGCTGGATCGAGTCGCGTCAGGGCAGTGGCTCCCGTGTGATCAAGACCCAGCGGATCCAGAGCACGACGGCGCGGAGCGCGAAGTCGGGCCCTGTGCCGCTGGGCCCGATGATCGGCGAGGCATTCGACGAGCCCGAAGTCACCCTGGATATCCACACGTTGACGTCCCAGTCCTTGGATACGCACATCCGGGTACAGGTGGAGCGGATCCGTTCGGGGGAGATCGCCCCGCAGCGTATTGCCGTGCGTATGCTCCTGCCTGCCGAGGAGCTGGAGTTGCCCTATCCGCGGGCCAAGGACGACCCGGCCGATGCGCGCCCGCGGGATCGTCTGCTGTCCATTGAGCGCAGGTCCACCGCTTCGCTGCAGGACGTTCTCGGGAATCTGCGCGCCGAGAACCTCGTGCCGGACGTCAGCCTGGAGATCCGTCACGCACCACTGACGCCGACCTTCAAGCTCTACCTGCTCAATGGCACCGGGGCGCTGTTCGGACCGTACGAGGTGACTGAGCGCCCCATCTTTCTGGAGGAGAACGAGGAGATCGACGCGATTGACGTCGTCGAGATCAGCGCCGGCCTCACGCACTACGTCAAGGACGGCAACCCGGACTCCCCGGGAACCTTCTTCGTGAACAGCATGCAGGACTGGTTCAACTCGGTGTGGAACCTGCTTGCCGAGTAGGCCTGTCCTCAGGCCTGAGCCATCAACAGCACGAACAGCACGGCACCGGCGGTGAGGCACGTCGAGTTGCGGGCCCGGACCCCACAGGTGATCAGCAGCAGGCAGACGATGCCCATAGCCCCGTACCGCCATTGGATCAACTGCTCCAGGCCGAGGCTCAACACGACTGACAGCACTTGGAAGATGACCATGACCCCACCCCTTTGTCTCTGACACTTCCAGCGAAGCGATCAACTAGTCGTCCAATTGGACTGGTTGACTAAGATTGGTCTTCCCTTGTTGTCTGATCCCTTAACCGGCAGGCTTGGTGGGCTGTTGAGTTGACTGGAAGTGGTTTGTTTCTCGACTGGAAGAGGTACGGTCGGTGTGTGGCTGAGGGTCGGGTCGGCGATGGGGGCGGCAGAGAGTTCGAGCGCGTGCTGGACGCGCTGCGGACCAGCCTGACCGACGGCACGTACCAGGTCGGCAACCGTCTGCTGCCGCAGCGAGAGCTCGCCGAACACTTCAACGTTTCCCGGGACACCGTGCAGCGCGTTCTGAAGGCGTTGGCCGGAGAGAAGTGGATCGAGTCCCGCCAGGGCAGCGGAACCTGGGTGATCAAGACCCAGCGGATACAGTCCCCGACGGCGGATGCCGCGCAGCCCGGCCAAGCTGTGACGCTGGCCAGCCTCATCGGTAAGGCGTTCAAGCAGTCCGAGGTCACCCTGGATGTCTACACACTGACGTCCGAGTCCCTCAACGCCCACGTCAGGGTGCAGACGGAACGGATCCGCGCGAAGGAGATAGCGCCGCAGCGCATCGCCCTGCGCATGCTGCTGCCTTCCGAGGCACTGGAACTGCCCTATCCACGAGCAAAGGACCCCGCCTACAACGAGCCCATGCGGCAACGCCTGCTTAGCATCACCCGCTTGCACACGGCGTCGTTGCGACGCGCCCTACGGGAACTGCGGACCGAGGGCCTGGTCTCCACCGTTGACATCGAGATCCGGCACGCGCCGCTGACCCCCACGTTCAAGCTCTACCTGTTCAACGGTGCCGAAGTACTGCACGGTCCGTACGAGGTCCTCGAGCGCCGCATCGAGCTGGACAGCGGCGAGGAGATCGATGCAGTCGACGTGCTCGGCGTTGGCGCCACTCTCACGCACTACGTCAAAGACGACGATCCGAATTCGCAGGGGTCGGTCTTCGTCGGCAACATGCAGTCCTGGTTCGACTCCGTCTGGAACCTGCTTGCGGAGTGAGTGCAAAAAAACGGCCTGAATCTCACAATCATGCCCATCCCGCCGGGCTCGTATACCTCATTGAGACCAACACTTAACGGACTCCGCTCGTGAGGGATCTCAGCCGACGATACTGTGTGCTCACCTTCGAACGTCAGCCAGGAGCGGCCAGTGGGCACACCGCGTGACCTCAGCCGCATCTCCCGGGAGCGAAGGGCCGCCGATCAGGCCTACGACGAGTTCGTGGACCTGGCGAAAGAGCACGGGACGATGAGCGGTGGCCATCACAACCGCAATTACGTGCTGCCTCTCACCGAGGACATGGCGCGCCATGTGCGGCGCGAGGCCGGCACATCCGTGACGGTGCGGATCCGCAAGCCCGAGGCACTGCCGGTCGTGATCAGGACCTGGCAGCACGAGTCGGAGATTCTGAACGCCGTCAAGGGCGTTTTGCGCCACGTGCCGGAGTGCCTGGCCGAACGTGGAGGTTCTGCGGTCCACAGCTACGTGGAGGGTGTCCCGCTCTCCAACGTGTGCCCGAACGGCAAACCGGTCGACAGACTGCTGATCAAGGCCCTGGCCGAGCTGCTGGCGCAGATGTCCCAGGTGCGCAGGGAGGCGTTGCCGCCGCTGCCCGCTGCCTGGCCGCGTAACGACAAGGACAGCCAGGGGTTTCTGCATACGCTGGCGCGCCTCGCGGACCGGCAGATCCGTCAGCCCAATTGGCCTGCCTTCGGTGGACTGTTCACGGCCCTGGGCATCCCCGAGGACGCCCTGACCCGTCTGGCCGACCGGGTGCCCGCTATGGCGCGCCGCCCGTACAGCCTGCTGCACGCGGATCTCCACCGGGACAACGTGATCGTGACCTACAGCGGTAAGCCGCCCCTGATCTGCGTCGACTGGGAACTCGCGTCCTACGGTGACCCTTTGCACGACCTCGCCACGCATCTCGTCCGCATGCAGTATCCCGAGTTCCAGTGGGACGAGGTCATCGACGCGTGGGCCGAGGCCGTGCAGGCCACGCGCCCTCTCGCCGTGAACGGCCTCGCCAAGGACCTGCGTCACTACATCGACTTCGAGCGAGCCCAGTCCGTCTATCCCGATGTGATGCGTGCGGCGAAGTCGCTTGAGGAATCGTTCGACCAGAAGAGCCTGGACGAGGCGACGGCTTCCGTGCGCCGTG
This sequence comes from Streptomyces flaveus, assembly GCF_014647675.1. Taxonomy (GTDB): domain Bacteria; phylum Actinomycetota; class Actinomycetes; order Streptomycetales; family Streptomycetaceae; genus Streptomyces; species Streptomyces flaveus. The sequence continues at coordinate 297,111 of NZ_BMPQ01000008.1, read as the reverse complement.
CTTTGGAAGCCGCCGCCAAACCTCTCCGACTTGCCAGTGTGGCGAGCGAGACGGAGATCGAGAGGGTTCTCTTCCGGTGGCAGGCGTCCCGGCTGGAACGGCACCCGGGTGTCCGGTCGGTCAACGTCATCAGCTGGGATCCGGATGCGAGAGTGTCGGAGCATCCCGATTTTCCGAAGTCCGCGGTATTCGACGCGTTGATCGCGGAGGGGGCGGCCCCCGCGAGCCGGGTGTTCAAGGGCACCGCACACCTCAACTCGGTGGTCCGGGTTCCGGGCGTCGACTTTCCAGTTGTCGTACGCCGCAAGGTGGCATCGGTCAGCCGCCGTGAGCCCAGCTTTCTCAGTGAACACGCCGTGCTCCGGGCCATCGAACGGTCGCAGGTCGCGGTGACGGCGCCGCGGGTGCTCGCCCTGGGCACGAGCTATCAGGACGACCCGTTCGCCATCCACACCTATGTTGGTCCGCCCGACGATGATCAGCCCCCCAGCCATCCGGAGCACGGTCTGCTACCTCATGAGGCGGACGGGCTGGTTGACCAGCTTTGTGCGCTGACCAACGTCGATTACGGTCCTCTCGACCCAATCGGTGAGATCGCGGACGCGTCGGAGTTCTACGGCTGGCTGAGCGAGCAACTGGTGGCGCTGGTCCGGAAACTGCCCAAGGAATCGCAGCTGATGGCACGCAACCTCGGCCTGCCCGATGCCTCCCGGCTCAGCCAGATCCTGTCGCGGCATCGAGTGACACCGCGTCGGCCGGCCCTGCTGCACGGTGATCTGAACCCCTGGAACCTCGTGCGCCGCGACGATGCGCTCGCCCTCACCATCATCGACTGGGAGATGGCGATGGTCGGCGACCCGCTGTACGACCTGGTCCGGCACATGCATCTCACCCCGACCCAGCCCGACATCCGCAAGCGCATGTTCCGCCGCTGGGCGCGGAAGCTTCCCAGCACGCACACGAAGGACTGGGAGCAGGACTGGCGCGTCTACCGGTGGATCGAGAGCATCCGCTCCGCCTACGTGGATCTCGACCGCCTGGTGACCGGCGCCAGCCTCGACGCCCCGAACGTCCGCAGGGCGGTGGACTCGTACGCAGTGACCCTCGCGGTTGCCAAGGGGTCACTCGGACTGCCCACTCGCGCTACCGCGAACCCCTATCTTGCCCGCGCGTTGCCGTACGGAGACCATGGCGGCATCAGTCGGGCCGGGTTCACTGTGGGCGCATGACACGTCGCCGGACGGCCCGAGGCGAGGGGGCCGCTAATGTCCGGGGCGGGAAGTGGCGGAGCCGACGGCGGGTGGGGCTTACGGCTGAGGCGGTATCAGGAGCGGTTGGAGCCTGTGGTGACGCGGGTCCTGCTCATCGGGATCTTCGTCGGCGGGCTGACCGCCCAGTTCGTCAAGCCGGTCGGAGACGCCCTGGAGGGCAAAGGGTTCCTCGGCGGTGCGCTGCTGAGCCTGGTGGGCTATGTGCTGTACGACGCGGTGAGGAAGCTCTCCTCGTCGGTCAGGACGCCCAGCCGCGCTCTGGTGAACTCGCGCCAGCTCGGTAGTTTCGTCGGTGAGGCCTTCCGGGCCCAGAAGGTGGAAATCAGCTTCCTCGGTTACACCGGGGAGACGCTTTACAACGAGCTCTACCACCGGCTGGAGGAACTGCCTGTCGATCCCGGTCCGACCAAGCGAGTCTCCGTCAGGATCCTGGTGCCCGACTTCCGCCTGCCGATGACCGTGCCCTCCCGTGTCGGGCACGACGGGGCGCCTGTGGACGACCCCGAGTTCCGTGAGCGCATTGAGCGGAAGTGCAAGGAGTACGACGGGATACTGTCGGGCCTCGCGGAGCAGCTCACGGCCAACGGCACGGTCGCCGTCGAGTGCGAGTACCGCCTCTATCCCGGCATTCCGCGGGACAAGATCTGCATCTTCAACCGGAAGCAGGTCCTGCACGGCCTCTACAACGTGGCCGCCCGTATGCGGCTGAACCACCTGGATCCGGAGTTCTACGACCCCAAGGGCTACAGCACGGACCTCAATGTCTGGTCCCGAGAGGGCACGGCTGCCGCCGACGCAGCCATTTCCACGTGGAACAAGCACTTCGACGATCTGTGGAATCTTGCGGCAATCCCCGCGTGGAGGCAGGGACCGTGACGTGAGGCGTCCCCGAAGGACGTCACACGGCGGCCCAGCCGCTCCGCTCGCATGCGGCCCGTGGTGCGTACGCTCGTCCGCATGAGCGACACGGGACTGCGCGAGCGCAAGAAGCGGCGGATGTACCAGGAGGTCTCCGACCTGGCCATCGCGCTGTTTCTGGAGAAGGGGTTCGAGAAGGTGTCGGTCGCCGAGGTCGCCGCCGTCGCCGAGATCTCCAAGCCGACCCTCTTCCGGTACTTCCCGGCCAAGGAGGACCTGGTCCTGCACCGGTTCGCCGACCACGAGGACGAGGCCGCGCGGGTCGTTGACGAGCGGGCCGAGGGGCAGTCGCCGCTCGAAGCGCTGCGGGTGCACTTCCTCGGCGGCCTTGAGCGGTGTGATCCCGTCACCGGGCTCAACGACGCGGAGCCCGTGCTCGCCTTTCACCGGCTGCTCTACGGGACGCCCTCGCTCGTGGCCCGGTTGTCCGGGTTTCTGGAGCGGTCCGAGGAGGCGCTCGCCCGTGCTCTTGGCGGGGACCTGGAGGCGCGGCTCGCCGCCGGGCAGATCGTTGCCGTGCGGCGGATCCTCGCGATGGAGAACGTGCGGCGGATGGCGGCGGGGGAGTGCGCGGAGGAGGTCCGGGCGGATGCTGTCGCCGCGGCCGAGCTGGCCTTTCGGCAGTTGACGGCGGGGCTGAAGCGGTTCGCGTGAGCGCGCGGTGGGCCACGGTCCGCCGTTTCCGTCCGTATGTGAGACTCGATAAGAAATTTAACTCGGTAACGTTTCGCCGTTATCCTTGCTGGAATGACGTCCCCCGAGCCCTCCCTCCAGCACGCTCTCACCCAGGAACGCGCCCATCACGAAACCTGCCGAGCCGCCCTCGCGGCGATGATCGACGGCGCCCAGGAGCATGTCGTCACCGGCGAGGACGTCTCCGCTTCCGGGGCCGACGCCGAAGTGCTCGGGTATCAACTGCGCAGCAAGGCAAAGGAGTTGCGCGAGCTGCCCGACGGTCCTTTGTTCTTCGGGCGGTTGGATTTCGACGGCGGCGAACACGCCGGGCAGAGCTACCACGTCGGTCGGCTGAGGATCAGCGAACACCCCGCCGCCCCGCCCCTCGTCGTCGACTGGCGCGCCCCCGTCTCACGTGCCTTCTACCAGGCGAGTGCCCACGACCCGCAGGGCGTCCGCGTGCGCCGCCGGTTCGGCTGGGCACCGGGCAGCCGGGGCGAGTCCGCCGACCTCACCGGTCTGGAGGACGAGCACCTCGGGACGGGCCTCGGTGCAGGGGAGACCCGGCAGCAGAGCCGTATCCTCGCGGGCGAGATCGAGCGCCCCCGCGTCGGCCCCATGCGCGACATCGCCGCGACCATCCAGCCCGAACAGGACGATCTCGTACGCGGCGACCTGGCGGCCTCCGTCTGCGTGCAGGGCGCCCCGGGCACCGGCAAGACCGCGGTCGGGCTGCACCGCGCCGCGTACCTCCTCTATACGTACCCGCAGCGCATCCAGCGCTCCGGCCTGCTGATCCTCGGTCCGAACCGCACCTTTCTCTCGTACATCTCGGCGGTGCTGCCGGCGCTCGGCGAGACGGGCGTGCGGCAGTCGACCCTCGCGGACGAGATCGCCCGCCATCCCGTGGCGGCCACGGACGCGGAAGCGGCGGCCGTCGTGAAGCACGACGCGCGGATGGCTCAGGTGTTGCGCCGGGCGTTGTACGCCCGCGTGGGGACGGACGGGCCGGGCGACCTTGCGGTGCCGGACGGTTCGTACCGCTGGCGGATGTCCGGTGAGGAGCTGGCGCGGATCGTGGCGGGCGTACGGGACGAGGAGCCGCCGTACGCGGTCGGGCGTGAGCGCGTACGGACGCGGGTCGTGCGGCACATCCAGCGGCAGGCCGAGCGGCGGGCGGGGGCGGTGCCGAACGCATGGGTGCGGAAGATCGAGCGGGCGCGGGCGGTCAGCGCGTACGTCGACGCTGTCTGGCCCGCGGTGCGGCCCGAGGAGGTTCTCGCGGAGCTGCTCGCCGATCCGGACGCGCTGGCCGTGGCGGCGGACGGGGTGCTGGACGCGGACGAGCAGAAGGCGGTTCTGTGGGCCCGGCCGCCTCGCTCGTACAAGTCGGCGCGGTGGTCGGCAGCCGATCTCGTGCTGCTCGACGAGGTGGCGGGGCTGGTCGAGCACCCGGAGGGGTACGGGCACTTGGTGATCGACGAGGCGCAGGATCTGTCGCCGATGGAGTGCCGGGCGATCGGGCGGAGGGCGGCCTTCGGCTCGGTGACGGTGCTCGGTGATCTCGCGCAGGGGACCACGCCGTGGGCCGCGCGTGACTGGGCCGAACTGCTCGGGCATCTCGGGAAACCGGAGGCCGCGTCGGTGCCGTTGACGACCGGGTTCCGGGTGCCGGGGGCGGTGGTCGAGCTGACGAACCGGCTGCTGGCGCGGCTGGATGTGCGGGTGCCCGCGGCTCGGTCACTGCGGAGGGACGGTGAGCTGAGGATTCGGCAGGCCGCGGACGTCGTCGGGGAGACCGTCGCGGCTGTGCGGGACGCGCTCGCGCACGAAGGATCCATCGGGGTCATCACCGCCGACTGCGATGTCGTACGGGTGCGGGAGGCGCTCGGGGCCGCGGGGATCGAGTCGGCGGGGCCCGACGAACTGGGCGCACGGGTCGCGGTGCTGGGGGCCGGGGTCGCCAAGGGGCTCGAGTACGACCACGTGGTCGCCATGGAGCCGGCGGCGATCGCGGATGCGGAGACGGAGGACGAGGGGGAGGGCGAGGGAGCGGCGGGGGCGAGTGCGCGAGGGCTGCGCCGGCTGTATGTCGTACTGACTCGGGCCGTGTCCCGGCTCGATGTGGTGCACGGTCGGGCGCTGCCGTTCGACTGAGGCCGCTCGGAGCCCCGCGACCGAGCTTTGCGACCGAGTCCTGCGGCCCGGCCCCGCGACCCCCGTCGGCGGTCCTGAGTTGCCGGTCCCCGTGCCCGGTGCCACCGTGAACGAGGGGCAACGCCGACGGCCTGGCAATGGGCAACCTTGCAGGTCACGACAGTACGCGTTGATACACGGCTGAACCGCGCCCCACGATCCGTGGTGCCTGACAGTCCGTGCGTCGGCGCGCGTCCACGCAACAGGGGGAGCGCACAGAAAGCGGGAGAACCACATGGCGAACGGATCCATGGACCGACGCGCCTTCGGCGAGCAGCCGGGCCGACCAGGCTGGCCCAACAGCCCCGGGATGGGCCAGGGCACGGAGTACACCGGCCGGTACGTGATCCTGCTCGACCAGAGCAACCAGGAGAGCGGACTGAACGCACTGCGTTCCTCCGCCGACATCGCGTCCGTCGAACGTGTCCGAGGAACCGAGGCCGGCAATATCGCCGAACTCCTGGAGCGCCCCGACGTCTCGGTGCACTTCGAGGAACTCGGCGTCGCCGTCGTCGAGGTGCGGCCGGAGCAGCGCCACGCGCTGGTGACCACGGCCGAGGCGGAGCCCTCGATCATCGCGGCGGAGCCGGAGCGCCTGGTCTACGCCTCGCCGGTCATCACTCCGCAGCAGGCGCCGACCGAGTTCTACCCGGCCTACCGCAGCGACGAGGACGTGGTCGCGCGCCACACGCGGGCCGAGATGGCCGCCGCCCAGGGCCCGGCCTGGGACGAGCAGAGGTGGACCTGGGGCCTGCAGGCGATCCACGCACACCTGTCCAGCCTGACCGGACGCGATGTGAAGATCGCCGTCCTCGACACCGGCGTGGACACCGACCACCCGGACTTCGCCGGCCGCATCGAGGCGACGGCCTCCTTCGTGCCCAACGAGAGCGTCGTGGACGGCAACGGTCACGGCACGCACTGCATCGGCACCGCGGCCGGCCCGGCCAAGCCGCAGCAGGGACCCCGTTACGGCGTGGCCTGCGAGTCCCGGATCCTCGCGGCGAAGGTGCTCAACAACGCGGGCACGGGCACCGACGGCCAGATCCTGGCGGGCATGGCCTGGGCCGTCGCCCACGGCGCACGGGTGATCTCCCTGTCCCTCGGCGCGCGCGTCCAGCCGGGTGAGCTGTTCCCGCAGACGTACGAGAAGCTGGCCCAGCGCGCGCTCGAGCGGGGCACGGTGATCGTCGCCGCCGCGGGCAACGAGAGCAACCGTCCGCCGGACATCAAGCCCGTCGGCCGGCCCGCCAACTGCCCCTCCATCCTCGCGGTGGCCGCGCTGACCAAGGCGATCACGTCGGCCTTCTTCTCCAACGGCGGCGTCAACGGCCAGGGCGGCGAGGTCAACATCGCAGCCCCCGGCTGGCAGGTGCACTCGGCTGCCCCCGGCGGCGGGTACCAGCCCATGAGCGGCACCAGCATGGCCACGCCGCACGTCGCGGGCGTCATCGCCCTGCTCTCCCAGGCGAACCCCAACGCCTCCGCGGCCGACCTCGTGGCGGCCCTGAAGTCCGGAGCGTTCCCGCTGATGCTGCCCGCCCGGGACGTCGGCGCCGGTCTGCTCCAGGCGCCGTGAGCGAGTCGAACCGGTCCGCTCCGGTCGGGGTCGTCCTCGCGGTCGACCCCGACCGGTTCGCGGAGGTGGTCGAGGCCCTGCGGCAGGCCGGACTGACGGTCACCGGAGAGCAGCCGATCCTCGGCACGCTCTCCGGCACCGTCGCGGAGGACCGTGTCCCGGCCCTGGAGGCGGTCGACGGCGTCGAATCCGTGGACCGGGACATCACCATCCAACTGCCCCCGCCCGACTCCTCGATCCAGTGAGTTCACATCCGGTGATCAGGCCGGCGCGTCGAGTATGGGGATCAACTGCTCCTCCTCGTACGTCAGATGGACTTCGAGTGCGTCCGTGAGGCGTTCGACTTCCTTGCGTACGAGTTCCCTGTGTACGGAGGCGGGGCCGCCCTCGCTCCCCGGGTCCGCGGTGTTGGGGCCCGCGGTGTCGATGACCGTCTTCAACTCCTCTGTGAGCGCGGCGATCTGCTCGTGCTCCCGGCTCAGGCGGTCGATGACCGGGGCGAGTTCGGGATAGCGGCCGGCGAGAGCCGGGAACATGGCGACATCCTCGCCGGTGTGGTGGTTGTGCAGGCCCTGGCAGAAGGTCAGGCAGTTGACGCGGAGCTGGGCGCCGAGGGCGGTGGTGCCCGGCCCCGCGTCGGTGAATTCCTTGCGGATCAGGGCGAGTTCGCGTCGGAACGCGTCGTGGATGACCTTGAGGTACTCACCCATCGATGAGGCGGCCACGTTCGGCGGGCCGTCGCTCGGGATCTCGTGCAGGGCGACCACGGGGATCACGCGGTCGGTCTTCGCCTGGTACTCCGCCCAGCCCGGCTCGGCCTCGACCGCCCGTGCGAAGACCCGGTCGCGCTCTTCGCCCTCCAGGACGACGGCCCGTGCCTCGTACGTGAACACCCCTGTTTCCACGGTGACTTGAGGGTGGACGAGGAGGTTGCGGAACCAGTCCGGGTGCTTCGGCGCACCGCCCGCCGAGCCGATGACCAGGACCCTGCCGCCGCCGTCGGGGAGATAGCCGACGGGGGTGGTGTGCCGGGTGCCGGTACGGGCTCCCGTGGTGGTCAGCAGGAGCAGCCGGGCTCCTTCGAAATAGCCGCCCACCTGGCCGGCGTTTCTGCGGAACTCTTCGATGACCTGTCGGTTGAATTCGTTGGGCATTCTCTTCTTTCTTCTCGGGACTCTGCGAATTTCTGCATGAGGGCAGGGCGAATTACCACGGGCGGCGAATGGGGCGCGACCGTGGTGAAGGAACGGCGGAAGGGTGCGCGGATTTCGACGGAGTGATCCGGAGCGCATCCGGCACCAGGTGAGAACACATCCGGCACCGGGCGAAAGGCATCCGGCACCAGGTGAAGACGTCGCGTGAGCGTCGGCAAGGGGCATACGGGCACGCGGATCACGGATCACGGAAGAAAACACGCGTGGCGACGCAGCCGCCGTACTCAATACGCGTACTCAGAAAATGGCGGGCCCCTGGCCCACCCCGGCCTCACGCAGAGGCCGGGAACCCAACTCGCTCTTGGCCCATGGCCGACCCGGCAGTCACGGGGAAGACGTTAATGGAATGCGGGCGGTTGAGCAATGCCGTATTTCTCGCCATGGCTGTGCGGCACGCGGAAGGCGCGGCGATAAGCGGCCGGGGTGGTGCCGAGCGCGCGGTGGAAGTGCTGGCGGAGGCCGTCGCCGCTGCCCAGTCCGCTGCGTTGGGCGACGGTGTCCACCGGGAGGTCGGTGGTCTCCAGCAGCTCCCGAGCGCGCGCCAGCCGCTGCTGGTTGAGCCAGCGCAGCGGAGTGGTGCCGACCTCGCGCGCGAAGTACCGCTCGAAGGTACGAGTACTCATTCCGGCACGTGCCGCCAACTCCCCTACTGTCAGCGGCTGTTGGAGTCGCTCCAGGGCCCAGTCCAGGACCGGGGCGAGTCCCTGCCCCGATGTCTGTACGCGGGGCGTGCGGGCCGGTGCGTACTGCGACTGGTCGCCCTCCCGGTGCGGGGCGACGACCATACGGCGGCCGACCTCGGCTGCCCCCGCCGAGCCGTAGTCGTGGCGCACGATATGCAGGCAGAGATCGATGGCGGCCGCGGTACCCGCACTGGTGAGGATGGAGCCGTCATCGATGTACAGGGCCCGCTCGTTGACGCGTACGCGGGGATGGCGGCGGCGCAGTTCGTCCGCGTACATCCAGTGCGTGGCGGCCTCGCGCCCGTCCAGCAGTCCGGCCGCGGCCAGCACGAACGCCCCGGAACACAGCGATGCCACCCGTGCCCCTCGGGCGTGCGCGGCACGCAGTTCGTCGAGCAGTTCCTCGGGCGGCTCGTACGCGTCGCCCATCACGCACGCCGGTACGACGACGAGGTCGGCCTCCCGCAACGCGTCCACGCCTCGCTCGGCGGTCAGGCTCAGCCCGCCGGGCGCCCGCTGGATGCCACCAGGCGTGGTGCTGCACAGCGTCAGCTCGTAACCCTCGTCGAACACGGCGCAGGGCACCGAGAGCTCGAACAGAGAGGCCTTCTCCAGGAGCGCGACCACAACGCGTATCGGTCCTGCCTGCTTGTCGTCGGCGTACTTGTCCTTGGCCATGACGTAAATCTAGTGCTTCCTGACGTTTCCGCCACTGGTTCGGCGTCTCCCCAGGTCACAGGCTTGAGATATGGCTATGACACGCATCATCGGTCGTCCCCAGTGGCACGTCGGTCTCGCCGGACTCAGCGCCATCGGCGTGACCTTCGGCTTCGCCCGCTATGGCTACGGCCTCTACCTCCCCGAATTCCGCCGGGAGTTCGGCTTGTCCGTCGCGACGGTCGGTCTGATCGGCAGTGCGAGCTACATCGGCTTCGTGGTGGCCCTGCTTCTGGTCGGCACGCTGGTCGCCCGTTTCGGCCCGCGCGCCATGGTGATCATGGGCGGAGGGTGCGCGACCGCCGGCATGGGCCTGGTCACCGTCGCCCGCGATCCGGCCGCCCTCACCACGGGTCTGGTGCTGGCGGGCATGAGTTCCGGCTGGGTCTGGGCTCCGTACTCCGACGTGGTGGACCGTGTGATCCCGCGGAACCGTCGCGAGCGCGTCATGGCGGTGATCGCCACCGGCACCGCCTTCGGCGTCGTCGTCGCGGGACCGCTCGCCCTGTTCCTCCGTAACTCCCACTGGCGGCACGCCTGGTCGGTCTTCGCCGTGGCCGCGCTGGCCGCCACGGTCTACAACGCGCTGGTGCTGCCCGGCGGTTCGCACCACGCAGCGCCGCACGGCGCACGCGGGCGGAGCGAGGCCGACCGAGCCGGATCAGGGGCAGGCCGGGGCTGGTTCCTGCGCCGCCGCGCCGTCCCGCTCTACCTCACGGCGGTCTCGTACGGGCTGGTGGGCGCCGTGTACTGGGCGTACGCGATCGAGGCGATCACCGACGAGACCGGCTCCGGCTCGGCCACCGCGCCGCTGTTCTGGACCCTGATGGGGCTGGCCGGTACGGCGGGCGCGCTGACCGGCCATGCCATCACCCGCCACGGTCTGCGCCGCACGCACATCGGGCTGTTCACCGGCCTCGCCGTCGCCGTCGCCCTGCTCGGCACCGCCCCGGGCTCGCTGCCCGCCGTGGCCGCCTCCGCGGTGCTGTACGGGCCGTGCTTCATGGCCGGTTCGGCGCTGCTCGCGGTCTGGAGTTACTACACCTTCCCGGAGAAGCCCTCCACCGGCTTCACCGCGACCATCCTCTTCGTAGGCCTGGGCACCATCACCGGCCCCGCCACACTCGGCGCCCTCGCGGACAGCCACGGACTGCGCGCCGCATTCCTGGTCACGGCCCTGGTGGCAGCCACCACACTCCTTGTACGCCCCGGCTCATGGCTCGGCCCGCGTTCCGGTACGGGCAAGGCCCGGAACGAGTACGGCCACGAGTACGGCCGCCACGGGCAGGTGCATCAGGGTCGGCGAGGCGCGGGTCCCGCCCGTCATCCCCACGGAAACTGACGCGCCCGGACGCGCCTGGATGAACCGGCCGAACTCGTACCGGTGCCGCCGGCGAACAGGAAGACTGACCCCATGGAACTCGTCTTCACCGGCCAGGTGATCGAATGGCGCGGGCCGTCGCCGTACTACTTCGTCCGCGTGCCGGGCGAGGAGTGCGACGACATACGCGAGGTGGCCGCGATGGCCACGTACGGCTGGGGCGTGATCCCGGTCGAGGCCCGGATCGGCGAGATTGCCTTCGGGACGTCGCTCTTCCCCAAGGACGGCGGATACCTGCTGCCTCTCAAGGACGCTGTGCGCAAGCCGCAGGGCCTCACGGCAGGTGACGACGTGACCGTGAAGCTGACGGTCCGAATCTGAGCAGTGAGCTCCCTGCGGGTTAGCAGGCGCAGGTTGGCAACGAAGAACGACCTGCCGGTGCCAAGTGGCTGTGACTTTCAGCGTTAGGTGTCACCGACGTCGTCGGCTGACCTGCGATGCCCCGTTGAGGTCGCAGCGGTATCTGTCACCGAATGCGTGAGCTTGTTGGCACCACTTGCGTGTTCGCAGCTGAGTTGTCACCGTGTGTGTCCTGTACGTGCAGAATGCGGGGTCATGGGCGAGCAGGACACCAGCATCAAGACGACCGTAGCTGGTCGGAGCATCAATCGCCGCGCTCGCCTTCCCGGTGCTCGGGCCGGTGGGAGTGGTGGCGGTGCGCCAGTGGGTGGCCGCCGTGGTGCTGCTGTGCGCCGGCCGGCCGAACCTGAGTTCATTCACTGCCGCGCAGTGGCGGCCGGTCCTGGGTCTTGCCGCGGTGTTCGCGACCATGAACCTCACGCTGTATGCGGCGATCGACCGGATCGGGCTCGGCCTTGCGGTCACCCTGGAGTTCCTCGGCCCGCTTGCTGTGGCGCTGGCAAGCTCCCGCCGCCGTATCGATCTGGCCTGTGCTCTCGTCGCTGCGGCGGGCGTGGTGGTCCTCACCCGTCCCCGGCCCAGCACGGACTCTCTCGGCATCGGCCTGGCCCTGATCGCCGCCGTCTGCTGGGGCTGTGACATTTTGCTCAACCGCACCGTGGGCGAGCGCCTGCCCGGGCTGCAGGGATCGGCCGCCGCCGCGGCCGTCTCCGGCCTGCTCTATCTGCCCCTCGGCGCCGCTGCCCTGTGGCTCCACCAGCCCACCGTCGGAGCCCTGCTGTGCGCGCTGGCCGCCGGTGTGCTGTCCTCCGCGGTGCCGTTTCTCGCCGACCTGCTCGCGCTGCGCCGGGTCCCCGCCCGCTTCTTCGGGATCTTCATGAGCGTCAATCCGGTGTTCGCCGCGCTGATCGGCATGCTCGTCCTCGACCAGCATCTCGGTGCGGCTTCGTGGCTGGCCGTCACCGTGATTGTCGCCGCCAACGCTGTCTCCGTGGGCACCGCCGCCGGCCACTCGAAGAAGAAGACCGACCTCTTGCGGTGAACCCGCGCCGGGCGCCCGCATCCCCGTGTGTGCCTTCGCCCTCCGCCATGGCGACGTACGGGCCCTTCCCGACGGCGGTATTTCCGCGCGAAAGAAGGTACGCAGCCCGCCTGGGTTCATGGCGCCGGTACGGCACCGATCTGCTGCATCACCCCGAGGAGGTCGGGCTGCCCCCGTTCGCCGACGATCCGGCCGTCGGCCAGATAGTAGAAGTTCATGGCCTGCACCGAGATCTTGTTGCCGGTCGCCGGGATCCCGAAGAATTCACCGTCGTGGGTTCCCCGCATGGTGAACCGCGCGGCGACCGTGTCGCCTTCGGTGACCGTCTCCTCCAGCGTCCACTGGACGTCCGGGAAGGCGCTGCGCATCATCCCGAGGACTTCCATGTACCCATCGGGCCCCCGCAGCGGTTCCGGGTGACTGGGTGCGTGGAACACCGCGTCCGGAGAAATGACCTCGCGAGCGAGACCCTCGTCGCCCGTGTTGATGAACTCGACGAAGCGGTTCATCACTGACTCGCTGGACTGCGCCGGCATCTTGCTGTGCCTCTCCAAAGACGATGGGTGGATACCTGGGAGCGTAACATCGAATCGATGTTTACATCGATTCGATGTAGGCGTGCGAAGATGGACCCATGCTCGAACTCGCGATACTCGGTTTCCTGGCCGAGGGACCCTTGCCCGGACACGAGCTGCGCCGCCGCGTCTCACAGCTGACCGGCTACACGCGGCCGGTCAGTGACGGCAGCCTGTATCCGGCGATCAATCGTCTGACCAAGGCGGGCCTCATCGAGCGGCGCGCCGACCCGGCCGCGGGGGCGGCCCGGTACGTGCTCAGCCTGACCCCGGCCGGACGGGCCGAAATGCTTCAGCGCCTGCGCAAGCCCGCCGACCACGAGATCACCGACTTCACCCGGTTCTACATCGTCCTGGCATTCCTCTCCCACCTGCCCGACGTGGCCGAACAGCACGCGGTGCTGCGCAGACGGCTGGAGTTCCTGGAAGAACCCGCGAGCTTCTTCTACGACAACGACCGGCCCCTGCGCGCCGAGGAGATCGCCGACCCCTACCGGCGCGGCATGCTGCTCACTGCCCGCGCCACCAGCCGCGCCGAACGGACCTGGCTGCGCGAGACCCTCGGCGAGAAACCGCCCGCATTCGACACCACGGTCACTGACAACGATCCGCATGCGCCCGCCGCCCCCGCGAGCTGACCGCCCACGGAGGTATCTCCATGCTTGCTTCCTGGTACGACGACCAGGGACCCGCCGCCGATGTCCTGCACGTCGGCGAACTCCCTGATCCCGTCCCCGGCCCCCGCGAGGTCCGCGTCCGCGTCACCGTCTCGGGCGTCAACCCTGGCGACACCAAGAAGCGGCGCGGCTGGCTCGGCTCGTCCATGCCCTTCCCGCGGGTGATCCCGCACAGCGACGGCGCCGGAGTCATCGACGCCGTGGGCGCCGGAGTCGACGCTCGCCGCGTCGGGCAACGAGTCTGGGTGTACGGGGCCCAGTCCTACCGCCCCTTTGGCACGGCCGCCCAGTACACCGTCGTCCCTGCGGATCTGGCCGTCCCGCTGCCCGACCACCTCAGCGACGAGCTGGGCGCGAGCCTCGGCATCCCCGGTATCACCGCCCACCGCACCGTCTTCGCCGACGGCCCGGTCGACGGCCAACTGGTCCTGGTCCACGGCGTTCTCGGCGGCGTCGGCTCCCTGGCCGCCCAGCTCGCCCACTGGGCCGGCGCCACCGTGATCGCCACCGTCCGCCGAACCGCGGACCTCGACCGCGTCGACCCGGCCGTCGTCTCCCGCGCCGTCGCCCTGGACACCGGTGACCCCGTCGCGGCCATCCGCTCGTACGCGCCGCGGGGCGTCGACCGCATCGTCGAGGTCGCGCTGTCCGAGAACGCCGACCTCGACAACGCCGTCGCCGCCAACGAGGCCGTCATCGCCGCCTACGCCACCCGCGCGGACCGCACCGAGATCCCCTTCTGGCCCCTGCTGTTCAACAACGTCACCCTGCGGCTGCTCGGCAGCGACGACTTCCCTGCCGAGGCCAAGCGTCAGGCCGCCCGCGATCTCACCTCCGCAGCCGCCGTCGGCGCCCTCACCGTCGACGTCCGCGACCGCTACCCGCTGGACGACATCGCCAAGGCCCACGACCACGTCGACGCCGGCGGTGGCCACGGCCGCATCCTGGTCACCATCCCCCAATAGCGCGCAGTGGCGTAGCGCACTATTGCAAGCAGGCGCTTGCAATAGTTAGCGCGGCTGGGGCAGAGTGGAGGCATGGCAACGCTCAACGTCGGCAATCTTGGTGAGTATCTGCGGGAGCAGCGGCGCAATGCGCAGCTGAGTCTGCGGCAGCTCGCCGAGGCCGCCGGGGTGTCCAATCCGTATCTGAGTCAGATCGAGCGCGGGCTGCGCAAGCCGAGCGCGGAGGTGTTGCAGCAGGTCGCCAAGGCCCTGCGGATCTCCGCCGAGACGTTGTATGTGCGGGCCGGGATCCTCGACGCCGAGCGGGACCGGGACGAGGTGGAGACGCGAGCCGTCATCATCGCCGACCCGACGCTCAGCGAGCGGCAGAAGCAGGTGCTGCTCCAGATCTACGAGTCCTTCCGCAAGGAGAACGGCTTCGAGATCAAGGATGTCGAGGAATTCCAGGACGTTCAGGATGATCTGGATGCTCAGGGCGTAACGGAAGGTCGGGTCACCGCCGTTGACAGGGCCCGCGCGGCCGACGGCAGCGAGGCCGTGCAGCGCGACCCGTACGACGAGGACAGCCGGCACGAGAACACGAAGAACGACCGCAAGACCGACAAGAGTGACGAGAACGATCGCGGTGAACCGCACGGTCGGCAGTCCGCGAGCTGACCCGGGGCGACGGAGCCCCACCGCGGAGCAGCGGTCGTACGCCGTAGCACAAACCCTCACATAAAACCCTCACTTAGCGATTCCGGAAGGACCATCGCCATGGCGATCACCGAAGACCTGCGCAAGACCTTCAGCAACCCGACCCCGCTCTACTTCGCCGCCGGCACCGCTGACCTTGCCATCCAGCAGGCCAAGAAGGTGCCCACGATCGTGGAGCAGATCCGTACCGAGGCCCCGTCCCGTATCGAGGCCGTCAAGCAGATCGACCCGAACGCCGTCCAGGAGAAGGCCACCACCCGCGCCAAGGAGGCGCAGGAGACCCTTCAGAGCAAGGTCACGGAGTTCATCAGCACGCTCGACACCGACCTGAAGAAGATCGGTGAGACCGCTCAGGACTTCGCCCTGCGCGGTGTCGGCGTGGCCGCCGAGTACGCCGTGAAGGCGCGGGAGACCTACGAGAAGGTCGCCGAGCACGGTGAGCAGACCGTGAAGACCTGGCGCGGCGAGGCTGCCGAGGAGATCGAGGAGCTGGCGGTCGCCGTCGAGCCGAACCCGGAGCCGGCCGAGGTAGCCGAGGCCAAGGGCGAGAAGCCGGCCGAGGCCAAGTCCGAGCCCGCCGCGGCGAAGAAGCCGGCCCCGGCCAAGAAGGCCCCGGCCGCTCGCAAGACCACGGCCAAGAAGACGACGCCGCCCAGCAAGTAAGCGGCGTACGGGGCGTTGACAGAGATTCACCCATGCAAGAACCGTCGGGGACTCCGGGCACTATCGGAGTCCCCGACCCGTTCTCCGGGTACGGTGACGGCGTAGAGACGACTCGACTCGGGTGGTGGGCACAGTGTTGATGACGGCATTCGGCGGCTTCATGTCGCTGCTCTTCCTCGGCATGCTGGTGCTCGCCGTGGTGGCGCTGGTGATGGCGGCGATGGCCCGCGACGACGCGTACCGCGCTGCGGACAAGCAGAACAAGATGTTCTGGATGATCATGCTCGGCGTCACGGTGGCCGTGAACCTGCTGGTGCCGATCCTGTTCCTGCAGATCGCCGGGCTCATCGCCACGATCGTCTTCTTCGTGGACGTACGCCCCGCGATCAAGCAGGTCTCGGGTGGCGGCGGCCGTCGCGGGGGCAGCAGCAGCGACGGTCCGTACGGGCCTTATAACGGCGGACGCTGACAGCCGCGAGGCCGCGTAAGCCCGTAGCGAGAGGTCGTACGTCCGCAGAGTACGGAGGCCGGAGGCGTACACCCTTGTGGCGTGCGGCCCGGCACGGTCCTTACGGTCCCCGGTCGAGCAGCAGTACCGCCACGTCGTCCGTCAGCTCCCCGCCGTTGAGGTCCCGGACCTCGTTCACGGCCGCCCTCAGGAGTTCCTCGCCGCTCAGGCCCTGTGCCAGCTGGCGGCGGACCATGTCGACCATCCGCTCCTGGCCCAGCCGCTCCTTGCCCGCGCCGATCCGGCCTTCTATCAGGCCGTCCGTGTAGAGCATCAGGCTCCACGCGCCGCCCAGCTCCACCTGTCGGCGCGGCCAGCGGGCGTTCGGCAGCAGGCCGAGGGCCGGGCCGCCGCTCTCGTACGGGAGCAGTTCGGCGACGTGGCCGGAGCGGGCGATCAGCGGGGTGGGGTGTCCGGCCAGGCACAGGCCGGCGCGGCGGCCGTCCGGTGCGATGTCCACCGTGCAGAGCGTCGCGAAGATCTCGTCGCTGTCCCGCTCGTGCTCCAGGACCTGCTGGAGAGTGCCGAGCAGTTCGTCGCCGCACAGGCCGGCCAGCGTGAGCGCGCGCCAGGCGATGCGCAGCTCCACGCCGAGCGCCGCCTCGTCGGGGCCGTGCCCGCAGACGTCGCCGATCATGGCGTGCACGGTGCCGTCCGGGGTGCGCACGGTGTCGTAGAAGTCGCCGCCGAGCAGTGCGCGCGAGCGGCCGGGCCGGTAGCGCGCGGCGAACCGCAGTGAGGAGCCCTCCAGGAGGGGTGTGGGCAGCAGACCGCGCTCCAGGCGGCGGTTCTCCTGGGCGCGAACCCGGCCCTCGGCGAGCTGCCGCTCGGTGGTGTCCGACCGTTTTCGCTCCACCGCGTACCGGATCGCGCGGCTGAGCAGCCGGCCGTCCAGCTCGTCGCGGAAGAGGTAGTCCTGGGCGCCGACGCGTACCGCTTCCGCGCCGCGCTCGGCGTCCTCGGACGCGGTGAGTGCGAGGACGGCGTGCCGGGGCGCGAGCCGCAGTACGCGCTTGAGCGTGGCCAGCTCGTCGTCGCCCTCGACGGCCCGGCCGGGCGCCGGCAGCGCGAGGTCGAGCAGGATGCACTGGACGTCGTCGGTGAGCAGCCGCCCGGCCTCGGTGAGGTTGCGGGCGGTACGGACCCGGATCGGCTTGCCGGCCGAGTCGAGCAGTTCGGGCACGCTCAGCGAACCGGCCGGGTCGTCCTCGATGACGAGCAGCGTCAACGGGGCGCTGCCGGCCAAGGCGCCGGTGTCACGCGTGGCCGAGGGTGGTGTCTGGGCGGCCGGGGCGCCCGGTGCGGACGCGGTGTCGGCCATGGCGCCGACTTTGGAGGCGGCGCGAGCCTGACCACCTTCCACGGCCGGGATCGCTCTCTGCCGCGGTACGGGTACGGGCATCGTCTTGGTTCCTTCCCTCCCCCCGAGGGCACGGTGGGACAAGGTCTAGCCCACCGACGGGGACCATAGCGTCAGCTGCCGCCACATAGGAATGGCGTAAAGCGATCGGTACGCAAAACAGCCCCTGTCATATGCCGCATCCTGTAACGGATTTGGACATCGGTTGGCTCTCCAGGTAATGACGAACGTCACGTTGCCGGGGTTGTTGGAGGCCTCGGAACGTGTTGCACGTCACGTGGAGTGCGTCACGCATCAGGGGTTACGGGAGAGGGCGCGGCAGGGACCGCTGTCCGCACCCTCACGCCCACGTCCCTCACGTCCACGTCCCTCATGCAGCCGGACGCACGACCCCCAGGATCGGCATGGACCCCGCACCCGCCATCGTCACGGTCCGCCCCGGCCGAGGGGCGTGGATGATCGCGCCGTCACCTATGTACATCGCCACATGGCTGGCGTCGGGGTTGTAGATGATGAGGTCGCCCGGGCGCATGTCCTTGATGTCGACGCGGTCGAGCTGCTTCCACTGCTCCTGCGAGGTGCGCGGGATGGCCTGGCCTGCCGACGCCCACGCCTGCGAGGTCAGTCCGGAGCAGTCGTACGTTTTCGGGCCCTCGGCGCCCCATTCGTATGGTTTGCCCATCTGCTCCGTCGCGTACTGGACGGCCTTCTTGCCCGCCGCCGTCGCCTCGCCCTTGGCCTTCTCGATCACACCGGTGTCCAGCCAGGCCGTCTGTGCCTTGGCCGCGGCCTCCCGCTCCAGCTCGGCCAGCCGCTCCTTCTCGTCCTCCTCCAGCTCCGACTCGAGCTTCTCGGCGGCGGCGATCTGCTTCGTGACCTTCTTCTTGGCCTCGGCCTTGGCCTTGCGGTTGCCCTCCAGCTTCTGCCACTGGGCCGAGGCGTCCTTCGTGTACTGCTTCAAGTCCCGCTGCGTACGCGCCATTTCGGCGAGCATGCCCTTGGTCGCCTGCTCGCCCTGGCGCATCCGGCCCGCTCCGTCCAGGTACTCCTGCGGGTCGCCGCTGAGCATCAGCTGCGCCTCGGGCGGCAGTCCGCCGCTGCGGTACTGGGCGCGGGCCGCGGCGCCCGCCCGGTCCTTCAGCCTGTCCAGCTTCTCCTGGCCCTCGACGACCGCGCGGGCCAGCTCGACGAGCTGGGCGGACTGCTTCTCGGTCTTCTCCTCCGCCGCGTTGTACGCGTCCGTGGCGACCGCCGCGTCGTGGTAGAGCTTGTCCAGCTTCTTGCGGATCGCCTCAAGGTCCTTGGTACTCGCGGGATTTGAGGACGGCGTCGGTGTCGGGCTCGGTGCCGGATTCGCGTACGCCACCCCGGGTGCGGCCATGATGGCCGCCGCGCAGGCCAGGGCCATGGTCACCGTGGTCAGGCTCCGCTTGCCCGTTCCCATACTCCGCTCCCCAAGCTGATTTACCGTCAGTAACTTACGGATGCCTCGGGGATGGTGCCATGGCGTCCCGCAATCCGACAGAGGCACGCGAGAACTCCCCTGACTCCCCTCGGGTCACCGCCCACTCGGCAACTCCCCTCGGGTCCCTGCCCACTCGACGATGATCTCCCCGCCCATGTGACGAACGACTCGCGGAGATCGTTCCCGCCGTTCCCGCCGTATCAGCGCACGCCGATCACGGGCGCGGGGTCACCGGTGCGGGGCCACTGGTACGGGATCGCGGGGATTGCGCGGGATGACAGCTGGGACCACCGGACTGCCGGACTACCCGCGAGGCGCCAACGCCCCCCATCGCACGGTCACTTCGCCCTGCCGCCAGCGCGTCACGCCGTCCGTCACCGGCCAGTCGGCCGTCAGATCGCGTACGGCCCGTATCCAGCGCTGCCGGACGCCGTACGAGGCGTAGGGCGCCGCTGCCGCCCAGGCGCGGTCGAAGTCGCGCAGGAAGGCGTGCACCGGTTCACCCGGGACGTTGCGGTGGATGAGCGCCTTGGGGAGGCGTTCGGCGAGGTCGGAGGGGCGGTCCAGGGAGCCGAGGCGGGTGGCGAACGTGACGGTGCGCGGGCCCTCGGGGCCGAGTGCGACCCAGACGTGCCGTCGGCCGATCTCGTCGCAGGTGCCCTCGACGAGGAGCCCACCGCGCGAGTCGGCGCACGCCGGTGCGAGGCGGGCGCACAGCCGTGCCCAGACCTCGGCGACCTCCGCCTCCTCGTACTGACGCAGCACGTTCGCCGCGCGGATCAGCAAGGGCCGCTCCGGGAGCGGGATCTCGAAGCCGCCGTGCCGGAAGGCGAGCCCCTCCCGCTCGTACGGCCGCGCCGCCGCGACCCGGGCCGGATCGATCTCGACGCCGACCACGCGCGTGCGTGGCGCGACGGTGCGAAGCCGCTGGAGGAGCTCCACCGCGGTCCACGGTGCGGCTCCGTAACCGAGGTCGACCGCCACCGCGTCGTCGGCCCGGCGCAGTTCGGCGCCGTGGACCGCGGTGATCCAGCGGTCCATGCGCCGCAGCCGGTTGGGGTTGGTGGTTCCGCGCGTCACCGTGCCCATGGGGCGGCTGGCTGCGCGGGATGTCATGCGTACGAGGGTAGGGGGGCGGCTCTGACAGCAGGCCCTGGGTGTGTCCGCCACCACGTCTACGCATGGCAGCCTCGAACGGTTGAGCGAGATTCGGCAATGATTCGGTAAAGAGGAAATGGAGCAGGGCGCTCCGGCGTTCCTGCTTTGGAGGGCACTCCAAGCCCTCCGGTCCGGCATGCCCGCAGCAAGGAGGAACGCCACGTGAGCCAGTACGTGAGCAGGCTCGGGCGTCGCTCACCGGCGGCACCCCCAAGGCTCAGGCTGCACCGCAGGCCACGCCGCGTCGCGATGCTCTCCGTGCACACCTCGCCACTGCACCAGCCCGGCACGGGCGACGCCGGCGGCATGAACGTCTACATCGTGGAGCTGGCCCAGCGACTCGCCGCGATCAACATCGAGGTCGAGATCTTCACGCGCGCGACAACCGGGGGCCTGCCGCCCAAGGTGGAACTCGCGCCCGGCGTCCTCGTACGCCACATCGACGCCGGTCCCTACGAAGGTCTCGCCAAGGAGGACCTGCCCGCCCAGCTGTGCGCCTTCACGCACGGCGTGATGCAGGCCTGGGCCGGTCACCGACCCGGCTACTACGACCTGGTGCACTCGCACTACTGGCTCTCCGGCCACGTCGGCTGGCTGGCCGCCGAACGCTGGGGCGCCCCCCTGGTGCACGCGATGCACACCATGGCGAAGGTCAAGAACGCCGCCCTGGCCGAGGGCGACGCCCCCGAGCCCGCAGCCCGCGTCATCGGCGAGACCCAGATCGTCTGCGCCGCCGACCGCCTCATCGCCAACACCTCCGAAGAGGCCGACGAGCTCGTACGCCATTACGACGCCGACCCCGGCAAGGTCGCGGTCGTCCACCCCGGTGTGAACCTCGACCGCTTCCGCCCCGCCGACGGCCGCGCCGCCGCCCGCGCCCGCCTCGGCCTCCCGCAGGACGCCCTGATCCCCCTCTTCGCGGGCCGCATCCAGCCCCTGAAGGCCCCCGACGTACTGCTGCGCGCGGTAGCCGTCCTCCTGGAGGAGCGCCCCGAACTCCGCTCGAAAATCCTCGTCCCCGTAGTGGGCGGTCCGAGCGGCAGCGGCCTCGCCAAGCCGGAGGGCCTGCAGAAGCTCGCCGCCCGCCTGGGCATCGCCGACGTCGTCTGTTTCCGCCCGCCCGTCGACCAGGACCAGCTCGCGGACTGGTTCCGGGCCGCCTCCGTCCTCGTGATGCCCTCCTACAGTGAGTCGTTCGGGCTCGTCGCCATAGAGGCGCAGGCGAGTGGCACTCCGGTGCTCGCGGCGGCGGTGGGCGGACTCCCCGTCGCCGTACGCGACAAGGAGACCGGCATTTTGGTCCCCGGCCACGATCCCGTCGACTACGCGCGCGTGCTGCGCGATTTCGCCGACAACCCCGCGCTCCTGGAGCGGATGGGCGAGGCCGCCGCCTGGCACGCCAAGTCCTTCGGCTGGAACACCGCGGCCTCGGCCACCGCGGACGTCTACACGGCGGCGGTCCACGACCACCGCCGTCGCGTACGCTCCCACCATGGCTGACGTACGGCAGGCCACTCAGGCCGCACAGGTCGTCGAGGGCTTCCTCAAGGACGCCGAACTCGAGTGGGAGAGCCCCGAACCCGGCACCTACGTAGTGAAGCTCCCCGGCACTCGCAAGCTCTCCACGACCGTCTCACTGATCGTCGGCAGACACTCCCTCTCGCTCAACGCCTTCGTGATCCGGCACCCCGACGAGAACGAGACCGGCGTCCACCGCTGGCTCCTGGAGCGCAACCTCAAGCTCTACGGCGTCAGTTACGCCGTCGACCCGCTCGGCGACGTCTATGTGACCGGCAAAATCCCGCCGGCCGCCGTCACACCCGACGAGATCGACCGGCTGCTCGGCTCGGTCCTGGAGGCCGCCGACGGCGGTTTCAACACCCTCCTGGAGCTCGGTTTCGCGTCCGCGATCCGCAAGGAGTACGCCTGGCGGGTGTCGCGCGGCGAATCGACGCGCAACCTGGACGCGTTCGCGCATCTCACGAAGCCGCGCGGCGACTGACGCCCGGTTCACTGGTCCACATCAGGCAGTACGGGCGTACCGGCCCGGAGTCACACCCACCAACCGCTTGAAGTGACGCGTCAGATGGGACTGGTCGTAGAAGCCGGTCGCAGTGGCCACCTCACTCGGCGGACGACCGTCGAGAAGCAGGCGGCGGGCGCGGTCGACCCGGCGGGAGTTCACGTACTGGTGCGGGGCGATACCGAAGGCCGCGCTGAACGCCCGTACCAGATGGGCCGGATGGGCATGCACCAGTCGCGCGGCCTCGTCCAGCGCGATGCCCGGGACGAGCCGGGCGTCGAGAAGTTCGCGCAGGGTGTGCGCGACGCCGCGGTCCGGCGACGGCCGTTCCCCGGTCGGGCCGGTCAGCCGGGGCCGCAGATGCCCGCGCAGCCGCTCGCCGATGAGCGCGAGCCGGCTCGCGGCCTCCAGCTCGTCACCGGGATGCCGCAGGGCCGAGTGCAGTTGTCCGACTCGGGTGCGCAGTACGGGATCCGCCAGGTCCGGGCCGTCCACCGCCGGGCCGATGAAGCTCTCGTCGAGCTGCGTCGCGTCCAGGTAGATGACGCGTTTGCGGAAGCCGTGCGGGGTCGCGGGGGAGCCGTTGTGCGGCACATGCGGCGGGAGCAGGGTGACCGTGTCGTGCGGGGTGCCGTGCTCGTGCCGGTCGAGGTCGTAGCGTACGGCGCCGTCGTCGACGATCAGGAGGGTCCACGCGTCGTGTACGTGCATGGGGTACGCGTACTCGGTGAAGTGGGCGTGGAAGACCTCCACGACACCCGGGACATGCGGGCGCCAGGCGGACACTTCCTGCCGGTGCACCATGCAAGAAACGTACAAGACCGTGGCGTACGACAGCCGTCAGTCTCGTCCCATGGACAACGAACCCATCCGCTTTGAGACCAAGATCGCCGTACTGCTGAGGGACGACCTGGAGTCCTGGCAGCGCCTGAACGTGACCGCCTTCCTGGTCAGCGGCCTGGGAACAGAGCTGCCCGAGGTGATCGGGGAGCCGTACGAGGACGCCGACGGAACCCCGTACCTCCCGATGATCCGCCAGCCTGTGATGATCTTCGAGGCCTCCAAGGAGACCCTGACCGCGGCTCACAGCCGCGCCCTCACCCGTGCCCTGCCTCGCTCGGTCTTCACGTCCGACCTGTTCACCACGGGCAACGACCGGGACAACCGCGCGGCCGTACGGGCCGTCGCCGCGGGGGAGTTGGACCTGGTGGGGCTCGCGGTGTACGGGCCGCGCAACGGGGTGGACAAGGTGGTGAAGGGGGCGCGGATGCATCCCTGAGGTCCTGGCACTGGTCCTCTTGCCCGGCCCCCTCAGCGGGAGGGGCGCCGGACGTCCAGGGTGGCGTCTCTAGGGCTCATCAGGTGTCGGGAGTGCGGCCCGATGGTGAGCGAGCTGCCGCCATTCGCGGGGTGTGGCGCCGTACGTCTGGTGGAAGCGGCGCGAGAAATAGGACGGGTTCGTGAAGCCCCAGGAGCGGGCGACGGCGCCGATCGTGCGGTGGGCGTGCTCGGGCGCGGCCAGGTCTCGGCGCGTGCCTTCCAGACGGCGGCGGACGATCCATTTCTCCAGGCTGAGACCGCCGTCCTCGCACAGCCGGTAGAGGGTCCGTACGGAGATGTTGTGGGCCGCGGCGATGCGCTGAGGTGTGAGGCCGGGATCGGCCAGGTGGGCGCGGATGTAGGCGAGGACGCGGGTGAGGAGGGTGTCCTCCGTGACGGAACGGCGGGTGCGTTCGTCGGCGGCCACCGACGCGATGACGGCGCGGGTGAGGTCCAGGGTGGCGGAGGCGAGGGCCTCGGCGCCGGGATCGGCGCTCAGCCGGTCGGCGTCGTGGTGCAGGCCGCGGATGTGCTGCAGGAGCAACGGTCCGATCCGGCTGTGGTGCAGGAGGGGGATCGCGGCGCGGACCAGTTGTTCGGGCAGGCCGAGGCGGTCGGCGTCGACCATGAACGCGACGGACAGCCCGCTGCCGGACCACTCGTACTCGTATCCGGCCGTCTTGTGGGCCAGCGCCAGGGCGTCGCGGCCGACGCGCTGCTGGTGGCCGTTCCAGGTGAAGGCACCCGTGCCCTGGCTCTGGGTGATGATCGAGACGGTGTCCAGGGAGTCGAACCGGGCGTGCCGCGGAGTACGCCAGATACGCATTCCCGAGCCGTGCGTGGCGAACAGGGTCAACGGGCCGAAAGTCCAGACTTCCAGCTTCTTCCAGATGCCGGCCTCGGGATGTTCGTGCTCGACGGAGCAGCTGCCGCTCTCCCCGACGGCGACGGCGTGAAAGGCGTCGATACGGTCGGCGGCCGGTAACTGCGTAGTGTCCAGGACCAGCATGATCCCCCCCAGGTCGGCCGCAGCGACATCTGCGCTGCCGGGTCGTATCCTCGAATTCTCCACGCTTTCCGCCTAATTGTGGGCGGAACGTGTGGGTCCTCAAATCCGCGGAAGGGCGCCGGGATCACGGTCGCCCGTCCTGGCCGGCTCAGGCGGCTCCCATGCGGCGTGGCAGGCAGTGTCGCGGCAGGCAGGGAACAGAACGCGGCGCGCACGGTAAACACCCGCTCCCGCGGCGCTGGCAGGATCGCCCGAGTCGCAGATCATCCGAAGTTGGGAGCATTGCCATGGGCTTCATCTCCACAAACGACGGCACGGAGATCTTCTACAAGGACTGGGGCGGCGGGCAGCCGGTCGTGTTCAGCCACGGCTGGCCGCTGAACGCCGACACCTGGGACGACCAGCTGAACCTGGTCGCCTCGCACGGCTACCGCGCGATCGCCCATGACCGCCGCGGCCACGGCCGGTCGGCGCAGCCGTGGCACGGCAACGACATGGACACGTACGCCGACGATCTCGCCCAGCTGATCGAGACCCTCGACCTGCACGACGTCGTACTCGTCGGACACTCGACCGGCGGCGGCGAGGTGACCCGCTACATCGGCCGGCACGGCACCGCCCGGGTCGCCAAAGCGGTCCTGCTGGGCGCGGTCCCGCCCCTCATGCTCAAGACGGACGACAATCCCCAGGGGCTGCCGATCGAGGTGTTCGACGGCATCCGCGCGGGTGTGGCAGCCGACCGCTCGCAGTTCTACGCCGAACTCAGCCTGCCCTTCTTCGGTTTCAACCGGCCCGGGGCGGTGGTCTCGCAGGGCCTGCGAGACTCGTTCTGGATGTGGAGCATGCAGGTCGGACTCAAGGGCGCCCTGGACTGCATCCGCGCGTTCTCCGAGACCGACTTCACCGAGGACCTCAAGCGTTTCGACGTGCCCACGCTGATCGCGCACGGCGACGACGACCAGATCGTCCCCATCGCGGCAAGCGCCCTGGAAACGGTCAAGATCGTCAAGGACGCGAGGCTGAAGGTCTATCCGGGCGCTCCGCACGGACTAGTGGGCTCGTACAAGGACGAGTTCAACGCCGACCTGCTCACGTTCCTGTCCTCCTGAACCTCCGTCCTTGTCCTCCTGAAACCCCGTCACCTCGTAGGCGGCTCACCCGTGCCGTCATGACCACGCACGACGGCACCACGACGGCACAGAGAGCACAGATCGGCACGTCACGGCACCCGCGGACAGCTCAGCGCACTCCAACCCTCCTTTCCGAAAGGGTTCTTCATGCGTGTTCCTGCACTGCGCCGACTGCTGACGGCACTGGCAGCCGTCGTTCTCATCGTGGCCGGGGCGGTCTCCGCACAGGCGACGTCCCAGAGACCCACGCAGGCCGAGCGGGCCGGGGCGAAGGGACCGAAGCCGACCGTCGTGCTCGTACACGGCGCGTTCGCCGACGCCTCCGGCTTCGACGACACCATCGCACTGCTGCAGAAGTCCGGCTTTCCGGTTCTCGCCCCGGCCAACCCGCTGCGTGACACCGCGGGCGACGCCGCTTACATCTCCAGCTTCCTCGACACCATTCCCGGCCCGGTGATCCTGGCCGCCCACTCCTACGGCGGCGTCGTCATCACCAATGCCGCGCGCGGCCACGCCAACGTCAAGGCCCTGGTGTATCTGGGGGCGTTCGCGCCCGACGAGGGCGAGAGCGCGCTGCAGCTGGCACAGCAGTTCCCCGGAAGTGAGCTGGGCACCGCTCTCGTCCCACGCCCCTACCCGCTGCCCGGCGGCGAGGGCACCGACGGCTACATCGCACCCGAGAAGTTCCGCGCGGTGTTCGCCGCCGATCTGCCCGCTTCCAGGACCCGTCTGATGGCGGCCACCCAGCGTCCCGGCTCCGTCGAGGGCCTCAGCGGTGGAAGCGGTGCCCCGGCCTGGAAGTCCATCCCGTCCTGGTACCTGATCCCGACCCAGGACAAGGTGATCCCGCCCGCCGCCCAGCGGTTCATGGCCAAGCGCGCCGGCAGCAGGGTGACCGAGATCCGGTCCTCGCACGTGGTCATGATGTCCCACCCGGACGCCACCGCCCGCATCATCAACGCGGCCTACGCCGCGACCCGTTGAAGGAGCGAAGGCTCATGAAACCCGACACCATCGTCCTGGTCCACGGCTTCTGGGTGACCCCGCGCAGCTGGGAGCACTGGATCACCCGCTACCAGTCCCAGGGCTTCCGGGTGCTGGCCCCCGCCTACCCCGGATTCGAGGTGGAGGTGGAGGCCCTCAACGCCGACCCCACCCCGATCGAGGAACTCTCCATCCCCGCGGTCGTCGCGTCCCTGGAGAAGCTGATCGACGGCCTCGACACCAAGCCGATCATCATGGGCCACTCCGCCGGCGGGGCGATCACCCAGATTCTCCTGGACCACGGATACGGCAGCGCAGGCGTGGCCATGAACTCCGTACCCACCGAAGGCGTCGTCACGGTCCCGTTCTCCCAGCTGAAGGCGGCCTTCCCCGTGCTGAAGAACCCCGCCAACCGGCACAAGGCGGTCGGACTCACCTTCGACCAGTGGCGGTACGCCTTCACCAACACCTTCCCCGAGGACGAGGCCCGCGCCCTGTACGAGCGCTACCACGTCCCCGCATCCGGGCACGTCTTCTGGGAGAACGTGCTGGCCAACATCCAGCCCGGCCACGCCGACACGTACGTCGACTACCACAACGACGACCGGGCGCCGCTGCTGTTCATCGCGGGCGAGAACGACCATCTGATGCCACCGAAGGTCCAGCGGTCCAACGCCAAGCACTACAAGTCGAACACCACCGTCACCGAGGTCGTCGAGTACGCCGGCCGATCCCACCTGATGCCCGCCCAGAAGGGCTGGGAGGAGATCGCCGACCATGCCCTGAGCTGGGCCCTCGATCACTCCTGACACACATCGGCCGACTTCGGACGGGCCGCTCGGGCTGGGCGGTCCGTCCGAAGCCGTCGGCGGGACCGGCCCAGACCGCTCAAGCCACAGGAGGCGGAGCCCATATGACGGAGGTCCGGTTCACTCACATCGGCGGCCCCACCGTCCTCATCGAGTTCGCCGGCTGGCGGCTGCTGACCGACCCGACGTTCGATCCACCCGGCCGCACGTACGCGTTCGGCTGGGGCACGTCCTCCCGCAAACTCACCGGCCCGGCCGTGCCTCCCGACGACGTCGGACCGGTCGACGCGATACTGCTCACCCACGACCACCACGCCGACAACCTCGACGACGCCGGACGGGCCATGCTCGCCGGTGCCGGCACCGTGGTGACCACTCGGGCGGGGGCACGCAGGCTGAACGGCGCCGTACGGGGACTGAGGGCCGGACACACCACCCGGCTGGAGGCGCCGGGCCGCCCGCCCATCGACATCACCGCCACTCCCTGCCGGCACGGCCCGCCCTTCAGTCGCCCCGTCGCCGGAGCCGTCGTCGGATTCGCCCTCACCTGGCCCGGACAGCACCACGGACCGCTGTGGATCACCGGCGATACGGTCCTGTACCCCGCGGTCCGCAAGACCGCCGCAGCCCTGCGCCCCGGCACCGTGCTGCTCCACCTGGGCGGTGTCCGCTTCCCCCTCACCGGCCCCGCCCGCTACACCATGACCGCCGCCGACGCCTTGGACCTGTGTGACACCATCCGCCCCCACACCGTCCATCCGGTCCACTACGAAGGCTGGCAGCACTTTCGAGAGGGCCCCGAAGCACTCACCGCGAAGCTGGAGGCCGCTGCCTCCTCCGAGCGCGGAAAGGCGTTCACGTGGCTGCCCCACGGCACCGGGCACTTCACCGTGGTCTGACGGTCCTGCGTCCAGGCGGAGTTCATGCGCTCGACGTGACCTCCGTACGCAGGTCGCTGATCAGGTGAAGGGGCGCGGATGCACGGGGCGGCTCCGGTGGAGAGAAGGGGAGCCGCCCCGAGGATCCCTTATCGGGCGCGCGGCAGGTCGATCTGGGTGTCGCTGTCTGGGGCGTCCCCCTCGTCCGGCAGCGGCAGCCGGGCCCCGCGGCTCTCGGCGACGCGGAGAACGTCCTGGAGGGACTCGGTCAACCTGGCCGAGAGGTATCGGAGTTCGGCGGATCCTGTCTTCGGGGCACCGATCAACTCCTGGGATCGGCCGAGCGCTCGGATGCGATGGGGTGAGCGAGGCCGGCACCCTGCCTACCGGAAATGTGACACCCGCGGAGGTAACTGTCACATTCTCGCGCGACTGCCTGCGCCGGCCGGCAGGTCGTCGATGAGGCCGGCCTTGAGCTGGCGCAGTTGTTGCCGTTCGTCGCGCACAGAGTAGTGCCGTGATCACGTACGCGCCTACCGGACCGGTGAGGTCAGGCCGCCTGCTCGGGCAGGGGCTTCGATGTCCCGGCCTCCGGCCGCCGAGCGGAGGGCTCCTCCTCCGGCAACCGGCGCATCAGCACCCAGTACCCGAGACCCGCCACCGTCCCCACCACCGCACACGTCCCCCACAGCCACTGCGGCCCGAACCCGTCGATGATTCCGCCCGCCATCAGCGGCGCGACGAGGCTGGCCACCGGCCAGGCCGATGCGTAGACGCCCTGATAGCGGCCCCGGCCGTGCAGCGGGGAGAGGCGGACGACGAGGCCGATCTGGGTGGGGGCGATGACGATCTCGGCGAGGGACCAGACACACACGGTGAGCGCGATGACTCCGACGGACCCGGCGAAGGCGGTGAGGCCGAAGCCGTACCCCGTGAGGAGGGACGAGACGACGAGCAGCCGCCCCGCATCCCGGTGTTCGAGGAAGCGGGTGACGGGGATCTGGAGGACGACGATCAGTACGCCGTTGATGGCGATCGCCATGCCGTAGTCGGCGGGTGCGAACCCCGCCTGGCCCATCGCCACCGGCAGCCCCACCATGCCCTGCTGGAAGATCAGCGCGACAAGGAAGAACAGCCCGACCATGGCCATGAACCGGCCGTCGCGCAGAACCGTGCCGAGGCTCACCTCCCCAGCTGCCTTCTCCTTCTCCGTACGTACGGGCCTGGACTCCGGCAGCTTGGCGAAGACGACGATCGCGCAGACGAGCGTCATCCCGGCCTCGATCAGGAACCCGGCGAGATAGCTGTACTCGGCGATGAACCCGGCGGCCATCGACGAGATCGCGAACCCGAGGTTGATCGCCCAGTAGTTCAAGGACAGGGCCCGCACCCGGTCCTCGGGCCGGACGATGTCGGCCACCATCGCCTGCACGGCGGGCCGGGAGGCGCTACTGGTCGCGCCGACCAGGAAGGCGACGGCGGCGATCGCGACCGGGTGGTGCATGAAGCCGAGCAGCGCGACGCTCGCGGCCGTCGACGACTGGGCGACGAGAAGGGTGGGCCGCCGCCCGAGCCGGTCGGTCATCACCCCCGCGCCGATGGAGGAGACGACGCCGCCGAGTCCGTGGAGAGCGACGACGAGACCGGCGTACGAGGCGGAGTAGCCGCGGTCGAGGGTGAGATACAGAGCCATGAAGGTGGCGACGAAGGCCCCGAGCCGGTTGACGAGCGTGCTGAGCCACAGCCACCAGAACGCGCGGGGTAATCCGGAGACGGATTCGCGGACGGCGCGTTTCATGGCGGCGCGTGACATCGGAATCCCCTGGATGTAAGCGGCTTATGCTCCCTACGTACCTTACGAGTGCGCCGCTCTACCCGGCCACCCAATTGGCGAACGCCGTCAACTGTCCGGCTGCCGGGCAGCCACACGACGGCTTCAGGGCGTCTATTACGCTCGGGGCATGGCCGACGCACCGTACAAGCTGATCCTCCTCCGCCACGGCGAGAGCGAATGGAACGCGAAGAACCTGTTCACCGGCTGGGTGGACGTCAACCTCAACGAAAAGGGCGAGAAGGAGGCAGTCCGCGGCGGTGAGCTGCTCAAGGACGCCGGCCTGCTGCCCGACGTCGTGCACACCTCCCTCCAGAAGCGCGCCATCCGCACCGCGCAGCTCGCGCTGGAGTCCGCCGACCGCCTCTGGATCCCGGTCCACCGCAGCTGGCGTCTGAACGAGCGTCACTACGGCGCACTCCAGGGCAAGGACAAGGCGCAGACGCTCGCCGAGTTCGGCGAGGAGCAGTTCATGCTGTGGCGCCGCTCGTACGACACGCCCCCGCCGCCGCTGGACCGCGACGCCGAGTACTCGCAGTTCGACGACCCGCGCTACGCGACCCTCCCGCCGGAGCTGCGCCCTCAGACGGAGTGCCTCAAGGACGTCGTCGTCCGCATGCTCCCGTACTGGTTCGACGGCATCGTCCCCGACCTCCTCACCGGCCGCACGGTCCTGGTGGCGGCCCACGGCAACTCGCTGCGCGCCCTCGTCAAGCACCTCGACGGCATCTCGGACGCGGACATCGCGGGCCTGAACATCCCGACGGGCATCCCGCTGTCGTACGAACTCGACGCCGACTTCAAGCCGGTCAATCCGGGCGGTACGTACCTGGACCCGGATGCGGCTGCGGCGGCGATCGAGGCTGTGAAGAATCAGGGCAAGAAGAAGTAACTTTCCCGCATTGAGCCCTCTGCCTCCGGTTTCTCCGGAGGCAGAGGGCTCTTCGCTGAGCTGGGGCCCGCGCTGGGCCGTTAAGCAGTACTAGCCCTACGACCAGCGCGCCGTCAACCGCACTGGCAAGGACTCCCCGACTGGCAGCCGCACCTGCAGCCCGAACCGCAGCCGCAGGCGGCGACAAGCGGGAGGCTGATGATCTCGGCGGGCTGCTCGGTCTCGCGCTCCCGGGTCGGGTCGGGGGTGGTGGTGGGGGATTCGGCCATGGTCCCTCCTTGAAGGCTGGTGCCTACGCCCATTGCAGGCCCCCACCGTCCGGCGTATCAACGGCGCACCGAGGCTCCCACGCACCGACCAGGAGCACGCACGCCCGTGCAACGGAACTGCACGCCCCCGCAACAGGCCCGTACGCCCTCGCAACCCGCCCGTACGCCCCGCAGCGGAGCGCTTACGCCCCCTCGACCCCCGTCACAGGCTGTATCTCGTCCGCGTGCTCCCCGGTCACCAGGTACACCACCCGGTTCGCCACCGACACCGCATGGTCCGCGAAGCGCTCGTAGTAGCGGCCCAGCAGCGTGACGTCGACGGCCGTCTCGATGCCGTGCTTCCAGCGGTCGTCCATGAGGTGCTGGAAGAGGGCGCGGTGCAACGTGTCCATCGCGTCGTCGTCCTGCTCCAGCTGGAGCGCGAGGTCGACGTCCTTGGTGACGATGACCTCCGCCGCCTTCGCCATCAGGCGCTGAGCGAGCTGGCCCATCTCCAGGATCGTGGCGTGCAGGTCCTGCGGGACCGCGCGCTCCGGGAAGCGGAGGCGGGCGAGCTTCGCGACATGCTGGGCCAGGTCGCCCGAGCGCTCGAGGTCCGCGCTCATCCGCAGCGACGTGACCACGATCCGCAGATCCGTCGCCACCGGCTGCTGCCGCGCCAGCAGGGCGATCGCCCGCGCCTCGAGCTCGTGCTGGAGATCGTCGACCTTCTGGTCGCCCGCGATCACGGTCTCCGCCAGCTTCAGATCGGAGTCGAGGATCGCCGTCGTGGCGCGCCCGATCGCCGACCCGACGAGCCGGGCCATCTCGACCAGGCCCTCGCCGATCGAGTCAAGTTCCTCGTGGTACGCGTCGCGCATCAGGATGTCCCTCTCTTACGTCAGCTTCCGGATCTCGTACACGGATCCTCGTACATGGTTTCCCATGCAGGTTTCCCGTGCGGGAGTCCAAGGGGCTCGCGTACCCCACGCTTCCACGATCCGGCCTGAACGCGTCCGTTTCCGCCACCTCAAATGAACCATCTCTATCACCCAGGTGAACTATGGGCGACATCGCACCTCGCCGCCGGTATGCCTTCCGTGAGGCCGCTCGCAGTAAGTGAACCGACACGGTCTCCACGGTGAACTCTGGGCGACGAGTGCTCGAGCTGGCACTCTGGGCGCTGTAAGGGGGGCGTACGTCATGCCTAACCTGGAGCCATGGACGTGAACGCGGCGGTCGCCGCAGCGGCAGCGATCGCCGGTGTGCTCACCGGCGTCATCGCCATGCTGGCGTTCCGCTGGAGCGAGCGCGAGCAGAAGCGGCCGACGCGCACCTCGCTGCACACGGACCCGGTGCTTCCGCCGGGCGTAGACACGGTCCTGTCCGTGCTCCGCTCCTCCGCCGTCGTGCTCGACGAGGCCGACGCCGTGGTGAAGGCCAGTTCCGCCGCGTACGCCCTCGGTCTCGTGCGCGGCGGGAAACTCGCCGTCGAGCCCATGCTGCAGATGGCCCGCGACACCCGTCGCGACGGCGAGATACGGCAGGTCGAGCTGGACCTGCCCCGCCGCGGCACCGGCCGCGGGGAAGCCCTCGCCGTGTCCGCCCGCGTCGCCCCGCTGGGCTCCCGCCTCGTACTCCTCCTCGTCGAGGACCTCACCGAGGCCCGCCGCATCGAGGCCGTACGACGCGACTTCGTCGCCAACGTCAGCCACGAACTCAAGACCCCCGTCGGCGCGCTCAGCCTCCTCTCCGAGGCGGTCATGGGCGCCTCCGACGACCCGGAGGCCGTGGAACGCTTCGCCGGACGCATGCAGATAGAGGCCACCCGCCTCACCAACCTCGTCCAGGAACTCATCGACCTCTCCCGGGTCCAGAACGACGACCCCCTCGAGGACGCCGAGCCCGTACGCGTGGACGAACTCGTCGCCGAAGCCATCGACCGCTGCCGCCACCAGGCCGGCACCAAGCAGATCACCATGGCCGCCAATGTGGGAGGCGGGCCCATGGGGGCCTCGGACGAGGACGGCGGCGGGCGACAGGCGGACACCGCAGACCTGCAGATCTGGGGCAACCGCGGCCAGCTGGCCGCCGCCCTCGGCAACCTCGTCGAGAACGCCGTGAACTACTCGCCCGCCCGTACGCGCGTGGGAATCGCCGCGCGCCGGGTCCCCGCGCCCGGCGGAGACCTCATCGAGGTCGCCGTCACCGACCAGGGCATCGGCATCTCCGAGAAGGACCGCGAGCGCGTCTTCGAGCGCTTCTACCGCGTCGACCCGGCCCGCTCCCGCCACACCGGCGGTACGGGGCTGGGCCTGGCGATCGTCAAGCACGTGGCTGCCTCGCACGGCGGGGAGGTCACGGTGTGGAGCTCCGAGGGTCAGGGCTCCACCTTCACCCTCCGGCTGCCGGAGGCGGGCGTGGCCCGCGACCGCGCGACCGACCACATGTCCGGACTCGCCGACGACGTCGACGACGGGCCGCCCGACGGAACGACCACCGTCACAACCCCCACAACATCCCCGTACGAATCGCTTTCTGCCCCGGAGGTCCTTCCGTGACCCGAGTGCTCGTCGTCGAGGACGAGGAGTCCTTCAGCGACGCCCTGTCCTACATGCTCCGCAAGGAGGGCTTCGAGGTCGCCATCGCGACCACCGGGCCCGATGGCCTCGACGAGTTCGAGCGCAACGGCGCCGATCTCGTCCTGCTCGACCTGATGCTGCCCGGACTGCCCGGCACCGAAGTGTGCCGCCAGCTGCGCAGCCGCTCGAACGTCCCGGTGATCATGGTCACCGCCAAGGACAGCGAGATCGACAAGGTCGTCGGCCTGGAAATAGGAGCCGACGACTATGTGACCAAGCCCTTCTCCTCACGCGAGCTGGTCGCCCGCATCCGCGCCGTACTGCGCCGCCGCGGCGAGCCCGAGGAGGTCACTCCCGCCGCACTGGAGGCCGGCCCGGTCCGTATGGACGTCGACCGCCACGTGGTCACCGTCTCCGGCTCCAAGGTCGACCTCCCCCTCAAGGAGTTCGACCTCCTGGAGATGCTGCTGCGCAACGCGGGCCGCGTGCTGACCCGTATGCAGCTCATCGACCGCGTCTGGGGCGCCGACTACGTGGGCGACACCAAGACCCTCGACGTCCACGTCAAACGCCTCCGCGCCAAGATCGAGCCGGACCCGGGCGCGCCGCGGTACCTGGTGACGGTCAGAGGCCTCGGGTACAAGTTCGAGCCGTAAACCGAACCTCTCGCACGCTGAGCACGACGAAGGGCGGGAACCCTGGCAAGCGCCGGGGGTCCCGCCCTTCGTGCGTACGAGACTTCCGTGGCCGTACGCCGCTCAGCCGTCCGCTCAGTCCTCCCCGACCGCGTCGCCGCCCTCGGGAGCCGTGGGCGTCACGCTCTGCGAGGCCGCGTCAGTGGCGCCCTGCCCGGCTTCGCCCGCTCCGGCCTCACCGGCCCCCGGCTCGGCCGACGGGGACTGGGACGGAGACCCAGTGGGGCTCGGGCTCCCGGACCCCTCGGAACCCGGCGCCTGGGGAGTCTCGGACGGCCCCCACTCGGCGTAGAAGCCGTCGGCCGGGACGACGAACGCCCGCAGCTTCACCTCACCCGTCTCACTGAAGGAGAAGGTGACCGGCTGCGCGTCACCGTCCTCCAAGGCCTCGCTGCTGCCGGTCACCACGGCGGAGGCGTTGCCCTTTCCGCCGAGGATCACCGAGCCGTCGGCCGGGACCGTGATCGGGCCG
The DNA here is from genome assembly GCF_014647675.1 of Streptomyces flaveus. Taxonomy (GTDB): domain Bacteria; phylum Actinomycetota; class Actinomycetes; order Streptomycetales; family Streptomycetaceae; genus Streptomyces; species Streptomyces flaveus. The sequence goes on along the minus strand of NZ_BMPQ01000008.1, from coordinate 262,135 downwards.
GTGCCCTCTGCGGGCCTGAGCGTGACGGGGTCCTCGACGCCCTCCACGCGGATCGACTCCAGCGTCTCGTCGCTCCCGCCGTTGTTGAACAGGGTCGCGGAGATCGCGGCCGGGCCCGTCGACTCAGGGTCGGGCTGGGTGATCACCACGGCGTTCTGGATCTCGATGTCGCCGACGCTGGTCGCGGCGTGGTCCGGCTTGATCTCCAGCGACTGGGCGTTGTTTCCGGCGCCGCACGCGGCGAGCGAGGCGATCGAGAACGCGATGGCGGCGGCGGCGAGGGCGCCGCGTCGAAGGCTGCTGCTCACGGCGGCGGCAACTCCTTGAACGTGGGCGGAGCAGGGCGGCCTACTTGTTAAAGCCGCCCTAAGGGTCTGTCAGCGGCTCAGGTTACCGATCCGCCACTGCGCCCCCGCACCCGACCCTCCCCAGCTCTCGACTTCGCTCGAACCGGGGGACCCCCACCTACGGTTCTCCCGCCCCCGTCACGATCGTCGCGCCGAGGGCGCGCCCCTCGTATCGCTCCGCCATGTTTCTGCAACAAAGAGCACGCGAGCCACGTTGACAACATTTCCCATAAGGAATGCGTTCAGGGGTCCGTAAGAGAATTGATCTTCGGTCTGTCGTGATCAATTCCGGATTCGTCTCGTACCCGCCCCCGATCACCGAACGGAGTAGCGCAAGTCCCACCCTCGGAACCCGACAAATCTGGACGTTCGGCCACGCGGGGAAGCCTGTGAAGCGTTGTAACGGGCGGGTTTCGCCTCCCTCGAGGAACCGCTCCGACCTGCGAATACCCCCTTCCGTCGCCTCCTCGAAGCACGTTCCTGTCGCTGTTGTCAAGCCCCGAGATGTGCCCTGACCTGCGAAAACGCCATTCAGAAGATGCGGTTCTCGTGTTACTCTGGATAGCCACGGAAGGGGTACCTGTCACATGACGTTCAAGGTTGGCGACACCGTGGTCTATCCCCATCACGGGGCCGCGCTGATCGAGGCTATCGAAACTCGTCAGATCAAAGGCGTGGACAAGACCTACTTGGTGCTGAAGGTCGCCCAGGGCGACCTGACGGTGCGTGTGCCAGCGGACAATGCGGAGTTCGTCGGCGTGCGTGATGTGGTCGGTCAGGACGGGCTGGACCGGGTCTTCGAAGTGCTGCGCGCGCCGTATGCCGAGGAGCCCACGAACTGGTCGCGTCGTTACAAGGCAAATCTCGAGAAGCTCGCCTCCGGCGATGTCATCAAGGTCGCGGAAGTCGTCCGTGACCTGTGGCGTCGTGAGCGCGAGCGCGGACTCTCCGCCGGCGAGAAGCGCATGCTCGCCAAAGCTCGGCAGATCCTGGTGAGCGAGCTCGCCCTCGCGGAGAACACGAACGAGGACAAGGCCGAGGCCCTGCTCGACGAGGTCCTCGCGTCCTGACGCCCGTCACTCTCTGATCGCTTCCGACCAGAAGCGAAACGAGCAGTTCGGCGTACGCAATTGAAATGCCGCGGTGCCCGATGACGTAAGTTCTGTCGCCGGGCGCTGCGGCATGCTCGTACCCAGGACACCGTACGACCGTACTCCGGAGGCTGGGTAATGAATTTCCGGCCGCCGACACTTGGCGTGCCGGGCCCGGGCAGCTGGCTCGACCAGATGTCACGGAAGGGTCCCCGGTCAAGGCGTCGCGCCCGGCACGCTGAGGCCATACCCACACGGGCCCGGTCGTCAAACCGGCGCGAACCGGCGGGTCAAACCGGTGCGCGCCGGGCGGCGTTCGTGGGCGCCGGATTGACGCCCGGTGGACGCCGGACCGACGGCAGGACGTGACCGTACACACCCCCGTACGCACCCGTACGTACACACACCCGACAGGGAGCCGATGTCTGACGATTCACGCCGTTCCGGGGCCGGTACCGCGGCCGTGATCCCGGCCGCGGGTCGAGGCGTGCGCCTCGGCCCGGGCGCCCCCAAAGCGCTGCGCGCGCTGAACGGCACTCCCATGCTCATCCACGCCGTACGCGCGATGGCCGCGTCGCGCGCCGTCTCGCTGGTCGTCGTCGTGGCGCCGCCCGACGGTGCCGCCGAGGTCAAGTCGCTCCTGGACACGCATTCGCTGCCCGAGCGGACCGACTTCCTCGTCGTGCCCGGCGGCGACACCCGGCAGGAGTCCGTGAAGCTCGGCCTCGATGTGCTGCCGCCCGGCATCGACATCGTGCTCGTGCACGACGCCGCCCGGCCGCTGGTGCCCGTCGACACGGTCGACGCGGTCATCGAGGCGGTACGGGACGGGGCCCCCGCCGTCGTACCGGCGCTGCCTCTCACGGACACCGTCAAAGAGGTCGAGCCGCGTACCGACGGCTCGCCCGAGCCGGTCGTCGCCACTCCCGAGCGGGCGCGGCTACGGGCCGTACAGACCCCGCAGGGCTTTGACCGGGACACCCTGTTGCACGCCCACGAGACCGTCACGGACGGGGTCACCGACGACGCGAGCATGGTCGAGCAGCTGGGCAAGCCCGTCGTGGTCGTGCCGGGGCACGAGGAGGCGTTCAAGGTCACCCGGCCGCTCGATCTGGTGCTGGCCGAGGCGGTACTGGCGCGGCGGAGGGCGAACGATGGCTTCTGAGGCGCCCCTGCCCTTCGTGTTGCCGCAGGTCGGGATCGGTACCGACGTTCACGCCTTCGAGGAGGGGCGGGAGCTGTGGTGCGCCGGGCTGAAGTGGGAGGGCGAAGGGCCGGGGCTCGCCGGGCACTCCGACGCGGACGTCGTAGCGCACGCCGCCTGCAACGCGCTCTTCTCCGCCGCCGGGCTCGGTGACCTCGGCGCTCACTTCGGTACCGGGCGGCCCGAGTGGTCCGGGGCGTCCGGCATCACGCTGCTCACCGAGGCGGCCCGTATCGTCCGTTCCGCCGGCTTCACCATCGGCAACGTCGCCGTTCAGGTCGTCGGGCCTCGGCCCAAGATCGGCAAACGCCGCGACGAGGCGCAGAAGTTGCTCTCCGATGCGGTGGGGGCGCCTGTGTCGGTCTCGGGCGCCACGACGGATGGGCTCGGCTTTCCGGGGCGCGACGAGGGGTTGCTGGCGGTCGCTACGGCGTTGGTCGTACGCACTGGCTGAGCGGGGTCCCTCCGGGGGAAGGGCGGTGGGGTTCGTTGTTGGGTGCGGGTGCGTGGGTGGTTGCTCGCGCCGTTCCCCGCGCCCCTTGGGTGGGTGGGGGGTGCGGGGTCGTGGGCCGGTGCGTCAGCCCGTCGCAGGGCGGGCATACGGCCCTGGCCTGGTACAGGGTGCGGGTTCTCCGAGACCGGAGCTACGCGACGGGCATACGACGCACCGGCCCACGCCCCCTCCCGCCGGAGGGCAAGTGACGGGTCCGTCGGGGCTGGCGGTGAGTGGAGCCGCAGGCTTTTGCTTTTAGGGGCGCGGGGAACTGCGCGACCAGCCACCCACACACCCGCACCCACCAAACCGCCGGAGGCAACCCGCCCAACCCCCGGAGGGACACCCACTACCCTTAGAGCCGTGACTATTCGTCTGTACGACACCAGCGCCCGGCAGATCCGTGACTTCGTCCCGCTCACAGCGGGCTGTGTCTCGATCTACCTGTGTGGTGCCACCGTGCAGGCCGCCCCGCACATCGGGCACGTCAGGTCGAACCTGAACTTCGACATCCTGCGCCGCTGGTTCGCGTACCGGGGCTACGACGTGACGTTCATCCGCAACGTCACGGACATCGACGACAAGATCATCAGAAAGGCCGCGGAGCAGAACAGGCCCTGGTGGTCGATCGGTTACGAGAACGAGCGGGCGTTCAACGACGGCTACGAAGCCCTCGGCTGCCTGCCGCCCACGTACGAACCCCGTGCCACCGGCCACGTCACCGAGATGGTCGAGATGATGCGCACGCTCATCGAGCGCGGGCACGCCTACGAGGCCGACGGCAACGTCTACTTCGACGTACGTTCCCTGCCCGGCTACCTCGCCCTCTCCAACCAGGATCTGGACGACCTGCGCCAGCCCTCCGAGGACGGCGAGACCGGCAAGCGGGATCCGCGTGACTTCGCCATGTGGAAGTCCGCCAAGCCGGGCGAGCCGAGCTGGGAGACGCCGTGGGGGCGGGGGCGGCCCGGCTGGCACCTGGAGTGCAGTGCCATGGCGCACAAGTACCTGGGGTCCGTCTTCGACATCCACGGCGGCGGGATCGATCTCATCTTCCCGCACCACGAGAACGAGATCGCGCAGGCCAGGGGCTTCGGCGACGAGTTCGCCAAGTACTGGGTGCACAACGCCTGGGTCACCATGAGCGGCGAGAAGATGTCCAAGTCGCTCGGCAACTCCGTGCTCGTCAGCGAGATGGTCAAGCAGTGGCGGCCCATCGTGCTGCGCTACTACCTCGGCACCCCGCACTACCGCTCCACCATCGAGTACAGCGAAGACGCCCTGCGCGAGGCCGAGTCGGCGTTCGCGCGTATCGAGGGCTTCGTCCAGCGGGTCGTGGAGATGGCGGGGAGGCCGGTCGAGCCCGCGGCCGACGTGCCGCCCGCCTTCGCCGAGGCCATGGACGACGACCTGGGAGTGCCGGGGGCCCTCGCCGTCGTGCACACCACCGTCCGGCAGGGCAACAGCGCGCTGGCCGCCGACGACAAGGACGCGGCCGTCGCCCGGCTCGCCGAGGTCAGGGCCATGCTCGGCGTCCTCGGCCTCGACCCGCTCGACGCGCACTGGGCCGGCGAGAGCGACCAGAGCCAGGACCTGCACGGGGTCGTCGACAGCCTCGTACGCCTGGTCCTCGACCAGCGTGAGGCGGCCCGGTCCCGCAAGGACTGGGCCACCGCCGACGCCATCCGCGACCAGCTGGGCCAGGCCGGCCTCGTCATCGAGGACAGCCCCACCGGCCCGCGCTGGACGCTCGGCCCGCGCTGAGCGTTCCTTGATCCTCGGTCGATTCCTTGATCGATTGTGCCGCCCGGCCTTCCGGGCGGCACACTTCATAGACGTACGACACTTTCAGAGACGTACACACGCACGCTTTCTCACAGACAGGTAGGTCATGGCCGCTAACAACCGCCGCATGTCCGGCAAGAAGGGCGCGCAGGTCGGCAGTGGCGGCCAGCGACGCCGGGGCCTGGAAGGCAAGGGCCCCACCCCGCCCGCCGAGATGCGCAAGGGGCACAAGAAGAACCGCGTCGCCACCGCCAAGGCGAAGCAGACCGCCCGCCGCCCCGCCCCCAAGGGCCGTGGCGGCAAGTCCACCTCCGAACTCGTCGTCGGCCGCAACCCCGTCGTCGAGGCGCTGCGCGAGGGCGTGCCCGCGACCATGCTCTACGTCCAGCAGTTCATCGACAACGACGAGCGGGTGCGCGAGGCGCTCCAGCTCGTCGGCGAGCGCGGCGGCATCCACCTCATGGAAGCCCCCCGCCCCGAACTCGACCGCATGACCAACGGCCTCAACCACCAGGGCCTCGTCCTGCAGATCCCGCCGTACGAGTACGCGCACCCCGAGGACCTCGCCGCCGCCGCGTACGACGCGGGCCAGGACCCGCTGATCGTCGCGCTCGACGGCGTGACCGACCCGCGCAACCTCGGCGCCGTCGTCCGCTCCGTCTCCGCCTTCGGCGGCCACGGAGTCGTCGTACCCGAGCGCCGCGCCGCCGGCATGACCGCCGGCGCCTGGAAGACCTCCGCCGGCACCGCCGCCCGTACGCCCGTCGCCCGCGCCACCAACCTGACGCGCACCCTGGAGGCGTACAAGAAGGCGGGCATCATCGTCGTCGGCCTGGCCGCCGACGGCGAGCTCGAACTCGGTGACCTGGAAGCCCTCGGCGGCCCCGTCGCCATCGTCGTCGGCAGCGAGGGCAAGGGCCTGTCCCGGCTGGTCGGCGAGACCTGCGACTACCGTGTACGGATTCCCATGCCGGGCGGTGCCGAGTCGCTGAACGCCGGTGTGGCGGCGGGAGTTGTGCTGTACGAGGCGGCTCGGCGGCGCGCCTGACGGCAGGCGGGGTGATCTTGACGGAGTCCGGACAGATCGGGGCGGTCAAGGCAGTGTCCTAACGACACGTCACTCGGTTAGATGAGTGTGGACACCAGAACACCCCGCACACCCACGGGGGACCGCACGTCGGGCTTCGACGACGCTCCCGCGCTGAGCATGGTGAAGGTGCCGAGCGATCCGGCGCAGGTCATCGTCAATCATGCGAGCTTCCGCGTGCAGCTGGGCACCGCGTCCCGTACGCGGTCCCCGGGCGCCGCACGCCACTTGAGCTCCGCCGACCCCTCGCGCAGGTCCGCCATCGGCACGGCCGCCGGCACCCGCCGCCGCGCCCCTGTCGTCTGGAGCGGGAAGTCCGCACCCGACGACACCGGCGCCACCCGCCTGCTGCAGGCCGCGCGGAGCACCAGCGTGCACCACGGCGCCGCGGACCCGACGGGCGACGCCGGCGCGACCCAGGTCATCCCGCGCCTCGACCACGACAGCGACCGATACGACGACAGCGGCTACGACCGCAACGGCTACAGCGGCGCCGGATACGGCGGATACGACACCGACGCCACCGTCGCGACCCCCACCATCGGCGGCCCCCGCACCCCCATCCTTCCGCAGATGCGCACAGCGGGCAGCGCGGACGACGAGTACGACCAACACCCGTACGCAGAGGACGAGTTCGAGGCCGACGCATACGACGACGAGACCGACGAGGACGGCCGGCCCGGGCGACACCACGCCAACCCGGTACGGCACGCGTACTACCCCGGCCGCCGGATGAACCTCGGCGTCGTCCTGTTCCCGCTGCGCCTCATCCTCGGCTTCATCTCCATCTACGCCGGCATGGGCAAGCTCTGCGACCCGCACTACTTCGACGGCGGCAAGCGCGGCTCCATGGTCAAGTGGCTCAACTCGCTGCATCCCTGGGAAGTTGCCGAACCCCTGCGCCAGTTCGCTCTGGAGCACCCCGTCGGCTCCGGACTCCTCATCGCCTTCTTCCAGGTCATCGTCGGCGTCCTCACCGTTCTCGGCCTGTGGCAGCGGGCCGCCGCCGTCGTCGGCGCGCTGCTCTCGGCCGCGCTCCTGATCACCGTCGGCTGGAAGAGCGTCCCCGCCTACGACGCGACCGACATCATCTACCTCGCCGCCTGGACCCCGCTGATCATCGCGGGCGCCCCCGTCTACTCCGTCGACGGCCGCCTCGCGGGCGGCGCCTGGCGCAGGCTCGGACCGCGCGCCGACATCTGGGACCTGCGCCGCTACGTCCTGCGCCGCGGCGCCCTCGTCGCCACCGTCGTCGTCGGGCTCACACTGCTCGTCGGCTCGATGCTCGGCGGCGCCGTCCGCGACGCCGACCGCGTGGTCGTCCCCGGCCCCGGCGAGGCCCCGCGCAACGAACTCCCCGGCTCCCCGCTCCCCGAGGAGTCCGGCGAGGACCGCCGCTCGGAGAGCCCCTCGGCCGCCAACTCGCCCACCCAGGGCGCGACTTCGGACAGCCCCTCCGAGAAGGACGCCACAAACACCCCGGGCGCCTCCCGCGAGTCGGCCACCGCGGGCGCCGACCGGCCCAGCGAAACCCAGGGCACGGGCCAGGTCCCGCCCGCCCAGCAGACGGCACCCCCCGCCGAGGCGCCCAGCACCAGCGCGGGCCCGTCCTCCTCGGGCGGCGCCGGCACGGGCGGAACGGGGTCCCCCGGAGGCACGGGCGGCGGCGGCGGCTCGGGTGACGGCTCCGGTGGTTCCGGTGGTGGGGGCGGCGGCTCGGACGAAGGCAGCCTTGTGGGCGGTCTGCTCGGGTAGCCGCTCGGGTAACGGCCTTTCGCCGGTACGCAGTCGGGGCCCCGCACTTTCACGAGTGCGGGGCCCCGATGACGTACGTACGAAGAAGTCGCCTACGTACGAGAAGGGAACTGCAAGCTGTGAGCCGCGAGGAGCACGCGGCCGGGGTCAACGCCCCAGTGCCGCCAGCTCCTTCGCCGCCTCCGTGAGGTCCTTCGCGGTGTCGATGGCGCGCCAGTACGCGCCCTGCGGGATCGGACAGCCGAACAGGCGGCGCTCGCGGGCCAGTCGCGGGAACGTGGTGCGCTCGTGGTCGCCGAGGTCGGGCAGCAGGTCGGTGAACTCGGGGGAGAAGACGTAGACACCCGCGTTGATCTCGTACGACGTCGGCGGGGACTCGATGAAGTCCGTGATGTGACCGAAGTTGTCGGTCTCGACGGCGCCCCACGGGATGCGGGGGCGGGCCAGCGCGAGGGTCGCCACCGCGTCGCGCTCGGTGTGGAAGTCCGCCATGTCGCGCAGCGAGAAACGGGTCCAGATGTCACCGTTCGTCGCGAACCAGGGGCGGTCCGGGTGGGGGAGGTGCTTGGCGGCGAACTTGAGGCCGCCGCCGCGGCCCAGAGGCTCCTTCTCGACCACGGTGGTGACACGGACGGGGAGTTCGACCGACTCCAGCCACTGCTGGAGGACCTCGGCGAGATGGCCGCACGAGACGACCACGTCCGTCACACCCTCCTCGGCGAGCCAGGCCAGCTGATGGCCGATGATCGGGGTCCCGGTGCCGGGGATCTCGACCATCGGCTTGGGCCGGTCGTCGGTGTAGGGACGCAGCCGGGAGCCCTGGCCACCGGCCAGGACAACGGCTTGAACGGGGCGCGACGCGGCGCTCGGATGCTTCATGAGCGCACTGTACGTCGCGCCCCGTTCGGGGCCTGCCGGGGCCTGCGTCGGCGCCGGGCCGCGCCACCTGGCCCGTCGTCAGCCTTGCCCGTCGGCGACGCCCGTGGCGAAGGACGTGTCGCAGACGGGGCGGGAGAACGACTGGGCGCGGGACGGGCCGTACTTGGCGACGGCAGCACGGCCCAGCGAGCGGGCGATGGAGGCACAGTGCCTGGCGAGCGACGGGCGGCCGTTCACCGCCTCCTGAAGGTGCGTGAGCGCCACCGTCGCGTCCTTCTCCTGGAGTTCGAGCAGGAGCTGGTCGCGCAGCACGTCCTGGGGAGCGCGGGACGCGGGGCGCGAGGACGCGTTCTCGGCGGAGGCGGCGAGTACCGAGGCCGAGGAGTCGCTCCCCGACCAGGGAACCCGGACGACCGCGAGAGTCCCGGAGAGCACCAGGACGACGGGCAGAACGAGGGCGAGAGTACGGCCGATCCGGTGGGCCGGACCGCGACCGTGCCGCGTCGGGCGGTCGGCGGGGCGGCGGCCGTGTCGCGTCGAGGGGTTAGTGGAGTGCTTCACGCGAGTGAGGGTAGCGTAGAGTGATGATTTGGCGACATTTGGTAATCAATTCGAGCGACGGTCAACGCTCAAATTCGGGCGCGTAGTTGACGTACAGGGATCGAAATGCCCGGTCTGCCGGGGTATTTGTCGACAACGGAACGACGACGAAACGCCGACAAAAGGGGCCCCGCAGCAAGCTGCGGGGCCCCTTCCGTCAACGTGGGCGAATTCACCCGGTACGGGTGCCTTCAGTGCGCGTGCCTCAGTCGGAGAGACGCTCACCCGTGGACGTCGAGAACACGTGGGTCTCGCCCGGCCGCGGCACGACGTGCAGCGTGGCACCCTTCTCCGGGACCGCGCGGCCGCTGACGCGGACGACCAGGTCCTTGAGCTCGTCGCCGAGCTTGGAGCTGCCGTAGACGTAACCGTCGGCGCCCAGCTCCTCGACGACGTTCACCGAGACGGCGAGGCCCGCCGGGGCGTCCTCGGTCTCCTTGGTGAGAGCCTTCGCGGCGCCGCCGTTCTGCTCGACGATGTCGAAGTGCTCCGGACGGACGCCGACCGTGACGGTACGGTCGCCCCGGTCCGCGGCGGCCGAGAGGGCCTCCCGGCTGACCGGCACCACGCTGTTGCCGAACTTCACGCCGCCGTCCGTGATCGGGACCTCGACGAGGTTCATGGCCGGCGAGCCGATGAACCCGGCGACGAACAGGTTCGCCGGCCGGTCGTACATGTTGCGCGGCGAGTCGACCTGCTGGAGCAGACCGTCCTTCAGCACGGCCACCCGGTCGCCCATCGTCATGGCCTCGACCTGGTCGTGGGTCACGTACACGGTGGTGATACCGAGACGGCGCTGGAGACTCGCGATCTGCGTACGGGTGGACACACGCAGCTTGGCGTCGAGGTTCGACAGCGGCTCGTCCATGAGGAACACCTGCGGCTCACGCACGATGGCACGACCCATCGCGACACGCTGCCGCTGACCACCCGAGAGCGCCTTCGGCTTGCGCGCCAGGTAGTCGGTGAGGTCCAGGATCTTCGCCGCGTCCTCCACCTTCTGGCGGATCTCGGCCTTGTTGACGCCCGCGATCTTGAGCGCGAAGCCCATGTTGTCGGCGACCGTCATGTGCGGGTACAGCGCGTAGTTCTGGAACACCATGGCGATGTCCCGGTCCTTCGGCGGCAGATGCGTGACGTCACGGTCACCGATGTGGATCGAGCCGGCGTTGACGTCCTCAAGACCCGCGAGCATGCGCAGGGAGGTGGACTTTCCGCAGCCGGAGGGACCGACGAGGACGAGGAACTCGCCGTCCGCGACGTCGAGTTCGAGCTGGTCGACGGCGGGCTTGTCGCCGCCCGGATAGATGCGAGTCGCCTTGTTGAACGAGACAGTGGCCATGGTGATGGGCCCCCTTCTACCGGCAGGAACGTGCCGGACGATCCGTTGTGGAAGGTGGTGCCACTACGGGTGATTCCGTTGTGGTGTAGTCCACGCAGAGCGGACTGGGTCAGGACGGTACCTGGCGTATGCCTGTTCTGTCAGTAGTCGGGGAGCTGTGAACTTCGTGGAAACTTTCGAGAGGCAGAGCACCGCACTTTTGGCCATACCTCGGGCAAGGGTAGAGCGACCGCCTTTTGGCCTTGCTTAGGGCTTCCTGCTTCATCGCCCACTGCCGACCGCACACAGCCCTGGTGAGCTGCGCACGCCCGGTCTTACGCGGACTCCACAGGCATTCCGGCCGACGGCCCGTCGGTCCGTACCGCACCGGCCGCTCCTACGCGGCCAGCAAACACTTCTCCAGCTCCGACGCCTTGATCACCATCGGCGCTTTCTTCTCCGGTGGTAGGCCGGTTGCCACCAGCCAGTACAGCCGCATTCCCTCATCGCGAAGATTCACGGCGGCATTCACATCACGGTCATGGACCACACCGCACCCCGTGCAGGTCCACTCCCGGACCGAGACATCCATCCTCGGCCCCTTGGCCTGGCAGGCCGAGCACCGTCGGGTCGAAGGAAAGAATCGGTCGACGATCACCAGCGTCCGGCCGTACCACTCACACTTGTACCGCAGCTGCCGCAGCAGCTCACCCCACGAGGCATCGATGATCGCTTCGTTCAGCCGCGCCTTACGACGCTTCCCCTTACCGCGCGCCGCACGCATCAGGTTCACGATGGACAGGTCCTCCACCACAAGCACTTGGTTCTCGCGCACGAGGCGGGTCGTGAACTGGTCCAGCATGTCCCTGCGTACGTCGCTGATGAGCGCGTAGAGGCGTGCGATCTTCTGCTTGACCTTCTCCCGGTTCCTGGATCCCCTCACCTTCTTGTGCAGCTCCCGCTGCAACCGCACCAGCTTCTCCGCATACCGCTTCAACAGCCGCGGATGATCAATCTTCGTCCCATCGTCCAGCGTGACGAGCGACGCCAGACCCAGATCCAGCCCCACCGCCTTCGGCGCCCGCGAACCCGGCACGAACGCGGCGGGCAGCGGCGCTATTCGCTCCTCCACCAGCATGGACACGAAATACCGGCTCGCCCGATCCCGCGTCACCGACAACCGGACCGGGACCGTCCCCGCGGGCAGCGCCCTCGACCAGCGAACGTCCAACGGCTGCGACTGCTTGGCCAGCGTGATCAACCCCGTACCAGGCCGCTCCGGATCCTCCACCCATGTGAAACCCGTACGCACATAAGTCGCCGAATCCCGAGACCGCCCCTTCTTCTTCCGCCGCGGATACCTCGCCACACCCTTGAAGAACCGGCCGAACGCCTGCTCAAGATGCCGCAACGACTGCTGCAGCACCGTCGACGACACCTCCTTCAACCACACCGTCTCCTCGGCCCGCTTCCAGCCGGTCAGCGCCCGGCACGTCTCCGCGAAACCCACGTTCACCCGGTGCTCCTCCCAGGCCATGGACCGCAGAGCCAGCCCCTCGTTGTAGACCCACCGACAGGCACCGAACGTCTGCGCCAGCTGCCCGGCCTGCTCTTCCGTTGGATAGAAGCGGAAGCGGTACAGGCGGTGGTGCGCGTCCGGCTCTTTGGCGTGCCCCTTCAACGGCGTCGCCTTACGCGAGTGGTGCTTGCGACGGTCGCCGATACCGAGCGCCTCACGCTTGATGCGCTTGGCCTCCTCGCCCTTCACCGCTTTCGGCTTCGGCTTCTCCGCCAGCTCCCCCATGATCCGCTCCCCAGCGATCCGATCTCCGCAACAGCACGTCAGACCGATCAACGAACGGGTGTACGGATGGTTACGCACCGTTTTTGGATCGCGTGGAGCGGGGAACTTCGTGGCTTGGGGAAACGGGCTCTGTGTACAGTGGAGCCGCCTTCGCGTACGGCGTTGAAGTGCGCGATGCCTCCTTAGCTCAGCTGGACTAGAGCAGATCACTTGTAATGATCAGGTCGTCGGTTCGAATCCGACAGGGGGCTCCAACAGCATTGATGACCCGCCGGATCCCCCCTCACATGACTTGAGGGGGGACATCCGAGGACAGGAACCCCGCCTCCCTCATCCGCCCCGCCAGCTCCACGAGCCCTGCGGGAGTGTCGTGCAGCAGCAGCCGGAGTCTGAAGCCGTCCGGGTAGGCTCCGGCGTCCTCGTCGTGGTCCTGGACCGTGGCTGCGTCGGAGAGGGACTGGAGGAGGGCCGTGAGGTCCTGGGGTGCCGCGTCGGCCAGCAGTTGGGCGGCGTCCTCGACCAGGATCGTCAGGGGGTGTGCGGGGGGCGGCCCGTCGGGGTCGGAGTGCCAGAGGGCCTTCTCCGAGACGCAGTCGTGGAAGGCGTCCCAGTTGTGGCCGAAGTAGGCGGGGAATTCCAGGGCTCGTGCCCATGTGGAGAACAGCCCCGTCCTGGTGCTGCAGTCGGTGCCGCGGACCACCACCGAGAGGGACTCTTCGGGTTCTCCGGGGGGCTCGTGCACGGTCAGTCGTAGCCAGTTCATGGTGCGGTCCACAGGTTCCTCCGGTTCCCAGGGTTCCTCGGGTGGTGCCGTCGTGCC
>NZ_BMPQ01000008.1:199819-248930 GCF_014647675.1 Streptomyces flaveus | reverse complement strand
GCTGGATGACTACAACCTGGATGACTACAGCTCGGTGTGGTGGTCGTGGAAGAGGTCGGGGAGGTCGGCGTGGTTGCTTCCTACGAAGTAGAGGAGGAAGGCGACGAGCCTGCTGACTATCCCGTCGTTGTCGTTGTTGATCGCGTTGAGGTTCGCGTACATGGCGTCACCGCGCTCGTCCGCCTGGCCCATCGTCTCGTTGTTCTGGGCTTCGAAGGCCGGGTCCTCGGCGGGCAGGAAGGTGTTCGGGTCCGGCTGGTTGCCGCCGCTGCCGCCCGGCTGCGGGTCGCCCTCCGTCTCCTCGGCGACCGGTGCGAGGTTGTCGTCGACCGTGGTGCCGGTCGGGGGGATGGCCCCTGCCGCGTCGTCCGCGCCGGGGAGGCCGACGTAGGCGTAGAGGTGGAAGTTCGCGTAGTGGTCGTTGGTGTAGAAGACGAAGCCGTTGGCGTTGTCCCGGACGATGCGCTCGGCGTTGCGGTGGGTGCGTCGGGTGGGCCGGAAGTCGATGTCGTACTCGGTGAAGCTGGGCGCCACCGCGTTGGGGTAGTTGGCCTGGATGTACGCCGTGAGCTGGCCGTCCCGGTCGCCGTAGGTGCCGCCACGGTAGATGAAGCCGGTGATGCCGTTGGAGGGATTGGTCTCCTGCGAGGCCTTCTTGTCGGAGGGCCAGCCCTTGGCGGTCCAGAAGGCGGTCATCTCGTCCAGTTTCGAGGGGAAGCCGCCGAAGTTCTTGCCGTCGTCGACGGCGGCGATCGCCGTTCCCTGTGACTGGGGGCCCAGGGCGGTGAAGCCGCCCAGAAGCGTCGCGACTGCGAGGAAGAGCACCAGGAACTTCGCCGTGAACCGGCGCGAAGCAGGGGGGCGGTGCCGGTGGGCAGAGCCGTTGGGTGCGGCCGGCTCGGTGGCCGCCGTGAGGTCTGGGGTAGGCATGTGCTGTTCTCCAGATGGATTGTGTGGATCGTGCGGTTCGCGCGCCGGATCCGGCTGTCCTCCGCGGACGGAGGAACAGATGGACGATCTGCCGACGAGCGTCGTGCCTGACCGACGCTGGCAACCGGAAGGTTGATTGGCACGTCCCTTTCACCAGGGCAATCAACTTCGTGGACAGCCCCGGATTGTTCGCCGGGCCGTTTCGTCGCCGCTGTCAACGGCCGATGTCACAGAGGGGAAGGGTTCACGCCCGAGCGGCGCGATACGTACGTTTGCCGCCCTGAACGTCTTTTTCGCCGGCCCTACAGCCGCGTACTGCCACAGCCACGTGCGCCACAGGAAAGAGGACGGATTCGTGGGACGTCCCGAAAGAACGGTGGACCCGGCGGCCGGTCCGGTGCAGCGCCTCGCCCACGAGCTGCGGGAGCTGCGCAAGTCAGCCGGCGGCCCGTCGTACCGGACCATGGCCCGGACGGCAGGGTTCTCGGCGACGACGTTGTCCCAGGCGGCGGCCGGACAGCGGCTGCCGTCGCTGGCCGTCGTCCAGGGTTACGTACGAGCCTGTGGGGGCGAACCCGGGGAGTGGGAGCCGCGGTGGAAGGCGGCCGAAGCGGAGGCCGCGGAGATCCCCGTGGACGGGGAGGCCGACGAGGACGCGGCGCCGCCGTACCGGGGTCTCGCGCGCTTCGAGCCAGCCGACCGTGACCTGTTCTTCGGCCGGGACCGGCTGGCCCACGAGCTGTGCGAGCTGGTGTCCGAGCAGCGGTTCGCGGTGGTGTTCGGGGCGTCCGGAAGCGGGAAGTCCTCGCTGCTGCGGGCCGGACTGATCCCGCGTCTTCAGGACAAGATCGCGGACCGGGGGAGTCCGGCGGTGCTGCGGATCCTCACTCCGGGGGACCGGCCCGCCGCCCGGTACGAGCACCTGCTGGCCCCGGCCGAGGACGAGCCGGAGAGCTGGGTGGTGGTGGACCAGTTCGAGGAGGTCTTCACCCTGTGCCGGGACAAGGCCGAGCGGGCTCGCTTCATCGACCTGCTGCTGGCCGCCCGGAAGCCGGACAGCCGGCTGCGGGTGCTGATCGCGGTGCGGGCCGACTTCTACGCCCGGTGCGCCGAGCACCGGGAGCTTGCAGACATGCTGCGCGGCGCGGCACTGCTGGTCGGGCCGATGACGGCGGACGAGCTGCGGGAGGCGGTCGTCAAACCGGCGCAGGCCGCCGGTCTGCTGGTGGAGCGGGAGCTGACCGCCCGGATCGTCGAGGAGGTTCTCGACCAGCCCGGCGGGCTGCCAATGCTCTCGCACGCCCTGCTGGAGACCTGGCGGCGGCGCCGCGGCCGACTCCTCACCCTGGCCTCGTACGAGGCGGCCGGCGGCGTGGGCGGCGCGATCGCGGCCAGCGCCGAGGAGGTGTACGGGCAGCTGACCGCGGACCAGGCGGACGCCGCCCGGCGCCTGCTGCTGCGGATGGTCGAGCCGGGTCGCGGAATCCCCGACACGCGGCGCCCCCTGAACCGGGCCGAACTCGACGCCTGGGCGTGCCCCTACGTGCCGGTGGTGGTGGAGAGGCTGGCCCGCGCCCGCCTGCTTACCGTCGACGAGGAGGACGTCCACCTCGCCCACGAGGCGCTGATCACCTGCTGGCCCCGGCTGCACGGCTGGATCGAGGAGGACCGCGAGCGGCTGCGCCACCACCGGGCGCTGACCGAGGCGGCCCGCGCCTGGCTGGAGCACGATCGTGACCCGGGCGCGCTGTACCGGGGCGTCCGGCTGGCCCGCGCGGAGGAGCTGTTCCCGGAGCCCGCGCGCGACCCCGAACTGACCGGAGCGGAGCGGGAGTTCCTCGTCGTCGCCTTCGAGGCCCGTGACGCGGAACGCCGGGCCGCCGCCCGCTCGACGCGCCGGGCACGGGCCGCGGTGGGCGTGCTGTCGGCCGTACTCGCGGTGGCGCTCGTCGCCGGACTGGTCGCGTGGCTGGAGCACCGCGACAACCAGCGGCGGCGCACCGACGAGGCGGCCCGCCGTATCGCCGCCGTCGCGGAGTCCCTGCGTACGACCGATCCCCGCACCGCGCAGCTGCTGGGCGTCGCCGCCTGGCGCGCGGCCCGGCTGCCGGAGACCCGGCGGGCTTTGCTGGGCTCACTCGGCCAGCCGGAACCCGATTCCTTCAGCGACCCGGCGCCGGGCGACGGTCCCCGACGCTTCCTGACCGACTCGGGCCGCAGGTTGCTCAGCATCGAGGGACGCACATGGCGAACCTGGGACGTGGTACGGCACCGGCAGCTCGCCTCAGGTCGCCTGCCGGGGGACGGCAAGGTGATCGGCGCCGCTCCGGACGGGCGGTTGCTGTCGATCGTCGGGAACGACGGGGGGACGCGGCTGTGGGACACAGCCGCCGGGCGGTGGCGCGGCAAACGGTTGCCTTCCTCGGCCTTCGTGGACTTCTCAGGGACCAGTTACCTCGTGGGCGACACGAGCGACTACAAGGTGCAGGTGCGCTCGTCCGCCGACGGTGGCCTGCGGTTCGAGACGCAGGCGGCGAGTACCACGGTGGTGGCGCCGAGCACGGACGGCCGACTGGTCGCGTCCTGCCCCGACGAGGGTCCGCCCCAGGTGCGGGACCTCAAGGAGGGGCGCACGCTGCCCGGGAGCTGGGAACGGGACGGCGAGATCTGCGGCCAGGACCGGTCGCAGCTCGTGCTCGACGGCGGCGAGCGAAGCGAGATGGGGGTCCCCCCGGCCGAAGGCTGGGGGAGGCTTGCCGCGATCACCTGGACCGGGGTGCATGTATTCGATGTCCGGTCGGGGCGAGGGCTGGCAGACCTCGTGGATCCGGGGGTGAAGTACGCCTCCTTCAGCAAGGACGGGAAGTTCTTGGCGACCGCCGACGGGGAGGAAGTCAGGGTGTGGCGCCTCACCGGCGACGTGTCGACCCCGGTGTTCCGGCACTCCCTGAACAACCAGCACCCGTCCGGCGGCCTGGCCTGGGACCCGGACCGCCCCGTCCTGCGGTACCTGGAGGGCGGCACGGTCCATTCCCTCGACGTCGCGCAGGCCGTGACGCCCGCTTGGCGCGATGAACCGCTGCACGGGGAGCGCCTCAGCCCGGACGGCCGTACCCTCGCCACCGCCCGCCGCACCGGTGACCGCTACCGCTTCGAACTGCGCGACACGGGCAACGGCAAGCTGCTGCGGACGCTGCCGTCCCCGCCGCTCCCTGTCTCCCGCGACCCCGAGGAGCCGGTGCTCCTGGGGAACACCTCACCACTGCTGGCGTTCGGCCCCGACGGCAAGACGCTCGCGTACGGAATCTCGGAGCCCGGCAGCGAGGCGTCCTCGCGGCCCATCGCGATCTGGGACGTCGCGAAGGGCCGGGCCCGCACCACGCTGGACCTGGGGACGAGGACATCGGCATCCCCGGTGCTCACGCTCGCCCTGGGCCCGGACGCCCGCACGCTCTACGCCACCCGCGCCCCGGGCATCGGCGAGCTGAGCAACGAGGTCTGGGACACGGCGGCCCACCGTAGAACGGCGGTCCTGCCGGCCCTGTCCAGCAGCAACCTGGCCGTACGCCCCGACGGCCGGCTCCTGGTCGGCGACAACCGTACGGCTTCACTGCCGGACGGCAAGGTGACCGGACGGGACCTGGTCCAGGGCAACGGGATCGACGCCCTCGCCTTCGCCGCGGACGGTTCGCGGCTGGTGGCCGGGGACCAGACGGGCCGGGTGGCGCTGTGGGACGGGAAGGTCCGGGAGCGAGCCGGGATCCTGCGGAACGTCTTCCCGGCCCCGGTCAGCGTGGAGTCCGCCGACGACTCCGCCGGCGATCCCCTCGGCGACAGCTCGGAAGCCGTGAGCGCCCTCGCCGTCAGCCCCGACGGGAGCACCCTCGCCGTGGGCGGCGAGGCGGGCAGCCTCCAGCTCTGGGACATCGCCACCCAGCAACCCCTCGGCGGCCCGCTGACGACGCCGGGCGAGAAGATCGACACGGTGGCGTTCAGCGCCGACAGCGGCACGGTGTACGCCGGGAGCGCACACGTCCCGCTCCAGCGGTACACCATCGCACCGTCGAAGGCGGTCGAGACGGTGTGCGCGAGGCTGGCGGAGAGCGGTGATCCGGCCGGTCTGACGCGGGCGCAGTGGAAGACGCACGTGGGGGACGTGCCGTACCGGAGGGTGTGCGGCGATTGACGAGGCCGTCGGGCAGCTGACGCACCCGACGGGCGGTTGATTGCCCTGATGGAGAGGCTGGCTGATCAATTCCCGGGCGCTGAGGATCGAGCCGTCGCTGTCCCGGTCATCCCCCTCTTCCCCCCGGCCGGGACAGCGGCCGTAACACCCGACGAGGGTGTCGAACGATCCGACGGGAGAACCCATCCATGAAGGCTCTCAAGACCGGCCGCCGTCGCCTTGCCCTGCTGACGCCCGCCCTGGCCCTCTTCCTGATCCCCTTCTCCACAGGGACGGCCGGCGCCAACACCAGCCCCGGCTGGGGTGACGACAAGCCCGACGTGATCTGGGACTGCAACAACGGCGAAGCCGACTCGTGCCAGTACCACGAGGTCAACGCGTGGACCGAGCTGGGCAAGCGGCGTGAGGTCGGCAACCCGGTGTACAACTGCGCGGGCAGTGCCGACCTGGGCTACGACCGCATCTTCAGGATCGACCGCACCACCGAGTACTCCTTCAGCCAGACGACCGGGGTGGAGGTCAAGGCCGGCTTCTCGGACGTGCTCGAAGGAGGCATGTCCGCCAGCGTGTCGCAGGAGGAGGCCTGGAAGGCGGGCACCACGGTCAGCGCCAGCACCACCCTCAGGGGAACCATCAAGCCCGGTGAGGCGGGCGGCTACTGGTTCGCGCCGTACGAGCGGAACTCCCAGGGCTGGCTCGAGGTCCACTACGGCAAGCGCAAGCACGGCCACTACCACTGGTACTACCCGGGCCAGGGCTCCACGGGCGTCCACATCAAGACGCCGGTGACCCTGCCGGACGGCACGATCAAGGGGAAGTGGTACTGGGCGACCTGGAAGTGCTGACGCCTTCCGGTCCTGTTTCCTGAGAGCTCTCCCGAGTTCTTACGAGACCCTTGCGCACCGCTTACGAGACCCTGACGCGGCCCCGGAACCGGTTCGTCTCACGTCCCCCACTGACCACTCTGGTCCTGTTCGCAGGGCGCGGACGTGGGGGACGAGAGACCGAGGAGCCGGGCGTGGGAACGTACGACAGGAATGGCCGTCGCAGTGGTCACAAGAGTGGGCACCGGGCGAAGTCCAGGACGCGGCGGGTCATGATCGGGGCCGGGGTGCTCGCCTCGGTGGGGGCGGTGACGGCGGCGGTGTCCGTGGCCAATGCCGGGCAGTACGCCCGCACCACGTCCGCCGGAGCCGATCAGGCCGTGTTCGTGCAGGGCAACGAGCTGAACGGGAACATGATCCATGTGTTCGCGCGGGGTGACGACGGAAAGCTGTCCCCCGCGGGGGAGTTCGCGACCGGCGGCAAGGGCGGCGACCAGGTCGACGCGCCCACCGACTCGCTCGCCTCGCAGGGCTCGCTCGTCTACGACGACGCCTCCGGGATGCTCCTCGCCGTCAACGCGGGCAGCGGCACGGTGACGTCGTTCCGAGTCGAGGGCACCGAACTGAAGGATCCGAAGCAGGTGGATTCCGGAGGGGATTTCCCGGCGAGCATCGCGGTGCGCGGAAAGGTGGCGTACGTGATGAATGCGGGTGGAGCGGGCAGTGTTCAGGGCTTCACGATCACCGAGAAGGGGCTCAAGTCGCTGAAGGGCTCGCAGCGTTCGCTGGGGCTGGACAACGAGGATGTGCCGCGTTTCGACACCTCGCCCGGTGAGGTCGAGTTCACTCCGGACGGGCGCAGTCTGGTGGTCACCACCAAGGCCGCGAACACGGTCGAGGTGTTCCCGTTGAAGCGGAACGGGGTGCCGGCTGTCGACGAGGCGGTCGTCAACAAGTCCGCGGGCGGTGTGCCGTTCGCGATCAGCTTCGACAAGTCGGGCAAGCGGATGCTGGTCGCGGAGGCGGAGAAGTCGACGGTGACCGCGTATCAGGTGCGGCGCAGCGGCAAGTTGAAGGTGCTGCAGGAGCCCCTCGCGAACGGTCAGGAGACGCTGTGCTGGCTGGTGCGCGCCGGTAACTACTTCTACGGCGGCAACACCGGGAACTCGACGGTCAGCGGCTACCGCATGGCCAAGAGCGGCGAACTCGCCCTCACCAACGAGGTAGGCATCGCCACCCCGCCCTCCGCCAACTCGCAGGGTGTGATCGACCTCGCGGTGACCGAGGACGAGAAGTTCGTCTACGTGCAGAACGCGGTCTCCGGCACCGTCGACGGCTTCCGTGTCGAGAAGAACGGCGCCCTCACGAAGGTCACGACCGCCGAGGATCTGCCGGTCTTCGCGGAGGCCGGCATGGAGGGCATCGCCGCGAAGTGACTTCGTGAAATGACCGCGAAGTGACTCCGTCGGGCAACGGGCTTTTGGCCCGGGTCACCCGCCGGCCCGGGTCTTCTCGCCGGGTATCGGCAGTCCCGCCGCCGACGCGATGACGTTGGCGGTGCGGAGTCCTTCCTCGTACGGGATGCCGCCGTGGACGGGGCGGCAGCGGCCCAGTTCCGGGGCGTACTCGGCCATGACCGCGCCCGAGTGGTCGGTGGTGAGTTCGGTGAGCGGGGCCGGGCGGCCGCAGTCGGCGAGGACCGACTGGAACTCGAGGGCGTTGTTGAAGTCGCAGACTCTGTCGGCGGTGCCGTGGACCAGGTGGATCGGCAGGGGCGGTGCGGTGGCGCAGACGGCCATGGGGGAGGGGAGGCCGAGGAGGGGTTCGGGCTGGTTGTAGCGGGCGGCGATGCCGACGACCGCTGCGGGGCGCCAGCCTTCCGGCGGGTTGGGCTGGAGGGCGGTGGCCATGGCGGCTCGGCCGCCGAGGGACCAGCCGACGAGTACGACGCGGGCGGGGTCGGGGACGTAGTCCCAGGTGAAGCGGAGGGAGGCCGCGAGGTGGGGGCGTCCGCCATCGGCGGCGTCGGGGCGCCAGTCGGGGACGATGACGGTGGCGCCGAGGCGGGCGACGGTGGCGGCGAGGGCGCCGAGGACGTCGCGTTCGGCGGGGCCGCGGCCGTGCCAGAGGAGGACGGTCGGGGCGTCGGATCCGGCGGCGTGGTGGATGTCGAGGAGCTGGCCGTCGGCGGTGTAGCGGACGGTGTCGATGACGGTGGTGTTCATGTGTGCCCCCTGCCTCAGCGTCCCGCGACCCGGTCGGCGACACGTGCCAGCCGGGACGACCGTGCGGCATGCGTGACGCGTTCGCGGCGGTCGGCGGCTCGATACGTCGCGTACATGCCGTGTACCCCGATCCAGCGCAACGGTTCGGGTTCCCACTTGCGGACTTTGTGGCCGACCCAGGGCAGGGCGGTGAGTTCGGTCGCGCCGGACTGGCCGGAGTCCTGCTGGATCAGGTCGCGCAGGGTACGGGCGGCGAGGTTGGCGGTGGCGACTCCGGAGCCGACGTAGCCGCCGGCCCAGCCGAGGCCGGTGGAGCGGTCGAGGGTGACGGTGGCGCACCAGTCGCGGGGGACGCCGAGGACGCCGGACCAGGCGTGGGTCACTTCGACGCCGGTGAGCTGTGGGAAGAAGCGGAGGAGGATGGCCCGTAGCGCCTCGATGGTCGCCGGCTGCGTACGGCCGTCGTTGTCCGTGCGGGAGCCGAAGCGGTACGGGACGCCGCGGCCTCCGAGGGCGATGCGGTCGTCGGCGGTGCGCTGGGCGTACATGTACGCGTGGGCCAGGTCGCCGAGGGTTTCGCGGCCCTCCCAGCCCACCGATTCCCACTGCTCGGGGGTGAGCGGTTCGGTGGCGATCATCGACGAGTTCATGGGGAGCCAGGTGCGTCTCTGTCCTTTCAGCGAGGCGGTGAAGCCCTCGGTGCAGCGCAGGACGTAGGGGGCGCGGACGGTGCCGTACGGAGTGACCGCGTGCTTCGGGCGGATCTCGGTGACGGGGGTCGACTCGTGGATGGTGACGCCGAGTGCTTCGACGGCCTTCGCGAGTCCCTGGATGAGCTTGACGGGGTGGAGGCGGGCGCCGTGCGGGGTCCAGGAGGAGCCGACGGCGTCGGCGACGCGGATGCGCTCGGCACTCTCGCGGGCGCCGTACAGCTCGCGGTCCTTCTCGCCGTACGAGAGCTCCGTCTCGTGGAAGGCCTTGAGGCGGGTCAACTGAGCGGGGGTGTAGGCGACTTCGAGTACGCCTCCCTGGTGGATGTCCGCGTCGATGCCCTCTTCCCCGGCGACCCGGACGACCTCCGCGACCGTCTCGTTCATCGCCTTCTGGAGGCGTACGGCGGCCTCGTGGCCGTGCACGCGCGCGTGGCGGTCGCGTCCGGCGATGCCGTTGTAGAGCCAGCCGCCGTTGCGGCCGGAGGCGCCGTAGCCGCAGAACTTCTGTTCAAGGACGGTGATACGGAGGAAGGGGGCGGCCTTTTTCAGGTAGTACGCGGTCCACAGGCCGGTGTAGCCGCCGCCGACGATGACGACGTCCGCGGCGGCGTCCGAGGGGAGTGGTTCGCGGGGTGTGGGGAGGCCCTGTTGTGCGTACCAGAACGATATGCCGCCGTTGACGACGGTGCGGGCGGGGTTGGTGTCGTGGGTGGCGCCCGCGCTTTCCGTGCTGCTCATGGAGCGCGACGTTAGCCGTTGGGGGCAGTGGGTGTCTCCTCCGGATTCCGAACTCAGGGCTCCAGGACCACTTTTCCGATCGTGCCGCGATTCTCCAGCGCCCGGTGCGCGGCTGCCGCCTCGGTGAGGGGGAAGCGCTGGACGGCCGGGGTGAGGCGGCCGGCGGCGGCCTCGGTGAGGGCGCGGAGTTCCAGGGTGCGTACGGGGTTGGGGCCGCCCGCCTTCATCATCATCACCGGGCCGAGGACCTCTTCGGACACGCCCTCGACGATGAGCGGGCCGCCGTCGTGCAGGCCCTCGCCGGACCAGCCGAAGACGACGTGCTTGCCGCCGGGGCCGAGGAAGCCGACGGCCGTACGGGCCACCTCGCCTCCTACGCCGTCGAAGACGACCGTGGCCTTCCGGCCCCAGAGGAAGTACTTGACCTCGTCGGGCCAGCTCGGGTCCTTGTAGTCGACCGCGAGATCGGCGCCGTTCTTCTCGACGCGGGCCACCTTCTCCGGGCCGCCGGCGAGGCCGATCACGGTGGCGCCCGCGTGCTTGGCGTACTGCACGAGGAGGGTGCCGATGCCGCCCGCGGCGGCCGGGATCACGGCCACGGAGTCGGGGCCGAGCTCGGCGAACTGGAGGATCCCCATCGTCGTACGCCCTGTGCCGATCATGGCGACGGCCTGCGCGAAGTCCAGGTTCTCGGGGATCTCGTGGAGGCGGTCGGCGTCGGTGACGGCCAGTTCGGCGTACCCGCCCGGGGCGAAGCCCAGATGCGCCACGACCCGCTTGCCGAGCCAGAGCCCGGCGACGCCCTCGCCGAGGGATTCGACGGTGCCGGCGACTTCGCGGCCGGGGATGGTGGGCAGGGCGGGCAGTTCGGGCAGCGGGCCTTGCATGCCCTCGCGGATCGCGGTGTCGAGGAGGTGGACGCCTGCCGCGGCGACGGCGATACGGATCTGGCCGGGGCCCGGTGCGGGGGCCTCGACCTGCTCGTAGGTGAGGTTCTCGGCCGGGCCGAAGGCGTGCAGGCGGATGGCGTGCATGGGGAGTCTCCTCGGGTCAGCTGGTGCGCTGTCGTGCCCTCAGCCTCGTACCTCAAGCTTCCTTGAGGTCAAGCCCTGCCCTGCGCCGGATGTCGAAGGCGAGGGACACGGCCGTCAGGGCGCTGTTGAAGGACACCTCGGAGAGGACGCCGGGCGCCGCGACCTGGTCGCCCGCGAGGTAGACGCCGTCGCCGCGGTCGACGGCGGGCCGGTCGCGCCAACTGGTGCCGGGGAGGTCGACGGCGCCGGTACGGCCGCCCGCGATGGCCTCGCGGCGCCAGGTCACGCGCTCGCGCCAGCCCGGGAAGCCGAGGTCGAGGAGTTCCTCGGCGCGGGCGATGCCGGTGGCCCGCGACTCGTGGGGCGCGATCGGGATCTGGCCCTGGACGAGCTGTTCGCCGGCCGGGGCGAGCGTACGGTCCTGGGCGGTGAACCGCTCGATCCAGCCCGCCGCGTCCAGGTCGGACACGGCGAACGCGTCGCCCCGGCGGGTGCGTACGGCCAGATCGATCAGGACCGTACGACCGCTCGTCCAGGTCAGCGAGTCGTCGCGGAGGAGTCGGCGGGCGGCGTCGAGGGAGGTGGCGACGATGACGGGCCCGTGCCTGCCGTGCTCGTCGAGGCTGTCGACGCGGGAGAGGGTCTCCATGCGCACGCCCAGGTTCCAGGCGCGGGCCGCCATCCGGTCGATGACGCTCGCCCAGCCGCCGCGCGGGTAGTGCGCCTCCGGGGGCAGCTTCGTGGCACGCCGCAGCCGTTCCTGCACGAAGGCGGCAGAGAGGGCGCCCGGATCGTGGTGGAAGAGGGCGACGGCGGAGTAGTACGCGGCTGCGTTCGCGCCCTCCTCTCCGGCGATCTCGGTGGCCCAGGTCCTGAAGTCGACGTCCACGGGCGCTTGTTGGGACGTACGGCGGAGGAGCTTGAGCATCGCGAAGGGCGGGGTGCGGCGGAGGGCGCCCTTGTGGCGGAGGCGCAGTCGGGCCGCTTCCAGGGGTGGGAGCGGGGCGAGTTCGCCGATCAGGCCGCGTTGTTCGAGCCAGGTCCAGTGGGGGCCGCCCTTGTAGAGGGCGTGCGGGCCTTCGTTCGTCTTGTACGGCCCCTCCGCGGTGCGGGCGCGGCCGCCGAGGGTGTGATGGGCCTCGTAGATGGTGACCTTGGCGCCCGCCTCGGCGGCGGTGATGGCCGCGGTCAGGCCGGCGAAGCCGCCGCCGACGACGGTGATGCGGTGCATGGCTGGGGGTCTCCCTCTGGTCCGGTGCGTGCGTGTGGGCGGGTGCGCGCGTGTGCGTGACTCGTAGGTATGACTCGTTGAGGGCGTCGGTATGTGACATCGAGGGTGTTTGTGCAGGTCAGAGGGTTTGTCAGTGGTGGGGTGCAGGATGGAGGGCATGGTGAGGCGGGCGACGGATGAGAAGACGGTGGTCAAGAGGGCACGGCGTCCCGAGGTGCGGCTGCCGCCCCTTGTGCCGTACGGCGGCGAGCTGGAGCCGGACGGGGACTATGACGGCCTGGAGTTCCGGGAGGCGGACTTCGCCGGGCAGGACGGCGCGGGCGCTCGCTTCATGGACTGCGCGCTGACGGGGTGCGCGCTGGACGAGACGCGACTGCGCCACGCGCGCGTGATGGACTCCGTCCTCACGGGGATGCGGGGCGTCGGCACCGATCTGGCCGAGGTCACCCTCCGCGACGTGGAGCTGGTGGACGCGAGACTGGGCGGCGTCCAACTGCACGGTGCCGTACTGGAACGGGTACTGATCCGCGGCGGCAAGATCGACTACCTGAACCTGCGCAAGGGTCGGCTCCGGGACGTCGTCTTCGAGGGCTGCGTGCTGGTGGAGCCGGACTTCGGGGGAGCGCGACTGGAGCGGGTGGAGTTCGTCGACTGCGTGCTGAAGGGGGTGGACTTCAGCGCGGCGACACTGACGGATGTGGACCTTCGGGGGGCGGCTGAGGTGGATATCGCGCGGGGGGTGGACCGGTTGGCGGGGGCGGTGATCAGTCCGGCGCAACTGCTGGATCTGGCGGCGGTGTTGGCGGCGGAGATGGGGGTTCGGGTGGTCTCCGAGGGGTGAGCGGTTGGGTTCGTGGGCGGGTGTGCGAAGCCTTGTCGTCTGTGGCATGTGCGGGCCCGGCCCGGATCGAACGATCCTGGGACGGGCCGCGTTTCGCCTGCCGGTCAGCTCGACGTACTCGACGTACTGGCGAACATGCCGGGCTCGTACGAGCCCCCCGGGTTGTGCACGATCACGTTCATCCGGGTGGCCGCGTTGATCAGGGAGACCAGGCAGACCAGCGCACCGACCTGGTCGTCGTCGAAGTGCTTGCGCACCTCGGCCCAGGTCTCGTCGGACACGCCGTGGTCGCCGAGCCGGGTGCCTTCCTCGGCGAGCGCCAGCGCGGCCCGCTCGGCCTCGGTGAACACGGTGCTGTGGCGCCAGGCGGCGACCAGGTTGAGCCGGAGCGCGGTCTCACCGGCGGCCGCGGCCTCCTTGGTGTGGATGTCGACGCAGAGACCGCAGCCGTTGATCTGGCCGACCCGCAGTGCCACCAGTTCCCGCAGTGTCTTCGGCAGCGTCGACTGTTCCAGGGGCAACGAGGCGTTGTAGAACCGCTTGGCGACCTTCGCGGCGGTCGGGCTGTCGAACAGGTCGAAACGGGGTTCCATGACGTCGTCCTCACTCGTGGTGTTGCGTGCTTCTGCACTGGACGAACACAAGATGCCGACGGCCCGATCCTTGTGACGGCGCGGTGATGTGGCGTGCGTCACCGGTCGTGGGTGTCACAAAGCGGCGAGGGTCGGCGTCTGGTGTACGGCGCAGTCGAGAGCGAACGGGCAGGAGCCAGCGATGAACGACCGAACTACGAGCGACCGGACGAGGGACACGTCCGAGCCGGTCGCTCGTGGCGACCACATGGACGGCGTCACCCAGACGTTCGTCGCCCACCGCAACCTGCTGTTCACCGTCGCCTACGAGATGCTCGGCTCGGCCGCCGACGCAGAGGACGTCCTGCAGGAGACCTGGTTGCGGTGGGTGGGCGTCGATCTCGACACCGTGCGGGATCAGCGTGCGTACCTGGTCCGGATCACCACCCGGCAGGCGCTGAGCCATCTGCGCACGCTCGGCCGGCGCAAGGAGTCCTACGTCGGCCCCTGGCTGCCCGAGCCGCTGCTGACCGCGCCCGATGTGGCCGAGGACGTCGAGTTGGCCGACAGCGTCTCGATGGCGATGCTGCTGGTGCTGGAGACCCTCACCCCGACCTGTGGGCACCTCCCACGCCCTTAAGGCAGTGGGGGAGGGCGGTGTTCGTACTGCGCGAGGTGTTCGACCTCGGGTACGACGAGATCGCCGAGGCCGTCGACAAGAGCCCGGCCGCGGTCCGCCAGATCGCCCACCGGGCACGGGCCCACGTCGCTGCGCGCCGACCGCGAGGGGTCGCTTCCGCTGCCGAGACTCGCCGCACCGTCGAGGCCTTCCAGCGGGCGGTCGAAACGGGCGACCTGCAACGCCTGCTCGACATCCTCGCGCCGGACGTCGTCCTGCTGACCGACGGCGGCGGAGTCGTACCGGCCGCACTGGCGCCCGTCGTGGGGGCCGACCAGGTGGCCCACGTGCTGGGCAGGATCGCCGCCGCGATGTCGCTGCAGCCGACGCAGGTCAACGGCGACCCGGCGCTGATCGTCCGGCTGGGCGGCGAGATCGACACCGTCATGGCGATGCGTATCGACGACGGCCTCATCACCGGGCTCTACGCCGTGCGCAATCCCGAGAAGCTGTCGCATCTGGAGCGGGAGACCACCTTGCGCCGCTAGGGCCTGTTCTCGGTTCTGATCTCGGTTTGGGTGATGGGGGCCCGCGCCAGTGGGTGGCCTGGTAGCAGACCGGTTGGCGCGTGGTGATCTGGTCGATGGCGAGTGGGAGTTGGTCGGGCCACTGCTTTCGGTCGGGGGAGCGCGGCCGCTGTCTGGAGGGCTGCGGGAGCCGTTTGATGGGGTGGTGTGCTTCCAGGCGCTGCTGAAGGCGATGATCGCCGAGGCCGGTGCGTGGGAGCTGATGGATGTGAACCGGGTCAGCGTGGACTCCACGGTGGCCCGGGCCCATCAGGACGTGGCCGGAATGGTGGTGGATCCGGAGTTGCTGCCAGTGCTGGAAGAAGCTCGCACGGTGGCCGCCCGGTCGCCCACGACGCCGCCTGTACAGCACCGTTTCGAGCCTGATCTCCCGGTATCGACTGGAGGCCTGTTGATCACCGTCGACGGCATCAATCTGAGCAGCTCCGACATCGCGGCCCTCGCATACGGAGAGGCATCTGTCCGGCTCGCCGACGAGGCGCGGTCACGGGCTGCGCGATCCTTCGAACACGCGGTGCAGATCAGCACCGAACGCATGGTGTACGGCAGATCGACAGGTGTGGGCGCCAATCGCGACATCGCCATCGACGATGCGAACGCACATGCCCTGGCCCTCCTGCGCAGCCACGCCACATCCGCGGGGCCGCTCCGGAGCCCGGAACGCGTACGCGCGATGCTGGCCGTACGCCTCAACCAGCTCGCCGCCGGAGGCAGCGGGGCGGCGCCTGATCTCCTCGACGGGCTGGTGGTCATGCTCTCGGCCAACGCACTGCCGCCCGTGCGCGAAGTGGGCAGCATCGGCACCGGTGACCTCCCGGCGCTCGCGGTCACCATCCTCGCGCTGCTCGGAGAGGTCCCCACGTCCACGGCGCTTTTGGCGCCGGTCGCCTGCGGCCCGAAGGACGCCATGCCGGTCATCAACAGCAACGCCGCCGCGATCGCAGATGCTGCGCTCGCCCACGCCTCGCTGGCCTCGCTGTCACGGTCCGCGATCACGGTGGCGGCGCTGACGTTCGCGGCGGTGGACGGCAATCCTGAGGCGTTCGCCGAGGTCGTCGAGCAAGTGACGCCATTCAGCGGGGCACGCGAGGTGTGCCGGTCGATGCGCCGGCTCATCTCCCCAGTGACAGCACCCACGCGCATCCAGGACCCGCTGGGACTGCGCACCATGCCGCAGGTGCACGGCGCGTTCATCGACGCCCTCTCCCGCCTCGACGACGTCGTCTGCCGTATGGCGAACGCCCCGTCCGAGAATCCCGCACTGCTGCCCGGTCACGGTGTTGCCCATCACGGTGGCTTCCACGCCGTGTACCTGGCGCAGGCACTCGATGCGACCGTCTCGGCGGCAGCCCAGTCGGCGCAGCTGGCAATGGCCAGAGTGTCCATGCTCACCGAGCCCGCGTTCACCGGATTGGCGCCGTTCCTCGGGGCGGGGGCCGCAGGCGCGTCGGGTGTGATGGCCTGCGAGTACGTCGCGGCCTCCGCGCTCGGCTCGCTGAGAGCCCTTGCCATGCCGACGGCAGTCCAGAGCGTGACGCTGTCGCGCGGGGTCGAGGAAGACGCGAGTTTCGCTTCGCACGGTGCGCGGCAGGCATGGACCGCGGCGGACGACTACCGGACTGTGCTGGCGTGTGAACTCGTGGCCGCCGTACGTGCCTTGCGACTGCGCGGTGCGCGGTTGGACGATCTCTTTGACGACCTGACGCTGGAGATGGCCGACCGTGACCTCACCGCCGACATCGCCGCGGCGGCTCGCCTGCTGCCAAAGCTCGCCGACATCCCGCAGGGGACGCGAATCGCTTGATCACGGTCTTGGCACGGGCATACGAGAACGCCATGTTGATACGAGTGGTGACTGCTCCATCTGGTTCCGCTGAGGTTTGGCATCGGGCGTGTGTCGAGTCGGTTGAATACAGCCGGGAAGGGGCGGGCCCTGGGGAAAGAAAACCGCCGCCCACGCACCCGCACCCCGTTCAGTGCATCCTCGGGAAACGGGCTTGGAGGGTCCAGATCGCCGAGTTCTCCGCGAGAGCGTCATGCAGATCGCACAGATCGGCGATCAGATCGTGCAAGAAGTCCCGCGCCTCACGCCGGAGTTCGGCGTGCGAGAAGCTCAGCGCAGGCTCCTCCACCGGCATCCAGTCGGCTTCGATGTCCACCCACCCGAAGCGCCGCTCGAAGAACATCCGGTCGGTCGACTCGGTGAAGTCCAGCTCGGCGCGCTGCGGGCGCGAGGCCCGCGAGCCCGCCGGATCCCGGTCGATCCGCTCCACGATGTCGCACAGCGCCCACGCGAAGTCGAGTACCGGTACCCATCCCCAGGCTGTGGACAGTTCCCGGTCCGCCTTGGTGTCGGCGAGATAGACGTCGCCGCAGAACAGATCGTGCCGCAGGGCGCGGACGTCCGCGCGGCGGTAGTCGGTCTGCGGAGGATCCGGGAAGCGGGAGGAGAGGGCGTAGCCGATGTCGAGCACGTACGTGATGGTGTCACGCCCGCTCGGGCCCCTGACGTGCCCCGATCCCAGCCCCGATCCTCGTAGGATCGCGAACGTGCCCCGACCCGCCCGCCTCGTACCGGCCGTCGCGTCCGCCCTCGCACTCGCCCTCACCCTGACCGCGTGCGGAGGCAGCAGCGCGCGGGACAAGATCGGCGCCTCCGGCCTGAGCGACCCGTACTTCCCGAAGGCGGGCAACGGCGGCTACGACGTAACTCACTACGCCCTCACCCTGACCTACGACCCCAACTCCCGCCGCCTGACGGGAACGGCGGAGATCGAAGCGCGGGCGAAGCAGGACCTCACCTCGTTCAACCTCGACCTCAAGGGCATGAAGGTCACCGCGGCCGAAGTCGACGACACGTCCGCCCGCTTCCACCACAGCGGCGACCACGAACTGACCATCCGCCCGCCCGACGCCCTCGACAGAAACGCCACCTTCCACACCACCGTCCACTACTCCGGCCGCCCCGAGACCATCACCGACCCCGACGGTTCACGAGAGGGCTGGCTGAGGACGGCGGACGGCGCCCTCGCCCTCGGTGAACCCACCGGCTCGATGGCCTGGTTCCCCGGCAACCATCACCCGAGCGACAAGGCGACGTACGACATCACGATCACCGTCCCCGAGGGCCTGAAGGCGGTGTCCAACGGGGAGTTGAAGCGCGAGAAGACGGAGAAGGGCCGCACGACCTTCGCCTGGCACGTCGGGGAGCCGATGGCGACGTATCTGGCGACGGTCGCGATCGGCGAGTACGACGTACGCCGCTCGAAGACCGCGAACGGCCTGCCGGTGTACGTGGCCGTCGACCCCGACCAGTCGAAGGCGAGCGCCAAGGTCCTCGCCCGTATCCCCGAGATCATGCGGTGGGCGGAGGAGAACTTCGGCCCGTACCCCTTCTCCTCCACCGGCGCGATCGTCGACCGCGCGAACGACGTGGGCTACGCCCTGGAGACCCAGACCCGCCCCGTCTTCCCCGGCGCCCCCGACACCGCCCTCCTCGTCCACGAACTGGCCCATCAGTGGTACGGCAACTCCGTCACCCCCGCCTCCTGGCGCGACATGTGGCTCAACGAGGGCTTCACGACGTACGCGGAGTGGCTCTGGCAGGAGGACCACGGCGGCGACACGGCCCATGAGACCTTCGACGCGCTGTACGACCACGGCGAGGAGACATACGAGGACCTGTGGGCCTTCCCACCCGCGAGCCCGACGAGCGCCGCGCACATCTCCGACGACCCCGTCTACCAGCGCGGCGCCATGGTCCTCCACAAGATCCGCGAAACGACCGGCGACGCCACCTTCCACGACATCCTCCGCGGCTGGCCGACCACCCACCGCCACGGCAACGCGAACACGTCCGACTTCACGGCGTACGTGGAACAGCAGGCACCGGACGAGGACTTCAGCCCGATCTGGGACGACTGGCTGTACGGGTCCGGAAAGCCGAACCACGCCTGACCGCACCCGCGTCAGGCGTCACTTCCGAGGTCCCGGCGCATGGCGGCCTGCGCCAGCTTGACGGCACTCCGGTGTGCCATCTGTGCCTCCTGGAACGCGGCTGAGCCGAGGCCATTTCCCGAGGCGAGGACGTCCATCAGCCGGCGCAGGCTGTAGAACGCGTCGTCGATCGCGGCGACGATCTCCGGGGCGGCGAAGAGGGCCGCCGTGTCGCGCGCTTCATTGCACCCCGAGGCCCGGAGCGCCTCCCGTACCGCCGCGTCCAGTGCCGGCGCCTCCCACCGCTGGTCCCCGAAGGCCACGGCGCGCATCGACTCGTGCGCCTGCCGGAAGGCGGTCAGGCAGGCGACGTAGATCTCCTTGCGCTCCTGCCTTGCACGTTCGGCCGAGTCGCGGCGCCACCGTGCCCGTTCGGCGAGCAGCGTCGCACCGACGCCGACGAGCGCGCCAAGCCCCGTACCGGCCAAGGTCATCCATTCCACACGAGGTGCTTGCCCCCTGCGCCCCTGTGCGTCACGCCTCGCGCCCGTCCAACTCCGCAAGCAGCCGCGGCAGTTCGGGCGGCCACACGGACTCCGCCGCGTCGGCCAACTCCTTCCGGGTCCACCACTTCCAGCCCAGCATGCCCTCCGCGCTGCGCAGCGCGCGGATGCGGTCGTCGCCGTCCGGCTCGCGGCGCGGCCCATACGCCACGTAGATGTGCTCGTGCTGGCGGACGGGGACGTTCATGCGTGTGAAGTCGTGCTCCCAAGTGCACAGCAGGGGCCCGGGGGTGAGGTCGGTCCAGCCGGTCTCCTCGCGGAGTTCGCGCAGGGCGCCCTCGCGTGGGCTCTCGCCGGGTTCGAGACCGCCGCCGGGCATGGCCCAGTGGATGCCGACCTCTTCGTTGTCGTACCGGAAGAGGAAGACTGAGCCCTCCGGGTCGAGTACGGCGATACGGGCGGCCGGACGTGGGATGCGCGGTTCGAGAGACATGTCTGCAGGCTAGGACCTGTGCCGGCCGGTCGCGGTCGGCTAATTGCGTTGTCCGGCCACGGCATCTGGGATAGCAAGGGCGCGTGATACGTGGCGACAGGGTCGGGTTACGCACTCGGCAAGACAGTGATGTTCCGGTTTTCCAGGCCGAGTTGTACGACGACGTGGTGACGCGATCGCGCACCAACCCCCGTCCGTGGCGGCCCCTCCCGCCGGACGCGGCGGAGTCTCCCGCCGCGGGCGCCGAGCCGTCGGATGAGAGGGCGTACTTCTCGGTGGAGGGGCTGGAGTCGCAGGAGTTGGCCGGCGAGGCCCTGCTGTGGGGCATCGACCTGCACAACAGGACGGCCCACCTGGGGATCACCCTGCTCCCCGCCTTCCGAGGACGTGGCCTGGCGGCCGACGTCCTCGGTGTCCTGTGCGAGTACGGTTTCGCGGTACGCGGCCTGCAACGGCTGCAAGTTGAGCCCCTCGCCGACAACACCCCCATGATCGCGGCCGCGACCAGAACCGGCTTCACGCTCGAGGGCACCCTGCGCCGCTCCGCCTGGGTGTACGGCGCCTTTGCCGACGAGGTCGTCCTCGGGCTCCTCGCCGAGGAATGGGCACCTGCGAGGAAGGCCGGAGACGACCGATGAAGGCGTCCCAACGTGATCTGCTGCGCTGGCAGTTCGAGCTGACCTGGTCGCTCTTCGAGTACCACCTGGAGCGGCTGGAGCCCGAGGACTTCCTGTGGGAGCCGGTGCCTCACTGCTGGACGGTGCGCCCGAACCAGGAAGGGACATGGGTGCCGGACTGGGCGGATACCGAGCCCGAGCCCGTGCCGGTCCCCACGATCGGCTGGCTGAGCTGGCATATCGGCTGGTGGTGGAGCGTGAGCATCGATCACGCGCAGGGACGTACGCCTCGGGAGCGGACCGAGATCACATGGCCGGATGACGGCAGGGCTGCCGTCGAGTGGCTGCGCGGCCTCCGCGGTGACTGGCTGGCGGTACTGGACCGCCTCACCGACACGGAGCTGGACGCCACGGCCCCGTTCCCCTGGCAGAACGACCCCGAGCACACTGTCGCCCACATGGTCACCTGGGTGAACGCAGAACTGATGAAGAACGTCACCGAAATCGGCCAACTCCGCTTGCTGCGCGCCGCGTCCGCGGCGTGAGTCCGCCAGCCGTCATCCCTCCAGCGGCACGCAAGGGCCGCACGCCCCGACTCTCCGCGATGCGGTGTACGTCAGTCAGGGACTCGCTCATCCGCGAGAGCAGGAACCCGAGCTGGTCGTGCACCTTGATCGTTTTTTGGGTGGCGCCTAGGCTCCCATGCCCATGGGGACAGGGGGGACGGACCGTGGTCGCAGGCCGCGGCGCGACCGGCTGGTCAGACGTCGTGCGATCGCGGCCCTGCTGGCTGGGACCACAGGGTTGGCCGTTCTGGGCGCAGTGCTCGTCGTCCTGCCGGGTGTGGTGGTCGACCACGATCTCGCCGGGGCGAGCGTCGCTGCGCAGGACCGGCTGAAAGCGGTGAACGATGTCCGTACGACGCTTCTGCAGGCCGTGGGCGGCATGGTCGTGCTGTTCGGCGCGTACGCCACCTGGAGGCAACTGCAAGTCAGCCAGGCGGGCTTGCGCGCCACCCAGGAGGGCTATGTCACCGACCGGTTCAGCACGGCCGTCGATCAGCTCGGCAGCGACAAGCTGGCAACACGCATCGGCGGACTCCACGCACTGTGGCGCATCGCCGAGCACTCCGCCCGCGACCGCGAGGCCGTCATCTCCATCCAGGCCGCGTACCTGCGTACACACCTGCCCTGGCCGCCCGCCGGACCGGAAGCTCCAGCAGCGGACGTGCCCATCAACGACGTCGCGCCGCTGGAGATCCGAGCCGCCGACGCCCAAGTGGCGCTGACCGGCCTCGGCGTGCTGTGCCAGCACCGGGAGGAGTCTTGGGTCAACCTCGGCGTCACGGACCTGCGCCGGGCCGACTGCGACGGGCTGTGGCTGCCCGAGGTCAACCTCGACCGCTCCTGCATGGAGGCGGCGAGCCTGTACCACGCCAACCTGACGCAAGCCTCTCTCGTATCGGTCAACCTGCGGCACGCCGAACTCAAGACGGCGATCCTGCGCCGGGCCCGCTGCGTTCTGACCGACCTGCGGGGCGCCCGGCTGGTCGAAACCGACTTGCGTGACGCGGACTTCACCGAGGCCGACCTGCGCGAGGCGAACCTGCGCAAGGCCGACGCAGGCGGCGCTGTCTTCCGCCGCGCCGACCTTCGCCTGGCCGACTTGCGTGGCTCCGACCTGAGCACGGCCGACCTTCTCCAGGCACGTCTGACCGGCGCGCTGGCCAGCGAGCACACTCGCTGGCCAGCCGGTTTCGACCACTCGGCCGCCGGAGTCGTTGTCACCGAGGATCCCGGCCCCGAACCTCCGCCACTGCTCCAGCCCCCGGGGATA
Organism: Streptomyces flaveus; assembly: GCF_014647675.1. Classification (GTDB taxonomy): domain Bacteria; phylum Actinomycetota; class Actinomycetes; order Streptomycetales; family Streptomycetaceae; genus Streptomyces; species Streptomyces flaveus. Next base: position 227,045 of record NZ_BMPQ01000008.1, on the reverse strand, counting down.
ACCACGCAGCACCCGCCCCTGCGCTCCATGCCGTGACCGAAGGGCCCGGGGGCGTTGTCAGAACTCAGAGACATCGCCCCCGGTGAAACCGGGCGCTCTCTGCTCTGAGCGACAAGTGGTCTGGCTCGTCGTGGTTACTTCTGCGCCGCGGGCGCGCAACGGCTCCCAGGACCAGGGAGGTTGAGTTCCGCCAGGTAGTCGTCCACTGCGTCACGGGTGCAGTCGCTACGACCGTAGACGCTGTGTCCCGCGCCTTCGTACGGCAGCAGGACGGTCGTCTCGCGGGTCTGCCGGTGGATGTTGGTCGCCCAGGCGTAGTTGTTCGCCGGGTCGTGCAGTGAATGCAGCATGAGGATCTTGGGTGCGTCGGTGATGTGGAGACGGTGCTGTGGGTTGTTCACCTTTTCCGGCCAGCCGATGCAGCCCGCTACTGCGGCGTGTACGCGGGGGGTGCCGCGCATATGGGGTGCGGCCTGGAACTCGGCTTCGGTGAGGGCGGCGTATTGCCGGTAGTTCTTCGGCCGGAGGTTCCAGTCCTGGCAGAACACCGCGTGGAACGGTTCCGCGGTTGTCTGCTGCCGCGCTGCCTGCGACGTCCGCGGTTGAGGTGGCCCACCGCCGGTAAGCCGCGGTGCCTGCCGCTCCTGGGCGTCCAGCTTCGCCAGGTAGGTGGCCAGCTCGTTCCAGTCCGGGCCGTAGAACGCCTTGAAGGCGAACAGGGTGATGTCGTTCGCGGTGAGAGTCTGATCCGGGTTCTCCGGGTCGCGTATCTCCCCTTGGTCCGCGCGGGCGAGCAGGCCGTCCCATACGGCGGTGATGTCCCGGCCGTGCAGTGTGCAGGAGCTGGTGGACTTGCACCACTTCACGAACTGGTGGAAGGAGTCCTCCGCGGTGGCCGCCGAGGAGGTGATGAACTCCCGGGCGCCGAGGCTGTGGTCGACGTTCGCGGTGAGGGCCATGGCCCGGATCCGGTCGCCGTACTCCTCCGCGTACTGCTGGCCGATCAGTGTGCCGTAGGAATGGCCGAAGTAATTGATCTTCTTCTCGCCCAGTGATCTGCGGAGGGAGTCCATGTCCCGGACGACGCTCAAGGTGTCGGCGTGGTCGAAGACCGGACCGGTGTGCTGACGGCAGTCCTCGCGTAACGAGCGGTTGTACTCGGCGAGTTGATCGAACTCCGCCTGGTTGCGGGGGTAGGCCGACGGCCGCCTGTTCAGCAACTCCGTCGAACACTTCACCGGCTGACTGCCGCCGACACCCCGCGGGTCGAACCCGACGATGTCGAACTTGGCCTGGGTGTCCGCACTGAAGTGGGACGTGGCACGCCGTACGGCGAAGTCCACACCCGAATCGCCGGGCCCGCCCGGGTTCACCACTAGCACACCGACCCGACGATCCGGATCGGTGGCCTTGCGACGGGCCACCGCGAGATCGAACGTCTCTCCCGACGGGCGAGTCCAGTCGACGGGCAGGCGCAGGGTCCCGCATTCCGCTGCGGCGTCCTGCGCACAGGGCTTCCAGTCGATGGCGTCAGGCGACGTCGCGTTCCCGACGGGACTGCCGACGTCCTTTGTTTCCACAGCCGGCGCCGATGTCCCGGCAGCTAACACTCCGGCAGCGAGCGCTCCAGCGGCGAGCACTCCGGTGAGCGCTCTGAAGAGCGGTTGCATGCAGTTCCTTTCGACGGTCTTGCCGGTTGACCACGGGGCGCCCTCGGTCACCGTGGCAGCCCGCCAATCGGGGTCACAACCGTGCGGGACCGGAATCAGGGAAGAGGCAGGGACATGATCGGGGTGGTCCTCAGGGTGGTGCCTAGGGGATTCCACCTGTGGCCCTGATGGCCCGTGGACTTGCATGGGGTACGCGCAAGCCGTCATCTCTCCAGCGGCGCGCTGGGACTTTGAAGCTCGAACCAGACGTGCTTGCCGGTCCGGCCGGGGCTGTACGCCGGGCCGACGCCCCATGCGTGCGCGAGGGTTTGTACGAGGAGTAAACCGCGCCCGTCTTCGCTGTCCTGTGCGGCTTCGGAGGGCGGCAACAGCAGCCCCGCGGGCCCGTCGTCGTACACGGCCACGCGTACGCCGTCGGCCAGAACCGCCGTCTCCAGCTTGATGGTTGGCGTACCGGTGTGCTGTACGGCATTGGTGATGACCTCGGTGGGGACCCACTGCGCGGACGGCGTCGCCGGTGGCATAGCCGAAGAACTGCTTCTGCCGGGGCATGCGCAGGCGGGGGAAGCCGTCGTTTGACCGAGAAGGCAGCCTTCCACAGATGTCAGCCAGCCTCAGGTGTGCAAAAATCGCACACATGGAAGCGGTGCAGAGCTGGGATGAGGTAGGCGAGCGGATCGCTGAGGCGCGCTTGGCTGCGGATATGAGCCAGGGCGACCTGGCCTCTACGGTCGGGCTCGATCGCACAGCCATAGTGCGCATCGAAGCCGGGGAACGTCGTGTTTCCGCTCTTGAGCTTTCTCGTCTGGCCCAAGCGCTGGGAGTCCCTCTGGCGCACTTCCTCTCCCGTCCGCCAGCGCCTCTCGTGTCCCGTCGAGCCGCACTGGAGGACGTGTCGCACGAGGCGACTCGTGCCAGCTACCGGCTCGATGCCTGGCTCGAGCAGCACGCTCGAAACGCTCATTGGCTTGTCTCGGAGGGCTTTCTCACCCCTCCACAGCTGGACTCCTCCGGGCAGCGGACGGAAGGCCAGGTCGACCCGGGTGAGCTCGCTGCGGCAGCCCGGCAGGCTTTGGGCATGCCGTCGGGCCCGCTTGGGCCGATGGCAGACGTTGTGGAGCAGCTGGGTCTCTTCCTGACCGTCGTGAACGAGCCGGCCGAGGGGGCTTCACTCCTGCAGGACGGTTATGGGGTAGCTGTCATCAGCGGAGAAGCGCAGCCCGGAAGGCGGCGGTGGACGGCTGCCCACGAACTTGGACATCACCTTCTGCAGGACGAGTACCACAGCGATGCTGGTGTGGCAGCAGGCCGCGATGAGCGCGAGCGACAAATTGACCGGTTCGCTGAGTGCTTCCTCCTGCCTTCCCAGGATGTGCAGAGCGCGTGGCAGGAAGTTACAGAAGCCAAGAAAGCCAGGTCTGTCATGCTTGCCCTGGCAGCCAACTACCGAATGTCGTGGAGCGCAGTCGTAAATCGTGTGCGCAACCTGGGGCTGATCGACAGCGGTGAAGCCAGACGGCAGAAGGCGAACTCGCCCACGCGTGGAGATTTCCTGGCCGTACTCGGCGAACAGCCTATCCCCGATCTTGAGCCTGGTGCGACCGGTAAATTGTGGCGCAAAGCGGTGCTGGGCGCCTGGGATGCGGGCGCCATCACGGCTCCACGCACAATTGAATTGCTCTATGGTGCACTCGCGGCGGATGAACTTCCCACGCGTAGCCTGGAGGAGCCACTGCCGTGAGTGCGCCTTCTGTCGCTACAGGCGTGACCGCCAACTTCCTTGCCTGGGATACGTCTCCTCTTTTTCACGCGATCAAGGCGGGAAAACTCGATGTCCTCGGCGACGTCGCCCGAACCTGGCAAGGCGGGGGACGGCGGAATGTGACCACCCAGACAGTGGTGGACGAACTGAGTACCTACGGGCTGAGCCTGGCGAGTGCTGATTGGCTGGAGATCGTGCATGTCGATCACCTGAACGAACTCGCGGCACTCGTGAAGTGGATGGATCGGGTTTCTGGCAGTAAGTCGAACGAAGGAGAAGCTACCGTCCTGGCATGGGCCGAGGTCAACGGGGCGATTGCGGTGATCGATGACGGAGACGCTCGGAGAATTGCTCTCAGGCACTCTCTCCCCGTCTGGGGATCACTGCGCGTAATAGCGACCGCTGTGAGCGAGGGACACATAACGGAATACGTGGGAAATAACCTGGTCGACGCGTTGATCAATAGTGGTGCACGCTATCCCTGCGCTCGCGGTCAATTCATCAGCTGGGCCAAGCAGAACGGACTGCTGTAGCCGTACGGAATTACGTTCAGCGGCGCGCCAGTCGAATCCTGGCCAGGCGCAAAAGGGCGGAGCCCCCAGTCACCAAGTGACCGGGGGCTCCGACAAAAACAGGCATGCCGAACCTCAGACGTTCACGCCGAAGTCCTGGGCGATTCCCACGAGGCCCGAGGCGTAGCCCTGGCCGACCGCGCGGAACTTCCACTCGGCGCCGTTGCGGTAGAGCTCGCCGAAGACCATGGCGGTCTCTGTGGCGGCGTCTTCCGAGAGGTCGTAGCGGGCGATTTCCGTGCCGCCGGCCTGGTTGATGATGCGGATGTAGGCGTTGCGGACCTGGCCGAAGTTCTGGGAGCGGGTTTCGGCGTCGTAGATGGAGACCGGGAAGACGATCTTGTCGATGTCGGCGGGAAGGCCCGCGAGATTGACGTTGATCGCCTCGTCGTCGCCCGCGCCCTCACCCGTGCGGTTGTCGCCGGTGTGGACGATGGTCTGGTCCGGGGTCTGCTTGTTGTTGAAGAAGATGAAGTGACCGTCCGAGTAGACCTTGCCCTCCGGGTTGACCGCGATGGCCGAGGCGTCCAGGTCGAAGTCGGTCCCCGTGGTGCTGCGGACGTCCCAGCCGAGGCCCACGGTGACAGCGGTCAGGCCCGGAGCCTCCTTGGTGAGCGAGACGTTGCCACCCTTGGACAGGCTTACAGCCATTGTTGGGAGTCCTTCCATCGTTGACGTACGTACGACAAGTGCGGTGCGGTTGAACTCGGTGCTTCGTACGGGGACGAAGCTACCGTCACCCCTATGAACGCCGCGGGGGGTCCCCCAGGTTCCGCCCTCTTTACTTTCTTTACCCGAGAAGCCCAGGGCCCTGGAAAAAGCACGTGACGTGGACCGGACACACACGCGACCATGGAGCCATGTCTGGTCCCTACGTCATCCGCGGCTCCGTCTCGCTCCCCGAGGCCGAGCTGGTGTGGCGTTTCTCGCGCTCCTCGGGGCCCGGTGGCCAGCATGTCAACACGAGTGACACTCAGGTGGAGGTCCGGTTCGACCTCGCGAAGACGGAAGCCCTGCCTCCGGTGTGGAAGGCCCGCGCCCTCGAACGGCTCGCCCCGAAGCTCGTCGACGGAGTCGTCAGCGTACGAGCCTCCGAGCACCGCTCCCAGTGGCGCAACCGCGAGACCGCCGCCGTACGCCTCGCCGCCCTGCTAGCCGAAGCCACCGCTCCGCCGCCCAAGCCCCGCCGGCCCACCCGTATCCCCCGCGGCATCAACGAACGCCGGCTGAGGCAGAAGAAGCAGCGATCCGACACCAAGCGCGGGCGCTCCGGGCGCGACTGGGGACCGTAAGCGATCGAATTTCGCTGGTTCGGTTACCCCAGCTGCCGGTAGCGCCCCTTGAAGTACGCCAACGGCCCCCCGTCCGCACTCGGCACCGACGCCGCCAGCACCCGCCCGATCACCAGCGTGTGATCGCCCGCGGGCACCCGTTGCTCCGTCCTGCACTCCAGGGTCGCCAGGGCACCGCCCACGAGCAGCGCCCCGGACGCCTCTCCGCGTACGTACGGAATGTCCTCGAAGAGGAGGCGGTCGGAGATACGGCCCTTCATGGCGAAGCGGCCCGCGATGTGGCGCTGGCTCTCGGAGAGGACCGAGACCGCCCACAGGGGCTGCTCGTCGAGCAGGTCGTCCATGCGGGAACCCTCACGCAGGCTGACCAGGACCAGGGGCGGGTCCAGGGACACGGACATGAAGGCGGTCGCCGTCATCCCGACGTCCTCACCGCCCGGCCCCTCGGGATCCAGCGCGGGCTCGTGCGCGGTCACCAGCACCACGCCCGCGGCCAGCCGGGACATGGCGGCGCGGAACTCGTCGTCACTCACCCCAACAGCATGCCCGTCAGAGGTGGGGGTCAGGGGCACACCTGGGGCAGGAGGAGTCGTCAGCACCCGGAAAACGCTAGTCCCCTCGCTCCGGCCCGCGCATCGGACCAGCGCCCGAGCCAGGTCCTAGGACCGACGACCGACGATCGACGACCGCTGACCGACGGCCGGATGATGTCCGACCGACGTCCGCCCGGGCCAGGTAACCTCGCAGACTCCGCATAATTGCGTTCAGTAAACGCACGGTGAAAACGCAGAATCTCCACTCAATTGCTCACGTTCAGTTGTGACTTGAGTCACAAGAGCCATATTTTGTTGACCCTGTGTACCGAGTGGGGAGCGCGCTGTGATTCAGTGGCGGAGACGCTGCAGTCGATAGGCGACCCAGGGATCAGCCAAACAATCAGTAGGCGACCAGTCCACCGTCGACAGTCGATCAGTACCAGTACAGACGAGATACACAGACGAGAAGCGCAGTCGAGAAGCCCGGATAACTCTGGAGTTGCTGTCGAGGTCTCGGGGAGAGCGAGCATGGAGACCGAGTCGGAGCCGTACGTCCGTCTTGCGACCCTGCGGCAGCTGCATCAGGTCATGGCCGACATGAACACGGCACGCAGCCTCGCCGACACGCTGCAGACCGTCGCCGACGGAGTCGTGACGGGCCTGGGCTACGAAATCGCCGCCGTCAATCTCGTACGCCCCGATGGAGACCTCGTCGTCGCCGCCTTCTCGGGCAACTCCGCCGCCGAGGCACTCATCACCGGCCGCGTCGGCTCCCGCGCCTCCTGGGATCGCCGGCTGAGCATGGGCGAGGCCTGGGGCGACCTGCGTTTCATACCCCACACCGAGGGCTGGGTCCTCGACGACGACGACGTCCCGCAGTGGTACACCGACGGCCCCGCGCCCCGCTTCGAGGACGAGTGGCACCCCTCCGACCGCCTCTTCGCACCCATGTACACGCCGGGCGTACCCGGCGGCGCCTGCGGTGAGCTGATCGGCGTACTCTCCGTCGACCGCCCGCGCAACGGACGCCTCCCCGGCGCCTGGGGACGCGAGGCCCTGCAGATGTACGCGTTCCAGGCGGCCATCGCGATCAGCAACGCCCGGCTCAGGGCCAACATGCAGCGCGCCCTCGTCCGCCTCGAGCGGGAACAGCAGGCCCTGCGCGCCAGCGAGGAGAGCTTCCGCCAGGCCTTCGAGTACGCCCCCTCCGGCATGGCCATCGCCGAGATGGGCGGCGACCAGCACGGGCGCATCCTGCGGACCAACGACGCCCTGTGCCGCCTGCTGGGCCGCCCCGCCTCCGCGATGCGCCGCTACTCCTTCTCCGACCTCGTCCATCCCGAGGACATCGGCACCCTGCTGCGTACGTCCGCGGAGGGCGGTCGCGCCGAACTGCGGCTCGGGCGCCGCGACGGGACGTACGTCTGGGTCTCCCTGCGCAACAGCGTGGTCGCGGACGCCACCGACGGGCCGCGCTTCCTGCTCACCCACGTCGAGGACATCGAGGAACGCAAGCGCCGCGAACTCCAGCTCGCCCACCGCGCCTCGCACGACTCGCTCACCGGACTGCCGAACTCCGCCGAACTGCGCTCCCGGCTGTCCGCCCGCCTGTGCAGCCGCCCCACGTCCGTGGCACCCAGCCCGGTGGACACGCTGGACGCGGCCTTCGCGCAGCACGGCGAGTACGGGGAGCAGGGCTTGGCGCCCGTGTACGACTCGGACGGGCACGGTTTCGACTTCCGGCCGCCCCCCGAGGCCTTCGGCGCGTACGACCATCACGTGCACACCATCGCGCCGCAGGGCGAGACGGACGACGGCACGAAGGGGCTCGCGGTGCTCTTCTGCGACCTCGACGGCTTCAAGTCGATCAACGACCGCTTCGGGCACAACGCCGGCGACGCGGTGCTGATCGAGGTGGCGCGACGGCTGAGCGGCGGCGTGCGGGACGGGGACACGGTCGCGCGCCTCGGCGGCGACGAGTTCGTGGTCCTCGCCGACGGTCTCGGCCGGGCCGACGCGCAGGACCTCGCGGTCCGGCTGCGCAACGAGATCATCCAGCCGATACGGGTCGACGGCCGCGCGATGCGGGTCGGGGCGAGCTTCGGCATCGGATGGGCGCATTGCGGCATGACTGCGGACGAAGTGTTGAAGTCCGCTGACGAGCGGATGTACATAGAGAAACGGTCTCGTCCCAAAGCTCACCGGCGTGCGGGCTGAGGCGCAGGTCAGCGGTGGTGTGCGAGCTGAATCACCCGTTTGGGGCGTCTGGAGCGGGTAGGCTCACCCTTCTGTTCACCCATCGCATCTGCACCACACCCGTTGAGGAGACCTAGGGATGACGCCCGGCAACAACGGCGCGAGCACGCCCGAGGACGACGACCCGTTCGGCTATCTGTACGCCGACGGTCAGGCCGCCGGAGCCATGCCGCCCGACGGTGGCGGCGGCTACGGCTACCCCGGTTCGGTCAACCGGGTGCGGGCGGTCGGCGAGCGCCAGTACGGCCAGCAGGCCCAGCAGCAGGCTTCCCAGACAGCCCCGACCGCGCAGTACGCGCAGGCTCCGGCCCAGCAGGGGCAGGGTACGTACGGTCAGTCGCACTACCAGGCGCCGGAGACGTTGCCCGGCGGCTCACCCACGACGCGCACGCCGCTGCCGGGCAGTGGCTTGGGTGGTGGCGGTGGCGGCCGTGGCCGTGGTCCCAACACCAAGGGGCTCCTGATCGGCGCGATCGCCGTGGTCGCGGCCGTCGTGATCGGCATTGGCATCGCGATGGCCGGCGGCGACGAAGATCCCGGGGGCAACGACGCGGCGGGGTCGAAGCCGTCGGCCGGGCAGAGTGCTGAGCCGAGCTCGCCGGCTTCGAAGCCGGCGCAGGATGAGGTCGAGCTGCCGAAGATCGACGCGAAGGCGCTGCGTCTGGTGGACGGCACGACCATCGACACCCAGTTCGACGGCGCCAAGGCGGGCGGCGGTGTCTATGTGACAGGCTTCAACAAGGTCGGCGCCAAGGTCGTGTGGACCGTCAGGGACATCGAGAAGGCCGGCACCTACCGGCTGGACGTGCGCTACGGCATCCCCGGTGTCGACGCCAACGCGACCGTCGTGGTCAACGGCAAGGCGAACACCTCACCGCTGAACATGAAGAACTTCATCGGTGAGAAGCAGGCCCCGAAGGGCGACTGGGAGAAGGGCTGGCAGACGACCTGGACCCCGGTCAACCTGACCAAGGGCTCCAACATCATCGAGATCGCCTGCGCCGAGGGCAACCAGTGTGACGCGGTGTTCGACCAGCTGTCGCTGAGCAAGAGCTAGCAGCAGGTCCCCAGACGGCCATGCTCTTCACAACAACGAGTGGCTGAGCGGGTCAGCCGAGCGATGTCGTCAGCGCCCTCAGTAGGTGCACGACCCCCGCCGGGCCGTCCACCACCAGGTCCGCGCGCTTTTCCAGCTCCGTCACCTCGTTGCTGCCGCTGCACACCAGCAGGCCGGGAACGCCGTTCGAGCGGAGTTCCTCGACCGCGGCGAACGCCGGGAGGTCGCCCAAGTCGTCGCCGGCGTATGCCACCACCCCGGCGCCGACCTCTCGTACGTACTCGCGTAGCGCGACGCCCTTGTCCATGCCCGGTGGGCGGAGTTCCAGGACCAGGCGGCCCGGTTCGACGACCAGGCCGTGGCGGGTGGCGAGGTCCGTGAGGGGTTCGCGCAGGGCCTCGAAGGTGGCCTGTGGGTCCTCGGCGCGGCGGGTGTGGACGGCGACGGCGCGGCCCTTCTCCTCGATCCAGGTGCCCTGCGAGGCGCCGGAGCGGTCGAGGACGCCGGGCAGTTCGGCGCGGACGGCGGCGACGCCGGGGTGGGGCGGGGGCGCCGTGACGGTGCCGGTGACCGCGTCCCAGCGTTCGGCGCCGTAGTGGCCGAGGACGACGAGGTGTTCAAGGCCGGGTACGCCCGCGAAGCCTCCGTGGCGGACCGCGACGTCGGCCGGGCGGCCGGTGACGACGGCGACGGAGGCGACCTTCGGGGCGAGGGCGGCGAGCGCCGGGACCGCGTCGGGGTGGGCGCGGGCCTGCTCGGGGTCGGGGACGATCGGGGCGAGGGTGCCGTCGAAGTCGAAGGCGAGTACGGCCCGTTCGGGCCGCGCGAGGATGGCGTCGAGGCCATCACGTCCGGCCGGCGTCGCAGGAGTCGGCAATGGCGTCGGTGTCTTCGAGGGATCCGCTTGGCTGCCCATACGGCGACCCTATCCGTCAGCGATCTGTCAGCGCTCGGCCCGGCGGGCGTCCCGTATTCGGCGCAGCCGGTTCACGGTCACCGGGTCATGGGCCAGAGCACGCGGCGCATCAAGCAGGGCGTTCAGCAACTGGTAGTACCGAACCGGCCCCATCCCCAACTCCTCCCGTATGGCCCGCTCCTTGGCCCCGGGAGAAGCCCAGCCCCGCCCCTCCAGCGCAAGCACGTCAAGCTCCAACGGGGTCAGCTCCTCTGCCATACGTCGACGCTACCGCGCCCCTGAAAAGAGGCGGCCGCAGGCCCCTCTTTTCAGGGGCGCGGGGCTGTATCGATTTGCGGCTCCGCCGCGGGGCGCGACCAGCCACAACGCACCCGCACCCGCCAAACGACACCGAGCCCCGAGCTACTAGGCACCCTGCGCAACCAGCGGAGCTACTCCGCGTTGTCGGCCGCCGAAGCCGCCCGCTGCAGCGACCCCAGAACCGCGGCGGGCCGCGCATTGGGGCCCACCGCCTTCCCGATCTGCTGCTTGATGTCGGCGCTGACCTGCGCCCAGGACGTCTTGGCGACGGGATACAGCTCGGCGTTCTCAAGCTCGGACAGGAACGGGTCGAGATCCTTGTCGTTCTTGTCCGCGGCCATCGCGTCGGAGGCGGAGGTGGTCACGGGCAGCAGGTTGTACTCGTGGGAGAACTCGAGCACGTTCTTCTCGCTGTAGACGAAGTCGAGGAAGTCACCGATCTCCTCGCCGTTGCCGTTCTCCTTGAACGCCATCATCCAGTCGGCGACGCCCATCGTGGCCTTGGCCCTGCCGTCGATGCCGGGCATCGGCACCATGCCGTACTCCACGCCCTTCTTCTCGGCGGCCTGCATCAGCGAGGGGTGACCGTTCAGCATGCCGACCTCGCCGCGCGTGAACGCCTCGAAGGCGTCGGCGCGGTTGAGCTTGCCGGGCGGGGTCGGCCCGGTGAGGCCCTTGCCCACCAGGTCGTTCTTGAGCCAGTTGAAGGTCGCGATGTTCTGGTCGGAGTCGAGGCCGTACGAGCCGACGGTGGCGGTGTAGCCGTCGCCGCCGCTCAGCAGCCACATCATGGTCTCGGCCTGGGCCTCCTCGGGTCCGAGGGGCAACGCGTACGGCGTCTCGACTCCGCGGGACTTCAGGGTCGTGGCGGCGGCGGCCAGTTCGCTCCAGCTCTGCGGCGGGGTGAGGCCGGCCTCGTCGAAGAGCTCCTTGTTGTAGAACAACAGCCTCGTGGAGGAGGCGAACGGCATGCCGTACTGCACCCGGCCCACCTCGCCCGCCTCGGCGAGTCTCGAGACGAAGTCGGCCTGGACGGGTATGGAGAGCAGTTCGTCGGCCTCGTACAGCTGACCCTTCGCGGCGTAGTCGGCGTACGCGCCTATCTGCGCCATGTCGGGTGCGTCCCCGTCGGCGACCATCTGTTTGACCTTGGCGTCGACCTCGTTCCACGAGTAAACGCTGACGTCGACCTCGATGCCGGGGTTCTTCTTCTCGTACGCCTTGACCAGCTTGTCCCAGTACTTCTGGGAGCTGTTCGCCTCGGAGTCGCCGTAGTCGGCGGCCACCAGCGTGAGCGTGGCGTTCTGGGTGGCCGCGGTGTCGCCGGAGCAGCCGCCGAGTGCAGCCGTCACGCCCATTGCGGACACCATCGAGATGAAACCTGTCACTCGTCGCCGCACCGCTGTTTTCCTCATCTGTCGTACTCGTCACGGAAGTTGAAGACCGGATAACCGGAATGCAAAGGTCTACAGTACGCGAGTGGACTAGACCTCTCGTGGGGTCAGGGGCGAGACTGTACCTGTGAAACACGTCATCGCCCTCGATGTGGGCGGCACCGGGATGAAGGCCGCCCTCGTGGGGGCCGACGACGCCCAGCCCTCCGCGGGCCGTATCGACCAGCGGCAACCGCAGCCCACCACCGTGCTGCACCAGGCCCGCCGCGCCACGGGCCGGGAGCGCGGCCCGGACGCCGTGGTGGAGTCGATCCTCGGCTTCGCGGCGGACCTGCGCGCGCACGGCGAGCGCCACTTCGGCGAGCCCGCGTCCGCCGTCGGCGTCGCCGTCCCCGGCATCGTGGACGCCGAGCGGGGCATCGCGGTGTACGCGGCCAACCTCGGCTGGCGTGACGTACCCCTGCGGGATCTGCTCGGCGAGCGGCTGTACGGCGTCCCGGTCGCCCTCGGGCACGATGTGCGCACCGGCGGGCTCGCCGAGGGGCGGCTCGGGGCGGGGCGGGGAGCCGACCGGTTCCTGTTCGTGCCGCTCGGCACCGGGATCGCGGGCGCGATCGGTATCGACGGCCGGGTGGAGGCGGGCGCGCACGGCTTCGCGGGCGAGATCGGCCACATCGTCGTACGCCCCGGGGGCACCCCGTGCCCGTGCGGGCAGCGCGGCTGTCTGGAGCGGTTCGCGTCCGCGTCGGCGGTGAGCGCGGCCTGGGCCGAGGCGTCCGGCGATCCTCAGGCGGACGCGGCCGACTGCGCGAAGGCCGTGCAGTCCGGGGACCGGCGGGCGGCGGCGGTCTGGCAGGAGGCGGTGGACGCGCTCGCGGACGGCCTTGTCACCGCGCTCACCCTGCTGGACCCGCGCACGCTGATCATCGGTGGCGGCCTGGCCGAGGCGGGGGAAACCTTGTTCACACCGCTACGGGCGGCGGTCGAGCGCCGGGTGACCTTCCAGAAGCTGCCCACCATCGTCCCGGCGGCGCTCGGGGACACGGCCGGCTGCCTGGGCGCCGGGCTGCTGGCCTGGGACCTGCTGTCCACCACCCCTACTGCCCCCTCGGAGGTAACCACCTGATGGCCACTAGCAAAGTGCTCGCCGGTGCCCAGGTGGTGCTGCCCACCGGAATCGTGGACGGCGGACGCGTGATCGTCGAGGGCACGCGTATCGCCGGGAGTGCTCCCGCGGACGCCGACGTACTGGACCTGACCGGCCACTGGCTGGTGCCGGGTTTCGTCGACATCCACAACCACGGTGGCGGCGGCGCGTCCTTCACCTCCGGCACGGTCGACGAGATCCTCAAGGGCGTCCACACGCACCGCCTGCACGGCACCACGACGATCGTCGCGTCGACCGTCACCGGCGGCATGGACGCGCTCGCCCAGCGCGCCGGGCTGCTCTCCGAACTGGCCGAGCAGGGCGACATCGCGGGCATCCACTTCGAGGGACCGTTCATCTCGCCCTGCCGCAAGGGCGCACACTCCGAAGAACTGCTGCGCGACCCGGACCCGGCGGAGGTCCGCAAGCTGATCGACGCGGCGCGCGGCCGGGCCAAGATGGTGACGCTCGCCACGGAACTGCCGGGCGGCGTCGACTCCGTACGCCTCCTCGCGGAGCACGGGGTGATCGCGGCAATCGGGCACACGGACGCGACGTACGAGCAGACGGTGGAGGCCATCGAGGCGGGCGCCACCGTGGCGACGCACCTCTACAACGCGATGCCCGTCCTCGGTCACCGCACGCCCGGCCCGATCGCCGCGCTCCTGGAAGACGAGCGGATCACGGTCGAGCTGATCAACGACGGTACGCATCTGCATCCGGCGTCCCTCCAACTGGCGTTCCATCACGCGGGCGCGGACCGGGTGGCGTTCATCACGGACGCGATGGACGCGGCCGGTTTCGGCGACGGCCGTTATCTGCTCGGCCCGCTGGAGGTCGAGGTCAGCGAGGGCGTGGCACGCCTGGTGGAGGGCGGCTCCATCGCGGGCTCGACCCTGACCCTCGACCGCGCCTTCAAGCGGGCCGTCACCCTGGACCGCCTGCCCGTCGAGGACGTGGTCGCCGCCCTCTCGGCCACCCCGGCCAGGCTGCTCGGCCTGTACGACCGGGTGGGCTCGCTGGAACCGGGCAAGGACGCGGACCTGGTGATCCTGGACGCCGACTTCGCCCTCAGGGGCGTGATGCGCCGGGGAGAATGGGTGGTTGAGCCCCAACTGGGCTGATTCTGCCGTTTGTTGAGCCGAGCGGCTGGCCTGCGGAACTGGGCCGACCGCCGTCTGGCTGGCATGATCGGTCATCCGGACAAGGCCGGACAAGGCAAGCGCGCACTCGGGGGAGGTCGGCCCGGATGATCCTCACGGTCACGCTGAACACCGCTCTCGACATCACCTACCGCGTACCGTCCCTGCGCCCGCACACCTCGCACCGCGTCACCGAGGTCACCGAACGCCCCGGCGGCAAGGGCCTGAACGTGGCCCGGGTGCTGGCCGCGCTCGGCCACGAGGTGACGGTGACGGGTTTCGTGGGCGGGGCGACTGGGCGGGCCCTTCAGGACCACCTCACGTCCACACCGGGCGTCGTGGACGCGCTGGTCCCGGTGACGGGCCCGACCCGCCGCACTATCGCGGTGGTCGACACTACGACCGGTGACACGACTCAGCTCAACGAGCCGGGCCCGCTCGTCTCCCCCGCGGAGTGGCGGGCGTTCCAGGACGCATACGAGGACCTGCTGCCCGCCGCCTCCGCGGTGGCTCTGTGCGGCAGCCTCCCGCCCGGGGTGCCGGTAGGCGCGTACGCCCAACTGGTCCGCACGGCCAGGTCGTTGTCGATCCCGGTCATCCTCGACACCAGCGGCGAACCGCTGCGCCGTGGCGTCGCCGCCCGCCCCGACCTCGTCAAACCGAACACCGACGAACTCGCCGAACTCACCGGCTCCCACGAGCCGCTGCAGGCCACACGCGACGCCCGCCGCCGCGGCGCCCACGCGGTGGTCGCTTCCCTGGGCGCGGAGGGCCTGCTGGCCCTGAACGCGGAGGGGCACTGGCGAGCGACGCCGCCAGGCCCGGTCGAGGGCAACCCGACGGGCGCAGGCGACTCGGTGGTCGCGGGCTTGCTGTCGGGGCTGGTGGAGAACTTGCCGTGGCCGGAGAGGCTGGCCCGCGCGGTGGCCCTGTCGACGGCGACGGTACTGGCGCCTGCGGCGGGTGAGTTCGACGGGCGGGCGTATGACGAGTTGGTGGGGCGCGTGACGGTGACCGGCGAGGCTTCGGTGGCGTAAATCGGCCAACCATGGCCGATTGTCATGATCACAACACCGCCTTCAGGGCATACGATCGGCAGTCGACCAAAGATCCATTTCTCGATAGGGGGAACCTCATATGAGCGTGCTCAGGAAAAGCCTGGCGACGGTGGCTGTGGCCGGCGCGTTGCTGGGCGGCACCTTTGCCACACCGGCTGCGGCGGCTGATCCCAACACCTGCCCGAGCGGGAAGGTCTGCGGATGGTCAGGGACGAACAGGACTGGAACCAGGACCGTCAAGTCTGTAACGCCCGGCTGCTATCCCTTCACCACTGCCCGGTCCGTCTCGAACCAGACGTCCTATCGCATTGAGTTCTGGAGCATCACCACCGGCTGCAACAACGGCACCCGGCGAGTCACTCTGGGGCCGCGCACCTACTCAGACAACACCCGTGGCGCCGTTACGGGGATTGCAGTCTACGCACGTTAGTGCGGCGGCCTTCATGCCGGTGAGCCTGAAGGTGCACCGTCGGTGCAGGCCAAAGGCGGTGATGGAACCCCGGCGGACGCTGTTTGACCTCAACTCTCCAGGGTGGTTGAGGGATTGATCCTCAGAGGGGGCAGGCTAGTGGTACGCACGGCCGCCTGCCCCCCCTGAAGAGCCCTGGGAACCATCCAGGGCGGGTGGGGCCCGACGGCTCTTGCCCACGTCTGCCGCCTTCCCCTTGGAAGGCTCCCGCGACGGCCTTCCAAGCGGGGACGGGCGGATCCGCCTCCTTAGATTGCCGCCCCCACGCACACAAATCGCCGCAGCCTTCGGCGGCCTTCGCGTAGTTCTTCAAACTGACCGCTTGGGCTATCGGCCCAGGGCTGGGGACGGGTAGGGGCGGCGGGGACGCAATCACGCGTCCAGTGCACGCAGTTGGTCCAAGAACCACTGGGCCGGAGGAAGCGCAGTAGCCGCACCGGCCAGCCGCTTCGTACGTTCCGCCCGCTCGTCCAGCGGCATCGACAACGCCTCATGCAGGGCACGGGCAGTGCCCGAGACGTCGTACGGGTTCACCACAATCGCATCCTCGCCCAGCTCCTCGTACGCCCCCGCCTCCCGCGAGAGCACCAGCGCGCACCCCTCGTCGGAGACGACCGGCACCTCCTTGGCGACGAGGTTCATGCCGTCGCGGATGGGGTTGACGAGGGCCACGTCGGCCAGCCGGTACGCGGCCAGCGAGCGGGCGAAGTCGTCCTTCAGGTGCAGCACGACCGGGGTCCAACCAGGCGTCCCGTACTGGGAGTTGATCTCGTCCGCGAGCCGCTGCACCTCGGCCATGTAGTCGCGGTACACGGCCAGGTCCTGCCGCGACGGATACGCGAGGGCCACGTGCACGACCCGCTCACGCCACGACGGCTGGTCCTCAAGGAGCTGCCGGTACGCCAGCAGCCCCCGCACTATGTTCTTCGACAGCTCCGTCCGGTCCACCCGCACGATCGCCTTGCGGCCCGCGCCTATCTGCTCCCGCAGCGCGACGATCCGCTCGTTCACATCGGCCTCGTGCGACCGCTTCCGCAGGAAGTCCGCGTCCGCGCCGAGCCCGTGCACCCCGATCCGCGTACCCGACGGGATACCCGGCCCCAGCACGGCATGACAGCAGTCGGTGAACGCGTCCGCCCACCGCTGGGTCAGGAACGCCGCCCGGTCGGCACCGAGGATCCCGCCGAGCAACTGCGCGGCGATGTCGTCGGGCAGCATCCGGAAGTACTCCGGCGGCGCCCACGGCGTGTGCGAGAAGTGCCCGATTCGCA
Source organism: Streptomyces flaveus (assembly GCF_014647675.1). GTDB lineage: Bacteria > Actinomycetota > Actinomycetes > Streptomycetales > Streptomycetaceae > Streptomyces > Streptomyces flaveus. The sequence goes on along the minus strand of NZ_BMPQ01000008.1, from coordinate 210,203 downwards.
GGTCGGGGCGCAGCTCGCGCAGCATGCGGGGGACCAGCGTCAGGTGGTAGTCCTGCACGAGCACGGCGGCGCCCTGTGCCGCCTCCTCGGCGAGCGCGTCGGCGAAGGCCCGGTTGTACGTCTCGAACGACGCCCACTGCCTGCGGAACTCCGCGTCGAAGGCCGGCTCCAGCGGCGTCTGGTACAGCATGTGGCTCACGAACCACAGCACGGAGTTCGCGATGCCGTTGTACGCGTCCTCGTGTACGTCCGCCGGGATGTCCAGCATCCGTACGCCCTCTTCGCCGACGCCGCGGCGTACGGCCTCGCGGTCGCCGTCGCCCAGGGCCGAGCACACCCACAGCGCGCCCGCCTCCGGGCCGATTGCCGAGAGGCCGGAGACCAGGCCGCCGCCGCCGCGCTTGGCTTTGAGGGTCCCTTTCTCGTCCAGGGTGTACGAGATCGGGCCCCTGTTGGAGGCGACGAGGATCTGGGCTTGCGTTGATGCCATAGGGCTCAACTTAGCCCAGGGTGGCTTCGCTCAAACGTGCGCCTTCGCGCCGCGGGTTCCGCAGGGTGCCTATTAGCTCGGGGTGGGCTGTCGTGTGGCGGCTGCGGGGGCGTCGTGGCTGGTCGCGCCCCGCGGCGGAGCCGCAAATGTCACAGCCCCGCGCCCCTGGAAGAGGGGCCTGCGGCCCTCTTCCAGGGGCGTGATCGCTACGCCGCCTTTCGTTCCGCGTACTCCTCGATCTCCGCCATCGGCGGTCGTTCCTCCGTGTCCACGGAGTACGTACGCGGTGCGAATCCCGCCTCGACCCTCTCGAACTGCGTGATCCGCGGCCGGACCATATGGCCGCGGGCCAGCCGCAGCTGGGCCGTGCGGTAGATCGCGGCGGCCATGCGGCCGAGGGCCTGGCCGTCCTGGTGGCGGTGTTTGCGGACGCCCACGTCGACCTGGGCGAGGGCGTCGAGGCCCACGAGGTGCAGGGCGTCGACCAGCATGCCCAGCTCGACGCCGTAGCCGACCGGGAACGGCAGTTGCTCCAGGAGCGAGCGGCGGGCCGCGTACTCCCCGCCGAGCGGCTGCACGAAGCCGGCCAGTTGTGGCCAGTGCATGTTCAGGATCGGGCGGGCCATCAGTTCCGTGACGCGGCCGCCCTGGCCTGCGGCGGTCCTGCCGGAGGTGGGATCGCCCGGCAGGTTCAGCGGGCGGTCGTACATCGCCTTGACGAGGTCCACGCCCGGATCGGTGAGCAGCGGACCGACGATCCCCGAGACGAAGTCCGCGGAGAACTCCTTCAGGTCGGCGTCGATGAAGGCGACGATGTCCCCGCTCGTGACCAGCAGCGAGCGCCACAGGACCTCGCCCTTGCCGGGGACGGCGGGGATGCGCGGGAGTATCTCGTCCCGGTGCACGACCCGGGCGCCCGCGTCGGCGGCGACCTCGGAGGTACGGTCCGTCGAGCCCGAGTCGATCACGACGATCTCGTCGACGAGCGGCACCTTCTTGGTCATCAGCTCGCGGCGGATCACGGCGACGATCTCGCCGACGGTCTCCTCCTCGTTGAGCGCGGGCAGTACGACGCTCACCGTGGAGTTGGCCGCGCGCTTCGCGGCGATGAGCTTCTTCAGCGGGCGGTCGTCAACGGACCAGGAGCGCGTGTTCAGCCAGCGCTCGACGTTTTCCAGCACGTGCGGCTCTCCCTTGCATCGGACCGGGTCGCGAGTGCCCACTGCGGCAGAAGGCTGATGTGACTGTCATCTCGCGGTTCGGACTGGTCTCTCCACGATCCAGGCCTTCGGTTACAGTCTTGAACAACGCTGATGACCATCGCATGTCGCGGGTCGCCCAGCCGACAACCACATACTCACAACCGAATAGCGCTCATCCAGAGGGGCAGAGGGATACGGCCCGTTGAAGCCCCGGCAACCCTCCAGCCGGTTCTCGTACCGATCGAAGATGATCGATTCCGCGAGGCTCCCGGCTAGTGAAGGTGCCAAATCCGTCTCACGGCGAGATGCGTCGTGAGGAAGATGAGGAAAGGGCCTCGCCTCACATGGCTGCGCAGACAGTTGCAAGCACCACGAACGCTGAAACCTCCGCCGACTCGGCGCCCTCCACGAACTCCGCAGACCTCGGCCCCGCCGCAGCGCTCTCCTGCCGCGAATGCGGCCACCGCGTCCCGCTCGGCCCCGTCTTCGCCTGCGAGGAGTGTTTCGGCCCGCTGGAGATCGCGTACGACTTCTCGGCGTACGACACCGAGGAACTCCGTAAGCGCATCGAGGCGGGCCCCGCGAACATCTGGCGGTACGCGCCCCTCCTGCCCGTCCCCGCGGACGTGGCCACCAAGCCGAACATCAACCCCGGCTGGACCAAGCTCGTCAAGGCCGACAACCTCGCGCGCGAGCTGGGCGTCGACCCCGGCAAGCTCTTCGTCAAGGACGACTCCGGCAACCCGACGCACTCCTTCAAGGACCGTGTCGTCGCACAGGCCCTGGAGGCCGCCCGCGTCTTCGGCTTCACGACCCTCTCCTGCTCCTCCACCGGCAACCTCGCCGGTGCCGTGGGTGCCGCCGCCGCCCGCGCCGGCTTCCGTTCCTGCGTGTTCATCCCGCACGACCTGGAGCAGGGCAAGGTCGTCATGGCCGCGGTCTACGGCGGCGAACTCGTCGGCATCGAGGGCAACTACGACGACGTGAACCGCTTCTGCTCCGAGCTGATCGGCGACCCGGCCGGCGAGGGCTGGGGCTTCGTCAACGTCAACCTGCGCCCGTACTACGCCGAGGGCTCCAAGACCCTCGCGTACGAGATCTGCGAACAGCTCGGCTGGCAGCTCCCCGACCAGCTGGTGGTGCCCATCGCCTCCGGCTCGCAGCTCACGAAGATCGACAAGGGTCTGCAGGAGCTGATCAAGCTCGGGCTGGTCGAGGACAAGCCGTACAAGATCTTCGGCGCCCAGGCCGAGGGCTGCTCGCCGGTGTCCGTCGCCTACAAGGCGGGCCACGACGTCGTACGGCCGCAGAAGCCGAACACGATCGCCAAGTCGCTCGCCATCGGGAACCCGGCGGATGGTCCGTACGTGCTGGACATCGCGCGGCGTACCGGTGGCGCGGTGGAGGACGTGAACGACGAGCAGGTCGTCGACGCGATCAAGCTGCTGGCGCGGACCGAGGGGATCTTCGCGGAGACCGCCGGTGGTGTGACGGTGGGGGTGGCGAAGAAGCTGATCGAGAACGGTCTGCTGGACCCGAGCCTGACGACTGTCGTCCTCAACACCGGTGACGGTCTCAAGACCCTCGACGCCGTGGCCGGCACGGGTCTTACCGCCACGATCCGGCCCAGCCTGGACTCGTTCCGTGAAGCCGGGCTTGGGTAAAGCCTGTTAGTCGTTCGTCTGCGGGCCGGTGGGGGCTGGTCGCGCCCCGCGGCGCAGCCGCAGATGTCACCGCCCCGCGCCCCTTCGGGGGCGCTCCATACCTGACCGGAGGTCATAACCCCATGAGCGTCAACGTCCGTATCCCCACCATCCTTCGCACCTACACCGGCGGCAAGGCCGAGGTCGCCGCCGAGGGCTCGACCCTCGCCGAGGTCATCGCCGACCTGGAGAAGAACCACACCGGTATCGCGGCGCGCGTTCTGGACGACCAGGGCAAGCTGCGTCGGTTCGTCAACGTGTACGTGAACGACGACGATGTGCGGTTCGAGCAGGGGCTGGAGACGGCGACGCCCGACGGGGCCGGCGTCTCGATCATTCCGGCCGTCGCCGGAGGCTGATCGTTACCGTCGGTAATGCCGGTAACTCAGGGTTCATCGAATTGCCCTCTCCGCGAGATAAGCGGAGGGGGCAATTCTGCATGGTTGAGCGCGATACAGTTGGGGAACCTGGTGCTCCCCCGGACCGAATGCATGTGCATTTCTGTCTGAGGTCCGATTAGAAATAGCCAAAATGTGCAGGTCTTTTGTGTCTTTTGCTCCTTTTGTGGAGCCCGACTTGCCCAACTCTAGGGTGAATTCTCCGTACATTCCGGATCGGCCATGCCCAGATTTCTCGTCCGATTGACCTGTTGCAGACGGCAGTTGGGCAGATACATTCAGCCGCGGTCGACGCGTTCCGGCGCACACCCCCAACCGTTGGGGGGTGAGGTCTGACCCGGATCCGCGAAGTGTGGATCTGTGCAAGGGCCAGTAATAGGGGAGTTAGGCATGGCTCAGGGCACCGTCAAGTGGTTCAACGCGGAGAAGGGGTACGGCTTCATCGCGGTCGACGGTGGTGCGGATGTATTCGTCCACTACAGCGCGATTCAGATGGACGGCTACCGCACCCTGGAGGAAGGTCAGCGAGTCGAGTTCGAGATCTCGCAGGGCCAGAAGGGGCCGCAGGCGGACATGGTCCGCGTGGCCGGCTGAAGCACGCGCCGACTGATCTGCAGCGACACGTTCTTCTTTCGAAGGGCTCGTACCTCAAGGGGTACGGGCCCTTCGGCATGCCTGCCGGCCTCTCCCGGTCATCCCCTCGGCGGGCCTCTCGCTCCCCGGTAGACGCTTGCACTCGAGGGGGGCGAGTGCTAATCATTGGCGTTAGCACTCTGAAGGTGAGAGTGACAACGAGGACCGGGTCGGTGAGGCCCGCAGGCCAAGTGGGGCAAGGAACCACGGGGCAGGCAGGCCGTCCGTCGCGGGCGCCAGCACGGTCCGGAGCAATCCACCCCAGTCCGGGAGGACCACTTCACATGGCCAAGATCATCGCGTTCGACGAGGAGGCGCGGCGCGGCCTCGAGCGCGGGATGAACCAGCTCGCCGACGCCGTCAAGGTCACCCTCGGCCCCAAGGGCCGTAACGTCGTCCTCGAGAAGAAGTGGGGCGCCCCCACGATCACCAACGATGGTGTTTCCATCGCCAAGGAGATCGAACTCGAGGACCCGTACGAGAAGATCGGCGCCGAGCTGGTCAAGGAAGTCGCGAAGAAGACGGACGACGTAGCCGGTGACGGTACGACGACCGCGACCGTCCTGGCCCAGGCGCTGGTCAAGGAAGGCCTTCGCAACGTCGCCGCCGGTGCCAACCCGATGGCCCTGAAGCGCGGTATCGAGAAGGCCGTCGAGGCGGTCTCCGGTGCCCTGCTCGACCAGGCCAAGGACGTGGAGACCAAGGAGCAGATCGCTTCGACCGCCTCCATCTCCGCCGCCGACACCCAGATCGGCGAGCTCATCGCCGAGGCCATGGACAAGGTCGGCAAGGAAGGCGTCATCACCGTCGAGGAGTCCCAGACCTTCGGTCTGGAGCTGGAGCTCACCGAGGGTATGCGCTTCGACAAGGGCTACATCTCGGCGTACTTCGCCACCGACATGGAGCGTATGGAGGCCGTCCTCGACGACCCGTACATCCTGATCGCCAACTCGAAGATCAGCGCCGTCAAGGACCTGCTGCCGCTCCTCGAGAAGGTCATGCAGTCCGGCAAGCCGCTGCTGATCATCGCCGAGGACGTCGAGGGCGAGGCCCTGTCGACCCTGGTCGTCAACAAGATCCGCGGCACCTTCAAGTCCGTCGCCGTCAAGGCTCCGGGCTTCGGTGACCGCCGTAAGGCCATGCTCGGCGACATCGCCATCCTCACGGGCGGCGAGGTCATCTCCGAGGAGGTCGGCCTCAAGCTGGAGAACGCGACCCTGGACCTCCTGGGCCGCGCCCGCAAGGTCGTCATCACCAAGGACGAGACCACGATCGTCGACGGCTCCGGCGACACCGAGCAGGTCGGCGGCCGGGTCAACCAGATCCGCGCCGAGATCGAGAACTCCGACTCGGACTACGACCGCGAGAAGCTCCAGGAGCGCCTGGCGAAGCTGGCCGGCGGCGTGGCCGTCATCAAGGCCGGTGCCGCCACCGAGGTCGAGCTCAAGGAGCGCAAGCACCGCATCGAGGACGCCGTTCGCAACGCGAAGGCTGCCGTCGAGGAGGGCATCGTCGCCGGTGGTGGCGTGGCCCTGCTCCAGGCCGCCACGGTCTTCGAGAAGCTGGAGCTCGAGGGTGACGAGGCGACCGGCGCCAACGCCGTGCGGCTCGCCCTGGAGGCCCCGCTCAAGCAGATCGCCGTCAACGGTGGTCTCGAGGGCGGCGTCGTCGTGGAGAAGGTCCGCAACCTTCAGGTCGGTCACGGTCTGAACGCCGCGACCGGCGAGTACGTCGACATGATCGCCGAGGGCATCATCGACCCGGCGAAGGTCACGCGTTCCGCCCTGCAGAACGCCGCGTCCATCGCCGCGCTGTTCCTCACCACCGAGGCCGTCATCGCCGACAAGCCGGAGAAGGCGGGCGCCGCCCCGGCCGGCGGCGGCATGCCGGGCGGTGACATGGACTTCTGAGCCCGGGCTCGGTAGTTCATCGCAGTACGCGAACGAGGGCGGCACCCCACTCCAGGGGTGCTGCCCTCGGGCGTTTCCCGGCTCCCACGGGAGAGAGTCTGGAGTGGGAGCCCGGAAACGGTCAGGCGATTCAGGCGATGTTCTTGAACGCGTCCCGCAGCCGCATCTCGTTGTGGCCGTTGCCGTCGTAGTCGTCCGAGTACGTCAGCGTCAGCCGGCCGTTCGCCGCCAGTGCCACGGCCGGGCCGCCCTGGCCCCCGCCGGTCACCACGTTCATCCGGGTGGGGACCAGCCGGCCTGCCGTCGTGCCGTCCGCGTTGAAGCCTCGGGCCCAGACGTCATCCTGGCCGGCGTGCAGGGTCGCGGGGTTGCCCACGACCACGTCGAAGGCCTCCTTCCACGCCACGACGAAGCTGCCGTCGTCGGCGACCGCCACATCGGCGTCGGCCTGCGCGGAGATGGGCCGCTTGCTGTCGACGTACGGGCCGGTCTCGGTGGCGTCCTCGGTGGTCCGCCGGTCCGCTGCCGCGGGCGTGCCGGTCGCCGAGAAGACGCGCTGCTGGATCCGCTGGGGCCGGACCAGCGTGCCGGCGCCGGTGATGTACTCGTCCGTCCACGCCACCACGAACCGGCCGTCACCGGCCGACGCGACCGCGGGCCTGGACTGCTGCCCGTCCGTGAGCGAGTTGGCCACCTTGCGGCCGACGGCGACGCCACCCGTGGTGTTCAGTTTCGCCACATCGATGTTGAGGCCGCCGTTGCCGTCCGCGTCCTCCTCCCAGGCGATCACCATGTTCCCGGCGTCGTCGATCGCCGCGTCGGGCCGGCGGTTGGACCCGGCCGCGCCCGAGTTGATCGTGCTGACCTGGACGTCCTGGTAGCGCGCGGCGCCGGTCGGGGACCAGCCGCTCGCGTACACCTGGTTGAGCGTCGAGCCGTCGGCCGTGCTCTCCCAGGCGATGCCGTAGGAACCGTCGCCGGCCACTGCGACCGTCGGCCGCAGCTGGTCCCCGTCGCCGGAGGCGTGCGGGCGCGGCAGGGTCGTGACCGTGCCGTCCGGGGTGATCTTTCGCACGGCGATGTCGGCGTACTTGTTGCCGTCGTCGTCCTTGGCCCAGACGACGATCGCGTTGCCCTGGTCGTCCACGCCCACATCGGGCTTCTGGTGCGACCAGGTCGTCCCGGTTCCGCTGTTGCTCAGCAGCTTCTCGTCCCACAGGGGTACGCCGTCGCGGTACATGCGGATGTATACGTCGGTGCCCAGCTCGGTGTCCGAGGCGTCGTGCCGGTCGCCCTGCTCGTACACGACCGCCGTGTACACGGACGAGGTGCCGCCGGACGCGATCGCGCTGTAGTGCTGGTCGCCGTTCGCGTTCACGTTGACGCGGGAGTAGTGCTGGGACGTCGAGCCGAACTTCGTGGCGTCGATGTCGACCACGCCCGCGCGGGCCTTGTTGAAGTTGGCGACGAACGCCTGGTAGGTCCCCGCGTCGTCGATGCGCAGGATCGTCTCGTCGTTGGTTTTCAGCGAGCCCGCGGTCCAGTTGTGGGAGCCCGTGTACACGTGCTGCATCTGGGTGCCGTCGGCCTTCTTCCACTCCGTCAGCAGGTACTTGGAGTGCACGGTGCCGCGGTTGCAGGACGACGTCGCCGAGGCCTTGTAGCGGCAGCCGCCGGGGCGGTTGCCGTAGGCCGGGATGTCGAGGCCGGCCATTTCGTTGACGCCTCTGTTGCCGCCGCCGTCGCTGAGGTCGCGGATGTTCGCGTCGATGGCGCAGCCCTGGGCCCGCTTGGTCTCCAGGGCCTCGTAGACGGCGGGGCGGGTGGACCGCTGGTCGAGCTCGGCCGCCGAGATCCTGATCCGGCCGTCGCGCTCGCAGTCGACCTGGTCGATGAAGGAGGCGAGGATGTCGGCGTTGCCGTAGTGCGCGGCGTCCGAGGCCGTGTCGCGCGGGGAGAAGTACGCCTCGACCGGGGAGCTCGGGTCACCGGTGGTGTGGTCGTACGTCGTGTGCGCACTGTCGCCTGTGTGCTCGACCTGGTCGTTGAAGTGGTTGCGGTAGCGGGTGGCGAGGGTCGCGTTGCCCGCCACGACGACGGCGTTGTTGATCTCCCCGTCCTGGCCGCCCGCGAGGTTCTGCGAGCTCTGCCAGACGACGTTCTTGCGGCCGTCGGTGAGCGCGTCGAGGACCATGTACTTGTCGTGGTTGATCGCGCGCGTGTCGTCCGAGCCGTTGCCCAGGCAGCCACGGCTGCACCAGGTGAGGGTCGAGCCGCCCGTCAGTGTCAGCTGGTCCAGGTCGCTGGAGCCGCGGTTCGCCCCCTCCGAGACGATGCGCAGGGTCACACCGCGCTCCTGGGCGGCGGCGAGCTTCGCCCGCAGGTCCGAGCTGTTGAACCAGAACATGCCCATGTAGAGCTTCGAGCCGGGCGCCGCGAGATCGATCAGCTCACCGGCTCCGGTGCTGATCGAGAAGTCGTAGGCACCGGTGGGCCTCGGGTAGTTGAAGACCGAGGTGTAGTTCCCGGAGACGACCGTTTCCGCCTGGGCGGTGGTCGTGGGAGCGAGCAGGGTCGCTCCGAGGGCGAGGGGGACGGCGAGAGCGGCCGTCCACCGTATCTGTCTACCCATCTGTTCCCTTGCGTTCGGATGAAGTTGGGGCCAGCACACCTTATAGAGCCGGTGGGGCCGGGGTGCGGGGCCGGTGTGTGGCCGGGATCACGGGCGCGCGGAGGCGGGGCGGCGGAATGTCGTCGCGGGTGAGGTGGTTGCCCCGAGGAATGGTTTATGCATGCGCACATACCACTCGGAATGCCCTGATCGCTTCACTCGATTCACTTCACTCGATGTCTTCCAGACCTCTCCGAGGAGCCCTCCACGTGACTGCCACGACCGCCACCGGCTTCAGCGATTCGACCGCCTCCCGCGCGGCCGAGATCCTCTCGCGGCCCGTCTCCCTCAACGGCCTGACCGTTCCGAACCGGATCGTGATGGCGCCGATGACCAGGCGGTTCTCCCCGGGAGGCGTGCCGGGCGAGGACGTGGTCGGCTACTACGCCCGGCGCGCCGCCGCGGGTGTCGGCCTCATCGTCACCGAGGGCACGTACGTCGGCCACGAATCGGCCGGGCAGAGCGACGACATCCCGCGCTTCCACGGTGCGGAGCAGCTGGCCGGGTGGGCGAAGGTTGCCGAGGCCGTGCACGCGGCGGGCGGGACGATCGTGCCGCAGCTGTGGCACATCGGCATGGTGCGGTCCGCCGGTGAACCCCCGTACGCGGATGCTCCGGCCGTCGGACCGTCCGGCATCCGCCCCGACGGCACCGAGGGCACGGGCAAGGCCATGACCCAGGCCGACCTGGACGAGGTCATCGCGGCCTTCGCCGAAGCCGCTGCCGCCGCCGAGCGGATCGGCTTCGACGGAGTCGAACTGCACGGCGCGCACGGCTACTTGATCGACCAGTTCCTGTGGTCCGGCACCAACCGCCGCGCCGACGAGTACGGCGGCGACCTGGTGTCCCGTACGAAGTTCGCGGCGGAGATCGTGGCGGCGGTACGCGCGGCGGTGTCGCCCTCCTTCCCGGTCATCTTCCGGTACTCGCAGTGGAAGCAGGAGGCGTACCACGCGAGGCTCGCGGAGTCCCCGTCGGAACTGGAAGCCTTGCTGACCCCGCTCGCCTCGGCCGGCGTGGACGCCTTCCACGCCTCCACGCGCCGCTACTGGCACCCGGAGTTCGACGGCTCGGGCCTCAACCTGGCGGGCTGGACGAAGAAGCTCACCGGCAAGCCCGCCATCACCGTCGGCTCGGTCGGCCTGAACGGCGACTTCATCAAGGCCTTCGTGGGCGAGGGCGCCGCGGTCAAGGGCATCGACGACCTGCTGGACCGCCTGGAGAACGAGGAGTTCGACCTGGTCGCGGTCGGCCGCGCGCTGCTTCAGGACCCGGAGTGGGCGGCGAAGGTGCTGGATGGGCGCTTCGGGGAGTTGGGGGCGTATGACCCGGCGTCGCTGCGCACGCTGAGCTGAGTTTGTTAGCGGTACGTCGAGG
>NZ_BMPQ01000008.1:157470-199762 GCF_014647675.1 Streptomyces flaveus | reverse complement strand
GGCGCTTCAGGTACTGCGACCGACCTTCAGCACGTGGACGGTGATGGTGGAGTCGTCCGGTCGATACAGAATCCGCCAAGTGCCGACGTGCAGTCGGTAGTAGCCGGATGCGCCAAGCGCGCGGGCTGCTTCGGGACGCGGGTCGTCGGCGAGTGCGCGTACTGCTGCGGTTGTGGCCTTGGCCCCGATGGGGTCGAGGGCTCGAAGCCTTCGGAACTCGCTCATGGCGTGGTGTTCCCACACCAGTGCGTAGGTCACGAAGCGGCCTCCTGGCGATCTTCCGCCTCCAACTGGGCCATGAAATCGTCGTGAGACATGGACGGGCCGGACGGGTTCGCCTCACGTGCCTGCGCTTCGGCGATGTCCGCCTCGTCCCGCAGTCGCTGCAACTCTTCCAGTTCGCTTATCGGGATGAGCGCGGCGGCAGGCTTTCCGTACTCCGAGATCAGGATGTGTTCCTGACCGTGCCTGACCCGGCCGACCAGTTGGCCGAGTTGGTTGCGGGCTTCCACGAGCGGATACATCTCCATGAGAAAACTGTACACACCTGCGAGTGTGTACGGTGAATTCATTTGGCTGCTCTTTCGCGGGCAATGCCTGGAGCGGTCATAGACGTGGCCTTTCTCGTCGGTCGACCATCGCCGCGCGGGCTGCGGCGGCGTGGGCGTGGACTGCGGTGGACGTCAGAGGCATGGAGGGCTGGGGTGGGGCGGTCTCGCCTCGGCACGGGCCGCAAACGCCGCCCGGCAGAGCCTCCGGGCGGCCCGGGGCGCCGCACTTCGCGCACTCCAGTACGCGGAGGGGTGGGCGTGCGGCGGCCGGTGTGGGCTCCGGAGGGAGCTTGTTGGTCAGGCGGTTGCGGACGAGGGCGGCCGGGCTGTGGACCGGGGTCGGGAGACCTGCGGTCAGGGCCTGGAGTACGTGCTCGTCGGTGGCGCCCCTCGCGAGCCACTCGGTGAGGAGCGGGGCGAGGTCCGCGCAGGCCTTGGCCGACAGGGGCAGGGCCGGGGTCGCACGGCCGAGGGCCGCGAGGAGGATGTAGGCGCGGGAGCGGGTGGGGCCCCGCCGGTTCGCTGAAGGTTCCTGCTCCTGAGGTACGTCGCCCCGCGTGAACGCCGCCCACCAGTCGTCGTCCCGTGCCGTTCGCGAGAACCACGTTCGGGTGATCCAGCGCGGGCTTCCCGAGTCGGCCAGATGTTCGCGACCCCGGCGCAAGTGACCTGCCTGTTGGATGTTGTTGAGGGCCGTGCGGAGGGCGCACTGGCCGTACGGGAGCGTCTTGGCCAGCGTCTTTACGGAGATGTCTGCGCCGTTGGGGAGGCGGTCGATGTACGCGGCGATGGCGGCTTCGCGGGGCGGGAGGTGGGCGAAGTCGTGGGCGGTGCGGGGGAGTTGGTCCGGGGCGCTGAGTTTTCCGTAACCCGGATTGGCCATCGGGTGCGGGGACGCGTGCGCGGGCAGGAAGGTAGCACTAAGGTTGGCGTCAGCCATGGGATCGAGTCGCTTTCGATCTCGTAGGTCAGGCCCCCGCAGGTGTTCCAGCACATGGCGGGGGTTGTTCGTTATGCGGGCACGCTAAGCCCATGTGACTGTCCGTGGCAATTCGGTCGCGTCACGTCAACTCGCGGGGAGGGGGGGCGGGTTGAAGCCCGCCTCCCAATCCTCAGAAGCAGGGCTCGGAGCTCGGCGCTTGAGCTTCGGGCAGGCTGCGGGCCGGTGGCTCGATGAACCGGTGGGTGGGGGTGCCTTGGGTCGGGCGGTCGCTGCGGACGGCCCCGGCTCAGCTCTCGCCAGCCCGCACTCGTCTTGATCGCTTCGGAGTTGCACCGGTGTGTCCAGCCGCCCCGCGCCTCAGTACCGATCGCGGGAAAATGTGACACTCGACCCCGGAAGTGTCACATTTCTGCACCCCACCTACCCCGCCCACCGGCTGTCGGCCGCTGAGCCGACCTGTCGTGCGGGCGAGGCGTGACGCGTTCCGTCCACCGGTCGGCCCTCTGCTAGTCGTGCTTGAGGTTTGCGACGAAGGCTGTCCAGGCCTCGGCCCGGAACACGAGCTTCGGGCCGAGGGGATTTTTGGAGTCGCGGACGGGGGCTATGCCGGGGTGGTCGTCGGCGACCTCCAAGCAGTCGCCGCCGCTGCCGCCGCTATAGGTGGACTTTCGCCAGGTGGCGACTTCGAGGCAGTCGCCGCCCTGGCCGCCGCTGTGGCTGGACTTGTGCCAGATGGCCGCGCTCAGGTCGTACTCAGGGGTGTTGTTCTCCATGTTCGTAATCCTGCGCCACTGACTCGATCAAGGCCAGGGACTCCGTCGGGGAGAGGGCTGCAGCCTGAAGGAGGTTGAACATCAGGGTGTGTCGGGTGACGGTCGCCGGGTCGTCCAGCAACATCCCCATGCTGGGCCCCTCAATGAAGGACAGCGGGGGTGCGTCGTCGAACTCCATGAGTTTTAGGGGGCCTTCCATCGAGGCATGCGCCCCCGCACCGAACGGCAGTACCTGCACGATGATTCGGTGCTTGCGCGCGAGATGCGTAACGCGGCGCAGTGCCTCCGCCATCACCGCGTTGCCGCCGACCTCACGCCTGAGGACAGCCTCGTCCAGAATCGCCCACAACAACGGGGTTGTTGGATCGTCGAGGATGTGCGCGCGTTCGAGGCGTGCCGCCACCAGGTCTTCGATCACCTCGTCCGGCGCCGTCGGGTGGTAGGCGCGGAACACCGCTTCTGCGTAGGCCTTGGTCTGCAAGAGGCCCGGGATCAGCTGTGACGCGTACTGCCTGATCGCCGTCGCGATCCGCTCCGCCTCCGCCGCGTCCGCGAAGTGGTCCGGGTGCTTGGACTTGTTGGCGGCCTTGCAGTTGCGCTCGAAGAAGCCCTTCGTGTCGAGTATTTCGTCGAGCTTCCGGGCCATGTCCGGCTGAATCCGGCGCGTACCGGACTCCATTTGCCCGATGAACGAGCCGCTCACGAAGAGGGCCTGCCCGAGGGCGTCCTGGCTGAGGCCGGCCTTCTCGCGGGCGTGGCGGAGTTCGGCGCCGAGGAGGGCGCGGGGAGAGACGGACGGATCAAGGTCCTTCGGTCCTGGCATGGGCAACTCCCGGTCCTACACGAGGTGTTGTTGGGACGCCGGCTCTGTTCAGGCTAGCGAGGGATGGCCACTCTGGGTGGTGGAATCGGATACTCAGAGCGAGAGGTGCCAGGTCATGGCGTTGCAATCGGAGGAGTGGCTGTGGGAGGCCGAAGAGATGGTGGGCCGACTGCGGGAGGAACTCGGAGAGTTGGGCGTCGTGTTGCCGTCCCTCCGCGTGGACCCGGTGACGGCGGCGACCAGGGAGCCGTACCCGCTCGTCGAACTCGGCCGCTGCAACCTGAACACGGCGAAGCGACTGGCCGACGCGTTGCACGAGGCCCGCCAGTGAGCGCGGAGAACAGGAAGTACGCCATCGACGTACGGGACGGGCGGCTCGGCCAGGTGATGGGGCGCGAGGGCGGCTACGTACAGCTGCGGCCGGTGGGTGGCGGGCGGGAGTGGGACTGCCCGCCGGACGCCTTGGGGGAGGCGGATCCGGGGGAGGCGGATCCGGGGGAGGTGCTGCGGGCGCGGGTGCGGCGGATCAACTGGGAAGGGCGGTTGCCGTGAACGGGGCTGCGGGGGCGGGGCGTTGTCAGTGGTGGGTGGGACGGTAGGCGTATGGGACTGAGTATTCGGCGTACGTGGGACGAAGTGACCGGGCTGTGGACCGCGGTTGGTGGTGACGGGACCCGGTCGGTGACCATCACGGCTCAGACGTGTGACGAGGCGACTGCTCTCGTGCAGGAGGCCTTCGGGTTCAAGGCGTATCGGCCGCCTCCGCCGCTCCCGCCGGGGTGGCAGCGGTTCACGCTGATCCATGACCCGGTCGGGGAGTATCCGGGGTTCGACGATCCTCGCTACGACGCGCTCAAGGCCCGGCCGCCCGAGGGCTGCGAGGTGGAGCAGATGGACTCGTACTTCGGGCTGCGGTGTGTGCGGCCGGGGGACAGGCTGCTCGATGCCGTCGCCGAATTGTGTGCGGAGATCCGGGCGGAGCACGGGCTGCTCATGTCCGATCTCGGCATCGAGAAGCTGTACGAGTGGTCCGAGGACGGGACCGACGGGTGGGGTGCGGAGATCGTCGGGCAGTTGCTGCTGATGGCTGCCGTGCGTGGGCCACGGCTCGGGTACAGCGTGGATGATTTGGTGCGGTTCCTGCGGACTGCGGCGGGCGGTGGCTGATGTCGCGTACCACGATCGACCTCGATGACGCGCTGGTCGCGGAAGCTGCCGCGATCCTGGGCACCACCACCAAGCGGGCCACGGTGAACGGTGCCCTGGCGGAGTTCGTGGCGGCGGTGGAGCGGCAGCGGTTCGTGGCGATGCTGGAGGACGGGGTCCTGAGTGACCTCGGTGATCCTGAAGTGATGGCGAAGGCATGGCGGTAGGGCGGTACGGCGCTGACCTGTGACGGCGCCGGAGGTCTTGCCGGAGCGCTAGAGGTTGCCCATCGGTTCGATGTCGATCTTTCGGGGTTCGCCCCAGATGCGTAGGACCTCGTAGTCGGTGAATTCGTGGACCAGGCGGTAGGCCATGCCGGGGTGGGGGCTGCGGCGCTGGGCGGCGAGGAACAGCTCGGCTTCCTGTTTGTCGCGGCGGGGGGTGCCGCAGAGTTGCCAGACCTGGCCGGTCCACATCTCGGGGAGCCAGCGCTGCTGGGGCTGGGGGCGGTCGCCCCGTACGCCGTAACGGGACTTCGTGCGCTCGAGCGTCTCGTCCGGGGCGGTCGGACGGCCCTGGGTGAAGGAGTCGTTGACCTTCGAGCGGCGGGCGATGCGGCGGCGGGTCTCGCAGAGCAGGCACAGGTCGGGGGCGTCCTCGTCGACCGGGCCTGTGGGGTGCTCGGCGCAGCGCGTGGTGGGCTTCGCCGTGGTGACGGTCTCCTCGAGCAGGTCCAGGGCCCGCTTCAGGTCCGCCTTGACCTCGTGCAGCTTCGCGTCGGGTGTGTCCGTGCCCAGGGCCTCGCCGTGCTCGCCGAGAAGCCGCAGGGCGCGGCCCAGGGCGGTCAGCTGTGCGTGGTTCATGGTTGGTCGTCCCCTCCCGGGAGCGGAGTTGCTGCCGACGTCCCCAAGAATCACATGCGGCACTGACAATCAGCGGGGCGCCTGGGCGACAAGGCCCACCAGGCGCTGCTCAGCCGCTCGCGAGCGCCGCCTGAAGAGCCACCCGGAGGTGGCCGTTCGCCTCTGTGAGCAGGCGGGCGGCGGTCGCGGCGTCGATGTCGGCGAGGAGGACGAGGATCGCGTTCTTCGTCTCGCCGTCGGCCGCGCTCAGGGCCGCCTCGATCTGGTCGTCGGGCGCGCCTGTGGCCAGCGCGACGATACGGCGCGAACGGGCCCGGAGCTTGTCGTTCGAGGCGCGTACGTCGACCATCAGGTTCCCGTACGTCTTGCCCAGGCGGATCATCGTGATCGTCGACAGCATGTTGAGGACCAGCTTCTGGGCGGTGCCCGCCTTCAGGCGCGTCGAGCCGGTGAGCAGTTCGGGGCCCACGACGACCTCGATGCCGTGGTCGGCCGCCGCCGCGAGGGCGCTGTCCGCGTTGCAGGACAGGCCGATGGTCAGGGCGCCGAGTGCGCGGGCGTGTTCCACCGCGCCGATCGCGTACGGGGTCCGGCCGGAGGCCGAGACACCGACCACCGTGTCGTCGGCGGTGATGCCCAACGCACCCAGGTCCTCGGCCGCCAGCTCCTTGGAGTCCTCGGCGCCCTCGATGGAGTTGACCGTGGCGCTCGGGCCGCCCGCGATCAGGCCGACGACCTCGGAGGGGTCCGTGTTGAAGGTGGGCGGGCACTCGGACGCGTCGAGGACGCCGAGGCGGCCGGCGGTGCCCGCGCCCGCGTAGACCAGGCGTCCGCCGCGCGCCATACGGTCCGCGACGGCGTCGATCGCGGCGGCGATCCGCGGGAGCTGCGTGGCGACGGCGGTCGGTACGGTCGCGTCCTCGCCGTTCATGATCTTCGCGATCTCGAGGGTGGGCAACTGGTCGATCCGAGCGAGCTCGGGACGGAACGCCTCGGTGGTCAGGGTCTCCAACTCGTCCCGTACATCACGGAAGTCGGGGGTGGAGCTGGGGTGGCGTTCGAAGGAGGCGTCGGCGGGGGAGGTCATGTGGGGCAGCTCTTTCCGGGGGTGGTTCTCTGGTTCTCCGGGTTGGTGTAGCGCCCCTATCAGGGGCGCGGGGAACTGCGCGACCAGCCACGTACGGCCCGCAGAGTACAGACGGCCTGTGGTTCTACCGCGCCCCCCGCGGAGCGTGACGGTGCGCCAGCGCCTCGTAGGACGCGGCCAGCGCCGGCGCCGCCGTCTCGTACGTCCGCTGGGCCACGCCTATGAACAGGCAGTCCACCACCAGCAGTTGGCTCGTACGGGACGACATGGCGGCCGGCCGCAACTCGCTCTCGCGGGCCGTCGACGTGGTGAGCACGTGGTCGGCGTACTGCGAGACCGGGCCGTCCGGGCGGCCGGTGATCGCGACCGTCGTGGCGCCCCGCTCGAAGGCGACCCGTAGCGGCTCGATGACGTCGCCGGTCGAACCGGAGTGGGTGATCGCGATCGCCACGTCCTTGGCGCGCAGCTGCACGGCGTTGGTGACCGCGAGATGGGGGTCGCTGAACGCGTGCGCTATGAGGCCTATGCGCAGGAGCTTCTGGTGGAGGTCCTGGGCGACCAGGCCGGAGGCGCCGACTCCGTAGATGTCGATACGGCCGGCCGCCGCGAGCGCGGAGACGGCCGCGCCGAGCTGGACCGTGTCCAGGCCTGCCGCGGTGTCGGCGAGGGTCTGCTGCTCGTCGTACGCCAGTTTCGCCACGACGTCCGCGATCGGGTCGTCGACCGCTATGTCGGCCGTGACGGCGGGGGCGCGGCCCGACTGCTGGTGGGCGGCGAGGCCGGCGAGGGCCAGGCGCAGGTCGCGGTAGCCGGGGTAGCCGAGGAGGCGGGCGGTGCGGACGACTGTGGCCTCGCTGGTGCCGGTTCGCTCCGCGAGGCCGGTGACCGTGAGGGCCGCGCAGCCCGCGGGGTCGCCGGCCACGGTCTCGGCGACGCGCTGCATGGAGCGGGTCATCGACGGGGCGAGGGTGCGGACCTTGGCGGCGAGGGCCGCGGGGGCCGGCGGCGCTTCGCCCGCGAAAGTTTCCTTCACGTTGGGGGTCACGTGTGAAAGGTATTTTCGGCAGCGGGGAGGGGTCAAGGGGTGGCTCAGAGGGTTTTCAACTGCGGGCCCGGTGGGGGCTGGTCGCGCCCGCGCGGCGGAGCCGCATATCGATACAGCCCCGCGCCCCTTAGGGGCGCAGCCCTGACGGGCGCGCAGCCCACACGGAGCGCCGTCACTTGTGCCGTAGGCGCACAATGGGGCTATGGAACCTCCGCCCTCCCCACACCCCATCAGCCCCCTGGAACAGGCGCTGCACACGGCCCGTGCGCTCGTGATCGCCGATCTCGTCGCGGGCGACGTCGCCGAGGCCGATGTCGTCTCGCTCGTCGAGGCGTCGGTGGTGCAGCGGCGGTGGTGGGTGGAGCAGTGGCCGGAGGGCGTCGAGTACGTGGCGGGGCTGGTCGCCCAGGACGTACAGGACGCGCTGCTCGAGCGGTACGGGCGCTGGCCGCTGTGCCCCGTCTGCGGCGCCGGCGACCCGCACGCCCTCGACGTCGAACCGGAACTCGGGCCCGATCCGCACTGGGTGTGCCACAAGGCAGGCGTGAAGGTCTCGGCGGTGGGCTCGCTCGGCTCGGCGACGGGAGGGCCCGGCGGCGGCTCCGGCGGGACGCCCTCCTCGTGACGGTCTATATCGATCCGCCCGCCTGGCCGGGCCACGGCCGCATGTGGTCCCACCTGATCAGCGACGTCTCGTACGACGAACTGCACGCGTTCGCCGCGGAGTTGGGCGTCCCACCCCGGGCCTTCGAGCGGGACCACTACGACATCCCGTCGCATCGGTACGCGGACGTCGTGCGCGCCGGAGCGGTCGAGGTCAGCAGCCGTGAGGTGGTGCGACTGCTCTACGGGGCGGGGCTGCGCAGGCGCAAGAGCCGTACGCAATCCCTCTGAGCGAGTTGAGCGAGCGGTCTCAGCTTCTGCGGAGCTCGTACACGTACTGCTCCCCGTCCTCCCGCACCCACGTGTAGCCCGCACGCGACACCACGCCCTGGGAAGGGGCGTTGGCGTGGTCGATCTTCGCGCACAGCAGCTTCACGTCGTCGCGGGCCAGTGCCCATGTGGACAGCGCGCGCAGCGCCTCCGTGGCGTAGCCGTTGCCGCGGGCCGGTTCCTCCAGGTCGTAGCCGACCTCGGCGCGGCCCTCGTCGTCGGGTACGCCGTGGAAGCCCATGCCGCCGATGGCCCTGCCGTCCTCCGTGCGCACGAGGACGAACACGCCCCACTCCGGGCGGTGAACTCCGGTCTCGTACGCCTTGATGACTATCCCGGCGGAGAACCGCGTGTTCTCGCAAGGTCCGCCCTCGATCCACTCGAAGCCGCCCGTGCCGCCGGCCTGCAGATCGGCGGCGGCAGCGGGCGTGATCCCTTGCAGGGTGAGCCGCTCGGCGGGGATGACGAGGTTGTTGTTCCAGCGCCACTCGGTGACCGGCGCGCGGCCGGGCAGCTCGCCGCGGCCGGTCGCCCACAGGAGGGTGCGCCAGTGGTCGGGTCCCGGCTGGACGTGCGGGAAGATCCGGGTGAGTACGTCCTCGCAGAGCCGGGCCGAGGGCTCGTACGCGATGCCCAGCCCCTCGGCGATGTCATGCGTGTGCAGGAGCACCTCGGCGATGCCCATCGCGGCGAAGCCCTCGCGGTTCGCGCTGCGGAAGGGGTACGGGTGGAAGGCCCGCGCCTCGCGCGGCGTGGTGCGGACGGCCGCGGCGAGCAGGCTGCCGGTCGCCTCGATGACGTCCAGGACGTCGTCCGGGCTCTCGCACTCGCCGCAGTCGATGCGGAACGGTACGTACCGGTCGGTGGGGCGGCCCGCCAACTGCCCCGCGTACGAGATGAGATCCGACGCGATGTGCTCCGCCGTCCTGCGGCAACTCCACTCGAGACGGCCCGCCTTGACGCTCCAGTCCTGCTCCCCGGCCGCTGCCCGCAGCACCGCCACGGCATCCGCGACGGCTTCCTCTATCTGATCCCCGCCCATGTCTCGCATGGGGGCGACGATAGGTGGTCAGTTCGCGGAACGGGACTGAATAACCGCCTCATCGGTGCCGGCGGATGCGGCCCCGATGACGACTCGGGAAGCCGGACGCCGATGAAGCCGCAGTGAGACGGCGCTCGCCGCCCCCGCCGTGACCGTCATGGCCGCACCGGCCCACGCTGTCGAGGCGTACCCGAACCCCGCGTCGATGACCGCGCCGCCGAGCCAGGGACCGCCGGTGTTGCCGAGGTTGAAGGCGGCCGTGGTGGTGGCACCGGCGAGGGTCGGGGCGGCGCCCGCGACATTGAACATGCGGGCGTTCAGCGCGGGAGCCGTATAGAAGGCCGAGACGCCGAGGAGGAAGGAGAGGGCGACGGCGGCGAGCGCGTACCGGCCGAGGAGGGCCAGGGCGATGAGGAGAACGGTCGAGGCCGCGATGCCGGACAGCAGTACCCCGAAGAGGTGCGCGTCCGCGATCCGGCCGCCGATCGTCGTGCCGACGAGCGCGCCGATCCCGAAGAGTGCGAGGACGGTGGGTACCCAGCCTTCCGCCAGGCCCGCCACGTCCGTCAGCAGCGGGGCGAGATAGCTGAACGTGCAGAAGACGCCGCCCGCGGCGAGGGCGACGATCGAGATGGTGAGCCAGGTCTGGTGGTCCCGGTAGATCCGCAGCTCACGCTTGAGCCGGGGCTTCTCGGCCGGGAGGGGAATGGCCGGGATGAGGGTGACGACCCCGACGAGGGCGATCCCGGACGCGGCGGCGACCGCCCAGAAGGCGGAGCGCCAGCCGAGATGATCACCGAGGAAGGCACCCGCCGGGACGCCGAGAACGTTCGCGATCGACAGACCGCCGATCATCACGGCGAGCGCGCGGGCACGGGCGTTCGCCGGCACCATCGCGACGGCGACCGCGGCACCGACCGCCCAGAACCCGGCACACGCCAGCGCACTGATCACCCGGGACGCGAAGAGCACGGCGTAGTTCGGCGCGAGGGCACCCGCGATCTGGCCCAGGCCGAAGACCGTGATGAGGCTGATCAGGGTCGTGCGGCGGGGGAGGCGGATGGTTGCCACGGCGAGGAGGGGCGCCCCGACGACCATCCCGATCGCGAAGGCCGATATCAGCAGGCCCGCACGTGGAATCGACACGCTCATGTCGTCCGCGATGGCCGGCAGGAGGCCGGACAGCATGAACTCGCTGGTGCCCAGGGCGAAGACGGAGAGCCCGAGGATGTAGACGGCCAGGGGCATGCGGGCGGGAGCGCGGGCGACGGAGGGCATCTTCATGGACAACCAAGGGGGATGGAGCGGCATTCCCGGACGCGGTCACTGACCCGGACGCGGTCACCGAGCGGCGTCGAGCAGCTCCAGCTCGGCGCCGATGTTGTAGCGC
Organism: Streptomyces flaveus; assembly: GCF_014647675.1. Lineage (GTDB taxonomy): Bacteria > Actinomycetota > Actinomycetes > Streptomycetales > Streptomycetaceae > Streptomyces > Streptomyces flaveus. The sequence continues at coordinate 189,166 of NZ_BMPQ01000008.1, read as the reverse complement.
GCCGTCGCCTCCCATTCCGCCGCCCCGTGCGGGGTGCGGAACAGGCGTGGCAGGGCGAGGAGTTGGCGCAGGACCGTGGCGCGGCCCTCGCGGAAGGCCTCGGAGGGGACGAAGGCGTACTCCTCGCGGACGGCGGCGGTGTAGAGGGCGTACGTCCTCGGGGGTGCGGCCAGGATCGCCAGGTCGGCGTCGCAGAGGACCTGGCCGTTGGGGTCGTCGGGGGACGGGTCGTGGGTGACCGTGAGGCGGACCAGGCGGGCGACCTCGGCCGTCTTCTCCGGCGGGACGCCGGCTTCGGGAAGGGCGCGTTCGGCCAGGCGGGCCGAGCGTTCCTCGTTCTCGGAGCGGTCGGGGAGGTAGACCGCGTCGTGGAACCACGCGGCGAGGCGAACCAGGTCCGGGTCGTCCGCGTACTTCTCCAGTACGTCGATGTGGTCCAGGACCGCCGTCAGGTGATCGAGCGTGTGGTAGCGGCGCTGGGGTTCCGACCAGCGGGCGAGGAGGTCGTCGGCGTACGGGGCGGGATCGGGGGCGGAGGTGGTGCGGGTCCGTTGCAGGGTGTGGAGCCAGCGGGTGTGCAGGGCTTCGGGGTCGGCCATGGGGTCATTGTTCCCCTTCGCCGCGTACCCTTGAATTGGACTAGACCTGTAGTCGCTCCAAGCCGTCCAAGCCGTCCAAGCCGCCAAGAGGAGAGGTCCTGATGAGCAAGCGTGCAGTCCTGGAGGTGATCGCCCTCGATGCCGAGGACGCGGTCGCCGCCCGGGCCGGGGGCGCGGATCGCCTCGAAGTCGTCTCCGACATGGCGGCCGACGGGCTCACCCCGTCGGTCGGGACCTTCGCCGAGATCCGGGCCGCCGTCGACATCTCGCTGCGCGTGATGCTGCGGCCGGGGGACGGGTTCGCCGCCGGAGACACCGGGGAACTGGTGCGTGTCGCACGGGAGTTGCGGAGTGCGGGGGCCGACGAGTTCGTGCTCGGGTTTCTGGACGAGGCCGGTGGTGTGGACGTGGCCGCGGTGGAGCGGATCGTCGCCGAACTGGACGGCTGCCGCTGGACGTTCCACCGCGCGATCGACCGGGCGGCGGACCGCGACGCCCTGCGCAAGCAGCTCGCGGATCTGCCCGGGCTCGACACCTACCTCTCGGCGGGCTCGGCGGCCGGTGTGGACGACGGCCTCCCCACGCTGCTGGCCGAGGCGGCGCGGCGCGGGGAGCCGGGCTATGAGCAGCGGCTCATGGTGGGCGGCGGGCTCCGTCTCGAGCACGTACCGCGGCTGCGGGCGGCTGGAGTGGACGCGTTCCATATCGGCGGGGCGGCGCGGTGGGGTGGGTGGGCGCAGCCCGTCTCGGCCGCCGCTGTACGCGAGTGGCGGGCGGCGCTTAGCGCTCCGCTGGGTGCGGTTTGAAACTGCGGGGGCCTTTGCTTCAGGGGCGCGGGGCTGTGACATATGCGGCTCCGCCGCGATGGGGGTCCCCCCGCTCGAGCGAATTCGAGAGTGGGGGAGCGACAAGCCACGACGCACCCGCAGTCGCCCACGCACCGAACCCACCCTCCCGGTGGCGCCCTTGGCCCCGCATGCCCCACGGCACCACATACCAAAGTGGCAGCGCCGTAGACCATCGGCTGATGACCGGAGGTCCGTCGCTCGCCACACTGAGGGCTGCGCAGCAAAACACGGGCGGAGGGCGCATGAGCGTGGATATGCAGAAGGAGCCGGACGCACGGGCGGGCCGAGAGGGCCGGCCCGACGAGCCGACCGTGCTCGCCGAGTCGACCTGGGGCGTCCTGGCCCTCTGCGTCGTGGCCGGGGCCGTGGTCGGTGAGCTGGTCAGGCTGCTCGCCGGCTGGCTCGTGACCCTGCGCTGGGCGCCGTTCAAGGGCCCGGCGAAGCTGCTGGACTCGGTCCCCGAGCCGTGGGTGACCATCGGCGCGGTGACCGTCGGCGCACTGCTGGGCCTCTTCGCGGCTCTTGTCCTGCTGCACGAGTCGCTGTCCGTCCGCGTCTCCGACCGCCGCGTGGTGCTCACCATCCGGGACGAGTCCGAGGAGTTCGCGCGGGACAAGATCCGCCTGGCCTTCCCGGACGGCAAACAGCTCGTACTGCTCGGCCACCACAGCGAGGAACTCGCCAGGGAAGACTGCGGCCTGGACAAGCGACGCCTCGCCGACGCCTTCACCGAGCACGGCTACACCTGGGCGGACGCGGACCCGCACCTGGCCGAGTTCCGGCGCTGGGTCCCGGACACCCCGGGCCTGCCCGCGGGTGCGAACGCCCTGCTCAAGGCCCGCGAGAAGGCACTCAAGAAGCAGGACGACGCCGAGGACGCCCGGGAACTGCGCAAGGAGCTGGCGAGACTCGGCGTCGTCGTGCGCGACGAGGACAAACGGCAGTACTGGCGGCTGCCGTCCCAGTGAACCGACCAGTGAACTGAACCGTGAACCGGCCTGCGGATCAGGCAAGTTGGGGCGGCAGCGATGCCGCGTGCGTCACGATCAGGCCCGAGACGGCTCGGGTCAGGGTGACGTACAGGCGGCGCAGGCCGGTCCGTTCGTCCGGTTCGCCGTCGACCACGGCCCGCGGCTCGTCCAGGACCACGTAGTCGTACTCGAGGCCCTTGGCGAGCGAGGCCGGGACCAGGGTCAGGCGGGTCTCGTACGTCGTCTCCTCGCCCGGTCCGATATACGTGATCCCCACCGCCGTCAGTGCCTCGGTCAACGCCGGGATGCGGGCGTCGGCCGCGATCAGGCCGACCGAGCCCTCGTGGCTCAGCAACTCCCGGCAGGCGTCCACCACTTCCGTGTCGCCGACAGTCGTCCGTACCTCGAAGAAACCCGGATTCTCACGGACCGACGCCACCGGAGTGAGCCCGGGCGCGATGTGCGGGAGGAGCCGGGACGCGTACGTGATGACGTCCGTCGGGACGCGGAAACCGGCCGTCAGTTCCTCCACGACGGCGTCACGCTTGCCCAGGTGCGCCAGCGCCTCGTCCCAACTGCGCGTCGCCCAGGGCGTGGTGCCCTGCGCCAGATCGCCGAGCACGGTCGCCGAACCCGTCGTGCAGCGCCGGCCCACCGCCCGGTACTGCATGGGGGAGAGGTCCTGCGCCTCGTCGAGCACCACATGCCCGAGCGAGTGCGTGCGCTGGACGAGATCGGTGGCCTCGTCGATCAACACGGCGTCCGCGGCGGACCACTTGGCGGACTTCGGCGACCGTACGGGCCTGGCCCACAGGATGGTCTTCTGCTCGTCCTCGGTGAGGATCCCGTCCGCGTGTACGGCGAGGAAGCCGGCGTCGGAGAGCAGACGCAGCACCAGCCGGGCGGGGTCGACCGGCGGCCAGATCGCCTTCACCGCCGCTTTCACGGCCGAGTTGCGGGCAACGGCGTCCTGCACGCGGTCGTCCGGGGCCTCGCCGGACCGCTCCATCTGTACGAGCACGGAGTGCGCGATGCGCTGCGGCAGGGCGTCGCGGGCGGCGCCGTAGCGGATGTCGCGGTCGAGCAACTCCTGGACGATCTCCTCCAGTTCGTACGCCGGGACGCGCCAGCGCCGCGAGCCGCGTACGACGACCACCGGCTCGGTCGGCATCGTGACGTGCGAGCGGACGGCGCGGCGCAGGACCTCGGCCATACGGGCGTCGCCCTTGACGATGGCGGCCGGTGCGTCGTCCCTGCCGCGTACCTCGACGTGGGCGACGAGGTCGTCGACCGTCGACTGCTTGACCTCCAACTCGCCCAAGGCGGGCAGGACTTGCTCGATGTAGTGGAGGAAGGAACGGTTCGGGCCGATGACGAGGGTGCCGGTGCGGGCGAGCCGGTCGCGGTGGGCGTAGAGGAGATACGCGACCCGGTGCAGGCCGACCGCCGTCTTTCCGGTGCCCGGACCTCCCTGCACACACAGGGTGCCGCCCAGTCCGCTGCGTACGATCTCGTCCTGCTCGGGCTGGATCGTCGCCACGATGTCGCGCATCGGGCCGACGCGCGGGCGCTCGATCTCCTGCTGGAGCAGCTTGCTGGTGACATCGGCCTCGGTGGGGTCGGTGAGGTGTTCGTCCTCGTACGCGGTGAGGTCGCCGCCCGTGTACCCGAAGCGGCGGCGCAGCGCGATGTCCAGCGGGTCCTTCTTGGACGCCCGGTAGAACGGCTGCGAGACCGGGGCGCGCCAGTCGATGACCATGGGGTCGCCGTCGGCGTCATGGACGTGACGGCGCCCGATATAGAAGCGCTCGCCCTCCGCGCCTTCCGCCTGCTCGACGCCCGGCTCGTGCAGGTAGTCGAGGCGACCGAAGAACAGCGGGGTGTGAGAGAGGTCCGCGAGGGCTTTGATGCGCTCCTCGATCTGGTGGGTGAGGGCTTCCGCGTTGACCCAGTTCGCGGTGACGTCCCGGATGTCGAGGGACTCGACGTCCTCGCGCATGGCACGTAGGGCGGCGCGGGAACGGGTGAGGTGGGCGCGCTCGCGGGAGAGCGGGTCGTGGGAGTCGAGGGGGTCGTCGGCGGGCGGGGTGGACACGGCGGTGCCTCCGGGCGTGGTCATGCAGCGTGGCGTCCTGCTGCCTGGGGTTCTGCTGCGTGGGTGTGCCTCGTCGCCGTACGTGTCGTACGGCGGGGCTGGTGCCGGCCGGTTTCCGTCCGGGCGGCAGCGCTCCACGAGGGGAGGCGGGCAAGAGCGGCGATTTTAGGCTAGGGGCCGATGGCGGGGCCAATGGTTTATTACGCGGCCCTGCTCCTGGTGCCAGACCCTGCTCCTGGCCTACCCCCTGGCGGCTACTCCCCCTAGTGGGTCCCTAGGGGGAGGGCTCAGCCCAGAGGCGTATGCGGAGGTCGCGGAGGTTCGGCCCAAAGGCCGATGTCACCCGAATGGCCGAAACGCATCATGGAAACATGAGTGCAGCGACCTTCACCCCAGCCTCCGGCCCCGCCCGGCACGGTCCGCCGCCCGGCGCGACCGCCTTCGACAACCGTCACCACCGCCACCTCCTCGGCGACGCCGTGCGCGCCGTCAAGGTCTTCGCAACCGCCGCGATCGATGTGATCGTGCTCGGGGAGTACGGCGAGGAGGCGGGCGTTCGCCGCCGGCGGTGAGCCGCCTTCCCCACTCAGCTGTCCGTCAACAACTCATCCGCATCCACGATCCGATACGCATACCCCTGCTCCGCCAGAAACCGCTGCCGATGAGCCGCGAAGTCCTGGTCAAGCGTGTCGCGGGCGACCACCGAGTAGAAGTGCGCCTGGTGACCGTCCGCCTTCGGACGCAGCACGCGGCCGAGGCGCTGTGCCTCCTCCTGGCGGGAGCCGAACGTCCCTGAGACCTGGATCGCGACCGTCGCCTCCGGCAGGTCGATCGAGAAGTTCGCGACCTTCGACACGACGAGCACGCTGATCTCACCCTGCCGGAACGCCTCGAAGAGCTTCTCCCGCTGCGCGTTGCTGGTCTCACCCTTGATGACCGGTGCGTCCAGATGCTCGCCGAGCTCGTCCAGCTGATCGATGTACTGGCCGATGACGAGCGTCTGCTGCCCCGCGAAGCGACGTACCAGCGCCTCCGTGACCTTCCGCTTGGTCTCGGTGGTCGCGCAGAAGCGGTACTTCTCCTCGGTCTCGGCCGTGGCGTACGCCAGCCGCTCGGAGTCCGTCAGATTCACCCGGACCTCGACGCAGTCCGCGGGCGCGATATAGCCCTGCGCCTCGATCTCCTTCCAGGGCGCGTCGAACCGCTTCGGGCCGATGAGCGAGAACACGTCCGACTCACGGCCGTCCTCCCGTACGAGCGTCGCCGTCAGGCCGAGCCGCCGGCGTGCCTGCAGATCCGCCGTGAACTTGAAGACGGGAGCCGGCAGCAGGTGCACCTCGTCGTAGATGATCAGGCCCCAGTCACGGGAGTCGAACAGCTCCAGGTGCGGATAGACGCCCTTCCGCCTCGTCGTCAGCACCTGGTACGTGGCGATGGTGACCGGCCGGATCTCCTTCCGCGTACCGCTGTACTCGCCGATCTCGTCCTCCGTCAGCGACGTACGCCGCACCAGCTCGTGCTTCCACTGCCGGGCGGAGACGGTGTTGGTGACGAGGATGAGGGTGGTGGCCTTGGCCTCGGCCATGGCCCCGGCGCCGACGAGGGTCTTTCCCGCACCGCAGGGGAGGACGACGACCCCGGACCCGCCGTGCCAGAAGTTCTGCACGGCCTGCTTCTGGTACGGCCGCAGTGCCCAGCCGTCCTCGGCCAGCTCGATCGCATGCGCCTCGCCGTCGACGTACCCGGCGAGGTCCTCGGCCGGCCAGCCCAGCTTCAGCAGCGTCTGCTTGATCTGCCCGCGCTCGGAGGGGTGCACGGCCACGGAGTCCGGGTCGATCCGGGTGCCCACGAGCGGCATGATCCGCTTCGAGCGCAGGATCTCCTCGAGTACGGGCCGGTCGGTGGTCGTCAGCACCAGCCCGTGGGCCGGGTGCTTGGACAGGGTCAGCCGTCCGTACCGGTCCATCGTCTCCGCGATGTCGACCAGCAGCGCATGCGGCACCGGATACCGGCTGAACTGCACCAACGCGTCCACGACCTGCTCGGCGTCATGCCCGGCGGCCCGCGCGTTCCACAGCCCCAGCGGCGTCAGCCGATACGTGTGGATGTGCTCGGGCGCCCGCTCCAGCTCCGCGAACGGCGCGATGGCCCGACGGCAGTCGTCCGCCTGCTCGTGATCGACCTCGAGCAGGAGAGTCTTGTCGCTCTGGACAATAAGTGGACCATTCACACGAGGCACCTCTCCGGTCGGCCAAACGTCCAGTGTGCCTGATCGTCGGCGCACCGGACACACGCCGCCCTTCGCTCACCTATCGCTTGAGACGGGCGAGGCGACTGCTGCTGAGCGGCTACTTCATCCTTAGCAGGTCACTCATCCTCGAACCCGTACGGCTCGAACTTCAGGGTCCGGGCGTTCTCCGTCACGACTCGGACCTTGTCCTCGGGATAGCCGTCGGGGCTGTGGGCCTCGACCTCCAGCCGGAGCCGCACCTCGGCACCGGGGACGGACCGCAGATGCGGCAGGATCTCCTCGATGAACTTGGTGAAGTCCTTGCCGATCCGTTCCGCGTCCATCGGATACGAACCGAAGAAGCGGGCATGCCGCGCCGGGGCAGGGCCTTCGGGGGCGAGGGAGGAGAGCGATGCCTGTGGCATCCCAGGACCGGCCGGGCGCGGACCGGCTCCGGTGCTGGGCACCCCCGCACCGGGTTCACTGGTGGTGAAGGCTTCCGTGCCGCTCACCGCTTCGGCGGCGGCACGCGCGGCCTCCTCGCGGGCTCGCGCCGCGGCGCGCTCCTGCTCGCGCTGAGCGATCGCACGCTCTGGAGCGACCAACAGGGTCTGATCGGTCACCTGCCCGAACGTGCCCTCCATGGGCAGTGCCAGACCGGTGTAAGCACCGCGTTCCTCGTCGTAACCCTCAGCGAGAGCGAAGCCCTCTACGTCCCAGGTGATGCCCTCGGTGAGAACACGCAGGACGGCATCCTCCAGCACTGAGCGGTCCCGCAGCCGTGTCAGGTACGGATGCCTGCGGTAGTACCCCCACAGTGCGCCGAAGGTGACGTGACCCCGCTCCCAGACCCGTCGCAGATCGGTGTCGAGGTCACGGCGAAGACTGGCAGTACCGAAGACGGGGGCGAACAACCCCGCGTCGACCAGCTTTTGCGAAGCCCGCACCGCGAGCCCGTCCTCGGATCCGTCGCACCTGATGGCCTTGAGGGTGTACTCCTTGTCGCCCTCCGGCTGATCCGGCACGGTCAGCCAGTTGTACGTCGCTGAGATCCGCAGATCGACCGCCTGGTCGGCGTGAGCCCGGCGGGTCTCCGCGAGCCTGACTTGCTGGGGGTTGAGGTTGAGTTCCTCCTCGCCCCGCTCCTCGTAGATACCCTTCCAGGCCAGGAAGTCCCGGACGGCGTCCTCCAGTTCCAGCAGCCGCTGCTCGTCCGGGGCCAGGAAGACCAGCTGGTTGACGTTGACGCGCTGGGCGGAGCCGCACTGCCGCAAACACTGTGCGGCGAATTCGAGCGCCGGGGACTCGTCCTTGTTCCTGCGGTGTGGATACCGCGGGTGGAGCAGCACAAGGCGGGCCTCTTCCCAGTCCCGTACCTCGCCTGTGCCCTCGGGGGCGGCGTGAACCTTGCGGAACTGGCCCGAGTGGGCCGCCTGGGTGCTGCGCAGCCGATCGGTGATCTCGCGCCAGACCTCCTCGGGCCGGTTTCGCAGTGCCTCCGCGCGATCTTGGACGGTGCGGGTTATGGAGGGCTGGGTGCTGTAGTAGTAGCGGCCAGTCTCCGGATAGAAGTACGTGGTCCGCTGGGCGAGCAGGTCGATCGCGGAGCCGAAGTTGCCGATGGTGTCACCGGGCACGGCCACGCCCAGCCAGACGTACTGCCGCTCGATCCCGCGATGCTCGCTGCGCAGCGTCGGGGCGGAGCCGAAGAACACCGTGCGGGCGAGCCGCCGGGTGATCCGCCGCTGGCCGAAGGTCTTGCGGTCGTTGTCGATGCGCACAGGCACCGAGGCATCCCCGTCGACGTCCGTGGAGATGATCACCTTCCACTCGTCATCGAGGTACTGGTTGAGCTCACTCACGACCTTCGCGTCCTGCAGCGGGATGGAACCGGGCATGATCAGCGGACCGGAGTCGTCGGCCTGCCATAGCGAGTGGACCACGCTGCTCATCATGCGCAGTACGCCACGGGTGCGCTGGAATCGGTCGAGCGTGGACCAGTCCTTGTAGAGCCGGTCGAACAGCTCGGGGTGTATCGGATAGCACGCCTTGATCCGGTCCTCGTACGTGCCCTCGTAGCACTCGCGCGGGAACTCCCCATGCTTAGAGCGGTAGAACTCGACGAAGTGCCGGGCCACCGCCGCGATCTCCGTCTTTGCCTCGGCGTCGGGCTCCTCGAAGAGCCTGCGACGAACGATCTCGAAGGACTCCTGCTGGGACGCGGGTGTCCAGTGCCAGGCGACCCGGCGTACCACGTGCTGCAGCCGCTTGAGGGCCTCCCGGCCGTTGAGTCCGCCGACCTCCAGGCCGACGCCGCTGGTCGCACTCTCACCGGCGTCGATCTCCTTGGACGCCGGGATGGAGACCACCAGCAGGGCGCCGGGCACGGCCTTGACGGCTTCGGTCAGCGTCTGGGCGAAGCTGAACTGGGTGTCGAACGTGCCGGCGGGAAGATCGTCCCGGCCGTACAGCTCACGCGCGTACGCGACCCACTCGTCGATCAGGATCACGCAGGGGCTGTGCGCGGCGATCAGGTCCTTCAGCCGCTGACCGGGATTGGTGCCGGCGTCGTCGTCCGCCGCGATCCGCTCGTACGCGGCCTTGCCGCCGAGCCGCATGGCGAGCTCGCCCCAGAGGGTGTTGACGTGCGTTCCCTCGTGGTCCGCGCCGGAAGTGGCGGAGAGCTTGTTGCCGACGAGAACGGCTGTGTTGACCTTGGCGAGCGAACCCCAGTCCACACCGGACTCGACGATCAGGTCGTGCAGTTCCTGCGGGAACTCGGTGAGGTGACGACCCGAGGCGAGATGGAAGAGCGCCAGCATCGAGTGCGTCTTGCCACCACCGAAGTTGGTCTGCAGATTGATGACCGGGTCGACGTTGCCGTCACCGGACAGCCTCTTGGCCGCCATGGTGACGAGGCCCCGCAGCCCTTCCGTGAGGTAGGTGCGCTCGAAGAAGCGCACCGGGTCGGCGTACTCCTCGCCCGCGTCGCCGTACGCCACCTCGTAGAGGTCGGCGGCGAACTCGGCGGCCACGTACTGGTTCGACCTTACGTCCGGATGCGGGGCCAGGACCTGGGTCCAGGGCTTGAGGGCTTGGCCCTGGATCATCCCCGGTACAGCGGCAGCGGCGCGGGTCGACTCCTTGACCGATTCCCGCGTCTGCCGCTCCTGTGCGAGCTGGAGCAGATTCCGCTTCTCCGTGTGCGCGGCGGCGGCCTGCCGGGGAGCGCCGACGGAGGTGAGCAGCCGCTCGATCAGGTCGAGGACGTACGCGGCGTCCTCTGGGCTGTACCTCTCGGTGTGGGGCCACTTGTTGCGCTCCTCCCGGAGGATGGACGCGATGGCCTGCTCACCGCGGGAGAGCCGGTCCTTGAACTCGGCCCGCTGCTCGTCGGCGATGACGTTCAGCTGCACGGCCAGGTCGGACTTCGAGTACGTCTCGCCGCCGTCCGCAGTGGCCGCCGATATGACCTCGTTGACGAAAGGTTCCAGTCCTTCCGCCAACAGCTCGAAGCCGCGCTGAACCCGGTCCCGGTTGCTGATCGCCATCGTCTGTGCTCGTCCCCTTCGGTGCTCGCGGCTGGCCGGCCCCTGCCAATGAGCCGCGTAGCCCCGCCGGCACGGACAGCCACAAGCCTATGCCCCTCGGGACACGGCTCACTCCTCGTTGAAGGGAAGGGTGTCCTCCACAGTGCTGGGCACGGCGATAGACGGGTTCCGCGAGGCGACGGTCAGGTCGGACCAGGACTGGCCGAGCCCGTTGAAGAGGATCGCGTCCTGCGCGAGACGCCGATTCTCACAGATCGAGAACAGCAGATACGCCAGCTCCTGCGCGGCGTCCATGTCCACCCGGTCCCGCGCGGCCGCCATCAGCCGTGCGGCGGGCTCCACGCCTTCGTCTTCCAGGGTTTTGGCGAGGCGCAGGACGACGGACCAGAGGCTGATCCGGTCCTCGGTCAGCGGATGCCAGTCGTCCGACAGCTCGGAGAAGGGCAACAGCCGTGCCTTGCCCGCGACGGCCCGGAAGACGCCGCCGTGCTGTACGCCGTCCACGGACGTGTTGCGCTGCCGGGCAAGGTTGTCGGCGTCGCCGAAGATTCCCTCGCTCCAGCCGAAGTTCCTGAACCACTGCACGCAGAACCGGGTGTCCGGGTCGAAGTCGCCCTCCTGCTCGGAGAGAACCTCGTCCAGCGTCCGGTTGATCTCCGTGAGTGCGGTGCGCACGGTCATGGCCCGCCCGTCCGGCTCCAGTACGCGCGTGTAGCGGGAGAACACCGCCATGCCGGGGCCGATGGCGGCCTGACCGAGGTCCACGGGCGCGATGGCGCCCTGCTGCAGCTCGTTGAGCTTCGTCGGCATCTCGGCCTTGAGTGCGGACAGGAAGGCGCGGCGGCTGACGGTCTCCGCGTCGTCGGGGCGCGGGCGGCAGGCGAGGACGATGGAGGAGGCCAGGGCGTTGCTGGCGTTGTTGCGGGTCCGGCTGGTGCGCTCCGTACGCATCGGCCATGTGCCTGTGACCGTCCAGCCTTCTCTGAGTAGGCCGGTCAGCAGTGTCTCCCACCCTGTTGACGCTTGCCCGTCCACATCGGTTTCGGATTGCTTGAAGGCATAGAAGATGGTCATCGGGTAGCTCGCGTCCGCATTCTCGCGAATGCGATGGAATACGCGCCTGAAGCCATCCTCGAAGAACCTTTCGGATTCTTCTTTTCCGCCTCGACGGAAAGGATCCGCGACCAGTTCCTCATCCTTCGGAGTCAACATGGTTCCGAGAAGGTCGGGCCAGTTGCCGCGCAGTGAAGAACGCAGCCATACGTAGAAGAAATCCGAGAGGTCTGCGTATGGGACGTTGTCGTAATACGGCGGATCGGTCGCCACGACGAAATTCCCGTACGAGCGAGTGGCGGCGTCCTGCTGCTCGGCGAACCCGGCTGCTGATGCCGGTAGCGTCTCGATAACCCGGGCGATCGCCGCTACTGCCCTATTGATGTCTCCGGTCGCACCCACGAACGGGTTGACCTCGGCGAAATCCCAGACCATGGACAATGCCTGTCGTGCGAAAGTCGAGCGAGTGGCACCTGTGCCGTGTGACGGGCTCCAGGAAACCAAGGAAGTGAGATCGTCTGAAACGGCGCTCACCAGGAATCCGAGATAAGTCTCAACTGCTCGGCGGTACCCATGCGGAGTCGTGCCCATATCTGTGCCGTCCATTGCTTTCCCAATGAGGCGGCAGAATTCGGACATCGCCGTGAGCTGGCGGTTGGTGAAGAGGTCGGCGTGGTGGGTCATGCCGTAGTTGGGCGTCGTAAGATACCGCGGATTGTAAGGGAGCTCCGATTCAGGGACATCGTCCGGACGCGGCACCCGCGCGGCCTGTTCGTGCTCGTCGTTCGGCGGGAGGTAAATCCGCTGCCGCTTTCCTTCCGCCGCGATGGCCAAGAGCTGCTGGCCGATACGCCCCGCCTTGCCTTCGGTCCGGACGTACGACAAGGGGGCCACGTCGTGGCAGCCCACGCATACCGCGCCGGTCCTCCGGACCGTGCCGTCGTCGGCCGCCTTCGGGGCCTGCTTCAAGTCATGCCCGATGGTGAAAACGACGCGGCCGTCCTCCACGCTCGGGACGACATACGCCTCCTTGCCCTTCTTTTTCCCGAGCCACCAGGACTTGACCAGAGGCATGCGGATGCCGCATGCCGGGTTGGGGCACTCCACGGTGCGGGCCCAGATCCAGGCGATGACGTTGAGCTCGCGGACCCTGCCTTCCTCGTCCTCGAACTTGGCCCTCGGGTAGAGGTGGCCGATCCGCCTCTCGGCCTCGTTCCGCATCCACTTGCCGTAACGGCGAACGTCCTCGGCCAGACCCGTGGCCTTGGGCCACCAGCCCTCGGTCGCGCCGTCCGCACCCAGTCCTTCGTCGGCCGCTCCCGGGAAAACCGGCGGCTGCCCGGCCCACTTCGGGGGAATCTCGATCAGTGCTTTGTTGATCAGCACCGGCACCGGATTGAGGTCGGACGCATGAGCTTCCAGGCCCAGCCGCTGCGCTTCCAGGGGGATGGAGCCACCGCCGGCGAAGGGGTCCAGGACCGGCGGAGGGTTGCCATCCGTGGACTTGAGGATCTCCTCATGCGCCTCCCGCAGCAGCGCCTCATCCGAGGTGTTCTCCCACTCCACCAGCTGCTCGATGATGCGGAAGAGCCGCTTTCGCTCCAGCGCGATGGCCTCGTCATCCGGGAATCGGTCCGGGTGGGACGTCGGGTCGTCGACGAGCTGAGCGAACAGCACCGCTCGGCACGCGGCGAGCGGGCGGCGAGCCCACCACAGGTGGAGGGTGGAGGGATGCCCTTGCCGGATCGACTTCTCCCGCGCGGATTCACGGTTGATCACTTCGAGCGGCAGCGCAACCTCGATCAGCTTGCGCTTGGGCGTGGTCGTCATGCGGGCTCTTCTCTCCGGGCAGGGGTGGGACGGTGCCGCCCGGTTTTCCCGACAGGGAGGGCCGACACCCGCCCCAGTATGGCTCGTATGACTGACAGCCCCGTACGAGCCCGTTCCGGGGGCGCGCCCCACGCGACTACTCAAGCCCGTCGTCCTCTTCCTCGCGGCCTGGGTCAGGGAGCCGGGCCCCGCGGCTGTCGGCGATGCGGAGTACGTCACCCAGCGCCCCGGCGGTCCGCCGCAGCGTCACCCGCAGGGTGAGCGGTCCCGCCATAGGGTCGTCCAGAACGGCCTCGGCGTCCGTCAGGGCATCTGTGCCGAGATTCATCTGCGCCTCCTCCACGTCGTCGGCGAGGCGCGAGACCAGACCCCCGCCGTTATCGGCGGGGCGCAGGAAGCAGGGCTTGCCCTCCGGGCTCTCCCACGGCAGCAGCCGAAGGTCGGGCGCGGGGGCGGCGAACAGGCGGCGATCACGGCGGTATGTCACCGGGCCATCTCCTTTCGTGATGAACGGCCTTCAGCCTCCCGTCTCTTCACCTATCGTGAACAGGTAGTAACTGTCGGTTTATTGGGTGCTGGTGTCGGCGTATCAGGGCCCGCTGATCAACGACGGAGAGGTGTTCGGTGCCGCCGCGGAAACCGACCTCAGGACACGGGCAGCAGTCACCGCGTATGGTTCTGGCCGCCGAGTTGGCCCGGCTGCGCAGCGAATTCCGCTGGTCCCTGCGGGAGTTGGCCGACAAGGTCGGATGGGACCGCACGCACCTGCACAACATGGAGCAGGGCAAGAGCCTCGGCGGCCCCGAGCTCATCGAGGCACTGGACACGGTCTACGGAACGACTCCCTTGCTGATGCGGCTATGGGAGCTCGCCAAGCAGGGGGCCGTGTTCCGCGAGAAGTACGTGCGGTACATGGAGCTTGAGGCGGAGGCGGTGGTCATTGAGCACTACGCCGGGGCGTTCTTGCCGGGGGTGTTCCAGACCGAGGCGTACGCCCGTGCTCTGCTGTGGTCCACGCCGCATCGGCCCTGCGATGTCGCGGAGTTGGAGGAGCAGCTCGAGGCCCGCATGGGGAGAAAGGAGATGCTGCATCGGGACTCTGCTCCGTATCTGCGGGCGATCCTGGACGAGCCCGTGCTCAGACGGCCCTTGCGGGATGTTCAGGAGTGGCGAGAGCAGCTTGCGCATCTCGTTGAGCTGGCGGCCCTGCCACACGTGGACGTGCAGGTGCTGCCCTTCTCTGCCGGGTTGCATGATCTTTTGGACGGTGCGTTGACCTTGCTACGGCGTCCTGACGGCTGTACCGCTGCCTGGCTGGAGACCAGCAAGAGTGGTGAACTGTTCGAGGAGACTGAGACCGTCACTCGGTTCAGGTTGTCCTACGATGCACTCCGGGGCTTGGCCCTTTCGCCTCGGGAATCCGTAGCGTTCATTGAGCAAGTGATGGAGGACAGCGCACCATGCGATCCGCCAGCATAGACCTGAGCACCGCGGTGTGGCGCAAGTCCAGTTACAGCGACGGGGGGCAGGGCAACTGCGTCGAAGTAGCCGACAACATCCCCGCCGCCGTCCCCGTCCGCGACAGCAAGACCCCCCACGGCCCGACGCTGCTCTTCCCGGCCAACGGCTGGGCCGAGTTCGTCGCCGCGGTCAAGGGCGGCGTGTTCGAAGGCTGAGCCTATCTCACGTATCCAGGTGATCGACGAAGATCCCGACCAGGATGCGTCCGCCCAGCCGTTGCTCGGGCAGCGTGAAGTGCACGCGGTTCCGTGCCGGGTGCTGTTTCGCGTGCCACTCGCAGCGGTACGTCTCCCCGTCGTGGTCCACGTCCCGCTGCCGCATCACTCTCTCCTTGGCCCGGGTGTTCGGGCTCTCGGGTGACAGGTCGATGCCGAAGCGGCCCAGTTCAGCCTGGATCTGATCGGGCAGTCCGGCGTGCCGCTCCAGCGCGTCGGCGAAGTGATCGTCCAGCACTCCCAGGACCTTCACCACCCAAGAGCGCAGCTCCCGGTAGGTGCCGTCGAACTTGCGGAAGGACAGGGAGCCGGCGAGGACGAGACTTGGGAAGGCGTCCGCGGCCAGGTTGGGGAAGAGGCGTTCCGGGACGTTCTCGCGCTCGTACAGGCCACGCCAGAAGGCGGTGAGTCCAGGGGCGGAACGCAGGAAGTACAGCTCGGACTCGGCGCCGTCCGTCGGCGAGGCGACCGGTTGCCATCCGCCGGCGATGACGCTGTCGGCCGGGAAGACCAGGCACGCCATCGTGTGCCCCTTCAGCGTGCGGCGCAGTGCGTGGCCCAGGGTCCAGGCGAGCTCCCGCGGCTGGCCCGCAACGCTCACCGTGTCCGGGACAGCAGCGTCCTCGTCGATGTCCCAGGTGCGGCAGCGGTCCATCAGGACGGCCGTGCGGCGGCGCACGTCCGGCGAGACCTCGTCTCCCGGCCCGCCCCGGACGTAGAGGAAGTCGGCCAGCTCGCAGCCGTCCAGGCAGCTGTGCTCGAGCCACCACTCCGCCGTGGCCACCGGGCGCTCGCGGAGGACGTCCCCGAGCGCGTCGTTGAAGTCGTCCAGTAAGTGGGTCAGCCGGTCCGGCTCCAGCTCACGGAAGTCAAAGCTGGTCTCGTCGACGACCAGGCGGTACGACGTGTCCCGGCACGGTTCACCGTCGGCGTCGAGCACGTGCCAGCCTCCCCAGGTCGTCCTCGATCTGGTCGAAGAACCCGCTGGGCCAGTTGGTCAGTTCGCCCCGGTCGGTCAGCTCGATCGGGACGGAGCCTTCCCGGCCGAAGTAGTGCACGATCGCCTCGTGCGATGACAGCGGACCTTCTTCCGCGACACCGAGCCGGGCACCGTTGAGCACATGGTCGCTGTGGGTCTCCACGATCACCTGGGCCCCGCTGCCCGCCACCTGTGCCAGAAAGCGGCCCAGACGGGACTGCCCGGCGGGATGGAGATGCGCTTCGGGGTTCTCCACGATCAGGACGTCGCCGGGTTCGGTCATCAGCCCCGCGACGATGATCGGCAGGGCGTAGGAGAAGCCGAAGCCGGTATTGGCCGGGCGGATGACCTCACCGTACGGGCCTGCCTCCTTGAACCGGATGGTGCTGGCGGCGATCCCCGGTGCCCACTGGGCCGTGATCTGGATGGGGCGGATGATGTGCGAGGCCCACGCTTCGGCCTGGTTGCGCAGAAGCGGCACATCGGAGTCCGGATGCCGTAGTGGTTCACGGACCGTCAGTCGGCGCGTGGTCAGCCGTTCCTGGCGCAGGGCCAGGACCTGGGCCGTGTGTTCGCCTCGCACGCCGACCCCGAGGTCATCGGGCGGCTCCCCGGACACGGACAGCAGATCGCGGGGGCCGAGCCGTTCCGCGCAGAGGTAGGTGAAGCCGCTCTCCGGCTGGGTCCAGGCCAGGTGGAACAGAGCCTCCTGGTAGGGCTCCTCCTCGACCGTGAGGTGCAGGGCGCGCTCGCTGGGGACGCCGAAGCGGTAGCTCCAGTCGGTGTCCGAGCTGTCGGATCGGAGCCGTACGCCGATCTCGGGCTGCCGGGCCGCCGGGTGCAGCAGTTCCTGCGCCTCGCCCAGGGCCAGGCCGTACGGGCCGTTGAGCTGGATCATCGAGCTGCCGGGTTGCCGGGCCGCCTGGCGGGCCAGCAGCAGGGCCTGGATGACGGTGCTCTTGCCTGATCCGTTGAGTCCGGTGAGCACGGTGAGCGGGCGCAGATCGAACTCGGCGTCCGAGAAGCATTTGAGGTTCTGGATGCCCAGTGCGGTGATCACGCGCCCGCCTTGGCATCCTCGGCCGCGGCGCGGAAGCGGTAATCGACACGGCGCCGGTCGCTGGTGGAGGAGGTGATGGCGTCGAGATAGTCGATGTCACGGGACATGCGGCGCCGGGCCGCCGCCACGATGGCCGTCCGGCGGCCTTCCAGGTCTGCCGGATCGTAGGGGGCCAGGGCGATCGACCAGGTTTCGAAGAGCGCCCGGTTGATCGGGTTGCGCCAGGTGACGCCTTCCGGCCACTTGCGGAAGGTGTACTCGCCGAAGAGGAGATGGGCGTTGGACATGGCCGCACGGAACGCCTCGTACAGCTCGATCACCCGCTCATCGGGCACTTCCTTCTCGTTGTCCAGCAGCCGCGTCGCGCGCTCCAGGAAGGAGTCCATCGCCGGCCGCTCCATGTAGGCGTCCATGCCGAGCAGCCAGAAGGCGGCGAAGCGGAGCGCCATCTCCCGGTCGTTCATACGGATGTGACCGCCCATGCCGTTGGTCGCCGTGTTGAACTCGACCATAGACGTCATGATCTTGAGAATGTCGCGGCTCCGTTTCCGGCTCATGCAGTGCCGGATCTCCTGCGCGTTCAGCGGGGTGCCGCCGGTGTTGATGCGCTTGAAGATGTCGTACATGACGTCCGGCGGCGTCGTGGGATCGATGACGTTCACGACGAGTTGGGTGTTGAAGATGCGGCGCTGCCACTGGACGGGCAGGTCCGCGAAGCCCTTGTCGTTCTCGCGGAGGTACTCCAGTCCCTTCAGCCGGAATCCCTGCTCGCCTCCCCGTACGAAGGCGTGCAGCGTTGACAGCCGCTGCAACCCGTCGACGACCCGGAACGCCCCGTCACTGTCCTCCGCGAAGTAGAACGCCGGCAACGGGATCTGCAGCAGCACGGACTCGACGAGGCGGGACTTCTGGTCGATCTTCCACACCTGGCCACGCTGGAAGTCGGGGGCCAGCTCCAGCGAGCCCTCGTCGATCATGTCCAAGATGTTCCGGAGCGAGAACTGGTTGGTGGTCACCCGGATCGACGCGGGATCCCATGGCCTCACGATCGCCGCATCCGCCCCGCCGTCACCCTCGACCTCGACACCGGTTGCCAGGCCGTCGAAGACGTCCTCGACCACCCCAGGTGCTTCCTGTTCATGCGCCGTCGTCATGCTTGTGATCCTATCGGCGAGGTATCCCGCGGGTTCCGGGCATGACGGATCAGTGCGGTGGCTCCCCCTGCTGCCACATGCGCTGCCAGTGGAAGACGAACTTCGTCACATTGAAGTCGGCCGTGCTGGTGCCCTGGAAGGGGGTGGTGAGGTAGCGCACCTCGTCGTGGCCGGGGCCTTCGGGCGAGACGGACACCAGAGCGAGGCGGTAGCGGTCGCCGAGATTCTTGGCGTGCAGCACCTCGTTGCGGGTGACGACGAAGTCTTCGGCTCCGGTGATCCGGCCCTTGACCTCCAGGTGCAACAGGCCCTCACCATCGGCGGTCCAGGACCGCAGGTCGAATCCCTTGTTGTTCGGGGGCATCTCCTCAGGGCTCCGGCCGAGTCGCTGCTCGGCGGCCATCACCGCCGCCACAGCTCGGCGCTCGACTTCGGCCGTATGGCGTGGAGCCGCCGCGCGGGTGCTGGTTCCCGCTGCCGTCTGGCGGCCCAGCAGCTGGTCGATCAGCCCCTGAGGGAGGATCAGAGCGCCGCCGGCCATCCGGGGCAGGCGCGGTAGCAGCCGTTCGTCGAGATCCAGCTCACGCCGCCGCTGCTCCAGTCGCTCCTCCAGCTCTCGGGCGCGACGCCGTGCCGTTTCCGGCCGCAGCCGCAGCCTGCGGCCCTGTGCCTCGTCGTCTCGGAGTTCCACATAGCGGCCGTACCAGAAGTTGATCTCCTGGGTGAGACGGTCCTGTACCTGGCCGCGGATACGCCGCACTTCCGGCGCGATCCGGTCCCGCACGGCCCGCAGATGCTCCCCGACCGCGTGCTGTGCGGCCCAGGTGACCGCCGTCTCGTCCATGCCGCTCGCCAGCCACGCCTGGGAGGCGATACGGGCGGCTTCGCCTCGTACCGTGTCCTTCTCGTCGTCCGTCGGCGGGTCGTAGTCGAGATAGGGAGCGGGCCCGGCGGTGACTGCCCGGCCGTCGGGGGTGAGCTCCACGAACTCGAAGCGTTTGCTCACTGTTCTGGCGCGAGGACGGCCGTCGGTGATCTCGTGCGTGAGCGCGGCTAGCAGCCGTGGGGTGGTGCCAGGATCCGCCCGGTCGATCAGGACGCTTCCGGCCGTCATGACGGCCGCGTGCCGCTCGATGACCGCGTCCACCGCCGCGTCCAGCAGCGGATGCCCTGGGGCGAGGAGTGCGGCGTCCGGGCGGCCCGGCACATGGATCAGCTCGCGGCTGAAGGTGACTCGCGCGTAGCGACGCAGGACCGGAGCATCGGTGCCGCCTCGCGAAGTACGGCCCTGCACGGTGGCTGGTACATACGTGATCTCGTACCGTCCTGCCTCGCGCCGGGCGAGGCGGCCACCGAGTTCGGCGAAGGCGGCCTGGAAGAACGCCTCCACATAGTGGGGCTGCAGTCTGCGGGCGCGCGCTTCCTCGAGGCGCACCAGCGTCTCGGTCACGTCGTGCTCCCGGAGCACGTCTCGATACAGGGCCCGCTGGGCGAGAAGCTCGTCGAGTCCTTCCCCGACGGTGTGGTCGATGATCTGGTTGAGCCGGTCACGCGTCTCAGGACGGTCGCCGTAGCGGATGGCCTCCATCAGCAGCTGGTGCAGCGGCTGCTCTTCGAAGGCCTCGCCCAGCACGTCGAAGATCCGGCCCTGGTAGGCGCGCCGCTGATGCCCGATTTTGTCGAGGAGCCGCTGGAACACGGCACCCTCGCGGGTGTCGGCGGCGACGAGGTTCCACAGGTGGCACACCTCGGCCTGCCCGATGCGGTGAACACGGCCGAACCGCTGCTCGATGCGGTTCGGGTTCCACGGCAGGTCGTAATTGATCATCAGGTGGGCGCACTGCAAGTTGAGACCCTCGCCGGCCGCGTCCGTCGCGACGAGGACCCGGACGCCGGGATCCTGGGTGAACAACTCCTGGACGCGACGGCGCTCCGTCCTGCGCACACCCCCGTGGATCATCTGCACGGCCTCCGCGCTCCCGAGCAGCGTCCGGAGGCGTTCCACGAGGTAGTTGAGGGTGTCCCGGTGCTCGGTGAAGATGATGAGCTTGCGCGGCCGACCATCGCGGTCACGGATCTCCTCCCGGTCCTCGAGCAGTCCGCGCAGCTCGGCCCACTTACGGTCGGTTCCGGAGCGCCGGACATGGGTGGCGAGTGAGATCAGATCGCCGAGAAGATCGGTTTCCGCACGGAGTTCGGCGGCGGTACGGGCGGCGGTGGCCGCGTCCACGACCTCTTCCTCCAAGTCCTCCTGTTCGGATCCGTCCAGGTCGTCGAGGAGCTGTGGCCAGTCCTCGCTGTTGCCCAGGGCGGAGATACGGCGGCCGATCTGGGGGTCCTCAGCGGAAACCACCCCTGGTACCGACGCGAGCAGCTCCTGGTGCCGTCGCAGCAGGCGCTCGCGGCGCCGTTCGAGCGAGCGGAGGATCGCCTCGGGGCTGGAGGCCAGGCGGCGTTGCAGCACGGTGAGGGCGAACCCGACGGTGTTGCCGCGTCGTCCTTCGCCAGCGGCCCGCAGCCGGTCCGCTCTGTCCATGCCGTCCCGTACGTACTGCGTGACGGCTTCGTACAGCTCGAGTTCACCATCTGAGAGCCGGTAGGGGACGGTGTAGGCGCGGCGCTCGGGGAACAGCGGCTTGCCCTCGAAGGTGAGCAGCTCCTCCTTGACCATGCGGCGCATCAGCCCGCCGGTGTCGATGGTGTGGACGCCCTCGCGGTACCGTCCCTCGAAGCGGTCCGCGTCCAGCAGGGCGAGGAAGAGCTGGAAGTCCTCCTCCTTTCCTGCATGTGGGGTGGCGGTCATCAGCAGGAGGTGCCGGGCGAGAGGGCCCAAGCGCTGTCCGAGCTGGTAGCGGCGGGTGGTCTTGAGTTCGTTGCCGAACCAGCGGGCGGACATCCGGTGTGCCTCGTCGATGACGACGAGGTCCCAGTCGCTGTCGTCGAGAAGGGCGAGGAGCTCATCCGAACGGGAAAGCTGGTCCATTCTGGCGATCAGCCGCGGGTGCTGCTGGAAGACGCCTCCCCTGTCGGGTGATGAGTCGCCCAGGAACCTGGTGAGGATCTCGAAGTGGAGATCGAACTTTTGGTGCAACTCGTCCTGCCACTGCTCGACCAGAGCCCCGGGAGCCACGATCAGACAACGCTCCAGGTCCCCTCGAAGCAGCAGTTCCTTCACGTAGAGACCAGCCATGACGGTCTTCCCGGCGCCAGGGTCGTCAGCGAGCAGGAAGCGCAGGGGTGTACGGGGCAGAAGCTCGTCGTACACGGCACGGATCTGATGCGGCAACGGTTCGAGGTCCGACGTCGTCACGGCCAGCATGGGATCAAAGAGGCCAGCCATGCGCAGGCGCAGTGCCTCCGCCGCGAGCCGGAAGGCGGCGGGGTCACCGCGGAAGCTGTTCCACTCGGCGTTCTCGTACAGCAGGAGGCCCGCCTCGTGTTCCCGGTAGAGCAGAACGCTGTCGTGGGCTCCCGATGCCGCCCGGTATACGACCTCCATGGCACCGCTGCCGCGCCAGACCGTACGGATCACGGTGGCTATACCGTCGGCGGTCAGACCGCCGACCCGGACACCGGGTGACAGTTCCTCGAGCCGCGTCCCCATCGGGTGGACGCCTGGGGCCGTAGGAACGGTTCGGCCGTCACCGGTCTTGCTCATCCGCCTGCCGCCTCCTCGCCCTGGTCATACGCGGCTACGGTAGTGGGAACGCTGCGCGGCCGGAGTGGGGTGGCAGGCTGAGCTGCGTCAGTCCCGGATCTCCTCGACGGTGCTGCTCTGCACACGGACCAGGTGCCAGCGGTTCCCGATGCGCTCCAGGTCGCCTTGGACCACGACTTCTTGTCCGTCGAGATGAGCTCGTCCCAGCCTGTCGTAATCCGCCGCGGACACTTCGATATACACCCTCATCGCCCGACTGGCGGGCTGGTCGTCAGGGCGTCCGAGCAGGATCACCCTGCCAGGTCCGGTAGTGGTGTCCCGCTCCATTTTGGTGATGATGCCGCGTAGGGAAACCCCTTGACGTCCGAAGTGCTCGCGCAGGTAGTCGGCTCCACGCTGCAGCTGCGTGATCAGCTCGGGCCGGAATTCGAGCAGCCCGGCAGGCCGGTCCAAGGGCAACGCGCTGGCCCACTCGGTCTGCAGCACGAACGGGATCTTGCCGTTGGAGGAGAGTCCGGCGAGCGCTTCGCAGACGTTCGCGGACAGTCCTTCTCCTGCCTGGTCGGCGAAGGCTGACAGATCCCCGTCGTGAACACTCGCGTGCTGAGCCGCAGTGTGCGCCGCCGCGGCACCTTCGTAGAAAGCCTCCGAGACCCGCCGAGCGAGCGGAATCCCGCCGTAGCGACCCTGTGCGTCGATCGATAGCTGTTCGGGGGCCCTCGCATTCAGTGGGATTTCGGCGGTCAGGATGTAACTGCCTGGTCGCGTGAGGCCCAGCAGCACTCGGCGGCTGAGGAAGTCGTACACCTGATTGGACTTGCGTCCTGGCTCCACCGGACGCGGCTGCTGATGTGCCAGCCAGGTGGTGGCCCGGTAGGTGGCGCTGATGAAGAGATCCCGCAGGCTGGCGACGGCGCGGCTGCCCTCGGCGAGCCACACGGTCCCGGATGGGAGGCCTTCGGGCTGCAGACGTACGGAGTGCACATCGGTTTGCGCGGCCCCGATAGCGTGCAGCACGGACGCTGGCTCACGGTCCTCGACGACTGCCACCGTGTCGAAGAGATCACGCAACCGTCGTACAAAGTCGACAAGCCGTGAGTCTTTGGGAAGGAGAACTTCCATCCGGCCGTCGGGCAGGTCTGTCGCCCATACCTCGGCGCGCGGTTGTTCCTGTACCAGAAACCAGCCCTGCGCTGTCAGATAGCGGCGGAGCAGCTCAGGGCGGATTTCGAGCAGGGCCTGCTCCGGCAGTTGTTTCTGGTTCACTGGACCGGCACCCCCTGTCCTTGAAACCGCAGCTCGTCCGCAAGATCAAACATGTCCCGCAGGGCCTCGGCGGTCAACAGGTTCGCACGAGGCACTGACAGCGTGACCTTTGTATCCGGATGGAGATCCTGCCGCTGCCGCTGTCCGTGCAGGCAGGTCCAGTAGGCGGCATCCTTGAGCACCAGTTGGTCGGCCGATACTTCCATCCAGTCATCCGGGTCCTTGGGGACCAGGACGACCACGAGAAACGTGGGACTTGCCCACTCATGGGCAGGTCGTGCGAGCTCGTTGTAGTACTTGCTCTTCAGCTTGTATCTGACGTCGTTCTGCGTCAGCCTTGCGTTCCGGCTGCTCTTCACCTGAACGCCGATCTTGGGATAGCGGAGCCTGCCGAGTGGGCCGGGGTGCCCCACATCGAAGTCCGTGAGATAGAGATCGGCTTCGGCCTGCTTCTGAGCGGTGAACCCCGCCGCAGCCACGGTGGCCTGGAAGAAGGCCTCGCCGTAGAAACCCTGCCGGTTGTCCTGGTTCAGCGACATCCGTCAGTCCGCCCCGCCCACCGTGATCGTCTGTGCCCCAACGTATCCCAGCGATCACATTCGTTCTGACAGTGATCGTGGTCAAGGCGTGCGCTTCAGAAAGTCTGAAACTGCTCGACCTGAGCGGTCACGGAGGCTTGCGAAGCCCCATACACCATGCTCGGGTGCTGGGTTCCTCCGTCCGGCGAGGAGGCTCAGGACAAGATCCGGCGGCGCGTCCTGTTCCCGCGTGAACTGGAGCGCCATGCGTCGGGCGCAGGCTTTGAGGTCATGGACATGCTCAACGAGCCGGAGGTCGTGCACACCGCCCTCATCGCGTGTGCGGTCGTGGACCGGGTGGGAGCCCCTCCCTGACCGCGTCCCGTCCTATTGGATGTCTTTTCATTCCAATGAGTGGCGGCAATTCTGATTTGCGGCTTCGGTTCCGAAGAATGGCGGACCGTGCAGGTAACTCGCAGGCAGCCCTTGAAGCCCACCGCATCCACGCCCACCACGACGCTCGGCTACGCCCTGTTCGCCACGAGATGGCTTCAAGCGCCGTTGTACTTCGGCCTGGTGGCCGCCCAGGCCGTGTACGTCTACAAGTTCTTCAACGAGCTGTGGAGCTTAATCCTCCGGATCGTGAGCGGGCACGCGACCGAGACGTACGTCATGCTCGCCGTGCTCAAGCTCGTCGACGTCGTGATGATCGCCAACCTGCTGATCATGGTGATCGTCGGCGGCTACGAGACCTTCGTCTCGCGTATCGGACTCGAGGGCCACCGCGACCAGCCCGAGTGGCTCTCGCACGTCAACGCCAACGTGCTGAAGGTGAAGCTCGCCACCGCCATCGTGGGCATCTCCTCCGTCCATCTGCTCCAGATGTTCGTGGACGTGCACCACACCCCCCGTCACTCGCTGATGTGGGGAACGGTGATCCACATGGCGTTCATCCTCTCGGCGGCGATCCTCTGGTACATGTCAGGGGCGAGAGCGGCCAGTTCGATGCCGGTGCACTCGGATCACGATGCGCCCAAGGACCCCGCTGCCCAGGACCCCGCTCACCAGGAGCCTGAGCCGAAGCCCTCGCCCGTCTCGATCCCTTCCGTCTCGATCTCGTCCGCCCCGGCTCCGTCCGTCTCGGTTCCGCCCGGGGCGATTCCGGCCCAGTCGGCCGCCCGGTCGGCAGTCCACTCGGCGGTCCCCTCCACCGCCGAGCCCACCGCGCCGTACAAACCCCGTGGAACCGAGGCCCGTATCCGGGACGCGGGCTTCCCCTCCCGGAAGCTGCTCGAGGAGTTCGACGACAGCCACCCGCGGTCCTTCGACCGGGAGACCGTCGCCCGCCTCGGCAAGCTGGACTTCGTTGCCGCCCGCGGGAACGCGGTGTTCGTCGGGCCCCCCGGCACCGGCAAGACGCATCTCGCCGTCGGGCTCGGTGTGCGGGCCTGCCAGGCGGGGCACGGGGTGCTGTTCGCGACCGCCGCCCAGTGGGCGTACCGGCTGACCGAGGCGCGGGACGGCGGCCGACTCTCCGAGGAGCTGGCCTCGCTCGACGCGTACCCGCTGCTGATCATCGACGAGGTCGGCTACGCCCCCTTCGACGCGGCCACCGCGCACCTGCTCTTCCAGCTCGTCGCCCACCGCTATGAGCGGGCCTCACTGATCGTGACCAGCGACCGCCCCCTCGGGCGCTGGGAGGAGATCTTCGGCGGCGCCGCCCCCGCACTGGTCGACCGTCTCGCGCACCACGCGGAGATCGTCCGGCTCGACGGGGACAGCTACCGCATGCGGCGGGCTATTTCGTCATGGGCAGATTGAGGTTGTTGACCAGCGGCCCCTCGATGGTGACGCCCTCCGTGACGAGGGACTCGGCCCCGGCGGGCGGGAGGGGCAGCGGCAGCGCGGGCGCGGCCTGGGCCTGAGAGGCGAGTACGCCGACGAGGGCGACCGCGGCGAACAGGGCGGTGGTGGCGACAGCACGAGAACGCATGACTGTTTTCGGGCCTTTCGGAAACACGGTTGGAAGTTCAGTCGGGTGACCCAGGCGGGGACGGGCCGGACTCGGTGCGCCGAGTCCGGCCCGCGGGGTGTGAGGGGCGGTCAGAGGGTCACGCCGCCGCCCAGATCGATGCCGATCGCCGCGGCCTGGGAGGCGAGTGCGCCAAGCAGCGCGGCGGTTCCGATCAGGACGGTGGCGACACGACGAGTGGTACGCATGGGACAACCTCTTTCTCGCGCTTGCCTGTTGACCAGGCATTGATCAGGACGTCGGGTGGCTGCCCGGCCGCTCGCACCGCGATGCGAGAGGCCGCCGGATGTCCCTCAAGGGAGCGAAGTCCCCGGCGGGCGTGCATGATCCAGTGCGTACGCCCGTACGGGTGACGGGAGATGGCACGCTGAGCGGCCCTGGTGAAGTCCGGTGCGGTACCGCGCCCGCTTGAGGGACCGCAGGCCCCGATAGGGGCGCGGGGCTGTATCGATATGCGGCTCCGCCGCGTGGGCGCGACCAGCCCCCACCGGCCCGCAGGTGGATTACTGCGCTTCCAGCGGAGCGTCTTCGTCGGCCAGCTCCGCGACGCCCGTGATGCGGTGCAGCGGGTACGTGCGGACTTCGTCCGCCGTGTGGTCGTACGCCGTCACGAAGCCGCCCTCGACGCGGATCGGGGCGATGACGCGCTGGCTGGCGGAGCCCTCGGCGTTGACGTAGCCGATCCACAGGGGCTCGCCGGTGAGGACGGCGGCCTGCACGGTGGCGAGGGTCTCGGCGGAGGTGGTGCGGGGGAGGGAGCCGTTCGGGGCCGCGGTGGCGGTGGCCTTGCGGGGAGCCGTGGAAGCCAGGTCGCCGGCGCGGATGGCGCGGATCGCGGCGTTCAGCAGGGTGGCGTCGGGGACCGGCGGGCCTCCGGGTACGGGCTCGGGGGCGGTGCGCGGCGGGGTGCGGTGCGCGTGGGCACGCGCGATCAGTACGTCGCCCTCCGCCGACTCGGCGGCGGGCGCGAAACCCATCGCGCGCAGGCCCTCGAGAAGCGTGGTCGGGTCGGTCTGCGCGGCCAGCACGGTGGGGGCGAGTCGGCGCAGCCGCAGGTCGGCGGAGCGCTTGTCGGCGAGGATCTCGTTCAGCAGGGCGTCGTCGTCGCAGCGGACGTACGCCGACGCGGCGCCGATCCGCAGATGGCCGTGCCTGCGGGCGACGTCGTCGATCAGGTACGTGAGGGGCTGCGGCACCGGCGTACTCGAGTGCGCGGCGAGGAAAGCATGCAGGTCGGAGGCCGAACGGCCCGCGTCAAGGGCCCGCCGTACGGACCCCGGCGTGAACCGGTACACCGTCGCCCCGCCCTTCGACTCCACATCCGCGAGCACCCCGAGCATGTCCGCCAGCGGGCGTTCCAGCGGGCCCGGCGCGACGGCGGTGAGGTCGGCCTGGAGCAGGACGTGGTCGAGGGGTGTGGGCAGGTGGGGGGTGAGGAGGTGGCCGGCGCGGGAGGCGGCCGCGGCGAGTTCGGCTCCCGTGAGGGGTGCGTCGGGCGGCGTCGCGAGCAGGGCCCGGCCGTGTGTGGACAGTGCTCCCCGGCCGGTGATCCCGAGCAACTCCGCCTCGGACAGGGCCCACCGGGCGAGCCGGATGCGTAGATCGTCCGTACGGGTCTGGGTCTGGGCCTGGGACTGGGGGGTGCGCAGGGGGCGTTCCCAGTGGAGGCGGGCGATCAGGGAGTCCGCGGAGGCCGAGGCGCCCTCGGGGAGCGCGGCGAGCAGGGCCAGGACGCGGTGGCGGACCTCGGGCGCGGCGGAGCGGTCGAGGCCCGGGCCCAGCGCCGAGAGCGTACGGTCCTTGGCGTCCCGGCCGCCGACCAGGCCCGGCGTGCGGGTCGCGGTCAGCCAGGCGGTGGCGAGCCGCGTCCAGCGCTCGGCCGCGGGCAGCTCCCGCCACTCGTCGTACGCGGGGGTCGCCGCGTACTGCTCGTCGGCCTCGCCGTCCGAGGCCAACAGGCCCGCCGCGTAGGCGAGTTCGACCCAGAAGGCCGCGATCGGCTCCGGTACGTCCAGGGCCACGGCGGTGCGTTTGAGATCCCGTACGCTCAGGCCGCCCGCGCGCAGCACGGACGGGCCGCCCTCGTCCCAGTCCCCCAGCAGCTCCTCGACGGTCGCGAGCGCGGTGTACGCCTGGCCTGCCGCCGCCGCGTCCACAACCTGTGGACGATGCGTGACGGCGGGTTCGACCTCCGGGGGCAAGGGTTCGACTGCGCGGTGCGCGCGGCCCGCCCTCATGTGCAGGGCGACCTCACGGGGGAGTACGACCGTGCCGGGCGCCGTCGGCAGCAGCAGCCCGCGGTCGATGAGCCAGCGCAGACGGGCGGCCGGGTCGGCCGTGACCTGCCCGTACGGCGGGCCCCAGACCAGCCGCGACAGCACCTCCAGGGAGTCGGCCGGGGCCTCGTCGAGCATGGCCCGCATCCGGGTGCGGTCGGTGAACAGCTCCGTCAGCGACGCCACCGCCGACACCGCGTCATGCGTCGTGGACAGCCCGGCCGTCGCGAGGATCTCCTGGATACGCCCCGGCGACATGCCCGCCGTCGCCTCCGCGACCGTGGGGCCGAGCCCTGTCGGGGACGGGTGCTGCGGCGAGGGCGCGAGCAGTTCGCGGGCCGTACGCACCAGCCGCAGCCGGTCGTCCGCCCCCCACACCAGCGCCTGCTCGCGCAGCGTCGCGAGCGCGTGGGGGAGGGCGCCGGTGACCTCCGGGTCGCCCTCGTCTCCGGCCAGCAGCGCCAGGAGCGTGTCGTACGTCGCCGGGTCCGGGGCCACGGCCAGGGCCTCCGCCGTCTGCAGGGCGAAACGGTCCAGGTGCTCCAGGGCGCGGACCACGGAGGCGCGGGTCCCCGCGCGGGTGGCGAGCTGGGTGAGGTCGGTGGGGACGGGGGTGATGAGGTCGGGGCGGGCCTGGAGGAGAGCGGCGAGGGAGGCGTCGTCGCGGGCGCGTAGTTGCTCCGCGAGCGAGCGGGGCGGTGCCGCTGCCGCGGGGTTCGCGGGTTCCTCGGGGGGCCGGTGGTTGACGCTCATCCTGTCCACGGTAGCGGGTTGCCTCCGGCGGTTGGGCGGCTGCGGGTTGTGTGTGGCTGGTCGCGCCGTTCCCCGCGCCCCTGGGTGGGTGGGGGGTGCGGGGTCGTGGGCCGGTGCGTCAGCCCGTCGCAGGGCGGGCATACGGCCCTTAGCTGGTACAAGGCCCTGGTCCTCCGAGACAGAACCTAAGCGACGGGCATACGACGCACCGGCCCACGCCCCCTCCCGCCGGAGGGCAAGTGACGGGTCCGTCGTGGCTGGGGTACGGGCTTGCTCCGGGCGCGGGGAGCCGCAGGCTTTTCAGGGGCGCGGGGAACTGCGCGACCAGCCACGACGCACCCGCAGTCGAGACACGAACCCCAACCGTCCACCCACCCTGGTCGCTTGACCTGGGGACCGGGGTACGGTCGGTTGTGTCGGGGCCTGAGGACCACGCCAACACTGCCGCCCCCGGAGGGACTTCGTGGGGATTGAGAGCGATCAGCTCGTGTTCGACTACCTGAGCCGGGTCGGTGACCTGGCCCAGAGCCGACAGTTGCCGTCCGGGACGCGTATGCGGCTCGTGACGGAGTTGCGCGGGGAGATCGACCGGCGCCGGGCCAAGGCGAGCGCCGACAGCCCGGCCTCCGTACGCCGGATCCTCGCGCGCCTCGGCAGCCCGGAGGAGGTGGTCGCGGCGGCGGGCTCCGGCGGCGAGGGAAGTGGTGGCGGGGAACAGGAGCCCAGGGCCGCCGCGCCCGTCCAGCCCGCGGAGGCGGCCGAGGAGCGGCCCAAGGGGCTGCGGCGAGTCGTCCCGCGGCCCCGGTCCGCGGAGCCGTCCGCGGCCGGTGACGTACCGATGGTTTCCGGTGACGTGCCCTCTCCGCCGCACCTTGCGAGTACGGAGGAACTCGGGTCCGGGCAGACCGACTGGTGGCGGGTGGACAGCAGTCCGTTCGGGACGACGGACGGCGTGCCGGGGTTTGTGGGAGGAGTGGAGATCCCGGAGCTGCTCAAGCCGCCGCCCTCGGACGCCGACGAAGACGCGCCGAAGAAGCCCGCGCCGCTCGCCGAGCCCAAGAAGCTGGTCAAGGAGCCGGTACCGGTCGAGGCGGCCGAGCCGACGGCGGCCGGTACGGCGCAGAAGCGGCGCCGTTTCCTCCCCTCGGCCCGCCCCCGCCCCGATACCGGAGGAGGCCTCCCCAGCCCCCTCCTTCTGCTCGCCGCCACCCTCCTCGTCGCCGGTGCCGTCATCGGCAACCTCGTCGTCCTCGCCCTCGGCTGGCTCATCGCCTACCTTTCGCGGCGCCTGACTCCCGCCGAGTCGAAGTGGGCGGTCCTGGGGATGCCCGGTCTGGTCGCCGTCGCGGGGATCACCTGGTTGTGGGGGCGGACGGAGGGGCGTTGGGGCGATCCCATCGCCAGGGACCAGATGAGCGACGCGATCGCCGAGACCTGGCCCTGGGTCCTCAAGGGCGCGGCCGTCGCCTCGGCGCTGTACCTGGTGTGGAGGGCTCAGCGTCAACGGCCGTAGGGGCAAGGGCGGTTGGCAGGGCTTTGCCGCTGAGTGCAGGGGGCGGCTATGAGGGCCCAGTGGTCGGGCGCATGGCCCGTACGACCCCCTGGGCACAATGGCCCATATGACTTCTCCGGTGCTGACCGTCGGCTTCGACCTCGACATGACCCTCATCGACTCCCGCCCCGGCATCCACGCCTGCTACCTGGCGCTCTCCGAGCGGACGGGGACGTACATCGACGCCGATCTGGCCATCACGCGGCTCGGTCCGCCGCTGGAGGAGGAGCTGGTCAACTGGTTCCCGGGCGATCAGGTCGCCGCCATGGCCGACGTCTACCGTGAGATGTACCCCACACACGCCATAACCGGGACGCTCGCGATGGCCGGCGCCCGCGAGGCGATCGCGGCCGTGCAGGCGGCGGGCGGGCGCGCGGTCGTCGTCACCGCCAAGTACGAGCCGAATGCCAAGCTGCACCTCAAGCACCTCGGCATCGCCGCCGACGCCGTCATCGGCGGCCTGTGGGCCGAGCGCAAGGCGGAGGCGCTGCGCGAGTACGGGGCGGGTGTCTACGTCGGCGACCACACCGGTGACGTACGCGGTGCGCGTATCGCCGAGGCGCTGTCCGTCGCGGTGTCCACCGGGCCGTGCGACGCGGAGGAACTGCGGGCGGCCGGTGCGGACGTCGTGCTCGCGGACCTGACGGAGTTCCCGGCCTGGCTGGACCGGTACCGGTCCTAGACCCCTTACTGCACGGAGCGCGCCCGGCGGCGCTGTGCCGCCGCCGTTCGCAGGACACCCGCTCCCGCGATCAGGAAGCCCACGCCCATCAGCATGCTCAGTCCGAACATGTACGTCGGGAAGGGCGACTTGTCGAGCAGTAGCGGGGCCACGGTGACCAAAGTGGCCACGGCTCCCACAAAGAAGACGATGCCGCCGGTTCGGACCAGTCGGTCACCGGGTTCGGCGGAATTCGCTTGGGTTTTGTCACGCACTCGACCAGGGTAGTTCCCTGCGCGAAGGAACAGTCCGGGGACGTCTTGTCAGCCGCCACCGGACCATTAGCCTTGGTACCGGCGGGTCGGGCACGACCCGCTGCAGTGCTATCCAGAGCAGTTTTCCCGAATCGTTCATCATTCAGCCAGAGCACCAACCGACGACTACGAGGACGAGGACAGACGTGCCTACCGGCAAGGTCAAGTGGTTCAATTCTGAGAAGGGCTTCGGCTTTCTCTCCCGCGACGACGGCGGCGACGTCTTCGTTCATTCCTCGGTCCTGCCCGCCGGAGTCGATGCTCTCAAGCCGGGGCAGCGAGTGGAGTTCGGCGTGGTCGCCGGACAGCGCGGTGACCAGGCGCTTTCGGTGACGATCCTGGACCCGACCCCCTCCGTCGCGGCAGCCCAGCGCCGTAAGCCGGACGAACTCGCGTCGATCGTCCAGGATCTGACCACTCTGCTCGAGAACATCACGCCCATGCTCGAAAAGGGCCGCTACCCGGACAAGGCCTCCGGCAAGAAGATCGCGGGCCTGCTGCGGGCGGTGGCGGACCAGCTGGACGTGTAGAGACCTCTACGAAAATGCCAGTGCGTCGGC
>NZ_BMPQ01000008.1:84558-157411 GCF_014647675.1 Streptomyces flaveus | reverse complement strand
GCGTGGCACCTGGTCAGGGAAACGCCAGTGCGTCAGACCCGAGCGGCGGGACCAGCCCCTCCGCCGCCGCCCGCGTGAGCAGCCCCCTGACCGCCGCGTAACCGTCCTCGCCGAGATCCGCCGTGAACTCGTTGACGTAGAGCCCGATGTGCTGGTCCGCGACCGCCGGGTCCATCTCCTGGGCGTGCTCCAGGACGTACGGACGGGAGGCCTCCGGGTCGTCCCAGGCGGCGCGTACGGACGTACGGACGGACTCGGCGAGCAGCTTCAGCCTTTCCTGGCCCAGCGACCGCTTGGCGATGATCGCGCCCAGCGGGATCGGCAGCCCGGTGGTGTCCTCCCAGTGCTCGCCCATGTCCGCGAGCTTGTGCAGCCCGTACTTCTGGTACGTGAAACGCGCCTCGTGGATGACGAGCCCCGCGTCGACCTGCCCGTCCCGTACGGCGGGCATGATCTCGTGGAAGGGCATGACCACGATCTCGCCGACGCCCTCCGGCAGGGTGTCCGCGGCCCACAGGCGGAACAGCAGGTACGCCGTCGACCTCTCGCTCGGCACCGCGACCGTGCGGCCGGTGAGGTCCACTCCCTCCTCCGCCGTCAGCACCAGCGGCCCGCAGCCCCGCCCCAGCGCGCCTCCGCAGGGCAGCAGGGCGTACTGGTCGAGGACGTACGGCAGAACGGCGTACGACACCTTCAGCACATCCAGCTCGCCGCGCTCGGCCATGCCGTTGGTGATGTCGATGTCCGCGAAGGTCACCTCGAGCGCGGGCGCTCCCAGGATCCGTCCGTGGGCCCAGGCGTCGAAGACGAAGGTGTCGTTGGGGCAGGGGGAGTAGGCGATCTGCACAGGCTGCTCAGCGGTCATGTGGGTTCCAACTCTCCAGTACGGGCGTGAGCTTCCCGAACGCCTCCGTGAGTGCCGCGAGCGCGTCGCCGATGCGCCAGGCGGCGCGGTCGCGGGGGCCGACGGGGTTGGACACGGCGCGCAGCTCCAGCACGGGCACACCGTGCGCGGCAGCCGCCTGAGCGACCCCGAACCCCTCCATCGCCTCGGCCAGCGCTCCCGGATGACGGCGTCGCAACTCGGCGGCCCGCTCGGCGCTTCCGGTCACGGTGTTGACGGTGAGGACGGTGCCGGTACGGGCTCCCGTGACGGCCGCGGCTTCTCGTACGAGTGCGTCCGGCGGCCGGTGGGTGATGGCCCCGAAGCCCAGTTCGGTGACCGGGACGAAGCCGTCCGCGGTCTCGGCGCCGAGGTCCGCGACGGTGATCGCGTCGGCGAGGACCAGGGACCCCAAGGGGGCCTCGGGCTGGAAGCCGCCGCCGATGCCCGCGGAGACGACGAGGTCGTACGGGGTCCCGGCCAGTGCGGCGGTGGTGAGGGCGGTCGCGGTCGAGACGGCGGCGGCTGCCGAGCCGACGCCTGCGGCGAGCAGGTCGACGGTGGTGGGGCCGCTGCCGAACGCCGAAGCCACCGCGTCCCGTTCGACGGGGACCGCGGTGGCTACGAGGATGCGCATGGGCGGCGGCGGGCCGGGCGTCTCAGTCGTCCGCGTTCTCGAGCTTGAAGTTCCACACGCCCTGGACGTCCTCACCGGACTGCTGGACGACGCTGATGTTCAGCTCCTTGGGCGCGCTCTGACCCTGCTGCGCGGCGAAGAGGTCGACGCCCTGGAAGGCGTAGTACGTCTTCTTGAGCGGCGAGATGACCTGCTGACCGTTGATCCACAGGGCCCAGCCCTCGTCCGCGATCTCCGGGTCCACGCCGATGCGCAGCGTCTCGCCCTGCGGCACGCTGATCGTGTCCTCGGCCTTCTCGCGGGTGCACTCCGTGGCCTTCTCGCGGTTGATGGCCTTGCCGTCCTCGTAGCACTCGGCCTCGGCGCTCTTCGAGGTCTTGCCGACCGTGACGGTCGCCATCGGCGTCGGCTTGTCACAGGCGGCCAGGACGAGGAGTCCGGCGGAAACAGCGCCGACGGCAGCGACGGCGCGACGACGGCGAACGGGGCCGTGTCCAGTAGCGGCACTGCCGCGGGGCAGGGTGGTCATGGAGGCAGGCTATCTGGCGTGGGGGGTGCCCCCGCCAACTGGGGCGCTTTACGCGACCCGGGCTCGCGGGCGTGCTTTACGCCACCTGGGCTCGCGGGCGGTCCCCGCGGTGCCTGGCCGCGCCCAGCAGTCCGCGGACCGTGCCGAGCCAGCCGGCGGCGACGACGGAGGCGGCCACCGCCATGCCGAGCGTGCCGATGAGCGGCAGCGCGATACCGATGGCGCCGCCGACCACCCAGGACATCTGCAGCAGCGTCTCCGAGCGCGCGAACGCCGACGTACGGACCAGCTCCGGGACGTCCCGCTGGATCAGCGCGTCCAGCGACAGCTTGGACAGGGCCTGTGCGAAGCCGGCGAACGCGGCGAGCACCGCCACCACGATCACCCCGAAGAACACCGCCGCAGTGATCGCCACCCCCATCACCACCGCGATGACCGTCACGATGATCAGCTCCGGCGCCCGCGACCTCAGCGCCGCCCCGACCGTCGTGCCCAGGGCGTTGCCCGCGCCCGCCGAGACGGCCACGATGCCGAGTGAGACCGCCGCGCTCGCGCCCGCGAGCGGATGCTCGCGCAGCAGGAACGCGAGGAAGAAGGTCAGGAACCCGGACAGCCAGCGCAGCGTCGCGTTCGCGGCGAGCGCGTGGGTGACGGACGTACCGACGGTTCGCAGCCCGGGCCGCCGCAGTTTCTCCTTGACCAGATGTGGTCCGTGCAGATGCTCCTCGTCCGCGGCGAGCAGCGCCTTGTCCTCTCCCTTGGCCGAGTCGACCTTGTGAGGGAGTGAGAAGGACAGGAACATACCCGCCATGAAGATCACGAAGGCGGCGTAGAGCGGATAGCGGGGCCCCAGCGCCTGCAGCCCCGCCCCGATCGGCGCGGCCACACCCGTGGCGAGGAGGCCGCCGAGCGTGACCCGCGAGTTCGCCTTCACCAGGGAGAACGCGGGCGGCAGGAGCCTGGGCACCACGGCACTTCTGACCACGCCGTACGCCTTCGACGCCACCAGCACGCCGAGCGCCGCCGGATACAGCTCGATGCTGCCCGTGACGACCGCGCCCGACAGCAGCAGGGCCAGGAACGCGCGGGCCAGGAACGCGCTCGCCATCGCGGCGCGGCGGCCGTGCGGGAGGCGGTCCAGGAGCGGGCCGATGACCGGGGCGAGGAGTGTGAACGGGGCCATCGTGATCGCCAGGTAGAGCGCCACCCGGCCGCGGGCCTCGTCCGTCGGGACCGAGAAGAAGACCGTCGAGGCGAGCGCCACGGTGATCATCATGTCCCCGGCGCCGTTCACCCCGTGCAGCTCGATCAGCTTGCCGAGCCCTGATTCGCCCGCTCCGTGCGCGTGCGTCGCCTTCCGGATGCCCCGGGCCGTCCCCGTGAACGGCAGGTGCAGGGCACGCCCGACGGAACGGAGCGCCCCGCGCACCGGGCCAGCTCCGCTCATCCGACCACTTCCCTCGGCGCCGTCGCCGCCGACTCCGGCGGCACCTTGGGACGAACTTGCGGTTGCCACTCCGCCATAGTGCCCCTTGTTGGGCGGTGATAGTGCGTTACCGCGCGTATGAGGGCCGAGTGGACCGGTTGGTCGGGACCCTGCGGACCGGTACCGGCACCTCGGCGCGCAGTGCACGGCAACGGCACGGTCGGGCAACGGCCGCCGACTCGGTGTGTGCCCGGCGGCGACGAGAGGGTAGCGTGCGTAGCGCGCCCCGCGACGGTGGCTCTCGGCCGCGCGCCTGACGGCCATCCCGCAGAATGGATGGTGCAGGTGCGCCCGAGTGCGATCGGGCGCGGACGTCGACGCGGCCACCCCGGTGCCTTGAAGGGCCCGGGAGATGCCCCCAGCCGCTCCGTCCGCACCCCCGGCGAGGATGGCGCACTCGTGAGACGGCGTAGGAGAGAAGCGATACCTGTGAGCGCGACAACGCGAAGCCGCACCCCCGACCGCCTGTGCGCCGAGGCCGTCGACCTCGCCAGGGCCGCCGCCGAGGAGACCGCCGCGCCCGGCGTCGTCGGGGAGCACTCCGGGCTCGTCTCCGAAGGAGACCGCGTCGTCACGCACTTCTTCGAGTGCAAGGAGCCGGGGTATCGCGGCTGGCGCTGGGCGGTGACCGTCGCGCGGGCCTCGCGGGCGAAGATCGTGACGCTCGACGAGACGGTGCTGCTGCCCGGCCCTGACGCGCTGCTCGCTCCCGAGTGGGTGCCGTGGAGCGAGCGGCTGCGGCCCGGGGACATGGGTCCGGGGGATCTGCTTCCCACGGACGCGGAGGATCTCCGCCTCGAGCCCGGTTTCACCGGCGAGGACGAGCCCGCGCCGAATTCGCCCGTCTCGGAGGAGATGGCCGAGCTCGTCGAGGCGGAGGACCTCGAGGTGACGGCCGGGCCGCCGGCGACGCTTTCCGTCGTACCTTCCCGTGGTTCGATCGCCGCCGTCGCGGAGGAGCTGGGGCTGCGGCGGGCCCGGGTGCTGTCCCGGTACGGCCTCCATACCGCGGCCGATCGCTGGGAGGACACGCACGGTCCCAAGACCGCGATGGCCCAGGCGGCGCCGGCCCCCTGCGTGAGCTGCGGTTTCCTGTATCCCATCGGCGGGTCGCTGGGGCAGGCGTTCGGCGTCTGCGGCAACGAGTTCTCGCCGGCGGACGGGCGTGTGGTCTCGCTGGCGTACGGATGCGGGGGGCACTCGGAGGCGGCGGTCATGCCGGCGCCTCCGCGGCCGGCTCCGCCGGTGATCGACGAGACCCGGGTGGACCCGTTCCCCCTTCGGCCGTCGCCGGACTCGGGGTCCGTGCCGGTCGTCTCCGACGAGTCGTCGGCGGAGTTGGGTCACTCCTGACCACCGGGGTTTGTGGGAGGGGTTTCTTTCCCCAGCCCCGCCCCTTCCCGGCTGTATCAATTTGCGGCTCCGCCGCGTGAGGGGGCTGCGCCCTCAGGCCCCGCCAGGGGGTGGTGGGTGACACTGCGTGTCGCGGCTGCGGGTGCGTCGTGGCTGGTCGCGCAGTTCCCCGCGCCCCTAAAGGCAAAAGCCTGCGGCTCCCCGCGCCCTGGGGAAGCCCGCACCCCCGACTACCCGCGGTTTCCCTCCGGCGAGAGAGGGCGTGGGCCGGTGCGTCGTATGTCCGTCGCTTAGGTTCTGTCTCGGAGGACCAGGGCCTTGTACCAGTTAAGGGTCGTATGCCCGGCCTGCGACGGGCTGACGCACCGGCCCACGGCCCCGACCCACGCACGGACCCCAGGGGCGCGGGGAACTGCGCGACCAGCCACACTCAACCCGCACCCGTCCAACCATCGGCGACACCCGATACCTTTCGTGCGGCGAGTGCGGCCGTCCACCCGAAGAAGGAGACTGAACCGTGACCAAGTTCGTGCGGCCGGCAGCCGAGGGCGCGGACCCGTTCGGGACGGGGCGGCTGCGGCGTGGGGTGCTGGATGCCTGGGCGACCAGCCCGGCGCGGTTCCGCGAGGACGCGAACGCCGAGGAGGACCTGGCCCTCGGCGGCTACCGCGACCGCCTCGTCGTGGAGCTCGCGCAGAACGCCGCCGACGCCGCGGCCCGCGCCGGCGTACCGGGCCGCCTGCGGCTCACCCTCCGCGGCGGCGTCCTCGTCGCCGCCAACACCGGCGCCCACCTCGACGCGGCCGGCGTCGAGTCGCTGTCCACCCTCCGGGCCTCCGCCAAGCGCGAGGACCACGAAGGCACCGTCGGCCGCTACGGCGTCGGCTTCGCCGCCGTGCTCGCGGTGACCGACGAGCCCGCCATCGTCGGCCGGCACGGTGGCGCCCGCTGGTCCCTCGCCGAGGCCCGCGAAGCCGCCACGGACACCGCCCGCCACAGTCCGGGCCTGGACGACGAGATCCGCCGCCGTGACGGCCATGTGCCCCTGCTGAGGCTGCCGTTCGCCGCCGAGGGCACGGCCCCGGACTCGTACGACACCGTCGTGATCCTCCCGCTGCGCGACCCGGCCGCCCAGGACCTCACCGAGCGCCTCCTCGACTCGATCGACGACGCCCTGCTCCTCGCCCTGCCCGGCCTGGAGGAGGTCGTCGTGGAGACCGGCGAGGAGGCCGAGGGCGTACGGACGCTGCGGCGGCACAGCGAAGGCGGCATCGTCACCGTCGAGGACTCGCGGGACGGTACGACGCGCTGGCGCACCGTCTCCGCACACGGCTCCCTCGAAGCGGCCCTGCTCGCCGACCGCCCCGTCGAGGAGCGGCTGCGCCCGCAGTGGTCCGTGACCTGGGCCGTACCCGTCGACGCCGACGGCGCCCCGGTCCGCCCCCGTACCAGCCCCGTCGTCCACGCACCCACGCCCAGCGACGAGGCCCTCGGCGTGCCCGCCCTGCTCATCGCCTCGTTCCCCCTCGACACGACCCGCCGCCATGCCGCCCCCGGCCCGCTGACCGACTTCCTGGTGCAGCGGGCGGCGGACGCGTACGCCGAACTGCTCGCCGACTGGCGGCCGGTCGGCACCGGGATCATCGACCTGGTGCCGGGCCCGCTCGGCAAGGGCGAACTGGACGGCGCGCTGCGTCAGGCGATCCTGGACCGGCTGCCGCGCACCGCCTTCCTGCCACCGGCGGTGACGCCGGGCGCGGAGGACACCGACCTGCCCGAAGCCCTCCGCCCCCGCGACGCCGAGGTGGTGGAAGGGGCGGGCGCCGAGACCGTACGGGTCCTCGCCGAGGTCCTGCCCAGCCTCCTGCCCGCCGGGCTCGAACGCCGCGTGGAACTGCGGACGCTGGGCGTCGCACGCGTACCGCTGGGCGAGGCGATCGACCGGCTCGCAGGGCTGGAGAAGGAGCCCGGCTGGTGGCGGCGGCTGTACGACAGCCTCGCCGGGGTCGACCCGGACCGGCTCTCGGGACTGCCCGTGCCGCTCGCGGACGGGCGTACGACGATCGGCCCCCGCCAGATCCTCCTGCCGGTCCCCGACGGGCCCACGCCCCACGACACCTGGGCCGCCACCTCCGACGTCCTCGCCCGCCTCGGCCTCAAGGTCGCCCACCAGGAAGCCGCCCACCCGCTCCTGGAGAAGCTGGGCGCCCTGCCCGCCACCCCGCGCGCCATCCTCACCACCCCGCAGGTCCGCACGGCCGTCGCCGCCTCCCTCGACGACGACGGCTGGGAGCAGGACACCCCCGACGCCGAGGAACTCGCCGACACCGTCCTCGCCCTCGTACGCGACGCGGGCCTCGAACCCGGCGACGAACCCTGGCTCGGCGCCCTCGCCCTACCCGACGACGAGGGCGAACTGGCCCCGGCCGGCGAACTCGTCCTCCCCGGCAGCCCCTTCGCCCAGGTCATGCGCGAGGACGAACTGGCCTCCGTGGACGCCGAGCTGGCCGAACGCTGGGGCGAGCAGCCGCTCGCCGCCTGCGGCGTCCTGGCGAACTTCGCCCTCGTACGCGCCACCGACGTCGTCCTCGATCCGGACGAACTGGAGCCCCGAGAGGGCGACTTCGCCGAACCCGACGACATCGGCCTGCTCGACGCCGTCGACGTCTGGTGCGAGGACGTCCTCGACCGCCTGCCCGACACTCCCGTCCCGCC
This sequence comes from Streptomyces flaveus, assembly GCF_014647675.1. Lineage (GTDB taxonomy): Bacteria > Actinomycetota > Actinomycetes > Streptomycetales > Streptomycetaceae > Streptomyces > Streptomyces flaveus. The sequence goes on along the minus strand of NZ_BMPQ01000008.1, from coordinate 149,808 downwards.
GGTCGCCACGGAGATCGTCGCCGTACGGGATCTCGACCTCGTCGACGACGACCGCTGGCCACAGGCCCTCGCCCTGCTCTCCCGCCCACCCCTGCGCGACGCCCTCACCCAGCCGGTACGCGTCCTGCTCCCGGACGGCACGCACGAGATCGTCCGCCCGTACACGGCATGGTGGCTGCGCGGCCACCCGGTCCTGGACGGTCGCCGCCCGGCGGGCCTGCGCGTCGCGGGCGGCGATCCGCTCCTCCACGGCCTGTACGACGCCGCCGACGCGACCGGCTTCGAGGACGAGCAGGTACTCCGTGCTCTCGGCGTACGCACATCCGTAGCCGCCCTCCTCGACGAACCCGGCGGCGCGGCCGAGCTCCTGGACCGCCTGGCCGACCCGGACCGCGAGGTCTCGTCCTCCCAACTGCACGCGCTTTACGGCGCGTTGGCCGACCTGGACCCGGAGCAGGTGACGCTGCCTGACGAGCTGCGGGCGGTGCGGGACGGGGAGGTCGTGGTCGTGGACGCGACCGAAGCGGTGGTCGTGGACTCCCCGGACCTGCTCCCGTTCACGACCGGGGTCCCCCTCCTCCCCGTACGCCCGTCCCGAGCCGCCGACCTGGCCGAACTGTTCCAGGTCCGACGCCTCAGCGAATCGGTGACGGGCGAGGTGACCAGCGAGGGCACCGAACACGAGGTCCCGGACCCGGTCCGCGTCCTGCTGGGCCCGGCGACCCCCGCCACATACGTCGAACACGAGGAACTCTTCGTGGACGGCACCGAACTCGACTGGCGCCGCACCCGCGACGGCGTCCTGCACGCGGCCACCCTGGAGGGCGTGGCGGCGGGCCTGGCCTGGGCGGCGGGCCAGTGGCCGCGCCGCTTCGAGGTGGCGGCACTGCTGGAGGACCCGTCAAGGACGGAGGAGCTGGCGAGGGACCGCTGGTTCGACTGAGAGGGCGCGTGGCTGGGCGTCCCGTAAGGGGCGCGGGGCTGTATCGATTTGCGGCTCCGCCGCGTGGGCGCGACCAGCCACGACGCACCCGCAGCCGCGACACGGCATTTCCCCCCCCCACGCGGCGGAGCCGCACATTGATACAGCCGGGAAGGGGCGGGGCTGGGGAAAGAAACCCCTACGCCGGGAACCGCCGGTCCACCCACCGCCACGAGAACTCCAGCGTGCCCGCCGCAACCACCGCGATCCCGACGGCAGTCCACGGCATGGGCGCCCCCACCAACTTCAAGGCGAAGAAGTCCTGGAGCCACGGCACAACAAGCACCAGCAGGAACCCAGCCCCCATGGCCGCAACCAGCCCCACCCGCCACCACGTGTACGGACGGGCAATGATCGCCAGCACCCACATGGAGATCAGAAACAGCGTCAACGTCGCCGCACTGGTCTCCGCAGCCAAGGACCCCGGCCCGCTGTAGTACTCCCGAGCGATCAGATACGTAGCAAAGGTGGCCACCGCAGCAACAGCACCCCCCGGAATCGCATACCGCATCACCCGCCGCACAAAGTGCGGCCGAGCCCGCTCCTTGTTGGGCGCGAGCGCAAGAAAGAACGCCGGGACCCCGATCGTCAGAGTCGACAGCAGCGTCAGATGCCGGGGCAGGAACGGATACTCGACCTGCGAGATCACCACCATGATCGCCAGCAGCACTGAATACACCGTCTTGACGAGGAACAACGTCGCGACCCGAGTGATGTTGCCGATCACCCGCCGCCCCTCCGCGACCACCGACGGCAGCGTCGCGAAGCTGTTGTTGAGCAGCACGATCTGCGCCACGGCCCGCGTGGCCTCCGAACCGGACCCCATGGAGACGCCGATGTCGGCGTCCTTGAGGGCCAGCACGTCGTTCACGCCGTCGCCGGTCATCGCGACGGTGTGCCCGCGGGACTGGAGCGCGCCCACCATGTCCCGCTTCTGTTGCGGGGTGACCCGCCCGAAGACGGTGCCCGAGTCCAGCGCCTCGGCCATCTCGTCCTGCTCGGCGGGCAGCCGGCGCGCGTCCACGACGTTCCCGGTGAGCCCCAGCTTTTCGGCGACCGCGCCCACGGACACCGCGTTGTCGCCGGAGATGACCTTGGCCCGTACGTTCTGCTCGTCGAAGTAGCGCAGCGTGTCCGCGGCGTCAGGCCGCAGCCGCTGCTCCAGGACGACGAGGGCGGTGGGCACGGCGCCCTGGGCGACCGAGGGGTCGTCCAGCTCGCGCGCGGCCCGGGCCAGCAGCAGCACCCGCAGCCCCTCCTCGTTGAGCCGCTCGGTCTCGGTGAGCGCCGGGTCCCCGTCGGGCAGCAGTACGTCGGGCGCCCCGAGCAGCCACGTACTCGAGTCGCCGTCGCTCTCGCTGAAGGACGCCCCGCTGTATTTGCGCGCCGAGGAAAACGGCAGCGACTGAAGACAGCGCCAGCCCGAGCCGTTCGGGTAGGTGTCGATGATCGCCTGCAGGGACGCGTTCGGCCGCGGGTCCGAGTCCCCGAGGGCGCCGAGGACGGTGCGTACGTACGTCTCGTCGTTGCCGTCCAGCGCACGCAGCTCGCGCACGTCCATGCCGCCCTCGGTCAGCGTGCCCGTCTTGTCGAGGCAGACGGTGTCGACGCGGGCGAGGCCCTCGATGGCGGGGAGTTCCTGCACGAGGCACTGCTTGCGGCCGAGCCGGATGACGCCGATCGCGAAGGCCACCGACGTCAGCAGCACAAGACCCTCGGGGACCATCGGGACGATGCCGCCGACGGTCCGCGCGACCGAGTCCTTGAAGTCGTTGTCCTTGACGACGAGCTGGCTGATGATGAGGCCGATCGCGGTCGGGACCATCATCCACGTCACGTACTTGAGGATCGTGGAGATACCGGAACGCAGCTCGGAGTGGACCAGCGTGAACCGGCTCGCCTCCTCGGCGAGCTGCGCCGCGTACGCCTCGCGCCCCACCTTCGTGGCGGTGAACGCACCGCCGCCCGCCACCACGAAGCTGCCCGACATGACCTGGTCGCCCGGCTGCTTGACGACCGGGTCCGCCTCACCGGTGAGCAGCGACTCGTCGATCTCCAGGCTGTCGGTCTCGACGCACTCGCCGTCCACGACGATCTTGTCGCCGGGCCCGATCTCGATCAGGTCCCCGAGCACGATCTCGGAGGTGCCGATCTCGGCGGCGGCCCCGTCCCTGCGTACGGTCGGCCGCGCCTCGCCGATCACCGCGAGCGAGTCCAGGGTCTTCTTCGCGCGCCACTCCTGGATGATGCCGATGCCCGTGTTCGCCAGGATCACAAAGCCGAACAGGCTGTCCTGGATCGGCGCCACGGACAGCATGATCACCCAGAGGACGCCGATGATCGCGTTGAAGCGAGTGAAGACGTTCGCGCGGACGATGTCGACCGTGGAGCGGCTGCTGCGCACGGGGACGTCGTTGACCTCGCCCCGGGCCACCCGCTCGGCGACCTCGGCGGCGGTCAGGCCTCTCGCCCGGGTGAGGGGAGCAGGCACAGGGTGCACGGGATCGAGTTCAGCGCCCGCGTCGATGTGCGTCATGCAGTCGACGGTACGGGGCGATTTGGGGCTTCACACGCCGGGCGCGGCAAAGATCCGACCATGGGAGGACGGGAACGCGGGGAAATGGTGCCGTAGTTGTACGGGGCGCCCGGGGCACGGGGATCGCCCCCGCAACCCCCGTAAGCTGTCCCCATGGCGAAGTGGACACCCAGGCACGAGGCACCGGAACCCCTTGAAGGGCCCGTTGTCGCCACCGTCACGGGTGGCGCGATCCTCTGGTTCGTCCTCTTCCTGGCGCAGCTTCCCTTCTACGGCTGGCTCGACGACCACGGACATCTGTGGTGGCTGTGGACCTGCCTGGCCGGTGCAGGACTCGGGCTGATCGGCATCTGGTACGTACGCAGGCGGGACGCGGCGATCAAGCGCGCCGCGGCCGAGGCTGACACCGACGCGGGCGCCGATTCCACCGCCGCCGCGAAGGACCGCCACGTCACCCCGTAGGGCCGTTACGGAACTCCGTAAAACCTCTCCGTCTCCTCGACCGCGGTCTGGAACCGCTCGTCGAAGTCATCCCTGACGAGCATCTGGACGACATAGTCCTGGACGCTCATCCCTCGTTTCGCCGCACGGTCCCGGAGCCGTTCGAGCAACTCCCCGTCCATCCGCAGACTGAGCACGCTGGTCCCCATGGGACGAGGGTCGCCGCCGTCGGCCGTGTTCTGTGTGACTTTTCGGCCTGGGCTCACTCGTATGGGTGATGGCAGGGTTCAGTGGCCCGAGTCACGGGCATAGGGCGACCGTCCGAGTGGTCTTTAGCGAGAGTAATGAGTTACCCTAAACAACATGCCTGACCTCACCCATGGCGACGACGCTGCCGCCGTGAACTCCCTGCGATCCGCCGTGATGCGCCTGTCGCGCCGACTCAAGCACCAGCGGGTCGACGAGTCGCTGAGCCCGACCGAGATGTCGGTGCTCGGCACCCTCGCCCGCTGCGGCACCGCCACGCCGGGCGAGCTCGCCCGCAAGGAACATGTGCAGCCGCCCTCGATGACCCGCATCGTCGCCCTGCTCGAAGCCAAGGGCCTGGTCAGGCTGGAGCCGCATCCCGACGATCGGCGCCAGAAGGTCGTCACGCAGACCGAGCGCGCCGAGGCGATGCTCGAGGAGAGCCGCCGCAAGCGGAACGTATGGCTGGCCGGACTGGTCGACGGCCTCGACGAGGACGAGTGGGCCAAGCTCCGCGAGGCGGCGCCCGTCCTGGAGAAGCTGGCGCACCTGTAGCCGTACGGGCAGTACCGCACAGCCGTCAGCCGTACGCAGCCCTTGTAGTCGTCGCCAGAGGAGGCGAACCCTGTTGAGTACGGGACCCGGAGCAACCTCCGCCCCCGGACCGAACACCCCCGATTCCCCCACCGCCACCACCACGACGGCCCAGCCGGCCAAGTCGTCGACCTTCAGCTCCCTGCGGATCCGGAACTACCGGCTCTTCGCCACCGGAGCCATCGTCTCCAACACCGGCACCTGGATGTCCCGCATCACCCAGGACTGGCTGGTGCTGAGCCTGACCGGTTCCTCGGCCGCGGTCGGCATCACGACCGCCCTGCAGTTCCTGCCGATGCTGCTCTTCGGCCTGTACGGCGGAGTCATCGCCGACCGCTACCCCAAGCGCCGCATGCTGTTCTTCACCCAGGGCGCGCTGGGCCTGTGCGGTCTCGCGCTCGCCGTGCTCACGCTCAGCGGCCAGGTGCAGGTCTGGCACGTGTATCTGATCGCGTTCCTGCTCGGCATGGTCACCGTCGTCGACAACCCGACCCGGCAGACCTTCGTCTCCGAGATGGTCGGCCCCGACCAGGTACGCAACGCCGTCAGCCTCAACTCGGCCAACTTCCACTCCGCCCGCCTCATCGGCCCCGCCGTCGCGGGCGTCCTGATCTCGACGGTCGGCAGCGGCTGGGCCTTCCTGATCAACGGCCTCGCCTTCCTCGCCCCCATCACCGGCCTGCTCCTGATGCGCACGAGCGAGCTGCACAAGGTGGAGCGGGTGCCGCGCGGCAAGGGCCAGCTGCGCGAGGGCCTGCACTACGTCGCCTCCCGGCCCGAACTGATCTGGCCGATCGTGCTCATCGGTTTCGTCGGCACCTTCGGCTTCAACTTCCCCATCTGGCTCACCGCGTTCGCCGACGAGGTCTACCACGCGGGCGCCGGTACATACGGCTTCCTCAACACCCTCATGGCGGTCGGCTCGGTCGCCGGAGCACTGCTCACCGCCCGCCGCGGCTCGGTGCGACTGCGGCTCCTGGTCGGTGCGGCCCTGCTGTTCGGCGTACTGGAGATCGCGGCGGCGCTGTCCCCCTCGTACTGGCTCTTCGCCCTGCTCATGATCCCCACCGGCATGGCGGCCCTGACGGTCAACACCACCGCCAACGCCAGCGTCCAGATGGCCACCGACCCCGCCATGCGCGGCCGCGTCATGAGCCTGTTCATGATGGTCTTCGTCGGCGGTACGCCGCTGGGGGCACCCATCGTCGGCTGGATCACCGACACGTTCGGCGCCCGCATCGGCTTCGCGTTCGGCGGCCTGATCTCGCTCCTGGCGGCAGCGGTGGTGGGCCTGGTCCTCGCCCGAGTCGGCGGCCTGCGGCTGTCGGTGGGCTGGCACCACGGGCATCCGCGGGTGCGGTTCATCCCGCGGGAGGGGAAGCGGGAGCGGGAGTTGGCGACGGTGGCGTAGGGCGGGGCGTGGGGCCGCCGCCTCGGCCGTCAGGCGGGGAGACTGGCTCCATGAGACTCTTCGCCGCAGTGCTGCCGCCGGAGGATGTGACCGCCGAACTCGCCGTAGTCGTCGGCCAGTTGGAGAAACTGCCAGGTGCCGAGGGCCTGCGCTGGACGGGTCGCCCCGGCTGGCACTTCACGCTCGCGTTCTACGGCGAGGTCGACGACGAACTCGTACCGGAGCTGTCGGCGAGACTCGAGCGGGCGGCTCGCCGGACGGATCCGTTCGCGCTGGAACTGCGGGCCGGAGGCCACTTCGGCGGCCGGGCGCTGTGGATCGGCGCGACCGGGGACGTGGGCACGATGCGGCTGCTCGCCGAGCGGGCGGAGGCGGCGGCGCGCAAGGCGGGCGTCCCGATCGAGGAGCACCGCCGCTACCGGCCGCACCTCACCGTCGCCCGGAGCCGGGGCTCGGCGGACTTCGCCCCGTACACCGCCCTGCTGCACGACTTCGCCGGGCGCCCCTGGACCGTGGCCGAGCTGTGCCTGGTCCGCAGTAATCTCCCCAAGTCGGGCATACCGGGCGAACGCCCCCGCTACGAGACGCTCGCCCGCTGGGCCCTCGGCTCGGGCACCTGAGGCCGTGCGGTTACGCTCGACCACGTGGACCCGAAGACACGTAACCGGATCATGGCCGGCGTACTTGTGCTGATGTTCGTGGTGGTGGCCCTGGCGTCAGCGCTCGGAATGTAGCCGACCGCTGCCGCCCGCACGCGTACGTGGATGCGTACGCGCGCAGGCGTGCACCCGGGGCCGCTGGGCCCGCTGGTGCTACCAGGCGAAGGCCTCCGGCGACGGCCCCGGACCCGGGAAGATCTCGTCCAGGCCGGTCAGCAGCTCCTCCGGCAGCTCCAGGTCGACCGCATCCACGGCGGAGTCGAGCTGAGCGGCGGTGCGCGGGCCGACGATCGGCCCCGTCACGCCAGGCCGGGTGAGCAGCCAGGCCAGGGCTGCCTCGCCGGGCTCGATGCCGTGCTTGTCGAGCAGGTCCTCGTACGACTGGATCTGGGCGCGTACGGCGGTGTTGGCGAGCGCGTCGGCCGCCCGGCCGGAAGCACGCCGCCCGCCCTCGACCTCCTTCTTGATGACGCCGCCCAGCAGACCGCCGTGCAGCGGCGACCAGGGGATGACCCCGAGGCCGTACTCCTGCGCGGCCGGGATGACCTCCATCTCGGCGCGGCGCTCGGCGAGGTTGTAGAGGCACTGCTCGCTGACGAGGCCGATGGTGCCGCCGCGCCGGGCGGCGATCTCGTTCGCCTGGGCGATCTTGTAGCCGGGGAAGTTGGAGGATCCGGCGTACAGGATCTTGCCCTGCTGCACCAGGACGTCGATCGCCTGCCAGATCTCCTCGAAGGGGGTCTGCCGGTCCATGTGGTGGAACTGGTAGATGTCGATGTAGTCGGTCTGGAGGCGCTTCAGGCTTGCCTCCACCGCCCGCCGGATGTTGAGCGCGGAGAGCTTGTCGTGGTTGGGCCACACCGTGCTGCCGTCCGGCGCCATGTTCCCGTACACCTTGGTGGCCAGTACGACCTTGTCGCGCCGCTCGCCACCCTTGGCGAACCAGCTGCCGATGATCGACTCCGTACGGCCCTTGTTCTCGCCCCAGCCATAGACATTGGCGGTGTCGAAGTAGTTGATTCCCGCGTCCAGCGCGCCGTCCATGATCGCGTGGCTGTCCGCTTCGTCGGTCTGCGGACCGAAGTTCATGGTGCCGAGGACGAGTCGGCTGACCTTGAGTCCTGTGCGTCCGAGCTGCGTGTACTTCATGACTCCTAAGCCAAGAGCTTGGAGTGCGCTCTACGCAAGGGCGGGCCTTGGCTCTGGGACCGATCTTGACACTAACTGCGAGTTAGTGCTTTCCTTTGGTGAGCAAGATCTTGAACTTTCAATGTCCAGATGTTCTGCATGCTATGCCTCCCGCTTTCCTCCCCCACAGGACCGGAGATCAGCACCCCATGACCACCACCGCACCCGCCCGCCGTACCCTCGCCACCGCGCTCATGGCCGCCGCAGCCCTCACCGCTGTCGCTGTCGTACCCGCCGCTGCGGCTCCTCCCTCGGACACCCCCGCACACCAGGTCGCCCACGGCGACTCCGCCCGCCTCGGCTACCAGAAGTCCGTCGCCGTCCAGGTGCTCAAGGGCGTGTTCGAGCGAGGTGACACGTCGGTCGTCGACCGTTTCGTACGGCCCGACTACATCCAGCACAACCCGCTCGCCCCCGACGGCTCCGAGGCCCTCAAGAACCTCGGCACCGCCCTCAGCCAGCAGTTCCCGGACGCCGAGTACGACATCAAGCGGGTCATCTCCGAGGGCGACCTGGTGCTCGTGCACTCCAACGTCGTCATGACGCCGGGCACGCGCGGCAGCGCCGTCTTCGACATCTTCCGCTTCCAGGGCGGGAAGATCGCCGAGCACTGGGACACGGGGCAGGAGGTGCCGGCGACCACGGCGAACGGCAACGACATGTTCTCCACGGAGAGTTGGCCCCGCACGAACAAGCCGGGCCCGCGCTGGCTCACCGCGTACAACAAGAAGCTGGTCACGGCGTACGTCGACCAGCTCCTGGTCGAGAAGGACCTGTCCGCCGTCGACAAGTACGTGGGTCCTGAATACCACCAGCACAACCCGGCCATCGCCGACGGTGTGGCGGGTGTGAAGGCGGGCCTGGGCGCGTATTTCGAGGCGTTCCCGCAGCTGAAGGTGTCCCCGAAGCGGGTCGTCGCCGAGGGCGACCTGGTGGCGGTCCACAGCCACTACGTGAACGTGCCGGGGGAGCGGGGCCAGGCGATCATCGACCTGTTCCGGGTGCGGAACGGGAAGATCGTCGAGCACTGGGACGTGATCCAGGACGTACCGGAGACCTCCGCCAACGACAACACGATGTTCTGAGGGCGATCACTCGGGCTGGTCGCTGTTGCGCGGGCTTCGCGCAGCAGGGCCGGCTCCCAAGGTCGATGCGGCGGCATGCGGATGGCTCGCTAGTCGCGGGGGAACTCTTCGGTCTTGAGGGTGAGGTCGAGGAGGGTGTTCGTCATGTCGACGTCCGAGCCGTAGGCGATGGCGAGTTCGCTGGTGTACTCGCCGTCCTTGGGCTGGGTGTGGAGGTAGCACTTGCCCTTGTAAGGGTCGGCGATGAGGTAGACGGGGACCTCGGCGAGGGCGTACGCGGTCTTCTTGGGGCCGTAGTCGTTCATGGCGGTGCCCTTGGAAATGACCTCGGCGATGAACTCGACGTCCTTGTGACGCCAGTGGCCCTCGCCGTTCTTCTCGGAGCCGTCGCGCAGCTTTGCCACGTCCGGGGCGAAGCCGTTCTCATGGCCGGGGAAGTCGATGCGGACGTCCGAGAAGACTTTCGCGCGCCTGCCGAAGCGATCCTCGAGCGCCCAGATGATCGCGCGAATGGTCTCCCAGTGAACGTCCCGCTGTGGCGACATGTAGATGGTCCCCTCGACGATCTCGGCCTTGTAGCCCTCGGGGACGTGCATCTCGTCGAACAGTTTGTCCAAGGCCTGCTCGTTGATGTCGGCCATCTCGATCCTGTCGTCAAGGACGGTCATCGTGGCGCTCCTCCCCGGCTGCCCCTCGGTCGAGTGCAGCCGCGCAGTACAACGATACGCACGGTGACCAGGACACGCAGGAGCTCTGGCCGGACGCCGAGGACCGCAACCCTCACCCCGCGTACGGCTCCCCCAAGTCCCAAGCCTGGTACATCGCTTCGGCGAAGGCAGCCGCGATCTTGTGCTCGCCCGACGCGTTCGGATGCGTGCCGTCGTCCGTGTCCAGGTTGAGGTCGTACGACTCCGGGGCCGAGGCCAGCAGGAGGGGGGACGACGGCTCCTCCAGGTCCGCCACCGCCTTGGCCAGCAGCTCGTTGAGGCGGGCTACCTCGGCGGCGAAGTCCGCGTCCGAGTCCGCCCTCACGTTGGGGATCACCGGCAGGAAGACCATCGCCACGCGGGGGTTGGCCGAGCGGGCCTCGGACACAAAGAGGCGTACGTTCGCCGCCGTGCTGTCCGCGTCCGTGTAGAAGCCCAGGTCGATCAGGCCCAGCGAGATCAGCAGCACGTCCGCCCGCTGTGTGCGTACCGCCTCGGCGATCAGCGGCGCCATGTGGTGCCAGCCCTCGCCCCAGCCCGCCAGGTGTGAGCGGGGGAAGTCCGGGTCGGCGTACTCGTACGAGTCGGCGGTGTCCGTCGCCTTGTCGTAGAGCGTCTCGCGTGGGCCGACGATGCGGAACGGGCCGCCGTACGTCGCGCGCAGGTGCTGCCACATCCGGTAACGCCAAGTGTGTTCGCCCGCGCTGCCGATGGTCTGGGAGTCGCCTACGGGCATGAACCTGAGCATCCGCTCATCATCCTTGACCACGGCGCGGGATCCCTGCCAGATCCCTGATCAAAGCGCGATCAGGAGTGTGAAGCTGAACACCGTGCGGGAACGCCTCCCGGGGATGGCACGCTTGGGGCCATGCGCCGTTCGTTGTCGTTCCTCGCCTCAGCCCTGCTCGTCCTCGCGCTCGGCGCGCCCGCCGTCGCCGCCGACGGTGATGACGGTTCGGAGGGGTTCACGATCAAGGACCCGGGGATCACCGAGTCCAGCGGGCTCGCCGCCTCCCGCCAGCACAAGGGCATCTACTGGACGCACAACGACCAGGACGAGGGCGCCTACCTCTACGCCATCGACAGCAAGACCGGTGACACCGTCGCGAGGATCACCATGACCGGTGTCGGTACCCCGCGCGACATCGAGGCCATCTCCATCGGCCCGGACAACGAGATCTACGTCGGCGACATCGGCGACAACGACGGCGTCGTATGGGACTTCGTGTGGATCTACCGGCTGCCCGAGCCCAAGGAGCTCAAGGACCAGACGGTCAAGGCCACGCAGTACGTCGTGAAGTACTCCGACGGACCCCGCGACGCCGAGTCGCTCGTGGTCCACCCCAAGACCGGGCGCGTCTACATCATCGACAAGCAGGAGGACGGCGGGCACCTGTACGACGGGCCGGCGCAGCTCTCCACCTCCGGCACGAACGTCTTCAAGCCCGTCGCCCCCATCGACCTGTGGACCACCGACGCCGCCTTCTCGCCCGGCGGTGGACAGCTCGCCGTACGCGGCTACTTCGGCGGCATCGCGTACGAGTGGAACGACGGGAAGCCGAAGCGGCAGGGCCGGCTGAGCGTGCCGCTCCAGGGGCAGGGCGAGTCGGTGACGTACACCCCGGACGGGTCCACGCTGCTGTACGGGACCGAGGGGGAGCAGAGCCCCGTCGAGGCCGGCAGCGTCCCCGGCGCGGAGGATGGCAAGTCCCCATCGGGAGACGGGAGTTCGGCGGCCGACGGGGGCGGCGACGATGCCGGGTCGAACGACAACCTCACGAGGGCCGCCCTCGCTCTCGGCGCCGGGCTCGTCGTCCTTTACGGGCTCAGGAAGCTGTTCAGGCGGGGGACCTGAGCCACCTCGGCACCAAGCAGGCCCACAGCGAATTCAACGGTTTCCCAGCCGATTCTCAGCCTCCTTTGAGGCGGAGCCGGTAGCTGTGAGGGCGTGACCAGTTCGCTGAGAACGGATTCCGTGTCCGCCGAGGCCGAAGCCTCCGCCCGGCTGCTCGTCGTGGACGACGAGCCGAACATCCGGGACCTGCTGTCGGAGACGTTCCGGCTCGTCGGCTTCGATGTCACCGCCGCCGGTACGGGCGTCGAGGCGCTCAACGCCGCGCACGCCGCCCCGCCCGACCTCGTCGTGCTCGACGTGATGCTGCCCGACCTCGACGGCTACGAGGTCGCCCGCATCCTGCGCCGCGACGGGTGCGAGACACCCGTGCTGTTCCTGACCGCCCGCGACACCGTGCGCGACCGGGTGGAGGGTCTCAGCGCGGGCGGCGACGACTATGTGACGAAACCGTTCAGTCTGGAGGAGGTCGTGCTGCGGGTGCGCGCGATCCTGCGCCGTACGCGGCGCAAGGAGCCGGCGCCCGAGCCCCTGCTGCGCTGCGCCGGCCTCGAACTCGACGAGGCCGCGCACACCGTACGGCGCGACGGGCGCGAACTGGAGCTGTCGCCGACCGAGTTCCGCATGCTGGCGTATCTGATGGAGAACGCCGGGCGGGTGGTCAGCAAGGCGCAGATCCTGGAAAGCGTCTGGGGGTACGACTTCGGCGGCGACACCCGGATCATCGAGAGTTACGTCTACTACCTGCGGAAGAAGATCGACACGGACGGCGCGGTGCCGCTGATCCACACGCTGCGCGGAGTCGGGTACGTACTCCGGGCGCCGAAATGACGCGCCAGGCCGCCCGATTCCGATTCCGGTGGCGGCACTGGCGGCACTGGACCCTGCGGGCCCGGCTCGCGCTCGCTGCGACCGGGCTCGCCGCACTCGCGCTGCTCGCCGCGAACGCCGCCGGACTGCTGCTCCTGGAGAACTACCTGATCGACCGGGTCGACCAGAATCTGGACATGGGCGCCCCGGGTGGCCCGGGCGGGGCCCCCGGCTCGTTCCCCGACGCGGCGGCACAGGACCTCCTCGCTCAACGGGTGGGCCAGACCCGGGACGAGGACTCGTTCCTGACGTTTCTCACGGAGCGGTTCGGCGGAGAGTTCCGGATCTACGGTTACGGCAAGGCCACCGACACCCGTACGAGCATTCCCCGGGACCCGGAGGGCCCGGGCCCGCGGCTGCCCGACCGGGACGCGCTCGCCGCCCGGGCCGGCGAGGTGTTCACGGTGCCGGGGGAGTCGGGCGCCGACTGGCGCGTGGCCGTGCAGGATACGGGCGGGTCCCTGGTGGTCACCGCCGTGTCCCTGGCCGAGGTGGAGGAGACCACCGACCGGCTGCTGCTCATCGACGCGCTGGTGACGGCGGTCGTGCTGGCCGGACTTGCGGGTGTCGCGGCCCTGCTCGTACGGGGCGGACTGCGGCCCCTCACGCGGATGGAGGCCACCGCGGACGCCATCGCCGCGGGCGACTTCCGGCGGCGCGTCGACGGCACCGACCCGCACACCGAACCCGGCCGGCTCGGGCGCGCCATGAACGCGATGCTCGGCCGCCTCGAGTGGGAGATCGCCGCCCGTACTGCCTCCGAGCAGCGGCTGCGCCGTTTCCTCGCCGATGCCTCGCACGAACTGCGCACCCCGCTCACCTCCATCCGAGGGTTCGCCGAGTTGAGCCGCCGGGGTGGTGACCGGACGGACGCGCTGCGCCGTATCGAGGCGGAGGCGGCCCGGATGGGCGTCCTGGTGGAGGACCTGCTGCTGCTCGCACGCCTCGACGAAGAGCGGGATCTGGAGCAACGGCCCGTCGATCTCCTGGAGTTGGCCGCCGATGTCGTACGGGACCTGCATGCCCGTTCGCCGGAGCGGGACGTACGGCTGACGGGGGCGATGCGGCCCGTGGTGGTGGAGGGGGATCCGTTGCGGCTGCGGCAGGTGCTGGCCAATCTGCTGGCCAACGCGGAGCGGCACACGCCCTTCGACGCGCGGATCACCGTACGGGTCGATGTCGCGGAGCCCGCGGCACTCGGGCCGGCTGTGGCCGTCGCGGGGAGCCCGCTGCCGTCGGAGGCTCCCGCGGCGCTGGTCGAGGTGGCGGACACCGGGCCCGGGGTGTCGGTCGAGCATGCCCCGTACGTCTTCGAGCGCCTCTACCGCGCCGACACGGCCCGCTCGCGCGACGGCCGGGAAGACGGCGGGAGCGGACTCGGGCTGTCGATCGTCGCGGCCCTCGCCGGGGCGCACGGCGGGCGCGTGGACCTGGCGGCGGACCGGCCGGGGGCGGTGTTCCGGCTGCTGCTGCCCCTGCGGAACGCGGACCTCGCGGTGGGATCGGCAGAACCCGAAGTGATTACCAGCGGGCTTTGAGGTTCGGCGGAGGGTCCCCTGATGCTGTGGGGCCAGCCTCCTTCTCGTCATACGGGAACCGCCCGTGCGGGACATCGACGAGAAGAGGCAAGGATGCGCAGGAGGTTGCGGGCCCGAGTGCTCACCGCACCCGCTGCCGTGCTGCTCGCGGCCGGGCTGCTGGCCGGTTGCGGCGGGGGCGGTGACGACAGCGGGCCGGAGGTCGCTTCGGTGGGCGAGTCGCAGAGCGAGTCCGGTTCCGACAGTGCGGACCAGGCCGCGGACGGGAGCGAGGTCGAGCAGGCGCAGGAGTTCGTGGACTGCCTGCGGGACCAGGGGCTGGAGGTCGAGGACCCCGATCCGGTGACGGGCGAGCTGAACATGCAGGGCTTCGTCCAGGGCGACATCGACCGCGACACGCTCACCAAGGCCATGGAGGCCTGCGGGGACAAGGCGCCGCAGTCCCTCCAGGACCGGGCGGGCCAGACGCCGGACCCCGAGCAGATGCGGGAGTTCGCGCAGTGCATGCGGGACAACGACGTCGACATGGCCGACCCCGGCCCGGAGGGCTTCGACCGGGAGGCCATGCCCACGGAGGACCCCGACTTCGAGACGGCGTTGGAGGCCTGCCGCGATCAGCTCGGCTTCGGCGGCGGTAACGAGGAGGAGACGGGGTGAGCGTGAATGGTCAGAAAGCCACGGCCGTCGCCACCGAATCGGCCGGCAGTCCGGAGAGGGCTGATGTCGTCGTACCGGCCGACAGGTCCGAGGGGGCTGCCGCCCTCGCACCCGCCGAGCCCGGTGAGGTTGCCGCCGTCGAGTCGGCCCCGCCGGAAGCCTCCCTCGTCACTGAGGAGCCTCCCGCCGCGCCCGCCCGCCGGCGGCGCCGGCCCCTCCGTATCGCCCTCGCCGTGCTCGCGGCGGTGGCCGTCACCGGGGCTGCCGTGGCCGCGGCGACCGGGGTGTTCGGCGGTACGGAGGACGGGGCCACGGCTTCGGATGCGGCGTCCGGGCCCCCGAAGACCGCCGAGGTGAAGCAGACCAGCCTCACCCGCAGCGAAACGCTCGACGGCACCCTCGGCTATGGCGAGGCCACCCCCGTGCAGGCCTCCGGACAGGGCGTCGTCACCTGGCTGCCCGGCGAGGGCGACACCGTCGAGCGCGGGGAGCCCGTCTACCGGGCCGACGAGAAGAAGGTGCCGCTGCTGTACGGGGCGACGCCCCTGTACCGCCCGCTCGAAACCGGGGCCGAGGGCAGGGACGTCGAACTCCTCGAGAAGAACCTCTCCGCGCTCGGCTACGGCGGCTTCACCGTCGACGACGAGTACACGGAGGGCACCGCCGACGCCGTACGGGACTGGCAGGAGGACCTGGACCGCGAGGAGACCGGCACGGTGCAGCCGGCCGACGCGGTGGTCGCCTCGGGCGCACGGCGCGTCACCGATGTGCAGGCCGCCCTGGGCGCTCCGCCGAACGGTACGGTCCTGACCTGGACCGGCACCGAGCGGACCATCACCGTTCAACTCGCCGTCAAGGACGAGGACTTGGTCTCAGGAGAGGAGACGCGGGCGACGGTCACGCTGCCCGACGGCAGCACCGCCGAGGCGAAGGTGGCCGAGGTGGGCACGGCCGTGACCGCGGAGCCCGCCCAGGAGGGCGAGGTCCAGCAGCAGAGCAGTGAGGACGCCACGCTGCCCGTCACGCTGACCGTCGAGGACCAGAAGAAGCTGGGCCGCTACCAGGCGGCCCCCGTCGACGTCGCCTTCGAGGCGGAGACCCGCGAGGACGTGCTGGCGGTGCCCGTCGAGGCGCTGGTCGCGCTGCGCGAGGGCGGCTACGCGGTGGAGGCCGTGCGGGCGGACGGCACGGAGTATCTGCCCGTGAAGCTCGGCATGTTCTCCGGCGGAATGGTCGAGGTGTCGGGCCAGGGCGTCACGGCCGGACTCAAGGTGGGGGTGCCCAAGTGACGTACCCCATCGTCGAGTTGGGCGACGTCACCAAGACGTACGGCGACGTGGCCGCGCTGAGGGGCGCCGACCTGGTCGTGGAGCGCGGCGAACTCCTCGCCGTCGTCGGCCCGTCGGGCTCCGGCAAGTCCACGCTGCTGAACATCATGGGCACCCTGGACCGCCCGACCTCCGGCACCGTCGGCATCGACGGCCACGACGTCGCCCGGCTGAGCGACCGCGAACTGTCGGCGCTGCGGGCCCGCACGATCGGGTTCGTCTTCCAGCAGTTCCATCTCGCGCGCGGCGTACCGGCGTTGGACAGCGTGGCCGACGGCCTGCTCTACAGCGGCCGTCCCCGCTCCGAACGCAGATGCCTCGCGCAACGGGCCCTGGTCCGAGTCGGCCTCGGCCACCGCCTCGGCCACGAGCCGCACCAGCTCTCGGGCGGCGAGAAACAGCGGGTCGCCCTGGCCCGCGCGGTCGTCGGCGACCCGCCCCTTCTGCTGGCCGACGAACCCACCGGCGCCCTCGACTCCCGCTCCGGCGCGGTCGTCATGGCCCTCCTGCGCGAACTCAACCGCGCCGGCACGACGGTGGTCGTGATCACCCACGACCGGGACATCGCGGCCTCCCTGCCCCGCGAGGTACGCGTACGGGACGGCCGTATCGAGCACGACGCGCCCGTCCTCCACGAGGAGGTACGGGCATGACGACCACGCTCGTACGACCCCCGAAAGCGCCCGCACGGCCACCCCGCCCCGCCCGGCTCAGCCCCGCCGACGTCGTCCGCGTCGCCGGGTTCGGGCTGCGGTCACGGCCCATGCGGGTGTTCCTGTCCGCGCTGGGGATCGCGATCGGGATCGCCGCGATGATCGGGGTCGTCGGGATCTCGACGTCCAGCGGGGAGGACCTGAACCGGAAGCTGGACGCGCTCGGTACGAACCTGCTGACCGTGGAGCCGGGGCAGTCGTTCGGCGGGGGTGATGCCCGGCTGCCGGACGAGGCGGAGGACATGGTGCGCAGGATCGGGCCGGTCGAGGCCGTGTCCGCGATCGGGCTGACCGACGCCAAGGTGTACCGCAACGACCACGTACCCAAGGAGGAGACCGGCGGCATAGGCGTCTACGCAGCCCGCACAGGCCTGCCCGCCACGCTCGGCACCGAGGTCGCCGAGGGCCGGTGGCTGAACGCCGCCAACGCCTCGTACCCGGCCGTCGTCCTCGGCCCGCGCGCCGCCGAACAACTCGGCGTGCACGACACGGGCGCGGACGTCCAAGTGTGGCTCGGCGGACGCTGGTTCACCGTCGTCGGACTGCTCGCGCCCAACGAGCTACTGCCCGAGACGGACTCGGCGGCCCTGGTCGGCTGGCCCGCCGCCGAAGAACTCCTCGGCTTCGACGGCCACCCGACGACCGTGTTCACCCGCGCCGAGTCCGACGCGGTCACCGACGTCCAGTCCGTACTGGGCGCCACCGCCAACCCCGAGGACCCGTCGTCCGTCGAGGTCTCCCGGCCCTCCGACGCGCTCGCCGCCAAGGAGGCCACCGACGAGACCCTGGCCGGTCTGCTGCTCGGGCTCGGCGCGGTCGCCCTGCTGGTCGGCGGCGTCGGTGTCGCCAACACCATGGTCATCTCGGTCCTGGAACGCCGCTCCGAGATCGGGCTCCGCCGCTCGATGGGCGCCACCAAGGGGCAGATCCGTACGCAGTTCCTGTGCGAGTCACTGCTCCTGTCCGCGCTCGGCGGTGCGGGCGGCGTGCTGCTCGGCATCGCCGTCACGGGCGGCTACGCCTCCTACCAGGGCTGGCCCGCCGTGGTCCCCGCCTGGGCGATGCTCGGCGGTCTGGGCGCGACGCTCGTCATCGGCGGCCTCGCCGGGTTCTATCCGGCGGTACGAGCGGCCAAGCTGCCCCCGACAGAGGCGCTGGCGGCGGCCTGACGGCCCGCCTCCTCGCCTCTTCAAGAACGGGCCCGGCCTCCCCGTCCCCCCGGGGGAGGCCGGGCCTCACTTTTGCCCACCGGCCGCGCCATTGAAAGGGGGCCGTAGGCCCTCCTTTCAAGGGGCGCGGGGAACTGCGCGACCAGCCACAACGAACCCGCAGCCGCAGAACCCCGCAACCCATCGAGCTCTCCGACCTGCCCAACCGGCGGAGCCGTCACGCTCCGCCGCGCCGCGTGACGAGCGATTCCAGCCCGTCCAGGAGCCGCTGGAGCCCGAACTCGAAGTGGTCGAAGTCGGTGCCGAAGGCGTCTTCGCTGAGTGAGGCGAGAACGGGGTAGCGGCCGCTGGTCATGGCTTTCTCCAGGACCGGGGACTGTGCCTCCCAGAACTCCGCGTCCGTCAGGCCCGACTTCCGCTCCGCCTCCTTCTGGTACAGCTGCGTGCGGGCGGCCCCGATGACGTACCCGTCGATCATGATGATGGCCGAGACCAGTTCAGGGTCGGTCAGGCCCATCGGCTTGATGCGGGCGAGCACCATCTCCATGCCGTCGAGGGCGCCCGGGCCGAGTACTGGACGGGTCTGGTTCACCTGGAGCAGCCAGGGGTGGCGGCGGTAGAGGGCGAGGGTCTCGCGGCCCAGAGCCTCCAGAGTCGCGCGCCAGTTCTCGCCGAGCGCGGCCTCGTCCTCACCCGGGCGCTGTACGCGGTCCAGCATCAGGTCGAGCAGCTCGCCCTTGCCGGGGACGTAGCGGTACAGGGACATCGTGCCGGTGCCGAGCTCCGTGGAGAGCCGGCGCATCGAGACGGCCTCCAGACCCTCCGCGTCCGCGATCTGGATGGCCGCGTCCACGATCCGGTCGAGCGTCAGTCCCGGTTTCGGGCCGCGGCTTGGGCGTTTGCCCGTGTCCCAGAGCAGGTTGAGGGTGCGGACGATGTCTCCGCTGCCACTGGTGTCCGGACCCGACGTGCTTGCCATGTGCTTCAGGATAATCCCTTGGACCGGAAACTGGGTACGGTGTACCCTCAAAAGGGTACGGCGTACTCAGTTTTGGATCGCCGCAGGGGTTTTCGCAGAGGTTTCACTACGGGAGGGGTACACATGAGCGGCTACGCGGTCCGGGCCGAAGGGCTCGAGAAGAGGTACGGGGAGAAGCGCGCCCTCGACGGCTTCGACCTGGCGGTGCGGGAAGGAACCGTCCACGGCCTGCTCGGGCCGAACGGCGCGGGCAAGACCACCGCCGTCCGCATCCTGTCGACGCTCATCAGGCTCGACGGCGGACAGGCGCAGGTGGCGGGTCTGGACGTGGCGCGGCAGCCGCGGGAGGTACGGGCCCGGATCGGCCTCACCGGTCAGTACGCGGCCGTGGACGAGGTGCTGACAGGGCGACAGAACCTCGAGATGTTCGGCCGGCTGTTCCACTTGGGCGGACGCAGGGCGCGCCTGCGGGCCGGTGAGCTTCTGGAGCAGTTCGACCTGGTCGACGCGGCCGACAAGGGAGTCGGCAAGTACAGCGGCGGCATGCGGCGGCGCCTCGACCTCGCCGCCTCGATGATCCTCACGCCCAGCGTGCTGTTCCTGGACGAGCCGACGACCGGGCTCGATCCCCGCGGTCGCGGTGAAGTCTGGGAATCCGTACGGGCGTTGGTGACCGGCGGCACCACGGTGCTGCTGACCACGCAGTACCTGGAGGAGGCCGACAAGCTCGCCTCGCACATCACCGTCATCGACCAGGGCCGCGCCATCGCCGACGACACCCCGGACGGGCTGAAGAACACGGTCGGCGGCGACCGTATCGAGGTGGTCCTCGCCGAGCGCGCCGACATCCCGCGCGCCGTGAAGGTCGTCGCCAAGGTCTCCGACGCCGAACCGGAGACGGACGAGACCGAGTTGAAGGTGCACGCACCGGTGACCGACCGGGTCTCGGCTCTCACCGAGGTGGCGCGCACCCTTCAGGACGAGGGGGTCCAGGTCGAGGACATCGGCCTGCGCAGGCCGAGCCTCGACGACGTCTTCATGCGCCTGACGGGACACCGCACGGACGTTGCCCAGAACACCGAGGATCCCCAGAACCCCAAAGCCTCCAAGGACTCCAAGGACTCCAAGAAAGGGGCGGCGGCATGAGCGCGCTCGACCTGACGACCGGACAGAGCAGCCACGGTCGCGCCTACTGGGCCCTCGCCGACTGCTGGAACATCGTCCGCCGCGGCCTCACCCACTACCAGCGCCAACCCATCAACATCGCCTGGCAGTTGGGCTTCCCGATCCTCTCCGTCCTGCTGTACGGGTATGTCTTCGGCAGCGCGATGCAGGTGCCCGGCGGCGGGGACTACAAGGACTTCCTGATGCCGGGCATGTTCGTGATGACGATGGCCTTCGGCTTCATCAACACGGCGACGCTCGTGGTGTACGACTCCACCAACGGCGTCATCGACCGCTTCCGCTCCATGCCCATGGCGCCGTCCGCGGTCGTCGCCGGGCGCGGTGTCACCGATCTGATCGTGGCCTGCGCGGAGCTGACGATCCTGATGCTCACCGCGGTCGCCATGGGCTGGCGCCCGAACGGCGGCCTCGACTTCCTCCTCGCCTTCGGCCTGCTCCTGTGGCTACGCCTCTCACTGATCTGGCTCGGCGTGTGGCTCGGCCTCCTGGTGCCCAACCCGGAGGCGGCGGGCGGCCTGTTCGCGGTCGCCTTCCCGCTGACCATGATCTCCAGCATCTTCGTCGCACCCCAACTGATGCCGGACTGGCTGGGCTTCGTCGCGGCCTGGAACCCGATCTCGTCGACGGCCGCGGCCACGCGCGAGCTGTTCGGGACGCCGGTCGGCAGCGGCGACTCGTGGGTCGAGCAGAACGCGCTGCTGATGTCGGGGGTGTGGCCGGTGATCCTGACGGCGATCTTCTTGCCGTTGGCGGTACGCAGGTTCCAGAAGCTGAGCAGGTGATTTCGGCGGTACGGAGAGGGGGCGCCCGGCACGAGGAAAGCGCCGGGCGCTTCACACACGAGCGCCAGTACGTGACCCAGCCGTGAGCAACTCGCACCATGTTCTTGGCTGGTTGTGCCTCCGTAGCCCTGTGGCTCTATGCCCTGTGTTCCTATTCCGGAGTGAACATCGAGAACTCCAGGGCGCCTGATGAGAAGAGGCCGAGCCGCTGCGTCCGGCGGCGGGCTGATGGCGATGTCGAGGAATGTGTGCGGGTCCTCGCGGAAGTCCATGAACGCGACGGCTATCCGATGAACTGGCCCAGTCAGCCCGGCGAGTGGCTGTCAGGCGGTCCCCTGCTGGGCTCCTGGGTTGCCGAACTCGAAGGCCGCTTGGTCGGGCACATCAGTTTGTCGCAAGGCGGCGAAGGCGATCTGGCCCCGATGTTGTGGAGCGAGAGGAGCGGGGCGACGCGGGGTATGACCGCCGTGGTCAGCAGGCTGTTCGTTGCCCCGCAGGCGAGGGGACATCGGATCGGTGCACTGCTGATCGGCCAGGCAGTGGAGGAGGCGCGACGTCGTGGCCTGCATCCGGTACTCGACGTCGTCGCATCCGATGCCGCGGCGGCAGCCCTGTATGAGCGGCTGGGCTGGGACCTGATGGCCACAGTCGAGCAACAGTGGAGCCCACACCAAACGGTGGCCATCCGCTGTTACGCAGCGCCATCGTGACGTCGCCGCTCATAGCCACTCGTTGACGACTTCGACGAGGACGGTCGCCTCGTGGCGGAGCGTGAGCTTGTCGCACCTCGTGGCAGGCGCGCTCATGGTGCTGGGGCGTACAGCGTGAGCACTTCGCCAGGTTGTGTTCACACACCGCTCGTTTGAGTGCCTGAAGGGCATACTCCCCCTCACTGTTCACGCTTTTCGCGCGCATGTCCGTGGGCGGCGAACTTGACGCAGTCTCCATCGCCCGCGGAGGAGAACGATTTCTGCCACGTTGCACCCAACTCGGGGACGTCCAGGACTACGTGATGCGACATTCCAAGGGAGTAGCCCGGTGACGATCAATGAGTCGTGGGAGAAGATCGAGCGGTGGCTGGCGCGGTATGCGCCTGAAGAGGAGTTGCCGGGGCCGGCCGGTCTGGACGACATCGCGAGACTTTCCGATCAGATCGGTGTCCAACTTCCGCCGGATGTCGAGCACTCGTTGCTGCGGCATAACGGATCGGGGTTCGTCACGATCGTTCCGCCTGGCGTTGTCCTGTATGGCGTCGACGAGATCGCGCGCTCCAAGGGTCGCTTCGCCAAGGGTGAAGAGAGCGTGTACGTGCCCATCGGCAACATTGGCTCGTGGGAGGAGATCGTCGACACCAGGACGGGGCGCATCGGGGGCCACGACCCCGAGCAGGGGTATTTCTGGGAGGACGATCCGCTCTGGGAGTCATTCTCAACTGTGCTGGCGTTTGTGGCAGATGTTCTGGATTCTCCGCCGCCGTGGATCGCGATGCTGCCGGGCGAGGAAGAGTGGGAGGCGACGTATCAGGATGCTGTCTTCCCGGGCACCCTCTCGTGGACCGAGGAACCCAACGGACCTGTCGACTGGGACATGGACAGTCTTGCCCGCCAGTTCGGGCCCATCGGCGGCAGCAACGGCAACGGCTCCTGACGCGCGGGCCCGCCTCACTCGAGCCGCACGACAAAGGCGCCCGGTGATGGTCACCGGGCGCCCTTCAGCGTCGTACGTAAGTGGTCAGAGACGCTCGATCACGTAGTCGATGCACTTCGTCAGCGCCTCGATGTCCGCCGGGTCGATCGCCGGGAACATCGCGACGCGGAGCTGGTTGCGGCCGAGCTTGCGGTACGGCTCGGTGTCGACGATGCCGTTGGCACGCAGGACCTTGGCCACGGCGGCGGCGTCGACCTCGTCCGAGAAGTCGATCGTGCCGATGACCTGGGAGCGCTTGGCGGGGTCGGTGACGAACGGGTTCGCGTACTTGAGGTCCTCGGCCCAGCCGTAGAGGGTGCGCGCGGAGGTGGCGGTGCGGCGGACCGACCAGTCGAGGCCGCCCTGGCCGTTGAGCCACTCCAGCTGGTCGTTGAGGAGGAAGAGGGTGGCGAGGGCCGGGGTGTTGTACGTCTGGTTCTTGCGGGAGTTGTCGATCGCCGTCGGGAGCGAGAAGAACTCCGGTACGTGGCGGCCGGACGCGTGGATCCGCTCGGCGCGCTCGATGGCGACCGGGGAGAAGATGCCGATCCACAGGCCGCCGTCGGCGGCGAAGGACTTCTGCGGGGCGAAGTAGTAGACGTCCGTCTCGGCGATGTCGACGGGGAGGCCGCCGGCGCCGCTCGTCGCGTCCACGACGACGAGGGAGCCCTCGTCGGCACCTTCGACCCGCTTGACGGGGGCCGCGACGCCGGTGGAGGTCTCGTTGTGCGTGAACGCGTAGACGTCCACGCCCGCCTCGGCCTGCGGGTCCGGGTGGGTGCCCGGGTCGCTCGCGATGACGGTCGGCTCGGCCAGCCAGGGGGCGAGCTTCGCGGCCTTCGCGAACTTGGACGAGAACTCGCCGAAGCTCAGGTGCTGCGACTTGTTCTCGATCAGCCCGTGGGTCGCGACGTCCCAGAACGCGGTGGAGCCGCCGTTGCCGAGGATGACCTCGTACCCCTCGGGGAGGGAGAAGAGGTCACGCACGCCCTCGCGGACCTTGCCGACGAGGTTCTTCACGGGGGCCTGCCGGTGAGAGGTGCCCATGAGGGATGTACCGGTGGCGGCCAGCGCGTCCAGCGCCTCCGTCCGCACCTTGGAGGGGCCCGAGCCGAAACGTCCGTCGGCGGGCTTGATGTCAGCGGGAATCTGGATCTCAGCCACGACGGGAGCCTATCCGCTCCCGGAAACCTGGGCGAAACGTCGTCCGTCGGGTGAGACGGCGAACCCCGGCGCGAGACGCACACGCCGGGGCTCGACGAAAGGCTCGGACAGAGCCAGACAGAGTCAGTAGCGCGTCGGGAACAGTTGCAGCTTGGCCTTGCTGCCGGACACCGACTTGACCCAGATCTTGAGGTTGTTGAACTGGACGACGCCGCCCGGGCTGGTGCTGCCGGTGAGTGCCCCGCCGGCGGCCGACATCCTCACGGACCGGGAGCTGATGGACGTGATCTTCAGCTTCCCGAACCCGAACTTGTTGGCGTTCACCTTGATGGTCTTGGGCGCCGACACGGTGCCCTGGCACCGCCCGTCGTAGCAGGGCCCGTTGGCGGCGGACGCCGCCGGCGCCATCAGGCCGAAGCCCAGCGCGCCCGCCGTGGTCAGCGTCAGGGCGGTCTTCGCGGCTCGTCGGCTCATGCGCGTACTCATCAGTGGACCTCCTGCTTTCAAGTGGGGGAATCCGTACGGCATTTGTAAACCGTCGGCCCGGGGACCCCTCCCGAGGAGGCGCCCGCGCGCTTACGGAGCTTGCGCCGCGGGCGCGGCTGTCTCGCGTGCCTGCTTCAGCCGTGCCGCGTGCTCGTTCGTTCGTACGTCGTAGGTCATGAGCTTCGGGAGGCAGAGGGCCAGGGCCCCTACCGCGGCCACGCACAGCAGACCGCCGGACCAGATCGAGGTGCGTACGGTCGTCAAGGCGGCCATGGTGCCCGCCCGGACCTGCCCCAGCTGGGGGCCGACCGAGTAGGAGAGGAGTTCGATACCGGCCAGCCGGCCGCGCAACTCGTCCGGGATCGTCTGGTTCCACATGGCCGCGCGGAAGATTCCGCTGACCATGTCGAAGCCGCCGGCCAGGGTGAGGAAGCCGAGCACCAGCCAGACGTTGTGAGCCGCGCCCGCGGCCACCATCGCCAGGCCCCAGCAGGCCGCCGCCAGGACCACCATCCGGCCGTGGCGGTGGACCCGTGAGGTCCAGCCGCTGGTGAGGCTGACCAGGAGGGAGCCGGCCGGGATCGAGGCGTACATGAGGCCGAGTGACCACTCGGCGTCGAGGTCGTCCGCGAGGAAGGGGAGGACGGCGAGGGGGAAGGCGAGGAACATGGCGGCCAGGTCGATCGTGTAGGTGCCCAGGAGCTCCTTGCGGCTCCACGCGTAGCGCGCGCCCTCCGCGATGGACCGCAGGGACGGTTTGGCCGCCTCGTGAGCGGCCGGTGACGCGGCCAGGCCGAGGGCCAGGACGACCGAGATCGCGAAGGTGGCGAGGTCCACGGCGTAGGCCCAGCCGAGCCCCGCGTACGCCACGACGAGGCCCGCGACGGCCGGGCCCGCGACGCCGCCGACCGTCCAGCGCAGGGAGTTGAGCGCGGCGGCTGCCGGGAGGTGCTCGTGCGCGACGATGCGTGGCACGAGCGCGTCCAGCGCGGGCCGCTGGAGCGCGACGAGCGCGGCGGACAGCGCGGCCACCGCGTACAGCGGCCACACCACCGGATGCGGCAGCAGCGCGTTGAGCAGCAGACCGGCGCTGAGCAGTCCCTGCCCCACCTCCGTCCAGAGGATCAGCTTGCGTTTGTCCAGTGCGTCGGCCAGAGCGCCGCCGTACAGACCGAAGACGATCAGCGGTACGAGTTCCGCGGCGCCGATCGCGCCCACGGCCACCGCGGATCCCGTGAGCTCTTTCATCTGCACCGGAAGCGCCACGAAGGTCAGGAAGCTGCCGAAGTTGGTGACGATCCCGGCGACCCAGAGCCGTCGGAAGTCGGGGGAGGTCCGCCATGGGGCCAGGTCCGGCAACAGCGCGCGTAAGCGTCCGGCGGCGGGCGGGGGAGAGGGGGCGTCGTCGGGGGTCGTCACGACCTGCCATGTTCCGGCCAGGCTCCCCGCGGAGACAAACGCTTTTCGCGAGCTTCAGCCCGGCGTCGAGGCGCTTCGGGCAGCCGCCACATCATCTGCCGGAACGCCGGAACGCCGGAACGCCGGAACAAGGACACTGCCGATATTCGCTTGCGCGCCCTCGTCACGCGGGCCAACGTCGCCTGACACCCCGACGAAGGCAGAAACGATGACCGCGCAGACCCACCCCGTCGACCACGAACTCATAGAAGCCGCAGCGCACATCGCTCGCACACGCTGCCGGGGCGACAACCACACGATGGCAGCCGCGGCCCGTGCCCGGGACGGCCGGATCGTCACCGCCGTGAACGCCTACCACTTCACCGGAGGCCCCTGCGCCGAGTTGGTCCTCATCGGTGCGGCAGCCGCCCAGGGTGCCTACGAGCTGGACACGATCGTCGCCGTGGGCGACCGTGACCGAGGGGTTGTTCCCCCGTGCGGCCGGTGCCGTCAGGTCCTTCTCGACTACTTCCCCGACCTCAAGGTCATCGTCGGCGCGGGCGAGCGCATCCGGACCGTCCTCATCACCGACTTGCTGCCCGAAAGCTACGTCTGGGCCGACCACCAGCTCGACGTCGAGAACACAGCGCCACTCAGCATGGGCTGACACCACCAGCGGCGCTACGAGTCAGGCATCGATGGCCGACCGGATGGGCAGATCGGTGAGTTCTTCGGCCTTGCGCGCCAGGAGGTAAGCGGGGTGTCCGTGGCGTTCGGTGGTGTGGACGAGTGCGAAGTCCTGAACGTCCCGGTAGTAGCGGACCAGGCCAAGGTGTCCGCAGCCGCGCCGTACCCACTCCTTGCCTGTGCGGACGGCGTGTCCGAGTGCCCACCAGGCGATCAGCGCACCCGGGCGTTCGGTTCTCCGGGCGGGGTCGGTGAAGGTGGTGGCGAGGAAGAGCGTCGGTTCGGCACGCTCGGCGTCGGTCCAGCCCCAGTGCGGGGTTTCCTTGTACAGGCTGGTGCAGCCGATCAGACGCCCCTCGGCGTCGGTCATGGCCCAGACCGGAGTGTGGTCGTCGGCGGCCTGGGCAGCGATCTGGTCGGCACGGCCCGGCAGCTCCTCGCCGCCCTCCAGACCGCGCCGGACCATCCAGGTGGCACGGTCGCGGATCAGCGCGGCGTAGGCGGGGACGTCGGCTCCTGTGGCCGGTCGCATGACATACACGATGTCTCTCCAGAGTGGGTCACGAGCGGGCGTTGCGGGCTGCGAGGTCGGCGGCGATGACGTCGGCGAGCCGGTCGTCCGTCTCCAGGATGGTGCCCACGCGGATGCGGCGGACGGTTTCGGCGAAGGTGTCGGGGTCGATCAGCTTGGCGTCGATGAGCGGAGAGCCGTCCTTCAGGATGCGGTCGGCGTGCGCCGGGATGTGCTCGCGCAGGGCCTTGTGCATGACGTGGGTGAAGTTCTCCGGGAGCCGAGGTCGCACCACGTCGTCGGACAGGCCGAGGTGGGTCAGCCGCCTGCGGTGCAGGGTCTTGTCGGAACGCCAGTCGCGGGGCAGCCATTCACCGAAGCGGATCATGGCTGGGTCGGCGAAGGGGTGGATGGGCCAGATCCCCGCGTCCAGCAGAAGCGGCGCGGCGGAGGCCAGCGCCAGCAGGGTCATTTCGTTGACGACCGTGGGCGGGGCGGTGCCGGCCTCGGCGTCGTGGAGAACTTCGCGGGCTACGGGACCGAGCCAGGGTGTGGTCAGGTGAGCGGGGCCGACTGGCAGGTGTGGGGCCTCGGTTGGGGTCAGCGCCAGCATCTCGTCACCACCGATACCGGTGATCACCGTGCGGACGCCATGAGCGGTGAGCGCTTCCACCAGGGCGGCGGTCGCCTCGTGGTACGACTCCTCGTACGGATTGACGAAACCTCCCAGCGCCCGGCGTCCGGTGGAGTGCAGGGGTGCGAGGGCATCGGCATCCGTGGTCACGTCCGCCCGGAACTGGGCGCGGCGAATCATCTCCTGGCGGCGTCGGCGTTGCTGCACTCCGCCGGGGCCGGGCAGCAGCATGGCGGAGGCCAGGATGCGGCCGGGGTAACGGAGTGAGGCGTGGGTGCCGGTGACGGCGGAGTCCATGCCGCCGGACAGGTGCGCGGTGGTGGTGTCCGGGTCGAAGACATGCCGGTCCAGGACTCCGTTCAGCAACTCTTCGTAGGCGGCCAGTACGTCGGAGTCCGGCCGGAGTCGGCGGGCGGTCGAGTGGCGGGCTGCCTCGGGCATCTGGAAGGAGAGAGAGCCGCCGTCGAAGGTGGCTGTGGCTCGCTCGGTTAGCCGGTACAGGCCGGTGAAGCTGGTGCGGTGGGTGTAGCGGAACCACAGGGCCAGCAGGCGGGTGGTCTCCACGACGTCCAGGATCACGGTCGGCAGGTGGCGGGCGGCGTCGGCCATGTTCCACGAGCCGTGCAGAATCCCGTCGTTGGCGGCGAGGTAGACGGGTGCGGTGCCGTGGGTTCCGGCAGTGAGGGATACCTGGCCGGTCCTGGTGGTCTCCACGGTGGCGAAGTCGAGCGGCCACTGGCGGGCTTCATCCAGGAGGCGGTGGTATCCGTCCGTCGGCAGTTCGACCACCGCCCGTCGCCCGTGGTCCTCCCGGTCCGGCAGGAGTTCACGGACGGTGACGAACGTGGCCCCCGTCGAGCGATCGGCCACGGTGAGGCAGTCCAGGGCGGGATGGGCGAGAGGTTCGATCCATGACCGGCCGGACTCGAGGCGATTCCCGTTCCATGTCCAAGACCCATCCAGCCTCTGGGGGTTGATCTGCAGCTTCAACACGGTTTCTCCCAGGATCACGGGAGGGACGGTCCGGGGCGCGAGCAGTGCCCCGGACCGCCCCTCCCCGGTTCAGACGCGGATGGTGTCGTACTGGTGGTGGGTGTCGCTGGAGCCGGGATCCTTCTTGTAGGCGAAACGCTCGGCCAACTCCGGTACGTGGTACTGCGGTTCGTCCGTGAAGATGCGGCTGCCGATCTGGGTCGCCAGCGCGGTCTGTTGCTCTAGGTACGCCATCGCTTCTCCTGCTTCTCTCGGGTTCCGGATTGATGTCGTCGCGTCTCGCCCGCTGCTTCGGGAAGGAGCGGAGGAGGTGATGCACCATCCAGTGCCGGGCGACATGGCTCCGGCATCGGATGGCAGTTCGCTACGGCCCGCTGACTTCCCGCGCCACCTCGGGCTGGTTGGCGGCCAATGGCGTCTGGCAGTGAACGCACCGAGCGGTCGTGTCCTCCCAGATCACCAGGCAGGAGCAGCCGGGGCACCTCTTGATCTCTTCGCCGTCGATGACGACGGGCTTGGTCGGGGCTGATCTGTTCATCTCCGCTGCTCCTCGCGAGGGACCGGGTACGAGGACCAGTGAAGGACCATGCGCCGATGGGGACCACGGCAGAACTGCCGTAGTTATGTGGCACGTTCGCTGCATCTATTACTGTGAGCTGCCGCATCGTCACACCCTGGAGGGTCGGCTATGAGAGCCAGGCGTGATCGGCTCGTCCGCCGCAGAAAGGTGTGCGGCTACAGTCAGGAGCAGCTGGCTGAACTGCTGGGCGTGGATCGCACTTCCATCGGCCGGTGGGAACGCGGCGAGACGGACCCTCAGGCGTTTTTGTGGCCCAAACTGGCCGGCCCGCTCAAGGTGACCCCTTCAGAGCTGGACAAGCTGTTGCAGTCAGAGCCAGCCTTGCCCACGGGGGTGGCCGAGACGAAGGGAGGTGACCTCGACGACGTGATCCGACGAGACTTCCTCCAGCTGATGACCGTGACGGCGGCGTCCACGGCGCTGCCTGCCTCCGCGAACGCCGCAGACCGTAGTCACGGCTACCGGCCGATGAACGAACACCTGTGGAAGGTGTATTCACTGGCCCCCTCGAAACGATCCGTGTACCCCCTCGTACGCGACCAGGCCGCCGAGCTGGCCACCGCCCTGCACGGCGCCGGCACCGAGACGACCCGTAAGCGGCTGTGCCAGGAGGCCGGGGACCTGTTCCAGCTCGCCGGAGAGGTCCTGTTCGACGGCAGTCACTACACCGATGCCGCACACTGCTACACCCTCGCGGCAAGCGCCGCGAGGGAAGCGGGCAACCCTGATCTCTGGGCCTGCGCACTGACTCGGCACGCCTTCGTCGGCCTGTACGGCGACCAGAAGTACCGGGAGACGGTTCCGCTCCTGGAACTGGCTCGCACCGTCGCGGAACGGGGAGACACCAGCTTGTCCACGCGTCACTGGGTGGCAGCCGTCCAGGCCGAGGCGTACGCCGGGACAGGGGACTTGGACGCCTGCAAGCGCGCTCTGGACCAGGCCGCGGAAGTCCACGCCCTCAGCGGGGACCTGCACAACGGCGGCTGGCTTCGCTTCGACGGCTCCCGCCTCGCCGAGGAACGCGGTACCTGCTTCGTACGGCTCGGCCGTCTCGACCTGGCAGAGGAAGCCCTCACCGAGGCGCTGAAGACGAAGCCGTCCATGCGGCGCCGGGGAAGCGTGCTGACAGACCTTGCCCTTCTGGGCGCCCAGCGGCGCGACGTGGACCAGATCATCAGCTATGCCCAAGACGCCCTTGATCTCGCCCGGCAGAGCGCATCAGGCTATGTCGCGCACAAGCTGCGCGGCTTGCAGCCCAGACTCACTCCGTTCCTGTCCGACCGACGCGTAAGTGATCTCAATGACCGGATCACGGAGCTGGCCTCAACCGCCTGAACTCAGTTGAGAGGGAAGCAACTTGAGCAACGACAACGGCCGCGTCTTCCGCGAGGCCTGGATCGCGGGAGTCACCAAGCACTACCCCGGCGAACCCAAGCCCGGCTACGTCACCCCCTGGGACGACACCCCGGACTGGGAGAGGGCGGCGGCTGCGGCGGTGTACGAACAAGTACGCCAGTTCATCGAGATCAGCGAAGGCATGACGCGAAAGCTCACCCGCGAGCAGCGCGGCCACTTCATCGCCACCTGCTGGATCGCCCAAATCCACAAGCACATCGAAGAACCGAAGCCCGGATACGTCGCCGATTACGCCGACCTGCCCGAGTGGCAGCGTGAGACGGATGCCGACATCTTCGACGCCATCGAGGATCAGATGCGGCGTTAGTCGGCGAAGCCCTCAGCCGCCCAAGCGCACCGGCAGCTCGAACAGATCGTTCTGCGTCACCACCGGCTTGTTGCGCAGCTCCGTCGACGGGACCGCCAGGTCGAGCTCCGGGAAGCGTTCGTACAGCGCGGGCAGCGCGACGGCCGCCTCCAGGCGGGAGAGTGCCGCGCCGGGGCAGACGTGCGGGCCGTGGCCGAAGGAGATGTGGCGGTTCTCCGGGACGCGCGTGATGTCGAACTCGCCGGCCGAAGGGCCGTGGGCCTTCTCGTCGCGGCCGATCGCGGCGTACGAGACGATCAGGGCGTCGCCCGCCGGGAGGATCTTGTCGCCGACCGGGACGTCCTCCGTCGCGAAACGGATCAGGACGTGAGACGTGGGCGTCGACCAGCGCAGCGTCTCCTCGATCACCGACGGCCAGTCGACGGCCCCGGCGAGCACCAGCCCGCGCTGCTCGGGATGCGTGGACAGGTTCACGACCGCGTTGACGATGAGGGAGATCGTCGTCTCATGACCGGCCGCCACCATCAACTGGAGTGTGGAGACGATCTCCTCGTCGGTGAGGTGGTCGCCGTCCTCGGAGGCCAGGATCAGCGCACTGGTGAGGTCGTCGCCGGGAGCGGAACGCTTCGCCGCGACCGTCTCCGCCATGATCCCCGCCAGCTCGGTGAGCGTGGCGAGAACCTCCTCCGGAGGCGTCTGGGTCGAGAAGAATTTCTCGAACAGCTCCTTGAGGCGGGGGAGTTGGGAGTCATCGATGCCCATGAGGTCCGCGATGACGTACATGGGGAGCGGATACGCGAACGCCGCCTTCAGGTCGACGACTTCGGGGGCACCGGCGCCCTGGGGAAGCGCGTCGAGGAGGTCGGTCGTCAGCTTGGTGATCCGCTCCCGCATCCGCTCCACGCGCCGCGGCGTCAGCGCCTGCGCGACGAGCGTACGCATCCGGCGATGCTCCGCACCGTCCACGGTGAGCATGGAACGGCCGGGGTTCGCCAGCCCGATCAGCGGCCAGTCCGGCGGGATCTCGCCACGCTGCCAGGCACCCCAGACGTTGATGTCCTTCACCAGCCGGGGATCGGTGAGGAGTTGCTTCGCCTCGGCGTGATGCGTGACCGCCCACACCGGAACCCCACCCGGCAACTCCACGGCGGCGAGCGGCCCCGCGGCACGCAGCCGGGCGCTCTCGCCCTCGAGATCGGTGACGAAGGGATCCAGGGCGATACGAGTCGTCATGCGCGCATGCCTCCGAGGGCAGAGGTGGGGGAGAACCGCACGGGCAGTTCCGTCAGACCCCGCAGCCACGGGGACGGACGGCGGGTGAGGGACTCGGCAGGTACGGCCAGGTCGAGGTCGGGCAGCCGGTCGAGGATCACCTCGATGCCCGTACGCGCGATGACCTCGGCGACCTCCTGGGCCGGGAACGGGCAGCGGTGCTCGCCGTGGCCGAAGGAGAAGTGCGCGCTGTTGCCGCCGGTGAGGGCGGAGCCGTCGACGCGTACCTGCGGGTCGCTGTTGGCGGCCTGGAGGCCGAGCAGCAGCAGATCGCCCGCGCGGATACGGCGCCCGCCGAGCTGGGTGTCGCGGGAGGCCCAGCGCCCGGCCACGTTCTGCGTGGGAGTGTCCTCCCACAGCACCTCGTTCATGGCCTCGGCGACACTGTGCCGGCCGCCGAACAGCGAGGCCGCGAAACGGTCGTCCGTCAGCATCAGCCGCAGCGAGTTGCCGATCCAGTCGGCCGTCGGCTGATGGCCCGCGGCCATCATCACCATGAGGTCCTGGGTGATCTCCTCGTGCGTGAAGCCGGAGTTGTCGGCGAGCATGCGGCTGACCACGTCGTCCGCGGGCTGCTCCGCGCGCTCCGCCACCAACCGCGCCATGGACGAGGCGAGATGCCGCTGCCCCGCGATGGCGTCCTGGCGCCCGTTGATCATGTCGTTGAGGGCGGTGACCAGACCGGGGCCCTGCTCGTCGGCGAACCCGTAGAGCGTCGCCAGTACGCGTACGGGCAGCAGCGTCGCGTAGTCCGCGACGATGTCCGTCTCGCCCTTGGCGCAGATCGCGTCGATCAGTTCGTCGGCGAACTTCTCGGCGTGGCCGCGCAGTTCGAAGGGGTCGACGGCTTCGAGGGCGTCGCTGATCATCGCGGCGCGCTCGCGGTGCCGTTCGCCGACCGTGTAGAGGATCGACGGCTGCCCCCGGCCGATCATCGGCAGCAGCGGCCAGTCGTCGGGGATGCGCGGCCACTGGCTCCACAGGCCGGAGTCCCGGCTGAACAGCACGGGATCGCCGGTGACCTGGTGCAGCTCGCGATAGCCGAGAACGAGCCACGCCGGTACGTCACCGTCGAGCAGCACCGGCGCCACGGCACCGTGCTCGCGCCGCAACTCGCGGTACAGCTCGGCGGGTTCGGTCTGGAACCGGGGCCCGCCGAGGGGAACGGGGTCGCCGCCGAGGGGCGTACGACCGTCAGAGGTTACGAAGTCCAACGAGCACCTGCTCCAGGATGTCGGGATCGGGGACGCCGGAGGAGAGTCCCGTACGCGGATGGCGGGCGCTGACGCGGCCCGCGGCGAGGAGGTCGGACAGCAGGATCCGGGTGATGCTCACCGGCAGCCGCAGCACGGCGGCGACCTCCACGACCGCCGTCGGCCGCTCGCACAGCCGCAGGATCGCCGCGTGCTCGGACTGCATGCCCGGTACCGGATCGCACTCGGCGACGACCAGCGTGACCAGGTCGAACGGGGTGTCGGGCGCGGACCTGCTGCGCCCGCCGGTGACGGTGTAGAGCCGGTCGGGCCTGTCGTCCCTGCCCGGGCGGCTCATGACGTACGCGGCTGCGCGCTCAGATGTCCGCCGAGCTGTTCCACGAACTCGCTCATGTTGTGCCCGACGACCCCGGCGTCCGCCTCCTCGTCGGTGACCACGGCGAGGTGTACGCCCGAACCCGCCTCGACGATGAACAGGACCCCGCCGTAGAACTCGGCCATCGCCGACCGGACGCCCCCGCTGCCGTCCCCGAACTCCACGGACGCCCCGTGGGTCAGCGACTGGATCCCGGCGGCGATCGCGGCGAGCTGATCGGCCTGGTCCACGGTGAGCCCTCCCGTACGGCACAGCTTCAGCCCGTCGCGGGAGAGCACGAGCGCGTGCCGGGCGCCCGAAGTGCGTTCCAGCAGGCCCTCGATGAGCCAGCTGAGCTTCTCGTCGGCGGTCACGGTCGCGGTGGTGCCGGTCGTGCCGGTCGTGCCGGTCATGGGGTGGGGTCGCCTTCCGGGTGGGGGGTCGCGTGGGCGGGGGGTTGCGGGGTGGTCGGCTCGGGGGCGGGCGTGGTGTCTCGTACGAGGTGATCGGCGGCGTCGGCTCGTACGGGCTCGTCCGCCGGCGGGGGCTCGGAACGGGCCGTACTCCGTACCGCTTGGCGGAAGCTGCTGAAGCGGGCGGCGCGGATCTTGGCGTCTTCGGCCGGGGTGGGGCGTGGTTGGGGGGTGGCGGCTGCGGGGCGGGTGCGTTCGGCCTGGGCTTGGGCTTGGGCTTCTGCTTTGGCCTCGGCTTCGGCGAGGGTGCGGCCGCGGCGGCGCTTGGGGAGGCCGCCGGCGGTGTCGCGCTCGCTGTTGCTGCCGTTCCCGGTCCCGTTCTCGCCGGTGCGGTCCGGGGATTCGTGGGTGGGGACGGGCTCCGGGTCCAGGTCGGGGAGGGCGCGGGCGGTGGCGTACGACTCCGGGGTGTGGGCCGGTATCGGGACCGGGAGCCCTGGTGTGGTCCGTGGCGAGGCGGGTGCGGATTCCGGGGCGGCGGGTCCGGTGAGGCCGTATGCCCCTGGGGTCCGGGCCTGGGACTGAACCTGGCCCCCGGGCTTGGTCCGCGGCAGGGCGGGTGCGGGCTCCGGGGCGGTCGGGCCGGCGAGGATGTCCTGGGGGATGAGGACGAGGACGCCCGTGCCGCCGCGCGCGGAGGGGCGGAAGGAGATCTTCAGCCCGTACTTGCGGGCGAGGCGGCCGACGACGGCGAGGCCGAGGCGGGTGCCGGTGAGGCCGCCGAGTCCGGAGTTCTCACCGGAGACGGCGCGTTCGGCGCGGCGCAGCTGTACGTCGCCCATGACCAGGCCCGCGTCCTCGACGGAGACGATGACGCCGGCCGGCACCTCCTCCACGTAGACGTGCACTTCGGCGGTGGGCGGCGAGAAGTTCGCGGCGTTGTCGAGGAGTTCGGCGAGTGCGTGCATCACGCCTTCGGCGGCGTGCCCGGCGACCGCGGCCTCGCTGGACGAGTGGAGCCGTACGCGCTGGTACCCGCCGATCCGGCCCATCGCGCCGCGCAGGATCGACTCCATGACGATGGGCCGCGCCCAGCGGCGCCCCGAGCGCGCGCCCGCGAGAACGGCGACGGAGTCGGCGAGACGGCCCGCCTGCGCGGTGCGGTGATCGAGGTGGAGGAGGTCGGCGAGTACCTCCTCGTCGGAGTGCTTCTCCTCCATGGCACGCAGATCGGCGAGCATGCTCGTGGCCAGGGCCTGCATCCGGCCGGCCGCGTTGGCGGCGGTGGAGACGGCGGCGGCGCCTTCGGTCCTGGCCTGCCGCAACTGCTCGGCCAGGCGGTCGTTCTCCGCGCCGAGGCGGGTGCGCTCCCGGGCGAGTTCGGCGCTCAGGCGCGCCTTCTCCTGGGTGAACTGCTCGGCCCGGCGCATCAGTTCACGCTCGAACTCCTCGGCCAGTCGGTTGTGTTCGCGGCTGGCCTCCTCCGCGATACGCGCCCGCTCCTGAAGCAGCCGCCCGGCGTCGTGGGTGACCGCTTCGAGGCGGCGCCGTAACAGGCGCGCCCTCTGCGTTGCGTGGCTCGCGAAGGCGACGACCGCGCATAACAGCAGGGCGGCGGCACCCGCCCCGCACGCGAGAGGCACGCGGAACGAGTCGGGAGCCGCGACGACCGCGCCGACGACGGCGAGCGCGGCCGGTACGGCGGTGATCAGCGGCGCGAGCGCGACTGCACGCAGGCGGGGACGTTCGCCTCTGGGGTGCGCGAGGGACGGCCGATCTGTGCTGGGGCGCGCTGGAGTGATGGGCGCGGTCATGAATCGTGTCCTCGGTCGTGTCCTGGGCGGGATGCGACACCTGGTGCTCAACTGGCGGTCACTATATGGGAGTTCGTGATCGTACCGGGAAGGTTCCGACGCCGCCTTCACAAGTCGCGCACGAATGGCGGGCGGCGGGTCCGGTCACCGTGTGGGCACGCCGATCAAGGGCTGTTGGCGAATGAGTACGCGGAGGGAGCCGACCGGGAATGCAGCTGCTGACACTGCTCCGGAGGAGACAAGGCCTCCGCCGGAGCAGTGTCAGCGGTTGTGAAGGTCAGTGGGGCGTACGAGTTCCTCAAGGGTTGAGGTCGATGAACCTCTGTCCTTGCCAGCGGTCCGGAGCGACGGTGGCGACGAACGCGCCGTCGGGGCGTTCCGGTGTAGGGCGGGCCGCGTATCGGGCGTGGGCCGCGGCCCAGGTGTCCTCCGCTGCGATGGCCAGGGCCGACGACAGGTCGAGGTCGAGGAGGGTGATGCCATCGAGGCTGGCGATGTGTTCGGCCGTGCCGCGACGGGCGCGGTCGGCCTCCACGAGGGCGCAGGTGGGGGCGTAAAGGAACCAGCCCTGCTCGTTCGAGGCCCGGTGGATCAGGCGTGAGGCCAGGATGTTGCCTCGGCCTGCCGCCACCATCGCTGTGTCATCCAGGATGACGTGAATGGCATCGCTCACCGGGCGCCCGCCTCGGTCATGCGGCGGTCGAGCTCGGCGTCGAGACGCGTCTCCTCCGCCGGCGTGGGGTCGTAACCGTTCCACTCGCGCAGCATCTCGCGGGTCCGCTCGGCGCGCTCCGCCCGCTCGGCGGGAGTGAGGAGCGTCCCGGCGAGTTGGGCGAGGTAGGCGCGCAGGGACATGCCTTCGCCTGCCGCTATGGCGGCGAGCCGGTCGCGGGCGTCGGCGGGGATGCGGATGTTCGCGTCAGTCATGAGGTCAGGGTACGGGTGCGTACCCGTAGTCGCGCAAGCCTCATACCCGGCATGAGTGACCATTCGAACGGACGAGCTTTGGCGTCGTTCGTAAGCTGCTAAATAGGTTTACACCCCTGGCGTAGGCCATTATTCTGCACGTCGGAGTGCAGCATGCTGAACAGTCTCGTCTTGGATGGCCCTTGTGAATTCCCCCCGCTCAGACCGCTCCTCGTCAGCTGACGTGGCCCCGGGGGCCGCCAAGCCGCCGGAGGCAGTCGCGGCGCCGGACCGGCCGGGCCCGAGACGGCGATGGGGCTCCCTCGGCCCCGTCGGGCTGGTGCTCGCCGGATGCGTGTCCGTTCAGTTCGGTGGGGCGCTTGCCGTGAATCTGATGTCGCGGGCCGGGGCGCTCGGGGTGGTGAGCCTGCGGCTCATGATCGCCGCCCTCGTGCTGCTCGTCGTCTGCCGGCCCCGGCTGCGCGGGCATTCGCGGGCCGACTGGGGGACCGTCGTCCTCTTCGGGATCACCTTGGCCGCCATGAACGGGCTCTTCTACCAGGCCGCCGCCCGCATCCCGCTCGGTCCCGCCGTCACCCTCGAAGTGCTCGGACCCCTCGCGCTCTCCGTGCTGGCCTCCCGTCGCGCGATCAACCTCCTCTGGGCCGGTCTCGCCCTCGCCGGCGTCTTCCTGCTCGGCGGTGGGGGCTTCGACAGGCTCGATCCGGTCGGCGTCGCCTTCGCCCTGTCCGCGGGGGCTATGTGGGCCGCGTACATCATCTTCAGCGTGCGTACGGGCCGCCGGTTCCCCCAGGCCGACGGGCTCGCGCTGGCCATGGCGATCGGGGCGGTGCTCTTCCTCCCGCTGGGCATCGTCGAGGCGGGAGCGAAGCTCCTGAACCCGACCACGCTCGCTCTCGCCGCCGCCGTGGCCATGCTCTCCTCCGTCCTCCCGTACACCTTCGAAATCGTCGCCCTGCGCCGCCTCCCCGCCTCCACCTTCGCGATCATGATGAGCCTCGAACCGGCCATCGCCGCCATCGCCGGTTTCCTCATCCTCAGCCAGGCCCTCACCCTGACGGAGTCCCTCGCGATCGGTCTGGTCATCGCGGCGAGTATGGGCGCGATGCGGACACAGGTCGGGCGGGGGAAGGCCCGGAACGTCACCTGAGCCGTCGTACGGCACAGAGCGCGAGGGCCCGCACGCCACACGCGTGCGAGCCCTCGTGTGCCTCCGGATCCTGCCGGTCGCCGAGGCCTGGTGCGGTACCGCGCGACCAGCCGCAACGGACCCGCATCTTCGAACCACCCGCCCCGCGGAGCGCCCTCGCAAAAGATTTCCAAGCACGCTTGCTTGTTTTTGCGCCCGCTGCCATGCTCCGGAGCACACCGCGCAGCACACCGCCGTCCCCGGAGGGGCCCGTGTCCGACCCGACGCCCGTACTCGACGACCTCCGCGAGGAAGGCAACGAACTCGACCGACTCGTAAGGGAGTTGAGCGAGGAGCAGTGGGCGCGTGCGACGCCCGCGCCCGGTTGGAGCGTCGCCCACCAGATCGCGCACCTCGCCTGGACCGACCGGGCCGCGCTGCTCGCCGTCACCGACGCCGAGGCGTTCGCGACGTACGCGCAGAAGGCCCTCGCCTCACCGGACACCTTCGTCGACGAGGGAGCCGAGGAGGACGCCGGACTCCCGCCCGCCGAACTCCTGGCCCGCTGGCGTCACAGCCGGGCGGTCCTGCAGGTCGCGCTGCGAGCGGCAGCGCCAGGCGCGCGCTTCGGCTGGTTCGGGCCGCCGATGTCCACCGCCTCCATGGCCACCGGGCGGATCATGGAAACCTGGGCCCACGGTCAGGACATCGCCGACGCGCTCGGCGTCGTACGCACCCCCACCGCCCGGCTCCGCCACGTCGTCCGCATCGGCGTCCGGGCGCGCGACTTCGCCTTCGCCGTACGGGGGTTGAGCGTGCCGGAAGAGGAGTTCCGCGTCGAGCTCGTGGCGCCGTCGGGGGGCGACGACGTATGGACGTACGGCCCCGAAGACGCGCCCCAGCGCGTCACCGGGCCCGCGCTCGACTTCTGCCTGCTGGTCACCCAGCGGGCCCACCGCGCCGACCTCGCCGTGCACGCCGAAGGGCCGGATGCCGACCGGTGGCTGGACATCGCCCAGGCCTTCGCGGGACCGCCGGGCGCGGGGCGTGAGCCCAAGGGGGCCGCCGGGTGAGCGCGGAGCAGCCCCCGCCGCTGCGCATCGGCAACGCCTCCGGCTTCTACGGCGACCGCTTCGACGCGATGCGCGAGATGCTCACCGGCGGCCCCCTGGACGTCCTCACCGGCGACTACCTCGCCGAACTCACCATGCTCATCCTGGGCCGCGACCGCCAGAAGGACCCCGGCGCCGGATACGCCCGCACCTTCCTGCGGCAACTGGAGGAGTGCCTCGGGCTCGCACACGAGCGGGGCGTCCGGATCGTCGCCAACGCGGGCGGCCTCAATCCGGCCGGACTGGCGGACGCCGTACGGCAGTTGGCCGACCGGCTCGGTGTCCCGGTCCGCGTCGCCCATGTCGAGGGCGACGACCTCCACAGCCGGTATCCGGACAGCCTCGCCGCCCACGCCTACCTCGGCGGCTTCGGCATCGCCGCCTGTCTGCGGGAGGGCGCCGATGTCGTCGTCACCGGGCGGGTGACGGACGCCGCCCTGGTCACCGGGCCCGCCGTCGCCCACTTCGGCTGGGAGCCCGGCGAGTACGACCGGCTCGCGGGCTCCGTCGTCGCCGGGCACGTGCTGGAGTGCGGGGCACAGGCGACCGGCGGCAACTACGCGTTCTTCGGCGAGGGCGGCGCCCTGCACCCCGGCTTCCCGCTCGCCGAGCTCCACGAGGACGGCACCTGCGTCATCACCAAGCACCCCGGCACCGGCGGCCTCGTCGACGTCGGCACGGTGACGGCCCAACTGCTGTACGAGACGGCGGGCGCCCGGTACGCGGGACCGGATGTCACCGCCCGCCTGGACACCGTACGGCTCACACAGGACGGCCCCGACCGTGTCCGGGTCGACCGCGTACGGGGCGAGGCCCCGCCCCCGACCCTCAAGGTCGGCGTCAACCGTCTCGGGGGCTTCCGCAACGAGGTCGTCTTCGTCCTGACCGGTCTTGAGATCGAGTCCAAGGCAGCCCTCGTACGGAGTCAGATGCGGGACGTGTTCGCCAAGTCCCGTCCCGCCGAGGTGCGGTGGGACCTCGTCCGCACCGACCGGCCCGACGCCTCGACCGAGGAGACCGCGAGCGCGTTGCTCCGGCTGGTCGTACGGGACCCGGTCCAGGAGAACGTCGGACGGGTGCTGAGCGGAGCCGCCGTGGAACTCGCGCTCGCCAGCTATCCCGGCTTCCATGTGCTGGCGCCACCGGGGAAGGGCACGCCCTATGGGGTCTTCGAGGGTGTGTACGTCCCCCATGGTGCCGTCGACCATGTGGCCGTCCTCCACGACCGACGCCGGATCACTGTGCCGCCGGCCCACGACACCGCCGTACTCGACGACGTTCCGGAGCCGCCCCTGCCGGAGCCGTTGCCTCCCGGACCCACGCGACGCGTCCCACTCGGCCTTGTCGCGGGTGCCCGCAGCGGGGACAAGGGCGGGAACGCCAACGTCGGCGTCTGGGTGCGGACGGACGACGCCTGGCGCTGGCTCGCACACACCCTCACCGTCGACCGCTTCCGCGAACTCCTCCCGGAAACGGCCGACTTGACCGTCGTACGCCACGTACTGCCCAACCTCCGCGCCCTCAACTTCGTCGTCGAAGGCATCCTCGGCGAGGGCGTCGCCTCACAGCACCGCTTCGACCCGCAGGCCAAGGCCCTCGGCGAATGGCTCCGCTCCCGTCACCTGGACATCCCGGAGGTGCTCCTATGACCGTCCTGGCGTCCACGCTCGACACCACAGGGCCCGACTACACGGCCAACCGCGAGACCATGCTCACCAAGCTCGCCGAACTCGACGCCGAGCACGCGAAGGCCCTCGCGGGCGGCGGCGAGAAGTACGTCGCCCGGCACCGCGAGCGCGGCAAGCTGCTCGCCCGCGAACGCATCGAGCTGCTGCTGGACCCGGACACGCCGTTCCTGGAGCTCAGCCCGCTCGCCGCCTGGGGAAGCGACTACACGGTGGGCGCCTCGCTCGTCACCGGGATCGGTGTCGTCGAGGGCGTGGAGTGCCTGATCACCGCGAACGACCCGACCGTACGCGGCGGCGCCAGCAACCCCTGGAGCCTGAAGAAGGCCCTGCGGGCCAACGACATCGCCCTCGCCAACCGGCTGCCGTGCATCAGCCTGGTCGAGTCCGGTGGCGCCGATCTGCCCTCCCAGAAGGAGATCTTCATCCCTGGGGGCGCGATTTTCCGCGACCTCACCCGGCTGTCCGCCGCCGGGATCCCGACCGTGGCGGTCGTCTTCGGGAACTCGACCGCGGGAGGCGCGTACATCCCCGGTATGTCCGACCACGTGATCATGGTCAAGGAGAGGGCGAAGGTGTTCCTCGGCGGGCCGCCCCTGGTGAAGATGGCCACCGGCGAGGAGAGCGACGACGAGTCCCTGGGCGGCGCCGAGATGCACGCGCGCGTGTCGGGTCTCGCGGACCACTTCGCGGTCGACGAACCGGACGCGCTGCGCCAGGCGCGCCGCGTGATCGCGCGCCTCAACCACCGCAAGGCGTACGGCGATCCCGGGCCTGCCGCGCCCCCCAAGTACGACGAGGACGAGCTCCTGGGGATCGTGCCCGGTGATCTGAAGGTGCCCTTCGACCCGCGCGAGGTCGTCGCCCGGATCGTCGACGGCTCCGACTTCGACGAGTTCAAGCCGCTCTACGGGACGAGCCTCACCACCGGGTGGGCCACGCTCCACGGCTATCCGGTGGGCGTGCTGGCCAACGCCCAAGGGGTGCTGTTCAGCGAGGAGTCCCAGAAGGCGGCCCAGTTCATCCAGCTCGCCAACCAGCGCGACATCCCGCTGCTGTTCCTGCACAACACCACCGGCTACATGGTCGGCAGGGAGTACGAGCAGGGCGGCATCATCAAGCACGGCGCGATGATGATCAACGCCGTGTCCAACTCGACGGTCCCGCACCTCTCCGTGCTCATGGGAGCCTCGTACGGAGCCGGTCACTACGGGATGTGCGGGCGGGCGTACGATCCGCGTTTCCTGTTCGCGTGGCCCAGCGCCAAGTCGGCCGTCATGGGGCCTCAGCAGCTCGCCGGTGTCCTGTCGATCGTGGCCCGGCAGTCGGCCGCCGCCAAGGGGCAGCCGTACGACGAGGAGGGCGACGCGGCGCTGCGCGCCATGGTGGAGCAGCAGATCGAAGCCGAGTCCCTGCCGATGTTCCTGTCGGGGCGGCTGTACGACGACGGGGTCATCGACCCGCGCGACACCCGCACCGTCCTCGGCCTGTGCCTGTCCGCGATCCACACGGCGCCCTATGAGGGCGTACGCGGTGG
Source organism: Streptomyces flaveus (assembly GCF_014647675.1). Taxonomy (GTDB): domain Bacteria; phylum Actinomycetota; class Actinomycetes; order Streptomycetales; family Streptomycetaceae; genus Streptomyces; species Streptomyces flaveus. Next base: position 107,566 of record NZ_BMPQ01000008.1, on the reverse strand, counting down.
CTTCGGCGTCTTCCGGATGTGAGGGGGTCCCCGTGATTTCCAGTGTGCTGGTCGCCAACCGGGGCGAGATCGCCTGCCGTGTCTTCCGCACGTGCCGTGAGTTGGGGATCCGAACGGTCGCCGTGTACTCGGACGCCGACGAAAACGCCCTCCACGCGCGCGTGGCCGACGCGGCGGTACGCCTCCCCGGTGCGGCGCCTTCGGACACGTATCTGCGCGGCGAGCTGATCGTGAAGGCGGCGCTGAGCGCGGGCGCGGACGCCGTGCATCCCGGATATGGCTTCCTCTCCGAGAACGCCGACTTCGCCCGAGCCGTCCTCGACGCGGGCCTCGTCTGGATCGGACCGCCGCCCGAGGCGATCGAGGTGATGGCCTCCAAGACGCGCGCCAAGGAGCTGATGGGGCTCACCTCGCTGACCGACGCCAAGGACGTCAAGGAGGACGACCTGCCCGTCCTGGTGAAGGCCGCCGCGGGCGGCGGCGGGCGCGGCATGCGTGTCGTACGCCGACTCGCCGACCTGGAAGGCGAGTTGGCTGCGGCGCGGGCCGAGGCCCTGAGCGCCTTCGGGGACGACGAGGTGTTCATCGAGCCCTACGTGGAGGGCGGCCGGCATGTCGAGGTCCAGATCCTGGCTGACGCACACGGCATGGTGTGGCCGCTCGGCACCCGCGACTGCTCCCTCCAGCGCCGCCACCAGAAGGTGATCGAGGAGGCCCCGGCACCGGGTTTGACATCCGAACTAGCCGACTCCTTGTGCGCGATGGCCGTACGTGCCGCCCGCGCGGTCGACTACGTGGGCGCGGGCACGGTCGAGTTCCTAGTAGCCGACGGCAAGGCGCACTTCCTGGAGATGAACACCCGCCTCCAGGTGGAACACCCCGTCACGGAGGCGGTGTTCGGCCTCGACCTCGTGGCCCTCCAGATCCGGGTCGCCGAGGGCGCTGCCCTGGACGGCAACCCGCCGCTCCCGTCCGGCCACGCGATCGAGGCCCGCCTGTACGCGGAGGATCCCGCGAACGGCTGGACCCCGCAGACCGGCACCCTGCACCGCCTCACCGTCCCCGACGTCCGCCTGGACACCGGCTACGAGGACGGCGACGAGATCGGCGTCCACTACGACCCGATGCTCGCCAAGGCCGTCGCCTACGCCCCCACGCGCGCGGAGGCCCTGCGCAAGCTGGCGGGCGCCCTGGAGAGAGCGACGATCCACGGTCCGGTCACCAACAGGGACCTGCTCGTACGTTCGCTCAGACACCCGGAGTTCGCGACGGCCCACATGGACACGGGCTTCTACGACCGGCACCTGCCCGAGCTGACGACGCCTGCCCCGGACCCGTACGCACCCCTGGCAGCCGCCCTCGCCGACGCCCACGGCCGCTCCCGCTTCGGCGGCTGGCGCAACCTCCCCTCGCAGCCCCAGCTCAAGCGCTACCGCGACGAGGCGACCGACACCGAGCACGAGGTCCGCTACCGGCACACGCGGGACGGCCTGACCGCCGAAGGGGTACGGGTGCTCCACATCGCCGCTGACCTGGTCGTACTCGAAGTAGACGGCGTACGGCGGCACTTCGAGGTGACGAGGTACGGCGACGAGGTGTACGTGAACAGCACCGCGCTCACGGCCCTGCCCCGCTTCCCCGACCCCACGGCCCAGCAAGAGCCGGGCTCCCTGCTCGCACCGATGCCGGGCACGGTCGTACGGGTCGCCGAGGGCCTCACCGAGGGATCCTCTGTGCGGGCAGGAGAGCCCCTCATCTGGCTGGAGGCGATGAAGATGGAACACAAGATCTCCGCCCCCGTCTCAGGGACGCTCAGCGCCCTGCACGCAACTCCAGGCCGGCAGGTGGAGGTCGGCACCTTGCTGGCGGTGGTCCAGGACAACGAGCCCCCTTCTCCCTGAGGAGCCCCATGCCCCCCGTAGTGGAAACCGAAGAACACACAGCCCTGCGAGCAGCGGTCGCAGCCCTGGGCAAACGCCACGGCCGCAACCACGCCCCCGACGAACTCTGGTCGGAAACAGCCAAACTCGGCTTCCTAGGAGTCAACCTCCCCGAGGAACACGGCGGCGGAGGCGGCGGCATATCCGAACTCTCCATAGTCCTGGAGGAGTTGGGAGCCGCAGGCTGCCCCCTGCTCATGATGATCGTGTCGCCGGCGATCTGCGGCACGGTGATCGCCCGCTTCGGCACCGACACCCAGAAACAGGAATGGCTCCCAGGCCTGGCAGACGGCTCTCGCCTCATGGCCTTCGGCATCACCGAACCAGACGCCGGTTCCAACAGCCACCGCCTCACCACCACAGCCCGCCGGGACGGCAACGGCACCGACTGGCTCCTCACCGGCCGCAAGGTCTTCATCTCCGGAGTGGACAAGGCCGACGCCACCCTCGTCGTCGGCCGCACGGAGGACGCCCGCACCGGCAGGCTCAAGCCCTGCCTGTTCATCGTCCCGCGCGAAGCGGCCGGCTTCGAACACCGCCGCATCGACATGGAACTCCACACCACGGAGTACCAGTTCGAGCTCACCCTCGACGACGTACGCCTGCCCGCGGACGCCCTCGTCGGCGACGAGGACGCCGGACTGCTCCAGCTCTTCGCGGGCCTCAACCCGGAGCGCGTCATGACAGCCGCGTTCGCGATCGGCATGGGCCGTTACGCGCTCTCCAGGGCGGTCGAATACGCCCGCGAGCGCACCGTCTGGAAGGAACCCATCGGCGCCCACCAGGCCATCGCGCACCCCCTCGCGCAGGCCCACATCGACCTCGAACTCGCCCGCCTGATGATGCAGAAAGCCGCCGCCCTGTACGACGCGGGCGACGACACCGCCGCCGGAGAGGCCGCCAACATGGCGAAGTACGCGGCCGGTGAGGCCTGCGTGAAAGCCGTCGACCAGGCCGTGCACACCCTCGGCGGCAACGGCCTGACCAGCGAGTTCGGGCTCGCCTCGCTCATCACGGCGTCCCGTGTGGCCCGGATCGCTCCCGTCAGCCGGGAGATGATCCTCAACTACGTCTCCCACCAGACACTGGGCTTGCCCAAGTCCTACTAAGCCGTGCAACAGTCCTGCCAGGCAGTACAGCGTCGTACAACGCCGCCCCAGGAGGAACCATGTTCCGCAGCGAGTACGCAGACGTCCCCGCCGTAGAAGAACCCATCCACGAGGCAGTACTGGGCTGCGCCGCCGAACGGGGCGACACACCGGCCCTCATCGACGGCGTGGAGGGTACGACCCTCACGTACGCCCAACTCGACACGTTCCACCGGCGGATCGCCGCCGCGCTCGCCGAGGCGGGCGTCCGCAAGGGGGACGTACTGGCCCTGCACAGCCCGAACACCATCGCCTACCCCGCCGCGTTCTACGCCGCCACGCGCGCCGGGGCGTCGGTCACCACCGTGCATCCGCTCGCCACGGCCGAGGAGTTCGGCAAGCAGCTGCGGGACAGCGCCGCCCGCTGGATCGTCACCGTGTCACCCCTCCTCCAGACGGCGCGCACGGCGGCCGAAATCGCGGGCGGCATACGGGAGATCTTCGTCTGCGACCAGGCCGAAGGGCACCGCTCGCTGCTCGACATGCTCGGCTCCACAGCCCCCGAACCAGACGTGGACATCGACCCCGCAGAGGACGTCGCGGCCCTCCCGTACTCCTCCGGGACGACCGGCGTCCCCAAGGGCGTGATGCTCACCCACCGGTCCATCGCCACCAACCTGTCGCAGCTCGAGCCGCTCCTGCCGATGGGCCCCGGCGACCGCATTCTGGCCGTCCTTCCGTTCTTCCACATCTACGGGCTCACCGCTCTCATGAACGCGCCCCTGAGACAGGGCTCCACGGTCGTCGTACTGCCCCGCTTCGACCTCGACACCTTCCTCGGGACCATCGAGAAGCACCGCATCACCAGCCTGTACGTGGCTCCGCCGATAGTCCTCGCCCTCGCCAAGCACCCGGCCGTCGACGGCTATGACCTGTCGTCCCTGAAGTACATCGTCAGCGCCGCCGCCCCCCTGGACGCCGAGCTGGCGACCGCCTGTTCGCGCAGACTGGGGCTGCCGCCCGTCGGCCAGGCGTACGGCATGACAGAACTCTCGCCCGGCACCCACGCCATACCCCTGGACGCCGAGAACCCGCCCCCTGGAAGCGTCGGAAAACTCATCCCCAACACGGAGATGCGCATCCTCTCCCTGGATGACCCCGCGAAGGACGCCGGCGTCGGCGAGCGCGGCGAGATCGCCATCCGCGGACCGCAGATCATGAAGGGTTACCTGGGACGCCCCGAGACCACCGCCGCGATGATCGACGAGGACGGCTGGCTGCACACCGGAGACGTCGGTTACGTAGACGCCGAGGGCTGGCTGTTCGTCGTCGACCGCGTCAAGGAGCTGATCAAGTACAAGGGCTTCCAGGTGGCCCCCGCCGAACTCGAAGCCCTCCTGCTGACACACCCCGGCATCGCCGACGCCGCCGTCATCGGGGTCTACGACTCCGACAACAACGAAGTCCCGCACGCCTACGTGGTGCGCCAGCCGACGGCAGGCGACCTCACCGAAGGTGAGGTCATGCAGTACGTCGCCGAACGCGTCGCCCCGTACAAGAAGATCCGGCACGTCGACTTCATCGGCGGGGTGCCCAGGGCGGCCTCCGGGAAGATCCTGCGGCGTGAACTGAGGGAGCGCCTATGACGGACATCGAGCCCTTCGTACGTGCCATATACCACCGCGGCATCACCACCCTCACCCTCGACTCGCCGGACAACCGCAACGCCCTGTCGGTCAGGCTGGTGCGCGAACTGACGGACGCACTGACCCGGTGCGGCAAGGACGGCGACGTACGCGCCGTCGTCCTCACCCACACCGGGAACACGTTCTGCGCGGGCGCAGACCTGCGTCATCCTCCCCACCCGAGAGAACTGGTCAAGCTGCTCCGGCAGATCCTCACACTGCGCAAGCCCGTCGTCGCCCGGGTGACCGGCCACGTACGGGCGGGCGGCCTTGGCCTGCTCGGCGCCTGCGACATCGCGGTCGCCTCCGCCGAGGCCACCTTCGCCTTCACAGAGGTACGCATCGGGGTCGCGCCCGCCGTCATCTCGTTGCCACTCCTGCCCCGCACCGACCCGCGCGCCCTGGCCCGCTACTACCTCACCGGCGAGGAGTTCGGGCCGTCCGAAGCGGCACGCATCGGCCTGCTCACGGCGGCCGGCAGCGACGTCGACGAGGTACTCGAACCCGTCCTCGACGGGCTGCGCCGTGCCTCCCCCCAGGGACTGAAGGAGACGAAACAGCTACTCACGGCTAAGGTGCTGGAGACCTTCTACGAGGACGCAGGCCGGATGAGCAGGCTCTCGGCCCGACTGTTCGAATCCGACGAGGCCGACGAGGGGATGACGGCCTTCCGAGAAAGACGGGATCCCCAATGGGTGCTGTGAAGGCCGGGCTCGTGGACCCCAAACAGGACCGCGCCCCCAAGCAGGACCGCAGCCGCGCCACCCGCAAGCGCCTCCTGGAGGCCGCCGTCGCCTGCCTCGCCGAACACGGCTGGGCGGGCTCCACGGTCTCCGCCGTCGCCGAACGCGCCGGCGTCTCACGCGGCGCCGCCCAGCACCACTTCCCGACCCGCGAGGACCTCTTCACAGCAGCGGTCGAGTACGTCGCCGAACAGCGCTCCACCGCCCTGCGCGCCCTCTTCCCCGACGGTCCCACGGACCGCCGCGCCGTCGTCCGCGCCCTCGTCGACCTCTACACCGGCCCACTCTTCCGGGCCGCCCTCCACCTCTGGGTCGCCGCCTCCAACGAGGACCAGCTCCGCCCCCGCGTCACCGAGCTGGAGGCCCGCGTCGGCCGCGAAACCCACCACATCGCCGTGGACCTCCTCGGCGCCGACGAATCCCGCCCCGGCGTCCGCGAAACCGTCCAGGGCTTCCTCGACATGGGCCGCGGCCTCGGCCTCGCGAACCTGCTCACGGACGACGGGGCGAGGCGGGAGCGGATCGTCGCGCAGTGGGCGAAGCTCCTGGACGACGTACTGGACTGACCGACCGCGGACGAGACGGTATCGACCGGTCACGGACCGAGTCGCCTGCTCAGGGACTGAGCCGCTCCACCCGCCACCCGCCCCCGGGCGCCGCGACGTACCGCAGCCGGTCGTGCAGCCGGTTCTCCCGCCCCTGCCAGAACTCGACCGCCTGAGGCTCCACACGGAAACCACCCCAGTTCGGCGGCACCGGAACCTGCTCACCCTCCGGGTAACGGGCGGCCAACGCGGCGTACGCCGCGTCCAGTTCGGCCCGCGAGGCGACCACAGCGGACTGCGCGCTGGCCCAGGCGCCGAGCTGGGAGCCATGCGGACGGGTCCGGAAATAAGCCGCCGTCTCGTCACGCCCCGTACGCCGCGCGACACCACTGACGACGACCTGGCGGGCCAGCGCATGCCACGGGAACAGCAGCGAGACATACGCGTTCTCCGCCAGATCGCGCGCCTTACGGGACTCGTAGTTCGTGTAGAAGACGAAGCCCCGCTCGTCGTACTGCTTCAGCAGCACCGTCCGCGAACTCGGCCGGCCCTCCGCGTCCGCCGTGGACACGACCATGGCGTTCGGCTCGTACACCGCGCCCTGCAACGCGGCCTGCGCCGCCTGCCTGAACCAGCGCGCGAACTGCTCCACCGGGCCGTCGGCCAGCTCGGTCTCGTCGAGTCCCTCGGCCCGGTACTGCTTGCGCATCAGGGCCGGATCGAGGACAGGGTCATGGTCGGTCACGCGGTCATCTTGCCGTATCCCGATCGCCGCATACCGAGGGTTACCCGGTGGGCGTGTGCTTCGTCACACGTGGCACTGAGTGCCGCGAACTCTCCCCAAAGATGGCACCAAGGGATATCGTCCTGTGGCCGAAACGGGTGACCGCCCGCCGTAGCGGGCATCACCGGGGTACGCACGTACGTACGGACCGCGAGTCCAGCCGCGACCGCGGAACCGCACGTCGGCAACCCGACCATCACCGACGTACGCACACCCAGCAACTCCAAACGCAACCCCCACAACACCACCCGTCGCACACATCATGAGGAGCCGCCTGATGTCCGACTTCGTACCCGGACTCGAGGGAGTCATCGCTTTCGAGACGGAGATCGCCGAACCGGACAAGGAGGGCGGCGCCCTGCGATACCGGGGCGTCGACATCGAGGATCTGGTCGGCCACGTCTCGTTCGGAAACGTCTGGGGCCTGCTCGTCGACGGCGCCTTCAACCCCGGCCTGCCGCCCGCCGAGCCCTTCCCGATCCCCGTACACTCCGGCGACATCCGCGTGGACGTCCAGTCGGCCCTCGCCATGCTGGCGCCGGTCTGGGGCCTGAAACCCCTGCTGGACATCGACGAGCAGCAGGCCCGCGAAGACCTCGCCCGCGCCGCCGTCATGGCCCTCTCCTACGTCGCCCAGTCCGCCCGCGGCCCCGGCATGCCCATGGTCCCGCAGCGCGAGATCGACAAGGCCCAGTCCGTCGTAGAACGCTTCATGATCCGCTGGCGCGGCGAACCCGACCCCAAGCACGTCGCGGCAGTCGACGCGTACTGGACGTCGGCCGCCGAACACGGCATGAACGCGTCCACCTTCACGGCGCGCGTGATCGCGTCGACCGGCGCAGACGTGGCGGCAGCACTTTCTGGTGCGGTCGGCGCGATGTCCGGCCCCCTCCACGGCGGCGCCCCCTCCCGCGTACTCGGCATGATCGAGGAGATCGAACGCACCGGGAACGCCGACGCCTACGTACGCCAGGCCCTCGACAAGGGCGAACGCCTCATGGGCTTCGGCCACCGCGTCTACCGCGCCGAAGACCCCCGGGCCCGAGTCCTCCGCCGCACCGCCCGCGAACTCGGCGCCCCCCGCTTCGAAATCGCCGAAGCCCTGGAAAAGGCAGCCCTCGCCGAACTCCACGCCCGCCGCCCCGACCGCGTCCTGGCGACCAACGTCGAGTTCTGGGCCGCCATCGTCCTCGACTTCGCCGAAGTCCCGGCCCACATGTTCACATCCATGTTCACCTGCGCCCGCACGGCAGGCTGGTCCGCCCACATCCTGGAACAGAAGCGCACGGGCCGCCTCGTACGGCCGTCCGCGCGCTATGTGGGTCCCGGCACGCGCGACCCGCGCGAGATCGAGGGCTACGGGGACATCGCGCACTAAGCCCGTTGGCGGGCAGCACACAGAACGCAGACGACCCGCGAGCTCTGGTCCCCTCCGAGGAGGGAGCCGGCCGGACTTACCGGCGAGCTCGCGGGTCGGGTGACTGCTTGAGATTGGGCCGGCTGCGCGTCTCTAACCCGCGCTGGTCCGGCACCGCACTGGGTGTGGTGACGGGCCGCTAGCCCGCAGCCACCTCTCCTGTCCGGTTTTCATACATCTGCCGAACCACCTCCTTTCCGAAGTAACAGCCACCCTAGGAATGCAGTCCGCGCGCTTCAACTGGTTTTTCGAGATGTTGACCGTACGAGCTCTCGCCTGGTGGCGTAGGCGTATCCGTCGCCCCGCTGCACGAGCCGGAGGTTCCGGTAGGAGACGTTGAAGCGGCCCACTGGTGTCATGAGGCTGTGCTGCCCCCTGGCGCGCACGGAGATACGTCCCGTCCACGTGCCTGCCCACTTGCCGCTGGGCACGGTGGCACGTACGAGATCTCCTGTGACGTATCCGTAGTGTTGCTTCGCCCGTGCCCGCCGAAGGCGAGGGAACCCGAAGCGGTCCGGAGTGGTGCGGGCGTACGAGCCGCGTCCGGTGGCCTTGACCACGAGGACCTGTTCCGGAAACCGGACGATCGCGTCGCCGTCCTCGTGATCCAGGCGTCCGACTGAGAAGGCGTCCAAGGTGTGGGTCTTGTCGAGCCCCATGGCTGTGCGGTTCCACTTGGTGCGGCCGCCTGACCACGCGTGGACCGGTCTTCCGAGGGTTTCCAATGCCTCTGTGAGTCGCCAGCGGGTCGTGTTCATGGCGGCGGCGTCATGGAGCGGAGTCTTGACCTGTTGAAGGATCTTCGCCAGGCGGTCGGGTCGCTGGGCGAGGAAGACGTCGACCGGCGTGCTGCCTTTGGCCTGGTTGCAGGGGACGCAGGCGAGGACGAGGTTGGAGATGCGGTCGGAGCCTCCGCGGCTCCGGGGCCGGAGATGATCGATGTTCAGGGGTACGCCGGTGGCGTCGCAGTAAGCGCAGGCGCGGTTCCACTTGGCGTGGAGGTAGGCGCGGGCCTCGGTTCCGGCGAGCGTGCCCTGTTGGTACTCGACTCCCGTAAGAGATCTGCCTGCGCTCATGGAGTGGGTGTCGAAGGCGACGCGTTCTACGTGGATCTCGGTGATGGGCGCGTATCGACACATGCGCCTTGCCAGGGAGACGGTGGTGTCGACGCGGTGGCGTAGTGAGGGAGGCAGCCAGCCTTCAGGTCGGGTGCGGTTGTCTGAACGGGGTGCTCTGTAACGGCAGTTGGCCGATCGGCGCCGACGGCGGTAACCGGCTCGCTGCTGCATGCACATGCGGATCTGGTCGCCGCGATGCTGGAGTTCGACGGATACCAGACCGCGCCTGACGGTGACAGTGGCACCGTCTTCGCCGGTCTCCTTCTTCTCGTCGGTGAGGGCGAGACCGGTGCCCTTCGAGCCAGGGTCGATGCGTAACTGCACGCCGTCTACCTCTGATTCGGCGAGGGTGCGGTCCTTCAGCCGAATGGTGAAGGGGACCTGCCGGGCGACCACGGCCCGCCCTTTGGCGAGGAGTTCGCGGGCGCGTGCCGGATGGCAGGGCATGAGGGGCTGCCCGTCCTTGGAGAGGACGAAGACCCTGCTTGCGCCGATCCCGCCCGCGTACTCCTGGGTGTGCGTGGGAGCGTCACCGCTCCCGTCCTCTGCCGTCTCCGCCGCCGAAGCGCCGGTTTCGGCGTGACGCCGACGGGGTCTGGTGCCGCGCCCGTCGGTCTCCCCTCGCCCATGTTCCCTGCCGGTGCCCCGCGCGGTGGCGGGATGTCCGTGAGCCGTTTCGTCCCTGCTCCCAAGGGTGTCTGCTCCCACGGATTCCAGAGCCTGGCGCTGAGGAAGCACGCCGGGGTGGGTCTGCTCGCCTGCAGGAAACGTAGTCATCGAGGGCACCTCCCTGATCTTGCGGATCGTGATGACTTGGGCTGGTCACTCGGCCTGTCCGTCACACGGCACAGGCTGCGGCTTGAGGCCGAGGAGCGAGTGACCTCCCTTCTCGATTGCGTCCATCACGCTAGCGATCAAGCGGCCACAGGGAGCCGAACTGTCTCGAAAGCGCCCATCCGTGCGAATCAACTCCATTCCCCGAACACGCAGCCGATCTTGCTGCTAGATGAATGAGTCCAATGTCTTCAGTGGTCGTACGCGATCAGCGAGCGTTTGGCTGCGGCCCCGGTGTTCCAGTTGTGCCAGATCGCGGTGGCCAGGGCCAGCAGGCGTTGGGCGGTGCGGGCGAACACACCGGTTGGGGTTCTGCCGCCGTGCTGTTCCAGGCTGAGTTGGCCTTTGAGAGTGTCGATGACGGCCTCGATCCACTGGCGGACACGAGCGATCTTGCCGAAGCGGACCGGTTCGTCCTTGCGGTCCGGCCGTACCAGGTGGGCGCCGAGCCGGTCGGTGACGAAGGCTTCGAACTCCCGGCCGGCGAAGCCCTTGTCGGCCAGGATCACCTGCCCGACCCGGGGCAGGTGGTGGTCGCGTTCCAGCAGTGCGGCCATCACCTCCCGTTCTCCGATCTTGGGGTTGGCCAGGCACCAGGTGACGGGCATGCCTTCGGCGGTGGTGACCAGGTAGAGCCGGAACCCCCAGAAGAAGCGGGAGTGGCTGCGGCAGTAGCCGTATCCGGCGTGCCCGGTCAGCTCGGAGCGTTTGACGGTCTCGCGGGAGGCAGCGCAGGGCAGTGGGGTGGAATCGATCAGCCGGAGGCTGTCGCGCCAGGTCGGCACCTGCCGGGCGAGCATCTCGATCACGTGGCTGATCAGTGGCCCGGCGGCGTTGAGGCGCTTGTTGTAGGCGGACTGCTGGGGCAGGCAGCGAAAGAGGTGGCCGAGCCGGGCGTGGGCGAAGCGGATCCAGTGCCGTGCGGAGGGGAAGCCGAGCAGTACCTGGGCGACCGCCAGGCACAGCAGTTCGGCGTCCGTGAGTTTCGGGGGTCGCCCGATCCGGCGACAAGGCGCCACGTGGTCGTCGATGAACACGTACAGTGCCGCCAGAAGGGCGTCCAGGTTTGTCTTCACAAACTGACCAACGGGCGCCCTTCGCCATGGTCGCGATCGGCACAGACCTCGGCTAGCGGGGCGGCCTGACCTCGCGGCGCTGGATGGCCGCAGCGCCTCCAAGGTCGTCGAGGAGGTCGGCGAGCAGGGTGCGGGCGGCGTTGAGGGCCGTGGTGCCGAAGCGGTGCCGGAGGCGTTTTTCCAGTGCCGCCCGGGCATGGCGGGCGGCGGCGACGGCTTCGTGGCCGCGGGGGGTGAGCGTGACGCGGCGGATGCGGGCGTCGTGGGGGTCCGGGAGGCGTTCGGTGTAGCCGAGGCGCTCGAGTTCGGCGACTGCCTTGGAGGCGCCCTGCTGGGTCATATCGAGCTTCTCGGCGAGGTCGCCGATGGTGGGCCGGGCGTGGAGGAGGTGCTGGAAGACGTAGCCGTGGGACATGCGCAGGTCGGGGAAGCCGTGGGCGGCGAGTTCGTCCTGGACGGCGGAGGTGGCGGCGAAGCCCGCGAAGAGGGCGAGGGTGCCGGTGTCGAGGTCATGTGGGTCGAGTGGCTGCTGCATGGGTCCACTCTGCCATTTGACAACCTTAGTTGTGCAACTATGGTTGTTGGTATGTCGGAGTTCCATGAGCACCCCAACATCCGCACCGCCGTCCGCTACCACCAGGCGGTGTCCCGCTTCGCCGTAGGCGAGGAACTCGCCGCTTTCTTCCACCCGGACGCGGTCCACACGCAGCTTCCCAACGCCCTCTTCCCGGACGGCACCGTCCGCCATCTGCCGGCCCTGATCGCCGCCGCGCAGCAGGGACACAAGCTGCTCGCCGAGCAGCACTTCGAAGTGATCAACACCGTCGCAGCCGGCGCCCAGGTCGCTCTGGAAGTCACGTGGTCCGGCACGCTGGCCGTGTCCCTCGGCGACCTGACCGCAGGGCAGGTGCTGCGCGCCCACATCGCGGCGTTCCTCGAATTCCGCGACGGAAAGATCATCGCTCAGCGCAACTACGACTGCTACGAGCGCCTCCACCCCGCGGCTCCGAGCGAGACCGATCGACAAGCCGAGGACGGGAAGAGCTCGCCCTGAGCACGGGATGTCTCAGCACGGTCGCAGCCAGCGCAAACATCGGACTCACTCATCTAGATCCGCATCAGACGCCGTTCGCTTCATCCCACGGTCATCTGACGCGCTCGCTGAGGATCTTCCGTGCGCATACCCCGCTGTCCAGTGGACGCATCGGTGCTGATCGGACTCGGGTGACGCGGTGAGGCACCGCGAGGTGTGGCTGGATCCCGGCTGACCTCGCCCCGCTTCGGGGCCCGGCTCTCGGACAGCTCGGCAGACGTCCGGTCAGGTCAGTCGGCGGATCCACCAGGTGCAGAACCCGGTCAGGGCCAGGGCGAGGCCGAGGTGGAGCCGGCGTGATAGCGGCTCCCTCGCCCGGTCTCCGGCAGGATCGGATTCCATCACGTGTCCGTGAGGTCAGGTGGCTGCCCGCGCTGCCCGCCGGGCGAAGGCGCAGTCCCGACCAGGACGGTGCGACCTTCGGGACTGGTGGGCTCGCAGGTTGAGGTGTCGCGTATTCCTCTGGGAGGTTGGGTGTGGTGCCGCCGGGGGTGTACCGGCTCCAGTTTCCGCCGGGTTCGACAACAGTCCCGCCAGAGGCGTTCCGCCAATGTGTCGCGGTGCCGAGTCAGGTAGCACGGTCTCCGTCCGAAAATAGTAGCCATGGACATAGTGTCTATGTAATCTATTCGGCATGAGCAAGGGTTCACCGGGCCCCACGCCCGGCTTCCTGGTATGGCGACTCGCCAACAAGTGGCGCGTCGCGGTCGATCGCGCGGTGGCTCCGCTGGGCCTCACCCACGCGCAGTACTCGCTGGTCGCGTCGCTGCACGGCATGCAGCGCGCCGGCGAGCGGCCCAGTCAGCGCCGACTCGCCGACCACACCGGCCTGGAGGCGCTGTACGTGTCGAAACTGGCGCGCGCCCTGGAGTCGGCCGGCCTGATCGAGCGCACCCGCGATCCCCGCGACCCGCGCGCCGTACAGCTCGCGCTCACCGAACAGGGCGAGGCCGTCACGCGGCAGGCCATCGCGGTGGTCCAGGAACTGCTTCAGCAGTTGCTGGAGCCGCTCGGCGGCCTCGACGCCCCGCGGACGCGCGCGTTCACCGACGAGCTGACGACCCTGCTCGACGCACCTCTCGCTCCATCCGTACCGAACGACGAGAGCAATTAGGGGACAACACCATGACCACTACCGCACCCGTCGCCAACGCCCGCGACCTCGCCCTGGCCCACTACGCCGCCCGCGGCGTCCTGGAGCACGTCCTGGCCCGGCACGGCGCCACGTTCCAGCAGCAGATCGCCCTGCGCGCCGCCATCACCTCCGACGCCCCGCAGACGCCGGATGATCTCCTCACCCAGGTCTGGGACTCCCTCAAGGCCGATCCGGCCGACATCCGCGCCACTCTCGACGAGCTGCTGGCCAAGCAGCTGCTCGTCGCCGACGGCGCGCACCTTCGCCCCACGGATGCGGGGCGCGAGCTGCTCGCCACCGTCGGCGCGGAGGTCGCCCCCATCAGCGCCCGCATCTGGGGCGGGATACCCGCTGAGGACCTGGCCGCCGCAGGCCGCGTCCTCGCCCTGGTCACCGAGCGCGCCAACGCGGAGCTCGCGGCACTGACCGCCTGATGATCAGTGCCTGTGTCTGATCCAGTCATGCCAAGACTGGCGTCCTCGTGTTCGATGGCACGCGACGCTGTGAAACACCGCGAGGGGCAGCTGGATGATCCCGGCTGCCCCTCGCACCTGCTTCAGCGGTCCGGCGTCGCGCTCTGGATCTGCTGCCTGGTCAGGTCAGTCGGCGGATCCACCAGGTGCAGAACCCGGTCAGGGCCAGGGCGAGGCCGAGGTAGAGCCCGGTCTCGGCCCATTGCAGGGTCCAGAAGTTGCCGGCGGGCTGGTAGGTCACCTGCTGCTGGTAGCCCAGGGCGCCGAGGTCGGCGAGGCAGCGGTCGAATTGCTGCAGGGTGGGCGGGCCCGACTCGGTGTGCAGGCAGTCGGCGAAGGACGACGGCACGGGGGCCGGCTGACCGGCGGCGTTCAGCGTCTGTTGGGAGGTGACCCAGGCGCCGGGCACTTCGGGGTGCGTGACGATCTCCTTGGCCCCCTCCTGGATGCTGATGGGGGCGCCGCCGGGCTCGATCGGCACGGTGGTCCGGTCCGTGGCGGCCAGGTGGGGCCGGATCCACATCGGCACCGTGATCTGGACGGCGGCGTAGACGACGAGCGTGGTTGCCATCGCGGGCAGGGTGCGGCGGATGACGAGGCCGAGGGCGACGCCCAGGACGAAGGCGAAGGCGGCATGGGCCATGGGGACGACACCCCGTGCGGCGAAGGCCACGGGGTCGAGCCGCGGGAAGTACGTGTCCGTCGCGCCGCCGCCGTTGACGGCCCGGTCGATGGGGCTGCTCCACCAGCTCACTGCGAGTGCGGCCAGTCCGGCAGCGGTCATGGCGGCCGCCGCGCCAAGGCCCAGCTTGGTCGCCAGCCAGCGGGTGCGGGTGACGCCCTGGTTCCACGCGAGGTAGTGGGTGCCGGTCTCCAGTTCACGGGAGACCAGCGGGGCGCCCCAGAACATCCCGATGACCGCCGGCACGGCAAGCACAACCACCAGTCCGGCGTAGTAGACGCTCTGGTCCGAGTTGGAGAGCCGGTCTACCAGGCTGCTGCCGGCGGCTCGGTAGAGGTCGGCCAACTGCGGGCCGGTGACCGCGAGGGTGGCGGCGAGGGCAGCCACCGCGGCGAACATCACGGCGGCCTGGGTGCGGAACTGGCGCCAGGTCAGCCAGATCATCGAAGGACCTCCAGTGCGGGTCGGGTGTCACGTACCGCATCGGTGGGCCGGGTCATGTAGGCCAGGACGATGTCTTCCAGACCGAGCGGGCTGACGGTCCAGGCGGGATCGTGGACCGCGGTGTCGGTGCGCACCAGGAGGGTGGTCTGCCGGTCGGTGTGGCTGGCGGTGATGACGTGCTGACCGGCCGGGAGCGTGTCCGGGTCCCGGCGTGGTCCGGTGAGCCGGTGGTGGCAGGCGACCAGGTCGTCGATGTCGCCGGCCACCTGCACCCGGGAGTCGACCAGGACGATGACGTAGTCGCAGGCCCGCTCCACGTCGGAGACCAGGTGGGAGGAGAGCACGACGCTCAGCTCGTGCTCGGCGACCGTCTCCATCAGGTCCTGCATGAACTCCCGTCGGGCGAGCGGGTCGAGGGCGGCGACCGGCTCGTCCAGGATGAGCAGTTCCGGGCGCTTGGCGATGCCCAGGGTGAGGGCGAGCTGCGCGCGCTGGCCGCCGGACAGTTTCCCGGCCCGCTGCTTGGGGTCCAGGCCGAGCCGCCGGATCCGCTCGCGGGCCAGGGTGTCGTCCCAGCCGGGGTTGAGACGGGCGCCCAGCCGCAGGTGATCGGCGATGCTCAGGGCGGCGTAGGTCGGGGTGTCCTGGGCGACGAAGCCGACCTTGGCCAGCTGCTCCGGGCCGGTGGCGGGGCGGCCGCCGCACACCTCGATGGTGCCGGTGGTCGGGGTCAGCATGCCGGAGGCCAGGTTCAGCAGGGTGGACTTTCCTGCCCCGTTGGGGCCGACCAGTCCGACGACTCGTCCGGCGGGCACGTCCAGGTCGCAGTTCTGCAGCGCCCAGCGCTGCTTGTATCTCTTGCCCAGTGCCTGGGCGCGTAAGACGGCACTCACGCTACGTCCTCTCCGGCGGCGTTCCGAAAGGTGTTCATGAACAGGGCCTCGATGGATTCCTCGTCGAGGCCGGCCAGGCGGGCCTTGGTCAGCCAGCGCTGCAGGTCCTTGCGGAGCGGTCCGTGCGCGGCGAGCGAGGCGTCGGCCAGCGTCCGGGTCACGAACGTGCCCACCCCTGGCCGGGCGGCCACCAGGCCGTCGTGCTCCAGCTCCCGGTACGCCTTGAGCACCGTGTTCGGGTTGATCGCCAACCGGCCCACGACCTCCTTGACCGTCGGAAGCCGATCACCCTCCTCCAGCAGGCCCAGGCGCAGCGCGTGGCGCACCTGCTGGACCAACTGTTGGTACGGGGAGAGGCCGGACCGGCTGTCCAGGTGGAACTCAATCATCAGTTCCTCCATTTATCTAGTTGCCTAGCACTTTAAGCTCCTAGTTCCATGATCTGTCAAGGCAAGGCCAGCGTGGAGATGATGGCGACGCGGCGCCCGGCCGCGAACAGTTCGCAAGTCGTCCACGGGCGGTCGAAAGGGGAGTGGCTCTCGACGCACGTCGAATCAGCTTGTCCCGGCTGCCGCGTACTTGTGCCGGCCGACGTGTAGAAGGTGATCTGGACGGGGGCTCGGCCGGAGGCACCGGTGATCTCGGGAAGGCAGGGCGCGCATGCGCGTGGTGACGTGGAACCTGTGGTGGCGGTTCGGGCCGTGGGAGCGGCGGCGGAAGGCGATTCTGGCTGTTCTGCGGGACTTGCGGCCGGATGTGGTCGGGCTGCAGGAGGTGTGGGCCTGTGGCGGGGAGAACCTGGCGGAGTGGCTGGCGGACGAGTTGGGGCTGTACTGGACGTGGGCCGCTTCGGAGGCGCCCGAGTGGTGGCAGCGGCGGCTCGGGGACTCGACGGTCGATCTCGGCGATGCCGTGCTCAGCCGGTGGCCCATCGTGGACCGGGCGGTGGTGCGGTTGCCCAAGCCTGACGGGGAGGACGACGGGCGGCTGGCGCTGTATACGCGGCTGGACGCACCGGCTCATCCGGTGCCGTTCTTCACGACCCACCTGACCTCCCTCACTCACGCTTCGGCAGTGCGGTGCGAACAGGTCCGCGTGCTTGCCGGGTTCGTCGCGGATCATCGTGGCGGGACGGCGTTTCCGCCGGTCGTCACCGGCGATTTCAACGCTTGGCCCGACTCGGACGAGATCCGGCTGTTCGGCGGCTACAAAACGGCACCGGCCGTCCCCGGTCAGGTGTTCCTCGACGCCTGGGAGTACGCGGCTCCAGGGGCGCCGGCGGCCACTTGGATCGCGGCCAATCCCTACATCAAGCCCGGCAATCCCGACGTCCGGATCGACTACATCCACGTCGGTCCACCGGGCCCGGACGCCCTCGGCCACGTCCGCTCGGTCCACCGCGCGGGCGACGGCCCCGTCGACGGCGTATGGCCATCGGACCACGCGGCGGTCGTCGCGGACTTGGCGCCGGTCCCGGTGCCGCGCCCCTAAGAGGTCGCGCAGACAGGCGCGGTGATGGCACCTCGGTCGCAAGGCAGGCACAGGTCCTGGCGATCATGGAGTTGCGACGCTCTGTGATCACCGGGGAGACCTGTGCCTGTACTGCCATCACGGCTGACCGAACCACTCTGGGCCAATTCGTGGCCCTGCTGCCCGAGCGGCCGGGGCACCACCCGGACCATCCGCTGGGCTGCCACCGCCCACGCATCAGCGACCGGGCGCCCCCTCGGAGTGCGCGGGATATACGCCGATCCGGCTTGCTGTCGTGGGATAGCGGTTTCCGTCACGGTGCCGAGCATTCCGGGTCGTCGACGATCACCGCGTTCGCCGGAATGATCACGACGTCTTCCTTGTCCTCCGCCTGCTCGAACTTTGTGGTGGCGTAGCCCCGCTTGCCGTTCCCGACACACTTCGTGGCGAGGTTTCCGAAGCCGTCCGGGAAGTTGTAGACCTCCGCCGCGGTGTCCTCGCCCGCGTTTCCCTTCACCGGGGCGTCGCCCTTGCCTCGCTCGTCGTCGTGCTCCTGGGAGCAGCCGGTGAGCAGGACGGCGAGCAGCAGCGCACCGCAGGTGGCGACGCCCGCTTGCGCCGGGCGCCGACGGCGCTGACAAGGCCGCGGGCGGCGCTTCCCCGACCGCGGCCCTGCCGTCATGCTCAGCTTGCGCATGACTTGTCCTCGACGATCTGGACGTTCGACGGAGCGCCGGCGTTCGTCGTGACGTACGCGCGGAAGCCGTGCCCCACGCACTTGGTGGCGAGATTCCCGAAGCCGTCCGGCATGTTGTACACCTCGGCCGGGCTGTCGTCACCCTCACGGCCCTGCACCGGGGCGTCACCCATGCCCCGCTTGTCGTCGTACTCCTGCGAACAGCCCACAAGAAGGCTTCCCGCAGTCAGCGCCAGGGCCGCGGCCCAGACCGATGCTCGTACACGCCTCATCAGGAGTCCCCCGTACCGCCAGATCGGATGGTGTCCTTGAAGACAGCGCGGTGGCCTGGTCCGGTTCCTCTGTTGGGCACGAACCGGCTAATCGTCCGAGACGCGTACGAGCGCGAGTGTGATGTTGTCGGGGCCGCCTGCCTCGATGGCGGCCTTCCACAGCTCGAAGACGGCCCGGGCGTCGTCATACTCCCGCAGCAGGCGGTCGAGGACGTCGTCCGGCAGTGGGTCGGTCAGGCCGTCGGTGCAGATGAGATACGGGTCGCCGGGCGCCAGGGGCGAGGCCGTCAGGTGAGGGGTGACTTCGCGGTACCGCAGGGCGCCGCCGAGCGACTGTGTCGGCAGGGAGGTGGTGCGCTGCCCCGGTTCGAGCGACGGGTTGTCGTCCACGCTCACCTGGCGCAGTCCGTCCTGCGGGGCGGCGAAGACCCGGCTGTCGTCCACGCTGAACGCCAGCAGCGATTCGGGCATCACGACCACACCGGCGACTGTTGTGCCCATGGTGGCGAGATCGTCGCCGTGGACGCCTGCCGCTTCGTATATCTCGCGATTGCAGGTGTGCAGCGCATCACGGACGGCGTCCTCGCTGTTCAGGACGGGTCCTGTCACCGCGAGCCGGTGGGTGACGAGAGCACTGGCCACCTCGCCCCCGGGATGCCCGCCCATGCCGTCGGCGACCGCGACGACCAGGGGTGTACCGAGCGGGAACACCAGCGTCTGCGGATTTTCGGTCACGGTGCAGGGCAACGTCCACGGGCCGATGACAAGGCTGTCCTCGTTCCGGTCGCGGATCGGCCCGGGATGGCTCAACGCGCTCACAGTGACGTGCGGCACCGCATGCCACCGCCTTCATTCGGCGACCTGGGTGATTGCGATGAGGTCCGCGTACTCCTGGAGGAGTCGTGCGTCATGCTCCAGGCGCGCGGTACTCCACTTCTGGCGTGCAACGATTTTCTTCAATCTTGTGGGAACCCGGTGTGTGCTGCGTCACGTTCGAGTTGAATGATTACTAGTGAGTGATTCGCAGTGAGGGAACGGGCGCGCGGGCCTACCGCGCACGACACGCCGACACGGCCTGCAGGGGGTGCCAGGTGAGTGCTTCCCGGCGTAGTGGGACCACGGACGAGCTGGGGCCGCAGGAGCCCGAGCGGGACGGGTCCGATCTGCTTGCCGCTTTGCTGGACGGGATGGACGCGGCGTTGTGTGCGTTCGACGCCGACGGGGTCGTGACCCATTGGAACCGTGAGGCGGAGCGGATTCTCGGGTGGAGCGCGGACGAGGCGGTCGGGCGGCACGGGTTCGCCGGGTGGGCCGTGCGGACCGCGGACGCCGAGGAGGTCGAGAGCCGGCTGATGTCGGTGATGCACGCCCCGGGCCGGCAGGTGAACGAGTTCGCGCTGCTCACCAAGGACGGCGGACGGGTCCTCGTACGAACCCAGTCCGCGGCCGTGCACGGACCGGACGGGAAGCCCGCGGGCGTCTACTGCGCCTTCAGTGAGGTGCACGCGCAGATCGATCTGGAGCGGTCGATCGCGCTGAGCGAGGCGTTGCTCGAGGACGCGTCGTGGGGTGTCGTGCTCGTGGACGCCGATCTGCGGCCCGCTGTCGTCAACGCGCACGCGGCTCGTGCGCTCGGTATAGGGCGTACGGCCGTACTGGGGCGCCCTCTGGGCGAGTTGCTCGCGCAGGGTGTCGAGGAGTTGGAGAGCGCGCTCACGCATGTGCTCGCCGAGGGGGCGCCGCCCGCGCCCGCCGAGATGTGGGTGAGCGTGCGTACGCCGGAGGGCGAGAAGCGGCGGTGCTGGCGGAGCGGCTTCCTGCGGCTGTCCTCGCCGCTCGCGGAAGAGCCCGTTCCGCTGGGTGTCGGCTGGCTCTTCCAGGACGTGACCGAGAGCAAGCAGAGCGAGCAGGAGGCCTCGCAGCTGCGGTTCCGGGCCAACCAGTTGCACCGTGCCGCGCGCGCGGCGGCCGAGTGCGAGGATCCGGCCGAGGCCGCGGTCGTCCACCTGGACTTCTCGCTGGCCGGGTTCGCCGACCACGCGCTGATCGACCGGGTGTCCGGCGGTGCCGTGCCCGACGGGGAGGGGACGGTACGGCTCGTACGGGTCGCCGCCACGCCCTCGGGCGCTCCGGGCCCCAGCCTGCCCGCCGATGGACGCGCCGGACTGCCCGTGCGGTACGCCGAGGGGCATCCCGCCCTCCAGTGCGTGGAGCGGATCGGTCCCGTACGGGCGAGCGCGGGTGCGTCCGATCCCGAGCAGATCCGTGAGTGGGCCCTCGCCCGGCAGTGGCCTGCCGACGCGGTGCACGCCCTGTGCGCGGTGCTGCGCAGCCGCGGCCGGACCCTGGGCGTCGTGACGTTCCTGCGGGGCGCCAGCCGTACGCAGTTCGAGCGGGCCGACGCGATGTACGCGGAGGATGTCGGGGTACGGATCGCCGCGCTGCTGGACCTGGCGGAGGAGCGGCGGGAGCGGGACTGAGCCGCGCCGGCCCCACGGCAGTACTGGGACCGACTCCCCGCCGGTGCCTCTACTGCCGATAGAAGATCCGGTCCGCGTACTCCTCGAAGACGCGGCCGTTCCAGTCGTGGCCACCGTCCACGTTCCCCGAGCGCAGCAGCGGGGGCTCGATGCCACGGTCCGCGAGGGTGCCGGCCGCCGTGGCCATCACCGCCTGGAGCAGGGCCGAGGTGACGACCGTGGAGGCGGGGGCGAAGGGGGCGGAGACGGTGTCGAGGGTGAGTTCCGCGTCGCCGACCGCGATCTTCGAGTCGAGTACGACGTCGCAGTGGTCCTTCAGGTACGTACCCGAGGAGTGCCGGGACTTCGTCTCGGAGCCGTAGGCGACGGACGTGACCCCGATGACCTTGAGGCCGAGTTCGCGGGCGTGCAGGGCCATCTCGACGGGGAGGGCGTTGCGGCCGGAGAGGGAGATGATCACGAGTACGTCGCCCGCGCGCGCGGGGCTCGTGTCGAGGACGGCGGTCGCGAGGCCGTCGACGCGTTCCAGGGCGGAGCCGAGTGTGGCGGGCATGACGTCCACGCCGACGGCACCCGGTACGGCGAGCAGGTTCATCAGGGCGAGGCCGCCCGCCCGGTAGACGACGTCCTGCGCGGCGAGCGAGGAGTGCCCGGCGCCGAAGGCGAACAGCCGCCCCTCGGCGGCGACGGTGTCGGCGATCAGCGTGCCGGCGGCCGTGATGGTCTCGGCCTCCTCGTCCCGCACCCGCTCCAGCAGTCCGATCGCGGCGTCGAAGAACCGCCCGGCCAGCTCGCTCCCGCTCATCGGCGAAGCCCCTTCGAAGTCGCGTCGGTGTCGCGTCGGTGAACCCTTCGGTGAGCCACTGATGGTGAGCCGCTGAACCGGCGCCCCACCACAGCCGTACTCCCGTCGTGCCGCGGATCCGCAGATCCGCGGATCACGTTGCGGTCTGGACCAGTGCGCTGTCAATACGGCCACGGGGCGGGTTCGGCGGCGGTCCCAGTACTGCCGTGGGAGCGGTTCCGTCATGGGTTCCTGCCGCGCGGCACGGTTGTCACCGGGATGCGTCAGAATTGACGTCAGGGCCAGCGCACACGCCGGTGAGCCACTCAGCCTCCGGCAGATCTCATCGAGGGGCACGTATGTCCGGACTGATCGACACCACGGAGATGTATCTCCGCACCATCCTCGAGCTGGAAGAGGAAGGTGTGGTCCCCATGCGCGCCCGTATCGCCGAGCGGCTCGACCAGAGCGGGCCGACCGTCAGCCAGACGGTGGCGCGGATGGAGCGTGACGGCCTGGTGGCGGTCGCCAGTGACCGGCACCTGGAGTTCACGGACGAGGGCCGTCGGCTGGCCACGCGCGTGATGCGCAAGCACCGTCTCGCGGAGTGCCTGCTCGTCGACGTGATCGGTCTGGAGTGGGAGCAGGTGCACGCCGAGGCCTGCCGCTGGGAGCACGTGATGAGTGAGGCGGTCGAGCGTCGCGTCCTGGAGCTGCTGCGCCACCCGACCGAGTCGCCGTACGGGAATCCGATCCCGGGCCTGGAGGAGCTGGGCGAGAAGGACGGCGCGGACCCGTTCCTGGACGAGGGCATGGTCTCGCTCGCCGACCTGGACCCCGGGACCGACGGCAAGACGGTCGTCGTACGCCGCATCGGCGAGCCCATCCAGACGGACGCCCAGCTGATGTACACGCTGCGGCGGGCCGGCGTGCAGCCCGGCTCGGTGGTCAGCGTGACGGAGTCGGCGGGCGGCGTCCTGGTGGGCAGCGGCGGCGAGGCGGCCGAGCTGGAGGCGGACACCGCTTCACATGTTTTCGTAGCGAAGCGCTGACGCCGAGTGATCGGTCGGGTTAGGGTTCCAACCTCCATGCAGGGATCGCTGAAGGGGTGACTCCGGCGTGGGGCGGTTGCCCCGGGCGCCCATCAGGGAAGTGCGGGGCAACGGCCGCTCACCTCAGCCACTGTGGTGAGCGGACGCACCACGTTCATCGAAGCCATCGATGACCCGACTGCCAACTCGCCTTTCTTTGCGGGCAGTTGACCAATCCGAAGCGCAGCGAATTCACGGGTTGCGTGTAAGTCTTTTCTTGGGAGGGGGAGGCATATGCATCGCGGAACGTTCGAGGGCCCCGGC
>NZ_BMPQ01000008.1:31384-84525 GCF_014647675.1 Streptomyces flaveus | reverse complement strand
GCGCCGGGGCCTGTCCTCCCCTGTGCTGACCCGGAGCCCCGAGCTCCCAGGGTCATCCCCTTCGGACCGTTTTCCCCGAGCGGCCCGCCTCCCGCTGAAGATCTCCCCTCGGCGGCGGCGATCAATCCCTGAAGGGTGTCACTCGAAGGAGGGGTGTTACCGTGCAAGGACCTCGTTTTCGAACGGACATTCGATAACGTGGGAGTAACGGAACCCCCGCACGGGACGCAGGAATATTCAACGGGCGCAACCAGCGAGCACAAGCAGCGGCAACAACCAGCAGGAGCAGCGGTACGACGAGCCAGTACGAGCGCGACGGCCGACTCGTGCGGGACGAGCGGGCCGAGTGGATCAAGGGGGGTGCCAACGTATGGTGCGGCGCATCGACGTGACCGGAGCGGGCGGCGTAAGCCTCGCCGCCTGGGAGTTCGCCGATCCTCCCAAGGCCGGGGAGGTCGAGCGGACGCCGGGCGTGCTGTTACTGCACGGTCTGATGGGCCGTGCCTCACACTGGGCGTCCACCGCCCGCTGGCTCTCCGAGCGGCATCGCGCCGTCGCACTCGACCAGCGCGGCCACGGCCAGAGCGACAAGCCCCCCGAGGGCCCGTACACACGTGAGGCGTACGTCGACGACGCCGAGGCCGCGCTCGAACAGCTCGGTCTCGCCCCCGCCGTCCTGATCGGCCACTCCATGGGCGCGCTGACCGCCTGGCAGCTCGCCGCGAAGCGCCCCGACCTCGTAAGCGGCCTGATCATCTGCGACATGCGGGCCTCCGCACTCGGCGCGGCCTCGCAGCGCGAGTGGGAGGCGTGGTTCAAGTCGTGGCCCGCCCCCTTCGCCACGCTCGCCGACGTCCGCAAGTGGTTCGGCGAGGACGACCCCTGGGTGGAACGCCCGAACCCCTCCCGCGGCGAGTTCTACGCCGAGGTCATGGCCGAGTCCGACGACGGCTGGCGCCCCGTCTTCGAGCCCGGGCAGATGCTCAAGGCCCGCGAGACCTGGGTGTACGACGCCCACTGGGAGGAGCTGACCCAGGTCCGCTGCCCCGCCCTCGTCGTACGCGGCCTCGACGGCGAACTCGGCCGCGCCGAGTCCCAGGAGATGGTCCGCGTCCTGCCCCAGGGCCAGTACGCGGAGGTCGCCGACGCCGGCCACCTCGTGCACTACGACCAGCCGGACGCGTGGCGGGCGGCGATCGAACCGTTCCTGGACGGGCTCGCTCCGCCGGGGGCGCGGTGAAAAAGCGAGCGCCGAGCCCCCTCACCCGTAAGACGCGCTCTGCCTCACCCTTTGCTGACCGCCGCCAGAATCTCCGGCAGCCGCCGTGCCGTCCGCGGTGCGGCGAGCCGTAGCCCCAGCAGGGTGATCCCCGCGCCGTACGCGGTCCCGAGCGGCAGCAGCAGCCATGTCCAGTCCTCGCCGCCCGCCGACACATGCAGCCAGATCGTGAACGCGATGACCGGCGCGCACAGCAGGGCTGCCGCGACCATGCCGCCGAAGATGGAGATCCAGGCGAGGCCCGCCTGCCCGGGGGCCACGTTCTTGTAGCCCTCCTGCGGGATCGAGTACGGGAAGCGCGCGGAGGACCAGGCTCCGGTGGCCAGCATCGCGCCGAGCAGCGCGAAGGACAGGCCCAGGACTTCGGGCAGGGCGGGCCAGTCGCCGAGCATCGCCGTGGTCAGGACCGTCACGAGCGTCGCGTACGGGAGCGTGATCAGCAGGAGTGCCAACGCCCGCGCCCGCAGCTCGACATACGCGTCCCGTGTGGAGGAAATGGTCAGCGCGACCATCCAGAACGCGGACGTGTCCTGCCCGAACTGGTTGTACATCTGGATCCCGAGCATCCCGGCGGCGAAGCAGGCGAAATAGATCGAACCGGTGCCCTGCAGCGCGTTGAACACCGGCACGATCAGCCCGATCGCGAGCGAGGTCACCCACGCGGCTTTCGTCTTCGGGTCGCGCCACACATACCGCAGGCTGCGCTCCATGACCGTGCCCGTGCGCCCGGCGGGCAGCAGCCGGGACAGGCCGGACGAGCGGCCCGCCTTGTCCCGCGTGGGCTCGGCGGCCTGGAGCGTGGAGCCGTCCGGCGAGGTCATCAGCCGGGTCAGACTCCGCTGCCAGAGAGCCAGCAGGGCCACCAACGCCCCGGCACTCAGGGCGAGTTGGGCGACTCCAGTGGCGTACGAACCCTCGTTCACCGAGTCCACCGCGCCGATCGCCGAGGCGGGCGGCACCCAGCGCAGCACCTCGGCCGCAGGGTCCAGCGTCGACAGGCCGGACGAACCGAGCTTCTGCGCCCCGAAGTTGACGAGCTGCGCGCCCACGGCGATCACCAGTCCGCTCAGCACGGCGAGATCGCGGCCCTTGCGGCTGGTCAGCAGCCGGGTGTTGGCCGTCGCGACGGCACGCGCGAGGGCCACGCAGACGAGCAGCGCGAGGACGATCGCGACGACCCCGGTGACGTACGCGGCCGTGCTGTGCGCCATCGCGATCACGGAACCGGCGAACATGCACAGCGTGAAAAGCGGCCCGATACCGACCAGCGAGGCCACCAGCAGGGCCCGCACGAGCGGGCGCGGGCGCAGCGGCAGCATCACAAGGCGGGTCGGGTCGAGCGTCTCGTCGCCGCCGGCGAAGAACAGGGGCATCACGGCCCAGCCGAGCGCCAGGACGGCCGTGAGCAGCACGGTGACGCTCGCCGCGTGCGTGTTGCCGCGCAGCGCGATCAGGCCGATGAGCTGGAGCGCGGCGAAGAGCAGCACGAAGACGATCGACGCGACGTACGCGGCCCGCCGTCCGGCCGACTGCCGCAGACCGTTGCGCAGAAGGGACAGCTTCAGGCGTACGACGACGGGGGTGACCGAGCCGACGGAGGCGGTCGTGCTCATCGGGCGCCGCCGCCCAGCCAGTCGAGGTCGGAGGCGGTGTCGCGGCCGTTCGCCCCGACGAGTTCGAGGAACGCCTGCTGGAGGGAGCGCTCCGCGCCGCGCACCTCGGCGAGCGTGCCGTGTGCGCGGATACGGCCTGCGGCCATCACGGCGACCCAGTCGCACAGCGACTCGACCAACTCCATGACGTGGGAGGAGAAGACGACGGTGGCGCCGGAGGCGGTGTAGCGCTCCAGGACGCCGCGGATCGTCTGCGCGGAGACGGGGTCGACGCCCTCGAACGGCTCGTCCAGGAAGAGGACTTCGGGGTTGTGGAGGAGCGCGGAGGCGAGACCGATCTTCTTCCGCATCCCGGTCGAGTAGTCGACGACGAGCTTGTGCTGGGCGCCGGCCAGGTCGAGTACGTCCATGAGCTGGGTGGCCCGCTTGTCGACCTCGGCACCGGGCAGCCCCCGCAACCGCCCGGTGTACGCGAGGAGTTCCCGCCCCGAAAGCCGCTCGAACAGCCGCAGCCCCTCGGGCAGGACACCGATACGGGCCTTGACCTCCGTCGGATCACGCCACACGTCATGCCCGACGACCTCGACGGACCCCTGGTCGGGCCGCAGCAGCCCGGTCACCATCGACAGGGTGGTGGTCTTCCCGGCCCCGTTCGGCCCGACCAGCCCGATGAACCGCCCCGCGGGCAACTCCAGATCAACCCCCGCAACGGCGACCTGCTCCCCGAACCGCTTCCACAACCCCTGCACGCGCACGGCGACTTCGCCCACGTCGGCTCCCTCCGTCATGGGTGCACGATACGGGGCAGAGCCCCATAAGGGGCGCGGGGAACTGCGCGCTCAGCCCACGACGACCCGCAGGTAAATACGCACCCGACGGGGCAGCGACCCTTTAGGGGCGCGGGGCTGTTGTCGATTTGCGGCTCCGCCGCGTGGGCGCGACCAGCCACAACGGACCCGCAGCCGTCCTACCGCCTACCCG
This sequence comes from Streptomyces flaveus, assembly GCF_014647675.1. GTDB lineage: Bacteria > Actinomycetota > Actinomycetes > Streptomycetales > Streptomycetaceae > Streptomyces > Streptomyces flaveus. The sequence goes on along the minus strand of NZ_BMPQ01000008.1, from coordinate 80,652 downwards.
CGGAGCGACCGCCGTACATCCCGCCCACACGCGTAAGCGATAGGCGAGATCAACTCCTCCACATCAGGCAACCACCGGTTGGCGGGCGTGGGCCGACAGGCCCACTGAACCCTCCCGTGCGCCCCGAACCGCGTAGGCGGCGCAGCCACATACGTACCCTCACCGAGCACATCCAGATCGAGGGAGGCGAGCGGCCACCCCAGCTTCCGTACGAGATCGGGCACTTTCGCAGCGGCACCCGGCAGCACGAAGAACTGCACCCGCCGGTCCGGTGTGCAGGTCACGGGCCCGAGCGTCAGCTCCATGCGCCGCATGCGGGCGAGCGCGAGGAACCCCGCCGTCTCCGGGACGGAAATCGCGTCGAACGTACGGCCCGTAGGCAGCAGGATCGACGCCGTCGGCTGCTTCGCCCAGAGCCGGCGCGCGGCGGTCGCACTGCCCGTGGCCTGTGTCGGCCAGTCCTCCCGCGCCGGATGCGCGCCGGGTGCGATGCAGGAGGGCTCGCCGCACGAGCAGCGCTGCACCCCGTCGACGGCTTCCAGCCAAGTGCCGGGAAACACGTCCCAGTGGCGCTCTTCGGCATAGCGCACGGCGATGTCCTGCAGTGTTTCCAGTGCTTCCCCGCGCTGCTTGGGGATCCGCGCGGCTTCGGTGCTGGTGATGGTCTCTTCCATGCACAGCTCAACTCCCGCACCCACCGGGCGTTACGGCCCCTGCGTGCGCGGTGGGGGAGCACCGTTTTCGCATGTGGGGCGCATGGATGCATGGGTGGGGGCGCGCACGGGCAACGGCAGCGGGGGCTGGGTAGCCACGTGTGGGGTACGGCAACTGTCCGTACCCCGGCAATCCTCGTATGTCTCGCATCTTCGGTTTGTCCGCGGGGCATTGATCTTCGAGGCCGGATCTTTTCGTTCCTTTCACGGAAGCCGGAGGAGGTTCCGGCCGCTGAGGACACGTCAACTCGGTGCGTGGGCAGGCACCGCAGCCACAGGGGGTACGCCATGGCCGCAAGGCCTCTCGTCGCCAGGCAGCCGAACGAGCGGCTGCAAGCGCTCATCCAGGAAGCGGGCTGCTCGAACGCCGGGCTGGCCCGCCGGGTCAACATGTGCGGCGCGGAACACGGTCTCGATCTGCGCTACGACAAAACGTCCGTGGCGCGCTGGTTGCGCGGTCAGCAGCCACGCGGGCGGGCGCCGGCCATCATCGCCGAGGCGCTGGGCCGCAAGCTGGGCCGGACGGTCACGATCGACGAGATCGGGATGGCGAACGGCAAGAACCTCGCCTCCGGGGTGGGCCTGCAGTTCTCGCCGACCGTCGTCGGCGCCATAGAGCAGGTCTGCGAGCTGTGGCGCAGTGACGTGGGGCGGCGGGACTTCCTGTCCGGCTCGTCCGTCGCCGCCTCCGCGCTCGTCGAGCCGAGCCGCGACTGGCTGATCTCCGCGCCGGACGCACAGGTGGCGCGCTCGGTGGGGCCGCGGGTCGGGTCGGCCGACGTGGCGGCGGTGAAGGCGATGACGCAGGCGCTGGTGGATCTGGACCACCAGTACGGCAGCGGGCACGTACGCCCGGTGGTCGTGCACTACCTGAACGGCGTGGTCTCCGGGCTGCTGGCGGGCTCGTACCGGGAAGCCGTCGGGCGTGAACTGTTCGCGGCGGTCGCGCGGTTGACGGAGCTGGCGGGCTATATGGCCGTCGACACCGGGCAGCCGGGGCTCGCGCAGCGCTACTACATCCAGGCACTGCGGCTGGCGCAGGCGGCGGGGGATCGCGGGTACGGCGGGTACGTACTGGCCGCGTCCATGAGCCACCTGGCCGCGCAGCTCGGGAACCCGCGGGAGATCGCGCAGTTGGCGCGGGCGGCGCAGGAGGGGGCGCGCGGGCGGGTGACGCCGCGTGCGGAGGCGATGTTCCACGCCGCGGAGGCGCGCGGGCACGCGCTCATGGGTGACGCGCGGGCGGCTCAGGTGGCGTCGGGGCGGGCGGTCAACGCGATGGAGGCGGCCGACGACGCCTCCGGGGACGATCCGCGGTGGATCGCGCACTTCGATGAGGCGTATCTGGCCGATGAGTTGGCGCATTGTCATCGGGACCTCGGGCAGGCCCAGGCGGCCGCGCGGTGTGCGGAGGAGTCCCTCGCCGGGCACCCGGAGTCGCGCGCCCGGCGCCGCGCGATCGGGTTCGTCCTGCTGGCCACCGCGCAGGTGCAGCAGCGTGAGGTGGAACAGGCCTGCCATACGGGGATGAAGGCGGTCGAGCTCCTCAACACGCTCCGTTCCAACCGTGGCGCCGAGTACCTGGAGGACTTCCAGCAGCGGCTGGAGCCGTACCAGGACGAGCCGGTGGTACGGGAGTTCGGGGCGCGGCTGGATCTGCAGGCGGCGGCGTGAGAGGGCCTGAGAGGCCATTAACAGCGTCCTGCGCGGCGATTCTGTTACACGTGCGCGGTGGGGCGAGAGTCACGTCCTGAGCTGCGTGGCATCGGATTGTGGGGACCCGGTAGCGTGAACCGATGATTCCATAGGTCCCCCATTCGTAGGAGTCCCGGTGACGCAGAACGGACAGGGCGAGGAGCCCTCGCCGCGCCCCGCGCGCGAAGGCATCGTGCTGCCGTCCGACGGCAGCGCCCCTCTGCTGCCGGGCACCCCACCGGACCACACGACGCCGGCGGGCGGCCAGTCCTGGGACCAGCCCTGGGGCCCCGGCCGGCCACCGCAGGCTCCGCCGGGCCAGGATCAGGACCAGGGCTGGCAGGACACGGCACAGGACGGGAGCACCCCCGCTCCGTCCTGGGGCGCCCCGTCCGACCCCACGTCCGGCTGGACCGGCGACCAGGGCTCGGAGTACGGAGCGCAGGGCTCCGCCACGGCGCCGCAGTACGGCCAGTACGGCACACAGAGCGCCGACACCCCGCCCCAGTGGGGCGCCCCGTCGGCACCGAGCGGAGAGGGCCACCAGCCCCCTCCGGCCAACGCACCGGCTCCACAACCGCACCAGTCACCTGAAACGGGAGGGCTCCCCCCGGAGGGCCCGACCACACCGCCACAGGGGGCGGAGGGGTACGGCGCGCCGCAGGGGACGGCCGGATTCGGCACGCCGCAGGCGCCAAGCGGCTCCGCAGGGCCGCAGGCGCAGGGCGGATACGGCGCTCCGCAGGCGCCCACCGGTGCCTCCGGCTCGCAGACGCCGGACGCGTACGGCACGCCGCAGACTCCCCATGGCCAGTCGGCGCCACTGCCTCCTGCCGAGCACACGGCCCCGCAGGCACCAGGCGGCTACGCCGCTTCACCGGACTTCGCGGGTCAGCCGACCCCGCAGAGGTCCGGCAGACACGGTGCCCCGCAGGCGTCTGCCGAGCCGGGCGCCTCGCAGGCGCCGGGCAATCCTGGTGGGCCGCAGGCGCAGGGAGGCGCCGCTGGTTCGCCGACGTTCGCCGGTCACTCGGCGCCGCAGGGGTCCGGCAGGCACGGTGCCCCGCAAGGGCCCACCGGTCCTGCTGCCCCACAGGCCCAAGGCGGTTACGCCGCCCCACAGGGAGCCGGCGACCCCGCAGCCTCCCGGACACCAGCCGCGTACGACCCCTCCCAGCCCTCAGCCGGTCACGCGGCGCCCCTTCCCCCCGCCGAGCGCGCAGCGCAGTCGCAGCCCTCCGGGCCGGGCAGGCACTCCGCTCCCCTGCCTCCCGCAGCCGGTGGAGACGAAGGCGCCACCCAGTACCTGCCGCCCGTCCCGACCGGAGCGTCCGGGGCGCCCGGCGATGAGGGCGCCACCCAGTACATCCCTCCCGTGAGCCCGGGTGCTCTGCCGCCGGAGGCCCCGGCACCCTCCGACGCCGAGGCGACGCGGTTCCTTGGCCGGGTCCGGCAGGGCGGGCCTGGGCCGATGCCCGCCGCGGGAGCCACGGCCACAGGGGCGGGTGCCGGGCCCTTGCCCCCCGCCGCCGACCCCAATGCCGAGGCCACGCAGTACATCGCGCCGATTCCCGCGCAGCCGCAGCCCACAGGCGCGGCGTACGGGATACGCCCTGGCGCGCCGGGCGACCGGCAGCCACCGGCCGAGTTCGACAACCTCTTCCGGGAGACGTCGGACGGCCCGGACGCCACGCAGCAGCTGCCGCAGTTCGACCTGCAGTCGGCGCCCGGCGGACGCGCCGCCCGGCGCGAGCGCGGGGCGGCGGACAGCGGCCACGGCAACGGCGGCGGCAAGAGCAGCCGCGGTCGCATACCCCTCATCGCCGCCGTAGGCGTCGGCATCGCCGTGCTCGGCATCGGCGCGGGCGCCCTGCTCAGCGGCGGCGGAGGCGACGACAGCGGCGACGAGAACAAGACCGTGGCAGACACCGCCCCCACCGCCGAGGAGTCCCCGTCCGCCTCCGCCTCCGCCGACCCGGCCAAGGCCCAGGCCGTGGCCCTCGACAAGCTCCTGGCGGACAGCAACGACAGCCGTGACGCGGTGATCAGGGCCGTATCCAACGTACGTACGTGCACCAACCTCGGCCAGGCCGCCACCGACCTGCGTAACGCCGCCGAGCAGCGCAACGGACTGGTCACCCGCCTCGCGAGCCTCCCCGTCGACAAGCTGCCGAACCACGCCCAGCTGACCGCCGCGCTCAACAGCGCCTGGAAGGCCTCCGCCTCGGCGGACACCCACTACGCGACCTGGGCCGACCAGGTCGCAGCCAAGAAGGGCTGTCCCAAGGGCCAGGCCCGCACCACCCCCCAGACCCGGGCGGGCAACCGCGAAAGCGGCACCGCAACCACCCAGAAGGCGAAGGCCGCTCCGCTGTGGAACGCCATAGCCCAGACCTACGGCCTGACCGAACGCCAGCCGACCCAGCTTTGACGGGGCGCCTACTGGGCGGGTGGGTTCGGTTCATGGGCGACTGCGGGCCGTCTGTGGCTGGTCGCGCAGTTCCCCGCGCCCCTAAAAGCAAAAACCTGCGGCTCCACGAACCGTCAGCCACGACGTGCCCGCGCTTGCCCTCCGGCGGGAGGGGTCGTGGGCCGGTGCGTCGTATGCCCGTCGCGTAGGTCCGGTCTCGGAGAACCAGGGCCTTGTACCAGGCCAGGGCCGTATGCCCGCCCTGCGACGGGCTGACGCACCGGCCCACGGCCCCGCACCCACCACCCACCCAGGGGCGCGGGGAACGGCGCGACCAGCCACCCACACACCCGCACCCGAAAACGAACCCAACCCGCCCAACCGCCGGAGGCAACCCGCGGAGCTAACCCGCGTTCTCCAGGATCCGAGACACGTTCGTAAACCCCTTCCGAGCCGCGACCAGCTGTCCATCGCGCACCACCTGGAAGGTCACGTTCGAGTTGATCACCCGCGGAAACCCGCTCGCCGCGATCAGATCCTGGAAGGCCCAGCTCAGCGTAGGCGTCAGCCCGCCCGTCTCGATCTTCAGCCCGTCATCGAGCGCCCGCCGCACCGTGCGCGCGGACACCTCGCCGTCGCCCAGCGACTCGATGGTCTTCTCCAGGACGGTGTACGCGATCCACGTGGTCTGCACGCCCGCGTCCGAGGCGTCGATCCGGTTGTCGCCGAAGGCCTCCTTCTGGATCACATCGCGCATCGCGTCCCAGCGCGCGTCGCTCGACGCGGGGTACCAGCCGGTGACGTACGCCCCCTCGTACGTACGGCCCGTGGCGTTGATCACCGACTGGTCGACGCTGCCGAGCACGGTCGCGGTCCGTACCGCCGGGTAGTCCTCGGCGATGCGCCGGAAGGAGTCCATGAAGGTGTTCGTGCGGTCGCCGAGCGCGGGCACCACGCATCCCTTCTTCGTGGGGTCGGACGTGGCCCGCTCGATGGCGTCCTCGGCATGCCGCGAGTACTCCGTGGCGTCCTCGACGGCCCGCAGGTCGCCGGCCTCCGCGTGGTTTCCGGCGGTGAGGCCGGCGTCGAGCAGCACCGGCAGCCCGTCGCCGGCGATCGTGTCCGGGCGTACGAGGGTGACGGGGCCGCAGTTCTTGGCGAGCTCCCGGCCGAGGCCGGCCAGCAGCGCGGGCTGGCCGCCGTTGACGGGGTAGGAGTTCGGGCTGGTGAACTCGTCGTCGGTGAGGCCGTACCCGCCGATGTACGGGATGCCGGCCGCCTCCAGCGGGGAGAGGAAGGAACGGCCGTACTGGCTGTACGAGCCCACGACCGCGACGACGTTCTCGTCGACAGCGCGCCGGGCGCACTCGGCGGCGCCCACCGAGTCGTTGCGCTCGTTGCAGGTGATCACGTTCAGCTCACGGCCGTTGATGCCGCCGCCCTTGTTGACCCAGCGTGCGTAGGTCTTCGCCATGGCGGGCATACCGGGCTTGTTCGTCGTCCTGGTCTTCTCCGGGGCCATGGTCATGACGGTCACGGGGCCGTCTCCGGAGCCCCCCGTGCCCCCGGAGACCACCCCGCAACCAGCGGCGAGGGACGCGCACGCCACCAGGGCGCCCGTGGACAGCATGGTGGCCCTGATGCTTCGGGGGCGGAGGGGGGTGGTGGTGCTACGCCTGCCGGTCATGAGCATGCACGATTCCGCCACATTCCAAATGCCCGTGTGATCCTTGCTCAACAATCGGTGACGCCAAGGTGAATAGCAGGGGTCCACGCGGATGGATTCGGGCGGGAACGTACGATCGGTGACCGTGCAAGGTTCGGAGAACTCTTCCCGTCATGGCCGCCGCTCATCCACCATGGGCGGCATGCCACTCAACGACATGCCGTGGTGGCGCTGGCGCAGCAATGTGCGCTCCGCGCTGCACATGCTCTCCGACCCCGGCTTCCAGCAGAACGTCTGGCTCGCGGGCGTGGACGGATACGGCGACGTCACCGACGCCGTCTACCGCCTCGTCGAGGACACCTGGCTGGACAACTGGTCCGCCGAGAAATACGTCGGCACGATCTTCCGGGACTCGCAGGAGGCGGCGCTCGTCGACAGCGCCGTACTGCGCGTGCTGCGGATCATGCACCAGGTGGGGCCGGACGCGCCCGTCTCCGCCTACCTTGAGCACCAGGCGTGGCCGGAGGCCGTGCGGGCCGCCCGGGACGCGCATGTGCGGATGGCGACGAGCGACGGGGAGGACCCGGACGCACAACCGCGCACGCTCGAGGTGCTCCGCATCATGACGCGGTCGGCCTGACCGTACGTCCGGCCGTACGAGCGGTCGTGCGTCCGTGGAGTGGAACGTGCGCTCTCCGCGTCGTACCGGTATGGGACCCTGGCCTGCATGACCGAGCAGTCCGTCCGCGGGGCCGAGCCCGCCGCCGACCAGTACGTCCTGACCCTCTCCTGCCCGGACAGGAAGGGGATCGTGCACGCCGTGTCGAGCTACCTCTTCATGACCGGGTGCAACATCGAGGACAGCCAGCAGTTCGGCGACCACGACACGGGGCTGTTCTTCATGCGGGTCCACTTCTCCGCGGAACCGCCGGTCACCCTGGACAAGCTGCGCGCCAGCTTCGCCGCCATCGGTGACTCCTTCCAGATGGACTGGCAGATCAACCGCGCCGAGGACAAGATGCGCATCGTCCTCATGGTCAGCAAGTTCGGCCACTGCCTGAACGACCTGCTCTTCCGCGCCCGGACCGGTGCGCTGCCCGTGGAGATCGCCGCCGTGGTGTCCAACCACACAGACTTCGCCGAACTCGTCGCCTCGTACGACATCCCCTTCCACCACCTCCCGGTCACCAGGGACAACAAGCCGCAGGCCGAGGCGCAGCTGCTGGAGCTCGTGCGCGAGGAGAGGGTGGAACTGGTCGTCCTCGCCCGCTATATGCAGGTCCTCTCCGACGACCTGTGCAAGCAGCTGAGCGGCCGGATCATCAACATCCACCACTCCTTCCTGCCGAGCTTCAAGGGAGCGAAGCCGTACCACCAGGCGCACACGCGCGGGGTGAAGCTCATCGGCGCCACCGCGCACTATGTGACGGCCGACCTCGACGAGGGGCCGATCATCGAGCAGGAGGTCGAGCGCGTGGGCCACGAGCTCAGGCCGGACCAACTCGTCGCCGTGGGGCGCGATGTCGAGTGCCAGGCGCTGGCGCGGGCGGTCAAGTGGCACGCGGAGCGCCGGATTCTGCTGAACGGGCGGCGGACGGTCGTGTTCGCCTGAGGCCTGGCGTCTTCGCCTGAAGCCTGGCGCGTGGGCGTATGCGCCCCTGCATCACATCCCCTGCATCACATCCGGCTCATCGAAGCCGCCGCGAACAGTACGTCCCTGATCGCCTCCCGGTCCCCCTTCTGCCCGGCTGCCGCCTCCTCGGGCGAGACATGGCCGGCCGCCAGGCGGCAGAACTCGACCCCGTCGAGCGCCACATGGGCCACTTCGTGGTCGGCGGAGGGAAGCGCGCCGGGAGAGTCGAGCGGGATGAGCCACTCGCCGCCGCCGGAACCCTCGATCTCCAGGCGCAGGCTGCGGCCCGGCGCACCGGCCGGAACGAGATGCCGCGCGCGGCCGGGCCCGGCGAGCCCCGCCTGCCGGCGGGCGGCCAGCGCCCCCGGCAGCATGCGTGCCCCGAGGTCGATCACCCGGTGCAACTGCCGCGGGGCGGGCGGCTCGTACGGATAGTCCACGGCCTCCGCGATGTCCCACGCGTGCATCCAGCACTCGAAGGCCCGGTCCAGCATCGCGTCCCGCAGCGGCAACTCGAAGTCGCCGTACGGCACGGACAGTTGCCCGGAACCTCCGGCCGCGAACGACACCGTACGCACGAGGTCGTGGCTCTGCTCGCGCCACGGTCCGCGTACGGAGCGGGTGTGCGGGAAGTGTGCCGCGTGCCAGAAGGCCTCGGTGCGGCCCGCCGGGGTCTGGGCGCGCGCGGCGATGTCGCCGAGCGGGTCGTCCAGGCCGAGGGCGACCGCTACGAGACCGTCGACGGCCAACAGGTGGGCGATGACCTTGGCGACGGTCGTACGCCGATTCGTGGGCTTGTCGCCCTCGAACCAGTGCAGCCGTACGGGCGCGTGCCACTCGGCGTCGCCGAAGTCCTGGAGCAGCGCGTCGAGCCGGGCGGCCTCCGCGTCGTACGGGGCCGCCCATTCGGGCACCGGTATACGGGGCGGGCGCCGGGCGAGGCAGCCCTCGAGCACCCGCGTGCGCAGCGTCGGGTCCAGATCGAGGCTCTCCGGCTTGTGCAGCAGCCCGACGGCCTCGCGCAGCCGCAGCGCCTCGTCCGCGCAGGCACCGCAGATCCCGAGGTGCTCCTCCACGGCCGCCGTCTCCTCCGGCGAGCATGCGGCCAGCGCCCAGGCGCCGAGCAGCGACTTCAGCACCCGGTGTTCGAGCAGGAGCGGCGCCGGCGGCGGATCGGGCAGCGGCAGCCCCGTGTCCTCCACGGAGGAACGCGGCATGGGGATGCGCGGCGGCCCGTCGGGCGCCTGACCGTTCCTGGGTTCCTTGGCGTTGCCCGGCCCTTGCGGTCCGTTCCCGAAGTCCCCGCCGTCGTCCCCGCCGTCCTGGCTGTCCCCGCCGTCCCTGCCGGGTGGGCCGTTGCCCTGGGCACCCACAGGGCCGCGGTACCCCTCCTCCGATTCCGCTTGCTCCCCGAGCGCGTCGTGGACGTCGTCCTTCTCGTCTCCGCCGTGCTCCCCGAAGTGGTCCGCGTCGTTCACCGTCCACCCCCGTGTTCGGGCGGGGTCCCGGACGGTCCGCTGTCGTGGGCGGTGGCCAGCAACTGGAGACCGAGACGCAGTCGGCGGCGGGCCTCGTCCTCGGTGACGTCCAGGTCGGCGGCGGCCTGGCGGTAGTCGCGGCGCTGGACGTACGCCAGGTCCAGGGCCGCGCGCAGCGGGGCGGGCATGGCCGTGACGATGTAGTCGGCGCGGGCGGCCACCGAGGCGCGGCGCACCTTGCGCTCCAGCTCCTCCGTGCTGCCACCGCCGCCCCGGGCGAGCGCGGCGGTCTCGGTCTGGCGCAGGCGCTGCACGGCGAGGCGGTGGGTCAGCGTGGCGATCCAGGAGCGGAGGGGACCCTGCCTGGGGTCGTACGCCTCCGGGTCCTCCCAGACGTGGGCGAAGACCTCGCGGGTGATGCTGTCGGCAGCCTGTTCGTCATTGAGCACGCGATGGGCAAGTGCGTGCACAAGTGAAGAGAAGCGGTCGTAAAGCTCACCGAGCGCGGCAGCCTCCCCCCGTGCGAGCCGCTGCTGCATCTTGCGGTCCCAGCGGGGCGGCGCGTCCCTGTCGGCCATGCGGCCCCCTCACCCCCGGTCGTGCCCGGCACCTGTCCCTTGTTCACCGGATTCTTGTCCCCGGCATACTCTCGAATGTAGTCGGCAGCCCTGACGGCGCACGCCCCTTTGCCACAATGCGCGCTCCTGGGAGGGCCGCGGATGGTAGTGACCTCCTCACGCTGTGCATGCGTCTACCCTTTCTCGGTCTGATCAGACAGGATCGAAGTAGACCGAGTACGACCGAAACAAGGCGCCTGAGACGCAATTCGTTTCGGGGTCCGGGAGTTTCGCGGAGCGAGGGCGGGGCAGCCGCGCACCCAGGGAAATGCAGGAACCGCTTCCGCTTCCCTTCCCAGGTCTTCGCGGACCTTGCGGACATTATCGGGACCTTTTGGGGCCCGGTCCGGGCTCAATGGGAGATCAGCATCGTCGAGGGAGAGGCAGGCGCGTGACGCTCAGGGTGACCGACGGCGAGCAGGGTGGCTGGGCCGTGCTCCAGGTATCGGGCGAGATGGATCTGGTGACGTCACCGGTACTGCGACAACGGGTGCACGACGCCGTGGCCGACGGCCGGCACAGCCTCGTACTCGACCTCTCCGATGTGCTGTTCTGCGACTCCAGCGGCGTCGGCGTACTCATAGCCACCCGTCGGCTGATCAGCTCCTGCCAGGGCCGCCTCCGCCTCATCCTCCCCGCCCAGGGAGCCGTGGACGGCTCGCACGTCAACCGCGTCCTCGGCGCCCTCGGCGTCCGCCGCCTCTTCGACGTCTACCCGGACGTCGGCGCGGCCGTGGACGACGAGTCGAGCCCGCTGTCGGCGTGAATCCCTTCCGACCGGTCCCCTTCCGACCGGTCCCCTTCCGACCGGTCCCCTTCGGACCCGTCCCCTCTGGGCGGTTCCTGTCGGAGTGATCTCTGTCACGCGCCGACGTTGATCACCCTTGAGAGATCGCGACGCCGTTGTCGCGGAATTACCCCGGTCTTGGCACAAGCGTCGTTTTTCGCTCCTCGGGAGCCCCCGGCGTCGTACGCTCCCTGCCAGACGCACCCCATCTGATGTGTAAGGCGGCCTGAAAAGACATGGTCAGCACCGAGTACGAGCGACGGATCGCCGCCCGGTTCGCCACCTTCGACCAGGACGGCAACGGCTATATAGACCGCGCGGACTTCAACGCGGCGGCCAAGGCGCTGCTCGCCGAGTTCGATACGACGGCCCGGTCCGAGAGAGGACAGGCCCTCTACATCGGCGCGGAGGCCTTCTGGCAGGGCATGGCCGGGATCGCGGACCGGGACGGCGACCAGCGGATCACCCGCGAGGAGTTCGTGAACGGCGCCGTCAAGCGGCTGCGCGACAACCCGGACCGGTTCGCCGAGATCGCCCGCCCGTTCCTGGACGCGGTACTCGCCGTGGCCGACAGCGACCAGGACGGCGCGGTGACCATCGGCGAGACCGCGCGCGTCCTCAAGGTCCTCGGCGTACCCGAGGACATCGCCGCCACCGCGGCCGGCGCCCTCGACACGGACGCCGACGGCCGCATCACCGAGCCGGAGGTCGTGACCGCCTTCGCCCGCTACTTCACGGTGCCGGAGTAGCCGACCCCGAAAAACGCTCCCTCAGCTTGTACTTGAGGACCTTCCGCAGCGTCTCGTTGCGCGGAAGGGCGTCCACCACCTCCAGCTGCTCCGGCAGCTTGTGCACGGACAGCCCTTCCGCGCGGAGATACGAAGTCACCGTCTCCAGTGTCAACGCCGAAGCCCCTGACGGCTGTTCGACCGCCTCGATCACGGCACAGACCCGCTCCCCGCGCTCGGCGTCCGGCAGCCCGATCACCGCGGCGTCGCCGACGTCCGGATGCCGGTGCAGCAGATCCTCGATCTCCTTGGCCGAGATGTTCTCGCCCTTGCGGATGATGACGTCCTTCAGGCGCCCGGTGAGGACCAGATGGCCGCTCTCCGTGAGATGCCCGAGGTCCCCGGTGATCAGAAAACCGTCCTCGTCGAAGGCCTCGGCGGTCTGCGCCGCGTCCAGATAGCCCTTGCAGACGGCTTCCCCGCGCAGCCGCACCTCGCCGTCCACGATCCGTATCTCCATGCCTTCGGGAGGCCGCCCCTCGGTCGTCGCGAGGTCCTCGGGGGTGTCGTCCGGCGACCCCATCGTGATCATCGGCACCTCGGTCATGCCGTACCCGTGCGTGAGCTGGACCCCCATCTCGCGTACGACGGCGTGGTGCACCTCGGGCGGCTTCGGCGCCCCGCCGCCCGCGAGCAGCCGCAGTGTCGGGATGACCGGAGTGCCGGGCTGCTTGCGCTGCTCGGCGAGGAACATCGAGTAGAACGCCGTCGACCCGCCCGCCACCGTCACCCCGTGCTTGCGATACCCCTCCAGTGACTCCGGCAGCGCGAACTTCTCGAAGAGCACCGCCGGGAACCCGTACAGCAGCAGCATCACCAGATAGTCCGGGCCGCCGATGTGCGCGAAGGGGAACGCGATCGAGCCGACATCGTCCGCCGACAGACGCAGCGCGTGCGCGAGACACGACCCGCCCGCGATGAGGGAACGGTCCGTGTGCAGCACGCCCTTGGGGTCGGAGGTCGTGCCCGAGGTCCAGTAGATCCAGCGCACGTCGGTGCCGTCGGAGGGCGGCGGGGGCAGTACGTCCGGATCGCCGTCGGGCAGGGAGTCGTACGCCTCGAAGACGCCCCGCGCCCCGATGCGGTGCGCCATCGCCGTGTGGTCGAAGCCGCGCCACTCGCCCGGCACGGCGAAGTACGCGGCCTCGGATTCCCGCAGCGCGAAGGCGACCTCGCGGTCCCGATAGAAGGGGATGACCGGAGACTGCACCGCCCCGATCCGCGCCAGGGCCATGGCGAGCAGCACCGTTTCGATCCGCGTGGGCAGCTGCCAGGCGACGACCGAGCCGGGGCGCACCCCCATGCCGTACAGGCCCGCAGCCGCCCGTTCCGCCCCCGAACGCAGCTCCTCGAAGGTGAGGGTGCGGTCGTCCTGGAGGAGGACGGGACGGTCGGGCGTGAGCGCGGCACGGCGTTCGACGAGCTCCCAGAAGGTGTGCGAGGTACCGAGGGCATGCGCGGTATCAGTCACGACGGCTCCCCCAAGAGGCCTAAAACTGACGGCTAGTCAGATCGTAGGCAGGAGCGTAGGCCGCGCCGCCTTGTCGGTCCAGGGGTGCGAAGCTAGCCTTCTTTCTGACGGTCCATCAGATACGGGCTGTCGCATCCGCCCGCCGGAGGGGACTGGACCCATGACCGAACTGCCTCGGATCATCAGCGTCGACGACCACGTGATCGAGCCCGCACACCTCTTCGAGACCTGGCTGCCGAAGAAGTACCAGGACCGCGGGCCCAAGCCGCTGACCGCGGGCATCGGGGAACTCGCGTACGTGGGTGGCAAGTACCAGATCACGATGGACCCGGACGGACCGCCGACCGACTGGTGGATCTACGAGGACCTCAAGTTCCCGTACAAGCGCAACATCGCCGCCGTCGGCTTCGACCGCGACGAGATGACGCTGGAGGGCATCACGCGTGCGGAGATGCGGCCGGGCTGCTGGGACCCGGTCGAGCGCCTCAAGGACATGGAGGCCAACCACGTCGAGGCCAGCCTGTGCTTCCCCACCTTCCCGCGCTTCTGCGGGCAGACCTTCGCCGAGGCGCACGACAAGGAAGTGGCCCTGGCCTGTGTGCGCGCGTACAACGACTTCATGGTCGAGGAGTGGTGCGGCGACAGCGGCGGCCGGCTCATCCCGCTGTGCATCATCCCCCTGTGGGACATCGACCTCGCGGTCGCCGAGATCAAGCGGAATGCCGCGCGCGGCGTCAAGGCGGTGACCTTCTCCGAGATCCCCACCCACCTGGGGCTGCCGTCCATCCACTCCGGCTACTGGGACCCGTTCTTCGCGATCTGCCAGGAGACCGGCACGGTCGTCAACATGCACATCGGGTCGTCCTCGCAGATGCCCGCCGCCTCCCCGGACGCACCCCCCGCCGTCCAGGCCTCGCTCAGCTTCAACAACGCAATGGCCTCGATGATGGACTTCCTGTTCAGCGGCGTCCTGGTGAAGTTCCCGCAGCTCAAACTCGCCTACTCCGAAGGGCAGATGGGCTGGATTCCGTACGCCCTGGAGCGGGCCGACGACGTCTGGGAGGAGCACCGCGCCTGGGGCGGTGTACGCGACCTGATCCCCGAGCCCCCGTCGACGTACTACTACCGGCAGATCTTCTGCTGCTTCTTCCGCGACAAGCACGGCGTCGCCTCGCTGGACGTGGTCGGCCGCGACAACGCGACCTTCGAGACCGACTACCCGCACGTCGACTCGACCTTCCCGCACACCAAGGAGGTCGCCCTCGACCATGTGAAGGGCCTCGACGACGAGACGGTCTACAAGCTGATGCGCGGCAACGCGATCCGCATGCTGGACCTGGACTTCGACAAGTAGCCGGACAGGACGAGCGGACGCGTCATGGACCTCGCGTACACGCCCGAAGAGGAGGAGTTCCGCGCGCGGCTGCGTGAGTGGCTGGGCAAGGTGCTCCCCACGCTGCCCCCGAAGCCGTCCCCCGACGACTGGCCGGCCCGGCGCGCGTACGACCTCGGCTGGCAGCGCATGCTGTACGACGCCGGGTACGCGGGCCTGCACTGGCCCGTCGACGCGGGTGGCCGAGGGGCGACCCCGACACAGCATCTGATCTTCCTGGAGGAGACGGAAAAGGCAGGTGCCCCCTACGTAGGGGCCAATTTCGTCGGCCTGCTGCACGCCGGGCCGACGATCGCCGCCGAGGGCACCGACGAACAGCGGGCGCGCTGGCTGCCGCCCGTGCTGCGCGGCGAGGAGGTGTGGTGCCAGGGGTTCAGCGAGCCGGACGCCGGTTCGGACCTCGCGGCGTTGCGCACGCGCGCGTGGCGTGACGGCGACGACTACGTGGTGAGTGGGTCCAAGATCTGGACTTCCCATGCGGAAGTCGCCGACTGGTGCGAGCTGCTGGTGCGTACGGATCCCGAGGCGCCGAAACACCGGGGCATTTCCTGGCTCGCGATGCCGATGGATGCCCCGGGGATCACGGTCCGCCCCTTGCGGACGCTCGCGGGCTCCACCGAGTTCGCGGAGGTCTTCCTCGACGAGGTGCGGGTGCCCGTGGCCAACCGGGTCGGCCCCGAGAACGACGGCTGGCGCGTGACCATGGTGACCCTCTCCTTCGAACGCGGCACGGCCTTCGTCGGCGAGGTGGTGGCCAGCCGACGCGTCCTGGGCGAACTGGCCCGCGAGGCGCGCAAGAACGGCCGCTGGGACGACCCGGCGCTGCGCCGGCGGCTGGGCAGGCTGAACGCCGAGTTCCGCGCCCTGTGGCGGCTCACGCAGTGGAACGTCAGCGAGTCCGAACGGACCGAGGGCGTCCCGGGCATCGGGGGTTCGGTTTTCAAACTGAGGTACTCGCACGCGCGGCAGGAACTGTACGACGCCGCCGCCGAGGTCCTCGGCCCGGAATCGCTGGACCTGTCCCGCGAGTGGACCCTGGACCGGCTGTCGTCCCTCTCGTACACCATCGCGGCCGGCACCTCGCAGATCCAGCGGAACATCGTGGCCGAGCGGATCCTGGGCCTCCCGAAGGGGCGGTGACCTCCCGACATGGACTTCCAACTCACCGATGACCAGCGGGCGTTGCGGACAGGCGTACGCGAACTGCTCACCGGCCGCTTCGGGCGCGAACAGCTCCGGGCCGCGGTGGACACCCCGGGTCTCGACCGCGCACTGTGGCGCGAGCTGGGCGAGGCGGGCTTCTTCGCGCTGAGGCTCCCCGAGGCGGACGGCGGTGTCGGACTCGGGCTCCCCGAGGCGGTCCTGGCCTTCGAGGAGGCGGGCCGGGCCCTGCTGCCCGGCCCGCTGGTGGCCACGCACCTGGCGGCAGGCGAGGTCCCCGGAGCCGCCACCGGCGAGCGGGTCGTCGCGGCCGTGGACGGCACCCTCGTGGAGTGGCTGGACGAGGCGGACGTCGTACGCGGAGACGTGACGGGAGCCGTCGCGATGCGCTCGGCAGACCCGCTGACACCCCTCCACCGGGTGCCGCGGGCCGCCCCGGCCGACCCCGTGGCCATCCTGCTCACGGCCGCCGAGCAGCTCGGCTCGGCAGCCCGTACCTGCGAGCTGGCCGTGCAACACGCCCGGACGCGTGAGCAGTTCGGGCAGCCGATCGGAGCCTTCCAGGCGGTCAAGCACCTGTGCGCGGAGATGCTGGTACGCGTGGAGGTGGCACGCGGCGCGGTGTACGCGGCCGCCGTCACGGCCGACCCGCTCGACATCGCCGCGGCCGGACTGCTCGCCGACGAGGCGGCCGGACAGGGTGCCCGCGACTGCCTCCAGGTGCACGGCGGCATGGGCTTCACATGGGAGTCCGACGTGCACCTTCATCTGAAACGTGCCTGGGTGCGGGCCCGGCGGGGCCATAGCGCGGCGGACGCCGAGGAGGCACTCGCGGAGGATCTGCTGTCCCCGGCGGCGCGATAGGCGAGCCACTTGAACGGCCTCCGCGTGACCTCTTTGTCGCCGATCGTGGCATCCCGAAACGGACTGATGCCGCGGAATGTGGCATACCGGAATTACCGTGCGTCGATATCGGGTTGTGTCCGAGGTGTGATCCGTCACGGCCTGGAGTCGGCGGCGTGCTCCGGTACCTTGTGTGGGATGCGAGTGGTTCTGAGGCCGAGCCATCCCGGTGTTGCCCCTGAGGCGGCTCCGGGCCCGGCGGTGCGCCGCCCTCGCAGGGCGGGATCAAGCCCCGGTCCAGCCCGTTCGGCTCCCCACGGCGAGCGTCGCACAGTATGCCGCACGCATACTCCTTCGCGCTGGAATATGCCCGAAGCGCTTGTTGGGGTGACTGTACGTCAACCATGCTGTCACGTAAGGGAATCACGGTCCGTGACCCCTGTTTTGCCCATGATCGTGGCCCTTGGCCGCGAGGCGATGTGTCCGCCGGTTCGGATGGTGTGAACGGTGCAGGTGCTTCAAGCGCAGCTGGAGATCGGGCCCGACCCCGCAGAGGTGGGGCGCGCCCGCAGATGGGTCCGTTCACGGATCGCGGGGTCCGGTATAGGAGCCGATGAGCCGCTGGCCGAGACGCTGATCCTGCTCGTCTCCGAACTGGTCACCAACGCCGTGGTGCACACCGGCCGTCCGGCCGTACTGCGTCTGTCGCTGCCGGGTGCGGCGGGCGACGCGGCGACGGAGGGGGGCGCTTCGGGAGAGGCCTGCAGAGAGGTCCCCGCCACGGTCCGCCTGGAGGTGGCCGACACCAGCGACCGCCCGCCGCGCCCCCGGTGCGCGGACGGCGACGAGACCAACGGCCGCGGCCTGGCGCTCGTCGACGGCCTCGCCGACCGCTGGGGCTGGAGCCCCGAGGGTGCCGGCAAGCGCATCTGGTGCGAGGTGGACCGCTGTTCGGACCGGAGCGCGGACGCGGAGACGTGCGACGCGGCTCCGGCGGCGTGCGAGGGCGGCGCGGCGGCGTACCGGAGTGGCGCGACGGCGTACGAGGACCTGGCGTACGAGGCGGTCTGATCGGACGGTGCGGTACCGCGCCCCTTAGGAGGCCGCAGGCCTCCTAAGGGGCGCGGGGAACTGCGCGACCGGCCACAACCAACCCGCAGCTTCGAAACGCGCTACCCGGCGGAGCGCCAGTGCGCCGGGTAATGCTTCCGTGCGTGCGCTCACAAATCGGTCGTAAGTGATGAATCCCCGAACAGGTGTTGACGTGACGTGTCCGTTTGATCACGCTTGTGGGCAGCGATTCGCCGTGAGGGGACGACGAGGGTTTCGGTGACGGGGAGCCCTCGGCGAGTGCGGGTCGTGATTCGGCGTCGGCTCCTACAGGGCCACGGGGTGTCCTCGCTCGGGCGGGGGTCGTCCGAGGGGCAGGGTGGGTGCGCCGGAGCCGGATGGCGGCGCGCAGTGCCGTGCTCGGGGCAGCGGAGCGCGCCGCCAGCCGATCAACGCGACATCGGATCAGTGCAACCGCCGATCAGTGCGAACTCAGAAGATGGCGACCGGCGCCACAGGGGTTCCCGTGCCGCCGGCGAACGGTTCGGGCATCGCCGACAGCAGGAACGTATAGCGGGATTCTTGTCCACAGGCTGTGGACAACTCTTCGAGGTTCCAGTTCTGGCCCTGAAGCATGCCCATCTCGACGAGATCGAGGGCATGGACCGGCAGCCACAATCCGTCTATTTCCGGCGGAAACATCTCAAAGGTGAGGGTGTCGTTCGCGACCGCCGCGACATCGCGCGCATGGAACCACTCCGGAGTGCGGACGGACAGTCCGGGCGAGGGGTACGCGTACGCGTGCTTGTCGCCCGCCAGACAGAGCTGGATCTGTCCGGTGCGTACGAGGACGATGTCACCGGAGCGGACACGGATGCCCGCGAACTCCTCGGCCGTCTCCAGGTCTTCCGGTGTCACCGCGTGATCGCCCGCCAGGCGATCCGTCCCGCGTGCGCGGGCCACGTCCAGCAGGACGCCGCGCGAGGCGATGTGCCGGGGCTTGTCGATACCACTGAACTCCGCGCCGGCGTGGGCCGTGACGGTGTCGGCCGGACGGCCGTTGTAGATCTTCCCCGAGTGCGAGACATGAGTGAGCGCGTCCCAGTGGGTCGCCGCCTGGAGCCCCATCGTCACGACGTCGTCGCTGCACGCCACCGTTCCCGGACCGAAGATCTCCTGGTTGATCTGCACCATGGCATGCAGGGGATTGACGCGCCCCGGGATCATCCCGGTCTGCACGCCGTCCTGCTGGAGCGGGAGGGCGAGCGGGACGCGGCGGCCGGTGCGGACGGTCGCGGCGGCCTCGCGTACGACCTCGTCGGTGATCAGGTTCAGTGTGCCGATCTCGTCGTCGGTGCCCCAACGGCCCCAGTTGTTCACGCGCTTGGCGATCTCATGGAACTCGGCCGGCAGTGACATGGGTCCTCCCCGGGGCTTGTCTCCAGGTATCTGACGGGTCGTAGAATCAACTGAATCTAACGGTCCGTCAGAAACTCTGGGACGGGAAGGGGCCGGTGTGGGGAACTTCTTGGCAGACAAGGTCGTCGCCGTGACCGGAGCGGGGCGGGGCATCGGACGCGCCGTCGCGCTCGCGGCAGCCGCCGAGGGAGCGCGGGTCGTCGTCAACGACTACGGAGTCTCCGTCGACGGTGGTTCACCGACCAGCGACGTCGCCGATGCCGTGGTGAAGGAGATCCTGGCGGCCGGAGGTGACGCGGTCGCCGTCGCCGAGGACATCTCGACGATGGCGGGCGGACAGCGCGTCGTCGACACCGCGCTGTCGTCGTACGGGCGGCTCGACGGCGTTGTCTGCGTGGCCGGGATCCTGCGCGAACGGATGCTGTTCAACATGTCCGAGGAGGAGTGGGACCCGGTCCTCGCCACGCACCTGAAGGGCACGTTCACGGTCTTCCGGGCGGCCTCGGCGGTGATGCGCAAGCAGGGCTCGGGCACGCTGATCGGCTTCACCAGCGGCAACCACCAGGGGTCCGTCTCCCAGGCCAACTACAGCGCCGCGAAGGGCGGGATCATCTCGCTGGTACGGAGCGCCGCGCTCGGCCTGCACAAGTACGGGGTGAGCGCCAACGCCGTGGCACCCGTCGCCCGTACGCGGATGTCGGCGAACGTACCCATGGAACTCAAGGAGATCGGCGAACCCGAGGACGTTGCCGCACTGGTCGTCTACCTGCTGTCGGCCCGTGCCCGCGACGAGGGGATCACCGGGCAGGTCTACACGATCGCCGGGCCCAAGATCGCGGTGTGGGCACAGCCGAGGGAGCTGCGGGCGGCGTACGCGGAGGGCGCGGGCTGGACTCCGGAGCGGATCGCGGACTTTCTGCCGGGGACGGTGGGGGTGGATCCGATGCCGATGCTGGAGCAGTTGGAGGCGATGGCCCGGGCGGCTTCGGAGAAAGCGCGGCCGAACGAATAAGAACGCACAAGGGGTTGGGGACCTATGGAGTTCGGATTCGGCGCTGAGGACGAGGCCTTCCGGAGTGACGTACGAGCCTGGCTTCGTGCGCACCTTGTCGGCGACCCGCCCCGGCGTGAGTGGGAGCGGGAGCTCGGGCGGGGCGGATGGATCGGGCTCGGCTGGGGCGCCGGCGGATACGGGAACCGCACCGCGAGCCTCATCCAACAGGTCGTCTGGGCCGAGGAGTACGTCCGCTCCCGCGCCCCCGCCCGGTCGGGCCACATCGGGGAGAACCTGCTGGCCCCGACGCTCCTCGCGCATGGTTCTCAGGAGCAGAAGGACCGTTTCCTGCCGCCGGTCGCCCGGGGCGAGGAGCTGTGGTGCCAGGGCTACAGCGAGCCGGGGGCGGGGTCGGATCTCGCAGGCGTACGTACAACGGCCGTACGCGACGGGACTTCCTACCGGGTGACAGGCCAGAAGATCTGGACCTCCCTCGCCCACGAGGCGGACTGGTGCTTCGTGCTGGCCCGCACCGAGCCGGGGTCGCGGCGGCACCACGGGCTGAGCTTTCTGCTGGTTCCGATGGATCAGCCGGGGCGGATCGAGGTGCGGCCGATCCGGCAGATGACGGGGACCAGTGAGTTCAACGAGGTCTTCTTCGACGGGGCGCACGCGCGCGTGGAGCACGTTGTAGGAGGTGAGGGGCAGGGGTGGCGGGTCGCGATGGGGCTGCTCGGCTTTGAGCGGGGGGTCTCGACGCTGGCCCAGCAGGTGGGGTTCGCGCAGGAGTTGGGGCGGGTTCTGGAGACGGCCGTCTCTACGGGCGCGGCGGACGATCCCGTCGTACGCGATCGTCTGGTGCGGCAGTGGGCCGAGCTGCGGACGATGCGATGGAACGCGTTGCGGACTCTGGGCAGTTGGGGGCCAGGGGCCTCTGCGGACGCCGGGGCTCCCAGTGTCGCCAAGCTGCTGTGGGGGCGCTGGCATCAGCGGCTCGGGGAGCTGGCGATGCAGGTACGGGGCGGCGAGGCGACGGTCGGGCCGACGGACTGGACGCCTTCAGAACCGTACGAACTGGATGCCCTGCAACACCTGTTTCTGTTCAGCCGGGCCGACACCATCTACGGCGGCTCGGACGAGATCCAGCGCACCATCATCGCCGAGCGGGTGCTCGGCCTGCCGAGGGAACCGAAGGGCTGAGGTGGCCACATGCGGGGCGTGATCTTCGACGGGAAGCAGGCCCAGGTCGCGGATGACCTGGAGATACGGGACGTGGGGCCGGGCGAGGTGCAGGTGGCGATCTCGGCGGCGGGGCTGTGCCACAGCGATCTCTCGGTGGTGGACGGGACCATTCCGTTCCCCGTTCCCGTGGTGCTCGGGCATGAGGGCGCGGGGGTGGTCGAGGCGGTGGGCGCGGGCGTCACGCATGTCAGGACCGGAGACCATGTGTCGCTCTCCACGCTCGCGAACTGCGGTGCCTGCGCGGAGTGCGACCGGGGGCGGCCGACGATGTGCCGCAAGGCGATCGGGCGACCGGGGCAGCCGTTCACGCGGGACGGCCGGCCGGTGTACCAGTTCGCGTCCAACTCGGCCTTCGCGGAACGCACCTTGGTGAAGGCCGTCCAGGCGGTCCGCATCCCCGAGGACATCCCGCTGTCCTCCGCCGCGCTGATCGGCTGCGGGGTGCTCACGGGCGTGGGCGCGGTGCTGAACCGCGCGCGCGTGGACCACGGCGACAGCGTGGTGGTGATCGGTACGGGTGGGATCGGACTCAACGTCATCCAGGGGGCGCGGATCGCGGGCGCGTCCACGATCGTCGCCGTGGACGCGAACCCGGCGAAGGAGGCGACGGCGAGGCAGTTCGGCGCGACACACTTCCTGACGTCGACGGAGGGCACCCGGGACATCCTTCCGACGGGCGCGGACCACGCCTTCGAGTGCGTGGGCCGAGTCGAACTCATCCGCCAGGCCATCGACCTGCTCGACCGCCACGGCCAGGCGGTCCTGCTGGGCGTCCCCCCGGCGACCGCGGAGGCGTCCTTCCTCGTCTCGTCGATGTACCTGGACAAGTCGATCCTGGGCTGCCGGTACGGGTCCTCGCGGCCGCAGCGGGACATCGCCCTGTACGCCCAGCTGTACCGCGAAGGCCGCCTGCTGCTGGACGAGTTGGTGACGGCGACCTATCCGGTCGAGGACTTCGAGAAGGCGAAGGCGGACGCGGAGGCGGGGCGGGTGGCGCGGGGGGTGTTGACCTTTTGAGGCCGGGCTGCGTGGTCTGGTCGGCGCGGTCTGGTCAACGGTGCAGCCCCCGATGCCTCCCGCAGGGGCCTTGCCTCGCGCGAAGGTGACACTCCGGCCGCGAACTGTCACCTTCGCGGGGGAGTCACCCCTCGCGTGCGGCTGAACTGCCCCGCCGCAGCCGGATGCGCCCCTGCGGCTGCCCGGTGACCCCCCTCGCCCGTCCACACGGCGAAGTCGAGGTCGGTGGCGGCCACGTCCTCCCAGGCCGGCAGAGACTCCGCCGGCGCCTGCGCGGTCTCGCCAATTGCTCTGTTGCCCGACGAGGCGTCAGTTCTCCGTGTGTTCGCTTCCTTCTGCGCGGGCTGCGCGGGCTGCGCGGGCGCGCTGCGCGCGGAGCTCCACGGCGTCGAGGAACAGGCCGATCGCGGTCTCGAACTGGTCCTCTTCGTCGATTTCCGCGAGATAGGGGGCGACCTGTGCCAGGTTCGGGTACCGCTGTGGCGAGGCCGTCAGGTACTCGCGGCGCCAGGCCTGCCGGTCGCCGTCCTGAGCGCCCTTGTCCAGCACGTTGAAGGAAGCCTCGAAGGCGCCGGCGGCGAGTGCCGTATCGGCCAGGACCCGGTAGTACGAGGCCGCTTCGCGTCCCTGGAGGCCGGCCTCGAGCAGGGCGCCGATGACCACGTCGGCGCCCTGGAACTCCGGCTCGCGCCGCGAGGTGCGGGCCGCGACCAGGACGGCCACACCCGGGTGCCGCAGGCATGCGGCACGGATCCGTCGGGCGAGCGACGCGAGGGTCTCGCGCCAGCTGTCCGACGGTGCGAAGTCGTGCAGGGCATCGCTGACCAGCCGGGCGGCCAGGCCGAGCAGCAGGTCGTCCTTGCCGCGGAAATACCGCAGGACGGCTGTGTGGTCGGCGCCCAGATCGGTGCCCAGCCGACGGAAGGTGAGCGCCTCCGGACCGTCCCTCTCGATCACGGCCATCGCGGTGTCCAGGATCAGATCTGCGGTGAGGAAGGACGCCTGACGCTGCTTCCGCCGCGCGGAAGTGGCTCCTGCCGAGTTGGTCTTCGCGCGTGTCATGGCCGTCATTTTATCAACGGCGTTGTCAACGATGGTCATCCTGCAGATGATCGGCCACCGCCTGCAGTGCCGTGACGGACTCCGCGTCACGCGAGGGGTCGTCCGCCGTCGGCCACGCGCTGGTCTTGACGATCACCACGTCGGCGTCCGGGTCCACATACAGGTACTGGCCGTGGATCCCCACCGCGGTGAACGGACGTCGCTCGCCGCCGAGTGTCCACCACTTGTTGCTGTACCCGTAATACGGGTAGCCGCTGGGGCCCAGCGCGCCGATCTCCAGGTGCGGCACCCTGTGTCCCCGGCTGCGCGTCACCCATTCCTCGGGCAGGATGCGCTGCCCGTTCAGCTCTCCACCACGGGACATCAGCAGCCCCAGCCGGGCCATGTCGCGGGCGGTGGCATTGAGCGAGCCACCGGCGATCGCGGTACGCGGATGCCCCCGGGTGAGCCAGTAGTACGCGTCGTGCTCAGCGCCGATGCGGCTCCAGAGGCGCTCTGTGGCGTACTGCGCGAGGGAGCGGCCGGTGGCGGACTCCAGCACCCATCCCAGGACCTGGGTGTCGATCGTCGAGTAGCTGAACTGCGTGCCGGCCTCGGTCGAACGCTTGGCCGAGGACACTACATCGTGCAGTGAGCCGCCACCTGTAGTGGCCTTGGCGAACCGGTTGATCAGGCTGTCCCGAACGGTGTGGTCCTCCACCAGGTCACCCACCCCGCTGCTCATGTCGAGCAGCTGCTCGATGGTCACCCCGTCGAAGGCGGAGCCCACCAGCCTCCTGCAGTACACCGTCACCGGCTCGGTCACATCCTTGATCGCCCCCTCGTCGAGGGCGATCCCGACCAGCATCGACGTCACCGACTTGGTTATCGAGAACATCTGGAACCGTACGTCGTCCCCGGCGAAGCACCCCGGATACGACTCGTGGACGATCTCGCCACCATGCAGCACGACGAAGGAGGTGGTGTTCGTTCGAGCGTGCAGTTCGGCAAGGCTCCACTCCCGCCCCTCGAAGCCGTAGGTCACTTCCAGGGGGCGCGGTCGCCGGGGCAGGGGGAACACATCCCCGCCGCGGCGGACGTCTTCGGTGGGCATGAGGAGATTCATGTGAGTGAATGTCCACTCATTGACCGGGCGGCCGGTCATCACCTCGTCCTGGTGGCGCCACAGCCACAGCGCCCCGGCGCCCGCCGCGGCGGCTCCCAGCAGCCATCCACCCGCTTCAATGCGCATTACTGAACTCCTTCATCGCATGGACATGCCGAGCTCCGGCGCCCTCACTCTGGCTTGCCGATCCATCGGTGTCAACGGTGGTGCTAACTCTGGTGTCAGTATAGGTGTCACCAGTGTTGACACACTTCGGGTGAGTGGTCATGATGACGACGGGATCGTTGGACCCCCCTCTCCGGCACTCCACGAAGGACAGCGCATGACAGCCATCCGAGAAGAGCTGTGCTGCAGGCCCGCCCCAGGCGGACGTACGGTGAAACGCTCGCGGATCACAGGAACGGTGACCGATGAACGGCACTGAACTGCCCACCGCGCGCCGCCTGTTCGGGAAGCTGCCCTTCGTCGACCCGGGCCGGCCCCCGCTGCCCGCGAGAACCGCGTTCCTGACCGGTGCCAGCTCGGGCATCGGCAAGGCGCTGGCAGCCGAGCTGTGCGCTCGCGGCTACGACGTGTACCTCACCGCGCGCAGAATCGAGGTCCTGGAAGAACTGC
The DNA here is from genome assembly GCF_014647675.1 of Streptomyces flaveus. Classification (GTDB taxonomy): domain Bacteria; phylum Actinomycetota; class Actinomycetes; order Streptomycetales; family Streptomycetaceae; genus Streptomyces; species Streptomyces flaveus. Next base: position 55,493 of record NZ_BMPQ01000008.1, on the reverse strand, counting down.
GGGCACGGCTCACCGCCGCGTTCCCGCAGCGTTCGGTGACCGTGGCCGCTCTCGACGTGACCGAGCACGAGGCCGTGGCGCGGGCGGTCGACGACGCGGCCCGGCAATTCGGCGGACTCGGAATGGTCATCGCCAACGCGGGGGCCGACGACTGGGGCAACATCGGGGAGGGCCGCTTCGAGGCGCACCGCGCGGTGGTCGACGTCAATCTGCTGGGTGCGATGGCGACCATCGACGCGGCCGTCGCACACTTCCGCAGCAAGGGCGGCGGGCAGGTGGTGGGCGTCACCTCCGTCGTGGCCGCGGCGGGCCTGCCGGGCGGGGCACCGTACTGCGCCTCCAAGGCAGGGCTCACGAGGTACCTTCAGTCGCTCCGAGGCGAGCTGTGGAACAGCGGCATCACCGTGACCACGGTCGCACCCGGCTACATCGACACCCCGATCAACGAATCCCTGGGCGACAAACGACCGTTCCTCATCGACACCCGCACGGGCGCCCGCAAGATCATGGACCGCATCGAGTCCGGCGCCGTCCACGCCACAGTGCCCCGAGTGCCCTGGACCGTCGTCGAGTACCTGCTGGCCCGGCTCCCGACCCGTCTGCTGCGGAAGGTCCATGCCTGACCGCCCAGGCCCGGGGACCACTGACGCACCGGTGCCGAGCCGCCATCACCCGGTGACCTTCGGGCCGGTGGTTCCTCGAGGCGAACGCGTTGTGGCGTCTCACATGACGCGCTGGAGGGCTTCCGGAGTGAGGTGGCCGAGGGTGGGATAGCCGTCGACGGCCATGATCAGGTCGGCTTCGGCGAGCAGTGAGCGCAGCACGTGGACGATGCCGTCGGTGCCGCCGAGGGCGAGGCCGTAGGCGTAGGGCCGGCCGATGCCGACGGCGGTGGCCCCGAGGGCGATGGCCTTGACGATGTCGGCCCCGCTGCGGATGCCGGAGTCGAACAGGACCGGCAGTCCGTCGGCGGCCTCGACGACAGCGGGTAGTGCCTGAAGGGCGGGGAGGCCGCCGTTGGCTTGCCGGCCGCCGTGGTTGGAGCAGTAGATGCCGTCCACGCCGCCGTCCTTGGCGCGCCGGGTGTCCTCGGGGTGACAGATGCCCTTGACGATCAGTGGCAGGTCGGTGAGTGAGCGCAGCCACGGCAGGTCGTCCCAGGTGAGGGGGTTGCCGAAGACCTGGACCCACTGCAGGACGGCCGCTTGGGGATCCTCCTCCGGTGTGCGGGACAACCGGGACCGGAAGACCGGGTCGGTGGTGTAGTTCGTCAGGCAGTGCCCGCGCAGCTGGGGGAAGTTGCCGCCGGCGAGATCGCGCGGACGCCAGCCGGGCACCCATGTGTCGAGGGTGACGACGATGCCCTTGAACCCGGCCGCCTCGGCCCTGCGGACGAGGCTTTCCGCCAGGTCCCGATCGGAAGGGGTGTACAGCTGGAAGAAGCCAGGTGTGTCGCCGAGTTCGGGGGTGACCTGTTCCATCGGGTCGGCGGAAAGGATGGAGGCGACCATGGGCACTCCGGTGCGGGCGGCGGCCCGTGCGGTGGCCAGGTCACCGTGCCCGTCCTGGGCGCACAATCCGATGACCCCGACAGGGGCCATGAACACCGGTGACGGCCACGTCGTTCCGAAGAGCTCCACCGACAGGTCGCGCTCGGCAGCACCGACGAACATCCTCGGGATGAGCCCCCAGCGGTCGAAAGCCGTGACGTTGGCCCGCTGAGTCCGCTCGTCCCCGGCGCCTCCGGCGACGTACGACCACACCGAGGGCGACATCGCCGCTTGAGCCCTGGCCTCCAGTTCCTCATGGCTCATCGGGAAGGACGGCAGCACCCCCGCCAGCCCGTTGAGGTAGATCTCGTCCTGGTAGGAGCCGAACGTCTGCTTCATGATGTCCTTCCCGTCGCGTAGGCCGGCAGAGTGCCGCGCCCGTGTCAGAGTTGCACCGGCGGACCTGCCAGACCTCGGACACGCCCTGATCCGGCTGCCGGAGACGCGTAACTGCGCCGCGATCAGCGGCCCCGACAACCTCATGCTGCAGGCCAACCTGCATTCGGTGACCGACGTCCTTCGCTTCGAAACTTCCAGCGTCCGGCGACGCAAGTCGGACGGACGTGGAGCTTTCCACGCGGCGCCGGATGAGCGTGTCGTCCGGCTGGTGAAGGACGGCTCCTACCTGCCTATTGCGCGAAGAAGAGCGAGCGCCCATTATCAGGAATCCTGTTGTTTTAAAGTTGCATCGAAGGGTGGCCGAGGCATGCCATTGAGCCCCAGAATCCAGGCCAGAGGGATCCAACTGCTGCTCGGCCGGATGATGTCGCGCGTCCACAAGGACCTGCGCTTCACGGACATCCCGAAGCGCACCGAAGCCCTCCTGGTGGAGACCGGTGCCGGCCCGGTGCCCTGCACGGTCTACCGCCCGTCGGCCGACACCGGAACTCCCGCCCCCGTGTACGTCAACTTCCACGGCGGCGGGTTCGTGGTCGGCCGCCCGGAGCAGGACGACCACATCTGCCGTTACATAGCCGCCACGGCCGGCTGTGTCGTGATCAACGTGGACTATGCCGTCGCCCCGCAGCGGCCCTTCCCCGTGCCCGTCACCCAGGCGTACGACGTCACCGCGTGGGTCGCCGAGAACGGCCCTGCCCACGACTGGGACGGCTCGCGCCTTGCCGTGGGCGGACACAGCGCCGGGGCCAACCTGACGGCCGCGGTCTGCCGCATGGCCCGAGACCGCGGCACCTTCTCGCCCCGGCTCCAGATCATCGACTCCGCAGCGCTCGACCAACTCGCCGACCCGGCCACCAAGCAGTCCCTCATCGCCAAGCCGCTGCTCACCCCCCAGATCATGCGGGTCTTCACGGCCGCCTACGTCCCCGACCCCGCCGACCGTGCCAACCCCCTCGTCTCGCCCGCACTGGCCGATGACCTCGCCGGGCTCCCTCCCGCCCTGGTCATCACCGCGGAGAACGACCGCCTGCGCGACGAGGGCGACGCCTACGCCAAGGCTCTGGAGGCCGCCGGCGTTCAGGTCACCCACCGTGTCTTCGAGGGAGTCGATCACTACTTCACCCACATCGGCCCGGTACCGGAGGGGAAAGCAGCCATCGACCTGATGGCAACCACCTTGCGCACCGCACTCAGCGTCTGATGCCAGCCGGTCGAGGCAGGCGAGTTCGGTTGCGGTGAGACGGGGGCCACAGAGCAGGCGGGTGTCCTGGCGGCCGGCTTCCTCCGGCCAGACGGGTCCGCTCGTGCGCGAACAGCGCCCGCCGCTCCGCCCCATGCAGACACGACAGCATCGCCGTCGACACCACAGCCCCCAGTGCCGGAATCGCCACCCGGCCGGTGACACCGTCGTACGGGACCGCCTCACGCGCCTCCTCTGCCGACGGCCTGGTCGTGGCCGCTCCAGGAGCGGAACGTCCGCCGATACGCGGTCGGAGTGATTCCTAGCGCCGCCTGGAGGTGCTGCCGCATCGACTGGGCCGTGCCGAAGCCGGCGTCGCGGGCCACCTGGTCGATGGAGAGGTCGGTGGACTCCAGGAGGTGGCGGGCGCGTTCGACGCGCTGCTGGGTGAGCCACTGGCCGGGGCTGACGCCGGCCTCCTCGCGGAAACGGCGCGTGAAGGTGCGTACGGACATGGACTCCTGCTCGGCCATGTCCCGCAGCTGGATCGGTTCATGGAGGCGGGCCAGCGCCCAGGCGCGGGCGGCGGTCGTGGTCGCCATCTGCGGCTCGGGCACCGGCCGCTGGATGTACTGCGCCTGTCCGCCGTCACGGTGCGGCGGTACGACGGTGCGGCGGGCCACGTCGTTGGCGACGGCGGTGCCGTGATCGCGCCGTACGAGATGGATGCACAGGTCGATCCCGGCCGCGACTCCGGCGGAGGTGAGGACGTCCCCGTCGTCGACGAAGAGCACGTCCGCGTCGACCTTGATCTTCGGGAAGAGCCGCTGGAAGTGCTCGGCGTGGAACCAGTGCGTGGTCGCCGGGCGGCCGTCGAGGTATCCGGCGGCCGCGAGGACGTATCCGCCGGTGCAGATGGAGACGAGGCGGGTGCCGGGGCGGATGTGGCCGAGGGCGGCGGCCAGTTCGTCGGTGAGTACGCCTTCCTCGAAGACCGGGCCGAGTTCGTACGAGGCGGGGATCACGACGGTGTCGGCCGTGGCCAGCGCCTCGGGACCGTTCTCGACGAGCACGGCGAAGTCGGCGTCCGTCTCGACCGGGCCGGGTGGCCGGATCGAGCAGGTGACGACCTCGTACAGCTGCCGCTCCTCGGCGGTCCTCGCGCGGCCGAAGATCCGCTGCGCGATGCCCAGTTCGAAGGGGAGGAGTCCGTCCAGGGCGAGGACGACGACGCGGTGCCGAGCCTGAGAACCACTCATGGCCCGATCCTAACGAATGCTGTCTTTCGGGCCACTCGATCGCGGTCATCGCAGCACAGAAGCTCTATGACGTGACTGAGACGACGGAAGATTCAGCAGTCCAGGACTCCGCGAGGACGTCCGAGAGGCAGTCCGAGGGGGCGAGAAAACGGCGCCGCACGCGCGTGCACCGCGCGTGGTTCGTCGCCGCCGTCACCTTCGTGACGATCCTCGGCGCCGCGGCCTTCCGCTCCCTGCCGGGCCTGCTCATCGATCCTCTGCATCAGGAGTTCCACTGGTCGCGCGGCACGATCGGGCTCGCGGTGTCCGTCAATCTCGCGTTGTACGGGCTCACCGCGCCGTTCGCCGCCGCGCTGATGGACCGCTTCGGGATCCGCCGGGTGGTCGCGGTCGCGCTGCTGGTGATCGCGATCGGCTCGGGCGCGACCGTGTGGATGACGGCGGCGTGGCAGCTGATGCTGTGCTGGGGTCTGCTGGTCGGGCTGGGGTCGGGCTCGATGGCGCTGGCGTTCGCGGCGACGGTCACGAACCGGTGGTTCACCGAGCGGCGCGGACTGGTGACGGGCATCCTCACGGCGGCCTCGGCGTCAGGTCAGTTGATCTTCCTGCCGCTGCTGTCCTGGATCATCTCGGAGCACGACTGGCGTCCCGCCGCCGTGACGGTGGCACTGGCGGCCCTCGCCGTCGTCCCCTTCGTATGGCTGCTGCTGCGGGACCATCCGGCGGACGTGGGGCTGAAGCCGTACGGATCACCGGAGTTCGTGGAGAAGCCGCCGCCCGTGCCCGGCGCCGCCCGCCGCACGGTGAACGTCCTCTTCTCTGCGGCCCGCACCGGCCCCTTCTGGCTGCTGGCCGGCACCTTCGCGATCTGCGGCGCCTCGACGAACGGCCTGATCCAGACGCACTTCGTGCCCGCCGCCCACGACCACGGCATGCCGATCACGGCGGCGGCTTCGCTGCTCGCGGTCATCGGGATCTTCGACGTCGTCGGCACGATCGCCTCCGGCTGGTTCACGGACCGCTTCGAGCCGCGGCGGCTGCTGGCCGTCTACTACGCCCTGCGCGGCGTATCGCTGCTGTTCCTGCCGATGCTGCTGGCGCCCTCGGTGCAGCTCCCGATGGTCTTCTTCATCGTCTTCTACGGCCTCGACTGGGTGGCCACCGTCCCGCCGACCCTCGCTCTGTGCCGCGAGCAGTACGGCGACGACAGCGCGATCGTCTTCGGCTGGGTCCTGGCTTCCCACCAGGTGGGCGCCGCCCTCGTCGCCTTCCTCGGCGGCTTCGCCCGCGACACCTTCGGCTCGTACGACGTGGTCTGGTACGCCTCGGGGGCACTGTGCGCGGTGGCGGCGCTGATGGCGTTGGTGATCCGGAGGAGGCCGGGGACGAAGGTGGCTCTCGCCTGAGCCCGGAGGGCATTCAGCCTGAGGACAGGATTCAGCTCGTGCGGTCGAGCGGCTCGAAACCGACGCGCAGGCGCAGGCCGAGCGCCATGGCGAGGCGTTCGAGCAAAGGCAGCGTCGGCATGGTGCCTCCCGCCTCGAACCGGGCGACCGCAGGCTGCTGCAGCCCGGCCCGCTGCGCGAGCTGCGCCTGCGTCATCGCCAGGGCCTCTCGGCGCTCCCGCACGGCCGAGCCCAGCTCGAAACGGATTCTGGCAGCGTCGTAAGCCTCCCGAGCCTCCGGCGAGGCAAGGGTTTCGTCCCGCAGCTCGTTCCAGCTTCTGCGTTCGCTCATGGCCTCACTCCTCGTCCGTGCTGTGCTGCTCGTCGACGCACCGGGCGAGGGCCCGCCGGGCACGTTCGACCTCGCCGAACTCCCGCATTCGCTGCTTGCGGAACACGGTCAGCAGGATGATCCGGCGCCCTGACGCGATCCAGTAGGTGATCCGGACCGAGTCCGTGTTCAAGTGGAAACGCAGCTCCCGGAGCTTGCCGTCCAGCTGCCGCGTGTACGGTTCGCCGAGCAGCGGTCCGCGATTGGCCAGAAGGTCGACGTAGAACGCGACCGTACCGCGATGGTTGTCTGTTAGCCCGAGGAACCATCGCTCCACCTCCGGCTCGAGTTCTACTTCACCCCACGTCATAACAGCGACGTTATGAACAGCCTAGCCTGCGTGCTCGAAGATCACGAGAGGTGCACTCGATCGGGTGGCGGACGATGCTCGGTGTCAGAGCGTGAACTGCCCGAACTTCCCCCGATGGAACAGCAGTGGAGCGTCATCGCCGTCGGTCGTCCCCAGCGCCTCCACCCGCCCCACCACAATCAGATGGTCCCCGCCGGTGTGCACGGCGTGGATCGTGCAGTCGATCCACGCGAGCGCCCCGTCCAGCCGAGGCGACCCGGACACCGGCGCCGCGTCATAGGTGACCCCCGCGAACTTGTCCGCCCCGCTCACCGCGAACCCGCGGCACAACTCGCCCTGGTGCGCCCCCAGTACGTTCACGCAGAACACGCCCGCGTGAGCGATCCGCGGCCACGTCGTCGACGTACGCGCGACCATGAACGCGACCAGTGGCGGATCGAGGGAGAGGGAGGAGAAGGACTGGCAGGCGAAACCGGCGGGGCCGCCCTCGCCGTCGGCGGCGGGTGCGGTGACAACGGTCACCCCGGTCGCGAAGTTCCCCAGTACGCGCCGGAATTCGCCCTGATCGACCGGCGCCCGCTCATCGTCCCCGACAGCGCGCAGATCCGGCCGCGGCAGGGCTTCGACGGGCCCCTCTGCGGTGGAGGCCCCGGTAGACCTGAGGTAGCGGACGGCAGCGGCGGCCATCCCTGCATGTCCCATCACGCCCTCCATTGAACCTGACGGACCGTCAGATAGGAACCCTCTGAACCCCAGCGCCCGCACCCTCAGCGCCCGCTGCCCTCAACGTCCCCTGAACTCGGCCCCGCGCCGCTCCACGAACGCCGTCACCCCTTCCTTCGCGTCCGCCGTCGTCATATTGATCTCCTGCGCGGCGGCCTCGGCCGCGAACGCGGTGGCACGGTCGACGTCCAGGGACGCGTTCACGAGCTGCTTCGTCAGAGCGAGGGCCCGGGTCGGCCCGGCGGCGAGGCGTTCGGCCCACTCGCGGGCCGTCTTCTCCAGCTCCTCCGCCGGTACGACGCGATTGACGAGCCCGAGGCGTTCCGCGTCCGAGGCACTCAGCGCGTCGCCGAAGAACATCAGCTCCTTGGCCCGCTGCGGTCCGATCAACCGGGGGAGGAGGTACGCGCCGCCCCCGTCGGGGACCAGACCGCGCCGTACGAACACCTCCACGAACCTGGCCGGTTCGGCGGCTATCACCAGGTCGCAGGCGAACGCGAGGTGTGCGCCGATGCCCGCCGCGGTGCCGTTCACCGCGGCGATCACCGGTTTCTCGCAGTCGAGGACGGCGGCGATGAGGCGCTGGGCGCCGAGACGGATGACCCGGGCCACATCGCCGGCGACCCGTTCCGCGGCGGGTGGCCCGCCGCGCAGGTCGGCGCCCGCACAGAAACCGCGGCCCGTCGCGGTGAGTACGACGGCACGTACGTCCGGGTCGGCGGAGGCTTCGGAAAAAAGTTGGATCAGGCGTTCTCGCTGGTCAGAGGTGATGGCGTTCATCGCCTCGGGCCGATTGAGGGTGATCCACGCGACCTGATTGTCAGTGGCGTGCCGTACCAATGAATCGAGGGAAATTTCGGGGCCGGAGCGCTGGTCGGGACCGGCGCTCCGGGATGAGTGGGACGAGTCAGGGGATTCGCGGGAAGCACGGGGGGAGTCGGACATGGGGGTACTCCGTTTCGTACGGGGGATGAAGGGTGCCGTTCGCGAAATCGCCGGCGCCGTACGCGGGGACGTGGGCACCGTATGGGGGATCGTCGGCGCCGCACGCGTGATCGCGGGCGCCGTCCGCGCGGTGGCGTGGCGGTGGCGAGGGTCGCTTGCCTCAGCGGCACACCGCCATCGCGTCCAGCGCGACGGCCCCTTGCCCCCTGGGCAGCACCATCAGCGGGTTGATGTCGAGCTCCGCCAGCTCGCCGTCGAGTTCGAGCGCCATGCGCTGCACCCGGAGCACGACCTCGACCAGCGCGTCGAGGTCGGACGGGGGGCGCCCGCGGACCCCGTCGAGCAGCGCCCGCCCGCGCAGCTCGCCGAGCATGGCCCGCGCCTGCTCCTCGCCGAACGGCGGCACGCGTACGGCCGTGTCCCGCAGCACCTCCACGAGTACGCCGCCGAGCCCGACCGTCACGGTCGGCCCGAAGAGATCGTCCTGCGTGACGCCCACGACCATCTCGACTCCGGGATCGACCATCTGGCACACCAGGACCCCGTCGAGCGAGACGCCCTCGTAGCGGGCGATGTCGGTCAGCTCCCGGTAGGCGTCGCGGACCTGACTGGCGGAGGTCAACCCGACCTTCACCAGGCCCAGTTCGGTCTTGTGGGCGAGTTGCGCGCCGGAGGCCTTCATCACGACGGGGTAGCCGACGAGCCCGGCCGCCCGCACGGCCGCCGCCGCGCTCGTCACCAACTGCTCGCGGGGTACGCGGATTCCGTACGCCCGCAGAAGCTGCTTCGCCGCGTGCTCGCTCAGCTGCTGTCCCGGCCGCATCAGCGCCTGCGCCTTACGGAAGGAGGGCGAGTGCGTGCGCGGCGCCTCGTCGAAGGGGGAGCGGTACGAGGCGGTGAAGCGGCCGTGGTCGAGGTGGGCGCGGACGGCCGTGATGCAGTTCGCGAAGGTACGGAAGGTCGCGACGCGCGAGGAGCCCAGCAAGGTGTCGCGGTACGCGGACTCGGTGCCGACCGGCGATCCCCACACCACGCACACCAGCTTGTCCGTCTGTTCCGCCGCGTCCACCAGGTCCTGCGCCAGTTGGTCGCTCATCGGCGGGAAGGGCCCGGTGATCGGGCAGATCAGCACGCCGACCGCCGGGTCGTCGAGGATCGCATCGATGATCTTGCGCCCGCGCCAGTCGCCCACGGGGTGCCCGCCATTGTCGACGGGGTTGGCGACGTCGAGGTACTCCGGTATCCACTGGTGCAGCTCGGCCTGCTTGGCGTCCGACAGCCGCGGCAGACGCAGTCCCGCCTCGGTCGCCAGGTCCGAGAAGTGCGCGCCCGTGCCGCCCGAGATCGAATAGACGACGACTCCGTCGGCGCTCAAGGGGCGGGCGCGGGCCAGCAGGGCCGCGGTGTCCTGGAGTTCGTCGAGTCCGTCGACGCGGATCACGCCGTACTGCCGCATCGCCGCGTCCACCACCGCGTCGGCGCCGGTCAGCTTGCCGGTGTGTGAGGCGGCCGTGCGGGCGCCGGTCTCGGTGCGGCCGACCTTGACCGCGACGACGGGGACACCGCGCCGGGCGGCCCGGTCGGCGGCGAGCATGAAGGAGCGGCCGTCCTTCAGCCCTTCGACGTAGCAGGCGATGGCGCCGACCTCCGGCTGCTCGGCGAAGTAGGAGATGAAGTCGGCGGTCTCCAGGTCGGCCTCGTTGCCGGTGGGCGCCCAGTGCGAAAGCCGTACGCCCAGCTCCTGCATCGTGAAGACCGGACGGCCTTGGTGTCCGGACTGGGTGATCAGTGCGATCGCGGGCCCGTCCAGGTCGTCGCGGAACTTCTCGAAGGCGTTGAGGTTGGTGTTGGGCCCGAGCAGTCGCAGCCCGGAGCGTTCCACGGCGGAGGCGAGGCGGGCCTGCGCGGCGGCGCCCTCCGCTCCGGTCTCGGCGAATCCGGAGGCGAAGGCGACCGCGAACTTCACCTTGGTCTCGGCGAGTTCCTCGATCACGGGAAGGGGGTCGGAGACCAACAGCACGGCCAGATCGACCTGTTCGGGCAGGTCCGCGACAGAAGGGACGCAGGAGATGCCGAAGACGGACTGACGGGTGGGGTGCACCGGGTGCAGCCGGGCACCGACCCGCTCGGCCCAGGAGAGCAACTGCCTGGTGATGCCGGTGTTCGGCCGCCCCTCGGCGTCCGAGGCGCCGACGACGGCCACGGACTCGGGGCGGAAGAAGCGGTCGAGGTCGGGTACGCCGGCGTACAGCGGCCGGCCGCTGACGTCGAGGTCGTCGGTGGCGGCGGGCCTGCCGTGCACGGCAGGCGCCGGTTGCTCGCCGCAGGCGATGACCCGGGCCCGGCGGGAGTCGGTGGTGAGGGTGCCGTGGGTTGATCCAAGCATCGGTCCGCCCGCTCCTGTGTGACTGCCAATAACTGACGAAGTGTCAGATTACTGAACTGACGCCTCGTCAGGAACCGGGCTGCACGCAAAGAACTTGTGGCGGACACATGGTTGGTACCCGCCACGGTCGTCACAGGAACGTGGCGGGTTGGCATCCGGAGGGGCTAAGCGCTCCGCTGGAGGCGCAGTGATTCGGGTGCGGGCCGGTGGGGGCTGGTCGCTCCCCCACTCTCGGCTGCGCTCGAGCGGGGGGACCCCCATCGCGGTGGAGCCGCAAATTGGCACAGCCCCGCGCCCCTAACCCCCGCCAGGGGGTGGGGGTGACAGTCGTGTCGCGGCTGCGGGTGCGTTGTGGCTGGTCGCGCCCCGCGGCGGAGCCGCATATAGATACAGCCCCGCGCCCCTAAAAGGAAGGCCTGCGGCCTCCTTTTAGGGGCGCGGTGCCGCACCGGACTTCACCAAGGCCGCTTAGGCTCCCGGATACCGGGCGCGCGGGCCGACTGGAGTGTCGGATGCCCCGGATGTGCGGGACACGCCGGACGTCCCGGGCGGGGCAGCCCCTCCGGAAGCGAGGGTCGCGCCCCGCACCATGCCCGTTGCCGCTCGCCGTGCGGGCTACCCCGCCCGCACCGACGCGGGCGGGGTAGCTCACGCGGACGCGGGCGCTACCTCCGTGCCCGCGCCCCCGCCTTGGTAGTCGCCTTCACAATCGCCTTCGCGATCTTCTGGGCATCCAGGGCGAGTTCGCGGAGCATGCCGCTGATGGGGTTGCTGAAGCCGGTGAAGTAGAGGCCGGGGGCGTTCTTCGGGGTGCGGGGCCCGTGGACGACCGGGCGTCCGCGTTCGTCCAGGACGCCGAGGTGGCCGACGAGGTCCTCCAGGGCGCGCCGGTAGCCGGTCGCGGCGATGACGACGTCCGGGTCGATCCGGTCGCCGTTCGCGAGGACGACCTTGCCGTCCTCGAAACCGTCGACGGCGGCCACGATCTCGACCTGCCCCTTGCGTACGGCGTCGATCAGGCCGACATCCTGCACCGGGATCGAGCCTTCGTGCACGCGGGAGTAGAGCCCGGTGTCGGGCCGGGGCAGGCCGTGGGCCGACAGATCCGGCACGCTGATCTTCCCCACCGGCCCGGCCAGCCGGTCCACCAGACCGACCGGCAGCCGCCGTACGAGAATCCCGGTGCGCTGGGCGGGCCACCCGGCCGTGGACCGGCGCAGGATGTGCGGCGCGGTGCGCACGGAAAGCCGTACGCGCGAGGCCCCGCCCTCAACGAGGTCGACGGCGATCTCGGCACCCGTGTTGCCGATGCCGACGACGAGGACGTCGCGGCCGGCGTAGGGGGCGGCGTTGCGGTACTGGCCGGCATGCAGCAGCTCGCCCTTGTGCGCGTCGCGGCCCGGCCAGTCGGGCACGTGGGGCGTGTGGTTGTAGCCGGTGGCGATCACGACCGCGCTGCCGGTCAGCTCACGACCGCCGGTGGCGCGCAACAGCCAGCCGGTGCCGTCCGCGGCGGGCTCCACGCGGGAAACCTCGACCCCCGTCACGACCTCCAGCTCATGGTGCTCCGCGTACTTCTCCAGATACCGCACCACGTTGTCCCGCGAGACCCAGCGCCCGAACGAGCGCGGCATCGCAAGGCCCGGCAGGGACGACAACCGCCGGGTCGTGTGCAGATGCAGCCGGTCGTAATGCCGCCGCCAGGACGCCCCGACGTGCTCGGATCTCTCCAGTACGACGGCTCGTACGCCCTGGGCGCGCAGGGCGTACGCCGCGGAGAGTCCGCCCGGGCCGCCACCGATGACGTATACGGGTCGGTCTTCGTGGGAGGGCACCGCGTGGTGCGCCGGAGAACGCGTCGCATCGGGAGAGTCGGCCATGTGCCTGAGCGTATTCATCGCATCACTTGATGGGTATCGGTCAAGCCCGGAATCGATTGCGAATCGATCACGGCTGTGGGAGGAGTGGGTGGGATTCGTGGTGCGGGTGCCTCAGAGTGCGCGATCGATGAGGTTATCGATGAGGTTCATGTACGCGAAGCCGTCTGCTCCTTCTCCGGCACCGCGTACCCGGGAACGGACGGCCACCGCACGGTCAGCACCACCGACTCCTCCTCCGCGACCCAGGAGTGGTCCACTCCGTGGCCCCACACGACGTAGTCGCCCTGGCGTTCCAGCAGAACGCTGCGGCCGGGAAGCTCGACCCGGAAGCGACCGCTGATGAGAACCAGCAGGGCCGTGCGTTCCTCACCCCGCACCCACTGCGCTCGCTGGTCACCACTCGGGTGGACACCCCACTTGATCTCCACCGCGTCGCTCCGGCGAGGATCCCCCTCGCCCTTGAAGTGTCCGAGCAGCCACCCGCGGTCAAGCGCCGCGTCCCTGCCCGCATTGCCCACGTACACGCCGTCGTCCATGTGGCCGAACGCTAACACCGGCCCACCCCACCACTCACAGCCCGACCAGCACTTCCGCAACGGGCCTGGGTTGCAGTCCGAGCGCGCGGGGTTCGGAGTTTCTGTTGCTCGCAGGGCGGGGAATGAACACCACGCACTGCAGGCTGGCGTGCTTCAGTGCCGCGGGCTTCAGCGATGCGCTGCGCACTGAAGCCGCGCGGGGCGGTGTGCTGCTGGTCGGCCTCGACGAGCTCTACGGGTAGGTCTCCCCTTGGGTTTCCCCTCCTGATGGTCTTGCGTGAGCGCTGCGCATCCGCGGGCGCGCCGCGCTCTACACCTGGTCCGTGGTCCACCGCAACGATCTCCCGCCGTTCGGGAGTCGTACGCCGTACGTCGCTGCCGTCGTCGATCTCGCCGAGGGGCCGCGGATGATGACCGAGGTGGTGGAGTGCGAGGAGGGCGCGCTGCGGGTCGGGATGGGGCTTGAGGTGGCGTTTCGGGAGGCGGGAGAGGGGGCGGGGGAGGTCGTGGTGCCGGTGTTCCGGCCCCGGGCGTGAGGCGTGGAGACGTACAGGATTCAATGGACTGATGGCCCATATTCACGAGCGGTTCCTCGTCAATCCTTTCCCCGAACTGCACGGCCACGGACTGCGGTTGTGTGCCTGGGACCCGGAGTCCGACCGTGATGTCGAGGCGTGGCTGTGTGGCGTGACCGACCCGGTGTTACAGCGCTGGAACACGCCGCTGAAGACGGTCACCGACATCGACACCGCCCGGGACGCGCTCCGCGCGCGGGCCGAGAAGGCGGCGGACGGCAGCGCAGCCTCCTTCCGTGTCACGGACGCGGAGAGCGGCGCGACGCTCGGCCACATCGGCGTCAACGAGATCGACACCGTCACACGCTGCGCCCGCGTCGGCTACTGGGTCCTTCCAGAGGCCCGCGGCCACCGGGTCGCCACGCGGGCACTTGTGCTCGCCTCCCGCTGGGCCCTCACCGAACTCGGCCTCCACCGCCTGGAGTTGGGCCACGCCATCGGCCACGACACCTCCTGCCGCATCGCGAACCGCTGCGGCTTCCTTCTCGAGGGCACACTTCGCGGCGCGATGTTCGAGGCGGGGCGACGGGACGCGTTCCGGGATGAGCACCTGCATGCACGGCTCGCCACGGATCCGGAGCCGCAGCCGCTCGCTCCGGGATGAGCTGCGGGGTAGGGGAGGCGGGGGCTGGTTCGTAAAAGTGTGACACTTCGACGCCAACTGTCACACTTTTACGAACCAGCCCCCGGGTCCTCACGGCCACAGCAGTTGCCTGGCCCAACCCTCCTCCGTACGGCGATAGTCGAGCCGCTGGGTGTCCGCATGTCTTGCGCAGAGGGCACCTCATGCGCTGAACTGACGTACCGTCAGATTTGCGCGGGAGGAGCCGAGGGCATGGACACGATCTGGCTCACCGGTGCGGAATGGGGCGCCGTGCTGCGTATCGGGCTCGGGCTGTGGTGGCTGGAGAGTTGGCGGCACAAGGACAAGAAGGGGTGGTTCGAGCGGGGGACGGGGATCGCCTGGGCGGCGGATGTCGCGGCGAAGCACCGTTGGACCGCCGTGCGCAGCGGCTTCGACGTCGTCGTCGCGCCTCGGCCGAGGGCCATGGCGTACGTCGTCGTGTATGCGGAACTCGCCTTGGGGCTGGGCCTGGTCGTCGGCTTCCTGACGCCGATCGCCCTGGTCGGCGGCCTGCTCCTCAACCTCCTCTACCTCGTCCTCATGATCCATGACTGGGCCGAGCAGGGGCAGAACTCGATGATGGCGCTGATTTCCCTGGTGGCCCTGTTCGGGATGTCGTGGCAGACGTGGTCGCTGGACAGCGCGTTGGGGCTCTTCTGATGGGGGCGGCGCGGTTCGATGAGCCAGAGGTGGATGCCTTCACGCGTGCGTACTGGGAGGCGGCCGGCCGTGGCGAGTTGCTCGTGCGGCGGTGCGGGGAGTGCGGGAGGGCTCACCACTACCCCCGCGAGTTCTGCCCGTACTGCTGGAGCGAGGACGTGGCCTGGGAGCGGGCGAGCGGGCGCGCCGCGCTCTACACCTGGTCCGTGGTCCACCGCAACGATCTCCCGCCGTTCGGGAGTCGTACGCCGTACGTCGCTGCCGTCGTCGATCTCGCCGAGGGGCCGCGGATGATGACCGAGGTGGTGGAGTGCGAGGAGGGCGCGCTGCGGGTCGGGATGGGGCTTGAGGTGGCGTTTCGGGAGGCGGGAGAGGGGGCGGGGGAGGTCGTGGTGCCGGTGTTCCGGCCCCGGGCGTGAGGCGTACGGACGTACGGGATTCCATGGCGCGCCGACCCATCTCCACGCGATTCCGGCCTGTAGCACAGTGAGACACGGCGGGCGACAATTGCGCTCATGAAGACGATCACCCAGCGGGAGTTCCTCACCAACTCCGCCGCCGTCATGGACGCGGTCGAGGCCGGCGAGACGTACCACATCGCGCGTAACGGCATAGAGGTCGCCGAACTGCGTCCGCTGGCACGTCGGCGGCGGCTGAGCGCCGAGGAACTCGTTGCCCGGCACCGGACGCTGCCGCGTGTGGACTACGCGCAGATGCGAGCGGAGGCGGACGAGGCCGTCGGCAGCGATGAACTCGTCGAGTACGACCCATGGGAGCGCAAGCGCGGCTGATCGTCGCCCCAAGGCGTCCTCGATACCTGTACCTACATCGATCTGGGTGTGCTCAGCTCGGAGGACCTTCCCGCTGCGCCGGAGCTCACCGCCGTGACATTCGCCGAGTTGCAGCAGGGTGTGGCCATGGCCAAGAACCCCGCTGCGAGAGCGGCCTGCATGGAGAAGCTGGGAGTCGCGGTCGCCGACTTCGACCCCCTGCCGTTCGACGGGGACGCTGCTGCCAGATACGGCACTTTGGCGGCGGTGGTCCTCACGGCCACAGCAGTTGCCTGGCCCAACCCTCCTCCGTACGGCGATAGTCGAGCCGTACGTGCCGTCGCCGGGCGTCACCCTGGAAGAACTCCACCTCGTCCGGCCGGACCAGGTACAAGGTCCAGGACGGAGCCTGGGCCTCCGGCTCCCGTTGCGCCCGCTCCCAGGCGGACTCCGACGCGCGCGCCAACTCCCCGACGGAGTCCAGCACTTCGCTCTGGTGGCCGACCAGAGCCGCCGCCAGGGAGCCGGTCGAGCGGGCGTGCAGGTCTGCCTGGGACTCCTCCGGTGAAGCGGGCGTCACCGGGCCGCGTACGCGTACCTGGCGGCCCTGGGCCGGCCAGTAGAAGCCGAGGGCCGCGTAGGGGCGGGTGGCCAGGTGGCGGCCCTTGCGGCTGGTGGCGTGGGTGGCGAAGGACCAGCCGTTCGCGTCGGCGCCGTGCAGCATCACCGTGCGGACGTCGGGCAGACCGTCCTCGTCCGACGTCGCGAGCGACATCGTGTGCGGCTCGGTCTGCCCGGCCGTCACGGCTTGTGCGAGCCACCGCGCGAAGAGGGGCAGCGGCTCCTCGGGCGCCTCGGCCGGGTCGAAGACGGGCAACTCGGTGTCCCACACGCGCAGGGAACGCAGAAGCTCGTGAAGATCCGTTTCCATAGGGCGAGTATCGCGCGACGGAGCATCCTGCCGGTCACGGGCGGCCGCATGCCGGGCAAGCGGCGACTCGGGCCCGGAGTGCTGCGTTTTCCCGGGGCCATAACATCAGCGGCTTCGCCGCGGGCCCCCGGACCCCCAGCAGAAAAGCAGGTCGGCTGGAGTGACCGGGCGGACATCGCGCAGCAAACTCGAATAAATCGCGAGCGTGGCGGGGCGGTCCACGGGACCATTGCGCATGGCTTCCGTTTCGCCCGACTGGCATCTCACCCGTGACCTCGAGGTCTTCCTCGACCGCGCCGGGAGCTTCCTGCGCTCGGAACCCGCCCTGCACACCGTGCAGTTGACGGTCACCGACGCGCTGGGCAGATCGGGCTCGGCCACCTTCGGGCCGGAGCCGCCGCACTTCGCCTGGCTCACGGACCGGGACGGTGCCGTGCGGGCCACCGCCCTGCGGACACCTCCGCACCCACTGAACCTGACCGCCACCACCCGCGAGGCCGCCGACGCGCTCGCCGCGCGGCTCTCGGAGGCAGGTCATCCACTCCCCGGCGTCAACGGCCTCGCCGACACGGCCGCGGCCTTCGCGACCGCCTGGGAACGCCGTACCGGAGCCACCGCCCAGCCCACGACGAACCAGCGGCTCTACCGGCTCGGCACGCTCACACCACCCGAGCCGGCCCCGCCCGGCAGGGCGAGGCTCGCCACCGGGGACGACCACGGGCTGGTCGCACGGTGGCACGCCGAGTTCGGCGCGGCGACCGGCCAAAAGGCCAACCGCGACCCGGACCGCTGGGCCGAGGGTCGTATCGCCCACGGCGGCATCACGTTCTGGGAGACGCCGGACGGCACGCCCGTCGCGATGGCGGGCGCCATCCCGAAGGTCGCCGGGCAGATCCGCGTCGCGCCCGTCTACACCCCGCCCGCGCTGCGAGGCCGCGGTTACGCGAGTGCCGCCACCGCCGCGGTCAGCCGCGCCGCGCTCGCCGCGGGCGCCGACGAGGTGCTGCTCTTCACAGACCTCGCCAATCCGACCAGCAACGCGCTGTATCAGCGGATCGGCTATCGGCCGGTACGGGACTTCGCCACGCACACGTTCCATGCATGACGTTCCGTACGTGACTTCCGTGCGCGATGACCCGTACGTGATGTCCCGTATACGTGACGCGCCTCAGACCGAACCGAGGTCCGACGACAACCAGTGCTCGGGGCGCATGCGAACGATCACCTGCTCGCCGTGCTCCTTCCAGGCGAAGTCGACGTAGCCGTCGACCTTGTCGGGCGGGAGGTAACGGGCGGCGAGTTCCCGGAGGTGCTCGATGGTGGCGGGGGTCGTGTCGATGACCGGCCCCTCGACCGACACGTACCGGATGGTGGGTTCGAGCCGGTCGACCAGCAGGGAGAACCGGCCCGCCGTGCCGAGCAGCCGGTTCTTGCGGGAATCGAGCCCGATCAGGATCCATACGGTGCCGTCGGATTCGTACTGGTACCAGACCGGCACGGTGACCGGACCCCGTCCCTCCCCGCCATCCACCGCGAACGCGGCGACGTGCGGCTCGGCCAGGAACTGCTCACGCTCTTCGCGACTCAGGGCCATGTCGGTCTCCTCCGGCTTCCAGGATGCGGACAGTGCGGACAATTCTCGTCTGAGTCAGCGTGCCCCGTACTGCTCGGTATTTCGACATGTGTGAGCCACACCCGCAGATGCGGCCCTCGGCCATCAGCGCTCCGGCAGCCGTGGCTCAGCCGACCGTGTACGCGGCACCCCCGAAGTCCGCCACCACCCGGAGCTCGCCGCCCAGGGCACGTACGTAGGCGCGCAGGGTGGCCACCTCCGTACGGTCGATCTCGCCGTGCTCGATCGCCGAGATCCGCGGCGTGGAGACCCCCATCGAGTCGGCGATGTCCCGTTGGGTGAGGCCCTGCTCACGACGGATCTCGGCGAGCTTGTAGGCCCACACTTCGGTGAGGAGCCGCTCCCTGTCGGCCTGCTTCTCCTCGGGCGACCGCACCGGGATCCCCGCAGCCTTCCGCTGCTCGTCCACCCGGCGCTTGACTTCCTCCCAGCTGGCCGCGTTCATTCGCTCTCCCTCGTGTCCAGCTCGGCCGGGTGCCGACTGAGCCATGGGCAGAGTTAATGCACGCGGTAACCCTCGGAGTGTGGATCACCCCCGGTTCACCCGAACGAGGAGTTCGCCCGACCCTTACCCCCGCCCCAGCACCACCGTCCCCGACGAGCAGAACCACCCACCCGTGCCGGACGCGACGGCCAGCTGGGGCAACTCCCCATCTCTCCGCCGGACTTGACGCGCCCCCGCCTCCCCCCGCAACTGCCGCACCGCCTCCACCAGCAAGAACAGCCCCCGCATGCCCGGGTGTTGGGCCGACAGCCCGCCTCCGTCCGTGTTCACCGGCAGGTCCCCGCCCACCATCAGTCGGCCCTTCTCGACGAACGCGCCGCCCTCGCCCTTCTCGCAGAAGCCCAGGTCCTCCAGCGTTACGAGCGTCATGTACGTGAAGGCGTCGTAGAGCTGGGCCACGTCCACCTCCTCCGGGCGGACTCCCGCTCGCTCGAACGCCAGCTTTCCGCTCACCGCCGCCGGGGACACCGTGAAGTCCGGCCACTCGGACATGGTGGTGTGGGAGACGTGTTCGCCGGTGCCGAGGATCCAGACGGGGGGCGTACGGCAGTCGCGTACGTACTCCTCCGCCGCCAGAAGAACAGCCGCGCCCCCGTCGGAACGTATGCAGCAGTGGAGCTTGGTGAAGGGGTCCGCGATCATCGGGCCGGACAGGACGTCCTCGACCGTGATCGGATCGCGGAACATCGCCTCGTCGTTCAGCGCGGCGTTCGCCCGCGCCTGGACGGCCACGGAGGCCAGCTGTTCCAGGGTCGTCCCGTACTGGTGCATATGGCGGCGGGCGGCCATGGCGTACTTGGCGATCAGGGTGTGCCCGTACGGGACCTCGAACTGCAGCGGACCCCGTGCGCCGAACGACAGGTTCCCGGTACGACGGCCCGCCTTGATGTCCGCGCGGGCCGTGGACCCGTACACCAGCAGGACCGCGTTCGCGTGCCCGGCGGCGATCGCGTCCGCCGCGTGGGCCGCCATGACCTCCCAGGTCGAGCCGCCGACCGAGGTCGAGTCGACCCAGGTGGGGCGCAGGCCCAGGTACTCGGCGACCTCGACGGGGGCCAGGGTGCCCAGGCCCGCCGAGGCGAAGCCGTCCACCAATGACCGGTCCAGGCCCGAGTCGGCCACGGCGCGGCGGGCCGCCTGGGCGTGCAGCGCGTACGGGGTCGCGTCGTCCACACGGCCGCAGTCCGAGAGGGCCACGCCGACGACGGCTACTTTCCTCCGGGCTCCCATGACCATGAATCTGACGGTACATCAGATACGGAGGGAAGTGGCAGGTGTCGTGCCTCTGGGCATCCCCGCCTCGCCGCCCTAACATGACGGACCGTCAGATCACATCACTTGCAGGCCGTCGTCCCGGAGGTGGCCATGGACGCCCGCTTCACCGCCGAACAGGACGAGATCCGCCGTACCCTGCGCGAGCTGCTGCACAAGCGCTGCGGTGCGGAGGAACTGCGGGCCGCCGTCGACACCCCGGCCGGGCACGACCCCGCGCTGTGGACCACCCTCGCCGAACAGCTCGGCCTGCCCGGACTCGCGCTTCCGGAGGCGTACGGCGGTGTCGGCTGCTCAGTGACCGAGCTCGCCCTCGCCTGCGAGGAGACGGGCCGGGTGCTCGCTCCCTCGCCCCTGCTCGCGACCACCGTCCTGGCCGCGCCGCTGCTGCTCGCCCTCGGCACCGAGGAGCAGCGAAGCAACCTCCTCCCGCGCCTCGCCTCCGGCGCCCTCACCGCCGCCCTCGCCGTACCGGGCACATGTCTCGCCACCGCCCTCGGCCTGACCGGCGACAACCACGGCGACTGGGCGGGCGGGGGCCGGGCGGGGGGCGTACAGGCCAAGCGCTCGGAAGACGGCGCCTGGCGGCTCTACGGGCAGGTCGATCAGGTGCTGGACGGGCACAGTGCGGGGTTGCTGGTCGTGGCCGCGCACAGCGGTGGGTTCTCCCGTTCCCGCACGCTGCTGTTCCTCGTACGGGCAGGGGCCGACGGGCTCGTACGCATGCGGCAGACGTCCCTCGACGCGACCCGCCCGCAGGCCCGCCTCCAACTCCGGGATGTGGACGCGGAGTTGCTGGGCCACCAGGACGCGGACGTGCTGTCCGTGCTGTCTGTGTTGGCCCGCGTCGGGGACACCGCCGCCGCCGTCCTCGCCGCCGAAGCCGTCGGCGGAGCCGATCGCGTACTGGAGCGGACCGTCGAATACGTCAAGCAGCGGGAGCAGTTCGGGCGGGCGATCGGGTCGTTCCAGGCGGTCAAGCACCGGCTGGCCGACCTGTATGTGCAGGTCCAGGCGGCCCGCTCGGCCGCCTACTACGCGGCCTGGGCGACGGCCGCGAGCGACGAGCGCGTGGGTCCGCTCGCGCTCGCGCAGGCTCTCGAGGCGTTGCGCGCCACCGCGTCCGAGGGTGTGCAGTTGCACGGTGGGATCGGGTTCACCTGGGAACACGAGGCGCATCTGTACTTCAAGCGGGCGGCCGGCGACGAGCTGCTCTTCGGGCCCGTGCACCGGCTGCGGGCGTACGCGGCCGAGGAAGCGCGGCTGTTCGGCGGCGGGGAGGTGGCGGTCTGATGGCCGTTTCGATAGGAGTCCGGGTGGTGCAGAAGGTGTCCTCGACGCGGGCCTTCGCACGGATCGCTCCACGCGTCGTCCCCGCGCTCGACCGCGCCGTACACCGGCTCACCCGTGGAAAGGTCCTGCTCAGCGCCCAGCTGCTGCCCGGCGTCATCCTCACGGCGCGCGGGGCGAAGAGCGGACTGCCCCGGCGTACGCCGCTCGCCTGCATGCCGGAAAGCGACGGAACCTGGATTCTCATCGGCTCCAACTTCGGGCGTACGGATCATCCCGCCTGGACCGCCAACCTCCTCGCCCACCCCGACGCGGAGATCAACTGGAAGGGCAGGGACATCTCGGTCACCGCCCATCTCCTGCGGGGCGAGGAACGGGACACGGTGTGGAAAGCGCTGCTGGACTTCTGGCCGCCGTACGCGACGTACCAGGCACGGGTCGCTCGCGAGATACGGCTCTTCCGGCTCGTACGACGTTGACAGGCCGGACGGCGCCGACGGGCCGGACGAGCCGACGGCCGTACGACGCCTGAGGGGCCCGTACGACGCCGACGGCCTCGTAACGCGACGGACGGCAGTCCACCGGAACGAGCTCCGAAGTGAACTGCCGTCTGCCTGACAGGATTTGGGCCTACGAAAGCGTGGAGGGCCAGTGGGGGGTACCAAACCGTACTGACAACTAACAAACAGATACCAGAATGACCTATCTAGTCGGCTTCTTGCCGGTCACGCCCATATGTACCAACAGGGCCAGATTCGGCTTGAGTTCGGCCTGCTTGACGCCCCAGGACTGGAAGCCCTTCTGGTGCGAGGCCACCGCCGCGAGCATCGCGACGATCGAACCGGCCATCGCCGCCGGGCTCACGTCCTTGTCGACCTTGCCCTTGGCCTGGAGCTCCTTGACCGTGTTCGTAAGGGAGTTGTTCACGGAGTTCAGGATCTTCATACGGATCTTGTAGAACCGTTTGTCCCCCTCGGCGGCGCCCAGGTCGACGACGCGCAGGATGGCATCGTTTTTGCGCCAGAAGTCGAGGAAGCCGTCGACGAGTTCCTGGGCCGTCTGCCAGCCCGCCTTGCCGGCCCAGGAACGTCCCTCGAGCAACTCGGTCAACCCGGCGCCCTCCGCGGCCATTTGCTCGGCGATCTCCAGGACGGCGCCCTCGACGTCCGGGAAGTACTGATAGAAGGTCGCCGGTGACGTGCCCGCTTTCCGCGCGACGTCAATGACTTTGACATCCCGGTAGGGCGACGAGCTGAGCATCTCGCTGAGGCAGTCGAGCAGCTTCTGCCGAGTCGCCTGCCCACGCCGTCCGGCCACTCGGCCGTCGACGGTACGCACTTGTCCTGTCATGACGTCAGCTTACCGAGGGGTGATCGGGGCGCGATTCGGCCGACTGCAAATGGGGTGCAACTGCTCTGCGGGATGCGCGGAAGGCGATTAGCTTGGGCGGTATGGCCGAATTCAGGCCGTCTGCCGCCGACGCCGGTTTCGGGGAGGGCGTCCCCTGCCGGCTCGACGCCCGGATTCCCCTTCCTCGTCCACTTCCAGGTGGAGGACTGTGACGCCGCACTCGGTACGGTGAGGCGACTGGGCGGCCGAATCCAGGCGCTGCCCTTCGACACGTCGTACGGGAGTGTGGCGGTCGTCACCGACAATCAAGGGGCGTCTTTCGCGGTGCTCCAATGCTGAGGATGCTTTTGTCCTGGAACGCCCCGAGACATCCAGGTCCGGCCCCGGGTTCGCAACCGATGGCCGGGCCAGGAAGAATCGGAGTGCGTGCCGCCGGAGCGGTTCGGTGGTGAGACGCTGCGCAGTGGCTGGAAACACAGCCGCGTACGGGGAGGTGGCAGGCAAGTGGTGGATCAGCTGACGCAGCACGATCCGCGGCGGATCGGGCCGTTCGAGGTGCTGGGACGGCTGGGTGCCGGCGGCATGGGGCTGGTCTATCTGGCGCGCTCGGCTTCGGGCCGGCGGGTGGCGATCAAGACGGTCCGTACGGAACTGGCCGAGGACCAGCTGTTCCGGGTCCGCTTCGCGCGCGAGGTCGAGGCGGCCCGTGCCGTGTCCGGCTTCTACACGGCGGCCGTGGTCGACGCCGACCCGCGCGCGGCCGTGCCGTGGCTGGCCACCGCGTTCGTGCCCGCGCCCTCGCTCGAGGAGATAGTGACCGAGTGCGGGCCGATGCCGGCCCAGGCGGTGCGCTGGCTGGCGGCGGGCGTCGCGGAGGCGCTCCAGTCCATCCATGGTGCCGGGCTCGTGCACCGGGACCTCAAGCCGTCCAATGTGCTGGTGGTCGAGGACGGGCCGCGCGTGATCGACTTCGGTATCGCGTCCGGTGTCTCCAACACCCGGCTGACGATGACCAACGTCGCCGTGGGCACCCCCGCCTATATGTCGCCCGAGCAGGCCAAGGACTCACGCAGCGTGACCGGCGCGAGCGATGTCTTCTCGCTCGGCTCGATGCTCGTGTTCGCCGCCACCGGCCACGCCCCCTTCCACGGCGCGAACCCCGTCGAGACCGTCTTCATGCTCCTCAGGGAGGGCCCGGACCTCGAAGGCCTCCCGGAGGAACTGCGCCCGCTGATCGAGTCCTGTATGCAGATGGAGGCCACGGCCCGCCCCAACCCGGCCGACCTCCAGGCCCAGCTCGCCCCGCATCTGTTCGGCTCCGGCTCCGACGACAGTGGTACGGCGTCCGCGTGGCTGCCCGAGCGGGCCGTGAGCCTGATCGAGACCCGGCGAGGGGGGCGTCCGCCGGCGAAGCCGTCGTCCGGCGGTGGCCGTAGTGGCGGGCGGGGCGCGCCCGACGTCGGGGCTGCTGCCAGGCCCGCCGTGCCGCCTCCGCCGGCGCATGATCCGCCGGTCCCCGTCGGCGCGGGCACAGGGCGGCACGGCGGGGGGCCC
>NZ_BMPQ01000008.1:0-31369 GCF_014647675.1 Streptomyces flaveus | reverse complement strand
GGCCCCGACAACGGGCCCGTACGTCTCGCCGGGGCCCCGGTACCCATCGGGCCAGGTCCGCGCGTCGCCGACGCCCGCGCCACCGCCGCGAAGGCGCCTCCTCCGGAAGCGGGACTCTCCGCTTCCTGGGCCCGGCCGCGCCCCGGCGTCAACGGCGCCGACCCCGCCGTACCCGCGCCCACGACGGCTCCCGCACCCGACTCCGGCTCGTCCTGGCGGCCGTGGCGCTTCCGTATGTCGAACGACGTGTGGGGTACGCCCGCCGTAGCCGGCGATCTCGTCTACGTCACCTCCTTCGAAGTCCACGCCCTGGACGTGGCGACCGGCCGCCGCCGCTTCAAGACGCGGGACGTCGCCTGGTCGATGACGGTCTCGGACGGCCGTATCCACGCCTCCGACGGGCCCACCCTCTTCGCCCTGGACGCCCGCGAGGGCGGCGACCTGTGGCGGCTGCCGACGGATGCCTGGGTGTACTCCCTCAAGGCCGACCGCGGCACCGTCGTCACCGGCACCCGCGGCGGCGGCGTACAGGCCTGGGAGGCCTCCAGCGGCCAGAAGCTCTGGGAGATCACCGGCGCCCAGGGCGACTTCGAGTCCCCCGAGGCCGGGCCCGTCGTCCACGACGGAACGGTGTACCTGTGGAAGGACGCCCGCCTGCGCGCCCTGGACGCGCGCACGGGCGAGGAGCGCTGGTCCTACCCCATCGGCGACGCGGCCTCCTGCGGCGGCGTCCCGATCCGCCTCACCCAGGCCGACGACGGATACGTGTACGTGTCCGCCGGCACCCGAGTGCTCGCCATCGACATCGCGAACGGCCACGTCCGCTGGCACTTCGAGGCACCCGCCGTCTTCCTGAGCCCGCCCACCTTCGCGCCCGGCCCCGCGGTCACGGGCGGCGGTATCTACCTCGCCGACTACCTCGGCACGGTGTACGCCCTCGACGCGACGGACGGCCGTGACCGCTGGCGTATCGCCACGGAGTCCCGCGCCTCGATCGACCCGGTGCTCGTCGAGGCCGGACACGTCCACGTGGGCAGCGGCAAGGGCCTCTACACCCTGGACGCCGTCACCGGCACCCCGAAGTGGCGCTTCCAGGCGGGCGGCGACCTCGTCGGCGCCCCCGCGGTCGCCGACGGCCGCATCCACTTCGGCTCCGCGGACCACCTCCTCTACACCCTGAAGGCGGACGACGGGCGGCTGCGCTGGAAGCTCGCCACGGGCGGGGAGATCACGGGCGCTCCGGTCGTCAAGGACGGGGTGGTGTACGCGTGCAGCAAGGACCGGTGTGTGTACGCGCTGGACGCGGAGAAGGGGACGGGGACGGCTCGGACGGCTTGACGGGGTTTGTTTCGCCCCCGCCGCCCCTACCCTCCCCCACTCTCGGCTTCGCTCGAGCGGGGGGACCCCCATCATCCCTGGGGCCGGCCCCAGGGCCCCGCTGGGGCTGCGCCCCTGGCCCCCTCGGGGCTCTGCCCCGGACCCCGTCCGGGGGCCAGCCCCCGGACCCCCGCTCCTCAAACGCCGGAGGGGCTGATTTTGCGCGGGGTGGGCTGAGTTCCTGGGGCGCTACACCCCGTACGGGCCCATCACCACCCGGTGACATGCTCGTGACAGGTGTTGCATAGAGTGACGGAATGCAACTACGGGGACGCAAGCTCAGGTTCACAGCGGTGGCGGCACTGGTGGTGCTGTCCCTCACCGGGTTCTCGACGGGACGCGGTCACCGCAGCGGTGGGGACGGCGGGGGCGGCGGCTGCAGCAGCTCCAGCCAGTCTCACGACAGTTCGTCGTCGAGCGGCGGGAGCTCGGGAGCGGGGACGTACCGCGACTACGACGATGACGACGACTACACGGACGACACGTACGACGACAGTGGATCCTCGGACGCGACCACGCCGCTTCAGGACGCCACGGTGAAGCTGATCGACTGCGCGACGCCGACCGATTCGTACGCGACGGTCGAGGTCACCAACCCGAACGCCGAGGGCGCCAACTTCACCGTCACGGTCGACTTCCTCGACGCCGGCTCCGACCGGGTGGAGGTGGGGACCGCGGATGAGTTCGTCGCCGCGAACGAGACGGCGACGGTGCAGGTGGACCTGTCCAGTCCGGGCGTCGCGGCGCGGGTCGAACGCTGCGTGGCAGATCGGGACGCACCCGCGAACTGACGGACACGCACCTTCTCATCGGACGCGGTGACCACCGGCCCGCCGGGCGGCGAACAGTTCCGCCTGGCGGGCCGCGGGCAGGTTCCCCAGCGAGATGAGATGCGGCGCCTGCGCGAACCCCTGCGCCCGCGCCGCCTCCTTCGCCGCCCACAGCGCACGGACCGTGCCCTGCACACCCTCGGCCGGATACCCGGCGATGACGCCGGCGCAGGCCACCGCGGCGTCCAACGCCCCACCCGCCTCGGTGAGTTCGGACACCAGCCCCACCTCGTACGCCCGCCGCGCCGAGATCCGCTCCGCCGTCCCCATCAGCATCATCCGCGCGATCTCCCCGTACGGCATCCGCTGTGCCATCAGCACCGACTCGTACGCGCTGACCATGCCGTACGTGGTGTGCGGGTCGAAGAAGGCGGCGTCGGCACCGGCGATGAGGAAGTCGCTCTCGCCGAGCAGATAGAAGGCCCCGCCACAGGCCATCCCCTCCACGGCGGCGACGACCGGCTTCCACAGGTCGTTCGTCTTCGGCCCGATCCGCAGCAGCGGATCGTCCTGCATGTACGGCGAGTTCGGCTGCGGCACGACGGCGTCCCGGTCGAGGCCGGTGCTAAAGGCCCGCTCCCCGGCTCCCGTGAGCACGACGGCCCGCACGGAGTCGTCGAACCGCAACTCACTCCACACCCGGGTGAGTTCGTCGGCCATGGCGACGTCGATCGCGTTCAGCCGCTCGGGCCGGTCGAGGGTGACGACGGCGACGCCGGTGTCCTTGTCGGTAGTGAGGCGTACGGTCACGGGCGCTCCAGGATCCACTGGGGGAGGTGGGCCGTCCGCTCGAACACCACCTGTACCTTCGCCCCTATCCGAATCCGTTCCGGCGGAAAGGAGCCCAGGGGGGCGTCGGCGCCGCTGACCAGGTTCCCGACGAGCCGGATATGAGGCGCTTCGGCGAGCTCGACGACGATCACGTTGTACGGGGCCAGCTCCGCGTACGCCGGAAGGAGCGGCGGATGCGGGACGACGTACGACCAGATCCGCCCCTTCCCGCTCATCAGCCGCCACTCACTCGCGAAGGACTGGCAGTGGGGGCAGCAGGGCCGGGGCGGGAACCGGAGTTCGCCGCAGTCGGCGCAGGCCTGGACGCGGAGTTCGCCCTGGGCGGCGTACTCCCAGAAGGGGGCGCCGTCGTCGTCGCGGACGGGGGACAGGAGGGACACGGGTTCTCCCGGCATCGTCGACTCCATTCCTCAACTCCTCAGTTCCGTAGGAGGATCGCGGAGGTCGGAACCCCCTCGCCCGCCGTGACCAGGCAGGTCGAGGCGTCCGGGACCTGGGCGGTGCTCGTCCCGCGCAACTGCTTCACGCCCTCGTTGATGAGGTTGAAGCCATGGACGTACGCCTCGGAGAGTCCTCCGCCGCTGGTGTTGAGCGGCAGCCGCCCCCCGATCTCGAGGGCGCCCCCTTCCGTGAACGCACCGCCCTCGCCCCGGCCGCAGAAGCCGTAGCCCTCCAGGGAGAGCGGGACGAGTGCCGTGAAAGCGTCGTAGATCTGCGCGACATCGACGTCGTGGGGCCCGAAGTCGGCCTGTTTCCAAAGGTGCCGGGCGGTCGTCCAGGCGGGACCGGTGAGCGGGTCGTCGTTCCAGTAGTTGACCATGCCGTGGTGCTGGGCGGGCAGGCCCTGGGCGGCGGAGTGGACGTACACGGGTGTGCGCCGGCAGTCGCGGGCTCGTTCCTTCGACACGATCACGCAGGCCAACGCCCCGTCCGTCTCGAGGCAGTTGTCGAAGAGGCAGAGGGGTTCGCTGATCCAGCGGGAGGTCATGTACATCTCGCGGGTCAGCGGGCGCTCATACATCATCGCGGCGGGGTTCTGGTTGGCGCGGTTGCGGCAGGCCAGGGCGACGTTGAAGAAGTGGTCGCGACTCGCGCCGTACTCGTGCATATAGCGGCGCGCGAGCATCGCGATCTCGTCGGCCGGGCGGAGGAGCCCGAAGGGGCGGGTCCACTGGGCGGGGGTCGGGAGCTGGACGGCCGTGTTCTTCCAGGGCCTCGGCCCGGACCCCCTCTTCCGTGACCGCCAGGCGACCCCGACGGAGGCCTGCCCGGTGGCGATGGCGGCGGCGAGATGGGCGACGGTGGCGCAGGAACCGCCTCCGCCGTAGCCCACTTTGCTGAAGAAGGTGAGATCCCCGGCGCCGATCGCCTTCGCCAGCTCGACCTCGTCGGTCTCCTCCATGGTGTACGAGGCGAGCGCGTCGACCTCGCTCGGCGGGATCCCGGCGTCGTCGAGGGCGGCGAGGACGGCGCGGCAGGCCAAGGTCTTCTCGGACTCCGGGAGTTGCTTGGCGAAGGCGGTCTGACCGATGCCGACGATGGCGGTCGCGTCCTTGAGCCCCGCCATGCCCCCCGCCGTGAGTCCTGCCATGGGCACGCACCTCCGCTGCTGTGGTCCGGACTGCTCCCGGACTGCTGACAGTGCGTCAGGCTACAGCTAATCTGACGGGTAGTCAGCTAGTGGTGCACGGGTACGCCTGTTGGTATGGGGAGGCTTGCGATGCGCGGGGACTTGGTGCGCGGGGACCTGGAGTGGGGCAGCATCCCGGGGCTGGTCCGTGCGGCGGCCGACCGGTACGGGGATGCCGAGGCGGTCGTGGAGGGGCGTACGCGCATCTCGTACGCGGAACTGGGCGCGCGCGTGGAGCGAGCGGCCGCGGCCTGTGTCGCGAACGGTGTCCAGGCCGGCGACCGCGTGGCGATCTGGGCGCCGAACTCGCTGGACTGGATCGTCTCGGCGCTGGGCGCGGTGTCGGCCGGGGCGGTGCTCGTACCGCTGAACACGCGCTTCAAGGGGGCGGAGGCGGCGTATGTGCTGGGGCGCAGCCGGGCCAGGTTGTTGTTCGTGACGGGGACGTTCCTGGGGACGTCGTATGTGGCGTCGCTGCGGCGGGCGGCTTCGGAGGGGCCGGAGGGTCCGGGTTCGGAGGGGCCGGGAAATGGACCTCTCCCCGGACTGCCGCACCTGGAGCAGGTGGTGGTGCTGTCGGACGACGCGCCCGCCGACTTCCGTACGTGGAAGGACTTCCTGGCGAGCGGAGACGGCGTCGGGGAGCCGGAGGTACGGGCGCGCTCAGCGGCCCTGACGCCCGACTCACCCTCCGACATCATCTTCACCTCGGGTACGACCGGCCGCCCCAAGGGCGCCGTGATCACGCACGCGCAGACACTGCGGGCGTACGCGATATGGAGCGAACTGGCAGGCCTCCGCACCGGCGACCGCTACCTGATCGTGAACCCCTTCTTCCACACCTTCGGCTACAAGGCGGGCGTCATCGCCTGCCTGATGCGGGGCGCGACGATGATCCCGCAGCCGGTGTTCAACGTGGACACCGCGCTGGCGAACATCGCGGCGGAACGGATCTCGGTCCTCCCCGGCCCACCGACGCTCCACCAGTCCCTCCTGGACCACCCCTCCCGCGACTCGTACGACCTCTCGGCCCTGCGCCTGGTGGTCACGGGCGCGGCGGTCGTGCCACTCCGCCTGGTGGAACGCCTCCGTACGGAACTCGGCGTAGGGACGGTCCTGACCGCGTACGGACTCTCCGAGGCGAGCGGCATCGTCACGATGTGCCGCCGCGGGGACGAACCGGCGGTGATCGCGTCCACGTCGGGGCGGGCGATCCCGGACACGGAGGTGAAGGTGGTGGGACCGACGGGAGCTGCCTTGCCGCCCGGCTCCCCGGGGGAGGTCCTGGTCCGCGGCTTCAACGTCATGCGGGGCTATTTCGAGGACCCGCAGTCGACGGCCGCCGTGCTGACACCGGACGGCTGGCTGCGTACGGGCGACGTCGGCGTCCTGGACTCCGCGGGCAACCTCCGCATCACCGACCGCATCAAGGACATGTTCATCGTCGGCGGCTTCAACGCGTACCCGGCGGAGATCGAGCAACTCCTCGGCCTCCACCCGGACGTGGCGGACGTCGCGGTGATCGGCATCCCGGACGGCCGCCTGGGCGAGGTGGGCAAGGCATATGTCGTACGCCGCCCAGGGGCGCCCCTGACCTCGGACGACCTGATCGCGTGGGCGCGACGCGAGATGGCGAACTACAAGGTGCCGCGGGTGGTGGAGTTCGTGGGGGAGCTGCCTCGGAACGCGAGCGGGAAGGTGGTGAAGGGGGAGTTGCGGGGGCGCGTACGGGGGGCGTGAGGTTCAGAACAGGGTGGGCGGCTCGGAGCGTTCGATCTTGATGTGCCGCATGGTCTCCTCCCCGTAAGCCTCCCGGAGGACCGGCTCGGCCTTCTCGGGATCGGAGACACCCATGACCACGGAGTGGGCGTTCATGCCGACCGTCCAGATCATGAAGGTGCCCTTCCAGCGGTCCATGTCACCGCTGATGCGATCGACGAGGCCCTTGAGCTCGGTCTCGGTGACCTCGGTGTCGTACAGCCGCACCGTGACGCCCTTCTCGGCGGCACCGCAGATGTCGGCGTCGAACTTCTCGGCTTCCTTGCCGGGGACGCGGTAGACGTTCGCGGCCCCGTTGGCGCCGTCGACCGACAAGCCGGTGAAGATGCCCGGGTGCGCCTTACCCATCCTGTCGATGTACGCCAACACCCGGTACAGCGGAGTGTCGTCGGGGCGGCTGCCCTTGGGCCCCCAACTGGGAAGCCGCCCCTCCGGCTGCGTACCGACGCACACCTTGGCCGGCTCGAGCGCGGCCGGGGCGCCACCGCCCCCCTTGGTTTCGCCGTCGGCCCCAGCGGCACTGGCCCCCTGCAGCGCCCCGAGCGCCAGCGCTGTGACGGCGGCGCCTGTCGCGCTCCTGGTGATCCTGCGCTTGTCCATGTCGCCTCCCTGATGCCCTGCGTACTCTGCGACGCCCTGCGTCCGCATCGATCGGTACTGGGACGTGGGCAGTGGCGGAGGGGTTCGTTCCATTATCCGTTCGGCTGAGCGCTCCCGGGGCGGAGGCGGGCGAGGGCGGCCCGGATCTCCTCGATCATGCGAGCGGGCCGGTGGAAGACGTCTTCGGCGGTGAACCGGAGGAGAGTGCGGACCTCCGGGCACTGGAGGACCTCGTTGAAGCGGGTGATGTCGCGGCGGTGGGACTCGCGAGTGCCGTGGTAGGCGTAGCCCTCGACCTCGACGGCCAGGCCCTCGGTTCGGAAGAAGAAGTCCAGGAAGCGACGGCGGCCGCCAGGGGTGATGAGTTCGGCCTGAGTCTCGGGGTGGAGGTCGGCGTCGTACATACGCAATCGGGCGATGGTTTCCGCGGGTGAGCCGGAGGTCGGATCGGCCAGCTCCAGCCAGTGGCGGGCTCTCCCGGCCCCGAGGAGCGGGGCTTCGAGCGCGGCGGAGAGCGCGGCCGGGGTGGTGAGTGGGGCTCGGCGCACGTGATCGACTTTCCGTCGGCTCCACGCCGACTCCACGGCAACGAGCGCGTCATCCCGCGGCCCGGCCCGCAGGAGATCGGCGAGGGTGCGGGCGACCGTCGTCACCCGTAGTCCCTGCCGCTCGGTCGTGTCGCCGGGCGCCAGGGGAACGCGGTGCACGCGCACGCCGCTCCCTGCCCGCCGGAGGGTGAGCCCGGGATCCACGAACTCAAGGACCGCCGACCCCCGAGCCGGGCCCGAACACGCTTCGATCCGCCAGAGCGCCGTCGCCGAGCGGTGGCTCACGACGAGCCGAGGTTCCAGTGACTGAACCGCCTTCAACCGGACCCGAAGGCCCAGATCAAGCCCCGGCTCGCCCCAGACCCCGGCCCGGATCGGGCTCCACCCCTCCTCCCGCAGCCTCCGGCTGAGCGACCGCCTCGGCCACCCCGCATCGAGGGCACGCGAAACCAGCAGCACCCCGCCCTCAGCCAACTCCACCAGTTCACTCCGCTCCACACCCAAACTCTCGCGAACTCCCCCCACCCGCGCTGACCCTGTGGATAACCCGAGCAGGGATAAGGAGAGGAGGGATTGGAAGGTTTGGGCCAGGGCTGGTCCCGTGTTGTCGGGTGATGGGGTGGCGTCTGGTGGCCCAAACCTTCCAAAGACTCCTGCCACACGCGGTGACTGTCAGCGGGTGGTGCTCTGGCTGAGGTCCGAGTGGTCGCCGTTTTATGAGAGCCGGCGGTGAGGAGCGAGCTGGACGAGCGCCACGTGGAGCGCGTCAGGTGTGCGAGCTGGTCGAGGGGTGCGGGGCATGGCGACCACTCAGGTCGTACGCCCCTGTTTCACCTCTGCCAGGAAGGCGGACCAGGCCGTGGTCCGGAAGAGGAGGACGGGGCCGCCGTGGTGGGCGGTCTTGGAGTCGCGGACGGGGATTGCTTCGGGGAGGTTGGGGGCTACCTCTACGCAATCACCGCCGGTGCCGTTGCTGTAGCTGCTCTTCCGCCAGAGCGCGGCGGTCAAGTCAATCTCGTGGCTTGCCATTTCGATAGTCCTCTGCCGCAGCCTCGATCATGGCCAGGGGCGCCTCAGGCGGCAGTGCGGCGGCCCTGAGCAGATCGTACGACTCGCGGTACTGCTTCACGAGCGCCGGGTAGTCGATGACTTGGCCGCTGTGCAGGCTCTCGACGTACACCACAGGGGGAGCGTCCGCGAAGGTCATGATCTTGGTCATGCCCATCATGAACGGGTGGGCCGCTGCGTTTTCTGGAACGATCTGCAAAATGGAGCGTGTGGTCCGGACCACCTCCGCGATGTGATCCAGTAGCTCGGCCATCTGCTCGTTCGGGAGGATCGGGTGACGAATCAGCGACTCGTCGAGAATCGCCCAGAACTTCGGTGGATTCTCCGAGCTGAAGAGTTCCACCCGTGCCATCCGGGCACTCACCTTCTCCTCGACCTCTTCGTCCGAAGCCCGGGGCATGGCCGCCCGTACGATCGCCCGCGCATACGCCGCGGTCTGTAGTAGCCCAGGCACCAGCATCGGCGCCCACTCCTCAATCGACGCCGCAAGCCGCTCCATCTCCGCGACATCCGCGAAGTACTCAGCGTGCCCCGACCTTCGCGCCTTGCGCACGTCCTCGCACCGGCGCTCGAAGAAGCCGTCAGTTTTCAGGACCCGGTCCACGTGCTTCGCCAGCTCGCGCGGCATGCGCCGCTCGCCGCGCTCGATCTCGCTGAGGTAGCTCTGCCCGTAGAAACTCCCCTCGACCAACTGCTGAAGCGTGAGTCCCGCCTCCTCCCGCTTCCACCGCAGCTCCTTGCCGTAGAAGGTCGGGACGCTCTCCGAGCCGTCGATGTCCTTGCGCCGCACCATGGCTTCCGCCCAATCCACAACTGCCGTGCCCAGTTCCACAGTTCGCGCCCGGAAGCCCAAACCTCTTTTACGGTACGCCTCTTGACGTCAATGTGTGCCTGAATCGTCACAGAGCGCATTCGCGCCGCACGGTCCGTCAGCACCTGGGTGCACCCTGCGCTGACGTCCAGCTCTGCGTCACCGAGCTGCTCGCCAATGTGGTCCGGCACGTGGGGGAGGGGACCCCGGTCCGCGTACGGGTGGCGCGTACGGACGGCGGCCGGACCCGGGTCGAGGTGACCGACCCCGACCCGCACGCCCTCCCCGTGCTCGTGTGCGCCACGGGGGAGGACGAGTCGGGGCGGGGGCTCGCTCTGCTCGACGCCGTGGCCCTGCGGTGGGGAGTTGAGCGAGGGGTGGAGGGCAAGACGGTGTGGTGCGAGTTGGGGGAGGTATGACACTGGTCGGCGTGGCAACGAAGAGGTACGCCGTGACGCTGCCCGAGGGGCTCGCGGAGGAGGTTCGACGGAAAGTCGGACCGCGGCGCTTCAGCGAGTACGTGGCGGGAGCGCTGATGCGCCAGTGGAAACAGGATCGGCCCGAAGGGGTGGAGGCCGAACAGCGAGAGGCGCCTCCCGGGTGAATGAAGCCGTCCAGCAGACTGGTATCAGGTGGTACCTTCGAATCATGGCTAAGACGCAGATCAACATCCGCATGGACGACGAGACCGCCGAGATGGCCAGGCAGGCGGCCGAGACCAGGCGGATACCGGTCAACGAGTACGTCGAGCAACTGATCCGTGACGACAACGAGCATGTGCGTGCGGTCTTCATGGCCGCGGCGCAGGAGGTGCTCGACGAGTACGGGGATCTGATCGACGAGCTGGAAGGGGAGTCCAGTTCGTGACCGTTCAAGTGGATCTCGCCTGGATCCTTGAAGTCGCCCAGCGGGCCGGTGTGGATGATCCGGGTATCGACGACTACGGCGTGCCGGTTGCCGCCGTCGAGCGTCACCGTGCGGTCCTCGTCGGCCAGGACGTCTATCACGGCGCCTTCGCCAAGGCCGCCGCCCTCGCTCACTCGCTGGGTCGTATGCGATGGCTGGAGCGTTCCAACGTGCGGGTCGCCGTGGCGGTGGCCCATGCCTACCTGGTCGCTTCGGGGGTGCCGTCCAAGCTGGACCAGGAGCGGGTCACCGCGCTGGTGGCTGAGTTGAAGAAGGAGAGCTGCACGGCGCGGAGTATTGCGGTGGTGCTGAAGACCTGGGCCGTTTGAGGCGGTCAGGGGTTGTAGGCGGACAAGGCCGAGCATGCCGATGGGGCCGAGCCCACCCGGCTCGGCCCCATCGGACACGCCTCGGCCACGGCGGCTCCCCCTCCGCGCCGCCGCGGCCGATCCCCGTCGGGAAATGGGCTACTTGGAGCGTCAGCTCGGCGGGCTGTTGTCCTCGGGGGTGGCGTCCCCGTCTGCCACCGGCTGGCTGGGCGGGCTGTTGTCCTGCGTGGTCGCGCCCCCGTCTGACACCGGCTCGCTCGGCGGGCTGTTGTCCAGCGTGGTGAAGGTCTCCTTGCCCACCGGCGCGCTGGGCGGGCTGTTGTCGTGGGGCTTGAGGTCCGTGTCCTTGGCCTTCTCGGTCATGTGCTCAATTTCCTCTTCTCTGGTGAGTGCGGAGTGAGGAACGCCCGCCCGGATGCTCCCCCGAGGGCCACCGGACGGGCGTCATGGAGCCGTATCCCCCGCGATCGGGCTCCTGGTCCCACCGCCTGCCCCCCGACGCGACGGTGTGACAGATATGAGAGTGCATGGCGGCGATAAACGAATGCTGAACGCCCGCAGCACACTGGAGCGCCTCTTGATGCTCAGGCACGCTCAGGCCGCCGTGGCAGGGCTGAGCAACGCGCGTACCTCGTCGGCTTCCTCGGCGATGCCGTTCAGTTCGTAGAGGTTGAGAGCCTCCCGCCAGCAGGCCTGCGCCCGGTCCGCCTGCCCCAGAGCGGAGAGTGCCCGCCCGAGGAGGGTCAGGACGTTGCCCCGCATCCAGTCGCCGCCGACGCAGCCCAGGGCGAGCGCCTGTTCAGCTCCTTGGGCCGCTCGTGCGGGGCGACGGACGGCGAGATGCACTTCGGCGATCCGGAAGTGCGTGTTCCCCTGCCAGAGCCGCTGCCGATGGTCGGTGAAGATGCTCAGCGCGTCCGAGAACTCGCTGAGCGCCTCGGCGTGACGTCCGGCCCCGGCCAGAGCCATGCCCAGGTTGTAGTGCCCGTTGGCCTTGCGCATCGGCTTCCCCAGCTCGGCGTGGGCCGCGAGCGCCTGCTGCGCGAGCTCGACGGCCTTCGCGACGTTGCCCATCCCCAGGTGGGCGCGGGAGAGGTTGGCCAGGGCGACTGCTTCGTTGAGCCTGTTGCCGACCGCCCGGTAGCCCTCTATCGCTTGGTCGAAGAGGGTCTTGGCGTCCACGTACCGCTTCTGCCGCAGGAAGATGTTGCCCCGGTCGTTGGCCGCCCAACTCCTCGCGGTGATGTCCCCCGCGGAGGCCGCGAGTTCCATGGCGAGCTCGGCCTGTTCCGCCACCTGCTCGATTCGTCCGGAGACCAGGAGGACTTGGGAAAGGGTCGTACGTGCTCTGCCCTCCGCGCGTACGTCTCCCGCGGCCCGTGTGGCCTCGCACGCCGCCCTGGCCGTCGTCTCGTACTGGTGGGAGTTCGCGCCCGACTCGGTCAGGTCCTTGGCCATCCACAGCAGATCGACCGCACGCCGCAGCCTGTCCGTGCCCGCGGACTGGTGTACGCAGGCCAACAAGGAAGCCGCCTCGGTGTACAGCCAGTCCAGGGCGGCGGCGCCCTCGGTGAACCTGAGCCCCGCGTACTCCGTCGCCTCCAGGTGATCCACCAGCCGATCCCCCGGCCGCTCGATCGCGTAAACCCCCGCCGCCGTGGCCAGGTAGAAGTCCAGCAACCGGGACATGGCCGCCTCCCGCTCACTCGGCGGCTGCTCATCCCTCTCCGCACATGCACGCGCGTAGAGGCGCACCAAGTCGTGGTACCGATACCGCCCAGGAGCCGCAGACTCCAGCAACGACGTATCGACCAACGACTCCAGCAAGTCCTCCGTCTCCTCGGCCGGAAGGTCCAGCACCGCCGCAGCCGCAGCCAGCGAGATGTCCGGCCCGTCCGCCAGCCCCAGCAGCCGGAACGCCCGAGCCTGCGCGGGCTCCAACTGCCCGTACCCCAGCTCGAAGGTGGCCTTCACCGCCAGATCCCCGGCCTGCAGCTCATCGAGCCGCCGCCGTTCGTCGCCCAGCTTGGCCGCCAGCACCGACACCGTCCACGTACGGCGGGCCGCCAGCCGTGACGCAGCGATCCGGATGGCGAGAGGCAGGAAGCCGCACGCCGCGACCACGTCCAGCGCGGCCTCCCGCTCGGAGGCGACCCGTTCCTCGCCCACGATCTTCGTGAACAGCAGCAGCGCTTCCTCGGGGGACATCACGTCCAGGTCGACCAGGTGCGCGCCCGCCAGATCCACCATCCGTACGCGCGAAGTGACCAGCGCCGCGCAGCCCTCCGTTCCGGGCAGCAGCGGACGTACCTGGGCGGCGTCCCGCGCGTTGTCCAGCAGCACCAGGACCCGCCGCCCGTCCAGCACCGACCGGAACAGTGCCGCCCGCTCCTCCAGCGAATCCGGGATGGCGGAGTCCGCCGTCCCCAACGCACGCAGAAATGCACCAAGCACCGTCTCCGGCTCAGCAGCCCGCGCTCCCGCCCCCTGAAGGTCCACGTACAGCTGCCCGTCCGGGAACGCGGAACGCGCCTGGTGCGCCACATGCACCGCCAGCGTCGTCTTGCCCACGCCTCCGATGCCGGCGACCGCCGAGACCGCCATGACCCTGCCCTCGGCGGAGGCGAGGACCTCTCCCAGCTCGGAGACGAAGGAGGCGCGTCCGGTGAAGTCGGGGACGGTGGCGGGGAGTTGGGCCGGTTTCACCGGCGCAGCGGCGGGTTCCTCCACTGGAGCGGACGGTTCCGCCAGGGCCGGGTCCGCTTGCAAGATCCGTTGTTGGAGGTCCTTCAGCCCCGGCCGCGGGTCGACCCCCAGCTCGTCCGCCAGCAGGCGCCGCGTGTCCGCGTACACCGCCAGCGCCTCCGCCTGCCGCCCGCTGCGGTACAGCGCCAGCATCAGCAGTTCCCGCAGGCGCTCGCGCAGCGGATGGGCCGCCGTCAGAGCGGTCAGTTCGGAGACCGCCTCCGCGTGGCAGCCCTGTTCGAGGTCCATGTCGAGCCGGGTCTCGGCGAGTTGGAGCCGCCACTCCTCCAGCCGCGTCCGCTGCGTGTCCGCGTACGGACCCGGAACGCCCGCCAGTACCTCCCCGTCCCACAGGCTCAGCGCCTTGTTCAGCAGGGTGCGCGCATGGCACAGGTCCCCGGCGGTACGGGCCTTCTCCGCGTCCGCCGCCAGCTCCTGGGCCAGGGCGAGGTCCAGCGCCCCCTCGCCGAGCGAGCGGATCGCGTACCCGCCCGACTCGCTGACCAGGACCCCGGAACCGAGGACCTTCCGGAGGCGGGAGGCGTACGTACGGACCGCCGCCAGCGCCTGCGATGGGGGCTCCTCGCCCCAGAGGGCGTCGATCAGTTCGGACGCCGTGGCCGTACGGCCCTCGCGCAGGAGCAGTGCCGCGAGCAGCGCGCGCTGCTGCGGGGAACCGGTGGGCAAGGGCTCCGCGTCCTGCCAGGCGCGTACCGGGCCGAGCAGGCTGAAGCGGAGCGATGCCGCCGATTTCTCGGGGCACGCCTGCTCCAGCGGCTCTACTCGCGGTACACCGTCCATCGCTGTCCCCCTGCCGAACCCCTGCCGAACTGTCATGACAACCAGGCCAGTTTGCCTTGTGTATGCCGGATACGTCAGCCGTGGGAGGTGCCGATCACAGGCGGACATGCCATGAACTGAAACGTCTCACACGGCCCCCACACGGTCCCCTCAACTTAGAGACCGATCACCGCGAACGGATACAGGGGTGGTCCGGCCAGGTAGCCGACGAACAGGGAGCTGACGCCCCGTCAGATCAGCGCTACCGTAAGACCCCATGGAGACCATGGAGACCTTCCCGAAGATCATCTCGGTGGACGACCACACGGTGGAGCCCCCCAACGTCTGGCGGGACCGGCTCCCGTCGAAGTACCAGGACCGAGGCCCCCGTATCGTCCGCGCGCCACTGAAGGAAATGACCTTCCTGGGCGGCAAGTTCGCCCCCGTCATGGGCAGCCCCGGAGACGACGGCCCCATCGGCGACTGGTGGGTCTATGAAGACCTGCACCGCCCCCTCACCCGTCTCGACACCGCCGTCGGATACTCCCGCGACGAGATCAAGCTCGAGATCATCACGTACGAGCAGATGCGCCCGGGCTCGTACGACGTCCCGCAGCGCCTCGCCGACATGGACGTCAACCACGTCCAGAGCGCGGTCTGCTTCCCCACCTTCCCCCGCTTCTGCGGCCAGACCTTCACGGAGGCGAAGGATCACGAGCTCGGTCTGCTGGGGGTGCGCGCGTACAACGACTGGATGGTGGAGGAGTGGTGCGGCCCCGAGGCCCAGGGGCGGCTGATACCGCTCACGCTCATCCCTCTCTGGGACGCCGAGCTGGCGGCGCAGGAGGTGCGCCGCAATGCCGCTCGCGGCGTACGCGCCGTCGCCTTCTCCGAGATACCCCCGCACCTCGGACTGCCGTCCGTCCACACGGACGACTGGGACCCGTTCCTCGCAGCCTGCGACGAGACCGGCACCGTCATCGCCATGCATATCGGGTCCAGCAGCAAGATGCCGTCCACCTCGGCGGACGCGCCGCCCGCCGTCGGCTCCACCATCACCTTCGCCAACTGCTGCTTCTCAATGGTCGACTGGTTGATGAGCGGCAAGTTCGAACGCTTCCCGAACCTCAAGGTCATGTACGCGGAGGGTCAGATCGGCTGGATCCCGTACATCCTCGAGCGCGCGGACGTGGTGTGGGAGGAGAACCGCGGCTGGGGCGGCGTGGCCGACAAGGTCCACCGGCCGCCCTCCGAGCTCTTCGCCGAGCACGTCTACGGCTGCTTCTTCGACGACGCCTTCGGGCTCAAGAACCTCGATGCGATCGGCGTCCCGAACGTGCTGTACGAGACCGACTACCCCCACTCCGACTCCACCTGGCCCGAGTCCAGGCAGGTCGGCGAGGCCCAGATGGGGCACCTGGACGCGGACGTCGTCGACCGGATCGTACGGCGCAACGCGATCGAGCTGCTGGGGCTCACGGAGGACGGGCTCTGGGCCGGACCGGGCGGTGCCCGTTGAACAGCCCGCTGCTGTACGGGATGCAGCTCCCGGTCCAGTCGCAGAGCACGATCTACGCCGAGGCGTGGGAGGCGGCGGCCGGTCCCGACGACCTCGTGGAGATCGCCCGCGCGGCCGACCGCTCTGGCTTCGCGTACGTCGCGAGCTGCGACCACGTCGCCATCCCGCGCCGTCTCGCGGCGGCGATGAGCACCGTCTGGTACGACCCGGTCGCCACGCTCGCGTTCCTGGCCTCGGTCACCGAGCGCGTACGGCTGCTCAGCCACGTCGCCGTCGTCGGACTCCGGCACCCGCTCGTCACGGCCAAGCAGTACGCGACCCTCGACCACCTTTCGCGCGGCCGTCTGATCCTCGGGGTCGGCGCCGGGCACGTACAGGAGGAGTTCGAGGCGCTGGGCGTCGACTTCGAGCGGCGCGGATCCGTGCTCGACGAGAGCATCGACGCGCTGCGGTCCGCCCTAGGGCGCGATGAATTCCCCGAGCATCACGGGAAGCTGTACGACTTCGAAGGGCTCGGGCAGCGGCCCCGGCCGGCGCAGGCGCAGGTACCGGTCTGGGTCGGCGGGTCCTCGCCCGCCGCCGTGCGCCGGGCCGCGGTCAAGGGGGACGGCTGGCTGCCACAGGGCGACCCTCGCGACCGCCTGCCGGACCAGATCGCCCGCCTGAAACGGATACGGGAGGAGGCGGGCATCACCGACCCCGTCGCCATCGGCGCCATCACCGAGCCGCTGTACGTGGGGGAGCCGGGCTGGGACGTCGGCTGCCGCACCCTCTCCGGCCGCCCCGAAGCGCTCGCCGAGTCGCTGCGGGCGTACCGGGCGATGGGGGTGCACCAGATCCAGGTACGGTTCCGCTCCCGGAGCCGGAGTGAACTCACGGACCAGATGGGGGCGTTCGGGACGGAGGTGGCTCCGCACCTGTAACTCGGCATCTTTGACTTCGCAACCGTAGGGAACCGGCCGGGGCGTCGGTGAGATGGCGAGAACTGACTACCTGTCTGACAGCATGACAGCAATTTCTTTGAAGTTTTGAACAGGTCTCGCCCGAGTCACGTACGTAGAGACGTCATGACTTCGGCTGAAGGACACGCGAAATGCGATCTTCCAGGCATGTCAGTACGGCGGATCACGCGCCCCACCCCCCCACACCTGCCGTTTCGTCCCGAGGCCTGACGGTCGTCCTGGCCTGCGCCCAGGACGACTGGCCGCATGACGACTGGCCGACCTCGAACGATCCGCACGTGAGCCAGGTGCTGTACTCCCCGGCTCCCTACCGTTTCCTGCGTGACCGTGCCCGTGACGGCGACAACGAGGCCGTGGACGTCGTGGTGCTGCCCTGCGAGAACCCGACGGTCGCCTTTCCCGGGCTGCTGAATGCCATGGGTGACATGAACGCGTCAGTGATCGTCCTCAGCCCCGAGCGCGACCCCGACGTGATCGTCGACGTCTTCCGCGGCGGAGCCGGCTACATGGTGGAGGGCGACTACTGCACCTGCATGCTCTCCGCGGCGGTCGTGGGCGCCACGGTCGGGCACACCTACCTCTCGCCCATGGCGTGCGCGGCCCTCAGAGAGTGCGCCCAACGCATGGCGGCCCCGCGCGACGACGCCCTGGAACAGCTGCGGTCCCTGCTCTCGCCCCGCGAGCGGGAGATCATGGAGCTGCTGTCGACCGGCCTGGGCGCGCAGGAGATCGGGGTGCGGCTGGGGCTGAGCGAGAAGACCGTCCGCAACAACCTCAGCAACATCTACGCCAAGCTGGACGCCCGGGGGAGCACGGACGCGGTCCTGCGCTGGCTGGGCGCCAGGCAGGGCGACAGCTTGGGGTCCTCGGCCGGCTGACGCTGCCGTCGACGTGACGGGCACGGGCGTCGACGTGAGGGACACGGGCACGGAAGAAGCCCCCGCGTGAGCGCGGGGGCCGGTTGTGCTCCGTTTGTCGCCGTCGGCTGTCGCTGTCCGCCCGACGAGCTACGGTGCCGGGATCCGAGCTACGGTGCCGGGATCTCCGACAGCGGGATCTCGACGTCCGTGACGTTCGCGCCGGCCTCACCGAATCCGGGCTGCTGCGACTCGGCGCGGATCTCGGCGCTCTGCGGGCTGCTGTCGCCCCGGACTTCATCGGCCTCCGGCGTACCGCACTTCACGTTGCGCAGCCAGAGGCGGCCGTCAGGGACGCCGTTCTTCAGGATCTGCGGATAGAAGACATGCACGGTCCTGGCGCCCTCGCTGGGGGAGAAGAACACCTTCTGGCCGTCCTGCTCCTCCTTGTACGTGGCCTTGAGGTACCCGCTCACGTCGGTGCGCTTCTCCGACCACATGAAGAAGCCGATGTGGTCGGGCTGCACCTTGTCGGTCCTGGAGAAGTCGAAGCCGGTGCCGGTGTCGTCACGCTCGAGGTTGAATTCCGTCGTGTTGAACTTGGCGCCGATCTCGAAGAACGAGTTCCCCAGCTTGGAATCGGCGGCGGCGACGAACCCGTCTTCGAGGGTGATGGACCTGACCACCGACGTGGACACCGAGAAGTTCTTCTCGAGAGCAGTCGTGGCTCCGCAGTTGTTGGAGGGGGTGGAAACGCGCTTGTTGGGCCCCAGGTTGTTCCTCTTGAACTGGACGTCGACGAATTCGCAGTTCTCCAGTGTGGCGGCGTCCTCCGCGCAGTCCTTGGACACTTCGGAGGGGGTGGCGGCACCCGCCGAGTACATCAGCGGAACGGCCACACCGGCGGCCACCACTGGGGCCA
The DNA here is from genome assembly GCF_014647675.1 of Streptomyces flaveus. Classification (GTDB taxonomy): domain Bacteria; phylum Actinomycetota; class Actinomycetes; order Streptomycetales; family Streptomycetaceae; genus Streptomyces; species Streptomyces flaveus. The sequence goes on along the minus strand of NZ_BMPQ01000008.1, from coordinate 12,914 downwards.
GCATGAGGGTGATGCGCTTCTTCCTGCTCCGGTGGTTTCCCTTGCGACTGCTGCGTGTCATGGTGCGTCTCCTTGGGGGGAAGTGTGGGGAGTCGAGGGCTGGAGAAAGGTCCGTCAGCAGTCGGTCAGGACGGCCTTGGGCTCCCCGTCCGCGATTCCGGGAGCGCCGGCGGCTCCGGCCAGGGTGACGGGTCCCTCGACGACATCCGGCGCCGTGTAGTTCTGCTCGGGGACGGCATTGGTGGTGGTGGTCGCCGAGCGGGCCTCGATCTTCACTCGCCATTCGCCCGTCATCCGCTGCATCTTCGGCGTGAACTCCATGTGGAGAACCTTGCCGACCGGAACATCCCTCGTTTCCTTGTCGCCGGCGGTCACCGTCTCGAGGGTCAGGTCGGTCGTTCCCTTGTGCCTGAGCCAGGACCCGCTCAGGGCGCCGAAGAGCCCTCCGCCGGCGCCCTGCTGAGTCGCGGTGTACTTGCCCTCACCCTGACCCACGGTCGCCTTCCAGGTGGTGTCGACCTTCGCGGGCTCGGTGGCGTTCGGCTCGCAGTTCGGGAAGTCGACCGTGACCTTCTCCTTGGGGCCGTCGAAGGTCTCGAACTTCGTTTCGACGAAATCGCAGGTGTCGGACTCGAAACTGGGGCCGGCGATCCCATGGCCACCAAAGTCTTGGAGGGACTGTTTCTTGCCGTTGAGGACCTTGGTCCTTTCGCACAGCCTGATGATCTCTTCCGGCGTCTTCTCATCGGCGGCGTTGGCCGACGGCAGGAGAACGGTGGCAACGGCGGCACCCGTCGTGATCGCCGCGCCGATCGCCACATACCGGACCTTCTTGTTCTTGAATCGCCTCTTGGCCACGCTCTTGTCTCTCTTTGAGGGGGGATTTTTATTGGGATTTCCTTTGCCTTCCCGTTGAGAAATATTGGCGTTCGCTTCGTGGCCCCGACAGAGTCAAATGTCCCTACCGGCCGGTCACTTGGCGTGTCCATTGCCACACGCCCAGAACGCCGCGGCCTCTTGCCTCGATGGGCGCTGTGCTGTCCCCGCCGAAGCCGCCAACCCTTGCCTGACGGCCCGTCAGCTAAGACCATGGGGGTCGTCGCCACGCGTGTGACGAAGCATCAGAAATGCAGTCAACGCGCGTCCTCCACCGCTGAAGGAGAAACCCATGGGCAAGCTCGACGGACGCGTCGTCCTCATCACCGGCGCCGCACGCGGCCAGGGTGAGCAGGAGGCGCGGCTCTTCGTCGCGGAGGGCGCCGAGGTCGTCATCGGCGACGTACTGGACGATCAAGGGGAGGCGCTGGCCAAGGAGTTGGGCGCGCGGTACGTGCACCTCGACGTGAGCCAGGAGGCCGACTGGCAGTCCGCGGTGGCCGCGGCCAAGGAGGCGTACGGGCGGATCGACGGGCTGGTCAACAACGCCGGGATCCTGCGCTTCAACGACCTGGTGAGCACGCCGCTCGAGGAGTTCCAGCAGATCGTGCAGGTCAACCAGGTCGGGGTCTTCCTCGGCATCAAGACGGTGGCGCCCGAGATCGAGGCGGCGGGCGGCGGCACGATCGTGAACACCGCCTCGTACGCGGGGGTGACGGGCATGGCGTACGTCGGCGCGTACGCCGCGACCAAGCACGCGATCGTCGGCCTGACGCGGGTGGCCGCGCTGGAGCTGGCCGGCAAGGGGATACGCGTCAACGCCGTCTGTCCGGGCGCGATCGACACCGCCATGAGCAACCCGGCCCAGCTCGATCCCGACGCGGACACGGAGAAGGCCGCCGAGGGAATCGACCGGCTGTACCGCAAGCTCGTGCCGCTCGGGCGGGTCGGGCAGCCGGAGGAGGTGGCACGGCTGGTGCTCTTCCTCTCCGGTGACGACTCCTCGTACATCACGGGGCAGCCGTTCGTGATCGACGGGGGCTGGCTGGCGGGGGTCAGCGTTCTCTGACGTCCTGACGCCCCGTCAGCTATTGACCCTTCGCGGGTGCGGTGCAACAGTCGGCGAAGCAGATCTGACGCAACGTCAGATACCGATGTTGGGGACGGTGAACCTCCTTGGAATTCGGGCTCTTTGTACAGGGATACGTGGGCAAGCGGGCCGAGACCGATCCGCTCGCCGAGCACAAGGCGCTGATGGAGGAGACCGAGTACGTCATCCAGGCGGACAAGTCCGGCTTCAAGTACGCCTGGGCGTCCGAGCACCACTTCCTGGAGGAGTACTCGCACCTCTCGGCGAACGACGTCTTCCTCGGGTATCTGGCGCATGCCACCGAGCGGATTCATCTGGGGTCGGGGATCTTCAATCCCCTCGCCCAGGTCAACCACCCCGTGAAGGTCGCCGAGAAGGTCGCGATGCTCGACCATCTCTCCGAAGGCCGCTTCGAGTTCGGCAGCGGGCGGGGCGCGGGTTCGCACGAGATCCTCGGCTTCATCCCCGGCGTCACCGACATGAACTACACCAAGGAGATCTGGGAAGAGACCATCGCCGAGTTCCCCAAGATGTGGCTCCAGGAGGAGTACGTCGGGTTCCAGGGCAAGCACTGGTCGCTGCCGCCGCGCAAGATCCTGCCCAAGCCGTACGGGAAGGCGCACCCCGCCATGTGGTACGCGGCCGGGTCCCCGCCCTCGTACGCCATGGCCGCCCGCAAGGGCCTGGGCGTGCTCGGCTTCAGCGTGCAGAAGGTCTCCGACATGGAGTGGGTGCTGGAGCAGTACAAGACGGCGATCGTCGAGGCGCAGCCGGTCGGGGGCTTCGTCAACGACAACGTGATGGTGACGTCGACGGCGATCTGCGCGCCGACGCACAAGGAGGCGGTACGGATCGCCGCGGGCGGCGGCCTCCACTACCTGCAGTCGCTCGTCTTCCGCTACCACGACACGTTCCCGCGGCCCGAGGGCTTCCCGGTGTGGCCGGAGACGCTGCCCGAGTTCAACGAGGAGATCATCGAGCACCTCATCGCCGAGGAGCTGCTGATCTGCGGCGATCCGGACGAGGTGCTCACGCAGTGCAAGCGGTGGGAGGCGGCCGGGGCCGATCAGCTTTCTTTCGGGATGCCGATTGGGATCTCTCGTGAGGACACGTTGCAGACGATTCGGCTCGTCGGGGAGCACGTGATTCCGAAGATCGATACGGATCCTGTGCATCGGACCTCGCGGTTCCGGCAGGCCGCGTGATCGCCGTGGGGCTGCGGGCCTTGCGCGGCTGCGGGGCCGTCGTGGCTGGTCGCGCAGTTCCCCGCGCCCCTTCAGGGCGCGTCCAGTGCACCGGAGTTTAAGGAGGCGAGCTCCATGCTCGATCACGTCATCAAAGGCGCGACCGTCGTCGACGGGACGGGCGCGCCTGCCTACACCGCCGATGTGGGGATACGCGATGGGCGGATCGCGGCCATCGGTACGGTCACCGAGGCGTCCCGCACCACCGAGGACGCCTCCGGGCTCGTCCTCGCCCCCGGCTTCGTCGACCCCCACACCCACTACGACGCCCAGCTCTTCTGGGATCCGTACGCGACGCCGTCCCTCAACCACGGCGTGACGACCGTCGCCGGCGGGAACTGTGGTTTCACCCTTGCGCCCCTGAACCCCTCTCGGCCCGAAGACGCCGACTACACGCGGCGGATGATGTCCAAGGTGGAGGGGATGTCGCTGGTGGCCCTTGAGGAGGGGGCGCCGTGGAGTTGGCATTCGTTCGGGGAGTATCTCGATGCTCTCGAGGGGCGGATCGCCGTCAACGCCGGTTTCATGGTGGGGCATTGTGCGCTGCGGCGGTATGTGATGGGGCCGGACGCGGTGGGTGGGCAGCCCACGGAGCAGCAACTGGCGGACATGCTGCGGCTGTTCCACGAGTCGATGGACGCGGGCGCCTGGGGGTTGTCGACCACCCAGTCGTCCACGCACTCCGACGGCGACGGAAAGCCAGTCGCGTCGCGGCATGCGAAACCGGCCGAACTGCTCGCGCTCTCCAGGGCGGTCGGCGATCACGAGGGCACGCAGATCGAGGCGATCGTGGCGGGTTGCCTCGACCAGTTCAGCGACGACGAGACCGACCTCTTCGTGGAGATGAGCGCGTCGGCGGGCCGCCCCCTGAACTGGAACGTCCTGACCATCGACGCGTCCGTCCCCGACCGCGTACCGAGGCAACTGGCCGCAAGTGAGCGTGCCCGCAAGGCCGGTGGCCGGATCATCGCTCTGACGATGCCGATCCTCACGCCGATGAACATGTCGCTCGGCACCTTCTGCGCCCTCAACCTGATCCCCGGCTGGGGCGAGATCCTCGGCCTGCCGGTACCCGAACGGATCGCGAAACTCCGCGACCGGGACGTACGGGCCGAGATGCTGCGCCGCGCGGACAGCAAGGAGGCGGGCGTCTTCCGCCGCCTCGCCGACTTCGGGCGGTACGTCATCGGGGACACGTACAGCGCGGAGAACGAGGGCCTGACCGGTCGCGTCGTAAGGGACATCGCGGCCGAACGCAGTCAGGAACCCTTCGAGTGCATCGTCGAGATCTGCGCCAACGACCAGATGCGTACGGTGCTTTGGCCCATGCCGCCCGACAACGACCCCGCCTCCTGGGCGCTGCGCGCCGAGACCTGGCAGCACGAGGACGTCATGCTGGGCGGGTCCGACGCCGGGGCACATCTGGACCGGATGTGCGGGGCGCCGTACACGACGCGGTTCATCGGGGACTGTCTGCGCGGGCGGAAGCTCGCGACGCTGGAGCAGGCCGTGCAGATGCTCACCGACGATCCCGCCCAGCTCTTCGGCCTGCGCGAGCGCGGGCGGATCGCCGAGGGGTGGCATGCCGACCTCGTCCTGTTCGACCCGGAACGCATCGACGCCGGTACGGCCACGCTGGTGCACGACCTGCCGGGAGACAGTCCGCGGCTGGACTCCAAGGCGATCGGGATCACGGCGGTCTGGGTGAACGGGGTCGAGGCGATTCGCGGGGACCATGTGACGGGGGCGGTGCCGGGGAAGGTGCTGCGCTCCGGTCGGGACACCCGGACGGTGAACACCAAGTGACCGAGGCGAGTAGCGAGGTGCGTACCGAGGTGAGTACGGAGTGACGGACGAGCAGCGGCTGTTCGTCGGCGGTTCGTGGGTCGAGCCGGACGGCGGTCACTACGAGGTGATCGACCCGGCGACCGAGTCGGTCGTCGGGTTGGCGCCGGAGGCCTCGCGGGATCAGGTGCACGCGGCGGCAGCCGCGGCTCGCGAGGCCTTCGGGCCCTGGTCGCGTACGTCCCCTTCCGAGCGCGCGGCGATCCTGGACCGGGCGGCGGACATCATCCAGCGCAACCTCGTGCCGTACGCCGAACTCGCCCAGGCTGAGAGCGGTGCCACGACCGGGACAGCGCGCGGGATGCAGGTCGGGGTGGGTGCGGCCCGTTTCCGGCGGTACGCGAAGGGCGCGCTGGAGCCGGTCGAGGAGGCGCTGGTCCCGCAGATCAACGAGGCGGGCCCGTTCGGCAAGGCGGCCGTCATGGGCGCCTTGGCCGTACGTCAGCCGGTGGGCGTCGTCACCTGCATCACCTCGTACAACAACCCCTGGGCGAACCCGGCCGGCAAGATCGCCCCGGCCCTGGCGAAGGGCAACACGGTGGTGGTGAAGCCTGCTCCGCAGGACCCGCTATCGGTCTATCGGATGGCGGAGGCCCTGGAGGCGGCGGGTGTCCCGCCCGGTGTGGTGAACGTCGTGTCGGGCTCGCGGACGGGGGTCGGCGAGGCGGCGGTCGACTCGCCCGACGTCGACATGGTGAGCTTCACCGGCTCGACGGCGGTCGGGCAGCGCATCGCCGAGGTGTGCGGGCGCGACATGAAACGCCAGCTGATGGAGCTGGGCGGCAAGGGCGCGGCGATCGTCTTCGACGACGCGGACGTGGCGTCGGCGGTACGGGGGATCGGGACGACGTTCTCGTTCTACAGCGGGCAGATCTGTACGGCACCGACGCGGGTGCTCGCACAGAGGGGTGTGTACGACCGTGTGGTCGATCAACTCGCTGCGTACACGGGCTACTTGAAGGTGGGCGATCCGCGCGCCGAAGGCACGGTCGTGGGCCCGGTGATCTCGGCGGCGCACCGGGACAGGGTCGAGTCGTACGTCGAGCTGGGCCGCAAGGAGGGCGCACGAGTGGTCGCGGGCGGCGAGCGCCCCGCGTACGACACGGGCTTCTACGTCGCCCCCACCCTCCTCGCGGACTGCACGAACGACATGCGGGTCGCCCGGGAGGAGATCTTCGGCCCGGTGGTCGTGGTCATCCCCTTCGACGACGAGGAGGAGGGCGTGGAGCTGGCCAACGACAGCGACTACGGCCTCATCGACTACGTGTGGTCGGGGGACGTGGCGCGCGCATTCCGGGTGGCCCGCCGCCTGCGCGCGGGCGGCGTCGGCGTCAACACGGTCGGCCGGAACATGGAGGCCCCGTTCGGGGGCTTCAAGAAGAGCGGGGTGGGGAGGGACGTGGGGTCGTACGCCCTGCACGCGTACAGCGAGGTGCAGGCGATCGTGTGGCAGGGCTGACGCGGCCCACGCCCAGGTTCACTGCCCTCGGTCGGCCCGGTGAGCGAAGGCAGGGCTCAGCTCCCCTCCGTCCAGTACTGCTGAAGCCTTGCCACCGCCTCGTCCTTGGTCATTGCGGCGATGGTTTCCTCGTTGAGTCCCACGCGGTGGATGAGCAGATGCACCAAGTCGGCGGGGAGTGCTTCGCGTGGCGACGCGGGGGCTCCCCGGTCCGGTAGGTCACCCTGCTGGACGCAGGTCCAGAACTCGTCCTCGGTGACGTCCAGTTGGTCCCGCAGGATGTGTCGCCACATCGCGGCGCCGTAGACGGTGCGGTCCACCGGGTGGGAGATCCTGGTGCGCAGGATCCGGCCGTCGTACAGGGCGAGTTCGTAGGTGACGTGATGCGTGCCAGTGCGCCCGCGAGCGTCCCGGACGCGTTTCCACTCCTCGGTGCGGCAGAAGTGGTCGTGGTTCTCGCGGTTGGGCTGGGGCCAGGTCACCGCGCCGCCCCCACCAGCCAGTCGTGCAGTTCTGCGTCGTCGCTCAGGACGATCAGCTGCACGAGACCCCAGTTCTCCTCATGGTTGGGTGCGGTGCGCAGCCGTTCCTGCCAGTCCTCGGCGTACTCGCGCAGCGCCTGAACCATCTCCTCTATGGCTTCGTCGAAGGTCGCCCCGTCGGCGGCCAGAGGCAGGCCGGGCAGGAAAACCGACCAGCCGCCCGCCTCGGCGACCACCTCTGCCTTCGAGGGGCACACCAGCGACAGGTGACGGCGCAGCCGCTCTACATCCACGACCGCCGCCCGCCCCGAGTCGCGGCGTACGGTTGCCACCCGTCCCTCATCGGACGCGTCAAGGAGGTCTTTCAGGTGCGCACGCGCCTGGGTGTAGCTCTCGTAATGCACCGCTGACACGATCCGCCTCCTCGTAGCTGTCCAACGCCTCCAGGGTGCTTTCTGGAGGCAGGTACGTCAAGTACGTCACGTACTTGCTGATTCCGGTGCGCCTACCGGCCCGCCACCTCGCCCCAACGCTTCAGGGTGTCGTCCTCGCTTTCGTCGGCCTCCGGGGACGTGGCCACGATCCTGGCTTCGCCTCGTATCAGAACAGGTCAGAACAGGCGCCAGAGGGCGTGTCGACGTCCAACCCCCGCACGCCGAGGGCCTCCACGGGCAAACCCGCTTGACGAGCCACCCCTCTTCGCGGATATTTATCTGTGTCACGCAGATTCTGCGTAGCGTTGACTATGCCGGGAGTGCCCCGGCCGTACGAGCCCGTGCTCCGGCCACGCGAGTCACATGGACCCGCACCGGCCCTCCTCCACAGCCAAGCAAGGACCTTCACCATGACCACGCTCGTCACCGGAAGCCGCGGCAAAGTCGGCTCCACCCTCATCTCCCTCCTCCACAAGGCCGGAGCCTCCGTCCGGGCCGCATCCGCCGCCCCCGAAAAGCTCGACCTGCCCGAGGGCGTCACCGCCGTGAGGTGCGCCCTCAACGGCCCTGCGACTTTCCCCGCCGCGCTCGACTCCGTGAACTCCGTGTTCCTGTACGCCGAGCCGTCCCACATCGACACCTTTCTCGACGAGGCCGCACGCGCGGGCGTCGAGCACATCGTGCTGCTCTCCTCCAGCGCCGTACGTGACCCGAATGCCGCCGACAACCCGGTCGCCGCCTCCCATCTCGCCGTCGAGCAGGCGCTGGCGGCCTCGCCCATCGAGACCACCGTGCTGCAGCCCGGCGCCTTCGCGAGCAACGCGCTCCAGTGGCGCTGGGCGCTCGAGTCCGCTGGGGTGATCGACCTTCCGTACCCCGGCAGTTACGGAGATCCGATCCACGAGCGGGACATCGCCGAGGCCGCGTTCGCACTGTTCACGCAGGAGCGGCTGCGCGGTGCGACGTACCACCTGACCGGCCCCGAGTCGCTGACCTTCACCGAGCAGATCGCCGTACTCGAACGCGCCGTCGGCCGCTCAGTCCCCTTCAACGCCGTGACCCGCGAGGCATGGAGGGAGGCCATGGCCGGATACATGCCGGCCTCCTTCGCCGACGGCCTGCTCGACTACTGGGCTTCGACGGACGGTTCACCGACGCCCCTCACCCGTTCCGTCGAGGAGCTGACCGGGCACCCCGCCCGCACCTTCGCCGAATGGGCGGCCGAGAACGCGGATGCCTTCCGCGCCGCCCGATGACATGCCGACGGCGTGGACAGACCGCAAATCCATCTCAGCGTTGCGCCTGAGCCGCGCCTCTTCGTTTCCGCGGTGCGCCGTCAGGGGCGTACGACCGTGGTCACCGACGGATCGTCGACGCTCGGCCATGTCGTCGAGTCGCTCGGCATCCCGCTCACCGAGGCGGGCCGGCTGCTCGTCGACGGCCGCGAGGTGGCCGTCTCCCACATCCCCGCGCGAGTGAGAGCGTCACAACTCTCCGTCGCGCAGGCGCTCGACCTGCGAGGCGCTCAGCTCCACGGTCCGCAGCATATGGGTGGTGAGCAGCGCGATCTCCTCGTCGCTGTACGCGTCGAACATGGCGTACCAGGAGCCGTTCAGCTTCTGCCACACCTCCCCGAACTCCGCCATCCGCTCCGGCACGACCGTCACCAGCACCCGCCGCCGGTCCTCGGCGGCGCGCTCGCGCGTGACATACCCGGCCCGCTCCAGCCGGTCGACGAGCCGCGTCGCGGACCCGGTGGTCAGCCCGGTCAGCCCGGCGACCCGCCCGGTGGTGACGGGTCCGGGCTCGAGCCCCAGCAGATTGAGGCACTGGAGATCGGTGGGGTGGAGTCGCAGATGGTCGGCGAGAGCCTGGTTGAACAGGGCGTACGAGGCCATATAGCGGCGCGAGGCGATGGCCAGCTCGTCCATCAGCAGCCTGCGTCCTGCCGCTTTCTTCTGCGTCATGCAGAGATTGTACGGAGCAGAGTCGTTGCCCCTCGCACCCGTCGTGCCCGTTATGGCAGCTCGGGCGCCGAAGGCGGTGGGGGCGGCTACTCTTTGCGCCCGGTCGCGGCGACGGTGACCCCGAGGCCCACCATGGTGAGCCCGCCCACCCCGCCGACCAGGGACAGCCGCCGCGGTGACCGGGCGAACCAGCCCCGTGCGGTGGCGGCGACCAGCCCCCACACGCTGTCGGACGCGAGAGCGATGACGTTGAAGACCAGGCCGAGCAGCAGCATCTGGGCCACGACGTGCCCTTGGGCGCGGTCGACGAACTGGGGCAGTACGGCGGCGAAGAACACGATGGTCTTGGGGTTGGCGATCCCCACCGCGAACCCCTCCCACAGCGTGCGCAGACCGCCGGCCGTGGCCGCGTCACCGCTGAACGCGGCCTGCAACGAACCCCGTTGCCGCCACGCCTTTACCCCCAGGTACACCAGGTAGGCACCACCGGCCAGTTTCAGTGCCGTGAAGACCAGGACGGAGCGCTCCACGAGGGAACCGATACCCAGCGCCACGGCCACGACGAGCACGTACGCGCCGATCGTGTTCCCCACGACGGTGGTCAGCGCAGAGCGGCGCCCCTGTGCCAGCGCCCGCCCGATCACGAACAGCACGCTCGGACCGGGCACCACGATCAGCAGGAAGGACATGGCCGCGAAGGCGAGCAGTCGGTCGGTGGACACCATGGGGCCATGCAACACAGGGAGGGCCTACCGGCGCATCCCCTTTTCGCAGGGGGCGGCCGAACGACGCGACCCGAACTGGCCCTACTCAGGCCTGGGTTGAGTACGTGCGCTCATACCCGGCGCCCGCTGCGCGGCCAGTATTGGTGCAACGGCGCAGCCGAGAGCGCCGGTCCGATCCAGCTGAGTCTGTTGGGGGAATTTCTCATGTCGCGACGTATCGTTTTGTCCGTGGCCGCCGGCGTCGTCGTCCTCGCAGGTACCGGAGCAGTCGCCGTCGCCTACGCCGGGGACCAGCCTCTTTCTGTGGCGCACAGCACTGCCCGCTACGCTGCCCCCGACGGCGACCGCAGCGGCTCGTTCACCTTCACCACTGACGTCACGGCGTCCTCTGGCGTCAAGGACGTGAAGGTCCTGGCCTGGCCGGCGAAATCGTCCCTCGCCAAGCAGGGGCTGACCGCCAAGGACATGGCCGCCGTGGAGTCGGCCGTCTGCAAGCCGTCCGGTGGGGACACCGCGCGCTGCACCTATACCGTCACCGTCACCCGCGCCGAAGCCGACACGTCCCCGCGCGGTCTGTGGCACGTCGCCGTCCTGGCCACCGCCGAAGACGGCGACACGATGCTGGACACCAAGGCGGCCGACTTCACCGTGGGGTGATCCAGACGCGCAGGTCGTCCGGTGTCCGCCGAAGCAGGAACGTGACGAAACCGAGGGTGTGGCGGTAGCCGTGCAGCCACTCGGCGCGGTGCTCGGCGGCGGCTGCGTACGCCTCGCCGCTGTCCGGATCGGCGGGGTGGTCCAGGGCCCAGCGGGACAGGGCACCGGTCCAGGACCACTCGTACTCGTCCCACTCCTCGGTGGTGCTGACGTGCCCGTACACGGGCGTCCACCCGTCCGCCGTGATCCTGTCGACAGTGGTGCCGAGATCGGCGAACTCGTCGCCCGCGAACCCGGCGTCGAGGGTGCCCTGGTCCGGCTCGCGCTCCCAGAAGCCGTCGCCGATCAGGGCCGTACCGCCGGGGGCGAGGTGGCGGCGGACGGCTTCGAGGGTGGGCAGCAGGCCGCCGAAGGCGTGGGTGGCGCCGACGCAGAGTACGAGGCCGAACCGGTCGTCGGCGGTGAACTCACGGGCGTCCTGGGCGTGCAGGGTGACACGGCCACCGAGTCCGCGTGCCGCGATGTCCTCGCGGCCCCGGGCGATGGTGCCGGCGTTGAGGTCGACTCCGTCGGCCGTAACCCCCGGCCTCCCCTCCAGAGCCCGTATCAGCCAGGCCCCCTCCCCGCACCCGAGATCCAGCACCCGCTCGGCGCCGTCCCGAAGGGCCCGGTCGAGGAGACGGGCCACCGAGGCGTCGCTCAGGGGCGCGGCGATGGGGTGGTCGGCGTGGGCGAGGGTGCTGATGCGGCGGCGATCCATGGGGGGATCATGGCGCGGGTGGGGGAGGGGTGTCTGCTGAATTTCAGGCGGGGCCGTCGCAGGGCGCCTGAACGCGTGCGCCTCTCCTGGCTAGGCCGGGAGCAGCCGTACCTCGGCGTCGGGAAGCTTGGCCCACCAGTGGTGGTAGCGGCTGTAGACCCGGGGATCGCGGTCGGCCAGCACCGTGATCAGGGACTGCGCCTCCGCGGCGAGTCCCTCCCACGCCGCGGGCGGAAGGTCGTGGAAGGCCGTGGCCTCGATGCCGCCGTCGACCGGCCGCCACACCCCGGCGACGTAGCCGTCGACCAGCAGGGTGGGCAGGACGTCGCCGTTGTTGCGGATCACCAGCCGCCGATAGGCCGGAGGGATCACGCGGCTGCGGTCGGCGTATGCCAGCAGGGTGCTGTCCCACATGGCCATGAGCCGCGGTGGGGCCGGGGTGTCCGCGGGTGGGCGCGGGGCAGCGGGGACGTCGAACAGCGCGGTGCTGTCGGGCCCTTCGAGCTGTTCGACGGCTCCCTTGTGGTCGAGGGCGAGGAGCGCCTGGCGGATCGGTGCGCGCTGCACCGTGGCGAACTGAGCCACGTCCGCCACCGAGGCCGGACCGAACCCTTCCAGATAGCGCAGTACGAGGCTTTGCAGCGCTTCCGGCGCCGTCTCCTTCCCCGTGGGCGCGGGACCCGTCCGCGCCGCGACGTACGACGACCGGGCACCGAACGACCACGGCCCGCCCGTCGGGACGTGCAGCAACGGCGCATACGCCCGCAGCCCCCACCAGGCCCCGGGCTTCCTCTCCGCGCCGAGCCGCTCTTCGACCCACGCCTCCATCTCGGCGGCCGTCCGCGGCTGTTCGGCGAACGTCAGCAGCTGTGGCACCAGTTCGTCGCCGTCCGCCGGGGTGAGCCCCGCGGCAGCGAAGCGGTAGCCCAGACGCGAGGCGTACAGGGTCGGCTGCATCGCCTCACGGAACACCTGGTAGTCGTCGGCATGGACCGCGTGCAGTGTGATCCGCATCAGGGTCGCCTTGACGACCGCGCGCCCGGTGAAGGCGGCGTCCACATCGGCCGACGCGAAGCGTGTGAGCCGGTTCCACAACGCGAGGTACGGAGAAGCGGCGTACTGCGCCTGCAGCGCGACAACGCGACGGACCGCGTCGACAACGCTCAGCGGCTGCCGTTCCAGCAGCAGTTGACGGCTGAGGGTGGCCCGGTTGAGTTCGCGCGCGGTGATCTCCACGCCGAGGATTGTGCCGTGGGCCGACGCACGGCCGCCAGGCTGATTCGCGCGCCGTGGGTTTCAGCCTCGATCCACCGCGCGATAGTCGGCCTGTGGACGGAGAAATAGAAAGAGGTGCCCGCTGACCTGCGATAATGGG
>NZ_BMPQ01000007.1:269356-394795 GCF_014647675.1 Streptomyces flaveus | reverse complement strand
CCGGCGGCCTCCACGGACGCCGGGCATCCAGTCCTGCCCAAACAGTCCCTGACCTGGAGCTATTTACGCGTCAGAAGCACTTCTCGCGTTTTCGCGGGCCACTCTCGTCCATTGCCTCAGTGGACGGTTGCCCGTCTCAGGACTGAACGGCCGAGCGCAGCTCGGGCAGGGACAGGACCTCGTGCAGCGCGTCGACGTAGAGATCCACGTGCTCGCGGCGGAAGGTCATGGGCGGTTTGATCTTCAGTACGTTGTCGTGCACGCCATTGGGGAAGACTATGACGCCTCGCTCCTTCATGAGCTCGGTGACCATGAAGGCCTGCTCAGTGGCCGGCATTCTGGTGGTGCGGTTACGAACCAGTTCGACACCGAGGTAGAGCCCTTCTGCCCGCACGTCACCGATGAGCGGTTGGCGCTGCTGGAGCTCGCGCAGCGACTGGGCGAAGTACCCGCCCACGCTCACGGCGTTCTCCCTCAGCCCATCCTGCTCGACGATGTCGAGCACGGCCTCGCCGATCGCGCAGGAGACCGGGTTGCCGCCGAAGGTGTTGAAGTACTTCATGCCCGTGTCGAACGCGTCGGCGATCTCCCGAGTCGTGACCAGCGCCGCGAGAGGATGCCCGTTTCCGAGTGGCTTGCCCATCGTGACGATGTCCGGGACCACTCCCTGGAGCTCGAAACCCCACCAGGGCCCGAGTCGTCCGACGCCGACCTGGACCTCGTCGGAGATGCACAGGGCGCCCGCCCGCCTGGCAGCCGTGAACACGCCATCGAGGTAGCCGTCGGGGAACACGATGTTCCCACCCGATCCCATCAGGGACTCGGCGATGAAGGCGGCTGGGGGTCGGCCGTCGGCCGCGATCCGCTCGATGACAGCTGCGGCGTCGCGCGCGTACTTGACTCCGGCGTCCGCGTCGTCGTACCCGTAGGTGCTGCGGTAGCGGTCCGGGATGACGACCTCGTGGGTGGTCGCGGGGGCACCGGCGCCGCCGGGGCCCTTGTAACGGTTCGGGCTGATCCCGGTCACCACGCCGGTGTTTCCGTGGTACGCGCCGTCGATGTTGACGATGTGCTGACGACCTGTCACCTGGCGGGCGATCCGCAGCGCCAGGTCGTTCGCCTCGCTGCCCGTGCACACGAGGAAGACGACCTCGAGCGGGTCGGGCAGCGTGGCTACCAGCTTCTGCACGTAACTGGCGATCTGCGGGTAGACAAAACGGCTGTTGGTGTTGAGCTTGCGCAGCTGTCGGGTGGCGGCGGCCGTCACCCGTGGCTCGGCATGGCCGACGTGGGTGACGTTGTTCAGCGAGTCCAGATAGGCAAGGCCGTCCTCGTCGTGGAACCACACGTCCCGCCCACGCACAAGGTTCATCGGGTTGCGGTAGTAGTTGCGCTGGGAGCAAGCGATGTGGCGACGGCGCACTGAGACGACGTCGTCGATGGTGGGGACCGCGGCGGGGGACTCGGTGAGCTCGAAGAGCCGGGCGGGGTCAGGTGACAGGTGGCTCCACACCTGCCGTGCGGAGGGCGGCACGACACGAGGCGGCGGCCATGTGGCCATCCGTGCGGTGCGGTGGACCTGCACCTGGACGCAGGGCCCGAGCGGGTCCGCCTCGTCGCTCGCGCCGGCGCGTCCCAACGGCGCCCCGGCCGGGACTCTCGCCGCGACGGGCGGCGAGTCGTCGAGTCCCCACCAGCACGTCCAGAACTCCAGCCCCTCGACCGCATGTCGCAGCACCAACGGCATACCGGGGCCACCGCGGGCCTCGACGACGCCGGACAGCGGGCTGGCAACCTCCTCGGCATCGGCCACGATCAGCAAGCCGCCGACCTGAACCGTCGCGGGCTCGTCGGCCCCTGGGCGACGCCGGCCACCCAGGAGCAGCGATGCGCTGAGGTGGGGCACGTAGCCCTTCCGCCGCCGTCCGTCGAGGACGTCGTCGATGCTCGCGCGCACCGCCCTCGCTTCGTGCCAGTCGACTTCGTCGTAGAGATCACTTGCCGGTCGCAGGTCAAGCAGCTGCGGGGCCGGTGCGTGCGGGGCGCCGGTTCGGGCCGCCTCTGCCAAGACCTCTTCCAAACCCCGCTGCTCCCGCGTCCGGGGGAGCCCACACGCGACCCGGAACGTCGCCTCGGCGACGTCGGGACAAACCTCGGCCACCTGCGCGATCGCCGGCCAGGTGTGTTGCACGCGGGTCCGCCCGTACGGCGTGCCGCTCTCCGCGACCCGGCGCGTCCACGTCACGGCGTTCATGCACAGCCGGGTGGCCGCCAACGGATAGACAGCCGCCAGTTCCTCCGCCGTGAGGGGAAGCACCGAGTGGAAGCCGGCCACGACTTCGGCCGCCGCAGCGAGCGGGTCGGCCTTGCGGACCATGGCGTAGCCCGCCGCGATCGCCACCTCTGCCGCGCGCACACTGTAGAGCGAGTCGCCCAGGTCGACGATGCCCGAGATCCGCAGCACCCCGTCCTCGTCGGCGTCGGCCAGAACGTTGGCGTCATTGAGATCCTGGTGTACGACGCTCCGCGGCAGTCGGTCCCATGCCGGCAGGAGATCGTCGTACCAGCCCATGATCGTGCGCACCGACTCCCGCCGGTCCGCGTCCTGTACAGCGTGCAGCGACGCCTCGACGATCTCAGCGGCCCGGCGCATGTCCCAGTCGTGCGGTTCCAGGCCCACCGGTGGCTCCATGCTGGAGAGTCCGAGGCTCAGCCGCCCAGCGGCTTCTCCCAGCTGACGCAGAAGCGCCGCGGGGTGGTCGTCGAGATCCGCCAGGGCTCGGCCCTCGATCCAGCTCATCACGCGGACCACGTGCGTTCGGCCCTCGTGGACGACGTCGGCAAGGCACTTCCCCTCGCGCGTCGGGACCAGTCGTGGCACCGGAAGGTCGGGAACGGTGGAGGCCAGATGCTGGAGGAGCGAGTTCTGCCAGAGGACGTCGGCTGAGTCCGGCTCCGCGCGGGTGACCCGTACGAAGTAGCGCATGCCGTCATCACCGGTGATCCGGACGTTCTGGTCGACCTCCCCTCCCAGTGGGTGCTGGACATATCCCTCGAGTCCGAAGGACTGCCGCAGCACGTGATCGAGGAGCGAGCCCGGCAGTTGGCCGGTGTGACCGGGGATGGTCGTTCCGTCCTGGCCGGTGGTGGTCGCTGAGGTCATCGGTGCGTTCTCTCTCTCATCGTCAGGTCGCTCATCACTCACCGTGGGCCTGCGTCACGACGCTCAGGTCGTGGCCAGTCCCCCGCCGCCACCCGTGTCGGACCTTTGCCCGACGCTGTCAGTCAGCTCCCGGACGGTCCGATCGATGCGGTTCCTGGGAGGAGGCGGGCAGGGCTGCCGCGGCTGTGTCTCGATCGCTTCACGGACTGCGCAGAGCCCACCCACGTCGACGACCGACAGGTCCAAGGCGGACTCCCCCGTTTTGGTACTCCCCCTCGATGCCCCACTCCGACGGCTGCAGGGGCCCGGGCCAGGACGCGCTCCAACACCTGGTCGGCGATCAGGTCCGAGGTGGCCGTCCGTCAACGGCGGAGCGCTCATAGAGACCGGTCATCAGCTCACGCGGCGCCGGTCATGACGTCCCAGGTGACGTTCTGGTCCTCGACGCTCGCCTTGAGCTCGGCATAGTCTCTGGGGGAGTCCTGGATGATCTCGATCCCGCTCTGCCTGGCGAACCGGTTGGCTCGGCCGCCTTGGTCATCGCCTCCTGGTGGGCCCCGTAGCGGAAGGCTGAGACTGCCCCGAGGGACGCGGCGCCCCTCAGCAGCGCCTACTGAAGGTGACGGACTGGGGATCAGGTGCTTACGGAAGCGCCATAGCTGCTCCAAGTGCGTGGTCATGTCACGAGCCTTCTCCAGCCCGAGGTGATGCGTCAGTGAAGCACCGTGGAGAATCCGGCAACAAGGGACGCGAGGCCGCGACATCGACGCCGTATTTTGTGCCTGTGCACAATTTCTGTCAGGGAGCCCCACCGGCATGTCAGCGGCATTTCCCGGAGACGGCCCCGTATCCGTCCGGTGACGGCTGTCGTCGGGAGAGGCGGTCCTCGTGAGCGGCCCGGGACGCCGTCAGAGTGGGGCCCGCCACGACGCCGTTCAGGCGATCGCGCGCCGGCTCCTCGAGGAACGACTCGACGAACTGACCTCTCGTGCTCTCGAGCAGCTGGAAGCCGAGGAGGCCGCCTACGCGTCGGAGGACTGGGATCCGGTCCAGAAACGGGAGGGGATGCGGCGAACCCTCGAACTCGCCCTGACCCGGCTGGCCGGCGGTCCCGTGCCCCAGACGGTCTCGCGCGCCACCGAGGACGTGGGGCGCGAGCGAGCGGAGCAGGCGTTTCCCCTGACCGCTCTGATGCACTCCTTCCAGCTGGACCTCAGGACCCTGTGGGAGGCCGTGCTCGCGGAGGGGCGAGCACGTGGCATCAGCGCCGATCCCGACTTCCTCGACGGCTTGATCCGCGTCTGGGAGGCGACGGACGCCAACAGCGTCGAGGTCGTCGACGCCTACCGCCGCACCGAGCGCGACCTGGCGAGCCGTCGTACGGAGGTGCGCAACCGCGCCTTCAGTCGCCTCGTCCTGGAAGGGGAGCAGGATCCCTCCACGGTCGCCGAGGCCTCGACGTTGCTGGGCTTCTCCGAGCACGTCGCCCTGACCGTGGTCGTGGTCGAATCCGTTCCTACCGGGGACCCGGCTCTGTCCCAGGTCGACGATGCGCTGCGTCGGGGCGGCCTGCTGCGTCACTTCGGGTGGATGGGGGACGAGCTCCTCGGCATCATCGGTCACGGACGGTGCGATGAAGAGGCCATGCTTGCCATGCTCCGGCCGTTCGCCCCGTGGCGCTGCGGTGTCGCGGAAGTCCCCGGGCTGGCGCTGACGGCGCGGGGCATCCGGTTCGCACGTGCCGCGATCCGCAGCTCCGCGCAGCCCGGAGTGCGGCACGTGGAGGGCCACTGGGTCGGGGCGATCATGTCGGCGCAGGAGGAGCTCACCGGTGCGATGGCCACTGGCGTGCTGCGCCCACTCCTCGAGCTGCGCGACCGCGACAGCATCGTCGAGACCCTGCGCTGGTACCTCGACCTGGGCTCGGTCGCTGAGGTGGCCGCACGCACCTACCGTCACCGGAACACGGTGGGCAATCGCCTGCAGGCCGCGGAAGAGGCGACCGGGCTGAAGCTGTCCAGGCCGAACGACGCCGCCCGGCTGGTCCTCGCCTTGGCTTGGCTGGAGACGGACGCGGGCGCCCGCTTCCGGGCGACGGTGTCCTGATCCACCGATTGCCGGACGGGTTGTGGCAACCGGCCGGGGCCGCGACCGAGAGAGCTGGAGCCAAAGCGTGGCGGTCAGAGGCCGAATGCCCTTCATGGGGACGGCAGCCTTGTCGGCCGACAGCCCGGTCACGCTGCCGGGCAGCGGCGCGAAGCGGCCGCAGTTCGCGCCGGAGCCGCTCGCGGTGCCTCTCAGAGACTCATTCGGTTCGGGCAAGAACTGCACCGGGTCCCTGACAGGAAATTGTGCACAGGCACAAAATGCGCGGTCGATCTCGCGGCCTCACGTCCCTTGTTGCCGGATTCTCCACGGTGCTTCACTGACGCATCACCTCGGGCAGGAGAAAGGCTCATCGCACTCGGAGCAGTAATGGTGCTGCCGCCGACTACCTGATCAGCATTCGCCGTCCCCGGCCCTGTCCGGGGGCTCGTCCTCCAGCGGCGGCCCCTCGGGCACCCCCTCAGCCCTCATGTCCCCATGCCCCCTAAACAGGTCGCCGCCAACGCCGCGGCAGCCTCCTGGACCCCCGATGCGGCGGACCTGGCCGCACTCGACGAGATCGTGACTCTCGGTGAACGGGGTGTCCAATATGCCCGGAAAGAGGTTGAACACCATGCGTCAGATCGTCACCTTCGATGCCTACGGCACCCTGGTCGACTTCCAGCTCGGCCCCACCACCCTGAAGGTCCTGGCCGACCGGCTGGACCTGGACCGCCTGAACGTCGACGAGTTCCTCGACGACTTCCGCATCATGCGGTTCCACGCCGTCCTGGAGGCCTACCGCCCCTTCCACGAGGTGCTGCCCTCGAGCCTGGAGATAGCCATGCGTCTGCACGGCCTGGCGTACCGGAAGTCCGACGGCGAGGCCCTGGTCGCGGCCGTGCCCGCCTTCGGCCCCCACCCCGAGGTCCCGGCCGCCCTGCAGGCGCTGAAGTCCCGGTACGAGATCGCCATCATCTCCAACACGGACGACGACCTCATCGCCCAGAACCTGGCCAACATCGGCGTCGAGTTCGACCATGTCATCACCGCCCAGCAGGCCAAGGCGTACAAGCCGTCCCGGCAGACCTTCGAGTACGCCTTCCAGACCATGAACATCGACCCCGCCCAGGTCATCCACGTCGCCCAGGGCTGGGAGTACGACCTCATCCCCACCCGCGACCTCGGCCTCGCTCGCCGCGTGTGGATCAACCGCTACGGCCACAACGGCTGCTACGGCGCCCGCGGCAGCACCGACTACCAGCCCTTCGACGAGCTGACCGACCTGTCCGGCCTGCCGGCCCTGCTCGGCTGCTGAGGCCGGGACCCAGAGAAACACCCCTGAACGACCAGGAAGACCCGAGGACGTACGTCATGAAGCAGATCCCCTACTGGCTCGACACAGCCCCTGCCTTCCCCGACCGGACCGGCAAGCCCCTCCCCGATCAGGTGGACCTGGTGGTCATCGGCGGCGGCCTCACTGGCCTGTCCACCGCCTACCACGCGGCACGCAAGGGCGCCCACGTCGTCCTCGTAGAGAAGGACAAGGTCGGCTCGGGCGCCTCCGGGCGCAACGGCAGCATGTGCACCCAGGGCATCACCATCAGCCCCGCCGAGGCGCGCAAGCGCTACGGGCAGCCGCGGGCCCGGGAACTGTACGACGCCTTCCGCGAGGCGGTGGACGTTGTGGAGGAGCTGACGGTCAAGGAGCAGATCGACTGCGACTTCCACCGCGTAGGGCGTCTGGGAGTCGCGTTCAAGCCGCAGCACTTCGAGAGCATGCGGGCCAAGCAGCGCGACCTGGCCGACAACTTCGGCCACGACACCACGCTGCTGAGCAAGAACGATCTGCGTGCCGAGCTGGGCTCCGACTACTACCACGGAGCCCTGCTCGACCCGCTCAGCGCGCACCTTCACGTCGGCAAATACGTCCATGGTCTGGCAGAGGCCGCCGAACGCGCCGGGGCTCAGATCCACGAACGCAACGCCGCCACCGCGCTGCACCGCATCCCCGAGGGCGGTTTCCTCGTCGAGACCCTGCACGGCACCATCCGCGCCAAGCAGGTCATGGCGGCCACCGACGCCTACACCGACAAGGCCATGCCCTGGTTCCGCAAGCGGCTGATCAACGTCGGCAGTTTCGTCATCGTCACCGAGCCACTGGGCGAGGAGCGGGCCCGGCAGCTCATCCCCAACAACCGCGTGGTCGTGGACTCCAAGAACATCGGCCACTACGTCCGACTCACCCCGGACAACCGCCTCGCCTTCGGCGGCCGGGCCCGCTTCGCGCCCTCCAACCCCGCCTCGGACGTCAAGAGCGGTGACGTCCTGAAGCAGGAACTGGCGGAGATCTTCCCGCAGTTGTCGGACGTGCGGATCGACTACGTGTGGGGCGGCAGTGTCGGCTTCTCCTACGACCGCGTTCCGCACGCGGGCGAGGCCAACGGCCTGTACTACTCAATGGGTTACTGCGGCCACGGCGTCCAGATGGCCACCTACATGGGCCGCGCCATGGCCGAGGTAATGGACGGCCACCCGGAGGCCAACCCCTTGCGCGGCTTCGGCTTCCCCAAGGTTCCGGTGCCGTTCTACAACGGCACCGCCTGGTTCCTGCCCTTCGCCGGGGCGTACTACAAGGCCAAGGACCGGCTGCGCTGACCAACAGCGATGCGCCGGTGCGGGCGGGTTGGGGCCAGTCATGGTCGGCGTGACGGTCACAAAAACTCGCTAACGCCGTACCCGCGGCATCCCCAGACCGATCCACGAGATGATCTCGCGCTGGATCTCGTTGTTCCCGCCGCCGAAGGTGAAGATCACGGCCGAGCGGTAGCCGCGCTCCAGATCACCGTGGAGCACCGCGCCCGCCGAGCCCTCCTTGAGGACGCCCGCCGCCGCGACGATCTCCATGAGCCAGGCGTACGCGTCCCGGCGTGCCTCGGAGCCGTACACCTTCACGGCGGAGGCGTCCTGCGGAGTGAGGGTGCCCTCCTGGACGGCGTTCACCATCTGCCAGTTGAGGAGCTTCATCGCGTCGAGCCTGGTGTGCGTCTGGGCGAGGCGGCGGCGTACCCAAGGGAGGTCGACGACGCGGCGGCCGTCGGCGAGCTTGGTCTCCAGCGCCCAGCGCTGCACGTCGTGCAGGGCGCGGATGGCCATGGTGCCGTGCGCGGCGAGGGTGACGCGCTCGTGGTTGAGCTGGTTGGTGATCAGCCGCCAGCCCTTGTTCTCCTCGCCGACGCGGCGGGAGACGGGGACGCGGATGTTCTCGTAGTAGCTCGCGGTGGTGTCGTGCGAGGCGAGGGTGTTGATGAGGGTGCAGGAGTAGCCGGGGTCGGAGGTCGGCACGAGGAGCATGGTGATGCCCTTGTGCGGGGGTGCGTCCGGGTCGGTACGGACGGCCAGCCACACCCAGTCGGCAGTGTCGCCGTTGGTCGTCCAGATCTTCTGGCCGTTGACGATGTACTCATCGCCGTCCCGGACAGCCCTGGTCTTGAGCGCGGCCAGGTCCGTGCCCGCGTCGGGCTCGCTGTAGCCGATCGCGAAGTCGATCTCGCCGGAGAGGATCTTCGGCAGGAAGTACGCCTTCTGCTCCTCGGTGCCGAACTGCATGATCGTCGGTCCGACCGTGTTCAGCGCCATCAGCGGCAGGGGTACGCCCGCCTGGGCGGCCTCGTCGAAGAAGATGAACTGCTCCATCGGGCTCAGCCCGCGCCCGCCGTACTCCTTCGGCCAGCCCACCCCGAGCCAGCCGTCGGAGCCGAGCCGGCGGATGGTCTCGCGGTAGAACCGCTTCTGCGCCGCCGGGTCCGCGTACCGGGCGTGGACGTTCTCCGGCACCAACTCGGTGAAGTAGGCGCGCAGTTCGGTGCGCAACTCCTGCTGCTCCGGCGTGTATTCGAGATGCACGGCGCCTCCTGGCTCCCACGGGGCTCCTACTGGCCTGCTGCTCCGGCCGCCCTGCCTTACGGCGCACACCGTAGAACGCGTTCCAGAAATTGGGAACACGCAGGAGTAGGTAACACGTGGATGGCACATGGGTGGCACAAGGAAAGGCCCCCGGTCGTCCGGGGGCCCATCGCTTGACTCAACTGCTCAGTGCGGTACGGGAGTTGCCTGTGTGGCGCTCCCCCGCTGGGCGGCAGCCGTACGCGGAGCCAGCACGCGCTCCGCGAGGTACCCGAAGACCAGGCCGTACGCGGTCCACAGGGTCACCTGGATGGCGAGGGCGGCGAGCCGGTACTGCCACAGCAGGGTGCCGGGGAAGCCCTCCGGGACCATGTTGTACGACGGCAGGACGGCGTACGCCAGGCCGACGACGAGGACGAAGAAGGCTCCCGCGGAGAGGGTGGCGTTCCAGTTGCCCAGGCGTGGTGCGAGGCGCTTGCCGAGGATCACCGTGCCGACGGTCAGCAGCACGCTGAGTACGACCATCAGGAAGTACAGCGTGGTCCGCTGGTTGAGGGTGTCGGGGTCGCCGACGGCCGGCGGGTTGGCGGGGTACTTGAGGAACGGGACGACGTAGACCGCGAGCAGGCCCGCGGTCGACAGCATCAGCGCGCTCGCGCGCGGTCCGAAGCGGCCGATCCTGCCGAGTGCGAAGCAGTACGCGAGGGCGGCGATGCCGCCGAACGCGACGCCGTAGACGAGGACGCCGGTGCTCAGGCCGGCGGTGGACTGCATGGTGCGGCTGACGAGTTCCTCGCCGCCGTGCTCGTGGGCGTGGGCCTCCTCGAAGGCGATGGCCTCGTCGACGCGTGGTTCGCCGAGGAAATAGGCGACGACCAGGGCGAGCAGGCCCGCGGCGAGTCCCGCGAGCATGCCACGCACCAGGAGGTTTCTGACGGTTGCTGAGTCCATGTGCTCGTACGCTTCCTCGTCGCCGTCAGTGGCAGGGGAAGCCGAGGAGGTGGCGGGCGTCGTGCACCCACTCGTGCACGCCTTCGCCGGAGACCACGGAGGTGGCGCCCTGCTCGGCGCCGACGAAGTAGAGCAGGACCAGCATCAGGATGCCGAAGAAGACCGCCCAGGGGACGATCGCGCCGATCGGCAGCTTGGCCGGCACGGCGGCCGGTACAGCGGAGTTGGTCACGGTCGGCTGAGCGACGGACTGGGCCATGGCAGAACCTCCTGGGGAACTCGCGTCCCATCTTGGTGGTGCACAGGACGACGGCCACGGGTCTGACTTGCCCGGACTGCACCGCCCCTGGTGGGAGGCGGTCGCTACGGGCTTACAGTGGCGCGACCGTGCCGGATTCTCACCGGCTTCCGTCGAACCGTCGTCAATATCGACGTGACCGTACCGCGAAGCGGGGAAGCGGCCAAGGGCGCACGGGGTGCCGGAGCGTGCGCCGTTGCCCTGGTCACGCGCCAATTCCCGGTACACGCAAGGGGGTTGATCAGGTGTTGAGCGCGAAAGTGGGCCGATGACCAGCCGAGTGATGTTGATCTCACCAGCGATCAGTGCCGCGCTGCGGGAGGCGCGTTTCGACGACGGATGCCCTCTCGACCCCGCCGGGCTGCGGCTCGCGGAGGCGGCAGCGGGTGCGCTGCCCGCTGTGGACCGGGCCCTGGTCTCCCCCGGCGTGCGCTGCCGCGAGACGGCCGGCGCGCTCGGTCTCGACGCCACGGACGAGCCCGAGTTGGCGGGACTGGGCGTGGGTCGCTGGCGCGGCGCGAGCCTGGCCGAGGTGAGCGCCGAGGAGCCGGAGGCGGTCGCGCGCTGGCTGGCGGATCCGTCCTGCGCCCCGCACGGCGGTGAATCCGTACGCGAGTTGTGCGACCGGGTCGCCAAGTGGCTCGATTCGGCCGGGCAGTTCTCGGGCCGGACCCTCGCCGTCGTCGAGCCGGAGATCGTACGGGCCGTGGTGGTACGGACGCTCGGTGCTCCGGAACCGGCATTCTGGCGGATCGACGTACCACCGCTGACCGCGACGGAGCTCAGCGGGCGGGCCGGGCGCTGGAACGTACGGGTGGGGCGGGGGCTCGGGGACTGACGGGCTGAGGCTTGGGCAGCTGCTCGTCGCCTCAGGATGGCTGGCACCCCGGCCGACCCGTCACCTCAGCAGGCCCGTCACCTCAGCAGGGCGAGGAACTCCGTGCAGGCGCGCGCACAGTCCCGGCAGGCCAGCGCGCCCTCCTCGGCGCCGGGGTTCCGGTCGAAGACGTGCGCGGTCTCCAGGCAGACGTCGCGGCACCACTCGACCTGGGCGCGCGTCGCGGCCTCGTCCTGCCAGGTCTGTTCGGCCAGCACGCGGCAGGTCGCGTCGCAGACCTCCGCGCACATGATGCTCTTGCGCCGCAACTCCTGCTGATCTTCGGGACCGTCGAGATCGGCGAGACTCGCGCGCAGCGCACACACCCGCGCGCACTCGGTACACGCCTGCGCACAGGCGAACCGGTCCTCGAGGAAACGGACGAGTTCCTGCTGATCTGTCGCTGACACGCTGTCCGAGTAGCCGGACGCCGCCCGGCCAAACCCGGTGGCGTCACCAAGCGGGCACGAGATCTGCCGTTCCCACCCGTGCCCAACCGCACTCGGCGATCGATACTTGACCCGCAGGCCTTGAGAGATCCAGGACGCGGCCACGGCTGCTCACCTCACCCGGAGGTACGGAATGAAGATGCTCATCAACGTCGCGGAGACGGTTGTCGCGGACGCGCTGCGGGGCATGGCTGCCGCGCATCCCGAGCTGACCGTGGATGTCGAGAACCGGGTGATCGTTCGGCGGGACGCTCCGGTGGCCGGGCAGGTGGGGCTCGTCTCCGGTGGCGGTTCGGGGCACGAGCCGTTGCACGGCGGGTTCGTGGGTCCGGGAATGCTGTCGGCGGCCTGTCCGGGAGAGGTGTTCACCAGCCCGGTACCGGACCAGATGGTGCGGGCGGCCGCCGCCGTGGACAGCGGGGCCGGGGTGCTGTTCATCGTGAAGAACTACACCGGGGACGTACTCAACTTCGACATGGCGGCGGAGCTCGCCGAGGACGAGGGCATCCAGGTGGCGAAGGTGCTCGTCAACGACGACGTGGCGGTGACCGACAGCCTCTACACGGCGGGGCGGCGCGGCACCGGCGCGACGCTGTTCGTGGAGAAGATCGCGGGCGCCGCCGCCCATGAGGGCCAGCCGCTGGAGCGGGTCGAGGCGCTGGCCCGTCAGGTCAACGAGAGCTCCCGGAGTTTCGGCGTCGCGCTGAGCGCCTGTACGACTCCGGCCAAGGGCAGCCCCACCTTCGATCTCCCGCCGGGCGAGCTGGAGTTGGGTATCGGCATCCATGGCGAGCCCGGCCGTGAGCGGCGCGCGATGATGACGTCGCGGGAGATCGCCGACTTCTCGGTGAACGCGGTCCTGGAGGACCTGAACCCCAGGAATCCGGTGCTGGTGCTGGTCAACGGCATGGGTGCGACGCCGCTCCTGGAGCTGTACGGCTTCAACGCGGAGGTGCAGCGCGTGCTGACCGAGCGTGGCGTCGCCGTGGCGCGCACCCTCGTCGGGAACTACGTCACCTCGCTCGACATGGCCGGAGCCTCGGTGACGCTGTGTCAGGTCGATGAGGAGCTGCTGCGGCTGTGGGACGCTCCGGTGCGTACGGCGGGTCTGCGCTGGGGCATGTGAGACCGGTCAACTCCCTTACCGGACAAGCACGATGACTACGCAAGCACCATGCGAGGAGATCCTGTGCTCGACGCCGACTTCTTCCGCCGTTGGATGACGGCGACCGCTGCTTCCGTCGACCGCGAGACGGAGCGGCTCACCGCCCTCGACTCGCCGATCGGCGACGCCGACCACGGCAGCAATCTGCAGCGCGGCTTCACGGCCGTGACGGCCACACTGGAGAAGGAGGCACTGGGCACGCCGGGCGCCGTCCTCATGCTCGCCGGACGCCAGTTGATCTCGACGGTGGGCGGTGCGTCGGGCCCGTTGTACGGCACGCTGCTGCGCCGTACCGGGAAGGCGCTCGGGGACGCTGCCGAGGTCAGCAAGGAGCAGCTCACGGACGCGTTGCGCACCGGGGTGGACGCGGTGATGCAGCTCGGCGGGGCGGCGCCGGGCGACAAGACCATGATCGACGCGCTGGTGCCCGCGGTCGACGCGCTCGGCGAGTCCTTCGCGGCGGCTCGGGCCGCCGCCGAGGAGGGCGCCCTCGCTACCACGCCCTTGCAGGCCCGCAAGGGCAGGGCGAGTTATCTGGGCGAGCGGAGCATCGGGCACCAGGATCCCGGTGCCACCTCTTCCGCTCTGCTGATCGCGGCCCTCGAGGAGGCGGCCGGTGAGTGACGAGAAGCTGGTGGGCATCGTGCTCGTGTCGCACAGCGCCGCGGTGGCCGCCTCGGTCGCCGAGCTGGCGGTAGGGCTCGCGGGCGGCGGCACGACCGCGCCGGTGGCTCCGGCGGGCGGGGTCGAGGGCGGCGGCCTCGGCACCAGCGCCGAGCTGATCTCGGCCGCGGCCGCCTCCGTGGACCGCGGCGCCGGTGTCGCCGTACTGACCGATCTCGGCAGCGCGGTCCTCACCGTGAAGACCCTCCTGGCCGAAGGCGACGAGCTTCCGGCCCACACCCGCCTCGTGGACGCCCCCTTCGTGGAGGGCGCGGTGGCCGCGGTCGTCACCGCCTCGGCCGGAGCGGACCTCGTGGCGGTGGAGGCGGCGGCTTCGGAGGCGTACACGTACCGAAAGGTGTGACATGGCCACGGCCACGGTCGGGCGATGGTGACCACGGAGGGCGGCCGGGCGGTGGCGGAGGCATACGGATGGATCGGGCCGCCGGTCCGGCGACACGCCATGGCGCGCCGCACGGCGGAATCCGTCACCTGATCGGGCTCGGCCCGCGTGCGGGGGTGGTGCGGGGCACGTTGGCTCGTCCCAGGGCAGCACGGGCGTTTCCCAACCCTCGGCGGCGCATGGGATGTACCGCCAACCGTGCCGCCGGAGGGCAGTCAATGCGTACCACTCAGATGTTCGTCCGCGCCGGTCTGACCGTGGCGGCCACCGCCGCGCTGCCGCTGGCCCTCACCGCCGGGCCCGCTGCGGCAGTGAACACGCAGATCACGGTGACCTCCAGTGGGTCCACGGTCCAGGTGAACACCACCGCGTGCCCCACCGGCGGCAACGCCTCGCTGCTCTCCAGCGGCCAGGCCAACTTCGCCCAGGGCCGCCAAGTGCCGCTGACCAGGAGCACGGGCAGCCAGAGCGCCTCCTGGTCGGGCGTCAGCACGGGCACGTACACCGTCATCGTGGTCTGCGCGAACGGCTCGACGGCGGGCACCCAGTCCGTCACCGTGTCCACGGGCTCGGGCCCCACGATCTCCACGACGACCCCCCCACCTCGATCGCCCTCACCCACGCCCACGCGCACCCCCTCGCCCTCGCCGACGCGCGGGGTCATGGGCGGCGCGGGCGGCTCCACCGAGGACTACAGCACCGTCACCTACGCGGTGGGCGGGGTCCTGGTGGCGTCGGGTGTCGGGGCCACGGCCTGGGTCCTGCGCCGCCGCTCCAAGCCCAACCGGCTCTGATCACACCGTTGGCCCCCGGGAAGCCGAGTCCTCGGCGGGCAGTCGCCCGAACTCCTGAAGCGCATGCGTCAGCCAGTGGGTCCAGAAGGTCTCCAAGTCGATCCCGGCACGCAGGATGAGGTGCTGGAGCCGGTCCTGGGGCGTCTGTCTGCCGGGCGGGAAGTCCCGCTGCTGGATCTCCTCGTACTCCGCCAACTGCCGCTGGTGCAGGTCGAGATGGCGGCGCAGATCTTCCTCGATGCCCGCGGTGCCGACCACGGCTGCGGCCCGCAGGCGCAGCAGCAGCGGGTCGCGCAGGGGCTTGGGGTCCTGGGAGGCCGCGGTCCAGCGGATGAGTTCGGCGCGGCCCGCGGGCAGGACCTCGTAGCTCTTCTTCTGCCCGCGGGTCGGCTGCTCGGCGGGGAGGGCCCGGATGTAGCCGACGGCCTCCAGTTTTCCCAGCTCGCGATAGATCTGCTGATGCGACGCCGACCAGAAGTAGCCGATCGACCTGTCGAAACGCCTGGTCAGCTCAAGGCCCGACGACGGTTTCTCGAGGAGGGCGGTGAGGATGGCGTGCGGGAGTGACATGAACTCATCCTAAGTACGCCGCCGAAAGCCGACCCATGCTGCTCCCTGGGCTACAGCGCCGCCGCCAGCTCCGTGCCCTGCTTGATCGCGCGCTTCGCGTCCAGTTCGGCGGCCACGTCCGCGCCGCCGATGAGGTGCACACTGCGACCGGCGGTGCGCAGCTCGTCGTACAGGTCGCGGCGCGGCTCCTGGCCGGTGCAGAGCACGATCGTGTCGACCGGCAGGACGGTGCTCTGCCCGTCGACGGTGACGTGCAGGCCTTCGTCGTCGATCCGGTCGTACTGAACACCCGGGACCATGGTGACGCCCCGGTGCCTGAGCTCTGTGCGATGGATCCAGCCGGTGGTCTTGCCGAGCCCGGCGCCGACCTTGGACGGCTTGCGCTGCAGGAGGTGGACGGAGCGCGGCGGGGCGGGCCGCTCGGGCGCGGCGAGGCCGCCGGGCGTCCGGTGGTCCATGTCGACGCCCCACTGCCGGAAGTACGTCGCCGGGTCCTCACTCGCCTTGTCGCCGCTGTCGGTCAGGTACTCGGCGACGTCGAAGCCGATGCCCCCCGCACCGAGGATCGCGACACGGTCGCCGACGGGCACGCTGTCGCGCAGCACGTCGAGGTAGCCGACGACGCTCGGGTGGTCGACGCCGGGGATGTCGGGGGTGCGCGGGCCGACGCCGGTGGCGATCACTGTCTCGTCGTAGCCGGCGAGGTCGCCCGCCGTCACGTATGTGCCCAACCGCACCTCCACTCCCCGCAGTTGGAGCTGCGTACGGAAGTAGCGCAGCGTCTCGTCGAACTCCTGCTTGCCGGGGACCTTGCGGGCCACGTTCAGCTGGCCACCGATCTCCCTCTCCGCGTCGTAGAGCGTGACGTCGTGGCCGCGTTCGGCGGCGGAGACGGCGCAGGCGAGTCCGGCGGGCCCGGCGCCCACGACGGCGACGCGCTTGCGCCGCCGGGTCGGTGCGAGGACCAGCTCGGTCTCGTGGCAGGCGCGTGGGTTGACCAGGCAGGAGGTGATCTTGCCGCTGAAGGTGTGGTCGAGGCAGGCCTGGTTGCAGCCGATGCAGGTGTTGATGGCGTCGGGGCGCCCGTCCCGCGCCTTGTTGACGAAGTCGGGGTCGGCGAGCATCGGACGGGCCAGGGACACCATGTCGGCGTAGCCCTCGGCGAGCAACTCCTCGGCGAGTTCAGGGGTGTTGATGCGGTTGGTGGTCACCAGCGGAATCGCGACGGCACCCATGACCTTCTTGGTCACCCAGGCGTACGCGCCCCGCGGCACCGAGGTCGCGATGGTGGGGATCCGCGCCTCGTGCCAGCCGATACCGGTGTTGATGATCGTCGCTCCGGCGGCCTCGACGGCCCGAGCGAGCGTGATCACCTCGTCCAGTGTCGATCCGCCGGGCACCAGGTCCAGCATCGACAGCCGGTAGATGATGACGAAGTCCTCGCCGACCGCCTCCCGTACGCGGCGGACGATCTCGACCGGGAAGCGCATGCGGTTCTCGTACGAGCCGCCCCAGCGGTCCTCGCGGTGATTGGTCTGCGTGGCGATGAACTCGTTGATGAGATAGCCCTCGGAGCCCATGATCTCGACGCCGTCGTAGCCGGCTTGCCGGGCGAGGCGGGCGGCGCGGGCGTAGTCGTCGATCGTCCGCTCGACCTCGTCGTCGGTGAGGGCGTGCGGGACATGGGGGCTGATCGGGGCCTGGAGGGCGCTGGGCGCGACGAGGTCCTGGTGGTAGGCGTACCGCCCGAAGTGCAGGATCTGCATGGCGATCCTGCCGCCCTCGCGGTGCACGGCCTCGGTGATGACGGTGTGCTGCTCGGCCTCCGCCCCGGTCGTGAGCTTGGCGCCGCCCTCGTACGGCCGTCCCGCCTCGTTCGGCGCGATGCCGCCCGTGACGATGAGCCCCACTCCCCCGCGCGCCCGGGCCGCGTAGAACTCCGCCATACGCTCGAAGCCGCGTTCCGCCTCCTCCAGGCCCACGTGCATGGAGCCCATGAGCACGCGGTTGGGCAGGGTGGTAAAGCCCAGGTCGAGCGGGGTCAGCAGGTGCGGGTAACGGTTCATGGGCCCCTCCGTGCGCGGTGTCATCACGTCTGTTGTAGACGAGGGGCCGAGCTTTGTGCAACTAGTTGCACAAAGATGGAGGGGCCGATGTGACTAGGACCTCGTTCCGATGACGACCGTGCTGTACAGCTCCTCGGACACGGTCAGGCGGGGAACCAGCCCGCTGTCGGCGAAGACCTCGAATGCCGTGGGCGCCTGGCGCTCGCTCGTCTCGACCAGGAGGGAGCCGCCGGGGGCCAGCCATTGCGGGGCCTCGGCGGTCACCCGGCGCAGGATGTCGAGCCCGTCTCCTCCTCCGTCGAGCGCCATGAGGGGTTCGTGGTCGCGGGCCTCCGGGGGCAGCAGGCCGACCTCTTCGGTGGGGACGTACGGCACATTGGCTGCCAGGACGTCGACCCGGCCGCGGAGGGTGTGCGGCAGCGGCTCGAAGAGGTCGCCCTCGTAGACGTGGCCGTGCGTGCCGACGTTCCGGCGGGCACAGCGCACCGCGGCCGGGTCGATGTCGGCGGCGTGCAGCTCGGCGCCGGGGAGGGAGGCGGCGAGGGCGGCGCCCACCGCGCCCGAGCCGCAGCAGAGGTCCACGACGACGGGGGCTTCGGGAGCCACCTCGAAAGCCTGCTGGACCAGGAACTCGGTACGTCGGCGTGGCACGAAGACGCCCGGCTCGACGGCGATGCGCAGACCGCAGAACTCGGCCCAGCCCAGGACGTGTTCGAGAGGCAGACCCGCGGAGCGGCGGTCCACCATGGCGGTGAGTTCGGCCGAGGTGCGGGCAGTGGAGACGATCAGTCGCGCCTCGTCCTCGGCGAAGACACAGCCCGCGGAGCGGAGAGCGGCGACAACAGCGGCGTACGAAACGGAAGGGACGGAGGAGAAGGGCATGGAAGCCGAGAGCCTTTCGGGAACCCGAAGGGCGCTCTCCCGGTCACCTGATGACGGTGAACCCCTGAGGCGAGAGCACCCGAGCTGACACAGCGGTAATGGGGCTCACCTCCTCGGTCCCTGCACGGCTGGGGCGGTCCACAGCCGGACGGCAACGTTACACGGCCTCCGGCTGCCACCACGAGGCCGGGACGCCCTGTGCCCCGGCCGTTCCCCACGGGATGTTCAGCCGGCGACGTCGATGACGATCTTCCCGCGGGCGTGGCCGTCCTCCACCAGCCGCAGTGCCTCCCCGGCGCGGGACAAGGGGAATGTCTGCGTGACGAGGGGGTTCAGCTTGCCGTCGGCCACAAGGTGGGCGACCTCGTCGAGGATCGCGGCGTTGCGGGCCCGGGCGACGGGGGCGCCGCCGAGGCGGCCCACGATGTCCTTGCCGCCCGCGGTGATCAACTTCGAGCGGTCGGTGAGGAGTTCGGCCGCGGCTTCGAGGACCTCGCCGCCGATCAGGTCGTAGACCGCGTCCACGCCGTCCGGGGCGGCGGCCCGTACGCCGGCCACGAAGTCCGGGCCCGAAGGCACATGCACGGCGCCGAGCGACTCGACGAAGTCCTTCTTGCCCGCACTGGCCGTGCCGATGACCTTCACCCCGAAGGCGCGCGCGATCTGGGTGGCCGCCACGCCCACGCCACCGCCGACGCCCGTGACCAGCAGCGTCGAACCGGCCGGCAGATCGAGCTGACGGATGCCGTCGTACGCCGTCGCCCCCGCGACCGGCAGGGCCGCCGCGTCCGTGAAGGAGATCGCCTCGGGCTTGTGCGCGGTCACGGCGACGGGCAGCAGGGTGTACTCGGCGTAGCCACCGCCGACCGGATTGCCGAACACCGCGTCGCCCACCGCGAAGCCGGTGACTCCCTCGCCGATCTCCTCGACCACTCCGGCGGCCTCGTTGCCGAACACCGCGGGCAGTTCGCGCGCCGTCTGGCCCGGGCGGGCGTAGCCGTTGCGCTGCTTGTAGTCGACGGGGTTCACGCCCGCCGCCCGTACGGCGACCAGGAGTTGACCGGGACCGGGACTCGGCCGGTCCTGGTCGACGAGGGTCTCGGTCTCCGGACCGCCGAACCGCGTGAAGACGTACGCCTTGGGCATCTGCTTCCTCTTCCTCCACCGGGCTGCGCCTGCTCAGCATGTAAGGAAGATCGCCGGACTGCTATTCCCCGACAACTCCCCGCGCGGGCGCCGGGTACCGTGGACCCGATGCATGTCACCCGAGGCTTCACCGGACGTCCGCGCGTCCCCAACTCCGGCCTGCCGCCCGGTCAGTACGACACGGGCGACGACTGGCCGGTCCTGTCCGCCGAGGTCACGCCCGAACTGGCGCCCGCGGACTGGACGTTCACCGTCGACGGGCTGGTGGCCGAGCCGCGCACCTGGTCCTGGGACGAGGCGCACGCGCTGCCGGCATCCGCGTACGAGGGCGACATCCACTGCGTGACAAGCTGGTCGAAGTTCGGGGTGCGCTTCGGGGGCGTGTCGCTGGACGCCTTCCTGGACCTCGTACGCCCGGCGCCGGAGGCGACGCACGCGGTCGCGTACGCGCACACCGGATACACGACGAACCTCCCGCTGGCCGATCTGACCGGCGGGCGCGCCTGGATCGTCTGGGAGTACGGCGACGAGCCGCTGCCCGCGGAACACGGTGGTCCGGCGCGGCTGCTCGTACCGCATCTGTACTTCTGGAAGAGCGCCAAGTGGATCGCGGGCCTCAGGCTCCTCGACCACGACGAGCCGGGCTTCTGGGAACAGAACGGCTACCACCACCGCGGCAACCCCTGGGAAGAGCAGCGCTACGCCGGTGACTGAGACTCCGACGACCGAAGACCTTCATGCGACCGGGACGTTCACGCCCCAGACCCGGTTCGCCGTGCCCGGCCGGATCGCCGTGAACAACGACACGGCGACGACCTGGCAGCGCGCCACGCTCACCGGGATCCGCCGCGAGACTCCGCGCGCGGCGACCTTCCGGTTCGCCGTGCCCGGCTGGCGGGGCCATGTGCCCGGCCAGCACGTGATGCTGCGGCTCACCGCGGAGGACGGCTACACCGCCCAGCGGCACTATTCGATCGCGTCGCCGCCCGACGACTCGGGGCACATCGAGCTCACGCTGGACCATGTCGAGGGCGGCGAGGTGTCGGGCTGGTTCCACACGGTCGCCGAGCCGGGCGACCAGGTCGAAGTCCGCGGCCCGAACAGCGGTTTCTTCGCCTGGACCGGCGACCGGCCCGCCCTGCTCGTCGGCGCGGGCTCCGGTGTCGTACCGCTGATGTCGATGGTCCGCCACCACCGGGCGCGCGGACTGTCCGTACCGCTGCGCCTGCTCGTCTCGGCGCGCGGGCCCGAGGACTTGATCTACGCGTCGGAGTACGGCGCCGAGACGACACCCGTGTTCACGCGCAACGCGCCGCCCGGCGTGCCCGTGGGGCGGCTGTCGGCCGCGCAGGTGGCGGAACTCCTGGCCGACCGCCCGGACGGCGGGTGGGAGGCCTACGTGTGCGGGTCCAACGGGTTCGCCGAGCATGCCTCGCGGCTCCTCGTCGACGCGGGACAGCCGGTGGACCGCATCCGGATCGAGCGCTTCGGCTGACGCTTCTCCTCACTCCGCTCTGCGGTGCCTCAGTCGCGCGCGGGCGGATCCGGCGGTGTGGGCACTCACCGCCACGAGATCACCGCCACGAGATGGCCCCTCACGGGGTCCATCCGGCGCCGACGGGGAACTCGGGCGGCGTACGACGGTGACCAGCCGCTCCGGGACCGGACGGTGACCGCCGGACGCGAGCGATGAGGAGGCGTGGACATGGGCACGCGGGTGCGCGGCTGGCGTTGGCGGCCCAATCCGCTGCGCAGGCACTGTGACGTGGTGGAGGCGTGGACGGCCCTGGTCGTCGCCGTCCTGCTGTGCCTCGGCGCCCCGCTGGCCGGGCTCGTCACGGGCTGGCAGGCATACGACACGGCGCGGGACACGGCCGCGGAACAGCGGGCCGAACGCCATCGGGTGCGCGCGGAGGTCACCGAGCAGGCGCCCGCCGAGACACCCACCGCCACGGGCGGCAAGCAGCCCACCTACTGGGTCGCCGTGCGCTGGACCGAGCCCGGCGAGCGAGAACGCACGGGTGAGGCCCGCGTCCCGGCAGGCACCCGCCCCGGCGACCGCACCCATGTGTGGCTGGACGACACGGGCCGGGTCGTCGCCGCCCCGGCGGACAGCACGGCGATCTGGCAGCAGGCGCTCGCGGTGGGAGGCTGCGCCACGGGCGGCACCGCGGCCGCTGTCCTGGTGGGGCACTTCGTCGTACGCCGGGTCGCCCTCCACCGCCGCATGACCGAGTGGGAACGCGAGTGGGCCCGTACGGGTCCTGAGTGGAGCCGACGCTGGGCATGACCGGGCCCGGCCGGTGCGTGAAAAGGGCCTGGCGGCCCGCCGACGGCGCCCGTACGGTGTGATCATCCGCACCCTGACCCGTGATCCCGTAAAGGCGGTCATCCATGGCCTTGTTCGACCTGCCCCTCGACCAGCTCCGGAACTACCGCAGCGCGTCCGTCGAGCCCGAGGACTTCGACGCCTTCTGGGCCAAGACGCTTCAGGAGGCGCGCGAGCACGACCTGGACGCCTCCTTCGAGCCGGTCGAGACGCATCTCAAGACCGTGAAGGTGTACGACGTCACGTTCGCCGGGTTCGGCGGTCACCCCGTGAAGGGCTGGCTGACGCTGCCCGCCTGGGCGGACACGCCTCGCCCTGCGGTCGTCCAGTTCGTCGGGTACGGCGGCGGGCGCGGCCTTCCGCACACGCATCTGCTGTGGGCCTCGGCGGGCTTCGCGCACTTCGTGATGGACACCCGCGGCCAGGGCAGTGCCTGGGGAGGCGGTGACACACCGGACCCGGTGGGCAGCGCGCCCGCGTATCCCGGTTTCATGACCCGAGGGGTCGAGGATCCCGAAAGCTACTACTACCGGCGGCTGTTCACCGATGCGGTACGGGCCGTGGAGGCGGCCCGCTCGCATCCGCTGATCGACGCCTCGCACACCGCGGCGGTCGGTTCCAGCCAGGGCGGCGGCATCACGATCGCGGTCGGCGGTCTCGTACCGGACCTGGCGGCGATCGCCCCGGACGTGCCGTTCCTGTGCGACTTCCCGCGCGCGACGACGCTGACGGACCGCGATCCGTACCGGGAGATCGGCAACTACCTCAAGACGCACCGCGGCCGCACCGAGCAGGTGCGGCGCACGCTGTCCTACTTCGACGGCGTGCACTTCGCGGCGCGCGGCCGGGCGCCCGCCCTGTTCTCCGCGGCCCTGGAGGACCAGACCTGCCCGCCGTCGACGGTGTTCGCCGCCTTCAACGCCTGGCCGCACGAGGACAAGACGATCGAGGTGTACGACTTCAACGATCATGAGGGCGGTGGCCCTTACCAGGAGGCGGCCCAGCTGGCGTGGCTGCCGAAGCGCCTGTAGAAGGAGCGGAACCGTCGCGGTCGCAGAGTTACGGGTCCTCGCCGAGGGAAGCGAGGACCCGGCCGGTTCAGGCCAGTACAGAGCTGAACACGTAGCCGAGCGCGTTGGTCGCCCAGTGGAGTCCCATGGGGGCGAGCAGGCTGCCGGTGCGGTGTCGCAGGTAGCAGAAGAGGCAGCCTGCCGCGGCGGTGAGGAGCACGGCGCCGAGGGTGGCCAGGACGGTACCGAGAGGCGATTGCCCGAAGAACGAGCCCACGGCCTGGTTGGAGCCGGTGAGGTGGAGCGACGGGAGGATGTGCCAGAGACCGAACAGCACGGAGGAGAACACGGTGGCCGCGACGGCGCCGCGAGCGCGCAGCACCAGTCCGTAGAGCACCCCGCGGAAGGCGACCTCTTCCAGCAGCACCGTGCCGATCGGCACCTTGATCAGCACCCGGCCGACGACCTCCGCGCCGCTCAGCCCGCTCGCCCTCTCGTCCTCGAACAGCCCGCGGGTTACGGGCAGCGCCGCCGCACACAGGTACACCGCCGCGACGATCCCGGCCAGGGCGAGCGCCCAGCGCAGTCCGCGGCCCAGCGTCTCCCGGGAGAGTCCGAGGTCGGCCCAGCCGCCACCGGCCCGGAACATGATCGCGATCAGCGCGGCGGAGGCGATCGCGGAGCTGAGCACGACCCAGGACGGCGCCCACCGGTTGTTGACCAGGTTCGTGAGCACCAGCAGCGTGACGGCGCCCACGAGCGCTGTCGCGGTGGACGTCCGGCCGCCTTGCCTGCGCTGCGAAAGCTGCTCTGTCACCTCAGTCGCCCTCAATGGGAAGCACTGATCCTCCAGGCTTCGGCTACCCCTGGTGCGTCGCCACCACCATCCGGCAGCGCGGGCTGCCGTCGTCTCTGCTGCCGAACTCGGGGAGTGTGTGCAGGTCCACGACGAAGCCGGCGCGGATCAGTTCGCGGCGTACGTCGCTGAGGCGGAAGGCGCGGTAGTACATGACGAACGGGGGCCGCCACACCGCGTTGCGTACCCGCATCGCCGTGTCGAAGGCGAGCAGGGCCCAGTAGCCGGGAGAGCCGGGGCGGGGCGGGGCCACGACGGGGAAGGCGAACCGTCCGCCGGGCCGCAGCACCGAGTGCACCTGGGCGAACAGGCCGGGCAGTTCGCGCGGCAGGAAGTGGCCGAACGCCCCGAAGCTGACCACCAGGTCGAAGGCCGGACCGAACGGCAGAGCGCGGGCGTCGCCGCGTACCCATGCGGCCGGCGGCCCGGCGGCACGCGTCCGCTCGCGGGCCACGGCGAGCATGCCCGCGCTGATGTCGACGCCGGTGATCCGCTCCCGGCACACCGTGCGCAGCACGTCGATGCCCGCGCCGGTGCCGCAGCACAGATCGAGCCCGCTGTCGAACGGTCCGATCCGCTCCAGTTCCCGCGCGACGGAGCGCAGTACGGGGTCCGGCGTACGGAACGGTGTGTGGTCGAATTTCGGCGCGAGCAGGTCGTATCCGTGCTCGACGGACGACAGCGCCTGAACGGCGAGCTCGCGGAACGTGGGGCCCTGCGGGGTGAACATCGAGGTCAGCTTAGCCAGGGCGAGCGCGCTGTGGTTCGGAAGGGGAGCTTCGCCCCAACGCGACCAGGTGCGCGTTCGGCTGGCGCCCTCAGCTCCCCAGGCGGAGGCCCGCGAGCCAGATGTCGGGCCCGCCCGGCCCTCGGTCGCCGGGTGCACAGGGTGGCAGGGGGTGGCGGCGCAGGCGGAGGAGCGAGCGAATCTTCTTGGTACGGCGGGTGGGAACGGTGGCGGTCATGGGATCCTCCAGTGTCGTGTAGGTGCTTTCACCCCACCGACGAACACCCCCTACACCGATCGACACTCCGCGAGCCGCTTCTCGAGAAATCGCCGCTCGGCGTCGTTCTCCACCAGCTCCAGCGCACGCGCGTACGCCTCGGCCGCCTCCGCCGTCCGCCCCATGCGCCGCAGGAGATCCGCGCGGGTGGCGGGCAGCAGGTGGTACTCGGCCAGGTCGCCCGCCTTCTCCAGTTCGGCCAGCAGGGCCAGCCCCGTCTCCGGTCCCTCGGCCATGCCTACCGCCACCGCACGGTTCAGCTCCACCACCGCGGAGGGCACGAAGCGCCTCAACTCCCCGTACAGCGCGGCGATATCGGCCCAGTCGGTCTCCTCGGAAGTGGCGGCGGTGGTGTGGCAGGCGGCGATGGCGGCCTGGATCTGGTACGGGCCCGGCCGGCCGCGGCGCAGGGCGGTCTCCAGCAGGGCGGCGCCCTCGTCGATCGCGGCGCGGTCCCATGCCGTACGGTCCTGGTCCTCCAGCGTCACCAGTTCGCCCGCCGCGTCCACGCGTGTGCCGCGCCGGGCATCGTGCAGGAGCAGAAGCGCCAGCAGGCCGAGCGCCTCGGGCTCGTCGGGCATGAGCCGGGCCAGCACGCGGGCGAGTCGGATGGCCTCCGCGCACAGGTTCGTACGCACCAGATCGGCGCCGGACGTGGCGGCGTACCCCTCGTTGAACAGCAGGTACACGACGCCGAGTACACCCGTGGTGCGCTCGGGCAGCAGATGCGCGGGTGGTACGCGGTACGGGATTCCGGCGTTGCGGATCTTCCGCTTGGCCCGCACCACGCGTTGCGCCATGGTCGCCTCGGGCACGAGGAAGGCCCGGGCGATCTCGGGCGTGGTCAGCCCCGCGAGGGTACGCAGGGTCAGGGCGACCCGCGCCTCCATGGGCAGCGCCGGATGGCAGCAGGTGAAGATCAGCCGCAGCCGGTCGTCCGTCACCCCGCTGTCGTCCTCGTCGTCCGGGTCGTACGGCCCGTCGTCCCGCGCCAGCACCGCCACCTCCCGCAGCTTCGCCGCCCCCACCGCCTCCCGGCGCAGCACGTCCAGGGCGCGGTTGCGCGCGGTCGTGGTCAGCCAGGCGCCGGGGCGGCGCGGGACTCCGTCGCGCCGCCACCGGTCCAGGGCCTGCGCGAAGGCGTCCTGCGCGCATTCCTCGGCGAGGTCCCAGTCGCCGGTCACCCTGATCAGGGTGGCGACGACCTGGCCCCATTCCTCACGGAAGGCGGCGGCCACCGCCTCCTCGACATCGTTCACTCCCAGACCGGCCGCACCTCGACGGAGCCGCCGCCGAGTGCGGCGGGATGCTTGGAGGCGAGGGCTATGGCCTCGTCGAGGTCGGCGACCTCGATGATGTCGAAGCCCGCGACATACTCCTTGGACTCCACGAACGGCCCGTCGCTGAGCAGCACTTCGTCGCCCTGGACGCGCACGGTGGTGGCGTCGGTGGACGGCCGCAGCCGCGCGCCGCCCTTCACCACACCGCTGGAGCGCACCTCGTCGATGTACGAGGTGAAGTCCGGGTGCTCGGCGATCTCTTCCGGGCTGAGCTCCGCGCCGCCGACCGGGGTGCAGATGAACATCACGTACTTCATGACCGGGTCTCCTCTACTCCTGCGTCGAACGGGACGGACAGATGTTGGTGGACGATCTGCCAGCGGTCGCCCGCGGCGCGGTAGCCGGTGGTCACCCGTACCGTGCTGTCCAGCGGCTTCCCGGTGGTCAGCGTGGCGCGCATCCGGACGAGCGCGTGGCTGAACGCGACGCTCTCGTCCACCCGGACACGGAAGTCGAGCACATCACGGCTCACGGGTCCGGTCACGGTGGAGAACCACCAC
The DNA here is from genome assembly GCF_014647675.1 of Streptomyces flaveus. Taxonomy (GTDB): domain Bacteria; phylum Actinomycetota; class Actinomycetes; order Streptomycetales; family Streptomycetaceae; genus Streptomyces; species Streptomyces flaveus. The sequence continues at coordinate 368,338 of NZ_BMPQ01000007.1, read as the reverse complement.
TCCTGGGCCTTGCGGAAGGCGTCGATCCCGCGCTGCTCCAGGCCGGTCATGGGGTGGAAGACCTCGACATCGGGCGCGTACAAGGCCACCATCCGATCGATGTCCCGCTCGCGCGTGGCCCGCGTCATCTCGTCGTCGAGGCGGCGGATCTCTCCTTCGGCGTCCTCGTCCTCCCAGAACGGGCGCACCTCCATGGCCCCGATGGTCGCCACGGGATGCTTCGCGGCCGCCTCGATGGCCTCCTCCATGGTGTCGCACTCGAGGATGTCGTACCCGGCGACGTACTCCTTCGTCTCCGCGAACGGCCCGTCCGTGCGCAGCACTTCACCGCCGCGCACCCGAACGGTGACCGCCTCGGCGGGCAGCCGCAGCCGGTGGCCGTGCAGCCGTACACCGCGGTCGCCGAGCTCCTCCACCCAGGGCTCGACGGACGCCATGCCCGAGGTGTCGGCGGTGTCGTCACCGCAGACCAGCAGCATGTACTTCATGGTTCCTCCTGGTACTCATGAGGTCCTGACACCCCACCGACGAACGGGCCCGCGCCGAATCGACACCTCCCCATGATTGTCCTGCCGGACGGCAGCCACATTCGGGAGCATCCGGGAGTCCTTCCCACCCGGCGCCCGTCCACGGTTGGATATGACCATGCCCGACGAGCACGAGCGGATGATGCGCGCCAACCAGGCCAACTGGGACGCCCGTACCCCCGTCCACCTCGCCAGCCGGTTCTACGGCCTCGGCACCTCCCTCGACCCGGAGCGCTGGTTCGCCGCCTGGGAGTGGGAGGACCTCGGCGAACTCGCCGGCCGCGACGTGCTGCACCTCCAGTGCCACCTCGGCACCGAGACGATCGCCTTCGCCGGGCGCGGTGCCCGGGCGGTGGGCCTCGACATCTCGGAGGCGTCGGTCAAGGCCGCGGCCGACATCGCCGGGCGGGCGGGCGCCGACGTCGAGTACGTACGGGCCAATGTGTACGACGCCGTCGAGGCCCTCGGCGGGCGGCGGTTCGACGTCGTCTACACCGGCAAGGGCGCTCTGTGCTATCTGCCCGACCTGGACCGCTGGGCGGCGACGGTCGCCCAACTCCTGCGTCCGGGAGGCCGGTTGTACATCGCCGAGTTCCATCCCCTCCTCAACTCCCTGGGCCCCAAGCCCGCCGAGGGCGAGGGTTCCGAACTCCTGCTGCGGCACGACTACTTGGGGCGCGGGACGGCCGTCCACCGCAGCGGCAGGTACACGTACACGGACGGCCCGCCCGTTCAGGGCGCGACCGACAGCTACGAGTGGATGCACGGCCTCGGCGAGGTCGTGGGCGCCCTGGTCGGAGCCGGTCTGCGGATCGAGCGGCTGCGGGAGAGCGACGAACTACCCTGGCCCCGCTGGCCCGAGATGAACCGCACCCCCTCCGGCTGGTGGCGCCTGCCGGACAGCTCCCCGCGTATCCCGCTCCTGTACGGACTCCTGGCCCGCCGCTGATCAAAATCCCTCTGTGCTACGGTTGTTCTAGCACTTGTGTACGCCCCTTCTCGGGCGCCGGTGCTTGTCTCATCTCAGTCAGCTGATCCGCCCGTCTCTTTCCGACCGGCGAAGCAGCTTCTCCGCACCACCTCTCTTCACGTACGGCCATGGGCGTTCCGCCCGCCGCACGAGAGGTGATGTCTCCGCCGTACGGGGCGTGCCCATGCCGCCCCGCCATTTCGGCCTCTCCCCTTCATGACCCCATGGTTTCGTCCGCGAAAGGACACACCCACATGACCACCACACTCGAACGCCCGCCTACTTCGCACACGCAGGAGCAGGCCACCGGCGTACTCGACATCACTTCCAACGGGCAGGGCCACCTGCGCACCGCAAGCTGCCTGCCCGAGTCCACCGACCTCCAGGTCTCCGCCGCGCTGATCCGCCGGTACGGCCTGCGCAAGGGCGACCTCGTCGAAGGCGTAGCCGTACGCGGCAAGCAGCGCGCCCTCACCGGGATCGAGCGGGTCAACGGCCGCAGGCCCGAAGAGCTGCGCTCCCGCCCGCACTTCCGTGACCTCACCCCGCTGCACCCGCGCGAGCGGCTGCGGCTCGAACACCCGGCGGGCGGCCTGACGACCCGGGTCATCGACCTGGTCTCGCCGATCGGCAAGGGCCAGCGCGGCCTGATCGTCGCCCCGCCGAAGACCGGCAAGACGGTGCTGCTCCAGCAACTGGCCGCCGCCGTGGCCGGCAACCATCCCGAGTGCCATCTGATGGTGGTGCTGCTCGACGAGCGCCCCGAGGAGGTCACCGACATGCGGCGTTCCGTACGCGGTGAGGTGCTGGCCTCGACCTTCGACCAGGGGCCGAAGCAGCACATCGCGCTCGCCGAGCTGGCCGTGGAGCGGGCCAAGCGGCTCGTCGAGGCGGGCCAGGACGTCGTGATCCTCCTCGACTCGCTGACCCGGCTGTGCAGGGCGCACAACAACGCTGCCGCCGCAGGTGGCCGCACTCTCAGCGGCGGTGTCGACGCCGCCGCGCTCCACGGACCCAAGCGGCTTTTCGGTGCCGCGCGCCTGGCCGAGGAGGGCGGCTCGCTCACGATCCTCGCCACGGCGCTGGTGGAGACGGGCTCGCGTGCCGACGACTTCTACTTCGAGGAGCTCAAGAGCACCGGCAACATGGAGCTGCGCCTGGACCGCACGCTCGCGTCCAGGCGGATCTTTCCGGCCGTCGACGTCACCCCGTCCGGTACCCGCCGTGAGGAACTCCTGGTTCCCGCAAGCGAGTTGGCGGCCGTACGCGGGCTGCGGCGCGCCCTGCACTCCCGCGGCGACACGCAGGCGGGGCTGGAAACCCTGCTGGAGCGGATGCGGGAGACACCGGACAACGCCACGTTTCTGCGGCAGGTCCAGCCGACCGTGCCCGGCGGTCGGTGAGCCTCTGCCCGCATGGCCCTGCCACGCAGGTACGGCTCAGGGCCGGGGCACCAAGGTGCCCTACGGCCTCTCCGCCCGGTCGTGGCTGGTGATCGCCGGCGGCTCCGACCGGTGGGCGGCGGCGGGGGCGATCTCGGGGGCGGCCTGTCTGGGTGCGGGAGTTGTGGCCGTGGTGCTGCGCACCAGATGGTTCACGCGTGTCTGACCGACGGGCAGGGCGAACAGCAGGCCGAGGGTGATCCACACGTAGATGTTGCTGCCGAGGAAGCCGTCGATGCCGGACGCGTCGTCGAACCACAGCCACACCACGCTGCTGCACAACAGCACATACGACACGCCCGCGGCCCACAGCAGCCGTCGGCGCCGCAGTCCCTCCTCGGCGAGGATCGCGAAGGACGGCAGCAACCACACGAGATGGTGCACCCAGGTGATCGGGCTGACCAGGCAGGCGACGAGCCCGGTCAGGGCGAAGGCGCCCATCAGGTCGTCGGCGGCGATGGCCCGGTGGGTGCGCCAGGCCCAGACTCCGAGGACGGCGAGAGCGGCCAACGCCCAGGCGATACGGCTCGGTTCGGCGGGGTCGGCGAGCCGGGCCAGTACGCCTTGCAGGGACTGGTTGGACACGTAGTCGAGGCGGCCGATGCGAGTCGTGTCCCAGACGGCCTCGGTCCAGTAGAAGCGGGAGGGCTCCGGTGCCGCCCAGGCGGCGAGGACGGTGGCGCTCGCGGCGACGGCCGCCGCGAGCGCGGCGGGGCGGGGGCGCCTGGCGAGCAGCAGCAGAACGATGAAGATCGCGGGCGTGAGCTTGATCGCGGCGGCAAGCCCGATGCCCACGCCCGCCCAGCGACCGCGCCCGGTGGACAGCAGCCAGGCGTCGCCGAGGACGAGGGCCAGCAGCAGAAGGTTGACCTGGCCGAAGCTGACGGTGTCGCGGGCGGGTTCGAACATCGCCAGCATGCAGACGACCAGGGCGAAGCCGAACCAGCCGTACCGGCGACGCAGCTCGCGCGGGACCAGAATCCCGAGGACCACGGCTGTCGCGGCGAGGTTGAGGAGCAGTCCGACGGCGATCGCGGCGTGCAGTCCGAGGAGCGCCATCGGCACCATGCTGACCGCCGCGAAGGGCGGGTAGGTGAAGCCGTACGCCGTCCCCGGCACGTGGTAGTCGTAGATACGGCCGCCGTGATGGATCCAGGCGTCCACGGCCCCGTGGTACACCCGCAGGTCGAACCAGCCGCGCAGGAGCGGCACGGCCGCGGTGAACAGCGCCACGGCGGCGACGAGGACCAGTACGAAGGCGAGCCGTCCCCGTTCCGTACGCGGAAGCCTCATGCGGTGCGCTCCAGGACCGGCGCGTTCGACGTCTGGTGGGCCTGCCAGAGCACGACCACCGCGAGCACGCCGCCCGACACGGCCAGGACCAGCTGTTCGAGGTCCGGTGGGCTGCCGCTGGGCAGGACGCCGAGCGCGAGCACTCCGGTCACGGCGGCGACCCGGTGGCGTACCGACGTGCTGGGTGCCGCGGCGGCGATGAGGAACAGGCCCCACAGGGCGTACCAGGGCCGGATGGCAGGACCGAGGACAGCCACCGTCGCCAGGCTGAGGCCGAGTGCGTAGACGGGGCTGAGCCGGGGGCGGCGCAGCCATATGGCGAGTATGACGACGACCGTGGCCACGAGTCCGAGGGCGTGCCAGGCGGGCAGGGCGAGGGGCGCGAGGTCGCTGCCCAGGTCCTCGAGGAGGGACCCTGTCGCGCGGCCGAGGACGCTGGTGGGTGACCAGTTGTGCGGTGAGATGGGTGTCTTGAGGGCGCTGATCCAGCCGTATCCCGTACCGGCGACGGCGGTTGCGGCGACAGTGGTGGCGAGCGCGGCGGCCGCAGTCGTCACCGTGGACTTCAACAGGCCGCGCCCTGCCCGCACTTGGAGAGCTACGACGGCCGCGAGACCGAGTACAGCCGGGACCTTGACCAGGGCGGCGAGCGTGACGAGCACGGCGCCGAGGAGGGGCCATCGGCCGAGTGCGGCCACCAGTCCGATGCCGAGGAGCCCGAGCATGATGGCGTCGTTGTGCGCGCCGGCGACGAGGTGCAGCAGCACGAGCGGGTTGAGCGCGCCGAGCCACAGCGCGGCGGCCGGGTCGGCGCCGCTGTGCCGGGCGAGCCTCGGCAGGGCGGCGGCCATCAGCGCCACGCCGAGCAGTGCGACCACCCGCATCCCGAACAGCCCGGCCGGTACTTCGCCCCGCGTCAGCCCGGAGAGCGCGGAGGCGACGGCGAGAAAGGCGGGACCGTACGGCGTCGCGGTGTGCTGCCACACGGGCGCCACCTCGTCGGCGAGCGGCCCGCCGAGCCGTGCGGGGCCGTGGGTGTAGACGTCGATGTGCGCGTCGACCATGGCGCCCTGCGCGAGGTAGCTGTACACGTCCCGGCTGAACAACGGCGGTGCGAGCAGCAACGGGGCGGCCCACACGCCGAGAACTATCAACAGAGCGCGTGGAGTTGGCGGTTCGGGCCCTCGGATCACCCGCCCCAGCAGGGCCCAGGCGGCGATCAGCAGCACCACCCCGAAGTACACACCGACCAGGCCGAGCGCCGCCCGCGCCGAGGCCGGGGCCAGCAGCTCCCGCACCGGCAGAGCCCCGGCCGTCTCACCTCCCGCCGCGAGAAAGCCCGAACCCACAAGTCCGAGCACCTGACAGCGACGCAGATCGACGGAGAAACCCATGGCCAACACTCGGGAAGCGTGTCAACGCCGAGTGGCCGGAAAGCGACACGCGTCTCTCTGATCGGCAGCCGCCGTGTGACCGCCGTCTGACCGAACGGCGACCACCCCTCAAATCCGCCTGAGAACAACCGCCTCAGAACACGGACAGTCCCGTCAGTGTCGTGAAACGCTCAAGGGCCGCGACGCCCGCCACCGAGTTCCCCCGTTCGTCCAGGCCCGGGCTCCACACGCACAGCGTGCAGCGGCCGGGAACGACGGCGATGATGCCGCCGCCGACGCCGCTCTTGCCGGGCAGGCCGACCCGGTACGCGAACTCGCCCGCGGCGTCATACGTGCCGCAGGTCAGCATGACCGCGTTGACCTGCTTGGCCTGACTGCGGGTCAGCAGGCGCGTGCCGTCGGCCCGTACGCCGTGGCGGGCGAGGAATCCGGTGGCGAGGGCGAGGTCGGCGCAGGACGCCTCGATGGAGCACTGCCGGAAGTACTGGTCCAGGAGTGCCGGGACCGGGTTGCCGATATTTCCGTACGACGCCATGAAGTGGCCGAGGGCGGCGTTGCGGTCGCCGTGGGCGGCCTCGGAGGCGGCGACGTCCTTGTTGATGGCGAGGTGCTCGTTGCCGCTCTCCGCGCGCAGGAAGTCGAGGAGGGTGCCGGCCGCGTCGCCGGTCTGGGTGTGCAGGCGGTCGGTGACGACAAGGGCACCCGCGTTGATGAAGGGATTGCGCGGGATGCCGTTCTCGTACTCCAGCTGCACCAGCGAGTTGAAGGGGTTGCCGGAGGGCTCGCGTCCGACGCGCTCCCACAGGGCGTCGCCCCCGCCCGCCAGGACGAGCGCGAGGGTGAAGACCTTGGTGAGCGACTGCGCGGAGAACGGCTGCCGCCAGTCCCCCACCCCGTGCACCGTGCCGTCCAGCTCCGCGACGGCCATGCCGAACCGACGCGGGTCGCATGCCGCGAGCGCCGGGATGTAGTCGGCGGGCCGACCACGTGCGGGCATGTTCTCGATCTCGGCGGCGATGCGGTCCAGGACGGGCTGGAGGGTGAGGGACGACGAAGACACTGCCATGATCACCATTCTGCCGTTCGGTCCCCGCCGAGGCGGGTGGGCACGGGTGCCCGCGCCATCATCGTGTGCCCGACCAGCACACCGCGGGCACCCGCGCGTCTCAGTTGGCCCGCGAGCCCGCCAGTACCTCCGGCCGCAGCAGCGCGGCCAGCCGGTCGGGAGGCAACAGGCCCTTTTCCAGAACGAGTTCGGCAACTCCGCGCCCCGTCGCGAGGGCTTCCTTCGCAATGCCGGTGGCCGCCTCGTACCCGATGTACGGGTTGAGCGCGGTGACCAGGCCGATGGAGTTCTCGACGGCCTCGCGCAGCACGTCCTCGTTGGCCGTGATCCCGGCGACGCAGCGCTCGGCCAGGGTCAGGCAGGCGGCGCGCAGATGCGTGATGCTCTCCGACAGGGCGTGCAGGATGACCGGCTCGAAGGCGTTGAGCTGGAGCTGTCCGGCCTCCGCGGCCATCGTGATGGTGACGTCGTTGCCGATCACCTCGAAGGCGACCTGGTTGACAACCTCGGGAATCACCGGGTTCACCTTGCCGGGCATGATGCTCGAACCGGCCTGTACCGGCGGCAGGTTGATCTCGTTCAGGCCCGCGCGCGGCCCGGACGACAGCAGCCGCAGGTCGTTGCAACTCTTCGAGAGCTTCACCGCGATCCGCTTCAGCACCCCGGACATCTGCACGAAGGCCCCGCAGTCCTGCGTGGCCTCGACCAGGTTGGCGGCGGTGACCAGCGGCAGCCCGGTGATGTCCGCGAGGTGCCGGCGCGCGGCCTCGGCGTATCCGGCGGGCGCGTTGAGCCCGGTGCCGATCGCGGTCGCGCCCAGGTTGATCTCGTGGATCAGCGCGACGGCCTCGGCGAGCCGGCTGCGGTCCTCGTCCAGCATCACCGCGTACGCCGAGAACTCCTGACCGAGCGTCATCGGCACCGCGTCCTGCAGCTGCGTACGCCCCATCTTCAGCACGTCACGGAACTCGACGGCCTTGGCGGCGAAGGCGTCCTGCAGCACCGCCATCGCCTTCAGCAGCCCGCGCACCGCGAAGATGGTGGCGACGTTGACGGCGGTCGGGTAGACATCGTTGGTCGACTGGCCGAGGTTGACGTCCTCGTTCGGGTGCAGGAACTCGTACGCGCCCTTCGGATGTCCGAGGAGCTCCAACGCCCGGTTGGCGACGACCTCGTTGGCGTTCATGTTCGTCGAGGTCCCGGCGCCGCCCTGGATGACGTCGACGACGAACTGGTCGTGCAGCTTCCCGTCCCGGATCTCCTGGCAAGCCTCGACGATGGCCGCCGCCTTGCGGGGCTCCAGCAGACCGAGCTCCTCGTTGGCGCGGGCGGCGGCCTCCTTGACGGCGGCCAGTGCGTCGATCAGGTGCGGGTAGGCGGAGATCGGGGTGCCCGTGATGGGGAAGTTCTCCTTGGCGCGCAGGGAGTGGATGCCCCAGTACGCCTCGGCGGGGACGTCACGGTCGCCGAGCAGGTCGTGCTCGCTGCGATGGGCTGCGGCGGCGGTCATATCGGTGCGGCTCTTCTTTCAGGAGAAGGGGTGGATCAGGCCCGCGTGAGCGGATCAGGCGTCAGCCAGCGGTTCCAGTGCGCGGGCCGGCCGGATGCTCCCGACCACCTCCCCGCCCCCGAACAGCGGCGCCTGAGCGAACTCGGCGAGCACGACCGGGTCGACGCCGCAGCGGGCGAGGGCGGCGGCGACCACGGGCAGCCGGGCCCGGTCCGCGCCGTCCGCGATCTTCACGGCGACCGCCCGCCCGTCGGGAAGCGCCGCGACGTGTACGCCCTCGAAGCCGTCCTTGGTGAGCAGCCCCGGCACGGCCCTCATCAGCGCGGCGACGTCGCGGCCGGAGCCGGACGCCATTTCGGCGTGCTCACGCATCGCGTCGGCGACCCGCGCCTCGGGTGTGCCGGGCGGGGCGGTGGTGATCCGGGCGGCGGCGCGCGCGAGCCCGTGCAGCGAAATGGAGAACAAGGGCGCACCACAGCCGTCGACGGACACGTGCGCGATGGACTGCCCGGTGAGGTCCTCGACGATCTCCGCGATCGCCTGCTGGAGCGGATGCGCGGGGTCGAGGTAGTCGTCGAGCGACCAGCCGTTCAGGTGCGCCGTGTAGAGCATCGCCGCGTGCTTGCCCGAGCAGTTCTGCGCGAGCTGCGACGGCAGCCGCCCCTCGCGCACCCAGGCTTCCCGTACGACCGGGTCGTACGGCAGGTCCGGCACATTGCGCAGGGCCTCCTCGGGGAGCCCGGCCTGCTCCAGGATCCGCCGGGTTCCGGCGAGATGCCGCTCCTCGCCGGAGTGGCTGGCCGCGGCCAGCGAGAGCAGCTCCCCGTCGAGCGGCAGCCCGGCCCGCAGCATGGCCACCGCCTGTACGGGCTTGAGCGCCGAGCGCGGGTAGAAGGCCGCCTCGATGTCGCCGATCTGCAGTTCCACCATCCCGTCGGCGCCGAGCACGACGACCGAGCCGTAGTGGATGCCCTCGATGACACCGCCACGTACGAGCTGGGCGACGGGCGCGTGCAGCGGCTCCCGGATCGTGGGCGCCTCGGCCAGTGAACTGCCCTGTTCGGCAAAGGTTTTGAGGCAGCTCACGCGTCGGCTCCGGACTTGCGTACGGCCGCCACCCGGCGCCGTACGGCGAACCATCCCGCCACCAGGGCCGCCACGATCAGCGGCAGACACATCACGGTCGTACGTCCCGCTCCCCCGTCGGCGTACATCAGCACCAGCACGGAAGCGAGGAAGAACAGAGTGACGAGCTCGGTCCAGGGCGAGCCCGGCAGACGATAGCTGGGGCGCTCCAGCTCGCCTTCCTGTGTCTTCCGCCAGAAGACCAGGTGACAGATCATGATCATGCCCCAGGTGGCGAGGATGCCGATGGCCGCGAAGTTCAGCACGATCTCGAACGCGTCGTCGGGGACGACGAAGTTGAGGCCGACACCGAGTACACAGATACCGCTGGTGAGCAGGATTCCGCCGTACGGGACCTGGCTGCGGCTCATCACCGAGGTGAACTTCGGCGCCGAGCCTGCCATCGCCATGGAGCGCAGGATGCGGCCGGTGGAGTACAGGCCGGAGTTCAGCGAGGACATGGCGGCGGTCATCACGACCAGGTTCATCACGCCGCCCGCGGCCGGGATGCCGATGTTGGACAGCACGGTGACGAAGGGGCTCTCGCCGGCGCTGTACGACGACCACGGCAGCAGCATCGAGAGGAGCACCACGGAGCCGACGTAGAAGAGACCGACGCGCCACATGATGGAGTTGATCGCCTTCGGCATGATCTTCTCCGGGTTCTCCGTCTCACCCGCCGCGACACCGACGAGCTCTACGGAGGCGTAGGCGAAGACGACGCCCTGGACGATCAGCAGCATCGGCAGCAGGCCGTTGGGGAAGAGGCCGCCGTTGTCGGTGATCAGGGACGGGCCGGGGGTGTTGCCGTCCACGGGCTGCTGGGTGGCCAGCAGGAAGATGCCGATGAACATGAAGGCGACCAGGGCGCCGACCTTGATGATCGCGAACCAGAACTCCAGCTCACCGAAGTACTTCACCGAGATGAGGTTCACGGTGAGGACGACGGCGAGTGCGATGAGCGCGATCACCCACTGCGGGATGTCGGAGAACATGCCCCAGTAGTGGGTGTAGGTGGCGACCGCGGTGATGTCGGCGATGCCGGTGGTCGCCCAGTTCAGGAAGTACATCCAGCCCGCGGTGTACGCGCCCTTCTCGCCGAGGAACTCCCGCGCGTAGGACACGAAGGCGCCGGAGGAGGGCCGGTACAGGACGAGTTCGCCGAGGGCGCGGACGACGAGGAAGGCGAAGATTCCGCAGACGGCGTACGCGATGAAGAGCGAGGGGCCGGCTTCGGCGAGCCGTCCGCCGGCGCCGAGGAAGAGGCCGGTGCCGATGGCGCCGCCGATGGCGATCATGTTGACGTGCCGGGACTTCAGGGACTTGCTGTATCCCGCGTCTCCGGCGTCGACGTGAGCGGCCGGTTTCCGTATCTCTTCGTCGAGGGACTGCTCGCTCACGCTGGGGTCTCGCCTTCTGTGGGGGTGTCTGTGCTGTCGGTGTTTTCGGCGCCCTCGGGTCGCACGATCGCGGTGAGGGTCGTCTCGACGCGGTCGAGGTGGTGGGCCATGGCTTCGGTCGCGTCGCGCTCGCTGCCGTCGATCAACGCCTCGACGATCGCCCGGTGTTCGCGGTTGGACTGCTCGCGACGGCCGCCGAGTTCGTTGAGGAACGCGGACTGGCGGGCCAGCGCGTCACGGATCTCCTCGATCACGCGGCGGAAGACCGGGTTCTGCGCGGCCTGCGCGACGGCGAGATGGAAGAGCGTGTCCATGGCCACCCAGGCGGTGGTGTCGGTCTCGTGCTCCATCCGGTCGAGCAGGTGGGCGAGATGGTCGAGGTCCTCGGGTGTGCGGCGGGCGGCGGCGTAGCCCGCGACGGGGATCTCGACATGGCGCCGGACCTCTATCAGGTCGCTGGCCGCGTAGTCGCCGAAAGTGGGGTCGACGACCGGCCCGTTCGAGACGACGAACGTGCCCTTGCCGGTACGGGACACGGTCAGGCCCATCGTCTGCAGGGCCCGCAACGCCTCCCGCAACACGGGACGGCTGACCTCGAGGCTCCGGCACAGCTCCGCCTCGGACGGCAGCTTGTCCCCCACGGCGTACTCGCCGCGCTCGATCGCACTCCGGAGATGACTGAGCACCGCTTCCATCGCGCTGACGCGCCGCGGGACCGAGCCACCTGTCTGGCTGTCTGACAGGTTCACGGGGGTGATCCTGCGGGGAACGGGAGGTGACTGTCAAGGGTTCGAGACGGACCGCCGGGAGACTCGGTCAGCTACACCCACAGAGCCTCAGCGACCGAAACCCCCACAAAGGCCGCGCCGAGCCCTGCGACCACGCTCGCGATCACATTGACGGCGGCATAGAAACGGGCCCCACCCTCGGCCAGCCGCAGGGTCTCGTACGAGAACGTGGAGTACGTGGTGAGCGCGCCGCACAGGCCGGTGCCGAGCAGCAGTTGGAGATGCGAGGAGGCCGCTCCGGCCGCGGCAGCGCCGGCCAGTGTGCCGAGTATCAGGCAGCCGATGACGTTCACGGTGAAGGTGCCCCAGGGGAAGACCGTGGCGTGACGGGACTGCACCGCGCGGTCGGTGAGGTAGCGCAGGGGTGCGCCGACCATGCCGCCGGCGATCACCAACAGCCAGTTCACGGCGACTCGCCCATGAAGATCGTCAGCTGTAGGGCGTCGCCGGTCACCCTCGTCATCGCCGCCTCCATGCCAGCACCTTGCGGGTCGCCACCACCGCGAGCCACACCGCCGCCAACGCCGCGACGAGGGTGGCGGCGAGGTAGGCGAGGCCGGTCCGGGGGTGGCCCTCGTCGACCAGTTTCTGGATGTCGACGGCGTACGTCGAGAAGGTGGTGAAGCCGCCGAGGACGCCGGTGCCGAAGAAGGGCCGGACCAGCCGGTGCGCCGCCCACACGTCGCTGATCACGACCAGGAAGACGCCGATCACGGCGCACCCGATGACGTTGACCCAGAACGTGGTCCAGGGGAAGGCGGCGGTCTGCGTGGGCCAGATCAGCGAGGCTCCGTACCGGGCAGCCGCGCCCAGCGCGCCGCCGACCGCGACCACCGCCACGACCGGTCCCTGTCCATGCCACGACGACGGCCGCCCGGCGGGCACACGGAGCTTCCCGGGCCCGTCCACCTTCTCGGATCGGAGCGCTGTCATGAACGTAGATCTCCTGGTCGTGGCAGGAGATCAGGCTAACTCTCCGTGGTTCTCAGGTGCTCGCCGCCCCTCGTTCGATGCTCTCGAACCGGTCCGCCATCGCCTGCTGGAGCGCCTGGGCACCGGACAGCGGGCGGACCATGACCGTGAGCTCGTCGATCCGGCCGTCCTCGTCGAAGTGCAGCAGGTCGCAGCCCTGGATCTGCCGGTCGCCCACGCGCGTCTCGAAGACGAGGACGAGGTCGCGGCCGTCCGGGTTCGCGATCTCGCGGACGTAGCGGAAGTCCTCGAAGATACGCAGGACGGCGCCCAGGAGCGCCGCGGTGATCGCCTTTCCGGCGTACGGCTTGAACACTACCGGGCTGGTGAACACGACGTCCTCGGCGAGCAGGGCGACGACGGCCTCGTGGTCGCGGTCCTCGACGGCCTTGCGGAAGGGGTTCATGGCCCACCTCATAGTCAATTTGTTGATTAGGTGTGTCGGACAGTACGCTCCTCTCATGGCACTGCGCAACGCTCTGCTGGCCACGCTTCTGGACGGCGAGGCCTCCGGGTACGACCTGGCGAAGACCTTCGACGCGTCGGTCGCCAACTTCTGGATGGCCACACCCCAGCAGCTGTACCGCGAGCTGGACCGCATGGCGTCCGAGGGGCTGATCGAGGCCAGGGTCGTACGCCAGGAACGTCGGCCGGACAAGCGGCTCTTCGCGCTGACGGAGGCGGGCCGGCGTGCGCTGTACGACTTCACGGCCGCCCCGCCCCGGCCCACCGCGATCCGCGACGAGCTGCTGGTCAAGCTGCAGGCGGTGGACCAGGGTGACGGCACGGCCGTACGCGCTGCCGTCGAGGAGCGCATCGAATGGGCCCGGGCGAAACTGGCCCGGTACGAACGACTCCGGCTGCGGTTGCTCGACGGCCGCACCGAGGACGAGCATCTGACCCGGTCCGAGCGTGTGGGCCCGTATCTCACGCTGTTGGGCGGCATCGAGTTCGAGAAGGCCGCCGTCCGCTGGGGCGAGCAGGTGCTGGCGATCCTTCAGCGGCGGGCGAAGGCCGACAGCAGCGACGGCCGCGGCGGTACGTGACGAAAGGGTCCGCCCACGCTTCGCGCGCGGGCGGACCCTCGGTCGGCCGGTGTCCGTCAGTGCGTCACCGGCGGTTGAACAGTGACATCGCCGGAAGCGGCCGGTCGTCGTAGCCGAACAGGGCCTGGTTCTCCCAGGCGTTGCCCGACGACGGGTCGGTCGGGTCCCAGCCGTTGCCGTTCACCGCGGTCCAGGTGGACTCCCAGTAGAAGACACCGAGGCCGCGGTTGTTCGGGACGGCCTCCACGATGTTCATGATGTCGCGGAACCAGGCGGTCTGCCCGGCCGTGGTGGCCGGGTATCCGGCCACCAGCTCACCGCTCGTGTTGATGATGTCCTCGTGCGAGTCCTCGCTGCCAAGACGGAAGGGGTAGGCCGTCTCGGCGACGTAGACCGGCTTGCCGTAGCGGGTCGCCGCGTCGTCCAGGGTGGTCTGGAAGTCGGTGAGCGAGCCGTGCCAGTAGCCGTAGTACGACAGACCGATGACGTCGAACTTCACACCGTTGGAGCGTGCGCTGTCGAACCACCAGCGGGTGCCCGCGAGGTCGCCGCCCTTGGCGAGGTGCAGTGCCACGGTCGTGGACGAGTTGACCGCCTTGACCGCGTCGTAGCCGGAGTTGAGCAGCCCGGCGAGCTGGCCCCAGTTGTCGGTGGAGCCCTCGTTCCAGAGCATGCCGCCGTTGGTCTCGTTGCCGACCTGCACCATGTCGGCCGTGGTGCCCTGCGCCTTCAGGGCGTTCAGCACGTCGTACGTGTGGTTGTAGACGTCCGTCTTCAACTGGCTGTACGAGTGCCCGGCCCAGGCGGCGGGCTTGTCCTGGCGGCCCGGGTCGGCCCAGAAGTCCGAGTAGTGGAAGTCGACGAGAAGCTTCATGCCCTGCGCCTTGACGCGCTTGGCCATCGCGAGGACGCGGGCCTTGTTGTTGTAGCCGTCGGCCGGGTTCACCCACACCTTGAGGCGGGCGTAGTTGTGCCCGTGGGACTTGAGAATGGCGAGGGCGTCCCCCGTGCTGCCGGAGCTGGTCCGGTAGCCGCCGCCCTTGGCCTCGCTCTTGGCGAGTGACGAGACGTCAGAGCCCTTGATGGCCAGGCCGTTGGTCGTGCCCGAGGTGAACGTCAGGTCGTCGACGTTGATCCAGTTGCCCGCGTTGGCATCGGAGTTGATGCTGATCGTGCACTGGTTGTTCGTCACCGAGACGGGCACGACGATGCGTATCCAGCCACTGCTGGAGACCGGCAGATCGGTGCGCTGCTCGGCGCTTCCGCAGTTCTTGAGCGCCAGGTACGCGGACTTCTGACCGCCGCCCGAGCGCACCCAGGCCCTGAGGGTGTAGTTCCCGTTGGTCAGCCCGGAGAGGTACTGGTACGTCTCCACCTTGTACGCGGAGGAGGCGTAGTGCGACAGACGGTAACTGCCGCTGCGGCCACCGGACTCCACGAACGAGGCGCCGGTGGAACCGTACTCCGACCAGCCGCTGGGCGTGGCGGCACCGGAACCGTCGGACTCGAAGCCGACGTTCTGGAGTGTGCTCGCCGCCACCGCCGACTGTGCGGGCAGGGCGGTGAGGGCGAGCCCGGCCGCGAGCGGCAGCAGCAGGGCCTTGAGTGTGCGTCTGGGATGGAACATCGTCGTCCGTCGTCCCTTCGACGTGATGGGTATGGGGGGTACCCCTCCTGATGGCGGAGAGGAAGCCCCTCCGCCCGCGGCTCGTGCGGCTCACGCGGGCGGAGGGAGTCGGCTCAGCCGTCGAGTCGTACGACCCGGACGGCTCCCGCGGGAACCGCGAGGCGGCCCGCGGCGCGTTCGCCCGTCAGCAGCTCGGTGCCGTGCGCCTCCAGCGGCACCTTGGCGTCCGACGAGGTGTGGTTGATCGCGAAGAGGTAGGTGCCGGACTCGCCGGTGCGGCGCACTACTTCGACGTCGCGCGGCAGGTCGGCGCGCGGCGCGATGCGGGCGTCCTCGGCGGCCCAGCCCACGAGGGCGTCGAGGCCGTCGGACCCGAGGCGGGTGGAGACGTACCAGGCCGTGCCCTCGCCGAGCCGGTGCCGGGTGATGGCGGGGTGGCCGGCGGTGAGTCCGTCGGTGTATGTCCACACGGTCTCGGCGCCGCGCGGCACCACGAACTCCGACCACACGTCACCGGTGAGTTCGGAGCCGTCGGGCCCTGCGATCTGCACCCGGTCGCCCGCCAGCAGCGGCGAGAACTCCTCGACGGTCAGGCCGAGTACGTCCCGCAGGGGGCCCGGGTAGGGGCCGTCGTGCACGGCGTCGTGCTCGTCGACGATGCCGGAGAAGTACGAGACGACGAGGGTGCCGCCGTTCTCGACGTACTCCTGCAGATTCTGCCCGGCGGCTTCCGTCATCAGATACAGCGCGGGCACGACGACAAGTGGATAGGCCGACAAGTCGGCTTCCGGGTGGGCGAAGTCGACGGTGAGGTGGCGGTCGAAGAGGGCTTCGTAGAAGGCGTCGGCGCGCTCGCGCGGGTCGTGGTCCTCGCTGGGGCGCCACTGGAGGGTCTGCGCCCACCAGGAGTGCCAGTCCCAGAGCACGGCCACGTCGGCGACGGTGCGCGTGCCCTGGATCGGCGCCAACGCGCCCACGGACGCGCCGAGTTCGACCACCTCGCGCCAGACCCGCGAGTCCGTGCCCGCGTGCGGCAGCATCGCCGAGTGGAACTTCTCCGCGCCGCGCCGTGACTGCCGCCACTGGAAGAACAGGGCGCCGTCGGAGCCGCGGGCCACATGGGCGAGGGAGTTGCGGGCCATCTCGCCGGGGGCCTTGGCGGGATTGCGGGGCTGCCAGTTGATGCCCGACGTGGAGTGTTCGAGCAGCAGCCAGGGGGCGCCGCCGGCGACGGAGCGGGTGAGGTCGGCGGCCATGGCGAGATTGACGTGGGTCCGGCGGCCGTCGGTGATCAGGTAGTGGTCGTTGGTGACGAGGTCGACCTCGCGGCCCCAGGCCCAGTAGTCGACGGAGTCGCACTGGCTGAGGGCAGTCATGAAGTTGGTGGTGACCGGGATGCCGGGCGAGAAGCGGTGCAGGATGTCCCGCTCGGTCACGAAGTTCTCGCGCATGGTGGCGTCGGCGAAGCGCTTGTAGTCGAGCGCTTGGGCCGGATTGCCGACCGTGGGGGTCACGCGGGGCGGGTTGATCTGGTCGAAGTCCGCGTACCGCTGGCCCCAGAAAGCGGTTCCCCAGGCCTCGTTGACCGCGTCGACACTCTCGTACGTCGCGGCCAGCCAGCGGCGGAAGTGCGCGGCGCAGGACTCGCAGTAGCAGGCCGAGACGGGGACGCCGTACTCGTTGTGGACGTGCCACATCGCGAGCGCGGGGTGGTCGGCGTACCACTCACCGAGCTGTGTCGTGATGGCGGCGGCGGCCTCGCGGTAGTGCGGGTTGCTGTGGCAGATGGCGCCGCGCGAGCCGAACTCGTACCGCGTCCCGTCGGCGGCCATCGGCAGCGCCTCGGGATGCGCCCGGTAGAACCAGGCCGGCGGTGCCACCGTCGGCGTACCGAGGTCGGCGCGTATCCCGTGCTCGTGCAACAGGTCCAGGAGACGGTCGAGCCAGCCGAACTCATAGGCCCCGGGTGAGGGTTCGAGCAGGGCCCAGGAGAAGATCCCGACGCTCACCATCGTGACGCCCGCCTCGCGCATCAGCCGGACGTCCTCATGCCAGACGCTTTCCGGCCACTGCTCGGGATTGTAGTCCCCACCGAAGGCGAGCCTGGTGAGGCCCTTGGGGGTGGTCTCCGGCATGGATCTCTCCCGGTTTATCGATCAGTTGGGAACGTGCACACACGCCGCTGTCGGCGCGAGCCCAACATAACCGCACAGCAACAACCATTGACAAGTGTCCTGGATGTTTCTCTACTGTGAACGCTCACAGAAGCATGGCACGGTTCCCGCAGTAGAGCGGGGACCCAGGTCAGGGGAGATAGATCCATGCCAAACACGAAGCTGCGTCGCCTCGTGGCCACCTCGGTCGCCGTCGTTCTTGGCGCCACCGCACTCGCCGCCTGCGGCTCTTCGGGCGGGTCCGATGATGACAACGCGGCCGACTCGGGGCCGGTCTCGCTGACGTACTGGTCCTGGACGCCGGGCATGGACAAGGTCGCCGACCTGTGGAACAAGGGCCCGGGCAAGGACGAGCAGATCACCGTCACGGTGAAGAAGCAGGCGTCCGGCGACACCCTCGTCACCAAGATCCTCACCGCGCACAAGGCCAAGAAGGCCCCGGACCTGGTGCAGGCCGAGTACCAGGCCCTGCCGACTCTGGTCAGCAATGACGCGCTCGCCGACATAGCCGATGAGGTGGACGGCGTGAAGGACAAGTTCGCCGAGGGCGTCTGGCAGCAGACGACGCTGGGTTCGGACGCGGTCTACGCGATCCCGCAGGACTCCGGGCCGATGATGTTCTACTACCGCGAGGACCTCTTCAAGCAGTACGAACTCGAAGTCCCCAAGACCTGGGAGGAGTTCGCGGAGACTGCCCGCGCGCTGAAGAAGAAGTCCCCGGAGACGGACCTCACCACGTTCTCCGCCAACGACTCCGGACAGTTCGCGGGTCTCGCGCAGCAGGCGGGCGCCAAGTGGTGGACCACCGAGGGCGAGCAGTGGAAGGTCGGCATCGACGACGCGGCGACGCAGAAGGTCGCCGACTTCTGGGGCGGTCTCGTCAAGGAGGGCGCGATCGACAACCAGCCGATGTACACGCCGGCTTGGAACAAGGCGCTCAACACCGGCAAGCAGATCGCCTGGGTGAGCGCGGTCTGGGCGCCCGGCACGCTGACGACCGCCGCTCCCGACACCGAGGGCAAGTGGGCGATGGCCCCGCTGCCGCAGTGGTCGGCCGGCGAGAACGTGACGGGCAGCTGGGGCGGCTCCTCCACGGCCGTCACCACGGACTCCAAGAACAAGTCGGCCGCCGCGAAGTTCGCCTCCTGGCTGAACACGGACCCGGCCGCGCTGACCGCGCTCGCGAAGGAGGGCGGCATCTACCCCGCCGCCACGACCGCGCAGACCAGTGACGCGTTCGCCGAGCCGCCGGCCTTCTTCTCCAACCAGCCGGACTTCTACACCCAGGCCTCCGAGATCGCGAAGACCACGGCGCCCTCCGCGTGGGGCCCGAACGTGAACGTCGCGTACACCACCTTCAAGGACGCGTTCGGCAAGGCCGCCAAGGACAAGTCGGACTTCGGTGCCGCCCTCACGAAGATGCAGGACGACACCGTCGCCGACATGAAGAAGCAGGGCTTCGAGGTCGCGGAGTGACAAGCGCACGCCGGAAGTCGTACGGGGTCAAGGGGGCCCCGTATGCCTTCCTCCTCCCCGCGACGACCCTCTTCGCCCTGTTCTTCGCGCTCCCCATCGGCTACGCGATCTGGCTCAGCCTCCACAAGGTCCAGGTCAAGGGCCTGGGCCTGGGCTCGGGCGCCCGCAGCGAGGTCTGGGCGGGCCTGGAGAACTACACCGACGCCCTCACTGACTCGGAGCTGCTCGACGGAGCGCTGCGCGTGCTCGGGTACGGCGCCATCGTGGTCCCGGTCATGCTCGGCCTCGCCCTGCTGTTCGCGCTGATGCTCGACACCGAACGAGTCCGCCTCGCGCCCTTCACCCGGCTCGCGATCTTCCTGCCGTACGCCATTCCCGGAGTCGTCGCGGCGCTGCTGTGGGGCTTCCTGTATCTGCCGGACGTCAGCCCCTTCTACTTCGTGCTCGACAAGCTGGGGCTGCCGCAGCCGGACCTGCTGGACGGCGGGGGGCTGTACGCCGCGCTGTCGAACATCGCGGTGTGGGGCGGCACCGGCTTCAACATGATCGTCATCTACACCTCGTTGCAGGCCATCCCGGCCGAGGTGCACGAGGCGGCGAAGCTGGACGGTGCGACCCCGCTGCAGATCGCACTGCGGATCAAGATCCCGATGGTGGCGCCCTCGCTGGTGCTGACCTTCTTCTTCTCGATCATCGCGACGCTCCAGGTGTTCAGCGAGCCGACCACCCTCAAGCCGCTCACCAACTCCATCTCCACGACCTGGAGTCCGCTGATGAAGGTGTACCAGGACGCCTTCCAAAACGGCGACATCTATTCGGCGGCCGCGACCGCGGTGATCATCGCCTTCGTCACGCTCCTCCTGTCCTTCGGCTTCCTGCGAGCCGCGAACTCCCGTACCAAGCAGCAGGGGGAAGCACGATGAGTTCTCTTGCCGTCCGCAAGGCCGCTCCGGCCGCGGGCACGACGCCCGGCACCGCCCAGGGGCCGCCGCTGCGGCGCCGGATCGCCTTCGTCCCGACGGTCACGCTGCTGCTGGGTGCGATCTACTGCCTGCTGCCGGTGGCCTGGGTGCTGATCGCGGCGACCAAGTCCGGCCGTGAGCTGTTCTCGACGTTCACGTTCCTGCCGGGCACCGGCTTCGCCGAGAACGTGAAGGACCTCAACGCCTATCGTGACGGCGTCTACTGGAAGTGGATGGGCAACTCCGCCCTCTACGCGGGCCTCGGCGCTCTCCTGTCGACAGCCGTCTCCGCGCTCAGCGGCTACGCCCTCGCGATCTACCGCTTCCGTGGCCGCGAGACCGTGTTCAACATCCTCCTGGCGGGCGTGCTGATGCCGCCGGTGATCCTGGCGATCCCCCAGTATCTGCTGCTGGCCAAGGCCGACCTGACGGATTCGTACGCGTCGGTGCTGCTGCCGCTGGTCCTCTCGCCGTACGGCGTCTACCTCGCTCGTATCTACGCCACCGCGGCCGTGCCGAGTGATGTGGTCGAGGCCGGGCGAATGGACGGGGCGAGCGAGTGGCGGATCTTCACCCGGGTCGCGCTGCCGATGATGGTGCCTGGTCTGGTGACCGTCTTCCTGTTCCAGTTCGTGGCGGTGTGGAACAACTTCCTGCTGCCGTACATCATGCTCAGCGACGACGAGAAGTTCCCGATCACGCTGGGTCTGTTCACGCTTCTCGAGCAGGGCGCCAACACCCCGGCGTTGTACACGCTGGTGATCACGGGAGCCCTGCTCGCGGTGATCCCGCTGATCGCGCTGTTCCTGGTCATCCAGCGGTTCTGGAGCCTCGACCTGCTGTCCGGAGCCGTAAAGTCATGACCATGCACTCGACGGGGGGCCGGCGGAAGCCGCCGACGATCCATGACGTGGCGCGCGAGGCCGGTGTCTCGCGCGGCACCGTCTCCCGCGTACTCAACGGTGGGCACTATGTGAGCCCGGCGGCGCAGGAGGCGGTCAACGCGGCCATCCGCAGGACGGGTTACGTCGTCAACCGGCACGCCCGCTCGCTGATCACCGGACGCTCGGACTCGATCGGTTTCCTGCTCACCGAACCGCAGGAGAGGTTTTTCGAGGACCCCAACTTCAATGTCCTGCTGAGCGGTTGCACTCAGGCGCTGGCGACGCACGACATCCCGCTGCTGCTGATGCTGGCGGGTACGCGGGACGAACGGCGGCGCATAACGCGGTACATCACGGCCGGCCATGTCGACGGGGTGCTGCTGGTCTCCAGCCACTCCGGCGACCCGGTCGCCGAGGAGCTTCGCGCGGCGGGGGTGCCCCTCGTCCAGTGCGGCAAGCCGATGGGGCTCAGCTCAAAGGTGAGTTACGTGGCCGCGGACGACCGGGACGGCGCCCGTGACATGGTGCGCCACCTGCTGTCGCTGGGGCGGCGTCGTATCGGCATGGTGAGCGGCCCGCTGGACACCCCGGGCGGTGTCGACCGCCTCGCCGGCTACAAGGAGGTGCTCACGGAATCCGGCGTCGAGATCGACGAACGGCTCATTGTCTCCGGCGACTACAGCCGGGCCAGCGGCGAGGCGGGCACCGAACGGCTACTGGCGCAGGCCCCCGACATGGACGCCTTGTTCGTGGCCTCCGACCTGATGGCACAGGGCGCCCTGGCGGCGCTGCGCCGGGCGGGCCGCCGGGTGCCCGAGGACGTGTCCGTGGGCGGCTTCGACGACTCCAGCGCGGCGACAGAGGCCACTCCGGCCCTCACGACGATCCGCCAGCCCTACGACCGCATCAGCGCCGAGATGGTGCGGTTGCTGCTCGCCCAGATCGGCGGCGAGGACCCGGCGGCGATGATCCTGCCGACGGAGCTGGTGAAGCGCCGGTCGACCTGAGCCCTGCGACAGGGCGCGGCTTCAGGGTTCGCCGAGCAGTAACCGTACGCCGTCCGCCGACAGCGTGAGGCTGTCCGGCGAACCCGGGTCGATGGTGAGCGAGCGGCCCCTCTCGGGCCAGTGGGCCGGGAGCAGGCCGAGGGGTACGAGGTGGTAGGTCTGCACGTCCGGCAGCGCCTGGGCCATCCGCTCCTCCGAGGTGAAGACCTCCACAGCACAGCCCGTCAGGGCAAGCTTCAGTTCCGGGGCGTCCACGTCGTCGAGAGAGTCGGCCGGCACCAGCACTCTGCTCCCGGCCAACAGGGCCCGCGCCTCGCTGTCTTGTCCGTCGTACGCCAGGACACCCAGGGCGCGCAGGATGTCGGCGGACGTGTCTTCGTCGGGAGGGCTGGTCATGGGGGTGGCGTTCCGTTCGTGTCCCGCGGACGAGGTGTTCCGTCCGCGTGGGACCGTCCTTGTGGGACAACTCTCGCCTACCCTCCGTCCGCACACTCATGCGAAGCACGCGCGGATGACCGGTAGACTGGGTGATCGCGAAGGGGAGTAGCTCTGCGAACCGGTCGTCGACACACTGGAGCCCACGGGTTCCCGGTGGCCGGGCCCGCGTGAACATGCGGGTGGGCGAGACCTTCGGCCAGGCATTGATGTGCTCGCACGCCGTGCGGTGCACCCGTCATGCCGGGCCGATCGGTTCTCCCGTCGCCCCAGCCGAGGGCGCTTCGCGAAGATCCGGAGGGCCCGGCCCGTACAGAAAGCCACCCGGATGTCTCTCGCCCCCCTGGCGTCTTTCGACCCCTTGGCGGTCATCACCGCCTTCGGGCTGATCTTCCTCGCCGAACTGCCCGACAAGACGATGTTCGCGTCGCTGGCCATGGGCACCCGCATGCGGCCCTTGTACGTGTGGTTCGGCACGTCGACCGCGTTCGTCGTGCATGTCGCGATCGCCGTCGGCGCCGGCAGCCTCATCGGCCTGCTGCCCGACTGGACCGTCAAAACCGTCTCGGCCGCGCTGTTCGCCTTCGGCGCCTTCATGCTGCTGCGCGGCGAAGGGGACGACGACGAGGCGGATGCGGACGGCCGGACGGTCACCGGGTTCTGGCCGGTCTACACGACCGCCTTCATGGCCGTCTTCATCAGCGAGTGGGGCGACCTGACGCAGATCACGACCGCCAACCTCGCGGCCACGAACGGGATCGCGTCCGTGGCCCTCGGCTCCGCGGCGGCCCTCATGTCGGTCTCCGCCCTCGCGTTGCTGGCGGGCCGCTTCATCGCCAAGCGCGTACCTCTGAAGACCGTCCAGCGCATCGGCGGGCTGTGCATGCTGGGCCTGGCCGTGTGGTCGGTGGTCGAGATCTTCACCGGCTGACTTGCCGACCCCTGGAGCTACGCTCCCCTCCCCGCGTGCCACCTGCATGCACGCACACTAGTTGCACGGTCAACAAAGGTTCATTTTCTGTTACCGTGCATATATGGCAGCGGAGAAGACCGATTCCCGGCTCGAGGAGCAGTGGCGGGACATCCTGTCGGTGCATGCGCGCACGATGTGCGAGATCGACCGCGAGTTGCATCCGCATGGCCTGGGAGCCAGCGACTTCGAGGTCCTCGACATCCTGGTGTCGGACGCGGCCACGCATCCGGGCGAGCAGTGCCGTGTGCAGAACATCGCCGAGCGCGTCCACCTGAGCCAGAGCGCCCTGTCCCGCCTCATCGGCCGCCTGGAGAAGGAGGGCCTGGTGGAGCGCTCTGTCTGCCAGGAAGACCGCCGCGGGGTGTGGGTCGCACTCACCCAGAAGGGCCGCGACCTGCACACCGAGGTACGCCCACTGCAGCGCGCGGCGCTCGCGCGCATGCTGAAGGGCGAGTGAGGCGCACGCTCCGCTAACGGACGAGGAGCGTGCGTACGCCCTCCGAGTTGAGCGTCAGGCCGTGCGGGGAGCTGGCGTCGATCGTCAGCGAAAGATCCCCGGTGGGCCACTGGGAGGCCAGTGCGCCCAGCGGCACCAGCCGGTAGCGGGAGACGTACGGCAGCAGTTCGGCCATCCGCACCTCCGAGGTGAACACCGGCACGAGCGGCTCCTCGCCGTCCTGCTCCAGTACGGGCAGCGCCACCATCGTGGGATCGGCCACCGCCTCGTCGTCGGCGTCATCAGGCACCGGGACCAGCACGTCCGTACCGGCCAGCGTGTCCAGCGCCGCGTCGTCCTCAGTGTTCTCGGCCAGCACGCTCAGCGCTCGCTCGGCCTCCGAGGTGGCGCTGTCGTTCGAGGGTATCTCCATGGCACATCCCGACGTAGTGGCGTTCTCGGCCACCCGGGACACCGTTCGCCCCGGGCGCGTGACTCGCGTACCCGTTCGGACGTCCTGGCATACCTACATTTCCGGATCGTACTGCCGAGCCCCCGCGCATGGTGAAAACGGACCAGTAGTGGTGACCGCCGCCCACGCGCCGTCCGCGGCGTCGCGCATAGCGTGGGCGTATGCCGATGCAACCCTGGTTTCCCGACGCCAAGCTGGGCGTCTTCATCCACTACGGCGTCTACGCCGTGGGCGGAGCGGCCGAGTCCTGGTCCTTCTACACCGGCGAGATGACGCACGAGCAGTACATGAAACAGCTCGACGGCTTCACCGCGTCGCGCTACGACCCGGACGCCTGGGCCGAGTTGTTCGCCCGCATCGGCGCGAAGTACGCGGTGCTCACCACCCGGCACCACGACGGCGTCGCCCTGTGGGATACGGACCACCGCAATCTCGACGTCGTCCGGGACACACCGGCAGGCCGCGATCTCGTCACCGGATTCGTCGACGCGCTGCGCGCGAGGGACCTCAAGATCGGCCTCTACTACTCGCACTCCGACTGGAACCACCCGGACTACCCGAGCGAGCGGCACCCGGGACCACACCTCGTGGAGCCCAACGCCTACTCGCACGCCGAGCCCGGCAAGGAGGACCCGGAGGCCTGGACGCGCTACCTCACGTACCGCGACGGCCAGGTCCGCGAGCTCGTCGAGCGGTTCCGCCCCGACATTCTCTGGTTCGACGGCGAGTGGGAGCGCACGGAGGAGCAGTGGCGGATGCGCGAGCTCGCCGAACTGATCCTCGCGGGCAACCCGGACACCATCCTCAACGGCCGCATGCTCGGCTACGGCGACTACGCCACTCCGGAACAGGGTGCACCGCTCCAGGCCCCGGAGGGTCCATGGGAGCTGTGTCTCACGATCAACGACTCGTGGAGTTACCGGCCGCAGGACCGCGACTTCAAGTCGGTGCGCCAGTTGGTGCGTTACTTCGCGGAGACGATCGGTATGGGTGGCAATCTGCTGCTCGGCGCAGGGCCGCGGGAGGACGGCACGATCCCCGAGGAGCAGGTCGAACGCCTGGA
This sequence comes from Streptomyces flaveus, assembly GCF_014647675.1. Lineage (GTDB taxonomy): Bacteria > Actinomycetota > Actinomycetes > Streptomycetales > Streptomycetaceae > Streptomyces > Streptomyces flaveus. Next base: position 343,296 of record NZ_BMPQ01000007.1, on the reverse strand, counting down.
GGGCCTCGGCGCGTGGATCGCGCGTCATGCCGACGCCGTGTACGGGACGGTCGCCGGGCTGCCCGCCGGGCACCACTACGGTCCCAGCACGCTGTCCGCCGACCGGCGAACGCTGTACCTGGTGTGCTTCGACGCACCGCGCGAGACCGTCTCCGTACGCGGACTGCGCAACCGGGTCCTGCGAGCCACGGTTCTGGGTACGGGCACCGAACTGGGCCACCATGTCACCGGCGGCCTGGACGCGGTTCCGGGCGTGACCTGGATCGACGCGCCCGCTGCGGCCGACCTGGACGATCAGGCCACGGTGCTGGCCGTCGAGCTGGACGGGGAGCTGGATCTGTACCGGGGGGCGGGGCGGGACTGAGGCTCCGCCGCGGTAGCGCTCGTATGCCCCGAGTACTCCGGGTCAGGCGAGGGAGAGGAAGAGCTTCTCGAGGCGGGCCCGCATCTGATCGCGGTCCATGTCCGGCTCACCGTTCTCGGGGGCCATGCAGTGCTCCAGACCTGTCGCGATGATCGCGAACCCGGCACGGTCCAACGCCCTTGAGGCCGCGGCCAGTTGGGTCACCACCTCATCGCAGGAGCGGCCCTGCTCGATCATGTTGATCACGCCCGCTATCTGCCCCTGCGCTCGCTTGAGCCGGTTGATCACGGACTTCAGCTCGTCGGCCGCCATCTGCAGTTCCATACGAAGCGCTCCCTCGTCGTATACCCCGCCCGGTACTCTACGCCGCCGCTCCCCCGGCCTGCCGGGCCCTCGGTACAGAGACGGGACCGCCCCGGTCGGCTCACTGCCGACCGGGGCGGAACGGGTTCCTTCTGGCGTGTTCGTTCTGCTCGCGCAGCCTGTTCGCGAACCGAGCCGTCAGGCCAGCGTGGCGAGCGCCTGGTTGAGCGTCGCCGACGGGCGCATCACGGCCGACGCCTTGGCGGGGTCGGGCCGGTAGTAGCCGCCGATGTCGGCCGGCGAGCCCTGCACCGCGAGTAGCTCGTCCACGATGGTCTGCTCCTGCGTGGTCAGCGTCTCGGCCAGCGGGGCGAACGCCTTGGCGAGCGCCGCGTCGTCGGTCTGCTTGGCCAGCTCCTGGGCCCAGTAGAGGGCCAGGTAGAAGTGGCTGCCGCGGTTGTCGATGCCGCCGACGCGACGGCTCGGCGACTTGTCGTTCTCCAGGAACAGGGCGGTCGCGCGGTCGAGGGTGTCCGCGAGGACCTGGGCGCGCGCGTTGTCCGTGGTCTGCGCGAGGTGCTCGAAGCTGGAGGCCAGCGCGAGGAACTCACCCAGGCTGTCCCAGCGCAGGTAGTTCTCCTTGACCAGCTGCTGGACGTGCTTCGGCGCGGAACCGCCGGCGCCCGTCTCGAAGAGGCCGCCGCCGTTCATCAGCGGGACGACCGAGAGCATCTTGGCGCTGGTGCCCAGCTCCAGGATCGGGAACAGGTCGGTCAGGTAGTCACGCAGGACGTTGCCGGTGACCGAGATGGTGTTCTCGCCGCGGCGGATGCGCTCCACGGAGAGCTTGGTCGCCTCGACCGGGTTCAGGATGCGGATGTCCAGGCCCTCGGTGTCGTGCTCCGGCAGGTACTGCTTGACCTTCGCGATCAGCTGCGCGTCGTGCGCGCGGGTCTCGTCCAGCCAGAACACGGCCGGGTCGCCGGTGGCGCGGGCGCGGGTGACGGCCAGCTTCACCCAGTCCTTGATCGGGGCGTCCTTGGTCTGGCAGGCGCGGAAGATGTCGCCGGCGGAGACGGTCTGCTCGATGACGACGTTCCCGGCCTGGTCGACGAGACGGACCGTGCCCGTGGTGGGGATCTCGAAGGTCTTGTCGTGGCTGCCGTACTCCTCGGCCTTCTGCGCCATCAGGCCGACGTTCGGGACCGAGCCCATGGTCGACGGGTCGAAGGCGCCGTTCGCGCGGCAGTCGTCGACGACGACCTGGTAGACGCCCGAGTAGCTGCTGTCCGGCAGGACGGCCAGCGTGTCGGCCTCCTCGCCGTCCGGGCCCCACATGTGGCCGGAGGTGCGGATCATGGCCGGCATGGAGGCGTCGACGATGACGTCGGAGGGGACGTGCAGGTTGGTGATGCCACGGTCGGAGTCGACCATCGCCAGCTCGGGACCTTCGGCGAGTTCGGCGTCGAAGGAGGCCTTGATCTCGGCGCCCTCTGGCAGGGACTCGAGGCCCTTGTAGATGCCGCCGAGTCCGTCGTTCGGGGTGAGGCCGGCCGCGGCGAGCTTCTCGCCGTACTTCGCGAACGTCTTCGGGAAGAAGGCGCGCACCACGTGACCGAAGATGATCGGGTCGGAGACCTTCATCATCGTGGCCTTCAGGTGCACGGAGAACAGCACGCCTTCGGACTTGGCACGGTTGATCTGCGCGGTCAGGAACTCGCGCAGTGCGGCGACCCGCATCACGGAGGCGTCGACGACCTCACCGGCGAGTACGGGTACGGACTCGCGCAGCACGGTGGTGGAGCCGTCGTCGCCCTTCAGCTCGATGCGCAGCGCGCCGGCCTCGGAGATCACCGCGGACTTCTCCGTGGAACGGAAGTCGTCCACGCCCATGGTCGCGACGTTGGTCTTCGACTCGGAGGTCCAGGCGCCCATGCGGTGCGGGTGGGCCTTGGCGTAGTTCTTCACCGAGGCGGGGGCGCGGCGGTCGGAGTTGCCCTCGCGCAGGACCGGGTTGACGGCGGAGCCCTTGACCTTGTCGTAGCGGGCGCGGATGTCGCGCTCCTCGTCGGTCTTCGGGTCGTCCGGGTAGGCCGGCAGCGCGTAGCCCTGCTCCTGCAGCTCGGCGACCGCGGCCTTGAGCTGCGGGATCGACGCCGAGACGTTCGGCAGCTTGATGATGTTCGCCTCGGGCGTCTTGGCGAGAGCGCCCAGCTCGGCCAGGTCGTCCGGGATGCGCTGCCCCTCTTCGAGGTACTCCGGGAAGAGAGCGATGATCCGCCCCGCCAGGGAGATGTCCCGCGTCTCCACGGTGACCCCGGCCGTCGAGGCGTAGGCCTGGATCACCGGCAGGAACGAATGCGTCGCCAGGGCCGGGGCCTCGTCAGTGTGCGTATAGATGATGGTCGAGTCAGTCACCGGGTGCTCCGCTCCACGTCTGCAACATTGCTCGACATCAAGATATCTCGTGATCGGCCCTCACCGGACAGGAGCCCGCACAAGTGAGCCATGGCTGCGTCACACCCGGGGTCTCAGCTGGTCTCCGCCCTCAGGCCTTCGCCATCACGCGCAGTGCCTCTTCTTCTGGCGGCCCTGTTCCAGCCGTACGCAGTCGTCGACGCACACTCCCGCCAGCCGTCATCGCCGGACCTTCCGCCCGCTCATGGTGAGTGGCCGCACACTGGCGCCAAAAACTATGTTGTCCCCCCACATGTGCCATGGACGTGCGTCTTCCTAGGTTGTGCCGACAAGTAAGCGTCCCCGCCCGCCTGGAAGTGGTGTTCATGGCCTCCGCAGCAACCGCTCCCCCGCCACCCTCGAACCTCCGCCGGATCGTCGCCGCGAGCCTCATCGGCACCACGATCGAGTGGTACGACTTCTTCCTCTACGGATCTGCCGCCGCGCTCGTCTTCAACAAGCTGTTCTTCCCGGGCTCCGACCCGCTCGTCGGCACGCTGCTCTCGTTCTTGACGTACGCGGTGGGATTCGCGGCCCGGCCTCTCGGGGCGCTGGTCTTCGGGCACTACGGCGACCGGCTCGGGCGCAAGAAGCTGCTGGTGCTGAGTCTGCTGCTGATGGGCGGGGCGACCTTCGCGATCGGACTGCTGCCCACGCACGCGACCGTCGGTACGGCGGCCCCGGTGCTGCTCACCGCGCTGCGCCTGGTGCAGGGCTTCGCGCTGGGCGGCGAATGGGGAGGCGCCGTGCTGCTGGTGTCGGAGCACGGGGACGCGCGGCGGCGCGGGTTCTGGGCTTCGTGGCCGCAGACCGGGGCGCCCGCCGGGCAGTTGCTGGCGACGGGTGTGCTGTCGCTGCTGACCGCGGTCCTCTCGGACGCCGCCTTCATGTCCTGGGGCTGGCGTATTCCGTTCCTGCTGTCGGGCGTGCTGGTGATCGTCGGTTTGTGGATTCGTCTGTCTGTCGATGAATCGCCCGTCTTCAAGGCGGCCCTCGCGCAGGCCGAGACGCGCAAGGCGGCCCAGGACGGACCCGCCGAGAAGCTCCCGCTCGTGTCCGTGCTGCGGCACCACTGGCGCGACGTCCTGATCGCGATGGGCGCGCGTATGGCGGAGAACATCAGCTACTACGTGATCACCGCCTTCATCCTCGTGTACGCCACCACATCGGCCGGTCTCTCCAAGCAGACCGCGCTGAACGCGGTCCTCATCGCCTCCGCCGTGCACTTCGCCGTCATCCCGGCCTGGGGCGCCCTGTCGGACCGCGTCGGCCGTCGGCCCGTGTATCTGCTGGGCGCGGCGGGAGTCGGTGTGTGGATGTTCCCGTTCTTCTCGCTCATCGACACCGGGAGCTTCGGGAACCTGATTCTCGCCGTGACCGTGGGCCTGGTCCTGCACGGGGCCATGTACGCACCGCAGGCCGCCTTCTTCTCGGAGATGTTCGCGACCCGTATGCGCTACTCGGGCGCTTCGATCGGCGCACAGTTCTCGTCCGTCGCGGCGGGCGCGCCCGCGCCGCTCATCGCGACCGCACTGCTGGCCGACTACGACAGCTCCACTCCGATCGCCCTGTACGTGATCGGGGCGGTCGTACTGACACTGATCGCGGTGGGGGTGGCGAAGGAGACCCGGCACCGTGACCTCGCGGAATGGGAGGGTGAGGACGGCCAGGAGGACGCGGAGGCCGCGACGACGTCGGCCCGTGCCGCTGACGCCCGTCCCGTCTGAGCCGGTTTCACGGCGAGCTTCCCCGAGACCGACCCCCGTGCGCCCGTGCGTGCGGGGGTCAATGTCGCGCCGTGGACGACAACCGGTGCAGCCGTACGGCGAGTTGGATCTCCAGGGCCCTGGCCGGGCTCTGCCAGTCGGGTCCGAGCAGCCGGCCCACCCGCTCCAGGCGCTGCGCGACCGTGTTGACGTGGACGTGCAGCTCGTCGCTCGTGCGCGCCGGGCTCCTGCCGCACGTGAAGTACGCGTCGAGGGTGCGCAGGAGATTGGTGCCGCGTTTCGCGTCGTACGTCACGACCTGGCCGATGGTGCGCTCGACGAAGCCGGAGATGTCCCGGCTCCCGGCGAGGAGGAGTCCCAGGAACCCGAAGTCCTCGGCGGCGGCGCCGTCCCCGGCCCGGCCGAGCAGTCGCAGCGCGTCGCGGCATCGCTGCCCTTCCGCGTAGGCCTCGGCCACGCTGTCCGGATGGGCGGTGAGGTTCTCGACGGGCGCGGAGGCACCGACGGTGACCGCCTCGGAGACGGCGGTGCCCAGGTCTCCGGCCGTGCGGCGGGCCAGGTCCGTCGCGGTGTCACCGGGACGCAGGGGCAGGAGCAGGACTGTGCCACCGTCGCGGGCGGCGGCCAGGCCGTGCCGGGTGGCGGCGAGGTGGGACGCGGCGGACCACAGCCTGCGGCGGGCGGCTGCCTCGTGGTCGGCGTCGGCGACAGTGGAGTCGAGACGAGCGGCCAGCACCACGTGGGTGGCGTCGAGGTCGGCGTCCAGCCGGGCGGCACGCTCGCGCAGCAGCCGGGGATCGCGGTCGCGCGCGTCGAGCAGATCGTCCAACAGCTCGCCGCGGACGCGTTGTTCGGCCTCGGCGGCCGAGCGACGGGCCAGCAGCAGGAGCGAGGTGACCATGGCGGCCCGCTCCAGGGTGCGCTGGTCGACGGGGTCGAGCCCCGGATGGCCGTGCAGCAGCAGCGCGCCGAGCAGTTCACCGCCGGCGGCGACGGCCGCGACCCAGTCGTCCCCGTGCCGGACGGCGTGTCCTTCGGCGCGTGATACCTCCAGGGCATCACCGGGTGCGGCGCCCGCCTCCGCGAACTCCACAGTGCCGTCGAGGACTTGGGAGACCGCGGCCGCCACGTCGTGGACCCCGCCGCCGCGCAGGACGAGCTCGGCGAGCCGGTCGTGCACGTCCGAAGCGCGCTCGATCACCCCGCTGCGGTCCCGGATGATCTCGTTGGCCCGCTCCAGATCCCCGAGTGCTTCACGGGTCTCGGTGAGCAGGTTCGCGGTGTCGATGGCGGCGGCCGCCAGGGCGGCGAACGATCCGAGCAGCGCGATCTGCTCCCGCTCGAAGACCCGCGCACGGCGGTCGGCCGCGAAGAGCACGCCGATGACATGCGGGCCGAGCGTCAGCGGCACACCGAGGATCGCCACCAGCCCCTCGTCCCGTACACCCGCGTCGATGGTCGACGTGTGCTGGAAACGGTCGTCCTTGAAGTAGTCGTCGGTGACATAGGGGCGGGCCGTCTGGGCGACGAGCCCGCCGAGCCCCTCCCCCATGCCGAGCCGCAACTGCTGGAAGCGCGCCGCCACCGAGCCCTCTGTGACCCGCATGTACGTGTCGCCCTCGGCCGGGTCGTTCAGGCTGAGGTATGCGACGTCCGTACTCAGCAGCGACCGCGCGCGCTGCACGATCGCCTGCAGCACGGCGTCGAGATCGCGCAGTCCCGCCAGGTCGTGGGCCGTCTCGAAGAGCGCGGACAGCTCGGCCTCGCGTCGGCGGCGTCCCTCCATCTCGGAGCGCACGCGCAGCGCGAGCACCTTGGCGTGCTCCAGAGCGGCGACCCGCTCGGGCGGCAGTCCGTCGGCACGGGCGAGCAGCACCGGCTGCTCGTACGCGTCGGCGGACGCGCCCCGGGCCAGCAGCTCGAGGAACGGCGCCTCGGCGCTCGCCTCGGAGCGCCCTGCGGACTGCAATTGATCGCGAGACATGTCCACCAGGATTACTCACCGCACCGACAGCCCGACCAGCCCTGTGGACGACTCACGCTCAGTGCGCGGTCCAGCCACCGTCGAGGACGAGCGAGGTCCCGGTGACGAAGGAGGCCTGCGGACTGCACAGGTACGCGACCGCCTCGGCGACCTCCTCCGGTTCGATGAGTCGCTTGACGGCGCTGTCCCGCAACAGGATCTCGGTCAGCACCCGCTCCTCGGGGATCCCATGGGCTGCCGCCTGGTCGGACAGCTGCTTCTCGACCAGTGGGGTGCGCACATAGGCGGGGTTCACACAGTTCGAGGTGACGCCATGGGGGGCGCCTTCCAGGGCAGCGGTTTTGGAGAGGCCCTCCAGTCCATGTTTCGCTGCCACATACGCCGCCTTGAAAGCAGAGGCGCGCAGCCCATGGACCGACGACACATTGAGGATGCGGCCCCACCCCTGCCCGTACATGTGAGGCAGTGCCCCGCGGATGAGCCGGAACGGGGCCTCCAGCATCACGGTCAGCACGGTGTGGAAGGTGTCGGGCGGGAACTCCTCGATCGGGCGCACCAGTTGCAGCCCGGCGTTGTTGACGAGGACATCGGTGCCCGCGGCGGCGGACTCCGCGGCGTCCAGGTCGGTGAGGTCGAGGACGTGTGGTTCGACGGTGCCCGCGAGGCCCCGGGCCTGTTCGCCGAGCGTTTCCAGGCCCCCGGCCTCCCGGTCGACCGCCCGCACTTTGGCCCCCGCCGCGGCGAGCCGCAGTGCGCACGCGCGGCCGATGCCGCCTGCGGCGCCGGTGACGAGGGCGGTGCGGCCGCCGAGGTCGAGGGACGGGGCGTGGGGGCCTGCGAGGGCGCTGGGCGCGGTCATGCCCTGACCCTAGGCAGCAGCCACGCCCCAACCGATGTGGTCGTCACCCACACTTCGCCCTCAGGCCATGGGGTCGAACCACGTGGGTTCCTCGGACAGCGCCTGCTTGATCCGGAACAGTCCGTGCTCGTTCAGCTCCGGCAGGGCGTCGACCGGGAACCAGCCGACCTCCAGCGACTCGTCGTCGTTGACGCGTGCCTCACCACCCACGGCCCGGCAGCGGAAGGTGATGTCCATGAACTGACAGATGTCACCGTTCTCGTAGGTGATCGGCTCCAGGGCCTGCACCAGGACGACCCGCTCGGCGACGCAGCGCACCGCCGTCTCCTCGTAGACCTCCCGCACCGCACAGGCCGCCGGCTGCTCACCCGGGTCCGGCATGCCGCCGATCACCGACCACTTGCGGGTGTCCGAGCGGCGTCCCAGCAGCACTCTCTCCTCGTCGTCGAGGACGATCGCGGTGACTCCGGGGAGCCAGAGCAGTTGCCGGCCGGCGGTGGCCCGGATGGCGGTGATGAAGTCAGGAGTAGCCATGGAGCGACCCTAACGGCCCGGCTCCGTCACTCCAGCGAGGCGCAGGGCGCGTACGACCGGCGTACGGCTACACGTCACCGGCGCGTCGGGCGCGGACTCCCGCCGTCACCGCCCAGCCGAGGCCGCCGACGGCGACCAGCACGAGCAGCGCCTCCGGGAGTACACCGAGACGCGTGGCAGGGGTCTCGGAGGAGCGCAGCGGCACCTCCTGGACCAGCGAGTCCGCCACGAACATTCCGGTGCGCTGTGTGATCTTCCCGTCGGGCATGATCACGGCGCTGACGCCGCTGGTGACCGGGACGGTGACGGTGCGGCTGTGCTCGACGGCGCGGACTCGGGACATGGCGAGCTGCTGGTAGGTCATCTCGCTGCGGTCGAACGTGGCGTTGTTGCTCGGTACGGAGATCATCTGGGCGCCGTCGGTGACCGTGTCGCGCACGGCCCAGTCGAAGGCGGCCTCGTAGCAGGTCGCGAGCCCGACCTTGGTGCCCGCCATGGTGAACACGCCCGGCTCGCTGCCCCGGCTGAAGTTCTGGCGGACCATGGACGTCCAGTCCTCGTTGATGGCGCCGATGAGTGAGCGCAGCGGGAGGTATTCGCCGAACGGCTGGATCTGCCGCTTGTCGTAGGTGTCGCCGGGCCCCTTGTCCGGGTCCCACAGGATCTGCTCGTTGTAGAGCTTGCCGTTCTTCTCGACGACGCCGCCGACCGAGACGGGCGCGCCGATCGCCTTGACGGCCGCTTCGATGACGTCGTGCGCGTCGGGGTTGCTGAACGGGTCGATGTCGGAGGAGTTCTCCGGCCACAGTACGAAGTCCGGCTGAGGGACCTTGCCCGCCTTGACCTGCGCGGCCAGGCGCTCGGTCTCCCGGGCGTGGTAGTCGAGCACGGCGCGCCGCTGGGAGTTGAAGTCGAGGCCCGCGCGCGGGACGTTGCCCTGGATGACGGCGACGGTGGCGGTGCCGTCCTCCGCCGTGTCGCTGACCAGGGGGCGGGCGGCGAAAGCGCCGACTACGGGGAGTGCGAAACTGAGCAGTGCCGCGGCGGCGGCCCCACGTCGTACGGCACGGGTGCGCCGTATCTCCATCACCTGGCGGACGATCTCGTACAGCCCGAAGCCGCACAGGACGACCGCGAAGCCGAGCACCGGAGTGCCGCCCACCGCCGCGAGCGGCAGAAAGATCCCGTCCGCCTGGCCGAAGGCGATCTTGCCCCAGGGGAAACCCTCGAACGGCACGCGCGCGCGTGCCGCCTCGCCGAGGGTCCACAGGGCCGCCGCCCACACGGGCCAGCCGGGCAGCTTCGACACCGCCGCGACGCCGGCGCCGACGAGTGCGACGAACACCGCCTCGATGACGACGAGGGCCAGCCACGGTCCGGGACCGACTTCCACCCCGGTCCATACGAGCAGGGGCAACAGGAAGCCGAGACCGAAGAGGTAGCCGAGCCGTAGGCCCGCCTTCCATGTGCGCCCGCGCAGGCACCAGCCGAAGACCGCGAAGGCCGGGAGGGCGAGCCACCACAGGGTGCGCGGCGGAAAGCTGACGTAGAGGAGCACTCCGGAGAGCGCCGCGACGACGGCCGGACCGAACCGCCGCACCAGCCGTGCCCCGCGCGATGCGGGCCGGTCCTGCGGTCCGAGCTGTTCCGGCTGGTCTACGGATGTTGCTGTGGCGGTCACTCGGGGAGTGTACGGCGCGTGACCTGGCCACCGACAGCGCGGTCCGTCCGCCCCTGGCCAGGCGGCTCCACCCGACAGCTGCATCGTTTCTGCGCAACTCGTCCACAAAGCGGCGCACCACCCGTTACGGTGTGCCGAAGCCCTTCACGTACGGCCGTATCCGGCCATTCGGTCGGGGTCCGTCATGGGTCGGGGGGCGGCGGGTGGGGTCCACGGGAATGACGTCGGCCGGGCCGGTGTCGGCGCACGACAGACGCACCGTTTCGGACGTGACGGGCGTGATCGTGCTCGGTGGCTGCGCGACCTGGTCCGTGATCTCCGCCTCGGTGCACGGTGGCCGACCCGAGGGGGTGCTGCTCGCGGTGCTCGCCGTGGCCGCCGGTTACGCCTCGGGGCGGATGTGTGGTTCGTACTTGCCGGTCGCCGCCCCTGGCGCAGGTGCGCTTGCCGGTCTTGGCCTCGCGATCGCCGCCCCGAACACGGCACCGGGGCCGCAGGTCATCTCGCCGCTCGGGCAGACCGGCTCCACCGCGGCTCTGCTGACCCTGTCCGCGGGGGCCGCGTGCTGTGCGGCCTGGGCGGCACGCCCACCGGCGATGCGGCTCGGGCTGCGGCTGCTGGCCGCCGGGATCGGGGTGGCCTCGGCATTCCTGGGCTCGACGGCGGGCTGTATCGCCTGTGCGGGCGTACTGCTGTGCTCCCTCGCCGCCGACCGCATGCGCCGCGGCCCAGGACTCGCCGGCCTCGCCCTCGCCGCGGGCCTGGTGACCGGCGCGACCTGGGCCATCGCCGAGAACGCGCTGCCGGACGGCCTGACCTCCGCCTTGGAGGGCCAGCTCACCCAGCAACGGGTCCAGCTGTGGCGCGACGCGCTCGACATGGCCCACCAGGAGCCGGGCCTTGGCGTCGGCCCGGGACGGTTCCCGGAGCTGAGCCCGACGGTCACGCAGTCGCCGCCGACGGACGGCAAGCCATACTCCGCGCCGTTTCAGCAAGCGGCCGAGCAGGGGCTCCTCGGCGTGGTGCTGCTCGCGGCGGTGTTCTGCTGGATCCTGTACGCACTGTGGCGCACGCCGCGCCCCACGTCGGTCGCGCTCACCGCGGGCGCCGCGCTCACTGCGCTGGCCGCGATCGCCGCGGTCGGCAACGCACTGAGCTTCCCCACGGTGACGGCGGGCGCGGGACTGCTCGCGGGGCTCGCCACGGCCCGTCCCCTGCCCGAGGTGCCGCAGAGCACGGTGGACGAGGGCGGGCGCACCCACAGCGGCCGATCAGGCCCGTGACCGGGCTGCGTCAGAGCGCAGTGCCCCGAGTGGCCGATGTCGTCGACGCGAGACGGGCCCGGATGACCCGTACGGCCGCCTCCGCGTTGTCCACCGTGACCGTGAACGAATGCCCGTCGCCGAGCCGTAGCACCAGGCCCTCACCGCGCCGTACGACCACAGCGGTCCCCTTCTCGGGCCGCCAGCGGTAGCCCCAGCCGCCCCAGTGGCGCGGGGTGACCCGGGGCAGGAAGTCCGCGCCGGTGATGTGGGAGAGGGGGATCCGGCGGCGCGGCAGGCCCATGTGGCCGCAGCGCACCTCCAGGCACTCCTTGTCGACCTTCACGGCGACGTGCACGAACGCGAGTGTGCCGAAGAGGACCAGGAGCCCCCCGGCGATGCAGCCGATCACGGACATGAGGAGCGGCACGATGCCCGACGTCCAGGCCGAGTCGACGGCCAGCTCGATTCCCAGGGCCATACAGGCGGCGCCGCTCAGCGCGAGCAGCCACTGCACCCGGTTGGTCGCACGGCCGTGCCAGACCTCGGGATGCGGGGCGTCGTCAGCGTCCTTCTCGCCGTGGGGATGCCTCATGGCTTTGAGACTACTCAGATTCCGCAGCGCGGGCATCGGGTTGCGGACAGTTACTGGTCCGAGTGGATGTCAGGCGTCCGGTTCGTGGCGAGAGGTTCAGCGCGCGGGGCTGACTGCTTGCAGCAGCCTGCCCTCGGCGTATGTCAGCGACGCCGCGGGCAGGGCCGCCTCCTGTCCGCTGAGCAACACCGTGAGAGTGCCCCCCGCGGGCGCCCCCGGAGCCGGATGTGCGCCGATGCGGCGCAGCGCCTGGGCGGCCACCGCGCCGGCCGAGCCGTGCAGGACGAGCGGGGCGCCCCCGGGTTGCCGCACGGCCGCGCGAATGCGCTCAGCGACCAGCTCGTAATGGGTGCAGCCCAGGACAACGGCCCTTACATCGTCCGGGGTGAGCGCCGCGGCGGCGGCGATCGCCCGGTCGACGGCGGCCTCGTCGGCCTGCTCCACCGCGTCGGCGAGTCCCGGGCACGGCACTTCGGTGACGGTCACTCCGGCGGCGAACTCCCGGATGAGACCACGCTGGTAGGGGCTGCCCGTGGTGGCGGGCGTGGCCCAGATCGCGACCGGTCCGCCGCCCGCCGCGGCGGGCTTGATCGCCGGAACCGTGCCGATGACCGGCAGGTCCGGTTCGAGGCGGGCGCGCAGGGCGGGCAGGGCGTGCACGGAGGCGGTGTTGCACGCGACGATCAGCGCGTCGGGCCGGTGGGCCGCCGCCGCCTCGGCGACGGCGAGGGCGCGCTCGGTCACGTACTCGGGAGAATGCGGCCCCCAGGGCATGCTCTCAGGGGCGGAGGACAGAACGACATCGGCGTCGGGCCGCAGACGACGTACCGCGGCAGCTGCCGCGAGCAGCCCGATTCCGGAGTCCATGAGCGCGATCTTCACCCGGTCACCATAGACGATCCACCCCAACGGGCCCCCTTGGGTGGGGCAGACTGCGGCCCGTGAACGCCCTTGTGTGGACCGCCGCCGGATCGCTCGCCGCATGGCTGTGGCTGCTGCTGGGACAGGGCTTCTTCTGGCGTACGGATCTGCGGTTGCCGCCGCGCCGGGAGCCGGAGGACTGGCCGTCCGTCTGCGTCGTCGTACCGGCGCGGGACGAAGCCGCCGTACTGCCGCGCAGCCTGCCGTCGCTCCTCGCGCAGGACTATCCGGGGCGGGCCGAGGTGTTCCTGGTCGACGACGGGAGTTCGGACGGCACCGGGGAACTGGCCCGCGAGCTTGCCGAGCGGCACGGCGGACTGCCGCTGACCGTCGGCTCGCCCGGGGAGCCGCCCGTAGGCTGGACGGGCAAGCTCTGGGCCGTACGGCACGGAATCGGCCTGGCACGCGCGCGTGCACCCGAGTATCTGCTGCTGACGGACGCGGACATCGCCCACGCCCCGGACAGCCTGCGGGAGTTGGTGTCCGCGGCCCGCACCGGAGGCTTCGATCTCGTCTCGCAGATGGCGCGACTGCGGGTCGAGAGCGTCTGGGAGCGGCTGGTGGTACCCGCCTTCGTGTACTTCTTCGCGCAGCTGTATCCGTTCCGCCGGATCGCCGTGAAGGCGTCGCGGACAGCCGCCGCCGCGGGCGGCTGCGTCCTGTTGCGCGCGGATGCCGCCGAGCAGGCCCGGATTCCGGACGCCATCCGGCACGCCGTCATCGACGACGTGGCGCTCGCGAAGGCGGTCAAGGGCTCCGGGGGCCACATCTGGCTGGGGCTCGCGGAAAAGGTCGACAGCGTGCGCCCCTATCCGCGACTGCACGACCTGTGGCGGATGGTCTCGCGCAGCGCGTACGCCCAACTGCGGCACAACCCGCTGCTGCTGGTCGGCACGGTCGTCGGCCTGGCCGTGGTGTACCTGGTGCCCCCTGTGGCGCTCTTCGTGGGTCTCGCCGCGGGGAGCGCCGGGGCGGCGACGGCGGGCGGGCTCGCGTGGCTGCTGATGACAGCGACGTATCTGCCGATGCTCCGCTACTACCGACAGCCGCTCCTGCTCGCCTTGTTGTTGCCGGTCACCGCGTTTTTGTACCTCCTCATGACGGTGGATTCCGCGGTGCAGCACTACAGGGGGCGCGGCGCCGCATGGAAGGGGCGCACCTACACCCGTCCCGATACGGCGCCCGAGCAGCGGTGAGAGGCCGCTTTCAGGGTCACTTCCTGCCTGGGGTCCAGTTCATGCCCCACCCGTAGGCGTAGTCGACGGTGCGCTGCGGGCTCACGCCGCGCTCGGGAACCAGGAAGCGGGCCTCGCGCTGGACGACGAGATCGCTGCCGGTGTTGGTGATGAGAGCCAGCGCGCACACCGTCGAGGGCACGGTGCACTCGCCGAGCGAGAAGTCGATGGGCGCACCGTGCAGCGGCTGGAGGGTCACCGTGGCGTCCAGGTCGGCGAAGGATCGCGCCCCTTCGTAGATGGTGACGAAGATGAGGATGCGGCGGAAGTACTGCTGGTGGTCGAGGTTGATGCTCATGTTCTCGCCACTCGCCGAGGCCCCGGTGCGGTCGTCGCCGTCGAGATGGATGAACGGGGGCTGGTGCAGCGCTCCGAAGGCGTTGCCCAGCGCCTGGACGACGCCCTTGCTGCCGTCGGAGAGCTCGTACAGGGCGCACAGGTCGAGGTCGAGGTCCGCGTGCATGGCGACGGCCTGGCCCAGCTTGCTGCGCCACCCCGAGAACTGCTTGCGCACCTGCCAGTTGAGGTTCACGCGCATGGCACCGGAGGTGCCGCCCTGCTTGGTGAGCGAGACCGACGGGGCTTCCTTGGTGAGCGTGACCTTGGTCAGGCGTACCGGGGCGGCGGGCTGGGCGGGCGGCGCGGCCGACGGCGTCACCGGGGGCGCGGCCGTGACCGGCGGGGCGACGGGCGCGGGTGGCGGTGGCGTCGAGAGCACGGGCGATGGCGTCGTGGACGCGGGCGGCGCCGCCTGCTGCGGTTCGTCCACCGTGATCCCGAAGTCCGTGGCCAGCCCCTCCAGCCCGCTGCTGTAGCCCTGCCCGACGGCACGGAACTTCCAGGCGCCCTGACGGCGGTAGAACTCCCCGAGCACGAAGGCCGTCTCCACGGTCGCGCCCTCGCTGTCGAAGCGCGCGACCTCCGTACCCTGCTGTGCGTCGAGGACCCGGACGTACAGGCCGGGCACCTGCCCGAACGCGCCACCGTCCGTGGAGGCGACGAGCACCACCGTCTCGATCGCGGGCTCCACGCGCGCGAGATCGACGACCAGTGTGTCGGTCACCTGACCGCCGGCGTCCTTCTTGCCCTCGCGTCGCACCGCGCCGGACGCGTGCGTCGGCTGGTTGAAGAAAACGAAGTCGTCGTCCGACCGGACCTTCCCGGAGACCAGCAACAGCGCCGAGGCATCCGCGTCGGGGACACCGGGGCCGGAACCCCACCCCAATTCGACGCGAAGTCCGGCCGTCGGCACCGGAACATTCGAACCTTTAGGCATTGACATGTCCGCCCCCATCGGGTGTCTCCGCGCCGGATCGCGCTTCAGTTCAGTACAAGAAGCCGTTCTTCGCCAACCTATTCCAGCGAACACCGAACGCCCATGACCCGGTTCGCGGGAAGGTCACCCGACTCGCCAGTAACCCTTCCGGAACTCGGCCTTTACCAGATCTCAACTTCAACCGCTGCCCCTTTTCTACAAGTTCGCTCACATTAGGGATGGCCCGTCACTGCCGACACGAAAAACAACCCTCTTATCGGTCTCCCCAACCAGCACATCGTGGGCTTAACTTATGTGCCATGACCTCCCCCCGCTCCACCTATGGCGGCGGTTACTACTCCGCCTCCTTCCCGGACACTCCGATCTACGACTCGCTCGTCGCAGAGCGGGGTACCCCGCAGATCGCGCCGATCCGGGTCCCCTCGGCGTACGACACGGGCAACCACCTGCCCGCGCTTCCGGCAGCGCTGCCCGCCCTGCCGGCCGGCCCTTCTGCGCAGATGCCGTCGTACGGCTACCCGCAGGCCCAGCAGCCCCAGCCGCTGCAGCAGGCTGCCGCGCCGTACATCCCGCAGCAGCAGGCAGCCGGGCCGCGCGGCTACCCGGGCGCCCAGGGCCAGCAGCCTCAGCGTCCGGTACAGCCGCAGCGTCCCGTGGCGGGCGGTACGGGCTACGAGGCGATGCGCCCCGCAACTCCCCGCCCGGCTCCGGCGCCGTATCAGGATCCGTACAACGGGCAGCAGCAGCAATACCGCGGCGGATACTGAGGCCTCGCTCCGATCTGCCGGCCCCCTCGGAGGAGGTTGTCAGTGCCGGCTGGCAGGATGACCTCATGTCGATGTCGGTGCTGCACTCGGTCCACGTCTATCCGCTCAAGGCGGCCAGGGGCCTTGCCGCACGCGAGGCCGTCGTGGAGCCATGGGGCCTGGCGGGCGACCGGCGTTGGGTGCTGATCGACGAGACGAGCAAGGTCATCACCCAACGTGCGCATCCGCGCATGGCGTTGGCCGCCGCCGAGCCACAGCCCGGCGGCGGTGTTCTGCTGTCCGGACCCGGCCGTGAATCGCTGGCCGTTCCCGTGCCCGAGCCGATCGGCACGACGACGGTCGAGATGGTGCGCGACAAGGTGGAGGGGGTTCCCGCCGACGCCGCGGCGCACGCATGGTTCAGCGAGTATCTCGGGCTCGACGTGCGTCTCGTGCATCTCGACGACCCGGCCACCCGTCGGCCCCTCGATCCGGAGTACGCGCGTCCGGGCGAGACCGTCAGCTTCGCCGACGCCTATCCCCTGCTGCTCACCACTCTCGCGTCCCTCGACGCCCTCAACGCCCTGATAGCGCGGGGCGAGCGGCCCGACGAGGGCCCGCTCCCCATGAACCGCTTCCGGCCGAACGTGGTCGTCGACGGCGCCGACGCCTGGGCCGAGGACGGCTGGTCGCGGATCGCCGTCGGCGAGGCCACCTTCCGGATCGCCAAGCCGTGCGGGCGCTGCGTCGTGACCACCACCGACCAGGACACCGCCGAGCGCGGCGGGGAACCGCTGCGCACGCTCGGCCGCCACCGCCGCCTCGACGGCAAGCTGGTCTTCGGGCAGAACCTCGTGCCGGAGTCCCTCGGCACCGTGCGCGTGGGAGATCCGGTCAGAATCCTCGAATAGACCCTCGCGTGGGGAACCACGGCGCCGGGCACGCCCGTTGAGGCCTTGTGAGAAGTTCATGAAAGGGTCGGCGCGAGGGGTGATTTCACTCTCTCTTCCCCGGCCTCGTGCGTGGACGGCTCCGCCGGGGGTTATCACGGATGCGGAAGGGGGTGCGGGACATTGCGGGCCATCAGGGGACTCTGGCGCTGGCGGCGCAATCCGCTGCGCCGTACGACCGATCTCGTCGAGGCCTGGGTGGCCATGGCTGCTCTGCTGCTCGTCCTGGTCGCCGCGCCCGTGGTCGGTGCGTGGGTCGGCTCGGCCGCCCAGGACGCCCTGCGGGAGTCCGTACGGCAGCAGCGCCTGGACCGTCACCTGGTGGAGGCGACCGTCGTGAAGAAGGCGGACAGCAGCCCGCTGGACCCCGACCCCGAGACGTCCTCGGCGCGCGACTCCCACAACCGTGTGCTCGCCAACTGGAAGGGCCCGGACGGCACCGAGCAACAGGGCACGGTCATGGCCGCCCTCGAGTCCCCACAGGCCGGCGACCGGTTCACGCTGTGGACCGACGAGCAGGGCCGAATAGTGGGCCGCCCCCTGGACACCGCCACTGCGACGACGCACGCCGTGCTCGCCGGATTCGGCGCGGCAGCAGCCTGCGCCGGACTCGTCGAGGGCTCCCGGAGGCTGGTCCTGTGGCGCATGGTGCGCCGCCGGTACGCCCGTTGGGACCTGGCGTGGTCGCAGGCCGGACCGGACTGGGGAAGGACCGGCACGGGCAGCTGACAGCCTCCCGCTCCGGTCAACTCCCCCTGCCCGCGCACGCTACGGTGGACCGGCCGAACTGTTCGGCATCGTCGTGAGAGGCTGTTTCCGAACCCCCGTGAGCTGACCGGTCGGGGGCGAGGGGGAGCGACGAGGAGCCTCTCAGGACCCGCGTACGACGAGGTGGGGGCACAACAGCGCCATGGCACAGGGCACGGTCCAGGTGACGCACACCGGCACGTCTCGGTGGCGACGCCGCACGGGTGAGTACGCATCGCTCGCCGCCGCCCTGGAGGCCGCGGGCGACGGTGATGTGCTCACCGTCGCGCCCGGTACGTACCGGGAGAACCTCGTCGTCCAGCGGACGGTGACTCTGCGTGGCCCGGAGGGCTCCCCCGGTTCCGTGCGCATCGCGCCCGTCGACGGTGTGCCGCTCACGGTGCGTGCGTCCGCCGTGGTCCAGGACCTGCTCGTGGAGGGCCAGGACGCGGCGGCGCCCGCGCTGCTCGTCGAGGAGGGAGCGCCGGAGCTCACGGACATCCGGATCGTCACGCGTTCCGCGGCCGGGATCGAGGTGCGCGGCGGTGCGCGTCCGACCGTGCGGCGCTGCACGGTCGACAATCCTGCGGGCGTCGGCATCGCCGTACTGGACAGCGGGGGCGGGGTGTTCGAGGACTGCGAGGTCGTGGCGGCCGGCCAGTCGGGCATCGCCGTACGCGGCGCCGCCCACCCGCGCCTGGAGCGCTGCCGGGTGCACCACGCCTCGGGGGCGGGTCTGTCGGTGACCGGTGAGCATTCCGCGCTGGAGGCCGTCGGCTGCGAGGTGTACGAGGTCAGGGGCAGCGGCGTCCAGGTCACCGCGCGGGCGACGGCGCATCTCACCGACTGCGTGGTGCACCGGACCACGGCGGACGGTGTCACGCTCGACACGGACGCCGTTCTGACGCTCGCCGACTGCCGGATCCACGACATCCCGGAGAACGCGGTCGATCTTCGCTCCCGCTCGGTCCTCACGATGACCCGTTCCACGGTGCGGCAGTTCGGGCGCAACGGCCTTTCGGTGTGGGACCCCGGCACCCGCGTGGACGCCAACCAGTGCGAGATCCATGACAGTACGGGCGACTACCCCGCGGTCTGGGTCAGCGACGGCGCGACCGTCGTACTCGACTCGTGCCGGGTGCACGACGTGCCGGACGCCCTCTTCGTGCTCGACCGCGGCTCACGCGCCGATGTCGTCGACAGCGATCTGTGGCAGGTGCGCAACACCGCGGTGTCGGTGAGCGACGGCGCCACCGCACAGCTCGACGACTGCCGGATCCGGGACGCCGCGACGGGCGCCTGGTTCCGGGACCACGGCAGCGGAGGCACGCTCTCGGGCTGCACCATCGACGGTGCGCAGACGGGTGTGATCGTGACCAAGGGCGCCGACCCCACCGTCGAGCGCTGCACGGTCGACTCTCCCGCGGAGGCCGGTTTCTACGTCTCGGCCGGCGGCCGCGGCAGCTTCCACGGCTGCCGGGTCACGGGCAGCGGGGGCTACGGCTTCCATGTGATCGACGGCTGCCGTACGACGCTCAGGAAATGCCGTACGGAGCGCTGCGCGCGCGGGGGTTACGAGTTCGCGGACGCGGGCGGCGACCAGGCCTCCGGCAGCGGGCCCGTCGTCGAGGACTGCACGAGCGACGAGAGCGCCGGGGTGCGGCCTCCGGCAGCTCAGACGGCC
Organism: Streptomyces flaveus; assembly: GCF_014647675.1. Lineage (GTDB taxonomy): Bacteria > Actinomycetota > Actinomycetes > Streptomycetales > Streptomycetaceae > Streptomyces > Streptomyces flaveus. Next base: position 323,971 of record NZ_BMPQ01000007.1, on the reverse strand, counting down.
GTGGAGACGACGAGCCACTCCCCCGGTCTGCTGGGCGCCATCCCGGGCCAGCGCACGACCGAGCAGGAGCCGCTCGTCACCGCGCAGCAACCCGGGCAGCCGGAGCAGCCCGCACGCACATCGAAGGCCGTGCTCGGCGAACTCGACGCGCTGGTGGGCCTCGACAGCGTCAAGCGCGAGGTGCGGGCCCTCACCGACATGATCGAGGTGGGCCGCCGCCGCCAGCAGGCGGGCCTCAAGGCGGCCTCCGTGCGGCGCCATCTGGTCTTCACGGGCTCCCCCGGCACCGGCAAGACGACCGTCGCCCGGTTGTACGGCGAGATCCTGGCCTCGCTGGGCGTCCTGGAGAAGGGCCATCTCGTCGAGGTGTCCCGGGTCGATCTGGTCGGCGAGCACATCGGCTCCACGGCCATCCGTACGCAGGAGGCCTTCGACAAGGCGCGCGGAGGCGTGCTGTTCATCGACGAGGCGTACGCACTGTCGCCGGAGGACTCGGGACGTGACTTCGGGCGCGAGGCCATCGACACGCTCGTGAAGCTGATGGAGGACCACCGGGAGGCGGTGGTGGTGATCGTCGCGGGATACACGGCCGAGATGGAACGCTTCCTTCGCGTCAACCCCGGGGTCGCGTCCCGCTTCTCACGGACCATCACTTTCAGCGATTACGTCCCCGAGGAGCTGCTGCGGATCGTGGAGCAGCAGGCCGAGGAGCACGAGTACCGGTTGGCGCCGGGCGCGGGCGAGGCGCTGCTGAAGTACTTCACGGCCATCCCGAAGGGGCCCGCGTTCGGCAACGGCCGCACCGCGCGGCAGACGTTCGAGGCGATGGTGGAGCGGCACGCGGGGCGGGTCGCCCAGTTCGCCGAGCCGAGCACGGACGACCTCACCCTGCTTTACGCCGAGGACCTGCCCGAGTTGCCCTGAGGCTCGACGTCCGCGCCCGGATCGGGCTCAGGCTCACCGTCCGCACCAGGACCGGGCGGAGGCTCGCCCTCCGGGCGCGGTCCCGGCACATCCGGCCTGAGCCGGGTGAGCAGCCGCTGCCGCTCCTCGGCGAACGCAGGGTCCGCCTGGTAGTCGGAGTGTCCGAGGATCGGCGCGGGCAGCGGGTGTTCAGCGGTCCGGCCGTATGCGAGGGGGTCCTTGAGCGGCTCGCGGTCGACCTTCGGGCCGCAGTCGCCGGGCAGCAGGACGGGGCCGCCGATGGGGTCGGTGGCCCGGTGGAGGTTGCGCCAGCAGTCGATCTCGCGGTGCAGCCCGCTGAGCGCGGACTGGCCGAAGTGGGCCGGGAACCAGCGCCCGTAGAGCCGCTCCAGGGGTGAGCCGTAGGTCAGCAGCGCGACTCGCTTGCGGACCGACGGAGTGAGCTGCCAGGCCGCCGCGGCGGCGAGGACGCTGCCCTGGGAGTGCCCGGAGATGACGAGCCGTCCGCCTGTGGTGCGCGTCCAGGTGGCCATGCGCCAGGTCAGGTCGGGTACGGCGCGCTCGGCGTAGCAGGGGGGTGCGAAGGGATGTGCCGCGCGCGGCCAGAACGTACCGACGTCCCACAGGATGCCGATGGTGCGCCGGGCGGAGGGGTCCTTGTAGGCGCGGCGGCCCCAGGTGACGAACAGTATGAAGCCGACGCCGATCAGCCAGGAGCCGAGCGCCTGCGCGGTCTCGGCCGCGCCCTCCACGAAGGCGTACGTCCCTTGCGCGGCCTCGCCCGGCACCTCGTCGGCCGTCATGGCGCCCACCAGGGCCACGACGCCCAGCAGGAGCGTCACCATGGAGGTGAGGCCGATGATGCGGGGGGCCCGGTCGGTGAGCGAGGCCATCGCGCGTGTGCGCGCGATGCGCCGGGTACGCTCGGTGTCCTTGGGTTCCGAGGGGTAGTCCTGTTCCACCTCGCTCATCGCGGCGCGGCGCAGTTGCACCGTGCGCCGGGCCAGCCAGGCGAAGAGCACCAGGAGGACGACGAGGAGGGGCGGGATGACGGACGCCTGCCAGGTCAGGAACACCGGCGGGCCCTTGATCGAACCTCCGGTGCCGTCCAGCCAGTCGGCGACGCGCTGGGCCACGCCCCCGGAGAACACGCCGCCGAGCGCGCAGGCCAGCATGGCGACGGCCGGCCCGGCCAGTCCGCGCATCGCGGTGCGGGTGTCGGGGTGGGAGCGGTAGAGGAGGTGGGCGACCACGCCGATCGCGATCACGAGCAGGCCCTGGACGAGGACGATGCCGCCGAAGGTCGCGTCGCCCGGCAGCCGCGCGGCCGATCGCCACTGAGGACGCGACCAGCCCGCGTACACGGCGGTGAGGGCGAGCAGGACCAGCGAACCGACGGGCAGCCAGCGCACCAGGGCCCCGTCGAGCTGCCGGTCGAGACGGCGCTCGCTGCGGCCCCTGCGGCACACGACCCACACCACAACGACCGCACCCACCACGAGAGTTGTGTTCAGGACCCAGCCCAGGGCCTCCAGGACGACCGGCCCGCCGCCCCCGCGGTCGTGGCGGGCGGCGGAGGTGCCGACGCCGGCGGTGACCGTCAGCAGGCCCGCGGCGGTGTGGGCGGCGCGTAGCCGGGCCACCAGGCGGCGCCCGTACCAGAAGCCGGGGCGGCCCAGACCCAGGCGGCCGGTGTCTTCGTCCAGGTCGGCCCCGTCGGTCATCGGCTGCTGGGACTCGTACGCGCTCCAGGTGCGGTGGGAGAGATACCACAACAGGCCGGTGAGGGCGGCCGGCACCAGGGCGGCGAGGGCGAGGCGGCGGCCGGGCTGGCTCCACCAGCCGTCGCCGGACTCGACGGGTGCCAGGAAGCCCAGCCACGTGTGGTCGGCTGCGCACGCGCGCGTGCCCGCGCACTGCCAGGCGGCCAGGTCGAGGGCCACCTCGCAGGCGGCGGCGACCAGCAGCACCGTGAGGGTGAGGCTCACCAGTCGGACGAGCAGGCCGTAGAGGCGTACCGTCCGCGTCCGGTTGTCGCTCACCGTGGGCCGCATCCAGTGGGCGAGATTGACCACCATGAACGGAAGGAGCAGCAGCCACAGAGCGCGGGACCCGTTTCCGGAGGTGAGGTTGCACCAGACGTACGCCTCGGGCACCGGTTTGCCGCGGTAGTCGTCGGGCCGTTTCTCCGCGTCGGCGTCGTCGATACGGCGGAAGACGGCGGCCGTCTCGTCGCCGGTGATCCGCACGGTGCGCGGATCGTTCAGCATCTCCTCGGGCGTGGTGCCGCCCACGCCGTGGACCAGGAGTTCAAGTGCGGTGTCGGCCGTTTCGGGCCGCCGCTCAGCGCTGGTCGCCGGTCCCGTCGAGGCACGCTCCTGTGAACGCTCCACTGTCTTCGCTTCCCCCGTGACGCCTTGTGGGCGTGATGCCTGTGGGCATGTGTCATGTGCAGGTACAAGAATCCCGGCTCCGGGGTCGGTGCGCACCCCTGGTCACCGAATCTCCCCGATCCGTGTGACAGCGACGGCCCTGCGTTGCCCGCGTGACGTGTGCGTGTGGACACAGGCAGTGGCGCAAGAGGTGGTCACCCGTGCGAGTATGGGACGCCCTTGGGGCCTCAGGCGGGGAGAATGTCCTCGTCGGAGGGGGTCGGACGGGGCGGAGGGGGTTCGAGGCAGTGTCGGGCAGGACAAGGCGAAGGGACCGGAGCGGACGTGAGTGAGAATCAGAACCTCCTCGCGGAGCAGCGCCGCGCTCTGATCCTCGACGAGGTCCGGCGGCGCGGCGGCGTCCGCGTCAACGAACTCACCAGGAAGCTCGGCGTCTCCGACATGACGGTCCGCCGCGATCTGGACGCGCTGTCCCGGCAGGGCGTGGTGGAAAAGGTGCACGGCGGCGCGGTCCCGGTGGTCGAGGCGAGCACCCACGAGCCGGGCTTCGAGGCCAAGTCGGGACTGGAGCTGACCGCCAAGGAGGACATCGCGCGGGCCGCGGCGAGCCTGGTCGCGCCGGGCACGGCGATCGCCCTGTCGGGCGGCACGACGACGTACGCGCTCGCCCATCAGCTCCTCGATGTGCCGGACCTGACTGTCGTGACCAACTCGGTGCGCGTGGCCGATGTCTTCCATGCGGCGCAGCGCACCTCCGGACAGCGACAGGGTGCGGCCACGGTCGTACTGACGGGTGGTGTGCGTACGCCCTCGGACTCGCTCGTGGGGCCGGTCGCCGACCAGGCGATCGGGGCGCTGCACTTCGATGTGCTGTTCCTCGGTGTGCACGGCATCTCGGTCGAGGCGGGCCTGTCGACGCCGAACCTGGCGGAGGCCGAGACGAACCGGCGGCTCGTGCAGTCCGCGCGACGCGTCGTCGTGGTCGCGGACCACACCAAGTGGGGCACGGTGGGGCTGAGTTCGTTCGCCGCGCTGGAGCAGGTCGACACGCTGGTCACGGACGCCGGGCTGCCCGCCGAGGCGCGCGCTGAGGTCTCCGAGCATCTGCGGCGCCTGGTGGTGGCGGGCGAGCCCGAGGAGGGTACAGACATCTGACGGGCCGCCAGTTATCGTGCCCGTGCGCCCTTGTTCCACCATTCACCTCGGGTTCGACGCTGTCCGGATTCCGTTCCCACGAAGGGGTTTTCGTACGTGGCTCACCAACTGCGCCCGGTGGGGCTCGACTTCGTCCAGGCCGCTCCTGTGCGTCTGGTGTTCGCAAGAGCGGTGAGCGCGCCTCCGGAGGCGGTCTTCCGCGCGCTGGCCGAGGACGTGGCGGGCTGGCCGGAGTGGTTCTCGGCGGTGACGCTGGCCCGGCCGACCGAGGGCGGCGCCGGGCGGCAGATCCGGCTCAAGGGCGGTACGCGCTTCCAGGAGACGGTGCTCGCGGCCGAGCCCGCCGAGGTGTACACGTACCGCGTCGACGAGACCAACGCCCCCGGGGTCCGTGCCCTCGTCGAGGAATGGCGGCTGACCCCGCACGGCACGGGTACGCGGGTGCAGTGGACCTTTGCCGCCGACGGAGCCGCGGCGTTCCGCTTCACGGTGAAGCTGGGGCGACCGGGGTTGGGGCGCGCGTTCCGGGACGCGGTGGTGAAGCTGGACCGGCGGCTCGCCTCAGCACGGGCATGAGGTGCACGCGCGCGTGCACCTCAATAACGCCTAGTCCGGCCACACCCCCGTAGCCAGCAGTGACTCGATCGCCTTCGCGTACGGCGCGATGTCCAGCCCTTGCCCGGCCAGCCACTCGTCCGAGTAGTACTTGTCCAGGTAGCGGTCCCCGGGGTCACACAGCAGCGTGACGACGCTTCCCGTGCGGCCCGTGGCCGCCATCTCGGCGACGATCTTCATGGCGCTCCACAGCCCGGTGCCGGTCGAGCCGCCCGCCTTGCGGCCGATGGACGCCTCCAGTGCGCGTACGGCGGCCACGCTCGCCGCGTCCGGCACCTTCATCATCCGGTCGACGGCGCCCGGTACGAAGCTCGGCTCCATGCGTGGCCGACCGATGCCCTCGATGCGTGAACCGCAGTCGGTGGTGACGTCCGCGTTGCCCGTCGTCCAGCCCTCGAAGAAGCAGGAGTTCTCCGGGTCGGCCACGCAGATACGGGTGTCGTACTGCATGTAGTGCACATAGCGCGCGAGGGTCGCCGACGTACCGCCGGTGCCGGCCGTGGCGACGATCCACGCGGGCTCGGGGTAGCGCTCCAACTTCAGCTGACGGAAGATCGATTCGGCGATGTTGTTGTTGCCGCGCCAGTCCGTGGCCCGTTCCGCGTAGGTGAACTGGTCCATGTAGTGGCCGCCGGTCTCGGCCGCCAGGGCGGCGGACTCCTCGTACATCTTGCGTGGGTCGTCCACGAAGTGGCACTGCCCGCCGTGGAATTCGATCAGTCGGCACTTCTCGGCGCTGGTCGTGCGGGGCATGACCGCGATGAAGGGGACCCCGATCAGCTTCGCGAAGTACGCCTCGGAGACGGCCGTGGAGCCGCTGGACGCCTCGATGACGGGTCGGCCACGCCGGATCCAGCCGTTGCACAGGCCGTACAGGAACAGCGAGCGGGCCAGGCGGTGCTTGAGGCTGCCCGTGATGTGGGTGGACTCGTCCTTGAGATACAGGTCGACGCCCCACTTCTCGGGCAGCGGGAAGCGCAGCAGGTGGGTGTCGGCGGAGCGGTTGGCGTCGGCCTGGACCTTGCGTACGGCTTCCTTGAGCCAGCGCCGGTACTCCGTGTCGCTGTGGTCGACGTCGAGTGTGGCCATCGGCTCGTGGGTGCGGGCCTGCTGTGGGGTTATCACGGCCGGGCTCCTTAAGGGGTGGGCCGACGCCGGTTCGGCGGGTCGGACGCCTCGATCATAGACAGCTTCCGCACGCTTCTCACCTGCATAAACGTACCTTTGAGCACCTCAAAGGAATCACTGGTACACAGTGGTGGGGGGCGCATCCGCCCGAGTGCGCCGGGCCGTGCGCCTGACGCCCGCGTGCGCACTGGTGCTCGGCGCGGGGGACGTGCAGACTGCACCGCAGGGGACGGCGAACCCGACGCATGAGTACGAGACGGCGATCCCGAGCGCGACGCACACTGGATCAGGACCGGAGCACAGCCATAGCGCACAAGGGGGCGGGGCATCATGGCGGAGCCGGAGTTCGCGGCCACGGGCGTGCGAATCGGGAAGAGGCTGCGTTCGCTCACCCGGGCCGGACAGGTCCGGATCAGCGACGGGAGGCTGGAGTTGCTCACCAGTTACGGCAGCGAGATCGACAGCGCCCCGGTGCAGGCGGTCCGCGCGTCGAAGCCGTGGTTCGCCCATGACGACCGCGCACTGGCGGACGTCAACGGCACCCGCTACACGCTCACCCTGGGTGAACACGACCCCGCTCCGGGGGAGCCCGGACCGCCCGCCGCCCGCCGGTTCATCGAAGCGGTGCGCAGGGCGGCGGGGCGCGGGCACTGAGAGTGCCACGAGTTGCAGGACCCCATCCCCTGAGTCACGCTGATCCCACGTCACTCTGGGTTCACCGGCGATTACGCTACGAATCAGCGCACGCCGGTCATGAACAGCAGGCGGCCGTTGCACGCGGGCACCCTGCTGGATCCGTACTCGTCTTCTTCCGGACCTCAATTCGGGGAGTCGCAGCCGTGATCAGTCAGCCAAGCAGGCACTGCACGGTGGAGCTCCAAGCCCTGCCGTCGCGGATAGGCCAGGTCCGCAGGATCGTCTCGGCGCAATTGCGCTACTGGCATCTCGACCCCTTGATAGACCGGGCCGCGCTCGGTGTGACCGAGCTGTTGACCAACGTTCACCGACATGCCGAGCCCGACAAGCTGTGCACCGTGGAGATCGAGCTGCTGCTCGACCGGCTCACGGTCTCGGTGCATGACCACGATCCCCGGCTTCCCGAGGTACGGGACGCCGACGTCACCGCCACCTGCGGTCGCGGCCTCGCGATGGTCGCCGCGTTGAGCGAGAGCTGGGGGGTTCGGCCGGACGGCGAGTCGGGCAAGGTCGTGTGGTTCACGCTCGCGGCGCCCTGCCCCGCGGTGGAACTGCCCGCCCGTCCGTCGTACCGGGCAGCCGCGGAGACTGCGTCTGCCGTGTCCCGCAGCTTCGCGGAGGTGGAGCATGTGGCGGGCAGGGTCAGGTCCGGACACGCTCCCGCCCGGTCGGCCGTTGCCGGCTGACCGGGCGGTGACCAGGACGTCGCTCCTCATTCGGTCGCGATGGCCCGCAGCACGTCCAGGCGTGCGGCCCGCCGGGCCGGGCGCAGGCCCGCGAGGGCTCCGGCCGCGACGCCCACGAGCGCCACCAGCGCGAGCTGGGCCGGCGGCAGGGAGAAGGCGAAAGCACTGTCACTGGCGCCGTCGGACGCCTTGACGAGCACCCAGCCGAGGAAGCCGCCGAGGACGAGTCCGCCCACCGTGCCGAACGCGGCGACCAGGACCGACTCCCAGCGGACCATGGCGCGCAGCTGCGCCCGGGTCTGCCCGACCGCCCTCAACAGGCCCAGTTCGCGGGTGCGTTCATGGATCGCGAGCGTCAGCGTGTTGGCGATGCCGAGCAGCGCGATCAGCACCGCGAGCGCGAGCAGTGCGTAGACCAGGGTGAGCATCATGTCGATGCCGCCGGCGGAGGACTGTGCGTACTCGTCGCGCGTCTGCACCTCGGGATTGCCGTACGCCGCCGCGACCTTCTCGACCGCCGCCTTGCCGTCGGCCGCGCTCACGCCGTCCTTGAAGGAGACGGCAACGAGGGTGTCGGAGTCCTGGGTGCGGTGCGGGGCCCAGGCCTCGCGGGTGATGACGTACTCGCCCGCGAGTTCCGACTGACCGTAGAGCACGCGGACCGTGAAGGTCTCCTTCTTGCCGTCGGTGAAGGTGAGTTGGGTCTTGTCGCCGGTCTTGAGGCCCTGCTTGTCGGCCTCGTTCTCGGTGATGGCGATACCGTCCGAGCCGAGGTCCCGCATCGAGCCCTGGACCGTGCCGAGGTCGAAGGTCCGCTCCAGCGCGGCCGGGTCGGTGACCGTCAACGCGCGCCCCTTGCCGTCGACTTCGGCGACACCCCGCCCGAGACCGACCGCCGTGTCCACCTCGGGCCGCTCCGCGATGGCGCCGGCGAGCCGCGGGCTCAGTCCGCTGCCGCCCGCGCCGAACGACGGGGTACTGACGGCGACGTCGCCCGCGAAGGACCGCGACACGGTCTGGTCCATGGTGGCCTTCAGCGAGGCGCCGAACACCGTGAACAGCGAGACGACGGCGACACCGATCATCAGCGCGCTCGCGGTGGCGGCGGTCCGCTTCGGGCTGCGCAGGGCGTTGCGGCGGGCGAGTCCGCCGGTGACACCGCGCAGCCGGTCGAGTGGGCTGCCGAGGGCGCGTACGGCTGTGGTGGAGGCGACCGGGCCGAGGACCACGAAGGCGGCGAGCGCCAGGAGGGCGCCGGAGCCCGCGAGCCACAGGGACGGGCTCACGAACACCCCGGTCAGCGTGACCGCGATGGCCAGCGCGCCGAGTCCGCCGCCCACGGCGGCGCGGGTGCGGGACGCGCCGGACTGGTCGACGGCCGTCTCCCGCAGCGCGGCGAGCGGTGTGGTGCGTCCGGCGCGGACGGCGGGCAGCAGCGCGGATCCGAGGCAGACCACGACGCCGACCACCAGCGGCAGCAGCATCGACAGGCCGCTGATCACCAAGTCGCCGTCGGGGAAAGGGAATCCGATCGCCGGGAACAGCGCCTGCAGCCCGGCCGCGATACCGATACCGCCCGCCAGGCCGGCCGCGGACGCCACCACGGCGACGGCGCTCGCCTCGACGAGCGTGGAGACGGTGACCTGGCGACGCGAGGCGCCAAGCGCACGCAACAGGGCGTTCTCCCGGGTGCGTTGGGCCACGACGATCGCGAAGGTGTTGTGGATGGAGAAGGTCGCGACCAGCAGCGCCACGCCCGAGAACACCAGCAGGAAGGTGGTGAACAGGCTGAGGAACTGGCCGGAGATCATGTCCGTGTTCTCCGCGGCCGACTCCTGGCCGGTGATCGCCTCGATTCCCTTGGGCAGTACCGGAGTCAGGGCGTCCACCAGCTCCTGCTGGCTGGTGCCGGGACCGGCCCGCACCTGGATGGCCGCGGCTTCACCGGGCTTCGCGGTCAGGTACTTCTCGGCGTCGGCCTGCGTCATACCGGTGAACGTCACCTGCGCCATGCCGTCCTCGCCGCCGAAGGTCGCGAGACCGACGATCGTCACCTTGACCGGGTCGGGCGTACGCAGGGTCGTGGTGTCGCCGATCTTCAGGTCGCCCCGCTCGGCGGTGCCGCGGTTGACGACAACCTCGCCGGACTTCGACGGGGCGCGCCCTTCGGCGAGTTGGTACGGGTTGAGCTTCGGGTCGTCGATCCAGTTGCCCGCGAGCGTGGGCGGGCCCGCGCCGCCGATGGGGTCGCCGTCGGCGCCGATGAGCTGGCCCGCGCCCTCGATGTTGGGCACGGCGGCGGCGACGCCGGGCGTGTCCTCGATCCTCTTCACCAGGCCGGTGTCGACGGGCCGCCGTACACCCTGGCTCTCGCCCGGCGTGGTGATGGTGTCGGCGCTGCGGACGACGGCGTCGGTGCCGCTCGTCGCGTTGCCGAACATCGTGTCGAAGCTGGCGCGCAGGGTGTCGCCCATGACGAGGGTGCCGGCCAGGAAGGCGACTCCGAGAAGCACCGCAAGGAACGTACCGGCGAAGCGCCGCTTGTGGGCGCGCAGGGACGACACGCTGATGCGCAGGGACGCGTTCATGACGGCACCTCGAAGGCTTTCATGCGGTCCAGGACCTTGTCGGCGGTCGGGGAGGTCATCCGGTCGACCAGGCGCCCGTCCGCGAGGAACACGACCTCGTCGGCGTGGGCGGCGGCCACGGGGTCGTGGGTGACCATGACGACCGTGCGGGCCGTCTGACGCACCGTGCGGCCGAGGAGGCCGAGGACTTCCTCGCCGGAGCGGGAGTCCAGGTTGCCGGTCGGCTCGTCGGCGAAGACGACGTCCGGCCGGCCGGCGAACGCCCGTGCCACGGCGACGCGTTGCTGCTGGCCACCGGACAGCTCGGAGGGCCGGTGATGCAGCCGGCCGCGCAGGCCGACGACGTCGATCAGCGCGTCGATCCATTCCTTGTCGCCGGTGTCGCCCGCCAGGTCCAGCGGCAGCGTGATGTTCTCCACGACGGTCAGGGTCGGCACCAGGTTGTACGCCTGGAACACGAAACCGACGCGATCGCGGCGCATCAGAGTCAGGCGGCGGTCGTCGAGGGTGCCCAGCTCGGTGTCGCCGATGTGGGCGGTGCCCGAGGTGAGCGTGTCGAGTCCGGCCGCACAGTGCATCAGGGTGGACTTGCCGGAGCCCGAGGGCCCCATGATCGCGGTGAAGCGGCCGGCCGGAAAGTCGACGCTCACCCCGTCCAGGGCCCGCACGCTGGTGTCGCCGCTGCCGTACACCTTCACGGCGTCGACGACGCGGGCGGCGGTGCGCGTGGTGGTGGTCGTCGTCGCGGTCATGTCGCACCGCCCTTGCCGGTCCGGCCGAACTGCTCGTCCAGGACGGACAGCCGGCGCCAGTACTCGTCCTCGTCGATCTCGCCGGAGGCGAAGCGGTGGCCGAGCACGGTGATGGGCGAGTTCTCCTCGGCGGCCGGTCGCCAGGGGCCGCGGCGTCCGCGCCACACCGTGCGGCGCAGCAGCGCGATGCCGCCGCCGATGACCAGTGCCCAGATCACCGGGAAGAACAGGATCCACGGGCCGGGCCCGCCGTCGCCGAAGTGCGCGAGAGTTTGCATGATCGGTCAACTCCTCGGTAGCGATGTCCTTGCGTGTCGCTTCCGAGAGTCGTCCCGCAGGGGTCCCGGGTCGTCGTACGGCCAGCGGCAGTGCGCGTACCTCCGAGGGAGTACGCGGGCTGCTCACCGTTGCTCCTCACGGGGATCGACTTCTGTAACTACTAGTATGTACAGTGCTTGTATGAGCACGCCGGAGCGTCTGATCGAGTCCACCCGTGAGCTGCTGTGGGAGCGCGGTTACGTGGGCACCAGCCCCAAGGCCATCCTTGAGCGCGCGGGCGCCGGGCAGGGCAGCATGTACCACCATTTCAAGGGGAAGCCGGACCTCGCCCTGACCGCGATCCGGCGGACCGCCGAGGAGATGCGGGCTACCGCCGCGGGAGTACTCGACGGTCCGGGAACGCCGTACGAGCGCATCGAGGCGTATCTGCGGCGCGAGCGCGATGTGCTGCGCGGCTGCCCCATAGGGCGGCTGACGATGGACCCCGACGTGATCGCCGGCGACGAGCTGCGCGCACCGGTCGACGAGACGCTCGACTGGCTGCGGGAACGGCTCGCCGGGATCGTCGAAGAGGGCCAGGAACAGGGCGAGTTCGCGCCCTCGCTGGACGGCGAGGAGATCGCGGCAGCCGTCGTCGCGACCGTCCAGGGCGGTTACGTCCTGGCTCGCGCGTCCGGTTCACCCGCGGCCTTCGACGCGGGTGTACGAGGGCTGCTGTCCCTGCTCGCGACCGCCGCCCCGAAAGACCGTCCCGCCCGTCCCGCCTGAGGAGGCACTCGTTGCACGCCACGCAGTACGCGCTCACCCTCCCCGCCGACTACGACATGGCCGTCATCCGCGACCGAGTCGCACGCAAGGGGCACCTGCTCGACGACTGGGAAGGCCTCGGCTTCAAGACGTACCTCATGCGCGAGCGCGGCGTGCACGGATCACCGGTGAACCAGTACGCCCCGTTCTATCTGTGGAACACCGTGGCCAGCATGAACTCCTTCCTCTGGGGAGGTCCCTTCCAGGGCATCGTCGACGACTTCGGGAGGCCGTCGGTCCGGCAGTGGACCGGACTGGCGTACGAGGAGGGCGGCGCCGCCGACTCCCCCGCACGGGTCGCGGTATTGCGGCGCCAACAGGTGCCGAACGGCGCCCAGTTGACAGAGGCCGGGGCTGAGGCAGCACGGGAGGCCGAGCGGCTGGCAGGTGAGGACGGCGCGGTGCTCGCGGCGGCCGTCGTCGACCCCAGCCGCTGGGAGCTCCTCCACTTCTCCCTCTGGGAGCACGACACCCCCGAGGCGGACGGCGACGCGTACGAGGTGCTGCATATGTCCGCCCCGCAGCGGGACCAGTTGCCGCGAACCCTGTAAGACACCCCCTGGTCGAGAAGGAGAGCCACCGACATGCCCTTCGTCCGCATCGACGCCCTGGGAGCCGACCCCGATCGGCTCGACGCCCTGGGCCGTGCCGTGCACGACGCCCTGGTGGAGGCCATCGGGATCCCGCCCGACGACCGGTTCCAGGTCCTGGTCGGCCATGACGGCAGCCACAGCATGTTGCGCTACGACGACGGTTACCTCGGGATCCACCGGGACGACGGCCTCGTGTACGTCACGATCACCCTGCGCTCCGGGCGGACCCCGGCGCAGAAGCAGGCGCTGTACCGGCGGATCGCCGAACTCGCCCGGGACTACGCGGGGACCGAGCCGCGGAACGTGTTCGTCAACCTGATCGAGAACGAGCCGATCGACTGGTCCTTCGGCGAGGGCGTGGCACAGTACTCCGCCTCCGCTGCTCCGGCCGGACCCTCGTCCTCGGGCTAGACCACGGCGATGTCCACGGACGGCCGGAGTTTCGCCGCCGCGGCCAGCGCCTCGTGTACCGGGTTTGTGGTGAAGGCGTTCAACAGGGCCTGGTCCGCGGGGTTTTCGGAGGCTGGGAAGGCGATCTGCTCGTACGCCGCCTGGAAGCGTGGGCCCCAGCGGCGGGCGCCCAGGCGGGCTGTGCGGGAGCAGTTGTCGACCATGTAGGCCACGTCGCGGGCGTGCATGTACGGCAGCAGTGAGTCGACGGCCTCGATGACCGCCTCGTTGACGATCTCCGACCAGGGGTGACCGCGTTCGGCGAACTCGTCGATCTGGGCTGTCATGGTGGCGATGAAGACGCCCGCCGTGAACGGGTCGACAGGCAGCGCGCGTTGGGCTCGCCGGGCGCGTACCTCGTCGCCCGCCGCCCACATGGGCGAGCCGCCGATCTCGGTCATCGGGCGGGTGCCGAGGCGCTGTTCGGCGAGGATCACGCTGCGCAATTCGGTGCCGTCGGTGACCTCGTCGTAGATCTCGGCGACGAGGTCGCGGGCGGGCCCGTACGTCGCGGTGTACGCCCGGTCGAAGATGTCCCGCCCCGCCGGGTCGAGGTTCTCGCGCACCCCCCGCAGGCCAGCGCGTGAGATGGTGCGGGCGATCGGGCCGGTGACGTTCTCGCAGGATCGTTCGTACGCGGTCACCGGGTCGTCGCCGGCGAGGCGGAAGCGTGCGTACAGGCTCTCGACGATGCCGTGGACGGCGCCGAGCAGGATGGCGCGCTCGCCGACGATGTCGGAGCGGTACTCGCTGTCCAGTGTGGTGTGGAAGGTGTACGGGGAGCCGAGCGCGACCGACCAGCCGAGCGCACGGTCGACGGCGTGGCCCTCGGGGTCGGCGTGCACGGCGAAACTGCTGTTGATTCCGGCGCCGTTGATCTCCGCGCCCTGGAGGTACAGCCGTCGCACCGAGTCGCCCATGCCCTTGGGGCAGACGGCGATCACCCCGTGCCCGGCGGGGAACTCACCGCCGGTTTCCCGGAGATGGCCGAGCAGGAAGCCGTGCGACAGGCCGATCGTGGCGCCGGGCTTCAGCGCCGCGAAGAGTTCCCGGTGGTGGGCGGCGAGCGCTGCGTCCGCGATCAGCAGGATCACCAGGTCGCTCTCGGCGGTGACGGTGAGCCAGTCGCCGAGCGTGCCGTCCGCCTCGGTGAACCCGTGCGCGCGGGCGTCGGCGGCCGAGGCGGAACCGGGGCGTAGTCCGACGGCGACGCGGATGTCCGTACCGGCCAGAGAGTCCCTCAAGTTGCTTGCCTGGGCGCGGCCTTGAGGGCCCCAGCCGATGACGCCGATGCGGTGGACGCCCGCGAAGGCCCGCGGTAGCAGGGGGAAGAGATGGCGGCCGCCGCGCAGGATCGTCTCGGTGCCGCCGGGGACGGTCATGGTTTCGAGGGGGAAGACGGTGGACGCGTACGTCGAGGTCACAGTCGAGGTCATGGTCGAGTTGTAGGCTCCGGCTGTATGTTGCGGCAAGCGCAACTTGTGCAGCGGGGTGTTGCGTGAAATGAAAGACACAGGTGATGGCATGGTCAATGACCACCGCGAGCTGCGGCTGTTCCTTCATCTGGCGCAGACGCTCAACTTCGGCCGGACGAGTCTGGACTGTCATGTCAGCCCCGCGACGCTCACCCGGACCGTGCAGCGCCTCGAGGCGGGACTCGGCCACCAGCTCTTCGACCGTGGCCCGCGCGGGGTGTCGCTGACGGCGGAGGGGCACCGCTTCCGCGCGTACGCGATCGAGGCGCTGGGGTTGTGGCGCACGTACCGCGAGGAGCACCCGGATCCGGCCGAACTCACCGGCAGGCTCGCCGTGTTCGCGACCGTGACGGCATGTCAGGCTCTGCTGCCCGACCTCCTCGCACCCTTTCGCGCCGCACATCCGCAGGTACGTCTCGACCTGCGCACCGGCGACGCGGCTGCCGCGCTCGCCCGGCTCGACGAGGGCGAGGTCGACGCGGCGGTCGCAGGCATTCCGGCGCGGCTGCCGGGGCCGCTGGTCAGTCGGACGGTGGCGGTGACCGAGCTGGTCTTTGTGACGGCCCGCGACCGTGCGGACGCCGGGCTCGACGGGCCGTTCGTGCTGCCGCACCGCGGCCTGGTGCGCGAGGCGGCCGACCGATGGTTTCGCGGGCGGGGCGTCACGCCCGACGTGGCGGCCGAACCCGACGGCCACGAAGGGCTGTTGACGCTGGTCGCGCTCGGCTGCGGCACCGGTGTCGTACCCCGTCTCGTGCTCGACAACAGCGCGGTGCGTGACCGGCTGACCGTGCTGCCCGCCACTCCCCCACCGGAGCCGTTCCCGATCGGCCTGTGCGTACGACGCACCGATCTGCGGCGGCCGTTGATGTCGGCGCTGTGGAGCCTTACCGGGCCGTGAGCGCGGCGAGCGGGTCGTCGAGCACCGGCTGCCAGGCCAACTCGGCCGCTCCCACCAGGCTGTTGTGGTCGAGCGTGCAGGCGAGGATCGGTACGCCGCCGCTCTGCCCCCACAGGCTGCGGTCGGCGACGACGGCGCGCAGGCGCTCCGGGTCGGCGTCGAGGAGGGTGCGGTGGAGTCCGCCGAGGATGATGCGGTCCGGGTTGAGGATGTTGACCAGTCCCGCAAGTCCCAGGCCCAGCCGGTCGATCAGTGCCTCGGCGGCCGTGCGGACGGCCGGGTCGGCGTACTGGTCGCGGATCAGGTCGTTCGCCTCCTGGAGGAGCGAGACCTCGGGGCCGGGGTCGCGGCCCGCCGCGGTGAGGAAGGCGAGCGGGTCCGCCTCGACGTCCAGGCAGCCTCGGCTGCCACAGTGGCAGGGCCGGCCCTCGGGGTTGACCGTGAGGTGGCCGACTTCGAGTGCCAGGCCCGAACTGCCCGTGTGCAGACGGCCGTCGAGCACGAGCGCGCCGCCGACGCCGCGGTGTCCCGTGGCCACGCACAGCAGGTCGCGGGCGCCACGGCCCGCGCCGTGCCGGTGCTCGGCGAGCGCGGCGAGGTTGACGTCGTTGGCGGCGAACGCCGGGCCGGTGATCCCGGCCGCGTGGATCCGCTCCGCGAAGATCTCCCGTACGGGTGCGCCCGCGGGCCAGGCGAGATGGAGCGGGTTGAGGGCTGTGCCCTCGGGTTCGGCGACGGCGGAGGGCACGGCGAGTCCGGCGCCCACGCAGTGGCGTCCCGTCTGCTGGAGGAGGTGGGCGCCCGCGTCGACGACCGAGCCGAGCACCTTCGCCGGGTCGGCGTCGACGATCTCGCAGCCGGGCGCGGTCGCGACGATACGGCCGCCGAGCCCGACCAGCGCCGCACGGAAACCGTCGGCGTGCACCTGGGCGGCGAGGGCGACGGGGCCATCCTCGGCGAGCCGGAGCCGGTGAGAGGGCCGGCCCTGCGAGCCGGCGGCGGCGCCGGGGCGGGCGTCGACCCGGATCAGCCCGAGCGCTTCCAGCTCCGCGGCCACCGCACCGGCCGTCGCCCGCGTGACCCCCAGTTCGGCGGTGAGCACGGCCCGCGTCGGTGCGCGTCCCGTGTGCACGAGCTCCAACGCGGGCCCGAGCGCGCCGCGTCCGCGGTCCAGCCGGGTCCGCGTGCTTCCTTCTCCCGCTGCTCGGGGGGTCGGCTTGCCGTTCATGAGGGGGAGTCTCCCATGATCCGGTCTGATGGGGGACGGGCTAGAAGCCGCTGGCCCGCAGCGTGACGTTGAGCCTGCCCGTCAGGCCGAGTTCCTCGGGTGCGGTGCCCGGGTGCACGCGCGGTACGCCGTGGTACGCGAGCCGGGCGGGGCCGCCGAAGACGAAGAGGTCGCCGCTGCGCAGTTCCACGTCCGTGTAAGGGCGTGTACGCGACTGAGTGTTGCCGAAGCGGAAGACGCATGTGTCGCCGAGGCTCAGGGACACCACCGGGGCGTCGGACTTCTCGTCGCTGTCGCGGTGCATGCCCATGCGGGCGTCGGCGTCGTAGAAGTTGATCAGGGCGATGTCGTACGGGGCTGTCGGCTCGCCCTCGAAGGCGTCGTCGCCCCCGAAGGCATCGGCCACCGCGCGACGGCCGAGCTCGTCCAGCCATTCCGGGAACGGCTTCACGGGCGCGCCGTCGCCGTCGACGACCGTGCGCGCGTATCCGTACGGATACCAGTGCCAGCCGAGGCAGACCTGCTGCGATGTCATCGTGCCGCCGCCGGGTGTGTGGACCGTGCGCAGGCCGGCGGGCGGGCGCGACCAGTCGCGGCAGGCTTCGAGCAGTTCGCGCTGGCGCCCGGCGTCCAGCCAGTCCGGCACGTGCACCGCGCCCGGCGCGACCTCCGTACGACTCCGGGGAAACAGCTCGGCGTTCATGGCTCCATCGTCGCGCACCGCTCGGAGACGTACGGGCGAAAAACGTCATGAGCTGCGGCTCGGTTAGCCTGGGCCCACGATGACCGAGCGTATGGCGACACCATGGGGCGAGCACGAGCTGGCCCGTTTCCCCGAGGACCCCCGTGAGCGGCTGCGCGCCTGGGACGCCTCCGACACGTATCTGCTGCAGCATCTCGCGGAACTCGCGGAGCGGGGACAGCCACTGGACGGAACCGTCGTCGTGGTGGGCGACCGCTGGGGCGCCCTCGTCACCGCCCTTCACACGCTGCGGCCGGTGCAGATCACGGACTCGTTCCTCGCCCGGGAGGCGACTCGCGCGAATCTGGCACGAGGCGGTGTCGACGCGGAATCGGTGCGCCTGCTCACCACCCAGGACCCGCCGCCCGACCGGATCGACGTGCTCCTGATCCGCGTACCCAAGAGCCTCGCGCTCCTCGAGGACCAGCTGCTGCGTCTGGCGCCAGGCGTGCACGAGGGGACGGTCGTCGTCGGTACCGGCATGGTCAAGGAGATCCACACCTCGACGCTGCGGCTGTTCGAGCGGATCCTCGGCCCGACCAGGACCTCCCTGGCCGAGAAGAAGGCCCGGCTGATCTTCTGCGAGCCGGACCCCGCACTCACCCGGCCGAAGAACCCCTGGCCGCACACCTACACGCTGCCCGACGGCGTCGGTCCGGTCTCCGGCCACACCGTCGTCAACCACGCGGGCGTCTTCTGCGCCGAGCGTCTCGACATCGGCACCCGGTTCTTCCTCCAGCATCTGCCGTACGGGCCCGGGGCCGGGCGCGTGGTGGACCTGGGCTGCGGCAATGGCGTGGTCGGTACGGCGATGGCGCTGGCCGACCCGGAGGCCGAGGTGCTGTTCGTGGACGAGTCGTACCCGGCGGTGGCCTCGGCGGAGGCGACGTACCGCGCCAACTCCGAGGGGGCCGTCGGCAAGGCGGAGTTCCGCGTCGGCGACGGGCTGACCGGCGTCCCGCCCGCGAGCATCGACCTCGTGCTCACCAACCCGCCCTTCCACTCGCACCAGGCGATGACCGACGCCACGGCCTGGCGGATGTTCACCGGAGCGCGCCGGGCGCTGCGGCCGGGCGGCGAGCTGTGGGTGGTCGGCAACCGGCACCTCGGCTACCACGTGAAGCTGCGCCGCCTCTTCGGCAACAGCCAAGTCGTCGCAAGCGATGCGAAGTTCGTGGTCCTGAAGGCCGTCAGGAAGTAGCACCGGACAGCGGGCCGGTCTCGCCGCGCAGGGCACGTGGCGAGGCTCCCAGTTCGCGTCGGCACGCCTTGTTGAAGGCCTGCAGGTCGGGGATGCCGACGGACGCGGCGACGGCCGGGATGGAGAGGGTCGAGGCGCGCAGCAGGTGGTGGGCGCGGTCCAGTCTGCGGCGTCGGACGTACGCGACGACCGTGTCGCCCGTCGTGGTGCGGAAGAGCCGGGTGAGGTGGTTGTGCGAGACGCCCGCGGCGCGGGCGACGGCGGGCACGGTGAGCGGGGCGGCCAGGTTCGCCTCGATGTACGCGATCGCGGCGGTGGCGGCCGGGTGCGGTCCGGGGCGCCCGGCGTCGGGAGTGAGGTGGGCGATGCGCCACAGGGCCGTCCAGATCTCGGCCCTGGTACGTTCGGGCGCGCCGGGCACGGAAGCGATCGCTTGGAGCAACAGGCCGGTGAGCGTGGGGAGTTCGGGTCCCGCGTCCTGCATGACAGGGATGGTGCGCGGCGGTCCGGCAGGGGCGATGCGCAGATGCGCGTAGAGGTGTTCGGAGCGGCCCTGGTAGCGGAAACGGACCGTCGTGCCGGGCGGTACGAGACTGACCCGGCCGGGGCGGACGGCGTGCGAGGTGCCGTCGACGATCAGCTCCGCGTCGTACTGGTACAGGTGCAGCTGCCACAGCTCGGGCAGCCGGAACACATCGGTACGGCTCGCGATGCCGTGCACGCCCACTCCGGCGTTCACCACGGCGGGCGGCTCCCCGAGGTGGATCTCTGTCTCCCGCATGGTGAAAATCTACCAGCGCCTAGGCGCTCCGCTGGGAAGGCCGGTTCGACAGTGCGGGTGCGTTGTGGCTGGTCGCGCAGTTCCCCGCGCCCCTAAAGAGGCCTGCGGCCTCCTTTAGGAGCGCGGTACCTCAGCCAGCTCGTACCACCCTCATGATCCGCGCCACCTCCTCCGTCACCGCCTCGCGCGCCACCGTGAGGTACGCGCGTGAGTCGACCGCCTTGGGGTGTGCGATGAGGAAGTCGCGGATCGCGCCGGTCATCGCGAGGTTCAGGGCTGTTCCGAAGTTGACCTTGGTGATGCCGCCGGTGACGGCCGTCGTCAGCTCGGTGTCCGGGAGGCCGGAGGAGCCATGCAGGACGAGCGGCACGTCGAGGGCGGAGGCGAGGCGTTTGAGGAGGTCGTGGTCGAGGGCGGCGGTGCGGGTGGTCATGGCGTGGACGCTGCCGATCGCCACGGCGAGGGCGTCCACGCCGGAGTCGGCGACGAAGGCGCGTGCTTCGGCGGGATCCGTCCGGGCGGCGGGGGCGTGGGCGTCCAGCGGTGGCCGGCCGTTCTTGCCGCCGACCTCTCCCAACTCTGCCTCGATCCACAGTCCTTGGTCATGCGCCCACTGGACGGCAGTCCGCGTCGCGGTGAGGTTCTCGGCGTACGGCAGCCGCGAGGCGTCGTACATCACGGAGCTGAATCCGGCGTCGGGTGCCTGTCGCAGCAGGCCGTCGCTCTGTACGTGGTCGAGGTGCAACGCGACGGGTACGGAGGCCTGTTCGGCCGCCGCGGTCGCAGCGCGGGCCAGTGGGAGCAGCCGTCCGCCGCGGAACTTCACGGCGTTCTCGCTGACTTGGAGGATGACGGGGGCGTTCACGGATTCGGCACCGGCGACGACGGCTTCGACGTGCTCCAGCGTGATGATGTTGAACGCGGCGACAGCGGTGCGTTCCGTGGCCGCCCAGGTGACCAGCTCACCGGTTGCTGCGAGGGGCACGAGCCTCTCCTTTCGGCGACTTCGGCGTGACGGGCTCGCCGGTCAGGGCGTGGTGAGGATGACCGAGCGGGTGAGGTGGCGCGGCCGGTCGGGGTCGAGGCCGCGGGCCGCGGCGACGGCCACGGCGAGTCGCTGGGCGCGGACGAGTTCGGCGAGCGGGTCGAGGTCGCCCTCGACCCACAACCCGCCCGTGGCCCGCACCTGTTCGGCCAGACCGTCCGGCGCCTCGCCGAGCATCCAGGTCGCGGTTCCGGCGGAGGTGATGCTGATCGGGCCGTGCCGGTACTCCATCGCCGGATAGGCCTCGGCCCAGGCCAGCGAGGCTTCGCGCATCTTGAGACCGGCCTCGTTCGCGAGCCCCACGCTCCAGCCGCGGCCCAGGAACGTGAACTGCACGGAGCCGACCAGCCCGTCGGGCAGCGGCACCGACAGTGCGGTGCGGGCATCGGCGACGACAGCCTCGGTGTGCAGGCCGAGGTGGGCCCGCAGCAGCGTGAGCGCGGTGGTTGCGAACCGGGTCTGCACCACGGACCGTTCGTCGGCGAAGTCGAGCACGATCACGTCATCCGCCGCCTCCATCACGGGAGTTCGCGGATCCGCGGTGATCGCGACGGTGCGCGTACGGCCCTTCAGCCGGCCGAGGAGTCCGAGCACCTCGGTGGTGGTGCCGGAGCGGGTGAGGGCAATGACGCGGTCGTACGTCCGCCCGTACGGAAACTCTGAGGCGGCGAAGGCGTCCGTCTCACCCTGGCCCGCCTGCTCGCGCAGCGCCGCGGCAGCCTGCGCCATGAACCACGACGTACCGCAGCCCACGATCGCGACCCGCTCCCCCGCAGCGGGCAGCACGGCCGTGTGCTCCGCGGCCTGCTCGGCGGCCCGGATCCAGCACTCGGGCTGACTGTTCAGCTCGTTCTCGACATGGCTCACGCCGCGCTCTCCCCGGATGGCCGACTGGATGGCTGACATGGCCCCATCGTCGCGTACTGCTCGGGGATGGGCCGGCTGAGTGTTCTTGCGGGAGAGGCCGCGGTCGACCTGCTGCTGTGCGAGCGCACCGGCGCCGTTGTGTTGGTCGAGCGTCCAAGACACCGCGATAGCATGCTCGTACGCATCCCCTCTTGAATGCTTGAAGGAGCGGCGGCCGAATGGCTCGCATGGCAGCGAAGGACCGACGGGAAGAGCTGATCGCCGCGGCGATCCGCGTCATGGTCCGCGACGGCGTCACCAAGGCCACGACACGCGCCGTCGTGGGCGAGGCGAACATGCCGCTCGGCGTCTTCCACTACTGCTTCAACTCGCGCGAGGAGCTTCTGCAAGAGGTCATCACCCGCCTCACGGACAGCAGCGTCGCCAAGGCCAGGGACGTGTTCGCGGCAGAGGGCGACGACCTCGGCGCGCGCGTCACCAAGACCCTGTTCACCTTCTGGGAGGGTGTGGAACTCAGCCCGGGAGAGCACCAGGTGGGCTACGAACTCACCCACTACGCCCTGCGCCAGGCCGGATTCGAGGAACTGGCCCGCCGGCAGTACGACCACTACCTGGAAGTCCACCAGGAGTTCCTCGTGAAAGCCGCCGAGAGCGCGGGAATCCGGTGGACCGTGCCCCTTCCCGTCCTGGCCCGCTACCTCAACGCGGTGCTGGACGGCGTGACGCTGTGCTGGCTGGCCGACCGCAACAGCGAGCACAGCCGTGAGGTCCTCCGCCTGGCGGGCGAGCACCTCATGACCCTCGCCGGCGAGGACGACTGACGCTCCCCTGCTCATACTCCGCTACGGAGGCGAAGAGCTTCGCCATGCCCGCTCCCCCGTCTTCGTGCCTCCCTGTCTCCGTGGCTTCCTGTCTCCGTGCCCCCAGAACGTTGACTTCTGTTCATTCGGAATGAGACGGTCACCCGTACGAGTCAAGCGTCCTGTACGTATGACCAACTCAGCCCGGGCAACGTAAGCCCCGCGCCAGCAGGGAGCCTCTGGAATGCAACAGACGGCATCGGCAACCTCCGTCCTCCTCGGTCTCAGCGAGGTCCGGATGGCCCAACTCGACCGGGCCACCGAGCACTTGGACCCGCCGTTCGCCGTGGTGGACCTGGACGCCTTCGACGCCAACGCCGCCGATCTGGCACGCCGGACCGGCTCACGCGCCACCATCCGGCTGGCCAGCAAGTCGGTCCGCAGCCGCCACCTGATCCGGCGTGCGCTCGACCGGGAGGGCTACCGCGGCATTCTCGCGTTCACGCTGCCCGAAGCCCTGTGGCTGGCGCAGGAGCACGAAGACGTGGTCATCGGCTATCCGACCACGGACCGCACCGCGTTGCGGCAACTGGCGAAGGACGAGCGCGCGGCCTCACGTATCACGCTCATGGTCGACTCCGTCAGCCAACTCGACTTCATGGACGCCGTGTTGGGCGCCAGCCGACCCGACCTCCGCGTCTGCATCGATCTGGACGCCTCACTGGAGCTGGCCGGCGGACGCCTCCACCTCGGCCCGTACCGCTCCCCCGTGCACACTCCGGGGCAGGCCGCGGAACTCGCCAGGACGGTCGTGGGCCGACCCGGGTTCCACCTCGCCGGGGTCATGTCGTACGAGGGCCAGATCGCCGGACTCGGCGACAACCAGCCGGGGTCTCCCCTCAAGCGTGCCGCGCTCCGCGCCATGCAGCGCTTCTCCGCCCGCGAGTTGGCCGAGCGGCGCGCCGCGACCATCGCCGCCGTCGAGGCCGTGCAGCCATTGGAGTTCGTCAACGGCGGCGGCACCGGCTCCATCGAGCAGACCGCGTCGGAGCACGTGATCACCGAGGTCGGTGCGGGATCAGGGCTCTACGGACCGGGACTGTTCGACTTCTACCGGCACTTCCGCCCGCGGCCCGCCGCCTACTTCGTCATGTCCGTCGTACGCCGCCCGTCCGACCGGATCGCCACCGTCCTCGGCGGCGGCTGGGTCGCCTCCGGCCCGCACGGCAAAGACCGTCTGCCCACCCTGAGTTGGCCCCAGGGCCTGCGGATGAACCCCCTGGAGGGCGCGGGCGAAGTCCAGACACCCGTACTCGGCAGGGCGGCGCAGGGACTGCGGCTCGGTGACCACGTGTGGTTCCGGCACGCCAAGGCGGGCGAGCTGTGCGAGCGCGTGAACACGCTCCATCTGGTGGCGGGCGGGGAGGTCGTCGACCAGGTCCCGACGTACCGCGGCGAGGGACACGCCTTCCTCTGACCCGCCAACTCACCTGACTCGCCAACTCGTCGATTTCCGCAGCCAGTTACGCCACTATCAGGAAGGAAGGTCGTGGAGACAACCCGCTACCGTACGCCCCGGAGCAAGGCGCACGAGCGCAGGAGGGTGTGGCAGAACTGGGACGGCAACGTCACCGCCCGCCCGGTACGCGACATCGCTCCCTCCTCGGTCGAGGAACTCCGCGCCGTCGTACGCCAGGCAGCCGAGGACGGACTGACGGTGAAGCCCGTCGGCAGCGGCCACTCCTTCACCCCTGCCGCCGTGACCGACGGCGTCCTGGTACGGCTCGACCACCTCGCCGGCATCCGTGCCATCGACCGTGCGGCCGGCACGGTGACCGTGGATGCGGGTACGCGGCTCAAGACACTGAACCTGGCCCTGGCCCGGGAAGGCCTGTCGCTCACGAACATGGGCGACATCATGGAGCAGACCGTCTCGGGCGCGATCAGCACGGGCACCCATGGCACCGGCCGTGAGTCGGCTTCGATCGCGGCACAGGTCCGCGGCCTTGAACTCGTGACGGCGGACGGCTCTTTGCTCACCTGCTCGGAGCGGCAGAACCCGGAAGTGTTCGCCGCTGCTCGAATCGGCTTGGGCGCCTTGGGAGTCGTCACCGCGGTCACCCTCGCCGTGGAACCGCTTTTCCTCCTCACCGCACGCGAAGAACCGATGACCTTCGACCAGGTCACCGCCACCTTCGACGAACTCCACGCGGAGAACGAACACTTCGAGTTCTACTGGTTCCCGCACACCGACAGCTGCAACACCAAGCGCAACAACCGCAGCGCGGGTCCGCTCGCCCCGGTGGGACGGCTGAGCGGCTGGTTCGAGGACGAGTTCCTCTCCAACGGGCTGTTCCAGGTGGTCAGTTCACTGGGCCGTGGCGTGCCGGCCACCATCCCGGCGATCGCGAAGATCTCGAGCCGGGCCCTGTCGGCCCGCACGTACACGGAGATCCCCTACAAGGTGTTCACTTCGCCGCGCCGGGTGCGCTTCACAGAGATGGAGTACGCCGTCCCGCGCGCGGCCCTCGTCGACACGCTGCGCGAACTGAAGGCCATGGTCGACCGCTCGGACTTGCGGATCAGCTTCCCCGTGGAGGTCCGCACGGCACCCGCCGACGACATCACGCTCTCCACGGCGTCGGGCCGCGAGAGCGCCTACATCGCCGTCCACGTGTACCGGGGCACGCCGTACCACCAGTACTTCTCCGCCGCGGAACGCATCTTCACCGCCCACGACGGCCGCCCGCACTGGGGCAAGCTGCATACACGGGGCGCCGACGACTTCGCCAAGGCGTACCCGCGCTTCGCCGAGTTCACCGCCCTCCGGGACCGCCTCGATCCCGACCGGCGCTTCGGCAACGCGTATCTGCGCCAGGTGCTGGGGGACTGATCCGGCCGGGTGCACTGAAGGTCCCGTACGCCTGGGCCGCCCGCCATCGCTGAGGTTCTGTGCGGCAGGATGAACCCATGAGCATCGTCAAGATCAACGTCCTCACCGTGCCGGCCGAGCAGCGCGAGACGCTGGAGAAGCGCTTCGCCTCGCGAGCTGGACTCGTCGAGAGTGCCGACGGGTTCGAGTGGTTCGAACTCCTCCGCCCGGTCGACGGCACGGACAACTACCTCGTCTACACCCGGTGGCGCGACGAGGCGTCGTTCCAGGCCTGGATGGAGGGTTCGATGAAGGAAGCACACCAGGGCGGGAGCGACCGGCCCAAGCCGGCTGCCAGCGGCTCGACCGTGTGGACCATGGAGGTCCTGCAGCAGGCGGAACCGAAGTCCGACTGACCGTTCTCCCGCCGACGTGCTTGGGAGCGGAGGCCGCTCCCAAGCACCGGCCCCCTGGGGCCCCTCAGGACCCCTCAGGACCCCTTGGGTCACATACCGTCGCGGACCATGGCGGCGACGATCTGGACGTGACGATCGGCCGCCGTGTTCGAGAACTCGTTCTCGTAGTTCAGTCCGTACGGCCAGAAGTGGCCACCACCGGTGGACAGTTTGGCACCCGAACCGTCGAACTGCCTGACCAGTGCCGTGGCCTGCGCACCAGTCCAGGTGCCGCTGCCGCCGAGGCGGGACCAGCCCGAGCTCGTCCCCACGCCGATGGTGTGGGCGATCTCGTGCAGAGCGGTCCGCTGGGTCATGTAGCTGCGGTTGCTGCCGAAGCGGATGGTTCCGTTGATGTTGCCGTCGGCGGTGGGCACACCCGGCTCGTAGCGGACCCTGATGTTCTTACCGAGGTCGCTGAGGTTGTTGTAGCGGGACACCGCGGCGTTCATGGCCGCCGTGATGCGGTTGTAGGCGTCCTGTTGGTCCGCGGTGGGGTTGCTCGCCCGCTCGATGCTCCATGTGATGCTGGCGGCCGCCACCCGTTCCTGCGCTGGTGCCGGTGCGGCCTGCGGGGCGGCCTGTGCAACGCCGGGCCCGGCCAGCATGGCGGCTGCCAGCGCCGCCACGGCCACCTTGTTGCGGAGGGGTATGGGTGGTCTCTCGGTGAGCATCGGCGTCCGTCGTCGGCTCATGGAAGGGTCCTCCTGTGGGGGTGGGCCGTCGGGTGTCGGGGTGACGGCGGATCAGTCCGTCCGTCTCGCTGCGGGCGGAATGCCATGGGGCGAGCGCAGGCGCTCAGCCACCGATCTTTCCGACGCCCGCCCCTGCCCGTACGAGCGAGGGAACGTCGGCAGCCGGGTCCAGCGTGTACGAGTAGTAGGTGCGCGGCTCGGTCACGGTGCCGTTGGTCTCGCACGTTCCTGACCCGGTGAAGACGTTGTTCCGCTGCACCAGCCGGCCCGGCCCCGACTCGTCGTACCCGGAGGCGGAGTAGCAGGGGTACTCAACGCCTTCGAAGTGGTTGCCCTCGACCAGCACCCCCGCGTTCATGGTCGACGCGACGCCGTACAGGGCGTTCCCCTTGTAGTAGTTGTTGTAGACGTGCACCGGTTCGCCGAACCGCACGCGCGGGTGACGCTGCCGTGAGCCGTCGAAGAAGTTGTGGTGGATGGAGACCTTCAACTTGCCGGTGTCCTGGCCGCTGTTGCTGTCGGAGTGACCGAGCAGCATGCTCTTGTCGGTCTTGTTGAACCAGTTCCACGACACGGTGACGTACTCGGAGCCGCGGACGATGTCGATCGCCCCGTCGACGGCCCCGACGAACTCGTTGTGGTCGATCCAGATGTGGTGCGACTCCTGGCCGACGTTCACGGCGTCGTCTTCGGCATTGGTGAACTTGATGTTCCGCACGATGACGTTGTACGAGCGATAGAAGTCCAGGCCGCCGCCGTTGATGACGGCCGACGAACCGACCCCGACGATGGTCTTGTTGGGGCGCACGCCCTGCTTGCTGGTGATGTCGATGGTGCCCTGAACCTGGATGACCAGCGGACCTGTTGTGTCGATGTACTCCAGGAACTGCTCGGTGTTGGTGGCGGTCACGACCTGCCCGCCGGCTCCGCCGGTGGTGCCGTTCTGGCCGAGCGCGTTGACCGCGGCGAAGCCGGTGGGCGACGTCTCGGCCCGTGGCGTCGATGTCTGCGCGGTGGCACTGCCGCTGCCTGCGGGCACCATCGTCGCGCCGAGCAACAGGGCGAGCGCGAGTGCGGGAACGCCGCGGGCGGTGCGTAACGGACGCTTCCTTGCGGGCGTCTTCGGGAACGACGCCTTCGTACGGTTCCTCGAGTGCATGTCGGCACTCTCCCGTCAGGAGATGCACCCCGCGCACCGGATGCGCGGAGGTGTGAATGCAGAGGCACGAGCAGGGAGAAAGCGCTTTCCAAGATTTCCTGAATGCTAATCAGGTGTTTTGAGCATGTCAACGGATCGGAGTGCGGAACCCCGCAACAGGCATCTGCAGCCGGCGAGGTCAGTGCTTGGCGAACTGGACCCGGGTCGGCGGCCCGTCCGGTTTGCGAAACTTTCGCGATGCCCGGCACCCCTTTCGAGGGCGCGGGCAGCTGACGCATAGTGATGGCGCTGTTCTACCGGCCCCCATGAAGGGACAAGATGACGCGGAAGAAAGCCCTGGTGGTCAGAGGCGGGTGGGAGGGGCATCAGCCGGTCGAGGCCACGAAGCTGTTTCTGCCCTTCCTCCAGAGCAATGGATACACCGTCCGGGTCGAGGAGTCGACCGACGTCTACGCCGATACGGACGAGATGGCCGCCACCGACCTCGTCGTGCAGTGCATCACGATGTCGGAGATCGCCCCCGAGCAGCTGGCGGGACTGAGTGCGGCGGTCGTGGCGGGCACCGGCTTCACCGGCTGGCACGGCGGCATCGCCGACTCGTTCCGCGCCTCCTCCGACTATCTCCATCTGGTGGGGGGCCAGTTCGCGACCCACCCGGGCAAGGAACCGTGCGAGCGCCGGGGTGAGGCGGAGGACAACTACCTGCCGCACACCATCAACATCACCGAGTCCGGCCGCGACCACCCCGTCACCGCGGGCATCGAGGACTTCGAGCTGGACACCGAGCAGTACTGGGTGCTCCACGACGACCTCATCGACGTCCTGGCCACCACCACCCATCCCGCCCGGCCGTGGCAGCCCTGGCACCGGCCGGTCCGCTCACCGGCGGTCTGGACCCGTCAGTGGGGCGCCGGGCGCATCGTGGTGACGACCCCGGGGCACAGCCTCGACGTGCTGGAGAACCCCAACGTCCGCACCATCGTCGAAAGGGGCATGCTGTGGGCGACGCGCACCGCATAGGCGTCGTGGGTCTCGGGGTCATCTCCCGCGCGTACCTGGACACGCTCGGCGGCCATCCCGCCGTGCGCGTCACCGCGGTCGCCGACCTCGACGCCTCCCGGTCTGCGGCGGTCGCCGCCGAACTGCCCGGCGTCGAAGCGCTGACCGTCGAGGAGTTGCTGAGCAGCCCGGACGTGGACACGGTGCTGAACCTCACCGTTCCCGCGGCCCATGCCCAGATCGCCCTCGGCGCCATCGGCCACGGCAAGAACGTATACGGAGAGAAGCCGCTGGCCGCGACCCTCCCCGACGCCCACGCCGTCATGGAGGCCGCCGCGAAAGCGGGCGTCGGTGTGGGGTGCGCGCCGGACACCGTCCTGGGCACCGGAATCCAGACGGCGCGGGCGGCGGTGGAGGAGGGGAGCATCGGACGCCCCTTGTTCGCCTCGGCTGTGATGGTCACCCCGGGGCACGAACGCTGGCACCCCCACCCCGACTTCTACTACACCGCCGGGGGCGGCCCCCTGCTGGACATGGGCCCGTACTACCTGGCATCGCTCGTCCACCTGCTGGGTCCGGTGCGTGCCGTGATCGGGGCGGCCGGCCGGCTCCGTGCCGAGCGCGTCATCGGTTCCGGCCCGCGTGCGGGCGAGCGGATACCGGTCGAGGTGGACAGTCATGTCTCCGGTGTGCTCGAGCACGTGGGCGGGACCCTGACGACGATCACGACGAGCTTCGACGGCGTGGCCACCACAGCCGCGCCGATCGAGGTCCACGGCGAGACGGGGACCCTCACGGTTCCGGATCCGAACGGTTTCGACGGCGAGGTGCGGCTCTTCGAACTCGGCGACACGCAGTGGCGCACGCTTGAGACGTCGGCGGGCTACTCCGGAGGCGCACGGGGCGTCGGACTGCTCGACTTCATCGCCGCCGACGGGCAGCGGGCGCCTCGCGCGAACGGCGATCTCGCCCTGCACGTGCTGGAGACGATGAGTGCCCTCCTGCGCTCGTCGGCCGAGGGGCGCCGGATCGAGCTGACGACGTCGGCAGAGCCACCCGTTCCCGTTCCGCTGACGGCTGCTGAGGAGTGGAGAGGACACGCCGCCTGGTGACGTCGGCGGGTGTCAGTCCACGGGCCACGTGTGCGCGGGCGCGTTCATGTGCATGTAGTCCATGTATGTCGTGGTCATCTGCCGCAGGGCCTCCCATCGGTCGGAGGCGCCGGCCTTCTCCAGGTGGTGGACCATCTCCGCCTGCCACAGGGCGCCGTTGCGGGCGGTGACGCAGCGCTGCTGGATGATCCCCAGCAGGGGTTCGCGCCACTCCGCGTCCATGCCGGTCAGCTCAAGGCCTCGGTGGGCCAGGGGCAGCAGGCGCCTCAACACCAGCTCCGTGACGGGTACTTCACCGACGCCGGGCCAGTAGAGGCGGGCGTCGATGCCGTCGCGGGCCGCGGTGTGCAGATTCTCCTCGGCGACCGCGAAGGACATCCGTGTCCACACCGGCCGGTCCTCGTCGACCAGGGCACGGGTCAGGCCGTAGTAGAAGGCGCCGTTGGCGATGATGTCGGCCACGGTGGGGCCTGCGGGCAGGACACGGTTCTCGATGCGCAGATGTGGCCGGCCGTCGGTGACGGCGTAGACGGGGCGGTTCCATCGGTAGATCGTGCCGTTGTGCAGCGTCAGTTCCCCCAGTTGCGGAATGTCCCCGCGGTCGAGCGCCTCCTGCGGGTCCTCGTCGTCGCACAGGGGCAGCAACGCCGGGTAGTACCGCACGTTCTCCTCGAAGAGGTCGAAGACGCTGGTGATCCACCGCTCTCCGAACCACACCCGGGGTCGTACCCCCTGAGCCTTGATCTCCTCGGGGCGGGTGTCGGTGGCCTGCTCGAACAGAGGGATACGGGTCTCGCGCCACAACTCCCTGCCGAAGAGGAAGGGCGAGTTCGCCGCCAGGGCGATCTGTACGCCCGCGATGGCCTGGGCCGCGTTCCAGTAGGCCGCGAACTGCTTCGGGTCGACCTGCAGGTGGAACTGGGTGCTGGTGCAGGCCGCCTCGGGCGTGATGGCGTCGGCGTACATCGACAGGCGCTCCACGCCGTCCACCCTGATCCGCAGGTCCTCACCCCGCGCCGCGAAGATCTGCTCGTTGAGCAGCCGGTACCGGGGATCACCGGACAGGGCTGCCTCGCCCACGTCCGCCTCCCCCAGAGTCGGCAGAATACCGATCATGATCAGATGCGCGCCCACGGCCGAGGCGCGTTCCTCGGCGTGGTTGAGCGCGTCGCGGATCGTCTGCTCCCAGTCGCCTGGACCTCCGGCGGTGAGCTGCCGGGGCGGGATGTTGATCTCCAGGTTGAAGCGGCCCAGTTCGCTCGCCCAGGCGGGGTCGGCGATCGCCTGGAGGACCTCGGTGTTCCGCATGACCGGCCGCCCGTCGGCGTCCACCAGGTTGAGCTCGATCTCCAGCCCGACCTGGGGGCGCTCGCTCTCGAAAGCCGACTCGCGCAACATCTGCGTCAGCACATCGAGGCAGGTGTGCATCTTGTCCCGGTACCGACGGCGGTCCTCCCGCGTGAACACCAGGGCCGGCACGTCACGTCCCATAGTGGCCCCTCCCGAGTCCCCTCGGCGGATACCTCTCGTGCCCCCAGCGTGGCACTTCGGGTGGAATCCGGACAGTCAGCGCACAGGCGCGGTTCCGCGGTACCGAGCGAGCGGGCGGTGCCGGGCCGGTCACAAGTCGAGGACGAGGCGAGGCCCGCAGGAGCGGGAGACGCAGATGAGCATGGTGTCGCCGGTGGCCCGCTCGTCCTCGCTGAGCAGGGAGTCCCGGTGGTCGGGCGTGCCGTCGAGTACGTCGGTCTCGCAGGTGCCGCAGGTGCCTTCGCGGCAGGAGAAGTCCACGTCGACGCCTGCCTCCTCGAGGGATTCGAGCACCGAGCGGTCGGGCGGCACGGTGAGAGTGAGCCCGGCGCGGGCGAGCACCACCTCGAAGGCCGCGGCGGGGCGGGCTTCGGCTGCCTGCACCGGGGCGAACCGCTCGACGCCCAGCGTGCCGCCCGGCCAGTCGGCGCACTGCTCCTGCGCCGCCCGCAGCAGGGGTTCGGGGCCGCAGGCGTGCACCAGGGTGCCCTCCTCGGGTGAGCCGAGGAAGGCAGCGAGGTCGAGCAGGCCGTACTCGTCCTGTGGGCGGACGAGCACACGGTCCCCGTACGGCATGAGTCGGTCCAGGAACGCCATGGAGGTGCGGGTGCGGCCGCCGTAGAGCAGACGCCAGTCGGCTCCGGCCGCCTCGGCGGCCTCGACCATCGGCAGGATCGGTGTGATGCCGACGCCACCGGCGATGAACCGATGGCGTGGGGCCGGCCGCAGCGGGAAGTTGTTCCGCGGCCCGCGGACGCGCACGGCGGTGCCTTCCGGCAGGTGGTCGTGGACGTACGCGGAGCCGCCGCGGCCCTGCGGCTCACGCAGGACGGCGATGCGCCACGCGTCCGGTTCGGCGGGGTCCCCGCACAGCGAGTACTGGCGGATCAGGCCGCCGTCCAGGAGCAGATCGAGGTGCGCTCCCGGCGTCCAGGACGGGAGCGGCCGGCCGTCCGGGCGGCGCAGGGTGAGGGAGACGACGCCGTCGGCGACGTGGGTACGGGTCGCCACGACGAGGGTCTCCTCGTCCAGGGGCAGCTGGTCGGTCATGGTGGGTCAACCTGGTCTCGTACGGATGTGGGGACGGACGCGGGCGGGAGGTGCGGGGTCAGGCTCGCGGTGGTACGTGCAGCAGCAGTGCGTCGCCCTGGCCGCCGCCCCCGCACAGGGCCGCCGCTCCGGTACCGCCTCCACGCCGCGCCAGTTCTGTCGCGAGGGTCAGCACCAACCGGGTGCCGGTCATGCCGACCGGGTGTCCCAGAGCGATCGCGCCGCCGTTGACGTTCACCTTCTCCAGCGGGATGTCCAGCTCCCGTACGGAGGCCAGGGCCACACCGGCGAACGCCTCGTTGATCTCGAACAGGTCCAGGTCGGCGGTCTTCAGCCGGCCGTCCCGGGACAGGGCGTCACGGATCGCGCCGGCCGGCTGGACGAGCAGGGAGGGGTCGGGGCCCGCGACGGTGCCGTAGGCGCCGATCTCCGCGAGGGGAGTCAGTCCGTCCCGCCGGGCGCGTTCCGCGCTCATGACGATGACGGCCGCGGCGCCGTCGGAGAGCTGTGAGGAGTTGCCCGCGGTGACGGTGCCCCCGGAGGAGAACGCGGGTCTCAGGCGCCCCAGGCTCTCCGCGGTACTCCCCGGCCGTATCCCCTCGTCGGCCGCCACTACCGTCTCCTCGCCGCGACGCCCGGTTACCGTGACCGGGGCGATCTCCGCGGCCAGTGCGCCGGACTCCCGGGCGCGCAGGGCGAGTTGGTGCGATCGTGCGCTGTACTCGTCCTGCTCCTCGCGGGTGAAGCCGAACGGCTGCTGGTACCGCTCGGTGGCCGCACCCATGGAGACTCCGTCGAAAGCGCAGGTCAGGGCATCGCGGTCGAGGGCGTCCTCGACCGCGGCCGGTCCGTACTTCCAGCCGGTACGGGATCCGCGCAGCAGGTGCGGCGCTCCCGACATGGACTCCATCCCGCCCGCGACGACCACCTCGTGGCGGCCGGAGGCGATCATGAGATCGGCCAGCGCGATGGCGTGCAGGCCGGACAGGCAGAGCTTGTTGACGGTGCTCGCCGGTACGGCGAACGGAATGCCTGCGCTGACGGCGGCCTGCCGTGCGGGATTGGGACCGGCTCCGGCCTGGACGACGTGACCCATGACGACGGCTTCCACCGCGGCCGGATCCAGGTGTACGGCGGCCAGGGCGGCGCTGATGGCGTGTGCGCCGAGGTCGGCGGCGGACAGCGGGCTCAGGGCGCCCATCAGTTTGCCGATGGGTGTTCTGGCGCCGGCGACGATGACGGATCCGGGCACGGACGGGACCTCCTGAAGGGGATGGGGGCAGGTCAGGCGATGGCGTCGACGGCGCGCTCGGCGACCATGTGGGCCGTCTCGTTCACCGAGTGAAGGACGATGCGTCCGCCCGGCATCCGTCGCACCCGGCTGACCGAGGTGTAGCCGGGGTGGAACCAGAACATGCGGGAGAGGCCGAGCACCGTCGCCAGGTAGGTGTTGGTGATGCCGCCGTGGCACACGACCGCGACCCGCCCGCCGGGGTGGGCGTCCAGGATGGTGTCCATGGCCCGCGCCGCCCGCTCTCGGAAGGCGTCCCAGTCCAGGTCGGGCACGAAGTCCTCGTACCGTCCCTCGGAGAGCGCCACCGAACGGGGGTCGTCGGCGTTGATCTGCTCCGGCGGCGTGTAGGGGTGCGAGACGTCGGTGTCCCACTCGCGCAGGTCGTCGAGGACGGCGGCGGTCATGCCGGTGAGCCGCTCCAGCGGGGCCACCGTTTCGCGGGCCCGCTGGAAGGGGCTGGTGTAGAGGGCGTCGACGTCCTCGTGCACGAGCCAGGCCGCGAGACGCTCGGCCTGGGCGGTGCCCTCCGGCGACAGGCCCGGGTCGTAGACGCCCGCCACGGGAAGGCCGTGCCGGATGAGGAGGAGTTCAGTCATGGGGATCCTTCGTACGTACGAGGGGCGGGCACAGGTTGCTTGTGGTGGCTCAGCCGGCGATGGTGCGCTCGGAGCGCCAGTAGGGGCGGCGCATCGCGCGTTTGTCGAGCTTGCCCATCGCGTTGCGCAGGAGGCTCGGGACGAACTCGTACGACTTGGGGCACTTGTAGGCGGCCAGCCGGTCGCGGCAGAACCGGTCCAGCTCCTCGGCCGACGGCTCGTCCCCGGCGGCCACGACCAGCGCACGCAGCGACTCGCCGAAGTCTGGGTGGGGCACACCGATGACCGCGATCTCGGCGACCGCAGGGTGCCGGCGCAGCACGGCCTCGCTCTCGGCCGGGTACAGGTTGACCCCGCCGGAGACCACGACGTCGGCGGCCCGGTCGGTGATGAAGATGTAGCCGCTCGCGTCGACGTAGCCGATGTCGCCGAGCGTGAAGACGCCCGGCGCGAGATAGGCGGCCTTGGTCTTGTCCGGGTCCGCGTGGTAGCGCACTCCCCTGCCCTCGGGTGCCTGGAACGCCAGCAGTCCGAGCTCGCCGGTCGGCAGCGGACGGCCGTCGTCGTCGGCCACCAAGACCTCGTACGGGGGCTGGACGCGCCCCACCGAACCGGGATGCTCCAGCCACTCGGTGCTGCTGATGCGTGCCACGGTGCCGGCCTCGCTGGCACCGTAGGACTCGGTCAGCACCGGGCCGAACCACTCGATCATGGCCCGCTTCACGTCCGGCGGGCAGGCAGATCCGGTGTGGGAGACCTGGAGGAGGCTGGAGACGTCGTACCGGCTTCGGACCTCTTCCGGTAGGGCGAGCAGGCGTTGGAAGTGGGTGGGCACCATGACCGTGGAGGTGACCCGCCACTCCTCGACTCGGCGCAGGAACGCCTCCGCGTCATATCCGCCGAGTACGACCACCTGCTGACCGGCCGTCAGGTGCCGCAGGGACGTCAGCGGTGCGTTGTGCTGCAGCGGGCCGCATACGAGGTGCGGTCCCGGCGGGAATCCGGGGCGGGCCGCCATCGCGGCCAGGTACGCGGAGCTGTCGGGGACCGGGCCGCTCACCCAGCGCACCTCGGTGCCGCGTGCCCGGCCGGTGGTTCCGGAGGTGTAGACGAGGGGCGGCCGGGCGGCCCGGCCCGTCGGCAAGGTCCGTCCGGTGGGCGCCGCTGCCAGCCACAGGTCCCACTCGAAGGCGTGCCCGATGGCCGGGGTTCCGTGCATCACGAGCGGCAGGCCCAGTTCGCGGGCCGCCTCCAGGGCGGCGACCGCACCGGCGGGTCCGGAGATGATCCCGGTCGCGCCCGCGTCGGTGATCTGGTCGACGAGTTCGCCCACCATCAGGTGCCGGGAGGTGGCGACGGTTCCCACTCCGGCGCGCAGGCCGGCCAGATGGGCCACCAGGGTGGGGATCGCGTTGTCACCGAGGACGGCGACCCGGTCGTCGGGGCCGGGCGCGATCTCCAGCAGCCGTGCCGCCACCCGCGCGACCTGGTCGGCGAGTTCCGACCAGGTCAGCACGTCCTGATCATCGACGAGAGCGGGCTCGTGGGGTGTCTCCTGGGCGCGACGGTCGAGTGGTAGCAGAGACATGGCTCCTCCGGCGGCTCCTCGGGCCCCTCCCGGTGCGTGGGAGAGTCAATGGCGAGACTGTAGCGTTTATCAAGAAAGTACGGAACACTCTGACCCGAGCCGGAAGCATCCGCCCATGGCTCCGGCGGGCAAGGGGCCGCACACGCCCTCCTCGTTACTGAACCCGCCATCTCGTAACTGCACTTGAGGAGGAGCCATGTCCCAGCCCGATCTGGACGCATGGCGCACACAGGTCCGGCAGTGGCTGGCCACCGTGCTCGAACCGGCCCGGGAAACCGAGGCCACCGGTGACCTCGCCGTCTTCCACAACCTCCCCGAGGACGAGGAACGCCTGCTGCTGGAACGCTGCCGCGTCTACCAACGCGCCCGCTTCGACGCCGGGTACCAGGCCCTGACCCTCCCCGGGGACAAGGGCGGAGCGGGCCTGACCGCCGCCCACGTGGCGGCCTTCGCCCAGGAGGAGTCGGCCTTCGAGGTGCCGCCCTCCACCGAGCTGATCAGCGTCACCGTGCGCCTGGTCGGGATGTCGGTCTCCCTGTTCGGAACGGCCGAGCAACGCGACGAGTACGCACGGGCGTTTCTGCGTACGGACCTGCTGGCCTGCCAGCTCTTCAGCGAGCCCGGCGCCGGATCCGACCTCGCCGCGGTGCGTACGCGCGCCCGGCGGGACGGCGAGGACTGGGTGATCGACGGTCAGAAGGTGTGGACCTCGGGAGCCCAGTTTGCCGACTTCGGGCTGCTGCTCGCCCGCACCGATCCGGACGTCGTGAAGCAGGCGGGCATCACCGCGTTCCTGGTCCCGATGGACGCACCCGGTGTAGAGGTGCGCCCCATCCGCCAGATGAGCGGCGGTGCCTCGTTCAACGAGGTGTTCCTCAGCGGCGTACGCGTTCCGGACCGGCTACGGATCGGGCGTCCGGGGCAGGGCTGGGAGGTCGCCACCACCACTCTCGCCTTCGAACGGACCGCCTCCGGCAGCGGCAACCGGCGCAAGGGCGGCACTTTCCCGGACGTGCTCGCCCTCGCGCGCTCGCTCGACCGCACGGGAGATCCGCTGGTTCGCCAGCAGCTCGCCGACCTGTACGTGCGTACCGCGCTCCGTGCCGCCACCGTGGACCGCGTCGCCAGGGCGAGTGCCGCCGGTGACAAGCCGGGCCCGGAGGCGTCCCTGACCAAACTCATGGCCTCCGACCTGCTGAGCCGCACGGGGCAGGTCGCCGCCGAGCTGCTGGGCGCCCGGATCAGCGCCGACACCGGGGAACCGGGCACGTTCGCCTGGACCCAGCACCTGCTCGGCGCCCCTGGGTACCGGCTGGCCGGTGGCACCGACCAGATCCAGCGCAACCTCATCGGCGAGCGCGTACTGAAACTGCCGCCGGAACCGCGGGTGGACCGGGTGCCGTTCTCACAGCTTCCCGGCAACTGACACACCGGCCGCTACGGCCACCACACCATCACGGCATCACAAAGGAGTGACCTCAATGGATCTGGGACTGACAGGTGCGAAGGCGCTGGTGACCGGTGCGAGCCGGGGTATCGGGCGGGCGATCGCGGGAACCTTGGCCGCGGAGGGCTGCGCGCTGGCGCTGTGCGCCCGGGGCGAGGAGGCACTCGCGAAGGCCGCCGCCGAGTTGCGCGGCGAGGGGGCGACGGTGTTCGCCGAGCCGGTCGACGTCACCGACCCGGCCGCGCTCGCGGGCTTCGTGGAGCGGGCGGCCGGCGAACTGGGTGGCCTGGACCTGCTGGTGTCCAATGTCTCGGCAGGCAACGTCAAGGGCCCCGAGTCGTGGGAGGCCAGCCTGCGCGGTGACCTGGTCCCGTTCGCTGGACTCGTCGAGGCGGCCATGCCCTACCTGGAGGCCTCCGACCGGGCCGCCGTGGTCGCCATCGGCACCACCAACGCCTCCGACACCGCACGCCCTGCCGGAGCCAACTCCTACTCCGCCATGAAGGCCGCGGTCGTCCAGCATGCTTCGGCTCTGGCGCACTCCCTCGCTCCGAAGGGCATCCGAGTCAACACGGTCTCCCCCGGCCCGATCGACTTCCCCGGCGGCGCCTGGGAGACCATCCGCACCAGCCGCCCGGAGGTCTACGAGGAGGTCCTCGCCAAGCTGCCCATCGGCCGTTACGGCACCGCGGAGGACGTGGCCGCGGCGGTGGCGTTCCTGCTCGGGCGGACCGGCTCCTTCTGCGTCGGCGTCAACCTCGTGGTGGACGGCGGGCTGTTGACCCGCGTCCAGTACTGAGCCGTGGCGGGCCCGGCCGGCCGCCTGGACGCCGTGCTGGTCTGCGGCGGCAAATGGCACGACTTCGACTATGCGCGGCTGCGGCTGCTGGAACTGCTCGGTGATCACCCGCGAGTGCGGACCACCGTCCACCAGGACTACGACTGTGTCGACGCTCTGAAGAAGGCCGACCTGCTGGTCACCTACACCTGCGACGTACGGCCCCGCCCGGCCCAGCGGGCCGCGCTGGCCCGGTTCGTCGAGCGAGGCGGGCGCTGGCTCGCCCTGCACGGCACCAACGCGGTGATCGAGGCGCCGGCCCTCGGCGGGCCGCGGGTGTTCACCACCCCGCGGCTCCTCGGGGAGCTTGCCGAGGTGCTTGGCAGCCAGTTTGTCGCCCACCCGCCGATCGAGCCGTACGAGGTCCAGGTCACCCGGCCCGGCCATCCGCTGGTCGCCGGGATCGAGCCGTTCACGGTCACCGACGAGTTGTACGTCTGTGAGCTGCACGGGGAGCTGGAGGTGCTGCTGCACGCCGAGTACACGGGGCCGTGCCGCGGTTTCGCCGAGGGCGACACGGCGGCGCTCGACGACGCGCCGCGGCCCGTGCTGTATCTGAAGCGACACGGCTACGGGGAGGTGTGCTGCTTCACCCTCGGGCACTGCCGGGGGCGGTACGACGTGCAGGACCTTGGTGTGGATGACACCGGGCGGGTGGACCGGGGGCCTTGGGAGACGCCGGAGTTCGTGACGGTGTTGCGGCGGTGTGTGGAGAGGGTGGTTTCACCCCCGCCGCCCCTTCCCGTCCCGTCCCTGGGGGCTGCCGCCCCCAGACCCCCGCTTTCGGCCTGAACGGCCTCGTCCTCAAACGCCGGACGGGCTGACTTGATGCGGGACTGGGCTGCAAAGTGCCCCCTGGGCAAGGATCCTCTCGGGCAGCGGAATCTCAGCTGCGGAAATCAGCCCAGGCCGCGGAAAATCAGCCCCTCCGGCGTTTGAGGAGCGGGGGTTCGGGGGCTGGCCCCCGACGGGTCTGGGGCGGAGCCCCAGAGGGATGGGACGGGTAGGGGCGGCGGGGGCGAAAACCCTCGCGGCCGCCCCGGCTCACCCGTGCGGCAGCACCACCGCACGGCCGACGATCTCCCCGGCATGCAGGCGCTCATACGCTGCCGGAGCGTCCTCGATCGAGAACGTCTCCACATGGGAGGAGACCAGCCCCTCCCGCGCAAGCCCGACGACGTCGATGAGCTCCACCCGGCTCCCCCAGTACGGCGCCGACGCGGACACCCCGAACGGCAGCCCCCCACCGAAGCCGACCGCCAGAGTCCCACCCCCGATCCCGACGACGGTCACATCACCCGCCACCGCCACCGACGCGGCGGCCACCGCCAAGGTCGCCTCGACCCCTACGAAGTCCAGCACGACCTCCGCCCCGGTGCCGCCGGTCAGCTCCCGTACCCGTGTCGCCGCCTCCTCATCGGAGAGCAGCGTCTCGTGAGCGCCCACCGCGCGCGCCAACTCCAGCTTCTCCTTGCTCACATCGAGAGCGACAACCCGGGCCGACGTCAGCGCGCGCAACAGTTGTACGGCGAGATGCCCCAGCCCACCGACACCGATCACCACCGCCGTACTGCCCGGCACCAGCTTCGGCAGCGCCTGCCTGATCGCGTGATACGGCGTCAGCCCGGCGTCGGTGAGCGGTGCCGCCTGCACCGGGTCCAGTCCACCCAACGGCACCAGGTGGCGGGGCGAGTCCACCACCATGTACTCGGCGAGGGCGCCGGGAGAGCCAAGACCGGGCGGCATGATGCCGAGCCCGGCGGCGTGCGGACAGTAGTTCTCCCTGCCCTCGGCGCAGGTACGGCAGCGGCCGCAGCCCCACGGTCCGTACACCGCCACCTCGTCGCCCTCCGCCACCTCGGTGACACCGTTACCCAGAGCCGCGACGGTTCCGACGCCCTCGTGACCGAGCGTCATCGGCAGCGGGTAAGGGAAGATTTCCTCGGGCCAGCTCATGACCGCCAGGTCGGAGTGGCACAGCCCCGCGGCTGTCACCTTCAACAGCACCTGGCCCGGCCCCGGTTCGGGCACCGGAACCTCGACCACCTCGGGCCCGACACCCACCGCCCGGTACTGAACCGCTTTCATCATCAGACCTTCTTGTCAGGACTGGCTACAGGCTCGGCGGGCGACGGCTTCCGGCGGCGCAGAACCGCCGGTAGCGCGATCCGCCCACCCGTGAGAACCAGCGCGACGATGAGAACGGAGCCGGTGAACAGGCTCGTGGCCCACGGCGCGCTGGTGGCGAGGCCGAGCCCGGTGATGCCGGTGCCGAGCAGGAGTACGGCGATCACTGTTCCCCAGGCGTTGAAGCGCCCCGCACGCAGCTGGGTCGCTCCGACGAAGGCCGCCGCGTAGGCCGACAGCAGGTACGGCGTGCCGGCGGTCGGCGATCCGGATCCGACGGAGGACGCGAACACGACCCCGGCGAAACCGGAGAGCAGCGCGGACGTCACCAGGGTCATGAAGCGCAGTCGGCCGGTGCGTACTCCTTGTAGACGTGCCGCGTTCTCGTTGAAGCCGGTCGCGTACAGCCGGCGGCCGGTGGCGGTGTGTTCCAGCAGGAACCAGATGGCCGTCGCGGCGAGGAGCAGATACAGCACGGGCAGCGTGATGCCGCCGGCGTCCAGTTGGGCGATGCTGGCAAACGGCTTGGCCAGCAGTTGGAGGCCGGTGATCGAGCTGTCGTTGGTCACCATGGTGATCAGGGACTGGATCAGTGCGCCGGTGGCCAGCGTGGCGATGAACGAGTCGACCCGCAGCACCACCACCACGATTCCGTTGATCACCCCGACCAGCAGGGCGGCCGTCATCGCCAGGGTGATCGCGGTGCCGGAGCCGAGGCCCGCGTTGACCAGGAAATGGGCGGTCAGCACGCTGGTCAGCGACATGGTGAAGGCGACGGAGAGGTCGAAGACGCGTGCGGCCAGCGGAGCGACAACGCTGAGCGCCACCAGACCGGCCACGGCGTTGCCGTTCAGTACCTGCTTGACCGTGGTGGCGGTCGGGAACGTCTCCGGCGCCCACACGGAGAAGATCACGACGATGAGCAGCCACACGTAGACGGCGCCGATGTTCCGGAACGACAGGGCGGCCGCCGCCCGCCGGCCCAGCGCGACGGGCGTCCCCGCGGTGTACACCGCGGGGGCGTCCGGGTCGGTGACCGGCCGGTGTTCCGCCGGCCGGGTCGGGGTGGATGTCATGTCACTCGGTTCCTTCTCACTCGGTTCCTTCCATGGCGTGCACGAGCGCGGGCTCGGTGATGTCCCGGCCGCTGATCTCCCGCACGATCCGGCCGTCCCGTACCACCAGGACGCGGGTGCACAGCGTGAGCAGGTCCTCCGTGTCGGACGAGGACACGATCACCCCCATGCCGTCGCCCGCCTGACGTTCGATCAGCTCGTACAGCTGCTGCCGGGTCGCGACGTCGACGCCCGCCGTCGGTTCGCACAGCACCAGCACCGGCGGCTGCTGGGCCAGGCAGCGGGCCATGACGACCTTCTGCTGGTTGCCGCCGCTGAGTGTGGTGATCGGGGCCCCGCGTCCGGCCGTACGCACTTCCACGCGCCGGATCCACTCCTCGACGAGGGCGCCCTCCCGTCCCCGGTGCAGTCGGCCCAAGCGGGCGCGGAGCCGGTCGAGCAGGGGGAGGGTCATGTTCTCGGCGACCGAGAAGTCGCCGACCACCCCCTCGGTCGCCCGGTCGGCGGGCACCAAAGGGATGCCGAGTCCGCCGGCGTCCCGCGCGTCGACCCACCGTGGGGAGCGTTCCGGTATCCGCACCCGGCCGCGCACCGGTCCGGTCCAGGCCCCGCACACCGCGTACGGCACTGCCTCATGGCCGGAGCCGACCAGCCCCGTGATGCCCAGCCGCTCGCCCCTGGCCAGGTCGAAGCCGACGCCGCGCAGCGGGCCGACCCACAGATCTCTGACCTCCAGCGCGGCCTCGCCCGTCTCGCCGACCCTGCCGACGGCGCCGGAGGGCGGCTGCGGCCGGTGGGCAGTCTCCGCCTCCTGACCTGCCATCAGCTCCGCCAGTGACCGGGGAGTGAGCTCAGAGACCAGGCGGGTGGCGATCCGGCGTCCGCCGCGGATCACGGTGACCCGGTCGGCGAGCGCGAAGATCTCGTCCATGCGGTGCGAGACGTACAGCACGCCGGCACCCGCGTCGCGGATCTCCCGCACGA
The DNA here is from genome assembly GCF_014647675.1 of Streptomyces flaveus. GTDB lineage: Bacteria > Actinomycetota > Actinomycetes > Streptomycetales > Streptomycetaceae > Streptomyces > Streptomyces flaveus. The sequence continues at coordinate 282,043 of NZ_BMPQ01000007.1, read as the reverse complement.
TCTGGAAGAGGCGGGCCACCTCGCCCGGCGGCAGCACGGCGGTCGGCTCGTCGAGCACCAGCACGCCGCGCCGGCCCTCCCAGCCCTGCAGCGCGGCGGCGATGGCCACCACCGCGCGCTGGACGGGGGTGGCCGTGGCCAGCGGCCGGCGTACGTCGATGCCGAGGCCGAATCGCTCGACCAGTGCGGTCGTCCGCCGTTCCATCTCCGGCCAGCGGATATTGCCGAACGCCGTACGGGCGAAGCCGCGGCTGAGCGCGAGATTGTCCGTGGCGCTCAGCTCCTCCACCAGTCCCAGTTCCTGGTGGACGAAGCGGAGCCGGTCGTGCCGCGAGCCGGTGACATGGCCCAGGTCGAACGGCTCGCCGTCGAGTTCGGCGACCGCTCCGGGCTCGGCGTGGTGATATCCGGCGAGGATCTTGATGAGGGTGGACTTGCCGGAACCGTTGGGCCCGATCAGCGCGTGGATCTCGCCGTGGGCGATCTCGAGGTCCACGTCCTTCAGCGCCTGGGTTCCGCCGAATCGCTTCGACAGCCCCTCCACCCGTAGTACCGGGCGGTCCGCCTCCGCCGTCCCGGCGTGCCGCCCGTGCGACGTCTGCGCCGACGTGTCAGCGTGCACCGCTCCTCCATCCGTGGATGGCGCCGCCGCCGGCACGGAGCCGGCGGCGGGCCGTGCCGGTCAACTCAGGCCCCAGAGCGCCTTGAACTGCTTCTGGTAGTCCTCGACGAGCGGGAAGTCGCCGTCGGCGGACGGCAGGTTCTCCTTGGTGATCAGCATGTTGGGCAGCTCCGCCTTCTGGTCCGCGTCCATGGGCTGGCCGGTGAAGTGGCGGGCCAGCGCGTCGACCTGGATCCAGGCGGTCTCGTACGTGTTCAGGGCCATGGCGGCGTCGGTGAGACCGCCCTCGATGTACTGGTAGCTCTGTGCGTCGCCGACGTTGACGATGATGCGCTTGCCGTTGATTCCGGCGGTCTTCAGCGCGGCCGGGACGCCGACGTTGAGCAGGCCCAGTGAGAAGACGACGTGGGTCACCTTCGGGTGCGAGCGGAGGTACGACACCACCCGGTCCGGCATGTCCTTGCCGATCGCGGTGATCGGCACGTCGACGGTGTCCAGCCCGCAGCCCTCGCACCACTCGCGGTACTTCGTCTCGAACCCGTCCCTGACGGGCTTGAGGATCGTGTACGCGGGCAGGTCGAAGTAGACGGTGTCGGCCTTCGCGCCGCTGTTCGACACGACCCACGAGGCGATCATCGTGCCCTGGACGTCGACGTCCGCCGGCCCGTTCTTCAGCAGGGAGATGCCGTCGCCCACCACTTCGTCGGCGTTCGACTGGATGACGGGGATGCCGGCCTTCTTCAGTTTTGCCAACTGCTTGGCGTACACCGCGCGCGGGAACCCGGAGGCGACGACGGCGTCCGGCTTGTCACGCACCGCCTGTTCGTAGGCGGCCTGCACGGACTCCGGGGTGCCCTGGGTGGGGATCTGCTTGACTTCCCAGCCGAGCTCCTTCGCTCCGGCGGTGAAGTAGTCGGCCAGGTCCTTGCAGGACTGGACGCCGCACAGGATGAAATCGATCTTCTTGCCCTTGGGGATCTTCTTGCCCACCGGCTCGGTGACGGGGATCTTGGCCGGGCGCTGGGTGTACTGCTCCATGGCCTTCGAGGCTGCGGCCAGGCCGGGGGAGTCGGACGCCGCCTCCGGCTTCGATTCGGCGGCCGGAGTGGCACCGCCGCCGCACGCGGAGAGCGTCAGCAGAGCGGTGACGGGGACGATCGCGGTGAGGGCGCGGCGGACCGCGCGACGGGGTCTGGAACTCATCGTTGAGTGCTCCCACGCATAGAGGGTCGAGAAAGCTGCGTGAACCGCCGTCGTGGGGTACGGCGCGGGCCGCCGGGGTGACCGGGCGGCACTGCGGCCAAAGCGGCGCAACTCCGCTCAGGCCAAGAAACTTATGAGGCACTACAGCCTCAAGTGCGTCGGAGTGTGACACGCCCCGGCAGGCTTGGGGAGAGGTTCGTCACCATGAATTCGCGCTCTGACGCCACTTTCTCTCGACAACCTCGGCCGATCCGGGATCCGGACACCGTCGCGAGTGTTGCTCCCGGCCGCGCCTGCTAACTACACTCACTCTAAAGTTTCTGCCAGAGGAGAGATGATGGACGAAACGTCGGAGTCGGTCACCGCGCGGTGCCCCGGGCCCACCGTCCAGGACTACCTCGACCAGGACAGCCGCCCCGTTCCCGCCGCACTGAGGCACGACAGGAACGACTACATCGGCAGCGAGGACATCGACTCCGCGCGCTTCGTCTCCCGCGAATGGGCGGAGCGCGAGATGCGGCAGGTGTGGCGGCGCGTGTGGCAGTTCGCCTGCCTGGAAAGCGAGATCCCGGAGGTCGGCGACCACGAGGTCTACGAGATCGGCGACGACTCGCTGATCGTCGTACGGACGGCCCCCGACGAGATCCGCGCGTACGTCAACGTATGTCTGCACCGCGGCCGCAAGCTGCGCACCAGTGGTGGCAACGTCGGCGAGTTCCGCTGCTCGTTCCACGGTTTCGCCTGGAACCTCGACGGCACCATGCAGACTCCGCCCTGCTCTTGGGACTTCCCGCATGTCACCCCGGAGAAGTTCGCGCTCCCCGAGGCCCAGGTGGCCACCTGGCGCGGCTTCGTCTTCATCAACATGGACCCGTACGCGGAGTCCTTCGAGAGCTACCGCGGCACCTTCGACGAGTACTACATCTGGCCGCTGGAGGACCGCTACAAGTCGCTGCACATCGCGAAGGTGCTGCCCTGCAACTGGAAGGTGGCCCAGGACGCGTTCATCGAGTCCTTCCATGTGATCGCCACCCACCCGCAGATGCTGCCGTGGCTGGCGGACGCCAACTCGCAGTACGACGTCATGGCGGACCAGCCCAACTGGAACCGCATGATCAACATCCAGGGTGCTCCCAGCCCGCACGTGGCGGACTCCGTCACGGAGGAGGACGTACTGGAGACGTTCTACGACTCGCGTGCGTTCTACGCGGCGGCCCAGGGCCGTGACCTGGTGATGCAGGAGGGGGACGAGATGCCGGCGATCCCGGCCGGCGGCACAGCCCGCCAGGTCCTCGCCGAGCGGATGCGCGCACAGCTGGCGGCCACCTCGACCCAGGACTTCTCCCAGACCGCCGACACCGAACTCCTGGACGCCATCAACTACTTGCTGTTCCCCAACTTCAACCCCTGGGGCGGCGCCAAGTCCAACATCATCTACCGGTTCAAACCCAACGGTCTCGACCCCGACTCCTGCACCGCCGAGATCATCTTCATGTCGGCGCCGAAGAAGCCCGGCGAGATGCCGCCCCCGGCCAAGATCCGCTGGGTACCGGAGGAGATGCTATTCGCGGACATCCCCGAACTCGGTGTCCTCGGGCCCGTCTTCGACCAGGACTGCGAGAACCTCCCCTACGTCCAGCAGGGACTGAAGGCGATGCGCAAGCCGGGCATCACCCTGGCCAACTACCAGGAGAGCCGCATCCGTCACTTCAACCAGACGCTCGACCGGTGGATGAACACGTGACCCACCGTGTGGCGGGCCATCGTGTGTCGGTCAGGCCCTCCGGCGTCGAACTCGAAGTGCTCGACGGCGAAGACTTGTTCAGCGCCGCCCAGCGGCTCGGATACCGCTGGCCCACCGTCTGCGGCGGCAAGGGCACCTGCCGTACCTGCTTCGTGGCGGTCGAGGAGGGCACCGAGAACTGTTCACCTGTGGACCCGCTGGAACGCGAGGGTATCGAAGCCCTCCGCAAACCCGTGGACGGCCTGACCCGGCTCGCCTGCCGGCTCCGGGTCGAGGGCCCGGTGACCGTGACCAAGCGCGGCGTACGCCGCCGAGTGCAGGAGTGAGCCCCATGTCCAAGCAAGTGATCCATCCGCTGACCGGGCATGTGTACCGGCTCACCGAGGACGGTCTGGTCGAGGTGACCGACCCGAAGACCGGAGCACGGGGCATCTTCGACTTCCAGGCCCGTTGGCAGTCGGGCGAGCTGCGCCACGCCGACCTCCAGATGGCCGGCTGGGTGGGCCGCCTCGCCCGACGTCGCGTCCCCGAGCAGCCGGAGGAGTGACCCCGTGACGCCCCGTACGACCCGGGTGGTCTGTCTGGTGCGCCGGCCCGACGGGGAACCGGTGACCGGTGACTTCGCCGTCGAGGAGCGCCCATTGCCGTCCCTCGGCGAGGGTCAACTGCTCGTCCGCAACCTCTACATGAGTGTCGACCCGTCCATGCGCGGGCGACTGGAGAGCACCGAGAAGCACTACACGCACAACTTCACGCCCGGATCGCCGCTCGACGGCCGGGCGCTGGGTGTCGTGGAGGAGAGCCGCTGTTCGTCCGTGCCGGCAGGGGCGTATGTGCGCCACCAGCTGGGCTGGCGGGAGCGGGCCGTGCTGGATGCCGCGGACACCGACGGCGCCGGTCGTATCGACCCCGAACTCGCGCCGCTGCCCACCTGGTTGGGGCTGCTCGGGCAGACCGGCTTCACCGCGTACGTCGGGCTGGCACGGATCGCCGAGGTACGCCCCGGCGACACCGTCTTCGTGTCGGCGGCGGCCGGGGCCGTGGGCAGTGCCGCCGGGCAGTTCGCCCGGCTGCTGGGCGCGGAGCGGGTCGTCGGGACCGCCGGAGGGCCGGACAAGTGCGCCCTGTTGGTGAAGGAGTTCGGCTACGACGCCGCCGCGGACTACCGCGCCGAGCCGGTGCGCGAGGCGCTGGCCCGGATGGCACCCGACGGTATCGACGTCTACTTCGACAACGTGGGCGGGGAGCAACTGGCCGCCGCCCTGCACGCGTTGCGGACCGGTGGCCGGGTCGCCCTGTGCGGCATGATGTCGCAGTTCGGCGGGGAGCGGCGGTCCGCAGGCAGCGGCCAACGGTCGGCCGACATCAACCAGTTGATCCAGGCGGTCCTCAAGCGGCTGACCCTGCGCGGCTTCATCGTCCGCGACCACGAGGACCTGCGGCCGGAGTTCGAGGAGCGGGTCGCGGGCTGGCTCCGTACGGGCCGGATCGCCGCGCGCGAGACGGTGGTTGACGGTCTGGAGAACGCTCCCGGGGCGCTGCTGTCCCTGCTGGACGGTGGCAACGTCGGCAAGATGCTGGTCCGGCTGGGCGACTCCGCGTAATCCGCAGGGAGTTGGCCGTCAGCGCATGGAGCGGGTCGCTGCGATCACGTGGGCCTGCAAGGAGACTCCCACGCGGGTCAGCCCGGCCGCGGCGGCCCGGAAGTCCTTGATGTGCGGGGTGGTGAAGTGCTCGTCGAGGGCCCGCTGGGATGCCCAACGCTCGTACACACGGATCCGCCGCTCGTCGCTGGGGTCCGCGGTCATGGCGTAGTCCAGACAGCCGGGCTCTTCTTCGAGGGTCCGGCGCCCCAGTTCGACCAGCTGCCCCAGCATCGTGTCCCGGTCGCCGGCCTCGTAGTCCATCCAGCCGGCGACGATGACTTCCTCTGACACGGTGGTCCTTCCCACGGGTCATGCGCGCGGGCCCGTCGCCCCTGTCAGGGGAAGCGACGGGCCCGCGGCGATTCAGATGACGAGCGCCGCCGGGGCGCTGTCCACGGTGACCGTTCCCTTGTCGCCGTCGACCGTGATCACCATGCCGTCCCGCAGCCGTCGCGTACCGCCCTCGACGGAGATGACGGCCGGAATGCCGAGTTCGCGGCAGACCACGACGGCGTGGCTGTTGAGCGCGCCCACGTCCACGACGGCGGCTCCGGCGACGAGGAACAGCGGGGTCCAGGCCGCGTCGGTGATCGGCGCGACGAGTACCTCTCCCGGCTCCAGCGCCTCGCAGGAGGCCGGGTCGGTGACGACGCGGACCTTTCCGGTGTACGTCCCCTGGCTGCCGCCCACTCCGCTGAGCACATCGCCCTCGGTCGCGGCCTCGGTCCGCTCCTCGGCGCGCCGCGGCCAGCTGTCGATCTCGGTCTGCGCGTCACCGGCGACGAAGAACGGCGGCTCCAACTCGTGCAGTCCGGCGTACTCCTCGAGGCGCTGCGCGATGACGGGGCCGAAGGACTCCGGGCCGGCGACATAGTCGTCGAGTTCGGTGTCCAGCAGCATCATCACGTCCTCCGGCCGGGCGAAGCGTCCCGCCTCGACGCCGCGGCGGCCGAGTTCACGTACCGTCATCCGGATCTCGTTGATGACGGTCACACAGTTCGCCTTGGTCCGCTCGCGGGCCGGGATCCACACCTGGGAGGCGTGCATTCCGGCGTCGAACATCGGCTGCGCGTCCTCCGGGAGCAGGGCCCGGATCTCCGAGGCGATCTGCTCGCGCCGCTCCGTCAGCCGGCGGTGACGTTCGGCGGGGGAGCCGTCGTCGGCGCTGTGCCGGATCCGGTCGACCAGGGCCAGCGCCTGGACGGGCGAGGCCTCCCAGGACAGCGCGTGGATGTCCCACTCGTTGGGCCCGCGGTCGCCGGAGGCGGCCAGGAACTCCTCGAAGGAGTCGCGGAACGCCTTCACGTCCCCGCTCGCCCCGTCGAGCGCCTGCTCCACGGCGGCCGGACCCTGGTCGAACAGCGCGGTCAGTTCGGCCGAGGCCACCACCTGCCGGGACAGCGTCCACAGCCCGGTCGATGGGGAGGCCGAATCGACATCGCCGAGACCGCTGATGAGGTCCAGCATGGTTCCCGGACGGTCCACGCTCGCACACAGCGGGCCGAGGATCGCCGGTCCGACCGACGCGGGCAGCGAGGTCTCGACGTGCCGTTGGAAGGTCGTCTCCACTTCGTCCAGCAAGGAGCGGGCGTACGCCACCAGCTCGATGTCGGACAGGGACGCCAGTTCGGGTCGCTCGCGGCGGATCCGGCGCAGCCGCTCCTGGTCGGCGTCGCCCTGCGGGTAGTCGGCCTGGCCGAGCATCCGCTGGAGCGTCCCCCCGGCCTTGGCCGTCAGTTCCGGGTCCTGGTCGTCGGGATGCGGCACGTACACCGGTGTGTCGGAGCGCTGGCCGACGAAGGCCGCGTCGATGTCGTCCGCGGTCTGCCCCATGCGGATGCCGAACAGCCGCAGGTGCGACAGGTTGAGGTAGAAGTAACCACCGAAGATGCCCACGAACGGCGGCCGGTCGCCGGTGATCTCGTCCCCGCGGTAGATGCCGAACTCGACGAAGCCGCGGCGCCAGCCCTGCAGACCGCGCCCCCAGACCAGGGACCAGCCCAGCGGACTGGCCGGCTCCGGCAGGGTCTCGCCCGCGTTGGCCCGGGTGTAGTGGGGCAGTCGCTCACTGCGCTGCCAGTCGGTGATCCAGTGCTTCATGGCGATGGGTCTCCCGCCGTCCGTTCCCTCGCTCACCACTGCGACGTTCCACCGTCGACGCTGATCAGCGTGCCCGTGATGCCCGCTCCCGCGTCGCTCGCGAGCAGCGAGGCGACGCCCGCGATCTGCTCCACGGTGGTGATCTGCTTGGTGGCGGCGTGCTCGGCGAAGCGGCCCAGCCACACCTCGTACGAGATGCCCTCGGCCTCGGCCGCGGCGGGGCCCGCGGCCCGCATCAGGTCGGTGTCGACGGCGCCGGGGCAGATGGCGTTGCAGGTGATGCCCTGGGTGCCGTACTCAAAGGCGGTCGCCTTGGTCAGGCCGTGGATGGCGTGCTTGTTGGTGATGTAGTGGCTGATCGCCGGCTTGTTGGCCTGCTTGCCCTCGACGGAGGAGATGTTGATGATGCGGCCCCAGCCGCCCTCCAGCATCTTCGGCAGCGCCCGGCGGGTGCCGTAGAAGTAGGCGTTGAGGTTCAGCTTGAGGGCGTCGTGCCAGGCCTCGTCGCTGAGCTGGTGGACGGGGGCGAAGCCCGAGGTGCCACCGACGTTGTTGACCCAGATGTCGAGCCGGCCGAAGCGCTCCGCGGCGAAGTCCGCGAGTGCCTCGATGTCCTCCTGGCTGTTGGAGTCGCAGGGGTGGAAGACCGCCCGGTCCCCGGCGCCCATCTCCTCCAGGGCCTGCTTGCCCTTGACCTCCGAACGGCCGCTGATCACGACCGTGGCCCCGTCGGCCAGGAAGGCCTCGGCGATGGCGCGGCCGATGCTGCGCGTGCTGCCCGTGATCACCGCGACACGTCCGTCGAGGCTGCCCGTAGCCACCATGCTGTTCTCCTGCTGGTTCTGAGGGTTCGTCATCTGGACGCTTCGTCCAGGAGGCGGTGGATGGTGCGGTGGAAGTGCTGGAGTCCGGGCTCGTTGCGTCCGAAGACGAAGTCGGTCCCGGCGAGGGCCTTGAGCCCCCGCTGTACTCCGTAGGTGGTCGCGTAGTCCTCGTCGCGGACCACCTCGTAGAACCACTCGCCGAACTGGTCGGCGGCGTGCCGCTCCTCCTCGGTGACGGCCGGCTCGCGCAGCAGGATGATCTGCTGCGTCACCGATTCGGTGGCCGTACGAGGGATCACGATGGAGACGGCGATCTTGTTGCGCCAGGTGCCGGCGATGGCCAGGCCGGGGAAGAGCCAGTAGATGGCTCCGACCACGTCCCCGGGGTCACGCTTGTCCGGCGGCAGGTCCACCACGTCGGCGACGGGCCGCAGGGCGGCACCGAGGCGCTGGTGAGGGCCCCAGGTGTCGTGGGCCATCATGTTGGAGAAGTTCGTCTCGAAGACCGTCTTCGTGTGCAGCGAGGCGAAGTGGTAGGTCTCCAGGTACCCGTCGAGGGTGACCTTCCAGTTGGGGCTGGTCAGCTCACGGGTGGCGTAGTGGTGGCAGTCCGCGAAGCGGAGCCCCTCCAGCAGTGGCTGCAGATCGCCGAGCCAGGCGTCCAGGTCGTGCTCGGCGGCGGGGTCCAGTGATACGAAGACGATGCCGGCGCGCTCACCCACGGGGAGCTGTACAAGGCTGCGCTTCTCGCGCGGTACGTCGCCGAAGGTCTTCTCGGCGTATACACCGCGCAGTTCGCCCGAAAGGTCGTACGACCAGGCGTGGTAGGGGCAGGTGATGCGCTTCGCCACGCCGCAGCCCGGCTCGACGAGTTCGGCGCCACGGTGCCGGCAGGCGTTGATCATCGCGTGCACGACGCCCTTGCGGTCCCGGGTGATCAGGATCGGCATGCCGAGCACGTCCAGCGCTTTGTAGGTGCCCGGTCCGGGAAGCTCGCACGACATGGCGAGGGGGAGCGGAACACTCCGGTGGACGGCGTCCATCTCACGCAGCCAGCGGTCGGCGTCGAGGTAGTTGTCGACGGGTTCCGTCCACTGCTCCTCGGCCTCATGGGTCGTGTTGTTGCGGTAGTGCTCGATGACGCGCTCGGCGAGCTCGGCCGCGTCCTGCCGCATGGCCGCGCTCGCGGCATCGGTGGCGTGGTTCTGGCCGATCCATGAGTGGTATTCCGGGGCGGGCGGCGGCAGGGGACGCTCGTCGCCTGCCGCTCGGATCTCCGGTGAATTGATCTGGACCACGATGTCCTCAATCCTCCCAGCCGCGAGCTGGTGAAGGGTTCTGGTGCTACAGCTCCGCTGCGATCGCCACAACAACAGGAGTTAGTGTTGTGTGTCAATAGAAAGTGCCGAAGTCGGCTGCACGACATTCCGCAGGTCATCTTCGCTATCTGCTGCGAGGGTAGCCCTGGCCCGACTCGATCTTTCTAGGGATCGGCTCCAGCTGCGGGAGTGCGGTGGGCAACAGCCCGACGGAAGGTGGCCCGGTGACCCATGACGCATCCGATCCGGCCAGGGCCGCCCTGGGGGCGGCGATGACCCAACCCTTCGAGGCCGGTGTCGTGGTGTGCGACCTGGAACTGATGGAGCGCTTCTACCGTGAGGCGCTCGGCTGTGTTCCGGTGCACCGGTCGCACATCCCGCAGTCGATCGGTGGCCCCGCCGGGCTGGGCGGACCGCTTCTGGTCGTATGGCTTCAGGTGCCCGTCGGGGCGGCGTCCGGGACGTCCTCCGGCGGGCGGATCAAGCTGGTGCAGCCTCGGGTGAGTGCCGTACCCGTCCCCGCCCCGCCGGCCGCGCCGCTGACCGCATGCCGCGGCTTGTCCTATCTCACGTTCCACCTGGAGGACATCGCGCCGGTCGTCGCCGCACTGCCTGCTGCCGGTGCTCGCCCGCTGTCGTCCCCGGTCGTCGTCCGGGCACGGGGGCGGCGGATCAGCTTCTGGGCGGACCCGGAAGGCAATGCGGTGGAGCTGACCGACGGGCGGGGCGCCGATCCGGGGCCGGATCGGACAGAGGCGTAGTAATTAGAGAGCCTGTTCAGTAAGGTGCCCACTGCTACTTACTGTAGACCGACATAACAAAGTCCGATTGCGTGGCACACCAGCACACCTCCCTCGGGCGAAGGGGCGGACGATGGCTCAACGGGCCTCAAGCACATCAAGCACATCCAGGTCATCAAGACCACAGAAGAAGTCGGCCGATCCGGCCGCGGCCCAGGCATCCGCGCAGGTCGTCAGGGACCTGCACGAGCGCATGGTGCGCATCCGGCTGTTCGAGACCGAGGCGGGCAAGCTCATGGAGGCCGGCAAGCTGCCGGGCTTCCTGCACCTGTACGTCGGCCAGGAAGCCGTGGCCGCGGGGGTGATGGCGGCACTGCGCGACGACGACCAGATCACCTCCACCCACCGCGGACACGGGCACGCCGTGGCCAAGGGCGTCAGCTTCCGGCACATGTACGCCGAGCTGTACGGCCGGGTCACCGGAGCCTGCCTGGGACGCGGCGGCAGCATGCACATCAACGACCTCAGCCTCGGCATGCTCGGCGCGAACGGCATCGTCGGCGCGGGCATCCCGATCGCCGTCGGGGCCGCGTTCGCCGCCCACTACAAGGGCGAGGACAGCGTCGCCGTCTCCTTCTTCGGCGACGGCGCGACCAACATCGGCACCTTCCACGAGGCCGCCAACATGGCCGCCGTACTGCGTCTGCCGGTGCTGTTCATCTGCGAGAACAACGGCTACGCCGAGTTCACCCCCCAGTCGAAGCACATGCTGATCACCGACGTCGCCGACCGGGCCGCGGCCTACGGCATGCCCAGCGTGATCGTCGACGGCATGGACGCGGCCGCCGTCCACCAGGCCGCCACCGAGGCCGTCGCACGCGCCCGGGCAGGCGAGGGCCCGATGATGATCGAGGCCAAGACCTACCGCTTCTACGACCACCAGGGCGTCAAGGGACTGCGCCACCCCTACCGCTCGGACGAGGAGGTCGCCGAGTGGAAGACCCGCGACCCGATCGACCTGTTGGAAGCCCGTGCCCTCTCCGACGGCACCGCCACCCGCGCGGAGCTTGACGACACCTGGCAGCGCACCCGGGACGACATCGCCGACGCCATCGCGTACGCCGAGGCCAGCCCGCTGCCCGACACCGCCGACCTGCTCCTCAACGTCTACTCGGGGTGACCGCCATGACCACCATCACCGAAGCACCCGCCGTCGCCCTGGACGCCACGGCCCGCGAACTGACCTACGTCAAGGCCTTCAACGAAGGACTCGCACAGGCCATGCGCGAGGACGAGAACGTCTTCGTCGCCGGCGAGGACGTGGCCGGATACGGCGGCGTATTCCGCATGTTCGACAACCTGCTCGACGAGTTCGGCCCACGCCGCATGATCGACACCCCGATCTCCGAGGCCGCCCTGGTCGGCCTCGGCGTGGGCGCCGCGGCCCGTGGTCTGCGCCCCGTCGTCGACCTGATGTTCATGGACTTCATCGGCGTCTGCCTGGACCAGATCGTCAACCAGGCCGCCAAGATGAAGTACATGTTCGGCGGCGCCCTCTCGGTGCCGCTCACCATCACGACCGCCTCCGGCGCGGGCCTCGGTGCCGCCGCCCAGCACAGCCAGAGCCTCGAGGCCTGGCTCGCGCATGTGCCCGGCCTCAAGGTCGTCATGCCGTGCGACGCGTACACCGCCAAGGGCCTGACCGTCTCGGCGATCCGGGACGACAACCCGGTCGTCGTCATGCTCAACAAGGTCCTGCTGGGCAGCAAGAGCCAGGTGCCCGAGCCGATCTACGGCATCCCGCTCGGCCAGGCCCACACCGCGCGCCAGGGCTCCGACGTCACCGTCATCGCGCTGGGCCGCATGGTGGGCGAAGCCCTCTCCGCGGCCGACGAACTCGCCGCCGAGGGCGTCGAGATCGAGGTGATCGACCCCCGCACCGTCCAGCCCCTGGACACCGAGACCATGATCGCCTCCGTGCGCCGCACCAACCGGGTCCTCGTCGTGCACGAGGCCGTCACCTTCGGCGGGCTCGGCGGGGAGATCGCCGCCCAGATCCAGGACGCGGCCTTCGACTACCTGGACGCACCGGTCCTGCGCATCGGCGCCCCCTTCTCCCCCGTGCCGTTCTCCCCGGTTCTGGAGAAGGCGTACGTCCCCGATGGCGCCCGCATCGCGCAAGGGTGCCGCCGTCTCCTCGAAAGGTCGTGACGAAGTGGCGGTCGAGGTTCTGCTGCCGAAGATCGGCCTGACCATGCAGGAAGGCACGATCGACGAGTGGCTCGTGCCCACCGGCACCGCTGTCTCGGAGGGCGAGGCCCTGCTGCGGCTGGCCACCGACAAGGTCGACGTGGACGTCGAGGCGGAGGCCGGTGGACTGTTCCACCCCGTGGTCCCCGCCGGGACCACGGTCCCCGCCGGGGCGCTCATCGGCTGGCTGCTCGCCGAGGGAGAGCAGCCGCCGGAGCCGGGGGGTGCGCCGGCGGCTT
>NZ_BMPQ01000007.1:15248-269346 GCF_014647675.1 Streptomyces flaveus | reverse complement strand
CTTCCGGGTCCGGGTCCAGTGGTACGGCTGCGCAGTCCGTGGCCGTGGCCGTGGGCGCTGTCGCCGCGGCGCCGGCATTCGACGGCAGCGGGACTTCCGCGGCCCCGGCACTCAACGGCCACGGCGCGGGTGCGGCACCGTCCGGTCACAGCGGCAACGGTTCCGTGGCGTCCTCCCTCAACGGCAGCGCGGCCTCCGTCGGTCACGGGGGCCGGCTCCTCGCGTCGCCGAACGCCCGTCGGGTGGCGGCCGAGGCCGACGTCGACCTCACCGCCATACGCGGCACGGGACCCGGCGGCCGGATCGTCTCCGAGGACGTGGAGGACTTTCTCGCCGCCGCTGCCGCCGCACCGGCGCCACCGGCGCCCTCCGTCCTGTCCGGCGATTCCGTCACCCCTGTCTCGCCGCTGGTACGCCGGCTGGCGAAGGAGCGGGGCATCGATCTCTCGGGAGTGAACGGCACCGGTCCGGGCGGCAAGATCCGCAGGTCGGACCTCGACGCCGTGTCCCCGGCACCCGCACCCGCACCCGCGTCCGTACGTCCGAAGGCAGTACCCCAACCGGGAGACGTCCTCCCCCTGACCGGAATGCGCGGCACCATCGCCCGCCGGATGCACGCCAGCCTCCAGGAGATGGCGCAGCTGACGCACGGCTATGAGGTGCGGATGGACGCCGTCGTGTCCCTGCGGGCCCAGCTCAAGGACGAATGGGCCGACAGCGATCTGCCCGTCCCCAGCCTCAACGACTTTCTGCTCAAGGCCGCCGCACTGGCCCTGCGCGAGCACCCGCTGCTCAACGCGACGGTGCGGGAAGACGGCATCCATCTGCTCGGCGACATCCACCTCGGCTTCGCGGTGGCCGTTCCGGGCGGCCTGATGGTCCCCGTGATCGAGGACGCGGTGGGGTTGCCCCTGCCCGAGATCGCCCGCCGGTCGAGAACCCTGGCCGAGGCCGCGCGTGAGGGGCGGATCTCCCCGGCCCAGTTGGAAGGGGCCACCTTCACCGTCACCTCGCTGGGCGGATACGGCGTCGACTTCTTCACCCCCGTGATCAACCCCGGCAATGTCGCCATCCTCGGCGTGGGCAGGCTCAGGGACGGTGTCGAGTGGGTGGACGACCGGCCGCTGCGGACGCAGGTTCTCACCCTGAGCCTCACCTTCGACCACCGTGCCGTCGACGGGGCGCCGGCGGCCGAGTATCTGCGCACGGTCGGTGAGTTGCTGCGCAAGCCGTTGCGGCTGCTGGTCTGATCCTGGGCGGAGAGCTGATCCTGGGTCGAGGGCTATTCGGCCGCCGCCGGGTCGGCGATCCGCTCGGCGAGGCGGCCGACCTCGCGGACGAAGGAGCGGTGTCCGAGGGAGCGGTAGACGTCGTCCCCGCGGACCTGCGAGATCGCCGAGGTCTCCAGCAGCGACAACAGGCCCAGGGCGATGACGGCGGCCTCCGCGTCGGACACCGACTCACGGGCCTTGCGGGTCAGCCGTACCAGTTCTTCCAGCAACTGCGTCCGGCTCTCGTGGCGCAGCGCCTCCGCCTCCTGGCTCATACCGGCCGAGGACGTGAAGAACACGGTGGCCGCGGACCGGTGTTCGCCCAGCCAGGCCACCAGCGAGGTGAGGGCAGGGCCGACGGGCGAGCCCGGCGCGTGAGCCTCCGTGAGCGCGTGCAGCTCTTCGCGCAGCGCGGTGGCGAACGCCCGCATCCCCTCCACAAGGACCTTGTCCTTGGAGGAGAAGTGGTAGTAGACCGCTGCCGAGGTCATCTCCGCACGAGCGGCGATGTCGGCCACCGTCACCTCGTCCGGCGACTGGGTGGCGAACAACTCCGTGGCCGCTTCGATCACCCACTGCTTGCGCGAAGGACGGTGCGCGGCGCGGGCTCCGGTTGTCGTCATGGTGTCAAGTATGCCGCGATCTTCGTACTCCGACGGCACACGTGTAGCAGGAATTACGCCATCGACCTGGCGGAGTTACTGGATAGCATGGTCAGTGAACAGGGCCCACAGACGCGGGTTCGCGGCAGCCGCCAGGGAGCATGATGGCCACCACGCAGAACGGCAAGCAGCCCGCCCACCGACCCTCGCGACGGCAGCACATCATCACCGCCGCCGTCCGCGTGTTCGGCCGTAACGGAGTCGCGGAGACCAGCATCCAGGACATCGCGGACGAGGCCCAGGTGGTGCCCACGGCCGTCTACTACCACTTCGACGGCAAGGACGAGCTGCTCGAACTCGCCATGCGGCGGGTCTTCGACCAGCTGAACGCGGTGGTGGAGGCAGCTCGCCCGGAGTCCGAGCCCGGTAGCGCGGAGGGGTTGCTGCGGGCCATCGACGCGGTGTGGGACTGGGTGGAGCAGAACCCCGAGGAGGCCCGGCTGTACCAGGTGCAGATCGCCTCCGCCAACGGCAACGTCAAGGTGCTGCGGGACGAGTTCGAGCAGCGGCACATCCAGCGGGCGTACGACTATCTGCCGGAGGGCACCACGCGCAGTCCCCGGGCGGCCAAGTCACGGCACGCGGCGCAGGCACTCGCGGTCCGCACGCTGATCAGTACGACCATCCTGGTCACCGCGCTGCGAGCGGAGGGCGGGCCGTTGTCCCAGCTGCCCTCCCGTTCCGTACAAGAGGCGGTCAGGTCGCTGGCGCTGCGGATCGTCACCGCCGAGCAGAAGCCGGCCTCCGCATCCGCCTGAGGCGGTTCACCAAGGCCGATTCACCAGGGCAGAGGCTTGCGTTCGGCGAACAGCCCGCCCGTCGTCCCGTCGCCGTCGGGGAGAGTGGCCAGCCAGACCGGGGTGTCCGCCCCCTCCTCCGGACCGCGCGGGGCGGCGGGACCGCCCATGCCGCTGCGGGTCCAGCCGGGGTCGGCGGCGTTGACCAGGACCCCTGTGCCCGCCAGTTCGGCCGCGAGCATACGGGTCAGGGCGTTGAGGGCGGTCTTGGAGATCCGGTAGGCCGGGTGGCGGCCGGAGTCCATCAGCGCCAGCGAGCCGTACGAGCTGGTGACATTGACGACCCGTCCGTAGCCGACCTCCACCATGCCTGGCACGACGGCTTCCGCCATGCGCCAGGCACCCGTGAGGTTCGTGTCCAAGGTCGTGCGCAGGATCTCCTCGTCGAGGTACGGGGGCCGTAGATCTCCGTCCAGGGACACTCCCGCATTGTTCACCAGGACGTCGATCCCGCCAGTCAGCTCCCCGGCTTCCCGGACCGCTTCGGCGACGCTCTTCGCCGAGGCCACATCCAGGGCCAGCGGCAGTGCCGCCGAGCCGATGGCGCGGCACGCCTCCTCGGCCGCCTCCCAACTTCGCGCCCCGACCAGGACCCGCAGCCCCCCGTTCGCGAGCTGTCGGCATATCTCCAGGCCGATGCCGCGCGCTCCGCCGGTGACCAGTGCGGTTCTGTCGCCGTGCCACATGGTGCGTTTGCCGCCTTTCAGATCGTCAGTACCGAGCAGGCGCTGATCCCGGGCGCCCCGTACACATGGGTGAAGCCGACCCGGGGAGCGCCCGGCACCTGCACACCCGGCGCCCGGCCCTGCAACTGCCGTACGACCTCGTGGAACTGGCGCAGTCCGGAGGCGCCGACGGGCTCGCCGCCGGCCAGGCAGCCGCCGTCGGTGTTGACCGGGATGCGGCCCGTGGGATCGGTGTCCCCGCCGGCGAGGAGTTCCTCCTGTTCGCCGTGGCCGCACAGTCCGGTTTCCGCCAGGTGGATCAGTTCCGATCCGCTGTCGGTGTCCTGCAACTGGGCGACTTGTACGTCCGCGGGCCGAAGCCCCGCCGTGCGGAAGGCAGCCTCCGCGGCGTCGACGCTCGGGCTGCGGTGCGGTCCGGGCGGCAGCCAGGGCGAGAACACCTCGAACGAGCCGAACCGTCTGGTCCTGAAGGCCAACGACGCCAGTTTTACGGGGCGTTCGCACAAGTCGAAAGCGCGGTCGCCGAGCGCCAGCACCAGAGCCGCCGCGCCCTGCCCCGGTGAGCAGAACATGTACTGGGTGAGGGGCGGACTGACCTCGGCGGAGTCGAGGATCTCCTCCTCCGTCAGCTCCTTGCGCCGCCAGGCCAGGGGGTGCTGGGAGCCGTTGCGGAAGGCCCGCGCGGCCACTCTCGCCAGCGCCCGCTCCGAGATCCCGTGCTCGTGCAGGTACCGCTGAGTCTTGAGGGCGAAGAACTGGGTGGTCAGCATCATGCCGGTCTCGGCATACCAGTCGGGCAGTCCGTAGCGTGCCGCGGAGACGTTGAAGGCGCCCCGCTCGTGCTTGTCGAAGCCCACGGCCAGTCCGAGCGAGGCCTCGCCCGCGCGCAGTGCGTTGGCCACCGCGAGCACCGTCGAGGCACCGGTGGCGCAGCCGTTCTGCACGTTGGCGAACGGCACACCGGTCAGGCCCAGTCGGCCGACCAGGGTGTCGGGCTTGCCGGACACGTCGGAGCCGCCCGCCGCGTAACCGATGTCCTCCCAGGCGACACCGGCGTCGGCCAGGGCCTCGCGTACGGCACGCTCGGCCATGTCCATCCCGGTGACGGTCTCGTCGCGGCCGAAGGGATGCATGCCGCAGCCGACGACATAGACCTCGTCGCTCCGGCTCATCGCTCCCCCTCCCCGTCCGGGCGGAACGCGAAGGTCAGCACCTCGGTCCCGTCCTCGTCGTGGTAGGCGGTCACCGTGGTGAGCCGGACCGGCAGCCCGATCCGTATCTCGGCACGGGGAACCTCCAGCCGCGCCTCGACCAGCACCTCACCGAGGTCGACATAGCCCACGTGGTACGGCCGGTAGCCCCCGGTCGGCGGCCGGTACGGCGGCTTGGGCTGGAACGCCTGCAGCGTCCACGACCACACCCGCCCGCTCACCGGCAGCACATGGGCGGACATGGCTCCGTCCGAGCACTTGGGGCACGAGTCCTGCCGGGGGAAGACCACGGTGGCGCAGCCGGAGCAGCGCGCGCCCGTGAGGCGCGGTGGATTCGCGCTCTCGAACAGGTCCTCGTCGATGAGTCTGCTGATCATGCCGTCCTGCCCTTTTTCTGCACGGTCGTCGTGCGGTCGTGCGGTGACCGCGGGTGAAGTCACCAGCCCAGCAGTCCGGCCAGCCGTTCCCGGTGGTGTGCGGCGCCGCCCAGCAGGACGGCGTCGGACTGGGCGCGCCGGAAGTAGAGGTGCGCGTCGTGCTCCCAGGTGAAGCCCATGCCGCCGTGCAGTTGGACGCACTCGGCGGCCACGAACACGAACGCCTCGCCGCACCATGCCTGCGCCACCGCCGCCGCCTCGGCCAGCGACTCGGACGAGTCGGCCGCTCGGACGGCGCGCACCACCGCGGACCGCGCGGCCTCGACCTGGAGCAGCATGTCGGCACAGGTGTGCTTGATCGCCTGGAAGCCGCCGATGGCCCTGCCGAACTGTGTGCGGTCGCGTACATGGGCCACCGTCATGTCCAACGCGGCCTGCGCGCCGCCGAGTTGCTCGGCGGCCAGGGCCACCAGGGCCACGTCCAGGGCGCGGCTCACGATGTCCGCCCCCTCTCCCCCGGCGGTCAGGGGCCGGGCACGGGCGCCGGAGAAGGAGACCACCGCCTGTCCGCGGCTGAGGTCCAGGGTGGGTACCCGGCGGACCGTCACCCCGGGCTCGCTCGGGTCGGTGAGGAAGAGGTCCAGGCCGTCGACCCCGGCCGCGGCGACGACCAGGGCTTCGGCGTCGGCACCGTCCAGTACGAAGGGAGCGGTGCCGTCCAGCAGCGGGACGCCGCCCCGCCAGGTGACGGCCACCGGCACCGCGTCCGGCCGCCACACCCCGTCGGGCGCCGCCACTGCCAGGGCGTGCACCTTGCCCTCGGCCAGCTCCTCCAGTGCCCGCTCGGCCGTGCCGCAGCCTGCCAGCACCTGCCCGGCCAGCACGGTGGACGACAGCAGGGGCACCGGCGTCAGTGTCCTGCCCAGCTCCTCGCAGACCGCGGCGATCTCGGCGAGGCCGCCGATGCCTCCGGCCGCCTCGGGCAGACCGAGGGCCGCGAGACCGACCTGCCCGCCGAGGGTGTCCCACAACTTGGCGTCGATGCCCGGGGATTGCTCGGGCAGCCGGCGCACCGCGGCGGTGCCGCCGGCGTCGGCGCACACCGACCGTACGGTCTCGCGCAGGTCGTCCAGTTCGGCGTCGGACAGGGCCGTGCCGTCGGTCACGGTGCTCGTCATCGTGCGCTCCCGCTCTCGTCGCGCTGCTCCCGCACGGCACTGTGGGCCGCCGCCATCCGGGCGACCGGCACGCGGTGCGCGGAGCAGGAGACGTAGTCGAGGCCCAGCTCGTCGCAGAAGGCGATGGACTCCGGGTCGCCGCCGTGCTCACCGCACACGCCCAGCTTGATGTCCGGGCGTACGCTCCGTGCCCGCTCCACCGCCAGGGCGATCAGCGCGCCCACCCCGTGCGGATCGAGCCGGGCGAACGGACTGGCCGTCAGGAACCCGCGTTCCTGGTATGAGGCGAGTACCTGGCGCTCGACGTCGTCGCGGGAGAATCCGTAGGTGAGCTGGGTGAGGTCGTTGGTGCCGAAGGAGAAGAACTCGGCGTGTTCGGCGAGTTCGGCGGCCAGCAGCGCGGCCCGCGGTGTCTCGATCATCGTGCCGAGCCGGTACGGGACCTCCACACCGGTGCGGGCGGCGACCGCCTCGGCGGCGCCCCGTACGTACGCGGCCGCGGCGGCCAGTTCCTCCGGCAGGCTGACGAGCGGGATCATCACTTCCAGCTCGGGCCGGACTCCGGTGGCGGCGACATCGGCCCAGGCCGTGAAGAGCGCCTCGGCCTGCGCCGGGTAGAGCCTCTCGTGCAGCAGGGCCAGGCGCACGCCGCGCAGACCGAGCATCGGATTCGCCTCGCGCAGTGCGGCGGCCCGCTGCTCCTCGGCGGCGTCCTGAGCCTCTCCGGCGGCGGGCAGGAACTCGTGCAGCGGGGCGTCCAGAAGGCGTACGGTCACCGGCCGGTCCCCCACCGCGGCCAGCAGGGCCTTGAAGTCCTCGTGCTGAGCCTCTTCCAGCGCCGACAGCGCCTCGTCGCGAGCCTCGGCGTCGGCGGCCAGAATCACCCGGCGGATCAGCGGCAGCCGGTCGCCGAGGAACTGGTGCTCCGTACGGCACAGGCCCACACCCTCCGCGCCCAGGGCGACGGCGGTGCTCACCTCCGCCGCGGTGTCGGCGTTGGCGCGCACGCCCAGCCGGCGCATGCCGTCCGCCCACTCCAGCAGGGTGGACAGTTCGGGCGGCGGTCCGGCGACACTGACGCTCAGCGTCCCCGCGTAGACGGCTCCGGTACGGCCGTCCAGCGAGACGGGATCGCCCTCGCGCAGCACCCGGCCCCCGATCTGTACGGTGCCGGCGGCCCGGTCGGCGCGCAGTCCCTCGGCGCCGCACACGGCGGGTTTGCCCGCGCCCCGCGCCACGACCGCGGCATGCGAGGCGATGCCGCCGCTGCCGGTCAGTACGGCGGCCGCGGCCAGCATTCCGGGGACGTCGGCCGGAGAAGTCTCGTGGGCCACGAGCACGACCTGCGTGCCGTCCGCGGCCAGTTCGAGGGCACGTTCACTGGAGAGAACGATGGCGCCGGTCGCGGCCCCCGGGGAGGCGGGCAGCCCCTTCACCAGGAGCTCCTCGCCGCCGGTCAGCCGGAGCTGGGGGTGCAGCAGTTCCTGCACCTGGGCGGGGCTGATCCGGCGTACGGCTTCTTCCCGGTCGAGTGCTCCGTCCCCGGCCAGGTCCGCGGCGAGGCACACCGCCGCACGTAGCGGCGGGCGGCTCTGCGCCGAGGCGGCCAGCAGCGAGATCTCGCCGTCGCGCACCTCGAAGTCGACGGTGACCGGGGCGTGCAGATGACGTTCGAGGGTGAGCAGCGAGTGCTCGAGCAGCGCGGAACTCCCGCCCAGTTTCTCCAGCGGCTCGCCCGTGCGAGGGGGCGGCGCGCTGCGGCGTACGCCCCGGAAGAAGGAGCCCTGCGGCGAGAAGCGGCCGCTGTCGGGGTGCCGGCTGACCGCCGTGCCGAAGCCGGAGTGGTCCCATGGCCCGATGCGCACGGCCTGGACATGCAGTGCGATGCCCAGCTCCGCGGGGAGCCGCTGGGCTTTGCGGGACCGCCTGGCCCGGGGTGAGGCCCACCGCCCCAGCACCGCCCGAGCGGCCAGCGCGAGCTGCTCGGCCGGGTCGTCGGGGTACGGTCGCTCGGCATGCCGGGCGACCGTCGAGAGCAGTGCGTCGACGCGGGCCCTGGCATCAGGGGCGTCGAGCGATGCGTCGTCGAGCTCCGGTGCGGGCACGTCAAGGGCGTACTCGGCGATCATCCGGACGGTGGCCGCCCATACCTCGTACAGCACATCGTCGCGGCCGATGACGGCACGGATGCCATCGGCGTCGGCCGGGGTGATGCCGATGCAGGCAAGTTCCGGCGGCAGCCCGGCGACCTCGGTCGACGCGCTCGCCGACAGACGCAGCAGCAGCGGCCTGCTCCGGTCGCCGATCCGCCGTCCCGACAGTTGCTCCACAAGGTCCAGGGCGGCGCGGGCGGTACCCGGCTCGCACAGCGACGCGGCCGAGCCCGCCGGCACCGTCAGTCCGGGTACCACTGGGAGCCCGAGGGCCACCAGCCGGTCCATGGCGATGCCGTGCGTGCCCAGTTCACCGGCGTCCAGCCCTCGGATCCGTCCCTGGCCGTAGGGCACCAGGGCGTGGCTGGGGGTGTACGTCTGTGCGAGTGTGCCGGAGTGGCGGTCGGTGATGCTCAACCCCGGCTCCTGGTGACGAGTTTCTCTTCGAGCGCCTCGTCCTGTGCCCGGCTGATCCCCAGAACCAGCAGCAGTTCCTGGTGCAGCCGCATCCACACGGTGTGGTACGAGTCGCACAGGGGCGAGGCCAGCCACTCCACCGCGCCGTCGTCGAAGCGGTCGAGGGCTTCCTCCAGCGCCGTGACATAACTCCCGCTGCCCGACGGCAGCCCGTCCAGCCTGCGCAGTACGGGCTGGATGGCCTCGTGCACGTCTTCCAGCGACTCGCGCACTCCGGCGTCGTAGACGCTGTCGCTGTGGTCGTTGACCGTGCCGTCGGGCCGGCACTGCCAGGCCGTGCACACTTCGCGGAGCGTCCTGTTGACGGG
Source organism: Streptomyces flaveus (assembly GCF_014647675.1). GTDB lineage: Bacteria > Actinomycetota > Actinomycetes > Streptomycetales > Streptomycetaceae > Streptomyces > Streptomyces flaveus. The sequence continues at coordinate 260,226 of NZ_BMPQ01000007.1, read as the reverse complement.
CAGGAAAGCCTCGTAGGCGGCGGTGATCCGCTGCTCCTGTTCGGAACCGGCGGAAATCCGCAGGATCCGCGCCGCGGCTGCCCTGGCGGGCTCGGTCGGCAGCACCATCGGGCCCTTCACCATGGCCAGCCCGGCGTCGACCAGGGGGCGGTGGTCGGACTCGGGCCTGCCGCGCCACATTCCACGCAGAACGAGGTCGACCACGGCTTCGGTGAGGTTCTCGTCGAGAGCGTCCGTCCGGCCCACGGCAGCAGATTGCATCGCCACACCATTTCCCCGGTGCTGTCGCCCGGTTCCTCAGTTCTGTGTTGCCCGGAGGTTACGCTCCGGCGGAGGTGTTAGTGAAGAGGTAATCAAGAAACACTTTCCGGACTGCCTGGCGCGGACTGGCCGCTGCGCACCCGTGTACGAACCCGCGGGGCCAGGAACGCGGTCATCCGCGCCTGCGCCTCGTCGCTCCCGGCCAGGCCGGCGATCAGCCGCGCCTCCTCGTCGAGGTGACGGCTCAGCCCGTCCTCGGCACCGTCACGCAGCAGGCGCTTCGCGGCACGCAGCGCCTCACCCGCCCCACCTGCCAGTTCGGCGGCGGTCCGGTACGCGGCCTCGTCCACTTCGCCGCCCTCGACGACCCGGGAGACCAGGCCGAGCCGCTCGGCCTCGTCGCCCGTGAGGACCCGGTTGGTGAGGACCAGGTCCGTCGCCAGACGGGGGCCCACCAGGCGCGGCAGGAGCCAGGTGGCCCCGCAGTCCGGGGTGAGCCCCATCGCCGTGTACGCCAGCCGGAAGCGCGCCGACCGTGCGGCCAGGACGATGTCGCCGACCAGGGCGAGACCGATCCCGCCGCCCGCGGCGGCGCCGCGCACGGCGGTCACCACGGGCACGGGCAGCTCGTACAGAGTCCGCACCGCGGCGTGTGCGGCGGTCGCCACGGCGTGCACATAGGCACCCGTTTCCTCGCCCCGGCCGGCGAAGGCGCGCAGGTCACCGCCCACACAGAAGGCGGCGCCTGCCGCCCGCAGCAGAACCGCGCCGCCCGGGTCGGCGGCCACCTCGGCGGTCGCGTCCCGCAGCGCCTCGGCCGTCGGGAGGTCCAGGGCGTTGCCTCTCCCGGGGTCCTCCAGCCTCAGCTCGACGACTCCGTCGGGATGACGGACAACACGGACCGGCTGGGTGCTCATAGGGGGTCTTCTTCCGTCGTCGAGGACCGCCGGGCCGAATGCTCCCCAGATCAAGCGCTCCTCAGATCCAACGCTCCTCACGTCGAGCGCCACTCAGCAAGATACTGAAGACGCTGTACAGTTTCTAGGATGCGACGGGCATCGGTGCCCGTAGCCCGTCGGCGGGAGAAACCGTGCCCATCCAGTTCGATGTCGATCCACCTGTCGCCCGACTTGCCGCGGCCACCGCGGAGTTCGTACGCGAGGTGGTGATCCCGGCCGAGCGCGAGTGCGGCGGGTCGGTGCACGACGCCCCTGAGGCCCTGCGCGAGACCCTGCAGAAAGGTGCCCGCGAGGCAGGCGTGTTCGCGCCGCATGTGCCGGCGCGGTGGGGCGGGCACGGGCTCGACCTGCGCGGACAGGCGGTGGTGTTCGAAGCCGCCGGGTACTCGCTGCTGGGCCCCCTGGCGCTGAACTGCGCGGCTCCGGACGAGGGCAATATGCATCTGCTCGAGAAGGTGGCCACGGAGGAGCAGAAGGCCCGCTTCCTGCGGCCGCTCGCCGCGGGCGAGGTGCGGTCCTGCTTCGCGATGACCGAACCGGCTCCGGGCGCGGGCGCCGACCCCCGTTCCCTGCGGACCACCGCGACCCGGGTCCCCGGCGGGTGGCGCATCGACGGGCGCAAGTGGTTCATCAGCGGGGCCCATGGCGCCGGCTTCGCGATCGTCATGGCCCGCACCTCCGGCAGTCCGGGCGACCCGGGCGGCGCCACCATGTTCCTGGTCGACGCCGACACCCCGGGCATGCGCGTCGTCCGGGACATCGAGACCCTGGACGAGAGCATTTTCGCCGGGCACAGCGAACTCGCCTTCGAGGAGTGCGTGGTGAGCGAGGACAGGGTGCTCGGAGCCGTGGACCGCGGCTTCGAGAACGCCCAGGTCCGGCTCGGCCCCGCCCGTATGACCCACTGCATGCGCTGGCTGGGCGCCGCCCGTCGAGCCCAGGACGTCGCGCTGGAGCGGGCGGGCACCCGGATGGCGTTCGGCTCCGTGCTGGGCGACCTCGGCATGGTGCAGCAGATGCTGGCCGACTCCGAGATCGACATCGAGGCGAGCCGCGCCCTGATCCTGCGTACCGCCTGGGAGTTGGACACCGGCTCCGCCGCTGCCTCGCAACTCACGTCGGTGTCCAAGACCTTCGTGGCGGAGGCCGTGAACCGGGTCGTCGACCGGGCGGTGCAGATCTGCGGAGCGCTCGGCATCTCGGCCGCCGACGCCCCCCTGGCGCGCCTGCTCAGGGAGGTCCGGCCGTTCCGGATCTACGACGGCCCGTCGGAGACGCATCGCTTCGCCATCGCCCGCCGCGCGGTCAAGCCCTACCGGCAACCACGCCCGGAGGCCGCTGCCGGCTCGTGACCGGGTCGGCCCCGGCGCCTGCCGGGGCCGACGTGCCGGCGCCACCGACGCCACGTGCACGGCATGAACCACACACCACGAGGGACGTGGAGTCCTTCAACGCTGTCGGCGGTGACCGCTCAAAGTGCGGTGCCCGTCTCCTCGGCCAACGCCTCCAGGAGGCGGTCCTGGAACGTCTCGTCGTTCACTGCGCGGTGCGGCTGCTGCCGCTGGCGGTGGTACCAGTACCCGCCGGTCGTCAGGGCCTCGGGTTCGTCGCCGGCGGCGAGCCACTCCTGCGTGCGATGGCCGAGCTCCAGATCGTCCGGTGCGCCCGGTCCGCCCATCTTCGTCGGCACCCAGCCCGGGTCCACGGCGTTGCTCAGCACCCCGGGGCGCAGACGAGCCACCGCGGCCGCCAGTGTCGTGACGAACAGTTTGCTGTCGGAGTACGAGCCCGCGCTCTCGCCCCGCCAGTCCACGCCGTCGAGCGAGGGACGACCACCGAAATGCGAGCCGCTGCTCAGGTACACCAGCCGGCGGGGGCCGCGGAGCAGGGCCGTGAGCAGGTACGGGGCGACGATGTTGACCGGCATGACCGCCGGCCCGCTCCACACGCCGGCGTTGTGGATGACCGCGTCGAGCGGCTCGGCGTCGTTCAGCTCCGTGGCGACGCCACGTACGGCGTCACGCTCCACGAAGTCGCCCACCACGACGTGTGCTCCACGGTCGACCAGCGCGTCGAGGCCCGCCGCGCGCCGGCGGTTCCGGGCGTGCACCACCACGTCGTGTCCCGCGGACAGCAGCGAATCCGCCGCGGCACGTCCCAGGCCGTCGGCGGAACCGGTCACCAGGATCCGGCTCACGATCGCACCGCCCCTAGCAACCGAGAGGCCCGGCCGGGCTCCACCCCTGGGAGCCCGAGAGCCTCACCGGCAACGTGCACGCCTGCTCCTCGCATGGGAGTACCTCCTTCTGTTCCAAGCCGCTGTACGGGCTCGCCTCCGGGGAGGCGCCCTGGCAGCTCCTACCCTGGCATTCAGGCCGAGAAGACCTGCTTCGCGGTCGTGATCGCCGTCATCGCCTTGGGCCAGCCGGCGTAGAAGGCGAGATGGGTGATCGCCTCGATGAGTTCGGTCTCGCTGACGCCGTTCTCCTTCGCTCGTCCGAGGTGGAAGCTGAGCTGGTCGGCGTCACCACCCGCGACGAGGACGGCGACGGTGATCAGGCTGCGGTCGCGGGCGGCCAGCTCGGTACGATTCCACACGTCCTCGAACAGGACGTCGTCGGTGAGCTCGGCGAGCTTCGGAGCGAAATCACCGATCGTGCGGCGTCCGCCGCCGATCTGCTTCTGTTGGTCGGTCATCGAAGTTCCTCTCGTCCGATCCGCGGGTCACAGGCCCAGGGGGCCCGTGCTCACGTACGGACCGTTGCTTTCCTCGTCGGTGGCGTGGCGCCGCCCCGACTGCCGCAGATGCTCGGGCCGCCGGCTCGTACGTCGGCCGGGTGACAGAGCGGGAGCCGGTCCGCCGCCTCCCGGCGCGGGCCGGTCAGCGGCTGCGGGGGCGGCTGTACTGCTCGTCGGTGACCGGCTCGTTCCAGGTGGTCTCCTCGCTGCCGTCGCCCTTGCCCTCCCACATGGCGATGTGCTCCATGAAGCGGTCGGGGGTGGCGCCGTGCCAGTGCTCCTCGTTCGGGGGGCAGGTGACGGTCTGGCCGGGATGAGCCTCGAAGACGGTGCCGTCACGGGTGCCGATCAGGGCGATGCCGGAGACGACGTGCAGGGTCTGGCCCAGCACGTGCGAGTGCCAGTGGGTACGGGCGCCCGGGGAGAAGCGGACCATGTTGGCGCGCATCCGGGACGGCTCCTGGCCCGCGTAGATCACGTCGAACCAGACGTCGCCGGTGAACCAGTCCGCGGGAGCCTTGACAGTGGCCTGCTGCTTGACGAATTCCATGGTGTCTCTCTCAGAGGTGCGGGGTTGGGGGGATGGATCAGGCGGCGTCGGTGTGGGCGAGGCCCGTGCCCAGCGCGCGGGCGGCGTCGGCCTGGGCGAGAAGGTCCTCGGCCTCGACCGCTCCGTCATCGAGGAAAACGCAGGCCAATGAGCTGGAGAAGGGTCTGCCGTTACCGGTACTGACAGAACCCCCCACGCGTACGCCGCCCGACCTAGCCTTGAATGCGTGAGTACCGAGGGCGACATCCGCGAGTTCCTGGCCTCCCGCCGCGCCAAGATCACACCCCAGCAGGCCGGCCTGCCCGCCTACGGCGGCAACCGGCGCGTGCCGGGCCTGCGCCGCGAAGAAGTCGCCCTCCTCGCCGGCGTCAGCATCGACTACTACGTCCGACTGGAGCGCGGACACCTCGCCGGAGCCTCAGAGGGAGTCCTGGACGCCGTGGCGAACGCCCTCCAGCTCGACGACGCCGAACGCGCCCACCTCTACGACCTGGCGCGTGCCGCCGCCAAGCGTCCCGCCCGCCGGGCCAAACGCCGCGGCCCTCTGCCCGGCAGCGTCCTGCGCGTCCTGGAGTCCATGACCAACTCCCCCGCCTTCATACGCAACGGCCGCCTGGACATCCTGGCCGCCAACCGCCTCGGCCGCGCCCTGTACTCGCCTCTCTTTCCCGATCACGCCACGAAGACGGCCAACATCGCCCGCTTCCAGTTCCTCGACCCGCGCGGCCGCGACTTCTTCCCCAACTGGGAGGAGTCCGTGAACACCACCGTCGCCCTGCTGCGCACCGAGGCAGGACGCGCCCCGCACGACCGTGACCTGACCGGACTCATCGGCGAACTCGTCACCCGCAACGAGGAGTTCCGCACCGCCTGGGCCAAGCACAACGTGCGCCTGCACCACACCGGCCGCAAATCCTTCCACCACCCCGCCGTCGGCGTCCTCACCCTCGACTTCGACGCCATGGAACTGCCCGCCCAGCCCGGCCTGACCCTCACCGCCTACAGCGCCGCCCCCGGCACACCCGAGCACGACGCCCTGCAACTCCTCGCCTCCTGGGCCGCCACCCGCGACCAGCCCCTGCCCACCGACCACAACACCCGCGAAACCACGCCGGACAGCTGACCCGCGCCTGCCTCCACCACGAACCGGCCCGGTCGTCCTACGACTGGACCGTCCCGCCGCCGTAGTTGACGCAGACGCGCTTGAAGTCCTCGTAGAAGGCGCTGTCGAGGCGCGACGCGCTCAACCCGGCCATGGCCCAGGGCAACCGCGTGAAGAAGGTGGCGAAAAACACGTCCGGGTGAGAGGCGCGGCCGACTTGCTGGTGTGCCACTCCGAAGCAGCGTGCGGGACGCTCCCCCAAGGTCCCGCCAAATCCCTTGCGGTACAACGCTGTTGAGCTCGCGTGAACGAGAGCGTGAAGCACGGAGAAAGATCGAAAAGTCGGCAACAGGGCGGAGTTGTCGCATTCCATACCCGGCACCACCGCCGACACCGTCGTCGGCGTTCACCGCGCGCGGGCACATACTCAGGCATGCGCTGCTGTTTCTCCGCCCCCCTCGCGGCCCTGTCGGCCCTGCCCTCACCGTGTGAAGTCGTACGATCCGGCGCCCTCCTCGCCCCCACTCTGCTGCGGGCCGCTGCCGCCGCCCTCCACGGCCCCGCACGCAAAAGCCACCACCGTCACCCCGACACCCTGGCCGCCGTCCACCTGGAACTGGGCACCCTGACCGAGGACAGCGCCGTCATCACCTGGTACACGGGGATACCCGGCACCGACGACGGGCTGGGCCACATGCTCCCCGCCGTCACGGAGGGCGAGGTCGTCTACGGCACTCACCCCGCCCGGCTGGACCGCAGCGCGGCAGAAGACCGGCCCACCGCACACCACCAGGTGGAACTCACGGGCCTGGAGCCGGGGCAGACGTACTACTACCAGGCCCGCTCGCGAGGCAGGGCCGCCACACCCACACCGCTGCACCTCATCCGCGGCAACGCCGTCGGCACCAACCTCTACGGGCTCGGCTCGAGCGGGGGTCCGTACTCCTTCACCACACCGCAGCCCCCGCCGGGGCGGCATCTGCTGTCGATCGCGCTCTGCAACGACCTCCATGTCGGGGAGACCACCTCCGGTCTCATGGCCGGCGTACCCCTGCTGCGCGGGGTGGCGCAGGAGCCGGGGCTCGCGCCGTATCCGGAGATCATGAGCCGCGCTCTGGTGGAGGAGGCCCGGCGGCGCGGAGCGGACCTGCTGCTGGCCGCGGGGGACATCTCGGCCGGCGGTGCGCCGCGGGACCTGGCCGAGGCCAAGCGGATCCTGGACGGCTTCGGCCCACACGGGCAGGACTACTTCGTCGTACGCGGGAACCACGACCGGCCCCGTCGCCGCGGCGATGACGACGCCTTCCGTGACGGGTTCCTCGGCGGCGAGGGTCCCGCGTACTTCGCCCGCGACCTCGGCGGGCTGCGGATCATCGGGCTCGACACGTACGAGAAGGACGGCAACGGCGCCGACGCGGGCGGGCTCGGTGCCGAGCAACTGTCCTGGTTCCGGGCCCGGTTGAAGGAGCACAGGGACCAGCCCACCATCGTGTTCGGTCACCATCCGCTGACCGTACGGGACTCCCTCTTCCCCGTGTCGCGGGGGCAGCGCCTGGGCCGCCGCCAGGCCCGCTCCATCCTGGAGGCCTATGCCGCCGCGCCCGGTGTCTTCCTGCACCACGCGGGCCACACCCACCGCAACAAGCGCACCGTCCTGCCGCAGGCCCCGCACGTCACCCTGCAGGAGGTCAGCGCCGTCAAGGACTATCCCGGCGGCTTCTGCCTGCTGAGGATCCACTCCGGCGGCTACGCCCTCAACCACTACAAGACCAGCAGCGCCGCGGCCCGCGAATGGGGCGAGCGCAGCCGCCGGGTGGCCGGAGGCCTGTGGCCGCACCACGCACTAGGCCGCTCGGTCACCGACCGCAACAGCATGACGGCGCACGACCTGTCCGGCATCAGCCCTGTTCGGCTTACGGCTCCTTGTCCCGCTTCCGGGTGAGGAGTGCGCCTGGTACGAGGAGCGGCACGACCGGCAAGCGCTTGGCCAGGCCGAGCCGGCGGGCCTGTGCGATGGGATCGTCAGGCGTTGTCCCGCACGTCAAGGTGAGCCCACGGATCCTCGGTCGGCCGCGCCCCGTCCGTACCACCGGCCCCGCCCGTACCGTCGGTGGAGGCCACTTCGGGGGCCGACACCTCGGCGCGGTTCGAGAACGCCACGGTGCGGCGGGCCTTGGCGATGACCTCGGCGTGCTCCTCACCGAACGTCGCGGCGTCGAGCCGCGCATTGAAAGCGGTCAGCACCTCGGGGCTGATCACCGCGAGCGCGGTGCGCAGCTCGGCGAGCGTCTGCGGGCCCTCGGCGTGTTCGAGTCGGTGCGGATCCGCGGCCTGCGGGCCCGGCTCGTGCGGTAGCGCGGACATGTGCGTGACCTCCGGTTGTGATGCCTCCACGGTACGCGGTCGCTGTGCCCCGCCGTGCAAGGGTACGGACGATCGACAGCCCCCGCTCACGACCGTTCCCCTGGGAGTCCCGCGGACGGACCGATCCCGGGCCGCGCATCCGTCTCACAGCCACGGGGCGAGCATCCCGCCCCGCTTCAGCGAGGTCAGGACCATCGAGACTCCCAACGACATCACGTCCTCCAGCCAGCCGGACCCCGTCACGAAGTCGTAGAGGGCCGGCTCGTCGGGGAACGCCCCCAGGACCAGGATCTGACGTTCACCGGCGATGAAGCTGACGTACCGGACGTGGACGGACTGCGTCAGTGCCGCCGTGACCACCTCGACCCTGGACGGCGCGGTGCGCACCCACAGCACCGCCTCCACGGGCAGTCCGAGGAGCGTCGGCTCGATCACGGCCCGGATGCGCACCCTGCCCTCCCGCCTCAGCGCACCCAGCCGCCGTCTGGCGGTGGCCTCCGACACCCCGGCGATACGGGCGAGTTCGTCGTACGTGCAGCGCCCGTCCTCGGCCAAAGCGTGCAGCAACAGCCGGTCCTGGCGGGAGAGTTCCTGTGTCGCATCGCCGGTCGGCAGCACATCACCGGTGGGCGGGGGCGCGGAGGCCTCGGACGACGCTCCCCTCAGTTCATCGATCTCGGTATCGGTGAGCAGGCCCGCGTGCCATTCGCGGATCGTCCGGACATGGCGCAGCACCGGGTACGTGAAGGTCTCCACCACGCCCGGCAGCCCCGGCAACTCGTCCATCACCAGGCCGGCGAGACGGTCACGCGGGCAGAGCAACTCCGCGACGCAGTCCGGGGTTCCGGTCAGCACATGGGCGAAGACGCAGTCGGGGCGGCGGGCCAGTGCCATCGCGGCCACCCGTGCCTGTCCGGGAGAACAGCGCACGCCGACGACCGTGCTGCGGCCGCGCGCCTCCATGGCACCGATGCGCACCAGTCCGGACTCCAGCAGCCGGGCGCCCCGGCGGACCACGGTGCGTTCGGGTTCGCCGAGCGCCGCCGCGATGCGGTGCCAGGAGGCCCGGCCGTCGATCTGCAGCGCGCTGATGATGCGCCGGTCCAGCGAATCCGCCACGGGACCGGTCTGGGGTGCGTCCATCGGACCAAGCATATGGCCGATTCCGTCACTTCGGCCGAGCTTCTTGTTCCCTTCCGTCAGCATCCCTGAACCTGCCATGGGGACCGACAGGACCTCATGAGCCGCACGAACCCATGACCCCGTAACTCACCCACGTACGGAGATGGTCGACGTGACTGCGACGCCTGGAAGTTCCCTTCGGCACCAAGCCGCCGAATCCACCGAACCCACGCCTCTCCCCACCTCCCTGCGCGGGCGGCTCGCGCTTCTGGGCCCCGGACTGGTGCTGGCGGCCGCGAGCGTGGGCGCGGGCGACATGGTGACCTCGCTCGCGGGCGCCGCCGGCTACGGGATGGCTCTGCTGTGGGCGATCCTCATCGGCGTCGTCCTGAAGTTCGCGCTCACCGAGGCGGTGGGACGCCTGTACATGGCGTCCGGGCAGACCGTGATCGCGAGCCTGCGTTCGGCCGGCCGCTGGCTGCCGGTGGCGTTCTTCGTGTTCGTCCTGGTCATCGGGCTGCTCTACGGGGCGGCGCTGAGTTCGGTGGCGTCCTTGGCGCTGACCACGCTGTTCCCCGCCCTGCCGCTGCGGCCGGTGGCCATCGGGATCGCGCTGGCGTCCGCCGCGATCGTGTACGTCGGCCGGTACGCGGTGTTCGAGCGGGTGATGAGCGTCTTCATGCTGGCCAAGTTCCTCGGCATGGTCGTCCTGGCGGTCGCCACCCTCGCCACCGCCGACGACCTGCCGGGCCTGCTCTCCTCGGCGCGCCCGAGGCTGCCGGAGGGGGACCTGGTGACGGTGCTCGCCCTCATCGGCGGCGTGGGCGGCACGGCCGGAATCGCCTCGTACAGCTACTGGGTGCGGGAGAAGGGCTGGCGGGACCGCAGCCGACTGCCCGTCATGCGCGCGGATTCCGCGGTGAGTTACACCCTCACCTTCCTGTTCGTGCTGTGCACCACGGTGGTGGGAACAGGCCTGCTCCACGGCAGCGGGCGGACCATCACAGGCAACGAAGGGCTGGCCGCGCTCGCCGACCCGCTCGGCGCCGATCTGGGATCGGTGGCCCGTGTGCTGTTCCTCGGGACGTTCTTCCTCGTGACGCTGAGCGCGCTGGTCGGCGGGTTCAACGCCCTGTGCTATCTGCTGGCCGACTCCCTGCGGACCATGCGCGGCGTCCCGGACGACGCGGCCGAGCCCCACATCGCCCAGTACAGCCGCCCGTTCCGCGCCTTCCTGCTCTACGTCGCGGCCGCCGCCGTCGCCGTCACGTTCCTGGGACGGCCGGTGCGTCTGGTCCTGACGTACGCCGCCGTCGGCTCACTGATCCTGCCTCTGTTGTCCGGGGCGCTGCTGGTCCTGCTCAACCGCCGGGGCGTCCAGCGGCCGTTCCGGAACAAGGCCGCCTCGAACGTGCTGCTGGCCGGCTCCTTCGTCCTCTTCGGAGTGCTGGCCGTCGTACAACTCAAGGAAACGATAGGAGGGTTGTGAACCACACCGTGACCACCACGGATCTCTGCTTCTGGACCGCCACCGAACTCGCCGCCGCCATCAGGCGCCGTGACGTGTCCGCCCGGGAGGTCGTCGCCGCCCACCTCGAACAGATCGAGCGCGTCAATCCGGCGGTGAACGCCATCGTCACCCTCGTCCCCGAGCGGGCGCTGGAGCAGGCGGCCGAGGCCGACGCGCGGCTGGCGGCGGGGGCGGACGTCGGCCCGCTGCACGGGCTGCCCGTGGCGCACAAGGACCTCCACGACACCGCGGGCATCCGCACGACGTACGGCTCACCGCTCTTCGCCGACCGCGTTCCCGACCGGGACCACCTGGTCGTCGAACGCCTGAGGAGGGCCGGGGCGATCACCGTCGGCAAGACCAACGTGCCCGAACTCGGTATGGGTTCGCACACCGTCAACCCCGTCTTCGGGGCCACCCGCAACCCGTACGACCCCTTCCGCAGCGCGGGCGGCAGCAGCGGCGGTGCCGGCGCGGCCCTGGCCTGCGGGATGCAGCCGCTGGCCGACGGCAGCGACACCGGCGGCTCGCTGCGCAATCCCGCCTCCTTCAACAACGTCGTCGGACTGCGCCCCTCCCCCGGGCGGGTTCCCTCGTGGCCCGACAAGGCGCCGTGGGGGCAGCTCTCGGTGAAGGGCCCGATGGCCCGCACGGTGACGGACGTGGCGCTGGCCCTGTCCGTGCTCGCGGGCCCCGACCCGCGCAGCCCGCTCGCCCTGGAGACACCGGGTTCCGCCTTCGCCGGACCGCTGGAGGGGGACGTACGCGGTCTGCGGGTCGCCTGGTCACCCGATCTCGGCGGGACCGTCCCCGTCGACGCGGAGGTACGGGACGCGCTGCGCCCGGCCGTCGACGTCTTCGCCTCGCTCGGCTGCGAGGTCGAGGAGGCCTGTCCGGACCTGTCCGGGGCCGACGAGGTGTTCCTCGTCCAGCGTGCCTGGCAGATGGAACTCGCCTACGGCTCCCTGCTGGACGAGCACCGCCACCGGATGGCGACGGACGTGGTGTGGAACATCGAGGAAGGCCGCAAGCTCACGGGTCCGGACCTCGGGCGTGCGCAGATGCTGCAGGCCGCCCTCTTCCACCGGGTCCGGGAGTTCTTCGAGTCGTACGACCTCCTGCTGCTGCCGGTGAGCCAGGTCGCCCCGTTCGACATCCGGCTGCCCTACCCGGCCTCCGTGGACGGCACGCCGATGGAGACCTATCTGGACTGGATGCGCTCGGCCTACCTGATCTCCGTCACCGGCTGTCCGGCGCTGTCGGTGCCGGCCGGTTTCACCCCGGCGGGTCTGCCGGTCGGACTGCAGATGGTCGGTCCGCACCGACAGGACCGGGCGGTCCTCGACGCCGGATACGCCTTCGAAAGGGCGACACGTACAGGGGAGCGCAGGCCAACCGTCGCTTCGGCGGGAGGGGATGGAACATGACAGCGCCTCGCAGCGCGCTCGTGGTCGGCGCGGGCATGGCGGGACTGGCCACGGCCTGGTACCTCCAGGAAGCAGGCGTGGAGGTCACCGTCGTCGACCGCCGGGGCGTGGCGGCAGGAGCCTCCTGGGGGAACGCCGGCTGGCTGTCCCCGGCCCTCACCGTGCCGCTGCCCGAGCCGGGCGCCCTACGACTGGGACTGCGGACGCTGTTCTCACCCACCTCGCCGCTCTACGTTCCGCCCCGCGCCGACGCCCGTCTGGTCCGCTTCCTGCTGTCCTTCGGCCGGAACTGCACGAGCCGGCGCTGGCAGGTCGCGATGAGCGCCTTCGCCGCACTCAACCGCGGTGCCCTCACCGCGTACGACGAGCTCGCCCGGGGCGGAGTCGCCGAACCGACCCGGCCGAGCGACCCGTGCCTCATCGCCTTCACCACTCAGGCCGGTCGCACACCGTTCGTCGAGGAACTGGAGGCCGTGCGCGCCGCGGGCCAGCGCGTCGACTACGACCTGCTCACCGGCACCGAGGCGCGGGATCTGGAGCCGACGCTGTCCGAACGGATCGACGCGGCGGTACGGCTGCACGGCCAGCGCCACATCAACCCCGGGGCCTATGTCGCGGCCCTCGCCGACTCGGTCCGCGACCGGGGCGGAAAGATCGTCACGGGGCAGGAGGTCACCCGGATCCGGGACATCGGTACCGGGATCGCCGCGCGGAACGCCGACGGAACCGAGGTGCGCGCCGATGTGGCCGTCCTGGCCGCGGGAGCCTGGCTCGACCGGCTGGCGGCACCCTTCGGCGTGCGCGCCCCGGTCCAGTCCGGCCGGGGCTACAGCTTCCTCCTGCCACGCGAGAGTCTTCCTTCACGGCCCACCTACTTCGCCGCGCAGCGCGTGGTCTGCACTCCGGTGGGCGACCGCGTACGGGTCGCCGGAATGATGGAGTTCACCGGGCCCGACCGTCCCGCGGACCCACGCCGGGTGCGGGCGATCGTCGACGCCGCGCGCCCCCTGCTGCCCGCCGCCGACTTCGGCCGCCGCACCGACGCATGGGTGGGACCACGCCCCTGCACCGCCGACGGCCTCCCCCTCGTCGGCCCCACCCGCTCACCGCGCGTCCACGTCTGCGGCGGCCACGGGATGTGGGGCATCGCCCTGGGACCGCTGAGCGGCAGACTCCTCGCCGAATCGATCGTCACAGGCAGACCTGCCGCCGAACTCACCCCGTTGCATCCACTGCGCTGAAGGAGCGGCCACGGCAGCCGCCCGTCGTCCGCGAGGGCGCGAGGCGGATGCCGGACGCCGCGCTGGAGGCCGAAGTCAACGCCCGTACAGCCGAGTTGGCCGATGAGCGCGATGAGCGTGGCCGTCGCCCGGTGGTGCGCAACGGCTGCCACCGGCCCCGGCAGGTCACGACCGCGGCCGACGTGGTGGAGGTGGAGGCGCCGCACGCTGCCACAACGGCATGCCCGGTGGGCGTCCCGGCAGGCCGGGCAGGGGAGAATGAGAGCCGCACCCAAAGGTCGACCCTTGCGGAGGAGCGGGAAAATGCAGAACGCACGAGCGGGGCAGGTCGCCGGACCCGAGGACCTCATCGATGTGGCCCGCCTGGTCACGGCGTACTACGCGCTGCACCCCGACCCCGCCGAGCCCGGGCAACGGGTGGCGTTCGGCACCTCGGGACACCGCGGCTCGTCCCTCGCGGCGGCGTTCAACGAGGACCACATCGCGGCCACCAGCCAGGCCATCTGCGAGTACCGCACCGCCCAGGGCACCGACGGCCCCCTCTTCCTCGGCGCCGACACCCACGCCCTGTCCGAGCCCGCACGGATCACGGCACTGGAGGTGTTCGCCGCCAACGACGTGACCGTCCTCATCGACCAGGCCGACGGCTACACGCCCACCCCGGCGGTCTCGCACGCCATCCTCACCCACAACCAGAACCGCACCTCCGGCCTCGCCGACGGCGTGGTGGTCACCCCCTCGCACAACCCGCCCGCCGACGGCGGCTTCAAGTACAACCCGCCCAGCGGCGGCCCCGCCGGTTCCGAGGCGACCTCCTGGATCCAGGACCGCGCCAACGAGATCATCACCGGCGGCCTGAAGGACGTACGCCGCATCCCTTACGCCCGCGCGCTGACCGCTCCCGGCACCGGCCGCTACGACTTCCTCGGCACCTATGTGGCCGACCTGCCGAACGTGCTGGACCTGGAGGCGATCCGGTCCGCCGGCGTGCGCATCGGCGCCGATCCGCTCGGCGGCGCCTCCGTCGCCTACTGGGGCCGTATCGCCGAACAGCACGCGCTCGACCTCACGGTGGTCAACCCGCTCACCGACCCCACCTGGCGCTTCATGACGCTGGACTGGGACGGCAAGATCCGCATGGACTGCTCCTCGCCGTACGCCATGGCCTCGCTCATCGAGCAGCGCGACCGCTTCGACATCTCCACAGGCAACGACGCCGACGCCGACCGGCACGGCATCGTCACGCCGGACGGGGGCCTGATGAACCCCAACCACTATCTGGCCGTGGCGATTTCGTACCTGTTCTCGCACCGGGAGCAGTGGCCCGCGGGTGCCGGGATCGGCAAGACCCTGGTGTCGTCCAGCATGATCGACCGGGTCGCGGCGGACGTCGGCCGGCAGCTGGTCGAAGTCCCGGTCGGATTCAAGTGGTTCGTGGACGGCCTGTCCGACGCGACGCTCGGCTTCGGCGGCGAGGAGTCGGCGGGCGCGTCCTTCCTGCGCCGCGACGGCTCGGTGTGGACCACCGACAAGGACGGCATCACCCTGGCCCTGCTCGCCTCCGAGATCACGGCCGTCACCGGCAAGACGCCCTCGGAGCACTACGCGCGGCTCACCGACCGCTTCGGCGCCCCCGCCTACGCGCGCGTCGACGCCCCGGCCTCCCGCGAGGAGAAGGCGCTGCTCGCCAAGTTGTCCCCGCGCCAGGTCACCGCCGACACCCTCGCCGGCGAGCCGGTCACCACGGTGCTCACCGAGGCCCCCGGCAACGGCGCCGCCCTCGGCGGCATCAAGGTCGCCACCGCCAACGCCTGGTTCGCGGCCCGCCCTTCGGGCACCGAGGACGTCTACAAGATCTACGGGGAGTCCTTCCTCGGCCCGGACCATCTGCGCCAGGTCCAGGAGGAGGCCAGGTCCGTGGTGCTCGCGGCGCTGAGCGCCTGACGCGAAGACCTCTGCGGCCCAGCACAGTCCCACGACCCGAGCGCGGCGGCGGGCGCCTCCCTCATCGGCGTGACGACACGGCACACGGCCGAGCGCTGACGTCCGCACGCCCGACGACTCGTTCCCGGTCGGCTCGTTCTCAGTCGGCCAGAATGGCTGAAGTTCGATTGTCGTCACGTGAATTCGATCCCGCCCAACGGCATTCCTCCGCCGGGAATTCCGGGTAATTGTCGCGTGTATCGAGGCATGCCGAAAACGTCTGCTCCACCCCTGGCTGTGGGGTGTTCGGCGGGATTCGTGGGCGGAGTGTCATCGGTGGGGACATATCACAGGTACGGCCGCAGTGGCTCAGTATGCGTCGACCTGTTTTTGGCATGTGTGGGCGATGTGGAGTTCCGGGTTCCGGCCAAGAACGCGTGGTTAGCATGTTTCACAGTTCAACCGCCGTTGCACAGGGGCGACTTGGCGTCCCACGCGTGCGCGGCAGGCACATCACACCCGACAAGCATCGAGGATCGCGGAATGGCACATCCCGACGCGTCCCGCCCGCGGCAGAAGCCGGCATGGCGGCTTCTGCCGATCGCCGGGCTGGTGGTGACCGCGGCCGTCGGCACGCCTCTCGTGCTCGCCGCACCGGACGCCGCGCGCGCCTGGGTCGCGGGCACGGTCATGGGAGCGGGGAGCTGCCTCGTCCTGCTCGCCTCGGCGACCGCACGGCTGCACCGCAGGCTCACCACTCAGGTGGACAGGTCCGTGGCGGAGTCGGCGCGGCATCGCTCGGAGGCGGCGTATCTCGCCGGCGCGGTGCTCCCGGAACTGACCGCGGCGATGAAGGACGACCCTGCGAGAGCTCCCGTATCCGCCGCGATGGGACCGGCCAGTGCCTGGCATCCGACGGAGCCTCAACTCAGGGCTGTGCAGCGCGCGGTGGAGGAGACACTGGGCACTGCACAGCGGCGCGCGGCCACCGCGGACGGCGAACGCGAGCAGGCGGTGCGGGCCCTGGCGAGCATCACCGACGATCTGCTGAAGGCGAGGTCGCAGACCCTGCCCACGGCGGTACGGAGACTGGGCGAGGGAGCCTCGCTGGAGACGGTCCGCGCGGAGTTACGGCTGTCCGAGTTCTCCAACGCCGTCGTACGCGATCTGGTGGAGGCCGGCATACGCGAACTCGCGGTCAGCGAGCGGCGTTCCGCGGCTGCCCGGGCCGCCAGCGCGAAGGCGCTGAGCCGGGTGCAGGCCCAGGCCGTGGGCATCCTGGCGGACCTGCGGGAGATGCAGGACCGGCACGGCGAGGCGGTCCTCGGCGATCTGCTCGCCCTGGACCACAGCACCTCTCAACTCGGTCTGCTCACCGACCGGTTGGCGCTGCTCATGGGCGGGCGGGCGAGCCGGTCCTGGAACAAGCCGATCCCGATGGAGAGCATCCTGCGCGGCGCCGTGGGACGGATCGCCGCGTACCGCAGGGTCAGCCTCAACTGCTCGAGCAACGCGGCGGTGGCCGGGTTCGCGGCCGAGGGCGTGATGCACCTCCTGGCCGAACTGATGGACAACGCGACCAGCTTCTCCGCGCCGATCGACCAGGTCCACGTCTATGTGGAGGAACGCTCCGCCGGCATCGTCGTCACCATCGAGGACAGCGGTCTGAAGATGGCCGACGCCGCCCTGCGACGCGCCGAGGAGGCGGTGTCGGGCGCGATGAGCGACCTCGCCTCCCTCCAGGGAACCCGGCTGGGGCTCGCGGTCGTCGGACGGCTCGCCGTCAAGTACGGCATCTCCGTCAGTTACCGCCCCTCCTCCCGAGGCGGCACCGGAGTCGTCGTACACCTGCCGGCCCAACTGCTCGCCCAGCAGCGCACGGCACTCGCGGAGCCCCCGCTGCACGACCCGTCGGCGCGACCGCGCGAGCGTGCTGTGGCCGCCGCCGGACGCACCCGGTCGCAGCCGGCCGACCCGGCCCCTCTCCCGGCGCCCGAGCCGATGGCTTCGACCGGCGGCGGCGACAGCGGGTCGGTGACCCCCAACGGCCTGCCCGTACGCCCGCCCGGCCGCACGATGGCAGCCGCCGACCGCGTCCGTACACCTGCGGAACGTCCCACGGACGACCGGCCCGCCTCCCGTGACGCGGGCAAGAGCTTCGGCGCCTTCCACCGCGCACGCCAGGCAGCGGTGGCAGGCGAACCGGCCCCGTCCACCGAGCCGACCGACCCGCACGGCCACGACGCCGACTGAGCCCGGCCCTTCTTCTCGCGGGACGCCATGACCGGGCGCCCCGACCCGCCACAGACCGGAGATTGGAGGAAAGGGCCGGTGGCCGGGCCTGAACGGATCACCAGCTCTTCACCCACCCATGCAGACCACTGACACCACACTGACCTGGCTTCTTGAAGGCCTTCTCGAGCGCGCCCCCGGCACCCGGCACGCCCTCGTGCTCTCCCGCGACGGGCTGAAGCTGTGCTGGACCGAGCGGTTGGGCGTCGACCAGGCGGACCAGCTCTCGGCCATCGCCTCCGGGATGCAGGCCCTGGCACAGGGCGCCTCGGTCGAGTTCGGCGACGGCAGCGGCGGCGTACGGCACTCGATGACGGAGTTCTACGGCGGACTGCTGTTCATCGTCGAGGCCGGTGAGGGCGCGCACCTGGCGGTCGTCGCGGATGACGGCGCCGATCCGGGTGTGGTGGGGCACCACATGACCGACCTGGTGGAGCGGATCGGCGAGCACCTGCGTGCCGAGGCCCGCGCCCCGATAGAGGAGAGCTGATCCCATGAGCCGACGTCCGGTCGACACCGGGGACCCGGACCGGCTGTACACCATCACAGGGGGCCGCAGCGAGGCCCCCGACGATCTCGACCTCGTCTCACTGATCGTCAGCGAGTGCGAGCCCGCGCGCGGCATGCAGTCCGAGCACGTCCGGATCCTGGAGCTGTGCCGTCGCCCGACCGCCGTGGTCGAGATCGCCGCCGAGCTGCGGCTTCCGGTGACGGTCGTCCGGATCCTGGTGGGAGACCTGCTGGCGATGGCGAAGGTCACCGCTCGCCATCCCCGGTCCGCCCCGGCCGTGGCCGCCCTGCCCGAATCCGCTCTCCTGCTGGAGGTTCTCGATGGACTCCGTAAGCTTTGAGCCCTCCACAAGCTCTGAGCCCCCTGCCCGTACGCCGCTCAGCGCCACGGCTGAGACCGGGCTCAAGATCGTCGTGGTGGGCGGCTTCGGTGTCGGCAAGACCACTCTGGTCCGCTCGGTCAGCGAGATCCGGCCCCTGAACACCGAAGAGGTCATGACCGAGGCCGGTGTCGGCATCGACCGGACGGCGGGTCTGGCCGACAAGTCCACGACGACCGTCGCCTTCGACTTCGGCCGGATCAGCCTGACCGAGCGCACGGTCCTGTATCTGTTCGGTGCCCCGGGCCAGGAGCGCTTCTGGTTCCTGTGGGACCGGCTCTTCGCGGGCACACTGGGCGCCGTCGTGCTGGTGGACACCCGGCGTATGAGCGACTGCTGGTACGCCATCGACCGTCTGGAGCATCACAAGACTCCCTTCGTCGTCGCGGTCAACCGGTTCGAGCACGACACCAACGCCTTCTCCCTGAGCGAGATCCGCCAGGCACTCACGCTGCCCGAGCACATACCGCTGATCGACTGCGACGCACGGGTCCGCTCGTCCGGCAAGAACGTCCTGATCACTCTTGTCGACCACCTCTACGAACTGGCCATGGCCCGGGAGATGACACCATGAACGACGACGCGACCGGCCCCGACCCGCGCCCCGCCGACCCGAAGCAGAGCACCTCGGGCTGCCCGGTGCACGCGGACGCGGTTCCGCTGAGCGGCCTGGAGTACCAGCAGACCCCCGCCGCGCTGTACCAGGAACTGCGCCGCTCCCACGGCCCCGTGGCGCCCGTACTGCTGGACGGCGGCGTGCCCGCCTGGCTGGTCCTCGGTTATCCGGAGGTCTCCTTCGTCACCTCCCACGACGAACTCTTCGCCCGCGACTCGCGGCGCTGGAACCAGTGGGAGCACATTCCCGCGGACTGGCCGCTGCTCCCCTTCGTCGGCTACCAGCCCTCGGTGCTGTTCACCGAGGGCGCCGAGCACCAGCGGCGGGCCGGCGTCATCACCGAGGCCCTGGAGGGCGTCGACCAGTTCGAACTCGGGGTCAACTGCGGGCGGATCGCCGACCAGCTCATCGACGCCTTCGCGGGCAGTGGCGAGACCGAGCTGATGAGCGCGTACGCACACCCCCTGGCGATGCGGGCCGCGGTGGAGATGTGCGGTATGGCGGCCCACAGCACGGACACCGACGACCTCGTACGGGACTTGCGGATCTCCCTGGACACGGGCGAGGGCGAGGATCCGGTCGCAGCCTACGTCCGCGTCCAGGAACGCATCCAGCAACTGGTGAAGGACAAGCGCGCGGAGCCCGGCGCGGACGTCGTCTCCCGCATGCTGGCCCACCCCGAGGGGCTGAGCGACGACGCGATCGTCCAGGACCTGATCTCCGTCGTCGCGGCGGCCCAGCAGCCCACCGCCAACTGGATCTGCAACACGCTGCGGCTGCTGCTCACCGACGACCGCTTCGCGCTCAACGTCTCCGGCGGCCGGGTCAGCGTCGGCGAGGCCCTCACCGAGGTGCTGTGGCTGGACACGCCCACCCAGAACTTCATCGGCCGCTGGGCGGTGCGCGACACCCTGCTCGGCGGGCGCCGGATCAAGGCGGGCGACTGCCTGGTCCTCGGGCTCGCGGCGGCCAACACCGACCCGCAGATCTGGCCCGAGGGCCATGTCGGCGCCGAGGGGAACGGCGCCCATCTGTCCTTCTCCAACGGCGAGCACCGCTGCCCCTATCCGGCTCCGCTGCTCGCCGACGTCATCGCGCGTACGGCCGTTGAGACGCTGCTGGAGCGTCTGCCCGACGTCGTCCTGTCGGTCGATCCGGGGGATCTCGTGTGGCGGCCGTCCATCTGGATGCGAGGGCTGACCTCACTGCCGGTGGAGTTCACGCCCACACTGCGGTGAGGCCCGCCCCGGGTAACGCCGTCAGAGGCCGGCCGGTGTGAAGCGCACCGGCAGCGCCTGCGGTCCCCGTGTGAACACGCCCTGCTCGGCTGGCCGAAACCCATCGTCGAGCCGCATGTCGGGCATGGCGTCGAGGAGTTGGCCCACCCCGATCTCGACCTCGGCGCGGGCCAGCAGGGCGCCCACGCAGAAGTGGCGGCCCAGGGCGAACGCGAGATGGTCGGCCGCGGCGGAGAAGGCGGTCGTGGTCGTCAGGTCGTCGCGGAAGATGTCGAAGCGGTCCGGCTCCCGGTAGCGGGCGGGGTCCCGGTTCGCGGCTCCGATCAGGCAGGTCACCGTGGCTCCCGGCGGAACGGTGCCGCCGCTCAGCTCGACCTCCACGGCCGTCTGCCGCATGATCATGTGGACCGGCGGGGTGTACCGCAGGGTCTCCGCGAAGACCTGCTCGATCAGTGAGCGGTCCTCCCGCACGGCCTGGAGCTGTTCGGGATGCGCCAGCAGGTTGGCGAAGATACTCGCGAGGGCCTTGTCCGTGGTCTCCCCGCCCGCCGCGAGCAGCAGACTGCAGAACGCCTTGATGTCCTCGTCACTCATACGCACGCCTTCCACTTCGGCGGCGCACAGCGTGGACAGCAGGTCGTCGCCGAGGTGGTCACGGCGGTGCCGGATGATCGGGATCATGTACTCGGCGAACTCGGTGCGGGTGCGCTCACCGGCCGCGGCGACCTCCGGATCGCCCGCGAGATTGCCGAGGAAGGCGATCACCGATGTGTACCAGCGGTGGAAGCGGTCGTGGTCGGCCTTGTCCAGGCCCAGCATGTCGGCGATGACGTTGACGGGAAAGCGTGTCGCGAAGTCCGCGACGAGGTCGGCGCTTCCCGTGTGACGGAAGCCGTCGACGAGTGCCCGGGCGTTGTCCTCGATGACGGGCAGGAACTTCTCCTGCAGGTCACGGCCGCGGAAGGCCGGGGCCACCAGGGCCCGTCGCACCGCGTGCTCGCGCCCGCTGAGCGTCAGGATCGTCCTGCCGTGCACGGGCTCGATCTGCCATACGTAGTTGTCGGTGGTGAACTGTCCGTCGCGGTCCTTGAAGATCCGTTCGACGTCTTCGTAGCGCGACACGATGTAGCTCTGGGTGGCCTCGTGCCAGATCAGCGGGGCGCGCTCGCGCATGACCCGGTAGGCGGGATAGGGATCCTCGGCGAATTCGTTCGACAGGATGTCGGGCAGGTCCGGTGCGGTGGTCACGTGGGGGGGGCTCCTTGAAGCGTCAACCGGCAGACCGTCCCAGGCTATGGATCATGGGTGGGCGTGGCACAGCCGATTACTGGCCGAGCCCGCCCACCACAAGCCGGAGTCCAGGTCGGTGACCCCTTCCCCTCGACCGCACTCCATCCGGCAGACTCACCGCATGGAGACCGCGCAGCACATTCGAATCCTGGACGCCGAGGGCCAGTTGCTGGCCAGGGCCGCCGAAGAGGCCGGGACCGAGGCCAAGGTGCCCACCTGTCCCGGCTGGCAGGTGCGGGACCTGGTGCGGCACACGGGCATGGTGCACCGCTGGGCCACGGCGTTCGTCGCCGAGGGACGCACCTCGTACCACCCCGGCGAGGGCCTGCCGGATCTGGACGGTACGGAGTTGCTGACCTGGTTCCGCGAAGGCCATCGTCGGCTGGTCGACACGCTCGCGGGCGCCCCTGCCGACGTGGACTGCTGGAGCTTCCTGCCCGCGCCCTCGCCGCTCGCGTTCTGGGCCCGACGGCAGGCGCACGAGACAACGGTGCACCGGTACGACGCGGAGTCCGCGCTCGCCGGAACCCCGAGCCCGATCGCCGTCGACTTCGCGCTCGACGGCATCGACGAGCTGCTCCTCGGCTTCCACGCACGCAAGAAGAGCCGGGTGCGCACGGAGGTGCCGCGGGTGCTGAGGGTGCGGGCCGAGGACACCGACGCGGTGTGGACCGTACGACTGTCGCCCGAGCCGCCGGTGAGTGAGCTGGGCGAACTGACCGGGGCAGACTGCGAGTTGGCGGGTCCAGCGGCGGAACTCTACCTGTCGCTGTGGAACCGGCGGCCGTTCCCGAGCGTGACCGGAGACTCCTCCATCGCGACGCTGTGGCGCGAGACGTCGGCAGTCAACTGAAGCTGAGTCCTGGCTGCTCGGCGGGACCAGGCGGCGAACCCCGTCAGCCCCGTCAGTCGCCCGAACCGTCCGCCAGCATCCGCCCCAGCACCACGCGCTGCACCGGCAGCACGTCGCCGTGCAGCGTGCGCCCCTTCGACGTGAGCGAGACGCGCACACCCCGCCGGTCCTGCGGGCACATGCAACGCTCCACGAGACCGTCCTTCTCGAGCCGGCCGATCAGCCGGGACAGTGCGCTCTGGCTGAGATGGACCCGCTCGGCGATCTCCTGAACGCGATACGCACCGGCGCCGTCGGACGCGGCGCACCCTGCCAGCACGTCGAGCACCTCGAAGTCGCTGGCGCACAAGCCGTGTTGGTGCAGTGCCCGATCGAGTTCGGACACGGTGCGCGCATGCACCGCGAGGAGGTCGCGCCACTGGTCGACGAGCTCCTGCTCGGCGTTCTCCATAGCCGCCATGAGGCCGGACCGTAGCAAAGAACCGGCTTTGTTGCATCTGAATTAAATGCGCTTGCATTGAATGCATACGCATGTAGCGTGAGGTGCATGACCTCTCCGCTCACCAACTCCGCGGCCCAGGAACGCTGGACACCTCGTCTGTGGGGCACCCTTCTGGTGCTCTGCGCCGCGATGTTCCTGGACGCGTTGGACGTGTCGATGGTCGGCGTCGCCCTGCCGTCCATCGGATCCGAACTCGACCTCTCCACCTCGGCCCTGCAATGGGTCGTCAGCGGCTACATCCTGGGCTACGGCGGCCTGTTGCTCCTCGGCGGACGGACCGCCGATCTGCTCGGCCGCCGCCAGGTCTTCCTGGTCGCCCTGGCCGTCTTCGCGCTCGCCTCGCTGCTCGGCGGACTCGTCGACTCCGGACCGCTGCTGATCGCCAGCCGCTTCATCAAGGGCCTGAGCGCGGCGTTCACCGCACCCGCGGGCCTGTCGATCATCACCACGACCTTCGCCGAGGGCCCGCTGCGCAACCGCGCCCTCTCGATCTACACCACCTGCGCCGCCACCGGCTTCTCCATGGGCCTCGTTCTGTCCGGGCTACTCACCGAGGCAAGCTGGCGCCTGACCATGCTGCTGCCCGCGCCCATCGCGATCATCGCCCTGATCGCCGGCCTCAAGCTGCTCCCGCGCAGCGAGCGGGAGAAGGACCACAACGGCTACGACATTCCCGGTGCCATCATCGGCACGGCCTCGATGCTGCTGCTCGTCTACACCGTCGTCCAGGCCCCGGAGGTCGGCTGGACCTCGGCCCGTACGCTGCTCTCGTTCCTCGCGGTCGCCGTCCTGCTCACGGTCTTCGTCCGGATCGAGCAGCGCTCGGCGGGCCCGCTGATCCGGCTCGGCGTGCTGCGCTCCGGCAACCAGATCCGGGCCCAGCTCGGCGCGATGACCTTCTTCGGCTCGTACATCGGCTACCAGTTCCTGGCCACGCTGTACCTGCAGACGCTGCTCGGCTGGTCGGCCCTGGAGACGGCACTCGCCTTTCTGCCCGCGGGCGCGCTGGTGGCGCTGTCCGCCACGAAGATGGGAGCCGTCGTCGACCGGTTCGGCACCCGGCGGCTGATCCCGGCGGGCTTCGCCCTGATGGCCCTCGGGTACGTACTGTTCCTGCGCATCGACCTCGACCCGGTGTATGCGGCGGTGATCCTGCCGACGATGCTGTTCATCGGCGCCGCCTGCGCACTGGTCTTCCCCTCACTCAACATCCAGGCCACCAACGGCGTGGACGACCACGAGCAGGGCATGGTCTCGGGTCTGCTCAACACCTCGGTGCAGGTGGGCGGCGCGATCTTCCTGGCGATCGTGACGGCCGTCGTGACCGCGAGCGCCTCCGACGACGCCTCTCCGCAGGCCGTCCTCGACAGCTACCGCACGGGGCTGATCGTGGTGACGGCGATCGCGGTGGCAGGGCTGCTCATCACGGCCACGGGTCTGCGCAAGCAGCGTACGCAGGGGCCCGGGCGGACGGTCTTGATCGCCAAGTCCGAGCCCGTACAGGAGGAGCGGGTACCGGTCCGCGACTGATCCCTCCCGCATCCCTCTACGCAACTACGTGCGCCCGGCGGGCTGTTCTTGCCCGCCGGGCGTCCTGCTGTGAGACTTCGGCGCATGGAGAACAGTGGGGGACGACGGACTCAGGCCGAGCGGGACGCGATCACCGTCGAGACCGGATACGCGCTGTGCAGTGCGGCGGTCCTGGCTGCCCTCGTCTTCGGGGCCGTGTCCGGTCCGGCGCTGCTCTTCGACCTGCCTGCCGGCGCCGAAGACCTGCTGGTCATGGCCGGGTGCGGGCTCGCGGTCATCCTCTTCTTCGTACGTGTCGTCAGTGTGCTGGTCCGTTTCCAGCGCGGGCCTCAGCCCAGCCAGCCCGGCCGTACCAATCCCGACTCGTAGGCCAGTACGACCAGTTGGGCCCGGTCACGCGCGCCCAGCTTCACCATCGTGCGGCTCACGTGCGTCTTCGCCGTGAGCGGGCTGACGACCAGACGGCGGGCGATCTCGTCGTTGGACAGCCCGATGCCCACCAGGGCCATCACCTCCCGCTCCCGCTCCGTGAGCTCGGCGAGCGACTGAGCGACGGACGGCTCCTTGGACCGGGCCGCGAACTCGGCGATCAGCCGCCGCGTCACGCCTGGCGAGAGCAGCGCGTCGCCCTCGACCACGGCCCTGACCGCGCGCAGCAGTTCGTCCGGTTCGGTGTCCTTGACGAGGAAGCCGGAAGCCCCGGAACGGATGGCTTCGAAGACGTACTCGTCGAGCTCGAAGGTGGTGAGCATGACCACCTTGACGTCGTGCAGGTCGGCGTCCCCTGTAATGCGGCGGGTTGCTTCGAGACCGTCGAGCAGGGGCATTCGGATGTCCATCAGGACGACGTCGGGGCGCAGTTCACGCACCTTGCGCAGCGTCTCCTCGCCGTCGGCGGCCTCTCCGGCCACCTCGATGTCCTTCTGTGCGTCGAGGAGCGCCTTGAAGCCTGCGCGGACCAGTGACTGGTCGTCGGCGAGCAGTACGCGGATCACCGGTCCTCCTTGAGCTCGGCGGGCTTGGCCTTGTGCTCGAGCGGCAGTACGGCCAGTACCCGGAAACCGCCGTCCTCGCGCGGCCCGGCCTCGATCGTGCCACCCAGGGCCGCGGCCCGCTCCCGCATTCCGGCCAGTCCGTTGCCGCTGCCGCCTGCGTCCGCGCCGGTCGCCGGTCCGTCGTCGTCGATACGGAGCTTCAGCGCGTCGTCCTCGTAGCCGACCAGCACGCGCGCGTGCCGCGAACCGGAGTGCCGTACGACGTTGGTCAGGGCCTCCTGGACAATGCGGAAGGCGGCGAGATCGGCACCCGGCGGCAGGGTTCTGCGCTTCCCCTGGGTCTCGACTCCGACCGTCAGTCCAGCGCTCGCCGCCTGCTCGACTAGCTCGGGCAGCCGGTCGAGGCCGGGCGCCGGCGCACGCGGCGCGTCGCCGGAATCAAAGGGGGCTGCGCGCAGCGCATCGTTGGAAGGGTGGTGGCGGGAGACGGGCGGGCGGAGCGTGTCGAGCACCTGGCGGACCTCCCCCAGGGCCTCCTTGCTCGCCGCCTTGATGGTGGTGAGCGCGGTACGGGCCTGATCCGGGTCGGAGTCGAGCAGTGCGAGGCCCACGCCCGCCTGGACGTTGATGACCGAGATGCTGTGCGCCAGCACGTCGTGCAGCTCGCGGGCGATCCGCAGCCGCTCCTCGTCGGCGCGCCGCCGGGCCGCCTGTCGGCGTTCCGTACGGTCCCGGTCCCACTGTTCACGGCGTACGCGGACGAGTTCGGAGACCGCGGCGATGGCCACCATCCAGGCGGCGACCGAGACATCCTCGCCCCAGTCGCCCACCGTGTCGTCGTTCGGCGGCAGCCACTGGTAGAGCCAGTGCCCCTCCAGCAGATGGGCCACCCACAGCATGCCGAGCGCCGCCCAGGCCGCCCGCCGATGCCCGGCGACGACGGCGCTGAAGCAGGCGAGCGCAACGGTCAGGAAGATCGGGCCGTACGGATATCCGGCACCGAAGTAGAGCAGCGCCGATGCCGCGACGCCGAACACCACGAACACCGGATACCGATGCCGCCACAGGAGCAGAAGGGTGCCCACGAGCAGCAGCGCCCGGGCGAAGAGGCCGAGGGACTCGCGGGCTCCCTCCTGCTCCTGCGCGGCGAAATTGCTGCCGACCTGGACGAACACGGTGAGCAGCAGTGTCGAACGCCATGGCCGGCGGGGCCGGCTCTCCACTGCCTCGTCGTCGCCCTCGTTCCACCACAGCGGCCCGTGCCGCCATCGCCACGGCGGCCCCCCGCCCCGCGCCCAGGACGGACCACCGCTCAGGCGTGTGCGCTGCTCTTCCATGCCAGCCACGCTAGACGCCACGGCTGGTCCGGGCGTCCGCCGAGCGTGGTGATCAGACGTACTCCCGGGGAAGTACACCTCCGCCGTTCGCGGCTGCTCGCGCCGATCCTGCCTCAGGATCCCGACCGGCTGCCGCCGCCTCCCGTGCCGGTGTCCTGAGGGAACACCAGGCCCACGCCATGGCCGAGTTGGGCGACGGCGTGCCGGAAGAAGGCTTCGCGGTCCTCCACCACGCGGTTGAACTGGCCGAACACCTCGAAGCCGATCAGCCCGAACAGCTGGGCCCAGGCGGCGGCGAAGGCCATCACCACCTCCGGCGGCAGATCCGGCGCGAGGTCCTGGCCCAACCGCCGCGCCTCCGGCTTGAGCTCGGCGGGCAGGCGTGGCAGGGCGACGCCCACGCCCCGGTGCGCGTCGCGGACGATCTCGATGAGCAGCAGCGCGACCCGGGACGCCGCCGGCACGGTCGAGTCGGGGGCAGCGTATCCGGGCACGGGCGAACCGTAGATCAGCGCGTACTCGTGCGGATGCGCGAGCGCCCAGCCGCGCACCGCCTCGCACACCACTGCCCAGCGCCGGATCGGGCCGGCATCGGCGACCTTCTCGTGCGCGGCCTCCGCGGTCTGGCCGAGCGAGTCGTAGGCGTCGATGATGAGGGCGGTCAGCAGGTCGTCGCGGCTGGGGAAGTAGCGGTACAACGCGGAGGAGACCATGCCGAGTTCGCGGGCCACCGCCCGCAACGAGAGCTTGGCGGCGCCTTCCTTCGCGAGCTGTCTGCGCGCTTCGTCCTTGATGGCCGCGGTGACTTCGGTCCTGGCTCGGGCGCGGGCCCCTCGGGCGGTACTCATGCCAGGCAGTGTCCCATGAATTCGGAGCACTGCACACAAACGTGAGCGGTGCTCTGAAGCAGGATCGACGCTCTCGCATCAGCACAACGCTCACCCTGGAGAGCGGTGCACACATTCGAGAGCACTGCTCTTGCTTTGGATCACCAATCTCGTGCACACTGCTCTCAAGCGAGAGCAGTGCTCTCGCAACCGACATCACCAATGGGGGTCCCGCGATGGCACAGCAGCGTTACATCAAGCCCGGCGGCTTCGAGGCCGGCATGAACCGCTTCATCGGCTGGCTCGCCCGCCGCGGCCTCAGCCTCGTCGGCAACGCCGAGCTCTCCGTCCGCGGCCGCAAGAGCGGCGAGTGGCGGCGCGTGCCGGTCAACCCGCTCCCCTACGAAGGCGGCCCGTACCTCGTCTCGGCACGCGGCCACTCCGAGTGGGTGCGCAATCTGCGGGCGGCCGGCGGCGGGCAGCTCCAAGTGGGCCGTAAGACACAGGAGTTCACGGCCGTGGAGCTGCCCGACGAGGAGAAGCCCGTCGTCCTGCGCACCTACCTCAAGAAGTGGGGCTGGGAGGTCGGCCGTTTCTTCGGTGACGTCACGGCCAAGTCCAGCGACGAGGAGCTGCTCGCCGCGGCGCACAACCACCCCGTCTTCCGGATCACCGTCAAGGCCTGAACCACGCCCCCTACGCGTCAGCGGTCGAGCGAGCTCAGGGCGCGCCCGGCCAGGGGATGCGTACGGACGATCTCGCCCAGGGAGGTCCTCCCGCGGGTGATCCCCGTGAACGCCTTCCAGGCGGGCCGAAAACCCGTGAGCGCCGCGTGGAACATACCGGGCCGGCGTGCGAAGACCAGGAACAGGCTCTTTCCCACGCTCATCTCGACGCCCAGGCCCGCCTTGATGGCGAAGGCGTAGTTCAGGGCTTGGCGTCGGGTGTCCACGGCGTCGTTCGCCTCGGCGATCCGTACCGCCCACTCCCCCGCGAGCCGCCCCGACCGGAGCGCGAACGAGATGCCCTCGCGGGTCCACGGCTCGAGCAGCCCCGCCGCGTCCCCGCACACCAGCACCCGCCCGCGCGAGAGCGGCGAGTCGTCGGCGCGGCAGCGCGTCAGGTGCCCGGACGAGATGCTCGGTTCGAAGCCGGCGAGCCCGAGCCGGGCGATGAAGTCCTCCAAGTACCGCTTGGTGGCGGCCCCTTCACCGCGGGCCGAGATCACGCCGACGGTGAGGGTGTCGCCCTTGGGGAAGACCCATCCGTAACTGCCGGGCATGGGACCCCAGTCGATGAGGACGCGCCCCTTCCAGTCCTCGGCGACGGTCTCCGGGACGGGGATCTCCGCCTCCAGGCCGAGGTCGACCTGGTCGAGCTTCACTCCAACGTGGGCCCCTATCCGGCTGGCGCTGCCGTCCGCGCCGACCACGGCGCGCGCCAACACGGTCTCGCCGTCCTGCAGTACGACGGCCACGGTGCGCCGGTCCGGTACGGCGGAGCCGTGCTGTTCCACGCGCGTGACCGTGACACCGGTGCGCAGTTCGGCACCCGCCTTCTGCGCGTGCTCGACGAGCCGCTGGTCGAACTCGGACCGGTTGACGAGCCCGAAGAGCATCTGCCTGGAGCGGCGGGTGCGGGTGAACCTGCCGTCCAGCGAGAACGTGACCGCGTGCACCCGGTCCCGCAGCGGCAACTCGAAGCCCGGCGGCAGAGCGTCGCGCGAGGGACCGATGATGCCGCCGCCGCATGTCTTGTAGCGGGGCAACTCCGCCTTCTCCAGCACCAGGACACGGCGCCCCGCGACCGCTGCCGCATAAGCCGCCGAGGCACCCGCGGGCCCCGCACCGACCACGACGACGTCCCATACCCGCTGTGCGTCGCCCGAAGAGTTCTCGCTGCTCACGATGGTCTGCCGCTCCGATCCAGCCGCCTGCCGCTCCTGCCCCCCGCATCCTACGGCGGGCCCAGGGGGTGCCGTTTGGATCACCCCCCAGCCGAAGACCGCTGTGGGAGTATCGGCAGCGTATGCGCGACGCGCACCCGTACGCGCGTGCATCCCACACGTACCCATCCGTACAACGTCGCACCTATGAGGAGCGTGCCCATGTCGTCGAACCCGGTCGCCGAGACCGTTGCCTCGCTGATGCCCAGGGCGAAGGCGGAGCTCACCGAGCTGGTGGCCTTCAAGTCGGTGGCGGACTTCGGCCAGTTCCCCCGCAGCGAGAGCGAGGGCGCCGCGAACTGGGTGGCCCAGGCGCTGCGCACCGAGGGCTTCCAGGACGTGGCACTGCTCGACACCCCGGACGGCACACAGTCGGTGTACGGCTTCCTGCCCGGCCCCGAGGGCGCGAAGACCGTGCTGCTGTACGCGCACTACGACGTGCAGCCGCCGCTCGACGAAACGGGGTGGGTGACACCGCCGTTCGAGCTGACGGAGCGCGACGGCCGCTGGTACGGGCGGGGCGCCGCCGACTGCAAGGGCGGCGTCATCATGCACCTTCTCGCCCTGCGCGCACTCAAGGCGAACGGCGGTGTCCCGGTCAACGTCAAGGTGATCGCGGAGGGTTCGGAGGAACAGGGCACGGGCGGTCTGGAGCGGTACGCCGAGGAACACCCGGATCTCCTCACCGCCGACACGATCGTCATCGGTGACTCCGGCAACTTCCGGGTCGGCGTGCCGACGGTCACCACGGCGCTGCGCGGCATGACCGCCGTACGCGTCCGGATCGACACCCTCGGCGGCAATCTGCACTCGGGGCAGTTCGGTGGCGCGGCACCCGACGCGCTGGCCGCGCTGATCCGGGTACTGGACTCGCTGCGCGCCGAGGACGGTTCGACGACGGTCGACGGGCTGACGGGCGAAGCGCGCTGGGCCGGACTGCAGTACGAGGAAGGCCAGTTCCGCGAGGACGCCAAGGTGCTCGACGGTGTGGAGCTGATCGGCTCCGGCACGGTCGCCGACCGTATCTGGGCGCGTCCTGCCGTGACCGTGCTCGGCATCGACTGCCCGCCGGTGATCGGCGCCACCCCGTCCGTGCAGGCGAGCGCCCGCGCCCTGGTCAGCCTGCGGGTGCCGCCGGGCGTGGACGCGACCGAGGCGACCAAGCTGCTCCAGGCCCACCTCGAGGCGCACACGCCGTGGGGCGCACGGGTGAGCACCGAGCTCAGCGGCCAGGGCCAGCCGTTCCGCGCCGACACCTCCAGCCCGGCGTACGCGGCGATGGCCGAGGCGATGCGCGTCGCGTACGACGGGGAGGAGATGCAGTACGCCGGGCAGGGTGGCTCCATCCCGCTGTGCAACACCCTCGCGTCCCTCTACCCGCGCGCGGAGATCCTCCTGATCGGCCTGAGCGAGCCGGAGGCGCAGATTCACGCGGTGAACGAGAGCGTGTCTCCTGAGGAGTTGGAACGCCTTTCGGTCGCCGAGGCGCTTTTCCTGCGCAACTACGCGGCGGGCTGAGCGAGTTCGCGGGCTCTGACTGAGGGCCTATCCCACGGGCACGCCGGCCTCCAGATAGAGCGCCGCCCCCTGTTCCCGTGCGCGCAACGCCCAGCGCAGGCGCTCGTAGCGGACCGGCGGCAGCAGGGTGGCGGCCTCCTCCTCGCTGGCGAAGCGCCAGCCGCGCAGTTCGGGGCCCGGCAGCAGCATCCGCCGGGCCTCGGCGCCGTCGAGCCGTCCGCCGTCGAAGAGGAGGCGCAGTCCGCCGTAGCCGGGCGGCGCGGGCGGTTCCCAGTCGACGACCAACAGGCGTGGTACGTCGTCGAGTTGGATGCCGGTCTCCTCGGCGACCTCGCGGATGCCGGCGCGCGCGGGGGCCTCGCCCCGTTCGACGACACCGCCGGGGAACTCCCAGCCGGCCTTGTACGTGGGGTCGACGAGGAGTACGCGATTCTGCTCGTCGAAGAGGAGCACCCCCGCGGCGACGGTCTCCGCGGTGGGCTCCGGAGTCTGCACGATGTCGCAGACGGGGACGGCGCCGGTGCGCACGGCGTCGGCGATGCGCTCCGCGGACTCGTACGGGGTGAGCGCGCTGGTGTCCACGAGGTGGGCGTCGACGGTGAGCCAGCCGGCCAGGGCGGCGCGGTAGGGCTCGATGTGGTCGTACGACCACTGGCGCACCCGTATCTCCCCGTCGGGGAGGTCGGGTGGCACCTCCCGGCCGGCTATTCGTTCCCGCAGGATCGTTTCCGCCGGGGCGAGGAGCACATGCCGTACCGGAATCCTGCGGGAGGCGAGCCCGCCGAAGATCTCGTCGCGGTAGTCCTGGCGGAGCAGGGTCATGGGAATCACCAGGACGCCGCCGAGTTCGGCGAGCAGCGCGGCCGCGGTGTCGACCACGAGCCGACGCCAGATCGGCAGGTCCTGGAAGTCGCCGACCTCGGCGAGGTGCTTGGGCGGCAGCAGATGCGTCAGCCCGGCTCCGACGAGCTCGGGGTCGAAGAGTGTGCTGTTCGGGATCAGGTCGATCAGTTCCCGTGCGGTGGTGGTCTTCCCCGCACCGAACGCGCCGTTGATCCAAACGACGGTCACGGTTCCCCCTCTTCTGTTGACCCCCTGAGGCTTGCCCTCCACCTTGCCACGGAAACCAGGTCCTGATGAGGGCGCCTTCCGCCGCCCCGGAGACAGGAGCCGGACACACGGGCGGACAAAGGGTCGTACACATGCGAAAGCCCGGCCGTGGGCGGGCCGGGCTTCTTGTCGGGACGTCGGGACGTGGGTATGTCGAGATGTCGAGATACAGCCCCGCGGGGCCGAAGTTCGGTCAGCCCTTCCGCTGCGTGTTCTCGACCACGGGTTTGACGGCCGCCTTGCCGTCGCTGACCGTCTTGTCCAGCGTGCCGATCGTGTCCTGTACGTCGAGCTTGCCGAGGGCGTCGCCTTCGAGTGAGTGGGACGGGGTGACCGCAGCCACGACGAATCCGGCGGCGAGGGACGCGACGGCGAGCATGCTTCGCTTCTTCATGCCCGACTCAACTGCGAAACCCGGCATGAGTCACGGTCAGCCTCCCACCCCCGCCGCCGTCGTCGCGCTCGACTGCCTGCTGAGCGCTGCCGCCGCCGCGCCGACCAGCCCCGCGTCCGTCCCCATCTGGGCGGGCGCCACGGTGAGTCGCTGGACGAACGACAGCGTCGCGTAGTCGCGCAGGGCGGCGCGCAGGGGCGTGAACAGGAGGTCGCCCGCCTTGCCCACTCCCCCGCCGATCACCGCGATGTCGATCTCCACCAGGGTCGCCGTCGCGGCGATGCCTGCGGCCAGGGCCTGGGCGGCGCGCTCGAAGGACGCCAGAGCGACGGAGTCGCCCGCGCGGGCGGCGGCGGCCACCGCGGCGGCCGAGGTGTCGCCGTCGGGGCCGGGCTGCCAGCCGCCCTCGATGGCGCGGCGGGCGATGTTCGGCCCGCTGGCGATGCGCTCGACGCAGCCGCGGGACCCGCACGGGCAGAGGTCGCCGTCGAGGTCCACGCTGATGTGACCGATGTGGCCGGCGTTGCCCGTGGGCCCCGGATGCAGCCGGCCGCCCAGGACCAGACCGCCGCCGACGCCCGTGGAGACGACCATGCACAGCGCGTTGTCGTGCCCGCGGGCCGCGCCCTGCCAGTGTTCGGCGGCCGTGATCGCCACGCCGTCGCCGATCAGCTCCACGGGAAGCCCTTCGGTGGCGGCGCTGACCCGCTCGACCAGCGGGTAGTCGCGCCAGCCCGGGATGTTCACGGGGCTCACCGTGCCCGTCGAGGCGTCCACCGGGCCCGCGCTGCCGATGCCGAGGGCGGTGGCGCGGCTCCACAGCGGCGAGCCGGTCAGCTCGCCGAGCACGGCCTCGACGGCTCGCATGATGGTGTCGCCGTCCTCCTGCGCGGGCGTGGCGCGCTGCGTGTGCAGGAGGATCCGGCCATGGCCGTCCACCAGCGCTCCGGCGATCTTGGTGCCGCCGATGTCGAGCGCGGCCACGAGGTCGGTGTGCATCTGTGTCTGAGTCTCCCGGTGCGGTGTCTTTCCTGCGGCGGCCCGCGGCGGCGGCGCCCCCGCAGTCTTACCAGGGATGCCCCCCGGCCCACCGGCCGGACGAAACAGGCAGCAGGACTGGCCTTGAAGTCAGGCAGCACGACTGGTCCCGTAGCAGGGCAGGCCGGAGATTGCGGGGGATAGTGTCTCCCGCATCTGACAACGTTGTCCAGGCCCTATGCTCGACGCCACATCCGCAATGAGCACGTGTTGAGCATGTATTGAGCACATCAGGACCAACGCATCCCGTGGACAACAGGACAGGACAGCGCATCGTGGCCGAGACCGCCCGCCGACCCGACAACCGCTATGGCAATCGTCCGACCATGAAAGACGTCGCGGCACGTGCCGGAGTCGGCCTCAAGACGGTGTCGCGCGTAGTCAACGGTGAGCCGGGGGTCACCCCGGACACCGAGCGCCGGGTGCAGGAGGCGATCGACGCACTGGGCTTCCGCCGCAACGACAGCGCGCGGGTGCTCCGCAAGGGGCGCACCGCGAGCATCGGCCTGGTCCTGGAGGATCTTTCCGACCCCTTCTACGGCCCACTCAGCCGCGCGGTCGAGGAAGTGGCCCGCGCGCACGGCGCCCTGCTGATCAACGGCTCCAGCGCCGAGGACCCGGACCGCGAGCAGGAACTGGTCCTGGCGCTGTGCGCGCGCCGCGTGGACGGGCTCGTCGTCATCCCGGCCGGTGACGACCACCGCTATCTGGAACCGGAGATAAAGGCGGGCGTCGCCACGGTCTTCGTGGACCGCCCCGCCGGTCAGATCGACGCGGACGTCGTCCTGTCCGACAACTTCGGCGGTGCGCGCGACGGCGTCGCCCATCTCATCGCCCACGGGCATCGCCGAATCGGCTTCATCGGCGACATGCCCCGCATCCACACCGCCGCCGAGCGGCTGCGCGGCTATCGCACCGCCATGGAGGCCGCGGGCGTCCCGGTCGAGGAGGCCTGGACCTCCCTGGGCGTCACCGATCCGCAGCGGGTCCGCCGGGCCGCCGAGGCCATGCTGTCGGGGCCCTCTCCCGTCACCGCGATCTTCACGGGCAACAACCGCGTCACGGTCACCGTCGTCCGCGTCCTCGCCGAACGCTCCCGGCCTGTCGCCCTCGTCGGTTTCGACGACATCGAACTCGCCGATCTCCTCCAGCCCGGCGTCACCGTCGTCGCCCAGGACGCCGCCCAGCTCGGCCGCACCGCCGCCGACCGTCTTTTCCGCCGGCTCGACGGCACACTCGCCCTCCCGGAGCGCATCGAACTCCCGACCAGACTGATCACCCGCGGCTCGGGCGAACTGCCGCCGGCGAGCTGACCGATGACGTATCCGGATCACCGCACCCTCACGGCACTCGGCCTCGCCGAGGCCCCGCGCGACCACCCCCTGACCTATCCGGGCGCCTGGCCCGAGGAGTCCGGACTCCTGGACGGCGACCGGTTGTTGCCGCTGACCCGCCTCACCTTCGAGGACCGCGTCCCGGTCCTCGCGGTCGGCTCCAACGCCTGCCCCGCCCAACTCCGGCACAAGATGCGGGAGTACGGGGTCACCGCACCCATCCCCCTGGTGAAGGCGAAGGTCACGGGCATCGAGATCGGTGTCTCCGCGCATATCACCGGGCTCGGTTACGTGTCCGCCTCGCCCTTCCGCGCTCCCGGACTCACCCGGGAGTTGTTCCTCACCTGGCTGAACCCGGCGCAGCTCGACGCGATCGACAGGAGCGAGGGAGTCACCGCGCCATCGGGTGCGTACGACCGTGTGCTGCTGCCATCTGCCGACGTTCCCATCGAGCTGGAGTCGGGCGAGCTGCTCGACGGCGCCCATCTCTACGTCAACCGCCGTGGCGTCCTCCACAACGGCTCCGGGACCCCGCGCAGGCACCTCGGCGAGCATGCGCTGCTCACCGAACTCCTCGCCGAGTCACCGCGGTTGAGGGAACTGTTCGGCTCCACACCCGAGGAGTTCTGCGTCCGCGCGCGCGGCGACCAGGCCCTGTGCATGCGCGGCACCCGGCTGTTCGCCGAGGAGGGGTGGACGACGGCTTCCGGCCTGGAGAAGTACGTACGCGCTCAGCATTCCGGCAATCCCGGCACCGGTGCGTCGTTGTCGCCACCTTCGATGTAGACGTCGCTGATGAAGACGTTCTTGTTGCCGCTGTCGTCGTCCGTCTTCGCCCACCAGATGTTCGTCCACTCGTCATAGGTCTCGCGGCGGCCCAGGTTCTGCTGGCAGTAGAAGTAGTTGGTGCCCGCCTTGAGGATGCCGACCTCGGCTCCGTCCGCGGTGTAGGACGCGGCGGCGCGCCAGACCTCGCAGTTGTACTTGCCGCCGCCGATGGGACTGCAGACGGGAGCGGGGCTGGAGCCGCCGCCGCTCGTGCCGCCCGAGTTGCCGCCGCCTGTGGCACCGCCGCCCTCGGTGGGGCCCGGCGAGGGGGCGGGGGCCTTCTTCGTCGGCTCGGCGGCCTCCGGGCGCTCCGGCTTCCCGGGCGCGGGCGAGGACTGCTGGTCGCCCTGCTGGGTGGGGTCGGACTCAGGGTCGTCCGACGCGTCCACCGTGCCACGACTGGGGCCTGCCGAGGACGGGGAGTCGCCGGCTTCCCGGGAGGCCGAAGGCCGCCCGGCCGTCTTGGAGTCGTCGGAGTCGGTCAGCAGGGCCACGGAGACGCCGGTCGCGGCCAGGACGACGGCGACGGCAGCGGCGGCGAGAAGGACTCGGGCCTTACGACGCCGGGGGCCGCCGTCGGAGGCGGTGGCCCCGTCCTGAGGCTGTGGCGCTCCGGGGCCCGGCCCGGCCGAGCCCGGAGCCCCGAAGCCGGGCGGTACCGCCGGGACACTCCGCTCGGTGGCCTCGCGTTGCTTCGGTGCGGATCCGCGCAGGTTGGTGGTCGCGGCGTCCTGGTCAGGGATCTGCGCCACGGCTTCCAGCAGCTCGCGTGCCCGGTCGGCGTCCGGCCGGTCCTGCGGCTGCTTCTGCATCAGCTCCTGCAGTACGGGGCCCAGCGGCCCGGAGGCCCGTGGCTCCGGCAGCGGTTCGGCCACGATCGCGGTGAGCGTGGACCAGGTCGACGTACGGCGGAACGGCGAGGTGCCCTCGACGGCCGCGTACAGCGTGGCGCCCAGGGCCCACACGTCGGAGGCGGGCCCGAAGTCGTGGCCCTGGGCGCGCTCGGGCGCCAAGTAGTCCAGGGAGCCGACCAGTTCACCGCTTCGGGTGAGATGCGTGGTGGAGCCGTCGCCGGGGTCCTCCATCGTCGCGATGCCGAAGTCGGTGAGGACCACGCGGCCGGAACGGTCGAGCAGGATGTTGCCGGGCTTCACGTCGCGGTGCAGGACTCCGGCCTGGTGGGCCGCGGCCAGCGCGTCCATGACCTTCGCGCCGATCTCGGCGGCCTCGCGCGGTTCACGGGGGCCCTGCTCACGCAGGACATCGTCCAGGGAGGGCCCGTCGACCAGCTCCATGACGATCAGCGGACGCCCGTCGACCTCGGCCACGTCGTGCACGGCGATGACTCCGGGGTGGCGCACGCGGGCCGCCGCGCGCGCCTCGCGCTGCATCCTGCGCCCCAGGTCGGCCAGTTCGGGCGCTGCGGCGTCGGTGTACGTCCGCAGTTCCTTGACCGCGACCTCTCGGCCCAGCACCTCGTCATGGGCCCGCCAGACAATGCCCATACCGCCGCGTCCAAGCTGGGCCACGACCCGATAGCGCCCGGCGAGGAGTCGGCCGATCCCGTCCGTGTGTTCGTTCTCCCCCGAAGACACCGCTGCCCCGTTCCTGTGACACACCCATCAACTCCCGTACAGCCTAGGTGCCAGGGGTGACAGCGCGCGCCAGTGGCAACTCCTGTGACAGGCCCGCTACTTGACGAGGACGTTCTCGGTCACTTGGCGGAAACCGTCAGATCGCCCCGCCTCGGCGCCGCGTAACCCTCCAGGTCCACACGGGTCAGACCCGTCACACGCGCCACCTCCGCGATGTCCAGGGCACCGCAGTCCAGGCCCCGCAGCAGGTAGCCGCTGAGCGCCTTGGCGGTCGCGGGTTCGTCCATCACGTCGCCGCCCGCGCGGTTGACGTAGCGGGTGAGGCGCGACGCGGCCTGCTCGAAGCCCTCGCGATAGAAGGCGAACACGGCGGCGTACCGGGTCGGGATGTGGCGCGGGTGCATGTCCCAGCCCTGGTAGTAGGCGCGGGCCAGAGCCCGGCGGGTGAGGCCGTAGTGCAGCCGCCAGGCGTCGTGGACCTTCGAAGTCGGGCCCACAGGAAGGACGTTGGTGGAGCCGTCCGAGACCCGTACGCCGGTACCCGCCGCCGCGACCTGCATGATCGCCTTCGCGTGGTCGGCTGCCGGATGATCACTCGCCTGGTGGGCGGCGCTGACGCCGAGGCAGGCGCTGTAGTCGAAGGTGCCGTAATGCAACCCGGTGGCACGGCCCTCGGCGGCCTGGATCATCCGCGCGACGGTCGCGGTGCCGTCAGTGGCGAGGATGGCCTGGCTGGTCTCGATCTGGATCTCGAACCCGATCCGCCCCGGTTCGAGGTGATGCGCCTTCTCGAACTCCTCCAGCAGCCGCACCATCGCGGTGACCTGCTCGGCGTACGTCACCTTCGGCAGCGTGAGCACCAGACCTTCGGGCAGTCCGCCGGCCTCCATCAGCCCGGTCAGGAAGATGTCGAGCGTCCGGATGCCCCGGTCGCGTACCGGCGCCTCCATGCACTTCATACGGATGCCCATGTACGGGGCGGCCGTGCCCTTCTCGTACGCTTCCGAGACCAGCCGCGCGGCACGGGCGGCGGCTTCGTCCTCCTCGGCGTCGGGGCGCGGGCCGTAACCGTCCTCGAAGTCGACGCGCAGATCCTCGATGGGCTCGTGCTCCAGCTTGGCCCGTACGCGGGCGTGGACGGGCTCGGCCAGCTCGTCGGCGAGGCCGAGGACGGCGGCGAACGAGGCGGCGTCCGGGGCGTGTTCGTCGAGGGCAGCGAGGGCCTGGTCGCCCCAGGAGCGGATGGTGTCGGCGGCGAACACGTCCCCGGGGACGTAGACGGTGTGGACGGGCTGGCGGGTGCCCGGATCTCCGGGGTAACGGCGCTCCAGTTCGGCATCGACCGGAGCGAGGGAGGCGCTGATCTCCTCGCTGACGGCGCCCGCGAGGCTCGTCGTCACCTTCTCCTGCGCGCCCTGGCCCATCCCGACACCCTCTCCAGTTTCCGCTGGCCGGAATCAACAATCCGTAGAGCGAAGTTATCCGCGGACCTTCCCGCTGGTCAACACCCTCCTCCGCCCAGACCCACCCGGGACTTCCCTCCGTAGTCACCGCGGGATCTCGACATGTTCACGCCCAACTCCGACACTGCGATGCGCACGACTCGCCCGGCATCCGCCACCGAAGGAGCCCTCCCGTGCCCATCAAGCACAGCCGAGTCACGCGTCGTCTGGGCCTGAAGACCGCCATCGCCGCCGCGGTCGCCCTGCCTCTGTCCAGTACAGCACCCCTCACCGCGACCGCCGCGGCGCCGGACAGATCCAGCCGCCGCCTGGAAGTCATGTCGTTCAATCTGCGGTACGCGAGCACCAGCGAACCCAACAGCTGGGCCGCCCGCCGCCCCGTGACGCGCGAACTGCTGCGCCGCGAAAGCCTCCATGTCATCGGCACTCAGGAAGGCCTCTACCAGCAGGTGCGCGACATCGAGGCCGACCTCGGACCGAACTTCGACTGGATCGGCACGGGCCGCGCGGGCGGCAGCCGCGACGAGTTCATGGCGATCTTCTACGACACCCGCCGGCTCGCCCCCGTGGAGTACGACCACTTCTGGCTCTCCGACACACCCAACGTCATCGGCTCGAACACCTGGGGCGGCGGCTCCATCCGCATGGTGACCTGGGTCCGCTTCCGCGATCTGCGCGACGGGGAGCGGGAGTTCCACTTCCTCAACACCCACCTCGACAACGCGAGCCAGAACGCACGCGCGCGTGCCGCCCAGCTGATCGCCGAGCGCATCGCGGGCCTCGACCGGTCACTGCCGCTGGTGGTGACCGGCGACTTCAACGTCGCCGCGCACAAGAACCCGGTCTACGACACGATGCTGGGCGCCGGCCTCGTCGACACCTGGGACACGGCGGCCGAGCGGAGCAAGCTGTACGCGACCTTCCACGGTTACCGGCCACTGATCCCGGACGGCGACCGTATCGACTGGGTCCTCACCACTCCCGGCGTCACCGCGCACCGGGCCTCGATCAACACCTTCTCCGCGAACGGCCAGTTCCCGAGCGACCATCTGCCCGTCCAGGCGTCCCTGGCTCTGGGCTGAGCACGGGCACGAGCCCGGGATGAGCCGAGGCCCCCGTGACCGCGTCGACGGTCACAGGGGCCTCGTACTGCTCAATGGTGCTCAGCCCTTGCGGGTCTTGATCTCCTCGGTAAGCTGCGGGACGACCTCGAAGAGGTCGCCGACCACGCCGTAGTCGACCAGGTCGAAGATCGGGGCCTCGGCGTCCTTGTTGACCGCCACGATCGTCTTCGAGGTCTGCATACCGGCCCGGTGCTGGATCGCGCCGGAGATACCGGAGGCGATGTACAGCTGCGGGGACACGGACTTGCCGGTCTGGCCGACCTGGTTGGAGTGCGGGTACCAGCCGGCGTCCACCGCGGCGCGCGAGGCGCCGACGGCCGCGCCGAGGGAGTCGGCGAGCGCCTCGATGATCGCGAAGTTCTCCGCGCCGTTGACGCCACGGCCGCCGGAGACCACGATCGCGGCCTCGGTCAGCTCCGGGCGGCCGGTGGACTCACGGGGCGTACGGGACGTGATCCTGGTGCCGGTCGCCTTGTCCGAGAAGGTCACGGACAGAGCCTCGACCGCGCCGGCAGCCGGGGCGGGCTCCACGGCCGCGCTGTTCGGCTTGACCGTGATGACCGGAGTGCCCTTGGAGACACGGGACTTGGTGGAGAAGCCGGCGGCGAACACCGACTGCGTGGCCACCGGACCCTCGTCGCCGGCCTCCAGGTCGATGGCGTCGGTGATGATGCCCGAGCCGATACGGACCGCGAGGCGAGCGGCGATCTCCTTGCCCTCGGCCGAGGAGGGAACAAGGACGGCGGCCGGGGAGACGGACTCGTACGCGGCCTGCAGCGCGTCCACCTTCGGTACGACCAGGTAGTCGGCGAACTCAGGAGCGTCGGCGGTCAGTACGCGGGTCGCGCCGTGCTCGGCGAGCGCGGCGGCGGTGTCGGCGGCACCCGCGCCGAGGGCGACGGCGACCGGCTCGCCGATGCGACGGGCCAGGGTCAGCAGCTCCAGGGTGGGCTTGCGGACGGCACCGTCCACGTGGTCGACGTAGACGAGAACTTCAGCCATGGGACTTCTTCTCTCCTGCTTGCGAAAGATGAGGGGCGGTAAGCGGGCTGGGCCTTAGATGAACTTCTGGCCCGCGAGGAACTCAGCGAGCTGCTTGCCGCCCTCGCCCTCGTCCTTGACGATCGTGCCGGCCGTGCGCGCCGGGCGCTCTGTGGCGGAGTCGACGACCGTGTAGGCGCCCTCCAGGCCGACCTCCTCGGCCTCGATGTCGAGGTCGGACAGGTCCCAGGAGGTCACCGGCTTCTTCTTGGCGGCCATGATGCCCTTGAAGGACGGGTAGCGCGCCTCGCCCGACTGGTCGGTGACGGACACGACCGCCGGGAGGGAGGCCTCCAGCTGCTCGGAGGCGGAGTCGCCGTCGCGGCGGCCCTTGACCGTGCCGTCCTCGACGGAGACCTCGGAGAGCAGGGTGACCTGCGGGACGCCCAGGCGCTCGGCCACCAGCGCGGGGACGACACCCATGGTGCCGTCGGTGGACGCCATGCCGGAGATGACCAGGTCATAGCCGGCCTTCTCGATCGCCTTGGCCAGCACCAGCGAGGTGCCGATCGCGTCGGTGCCGTGCAGGTCGTCGTCCTCGACATGGATGGCCTTGTCGGCGCCCATGGACAGGGCCTTGCGGAGCGCGTCCTTGGCGTCCTCCGGGCCCACCGTCAGGACGGTGATCTCAGCGTCGTCGGCCTCGTCGGCGATCTGCAGTGCCTGCTCGACCGCGTACTCGTCGAGCTCCGAGAGCAGACCGTCCACGTCGTCGCGGTCGACGGTCAGGTCATCGGCGAAGTGCCGGTCGCCAGTGGCGTCGGGCACGTACTTCACAGTGACAACGATCCTCAAGCTCACGCCGGCTCTCCTACTGCAATCGTCATTTCCGAGCTGCTTTGTTTCAGGCAGCATAGGCGCCTCAAGCGGCCCGTCCCGGTTGGGGCGGCCTGCGCTCCGAACCAAATATTACTCGCCAGTACACCCAGTTCTTGCCCGCTAAGCAAGCGCTTTGAACTGTGACCTTTGCAACGCAGCGTAATCGGAATCCGACGCTCATGCACAGGGCCGGGGCCGCTCAGTCGCGCAGACCATGGAAGCGCCCCTGGTGGTAGAGCAGTGGGCGCCCGGCGCCGGTGGGATCCCCGAGGACGACCTCAGCGAGGACGACGCGGTGGTCCCCCGCGGGTACGCGCGCGACGATCCGGCACACGAGCCAGGCCAGGACGTCGTCGAGCACGGGCACCCCTTCCGGACCCTGGCGCCACCCTGTGGCCGCGCCGAAACGGTCGGCGCCGCTGCGGGCGAAGGTGGCGGCCAGCTCCCGCTGGTGCTCGCCGAGTATGTGGACGCCGACGTGTTCCGTCTCGGAGATCACCGGCCAGCTCGAGGCGTGCGTGCCGATGCCGAACGAGATCATCGGGGGCTCGGCCGAGACGGAGGTGAGCGAGGTGGCGGTGAAGCCGACCGGGCTGCCGCCGCGCTGGGCGGTGATCACGGCGACTCCGGCCGCGTGCCGCCGGAAGACGGAGCGGAGCAGGTCGGGAGAGGCGAGTTGGGGAGTGCTGAGGCCGGGCAGGGCCGTCATGGAGTTGTCCTTCTGCAGGGGGCGACGAGGTCCTGGACTGCTCAACAGACCGGACAGCGCGCGCTCGCGTTGCGGGCGAGGTCCACGTAGACGCGCTCGTGGAGAAGGAGTTCCGGGGGCACACGGCCAGGCTGACGATAGGTGGTGCGCACAGTCAAGTGTGTTCCGACATCTGGGAGATGCGTCACCGGCAGCGGCGCGGGGCACATGCCGCTGCCGTCAAGGCGTTCCAACGGCCTCACCCAGCGCGGCGATCACGTCCGCCTTGCGCGGCTGCCCGGTCGCTCGGCGCACAACGAATCCGTTCGTGTCGAGCACGAGCACGGTCGGGGTCTTGAGGATGTCGAGTTCGCGTACGAGATTCAGGTGGTCCTCGGCGTCGATCTCGATGTGTGTCACGCCCGGGACCATTCCGGCCACTTCGGCGAGCACCCTGCGGGTCGCGCGGCAGGGCGCGCAGAAGGCGCTGGAGAACTGGACGAGCGTGGCCCGTTCACCGAGGTTCTCCCCCAACTCAGCCGCGCCGATCCGCTTTTCACCGTCACGCCCGCGCACTTTCACCTCCTGCTCCGCTGCCGATGCGGCACTCCGTAGTCGCTCGCCACCGCGAGCACCACGACACTTCAGCACTTATGAAAGCCCGAAGATTCCCGGCCCACTGGAGTGGGCCTGTCCCCCGAAGTGACGAGAATCTCGCGGTTCGAAGGAACCAAGACTGGCTACTCGTCCGTTCTTCGGGCACGATCTGCCCAATGCCGTAAACCTACGGCTGCGTAACTTTCCCGCCGGGAGCCCCCTTCCCAGGCAGAGAGAAGGGTCCACTCCGTCCATGGCTGAGCTTGCCTACCGTCCCGCCATCGGTCTCGCCCGCACGCTGTTCAAGGCCTGGGACCTGAAGATCGACTGCAAGGGATCGGAGAACATCCCGCGCTCGGGCGGTGCGGTGCTGGTGAGCAATCACATCAGCTACCTCGACTTCATCTTCGACGGTCTCGCCGCCCTGCCGCAGAAGCGCCTGGTCCGTTTTATGGCGAAGGAGTCGGTGTTCCGGCACAAGGTCTCCGGCCCGCTGATGCGCAACATGAAGCACATCCCCGTGGACCGCAAGAACGGTGAGGCTGCGTACGCGCACGCGCTGGACTCACTGCGTTCCGGTGAAATCGTCGGGGTCTTCCCCGAGGCCACCATCTCGCAGTCGTACACGCTGAAGAGCTTCAAGTCGGGTGCCGCGCGCATGGCCCAGGAGGCCGGCGTCCCGCTGATCCCGATGGCCCTTTGGGGTACGCAGCGACTGTGGACGAAGGGTCACCCGAAGAACTTCAAGCGCAGCCACATCCCGATCACCATCCGCGTGGGCGAGGCGATCGAGGCCTCCCGCGACAAGTACGCGGGCGCGATCACCCGCCAAGTACGCGAGCGCGTCCAGGAACTCCTGGAAGCCGCCCAGCGCGCCTACCCCGTACGCCCCAAGGACCCGAGCGACACCTGGTGGATGCCGGCCCATCTCGGCGGCACGGCTCCGACGCCCGAAGAGGTAAAGGCCGCCGAGGCACGCTGAGCGAGAACTGCGCGTCGACGCCCGGTTTGTCGCGAGCCTGTCGGGGCACTAGCGCGCCATCTCCTCC
Organism: Streptomyces flaveus; assembly: GCF_014647675.1. GTDB lineage: Bacteria > Actinomycetota > Actinomycetes > Streptomycetales > Streptomycetaceae > Streptomyces > Streptomyces flaveus. Next base: position 216,115 of record NZ_BMPQ01000007.1, on the reverse strand, counting down.
TTCAGTGCCGCCACGAAGCCGTCCACGTCGTCCTCCGTCGTGTCGAAGGAGCACATCCAGCGGACGTCGCCCGCGGCCTCGTCCCAGAAGTAGAAGCGGTAGCGCTTCTGGAGGCGTTCGCTGACGTCGTGGGGCAGCCGGGCGAAGACGGCGTTGGCCTGGACGGGGTGGAGGATCTCGACGCCGTGCACCGCGCGCACGCCCTCGGCGAGGCGCTGGGCCATCTCGTTGGAGTGGCTGGCGTTGCGCAGCCACAGGTCCTTGGCGAGCAGGGCCTCCAACTGCACGGAAACGAAGCGCATCTTGGAGGCGAGCTGCATCGACAGCTTGCGCAGGTGCTTCATATGGCTGACGGCGTCCTGGTTGAGGACGACGACGGCCTCGCCGAACAGCGCGCCGTTCTTGGTGCCGCCGAAGGACAAGACGTCCACGCCGACCGCGTTGGTGAACGCGCGCATCGGCACGTTCAGCGAGGCGGCGGCGTTGGCGATCCGGGCGCCGTCGAGGTGCACCTTCATGCCGTGGGCGTGAGCGTGTTCGCAGATCGCTCGGATCTCCTCGGGCGTGTAGATGGTGCCGAGTTCGGTGTTCTGGGTGATCGAGACGACCTGCGGCATCGCGCGGTGCTCGTCCTCCCAGCCGTACGCCTGCCGGTCGATCAGCTCCGGCGTGAGCTTGCCGTCGGGAGTGGGCACCGTCAGCAGCTTGAGGCCGCCCATGCGCTCGGGGGCGCCGCCCTCGTCGACGTTGATGTGCGCACTCTCCGCGCAGATCACCGCACCCCAGCGGTCCGTGAGCGCCTGGAGTGCCACGACGTTGGCCCCCGTGCCGTTGAAGACGGGGAACACCTCGGCCGTCGCACCGAAGTGACTGCGCATCACCTGCTGGAGGTGGTCGGTGTACGCGTCCTCGCCGTACGAGACCTGGTGGCCGCTGTTGGCCAGGGCCAGGGCGGCGAGCACCTCGGGATGGGCCCCCGCGTAGTTGTCGCTGGCGAAGCCACGGACCTCCGGGTCGTGATGACGCCGCGCGTCGGTCTTCGGAGGGTTCACGGCTTCTTTGTCAGCCACAGACGCTGTCCGTTCACTTCGGCGGCGGGCCGCTCCCAGACGTCGACGATGGCCTCGGCCAGCTCCCTGACGTCCGTGAAGCCCGCGAACTTCGCGTTGGGGCGCTCGGCGCGCATCGCGTCGTGCACCAACGCCTTCACGACCAGGATCGCAGCCGCCGACGTGGGCCCGGACTCGCCCCCCGCCTTGCGGAAGAAGTCGGCCAGGGCCAGCGTCCAGGCCTCGGCCGCGGCCTTCGCGGCGGCGTAGGCGGCGTTGCCCGCGGTGGGCTTGCTCGCGCCCGCGGCGCTGATCAGGACGTAGCGGCCGCGATCGCTGCGCTGCAAGGCCTCGTGGAAGGCGAGGGAGGTGTGCGCCACGGTACGGATGAGCAGCATCTCGAGGAAGTCCCAGTCGTCGAGGCTCGTCCTGGTGAAGGTCTCGCTGCCGCGCCAGCCGCCGACGAGGTGGACCAGGCCGTCGACGCGGCCGAAGTCCTTCTCGATGCGGGTGGCCCAGTCCTGGGACGACTGCCGGTCGAGCAGGTCGACCGTGTCCCCGACGACGGTGGCGCCGCCGTGTGCGTAGCTCGCCGCGTCCACGGCCTCCGCGAGCCGCTCCGGATCGTTGTCGGAGCCGATGACGACCGCTCCCGCCTCGGCGAGCCGCATCAACGCTGCCCGGCCGGCCGGACCACCCGCACCGGCCACCGCGATCACCGCGCCGTCGAGCGCCCCGTTCCCCATGGTCCTCGCCTCCTGAGCAATGTTGATCGCGACGTCGCTCACGCAGCGACCCGCTCGGCGCGCTCTCCGGTGATGCCCCGGGTTGAGGCGATCACGTTCTTCAGCTTCTTGGAGAGTGCTTCATAGAACATGCTCAGCGGAAACTCGTCCGGAAGCACGTCATCGACGAGTTTTCGCGGCGGCTGGCTCAGATCCAGGGCGTCCGGGCCCTTGGCCCACTTGGAGCCCGGGTGCGGGGCGAGGTAGGTGGAGACCAGTTCGTAGCCGGCGAACCAGTGGACCAGCTTCGGACGGTCGATGCCGTCGCGGTACAGCTTCTCGATCTCTGCGCACAGCTCGTTGGTGACCTGCGGGGCGCGCTGCCAGTCGATGGACAGCTTGTTGTCCCTCCAGCGGACGACATCGTGCTTGTGCAGGTACGCGAAGAGCAGCTGGCCGCCGAGGCCGTCGTAGTTACGGACGCGCTCTCCGGTGACCGGGAAGCGGAACATCCGGTCGAACAGCACCGCGTACTGGACGTCACGGCCCTGCGGGACGCCGTCGGCCTCCAGCTTCACGGCCTCCTTGAAGGCGGTGAGGTCGCAGCGCAGCTCCTCCAGGCCGTACATCCAGAAGGGCTGGCGCTGCTTGATCATGAACGGGTCGAAGGGCAGGTCGCCATGGCTGTGGGTGCGGTCGTGGACCATGTCCCACAGGACGAAGGCCTGCTGGCAGCGGTCCTGGTCGGCGACCATCTCGCGTACGTCGTCGGGAAGTTCGAGCCCGAGGATGCCGACGGCGGCCTCGGTGACCCGGCGGAACCGGGCGGCCTCGCGGTCACAGAAGATGCCGCCCCAGCTGAACCGCTCGGGGGCCTCGCGTACGGCGATGGTCTCCGGGAAGAGGACGGCCGAGTTGGTGTCGTAGCCCGAGGTGAAGTCCTCGAAGGTGATGCCGCAGAACAGCGGGTTGTCGTAGCGGGTGCGCTCCAGCTCGGCGAGCCAGTCCGGCCAGACCATGCGCAGCACGAGGGCTTCGAGGTTGCGGTTCGGGTTGCCGTTCTGCGTGTACATCGGGAAGACGACCAGGTGCTGGAGGCCGTCCCGGCGGTTGGCGGCGGGCTGGAAGGCCAGCAGCGAGTCGAGGAAGTCGGGCACCTTGAAGCCGTCGTCGGCCCAGCGGCGCAGGTCGTCGGCGAGCGCCTTGTGGTACGCGGCGTCGTGCGGCAGCAGCGGGGCGAGCGCCTCGACGGCGTCCACGACACGGCGTACGGCGAGCTCAGCGTCGCCGGGATCGGGGGCGCCCTCGGCTTCGAAGTCGATCGAGCCGTCCTTGGACTGCCATGGCCGGATCCGCTCCACGGCATCCTTGAGCACGGGCCAGGCCGGGTGCTCCACCACCCTGCCACTGGGAGGAACCTGCTCCTCCGTACCCACCTGCACAAGAATTTCCGTCATGACCCCATCCTCCACGGGAGAACCTCGCGTACCCACACCGTATGCATGTGGGGTTCTCTCCCACAAGTGGAGGTTCGGGAAATCGTCCTGCGTCACCCCTACCTTCACCGCTCTTTTTCCTGCCGGATACCGTTTCGGCGATTAGTTCCACCGCCGCCTGGGTAGCGATGCGGCCGGTCGACGTGGGGCCGGTCAACCCGCCTCGGGACTCGCCCACCCAGGGGTGAGCCGGGCCACCGCAACAGGCTGCGCCCGGGCGGCTGCACAGCGTCTGACAGGCAGCTGGACGGCGTGATTCCTCTCGTTCGGACCGGGTTCATCGTCGAGCCGGGCGATTAGGCTGCCGCCTGGCCGCGTGGGCACGGGACCGCAGCGCGCGGCAGCCGAGCCGCCGTCGACGGAAGCGGAGCCAGTCTTGAACTTCCTCACCATCGGTCATCGCGGAATCATGGGTGTCGAACCCGAGAACACCCTCCGTTCCTTCGTCGCCGCCGAGCAGGCCGGCCTCGACGTGATCGAACTCGATCTGCATCTGAGCAAGGACGGCGCGCTCGTCGTCATGCACGACGCCGACGTGGACCGGACGACCGACGGTTCGGGGCCGATCGCCGAGCAGACCCTCGCCGAGCTGCGCGCACTGGACGCGGGCCGCGGTGAGCGCATCCCGGTCTTCGAGGAGGTCCTGGACGCCGTCACGGCCCCGCTCCAGGCCGAGATCAAGGACGTCGCGGCGGCTCAGGCGCTCGCCGAGGTCATGCACCGGCGGGATCTGGCCGACCGGGTCGAGGTGCTGTCGTTCCACGACGAGGCGATCGCCGAGATCGCGCGGCTCGTCCCGGGCGTACGCACCGGGCTGGTCGCCAGTCGCTACGGCACCGATGTCGTCGAGCGCGCCACCGCGGTCGGCGCCACCAGTGTCGTACTGAACATCCGGCGGCTCACCCTGGAGGTCGTCGAGTGCGCACGCAAGGCGGATCTGCGGATCATCGGCTGGGTGGTGAACACGCAGGATCATCTGCGGCTGGTACGCGCCCTGGAGCTGGACGGCGCGACCACCGACTACCCGGAGATCAAGCGCACGGGCCGCTTCACGGCGTAACGGCTATGCGAGCGGCTTGACCAGCAGCTCGAACTGCAGGTCGTCGCGCTGCGGGATGCCGAACCGCTCGTCGCCGTACGGGAAGGGCGTCATCTGTCCCGTACGGCGGTAGCCGCGCCGCTCGTACCAGGCGATGAGGTCTTCTCGTGCGGTGATCACGGTCATGTGCATCTCCGCGGCGCCCCAGATCTCGCGCGCGTATCGCTCGGCCTCGGCGAGGATCACCTTTCCGAGGCCCCCGCCCTGCTGCGCCGGGCTGACCGCGAACATGCCGAAGTAGGCGTGGTCACCGCGGTGTTCGAGCTGGCAGCAGGCGATCAGGGTGCCGTCGCGCTCGACGGTACGCAGCCTGCTGTCGGGCGACTTGATGACCTCGAGCACGCCCTCCGGGTCCGTCCGCTGCCCCTGGAGGATGTCCGCCTCGGTGGTCCAGCCGGTCCGGCTGGAGTCCCCGCGGTAGGCCGACTCGATCAGCGCGACCAGAGCGTCGACGTCGGCGTCCGTGGCATCGCGGAAGGTCAGTCCGGTGGAGGCGGCGGTGTCCATGGAAGGGTTCTCCGAATCTCGGCGCGGCTCGGGCACCGAAGAGCGTAACTCTCCTATTAGGGTGCGGCTCCATGGTGCATGTACTGAGCAGCCGGACCCTGCTCCGCCCGACCGACCCCGAGCGCTCCCGCGCCTTCTACGGCGAGCAACTGGGTCTCGCCGTCTACCGCGAGTTCGGCACCGGCCCCGAACGCGGCACCGTCTACTTCCTCGGCGGCGGCTTCCTGGAAGTCGCCGGCCGCTCCGCCGAACCCCCCTCCCCCGCGGTCAAACTGTGGCTCCAGGTGGCGGACGCGACAGCCGCGTACGAGGAGCTGACGGCTCGGGGCGTCGAGATCCTGCGGCCCCCGGTCAAGGAACCGTGGGGTCTGATCGAGATGTGGCTCACCGATCCGGACGGAACCGAGATCGTGGTGGTGGAGATACCGGCGGACCATCCACTGCGGTATCGGCCGTAAGCCTCCCTCGTCAGTCCCAGCACAGGCAGAACGGGTGTCCCACCGGATCCGCGTACACGCGGAAGCGGCGCCGACCGTTCTCGTCGTCCAGGTCGAGTGGGGTGGCGCCGAGGGCCAGTACCTGGGTCTCGGCGGTGTCGATGTCCGGGACGGTGAAGTCCAGATGCATCTGCTGGGAGTTGTCGTCGGCGCGCGGCCAGTCGGGCGGGCGGTGGCCGAGAGCGCGCTGGAACGCGAGGTGCTGGCCGCCGGGCACGTAGAGGTCGTACCAGTCGTCGTTGTACTGCTTCACGTCACCGCCGAGCACGCCCGCGTAGAAGCCGGCGAGAGCCGGTGGATCCGGGCAGTCCAGGGCTACGAGGCGGTACTCGGCGATGGCCATGGTGCGGACGTCCTTTCGCTCGGGTCTCGTTCACAGTTCCTTCAGCGCCGGTAGCAGCTTCTTCTCCGCCCACTCCAGGAACGGGAGTTGGTGGTCGCCGCCGACCTGGACGAGGGCGATCTCGGTGAAGCCCGCCGTGACGTAGGGGCGTACGGCCTCGACGAAGGTGTCGACGTCGTCGCCGCACGGGATGGTCTGTGCGACGTCCTCCGGGCGTACGTTCCCGGTGGCCGCGTCGAAGTTCGCGGGGCCCGGGAGTTCGGCGTTGACCGGCCAGCCGCCGAGCGACCAGCGGAACTGCTCGTGGGCCCGGGTGACGGCGGCGTCCTTGTCGGGGTCGTAGCAGACGGGGAGTTGGCCCACCCTGGGCTTGCCGGTTCCGCCGTGGCGGTCGAAGGAGTCCACCAGCTCGGGCTTGGGCTCGGTGGCGATCAGCAGATCGGCCAGCTGGCCGGCGAGTGCGCAGGAGTGCTCGCCCGAGGCGGCGATGCCGATCGGGGTCGGTTCGTCGGGGAGGTCGTACAGCTTGGCGTTGACCACGTCGAAGTGCTCGCCGTGGTGGTTCAGCGTCTCACCGGTGAACAGGGCGCGGATGATCTCCACGGCCTCTTCCAGCATCTCGAGCCGCACGTGCGCGGCGGGCCAACCGCCGCCCACCACATGCTCGTTGAGGTTCTCGCCGGAGCCGAGCCCGAGCCGGAAGCGGCCCTCGGCGAGCAGCTGCGTGGTGGCGGCCTTCTGCGCGACGACCGCCGGGTGATAGCGGGTCGTCGGGCAGGTCACGTACGTCATCAGGGGAATCGTGGAGGTGGCCTGGGCCGCGGCGCCGAGCACGCTCCACGCGTACGGGGCGTGGCCCTGTTCCTCGAGCCACGGGAAGTAGTGGTCCGAGGTGACGGAGAAGTCGAATCCGGCCTGCTCCGCGGCCACCACATGCCGTACGAGCTCACGGGGGCCGGCCTGCTCGGTCATCATCGTGTATCCGATTCGCACCATGTGTTCCGGGTGGCCGGTCGGGGGTACCCGAAACCTGCTTTCGAGGAAGGAAGGGATCTTCATGCCCAGGCCGCAGATCAAGGACTAGAAGACGTATCAGTCGATGCGCCGTGAGGGCGCGAGCAAGGAGAAGGCGGCGCGGATCGCCAACAGCCCGACGTCCTCCTCCCGCAAGGGCGGCAAGCGCGGCAAGTACGAGGAACAGTCGAAGTCGGACGTCTACGAGGAAGCCAAGAAGGTCGGCATCAAGGGCCGTTCCTCGATGTCGAAGGACGAGCTGATCAAGGCGCTGCGGGACCGCTGACGCCGAGCCCGTCGCAAGCCCGGCGCGACGGCCGACGGTGAGTGTGCCCGGGCCGGTGCCGGGTACCGGAGCCGGGCACGTCACATCCTCGTGTTGCGACGGAGGTTTCCATGGCTCTGCCCGGCAAGTCCCTGACCGACTCCTGGAGGCACTGGCGGCGGGGACGCGCCCGGTTGCCGGTCTCCTTCTCTTCCACCGACGTGGAGGACGCGAACCGGAGGTTTCTGCTCTACGGTGTGCTGCCTTTGTGGGTCGTGCCCGCGGTCGCCGACTGGTGGATGCACCGGCGCACCCGGATCGAGCACACGTCCGGCACGAAGGAGTCCGTCGTGCACGCGCTCATGATGACCGAGGCCGGGGTCCCGGTCGTCATGGGCCTGCTGGCCCGGATCAATCCCCTTGTCCTGTCCGTCATGGGCGGGGCCGCGGCGGCCCACGGCGCCACCGCCCTCTACGACGTGACCCTGGCGACCGAGAAGCGCGAAGTCCGTCCCGTCGAGCAGCACATCCACAGTTTCCTGGAGGTGCTGCCGCTGGCGGGGCTCGCCTTCATCGGCTGCCTGCACGCGGATCAGGTGCGTGCGACGCTGCGTGGCGGTCCCGGCCGCGACGACTGGAAGCTGCTGCCCAAGGACAGGCCGCTGCCCGCCCCCTATCTGCTGGGTCTGGGCGTGGTGATCGGTGCCGGTGTCGCGCTGCCCTACGCCGAGGAGTTGAGGCGCTGCATCCGGGCACAACGCTCTTCATGACACCACGACGAACCGCCCCTCGACCGCTGCCGTCCCCGCGTCGGATCCCGCTCGGCGGTAATGGCCCGGAGGACGTGGTCGTCGACCACGAAGGGCGCGTGGTCACGGGCGTCGAGGACGGTCGCATCCTGCGCGTCCATCCCCACGGTCCCGCCCGGGTGGAGCAGGTCGCCCGCACCGGAGGACGGCCGCTGGGGCTCGAGGTCCTGCCGGACGGACGGCTGCTGGTGTGCGACGCGGAGCGCGGACTGCTGCGCGTCACCCCCGACTCCGGCGGCTCCGGCGAGGGCAAGGTCGAGGTTCTCGTCGACTCCGTGGCGGGCGCGCCGCTGCGGTTCTGCAGCAACGCGATCGCGGCGGCGGACGGCACCGTGTACTTCACCGCTTCCAGCACGCGATACGGCCTTCAGGACTGGCTCGGCGATCTGATGGAGCACACGGCGACGGGCCGGCTGTTCCGGCTCCGGCCCGACGACGGCGCGCCGGAGGTCCTGCTGGACGGCCTCGACTTCGCCAACGGAGTCGTGCTGTCCGAGGACGAGTCCTGTGTCGTGGTGGCCGAGACCGGCGCGTACCGTCTGACCCGGCTGTGGCTGTCCGGGCCGCGGGCCGGCCACCGCGACACTCTGATCGAGGACCTCCCGGGCTTCCCGGACAACCTCTCCCGTGCCGCGGACGGGGCGATCTGGGTCGCCCTCGCGGGCCCACGGCAAGCGCCCCTCGACTGGCTGCGGCACGCGCCGGTCCAGGTCCGCCGGGCGGTCTGGCGAGCCGTACGCCCCCTGCACATCCGCCCGCTGCCGGTCGCACGCGTCATGGGCATCGGCCCCGACGGCGGCGTCCGCCACGACCTCAGGCGGCGCAGGGCGGGCTACCGGATGGTGACCAGCGTGTACGCACACGAGGGCGCCCTGGTGCTGGGCAGCCTCCTGGAGGACGGGATCGCCGTGTGTGAACTGCCCGAACTCAGCTGACGGGATGCCCTGCGGTGACGTCGACGACATCGCTCAGGCACAGCGGCTCCCGCTCCGTTCGCTCCTGTGCCTCGCCCGCGACAGGGCTGAGGAGGAAGCCGATGTGATCGCCCGTGTCGACGTGCCCTTCGACCCGGCCGGCGAACCAGGCGAGCGTGTCGTCCAGCACAGGAACGCCACCGGGGCCCGGCGTCCAGGCCGTGCGGGCGAACTTGTCCACGCGGTCGCCGGTCTCGCCGCCGAACAGTTCCGCGAGCCCGTGCTGGTCGCGGCCGAGCAGATGTACGGCGAGTTGTTCGGCGGACCTTGCCACCCGGTAGGTCCGGTTCAGCGTCGACAGCCAGACCATGAAACGGGCGGGCTTGATCGAGCACGGCGAGGCGAAGGTCACCAGGCAGCCGGCTCGCTCTCCGTCGGCCGCGACGGTCACCACGTACACGGGGTGGTCGAGCCGGTCGAGGAACGGCTGCATGGCGGTCACGGCCGCTCCCTGCTGCTGACGCCCGGCCCAAAGCCCCACCCGGCCGGGTCGCGCGGGCAGCCCTCGACGGGACGGGGCTCCGTCACAAGCCCCGCCCCTTCGTAGACCGGCCGGCGACCCTCAGTGGTGTCCGGGCGAGCCGCTGCCGAAACCGCCGCTGCTGTTCGGGCTCCAGGTCGGCGGCGTCTGGTCCTTCGCGGTGTGCGAGCGGATGTTGCCGAAGCCCCGCAGCTCGTGCGGGAGGAGCACCCCTCCGTCATGCGGCACCTCGTCGGGCTCGCGCATCTCGCGGATCTCGTGGACGGGGCCGGATTCGGGGAGATGGGGCTGGTCCTCGGGGTCCGGCGGCCCGGGTTCCCGGTCACGCACGCGCATGCCCCACCACACCGCGAGCACCAGCATCGACGCGATCACCACCCCCATCACGAAGGGGATCGCCCCTGCCGCGATCTCGTGAGGGACGGCCAAACCTCTGCCGAAGGTGTCCATATCCTTCGTGTACCCCTGAGGACCAGCTGAAACGGTGCCTCGCGAGCCCTTCTGGGGTGCGCACGCGGGCGCGCCGGGCCACCGCATGGCGGACACCGCCCGGGGTACTGGGAAGCCATGCGTATGGGAGTGCTTGATGTCGGTTCGAACACGGTACGGCTGGTCATCGCCGAGACGGACGGTGCTGTTCCACTGCCCGTGCACACCTCGAAACGGCGGCTGAGACTGTCGGAGTACGTCGAGCGGGGCGGCCACCTGCCGGACGAGCAGGTGGCCCGGCTTGTCGACGCCGTCACGGCCGCCAGAGAGGAGGGTATGCGCTGGGGTGTGACGGCGCCCTTCGCCTTCGCCACGGCGATCGTGCGGGACGCCCCGAACCGCGCGGAGATCCTGCGGAAGGTCGCCGCGGAGACCGGGGTGCCGCTGCACATCCTGCCCGGTGAGGTCGAGGCCGAGCTGACGTTCCTGGCCGCGCGGCGGTGGATGGGATGGCGTGCGGGGCCGCTGGCCATGCTGGACATCGGGGGCGGTTCGCTGGAAGTGGCCTTCGGCCGCAGCAAGCTGCCCGACTTCGCCATCTCGCTGCCGCTGGGCGCCAACCGGCTGACCCGCGAGCACTTCCGCGGCCAGGACCCGCCCTCGGAGCGCAGGGTCAGGGCGCTGCGCCGCCATGTCCGCCACCAGCTGCGCGATGTCGCGGCCCGCATTCGCTGGGAGGCGCCGCGTACGACCGTCGTCACCTCGCGTACGTTCCAGCAGCTCGGCCGGCTGTGCGGGGCGCCGCCCGGCCGGTCGGGGCCCTTCACGCCGCGCGGCATGACTCTCGCAGACCTCGGCAGGGCCACACGCCGGCTCGCCGAGCTGCCGACCGCGGAACGCGCCGTGCTGCCCGGCATCTCCCCTGCCCGCGCCGGACAGTCCCTGGCCGGGGCGATCGTCGCGCACACCACCATGAAGCTGATGGGTATCGACGAGGTGACCATCTGCCCCTGGGCGCTGCGCGAAGGAATCCTGCTCCGCTGCATCGAGGACGGCAACGCCGACTGGTGGGACGGCACGGCCCCTTCCCTTCGCGGGCACGAGGCCGCGCAGCCACGGGTGCTGCACCCCGTGGGCGGGGACGACGCCGCGGCAGCGGGCGCTCAACTGCCGGGCGAGACCGGGTAGTTGTCCGCAGGGGTCGCGGGTCGGCGGACGGTGCCGCCGACCCGACGGCTACCGGGCGGCCACGAAGTCGCCGAGTCGGTCGCGGTGGACCTCAGGACTTGACGCTTCCGGCGGTCAGCCCGCCCACGATGTAGCGCTGGAGCATCGCGAAGACGCACACCACGGGGATGCTGACGAGCGTGGCGACCGCCATGAGCGGCCCCCAGTCGGTACCCGTCTGACCGACGAAGGTGTTGAGCAGGACGGTCACCGGCTGCACCTTCGGATCGCTGTTCAGCGTGATCCCGAAGACGAACTCGCCCCAGCCGAGCAGGAACGAGAAGCCGCCGATCGCGATCAGTCCGGGCCGCATGATGGGCAGCACGACCCGCCACAGCACCCCGGGCAGGCCGCAGCCGTCCACCAGCGCCGCCTCCTCCACCTCGACGGGCATGGCCCGCACCAGTGGCCGCAGCACGATGACCGCGAAGGGCAAGGTCAGCGTCGTATCCGCGATGACGAGCCCGATGAGGGTGTTGGTCAGCTCCACCTGCCGCAGCACGATGAACAGCGGCGCGGCCAGCACGATGCTCGGCAGCAACTGCGCCACCAGCAGCGACAGGACCATCGCACCGGAGCCCCGCATCCGGATCCGGGCGACCGCGTACGTCAGGGGCACCGCGAGCAGCAGCGTCAGCGCCACGACGCCGAGCGAGATGACGACGCTGTTGAGCAGCGCCTGGCCGAGCATCGGCTTGTCGAGGGCCCGCGAGTAGCTTTCGCCGGTGAACGGCGAGGGGATCCACTGCGGTGGTGAGACGAGCACCTGGTCGGGCTTCTTCAGCGAGGTGGCGATCATCCAGTACAGCGGCAGCAGGAAGAAGGCCGTGATGACGCCCGCGACGAGCGTGAGCAGCCAGGGCCGTTCGGTACGGGTCATGAGGCGGCTCCTTCCTTGCGCAGGCGTCGTACGTAGACGATCGCGACGATCAGCGGGATGACCAGCAGGAGTGCGCCCGCCGCCGCGCCCCGGCCGAGCTGGAAGAGCTTGAACGCGACCTCGTACACGTACAGCGGCAGGACTCTCGTACTGTCGACGGGTCCGCCGCCGGTGAGGACGAAGACCAGGTCGAAGACCTTGAAGGTGTAGATCAGGCCGAGCAGCAGCACGGCCGCCGAGACCGGTTTCATCATCGGGACGGTGATGTGCCGCAGCCGCTGCCAGGGGCCGGCGCCGTCGATCTCGGCCGCCTCGTAGAGCGTCGGGTCGATGGACTGCAGGCCGACCAGGAGCAGCAGCATGTTGAAGGGCACGCCCACCCAGATGTTGGCGGCGATGACGCCGGGCAGGGCGGTGCTGGGGTCGGTGAGCCAGTTGTGGGCGAGGGAGTCGAGGCCGACAAGGCGCAGGAGTTCGTTGTACGCGCCCGCGTCGGCGTCGAGCATCCAGCGGAAGAGGGTGCCGCTGACGATCGGCGGCAGCAGCCAGGCCACCAGCATCAGCGAGCGGAACAGGCCCGCGAGCGGGAACGTCTTCGCGAACAGCAGCGCCAGCGCGAAACCGATCGTGAACTGGAAGAACAGCGAGCCGGCCGTGAACACCAGCGAGATGCGCATCGCATGCCAGAAGGCGCCTTCGGAGACGACGCTGTCGTAGTTGTCGGCGCCGCTGAACTGCCAGTCCCCGGTGATGAGATCACCGATGGCCACATCGTGGACGGACGTCCAGAAGTTGTAGGCGAGCGGGAAGAGCATGGTCGCGCCGAGGAACAGCAGGGCCGGCGCCGACATGACGTACCCGGCCCCCGTGCGACGCGCCGAGAGGGATCGGCCGCGCCGCACGGTCTGGGTCTTCTCCACCGCCTTCAGCGGCTCGGGGGCTTTCACCTGAAGGCTCATTCCCTGCCTTACTTCTGCAGCTTGGGCGTGATCGCGGACGCGGCCTTCCGCGCGGCGGCCTGCGGGCTGGAGCTGCCCGTGAGGGACGCCTGGAGGGCCTCGGCCATCGCCTGCGACATCTGCGGGTAGTTCGGGCCGTAGGAGCGGGGGCGCGCGTTGGCGAACTCCTGCACGAAGACCTTCAGGGTGGGGTCGGTGGCCCACTTGCCCGCGTCGGCCATGTCGGAGCGGGCGGGCAACAGGCCGAGCCCGTCGAGGTACTTGGCCAGGACCGTCTTCTCCTGGCTGCGCACGATGGCCTCCCAGCACTGGTCGGCCTTGCTGCTGGTCTTGAGGATCACCCAGTTCTCACCGCCGAGGCAGCTCGCCGGCTCCTTGTCGACGGGAATCGGGACGACGCCCCACTTGACCTTCGTCTGGTCCTGCAGGGCGGGCAGTTGCCAGGGCCCGTTGATCTGCATGGCCGCGCGGCCGGACACGAACTGGGTGTTGGCGTCCTGCTGCGTCCAGCCCACGCTCTGCTTCGACAGCGAGCCGGCGTCCACCAACTCCTTGAGGAATCCGAGCGCCTTGGCGCCGTCGGTGCCGAAGGTGTCCAGGTCGCCGCCGGTGGACCACAGGAAGGGCTCGAACTGGAAGACGCCCTCCTCGGTCTTGATCGCGCTCATGGCGAACCCGAACGTGTCGCCCTTGGTGAGCTTTTTCGCCGCCTCCGCGAGCTCGTCCCAGGTCTTCGGGGGCTCGACGCCCGCGGCCTCGAGCATCTCGGTGTTGTAGTACAGGCAGAGGCAGTTGGAGTTGTTCGGCACGGAGTATGTCTTGCCGTCGATGACGCCGCTGTTCCACGGGCCTTCGTAGTACGCCTTCGACTGGCCCCACTTCTTCACGCGGTCGGTGAGGTCGGTGAGGAGTCCCTGCGGGACGAAGGAGTTCATCGAGGTGTTGTCGACGATCGCGATGTCCGGCAGGTCCCCGGAGGCGGCGCCCTTGATGATCGCGGGTTCCAGCTCGGCGAAGGGGAAGGTCCGCCGGGTGATCTTGACGCCGACCTGCTTCTCGATGTCGGCGATGAGGGCCTTCATCCCGGGCTGGCGGGCCTCCTCGACGAGGTAGTCCCACCAGACGAGTTCGTTCGAGCCGGACGAGCTGCTCTCCGAGCCGCCGCAGGCGGTGAGCGGGCCGGCCAGGCCCGCGGCGAGAACTCCAGTGCCCGATATCCGCATGAACGAGCGGCGGTCGAACCGGTTCGACATGTGCGTCTCCCAGAGGGTGCGTGGATCAACTGCGCGTCTGCGCGGGGCCAGTGCTCGCGCGGACCGTGAGTTCGGGGGTGAGCAGGTGCTGCCGGGGCCTTGCCGTCGAGGAGCCCGCCAGCCGTTCCAGCAGCAGGTCCACGGCGAGCCGGCCCATGACGTCCGACGAGTTGTCGAAGCCGGTCATCATCGGGGTGACCGTCTCGGCCCAGCGGGCGCCGACGACGCCGGTCACCGATACATCGCCGGGCACGGACAGGCCCGCCCGGTCGAGCCCGCGGTACAGGCCCACGAGCGCCGCCTCGTTGAGCACCACGATCCCGGTCGTCAGCGGGTCATGGTCGAGGAGTTCCTGGACGACCGCCTCGCCGGAGGCCGCGTCGTCCCCGCAGTGGTGGATCTCGCCGGCAAGCCCCAGCTCGGCGACGGCCGTCCGGAAGCCGTCGACGGCTCGGTGCGCCGCCTCGTACCCCACGGCGAACAGCTTCCGCGGCCGGTTCACCAGGGCGAGCCGCCGGTGACCGAGCTCGGCGAGATGCCGTACGCAGCGTGCGGTGAGCTCCGTCCAGTCCATGTCGACCCAGGACAGGGCATCGGGGTCCGCGGTCCGCCCCATGGTGACGAAGGGGAATCCGCTGCCGAGGAGCCTGTCCACGCGCGAGTCCTGGACGCGTATCTCCATCAGGATCGCGCCGTCCACACGGCGTTGGCCCACCAGCCGGTCGAAGGCCTCGTCCCAGCCCTCACCGCTGCGGGACAGCAATACGTCGTGGTCGTGCACGGCGGCGGCGTCGATCACCGCGCTGAGGAAGTCGAGCTGCATGTCGGTGTAGCGCCGTCCGGCCGGCGGGAACACCACGCCGATGGTCTGGGTGCGGCCGTGGGCCAGAGCGCGGGCGCTGGCGTTGGGCTGGAAGCCGTGCTCGTCGATGACCTGCTGGATGCGCAGCCGGGTCCGCTCCGAGATCGGCCGCTTGCCGCTCAGGGCGTACGAGACCGTGCTGCGCGAGACACCGGCGAGCCGGGCGATCTCGCCGATGTTGACGGACGTGGGGCTGCCGTTGTTCACGGGAATGCGGCTGTCTTTGGCCGCAGAGGTGCGGTCGCCCTGGATGGGGGCGCGGCTGTTTTCGGCCACCTCGTCGAACCGGTTCGACATCGCGGACACACCTCCCCCACACCCAGAGTCGTTCGACATTTCGTACGTCAGCCGGTTTCCCGAACCGGCGTGCCGAACGCTAGGAGTGACACAGGTCTCATGTCAACGGTCGGTAACCAAGAAGTTTCCGACGCGACAGAAACACTCAGACCCGCGGCGCGCCCAGCCGCTCTTCCAGTCGGCCCAGCAACTCCCCGAGAAGCGCACCGAGTTCACCCTGCGTCGAAGGGTCGAGCCCGGACAGGACGGCCGTCTCGTACGCGAGTTGGCCGGGGACGATTTCGTCGACGAGCTCGCGTCCGGCGTCCGTGAGACGCAGATGGGCGACACGCCGGTCACGGCTGTCACCGCGGCGCTCGACGAGGCCGCGCCCCGTCAGCTGCTTGAGCCGCTTGGTGACGGCGGCGCCGGAGGAGAAGGTCTCCCGGGCCAGCTCACTGGGGGTCAGTTCACGGCCGGTGCGGCGCAGGGCGGCCAGCAGCTCGAACTCGGGACGGGTGAGCCCGGCATGGCGCAGCGGGGCATCCTCCGCCTGCTGGAGCAGGGCGGCGCAGCGGTTGATGCGGCCGATGATCTCGATGGGTCCGGTGTCGAGGTCGGGGTGGACCGTCCGCCACTGCCGTACCACCGTCGCGACGGTGTCCCCCGCTATCGCCCGCCCGTTCACTGTCGTCATGCTGTGCGCCCCCGAGTGCCCGCAGTCCCTGCCGTCGTACCGTCGCTGCGAGCGTACGGCGTCCGGCCTGCCCGGCGCGCAGCACCCGCTCCCGAGGCAGGTGCACCCCCGCACGCTCCCCGTGTACACCCTTGCGCTCGCGTGCCCGCGAGCAGGCCAGGGCATCTCTTCGACCGGACTGTCCGAACACCGTCGATCGGGGAGGTGCGCGGTGCACGGACCGGTGTCGGCGCTCTGGCTGCTCGTCGCGTTGTGCGCGGCGACCGGGGCCTACTGTCTGCTGCGGATGCGCAGTTGTGTCGAGGAGCAGCGGCGCACGGCGGGCGGTGAGGCGCTCATGGGATTCGGCATGGCCGCGATGGCCGTGCCCGCCGCGGTGCTGACGCCGCCGAGATGGGCCTGGCTCGTCTGCGCGGCCGTGTTCGGCGCGGCCGCGCTGCGCGCCCTGTGGGCGGCGCGGACCTGCCGCCATCATCTGCACCATCTGGTGGGCGCGGCCGCGATGTTCTACATGGCGGTGGTGATGGCAGGCGGGACACACTCCGGGCTGCCCGTGCTCACCGGGGCACTCTTCGCGTACTTCACCGGATACGTGCTGTGGACCGGGACGCGCCTGATGCCGGCCGTCGTCGACGCACCCGAAGGGGGCACCCGCACGGTCGGCTGGGGAGACCGTCCGGAGTTGGCGCTGGCATGCCGACTCTCGATGGGCATCGGGATGCTCGCGATGCTTCTCACACTGTGACCCGACTGTACGAAACCGTGGTCTGCGTCACTTTGCCACGGCAGCCCGTATCCCCTGGCGCCGCCCCGCTCATAGGCTGCCCTCATGATGGTCCCCGCGGCACTGCTGCTGCTCGGCGCTCTGGCCGCCGTCCTGGCTCCGCGGCTGCTCGCCCGAGCCAACTGGGCGGACCGCGAACCGGTGGTCGCCCTGTGGGTGTGGCAGTGCGTGGTGGCGGCGGTCCTGCTGTGCTGCGTGCTGTCGATGACCCTCAGTGCGGCTGCCGCCTGGCAGGCGGTGCGCGGCCATGTGTTCGCCCCCGCCCCGCACCACGTCGTGGACGCCTACGCGCTCGCCGAAGCGAGCCCCTGGGCCGCGGCGACCGCCGTGGCGCTCGCCTGCGGTGGCTTGTGGAGCGCGGCGATGCTGGTCCGCGAGATCGTACGGGCCCGTGCGCGCCGCCGCCGCGAGCGGGCCGAACTCCGCGTACGCGCCCCGCTGTTGCCCGGCGAGGAGCCCGGCAGCGACCGGCTCGTCGTGCTGGAGGGCGAGCGTCCGGACGCCTGGTGGCTGCCCGGGGCGGCGCCCCGACTCGTCATCACCACCGCCACGTTGCGCCGCCTCAAGGGGAGCCAGCTGGACGCCGTGCTCGCCCATGAGCAGGGGCACGCGCGGGCCCGGCACGACTGGCTGCTGCACTCCTCGGCGGCACTGGCCAACGGCTTTCCGCAGGTTCCCGTGTTCGCGGCGTTCCGCGACGAGATGCACCGGCTGGTCGAACTCGCCGCCGACGACATGGCCTCCCGCCGCTTCGGCCGGCTGACGACCGCCCTCGCGCTGGTGGAACTGAACGAGGACCGGGGTGTGTTCGGCCCTTGTCCCACTCCGCAGGCCCATGTCCCGCAGCGCGTGAACCGTCTGCTCACTCCTCCGGACCGCCTGCCGCCCGTCCACCGGCTGCGGCTCACGGCGTCCGCGGCGCTGGTACCGGTGGTTCCACTGCTGGTGGCGTTCGTGCCGGGGCTGCGGGCGCTGGGGTAACCAAGCGCACAAGTCGACGTACGCCCCGGAGTTGGCCTTCGGCCCCAGCGGTCCGCGAGAATCGTTCCATGCACTCCCCCACTGTCGACTCGCCGCCCCGCACGCCGGCCCCCACAGCCGCCGTCCGGGCCGCGGTGGCCCTCGTCGTTCCCTCCGTGCTGCTGCTCGCACTGGTCGTCCTGTCCTGGGACCCGCTGATGGACCTGGACGGCGACATCGCGCGTACGACGCACGAGTGGGCGGTCGACGAGCCCGACGTCACGCAGACGGCCCGCATCCTGACGGACTGGGTGTGGGACCCCTGGACCATGCGTGCCCTGGCCACCGCGACCGTGCTCTGGCTGATCATCCGGCGCTCGGCCTGGCGGCCCGCCCTCTGGCTGGGAGCCGCCACCCTCCTCGGCACCCTGCTTCAGCAGGGCATGAAGGCCGCGGTAGGCCGGGAGCGGCCCGTGTGGCCCGACCCCGTGGACTCGGCCCACTACGCCGCCTTCCCGTCCGGCCACGCCATGACGGCGGCGGTGGTGTGCGGCCTGCTGCTCTGGCTCCTGCACCTGTACGGCGTCGGACGCGTCCTGTGGCGTATCGCCGTGACCCTCGCGGCGGTCTCCGTCGTCGGCGTGGGCCTCACCCGGGTCTGGACGGGCGTGCACTGGCCGACGGACGTGCTCGGCGGCTGGCTGCTCGGCGCGCTGACCGTCGCGCTCACGGTGGTGGCGTACGAGCGGTGGCCGGCGCCTTCGGCCGATGCGCCACAGCGGCCACTCGCCGAACAGGAACACCGGTAAGGTCCGGCGCGTGGCTGCTGTCTTGTTCGACTTCTCCGGAACGCTCTTCCGTATCGAATCCACCGAGTCCTGGTTGCGCGCGGTGCTGGCCGAGACCGAAATCTCCCTCCCCGAGCCCGAGTTGATCCGGGCTGCCCGGGCCCTGGACACGGTGGGCGCGCTGCCGGGCGGGTCCTTCCCCTCGGGGCGGATCCCCGATGAGCTCGCCCCGGTGTGGGAGATCCGCGACAAGAGCGCCGAGTTGCACCGGACCGCCTACACCGGCCTCTCCCGTCAGGTGTCGCTGCCCGATCCGGCCCTGCACGACGCGCTGTACGACCGCCATATGACACCGACCGCCTGGCGCCCGTACCCCGACACGGCCGAGGTGCTGGGCGCGCTGCGTGAGCGCGGTGTGGTGGTCGGTGTGGTCAGCAACATCGGCTGGGACCTACGGCCCGTCTTCCGGGACCATGGGCTCGATCCGTACGTCGACGCGTACGTCCTGTCGTACGAACACGGCATCCAGAAACCGGACCCGCGCCTGTTCGCGACCGCCTGCGACGCGCTCGGTGTCGATCCGCGGGAGACGCTGATGGTGGGCGACGACCGCCGCGCGGACGGCGGCGCGGCGGCTCTGGGCTGCGCGGTGCACTTCGTCGACCATCTGCCGGTGACCAAGCGTCCGGACGGGCTCCGCCCGGTCCTGGACCTGGTCGGCTGAGAGCTCTGAGATTCCCGTCCGCCTGGACGATCCCCCGCGTCGCCCAGGCGGACGGCAGCCCGAAGGGGACCCCTGGGAAGGGGCTACCATGGACGCGCTGAGTATAGTTGGCTGGCAGCCAGTCAACCCAGGAGTTACAGAATGTCCCCCCGCAGCCGCTCGGTCAATGAAGAGTTGCGGCGGCGATCCCGGGAAAAGCTGCTGCAGGCCGCCCTTGAGCTGGTCAGCGCGCATGGTTACGAGGCGACAACACTTGGCGACATCGCTGACCGCGCGGGCTCCGCGCGCGGACTCGTCTCGTACTATTTCCCGGGCAAGCGTCAGCTCGTGCAGTCGGCGGTCCACCGGCTGATGCACTGCACGCTCCAGGAGGCACTGGAGCGCGAGCCGCGCACCGAGGACGGCCGGGAGCGCATGGCGCGCGCCATCGACGCGATCCTGGGCCTGGCCCGGGACCATCCCTTGCTGATGCGCCAGCACATGGCCGGGATCCTGCAGGCCGAGGGGTTCGTACAGTGCCCGGAGCAGCAACGCCTGGCGGAACTGCTCAGGGACACCGTCACCCGCTACGGTTCGCAGGACCCCGCCGTCGAGTATCCGATGCTGCGGGCGCTGCTCATGGGCTCGGTGTACGCGGCCCTGGTGCCGGGCGTCCCGATGCCGCTGCCGACTCTGCGGGCCGAGCTGTTCAAGCGCTATGGGCTCGACTGGGAGCTGGGTGTCCCGCCGGACGCCGAGGCGCCCGGCGGGACCAATGGCGGGGACCTGTCACGGTTCTTCTCGCCCCAGGACCCCGAAGCCGGCGCGGCAGGCCGGGCCGGCCGAGCCGGTCAGCCTCGCCAGTCGAAATAGTCCGGCTGGGTCTGCGCGTTCAGCTCGGACATACGGATCCACCTCGCCGGGTCCGTACGCCGGTCGCTGATCTTCAGGACGTCGAAGCCCTTGGCGATGTCGTTCGAGTAGATGTAGCCGTTGTAGTAGTACGCCGACCACGGGCCGGCGGTCGTGAGCCGCTCGGTGTCCACCGGGCCGCGCTCGAAGTAGGCGATCTCCTTGGGCTTCGAGGAGTTGGTGAAGTCCCAGACGGAGACGCCGCCCTGGTACCAGGCCTGGACCATGATGTCCCTGCCCTTGACCGGGATCAGCGAGCCGTTGTGGGCCACGCAGACCTCGGTGGGCGCCTGGTGGCGGTCGATCTTGAAGTAGCTGCGGAAGACGAGCTTGCGCTTGTCGCCCTTACCGACGATGTCGTAGATGCCGTCGGCGCCCCTGTTCGGGCCGATCTCCGCGTTGCAGGTGGCCGCGCCGCCGCCGCCCAGCTCGTCGGTGAAGACGATCTTGTTGGCCTTCTGGTTGAAGGTCGCCGAGTGCCAGAACGCGAAGTTCACGTTGTCCTGGACCTGGTCGATGACCTTCGGGTTCTCCGGGTCCTTGATGGAGAACAGGATGCCGTCGCCCATGCAGGCGCCCGCCGCGAGGTCCTTGGAGGGCAGCACGGTGATGTCGTGGCAGCCGGTGGTCTTGGAGACACCTGGGTTGGTGGGCGCGCCGGGATTGCCGCCGCCGTCAGGGCCCTCACCGGGGAAGATCACCGGGAAGCCGACGACCGCCGCCTTCTGGGGCGCCTTGCGCGGCACCTTGATGACCGAGATGCCGTCGTGCGGCGGCTGGCAGTCCGGGAAGGTGGCGCTGGGCGAGTACGAGGAGACGTACACGTAGACGTCCCTGCGCTCGGGCACCAGCGTGTGGGTGTGCGAGCCGCAGGCGGTCTCGACGGCGGCGACGTACTTGGGGTTCCGCTTGTCGCTGATGTCGAAGATCTTCATGCCCTCCCACGAGGACTTCTCGGTCGCGGGCTGCGTGGTGCTGCTGCAGGAGTTGTCGCTGCGCGAGGAGTCGGTGGAGAGGAAGAGCAGGTCGCCGGAGACGGAGATGTCGTTCTGCGAGCCGGGGCAGAGGACCTGGGAGACCGTCTTCGGGGCCTTCGGGTTGCTGATGTCCAAGACGCGGAAGCCGTCGTAGTTGCCGGAGTACGCGTATTTCCCCTGGAAGGCCAGGTCCGAATTGGTGCCCGGCAGCGCGTCCTTGGGGATGTTGGCGAGGTGGGTGATGTTGTCCGAGTGGACGATCTCGTCCTTCCCGGGGATTTCGCCGCTCTCTATCGCCTCCCTGACCTCGGCCGCCTTGCTCTTGGAGACCTTGTCCGGGGTGGCCGGCGTGTCCCCGGGGTCGGGGGTCGCGACCGCCGGACCGGCCGTGAGCAGCGCGGCCAGGAGTCCGGCCGCGGTCGCGACAACTCCCAGTCGTCTGCGCCGTGTTCGGTGGTTGTTCAACAGGGTCACTGCGTCCTCCCTTGTAGCCGTTCGCAGTTGAACGGTTAAGGCACCACCGCAGTATCGTCTTCATCATGCTCAGAACAACAGGGCGCAATGCAGCCGTAACGAATTCTTCTGATCATTCACGAACGGCAACGTGTCATCGGCGATCGGCAACGGGGTAGGACGGTTCCCAACACCCACAAGGTGTCCGCCATTTCGTGTGCCGCAGGAGGCCGCTGTGCTCATTCGTCGTACGTACCGTCACGTGGTCACCGCCTCCGTGACGGTCGCCGTGCTCACGCTCGCCGGCTGCACCGGCTCGGACGACGAGCCCAAGTCCGCGTCGGGCAAGGGTCCTTCGGTGATCGCTCCGGGGAAACCGGGCGAGGCGGCTGAGACGCTCTCCGCCGAGGACGCCGAGAAGCGGCGGCCCGACGACTCCCCCAACTCGGCGGACTTCACATACGCGCGGATGATGATCGAGCATCACACCCAGGCCCTGGACATGACCGAACTCGCCCCGAAACGCGCCGAGTCGACCCAGGTGAAGCGCCTCGCCGAGCGGATCGCGGCCGCACAAGGGCCGGAAATCGACGCCATGAAGGGCTGGCAGCAGGCCCACGGCGGCGACAAGAAGGGCGACCAGGCGCACGACCATGAGGCGATGCCGGGCATGGCGACCGAGGCCCAGCTGAAGAAGTTGCGCGCGGCGAAGGGCAAAGCCTTCGACGAACTGTTCCTCAAGCTGATGATCACCCATCACGACGGTGCCATCACCATGGCCACGGATGTGCTCGCGCAGGGCAACAACATCCAGATCGGCGAAATGGCCGACGACGTGATCGCCCAGCAGACGACAGAGATCAACAAGATGAGGGACATGCCCTGACCCGGGGCGCGTATGCCACTTCTGCGGGGTCGGCCCGGCGCGGGCGGCGCGCGTCGGATGGAAGGTGCCGGTGGCGCGCGACTTTGGGGCGGGCCGGGCAGAGCGCGCGGTGGTGCACTCCGGTGGCGTAGCGACGCGTTCGTGGCCCTCCCGTGGGGGGCGGCTCGGTGCGATTGTGGAGGTAGCTCCTACGGGAAGGAGTTCCGCCGTGCTGCACATCGCCGTGGTCGGTTCGGGGCCGAGTGGGGTCTACGCCGCGCAGAGTCTCGTCCAGCAGAGCCAGGTGCCGGAGGTCCGCGTGGACGTCCTGGACCGGCTGCCGTGCCCGTACGGACTGGTGCGGTACGGCGTGGCGCCCGACCACGAGAAGATCAAGTCGCTGCAGAACAATCTGCGCACGGTCCTGGAGCACGAACGGGTGCGGTTCCTCGGCGGCGTCCAGGTCGGCCCGGACGGGCTGTCGGCCGCCCGGCTGCGGGAGCTGTACCACGCGGTCGTGTACTGCGTGGGAGCCGCCACCGACCGGCGTCTCGGAGTGCCCGGCGAGGAGCTGCCGGGCAGCTGGTCGGCGACCGAGTTCGTGTCCTGGTACAGCGCGCATCCGGACGCCATCGCCGACGGCTTCGTGCTCGGCGCGCGTGCGGCCGTCGTCATCGGCGTGGGCAACGTCGCGGTGGACGTGACCCGGATGCTGGCCCGGGGCGCCGCCGAGCTGAGCCCCACCGACATGCCGCAGGGAGCACTCGCCGCGCTGGCCCACAGCCAGGTGCGGGACATCCAGATGGTGGGCCGGCGCGGCCCGTCCCAGGCCCGCTTCACCACCAAGGAGCTACGGGAGCTGGGCGCGCTGCCCGACACCGAAGTGATCGTGGACCCCGAGGAGTTGGCGCTCGATCCGGCGTACGCCGACCCCTCCGCGCTCCCCGCCGCCCGGCGCCGCAACGTGGAGGTACTGCGCGACTGGGCCACGCGGCCACCGCAGGGCGCCTCCCGGCGGATCCGGCTGCGTTTCTTCCTCCGCCCGGTCGAACTGCTCCCCGGCGGAGGACGCGTGGGCGCCGTGCGCTTCGAGCGGACGACGCCGGACGGGCACGGTGGTGTGACGGGCACAGAGCGGTACGAGGACATCGAGGCGCAACTGGTCCTGCGCTCGGTCGGCTATCGCGGGGTACCGCTGGAAGGCCTGCCGTTCGACGGGGAGCACGGCACGGTGCCGCATCTCGCGGGACGGGTCCTGCGCGAGGGCTCGGTGGCACCGGGCGAGTACGTGGCGGGGTGGATCAAGCGGGGTCCGACAGGCGTCATCGGCACCAACCGGCCCTGCGCGAAGGAGACGGTGACCTCACTGCTGGAGGACGCCCCCGTACTCGTACACCGTGAGGTGCCGGACGATCCCCTCGCGGTGCTGCGTGCGGAGGGCCTGCGGCCGGTCGAGTGGTCCGGCTGGCTGGCGATCGAGCGGGCCGAGGCGGAGCTCGGGGCCTCGCTCGGGCGGAGCGTGGTCAAGCTGCCCGACTGGTCGTCACTGATGGAGGCGGCGCGGACGGCGGGGCCGTAGCAGGGTCGAGCGGGCCTCGGAGGGCATGACACCTGACGGCAACAGCGAGGAAATCAACAAACTGTTCAAGCCCCTTACGGTCACGTGCAGTCCCCGCTCCGCTCCCCCGCCGCTCCTGGAGTGCCCATGGCAACCACCACACCCGCACGTCCTGTGCACCCGGTGGACGAGGTCCCACCCGTCCGCCAGTTGGCCGCCTTCGGGCTGCAGCACGTGCTCGCGATGTACGCGGGCGCCGTGGCGGTCCCGCTGATCGTGGGCAGTGCGATGAAGCTGTCGCCCGCGGACATGGCGTATCTGATCACGGCCGATCTGCTGCTGTGCGGTATCGCGACGCTCATCCAGTGCGTCGGCTTCTGGCGCTTCGGTGTGCGGCTGCCGATCATGCAGGGCTGCACCTTCGCGGCCGTGTCGCCGATGGTGCTGATCGGTACGGGCGGCGGCGGACTGCCCGCGATCTACGGGTCGGTAATCGTCGCCGGACTCGCGATCATTCTGCTGGCACCGGTCTTCGGAAAACTGCTGCGGTTCTTCCCGCCGCTGGTCACCGGCACGGTGATCCTGATCATCGGACTCTCGCTGCTGCCGGTGGCGGGCAACTGGGCGGCCGGTGGCGCGGGCTCGGAGGACTTCGGCGAGCCCAAGAACGTGGCGCTGGCAGCCTTCGTGCTCGCGGTGGTGCTCGGTGTGCAGCGGTTCGCCCCGGTGTTCCTGCGCCGGATCGCGGTACTGATCGGCATCGCCGTGGGCCTCGCCGTCGCGGTGCCCTTCGGTTTCACGGATTTCGGCGGGGTCGGGGACGCGGACTGGCTGGGGATCAGTACGCCGTTCCACTTCGGCGCCCCCACCTTCGAGGCGTCGGCGATCGCGTCGATGCTGGTCGTGGCGCTGGTGACGATGACCGAGACGACGGGTGACTTCATCGCGGTCGGCGAGATGACCGGTCGGAAGGTCGAGCCGCGCCCGCTCGCCGACGGTCTGCGCGCCGACGGCCTGTCCACGGTGCTCGGCGGTGTCTTCAACACCTTCCCGTACACGGCGTACGCGCAGAATGTCGGCCTCGTCGGCATGACGCGGGTCCGCAGCCGCTGGGTCGTGGCGGCAGCCGGCGGCATGCTCGTTCTGCTCGGCCTGCTGCCCAAGCTGGGTGCGGTGGTCGCGGCGATCCCGGCGCCGGTGCTCGGCGGCGCGGGTCTGGTGATGTTCGGGACGGTCGCCGCGAGCGGTCTGCGGACGCTGGCGCAAGTGGACTTCAAGGGCAACGACAACCTGACGGCCGTGGCTGTCTCGGTCGCCGTGGGGATGCTGCCGGTCGGGGTGCCGACGGTCTACGAGAAGTTCCCGGACTGGTTCCAGACGGTGATGAACAGCGGGATCAGCGCGGGCTGCCTGACGGCGATCGTGCTGAACCTGCTCTTCAACCACCTTCCCTCGAAGGGCGGTTCAAAGGGTGGTTCAGCCGCCCCCGAGGCGGACGGCCTGGCGAGCGGCGGCGGTCAGGACGCTGGCAAGAAGTCCCGGGAAGAGATCGTCTAGGTCGTCCCGACGCAGCCCGTTCATCTTGGCGGTGCCCCGGTAGACCTGCCGGATCACTCCGCTCTCGCGCAGCACCCGGAAGTGGTGCGTGGTCGTGGACTTGGTGACGGGAAGGTCGAAATGCGAACAGGAGAGCTCGTCGCCGTCGGCGGCGAGCTCTCGTACGACCTGGAGCCGCATCGGGTCGGAGAGCGCGTGCAGCACGGACTCCAGCCGGATCTCCTCGCGTGCGGGGTGCGGGAGTTCGCGGCTGCTGCTGGTCGGGGTGGCGGTCGTCACGGCGGCTCCAGTCCTTGTGCTCAGAGTGCTCAGGCCTTCTGGTCCGGAGGTTCCGGCGGTCTCCGAAGTTTCTGGGGGCTCCATCGCTCCGGAGGATTTCATTGTACGAGAGCTATCGTAGTTTGACATCTCCCGTACTACGATGCCTATCGTACGAGTCGTAACCCGGCCCCGTGACGATTGGAGTCCGCCGTGAGCGCGCTCTTCGAGCCCTACACCCTGCGCGATCTGACCATCCCGAACCGGGTCTGGATGCCCCCGATGTGCCAGTACTCGGCGGCGCCCGAGGGCCCGGACATGGGTGCTCCGAACGACTGGCACTTCGCCCACTACGCGGCGCGCGCCACCGGCGGCACGGGCCTGATCGTCGTCGAGGCCACGGCCGTCAGCGCCGAGGGCCGGATCTCGCCGTACGACCTCGGCATCTGGAACGACGCACAGACCGAGGCCTTCCGCCGGATCACGCGCTTCCTCAAGGGGCAGGGCACCGTTCCGGCCGTGCAGCTCGCGCACGCCGGCCGCAAGGCCTCGACTGATCGTCCCTGGAAGGGCGGCGCTCCGGTCGGCCCCGACGCCCATGGCTGGCAGCCGCTCGGGCCCAGCCCGCTCGCCTTCGACGCGAACCACCCGGTGCCGACCGAGCTCACGGTCGAGGGGATCCAGGAGGTCGTCGGCCAGTTCGCCGACGCCGCGCGCCGCGCTCTCGCCGCCGGCTTCGAGATCGTCGAAATCCACGGTGCGCACGGCTACTTGATCGGTGAGTTCCTCTCCCCGCACTCCAACCGGCGCACGGACGCGTACGGCGGCTCGTACGAGAACCGCACGCGCCTGGCCCTCGAAGTGGTCGACGCCGTGCGGGCCGTATGGCCGGACGACAAGCCTCTGTTCTTCCGTATCTCGGCCACCGACTGGCTGGAGGAGAACGCCTGGACGGCCGACGACACGGTCCGCTTCGCCGACGAACTGACCGCCCATGGCGTCGATCTGCTCGACGTCTCCAGTGGTGGCAACGCCTCCGGTGTCCGCATTCCCATCGGCCCGGGCTACCAGGTTCCCTTCGCGGCCCGGGTGAAGAGCGAGACGTCCATGCCCGTCGCCGCCGTCGGTCTCATCACCGATGTCGAGCAGGCCGAGAAGATCCTCGCCAACGGTGAGGCAGATGCCGTACTGCTGGGCCGGGAGCTGCTGCGCAACCCTTCATGGGCCCGGCACGCGGCGCGCGAACTCGGGGGCGAGGTGCACGTACCGGATCAGTACCACCGGTCCGTCTGACCACTGGGCGCAGGGCTTCGCAGCGGCACGACCATCGGCCGTACGGCTCCGGGCGGCACCGATTCGGCTCGGCCCGCCCCTCAGCCCGTCTTCCATCCCCACTGAGGGCCGAACTTCTCCCACTCCGCGTCCCACTGCTCCATGCGCTGCCGCTCCAGACGCCTGCGCAACAGCCGCCCGCCGCCGAGGGGCACGGCGGCGGCGCTCGCCCCCACCAGCACCCCGGACATTCCGGCCCGCAGTCCGGCCTGGGACGCGCTGGCGGGCTTGGTGACGAGGCGGCCGTCGCGGTCCGTCCACACGACGACCGGGGTACCGGCCGTGCTGCCGGGCTCGACACGGGCCTGGCCGGTGTGCGGCGAACCGTCCGCCGCGGTCCAGCGCACCTCCGCCCACACGCGTTCGTGGCTGGCCGCGGATGTGCTCGCGGCGGGCGTGTTCTTACTGGTCAGCGCGAGGACGGGATGCCACTCGGCGCGCTGCTGGGCGAGGCTGCTCTCGACCGCGTGTGCCGTCGCCAGTCCGGCGAGCAGCCCGGTGACCAGCGTCAGGGCCCAGGTGGCGAGCAGGAGCCAGGACTCCAGTTCGTCGCTGCGGCGCCGCAGCGGGTTGCGCCGCCATCGCCACAGCCACACCCTCGGACCACGGAATGCCGCCATCGAACGCCCCAATCTCCTCACCGACGCACCAGTCCCCGCCCTCCCATACGCGAGCGATCGCCCCGGTGCTCACAGGGAGACGGACCCCACATCGCCATCGGACGCCGAAAGCGCTCTGAACTGCCCGGATGCTGCGTTCAGGGGTGATTGTCAGTGGCTGGGTGCAGACTGACCCATGTCTGACCCGTATCTGCCGACAACGACGTCCGGAGGTGGTCGGCATGGCCGACGTACTGCTCACCGTAGGCACGCGGAAAGGCCTGTTCATCGGGCGACGGCGCGGCGGCGTCTGGGAGTTCGACGACAGTCCGTACTTCAACGCGCAGGCCGTCTACTCGGTCGCCATCGACACCCGCGGTGATGTGCCGCGGCTCCTCGTCGGCGGGGACAGCGCGCACTGGGGCCCGTCCGTCTTCCACTCCGACGACCTGGGCCGCACCTGGACCGAACCGGCCAAGCCGGCGGTCAAGTTCCCTCAGGACACGGAGGCTTCGCTGGAGCGGGTGTGGCAGCTGCACCCGGCGGCGGCCGAGCCGGACGTGGTGTACGCGGGCACGGAGCCGGCCGCGTTGTACCGCTCCGAGGACCGCGGCGAGACCTTCGAACTCGTCCGGCCCCTGTGGGAGCACCCGACGCGCTCGCAGTGGGTGCCCGGCGGCGGCGGAGAGGGCCTGCACACGGTCATCACGGACGAGCGCGATCCGAGCGCGGTGACGGTCGCCGTCTCCACGGCCGGTGTCTTTCGTACGAAGGACGGCGGCGAGAGCTGGGCGCCCTCCAACTCCGGTGTCTCCGCGGTGTTCCTGCCCGATCCGAACCCGGAGTTCGGCCAGTGCGTGCACAAGATCGCACAGGACGCGACGACCCCGGACCGGCTGTATCTGCAGAACCACTGGGGTGTCTACAGAAGCGACGACGCGGGCGCGCACTGGACGGACATCGGCGAGGGCCTGCCGTCCACGTTCGGCTTCGCCGCGGCCACCCATCCGCACCGCGGGGACACGGCGTACCTGTTCCCGATCAACGCCGACGCTGACCGGATCCCGGCCGAGCGCCGATGCCGGGTCTTCCGCACGGCGGACGCGGGCAAGACCTGGGAGGCGCTCTCGGCGGGGCTGCCACAGGAGGACCACTACGGCACGGTGCTGCGCGACGCGATGTGCACGGACGGCGCGGACCCGGCGGGCGTGTACTTCGGCAACCGCAATGGAGAGGTGTTCGCATCGGCCGACGACGGGGACAGCTGGCGGCAGTTGGCGTCGCATCTACCGGATGTGCTGTGCGTACGTGCGGCGGTGATCGATTGAGTGCCGGCAATTGTCAGTCATGAGTCGTCGGGCATCGGGCATCGGGCGAATCCTCTGCGCCCCTCGCCGTCACCGGACGTATCACGTTCAGTCGTGTCACGACCACCGGTTGATCGCCCCTGCCCGCACGGCAGTAGGGTGACGCCGTGGCTCCACGACCCTTGCATGAAATCGTCGAACCGGGCTGGGCCAAGGCCCTGGAACCCGTGGCCGGACGGATCGCCGAGATGGGTGACTTCCTGCGCGCGGAGATCGCCGCGGGACGCACCTATCTCCCGGCCGGACCGAATGTCCTCCGTGCCTTCCAGCAGCCCTTCGACGACGTCCGGGTCCTCATCGTCGGCCAGGATCCGTATCCGACACCGGGACATGCGGTGGGGCTGTCGTTCTCGGTCGCGCCCGAGGTGCGGCCGCTGCCCGGCAGCCTCATCAACATCTACCGGGAGCTGATCAGCGACTTGGGGCTGCCGCAGCCGTCCAACGGCGACCTGACGCCTTGGACCGAGCAGGGTGTGCTGCTGCTCAACAGGGCGCTCACCACAGCCCCGCGGCGTCCCGCCGCGCACCGGGGCAAGGGCTGGGAAGAGGTCACCGAGCAGGCGATCCGGGCGCTTGCCGCGCGGAGCCGACCACTGGTGTCGATCCTGTGGGGGCGCGACGCGCGTAACCTCCGGCCGCTGCTCGGTGACCTGCCGTCGGTGGAGTCGGCCCATCCGTCGCCGATGTCGGCGGACCGGGGCTTCTTCGGTTCGCGCCCGTTCAGCCGGGCCAACGAACTGCTGGTCCGTCAGGGCGGCGAACCCGTGGACTGGCGGCTGCCGTGACCGGTCCCGGCGAGCTGTCGGGGGTGCTGGGTGTGGACTCCGGGGGTTCGGGGCTGCGTGCCGTACTGGCGGTCGAGGGTGGCCGGGAGGGCCGGGGCACGGCTGTTCCGCTGAAGTCCGAGGAGCCGGTGCGCACAGGGCCGCGCGGCATCGACGCCGGGCATTTGATGGAGCAACTGGTGCCGATGGCCCGGCAGTTGATGGCGGACGCGGGGATCACCACGCTTCGCGCCGTCACCGTCGGGGCCGCTGGTTACACCTCGCTGGGCAACGCCCTGCGCGCCGACCTGCCGTCAGCGCTGGCCCGCGAACTCGGTGTGCGCAGGCTCGCGTTGGCCGCCGACGGGGTCACCGCGTATGTGGGTGCGCTGGGGCAGCGACCGGGTGCGGTGGTCGCGGCCGGCACCGGCCTGATCGCGATCGGTACGGATCTGACGCGCTGGCGCAGAGCGGACGGCTGGGGTCATCTGCTGGGCGACAACGGCAGCGGAGCGTGGATCGGGCGAGCCGGACTCGACGCGGCCCTGCGCGCGCACGACGGACGTTCCGGGGGCTCGGCCCGGCTCCTGGCGCGCGGCGAGGTGATGTTCGGCCCGGCCGGCACCTGGCCGGGGCAGCTCTACCCGCGCCCCGACCGCCCCGCCATGCTCGCGTCCTTCGCACCCGAGGTGGCGGCCTGCGCCGACGGCGACCCGGTGGCCGTGGACATCCTGGCCGAGGCCGCCCGGCACATCGCCGACGCGGCCCGCGCGGTCTGCCCCGCCGGCGGCGAGGTTTTCGGGGAGGTCCAAGTCGCCCTTACGGGTGGACTGTTCAAGATGGGCGACCCCCTCCTCGTACCCCTGCGTGCCGCGCTGACGGACCGGCTGCCGTACGCGCGACAGGTTCCGGCCGCGGGCGATCCGCTCGCCGGCGCCGTACGTATCGCCGTCGACCTGGCCGAGGACCGGCTGACGCTGCCGCGCGAGGAGGACATGCTGTACGTGATCGCGGAGACCCCCGCACCCGAGGCCCTCGCACCCGGGACCCCCGCACCATGATCCGCACGTACGCAAAGAGATCAATCCGTACGTAACTCATCAGACAAAAGCGGACGTATACCGTTCACCTGCCCCCTCCCCGAACAGGGGAGCCCAAGAAACCAGTAACATGCGGCGCCATGAGCTCCCCCACTGGGCCCGCGTCCGGCCTGCCAGTACGAATGCCGCGACCCCGCCAGTCCGGGCGGCACCGCCGTCCGGAGCCGCTGGCGGCTCCCGAGGGCGCGCCCGCGCTCGTCCTCGCGGTGCCCGGCACGCCCAGCGGCGCCGTCCGCAGCCTCGCCGACGAGGTCGTGAGCATCGCGCGCTCCGAGCTCCCCGGCCTCGATGCGCGGATCGCGTACCTCGACGGTGACGACTCGGAGTTCCCCACGCTTCAGTCGGTGCTCGTGCACACCGCCGAGGAGCGCACCGCCCGTTTCGAGCAGGCCCGCGCCGCCGGTGTGGATGTCCGCGAGCCGGAGGGCCCCGTCGCCGTCGTCGTGCCGCTGCTCGCCGGTCCGGACAACGCGTTGCTGCGCCGTATCCGTCAGGCCGTCATGGAGAGCCGTGTCGCGGCCGAGCTGACCGATGTGCTCGGCCCGCACCCGCTGCTCGCCGAGGCGCTGCACGTACGGCTGTCCGAGGCGGGTCTGGCGCGCGCCGACCGTGCCCGCCTGTTCACCGTGGCGACCGCCGCGGACGGCATCATCCTGGCGTCCGTGGGCGGCGAGGAGGCCGTACAGGCTGCCGGGATCACCGGCATGCTGCTCGCCGCCCGCCTCGCCGTGCCGGTGATGGCTGCGGCGCTCGACGAGGAGGGCGCGATCGCGTCCACCGCCGAGCAGCTGCGCTCCTCGGGCTCCCAGCAGCTGGCGCTCGCGCCGTACCTGATCGGCCCCGAGCTCGACTCGACGCTGCTCGACGCCGCCGCGAAGGAGGCCGGCTGCTCTGCCGCCGAGGGGCTCGGCGCGTACCCGGCGATCGGCAAGCTCGCGCTCTCCAAGTACACGACGGCACTGGGCATCGCCCCGCAGCAGCCGCAGGGCGCGCCGGTCCGCTGACCCTGGCACACCCCGTACGTCGATGGGCCCGCTCCTCTCGCAGGAGCGGGCCCATCGACGTGTCCGCCTTCGTACGGCCTGGCGGTAGGACCTGGCCGATCGCTACGCATGACGCCGCCGGCGCCTCTCGGTACCGCGCCGTCGGGGCGGCGGTAGCAGCCGACGATCAAAGGTCTGGAACAAACCGACCGCCTGTGCGACACACAGCCTGGTTCGTGTTCACGCCCCCATCGTCGAGGAGCCCCGCAGCGGCGTGGCCAGCGCGGCGAGCGCCCGCTCCAGGCCGTGCAGGTGGGCGAGGGCCTGCTCGGCTCCCGCGTCGTGGCCCGGCACCGCCTCGCCCAGTGCCTCTGCGTCCGACGCCACCGCACGCTCCGGCACCGCACCGACCAGCCCTTCGATCGCCGCCTCGACGCGTCCGCAGGCGGCGATGAGGCGGGCGTCGTGCGAGGCGTCGGGGTCGGCGGCGACGACCGTGAGGCCGCGTACCTCGCGGGCGCAGTCGTCGAGGAGCGCGAGCACCTGACGGGCCCTGGACTTGCGGGCCCGCATCGGGTTGAGCGGGTGGACCAGCGGGGCGAGCGCGAACCGGACCCGGCCGAGCAGCGCCTCCAGCTCCGCGGCCCGCGGCGCGGGATCGGCGCCCAGGTCACCGGCGAGGCGCCGGGCCGCCGCCGAGGCGCAGTCGTGTACGGCGTGCACAGCCCGGGCCACCCAGCGATCGGTCACCGTGTGCGTGGTGACCGGCAGGATCAGCGCGACGGCGAGCGCGGCTCCGAGCGCACCGGCCGCGGTCTCGGCGAGGCGCAGCCCCAGCAGCCCCGGATGCAGCACGCCGAGGAGCCCGTACAGCAGGCCCGCCATGACGGTGACGAAGAACATCATCCAGCTGTACGAGAGCGCCGCGGTGTAGAAGATGCCCCACACGCACACGGCGACGATCACTGCCGTGGGCGTCGGCGCGCCGTGCAGCGGTACGGCGATCAGCAGTCCCGCCGCGATTCCGGTGACCGTGCCGACGATGCGCCGGAAGCCGCGTACCAGCGTCTCGCCGCGCGAGGCCGTGTTGACGAAGATCCACCAGGCGGTGCCGACGGCCCAGTACCAGCGCTCGTCCGACAGGAACTGGCCCGCCGCCATCGCGAAGGCACAGGCGGCCGTGGCCTGGAAGGCCTGCCGGGTGGTCGGCCGGGCGAGCCCGCGACCGCCGAGCGGGGCGGGGATCGCAGGTGGCGGAGTACGTCGCTCGATGCACCACGCGCCGAAGCGCACGGCCGAGGAGGCGGCCAGCGCCAGCGCCATCGCGGCGTACAGCTGCGGCAGTTGACCGGGTACGGCGTGCAGGAACTGGGTGATGAAGAAGGTCATGAACGCGAAGATGCCGAGCGCTTGACCACGCGGCCCCCAGCGGCGGGCGTACACACCGCAGAACACCACGGCGAGCCAGCTCGCGTCCCGCACGGCCGGCACCGAGTGCAGCACGGTCGCGAGGGCCAGCACGGGGAAGCCGACGAGGGGCAGCAGGGCGGTGGTGACCGCCTGGCCGCGCACGGTCGGGTCGCCGACCGTGAACAGCGCGAGAAGCGCGGCGAGCCCGCCCGTGATCGAGGCGGGCAGCGAGAGCCCGGCGAGTTCGGAGGCGGTCACCGCGAGGCCGGTGCCGAGCACCGCCCGCAGCGAGACCCGCAGCCGTACCAGGCCCGGATCCGGAGCCATGAACATCTTCTTCACCGTCGGCAGCCCGCCCCCTCTTCACATGGGAATGGCGCCGCGGGTCCGGATCCGGCTTCTTTGCCGTCCGGCGCTTCGCGGCGCCATGTATACCGACAAGGTAAGCAAGGGAGGGGCAGTGGCTCAACAGGCTCGTGATCGGATGGGCCATTGGTACAGTCGAGGACGATCAGCCAAGACCGTAGGGAGGCCAACGGACCATGGCCGTCGACGAACTCGACACCCGGATCCTGCGGCTGCTCCTGGAGCAGCCCCGCACCAGCGTCCGCGAGTACGCCCGCATCCTCGGCATCGCCCGCGGCACGCTCCAGGCCCGGCTCGACCGGATGGAACGGGACGGCGTGATCACCGGCACGGGCCCCTCGCTCTCCCCCGCCGCGCTCGGCCACCCCGTACTCGCCTTCGTGCACATCGAGGTCACCCAGGGCCATCTCGACGACGTGGGCGACGCCCTGGCCGCCGTACCGGAGATCATCGAGGCGTTCTCGATCACCGGCGGCGGTGACCTGCTGACGCGGGTCGTCGCACGCGACAACGCCCACCTGGAGGATCTGATCCAGGCGCTGATCAGCCTGCCGGGCGTCGTCCGCACGCGTACGGAGGTGGCGCTGCGCGAGCGCGTGCCGCACCGGCTGCTGCCGCTCGTGGCGGCGGTCGGACGCGCGGCCAGGAACTGACCGGCGCAGAAAGACCGACTGGCGGCCGAGAGCTGTTCAACGGCCGATAACCGGTCCTTGGCATCCTGGAGACCATGAGCTCTCTCGGCGGTACCGCGGTCATCTTCGATCTCGACGGCACGCTCGTGGACAGCGAGCCCAACTACTACGAGGCAGGACGGCAGACACTCGCCGGGCACGGCGTCACGGACTTCACCTGGACGGACTTCGAGCAATACGTCGGCATCAGCACCGCGGAGACGGTCGCTCACTGGAAGGAGCGGTACGCCCTCGAGGCCCCGCGGGACGTGCTGCTCGAGCAGAAGAACCGGCACTATCTGGCACTGGCCCGCACCGCCACGCACGTCTATCCGGAGATGCGGAAGTTCGTGGAGCTGCTGGCCGTCGAAGGCGTACGTATGGCCGTGGCCTCGGGTTCCTCGCGGGAGGCCATCGAGGCGATCCTGGCGGGCACGGGACTGGACGCCTCGCTGCGCACCGTCGTCTCGGCCGAGGAGGTCGCCCGGGGCAAGCCCGCTCCGGACGTCTTTCTGGAGGCGGCACGGCGGCTGGGAGCGGCCCCGGCGGACTGTGTGGTCCTCGAGGACGCCGCTCCGGGCGCGGCGGCGGCGTACGCGGCCGGGATGCGCTGCATCGCGATCCCGTACCTGGCCGCGCAGGCCGACGATCCGGCGTTCGCCACGGCGGGGTTGCTGGTGCGCGGCGGCCAGAGCGAGTTCACGGCGCGGGCCGCGTACGACTGGCTCGTACGCTCGGCTGCATCCTCCTGATCCGCCGACGCCCGGCCTGCTGGTTCACGGCTGGGTTCACGGCTGGAAGAGGATCTTCACCGCTTCCTCCTGCTTGCGCTGGAAGATCTCGTACGCGTGCGGGGCCTCCTCCAGCGGGAGCCGGTGGGTGGCGAAACCGTCGACTCCGAGGGGGTCCTCGTCGGTGAGCAGCGGCAGGATGTCGTCGACCCAGCGCCGTACGTTCGCCTGGCCCATCCGCAGCTGGATCTGCTTGTCGAACATCGTCATCAGCGGCAGCGGCGAGGCCATGCCGCCGTAGACACCGCTCAGCGAGATCGTGCCGCCGCGTCGCACCAGTTCGATGGCGGTGAGGAGCGCGGCCAGCCGGTCGGTGCCGGCCCGTTCGGCGAGCCGGGCGGCCCAGGCGCGGGGCAGCATCGACGACATCTGCTGGGCGGTCCGTCCGACGGGACTGCCGTGGGCCTCCGTTCCCACGGCGTCGATCACGGCGTCGGGGCCACGGCCGTCGGTCCGGTCGCGGATCTCCTCGACGAGTTCCTGCCGTCCCTCGTACCGCCGCAGGTCGTACGTCTCCACGCCCCGCTCGCGCGCCCGGCGCAGCCGCTCCGACACCAGGTCGACACCCATGACGACCTCGGCCCGCTGGAGCCGGGCGATCCTGCAGCACATGTCGCCGATCGGTCCGAGGCCGAGGACGGCGACGGAGCCGCCGGGCGGGATGTCGGCGTACTGCACGGCCTGCCAGGCCGTCGGCAGGACGTCCGAGAGATAGACGTAGCGGTCGTCGGGCGGCCCGTCCGGTACCTTGATCGGCCCGAACTGGGCCTGCGGGACCCGCAGATACTCGGCCTGGGCGCCCGGCACGCCGCCGTACAACCTGGTGTAGCCGAACAGGGCCGCGCCCATGCCCGAGTCGTGCACCTGAGTGGTCTCGCACTGCGTCGGCAGCCCGGCGCCGCACATCCAGCAATGCCCGCAGGCGATCTGGAAGGGCACGACGACCCGGTCGCCGGGCTTCAGCCCCTTCACCGCTGAGCCCACCTCCTCGACCACGCCGATGGGCTCGTGACCGAGGATGTCCCCCGGTGTCATGAACGGGGTGAGCACCTCGTACAGATGCAGGTCGGAACCGCAGAGCCCACTGGAGGTGATGCGTACGACCGCGTCCGTCGGTTCCTCGATCTCCGGGACGGGTACGGTCTCCACCCGTACCTCGCGCTTGCCCTGCCAGGTCACGGCCCTCATCGTGCGCTCCCTTCGCCGCTGCTCGTCGGCTGCTCGGTCATCGGCTGCTCGCCGTCGCCCCGGGCGCTCGCCGAGTACCCGCCTTCGCGACGCTCACCCGCCGGCGGGCCGGGTCAGCCGACCTTCTGGCCGGCCAGCGGAGCGGTCTCCTCGCCGGCGCCCTCGCGCATGCCCTGCAGGACTTCCTCGACCGCCTGGATCGCGGTGTACTGCGGCCGCCAGCCCAGTTCGTGGCGGGCCCGGGTGCAGTCCATGAGGGGCAGCCGCAGCACCGCGTCGAACAGCTGCGGCGAAGCGGGCACCAGGTGCAGGCCCCAGGCCGCGGCAAGGGCGGACCGCGCCGCCTTGCGGGGCATCCGCACCAGCCGGGAGTGGAACAGCTCGCCCAACACCTCGGCGTCCAGCGGCGGTTCGGCCGCCAGGTTGAACGCGCCACGGACGTCGCTCGTCACCGCGAGCCGGTACGCCTCGGCCGCGTCCTCGGTGTGCAGCGCCTGTACGCGCAGTCCGCGGACGTCGGGGAGTATGGGCAGGAGTTCGGGCCGGGCCAGCGGGCCCGGCTTGAAGCGCCCGGCGAACAGGCGGCGCTGCTGGCTTCCCGACTCCTCCTTGAAGAGGAAGGCGGGCCGCATACGGACGACGCGGGTCTCCGGCCGCTCGTACTCGAAGGTGTCCAACACCCGTTCCACATAGGCCTTTTCACGGCAGTACGCCGCTTCCGGCCAGCCGTGCGTCGGCCAGGACTCGTCCACGGCACGCTCCCTCGGGCCCGGCGAGTAAGCGCCGACCGAGGAGGCGTACACCAGCGCCGGCACCTTGGCCGTGGCCGCCGCGTGAAACACCTTCGCACTGCCGAGCACATTGGTGCGCCAGGTGACCGCCGGGTCCCGGGCGGGCTGGAGCTTCCAGGCCAGGTGGACGACGGCGTCGGCTCCCTCGAAGTGCTTGGTCAACTCGGACTCGGCCGTCAGATCCACCGCGGCCCACTCGGCCGACGGCACCGGCGGCCCGTCGGGCAGCCTGCGCGCGATGCCGAGTACGGAGTCCACCTGCGGATCCTCGCTCAGAAGACGCATCACGCTGGTGCCCACGTTCCCGGTGGCACCGGTGACGACGACCCGCAGTCCGGCTGCACTGCTCATGATCGGCTCCTCTCGGGTGGCTCCGTCACCGTGACGCGTTCCCCCTGCGCGGGAGGCAAACGTGAGCGGGGAGCCGGGTGAGATCGAAAGCGGCTGCGTACGGGCCGGAATGTGGCAGCGTGGAGGCGCAGCCCGTGGATCAGCGCCACGCGGCTGCACCCCATGAGGAACGCGAAGATCACGACCAGCAGGAGGACTTATGTCGAAACCGCCGCTCCCCGAAGCTGCCGTCGTCGTGCTGAAGAAGCCCAACCCGGCTGTCATCGCCACGGTGCGGTCCGACGGGCAGCCGGTGTCCACGGCCACCTGGTACCTCTGGGAAGACGACGGGCGGGTGCTGGTCAACATGGACGAGGGCCGCAAGCGGCTCGACCACATGCGCAACGATCCCCGCGTCACGCTGACGGTGCTCGACGAGGGCAACTGGTACACGCACATCACGCTCATCGGCCGGGTGGTGGATCTGCGCGACGACGAGGGCCTGGCCGACATCGACCGGTTGTGCCAGCACTACGGCGGGCGCCCGTACCCGCAACGGGACCGCGCCCGGGTCAGCGCCTGGATCGAGATCGACCGCTGGCACGGCTGGGGTGACCTCCGGGACAGCAGCCAGGCGGCAGGCTGAGGATCACCCCTCGAAGGCGCCCGCTCAGCGCCCCGGAGCGCCGGCGCGCAGGCCGTCCATGACAAGGTCCATGAGTCGCCCGGCGCGTCCCTGCCAGTCGTCCCCGTGGGGATCTATCTGCCAGAGCCCGGCGATGGCGAGCATGAAGTCGTCGGGGGTCATCCCGGGGCGGATGGTGCCGGCGTCCTCGTTCGCCTTCAGCAGGAGCGCGATCGCGTCGCTCACCGGGCCGTGCCCCGGTTTCGCCGGGCCGCCGGGCGCACAGGTCACTTTGCGGATCGCGTCGGCCAGCCCCACCTTGGCCATGGCGTACTGGGCCAGGCGGTCCATCCACTCGCGCAGCGCCTGGTCCGGTGCGCGGGTCTGCAGCAACTGGGCCGCGGCGTCGGCGACCTGCTGCATTTCGTGGTGGTAGAGCTCCAGGACGAGGGCTTCGCGGCTGGGGAAGTTGCGGTAGAACGTCCCCTGCCCGACACCCGCTTTCTTCGCGATCGTACTCAGCGGGACGTCGGCCGAGCGGGTCAGCTCCGCCAGCGCCACCTCCAGGATGCGCTCGCGATTCCGTTGCGCGTCCGAGCGCATGGGCGCGTCATTTCTGTCCTGCACTCGTCCTCCTTCCAGGAATCACGTCAGAGCCCGCCTTGCTAAGCGGACAACTGTCCGTTAGGTTCATGGTT
Source organism: Streptomyces flaveus (assembly GCF_014647675.1). Classification (GTDB taxonomy): domain Bacteria; phylum Actinomycetota; class Actinomycetes; order Streptomycetales; family Streptomycetaceae; genus Streptomyces; species Streptomyces flaveus. The sequence goes on along the minus strand of NZ_BMPQ01000007.1, from coordinate 177,443 downwards.
ACCGGACAGCTGTCCGCTTAGGTCCACCTTAGCGGCGAACACTCCTGCGCGGACGGCCGGAATCGATTGCCGACCGCATTGTCCCGTCCGGCTTCGACGCGCACCACCCACGCGAAGGAAGGCTGATCATGGCTCCAGCTCCCTCGACGTACAGTGTCATCACCCTCAACATCAACGGCGAGAAGTACTCGCTGCCCGTCGACCACCGCACCACCCTGCTCGACGCGCTCCGCGAGCATCTCGATCTGACCGGTACCAAGAAAGGCTGCGACCAAGGTCAGTGCGGTGCCTGCACGTTACTGATCGACGGACGCCGTGCCGTCTCCTGTCTCCAGCTTGCGGTGGCCGCCGAGGGGCGCGAGATCACCACCATCGAAGGCGTCGCCGAGGGCGAGCAACTGCACCCCGTACAGCAGGCGTTCCTCGATCTCGACGGCTACCAGTGCGGCTACTGCACTCCGGGCCAGATCTGTTCGGCCCTCGGGGTGATCGAGGAACACGCGGCGGGCTGGCCGAGCGCCGTCACCGACGACGTACGACCCGAAGCGGGGCCCCCACCGCTCAGCGCGGACGAGATCCGGGAGCGGATGAGCGGCAATCTGTGCCGCTGCGGCGCGTACGTGTCCATCGTGCAGGCGGTCGCACAGGCGGCAGAGGCGCAGACGACCGAGGCCGAGGCCGAGGAGGCTGCCGCATGAGGGAGTTCGGCTATCAGCGTGTCCTCGATGTCTCCGGCGCGGTCGCGCTGCTCGACGCCGATCCGGACGCGCGCTTCCTGGGCGGCGGCACCAACCTCGTCGACCTGATGAAGACCGGCGTGGAACGGCCCGCGCGGCTCGTCGACGTACGCGAACTGCCCCTCGACCGGATCGAGTCGACGAGAGACGGCGGTCTGCGCATCGGCGCCACCGTCACCAACAGCGACCTCGCCGCGCACCCCGAAGTCCGGCGCCGCTACCCGGCATTGACGCAGGCCGTGCTGGCCGGCGCCTCCGGGCAACTGCGCAACATGGCCACCGTCGGCGGCAATCTGCTCCAGCGCACCCGCTGCGGCTACTTCACCGACGTGACCAAGCCGTGCAACAAGCGCGTCCCCGGCAGCGGATGCCCCGCCATCGAGGGCGAGCACCACAACCACGCGATCCTCGGCGCCTCCGAGCACTGCGTGGCCACGCATCCCTCGGACATGGGCGTGGCGCTGACCGCCTTCGACGCCGTCGTCTCGTACGAAACCGCCGACGGGCCGGGCGAGTTGCCGTTGGCCGCCTTCTACCTGCCGGTGGGTGACACCCCGCATCTGGAGACCGCGCTGCCGCCGGGAGCGCTGATCACCGGCGTCACGCTGCCGCCCGCGCCCACGGCCGCCAACTCCCGCTACCGCAAGGTGCGCGAGCGTGCCTCGTACGCCTTCGCGATCGGCTCGATCGCCGCCGCGCTCGACGTCGAGGACGGGCTCGTACGCGACGTGCGCCTGGCCTTCGGGGCGGTCGCGTCCCGGCCGTGGCGAGCCCGGGAGGCCGAGCGGGCCCTGGCCGGGGGCCCGGCGACGGCCGATGCCTTCGCCGCCGCCGCGAACGCCGAACTGGCGGCCGCCAGGCCGCTGCCCCACAACGCCTACAAGGTGACGCTGATGCGCAACCTGGTCGTGGCCGTGCTGACCGAACTCGCCGAGGAGGCCTCCCGATGACCACGACGACTCAGGCCACTGCGGTGACGGGTGCCGTCGGGACCGCGCACACCCGCGTGGAGGGCCGCGACAAGGTCACCGGAGCCGCCCGCTACGCCGGCGAGATCCCCTTCGACGAACTGGCCCACGGATGGATGGTGTTGTCGACCGTCGCCCGCGGCCGCATCCGCTCGGTGGAGACCTCTGCCGTCCTCAGGATGCCGGGTGTCCTCACCGTCCTGCACCACGGGAACGCCCCGCGGGTCGACAGCGACTACGTCGGCATGCTGGGCACCCCGGACCCGACCGCCGCCGTCTTCCAGCACGAGCGGGTGCCGCACATGGGCTGGCCGGTGGCACTGGTCGTCGCCGAGACGTCCGAGCAGGCCAGGGAGGCCGCCGAAGCGCTCGTGGTGCACTACGAGGAAGAGCCGCACGACGTCACGTTCTCGGCCGGACACCCGGACGCATACCAGGTGGACGGCTTCATGCCGGCGGTGACGGAGAAGGGGGACCTGGAGGCGGAACTCGCCGCGTCCGCCCTCGTCGTCGACGCGGAATACACCACGCCGGAAGAGCACCACAATCCGATGGAGCCCCATGCGGCGACGGCTCTCTGGGACGGCGGCCGACTGGAAGTGGTCGACTCGAACCAGGGCACCGCCTGGGTCGCGAGCGAGATCGCGAACATGTTCTCCCTCGACCCGGCCTCGGTACGGGTGCGATCCGAGCACGTCGGCGGCGGCTTCGGCAGCAAGGGCCTCCGCGCGCACCAGGTGGCCGCCGTGATGGCCGCGACCGGCCTGCGGCGTCCGGTCCGGGTCGTCATGACCCGCCGTCAGATGTTCTCGCTCGCCGGCTACCGCAGCCCCACGACGCAGCGGATCAGGCTCGGCGCCCGTGCCGACGGACGGCTGCGCGCGCTGGACCACAGCTCCCTGAGCCTCACCTCGACCGTGCACGAGTTCGTCGAGCCGAGCGCAGGGGTGGCACGGGTGATGTACGACGCCGACGCCCACCACACGGCCAACCGGGTCGTACGGCTCGACGTGCCGACCCCGACGTGGATGCGCGCGCCGGGCGAGGCGCCGGGGTCGTTCGCGGTGGAGGCGGCGCTGGACGAGCTCGCCGAGAAGTGCGGTATCGACCCGATCGAGCTGCGCGTACGCAACGAGCCCGAGACGGGCCCCGTGTCCGGGCTGCCGTTCAGCAGCCGCAACCTGCTCGCCTGCTTCCGGGAGGGCGCCCGCAGGTTCGGCTGGGCGGACCGGGACCCGCGTCCGGGCCTGCGCCGGGACGGGCGCTGGCTGCTCGGCACCGGTACGGCGGCGGCCTCCTTCGGTGCCGGAGCCGGACCGTCCACGGCGGCCATGACGGCGGAGGCGGACGGCACGTTCACCGTGCGGATCAACGCGGCGGACATCGGCACCGGGGCCCGGACCGCGCTCACCCTGGTCGCCGCCGACGCGCTGGAGGTGGCACCGGACCGTGTCCAGGTCCGCATCGGCGACAGCGACTTCGGACCGGCGTGGATCGCCGGCGGTTCGATGGGCACCCGCTCCTGGGCATGGGCGGTCACGGCCGCGGCAGGCGAACTGCGGGAGCGGCTCGCCCTGAACACCGGCATCCCACCGGAGGGCATCACGGTGCGGTCGGACACCACCGCGGCCATCGGCGCCCTGGCCCAGAAGGAACGGCACTCCTTCGGGGCGCAGTTCGCCGAGGTCGCCGTGGACCCCGCCACCGGAGAGGTGCGCGTACGGCGCATGCTCGGCATCTTCGCGGCGGGCCGGATCGTCAACCCGCTGACGGCGCGCGGCCAGTTGGTCGGCGGGATGATCTGGGGCATCTCCATGGCCCTGCACGAGGAGGCGGTCCGGGACCGGGCCTCGGGCGGCCACTACGGCGCCGACCTCGCGGGCTATCACGTCGCCGCACACGCCGACGTCCCGCTCGTAGAGGCGGACTGGGTGGACGACCCGGACCCGGACGACCCGGTCGGGATCAAGGGCATCGGCGAGATCGGCATCGTGGGCGCCGCGGCGGCGATCGCCAACGCGGTCTGGCACGCGACCGGCGTACGCCACCGGCACCTCCCCATCCGGCCCGACCGGGTCCTGTCGGCGAACAGCGCGGGAGGCTCAAGTGCTTGACCTCGCCGACGAGTTGAACCGGTGGGTCGAGGAGGGCCGCGCCTTCGCCGTCGCCACCGTCGTGGCCGTGGGCGGCAGCGCACCGCGCAGTCCGGGCGCCGCCCTCGCCGTCGACAGCGAGGGCACGGCCATCGGCTCGGTCTCCGGCGGCTGTGTGGAAGGGGCGGTGTACGACCTGTGTGTCCAGGCGCTCCAGGACGGCGAGGTGGTGCGCGAGCGGTTCGGCTACAGCGATGAGGATGCCTTCGCGGTGGGACTGACCTGTGGCGGGGTCATCGAGGTCCTGGTCACTCCGGTGGGTGTGGACACGCCGGGCAGGGAGGTGTTCGCGTCGGCGCTCTCGGCCGCCGCAGGGGGCGAGGCGGCGGCCCTCGCCCGCGTGGTCCGGGGACCGGTCGAACTGCTGGGCAGGGCGCTGCTCGTCCGCCCGAGCGCAGCGAGACGGGGGTCCCCCCGGACGGAGCCCGGGGAAGGATCGTACGAAGGCGAACTCGGCGGGCATCCCGAGCTGGACCGCACGGTGGTGCACGAGGCCCGCGCCCTGCTGAACGCCGGCCGCACGGGCACGTTCGACATCTCCGAGGACAAGTCGCGCTGCGGGGTCGTCCTGACGGTGTTCGTCGAGTCGCGCGTGCCGCCGCCCCGCATGATCGTCTTCGGTGCGATCGACTTCGCCGCGGCGCTTGTCAGGGCGGGCAAGTTCCTCGGTTACCACGTGACCGTGTGCGACGCCCGCCCCGTCTTCGCCACGCGGGCCCGTTTCCCCGAGGCCGACGACATCGTGGTCGACTGGCCGCACCGCTACCTCCGACGCACCGAGACGGACGCCCGCACGGTCCTGTGCGTGCTGACTCACGACGCCAAGTTCGACGTACCGCTGCTGGAGGCGGCCCTGCGGCTACCGGTCGCGTACGTCGGTGCGATGGGCTCGCGCCGCACCCACGAGGACCGCAACCGGCGGCTGCGTGAAGTCGGCGTCACCGAGCGGGAGTTGGCGCGGCTCAGGTCCCCGATCGGGCTGGATCTCGGCGCCCGTACGCCCGAGGAGACGGCCCTGTCCATCGCCGCCGAGATCGTCGCGGTACGACACGGCGGCTCGGGTGGCCCACTGACCGGCTCGGCGACGCCGATTCACCGTGACGCGCGGTCCACGTCGATCGCGCCCGAAAAGCAGGAAGTCCCGTCAGCGGGTCCGGGTCACCGTGCCACCGCGAGCGCCTGCTCGGCGTAGCCGCGGCCGAACAGTACGGCGTGTACGAGCAGGGGGAAGAGCTGGTGCAGGCCTACGCGGTCCGTCCAGCCGTCGGCGAGCGGCGCCGCGTCCTGGTAGCCGTCCAGCACCCGGTCCAGGTGGGGGCAGCCGAACAGGTGGAGCATGGCCAGGTCGGTTTCCCTGTGGCCGCCGTGCGCGGCCGGGTCGATCAGCCAGACGTGTCCGTCGGCGCCCCACAGCACGTTGCCGTTCCACAGGTCGCCGTGCAGCCGGGCGGGCGGCTCGGCAGGGCCGGCCAGTTCGGGCAGTCGCTCACAGACACGCTCGACGACGGTCGCCTCGGCCGGGCGCATCGTGCCGTCGTCGACCGCCCGCCGCAGGTATGGCAGCACCCGGTGCTCGGCGTACCAGCGTGGCCAGTCGGTGCCGGGGGCGTTGCGCATCGGGGCGAGGCCGATGTACGCGTCCTCGGGGCCGCCGGGTGGTGGGGCACCGAACTCGGGCGCGCCCGCGGCGTGCAGGGCCGCCAGGTCGCGGCCGAACCGGACCGCGGCCTCAGCGCTCGGGCGCCCGGACGGGACGCGGTCGGTCACCAGCCAGCGCTCGTCGTGGCCGTGCACCGCCGGGATACGAACCGTGCCGGTGTCCGCCAACCAGTGCAGCCCCGCGGCCTCGGCCCGCACCGCGCCCGGGGCGTCGCCGCGCTTGACCACTACCAACTGCCCGCTGTCGAGGGTGACTTCGGCGAGCGTGCCGGACAGCTGGCGCTCGCCGGTCGCCGGGCGCCCGGTGAGGCGGGTCGCCGCGGCAGCGGGGCCCTCGCCGTCTTCAGCGGGCGGACGGGCGGTCATGCGGGTTGCCTCCGGCGGTTGGGTTCGTTGTCGGGTGCGGGTTCGTTGTGGCTGGTCGCGCAGTTCCCCGCGCCCCTGGGGTGGGTGGTGGGTGCGGGGTTGTGGGCCGGTGCGTCAGCCCGTCGCAGGGCGGGCATACGGCCCTGGCCTGGTACAGGGTGCGGGTTCTCCGAGACAGAACCTAAGCGACGGGCATACGACGCACCGGCCCACGACCCCTCCCGCCGGAGGGAAGCTGCGGGTAGTCGGGGGTGCGGGCTTTCCCGGAGCGCGGGGAGTCGCAGGCTTTTGCTTTTCAGGGGCGCGGGGAACTGCGCGACCAGCCACAACGCACCCACAGCCGCGACACGACCTGTCACCCCACCCCCTGGCGGGGGCCTGGGGCGCAGCCCCCCACGCGGCGGAGCCGCAAATTGACGCAGCCGGGAAGGGGCGGGACTGGGGAACTACCACAGACCTACGACCGGCGGCGAGGCTTCCCCCGCTTGCCACCCTTCGCGCCGCCGGCGCCGCTTCGGGGGCTTCTGCCGGTCGATGTGGGCTTCCGGCGGGCGTCCGCCGCTTCGCGGCGCTTGGACTTCGGCTGTGCCGGAGGCGGGGTGCGGCCGCGTGTGCTGTTGACCGTTCGGCCGCGGACGATGCCGATGAAGTCCTCGACCAGGTCGGTGGTCGCGTCCTCGGGCCACGCCAGCGCGACGCTCGACTGAGGGGCGTCGACCAGCGGCCTGTACGTGAGGTCCTTGCGATGGTGCAGACGGGCCAGCGACTGGGGGACGACGAGGAGGCCCACACCCGCCGCCACGAGTTCGATGGCGTCCGCCGTCGTGGCGGGGCGCTCGAGGGCGGGCCGTCCCGGTAGCTGCTCCCACTCGAGGACGTCGTCGAGCGGGTGGAACACGATGTCGTCGGCGAGATCCGCGACGCTCACCTCGTCCGCCGCCGTCACCAGGTGGTCCTTCGGGACCACGACCACCGTCGACTCGGTGTAGAGGGGGATCGCGCTGAAGACCGTACGGTCGACCGGAAGCCGTACGACCCCCGCGTCGGCTCCACCGCCGCGTAACACGTCGGATGCCTCGGCGGCCGACACGTCGACGAGGGTCAGCGGGACGTCGGGCAGTCGCTCGCTCCAGATCCGCACCCATTTGGCGGGCGTCACCCCCGGAACGTACGCGAGGCGGAACGTAGGGGATGTTTCCGAGCCTGTCACCCCGCCAGGTTACCGGGCGTGGCCGGAGACCCCGTACGCGGTCGACAGCGGAGCCCGGCGGTCCGGTACGCGTCCCGTTCCGAGGATGGCGTTGCCCCCGCCCTACCGCGAGGATGCTCCTTCGCGCAGCAACACCCCACCGCACGCGGGCCGAGGAGCCGGAGGAGCTTCCGATGGGTTCACACGCAGCGCCGAGCCGCCGTAGGCGCGCCCTGTTGGTGCCCGTCGGGCTCTTGCTCCTGGCCGTGCTCCTCGGCGTCCCCCGTGCCGACGGGGCGCCTGCGCCGGCCGACGCCTGCCGCACCACTGGCACCGAACTGCCGCGCGGCGACTGCGGTCCGTTCTGGCAGGTCCTCGCGGAGGACTTCAACGGGGACCGGGTGCCGCTGGGCGCGTTCAGCGACTGCGATCACCATGTCGACACCTCGGCCGCGTACTGCGGGGGCCTGAGCGGTGCGTACCGGGACAACTGGTGGGCGTATCCGACCGGTTGGCCCGACACCGCGCGGGACCGTAACCGGGACGTCGTGGGTGTCTACCACCCGGAGGACACCGTGAGCGTAGGTCCCGCTCAGAACGGCGACGGCAGGATGCGCATCCGGATGTGGCGGCCCGCCGACGGAGGTCCCGTGCATGCCGCGGCAGTGGTACCGCGTGCCGTCATGCAGATGAAGTACGGCAAGTACAGCGCCCGTATCAAGGTGACGAAGCTCGCTCCGGGCTACAAGTCAGCGTGGCTGCACTACGGCGGAGGCTGCGAGATGGACCACCCTGAAGGCGAGTGGACCGGCGACCTCACCGCCTTCCACCATCCGTGCGGCGGGGGCGAGCAGGGCTACTTCCCGGGCGCCGACGACTGGACCGAGTGGCACACCGTCTCGACCGAGTGGACGCCGGGACATGTACGGTTCTTCGTGGACGGCCGCCAGACGGGACACGACACCCGAGGCGTACCGAACCGCCCCCTGTCCTGGGTGCTCCAGAACGAGAGCGCCCTGCAGGGTCCGGGTGCGGCTCCGGGCAGCAGCGCCCAACTCGAGGTCACGTGGGTCGCTGCGTACGCCTACGGCTGGAAGTGATCCCGTACGGAATCAGGAAGGGGCTGATGGAGATCGCCCTTGCCTGATGGCCCATCAGTCGGACAGGCGGGCAAGCTAGCCTCGGCGCATGCTCTTTCGTCGTAGCCATGACAGCCTTTCCGCCCTGCCGCGTGATCCGCGAGCCGACGAGTACCCGATGCCGCCCGTGCCCTACGGGTGGTACGCCGTTCTCCGCAGCGCCGAGCTGCGCCCGGGCAGGGTCGTCAACCTGCACTACTTCGGACGTGCCCTCATCGCCTTCCGCGGAGCGGACGGACAGCCGGCCGTACGGGACGCGCACTGCCCGCACTACGGGGCGCATCTGGGCGTGGGCGGGAAGGTCGTGGACGGCACCGTGGAGTGCCCGTTCCACGGATGGCGATTCGGTACGGACGGCAAGTGCGTGGAAGCACCGTTCGCGCTCCGGACCCCGAAGGTGTCCATCGGCGGCTTTCCGGTCCGTGAGCACAGCGGGCTCGTCTTCGTCTACGCCGGACCGGGCGAGCCGACGTGGGAGGTGCCGGAGATCCCGGAGGCGGCGGCCAGGGACTTCGCCGAGCCGATCGACGACACCTGCCGGGCGCGTATCCACGTCCAGGAGATGCGCGAGAACATCGTGGACGAGTCCCACTTCCACTTCATCCACGGCCAGAGCGAACCACCCGTGCAGGACCTGCGGCCGGACGGACCCTTCGCCGAGGTCCGCGGCCGGATCGGGCGGCGCGTTCTCGGCCGGGACATCAACAACAGCTTCGATGCGTTCATGTACGGACCCGGCGTCATGGTGGTCCGCTCCCATGGCCCCGTCCTCTCGGTCACCGCGGTCGCCCTGACCACCCCTGTCGACGACCGTACGAGCGAGATGCGAATGCTGTACTACCTCCGCAAGCCGGCGCGGCTCCCGTTCCTGGTCCCCCTCCTCAAGCTCGTCTTCCGGGCGGAAGCCCTGGGCGAGGTGCGCGAGGAGGTCCGGATCTGGGACCACAAGATCCACCAGCCGCGCCCGGTTCTGCTGCCTCACGAGAAGGGCATCAGGGCGCTGCGACGCTGGTACGCCCAGTTCTATCCGTCCGAGGTCCCGGCCGAGCAGCTGCGCGACCTCACCTCGCGTTCCGAGGTGGAAACCCGGGTCGGGACAGGGAGCGACTAGGCAGCCCTTTCCTCGACTGCGGCTCCTTCGCCGCCCGCCGTCCAACCTCTTGACGTGTCACTGACAACAATGGCTTGATGGGTTGGGAGCGCTCCCACCTCACTCGGAGAAGGGAACACCATGCGCAGCACCCGCCACTTACCCTTACGGCTCGTTCCGGTTCTCGGCCTTGTCGCCGCCCTGCTCCTCCCCCTGCTCGGCCTCAGCGCCCCGGCTCATGCCGCGCCCACCGGCTTCCGCATCGAGAACGGCCGGCTGCTTGAGGCGTCCGGGAACGACTTCGTGATGCGGGGCGTCAACCACGCCCACACCTGGTATCCGGACCGGATCAGCTCCCTCGCGCACATCAAGGCGAAGGGCGCCAACACCGTACGTGTCGTCCTCTCCAGCGGTGACCGGTGGACCCGTAACGACACCGCCGATGTGGCGAACGTCGTCAGCCAGTGCAAGCAGAACCGGCTCATCTGCGTCCTGGAGGTCCACGACACGACCGGTTACGGCGAACAGAGTGGAGCCGTCACGCTCTCGCGGGCCGCGGACTACTGGCTCAGCGTGCAGAGCGCCCTGAGCGGCCAAGAGGACTACGTCATCGTCAACATCGGCAACGAGCCGTACGGGAACACCAATTACGCGGACTGGACGGCCGACACCAAGGCGGCCATCCAGAAGCTCCGGGGCGCCGGATTCGACCACACGATCATGGTCGACGCGCCCAACTGGGGCCAGGACTGGGCGTTCACCATGCGCGACAACGCCGCCTCGGTCTTCGCCGCGGATCCGGACGCCAACACGATCTTCTCCATCCACATGTACGGCGTCTTCGACACCGCCGCCGAGATAACCGACTACCTGAACCGCTTCGTCGCCGCGAAACTCCCCATCGTGGTGGGCGAGTTCGGCCACGACCACTCGGACGGCAACCCCGACGAGGACGCCATTCTGGCCACCGCCCAGCAGCTCGGGCTCGGCTACCTCGGCTGGTCCTGGAGCGGCAACGGAGGCGGAGTCGAGTACCTGGACATGGCCACGAACTTCGACCCGAGCCGGCTCACCAGCTGGGGTCAGCGGATCTTCAACGGCGCGAACGGCATTGCCGCTACCTCCGAGGAGGCCGCCATCTACTCCTCCGCATCATCCTGAACAGGTCCACCTGCTCACTGGCCCGACCGCGCCCTGGGAGGTCGACATCGAACGACCTCTCAGGGAGCGATGTTGTGGTTCAGGCGGAACAGGTTGCCGGGGTCGTAGCGTCGTTTGACGGACGCCAAGCGGTCGTAGTTCTGCCGGTAGTTGGCTCGCACCCGGTCCTGGTCGTCGGCGTCCATGAAGTTCACGTAGCCGCCCCCCGCCGAGTATGGCTCCAGTGCTGCTGCGAAGGCGCGCGCCCAGTCGATGTTCGCCTCGCACTGGGCGCGGGTCGGCAGGGTGGGGCTGAGGGCGGTGGAGAAGTCGGCGTCGCGGTAGGCGAACGCGGTTTCCTCGGGGCCCACCCGATGGCAGGCACCGTCGATGGGGAACACAACCGTCGCACTCTGGATGGTGGGCGTGGTCGCGCCGTACTCGGTGTAGGCGTCGATCGCACCGTCGGGCAGGCCTCTGCTGAAGGAGCCCTTCCAGTAGTGGTAGAGGCCGGCGGGCAGCAGCTCGTCGAAGAGCGTGTTGATCACGGGGTACGGCATGCGCGCGACGTGCTGTCCCACGACCGGGCCGAGGCCGGCGAGCCGGGCCAGGATCCGGTCGTCCTCGTCCTCGGGGCCGCTGAAGCACGTGAGCACCCCGCACATCGGCCGACCGTGCCAACGCTCCGGCAGGAACGGCAGCGGAGGACCGAGCCCGACGACCAGCAGGGCGTTGAACTCCTCGGCGGAATCGGCGATCAGTTCGCGGTAGGCCCGTATCACGTCACCGTCGAGCGGATAGAAGGTCGGTCCGCCGAGAATGTCGGCCACCGGGTGCAGCCGGTACTCGAAGGATGCGACGACCCCGAAGTTGCCGCCTCCGCCGCGTACGGCCCACATCAGGTCGGCGTTGTGCTCGTCGGTGCAGGTCACGAATGATCCATCGGCCGTGACCAGGTCGACGGAGATCAGGTTGTCACAGGCCAGCCCGCACCGCCGGGCCAGATGGCCCATGCCGCCTCCGGTGGTCAGCCCGCCGATTCCCGTGGTGGAGACGACACCGCCGGTGGTGGCCAGGCCGAAGGCGTGCGTGGCGTGGTTGAAGTCGGCCCAGGTGCAGCCGCCCTCGGCCCGAGCCGTGCGCCTCTCGGGATCGACCCGGATCCCGCGCATGGCGCCGAGGTCGAGTACGACACCTTCGTCGCAGGTGCCGTAGCCGGGGACGCTGTGGCTGCCACCGCGCACGGCCAGCAGCAGTTCGTGGTCCCGGGCGAAGTCCACGGTGGCCCTGATGTCGCCCGCGTCGGCCGCCCGCACGATGATCGCCGGCCGCTTGTCGTGCATCGCGTTGTAGACCGTGCGGGCCTCTTCGTAGTCCGGGTCCCCGGGCTCGATGATCTCGCCCCGGACCGCCTCCCTCAGTCGCTGTGTCAGCGTCTCGTCGAGGGCGGGTGTGTAGGTGGTCATGGCCCCCACCGGCTTTCCGTGTGGTCGGGGAAGGAGTACGGCACCGTTGTAGGCACAGAGCCCGTCTCCGCTCATCGCCCGAACGGCCCATGTCGCCGGGACGGGCATGGCAAGAACAGCCCATGCGGCCGGTCGGATGCGGAGCCGAGCGGACTTGCCGAAGTCCGGTGCGGCCCTGCGCCCCTAGACCGATACGGCCCTGCGCCGCGGGGTGCGACCAGCCACGACGGACCCTCAGCTTTCGAACCGCACTTCCAGCGGAGCGCTTAGGCGAGGCCGTGGGTGTAGGCGTACGCCGTGGCCGCGGCCCGCGACGGCACATCGAGCTTGGCGAAGATGTTGTTGAGGTGTCGCGCGACGGTGTGCTCGCTGATCATCAACTCGGAGGCGATGGACCGGTTGGTCCGGCCGGCGGCGACAAGGCGCAGCACCTCGGCCTCCCGCTCGGTGAGCCGGCCCGGGAGCTGATCCCGCACTGCGCTGAGCAGGGCTGCCGCCCGCCGTGCATCGGGTTCCGCGCCCAGCCGCTCGAAGGCCGCGTGCGCGGCCTTCAGCTCCAGCCGAGCGCTTTCATCGTCCCCCGCCGCTCGGTCGGCGGCGGCGAGTGTCATACGGACCTGAGCCGCCTCGTACGGGACACCGAGTTCCCGCCACAGGGACAGCGCCCGCCGCAGCAGGGGCTGCGCGCGGTCGAGGTCGCGCTCGGCCAGTGCCACCGCGCCGCTTGCCTGCGCGGCGGTCGCGTGCAGCACGGTCGTCCCTGACTCACGCCGCTGCTGCCACTCGCGCGCGGTCGACGCCAGTTCGCCCGCCGCCGTACGGGCCTCATCCAGCTGACGGAGGGCAAGACAGACCTCCACCTGAGCCGCCAGCAACCGACAGCGCTCGAGGCGGCCGGGTCCGCCGCTGTCCTCCCCGGCGAGGGCGAGCCGCAGGGCGGCGGACGCGGTGGTGGCCTTGCCCTGGGCGAGCCGCAGCAGGGCAAGGCCCGGCTGCGGATCCCGGCCCAGTTCGTGGGCGCGCTCGTACGAGGCCTCGGCCGCGGCCAGGTCGCCGCGCCGTCGCTGGATGCCGCCGGCCAGATAGAACGCCTCGGCGGCCATCCGGGCCTCGTACGGCAGCAGCTCCCGGCAGGTCACGGTCGCCTCGCTCTCCGCGGCGGGCCAGTCACCGCGCAGTTCGAGCACTTCCACCCGATGGACGCGGCACAGTCCCCGGAAGTTGTTCTCCTCGGGCATCGACGCGCACCAGGCCATCGCGGCGTCGGTCCACTCGACGGCGCGTTCCAGGTCGGCGCAGGCCATGCACTGCTGAAGGCCCAGGCAGTAGATCCACCCGGTGAAGAACGGGCTGAGCTCGCCCGCCATCACCGAGCACATGACCTCGTCGAGCAGGTCAAGTCCACTGGCGATCCGTCCCTGGGCCAGCAGGACACTCACCTGCGCCTCGATGCTCATGGCAAGCAGATCGTCGCTGCCGCAGCGCTCCGCGATGTCGGCCATCCGACGCGCGCAGCTCATGGCCTCGCCGAACGCGCCCCGCCGCTGTGCCTCTTCTGCCTCGACCCAGGCGAGATAGCACTGTTCGACACACTCGGGCTCGCCGCTCAGATGGCGGCGCGCCCGGTGCAGCCAGCCCGCTGCCGCTGCCGTGCGGCCCGCCAGTTGATGCTCGTAGAAGAGCATCCAGGCGCAGTACCCGGCCCGACGGTCTGCTCCCGCCGCGGCATAACCGGAGTAGGCCGCCATCCGTGCCTCGATCGATTCCGGAACACGGCTGGTCCACCAAGCGGCGTCGGCGAGCGCGGCAAGGTCGTCAGGAGTCAGCCGGTCGTGGTCGAGGTCACGCAAGGCGGCATACGCCTCGGCCCAAGCCTCACGGGCGACCGCGTCCCTCGCCTGCTCGATCTCGTGGCAGAACGCCTGCGGGGCCGCCTGTTCGCTGCCGGTGGTCTCCTCGGACATGGTGCCTCCCTCCTCGCCCAAAGCGGGCCGGACACCACTCACCAGGATAGAAGCGCGCGGCCCCGGCAGAGCCGGCCGATGTGCCGGCGACGGAGTGCAGGGAGCCGCTGAATCCCAGATGGGCGAGGCCGATACGCGCCCACGCCTCGCCGTCCCACACCAGGGCCAGCGGCGTCCCGCGGGTTCTGCCGGAGCGCCCTTCCTCCCCCACCGCCCAGGCGAGTGTGGGCCCCGCGGCGGCCAGGCCGGCCAGGTGGTCGGTCTCCGCGCACTCCGGCGCTGCGACGGCCTGCCACTCATGGGCTTCCCGAACGTCCTGGCCCAAGACACCCGTGTCCCGGACAAGGTCACCCGAGGAAGCCCCGGCAGCCCCACCGCTCGCCGAGACGAGCCCCGGCACCGAGCACTCCACTGATGAAACGCCGTCTTCGCACGAGGTCCCCCCTCTTCGGCGGCCTGCAGAGGCAACAACGTGAACCAGTGCGCCGAAGAACGCAACAACTCCACACGAAACTGGCCCAGTTGTGGCCAACACTCGAGATCCCGAAGCCGTACTCATGGCTCGTGCGTGATCTCTCTTCCGGGAGTGGCCGACCCCTTCGACTCACCCGCGGACATCACGCCCACCAACGCCACACGTAGGACAACTGATATGTGCACGACTGTTGTCCAGACCGGTGAGACACGGCTTACATAGTAGGAAAGCGCCCCCGAAAGCGCTTTCGTGCACCACGGAATCCGGCCGACCCATGCGGGTGTCCAGCCGATGAGGGGTGTCCATTGATGAGACCAACACGCCGTCTACAAGGGAGAATCGCAGCAGGCACGCTCACGCTGGCGCTCGCTGCCAGTGGCTGTGCCGGTGGTTCCGGTTCCGAAGATTCCTCCGATGACTCCATCGTGATCGGTGTCTCCTTGCCCCTCACCGGTGACTTCTCCGAACCCGGCAAGGGCGTCGAACGCGGCTACAAGGCCTGGGCGAAGATCGTCAATGACAAGGGCGGACTCCTCGGCCGCAAGGTCGAGTTGAAGATCCTCGACGACCAGTCGAATGCCGACCGCGTCGTGTCCGACTACGAGCAGCTGATCGGCAGGGACGAGGTCGACCTGGTCTTCGGCCCCTTCTCCACCCGGCTCGTCGTCCCCTCCGCCCGCGTGGCCGAGGAGTACGGCATGCTCTTCGTCGAACCGGCGGGAGCCGCGCCGGAGGTCTTCGACCAGGGCTTCAAGAACCTCTTCTACGCCGCGCCGGCCGTCGCCAACGACCACTACAACCACCTGGCCGACTACATTCTCGCCCTGCCGGCGGGCGAGCGTCCCAAGTCGGTCGCGTACGCCGCCATGGACGACCCTTTCGCCCAGGGAACCGCGTACGGACTCAAGGAGAAGCTGGAGAAGGGCGGCATCAAGACCGTCGTCGACGAGGTCTATCCGCCCAACACCACCGATTTCGGCAGCATCGCGGCCAAGATCGCCGACTCGAAGGCGGACATGGTGGTGGGCGGTTCGCAGTACCAGGACGGCGTCAATCTGATCGTCGCCCTCCAACAGCTCAACTACCAGCCGAAGATGGCAGCCTTCTCCACGGCGCCCACCGAACCGGAGTTCGCGAAGGCCATCGGCAACAAGACCGAGGGCATCCTCGCGCCCACCGGCTACACGCAGAAGGCCGACTATCCGAGCAACAAGGAGTTCGTCGAGAAGTACACGAAACAGTTCGGCAAGGCCCCGGAGGAGGACGAGGCCAACGCGTACACCACCGGCCAGGTGGTCGCGGCGGCCGTAGAGGCCGCCGACTGCGCCTCCCAGGACCCCGAATGCCAGAGCAAGTTGGTCGACTGGCTGCGCGGCAACGAGGTGGAAACCGTCGTCGGACCGCTGAAGTGGGACGACAAGGGCCGCCCGCAGAGCGCACACATGATCCAGCAATGGATCGACGGGGAGATCCAGATCGTGCTCCCCGAAGCGCAGAAGGAAGCGGATCTGGTCCACCCCAAGCCGGCCTGGTGAGGCCGGCGTGCCCTCCGCGAGCCTCGTCTTCCAGAGCGTCGTCCTCGGTGTGCTGCTGGGAGGGCTCTACGCCCTCCTCGCCGCAGGCCTGACCCTCTACTTCGGCGTCATGCGCGTCGTGATGATCGCCCACTCCGCCTTTCTGATCCTCGCCGCCTACCTCGCCTGGTACGCCCACCGGGAGACCGGGATCGATCCGCTGCTCACCCTGGTCGTCACCGTGCCGCTGTTCTTCGCGGCGGGCGTCGCCATGCAACGGCTGCTCCTCACCCGGCTCCGCCCCGCGACCCTCACCATGATGTCGGTGCTGCTCACCTTCTCGGTCGCCCTGACCATCGAAGGCCTCCTCGGGTACGCCTTCAGCGGCACCCAGCGCCGGATCCGGCTCGGCTACAGCTCGGCCGGCTTCGAATTCCTGGGGGCGAGGATCGCGGCGGTCAAGCTGATCGCCTTCGGTATGGCCGCGCTCGCCCTGCTGGGGCTCTATGTGCTGATGAAGCACAGCCGGTTCGGCCAGGCGCTGCGCGCCACCATCCAGCACCGGGAAGCCGCCCAGCTGCTCGGCATCGACACCGACCGGATCGCCGGCTACGGCTTCGGCCTCGGCCTCGCCACGGCGGCCGTCGGCGGCACGGCGCTCGCCCTCGACACCACCATCTATCCGTCACTGCACTGGCATTGGATCGGCCCACTGATGGCGATCATCGTCGTCGGCGGACTCGGCAGCGTGCCGGGAGCCGCCATCGCCGCCATGACGCTGGGCATGCTGCAGAGTCTGCTCCAACTGGAGCTCTCCACCACCTGGGCGCAGACCGTCTTCTACGTCGCGCTCTTCGCCACCCTGGCCTTCCGGCCCCAGGGATTCTTCGGGGGGCGGCTTGCGCAGAGGTTCTGAAACCCCGTTCCGGGCAGGCAGGTTGCGTACGGGCACACTGCTGCACGTCGGCGCCCTGCTGGCCGCTGTCGCGGTCGCCCTGTCCTTCCCGTCCATGGCCCCGAGCCCGTACGAGATCACCGTGGGCATCGCCATCCTCAACTACGCGGTGCTGTCCACCTCCTGGAATTTCGTCGGCGGCTTCACCGGCTACATCTCGCTCGGGCACGGTGCCTTCGCCGGACTCGGCGCCTACGGGACGGGGCTGCTGGTCACCAAGGCCGAACTCCCGCCGTTCGCCGCGCTGTTCGTAGCAGCCGCACTGGTGGCCGCGCTCGCCGTGCCGGTCGGCTACGCCGCCCTGCGCGTGCGCGGCGCCTCCTTCGTCATCGTCTCCATCGCCCTCGTCCTCATCCTGCTGCTGGTCTTCCAGAGCTGGGCCTCCTTCACCGGCGGCTCCAGAGGACTCGTCGTACCGCGGCCGTTCCCGGGCATGCTGCGCTCCGAGCACCACCGGACCTTCTACTTCCTGTTCGCCGCGCTGCTCGCGGTGGCCCTGCTGACCTGGTGGATCATCGACCGCTCGCGGTTCGGCATGGGCCTGAAGGCGATCCGCGAGGACGAGGACAAGGCCCAGTCCCTGGGCACACCCACCTTCGCCTACAAACTCGTCGTCTTCGTGGTCTCCGCCGCCTTCACCTCGCTGGCCGGCGGGCTCTACGCGCTCTGGTTCGGCGATCTCGACCCGGTCTTCCAGTTCTCCATCCTCAGCGGGGCGTACATGGTGCTGATGGCGCTGCTGGGAGGCGTACGCCATCTGTACGGGCCGCTGCTCGGCGCCGTGATCGTCGGGTACGCCCTGGAGTACTCCAAGGTCGAGTACGGCGACACCCCCCTGCATCTGGTCGTGGCGGGGCTGCTGCTGGGCGTCGTCGTGATGTTCATGCCGGACGGGGTCATCCCGGCCGCCACCGCGGTGCTTGGCCGCTTCCGCAAGTCCGGCGAGACCTCCATTCGCGAGGTGACCGCGGCCGAACTGAAGGAGCGGCACGGACAGCGCGGCGAGAAGGACAGAGACGGAACGGACGGTTCGGAGGTGAGGGACAGTGAGCGAAGCGGAAGCGGCGGCTGAGACCGGGACTCGGCCAAGCCTGGCAACCGTCGGCCTCAGCAAGGCCTTCGGCGGTGTCACCGCGCTCGACTCGGCCACCGTGACCTTCCACCACGGCAAGGTCAACGCCCTGATCGGTCCCAACGGCTCCGGCAAGACCACCTTCTTCAACTGCGTCACCGGGATGATCCGCGCGGACGCGGGCCGTACCACCTATCGCGGGCGCGACATCACCGGAAAGCCTCCGCACCGGATCGCCCGCGCCGGCATCGGGCGTTCCTTCCAGCTGTGCCGTGTCTTCCCGCGGATGACCGTGCTCGACAACCTCCTCGCCGCCGTACAGCCGTCCACCCTCGCGGGGCAACTCGCCCGCGCAGGCCGGAGGGAGGAGACCGAGCGGGCTCGTGGCTGGCTGTCGCGGATGGGCATCGAGCATCTGGAGCGGGCCGAGGCACGCCAACTCTCTTGGGGGCAACAGAAGTTGCTGGAACTCGCGGGTGTGCTGATGAGCGAGCCCGAACTGATTCTGCTGGACGAGCCGGCCGGAGGGGTCAACCCGGCGCTCATCGACCGCATCTGCGACCTGGTGCGCGAACTCAACGCCGAGGGACGCACCTTCCTGATCGTCGAACACAACATGGACCTGGTCATGGGCCTGAGCGACCACGTCGTGGTGTTCGACCGCGGCCGACCGATAGCCGAGGGCCCGCCCTCCGTGATCCAGTCCGACGAACGAGTCCTCGGGGCATACCTTGGCGTCTGACACTGGCACTGGCACTGCATCTCCCGACTCTCCGTTCCTCCTCGAACTCGACGACATACGGGCCGGATACGGCCGGGCGGCCCTGGTGCTGCGCGGTCTGACCGTCCGGGTCCCCGCAGGGGCGATCGTCTGCCTGGTCGGGCCGAACGGCGCGGGCAAGTCCACCGTTCTGAAGGTCGCCAGCGGACTCCTCGCCCCTCGCGCGGGCCGGGTCCTCGTCGACGGCAAGGACCTCACCGGCCATGGACCTCAGCGGATGCTGGCCGCCGGAGTCGCCCATGTCCTCCAAGGCCACAGCGTTTTCCGGGAGATGACGGTCGCCGAGAACGTTCTGCTCGGCGGCTACACCCTCCGGGACAAGCAACTCATCGCCGAGCGGGTGAGCTTCGTACGGGACCTTTTCCCGGTCGTCGGGGAGCGGTGGACGAGCCTGGCCGGGCTGCTGTCCGGAGGCCAGCAGAAGCAGGTGGAGTTCGCGCGTTCGCTGATGGTCAAGCCCCGGGTGGTGTTGCTCGACGAGCCGTCGATGGGGCTCGACCCCAAGGCGACCGGCGTCGTCTTCGAGCAGATCGTACGGATGCGGGACGCGGGCACCGCTGTCCTGCTCGTCGAACAGAACGCGCGGCGCGCCCTTGAGGCCGCCGACACCGGCTGCGTACTCGACCTCGGCCGGGTCCATGTCTCGGGCCCTGCACGGGAGTTGCTCGCCGATCCGCAACTGGGCGAGCTCTATCTCGGAGGCCGTCCCGCACGCCGATGACACGGCTCGTAGACACGCCTCGCAAAGGAGCGAGTGGATGTTCACGCAACGCAGGCGGAACACGGCGGTGGCTGTCGCCGCCTTCCTGACGGCCCTGACCGCTCTGGCCGCGGCACCTGCCGAAGCCGGGGTGGACCGGGGTGCCGTGCACCCGTCTCTCAGGCCGTACTTGGCGGCGTACTACGACTTCGAGCACCCGGTGCGCGGCAACCCGGCGAGGGAGCGTGACCAGGGTTTCTCGCGTACCGACATCGACCTGGTGGGCGGCGGTGCGGCGATGCGCACGCGGGACGGGGCGCACCGGGGCAGCCGGACCTCACTCCAGGTTCGGCAGGTGAACCCGGAGGCGGCCGGCAACGACGACTGGAAGGCGGGCGTGTACGGGGCCTCGGGTGTGCCGAGCCTGCGGTCCTTCAACGCCGCCAAGGGGATCACCGTCATGGGCTGGTTCAAGTCGACCGGTCCGAACCCGGGCCGGAACAGCAACACGGCCTCCCCGGACGACCACTACAACGCCGTCGGCCTGGCAGGCGTGCTGTCCGGGGACTCCGACGGCCACGCGGTCCGCGGCCTGCTGGAGATCATCGAGGTGAACGGCGAACTGCGGCTGGTCGCCCTCGGCCGGCGCATCGACGGGGCGAGCTCCCAGACCTTCGCCGCGTCCGGGGACTGGCGGACCCTGCTGCCGGACGGTGAGTGGGTGTTCCTCGCTGCGACCTTCGACTTCGACACAGGAGCCATGGCGCTCTACCGCAACGGACAGCGGCTGGAGGGTTTCTACACCGTTCCCGGCGACCCCTGGGACCTCTCGGGACCCGGACCGCACCGGGCCTCACCGACCGATCCCCGGGGCATCAAGATCGGCGGGAGCTTTCCGCAGAACACCGGTGAACGCAATCCCTGTGACTGCCGCATGGACAGCTTGATGTTCCTCAACCGTGCCGTGGACGGCGACCGGATACGGGCTCAGTACCACCTGTCGAACTCCGGCCGGCGCTGAGCGCACAAAAGGAGTGATACCGATGACCACATCCCCCGGCGTCAGACCGAGACCTCTCGTACTGGCCCCTCTCCTCGTCCTCTCCCTGCTGCTGTCGGCCCTCGTCATCTTGCCCGGCACGGCGCACGCCGCGGCCGAGCCCATCACCGACCCCATCCCCGAGCGGCCCGCCACCTCCGGTATCGGGCTGACCGTCGAGGAGTACGCCTCCTTCCCGAAGACCGAGCCGCCGCCCGGTCCGGTCACCGATCCACGGCTGGTACGGCAAGCCCGCATCAACTACTTGAGCGAACTCCCCGACGGTTCGGGCCGGATGGCCGTCCCCGACCTCAACGGCAAGCTGTATCTCGTCGAGGACGGCGGCAGCCCGCAGGTCTATCTCGACATCGCGGCCACCTTCGGCCCCGCGTTCTTCGCCAGCCGTGGCCTCGGCCAGGGCTTCGGGTTCGTGACCTTCGACCCCGGCTTCAGGCGCAACGGCCGCTTCTACACCGTCCACACCGAACTGGCCTCCGCCACCACCGCCGTACCCGACTTCCGGCAGCAGGCGGCGACCAACTACCACGGCATCATCACCGAGTGGACCGCCGACGACCCCTCGGCCGACACCTTCCAGGGCACCCGCCGCGAAATCCTGCGCATCGGTTTCGCGGGCACGATCCACGGTATCCAGCAGATCGACTTCAACCCCAACGCCCGGCCTCACACCCCCGATTACGGACTCCTCCATGTCGCCGTCGGCGACGGCGGCCAAGGTGTCAGGAACACCGAGCCGCAGGACCTCTCCCTCCCCCACGGCAAGATCCTGCGTATCGACCCACGCGGCACGAACAGCGCCAACGGCAAGTACGGCATCCCGGCGCGGAACCCGTTCACCCGCACCCCCGGCGCACTGGGCGAGATCTACGCGTACGGCATGCGCGACCCGCACCGCTTCAGCTGGGACACCGGTGGCAGCCGGCGCATGTACCTCGGTCACATCGGACAGCACGCGGTCGAATCCGTCTACGAGGTGCGCGCGGGCGACAACTTGGGCTGGAGCGAACGCGAAGGCGCGTTCGTCTTCGACAAGACGGCCGCCGACCCCTGCGACCAGATGCTCCCGCTCCCCGAGGACGACGAGAAGTACGGCTACACCTATCCCGTCGCCGCCTACGACCACGACCCGCCCGCCGACTGGAACTGCACCTCCGACGTGGGCCGCGCCATCGTGGGCGGCTTCGTCTACCGCGGCCACGACCTGCCCGAGCTGCGCGGCAAGTACGTCTTCGGGGACATCGTCGACGGCCGTCTGCTCTTCGCCGACGCCTTGGACATGCGGCGCGGGGAGAAGGAACTGGCCCAGCTCTACGACCTGATGCTGTACGACGCGAGCGGCAAGCGCGTCACCATGCGGGACCTGGCCGGGGACACCCGGGTGGACCTGCGCTTCGGACAGGACGCGGACGGCGAGCTGTATCTGCTCTCCAAGGCCAACGGCAAGATCTGGAAGGTCACCGGGACCCGGATGTTCGCCTCCTGCGACACGGGCGGCTCCTCTCTTCGCCATGTCATGGCCGGACGGAACTGGGCTCCTGTCACCCCGTCGAAGTGGCGGTTCCCGGGCCACGAGGCCGTCCTCGCCAAGCCCGGGGCCCAGCGGCCCGGCCCGCGCCGCCCCTTCGAGTACGCCGTACTGACCGCGGGCCCGGCGGCTCTGGGCTCCGTACGGATCGACGCCGAGGTGCGGATCGACACCCCCGTCGAGATCACCAACCGGGACGTGATCATCGTCTTCGACTACGAGTCGGACACGAAGTTCGCCTACGCCCATCTGTCGACGGACAACACCATCTATCCGCACAACGGCATCTTCGTGGTCAACGACGCCGACCGGCTCCGGATCGAGGACCAGTGGAACGGCAGGACGGGTGCCCCACCGGCCATCACCGACAGCGACTGGCACAAGGTGCGGGTGGTGCGCTGCGCGAGCAGCGGTGAGATCGCGGTCTACGTCGACGGCTCGAAACGTCCGCTGATGACCGCTGTCGACTCCACGCTCGCCTCCGGCAGGGTGGGTTTCGGATCGTTCGACAACATCGGGAGGCTTCGCGACCTGAAGGTCTCGTACCGCTGAGTCTCCTGCCGTTGAGGATGAGGGGCCTCGGTCTCAGACCGGGCCGAGGCCCTTCCCGCCCAGGTGTTCCAGGTCGGAGGGGCGGACCTGGATGACCACGACGGCGATCAGTGCGGCGAGCACGGCGAAGATCGCCGCCATGACGAAGGCGGCCGAGACACCGGAGGCGAGGACCTCGTCGGCCCAGGGCGGCGGAAGGTCCCCGGTGCGCTCGAACCGCGCGCGCTCCGCCGACGTCGCCTGTTCCAGGAAACGCGGAACCTGCTCGTCCGCCTCGTTCCGGCTGGCCGTGCCGAACACCGTGACCAGGATGGACAGACCGAGCGAGCCGCCGACCTGCTGGGTGGCGTTGAGGAGTCCGGAGGCGGCGCCGGTCTCGTGCGTGGGGACGTTGGAGAGCGCCATGAGCGTGAGCGAGACGAACTCCATGCCCATCCCCAGGCTGAAGACCAGGATCGGACCGAGGACGCTGCCCACGTAGGTGGAGTGGACGTCGGTCAGGGTCAGCCACGCCAGGCCGGACGCCGCCAGGATCCCGCCCACGACCATGAAGGGCTTGGGGCCGTATCTGGGCAGGAACCGCGAGGCCAGCCCGGCGCCGATCGCGATGACCGCGCTGACCGGCAGGAAGGCGAGACCGGTCTGCAGCGGGCTGAAATCCAGCACGTTCTGCGTGAAGAGCGTGAGGAAGAAGAACATGCCGAAGATCGCGGCGGCCAGGCACAGCATCATGCCGTAGGTGCCCGCGCGGTTACGGTCGGCGAACATGTGCAGCGGCGTGATCGGCTGTCTGGATTGCCTCTCGATCAGGATGAACACCGTGAGGATGACGACCGCCGCTGCGAACGAGGCCACCGTGAGCCCGTCCCGCCAGCCTTCCTGCGCGGCCCTGATGAATCCGTAGACCAGCAGCACCATGCCCACGGTGGAGGTCAGCGCGCCGGCGATGTCGAAGTGGCCGGGGTGGCGTTCGGACTCCCTGATCCAGCGGGGTATGGCGAGGGCGATGAGTAGCCCGATGGGGACGTTGACG
Source organism: Streptomyces flaveus (assembly GCF_014647675.1). GTDB lineage: Bacteria > Actinomycetota > Actinomycetes > Streptomycetales > Streptomycetaceae > Streptomyces > Streptomyces flaveus. Next base: position 153,905 of record NZ_BMPQ01000007.1, on the reverse strand, counting down.
AAGAGCACCCACCGCCAGTTCAGCCACTCGACGAGGACTCCGCCGGCGAGCAGGCCGATGGCTCCGCCGCCCGCCGAGACCGCGGCGAACACCCCGAAGGCCCGGTTGCGTTCGGGGCCTTCGCGGAAGGTCGTACTGACCAGGGAGAGGGCGGTCGGGGACGCGATGGCACCGCCGACGCCCTGGAGGGCGCGGGCGGCGAGGAGTTGGCCGGCGTTCTGCGCGAGCCCGCCGAGCAGCGAGGCGAACACGAAGAGCAGCACGCCGAAGATGAAGACGCGCCGTCTGCCGAGGATGTCGCCGGTCCGGCCGCCGAGCAGCAGCAGCCCGCCGAAGGTGAGGGTGTACGCGTTGACCACCCAGGACAGGCTGGTGGTGGAGAACTCCAGGGAGCGCTGAATGTGCGGCAGCGCGATGTTCACGATGGTGATGTCCAGGACCACCATCAGCTGGCACGAGGCGATGACCAGCAGAGCCATCGCGTTTCCGCCACCGCCGCGTTCCCGGGTGGTGGTCTGTGGTGAGGAGGCCGGCTGCGGGCTGCTGCTTCCGTCCACCGTTCGAAGCTACGCCCGTTCGGGGGACGTCACCACTTGGATCATGGCCCCGCCGCGTGGGGTGAGCCGGCGAGCCGGCTCACCCCGAGGAGCCGTGGATCAGCGTCCGGTGGCAGCGGTCCGGACGGTGGCCTCGTCCCACATCAGCGGTGTGTCGTCGAAGACCACCGCGATCTTGATCTTCTTCCCGCCTGCGATGGTCGCCGGGAGGGCCACGCTGCCCTTCTGGGCCTCGTCGAAGGAGACCTGGCCCAGGTCCGTGACCTTGCCGTCGGCTGCGAACACGTAGGCGTGGCCGGTCTTGTTCGCATGCAGGGCCGTGCCCGCGGGATCCGAGGCGGCGGCGTTCAGCGACACGGCGCCCTTCCTCCCGACGGTGCTCGCGGTCAGACGCTTGGACCGCGTGTCCTTCGTCAGGTCTGCGGCGGTCGGGGCCTGCTGGACGAGCTCCCACTCCTGGGAGCCGTCCGCGACCGCGTTCTGCAGGGTCAGCGGCGCACCGGCGGATGCGCCGGTCAGGAACACGTTGGTGTTCTTGGCCGCCTGGAACTTGTAGTAGCCGTCGGCGGTCTTGCTGAGGTTCCAGACGCCTGTGGGGCTGTTGTCGACCCACTGGCCGATCCGCTGGCCGACCGTCGCGTTCCCGGTCCAGATGCCTGCCATGCGGCCACCTGATTTGTTCAGTAGCGTCGTGCCGCCCTTCGGCGCGTTCACCAGGTGCCAGTACTGGGTGTCCTTGTTCGCCACCGAACCGGCGTCCTCCAGGCGGACGTCGGGAACGTCCCCGTTGCCGATGTTGGCGTCGTTGGTCTTGCCGCCGGTGCCGATGACCTGCCCGGTCTTGCGGTTCACGAGCTGGTAGTAGGCGCCCTCCGAGCGGCCTTGGTCGACCTCGGAGAAGGCGATCGTCGAGGTGCCCTGGTGGTTGAGGATCGAGATGCGGCCGGTGCCCTCGACGTACTGCAGGTTGCGGCTGTAGGAGGCCGGCGCGTTCGTCTGGTACTCCTTCCACACGCCGTCGCTGCGTCCGCTCTCGTTGACCCAGACGTTGCCGCTGCCGGCGGCGTTGTACACCAGGCGCCCGTCGGGGAGGTTGATGACGACCGGGCTGCCGTTGACCGCGAGCCTGCGGGAACCGGCGTCGACCGGCAGGGAGGTAACGGGGGCGTCCGTGGAGCCGCGGTAGAACTTCAGCGGGTCGTCGGCGATCACGTATCGGGTGTTGGTTCCGCCGCCCCAGTACTCGTAGGGGAGCAGCCACTTGCCGTCCGTCGTCGGGACGACGGTCGTCATGCCCGGCCGGCCGCCTCCGATCTGCGTCTTGTCGCCTCCCATGTCCTGGGTCAGGCCGGCGACGTCGACGACGGGCTCGCTCCACTGCGCGCTGCGGCCGTTCCAGGTCTTGTGGACGAGGATCTGGCCGTGCGAGTCCCGGGCGGTGTCGTTGTCCGGATCCAGCTTCGGCACACCGGTGACCGGGTCGAAGCCGAGGTAGTCGTTCTCGTCGGAGTAGTAGCAGACGAGTTGGCCCTTGTGGACCATCAGGTACGGCTCCCAGAGGGGATCGACCTGCTTGTACGTGTTCGCCTTGGCGACGTTCTTGCCGACCGCGCCCGCGCTGCCGCCCTGCCAGCCGCCTGTCGCGATGACGTTGAGGACTTTCCAGCTCTCGCCTTCGTCGGTGCTGGAGTACAGGGCGAGCGCCATGTCACTGCGGTCCCCGTCGTTGGACGGCGTCCAGTTCGGGTCGGCTGCCTTGTTCTCGAGGTAGTAGTGGTCGTCGCCCGTCACGATGGTCGCGAGGAGCAGCGTGCCCTTCTTCAGTTTGCCGACGTCCTGCGGAAGCGTGTAGAGGAACGGGCTCGCCCAGTTGCTCTTGTACTTCGCGTACTTGGGGTCCTTGGAGAGGTACGCCGGAGCCTTGACGTCCGCCAGTGGCTGCCACGAGGTTCCGTGGTCGTCGCTCTTGTAGACCGGCATGGTCTCTCGGTCGGCGCTTCCCGTCTCCGGGACGACCGTGGCCTTCTCGAACGCCGCGACGAGACGTCCGCTCTCCAACTGCGCCGACTTGACGTAGATCGCGCAGTTGCCCCGGCCCTTCAGGCACGGTTCGTCGCCGAGCTGGTACAGGATCCCGCCCGTCGGGTTGTACGCCTGCGCGCTGCTCATGGTCAGGCCCAGCATCGCTGAACCCGCGACGAAAGTTCCCAGCGCTTTGCCAAGTCTTCTTCTCTGCACAGCCCCTCCTCGGGGATCGAAAATGATCATGGTGATGCTCGTGAGGTTGGATCAGGGGGTGGATCGGAGGTGGATCAGGAGACGAGTACGCGTACGTCCCAGGCGCCGAGGTCCAGTGCCGTGCCCGCGGGGACGGACGTGCCGTTCAGGGCATCGGTCAACGCCATGGGAGCGGAGACGCGGGCGGGCTCCCAGCTCCAGTTGTGGACGACGTGGACGCGGCGCCCGTCGGTGGACGTACCGGTCGTCGCGGTGACCGATTCCGGCAGGTCCCGCCAGCCGTGGCGTGCGGAAGGTGCCAGCCAGGTCGCCAACGCGCGGGCGAGGGCGCGACCCGGGACCGTACCGACGTAGGTGACGCGGCCGTCGCCGTGGCGGCGGGTGGTGATCGCGGGCCAGCGGCCGAAGTGCGGGTGGTCGTACGCGGCCAGCGCCTCGGCGTCGGTGACGGTCAGGCCGTCGGCCCAGCGAGTTGCCGTCGCCTCCTGCGGCAGCTGAAGCGGGCTGCCGGCCACGGGGTGCACCGAGAGGTCGCGCGCGAGATTGCTGAACTCCTCGTACGTGACTCCCGCGGCCTCGGCCAGGCGTCCGGGCGCCGCCTCGTGCCGGGCCCGCGCCTCGTGGTCGGCGTATCCGGTACGGGGGCCGAGGACCAGGTGACCGCCCGCGTCGGCATAGGCCACGAGCCAGTCGAGAGTCGCGTCGGCGGCGATGTACAAGCCCGCTGCGACCAGCACGGGATGACAGCGTGCGGCCTCCTCCGGCGCCATGCCCTCCCCCTCGCCGCGCGGGTCGTGCAGCTGCCGGGCGTGCACGATGCGCACCTGGCGGCCGGCCTCGAAGGCGCCGCGGTAGAAGGGGTCGAAGATGCGGTGGTACGCGGCGGGGTCGGGGTCGCCGTCGGCGGTCGCGAGCGGGGGGTGCTTCTGCATGAGCCACTTGCTCGGCGTCGAGTAGACCATCGTGATGTCGGCGTCCGGTTCGAGCCCGGCGACGAGCGGGCCCGCCGCCTCGAACTCGGCGCCCAGGCGGGCGAGTTCGGCGTATGCGCGGCCGGGCTGTCCGCTGTGGGGAAGGACGCCGCCCCAGTAGGTCTCGGCGCCGAAGCGCAGCGTCTGCCACTGCCAGTACTCGATCATCCGCGCGCCACGCGCGACGTGCGCCCACGCTGCCTGCCGCCACTGGCCGTCGTAGGCGGGTCGGTTGTCCCACGGGGTGCCGATGCACTGGGCGTTGGTCTCGGTGACCAGGAACGGTTCCTGGCGGGAGGAGAACATCCAGTCCGCGGTCTGGTACATCGACCAGACGCCGGTGGTCTTCCAGATCTGCTGGTGGTCGTCGGGCGTGGGGTCGGGGAGCAGGAGGCCGTCCTGCATGTCGTAGTACGGGTTGCCGGAGGCGATGTCGAGCCGGGCGGACAGCTCGTCGTCCTCAACTCCCTGGCGGGTGTACGAGATGCAGGTGGTGACGAACTGCTCGGGGCGGACGTACTCGCGCACGATGTCCGCCTGCCAGCCGATGAACTCGGTGACCTGGCGAGCCTGGAACTCCCGCCAGGCGACGTCGTACTGAGGCTGGACGTTGCCGTCCGGAGTCCACAGGTCCGCCCACGTCGACAGGCGGTGGGACCAGTACACCAGGCCCCACTCGCGGTTGAGGGTCTCGATGTCCCCGTACTTGTCGCGCAGGTGGTCGACGAAGCGCTGGAAGATGCCTTGGTTGTGGAAGAGGTGCAGGCCCGGCTCGTTGTCGACCTGCCAGCCGATGACCGCCGGGTGGTCGGCGTACCGGGCGACCATCTTGCGGATGATCCGCTCGGCGTGGAAGCGGAACGCGGGGTGAGTGAAGTCCACCTCCTGGCGGGCGCCCCAGCCGAGGCGCTGTCCGGTGGCGTACTCCCCGGTGATCTCCGGGTACTGGCGGGCCAGCCACGGCGGCACCGCGTACGTCGGCGTGCCGATGATGACGGAGATGCCGCGCTCGTGGGCGCCGTCGAGGACCGGCTGGAGCCAGTCGAGGTCGAAGCGCCCGTTCTCCGGCTCCCAGGTCGACCAGACCGATTCGCCCACCCGGATCACGGTGAAGTTCGCCGCGGCCATCAGGTCGAGGTCGGTCTTGAGCTGTTCGTCGGGCCGCAGTTCGGGGTCGTACGCGGGCGTGTACTCGTGGTAGTACGCGGCTCCGAACAGGACGCGGGCGGGCAGTTCCGCCATGAAGCAACCTCCGGGAAAGTAGGGGGAGTTACTGCTTGACGCTTCCGGTCGCCAGGCCGCTCTGCCAGTAGCGCTGGAGCATGAGGAAGGCGATGACGAGCGGCACGATGGAGATCATGGAGCCGGTCACGACGAGCGGGAGCATGTCGCTGCTGGCGCCGCTCCCGCCGTTCTGCGCCTGGGCGGCCCAGGAGGAGAGGCCGACCGTGACGGGGTACAGGTTCGGGTCGCTGAGCATGATCAGCGGCAGGAAGTAGTTGTTCCAGGTCGCCACGAGCGTGAAGAGCAGGACGGTCACCAGGCCGGGGCCCAGCAGCCGGAGGGCGATCCGGAAGAAGATCCGCCCCTCCCCTGCCCCGTCGATGCGGGCGGCCTCGATGAGGCTGTCCGGGACCGCGTCGGCCGCGTAGACGCGCATGAGGTAGAGGCCGAAGGGGTTGACGAGGGAGGGCAGGATGATCGCCCAGGGGGTGTTGACCAGGCCGACCTCGGCGAACAGCAGGTAGGTCGGGATCGCCAGCGCGGTGGCCGGGACCATGATGGCGCCGAGTACGAGGTTGAAGGCGGCCCGGTCGCCGCGGAAGCGGAACTTGGCGAAGCCGTAGCCGGCGGCGGCCGCGATCATCGCCGCGCCGACCGCGCTGACGACGGCGTACACGGCGGTGTTGAGCAGCCAGTCGACGAAGACGCCGTCGTCCTGGGTGAAGGTCTGGCTGATGTTGTCCAGCAGTTGCGGGGCGCCGGAGAACCACAGGCCGAAGCTGTTGAACAGGTCCTGTGTGTTCTTGGTCGAGGCGACCAGCAGCCAGAACAGCGGGAGGAGGAAGTACGCCAGGGCCGCCAGCATGGCGATCGTCAGCGGGGTGCTGCGGCGGGGGGATGCGGACCGGCGCCGCTTCGGTGCGGTGGGGGCCGGGCCGTCGGCCGGTGCGGTCGTGGCCTTCGGCATGGTGGTCGTCACTTTTCCCTCCTTCGGTTCGCGGTGAGCAGCACGGCGTAGGAGGCGATGACGATGACCAGGCCCAGGAGGAAGGACACCGTGGCCGCGTAGTTGACCTGCTGGCCGGTGAAGGCGAGGGAGTAGGCGTAGAGGTTGGCGGTGTAGGAGCTGCTGATGACGTCGGGGGCGATCTTCATCAGCAGGCTCGGTTCGTTGAACAGCTGGAAGCTGCCGATCACCGAGAACAGCAGAGTCAGCAGAAGCGCGGGCCGCAGCGCCGGGAGCTTGATCGACCAGGCGACGCGCCAGGCTCCTGCGCCGTCCATCGCGGCAGCCTCGTACAGGTCGTGCGGGACGGTCCGCAGGGCCGCGTACAGGATGATCATGTTGTAGCCGACGAACTCCCAGGTCACGATGTTCGCCAGGCTGCCCAGCATCCAGCTCTCGCTGAGGAACTGCGGGGCCGGCAGGTCGAGATTGCGGCTCAGCTGGGCGAACGGACCGAAGTCGGGGCCGTACAGGTAGCCCCACATGAGCGCGGCGACCACGCTCGGGACCGCGTACGGCACGAAGATGCCCAGCCGGATCACGCGGGCGAGACGCAGCAGGCCGCTGTCCAGCGCGAGCGCGAACAGCAGGGCCAGCAGCAGCATCAGCGGCACCTGGATCACGAAGAACAGGGCCACGCGTCCGACGCCGTGCAGGAGTTGAGGGTCCTTGAGGGCGGTGACGTAGTTGTCCAGGCCGACGAAGACCGTGCCGCCGATGAGCTGTTCCTGAAAGAGGCTCAGGTAGGCGGCGTAGCCGAGCGGGGCGAGGAAGAGGAGGAGGAAGAGGATCAGGAACGGGGCTACGAACAGGGGTCCTGCCGAGCGGGTCCGGCGACGTGGCGACGGTCCCGCTCGGCGCGGCTTCCTGGCGGCGGCCGCGGTCGTGGCAGCCATCTCAGGTCCCCTCGACCGTGAAGCCCTGCTTCTTGGCGTACGCCGTGAGCCGGGACTGCCAGGTGCCGAGCGCGGCGACGGTGTCGGACTTGGCGGCGAGGGACTTGCCGACGGTCTCGGTCCAGTCGGTCGCCGCCTGGTCGAGGAACGGCGGCCACTGGAACTCGGGCGAGACCGTCTCACTGATGTCGGCGAAGATCTGGTTGACCTTCTGGCCGCCGTAGAACTCGGGCGCGCTGCCGGTGAAACTCGGGTCCGCGAGCAGGTCCTTGGTCGCCGGGAAGAAGAACTGCTTGGTGGCGAACATCTTGGCACTGGCCGGGTCGCTGTTGATGAACTGGGCGAACTGCGCCGCCGCGATCTTGTTCTTGGTGGCCGCGGTGACCGCGGTCGTGGAGCCGCCCCAGTTGCCGGAGACCGGCTTGGCGGCATCCCACTGCGGCAGCGGCGCCGCCCGCCACTTGCCGGCGGTGGGCTTGGCCGAGCCTGACAGGAAGGACGGGCCCCAGGCCGCGGTGAGCCAGGTGGCGTACTTGCCCTTGTTGAACCCGGCGTACCAGGGGTCGGTGAAGTCCGGGTCGGTGCTGATGACGCCTTCCTTCGCGAGCTCGCCCCAGTACTCGCCGAGCTTCTTGGAGACGGCGTCGTCCACGCTGATGGAGAGATTGCTCTTGCCCGAGGTCGCATACGGCTTGGCGCCCGCCTGCCAGAGCAGGCCGTGCCAGGCGGCGGGTTCGTTCGCCGCGAGGTTGGTCAGGTAGACGTCCGGGTCCGCCTTGTGGAGCTTGCGTGCGGCGGCCGCGAACTCCTCCCAGGTCTCGGGCACTTGGATGCCGTGCTTGTCGAAGATGTCCTTGCGGTAGAGCATCCCCATGGGGCCGGTGTCCTGGGGGATCGCCCAGACCTCGCCGCCCGGTCCGCTGACCTGTCCCCAAGTCCAGTCGACGAACTGGTCCTTGAGTGCCGTGGCGCCGTACGGGGCGAGATTCAGCAGGCTGTTGGTGATCGTGAAAGTGGGGATCGCCTGGTACTCGATCTGCACCATGTCCGGCGCGCCGGTTCCGGCCTTCAGCGCCGTACGCAGCTTGGTGTAGTGGGCGACGCCCTGGCCGGCGTTGACGACCTTGACCTTGATCGCGGGGTACTTCTTCTGGAAGAGCGCGACCTCCTGCTGGATGTCCGGGACCCAGGTCCAGAACGTCAGCTCGGTGGGCGTCTTCATCGCCTTGTCGATATCGGCCTGGCTCACCGGCTCGGCGGAGGAGGAGCCGGAGTCGCTGTCGCCGCTGCACGCGGCGAGTGCGGCGCCGAGGGACACCGCGCCGGTCGCGGCGAGGAACCGCCGACGGCTCATGGAGGACGTGGGAACGAAGGATCGGGGCATGGTGGACTCCCGCCGAAGGGCAGACGTTGGGAAGACGATGGGCAGAGGAACGGAGCGCCTGGCGAGGGCGCTGCGCATGGGTGGGAAGGGTGAGGCGCGAGAAGGGCTGAGGCGCGGACGTCGCTACCAGGGCATCGGGGTCGCCATGTTCGGGTTTGCGTCGCGCGGGGTGCGGCCGGCGCGTGCGTGACGTGCCGTACTGCGGAAGTCCACGGGCCGTAAGCCCACGGTCGTGCGAGGTTTTTGACGGGCGGTCAGAGTCCAGCGCAGGCGGCAGTCACCGCCCGGCCATGAGCGGGTGCCACTCGGGCGGCCGATGAATGCGGTTCAGTTGACGGTGGGCTCAGTTAATGGCGGGCGGCTGTCCCCGCCCGGAGGCGAGTGTGCCGAGCCGCTCGAGCCGGAGGCCGTGCGCCGCCCGCGTGCCGGGGTCTTCCGGGTGGGCGGGGGTGCGGTCGAGGCACGGACGACGAGTTCGACCGGCGGATCGTGCGCCGGCGCCGGCTCCGCGTCCGGTTTCTCGATGGCCTGCACCAGGAGCCGGATCCCGTCGTTCGCCACGGCGTCGAAGGGCTGGCGCATCGTGGTCAGTGGAGGAGTGACATAGGCCGCGACGGGGACGTCGTCGAAGCCGACGACACTCACATCGCCCGGCACCCGCAGACCGGCTTCCGTCAGCGCGCGGATCAGACCGATGGCCATGTCGTCGTTGGCCGCGAACACGGCGGTGACGTCACCGGCGGAGGCGAACTCACGGCCCGCCGCGTAGCCGGACTCGGCCGACCAGTCGCCCTCGATCACGGGCGGCTGTTCCCTGCCGCGCGCCGACAACGCAGCGCGCCAGCCCCCGAGACGGTCCCGGGCGGCGAACCACCCCTGCGGACCGGCGAGATGATGGACCGTCACGTGCCCTAGATCCAGCAGGTGTTCGGTGGCCGCCCGGGCCAGCGGCTCGGCGCCGACCCCCGCGGCCACGGTCCGTGAACCGCCGAACACCGCGGGCGCACCAAGGACGAGGACCGGCACGTCCACGCTGAGAGAGACCGATCCCTCGTCGATCGGTTCGGATACGACGATGCCGTCCACGCCCTGCTCGAGCAGTGACTCCACGGCCCCGGCGACGCCTCCCGGGTCGCCCTCCAGCGTGTTGACCACCCGGAGTGCGTAGCCCGCGTCCCGGGCGGCCCGCTCGACGCCGATGAGCAGCGTGGCGGGTCCGTACAAGGCGGTTCCCAGAGTGACCACGCCGATGGTGCGGGAGCGCCCCGAGGCCAGTGCCCGGGCCGCATTGTTCATCCGGTAGCCCAGTTCCTCGGCGGCTTCGAGCACCCGCCGGCGCACCTCGTCGGACACGTACCGCTCACCGTTGAAGACCCGCGACACCGTCTTCTGCGAGACACCGGCCAGCCGGGCCACGTCCACGCTGCGCGGCGCGGCGGGGCTTCCGCCCCGTCCTCCCACTCGCGTCATTGCGGTCTCCCGATGCTCGGCGGCTCAAATCCTAGCCAGTCATGGCCCGTTGCCCTGCAGCCGGCCCGACCGGTCAGCTGTATGACTGCGCTGTCATGACTGCGGTGTCATGTCTACGCAGTCGAACAGAACGTGTCAAGACTTCACGCAACATCGCGGCAACCCCGCCGCAACGCAGGGCCCCGCTGGATTCCCTACGTGGGTCGGTGCCCTGCAAAGCCAGGGCCGCCCCCTGAGGGGGACGTCGCGGAGCCCTACGGCGTGTCCGGCGGATCAAGGACGGACCGGGAGGTGGTGAGCCGGGAAAGAACCGTCGGCCGGGATGAAGCCGCTCGTCGCCAGGATCCCTCCCGTGTCGGCGAGCTCCTGGCAGGTCGCGCACGTCCCGTCCTTGAGCGGCCATCCGGCGCGGACGGTTGGGCGGGTCAAGGACGGCTCAAGGCCGTCAGTTCTGGCGCGTCTTCTCGGCGGCCATGGGTAGTTCCAGGCGGGGCCCGTTGAATCGTTCGCGCAGGAGCCGGTCGTGCGTCACCACGACCAGCGTGCCGGTGTAGCGGGCCAGGGCTGCCTCGATCTCTTCCACCAAGGCGGGGGCCAAGTGGTTCGTCGGCTCGTCGAGCAGGAGCAGATCGAGTGAGCCGGCCGTCACGAGCCGGGCCAGTTCGAGCTTGCGGCGCTGCCCGACGGACAGGTTCCGTACGGGAACATCGAGGTCGGCGGCGTGGAACAGGCCGAGCGCAAGGAGTGCGTCGGCGTGCTCGTCGGGCTGCCCCGCCCTGTCGGCTGCGAATGCCGCGAGCAGCGTTCGGGCATCGAAGGCGTCGTCGGGCGCGCTTTGCTGACGTAGGAATCCAACCCGGCGCGGTCGGCGGACGATACCGGCGTCAGGCGTCAGTTCCCCTGCCAGCAGCTGGAGAAGGGTGCTTTTGCCGGCACCGTTGGGGCCGGTGATGAGGAGGCGGTCACCAGGGGCGAGTTTCAGGGACGGAACGTACAACCGCCCTTCGACCAGGACGTCTTCCAGGTGTGCTGCAGTTGATGTTTCCTCGGCGGCCGGCGTGCCTTCGACGCGGCCTGTGAACCGCAGTGGCTGCGGAGGTGGCGGCACAGGGTGCTCCGTGAGCCGTTGCAACCGCTCGCGTGCGTTCCGGATGCGGCTCTGTGCGCCGTGCGCCCGCGAGCGTGCCCGGAAAGCGCCGGCGCCGCTGAACGCCCACGGCCCCTTGCGGGGGATCTCGGCCAGCATCCCGATACTGGAGTCGGCGAGGTGTTCCTGCCGGGCGACCTCATTGCGCCATTGCTCGTGATCCCACGCCCACCGGGCCCGGGCCGCCGCCTTGGCGGCGAGAAAGCCGGCGTATCCATTGCCGTAGCGCCGTACCGTGCGTTGATCGTGGTCCGCTTCCAGGATGGTGTCGGTGACGCGTTCCAGGAACGCCCGATCGTGCGTGGCCACGATGACCGTGCCTCGATGACGGTGCAGATGCCCTTCGAGCCAGGCCACGGCCTCGTCGTCCAGATCGTTGGTCGGCTCGTCGAGCAGCAACAGTTCGGGGGCCGAAGCCAGGGTCGCGGCGAGCGCGAGCCGGGAGCGCTGCCCTCCGGAGAGGGTGCTCAGCACACGCTCCCGGTCCAGTGGCGCGTGCTCTCCGAGCCGGCGCAGGCTCACCTCGACCCGGCGATCCGCTCCGTATCCGCCCCGCGCATCGAACTCGGCCACCAGTGCGGCGTAGCGCTCGAGCTCAGCGGGGCCGGCCGTGCCCAGTGTGGCCTCGGCGACACGAATACGGTGCTCCAGGGCGCGCAGTTCGCCCAGTACGTGATCCACGGCATCGCCCACGCGCGCCGAACCGGGCAGATCGAGAGTCTGGCGAAGGTGGCCGATCCCGCCCGGTGCCATGACGGTCAGGCTGCCGTTGTCGACGGGCTCCTGTCCTGCCAGCAGCCGCAGGAGCGTGGACTTCCCAGAGCCGTTGTCCCCGACGATCCCGACCTTTTCGCCCGGTCGGACAGTGAGAGACACGCGGTCCAGCACCATGCGGTCGCCGTAGTGCTTGGTCACCTCGGCAAGAGCGATCTGAGACGTCGTGAGAGGAGAAGCAGTGACGGTGGTGCGGGCGGAAGCACAGTGCAAGGGCAGTCCTTTGCTGGGTGAACAGGATCGTGCGGCAAGCAGAGGGAGCACCAGCTGCCGACCGACGAACAAGAAGTTAGACGATACGGTCCGTCTCGTCAAGGGTCTTGAAGTAGCCCGCCGGACAGGAGCCGGTGGGGCTCGGTCCTGTCCGGCGGATCATGGGCGGGAGTCGTAAGCGGATCGCTGCTGCGGCGACTGCGCCATGGAAGACGAAGGCCCCTATCGGGGCAGCCCACCGTCAATGAGAGCAGGCTGCTCCCGGATCACCCCGCTCTTCGCTCATTGATTTCAGAGCATGATGAGCAGACGCGTCTTCGGCTTGAGCTTCCTGTTCACCGAACGACTCTGTACGTACACCTCCAACTTGGGATTGTTTCCCGCCTTCACGGAGACGGTCCCCTGGACGTCCGTACCGAACAAAAGGCTGCGCGCCGCGTCGCCCGTATAGGCGCGGTCGGTGTCTTTCTCGACCACGATGACTTCCTTGTTCTGCTGAACCTGAGCCCGGGCGCCCAACTGGTAGTAACACGAACCACGTTCGTACGTCACGCCCGGATGCGAGTTGACGAAGGGGCGAATCTCGACCTCCTTGTCGACTTTCAGGATCCGGTACTTGTCAGCCGGGATCGGTTCGAGGTTCGCCCGCACTTCGTCAACCGATATGTCCTGACCGACGGTGAACAGGTTCTTCGTGCCGCGCACCCCCTGCTCTCGCCCGCGGAGGAAGCTGGTGGCGGCAGCGCGCACGGTGCCGATCGCCTCCTCGACGCCCTTCTGGGAGTCCGCATCCCAGATGGCGATGTTCCCGGCCGGAAAACCGTAGTTCTGGGCGGTGCGCTTGGCCAGTGAGTTCGGAACGAGGATCGCGGAAGTCCAGTGGCCCGGAAGCCTGCCCATCTTCGCCGCGATCCTGTCGAGCCAGGGGCCAAGGATGGCCATGTCGCCGTCGTGCCGCCTGTCGCCGCCGGAGGCGTTCTCCTCACCATCCGTCACGACGATCTGGAGGAAGCTGTGCTCGCCGTATTCCTCCCAAATATGACCCAGGTCATCCAGGGACTTCAGAGAAGCCTCGATGAGGGCCGTAGCGCCATTGTTGACCTGGTACAGCCCCCGCATGGACGGCAGATGTTTTACGTCCATGTCCCAGACCAGATTCTCCACCCTGTGGTCGAAGGAGTAGAGGCTGATCCGCGTCTCATGGCCAAGGCTGTCGGATTCGGCCTTCAACCCCGCCACGAACTCGTCCACAACTCGAATGAGTTGACTCTGGTGCGGACGCATCGAACCCGAACAGTCCACTACCAGCGCGACGTGATTCACCTTGTGCTGGATCTTGTTTGCGGACACGTTTGTGCTCCCCCTCCGAGGTTCCCCGAGTGATGTCTTCACTCTATGGGGAGGCACTGACAACGGCGTTTGACGCTCAATCACATGCCTGTATCCAGTGCCATGTCCGGCATCCAGGAGACGCCCGGCGACCGTCCATGGCGGCTCACGGGAGTGGTCGCCTGGCTGGGGGTGCCCCCTCTGGGGGAGCATCGGCGCCCGCGGCCTGACCCATCAGCATCTGACCGTCCTGGACCGGGCGAGCGGCACGTACGTGATCCGCCGCACGGTCCCGCACACCCACCCGGGCCCGACCGGATCGACCGAACCGCAGGCATCCGCCGTGGACCGGACGAAGGCGGGGCCGACGAGAAACCGCCCTGCGCCCAGGCAGCGACGCAGGGTCCCCACCCCACCCTTGACGGCGCCCCTGTCCCAGAGGTGGCCGGCTGTCGGCCGATCAATCGAAATACGACTCGAGCGTGCCGCGACGCCGGATGTCGAGTGTCGCGCAGTGGAACGATCCGCCGAACGGCGCGTAGTGCAGCAGGTCGCACGGGATCGGCTCGAACCCCCATTTCTCGAGGGCGCGCAGCATGCCGGTGTGATGCCGTTCCGCGATCACCCGTTTCTCGTCGATCATGAGAATGTTCATGCTGAGCCACTTGCCGCACATCGAGGTGACCTTGAGCAGGCGCTCGTCGATCGGGGTGGGCTCCGGGGCGATCAGGATGTCCCACGAGCTGAGCACGTCGGGCAGGCGGTCGACATCGATGTACTCGGGATTGACCAGTACCTTGCCGGGCGAGAGCAGGACGAACGTCGTATCGATGTGCATGGGCGTGCGGCAGCGGCTCTCGATCTCGTGGATGCGATAGCCAGGTCCGAGATGGCGGCGCAACCACTCAATACCCATGCGATTGGTGACATTGCTCCGCGTGACGAACAGGTCGCGTCCCGCGCGCACGAAATCTGCCGCGTCGAATACGGGCTCGAACTCGGTGAGGATGTGCCACATCGGTTCGCCGGCCTCGGGGATACGGAAATTCGACTCGAACAGTTCGTCGGTGAGCTGCGGCTCGGGAGCCGCCGTCCAGCGCGCGCCACGCCGGAAGTAGTCCTTGAGGATCGGGCGATAGGAGTGCGTCTCGAAATACCGGCACGGCCACGCCATCGGGGTCTCGATGATCTCGTCGCCGATCACGAGCATGCTGTCCCGCGGGCAGGTGTTGCAGAATCCGCGCGACGACCAGTCCGGAGTACCGAAGCGTCGCCTGTGGTCGACCGGGTCCGGGCGCCGGACCGTGATGCCGAGGGACTGCAGGAGGGTGACGAACTGGTCGAGCTCTTGCTGCGCCCGTTCGATCAGCACGCGCGGATATCTGAAACCGGCGGCAAGCCCCAGCAGCCGCGCCGCCCACGGCGGCATATTGCAGTCCACGACCGGATGCTTGGAAGGGAACGCCGCGCCATCGAGACACCCGACGATGACCTCCTCCAGCGGATCCCACTCGTTATGCGAATTGACCGGCGATACGAGATGCTCCGCAGCATTGTCAGGGATACGGGCATTGCCGTCGACCGCCGTCAGAATGCCGGGCCTCCGCACTACCGCCATGCTCAACCGCTCCTGATCGCAGAAACTCTTCATCACCCTCTTACCCAAACCTTCTTACCCAACGTGCCGCTCAGAGTGGCGTGCTGAAGCACACCAGAAGGTCGGCCATGGTCGCCGTTCAGACTGAACGGCGTCCGCTCCCCCGCCCGTTCCCCAGGTGGGAGACGAACCAGTGCCGAGCCGCAGTAGCCGTTTCCTCCAGGGCCCCTGGCTCATGGAACAGATGCGTCGCGCCGCGCACGACATGGATCTCGCTCGGCGCGCTGAGCCTTCCGGCCGTCTCCTGGTTGATTCGCGAGTCCGGCTCGTCATCGCCGCCGACGATGAACAGCACCGGAGCCTGGACGCTCTGCAGCGCGTCGTACGTCAGGTCCGGACGCCCGCCTCGAATGACCACGGCCGAGACACGTCGGGGCCGCTCGGCAGCCGCCAGCAGAGCCGACGTATCGGCACCGAACAGACACACCGGAACATCGGCGGTCTCCGGCCGCTGCTCCAGCCAGTCGATGGCAGCCACCAGCCGCTGGGCCAGGAACGGGATGTCGAAGAGATGCCGGGCCGAGCGTGCGTCCGCTCGTTTCTCCAGTTCAGTGAGGAGATCAAGGAGAAGCGTGCCCATTCCTGCCCGGTGGAACGTGTCGGCGAGCTCGCGGTCGCGCGAACTGCCCCGGGAACTGCTACTGCCCTCGGTGATGACCACCACCGACCGCACCGGGCCGGGGACGACCAGATCGCCTGCGAGCGGGGCCCCACGTGCGGGTACCAACACCAAGTCGGAGATCATCTGCTGCCTCCCAACGTGATCCTCGTTGGGCTTTTTGTGCCCGGGTACCCAAGGACAGATCCGGTACGCGCCGCCGGACACCAGGCGGGTGGATCCCCCCACCACCATGGCCCCACCGACGCATTCGAGCCGGCCGCAGCACGTCCCGGATGCGGTCCTGGACCGCATCCGGGAGCGCGGGCGCCCTGCGCGCCGGCCCGGTGGTGGTCCTGGACGAGTGATCTTCCTGGGCGACCTCCTGCGCATGGCAGTCCGGTGCCCTTGGTGCCGGAACCGCACAGGCCCGTGGTGTCAACGCACGCGCGTGTACTGGTTCACGCCGCCCACCAACGCCACCATCGCCCGCCCCTGCAGCACGAGGACATCCAGATGCGCCGCCGTCTCGTTGACCGCGAGCATCTGATTGAAGGCGCTGAGCTCGCCGAACGGCACCGCCCGGCGCGTCCAACCGAGCTTGCGCGCCACCGCGTGGGCGTCGAGCGTGTCCTCACCCAGCGCCGTCAGGCTCTTGGCCAGCCGGTCGTCGTGGTGGGCGAGCAGTTCGGCGACCCGGGTGTGGGCACTGTCGGCGACCGGCCCGTGCGCGGGCAGCAGGCGGGCGTCGGCGTACCGGTTCATCAGCCGCAGCGAATCCAGGTAGTCGGCGAGCGGCCGGCCGCCCGGTTCGGCCAGCTCGAAACCGATGGACGGGGTGATGTGCGGCAGGACGTGGTCCCCGGAGAACAGCAGCCCCCGCTGCTCGTCCAGGAACACGACATGTCCCTTGGTGTGTCCGGGAGTTGGTACGACATGCAGTTCGCGCTCGCCGAAGCGGAGCGTTTCGGCGGCGAGCCAGTGATCGGGGGCCTCCCACACACTCGGGTCGTAGCCGCCGTGGTCCATCGCCTGGATACGGTCGGCGAGTTCGCCGGCTCCTGCCCTGCGCAGGGTCTCCAGTGAGCCGGCGGGTTCGTCGCTGCGCAGTCGGTCGAGCATTTCCAGGCCCGGGCGTTCACCCGCGCCGAGGTAGACGCGCGAGCCCAGCAGCCGGCGCAGTTCCACCGCGTTCGTGTAGTGGTCGCGGTGGATGTGGGTGACGAGGATGTGGCTGATGTCGCCGAGGTCGCGGCCGATGGAGGCCATCGCCTCCTCCAGCGCCTTGCGCGCCTCGGGGATCGCCCAGCCGCCGTCGATCATGACGAGGCCCCCGTCGTCGGCCAGGTCCTCCAACAGATAGACATTGACGGCGTGCAGGCCGTCGTTGGGGAGTGGCAGAGGAACGCGATGCACCCCGGGCTGTACGGTCTGGACCCCGGCGGCGGCCCACGGGCCCTGGTCGAACCGCGCTGTCATGTTCCTCCTCCTTGATGTACCGCCGTGGATCATGCCCGATGGCACGCGCGACGGCACATTTCGCAGTGTGTTGCCTCGTCAGGTCCGGTCGACCATAGGGGAATTCAGTCTGACGGCCAGGTCCCGGGCCCCTCTCCGGTCGAGCTTGCCGACCTTGGTCTGGGGCAGTTCGTCGACGCCGAAAACGAATTCGGGCCACTTGGTCTTGGACAGGCCGACGCTCTCCAGGTGACCGGTCACCTCGGCCAGGTCGATGCCGCCGCCGTCCTCGGTGACGACGAGCAGCGCCACGCGTTCGCCGAGGACGTCGTCGGGAACCGCCGCGACACAGGCCCTGGCCACGCGCGGGTAACTGGCGACCGCGCGCTCTATCTCCGTGATGTCGATGTTGCGGCCGCCGCGGATGATGATGTCCTTCTCGCGGCCCATGATGCTGATGCTGCCGTCCTCGTGGGTCATCAGCAGGTCGCCGGTGGGCAGGTAGCCGTCCTCTGTCAGCGCCGGCGGATCGACCTTGCCGTCGCGGGCGTAACCGAGGAAGAGGGAAGGGCCGCGCACCTGCGCCCGGCCGGTCACGCCCGGTCCGGCCACCCGCCCGTCGGGGGTGAGAGCGCGCACGTCCGTGCCCGGGAAGGGCCGGCCGTCTCGGCCGAGCCGGATCTCCTCGGGGTCGTCCGGGCTCGGCGAGGTGTGGCCGAGGCACTCGGACATACCGAAGACGCGGAGGATCCTCGTGCCCAGGGACTGCTCGGCCCGGGCCAGGGCGCCGCGGTCCATGGGCCCGCCGCCGACGGTGATCGACCGGACCCCGCGGAGGATGCCGGAGCCGGCCGCCTCGGCACCCATCTGCAGCGCCATGGTCGGTACGCACATGGTCCAGCGGACGTCGGCGTCGGCCATCCGCCGCAGTGCGACGGCCCTGTCCCACTTCCCCGTCATGACGAGCGGCCCGCGCAGCAAGAGAGAGAGGTAGACGCCGAAGCAGTACGCCGCCGTCGACGACAGCGGCACGATCGCGGCGACGGCGTCGCCGGGCGACAGGCCGTTGACGGTCATGGTGCTCGTGGCGGCATAGCGCAGGGCCTGCTCGGACTGTACTACGCCTTTGGGCCGCCCGGTCGACCCGGAGGTGAGGCCGATCAGGACGCCGCCGGACCAGCGCGACACCTCGCGCTTCTGGGGTGCGGACAGGCACGTCCAGCCGTCGAGCACCGTCTGTGCCGGTCCCGGCAGCCGTTCGGCCACCGCCCACTCCTCCATCGCCGAGGGCTCGGCGACGACGGCGTCCGGGCGGATGTCCTCCCAGGCCGCGGTGAACTCGGCGTGTGTGGTGTGCCGATTGACCACCGCGATCACCCCGCCGCTCAGGCCCACGGCGAGGGTGGCGGCGACAGTACGCCATGAGTTGTCCGCCTGGACCAGGACCGTGCCGCCCGCTTTGCCGGCCGTGCCGGTGGACAGGGCCCCGGCCAGCCGTGTGGCCTCGTCGAGCAGTTGCCGGGCCGTATGGCTGCCCGTGTCATCGATGACGGCAACGAAGTCGGCCTCGTCCGCCTTCTCTTGGAACTCCCGCACTACCTGTCGCATCTCGTCCCTCGCTGCGCTGTGCCGAACTCCGTCTACTGAACGCTGCGGTGCCTGCTGTGCCGGTGGACCGGGACCTGTCGGTCCAGGCGCCTCAAGCGGCGAACATCTCCGCCTCGTGCCCCATCACCGCGATGCGGCGGCCTTTCATGTCACCGACCTGTGCGACGGCCTCCGCCCACTCGGCGCTCGCGAGGGCCTTCTTCAGGTCCTCCGGGGAGTCGAAGCTGAGCACGGAGATCCCGTCCCAGCCTTCGGAGCGCGGCTCCAGCGCGGCGTCGATCTCGGTGTGCCGCCAGGCACGCAGTCCGGGCAGGCGGTAGGTCAGCTCCGCGTGGTCGCCGCGCCACCACTCGATGAACTGCTCGTGCGTCCACTCCGGCGGCCGAGCTGCCAGCAGGACGAGGTTGTACATGACGGTCCTCCGTACGCGGTCGGGTGAAGATGTGCGGTCAGTCGAAGCGGATCTCGGACGAGCGGCCGATCAGCAGGCGCTGCAGCCGGCCCTCTCCGTTCACCCGCCCGGCGGCGACAAAGCTCGCCTCGGGGACACCTGCGCGTCGTACCTCTCCCAGAAAGAGCTCGTCCTGGCCGAGCGTGGTCGCCGACAGCCGATGGTGGGTGCGGGTGCCCCGCTCGCGCTGTTCGAGGTAGCCCACGAGGGCGGCGCGGTCCCCGGCGAAGTCGGTGGCGTTGCCGTCGCCGGTGGAGAACAGGATGGACAGCGAGAAGTCGTCACTGATCAGGTCGAGGATCCGGGACGGCTCGTCCCCGTCGAGGATCTCGAACCACGCGGTGAGGAAGGGGGCCGCGGTCGAGGTGTCGGTCATGTCCGGCTCCTTTCGTTCGCGGCCTGCCCGGACCAGTCGACGAGCTCGAAGGAAGTGGTGAAGAAGGACTGGTAGCGGGCCAGGAGTCCGTCGGGTGACACGACCGCGGCTGAGAGGAAGGAGCCGCAGTACCGCCCGCCCTCCGTCACCACTCCGTAGACGGTTTCGACGTCGCCGTCCCTGCTGTAGCGCAGGATCTCGTGCGCCCGGTCCACGGGATTGCGGCCCGCGATGTACGCGGCGAAGTCCTCCCTGGACTTGCCGATGACCTCCTTGCCCGGCAGGGCGATGAGGAAGCGGAAATCGGGTTCGAGCAGGTCCAGCGTCCGCTCCGGATGCCGGCTGTCCATGCTGGCCATGTAGTCACGCAACGCCATAGGAACCCTCTTCAGATCAACCTGAGCCAAGTTCAATTCAGTTTGGATGGTAATCCCGCGGAAACAGGCCTGGCAATAGTGCGTCACGAAGCTTCCGCGGCGGTAGCGCGGCGCCGGAAACGGGGCACGACAAAGCCCCCTGACGAATGTCCGCCAGGGGGCAGGAAAACTTACGGGAAGCCGACAGCGGCCGCTCAGGGCATCACGTGGCGACCATCCGCACGCAGGCACCCTCGATCAGTTCGCTGACCTCCGACAGCGGCGTCGGCCCTGACGGCCGGTACCACCGCCAGACGCTCACGATCAGGCCGAGCACGCTCGATCCCAGCAGTTGCGCGTCCCGCAACGGGAACGCGCCCTGGGACATGCCCCGCACCAGCAGGTTCGTCCAGTCCCGCTCGACGAGCTGGACCAGCTGACGGGCCGCGACGCGCTCGGCCTCCTCCCGCTTGGACTTGCGCGGGCCGGAGAGCAGGTCCATGTGGTTCTGCAGGATGCGCATCTGCAGAACTTCCTGGTCGGAGACGTCGTACGCCGCACGTACGGCGGCCCGGAGCGCCTCCACCGGCTCCGCGGCGTCCGCGGTGGCCTCCGTGAACTTGTCGTGGGAACGCTGCAACTCGAGCCGCATGATGGTGAGCAGACAGTGGGTCTTGGACTCGAAGTAGTGGTACAGCGCGGTCTGCCCGATACCGACCCTCTCCGCCACGGTGGACCACTTGGTGGCCTCGAAGCCGGTCTCCCCGAAGCAGTCGACGGCGGCCGCCAGGATGGCGGCGCGCTTGGACCTGGGTCCCGCTTCCGGTTCAACGATCTTTGTCCCCATGATCCGCCTGTCTCCTGGCTGCCGCCCATCTGGTCCTACCCGAGAGTAGCCCCAAGCTGAACTCAGTTGCCAATCGACTTCAGGTCACACACGCTCGAGCACGGTCGCGTTGGCCATGCCACCGCCCTCGCACATCGTCTGCAGACCATGGCGTCCGCCGGTCCTGCGCAGCTGATGGACGAGCGTCGTCATGAGCCGGGCACCGGTGGCGCCGAGCGGATGCCCGAGCGCGATGGCCCCGCCGAAGGCGTTGACCCGCTCCGGGGCGGCGCCGAGTTCCTTCTGCCAGGCGAGGACGACGGAGGCGAAGGCCTCGTTGATCTCGACCAGGTCGATCTCGCCGATCGACAGCCCGGCCTTGTCCAGGACCTTCTCGGTGGCGGGAATCGGACCCGTGAGCATGTGGATCGGATCGGAGCCGACCACGGCCATGGTGTGCACGCGCGCGAGCGGGGTCAGACCGTGACGGCGCACCGCCTCCTCGGAGGCGATCAGCAGGGCGGCTGCGCCGTCGGAGATCTGGCTGGAGACAGCGGCGGTCAGCCGGCCGTCCTCGGTGAGGGTCTTCAGGCCGGCCATCTTCTCGAGGGTGGTGTCGGCGCGCGGGCCCTCGTCGGCGGTGAGCCCGAAGGCCGGGGTGATCTCGTCGTCGAAGGCGCCGTCGGCCTGGGCGGCGAGGGCCCGCTGGTGGCTGGTGAGCGCGAACCGCTCCATGTCCGTACGGGAGATGCCCCACTTCTCGGCGATCAGCTCGGCCCCGCGGAACTGCGAGACCTCCTGGTCACCGAAGCGCTCGCGCCAGCCGTCCCCCGCGAACGGGCTGCCCATGCCGGCCTGCTCGCCGACGAACATCGGGCTGGCGATGGGCACCAGGCTCATCACCTCCACACCGCCGGCGACCACCAGGTCGGCGGCGCCGGAGCCGACCGCCTGGGCGGCGAAGTGCACGGCCTGCTGGGAGGAACCGCACTGGCGGTCGATGGTGGTGCCGGGGACGTGCTGCGGCAGCCCCGCCGACAGCCAGGCCGTGCGGGCGATATTCCCGGTCTGTGCGCCGAGCTGGCTGACGCACCCGAAGTACACGTCGTCGACGGCGCCCGGGTCGGCCCCGGTGCGCTCCAGCAGGGCGCGCAGCACATGGGCGCCGAGGTCGGCGGGGTGCACGCCGCTGAGCGTGCCCTTGCGGCGGCCGACGGGGGTGCGGACGGCTCCGACGATGAATGCTTCCGACACGGTGGGCTCCAGGGGGTTTCGGGTACGGGTTCAGCTGCTGGGCGGGACGCGCGTGAAGTCGGGCGCCCGCTTGCCGAGGAAGGCGGCTACGCCCTCACGGCCCGCGTCGGAGGCGGCCGCGGCGGCGAGCGCACGGGCCTCGCGGTCCAGGTGGGGACCGAGGTCCGCGGTCAGCCCGGCGGCGACGAGGCGACGGGTGGCCCCGAAGGCGGCGGTGGGTCCACCGCGCAGGGCCTCTGCCGTGCGCACGGCCTCGGCGGCCAGTCGGTCTTGGGCGACGACGCGGCTCACCAGTCCGATGTCCGCGGCTTCCGCCGCCGGTATCCGACGGTTCGTCAGCAGCAGGTCCAGGGCTCGCTTGTGGCCGACCAGGCGGGGCAGGAACCAGCTGACTCCGGCGTCCGGTGAGTAACCGATACCGGTGTACGCGGCGGTGAACGAGGCGTTGTCGGCGGCGAGGGTGACATCGGCGGCCGCGGCCAGACCGATGCCCGCGCCCGCGACGGCTCCCTGCACGGCGGCCACCACGGGCGCGTCGCCCGCGGCGAACGTACGCAGGGCGTCGTGCAGCGCGTCGGTCACCGCGGTGAGGTGCTTCTCCAGTGCCTCGCCGGACAGGCGCGAGAACTCCCTGAGGTCACCCCCGACGCAGAAGGACTTCCCCTCGCCGGTGAGCAGCACGGCCCGTACGGCCTCACGTGCGCAGATCCGTGCCGCGTCCAGCAGTCCGCGCGCCGTGTCCAGATCGATGGCGTTGCCCGCCTCGCCCCGGCGCAGGGTGATGCGGGCAAGGCCGTCGTCGTCGATCTCGATGCCGACACTCATCGCTCCGGCCGTCATCGCGCCGTCCATCCGCCGTCGACGGTCAGCACCTGTCCTGTGCAGTACGAGGAGGCGTCCGAGGCGAGGAACAGCAGCGCGCCGTCGAGTTCGTGGCCGTCGCCGCCGCGCCCCAGCAGGGTGTTGCGCTCGACCCAGCGGCTGGAGCGCTCGTCGCCGAAGAGGTCGGCGGTCATCTCGGTGCGGAACCAGCCCGGGGCGAGCGCGTTGACACGTATGCCGCTGCGACCCCACTGCCCGGCCAACTCCCGGGTCAGGCCGATCAGTCCGGCCTTGGACGCCGAGTAACTCGCGCCGCCGAGGGGGGCGGCGGTCACCAGACCGAGGATGGAGGAGACGTTGATGATGCTCCTGCCGCCCGTGTCACCGGGTGCCTCGGCGGTGAGGCGGGCCAGGTGGTAGGGCGCGGTGAGGTTGACGCCGAGGACGTCGGCGAAGGCATCCGGCGATTCGTCCTCGGCGCGGGTCTCGCCGGAGGTGGCCGCGTTGTTGACCAGGATGTCGAGACGGCCGGTGGCGGCCAGCGCGGTCTCGGCCAGCCGCGTACGGTCGGCGGCGAGCGAGACGTCGCAGGCGACGGGGTGGATGCGGGCGTCGGAGTCGGCTAGTTCCTTCAGCCGGTCGATGCGGCGGGCCGCGGCGAACACGGTGGCGCCGGCCTGCGCGAGGACTGCGGCGAAGCGTGCGCCGAGCCCGGCGGAGGCGCCGGTGACAAGGGCTGTCCGGCCCTGGAGCGAGAACAGCTCGGCGGTCGACTGCGGCGCGCTCACTCGTCCACTCCGATCGGCAGGGCGGTCGCGCCGCCGTCGAGCACGAGGGTCTGGCCGGTCATCCAGGAGGAGGCGTCACAGGCCAGGAACAGCGCCGCGTTCGCCACGTCCTCCACCGTGCCGAGGCGCCGCAGCGGCAGCTTGGCGGTGAGGATCGGCTCGCGCACCTCCCACACCGCCCGCGCCAGCTCGGTCTTGATCAGACCGGGAGCGATGGCGTTCACCCGCGCACGCGGGCCGAGTTCGTAGGCGAGCTGCCGGGTCATGTGCAGCATGGCGGCCTTGGTGGCGTTGTAGTAGCCGATGTGCGGGTCGACGATCAGCCCGCCCACGGAGGCGATGTTGACCACCGCTCCCCCGTGCTCGGCCATCCAGGCACGCCACGCGCAGCGGGTCCAGGCGATCATGCCGTACTGGTTGACGCGTACGGTCTTCTCCGCGCGGGGCAGGTCCAGGTCGAGCAGGTCGCCGTGGTACGGGTTGGTCGCCGCGTTGTTGACGAGGACGTCGACCCGGCCGAAGCGGGACATGGTCTCGTCGACGCAGGCCTCGGCCTGCTCGGGTTCGCCGGCGTTGGCCACCACCGTGTGCACGTCGCCGTCGCCCTTGACGCGGAGCAACTCCTCGCGTGCCTCTGCGAGTCCGGCCGCCTTGCGGGCCGCGATCACCACATGCGCGCCGGCCGCCCGGTAGGAGGTTGCGATGCCGAGGCCGATGCCGCGGGATCCACCGGTGATGACGGCGACCTTGCCGTCGAGGGTGTTGGCGCTCACGCTGCTCCTGCCTTCGTGTCGGTCGTCCGGTGCTCGCTCTTCGGGCCGGTCTTGCGGTACTTGGCGAGTTCCTGGCGGGCCACCGTCCGCAGATGCACCTCGTCGGGGCCGTCGGCGATGCGCAGCGCACGCGTGATCGCGTACAGCCGCGCCAGTACGGTGTCGTCGCTGACCCCCGCCGCGCCGTGCGCCTGCACCGCGCGGTCGACCACCTTGTGGGCGACCTCCAGCGCCGCGACCTTGATCGCGGCGACCTCCATGCGTGCGGCGGCGTTGCCGACCGTGTCCATCAGCCAGGCGGACTTGAGGACGAGGAGGCGCAGTTGCTCGATCTCGATGCGGCTGCGGGCGATCCACTCACGCACCACGCCCTGGTCGGCGAGCGGCCCGCCGAAGGCGGTGCGTTCGGTGACGCGCTCGCACATCAGCTGCAGGGCGCGCTCGGCGAAGCCCACGGCGCGCATCGCGTAATGCATCCGTCCGGGGCCGAGCCGTCCCTGGGCGAGCGCGAAGCCCTCCCCCTCGCCCCTGAGGATGTTCTCCACCGGCACGCGGACGTCCTCGAAGAGCACGTCACCGTGTCCCAGCCGGTCGGTGTAGCCGAACATCGGCAGGTCGCGCAGCACCGTGACGCCCGGGGTGTCCCGGGGGATGAGCAGCATGCTCTGCTGCCGGTAGGTGGGCGCGTCCGGGTCGGTCTTGCCCATCAGGATGATCAGCTTGCAGTCGGGGTCGAGGATCCCGGAGGTGTACCACTTGCGGCCGTTGACGACGTAGCTGTCGCCGTCGCGGGTGATACGGGTCCGGATGTTGCGGGCGTCGGAACTGGCGACCTCCGGCTCGGTCATGGCGAAGCAGGAGCGGATCTCCGCGTCCAGCAGGGGCCGCAGCCAGCGTTCCTGCTGCTCGGGCGTGCCGAACAGCGCGAGCAGTTCCATGTTGCCGGTGTCGGGCGCCGAGCAGTTGAACACCTCGGGGCCGATGATGGAGCGGCCCGCCAGCTCGGCGAGCGGCGCGTATTCGAGGTTGGTGAGCCCCGCGCCCCAGTCGCCGTGCGCCATGAAGAGGTTCCACAGACCCTCGGCGCGCGCCTTCTCCTTCAGCTCGGTCATCACGGGCGGCAGCGCGTGCGGGTCGTCCCCTTCGGCGAGCTGCCGGTCGTAGACCGCTTCGGCGGGGAAGACATGCTGCTCCATGAACGACCGCATGCGGTCCTGGAGTTCACTCGCCCGTGGCGAGAATCCGAAATCCACGATTGCTCCTGTCCGGGGTGCCGGGGTGCGGGGTGCCGGGGTTCGTGTGGTCGGTCCGGATCAGCCGAGGATGTCGCGTGCCGTGCGGATCATCGCGGCGATGGTCGGCGGCAGTCGCTCCTGGTCCGGGTCGTGGTGCTTGCCCTCGCGGTGCCGGCGCAGGTTGTGGCCCATGATCGCGGCCATCTTCATGCGGCCGAGCGCCCGGAACCAGTCCATCGCGGGCAGCGCGGGCCGACCGTCGAGGTAGGCGTCCAGCAGTTCGGCCTCGCTGGGCAGACCGGGCACGGCGTGCCCCAGCTGGGGAAAGTTGCGGTGGTCGGCGAAGAGCAGGAACCAGCCGAGGTCGATGCGCGGGTCGCCGACGCTCCAGATCTCCCAGTCGACGACCGCCATCGCGCGCTCACCGTCACACAGCACGTTGCCGAGCCGGAAGTCCCCGTGCAGCAGAACCGGTGGCATGCCGCCGGGCACGTCGGCAGCGAGGCGAGCCAGCAACTCCTCGCCGCCCGGCCGGAGTTCCGGTGGTACGGCGTGCAGGGTGCGGCTCCACCGCTCCAACTCACCGGCCGCGTCGAGCGGTTCCGGTGCGTCGAGCCCGGGCGTCCGGGTGTCGGTGGCGTGCAGCCGCCGCAGCACGGAGGCGATCTCCAGCATGCGCGCGCGGGCCGTGGCGGCGGGCACCTCGGGCTCGTCGAGTACGGGCTCGACGGCCTCGCCGACCGCGAAGTCCATGGCGAACCACGCCGGCTGGGTCTCGTCGACGGCCACGACCCCCGGTACCGGGACCTGCTCCACGGCCCCGGCCAGCGCGCCCAGCACGCGCGCCTGACGCAGCACGTCGTTGCGTCCGACGGGCCGCTGCCCCGGAGGCACTGCCTTGACGACGTACCTGTGATCCCCGGCCGTGACGGAGTACGTGAGCCCCGAGTGGCCGCCCGGCAGCACCGTCAACTCGCCGATCGGGGCGCCCGGATGGCGGCGGGCGAGCCGGTCGCGGACGCGGACGGACAGCTCCGGCACCTGGGTGGCCGTGCTCATCGGACGTGCTCCTTACTCATCGGACCGGCTCCCTGGGCAGGCCGAGCACGCGTTCGGCGAGGATGTTGTGCTGGATCTCGTCGGTGCCGCCCGCGATGCTGTAGCCGGGGGCGCCGAGCAGGTGCTCCGTCCAGGCGTAGGTGCCCCACTCCCCTGTGTCCGCGACCAGGCCGGCCCCCAGCAGCTCGGAGACCAGATCGCTGGTGCGCCGCATGGTCTCGGTGGCGTAGAGCTTGCCGACCGAGGCTTCCGCGCCGGGCTCGCGTCCGGCCACGAGGGCCGCGGTCACCCGCAGTCCCATGAGCCGCTGGACGAGGGTGCGGATGTGGAGGTCGGCGGCCCGCTGCTGTTCGCTGCCGGTGAGCGGACGGGGCAGGTTCCCGGCCAGTTCCAGCGCCCGGTCGGCGTTGTCAAGGCCGAGGTTGCCGGAGTCGAGCCGCTCGGCGGCCAGCACACTGAGCGTGACCCGCCAGCCCTCGCCGACCGGCCCGAGCCGGTCGGTGTCGGGCACCACCACGCCGTCGAGGTAGACCTCGTTGAAGCTGGTGCCGCCGGTCATCTGCTGGATGGGCCGTACGGTCACGCCCGGCGCGTCCATGCGCACCAGGAAGACGGTGATGCCGGCGTGCTTGCGTACGTCCGGATCGGTGCGGCACACCGCGACACCCCAGGTCGCGACGCGAGCTCCGGAGGTCCACACCTTGTGCCCGGTCAGCACCCAGTTGTCGCCGTCGCGCACGGCCCTGGTCCGCACCGCGGCGAGGTCGGATCCTGCCTCGGTCTCCGAGAACAGCTGACAGGCCAGCTCGTCGGTGCGCAGCATGGGCCGCAGCCAGCGCTCCTTCTGCTCCTCGGTGCCCCAGATGCCGATCGCGGGGGCGACGAGCTGCTGCGTCACCGGGAAGACCTCGGTGCGGTGCGGCACGTCGAAGGCCGCCTCTTCGGTGCGGTAGAGCTGCTCGTAGTACGCGGGCAGTCCACGTCCCCCGTACGCCTCCTGCCAGTTGAGCGCCCCCCACCCCTGGTCGTAGCGGGTGCGTTCCCACTCCTGGATGCGGGCGGTGTGCTCGCTCTCCTGCTCCTCGGTCCAGTTCTCGAACACGGCGACGGAGTCGGAGCCGCTGCCCCATTCCTCGTCGGCGGCGCGGGGCCTGGCGACCGTGGCGAGCCACTGCTGGGCCTGGGTGCGGAACTCCTCGGGCTCCGGGACAGCGCCGGCTTCCGGGATATCGCTCATGTCTTCTTCCACCTCCGATCGGCGGGACGTTCAACGGGGACGTTCGTTCAGCGGGACAGCACCGTGCAGGCGCTCACGCCCGGGGCGCCGTACACATGGGTGAAGCCGACCCTGGGCTCGCCCGGGACCTGGCGTTCGCCGGCCCGACCGCGCAGCTGCTGGACGATCTCGTAGACCTGGCGCAGCCCCGAAGCGCCGATGGGTTCGCCGTTGGCGATGCAGCCGCCGTCGGTGTTGACCGGCAGCGTTCCGCCGATCTCGGTGACACCGGAGGCGATCAGCCGCTCCTGCTCGCCGTCCTCGCAGAACCCGCACTCGGCCATGTGCATGACCTCGGCGCCGCTCTCGGTGTCCTGCAGCTGGCAGACATCGACGTCGCCGGGGCCGATCCCGGCTTCCTCGAAGGCGGCGGCCGAGGCATCACGGCTGACGCTGGTCAGCTGACCACCGGGGATCCAGGGGCTGAAGACTTCGAACGAGCCGAAACGCCGGGTGCGTACGGCCGCCGAGCGCAAGGCGACCGGCGGGCCGTCCAGGCTGCGCGCGGCTTCGGGCGAGCAGAGCACCAGCGCGGCCGCGCCTGCTCCCGGGGAGCAGAACATGTAGCGCGTCAGCGGATCGCTGACCATGCCGGATTCGAGGACCTCCTCGGCCGACACCGGCTTGCGCCGCCATGCCTCAGGGGTCAGACCGCCGTTGCGGTACGCCTTCTCGGCGACCAGGGCGAGAGTGCGGGGCGTGATTCCGTGGTCGTACATGTAGCGCTGGATCTTCATGCCGAAGAACTGGGTTGTCACCATCAGCCCGTCGCTGCCGTACTCCGCTCCCAGCCCCCAGTCCTCCGGCCGCGGGTCGAAGGCGCCGCGCGGGTGTTTGTCGAAGCCGACCGCGAGGACGACGTCCGCCATTCCGGAGCGGATCGCGTTCACGGCGGAGACCAGCGCGCTGCCGCCGGTGGCGCAGCCGTTCTTGACGTTGATGAACGGCACCCCGGTCAGGCCGAGTTGGGCCACCAGCGTGTCGGCGAGGCCGGCGCTGTCACTGCCGCCGAACGCGGCCCGCACCCGCGACCACTCGATCCCGGCGTCCGCCAACGCGGCGTTCACCGCACCGACGGCCAGTTGCCGACCGCTCGCCTCCGACCGGCCGAACGGGGTGCGCCCGGCGCCGCAGATCAGTACGTCGGTACTCATGAGCCCTCCTCGCCGGGTGTCGTGGGCCTGGCCCGCGGGACGCCGTGGCCCGCGGTCACGGTGAGGGGCATGCCGATGCGGACGTCGTCGAGGTCGTCGACCTCGAGTACGGCGGCCACCCGCACGCCTTCCACCAGCTCGACGTAACCGAGCGCGAACGGCACGAAGCCGCCGGGCGGGGCCTGATAGGGCGGGGACTTGGGGGCGTACCGCTGCACCGTCCAGGTCCACAGCCTGCCCGTGCCCTGGAGGACCGCCGGCTCGGCCGGTCCCCCGCAGCGCGGGCACGCGTCCTCCGCGGGGTAGGCCGTCACCGCGCAGCCGGAGCAGCATGAGCCCTGGAGCCCGACGGCGACGGTCGGACTCCGCGGATCCGTGGCCATCCGGATCAGCGCCCCGTCCACTTGGGTTCACGCTTCTCCAGGAACGCCGACACACCTTCGTTCGCGTCCTCGGAGTTGAGGGCCACGCCCACGGCGAGGTGCTCCATCACCATCAGCGACTGGGTGTCGGCGTCCAGGCTGCGGTCGATCGTCATCTTCGTCAGCCACATCATGAAGGGGCTCTTGTCGATGAGGTCCCCGATGAAGTCATCGACCGTCTCGTCCAGCTTGTCGGCCGGGGCGGATTTGTTGATCAGTCCGAACTCGACGGCCTCGATGCCGGAGAGGAGCTTGCCGGTGAGCATCAGCTCCTTGGTCTTGCGGATGCCGATCATGCGCGGCACCCGGTAGATCGGGCCGGCCCCGCCGAACAGCGCGCGGCGGATGTGGAAGTCGCCGATCTTGGCGTCGTCCGCGGAGATGGCGAAGTCGCAGGAGATCATGATCTCGAAGCCGCCGGCGGTGACGTGGCCCTCCAGGACCGCGACCGAGGGGGTCTTCATCGAGTAGAGGCGGTCGCACACCTTCGCGGACTTCACGGCGACATCGATCGCGTTCGACTTGCCGACGTACTCGGCCTTCAGGCTGTCGAGGTCGAAGCCCGAGCAGAAGGTGCCGCCGCGACCGCGGACCACCAGGACTCGCAGCTCGGGGTCTTCGTCGACCTCGGTGATGATCTCGTCGAGCCGGTTCAGGATCGGAACCGTGACGCAGTTCTTCTTCCACGGGCGGTTGAGCCACACACGGGCCACGTGGCCGTCACGCTCGAACTGGATCTCGTCTTCCACTGCCATGCTGCTCACCCTTCCAAACTGAACTGAATTCACTCCGAGTTTGGAAGCACCGAGGGACCCTGTCAACCCTTTGATCGAGACAAGTTCGAAGGATGTCGCCGTCCGGCAACTCGCAGCAGACAGTTCTACAGGGTGATCGAACCGAATCTGGTTCAAATCGCTTCCTGATGAGCATACCTACTTCGGTTCAATCCCTGAACCGACGCGCAGGCCCCAGAAGCCGCCGGGCCCTCGCCACCTACCTGCTCGCCCCGGCGGTCAAGCGGTCAACCGTCCAGGACTTGCTGAAGGCGCACGCGTTGGCGTGAGCGGGCAGGGAGCCGTTGCACAAAGGCGGATCGCCGACGAGGTCAGGAAGCCGGGCAGTGCCCCCGCCACGAGGCCAAACTCTGCTCTGGAGCGGCTCAGCGCTTCGGCTCGATGTTGGCGTTGAGGCGGAAGAGGTTTGCGGGGTCGTATGTCGCCTTGGCCGCCGAGAGCCGTTCGTAGTTGACGCCGTAGCCCTCACGCATGAGCTGTTCCCCCTCCTCGAGGAAGCCGGGGAAGTTGAGGTAGACACCCCCGGAGGAGTACGTGCGCAGGTCGGCGAAGGTGTCTCGCACCCAAGTCACGTTCTCCGCCGAGTCGGCATCGTCCCCCCAGTTTCCCTCGATGCCGAGCAGGTACGCCGCACCGCGGTTGGCGAAGGCAGTCTCCTCCTCGCCCACACGTGCCATCGCGCCGCCCTGAAACCAGACGTCGATGGTCGACGCCCTCGACGGCGCCGTAGCAGCGTGTTGCACCAGACACTCGATCAACTCGTCGCTGAGCTCGGGCGCGTTCACGGACTTCCAGTAGTAGCGCCCGCCATCCGGGTAGTCGTCGTTCAGAACTGCCTGCGCCTCCAGGTATGTGGTGGCGCTGCTGAGGTCACAGATCGGCTCGGCGATTTCCCGGAGCGGCTGCAGGGCTCGCTCGCCCTCCGCGGGGCTGTCGGGGGACAGCGCCAGGAGCGCCACGTAGGGCTCTCCGTGCCACTCCGCCGGGAACTCTTCGGCTTCCGGCACCCGGCCGAACACCGCGATCGGACCCACCTGATCGGGTGCCGCCGACAGGTACCGCTCGCAGGACCGCAGCACCTCTCCGGCACGGTCCGCGGGGTAGAACACGAAGCAGAAGAACACCTCGGGTCCGATGGGATGCAGGCGGTACTCGAAGGACGTCACGACCCCGAAGTTGCCGCCGCCGCCGCGGATCGCCCAGAAGAGGTCCTTGTTCTCGCTCGCGTCGGCGGCAACCAGTGTCCCATCGGCGGTAACCACCTTCGCGGATACGAGGTTGTCGCAGCTCAGCCCGTACTTGCGCCGAAGCCAGCCCATCCCGCCCGACAAGGTGAGTCCGGCGATCCCGGTCGCCGACACCACCCCCGTAGGAGTGGCAAGCCCATGCCGTTGGGTCGCGCGGTCGAGGTCTCCCAGCCTGCAGCCACCCTGCGCACGAGCTGTGAGTCCCTCGGGGTCGACATCGACCGCCATCATCTCGGACAGATCGATGACCACTCCACCGTCGCAGAGCGCGTGGCCGGCGACGCCGTGCCCGCCTCCGCGTACCGCGAGCGGCAGTTCGTTGTCGCGGGCGAAGCTCACTGCGGCGATCACATCCTCGTCACCGTCGCACCGCGCCACCAGTGCGGGGTGCCTGTCGATCATGCCGTTCCAGATCTCTCGTGCCGGCTCGTAGCCCGGGTCCCCCGGCCGGATGAGCTGCCCCCGAAACCTCGAAGCGAGCTCCTCCACGAGGGAGCCCGGAATGCCGGCCTCCGTGCCGCGCCGCCCTTCGTCCCTGCTCACTGGCGGGCCGTCGCTGTGGCTGTGCCTCTCACTCATGGCAACCTCCCAGGCTTTTCAGCATCACCCCCAGCGGGCCGAGACGCGATCCGATCTCGCTGCGCGCCCTGTGGCTCTTTGCTGAGGGCATCGGTCGGGGAGATGACCTCGCGCGCGGGCTGCGCCGCAAGGATCCGGGGACCGCGAGCTACCGCAGGCAGACCTCCGCAGTCTGTGGGACGGTGTCGATATGGCGCGCCTCGTCATGCCGCCGCGCCTGGTGCCGAGCCCGGGCGAGCCAGTTCGCTCGGTGACGGCGAAAGCGCCGGGCGCCTGCACGTGGACCGCGCCGAGCAGCAGGCCGGCGACCTCGACGTGCAGCGGCAGCACGAGGACGGTGCAGCAGCACCACGAGGACGGGCGCAGCAGCACCACGAGACTGCACAGGCGTGGGCAGAATCAGGTGTCCCGGAGGCTGAGAATGGGCGAGATGATCAATGTCGACGGCACCGAGTTCTGGGTCGAGCGCCGGGGCCGGGGGCCCGACGTCCTGCTCGTCGCTGGGCTCAGCGATCCCGCCGAAGCATGGCAGTCGCAGCTCGACGGGCTCTCGGATCGCTACCGGGTCACCGCCTTCGACAACCGTGGCGCCGGACGTACGCCGCTGCCCGAGGAACCGCTCTCGGTACCCATGATGGCCGACGACGCCGCCGCGCTACTGCGCGCGCTCCAGGTCCCGGCCGCCCACGTCGCCGGATTCTCGGGAGGCAGCCTCATCGCCCAGGAGCTGGCGCTCAACCATCCCGGGCTCGTCCGCAGCCTCGTCCTCATGAGCACGTGGGCCCGCCTCGACGCCTATGTGCGCTCGATGATGGGCTTCTGGCACTGGATGGCCGAGCGTGCCCCGAGCGAGCGTGCCATGCTCGAGGCGTTCTTCCTGTGGATCTATACACCGCGCGCACACGCCGACGGCACGGTCGACCAGATCATCGAGGAGGCGCTGGCCTTCCCGCACCCGCAGTCGGTCGAAGCCTTTCAGCGCCAGCTCGCCCCGTTCAGAACCCACGACACACTCGACCGCCTGGCAGAGATCACCGCACCGACGCTCGTCCTGGCCGGCGAGCTCGACATCGCCGCACCACCGCGCCTCGGGCGCGCGGTCGCCGAGGGGATCCCAGGCGCCGTGTTCGAAGTACTGCCCGGGGAGGCCCATCAGCCCTTCCAGGAGGTCCCGGACCTGTTCAACGCCCGCGTCGACGCGTTCTGGCGTGAGGTCGAGGCACAAGGCTGAACGACAAGGCTGAGGACCACTCAGGCGGCCGCTGACGTGGCCGACCGGTCGCTGATCCCCCGTCCTCGTCTCTGTCGGCGAGGAGGTCGGACTCATGCGGCGCGGGCGGGTTCCGGCCATGCGAGCCTATGCAGCCGCCCTGGCCTTGAAGCACATGGCGGTCGTCCGTGACGACCTGCACTGCACCTCGGTCGCGTCAGCGCCACCGACTCCATGCCGCCGGTAAGCCGGCCGCCGGATGTCCGGCGACCGGATCACTCATACGGTGCGGTCGTGCGGTGCGGTCATGCGGTGCGATCGTGCGGTGCGATCGCACCAACCGTCAGTCGCCTCAGCCCAGTTGGTCCGCCCAGCGCTCTGCCATCATCATGACCGTGGTGTTGGTCGGCACGGCCGGGATGTCCGGCATGGTGGAGGCGTCGACGACGTACAGTGCGTCGACCCCGTGCACCTTGCCGGCCTGGTCGACCACCGCGGCCGGGGTGCCCTCCCCGCCCATCGCACACGTGCCCACCGCGTGGCAGTAGGTGTTCTTGCCCTGGAGGACGGCTCGTGCGAGGTCGGCGTCCGTGGTCGCCTCGGGCCCGGGCCACGTCTCGGCACGGACGTACTTCTCCAGTGGTCCCGAGCCCATGATCTCCCGGATCTGCCGGATGCCGGCCACCATGCGCCGCAGATCGTCGGGGTGGTCGAACAGACCCAACCGGATCCTCGGGTCGGCCTCAGGAGCGCGTGAGGTGATCTCCACGCTGCCCAACGAGTACGGGCGGACCACGGCGAGAGGCACCAGCATCACCCCGGGCTCCATGGTGAACGGCAGCGCGTGCAGGTCGACTTCGCCCTGTCCGGCTGCCCCGGCCGAGGAGAACGCCAGGGCGGTCTGCAACGGCGGCATGAGTTCACCGACCGCCTCCTCGTCCACGGCGTAGGTGAGGTAGACCATGGGGTGGTCACGGAGGTTGCAGCCCACGCCTTCCAGGCACTGGACCGTGGGGATGGACAGCCTGTCGAGCAGCCGCCGCGGGCCGATGCCCGAGCGCATCAGGATCGCCGGGCTGCCGATGGCTCCGGCGGACAGGACGACCAGGTCGGCTTCGAGAACGGTGCCGTCAGCGAGGATCACCGCTCGGGCCGTCCCGTCCTCGGTGAACTCCACGCGGTCAACGGTCTGTTCGCCTAATACGGTCAGGTTCTCTCGGTGGCGGGCCGGGCCGAGGTAGGCGATGGCCGAGCTCTGCCGGATGCCGTTCTTGCGGTTGAAGGGGATCGGGCCCGCGCCACGCTTGCGGACGCCGTTGATGTCCTCGTGGACGGGGTGGCCGGCCTGCGCGCAGGCTTCCAGGAACGCGGACATGACCGGGCGCAGCCCGTTGCCTTCGGTGAAGCGCTCGATGTGTACGGGTCCACCGGTGCCGTGCAGTTCTCCGCCGACCGGATCGTCCTCCAGCTTCTTCAGATACGGCAGGACGTGGTCCCAGGACCAGCGGTCATTGCCCAGTCCGGTCCAGCGGGCGAAGTCCTCGGGCGTGGGCCGCAGGGCGTTGGCGCCGTTGACGGACGAGGAGCCGCCGATGACCTTGCCGCGCAGAACGGGCAGGATGCCCTGCTCGACGATCCCGAACATCGGAATGCTGTCGGCATCGGCAACGTGGTCGGCCGACTCATAGCCCCAGTCGTGGGTGGTGAACCCGAACTGGTTGGCGTCGAGCAGCTCGGGGGCGGTCTCCTCCGGGGTGCGGTAGTCGGGGCCGGCCTCGACGAGCGTGACGGTGTTCGCGGGGTCCTCGCTGAGCCGGGCGGCCAGGACACCACCGGCGGAACCTCCGCCGCACACCACTATGCGACGCGCCATGCTTACCTCTTTCTCTTCTTTGAGACCAAGGATTGGACGAAGGGGACGTACGAGACGTGAGACGTGACGAGACAGGAGATGTACGAGATCCAGGACGTGACCGAGACCGAGGAATCGACAGGCGGGCGTCGCGGCTCAGTCGGTCAGCGGCGCGCCCGACAGGGCGATCGCCTTGGGCTCGAGGTAGTCGTCGAGGCCTTCGTGGCCGTTCTCGCGGCCGATGCCGGACTTCTTGCTGCCGCCGAAGGGGGCATTGATGTCGAGGGTGTAGCTGTTGATGCTGAAGGTTCCGGTGCGTACGCGGCGAGCAATGCGGAGGGCGGCTTCCTCGTCCTGGGTCCAGACGGTTCCGGAGAGCCCGTACGGGGAGTCGTTGGCCAGCTCGACGGCATGGTCGGGGCCGTCGTGCGGGATGGCGACGACGACCGGGCCGAAGATCTCCTCCTGCGCGATCCGCATGTCGTTGGTGACGTCGGTGAACAGGGTGGGTTCCAGGTACCAGCCGGTGGCCAGGCCCGCAGGGCGGCCGCCGCCGCAGGCGACGGTGGCGCCTTCCTTCCGGCCGAGGGCGATGTACTCCTCGACACGCGCCCGGTGCGCTTCGGTGATCATCGGTCCGATCACGGTCGCGGGGTCGGCCGGGTCACCGATGGGCAGGGAGCTCATGTGACGGGCCAAGGCGTCGGTGAACTCTGCGTAGCGGGAGCGCGGCAGCAGGATGCGGGTCTGAGCGGTGCAGATCTCGCCCTGCATGAAGGCGACGCCGCAGCCCACGAGAGCCGGGACGACGGCGTCGATGTCGGCGTCGTCCAGCACGATCGCCGCCGATTTCCCGCCCAGTTCCAAGGTCACACGGCGGATGTCGCGGCCGCAGGCCTCGGCGATACGGGAGCCGACGGCGGTGCTTCCCGTGAAGCTGACCTTGTCCACACCCGGGTGGGCGACCACGTACTCGCTCTCCACGGCATCGGCAGCGAACACGCTGATGACGCCCTCGGGAACGGCCGATTCGGCCACGGCCTCGGCGAAGACATGGCAGGCGAGGGGGTCCTGCACCGGCACCTTGACGATGACCGTGCAGCCGGCCATGAGGGCGGCGGCGATCTTCTGGGTGGTCAGCGGGAGCGGGCCGTTCCAGGCGGGAATGGCCACGACGACGCCGACGGGTTCGCGGACGACCAGGGTGCGGGTCGGTCCGTTGACCCGCACCTCCTCGAAGACGTATCCCTCGGCCAACTCCGCGTAGAAGCGTAGGTAGTTGGAGGGGGCTATGGCGAAGTATCCCTCGGCGAAGCCGCGCGGGCAGCCGGTCTCGGCCATGGCCAGACCGGCGAGTTCGGCCGCGCGCGTGTCGAGGCGGTCGGCCAGGTCGCGCAGGGCCGCGGCACGCTGCTGAACGCTCCACCTCGGCCAGGGGCCGGCGTCGAACGCCTGCCGGGCCGCGGCCACGGCGGCGTCGATGTCCGCCGTCGAGGCCAGGGGGACGTGGCCGATGACCTCCTCGGTGCTGGGTGAGACGACCTGCGCGACGCGGTCGGTGGAGGGGTCCGTGAGCCGGCCTCCGATGAGGATGCGGTCGTATTGGTGTGCCATGCGGGGACTGCCTCTCTGGGGAAGCGCGGAAGTGCCGCGGAGGAGAAGGTGTGCTCGGCTCAGACGGCACGCGAGGGCACAGGCATCGCCCGGAGCTCATGCGGTGCGGTCAGAAGTGCGGGACATCAGTCGACCGGCCCGAGAGATGACGTCCGTCTCCGGTGAACGACGTCCGGGCTCCAACGTGCGGCGTCCAGCCTCCGGCAGCCAACGTCCGGACTCCAACGCGGGAAGTCCAGCCTCCCGCGGCCAACGTCCGGGCTCAAACATGCGACGTCCGGCCTCCCGCGGTCGCCGTCCGGTCTCCGTCGACGGCTCACTCTTTGGTGCGCCCCTACGAGGCCGCGGCCGTCGACGCCGTTGATGCCGTTGATGCCGTTGATGCCGTTGATGCCGTTGATGCGATCGAGGCGATCGATGTCATCGAGGCGCATCACGCCGGCATGGCCGATGCCGCAGGCGCAGACCTCGGGCGGGAGCACCACCGGCCGCCCGGCCCACTGACGGATCGCCGCCCACGCGCGGATCGTCACAGCAGCCTCGCGGCGACGGCCTCCGCCGCCGCGCGCCCTTCCGCGACGGCGTGCGCGACACGGCGCGGCACGACGCAATCGCCGATCGCGCGAACGGTCTGGTGGGCGGCAGGGGCGAAGTCGGGACGGCGGGG
This sequence comes from Streptomyces flaveus, assembly GCF_014647675.1. Lineage (GTDB taxonomy): Bacteria > Actinomycetota > Actinomycetes > Streptomycetales > Streptomycetaceae > Streptomyces > Streptomyces flaveus. Next base: position 116,620 of record NZ_BMPQ01000007.1, on the reverse strand, counting down.
CCGGCGTTCGCCGACGGTGACCAGGACGTCGGCGGCGAGGTGCGTCTCCTGACCGTCCAGGACATGGCGCAGGCGTACACCGTCTGTAGTCGTCGAGGTCACGGTGCTCATCGCGACGACGCGCAGGGGCGCACCCGTGAGCCGGTTCATCAACTGGGTGCGGTTCTCCGGCGACAGGCCCGTCGCGAAACCGGTGCCGGGAGTGATGACCGTGACCTCGCGGGCGCCGGCCGCCAGCGCGCTCTCCACGGCGCTGATGCCCTGCCACCACCCGAAGCCGTCGTCGAGGACGGCGACGCCGGACGCTTCCGGTACGACGTCCGAGTACCGGCTCAGGAAGTCCGTACTGGTGAGTGTCAGAAGCTCGCCCGGCACGTGGACGGACTCTTCCGCCGCGCCGGTGGCGAGCACGATCTGGGCGTACGCCGCCAGGTCGTCCGGCGCCGGGGAGGTGCCCAGCCGCACCCGCACGCCGAGGTCGGCGAGCTGATCGCGCTGGTAGTCGACGAACTTCTGCCAGCCGGAGCGGTGCGGGGCGAGGGAGGCGAGGCGTGCCTGGCCGCCGGCTCGACGAGCCGTGTCGAAGAGCGTCACCTCGGCGCCGGAACGGGCAAGCGCCATCGCGCACTCCATGCCGGCGGGGCCCGCTCCGAGCACGGCGACAGGGCCGCCGCGGGCACCCCGCCGGGTAAGCAGCAGCGGGATGGCCGGGCGGGCGGCTGCTCCCGGCGGGCCGAGTTCGGGGTTCACCGAGCACGATCCGGTGGGCTCGAAGGTACGGCAGCCCTCGTTGCAGCCCGTGCAGGGGCGTACGGATCGCTCGTCGCCCGCGATCACCTTGCGGGCGAAGTCGGGGTCGGCCATGAACGGCCGGGCCATCCCGACCAGATCGGCCCCCGAGTCCAGCGCCCGCTCGATGTCCGCGACCGACCGGAATCCCTGACTGACCAGGAGCGGCACCGCGACTGCCGAGCGGATACGGGCCACGGACTCCAGCAGCGGCGGGCGGGTGGTGGCCATACCGGGAACGTAGGTGTTGCGGACGCCGGTGGTGACGTTGACGTACGCGATGGGCGCGGCGGCGCACAGGCGGGGCAGCAGCTCGATCAGGTCGTCCAGGCCGAGTCCGGATTCCTCGCCGGGCTCCACCGACACCCGTAAGCCGATGGGGAGTTGACCGATCTCGGTACGGATGGCGTCGATCACCTGGGCCGGCAGGGCGATGCGGTCGCCATACTCGTCGTCCCGGGTGTTGTTGACCCTGGAGAGAAACTGGGCGAGCAGATAGCCGTGGCCGGCGTGCAGTTCCACGCCGTGAAAACCGGCCTGCACACTGTTCGCCGCGGAGATACGGAAGGCGTCGACGACACCACGTACCTCTTCGGTGCTCAGCGGGTGCGGCGTGGTCGCCTCGCGGGGCGAGCGGACGGCCGCGGCCGAGACCGGCGCGTAGAACGTGCCGGCGCCGAGAGTCTCCCGGCCGAGGTGGACGAGCTGCGCGACGGCCACGGCGCCCCCGTCGGTGATGGCCTCTGCGCGGCGGCGTACCGCGTCCTTGATCTCGGGGCGCCACGCTTCGGTCAGGTAGCGCTGCGGCAGCGTCGACTCGGGGGCCACGGCGGTGCCTCCGGTGATCACCATGCCGGCGCCGCCCTCGGCCAGCCGCCGCCAGTAGGCCGCGTCGGTCTCGGTGGGGGCGCCGTCGGTGACGGCGGCGGTGGCGTGTGCGGTGGCGACAAGGCGGTTGCGGAGGGTGAGACCGCAGAGCGTGAACGGTGCGGCCAGGGATGGTGCGGCGAGGGCGCGTGGGGTGCGTGGCGTCATGCGGCTCTCTTCGTCTGTGCTCTTCGCCGGTCTTCGTCTGTCCTCTTCGCTGGTCGCTGTCTGTCCCCCTCGCCGGTCTCCGTCTGTCCTCTTCGCCGGTACGTGTTCATCCTCTTCGCCTGGTCAGGCGGCCGAACGGGTGGCGAGACCGATGAGTTCGGCGAGCCGGACCCGGTGCCGGTCCGTCGTGCCGAACAGGACCTCGCCGCTGCGTGCGCGGCGCACGTACAGATGAGCCGGGTGCTCCCAGGTGAAGCCGATTCCGCCGTGCAGTTGGACGTATTCGGCCGTCGCCAGGCGAAAGGTCTCGGAACAGACCACGGCGGCCGCGCAGGCGGCCACCGGCAGCTGCGGCGAGGCGGCGGCGGTGCAGGCAGTCGCGTACGCGGACGCCGAGCGGGCCGCCTCCAGCGCGACCAGCACGTCGGCCAGCCGGTGCTTGACGGCCTGGAAGGAACCGATGGGCCGCCCGAACTGGTGGCGCTGCGCGGCGAATTCGACCGTGGCGTCCAACGCGTGCCCGCTGCCGCCGACCTGTTCGGCCGCCAGCGCGGCCCGCCCGGTGTCGAGCGTCGCCGAGACGGCGGCTTCGGTGCCCTCCGCCGTACCCACGGTGGTGGCCGGGGCCCCTCGGAACTCCACCAGCGCCTGACGGCGCGTCTCGTCCAGGACACGTCGCGGAGTCCGATGGCAGGAGTCCGGTGCGGGCTCACAGGCGAACAGCCGCGGCCCGGCGGGAGTTTGAGCTCGTACCAGGATCAGGTCCGCGCCGGCCCCGTCGAGTACAAAGTCCGCCCGGCCGCGCAGCACCCAGCCCGAGCCTCCCTGCTCGGCGGTGACGTCGATGCTGTCGGGGTCGTCGGCGTCGAACCCGGCCACCGTCGCCGTGAGTGTGCCGTCGGCGATCCGCGGCAGATGGCGCTCGCATGCCGCGCGGTCGCCGCTGTGCAGCAGGGCGGGGGCGGCGAGGGCCACCGTGGGCAGCAGCGGCGCGCAGTACAGGGCGCGCCCTGATTCCTCCAGGGCCACGGCCAGTTCGGCGAACGTGAAACCCGAGCCGCCGTACTCCTCGGGAACGGCCAGCCCGTGGACGCCGATCTCACCCGCGAGACGCGTCCAGAGCACTTCGTCGTATCCGCGCGGAGTGGCCAGATGCTTGCGGACGTCCTCGGGGCCGCTCGCCTCGGTGTAGAAGTCCCGCAGAACGGTGCGCAGTTGCCGCTGTTCTTCGGTTTCGGACAGCAGCTGGGGGTCGATCTCGGGGTGGCGACGGTGCATGGGGTCCCCCTCGTGCTCGTGTGCCGGAGAGCTGAGAGCCGAGAACTCAGAGCCGTAAAACAGATCTATAAACTGAACTCAATTCGAGAACTTAGGCATAGACCTGCGAGACAGGCAAGACCCGTGCACAAGTCCATTGGGGCGCCTTCGGCTCCCGGCAAGGCCGAGCGGACCGGACCACACTCAGGCGGTGAACCGGCCGCCGTTGGCGAGCAGCACCGCGCCGACCAGGTTCGCCGCGGCATCGCTCGCGAGGAAGAGAGCGATGTCGGCGATCTCCTCGGGCGTCGCATACGGACGCACCCGCGGGTCGGCGAAACCGGCGCGCAGCGCCTCGGGCGTGCGCGCCGCCATCCCCGTCTCCGTCGGCCCCGGAGCCACCACGTTCACGCGGATCCCGGACGCGATGACCTCCTTGGCCACGGCCTGAGCCAGTGCGTGCACACCCGCTTTGGAGGCGGCGTAGTGGGGATAGCCGGCAGGGGTGTCGAAGGCCGAGGACGAGCCGATCACCACGATCGCCCCGGCTCCGAGGGGCCGCATGACCCGCACCGCCGCGCGCAGCACATGGAACGTACCGTCCAGGTTCACGCGCATGACGCGCCGCCAGGAGGCATCGTCGAGGGAATCGGTCAGCTCGACCGGCCGCCCTTCGACCAGCGCGTCCGCGATGCGCTGCTTGGCCTCGGGGTCGTCGACCCCGGCCGCGTGCACCAGGACGTCGAGCCGTCCGTGCCGCTGCAGTACGTCCTGGACGGCGGCGTCGACGCCCGCCGCGTCCGCCACGTCGCATGCGACCGACTCAGCGGCGGGCAGTTCCTTGGCGACGGCCGCGGCACCCTCGCCGTTCACGTCGGCCAGTACGACGGCCCGCGCCCCTTCCGCCGCCAGCTGCCGGGCGACCGCCGCACCCATGCCGGAGCCGGCGCCCGTCACCATCGCGACCCTGCCCGCGAACCTCTCTGCCTGGACGTCCCTGCGCGTCAAGCCAATCCCTCCTTCACTGCCTGCCCCGTTCTATTGAACTGACTTCACCTCTGTTACCGTGACGGCCGCGGGGCTGACAAGACCTGGGACGGTGAAGATGAGGGCACTGCGGCTGACGGCGTGGGGCGAACCCCCGACACAGACCGAGGTCGAGCAACCCGTCCCCCACGGCGCCGAGGTGCTGGTACGCGTCGAGGCCACCGGGCTGTGCCACTCCGACCTGCACGTCATCGACGCGCCTCCGGGAGCACTCCCCTACCGGCTGCCCTTCACCCTCGGCCACGAGGTCGCCGGGCGGACCTTGGCCCTGGGGCCCGACGCCGACGGGGTGGCGGTCGGTGACCGCGTGGTGCTGTACGGACCGTGGGGTTGCGGCGCCTGCGACCGCTGTGCCGCCGGCCGGGACAACTACTGCGACCGGCGCGACACCCTCGCCTGGCACGGCGCGGGACTGGGCCGGGACGGCGGAATGGCCGAGTGCGTACTCGTCCCGTCCGCCCGCCATCTTGTGCCGATCGGCGACTTGCCTGCCGATCAGGCGGCTCCGCTCTCCGACGCGGGCCTGACGTCCTATCACGCCGTGGCCGGTCTCCGGCACGCGCTCGAAGAGGGCACCACCACCGTCGTCATCGGTGTCGGCGGGCTAGGTCACCTGGCTGTGCAGATCCTTCGGGCGACCACCCCGAGCCGCGTACTGGCGGTCGACGTCCGGGAGGAGGCGCTGGCTCTCGCGGACCGCTCCGGCGCGGACTTCGGCACCCTGGTGCGGGCGGACACCGCGGATGTCCTGCGGAAGCGGAGTGGTGGCACGGGAGCGGACGCCGTGCTCGACTTCGTCGGCACCACGCAGACGCTGGAACTCGCGGCCGGCATCCTGCGTCCGGGGGGTGAACTCGCCGTCGTCGGCAGCGGAGGCGGCCGGCTGACGGTCTCCAAGCCGGGCGTTCTCCCGCCGGGCTTCAGGCTCTCACTCCCCTTCTGGGGAACCCACCCCGAGCTCGCCGAGGTCGTCGCGCTGGCCCAGTCGGGGGCGATCCACGTCGAGACGGAGCAGTTCCCGCTGTCCGCCGCACCGGAGGCAATCGGCCGGCTTCGCCGGGGCCGGGTGCGGGGGCGGGCCGTGCTCGTCCCCGACTGACCACGCAGCGCACGTCAGGAAAGGGGTTGAATGCGCATGCCGGACCACCAGACGGTCGACCTGCTCGTCATCGGGGCGGGAATGGCCGGGCTGACCGCGGGCGCGCGAGCCGTACGCAACGGGTTGTCCGTCGTGGTCGTCGAGATCGGCGATGACGTCGGGGGGTCCGCGCGCTACGCCGGTTACGCCTGGACCGCCCCGAGCCACGAGGAGATGGAGCGGCACAACCCGGGCGGAGACGCCTCGCTCAAGTGCGCCCTCGTGGACCGCTTCCAGGACGGCATCAACTGGATTCGGAGCACGGGGGTCGAGGCCAAGGACGCTCAGCCCATCCTCAGCTTCGGCCAGGGGCACCAGTTCGACACCAATCACTACGTCGACACCTGCCGCCGCATCATCGTCGATGCGGGTGGCGAGCTGCTGCTGACCACCGACACCGAGCGGCTCCTCGTGGAGAACGGCGCCGTGGCCGGAGCGGAACTCGTCACGAGCGACGGCATGCGACGGCAGGTGCGCGCCACCTCGACACTCCTGGCCACGGGAGGCTTCCAGGGGGACGTGGACCTCCGCAACAAACTCGTCCACCCCCACGCCGACCGCCTGGAACTGCGCTCCAACCCCCACAGCCGCGGGGCCGGCTACCGCCTGGCGACCGCCGCCGGCGCATCGACCGGGCTGCCCGGGGCCGGCTTCTACGGACATCTGATCCCGAGCGGCATCCCGTTCGCGGGCCCGTCGGACTTCGTCGACCTGTCGCTGTACTACAGCGAGCACGCCCTGCTGTTCAACCTGCTGGGCGAGCGGTTCACCGACGAAACGCTGGGCGATCACCTGACGACGATGGCACTGATGGAACAGCCCGAGAACCGCGGGCTCCTCATCGCCGACGCCCGCGTGTTCCGCGACTGGGTGGTGGGTTCGTACGTGGAAGGGGCGGTCGCCGTCGACAAGTTCGCGCTGGCGGGTAAACGGGGCGGTCGGGTCGGTTTCGCCGAGGAACTCGACGAACTCGTCTACCTTCCCGAGGAGTGGGGATACGACGGGTTCGCCGTCCGCGCGGCCGTCGAGCGGTTCAACGCCCGGACGGCGGCGGGTGAGGATCCGGCTCCGGGCCGCCGGCTCGACCGCCTGCCGCTCGACGAACCGCCCTACTACGTCGTCGAGGCGGTGCCGGCCATCACCTTCCCGTTCCATGGAGTCCGCATCGACGACCGGGCCCGGGTTCGGGGAGAGGACGGCGAGCCCATCGAAGGGCTCCTCGCGGCCGGTTCGGACACCGGAGGCCTGTGGTACCGGGCCTACGCCGGCGGCATCGCGTCAGCCCTCGTGTTCGGCCTCACGGCGGCCGGCACCGCGACGCTTCGCGCCGCGTCCCATGGGCAGGAGGGCCGCGGCTGACATGGACGACCAGATGCACACCCTGGCCGAGTCGGGTCAAGCGCCCCGGGAAGACACGGCAATGATCAGCCGTGAGGTCTGGCCGGTCACCTATCCCCGCGGCGAGGTCCGCGCGTCGGACTTTCGCGTCGTCGAGGTCGAGGTGCGGCGACCACGGCCGGGCGAGGTGCTGGTCCGGAACACATGGACATCCGTCGACGCCGCCCTCCGTCTGCGGCTCAGGGAGACGGCGCCACCGGGATACTTTCCGGCTTTCCCCCTCGAAGAGCCGATGGACGGGATCATGACCGTCGGGGAGGTCGTCGAGTCCCGCGCCGACGGGTTCTCCCCCGGCGACATGGTGTGGCACGCCTCCGGATGGCGCGACTACGCCGTCGTCGAGGCGGGGAGGCAGGCCCTCGGCGGCGTCGGCACGCTCACGAAGCTCGACGTGGACGTTGCACCTCCCCAGGCGCACCTCGGCGCGCTCGGCGCCAATGGACTCACCGCCTACGCCGGCCTCTTCCACGCCGCGGGCCTGCGCGACGGCGACGTCGTCTGGGTCTCCGCCGCGGCCGGCGCGGTCGGCAGCCTCGCCGCGCAGATGGCGAAGATCCGCGGGCACCGCGTCATCGGCAGCGCCGGTTCCGACGAGAAGGTGCGCTACCTCCTGGAGGAGCTCGGCCTGGACGCCGCGTTCAACTACAAGCGCGGCCCTCTCCCCGACCTCTTGCGTGAAGCGGCCCCGGACGGCATAGACGTGTACTTCGACAACGTCGGCGGCGACCATCTCGAGGCCGCCCTCGGGGCGCTGCGGAGGTCGGGCCGCGTCGCGATCTGCGGCATGATCTCGGAGTATGCGGCCAAGGAGCCGCCGCACGGCCCCGGAAACCTCATGCTGGCGGTGACGAAGGGCCTGACGATTCGCGGCTTCCGGGCCAGCGGCCACACCCGCTTACTGCCCGAGATGAGACGGCAAGTGGGCGCATGGGTCCGCGAAGGCCGCCTCCACTGCCGCGAAACGATCGTAGACGGGCTGCCGCAGGCGCCGTTGGCACTGGCGGGGCTACTGCGAGGCGACAACACCGGCAAGACGCTTGTGCGGATCGATGGCGGCACGCATCGTGAGAACACCGTCGACTGAGGCCCGCCCCGTGGGGCGCCCGGCATACCGAGCCCAGCACCCTGCCGCCTGTCAAACTGAACTGAAGTAAGCCCAACAGCTGCCACCACGGGATGGCCCGGTCGAACACTCCAGTCGCCCCCGCCCGACCCCGCGCGCAGACCGGCCAACGCCCACCCACTCCTGCGGCAACCGATGCCACGAAAGCCGCGGCACGCGACTCCTTCGAACCTTCCACCAATCCTTCCGTCGCGCGGCTGCGCACACTATTGCCTAACCGAGTTCAGTTTGGTAACTTCCACGAAATCTTGGCCATCCGGCCACCGTTCAGCGCAAAGTCCGCTCGGTTCTGCGCCGGTTCGGCCGGGGGCCGGTTCACCTAAGGGAGCCGAGAATGAGATCAGATCCGCGACGGCGCGGGGCTTTGCTCATCGTGCTGTCGATCACCACACTGCTGGCCGCCGCGTGCGGCGGCGGCACCGCCAACAACGCCGAGTCCAAGGTCGTGCCCGCCTCGGCGGGTATCGACGAGCTGGTCGCCGCAGCGAAGAAAGAAGAACAGCTCACTGTCTACTCGGCCCAGGATCTGACCGCCCTCAACAACCTCGCAAAGGCCTTCGAGGCCAAATACCCGGGCATCGACGTCAAGACCGTCCGGGGCGTCGACGGTGACCTCGGGGTGAAGGTCGAGACGGAGTTCAACACCGGCAAGGGCATCGCCGACATGTACGTCAGCGCGAGCCTGTCCTGGGTGAAGCCGCAGGCCGAGGCCAAGCGGTTCCTGGCGCCGACCGGTCCCGAACTCACCGGCAAGGGCGACTACGACGCCAAGCAGTACGTCCACGACGGCAACTACTTCGAGACCAACTCCGCCGTGCTCACGTTCGGCTGGAACACCAAGCTCCACTCCCAAGGGCTGACCGACTACCCGGACCTGCTCGACCCGTCCCTCGCGGGCGGAAAGATCGGCGTCATCGAGCCGACCGCGCCCTCGATCGTCGACTTCTACCTGTGGCTGGAGGAGACGTACGGCGCCGACTTCGTGAAGAAGCTGGCCGCCCAGAAGCCCCGCATCTACCCCAGCGCCCTGCCCATGGGTGAGGCGATGCAGTCCGGCGAGATCGCCGCCGGCAGCTTCGTAGCGCCTATCACGCTCGATCCCGCCAAGAAAAAGGGTGCACCGGTCGACTACCGCATGCCGCCGAACGGCGTGTGGGGTGCCCGGTACTACGGCATGGTGCTGTCGACCGGCCCGCACCCCAACGCCGGCCAGTTGTTCGCCAACTTCATGGTGACCGCCGAGGGACAGAAGCTGATCACGCCGTCCGCCGGCTCGGTGCTGCCCAAGGTTCCCGGCACAGTGATCACCAACGACAAGGTACGGGTGCAGGATCCGGCCAAGCTCACGCCGGAGGCCGTGGCCGCGTACCAGAAGAAGTGGAAGTCCCTCTTCCAGTAGGGGCGGTGGGTGCATCGGCCGGTGCCGGTGCACAGCAGTGTGGGCACCCATACCAACGGTGCCCACTCACTCGATCTTTGGATGTGAGGAGTCCCCCGTGTCCCACGTGCGCATCGAGGGTCTGACGAAAAGGTTCGCCGGCAAGCCGCCGGCTGTCGCGGTGGACAACTTGTCGCTGGAGATCGAACCGGGCGAGTTCATCGTTCTGCTCGGCCCGAGCGGCTGCGGAAAAACCACGACTCTGCGCTGTCTGGCCGGTCTGGAGACGCCCGACGAGGGAGGTATCTCGCTGGGCGACCAGACAGTGCTGGATGTACGAGGGAAGGTCAACCTCCCTCCGAACAAGCGCCGGATCGGGATGGTGTTCCAGTCGTACGCGCTGTGGCCGCACATGACAGTGCGCCGCAACATCGGATATCCCCTGAGAACCAGACGGGTGCCTCGTGAGCAGGCGCGCACGCGGATCGAGGAGGCGGCGGAGCTCGTCGACTGCGCCGCCCTGCTCGACCGCTATCCGGCGCAGCTCAGCGGCGGCCAGCAGCAGCGGGTCGCCCTGGCCCGCGGTCTGGCCGCCCAACCCGACCTGGTGCTCTTCGACGAGCCGCTGAGCAACCTCGACGCCCGGCTGCGCGACCAGGTACGCGCCCAGCTGCACGAGCTGCACGCACGACTGGGCTTCACCGCCGTGTTCGTCACCCACGACCAGAGCGAGGCGCTGGCACTCGGCGACCGTCTGGCGATCATGAAGGCGGGGCGGATCGAGCAACTGGACACGCCGGAGCGGGTCTTCGAGGAGCCGGCCACCGAGTACGTCGCCGGCTTCATCGGGATGTCGAACCGGCTTCCACTCCTGCGTCAGGGCGAAGGATGGGCCCTCGCCTCCGCATCGGGCGCCGACGGCCAGGCGGGTGCGGAAAGCCAGACCGTGGTGGACGAGCTCCCGGTGCCCCGCTCGCACAGCGAGGTCTCCGCGCGGCTGCGCCCCGACGACCTTCAGCTCTGTCCCGCCGAGGAGAAACCGCCGGCCCACAGCGTCGGCCTCCCGGCTGAGGTCGTCGACGCGCAGTTCGGCGGGCGTCACATGGACGTGGTCGTCACCGTCGGGGGCAGCCGCCTGCACGCGCAGGCACCGCTGACCGGCAAGCCATGGGCCCGAAGTCTGTCGCGCGGGCAGCGGGTGACCGCCTGGTTCGCCAAGGACGTGGCCATCTACTACGACGCCGACGGGGTACGGACAGCCGGGCACACCCCCACCGCGGCAGTGGGAGCGTGACGTCGTGGCCGCACCCGCCGTACCCGCCCCCTCCCCCACGACGACACCACCGCACCCGGCCCCGCCGCATCCGACGGCACTGACCCGTGCGCGGCGCCACCTGCCACGGCTGGGCGCGCTCGCCTTCCTGGCTGCCATCGGCTACCTGGTGATCGCTCCGCTGGTGGGCCTGCAACGGCTGGCCTTCGAGGACGACGCCCGTGGCTACAGCGCCGCCTTCGACAGTCCGGACATGGCCGAGACGCTGCGCACGACGGCCGGTATGGCGCTGGGTTCGCTGGTCATCGCACTCGTCCTCGGCACGTTCCTGGCCTGGGCGGCGACCCGCCTGCCACCCCGCCTGCGGCTGCTTCGCGTCCTGCCCGTCCTGCCCATCGTGGTCCCGGCCGTGGCCGCGGTGACCGGCTGGGCGTTCCTGTTCTCGCCGCGCCCCGGCTACCTCAACGCGGCGCTGCGCAACCTGCCCTGGTGGGACCATCTCGACGAAGGCCCCGTCGACATCTACACGCTGCCGTGGATCGTCCTCATCACCGGCTTCGGCCTGACCGCCTTCGTCTACCTCTTCGTCAGCGCCGGCTTCGGCAACATCAACGCGGAGCTGATCGAGGCGGCACAGGTCAGCGGATCGTCACCGGCCGGTGTGTTCTTCCGGGTGACACTGCCGCTGCTGCGCCCGGTCCTGGTGTACGGGGGCTTCGTTGCTCTGCTCCTTGGACTCGGCCAGTTCACGGGACCACTGCTGCTCGGCAGGAACAACGGCGTCAACGTGCTCACCACGGACATGTACGTCGCCGTGTCGCAGAGCCCGGTCGACTACGGCAGGGCCGCCGCGATCGGCTCACCCCTGCTGCTCTTCGGCATCGCCGTCGTGCTCTTCCAGAAGGTGATCCTCGGCGACCACAGCCGCTTCGTCACACATGGCGGCAAGGCGTTCCGGTCCGGCGGACGGCCGTCGTGGGTGGCGGTCACCGGCATCCTCCTCTACGGCCTGGTGGCGCTGGCGCTGCCGCTGGGCGCACTCGTCGTCGTATCGCTCTCCGCCTTCTGGAGCGGCAGGATCCAACCGAGCGGGTTCACGCTCGACAACTTCAGGCGCGTGTTCCAGGAGTCGGGGATCACCGACGCGATCGTCAACAGCCTCGTCACCTCGGTCATCTCCGTCGCCATCGCGCTGCCGCTCGGCTTCATCGCCGCCTCACTGCTGCTCAAGGGGCGCCGGTTCCGCATCATCCGGGCCGCGGTCGACTTCATCGTGGCGATGCCCCTCGGAATCCCCGCAGTGGTCTTCGGCGCCGGCTTCCTGCTCACCTACAGCCGCGAGCCGTTCATCCTGTACGGCACCCGAACGGTGATCGTCCTCGTCTACGTGACCCTGATGCTGCCCTTCGCCACCAGGATGCAGCTGTCCGGAATGGTGGCACTCGGCGACACGTACCTGGAGGCCTCGCGTACCAGCGGCGCGGGCGCGCTGCGGACCAACACCGAGATCGTGCTGCCGCTGCTGCGCCCGACCCTCGCGGGTGCCGGAGCCCTGATGTTCGTGCTGCTCACCCATGAGTTCACGGCATCGCTGCTGGTACGGGCACCCACGACGCAGGTCATGGGCACCATCCTGTTCGACTACTGGGCCAACGGTTCCTATCCGCTGGTAGCGGCGATCGCGCTCGTCATGACGCTGGTGACATCTGTGGGCGTCTTCATCGCCATGTCCGTCGCGGGCTCCGACATCTTCGAGAAGCTGTGAGCAGGGGCAGGGATATGGGCATGGGCTCGCTCGACGGCAAGACGGTCCTCGTGACGGGCGCGGGCCAGGGCATCGGACGGTCGATCGCCGTGGAGATGGCGCGCCAGGGCGCGGCGGCGGTCGCGGTCGCCGACCGGAACGAGGCAACCGCGGCCGAGACGGCCGACCTCGTACGCGCCGCCGGGGCCGAGGCGGAGGCAATCGTCTGCGACCTGCGCGACCGCGACCACATCGAGGCGATGGTGGCCCGCACGGCGGAACGGTTCGGCGGGCTCGACGTCCTCGTGAACAACGCCGGCGTGATCGAGTCCGCGCTCGTGGACCGGCCGGAGGACCGCGCGGTCGACACGCTCCCCGAGGAGGCCTGGGACACGGTCTACGAGGTCAACCTCAAGGCGGTCTGGCTCACGACGAAGTTCGCCGCGGCCCACCTGCGGCGCTCCACCCGCGGACCCGCCATCGTCAACACGGCCTCGGTGGCCGGGCTCACCGGCCGTCCCCTGGCACCGATCTACGGCACCACCAAGGCGGCCGTCATCCACCTCACCAAGGTCACCGCCGTCGATCTGGCACCCGTGCGCTGCAACTGCTTCTGCCCCGGCGTCATCGAGACGCCGCTGGCGCGGGACTTCTTCGAGGCGTCCGGCAAAGGCGACGCCATGGAGCGGGAGTTGACCGCGCCGCAGCTCGTGCGGCGGCTCGGGCGGCCGGAGGAGGTGGCGAAGCTGGCCTGCTTCCTGGCCTCCGACGACGCGGCGTTCATCACCGGCACCTCGTACGTCATCGACGGCGGGGCGCTCGCGTGGCGTGGGGTCAGGGAGTGACCTCGTACACCACCAAGTACAGGATCGAGAGGGGCCGTATGGCCATCGAGTTCGACATCGACCGGGACGTCTCCGAAATCGCGCGGCGGACCGCCGACTTCGTCCGGGACACCGTTCTGCCTGCGGAGGAGGACTGCCACGGGGACGTACACGCGGGCCCCGAACCCCTGCGGCGCGGCCTACAGAAGGCGGCCCGCGCGGCGGGGGTGTTCGCTCCCCATGTCCCGCAGCGGTGGGGAGGGCTCGGTCTGGATCTGCGCGGTCAGGCGGTCGTCTTCGAGGCCGCCGGATACTCGCTGCTGGGTCCTCTGGCCCTCAACTGCGCGGCGCCCGACGAGGGCAACATGCATCTGCTCGAAGCGGTCGCGACCGAGGAACAGAAAGCTCGCTTTCTCGCTCCCCTGGCGGCCGGGGAGACGCGGTCGTGCTTCGCGATGACCGAGCCCTCCCCCGGCGCCGGCTCCGACCCGCGGGCGCTGGCCACCACGGCGGTCCGCATCCCGGGCGGATGGCGGATCAACGGCCGCAAGTGGTTCATCAGCGGGGCGGACGGGGCGGCGTTCGCCATCTGTATGGCGCGCACCAGCGGTGAGCCCGGTGATCCGGGCGGGGCGACGATGTTTCTGGTCGGCGCCGACAACCCGGGCATGAAAATGGTCAGGAACATCGGCACGCTGGACCGGGGCCTGTTCGCCGGTCACAGCGAACTCGCCTTCGACGACTGCGAGGTGACCGACGACGCGGTGCTCGGCGAGGCCGACAAGGGATTCGAGTACGCACAGGTGCGTCTCGGGCCCGCCCGGCTGACGCACTGCATGCGGTGGCTCGGGGTGGCCCGCCGGGCGCAGGACATCGCCCTGGACCGGGCCGTCGCGCGTACGGCCTTCGGCGGTCCGCTGGCCGAACTCGGCATGGTGCAGCAGCAGTTGGCCGACTCGGAGATCGACATCGAGACGAGCCGGGCGGTGCTCTGGCGTGCCTGCTGGGAACTCGACCAGGGCAGGTCCGGCGCCCAGCACACCTCCATCGCGAAGACCTTCGTGTCCGAGGCCGTGGGCCGGGTCGTGGACCGCGCGGTCCAGATCTGCGGGGCGCTCGGCATCTCGGAGGACGCGCCGCTGGCCTCCCTCTACCGGGAGGTCCGGCCGTTCCGCGTCTATGACGGGCCGTCGGAGACCCACCGCTGGGCCATCGCCAAGCGCGCGGTCCGGGCCGCACGGGAGCGAGGGGGTGTTCGGTGACGGCGACCGACGACGCCACCGTGGCCGGGGTGGACCTGCCCGCGCTGCAGCGCTTCTTGGAGCGCGAGGTACCGCAGTGCGCCGGCCCCCTGGACGTCCGCCTGCTGCTCGGTGGGCGCTCCAATCTCACGTACCTCGTGACCGACGGCACACACCGCTGGGTGCTGCGCAGGCCGCCGCTGGGCACGCTGACCCCGACCGCGCACGACATGGACCGCGAGTACCGCGTCATGGCCGCGCTCGCCGCCACCGAGGTCCCGGTGCCGCGGACCGTGCTCTCCTGCGCCGACGAGTCGGTGATCGGCGCGCCGTTCACCGTCGTCTCCTTCGTCGACGGCGAAGTGCTGCGGGACGTCGAACGGGCGGCCGAGCTGTCCGCCGACGATGCGAGGCGGTGCTCCGAGGCGCTGGTCGATCAACTGGCCGCGCTGCACGCGGTCGATCCGTACGAGGTCGGGCTGGGCGGATTCGGGCGCCCGGCCGGGTATGTGGAGCGGCAGGTGCGGCGGTGGCGCGGCCAGTGGGACCGGGTCGCCACCCGTGAACTACCCGAACTGGACGCGCTACACAGGAAGTTGGAACGCGGACTGCCCGTGGTGCGGGACGATGGTGACAGCACCGCGTCGGCGGTCCTGCACGGGGACTACCGACTGGACAACGTCATCCTGAGCGCCGACGACCCGGGGCGGATCGCCGCGATCGTCGACTGGGAGATGGCGGCCCTGGGTGATCCGCTCGCCGATCTCGGCCTGCTCCTCGTCTACTGGGACCCGGCGTGCGAGCCGGTCCTCGGCGGCGGGCATGTCCCGGCGGCCAACCCAGGCTTCCCCTCCGCACCCGAGCTGGCGGAACGGTACGCGGCGCGATCCGGCCGCGATGTGTCGGCGCTGCCCTTCCACCGGGCCCTCGGGTACTTCAAGCTTGCGGTCATCGCGGAGGGCATCCACGCCCGCCATCTCGCCGGACAGACCGTCGGCCCGGGCTTCGACCGGGTCGGCTCTGCGGTTCCCGCGCTGCTGCGCTCCGGTCTGTCGATCGATGTTCCGTGCAACTGATGTGCCACATACCTGAGAAGGAGTGTGAGCAGTGGTGAGGGAAGACCGGCTCTCGGGAAAGGTGGCGCTGGTGACCGGTGCCACCGGAGGCATCGGCGAGGCGATCGCGCGACGGCTGGCGGCCGAGGGCGCGACCGTCGTGGTCACCGACCTCGACGTGGACCAGTGCGAGAAGCTCGCCGGGGAACTGCCGGGCGGCGCCCTGGGTTTGCGCCTGGACGTCACCGACGAGACGGCCTGGGAGACGGTCGTCGCCCAGGTGACCGACCGTCTGGGAAGCCTGTCGGTGCTGGTCAACAATGCGGGGATCGCCGCGATGGGCACGGTGGAGACCGAGACCCGGGAGACCTGGGACCGGGTGATCGGGGTGACGCAGACCGGGGTGTGGCTCGGCATGAAGCACGGCGGTCCTGCCATCGAGCACTCCGGCGGCGGCTCCATCGTCAACATCGCCTCGATCTTCGGTACCGTCGGCGGCTTCGGCGCCCAGTTCTCGTACCACGCCGCCAAGGGCGCCGTACGGCTGATGACCAAGAACGCCGGACTGCACTGGGGCGGGCGCGGCGTACGGGTCAACTCGCTGCATCCGGGTTTCATCGAGACGCCCCTGTCGCGGGAACTGTGGCAGGGCACGCCACGCCTCACCGCGATGATCGAGGGCACCCCGCTCGGGCGGCTGGGCACGACCGAGGAGGTGGCGGGCGCCGTGGCGTTCCTCGCCTCGGACGACGCGGGCTTCATGACCGGCTCGGAGCTCTACGTCGACGGAGGCTGGACCGCACGCTGAACCGCTGAAGCTACGCAGTGAGCCGAGGCAGCCGCCCAGCGGCGGTCGCGCCCGACGCGCCTACACATCCTTGCGGACGGTGAGCAGGGCACCGATTCCGATCAGGCAGACCAGCATGACGAAGAACGCCGGAGAGAGCAGGTTCCCGGTCCGCTGGACCAGGAAGGTCGCGATGTACGGAGCCGTACCGCCCGCGAGGACGGTGCCGATGTTGTACCCGATCGCCATCCCGGTGTAGCGGACCCGGCGTTCGAACAGATGCGGCCACAGGCTGGCCGCCGGAACCTGCACGAACGCGCTGCTCAGCATGAAAAGCGTGTAGGCCAGGCCGGCCAGGACCAGGTTGTGCCGGCCCATGAGCATCATCGCGGGGTAGGCGGTCACCAGGAATCCCAGCAACCCGCACAGCAGGATGCGGCGGGAGCCGAACCGGGTGGCGAGCCAGCCGGCCGGCACCATGAGCAGCACGGTGACGAGGACGACGCCCGCACTCAGCCAGAGCACCTGCGTGGAGTCGTACCCCAGGTTGTTCGAGAGATGGATGCCGATGTACGTCAGGCCGAGGAAGATGGCGCCGCCCTGCGCCATGGACAGGCCGATGGACTGCAGCAGCGCCGCGCGGTGGGTGGCCAGGACCTCCCGGATCGGAGCCGAGGGGATGTCGGCGCGCCGTGCGGCCTCTTCGAACTCCGGGGTGTCCTCGATCCGCAGCCGGGCCCACAGGCAGAACAGCGTGAGCGGCACGGCCATCAGGAAGGGCAACCGCCAGCCCCAGTCGGCCATCTGCTCCTTGGTGGCGAGCGCGGAGATCACCCCGGCCGTGGCAGCCGCGAACATGAACCCGAGGTTGGACCCGATGGGCGTGACGGCACCGAGGAAGGCCCTGCGCCGGGGCGGCGCCGACTCGTAGATGTAGGTGTAGGCGCCGACCGACTCCCCGCCCGTGGAGATGCCCTGCACCAGCCGGGTGAGGAGGAGCAGCACAGCGGCGGCCACACCGATCTGACTGTAGGTCGGCAGCAGTCCCGTGATACTGCTGGCCACTCCCATGCACACCACCGAGGACACCAGCGCCTTGCGACGCCCCCATCGGTCGCCCAGCCACCCGAAGAACACGCCACCGACCGGCCGCACCACGAGGCCGGTGGCGAACACCGCGAGCGCCGCCAGGAGCGAGGCCGCCGGATCGTCGCTCGGGAAGAACTGCGGAGCGATCACTACGGCGAGATAGCCATAGACGCTGAAGTCGTAGTACTCGATCAGGGTGCCCAGGCTCCCGGCGAGCATCGCGCGGCGCACCGTACGCGGATCGTACGACGCTGACTCCGCCCCTGATGTGGCGGGCTGCTGAGTGGCACGCATCCTCCGGCTCTCCTTCCCACGGCACGGTCCCGTACCCTGCCGACGCCGGGGACGCTACAGAACTGAACTCAGTACAGCTAGCCCTAGTGCATAGGATTACTACAGAATTGCCTGTGATTTGAATCGGATTCAGTTTCGTGACCACATGCTGAGCGCACACGCTGGGCCATGCGCTTGATCGTGCATGATCAGTGCGAGCCCCTCGACCGCCTGCCGCGCGGCGGGGAGGCGACACACTGATCATGTAAGGAGATGGCGTTGTCCATCTGGGAAGCACTGGCCGTCCTCGCAGCCGGCATCGGAGCGGGCACCATCAACACCATCGTCGGTTCCGGCACCCTGATCACCTTCCCGGTACTGCTTGCCACCGGGCTGCCGCCGATCACCGCCAACGTCTCCAACGCCCTCGGCCTCGTCCCCGGCTCCATCAGCGGAGCCATCGGCTACCGCGCCGAACTCCGCGGACAGGGCCGCCGCGCACTCGTCCTCGGCCTCACCGCTCTCATCGGCGGACTCGGCGGCGCCATCCTGCTGCTCGCCCTGCCCTCCGAGGCCTTCGACACGATCGTCCCGGTACTGATCGCCCTCGCGCTCGTCCTCGTACTGCTCCAGCCACGCCTCGCCAAAGCCGTACAGCGCCGCCGCGCGAACAACGGCACCACCTCCCGCCAGCACGGCGGCCCCGTCCTCTTGGCCGGACTGCTTCTCGCGAGCGGGTACGGCGGCTACTTCGGCGCCGCCCAAGGGGTCCTGTACCTCTCCCTGATGGGCCTGTTCCTCGACGAGGACCTGCAACGCGTCAACGCGGTCAAGAACATCCTCGGAGCCGTCGTCAACGGCGTCGCCGCCTGCTTCTTCCTCTTCGTCGCCGAGTTCGACTGGACGGCGGTCCTGCTGATCGCCGTCGGCTCCGCCCTCGGCGGGCAGATCGGCGCCAAGGTCGGCCGCCGCCTCCCGCCCACCGCGCTCCGCGCCGTCATCGTCGCCGTCGGCGTCATCGCGATCGTGCAGCTCCTGCTGCGCTGACAGCTCCTGCTGCACTGACACACCGCGGCCGGCACACGGCGAAGGCCCGCCCCAGGAGCCGCCGGACCAGCGCGCGCAGCGTTGCCTGATGCCGCATCAGGCAACGCTGCCCTGTCCAGGGGGCGCCGTTCGTGCCCCGCGAGGGTAGCCGACGCGGTGCTTCGCGTTGCCGGCCGCAGGCGTCAACTCCCTTGCGTAAACGGGAGTTTGCGTGTCGCGAACAGAGCGGAATGGGCTGTTCCATGAGCCTGCCCTTATCTGTAGGGTGCATCCAAACCTGCGGAGAGGTGTGGACCAATGGGACTGACACGTCGTGCGCTCATCAGGCGTGGAGCTGGACTCGCGGCGGGGGCAGGGGTGTTGGGCGGTCACGGGACTCCGGCGTGGGCATCCCCGGCCGCGGACGGTGTGGCGGGCGCGCGTGCCGTGAGCGTGACCGTCACGGAGGCGACCAACGCCTCCGCCTCGCTCGCCCCGGACGGCCGGACCGTCGTCCTGGACCTGCTGAACCTGTTGTGGACGCTGCCCGCCGAGGGCGGTGACGCCGTGCCGCTCACCAGTGTCGAGGAGGAGGCGAGCGAGCCGGACTTCTCGCCGGACGGCCGCCGGATCGTCTACCAGGTCTACACCGGCGGCGTGTTCCACCTGTGGCTGATGAACGCCGACGGCACCGGGCGCAGGCAGCTCACCTCCGGTGACGCCGACCACCGCGAGCCGCGCTTCTCTCCCGACGGCACCCGGATCGCCTGCGCCGCCGAGAGCGACGGCCGGTACGCGGTCCACGTCGTCGACGTCGACAGCGGCGAGGCCACCTCCTGGACCACCGGCACCGTCCAGGAGGGCCAGCCCTGCTGGACGCCGGACGGCACGGCGATCGCCTTCACCACCGGGACCGCCGACGCCCCGCAGGCCATCGACCAGGTGACCGCCGACGGCACCCGTACCACCCTCGCCAAGGTCACGGAGGGCCGCCTCGCCGGACCCTCCTTCTCGCCCGACGGCAGCCGCCTCGCCTACGTCCACCTCACCACCACCGGCACCGCGCTCGTCGTCGACGGCGAGACCGTGTCCGACGACGGCGAGGACGTGTTCCCCTTCGCCGCCCGCTGGGCCGGTCCGGACGAACTCCTCTACACCGCCGACGGCCGCCTTCGCCGCCGTACGATCCAAGGCACGGTCGAGGACGTCCCGTTCAGCGCCCGCGTCACCGTGCCCAGGGTCACCGAACGGCCCGCCGCCGCACGGGACTTCGACGGCACCGGCGGCCGTCAGACGACGGGCGTCGTCGGGCCCGCCCTCTCCCCGGACGGCCGGAGTGTCGCCTTCGGTGCCCTCGGCGATCTGTGGGTCATGCGCCGCGGCCGGGATCCCGAGGCGGTCGTCGCCGACGGGCATCGCAACACCGACCCGGCCTGGGCGCCGGACGGCCGCAGCCTCGTATACGTCAGCGACCGCGACGGCGGCATCGCGCTGTGGCGGTACGACGTCGCCACCGGCGCCCGGCGCCGCCTCACCGACACCGGTCTGTCCGCCGCCGCGCCCGTCGTCAGCCCGGACGGCACCACCGTCGCCTTCGTCTCCGAGGGCGCCACCCTCTGCACCCTGGGGCTCGCCTCCGGCGCGGTCCGCAAGGTCGCCGGCCCGCTCAACGCCCCTGGCCGCCCCACCTTCACCGCCGACGGCACACGCCTGTCCGCCGCCGTCCTCGTCCCCGTCACCCCGCGCTACCGCGAGGGCCACAACCGGATCCTCACCGTTGACCTCGCCACCGGCGAGGCTCACTACAGCGAGCCCCTCCCCGGCGGCTCCCTCGCCAACCGCATCGACGCGGGCCCCGTCCACTCCCCCGACGGCACCAGGACGGCGTACATCGCGAACGGCACCCTGCACATCAGCGACCTCGACGCCGAGGGCCGCACCACCGGCACCGCCCGCCGGGTCAGCGCGGAGACCGCCGACGCACCCAGCTGGAGCGGCGACTCCGCCTCCCTGCTCCACCTCTCCGACGGCCGCCTGCGCCTCACCACGCCCGCCGGCAAGACCTCCGCCGTCCCGCTCCGGCTCATCTGGCGCCCGGCGCTGCCCACCGGCCGTACGGTCGTCCGGGCCGACGCCCTCTGGGACGGTACCGGCCCCGGCCTGCGGCGCGACGTCGACATCGTCCTCGAGGGCCACCGCATCGCCGCCGTCACCCCGCGCGGAGCCCGCTCCGTCCGGCCCGGCGACAAGGTCGTCGACGCCCGCGGCCTGACGGTGCTGCCCGGCTTCGTCGCCGTCCACGAGCACGGCCCCTGGGAGCGCAACGAACTCATGCGCCTGTGGCTCTCCTTCGGCGTCACAGCCCTGCGCTCACCCGGCACAGCCCACTACGCGGCCGTCGAGGCCAAGGAGGCCCTCACCGCCGGCCGCCGCACCGGCCCCCGCGTCTTCGCCGCCGGCGACATGGTCGACGGCTCCCGCATCTACTACTCCTCAGCCCGCCCGGTCACCGACGACGAGCAGCTGCGCCGCGAGATCAGCAAGGCCCGCGCCCTCGGCCACGACATGGTCAAAACGTACGTCCGGCTGCCCTACGCCCTCCAGCGCAAGGCCGTCCGGGCCGCCCACCGGATCGGCCTGCGGACCACGTCCCACTACCTGTTCGGCCCGCTCGACCTCGGGGCCGACGGCGTCGAGCACATCGGCGGCACCAGCCGCTACGGCCGCCGCCAGAAGGAGACCCACCTCGGCCACAGCTACCAGGACGTCACCGGCCCGCTGGCCGCGAGCGGCATGGCCTTCACGCCCACCTTCGGACTCTCCGGTCTCGGCCTGTCCGCCGTCCGGGCCGCCCTCTACCGCCACGCGGAGTGGGCTCTGGACGACACCCGGCTGACCTCCCTGCTCACCGCCGCCGAGTACGCGGAGCTGCGCGAGGGCATCGAGGCGGCGCTGGCCGAGGAGCCGACCGCCGAACTCGCCTTCGTCGCCCGGCACGGCGAGACCGTCCGCCACCTGGTCGAACAAGGCGCCAACGTCGCCGTCGGCACCGACAGCCCGCTCGTCCCGCCCGGCGTCTACTACCACCTCAACCTGCAGACCATGGTCCGCCACGGCGTCAGCCCCTACGAGGCGCTGCGCTCCGCCACCGTCCAGGGCGCCCGCACCCTGGGCCTGTCCGACCAACTCGGCACCGTCGAGCCGGGCAAGCTCGCCGACCTCGTCATGGTCGAGGGCGACCCGACGACGGACATCGCGGCCGCGGCCGCCGTACGCCAGGTCGTCGTCGGCGGCATCTCGCACACCGTCGCGGATCTGACGGCCAATACGAAGCGGAGTCAGACAGCCGTCCACAACGCCGCCCTGCCCGACCTGCCCCAGCAACCGGTCCGCGAGCGTTTCTGGTGGCACCGGGAGGAACACATCCACCACTCCTGCTGCTGATGCCGGCCTCGCCGACGAGCCCCTCCGCGGCAGGCAGGCCGTCGCGATGGCGTCGGGGCAGTTGCTGTGACCGGTCGCTCCGCGCATGGCGGGCGGTCCCATGGACATCGACTACTCGTCGCAGCGAGCGGCAGCCAGACGGGCCCGCGCCTCCATCAGGGCGAAGCCGAGCAGGTTCTGGCCAGGCCACCGGGAGGGATCGGTGGCACGGTCATCGGACGCGCCGAGCCCGATGCCCCACACCCGGTCGCGCGGGCTGGCCTCGACCAGCACCCGATTACCCGTGCCGAGCAGGTACGCGCGCAGAGCAGGGTCCTGTCCGAACTTGGCGACGTTACCCGCAACGACCAGCTCGAAGCGGGCGGCGACCCAGCGCGCCTCGTCGAAGGCGCGGACCAGCCGCCCGAGGCTCTTGGCCTCGGCGGGAGAGCGCGCCGCGAGGATCGCCGAGAGCGACGCGTCGTCACCGAACAGACGGGCCTTGCCCACCATCATCCAGTGCTCGGCGCTTGCATACGTCACGCCATCCACGGTGAACGGGGAAGGCCACCACTGGCTGAGCGCACCCGGACCGATCGAACCATCCCGCTGCGGCTGATGCCCCCAGAACATCAGCCACTTCGGCCGCGCTCCGGCAGCAATGAGCGCCGCGAGCCCTTCCCTGGTGCGGGCCTGGACCGGGCTCTTCGTGTCGATCGTCTCCATGACAGGGATCCTCCCAGCCACCACCGACAACAGACGAAGGGATTTCCGCCACGCACGTGCGGCGTGTGGGAGGCCGTCTACACCAAGGAGATTCGACGGCCATCCCCCTTGCTCACCCCAGGAAGCTCAACCGCACATGACGGTTGGTGTTGTCCCTGTTCGTGTCGACCAGGCACACCGACTGCCAGGTCCCCAACTCCAGGCGGCCCCTCAGGACCGGCAGCGTGGCGTGCGGAGGCACAAGCGCGGGGAGTACGTGGTCGCGGCCGTGGCCGGGGCTGCCGTGGCGGTGCTGCCAGCGGTCGTCGGCGGGGAGCAGGGTGTGGAGGGCGGCGAGGAGGTCGTCGTCGCTGCTGGCTCCGGTCTCGATGATCGCGACTCCGGCGGTGGCGTGCGGCACGAAAATGTTCAGCAGGCCGTCGCGGTCGCCCGCCGCCTCCCCGAGGAAGGCCTCGCATTCATGGGTGAGGTCGACGATCCTCTCCGAGGAGCCGGTGGCGACGTTCAGTACGCGGGTGGTGAAGGCATCGGACATGGGTCAATCCTGGCGCATCGGCCGGGTTCCGTGCCCTGGCCGGTCGCTTGACAGGTGATACGCGCAGTCCATTTCGCGAGACGTCGCTGACCGTGCACGGTCCATCTGGCTACTTTCGGCGGCCTGTTACGTTCAGCCCTGCTCACCACGCGCGGCCGCATCGACCTGCAGCGGGTGGCCTCCGCCGCCTGTCGCCGCCCGGGAAGGCGTGCCGCTGTCTGTCACGAGTGGGCGCTGACGGGAAGATCCGGACTCCCCGCCGAGTTAGTAGAAGCGTGAACGAAACCGGGGTACAAGACGCGGCACGAGAAGTCGACGTGGTCGTCATCGGGGCTGGGCAGGCCGGACTGTCCAGCGCCTACCACCTGCGGCGCACCGGCTTCGAGCCGGAGCGGGACTTCGTGGTTCTGGACCATGCGCCACAGCCGGGCGGCGCATGGCAGTTCCGGTGGCCCACGCTCACGTACGGCAAGGTGCACGGGATGCATTCGCTGCCCGGCATGGAACTGATGGACGCGGACCCGGCCCGCCCGTCCTCCGAGGTCATCGCGGAGTACTTCGACCATTACGAGCAGACCTTCGACCTGCGCGTACGGCGGCCCGTCGACGTACGGACCGTGCGTGAGGGCG
This sequence comes from Streptomyces flaveus, assembly GCF_014647675.1. GTDB lineage: Bacteria > Actinomycetota > Actinomycetes > Streptomycetales > Streptomycetaceae > Streptomyces > Streptomyces flaveus. The sequence goes on along the minus strand of NZ_BMPQ01000007.1, from coordinate 92,829 downwards.
ACCGGGGGCGCCTGCTTGTGGAAACCTCGGCGGGGACATGGTCGACGCGGGCGCTGATCAATGCGACGGGCACCTGGGACCGGCCGTTCTGGCCCCGCTATCCGGGCCAGGAGACCTTCCGGGGGCGGCAGTTGCACACGGCTCAGTACCCCGGTCCCGAGGAGTTCGCCGGTCAGCGGGTCGTCGTCGTGGGCGGCGGCACCTCCGGCACACAACATCTGATGGAGATCGCGCCGTACGCGGCCGAGACCACGTGGGTGACGCGGCGACCGCCGGTCTTCCACGAGGGGCCCTTCGACGAGGGCACGGGGCGGGCCGCGGTCGCACTCGTCGAGGAACGGGTCCGGCAGGGACTTCCGCCCCAGAGTGTCGTGTCGGTGACGGGGCTGCCGCTCAACGACACGATCCGGCGGGCGATCGATGACGGTGTCCTGGACCGACTGCCGATGTTCGACCGGATCACTCCGGACGGCGTGGAATGGGACGACGGACGCCGCGTTGACGCCGACATCATCCTGTGGGCGACCGGTTTCCGCGCGGCGATCGACCATCTGGCACCACTGCGGCTGCGGGAGCCGGGCGGCGGCATCCGGGTCGAGGGGACGCGTGCGGTCGCCGATCCGCGCATCCATCTGGTCGGGTACGGGCCGTCGGCCAGCACGATCGGCGCCAACCGTGCCGGGCGCTCAGCGGTACGGGACATCCGCCGACTGCTGGCGGGGGTGCCGGTCGCCGCGTGAGGTCCGCTGGGCCACGGCTCAGCGGGACGCGGACGCGCTCCGGCGGTGACGGTTGAACTCCGCGACGTTCTTCTTGTGTTGCTCGTAGTCGGCCGTGAAACGTGTGTCGCCCGGCTTGACCATGACGAAGTACAGCCAGTCGCCCTGCTCCGGACTGACTGCGGCACGCATCGCGGCCTCGCCGGGATTGGCGATCGGCGTGGGCGGCAGGCCCATCCGCTGGTACGTGTTGTACGGGCTGTTGAGCTTAGTGTCGCTCTCGCTGGTGCGGAGTGTGGTGCGGTTCAGCGCGTAGTTGATCGTCGAGTCCATCTGGAGCGGCATACCGCGGGCGAGGCGGTTGTAGATGACGCGCGCCACCTTGCCCATGTCCGCCTTGGTGTCCGCCTCGGCCTGGACCATGCTCGCGACGGTGACCGTCTGATAGACGTTCATCGCGTTCCGCTCGGCCCCGGCCGTGACCGTGCCGCCGCTGAACTTCTCGTTCGCCGTATTGACCATGTACGAGAGCAGGGACGCCGGAGTCGACTTCTCGTCGATCGGATACGTGGCCGGAAAGAGGTAGCCCTCAGGATTGCCGTTCGCGTCCTCGGGGAGCCCCAGACGGGCCGTGTCCATGAACTTCTTGGTGGTGCCCGCGGGCAGGGCGAGGGCCTTGTCGACGGCCTTGTACACCTGGCCGGCGCGCCAGCCCTCCGGGATCACCAGGGGCCCCGGCCCCTCGGCCTCGTCCGTGCTCAGCAGCGGCACCGCCACGACGGTGGCCGCCACGAAGGCGCCGGTCGCGATGAGGGCGATCCGGCCCCGGCGCGTCAGTCGAATCGTTCTCCGTGGCGGAGTGTGGGTCTGCATGCGGGCACGCTAACCCGCATAAGGCAGTAAATCCGACATATCTTTATCTTGTTGGCTCCAGTTGGGCGTCCCGGCGGACCAGAGCGGCGTAACGGCCCTCGCACTCCAACAGCTCCTCGTGCGTGCCGCGCTCGACCGTACGCCCGGAGTCCAGGACCACGATCTGGTCGGCGCCCCGAATGGTGGACAGCCGGTGGGCGATGGTGAGCGTGGTCCGGTTGGCCGAGAGGGCGTCGATGGCCTCCTGCACGGCGCGCTCGGTGCGGGTGTCCAGCGCGCTGGTCGCCTCGTCGAGGATCAGCACGGGCGGGTCGCGCAGGATGGTGCGGGCGATGGCGAGGCGCTGCTTCTCGCCCCCGGAGAAGCGATGTCCGCGTTCGCCCACCAACGTGTCGTAGCCGTCGGGCAGGGACGCGATGTGGTCGTGGATCTGGGCGGCCTTCGCGGCGGTGTGCAGCTCCTCGTCGGTGGCGTCCGGCTTGGCGAAGCGCAGGTTGTCGGCGACGGAGGCATGGAAGAGGTACGTCTCCTGGGAGACGACGCCGACCGCGCGCGCGAGCGTGTCGAAGTCCAGGTCCCGTACATCGACCCCGTCGAGCGTGACGCGGCCCCCGGTGACGTCGTACAGCCGGGGCACGAGATAGCTGAGCGTGGACTTTCCGGCACCGGTGGCGCCGACGACGGCGAGGCTGCCGCCCGCGGGGACGGTGATGTCGATGCCGTCCAGTATCGGCGTGCTCTTGTCGTCGTAGCGGAACTCGACGCCCTCGAAGCGGACTTCGCCCTTGACCTGGTCGAGGTGGACCGGGCGCTCGGGCTCGGTGATGTCGATGGGCAGGTCGAGGTACTCGAAGATGCGCTGGAACAGGGCGAGCGAGGTCTGGATCTGCACACCGGTGGAGAGCAGGCTGACGGTCGGCCGGAACAGGCCCTGCTGGAGCGAGACGAAGGCGACGAGCGTGCCGATGGAGACGGCGGGGCCGCCGAACTGGAGCGCCAGGCCCGCGGTCCAGTAGATGACGGCGGGCATGGCGGCCATGACGATCGAGATGACGGCCATGCGCCAGCGCCCCGCCATGTTCGACCGCACTTCGAGGTCGACGAGACCCTCGGACTCGTCTGCGAAGGACCGGGTGAGCGAGTCGGTGCGGCCCATGGTGCGGCCGAGCAGGATGCCGCCGACGGAGAGCGATTCGGTGACCGTGGCGGCCATCACGGCCATCTGCTTCTGCCGCTGGGTGGTGATCTTCTTGCGTTCGTTGCCGACCCTGCGGCTGATCCATACGAACAGGGGCAGCAGAAGCAGCGAGACGACGGTCAGCCGCCAGTCCAGGGCGACCATCGCGACGATCGTGGCGATGACGCTGGTGAGGTTGGAGACCAGTGAGGTGGCCGTCGAGGTGACCGTGGCCTGCATGCCGCCGATGTCGTTCGCGATACGCGACTGGACCTCGCCCGTGCGCGTTCTGGTGAAGAAGGCGAGCGACATGCGCTGCAGCCTGTCGTAGACGGCGGTGCGCAGGTCGTGCATGACGCGCTGCCCGACCGTCGTGGAGATGAGGGTCTGCAGCACGCCGAAGACGCTGGTGAGTACGGCGCTGAGGATCATCCCGAGCGCGAGCAGGCTCAGCAGGCCGGTGCGGCCCTGCGGGATCGCGGTGTCGAGGACCTCCTTCAGCATGAAGGGCGTGGCGACCGAGACCAGCGACGCGGCGCCGACGAGCAGGCCGACGACGGCGAGCCGGCCGCGGTAGGGATGGAAGAGCTTCAGGATGCGGCGCACCTGCCGCGGTTGTCCGGGCTCGACAGGTGGCGGTGTCCAGGCGATTTCGTCGCGGGGCATGGGCTCCTACGGTGTGTGTGAGGACGATATCTGAGGGAGCGTAGCTCATTGTTACCTATACTCACAATGAACAACGTCCTGATATTGTTCCCGCTATGAACACCCCAGACGCCGACGGCGTACTCGCCGAGCAGCTGCTGCGGTTGACCCGTCGTGTGCACCGCATCCAGAAGCGTCATCTGGAGCAGCGCGGGCTCGGTATCACCCCGGCCCAGTCACGGCTGTTGCGTACCCTCGCGCCCTACAGTTCGCCGCCGCGTATGACCGATCTGGCCGAGCGTCTGGAGGTGGTGCCCCGGGCCGTGACGACGCTGGTCGACGGTCTGGAGGCGAGCGGCAAGGTGCGTCGCGTACCCGACCCGACCAATCGCCGGGTGATACGGATCGAACTCACGGACGACGGGCGACGGGCGCTGCGCGAGCTGCGCGGCGCGCGCCGGGCCGCGGCGGAGGACATCCTGGCCCCCCTGACGGACGAGCAGCGCAAGGCGCTCGGGGGGCTGCTGGACACGTTGGTCGACGGGATGCCCGCGGTGGAGGACTGACAGAACGGGGCCCGGCGTGCGGTGAACGCCGGGCCCCGTCTTTCAACTTACTTCGCCCGCGGGCTACTTGACTGGCGTCTTGACCTCGGCGCCTTCGGAAGCGGCGTCCTCGGAAGCGGGCGCCTCCGTCTTCGGCGCACCCGCGGCGGTCTTCGTCTTCGGCGTGTCCTCGTCGGCGTCGTCTTCCTCCACGAACGCGATCTCACCGTCGAGCATCTTCTTGGCCCGCTCCGTGTCGAGCGCCCCTTCCCACTTCGACACCGCGAACACGGCGACGCAGTTGCCGAGCAGGTTGGTGACGACGCGCATCGAGTCCATGATGCGGTCGACGCCGAGCAGCAGGGCCACGGCCCCGGCGGGGATGGCCCCGAGCGAGGAGGCGGTCGCCGACAGGGCGAGGAAGGCCGAACCGGGGATGCCGGCCATGCCCTTGCTGGTCAGCATGAGGACCAGGACCACGGTGATCTGCTGGCTCAGGCTGAGGTCCACCCCGACGGCCTGCGCGATGAACAGCGTGCCGATGGAGAGGTAGATGGAGGCGCCGTCGAGGTTGAACGAGTAGCCGGTGGGCAGCACCAGGCCCACGGCGTCGTCGCGGGCGCCCGCCTGGCGCAGCTTCTGCATCATGCGCGGCAGGACGGATTCACTGGAGGCGGTGCCGAGCGCGAGCAGCATCTCCTCGCGCGTGTAGCGCACGAACTTCCACAGGCTGAGCCCGGTGACCAGCTTCAGTGCGACGCCGAGCAGCACGAGGAAGATCGCGGCGACGGCGTAGCAGAGGATGATGAGCTTGCCGTACGTCTTCATCACGCCCAGCCCGTACTCCCCCACCAGGTGGACCATCGCGCCGAACACGGCGAGCGGCGCCAGCTTCATCACGAAGCCGACGATCGCGAAGATGACCTCCTGGGCCTGCTCGATGGCCGGCAGGATCTTGGGAACCTTGGTCTGGCCGAGGTGCAGCAGCGCGGCACCGACGAGGCAGGCCAGCACCAGCACTTGAAGCAGCGAGTTCTCGGCGAAGGCGCCGACCGCGCTCTGCGGCAGCGCTTCCAGGATGAACTCGGTGGTCGACGGCAGTGAACCGCCCGCGGTCTTGTCGTCGACCGCCGAGGTGTCGAGCTGCGAGGGGTCGACGTTCATGCCGGAGCCGGGACTGACCACGTTGGCGGCGACCAAGCCGATGATCAACGCGGCCGTAGAGGCGACCTCGAACCAGATCAGGGCCTTGAGCCCGATCCGCCCGAAGGCCTTGAGGTTGCCGGCTTTGGCGATGCCGACGACGACCACGCAGAACACGAGCGGCGAGATCACCGTTTTGATGAGCCGGATGAAACCGTCGCCGAGCGGCTGGAAGGTTGTGGCCGTGTCCGGCCACAACCTTCCGACGACGATTCCGAGCACAAGGGCGACGGCGACCTGCGCGAACAATGAGGTACGCAGTATGCGTGCGACGCGTCGCGTTGGGGACGGTACAGGCGGCGGCACGGGGCACTCCTCCGAAACGAGACTTCTGGGATGCGGAAAAGCGCTTCCGCGTCGATCACTATCGGGGGAGTTTGCTACCGCCGACAACGCCCATGTCACGTCCATGTAAATGATGGAGGGTGTGACACGTCACACAGGCTCTGCTCTCAGCAGCCGTCTCGATCCTCGGTGAGCGTCCCCTGCACGGTGACCAGGCTCCGGTCATAGCAACCGTCCGAGCCGTACATCCGGTAGCGCTCGCTCGTCGTGCCGACCGCATGCCGCTGGTCGCGAGGCACATTCGCCGTATACGTCGCGTCGCCCGCGTAGCTGTCGTCGAGCCGGGACCAGGCTGTGCGCCGGCCTCCCCGCGTCTCCAGAATCGTGGCCCGGTCCACCAGCGACATGACGGTCCGCAGCCGGTCCCCGGCGCCGAGCGTCGTGGTGCCGTCCATGGTGTATGTGCGGTGCGTGCGGGTCGACTTGGCAGGTCCGCGCCCGTCGACGGTGACCGTCTCGAAGTCGGTCCAGGTGGCTTTCAGGGCGTCCGTGGCCTCACCGTCGGTCCACCGGTGCACGGATTTGTTGGCCAGCTTGCGGCTGACGGTGGTCGTCACGCGGCCGTGCGACGTGTCGACATACCCGGACACGGTCAGCCGGTGACCGGCGTCGGTGTCCAGCCGGTGCTCCGAACCGGGCGTGTACGTCGAGGAGTTGGCGAGATCGCCCGCCTTGTGCGCGGTCAGCTTTCCGGTCACCTGCCTGCTCTTGGCATCCTGCTGGACGAGGACGTTCACCGGGGTGCTCCAGCCGGGCTGCCCCTCCGGAACACCGGCCACCGAGACCTCGATCCGGTGCGGACGGCCGTCGTTGAGCAGCCCCGCGAAAGGTGTCAGGTCGTACTCGATGGGCTTGATGTCGAAGGCGCGCGGCCCCGGAATCACGTACCAGAGGAAGGGATTGGACCAGCCGCCGGTCCACACGGTCGGGAACGGCGTGGCGATGCCCGCCAGTTGCCCGTCGACCTTGATCTGCACCTCGCGGTAGGGGCCGTCGTCCGCCTTGCAGGAGTACGGCGCGGTCTCGGGCACCGTCAGATACCAGTACTCCTCGCACCCGCCGCCGGATCCCGTGGCGTACACCTCGGCGACGATGCGTTCGCTGTTGCGGGGCGTGGTGAGGGTGCCGTCCTGGAGGGTGAGGACGCGGTCGGGGGTGGTGGCCGCGGGCCTGCCCTCGTAGAAGGTCAGCGTCACCTTGACGTCGATGATGCCCGTGTACGTGTCGTCGACGACGTTCCCGATGAGCATCTCGACGTCCTGGCTCTGCCGGAACGTGTCGCTGTAGCGCGTGACGTCCTTCTCCACCGACCATTCGATGCCGTCCGGCGAGGGCTGCGGGGTGGAGGTGCGGAAGACCTCGACTCCGCCGATGTGCAGATAGCCGAGCCGGTCGAACTGCCGCCCCTTCACCTTGCCGTCGAGCCGCAGCACGACCTTGCTCCATCGGTCGCCGCAGCCGCGCGGGGGTGTGTACGTGCCCTTGTACGGCGTGAAGTCGCGGAACTGAGCTTCGGCAACCGTGATGTCGCAGGACTTCGCGTCGTCGGGTGCGGTGACGGGCGGGGCGGCGGTCAGGGGGTCATGCCAGTCGGTGCCGAACTCGGCGGGCGGGGCGGCGGAATCGGCGGCTGGGGCGTGGGACGGGGCGGCCGGTGCGGGGGCCGCGCCGAGGAGGGTGCTCGCCATGAGGGTTGCTCCGGCGAGCATGGACATGATGATCCGTCTTCTCATGGCCGGAGTTCTACGGGGAGTTGGCACTGCCCGCAATGAGGCCTCGGGCCAATGTTCGTCAGGCCTTGAGGTTCGCCTTGTCGCCCATCACCACGACCGGGTGCCTGGCCGGGTCGAGGGTGCGCAGGAGGTACTCCATGCCCGACTTGGACAGGCTCACACAGGCCGACGTACCGCTGCCGTGGTCCATGTGCAGCCAGATGCTGCCGCCCTTGGACTGGCCCTGGGGGCGGGTCGGGTCGTTGGGCGAGGTGCCCTTGACCCGGTTGTAGTCGATGGCGATGACGTAGTCGAAGTCGTGCCAGTGCGACTTGGCCCAGTAGCGCGGGGCCTGGAAGCCCGCGGACCGCGTGTACGGGAGCTTGGCACCCGGGTCGGGGAGGACACCGCCCGCGTCGCTGAGCGTGAACACGCCGACAGGGCTGCGGTTGTCGCCCTCGCGGTGGTCGGTGGTCCAGCCCTTCTTGCCGTTGTGCCCCTGCCAACTGCGCGTCTGGTCCCAGGTGGAACCGGACTTCGTGTAGAGGACGATCCTGGAGTCCGCCGAGTCCTTGCCCTCGCCGTAGACCGTCACGACCTGGCGGGAGTCGGCCGGGATCTGCTTCCGCAGCCTGTCCCCGACGTCGGGGATGCGCTTGAGGTCGACGGTGCGCGCCTGGGCCTGCCGCGGCCGGTCACTCGACTGCGCGTCGCTCTCGCCACCGCTTCCGCCGTCCGAACCGCCGCAGGCCGTCAGGGACATGAGCAGGACACCACAGGCCGCGGCCGCAGCTGCCGTACGCATCGCACCGCCAATTCGCATGCGATCCATCGTCGCACCGTGTTCCGGATGATTGCGCCCGGCACCGGGGTATCCCGGCCATATGCGGGCGGTCCGGGCCGAATCTTTGCCGGGCGTCGGAAAATCGTTTGCCTTCGGACACTCTGTGGCGCGAACCTTTCACGGTTTGTTGCTTCCCCCCACCCCGTTCTACGAGCCCCTGGGACGTCATGCAGATTCAAGACCTTCCGTATCCCGACCCGGGTGTGCCGGACGCTCGCTCGGGGCCCCGATTCCTGGTGTGGCTCGGCCGGAATCAACTCGGCGGACAGCTGAAGTCCCTGGCCTGGGGGCTGCTGCACTTCCTCTCCGTGTGCGGGCTGCCCTTCTGTGTCGGTTTCGCCATCCAGGCCGTCGTGGACCGCTCCGGCGCACGGCTGGCTCTGGCGGGTGGGCTGATCGCGCTGTGCGGGCTCGGTATCGCGGTGGGCGACACCATGCTGCACCGGACCGCGGTCACCAACTGGATCACCGCGGCCGCCCGCGTCCAGCAGCTGCTGGCCCGTAGGACCGCCCAGTTGGGCTCCGCGCTGACGCGGCGCGTGGCGGCCGGTGAGGTGGTCGCCGTGTCCACCGGCGACGTGGAGAAGATCGGCTGGTTCGTGGAGGCCGTGTCGCGGTTCACCGCGGCCGCCGTGACCATCGTCGTCGTCTGCGTCGCCCTGGTCGTGTACGAGCCCGCGCTCGGGATCGTCGTCGCCGTGGGCGTGCCCGTCCTGGCACTCGCGGTGCTGCCACTGCTGCCGCGCGCCACCAGGCGAGCCGACTTCCAGCGCGAGAAGGCGGGCCGCGCCACCGAGCTGGCCTCGGACACGGTCGCGGGTCTGCGCGTGCTGCGCGGCATCGGCGGCGAGGAGCTGTTCCTCGACCGGTACCGCCGGGCCTCGCAGGAGGTACGCCACGCCGCGGTCCGCAGCGCCCGGATGTGGTCGCTGATCGCCGCGGTCCAGGTGCTGCTGCCCGGTCTGCTGCTGATCGCGGTCGTCTGGCACGGCGTGAACCTGGCCCGCGAGGGCCGGATCACCGTCGGCGAGATGATCACCGTGTACAGCGCCGTCATGATCATGTCGTATCCCCTGCACCACTTCGTGGAGATCGCGATGGCGTACTCCTTCTCCCGGCCGTCCGCGAAACGTGCGGCCCGGGTGCTGGCACTGGAGCGCGCGATGGACAGCGAGGGCTCGCGCGCGGCTGTCGCGCCGGCCGGGGATCTGTACGACCCGGCGACCGGGCTGCTCGCTCCGGCCGGCCGGCTCACCGCTGTGGTGTGCGGCGACCCGGACGCTTCGGGTGTGCTGGCCGAGCGGCTCGGCGGACACGCCGCAGCCTCCTCGGACCTGCCCTCCGCGTTCCTCGGCGGCGTACCGCTGGACGAACTGCCGCTCGACTCCGCCCGCACGGCTGTCCTCGTCCAGGACAAGGATCCGGTGCTGCTGTCCGGAAGCCTTCGCGAACTGCTCGACGTGCCCGCCTCGGGCGGCGTCAGTGCCGAGGACGCGCTGGCCGCCGCGCAGTGCGGTGACGTCCTGGACGCGCTCGCCCAGGGGTCGCTGGACGCCGAGAACCCGATGGACGCCCGGATCACCGAACGCGGTCGCTCTCTGTCGGGCGGCCAGCGCCAACGCCTCGCGCTGGCGCGGTCCCTGATCACGGACCCGGAGGTGCTCGTCCTGGACGAGCCGACGTCCGCCGTCGACTCGCACACCGAGGCGCGGATCGCCGACGGCATCCGGTCCCTGCGACAGGGGCGTACGACGGTGGTCTTCACCTCGTCCCCGCTGCTCCTGGACCACGCGGACCGGGTCGTGCTCGTCCATGAGGGCGAGATCGCCGCGGTCGGCGTGCACCGCGAACTGGTGCACAGCGAACCCCGGTACCGCGCCGTGGTGACCCGTGAGACCGACGACGAGGCCGCCGCAGTCGACATGGACCACCTGGAAGCACTCGAAGAGATCGAGGAGACCGCATGATCGGCGTGGCGCCACCGGCCTACGACCCGGCGGCCCCGACGACGGCGAACACCCTGCCCGTCGGCGCCCCCGCGACCGTACGCGCCTACGTGGCCGAACTGTTCCAACGGCACCGCCGGGCCTTCCTGCTGCTCATCACCGTCAACACGGTCGCCGTCGTCGCCTCGATGGTGGGCCCTTACCTGCTGGGCTCCCTCGTCGAGCGCGTCTCCGACAGCGCCGCCGCAGCGCGCGAACTGCATCTGGAACGCACCGCCGCGATCTTCGTCCTCGCGCTGGTCGTCCAGGCCGTGTTCGTACGTCAGGTGCGGCTGCGTGGCGCCATGCTCGGCGAGCGCATGCTGGCCGACCTGCGCGAGGACTTCCTCGTACGGTCGGTGGGGCTGCCGCCGGGTGTCCTGGAGCGGGCCGGGACGGGTGACCTGCTGTCCCGGATCACGACGGACATCGACCGGCTCGCCAACGCCATGCGCGAGGCCGTGCCCCAACTGGCCATCGGTGTGGTGTGGGTGGCGCTGCTGCTCGGCGGGCTCGCCGTGACCGCGCCGCCGCTCGCACCCGCCGTGCTGATCGCCGTCCCGCTCCTGGTGGCCGGCTGCCGCTGGTACTTCAAGCGCGCGCCGTCGGCCTACCGCTCCGAGGCCGCCGGTTACGCCGCCGTGGCCGCCGTCCTCGCCGAGACCGTGGATGCCGGGCGCACCGTCGAGGCCCACCGCCTGGGCGAGCGCCGCATCGACCTGTCGGACCAGCGCGTCCAGGAATGGACCGCATGGGAGCGGTACACCTTGTGGCTGCGTACGGTGCTCTTCCCGGTCATCAACATCACGCATGTCACGGTCCTCGGTTCGGTCCTGATGATCGGCGGATACTTTGTGCTCCAGGGCTGGATCGGGGTCGGCCAGCTGACGACGGGCGCGCTCATCGCGCAGATGCTCGTCGACCCGGTGGGCCTGATCCTGCGCTGGTACGACGAGTTGCAGGTGGCCCATGTGTCGCTGGCCCGGCTGGTGGGCGTGCGCGACATCGAGCCGGATGCCGGTGACGGGTCGCTGGACCCGGAGGGGCGCGAGGTGCGCGCCGACCGGGTGCACTTCGGTTACCGGGAAGGCGTCGACGTCCTGCGCAAGGTCTCGCTGGAGGTCGCGCCGGGCACCCGGCTGGCCCTGGTCGGCCCGTCCGGCGCGGGCAAGTCCACGCTGGGCAGGCTGCTCGCCGGGATCTACGCGCCCCGCGTCGGCCACATCACCCTGGGCGGCGCCGAACTGTCTGAGATGTCCGCTGAACGCGTCCGCTCCCACGTGGCGCTGGTCAACCAGGAACACCACGTCTTCGTGGGGTCCCTGCGCGACAACCTGCTCCTCGCCCGTACAGATGCCGATGACGCGGAACTGTGGGCGGCCCTCGGCGCCGTCGACGCCGATGACTGGGCACGGGCACTGGACGACGGTCTGGACACCGAGGTCGGCTCGGGCGGGCTTGGCCTCACCCCGGCCCAGGCCCAGCAGATCGCGCTGGCCAGGCTGGTGCTCGCCGATCCGCACACGCTGGTCCTGGACGAGGCCACCTCGCTCCTCGACCCGCGCGCCGCCCGCCACCTGGAACGCTCCCTGGCCCGCGTCCTCGACGGCCGCACCGTGGTCGCCATCGCCCACCGGCTGCACACCGCCCACGACGCCGACGTCATCGCCGTCGTCGAGAACGGCCGCATCAGCGAACTCGGCAGCCACGACCAGCTGGTCGCCGCCGACGGCGCGTACGCCGCGCTGTGGCGGTCCTGGCACGGGTGAGTCACCGCTCCGGTGCCAGGTCCGCCTGTGTTCGGGCGGACCTGCACCGCGGCCGTACCGGTGGCCTGGCCAGGGCCCATGCCCTCCCGTGAGGGCGGGCCCGGCCGGCGGTTCGCTCCGTGGCGTTGCGGTGTGTCGACCAGGGGTGGAAGGCTGGACACCGGCACGGGCTCGGGGAGCGCACCGGCACCACCCGGTTCCGTATGAGCGAGGCCTGAGCCCAGCGGCCCGCGCGCCTGCCGCCGAACGCGGTGGCAGCGGGTCGGCCCGCATCACCTGGAGGTACCCGTGGACAGCACCGACGGATGGGGAGACGACGTCTACCAGCCCGACCAGTCCGAGGTGCAGGACGACGCGGGGCTGCTCGACGCCGAGGACACCCTGGAATCCGACGGTGTGAACAACCCCTTGGACCGGGGCTGGTCGCCGCCGGAGCGGCCGTGGGCCGTGGAACGCCGGGATGTGACCGCGGCCGAGCGACTTCGCGGCGAGACGCTGGACGAACGCCTCGCGGAGGAGCTGCCGGAGGTCGCGCCGTCCGACGGGGACGGCATCGGCGACAGCCTCGATTCCGACGGCGAGCCCCTGGACAACGAGGTGGGCACCATCCGCTCCGGACGTCTCGTGGCCCCCGACGAAGGTGTGCACGAGGACGAGGAGAGCGGGCTGATCGCCACCGACGTCGGCATCGACGGCGCCGCCGCCTCGGCGGAGGAGGCCGCCATGCACATCGTGGACGAGGACGCCCAGTACGGCTGATCCACAAGTCCCGGCCCCCTGCCCGCGCACCGACTCCCCATGCGAGGAGCACATATGCAGCAGGACAAGCACCCCGACTACCACCCGGTCGTCTTCCGCGACCGTGCCGCCGGCTACGCCTTCCTCACCCGGTCCACCGCGACCAGCGACCAGACGATCGACTGGGACGACGGGCGGACGTACCCCGTCGTCGATGTGGAGATCTCCTCGGAGAGCCACCCCTTCCACACCGGCAAGGCACGCACCGTGGACACGGAAGGTCGGATCGCCCGCTTCGAGAAGCGATACGGCAGCAGGGGCCCGGCCTCGGGCGGGGACGACGCGGCGTAGACAGCTCAGATGACGTTGAGCGCCGCCGCGCAGCCCACTCCTCCGAGCACCATGAATACCGGCATCAGCACCTTCAGCTCGACCCAGCTGCCCGCCCGGAACCGCATCGCCTTGGGCGGCCCCACCGGGTACCAGCGCTTGCGGCCTATGGGGATCGGCCACAGGATCGGGCAGCCGGACACCGTCAGTGCGTCCCCGATGTCGTGCACCAGCGCGCCGAGGACGACCGGCAGCCCCAGCCACAGGTACTCCTGGCCCGGCGCCGTGAACAGCCAGTCGGAGCCGTTGCCCGGCTGGTCCAGGACTCCCGCGAGGATCCAGGCGCTGGTCGCGGCGAGCAGCCAGACCAGTACGTCGGCGCTCTGGCCACGCGTCGCCCGCCACAGCAGCCCCTCGATGGCGAGCACTATGTGCACGAAGAGGATCGCCAGGACCGCCCAGCGCTCCCCCGTGATCGCGATGGCGGAGGTGCCCGCACCGATCAGCGCCGCCCACAGCCAGGTGTGCGTCAGGGTGCGGTGCCCGCCCGAGCGACGCGGGTCGCCCTGCTTCTTCGTCCCCTTGTAGACGGCGTACGAGAGCTTGTCGACGATCTCGCACAGGCCCCGTGAGAGGGGGCCGAAGGCCGTCGAGATGGTGGCCGCCTTGTGGTCGAGGTCCGGGGCGAGCGCGGCGCCGGCGCAGATCAGCGCGCCGACCAGGAGGACCGGCCAGGGCATCGTGTACCCGGCGGCGGCCGCCGCGGCTCCGACGCCCAGCCAGGCCGCGGCCCCCGACAGTGAGTGTGCTGGTCCCATCATGGCCGTGGCCCGCCCCATTCCTCGTGTACTCGCGCCCAGTCGTCCAGGTGCGCTGATCCCTCGTCGGCGCCACAGCGTAACGTTCGTGATCTTCTGTCCGGCAACCGATTCCCTCATTGCCCGGGATCACAGGCAAGATGGGGACGTGACCCTTATCGATCAGCTGCCGCAGACCGCAGATCCCGACGCCCTCTACGAAGCCTTCGAGTCGTGGACCGGGGAACGCGGTATCGCGCTCTACCCCCACCAGGAGGAGGCGCTGATCGAGGTGGTGTCGGGTGCCAACGTGATTGTGTCGACACCCACGGGCTCCGGCAAGAGTCTGATCGCCGCCGGTGCGCACTTCGCGGCGCTCGCCCGTGACGAGGTCACCTTCTACACGGCACCGATCAAGGCGCTCGTCTCGGAGAAGTTCTTCGAGCTGTGCAAGCTCTTCGGCACCGAGAACGTCGGCATGCTGACCGGCGACGCCTCCGTCAACGCCGATGCCCCCGTCATCTGCTGCACAGCCGAGGTCCTGGCGTCCATCGCGCTGCGTGACGGCAAGCGGGCCGATGTCGGCCAGGTCGTCATGGACGAGTTCCATTTCTACGCCGAGGGCGACCGTGGCTGGGCCTGGCAGATCCCGATCCTCGAACTGCCACAGGTCCAGTTCATCCTGATGTCGGCCACGCTCGGCGATGTCTCGATGTTCGAGGAGGACCTCACTCGTCGGACCGGCCGCCCCACCTCGGTCGTCCGCTCGGCGACCCGGCCCGTGCCTCTCTCCTACGAGTACCGGCTGACGCCGCTCACGGAGACGCTCACCGAGCTCCTCGAGACCAAGCAGGCTCCCGTCTACATCGTGCACTTCACCCAGGCCCAGGCGGTGGAGCGGGCCCAGGCGCTGATGAGCATCAACATGTGCACGCGTGCGGAGAAGGACCAGATCGCCGAGCTGATCGGCAACTTCCGCTTCACTACCAAGTTCGGCCGCAATCTTTCCCGTTACGTCCGGCACGGCATCGGTGTGCATCACGCCGGGATGCTGCCCAAGTACCGGCGACTGGTGGAGAAGCTGGCGCAGGCCGGCCTCCTGAAGGTCATCTGCGGCACGGACACCCTCGGTGTCGGCGTCAACGTCCCCATCCGCACGGTGCTGTTCACCGCTCTGGCGAAGTACGACGGCAACCGTGTGCGGACGCTTCGTGCGCGTGAGTTCCACCAGATCGCGGGCCGCGCCGGACGGGCCGGCTTCGACACGGCGGGATTCGTCGTCGCCCAGGCTCCCGAGCACGTCGTCGAGAACGAGAAGGCCCTCGCCAAAGCGGGCGACGATCCGAAGAAGCGTCGCAAGGTGGTCCGCAAGAAGGCTCCCGAGGGGTTCGTCGGCTGGACGGAGAACACCTTCGAGAAGCTCATCTCCTCCGATCCGGAGCCGCTCACCTCCCGCTTCCGCGTCACGCACACGATGCTTCTGTCGGTGATCGCCCGGCCCGGCAACGCCTTCGACGCGATGCGCCATCTGCTGGAGGACAACCACGAGCCGCGCAAGCAGCAGTTGCGGCACATCCGGCGCGCGATCGCCATCTACCGCTCGCTCCTGGACGGCGGCATCGTCGAGAAGCTCGAGGAGCCGGACGCCGAGGGCCGCATCGTGCGCCTGACAGTCGATCTGCAGCAGGACTTCGCGCTCAACCAGCCACTGTCCACCTTCGCCCTCGCCGCGTTCGAGCTTTTGGAACCGGAGTCCCCTTCCTACGCGCTGGACATGGTGTCCGTCGTCGAGTCGACGCTGGACGACCCCCGGCAGATCCTCGCCGCCCAGCAGAACAAGGCCCGCGGCGAGGCCGTCGCGGCGATGAAGGCGGATGGCGTCGAATACGAGGAGCGGATGGAGCGGCTCCAGGACGTGTCGTACCCCAAACCGCTGGAAGAGCTCCTCTTTCACGCGTACAACACCTACCGCAAGAGCCACCCGTGGGTCGGTGACCATCCGCTGTCGCCGAAGTCCGTCATCCGTGACATGTACGAACGGGCCATGACCTTCACGGAGTTCGTCTCCCACTACGAACTCGCCCGCACGGAGGGCATCGTGCTGCGCTACCTCGCCAGCGCGTACAAGGCGCTTGATCACACCGTCCCGGACGACCTCAAGTCCGACGATCTGGAGGACCTGATCGCCTGGCTCGGCGAGATGGTGCGGCAGGTCGACTCCAGCCTCCTCGACGAGTGGGAGCAGCTCGCCAACCCGGAGGAGATGACGGCCGAGGAGGCCCAGGAGAAGGCCGACCAGGTCAAGCCGGTCACCTCGAACTCGCGTGCCTTCCGCGTCCTGGTCCGCAACGCCATGTTCCGCCGTGTCGAGCTCGCCGCCCTCGACCAGGTCGGGGAACTCGGGGAGATGGACGCCGAGTCCGGCTGGGATGCCGACGCCTGGGGCGAGGCCATGGACAAGTACTGGGACGAGTACGACGACCTCGGCACCGGCCCCGACGCACGCGGCCCCAAGCTGCTGCTCATCGAGGAGGAGCCGCAGAACGGCCTGTGGCGCGTGCGGCAGACCTTCGCAGACCCGAACGGCGATCACGACTGGGGCATCAGCGCGGAGATCGACCTCGCTGCCTCCGACGCCGAGGGACGTGCCATCGTCAAGGTCACCGACGTCGGCCAGCTGTGAACACAGGAGAACGCGACACATGACGAACCCAGCGGAACGACTCGTCGATCTGCTCGACCTGGAGCAGATCGAGGTCAACATCTTCCGTGGCCGCAGCCCGCAGGAGTCCTTGCAGCGGGTCTTCGGCGGGCAGGTGGCGGGCCAGGCCCTGGTCGCCGCCGGCCGCACCACGGACGGGGAGCGGCCTGTGCACTCGCTGCACGCGTACTTCCTGCGCCCGGGCCGCCCGGGTGTGCCCATCGTGTACCAGGTCGAACGGGTCCGCGACGGGCGGTCGTTCACCACGCGCCGCGTCACCGCCGTGCAGCAGGGCCGCACGATCTTCAATCTGACCGCCTCCTTTCACAAGCCTGAAGAAGGGAGCTTCGAGCACCAGCTGCCACCGGCCCGCGAGGTCCCGGATCCTGAGTCGCTCCCGACCGTCACTCAGGAGATCAAGGAGCATCTGGGCGAGCTCCCCGAGACGTTGGAGCGCATGGCCCGGCGCCAGCCCTTCGACATCCGCTACGTGGACCGGCTGCGCTGGACGCCCGAGGAGATCGAGCACGCCGAGCCGCGCAGCGCCGTGTGGATGCGCGCCGTCGGCCCCCTGGGCGACGACCCTCTGATCCACACCTGCGCGCTCACGTACGCGAGCGACATGACCCTCCTGGACGCCGTCCGCATCCCGGTGGAACCGCTCTGGGGCCCCCGCGGCTTCGACATGGCCTCTCTGGACCACGCCATGTGGTTCCACCGGCCGTTCCGCGCCGACGAATGGTTCCTGTACGACCAGGAGTCGCCGATCGCCACGGGTGGCCGAGGTCTGGCGCGTGGGCGCATCTACGACCGGGACGGACGGATGCTCGTCTCGGTCGTCCAGGAAGGGCTGTTCCGCAAGCTCGAGGCCTGACGGGTCAGGGGTTTCTGCGGCGCAGCCATCCGAAGAGGCCGCGGGAGCGTTCCGGTTCCCCGACGCTCTGCCGCTCCTCGATCAGCCGTGGTTCCCGACGCGCACGCGGTGTCTCGGCTTCCCTCGGTGTCGGACGTGGGGCGGGCCGGTCCTCTCGTGCCTCATCGATCGTGTTCGCCAAGTCGCTGCGGAGCCAGCTGATTTCGTCCGGGTCCTGTGCAGTCGTGATCCGTGCGACGACGTGGGCGGCGGGTGAATCAGGCGCGCCGTGGGCCGGCTGCTCGGGGCGGAAGCGGTTCAGATAGGCGCGTTCGTACGGGTCCTCGATGATCTCCGCGACCTGCACGGGATCCAGCAGGGACGCCACGGCCGCGGCGCGCGCCCAGGGATCCCCGGTCTGCCGCAGCAGAAATCCCACATGCCGCCCGCGCCAGTTGCGGGCCCGCAGGTCCACGCCCGCGTCCAACTGGTCGCGCAGACCCTCGGGCGTACGGCCGCTCAACAGCGGGGCGTTGTCCTCGCCCGCGGCGAACTGCCGCAGTTCCTCGGCCAGATACAGCCAGACCACAGCCCTGTACCGGTTCAGGTACCACTTGACGGGCGAGATCAGGCCGAGGCGTGCGAACCGCGTGAACCGGGCTGCCGACACCCCCATGAGGGCCGCGCCCTCCGCGGTGCCCACGGCCTTGACGCGCTCGCGCAGCGCCTCGGGAAAACCGGTTTCGGAACGCACCCGGTCGATCTCCACACAGGCGACGCGACGGCCTCCGCCCCCTTCGTCGGGGACGGTCCTGATGCATCCGAGTCGGACGGCGAGGTCGAACTCGCCTCGTTTCAGGCCCAGTTCCCGCGCCGCACGGCTCGGCGCGAGTGTCCGCCGGACCGCCGCCGCGGCGGCCAGGGCAGTGGTGGGCAGGGCGGACTGCGTGATGGTGTTGCCGGACATGATGGTTCTCCCCCGTACAGCGACATGCACTTGCGTGCCTTTGCCTTGCTTGCGCCGTATGCGTGCGCTCGCTTCGGGAAAAACCGTAGCCGGTTCGCCACGCCCCCGCTCAGCCTGTGGACAACCTGGAGCGGGTCAACGTCTCTGCAGGTCAGGGGTCTATGGCGGGTGCGTGTTCCGGCTGTCGCGCATCGATGTCGAGGTGTTCACCGACGCGGTTGACGAGGAGCGTCATCTCGTAGGCGACCTGGCCGATGTCCGCTTCGGCCGCGCTGAGCACGCACAGACAGCTGCCGGTGCCCGCCGCCGTGACGAACAGGACCGCGTCATCGAACTCGATCATCGTCTGCCGGACTCGGCCTGCGCCGAAGTGCCGGCCCGAGCCCTTGGCCAGGCTGTGCAGCCCCGACGAGACGGCGGCGAGGTGTTCGGCGTCCTCGCGCCTGAGCCCCGTACTGGCCGCCGTGACCAGCCCGTCGTTGGACAGCACCAGCGCATGTCGTACGTGTTCGACGCGCTCGGTCAGGTCGTCCAGCAGCCAGCCGAGTCCCTGGTTCGGCTCCATGATCCGTCTCCCCGTGTTGTGAGTCACCTCTGGCCTGAGGATCTGACGAGCCAGCCTTCCCCACAGCCGCCGTCCGGGCAAGCAGGATGGGTGCATGGCACAGAACATGACTGATGAGGAATGGCGGGCGTTCGTCTCGGACGGCACCCGCACCGGCAAGCTGTCGACTGTCCGAGCGGACGGAAGTCCGCATGTGGCACCGATCTGGTTCGTGCTCGACGGGGACGACCTTGTCTTCAACACCGGGAAGGGCACCGTCAAGGGGCGCAATCTTGCCCGGGACGGCCGGGTCGCCCTGTGCGTGGACGACGACCGGCCCCCGTACGCCTTCGTGGTCCTGCGGGGGCGCGCCCGGATCTCGGAGGATCTCGATGAGGTCCGGCTGTGGGCCGGGCGGATAGGGGCGCGTTACATGGGCGAGGACCGGGCCGAGGAGTTCGCCGCCCGCAACGGCGTGCCGGGCGAACTCCTCGTGCGGGTGAGCATCGAGAAGGTCCTCGCCCAGGCCGCTGTCTCGGACTGAGCGAGCCGCAGCGTCAGCCGACGGAGTCGAGCAGCCGGGCGGTGTGCATCCGCCCGGCGTACTCGACGAGACGTATCAGCACCTCCTTCCCCGAGTCGCGGTCACGGGCGTCGCAGAGCACCACGGGTGTGCCCTGGTCGAGGTCGAGGGCGCGTGATACCTCGTGGGCTCCGTAAGTACGCGCATCCGCGAAGCAGTTGACGGCCACGACGAACGGGATGCGCCGGTGCTCGAAGTAGTCGACCGCGGGGAAGCAGTCCCCGAGCCGCCGGGTGTCCGCGAGGACGACGGCACCGAGGGCGCCCTGGGACAGTTCGTCCCACAGGAACCAGAACCGGTCCTGTCCCGGTGTGCCGAACAGGTAGAGCGACAGACCGGACCTGATGGTGATGCGGCCGAAGTCCATGGCGACGGTCGTCGTGACCTTCTGGTCCACACCGCCGGTGTCGTCGACCGACTGGCCCACCTCACTGAGCAGTTCCTCGGTGCGCAGCGGCCTGATCTCGCTGACGGCTCCTACGAGGGTGGTCTTGCCCACGCCGAATCCGCCGGCGACCAGGATCTTCAAGGCCAGTGGGGCCGTCTCACCGTTCGGGGTGTCGGAGTGCTCGGAGACCATCGATCACTTCTCTCGGGAGTGCCGGCCATGGCCGGCGTGGGTTCGGGTCCGTCTTCACAGCGCTCTCAGTCCCTCGATGACCTCGCGCAGGATGCGTTCGTCGGGCAGTTGGGCGGGTGGCACTGGGCGGCTGACCGTGACGCAGCCCAGCTCCAGGAGGTCTCCGAGGAGCACCCGGACCACGCCGACGGGCAGGTCGGCGCCCGCGGCCAGTTCGGCGACGGACTGGGTCTCCGCACGGCAGAGGTCGATGAGGGCCAGGTGTTCCGGGCCGAGTGAGGTGTCGTCGCCGACGTCCGGGGCGCTCGTGTCCAGGGTGACGAGCGCGATCAGGTCGAAGCCCACCCCGGTGGGTCCGGGTTTGGTTCGTCCGCCTGTCATCGCGTACGGGCGGACGAGCGGCCCGGCCTCGTCGTCGTACCACTGGCTGCCCGGCTGCTCAGGAGGGCCGGTTCTGTCCTCGGTCATGTCCGTCGTCCTTCGCTCACCCGGACGCGGCCGGTCCCGCGGCGACCCGCGGCGCCGTGGAGAGGTGCTCGCCCACTCGCTTGACCAGCAGCGCCATCTCGTAGGCGACCAGCCCGATGTCGGCCGTCACGGCGCTGAGGACGGCGAGGCAGGAGCCGTCGCCCGCGGCGGCCACGAACAGGAAGCCGTCGTCCATCTCCACCATCGTCTGGCGTACGCCGCCGACGCCGAAGTGGCGGCCCGCGCCCTTGGCCAGGCTGTTGAAGCCCGAGGCGACCGCGGAGAGGTGCTCGGCGTCCTCCCGCGTGAGGCCGCCGGACGCGCCCATCGCGAGCCCGTCGTTGGACAGCACCACGGCATGGCGTACCTCACCGACGCGCATCACCAAGTCGTCCAGCAGCCAGTCGAGTTCACCGGTCCGCTGCGCGGTTCCCATATCCCGGTCGTGGATCATGCGAGGTCTCCTTCGCTGCCGTCGCCGTCCGAGGCGGGGTCGGGAATTGCGCCGAGGCCGGGCGAGCGACCGCCGCCGCGGGCCCAGCCTGCGCGGTAGGCCGCCATACGGTCCCGTACCAGCTCGGGGGTGCGCTCCTCGTCGACCTGAGGGTTCGCCGCTGCCGCGGGCTCGGCGGGGCGCTCCTCACGCAACTGCGGGGCGAGGCTCGCCTGTCGTACGCGCTGTGGGAGCCCTTCGGATTCCTGGGCGTCGTCGGCCGGGCGGTGCAGCCGCAGGGTCGTGACGCCGGGCGGTGGGGCGTCGTGCGGGCCGTTCCCGGAGGCCTGTGTGGCCGTCTGTGCGGGGGCCACCAGAGCGGGCCGTTCGCTCAAGGGCTCCACGGAGTCCTGTTGCGGGGCGGCGGGCACGCGCGCGTACTCGCGTTCCTCGGGCGGTCCGGTCTCCGCCCGGTTGGCACCGGAACGTTCCGCGGCCGTTGTGTGAAGCAGTGTGGTGGGCATCAGGACGACCGCGGTGGTGCCGCCGTAGGGCGAGGTCCGCAGGTGCACCTTGATGCCGTGCCGGGCGGCGAGCCTGCTCACCACGAAGAGCCCGAGCCGGTCGCTGTCGAACAGGTCGAGAGCTTCGGACTGCTCGATGCGACGGTTCGCTTCGGCGAGGGTCTCCTTGCCCATGCCGAGGCCCCGGTCCTCGATCTCCAGCGCGTAGCCGTTGCCGACCGGCTCGCCGGTGATGCGTACCTTGGTGTGGGGCGGCGAGAACTGGGCGGCGTTCTCGACGATTTCGGCAAGGAGGTGGGTGAGGTCGGCGACCGCGGCTCCGACGACCGACGTCTCCGGGAGGTGTCGTACCTCCACGCGCGCGTAGTCCTCGACTTCGGATACGGCGGCACGGACCACGTTCGAGAGCGACACCGGCATCCGCCAGGCCCGGCCGGGAGCAGCTCCGGAGAGGATGATCAAGCTCTCCGCATGCCGGCGCATACGCGTGGTCAGGTGGTCGAGCCGGAACAGGTCGCTCAGTTCGTCCGGGTCCTCGGACCGGCGCTCCATGCTGTCCAGCAGGTTCAGCTGGCGGTGCACAAGGACCTGGCTGCGGCGGGCGAGGTTGACGAAGACTCCGGAGATGCCGCTGGCGAGTTCCGCGCGTTCGACCGCGGCGCGCAGGGCGGCGCGGTGCACGGTGCTCAGGGCCTCCGCGACCTGGCCTGCCTCGTCCTCCGCGGGCGGGCCGGGAGGGGCCTCGGCACGGACGTCGATCTCCTCTCCCGCCCGCAGTCGGCGCATGGCGTGCGGGAGTTTGCGGCGGGCGATCTCCAGTGCGCTGTTGCGCAGGCTCACCAACTCGACGACGAGGCCGCGTCCGATGCGTACGGAGATGACGAGGGACGCCGCCACGGCGATGAGGCCGAGGAGGACCGCGGCACCGGCCGGTGAGAGCAGGCCACGCCGGAACGGGTCGGCGCGGTCCGCGACGCCGTGGCCCGCGCCTGCCTCGATCGTCCGCATGTCGTCCTGCACGCGCGCGTGCGCCGCTTTCCAGTTCTCCTCGGGCGCGGCCTGGACGGCCCTGCGGCCGTGTCGGCTCGCGAGCACCTTGTCCTCGGCAGCGCGCAGTTCGGCGTACGCGCTGCCCTCGGCGAGGGCACCCCACGCGGCCTGCTCGGTCCCGCGCAGGTCCGGGACAGCGGATTCGGTGAGCAACCGGCGTGTGTGGACGGCACCGTTGAACAGTCGCAGCCGCTCTCCGTCGAGGGTCCCGGTGAGCCGGGCGCCGGCAAGCACCGCGTCCTCCTGGGCCAGGGCCTCCCCCGCGCGGGCGAACTCGAGCACCACGCGCGCGTCGGAGCCGAGATCGGCGTCCTGGATGCCGGTGAGCGCACCGCCCACCGAGAAGGCCGTCGAAATGGTCTGTGTGTACTGCGCGTACGTCTCTTGCCATCCCGTCCGCCGTTCGAGCACCGCGGTCCGCAGGGAACGCAGTTGCTCGGCACGGGTGACGAACGTTTCGAGGCGTTGCGCCACTCCGGAGGGCAGCTCCTGGCTGTCGGCGACGGTGTTGTGCTCCCCGAGCCGCAGCTTCGCCACGGCCCGGTCGGTGCGTGCCGCCAGTTGCTTGAGGTGGCTCTCCTGCTCGGCGGCGGGGTCGGTCGCACGGCGTACGGCGGCCGTGCGCTCGGCCTGGAGCGCGGCGACGGCGGCGGCCACCGGGGTACGTACCTGGGAGTCGACCCGCTGCAACTGCCGCAGCCGCGCGACGTCCTGGGCCGTGGTGACGGTGGCGTACGCCCACAGCGCGAGCAAGGAGATGACGGGCACCATCAACAGGCAGACGATCTTCGCCCGCACGGTGCGGGGGCGCGGACTCCAACGTCCCGCGCGCGTGGGTATCTCACTCGGCGCGGTACCGGCCGGCTCTTCCGGTGCGGAGTCTTCGTCGGCCGGTGGTCCGGCGTGCGCGCGGCGGCCCCGTGCGGGAGCCGGGGGCGGCGGCTGGGAGCCGCCTGCTGGGGTCCTACGGGGTGTACGCATGGCCTCCTCGCTCGAAGTGGTTCGGGGCGCGCCTGCAGGTCGCGGTCTCTGCGCTAGTGGGCGGCGCTCTCGACGGGTCGCTGGGCCGATGCGGAGGCAGCGCGTTCTCCAGCGGTCGGGGAGAGCGCGACGAACGCCGATGTCAGGAAGAGATAGGACCCGAGGCCGACGGCGAGGGGGAAGATGAACTGCATCGCCGTGGCCCCGGGCAGGGCCTCGCCGGAGGGGGAGACACGCACGCTGACCGCGATCATCCCGGTGTAGTGCATGCTGCTCACCGCCACTCCCATGACGAGGGAGGCGACGGCGACCGCGATGGGCGACTTGATGTTCAGTGCCGCCCAGAGTGCGGCGGTCGCCGCGACCACGGCGATCACGACGGAGATCCCGACAAGCACCGGGTCGTAGTTCACGTCACCGTGCAGCCGCAGGGCGACCATGCCCAGGTAGTGCATGCTCGCCACGCCGATCCCGGTGGTGAGGCCGCCGAGGACCAGTGCCCTGCCTCGGTCACGGCCGTAGCCGACGGCGAAGACACCCGCGCCGACGACGACCATGGCGACGAGCAGGCTGAGGATGGTCAGTGGCACGTCGTAGCGGATCTCGGTGCCGCTGACGCTGAAGCCGAGCATCGCCACGAAGTGCATGGTCCAGATGCCCGTGCCGATGGCGGAGGCCGCGGTGAGCAGCCAGTTGCGGCGCGACCGCCCCGAGGCGCCCAGCGCACGGACCGTGCAGCGCAGCCCCAGGGCGGCGCCTATGCAGGCCATCACGTACGACAACGCGGGGGTCAGCCAGCCGAAGGTGGCGTGGTCCAGGTGTCCCATGGCTCCGGGACGCTAGCCCGGTCTGGAGTACATGAAGGGGGCGCATTTCGAAAGGTGTTGGAATATGACGCCAAGGTGTACTTGAACGATCGCGTCATGCTCGAACGTGTGCACCGCCTCGCGGTTCACGTCAGTGCCGATCATACGGCTCGGCGCCGGTGCGAAAGCGTCCGGCCGGGCGCCGGTGCGAGATCATGCGGAGCATGAGCGACGACCACGCACACGTGCAGGAGTTCTTCTCGGTCCGCGCGGCCGAGTGGGACGCCCGGTTTCCCGACGACGGTCCGGCGTACACCGCGGCGGTCGCCGAACTGGGCCTACGGAAGGGCGATCACGTACTGGACGCGGGCTGCGGCACAGGACGGGCCCTGCCGCCGCTGAAGGAGGCCGTGGGACCCTCCGGAGTGGTTCTGGGCGCGGACCTGACTCCCGCCATGCTGGAGGCCGCGGTACGGGCGGGACGGGACCGTGCGGGAAGGCTGCTGCTGGCCGATGCGGCCGCGCTTCCCCTGCGCACGGCCTCGCTCGAGGCGGTCTTCGCGGCGGGCCTCGTCGCACACCTGCCGAACCCTGCCGAGAATCTGCGGGAGTTGGCGCGTGTCGTACGGCCCGGCGGGAAGCTGGCGCTCTTCCATCCCATCGGCCGGGCGGCGCTCGCGGCCCGTCAGGGCCGGCAGATCACACCGGACGACCTGCGCGCGGAGGCCAACCTCGGCCCGCTTCTGTCCGGCTCCGGCTGGCGCATGACGTCGTACGTCGACGAGGACGCCCGGTTCCTCGCACTGGCTGTACGAGACTCCTGAGGACGCTCCGGCGAGGCTGCGCCGGTAACCCCGGATTGCGGCGCCGTGCCGGTTCACCGCACCGTCCCTCTTCTGGTGCCGGGACTTCGTCTCTACGTTGATTAGCAGCAGGTGAGCGATCAGCGGTGGCACTCACACAGGGGGAAGGTGGCCCGCATGTCCGGCATGCTAGCCAGACTCCGCAAGTTCCTTTCGCGCCCGGAAGCGGCCGGGTCTCAGGAGGACCGGCGTCCGCAGAAGCGCACTCACAACCTGTTCGAGGCGGCAGCGGCCTACGTGTCGGCGTGCGCCGACGACGACCAGGACCGGATCGACGAGGCCGCGGCCTGGGTGTCGCCGGAGGCGTTGTCGTTCGGCGTGAACGAGCTGGCGTGCCGGGCGGTCATCGCCCTCGCGCGGGAGCGCGACGAGACGCCCACGGCGGTGGCGCGGACGCTCCTCGGTCTGCCTGCCGTCTGACACCGACGCTGGTACCGGACAGAGCCCAAGGGACGCGGCGGACGGCCGACCCGGGCCGTGACGGACGGCCGTTTCGCCTCTGGCCGGCCGGATACCTGCGGCCTCGCGCGCACCCAGGACCCGTGACAACCGCGGAGCGATCGCACTAAGGTGCGCCGACGGACGGAGCAATGGGGAGGCTGGGATGGCCGGGACGGACGAGACCACCGTCGCCGCCGTGGACGACGACGCGCTGTATGTGCTGACGGCGGTGCTCTTGACGCCCGCGCAGTTCCCCAGCGTGCTGGGGGACGACTACCCGGAGGCCTGCGCGGCGCTCGGGCTGGCACCCCTCGCCGACGGATACGGCCTGGTGCTCGGGCAGGACGGGGACGGAGCACGGTGGACGGTCGTCGTGGACGACGTGTCGCTGGTCGCCGTCGCCATCGCGTCGTGGGACTGCGGCATGGAGTACGACCTCTCGCCCGACGAGCGCTCGATGGTCGCGGCGCTGCCCGGGTGGCCGCTGGCCGTGGCAGTCGCGGCACCCAATGTGCCCGCCCCGCACGACCCCGCGCCCGAAGTCGCCGAACAGGAGCCGCTGTCCCCGCCGGACACCTCGGTCTGGGGACCCGCCCAACGGCGGCTCGGGGCCGACGAGATAGCGCTCCAGTGGGCGGCCTGGCGGGAGCAGATCGACGACGCGGAGTTCGTACGTCCGGACGGCGAGGCTCCCGACGAAGCGGCAGCGCAGAGCGACGACGACACGAAGGAGGGCGACGACGGCGGGAGCAAGCCGCGCAGCGGTGTCCGGCGCGTCCTCGCGGAAGTCCGCGCCTATGTGGACACGCCACCGCCCCTCGGCCGCGTGCGCTCGTCCTTCGCGCCGGGTGACGCTCGGACTCTGCGGGCCGACGGTCCGGGGTGGTCGATGGTGGCCAGGACCGACGACATCGCCTTCGTACTGCTCGATGAGAAGCCGGGAGAGATCCTGCCCGTGGGTCGCGGACCGGAGCTGCCCGGACTGCTGGCCGCACTGGACAAGATGGCCGTACGCCCGAGCTGATCCGTACGCGCTCATCGCCGGGATGGAGCGCCGCTCGCGAACCGTGCCGTCGGCAGGCCCGCGAGCGGCGGTGTGGTCAACTCCTGTGCACTGGAAGGGAACTGACCCGGTCGGTGAAGTCTCAGCGGCCGAGCTCCTTGCGCGTGACGCGGCGCAGCCTGCGCCGCTGTGAGGGGTCCAGCGTCAGATACGCTGCCGCCGGAACCCCCACGATGATCAGAAAAGCGGCCCACCAGGGCAGCCAGATCAACAGGATGAGCCCGGCCGCCACGCCTCCCGCGGCGATCTTCGCGTTCTTCGACATCTTGTGTCGCCTCCTTCGCGGCCACTGCCGCTCTCTGTCGTGAGAACGGGTCCGTGCCCTTCGCGGTTCCAGGACGCGACCCTGATACAACCCTGAGTCGCGACCCCTACTTGCTCCGGAGGGGCTCCCCGACCTCGTACATGTGGCGCAGGGCCTCACGGTAGGAGTCGACGAGACCCGTCTCCGCGTAAGGGATACCCAACTCCCGGCAGTGGGCGCGCACCAGGGGCTGGGCCAGCCTCAGGTGGGGGCGCGGCATGCTCGGGAACAGGTGGTGCTCGATCTGGTAGTTGAGGCCGCCGAGGAACCAGTCGGTCAGAGCGCCGCCGCGAATGTTGCGGGAGGTGAGCACCTGGCGGCGCAGATGACCCCAGCGCTCGCCTTCGGGGTCGGGCATTTCCATGCCCTTGTGGTTCGGCGCGAAGGCCATGCCCAGATGGAGGCCGAAGAGCGCCTGATGGAGTGCGGCGAAGGCAAGGGCCTGGCCGATGGACATGGAGGTGAGCAGCAGCGTCGCGTAGGCGGCGACATGGACCACCAGCAGGAAGCCCTCCACCGTGCGCTCGCGCGGAGGCTGCCGACGCAGGTCCCGGAAGCCGTAGATCTTCAGGGCAATGCCTTCGAGGAGGGTGAGCGGAAAGAACAGCCAGGCCTGGTTGCGGGTGAGCCAGCGGCGGAAGCCTGCCCGGCCCCTTGCCTGTTCGCTGGTGAAGACCAGGACGTCGGCGGCGACGTCGGGGTCCTTGTCGATGTGGTTGGGGTTGGCATGGTGGCGGTTGTGCTTGTCGTTCCACCACGAGTAGCTCATGCCCAGCAGCAGGTTGGCGTGGACGAGCCCGATCAGGCGGCTCGCGGACCGGTTGCCGGTGATCTGGGAGTGGCCCGCGTCGTGGCCTATGAAGGCCGTCCGCGCGGACAGGACGGAGAGCAGCGGGGCCAGGAGAAGCACCCACCAGGAGTGGCCGATCAGGACGACGCCGACGACGACAGCGGCCAGGGCCAGTGCGTTGACGGTGATGCCGAGGGCGTACCAGCCGTGCCTGCGGTCGAGGAGACCCTGACCCTTGACGGTGCGCAGGAGCGGCGTGAACTCGCTTCCGACGGCAGTTCGGGGAGGGTGTTCCGCGACGGCTGCGGCGGTCTGGGGCATGGTGGTCTCCGGTCTCTCCGGGAACGGGCTGACCTGAAGAAACGTACGGATCAGTGACCTTGGGCGACCATGGCGGCACCACCCGTGTTCAAGCTGGGGCATCCACCCGACTTCAGGTGGATCTGACAACACCCTCAGAGGAAGTGGCCTACGTCATAGCTACGCCCTGCCTCTCAAATGCCCACGGTGCTGTACCCTCGGCCACTCCGCCCTCCAGTAGTCAAGTTTGAGGAATAAGCTATTCCTGTGCAGAGGAATCCCGCGGCCACTCCCTCCGAGATCTCCGAACTGGCCCGCTGCTGCGCCGTATTCGTGCCCGCCGAACCGGCCCGCACCGGCAGCGTCGCCTTCTGGCGTCCCGACGGCGACGCTCCTCCTGCCGTCGGAACAGGCTCCGTCGAGGAGCTGACCGTCGTGCTGCCCGGCGAAGGCGGTGTCGAGCTGGTGAACGTGCCGGCCGTGCTGTTGCCGGTACGAGCCGCGCTGCCGGTCCTCACGCGCGCGCGTGCCGCCGCGTACGCGCACAGGGCGGCCGCCTTCTGGGGCGCGGCGACCCTGCTCGCGCTTCAACTGGCCGCACGCGGACTGTTGTTGCCCGGTCTGAGCGCCGCAGACCACGACGCGTGGCGTGTCGGCCCACTGCGGGCGGAGGACGTGGAACGGATCCGCGAACTCGCCGCCGCGATGCCACCGCACGCGCACGCGGTACCGGTCGAGGAGACCGAGCCGTTGCGTCTGCCCGACCCGGAGCGGCTGGTGCGCGCCTTCCTCGACGCGGTCGCTGACACGCTCCCCCGGTCCCCCGCGGCGCCGCTCACAACGGGCTGTGCGGCCTTCGCGGCGCCCGCACCGCAGCACATCCCCGAGCAGCGGGCTTGGGCCGCCGACGTCGCCGCGGGGCACGACGCGGGCGTACGGATCTCGCTGCGTATCGAGGTTCCGGGCCTGGACTCGGCCATGGCGGACGAGACACGGCTGCCCTTCCGTGCGGTGCTCCAGCTGCACAGTGTGAGCGATCCGGCTCTGATCGCGGACGCCGCCGAAGTGTGGGCCCAAGCGGGCTCGTCGGGTCCGGCCTTCGGTCCGCGCGCGCGTCTGGACGCCCTGCTCGCCCTGCGCCGGGCCGCACGGGCCTGGGCTCCGCTCACGCCCCTGTTGTCGGCGGCCGTGCCCGACGCGCTCGACCTCGCCGACGAGGAGGTCACCGAACTGCTCGGCGAAGGTGCGCGGACGCTCGCGGCCGCCGGGGTCGAGGTGCACTGGCCCAAGGAGCTGGCGCGCAAGCTGACGGCCCGCGCGGTCATCGGACCGCCGGATGACGAGCAGGGCCCGGGGCGGCTGTCGTCGGACGTGCCGTCGTTCCTGTCGGCCGATGCGCTGCTGGCCTTCAACTGGTCGTTCGCGCTGGGTGATCAGCAGCTGACGCGGCAGGAGCTGGACCGGCTCGCCGAGGCGAACCGGCCCATGGTGCGGCTGCGCGACCAGTGGGTGCTCGTCGATCCGCAGGAGGTGCACCGCGCTCGTGCGCAGCAGGATCACAAGGTCACGCCCATCGACGCGCTGAGCGCGGCTCTGACGGGCTCCACGGAGGTTGATGGCCGCCGGGTCGACGTACGGCCCACAGGGTGGCTGGCCACGCTGCGGGAGCGGCTCGCGGACCCGGAGGGGCAGGAGCCGATCGGTCAGCCCGCCGCTCTCGCCGCGACTCTGCGGGACTACCAGCTGCGGGGCCTCAACTGGCTGGCCCGGATGACCTCGTTGGGGCTCGGCGGCTGCCTGGCCGACGACATGGGCCTCGGCAAGACGATCACGCTGATCGCCCTGCATCTGCACCGGCAGAGCGACGAGTCGGCGGGTCCCACTCTTGTCGTCTGCCCGACGTCCCTGATGGGCAACTGGCAGCGCGAGATCGAGAAGTTCGCTCCGGGCACCCCTGTGCGCCGTTTTCACGGGCCGCGGCGGAGCCTGGAGGGCCTGGCCGACGGTGAGTTCGTCCTCACGACGTACGGCACGATGCGGCTCGACGCCGAGCAGCTGGCCGCGGCGTCGTGGGGCATGGTCGTCGCGGACGAGGCGCAACATGTGAAGAACCCGTACTCGGACACGGCACGTCGGCTGCGGACGATCGGCGCACGCGCGCGCGTGGCACTCACCGGGACTCCGGTGGAGAACAATCTCTCCGAGCTGTGGGCGATTCTCGACTGGACGACTCCTGGGCTGCTCGGCAGGCTCGGCACGTTCCGCAGCCGGTACGCGCAGGCCGTCGAGGGCGGGCAGGAACCCGGCGCGGCGGATCGGCTCGCCCAGCTCGTACGGCCGTTCCTGCTGCGCCGTCGCAAGTCGGACCCGGGCATCGCGCCCGAGCTGCCGCCGAAGACCGAGACCGACCGCGCCGTGTCGCTCACCAAGGAGCAGGCGGGTCTGTACGAAGCGGTGGTCCGCGAGACGCTCGCGGAGATTTCGGGCGCCGACAGCATGGCGCGTCGCGGCCTGATCGTGAAGCTGCTCACCGGACTGAAGCAGATCTGCAATCACCCGGCGCAGTTCCTCAAGGAGGAAAGCCCGAAGATCGTGGGCCGCTCCGGAAAGCTGGAGCTGCTGGACGAGCTGCTCGACACCATCCTCTCCGAGGGGGCGAGTGTTCTGGTCTTCACGCAGTACGTGCAGATGGCGCGGCTGATCGAGCGCCACTTGGCGGCGCGTGGGGTGCCCACTCAGTTCCTGCACGGCGGCACGCCCGTCGCCGGACGGGAGGCCATGGTGGAGCGTTTCCAGGAGGGCGAAGTACCGGTCTTCCTGTTGTCGCTGAAGGCCGCGGGCACGGGTCTGAACCTGACGCGTGCCGAGCATGTCGTGCACTACGACCGCTGGTGGAACCCGGCCGTCGAGGCACAGGCCACCGACCGCGCGTACCGCATCGGGCAGACCCAGCCAGTGCAGGTGCACCGGCTGATCGCGGAGGGCACGATCGAGGACCGGATCGCGGACATGCTGGCGCGCAAGCGGGAGTTGGCGGACTCGGTGCTCGGCACCGGGGAATCGGCGCTCACCGAACTGACCGACACCGAACTGGCCGACCTGGTGGAGCTACGAGGAGGCGCCCGATGAGCGATCCGTACGAAGACAGCCCGGAGCGCACCTTCGCCGCGCTGCCGCCCGCGCGCGGGCGGGGCTTCGCGCAGACATGGTGGGGGCAGGCCTGGCTGAAGGCGCTGGAGGACGCGGCTCTGGACTCGGAGCAGGTGAGGACGGGCCGCCGGCTCGCGCGCGCGGGAGCCGTGGGAGCCGTGTCGGTGCGTCCCGGGCGCATCACCGCGGTGGTCCAGGACCGCGACCGAACCGCACATCGCGCCGATGTCCTGCTCCAGCAGCTGTCCGAGGACCAGTGGGACCGTTTCCTGGACATGGCCGTGGAACGGGCCGGGCACATCGCGGCGCTGCTCGACCGTGAGATGCCACCGCATCTGGTCGAGGACGCGGCGACCGCCGGCGTCGAACTCCTGCCGGGACTGGGCGATCTGGAGCCTGAGTGCGACTGTGATGCCTGGGACCACTGTGGTCACACGGCGGCGCTGTGCTACCAGATGGCGCGGCTGCTGGACCAGGACCCGTTCGTGCTGCTGTTGATGCGCGGCCGGGCAGAGCGTGAGCTGCTGGACGAGTTGCAGGTACGCAGCGTCCCGCGAGCCGAAACGGCCCCCGTGCGGGATGAGCCGTACGAGGGCATGGACGCCGCTGAGGCGTACGCGGCGGCGGACATCCTGCCGCCACTGCCCGCCGCGCCTGTTCTGCCCGGAGAGCCGGGACAGCCGCCCTCGCTGGACACGGATGCAGGACCGGCCCCCGGCGTCGATCCGACCGCCCTGGCGTTCCTGTCGACGCAGACGGCTCGCGAGGCCCACCGGCTGCTCGCCGAGGCGCTCCGGCCCGGGCACGAAGCACATCCCGTGGAGGCGGAGTTGACGGCCGCACAGGATGCGGTGCGGCTGGCCGTGGGCGCCCCTGAGTCCCCCCTGGCCGATCGGCTCGGCGAAGGGTCGGGCCGCGACCGGGAGGGGCTGGGGCTCGGCGTCCGCGCCTGGGAGTACGGAGGTGTGACCGCGCTCGACGTACTCGAGTCCGAGTGGACGGTGGAGGCGGAAACACTCGCACGCGCGCGTGCCGCTCTCGAGTCTGCCTGGGAGGAAGACGAGCGGCCGCAACTGCGGGCGTCCCGCAATCGCTGGACCGTCGTCGGTGGGCAGGCGCAACTGCGACTGGGACCCGACGGCCGCTGGTGGCCGTATCGCAAGGAACGGGGACGATGGGCTCCCGTGGGCCCGGCCGCACAGGATCCGGCGACAGCCCTCGCTCTGGCGGAAGGCCACGAATGAACCCAACACCGCCCAGCGGATGAGTGGTTGACGCTCGGCGTTCACCTGTCAGCCGCCCGACGTTCGGTGCGAGGGCGAAATCTGGCCGCTGTCCACGAACCTGTGCCTCAGGAGGCTCGATGTCCCCGCACGCCGTCGGCCGGCGCCACGTCCACCGCTCCGTCGCCGCGGGCGTGCCGCTGGCCCTGCTGGCCACCCTCGTGGTGGCCGGCACGGCTGCCGGCACCCCCTCAGGGGACGCGCGGGTCACGCACACCGCGACGCTCGGCGACATCCCGCTCGGCGCGTTCAGCAACGCATCGCTGCCGGGCACGGTGGACAACGACCGCGGTGTGGACCTCGGCGGCATCGGCAGCGACATCTACCCGGCCGGCCGCAAGGGCGAGTTCTGGACGGTCACCGATCGCGGCCCCAACGGCCAGATCACGGTCGACGGCAAGAAGCGCCGTACGTTCCCCGTGCCCGGCTTCGATCCGGCCATCGTGAAGATCCGCGTGTCCGGGGACACCGTGAAGGTGCTGGACGCGGTCCCGGTCACCACCTCCTCCGGGAAGCCCGTCACAGGTCTGTCCAACCAGAAGGGGCGTGACGAGGCGCCGTACTCGTACGACGCGAAGACACCGCTCTCGTACAACCCGAACGGTGTGGACACCGAGGGCATCGTGCGCGCCGAGGACGGCAGCTTCTGGCTCGTGGACGAGTACGGGCCCTCGCTGATCCATGTCTCCGCGCGCGGGAAGGTCCTCACCCGCTATGTGCCCGAGGGGCTGGACCTAACCGGGACGGACTACCCGGTCGTCGAGGCACTGCCCTCGATCCTGCTGCACCGGAAGGTCAACCGGGGCTTCGAAGGGCTCACCCAACTCCCGGGCGGGGACCTGGTGATGGCCGTGCAGAGCCCGCTGTCCGTGCCGGACGAGGACGCGGGTGAAGCATCGCTCACGACGCGCCTGCTGCGCTTCTCGCCGAAGAAGCGGGCCGTCACGGCCGAGTACGCGTACCGCTTCGACCCGGTGAACGTGGTCGACCCGAGCGAGGACGACACCTCCGAGCTGAAGATCTCCTCCGTGGTGGCCGTCGGCCGTGACCGGCTGCTCGTCGAGGAGCGCACCGACAAGGCCGCCAGGTTGCAGGTCGTGAAGCTGAGCCGCGGCGCGGACATCCTCGGTGACAAGTGGGACGACGACACCACGTCCCCGTCCCTGGAGCAGCTCGACGATCCCGCCGCCTCCGGTGTTCCGGTGCTGCGCAAGCGCCTCGTCGTCGACCTGGGCAAGGTCGAGGGGGTGCCCGGGAAGATCGAGGGCGTCGCGCGCGTGGGCCACGACACGCTCGCCCTCATCAACGACAACGACTTCGGGATGACGGACGGCGAGGGCGCGTTCGACGCACAGGGACGCCTGGTGGACAGCGGGGTCGAGACGACGGTGACGTACGTACGGCTGCCGCGCGGGAGCGGAATCTGAAAGCCCGGTCCGCGTTTTCATCCGGTACGCGCGCGTAGCCGACGTTCGTGCGCTACGCGCGCGTGGCTCACGTCAGCGGTTTGGTGAGCTTGCGGTTCCCGCCGGGGTCCGCGGACAGGCTGCACGCGACGTTGTCGATGCCGAGCTTGAAGCCGGTGGAGTCCGGATACTGCACCAGGGTGCCGCGCACGGTCCCGGCCGGCTGCTTGACCGCCTTGGCCTGCAGGGGCTTCTCGCACAGGTCCGTTGCCGCCTTCTTGAGGGCGGCATCGGTCGAGTAAGTGCCTGTCAGCTCGGTCACCTTGACGACTTCGGCGTCATGGGCGGTACGGCACGACCGCTTCGCGGCCTGGCCGGGCCTGCTGTTGTCGACGTTGAAGCAGTCGCCGGCCTTCAGCATGTAGTACGGCACTTCGTTGCCCGCGGGAGTCGGGAGCAGTGATTCCAGGTCGGTGGGCAGGCCGCTGGGCAGATCGGGCACACCGGAGGGCAGGGAGGGCAGTTCGCTGGGCAGGTCCGAGGGGATGCTCAGCGACGGCGTGGGCGTACTCCCTGTGGTGTCGCTGCTCGCGGCAGGCGACTTCTTGCCCGACGAGCCGTCGTCGCTGGTGACCACCAGCACCACCGCGGCGACGGCCCCGATCGCCACGATCACGGCAAGCACGATGAACAGCGCGTTGCGGCGCCCTCCCGGACCGCCGGGTGGGCCAGGGGGCGGCGGTTGCTGCCAGTCCCCGCCGCCCTGCCACGGCGGGCCACCGCCTCCGGGCGGCGGCCCGTAGCCCCCAGGGGGCGGACCATAGCCCCCGGAAGGCGTGCCGTAACCCTCGGGAGGCGGACCGAAGCCTTCGGGCAGCGGGCCGAAGCCGCCGTTGCCCGGAGGCGGCGTGTCGTCCGGCGGCCGGGGAGGCTGGGGCGGTAAGGGCGGCATGGCCATACCGCCAAGAGTCGCCTCCAACCGGTCATCATGCGACCCCTGCGCGGAACTTGATACGGACTCATGGCATGGACCGCACGATTCCGCAGAATTCCGCGCAGGACGTCATCAGCGGAGGCGGATCAGCCCCTGGCGCCCAGCAGATGGTCCATGGCCAGCTGGTCCAGGCGCTCGAACGCCATCCCGCGCGCGGCAGCGGCCTCCACGTCGAACTCCTCGAAGGCCGCGCGGTCGGCGAGCAGCGCCTGAAGGCCGTCCGCGGCGGTGGGCTGTGCCAGTTCGTCCAGACGCGAGGCGCGCAGGGCCTCCTGGACCTCCGGGTCGGCGCGGAAGGCGGCCGAACGCTCCTTCAGGATGAGGTAGTTGCGCATACAGCCGGCGGCCGAAGCCCACACGCCGTCGAGGTCCTCGGTACGCGGGGGCTTGAAGTCGAAGTGCTTCGGCCCCGCATAACCGGCGCTCTCCAGGAGGTCCACCAGCCAGAACGCCGCCCTCAGGTCACCGGCTCCGAAGCGCAGGTCCTGGTCGTACTTGATGCCGGACTGGCCGTTGAGGTCGATGTGGAAGAGCTTGCCCGCCCACAGGGCCTGAGCGATGCCGTGCGGGAAGTTCAGCCCGGCCATCTGCTCATGGCCCACTTCGGGGTTGACGCCGTACAGCTCCGGCCGCTCCAGACGCTCGATGAACGCCAGGGCGTGGCCGACCGTCGGCAGGAGGATGTCGCCGCGGGGCTCGTTCGGCTTGGGCTCGATCGCGAAGCGCAGATCGTATCCCTGGGAGGTCACGTACTCGCCGAGAAGGTCGAAGGCCTCCTTCATGCGGTCGAGTGCGAGGCGTACGTCCTTGGCACCGCCGGACTCGGCGCCTTCCCGGCCGCCCCAGGCGACGTAGATCTGGGCACCCAGCTCGACCGCGAGGTCGATGTTGCGGATCGTCTTGCGCAGTGCGTAGCGGCGCACGTCCCGGTCGTTGGCGGTGAACGCGCCGTCCTTGAAGACGGGGTGCGTGAACAGGTTCGTGGTAGCCATCGGCACGGTCATGCCGGTCGTGTCGAGCGCCTGCCGGAAGCGCTTGATGTGTGACTCGCGCTCGGTGTCCGAGGACCCGAAGGGGATCAGGTCGTCGTCGTGGAAGGTCACTCCGTAGGCACCCAGTTCCGACAGGCGCTGCACCGACTCGACGGGGTCAAGGGCACGCCGGGTGGCATCGCCGAACGGGTCCCTTCCCTGCCAGCCGACGGTCCACAAGCCGAAGGTGAACCTGTCCTCGGGGGTGGGCTGGTAGTTCATGCCGCGGCTCCTTGTTCGCTCCGACTATTTCGTCATGGCGCTTAACAAATTAGTATGCGGAGGCATCTCTGGGAAGAGACCAGGTGTGAAAGCCGGACCCGTGTCGGTCCGGGCGCCCGGAAGCAGGCCGTATCCCGCGGAGCCGCGGAAAGAGGGAGAGAGCCCGATGTCAGCAGCCGAGGGTCCGCTCGTCGTCGGCGTGGACACGTCCACCCAGTCCACCAAAGCTCTGGTCGTGGACGCGGCCACCGGAGAGGTGGTGGCGAGCGGGCAGGCGCCGCACACCGTCTCCTCCGGGGCGGGCCGCGAGAGCGATCCACGGCAGTGGTGGGACGCGCTGCGCGAAGCGCTGCACCAGTGCGGCGACGCGGCGCACGAGGCCGCGGCGGTGTCCGTGGGCGGCCAGCAGCACGGGCTCGTCACGCTGGACGCCCAGGGGGACCCCGTGCGCCCTGCCCTGCTGTGGAACGACGTGCGCTCGGCCCCCCAGGCCCGGCGCCTGGTGGAGGAACTGGGCGGCCCGAAGGCCTGGGCCGAGCGCACGGGCAGCGTGCCGGGCCCGTCCTTCACGGTCACGAAGTGGGCGTGGCTCGCCGAGCACGAGCCTGAGGCGGTCCGTGCGACCGCGGCCGTGCGGCTGCCTCACGACTACCTCACCGAGCGCCTCACGGGTCTGGGCACGACCGACCGGGGCGATGCCTCCGGTACGGGCTGGTGGGCGTCCGGGACCGAAGCGTACGACGAGGAGGTACTCCGCCACGTGGGCCTCGACCCGGCCCTGCTGCCCCGGGTCGTCCGGCCCGGCGAGGTGGTCGGAACGGTGCGCGACAGCGGCGACCTGCCCTTCTCCAAGGGCACGCTGGTCGCCCCGGGCACCGGGGACAACGCCGCCGCCGCGCTCGGACTCGGGCTGCGCCCGGGCACCGCGGTGCTCAGCCTCGGCACGTCCGGCACGGTGTACGCGGTGTCGACGCGCCGGCCCACCGACCCGACCGGGACCGTGGCGGGCTTCGCCGACGCGCGCGGCGACTGGCTGCCGCTGGCCTGCACCCTCAACTGCACGCTTGCCGTGGACCGCGTCGCCACCCTGCTGGGCATCGACCGCGAGGCCGTCGAGCCGGGTACGAGCGTGACCCTGCTCCCCTACCTGGACGGCGAGCGCACACCGGACCTGCCGCACGCCTCGGGGTTGCTGCACGGACTGCGCCACGACACGACGCCCGGGCAACTGCTGCAGGCCGCGTACGACGGCGCGGTCCACTCGCTGCTCGGCGCCCTCGACCTGGTGCTCGACGCGGACGCGGACCGCTCGGCTCCGCTGCTGCTCATCGGCGGCGGCTCGCGCGGAACGGCCTGGCAGCAGACCGTACGGCGCCTGTCGGGACGCCCCGTTCAGGTGCCCGAGGCCAAGGAACTGGTCGCGCTCGGCGCCGCCGCGCAGGCCGCAGGTGTGCTGACCGGCGAGGACGCGGCGGCGGTGGCCCGGCGCTGGGACACCGCGCGCGGACCGGTACTGGAGGCGGTGGAGCGGGACGAGGCGGCACTGGCGCGGATCGCCGGGGTACTCTCCGACGCGGCCCCGCTACTGGAGCGCCAGTCGGATCAGCGCTGACGAGATCCACCTCCGCGGGCGTCGGCCCGCACTGACCAGGCCGGCCCTGACAGGGGCCGGCCGGACGAGGACTGACGGAGGCATGACCGCACCGCTGCACGAGGCCCACCCGAGCAGTCCCGGCCGCCGCCTGCCCGACACCCAGCAGGGCATGCGCCGCCGCAATCTCTCGCGCGTGATGCACACCGTCAGCGCCGAGGGGCCGCTGTCCCGTGCCGCCGTCGCCTCCCGCATCGGGCTGACCCGGGCGGCCGTCTCCACGCTCGTGGACGAACTGATCCGCTCGGGGCTTCTCGAAGAGCTCGGCCCCGAGCGTCCCGGCCGGGTGGGGCGGCCCGGCTCGGCGCTGGCCGTCAGCGGGCACGGTCCCGCCGGGATCGGCGCGGAAGTGGGCGTCGACCATCTCGCCGTGTGCGCGGTGGATCTGCGCGGCGAGGTGCGGGCACGGGCGGTGCGGCACACCGCCAACCGTGGCCGGTCACCCGAACCGGTGCTGAGAGACCTGACCGCGCTGGTGCGCCAGGTCATCGCCGACGCGGACCGGGAAGGCCTGTGGCCCGCGGGTCTCGCCGTCGCCGTGCCCGGGCTGGTGGCCCGCGATGCCCGGACCGTGGTACGCGCCCCCAACCTCGACTGGCATGACACGGACCTCGGTGCGCTGCTGCCCGGCGAGCTCCCGCTGACGGTCGACAACGAGGCGAACTTCGGCGGACTCGCCGAACTCTGGCTCAACGAGGCGGCACCACGCGACTTTCTGCATGTCTCGGCGGAGATCGGTATTGGCGGAGCGGTGGTCGTGGACGGTCGGCTGCTGCGCGGCAGGCACGGGTTCGCGGGCGAGTTGGGGCATGTGCCGGTACGTCCTGATGGGCCGGCCTGTGCGTGCGGCGGGCGGGGCTGTCTCGAGCAGTACGCGGGTGAGGAGGCCGTACTGCGCGTGGCCGGCCTGGAACCGGGCGAGGACCGCGTCGGGCTGCTGGCCGAGCGGGCCGCACAGGATGACCAGGACGTACGGCGGGCTCTGCACGACGCCGGAACCGCACTGGGCATCGCGCTGACCGGAGCGGTCAATCTGCTGGACCCTGAAGCCGTGGTGCTGGGCGGGGCCCTGTCCGAGCTCGCGCCGTGGCTGTTGCCGTCGCTGGAACGGGAACTGGCGCGGCGCACGGCCGGTCCCGTGTGCGCGGTGGCCGTCTCCCGGCTCGGGTCCGAGGGCCCGCTGCTGGGCGCCGCACACTCGGTGGTGCGGGCTGTGCTCGATGATCCGGCGGCGGTGGGGAGCGGGAGCAGGGCGTAAGCCTGGGCTCGCTCGGCCGCGTGGCGGCCTCTTCCGGGCCCCGTCCGGTGGCCGCACCTCCTGCCCCAATCCCCCTTGCGGGTGACCGAGTTATCCACAATTCCCGAGTTGTCCACGGATCTGGCCGGCCCACTTCCTCCTCAACCGGCAAGCGCCGTACCGTAATTCACGCGAGACGCCTGCTGTCAGGGCGATGGAGACTTGTCCATGGACCGTGTTGTCCGGGACTGGGGATCGGGGGATTCACATGTCAGGAGTAGTACTGCTGCGGTGCCGGAACGGGTCGGAGACGGGCGGGTTCCCGAGCGTGGCCAAGCTCCGCAAAGAGCGGCTGTCAGAACGCGAGATACCTCGCGGGCTGCACGCTCGGCTGCGCGAAACGACTCACCACCACTGACCACCGAAAGGCAGTCCCCCTTTGAACCGTCCCGGCTTCCTGCCCAAGTCACTTCCCAGCAGGCGGCGCATCCTGCAGACAGCCGCCCTCGCCACACTTTCCACCGCGTTACTGCCCAGCACACGGGCCGGCGCCCGGACCCCGGCGTTCGACTACCCGCTCGCCGAATGGGTTCCGGCGAGCCCCTCCAACTACACGGTCTCCGACCGTCCGAGGAACCATCCCATCGACTTCGTGATCATTCATGTGGCGCAGGCGACCTACGCGAACACTCTGCGCATCTTCCAGAACCGGGAGAAGAACGTGTCCGCGCACTACGTCGTGCGGTCGGCCGACGGCAACGTCGCGCAGATAGTGCGGGAGCGCGACACCGCCTGGCACGCGGGCAACTGGGACTACAACACACGCAGCATCGGTATCGAGCACGAAGGGTGGGTGGACAAACCCGCGTACTTCACCGACCGCATGTACGAGGGGTCGGCGAGGTTGACCGCGGCGATCTGCACCAAGTACGGCATCCCCAAGGACCGCTCGCACATCCTCGCGCACTATGAGGTGCCGGGCTCGGACCACACCGATCCGGGGCCGCACTGGGACTGGACACGGTATATAAAGCTGGTCAACTCCGCCTGATGGACGGACCGTTGAGGGATGGAAGGCAGCGGGGCCCCGGGCGAGCTCATACCGAGCCCGTACCGAGCATGGTCGTGACGCTTGTCCGCGCTCATCACCGGAGCGACGATGTCCCCAGCCGCATCGTCTTCCGGGGAGGCCCAGTTGTCCGATCCATGGGTGGCCCTGGAGCCTGGGTCCGATCCCCTCGAGAGGGTGCGGGTGCTGCGCCGCGCCCACGAGACGTTCACGGAAGCGGGCACGGTGACGCGGCCGGTGCGTTCCGTGGTGGCCGACTCGTGGCGTCGCTCGGCGCGGGCAGGGGTGGGCCCTGACGGCACCGCACGCGTGGAACTCATGGACGGTGACCTGGGCTCCTACCGTGCGGAGCACCCGCTGGCCCGGGTGATGCCGCTGTTCCGTGAGCTCATGGGCACGTTCGCGTCGGACGGCGAGCATCTCCTCGCGGTGTGCGACGCGCAGGGCAGGCTGCTGTGGGTCGAGGGCCACGCGGGGACCCGGCAGAAGGCCGACGGGATGAACTTCGTACCGGGTGCGCACTGGGCGGAGTCGGCGGTCGGTACGAACGCTCCGGGTACGGCGGTCGCTCTCGACCGGCCGGTGCAGGTCTTCGCGGCCGAGCACTTCATCCGGCGTGTGCAGCCGTGGACGTGCGCGGCGGCTCCCGTGCACGATCCACGCACGGGACGGCTGTTGGGCGCGGTCGACATCACGGGCGGGAACGGGCTCGCGCATCCGCACAGCCTGGGATTCGTGCAGGCCGTGGCACGAGCGGCGGAGTCCCAACTGGCACTGCTGGCACCGGCCCCGACCACCACAGACGTGCTCGAGCTGACCGCGCTGGGCCGTGATGAGGCGCTGCTCATGGCGGGCGGCCGCAAGCTGCGCCTGAGCCGCAGACACAGCGAGATCGTGGTGCTCCTGTCCAGGCACCCCGAAGGGCTGACCGGCGACGAGCTGCTGTGTGCGCTGTACGAGGACGAGTCGGTGACGCCGGTGACGTTGCGTGCGGAACTGGCCAGGTTGCGGCGGCTCCTCGGCGCGGGGCTGCTCGGCTCGCGGCCGTACCGGCTGACGGTTCCGGTGGAGTGCGATGTCAGGGTCGTGGAGCGCGGGCTCAGCGCTGGGGCGGTCACAGCTGCGGCGAGGGCGTACTCGGGTCCGCTGCTGCCCGGTTCGCAGGCGCCGGAGGTGGTGCGGCTGCGCCGAAGGCTCGCCGACGGGCTGCGCGCGGCGCTCGTTGCCCGCCGCGACCCGGACCTGCTGGCGGACTGGGCGCACGCACCGTGGGGCGAGGACGATCTCGACGTATGGCGGACGCTCGCCGCGATACGCCCGACGGCGCCCGTACGGGCTCGCCTGAAGGAACTGGAGGCCGAGCAGTCGGCGCCGCGCGGGTGGCCGGGACGCTGACGGCCCTCATCCGTCGCCGCAGTCTCGCCTTCGCCGGCACCGTTCCCGCTCCCCCGCCGTACTCGCGCAACGTACCTGCAACGTCTCCGCTCCTACCCTCGCGCCGAGAGCCGCCCAACGGCGGGCGGCCCTTCCCCGGGAGGCAGAACAGCATGACCCGTTACGCAGCGCCCGGCACCGACGGCGCGATCGTCTCCTACCAGGCGCGGTACGACCACTTCATCGGCGGCGAGTACGTGCCGCCGGCTCGCGGGCAGTACTTCGAGAACCCGAGCCCGGTGAACGGGCAGCCGTTCACGGAAATCGCGCGGGGCACGGCGGAGGACGTGGAGCGCGCGCTGGACGCGGCGCACGCGGCCGCACCCGCCTGGGGCAGCACGTCGGTGACCGCGCGCGCCGACATCCTCCTCAAGGTCGCCGACCGGATGGAGGCGAACCTGGAGAAGCTGGCGGTCGCCGAGACCTGGGAGAACGGCAAGCCGGTGCGCGAGACCCTGGCCGCCGACATCCCCCTCGCGATCGACCACTTCCGCTACTTCGCGGGGGCGATACGTGCCCAGGAGGGCTCGCTCGGTGAGCTGGACGACGACACCGTCGCGTACCACTTCCATGAGCCGCTGGGTGTGGTGGCGCAGATCATCCCGTGGAACTTCCCGATCCTGATGGCGGTGTGGAAGCTGGCCCCGGCGCTCGCCGCGGGCAACGCGGTCGTCATCAAGCCCGCCGAGCAGACTCCGGCGTCCATCCACTACTGGATGAGTCTGGTCGCGGATCTGCTGCCGCCGGGCGTCGTGAACATCGTCAACGGGTTCGGGGTCGAGGCGGGCAAGCCGCTCGCGTCCAGCCCGCGCGTGGCGAAGGTCGCCTTCACCGGGGAGACCACGACGGGGCGGCTGATCATGCAGTACGCCTCCGAGAACATCAAGCCGGTCACGCTGGAACTCGGCGGCAAGTCCCCGAACATCTTCTTCGACGACGTTTGGGCGCGGGACGACGACTTCCGTGACAAGGCGCTCGAAGGCTTCACGATGTTCGCGCTCAACCAGGGCGAGGTGTGCACCTGTCCGTCCCGGGCGCTCGTGCAGCAGGGGCATTACAGCGAGTTCCTCGACGCGGCGGTCG
The DNA here is from genome assembly GCF_014647675.1 of Streptomyces flaveus. GTDB lineage: Bacteria > Actinomycetota > Actinomycetes > Streptomycetales > Streptomycetaceae > Streptomyces > Streptomyces flaveus. The sequence goes on along the minus strand of NZ_BMPQ01000007.1, from coordinate 50,336 downwards.
CCCGCACCGAGCAGATCAAGCCCGGTCACCCGCTCGACACCGAGACGATGATCGGCGCCCAGGCCTCCAACGACCAGCTGGAGAAGATCCTCTCCTACCTGGACATCGGCCAGCAGGAGGGCGCCAAGGTGCTGACGGGCGGTCATCGCATCGAGTACGACGGTGAGTTGGCGGGCGGCTACTACGTCCAGCCGACGATCTTCCAGGGCGACAACCGGATGCGGATCTTCCAGGAGGAGATCTTCGGCCCGGTCGTCTCGGTCACGTCGTTCGCCGACTTCGACGACGCCATCAAGATCGCCAACGACACGCTGTACGGGCTCGGGGCCGGCGTATGGACGCGGGACATGAACACGGCGTACCGCGCGGGCCGTTCGATCCAGGCGGGCCGGGTGTGGACGAACTGCTACCACGCGTACCCGGCGCATGCGGCGTTCGGCGGCTACAAGCAGTCCGGCATCGGCCGCGAGAACCACAAGATGATGCTGGAGCACTACCAGCAGACGAAGAATCTGCTGGTGTCGTATTCGCCGAAGAAGCTGGGGTTCTTCTAGGCGCAGCGGAAGGGCGCCTGACCAGGACGTATGCCCGCCAGGCGCCCTTCTGAGCGCACGCCTACACCGAGAGCCGGAACGCGACCTTGCTCCCGATATCTCCCACCCGTATCCCAGCCCTGACCAGCAGTTCAGGGGCATTTCTGGGCCAGGGCCCAGCCAAGGCACCCTCCGGGTCATCTGTCGGGGCCTCCCACCGCTGCATGGACTCCTCGATCAGCCGGTTGGCATGGTTCCGCGCTTCGGCCAGGAACTTGGCGTAGTAGCGGAAGAGGACCTGGATGCTCTGCCCTGTGGAACAGACATCCGTCGGATGCAACACCGAAGAGTCGTATGTGCTCGCGCAACACGCGGACGAGGACGGGAGGGATTGGCACCGGCCTCGCAGCCTTGGCTGCTCGCCGTTTCAGGGAGTGGATCTCATGGACAGCGCCGCCATCCGTCCACTCCTTACCCGCACTTACCACACCACCCTTCAGGTTCAGAAGTCCCCAGCCGCTCGCTGGCCGACGGCACTGAGATTTCTGCAGGTGGATGACCTCCGCCGGACGCATGGCGGCGTAGTACATGCAGCCGAAGAAGGCGTACAGGCGATGGCCACGGCCCGGTAGGGCCTTGACGGCGGCAAGCAGTCGGGCGACTGGGAGGCTCTTCGTCATGTGGATGCCGACAGCTGGGACGTGACTCACCGAGCGACGGGCCGGTCCCCCTGTGCGCAGGACTGGACCAATGCCGCACAGTCCTCCATGATGACGGTGCCATGACAATGCATGCCTCAGGGTGGTGACCGTGCGCGGATCCTTCATCAGGGCCATGGCCTCACTGGCCGCCGTACTCCTCCTGGTGGCCCTGGCGCCCATTGCCGGGGCAGCAGCCGGGCGAGAGCCCGCCCCCGAGGCCGGCGCCCGACCCGAAATCGCCGCGACCGCGGCGGACTGGACGCCACCGCTCAGCACGCGGGGTCGTTGGATCGTCGACGCGGACGGCGACCGCTTCAAGCTGCGGTCCGGCAACTGGCACGGAGCCAGTGGCACCTGGAACGGTTCAGGAAGCGCGGACGAGGACGCCAACCACCATGCGGGCGAGAACTCCGGCCGGATACCGCTCGGCCTGGACCGCGCCCCCATGGCCGAGATCATCGCCGGTTTCCAGGAGATCGGAATCAACAGCATCCGGCTGCCCTTCTCCAACGAGATGATCCACGACAGCGTCCCCGTCAGGGACGACGCCGTCGCCGCCAATCCCTCCCTGCGCGGCAGGACCCCGCTACAGGTGTACGACGCCGTGGTACGGGAACTCACCGCCGCCGGACTCGCGGTGATCCTGAACAACCACACCAACACCACACGCTGGTGCTGTGGAGTCGACGGCAACGAACGCTGGAACGCGAGCCAGTCCGCCGAGACCTGGGAGAACGACTGGCTCTTCATGGCCCGCCGCTACCGGGACAACCAGCGCGTCGTCGGCGCTGACCTCTACAACGAGGTGCGCCGCAATGTCTGGGACGACCCCAACTGGGGGCTCGGTGACAACCACGACTGGTTCGCCGCCTCCCAGCGCGTCGGTGACCGCATCCTGACGGAGGCCGACCCCGACCTCCTGATCATCGTGGAGGGCATCAACTGGACCGGCATCCCCGTCGACGGACTCCCCCACGAACGCCCCACCCTGGAGCCCGTACGCCGCCTCTCGCACACGCTTGTCGACTCCGACAAGCTCGTGTACTCCGCTCACTTCTACGACTACACAGGCCCGAACCACAGCGGCGCCACCGGAACCGGCGAGACCACCGACCCCCGCTACCGCGACCTGAGCCCCGCCGAACTGATCAAGATGCTGGACCGCCAGGCCTTCTTCGTGACCGCGGAGACGGACCGGCACTTCACCGCGCCTGTCTGGATCAGCGAGTTCGGTGTCGGTGGCCGGGACGAGACCGGGGACAAGCAGCGCGCCTGGTTCGGGAACTTCGTCGACCACCTGATCCGTACCGACGCCGACTTCGCGTACTGGCCGCTCGTCGGCTGGCACGAGGACCGCAAGGGCAACGGCTGGGCCCTTCTGCACTGGGACGCCGAGGGCCGCCGCATGGGCCTCTACGACGGCGACGACTGGCGGGCCGCCGCCTGGACCCGGCTCATCCAGGCCCAGGGTCGCACCGGCCCGGTGGAGCCCGTGGTGGACTGGTCGATGCTCAGCCCCGATCACGGCGACTTCGTCCAGTCGCGGCGGATACGGGCCCTGCCCGACTGGGACCCCGGCGCCCGCAAGGCCGTGTGCCCCGACGGACAGCGGCTGCTCGGCCTCAGCCACACCGGCAACCGGGGCCTGTGCTCGGACGTGTCCGTCGGCCCCTTGTGGGACCCGGCCGGCGGACATGTGGTGGTCGTCGACGACCGGTACGTCAGGCCGGGCCACGACTGGGCGTCCGGATACACCAAACTCCAGTGCACCGACGGCCACTTCCTGACCGGCTACAGCGTCCGCGGCTCCGCCGTCTCCGCCGCCCTGTGCGCGGCCGCCCCACCCGGATCGATCACCGGCACGAGCGGCCGCACCGTCTGGTTCGACCGCGGCGACAACAGGGGCTCGGCCGCCAAGGGCGGCGACTTCGCGCAGGGCCGCTACAAGGGCCAGTGCGCGGACGACGAGTACGCGGCCGGGATCGCGTACACGGGTCGGGTGGGCTCAGCACGGACTCCGGACGCCCTGTACTGCCGAAAACTGAGCTGACCGGCTGCGCCACCAGGGTCACCGTGCCGGGCTCCGCCGAGCGGTTCGGGGCGCCGGGTCCTACAGACCCCGGTCGGTTCATCTCGTCCCGTACCCGCCGCCCGACAGGGTCCGCAGCGCCGAGGTCACGGCATCGGCCATCGCCCGGCGCGCCGCGGTGAGGGCCGGGCGGGGGTCGACGACCGTGGGCGCCGCGGCAAGTGTGTCGCGGACCGCGCCGGTGAAGGCGGCATTCAGTGCCGTACCGATGTTGACCTTGACCATGCCGGCCGCCACCGCCTGCCGGAGCTCCACGTCGGGCACGCCCGTCGCGCCGTGCAGAACCAGCGGCACGGGGACCGCCTCGGCGAGGCGGGTGATGAGGCCGTGGTCCAGCCGGGAGGTGCGTGTGGTCATCGCGTGGGAGCTGCCGACCGCGACGGCCAGTGCGTCGACCCCGGTGACGGACACGAAGTCGCGCGCCTGATCGGGGTCCGTACGTGCCGAGGGGGCGTGCACTCCGTCCTTGCCGCCGATCTCGCCGAGTTCCGCCTCCACCCACAGGCCCTGGGCCTGCGCCCATCGCGCCGCAGCGCGCGTGGCGGCGACGTTCTCGGCGTGCGGCAGCGCGGACGCGTCGAACATGACGGATCCGAAGCCGCAGTCCGCGGCCCGGCGCAGCAGCGCTTCGTCGGTGACATGGTCGAGGTGCAGCGCCACGGGGACGGCGGCCGTCTCGGCGAGCGCGGCGGTGGCGCGGGCTATCGGGGCGAGCCGGCTGTCGTGGAACCGCACGGCGTTCTCGCTGATCTGGCAGATGACCGGGCAGCCCGCGGCTTCCGCCCCAGTGACCACGGCCTCGGCGTGTTCCAGAGTGATCACGTTGAAGGCGCCGACGGCCCGTCTGCCGCGGCGCGCGGAGCTCATCACGTCGGCGGTGGGAGTCAGCGGCACGGACGGCCTCCGATCGCGGCGTGCGAGGGCCGCGACAGCGGCATGGACGTGTGGGGAGTGCAGTATTTTGCTCGTTTCGCTACCATAAAATACCCAATCAAGCACTGTGGTTTCATGGAGGTGCGCACATTGTGGCGCACACCATCGACAGAGAGTTGTGAGACATGGCGGCACCGCAAGCCCGGTGGAGTGCGCTGCTGGAGATGCTGACGCGCGACGGGCGGATCGAAGTCGAGGCGGCTGCCGAGGAGTTGCGGGTCTCCGCCGCGACGATCAGGCGAGACCTCGACGAGCTGGCCCGCCAGCAGATGGTCACCCGCACGCACGGCGGGGCCGCGCTCAACGCCATCGCCTACGACCTGCCACTGCGCTACAAGGCCGCGCGCAACGCTCCGGAGAAGGAGCGGATCGCGCACGCGGCCGCCGAGTTGGTGAAGGCCGGCGCCGTGGTGGGGCTGAACGGCGGCACCACGACCACCGAGGTGGCGCGGGCACTGGCCACCCGCGCCGACCTGAGTTCCGGCGGCGCGGAGACGGCGGTCACCGTGGTGACCAACGCCCTGAACATCGCCAACGAGCTGGTCGTGCGGCGCCATGTCAAGCTCGTGGTGACCGGTGGAGTGGCCCGGCCGGCGTCCTATGAGCTGATCGGGCCGCTGGCCACCGAACTGCTCGCGGAGATCGCACTGGACCTGGTCTTCATCGGGGTGGATGCCATCGATGTGGTCCACGGGGCGACCGCCCACCACGAGGGCGAGGCCAGCATCAACAGGGCGCTGGCCCGCCGCGCCCAGCGGGTCGTCGCGGTCGCCGACTCCTCCAAGCTGGACCGGCGGGCCTTCGCCCGCATCTGCCCGGTGGAGGAGATCGACGTCCTGGTGACCGACAAGGCCGCCTCGGACGAGCTGACCAAGTCGTTCGTGGCGGCCGGTGTGGAGGTCATCCGCGCCTGACACCGCGCGCCGCTCCCGTGCCGGCCCCGGCCGCGATGCGCATCCCGTCGTCATCCCCGGACGCCGCCCGCGGTCAGGCCGGAGACGAGGTGGCGCTCCACGAAGACGAACAGCACCACCACGGGCACGATCGAGACGAGCGAAGTGGCGAACAGGTACTGCCACTGCTCGTGGTACGAGGTGACGAAGCCGGGAATCGCCCTGGTCAGGGTCATCCGGTTGCTGGACGAGGTGATGGTGAGCGCCACCACGTACTCGTTCCACGCGGCGATGAAGGTGTAGACGAGCGCGGTCACCACACCGGGCATCGCGAGCGGCAGTACGACACGGGTGAGGGCGCCGAACCGCCCGGTGCCGTCGAGCCAGGCCGCCTCCTCCAGTTCCCGGGGGATGCTGGCGAAGTACGCGTTGAGGATCCACACGCAGAACGGCAGGTTGAACGCGGCGTTCACCAGGATGAGGCCCTCGGCGGTGTCGGTCAGGTCGAGGCTGACCATCTCCCGGTAGATGCCGACCAGCAGTGCGGTCGGCGCGAACATCTGGGTGACGAGTACGAGCAGCAGGAAGGCGCCGCGCCCGCGGAAACTGTGCCGGGCGGTGTAGTACGCGGCGGGCAGCCCGACGGCCAGGGCGAGCAGCGTCGCCGCCCCGGCGACGTACAGCGAGAAGACCAGCGCGTCCGCGACGCGCGGGTCGGTGAGCGACCAGATGTGCGTGAAGTTCGACCACTCCCATCGGGAGGGCAGATAGGACGGCGGGGACTTCATCAGTTCGGGCGTCGGTTTGAGCGCCGTCAGCAGCATTTCCGCGTAGGGCGCGAGAAACGCCAGCGCCACCAGCCATCCGACGGCGGTGAGCAGGGCGGTGCGCAGCTTCATCGGTCTTGGCCGCCTCCTGCGCGGCGCGGCTTTGCGGGGGATGACGGCGGTCCTGCTCACGCGGTGTCCTCCTGTCGGCGGACGACGCGCAGATAGACCAGCACCACAGCCAGGATCAGCCCGAAATTGACGACGGCCATGGCGGCCGACTCCCCCACCGACTGGTTGTCGAAGGCGAGTTTGTACAGGTAGGTGGTGGTCGTGTCGGTGGCGAAACCGGGGCCGCCGCGCGTCATGGCCCAGATGATGGGGAACGAGTTGAACACGTTGATGATGTTGATGATCGCGGCGACCACCAGCGAGGGCCGCAGCAGCGGCAGGGTGATGCCCAGGTAACCGCGGACCGGGCCGGCGCCGTCCACCCGCGCCGCCTCGTACACCTCGGCGGGGATGCTCTGCAGACCGGCCAGCAGGACGAACGAGGTGAACGGCAGCGAGACGAACACCGCCACGCCCATCATCGCGGCGAGGGCCAGACCCGGTTTGGCCAGCCAGTTGACGGGCGCGTCCAGCACACCGAGGTCCATGAGCAGCCGGTTGACCACGCCGTAGAAGTTGTTGAGCATCCAGCGCCAGATGAGCGCCGTCATCAGCACGGACGAGGCCCAGGGCACGATCAGCGCCCACCGCACCAGCCTGCGCCCGGGGAACCGGGAGTTCAGCAGCCCGGCCAGGCCGAGAGAGAGCACGAGCGTGACGGTGACGACTCCGACGACCCACACGAGGGTGCGCAGCAGTACTCCGGGCAGGTCGCCCTCGGCGAACAGGTCGGTGTAGTTGCGGACGCCGGCGAACCCCTGGGACTGTCCGGTGGAGCTCACCCGTGTCAGGGACGTACGGATCATCTCGATGACCGGCCAGACGACCATGGTCAGGATGAGGAGGGTCGCGGGACCGAGCCACAACACGGGCTCCAGCGCGCGCCAAGTCCTGCGACGGCGACGCGGCGAGGGTGGCGTCGGCGCCACCGGGGCCGGGTGTTCGGCCCCGGTGGCGCTCACGGTGACATCGTGTACGGCCACCGAGATCAGTCGCCCTTCTGCGCGGTCTTCTGGATCTCGTCCAGGACCTTCGCCGGGTCGCCGCCCGCCACCGCCGTGCCGATGCGCTGTTTCACGGCGCCGTCGACCGCGGCCCATGCGGGGTCGTCGGTGGGGGCGAACTCCGCGTCGGAGAGGGCGTCGACGAACGGCTTGTAGTAGGCGGCGTCCCGGCTGTCGGAACTGAGCACCTCACCGGCCGACTTGGTGACCGACAGGAACCCCTCGGTGGAGACGAACTCGGCGGCGTTCTCCTTCTGGTAGAAGAAGTCGAGGAACTTTTTCACCGCCGCCTTGTTCGACCCGTCGCCCTTCTTGAACGCGACGAGGTAGTCCTGCACACCGAGCGTCTTGTGCGTACTGCCGTCCTTGCTCGGCAGGGGCGCGACGCCGTAGTTCAGTTTCGCGTCGACCGGGTCGATGAAGCCCTTCCGCATGAAGACCGCCCCGTTCAGCATGCCGATCCTGCCCTGGGCGAACTGGTTGAAGACGTCCTTGCGGTTGGTGGTCTCCGGGTTGGGCTGGGTGACCTTGTCCTTCGTCAGTTTCCGCAGATAGGTGAGCGTGTCGACGTTGGCCTGCTGGTCGATCGCCCATGTGCCCGAGGCGTCGGTCCAGCCGCCGCCGTTGTTCATCGCCCAGATCTGGAACTCGGCCTGGGCCTCCTCGGGGCCCAGGGGCAGCCCGAGGCCGATGTAACCGGCCTGCTTGATCTTCTTGGCGTCGGCCTCGACCTCGGCCCAGGTGGACGGCGGCCGGGCGATGCCCGCCTTGGCGAAGATGTCCTTGTTGTAGAAGAACATGCGCGCGCTGGAGATGAAGGGCAGGCCGTACTGGGTTCCCTCGTACTGCGCCTTCTGCCGGAACAACGGGAGGAAGTCGGCCAGCACCTTGGGGGAGACGACGTCCTGCGCCTTGTGGACCAGGCCGTCGCGGGCGAAGTCGGAGAACTTGTTGTAGTTGAGGATGTCGGGTTCCTGCTTGGTCTGGACGTACGTCTTGACCTTGGAGTCCATCTGCTCCCAGTCGACGACTTCGAGATTCACCCGGTAGCCGGGGTTCGCGGATTCGAAGTCCTTGATCAGCGCCGTCCAGTAGGCCTGGGTGTCGTCGTCGTACTTCGCCGCGACGAACCTGATCGTCCTGCCGTCGGATCCGCCGCTGTCCGACGAGCTGCCCTTGCCGCATCCGGTGAGGGCCAGTGCCAGGGACAGTCCCCCGGCGAGGCATGCGAGGTGCCGTTTCACGGAGTACCTCTCCGCACGCATGGCGTGCTTCGTCAAGCGCGTGCTCGCCTGATGGCGCGCTCGCTTGCTTGTTTATGCTCGATTACTGGTGTTATCAATCATCCAACGACATGATGCTCAATGAAACGCGCACGGCGTCAAGGGCCGTCACATCACGTATCGGTCACACCGCGCGCCCGAGAGGGGAGACTCCCGATGAGTCAGACCGAGATCGAGATCGCCACCCAGCCCGACTGCTGGCGGCAGGCCGTGACACTGGCCCGGCGGCCCGACGGCCCCGCCTCGCTGCCCCGAACCGGCGAGCGGGTGGCCGTCGTCGGCTGCGGGACGTCCTGGTTCATCGCCCAGGCGTACGCGGCGCTGCGGGAGTCGGGTGGCCACGGCGAGACCGACGCCTTTCCCGCCTCCGAGATGCCGGCCGGGCGTGCCTACGACCGGGTGGTCGCGCTGACCCGGTCCGGCACCACGACCGAGGTGCTGGAGCTGCTCCGCCGACTGCACGGGCGCACCCCCACGACCGCAGTGACCGCGGTACCGCAGGCGCCGGTGACGGGGCTGGCGGACGCCGTCGTCGTGCTCGACTTCGCCGACGAGATCTCGGTCGTCCAGACCCGGTTCGCCAGCACGGAACTGGTGCTCCTGCGGGCGCATTTGGGCGAGGACCTGGGACATCTGCCGCAGCAGGGGCACTCTGCGCTGGACGAACCGCTGCCGGCCGGGGTGCTCGAGGCCGAGCAGTTCACCTTCCTGGGGCAGGGCTGGGCTTACGGGATCGCTCAGGAGGCGGCGCTGAAGATGCGCGAGGCGGCGGGCGCCTGGACGGAGGCCTATCCGGTGATGGAGTACCGGCACGGCCCGATCAGTGTTACCGGACCCGGCCGCGTGGCGTGGTGGTTCGGAGACCCGGCGGCCCTTCCGTCCGGTCTCGCCGACGACATCGCCCGCACCGGCGGGCAGTTGGTGGCACTCGGCCGGGACCCCCTGTCCGACCTCGTCGTGGTGCACAGGCTGGCCGCCACCCTCGCCTCGGCACGCGGGCTGGACCCGGACAATCCGCGCCATCTGGCCCGTTCCGTGATCCTGACCTGACCGGGCGCCCCCGGACGGATCTCGGGGAAGTCGCAGAATTTACCCGTCCGTTACGAACGGATTCCGGGCCCGTCGAGGCCTCTCGGCGGGCCCCGGGACCGACTGCCACCAGGGACAACAACTGTTCCACGAGAACCCTCGGGGCCCTTGGGAAGCCGTGTGTCCCACAGGTTGACAGGTGGCGGTTACCGCAAGAACATGAGCGAAATCGCTTGGAATCTTGCATCTGCACGCAGCATCAAACAGACATCAAGCCCTCCCAAGCGCCGCGCTTCCTCGTGACCGCGCACTCCGCACGCCACCGGCACCACGCACCGCAGCTTCTGAGTCACCGTCACCGTCCTGTCCGACAGGAGGACACGAGTGCACGCCCGACTGAGCAATCCCGGCGGCCTGTTGCTCGCTGCCGCCCTGACCGCCGCCATGCTGATGGCGCCCGTCACCGGCTCTACCGCGGCAACGGCCGCCGCCCGCCCCACCACCGCCACCACCGACGGGCCGAAGGTGGCCCGCACCGCGCACGCCGTCACGGTCTCCGTACCGGCCTCCGCCGGAACCCCCGGCTACACCCTCGACGTGGCCACCGACGAACTCGCCCTGACCACGCGCCGCGCCAGGAAGACCGTGCTCGCCACCGCCACCGGCGACACCGGCGCCCTGCGCTTCACCGCGGCCGACGGCACATGGCAGCACGCGACCGGCGTCACCGACTGGACGTGGAAGAACGGCGTCCTGACCGTCACCGCCGACAGCACCCTCGACGGCACCACGGTGGAGGCCCGGATCACCCCCGGCGCCGACCGCTACCAGCTCGACTGGGACGTCCACGGCGGCGGAGCGGAGCAACTGGGCCTCGCCTACGACCTGTCATCGGCCGGCCACTGGTACGGCCACGGCGAGGCGGAGACCCCGCAGGGCGGTCCCGGTGTCAACCAGCCCTGGCCGCTCGACGCCGGTGAGGTCGACCACGAGACCTTCGGCCCGGCGTCGTACAACATGATCGACCCGTTCTGGTACACCTCCAAGTCGACCGGTCTGCGCGTCGACACCGGGGACGTCATGGACGTGGCGCTCAACAAGGGCAAGGACGGCCTCGGCACTTTCACCGTCGAGTCGCCCAACACCTACAAGGCCACCGTGTTCGTCGAGTCGACCCCGCTCGAGGTCTACCGCGACTACATCGGCATCGTCGGCAAGCCGACCAAGAGCGACGCCACGTACGAGCAGTACGCCAAACCGCTGTGGAACTCCTGGGCGCAGTTCTACACAAAGATCGACCAGGAGAAACTGCTCGACTACGCCACCGACCTCCACGACAACGGTCTGGACGGACACACCATCCAGCTCGACGACAAGTGGGAGTCGAACTACGGCAATCTCACCTGGGATCCCAAGACCTTCCCCGATCCCAAGGGCCTCTCCAAGAAGATCCACGACATGGGATTCGACTTCGGCATCTGGGTCACCCTGTGGATCAACCTGGACTCCGACAACTACCAGTACGCGGTCGACAAGGGCTATCTGCTCATGGACGCCAAGGACACGAGCAAGCCATGTGAAGTGACCTGGTGGAACGGCCAGGCCGGGATCATCGACCTGGCGAACCCCGAAGCCAAAGCCTGGTACGAGGGCAACCTCAAGAAGCTGATGGACACGTACGACATCGACGGGCTGAAGTTCGACACCCGCTTCTTCGACGAGAAGTGCGCACCGCGCGAGGGCCACCAGGCCACGGACTACCAGAAGCTCGGCACCGAACTCGCCGACGAGTTCGACCTCCAGGGCGCCGGCATCCGGGTGCACTGGAACCAGACAGCCCACGAGGCGGGCTTCGTCACCCGCCAGGTCGACAAGGGCACCGGCTGGGACTCCCTGCGCGCCTCCGCCACCCAGAACCTGGCCATCTCCACCATCGGCTACCCGTTCGTCGAGTCCGACATGATCGGCGGCTCCGGCGGCCAGCCCGCACCGACGAAGGACGTACTGGTGCGGTGGGCGCAATCCGCCTCACTGATGCCGCTGATGTACGCCTCGACATCCCCGGTGGACACCAACGACACCACCACGGGGCAGAAGGTGGACTACGACCAGGAGACGGTCGACCTCTACCGGGAGGCGATCGAGACCCACGAGAAGCTCGCCCCGTACATCTGGGACCAGGTGCAGAGCACCCTGAAGACCGGCGATCCGATCATGCGGCCGCTGTTCTTCGACTTCCCGAAGGACGAGGCGAGTTACACGGTCACCGACGAGTGGATGCTCGGCCCGGCCGTGCTGGCCGCACCCAAGCTGAGCACCGGCGCCACCCGTTCCGTCCATCTGCCGCCGGGCACGTGGTACGACGTGAACCAGGGCACCGTGATCCGCGGCCCCAAGACCCTCAAGGGGTATGCGGCGCCGCTCGGCGTCACCCCGGCCTTCGTCAACCTCAAGGCCAAGGGTGCCGCCAAGGCCGTCAAGGCGCTCAAGCGCGACGACGCTCCGGCCGCCTCCGTCCTGATCACTCCGGACGCCCCGTCCACCGACGCCGGTAAGCCGTTCGAGGTGACCACCGAGGTGACCAACTGGGGCACCCGGACCCTCAGGAACGCCAAGACGGCACTGGACCTGCCCGACGGCTGGACCGCCAAGGCGACCGGCCCGACCACCGCCAAGTCCCTCAAGAACGGCGCCACCCTCACCACCACCTGGACGGTGACCCCGGCCGACGACGCCCGCTGGGGCAGCCACGACCTCACCGGCACCGCCATCTACAACGGTGGCAACAGCTCGCAGAAGGTGTCCGACACAGTGCGGGCGCAGGTGAAGGCCGCCCCGGGCAGTGTGCAGGAGCCGTATCTGACGGCCGACACGACCTCCGGAGGCGCCCAATACGCCCAGGGCGGCGACCAGTTCGCCATCTGGGCGGGCGGCCAGGACCTGTCCGGCTGGAAGGACGAGAAGGGCGTCATCTACCGCGACGACGCGGCCGCCGAAAAGGCCACCATGCAGGCCCAGTTGGTCTCCCAGGACAGCGCCTCACCGGTCGGCAAGGCGGGCATCGCCTTCGCCAACGACCTGACCGCACCCGAGAAGGGCGGTTACGCGGTGCTGGTCATGACCGAGAGCTACGGCCTGGAGTTCATGACCGACAGCGACGGCGACGGCAAGCTCGACACCTGGGCGGGCGGTGGCTCCACCTACCACCCGGCGCATCTCAAGCTGACCCGGGACGGCGCCACCTACACCGCGTACGCCAGCAAGGACGGCGAGACCTGGTCGCAGGTCGGTACCGCCCAGGTGCCGTCAGCCGCCGGCACCGGAGACGCGGGGATGGTCGCCAGCGCGGCCAACGCCAACTACCCCGACGAGAACATTGAAGCCGTCTTCAGCGGATTCTCCGTCACCTCCTGACGCCACAGGTGCCAGTGGCACCGCCGGCACCACCCCCGTTTCCCGGCAGGCCCTCCGTGGGGCCTGCCGGGGACGGACACTCCCTGCACGTCCATGAGAGAGGGAACCCACCCCCATGGCACGTACGTCCTCAGCTGTCGCCGGCTTCGTCGCGGGCGTGGTCGTGGCCGCGAGCACCACCGCGATCGCCGTCACAGGTACGACGACCACCGGCACCGACCTCAACTCCAAGCCCACCACCACCTGGCTGACCGTCAAGGTCGCCGACGCCATGGGCACCAGGGACACCATCACCTGGGTTCCCACCGGCTCCTTCGCCGGCTCCGCGGAGGAGCGGGTCCCGCGCTACCCGATGACCGCCATCCAGGGTAAGGACACCAAGAAGCTCAAGCTCTCGGCCGTGCGCAATGAGCAGGTCTCGGCGCAGCTGGCGATCGCGTCCGGCCAGGACCTCGACGACGTCAAGGCCGTGGTCGGCGACCTCGTCGGGCCCGGCGGAGCGAAGCTGTCCGGTGACGACACCCAGGTCAGGTTCGTCAAGTACGTGCCCGTACAGCGCTCCAAGAGCGAGGTCGATTGGTCCGCCACCATCGACCAGGTCAGCTCGGGCAAGGAGGTGTCCGGCGACCGCAATCCCGATGTGGTGGGCGACGCGCTGGAGGAGCGGTCCTCTGTTGACGTACCCGCGTACGCGGCACAACCACTGTGGTTCACCTTCAAGATCCCTGAGAAGGCCCGGCCCGGCACCTACACCGGCACGGTGAAAGTCAACGCCGACGGCCGTACCCAGACCACCTACCCGCTGGCCATCGAGGTCGCGGACGCGAGCGTGCCCGACCCTCAGGACTACGACTTCTTCCTCGACGTATGGGCGCAGCCGGAGACGATGGCCAAGAACCACGGCGTCAAGCTCTGGTCCGACCAGCACTGGAAGCTGATCGAGAAGTACAACCGCGATCTGGCGTCGCGCGGTCAGAAGGTCATCAACACCACCATCGTCGACAACCCGTGGCACCACCAGTGGTCACTCGGCACCCGGGAGTCGCAGACCGCCACTCCGTACACCAGCATGGTGGGCTGGACCTGGAACGGGAAGACGTTCTCCTTCGACTTCAGCCGCTGGGACAAGTACGTCCAGACCGCCAGACGCGCCGGTCTCGGGCCCGACATCGGTGCCTTCTCCATGCTGGCGTTCCAGGACCAGGAGCACCTCACTTACACCGACACCCGCACCGGCAAGACGGTCTACGAGAACGTCGATCTGGGCGGGAACCGCTGGCGGGAGGCGTGGGGAGCGTTCCTTCCCGCTTTCGAGAAGCATCTGAAGGCGAGGGGCTGGCTGGAGGACACCTGGCTGTCCTTCGACGAGCGGCCCATCGACACCATGACGGTCGTCAAGGACTTCGTCCACGAGGTGGCGCCGGTCTTCGACGACCGTATCTCCGTGGCCGGTTCGATCAGCACCGAGGGCGTCGCGTCCAACCTGTCCGTCGACTGGGGCGGCATCGACGCGATGACGAAGGAGAAGGTGGCCGAGCGGCGCAAGGCCGGCAAGACCACGACCTTCTACGTGTACGGCGCGCCGGCCCACCCCAACACGCTGTCGTACTCGCCCGCCGTCGAGTCACGGATGCTGCCGTGGATCTCCGCCCAGCGGAACCTGGACGGCTTCCTGCGCTGGTCGTACAACAGCTGGACCAGCGACCCCTTCAAGCAGCCGGTGCACATCTTCACGCAGGGCGACGAGTACCTGGTCTACCCGGGCAAGGACGGCCCGATGTCCAGCATCCGCTGGGAGCAGCTGAAGGAGGGCATCGAGGACTACGAACTCATCGCCCAGCTGCGGAAGAAGGAGGGCGGCGGCACCGACAGCGACGCGCTGACCGATGCCCTCACCACCGCGACCCGGAACCTCGATGGCCGGACGAAGGACGTCAGCGACATGGAGACCGCGCGGGCGGCGGTCGTGAAGGGGCTGACGTCATGAGGGGCAAGTGGAGATCTCTGCTGCTCGCCGGAGTCCTGTCTGTCATGCCCCTGACCAGCACAGGTGCTGCCGCGGCACCGGTTCAGGCGAAGCCGACGGCCCCGCACACCGTCACCTACGACCAGTACTCCGTGCGGGTCGACGGCAAACCCCTGTACATCTGGGGCGCCGAGTTCCACTACTTCCGGCTGCCCAGCCCGGATGCCTGGCGCGATGTCCTCCAGAAGATCAAGGCGGGCGGATTCAACGCGGTCTCGCTCTACTTCGACTGGGGCTACCACTCGGCCAAGCCGGGCTCGTACGACTTCACCGGTACCCGTGACGTGGAGCGGCTGCTCGACGAGGCCGAGCGCGCGGGCCTGTATGTGATCGCCCGACCGGGCCCGTACATCAACGCGGAGGTCTCCGGCGGCGGCATGCCCGCCTGGCGAAAGACACAGGCCGGCGTGAACCGCACCTCCGAGCCGGAGTACATGAAGGCGGCCCGGGAGTGGATGAGCCGGATCAACCCGATCATCGCGCGGCACCAACTGACGCGCGGCACAGGCAACGTGATCCTCTATCAGGTCGAGAACGAGTACCAGGGAGGTCGCGAGGACGCCGACTACATGCAGACCCTCATCGACTGGGCACGCGAGGACGGCATCGACGTCCCGACCTTCGTCAACGACGGCGGCGCCAACCAGAACTGGGTCAGCGGCAAGGGCGCCCCGGACATCTACGGCTTCGACGCCTACCCGCAGGGCTTCGACTGCAAGGACCCCGACACCTGGAAGAACCTGCCCGACTACTCGTACGTCAATGAGTGGAAGCCCGAGTCTCCCCTGATCATCCCGGAGGCACAGGGCGGCGCCTTCGACCCCTGGGGCGGCACCGGATACCAGGACTGCGCGAAACTCACCGGCACCGACTTCACCAGGGTGTTCAGCAAGATGAACATCGCTGCCGGGGTGAGCGGCCAGTCCTTCTACATGACGTACGGCGGCACCAACTGGGGCTGGCTCGCCGACCCCAACGCGGTCTACACGTCGTACGACTACGGGGCCCCGATCAACGAGTCCCGCCAACTGACGGACAAGTACCAGGAGTTCAAGCGCCTGGGTTACATGGTCAACTCCGTCACCTCACTGGCGCGCACCGACAAGGCCGAGGCCCCTGCCCCGTCCGACGACGCCCTGCGCATCGACCGGCGCGTCAACCCCGACGACGGCACCCAGTTCTTCACCGTCCGGCACGCCGACACCCGGGTGAAGGACAAGGACGAGACCACCCTGTCCCTGACCGGCGCGGACGGCGACTACCCGCGCGTGCCGCAGCAGGGAACGATCACCGTCGACGGCCGGGACGCCAAACTCCTCGTCGCAGGCTACGACTTGAGCAAGACCCAGCGGCTCGTCTACTCCACCTCGGAGATCATGACGCACGCCCAGATCGCCGACCGGGACGTGGCGCTGCTGTACGGGCGTGAGGGCGAGGTCGGCGAGACCGTGCTGCGGTACGCCGAGCGGCCCGAGGTCACCGTCCTCGAAGGGGATGTCACCACCACCTGGGACGCCGAACGCGGCGACCTGCGGCTGAACTACACCCACAAGGGCCTGGCCCGTGTGCTGGTGAACGGCATGGAACTGCTGATCGCCGACACCGCCGAGACCGCCCACTGGTGGCAACAGGACACCGCCACGGGCCCGGTTCTCGTACGCGGCCCGTCCCTCGTCCGTACGGCCGAACTGGCGGGCAACACCCTGAAGTTGACCGGCGACTCCACCGAGGCCGCGAAGATCGAGGTCATCGCCGATGCCAAGAAGGTGACCTGGAACGGCCGCAAGGTCGCCGTGACCCGGGCGCCGCGCCCCATCGAGCTGCCCGAGCTGACGACGTGGAAGTACAAGGAGGAGGCGCCAGAGTCCGCACCCGGCTTCGACGACTCCACCTGGACCACCGCCGACCACCTCACC
Source organism: Streptomyces flaveus (assembly GCF_014647675.1). Taxonomy (GTDB): domain Bacteria; phylum Actinomycetota; class Actinomycetes; order Streptomycetales; family Streptomycetaceae; genus Streptomyces; species Streptomyces flaveus. The sequence continues at coordinate 33,577 of NZ_BMPQ01000007.1, read as the reverse complement.
GCCAATAACCCAGAACTGGCCGGGTCGCTGCCGGTCCTCGCGATGGACGAGTACGGCTACCACCACGGCAACGTCTGGTACCGCGGCCGGTTCAGAACCACCGGTGCCGCGACCGCGCTCGCACTCGACGCCAACACCGGCCCGACCGGGCAGTACGCGGTCTGGCTCAACGGCCGCTACCTCGGCAGTTCCGGCGACGGCGCGCACACCTTTGACATCCCGTCCGGGACGCTCAAGGCGGACGGCGACAACGTCCTTTCCGTGCTCGTCGAGAACGCGGGCCACAACGAGGAATGGGGCCACGACTACTCCAAGGAGCCGCGCGGTCTGCTCGGCGCCGAGGTGGTCGGCGGGGCCTCCACGCTCACCTGGAAGATCCAGGGCAGCCGGGGTGGCGAGGACCCGGTCGACACTGCCCGGGGCCCGTACAACAACGGCGGGCTTTACGGGGAGCGGGCCGGCTGGTCGCTGCCGGGCTTCCCCGACGGCGGCTGGAAGAGCACCACCCTGTCCGGGCAGTCCGGGAAGACCGGGCCCGGCGTGCGCTGGTACCGCACCTCCGCCCGGCTCGACCTGCCGCAGGGCCAGGACAACGCGATCGCACTCGATCTCGCCGAAGCCGACGGTGGCCGCACCGGCTACCGCGCCCAGATCTTCTTCAACGGCTGGCTGATCGGCCGCTACCTGCCGAACACCGGACCCCAGACACGCTTCGTCATCCCCAAGGGGATCCTGCGCGAGCAGGGCAACAACTCCATCGCCCTGGCCATCTGGTCCACCGAGGCTGAGGCGGGCCCGGGAACGGCGAAGCTCGTGGACCTCGGAGCCTCCGCCGGCGGTGTCGACGTACGCCCCGTCGCCGCGCCCTCGTACAACGCCAAGACGTACGCCATGCCGGACTCGGGCGCCCATGTCACCGTCGACGCCGAGCCGTTCCTGAGCACCGGTACCGCCGCCAAGGTCCCCGTCACCCTGAGCGTGCCGAAGGACGCGCCGACCGCCCGGAACGTCAAGCTGGCGCTGAAGGCCCCGGACGGCTGGACCTCGACCACCGACGACACCACACGCTTCGACCGGGTGCGGCCCGGCGACACGGTGACCGCCACCTACACCGTGACCCCGCCCGGCGACCCGGTCCACTACGCCGTCCTGTCCGCGACCGCCACGCTCACACAGCCCGGCCGTCCGGGCACCGTCACGGGTGCACGGGCCGTGCAGGTGCCGCCGCCGGGGCTGTCCGCCGACGCCTACGTCAGCGACCTGACCCTGGTCAAGGCGGTCAACGGCTGGGGTCCGGTGGAGAAGGACGCCTCCAACGGCGAGTCCGCGGCGGGCGACGGGCGGATGCTCTCGATCGGTGACACCTCGTACGACAAGGGCCTCGGCGTCCACGCGAACAGTCAGGTCCGGGTCTATCTCGGCGGCGGCTGCACCCGCTTCACCGCGACCGCCGGAGTGGACGACGAGGTCGGCGACAACGGCAGCGTCTCCTTCGAGGTGATCGCCGACGGCCGCACCCTGTTCGACAGCCCGGTGCGGTACGGCTCCGACGGCGGCGCCGCGGTCGACGTGGACGTGAGCGGAGCCCGCTGGCTGGACCTGCTGGTCGACGGGGACGGCGATGTCTCCACGGACCATGCCGACTGGGCCGACGCGAGGCTGACCTGCGGCGGCGGTGTCTGATGCCCGTGAGCGGGATGCGTTCGACACGCGGCAGGTTCACCGTGCTGCTGCTCGCGGTCATGGCCCTCGTGGCGGGGACGGTCGCGCCCGCCGAGGCCGGTCAGCAGGACGATCGGCGCGGCTGGACGGGGACGTGGGCCACGGCACCGAGCGAGCACTACGAGGTCTCGGGCATGTCCGAGGTGACGGTGCGGATGCCGGTGCACACCAGCGTCGGCGGCTCATCCGTACGCATCCGTCTGACCAACGCCTACGCCACCGACCCCGTGACGATCGGGCACGCGACCGTGGGCCTGCGCGACGGCGGTTCCGCCGTGGCGCGCCCGTACGACCTGCGGTTCGGTGGGAAGCGTGAGGTGACCGTCCCGGCGGGCGGCGAGGCGGTCAGCGATCCGGTCGGACTCGCCGTGCCGGCCCTGGCCGACCTGGTGGTCAGTCTCCATCTGCCCGGTCAGGTCACGCACATCACCGACCACTGGTGGGCGCAGCAGACCGTCTACTGGACGGATTACGGGGCGGGCGACCACGCCGCCGACACCGCCGGTGACGCCTTCACCTGGACCACCACGAGCTGGCCCTTCCTCAGCGGCGTCGACGTGATCGCGCCGAGAACCGGATCGGTGGTGGCGCTCGGCGACTCGATCACCGACGGGTCCTTCTCGACGCCCGACACCAACCAGCGCTGGCCCGACCTGCTCTCTGCCCGGCTGAACGCGTGCCGGCCCGGCGCCGGAGTGCTCAACGCGGGCATCACCAGCAACCGGATCACCGCCGGGACCGCGACCAACCCTTCGGCCCTGGACCGCCTCGAACGGGATGTGCTCTCCCAGCCGGGGGCCAGGACCCTGATCCTCTTCGAGGGCATCAACGATCTCGGCGGGGCGAGTGCCGAGCAGATCATCGCCGGGATGACGGAGATCTCCGACCGGGCGCACCAGCGCGGGATGCGGGTCGTCGCCGCCACGATCACGCCGTACAAGGACTTCACCTGGGGCGGCTGGACCGAGGAGACGGAGGCCCGGCGAGAGCAGGTCAACGCGTTCGTCCGGGACTCCGGCGGGGTCTTCGACGACTACGCGGACTTCGACAAGGCGGTACGGGACCCGGCGGATCCGCGGCGGCTGGGCGCGGCGTACGACTCCGGTGACCATCTGCATCCCAATGACGCCGGGATGAAGGCCTTCGCCGACTCCATCGACCTCGCCGCGCTCGGGCTCGGCCGCGGCTGTTCCTGAGGAGGACCCGTGTTCGGACATCTACGTGGACACCTGCGTGAACGCCGAAGATTCGCAGCCCTGACCGCGGCCGTGGCGGCCGTCCTGGCGGCCCTGCTCCCGGCGACTCCGGCCGCGGCCGAGACCAAGCAGCCGGAGTGGACAGGGACTTGGGCGACCGCACAGCACGCCTCGTACGACCCGGGCACCTCGGAGGTGACCGTACGGATACCGGTGCGGGTGAGCGCCGGCGGGTCGAGCGTACGCATCCGCCTGACCAATGCCTTCACCACCGAGCCGGTGACGATCGGGCACGCGACCGTGGGGCGCCGGGACGGCGGTTCCGCCGTCGCGAAGCCGTACGAGGTCCGGTTCGGCGGCAAGGACGAGGTGACGATCCCCGCCGGGGAACAGGCGGTGAGCGATGCCGTCCGGGTCCCCGTGCCGGCCCGCAGCGACCTGGTCGTCAGCCTGTACTTCCCCGGCCGGCTGACCCACATCAGCCAGCACTGGATGGGCCTCCAGACCGTCTACTGGACGCCCGACGGCGGCGGCGACCACGCCTCGGACGCCGACGGGGACGCCTTCACCCGGACCGACTCCACCTTCCCGTTCCTGACCGGCGTCGACGTGCGGGGCGGTGACGCGGCGGGCGCCGTGGTGGCGCTCGGCGACTCCATCACCGACGGGGCGTCCTCCACTGCCAACGCCAACCGGCGCTGGCCCGACTATCTGGCGGGGCGGCTGTCGGCGTGTTCGTCCACCGCCGGGGTGCTGAACGAGGGCATCAGCGGCAACCGGATCACGGCCGGTGTCGACGGCAACCCGTCGGCGCTGGACCGGCTGGAACGCGACGTGCTGTCGCAGCCGGGCGCCCGGACGGTGGTCCTGTTCGAGGGTGTCAACGACCTCAGCTGGGGCGGCGCCACCGGCGATCAGGTGATCGACGGCATGAAGGAGATCGCGCGCCGTGTCCACGCCCGCGGGCTGCGTCTGATCGGCGCGACGGTCGTGCCGTATCGCGGCTGGGGCGACTGGTGGACCGAGGCCAAGGAGGCCGACCGGCAGAAGGTCAACGCGTTCGTCCGCGACTCCGGTGGCGTCTTCGACGACTACGCCGACTTCGACAAGGCGGTACGGGACCCGGACGACCCCACCCTCTACGCCGCCGCGTTCGACTCCGGTGACCATCTGCATCCCAACGACACCGGGATGAAGGCGTTCGCCGACGCCGTCGACCTCACCACCCTCGGGGCGGGCCGCGACTGCCCGTCGGTCCACGTCCGGCTCACCCCGTACCGGCCCACCCTGCAAGCCGGGGGCGACGGCACGGAGATCACTTCGACCGTAACCAACACCGGCCCCACAAAGGTCACCCAGGTCAGCACCCGTCTCGATCTCCCCGACGGCTGGTCCGCCGAACCGGCCGACAGCACGCCGACACGCTCCCTCGCCCCGGGCGACAGCGCCACCGTCACCTGGACGGTGACCCCTGCGGCCGACGCGGTCTGGGGCACCCACGAGATCGGCGTTCGCACGTCCTTCATCCAGGACGGCCGCACACGCCACGACTCCGACAGCGTGGACGCCACGGTGGCCCCCGCTCCCTCCGAGGTGCGGACGCCGTACCTGACGACCGTCACCACCCCTGAACAGCCCCAATACGCCCAGAACGGCGACCAGTTCGCCATCTGGGCGGGCGGCCAGGACCTGTCCGGCTGGAAGGACGAGAAGGCGGCGGTCTACCTCGCCGACGCCGTGCCGCCGTCCGGCACGGTGACCGCCCGGGTCGTCGGTCAGACCGGCAGCGGCCCTTCCGCCAAGGCGGGAATCGCGGTCGCCAACGACCTCACCGCGCCGGAGGCGGGCGGCTACGCGGTGCTCACCATGTCCGCGCAGTTCGGCCTGGAGTTCCTGACCGACAGCGACGGCGACGGACGGCTCGACACCTGGGCAGGCGGCGGCAGTTCGTACCACCCGGCCTGGCTGAAGCTCGTCCGCGACGGCTCCGCCTACACCGCGTACGCCAGCCCCGACGGCACCGCCTGGCAGCAGGTCGCCACCGCCACCGTGCCGTCCGCAAGCGGCACCGGCGACGCCGGAATGGTCGCGAGCGCCGTCAACCTCAACTACCCCGGCCAGACCACGACCGCACTCTTCGACTCCTTCTCCACCCACGAGTGAGAGGCACATTCATGGCAGTCGACCGCAGACACTTCATGACCACCGCGGCAGCCCTCGGCGGCGCGGTGCTGCTCGCCCCGCCCGGCACCGCCCAGGCGCTCGCGCAGGGCGCTGTGTCCGGGACCCCGGGCATTCCCGACTACCAACCCACCAAGGCGTCCCTCGACACCCATCCCGTGCCGCGCTGGTACAAGGACGCCAAGTTCGGCATCTTCGTCCACTGGGGCATCTACTCGGTGATCGCCGGCGCGACCCCGAGAAGCGCCTCCGAGTGGTACCTCTGGTACCAGAGCACCAAGGACACCGCCGAGTGGAAGTACCACCGCGACACCTACGGCGAGGACGTCACCTACGACGACCTGATCCCGCAGTTCAAGGCCGAGAAGTACGATCCCGACGCCTGGGTGAAGCTGTTCGAGCAGGCGGGCGCCGAGTATTTCGCGCTGACCAGCAAGCACCACGACGGATTCGCCCTCTACCCGAGCCAGGTGACGGACCGTCACTCCGTGGCGTACGGCCCGAAGCGCGACCTCGTCGGTGAGCTGATGACCGCGGCCCGCAAGCGCGGCACCGTGCGGCCGGGCCTGTACTACTCGCTCGGCGAGTACTTCAACCCGGCGATCGGCCGGCCGATGCGCAACTTCTACACCGACAAGGAAATCCCGATGACCGGCTACAAGCCGGTCAATGACTACATAGGCGACTACGAGCTCAAGCAGCTGTACGAGATCATCGACCGCTACGACCCGGAGCTGCTGTGGGCGGACGGACAGTGGTTCCGGCCCACCGGCGAACCGCCGTGGCGCAGCGAAGAGCCCATGGCCCATTACTACAACCAGGCCAAGAACCGTAAGTACCCCAAGGGTGTCGTGATCAACGACCGGTTCGACACCCACTTCGACTTCGCGACGTACGAGCAGCGCACCAACCCCACGATGGATCCGCAGAAGTGGGAGTGCTGCATGACCATGGGCTACTCCTGGGGCTACAACAAGCACGAGCCGGACGAGGACTACAAGACGTCCGAGTTCCTGATCCAGCTGCTCGCCGACGTGGTCAGCAAGAACGGCAACCTGCTGCTCAACATCGGTCCCAGGCCGGACGGCACGATCCCCGAGATCATGCAGGAGCGGCTGCGGGACATCGGTGCCTGGCTGAAGGTCAACGGCCCGGCGATCTACGGGTCGACGCCCTGGGTGCGGGCGGAGGAGGAGGGCAGCTCGCTCGGCATCCGCTACACCGTCTCCCCGGGCAAGTTCAACATCATCGTGCTGGGCGCGCCCCGCGGCACCCTCTCGGTGCCCGGCGACATCCCCATCAGCGCCACTTCCCGGATCCGGCTGCTCGGCAAGAGCGGCAGTCTGAGATGGACCCGCGGTGACGGAAAGATCAACATCACCGTCCCGTCCTCCCTGCCCAGCGACATCGCCAACGTCTTCACCGTCGACTGGGCCCGGTGACCGGCATGGGAATCCCTGACGGCACCCAGTTCGACACCCTGGGCCCCACCCTCACCGTCACCACGCAGCCGGCCGAGCCGGCCGGCGGTGACACGGTCACCGCCACCGCGGTCCTCACCAACGACTGCCCCTTCCCGCTCCGCAACGCCGTGCTCCACCTGATCGACCCCGGCGCCACCACGGCGGCGAAGACCATCCCGCTCGGCGACCTGCGGCGCGGCGCGAAGACGACCCGGCGCTGGGAGACGGCGATGCCGGCCGACGTGGCCGGGAACGTGTCGTTCACCGCGCACGTGGTCTTCGACGTCGACGGGCACAGCAGCGACTGCGCGCGTTCCGCGAAGACGTTCACGGTGCCCTACGAGCCCAATGAGGTGCGCGACCCGTACCGGACGTTCGCCACCACCGACGACGCCGAGTTCGGCCAGTACGGCAGCCAGTTGGTGATCTGGGCGGGCGGCCGCGACTTCTCCGGCGGCACCGACGAGAAAGGGGGCATCCTCCTTCCCGCCTCCGCCGCCGAGTCGAGCGTGGTGCAGGTCAAGACGGTCAGTCTCACCGGCAGCGACAACCCCACCGCCAAGTACGGCATCGCGGTCGCCAACGACCTCACCGCCCCGGAGAAGGGCGGCTACGCCGTACTCACCATGTCGAAGTCGTTCGGCCTGGAGTTCATGACCGACAGCGACGGCGACGGACGGCTCGACACCTGGGCCGGCGGTGGCGGCTCCACCCACCCCGCCTGGCTGCGCCTGGTCCGCGACGGCACCTCCTGCACCGCGTACTCCAGCACCAACAGCGGCCTTTCCTGGACCGAGGTCGCGAGCGTGACGGTGCCCTCGGCGAGTGGCGCCATGGACGCCGGCGTCGTCGCCAGCGCCGTCAACCTCAACTACCCCGGCACGACCGTCCAGGCGGTCTTCGACCACTTCACGGTGGAGGAAGCATGAGTCCCTACCGCTCCGAGGAGGACTTCCTCACCCCGCCCGTCTCGATCACCCTCGAGCCGCCCGCCCCCGAGCCCGGTCAGGCGGTGACACTGACGGCCGAACTCACCAACACCACGAGGATCACGCTGCGCGGCACCGTGCTGTATCTCTCCGTGGACGGTTCCGGCCAGGCGCCTTTCGTCCTCGGCAAGGTGGCGCCCGGCAAGGTGGTGACCCGTACCTGGAAGACCCGGCTCCCCGACGACGCCGAGGGTGTGGTCCCCTGCATCGCGCACGCGCTCTTCGACGTGCACGAGGACGGATCCGACTGCACCCGCGCGACCTCGTCGCTGAAACTGCCGTACCGGTCGCTGGCCAGCGCCTTCGACAACGCCGGCATCTCCTCCGACGACGCCACCGCCACCGCCGACATCGACGGCTCGCGATCCAGCCTGTCCGCCCAGGCGCTGGCATCGGTCGGACTGACTCCCGGGGCTTCGGTCACCTACGGCGGAACGACCTTCACCTGGCCGGACACGGAGCCCGGGGCCAAGGACAACGTGGTGTCCTCCGGGCAGACCGTACGGCTGTCCGGCACCGGCTCACGGCTGGCCTTCCTCGGCACCTGCACCTGGGGCGACGGCAAGGGGTCCGGGAAGGTCGTGTACGCGGACGGTACGGAGCAGGCCTTCTCCGTCGAGGTCCCCGACTGGTACTGGGCGAACCCCGCGGCCGCGGTGGTACTGCCGTACCGCAACACCCCCTCGGGCCAGGACAGGAACCCGGTCAGCCTCTACACCTTCGGCGTCGAGCTGAAGGACAAGGAACTGCACTCCGTCGTGCTGCCGAAGGTCAGCGACGGCCTGCCGAGCGGTAGTCCCGCTCTGCACATCTTCGCGTTGACCGTCGCCTGATCCGAACCGCGGTACCGCCAGGTCGCACCGCCGCCCGGAAGATCCGAAAAGTTCTGAGAGGACGTTCATGACAGGCAATCAACCCCTCAGCCGCAGACGCCTGCTGACCGGAGCGGCCGCGTTCGGCGGAGTGGTGCTGCTGACCCCGCAGCCGGGTGCCCACGCCGCCCCAGGGGCCGCGGACAAGGACGGCAAGCCGTTCAACACGACCCCCGCATCGGTCGCGCTGCGACGCCTGTTGCCCGACCACCACCGGCAGGTGACGCTGCGCGCGCTGGACGACGGCAGCGCCGACCGGTTCAAGGTCACCGGCCGGGCCGGGGCGATCACCGTGGAGGGCACCAGCCCGGCGGTGCTGCTCACCGGTCTCAACACCTATCTCGCGCGGGTGGCAAAGGCCGACATCTCCTGGAACGGCGAACAGCTGAACCTCCCCAGGCTGCTGCCCGCCCCCGACGGGGAGATCGCCGGATCGGCGAACGTGCCGCACCGGTTCGCCCTCAACGACACCAACGACGGCTACACCGGCCCTTACCGGGACTGGGACGCGTGGGAGCGCGAGCTGGACGTGCTCGCGCTGCACGGCATCAACCGGGTGCTGGTCTACACCGGCGGCGACGCCGTCTACTACGACACCTTCCGGCAGTTCGGCTACTCCGACGCCGAGATGCGGGCGTGGATACCGGCACCGGCCCATCAGCCGTGGTGGCTGCTGCAGAACATGTCGGGGTTCGGCGGTCCGGTGTCCAGGCGGCTCATCGAGAGGCGCGCCGATCTCGCCCGGAAGATCACCGACCGGGTGCGCGAACTGGGCATGACACCGGTGCTGCCCGGTTACTTCGGCACCGTGCCGGACGACTTCGTCGCCAAGCACGGCGGGGACGCGGCCGTGGTCCCCCAGGGCGACTGGGGCGCCTTCAAGCGACCCGACTGGCTCGACCCGCGCACGACGGCCTTCGACGAGGTGTCCGCCGCCTTCTACCGGTCCCAGTCGGAGCGGTTCGGCGACAGCACGATGTACAAGATGGACCTGCTGCACGAGGGCGGCAATCCCGGTGACGTTCCGGTGGACGAAGCCGCGGCAGCCGTCGAAGGGGCGCTCCAGAAGGCTCACCCGGGCGCGATCTGGGCCATCCTGGGCTGGCAGTCCAACCCGTCCAAGGCGCTGCTCGACGGCGTCGACAAGTCCCGGATGCTGATCGTGGACGGTCTGTCGGACCGCTACACCACCGTCACCGACCGGGAGAGCGACTGGGACGGCACCCCGTACGCCTTCGGCAGCATCTGGAACTTCGGCGGCCACACCCCGATGGGCGCCAACGCCCCGGACTGGGTGGAGCAGTACCCCAAGTGGCGTGACAAGGAGGGCAGTTCGCTCGCCGGTATCGCGGCGATGCCGGAGGCCGCCGACAACAACGCACCCGCCCTCGCCCTCCTCACCGACCTGGCCTGGACACCCGGCGTCATCGACCTGGACGACTGGTTCGCCGCCTACGCGCTCTCCCGCTACGGCGGCCCGGACCGGCATGCTGCCGCGGCCTGGCAGACGATCCGCGACACCGCGTACAACATGTCCCGCGCGGACTCCTGGAGCGAGGCGCCCGACGGCCTGTTCGGCGCCCGTCCGAGCCTGACGGCGAACAAGGCCGCCGCCTGGGGCCCGGAGAAGGACCGCTACGACACCACCGCCTTCGACACCGCGCTCACCGAACTCCTTGCCGTGCGCGCGGAGTTGAGGGACAGCTCGGCGTATCGCTACGACGTCGTCGACGTGGCCCGGCAGGTCCTGTCCAACCGCAGCCGTGTCCTGCTGCCGCAGATCAAGGCCGCGTACGAGGCCGGGGAAAGGGCCCTGTTCGGCAAGTTGACCGGGACCTGGCTGCACTGGATGAACCTCCTCGACGACCTGCTGGCGGCCTCCGGCCCGCACCTGCTCGGGCGGTGGCTTGCCGACGCACGCTCCTGGGGCGCCGACCGCACCGAGAAGGACCGCCTGGAATACGACGCCCGCTCCCTCCTCACCACCTGGGGCGGACGTGCCAGCAGCGAAGAGGGCCTGCACGACTACGCGAACCGGGAGTGGGCCGGGCTGGTCGGCGGCCTGTACCGCACCCGCTGGAAGACGTACTTCGACGCGCTCGCCACGGGACTCGCCACGGGAAAGGACCCGGCGACGATCGACTGGTTCGCCCTGGAGGACCGCTGGGCTCACGCGCACGAGACGCACCCGCCCGAGCCCCACGGCTCCCCGTACGCCCTGGCCCGCCGCGTGCGCGACCTGCTCGCCGCCACTCCCCATCAGGCGGCCCTCACCGCGGGGACCGACCGGGGAGCGGTGGCCGAGGACACGCCCGCGACGGTGACGGTCACCTTCACCAACAGGAACGGGTTCGCGGCGGTACGCGGCGTGACCCTCTCCGTCACCGCCCCCGAAGGCATGGCGGTGAAGCCGCTCGATCCGGTGCGCGCGGCGTCGGTGGCGTCCGGCGAGACGTTCGCCGCTCGCTTCGAGGTCTCTCTTGCGGGTGAGCCGACGGAACTGGTCGGCCGGGTCGTCGCGGCGGCGGCGTACGCGGGTGGCGGGAAGGCGGTCGCGCCGGTACGGCTGGTGGCCGCGGCCGGGGTCGGCGACCCGTACCGCACGGTCTCCTACAACGACGCCGTGTTCGGCCAGGCAGGCGACGAGATCGCCGTCGAGGGCGCCGGGGCCGACCTGTGGGGCGCCACCAACGAGTTCGGGGCGGTGTACCGGGCGGGCGCGTACGGCGACGGAACCGTGGCCGAGGTCATGGTCACGTCCCAGGACGCGACCGGGGGCTGGGCACGGGCGGGCCTCGTCGTCCGCAACGACCTGGGCACTCAGGCCGGCGCGGGCTATGTGAACCTGGCGGTCACACCGTCCAACGGCTGCGCGCTGAGCTGGGACGCCGACGGTGACGGCCGTTTCGACTCGATCGCGCTGTCGGGCTCCTTCACCGCGCCGGTGCGGCTGCGGCTGACCAGGTCCGGCGCCTCGTACATCGGGGAAGCCAGCGCGGACGGCGTCACCTGGACGACGGTGGGCACGGCCACGCCGGGAGGCGCGGCGGCCGCACAGGACGTCGGGGTCTTCATGACCGCGGCCAACGGCTGGAACGGCGCACGGGGCATCGCCACGTTCGACGGATTCACGGTGGCGTGATCTCTGTGACCGCGACGGCCGCGGTCAGCACGCCGCGGCGGTAGCCCGGAAGCTCGGCCACAAGACGACGGCCCGGCCTTGTCGGACGACACCGGCACAGCACGACCACGCCTCTGACGACTCCTGCCAAGCGGGGTCTTGCTACCAGTGGTCGCAGGACCCCGTGCCCCGCGCCGGCTCAGAGACTGTGTCCAGACGTTCGTCTGGCGGTATCAGCGACTGCCCGGACTGGCAGCGCTGGACCGCAGAGGCATTACAGGACCTCGACATCACTGTGTTCAACCCACCTCGGGGTCACGTCCGCGGACGTGACCCCGGGACCAGCGGCAGGTCCTCCGTGAAAGCTGTCGTCATGGGACTGGTGGCGAGGCCCCCATGCTCAAGGGTTCCCGCCGCTCCCCTCCGGCAAGGTGCCGGTGCGGGCCACGTCGGCGTACCACCGCGCGCTGGCCTTGGGGATGCGCTTGCCGGTCGGGTAGTCGACGTAGACGGCACCGAAGCGCTTGCTGTAGCCGTAGCCCCACTCGAAGTTGTCCAGCAGAGACCACAGGAAGTAGCCCCGGACGTCGACGCCGGCCACGATCGCCCGGTGCACGGCCGACAGGTGGCCGTGGAGGTAGGCGATGCGTTCGGGGTCGGCCACCTCGCCCTCCGGGTTCACGTAGTCGTCGAACGCGGCCCCGTTCTCGGTGATCACCAGAGGCATCGCGGGGAAGTCCGCCTTGAGTCGCATCAGCAGGTCGTAGAGGCCGCTGGGGTCGACCGCCCAGCCCATCGCGGTGGTACTGCCCGGCGGCCGGTGGAAGGCGACCTTGTCGGCGCCCGGCCAGGGGCTGTGCTCACTCTGCCCGTGGCCGTCGGAGCCGTGGCTGGCATCGCCGGTGGCGGCGGAAACGAGCGTGGGTGTGTAGTAGTTGACGCCCAGGAAGTCCAGCGGCTGGTGGATCGTGGCGGTGTCGCCGTCCCGTACGAAGGACCAGTCGGTCAGGCTCGCCGTGTCCTGGAGGAGGTCCTGGGGGTATTGGCCTTCCAGCACAGGGCCGGTGAAGACGCGGTTGGCCAGTGCGTCGATCCGCCGGGCCGCGTCGAGGTCCTCGGCGGCCTCGGTCAGTGCGCGGACGTGGTGAATGTTGAGTGTGATGGACGCCTGTGCGCGGGCGGGCAGTTCGGCGCGCAGCGCCTGAACGGCCTTGCCGTGGGCGAGGTTCAGGTGGTGCGCCGCGCGCAGGGCCGCGACCGGGTCGGTGCGTCCGGGCGCGTGGACGCCCGAGCCGTATCCGAGGAAGGCGCTGCACCAGGGCTCGTTGAGGGTGATCCAGGTCTTCACCCGGTCCCCCAGCGCACGGGCCGCCAGCGCCGCGTAGTCGGCGAACCGGTCGGCGGTGGCGCGCTCCGGCCAGCCGCCGGCGTCCTCCAGTTCCTGCGGCAGGTCCCAGTGGTACAGCGTGACGACCGGTTCGATGCCCTTTTCCAGCAGTGCGTCGGTGAGGGCGCGGTAGAAGTCGAGTCCCTTTTCGACGGCCGGGCCGCGGCCGGTCGGCTGCACGCGTGGCCACGACAGGGAGAACCGGTAGGCGCTCACTCCGAGGTCGGCCATGATCTCGACGTCCTCGCGCCAGCGGTGGTAGTGGTCGGTGGCGACGTCACCGGTGTCGCCGTTGCGCACCCTGCCGGGCGTGTGCGAGTAGGTGTCCCAGATCGAAGGGGTGCGTCCGTCCGCGGAGGCGGCGCCCTCGATCTGGTACGCGGCGGTCGCCGTGCCCCAGGTGAATCCCTGCGGGAAGCTGATGCGGGTGGTGTTCTCCGGGGCGGGCGCGACACGTCGGGTTGCGGTGGTCACGTGGGTCCTTCCAGGTGTACTGCGGGGCGGCGGGAGAGACGAAGCGGGGTGGCGGGCGTCGAAGGGCCGCGGCAGCGGGGGGGACGGCAGAGTGCTCATCCCTTGACCGCTCCCTGCATGATGCCGCCGACGATCTGCCGGCCGAAGACTATGAACAGGGCGAGCAGGGGAAGCGTGCCGAGCAGAGCGCCCGCCATGATCAGCGACTGGTCGCGCACGTATCCCGCGCTGAGCTGGGTGAGAGCGACGGGGACCGTCGGATTGGTCATGTCGAGCACGATGAACGGCCAGAAGAAGTCGTTCCAGGCGTGCACGAACGTGATCATGAACAGCACGGCCATGGGAGGCCGGGCGATCGGCAGCACGATGCTCCAGAAGATGCGCAGAGAGTGCGCACCATCCACCCGCCCGGCCTCGACGAGTTCGTCGGGCAGTGCCTCGGACAGGTACTGCCGCATGAAGAACACGCCGACGGCACTGACGAGCGTGGGGAAGATGACGGCGGGCAGCTTCTGGCCCCAGCCCAGTTCCGTCATCATCATGAACAGCGGTACGACGCCGAGTTGAGGCGGCACCATCATCGTGCCGATCACGAGCATCAGCAGGATGTTGCGGCCCTTGAAGCGGAGTTTGGCGAACGCGAAGCCGGCGAGGGTGGCGAACAGCACCGTGGACAGGGCGATCACGCCGGCCACGATCAGACTGTTGAGCATGGCTTTGCCCAGCGCAGCGTCCTGCCAGGCCTTGCCGAGGTTCTCCAGCAGGTGGGGTCCCGGCAGGAACGGCGGAGGCGTCTGGGTGACACGCGTGTTGTCGGTCGACGCCGCCACCATCGTCCAGTAGAGCGGGAACAGCGAGAACAGCGCCGCGATCCCCAGCAGGATGTAGGCAACGGGACCCGCATGGTGCTGACGTCCGGCACCCGGATGCCGGAACAGCCCTCGGCGCCGTCCGCCGGACGGGGTGTCCTTCCGGGCCTTCTTCGCGACCCCGGGGCGCGCGTCCGCCGCCTGGACCGGGATGCTGTCTGTGGTCATGGAAATCTCCCGGTCAGGCCTTGCGCGCCAGGACGCGCTTGACGACTCGTTGGACGATGAACACGACGATGAGCAGCAGGAACATCGCCCAGGCGACCGTGGCGGCCCGGCCCATCTGGTAGTTCTTCCAGCCCTCCTCGTACAGCAGCAGACCCAGCGTCTGGTACTGGTTGTCCGCTCCCCCGGTGATGCCGTTCGGGCCCTGGCCGAAGATCAGGGGCTCACCGAAGAGCTGGGTGGCGCCGATCGTGGACAGGACGATGGTGAACACGATGGTGGAGCGGATGCCGGGGACGGTGACCTTCAGGAACTGCTGCCACCGCGAGGCGCCGTCGATGGCCGCGGCTTCGTAGCGGTCGCGCGGGATCGCCTGCATCGCGGCGAGGTAGAGCAGGGCGTTGTAGCCGGTCCAGCGCCAGATGACGATGGAGGAAATCGCCGTCTGCGCGGCCCACTTGTTGTTCTCCCAGTCGATGTTGTCGACACCGAAAAGGCTCAACATCCAGTTGATCATGCCGAAGTCGCGTTCGAAGAGCATCGTGAACACGAGGGCCGCGGCACCCACCGACGTGGCGTACGGCGTCAGGGCGGCGACGCGGAAGAACGTAGAGCCGCGCAGCCGGTAGTTGAGCATGTGCGCAAGGCCGAGCGCCATCAGCAACTGCGGCACGGTCGACAGGACGCCGATGGTGAAGGTGTTGAGCAGCGCGTTCCAGAAGCGCTCGTCGTCCCACAGGGCCGTGTAGTTGTCGAAGCCGACCCACTCCATGAGGTTCAGGGTCGACAGTTCGACGCGGTGCAGCGAGATCCACGAGGTGTAGATGAGCGGGTAGAAGCTGAAGGCGGCGAAGACGACGAAGAACGGGGCGACGAAGGCGTACGGCGCGCCCCGGACGTCGAGGCGGTGCAGCAGCGTACGGCGCCGCTGACCGTCCCCGCCGGTGCCGGTCCCGGCCGGCGGGGCGGTGCCGGGCGCACCGTCTTGGGGTGTCGAGGTGGAGATGGCCACCGGAAGGCGTCCTTCCTGGAGGGTTCAGAAACAGGCTCTGAGGGAGGCGAGCAGGGGCCCGGCGGCCCACACGGGCCGTGCGTGGGGCGCCGGGCGGCTACGGAGACAGGCAATGGGGCCCGAGGTCAGCCGGCAGCCTTCTCGATGCGCTTGTCGCTGGTCTCCCATGCCTCTTTCGGGCTCTTGTTCTGCGCCTCGATCAAGGTCAGACCCTGCGAGAAGATGTCCTTGATGGTGCCGTCCTTGCGGCCGAGCACCTGCTCGTCGGGGATCTCCTGGGCTGCGGCGGCGAAGATCTGCCCGATGGGCGCGCCGCTGAAGTAGTCCGACTTGGCATTGACCACTTCGGGCATCTCCAACGCGGTCTGCGACGAGGGGAGGTTGCCGAGCTTCTTGAAGATGTAGGCCTGCTGCTCAGGGGCGGTGAGCCAGGCGACGAGTTCCTGCGCCTCCTTCTTGACGGGGCTCTTCTCCATCACGCCGAGGAACGCTCCGCCCCAGTTGGCGCCCTTGGGTGCCTTGGCGACGTCCCACTTGCCCTTGTTCTTCGGGCCCGCCTTCTCGCTGATGTGCGCGAGCATCCACGCCGGGCAGACGGTGCTGGCGAAGGTGCTGTTGGCCAGACCGGGGTCCCAACCGGGCTGGAACTGGCGGAGCTTCGCGGTCAGATCGGACGTGGCCGCCTCGGAGGCCAGCTTCCACGCGTCCTTCACGACAGGGTTGGTGGCATAGATCAGCTCGCCCTCCTTGTCGTAGAACTGCTGGGAGTTGCCGTAGATCATGGCGTTGAACAGCCCGCTGGAGCTGTCCATGAAGGCGACCTTGTCGTCCTTCGACTTCTGCTTGAACCGCTTGCCCGCGTCGACGTACTTCGACCAGTCGCCCTCCCACAGCTTGGCGACCTCGTCGCGGTCGGTGGGCAGGCCGGCCTGCTCGAAGAGGTCCTTGCGGTAGCAGACCGCCATCGGGCCGATGTCGGTGCCGAGGCCGATGACCTTCTTGTCCGCGGTGGTGACCTGGCTCTGCTTCCACGGAAGGAAGTGGTCCGTCCCTGCCACGCCGGCCAGATCGACGAACTTGTCCTTCTGGGTGTCGGAGAGTTCCTTGGCCCTACCAATCTCTATGCCCTGGATGTCCTTCAGCCCGCTGCCGGCGGCCAAGTGGGTCTGCAGGGCGGTGTAGTAGGTCTGCTCGTCGCCCGCGACGTCCGCCTTGATGACGACGTTCGGGTTTTCCTTCATGTACTTGTCGAGCAGCCCGGTCTCCTTGAAGCCCATGACGCCGAACAGCCCCATGGTGATGGTGACCTTGCCGTCCTTCTTCCCCCCACCGGTCCCCCCGTCACTGCTGCCCCCGCAGCCCACGACCAGGCCGAGAGCCGACACAGCCGACACGGCGGCCACGACCCTCGTACGCAACTTCCTTCGGAACTTGTACATTTCGCCCTCCTAGCGGCGGCGCTGGCGCACCGGAGTTCGAGCCCCACGGTCCGCTCCGCAGGCACGATTTGTCCGGTGGGTACGTTCCCAAACAGCGATGGGAACGTGCCCACTCGGGAGCCCGCAGCTTCGCCGCCACGAGAGGCGTCTGTCAAGAAGTCAAATCCACTTCGTTGCGAGAAGATGTCCTGCCCCGCGCTCGGACCCTGCGGAGGCTCGGCGCCGGTCTGGCACAATGCGCGCAGGTGAGAGCCGTCCGAACAGCGCAGAAGTGAGGGAGGCGTCATGGGGGGCAGGCAACGCCCGACCATCAAGACCGTGGCCGCGCGCGCCGGTGTCGGACGCACCACGGTTTCACGAGTCATCAACGGCTCCGAACTCGTCAGCGAGAAGGCCAGGGCCGCCGTGCTCGCCGCCATAGCCGAGCTGAACTACGTACCGAACTCGGTTGCCCGGGGGCTGGTGACGAGCAGGACGAACTCCGTGGCCCTGGTGATCCCCGAGTCGGAGAGCAGACTGGGCTCGGAGCCCTACTTCTCGGCGGTCATCCGCGGGGTCAGCACCGCGCTCGCCGAGACCCGGACACAGCTCCAACTGGTGCTCGTACGCGACCAGGCCGAGCGGGACCAGCTCACCGAGTCGGTGGCGGAGCGGCGTGTCGACGGGGTGCTCCTGGTCTCGGTGCACGAACACGACCCGCTGCCGGGCTTGTTGGAAGACATGGGGCTGCCCACGGTGCTCGCCGGGCGCCGCTCCCCCGACGAGTCACTCAGCTACGTGCACTCCGACAACACGGGCGGGGCCGCGACGGCCGTCAGCCACCTCCTCACGCGGGGGCGGCGCGCCGTCGCCACCATCAGCGGCCCGCTCGACATGGACGTGGCGCGCAGCAGGCTCCAGGGCTGGCGCGAGACCCTCGAGAAGGCGGGCCACGAGGCCACGGACCGTCTCGTGGCCTCGGGCGACTTCACCGTGGAGGGCGGCGAGGCGGCGATGCGTTCACTCCTTGAACAAGTCCCCGAGCTCGACGCCGTGTTCGTCGCCTCGGACGTCATGGCCGCGGGGGCACTGGCGGAGCTGCGCAGGCAAGGAAGCCGCGTCCCCGACGACGTGGCCGTGGTCGGATTCGACGACTCCATCATCGCCCGGCACAGCAATCCGCCCCTCACCACCGTGCGTCAGCCCGTCGAGGAGATCGGCAGCATGATCGCCCACATCCTTCTGGAAGAGATCGACAATCCCGAGGAACCGCGTCGGCAGGTCACGCTTCCCACCGAGCTCGTCGTACGCGAATCGTCATGAGCCCATGAGGGGTGCTGGTGGGTCACCCGTCGCCGACAGCCGACACGCCTCCGCGGTGGAGCCGGGCCGGGCGCCATGCCGAAAGCATCGGCTCGGTCGGGTCGGGCGCCCGGAGACAAGCCACCGGCGGGTGGACG
>NZ_BMPQ01000007.1:0-15223 GCF_014647675.1 Streptomyces flaveus | reverse complement strand
GCCGGTGCGGTACGCGGCGATCTCTGTCAGCGTCGGGGTGTACTGCTCCGTCGCGATCTGCCCGGTGAGTGCCACCCGGAGCCGGGAGGTCGTGACGCTGCCGAAGCCGGTCACGGTGTGGTCGTGGCCGATGCCGTCGTCGCGGCTCGCGAAGGTCACCCATGCGTCGGTTCTGGGGTCCCAGCGCTGCAGCTCGAACGACTGCACCCGCGGGTTGGTGCCCGAGTCGGTGTACTCGTCCAGGTAGACCTCGTCGAAGGTGGTGTCCGCGCCGAAGTCGACGTCGAGCGTGATCGGGTAGGCCGCGTCATCGGCCGCGGCCCAGCGGGTCGTGAGGTCGCCGTCGGTCAGCTTGTCCGCGGTGAGTGTCCCGTTCGCCCCGGAGTGGGTCGAGCTCGCGGTGACCGGCTTGCCGAGCGCGAGATCGACCCGGTTGTCCACCTCCTCCTCGATGGGGTCGTCGTCGACCGGGTTGGTGACCTGTGGGCCGATACGGCTCTCGGCCATGCCCATGTCCGGTGCGTCGCCGTAGTAGATGTGCGTACCGAGGAAGTCCTTGGTGCCCAGGTGCGGGTTGTACCGGCCGGCGTCGATGAGCGGCGAGTCCTTTCGGAGGGCGAAATGCGCCGCGGCCTTTCGGATCTGCTTCACGCCCGCCCCGGTGACGTATTCGGCGGGGTCACCGACGAACCTTGGGTCGGCCCGGGAACCCTTTGGGTCGGCCGGTTCCTGGGCGGAGTGGGTGCCGCTCGCCTCGTAGTAGTCGTTGTTGGAGAACACGGCCTGCCGTAGGGCGCCGGTCCGGCGGTACCACGGTGTCTCCGTCGTCTTCGAGGTGTTGTAGAAGATGTTGTTCAGGAAGTAGACGCGGCTCAGGAACGTCTCGTCGTGGACGTAGTCGAGGTCCGCGCCGTCGTA
Organism: Streptomyces flaveus; assembly: GCF_014647675.1. Classification (GTDB taxonomy): domain Bacteria; phylum Actinomycetota; class Actinomycetes; order Streptomycetales; family Streptomycetaceae; genus Streptomyces; species Streptomyces flaveus. The sequence goes on along the minus strand of NZ_BMPQ01000007.1, from coordinate 14,305 downwards.
GACGAAGGTGTTGTTCACGAAATACGTCGGCGAGTAGTTCGTCGACAGCATGTTTTTCACGAGTACGCCGTTGTCGTTGACGCTCAGGTTGTGGCGGGCTATTGAATTGTGGCTGTTGCCCATGTAGGCCATCCAGCCCGCCGCGTTGTCGTGCGAGTAGTTGTATTGGTACGTGACATTGAAGTTCGTGTACTCGAGGTCCCAGGGGGTGCCGTCGAACTCGTTGTTCGGGCCGCCGTACACCTCGTTGAACTGCATGACCGAGTCTGCGCCCGCCCACAGATAGAGCGCGCAGGACACCGCGTCGTAGCGCTCCAGATAGCCGTTGACCTCGTTGTACTCGACCTTCATGTTCTTGGTGTTGGCGAGCTGGATCGCGCCCTGGCCGATGCTCTCGGCGTAGTTGTGGCCGATGTAGACGTCACGGCTGTACAGGTCGCGGGTACGCACCCACAGCTGTTCCCAGCCCTCGTGCCACTTCCCGCTCTCGTCGTACTGGCCGGAGTCCGCTGAACGGTCGTAGAACCAGTTGAAGGCGAACTGGATGGCGTGCAGTTCGACGTTCTCGAAGGTGTTGTTCTCGATCCGGACGTCCTTGAAGTAATAGCCGCCGGTGTCGTACTCCTTGTAGCTGCGGTTGCCGAAGACCTGGAAGTTGACGCCGCCGTAGTGGATTCGCTGCCAGCTGCTCGGGCCGTCGAGATTGTGGACGTACACGTCCGAGATGCGGAAGTGGTTCATGATGCTGTCCGCGCCGTCCTTCAGGAGGTCGGCGTTGATCGACACCATGATTCCGTCGCGGACGTACGAACCTGTCGTGATGTCGGTCGCGAAGTCGTCGTCATTGGACAGCGCGACGTTGTTGATCTCCCAGTACTGCTGATTGCGCAGCACGATGGCGCCGGTCCTGCCGACGGTTTCGGGATTCTTCGTGCCGTCCGCGTTGAACGGGCTCGGCACCTTCCCGTTCGTCGCGATGTACGGCCGGGCGGCGCTCGGGTCGCCGTACGCCGAGATGGTGATCGGCTTGCCCGCGCTGCCCGAGCCCTTCGGCCACAACTGCTCGTCCTGCCACTGCTCACCGGCCTTCAGCAGGATGCGGTCGCCGGGCGCGAACGTCGTCGCACTCACCTTGGCCAAGGTGCGCCAGGCGGTCTTCGGCGAGGTCCCGGCCGCGTTGTCGCGACCGTTCGTGGCGTCGATGAAGTAGTCCTTGCCGCCGGTCATGTTCGGCGCGTTGCCCGGCCAGCTCGGCTTGGCGACGGCGCGGGCGGGAGCACTGTCCGGAGCCGCGGCGGCGTGCGCGGCGGGAACGAGCGATCCGACGAGCAGCGCGGCGAGCAGGGCGGTGAACAGGGTGCCGAGGCTCGCGCGGAGCGCCCGCGCTGAGGGCCAACGGCGCCTCCGCACCGCCTCGTTGACGGGGGGTGATGCAGTATCGGCGGGTCTCATTTCTGCACATCCTCTGCATTGATGGCGTCCACCGCCGAGGTGTCGACATCTATGTCGCTGTTGTCGACCCGGCGCTGGAGGAACTGGGTGAACTTCTCCTCGACGAGCGACTGCCGGATCCGCCGTCGGTAGTCGGCGAACGCCTTGTCCTCGTCGACCTTCTTGCTGTCGAGCTCGTAGTAGGTGATCTGGCCGGTGCCCGTGACCGGGGCGGATCTCTCGCCCGGGGCGAGGTTCCCGAGCGCCGCCATCAGGTCCTGGTCGCGAGCGTTCAGCCCGGTCGAGCCACTGCCGTCGTACGTGCCGGTCGTCAGCTTGGCTCCGGGCTCCCCGGCGGCGACGTCCGCGAGGTGCTTGGCGGCGGCCACTCGCCGCTGCAGGCCGGCCGGGTAGTCGGCGGAAGCACCGTCGGGCACCGGCACGACGAGCTGCGAGTACTTGTACGTGGTCGCGTTGGCGCTCCAGGCGTCCCGGTCGGCGTCGAACTCGCGCCGGACCTCGGCACCGGTGACCCGGAGCGAGTCTCCGGCGTCCCTGCTGAGCCGCTTCTTCAAGTTCGTGGTGAGTTCGGTGAGCCGGTGTGTGTAGTACTCCTCGGGGGAGAACTGCGCGACGCCGTAGACAGTCCTGCCCGCTGCGATGCCCTCGGCACGGGACTCGTTCTCTTCGGCCAGTTCGGCGAGGAAGTCCGCGTGGTCCACGGAGTCGATGAGTCCCTGCTCCTTCGCGAGGACGAGCGTGGTCTTGTCCCGCCAGATCTCGCCGAGCGCCCGGGTCTCGAGCCGCTGGAGTGCGGTCTTGTCGCCGGCCTTCGCGTTCCAGTCGGTCTCGCCCCGGAGGTTGTACTTGTTGCGCAGCTCGTTCTGCACGGTCGGGACCAGCCGCCGCATGTGGAAGAGCAGTTCGTCGCGGGTCACGGGGTGCCCGTCGAGGGAGGCGACCTCGTTGGTTCGGTCGTCGCGGAGCAACGTGATTCCGGTGACGACCAGCGCGGCGAGGGCGATGCACACACCGGTGAACAGGGCGACGGCCCTGCGTGACGGCCTGCGCGAAGTACCTGGCCTGCGGGCGGTGTTCGGCTTGCGTGCCGTACTTGGCTTACCCGGCTTGCGTGAGGTGCTGGGCTTGCGCGAAGCGCCCGGCTTACGTGACGTGCCCTGTCTGGGCAAGGTCCCCTTCATGAGGCCGCCCCGATCGCGGCCACGCGGGCGACGACAGGCGTGTCCCGCGCCTCCGGCACCTCGACCCGTACGGAGTCGACCTCGACCGGCGTGAACGTCAGGATGCGCTGGTAGCCCACCGCGTGCGCCTCGGCGAGCGTCGACCACCGGCCGTCCCGGCAGCCCCGTACGACGACATGCTCGATGCGCTGCCCCTGCGTGATGTCCTCGCCCACGACGACCGCCTCGACCGGGCGGGGTCGTCCGAACGCAAGCGTCACGCCGGGCAGTTGGTCCGTGTCGTCCGGTCGCCACGGCATACGCCCCTCGCCGGGCCACGCAGTCGCAACGTCGCCCGCGTCCCCGGACGAGACCGTCGCGGACGCCTCGACCCGCCGTGCCCGGAAGTCCTCGATGCGCCGCCCCAGTTGCTCAAGGACCGCCACGTCGGTGTCCCGCACCCGCCCGTCCCGGTCCGGCGGGACATTGAGCAGAAAGCAGGAGTTGCCGCCGACGGCGCGCAGATAGATGGTGAACAGCTCGTCCACGGAACGGACTTCGGCGTCCTCGGCCGGGTGGTGGAACCAGCCGGGACGGATCGAGGTGTTGACCTCGGCCGGGTACCAGACCAGGTCGTCCTCGTGCCCGGCCAGGGCGGCGCGGCTGCCGAGGTCGCGGTCGTCGCTGCGTACGAGCCGCGCGAAGGCGCCGTCGTCCGCCTGCTGTGAGCGGTCCGCGGTCCGCTCGGCGTCCTGCAGGGCACGCGGGACGACGCTCCACTCGTCGGGGCGGGTGTCCCCTGCCTCGTTGCCACACCAGCGGACGTCGGGTCCGCACACGCTGATGACCGCATCCGGCTGCAACTCGCGGACCACTGCGTAGTACCGCTCCCAGTCGTAGACCTGGCGCTTGCCGTTCGGACCCTCGCCGTTCGCGCCGTCCAGCCAGACCGAGAACACCGGCCCGTATCGGGTGAGGAGTTCGGTGAGCTGGGCGACGTAGAAGTCGTCGTACGCGGTCCCGGAGCCGTAGGACGCCTCGGTGCGGTCCCAGGGCGACAGGTAGATCCCGAACCGCAGGCCGTGCCGCCGGGCCGCGTCGGCGACCTCGGCGACCACGTCGCCCCGGCCGTCGCGCCACGGTGACGAGGCGACCGAGTAGGCCGTCACGCCGCTCGGCCACAGGCAGAAGCCGTCGTGGTGCTTGCAGGTGAGGATCACGCCGGTCATCCCGGCGCTCTTGAGTGCCGCGACCCACTGATCGGCGTCGAGCCCGGCCGGGTCGAAGGCGGCCGGATCGTCGTGGCCCTCGCCCCACTCCCGGTCCGTCATGGTGTTCATGCCGAAGTGGATGAACCCGTAGAACTCCATTGCCTGCCAGGTGAGTTGTCGCTCACTCGGCCGGACCGCAGCCAGCGCCAAGGCCCGCGCCCGTCCGGACGCCGCTGCCGCCGCCGCGGTCACCGGAACCGCCGGTTGTACGCGGCGAGCAGGACCAGTAGCCCGGCCAGCGCGGCGAGCATGACCAGCAGGTTGCCCCACCCGACCGTCGTGCGCGCGGTGACGACGAGCGTGAGGCAGGCTGCCGCGACGAGCGTACGGGCGGTGACGAGCAGCGCCGTACGCGTCGATTCCTTCATGAAGATTCCTTCCGCTGATGCCGCGAGCAACTGATGCCGCCGGAGGGCCGGTTCAGCCCTTCACTCCGCCGGATGCCATGCCCTCGATGAGCCGACGCTGGATGACCGCGTAGAGGATGAGGACGGGAACGATGACGATGACCATGCCGGCGTAGAGACGCCCGTAGTCGGCCGCCGCCTTCTGCGCGGTGAACAGGTTGAGCAGGCCGACCTGCAGCGTCTTGCCCTCGCCGGGGAGCAGGGTGAGCGCGATGATGAAGTCGTTCCAGTAGGCCAGGAAGTTGAACAGGATCACGGTGGTGACCGCAGGGCGCGCCATCGGGAGCATGACCTGAGTCATGATCCGGAAGCGGGACGCTCCGTCGATCGCGGCGGCCTCCTCGTACTCGACCGGTATCGACCGGAAGTACGCGGTGAGCAGGTAGATGGTGAACGGGATCGACGTGGCCGCGTAGACGAGCGACAGGACTGAGGGGTTGTCGATGAAGAACCCGCCGGGGAAGACGTCGATGAGCGCGCGGTCCCAGTCGACGAGCATGAGGAAGATCGGTACGACGATGTAGTTGACGTTGACGAAGAGACCGGCCAGGAGCGCGGTCTCCACGACGCGACGGCCCCGGAACTCGTACCGGGCGATGACGTAGGCCGCCGGCACGGAGACCGCCAGGACGAGGACCAGGCCGAGCACGGTGACGAACACCGATGTCAGGAAGTACTGGCCCATGTGCGCGTCGACGAACGCGTGGACGTAGTTGGCGGAGTGTAGACCCTTCGGCAGCGTCCAGGGGCTGCCGAAGAACTCGCTCTTCTGCTTGAGCGAGGCGAGCAGCACCCAGGCGACCGGTACCGCGATGGCGAGCGCGAGGGCGATGACAAGGGCGTAGGTGAGGGCCCGGCCCCTGCGGGGGCGGGACGACGACTTGATCGTAGTCATGGTGTCCGTCCTCAAAGAGCTCTCAGAACTGGAGGGGCTCGCGCCGCGTCGCCCGGCTCACCAGGAGCGACACGAGGAACGAGAACGCGAAGATGACGACACCGATGGCCATGCCGTAGCCGTACGAGGAGTTCGTGTACGCCTGCTTGTACATGTAGCTCAGCAGGACCTCGGAGGAGCCGTCGGGCCCGCCGCCCGTCATCGCGCGGACCAGGACGAAGCTGAGGTTGACAGCGCTCATGATGAAGAACGTCAGCGTGGTGCGGAGGTTCTGCCAGATGAGCGGCAGCGTGATGGCGAAGAACTGCCGGGCGGCGGAGGCCCCGTCGAGCGCGCTCGCCTCGTAGAGCTCCTCCGGGATGCTCGACATGCTCGCCATGTAGAGGACCATGTAGTAGCCCAGCGACTGCCAGACCATCGCGATCGCGACGGAGTAGACCACGAGTTTCTGGTCGCCGAGCCAGACCTGTTGCAGGCCGTCCAGCGACAACAGCCGGAGTGTGCTGTTGAGCAGGCCGTTCTCCTGGTCGTACACGGCGGAGAAGACCGCCGCGATCACGACCACCGAGAGCACGTTGGGGATGTAGAGGATGAACCGGTACAGGTTTCGCCCGCGCAGCCGCTGCCGGGTCATGATCGCGGCGAGGAACAGGCCCATGCCCATCGTCACGACGGTCACCACGACCAGGAGCGCGACCGTGTTCTGGAAGGCGCGCACGAACTGCTCGTCGTCGAGGAGACGGGAGAAGTTGTCGAGCCCCACGAACCGCTTGTCCGGGGAGAACCCGCTCCAGGTGTAGAAGGACATCCGGAACACGTTCATGGTCGGGACGACCATGAACACCGCGAAGAGCACCAGCGCGGGGAGCAGACAGGCGAGTACGAAGCGGGTGTTGCCGCGCCGCCGGGCCGGGCCACGGGTGCCGCGCCGGGAACTCCCGCCGACCGGTGCCGATTTGGATGCGTGGTTCGTCGAGCCTGGGGGTGGGGTGGGAGTGGAGAGGGTCGTCACCGTGCCGGTCCTTGGGTCGCTCGAGGGGTGCTCGATGGCGTCGAAGGTGAGCGGAGAGGGTCTCCCGGGTCTGCCGAGTCGGAGGGGCTCCGGCGGTGGTCCGGGCCGGCCGGGCCACCACCGGGCACGTCAGTCGCCTGCCTGGCGCAGCTTCTCGCTGGCGTCGTTCAGCGCGTCCTGCCACTTGTTCTCGGTGGTGTCGCCGCTGATGATGCTGTTGGCGGTGTCGAAGAGCGTGGCCTTGATGTCGACGCCCTCGACGGGTGCGGTACTCGCGAACCCGCCGACGAGCGGGGCGACCGACGGGTCCTCGTACACCTTGTAGAACTCGGCGTTCTCCCCGGACAGGCTGCTCACGATGCCCTCGATCGGCTGGATCGCGTTCGACTCGGCGAAGGTCTTCGCCGCCTCGTCGGAGTACAGGTAGGCGATGAAGTCCTTTGCCGCGTCCTTGTTTTCGGCGGCGCTGGGAATCCAGACCGACTCGACCGACGTCGTGATGTAGCGCTTGCTGCCCGCGGTGACCGCCGGCAGCGGCGTCAGACCCCACTTGAAGCCCTTCGCGCGGGGAGCCTCCGCCATCTCGCCGACGATCCAGGTTCCGTTCGGCATGAACAGCGCCTTGTTGTCGAGGACCAGCTGCTGGTTCTTGGTGAAGTCCTGCTCGTTGGCGTAGCCGACGGTGGCCGGTGCGGCGTAGTCCAGCAGCCGGGTGGTGATGTCGAGAGCCTTCCGGGCGTTCGCCGTCTTCCAGACATCCTTCTTGTACGTCATGACGTCGGTGTAGAACTGCTCCCCGCCGACGTCGGCGAGGAGCGCGAAGAAGAACGAGTCGAGGTAGCCGGCGGTCGGGTAGGTGAACAGCGGTATGCCCTGCTTCTTGGCCGTGTCTCCGAGCGCGAACATCTCGTCCCAGGTGCTCGGGACCTTCCAGCCCTTCTGCTCGAACAGGCCCTGGTTGTAGAAGAGTCCGGTCGGCGCGTAGTACATCGGCATGAGGTACGTCTGATCGTTGCGGTAGGGGTTGGTGTTGAGATTGCCGACGATGCCCTCGGTGAGCTTGTCCCCCACGGTGGTGTTCTCGCCGGGGACCTTCTCCTTCAGTACCGGTGTGAGGTCCTCAAGGGCCTTGTCCTTGATGAGGGTCTCGGTGAGTGCGGCCTCGCGGCCCTGGCCGAGCACCACGACGTCCGGGTACCGTCCCGCCTTCATGTTCGGGGTGATCTCGTCTTCGATGCTCTTCGAGATCTGCAGCTGAACATCGATGTCGGGGTGCGAGGCCTCGTACTGCTTGATGACCTGCGTGTACATGTCCCGGCCGTAGCCGCCTTCGAGAGCGGCGACCTTGAGGGTCGTCCTGCCGGAGTCCGAGCCGCCCCCGCCGGCGGAACAGCCGGCGAGCAGTCCGAACACCGTGACCGCGGCGCCCGCGAGGACGAGCGATCTCCTCATGTGGGGTCCTTCCCGTGGACAGTTGCCCACCTTGCTCATGCCGATCCCGGCGCTTGTTATGGTGGCATCGATAACATGACGGCCTTACGGTGGCACCGACTGGCACGAAGGCGCAAGGGGCCCACGAGAGGCATTTGACGAACGGCCGAGGCGGAGCTGAGCGAGAACGGCTGAGGCGAGGCTCAGCCGGACCGCGGCGGTGCCGTGGAGGCGCGTACCGACAGTGACGCGGTGACGACGGATTCGTCGACACCGGCATCGTCGCCCCGCAGCAGAAGGGCGACCGCCGCCGCGCCGTAGCGGTAGAAGTCCTGGCGGACGGTCGTCAGCGGCGGAGAGCCGTAGGCCGCGAGGGCGATGTCGTCGACACTCACGATGGAGACGTCGTCGGGCACCGACCGGCCACGCTCGCGCAGGGCGCGGATCACCCCGAAGGCCATCTCGTCGCTGGCGACGAAGACCGCGGTCACGTCCGGGATCATCGCGATGATCTGCCCTTGCCGGTATCCCGAGTCGGGCGACCAGTCGCCCTCGAGGGGCGGCGGCGCCTCGATCCCGGCCGCGGCCAGGCACTCCTGCCAGCCCTGTCGCCGCTGGCGCGCCTCGATCCACTCGTCCGGGCCGGAGATGTGCCAAACCTGGCGATGCCCCAGGTCGAGCAGGTGCTGCGTGGCGACACGGCCCGCCTCCTGCTGGTCGATCCCGAGCACGCGGGCGCCCGCTGTCCGTGAGCCGTCGAGGGTGACGGTCGGGATGTCGCGGGTGATGTCCTCCATCTTCGGCGTCACGGAGATGAGCGGTACGGCGATGACGAAGCCGTCGACGCCCTGGTCGGCGAGCTTGGAGAGGGATCGCTCCATCAGGCCGGTGTCGAGCGCGGCGATGGTCGCGATGCTCACCGCGTACCCGGCCTCACCGGCGGCCGCCTCGACACCGGCGGTCACCGCCGAGCGCGAGTAGTAGCCACCGGACGCCAGCAGCACGAGCCCGATGGTGTGGCTGCGCCCGGAGGAGAGCGCCCTGGCTGCGCTGTTGAACCGGTAGCCGATCTGGTCCACGGCGGCGAGCACGCGCCTCTTGGTCTCGGGGTTGACGTTCGGCGAGCCGCGGAGCGCGCGCGAGACGGTCTGCGCCGACACCCCGGCGGTCCGGGCCACGTCGGCCATGCTCGGCTGCCTCAGCCTCGCGGCGCCCTCGGTCATCGTGCTCCCCTCCCGCGGCCGGCGCGCCTGCTCGTCGGCCGTCCACCAGATCCTATCGAACCTTGTTACTCATGGCATCGATAACATACGCTCACACGGTGACTGAGCCGCCCACGACACACATCTCTTCGGCCCACACCACGACCGACGCGGCGGCCGGCGCCGCCACCAGCGCGCTCACCTGGCGCGAGGGCCGCCTGTACCGGCACGGCGTACCCCATCGCATCCTGTCGGGGGCGCTGCACTACTTCCGTGTCCACCCCGACCTCTGGCGGGACCGGATCCGCCGGATCGCCGACCTCGGACTGAACACGGTCGACACCTACGTGCCCTGGAACTTTCACCAGCCCCACGAGAACGAGCCGCCACGCTTCGACGGCTGGCGGAACGTGGAGCGGTTCATCCGCACGGTGGGCGAGGAAGGCCTCGACGTCATCGTCCGGCCCGGCCCGTACATCTGCGCGGAGTGGTCAGGCGGCGGCCTGCCGAGCTGGCTCACCGGCCGGGACGTCGCGGTCCGCAGCTCGGATCCGGCGTTCACCTCCGCTGTCGGCCGCTGGTTCGACGAGCTGGTCCCGCGTATCACCTCGCTCCAGGCATCCGAGGGCGGGCCGGTCGTGGCGGTGCAGGTGGAGAACGAGTTCGGCAGCTTCGGCGACGACCACGCCTACCTGCGCTGGAATCGCCAGGCCCTGACCCAACGGGGCATCGGGGAGCTGCTGTTCACCGCCGACGGCCCCACCGAGCTCATGCTGGACGGCGGCACCCTGCCCGGCACCCTGACGGCCGTCACCCTGGGCTCCCAGCCCGGCGCCGCCCGGCAGCTCCTGGCCACGCGGCGACCGGACGAGCCGTTCGTGGTCGCCGAGTTCTGGAACGGCTGGTTCGACACATGGGGCAAGCGGCACCACGTTCGCGGGGTGGACAGCGCGGTCGGCACACTCCGCGGCATCATCGCCGACGGCGGCAGTGTGAGCATCTACATGGCACACGGCGGCACCAACTTCGGCCTATGGGCGGGCGCCAACGAAGACGAAGGCCGACTGCAGCCCATCGTCACGAGCTACGACTCCGACGCGCCGATCGCCGAGGACGGCAGCCTCACCGCCAAGTTCTTCGCCATACGCGAGGCGCTCGGCGCCCGGGGCCCCCTCCGCTCCCCCGCGCGGCTGCCGACGCTCCCGCCGACCCGTGTCCCGCTCGTCCACCGCGCCGACCTGCTCGCCGGCATCCGCGCAGTGCCGACCCCGGTCCCGGCCTTGACCGCTCCGCGCCCCGCCTCGTTCGAGCAGTTGGGGCTCGACGCGGGCATGGTCCTGCACACCGCGTATCCGCGTATCCCGGCGGGCGAGCACCGGCTCGTCCTCACCGACGTACGCGACCGGGCGTTGGTCTTCTGCGACGGCACGTGGCTGGGTGTCACCGACCCTGACTCCCCGGAACTCCCCATCCACGGAACCGGCGAAGTCGTACGGCTGGATGTCCTGGTCGAGAACCTCGGCCGGGTGAACTACGGCCCGGGCATCGGCGGGCACAAGGGCCTGCTCGGTCCCGTCCTCGTCGACCGGCGCACCGTGCAGGGCTGGGACAGCACGCCGGTCGCCCTGCAGGAGTGGTCCGCCACGGAGCTGGCCGACGCGGTCGCCGCCGGACCCGCGACCACGCACACGGGGTTCGCCGTCGCGACGTTCGACGTCGACACGCCCGCGGACACTTTCCTCGCGCTGCCCGGATCGAGCCGTGGCCTCGTCTGGGTCAACGGCTTCCTGCTCGGCCGTTACTGGGAGATCGGCCCACAGGTCACGCTGTACTGCCCGGCACCGCTGCTGCGCGTCGGCGAGAACACCGTGACGGTCCTCGAGCTGGAACGGCTCGGCGGAGTCCTGGAGTTGCGGGACCGCCCGGAGCTCGGACCGCCGGAGGAGTACGTCGAGGAGTTCGGCTGAGCCGCCACCGCCGGGATACCCGCCTGAGCGCTCCGGAGACGCGCTGTGGGCCACCGACCCGCGGTGGAGCAGGATCCCGGTGGCATCCCTCCTCACTATGACCGCCGTCGTCCAGGACGACGTCCGCCGACGCGTTGTCTTCGGTGTCTACGGCCCGGGAGATCCGCTCCTGTGGAGGAGTTGGCGGCCGATTTCGAGGTGTCCGCTGCCCGCCTCGTCGAACCTCTCCGGCCTTTTTCCCCTCTACTCACCTAGACATTCTTCAACCCCAATTGACCAGTAGGTTCTCGGGGATCCGACCACTCAGGGGGGAAACACACCCATGACCACGTATCACCACACACCGAGACGTCCCGGGCGTCTCAGACTCGTCGGTGCCGCGGTGACCGCGCTCGCCCTCGCGGCGACGGGGACCGCGACACAGGCGATGGCCGCGCAGGACACGGCGCGGAAGCCACAGTCGGCCAAGACACCGCCGCCGCCCGTGCCGACGCTCACCTGGTCCGACTGCCAGGGCGGCTTCGAGTGCGCCAACGCCGAGGTTCCGCTGGACTACCGGGAGCCGCAGGGCCGCACGATCACGCTCGCGGTGGTCCGTAAGAAGGCGGCTGACCCGGCGAAGCGCAAGGGCACGCTCTTCATGCAGCCCGGCGGGCCCGGCAACTCCGGAGTGGACTTCGTCCGCAACAACTACGAGGACCTGCCGGCCGCGCTGCGCGACTCGTTCGACGTCTTCGGCTACGACGTCCGCGGTGTCGGCCGCAGTTCGGCGCTGACCTGCTTCGACGACGCCCGCTACACCAAGGCCGTCACCGACGCGAAGGGTGTTCCCGGCCCCGACGCCTTCGGCGCGGCGGTGCGCGAGGCAGCCGAGTTCAACCAGGCCTGCCTCGACAACTCGGGCCAACTGCTGCCGTACGTCGGCACCGAGTACGTCGCCCGTGACATCGACCTGCTCCGGCAGGCGCTCGGCGAGGAGCAACTGACCTACTACGGGCGGTCGTTCGGCTCGTACATCGGCACCGTCTACGCGGCGCTGTTCCCGAAGCGGGTGCGCGCGCTGTCGCTCGACGGGGCGTACGACCCGTACAAGTACGCCAACCGTCCCTACGACTACGACCGGACCCAGTATCTGGCGCTGGACGGCACGATGAGCCGCTTCCTCGACTGGTGCGCCGCCGACCAGGTCACCTGCGGCTTCGGCGATGGCGACCCGCGCGGGGCGTTCGAGAAGCTGAAGAGCGACCTCGACGCGAACCCGGTGCCGACCGCGAACGGCGGGCAGGCCAACGGCTACACCCTCGTCTACCGGCTGATGTTCAACATCAACGAGGGCAAGGTCATCTGGCCCTCGCTCGGCGCGGCGCTGAAGAAGGCGCAACTGCGGGACAACACCTCGTTCCTGCTGCGGCCGCCGTCCCCGGCCAGCTTCGACTTCCTCGGCCCGAACGTGGTCGTCGAGTGCGTCGACAAGGACTACCCGAAGAGCCTGCGCAAGCTGCAGCGGAACGTGACGGCCAACGCGAAGGACGCGCCGCTGCTGGGCCCGGCCATGGCGTACGGTCCGCCGACGTACGACCACCAGCACGCCACCGCGTGCGCGCAGTGGCCCGCCGAGAAGGCCAGCCGCTACGACGGCTCCTTCCGGGCGAGGGGTTCGGCGCCGATCCTGGTCCTCGGCACCACCGGTGACCCGGACACCCCGTACCAGGACGCGGTCGCCCTCAGCCGGCAGCTGGACAACGCCTCGCTGCTGACCTTCCAGGCCGAGGGGCACACCGCCTTCGGCCGCAGCGCCTGCGCGACGGACGCGGTCGTCGGCTATCTGGTCGACCTGAAGGTGCCGGCCTCCGGCACGACCTGCGCCGACGAGACCCAGCCGCCGTCCACCACACCGAAGACGGCCCCGCCCGGCACGACCCTGGGCGAACTCCGCAACGGCGTCAACGAGCACGTGGAGCGCATCGGCGACGTGAGCTGACCGTTTCCGTGAACCGACCGGCGCGGTGAGCTGATCGGTTCCATGCCTGATCGGCCGACACGAACCCCGGGGCGCCCGCCCCTACACGGCGAGCGCCCCGGGGTTTCGCACGTCCTCAGCACGTTGGGTGGCACGTCGCACGGCACGGAAAGCGCGGTTCCTCTACATGGCATGAGCTTGACTCACTCCCGGCAGTACCGCCGAGTCGTTCCGCCAGCCCCCACAACTCAGGGCATCCAGGCGTACGCACCACACGGCCACCGATGCCCGCCTGGTCGACCCACGAGAACGCGTGGCGCCAGGCCTCACGCCCCGAGTCCCCAGGCTGGGACCCCGCAGGCCAGGAGTGCATCGCCCGGCTGCGGGTGAGGGAGGCCGAACTTGTGATTGTGATCGTCTGTCATCCGTTCTGGTCCGAGATTGAGCTGGTCGAGCACATGGCGGCCCGCAGTCAGCTCAAGCACCGCCGCGAGCGGGCGCCGGGCCCGAGCCGGCCGAGTGGCGGCCCGGCCCAGGCGCCGGATGGTTCCTGCGGGCGGAGGAACTACGGCCTGTCGAGGACTCCCGGGGTGTCATGCAGGACCACGCTCCGCTGCAGCGGAACCCGCTCCGTGCGGAGCGTGTTCACCGGTGCCGCCGGGTCAGCCATGCCGAAGGAGATGCCGAACAGCAGCTTGAGCTCCGCGGGGACACCCAGGAACTCGCGGACGGTGTCGGCGTAGACGCCGAGTACGGTCTGCGGGATGCCGGCCAGCCCCCGGGCCGCCAGCGAGAGCAGGAAGTTCTGCGCGTACATGCCGATGTCACCGGCCGTCCGTACCCCGTCGCCGAGGGCCGGCATGAACAGGAAGGCGGCATGGGGAGCGCCGTAGAACTCCAGGTTCTCGCGGACCGCCGCCCTCCTGCCGTCCCGGTCCGAGCGCTCGACACCGCGGGCCCGGTAGACACTCGCACCCAGGGCCTGTGACCGCTCGAGGTAGAGGCCCTCGCCGTAGCCATCGGTGAAATCCGGGGAGGTCCGTCCCTCCTCCTCGGCCCGGAGCAGCTCTTTGGCCAGGGCGTCCCGTGCCGCACCCGAGACGACGTGCACCGTCCACGGCTGGGTGTTGCTGTTCGAGGGGGCGGTCTGTGCGTCTTCCAGCACGCCGCGGATGTCCGAAGGGGACAGGGCGGTGGGCAGGAACTGCCGGGGGGAGCGTCGGGAGCGTGCGAGGTCGGTGAAGGGTGATGCGGTGCCGGGCAAGGCGGTTCCTCTCCATGGCGCGCAGTCGCCGCCACAGTGGCCGCGGCGCAGCGCGGTACGGCAGGCCATGCGACGAGGCAGCCGACGTAAGGGCCGGGCGCGGGACGCACCTCTGCGGGTATCGGCAGGCATGCGGATGCTCGCAGGCCGCGGCGTGCCGAGGCTGCGGGTCGCAGCGTGGGGGGGACTGTGCGCTCTTCGTGTTCGTCGTGTGTGTTCGTGGCGTGCCGGCGTTGCCGCTCTCGTGTCGTTGCGTGGACGAGAGCCGTGTCGGGTGTCTCAGC
>NZ_BMPQ01000006.1:385107-407545 GCF_014647675.1 Streptomyces flaveus | reverse complement strand
AAGAACGTTGCTGCGCTCGGGGTGTGGTCAGCGCGAACCGTGCGATACGGCATGGTGCGGGTGACGTCACACGATGCTCCGGGAGGCGATCGGGGCTCGCCGCACGAATGCCGGGTGCACCCTTCCAAGCCCGGCACTTGGCGTGTTGGGGAGAGCCTTACTGGTACGGATGATGCGGGTGCTGTCATGCCCGCCATGTGCACCCTGCGCAAGCCGCTTCGGCCGGGGCCGCGTTCGACACTGCGAACATGAACCGATACTTCGGACGGCACGGATCCTAGGAGTTGAGAACGGACAGCACAAGATCCTTGATCCACCCATTCATGCCGAAGATTGAGGAGTGGGTCGACCGGTCGCAGCGCACGGTGCGAGCCGACAAGCTCCACGAACGCCTCCAGCTACTGGGGTCCACCGGGTACGAGCGGACGACGCGGCGGGCGGTCGCGCGGGCGAAGGGAACAGTGGCGGGCCGGCCACCGTCGTACTTCCGGCCGTGGATCGCCGAGCCCGGCCTCTGGTTGCAGTTCGACTGGGGATGGGGCCCGAAAGTGCCCAGTCCGGGCGGCGGAAGCGAGCGCGAGACGCTGTTGTTCTGCGCGTGGCCGGCGTGGTCCCGCTTCCGGGTGGTGATCCCGGTCTGGGACCGGACCCCGCCCACGGTGATCTCGTGCATCGACTCCACCTTGCGGGCGATCGGCGGGGCATCGACCTATCTACTCACCGACAACGAGAAGACGATGACCATCGACCGGGTCACCGGGATCGCGGTCCGTCATCCTCAAGTCGTGGCCGCAGGACGCCACTACGGCCTGCAAGTACACACCTGCGTCCCGTTCGATCCCGAGTCCAAATGGGGGCAGCGAGGCCACCGTCCGTATCGCGAAGACGGACCTGATCCCGACCTCCGCGAACCTGCGGGAGCAGCACAGCAGCTTCGCCTAACTCCGCGGGGCCTGCGCGATCTTCTGGCGGCAGGTCAACACCCGCGTCCACCGCGAGACAGGCAGGGCACTGGCCTCCGCGCTAGACGGTCGAACGCACCCGCCTGCACACGCTGCCCCTCACGCCCTCAACTTGGACCGGGCGGCAACCTTTTCGGGAGTGGCGGCAACCAGTACTGCAACGGTGCCTGTCCAAGCCCGCGCCCGCACCGCTACCTGACCCACAGTCAAAGACTCGTACAGACATGGGACTTGAGGCCGCCTGGTTTCAGTCTGTGAATGTTCCGGCTTGTGAATTTTGCGAGAGGTGTTGACGCTGATCACCGGAACCCTATGATCCAGTTGCTCGACACTTCGACCCGTGTTCGCTATGCCGAACACTTCAGGGCCGCACCACACCGCCTCCGGACAGCCCCTGACGGGCCAGGCCGGAGCCGCTTGCTCAAGGATGACGAGGTCCTTATGCACAGACGTAGCTTCAGTCTCAGACGCCCGTCCGCGGTGCTCGCCGCCGCGGTCGCGGCCCTGGCCGCGCTGGCGGCGCTGCTCGTCGCCGGCCCGGCCCAGGCGGCCACCACCAGCGACGTGCGCGGTGTTGATTCCGGCCGCTGCCTCGATGTGGCGGGCTTCAGCCAGACCGACGGCGCGAACGTGCACATCTGGGACTGCCACGGCGGAACCAACCAGCAGTGGACGTTGACGGACAGCAACCAGCTGACCGTGTACGGCAACAAGTGCCTGGATGTCCGGGGCGGCGCCACCACGTCCGGGACCCCGGTGCAGATCTGGACGTGCAACGGCAGTGACAACCAGCAGTGGCGGGTGAACCCCGACGGCACGATCGTCGGCGTGCGGTCCGGGCTGTGCCTGGACGTCTCGGGCTGGGGCAAGGCCAACGGCACGGGGGTGCAGATCTGGTCGTGCCACGGCGGCGCCAACCAGAAGTGGACCGGCCTGTCCGGGACGGGCAACGCGTGTGCTCTTCCGTCGACGTACCGCTGGACATCGACCGGCCCGCTGGCGGAGCCGAAGGCGGGGTGGGCCTCGCTCAAGGACTTCACCAGCGTCGTCCACAACGGCAAGCACATCGTCTATGCCACGACGCACAACACCCTCGCCGGTAACGACGGGCGCTGGGGATTGACGACCTTCAGCCCCTTCACGAACTGGTCCGACATGGCCACCGCCACCCAGAACACGATTCCCTTCGACGGCATCGCGCCGACGCTGTTCTACTTCGCCCCGAAGAACCTCTGGGTGCTCGCCTACAACGGGGCTTGGCCATACAGCTTCGGATACCGCACCTCGAGCGACCCCACCGACCCCAACGGCTGGTCCGCGCAGCAGGAGCTGTTCACGGGCACCCTCCCGAAGGGGGGCCCCCTCGATGTGACCCTCATCGGCGACGACACGAACATGTACATGTTCTTCGCCGACGATGAGGGCGGCATCTACCGCGCCAGCATGCCCATCGGCAACTTCCCGGGCACCTTCGGTTCGTTCACGAAGATCATGAGCGACACGCCGCTCAACCTGTTCGAGGCGGTCGAGGTCTACAAGATCCAGGGTCAGAACCAGTACCTCATGATCGTCGAGGCCCAGAATTACACAGGGTATGGTCGCTACTTCCGCTCGTTCACGGCCACCAGCCTCGGCGGCACGTGGACACCGCAGCCGCAGGCCGAGACCGTGACCAGCCCCTTCGCCGGCAGTGCCAACAGCGGCGCGACGGCCTGGACCAGGGACATCAGCCACGGCGATCTGGTTCGCACCAACCCCGACCAGACCAAGACCATTGACCCCTGCAACCTGCAGTTCCTCTACCAGGGGCGCGACCCCAGCACCGACGGCGGGGACTACGGCCTCCTGCCTTACCGGCCGGGCGTGCTGACACTGCAGCGCTAGCCGGGGGCGTGACACAGGTCCGGCTCCGGTCCTGACGTTCGCGGGCAACGACGTACGCCGAACCGGGTGAGCGTCACAGCGAGCGATCAGGAACGGGTGGAGTTGGAGCGGCGGGCTCGGTGCAAGGCCGAGCCCGCCCGTGCACGCGGAGAACCCGGATGGTGGCGGCCTCGTCCTGGTCGGCCACGAGACGCGGAACGTGTCAAGCCTGGTGAGTCGGTCGGTTTCAGGGTTTGTCGAGTGAGCCGGGGGCGCCGGCGTCCGAGGTGATCACTGGGCGGCGGCGTGGTCGTCCGGCTGGTTGATCCACACGTTGGTGGTGATGATCGGCGGGGTGGGTGGCTTGTTGACGAACCGTTCAGGGGTGCGCTGGTAGACGGCGGTCAGCACGTCGGCGCGGACGGCGACCATCCGGACGACGGTGTAGCGGCTGTAGATGTCGATGATCGAGTACAGGTGCGGAACCGGCCCCTGACCCGCGGCCAGAAGCTGTCGAACACCGCACTGGCAGCGGTCCGGGCACCGGTGGAGCACGGCTTCGCCCACCTCAAGAACTGGCGCGTGCTCGGCAAGGTCCGCACCGACCCGACATGGGCGACCGCCCTGGTCAGGTCCCTGCTCGTCTTCACAAACCACGAAGTTTCCCGGTGACCGACGATCTTCACCGAAGTCATCCACCCCCGACCAGCACGAGCACCCCGAACCCCGCACACACCAGACCCGTGACCAGTAACTTCACGATGCACAGTGCTCACTGGGGCTGGTATCCACAGCGCCAGGGAGGCGACCGAGGCAAATACGTGTGGTGTGACCTCAGTGTCGCGTAGCGCGTTGATCACGTCGTACTGGAAGGCGAGCTGATGGTCAGCTCGCCACATGAGGCGCTGCATCAGATCTGCCAGAAGGACTCGGAGGGCATGATCCGCAGCTTCCAGCGGCTGTTCCATGTGCCGTTTCCGGAACCTCGCGAAATCTCCGTGGTCAACACGGACTTGACCGAGATCGCGCCGGTCGAGCGCCGCGTGGACAGTCTGGTGCGGGTGGACACCGATGAGGGTGACTATCTGCTCGTGCTGGAGTCCCAGGGGGAGAAGGACGAGAGGAAGCGGGGGAGTTGGCCGTACTACCTCTCGTATCTCTACGAGAAGTACCGCGTCGAGCCGGTGCTGATCGTCATGACCCAGAGCCGTGCCACCGCCCGGTGGGCCGCCCAGCCCATCCGGTTCGGCCTACCGGGCTGGTCCTCGCTCGTCGTACGGCCGCTCGTCCTCGGGCCGGACGACGTGCCGGTGATCACGGACGAGACGGAGGCGGCGCGGGACGTCACTCTTGCGGTGTTCTCGGCGATCACACATGGCAAAGGGCCGGGTGCCGTTGCGATACTGGGACCACTCGCAGCGGTTCTGGAGACCGTGGATCCCGACAGCGCAGCGATGTTCGCGGAGCTTGTCGAGTCAGGCCTGGTCGATGCGCAGGCGAAGAAGATCTGGAAGGAGCTGATGATGCCGGTGAACTACTTCTTCAAGAATCCGGTCGCCGTGAAGCTGCGTGAAGAGGGCCGGGTAGAAGACCGCATCGAGATGACGCTGAGAATCCTGGAGTTGCGTGGCCTTCAGGTACCCGACTCGGTCCGGCTCCGAGTGGAGGCGTGCTCCGACCTGGACCAGCTCAAGGCCTGGTCGGAACGGGCCGTCCACGTGGCCAACGCGGCGGATCTCTTCGACGGCGATGGAGTCTGAGACAGACACCGGAGTCCCGGAGTGTGACGGGAACCCGTGGAAGTTGCCTCCGGAGTGACCGACCCGGCCGTTCTGTTCAACCCCGAATAGCCGTGCAGGGCCGGAGCCACCCCAGTGAACTCCGGCCCTGCATGAGGTGGCTGCCCGGTCGCTCGGTGCCCTTGTCGGTCTCTGGCGGCAGCTGCTCCGTGTCGACCGGTGGCGGTGTGGGCCGCAGCTTCAGCCACACCAAAAAGAACACCCCCAGTGCAAGCATCCCCAGCCCCGTCCGCAGGTTGATGTCCACGCCCTCCGCCTTGTCCAGGTCCGCGTCCGAGACCGTGAAGCCGACGATCGTGACGATCACTCCGTAGATCACGAAGAGGCCGCCGATGATGCGGCGGATGTCGAAGAGTCGGGCGGCGAAACCGATGCATGGTGGGGGCGGATGCGCCCAGCGACTCGCTTCGTTGCGTGCACAGATCAGAGCGGAAGCTACGCCTCCAGCTTCAAGAACTGAACAGCCGCAATGGGGAAGTTTGTTTGATTGTGGTGTTGACTTGCGTGAGGACTTGTGGTTTGTTGTGTTCAGTTCTGTTTGATGGGTGTGCCCAGAGGAGCCCCACAGTGAAGAAGACCTCGACCCGGCTGGCCGACGGTCGTGAGCTCATCTACTACGACGCGCGTGATGACGCGGTCCGCGACGCGGTCGACCGCAGACCGCTCGACGCCACCGTCACCACGTCCCAGGTGCGCCGCGACCCGCTGCTCGGCGACTCGGTCGCGATCGCCTCGCACCGTCAGGGCCGCACCTACCACCCGCCGGCGAACGAATGCCCCCTGTGCCCGTCCGAGGGGGACCGCCTCAGCGAGATCCCGGACTCCTCGTACGACGTCGCCGTCTTCGAGAACCGCTTCCCCTCACTCGCCGGCGACTCGGGCCGCTGCGAGGTCGTCTGCTTCACCTCCGACCACGACGCGTCCTTCGCGGATCTGACGGACGAACAGGCCGGACTGGTCCTGGAGGCCTGGACCGACCGCACCGCCGAGCTGTCCCATCTCCCCTCCGTGGAGCAGGTCTTCTGCTTCGAGAACCGCGGTGCCGAGATCGGTGTGACGCTCGGACATCCGCACGGCCAGATCTACGCGTACCCCTTCACCACCCCTCGTACGGCCCTGATGCTGCGCTCGCTTGCCGCGCACAAGGAGGCGACCGGCGGGGAGAACCTCTTCGACGACGTGGTCGCCCGCGAACTGTCCGACGGCGACCGGATCGTGCTGGATGCCGAGCACTGGGTGGCCTTCGTGCCGTACGCCGCGCACTGGCCGTACGAGGTGCACCTCTACCCGAAGCGGCGGGTGCCCGACCTGCTGGGGCTCGACGAGGACGCCCGCACAGAGTTCCCCAAGGTGTATCTGGAACTCTTGAGGCGCTTCGACCGGATTTTCGGCGAGGGTGAGCCTCCGACGCCGTACATCGCCGCCTGGCATCAGGCGCCGTTCGGCACGCTGGAGGAGTTCGAGGGCGTCAGCCGTGACGACTTCGCGCTCCACCTGGAGCTTTTCACCATTCGCCGCACTTCCGGCAAGCTGAAGTTCCTCGCGGGTTCCGAATCCGGCATGAGCGTGTTCATCAACGACGTGCCGCCGGAGACCGCGGCCCAGCGACTGCGAGAGGTAGCGAGTTCATGAGTGGGAAGTACCTGGTCACCGGCGGTGCGGGCTATGTCGGCAGCGTGGTCGCACAGCATCTGCTGGAGGCGGGCCACGAGGTCGTCGTCCTCGACAATCTCTCGACCGGCTTTCGCGAGGGCGTGCCCACCGGGGCTTCCTTCATCGAGGGCGACATCCGGGATGCCGCCAAGTGGCTGGACTCCTCCTTCGACGCCGTGCTGCACTTCGCCGCGTTCTCGCAGGTCGGCGAGTCGGTCGTAAAGCCGGAGAAGTACTGGGAGAACAACGTCGGTGGCACGATGGCCCTGCTGGAGGCCATGCGGTCGACGGGCGTCCGCAGGCTCGTCTTCTCCTCCACCGCCGCCACGTACGGCGAGCCGGAGGAGACCCCCATCGTCGAGTCCGCGCCGACGTCCCCGACGAACCCGTACGGCGCCTCGAAGCTCGCCGTCGACCACATGATCACCGGTGAGGCGGCGGCGCACGGCCTGGGCGCGGTGTCGCTGCGCTACTTCAACGTGGCGGGCGCGTACGGCAGTTGCGGCGAGCGGCACGACCCCGAGTCGCACCTCATCCCTCTCGTCCTCCAGGTCGCCCAGGGCAGGCGCGACGCGATCTCCGTCTTCGGCGACGACTACCCGACCCCGGACGGCACCTGCATCCGCGACTACATCCACGTGGCGGACCTGGCGGAGGCCCACTTGCTGGCCCTCACGGCTGCCAAGGCCGGCGAGCACCTGATCTGCAACCTCGGCAACGGCAACGGCTTCTCGGTCCGCGAGGTCATCGAGACGGTGCGTCAGGTGACCGGGCACCCGATTCCCGAGGTGGCGGCTCCGCGCCGGGGCGGCGACCCCGCGGTGCTGGTGGCCTCGGCGCGGACGGCCCGTGAGCGGCTCGGCTGGAACCCGTCCCGCGCGGATCTCGCGGGGATCGTGGCGGACGCGTGGGAGTTCGCGCAGAACAGGAAGAGTGGTTCGTGAGCATCGCCGAGAAGTTCGAGGAGCTGTACGGGAGCGCCCCCGAGGGTGTCTGGGCAGCGCCGGGGCGAGTCAACCTGATCGGTGAGCACACCGACTACAACGACGGCTTCGTCATGCCCTTCGCGCTGCCGCACACCACGGTCGCGGCGGTGTCGCGGCGCACGGACGGCGTGCTCCGGCTGCACTCCGCCGACGTCGAGGACGGCGTCGTGGAACTGCGCGTCGACGAAATCGCCCCGCGGTCCGACACGGGCTGGACGGCGTACCCGGCGGGCGTGGTGTGGGCACTGCGCGAGGCGGGCCACGCGGTGACCGGCGCGGACATCCATCTGGCCTCGACGGTCCCGACGGGCGCGGGCCTGTCCTCCTCGGCGGCCCTGGAGGTCGTCACGGCCCTGGCCCTCGACGAGCTCTACGAACTCGGCATCGAGCGCCCGCAGTTGGCCCGCCTGTGCCAGCGTGCCGAGAACATGTACGTCGGCGCCCCCACCGGGATCATGGATCAGACGGCCTCGGCGTGCTGCGAGGACGGCCACGCGCTGTTCCTCGACACCCGTGACCTGGCCCAGCAGCAGATCCCCTTCGACCTCGCGGCCGAGGGTATGCGGCTGCTGGTCGTCGACACGCGCGTCAAGCACGCCCACAGCGACGGCGAGTACGGCAAGCGGCGGGCGGGCTGCGAGAAGGGCGCAGCCCTGCTCGGCGTGACCGCACTGCGGGATGTGGCGTACGACGAACTGGACGCGGCCCTGGAGCGGTTGGGCGACGAGGAGGAGGTGCGCCGTCTGGTGCGCCACATCGTCACCGAGAACCACCGGGTGGAGCGGGTCGTGTCGCTGCTGAAGGCGGGCGACACGAGGGCGATCGGCCCGGTGCTGAACGAGGGCCACGCCTCGCTGCGCGACGACTTCCGCATCTCCTGCGCGGAGCTGGACCTGGTCGTCGACACGGCGTTGTCGGCCGGCGCGTTGGGTGCCCGGATGACGGGCGGCGGCTTCGGCGGCTCTGCGATCGTGCTGGTGGAGGCCGTTGACGCGGAAACGGTCACCAAGGCGGTGGAGGAAGCGTTCGCGGCGGCGGGCTACACGGCTCCGCGGGTCTTCACAGCGATCCCGTCGGCGGGCGCGCGGCGCCTCAGCTGAGCTGCTTCGTCAGCGTGTACTCCGTGATCCCCGGCGGATAGTCGGGGATCACGCACACCACCTCATAACCCCGCTTCTTGTAGAACTCCGGCGCCTGGAAGTCCCATGTCTCCAGGCGGGCGGCACCGCAGCCGCGTTCCGTCCGGGCCAGGTGTTCGGCCCGGGACAGCAGGTGGGAGCCGAGGCCCGTGCCGCGGTGGGGGTCGTCGACCCAGAGGTACGTCACGTGCAGCCAGGTCGCCCAGGTGTGGCCGACCAGGCCGCCCGCGAGCTCGTCCCGCTCGTTCAACGCCCACAGGTGGAGCGGAAGTTCACGTTCATCGGGGGTTCCGCGGAGGGCACGGAGTACGGGAGAGGCCGCCGTGTTGGCGTCCCGGAGGCGGGAACGCAGCAACTTGCTGAACTCTTTGTCGACTCCTGTCTCAATGCGAAACATACGCCTCACCATAAACGTGCCGGACAATCAGTTCTGCAAATCCTCTTCCGCTCCCGCCACCCGGCCTTACTCTGTGAGCAGCACCGGTGGGGGCCGGTGTTGATCAGGGGGCGAGAGAAGTCGGGTACGACGCCCGGAGTGGGGGTAGCAGTTCCAGCACGGCGGCGGCCGTGCGGCTGTGGCTCCCCGTCCCGGGGTCCTCGGGGTCCCGGAACACTCCGGGCGCCGTACCTGCGTCGGTCGTCCCCCGACCAGTGGGGGTTTCAGTGGTTCGCATCCGTGTCCTGGTCGTCGACGACCATCGCATCTTCGCCGAGTCGCTCGCGGCAGCTCTTGCCGCCGAGCCCGACGTCGACGTCTCCGCAGCCGGCAGCGGTCCCGCCGCGCTGCGCTCCATGGAGCGCGCGGCGGCGGAAGGCCGCAGATTCGACGTGCTGCTCGTCGACGCCGATCTGGGCGGCAATGTGCCGGGCGTCCGCCCGGCCGTACCCGTGCACGACAACAACGAAGAAGGCCTGGTCGACGGCATCTCCCTGGTCGCGGGCGTCCGCTCGGGCCAGCCCGGTGTCCGTATCGTCGTCCTCGCCGAGAAGGACGACCCGCGCCGCGCGGCCCTCGCCTTGCAGGCCGGAGCCTCGGGCTGGGTCGCCAAGGACTGCTCGCTGTCCCGGCTTCTGACGGTCATACGAGGCGTACTGCGGGACGAGACGCACCTTCCGCCCGCCCTGCTCACGGGCGTGCTGCGCGAGCTGACCGCCGCCCGCAAGCACCGCACCGAGAGCGAGGAGCTCGTGGAGTCCCTCACGCCGCGTGAGCGCGAGGTGCTGCGGTGCATGGTCGCGGGCCTGGGGCGCAAGGCCGTCGCCGAGCGCCTGTTCCTGTCCCCGCACACCGTGCGTACGCATATGCAGAACGTGCTGGGGAAGCTGGGCGTCCACTCCACCCTCGCCGCCGTGGCGCTCGCCCGCCGTGCCGGGGTCGGGCCGGTCGACCTAGCCGGGGATGTTGTCGAACGGGGCGGTCAACTGGCGTAGCAGCCCGGCCAGTTCACCGCGCTGCGCAGTGCTGAGCTCCGCCAGGATCGCCCGCTCCTGGTCGAGGAGTCCGGCGAGCGCCTGGTCCGCGCGGTCGCGTCCCTCGTCGGTCAGCCGTACCAGTACGCCCCGGCGGTCATTGGGGTCGGGGAGGCGCTCCACCAGGCCCTTCTTCGCCAGCCGGTCGATACGGTTCGTCATCGTGCCGGACGTCACCAGGGTCTGGGTCAGCAACTGGCCGGGGGAGAGCTGGTACGGAGCCCCGGCTCGCCTCAGCGCGGTGAGGACGTCGAACTCCCAGGGCTCCAGGCTGTGTTCGGAGAACGCCAGACGGCGTGCGCGGTCCAGATGCCGGGCCAGCCTGCTCACCCGGCTGAGCACTTCCAGCGGCTCCACATCGAGGTCCGGGCGCTCCCGGCGCCACGCTGCGACCAGTCGATCGACCTCGTCCTCCATGGCGATCAGTGTAGTGGTTGTGTCGATGTGAAGTCTCTTGACGTCAAGATAATTGGGGTGTGAGCCTGGAGATCCGTCTCAGTCGCTTCAAGGAGGCCCACCCGTGCCCGCAGCCGGTCGTTCAGTCGCCCCCACCTGGGACCCGAGCCAGTACCTGCGTCACGCGGACCATCGCGCCCGCCCCTTCGTGGACCTCCTGGCCCGCGTCCCGTCCCTGCCCACGGACCCGCCCCGCATCGCCGACCTCGGCTGCGGCCCCGGCAACATGACCCGCCTCCTCGCCGACCGCTGGCCCACCGCGCACATCACCGGCCTCGACAACTCGCCCCAGATGCTCACCCGCGCCGAACCCCTCGCCGGCCCCACACCGGGCGGCGGCCACCTCGACTTCACCGCCGCGGACGCCGCGACCTGGGCGCCGACAGAGCCGTACGACCTGATCGTCAGCAACGCCACCCTGCAGTGGGTACCGGACCACACAGCCCGCTTCCCCGCCTGGGTGGACGGCCTCACCCCGGGCGGCACCTTCGCCT
Organism: Streptomyces flaveus; assembly: GCF_014647675.1. Lineage (GTDB taxonomy): Bacteria > Actinomycetota > Actinomycetes > Streptomycetales > Streptomycetaceae > Streptomyces > Streptomyces flaveus. The sequence goes on along the minus strand of NZ_BMPQ01000006.1, from coordinate 396,723 downwards.
TCCAGGTGCCCGGCAACTTCGACGCCCCCAGTCACCGACTGATGCGCGAACTGGCCCATTCCGCCCGCTGGAAGAGCCGCCTGGCCGAAGCGCTCCGCCACGACGACGCGGTCCACGAACCCGCCCGCTATCTCCGGGCCCTCACCGGCCTCGGTTGCGAAGTCGACGTCTGGGAGACGACGTACCTGCACCTCCTGACGGGCGAGGACCCGGTCCTGGACTGGGTGAAGGGGACGGGTCTGCGCCCGGTCCTGACGGAGTTGGGCGAGGAGGCGGAGTCCTTCGTCGCCGAGTACCGCGTCGCCCTCCGTACCGCGTATCCGGCCGGGGAGCAGGGCACCGTGTTTCCCTTCCGCCGCATCTTCGCGGTGGCGCGGAAGGCGGACGCCTGAGGCCGCCGCGCCGAAGCGGCGGCGCTCCCGCGCCCCGGCCTGCGATGTTGTGCAGAATATTGACGGCAACCAAATAACCGCCTACCTTCGCCGGTGTCCCTCCCCCCGCTCAAGGGAGACCGCGATGCCCCCGTCCCCACCCGCATCCCCAGCACCACCCCAATCCCCCGAATCCAGGCGCCAGTTGCGACGCGTCGCGCTGTCCGGGCTGCTCGGCACCGCCGTCGAGTTCTACGACTTCCTCGTCTACGGAACCGTCGCCGCCCTCGTCTTCGGGGAGCTGTTCTTCCCGGGAGCCGACCCCGCCGTCGGCACGATCGCCGCGTTCGGCACCTTCGCCGCCGGTTACGTCGCCCGGCCGCTCGGCGGCATCGTCTTCGGACACTTCGGCGACCGGCTCGGCCGTAAGTCCATGCTGTTGCTGACCATGGGCCTGATGGGCGGCGCCAGTTTCCTCATCGGCGTGCTGCCCACGTACGACACCGTCGGTGTCTGGGCGCCCGTCATGCTGATCACCCTGCGCGTCGTCCAGGGCATCGCCATCGGCGGTGAGTGGGGCGGCGCCACGCTCATGGTCGTCGAGCACGCCGGCCAGCGGCGGCGCGGACTGTGGTCCAGCTTCACGCAGATGGGAGCCCCGCTCGGCTCCCTGCTGTCGTCGCTCGTGGTCACACTCGTCGTCACGCTGCCCAAGGACGAGTTCGCCGCCTGGGGCTGGCGGGTGCCCTTCCTGCTCAGCGTCGTCCTGCTCGGCGTCGGCCTGTTCGTACGCCTGAAGGTGGTCGAGAGCCCGCTGTTCGCCGAGGTGAAGAAGGAGCGGAAGGAGGCCCGGCTGCCCGTGGTGGACGTACTGCGCCGGCCCCGCGCGCTGCTGCTCGCCTGCTGCGTCGGCATCGGCGCCTTCACCGCCCAGTCCCTGCTGACCAGCTACATGATCGCGTACGCCACCGGAATCGGCTACGCCCGCTCGCAGGTGCTGACCGCGCTCACCGTCTCCGCCTGCGTCGCCCTCGTCGTACTGCCCTGCGCCTCCGCCCTGTCCGACCGCATCGGACGCCGCCCCGTCGTGCTCACCGGCGCCGTCGCCTCCGCCGCGCTGGCCTTCCCGGTGCTCGCGCTGGTCGACTCGGGGTCGCCGGGTCTGCTGATCCTGGCCATCGCCCTCGGTCACGGCGTCGCCCAGTCGATGATGTACGGCCCGCTCGGCGCCCTGCTCACCGAGATGTTCGGCACCCGCGTCCGCTACACCGGCGCCTCCCTCGGCTACCAGCTCGCCACTCTCGTCGGCGCCGGCTTCTCCCCGATGATCGCTGGAAGCCTGGTCGCCGCGGACGGCGGCGGCTCCACCTCGATCGCCCTGCTGCTGTGCGGCGGCGCCACCGTCACCGCACTGACCGTGTGGTTCCTGCGCGAGACCCACCGGGATTCCCTGGCCGACGCCGGGGCCGGAACCAACACCCCCCACACCCCTGCACCCAAGGAGCAGATGACCTCGTGATCACCCCCACCCGCACCCGCGCCCGTACGTCATTAACGCGCCGGACCGCTCTTGCTCTCGCCGTCCTGCTCGCCGCCTCCGCCGCCCCCACGGTCTCCGCGTACGCCGCCGAAGCGCCCGCCGAGCATGTCGAGGGGACTCTCCCCTCGGGTGCCAAGTACCTCATGGACAAGCCCGCGAACTGGAACGGCACCGTCCTCCTCTTCAGCCACGGCTACCGGCCCGCCGGCTTGCCCCTCGCCGGCCAGAACGCCTCCGACGACGCCACCAAGGCACTCCTCCTCGACCAGGGCTACGCGCTCGTCGGCTCCTCGTACGCCACCAACGGCTGGGCCGTGACGGACGCGGTACCCGATCAGCTCGCCACCCTCGACGTGTTCACCGCCCGCTTCGGCGAGGCCCGGCGCACCATCGCCTGGGGGCAGTCGTACGGCGGCCTCGTCACCACCGCCATCGCCGAACGGCACCCCGGGCGCATCGACGGCTCGCTCGCCATGTGCGGCCTCGTCCACGGCGGCGTCGCCAACTGGAACAACACCCTCGACCCCGTCTTCGCCCTCAAGACCCTGCTCGCGCCCGGCTCCTCCGTCCAGCTGACCGGTTTCGCCGACCAGGCCTCGGCGGCAGCCGCCGCCGGCACCCTGGGCAAGACGGTCACCGACGCCCAGGCCACACCCGAGGGCCGCGCCCGCATCGCCCTCGCCGCCGCACTCCACAACATCCCCGGCTGGAACGACGCCTCGCAGCCCGAACCCGCCCCGGACGACTGGAACGCCCAGCAGGCCAACCAGTACCAGGCCCTCCAGGGAATGCTGAGCCTGCCCGCGTTCAGCTGGCGCCAGGAGGCCGAGAGCCGGGCGGGCGGCAACATGTCCTGGAACACCGGCGTCGACTACACGAAGATGCTCCGTCAGTCCTCCGTCCACAAGGAGGTCACCGAGCTGTACAAGGAGGCGGGCCTGTCCCTGAAGAAGGACCTGGGCGCCCTGAACCGGGCCCCGCGCATCAGTGCCGACCCCGCCGCCGTCGACTGGATGAGCCGCACCAGCTCCTTCACGGGCAAGCTCCGCAAGCCGCAGCTCACCATCCACACCACCGGCGACGCCCTCGTCCCCGTACAGGTCCAGAGCGCCTACCGCAGGGCCGCCACCGCCGCGGGCTCGGCATCGCTCCTGCGCCAGGCGTACGTCGACAACCCCGGCCACTGCTCCTTCAGCCCGGCCGAGCAGACGGGTGCCCTGCACACCCTGGAGAAGCGGCTCGACAAGGGACGCTGGCAAGGCACGGATCCGGCATCGCTCAACGCCACCTCCGCCGCGGCCGATCCCACGACCCCGGCCCGCTACATCCCGTACCGGCCCGCTCCCTACCCCCGCCCGTACGACCTGGCACATCCCGGCGACGGCCGGTGACAAGCGCGTACGGCCGCTCGTGACCTCCCGCACACGGGCGGCCGTACGCTTACCGCTGTGGAGGACGACAACCTGGACACGACGGACACGCCGCCCGAGGCCCCCGAATCCCCCGACACCCCGCAGTTGCGCCCTCAGTCGCTGGTGCTCGCCTTCTTCGGCAACCACGTACTCGACGAGGGCGAGCTGTGCGTGTACTCGGGCAGCATCATCGACGTACTGGCCCGGGTCGGGACGGGCGAGCAGGCCGTACGGTCCACGCTGACGCGCATGGTCAACCGGGGGCTGCTGCGGCGTCAGCGCGAGGGCCGCAAGATGTTCTTCGGACTGACCCCGCAGACGGTACGGATCCTCAAGGACGGCGGCCAGCGCATCTGGCGGGACGGCGCGGTCAACGAGGACTGGGACGGCACCTGGACGCTGCTCGGCTTCTCCCTTCCCGAGTCCTGGCAGCGCCAGCGCCATGACCTGCGGTCGCGGCTCACCTGGTCGGGGTTCGGCGCGCTGTACAGCGGGCTGTGGATCGCGCCGGGCCGCGTCGGCGTCCACGACATCGTCTCCGAACTCGGCCTCGCCGCCCACGTCAAGATCTTCCACGCACAGGCCGACGAGGCGACGGACATCGGCGCGATGATCTGCGAGAGCTGGGACCTGGAGAGCGTCGCGGCACGATACGCCGCCTTCGACAAGCGGTGGGCCGGCGGCACCGGCGGCACCCCCGCCGACCCCATGGCCACCCGCCTCCGCCTGGTCGCCGAATGGCTGCGGATCATACGCACGGACCCCCGGCTCCCCGTCCAGCACCTGCCCCCGGAGTGGCCGGCCCGCCAGGCCCAGGAGACGTTCCGACGCATAGCGGAGGAGACGGCGGGGTCCGCTGCGCGGATGGCGGGGGAGTTGCTGGAAACGGTGCCGCTGCGCTCGGCTTGAGCAGTTGGGTGCGTTGGCACGGTGCGGGTTGTGTGTGGTTGCTCGCGCAGTTCCCCGCGCCCCTGAAGGGGCGCGCTCCAGTGACTGTCTCGTTACTAGCGCAACCATTTCCCCTCACCAGCTAATTGGATGGCCTCCTTTCGCTATCGGCTGACCGGCCGAATGTATGCCTCGCGTCACCTGTTGCTTCGGTGTGAATTCAGCTGGCTTTGCTAGGTTCGAAGCCGTAGGTGGGTCTTTGACCAGGATTTTTCCTTTCTTGCTGCCGTTTTCCGGTGGCGGACGCCTGCCCTGCCGCTGTTTCCGCGGAGCGGCTCAGATTACTGAAAGGAATTCTTCGGTGGTATCCAGAATCCGGATTGTTCGCGTGAAGCCGAGAACGCTGTGAAGATCGCTTTCCTGATCAACAACGCGTACGGAATCGGCGGCACCATCCGCTCCACGGCGAACCTCTCGGCCGCGTTCGCCGACCGCCACGACGTCGAGGTCGTCAGCGTGCACCGCGTACGGGAGGAACCGGCGCTCCCCTTCGACCCGCGCGTACGGCTGACCTCGCTGATCGACATGCGCGAGGACAGTCCGGGCTACGACGGCGCGCATGAACTCACCCGGCAGCCCTGCACGATGTTCCCCGGCGCGGGCGCGGCCATGTACACGTCGAAGCTGCCGTTCACGGCGCTTCAGGACAAGCGCATCGGCGGCTACCTCAAGGACACCGACGCCGACGTGGTGATCGCCACCCGCCCGGACCTCAACGGCTACCTCGCCCGCGACGGCCGGCCCCGCTACCTGCGGATCGGCCAGGAACACCTGAGCTTGGCCACCCACCGCGACCCGCTGCGCGAGCACCAGAACAAAGCCATCGCGAGCCTCGACGCCTTCGTCACCGTCTCCGAGGCGGACGCCGCGCAGTACCGCGCCGCACTGCCCGAGGTGACGACGCGGATCATGTGCGTACCCAACGGCGTACGCACCCCGGCCGTCCTCCCCTCCTCCCTGGACTCCGGCATCATCGTGGCGGCCGGACGTCTGATCCCCGTCAAGCGGTACGACCGGCTGGTCTCGGCCTTCGCCGAGGTGGCCGCCGAGCATCCCGGCTGGACCCTGCGGATCTACGGACGCGGGCCGAGGAAGGCGAGGCTGCGGGAGCAGATCGAGCGGCTCGGGCTGTCCGACCGTGCCTTCCTCATGGGACCCGTGTCGCCCATCGAGACCGAGTGGGCCAAGGGCGCGATCGCGGCCGTCTCCTCCGACATGGAGTCCTTCGGCATGACGATCGTCGAGGCCATACACTGCGGCGTCCCGGTCGTCGCGACCGACTGCCCGCACGGGCCCGGCGAGATCATCACCGACGGCCAGGACGGACTGCTCGTACCGCTCTCCGGCGACGTCGACGCATTCGCCGACGGACTCAAACGCCTCGTCGCGGACCCCGAACTGCGCCGCAAAATGGCCGCAAGCGCCCAGGAGAAGGCCGCGACGTACGTCCCATCCGTCATCGCCCGCCGCTACGAAGCGCTCATCGACGAACTGTCCCGCAAGCGCCGCCGCACCTGGACCGGCGGCGGCGCAGCCCTGATCCGGCGCCTGAGCCGCACCGTCCGGCCCCGCCCGGCAGCGCGCACCGCCCTCCCGGAGAGCACCCCACCGCCCGCCGCACACGCCCGCGCGACAGCGGAAGGCGGACTGACCGTCCTGCTGGACACGGCCGAACTGCCCGCCGGACCACTGGACTTCGTCCTCCGGCTGCGCCGCGACTCGGAAAAGCGGGAGATCCGCCTCCCCGTACTCCCGGCCCCGGACTCCCCGGACACCGGCGCCCGCGTCACCCTGCACCGAGCCGAGCACAGCCTCGCCGAAGGCCGCTGGGACTGCTACGTCGCCCCGCACGGCACCGCCTCCGGCACCCGTAAGCGCCTGGCCGCCCGGCTCGTGGAGCAGGCGGCACTGCTCCGAAGACCGCTCACCGTCCGCGACCCCGACGGCGTGAGCGCGTGGATCCCGTACACCACCGCTGACGGCTTCCTCGCCCTGCGCACCTGGCTGCGGCCCGCCCACGCCGAGGTCGAGCGGATCGAGGCGGGCGAGCGCTCGGTGTCCGTCACCGTCGCGCTGCACGGGGCTGCCGGCCTCGCGGAAGGGGCCGGAGTCACGGTGCGGGCGGTGTCCCGGACGGAGCAGGCGTACGACTTCTCCGTGCCCGCCCGTCCCGTGGGCGCCGACAGCCTCCGCCTCATCGTCCCGTACGAGGAGGTCATGGCGCGGCGCACCAGGGAACAGGATCTCTGGGATCTGCGGCTGTCCACCGCCGACGGGACCGTCCCGGTGGGCCGGATCGGCGGGGACATCGTGGGGCGCAAGAAGACGGATGTGGTGCCGGCGGTCGTCCTCGACCACCCGCAGCGGGGCAGTACCCGCGTCAGGCCGTACTTCTCCGCCACCAACGACCTGTCGCTGAGCGCCCGCGACATCGAGGACAACTGAGGCCCGGCTGACTGACCGACCCCGCCGCAGCCTTGGTGAAGTCCGGTGCGACACCGCACCCCTAAAAGGAGGCCGCAGGCCTTCTCTTTTAGGGGCGCGGGGAACTGCGCGACCAGCCCCCACCGGCCCGCAGCTTAAAACGGCGCAACCCAGCGGAGCGCTCAGCTCTTGCGGTGCCCGATGAGCCGCGGCTTCGCCTCCAGCCCGTCAAGCCCGTGCCAGGCCAGATTCACCAGGTGGGCCGCCACCTCGGCCTTCTTCGGGCGCCGTACGTCCAGCCACCACTGGCCGGTCAGGGCGACCATGCCGACCAGGGCCTGGGCGTACAGCGGCGCGAGCTTCGGGTCGAAGCCGCGGCTCTTGAACTCGCGGCCCAGGATGTCCTCGACCTGTGTCGCGATGTCGGAGATCAGCGAGGCGAAGGAACCCGTGGACTGGGGGATGGGGGAGTCACGGACGAGGATGCGGAACCCGTCCGTGTACTCCTCGATGTAGTCGAGCAGCGCGAACGCCGCCTGCTCGCACAGCTCGCGGGGATGGCCGGCCGTGAGCGAGCTGGTCACCATGTCCAGCAGGCACCGCATCTCACGGTCCACCACCACCGCGTACAGGCCCTCCTTGCCGCCGAAGTGCTCGTACACCACCGGCTTGGAGACCCCGGCCTTCGCCGCTATCTCCTCCACCGACGTGCCCTCGAAGCCCTTGGTGGCGAAGAGCGTGCGGCCGATCTCCAGGAGCTGCTGGCGTCGCTCCGCCCCCGTCATCCGGGTCCGGCGCGCTCGCCGCGGCTTTTCGTTGCTGGGTGTGCTGGAGTCGGCCACGCCGTCAATCATGCCGCCTCGGTGGTCTCCTGCTTACCTCGGGAGCGCTTCGCCTCCGGGTCCCGGCGCGAATCGATACGCGAGCGTGACGGCCAGCGCACGTCATACGCCCAGCCGAACTGCTCGAACCAGCGGATGATCCGCGCCGAGGAGTCCAGCTGACCGCGCTCCACACCGTGCCGGGCCGACGTCGGATCGGCGTGGTGCAGGTTGTGCCAGGACTCTCCGCAGGAGAGTACGGCCAGCCACCACACGTTGCCCGAACGGTCACGCGACTTGAAGGGACGCTTGCCCACCGCGTGACAGATCGAGTTGATCGACCACGTGACGTGGTGCAGCAGCGCCACGCGAACGAGTGAGCCCCAGAAGAACGCCGTGAACGCGCCCCACCAGGACATCGTCACCAGGCCGCCGACCAGCGCCGGGAGCGCCAGGGAGATCCCCGCCCAGAGGAGGAACTGGCGGGAGATCGCACGAATCGCCCCGTCCTTGATCAGATCCGGCGCGTACTTCTCCTGCGGCGTCTGCTCCTCGTCGAACATCCAGCCGATGTGCGCCCACCACAGACCCTTCATCAGAGCCGGGACGGTCTCCCCGAAGCGCCACGGCGAATGCGGGTCGCCCTCGGCGTCGGAGAACTTGTGATGCTTGCGGTGGTCGGCGACCCAGCGGACCAGCGGGCCCTCCACCGCCATCGAGCCCATGATCGCGAGCGCGATCCGCAGCGGGCGCTTGGCCTTGAAGGAACCGTGCGTGAAGTAGCGGTGGAAACCGATGGTGATGCCGTGGCAGCCGAGGTAGTAGAAGAACACCAGCAGGCCGAGGTCCAGCCAGCTCACTCCCCAGCCCCAGGCCAGGGGTACGGCCGCGAGCAGCGCGAGGAACGGGACGGTGATGAAGAGAAGGAGCGTGATCTGCTCGATCGAGCGCTTCTGCTCCCCGCCCAGCGTGGCAGAGGGGATCGAGGAGTCGTTGTTCGCCTTCGGGGCGTCGTCGATCACATCGGAGCTTGTGGTCATGGGGCGTCCCCTGTGGGGTTCGTGGATTGAGACGATGCCGGATGTACGGGCCTACGGGTGCGTATGTCATGCCTACGGTTCCGTAACCTACGGCGTCGTAAGTATGGCAGCGCCCAGCCCGGCGGCAAGAGGCCGAGAGTCTGCGCCTCCGTATCGAGACCTATCCTGGAATCGGTCGGACAGCGCGGTCCGCTCTGTTTCTTAACTTCCCTGATGCCCTCTAGCTATGCGGCGCCCGCCGCCGCAGGCCGACGGGTTCCGGGGGTCCCCACTCAGCCGAGCCTCAGACGTCCTTCACCACTGCAAGGAGCCGCACCTGTGAGCAGTGCCGACGACCAGACCACCACGACCAGCAGTGAGCTGCGCGCCGACATCCGCCGCCTGGGCGACCTGCTGGGCGAGACCCTCGTACGCCAGGAGGGCCCCGAGCTCCTCGAACTGGTCGAAAGGGTGCGCCACCTCACCCGCGAGAACGGCGAGGCCGCCGCCGAACTGCTGCGCGGCACCGAACTGGAGACCGCCGCCAAGCTGGTCCGCGCCTTCTCCACGTACTTCCACCTGGCGAACGTCACCGAACAGGTACACCGAGGCCGCGAGCTGCGCGCCAGGCGGGCCGCCGAGGGCGGACTCCTCGCCCGTACCGCAGACCGGCTCAAGGACGCCGACCCCGAGCACCTGCGCGCGACCGTACGGAACCTGAACGTTCGCCCCGTCTTCACCGCCCACCCCACCGAGGCCGCCCGCCGCTCCGTCCTCAACAAGCTGCGCCGGATCGCCGCCCTCCTCGAGACACCCGTCATCGAAGCGGACCGCCGCCGCTACGACACCCGTCTCGCCGAGAACATCGACCTCGTCTGGCAGACCGACGAACTGCGCGTCGTACGCCCCGAACCCGCCGACGAGGCCCGCAACGCGATCTACTACCTCGACGAACTCCACGCCGGCGCCGTCGGCGACGTCCTCGAAGACCTCACCGCCGAACTCGAACGCGTCGGCGTCGTCCTCCCCGACGAAACCCGCCCGCTCACCTTCGGCACCTGGATCGGCGGCGACCGCGACGGCAACCCCAACGTCACCCCCCAGGTCACCTGGGACGTACTGATCCTCCAGCACGAACACGGCATCAACGACGCCCTGGAGATGATCGACGAACTCCGCGGCTTCCTCTCCAACTCCATCCGCTACTCCGGCGCCACCCAGGAACTGCTGGACTCCCTCCAGGCCGACCTGGCCAACCTCCCCGAGATCAGCCCCCGCTACAAGCGCCTCAACGCCGAAGAGCCCTACCGCCTCAAGGCCACCTGCATCCGGCAGAAGCTGGAGAACACCAAGCAGCGCCTCGCCAAGGGCACCCCGCACGACGAAGGCCGCGACTACCTAGGCACCTCCGCGCTCCTGCGCGACCTCACACTCATCCAGACCTCCCTGCGCGAACACCGCGGCGCCCTCTTCGCCGACGGCCGCATGAACCGCACCATCCGCACCCTCGCCGCCTTCGGCCTCCAGCTCGCCACCATGGACGTACGCGAACACGCCGACGCCCACCACTACGCCCTCGGCCAGCTCCTCGACCGGCTCGGCGAGGAATCCTGGCGCTACGAGGACATGCCGCGCGAGTACCGGCACAAGCTGCTCGCCAAGGAACTGCGCTCCCGCAGGCCCCTCGCACCGACCCCGGCCCCCCTGGACGCGGCCGGACAGAAGACCCTCGGAGTGTTCGAGACGGTCAAGCGGGCCCTCGAGGTCTTCGGACCCGAGGTCATCGAGTCGTACATCATCTCCATGTGCCAGGGCGCCGACGACGTGTTCGCCGCAGCCGTCCTCGCCCGCGAGGCCGGACTGATGGACCTGCACGCCGGCTGGGCGAAGATCGGCATCGTGCCCCTCCTTGAGACGACCGACGAACTGCGCGCGGCCGACACCATCCTCGAAGGCATGCTCGCCGACCCCTCCTACCGGCGGCTCGTGGCACTTAGGGGCGACGTCCAGGAGGTCATGCTCGGATACTCCGACTCGTCCAAGTTCGGCGGCATCACCACCTCCCAGTGGGAGATCCACCGCGCCCAGCGACGACTGCGCGACGTCGCCCACCGCTACGGCGTACGCCTCCGCCTCTTCCACGGCCGCGGCGGCACCGTCGGCCGCGGCGGCGGCCCCACCCACGACGCGATCCTCGCCCAGCCCTGGGGAACCCTCGAAGGCGAGATCAAGGTCACCGAACAGGGCGAGGTCATCTCCGACAAGTACCTGATCCCCGCACTCGCCCGGGAGAACCTGGAACTGTCCGTCGCCGCCACCCTCCAGGCCTCCGCCCTCCACACAGCTCCGCGTCAGCCCGGCGAGGCACTGGCACGCTGGGACGCCGCAATGGACGTCGTCTCCGACGCCGCCCACGCCGCCTACCGCCGCCTGGTCGAGGACCCGGACCTGCCCGCGTACTTCTTCGCCTCCACCCCCGTCGACCAACTCGCCGACCTGCACCTCGGCTCCCGACCCTCACGACGGCCCGACTCCGGCGCGGGCCTCGACGGACTGCGCGCCATCCCGTGGGTGTTCGGCTGGACCCAGTCCCGGCAGATCGTGCCGGGCTGGTTCGGCGTCGGCTCCGGCCTCAAGGCCCTGCGCGAGGCCGGCCTCGACAGCGTCCTGGAGGAAATGCACGAACAGTGGCACTTCTTCCGCAACTTCGTCTCCAACGTCGAGATGACCCTCGCCAAGACGGACCTGCGGATCGCCCGCCACTACGTGGACACCCTCGTCCCCGACGACCTCAAGCACGTCTACGAGACGATCGAAGCCGAACACGAACTGACACTGAGGGAAGTCCTCCGGATCACCGGCGAACAGGAACTCCTGGACGCCCAGCCGGTCCTCAAGCAGACCTTCACCATCCGAGACGCCTACCTGGACCCCATCTCCTACCTCCAGGTCGCCCTCCTGAAGCGCCAACGCGACGCCGCCGCCTCCGGCGCGGACCCGGACCCGCTCCTGTCACGGGCACTGCTGCTGACGGTGAACGGCGTGGCGGCGGGCTTGCGCAACACGGGGTGAGGCCACGAA
>NZ_BMPQ01000006.1:335094-385042 GCF_014647675.1 Streptomyces flaveus | reverse complement strand
TTGAGGACGAGGCCGTTCAGGCCGATGCGGGGGTCTGGGGGCGAAGCCCCCAGCGGGGTCCAGGGGCGGAGCCCCTTGGTACGGGACGGGTAAGGGCGGCGGGGGCGAAAACCCTCACAGAGCGACAAACGCCGCCGTCAGCAACGTCAACCCCGCCCCACCCAACGCCCACGCAAGCCGCGGCAACCGCAGCCCACCCGCCACCACCAGCGAAGCAAGCAGCAACGCACCACCGAGCGGCACCCACGCATACAGCAGCCCACCAGGCCCCGTACGCACCACCTCACCGCCCCCCGGCTTCACCACCACCGCGTACGTCTCACCCTTCTCAACCACCACCGTGCTCGAGATCGTGACCCGCGCACGCGCAGTGGACCCCGCCGACACCGGCGCATACGACCCCGTACAGCGATCATCCCCACACCGAGTGACCGTCATCGTGCCCTGCTCACGCCCCTTGGTGAGCATCACATGCTGAGCGGTACCCCACGAAGCCCAGACACCGGCGATCAACAGAAGCACCGCGACGGTCCCCATCGCCGCGAGCCGCCCGAACCGCAGCGCAGTACCCGCGCTCGGGCGAGAGGTAAGGGCAGACATGGCGGAGATCCTTGGCCATGGCCCAGCACTCGGTCAACTCCGACTAGCTCACACTGGCGGACAAGTCAGGAGTTGTACGTACTCTGCGCCCGCTCCAGCCCATCAATCACCAGACACTCCACCGCATCGGCCGCCCGATCCACGAAGTAATCCAGCTCCTTGCGCTCCGCAGCCGCGAAGTCCTTCAACACGAAATCCGCGACCTGCATACGCCCCGGAGGCCGCCCGATACCGAACCGCACCCGGTGATAATCCGAACCCATCACCTTCGTCATCGACTTCAGCCCGTTATGACCGTTGTCGCCACCACCCAGCTTCAACCGCAGCACGCCATAATCGATGTCCAACTCGTCATGAATGGCAACGATATTCGCAACCGGCACCTTGTAGAAATCCCGCAGAGCGTTCACCGGACCACCCGACAGATTCATGTACGACATCGGCTTGGCCACCACCACCCGCCGACTCCCCGGCCCCGGCGGCCCAATCCGCCCCTCCAGTAGCTGAGCCTGCGCCTTCCCGGCCCGCTTGAACTTCCCCCCGACCCGCTCAGCCAGCAGATCAGCCACCATGAACCCCACATTGTGCCGGTTCATCGCATAATCGGGCCCCGGATTACCCAGCCCTACCACCAACCAAGGGGCACCGGCATCGCTCGTCACGTCCATGTCTCCTTCATACGCGCCGGCCGCCGCTCCCGGAGGAACGGCGGCCGGCAAAACGACGACAGCGCGGGATCAGGCCTCCGCAGAAGCGGCCTCGCCCTCGCCCTCCTCCGTCGGCTCCTCCGCCTGCGCGGCCAGAACCTGGAGAACAACCGCGTCCTCGTCGATCCCCAGCGTCGTACCCTCCGGCAGCGGGACATCCTTCGCCAGAATGGAGTCGCCGGCCGCCAGGCCCTCGATGGACACGGTCACCGACTCCGGAATGTGCGTGGCCTCCGCCTCGACCGGCAGCGCGTTCAGCACATGCTCGACAAGGAAGGCACCCGGAGCCAGGTCACCCTCGGTGTGCACGTAGATCTCGACATTGACCTTCTCGCCACTACGCACCAGCAGCAGGTCCACGTGCTCCAGGAAACCCTTGATCGCATCACGCTGAACGGCCTTCGGAATCGCCAGCTGCTTCTTGCCCTCGATCTCAAGAGCCAGCAGAACGTTCGGCGTACGCAGCGCCAACAGCAGATCGTGACCCGGCAGCGTCACATGAACCGGTTCGCCACCATGGCCGTACAGCACACCGGGAACCTTGCTCTCACGGCGGATACGACGCGCCGCACCCTTGCCGAACTCGGTACGGGGCTCGGCAGCGAGCTTCACCTCGGCCATGCTCATCACTCCTCGTAGAAAAGGGGAAACGGAGTCACCCGGCCAAACAACGGCCTGCTACGAAGAGCGCGTCGATAACGGACCGCCGTACCAGCGCCTTCACAACGCCGTACGGCCTCCCTCGCCGAGCAACTGTGACAGCTTACGCGGCAGGAAGGCCGTACCAGAAATCGATCTTCAGACCCGAAACCGGCTACTCAACCCGGCAACTCGATCCGGCCTACTGGTCGTCGAACAGGCTCGTCACCGAACCGTCCTCGAACACCTCACGCACCGCACTCGCGATCGTCGGCGCGATCGACAACACCCTGATCTTGTCGAGCTGCAACTCACCCGGCGTCGGCAGCGTGTTCGTGAAAATGAACTCACTGACCCTCGAGTTCTTCAGCCGATCCCCGGCCGGACCCGACAACACCCCATGCGTCGCCGTCACGATCACATCCTCCGCACCATGCGCGAACAACGCGTCCGCCGCAGCGCAGATCGTGCCACCCGTGTCGATCATGTCGTCGACCAGCACACACACCCGGCCCTCGACATCACCGACCACCTCATGCACCGTGACCTGATTCGCCACATCCTTGTCACGACGCTTGTGCACAATCGCCAGCGGAGCACCCAGACGATCACACCAGCGATCCGCCACCCGCACCCGACCCGCATCCGGCGAAACCACCGTCAGCTTCGCGCGATCCACCTTCTTGCCCACATAGTCCGCGAGCAGCGGCAGCGCGAAGAGATGATCCACCGGACCATCGAAGAAGCCCTGAATCTGGTCCGTGTGCAGATCGACCGTCAGGATCCGGTCCGCACCCGCCGTCTTCATCATGTCCGCGACCAGACGCGCCGAAATCGGTTCACGTCCCCGGTGCTTCTTGTCCTGACGGGCGTAACCGTAGAACGGCACAATCACCGTGATGCTCCGAGCGGAAGCCCGCTTCAGCGCATCAATCATGATCAACTGCTCCATGATCCACTGATTGATCGGAGCCGTATGGCTCTGAATCACAAAGCAGTCCGCACCACGCGCCGACTCCTCATAACGGACATAGATCTCACCGTTCGCGAAGTCAAAGGCCTTCGTCGGAACAACCCCGACACCCAACTGCTCGGCGACCTCCTCGGCAAGCTCGGGGTGGGCGCGGCCGGAGAAGAACATCAACTTCTTCTCGCCGGTCGTCTTGATCCCGGTCACAGCACTGTCTCCTCAGAGGTGTCTCAGCCGGCCGTCAAACAGTGACCACAGCTGGGTATGCGGATGTGCACCTATCACGGTACGCCGTCACAGACGCGCCGAATTCCGGTCAGCTCCCGCCCTCAGCCTCCCGAGAAGCCGCCTCCGCCGCCTTCGCAGCCGCGCTCCCCGGACGCTTCCGAGCCACCCAACCCTCAATATTCCGCTGCTGGCCACGGGCCACAGCCAACGAACCCGGCGGCACATCCTTCGTGATCACCGAACCAGCCGCCGTGTACGCACCATCCCCGACCGTGACAGGCGCCACAAACATGTTGTCCGAACCCGTCTTGCAATGTGAACCCACCGTGGTGTGGTGCTTGGCCTCACCGTCGTAGTTCACGAACACACTCGCCGCACCGATATTGGAGTACTCGCCGATCGTCGCATCACCCACGTAGGACAGATGCGGAACCTTCGTCCCCTCACCGATCGACGCGTTCTTCGTCTCGACGTACGTCCCCACCTTCGACTTCAACCCCAGCCGAGTACCCGGACGCAGATACGCAAACGGCCCCACACTCGCCTCAGGCCCCACCTCGGCACCAACCGCCACCGTGTTGTCCACCCGAGCACCCGCACCAACCGTCGTGTCCTTCAGACGACAGTTGGGACCGACCTCCGCACCCTCGCCCAGATGCGTGGCACCGTGAAGCTGCGTACCCGGATGCACAATCGCGTCCTGCTCGAACGTCACCGTCACATCGACCCACGTCGACGCCGGATCGACCACCGACACACCGGCCAGCATCGCCCGCTCCAGAAGCCGGTCGTTCAGAATCCGACGCGCCTGAGCCAACTGCACACGGTTGTTGATCCCCGCGATCTCACGATGATCACCGGCCACCGAAGCCCCCACCCGATGCCCGGCCTCACGCAGAATGCCAAGGACATCCGTGAGGTACTCCTCACCCTGACTGTTGTCCGTACGCACCTTGCCGAGCGCATCCGCAAGCAGCCGGCCATCGAAGGCGAACACACCCGAGTTGATCTCACGGATCGCACGCTGCGAATCGGAGGCGTCCTTGTGCTCGACGATCGCGGTTACGGCACCGGAAACCCCGTCGCGCACGATCCGGCCGTAACCGGTCGCGTCCGGAACCTCGGCGGTCAGCACGGTGACGGCATTCCCGTCGGCAGTGTGGGTCGCGGCGAGCTCCTGGAGGGTCTCGCCACTGAGCAGGGGAGTGTCCCCGCAGACGACGACCACGGTCCCGTCGACCGCACCGCCCAACTCCTCCAGCCCCATCCGCACCGCATGCCCGGTGCCGTTCTGCTCGGCCTGCACGGCCGTACGTACGCCCGGATCGACCTCGGCGAGATGCGCGGTGACTTTCTCGCGGGCGTGCCCCACGACGACGACCAGGTTCTCGGGCTCCAACTCGCGCGCGGCGGCAAGCACATGCCCCACAAGGGAACGGCCACAGATGTCGTGCAGGACCTTCGGTATGGCCGACTTCATACGGGTGCCCTCACCCGCTGCAAGAACGACTACGGCTGCCGGGCGAATGGCGCTCACGGGTTTTGCCCTTCGGCTTCGATGACTGCGATGTCTGATGTCTTTGGGGTGCGGACATCGGCAGGATACCGGGGCGTTGTGCGGGGGAAATGTGAGCGGGGCCTGACGTGGTGGTCAGGCCCCGCTCTTGTCATGCTCCCGGGGAAGGAATCGAACCCTCATTCAATGGACCAAAACCATTTGTCCTGCCTTTAGACGACCCGGGATGGTTTGCCCGCTATGTCCGATTTCCTAGATCGGATGCGCGCGCGGCTCCTACTATGCCGTACCAGGTGCCTTCCATGCGACGGTACAGCTCAGCGCTCTTGGTGACGTAGATGACCAGGCAGCCGCGATAAGCCTCCGCCGTATTCTGCCGGTTTGTTCGAGGGTTGTGCTTCTTGAGGGTGACCCTCTGGAAGGTTGCAGCGTCGACCCCGACCAGTTCGGCCCAGAACGCTTCAGCTGCGGCTACGTCTGCCGACTCGTGGATGCTGACGCGGAACCGCATGCGGTCCCGTTCTACGCCCAGGAGCTCGAGCCAGCGCAGGTAGAGGCTGATGACATTGGGGTCGCTGTTGATGAACTGCAACCTCTCGCGTGAGCGGCTGTATGTCGCCTTGTCCTTGCAGCCTTCCGCCCAGTAGAGAACGACGCCCGCAACCAACAGCTCCCGGTCGGTCAATGTGCCGACCTCCTCGGCTGATGCCTGCTTGGTCTGCTGCCGTTCCTCCTCTCTCCTCCGCAGTGTCGCCTCCCAACCGCGCTTGGCGATGGCTGAAGCCTCCTCGGGGGTCCGTTTCCGCTCCGGCTTCGGCAGATCCCGTACCCACAACGAGATCGAACTCTTCGAGCACCCCAGCTCCACCTGGATCTGGTCGTACGTCCAGCCCTGGAGCCGTAGCTCCCTGGCCTTGGCCCTCAGGTCGTCCTTCGCATTCGGCCGCTTGGTCCACTCCGGGGGCGGCTCGCCTTCCAGGAGGCGGTTGAGGATGTCGTTGTTGTCGATGTAGAGCCGGTCGCGGATCTGGCGGCGGCTGAGGCCTGCTCGGCGGAGCGTGACCGCCTGCTCCCGGAGCCCTTCGAAGTCGGCGTACTTGCCGTATGCGTGTGCCATGGGCATACCTTCAGGCCCGAATAGGGGCGTCCGGACCGAAAC
The DNA here is from genome assembly GCF_014647675.1 of Streptomyces flaveus. Classification (GTDB taxonomy): domain Bacteria; phylum Actinomycetota; class Actinomycetes; order Streptomycetales; family Streptomycetaceae; genus Streptomyces; species Streptomyces flaveus. The sequence goes on along the minus strand of NZ_BMPQ01000006.1, from coordinate 379,223 downwards.
CGTGTGCGGTTCGCCAGTTCGAGGGATTTCTGCCGTTTTCGCTCCCGTTCGATTGCGGCATGTGGTGTAGGCCAGTGCGGGAAAGTCACCGGAAAAGGTGGGGTGGGCGCCCGTAGGCTGGAGGTATGACCACGACGGGGGAAGACCACACCGCGGCCGGGACGGGGCCGTGGTGGTGGGTGCGGTGGCGGAGTGCGTGGCTCGATGGTGGGCTCGCGTTGGTGTCCGCTGTCGAGTGTGCGTTCCAGGGGGTTCCGTTCGCGCGGGATGCTGGGTTGCCGGATGCGGTGGGGGTCGTTTTCGGGCTGTTGGCGGGGTCCGTGCTGCTGTTTCGGCGTAAGTGGCCGATTGCTGTCGTTCTTGTCTCGATCGCGATCACGCCTGCCGCGATGGGTTTTCTGATGGGGGTTGTGGGGCTTTACACGCTGGCGGCGTCGGAGTTGCCGCGGCGGATCATCGGGGCGTTGGCGTCGATGTCGATGGTGGGGGTGCTGATCGTCGCGTATGTGCGGGCGCATCAGGGTGTGGTGCGTGGCGAGGTGGAGTTCGGTGAGTGGGCTGTGCCGTTCTTGTCGCTGACGACTTCGTTGGGTCTGACGGCGCCGCCGGTTCTTCTTGGTTTGTATGTGGGGGCGCGGCGTCGGCTGATGGAGAGCTTGCGGGAGCGGGCTGACTCCTTGGAGCGGGAGTTGCAGTTGCTGGCTGAGCGGGCGGAGGAGCGGGCTGAGTGGGCGCGGAACGAGGAGCGGACGCGGATCGCGCGTGAGATGCACGATGTGGTCGCGCATCGGGTGAGTCTGATGGTTGTGCATGCGGCGGCGCTTCAGGCTGTTGCGCGGAAGGATCCGGAGAAGGCGGTCAGGAACGCGGCGTTGGTGGGGGATATGGGCCGGCAGGCGCTGACGGAGTTGCGGGAGATGTTGGGGGTGTTGCGTACGGGGGATGGTCTGTCGCCTCGGGCGCAGCCGGTACCGCTCGCGGCGGTGGGTGCCGCGGCAGCCGCCGCCGCGTCCCGGGTCGTCGACGACGAGGGTGGCGACGGGCCGTGCCTGGCTGATCTGGACGAGTTGCTCGGGCAGTCGGCGGCAGCCGGTATGGCGGTGGATCTGTCGGTCGACGGTGATTCGCGTGTGTATGCGCCGGAGGTGGAGCAGACCGCGTATCGCGTGGTGCAGGAGGCGTTGACGAACGTCCATAAGCATGCGGCGGGTGCGAAGACGCATGTGCGGTTGGCGCATCGTTCGGCGGAGATTGCGATGCAGGTGGAGAACGAGCCGCCGCCGGAGCCGGAGGCTGCTTCGGGTGCGCGTCTGCCGAGTGGGGGGAACGGTTTGGTGGGTATGAAGGAGCGGGTTGCCGCGTTGGGTGGGGTGTTTGTGTCGGGGCCGACGGATGCGGGTGGGTTCCGGGTGTCCGCGGTGATTCCGGCGGAGGGCTGAGAGCCCCGGAACCAAGCGGGTTCAGCTCGTCGTCAGGCGTACCGGTTCGATGCCCGAGAGGAGTCCGGTCAGGGCTTGGTCGATGTCGGATCCCAGGTACCAGTCGCCGGTGTGGTCGAGCGTGTATACGCGTCCCTCGGCGTCGATCGCGAGTAGTGCGCGGTTGTCGGATTCTTCGCCGAGTGGGCAGACCTCGGTGTCCAGGGCGCGGCCGAGGTCGGCGAGGGTGCGGGCCATGTGGAGGCCGTGCAGTGGGTCGAGGTGGAGGGGGGAGGGGGCGACCTGTCGGCCGGGTCCGGAGACGGGTACGTGGAGTCCGCCGAATTCCGCCCATGCTTCGACGGCTGCCGGGAACACGGCGTGTCGGTGTCCGGCGGGGGATTCGTGGTTGCGCAGGGCGTCGGCCCAGTATTCGGCCTGCTTTATGTCCCAGCGGCCTGGCTGCCATCCGGCGGCGCGCAGTGCGTGGTCGACGGGTTTGGGGAAGCGGGTGGTGGCGGTGGTGCGGTCGGCGTGCATGAGTCCTACGTTCGTCTGTGCGGTGTTCCTGCGGTGCTTATACGTGTACGTACGCGCGTGCGTGTGGGAAGGCTCACGTCTGTGATGTCGTGGGGTCGATGATGCGTACGCCGAAGTGGGCGCTGAGTGCGGTGCAGGAGCGGCAGGGTGTGGCGAAGTTGCCGTGGAGGGGGTCGCCGTCTTCGCGGATGTAGCGGGCGGTGAGTTTGGCGTTTTTGAGGGTTTTGCGGGCTTCGTTGTTGGTCATGGGTTTGCGGGCGGCGCGTTTGGAGCGGGCTGTGTCGGCTGCGCTGAGGTGTCGGGAGATGAGGATTGTTTCGGCGCAGCGGCCGGTGAAGCGGTCGCGTTGGGCGCTGGTGAGGGTGTCGAGGAAGTCTCGTACGAGTGGGTGGAGTTCGGGTTGTTGGTCGCCGCGTGCGGCGGTGCCGGTGAGGGTGGCGCCGCGTACGGAGAGGGCGGCGGCGATGGTGGGGAGTATGCCGTCGCGGCGGTGGTGGAGGGCGGGTGTGTGGGGTCTTTCGGTGTTGCTCCAGCCGACCCGCGGGTCACCGGATGTGCCCGTCTGTGTGGCGTTCATGATCTTGTTTCCTCCCCATCCCCGCGGTGTGGCTGTTGTGGTCGCAGCCCCCGGGTGCGGGGACAGAGTGCCAAACTCCGTGGCTGGTGTGGAAGCGGAGTCCACCCGACACGCCTGTTCTTCGTCGCTCGGTCACGGCGGGGTGACGGCAGGTCACGGGACCGCCGGGCCTGTGGGCCGGTGCGGAACCGGAGGCCCGGTGACCGGTGTCGTACAACCGCATAGGCTGTCGACGTCCGCGATCCAATCAGAACGCCGCAGGGGGCAACCGCCATGACGACAGGTCGGCTCGGGCAGCAAGCCGCGCCGCCGAACGCGGCTTATGCCGGGCAGGTCGTACATTTTCCGGATCCGGTCCGGGCCGCTCGTCATCCCAGGGGTGTGCGGGTCGATGAGTACGGCTATCCCGACTTCTCGGTCTATGCGCGTGCCGCGGCGGAGATCGCCGAGCCGCCCGAGGGCTTCGGTGTCGATGAGCTGCGGCTTACGGACTATGTGTCGGCGAACGCGGCTTTGGCGGCGACGGGGCATGAGTTGTGGGACACCATTCCGGCGGTGGCGACTCCGCATGGCTGGACCTGGCATCACGTGCCGGGTTCGCGGCGTCTTGAGTTGGTGCCGGTCGAGGTGAAGGCTTTGCTGCGGCATCATGGCGGGCTTGCGACGGCGGCTGTCGATCAGGACAAGAGGGGTACGCGGCCGTTGCAGGAGACGCGGCCGGTGCATTTCGGGTTGCCGAAGACGTCGGTCGCGGTGTCCGAGCAGGAGGTGCAGGGTGTCGAGGAGGATCTTGGGTACCGGCTGCCGGGTGCCTATCGCTCGTTTCTGAAGGCGGCGGGTGGTTGTGCTCCGGTGGGGGCGGCGCTGGACGCGGAGCTGGGTCTGCTGGTGGATCAGCCGTTCTTCACGGTGCGTGACGAGGCGGCCGTGAATGATCTCGTGTACGTCAACAAGTGCTTGCGTGACCACCTCACCAAGGATTACCTGGGGGTGGGCTTCGTCCAGGGCGGGCTGCTCGCGGTGAAGGTGAAGGGTGAGCGGCTGGGGTCGGTGTGGTTCTGTGCGTTCGATGACGCGCGTGACCAGGACGCGTGGCCGCCGCCGGAGCGGGTGGAGCGGCTGTTGCTGCCCTGTGGTGACGACTTCGACCAGTTCCTGGGCCGGCTGGCGGGTAATCCGCCGGAGCTGGAGACCGTGGCGAACCTGATGGTGGACGGCGGCTTCGCGCGAGCCGTGTCCGTCTCTTCGGTGGGGGAGTGAGCGTCCGATGGTGACCTTCGCGCAGGCGCAGGAGCGCGCGGAAGAGTGGATCAACGGTGATGTGGCCTCGTATCAGCATCGTGAGGTGCGGGTGCGGGAGTTCGAGCTCGGTTTCGTCGTGTGGGCGGAGGACCGGGCCGAGGGGCCGCGTTCCGACGGTGGTGCGCAGCGGCTGGTGATCGCGCGGGACAGCGGGGAGGCCACGTTGTGGCCTTCGCTGCCGGTGGGTGAGGTGATTCGCCGGTACGAGGAGGAGTACGGGTTGCCGGATGCGGCGCCTGAACCGGCGTCGGCGCCTCCGGCGCGGGTGGATCTGAACCAGACGTCGTTCTTGCTGACTCCTCCGGAGTGGTTGCAGGAGGCGGCGGATCGGATGGGGATTCCGGATCGGCGGGAGGGGTCGGGGGCTGGTTCGCTTGCGGGTTCCGCCGGTTCGCCCGGTTCGCCCGCTGCGTCCGGTTCGGCCTCCCGTTCGTCCGAGGGGGCGGGGGCTCGTCCGGCTGCTGCCTCTGCTGATGCCGGGTCCGCCAACGGGGTGTCGGGGGGTGGGAGTTCGCGGCCCGGGGTGTCGCCGGGCGGGTCTTCCGCTTCCGGGGGTGCTCCGTCGTGGCCGGCTGCCGGGGGCGGGTCCGAGTCGGGTTCCGGTGAGGGGCCCGGTACGTCTTCCGAGGCGACCCCGTGGGCCGGGACCGACACCAATGCCGATGCGGGCGAGGACCGTTCGGTGCCGTTGCCCGCGACGGTGTTCGCACCGCCGCTGAGTGACGCTGACGACGGTCGTACGCCGCCGCCCACGCCGCCGGACGCCAAGACCGCCCTGATGCAGGGCGGCAGTCAGCTTCCGCGTACGGCGGTGTCCCCGGCGGTCGACGAGGAGCGGGGGTCGGGCGCGGCTCGGCCGGGTGCGGCTCCGGGTACTCCGCCGCCCGCCGGACCGAATGCGCCGCAGCCGCCCGCTGGTTCGGGTGCGCCGGGGCGGCCGTTGGCGCCCCATGCCGGTGACATCGCCGACGCCGCGACCAGCAAGGCGCAGTCGCCGCCGCGTGGGGCGCGTGGCGGTGGGGCGAGTACGCCGCCTCCGCCGGGTGCGCCCGGGACGCCGGGGGCGCGGCCGGGGGGTACGCCTGCGCCGTCCGGGCCCGGTGCGCCGGGTGCTTCGGGGGGCGGTGGGTATGTGCCCACGCAGTTCGTCTCGCAGGTCGGTCCTGACGGGCCCGAGGGGCCGGGGGCGCCTGGTCAGCCGGGTGCGCCGCAGCCGCCCGGTGCTCCCAATCCTCCGGGCGGTACATCCTCGGGTGGCGTCCACCACGCGCCCACGATGTTCGCCGACCCGAACCAGCCCGGCGGCAGCTTGGGCGGCAGTTCCGGTGGCCCCAAGCCTCCGGGCCCGCCCGGTGCCCCCGGTCGGCCCGGCGCGCCGGGTACGCCTCCGCCGGGTGCCCCGGGTACGCCGCCCGGTGGCGTCCACCACCAGGCGACCATGCTCTCCGGCTCCGGCCCCGGCGCTCCTCAACCGCCCGGCGCTCCGGGTGCGCCCAAGCCGCCCGGCGCTCCGGGTGCCCCTGGTCAGCACGGTCGGCCCGGCGGCCCCGGAGCCCCGAACCCTCCGGGCGGCACGCCCTCCGCCGGCGTTCACCACCAGCAGACGGTGCTGTCCGGTCCCGGTCCCGCAGGCCCGGCTACGCCCCCGCCGCCGCAGGCTCCGGGGATGCCGCCGGGTGCGCCGCAGCATCCGACGCCGGGCCACCCGATGCCAGGCCATCCGACGCCAGGTCACCCGATGCCGGGCCGGCCCCCCATGCCGGGCCCGGGCGGCGGGCCGACCCCCGGCCAGCCGATGCCCGGCCAGCAGCCCCCGGCGTACGGCTACCCGCAGCAGGGCCAGCCGACCGTCGGCCCCGGCTATCAGGCCGTACTCCGCTACCGCGCGCAGGACGGCTCCGAGCAGCAGCTCATCCGCCGTTCCGCGCCGGGCACCCCGCACCCGGAGTGGCAGATCCTGCACGAACTGCGTGCGATGAACGTGCCCCCGCAGCAGGTGCTTGAGCTCCACACGGAGCTGGAGTCCTGCGAGTTGCCGGGCGCGTACTGTGCGCGGATGATCCGCGAGAGCTGGCCGCAGGCGCGGATCACCAGCATCGCCCCGTACGGCACGGACCACGCGAGCCGTCAGCAGGGCATGGCCCAACTGCTCGCGCATCAGGGCGAGTTGCACCAGGTCGCGGACGGGCCCGCCCGGCCGGCACCGGTGCGTGCGCCGTTGCCGCAGGTGCAGCCCGCGCCGCCGGTTCCGCCGGAGGCGATCGGTCAGGAGCTGGCGGCGGCGTTCGGGCCGGGGGTCTTCCGGTTCGACCAGGCGGCGGTGTCCCGGCAGGGCGTACCTCCGATCGTGGCGCACACCCTGGTCGTGGCCGGGCTGCCCATGGACATGAACCCGTTCTTCTGGGCCCAGGCCCAGCCGGGCCGCCCGGTGCCCACGCTCGCCGAACTGGCCCAGGAACGCGGGGTGCAGCCGGCTTCGGACGCGGGTTCGTACCTCGTCATGGGCAGCGACTTCGGCAAGGCGATCTGCGTCCAGTACGGCACGGCGAACATCGTGGCCGTACCGGTCGAGGCGGGTCCGGGCGGCGCATCCGTACCGCCGCAGTTCGTGAACACGGGGCTGCCGGAGTTCGCGCGGAGCCTGGCGTTGCTGGGCCGTATGTGGCGTCTTCGCTTCGGCCTGAACCAGGAGCAGGCGGGCCGCTGGACCGTCGACTTCCAGGCGGCGCTCGCCGCTCTCGACCCGCCGGCGCTCGGTTCGCCGGAGAGCTGGTGGTCGGTGCTGCTGGAACAGATGTGGGACGGCTTGCTCTGACGTCACCTTCTGTGGAGGGGGCGGGTCCGGTCGATCGACCGGACCCGCCCCTTTTTGTCATCCGACCTCTTACTGACTGAACGGCGGAGTGTCGCATTATGAACACTTCTGTCCGATCTACCAGGATGTGCGGCACATCGTGCTGTACGTCATGCAGTACGTAGCTTGAGAGGGGATTCGAGGATGAGCAGCACATCGGTGTCGCCTCATGGCTTCATGGCCGTACGGGGCCGCGGTTACCGTCCCGAGCAGGTGGACGCGTACGCCGCGGAACTCTCGCAGGACCGCGACGCCGCGTGGGAACGGGCCGCCCGTCTGACCGTACTGGCCAGGGAGATGGAGGCGGAGGCGCAGCGGCTGGCCGAGCTGGTGGCCGCGCTGCCTCCGCAGACGTACGAGAAGCTCGGCAGAGGTGCCGCGCAGATCTTCGAACTCGTCAAGGGGGAGGCGGCGGCCCTCCACGAGAACGCCCACCGGGAGGCGAGACGCATCCTGGAGGAGGCGCAGTCCGAGACCGGCCGGGTTCGCGAGGCGGCACGGGCGGGAGCCGACGCGGTACGGGCCGCGGCCGACGAACGGGCCCGTCGGCGCTTGCTCGCCGCCCAGGCCGAGGCCGACGAACTGCGCATCGCCGCGCGCCTGGAGGCGAAGGAGCACCGCGGCGAGGCGCTGGACGCGCTGCGCGACATGCGCCGGCGCTCGGAGGCGATGCTCGTCGAGCAGGCCAAGGAGCACGCCGACCGCCTGGAGGAGCTCGACCGTGCGACGGCGGAGCAGGAGGCCGCCCTGGACGCGGAGCACGTTCCGCTGCTGTCACGCGCAGAGGAGACCCTGGCCGAGGCCGAACGGGCCCTGGCCGAGGCCCGGGAGTCGACCCGTCCCATCCAGGAGGAGGCGGAGTCCCAGGCCGCCGCCATCCTTTCGGAGGCGTACGCCCGCGAAATCCGGATCACCCACGAAACGGAACGACTGCTCCGCGCTCACGCCGCCCAAAAGGACGAAGTGCAGGCCCACATGAACCACGTACGGGACAGCCTCGTGACGCTGACGGGCCAGGCGTCGGTGGATTGAGGGCGCCCCGACACGGCTGCACGGCTAGCGCCCTCGCCGGACCACCCCCGCCAGAATCCACCCCTCGACCGCCTCGTACTGCCGCCGCTGCTCCTCTGCCTGTTGCCGCCCCGAAAGCATCGTCCCCAGCCACCCGAAGGCGAAGCCGAGCGGAATGGAGAGGAGCCCGGTGGTGGTGAACGGGAACCACGTGAAGTCGTGGTCGGGGAAGGCGGAGACGGGCGAGCCGGAGACCAGAGTGGTGCCGGTCATCAGGACGAACGTACTGACCGAGCCGCCGATCAACGTGCAGAGCAGCCCCGCCCGGGTGTAGCGGCGCCAGAACAGCCCGTAGACCAGCGCGGGCGCGATCGCCGAGGCCCCGACGCAGAGCGAGAGTGTGACGAGCGGTTGCAGGTTGCGGTGCTGGACGAGCGTGGCCAGCAGGATCGTCGGGACGCCGACGGCAGCGGCGGACAGCCGGGCCAACGTCATCTCGCGACGCGGTGACAGCTGCTTCTTGCCGTGGGCGAACACGTCATGCGCAAGGGAGTTGGCGCAGGCGAGAATCATCCCGGCCACCGATGCGAGCACGGTCAGGAAGATCGCCGCCGTGACGGTGGTGAAGAGCAGTGTCTCGGCCGTCGACGGGTCCGTCCCGAACACGGCGCGCGAGCCCAGCAGATATGTCGTGTTGCCCTGTGGATCCGCCGCCGTGATCGCCTTCCGCCCGATCATGGCCACCGTGCCGAAGCCGATGACCGTGATGATCAGCACGAACAGTGCCACGGCCGGCACCGCCCAGGACATCGACCGGCGCACCTCGCGCGCGCTGCCCGCGGTGTACATGCGCATGGTGATGTGCGGCAGCACCGCGCCGCCGAGTACCACCACCAGCTCTGTGGTGATCATGTCCAGTCCGGGGTTGGGCCCGCTCGCGAACTGCAGCCCGGAGTTGAGGAACGCCGGCCCCGCCCCGCTGTTCTCCGCCGCCGTGTTGAAGAGGCCGCCGAGGTTCCAGTCGAACTTGTTCAGGATGAGTACGGCGATGACGGCGCCGGAGCCGAGCAGCATCACGATCTTCAGGATCTGGATGAGCGCGGTGCCCTTCATGCCGCCGATCGCCGCGTAGTTGATCATCAGCGTGCCGAGCCCGATGATGCAGCCGGTCTTCAGCGAGTCGCTGGAGAAGCCGAGCAGAAACGCCAACAAATCGCCCGTACCGGCGAGTTGGACCAGCATCATCGGCATCAGCGCGGCGAGCGTCACGACGCAGGCCGCGATGCGTATGGAGCGTCCCGGCATCCGCCGCGCGAACACGTCGCCCATGGTGAACCGGCCCGCGTTGCGCAGCGGTTCGGCCAGCAGGAACATCAGCAGCATCAGGGAGAGTGCGGTGCTCAGGGCGAGTACGACCCCGTCGTAGCCGAACAGCGCGATCACGCCGCCCGTGCCGAGCACCGTCGCGGCGGAGATGTAGTCGCCCGCGACGGCCAGGCCGTTGCGCATCGGGGACATCGAGCTGTAGCCGGTGTAGAACTCGTCGAGGTCGTCGCGGTCGGGGCCGGTCATCACGCACAGCAGCAGCGTGATGGTGGCGACGACCGTGAACGCCACGAGCGACATCGACTGTGCGGAACTGCTGAACCCGGTCATCGGCCGCCCTCCGCCCGCTTGTCGTCCAACTCCGCCTGTTTCCTTATCCGTTCGGCGATCGGATCGACGCCGCGGCGGGCCGTGTACTCGTACAGCGCGATCGCCGCGCAGGTGACGGGCACCTGGATGAGCCCGAGCAGCAGCCCGACGGGCAGCCCGTCGGTGACGTCCTTCGCCATGAACTCCGGCGCGTACGCGGACAGGACGAGAAAGAGCGTGAAGTAACCCAGTGCGGTCAGCGTCGCCACGCGCCGCTGCCAGCGGTACGCGGTGCGCAGGACGCGGAGGTCGCTGTGGTGGCCGAGCGCGGCGTGCCGGGGGCGGTGGCGCGCGGGCTCGGGTTCCGGCGGCGGCTGTGGTGCCCAGGGGTAGGTGAAGTAGGACGGCGACGAGTCGTGGGGCGGTGGAACTGGGTACGACGGGGACGGGTCGTAGGACATCCCGGTTTTCCTTGCGTGGCTCGGGCCCGGGGTGCGGGCCGCAGGGAATTCTTTGGCGGGGAGAGTAGGGAAGGGGGCGGGAATGAGCCACGCACGCTACCTGCCGTCCTCAGGATGCGCCTCCTTTTCACCAAACTGATTGGTCGGTACGCGCTTACTCCGCTGACCTCGGGTGTTACCTGCGTTAACCCCACTTGCCCCATTGGTCAGTTGTGGTGAAAACGTAAACGCCGAGAAGTGTCGCTTCGGGCCTTCTCGTGATCACTCAGCCAGACGTACCGCCGGCCCCGGCGGCCTTGCGGCGGCTGGTCGGCGAAGTGGCGCGTGGCCGTGCCCATGTCGCCGCTGAGCAGCAGCAGGGCCGCCGCGTGCCGCAACCAGTCGTGGTCGGCGAGGGTGGTGCGGGCGACCCGGTCGCGGTGATCGCCGTCGGCGACCAGGGCCAGTACATGGCGCTCGGCGTCGTACCGGTAGGCCCCGGCGGCCAGGCCTTCCGCGTTGCCCGCCACCACGGTGAGCGTCAGGGGATACAACGCGTGCGCCGACGGGCACGTGCGGTGCCCGTCGGCGGTTCGCCCGTGTGCCGCCCACGCCAGGTGTGCGATCTGGGCGAGGCTCGGCGGCTGTGATCCGAAGCTGCGGGTGCTGCGTCGCCGTACCAGCAGGGACCCCAGGTCACCGGCGGTCGTAGGCCGAACAGGCGTCAGAGGCACTTCTCGTCGTGTCATCGGCCCAGGCAAGCACGTCCTGATGTGAGCACTGCGCGACCACGTACTGCCGCTGCTGCGAGCGAACGGCGCTCTCACGTGACCGCATACCGGTTGCGAAAAGCGTGAACACTTTCCGTCGAACACCGGCTGCTCGGCGTGTATTCGGCCGCCCTGGCGAAGGTGGATGAAGGACGCGAAGAGGTCGATACCGCATGGCGGCTGCTCGACGACTGAGCACACACTGGAGTCATGAACGCAGACGACAGGAACCTTCTGGCCCGGGGAAGCGTGGCGACCAGGCTTCCTGCCCAGGACCTGGAGCGGGCGCGGCGCTTCTACTCCGAGCAGCTCGGCCTCGAGCCCGTCGACGAGCGGCCCGGTGGGTTGTTGTACCGGTGCGGAGGCGTGGAGTTCGCGCTGTTCAAATCGACGGGAGTCTCTCCCGGTACCTTCACCCAGATGGGCTGGCAGGTCGACGACATCGAGGCAGTCGTGGCGGAGCTCAAACAGCGCGGCGTGGTGTTCGAGGAGGTCGATGTGCCCGGGTTCCGGACGAGGAACGGAATCGCGGACATCGACGGCCACTATCCGAGCAAGGGCGCACGGGGCGAACGCGCCGTCTGGTTCCGCGACAGCGAGGGGAACCTGCTGGGTATCGGCGAGCCGGTCTACTGAGCCGAGCACCCGGCCCGGAGGGCGGGGCAGGTCAGTAGCCCTTTGTCGCCCGCCGAACCGGCCCGTGAACAAAGGGGTCGATCACGAGTCGGCGGCGCCCTTCAACACCGGAAACCGCCGCGGTGCCATCAACAACAGCACCAGGAAGGCGAGTCCGGCCGCGCAGGCCGCGCCCAGGTAGACCGCGTGGACCGCGTCGGCGACCGCGTGGCGGAGGGGTTCGGAGGGGGTGCCCGAGTCGAGGGAGCGGGTGACCGAGTCGAGGTCGCCGGCGCCGCCGAGGCGGGTGGCCAGCACGCCGTTGGCGATCGCTCCGAACAGGGCCGCGCCCAGCGTCTGGCCGGTCTGGCGGCAGAAGAGTACGGAACCGGTGGCCGTGCCGCGTTCGGACCAGCCGACCGTCGACTGGACGCCTATGAGCAGAGGGAGCTGGAACAGTCCGAGCGCGCCGCCGAGCAGGAACATGAGCAGGGCCGGCTGCCAGGGTTCGCCGGGATAGGGCAGGAACGGGAACGCGAGCAGGAGCAGCGCGGCCGCAGCGATGCCGATCAACGCCGAGTTGCGGAAACCGATCCTGCGGTACACATGCTGGCTGAGCGCCGCCGACACCGGCCAGCTCAACGTCCATACGGAGAGCACGAATCCGGCCGCTATGGGAGCGAGGCCGAGGACCGCCTGGGCGTAGGTCGGGAGGAAGACCGTCGGTGCCACCATCAGCAACCCCAGCGCGCCCAGCGCCAGATTGACCGCCGCGATGGTGCGGCGGCGCCAGACCCAGCCGGGGATGATCGGTTCGGCGGCCCGGCGTTCGATCAACACCGTGAGTGCGACGAGGGCAAGTCCCGTACCCAGCAGGGCGATTGAGGGAGCTGAAAGCCAGGGCCACGCCACTCCGCCCTGCACCAGCGCCGTCAGCAGTACGCCGCCGCACGCGAAGACGGCGAGTGCGCCCGCCCAGTCGATACGGGGGCGGGGGCCGGGCCGGCGCTTGGGTTCGTGGAGGTGGCGGACGATCAGCCAGAGGGCCAGCGCGCCGATCGGCAGGTTGATGAGGAAGATCCACCGCCAGTCGGCGTACGCCGCGAGGACTCCGCCGACCGCCGGGCCCGCGACCGCCGAGGTCGCCCAGACCGTGGACAACTTCGCCTGGATCTTGGGGCGTTGCTTCAGGGGGTAGAGATCGGCGGCGAGCGTCTGGACGGTCCCCTGGAGGGCGCCGCCGCCGAGACCCTGGACGATACGGAAGGCGATGAGCGCCGCCATGTTCCAGGCGAGCGCGCAGAGCAGGGAGCCGAGCAGGAAGATGGCCGCGCCCGCGATCAGTACCGGCTTGCGACCGAAGGTGTCGGAGAGCTTGCCGTAGACGGGGAGCGTGACCGTCACGGCCAGCAGATAGCCCGAGAACAGCCAGGAGAAGACGGAGAAGCCGCCGAGGTCGCCCACGATCTGCGGCACGGCGGTCGACACGATGGTGGAGTCGAGCGCGGCCAGGCCCATGGCGAGCATGAGCGCGGCGACGACGGCACGGCGTTTACGGGGCTCGACCGGCCCGGCGGCCGGTGATGCGGACGGTGTGCCGGTGTCCGGCCCTTGGGTTTCCTCCTGGCTCACGGATTTCCTTTCCCCCTGCATCTATCTGCCGGAGGACACTCTCCCACTTCGCCCTCCCGCCGTGGGAGGTATGACGCCGACTGGCCTCAAGGGTGGAGGCGACCCTTAGGACCCCTCCGCCGTCGGGTGGAGATCCCGTAGGGGTACCTCCGTACTACGGACCGGGGAGGCTTCGTACCGCCGGAGGACGAGACGCGACCTGCCCCCTCCTTAACCTGGCTTTACGCCGCTGAGGGCGGAGTACCGCACCTCCGGAGGTGGGGTTTACCCCCGGAAAAGACTGCGCTGAGCACCAGCGCGCCGGACCCCCTCCCGCCGACAGACTCATTCCACGTAGAAGACCACGCAGACCACGCACAGCACGCAGACGATGCGTACCACCTGCTGACCGACTTAGGAGACATACCGTGACTTCGGCTGTAACCATTACCAGGCACGGGGGCACTGGAGGGCGTACGGCCGTTGCCGCGCGGGCGCGGCAGGTCGTCAAGGCGTACGGGTCCGGGGAGACCCGCGTCGTCGCCCTGGACCACGTCGACGTGGACATCGCGCGGGGCCAGTTCACCGCGATCATGGGCCCCTCGGGGTCCGGCAAGTCCACGCTGATGCACTGCCTCGCCGGCCTCGACACCGTCACCTCCGGGCAGATCTACCTGGACGAGACGGAGATCACCGGCCTCAAGGACAAGAAGCTCACGAAGCTGCGCCGGGACCGGATCGGCTTCATCTTCCAGGCGTTCAACCTGCTGCCGACGCTGAACGCACTCGAGAACATCACGCTGCCCATGGACATAGCGGGCCGTAAGCCGGACAAGGGCTGGCTCAGCCAGGTCGTCGAGACCGTCGGCCTGAGCGACCGCCTCAAGCACCGGCCGACCCAGCTCTCCGGCGGCCAGCAGCAACGCGTAGCCGTGGCACGGGCGTTGGCCGCCCGGCCCGAGATCATCTTCGGTGACGAGCCGACCGGGAACCTCGACTCCCGGGCCGGCGCCGAGGTGCTCGGCTTCCTGCGGCGCTCCGTCGACGAGCTCGGCCAGACCATCGTGATGGTCACCCACGACCCGGTGGCCGCCTCGTACGCGGACCGGGTGCTGTACCTGGCCGACGGCCGGATCGTCGACGAGATGTGGAAGCCCACCGCCGAAACCGTCCTGGACCGGATGAAGGACTTCGACGCCCGGGGGCGTACGTCATGACTGTCATGAAGACCTCGATGCGCAACTTCTTCGCGCACAAGGGACGTATGGCCCTCTCGGCCGTGGCGGTCCTGCTGTCGGTGGCCTTCGTCTGCGGCACGCTCGTCTTCACCGACACGATGAACACGACGTTCGACAAGCTCTTCGCGGCCACCTCGTCCGACGTCCAGGTCAGCGCCAAGGGCGCCTCGGACACCGGGGAGACCCAGGCCGACAACGGCAAACCGCCGGTCATGCCCGCGTCCGTGCTGGGCGAGGTCCGCAAGGCGGAGGGGGTCAAGTCCGCCGAGGGCACCGTCTTCTCCACCTCGGTGACCGTCGTCGACGCCGACAAGGACAGCCTCTCGCCCTCGGGCGGCGCCCCGACCATCGTCGGCAACTGGAACGCCAACGACGCCCGCACCATGAAGATCTCCTCCGGCAACGCCCCGCGCGGACCGGACCAGATCATGGTCGACGCCGACACCGCCGACAAGCACCACCTGAAGCTCGGCGACGAGATCGGCGTCATCACGGCGGTGGGTACGCACCGGGCCAAGGTCTCGGGCTTCGCGGAGTTCGAGGTCACCAACCCGGGTGCCGCGATCTTCTACCTGGACACGAAGACCGCGCAGAAGGCCCTGGTCGGCGACACCGGCGTCTACACCAACGTCAACGTCACCGCCGCCTCCGGCTTCAGCGACGCCCAGGTGAAGAAGAACGTCACGGCCGCGCTCGACAGCGGCTACCAGATCCAGACGGCCAAGGAGGTCGCGGACGCCAACGCCAAGGACGTCGGCGATTTCATGGGCGTGATGAAGTACGCGATGCTCGGCTTCGCCGGGATCGCCTTCCTCGTCGGCATCTTCCTGATCATCAACACCTTCTCGATGCTGGTCGCCCAGCGGACCCGCGAGATCGGCCTGATGCGGGCCGTCGGGTCGAGCCGCCGGCAGGTCAACCGGTCCGTGCTCGTCGAGGCGCTGCTGCTCGGTGTCTTCGGCTCGGTGCTGGGGGTCGGTGCGGGTGTGGGCCTGGCCATCGGCCTGATGAAGCTCATGGGCGCCACCGGCATGAACCTCTCCACCGACGACCTCACCGTCGCCTGGACCACCCCGGTGGTCGGCCTGCTGCTCGGCGTCGTGGTCACCGTGCTCGCCGCGTACCTGCCCGCCCGGCGGGCCGGCAAGGTCTCGCCGATGGCGGCGCTGCGGGACTCCGGGGCGCCGGTGGACGCCAAGTCCGGTGTCATACGGGCCCTGCTGGGCCTGGTCCTGACAGGCGCCGGCGGCTACGGGCTGTACCTCGCGTCCCAGGCCGACAAGGCGAGCGAGGGCTCGATGTGGCTGGGCGGCGGTGTGGTGCTGTCGCTGATCGGCTTCGTCGTCATCGGCCCGCTGCTCGCGAGCGGTGTGGTGCGGGTACTGAGCGCCGTGGTGCTGCGGATCTTCGGCCCTGTCGGGCGGATGGCGGAGCGGAACGCGCTGCGCAACCCGCGTCGTACGGGGGCGACCGGCGCCGCGCTCATGATCGGCCTCGCGCTGGTCGCGTGTCTGTCGGTGGTCGGCTCGTCGATGGTGGCGTCGGCCACGGACCAGCTGGACAAGACCGTCGGTACGGACTTCATCATCCAGTCCGACAGCGGCCAGCTGATCACGTCACAGGCGGTGCGGGCGGCCAGGACGGCGGAGGGCCTGAAGGGGGTCACCGAGTACAAGTGGACCGAGGCCGACTTCACCACCCCCGACGGCAAGACGCTCAAGAAAACGGCCATCACGGCGGCCGACCCGAGCTACGCCACGGACCTGAACACCGAGACGGTTGCCGGGAACCTCAAGGACGCCTACCGGCCCGACTCGATGTCCGTCCACGAGGACTTCGCCAAGGCCCACGGCATCGAGCTCGGATCCAAGATCACTGTCGCCTTCGAGGCCGGCGGTGAGGCGGCCCGGCTGACGGTCCGCGCGATCACCAGCAGTGAGGTCGTCATCGACCAGGGGGCCATGTACACAGCCATCGACACGATGGCCAAGTACGTCCCCGCCGACAAGATGCCGCTCGATGCGATGGTCTTCGCCTCGGCGAAGGACGGCCAGGAAGCGGCCGCGTACAAGTCGCTGAAGACCGCGCTGGACGACTACCCGCAGTACACCGTCCGCGACCAGACCGACTACAAGGAAGCCCTGAAGGACCAGATCGGCCAGCTCCTGAACATGATCTACGGCCTGCTGGCCCTGGCGATCATCGTCGCGATCCTGGGTGTGGTGAACACCCTGGCGCTGTCGGTGGTGGAGCGGACACGGGAGATCGGCCTGATGCGGGCGATCGGCCTCTCGCGCCGTCAGTTGCGGCGCATGATCCGCCTGGAGTCGGTGGTGATCGCCCTGTTCGGCGCCCTGCTGGGTCTCGGCCTGGGCATGGGCTGGGGCGCGACCGCCCAGCAGCTCCTGGCCCTGGAGGGCCTGAAGGTCCTGGAGATTCCGTGGCCGACGATCATCGGGGTGTTCCTGGGGTCCGCGTTCGTGGGGCTGTTCGCGGCGCTGGTACCGGCGTTCAGGGCGGGCCGGATGAACGTACTGAACGCGATCGCGACGGAGTAGCTGCGCAGGCTTCTGTGGATGGGGGTACGGGGGAAGGAGCCCGGCGCTGGGGGCGCCGGGCTCCTTCGCGATCGTTTTCGACTGCGCGACCAGCCACGACGAACCCGCAGCTTACGAACCGCGTCCTCAGCGGAGCGTCATCGCTCGCGTTCGAGAACCACGTACCCCTGGGTGGAGCCCACAACGACGTACTCCGCACGAGGGTGCAATTCCCGGACATAGCCCGGAACGTCCTCGTAACGCCCGGACGAGTTGTCCAAGGCAATGAAGTCCGGCGTCACCCCACGGGTGTTGGTGATCCAGAAGACCCGGCACCGAGACGTGAGCCGACTGATCGGCCCGATGTTGGACTCGACGGTCGCACCGTCCGGGATCCGCCCCAGCAGCCCGTCAATGGCGGAAACACGCGCGGGCACGCTATAGGCCGCGGACTCGGTCAGCGCCCCCAGCGGCAACGTGGTCGTCAGCGCGAGTGCCGCCGAGGCGACGGCGGTCGGCAGATGAAGCGCGTACGACCGCAGCCAGGGTCGCGAACTGTGCCGCGCGCGGGCGAGCGCGTCGGCGAGGGCGAGTACGACGACCGGCATCAGAACCGCGCTGTAGTGCCACTCCGTATCCCAGTGATGCGGATCGGAGGAGAAGAACCGCCAGCCCAGGGTCGGCAGGATGACCAGCAGGAGCGGGGAACGCAGGGCCAGCAGCCCGGTGGTGGGGATCAACAGCCAGGCGAGGGTGCGGAGTTTGGTGTCGAAGCCGTCGAAGGGGCCACTCGAGTCGCTGACCTTGCTCCAGTAGTCGTAGGCGTCCGTGGTGTTGAAGGCAGGTATGACCAGGGTCATGGTGACCACCGTGGCCAGCACGCCGAAGACCGCGACGCCGAGCGCGGCCAGGGCCGTCCGGCGAGAGGATGTCCGGGCTCGCAGCGCGACGACCAGGGCGAGAGCGGCCAGCGTCAGACCCAGGTCCTCCTTGACCAGGACGAGGGGGAGGGCCCAGCACAGTGCGGCCCGCCACCGCTGCCGCAGCAACGCCTCCAGGGCGAAGGCGATCAGTGGGACGGCGAAGCAGATCTCGTGGAAGTCGAAGTCGACGGCCCGCTGGATGCCCCATGACAGTCCGTACGCGACGCCGAGCGCGAGCCCGCGCCTCCGGCCGAGCAGCCGGGCGGCGGCCCGGGTGACCGGCACGGCGGACAGCGCCAGCAGCGCGGCCTGGGCGACGAGCAGTGTGACGGGGGAGGGGAAGAGCCGGTAGAGGGGGGCGAGCAGCGCGGTGACGGGGCTGAAGTGGTCGCCCAGGACGTTGGCCCCGGGGCCCTTGAGATCCACGACGGGCACCTGGAGATGGGCGTACGCGCGCACGGCCTGCTCGAAGATGCCGAGGTCCCAGGACCTGGTTCCCAGCCGCAGGTAGCGACCTATGGAGACCACGGCATACGCCACGAACAGCACGCCGGCCAGGATCTGCGGATCCCGCCGCCCGTCCAGCAGGCGGCGCAGCCCCCGGTCACGGGAGGACGCGACCGGCGCCGGGACGAGGGGCGGGTCCTGCGCGGTCCGGTCGGTTTCGGACGTGGCGACGGGGGCTCCGTGCACGGGTCGGGTCCTTCGGTCGGGTCAGGGGGTCGGGCCAGGGGTTCGAATTGAGACGGTACCTCTGCGGTGGGTGTGCCCAGACGTTGTCCACAGGCCCGACACCCGTGACCGAGCCGACGTACCCTAGGACACCCCCGGCCCGTACACGTGTCGGGCGTTCCGCGTTGCCCACCCCTCGGATGGAAGCCTCTTCATGAGCCTGCACGGTCTGCTCGACGCCGTCGTCAAGGATGCCGCACTCACCGAAGCGGTGAAGGCCGCCACGGACGGCAACCGGATGCACGTCGACCTGGTCGGACCACCCGCGGCCCGTCCCTTCACGATCGCGGCGCTGGCCAGGGAAACCCGCCGTACGGTCCTCGCGGTGACCGCCACGGGGCGCGAGGCCGAGGATCTGGCGGCGGCGCTCAGGTCCCTGCTGCCTCCCGACACCGTCGTGGAGTACCCGTCCTGGGAGACCCTCCCGCACGAGCGCCTCTCCCCGCGCAGCGACACCGTGGGGCGGCGGCTGGCCGTACTGCGGCGGCTCGCGCACCCGCGCCCGGACGACCCGGAGACCGGCCCGGTCTCGGTCATCGTCTCGCCCGTGCGCTCCGTGCTCCAGCCCCAGGTCAAGGGCCTGGGAGACCTGGAGCCGGTGGCCCTGCGGACCGGCGAGAGCGCCGACCTCGGCGACGTCGTCGAGGCGCTGGCGGCAGCGGCGTACTCCCGAGTCGAACTGGTCGAGAAGCGCGGCGAGTTCGCCGTACGGGGCGGAATCCTCGACGTCTTCCCGCCCACCGAGGAGCACCCGCTGCGCGTGGAGTTCTGGGGCGACGACGTGGAGGAGATCCGTTACTTCAAGGTCGCCGACCAGCGGTCCCTCGAAATCGCCGCACATGGCCTGTGGGCACCGCCCTGCCGTGAGCTGCTGCTGACGGACGAGGTCCGGGAGCGGGCGGCGGCGCTGGCCGAGGAGCATCCCGAACTGGGCGAACTGCTCGGGAAGATCGCGGAGGGCATCGCCGTCGAGGGCATGGAGTCCCTGGCCCCCGTACTCGTCGACGACATGGAGCTGCTCCTCGACGTACTGCCCCAGGGATCGATGGCCGTCGTATGCGATCCGGAGCGGGTGCGGACGCGGGCCTCGGACCTGGTGGCGACCTCGCAGGAGTTCCTGCAGGCGTCCTGGGCTGCGACCGCGGGCGGCGGCGAGGCGCCCATCGACGTCGGCGCGGCCTCCCTGTGGGCCATCGCGGACGTGCGGGACCGGGCCCGTGAGATGGACATGATGTGGTGGTCGGTGTCCCCGTTCGCCGCGGACGAAGAGGGCGACGCGGACACGCTGAAGCTCGGCATGCACGCCCCGGAGGCGTACCGCGGCGACACCGCCAGGGCACTCGCCGACACCAAGGGCTGGCTCGCGGACGGCTGGCGCGCGGTGTTCGTCACCGAGGGCCACGGCCCGGCCGCCCGTACCGTCGAGGTCCTCGGCGGCGAGGGCATCGCGGCCCGCCTGGAATCGGACCTCGCCACGCTGGCGCCCTCCGTCGTCCAGGTTGCGTGCGGCTCGATCGAGTACGGCTTCATCGATACGGCACTGAAGCTCGTCGTCCTCACCGAGACCGACCTCACCGGTCAGCGGGCGGCGGGCAAGGAGGGCGTGCGCATGCCCGCCCGCCGCCGCAAGACCATCGACCCGCTCACCCTGGAGACGGGCGACTACATCGTCCACGAGCAGCACGGCGTCGGCCGCTACATCGAGATGGTCCAGCGCACCGTCCAGGGCGCGACCCGCGAGTACCTGGTCGTCGAGTACGCGCCCGCCAAGCGCGGCCAGCCCGGCGACCGGCTCTACATCCCGACCGACCAGCTGGAACAGATCACCAAGTACGTGGGCGGCGAAGCCCCCACGATGCACCGCCTGGGCGGCGCCGACTGGACCAAGACCAAGGCGCGCGCGAAAAAGGCCGTCAAGGAGATCGCGGCCGACCTGATCAGGCTCTACAGCGCGCGGATGGCGGCACCGGGGCACGCCTTCGGCTCGGACACCCCGTGGCAGCGGGAGCTGGAGGACGCCTTCCCGTACGTGGAGACGCCCGACCAGCTGACGACCATCGCCGAGGTCAAGGAGGACATGGAGAAGACGGTCCCGATGGACCGCCTGATCTGCGGCGACGTCGGCTACGGCAAGACGGAGATCGCGGTACGGGCCGCCTTCAAGGCGGTGCAGGACGGCAAGCAGGTGGCGGTGCTGGTTCCCACTACGTTGCTGGTGCAGCAGCACTTCGGGACGTTCGGCGAGCGTTACTCGCAGTTCCCGGTGAACGTACGGGCGTTGTCGCGCTTCCAGTCGGACACGGAGGCGAAGGCGGTCCTGGAAGGGCTGCGGGACGGCTCGGTGGATGTCGTCATCGGCACGCATCGGCTGTTCTCCGCCGAGACCAAGTTCAAGGACCTGGGGCTCGTGATCGTCGACGAGGAACAGCGGTTCGGTGTCGAGCACAAGGAGCAGCTGAAGAAGCTGCGCGCCAATGTGGACGTGCTGACGATGTCGGCCACTCCGATCCCCAGGACCCTGGAGATGGCGGTGACGGGCATCCGCGAGATGTCCACGATCACGACTCCTCCGGAGGAGCGGCACCCCGTCCTGACCTTCGTCGGTCCGTACGAGGAGAAGCAGATCGGCGCGGCGATCCGACGTGAACTGCTGCGCGAGGGGCAGGTCTTCTACATCCACAACCGTGTCGAGTCGATCGACCGCGCGGCGGCGAGGCTGAGGGAGATCGTCCCGGAGGCGCGCATCGCGACGGCCCACGGCCAGATGTCGGAACAGGCCCTGGAACAGGTCGTCGTCGACTTCTGGGAGAAGAAGTTCGACGTGCTCGTGTCGACGACGATCGTGGAGTCGGGCATCGACATCTCCAACGCCAACACGCTGATCGTGGAGCGCGGCGACAACTTCGGCCTCTCCCAGCTGCACCAGCTGCGGGGCCGGGTGGGGCGTGGCCGTGAGCGGGGTTACGCGTACTTCCTCTACCCGCCGGAGAAGCCGCTGACGGAGACGGCCCACGAGCGCCTCGCCACCATCGCCCAGCACACGGAGATGGGCGCGGGCATGTACGTGGCCATGAAGGACCTGGAGATCCGGGGCGCGGGCAACCTCCTGGGCGGCGAGCAGTCCGGCCACATCGCGGGCGTCGGCTTCGACCTGTACGTACGCATGGTGGGCGAGGCGGTCGCGGACTACCGGGCGTCGCTGGAGGGCGGCGTGGAGGAGGAGGCGCCGCTGGAGGTCAAGATCGAGCTCCCGGTCGACGCCCACGTCCCGCACGACTACGCGCCCGGCGAGCGGCTGCGCCTCCAGGCGTACCGCGCGATCGCGTCGGTGAACTCCGAGGACGACATCAAGTCCGTACGCGAGGAACTCGTCGACCGCTACGGCAAGTTGCCCGAGCCGGTGGAGAACCTGCTGCTGGTGGCCGGACTCCGCATGCTCGCGCGGGCGTGCGGCGTCGCCGAGATCGTCCTCCAGGGCAACAACATCCGGTTCGCGCCGGTGGAGCTGAGGGAGTCGCAAGAGCTGCGCCTCAAGCGGCTGTACCCGGGGACCATCATCAAGCCGGCCGCCCACCAGGTCCTTGTGCCCCGCCCGAAGACAGCGAAGGTGGGCGGAAAGCCGCTGGTCGGGCGGGAGTTGCTGGGGTGGACGGGGGAGTTCCTGGCTTCGATCCTGGGGTCGTGAGGGGCCGCCCGGACAGGGCGGTCAGGAGGCAAGGGAAGGAGAGCGCGCATGACGCTCTGGACCAGGGGTGCCGGTGCTGCCGTCATGCTGCTCGCCGTGGCCGGCTGCACCGTGGACGGCACGGGCTCGACGGGACCGGACGAACCGACAGAGTCATCGGCTTCGGCCGGCTCCGGTGAATCGGCCGGTGGCGCCGCCCGCGCCGCCGTCGACTCGCTGACCGTCAAGGGGAGGGCGCCCAAGACGGGATACGACCGCGACAAGTTCGGCAGCCCCTGGGCCGACACCGACTCGAACGGCTGTGGAACCCGCGACGACATACTCAAGCGGGATCTGAAGGACGTGAAGTTCAGCGACGGCGACTGCGAGGTCAGATCGGGGACGCTGGACCCGGACCCGTACACCAACAAGGACGTGACGTTCGTACGCGGCCGCAGCCAAGTCGACATAGACCACGTCGTCGCCCTGTCGGACGCCTGGCAGAAGGGCGCCCAACAATGGGACCCCAGCAAGCGAATAGCCCTGGCCAACGACCCGCTCAACCTCCTCGCCGTCGACGCGAGCACCAACCGCAGCAAGAGCGACGGTGACACGGCGACCTGGCTCCCGCCCAACAAGGCGTACCGCTGCACGTATGTGGCAGGACAGGTGGCCGTGAAGAAGAAGTACGGGCTGTGGGTCACGGCCGCCGAGAAGGCCGCCATGGAGGGGGTGCTGTCCGGCTGCCCGGGGCAGCGGCTCCCGTCGGGCGGGAACCCGACAACGGCGCCGGAACGGTTCCACGCAAACTGAGTAGCCCCGTAGGTGCTCGGCGTTACAACGGTTCGGTACAAGCAGGGACCGTTGTCCTTGTCGGCCTATACGCTCGTCTTCACACTCGTATGTCTGCCGGTATCAGGTCTTCAGGAGCATCCATGCACGGCCACGGCTACGCGCCGCCACCGCCGCGTCGACCCTCGACGGGGGCGGTGGTGACGCTGCGCGTGATCCTCACGGCGCTGCCCCTGATGACCTGCGGGATGCTCCCCTGGCCGGCGACGCTGCGGGCCGCCCTGGTGACCCGCAGACAGCGCGAGTGGTGGGCCTTCGCAGCCTCGATCGTGATCTGGACCTTCGCCATCGGGCTCATGAGCACCGACGACACCGACGACTTCAGCAGCCCGGCCGGCTCCCTGGGCCTGGTCCTCATGATGTTGAACGGCCTGGCCTGCGCCATCTACTTCCTGGTCGTGGACATCCACTATTACGGGCGGCCCATGCCCATGGCCAACATGCCGCCCCAGCAGACGACCCTCTACGGCTACCAGCAGGCGCCGCCCGCCCCCCACGCCGGCACACCCGTCCCGCAGCCGCCTGCCCCGCAGCCGTACGGCGGCACACCCGTCCCGCAGCCTCCCCCGCCCCAGTCGGCACCCGCCCCGCCGCCCCCGCAGCGCCCCGCGCCCGTCCGGATCGACCAGGTGCGCGCCGAGCTCGACGAGCTGAGTGACTACCTCCGCAAGCACGAGGACGGCAGGTGACGGTGGCGTCGGGACGTGTGATCACCGGCCGCTACGAACTGTCCACGCTCATCGGCCAGGGCGGCATGGGCCAGGTGTGGACGGCGTACGACCAGCGCCTGGACCGGCGCGTCGCGGTCAAGCTGCTGCGCCCCGACAAGGTCGCGGGCCACGAGGCCGACGAGCTGCGCCGCCGGTTCGTACGCGAGTGCCGCGTCACCGCCCAGGTCGACCACCCCGGCCTGGTCACCGTGCACGACGCCGGCATCGAGGGCGAGGAGCTGTTCCTCGTCATGCAGTACGTCGACGGAGTCGACCTCGCCGGCCACCTCGCCGAACACGATCCGTACCCCTGGCAGTGGGCCGTCGCGGTCGCCGCCCAGCTGTGCGCCGTACTGTCCGCGGTGCATGCCGTGCCGATCGTGCACCGTGACCTGAAGCCCCGCAATGTCATGGTCAAGCAGGACGGCACGGTCACCGTCCTCGACCTCGGCGTCGCCTCCGTCATGGACACGGACACGACCCGCCTCACCCACACCGGCTCACCCATCGGCAGCCCCGCCTACATGGCGCCCGAGCAGGCAATGGGCGGCGCCGTCGGCCCGTACACCGACCTGTACGCGCTCGGCGTGCTGCTGCACGAACTGCTCAGCGGAGACGTGCCGTTCTCCGGCTCCACCGCCCTCGGCGTGCTCCACCGGCACCTCTACGAACCGCCCGTTCCGGTACGCCAACTGCGCCCCGAAGTCCCCGAGCCGCTCGAAGCCCTCGTCCTGCGCCTGCTCTCCAAGGACCCGCAGCACCGCCCGGCCTCCGCGCAGGACACCTACGAACAACTGCTCCCGATGCTCCCCGCGCGCGGAATCCCCAGCGGCGGCCCGCTCGACCCGGCGCGCCCCTTCCTGCGCCCGCACGCCCCCTGGCCCGACCGGGCCCGCACCCCCGCCGCCCAGCCGCAGGCCACCCCCGCCGTGGAGAAACCCGATGTCGCGCGCGCCGTCGACGAGGTCAAGCAGCTCCTCGGCGAGGGCCGGATCACGCAGGCCGTCGACATCCTCGGCTCGATCCTCCCGGCCGCCGCCGAGCAGCACGGCGAGCACTCGCCCGTCGTCCGCACCCTGCGCAAGCAGTACGCGGCCACGCTGATGGACGACGGCCAGTTCCGCCGCGCCCTGCCCGAGCTGCGCCGCCTCGCCGACGAGCGCGCCAAGGAGGCGGGCCACGCCGACCCGCAGTCCCTGCGCTTCCGCTACGAGGCCGCCCAGTGCCTCGAACAGCTCGGCGAACCCGCCGCCGCGCTCGCGGAATACCGGTCCCTGCTGCCCTACTACGAGAACCAGTACGTGGCCGGCGACCCCGAACTCTCCTACGACGTACGCCGCCGCATCGGCCACCTCCTGCTCGCTCTCGGCGACCGAGGCGCCGCCCACGAAACCCTGGCCCGACTGCTCCTCGACGTGGAGCGCCTCCAAGGGCCGGGGCAGCCGATGGCGGTGGAGATCCGGCGGACGTTGCAGTGGCTGGGCCAAGTGCGCGGTTAGTGAGGCCACAGGGGCTTCGGGGCAGTACGGAACCTTTGGCGAATCGTTGGGTCGAATGGGTGGCCGAGAGCCGGTCCCCTGCCTACCATCGATCATCGCAAGACTTTGTGCACCGTCGCACAAGCTCCCCATGGAGGTTCTCCCTTGCACCGCCGCCGTCGCACCGCGCTCCTCCTCGCCGCCACGCTCGCCACCGCGGCACCCCTCCTCACCGCCTGCTCGGACGAGGCGCATCCCGGTGCCGCGGCCGTCGTCGGCGACGACCGGATCACGGTCTCCCAGCTGGAGAACCGGGTGACCGAGGTGCGTACCGCACAGCGGGCCGCCGTCACGGACGACGCCCAGTACGAGCAGACCATCGCCCAGTCCGGCGGCCTCACCCGCGAGATCCTGAACAACATGGTTCTCGACCGTGTGCTGCACCAGGCCGCCCAGAACGCGGGCGTGACCGTCTCCCGCAAGGAGGTCACGCGGACCCGCGCCAACCTCGAGAACCAGCCGGGTGGCGTCAAGGCCCTGGAAGCGGGCTGGTTGCAGCAGTACGGCATCCCGCCGCAGCGGATCGACGAGAACCTCCGCCTCCAGCTCGAGGCCCAGAAGCTCGCCGCCAAGCTCGGCACCGACACCAGCGGGCCCGCGTTCTGGGCAGCCCTGTCCGACGCCTCCAAGAAACTCGACATCGACCTGAACCCGCGTTACGGCACCTGGGACGCCAAGAAGAACAGCCGCGTCGAGGCCAAGCTGCCGTGGCTGCGCCAGGTCACACAGGCGGGCAGTCAGGAGACCGCGTAACCGCTGTCTCCATCCGGGGCCTGACCTTGATGTCAGTGGCGTGGGTTACGTTCGAGGGGTGAACGCATCCAGCCCGGGGCGCATCGTCCTGCTCACCACCAGCCACCGCGTCGCGCCCGGGCTCCTGTCCTGGCCCGCCTGGCAGGCGCTGCACGGCGCCGACCGCGTCCTGTGCGCGGACGGCGCCCACCCCCAGCTGCCGTATCTGCGCGAGGCCGGCGTCAAGGTCGACGAGGCCGAGCCGACCGCCGAGGAACTCGTCGACGCCTGCACCGGCGGCCGCACGGTGACGGTGGTCGCCACGGGCGAGGGCGAGCCGCAACTGACCGACGGGCTGGCCCGCCTGGCCGGCTCCGGCCGAGTCCAGATGCCCGACCTCGAACTGCTCCCCGCCTCGTACGACCTCCCCGGCGCCCGCCTCCTCGACCTGGTCCAGGTCATGGACCGCATCCGCGCCGAATGCCCCTGGTCGTCCCAGCAGACCCACAAGGGCCTCGCGAAATACGGCATCGAGGAGGCGTACGAACTCGTCGAGGCGATCGAGGAGGGCGACCGTCACGAACTGCGGGAGGAACTGGGCGACGTCCTGCTCCAGGTCGTCTTCCACGCCCGGATAGCGGAAGAGGACCCCGAGGAACCCTTCTCCGTGGACGACGTCGCAGGCACCATCGTCACCAAGCTCATCCACCGCCACCCCCACGTCTTCGGCGACGAAACCGCCGCGACCCCCGAAGAGGTCAAGGCCCACTGGCTGCGCACCAAGGCGGTGGAAAAGCAGCGCACGTCCGTGACGGAGGGCATCCCACTGGGCCAGCCAGGCCTGGCCCTGGCAGCAAAGCTGGCATCCCGCGTCCGCACAGCGGGACTTGAGGTGCCGATACCCCAGGGCGAGGGCATCGGCTACGAGTTGCTCGCGATGGCCGTACGAGCCGAGGCGGAGGGTGTGGACCCGGAGGCGGCCCTGCGAGCCGCTGCGCGAGCGTATCGGGACGCGATACGGGCGACGGAGGGCTGACGCGGAACCCCTAAGGGCGGCCAAGGTCAAGGGCGTACGGCCGTGAACTCCACCGGGAGGTTGCGCAGCCCGCGCATGATCAGGCCGCCTCGCCAGCGAAGGTCCGCGGGATCGGCGGCGAGCCGAAGATCGGGCAGGCGGCGCAGCAAGGTGGCCAGGGCGGTGCGGCCTTCCAGGCGGGCGAGTGGGGCGCCGAGGCAGTAGTGGATGCCATGCCCGTAGCCGAGGTGCTGGTTGTCCCGGCGGGAGAGGTCGAGTGTGTCCGGCTCGTCGAAACGGGCGGGATCACGGTCGGCAGCGGCGAGGACCACGAGTACGGGGTCGCCAGAAGCGATGTGTTGTCCGCCGATGTCGAGGGGCTCGGTTGCGTAGCGCCAAGTAGCCAGTTCGACGGGACCGTCGTAACGGAGAAGCTCTTCGATGCCGGTGTCGAGCAGTTCTTGTTCGCCACGCTCGATGGACTTCTGCAGTTGTGCGCGCTGCTTCGGGTTGCGAAGTAGTGCGTACGTGCCGTTGCCGATGAGGTTGATGGTCGTTTCGAAACCGGCAAAAAGCAGCACAAAACACATGGCCGCGGCTTCGTTCTCGGTGAGATGCTCGCCGTGGTCGGAGGCGCGGATGAGCCCGGAGATGAGGTCTTCGCCGGGGCTGGGGGTGTCCGGAAGCGCCTCCCGTTTGCGGTGGATCAGCTCGGCGAGATAGCCGCGCATCTTCTTCACGGACCGTGCGACGCCGCCGCGCGGCCCACCCCCGTGCCGGATCATCATCCCCGCCCAGTCCCGGAAGTCGTCCTGGTCCTCGCGGGGGACGCCGAGCAGGTCGCAGATGGCGTAGATGGGGAGGGGGAACGCGAACTCGTGGATGAGGTCGGCGGAGCCCTTGTGCGCGAACTGGTCGATGAGCTGGTCGGTCAACTCCTGGACGCGAGTCGTGAATTCGGCCACGCGGCGGGGAGTGAACGCCTTGGAGACGAGCCGACGGAGCCGCGTGTGGTCCGGCGGATCGATGTTGAGCAGATGAGTCATCAGGTTGGCGCTGCGCTCGCCGGGGATGCCCGTCTTGCTCTTGCCGTGGGCGTCCTCGGAATGGTGCACGGGATTCTTGGAGAGCCGCTGGTCGGCCAGGGCCTGCTTGGCGTCCGCGTACCGAGTCACGAGCCACGCCTCGACACCGCTGGGGAGCGTGGTGCGGTGCACAGGGGCGTGCTCGCGGAGCCATGCGTAGGCGGGATAGGGGTCGCTGGCGAACTCCCAGGTGAAGAGTTCGGGTCCGAGGTATGGGGCGTTCACGAGGTGACGGTACCGGCCGCGGCGTGGACGAACCCCGGGCTCAAACCGACGAACCCCCAGTTCAAAGCTGACATACCCTCAAGTCCGTGATCTTTACGTGATCTACGCTACATCTACTGGTGACAAGTGATCAGGTCCCACTAGGTTCACGCGAAAGCGGATCTCAGCAGTCCCACTGGTCACACCCATGTCACACACTGTCGCGTGAAAGGCAATCACATGCTCTCCGGGAACGGTCGACACCGTCGCCCCCGTCAGGCGCCCGCTCTCTTCGTCGCGGCAGGGGTGACCGGATCGGCCATCGCGATCCCTTTGCTCGGAGCGAGCGGTGCGAGTGCCGCCAGCGGTACGACCTGGGACGCGGTCGCGGAGTGCGAGAGCGGCGGCTCGTGGAGCGCCAACCCCGGCAACGGGGAGTACGGCGGACTCTCGATGACCCAGGAGGAGTGGGAGCGATACGGCGGTCTCGACTACGCGATGAGCGCCGACCTGGCCAGCCGCTCGCAACAGATAG
Organism: Streptomyces flaveus; assembly: GCF_014647675.1. Lineage (GTDB taxonomy): Bacteria > Actinomycetota > Actinomycetes > Streptomycetales > Streptomycetaceae > Streptomyces > Streptomyces flaveus. Next base: position 350,685 of record NZ_BMPQ01000006.1, on the reverse strand, counting down.
CCGTCGCCGAGAAGATCCTCGCGGACCGGGGCACGAGCCCCTGGGCGACCTGCGGACTCATCGCAGGCCTGACGCAGAACTCCGACTCGGCCGACGTCGACACCGGCCTGGCGCAGGACTCACCCACGCCCACTCCTACCCCGTCCACCGAAGAGGACCCGGGCGTGGACTCGGGCTCAGGCACGGGCGCTGACTCGGGTTCAGATTCCGGGCAGACGTCAAGTGACGGCTCCGTAAAGGATGATTCGTCCGACACTTCCGGCTCGTCCGGTACGTCCTCCGAATCGGACTCGTCCGGTACATCCGAGTCGTCCGCTGACGCGTCACAGGATTCCGACAGCGGCCCCACCGCCGAATCGCCGAGCCCTGACAGTTCGCCCACAGAAGCGACAAACGAGGGCGACTCGGGCAACTCTGGTCAGAACGCCGACGCTTCGGGCAGTGAGAGTACAAACACAGACGACACAGACGCAGCCACCGGCCGCCATCGCGGCGGCAGCGCCGAAGAGGATGCCGCACCCCCCCGTACGGACGACTCCGCCGGCCGGCATGCTTCGCGCGCGGGCAGCGCCTCACGCGACGAAGCGGACGCGGCGGACGGCTCGTACACCGTCCGCTCCGGAGACAGTCTCTGGTCGATCGCCGACTCCCTTGACCTTCAAGGTGGATGGTCCGATTTGTACGCTGCGAACAGGCAGACCGTCGGCGCCGATTCGAACCTCATCCTTCCCGGTCAGCGCCTTGAACTCGGCACAGACTGAGCGGTCGACAAGGTGCCGAACCGGCCCAAAAGTGGCGGCAGTTCGGGGTGAATGTCCGGTTTGGTGAAAGTGAGACATGGATCTCAAAGGCCCTGATCGTCTTTGAAATTCGGCGGATCGCGTGTTTACGGTCGTGACCGCTCGCCACAGCGGGCCCCGACGGACGTCACGCCGAATCCTGCCAACGGCCGTACGGGAACAGTCGTCGCGTAAAGCGCCGTAGGCAGGAGCGGGGGACCCAAGGTAAGTGCCGGGCCCGGTCGTTGAGACCAGGTGCGGCTTGGGGTGAAGTCGTGCGGAGCGATCCGTACGGCCGGGCAACTCACCAGGCCCGAACCCGACAGCTCACCTCGTAGGCGTCGGTGAGGGGATCTCTTCATGCTGCTTTCCGGCAAGGGCAAGCACCGTCGCCCGTCCAAGGCCACCCGCATGGCCACGCTCGCCGGTGTCACCGGTGCCGCCATCGCCGCCCCGCTGATGGTGTCGGGTACGGCCTCCGCCGCCACCGCCTCCGAGTGGGACACCGTCGCCCAGTGCGAGTCGGGCGGCAACTGGTCCATCAACACCGGCAACGGCTACTACGGCGGCCTGCAGTTCTCCGCCTCCACCTGGGCCGGCTACGGCGGCACGAAGTACGCCGCCACCGCCGACCAGGCCTCCAAGGCCCAGCAGATCGAGATCGCCGAGAAGGTCCTCGCGGGCCAGGGCAAGGGTGCCTGGCCGGTCTGCGGCAAGGGCCTGTCGAGCGCCGGGTACACCGGCGGCGGCTCCTCCGACTCCGGTGCCGCGCAGGAGAACACCCAGCAGTCCCAGCAGCAGAGCGCCCCGGCCCAGGAGGAGCGCGCCTCCCGCTCCGCGGACCGCCCGGCTGCCAAGAAGACCGTCACCACCCCGACCGGCAAGAAGGTCAAGAAGGGCGACGGCGAGTACAAGGTCGTCAAGGGTGACACCCTCAGCGAGATCGCCACGGAGAAGAAGGTCAAGGGCGGCTGGCAGAAGCTGTACAAGCTGAACGACGACATCGTCGACAACGCCGACGTCATCTACCCGGGCCAGCAGCTGCACCTCAGCTGAACTGAGTCCCCGGCTCAGCCGAAGCCCGGCTCCCAGAGCGGCGCCGGCTGAGCCCTCGGCTCAGCCGAAGCCGAGCCCCAACTCGGCTGAAGCTGAGCCCCCCAGGCAGTCCCGCCCCGGTGCGTCTTCCCCCGTACGCACCGAGGCGGGACTTTTTTTGCCCCTGCCTTGTCCCCTGCCCTGCCCTCTTCGGATTTGTTCCGTTAGGAAACAATTTACTCTCGGTTCGGTCCATGGGCGGGGCGAACGGCTGGCCGATCGCCCGGAGCCGGTTAGGCTCGTCATCGCGGAGCCGCCGCGGCTTCGCGCTGTGCGGGCCCAGCGGCCCGCGTAACCGCGTCACATCCCAGAAGGAGATGCTCGTGCCGTCCATCGACGTCGTCGTAGCCCGGGAAATCCTGGACTCCCGAGGCAATCCCACGGTCGAGGTCGAGGTCGGCCTCGACGACGGCAGCACGGGTCGTGCCGCCGTTCCGTCCGGCGCCTCCACGGGCGCCTTCGAGGCTGTCGAACTCCGCGACGGAGACGCCAACCGCTACCTTGGCAAGGGTGTCGAGAAGGCCGTCCTCGCCGTCATCGAGCAGCTCGGCCCGGAGCTCGTCGGTTACGACGCCACCGAGCAGCGGCTGATCGACCAGGCCATGATCGACCTGGACGCCACCGACAACAAGGGCTCGCTCGGCGCCAACGCCATCCTCGGCGTCTCCCTCGCCGTCGCGCACGCCGCCTCCGAGGCCAGCGACCTCCCGCTGTTCCGCTACCTGGGCGGGCCGAACGCGCACCTGCTGCCGGTCCCGATGATGAACATCCTGAACGGCGGCTCACACGCCGACTCGAACGTGGACATCCAGGAGTTCATGATCGCCCCCATCGGCGCGGAGTCCTTCTCCGAGGCGCTGCGCTGGGGCGCCGAGGTCTACCACACCCTCAAGAAGGTGCTGAAGACCAAGGGCCTGTCCACCGGCCTCGGCGACGAGGGCGGCTTCGCCCCGAACCTGGAGTCCAACCGCGCCGCCCTCGACCTCATCATCGAGGCCATCAAGGAGGCCGGTTACCAGCCTGGCGAGCAGGTCGCCCTCGCGCTCGACGTCGCCGCCTCCGAGTTCTACAAGGACGGCGCGTACCTCTTCGAGGGCAAGTCGCGCTCGGCCGCCGAGATGACGGAGTACTACGAGGAGCTCGTCGCCTCGTACCCGCTCGTCTCCATCGAGGACCCGCTGTTCGAGGACGACTGGGCCGGCTGGAAGGTCATCACCGACAAGATCGGCGACAAGGTCCAGATCGTCGGCGACGACCTCTTCGTCACCAACCCGGAGCGCCTCGCCCGCGGTATCGAGGAGGGCTCCGCCAACGCCCTGCTGGTCAAGGTCAACCAGATCGGCTCGCTGACCGAGACCCTGGACGCCGTCGAGATGGCCCAGCGCAACGGCTTCAAGTGCATGATGTCCCACCGCTCCGGCGAGACCGAGGACGTCACCATCGCCGACCTCGCCGTCGCGGTGAACTGCGGCCAGATCAAGACCGGCGCCCCGGCCCGCTCGGACCGCGTCGCCAAGTACAACCAGCTGCTGCGCATCGAGGAGATCCTCGACGACGCGGCGGTGTACGCGGGCCGTTCGGCGTTCCCCCGCTTCAAGGGCTGACCTACACCTGTAGGCACCTCCTTGCCCACGTCCCCGTACGCGGTCCCGTACCGTGTGCGGGGACGTACGCGTGTCTGAAGGGGAGGCGTCACATGGCCGCGAAGGACCGGGACCGGTTCTCCACCGCGACCAGGCTGCGGGTGCTCGGCGAGCAGACGGCGGCGCGCGTCTACCGCTCCCAGACCAGGCGCCAGGCCCGCCGTTCCCGGCTGACCGGGCGGGCCGCACTCCTCGCCCTCGTCCTGTGCACCCTCGTCGTCGCCCTCGCCTATCCGACCCGGCAGTACGTCTCCCAGCGTGCCGAGATCGCCGAACACGAGCGGGAGCGGGAGCAGGCCCGTGAGCGGGTCGAGCAGCTGCGCGACCTCAAGGCACGCTGGCAGGACGACGCGTACGCCGAGCAGCGGATCCGCGAGCGCCTGCACTACGTGAAGCCGGGCGAGACCGGCTACATCGTGATCGATCCGAACGCGGCGAAGAAGTCGCGTACGACGCAGGGTGCGGCCGCCCGCCCCTGGTACGCCAATGTCTGGGACGGGGTCGACAAGGCCGACCGCGCCGACCAGTGAATGTTGAATGCGATGAGAAAGACGGCTATGGAAACCCCCCCGCCTCCCACCCCGCGAACCGAGCCCACCGACGCGGACGTCGAGGCCTTCAAGCAGCAGCTGGGCCGCCCGCCGCGCGGTCTGCGCGCGATCGCGCACCGTTGCCCGTGCGGTCAGCCCGACGTGGTCGAGACGGCGCCGCGACTGCCGGACGGTACGCCGTTCCCGACGACGTACTACCTGACGTGCCCTCGGGCCGCCTCCGCGATCGGCACGCTGGAGGCGAACGGCGTGATGAAGGAGATGACAGAACGCCTGACGACGGATCCGGAGCTGGCCGCCGCGTACCGGGCCGCGCACGAGGACTACATCGCCCGCCGCGACGCGATCGAGGTCCTGGAGGGCTTCCCGAGCGCGGGCGGCATGCCGGACCGTGTGAAGTGCCTGCACGTCCTCGTGGGCCACTCCCTGGCCGCGGGCCCCGGAGTGAACCCGCTGGGCGACGAGGCGATCGCGATGCTGCCGGAATGGTGGGCGAAGGGGCCGTGCGTGGTGCCCTCGACGCCTCCTGAGGGAGAGGGCTGGGAGGTGCACGCGAGCGGCGAGTCCGGCTACTTCGCGTTCAAGCCCGTCGACTCGGGGGAGTCCGGGGAGTCAGAGAAGTCCGAGGAGGACGCCAAGTGACCCGCGTCGCCGCCATCGACTGCGGTACGAACTCCATCCGCCTCCTTGTCGCCGACGCGGACCCTGCGACCGGCCAACTCATCGACCTGGACCGGCGGATGACCATCGTCCGGCTCGGCCAGGGCGTCGACCGGACGGGACGCCTGGCGCCCGAGGCGCTGGAGCGGACGTTCGCCGCCTGCAAGGAGTACGCGGCGATCATCAAGGAGCACGGAGCGGAGCGCGTCCGTTTCGTGGCGACCTCCGCCTCCCGGGACGCCGAGAACCGCGACGACTTCGTACGGGGCGTCCTGGACATCCTGGGCGTCGAGCCCGAGGTCATCACCGGTGACGAGGAGGCGGAGTTCTCCTTCACGGGCGCGACCAAGGAACTGACCGGCCGGGCGGACCTGGCCAAGCCCTACCTGGTCGTGGACATCGGCGGCGGCTCCACCGAGTTCGTCGTCGGCGACGACCACGTACGCGGCGCACGCTCGGTCGACATCGGCTGCGTACGCATGACGGAACGCCACCTGATGCACGACGGTGTCGTGGCCGATCCGCCGACGCCGGCTCAGATCGACGCGATCCGCGCCGACATCGAGGCGGCTCTCGACCTGGTCGAGCAGACCGTCCCGCTGCGCGAGGCCCGCACCCTGGTCGGCCTCGCGGGTTCCGTCACCACGGTGTCGGCGATCGCGCAGAACCTGCCGGCGTACGACCCGGCCGCCATCCACCACTCCCGGGTCCCCTACCCCCGAGTCCGCGAGATCACTGAGTCCCTCCTGACCTCCACCCACGCCGAGCGCGCCGCGATCCCCTCGATGCACCCGGGCCGCGTGGACGTCATCGGCGCCGGCGCCCTCGTACTCCTGACGATCATGGAACGGATCGGAGCGGAGGAGGTCGTCGTGAGCGAGCACGACATCCTGGACGGGATCGCCTGGAAGGCGGCAGAGGACCTTCAGTAGGCCGCTGAGCCACCCGTGGATGGCCACTCCTGAGCAGTCCCGGTAACGCATGAGCGCGTCCGAGGGGCCCCGGAAACCCTCTCGGAAATGCTCCGCCGAGAAAGTTCGTGAAGTTCTTCACAAGGAAATCTGCCCTGCTGGGGGAGGTTTTTGGCGTCTGGGGCAAGCCAGAGGTCGTGCGGGGTTCCGGAGCGCGTGCGCGAGGCCGTCAACGGGGTGCAGGGAAGCGGGGGAACGGGCGACTGGTTCAGCTTGCTCACAGGCCCAAAGAGCAGCTCACGCGGTGTTGACAACACCTCAAAGCCCCCCATGGCTCCCCCGCGGAGGCGGGGGGCGGGGAATGCGGGCCGGGCAGTGTAGCAGAGGGTGTGATGGAGCTTGTGAAGGGGCGCACGAGCTACCCCCCTGGAACGGGTGGATACTCGATGGCATGAGCACCACGGAGCGTCCCAGGATCCTCGTAGTAGGCGGTGGGTACGTAGGCCTGTACGCAGCTCGGCGCATTCTGAAGAAGATGCGCTACGGCGAGGCGACCGTCACGGTCGTCGACCCCCGGTCGTACATGACCTACCAGCCCTTCCTCCCCGAAGCCGCCGCCGGCAGCATTTCGCCTCGGCACGTCGTCGTCCCGCTGCGACGCGTGCTGCCCAAGGCGGAAGTTCTGACCGGCCGGGTCACCACCATCGACCAGGACCGCAAGGTCGCCACGATCGCCCCCCTCGTGGGCGAGGCGTACGAGCTGCCTTTCGACTACCTCGTCATCGCGATGGGCGCGGTCTCCCGCACCTTCCCGATCCCCGGCCTCGCCGAGCAGGGCATCGGCATGAAGGGCATCGAGGAGGCCATCGGCCTGCGCAACCACGTGCTTGAGCAGCTCGACAAGGCGGACTCCACGAACGACGAAGAGGTCCGGCGCAAGGCGCTGACCTTCGTCTTCGTCGGCGGTGGCTTCGCCGGTGCGGAGACCATCGGCGAGGTCGAGGACATGGCCCGCGACGCGGCCAAGTACTACACCAACGTGTCCCGTGAGGACATGCGGTTCATCCTCGTCGACGCCGCGGACAAGATCCTTCCCGAGGTCGGTCCGAAGCTCGGCGCGTACGGCAAGGAGCACCTGGAGTCCCGTGGGGTCGAGGTGTACCTGTCGACCTCCATGGACTCCTGCGTCGACGGCCACGTCGTGCTGAAGAACGGCCTCGAGGTCGACTCCAGCACGATCGTCTGGACGGCCGGCGTCAAGCCGAACCCCGTCCTGTCCCGCTTCGGTCTGCCGCTCGGCCCGCGCGGTCACGTCGACACCCAGGCGACCCTCCAGGTCCAGGGCACCGACTACATCTGGGCCGCCGGCGACAACGCCCAGGTGCCGGACGTCGCCGCCCGCAAGGCCGGCGTCGAGAACGCCTGGTGCCCGCCGAACGCCCAGCACGCGCTGCGTCAGGCGCGGGTCCTCGGTGACAACGTGATCTCCGGTATGCGGGGCTTCCCGCAGAAGGAGTACGCGCACGCCAACAAGGGTGCGGTGGCCGGGCTCGGCCTCCACAAGGGCGTCGCGATGATCGTCATGGGCAAGATGAAGATCAAGCTCAAGGGCCGGCTCGCCTGGTACATGCACCGCAGCTACCACGGATTTGCGATGCCGACGTGGAACCGCAAGATCCGGGTCTTCGCCGACTGGACGCTCGCGGTGTTCCTCAAGCGCGAGGTCGTCTCGCTCGGCGCCATCGAGACGCCGCGCGAGGAGTTCTACGAGGCGGCCAAGCCGGCGCCCAAGGTGGCCCAGTCCGCCGAGGCCCAGCTCCCGCCGACCCGCGCCAAGTCGGAGGAGAAGGCCAAGGCCTCCTGACCTTCGGTCACTGATCGACCCGAATCGACCCGAAGGGGCTCCCCGCCATCCGTGGTGCGGGGGGCCCCTTCGGCGTTTTCTCGCCCGCGCCGTAATTTGCGCGGATGTAACGCTTTTGCGGGACTGCGCTTTGGCCGTCGCGGTGTTTACGTGGTGTTGGACTTCTGGGATCCATCGTCACGGAGGTGTGCGCCATGCAGGACGCCGCACTGCGGCTCGAGACTCTCCTTGAACAGCTGCTGGGGGCGCCGCTCCCGGTGCGTCTGCGCGCCTGGGACGGTTCGGAAGCGGGTCCGCCGGGTGCCCCGACCCTCGTCGTACGTAATCGCCGTGCTCTTCGCCGGCTGCTGTGGAAGCCGGGGGAGTTGGGGCTCGCCCGGGCCTGGGTCGCCGGTGATCTGACCGTGGACGGTGACCTCTACGCCGTCCTCGAGCTGATCTCGGGGCTCGTCTGGGAGCGTGGCGAGGACGCCCGGGGCCTGGGGGAGACGTTGCGGGATCCGGAGGCACGGGCCGCCGTGCGCGGGCTCGTGAGGATGGCGTGGCCCCCGCTGCCGCCCGCCCCGCCCCGCGAGGAGGTGCGCAGGCGCTCCCATCTGCACACCAAGCGCACCGACAGACGCGCCATCAGCCACCACTACGACGTCGGCAACGACTTCTACGAGATCGTCCTCGGGCCGTCGATGGTCTACTCGTGCGCGTACTGGCCCACCCCGGACGCCACCCTCGAGGACGCCCAGCGCGACAAGCTCGAACTCATCGCCCGCAAGCTGGACTTGAAGCCGGGCGGGCGGCTGCTCGACGTCGGCTGCGGCTGGGGCTCGATGGCCATCCACGCCGCCCGCGAGCACGGCGTGAGCGTCGTCGGCGTCACGCTGTCGCACGAGCAGGCCGCGTACGCCCGCAAGCGCGTCGCCGACGAAGGGCTCACCGACCGCGTCGAGATCCGCGTCCAGGACTACCGTGACGTCGCCGACGGGCCGTACGACGCGATCTCCTCCGTCGGCATGGCCGAACACGTCGGCAGCGAACGGTACCTGGAGTACGCGCGGACCCTGTTCGCCCTGCTGAAGCCGGGCGGGCGGCTGCTGAACCACCAGATCGGCCGGCGTCCGCGGCGCGACGAATCGGCGTACGAGGTCGACGAGTTCATCGACGCGTACGTCTTCCCGGACGGCGAACTCGCGCCCATCGGCAGCACCGTCACGCAGCTCGAGAGCGCCGGGTTCGAGGTGCGGGACGTCGAGTCGATCCGCGAGCACTACGCGCTCACCCTGCGCCACTGGGTCGCCAACCTGGAGGCCGGCTGGCCGCTCGCGGTCCGCCTCACCAGCCCCGGCCGGGCTCGCGTCTGGCGGCTCTACATGGCCGCCTCCGCCCTCGCCTTCGAGCACAACGGCATCAGCGTGAACCAGGTGCTCGCGGTGAAGACCCCCGGGTCCGGCGCGTCGGGGATGCCGCTGCGCGCGCGTACCTGGGGCTGAAACGCCGAGGGCCCCGTTCCCTCCCGGTCTCCCGGGAACGGGGCCCTCGTGCGCGTACGGCTATTCCGTCTTGATCGCGTTCAGCATGTTCAGCCTCGCGGCGTTGCGGGCCGGCCACAGCGCGGCCAGGACGCCCACCAGACCGGCCAGCACCAGGAAGATCCCGATCCGGTCCCAGGGCAGGACCAGCGCGTAGCCCGGGATCGCGCTCTTGATGGTCTCGCCGATCGCCCAGCCGAGGAACGAGCCGAGACCGATGCCGATGACCGCGCCGAACACCGAGATGACCACGGCCTCCAGCCGGACCATCCGCTTCACCCGGCGCCGGTCGAGACCGATCGCCCGCAGCATGCCGATCTCCTGCTGCCGTTCGAAGACCGACATCGCGAGGGTGTTGACCACGCCCAGCACCGCGATGATCAGGGCCATCGCCAGCAGGCCGTACATGATGTTCAGCATCGTGTTGATGGCGCCGCCGAACTCGTTGCGGATGTCCTGCTTGTCCATGACCGTCATCGCGGGGTTGTCGCCCAGCGCGTCGATGAGGACCTTCTCGTTCGCCGAGGTCTGGCCGCCGTCGACCTTCACGAAGATCTGCGGGATGTACGGCTTCACCTCGTGCGGGTTCACGACCTTGGTGTCGATGAGGACGGGGGAGAGGAACTCGCTGTCCTTGTAGACGGCGCCGACTGTCAGCGTGGCCTTCGCCTCGTCGGTGAAGGTGACGTTGACGCTGTCGCCGGTTTTCCAGCCCTTGCTCTTGGCCGTCTTTTCGGCGACCGCGATCTGGCCCTTGGCGAGCGAGTCGATGTCGCCGCTGACGACGTCGAGGTTCAGGACCTGCTGGATGGCGCCCGGCGTGACCCCCGAAGCGGACACGAAGTCATCGGCACCGACCTCGAGGCCGACGTCCTGCTGCGGCGAGACCGCGGTGACGCCCTTCGCCTTCTCCAGCGCCGTCAGTGCGGACTGGTCGAGGTCCCCGCCGTTCGCCATCGAGACCATGTAGTCGGCTTTGATGTTGTCCGTGGTCATCTTGTCGATGGCCGTGCCGACCGTGATACCGATCACCGACAGGCCGGTCACCAGCGTCAGTCCGATGGCCAGCGCGGAGGCGGTGGCTCCGGTGCGGCGCGGATTGCGTACCGCGTTCTGGCCGGCCAGCTTGCCGGACACCCCGAAGGGGCCGACCAGCAGCGGACGGACGAGCGCGATCACGGGCCGGGACAGCAGCGGGATCAGGATGATCACACCGATCAGCGCGAAGAACGCGCCCGCCCCGATGTACATACGGCCATCGCTGCCGCCGGTCGAGGCACCCGCCACGATCGCTGCCGCGCCGAGGCCGGTGATGGCCGTACCGATGGAGTTGCGCACCACCAGCGACTTGGTGGTCGCCACCGCGTGGACGCTGCTCATGGCCGCCACCGGCGGGATCTTCGCGGCCCGACGGCCGGGCAGCCAGGCGGCGAACGTCGTGATCAGCACACCGACGCCGATCGCGGCGAGCACCGGCGTGGCGGACAGGATCAGCGGGCCGTCCGGCACCTTCATCTCGAACGCGGCCATTCCGGACCGCAGACCGACCGCAAGACCGATGCCCAGGACGAAGCCGATCACCGAGGCGACCAGGCCCACCACTGCGGCCTCGGCGAGCACTGAGCGGGTGATCTGCTTGCGCGACGCGCCGACGGCGCGCATCAGGGCGATCTCCTTCGTGCGCTGGGCGACCAGCATCGTGAAGGTGTTGGAGATCAGGAAGATCCCGACGAACAGCGCGATGCCCGCGAAGCCGAGCAGGATCTGCTTGAGGCTGCCCAGTCCCTGTTCGATCTGCTGCGCCTGCTCGTCCGCGAGGGCCTGGCCGGTCTGCGCCTCGGCCGTGTCGGGCAGCAGCCGCTTGACCGCGTCCAGGATCTTTGCGTCGGACGCGCCGGGGGCGGCGGTGACGGTGACGTTCTCGAAGTAGCCCGGCTTGAGGTACTGCTTCTGGGCGACCGCGGTGTCGAAGAGGACGAGGCTGCCGCCGGCGTTCACGGCGCCGTCCTCGGTGGTGAACACACCGCTGAGGGTGTACTCCTTCACCGGTCCGTTGGTCGCGACCCGCACCCGGTCGCCGACCTGGTACTCGCCCTTGGTCGCGGATTCCTTGTCCAGGGCGATCTGATCGTCCTTCACCGGGCCCGAGCCGTCGGTGAACGTGTAGGCCGTGTCCTTGCCGTCCTTGCCGGGGGCGAAGTTGGAGCCCTTGTTGGACCAGCCGACGCCGATCAGCTTCCCGTCGGGGTCGGCGACTCCGGCGAAGCCCTCGACTCGGCCGTCCACGCCGGCGACGCCGTCCACGGCGGAGATCTTGTCGAGGGTTTTCCGGGAGAGGCCGGGTTCTTCCTTGGGGTCGTCCGGGTTGGCGTACGAGGTGACGGCGACCGCGACGTTGTCGTAGCTCTTCGCCGACTGCTTGCGGAAGGCGTTGGAGAGGGTGTCGGCGAAGACCAGGGTGCCGGACACGAACGCCACGCCGAGCATCACGGCGAGCACGGTCATCAACAACCTGGCCTTGTGCGCGAGCACGTTGCGCAGGGCAGTACGGAACATGGTGTCTTCTCAGTCCAGGAGTGGGAGGGCAGAACAGGCTGGTGGGCGAGTCCGGGGCGTAGGCCGGTGGCCAACTGCGGGCACAGGGGTGCCCCTTCGAGCGGGCGCCACGGGGAGCGCCCCTTTAGGGGCGCGGGGCTGTGTCAACTTGCGGCTCCGCCGCGCGGGCGCGACCAACCCCCACCGGGCCGCACCCGAGACACGACCCGGGGGCTTGGGGCGCAGCCCCAGTCACCGCACAACCAGCGTCAGCTGGTACGACCCTTGGCATCGAACTGCTTCATCCGATCCAGCACCGAATCCGCCGTAGGCCCATACACCTCATCGACGATGCGCCCGTCCGCGAGGAACACGACCCGGTCGGCATACGCCGCGGCCACCGGGTCATGGGTGACCATCACCACGGTCTGCCCCAACTCCCGTACGGAGTTGCGCAGGAACCCAAGCACCTCCGCACCCGAGCGCGAGTCAAGGTTCCCGGTCGGCTCGTCGCCGAAGATGATCTCCGGCTTGGAGGCGAGCGCCCGCGCCACGGCGACCCGCTGCTGCTGGCCGCCGGAGAGCTGGGTGGGCCGGTGGGAGAGGCGGTCGGCGAGCCCCACCATCCCGATCACCGAGTTCAGCCACTCCTTGTCGGCCTTGCGGCCCGCGATGTCCATCGGAAGGGTGATGTTCTCCAGCGCCGTCAACGTCGGCAGCAGGTTGAACGCCTGGAAGATGAACCCGATCTTGTCCCGCCGAAGCTTCGTCAGCTGCTTGTCCTTGAGGGAGCCGAGCTCCGTGTCACCGATCCGCACGGAGCCGGACGAGAACGAGTCCAGGCCCGCCACACAGTGCATCAGCGTGGACTTGCCGGACCCGGAAGGACCCATGATCGCGGTGAGTTCGGCCTGCCGGAAGTCGACAGAGACCCGGTCCAGGGCGACCACCTGGGTCTCGCCCTGTCCGTAGACCTTCGACAGATCCGAGGCGCGCGCTGCCACGGCGGTGGCGCGTCCGGCGATGGGAGTGGTGGTGGTCACGGGTCAGTGCTCCTGTCGGTACGACGACGAGTGGCGAACGTGGCTTCCATCGTCGTGGCCGATCGGCGCCGTGTAGTCAGCCGCTGCTCCGGTTCTGATGGGCGACTGCGGTCGGACCGTGCGCGCTTGAGTCATACCTGCGGATGACACGTACCCCTGACAGGGTCATCGGTGACGGTTCGTCGGGTGACGCTCGTTCGGGCGGTGAATTCACGTCATTCCGCAGGTGCCGCGAGGCCTCTGTGAAAGGGCTCGTGGCAAGTGCCGATCGCCCGTACGGTGGGCTGATGCACCCTCAGACGTCAATAAAATAAGACAACATCGAGCCGCCCGTCCGCTGTTCGAGGGATGCGCCCCGTTAGGCTCGGAACCTCAAAATGCGGAGCCCATGGCCTGCCCGGATGGTGGAATGCAGACACGGCGAGCTTAAACCTCGCTGCCCCTACGCGGGCGTGCCGGTTCAAGTCCGGCTCCGGGCACCACCCGACCCTCTCGCGAGCCCGCGGTTTCCCTGCATCGTTCATTGAAGACTTCACGGCAGAACCGTTGACAGCGGCCGTACGCCGTCGGAGACTCACGCTGAGAAATTGGTGAAATAAATTTCACCAGACGAACGCTGCGAAGAACACTACCGCACGAACAGCGCGAAGGGGCGTACCGATGCGTACCACCGTCGGGATCATCGGGGCCGGACCGGCCGGGCTGCTGCTGGCGCGGCTGCTGCACAACGCGGGGATCGACTCGGTCGTCCTGGAGAGCCGCGACCGCGCGTACGTGGAGCATCGGCAGCGGGCCGGAATCCTGGAGCAGGGCACGGTCGACGTGCTGCGCGCGGCCGGCGCCGGCGAGCGGATGGACCGCGAGGGGCTGCGGCACGACGGGATCGAGCTGCGCTTCGCGAAGCGCCGCCACCGTGTCGACTTCCCCGGACTCACGGGTGGCCGGTCGGTGATGGTGTACGCGCAGACGGAGGTCTGCAAGGACCTCATCGCGCTCCAGCTCAAGGAGGGCGGACCGCTGCTCTTCGAGGCGGAGGCACTGGCCGTGGAGGGGGCGGACAGCGAAAGCCCGCTCGTGCGCTTCAGGCACGAGGGGCGCGAGGACGTCCTGGAGTGCGACTACGTCGTCGGCTGCGACGGCTCCTGGGGTGTAGCGCGCAAGGCGATCCCCGAGGAGCTCACGCAGGTCTTCGAGCGGACGTACCCCTTCGGCTGGCTCGGCATCCTCGCCGACGTACCGCCCTCGCACGACGAACTCGTCTACGCCCACCACGACCGCGGCTTCGCCCTGCTGAGCATGCGCTCCCCGCAGGTCTCCCGCCTCTACCTCCAGGTGCCCGAGGGCACGGACGCCGAGGAATGGACCGACGAGGCGATCTGGGACGAGCTGGAGCGCCGCTTCGAGACGGCCGACGACTGGAGGCTCGAGAGGGGCCCGATCACGCAGAAGTCCGTGACGCCGATGCGCAGTTACGTCCACGAGCCGATGCGCCACGGACGGCTCTTCCTCGCCGGGGACGCCGCCCATATCGTGCCGCCCACCGGAGCGAAGGGCCTGAACCTCGCCGTCGGCGACGTCGTCACCTTCGCGCGGGCGCTCGTCCACCTCAAGGAGACCGGTTCGGCCGAGCGCCTGGACGCCTACTCCGAGACCTGTCTGCGCCGCGTATGGCAGGCCGAGCGTTTCTCGTACGCGATGACGACCCTGCTGCACCGCACGCCCGGCGCGACGCCCTTCGAGGACCGGATCCAGCTCGCCCGCCTCGACCGGATCACCGCCGCCCGCTCGGCCGAACAGGACCTCGCCGAGTGCTACACGGGCTTCCCGCTGGAGTGATCGCGGGGAGCACCACGATCGGGGGAACCGGAGTGGCCCGTGGCGGCGTTGTAACGGTGCCGGGAATGCTGGATTGAACACTGGCGTTCCCGGTCACAACAGAGGAAAGATCCTCCCCAAGCACTAGAGGCATCCCTTTGCCTACCCATTACTCTTGAAGCCAGAGCCACGCAGGGTGGCCATGGAGGAGTGAAATGAGGAGCAGCAACCCGGTCTTCTCGCGACGGGGGTTCAGCCGCGACAACGGCTACGCGGGCTTCAACGCCCAGCCGCAGGCCGGGGGCCCCGCTGTCGGCACGCAGGGGAACCCGTACGCACAGGGCTCCCCGTACGCCCCGCAGGGCGGCAACCCGTACGCGCAGAATCCTTACGCACAGACCCCGTACGCCCCGCAGGACGGCCAGCACGGCGCCCCGCCGCAGGCCCCGCCCGCCGCCGACCGCATGACGATGGACGACGTCGTCGCCCGCTCGGCCATGACGCTCGGCACGGTCGTCGTCGGCGCGGTGCTCGCCTGGGCCCTGCTGCCGGTCTCGCCGAGCAGCTGGGGTCTGGCCATCGGCTCGGCGCTCATCGCGATGGTCCTGGCCCTGGTCCAGACGTTCAAGCGCAAGGCCTCGCCCGCGCTGATCCTGTCGTACGCCGCCTTCGAGGGCGTCTTCCTCGGAGTGATCAGCGAGATGTTCAACAGCCGCTGGTCGGGTGCGCCCTTCCAGGCGGTGCTCGGCACCATGGCGATCACCGGTGCCACCCTTCTCGTCTACCGAGCGGGCTGGATCCGGGTCACCGCCAGGTACGCGCGTATCGGCATGACGATCGCCATCGGCTTCGTGCTCGTCATGGCGGTCAACCTGCTGCTGGTCGTCTTCGGCATCGCTCCGAACGGCGGACTGCGGGACATGGGTGCGCTCGGCGCGATCGTCGGCATCCTCGCGCTCGTCCTGGGCGCGTTCTTCCTGACGCTCGACTTCAAGCAGATCGAGGACGGCGTCGCCTACGGCGCTCCGCGCCAGGAGTCCTGGCTGGCCGCCTTCGGCCTGACCATGACCCTCGTGTGGATCTACATCGAGATGCTGCGCCTGGTCGCCATCTTCAGCGGCGACGACTAGCAGGGCCGCCCGCCCGGATCACCACCGGGCGGTAGCGGCTGA
>NZ_BMPQ01000006.1:207119-335046 GCF_014647675.1 Streptomyces flaveus | reverse complement strand
GTCGATGTTTCTCCCTGGTGCGCGCTCAGAGCAGTTTGCGCGCTGCCCTCCTCAGGTCGTACTCGTGAATGATCGCTTTGGCGTGGCCGTACGCGAGGTTGTGCTCGGCGCGGAGCCAGCTGACCTTCTCCTCGAAGCGGAAGAGAGCGGGGCCTTCGTCGACGGTGCGCAGCCAGTCGGACACTTCACGACCGGTGCAGTGAGGGATACGGGCGAGCATGTTGCGGTGGGTCTCCTCGGAGAAGACTTGGGACATCGGCGCCTCCGGACGCATGGGATGTAAGCCGGTCCTTCAAGTCACGGTGCCTGAGCGTTGGCTTGTTGGCAACAGTCCGGTTGAGGCGCGTAGTCTCGCGGCGTGCTGGATACGACCCCCCTGACCCGCGCCGTGGACCATTTCGCCGACCGGTTGCGGGCCGCTCCGCAGAGCCGGCTCCAAAGGGGCGCGGCAGCCGAAGCGCTGGGTCTGGCCAGGGAGTTGGCGGTGCGTGCCCAGCGGATCGAGGACGCTTCGGGGCCGGTGCGGGAGATGCCCGACGCGGGGATGTTCGCCGCGGCCGACCAGATCATGGTCGCCGGGCACGATCTGGCTGTCGTACTGAGAAACGAGGGGGAGCTCGCGGAGGCGGTGCGGCTCGTGGCGGAGGCGCAGAAACGCGCCGGGGTGTAGTCCTCCGCTCCCGGCGCGTGTGGGTCTCGTGGGGCTCGCGGGCCCTTACAGCGACGCTATGACCCGGTCCGCGAGTATGTAGACGTTCTCCTCGCCGCAGGCGAAGGTCAGGGCGTACGCGCCCGAGATGCCCGAGCCGCCCAGGAGTACGGGCGTCTCGCCCGCTTGGAGTGCGGTGACCAGTTGCTCGGCGGTCTCGCGGTGGCCGGGGGTCATGCAGAGCGTGGTGCCGTCGGCGAAGACGTAGACGTCGAGTGTGCCCAGCGGGCCGGGGCGGACGTCGGTCAGTTCCGTACGGGACTCGGCCAGGTCCTCCAGGCAGGCGACCGTACGCTCGTGATCGTTCACGACCGGTGACTGGACCGGTACGAAGTCGGGGTGCGAGGGGTGGCGGCGGCGGGCCGCGGCCAGCTCGGCGGAGTCCGCGGCGAACTCCTCGGCGTCGGCGCCGGGCTCCGTCACCGATTCCAGGTGGTCCAGGCCCGCGAAGTCCGACTGCCGGGGCAGGAACAGTTCGCTGTCCGGCAGTCCGAGCAGCGTGGGTGCGTCCGAGGCGTCACGCGCCTCCTGAGCGGCCCAGAACGCCCGCGCCTCGGCCAGCTCCCGCTCCCGCTCCTCCGCGAGCGCCTCGGCGACGGCAGCGCGTATCTCACCCGTGTCCGCGGCCGAGCGAGCCGCGGGCACGACGGCGCGCGCGCCCGCCACACGGCTCGCGGTGAGCTCCGTGTGCAGGGACGCGACCTGTCGGCGCAGCCCGAGCACGGCGCGCAGGGTGGCGACGCCCACGGCCAGGGCGGCGGCCGCGGTGAGCAGTAGGGCAAGAGGGATGGCGCTCACTGACGTACTCCCGGTTCAAAGTCGACCCCCGACTTCCTACATCAGCTTGAAGGGCGGACTATCCACCTGTCAGTGCGTAACGTCACGAAAAGGACAGGACATTCAGCCCGGAGTTTCCCAGGGGAACGGTTCTGACCTGCGTAAATCGCGCCCCGGAGGGAGATAGGTCACATCCTGGGGGAGATTGGATCACAAAACGGCCCAGAGCCCCGGGGGTTACTGGGTTCTGGGCCGCTTCGGTCACGCAGGGTTCAACTGCTGTTACCCGTACGGCTTCAGCTGAGGCGCTCGATGACCATCGCCATGCCCTGGCCGCCGCCGACGCACATCGTCTCCAGACCGAACTGCTTGTCGTGGAACTGGAGGGAGTTGATGAGCGTGGCGGTGATACGGGCGCCGGTCATGCCGAAGGGGTGGCCGACCGCGATCGCGCCGCCGTTGACGTTCAGCTTGTCGAGCGGGATGTTCAGGTCGCGGTAGCTCGGGATGACCTGGGCGGCGAAGGCCTCGTTGATCTCGGCCAGGTCGATGTCGTCGATGGTCAGGCCGGCGCGGGTGAGCGCCTGCTTCGACGCCTCCACCGGTCCGTAGCCCATGATCTCGGGAGACAGACCCGAGACGCCCGTGGAGACGATCCGGGCGAGCGGGGTCAGCCCCAGCTCACGGGCCTTGGTGTCGCTCATGATCACGAGGGCGGCGGCGCCGTCGTTCAGCGGGCAGCAGTTCCCGGCCGTGACGAGCCCGTCCGGGCGGAAGACCGGCTTCAGGCCCTGGACGCCCTCCAGCGTCACACCCGCACGCGGACCGTCGTCCTTGCCGACGACCGTGCCGTCGGGCGTGGTGACCGGGGTGATCTCGCGCTCCCAGAAGCCGTTCTTGATGGCTTCCTCGGCGAGGTTCTGCGAACGGACGCCGAACTCGTCCATGTCCTGGCGGGTGACGCCCTTCAGACGGGCCAGGTTCTCCGCGGTCTGCCCCATCGCGATGTACGGGTCGGGGAGGAGGCCGTCCTCCCGCGGGTCGTGCCAGTCGGCGCCCTCGCTCTGCGCGACCTCGGCGGTACGGACCTCGGCGTCGGCGAAGACGGGATTGTGCGTGTCGGGCATCCCGTCGCTCGAACCCTTCACGCTCCGGCTGACCATCTCCACGCCCGCCGAGATGAACACGTCGCCCTCGCCCGCTTTGATGGCGTGCAGCGCCATGCGGCTGGTCTGGAGCGAGGAGGAACAGTAACGGGTGATGGTGCAGCCCGGGAGGTGGTCCATGCCCATCTGCACGGCGACGATGCGGCCCAGGTTGTGGCCCTGCTCGCCGCCGGGCAGGCCGCAGCCGAGCATCAGGTCGTCGATGTCCTTCGGGTCCAGCGCCGGCACCTTGGCCAGCGCGGCCTCGATGATCGTGGCGGTCAGGTCGTCCGGGCGCAGGTCCTTCAGCGAGCCCTTGAAGGCGCGGCCGATCGGTGAACGGGCTGCGGAGACGATCACGGCTTCGGGCATTACGGCTCCATTGGAAAAAAGGGGCGGCGCGTAGCGCCTCGTTGAGGGGCGGCGGTCGGGTGGCGGGTGGGAGGGTGTGACTTGACAGGCCTGTCAAGGAAGTTACCCGCACGTACCGTCAAGGTCACGGGTATCGCCGTGTGACCCCGGCCGCTTTTTTCTAAGCGCTTGCTTTGCACTCCGTCGTGAACTCCGCTGAGGGGCCCGACAACCGAGCCCCCACCGCTCAACCGCCGGAGGCAGGCGCCGGGTCACTGGCCGGCACCCGCCGCCGACGCCGCCGCTTCAACAGTGCCCAAGGACCCCGTGGCCCCGTGGGCATGGCGGCAGCGACCTCCGTGCCGGCCTCCGACGCCGCCTCCGCGGCGGCCCGGGCCACCGGCAGGAACCCCTCGCGGCGGGAAGCGTCCGGACGCTCCTCCTCCGCAGGCCAGAGCCCCAGCGCGGCGCACACCGTGGGAAGCATCGCCATCGCAGCGGTCGCGTACCCCTCCGCCGAGGGGTGGTAGTTGTCAGGCCCGAACAACTCACGAGGATTGGCCGCGAACTCGGGCCCCAACAGGTCCCCCAGAGACACCGTCCGCCCGCCCTGCTCCACCGTCCCGATCGTCTGCGCCGCCGCCAACTGCCGCGAGGCCCGCCGGGCCAGCCAGCGCAACGGCTGCTGGACAGGCTCGATGGTGCCCAGGTCGGGACACGTACCGACGACCACCTCCGCCCCGGCCGTACGAAGACGACGTACCGCCGCGGACAGATGCCGGACCGACTGCGTCGCAGGCATACGGTGCGTGACATCGTTCGCGCCGATCATGATCACGCATACGTCGGGGACCCTGTCCGGGTCCCCGAGTGCCAGGACGACCTGGCGATCCAGGTCGTCCGACTGGGCGCCAGGCAACGCCACGTTCCGCAACGACACCGGCCGCTCGGCCACCGCCGCAAGCCCCGAGGCCAGCAGCGCGCCCGGCGTCTGGCGAGCCCGGTGCACACCCTGCCCCGCGGCCGTGGAGTCCCCGAGCATGGTCAGCCGCAAAAGCTCACCGGCACCGACGTACGCACGCCCGTACAGTCCGTCCGCGCTGGGCGGATGCGGACTGTGGCCGTTCCCCACCTGCCGCTTCGCCAGCTGCACCTCGGCCAGCACAAGGCCGATCGTCGCCGCGCCCAGCAACCCGATCCCACCGCCGCCATACGCCGCGCCCGCCGCGATCCGCCGTGCCACCCTCGCCCTCGACAAGCTCGACATGCGAAGCCGCCACCTCCTTCAAACCCGTACACCCACTGCTTGCCCCGCGGAGACTGTCGGCCAATCTCAACACAGCGTGAACGCCCGGTAGGGGGCTTACTCTGACGGAACCACCCCGACCACTTCTTTTAAGCTCCGGAGACAACGGTGCAATTCCACGACTCGATGATCAGTCTCGTCGGCAACACCCCGCTGGTGAGGCTCAACAGCGTGACCGCCGGTATCCAGGCGACCGTCCTCGCGAAGGTCGAGTACTTCAACCCCGGCGGCTCCGTGAAGGACCGCATCGCCCTGCGCATGATCGAGGCCGCGGAGGAGAGCGGAGCCCTCAAGCCCGGGGGCACGATCGTCGAACCGACCAGTGGGAACACAGGTGTCGGGCTCGCCATCGTGGCGCAGCAGAAGGGGTACAAGTGCATCTTCGTGTGCCCCGACAAGGTGTCCACCGACAAGATCAATGTGCTGCGCGCGTACGGCGCCGAGGTCGTCGTATGCCCGACCGCCGTGGACCCCGAGCACCCGGACTCGTACTACAACGTCTCCGACCGGCTGGTCCGTGAGACCCTCGGCGCCTGGAAGCCCGACCAGTACTCCAACCCGCACAACCCCCTCTCGCACTACCACTCCACCGGCCCCGAGCTGTGGGAGCAGACGGAGGGGCGGATCACGCACTTCGTCACCGGGGTCGGGACGGGCGGCACCATCTCCGGTACGGGGCGGTATCTGAAGGACGCGAGTGACGGCAGGGTCCAGGTCATCGGCGCCGACCCGGAGGGGTCCGTGTACTCCGGCGGATCCGGGCGGCCGTATCTCGTGGAAGGCGTGGGCGAGGACTTCTGGCCCACCGCCTACGACCGGACCGTCGCGGACGAGATCGTCGCCGTGTCCGACAAGGACTCCTTCCAGATGACGCGACGGCTCGCGAAGGAGGAAGGGCTGCTCGTCGGCGGGTCCTGCGGGATGGCCGTCGTGGCGGCGCTGGAGGTGGCCTCGCGGCTCGGGCCCGACGATGTGGTGGTCGTGTTGTTGCCGGACAGTGGGCGTGGGTACCTTAGTAAAATTTTCAACGATGAATGGATGGCCGACTACGGCTTCCTGGAGGACAGCGGGCCGAGCGCGCGTGTCGGCGATGTGCTCAGCGACAAGGCGGGCGGTTCCATCCCCTCCCTCGTCCATATGCACCCGGACGAGACGGTCGGGGAGGCGATCGAGGTGCTGCGCGAGTACGGCGTCTCGCAGATGCCGGTCGTCAAGCCGGGCGCCGGACACCCGGACGTGATGGCCGCCGAGGTCGTCGGCTCGGTCGTCGAACGGGAGCTGCTGGGAGCCCTGTTCAGCAAGTCGGCTTCCCTCGAGGACCCGCTGGAGAAGCACATGTCGGCGCCGCTGCCGCAGGTCGGCTCCGGTGAGCCGGTGGCCGACCTGATGTCCGTACTCGGCGCGGCCGATGCGGCGATCGTGCTGGTCGAGGGCAAGCCGACGGGGGTAGTCAGCCGTCAGGACCTGTTGTCCTTCCTGGCGAAGAGCAACCAGCAGTAGGAATTCCGGTGAACCGCGCGTGCCGGAGAGGAACTTCCGGCACGCGTGACCCGTGCGGAACTTCGCGGAAGTGGTACGAGCGCGTCACGTCCGCGCAGCACCGGCTTAACACGGGTCCGGCACTGTTGTGGATGTCGGCAAGGGCGGGAGCGGCTCCCCGCTCAGGCCGACGCCGAACGGCGCCAAGGACCTCCGGAGCGGCTCCCGGACCTCCATGGACGCCATGGACGCGCAAGCCCGGCCCTGACCCGGCCCGCGTCCCTCGCGGGGACCGCCGTCGTCCCGCCCCCCTTTACAGGGGGTGCGGCGGTCCCCGCGAATAGCCCCCTTTGCGCCTAAACCGGCGCCGCTCTCGCGGACCTGGCTGATCGCCGTCGGGGTTTCTCAATTGATGGTTGCGGTCGTCGTCGCTGGAAAGACGTTGCGGTTGTCGTCGGTGGAAAGACGGGGTTCAGTCTTCCCAGTCCGAGTCCGGCTTCTTCTTGCCGCGGCCGAACAGTGGGGTGTGGCGGGCGACCTGGACCACGTTGACACCCACGATGCCCGTCCAGGCGATGAGGAGGCCGGGCAGGTCCGCGACGCCCCCGCCGATCGCGGACAGGGGGATCGCCAGGACCAGCGAGACGATCCCGAAGCCGAAGCGCTCCCCCCAGGAATCGTTGGCCTGCGGGGAACGTGCGCCCCGGGCCACCACCATCTGCTGTTCCGCGACCTGTCGTCGCACCCGGCGCTCGATCGCGCCGTCCATGCGCTGCTCGACCTTCTCCAGGAAGGAGTCGACCAGCGCCGAGTCGTACTCGTCGCCCAGTTCCCTGCGCGCGTGCAGGGTGGCGTCGAGTTCCTTTTTGAGTTCGGCGTCGCGGGCATCCATACCGGTCATGTATTTACCGTAAGGAGCCCGCGCCCGCTTGGCACTGGGGTTAGCCCCCCTGTCCGCGCTGGGCCGTACCCTCGGCCGCTACGTCGTCTATGTCGTCAGGCCCTTCTTCTCGGCGTACGCGTTCGCCACGTCCTCGGGGTCCTTCTTGTCCTTGTCGACCTGGCGGTTGAGCTCGGTGAGATCCGCGGTGGTGAGGACGTTGCCGAGCGCGGCGAGAGCCTTGCGGACGGTCGAGTCGGCCCTGCGGTCGGCGATCAGGGGGACGATGTGCTGGCCGGGGATCAGGTTCTTGGGGTCGGTGAGGACGACCCACTGGTTCTCCTGGATGTCGGTGTCGGTGGTGAAGAGGTTCGCCACGTCCACATCGCCCTTCTTGAGGGCGCCCTTCACCAACGGCCCTGAGGAATCAAGGGACTTGAACTCCTTGAACTCCACCCCGTACACCTCCTCCAGACCCACCACACCGACCTCGCGCGTCTTCACCTCGGGTGCGGCCCCGAGGACGAGCTTGCCGTTCTGCTTCTTCAGGTCGGCGAGGGAGGCGAGGCCGTACTTGTCGGCGGTCTCCTGGGTGACGACGAACGCGTCGGAGTCCTCGGCCATGCCGTACGGCAGCACCTGGAGCCCGGCGGGCAGGGCCATCGCTAGGGCGTTCTGCATCTCGCCCTCCTCGGTGGCCTTCGACTTGGGGTCGACGTAGTGGAGGAGCGCGCCCTGGTACTCGGGGAGCAGATCGATGTCGCCGCCCTTGATGGCGGGGATGAGGATCTCGCGGGTGCCGAGGTTGGGGCGGACGGTCGTCTTGACGCCGGCGGCGTCGAGTACGGCCGCGTAGAGGTAGCCGAGGACCTGGTTCTCGGTGAAGTTGGCGGTGCCGATGGTGACGCCGCTCTTGCTGGAGCCGCCACCGCTGCCGGCGCCGCCCTCGCCGTCGAGCGAGGTGATGCCGCTGCTGCAGGCGGAGAGGACGGGGACGGAGGCGGCGGCGAAGAGGCCGCCGAGGAGGGTGCGTCGGTTCATCAGAGGTGTGCTCCTAGGCGGGGCGGTGGCGGAAGAGGGCGCGCTGGAGGGCGGAGAGGGCGAGGTCCAGGGCGACGGCGACCACGGCTACCAGCACCGCGCCGCCCAGCACCTGCACGAGATCGCGCTGGGCGAGCCCGTCGAACACGTAGCGGCCCAGGCCGCCGAAAGACACGTACGCGGCGATGGTGGCCGTCGCCACCACCTGGATCAGCGCGAGACGCAGGCCGGTCATGATCAGGGGGAGCGCCAGGGGCAGCTCGACCTGGAAGAGGACCTGATGCCAGCGCATGCCCTGGCCGCGCGCGGCGTCCTTCACGTCCGGGTCGACGGCGGTCATGCCCGCGTACGTGTTCGTCACGATCGCCGGGACGGCGAGGGCGACCAGCGCGACGTACACCGGCCACATCGACAGTCCGCTGGCGAGGAAGACCAGTACGACCAGGCCGACGGTCGGGAGCGCGCGGCCGAAGGACGCGAGGTTGATCGCGAGGAACGCGCCGCGGCCGGTGTGCCCGATGAGGAGGCCCAGGGGGAGGGCGATCGCGGCGGCCACGAGGGTGGCGAGGAGCGAGTACTGGAGGTGTTCGGCGAGGCGGTGGCCGATGCCGTCGGAGCCGGACCACTGCTCGCCGCTGACCAGCCATGTGCCGAGGTTCTTGAAGAGTTCGTACATGGGCTCAAGCCGCCCTTTGCTTCCGGTGGGTCCATGGCGTGAGTACGTACTGGAGGGCGACCAGGAGCGCGTCCGCGACCAGTGCCAGCAGCAGGGTGAGGGCGACGCCGACGATCACCGGTGTGGGGTAGTTGCGCTGGAAGCCGTCGGTGAAGAGCTGGCCGAGGCCGCCGTCGCCGATGTAGGTCGCCACGGAGACGAGCGAGATCGACATGACCGTCGCGATACGGACGCCCGCCATGATCACCGGGAGCGCCAGGGGGAGTTCGACGGTGAGGAGGGTGCGGAAGGGGCGGGTGCCCATGGCCTTCGCGGCCTCTTTGGTCTTCGCCGGTACCGAGTCGAGGCCCTCGACCGTGTTCCTGAGCAGGACGACGAGGGTGTAGATCGTCAGGCCGATGACCGTGGTGGTGCGGGTGAGCCCGCTCACCGGCAGCAGGAGCACGAAGACCGCGATCGACGGGATCGTGAACAGGACGTTGGAGAGGCCGAGGAGGAGGCCGCGCAGGGGACGGATCCGGTGGGCGACCACGGCCAGCGGGAGGGAGATCAGCAGCCCGAAGAAGACGGCGGAGAGGGCGGCCTGGAGGTGGGAGAGGGTGAGGGTGGTGAGGTCGTCGGTGTGGTCGCCTATCCACGACCAGTCGATGGTCATATGGCGGCGCCCGCTGTGCTGTGGCTGCTGTGCGCCTCGCCCGCGTGCTCGTGGATCTCGGCGCGGGAGGTGACGCCGGTGAGGGCGCCGTCCGCGTCGACGCGCGCCACGAAACCGGTCGGGGAGGCGATGGACTCGTTGAGCGCGGCGAGCAGGGAGTCGGTGTCCCGCAGCGGTCGTACGGGGATCTCCGCGCCCTCGGTGCGCCAGGCCTGGGGCCTGCGTGCCTCGTCCAGGACGAGTTTCCAGGTGCCGCCTTCGGGAGCCGGGCCCCGAGGCACGTCCGCGAGCGTCGTCAGCGACAGCAGCTTCAGTCCTCGTTCGGCGCCCAGGAAGTCCGCGACGAAGTCGTCCGCCGGGCGGGCCAGCAGTTCCGCTGGTGCCGCGCACTGGACGAGGTGGCCGCCGGTGCGGAAGATCGCGATGCGGTCGCCGAGCCGTACCGCCTCGTCGATGTCGTGCGTGACGAAGACGATCGTCTTGCTCAACTCCTTCTGGAGCCGGATCAGTTCGTCCTGGAGCTGGCTGCGGACGACGGGGTCGACCGCGCCGAACGGTTCGTCCATGAGGAGTACGGGCGGGTCGGCGGCGAGCGCGCGGGCGACGCCCACACGCTGCTGCTGGCCGCCGGAGAGCTGGTGCGGGTAGCGCTTGCCGGCCTCGGCCGTCAGGCCGACCGTCTCCAGGAGCTCCGCCGCCCGTGCCCGCGCCTTTCTGCGGCCCCAGCCGAGGAGCAGCGGCACCGTCGCGATGTTGTCGAGCACCGTGCGGTGCGGGAAGAGGCCCGACTGCTGGATGACGTAACCGATGGAGCGGCGCAGCTCCGCGGCGTCCTGTTCCAGCACGTCACGGCCGCCGACGCGGATGGTGCCGGAGGTCGGGTCGACCATCCGGTTGACCATGCGCAGAGTCGTCGTCTTGCCGCAGCCGGAAGATCCCACGAGGACGGTCACGCCGCCTTCGGGCATCTCCAGGGAGAGGTCGTGCACCGCCGTGGTGCCGTTCGGGAAGCGCTTGTGGACCGCATCGAACTGGATCATGTGGTGTCCCTTGCCCGGCGTGCATATCGTCATGCAGAGTTCTTGGTGTCTGAATAGGTTGTCAACACTCCGACGTAAAACGCCGGTTACAGATGACCGCCAGGCAAGATCGGATGTCTGAGTTTGAGGGGAGTTCGTGCGTGATGTCGTCTCGGATCGTGGATGTTCCGGGGGCCGCAGACTCGGACTCCGGTGCCCTTACGCCCGGTCTGGTCGTCCTCGACGGGTACGGCACCGGCGTCGCGGACATCGTGCGCCTCGCCGACGGAGTCGCCCGGCCCGTCCCCGGCACCGAGGCGATGAAGCGCGTCGAGGAGTCCTGGGACGCGGCGCGGCGGATCGCCGCGACCGGGCGCGTGTACGGCCGCTCCACCGGCGTCGGCGCCAACCGGAACGAGGACGTGCCGACCGAGGCGGCAGCCGGCCACGGTCTGCGGCTGCTGCGCAGCCACGCCGGGTCGATCGGCGCGGAACTGCCCGCGCGGCAGGTGCGGGCGATGCTGGCCGTACGGGCGAACCAGCTGCTCGCGGGCGGCGCGGGCCTGCGGCCCACCGTCGTCACGGCGCTGTGCGAGGCGCTGGAGGCCGGGGCGTATCCGGTCGTGAACGAGTTCGGCTCGGTGGGCACCGGGGACATCGCGGCCCTCGCCCAGGTGGGGCTTGCGCTCGCCGGGGAACACCCCTGGCGGGAGGCGGAGCCCGGGTGGCGTACGCCGGGAGCGGGCGGGCCGGGGGCGGGTGCGCCCGAGGCTCAGCCCCTCGACAACAACGACGCGCTCGCCCTCATCAGCAGCAACGCCCTCACCCTCGGCCAGTCCGCGCTCGCCCTGCACGAGTTGCGCGGGCTGGTCGGAGCCACGCAGGTCGTCGCCGCGCTGTCCCTGCTCGCGGTGGACGGCTCGCACGAGGCGTACGCGGCGCCCGTGCACGCCGCGCGCCGGCATCCCGCGACGGCCGAAGTGGCGCGCCGTATGCGGGAGTTGACCGGCGCCGCCGACCACCCGACACCGCCGCTCGGGCGCATCCAGGACCCGTACGGATTCCGCTGTCTGCCCCAGATCCACGGCCCCGCGCTCGACGCCGCCGACGCCCTCGAAGAGGTGCTGACGGTCGAGATCAACGCCGCCGCCGAGAACCCGCTGATCTGCGCCGAGGACATGGCCGCCTACCACCACGGGGGCTTCTACCAGGCCGGTCTCGCCCTGGCCCTCGACCACTTCAGGCTCTCCCTCACCCAGGTCGCGCGTCTGTCGACATCCCGCCTTTCGACGCTGAACGAACCCGCCTACACCCGCCTGCGCCCCTTCCTCGCCGACCACGAGCCCGCGTCCTCCGGCGTGATGATCCTGGAGTACGCCGCCGGGGCCGCCCTCGGCGATCTGCGAGCCTTCTCCGCGCCCGCCTCGCTCGGCCACGCTGTACTCTCCCGAGGCGTCGAGGAGCAGGCGAGCTTCGCCTCGCTCGCCGCACGTCAGACGTTGCGCACCTGCGATGCGTACCGTCTGGTCGTCGGCTGCGAACTCGTCGCCGCCGTACGGGCCCTGCGGCAGCGCGAGCTGCGGCCGGACCCGGAGCTGCCCGTGGGCCGGGCGCTGGAACTCGCCGAGTCGGTGCTCGACGCGGACCAGACCGACCGGCCGCTCACGGACGATGTGACGGCGGCGGCCGTACTGCTCGACCGGTTCACGGACATCTGGAGGGGGAGCACGGCATGAGCGTGGACAGGGATACGGGCATGGACCGAGAGGCGGGCGTGGACAGGAGCGCGAAGGTGACGGACAGTTCTGCCGCGCGGCTGCAGGCGCTCTTCGAGGGACACCGGCTGACCCCGACGCAGCGGCGTATCGCGCACAGCATGGTGCGGCGGGCCGCCGACGTGCCCTTCCTGTCGAGCGTCGAGCTCGCCGAACTCGCCGGCGTCAGCCAGCCCTCCGTCACCCGCTTCGCCGTCGCGCTCGGCTTCGACGGCTACCCGGCGCTGCGCAAGCACCTGCGGGAGGTCGCGCCCACGGGGCCGGTCGCGGACACCGCTTCCTACAACGAGTACCAGCAGGCCGTCGAGGCCGAGATCGAGAACTTGCGGCATCTGGCCTCCGTACTGGCCGATCCGCGGCCGGTGGAGCGGGCGGGGCGGCTGCTCGCGGCGTCGCGTCCGCTGCCGGTGCTCGGGCTGCGGGCGGCGGCCTCCCAGGCGTACGGCTTCTCGTACTTCGCGGCCAAGGTCCATCCGGACGTACGGCTGCTGCACGAGGGCGGCACGATGGTCCACGACCGGATCGACTCGGCGGTGCGCGCCGGGGCCACGGCTCTGCTGTGCTTCGCGCTGCCGCGCCATCCGCGCGAGGTCGTGGACACCCTGGCGTACGCGAAGGAGGCCGGGCTGACCGTGGTGACCGTCGCGGACTCGGCGTTCGCGCCGGTGGCGAAGGTGTCGGACCTGCTGCTGCCCGCCGCGGTCGGTACGGGGCTCGCCTTCGACACGGCCTGTGCGCCCATGCTGCTCGGACGGGTGCTGCTGGAGGCCATGTGCGACGACCTTCCGGATGCGCAGGCGCGGCTGGAGGAATTCGACGGACGGGCGGCTGCGCGGGGCTTGTTCGTGGAGTAGGGACCTTGTTAAGACTCGTCTCACCTTCGGTCGCTAACCTGCGCGGCCGAAGAGACTGCCGGAGAGATCACCGAAGAGACTTCGGGCCTTCGGACGAGGACGAGGAGGCGGGAAGGTGACGCGCGGAGGGCAGGGACTGGCCCGGGTGGCCGTCGTCGTACGGGCCGGTGCCGTGCCGCTGTGGTGGCTGGGCGTGTTCGCGGCGGGCATCGGCGTGCTGGTGCCGGGTGTGACCGGGCGCCGGATCGGCGTGATCGCGGGGGCGGCACTGTTCCTCGTCACGGCGGCCGTGGTGGCGCTGCTGCGCAGGAAGCGGTACGTCGCCCTGGCCGGCGGCGCCGCCCGTGCGGGCAAGCACGATGTCCTCCAGGACCGTGCCGTGACCGCGCGCAACTGGCGCCGGGGGCATCGCTGGTGGCTGCTCCTCGCCTTCCTGGCCGCGCTGGGCAGCGCGTTCGCGGTGCCCGCGGCCGGGGGCATGCTGCTCGCCGGGGTGGGGGCCGGGCTGTGGTTGAAGGCCGCGTGGCTGGGCCGCCTCGAGCGCGGCTCCGAGGAATTGTTGTGGGTGCGCGTCGACTGGCTCAGCCGTGGGGCGGGTGCCCCGGCGGACAAGCGGGTGAAGGCCTACCGGGCCACGGGTATCGCGGCGGGCGACGCCGCGCCCGGTGGGGCGCGGCGTCGGGGTGGCGTGCTGGTGTAGTGGGGCGGCTGCCGCTGGGTGGTCGCCCCCAGCCCTCTTACTCCTCGCCCCGCACCCGAAGCACCACCTTGTTCACCGCCCACAGGCCCACGCCGATCGCGAGCAGTACCGCCGCGCGGATGTAGACGTCCGCCGGTCGGTCGGCCAGCGGGCTGGCCAGGATCAGGGCGGTGATCGCGCCCAGGATCGGAAGGAACGTCGGGGTGCGGAAGTGGGCGTGGTCCACGGGGTCGCGGCGCAGGACCAGGACCGCGATGTTGACCACGGCGAAGACGCACAGCAGGAGGAACGCCGTCGTGTCGCCCAGGCCCTCGATCTCGCCCGTGGAGACCAGGCCGATCGCCAGCACGGTGACGAAGACGATGCCGACCACGGGGGTGCGGCGGCGGCGCAGGACGCGGCCCATGCCGCGGGGCAGGATGCGTTCGTTGGCCATGCCGTAGCACAGACGCGAGGCCATCATGATGTTGATCAGCGCGGAGTTGGTGACGGCGAACAGCGCGATGAGCGCGAAGAGCTTGTGCGGGAAGTCGACGCCGCCCGCCTTCACGACCTCCAGGAGCGGGCCGCTGGATCCCTCCAGCACCTTGTAGTCGACCAGGAGTGACGATACGAGCGCTACGAGGACGTAGATCGTGCCCGTCACCGCCACCCCGATGAAGATCGCCCTCGGGAAGGTCCGTACGGGATCCTTGGTCTCCTCCGCCATGTTGACCGAGTCCTCGAAGCCGACGAACGCGAAGAAGCCCAGCGCCGTGGCCCCCAACACGCTGGTGATCAGGGCGTATCCGGTGCCGCTCGCCTCGAACTCGCCCAGCCGGGACGGCTCCCCGCCACCGGTCAGCACGGCGTACGCGCCGATCGCGAGGATGATCGCCAGGCCCGTCAGCTCGACCAGGGTCAGGACGACGTTCGTCTTCACCGACTCCGAAACGCCCCGCAGGTTCAGGCCGGCGAGGAGCAGGATGAAGCAGATCGCGATGAGTGTCGGCGGGAGTGCGTCTCCCGTCAGCTCGGAGAGATAGTCGCCGCTGAAGGCGCGGGCCGCCGCACTCGCGGACGACAGGCCCGAGGCCATCACCATGAAGGCGACGATGAAGGTGAGGAACGGGACCTTGAAGGCCTTCTGCGTGTAGAGGGCGGCTCCGGCCGCCTTCGGGTACTTGCCGACGAGTTCGACGTACGACGCCGCCGTCAGGATCGCCACGACGAAGCCGATGACGAACGGCAGCCACAACGCGCCGCCGACCTTCCCCGCGACGGCGCCGGTCGTGGCGTAGATGCCGGTTCCGAGAATGTCGCCGATCACGAAGAGGACCAGCAGCTTGGGGCCGATGGCGCGCTTGAGGCCCGGTTCCTCGGCGGGCGACTGCGCGTCGGCAGTGGATTTCGCGGTGGACAAGAGAACCTCCCCCGGTCGGTGATCCGTCCGGGGGAGTTCTGCCCGGTCGTGTGTCCGGGATGCGTGCGGGTTCGATTCTCAGAGGTTCATCTGAGGTTCCGTCAGACCTCCAGTTCCGCCTCGATCTTCTTCAGCTGATGGCGCGCCATCGCCAGGTTGGCCCGCTTGGCGTCGAGGACCAGGTAGAGGAAGAGGCCGTTGCCGCCGCGGCCGGTGAGCAGGCGGATCAGGTGGTACTGGTCGGACAGGGTGATCAGGATGTCCTCGATGTCGCCCTTCAGGCCCAGGTGTTCCATGGTGCGGAGCTTGGCCCGTACGACGTCGGTGTTGCCGGCGGCGGCGACGGTGAGGTCGAAGCTCTTGCTGCCGCCCAACGTGCCCAGCGCCATGCCGCTGGTGTAGTCGACGAGCGCGGCTCCGGTCGCGCCCTCGATGGAGGCGAGGGCTTCCTTCAGCGTGGTTTCGGTGTTGGCCATGGTGTTGCGTCCTCTCAACTCTCGTTGGTGGTAGGGGTGTTGGTGGTCGTTCGGTTGGTGGTCCGCCCGTTGGTCTGTGCGGTCTGTGCGGTCTGTGCCGTCCTTGCGGCCTGTGTGGTCCGTGCGGTCCTGGCTCGCGTGGGCTTTGCGGGGCGCGTCGGAAGCGCGGACTTGTCAGCGGTCGTGTTCGTGGTCGTGGAGGTGGCCCGGGACTGGGCTTTGCCCACGGCGGTGGCTCCAGCGGTACGCGGAGGTGGTGTCGTCCGGGCCGTCGCGGCGTCGACCAGCTCGCCGATGCGGGTTCCGGCGCGGCGCCCCTCCAGGTGCAGGCGTCCGACGTTGATCCGGTCCTGCGCCAGCAGCGTCAGTACGGCCGAGGAGCCGGCCGAGTACGTCGCCACGTAGCCGTTCGTGCCGCGTACGAGCAGTTCGCGGAGGTCGCCCTGCCCGGTGGCGTCCGTCAGCCGTACGGCGACGCCCAGCGCGGCGGCGGTCAGTGCGGCCAGGCCCTCCGGTTCCACGCCGGGCGTGTCCCGGGCGATGACCAGGCCGTCGACGCTGGCCGCGAGCGCGCCGGTCAGCTGGGGCACACGGGCCCGTAACCGGTGGAGTTCGTCGAGGACTTCGGCCTCCGCCGCCATGAGCAGTCTCCTCTCGGCACGCTGTCGCAGCGCGCGGATCACAGGGCCTCCAGGGCGTCTCTCACACGGCGCAGCAGAGCGACGTCGGGGTCGGCCGAGGGCTGGGTGAGCAGGGCTGACGCGGGCTCGAGGGCGGGAGGCGGCTGCTCGGGTGCCGGGTCCACCTGGGGTGGTCGGGAAGGCCGGGATGGCCGGGGTGGCTGGGAAGCCGTCGTCACGATGCCCGCCGTGGCCAGCCTGCGCAGCTCGACCAGGGTGTGGAACGCGGGGCGGCCCAGGGCGAACGAGATGTCCGCGGCCGTGCGGACCCCGTTCACCTGGTCGAGTACCGCCTGCTGGCGGGCCGGGACAGGCGGCTCGGCGGCCCGGTCGGCCCGTACCAGCGGGGCGGTGTCCGTCGCCGGGTCGGGCCAGATGCGGTGCAGCAGCTCGCGGCGGCGCAGGGTCTCGCGCTCCAGCGCGGCCACCGGCACGGGACGCACTGGCCCGAGCCAGTGCGCGGCCCCGTACCGAAAGCGCGCCGGGGCGCCGGAGGGCCCGAGAACGAAGTACGCCGCGTCGAACAGCGCCGCCGCATGGCACAGCTCCAGCGCACCCTCGGTGACCCGGCCGCTGTCGACCAGGAACCGCCCGACCCGCCCATCCGTCCCCGCCCGCGCGACCGCCTCCCGCCAGACCTCGGTGTCCAGTACGCCGCCGGTGGCGAGCAGCACGTCGAGGCCCGGGCTCTCAGGGCTCTCGGCGTACGTGACCTGGCCGTCGGCGAGATGGAGCGAGCCGCGCTCGCGCAGCAGTACGCCGGTGGCGCGCTCCGCGGCGAGCCGGCGCAGCATCGGGGAGACACCGGGGCCGACCGAGCGGCGCCGTAGGGGCAGACGGGGTGCGGGCGTGCTGACCACGGTCATCCCAGCACCAGCCGTCCGGCCATCTCGCCGAGCCGAATGCGAGCCAGCGCGAGGTTGCCGTCGGAGCGGGCGAGCCACAGGTGCAGGAAGACGCTGCTGTCGAAGCTCGTCGCCACGAACCGCAGGACGTGGTACGTGTCGACGTTGCTGATGATCAGGTCCTCGACGGGCGGATCCTGGCCTGACTGGTCAGGTCCCGCCTCCGGCGCGAACGCCCGGTGCTCCGCCGCGAGCCGCGCCAGCTCCGCCGCCTCCGCCGCGGTCGTCTCGTGGTCACCGCCCGGGGCGTCCCCGACCGTGCCCAGTGCCAGGCCGCTGGTCCAGTCGACCACCGCGGCGCCCAGGGCACCGGGCAGCCTCATGGCTTCCAGCAGACACTCGTCGATTCCGGGCACCTGGGCTCCCCTCCCGCCTCGGGTACGGCTGAGTGACCACGAAGCTACGCACCGTGTGCGCTAGAGGTGAGAGTTCTGGCATTTTCCAGCGGAACATGCGCCGACTGACTAAGGTGGGTCAACTGACCATCTACCGGGGCATGTTGGCGCCCCGGTGGTCATCGGTGGCCTGACGTGGGCCGATGGCTCCGGGCGCCGGGGCCGGTCGGCAGTGCCACCGCGTCAATCCGACGCCTGCACATCGCCGAGTTGAAGCACGGCGCACTCCTGCGCGCCGGGGTGCGTGTGCGCCCGAGCGCCGTGCCGGCCGTCACAGCTCCGACAGACGCCCCGCATGACGCCCGCCCGACTCCGCCACGATCTCCTCCAGCGTCTGCGGCGTCCGTACGGTCGCGAACCGCACCCCGCCTTCCCCGTCCGGCCCGAACCCGTAGATCCCCGGCCGCGGCAGCGAGTTGTACGCGTAGTGGTGCGCGAAGTAGTACGCCCCCGTGTCCAACGCCGCCGCGTAGTCGCCCTGTTCGAGCAGTGGTAGCGCACGCCCCTCGGCCAGCAGATCACCCGCGAAGCACGCGGGACCCGCCACGTTCTGCACGACCGCGGGCCCGCTCTTGGGGTGCCCCTTCGCGTCGTACGCCCCCACCCGCAGCGGCCACGACGCCGGCGCGTACACCGTGCGGGCCGCCACCTGCACGCCCGCGTGCGTCACCGCGATCGCGCGCCCGCCGGCCGTCTTCGCGTACTCGACGCGCGCCAGCACCACCCCGTGTTTGGCGAGCAGCGACCGCCCGAACTCCGTGACCAGTCCGTACCGCCCGTCGAACAGCCCCGGCACGGTCCGATCCAGCAGTCGTGCGTACTCCGCGTAGGTCGGGCTCTGGGTGTCCGACGCGTAGTTCACCGGCAGCCCGCCGCCGATGTCGAGCGTGTCGATCTGCCGCCGCCCGGCGCGCTCGTTGATCTCCTCGGCGAGCCCGTAGGTCTCGGCCACCCCGCGGGCCATCAGCTCCAGCGGCATCCCCTGCGAACCGGAGTGCGCGTGCAGCCGGGTCAGCCACGGCCGGTCCAGATATGCCCGTACGACCCACTCGCGCGCCCCCCCGTCCCGCAGTGCCACCCCGAACTTCGAGGTCGCCGTCGCCGTGGACAGCGCCTCGATCGAACCTCCGCCGACCTGCGGATTCACCCGCAGCCCGAGGGGCGACCGGGTCGTCGCCGACTGGACCAGGCCGTCGATGCGGGCCAACTCCTGCGGGTTGTCCGCGTTGACCGCGATGCCGAGCGCCATTGCCTCCCGCAGCTCCGCCGGGGTCTTGGCCGGGGAGTCGAGGACCGTACGGGACGGTGGTACCCCGGCCGCGCGAGCGAGAGCCAGTTCGCCGGCGCTCGCCACCTCCGCGCCGATGCCCTCCTCGTGCAGCAGCCGCAGTACCGGCACGAGCGGGGTCGCCTTCACCGCGAACGCGTGCAGCACCGGCGTGCCCGGCGCGACCACCGCCTCGAAGGCCGTGCGGAGTGCCGCCGCCGAGCTGCGGATGCCCGTGATGTCGAGGAGTCCGATGATGGGGGTGTCGGGGTCCACGAGCCCCTGTTCCACAGCCGCGCGGACGGCCTCGTCCCGCCGCGCGCCCCCGTCCGACGCCGCTTCCGGCGTCTCGCCCGATGTGTCCGTGTCCCCGGTGTATGCCGCCATGCGTCCAGCCAAACACCCGTCCTGTGTCGGCGCCGAAGCAGGGTGCGTATTGACTAGTTCTATTCAGGAAGTCAGGATGTGAATACATCCGCAATGAGCGACTGCAATGAGCGACTGCGATGACCGGTCGCGGTGACGGATCGCAGAGACCGATTGCAGAGACCGACTGCAACGCCGGAGCACCACCAGCCCGCCAGGAGGCAGCCCATGTCAGGACCCCGCCCGGTACGAGCGCCCCGCGGTACGGAACTGAGCGCCCTGGGATGGCAGCAGGAAGCCGCCCTGCGGATGCTGCAGAACAACCTCGACCCCGAGGTCGCCGAGCACCCCGACAAGCTCGTCGTCTACGGCGGCACCGGCAAGGCCGCCCGCGACTGGCGCTCCTTCGACGCCATGGTCCGTACGCTGCGCACCCTCAAGCAGGACGAGACGATGCTCGTCCAGTCCGGCCGCCCCGTCGGTGTCATGCAGACTCATGAGTGGGCGCCGCGCGTGCTCATCGCCAACTCGAACCTGGTGGGCGACTGGGCGAACTGGGAGGAGTTCCGGCGCCTGGAGCAGCTCGGACTCACCATGTACGGCCAGATGACGGCCGGTTCGTGGATCTACATCGGTACGCAGGGCATCCTGCAGGGCACGTACGAGACGTTCGCCGCGGTGGCCGCGAAGCGGTTCGGGGGTTCGCTCGCCGGGACGATCACGCTCACCGCCGGGCTCGGTGGCATGGGCGGCGCCCAGCCGCTCGCCGTGACGATGAATGACGGCGTCGCGATCTGCATCGACTGTGACCCGCGTGCGATCGAGCGCCGCATCGAGCACCGGTACCTGGACGTACGGGCCGACTCCCTGGAGCACGCTCTCCAGCTGGCTGTGGAGGCGCGCGACGCCCGCCGCCCCCTGTCGATCGGGCTGCTCGGCAACGCCGCCGAACTGCTGCCGCGCATGCTCGCCGAGGGCGCCCCCGTCGACATCGTGACCGACCAGACCTCGGCCCACGATCCGCTGGCCTACCTGCCGCTCGGCGTGGACTTCGACGACATGGCCTCCTACGCGGCGAAGGATCCGGCAGGGTTCACCACGCGTGCGCGGGAGTCCATGGCTCGGCATGTGGAGGCCATGGTCGGCTTCATGGATGCCGGTGCCGAGGTCTTCGACTACGGCAACTCCATCCGTGGCGAGGCCCAACTCGCCGGTTACGAGCGGGCGTTCGCCTTTCCCGGCTTCGTGCCCGCCTACATCCGGCCGCTGTTCTGCGAGGGCAAGGGTCCCTTCCGGTGGGCCGCGCTGTCCGGTGAGGCCTCGGACATCGCCAAGACGGACAAGGCGATCCTCGACCTCTTCCCCGAGAACGAATCCCTCCACCGCTGGATCAAGATGGCCGGTGAGCGGGTGCACTTCCAGGGGCTTCCGGCGCGTATCTGCTGGCTCGGCTACGGCGAACGGGACCGGGCGGGCGAGCGCTTCAACGACATGGTCGCGAGCGGGGAGTTGGCGGCGCCGCTGGTGATCGGGCGAGACCACCTCGACAGCGGCTCCGTGGCCTCCCCGTACCGCGAGACCGAAGCCATGCTCGACGGATCCGACGCGATCGCCGACTGGCCGCTGCTGAACGCCATGGTGAACATCGCGTCGGGGGCGTCCTGGGTCTCCCTTCACCACGGGGGCGGGGTGGGGATGGGGCGGTCCATCCACGCGGGGCAGGTGTCCGTGGCCGACGGCACGGCGCTGGCCGGCGAGAAGATCCGCCGGGTGCTGACGAATGACCCGGGGATGGGTGTCATCCGGCATGTGGACGCCGGGTACGACATCGCGGCGTCGGTGGCGGACGAGCGGGGCGTGCGGGTGCCTATGCGGGAGGGCGAGTGAGCGCGCCGTCCGGTGGGGGACGGGATTCTTCCCCCACCCCGCCCCTTCCCGAAACTGGGGGCGCTGCCCCTGGGCCCCGCTGGGGGCTCCGCCCCCAGACCCCCGGTCGGCCTGAACGGCCTCGTCCTCAAACTCCCCCACTCTCGGCTTCGCTCGAGCGGGGGGACCCCCACGACGGGCTGAATTTGCCTGGACTGGGCTCGAAGGGTCAGCCAAGTTCAGGCCTTGCCGGCAAGAAGGCAACCTCTCCCTCGTTCCACGAGATGTGGCGCGACCTCAAGCCCATCGGCCGCAACCCCGACTCCGGTGGCTACCGACGGTTCGCCTGGACCGAGGCCGATGCCGAGTGTCGGACCTGGTTCGAAGAGCAGGCCCGGGCGCGGGGGCTGGCGTACGAGGTGGACCGGAACGGGAATCAGTGGGCCTGGCTTGGGGATCCCGCTGCCGGGGACGCTGTCGTCACCGGGTCCCACCTCGACTCGGTGCCCGATGGCGGTGCCTTCGACGGTCCTCTCGGCGTCGTGTCCTCCTTCGCCGCGCTGGATGAACTGCGGAGCAGGAACGTGCAGTTCAGCAAGCCCCTGGCCATCGTGAACTTCGGTGACGAGGAAGGTGCCCGCTTCGGGCTGGCCTGTGTCGGGTCGCGGCTCGCGGCCGGAGAGCTCACCGTCGAGCAGGCGCATCGGCTCAGGGATGCCGACGGTGTCAGCCTGCCGGAGGCGATGGAGGCCGCCGGGTTCGACCCGGACGCCATCGGGGCGGACCCGGAGCGCCTGGCGCGTATCGGCGCGTTCGTCGAGCTGCATGTCGAGCAGGGACGTGTCCTCGACCTGTCCGGCGACCGTGTCGGTATCGCCAGCGCCATCTGGCCGCACGGGCGGTGGCGGTTCGACTTCCGGGGTGAGGCCAATCACGCGGGGACCACTCGGCTCGTGGACCGCCGCGACCCCATGCTGTCGTACGCGGAGACCGTGCTCGCGGCCCGGCGGGAGGCCCAACTCGCCGGTGCCGTCGCCACCTTCGGCAAGATCTCCGTCGAGCCGAACGGCGTGAACGCCATCCCCTCCCTCGTCCGCGGCTGGCTCGACTCCCGCGCCGCCGACCAGGTGACCCTCGACACCGTCGTCACCGGCATCGAGCGGGCGGCCCGCGAGTACGCCGACGCCCACGGCATCGAACTCGACGTCGTCCGTGAGTCGTTCACCCCCGTCGTCGAGTTCGACCACGCC
The DNA here is from genome assembly GCF_014647675.1 of Streptomyces flaveus. Taxonomy (GTDB): domain Bacteria; phylum Actinomycetota; class Actinomycetes; order Streptomycetales; family Streptomycetaceae; genus Streptomyces; species Streptomyces flaveus. The sequence continues at coordinate 313,072 of NZ_BMPQ01000006.1, read as the reverse complement.
CTGCGCGACGAACTCGCCCGCATCCTGGGAACCGACACGGACCTCAAGGTCCCCGTCCTCGGCACGGGCGCCGGACACGACGCCGGAATCCTCTCCGGGACCATCCCCACCGCCATGCTGTTCGTGCGCAACCCCACCGGCGTCTCGCACTCCCCGGCCGAGTACGCGGCCGAGGACGACTGCGTGGCCGGGGTACTCGCACTGGCCGACGTACTGGAAGGGCTGGCCCGCAGGTGACCCACCCCCACACGCAGACGTACTGGCTGGAGCACGCCTGGCTCGGCTCGTTCGTCGAGCCGGGCGTGGCCGTCGAGGTCGTGGATGGGCGGATCACGGCCGTCCGCACGGGGCTCGGCTCCCCGCCGCCCGGCACCGAGATCCTCCGCGGACTCACCCTCCCCGGCCTCGCGAACGCCCACTCGCATGCCTTCCACCGAGCCCTGCGCGGCACAGTCCAGGTCGGCTCCGGCACTTTCTGGACCTGGCGCGAGGTCATGTACGCCACGGCCGACCGGCTGACCCCGGATACCTACCACGCCCTCGCCCGCGCGGTGTACGCCGAGATGGCGCTCGCCGGCATCACCGCCGTGGGCGAGTTCCACTACGTCCACCACGCCCCCGGCGGCGCCCCTTACGCCGACCCCAACGCGATGGGCGAGGCGCTCATCGACGCCGCCGCCGAAGCCGGTATCCGTATCACCCTCCTCGACACCGCTTACCTCTCTTCCGGCTTCGGACAGCCCCCCGACACCCACCAGCTCCGCTTCTCCGACGGGAGCGCGGATGCCTGGGCGGAACGCTGTTCAGTTCTCAAGGACCGGGATCACCTGCGGATCGGTGCGGCCATCCACTCCGTACGGGCCGTGCCCGCGCGGCAGTTGGCCACGGTGGCGCGCTGGGCCGAGGAGCGGCGGGCCCCGCTCCATGTGCACCTGTCCGAGCAGACGGCGGAGAACGACGCCTGCCGGGCCGCGCACGGCTGCACACCCACCCGGCTCCTCGCCGACCACGGTGTGCTCGGCCCGCGTACGACGGGCGTCCACAACACCCACCTCACCGACGAGGACATCGCACTGCTCGGCGACTCCACGACCGGCACGTGCATGTGCCCCACCACCGAACGCGACCTGGCAGACGGCATCGGACCCGCCGCCGCCCTGCAGAAAGCCGGCTCGCCGCTCTCCCTCGGCTCCGACAGCCACGCCGTCATCGACCTGCTCGAAGAGGCGCGCGCGATGGAGCTGGACGAGCGCCTGCGCACCCGTACACGCGGCCACTGGACGGCGGCTGCCCTCCTGCGCGCGGCCTCCGCCGACGGCCACGCGGCCCTCGGCTGGGACGACGCGGGCACCATCGAGACCGGCGCGCTCGCGGACCTCACGACGATCGCGCTCGACTCGGTCAGAACAGCGGGGCCATTGCCCAGGCTCGGCGCCGAGACGGCCGTATTCGCCGCGTCAGCGGCGGACGTACGGCACACGATCGTGGGCGGCCGTCACGTCGTACGAGACGGGGCGCACACGCTTGTACCGGATGTGCCGCAAGCCCTTGCGCAGGCTGTCGAAGCCCTGCGCGCCTGACGACCACCGCCGAACCGCGCCCACGCGAGGACGACATGAGCAGCCCGACGAAGACGAGCAGCCCGACCACCGTCATCACCAACATCGCCAGCCTGGTCACCAACGACCCCTCCCTCGGATGGGGGTCCCCCCGCTCGAGCAAATTCGAGAGTGGGGGAAGTTCCCCTCTCGGTCTGATCCAGGACGCGGCCGTCGTCATAGACGGCGACCGCGTCGCATGGACCGGTGAATCAAGCAAAGCACCCGCCACTGACAATCGGGTCGACGCGGGCGGCCGGGCGGTGATCCCTGGCTTCGTCGACTCCCACTCGCACCTGGTCTTCGCGGGCGACCGCACGCAGGAGTTCAACGCCCGCATGTCGGGCCGGGCCTACAGCGCGGGCGGCATCCGTACGACGGTGGCGGCGACGCGCGCGGCGAGCGACGAGGAACTGGAGCGCAACCTCACCCGTTACCTGCGGGAGGCCCTCCGTCAGGGCACGACGACGATGGAAACGAAGTCCGGCTACGGCCTCACCGTCGAGGACGAGACCCGCGCCCTGCGCATCGCCGCCCACCACACCGACGAGGTGACCTACCTCGGCGCACACATCGTCTCGCCCGACTACACCGACGACCCGGCCGCATACGTAGCCCTCGTCACCGGCGACATGCTCAACGCCTGCGCCCCGTACGCCCGTTGGATCGACGTCTTCTGCGAGAAGGGCGCCTTCGACGGCGACCAGGCCCGCGCGATTCTCACGGCCGGCAAGGCGAAGGGCCTGCACCCGCGCGTCCACGCCAACCAGCTCTCGTACGGCCCCGGCGTCCAGCTCGCGGTCGAACTCGACGCCGCGAGCGCCGACCACTGCACGCACCTCACGGACGCGGACATCGACGCCCTCGCCAACAGCGCCACGGTCGCCACCCTCCTGCCCGGCGCCGAGTTCTCCACCCGCGCCGAGTGGCCGAACGCCCGCCGCCTCCTCGACGCCGGCGCCACGGTCGCCCTCTCCACGGACTGCAACCCGGGCTCGTCCTTCACGTCCTCCGTCCCGTTCTGCATCGCCCTCGCGGTACGGGACATGAGGATGACCCCGGACGAGGCGCTCTGGTCGGCGACAGCCGGCGGCGCGGCAGCCCTCCGCCGCACGGACATCGGCCACCTCACCCCGGGCGCGTACGCCGACCTGGCCTTCCTCGACGCACCGAGCCATGTCCACCTGGCGTACCGGCCGGGCGTACCGCTGGTCAGCGAGGTGTGGCGGCGGGGCGTCCGCGAGGTCTGATCAGCACGAGATCAGCACGAGATCAGGTGTGACATCAGTTGCGACATCAGGCGGGAGCCGCCCCCGCCGTCCACCGCTGCTCGTCCCGCCCCTGCGCCGGAACCAGGAAGAGGCGGTTCCCGTACGCGGTCACTGCGTGGTCCGGGGCGATCGCCGGACGGATCACGCCGCTGCCGTCCACGGTGAACGTCAGGTTCCGGCCGTTGGGGCCCTCGACCGCGTCGCACTCCCAGATACCGACGCCCCGGCCGACGGAGCCACGGCTGTCCAGGCAGTAGTCGGGGTATGCGTACGACTGCAGCACGCCGCGCCCGGAGTCGACCCGCCACCGTTGGTCGCGAGAGGACGTGCAGGTGGCCGCGTCGACGTCCGTGCCGTTCCGCGGGTCGCCGTCGATGTCCAGACACAGGCCCGACCCGGCGTTCACCACCTGGGCGTAGGCGCCGTTGGGCGGGTGGGGTGCGGGGGGCTTCGGTTTCTCGGGAGTGGGCGAGGGGCGCGGCGTCCTGGAGGGCTGTGAGGGCTTCGAAGTCTTCGTCGGTTCAGGGGACTTGGTCCTGCGCGTCGGTGAAGGCGACGGGGACGACGTCGCCGAGATCATCGGCGTCACTGTCACCGCGGGCGGCCGCGCGGGTGGGAGTACGGAGTTGGCGGCGCGCTGGGGCTGTGAACTGTTCGACGAGAGCAGGTACATCAGCAGGGGAACCACCGCGATGCCGAGCGCCGCCGAGGCGAGCGCGAAACGTCGCGACGGCATCCAGGCCGCTGCCGCGGTGGTCCGGGTCCGGGAGTGCCTGGCAGTCCGGGCACGCCGGGAAGCACGACCAGGCGCGGTGGAGCCGTCCGAGGCATAGGCCGCGCCACCCCACACCAGCAGCCCGTCGGCCGACGCGGTGCGCGGGGTGTCCCGCAGCGCGCACTGCTCCTCGTACGCGGCGGCGCAGTGCGCGCACAGCGTGATGTGGGCGTCCAGATCCATTCCGTACCGCGGATGATCGGGGCGTACCGCCTCCTCGATCAGTCGCCGGAAGCCCTGGCAGCGCGGATCGCCGGAGTCGGCCAGCCGGGCCTTCAGACAGGCCTGGCGCAGCGCCTGGAAGGCCGGCTCCTTCCCGTACGTCACGTCCTGGGGCGTGAATCCCAGGTAGACGGCCGCTCCGGCGTCGGGCTCCTCGTCCACGACGGTGTACCAGACGAGGCCCTGGACACGGGTCGGAAGGCCCTGGAACGCCGCCAGCATCGGCGGTTCGCGGTCGTCGGCGCCCGTCTCGCGCAGGTGGGCCAGCAGGTCCGGATGGAGGCGGTTGCCGCGGTCGTCGGTGGCCCATGCGGCGGCCACGCGCGTGACCAGCAACAGAAGCTTGTGCCGCCACGGTCCGCGCGGCTCGACGCCACGCGCCGTCTCGCGGGCGGCCAGCGCGAACGCCTGGGCCGTGAGCCGGCGTGCGCTGGGCTCGTCCATGGCACACAGCCGCGCGTACGCCAGCACGGCAGGCCGGTGCCGCAGGCGCAGCTCGCGCAGCGCGGGGTACGCGGTGGCGGTTTCGGCGCGTATCAGTGCGGTGAGCTGCGTGTCGGGCGTGCTGGTGTGCGGGCCGGCGTCCGCGTCCGCCTTCGCGCCTGCTGCCGCTTCTGTGTGGTTCTCGTCGCCCTGATGCGCCCGAGTCATCCCCGTTCCTCCCTCTTGCCTCCCGCCTTCGCCACCGTCGGCACCTCGGCGTACCGCTCGGTATGAGGTTGGGTCATAGTGGTGGAAGGAGGGCGGTGAGGGTAGGGGTTTCCGCCAGTAACCATGTTGTGCGTGGCTTGTTTGTGATGATGGCGCCCGCCGAGCCCCGCCCAGCGGGACCTCGTACGGGCGCCATCAACAAGCTTCACCGCCACGTGCGGCGGGGCCACCTCCGGTGGCGCCACCTGCGGCGGAGTGCTACTCCTCGACTGTCAGACCCTTCCGCAGCCTCACCAGCGTCCGGGACAGCAGGCGCGACACATGCATCTGGGAGATGCCCAACTCGTCGCCTATCTCGGACTGGGTCATGTTGGCGACGAAGCGGAGGGAGAGGATCTTCCGGTCACGGGAAGGAAGTTCGGCGATCAGGGGCTTCAGGGACTCGACGTACTCGATGCCTTCGAGGCCGTGGTCCTCGTAGCCGATGCGGTCGGCCAGGGCGCCCTCGGAGTCGTCCTCCTCCGGCTGGGCGTCAAGTGAAGATGCGGTGTAGGCGTTGGACGCGGCCATGCCCTCGACGACCTCGTCGTTCGAAAGGCCCAGGCGATCCGCCAGCTCTCCCACTGTCGGAGCGCGGTCCAGTTGCTGGGCCAGTTCGTCGCCGGCCTTGGCCAGGTCCAGACGGAGTTCCTGAAGTCTGCGGGGTACGCGCACCGACCAGCTGGTGTCGCGGAAGAAACGCTTGATCTCGCCGACGATGGTCGGCATCGCGAAGGTCGGGAACTCCACGCCACGGCTGAGCTCGAAGCGGTCGATCGCCTTGATCAGGCCGATCGTGCCGACCTGGATGATGTCCTCCATCGGCTCGCTGCGGGAGCGGAACCGGGAGGCTGCGAACTTCACCAGAGCGAGGTTCAGTTCGACCAGGGTGTTGCGTACATAGGAATACTCGTGCGTGCCTTCTTCCAGGGATTCCAGCCGTTCGAAGAGGGTCTTGGACAGGGCCCGTGCGTCCACCGGCCCCACCTCGTCGTACGGCGGGATCTCCGGAAGGCCGGCGAGTCCGTCGAGGTCCTCCTCGACGGGATCCGCCTTTTCCGGAGAGGGTGTCGACGTCGCCTGGGGGGTCTGCGATGCGTCGAGCCGGGGTGACATGATGTCCTCCATCGTTCTCGGCATATGGCCGCCGATGCCAATACGTGCACTGCGGTGTGCGGCGCCTCCAAAGCCGGCCGTGTTGATTCGTGTCCCTACTAGCCCTACCCGCTTTCGTCAGTCCGCCGCAAGTGCGCTTGCTGGAGAAATGTCCGAGTTTGAGCGGTTGTTCGGGTGTGGCGAGGTCGTAGAGAGGTCGTAGGGAAGGAACCGCACGGCAGGAGTCGTGGTCGTAGGGAAGGCGTAGTGTTCAAGAGCGTCAATCAACAGCCACGACGGTCGGAAGAGAGAGACGGCATGGACCGCGGGACGGTCGGCAGCGCACAATCGGGCCGGCTTCTGGTCGAGGTGCGGGAAGAGGGCCTCAGTGCCGTCGTGACCCCGGCGGGTGAGTTGGACCACCACACCGCCGATCTGCTGCGAGAACCCCTCGAGGACTGCATCGAGCGCGGGTTCGCGCGCCTCGTCGTGGACTGTTCGCGGCTCGAGTTCTGTGACTCCACTGGGCTGAACGTGTTGCTCGGTGCCCGGCTCAAGGCCGAGAGTGTGGGCGGCGGGGTTCATCTGGCCGGGATGCTTCCGGTGGTGGCCCGGGTCTTCGAGATCACCGGCGCGGAGGCTGTCTTCACCGTGCACGACACGCTCGACGCGGCTCTGCGCGAGTAATCGCACTGTGCGTGGCACGCTCGAGCGGCCCCTGGACGAGTAACCACTCGACTGCGGCGTGCGAAGTTATGGCTCGGTTGTCTCTGTGTGATCGGCGCGTTACCAGCGTCACAGTGTCCCTGCCGAATCAGTGGGTGTTCTGACGGTTCGGCCGGGCAGGAGACTCCCTGAATATGTCAACAAGGCCAACGGCAAGCGCGCGGCAGTCCGGGATCCCGAGTGTCCTGAGCTTTCTGGATGTCCTGAGTCCTGAGTCGCGAACTGAATCGCGAACTGGTGAATCGGTGAGGTGAAGCGCTGATGAGCACCACCCGGCCTTACCCGCCGGGCGACCGCGGCCCGGATGCGGGCGTCTGCGGCGCTTCGGGGGAGGCCAGAGGCGACGGGTCCGCGCACCCGGCCGCCCGTCAGGTCCGTCGGCTCAACCTCGACGGCGCGAGCGGGGTCGTCCCCCTCGCCCGCGATTTCGCCCGCCAGGCGCTGCACGCGTGGGGCTGGCTGCCCGCCGCGACCGCCGACCGGCGGGCCGCCGCCGAGGACGTACTGCTGGTCGTCTCCGAGCTCGTCACCAACGCCTGCCTGCACGCCGAGGGCCCGGACGAGCTGTGGATCGCCTGCGACGACAAAGTGCTGCGCGTCGAGGTCTCCGACCGGGGCGCCGGCCAGCCCGCCCCGCGCACCCCGCACCGCGCCGGGCGCCCCGGCGGCCACGGGATGTTCATCGTGCAGCGGCTGTGCCTGGACTGGGGGGTTGTCCGGGCTCCAGGGGTCGCGGGCAAGACCGTATGGGCGGAACTCGGGACGCCCGCTTAGCCCGAAGTAACCCCCACCAAGGGTTACCGCAGGTTCGAACCCTTCTCCGTACGCGGCGGATCGATCGAGATCCGGCGCGTCCTTTGTCTTCCCTCCACAAGGCCCCGGGCGTACCTTGACGGCCGATCTGATGTGCCGTCAGGAATGAGGGGACCGTGTCATACCGGACGTACCAGAAACGAACCGCCGCGCTCGCGTTCGCCGCGGCCCTGGCCGGCTCGGCGGTGCTGATGGCCGCCCCCGCAGCATGGGCCGAGGTCGTCGACGTCGAGTACAACTGCAAGACGCCGATCGGTGACAAGTCCGCCGTCTCGCCCATCGACATCAAGAGTGCCGAGAGCGGCAGCGGCTACAAGATCACCATGTCCTGGCAGAAGGGCGTCTCGTCCAGCCCGGTGGAACTGGGCAAGGGCTCGATGAACCCGAGCGCCACCATCAAACTGGGCGGCGCCGAGAGCGGCACGCTCACCGTGAAGGGCCCGGCCAACGCCGAGGCCATCCCCGCCAACACCCCCATCAAAATCAGCGACTTGAGCGGTACGTACACGCCGTCCAAGAGCGGCAAGGTCACCTTCACGCCGGGCGTGCTCACCATCAAGGCGCTCGGTACGACGACCACCTGCGAGCCCGGCAACAATCCGGGGCCCGCGCTGAGCCTCGACGTCACGGCCGCGGGTGGTGGCGGTTCGTCGGAGACCTCACCCGAGGGCGGCACCGAGAGCGGCGCGGACTCCGGCGCCGAGCTCCCGCAGACCGGCCCCGAGGACTCCGCGATCGCCCTCGGCACGCTCGGCGGCACGGTGCTCCTCGCCGGAGCGGCCGGGGTCCTGTGGCTGACCCGAAGGAACCAGGCGCCGCGCTGACCTGCGCGGTTTCTTGTACGACCCGTACGCCCACCCGCCAGCCCGACCACCGCCCCTCGAGGAGCGCTTCGCGCGCACCTTCTGGTCTGGAGCCGCCTGTGACATCCGTGCAGTCCGCCGCCCGTGGCCTCTGTGTCCTCGTCCTCGCCGCCGTCGCCTTGCTCTGCGTCGTACCGACCGCCGTGGCCGACGAGGGCTGGTCCGTCGTGCCCTCGGCGGGCGGCCGGGACGGGCGGCCGTACTTCTACGCGGAGGGCGCGCCCGGTGCGGTCCTGCAGGACACGGTGTCGGTGATCAACCCGGGCGAGGAGCCGCTCACCGTACGGCTGCGGGGCGCTGACGCCGACAACAGCCAGGAGGGCGGCGGCTTCGCGCTGCGGGCGAAGCCGCGTGACACCGGCTCGTGGATCACCTTCGCCGAGAAGACCGTGAAGGTGCCTGCGCGGACGCGTGCCGACGTTCCGTTCACCATCGGCGTTCCCGAGGGCGCCATCCCCGGCGACCACCCCGGCGCGATCGTCGCGAGCGGCGGCGGCCGGTCCGCGGCCGTACGCGTTCAACTGCGGGTCGCCGGCCCGACCCTTTCCGCGCTCACGGTCGAGGATGTGGCCGTACGGGACGGCCGCATCTCGTACGACCTGGTCAACCGCGGCAACACCGTACTGACCCCGAAGCTCGCCGTACGCGCCGACGGACTGTTCGGCGAGGTGCTCGACCGCGCCCCGCGCACCCTCCCCGTCGAACTGCTCCCCGGCCGCCGTGTCACCCTCCGCGAGCCCTGGCCGGACCGGCCCGCGTTCGACTCGGTCGACGTGAGACTCACGGTCACGGCGGCGGGCGGGGCGCACGACGAGGCGGGCACGGCGGCGCGGTTCGTGTCGTGGGGAGCGGTCGCGGGCCTGGCGGGCGGGCTCGTGCTGTGTGCGGGCGGTGCCGTTTGGTTCGTACGACGTCGAAGGCGCACCGAGGAGTCCGGCGAGCCCGGTGGGCCTGGTGGACCCGGTGGACCTGATGGGCCCGAACAGCCGCGTACGGAAGTCGAGTTGACGGGAGCGGTGACGTGAGCGGGAAGGTGCGGATTCCGGCGTTGGTGGTGGCGGTGCTCGCGCTGCTCCTGCTCCCCCTGGGCGGGGCGGCTACGGGCGCGGACGGGAAACCGGAGGTCAAGCTGTCCAAGTCCCAGGCGGGGACGGGCGGTTCGATCACGGTGACCGGCTCCGGATGGCGGCCGGACACCCTCCTCATGATGCTGATCTGCGGTCGGTCCTCACCCGACCGGGGCGTGCTCGGCGGCACCAACTCCTGTGCCAACGCGGACGGCCGCGCCGTCACCACGGACGAGAAGGGCGCGTTCAGCAAGAAGCTGCCGGTCGTCGAGCCGCCGCAGCCGTGCCCGTGCGTGGTGCACGTGGCGACCGTGACCGGTCAGAAGGCGGACGCGGACGCGGCGTTCCTGGTAGCAGGGCACGAGGTCGAGCCCCTGCCGAAGGAGGACACCAGCGGACGGCTCTCGGTGCTCACCGACACCCGGCTCGACGGATCGAACGGTGTGCTGACCTGGTTCGGCGCGCCGCCGTCCCGCGACTTCGTCTTCACCGTCGGCAACGTCGGCTCCTCCGCCGTCAAGGATCCCGTCTTCCAGGTCGGCACCTCCCACGGCGTGTTCGCCCCGCAATGGGAGGAACAGCAGTGGCGCGGCACCATCGAGCCCGGGAAGAAGGCGCAGATCGAACTGCCCGTCGAGCTGTCGGCCGGCGCACACGGCGACTACACGGTCTCGGTGAAGTACGGCGGCAAGGTGCTCGCCGAACAGCCCTGGGGCGTGGGCCGCCCCTGGGGCGTGACGCTCTTCTGGATCCTGCTCTTCGTCGTCGTACCGGCCGCCGTGTTCCGGATCGGGATGGCCGTGGTGGACCGCGTACGTCCGCAGGGCAGGTCCAGGCCGGCCGGTCGCTGGGGCTCCCGCCCGAGGAGCGGTGGCGGGCACGCCGGTCCGCGCCGGAGTCTGCGGCTGCCCGAAGTCACCGTACGCATGCCGAAGTTGAGCCTTTCGTCCACGGCGTCGTCCCCCCACGCAGACGCCGACAGCGACACCCGTACGAACCCGACCTTGCCGTGGTTCACCCCGGACACCGATCCGGGAGCCGAGGCCGGTCAGCTCTCCACACCGCAAGAGAACAGCCCTTCGACCCCCACCAGAAAGGGAAACTCGTGAGGACGCAACGGAGAGTCCGGCCGACAGACGGCGGCCTTGGGGCGCAGAAGCGCCCCAGAGCGAGCGCGGCCGGAGTCGCGCTGATGCTCGGCGGCGCGGGCATCCTGCTCGGGGCGGCCGCGGTGCCCGCCCAGGCGGCCGAGGTGTCGTACAAGACCGAGTGCGTACCGCCCGCGATCTCCGGGATGGACCCGGTGCAGGGCACGACCCAGGTGGAGATCACCGCGCCCGCCGAGGCGAAGGTCGGGGACGAGGTGCAGATCACCTGGAAGTTCGTTCAGGCCGCCTCCAAGAACCCCGACATCATCGACCTGGAGAAGGACACCGTCCAGCCGACCGGCACCCTCAAGGCGGGCGGCGCGCAGACCGGGGACATCGCGATGGAGGGGCCGCGGCAGAACCCCGCCATCCCGAAGAACAGCGACATGAAGCTCTCCGACATGAAGGGCACGCTGAAGCTGACGGCGGCCGGAGAGGTCACGCTGACCCCGGACGCGTACAACGTCAACGTCAACAAGCCGGTGTCCGCGGACACCAAGTGCACGCCTACGGAGGCGGTGAAGTCGGCCGCGACGATCAAGGTGAGCGGGGGTGACTCCGGCGGGACGACGGGCGGGCTGCCGACGGAGGTCCCGACGGACCTGCCGACCGGGAGCGCTCCGCCGTCCTCTCCCTCCGATCCCTCCGAGAGCGCGACCGGGGGTGACAGCGGGGGATCGTCGGACTCCGGCGGATCCGGTGGCGGTCAGACCGAATTCACGGGCAAGGAGGTCGAGATCCCGTACGAGTGCAAGACGCCGATCGGAGACAAGAGCGCGACCTCTCCCGTGCAGATCGACGCCAAGAAGGACGGCGGGAACTTCGGGCTGACGGTGCAGTTCAAGAAGTCGGTCATGGACAGCCCGGCGGACATTCCGGCGGACTCGGTGAAGCCGTCGATGGAGGTCGCGCTGGGCGGCGCGGACAAGGGCACGGTGCGGGTGGAGGGCCCGACGAACCCGGAGCCGATCAAGTCGGGTGACCCGATCGAGATCCCCGACCTGACGGGCACGTACAAGCCGGGCGCGGACGGCGAGTCGACGCTCTCGCCGGGCGTTCTGACGGTGGAGGCCCTCGGCACGACGACGACGTGTACGCCGGCCAAGAGCGAGGTTTCGCTGACGCTGGACACCTCGTCACAGCCAGGTGGCGCCGCGGGCGGCTCGGGCTCTTCCGGTTCCGGTACGTCGGGTGCGGGTCCCGCGTCCTCGGGCGGCGGTCTCGCGGACACGGGGTCCGACGACAACGGGCTGCTGCGGGCGCTTGGGCTGTTGGCGGGGACGACGATTTTGCTGGGCGGGGCGGTGTTCACGTTTATGCCGCGACGTCGCATGCGTTAGCGCTCCGCTGGGGGCGGTTTGAAGCTGCGGGTTGAGTGTGGCTGGTCGCGCCGTTCCCTGCGCCCCTTAGGTGGGTGGGGGGTGCGGGGCCGCGGTCCGGTGCGTCAGCCCGTCGCAGGGCGGGCATACGACCCTGGCCTGGTACAAGGCCCTGGTCCTCCGAGACCGAAGCTAAGCGACGGGCATACGACGCACCGGCCCACGACCCCTCCCGCCGGTGGAAGGGTGCGGGTGCGTGGGGGCGTTTTCTGCCGGTGGGCAAGTGCGGGTGCGTTGGGGTGCGGGCTTTTGGTTGGGGCCTGAGCAGAGAGATCTCGATCTTCCCTCACGATGGTTGTCCACAGCGGACTACCATCAGTCCATGACCCGAGTACTGCTCGCCGAGGACGACGCGTCCATTTCGGAGCCGCTGGCCCGCGCCCTGCGCCGGGAGGGTTACGAGGTCGAGGTGCGCGAGGACGGCCCCACCGCGCTCGACGCCGGTATTCAGGGCGGCGTCGATCTGGTCGTGCTCGACCTCGGGCTGCCCGGCATGGACGGACTGGAGGTGGCCCGTCGGCTGCGCGCCGAAGGCCACACCATCCCGATCCTCATCCTGACCGCGCGCGCCGACGAGGTGGACACCGTCGTCGGCCTCGACGCGGGTGCCGACGACTACGTCACCAAGCCGTTCCGTCTCGCCGAACTGCTGGCCCGGGTCCGGGCCCTGCTCCGGCGTGGTGCCGCGGAGCCGCAGCAGCCGCCCGCCACGCACGGGGTGCGCATCGATGTCGAGTCGCACCGGGCGTGGATGGGTGACGAGGAACTCCAGCTCACGGCCAAGGAGTTCGACCTCCTGCGGGTGCTGGTGCGGGACGCGGGGCGGGTCGTCACGCGTGACCAGCTGATGCGCGAGGTCTGGGACACGACGTGGTGGTCTTCGACCAAGACCCTGGACATGCACATCTCGTGGCTGCGCAAGAAGCTCGGCGACGACGCGGCGAATCCGCGATACATCGCCACGGTACGAGGGGTCGGGTTCCGGTTCGAGAAAAGCTGAACCGCTGCGGGTTCGTCGTGGCTGGTCGCGCACACTGGACTTCGTAAACCAGCTGCCCGGAGGGCCCCGTGCGTCGCCGTCTTATTCAGTCCACTCTTGCCGTGGTCCTCGTCGTGATCGCCGTGTTCGGTTTCTCGCTCGTCATCGTCGAGACCCGGACTATCAGTGCCAGCGCCCAGGAACGCGTGGACCTGGAGGCGCTGCGGCTGGCGAGCATCGTCGACAGCCGCATCCTCGGTGACGAGCGGATCAGTGCCGAGATCCTTCAGGACCAGGTCGCGGACAACCGGTATGCGCGGATCGTGATTCCGGGGCGGGATCCGATCGAGATCGGCACCAGGCCCACCGGTGAGGTCATCCAGTCGAAGGAGGCGCAGGGCGAGGAGGGCGAGACGGTCATGATCGAGGAGCCGCGTTCCTCGGTCACCCGCGAAGTCGGCCGTACGCTCCTGATCATCGCCGCGGTCGCCCTGCTCGCGGTGATCGCCGCCGTACTGCTCGCCGTACGCCAGGCCAACCGGCTCGCCTCCCCGCTGACCGACCTCGCGGAGACCGCCGAGCGGCTCGGCTCCGGGGACCCGCGACCGCGCCACAAGCGGTACGGAGTGCCGGAGCTGGACCGCGTCGCGGACGTGCTGGACGGCTCCGCCGAGCGCATCGCCCGGATGCTGACGGCCGAACGCCGGCTGGCCGCCGACGCCTCCCACCAGCTCCGTACGCCCCTCACGGCCCTGTCCATGCGCCTGGAGGAGATCACCCTCACCGACGACCCGGACACGGTGAAGGAGGAGGCGACGATCGCGCTCGGCCAGGTGGAGCGCCTGACGGACGTGGTCGAGCGGCTGCTCACCAACTCCCGTGACCCCCGCACCGGCTCCGCCGTCACCTTCGACCTGGACGAGGTCATCAACCAGCAGCTCGCGGAATGGCGCCCCGCCTACCGCAGCGTGGGCCGCGCCATCGTCTGCTCGGGCAAGCGGCATCTGCACGCCGTGGGCACCCCCGGAGCGGTGGCCCAGGTGCTGGCCGCCCTGATCGAGAACTCGCTCATGCACGGCGGCGGCACGGTCGCCCTGCGCACCCGCGTCACCGGCAACCAGGTCGTGGTCGAGGTGACCGACGAGGGCCCGGGCGTCCCCGCCGAACTGGGCGCCCGGATCTTCGAGCGGGCCATCAGCGGCCAGAACTCCACGGGCATCGGCCTGGCCGTGGCCCGCGACCTGGCGGAGGCCGACGGCGGCCGGCTCGAAATGCTCCAGGCCCAGCCTCCGGTCTTCGGCCTGTTCCTGTCGCGTACGCCGAAGAAGCGGCCGTCGGCGGGTCAGGAGTCGGAGCAGACGGTGAGATAGCCGAACGCCGGGTCCCTGGGTCAGCGCATGCGTGTGAACTGACGTGTCGGGCGGTCCTCCGTCAGGAGGGGATCCGGCGTCAGGAACGATTCGGCACTGGCCACGGTCTCGCGGGCCGGGAGCGCGCGGAACACCCAGGTGCGGTAGGACCAGAAGCGGAACAGGGTCGCGATACCGATGCCGACGAACTTGAAGACGTTGTTCTGCAGGGGGCTGTCGAAGCCGAGGCCGTACGTGGCGGCGTACAGAACGCCGTTCTCGATCACCAGGCCGACCGCGCTGAACAGCAGGAAGAGCGAGAGTTCCCGGGTGCGGCCGCTCTTGTCGCGGTCGCGGTAGGTGAAGTAGCGGAACCCTATGTAGTTGGAGACGATCGCCACCATCGTGGCGATCACACTGGCCCGCACGACCTGCAGGTCCGTGGTGTTGCGTACGAGGTTGAAGACGAGGAGATTGACCAGCAGCCCCATGCCGCCGACCGCCCCGAACTTGGCGATCTCGCGCGTCAGCCGGTCGATGCGCCGGCGTACCGCGCTGTGCGGCGCGGCACGTGCACCGCGTGAATCACCTTTGCCCATGGTGTCGCCCAGCCCCCGTCTCGTCGGATACGCCAACTTCGTCAACCTTCGTCGACTCGACCATGCTATCCAGCCCTGCCGGTCCAGTCCTGGGCAGAGCCGGAAGATGTGGCCAGTGCGTGACGAGCATGCGGAAGTTTCGGTGATCATGCGCGCGGCAAGGAGCGGCCCGGGGCGCCCGTTACCCTGGGTGCGTGACGTTCCCGGTAGTCGGCATGGTCGGCGGGGGTCAGCTCGCTCGTATGACGCACGAGGCTGGCATCCCGCTCGGCATCAGATTCAAGCTCCTCAGTGACACTCCCCAGGACTCCGCGGCGCAGGTCGTCGGCGATGTCGTCATCGGCGACTATCGCGATCTCGACACGCTGCGTGACTTCGCGCGGGGCTGCGATGTGATCACCTTCGATCACGAGCACGTACCCACCGAGCATCTTCGGGCCCTGGAGGCGGACGGCATTCCCGTACGCCCCGGCCCGGACGCGCTCGTACACGCCCAGGACAAGGGTGTGATGCGCGCGAGACTCGACGCGATCGGGGTGCCGTGTCCACGCCACCGGATCGTGAGCGATCCCCAGGACGTGGCCGCGTTCGCGGAGGAAGGCGACGGCTTTCCTGTTGTCCTCAAGACCGTCCGCGGCGGCTACGACGGCAAGGGCGTATGGGTCGTACGGTCCGTCGAGGAGGCCGAGGATCCCTTCCGCGCCGGTGTCCCGGTCCTCGCCGAGGAGAAGGTCGACTTCGTACGGGAACTCGCCGCGAACGTCGTCCGCTCGCCCCACGGCCAGGCGGTCGCCTACCCCGTCGTGGAGTCGCGGCAGGTCAACGGCGTCTGCGACACGGTGATCGCCCCGGCCCCGGACCTCCCCGCCGAGCGGGCGCTCCAGGCCGAGCAGCTCGCCCTGAACATCGCCAAGGAACTCGACGTCATAGGCCACCTCGCCGTCGAACTCTTCGAGACCCGCGACGGCCGCATCCTGGTCAACGAACTGGCCATGCGCCCCCACAACTCAGGCCACTGGTCCCAGGACGGCGCGATCACCTCCCAGTTCGCCAACCACGTCCGCGCGGTCCTCGACCTGCCCCTGGGCGACCCGCGTCCGCGCGCGAAGTGGACGGTCATGGTGAACGTCCTCGGCGGCGACTACCCCGACATGTACTCCGCGTACCTGCACTGCATGGCCCGCGACCCCCAGCTCAAGATCCACATGTACGGCAAGGACGTGAAGCCCGGCCGCAAGGTCGGCCACGTCAACACCTACGGCGACGACCTGGCCGACGTCCTCGACCGCGCCCGTCACGCAGCCGCCTATCTGAGGGGAACGATCACGGAATGAGCACCTCGGCAGAGTCTTCGGAGGGTCCCGTCGTAGGCATCGTCATGGGCTCGGACTCCGACTGGCCCGTCATGGAAGCGGCGGCCCAGGCCCTGGACGAGTTCGAGATCCCGTACGAGGCCGATGTCGTCTCCGCGCACCGGATGCCGCGCGAGATGATCGCGTACGGCGAGGAGGCGGCGGACCGCGGCATCAAGGTGATCATCGCGGGTGCGGGCGGGGCCGCCCATCTGCCGGGCATGCTCGCCTCCGTGACCCCGCTGCCCGTGATCGGCGTGCCCGTGCCGCTGAAGCACATGGACGGCATGGACTCGCTGCTGTCGATCGTGCAGATGCCCGCCGGAGTGCCGGTCGCCACCGTGTCCGTCGCCGGGGCCCGTAACGCCGGACTGCTCGCGGCCCGCATCCTCGGCGTCCACGACGAGGAACTCCGCGGCCGTATGCGGGAGTTCCAGCAGGAGCTGAACGACCAGGCGTCGGAGAAGGGCAAGCGGCTGCGCGCCAAGACCGAGGGCGTGGCGGGCTTCGGCTTCGGTTCGGGGAGCTGAGGGCGTGGCGCCGACGACGTCCCTGGACGAAGCCCGGGAACTGCTGCGCCAGTTCCCGGTCGCCGACGGGCACAACGACCTCCCCTGGGCCCTGCGCGAGCAGGTCCGCTACGACCTCGACGCCCGCGACCTCGCCACCGACCAGAGCGCGCACCTGCACACGGATCTGCCGCGGCTGCGCGCGGGCGGCGTGGGCGCCCAGTTCTGGTCGGTGTACGTCCGCTCGGACCTGCCGGAGCCCGTGCCCGCGACGCTCGAACAGATCGACTGCGTACAGCAGTTGATCGCGCGCCATCCGGCGGACCTGAAGGCCGCGCTGACGGCCGCCGACATGGAGGCGGCGCGCGGCGAGGGGCGCCTCGCCTCGCTGATGGGCGCGGAGGGCGGCCACTCGATCGCGAGCTCCCTCGCCACGCTACGGGCGCTGTACGCGCTGGGCGTCCGCTACATGACCCTCACCCACAACGACAACATCCCCTGGGCGGACTCCGCGACGGACGAGCCGGGCGTGGGCGGTCTGTCGGCCTTCGGCCGCGAGGTGGTCCGGGAGATGAACCGCGAGGGCATGCTCGTGGACCTCTCGCACGTGGCCCCGACGACGATGCGCGACGCCCTCGACACGACCGTCGCGCCCGTGATCTTCTCCCACTCCTCCTCACGCGCGGTGTGCGACCACCCCCGCAACATCCCCGACGACGTACTGGAACGTCTGCCGGCCAACGGCGGTGTGGCGATGGTGACGTTCGTGCCGAAGTTCGTCCTTCAGGCGGCCGTCGACTGGACGGCGGCGGCGGACGAGAACATGCGCGAGCACGGCTTCCACCCCCTGGACACCACGTCGGAGGCGATGAAGGTCCACCGCGCCTTCGAGGACGCGCACCCCCGCCCGGTCGCCACGGCCGCGACGGTCGCCGACCACCTGGACCACATGCGCGAGGCCGCCGGAATCGACCACATCGGCATCGGCGGCGACTACGACGGCACGGCCTTCACCCCCGACGACCTGCACGACGTCTCGGGCTACCCGAACCTCATCGCCGAACTCCTCAGCCGCGGCTGGTCGAAGCCCGACCTCGCCAAGCTGACCTGGCAGAACACGGTACGGGTCCTGGGAGCGGCGGAGGACGTGGCACGGGACGAGCGCTCCCGCAGGGGTCCGTCGAACGCGACACTGGCGCAACTGGACGGCTAACGGTCGCTGGAGACGGGATGCCCGATCAGCATCGTCGGGGCACCCCGTACCCGCGTCAGGAACACCGTCGCCGAGTTCGGCCCCCGCGGCTTCACCTTGCGGCGGAGTTCCTCCGGCTCGACCGCCGAGCCGCGCTTCTTGACGGTCAGGGTGCCGACTTCGCGCTCTCGGAGCAGCGCCTTCAACTTCTTTAGGCTGAAGGGAAGTTGGTCGGTGATCTCGTAAGCGGTGGCGTACGGGGTCGGGGTCACGGCGTCCGCGGTGACGTACGCGATCGTCTCGTCGAGCAGTCCGCCGCCGACCTCCTCGGCGACCTCCGCGACCAGGTGGGCGCGGATGACGGCACCGTCGGGCTCGTACAAGTACCGCCCCGGCGGCCGTACTTGAGGATCGGGCAGCCCGCGGCCACGCAGGCTGCGCGGCCCGGGCAGCAGGGTGGCGCGCACGAGCCCGGGTTCGGTGCCGAACCACAGCACGGCCTCCTTCACGTCCCCGGAATCCGAGACCCACTCGGCCTCGGCGTCGCCCGGGATCGCCTCATGCGGAATCCCGGGCGCGATCTTGAGCGCGGCGCGAGGCGCCTTGAGAGCCGCCTCGACGGCCCAGGAGAGGGGCGGCGAGTAGGCCTCAGGATCGAAGACGCGGCCCCGCCCGCCACGCCTGGCAGGGTCCACGAAGACCGCGTCGTACGAGGACGTGTCGACCGCCGTGACATCCGCCTCCCGTACGTCGATCAGGTCGCCGAGCCCGAGCGCGTCGGCGTTCGCACGGGCCACCGCGCAGGTCAGCGGATCGCGATCGACGGCGAGGACACGTACCCCTGCGCGGGCGAGGGCGATCGCGTCCCCGCCGATGCCACAGCAGAGATCGGCGACGGACCGTACGCCGAGCTCCGTGAAACGCTCCGCCCGGTACGCCGCGACCGTCGCCCGGGTCGCCTGCTCGATCCCGTTCGCGGTGAAGAACATCCGCCCGGCGTCCGCGCTCCCGAACTTCCCCACCGCCCGCTGCCGCCACCGCGCCTGCGCGATCGCCGCGGACACGAGCTCGGCGGGATGCTCCCGCCGCAGCCGCGTGGCCACGGCCAACTCCTGCGCCGGCTCGACCTCCCGCACCTCGTCGAGCAGAAACCGTCCGCGTTCGGTGAGCAGCGCGGCGAAGGAGGCCAGGGGGTCGTGATCGTCCACGGCCCCATTGTGGGCCAGTCGGTGGATGGTGCGCGCCCGGTGGCGGTGTCGGGGGCTCGTACGGTTCATGGCCTGTGAGGATCCGGGGCCATGCGATCAGTACGACAAGATGGCAGAACCGGCTTCCGCCGCGCCCTGGCCGCAGCCGTACTCGCGTCCGCACTGCTCGCCGCCGGCACCACCGGCTGCGCCCGGCCTGTCGGCCCGATCGAACGGCTCGACAAGAAGGCGAAGTCGACGGTACGGGCCCACAGCACCCCGGCCGCGACGTACCGCCGCTGGGGCCTTGTCGCCCCGCTCGCCCCGGCGCCGAAACCACAGGCCCGCCCTGCCGTACGCCCCGCGGGTCCGGGTCTGCCGCCCGTCGTCGCCCGCGTCCCCACCCGCGACAAGGTGGTCTTCCTGACCTTCGACGACGGCGCCGAGCGGGATCCACGGTTCGTCGACATGGTCCGCGAACTGCGGCTGCCGGTCAGCATGTTCCTCACGGACAGTGTCGTCGGACCGGGGTACGCGCACTTCGGCCGCCTGCGCACGGTCGGCGCGAGCGTCCAGAACCACACCCTGGACCACCCCTACCTGCCCGGCCTCCCCTACGCAGGCCAGCGCACCGAGATCTGCGGCCAACAGGACAAACTCAAGCAACGCTTCGGAATCCGCCCCCGCTTCTTCCGCCCCCCGTACGGCGCCTACAACGACGACACGCTCCGAGCCGCCGCGGACTGCGGACTCACGGCGGTGGTCCTGTGGAGCGATGTGAACCGCCTACGACCGGGCGACATCCTCCACTGCCCCGAGGGCCAGAACGGCGCCACTCTCACGGAGACGACGACCAGATTGCTGCACCGCATCCAGGAGCAGGGCTTCACGGTGGCAAGGCTGGAGGACTACCTCTGAGGCTTTCTGTGGGGCCCGGAGGCGGGGCTGGGGCGCAGTCAACGCGCACTCTCCAGCTGAGCCCAGGCACTCTCAGCCCGTCGTGGGGGTCCCCCCGCTCGAGCGAAGCCGAGAGTGGGGGAGTTTGAGGACGAGGCCGCAAGGCCGATACGGGGGTCTGGGGGCGGAGCCCCCAGGGGACGGCGACACCAACGCAGAGTGCCCAAAACACCGCGCCACGCCGGAGGCGATTGGCACTCCGCTTGACCGAGTGCTAATCGCAGTCATAGTCTCAGGTCTGGCACTCCCCAGTGGAGAGTGCCAACAACGCGACGGGCAGGTCCGGCACCCGCGACGACGGATCGACCTGGTCGCCACCTCAGACAGTTAACCCCGTGAGATCTCCGAAGGGGGAGGTCGGATCGTGACGACCGCCAGCTCCAAGGTTGCCATCAAGCCGCTTGAGGACCGCATTGTGGTCCAGGCCGTCGAGGCCGAGCAGACCACGGCCTCTGGCCTGGTCATCCCGGACACCGCGAAGGAGAAGCCCCAGGAGGGCGTCGTCCTCGCCGTGGGCCCGGGCCGTTTCGAGAACGGCGAGCGCCTGCCGCTCGACGTGAACACCGGTGACATCGTGCTGTACAGCAAGTACGGCGGCACCGAGGTGAAGTACAACGGCGAGGAGTACCTCGTCCTCTCGGCTCGCGACGTGCTCGCGATCATCGAGAAGTAATTCACCCAGGTTTGCTTTGAACTGCGCCCCTGGCCCCCGCGACCACTAAGAAGCCGGGCGCCGGGGGCGCAGTTCGTATTTCTGAAAGGACTGACTCAGCTCCATGGCGAAGATCCTGAAGTTCGACGAGGACGCCCGTCGCGCCCTCGAGCGCGGCGTCAACAAGCTGGCCGACACGGTCAAGGTGACCATCGGCCCCAAGGGCCGCAACGTCGTCATCGACAAGAAGTTCGGCGCGCCCACCATCACCAACGACGGCGTCACCATCGCCCGCGAGGTCGAGGTCGAAGACCCGTACGAGAACCTCGGCGTCCAGCTGGTGAAGGAGGTGGCGACCAAGACCAACGACGTGGCGGGTGACGGTACGACCACCGCCACCGTGCTCGCCCAGGCGCTGGTGCGCGAGGGCCTGCGGAACGTCGCCGCCGGCGCGTCCCCCGCCGCCCTGAAGAAGGGCATCGACGCGGCCGTCGCCGCGATCTCCGAGGACCTCCTTGCGACCGCCCGTCCGATCGACGAGAAGGCCGACATCGCCGCCGTCGCCGGGCTTTCCGCCCAGGACCCGCAGGTCGGCGAGCTGATCGCCGAGGCGATGGACAAGGTCGGCAAGGACGGTGTCATCACCGTCGAGGAGTCCAACACCTTCGGTCTCGAGCTGGACTTCACCGAGGGCATGGCCTTCGACAAGGGCTACCTGTCGCCGTACTTCGTGACGGACCAGGAGCGCATGGAGGCCGTCCTCGACGACCCGTACATCCTGATCCACCAGGGCAAGATCTCCTCCATCCAGGACATGCTGCCGCTGCTGGAGAAGGTCATCCAGACCAACTCCTCCAAGCCGCTGCTGATCATCGCCGAGGACGTCGAGGGCGAGGCCCTGTCGACCCTGGTCGTGAACAAGATCCGCGGCACGTTCAACGCGGTGGCCGTGAAGGCCCCCGGCTTCGGCGACCGCCGCAAGGCGATGCTCGGCGACATGGCCACCCTCACCGGTGCCACCGTCATCGCCGAGGAGGTCGGCCTCAAGCTCGACCAGGCCGGTCTCGACGTGCTGGGCACCGCCCGCCGCGTGACCGTCACCAAGGACGACACGACGATCGTCGACGGCGGCGGCAAGTCCGACGACGTCGCGGGCCGCGTCAACCAGATCAAGGCCGAGATCGAGACCACGGACTCCGACTGGGACCGCGAGAAGCTCCAGGAGCGCCTCGCGAAGCTGGCCGGCGGCGTCTGCGTGATCCGCGTGGGCGCGGCCACCGAGGTCGAGCTCAAGGAGAAGAAGCACCGCCTGGAGGACGCCATCTCCGCGACCCGCGCCGCGGTCGAGGAGGGCATCGTCTCCGGTGGTGGCTCCGCGCTCGTCCACGCCGCGAAGGTCCTCGAGGGCAACCTCGGCAAGACCGGCGACGAGGCCACCGGTGTCGCCGTCGTCCGCAAGGCCGTCGTCGAGCCGCTGCGCTGGATCGCGGAGAACGCGGGCCTCGAGGGCTACGTGATCACCTCCAAGGTGGCCGAGCTCGACAAGAACCAGGGCTTCAACGCCGCGACCGGCGAGTACGGCGACCTGGTCAAGCAGGGCGTCATCGACCCGGTCAAGGTCACCCGCTCCGCCCTGGAGAACGCCGCCTCCATCGCCTCCCTGCTCCTGACGACCGAGACCCTGGTCGTCGAGAAGCCGGCCGAGGAGGAGCCGGAGGCCGGCGGCCACGGCCACGGTCACTCCCACTGAGCGCTGACGAACGGTAGGGCGGTACGTCCCTGACGACGCCCGGCGAAAGGCCCGGTACCCCGAACTCGGGGTACCGGGCCTTCGCGCTGCCGACCCGGACGCCGACCTAGATCTCGAGCCGGTCGAGCGCCCCGAGCTGGGCCATCAGCCCCAGCCGGTCGTACTGCCACCAGCCCTCGACGATCTTGCCGTCCTCCCGGCAGCGGAAGACGGTCGTCCCGGTCATGCCGACCGTCCTGCCGGTCGACGGAATCCCCAGGAAGTCACCCTTGTGGGTGCCGTTCCAGGTCCAGCGCGTACAGACCCGGTCGCCCTGGGTGATCTGGTCCTCGACGGTGAACGTGAAGTCGAACGCTCCGCGCCACATCCCCATCTCGCGCCGCATCGCGTCGAGTCCGATGGTGTCCTGGTCGTTGGCAGGATCGTGGTCGTGGTAGTTCTCCGCGATCAGGTCGTTGAGCGGGGGCAGTTCACCCTTCGTGCCGATCACCTCGAAGAGCCTGCGGATATTCGCCGCGTACAGCTGCTCGTCCCGTACGACATCCAGGTCCGTGAACGTCGGCATCTCCTCGCAGAGCGCCACCAGCTCGCGGAAGACCTCGTCCGTCTCGGGCAGATTCGAGTTCCGCATCGCCTCCTCGTACGACGGGAACTCGACGATCTCGATGATGTGCGACGCGTCGGACCGGTCCTTGCCGATCAGACTGTGCGTCGCTGTCCGCTTCCCCTTGGTCCGCTCGACCCAGGTGTCCATGAGCCGGTTCATCTCGTCGAACCGATTCGTCTTGCAGTCGATGAGTTGCACAAAGGTCATGACGTCGCCTCCAGTCCCCCTGACTCCGGCTGAATACCCCATTTTAGTGAAAATCGCTCAGGGGTGTCTTAGTTGAATGAGCGACTTGAATGGGGGAGTCGAATTGAGGTGGCTGAATGCGGCGACAGGGCGCTACTGCGGCCCGTACTTCCGTCCTGCCCTCGAGCTGACCCCGCCGAGCAGTCCCCGTGGGGCCACCTTCATCACGCCCATGAGGGCCTTGTACCGCGGGTCCGGGATGGACACCGTCTTGCCGCGGGCCAGGTCCGCAAGCGCCGTCGCGACGAGTTTGTCGGCGTCGAGCCACATCCAGTTGGGGATGCTGTCCGTGCCCATCCCGGCCCGCTCATGGAACTCGGTGCGCACAAAACCGGGGCACAGCGCCATCAGCCGGACCCCGGACCCGGCCAGATCCCTCGCCGCGCCCTGCGTGAACTGCACGACCCACGCCTTGGACGCTCCGTAGGTGCCGCGCGGCAGGAAGGCGGCCACCGACGCGACGTTGACGACACCCCCGCGACCGCGGTCCCGCATGGACTCCGTCGCCGCCGAGGTCAACCGGAGCACCGCCTCGCAGTGCACCTTGAGCATCTTCAGCTCGTCCGCCATCGGTACGTCCAGATAGCGGCCCTTGTTGCCGAAGCCGGCGTTGTTGACCAGCAGGTCGACCGAGTTCTTACGGTCCGAGAGGCGGCCGGCCACCGACTCGATGCCGTCGTCCGTCGCCAGGTCCGCCGCCAGCACCTCCGCCTCGATGCCGTGCCGGTCGTGCAACTCGGTCGCCTGCTCACCGAGCCGCTTCTTGTCACGCGCCACCAGCACGAGGTTGTGGCCGTCGGAGGCCAGGTGCCGTGCGAAGGCGGCGCCGATGCCCGCGGTCGATCCCGTAATCAGAGCCGTTGTCATGGCCCAAGGTTATTGAGTGGTCGCCTGCTTGAGAGCACTGGAGTCCCGGATTCCGCCCCTGCCGGAATGACGCCCCGTCAACTCTGCCGCGCCATATAGGCCCGCGCCGTCTCGATCGCCTCCGGATGCAGCGCGTCGCCCGCCGCGAGCAGCCGCGGCAGCAGCTCCCGCTCGGTCGTGACCGCACGGAACTGGAAGGAGACGGTCACCTCGTGGTCCGGCCGGTGCGCGATCTCGATCGGATCCCCGGCGCGTATCTCCCCGGGCTCGATCACCCGCAGATACGCGCCGGGCGCCCCCTTCCGCGTGAACTGCCTGACCCAGCCCTTCTCCCCGAGATGGCCCTGGAAGGTGGTGCAGGGAATCCGCCCACAGGTGACCTCGAGCACGACCTCCGAACCGATCCGCCAGCGCTCCCCGATCTTCGCGCCGGACACATCGAGCCCCTTCGTGGTGAGGTTCTCGCCGAACGCGCCGCTGGCCAGAGTCCGCCCCAACTCCCGCTCCCAGTCGTCGAGATCCTCGCGCGCGAAGGCGTACACGGCCTGGTGATCCCCGCCGTGGTGCCGCGTGTGACACACGGCGTCCCCGGCCACCCCACTGGCGCCGATCCCCTTGGGCCCGGGCGCCGCCACCCGCACCGGCCCGTCCACCGGCCGCTTGTCGATCCCGGTCAGGCGCTCGGGCTGATCCGTGTGCTCGCTGACCTTGGGCCGGCCCAGATTAAGAGACAGAAGCTTCATATCGGCACGCTAGGCGATGAACTACCAAAGGCGCGACGCAATATTCAGCAACGTATCCAAGATGCGCTTATGCTCGGCACGTGATCGAGGCCCGTCATCTCCGCGTCCTGCGCGCCGTGGCCGCCACCGGCTCCTTCTCGGCGGCGGGGCGTGAGCTGGGCTGCACCCAGCCTGCCGTCAGCCAGCAGATGAAGGCCCTCGAAGCCTCCGTCGGTACGCCGCTGCTGATCCGCACGGGCCGCGAAATGCGCCTGACGCAGGCCGGCGAGGCGCTCGTGCGCCATGCCGCGGGCATCATCGCCGGCCTCACCGCAGCCGAGGAGGAGGTCGCCGCGATCGCGGGCCTGCGCGCGGGCCGGGTCCGCCTGGTCTCGTTCCCCAGCGGCAGCTCCACGCTCGTACCGACCGCGCTCGCCGCCCTGCGCGCCGCACACCCCGGCACCCGGGTCTCCCTGGAGGAGGCCGAGCCGCCGCACTCGGTCGAGATGCTCCGCGAGGGCGACTGCGATGTGGCGCTGGCCTTCCGGTACGAGGGCGCAAGTGGCGCCGAGGAGTGGGACGACCTGGTGGTACGGCCCCTGCTCAGCGACCGGCTCGTCGGGCTCGTACCGGAGGGGCACCGGCTGGCTCGTGCGGAGTCGGTCGCCATCGGCGAACTCGCCGGCGACCCGTGGATCGCGGGCTGCCCCCGCTGCCGCGGCCAGCTCGTCGAGGTCTGCGAGAGTGCCGGCTTCACGCCCCGTATCGACTTCGCGACCGACGACTATCCAGCGGTGGTCGGCCTGGTCGGCGCGGGTCTCGGCGTCGCCGTCCTGCCGGAACTCGCCATCGAGTCCGTACGCCCCAAGAGAGCCCGCACGGTGACGGTGGAACCAGCGCTCCGGCGGGAGATCGTCGCGCTCACGCTGCCCGACCTGGCCCGAGTGCCCGCGGTGGCGGCCACGCTGGACGAGCTGACCCGCGCCGCGGCGCGCTGAGAACAGCGCGTCCCAGCTGCACGGTGTCCCCTCGAAAAAACGTTCCTTCAGTTGTTCGGCGAGGCACCCCCGCTCGATGCCGAGGCTGAGACCAGCCGGTTGCGGGCCCGTCCCATGAGCTCTTCGCGTTCGTCCTCGGTCAGTCCGCCCCACACTCCGTACGGCTCGCGCACCGTCAGCGCGTGCGCTGCGCACTGCGCGCGTACCGGGCACCTCATGCAGACCTCTTTGGCCGAGTTCTCGCGAGCGCTCCGGGCCGCCCCGCGCTCGCCCTCCGGGTGGAAGAACAGGGAGCTGTCGACTCCGCGGCAGGCCGCGAGGAGCTGCCAGTCCCACAGATCCGCATTGGGTCCGGGAAGGCGGGAGAAATCTGCCATTGCGTTGTCCCCTTGTGGCCGTTCAGGCGGATACATGCCCATGATCGCGTGTAGGCGATCTAAGGAGATGAAAATATGACTCATTGCGAATCTAGCTACAGACACCAGCAAATGGGAAGAAAAACGTCTGAATGGGGCACTCCTTGTGATGAAACCTTGTGGGTCCTTTGCGGGTGTCTGCACCGTGTCCGCCCCCTCACGTAGAGTGCCGAAGGTGGCTCACCGCCCCGTAACTCTTTCGAGTGACCGTCGTTGAGTGTGCTGAGGCGGTTGAAGGAACAAACGCTCGGTCGGACGGCAGAATCCGTCGGCGAGTGTCGACCGCACAGGTGACGATTCGTACCAGCCTGGAGGCTCAAGGTGACGCGCATCAGCTGCGGAGGGCGGTCATGACATCCGTCCTCGTCTGCGACGACTCCCCGCTTGCCCGAGAGGCGCTCCGCCGCGCGGTCGCGACCGTGCCCGGTGTCGAGCGTGTGACGACGGCGGCCAACGGCGAGGAAGTCCTCCGCCGCTGGGGTGCCGACCGTTCGGACCTGATTCTGATGGACGTACGCATGCCCGGTCTGGGTGGTGTGGAGACGGTCCGGCGGCTACTGTCCGCCGATCCCGGTGCGCGCATCATCATGCTCACCGTCGCCGAGGACCTGGACGGTGTGGCGCTCGCCGTGGCCGCCGGTGCCCGTGGCTATCTGCACAAGGACGCCTCGCGCGCGGAGCTGCGGGCGACCGTGACCCAGGCGCTCGCCGACCCGACCTGGCGGCTCGCCCCGCGCAGGCTGCGCTCCGCCGAGATGGGCGCCGCGCCGACGCTCACCGCGCGTGAGATCCAGGTGCTCGAGGGCATGAGCCACGGCCGGTCGAACGCGGAGATCGGCCGTGAGTTGTTTCTCTCGGAGGACACCGTCAAGACCCACGCCCGGCGCCTGTTCAAGAAGCTCGGCGCCTCGGACCGCGCCCATGCGGTGGCGCTCGGATTCCGGTGGGGCCTGGTCCGTTAGGTGAAGTGCAGCGGGGGTAGGAAAATCCCCGCCTGCCGCGTGGTGGGCGGGGGTGGCGAGAGGGCCCGACATGTGCCCGCTGCTCGTTTCGGCGCGGATGCCGCATCCTTGAGGTGTGGAGTTCCTCGGGGACGAGTCGATCGAGCGGGAGGGGAGGGCGCAGGAGATGAGTTCCGGCGCACCTGCTCATAACGCTTCGGTGCACAACAACGGACGCGGTGCCACGGATCGGACGACGCCAAGGCACCATGGACCGATGCGCGACGACGAGGCGGCCACTGCCCAAGGGGCGATTGGTTCGCTCGTCCATCGTGCTGTCGACGGCGACGAGCAGGCCACGCACGATCTGCTCGCCCATGTCCACCCCCTCGCGCTGCGCTACTGTCGCACCCGTCTGTCCCGGCTGCCGGGTGACGCACGGCACTTCGTCGAGGACCTGGCGCAGGAGGTCTGCGTGGCGGTGCTGCTCGCCCTGCCGCGCTACAAGGACACGGGGCGCCCTTTCGAGGCCTTCGTCTTTGCCATCGCCGCGCACAAGGTCGCCGATCTGCAGCGCGCCGCGATGCGCCACCCCGGCTCGACGGCCGTGCCCTCGGACGAGATGCCCGAGCGGCCCGACGACTCCCTCGGCCCGGAGGAGCGTGCCCTCCTCAGCAGCGACGCCGAGTGGGCCAAGAAGCTCCTGGCGAACCTTCCGGAGAACCAGCGTGAGCTGCTGCTCCTGAGGATCGCGGTGGGTCTCACGGCCGAGGAGACGGGGCAGATGCTGGGGATGTCTCCGGGGGCGGTCCGGGTCGCCCAGCACCGGGCGCTGAGCCGTTTGAGGGCGCTGGCCGAGCAGTAGGGCCGACTTCCGGGATCCCGGGATTCACAGGAGTCGGGGCAGGCGGTGAACGAGCAAGCCACCAGGCCCGTACGAAACCACGAAGCGGCGGAGCAGCCCATGGTGTGGAATCAGAGCCCCCAGTTCGCCGTTAGCATGGACATCCGCACCGATCAAGGCCATTTGGGGAAGGTGTCATGACTGCCAACGTCGACGGAGTGCCCGAGAAATTCGCGACACTCGGGCTGACCTACGACGATGTGCTGCTGCTGCCGGGCGCCTCGGAAGTGCTTCCGAACGTGGTCGACACCTCGTCCCGCATCTCCCGCAACGTGCGGGTGAACATTCCGCTGCTCTCGGCGGCGATGGACAAGGTGACCGAGTCCCGTATGGCGATCGCCATGGCGCGACAGGGCGGCGTCGGCGTACTCCACCGCAATCTGTCCATAGAGGACCAGGTCAACCAGGTCGACCTGGTGAAGCGCTCCGAGTCCGGGATGGTCACCGACCCGATCACGGTGAACCCGGACGCGACGCTGGCCGAGGCGGACGCGCTCTGTGCCAAGTTCCGTATCAGCGGCGTTCCGGTGACCGACAGTGGCGGCAAGCTGCTGGGCATCGTCACCAACCGCGACATGGCCTTCGAGACCGACCGCTCCCGTCAGGTGCGCGAGGTCATGACCCCGATGCCGCTGGTCACCGGCAAGGTCGGCATCTCCGGCCCGGACGCCATGCAGCTGCTGCGCCGCCACAAGATCGAGAAGCTTCCCCTGGTCGACGACGCGGGCGTCCTCAAGGGCCTCATCACGGTGAAGGACTTCGTCAAGGCCGAGCAGTACCCCAACGCCGCGAAGGACGCCGAGGGCCGCCTGATCGTCGGTGCCGCCGTGGGTGCCAGCCCCGAGGCGCTCGAGCGGGCCCAGGCGCTGGCCGAGGCCGGGGTGGACTTCCTGGTCGTCGACACCTCGCACGGTCACAACAGCAACGCCCTGAGCTGGATGTCGAAGATCAAGTCGAGCGTCCGCGTCGACGTGATCGGCGGCAACGTCGCCACCCGTGACGGCGCTCAGGCGCTGATCGACGCCGGCGTCGACGGCATCAAGGTGGGCGTGGGGCCCGGCTCGATCTGTACCACCCGGGTGGTCGCCGGTATCGGCGTCCCGCAGGTCACCGCGATCTACGAGGCGTCCCTCGCGGCCCGCCCGGCGGGTGTCCCGCTGATCGGCGACGGCGGCCTGCAGTACTCCGGCGACATCGGCAAGGCGCTCGCCGCCGGCGCCGACACGGTGATGCTGGGCAGCCTCCTCGCCGGCTGTGAGGAGTCGCCCGGCGAGCTGCAGTTCATCAACGGCAAGCAGTTCAAGTCCTACCGCGGGATGGGCTCGCTCGGTGCGATGCAGTCCCGGGGCCAGGGCCGGTCGTACTCGAAGGACCGCTACTTCCAGGCCGAGGTGGCCTCCGACGACAAGCTCGTGCCTGAGGGCATCGAGGGCCAGGTGCCCTACCGCGGCCCGCTGGCCAACGTGCTGCACCAGCTCGTCGGCGGACTGCGCCAGACGATGGGCTATGTGGGCGCGGCCTCCATCGACGAGATGGAGACCAAGGGCCGCTTCGTACGGATCACCTCCGCGGGCCTCAAGGAGAGCCACCCCCACGACATCCAGATGACGGTCGAGGCGCCGAACTACAGCCGCAACAGGTAGACGTACGCCATCGTCATCGGCAATCGGCATCCACGCGCGCGTGCGGCACGGTCAAGGGCGGCCCCGGGAGCTTCGGGGCCGCCCTTGCAGCCTGTCGGTTCGCCTCCGGGGCGCCTCAGCCGGTGTCGAGAGGCCGACCGTGCTCACCCCTTCGGGCCTCCGCGCTCCCCCACGCTCGGCTTCGCTCGCGCGGGGGGACCCCCATGCCCTCTCGACACCGGCCGCGCCCCTGCGGCTCACGGGCGTCGGGGATACTGGAAGACGCTGAAACGAAGAGGGAAAGGCCACAGAACGTGACTGAGATCGAGATCGGGCGCGGCAAGCGCGGCCGCCGGGCATACGCCTTCGACGACATCGCCGTCGTCCCCAGCCGCCGTACGCGAGACCCGAAGGAGGTCTCGATCGCCTGGCAGATCGACGCCTACCGCTTCGAGCTGCCCTTCCTGGCCGCCCCCATGGACTCGGTTGTCTCTCCGGCCACGGCCATCCGCATCGGCGAGCTGGGCGGCCTCGGCGTACTGAACCTCGAAGGCCTCTGGACGCGGCACGAGGACCCGCAGCCGCTCCTCGACGAGATCGTCGAACTGGACGCCGACAACGCGACGCGTCGCCTTCAGGAGATCTACGCGGCCCCCATCAAGGAGGAGCTGATCGGGCAGCGCATCAAGGAGGTGCGCGACTCGGGCGTGGTCACCGCCGCCGCACTCTCGCCGCAGCGCACGGCCCAGTTCTCCAAGGCCGTCGTGGACGCGGGCGTCGACATCTTCGTGATCCGCGGTACGACGGTGTCGGCCGAGCATGTGTCGGGCGCCTCCGAGCCGCTGAACCTGAAGCAGTTCATCTACGAGCTGGACGTCCCTGTCATCGTGGGTGGCTGCGCCACGTACACGGCGGCGCTGCACCTGATGCGTACGGGCGCGGCCGGTGTCCTGGTCGGCTTCGGCGGCGGCGCCGCACACACCACGCGCAACGTCCTGGGCATCCAGGTGCCCATGGCGACGGCGGTGGCGGATGTCGCGGGCGCGCGCCGGGACTACATGGACGAGTCCGGCGGCCGGTATGTGCACGTCATCGCCGACGGCGGAGTCGGCTGGTCCGGCGACATCCCCAAGGCCATCGCCTGCGGCGCCGACGCCGTGATGATGGGCTCCCCGCTCGCGCGAGCCACGGACGCGCCGGGCAAGGGCCACCACTGGGGCATGGAGGCCGTCAATGAAGAGCTGCCGCGCGGCAAGAAGGTCGACCTCGGCACGGTCGGCACGATCGAGGAGATCCTCGCGGGTCCCTCGCACACCCCCGACGGTTCCATGAACTTCTTCGGGGCGCTGCGGCGGGCGATGGCGACCACCGGGTACAGCGAGCTGAAGGAGTTCCAGCGGGTTGAGGTCACGGTGGCGGACTCGCAGCACAAGAGGTGACGTGACGCTGCGCTCGGCTTGAGCGGTGGGAGGGGCTCGGTTGCCTGTGTGGGCGACCGGGCCCCTTTGCTGTGCCCAAGTGGGCTGGTGGGGGCGCGGGTTGCGAGAGGGGGCGCGTGGTTGCGTTTGGGGCGAATGTGGGCTGAACGGGCGTAGTGAGGCGATAGCGTCCGTGTTCGGCGACCCAGTTCTCTGGGGCGCCCCCTTCCAAGGACAAGGTTCCGGACCCCGGGCGTCGGGGCCCGGCCCGAGCTCCGATGAACCGTCCACCGGGCCTCTGGGCGGCGTCATGGAAGGGGGCGCACCCATGGGGCGTCACCGCAAGCCCACCCGCTGGGACCGAGTCCGTCTTCGGATGGTGAAGTTCCGGAGGAGGTGCATCTTGTGGATTTACGGCCGGTGAGCGGCCGCCCCTATAGAGACTAGGGGCGGACACCCGTGAACCGACTAGGAGCCTGCCGCAGTGTCCGCTGCGGTGGGCTCCACCTTTTTGTACGGTACCGGATCCGCCGTTGGGCAGCGCGGCACCGGAGGAGGTGGATCCTCGATGGATGAGTGGCCACCCCTATAGGAACTAGGGGTGGCCACTCCGTTCTCCTTTCAGGAGCCTGCCGCAGTGCCTGCTGCGGTGGGCTCCACTTTCGTACGGCACCAGATCCGTTACCGGCGGTGAGGTGCCAGAGAAGGTGGATCTTGCGGATGTACGTGTTTCGTACGCTAGCGGCGCACCAGCCCCGCACGCCACCAGCCCCAGACGCACAACCTCCCGCACGCGCCCCCCTTCACAACCGATGCGCCGCCCCCGCAGGCGTAGCCCCCCGCGTATCCAGCAGCAACTGCGCCTTCACCGACAGCCCCTGGAGGTCGTACGTGCG
The DNA here is from genome assembly GCF_014647675.1 of Streptomyces flaveus. Lineage (GTDB taxonomy): Bacteria > Actinomycetota > Actinomycetes > Streptomycetales > Streptomycetaceae > Streptomyces > Streptomyces flaveus. The sequence goes on along the minus strand of NZ_BMPQ01000006.1, from coordinate 281,262 downwards.
GTGGTGCTGGAGCAGGATCGTCAGGTCGGCGTCGGCGGTGGCCTCGTAGAGGGAGTCCGCGCGTGGGATCGGGTGGTCCAGGACGCTCCAGGAGGGGACGTACGGGTCGTCGTAGCTGATGGCGGCGCCCAGTTCCATCAGCCGGAGCGCGATCTCCCGGGCGGGGGAGCCCTGTTGGTCGGCGTGGTCGGGCTTGTACGTCACGCCGAGGAGCAGTACGCGTGCGCCGCGGGCCGACTTGCCGTGTTCGTTGAGGAGTGCGGTGGCGCGCTGGATGACGTACTGGGGCATGTGGTCGTTGACCTGCTGGGCCAGTTCGACCATGCGCAGGGCGCGGGTCCGGGGGCCTGCGAGGTCCCGGGCGATGGCGTGACCGCCCACTCCGGGGCCGGGGCGGAAGGCCTGGAAGCCGAACGGTTTGGTCTCGGCGCAGCGGATGACGTCCCACAGGTCGACGCCCAACTCGTGGCAGAGGACGGCCATTTCGTTGACCAGGGCGATGTTGACGTGACGGTAGTTGGTCTCCAGGAGCTGCACGGTCTCCGCTTCGCGTGGTCCACGTGCGCGTACCACCTTGTCGGTGAGCCGGCCGTAGAAGGCGGCGGCCGACTCGGTGCAGGCGGGGGTGAGGCCGCCGATGACCTTCGGGGTGTTGGCGGGGGTGTGGTCGCGATTGCCCGGGTCGACACGGCTGGGTGAGTACGCGAGGTGGAAGTCGCGGCCCGCGCGCAGCCCGGAACCCCCTTCCAGAAGGGGCCGCAGGAATTCCTCCGTGGTCCCCGGGTACACGGGTGATTCCAGGATCACCGTGGTGTGCGGACGCAGCCATGTGGCCAGGGTGTGTGCGGCGGCGGACATCTGGGTCAGGTCGAGCCCGCCGTCCGCGCCGCGCGGGGTCGGTGCGCAGATGACGGCGGTGCGTACGCGGCCGAGTTCGGCGGGGTCGGTGGCCGGCCGGAAGCCCCCCGAGAGCATCCGGCGCAGGTCGGCGGCGGGCAGCGGCGCGGGGTCGCCGCTCTGGTAGCCGAGCGTGGAGATGCCGGCGGTGGCGGCGGCCTGGGCCAGGGGCAGTCCGAGCTGGCCGAGGCCGATGACGGCGAGATCTGCGGGCATGGCGGTGAACCGTCCTTCCCAGTAACCGAAGCGGGACAACGGCGCAAGCCCTGTGGACAGAACGGGCGAGCGCAATGTCAGACTAGGAATAAATATGACCGATTTGCTGTATTGCCCGGCTGTGATTCCTTGCGAGTCGCCGAGAGTTGTCCACAGGCTGGTGGTGGGTGGTGGCCGATGTCGGGCAACGCCGTCAGACTTTGGGCATGGGGGATGCGGACCGAGCCTCGCCGAACAGCTGAGGCCAGCGCGACGAACAGCGGGAGGCAGCGGTGAGGACAGCGACACTGGGACCGGCGGAGCGCGCCGAGTCACTCGCATCAATGGCCGAGCACGAGCTGGATCTGCTGGTCGTGGGCGGCGGCGTGGTCGGCGCGGGCACCGCGCTGGACGCCGTGACGCGCGGACTGTCCACCGGCCTGGTCGAGGCGCGTGACTGGGCGTCGGGCACGTCGAGCCGGTCGAGCAAGCTGATCCACGGCGGCCTGCGCTATCTGGAGATGCTCGACTTCGCGCTCGTACGGGAGGCGCTGAAAGAACGCGGACTGCTGCTGGAGCGGCTGGCGCCGCACCTCGTCAAGCCCGTGCCGTTCCTCTATCCACTGCAGAACAAGGGCTGGGAGCGGTTGTACGCCGGATCGGGTGTCGCGCTCTACGACGGCATGTCGATGGCGCGCGGCCATGGACGCGGGCTGCCGGTACACCGTCACCTCTCGCGTCGTAACGCTCTGCGTGTGGCGCCCTGCCTGAAGAAGGACGCGCTGGTCGGGGCATTGCAGTACTACGACGCGCAGATGGACGACGCCCGCTATGTGGCGACCCTGGTGCGCACGGCGGCGGCGTACGGCGCGAAGGTCGCCAACCGCGCGCGGGTGACCGGCTTCCTGCGCGAGGGCGAACGGGTTGTCGGTGCCAAGGTGCAGGATGTGGAAGCGGGCGGGGAGTACGAGATCCGCGCCAAGCAGGTCGTCAACGCCACGGGGGTGTGGACGGACGACACCCAGGCGCTGGTGGGGGAGAGGGGACAGTTCCACGTACGGGCGTCCAAGGGCATCCATCTGGTCGTGCCGAAGGACCGGATCAACTCGACGACGGGGCTGATCCTGCGGACCGAGAAGTCCGTGCTGTTCGTGATCCCGTGGGGGCGCCACTGGATCGTGGGCACGACGGACACCGGCTGGGACCTGGACAAGGCGCATCCAGCGGCGTCCAGCGCGGACATCGACTATCTCCTGGAGCACGTCAACTCGGTGCTGGCGGTACCGCTTTCACGTGACGACGTGCAGGGGGTGTATGCGGGGCTGCGGCCGTTGCTGGCCGGGGAGTCGGACGCCACCAGCAAGCTGTCGCGCGAGCACACCGTGGCACATCCGGTGCCGGGGCTCGTGGTCGTGGCGGGCGGCAAGTACACGACGTACCGCGTGATGGCCAAGGACGCGGTGGACGAGGCGGTGCACGGCCTCGACCAGCGCGTCGCCGACTGCGTCACCGAGGACATCCCGCTGATCGGCGCCGAGGGGTACCGGGCGCTGTGGAACGCGCGGGCGCGCATCGCCGCGCGGACCGGGCTCCATGTGGTGCGCGTGGAGCACCTGTTGAACCGGTACGGGGTACTTGCCGAGGAGGTGCTCGACCTGATCGCCGCGGACACCTCGCTGGGCGAGCCGTTGCCGGCGGCCGAGGACTATCTGCGTGCCGAGATCGTGTACGCCGCCTCGCACGAGGGGGCGCGGCACCTGGACGACGTACTGACCCGGCGTACGCGCATATCGATAGAGACGTTCGACCGCGGGACACGCAGCGCGCGGGAGGCCGCGGAGCTGATGGCGCCGGTGCTCGGCTGGGACAAGGACCAGATCGAGCGTGAGGTGCAGCACTACGAGAAGCGGGTGGAGGCCGAGCGGGAGTCGCAGCGGCAGCCGGACGACCTGACGGCCGACGCGGCACGGCTGGGGGCGCCGGACATCGTGCCGTTGTAACACAGCGTGCCCTCACCGGGGTTGGGTATGACGCATTCCGTTTGTGGGCCCCCCTGGGCGCTGAGCGGTCGCCGGGTGAGGGACAATGGAGGCTCTGTCGGGGCGGGTTGCATGAGGGGACGCATGTCGGAGCCGGAGCGGGACGGGACATCTCGTCAGGACAAGAGTGAACGTCTCCTCGCCGGTCGGTACCGGCTGGGAGAAGTCCTCGGCCGCGGCGGCATGGGCACCGTCTGGCGGGCCAAGGACGAGACACTGGGCCGGACGGTCGCCGTCAAGGAACTGCGGTTCCCGTCGAGCATCGACGAGGACGAGAAGCGGCGGCTGATCACGCGCACCCTGCGTGAGGCCAAGGCGATCGCGCGGATCCGGAACAACGGCGCGGTGACGGTCTACGACGTGGTCGACGAGGACAACCGGCCGTGGATCGTGATGGAGCTCATCGAGGGCAAGTCGCTCGCCGAGGCGATCCGTGAGGACGGTGTGCTCACGCCGAAGCGTGCCGCCGAGGTCGGGCTCGCCGTCCTCGACGTGCTGCGTGCGGCGCACCGCGAGGGCATCCTGCACCGTGACGTGAAGCCGTCGAACGTACTGATCTCCGAGGACGACCGGGTCGTGCTCACCGACTTCGGTATCGCGCAGGTCGAGGGCGACCCGTCCATCACCTCGACCGGCATGCTCGTCGGCGCCCCCTCCTACATCTCGCCCGAGCGGGCGCGCGGCCACAAGCCGGGGCCCGCGGCCGACCTCTGGTCGCTCGGCGGCCTGCTGTACGCCTCGGTGGAGGGTGTGCCGCCGTACGACAAGGGGTCCGCCATCGCGACGCTCACCGCGGTGATGACGGAGCCGCTCGAACAGCCGGCGAACGCGGGGCCGCTGGAGAAGGTCATCTCCGGGCTGCTCGTGAAGGACCCCGAGCAGCGGCTCGACGAGGCGGGCGCGCGGGCGATGCTCATCGAGGTGATCCACGCGCCCGAGCCCGAGGAGATCGAGCCGGAGCCGATGGAGACGACGAAGGTCGTGCCGTTGCCGGACGTGCCGGAGGCCCCCTCGAAGAAGGGGAGTTCGGGCGGTGGGGCCGGGGGTGGTTCCGGGAGCAGGACGAGCAAGGCGAGCAAGAAGGGTGAGGAGGCGGCCGAGCGGCTGCTCGGGGCGTTTCGTTCCGTGCGGAAGAGCGCTGCCGCGTCGGCGGGGGCGGCTTCGGCGGCGGTGGCCGGGGTGCGCGGGAAGCCCGACGGTTCCACCACCGACTCCGAGGGCTCCACTGAGCCCGCGGGTTCCACCGGGTCCGAGGGCTCCACTGAGTCCGCGGGCGCCACCGACTCTGCGGTCTCCGCCGAGTCCGCCAACTCCGCCGACGCGGCCGACTCCAAGGGTTCCTCCGGGGAAGGCACGGCAGCCTCGAGCGAGAAGACGTCCGCCGGAGAGAAGGCCGAGGAGAAGACCGGTCGGAAGGCCGAGGAGAAGGCCGAAGCACCCGCGGAGGAGCAGGAAAAAGTCGCCGTCGGGCTGAGCTCCGGCGGAGCGAACTCCCCTGCGGCGAGCGGGACTTCGGAGGCCGGTGGCGGGACGCCGCCGCCCACCACCCCCAGGGCTCCGCTCAGCGATGTGGTGTCGAGGCGGACGTTGGCGATCGTCGCGGTGGCCGTGGCGCTCGCCGTACTCGGCACGATTCTCGCGGTCGTGCTGGACGGCGATGGCGATGCCGGGGCCCAGGGCAACAGCGGAGGCAACACGTCCGCGTCCAGCGGGGCGAACGCCGGGAGCGGCACCAAGCAGGACGAGAACAGCGGTACGGACAAGACGGACAAGGACGGCAGCGAAAAGCCGGAGTCCGCTGCCGGAGCCACCGGAGGCCCGGCCACGGGCAGTACGCCGAGCCCGAGCCCGAGCCCGAGTGCGTCGGGTGGGGCGAACGAAGGCGGCGGGGATTCGAAGGACATCGCCGCGTCGACGCACAAGGGGAGTCAGGGGTACTCGATCGGGCTGCCGAAGGGGTGGAAGTACCAGTCCACGAGCGCGAGCGGGGACAGGTTCGCCGGTCCCGACGGGCAGGAGCTGCTGGTCGCCTGGACGTCCACGCCCAAGGACGACCCCGTGGCGGACTGGAAGAACCAAGAGCGGTTCATGCAGCGGTCGCAGTACCAGCGGATCCGCATCGAGAAGGTCGGCTACCGCGGCTGGAACACGGCCGACTGGGAGTTCACGTTCACGGAGGGCGGGACCAAGTACCGCTCGATCGACCGCGGGTTCGTGGTCAACGGCCAGCTCGGTCACGCGCTGATGTACACCGCGAAGGACTCGGCGTGGAACAGCGATCTTCGCAGGGACACCTGGCAGACATTCACGCGGACGTTCGAACCGAAGTCCTGAGGGACACAAGAGGGATACGGGAGTCTTGAGATCTCGCATCCCCTCACTGCGGGTTGCCTCCGGCACGTATCGTGAGTGGTTGCGGACCGTACGCAGCCGGATATGCGGCCACAACGGGACGCATGACGAACGGATTTGACCGACCGGGCGCCCGGGGGAGGCATCGTGGACGACTATGCGGGACGGGTACTCGCCGACCGCTACCGCCTGCCGCTGCCGCCCTCGGACGAGTACGAACTCGCCGAGAGCCGGGCCTTCGACACCTACAGCGGGCAGGAAGTGCTGGTCAGGCAGGTGCCGTTGCCCGAGGTCGTCGAGGCGGAGGTGATCGACGCCGACGGCCTGCCCGACGGATTCGTGGCGCGGGACGGCGGGGCGCGGCGGTCGGCCGCGCGGCCCACGCGGCGGCCCACCGAGCCCGCCGTGCGCCGGGCGATCGAGGCCGCGCAGGCGGCGGCGCAGATACCCGACCATCCCCGGCTCGACCAGGTCTTCGACGTGTTCGCCGAGGGCGGGTCGCTGTGGATAGTGAGCGAGTTGGTGCCCGCCCGGCCGCTCGCGGCGCTGCTCGCGGAGCGCCCGCTGAGTCCGTACCGGGCCGCCGAGGTCGCCTCCGACGTGCTGACCGCGTTGCGGGTGCTGCATGCGCACGGCTGGGTCCACCGGAACATCACCGTGCGTACGGTGCTGGTCTGCGACGACGGCCGGGTGATGCTCACGGGGCTCGCGGCCGGGGCGGCCGAGGAGGCGCTGTGCGGGTACGACCCGGTGCCGGTTGCGGAGGGTGACGGAGGCGAGGGCCCCGAGGGGGCCGATTCCGGTTCCGCTTCCGGAACGGCGGCCGGCCCGGCGGGTTCGCCGGGACCTTACGGTCAGCCCGATCAGGCGGGTGGCCCCGGCCACTACGGCTCGCCCCCTGTGTCCAGTACGCGTGCCCCCGGTGACGACCGGTCCGCCGTAGAGGCGGCGCCCGGAAGCAATGGAGCCATGGCACCCGTTGCGCGGCCGCCGGTAGCAGGGCGGCGGGAGTTGGAGCCGAGCAACGACGTGCGGGCGGCCCGGGCCGGAGCCATCGCGGCCTATCGCGCCGGTGCGCGGGCAGCGGCGCGTGTACACGAGGAGCAGCGGGACGGACAGCGCGGACAGCACGCGGCGTTGCCCGCTCCGAGGCCCCGCCCCGCCGAGGGTGACGCCGAGGCCGGGCAGACCTCCGCGTACGGCACGGAGCACACCCCGCCGCCCGGCCAGATCGCCGACCCGTACGGAGTGGGCCGGTCGAACCCCTGGCACGGCGCCGTACCGCGCGCCGGCGCCCCCGCGCTCCCCGGCAACGGCCAAGGCCAGGGCCGCCCCGCGCTCCCCGGCAACGCGAACGGAGCCGGAACGGGCATACCGGGCAACGGATTGGGCGCATCGGGCACAGGAACCGACGTACCGGGAAACGGAGTCGGCCCCGAGGCAAGCGGCGTACCCACCCAGCCCTCCGACCACCACACCAACGACCCCCACGTTCCCGACCGCCACACCTCCTCCGGGCCCACCCGCTGGACCCACCTCGTCCCCGAACGCACCCCCCACCGAGGCCCCACCACCGCCCTCGCCGCTGAGCGCGCCCGCCAGGCCCGTATGGCGGTCGTGGGACCGGTCACCGAGCGGTGGGCGCCCGAGCAGGCCGGGCCGGTGCACGAGAACTGGCAGCTGGCGGCGCCGATCGGGCCCGCGACCGACCTGTGGGCGCTGGGCGCGCTGCTCTTCCGGGCCGTGCAGGGGCATGCGCCGTATCCGGAGGAGAACACCGCCGAGCTCGTGCAGCTGGTGTGTGCGGAGCCGCCCGCCTTCGCGGAGGAGTGCGGGCCGCTCAGGCCGGTCGTGGAGTCGCTGCTGCGTCAGGACCCCACCGAGCGGCTGGACTTCGAGGAACTGCGCGGCTGGCTGCGTTCGCTCGTACGGTCGGCGCCCGAGCCGGAGGCGGGGACGCATATCGTGGCGGCGCCGCCGGTGGACGCCAGGCGCCTGCCCGTCGTACGCCGCCGGGGCGAGCTCGTCCGCAAGCGTCGCGCCGGCTTGCCGGACCGGCATGCCCGCCACAAGCGGCAGGAGAAGGCGCCGAAGCCCCGCCGTCTCGGCCGCACCCTGCTGGTGCTGATCCTGCTGGCGCTGGCCGCGGCCGTGGCGTACGCCGTGGTCTTCATGCCCAAGGCCGGGCCGGATGCGAACGGCGGTGCGCAGACCGGAGCCGCCGGAGACGTCGCGCCCGCACCCGAACACTCGTCCGACACCGACCCGAACCCCGGCACGGACGGGAACGCGGGCACGGATCCGCAGCCCGACAACACGCCGAGCGGGACACCGAGCAAGGAGAACAGCCCCAGCCAGTCGTCCAGTTCCAGCACCCAGACCACCGGCCCCGACCTCCCGCAGGGCTTCACCCTGCGTAAGGACTCCGAGGGCTTCAGCGTCGCGGTCGCCAACGGCTGGGACCGCACGCCCAAGAACGGCAGCGGGCAAGTCGTCTACTCCCAGGGCAACTTCGAGCTGCTGATCGTGCCCGGGCGCGACACCGCCAGCGAATACGGCGACGATCCGATGACGTACCAGCGGGAGGAGGAGCGCGAGTTGCAGCCGTTCCGCGACTCGACCTGGGCCACGTCCAGCGGGATGCGGCGGATCGACGTGGGCGGACGGACCATGGCCGAGGGCCAGTTCACCTGGCAGAACGCCGAGGGACGCGAGATCTACGTACGCAATCTGGCGATCCTCGTCGACGGCCGTTACCACGTGGTGCAGTTGCGCGGTCCGGAGGCGGAGCGGGACGAGGTGTCGCGGCTGTACGAGCAGGCGTCGGCCACCTATCAGATCACCGGTTGACGCACCTGCCAGGTCACCGATCGACGGCCGGATCGCCCCACCGACTGCTTCACCGATCGACCCCGCCGGACCCGCTGTTCCCGCAGCTCCCGTAGTCCCTTGCTCACCCACAGGGCACGATCGTCACAGTGCGGTACCGAGTGTCCCCGCCGGTTCCCTTGTTCGATGGCCGGTCCCTAATCTGAACCTGTCAAGGACTATGCGGGGAAACGTGAAAACGTGAATCAGATGCAGGGCCTGCTCCTCTCGGACCGCTACCGGCTCGTCGACTCCATCGGGAGCGGCGGAATGGGCCGGGTGTGGCGCGCGCATGACGAGGTGTTGCACCGCGCCGTCGCGATCAAGGAGCTGACGGCCGCGCTGTACGTGTCCGAGAGCGATCAGGCCGTACTGCTCGCCCGTACCCGGGCCGAGGCGCGCGCTGCCGCGCGGATCAACCACTCGGCCGTCGTCACCGTGCACGACGTGCTGGAGCACGACGGCCGGCCGTGGATCGTGATGGAGCTGGTCGAGGGCCACTCGCTCGCCGACGCGGTCAAGGATTCGGGGCGCGTCGAGCCCCGGGAGGCGGCACGGATCGGGCTGTGGGTGCTGCGTGGGCTGCGGGCCGCGCACTCGGCCGGCGTACTGCATCGCGACATCAAGCCCGGCAACGTACTCCTGTCCCGGGACGGCCGTGTCCTGCTCACCGACTTCGGGATCGCCCAGGTCGAGGGAGATACGACGATCACGCGGACCGGCGAGGTCGTCGGCTCGGTCGACTATCTCCCGCCCGAGCGCATTCGCGGCCATGACCCCGGCCCCGCCTCCGACCTGTGGGCGCTCGGCGCCACGCTTTACACGGCGGTCGACGGCAGGTCGCCGTTCCGGCGGACCACGCCGCTGACCACCATGCAGGCGGTGGTCGAAGAGGAGCCGGGCGAGCCGGAGCACGCGGGCCCGCTCGCGCCCGTGATCGCGGCGCTGCTGCAGAAGGATCCGGCCGATCGGCCCGATGCGGCTCAGGCCGAGCAGATGCTCGCCGAGGTCGCGGAGGGGCGCAGGCCGAGCGAGACCGAGGCCCATGTGCCGACGGTGGACCTGCCGAACGCCCCGACCAACAGCGGCACTTACGGCTCCCATGGCGGACCGGCGCCCGATCCGGCCGCCGCCACCTTGGATCACCCAGCGAACCACGCCCCGAACCACCAGGCGCACCATCCGGCGCCCCCCGCCTCGCCGCACCACGCCCCGCCGAACCAGCCGCCGTACGGTCCGGCGGCCGGCCCGCGAGGCCGTCGCCGTGGCCGCACGATCGCCCTCGTCGTGGTCATTGCCGCGCTCGTCGGCGGGGGAGGTGCCGCGGCGATGAAGTACGCGGACGAGTGGGGGCAGCAGCCAGGCGCATCGCCCTCGTCCTCGCCTTCCTCCTCCGCAACGTCGCCAACGCCCTCGCCGGAGGAGGGGAAGGAGACACCATCGGGTGGCGTCCCGGACAGCTGGGTGCGAGTCGACGACCCCAGGGGGTTCAGCCTCGCCCTGCCCAGCAAGGAGTGGCAGCGGCAGGAGGCGGACCAGTTCCAGGTCGACTACACGCCCGACGGTGGCAAGAGCTTCCTCCGCATCGCCGTCGACGACCAGCCGGACTTCCCCACGCCGTACGAGCACCTGCTCGACCTGGAACAGCAGTTGCAGCGGCTGAGCGACTACCAGCGGGTCAGCCTGGACGAGAACATGTACCGCGATTGCCCTGGCGCCCGGTGGGAGTTCACCTGGACGGCGATGCCGAAGGACGGGGCGTTCCCCGGTCCGCGCCGGGCCGTCGAGCAGATGTATCTCAGCCGTGACGGCGTCGAGTACGCGATCTATATGTCGGCGCCCGCGGCGGACTGGGAGCAGATGCGCCGTCAGTTCGACCACATGCTGCAGGGCTGGCGGCCCAGTGCGGACAAGGCGGGCTGAGCCCGAACCCACCCGAGCGTTGCCACTGGAGTCGCCCCCCGTCGCACCCCGTCGGCCCCAGCGCACCGTCGCCCTTCGGCCACCCGGCCTCCGGCGCCCCTAACAGGCGCTCACCTGTGGGGCATGATGGGGCGCATGGGGACCGAGAGGGAGAACCTCCGTGTCATCGCGGGTCGTTACCGGCTGGAATCCAGACTCGGCCGGGGCGGCATGGGCGTCGTATGGCGGGCCAGTGACCTGTTGCTCGGCCGGCAGGTGGCGGTCAAGGAGCTCTCCGTGGACCCGTCGCTTCCGGAGGAGGAGTCCCGCTCGCAGCGTGAGCGCACGCTGCGGGAGGCGCGGGCCGTCGCGCAGCTCGAGCATCCGAACATCATCGTGGTGCACGACGTGGTCGAGGACGACGAACGCCCGTACATGGTCATGGAGTTGATCGAGGGAAGCTCGCTCGCCGACCGGATCTCAAGCGACGGGCCCCTCGACGCCGCCGAGGCCGCGCGGATGGGCGTCGCCCTGCTCGGCGCGCTGCGCAGGGCGCATGGCGCGGGCGTGCTGCACCGTGATCTGAAACCCGCGAACGTCCTCGTCTCCGACGAAGGCCGCGTCGTGCTCACCGACTTCGGGATCGCCCGGGTCGAGGGTGCGACGACGCTCACCGAGAACGGTTCGTTCGTCGGCTCGCCCGAGTACACCGCGCCGGAGCGCATGTCCGGGGCCAGGACAGGACCCGAGTCCGACCTGTGGTCGCTCGGCGCGCTGCTGTGCACGGCGCTGAGCGGCGAATCGCCGTTCCACCGCGACTCGTTGGGCGGCATTCTGCACGCGGTGGTCTCCGCCGAGATCCATCCGCCGGACGAGGCCGCGCCGATCCTTCCCGTCGTACGAGGGCTCCTGGAGCGGGATCCCGACCGGCGTCTCGGTTCGGCTCAGGCGGAGCGGATGCTGCGGGCGTTTCTCGACACGGGTCGTACGCCACCGGTGCCGCCCGGGCCCGCGACGTCGACGCGGCGGGATGTACAGGAACGGCAGCCGGTGACCGCGCCGCCCCGGATCCCCTCGCCCGCGCGGCCGTTGCCGCTGTCGGCCCGGAGGGCGCTGATCGCGGCCGCGCTGGTCGCTGCGATGGCGGGGGCGGGTGTGTCGGCCGCCGCGTTGCTGATGAGAGGGGGCGGGGACAACGGCCGTACGCCGCCGCCCACGAGCTCGGTGCCTCGGACGAGCCCCGGTACGAGTCCGCCGACGAGCCCCACGCCCACGGTGACCGGCACGCGCTCGCCGACGTCCACCGTGGACGCGACTCTGTCGCCGGACCGGCCGCCCAGGATCCCGTAACCGGCCGCCCAGAATCCCGTAAAGGGAACATAAGGAACGTCGTGCGTCACGGGTGTGTGACCGGTAAGCATAAGGGGTGGAAGCTCGCCATCTGGCGCGATATGGATGGTTCTTATGAACAGCAACGGGGGAGCCCCTTACGGGTCGAACGAGCCAACCAGTTTCGATCTGCAACCGCCGCAGCCAGGTGTGCCCGGACCGCCGCCCGGCGCACCGCAGCCCGCCGGCGTCCCGTACCCGGGCAACCCGTACGCGGCGCCCACCCAGGTGGTGCCCGAACAGCAGCTGCCCGAACAGCAGGTGCCGCAGACGCAGCAGATGCAGCAGGAACCCGGCACCGGACGTCTGATCGTCGGCCGCTACCGGCTGCTGGGCAAGCTCGGCCATGGCGGCATGGGCACCGTATGGCGGGCCAAGGACGAGACGGTGGACCGTGAGGTCGCCGTCAAGGAGCCCCGCGTACCGGATCATCTTCCCGAACGCGAACGTTCCAACGCCTTTGAGCGCATGCGTCGCGAGGCGCGCGCCGCGGCCCGGCTCGATCACCCGGCTGTCGTGAATGTGCACGATGTCGCCGTGGTGGACGGCCAGCCGTGGATCGTGATGGAGCTGGTGCAGGGACGTACGCTCGGCGCCGCGCTGCAGGAGGGCACCCTCGGGGTGCGCGAGGCGGCGAAGATCGGCCTCGACGTCCTCGGCGCGCTGGAGGCCGCACACGCCGCGGGCATCCTGCACCGCGACGTCAAGCCCGACAACGTCCTGCTCGGCCCGCACGGCCGCGTCGTCCTCACCGACTTCGGCATCGCCCAGATCGAGGGCGAGACGAACCTGACGGACACCGGCGGCTTCGTCGGTTCGCCCGAATTCATCGCGCCCGAGCGGGTGTTGGGGCAGCGGCCGGGCCCCGCCTCCGACCTGTGGTCGCTCGGCGTCGTCCTGTACGCGGCCACGGAGGGCATCTCGCCGTTCCGCCGCACCAACACGCCCGCGACCCTCCAGTCCGTACTCAACGCCACGCCGGCCGTAGCGAACGCGGCCAAGGGCCCCCTCGCCGACGCCATCAACGCCCTCCTGAACAAGGACCCGGCCCGTCGCCCGAACGCCGCCCAGGTCCGCCGGCTCCTGGAACAGGCCGCCCAGCCGCCCCAGGAGACCAAGGTCCTCGAACGCGCGGCGCCCGGCGGCAAGTCGGTCCGTATCGGCCGCAAGGGGTGGATCGGGATCGCCGCCGGGCTCGTCGTGGCGACAGCGGTCACGGCGTTCCTGCAGATGGGCAACCCGTTCGCGGGGCCGTTGCCGGACGACTGGAAGCAGCGGGACCTGCCGAAGCTCGGTGCGAGCGTCGGCGTGCCCGCCGACTTCGTGAGGGACAAGCCCGTCGACGGTTCGGACGGCACTGTGGTCTCGTTCTCCGACCCGAGCGGCGGTGTCTGGATCAGCGTGGACCTCGACCGGAAGGCCGACGACACGAACGGTGAGATCCCCGACTCGGCCTCGGCCAAGGCGTTCGCCGACTGGGCCACGTACGAGGACGGTGAGTACGGGTCCGGTATGGCCGACACTCCAGCTCCCAAGGGTGATCCCAAGGCGGCGACGTACAAGGAGAAGAAGGCCGCCGAGAACACCGTCGTCTACACCAACACGGACACGCAGGTCCCGCGTCTGCGCGAGGCCAGGATCTTCTACTACAAGGCCGGGAACGGTGACATGTACCGGCTCTGGATCGACTACCCGGCCAAGGGGTACTTCACCGACGAGGGCCGCGAGATCGCGAAGACCGCCATCGCCAGTCTCGACATCGACAACCTCTGAGGCCACACGATACTGATGGTGCATGACAACTGACGTGGGCCGGCTGATCGGAGGTCGCTACCGGTTGACCGAACGCATCGGTTCCGGCGGCATGGGCACCGTATGGCGGGCCTGGGACGAACTGGTGGGGCGCGAAGTCGCCGTCAAACAGCCGCGGTTACCCGGGGATCCCGTGGACGACGTCCACCAGCGCGCCGCCAACCGCCTCTACCGTGAGGCGCGGGCCGCCGCGCGTGTCGACCATCCCGCCGCCGTCGCCATCCATGACGTGGTCGTCGAAGGCGGACTGCCGTGGATCGTCATGGAGTTGATCCGGGGCGAGTCGTTGGACGACGTACTGCGGCGCGGCCCTCTCAAGCCGGCCGACACCGCGCGCATCGGGTTCGCGGTCGTCGGCGCGCTGCACGCCGCGCACTCCGTCGGGATCGTGCACCGGGACGTGAAGCCCGCCAACGTGCTGCTCGGCCCGCACGGCCGCGTCGTGCTCACCGACTTCGGCATCGCGTACATCCAGGGCGAGGAATCCCTCACCGCCAGCGGCGAGTTCGTCGGCTCGCTCGAGTTCATCGCGCCCGAGCGCATGGCGGGCCATGGCGCCGGAGCCGCCTCCGACCTCTGGTCCCTGGGCGTTCTGCTGTACGCCGCCGTCGAGGGCTGGTCCCCCTTCCGCCGTACGACCGTGGAGTCCACGCTCGCCGCGATCCTGTCCGACGAGCCGCCGCAGCCGCGGCAGGCCGGGGACCTCGCCCCGCTGATCACCCAGCTGCTGGCCAAGGACCCTGGGCAACGACCGGACGTCGCGAAGATCGCGGCGGTGCTGGAGGCGGTCGCCGAGGGCTGGACCGTACCCGTCGTCACCGGCACACCCCGAGAGCCCCAACGCCCCTCAGCCTCACCGGAGTTCGCGGGCTACACCGAGACCGTACGGTCCGGACTGCCGTCGCCGGACACGGCAAGAACCGAAACGGCCGGACCTCCGCCCGCCCCACCCGTGCCGTCCCTGACGGAGCCCGACCATCGCTCCGTACGCCGACGACGCCCCAGCCTTCGCCTCCTCGCCGCCTGTGTCGCCGGTGCCGTTCTCCTCACCGGTGGCATCTGGCTCGGGGTCTCCTTCCGGGGCGGTGACCCGAGGGCGGAGGCGCAGAGCCGTGGCGACGCCACCCCCTCGGCCTCCGCCTCTCCCTCGCCCCCGACCGTGAACGGCTGGACGATCCACACGGAGCGGGCCCTGAACGCCATCCTGTCCGTACCGGCCGGCACTCCACTGGTCGACCGCAACGACTCCGGTGCGGACCGCCGCAACCCTTCCCGCACGGTGATCTACGGCGACAAGACCGTCCAGCTCCGGCTGACCCGCGAGGAAGCCGTCCCCACGCCCATGAACGCCTGGGCGGATGAGGCCACCCTCGCCTACGCCGACGACTTCGCGAAAACGCTGTCCGAACCCACCACGTTCCATGGCTACGAGGCGAGGCTCCTCGACACCGAGTACGAGGTGAAGGAGGAGAAGTACCGCGTGATGCAGTTGCTGATCGCCACGGACGCCAAGGAGTACTACGAGCTGCGCGTGGACATGCCGAAGGGCACGAAGGACGAGAAACGGGGCGCCTCGTTGTTCGAGGGCGCGCGTGATCGCCTCAAGGTCGGCAAGGCGATGGCGGGCTGACGTCCTGACTGGCCTCAGTATCCGCGGTCGCGTCGAGCACGCCAGGGCTTGCGGCCTGATCACGACAGGTTCGGGGTCACCAGGGGATGACGCCGTCGTCCTCGAAGAACGAACCGGTCGGGCCGCCGTCGGGCAGCGTGGCGAGCCGGATCGCCGTGGCCGCGCCCTGCTCAGGAGTGCGGGGTCCCTGGAAGCCGGTGAAGTCGGTCGCGACGAGGCCCGGGCAGGCGGCGTTGATCAGGATGTTCGTACCGGCGAGCTGCCGGGCGTACTGCACGGTGACGGCGTTGAGGAACGACTTCGACGGTGAGTAGGCCGCCATGATCGGGCCGGCCTTGACGTCGGAGCTCGCCTGCAGGGTCAGGGAGGCGACGCTGCTGGAGACGTTGACGATGCGTGGCGACGTCGAGCGCCGCAGCAGCGGCAGCATCGCGTTGGTCACCCGGATGACACCGATGACGTTGGTCTCCACGACCGTACGGACCACGTCGAGGTCGAGCGTGGTCGGGTCCTGCGCCCATCCCGGCCCCGTCTCTCCCGAGATGCCGGCGTTGTTGACCAGGACGTCCAGGCGCCCGGCCTGCCGTTCGACCAGTTCTGCGGCATCGGTGACGCTCCGGTCGCCGGTCACGTCCAGCGGCACCCCGAACGCGTCCACCCCGGCGGCGCGCAGCTTCTCGACGGCGGCCTCGTGCCGGGGCTCGTCGCGGGCTCCCACGCCCACGCGGTACCCGAGGGCGCCAAGACCGGCCGCGATCTCGTACCCGATTCCCTTGTTCGCGCCGGTCACCAGCGCGATCTTCGTTTCACTCATGCCGTCGATGCTCACTCACGGGCGAGCGGCGCATCCAACACCGATACGGTGCCCTGTCATACCCGGTAGGTATCACCGACGTACGCTGTGGCCATGGACACCTTGGAGACCCGCGAACTGAGGTACTTCATGGCCGTCGCCGAGGAACTGCACTTCGGCCGCGCCGCCGAGCGCCTCGGCATGGCCCAGCCACCGCTGTCCCGGGCGATCCAGCAGCTCGAACGGCGCCTCGGCGTCTGTCTGCTGGAACGCAACCGCCGCGGCGTCGCCCTGACCGGCGCCGGAGAAGTGCTGCTGCACGAGGGCCGCGCAGCCCTCGACGCGACCACCGCGGCCGCCCGCCGCACCCGCCGTGCCGGCGGCGCCGACAGCCCCGGCGGCCCCCGCAACCGCCTGGTGCTGGCAGTGAAGGCCGGTGCGTCCCACGAGCTGCTGTACAAGCTCCTCGACGCCTACGCGGCCGAGCCCGACGCCGCCGAGATCGAGGTGCTGCCGAGCGGCACGTGTGAGCAGGGAGAAATGCTGCGCGACGGCCGCGCCGATGTGGCGCTCATGCACGCGCCGTTCAACTCCCTCGCCGGGTTCGACAGCGAGGAACTGCTGACCGAGGGGCAGATCGCCATCCTGCCCGCCGGGCACCCCCTCGCCGCGCACAAGACTCTGTCCCTGGCCGAGGTCGGCGACATCCCCGATCTTCCGCTCGCCCGCTTTTCCCGCCACGGTACGTACCCACCCGGCCCGGGCCCCGAGATCCACGACCAGACGCAACTGGCCCAGCTGATCGCCCTCGGACGCACCGTGGCCGTCTTCCCCGACTCCGCCCGCGCCTGGCTGTGGGCCGAGCACACCGCCGTCCCCCTGACCGACGCACCCCCCGTCGTCACCCACATCGCCTGGCCCGCGCACAGCCGCTCCCTCGCCCTCGCCGGGCTGATCCGCACGGCCACACGGCTGTGACCCTCTCGCGCCGTCCATCGCCGCCGGCCCCCACACTCCACCGCCGCCCGCCCACGGGTACCGCCGTGACTCCGTGTACCGCCGACCTTCGTGCCGGCAGAGGGCGTGCCGGGCTGCCCACGGAACGGGCGGGTCCGCGAAGCCGTCACGGCCCCGCCCTGAGCTACGCGCCAGGCGAAAGATCTCACCGCTCGGCTGTCTTCACCGCACAGTGGTGACCATGCTGAACCGAGTAGCCGTCCTGTCCGACATTCACGGAGTCCTGCCGGCTCTGGAGGCAGTACTCGCCGAACCAGACGTCAGCACCGCCGATCACATCGTGCTCACCGGCGACATCACCGCGGGCCCGCAACCGACCCAGGTTCTCGACCTGCTGACCAGCCTCGGCGACCGCGTCATCTGGATCAGCGGCAACGCCGACCGCGAACTCCTCGAATATCGCCGGGGGCAACGCGACACGATCCCCGATCCGATCGCCCCCTGGGCAGCCGCACAGCTCCGCGAGGATCATCTCGACCTTCTCGGCTCGTTGCCACAATCGCTCTCCTTGTCCGTGAGTGGCCTGGGAAAGGTGCTGTTCTGCCATGCCACCCCTCGTGACGACGAGGAGGTCGTACTGGTCGACTCCCGCTTGGACCGCTGGAGAGAAGTCTTCAACGGACTCGATACCGACATCCGCACCATGGTCTGCGGCCACACCCACATGCCGTTCGTCCGCCTCGCCCACGGCCGACTCGTGATCAACCCCGGCAGCATCGGCATGCCCTACGGACGAACCGGAGCACACTGGGCCCTCCTGGGCCCGGGCGTCGAACTCCGCATCACGAACTTCGACATCCAGGCCGCCGCCAACCAGCTCAGCCAGGACTCGTCCTACCCCGAAATCGCCGAGTGGGCCGACTACTTTCTGCACGCCCGCGCGACCGACGCCGAGGCGCTCGCAGCCTTCGCCCCACGGGACGGCCGCGACCACAGTCCGTGACACTCGCCTTCTTCCACGACAGCAGGCAGCCGAACACCGACTACACGGTCAACGGCGCTTACCAATCTCAACCCCCGACCCAAGGGGTGACGGGGTCCGCAGTGTGGCTATCAGTGCGCGGAGTTGGCGTGGGCCGGTGGTGAGGATGGTTTCTGGGGTGTCGCTTTCGCGGAGGAGGATCGTTCCGGCGGGGGTGGTGGTCACGTACACGCAGGCGGAGGCCTCCTGGCTGTACGTGGACTTCTGCCAGCGAGGTTCGGGCACGGCGGGCTCCTTCAGAGATCTCGGGTGAGGTGGGCGATGAAGTCGCGGGACTTGGCCTGGGGGAGTGCGGCTTGCTCCATGCGGTCCAGGACCAGGTGGTAGCGCTCCAATTGGGCCGGGGAGTCGATGAGTTCGGCGCCGTGGTCGGTGTCGAGTTGGACGGTGTCGAGCTGGTGGACCGGGCCGTGGAAGTAGTCGATGCCCTGGCCGGAGGTGTGGAACGGGCCGCTGTCGAATGGGATGACGGCGATGGTGACGTGGCCGAGTTCGCCCACCTCGTTGAGATGGTCGAGCTGAGCCCTGACCGTGCTGCGGTCCCCGAAGCGCATACGTAGAGCGGCTTCGTGAATGATCGCCGTGTACGGCGGGGGCTGTTCGCGGTGCAGGATCTCCTGGCGCTTGATGCGGTGCGACACGCGGTGCTCGACCTCGTGCGGCTTCAGCGGGGGCACGGTGTGGCTGAACAGGGCTCGGGCGTGATCCGTGGTCTGCAGCAGGCCGGGGATGTTGATGACGTGTGCCACGCGTAGGGCGGTGGCGTGGTGTTCAACCTCGGTGAGATCCAGCATGCGAGGCGAGAGGATGTCGCGGTACTCCTCCCACCAGCCGCGTCGACGCTCGCCGGTCATCGCTGCGAGGGCGTCGATCAGCGGCTCGTCGGTGCAGTCGTAGTGACGGGCAAGCGTGCGCACGCGCTCGCCGCTGACGCCGTAACGCCCTGCCTCGATGTTGCTCACGCGTGACTGTGTGGCGCCCAGTAGCTCCGCGGCCTGTGTGGCGGACAGGCCCGCGCGCTCGCGCAGCCTCCGCAGTTCGATGCCCAGTCGCCGACGCCGGGCGGTGAGGAGGGGGGTTGGCTGCGGCATCAGCTGCGACTTCCCGTTCGTACGTATGGCGCGTGGGTCACCCACACGAAGGTAATAGGGGCTACATTCCCCGTGATTCAGGGAATGTAGTCCATGGTCCGGTCTACGGTGAGTCCCGAGCCGCTCAACCGGCCCCACCGGTAAGCCGGAAGCGCACCGCGTTGCCCTCGCGCACGCGACAAGCCACCGCCCGGCCGGAGTCATCGAGCAATCCCAAGTTTCCCTACCGCAGGAGGCGTTCATGGTCACCGTATCCCCGCCGAAGTCCGAAGCGTCCGCATCTTGGGCGTACGCCCTGCAGTTGCCCCACAACCGACTCGCCCCGCGCATCGCCCGCGTTACTGTGCGGGCAGTCCTCTCCGGCCACGGAATGACGCAACTCGTCGACGCCGCCGAACTGTTGATCTCGGAACTCGTCACCAACGCCTACCGGTACTCCACCGGCCCCGCGACCCTCCGCCTGCGCGCTCTGGGCGGCAGCCGACTCCGGGTCAGCGTCTGGGACACCAACCCGCACATCCCGCCGCCGTTCGACCGGCCTCCAGGACCCCTGCGTCCCGTCCGGGCCGACTCCGACGGCGGACGCGGGCTGTTCCTCGTATGCCACTACGCGGACGTATGGGGCGGCTACCCCTTCGGACGGGGCGGGAAGCTGCTGTGGTGCGAGCTGGGGCCGCAGGCCGTCGAGAAGATCGACGCCGCATGATCTCCGTAGGCCTGCAGGCGCCCCCGCGGGAGCGGCATGCTGCTGTCGTGGCCGAGGATGGTGACGAACGCAGGCGGGTCCCGTCCCAGTGGGGCTATGGCGCCGAGCGAGTGCCGACGACGCTCGATGAACTCGCCGGGCCGAAGGGCGGGCAGGTCGAGTTGCCGCTCCACTTGGCATGGTCGGGGCTGCGGGTCTTCGACATCGGTGACGTGAAGTTGCTGCTGGGGATGTATCGGATCGTCCTCAACAATGGTTCCCGCGAGGACTTCATCCAGTACCTCGACGGGGAACTGCTCGTCCGGCACTGGCCCATCCTGCGCAAGATGCTCGGGCGCGGTGTGCGCAGGACATGGGAGGAAGCATTTCCCGAGCTCCGCACCTCCGTCGTCGCATGAGGCTGCCCGACCTCCATCGCCGACTGCTGAAGGACGCTTTGGGCGCGGGTGGAGATTACGACCTCGCCCTGGCCGGCGGTTACGCAGTCCAGGCACACGGCGGTCGTGTCCCGCGTCGTGGTGTAGGGGATCAAGCGTTACGCGTTCCGGTACGAGGCTCCTGACGATCTCCGCATACGCAGCAGTCCACGAGGCGCCCTGCTGAGGCGAGTTGAACACCCGACCGGACTGAGCCACTGTCCCCGACCTGCGGATTCCGGCGCCTTGATCGGCTACACCACTCGGCGGGACGCCATTCACACGCGGCCTTGTCAGTCATGGACGCACGAGGACGGTCCAGCCCGGGTTGTAGGTGTCCGGTACGGGAAAACTCGGCCAGTCGCGCGCCCAGTGCGGCGGTTTCTGTTCGCGAAGGACCAGCGCGCTGGGGCGTTCTGGGGCGGTCATTTCCGCGGAGGAGCAGCCCGCCAAGACCATCGAGGACCGCAAGCGAATCGCGGTCGTCAAGACCCACAACAACGACGCCCAGGTCAAGGGCCAGTACAAGCGGACGGGCGAAGGTGGCTCGGTCCGTACCAAGTGGAACAAGAACGACTATGCCAGCACCACGAAGAGCGGCTCCGGTGCGCGCATCTACTCGGTCAAGGCCTGCGAGTACAAGAACAACTGGCCGGATGACTGCAGCAGCTGGGAGTCGTGATAGCGCAGGTTGTCGCGCGGTTGGCCGCGCCGCCCGCAGCCCTCTCCGTAGGGCAGTGCCGCGTGTCGATCACGCATAGCCTTTCCGGATGAACCTGTCCGGTGTCCAGGGTGGAGGTGGCCGTCTGCGTGCCTCCACCCTGGCGCGCAGAATCGCACTTTGAGGATAAATGGCCGACTCTCAACCCTTTTTGGTCGAAGGATTCGCTGCGTCAGCGAATGTCTCTCCCTCTGAGGAGCTCATGCTCGAAGTGGAGGGGCTTCGCGTGGAAGTGCCGGGTAGATCGCTGCTCGACGATGCGAATTTGACGTTGCGCAGCGGAGAGTCCGTCGCGGTGACCGGTCCGAGCGGCAGCGGCAAGAGCACGCTGCTGATGTGCGTACTGGGACTCAACCGGCCGACGGCTGGGCAGGTGAGGGTGGCGGGCGCCGACGTCACCAGAATGCGGCCGCGCAAGCTTGCCAGGCATCGGCGTGCTCATATCGGCACGATTTTCCAGTTCGGCGAGTTGCTGCCGGAGTTGACTCCGGTGGAGAACGTCGCGGTGGCGGCGCTGTTGTCCGGTACCCGCCGGTCCGCGGCGTTCGAGCAGGCGGCGTCGCTGCTCGCGCGGCTCGGGGTTTCCGCCGACGCGGTCGCCACCTCCCAGCTGTCCGGGGGTGAACGCCAACGGACCGCCGTAGCACGGGCGTTGATCAACAAGCCGTCACTGCTGATCGCCGACGAGCCCACCGGCGCTCTGGACGAGCGAAACCGGGAATCCGTCTCGGATCTGCTCTTCGGTCTCCCGAAGGAGACCGGCTGCGGACTGTTGGTCGTCACGCATGATGCCGCGGTAGCCGCACGCGCCGACAGGATCGTGCGCCTTTCCGACGGGCGGCTTACCGAGGCGGTGGCATGAGCGCGATGACGCAGATGCTGCGGATCGGTCGGGGAGCGGCCGCAGTAGCAGAGGCGGGCAGGATCCGAACCTGGCTGCTGGCCGTCGCCGCCTTTCTGCTCGCCGCGGGCCTCGGTGTCCTCGTGCTCGCGCAGAGTTCGTTCGACGGTCGCGCGCAGCGCAGCCAAGAGCGTGCCATCGACTGGGTGCCGGGGGCCCGCGACGCGAAGCTGATAGCCCAGCCTGTGACGGACATGGTCGGAACAACCACCTTCCAGGTGGTGTGGCTGGTGCCTCTGCGGGCCGACGCGCCGCTGCCACCGGGCCTCGACCGCTGGCCGAAGCCGGGGGAAGCCGTTCTCTCGCCCGCCCTCGCGGAAGCCGGTGCCGGCACCACGGAGCGCATCGACAACCGGTATGGGAAGTCCGTCGGCCTCATCGGTGTAGAAGGTCTGCAGGCCCCGGCAGAGCTGCTCGCGTACGCCCGCCCCGCCGGAGGTGCGGACGACCTCGACGCCGAGTCGTTCAAGGCGGTGGGTTTCGGTGGGGCCAACGCGTCTCCTTTCGGCGAGGACGCCAATCTGCCGCCTCCCGAGCAGTTCTACGGCGCCCTGGCAGGTCTGGTGTTCCTGCCCGTAGCCCTCCTGATCACCGTGGCGGCACGTGTCGGTGCGGTTGCGCGGGACCGGCGGTCGCGACTGCTCGCCGTGCTGGGGGCCGGTACGCGTGCGCGCGCATGTTTCACCGTCGGTGAAGCTGCCGCACCGGTGCTCGTCGGCACCCTCTTGGCCGCGCTCGCCCTCACCCCCGCACTGCTGACCGACTTGCCGCTCCCCATCGTCGACTTCCGGCTCTACCGCCCGGACGCGACTGCCGCCGTACCGGGGTTGATCGGCGCTCTGCTGTCCGCTCCGGCCGCCCTGCTCGCGACGGCGGTGCTGCTGCAGCCGAGAGCCGACGGTATACAGCGAAGCGGGGCTCGGCCGACCGTACGGCGCGGCAGGCTGTACCGGCTCGGCGGGATCGCTTTCGCGCCCGTCCTCCTGGTAACAGTGCGCGGCACTGAGCTCATGGCTGACGACATGAAGCTGCCGTTCTACGTCCTCGGCACTGTCCTGGTCTTCGCGACGCTCCCGGCCGCGGTAGGCATGCTCTGTGTGGGACTCGGAGGGCAACTGGCCAGGCTGGGACGCCGTATCGGATCGAGCGGGAGCCTTATCGCGGGCCGCCGCCTGGCCACCCATCCGCAGGCCACGGTCCGCCTTGTGGCCTCACTGACGCTGGCCATCGGACTGGCGGCTCAGGCCCAGTTGTGGGGTGGGGTGTTCGGCGAGAACGCCGCCCGTGCCCTCACCACCCTCGACAGGATCGGCAGCAGCGTGCTCACCGTGGACTATCCACACTCCACCAAGCGGTTGGCCGCCTTCGAGCAGTCGCTTCCCGACGGAGTGAAGAGTGCGGTGCTGCGCGTGGCGACCGATGACGACACCATGGAGAGCAATGCCCGGCTGATCGGCTCGTGTGAGGTGCTCGAGGCGCTGAACACACCCTGCAAGTCCACTCCGGTTCCCATCCCGGGCGGGGGATCCGATGCGCGGCTGCAGGAGCTGGTGTCATGGAGCACGTACGACACCGAGTCGGTCTACGCGGAACAGGGCACGACGGCGGGCTGGCGGACGACTGATGACACCTCCGTGACGTTGGTGCTCGTCAACGCCGCGGGACAGCACCAGGATCTGCCGATCGGGCAGCTGAAGCAGTTGGCGTACCAGCATCTTGGCGCGACGGCGAACGTCACGTCGGTCGGCAGCCTCTATCTCGGTGCCGTGGGTGGTCTGGAGACAGCCACACGCTGGATCCGGCTGCTGGCGGCTACCGGCATGTTTGTAGTCGTCCTGGCAGCAGGGCTGGGAGCGATGGGGGAGTTCGTTCGGCACGGGCGTGAGCTTGCCCCCCTCGGCGTGCTGACCGGGCGGCGGACGGTGTACAGGACCACAGCCCTGTGGTCACTCCTGCTGCCCTCCATGCTGGCGGTGGGGATCGGCGCCCTCACCTCGATCTGGCTTGCCGCACCCATCCAGATCGACCGGCCCACGGTGATATCCGTGGCCTCTCTCGCACCGACAACCCTGGCCGCGCTGTGCGGCGGGATCGTGCTCACCGCCTGGGGAGCCTGGGCATCGATCCGGTCGGCCCGGGACTGGCGGCCCACAGCGGACTGACCGGCGGCTGGTGTGTTCGCCCGGGGCCAAGCCCCGGGCGAGTGCCTGTCGAGGAGATTCAGAGTCGTCTGCCGGAAGCGCTCAAGCATTGCACCGTGCACGGTCCGGACTGCCGGAACGGCTGGCGCCGCCGGCGGATCTGCGCCGCCGGCGCGGTAAGTGTCTCAGCCTGGGCGAGTTCTTTGCGCCGTTGCTCAGCCTGGCCGGAGCGCAGGGGAACGACCGTGGAAGGCGCTGGTGAACGCGGAAGAGTTGTGATGGCGGGCTAACGCCCTGATCAGGGCGTTTCCCGCCAGCGCCCACTGGCGCGATGTGCGCACCCCGTGAAGTCGGTTACCACCGGGTACCAAAAGTTCTCGCCCAGGAATACGCTGCCCCGCATGACGGACTCGCAGGCCCCGGCAAAGACCGGCACGAACCCCCTCGCCCCCGCCCCCGAGGGCGCCCGTACGGCCGCCGACGTGGTCACGCCGGAGCTGGTCGCTCAGCTCACCAAGGGCGTGGCCGGGTCGGGGCGTACCGCCAACCACTCGCCGTTCACCGGTGAGAAGCTGGCCGATCTGCCCGAGTCCAGCCCCGAGGACGTACGGAAGGCCTTCGAGCAGGCCCGTGCGGCCCAGTCCGTCTGGGCGCAGGTGCCCGTACGGCAGCGTGCCGCCGTGCTCCTGCGCTTCCACGACCTGGTGCTGGAGCGTCAGGCCGAAGTCCTCGACCTCGTACAGCTGGAGACCGGCAAGGCCCGGCTCCACGCGCACGAAGAGGTGCAGGCGGTGGCGGTGGCCGCCCGGCACTACGGCCGCAAGGCTTCCTCGTACCTCGGGCCCAAGCGGCACACCGGCGCCGTGCCGACCCTCACCAAGGTCACCGAACTGCGCCAGCCGCGCGGCGTCGTCGGGCAGATAGCGCCCTGGAACTACCCCCTGGAGCTGTCGGTCGGCGACGCGTTGCCCGCCCTCGTCGCAGGCAACGCGGTCGTGATGAAGCCCGACACGGAGACCTGTCTGACGGCGCTGTGGGCCCGTGACCTGCTGATCGAGGCGGGGCTGCCGATCGAGGTGTTCCAGGTCGTCATCGGCGACGGCCCGGTCATCGGCCCGGAGATCGTCCGGCACGCCGACTACGTCTCCTTCACCGGCTCGACCCTCACGGGCCGCGAGGTCGCCAAGGGCGCCGCGGCCCGGCTGATCGGCGCCTCTCTCGAACTCGGCGGCAAGAACGCCATGCTGGTCCTCGAGGACGCCGACATCGAAAAGGCGGCGGCCGGCGCGGTGCGCGCCTGCTTCTCCTCTGCGGGCCAACTGTGCGTCTCCATCGAGCGGTTGTACGTTCACGAGTCGGTCGCCGATGTCTTCGTGGAGCGGTTCGCGGCGCGCACCAAGGCGATGCGGCTCGGTACGTCCCTGGCGTACGGCGCCGAGATGGGCTCGCTCGCCGGTGAACGCCAGCTGCAGGCCGTCACCAGGCACGTCGACGAGGCCGTCGCCAAGGGCGCCAAACTGGTCGCGGGCGGTGTGGCCCGTCCGGACATCGGCCCGTACTTCTTCGAGCCCACCATCCTCGACGGCGTCGAGGCACCGATGGCCGTCTGCAACGAGGAGACCTTCGGCCCGGTCGTCTCCGTCTACCGCTTCAAGGACGAGGACGAGGCGATCGAGCAGGCCAACTCCACGCCGTACGGCCTGAATGCGGCGGTCTGGACGAAGGACGGCCGCCGCGGCGCCAGGATCGCCGCCCGGCTGCGTACCGGGACGGTCAACATCAACGAGGGCTACGCGGCCGCGTACGGCAGCCTCCAGTCGCCGATGGGCGGCATGAAGGAATCCGGTCTCGGCCGCCGCCACGGCTCCGAGGGCATCCTCAAGTACACCGAGGCGCAGACGATCGCCCACCAGCGGCTGCTGCCGCTGGCGCCGTCGTTCGGGATGGACGACGAGAAGTACGCGCAGTTCATGAGCCGGAGCCTGCGGGTGATGAAGGCGCTGCGCTTCCGCTAGGAGTCACCGGTTCTCAATGGTTCTCGAATGGTTCTCGAAGGTTCTCAATGAGGAGAGCACGTGTCACAGGAGAACTCTGTCCAAGAGCGGGACGACGAGGCGTACGACTATGACGTCATCGTCGTCGGTTCCGGCTTCGGAGGCTCGGTCACGGCCCTGCGCCTGACCGAGAAGGGCTACCGCGTCGGGGTGCTGGAGGCGGGCCGCCGCTTCACGCCCGGCACGTTGCCCAAGAACTCCTGGGACCTCAGGAACTACCTCTGGGCGCCGAAACTCGGCATGTACGGCATCCAGCGCATCCATCTCCTGGGCAACGTCATGGTGCTGGCGGGCGCGGGCGTCGGCGGCGGTTCGCTGAACTACGCCAACACCCTCTACGTACCGCCGAAGCCCTTCTTCGAGGACCCGCAGTGGAAGGACATCACCGACTGGCAGGAGGAGCTGAAGCCGTACTACGACCAGGCGCGGCGGATGCTCGGCGTACGGCTCAACCCGACGATGACGCCGTCCGACGTCCACCTCAAGGCGGCGGCCGAGCGGATGGGCGTGGGCGACACCTTCCACCTGGCGCCGGTCGGCGTCTTCTTCGGTGACGGCGAGGACGCCGACGGGAGGGCGAAGGCCGGGCCCGGACAGCAGGTCGACGACCCGTATTTCGGTGGCGTGGGCCCCGCTCGCAAGGCGTGCACCGAGTGCGGGGAGTGCATGACCGGCTGTCGGCACGGCGCGAAGAACTCCCTCGTCGAGAACTACCTGTACCTCGCCGAGAAGGCGGGTGCGGTCGTCCACCCGATGACGACGGTCGTGTCCGTCACCGACGACTCGCAGGGCGGGTACGCCGTCGCCACCCTCCCGACCGACCAGAAACGCAAGGGCGAGGGACGGGTCTTCAGGGCCCGCCGGGTCGTCCTCGCGGCCGGTACGTACGGCACGCAGACCCTGCTGCACCGGATGAAGGCGGGCGGCCAACTCCCGTACCTCTCCGGCAGACTGGGCGATCTGACCCGTACCAACTCCGAGGCCCTGGTCGGCGCGCAGACCGACAACCGGCGCTACCGCAAGGTCACCGGCGAGGCGAAGGCCGACTTCACCCGCGGGGTCGCGATCACCTCCTCGATCCACCCCGACCCGAACACCCACATCGAGCCGGTCCGTTACGGCAAGGGCTCGAACTCGATGGGCGGCCTGTCCATCATCCAAGTCCCGTACGCGGAAGGGTCGTCGAGGGTCCTCGGCTTTCTGTCCCACGCGGCCCGGCACCCGCTGCTCGTGCTCCGCTCGCTGTCCAACCGCCGCTGGTCGGAGCGGACGATCATCGGGCTCGTCATGCAGTCCCTCGACAACTCCCTGACGACGTATCTGAAGCCGAAGGGTGCGGGGAAGGGCCTGTTGACCGCTCGTCAGGGGCACGGGGCCCCCAACCCCAAGCAGATCAGGGCGGCTTCGGAGGCGGCCTCGGCGATCGCCGAGGAGATCAACGGCTTCGCGGGCAGCAATGTGGGCGAGCTGATCGGTACGCCGCTGACGGCCCACTTCCTGGGCGGCTGCCCGATCGGCGCGTCCGCCGACGAGGGCGTCATCGACCCGTACCACCGGCTGTACGGGCACCCGGGCATCTCGGTCGTCGACGGCGCCGCGGTCTCCGCGAACCTCGGCGTCAACCCGTCGCTGACCATCACCGCCCAGGCCGAGCGCGCGATGTCGTACTGGCCCAACAAGGGCGAGGCGGATCCGCGTCCGGCGCCGGGAGCCGCGTACGAACGCCTGAAGCCGGTCGAACCCCGCTCGCCCGTCGTCCCGGCGGACGCCTTCGGCGCGCTGCGGCTGCCGTTCCTGGGGATGCCGGCGGTGCCGCCGAAGTAGGCCGGCGGCCTGCGGGAAAGACGAAGGACCTGCACCCCCCTCCGAGCGCAGGTCCTTCGTCTCTTGCGTGCAGTGCGTCGCGCCCCTTCAGGGGCGCGACGCACTGACATTTGCGGCTCCGCCGCGATGGGGGAGCGACCAGCCCCCACCGGCCAGCAGGTTCATCACCCTGCTTCCAGCGGAGCGCTTACGCGTCGGCACCGGTCTTGCGGCGGCGCACGACGAACACCGCACCCGCACCGGCGACGAGGGCGACACCGCCGGCGAGGCCGATCATCGGCAGGGCGGAGCTGGAGCCGGTCTCGGCGAGGTTGCCGGTCGGCAGCTCGGCGACGGCGCCCTGCGGCTTCTTCACGGAGTCCTTGGGCTTCTTGTCGCTCGGCGTGGCCGTGCCCGGGTTCTCGTTGCTGCTGCCCGACTTCAGGACCTCGAAGTCGTACTGGGCCCAGCCCTCGGCGATGCAGTCCTGGTCCTCGATGTTGTCGAGGTAGGCGCCCGAGCCGAAGGAGTAGGCGTCACCGGCCGGGGCCTTGGCATCGATGCTGACGCGCAGGTCGACCTTCTCGCTGGCCTTCGGCTTCAGGGACTCGACGAAGAAGAAGTAGTCACCGGCGTAGCCGGACTCGTCCCGGATGGTTTCCCACTTGCCCGACTCGGGGTTCTTGAACTGGAGGTTGACGTACGGGCTCAGCCACTTGGACTCGTCGATCTCGAAGTTCTCGACCTCGGCGTAGAAGGCGACGCCGTTGATCTCGGCCTTCGAGTCGTTGGTGACGACCAGCTCGAAGCCGTGGAAGCCGCTGCCCGCGACGATCTTGCCGGGCAGGCCCTTGAGGTCCGCGGAGACCTTGGCGTCGGCGAAGTTCTCGTCGATTTCCTCGCAGAACGGGACCTCCTCGTCGACCGGCGGCTCGTTCGGGTCGGGCTCCTCGGTGGGCTCCGCGGGGTCGGTCTCGTCGTCGGTCGGCTCGTCCGTGGGGATGTCGTCGGCGGGCGGATCCGTCGGCTCGGTGGTCGAGTCCGTCGGCTCCTCGGTGGGCTTCGCGGGGTCGGTCTCGTCGTCGGTCGGCTCGTCCGTGGGGATGTCGTCGGCGGGCGGATCCGTCGGCTCGGTGGTCGAGTCCGTCGGCTCGCTCGTCGGCGTCGTCGGCTCCGTGGTGGTCGTCGTGCTCGGATCGCCTGTGGCGAACGCGGCGGGCGCAGACAGCAGCGTGAGCGGGGCTATGACAGCCGTCGCGGCCGCAACGGCCAGGGCACGGCGAAGCTTCATCAAGACCTCGGTGAGTCCGGTACCGCAGCATCGCGGTACGAGATGTGGGTGGACGCCTCACGCGTACGGGACGCGATGTGGCTGTTGGTTCCGCAAGTGAGACCTGGGAATCCTGTGAATGGTTGTGCTTGATTTCACAGGATTCTTATGTGGGCTGAGTCACACACGTGAACTCCGTACTCGACTTGTGAACTCCCTTGACCACGGCTTAGAACGGATCCTCGTCTGCCCATCGGGGGTGGGCAGTTGAGCAGGGGGAGAGGCGCGAGCGCCGTGGCCGAAAAGCCGTCCGGGGAACCCAGGGGCTCCGAGGACCCCAAGGACTTCGCAGACGACGTGTGGGAGAAGTTCGTACGGGACAGTGAGCTGGGCATCGGCACCTCCGACGCACCCAAGGAGCCCTCCGCGCGGGCCCGCATGGTGACGGAGCGGCTGCGTCAGCAGGACGCGCGGGGTGAGACGCCGCCGGGCTGGCGCACCGGTCCCGACCTGCAGGGGATGGGCGGGCGGCCCGCCCGCCGCCGCAAGCTCTGGGCGATCATCGGTGTACCGGTGGTGCTCGCCCTCGCCCTGGTCGCGATGAAGCCGTCCCTGCTGCCCGGCGACCCGTTCGGTACGGGCGCGGAGTCCGCGGCCCCGCTGCCCGAGGAGACCGCGCCCCCGTCCACGGCCCCCTCGGCCGCACCCGGAACGCCCACACTGGACCAGCCGTTCGCCGGATCTCCGGCCGCCCGGTACGCCGATGGGGCCGCCGGAATCGTGCTGCCGGAGGCGAAGCCGGTCGGCTCGTTCGGCAAGGGCGAGGTGGACCGGGCCCTGAAGCAGACCAAGGCCCTGCTCGTCGACGCGAACCTCGACCGGAAGACCCTGCTCGGCGGCACCCCGGAGACCGTGCTCGGCATCCTCGACCCCAAGCAGCCCCGGATGCTCTCCGACGTGAGGTCCGGGCTGCGCAAGCCGGACAAGGAGAACGATCCGCTGGTGCTGTTCAGCCGGTTCGACAAGGATGAGGCGCGGCTCGTCGGCGATGTGGTCAAGACCCATGGTCGTATGACCTTCGAACCGGGCGAGAACGGGTCCGTCGTCGTTCACGCCGACTACACCTTCGTCTACGCGGTGGCGCCGGCCGACTCGGACTCCACGGAGGTGGCCCGCGTCATCATGCGCCGCATCATTGAGACGGAGCTCGCCGATCCGGCGCGCGTCCAGGTCACCCCGGGCAAACTGCTGGTCGCCCGCTCTGAGCGGGATCTCGCCAACGTCGCCTGCGACGTCCACGACGGCTACATTCACCCGGATTTCGACTCGGGCATCAACCAGGGGCCTGCGCCGACAGGGCCCATGATCGACCCGTACGACCGCAGCCGCGACATCCAGGACTCCGACACGTGCGGCACCGTCTCGCGGACCTGAGGGGTCATGTCGCAAGGCAGGCGAAGGGCCCCGCGGCGGGGGGATCCGCGGGGCCCTTCCCGGTCAGCACCGACGTCAGGGCAGCGCCGGTGCCTGCGGAGCGGCGCCGGGGGGAGCGCCACTGGCTCGGTGGTGGTTCTGGTGTCCGCCGGTCTGCGCCCCGGAGCGCTTGGGGAGCGTCAGTGGTGTAGGCCTTTGGCAGTCGGCGGAGGCAATGTGGTTGTCTGCGCTGGGACTCGGGTGGGCTGTTCGATTTGGGACTGCTCTACGCATCGTGCTCGATGGGCGAAGGCCTTCGCAACCATTTCGACCGCTCTCGCATAGATTCGGCGGGTCGGCTCCGGGCGTCCCCGGAGCCGGCCTTCTCTTGCTGTGACCAGGCTGCTGTCCCCTGCCGTCCGGTCACATCCACTGGAGCGAAGTGCCACAACGCACGTCCGTACGTCTCATCGCTCCAGCGGAGCCCCACGCGTGGTTTCTTCGGGCCCGCCCCTGGCTGGCACGGACACCGACACCAACGAAGCGCGTCGCGACGCGGTCACGCGTCTTGCGGGAACGGGCCATGGGTACGTGCGTACGCGGAACTCAGATGCGGGAACCCAGAAGCGGGGCTCAGATGCGACCCCGGCACAGCTCCAGCAACGTCATCGCCAGCGACGTACCGGGCTTGCCCAGCGCCTCCCTGTAATGGCCGAGGACCTCCATCTCCCGCGACAGGTTCACCCGTCGGCCGCCGGACGCGATCCGCTCCTCCTGGATCACGGCGGACACGGCCATGCGTTCCTGCACGAGACCGATGATCCGGTCGTCGATCGCGTCGATACGCTCGCGCGCACCGGTGATCACGTCGGCCGCCTCGTCGGTACGGGCGCCGGTCTTGTCGAGTACGTCAGTCATGTCGGGTTCCTCTGCTTCGAGTCTTCGAGTCGTCGAGCGAGGCCCTGGAGCGGCAAGGTCCGGAAACGTCAGGCGCCCCGGACCTTGTCGGCCCGGGGCGCCTGGTAAGTCGCTTGTCACTAGCTCAAGCAGCACGACCATGGCAGCCGGTGGGCCGGATGCCATAGGTAAAGACGAAGGTCTGGTGCGTGAGCATGGGGCAAGTATAAGCAGCCCGTCCGGCGCTTGAGGACGAGGCCGTCCAGGCCGATACGGGGGCCTGGGGGCGGAGCCCCCAGTGACGGCGCCACCACCACCGGGCTCCCGGCTAAACTCGGGCACACAGCCCTGCTCAACCGCCGGAAGGCAACCCGTGCCAGAAGCGAACCCCACCGCCCCCGACACCGTCCTGGTCGTCGACTTCGGTGCGCAGTACGCCCAGCTCATCGCCCGACGGGTCCGCGAGGCCCGGGTCTACAGCGAGATCGTGCCGAGCACCATGCCGGTCCAGGACATGCTCGCCAAGAGCCCGGCGGCGATCATCCTCTCCGGCGGCCCCTCGTCGGTGTACGCGGAGGGCGCTCCCCGCCTGGACCGCGAGCTCTTCGAAGCCGGCGTCCCCGTCTTCGGCATGTGCTACGGCTTCCAGCTGATGGCGACGACCCTCGGCGGCACGGTCGACAACACGGGCGCCCGCGAGTACGGCCGTACGCCTCTGCACGTCTCCAAGTCGGGCTCCACCCTCTTCGAGGGCACCCCCGACGAGCAGTCGGTGTGGATGTCCCACGGTGACGCGTGCAGCGCCGCACCCGAGGGCTTCGCCGTCACCGCCTCCACGGACGTCGTCCCGGTCGCCGCCTTCGAGAACGACGAGAAGAAGCTGTACGGCGTCCAGTACCACCCGGAGGTCATGCACACCACGCACGGCCAGCAGGTGCTCGAGCACTTCCTGTACCGGGGCGCGGGACTCACCCCCTCCTGGACGACGGGCAATGTCATCGAGGAGCAGGTCGCGGCCATCCGAGAGCAGGTCGGCACGAAGCGCGCGATCTGCGGGCTCTCCGGCGGCGTGGACTCCGCCGTCGCCGCCGCCCTCGTGCAGAAGGCCATCGGATCGCAGCTGACCTGCGTGTACGTCGACCACGGCCTGATGCGCAAGGGCGAGACCGAGCAGGTCGAGAAGGACTTCGTCGCGGCCACCGGTGTGCAGCTGAAGGTAGTCGACGCCGAGGAGCGCTTCCTCAAGGCGCTCGCCGGGGTCAGCGACCCCGAGGAGAAGCGGAAGATCATCGGACGCGAGTTCATCCGGGTCTTCGAGCAGGCGCAGGCCGAGATCATCGCGGACGCGGGCCCCGAGGTCGCCTTCCTCGTGCAGGGCACCCTCTACCCGGACGTGGTCGAGTCCGGCGGCGGCACCGGCACGGCCAACATCAAGTCCCACCACAACGTGGGCGGGCTGCCGGAAGACCTCGAGTTCCAGCTGATCGAGCCGTTGCGCAAGCTCTTCAAGGACGAGGTCCGGATGGTCGGCCAGGAGCTGGGCCTGCCGGACGAGATCGTCCAGCGCCAGCCGTTCCCGGGCCCCGGCCTCGGCATCCGTATCGTCGGCGAGGTGACGAAGGAGCGTCTGGACCTCCTGCGTGAGGCCGACGCCATCGCTCGCGAGGAGCTGACCGCGGTCGGCCTCGACCGCGACATCTGGCAGTGCCCGGTCGTGCTGCTCGCGGACGTACGCAGCGTCGGCGTCCAGGGCGACGGCCGGACGTACGGCCATCCGATCGTGCTTCGCCCGGTGTCGAGCGAGGACGCCATGACGGCCGACTGGTCGCGACTGCCGTACGACGTCCTCGCGAAGATCTCGACCCGGATCACGAACGAGGTCGCGGACGTCAACCGCGTCGTCCTCGACGTGACGAGCAAGCCGCCGGGCACGATCGAGTGGGAGTGACGCTCCGGAGTCTGTGGCTCACTCGGTCTGTGGCTCACTCGCGCTTGACGGAGCGCACGGGTTGGCCGGGTTTCCAGATCTGCACGACCAGGTACGCGTTGTTCTCGACGTAGGTGCGTACGACCTCCGTCAGCTCGGTGCGGAAGAGGTGGAACGACTCCGGCGACTCCGGCTGTTCCACCTCTTCCGTCTTTCCCGTCTTTCCTGTGTACAGCGCCACCGTCTCGGGCTCGGTGACCTCGACGGCCCGTCCCGAGATCCGTACGTCGCCGCCCGCCATCTCCGTCCCGGACCCCGGGTTCGCCTGGAGCGCGAAGCGCGGATCGCGGCGCAGGTCCAGCGCCTTCAGCGAGTTCGGCATCATGCCGAGCCACAACTCACCGTTCCGGAAACGGACTTCGAGTCCGGAGGTGCGGGGTGACCCGTCTTTGCGGAGAGTCGCGAGGATGTGGTGCGCGAAGGCGCCGAAGCGTTCCTCGGCCGTCTTGGCGAGGTCGGGTTCGGCGGTCGTGAAGGCAGCCCAGTTCGACGTCATACGAGTCATACGACGAGTCTCGCGCCGATACCCGACATCTTCTGTCGTCTTTGAAGAGCGGTCGAGGCGATGCGCCTCGGAGGGCTCAGAGCAGCCCGTGTGCCCGCAGCCGCCGCGCCAGCCGGTCCTTGCGTACGTCCTCCCTGAGCAGGAGGACCGTGAACACCATGCCCATCGCGGCGCTCGCGCAGAGCGACGCCCTCCATCCCACGGGGATCAGCAGCAGTGCCATCAGTACCGCGCTGGCGCTCATGAAGACGGCCTTGCGGCGCCAGTCCGGGTCGTCGTCCAGGGAGTCGTACTCGATCCGGGCCTTGAGGA
Source organism: Streptomyces flaveus (assembly GCF_014647675.1). Classification (GTDB taxonomy): domain Bacteria; phylum Actinomycetota; class Actinomycetes; order Streptomycetales; family Streptomycetaceae; genus Streptomyces; species Streptomyces flaveus. The sequence continues at coordinate 247,169 of NZ_BMPQ01000006.1, read as the reverse complement.
GCTCGACCGCGGGCGCCGCGTCCGGCAGGGGTTTGAGGGTGCCGGGACGCATGCCCGGCGTGCCGCCTGCCGCCAGGCGGCTGAGTGTCGCCGTGCTCCGCTGGCGCGCCTCGGGACGGGTGTCGCGGATCAGGCGGACCTGGAGCGTCTGGCCGTTCCTGCTGCTCTCCCCGTACCGGAATCCGTACTGGACGGCGATGTAGGTGAGCGCGGCGAGTCTGCCCGGTGAGCCGGCGGTGTCGTTCAGCACGACGACGTCACGGGTCGCGATCTGGTGGAGCATCTCGGCGACGCGGCACTCGGTTCTGTTCATGCCCTCGGTTCTGTTCATGCCTCCCCTCATCCCTCCGCCCTTTCTTTTTCTTTATGATTCAACTGAAGAGTTGGTCCTACTCTCCCAGACACGCAGACAATCGACCCCACACAACGGTTGTGCACTCTCTTCACGAACATCTCTGTTCTCCTGCGCTGACTGACGGTAACTTCCGGGCTGCAAACAAGTCCGTACCTCTGGGCTGGAGGACATATGCACGGGCCCACACCGCCCTTGCCCCGACCCACCGAGCAACTGCGCTTCGCCATGCCGCCGATGCACGAGTCGCTCGACGACGAGCGGCGCCATCGCAAGGAGCGGCTCGCGGGGGCGTTGCGGATCTTCGGGCGGCTCGGCTTCGAGGACGGGGTCTCCGGCCATATCACCGCGCGCGACCCGGAGTTCAGTGACTGCTTCTGGGTCAACCCGTTCGGGATGCCCTTCAAACATGTCACCGTCGGCGATCTTGTCATGGCCAACGGAGAGGGGCAGGTGATCGAGGGGCGCTATCACGTGAACCAGGCGGCGTTCACCGTGCACACCCAGGTGCACGCCGCCCGCCCGGACGTCGTCGCCGTTGCCCACTGTCACTCGGTGCACGGGCGCGCCCTGGCCGCGCTCGGCGAACTGCTCGATCCGATCACGCAGGAGAGCTGCGCCTTCTACGAAGATCACGCTCTCTACGACGCATATACCGGCGTCGCCGTGGACGCCGAGGAAGGGCGGCGGGTCGCCACCGCGCTCGGCTCCCGCAAGGCGCTGGTGCTGCGCAACCACGGACTGCTGACCGTCGGCGACTCGGTCGATGCCGCGGCCTGGTGGTTCGTGTCCATGGAACGCTCCAGCCAAGTCCAGCTCACCGCCCGCGCGGCGGGCCGGCCCGTGCTCATCGACCACCGGCAGGCGGTGGCGACACGTGAGCAACTCGGCGGGGATCTGGTGGCGTGGATCAACTATCAGCCGATGTGGCAGGACATCAGCCGGAGTGAGCCGGATCTGTTGTCGTGACGGTTCGAGTGCCGGGGCCGTTCTGGTGAGTTGCGGTACATCCCGGTGCGCCTGGTACGTCCTGGTGCGTCCTGATGCTCAGAATCCGCGGAGTTCAGAATCCGCGGAGTACGGCGGCCTTCGTCGCCGCGAACTCCTCGTCCGTCAGCACGCCCTCGCGGTGCAGTTCGCCCAACTCCCGCAACCGGCGCAGGAGTACGTCGTGATTCTCGGGCTGCGGCTCGGGCGGTACCGCATCCCTGGCCGTCAACGGGAGACGAGGCGCGTCGGCGGGAAGATACTCGCCGGTGCGAGTGGACGGATGGGGAAGACGGGCCGTGACCGCGGTGGCGACCAGCGCCGTGAGCAGGTCGCGGCGGGCGCTGCCCCACAGGTCGAGGGCGAACGGGTCCTTCTCCGGCGGGAGTTTGGAGAACGCCGTCTCGCGCGTCACGAAGCGCAGAAAGCCGTCCTCGTAACCGGAGTTGGGCAGCCACTCCACCTGGACGAGATCCGGTACGTCGATGATGCGCGGACCCGTCGCGCGCTTCACCCGGTCCGAGGTGTCGCTCCAGTCGATCCGGACCTGGGCGCCGTCGAACGACACCGTGCCGTCGCTGGAGCGGACGGAGACCGGCACGGGCGGGCCCGGCAGGAGGTACTCCTTCGCGGGCTCCTTGGGGATCTGCTCGAGGAGCAGCGCACGGCGTATCTCCTCGGCGACGTACTCGGCGACGCCCGAGCGGTCGAGGTCCACCGTCAGCCGGTACGGGTCCGCCGCGTCGGGAAGCCGGCCACCGGTCGCCTGGAGCAGCGGGTCGGCGCCCTCGCGAAGTCTCAGACGCAGCCGGCCACGCTTGCGTTCGGGCTCGTAGACGACACTGGCGACCGCTTCGAGCGGCACGGCGATCTCTCCGTACGTCTGCCGGAACAGCGGTACGGAGCGGTGGAGTCCCGGCGTGATCCGGACCGTGTTGCCGTCGAAGGCCCAGGTCCCGTCGCGCTGGATGATCTCGGCCATACGGAAATTCTCGCAGCCGGGTCAACATGGGGCGGGGGTTCGGGTGGCGGGGGCAGGGCGGAGGGGCGGGGCGCGGGGCTCAGCGGTGCGGTGGATCGGGCGGGGGCTCGGGGTTGTGGCTCGGGGCCCCGGTGCGGTGAGAGTGGTTCGCCGGTGCTGACCGGATACCGGACCTGCCGGGTGGGGGCGGAGTGGCGTACGGCACAATCCCGATGCCTGGTACTTGGGATGCCTGGTACTTGGGGCTATGAGTCGGCTCTACGAGTTGGCTCTACGGAGCGGTGCGGGAAGGCGGCAACGGGCGGTGGCGGTGCAGGAGGCTGGACAAGGCGCGCACGAAGGCGGCTGCACCTGCGGAGACTGTCCGCAGGGGGCGCGCGAAGGGCATAGACGAGCTGTTGCCGCATTCCTTTCCAAGCGGGACGAGTTGGCCTCCGGCCGAGGGCTGCCCGCCGCTGTCGCGCACTCGGCGGGGGCCTCGCGGCAGTGGGTGTCGGACGAGCTGACCCAGTCGGCGGACCTCGTCGCCGAGCGGGGCCGGGCCGAGGCCGCGGCATGGCTGGGGCTGCTGTGGCGGCGTACGGCCTTCGCGGTAGCGGGAGTCGTCGGGGGCCTGCTTCTGGTGCAGGCGCTCACCGCGATCGGGGCGGGCTGGACTGCCGCGCGGACCGCCGGTTTCCTCGCCGCGGTCGTCGTGGGCGGGCTGCTGGTCGGGGCGTCGTGGTTCCACCGGGCGCGTGGAGGTGTGCTGGCGCCCGTCGTCGGTGAGGACAACCGGCTGTCCACTTCCCGCGCGGTGGCGGCGAGTTGGGTGCTGTTCGTCGTCTACGCCGTGCTGGTACTGGCAGGCCGGCTCGCGGGCGCCTCCTCGCCGGGCGAGCGTGACGCGCTGGTCTCCGGGCTCGAACTCGCCCGGGGCGCCGGGCTCGTCACCGTTCTTGCCGTGGTGTGCGGGATCGCTGTGCTGGTGCGACGGGTGGTGGGCCTGCGGGTGCTCGGCCAGCGTCTGCAGAAGATACGTGCCGACCGGCCGCGGGCCGCTGACCTGCTGACCGATGACTCGGGGCGGGGCAGCTTCGCGGACACGCAGTACGTGGTGATCGCCGGTGCCGCGCTGATGTTCGCGGCGGTACGGCTCGCTCGTCGGCCCGAGCAGTTGCCGGATCTGCCGTGGGGGCTGGCGTTGGTGGTGCTGGTGTCGGCCGCGACATACGTTGCCGCCAAGTACGCCGAGGGTGGGCGACCGGTGATTCTCTCGGTCGTCCGGTCCCGCGAGGCCGGAGACCTGGACGCACCCATCCGGACGGGGGACGACATCGAGATCCGCGGGGCCGGGTTTGTGCCTCCGGGTGCCCACACGGCTGAACGTCTGTCGCGGATGGTGGTCCGGATCGGGACCATCCATGTGCACGTACCGCTCGTCCCTGTGGCCGGAGGCTTCCGTAACCCGTCCGACGCGGTTCTCACCGTGCCGGTGCCTGCGGATGTGGAACCTGGGCGGGTGGAGGTACAGGTGGTTACTGCGGCGGGGGTGGAGACGAATCGGTACGGGATTGATGTGACGGATTGACTCCGTCGGTTGGGTGGGGGCGCTCCGTTGGTTGTGCGGGGGTGCCTACCGGGTGGGTGGGTTCGATTCGTTGGCGACTGCGGGCCGTCTGTGGCTGGTCGCGCCGTTCCCCGCGCCCCTTAGGTGCGTGGTGGGTGCGGGGGCGTGGGCCGGTGCGTCAGCCCGTCGCAGGGCGGGCATACGGCCCTGGCCTGGTACAAGGCCCTGGTCCTCCGAGACAGAACCTAAGCGACGGGCATACGACGCACCGGCCCACGACCCCTCCCGCCGGAGGGCAAGGTGCGGGTCGTTGGGGGTGCGGGCTTCCCCTCGGGGGCGGGCTTGTCCGGCGAGCGGGCTTTCTCGGGGTACGGGCAGCCGCAGGCTTTTCAGGGGCGCGGGGAACTGCGCGACCAGCCACGACGGACCCGCACTCGCCCGCGAACCCCAACTCCCCGCCCCGTAGGCGCCCCGCTGAACCGCCGGAGGTAAAAAGTTCGGTCCAGGGTTGAGCCGCCCGCCTCAGGGCTACGTATGGTCTGTTGAGGGGCGAACTGTCGGTTCGGTGAGAGGTGGCGGAGAGCGATGGCTCACGGTATGCGGATGGATACGCACTCCGGTTACCTCGACGGTGGAGGCAGGGACTGGCGGGACGCCGCCACCCGGTACGCCCTGCTGCCGCTGCGCGTCTTCCTCGGCGTCACCTTCATCTACGCGGGGATCGACAAGCTCACCGACAGCGCGTTCATGTCGGAGGCCGGTTCCGGTTCGATCGGCGACATGATGCGCACGGTGCGCGACTCCTCGGCCATCCCGGAACTCGTCGACCTGTCCCTCAAGAACCCCGTCGGCTTCGCCTATGCCATCGCTTTCGGCGAGCTCGCCGTCGGCATCGGCACCCTGATCGGACTGTTCGCCCGGCTCGCCGCGTTCGGCGGTGCCATGATCTCCCTCAGCCTCTGGCTCACCGTGAGCTGGCCCTCGGACCCGTACTACTACGGCAACGACCTCCCCTACCTGATGGCATGGCTCCCCCTCGTACTCGCCGGAGCGTCGGTGCTCTCCATCGACTCGATGCTGCGGGCACGACGAAGGCAGCGAGCCGGCGCCTACTAGGGTCGGCCAGGGCTTCCGGCGGTCAAGCTCAGTTCCCCCAGCTTTCAGCTCTGTGTGGGCGCCTCCCGTGTCTCCCGGGAAGCGAGGCTCTTGCGGCGGTGGCGTATCGCATGTGTCACCGTGCCCGCAGCTGCTGCCAGGCACAGGCCGCCGGTGACGAGAGGGACCACCGCGAACCAGGGGGTCTCCCAGAGCCCGCCCGCGTCGCCGGCGTAGATGATGCCGGTGAGCGTGAGGAAGACGCCCGCTATCAGTCGGCCGGGCTGGAAGTCATGACGTAGCACGGGCCACCTCCGCCTGTCCGACGCCGACCTCGAGGGTGAGGTCGAGCGTGCCGCCGTTCTTGGTGTTGCTCGTGGGCTTGAGGGTCCGTTCCTCATACTTGCCGGGGGCCACGTCCACGTCCTGCTTGCCGTCGCCGGGGAACTGGATGTCGCCGACGCCCACTTCGACGTTCAGCTTCACGGTCGCGTCGTCGGGCACGACGACCTTGAGCTGACCCATGCCCACCTCGACGCTCGTCGTCAGGGTCTGGCCCTTGGCGAGGTCTATCCGGGTCAGATCCAGCGTGCCGACGCCGGTGCCGAGTTCGTACGTCGGCCGTACGTCCGCCGCTACGGCGGGCGTCCAGTTCGTGCGCACCCAGTGCGTGCTGATGTCCTTCGGGAGCGCCGCCGAGCAGGCCAGTAGGACTGCGGTGGTGATCGCGAGGAAGACCGATCCCGCCCCCGTACGCCCCAGGAACGCGCTGACCGCTATGCCTGTGCCGAAGACGATGAGGGCGCTCGCCAGGCCGGCCTGGAGACTGGTGCCCAGCGCGTGGTCGTCCCAGGTCGCACCGGTGCCGAGGGCGCCCGCCAGCAGGGCGAGCAGGAACACCCAGCCGCCGATCCAGCGAGGGCCGCGCGGCTTCGGCTCGCGCGTCCGTATGTCCGGGCGGTAGTTGCCCTGCGCGATATTGACCGCCGCCGCGATGTCCCGGTCCCGGGTGTCACTCGGGCCCCACAGATAACCCGTGCCCCCCACATGCGTGCCGTCCTTGACGATGGGGTCGCGCCACCAGGAGGAGAAGGAGTCGGGGACGGGCGGTGCCTGCGCTTCCGGTGGTGCGTCGGCCGCCGCCTGCGCGGCGAGCGGGTCGGGGCCGGGGGCGCCGCGCTGCCGCGACCAGTAACCGGCGCCCGCGAGGACCAGCGCGAGCGTGGTGGCGAAGGTGAGCACTCCGCCGTTGCCCAGCATGGACAGGAACACCCCGCAGCCGACCAGCGCGAAGAGCACGGCCGTCAGCGCCTGGCCGTCCACGCGGCCGGTGAGCAGCTTGCGCAGCTCGTTCTCGTCCTCGTCGTCGTAGGCCACGAACAGCCAGGCGAAGCCGTAGAAGATGAGGCCGATGCCGCCGCTCGCCGAGAGCACCGCGAGCCCGATGCGGAAGATCACCGGGTCCATGTCGCACTGCCGCCCGAGCCCCGCGCACACGCCGCCCAGCATCTTGTGCCGCCGGTCGCGCCGGAACTTGTGCGGGACCTCGGGCACAACCGGATCCCCGGGCGCGGGCGGGCTCCCGTGCGCGCGCGGTTCCTCACCCGCGGTGGCCGGGGCGCCGACGGCGGGCACCGTGTCCCGTGGCCCGGTGGGCGAAGCCTCGCCGGGGCCCGGGCCGGAGCCGGGTCCTGGACCCGTCGCGGCGTGCGTGTGATCTGTCATGTGTCCATGGTGACGGCCGCAGCGGTCCGGCGGCAGTCGGGACGACCCTGGCCGAACCCTGAAATCGTCCCCGAGGCATCGGGCCTTGATCCCCGAGGCGCCCGGTGCTTCGAAGATCAGGGGAGTCTCGGGGGTCGACCCTGATGTCCTGGCCCGCCTCGCGTGTGAATATCGATGGCATGCCGGAAGTCGCAGCTGTTCCCGTCGAGGACCCGCGGCCGCCGCGCAAGCTCTACCGCAGCAGCGACGGACGCTGGCTCGGTGGCGTGGCGCGGGGGCTCGCCGGGCATCTCGGGCTGCCTGTGGTCTGGGTGCGGCTGGTCTTCGTCGGACTGTTCATGGCCGAGGGCCTCGGGGCCTTGCTGTATGCCGCGTTCTGGTTCTTTGTGCCGCTCGGCGTCGGAGGCGTGGACACCGGGCGGCCTCCGGCCCTCGCCACCGAGACCTCCATCGACGGGCGCCGCAGACTCGTCGCCCGCAAGCCAGACAAGGGCCAGATCGTCGCGCTGCTCGCGATGGTCGTGATCGCCCTGATCTTCGTCGGCAATGTGGACCTGAGCGGCGGGACCAAGGCGTATCTCTGGCCCGTCGTCCTCGTCGGCGCGGGCGTGGCCCTGGTCTGGCGCCAGGCGGACAACGCGCGGCGGGCCCGCTGGATGGAGGTGGGCCGCCACCGGCGCACGCTTACGCTGGCCCGCTCAGCGGCCGGAGTCCTGCTGGTCACCGTGGGCGTCTCCGGGATATTCGTCCTCCAGGGCTCCGCCGCCCACCTCGGCTCGGTGCTGCAGGCGGCGCTCGCGGTCCTCGTCGGCATAGCGCTGCTCGCCGGCCCCTATCTCGTACGCATGACCCAGGACCTCTCCGAGGAGCGGCTGATGCGTATCCGTGCCCAGGAGCGGGCGGAAGTGGCCGCCCATGTCCACGACTCGGTACTGCACACCCTGACGCTGATACAGCGAAACGCGGAGAACGCGGGCGAGGTCCGTCGCCTCGCCCGCGCCCAGGAGCGCGACCTGCGCAACTGGCTCTACAAACCGGAGGGCACCGGCAAGGACGAGGCCGACGAGCCGGACACCCTCGCCGAGGCGGTCCGGCGCAGCGCGGCGGAGGTGGAGGACAAGCACGGCGTCCCCATAGAGGTCGTGGTCGTCGGCGACTGCCCGCTCGACGAAAGAATCGGAGCCCAGATGCAGGCCGCGAGGGAAGCGATGGTGAACGCCGCCAAGTACGGTGGCGAGGGCGGCGCGGTGCAGGTCTACGCCGAGGTCGAGGGCAGGACGGTCTTCGTGTCCGTCAGGGACCGCGGCCCCGGCTTCGACCTGGACGCGATACCCACCGACCGCATGGGCGTCAGAGAATCGATCATCGGCCGCATGGAGCGCAACGGCGGCACAGCCCGGCTGCGCGCCGTGCCGGACGGCGGCACGGAGGTCGAGCTGGAGATGGAGAGGGCGGAGACATGAGCGAGGCGAACGAGCCGACCGGGACGGTCGAGCCGGGCGATGGCGGGGCCGCCGAGCCCGACGCCCCGGCGGGCACGCCCGATGCGGCGGACGCCGGGCCCGGTCGGCGGGTCCGCGTGGTCCTCGTCGACGATCACCGCATGTTCCGTACGGGGGTCCAGGCGGAGATCGGGCAGACCGAGCGGACGGGTGTCGAGGTGGTCGGAGAGGCTGCCGACGTCGACCAGGCCGTCTCGGTCATCACGGCGACACGGCCCGAGGTCGTCCTCCTGGACGTGCACCTTCCGGGCGGCGGCGGTGTCGAAGTCCTGCGCCGCTGCGCCGCGTTGATGGCGGATGCCGAGCAGCCCGTACGGTTCCTGGCGTTGTCCGTCTCCGACGCCGCCGAGGACGTCATCGGCGTCATCCGGGGCGGCGCGCGGGGCTACGTGACGAAGACCATCACCGGCACGGACCTCGTCGACTCCGTCTTCCGCGTCCAGGACGGCGACGCGGTCTTCTCCCCGCGCCTGGCCGGCTTCGTCCTCGACGCCTTCGCCTCCACCGATGCCCCGCCCATCGACGAGGACCTCGACCGCCTCACCCAGCGCGAGCGCGAAGTCCTCCGCCTCATCGCCCGCGGCTACGCCTACAAGGAGATCGCCAAGCAGTTGTTCATCTCGGTGAAGACGGTGGAGTCCCACGTCTCGGCGGTCCTCAGAAAGCTCCAGCTGTCGAACCGCCACGAGCTGACCCGGTGGGCAACGGCACGACGGCTGGTCTGACCGTCAGTCGCGAATCACACCACCCGCGTGGCTCCCGCGAACGGCATCTCGTCCAGTGGGGCCAAGCGGACCGGGGCCGAAGGGTTGGGGGCGTGGATCATCTGGCCGTTGCCCACGTAGAGGCCCACATGGCTGATGCTGGAGTAGAAGAACACCAGGTCACCGGGGCGGAGTTCGGAGCGGGGGATGCGCTGGCCGGCGTCGATCTGGGCATACGTCGTGCGAGGCAGCGAGATCCCTGCGGAGCGGTACGCGGCCTGCATGAGGCCCGAGCAGTCGAAGGCGTCGGGGCCGGTGGCGCCCCATACGTACGGGCTGCCGAGCTTGTCGTACGCGTACGAAATCGCAGCCGCAGCCCGGGAGTTGGGAGCCGCGGCGGTCGAGCCCGCATCCCGCGGGGCGGAGCGTGAGGCGCGGGCCGTGGCGGCGTCGTCCGCGCCGATCCGGGCGCGCTGTTCGTCCGTCAGGCGGGACAGGAGCCGCCGGGCTTCGCCCAGCTTTCCGGTGACCGTCTTCTTGTGCCGGTTCAGCGCCGCCTGCTGGGACTTGAGCGAGGCCAGCTCGACATGGGCGGCCCCGCGCAGCTGCTCGATCTCGCGCAGTTGGCCGCGTACGCGCGAAACGGCCGAGGCCTGTCGGCTGCCGGCGCGTTCGGCGAACGCGGCCTCGTCCAGGTACTGATCGGGGTTCGAGGAGAGGATGAGCCGCAGCGCGGGATCGAGGCCACCGTCCCGGTACTGCGCGGCGGCCACCGAACCCAGCGCGTCCCGCTCGGAGTTGAGCCGCTCCGTCCGGCGGGCGGCCTCGTCCTGGAGGGAGTCCACCCGGTCCTCCGCCTTGTCGGCCTTCTCCTTCGCCCCGTTGTACTTCTCGGTGGCGACCTCCGCCTCCTGGTACAGCTTGTCGACCTTCGCTCTCACCTGATCCGGTGTCAGCCGCGGCTCGGCATGCCCCGCCCCGTCGAAGGAGGTGGCGCTCGCCGCGCCCGCGAGCGCGATCGTGAAGGCTGTGCGGGCCGTATTGCCGCCGAGCGAGCGCTGTCTTGGCTTGCGGTGCGCTGCCACCTGGACACACTTCCTTCCCGAAGGGGAACTTCCGTACGACCGCGGAGCGATGACGCCCCTGGCGTCCGGCGGCGGCCCGCACAGGGGGAGCGGGCCGCCGCCGGATCTTCTCGGCGGTGATGCCCGGCTGCCGCCCCTGGCCCGGGCGGCGGTGGGGAGCCGGTCACCTGGGGAGGGACGCTAAACCTGAGAGGGCGGGCTTGGTGACGCCATGTACGGAACTGTCGGGACTGAGCCGTGTGGTGACCGTATGCGACCGTGATCCCGGCCTGGTGCCGTCGAGTTGGCGCGGGGCGTTGACCGATGCGGGGGTTGTGGAGGACTGGGCGGCGCGGCGGTGCTATGGGTCCGTCAGCGTCTGTCGGGGTCCGTCAGCCTCCGCAGTACGGGCTCCGCCCAGGGGCGCGGGGCGGTGTGAGGCCGTACACGAGCCCCTGATTAAGCTCCGGCTTCATGGACGTACTCATCCATCTCTTCGTCGGCCTGCACATCATCGGTATCGCCGCACTCCTCGGCGGCTTCCTCACTCAGATGAAGGCGATGGGCGAGGGTACGGCCCGCTTCGGGCCTGCGATGCTCCACGGTGCGTTCACGATGCTCGTCACGGGCGTGATCCTGGTCGGCCTCAATCAGGCCGACGATCAGACGGTCAACAACATCAAGATCGGCGTCAAGCTGGCGTTGCTGATCGTGATCCTGGGCCTCGTGTATGTGAAGCGGGACGAGGAGAAGGTGGAGAAGGGCTTGTTCGGGCTGGTGGGCGGGCTGACCATCGCGAACGTCTTCATCGCGGTGCTCTGGACCTGACGGGCCTTGGAGAGCTGTAAGAACCGTTCCTTGAAGGGTCCCAAAAAGGGCTCACGCGCGCGTGCATCCCAAAAAGGGGTCCACGCGCGCGTGCCTCATGCCGGGCGGACCACGCTGTGGATCGGCATGTAGTAGATCGACTCCTCGCGGACGTACGCACCTGGCTTCGGGGCGTGGATCATCATGCCGTCGCCGAGGTAGAGGCCGACGTGGCTGATGTCGTCGTAGAAGAAGACGAGGTCGCCGGGCTGGGCGCTGGCGACCGAGACCTGGGTGCCGATCTTGACCTGGTCCCAGGTGGTGCGCGGGAGAGTGACGCCGGCGGCCTTCCAGGCGGCCTGGGTGAGGCCGGAGCAGTCGTAGGAGTCGGGTCCTGAGGCGCCCCAGACGTACGGCTTGCCGGTCTGGGAACGGGCGAAGGCGAGCGCCTTCTCGCCCTTGGCGGTCGAGGTGCCCGCGGAGCTGCCCGTGCCGGTCGAGGTCCCCGCGCCGGTGGAGGGCGCGGGAGTCTGCTGGGCCTGCTGCTGTTGGCGGCGCTGTTCCTCCGCGGCCTGCTGCTGCCGCGCCAGCTCCTCCGCCTTGCGCTGGGCCTCCTCGCGCTTCTCCCGCTCGATCGCCGCGAGCCGCGCCTTCTCCTCGGTGGTCAGCCGCGAGAGCATCTGGCGCGCCTCGGCGAGCTTGCGCTGAACGTCCGCCTTGGACGACTTCAGGGTGTTCTCGGTCTCGGTGAGCGACTGAAGGCTCTCGGAGGCCTCCTGACGCCGCTGCGTCATCTCGGACTGCTGGGTCGCGTAGTCCTCGACGGCCTGCTGCTGACGGCTGGTCAGCCGGTCCATCAGCTGGTTCTGGTCGAAGTAGTCCTGCGGGTTGTCCGCGAGCAGCAGGGACGCGGTGTCAGGGGCGGCGGCGCCCGTGCGGTACTGCGCGGCGGCGAACGTACCGAGTTCCTCGCGCGCCTCGTTGAGCTTCTGCGTGCGCGAGGCCACCTCGTCAAGGAGGTTGTCGGCCTTCTTGCGCTGCTTGCTGCTCTTCTCCTTGGCGCCGTTGTACTTCTCGGTCGCCGTCTCCGCCTGCTGGTAGAGGTCGTCGACCTTCTTCTGGACTTCGTCGAGGCTGGGCTGCGGCTCCGCGGAGGGCGAAGCGTTCGCGGTCTGCGACAGGAGAGCCACCGAGGTGAGAGCGGCGGTGGCGAGGGCAGGGGTCCGTATGCCCTTGGGACTGGACGACCGCGCTTTGCGGTGTGGCGCCACGAAGGCGACTCCTTCCGTGCTCCGCCTACCGAGTTAGCTGTCGGGTTCGGGCGTGTGCTTCGGAAGGTTTGCCCTACGGTCCTTGTCCCCTGAGGGAGTTGGACCGATTCACCCCAAAGGTCGGTGGGTCCCCGGCTCCGGGCGGCCACGAGGGCGTTCCGGACTCGGCGGGAGCCGCACGGCCCGGCGACGTTCGCCGGTGGGGGTCGAGCGGCCCACTGCGAAAGCTAACCAACTCGTGTGGCTCTTGTGAAGGTTGATGAGCGAATTGTCCGATACGTTTTCGTGACCTTAGCCTCAGGCGCCATGATCCGTCGCCGACCGTGACGGGGCGGTCCTGGAGGGTGAGAGAAATCCCGGCAGGCTCCCGGCAGGGTCGTACCGGCCGAGTTCTCAGGGCGGCGGCGAGGTGTCGGTGGGGGAGCCTAGACTCGGAGAGCGATGAGCAGCCTCTTTGATGACAGCTTCCTGGCGGACCTCAAGCCCTCGCGGGACCACGAGGAAGAGCCCCCGCCGCCGCCCGAGGACGAGCACGTACCGGAACAGGTTCCGGACGATCTGTTCGGCGGGAAGTTCGACGTGCCGCCGGACCGGGAGGCCTACTACCGCGATGGTGCCCCGCGCCCCCACGTGGACGCGGCCACGCTCCTGGAAGGGCTGAACGACAACCAGCGCGCGGCGGTCGTGCACTCCGGCTCCCCCCTGCTCATCGTGGCCGGCGCCGGCTCCGGCAAGACCCGTGTGCTCACACACCGGATCGCGTACCTGCTCGGCGAGCGGAATGTGCATCCGGGCCAGATCCTCGCGATCACGTTCACCAACAAGGCCGCGGGCGAGATGAAGGAGCGCGTCGAGCACCTCGTCGGCCCGCGTGCGAACGCGATGTGGGTGATGACCTTCCACAGCGCGTGCGTCCGCATCCTGCGCCGGGAGTCGAAGAAGCTCGGCTTCACGTCCTCGTTCTCGATCTACGACGCCGCCGACAGCAAGCGCCTCATGGCCCTGGTCTGCCGCGACCTGGACCTCGACCCGAAGCGCTTCCCGCCCAAGTCGTTCAGCGCCAAGATCTCGAACCTGAAGAACGAGCTGATCGACGAGGAGGACTTCGCGGGCCAGGCCGCCGACGGCTTCGAGAAGACCCTCGCCCAGGCCTACGCGATGTACCAGTCGCGGTTGCGCGAGGCCAACGCCCTCGACTTCGACGACCTGATCATGACCACGGTCAATCTCTTCCGGGCCTTCCCGGATGTCGCCGAGCACTACCGCCGCCGCTTCCGCCACGTACTGGTCGACGAGTACCAGGACACGAACCACGCCCAGTACGCGCTGGTGCGTGAGCTGGTCGGGCCCTCCGGTCCCGAGGACGACCCGGGCGAGCTGTGCGTCGTGGGCGACGCCGACCAGTCCATCTACGCCTTCCGCGGCGCTACCATCCGCAACATCCTCCAGTTCGAGGAGGATTACCCGGACGCGAAGACGATCCTCCTGGAGCAGAACTACCGCTCCACCCAGACGATCCTCACCGCCGCCAACGCGGTCATCGAGCGCAACGAAAGCCGCCGCCCCAAGAACCTGTGGACCAACGCGGGCGCGGGCGCGCGCATCACGGGCTACGTCGCCGACACGGAGCACGACGAGGCGCAGTTCATCGCCGACGAGATCGACCGGTTGACGGACGCCGGTGAGGCGAAGGCGGGCGACGTCGCCGTCTTCTACCGTACGAACGCCCAGTCCCGTGTCTTCGAAGAGGTCTTCATCCGCGTCGGCCTGCCCTACAAGGTCGTCGGCGGCGTCCGCTTCTACGAGCGCAAGGAAGTCCGGGACGTTCTCGCGTACTTGAGGGTGCTCGCCAACCCGGAGGACTCCGTACCGCTGAGGCGGATTCTCAATGTCCCCAAGCGGGGCATCGGCGACCGGGCCGAGGCGATGATCGACGCACTCGCCTCGCGGGAGAAGATCAGCTTCTCGCAGGCGCTGCGCCGCGTCGACGAGGCGTACGGCATGGCGGCCCGCTCGACGAACGCCGTCAAGCGATTCAACACGCTGATGGAGGACCTGCGGACCGTCGTCGAGTCGGGCGCGGGCCCGGCGACCGTCCTGGAAGCGATCTTCGAACGCACCGGCTACCTGGCCGAGTTGCAGGCCTCCACCGACCCACAGGACGAGACCCGCATCGAGAACCTCCAGGAACTCGCCGCCGTGGCCCTGGAGTTCGAGCAGGAGGCCGGTGAGGGCGAGGCGCCGGGCGGGCTCTCCGACTTCCTGGAGCGGGTCGCGCTCGTCGCCGACTCCGACCAGATCCCGGACGAGGAAGAGGACGGCTCCGGCGTCATAACGCTGATGACCCTCCACACCGCCAAGGGCCTCGAATTCCCCGTGGTGTTCCTGACCGGCATGGAGGACGGCGTCTTCCCGCACATGCGCGCCCTCGGCCAGACCAAGGAACTGGAGGAGGAACGGCGACTCGCGTACGTCGGCATCACACGCGCGCGGGAGCGGCTGTATCTGACGCGGTCCTCGATGCGCAGCGCCTGGGGGCAGCCCTCGTACAACCCGCCGTCCCGCTTCCTGGAGGAGATCCCGGACACGCATCTGGAGTGGAAGCGGACGGGTTCCATGGGAGCGGTGGCCTCCGGCCCTGCGGCGGGCGTGGCGGCCTCTCTGTCGTCCTCCCGCTCGCGGTCGGCGGCCTCGGGCGCCTCCGGCTTCGCGACGCGGCGGGGCGGGGCCACGGAGAAGCCGGTGGTGTCGCTGGCGGTGGGGGACCGGGTCACCCACGACCAGTTCGGGCTCGGCACGGTGGTCGGCGTGAAAGGCACGGGGGCGAACGCGGAGGCGACGATCGACTTCGGGGACACCAAGCCGAAGCGGCTGCTGCTGCGATACGCGCCGGTGCAGAAGCTGTAGCCCTGCGGGGCTTGGCGGCCCGCGGCGGGACGAGTCGGTTACGTCGGGTTGAGGCCGTGGCTGCGGAGCCACGGCAGGGGGTCGATCGCGCTGCCGCCGCCCGGGCGTACCTCGAAGTGGAGGTGCGGGCCCGTCGAGTTGCCGGAGTTGCCGGAGAACGCGATCGGGTCGCCGGCCTTCACCTCGGTCCCGGAAGCGACCTTGTAGGTGGAGAGGTGGCAGTACCACGTCTCCGTACCGTCCTTCGCGGTCACGATCGCCATGTTCCCGTACGCGCTGTTCCACTCCGTACGGACGACGCCGTCGGTCGCGGCCATCACCGTCGTGCCGTACGAGACGGGGAAGTCGATGCCCGAGTGCACGGACATCCAGTTGATGCCGGCCTGGCCGTAGTAGGCGCTGAGCCCATGCTGCTCGACCGGCAGCGCGAACTTCGGACGCAGTCGCTCCTTGCGCGCCGCCTCCGCCGCCGCCCGTTTCTTCTCGGCCTCTTGCTGGGCCTTGAGGTCGATCCGCTCCTGCGTACGGCTCGCCCGGTCGGCGAAGTCGTCCGCGTCCGCGGTCAGGCTCTCGAGCTGGGTGTCCAGCTTGTTGTTGGCGGTCGCCGGCTGCACGGCGGTCGTGCCGGTCGCGGCCGTCGTCTCGTTGCTCTCGTTCCCGTTCCCGCTGCCCACGGATGCCGCCGCGATCCCGGCCACACCCATCACACACGCGGACGGCACGGCGACCGTCAGCAGAGCGGAACGCTTGGGCGGGGTACGGCGGCGGGAGCGGGAGGCCGCACGGGATGCGGTGCGTGACCCCGGGCGGGGGGCTGGGATGGTGACGACGGGGGTGGCAGGGGCGTCCGGGGAGATCTCTTCGGCGCCGTCGAGGAGAGGGGGTTCGTCGTGGCTGCCGGTGGCGGTGTCGGGGTTCAGGTCGTCGGAAGGGCTGAACTCGTCCTCTATAGAGGCCTGTTGTTCGTACGTGACCTGCTCGAAGATCGCTGTGGCCTGCTGGTCGTACGGCTCGTACGACTCGTGCCGCTCACCGCCGTCGGAGTTCCACGCCGTCGCGTCGTACGCACCCGAGTCGAAGGTCTGCGTGTTCCACTGCTGGGCCTGGCCGATCGGTTCGGCCTGGAGCCAGGCGTTCGCGTCCCACTGACCGCTGACGTCGGGGCCCGTGGACTGCGCCGGGATCCCGGTCAGTCGCTGGTGACCGGAGGTGTCCGTCCAGAGGCCGGTCGCGTCGTGGCTGCCGGTGTCGTACGCGGCGTGGTGCTGGGCCGCGTACGGGTCGTAGTTCGGCGTCGGGTGACCGCTGAACGTCTGGTGACTGCCGGACCACTGCGTGGCGTCGTACGAACCCGTGCCGCCACTGCCCGGCAGGTCGCCGAAGAGGGGGTCGGTCTCGAAGCTCGTCGTGGCCTCGAAGGGCGTCGCCGCGCAAGCACCCAGTGCACCGTATGTGTCGTAGACGCCGGTGGGCGCCGCGTCAAAACCGGTGGCGGTGTAGGCGTCGTACGTGGTGAAGTCGCCGTACTGGATCCCCTGCTCGCCATACGACGCGAAGTGCGTCGAGGCGGCTTCGGGAGCCGCGGCCGGGGGCGCTACGGTCCCCGACGGGTGACGGTCGTTCACCAACTTCTCTTTCGCCTCGACGACAGGGGCGCTGGCAGAGCAGTGCGGTGACTGTACCCGGCGGTACGCGGGCGCGACAATCTTCGGCTTCCATCCCCCGTTCAGGAAACGGGCATTCAGCTGCCTTTCGGCGGACTGCGGGCGCGACTTTGGCCTTTCGTACGAAGAGTGTTCGACAGCGTGGGGGTGTTTCCGGGTGTTCGACCGGCGCCCGGGAGCGTGTTGCGACTACGCCACGGTCAGTCCGCCGGCACGGGCGGCGGCAGGGGCTCCCGCCGTCTCCTCGAGGTCGAGTGCCTGCCGTATGCCGGCCGCGACCGCTGGGTGCACCGGCAGAGCGAGGTGACCGATCCCACTCACCCGTACGTTCTGTGCGAGCAGGTCGGGGTGTTCGACACAGGCCGTCTCCAACGGGTCCATCAACTGGTCGAGATCGCTCCAGAAGCCCACAAACCGGGTCCGACAGGCCGGTGCAGGCTCGCGCAGTTCCTCGAGCACGGTGGAGCCGGGCCGCATCTGCCGCACGATCGGATGCGCGTTCATCAGCGGTGCCACGTGCGTGCCCGAGTGCGGTGTGCCCAACGTCACAAGCGTCCGCACGCGGATGTCGCCGCCCAGACGCTGCACGTAATAACGCGCGATCAGCCCGCCGAGGCTGTGGCCGACGACGTCCACCTCCTGCTGACCGGTGCGCTCGCAGATCTCCTCTATGTGCCGGCCGAGCAGCTCGGCAGCGGTACGTATGTCGCAGGTCAGGGGGGAGTAGTTGAGCGACTCGATCTGTTGCCTGCCGTGCTGCGCGAGGGAGCGGCGCAGCAGCACGAACACCGAGCGGTTGTCTATGAATCCGTGGAGGAGGACGACCGGGGGCTTGGACTGGGTGGGCAGGCGGGTGGCCTCGGTGTCACGGTCGGTCTCGGTCGCGGTCCCGGCGGTGAGGTCGTCGGGTGCGCGGCGGGGCCTAGGGACTGAGGCGGGGGCGAGGCTGGGGGAGGGCGAAGTGGCGCCCTGGCGGCGCTCTTGGGTGATGCCCGTGGGATAGAGGATCAGGTGTCCCGCGAGGATCGCGACCTCAAGAGCCGTGGCTTTCAGGAGAGTCAGCGAGAGTCCGGCCAGTCTGTTGGGCAACAGCCGTTGACAGAGCGGCAAAAGCGGATAAAAGGGCAGTACTGCCCTGGTGACCTTCATGGCCGACCTCCCGTCGGCGCACGGAAGGACGGCCTTGTCCCCCGTGTGCCCTCATGGGAAACCGCCGACGAGAGCAACGACGGTGCACGGGTGGCGTTTATCACGCCCGTGGAACGACGGGGCCTCCCGTCGTCGTGCATTCGCCGATATGCCGCGCCATCCGGCCGCCTGGCTGGCGACGCGGAGGCGCAGCGACCTCGTGGCGGCTCCCCTTGCGCCCGGCCCGGCTGTGGCCCATGTGCCCCAGGGTGCGGGATCGGTGCGCGGCGAACTTGTCCCATCGTGTGATTTCCCCCTCGGTCTCCACCGCGAAACTGCCGGTTGCGGGATGGTAGCGATAACGTTCGTTCACTCCCCGGCCGGCGCGGTGCGGGGTGGCTGTGCCGCTGGGTGCACCTGACGTGGGCTGGCATGAAGCGGTTGCGACGAGTCGCCGTCAGCGTCCTGAGGTGTTATCAGTCGATACAAGCCGGTGCGGGACGGTAACAGGTTGATTTGGGTTTTTGCTAGATACGGATTCCCGCAGTCCGGTTCCCTGGAGATCTTGTCGGTTCATGGAGGCAGCAGTGATGGGTGTGGCATCCGGTCCGATCCGCGTGGTGGTGGCCAAGCCGGGGCTCGACGGTCATGATCGTGGGGCCAAGGTGATCGCGCGGGCGTTGCGTGATGCGGGCATGGAGGTCATTTACACCGGCCTCCACCAGACGCCGGAGCAGATCGTCGACACCGCGATCCAGGAGGACGCGGACGCGATCGGGCTCTCCATTCTTTCCGGGGCCCACAACACGCTTTTCGCCGCCGTCATCGAACTCCTCAAGGAGCGCGAGGCGTCGGACATCAAGGTCTTCGGCGGCGGAATCATCCCCGAGGCGGACATTCCGCCCCTTAAGGAGAAGGGTGTGGCCGAGATCTTCACGCCCGGGGCCACGACGGCGTCGATTGTGAACTGGGTCAGGGCCAACGTTCGGCAGACGGCGGGGGCGTAGGGCTCCGCCGGAGTGCGGTAGGCGGGGATTGGGGTGGGAGGGGTTTTCTTCCCCAGGCCCGCCCCTTCCCGAAACTGGGGGCTGCGCCCCCAGGCCCCCCCCGCCAGGGGGTGGGGGTGACACGTTGTGTCGCGGCTGCGGGTGCGTCGTGGCTGGTCGCGCAGTTCCCCGCGCCCCTGAAAGCAAAAGCCTGCGGCTACCCGCGGCCCGAAGATCCCGGCGCCCCGAGGACCCGGTCCCCGGGAAAGCCCGTACCCCCAACCACCCGCGGCTTCCCTCCGGCGGGAGGGGGCGTGGGCCGGTGCGTCGTATGCCCGTCGCTTAGGTTCGGTCTCGGAGAACCCGCACCCTGTACCAGCTAAGGGCCGTATGCCCGGCCTGCGACGGGCTGACGCACCGGCCCACGACCCCGACCCACCACGCACCTCAGGGGCGCGGGGGAACTGCGCGACCAGCCACCCACACACCCGCACCCGCCCCACCACCGGAGGCACCCGCGGGGGAACGGCGCGACCAGCCGCAACGCACCCGCACCCGCCTATGAACCCGAACCCACCACCCCCATAGGCGCCCCGCCCAATTCAAGTTGCATCGCCGCACGCAAGCGCAGCGTCCCCACCAGCCGTTGGAACGACTCCGCCCAGTAGCCCCCGGCGCCGGGCGACGCGTTCTCCGGCTCGTCGGGTATGGCCGTGAGGGCATCGAGGCGGCCGGCTTCTGATGGGTCGAGGCAGCGTTCGGCCAGCCCCATGACTCCGCTGAAACTCCATGGATAACTCCCCGCGTCCCGCGCGATATTGAGCGCGTCCACAACGGCTCGGCCCAAGGCTCCCGCCCAGGGGACCGCGCACACCCCGAGCAACTGAAACGCCTCGGACAACCCGTGCACGGCGATGAACCCAGCCACCCACTCGGCTCGCTCGGCGGAGCCCAACGTGCCGAGCAGCTTGGCCCGCTCGGCCAGCGACACCGCCCCCGGCCCTCCGGCCTCCGGCACCGATGGTGACCCCAACAGCGCCCTGGACCAAGAGGGATCGCGTTGCCGCACGGCCGCCCTGCACCACGCGGCATGCAGTTCGCCCTGCCAGTCGTCCGTCACCGGCAACGCCACGATCTCCTCCGGCGTACGCCCACCGAGCCGCCGAGACCAGGTGGAGAGCGGGGCCGCCTCGACCAACTGGCCCAGCCACCAGGATCGTTCACCTCGGCCGGCCGGAGCCTTGGCCACCATCCCATCGCGTTCCATGCCCGCATCGCAGGCGTGTGGCGCCTCGACCGCGATCGTGGGCGTGCCGCCCGTGTGGTCGACGGACACGCAGGAGCCGGCGCGGTCCGCCATCCGCCCGGCGAGCGCCGAACCCGGCAGCGCGGACAGCAACTCCGCCGCCGTGGCCCGCACATTGCGGCTCCGGTCGGCCAATGCCTGTTCCAGGAAGGGCTCGTCCGCCGCGCACAATCCCGTCCGCAGCGAGTCGAGGAACATCAGCCGGTCCTCGGCCCGCTCCGTCGCCCAGGTCGTGGCGAGCAGTTCGCGGGCAGCTGCCGGGTCGTGCGCTCGTATCGCCGCGAGGAGAGCCACCCGCTCGGCGAACAGACCCTCCTGCCACAACTGCCTTGCCCGCTCCGGTTCTTCGGCACCGGGCAGCGTGGCTCCGCCGCCCGGTGTCGCGCGCAGCGCGAACCGCCAGTCCGGGTTCAGCCGTGCCAGCCACAGCGCCCGCGGCCCCGCGAAGGCCAGCGCCGCCGGTCGCAGATCCGTACGCCCTCTGGCGGCGTCCAGGAGCGCGGGCAGCAGCTCCGGGGGCGCCGCGAACCCGCGCTGGTTCGCCAGGGCGAGCCACTGCGGCAGCAATTCCATGAGGTCGGGCGCCGTTCCTCTACGGCCGCCGCTGCCCGTGCCGGGCCGGTCGGCGAGCAGCATCGCCAGCCTGCGCGCGGCGGGGCGGGGGAGCGCCGGGCGCGCGTCCGCCGCCGCCGGCTCCGGTCGTGCCGCCGCCCGCCCCGGCCGCAGTCCGGCCCGCCGCCGCACCGTCTGCACCGCCGCCGCGTCCAGCAGCGCTCCCGGCGCCTCCCGTCCGGGCGCCGTCCCCGACGGCGTACGCCGCTCCGTCCCGAGCAACGCCACGGTCACGAGCTCCTCCCAGGAGCTCCCGGTGGGTGCGTCCGGGGGAGTGAGGGGGCTGTTCATGAGCGTCCCTTCCGTACGGGGTTGAGAGATCCGGGTGAGCCGGTCGGTGGGGAGAGACACGGCTGTGGCGTCAGCACAGTGGCACCGCCTCTCCCGCTTCCTCCGGCCACGCCGTGAGTGGTGTGAAGCCGCGGTGGCCGCATTCTCCGAAGACCCTGACCGGGGCTCCGCCCGACAGGGCAACCAGGCGCCACAGGCCGGAGCGGGACTGGGCGGCCGGGGTGAGAGGCAGTGCCAGCTCGCTGTCGGCGTCCGCCAGTTGCCAGGAGCCGGCGTCCGGGGTCGGTATGACGCGGGCCAGCGTCACCGGGTGGGAGTCCAACCAGGGGTCGTCCCGGAGGGCTTCGCCGTACTGGGCCGTCGCCTGCGCCACGCTCACCCCTGGCGGGCGGAGTGTCACGGGCGAAGGGGGCGTGAACTGCTCGCCCAGGGCCACCCGCAGTCGGCCCGCGCCCGGGTACGCCGACACCTCCGCGTCGAGGGCCAGGCCGACGGGCAGTGACAGCTCCGGTGCGCGGCCGGCAGCCCCGTATGACAGGAGCTGGACCGTGCGTCCCGACTCCGCTCCGTGCAACCAGATGCGGCGGGTCGTGAGACGGCTGTCCGCCGTGTCGTACTGGGCGAGGACCAGCCAGCGGTCGCGCGCGGCTGGGCCGTCCGCCGAGGCGGGCAGCCCTATCCGGGAACGGACCGTCGCCACGAGTCCTTCCGGTAGTCGCTCGCGGCGCAGCCAGCCCTGGACGAGCAGGTGGAGCAGGGCGCACTCCTCGAGCAGCCGGACCGGCCAGCCGGGGCCGGAGGACGGAATCGCCCCCAACTCCCGCACCCGCGCGGCCAGCCCTGGTGCCTGCGCGTCGACCATCCGGGCCGCCGTCTCCTCCCACAGCCCATACCCCGCCTGCTCCGCCGCGGCCAGACCGCCGCGCAGCAGGTCGGTCAGCCGCTGCTCCAGCTCCGCCGCCCCCGCCGTGATCCGCTCGGCACGCCGCTCCGCCCGGCGCCGCGCCGCCTCCGGATCACCCGCCGGGGCGCCCGATGCCCCGCTCGTCGTCCGCTTCTCCTCCGCGCGCTGCCTTCTCCCCTTTATCCACTGCTCGGCCCAGTCCGGCGCCTGCCCCCGCGGCACCGAGCTGCCTGTCCCGCTCTCGCCCGCCCAGAGCAGCAGCAGTCCCAATGCGTGCTTGCACGGGAACTTGCGGCTCGGACAACTGCATTTGTACGCGGGCCCCGTCGAATCCGTGAGGTCGATGACCGTCTGATACGGCTTGCTGCCGCTGCCCCTGCACAGTCCCCATACCGTCCCCTCGTCAGAACTGCCCGCCTCCGACCACGGCCCGGCCGCGCCGAGTTTGCTTCCCGCTTTGCGTGATGCGGAGTCAGGTGCCAGTGCCAGCACCTGATCCGCAGTCCAGCGCACCCCCTGCTGAGTCATGACATCGAAGGTAGGTCCCACCACTGACAATCGACCCTCGCGATGGCATTTGTGCAGGTCAGAGTGCATTGTCAGTGGTGTGGTGCAAGGTGGACACCAGATCCGAACCGGCCGACCCGGCCGAGCTGGAGGGGGACCTAGCCATGCCTGTTTCCGTCGATCCGACGTCCGTCGACCCGAGCCGCGACCAGTCCGCGCCCGCGAACACGAGCGCGCGGGTGCCTGCGTCCGCGCAGGCACCCGCGGGAGAGAAGGACGAGGCGCTGCGGCCGCATGCCGAGGACGCGTTCGCCGCCGAGCTCGCCGCGCTGGCCGCGCAGGACGACCGCCCGCGCCCGACCCGCTGGCGGATGTCGCCATGGGCCGTCGCGATGTACCTGCTCGGCGGCACCCTCCCGGACGGCACGGTGATCACCCCGAAGTACGTGGGCCCGCGCCGCATCGTCGAGGTCGCCGTCACCACACTCGCCACCGACCGGGCACTGCTCCTGCTCGGCGTGCCCGGCACGGCGAAGACATGGGTGTCCGAGCACCTGGCCGCGGCCGTCAGCGGCGACTCGACGCTGCTCGTGCAGGGCACGGCCGGCACGCCGGAGGAGGCGATCCGGTACGGCTGGAACTACGCGCAGTTGCTCGCCAACGGCCCGAGCCGCGACGCGCTGGTGCCCAGCCCCGTCATGCGCGCCATGTCGGAAGGGATGACCGCGCGCGTCGAGGAGCTGACCCGCATCCCCGCCGACGTACAGGACTCGCTCATCACGATCCTGTCGGAAAAGACGCTGCCGATACCGGAACTGGGGTCGGAGGTGCAGGCCGTACGCGGCTTCAACCTGATCGCGACCGCCAACGACCGCGACCGCGGGGTCAACGACCTGTCCAGCGCCCTGCGCCGCCGCTTCAACACAGTGGTGCTGCCGCTGCCCGAGAGCGCCGACGCCGAGGTCGACATCGTCTCGCGCAGGGTCGACCAGATCGGCCGCTCCCTCGACCTGCCGGCCGTGCCCGACGGCATCGACGAGATCCGCCGCGTCGTCACCGTCTTCCGCGAGCTGCGCGACGGCATCACCGCCGACGGCCGTACGAAGCTGAAGTCGCCCAGCGGCACGCTGTCGACAGCGGAGGCCATCTCCGTCGTCACCAACGGGCTTGCCCTGTCCGCCCACTTCGGCGACGGCGTCCTGCGCGCGAGTGATGTCGCCGCCGGCATCCTCGGCGCCGTCGTCCGCGATCCGGCGGCCGACCGCGTCATCTGGCAGGAGTACCTGGAGGCGGTCGTCCGCGAGCGCGACGGCTGGAAGGACTTCTACCGCGCCTGCCGGGAGGTGAGCGCGTGAACGGATCCCTGCCGGAGGCGACGCGAGCCGAAGGCGCCGGGCGCGGTTCGGGGCCCTTGCTGCTCGGGGTCCGGCACCACGGGCCCGGTTCGGCGCGCGCCGTGCGGGCGGCCCTGGAGGCGGCGAACCCTCGGACGGTGCTGATCGAGGGCCCACCGGAGGCGGACGCGTTGATCGCGCTGGCCGCCGAGGAGGGCATGCAGCCGCCCGTCGCGCTCCTCGCGCATGTGGTGGACGAGCCGGGGCGGTCGGCGTTCTGGCCGCTGGCCGAGTTCTCCCCGGAGTGGGTGGCCATCCGATGGGCCCTGGAACACGAGGTGCCGGCCCGCTTCATCGACCTCCCCGCCACGCACACGCTGGCGTGGGGGCAGGAGGAGGCGCCCGACGGGTCCGCGGCACCGAACAGGCCGGATACGCCGGACGGGCCCGAGATGCCGGAGACACCGGACAGCGCTGTGTCCGAGGAGGCCATCCGGATCGATCCGCTCGCCGTGCTCGCCGAGACCGCCGGGTACGACGACCCCGAGCGGTGGTGGGAGGACGTGATCGAGCACCGGGGGGTGCGGGGCGGGGACGCGTTCGGGCCCTTCGAGGTGCTGGGGGAGGCCATGGGCGCCTTGCGGGAGGTGTACGGGAGCGGGGGGCACGAGCGGGATCTCGTACGGGAGGCGTATATGCGGCTCCAAGTGCGAGCGGCGCAGCGGGAGTTCGGGGACGACGTGGCCGTGGTGTGTGGGGCCTGGCATGTGCCCGCCCTGCGGCACAAGACGGCCGTCGCCGCCGACAAGGCACTGCTGAAGGGCCTGCCCAAGGCGAAGGTGGACATGACGTGGGTGCCGTGGACGCACCGGCGGCTTGCGCGGGTCAGCGGTTACGGCGCGGGGATCGACTCGCCCGGTTGGTACGGGCATCTGTTCAGCGCTCCCGACCGGCCGATCGAGCGCTGGATGACGAAGGTGGCCGGGCTGCTGCGCGACGAGGACCGGCTCGTCTCGTCCGCGCACGTCATCGAGGCGGTGCGGCTCGCCGACACGCTCGCCGCGATGCGGGGTAGGCCGCTGCCGGGACTGACCGAGACCACCGACGCCGTACGGGCCGTGATGTGCGAGGGCTCGGATGTGCCGCTCGCGCTCGTGCACGATCGGCTCGTTGTCGGCGATGTACTGGGTGAGGTGCCCGAGTCGGCGCCCGCGGTGCCGTTGCAGCGTGACCTCGCCCGGATCCAGCGGCGGCTGCGGCTCAAACCGGAGGCGCTGGAGCGGGAGTTGGAGCTCGACCTGCGCAAGGAGAACGACGCCGAGCGCAGCAGGCTGCTGCACCGGCTGCGCCTCCTGGGTATCGAGTGGGGTGCGCCTGCGGAGTCGCGGGGGAGCACGGGTACGTTCCGGGAGACCTGGCGGCTGCGCTGGGAGCCGGAACTGGCGGTGCGGGTCGCCGAGGCCGGGGTGTGGGGCACCACGGTGCTCGCCGCCGCTACCGCGAAAGCCGAGGCGGACGCCGTCGCGGCGGGCGCCCTGGCCGACGTCACCACCCTCGCGGAGCGCTGCCTCCTCGCCGAACTCCCGGACGCCCTCCCCGTGGTGATGCGGATCCTCGCGGACCGCGCCGCCCTCGACGCGGACGTCGGCCACCTCGCCCAGGCCTTCCCCGCCCTGGTCCGCTCCCTGCGCTACGGCGACGTACGCGGCACGGGCACGCACGCACTGGCCGAGGTCGCCGCGGGCCTCGCCGAGCGCGTCTTCGTCGGCCTCCCTCCGGCCTGTGCCGCACTCGACACGGACGCCGCCGAGGAGATGCGTCGCCATGTCGATGCGGTGCATGGGGCGGTGGGGTTGCTGGGAGAGGTTCATACGGAGACGTCGTCTGCGGTCGCCGGCCAAGGCCCTCCTCCGGAGGCCGACGCGAGGTCCGGCTCCGAGGCAGAGACCAAGATCGAGGCCGAGACCGCCGCCGGCCCTCGCTCCGGCATACGCGACCGTTGGCACACCGTGCTGCGTACGCTCTCCGCTCGCGACACGATTCCGGGGATCATCCGGGGGCGGGCCGTTCGACTGCTGCTGGACGACGGGGAGTTGGTGGAGGGGGAGGCCGCGCGGCTCATGGGGCTTGTGTTGTCGCCGGGGACGGCGCCGGGGGACGCGGCGGCATGGATCGAGGGGTTCGTCGGCGGAGGCTCCGGGGGCGGGATGCTGCTCGTGCACGACGAGCGGCTGCTCGGGCTGGTCGACGCATGGCTGACCGGGGTGCCGGGGGACGCGTTCACGGACGTACTGCCCCTGCTGCGGCGGACCTTCTCGGCGTACGAACCCGGGGTGCGGCGCACGCTCGGCGAGCTGGTGCGACGCGGGCCGGGAACGCGGGGGAGCGCCATGGCCACAGGCTCCGCCATACCCGGCTTCGCCCCCGACCTCGACATCGAGCGCGCGGACGCCGTCCTCCCGGTGCTGCGCCTGCTCCTGGGGCTGGACGAGAACGACGTCGCCGCCGACGACGCCGAAAACAACAACGACGCGAACGACAACGACCTTGTGGGGGTGGGCCGATGAGCAAGGAAGCGACGGGCCGGGCCGGCGCGGCCGATGCCTCCGGCGAGCGGCTTCGGCGGTGGCGGCTGGTGCTGGGCGGGGCGGAGGCGGACGGCACCGGGTATGAGCTGACCGGGCAGGACGCCGGGATGGACGGGGCGTTGGGGGCGCTGTACGGGGCCGGGGCCGCAGGCAAGGGGCGGACGGGGAAGGACCGGTCGGCGGGGCTGGGGGCCTCCGCGCCGTCGGTCGCCCGGTGGCTGGGGGACATACGGACGTACTTTCCGTCCTCCGTGGTCCAGGTCATGCAGCGGGACGCCATCGACCGGCTCGGCCTGTCCACGCTGTTGCTGGAGCCGGAGATGCTGGAGGCGGTGGAGGCCGATGTCCACCTGGTCGGCACGTTGCTTTCGCTGAACAAGGCGATGCCCGAGACGACCAAGGAGACGGCACGTGCCGTCGTACGCAAGGTGGTCGAGAACCTGGAGAAGCGGCTCGCGACGCGCACACGGGCCACGCTCACGGGCGCCCTGGACCGCAGTGCCCGTATCAGCCGGCCGCGCCACCACGACATCGACTGGAACCGCACGATCTCAGCCAACCTCAAGCACTATCTGCCCGAGTACCGGACCATCGTGCCGGAGCGGCTGATCGGTTACGGGCGCGCGTCCCAGTCCGTGAAGAAGGAGGTCATCCTCTGCATCGACCAGTCGGGTTCGATGGCGGCGTCCGTCGTCTACGCCTCGGTCTTCGGCGCCGTACTGGCCTCGATGCGGTCCATCAACACCCGGCTCGTCGTCTTCGACACGGCCGTCGTCGACCTCACCGATCAGCTCGACGACCCGGTCGACGTCCTCTTCGGCACCCAGCTCGGCGGCGGTACGGACATCAACAGGGCGCTCGCGTACTGCCAGTCGCAGATCACCCGCCCTGTCGACACCGTGGTCGTGCTCATCAGCGACCTCTACGAAGGAGGCATACGGAACGAGATGCTGAAGCGGGTCGCGGCGATGAAGGCGTCCGGAGTGCAGTTCGTGACGCTGCTCGCGCTGTCCGACGAGGGGGCGCCCGCGTATGACCGTGAGCATGCGGCGGCACTCGCCGCGCTGGACGCACCGGCGTTCGCGTGTACGCCCGACCTGTTCCCGGAGGTGATGGCGGCGGCGATCGAGAAGCGCCCGCTGCCGATACCGGACACCGGGAGCCCGGGGCGGTAAAAGAGGGGCATGCGGGGCTGGTTGGTGGAAACCGGGCATGAATGTCCAACGGGAACGGGGGGCTTGCGCAACCTCCCGACTCCCATGCAAGGATCGTCGCGACTTCAACGGTGCGCTGTGTGCCGCCCGGTCCTACCTCGTACCCGCCTCGTCCCGCCGCACGGGAGGCTTTCCCCGTCTTGACCGTGTCGACCCTGTCAGCCGCATTGCCCGGTGCCGCTCTGCGCATGACGCGCACGGCGGCCGGGCGGCGTGTGCTGCAAGTGGGGTTGCTGGTGGGCGGGTTGTTCGTACTCGGGCTGCTGTGCGGGGAGCGGGCGAACGCGGCGGACGGTGCGGCTTCGGGTGTGACGGCGACGGGCGTCGTGCGGTCGGTGACGGGTTCGGAGCAGCGGTCGGCGACTCCTGAAAGTTCCGGGTCTGGAGTTTCCGGGTCCGGGACCTCCGGCGGCATCGGGCTCGACGGCCTCGTCCGCCTCAGCGACGCCTCGTCCGAAGCCGAAGCCGAAGCCGAAGCCGAAGCCGACTCCAGCCCCAGCACCGGGACCGATGCCTCGTCCGGTTCCAGCTCGGAGTCCGGTGCCGCGACGCCGTCCCGCCCCCGCACCATCGACCCCCTGGACTCCGTCCACAAGGTGACCGCCCCGGTGACCGACCCCGTGACTGACGGAGTCCATCGCGTCGTACGCCCGGTGACCGAGCAGGTCGTCCGGCCGGTCACCGAGACCGTCGTTCGGCCGGCCGCCGATGGCGTCGTACGGCCTATAGGTGGCCTGGTGGAAGAGGTCGTGGGCGGTGGGGTTGCCAAGCCCGGGGCGCCTGCGTCGCCGTGGTGGCCGCCCCTGCGCGTACTCCCCGGACTTGAACTTCCCGCTCTCCCGCACTTGCCGGGGCTGCCCGTTCTGCCGGGCCAGACGTTGCCGGTCGGTTCGCAGCCGCAGTTGCCCGGTGGGGCGGCGGAGGAGAACGGGTCGGCCGGGCATGACGCCGGAGAGAAGTCCGGCGATCGGTCCACGGACGCGTACGGGCCGCAGGTCAGCGGTGGCCACGTGGCGCCCGATGCCGGCATGCGCGACAACGACGAGGGTGCGCGGGGTGCCGCGCAGCCGCCCGCGCATCAGGAGCCCGAGAGCGCCCCGAGGGGTGCGTTGGGGCATGGTTCCGCGGCCGACAACGGTTCGCCGCGGCACGGCGACGCGCATGCCGTCGCGTTCAGCAACCGGGCGCAGTTGAGGCTGGTGCCCGGTATCGCCGCGGTGGTCACCGTGGCCGAGACCAGGGACAGGTACCGGGACATTCCCGTATTCCCCGGCTAGGGCAACCCTTCCCGCGCTGACCTGCCGCGCGGGGGCGGAACAGGTCTGCCCGTCGTCCGGACATCTCTCCGATCTCCGGACACAGCCAACGGGATCCGGACCGGAGCCGCTGCCGACACCACCGGTCCGGGGCTCCCCGGACCGGTAACGGGATCGGCACCGCATCCGACACCGGAAGCCCCCCACTCCCGAAGTCCTCAAGTCTCGGTATCCCGAAGGATCTGAAGCACGCATGCACAAGAACATTCGCCGTTCCATAGTCATCGCCGCCGGTGTCACCGGCGCGTGGGCGCTCGGCTCCGCCGTCGCCAACGCGGACGAACTGCCCAAGTCGACCGCCTCCGTACCCGACGCGTCCCTCTCCGTGGACGACGCGGCCGGTGATGCGGCCGGTACGGTCGACAGCCCCGTCGGCGGAGTGGTCGACAACGCCCTGCACGACGTCTCCAACACTTCCGACACCGCCGACACCTCGACCGTCACGGACACGATCACCGACATCACCGGCGGCACGACGGCCAAAGCGCAGAACACCGCCACCGGTACGACGGTCAAAGCGCACGATGCCGTCACCGGTACCACCGCCAGAACAGAGGCGGCCGTCTCCGCGAAGACGAAGGCGGCCGACCAGGCACGTCAGTACGTCGAGGCCGAGTTGCCCGCCCACGAAGTCGCCCGGGCGAAGGCCGCCGCCCAGGAGGCCAAGTCCGAGGCGGCGAACGCTGTCTCCGACGCCACCCGCCCCCAGGACGAGATCGACTACCTCTTCGGCCCGCTGTCGACGTTCGCACCGGAGCTCGAGCAGGCGCTCGCCACCGCGCAGACGAAGCTCACGGCCACCGAGCGCACCGCGGCAGGCGCACCGTCCAACGCCAGGGCCACGGTCCGGCAGACGGCCGCCACCGCCGACAGGACGGCCGCGTCCCTGGGCAGGACGGCCGCTCCCGTCGGCACCACGCTCGACACCGTCCGCCAGACCGTGAACGGTGCCCCCGCCCGGGTCCAGGCCACCGTCACCTCCCTCCCCTCCACCGTCCAGGGCCTCCACGAGACCGCCACCCCGATCGTCGACGAGACCGCCGCCTCCGCACTCCCGCCCCTCGCCGCCGACGCCGTCCACGGCGTCACGCCGGTCGCCGGTGCGGCGGTCGGCGGCGTCACCCCCATCGCCGACCAGGCCGTCCACGGCGCCGTACCCGTCGCCGACCAGGCCGTCGGCGGGACGACGACGCTGGCGTACGGAGTCGTGGCCGACGCCCAGACGTACGCAGGTGGAGCCGCCCAAGGCGCCACCCCGTACGCGCACGGCGTCGTCGGCGACGCGCAGACGTACGCGTACGGCGTAGTCGGCGACGTCCCCCCATACGCCACCGGCCTCGTAGCCCAGGTCACCGAGGACACCGCCGCCTCCGCCCTCCCGCCCGTCGCCCGTACCGCCGTGGACGGTGTGGTGCCGGTCGCCGGGCAGGCCGTGGGTGACGCGGGCGTGCTCGCGGACGGTGTCGTCGGTGATGTGCGGCCCTTCGCGGATGGCGTCGTGGGTGACGTTCCGCCGGTCGCGTACGGCGTGGTGGGCCAGGCGGGCCCGTTCGCGCAGGGCGTCGTCGGGCAGGTGCCGCCGTTCGTCGAGGGCGTCGGCGGGGCCGTGCAGCCGGTCGTGGACACCGTCGTCGGTTACGCGCAGCCCGTCGTGCAGGGCGTCGGCGGCAGTGCCACGGCGTTGGCGTACGGGGTCGCGGGCGATGTGCAGCCGTTCGCGTACGGCGTTGCCGGCGAGGTCTCCCCGTTCGCGGGCGGCGTTGCCGGGCAGGTCGAGCCCCTCGCGCAGGACCTGACCGGGACCGTCCAGGCGGCCGGCGGGCCGCTGGTCCACAACGCGGCCGCCGGTGTCCAGGGCGTGGCCGAGTCCGTCACCCCGAGCTACGTGCCGGGCGCCGCACACGGCGCCGCGTACGGCATCTGACCGGACCGCCGTACGCCCAGCCGTACGGCACCCGACCGGACTCCGCAGGACGACCCGGCACCGGACAGCCGAAAACCGTCGGCTGGCCTGCCGGAAGCCTGCGGACAGGGGCGGGTGGTCCCCAAAGGGGTGGGGACCGTCCGCCCCGCAACCCCTGAGTGGCTGTTCGCGCGTTCCTCAGGGGCTGTTACAGGGGCCTCACCAGGCCGACCCCAGCCTGGTGAGGCCCTGATCAGACCCACATCGGACCCGCATCTGTGACCGTAATCACCGCTCAGGTGTGATCTGCGATTTACGACCCTGCCGTCAGCGGCGATAGCCTGCGGTACGGACATGCCGCGTGCCGGCCACCGTGCCCACGCCCTCCTAGTGACCGCGCAGTCACGTTGCCCTCGCGGCACGCCCACGGAGACCAACGAACCGCGAGATACCTGATAGGGACGGACGCGCGTGGACCTGTTCGAGTACCAGGCGAGGGACCTCTTCGCCAAGCACGGTGTACCGGTGCTGGCCGGTGAAGTCATCGACACGCCTGAGGGGGCGCGCGCGGCGACCGAGCGTCTTGGCGGCAAGTCCGTCGTCAAGGCCCAGGTCAAGGTCGGCGGCCGAGGGAAGGCCGGCGGCGTGAAGCTGGCCGCCACCCCGGACGAGGCCGTCGCCCGCGCGACGGACATCCTCGGCATGGACATCAAGGGCCACACGGTCCACAAGGTGATGATCGCCGAGACGGCTCCCGAGATCCTCGAGGAGTACTACGTCTCGTACCTCCTCGACCGCACGAACCGCACCTTCCTGGCCATGGCGTCCGTACAGGGCGGCGTGGAGATCGAGGTCGTCGCGGAGGAGAACCCCGACGCCCTCGCGAAGGTGCCGGTCGACGCCAACGAGGGCGTCTCGATCGAGAAGGCCCGCGAGATCGTCGCCCAGGCGAAGTTCCCGGCCGAGGTCGCCGACCAGGTCGCCGACATCCTGGTGACGCTGTGGGACACCTTCATCAAGGAGGACGCCCTCCTCGTCGAGGTCAACCCGCTCGCCAAGGTCGCCTCCGGCAAGGTCATCGCCCTCGACGGCAAGGTCTCGCTCGACGAGAACGCCGACTTCCGTCAGCCGGACCACGCGGCGCTGGAGGACAAGGAGGCGGCCGACCCGCTCGAGGCCGCCGCCAAGGCCAAGAACCTCAACTACGTCAAGCTCGACGGCGAGGTCGGCATCATCGGCAACGGTGCGGGTCTCGTCATGAGCACCCTCGACGTGGTCGCGTACGCCGGTGAGAACCACGGCGGCGTCAAGCCCGCCAACTTCCTCGACATCGGCGGCGGTGCCTCCGCCCAGGTCATGGCCAACGGCCTGGAGATCATCCTGGGCGACCCGGCCGTCAAGTCCGTCTTCGTCAACGTCTTCGGCGGCATCACCGCCTGTGACGAGGTCGCCAACGGCATCGTTCAGGCCCTGGCCCTGCTCGCCGAGAAGGGCGAAGAGGTCACCAAGCCGCTGGTCGTGCGCCTCGACGGCAACAACGCGGAGCTGGGCCGTCAGATCCTGTCGGACGCCAACCACCCGCTCGTGCAGCGCGTGGACACCATGGACGGCGCGGCCGACAAGGCCGCCGAACTCGCGGCTGCGAAGTAAGGAAGAGGACTCAGACCACCATGGCTATCTTCCTCGACAAGGACAGCAAGGTCATCGTCCAGGGCATGACCGGTGCCACGGGCATGAAGCACACCAAGCTCATGCTGGCCGACGGCACGAACATCGTCGGCGGCGTGAACCCGCGCAAGGCCGGCACCTCCGTCGACATCGACGTCCCCCAGAGCCCTAACGGCCTGGGAGGTGCCCCCATCGAGATCCCGGTCTTCGGCACGGTCGCCGAGGCGATCGAGAAGACGGGCGCCAACGTCTCCGTCCTCTTCGTACCGCCGGCCTTCGCCAAGGCCGCCGTGGTCGAGGCGATCGACGCCGAGATCCCGCTCGCGGTCGTCATCACCGAGGGCATCGCGGTGCACGACTCGGCGGCGTTCTACGCGTACGCGGTCGAGAAGGGCAACAAGACCCGCATCATCGGTCCGAACTGCCCGGGTCTGATCACCCCCGGTCAGTCGAACGCCGGCATCATCCCGGGCGACATCACGAAGCCGGGCCGCATCGGTCTGGTCTCGAAGTCCGGCACGCTGACGTACCAGATGATGTACGAGCTGCGTGACATCGGCTTCTCGTCGGCCGTCGGCATCGGTGGCGACCCGGTCATCGGTACGACGCACATCGACGCGCTCGCCGCGTTCGAGGCCGACCCCGACACCGACCTGATCGTCATGATCGGCGAGATCGGCGGCGACGCCGAGGAGCGGGCGGCCGACTTCATCAAGGCCAACGTGTCGAAGCCGGTTGTCGGCTACGTCGCGGGCTTCACCGCGCCCGAGGGCAAGACGATGGGCCACGCCGGCGCCATCGTCTCCGGTTCCTCCGGTACGGCCGCGGCCAAGAAGGAGGCCCTTGAGGCCGCCGGTGTGAAGGTGGGCAAGACGCCTACGGAGACGGCGAAGCTGGCGCGCGCGATTCTCGCCGGCTGAGAGTCTTCTCAGCTGCACGCTGAACGTCGGGTGGGCTCGTATCCCTTGCTGGGATGCGGGCCCATCTCGCGTTCTCCCACAGCCGTTCAGCCGTTTCGAACAGCGGTGGCGGCTCAGTGGCGCGGAGCCGTTACGGGTTTCGGGGTGGTCCGCAAGCGCTCCTTGCTCGCCAGTTGCATCAGTCTCGTCAGGCGGCGTCGTAGCTCCTGTGGATCCGCCAGGTCAGGGAAGTGCTCGGCGACGGCCTCGCGTGCGTGCAGCAGGCGGTTCACTGTCGCGGCGGTGCTCGCCTCCGTCTCGGCCGCCGTCTCCGGCAGACCGATGCCGAGGCCGTCGTGGAGGAGCAACGTGCGCCGGTACGTGGGCGGCAGGCTCAGCAGTACGGAGAGCAGACGGCGATCGCTCGGGGCGGCGGGCGGTGCGTCCGGGCGCCGGTGGCGAAGGCGCAGCCGGTGCCAGGGCGACAGCGCGTACTCGTAGGCCACCGCCCGCACCCAGCCCGCCGGGTCCGGGTCGACCGCCACCTCCGGCCAGCGTTGCCAGGCCAGTCGGAACGCACGGTCCACGGACTCGCGCGCCAACTTCCGCCGCCCGGTGAGGAGATACGTCTGCTGTACGAGGCTGGGGGCGCTGAACGCGTAGAGGGCGTCGAAGGCTTGGGCGGGGGTCAGGGTGGAGGTGGGGGGCTCGGGGGCGGGCTCGGGTTCCGGTTCGGATTCAGCCTCGGGTTCGGGCTCGTCGACCGGAGCCGGACCTGCCAGCTCCTCCAACAACCGTGCGTACGCTTCCCGCTTGCGTCCCCGTGGCGTGGCGCGGCCGGTCTCCCAGGAGCGGACCGTCTTGGGGGCGACACCCACCCTGGTGGCGACCTCGGCCGGACTCAGGGAGTGGGCCTGGCGGAGACGGCGACGTGCCGAGGGGGGAGGCAGCGGGCTGGCAGGGCTCTGGGCCACTGGATGCCCCTCCATGCGTAAAAGTGCATAAACCGCATATTGAGCGACGCGTCCAGAATTCGCCTATTACGCCGGGAAAGTGTGTGCCGTTGGGAGTATGGCCACGTGACTCACCCGACCCACTCGGCCTACTCGAGACACCCGGCCCGCCCGACCCACAGAACCGGCCGCGGCCCGATGCCGCCGCCCCCGCTCACCCGGTCGTCCGGACCGGTGCCCGGCCTCGTCGGTGGTGTCCTGGCGGCGGGGCTGGGGCTCGGCTCGGTCGCCGTAGTCGTGATGCTTCTGTGGATCAGTTCGCCCTACCCGGACAGCGGTCCCGACGGGGCGTTGCACATCGCCGCCGCTCTGTGGCTGCTGGCGCACGGCGTCGAACTCGTCCGCACCGAGACGCTCTCCGGCGTACCCGCGCCCGTCGGCGTCACCCCGCTGCTCCTGGTCGCGCTGCCCGCGTGGCTGCTGCACCGGGCGGCGCGCGGCGCGGCGGAGGGCAGGGGTACGGGACGGCCTGCCGCCTGCAGGGCGTGGGGCGGTGTGGTTGTGGGCTATCTGGCGGTCGGCGCGGCGGTCGTGCTGTACGCCTCGGGCGGTGTGTTGCGCCCGTCGTGGGCGGTGGGCGCCGTATGGCCGCCGCTGCTCGTCGTGGCTGCGGCGGGGACGGGGGTGTGGACGGCGTACGGGCGCAGGGGCGGGCCCCTGCCGCTGTTCGTACGCCGTGCCCTCCCCAAGGGCGTACGTCGTCTCATCGCGGGCGGTGTTCTCGTGGCCGCCGGGCGCGCGACGGGGGCCGGGGTGGCGGTGCTCGTAGGGGGCGGGGCCCTGCTGGTGGGCGTTTCGCTGGTCTGGCACGGAGCGCCGGCCCGCGCCTCGCTCCTGGAACTCACCGAAGCGTGGTCGGGCCGTTTCGCCGTACTTCTGCTGGCGCTGGCCCTGCTGCCGAACGCGGCGGTGTGGGGCACGGCGTACGCACTCGGCCCGGGCTTTGCTCTCGGGGCCTGGCACGTGACGGATCCCTTGTCCTCGTCCCCCGCACCTATGCTGCCGCCCTTTCCTCTGCTGACGGCGCTGCCGGACGCGGGCCCTGGAACCCCGCTGAACTGGGCCGCGGCGATGGTGCCGCTGCTCGCGGGGATGGCGGTGGCGTGGTTCGCGGTGGCGGCGGGTGTGCCGCGGGTGCCGGAGGGCGGTGGGTCGGGGGACGTGGGCGCGACGGCGCCCGCGCGCGCCGAGGCCTGGTCGCGCGGGCGGATCGCCGGAACCGTGGCGCTCGCGGCGCTCCTGTGCGGGCTCGCCCTCGCGGTGCTCGCCGCCCTGGCCGGTGGGCCCCTCGGGGTGGCCGCCCTGGCCGACTTCGGCCCCGTCTGGTGGCAGACGGGGCCTGCGGCGGCGGGGTGGATCGCGGGGGTGGGGGTGCCGGTGGCGGTGGGACTGCGGGCGTGGCGTCTGCGCGAGCCGCGGGCGCGGCAGCCTCAGGGCGTGTCCAAGTCCTGGCCCGCCTGGGCTTGGCTCGCCTGGCTGCGGCTGCCGCGGCTACGTCGCCGGGGGGCGCCGTCTGCCGGCCGCGAGGAACCTGGCTTCGAGCCGTATGCCTTCCTGCCGATGGACCCCGTCGAATCGTCGGAGCCCTTCGCTCCCGGGGCGGCTGGGGTGGGAGGGGTTCTTTCCCCAGGCCCGCCCCTTCCCGAAACTGGGGCTGCGCCCCAGGCCCCCGCCAGGGGGTGGTGGGTGACAGTCGTGTCGCGGCTGCGGGCCCGTCGTGGCTGGTCGCGCCCACGCGGCGGAGCCGCAAATTGATACAGCCCCGCGCCCCTGAAAAACCAAAGCCTGCGGCTGCCCGCGCCCGAGAAAGCCCGCACCCCGAACAGGCCCGCACCCCTGAAGGCCGCGCCCCGGGAAAGCCCGCACCCCGATGAAACCCGCAGTTTCCCTCCGGCGGGAGGGGGCGTGGGCCGGTGCGTCGTATGCCCGTCGCTTAGCTTCGGTCTCGGAGGACCAGGGCCTTGTACCCGGCCAGGGTCGTATGCCCGGCCTGCGACGGGCTGACGCACCGGCCCACGACCCCGCCACCCCCCACCCACCCAGGGGCGCGGGGAACGGCGCGACCAGCCACACTCAACCCGCACCCAAAAACGAACCCACCCGCCCAACCGCCGGAGGCAACCGTCAGCTCTGCGAACCCAACAACCCCCGCAACTCCTCCGGCAGGAGCTTGTCGCAGGACTCCCTCGCCGTGTTGGTGAGGGAGTCGTTCACGCACGTGTAGTAGTCGCGGTACACGAGCTGGGCCGTGAAGCCGGCCGCGACCATCGTGAGGGCCAGGGACGCCGTGACCAGGCCGCTTATCGCCGCCGTGGTCTGGGGGCGGGCGCCGGAGCCGGGCGGGGGCGGCGGGGTGTCCGGGTCCGGGGTGCGGGGCTTGGTGCGTAGGGCGCTGATGCCCCAGTACAGGGCCAGCGCGCCGAGCAGCAGCGCGACGTACGGCCAGCTGAACAGGGAGAAGAAGAAGGCCCACATGCCCGAGAGCAGGGCGTACCGCGCGCGGCGCTGGGACGGGTCCGTCGGGTCCCAGCGCGGACCGGCGTCGGGGCCGCCGGATCCTTCCGGGCCGCCCTGTCCGCCGGGCCCGCCCGAGGAGCCGGGCCGGTCACCGAAACCGCCGCCCTGCGCGGGCCCCGGCTGCCGGTCGCTCCACTGGCTGCCCCACGGTGAACGCCCGCCGTTGCCGCCCTGCCCCTCGTCCGGCCCCTGCCCGTCCGCGGGCCGGCGCGGTTGC
Organism: Streptomyces flaveus; assembly: GCF_014647675.1. Classification (GTDB taxonomy): domain Bacteria; phylum Actinomycetota; class Actinomycetes; order Streptomycetales; family Streptomycetaceae; genus Streptomyces; species Streptomyces flaveus. The sequence goes on along the minus strand of NZ_BMPQ01000006.1, from coordinate 210,157 downwards.
CACGGCCGGTCGGGCGCGTCCTCCGGCGGAGGCGCGAAGGGGTTGTCGTCCGCGGGCGGAGGGGCTCCCTGCCCACCCTGCGGCGACGAGCCCTCGGCCGGGTTCCCGCCACCGGAGGCACCCGAGGCGCCGGAGGGCTGCGCCGAATCGCCCTCCGACCCCTCACCCTCACGCGGCGGAGTGGCCGACGAGGACGAGTGCCGCTCCCGCAGCAGCAACCCTTCGCGCCCGCCTGCCTGTACAGGCACGACCCCGGACGGCCGGGCGGACGCGAACGACGGGAAGGACAGCGGGACGGACAGGAAGGACGGGACGAACGCACCCCGCCCTCCTCCCTCCGCGACCCCCGAGGGGCCGGACGCGAAGGAGGGGAGGAGTGGGAGGAGTCGGAGGCTGCGGTCCGGCATCAGGTGTGCGTCTTCCCCTTGGCGAATCGAGTCTGCGATTCAGTCGGCGAGTCAGGTTGATGGATCAAGCTGGCGGGTCGGGCTGGTCGAGCGTGCGGTGGAGCAAGCGGATCGGAGCGGGCGGCGGGCGTCGTGTCCGAGTTTCGTCCCCGCCCCTGGTCAACGTCCCATGCGGCAGAGGCGTTCCCCCCACGTGGACCGTGTTCCCCGGCGGATCCTCCCCAGACGCTACCTTCCGGCCACGCCCCCGTCCCAAGAGGGCCGATCGCTGTGCCGGTATCGTTGCTGACGGTCGGCCGCTTCGTAGACTTCCCCGTATCAGGGGGCGTGAAGCATTCGTACGACCCTACAAACGCTCTCCCGAGAAAGGGCCTCGCCGTGGCCGCCAATCCCGTGGCCAAGCGCCTCGTCGTGCTGGTCTCCGGATCAGGTACGAACCTGCAGGCTCTCCTCAACGCGATCGCGACGCAGGGCAGGACCGTCTACGGGGCAGAGATCGTCGCGGTCGGCGCCGACCGCGACGGCATCGAGGGCCTCGCCCGTGCCGAGCGCGCGGGCCTGCCCACCTTCGTGTGCCGCGTGAAGGACTACGCGACCAGGGACGAGTGGGACAGCGCGCTGACCGAGGCCACGGCGGCGTACGAGCCGGACCTGGTCGTCTCGGCCGGGTTCATGAAGATCGTGGGCAAGGAGTTCCTGGCCCGCTTCGGCGGCCGGTTCGTGAACACTCACCCCGCGCTGCTGCCCAGCTTCCCGGGAGCGCACGGCGTCCGCGACGCCCTCGCGTACGGCGTGAAGGTCACCGGCTGCACCGTCCACTTCGTCGACGACGGCGTCGACACCGGCCCGATCATCGCTCAGGGCGTGGTCGAGGTCCGGGACGAGGACTACGAGGACGAGGGTGCCGCTCTCCATGAGCGCATCAAGGATGTCGAGCGAAGGCTGCTCGTCGATGTCGTGGGGCGGCTCGCCCGTCACGGCTATCGCATTGAGGGACGAAAGGTAGTTATCCCGTGACCGCCGAAGTGACCACGGAAGGCACACAGCGCCCGATCAAGCGTGCGCTCATCAGCGTCTACGACAAGACCGGGCTCGAAGACCTCGCCCGCGGGCTGCACGAGGCCGGGGTCGCACTCGTCTCCACCGGCTCCACCGCAGGCAGGATCGCCGCCGCCGGCGTCCCGGTCACCAAGGTCGAGGAACTCACCGGGTTCCCCGAGTGCCTGGACGGCCGGGTCAAGACGCTGCACCCGCGCGTGCACGCCGGGATCCTCGCCGATCTGCGGCTCGAGGACCATCGCAACCAGCTGGCCGAGCTGGGCGTGGAGCCCTTCGACCTCGTCGTCGTGAACCTCTACCCCTTCACCGAGACCGTCGCCTCGGGCGCCTCGCCCGACGAGTGCGTCGAGCAGATCGACATCGGCGGGCCCTCCATGGTCCGCGCCGCCGCCAAGAACCACCCCTCCGTAGCGGTCGTCGTCAGCCCCGACCGCTACGGCGACGTGCTCAAGGCGGTCGCGGACGGCGGCTTCGACCTCACCGCGCGCAAGCGGCTCGCCGCGGAGGCGTTCCGGCACACCGCCGAGTACGACGTGGCGGTCGCGGGCTGGTTCGCCGGCGACTACGCGGGCGACGGCGGGGAGTTCCCGGGCTTCATCGGCGTCACGTACGAGCGCAAGAACGTGCTGCGGTACGGCGAGAACCCGCACCAGCCCGCCGCCCTCTACACCGGCGGCTGCGGCGGTCTCGCCGAGGCCGAACAGTTGCACGGCAAGGAGATGTCGTACAACAACTTCACCGACACCGACGCCGCGCGCCGGGCCGCGTACGACCACACCGAGCCCTGCGTCGCGATCATCAAGCACGCCAACCCGTGCGGCATCGCGATCGGCGCGGACGTCGCCGAGGCGCACCGCAAGGCCCATGCCTGCGACCCGCTGTCCGCCTTCGGCGGCGTGATCGCCGTCAACCGGCCGGTGTCCGTGGCGATGGCCGAGCAGGTCGCCGAGATCTTCACCGAGGTCATCGTCGCCCCGGACTACGAGGACGGCGCGGTCGAGGTCCTGGCCCGGAAAAAGAACATCCGCGTCCTTCGCTGCCCCGAAGGGCCGCAGCCTCCGGCCGAGTTCAAGCCGATCGACGGTGGCGGTCTCGCCCAGATCACGGACGTGCTCCAGGCCGAGGGCGACGACCCGGCCAACTGGACCCTCGCCACCGGCGAGACCCTGTCCGCCGACGAGTTGGCGGACCTCGCCTTCGCCTGGCGGGCCTGTCGGGCCGTGAAGTCCAACGCCATCCTGCTCGCCAAGGACGGCGCTTCGGTCGGCGTGGGGATGGGGCAGGTGAACCGGGTCGACTCCTGCAAGCTGGCCGTTGAGCGCGCCGGGGCCGAGCGGGCCCGTGGTTCGTTCGTCGCGTCGGACGCGTTCTTCCCGTTCCCCGACAACATCGACGTCCTGGGCGCCGCAGGCGTCAAGGCGATCGTCCAGCCCGGCGGTTCGGTCCGTGACGAGCAGGTCGTGGAGGCCGCGCAGAAGGCGGGCATCACGATGTACTTCACGGGGACGCGGCACTTCTTCCACTGACACCGACGCTGATACCGACTGGAAGCGCGAACGGCCCGCCGGTCAC
>NZ_BMPQ01000006.1:184934-207093 GCF_014647675.1 Streptomyces flaveus | reverse complement strand
CTGCCGTTACGTCTTCTACGTCCTACTGCGCAGCGCCGCCCAGGTGTTGGGCCCCACGTCGCCGTCGACGTCCAGCCCCTTGTCGCCCTGGAACCGCTTGACCGCGGTCAAGGTGTCCTGGCCGAACTGGCCGTCCACCCCCGCGTTCCCGACGCTGTATCCGCGTTGCGTCAGCATGCACTGCACCTGCGTCACCCGCTGGTTCTTGTCGCCGAACTGCGTGAGCTGGGTGCCGGAGTAGTACGTGCACTGGGAGATCCACGGCGGTGTGGGCGGCGGCTGGGCCGTGCTCTTCGTCGGAGAGGGGCGCGGGCTGGTGCCACCACCGTCCCCGCCGCCGCTCCCACCGCTTCCGCCGGGCGTGGCCGTCGGCGTCACCGTGGGCGTGGTGTCCTCAGCACCGCCCGCGCCGCCTCCGCCTCCGGCGTCGCCTGCGGAGGAATCGTCCTCCTTGCCCCTCTCCTCCTCCTCACCACTCCCGTCATCCTTCTTCTTGCCGGGAGACGGAGAAGCGGAGGAACTGGGCAGCGGCGCCCTCGCCTTGTCATCGGGGGTGCTGCTCTCGGAGGCCGTCGGCGTCGAAGAGGCCGCTGTGTCCTCGGTGTTCGGCCGGGTAAGCAGGAAGGTGCTCACGAGGACGGCACACACCGCGAGCCCCGCGGCGACGGCGAAGTACACCTTCTTGCGACCGCGCCCGGCAGCCGGAGGATGACCGGGCGTGGGTCCGGGGTGCGGTACGCCGACCGAGGGCGGACCGAACTGCCCCGGCGGCGTCGGCGCACCGTACGCACCCGGTGGCGTCTGCGATCCCGGCCCGTACGCACCAGGCGGTGTCTGCGGCCCCGGCCCGTACGCCCCCGGAGGCGTAGCCGGCCCGAAGCCCGGCCCCGGAGCAGGGGCAGCCGCCCGCTGCGTGGGTGTGCGTAAATGACCGGTCTGCTGGACGGAGGCGTGCCGCAGCACCTCGCAGGCCTGGCGGCGGTCGATGAGCCTGGAGTCGAGTGGCGCCTGCCAAGGGGGCGCCGTGGAGCTGCTGTCGCCGTACGCCTCAGCCGCTTCGATCAGCTCCTGCGGGCTCGGCCGTCCGGCGGGATCCTTGGTCAGGCAGGTGTCGAGCAGGTCGGCCAACGAGGCGTCCATGGCCTCGAGTTCACGCATGACCTCCGCGTCGGGCTCCTCGTACGCCACCCGGTGCAGTACGTCCACACCGGTGCCGTCACCGAACGGAGCGTGCCCGGTGGTGGCGTACACGAGTGTGCCTGCGAGCGAGAACACGTCCGAGGCGGTGTCGCAGCGGCCCTCCCTGAGGTACTCGGGCGACATGAAGGAGGGGGTGCCGACCCTGTTGCCGGTGCCGGTGATCGCGCTGGCGTCCACGGCCTGCGAGATGCCGAAGTCGATGACGTGCGCGCCCTGTTCGGACAGGATCACGTTGGACGGCTTGAGATCCCGGTGCACGACTCCTTCGGCGGACAGTGCAGACAGGGCCCGGCCGAGCTCCGCCACGAGGCGCCAGGCTCCGGCCGGTTCCAGTACGCCGCATTCCTTGACGGCGTCCGAGAGGCTGAGGCCGGGCACATACCGCGTGGCCATCCACAGCAGCTCGTTCTGGAATCCGGTCCCCAGCAGCTCCGGCGCGTGCGGCGGTCCGACCCTGGCGTGCACGGCCGCCTCACGCTCGAACCGTCGCCGGAAGTCGGCGTCCTCGGCGTACTCGGGCCTGATCACCTTGACCGCGGCGAGCCCCGGCCCGTCGTCGACGGGCCGCGCCAGATAGACCCGGCCCATCCCACCGCTGCCGAGCCGTCCCAGCGGTACGTACGGGCCGATCTGCCCCGGATCCGAGGGTTGCAGCGGGGTCGCGCCGGCCTGCTCCAGCGTGGCGTTCCCGGTCGCCGGAGAGTACGGCGACTCGGGCCGCTGGTCTGACATGGGTCCCCCCGATGCGCTGTTCTTCAACAGCCGGTCTTTCGCAAATGGCTGGTTGGTCACTCCAGTTGACACGAGGCTATCGCGGGCTCGTGTGTCCCGCCGCCGTCTCGGGCCAACGGCGGCTCTGCGACGAGCCGTTGCCTCAGTGACCCTGCGGCGGTACGGCCGGAGCCTGGCGCGGTTGGGCAGGGAACCGCGCGCCGCCGTACGACTGAGCGGCCGGTGCGGATACGGGCGAACCGGTGGTGCCGGGGGTTCCGGCGGCAAGCCGGGCGCCGCCGCCGGAGACGGCCGCGGCGCCGATCATCAGGCCGACGCCGGCGAGGGCATCGACGAGTACGTCGTCGGTGTCGCGCCGGGCCGACCGTAGCCGTTGGCAAGGCCTCTCACACGGTCGCCCTCGTTTCAGCGCCGGACGACCGGCGTGTGCTGGGCGAGGTGCCTCAGAGTCGTACGCACCTGAAGGAGCCGCCCCGCGTGTACTCCCACTTGAGGTTCTTGCGGGACTGTGTGCCGTAGCCACCGTCCGCGCTGATGTTCTCCTTGCCCTGGGCGTAGATGAGTGCGTTCTTGGTGGCGTTGCCGAAGATTCCGTCGACGTCCAGGCTGCGGCCGTAGCACACGTTCAGCGACCGCTGGAGCATGGCGACGGACTTGCTCTCCGCGCCGGGGTTCATGTAGCAGTCCGCGTTGCCGTTGTAGCCCGGGAGGTATGCCGTGTAGGTGACGCTGGAGATTGTCTTGACGTTGCTCGCGTAGCCGTCGTTGCACCAGCCGGCGTACGCCGCGGCCGGGGCGGCCGTGGCGATGCCGAGCCCGAGCCCGAGCCCGGACAGCAGCATGAGGCCGGCGGTGGCCCCCGCCTTGGCGCGCAGCCTTTGAAGCTTCTGCATGGTCCCCCTCATTTCTGCACCGGACGGTCCGGCGCGTGTTCTTGAGCAGGGCCGGGCCGCGGGGCAAGCACGCGGCCCGGCTTACTGTCCCTGCGGGTCAGTACGGCTGGGGGCAGGGCCGGCCGTGCCGAAGCTGCCCCCAGCGCGCTACCAGTCGAAGCAGGACCACTGGCCGGTACCGCCGCTGTACTGGTAGGCCCACTTGATGTTTGTGCGCGTCTGTGTGCCGTAGCCGCCGTCGGCGCTGATGTTCTCCTTGCCCTGGGCGTAGATGAGTGCGTTCTTGGTGGCGTTGCCGAAGATTCCGTCGACGTCCAGGCTGCGGCCGTAGCACCTGTTCAGCGTTGTCTGCAGCGCTGAGACGGCTTTGCTCTGCGCGCCCTTGTTCATGTAGCAGTCGACGTTGCCGTTGTAGGCCGGAATCTTCGCGTGGACGCCGGAGTTGGAGATCGTCTTGTCGATCTGCCCGTTGCAGTAGCCCGCGTAGGCGGCGGCGGGAGTCGCGGTGGCCAGGCCGAGCCCGGCGCCGGACAGGAGAACGGCTGCGGCGGAGATGCCCGCCTTGGCTCGCACACGAGTAAGTCCCACGTTTTGTTCCCCATTCGTTCTCGTTCTGCTGCTTGATGTACCTGCGGGGTGTTACGGAAGAGTCCCGCAGACGCCGTCGCTGGCCCGCCACCTCAGCTTGTCGCGGGTCTTCGGGCCGTACACACCGTCGTCATCGAGCCTCAGAGCGCGCTGCACGATCTCCAGCTGCGTTTCGGTGATCTCCCCGAAGTGGCCGTCGACCTCCACACTGCTCCGCCCGTGGCAGTAACGCAGCGAGCGCTGGATCGCCTTCACATGCGAACCGGAGGCCCCCCGGGCGGTGATGCAGTCCCGGGTCGTGTTGTAGGCGGGGATCTGGGCCAGGCTGTGGTCGCCGCCGCTGACGAAGTCGCCGAGCGTGGTGTTGCACCAGCTCGCCGCCGCGGCCGGAGTCGCCGTGCCGGCCACAGCCAGCCCGGACAGCAGCATCACTCCCGCTACTACGCTCGCCTTGGCGCGTATTGTGCGGATCCTCTTCATACGTCACTCTCCCCGTTGGCTGTGAATGGGCTTGGGCTGGAGGGCTCGGCGCTCACGCGAGAGCGCGGGGCGGTGCTCAGAACGACCCACAGCCCTGGTAGCTGCCGTCCAGCTTCTTGTAACGCGGCCACTTCAACGCGTCGCGGGTGTTGGGACCGTAGATCCCGTCCTGCTCGGTGCCGGCCTTGCCCTGCGCGGCCCACAGGGCCGAATAGGTCTTCGGGCCGAAGATCCCGTCGACGTCCCTCTCCGCTTCCAGGCCCACGTCGTAGCAGTCCTTCAGCGCCCGCTGCAGCGCCTTGACGTGGTTGCCGCTGGCGCCCTGGGCCATGGTGCAGTTGGTGCTGGTGCCGTTGGCCGGAACGAAGATGTGGTTGGAGCTGCCCTTCATGATCGACTTGCCGGTGTTGCAGTAGCCGGCAGCCGCCGCCGGAGAGGCCGTAGCAGCCACGCCCAGTCCGGCGACCAGTACGAGCCCAGCCGTGACACCCGCCTTGGCACGCAGCGTGTGAACCTTCTTCATGAGTTGCTCCCCCTTGTTCTCGGTGGGCGCGGGTGTTTCAGCCGCACCTGCCAGCGACGAGTCTCGGGGACAGCCGCGCCGCGGCATACCTCAAACGTTTCAGGGTCGGCCCCGAAGTCGCCTGTGGCACAGCGAAATCGCACCACGCCGTCTTGCCGCCCGCCCCCTGCTCCACGCCCCAGCGCACCGCGACCGCGTCGAGCAGCAGGAGGCCGCGGCCCGTCTCGTTGTCCGGCCCGGGCCGCCGGCGGATGAGTCAGGCGTACGCGTCCGGGTCGCTGACCTCCAGGTGCGTACGGCCACTGTCCGTGCGGGTCAGTCGGACCGTCACCGGCGTGCCCTCGCCCAGGTGGTTGATCACGTTCGTCGGCACTCTCAAGGGCGGTGCCGCGCCCGTGAGTCATTCGTAGGCGGCGACGCAGCCTGCGGCGAGGAGGAAGTAACCGGACACTATCGCCAGCACGATGACGTCGCCGTGGCCGTACGAGGGCTTGCTCAGGAGGTCCAGGTTCTCCGCCCGGCGGGGCTCTTCGGGGTCGTAGACAACCCTGAGTTCCTCGCCGACCTGGGGAATACGCTCGCGTGTCTGCACGATGGCGCGGACCTCTCCCTTCTCCGGGTCCGGCCAGTAGCCGCAGCGGACGCGGATCGGGCCGTCTTCCCTGTCGGCGTTGAGGTGCTCCCGGCAGACCGCCTTGATGACGCGTCCGTGCTTGCGCAGTCGGCGTTGACGGCGGCTCTCGGGATAGGAGACGAGTACCGCGATGCCGCCGATCACGATCCAGAAGATGGCCACAACCCCCAAAGCCCCCACGGTGCCCCCGTCCTGGTGTGTCCTGCGTATGGAACGGATGTGTCCCGGTTCATCCCTAGCGGTTCCCGGAGGCAAGGGGAAGGGCCGGGCCCGACCGGCCCTCCACGCAGCCGCTCAGCTCTTGGTGCGCAGCGCGCGACGGTGTCAGTCCGAGGCCCCGTCCCCGCAGTGCTCGATCCACCTGTGGGACAGCGGAGCGTAGGTGCCCGTCAGGTTCCCCTGGGCACGTTGGGCGGTGCAGCCGGTCCGGTTGCGTGAGTTCTTGCGGGTGATGTCCTCGCCGACGGGCGTGAAGTCGCGGCCCCGGTAGTAGGCCACCCCCGCGAGACCCATCGACTCGTCACCGTTGTTGAAGATCGACTTCACCGGGCGGTCACGGGTCCACATGCATGTCTCCTCCCCCGACAGCCAGTCGGCGTCGTCACCCTTCCAACTGCACATCTCGCCCATGCCGAACTCCTCGCTGAAGAAGCAGACGGACCTGAAGGGGCAGCGGTGATAGCCGTACGTCGGCCCGTCGTCCCGCATCGCGTACGTCACCGTCGCGGCCAGCGCCAGCACAGCCGCCGCGAGGCCGGTCGCCAGGGCGGGACGTAGCCACCTGCGGGGGCGGAGCCGGGGCAGGCGGGGCGAGCGGGTGGTTCCCGCCACCTGTTCCACCCGGCGCAGCAGCGAGGCGGTGTCGGGGTAACGGGCGGCGCGCTCCTCGTGCGTAGAGGCCAGGCAGCCCGTGATGATCTCCCGCCAGTCCGGGGGGAGTCCGGAGGACAGACGTAGCTCCTCGGCGCCGCGCGCGTACCGCACCGCCGCGTCGCAGCGGGCCTCCGTGGTGCCGCCGGGCAGGGGGAAAGCACCGGTCAGGACCAGGTGGGCCAGTACGCCGAAGGCCCAGATGTCGGCGGTCGGGCGGATCTGCTGGCCGCGTTCGCTGATCTCGGACCAGAGAAGTTCCGGTGGTGTGTAGTCGGGGGTGGAGAAGGCGGGCGCGTACGCGTGGGTGCCCTCCATCTCCGCGGCCAGGTTGAAGTCGGCGAGCCGGGCCGAGCCGTCCTTCATCAGCAGGACGTTGGCCGGCTTGAGATCGCCGTGCACCCAGCCCGCGTGGTGCAGCTGGTGCAGGCCTTCGCAGATCTGGGCGAGAAGGGCGGGCCCGGATTCCGGGGTCGCGGACCGGTCCAGCAGCGCGGCCAGGGAACCCTCGGCCCGTTCCAGTACGAGGACGGTGGCGCCGTCGAGTTCGGGGTGCTGCGGGTCGTCGACCGTCAGCGCCTCGTACATCCGGATCAGCCGTGGTGAACGCAGCCGCTTCAGCAACTCCTGTTCGCGATGGGCCAGTTCGCGCAGGTGGTGCAGTTGGCGCGGGGTACGGGTGCCGGTCGGCAGGAACTTCAGCGCGGCGTGCCGAGGCAGCGGACCAGCTCCGCCGTCGGCGGCGGTCTCCTCGGCGGCCCCGGCCTCGGTCTCGCCCCCGTCGTCTACGCGCCGGGCCGCGTAGACGCTGCCGAACGCGCCGGACGCGAGGGGCTCGCGCACTTCCCAGAGGCCCACCCGGTAGCCCTTCGGAACGGGGACGGCGTAGGAGCGTCCGTTCACCGCGCCACCTCGCTCGGGACCGCCGCGAGCACGACGAGATCGTCTTCCCGTACGAGGTCGAAACGGAGCGCGAGCGAGACCAGCGACTCCTTCTTGCCGTAGAGGCGCGGGCCGGGTTCCGCCGTCTCCGGGGCGGGTCTCAGGCGGAGCTTGACCGCCAGGTAGTCGATGTTCCAGTAGACGGAGGAGCGGTTGGCCGCGGGCCAGGTGTGCCGCAGGCGCTCCACGAGCTGGTCGACGGTGGGCGGCGGGGCGTGCGGTGCGCCGCGCAGCCGGGGCTCGCACAGGGCGGCCAGCACCGCGAAGTACCGCTTGGTTCGGTCGAGGGAGAACGCCTGGGCCGTGGTGGCGCCGGAGAGCCCGGGGCGGGTCGCGCTGCGGTAGGTGTGGCGCGGCGCCCACACGTCGAAGCTGAGCAGCTCGCCCGCTGCGGGCAGTACCACGCGCGAGAACTCGAACGACACGGGCGCGTCCAGACGGCCCGGCGCGACCTTGATGTGCTCGCCCGCGCCCTCCGGATTCTCCACCACGTACGTCTGGCCCTGACTGAGGTTGCTCAGGATCCAGAAGGCACGGTGCGCGGTGATCTCACCGGCGATCCGGGAGACCCCTTCGTGTGCGATCGCAAGCCCGTTGCCGGTCTCGGACCGGCCGAAGGCGAGCCGTTCGCCCGCCGAGAGCCTGATCTGGTCGTCTGATCCTGTGCCGCGCGGCGGCACCACGATGACGCTGTACATGGAGTCGTCCCCCTCCTCCTAGCCCAACGGAGGTCAGAGTAAGGGGTGTTACGGGGGACATGTCACCGCGGCGCGACGAGGACACGGCCGTTGAGCGAGCAACATCGCGAAGCCACCCGGATCAATCACTTTTCGTTTGCCTGATGTTCACCCGATGCCTGCTTGCGAACGGGACGGCCCTGTTCACGCACCGCACGGAAGCTCGCACCACACCGTCTTGCCACCCGGTCCCTGCTCCACGCCCCAGTACAGCGCGACCGCGTCGAGCAGCAGGAGCCCGCGGCCCGTCTCGTCGTCCGGGCCGGGCCCGGTCGGCCCCTCCGCTCAGCCACTCAGCCCATGGTGCGCAGCGCACGCCATGTGTTCGGGCCGACGATGCCGTCCGCGTCCAGGCCGGCCCGCTTCTGGAAGGTGACGACCGCCGCATGAGTCAGAGGGCCGAAGTCGCCGTCCACCTTGCCGACTTCGGTGATGCCGTGACGGTGCTTGAGCAGGCACTGGGCCTCTCTGACCTGGCTGCCCCCGTCGCCCTGCTTGATGGTGAAGTCCCAGGTGCCGTTCCAGCCCGCCGTGTAGCCGCGGCCGTGGGTCTTGTCCTCGTGCAGCGCGGGCTTCTCGCAGGTGGGAGGCGCCGAGGCGGCCGAGGCCTGGTCCCGCAGGGTGTACGCCACTGTCGCCGTCGTCGCCAGCAACGCCGCGGCGATCGCGGCCGCCAGGGCGGGGCGTCGCCACTTTCTGGGCCGCAGCCTCGGCAGCCGGGCCGAGCGGGAGGCGCCTGCGGCTTCCTCCACCCGGCGCAGCAGCGCGGCGGTGTCGGCGGCGCGCTGCTCGTGCGTGGGGGCCAGGCAGTCGCGGACGATCTCCCGCCAGGCGTCCGGGAGTCGGGGCGACAGGCGCAGTTCCTCGGCGCCCCGCGCATAGCGCGTCGCCGCGTCGGCGCGCGCCTCCGTGCTGCCGCCCGGCAGCGGGAACGCCCCCGTCAGTACGACATGGGCGAGGACGCCGAAGGCCCAGATGTCGGCGGTGGGCCGGATCCGCGTACCCCGCTCGTCCATCTCGGACCAGAGCAGTTCCGGTGGTGTGTAGTCGGGGGTGGCGAAAGCGGGGGCATAGGCATGGGTGCCTTCCATCTCGGCCGCCAGGTTGAAGTCGGCCAGCCGGACCGTGCCGTCCTTCATCAGCAGTACGTTGGCGGGCTTGAGGTCGCCGTGCACCCAGCCCGCATGGTGCAGCTGGTGCAGGCCCTCGCAGATCTGGGCCAGGAGTGCGGGGCCGGAGTCGGGGTCCGGAGTCCGGTCCAGTACGACGTCCAGGGAGCCCTCGGCCTGTTCCAGTACGAGGACGGTGGCGCCGTCCAGTTCCGGATGGTCCGGGTCGTCGACCGTCAGCGCCTCGTACATGCGGATCAGCCGCGGTGCGCGCAGCCGCCCCAGCAACTCCACCTCACGCTCGGCCAGTTCGCGCAGGTGATGCAACTGGCGCGGAGTGCGGGTGCCGGTGGGCAGGAACTTCAGCGCCGCCTGACGGGGCAGGTCCGGCTCCGCGTCGCCGACGAGCCGGGCCAGGTAGACGGTGGCGAACGCGCCGGAGGCGAGGTGTTCGCGGATCTCCCACGGTCCGATCCGGTAGCCCTTCGGCACGGGGACCGCGTACGACTGCCCGGTCACCGCGTTACCTGGCTCGGGGCGGCGGACGCCGGGGCGAGCGCGCCGAGATCGTCCTCGCGTACGAGGTCGAAGCGGAGCGCGAGGGAGACGAGGGACTCCTTCTTGCCGTTGAGGCGCGGGCCGCCCGGGTCGGCCGTGTCCGGGCCGGGCCGCAGGCGCAGCTTGACGGCCAGGTAGTCGATGTTCCAGTAGACCGCGGAACGGCTGACCGTCGGCCAGGTGGAACGCAGCCGCTTCCCGGTGGCGATTCTGAGCTGTCCGTCCACGCCGCCACACGACGGTGGCACCACGATGACGCTGTACATGGAGTCGTCCCCCTCCCCCAATTGCCCATGGGATCCACCGTCCCGCAGGTCAACGAGCGGAAGGGTAAGGGATGTTCGTGAACACCCGAGAAGCTTTCGCGGAGCATGGCGAGTCGTCCGCTGGTTGTTGGCCGAGAAACAGTGCGGCTCACAAGGCGCACTCGCACCACACCGTCTTGCCGCCCGGCGCCTGCTCCACGCCCCAGCACAGCGCGACCGCGTCGAGCAGCAGGAGGCCGCGGCCCGTCTCGTCGTCCGGGCCCGGACGACGTTGGATGAGCCAGGCGTACGCCTCCGGGTCGCTGACCTCCAGGCGCGTACGGCCACCGTCCGTACGGGTCAGACGGACCGTCACCGGCGTGCCCTCGCCCAGGTGGTTGATCACGTTCGCCAGCAACTCGCTGACACAGAGCTGCACTTCGGAGCAGGGCTCGCCCAAGTGCTCGCGCACAGCGCGACGGACCTCGGGAACGGCCTTGGGGACCGCGAGCAGTTCGAGGGTCAGGGGCTTCATCGCTCCGCCGCCTTGTGCAGTGCCTCGGCCAGCTGGTGGGCGGTGGCCGTGTTGCAGTTGCCGAGCGCCACGAGGCCTCCGTGACGCGGCGGGTAGGTCCCCGCGAAGGCCGCCGCCTCCACGCCGAGCGACGGCAGGGTGATGCCGTTCGCTTCCAGCGCGGTGCGGAGGTGCTCCGCACAGGCGTGCACGTCGTCGTGCTCGTAGGCGTGCCCGCGGTCGCTGCCGTCGTTGGTGTGTCCCATGAGTGGGTACGTCCTTCCAGTGCGCTCTGTGACGAACCAGTCACACAATGACGCTGGGTCGCGTACCGTGACAGGGGTTTGGGTTGCGCAGGGCAAGCCGGGCAACTGGTAAAAGGCGGTGGTGAGTTGTGCCTCCTCGTAAGGATCCCGACGCGTCGGTGAGTGTTCCGTGCTTCTACGGCGCCGAATTGCGCTACCAGGGGGAGGCAGCGGGCCTGACGCTGGAGCAGTTGGCGGAGGGCAGCTTCCGGGGCATCTCGTTCCTCAGTCAGATCGAACGGGGCGAGCGGCGAATGCCGGACGATCTGGCCCGGCACGTCGACAAGAAGCTGGGGACGGACGGGTTTTTCGAGCGCCGCTGTGAAGACGCGGCGAAGGCCCGCAGGGCTGGGCATCCGCTGTACTTCGCGGATGTACCGGACTTGGAGAAGCAGGCGGAGACGCTGGAGGAATGGGCGCCCAACGTCATTCCGGGGCTTCTTCAGACCGGCGCGTACATGCGGGGTCTCATCCAGTACGGGGCGCCGTGGACGCCACCGGACACCGTCGATGAGCGTGTCCGTGCACGGATGGCGCGTGCGGAATTGTGGAAACGCGCCGACCAGCCCACCTACTGGGGCATCCTGCGGGAGTCGGTCATTCGAAACACACCGCTTCCACCGGAGGTGATGGCCGAGCAGTTGGAGCACATCATCGACGTGATCCGGTCCACGCAGAGCGTTCTGCAGATCGTTCCGGAAACGACCCCCTGGCATCCCCTCGCGGGTGGCATGGCCAAGATCATGACCTTTGCTGATGCCCCGCCGCTGGTGTGGACAGAGTCTGATTTTGAGGGGCGCATCGTCGACTATCCAGCCACTGTGAAGGAGTACCGCCGTAAGTATGATCTGCTCAGGGCCGTCGCACTCTCACCGGACGCGTCCCTTGCCATGATCGAAGAAGCAGCAAGGACCTACCGAGATGAAGCGCAGCAAGGGGATTGACCTGAGCCCCGCCGTCTGGCGCAAGAGCAGCTTCAGCAACCCCGATGGTGCCGACTGCGTCGAAGTCGCCGACAACCTCCCCGGCCTCGTCCCCGTCCGCGACTCCAAGAACACCCGGGGCCCCGCCCTCCTGTTCCCCGCGAACGCCTGGGCTCCCTTCATCACCGCACTCAAGGGCAGTGACGTACCGACGAGTTGATCGCCGACGCGTAACGAGCCAAGGGCCGTGTCCCACCCTTACGGGGTGGGACACGGCCCTTGGCATGGAGCGGCGCGAACTGTCCGGTCGCGACCGCGTATTCAGTACCGCGGGCGGTTGAACCAGGCCTTGCCGTTGGCATTGCCGGCGTAGACGGCGATCAGGATGCCGAGCACGATGTGGACGATGCCCGCGATGGTGAAGACGAGGCCGAGGACCGCGGTGAGGATGCCGAAGACCAGGATCGTGACGCGGACGCCGTTGCCACCGGAGGTGAACTTCGTCCCCAGGAAGGCTGCCCACACGAGCCAGACCAGTGCGAGTGCCACGATGCCCCACAGCACGCCGGTCGGGTAGTCGGCGATCGCCCCGAAGGAGTTGTCCTCCTGGGCCTGGTCGACGGCCACGGCGGCGATGGCGTAGATGGCCGCGCCGATCACCTGGAGGCCGACGATCACCCACATCATCGCGCGGGCCGCGCTGACGGTGCCCGGCATCGTCGCCATCGGGACGGGGGCGCCGTACTGCTGCTGTACCGGCGGTGCCTGCGGGTAGCCGTAACCGGGCTGTTGTCCCTGGGGGGCCTGCGGGTAGCCATAGCCGGGCTGCTGCCCCTGGGGCTGCTGGGGCGGGTAGCCGGGCTGCTGTCCCTGCGGCGGACCGTAGGGGTTGTTCGGGTCGCCGAAGCTCATGGCGTACTTCCTCCGTTGTGGCGTGAGTGCGGGGACGACGCGGCACATTTCGGAGGAAGATTCAACAGTTGCGGTTCGTCCCCCCGGTACTGCCCGCGGCACTGTGCCGTTCATCGTCCTTAACGGGCCGCTTATTTGTCCAGCCGGATTCCGTATGCGTTGTGCAAGTGCAACATCACTGATCTTGGATGGAGGCAACGCCGCTTCCTCAAAGGCGGAGCCGTGTACCGCGACGCGCCAGGGCCGCGTCCCTCCCTTGCGGGTGGGACACGGCCCTTGGCGTGAGCGGCGTGAGCGTGCCCGTCAGACCTTGACGACCACCGTGCTGCAGACCTTGTCGGCGAAGGTCTGCTTCTTGTCGTCCCACAGCGGCCACAGGTAGCCGATGTAGCAGGCGGCGCCGTCGAGGAAGTGGGCGAGGCGGCGGACGAACGCCATGCCGACGCCGAGCGGCTGGCCGTCGCTCTCCCGCAGCAGCCGGATGCCCATCGTCTTCTTGCCGATGGTCTGGCCGGTCTTGCCCTCCTGCATCAGCATCCAGATCACCACGCCGATGATGACGGCGAAGCCGATGAGGCTGAGGATGGCCCCCACTGTGTCACCGATCGCCGCCCCGATCACCGCGGGGATGTAGGCGACGAGGAGGACGAGCGAGTCCACCAGTGTCGCGAGAACCCGCGTACCCCAGTGGGCATAGGGGGGCGTACCGCCGTACATCTGCTGCTGCGGCGGGTACTGTCCGCCGGGCTGCTGGGGATAGCCGTAACCCTGCTGGGGCGGGACACCCTGCGGGGCCTGCTGCGGGTAGCCGTAACCGGGCTGGCCCTGCGGCTGCTGCTGCGGGTAGCCGTACGGCTGCTGCCCGCCCTGCGGGGGCTGCTGTCCGTACGGGTTGTTCGGGTCGCCAAAGCTCATGGCGGTTATTCCTCCGTTGAAGAGTGCGGGGACTGCGTGGCTTGTACGGAGGAAAGGTTTGAGCTGATAGCGGTCTGTCCCCCCGTGTGCTGCCCGCGGCACTGCGCCGCTCATCGTTCTAAAGGCCAGGCATACTTGTCCAGCCAGATCCCGCAGGAGTTGTGCAAGTGCAACATCGCTGATCATGGATGGATACGGGGGACAGAGCGCCGGGCGGCTCCGGGGATGTCTTGGGGGGCCTTGGGGCGCCCTGATTGGAACCGGGGCCGGGTCATCCGCGAGGATGGGTGCATGACCGCCCAGATTCTCGATGGCAAGGCCACCGCAGCCGCGATCAAGTCCGACCTGACCGTCCGCGTGGCGGCCCTGAAGGAGAAGGGCGTCACGCCCGGCCTCGGAACCGTCCTGGTGGGCGACGACCCCGGCAGCCAGAAGTACGTCGCAGGGAAGCATCGCGACTGCGCACAGGTCGGTATCGCCTCCATCCAGCGGGAGCTGCCCGCGACCGCCACGCAGGAGGAGATCGAGGCGGTCGTCCGCGAGCTCAACGAGGACCCGGCCTGCACGGGTTACATCGTCCAACTGCCGCTGCCCAGAGGCATCGACGAGAACCGTGTCCTGGAGCTGATGGACCCGGACAAGGACGCGGACGGTCTGCACCCGATGAACCTCGGCCGTCTCGTACTGAACGAGCCGGCGCCCCTGCCCTGCACGCCGAACGGCATCCTCACCCTCCTGCGCCGGCACGGCGTGGAGATCAAGGGCGCCGAGGTCGTGGTGGTCGGCCGGGGCGTGACGATCGGCCGCCCGATGCCGCTCCTGCTCACCCGGCGCAGCGAGAACGCGACGGTGACGCAGTGCCACACCGGTACGCGCGATCTGTCCTCCCACCTGAAGCGGGCGGACATCATCATCGCCGCGGCCGGTTCCGCCCACCTGGTCCGGCCCGAGGACGTCAAGCCGGGCGTCGCGGTCCTCGACGTCGGGGTCTCCCGCAGCGCCGAGGGCAAGATCGTCGGCGACGTCCACCCGGGAGTCGCCGAGGTCGCCGCCTGGATCTCCCCGAACCCCGGCGGAGTCGGCCCCATGACCCGGGCCCAGCTCCTCGTCAACGTGGTCGAGGCGGCGGAACGCAGTGTCGGCTGAGGACACGACCGAGAACCGGGCCGCGGCCGGGTCGCCGGAGGCGACGCGGGCGGATGGCGGCGAGGCGGGTTCCGGGTCCGCGGAGGCTGCGAAAACGTCTGCCGACCGGCCGCAGGGCGAAGAGCCGGACGCCGAGCCCTCGCAGGCTGCGGAACCGGACGCCGAGCCCTCGCAGCCCGGTGCGCCGGGTCCCGCCGAGGCACCCGGCGCTGTGCCGAGGGAGGGCGAGATCGTGACCCGGGACGCCGTCAGCACCGTAGGCCCGGACGGGCAGCCGCAGCGGACCACCCGGCGGTTTCCGCGGGTCACACGGGACACCGCTCGGCCCGAGGGCGGAGGGCGGGCCGCGCCCGTCGACGCGCCCGCGCCCGCGCGGCAGTGGCCGATGCTCACCGTCGCGGGAACCGTCGGGCTCGGGCTGCTGCTCACCGCGTTCGACGTCTTCCGTTACGGCACGCTGCTGATCGGAGTGGCACTGCTCGCGGCCGGCGTACTGCGCTGGGCGCTGCCCGGCGTGGGCATGCTCGCCGTCCGCTCCCGCTTCACGGACCTCGTCACGTACGGCGTCCTGGGCGTGACCATCGTGCTGCTCGCGCTGATGGTCCAGCCCTCTCCACTGCTGGAGATCCCGTTCCTGGAAGACATCTTGCACTTCACGGTCCGTTGAGCCCGCGCCGAGCGTGACCGTCTGTATCGGTCCCGGGCCCGGTGGGTGACGGCGACGCCCGTCCACTCCCCCGAGCGAGGACGGGCGCCGCCTGCGCTCAAGAGTCATGGACGTGCCAACGGGCCTTCAATACCTGTCAGTTCCCTGTGGCACGGAGGTGACAGTTCCGGTACCTCGTGTCGGTCGTGCCACGCGTCCCGTAACGATCTGTACTTCACCCGCCAGTAGGTATGCGATTCAACTGATGCTTCGGGTGACACTAGTGACAGACGATGTCGTGTATGTGTTCCGGTTGTGTCGATGTATTGACAAGTTCGGGGATTTGATCTGATCACGTCCAACGTCAGAGATAACGTGGGCAATCGGGACGGTCCGGGACTTCCGGTGCACTGAACCAGGGGGTCCGGCAGGTCGCACGGAATCTCGGTGGGACACTGGACCCCATACCAGCGGGCGTGCAACGGTGCATGCCCACGGCTCAAAATGCTCCTGTGCGCCCACGCCCGGGGAACTGAGATCCTGGCTCCACGCATCCCTGTGGGTAGCCGGTACGGGGACTCGGCAGAGGGCGTCACGCACGAGGAAAGCACGCACACGGGGGGAAGAGGGGGAGCAATGCCTCGTTGGAGGGCCTTGCCGGATGAACTCGATCCGCAGGTCAGGGAGTTCGCCAGCCAGCTGCGTCGACTTGTCGACCGCAGTGGGCTGAGCGTCGCTGCCGTGGCCGACCGCACCGGTTACAGCAAGACGTCCTGGGAGCGGTATCTCAACGGCCGGCTGCTCGCGCCCAAGGGTGCGATCGTGGCGCTGGCCGAGGTGACCCAGACGAATCCGGTCCACCTGACCACGATGTGGGAGCTGGCCGAGCGGGCATGGAGCCGCTCGGAAATGCGCCACGACATGACCATGGAGGCCATACGGATCTCCCAGGCGCGCGCCGCGCTGGGGGAGCTGGGGTCCGCGACTCCCAAGGCCAAGGGCGGCACCCGCGGCAAGACGGCGAGCAAGTCCGCCGCCGCGGCCCCGCCCAAGCCGGCGGGTGCCGGGGCCTCGGCACCGCCGCGGAGCCCCTCGTCGGGTGGGGATGCGCCGACGTCGTTCCTGGGGCGGATTCCGCAGCCGGAGTCGTCGGGTTCCTCGGGTGCTTCGTCCGGTAGGTCCGGTACGGCCACTCCTGGGGGGGCTTCGTCTCCCCGTACGGGTAGCTGGGGTGTGGCACCTCCGTCGGATCTCGCCGGTTCGGCGGGACGGGGTGGCAGGCATGGCCAGTACGGGCAGTCTTCGCAGTCCGGGTACTCCGAGCCGAGCAGGCCGTCCGGTCCGACCGGAGGGCCGCCCGAGGACGCCCGGCCGCCGCGCTCCGGTGGTTCGCCGGACGCTCCGCGGCGGAAGCGGCGGGTCGCGATGTTCCTCGCGGGCGTCGTCGGCGCGCTCGTGCTGATCGCGGCTGCCCTCTACCTCACCGATTCCGGCGGAGACGGCGGAAGCGGGGACGAGGCGAAGCCGACCCCGACCCCGTCCGTCAGCAAGAACCTGCCGGCCGGTGTCCAGTGCAGCGGCAAGGACTGCACGGGCCAGGACCCGGAGAACATGGGCTGCGGCGGCGAGTTGGCGACGACCGCCGACAGCGTCACGGTCGGCACGGCCCTCGTCGAGATCCGCTACAGCGAGACCTGCGGCGCCGCCTGGGCCCGCATCACGCAGGCCGCGGTCGGCGACGAGGTCCAGATCAGCACGGCGGGCGCGGCGGAGCAGACCGGCACGGTGAAGGTGGACACCGACACGTACACGCCGATGGTGGCCGTGAAGGACGCGGGCGACGCGAAGGCTTGCGCGACGGTGGGGTCGGGCGAGGAAGGGTGTACGTCTGGCTCCGCCGGTTGAGCGGGGTGCCTCCGGCGGTTGAGCAGGGGGTTCGTTTTCGGGTGCGGGTTCGTTGTGGCTGGTCGCGCAGTTCCCCGCGCCCCTAAAAACCTGCGGCTCCCCGGGCGCCCCGGAAAAGCCCGCACCCCCAACGACCCGCACCTTGCCCTCCGGCGGGAGGGGTCGTGGGCCGGTGCGTCGTATGCCCGTCGCTTAGGTTCTGTCTCGGAGGACCAGGGCCTTGTACCAGGCCAGGGCCGTATGCCCGCCCTGCGACGGGCTGACGCACCGGCCCACGCCCCCGCACCCCCCACCCGCCCCAGGGGCGCGGGGAACTGCGCGAGCAACCACGACGCACCCGCAGCCGCCCAACCGCCGGAGGCACCCCGCGGGGAACTGCGCGACCAGCCACGACGGACCCGCAGTCGCCAACGAACCGAACCCACCCTCCCGGTAGGCGCCCCGGAGGCAACCGCGAACAACAGGAATGACCCGCCGACTCCGGGGCAGGCGAACCCCAACCCCCACGGGAATCCGGCCCCGGCCGGGAGGGTGGCACCCACCTCCCGGCCCCGGTACCCCCACCCGGCGGCCGTCGTCACTCCTCTCCCGACCGGCGGCCGCCACTTCGTGGGGCTTGTGGGGTGGGCCACACGGACCCGGACGTCCGGGATCCTGGATGCGCGATAGCCTGATCGCTGGATCTCTCTTGACGCCAAGAGATCGATCATCTGTAGGTCCGCACCCCGGGGCAAGGACGCCCCACCGCCAGCTGTCATACGGAGAACGCCATGACCCGCACTCCCGTGAACGTCACCGTCACCGGCGCGGCCGGCCAGATCGGTTACGCCCTGCTCTTCCGCATCGCCTCCGGCCAGCTGCTCGGCGCGGACGTGCCGGTCAAGCTGCGCCTCCTGGAGATCACCCCGGCGCTGAAGGCCGCCGAGGGCACGGCGATGGAGCTCGACGACTGTGCCTTCCCGCTCCTTCAGGGCATCGACATCTCGGACGACCCGAACGTCGCCTTCGACGGCGCGAACGTAGCCCTCCTGGTCGGCGCCCGCCCCCGTACGAAGGGCATGGAGCGCGGCGACCTGCTCGAGGCCAACGGCGGCATCTTCAAGCCGCAGGGCAAGGCCATCAACGACCACGCCGCGGACGACATCAAGGTCCTCGTCGTCGGCAACCCGGCCAACACCAACGCGCTGATCGCCCAGGCCGCCGCCCCGGACGTACCGGCCGAGCGCTTCACCGCGATGACGCGCCTGGACCACAACCGCGCGCTGAGCCAGCTCGCGAAGAAGACGGGCGCCTCGGTCGCCGACATCAAGCGCCTGACCATCTGGGGCAACCACTCCGCCACCCAGTACCCCGACATCTTCCACGCCACGATCGCCGGCAAGAACGCCGCCGAGACCGTGAACGACGAGAAGTGGCTGTCCGAGGACTTCATCCCGACCGTCGCCAAGCGCGGCGCCGCGATCATCGAGGCCCGTGGCGCCTCGTCAGCGGCCTCCGCCGCCAACGCCGCCATCGACCACATCCACACGTGGGTCAACGGCACGGCGGACGGCGACTGGGCCTCCATGGGCATCCCGTCGGACGGCTCGTACGGCGTCCCCGAGGGCCTCATCTCCTCCTTCCCGGTCACCACGAAGGACGGCAAGTACGAGATCGTCCAGAGCCTCGACATCAACGACTTCTCCCGCGCCCGCATCGACGCGTCGGTGAAGGAGCTGGAGGAGGAGCGCGAGGCGGTCCGCGGTCTCGGCCTGATCTGAGGGCCTGATCCGAGCGGCTGATCCGGGACGATCCCCGGCATCCGGCCGCGCCGCTCCGACATCCGCAACATCCCGCGAGCCCGCACGGCCACACCCCGGCCGTGCGGGCTCGCGCCTTCCCCGCGTACGGCGCTGCCCATGCGCCGGTCCGGGAAGATTCACCTGTTCGAGCGGGATTTCCGTCCGCCCCTCCCGTCTCAGTGGTCGCTCCGCTAACGTCAACTCTCTTGTCCATCAATGGAATTCGCCCGCAGTCGGCATGCGCCTGCGGTAAACGGGAGTGTCGGGACCATGAGCGAACCGTCCAGGCGGCGCTGGGGCCACACCGAGGCCACCAGGCTGTTGTGCGCGGGTGCCCATCTGGACGCGGGGTTCCGCAGGCGCGTCATCGACGAACTCGTCGGACACGCGGAGCGCCCGGTGGCGCCGCCGCTCGGCGCGGACGTCCGGCCCGTCCTCGCGCACGCGCTGCGTGCCCGTCGCGACGAGGCGCGCACCGCCCTGCTGCTGCTCGCGGTGTGGGTCGGGTTCCTGGTCAGCGATGTGGTGATGATCAGGGACACCATGGAGGACAGTGTCGGTGGTGAGACCGGGCTGTCCTTCGGCGACTACGTCCGGCTCGTCTTCGAGTCGGACGGCTCGGACGAGTTGGGGGCGCCGGGTCCGTTCGGCGGGCTGCTGCCGGGCACCTGGACGATGTCGTACGCCTCGGTCGTCCTGCTGCTGTGGTTCGCGCGGGTCGTCTCCGGCCGGGGCACGGCCACCGCCGGGGTGCAGCGGCTGAAGCTGCCGCCCGCGTGGGTGGGGGCGCAGCGGCGCCTTGGCTGGTTGATGACCGCGGTCGCCTGGTTTCTCTGCCTCGGGTACTGGGTGCAGGCCTGGGACGGGATCAAGGACAACCCGTACCCCGCGATCTTCCCGCTGCTGATCGGCGTCGTCGTCTGGCGTCACCAGTGGCTGCGGAAGCAGACGCTGCGCACGGCGCTGGCCCGCCAGACGTTCGCCGAGACGCCCGGCCCCGGCCTGCCCGGCCGCTACGAGGCCCTCGCCGAGCGCATTCGCAGGGAGCAGGACGCCTCGCTCGCCCTTTACGACGTAAACCGCCCCTTCGTCGGCGCCGGAGTGGCCCGTAAGCCCTGGTCGGTCGTACTGGAACTGCGGCGCCGGGAGGCGGGGGAGAGCGGGAACGGCGTACCGGCGCCCCGGCCGGATACCGCGCAGCTCACCGCGCGCCAGATCATCGACATGATCACCCCCCGGCTGCGGGCGCTGAAGACGTCGGCCGGGGAAGGGAGTCGGGACCGGCTGCGGGAGCTGGAGATCGAGGAGTTCGTCTACCTTCCGTCCGGTGCGGGCCGCGACGAACCGCTCGTCATCGGTCCGGACGACAGCCGTACGGCGGGCGTGTACGAGTCCGCGCAGGTCGACCGGCACCTGGCCGAGTCCGTGGGGGAGGGCGGGGAGGCCCGGCGGCACTTCCTGCGGATCAGGGTGGGGGCCTGGAACGAGCAGGTCGTCGTCTCGCTGTTGGTCCGGGTGCACACCCAGGGCGGCATGCTGGTGCTGGAAGTGGTGCCGCATGTGCTGGGGCCGATCGTGCCGGAGTTCCGGAAGATCGACGCCATCGTGGGGAGCGCCCCGGAGGGCCCGCTGCGGGACGCGGTCCGCGCTCTCGTCGAGGCTCCCTCGGTCGGCCTGGCGACGGGGATCGAGGCCCTGCGCACCCTGGGCTCCGTACTGCGACAGTCGTCAGCCCCACCCGAACAGGCCGCGCCCGACGCGCCTTTGGTCTCGCTGCGCGAGCTGGCCAGCACCGACGAGCTGTCCCTCTTCCAGAAGATGGACGTCGCCCGCTACATCCGGACCCTCCAGGACCGGATCGGCGAGGGCGTACGGGACGCCCTCCAAACCCACGGCTACCGCACCGACCGCCTGGAGCAGAACATCACCAACATCCACAACAGCGGGCTCTACATCAACGAGATGTCCGGCGGCGCCCTCGCCACCGGCTCGCACGGTCAGGCCACGCACACGGAGGAGAGGAGCACGGTATGAGCACCGACGGGGGAGCGAGTGGGGGGACGGGCGGCGGGCCGCAGATCCACATCGGTTCGATCAGCGGGGGTTCCCAGGCCTTCGGCGACCACGGCAAGGCCGAGTCCGTCAACTACACGGCTGTGCCCGCCGAACCGGGGTACGGGGAGCTGCTCACCGCCGTACGGGTGCTACGCACCGAACTCGGGCAGCGGGAAGAACGTACGGCCGAGAGTGAGGCCCTCGGTGCCGAACTGGCCGAGGTGGAGGGCGAGATCGCTCGCACCGGGCGCAGCGCGCAAGGACCGCTCACCCGGCTCCGTGACCGTCTCGCGGCCTACGGTCCCGCCGCGGCGACCGCCGCGTCCGTGACCGCCGTCACCCAGGCGATCACCCAGCTGCTCGGCTGAGCCGGAGGGACAACGATGGCGCAGGGACAACGATGGTGAGGGTCCAACGATGGTGAGGGTCCAACGATGGTGAGGATCTTCGACGCCGACCGCCAGGACTGGGCGGGACCCGAAGAGGAACAGCGGATCGTCGTGGACCAGCAGCGCGACGAAGTACGCCAGCGCCAGGCGCTGCGCGGCACCGCCGTGGTCCTCGCGGTCTGCTCACTGGCCTTCGGTACCTGGGCGCTGGGCTGGAAGGACGAGCCGGGACCGAGGGGGTATTTCACGGCCCGCGAGACCCCGCCGCCCGGACAGAGCGGGGAAACGAACGGCGACCCGGGCGGCGGTACGGGCACCGAGGACCCGGCGTCCCCGGGCGCGACGGCCACGCTGCCCGCCGGATACGAGCCCGTGCAGGACGAAGAGGGCTTCCGTGTGGCCGTCAAGGAGGGCTGGATCGCAAACCGGCAGACGGCCGACTCCATCCACGGTTTCGACGTCGTCAACTACCGCAGCACCGACGGTTCCCGCCGCCTCCAGATCTACGAGGTGCTGGAGGCCAGTCCGGAGGAGTCGCTCCAGGAGTTCGTGTCCGCCGACACCGCCAAGCCCGACGGCTTCGAGCAGCTCTCCATGGAACCCCTCGAGGACGACGGCCGCCCTGCCGCCCGCCTCGAGTACCTCGCCAACTCCCTCAGGGGTGAGGAGGAGATCGGCACCTGGCACGTCGTCGACCACCGCTTCGAATCCGTCGACGGCAAGCTGTACGCGTTCACCTCCTACGGCCCGGAGTCGGACGGCTTCGACGATGAACGGGAGGTCCTGGACACGGCGTTGGCGTGGTTCTGCCCACCGGCCAGGGAGTGCCCGGAACCGGTCACGGAGTGATGCCCGGGTGGGGGCTCAGGACGGTTTCTCCAGGGCCCCCTTCAGGGACTTCTTCAGGGATTTCTCGAACCAGTACGCCGCGTACACATTGTCGTCGTAGCGGGGGATCTCGGTGTATCCGCACGCCCGGTACATCGCCTGTGCCTCGCTGAGCGAGGCGTGCGTGTCGAGGCGTACGACTCCGTAGCCGCGCTCTACGGCCTGCCGCTCCAGCTCGGTGAGCAGTCGGCGGGCGAGGCCGAGGCGGCGGGCGTCCGGGTGCACCCAGACATGCCGGATCTCGCCGACGCCGGGTTCGAGCCGCCGCA
>NZ_BMPQ01000006.1:111128-184884 GCF_014647675.1 Streptomyces flaveus | reverse complement strand
GCCGGTGTTCCCCGACACCTCGTGCGGCTTGACGAGGGCCGCCCGGTCGAAACCCTCGGGGAAACGGGCGTCGAGGTCGGCGGCGTAGGCCTCGAGGCAGGCGCGGGCGTCCGGGGCGGCTCCGTCGACGAGCCCGACTGTGATCGCGGCGAGCCTGAGCAGCCGCTGGGCGGCGGAGAGGGACTCGGTCAACTGCCCGCGCTGGGCCGGCGTCAGCCCGCCGAGCAGCCCCTCGGCGAGGCGGTTGGCCCGCCGGTTCTGCTCCTTCACCTCGATGCGCCCGGCCGGGGTCAACTCCGCGACCCGCAGCCGGGTGTCCTGCGGATGCACGGTGATCCGTACCAGCCCCTGCGCCTCCAGCGCCTTCGCCATCCGGCTCAAGTACCCGGCGTCCAGACCGAGTCGGCTGCGCAGCTCGCGCAGCGAGACCCCGTCCCCGATCTCGTACAGCAGCCGGGCCTCACCGAGTGGCCGGTCCTGGCCGAGGTAGTGGTCGTCGAGTACGCCGATGCGGCGGGTGAAGTAGCGGTTGAAGCGGCGAAGGGTGGTCACCTGCTCTGTGGACACCGGCTTTGGTGGCTTTGGCAGATTTGATGGCTTTTGTTCTGGCTCCATATTTCTTTGACTGTAGTCAAAGGTAAGGGGGAAGGTAAGGGGAAATCCGCGAGTTGTCCGAAGTGGGTGGCGGGGGCAGGGGCCGACCGGGCACAGTCCGTACATGAGCGGTTACGCAGACGAGGTGCCCGGCTATCTGACGTTCCGGGTGACCCCGCAGGAAGGGCCGATCGCGGCCTTTGCCGAGCAGGAGGCCTGGCAGGCACGGGAGCGGTACCCCGAGCTGTTGGGGGTGGGGATTCCCGAGTTCTTCCATGCGCGGGAGCGCGAAGAGGGCGGCTGGCAGCTGTCCGACTACAGCAGCGATACGCCGCAGGGTGCGCGGGACATGCTGGGTTCGCACTTCCGGCGCAGCGCCAAGGAGGCCGAGGACGCCGGGGACGAGAGCGCTCAGGGCAGGTGGATGGCGGCGGCCAGACGCATGGACCGCGAAGTCGTCGACGAACTGACCGTGCTGGGCGGCCGGTTCAGGATCGTCCGCGCCTCGCGCTTCATCCGGATGGGCGGCAACGGTCCCGAGCCGCCCCGTCCCTCCGATCCCGATCCACTCGATGGCGATCAGGTACGCCGCCGGGGCCAGGTGATCGACCCATACACCGGTACGGGTCTGGCCGACGGCATCCTCAAGCTGGACCTGGTGCGCTTCGTCGGCGTCGTCCCGGGTGCGCCGCCGGAGGTCGCGGACGAGGCGCGCCGGGCGCTGGTGACGCATCCCGGCGGTGTCCTCCTCCCTGCCGTGTTCATGATCTCCGAGCGCGTGGACGGCAGTTGGAAGCCGCACAACCCCGGTGCCTCGCACGTCTCGCCCCAGGCCGCGCGGGACGTGCTGGCCTCGTACCTGCGCGTCATGGGCCCCTTCGAACTCCGCCTCGACGACGCCGCTCGCGAGGAGTACGCCCGCGCCGCCGACCGGCTCGACGAGAAGCGCAGCAACGTGGCGAGTGTCGCGGGGCGCCGCTTTCGCGTCACCCGCGTCGAACGTCTGGTCCGCATCGGGCCCGACGGTCCTGAGGGGCCCCGCCCCTCCGACTTCGACCCCGAGCCTCCTGTCGAAGTCCATGTCCGTCAGCTCAAGGAGCAGGGGCTGTGGAAGGAGGAGGACGAGCCGATCGAGCTCGATGAGCGGACGCAGGAGCTCAAGCGGCTGTGGGAGGCGGAGGCGGAGCGTCGGCGCTGAGCGCTGGCTTGAACGGTTTCGGGTGCGGGTTTGTGGGTAGCTGGTCGCGCAGTTCCCCGCGCCCCTGGGTGGGTGGGGGTGCGGGGTCGTGGGCCGGTGCGTCAGCCCGTCGCAGGGCGGGCATACGACCCTGGCCTGGTACAAGGCCCTGGTCCTCCGAGACAGAACCTACGCGACGGGCATACGACGCACCGGCCCACGACCCCTCCCGCCGGAGGGAGAGTGCAGGTTGTTGGGGGTACGGGCTTCCCCGGGGCGGGCTCGCCCGGGGTGCGGACTTGCTCAGGGCGCGAACTTTTCTGGGGCGCGGGCAGCCGCAGGCTTTTCAGGGGCGCGGGGAACTGCGCGACCAGCCACGACGCACCCGCAGCCGCGACACGACTGTCACCCACCACCCCTTGGCGGGGGGGCCTGGGGGCGCAGCCCCCAGTTTCGGGAAGGGGCGGGACTGGGGAAGAGACCCCCCCTCAGCCCCCACCCACCCGCAGCCGATTCAAGGTGCGGGCCAGAATGCGGGAGACGTGCATCTGGGAGATGCCGAGTTCCTCGCCGATGGCCCTCTGAGTCATGTCGGCGGTGTACCGGAGGGCGAGGATCTGGCGTTCGCGGTCCGGGAGTTCGGCGAGGAGCGGCTTGAGCGCGTGCAGGTCGTCGACCTTTTCCAGGTCCGGGTCCGCGTAGCCGATGTGGTCGGCGAGGGTGTCCTCGGAGTTCTCGGCGTCGTTCGGAAAGTCGAGGGAGGACGCGGTGTAGCCGTTGCCGGCGATCAGCCCTTCGGTGATCTGGTCCTCGTCAAGGTTCAGCTCCGCGGCGAGCTCCGGCACGGTCGGCGGGCGGCCGTGGGTCTGCTCGAGCCGGGCGGTGGCCTTGGTCAGGTCGAGATGGAGTTCCTGCAGGCGGCGCGGGACGCGCACGGACCAGCTGGTGTCGCGGAAGAACCGCTTGATCTCGCCGACGATGGTCGGCATCGCGAAGGTGGGGAACTCCACGCCACGGCTGAGCTCGAACCGGTTGATGGCCTTGATGAGGCCGATGGTGCCGACCTGGACGACGTCCTCGTACGACTCGCCCCGCACTCCCATGCGGCCGGCGGCGTAACGGACCAGGGCGAGGTTGAGTTCGACCAGGGAGTTGCGCACGTAGGAGTACTCCGGCGTGCCCTCTTCCAGCGTGTCGAGCCGTGCGAACAGCGTCTTGGACAGGGCTCGGGCGTCGACCGAGTCGACCTGCTTGGGGTCGGGCAGGGGCGGCAGGTCCTCCAGGCCCGGCACGCCCGCTGCGGCGGCGCCCGGGCCGGTGGTATGTCGGTCCGCGTACGGGGTCGTCTGGACGGGATTGCTGGTGGTCGCGGTCGCCATTGTCGCTCCCGAAATGAAGAAGGGCGCCCTCGGGCTGAGAGCGCGTCGTGGAGTGGTTGATACCCACTGGCGGCCGTTACATTCCTGTGACTTGACTCTCCGTATAAGAATTTCGGACACCACCGCCATCCGTGACGCTGTGGTCGGGCCCCCTGCGGTCCGCAGGGGGCAACGGCCGGCCGGCCGTTCCTCAGAGTCACTCGTGCAGGTGAGGGCGGCTAAGTCGGCTGGTTCGGGGCAGGCGAAAGAAATGGCCGACCTTTCACAGCTGTTGCAACAGACCATGCGGCGCCGGCACCTGAACGCGCAGGCCCTCGCCGCCCGTACGGGCATTCGTACCCCGCGGATCCGCGTCTTCGCCGAGGACGGTGCGCACGGTCCCGTGCGGCCCACCGAGGAGGAACTGGTGGAACTCGCCGAGGCTTTGGCGCTGCCCCTGCTCGATGTCCAGGAAGCCGCCCGCACCGCTGCACCGGCGCCGGCTTGACGGCTGCGCGGGACTCCCCCCCGTCAAAGCCGGAGGCCCCACACCTCGGGATGCCGTTGGCGCATTCGGTGCCTGATCACTTCGCCCCGCCGGTTGGCCGGCGGGGCGAAGTGCTGCCGAGGCGGGAGGCGAGGGCCGGGGTCCGCAGGTCGTACGCCGCGGCTGCCGGACACCGGCCGCCGGACACTGGCCGCCGGACTCTGACTTCCCCCGGACTCAGTGGGACAACGGCAGGACCGCGGACACCGTCTTCCCTCCCGGCCGGGTGCTGACCTCCACATCCTCGGCCAGCTCCCGCACCAGCTGCCAGCCGAACCCGCCCGGTTCGCGTGCGTTGCTCCGCTGTGGCTGCGGGACGGTGGCACTGGCGTCCTCCACTGTCACGGTCACCGTTCCCGGACCGGCCACCAAGCGGAACCGGGTCACTCCGCCGGCGTGCCGGACCGCGTTGGTGACCAGCTCGGACACCACGAGCAGCACCGCATCCGTCTCGGCTCCGACCCGTGCGGCCACTGCGGACAGAAAACCGCGGGTCATGTCCCTCGCCCGCTCCGCGGTCTGCGGGCTGATCCCGCGCACGGGTCCGTGGACTTCCTCTTCTTCCTCGGGTGAATGCACGATCACAATCCTCCAATGGGTCGGACGTGCGATGCCTTTTCGCTTGCCCAGAGAAACTCCAGGCATCCCCCGACACTCGAATGACGGTAATCCACGCCGCCATCAATCCAGCCTGCGCACGTCTCCGGGCCGAGCGAGGGGCTGAAGCTGCCGCAGGCAGACCACCCGCACTCGCTGCGGCTGCCGGTGCTCTCGGCACTGTCCGGATCAACACCCGTATGGAGGAGTGTGCCCGGCATTCCGGTGGGCAGCGGCAGAAGATGAAACCCCTCGCCGCCCTGGAACACACCATGGAGCGATGGAGCAATGCGCTGTGGACATTGCTCATCCGGTCCGCCCGCAGACAACACGACCAATCCGAGCTGGTGAGGACGCTTCACCAGGAATGCGACGACCGTGCCCTGATCCTGGACCGGCGACGCATCCTGGTGCCCAATGCCTTCGTCATCGAACTGCCACCGGAATCACACGAGCAACTGACCAGCAGCAGCCGACAGTTGGACAGCTACCTGTCGAACCACGTGCGGAAGCACGCCGCGGAACAGGGCTACACATTCGCTGGACCGGTGGCCGTCCGGCTCACCCCGGTGGAGAGGAACAAGGTCGACCGTTTTCGTGTCCGCAGCCACATCGCCCCCACCCCGGACACCACAAGGGAAGAACCGGATCCGCAATACGGGTGAGGGCCCTCTGGGCGTCGGTCACATACGGCGGCCGAAGCAAGAACGTCTACGGTGCCTTTCTGCGCCGAACGTGCAAGTGAGCGCGGGTACGCGGCCATCCGGCGGGTGAGCACCGCCAAGGTCGCCCGCCCGCCTGCCGGTTGGCGATCGCCGTCCCGGGGCATCAGGAGTGGGGGATCGGCCGCCCAAGACCTGGCGCGGCCCCGGTGAGCGGCCAGGCCGCAGGCATGCCGGATGTCCTAGGAGGGGAAGTGATCTGCCATGCGTACGCATCGGCGTACCCATCGGCGTTCCGTACGAGTGGAGTATCTGCTGCCCGATGAGGCCGCATCGGTCGGACGGGCGCGGAGACTGACCTCAGCGTTTCTCTCTCGCTCTCGCCACCGCATGGCACGGGTGGATGCCGAGCAGATCGACGACGCGACACTCATCGTGTCCGAGCTGGTCACCAATGCCACCCGGCACGGTCGCAGCCCCTGCCGCCTGCGCCTGGAGGTGTCCGACGAGCGGGTGACCGTCGAGGTCTTCGACGACAGCCCGGACCAACTCCGCCTGCGGCGGCCCGCGGTCGATGACGAGAGCGGGCGGGGCCTGGCCATGGTGCGGTGCCTGGCACAACGCTTCGACGTCACTCCGGTCATCGGGGGCGGCAAGAGGGTACGAGCGATCCTGGCCATCTGAAGGCGCACCGGGCCAGTGAAGTCGCAGGCTTTTTGCTTTTTAGGGCCGCGAGTAGCCGCAGGCTTTTGCTTTTAGGGGCGCGGGGCTGTGTCGATGTGCGGCTCCGCCGCGTGGGCGCGACCAGCCACGACGCACCCGCACCCGCGACACGACTGTCACCCCCCACCCCCTGGCGGGGGGCCTGGGGGCGCAGCCCCCAGCGCCGGGCAAGGGCCCGCGCAAGCGGAGCCCTTGCCCGAAGTGACCCGGCGCACTTCGGCCACGGATCGTGCATGCATCGCCCCGGCCGGGGCAGGGGCACCCAGCTCCTTGAAAGTGGCACGAGTGTGCCCCAGGGGCCTGGAACAGGAACGGAAGGCAGCACCGGCCATGGCGGGACCAGCGGAACGACAGGCGCAGAAGACGATTCACGTGGGCGGGGAATGGCGTGAAGCCGTCTCCGGGGAGACACGTGAGGTGCTCGACCCGGCGGACGCCAAGCCGTTCGCCGTGGTCGCGGAGGGCGACGGACGGGATGTGGACGCGGCCGTCGACGCCGCCCGCCGCGCCTTCGACGAAGGGCCCTGGCCCCGTACCCCCGTCGCCGAGCGGAGCGCCCTGTTGCGTCGCGTCGCCGATCTCCTCGTACGCGACCGGGAGCGGCTCGGACTGCTGGAGAGCCGGGACGCGGGCAAGACGCTCGAGGAGGGGCGTGTCGACATCGACTGTGTCGTCGACGCCTTCCGGTATTTCGCCGATCTTGTCGTGGGGGAGGGCGGGGGGCGGGTCGTCGACGCCGGGTCCGACGACATCCACAGCGTTGTCGTGCACGAACCCATCGGCGTGTGCTCCATGATCACGCCCTGGAACTATCCGCTGCTGCAAGCGAGTTGGAAGATCGCGCCCGCACTCGCCGCTGGGAACACCTTCGTCGTCAAGCCCAGCGAGATCACTCCGCTCACCACGATCGCCGTTGTGGAACTGCTCCAGGAGGCCGGGCTGCCCGACGGGGTCGCGAACATCGTCACCGGCCCCGGGCACACCGTGGGCGCCCGTCTCGCCGAGCACCCCGGCGTCGACCTCGTCTCCTTCACCGGCGGTCTCGTCAGCGGGATCAAGGTCGCCCAGGCCGCCGCCGTCACCGTCAAGAAGGTCGCCCTCGAACTCGGCGGCAAGAACCCCAACGTCGTCTTCGCCGACGCCTGCGCCACGGAGGAGGGCTTCGACACCGCCGTCGACCAGGCCCTGAACGCCGCGTTCATCCACAGCGGCCAGGTCTGCTCCGCCGGCGGACGCCTCATCGTCGAGGAGTCCGTACGCGAACGCTTCGTCGCCGAACTCGCCCGCCGGGCCGGGAAGATCCGGCTCGGGCGCGGCACCGAGGACGGCGTCGAGTGCGGGCCGCTCGTCTCCGAGCAGCAGCGGGAGAAGACCGAGGCGTACGTCGCTTCCGCCCTCGCGGAGGGCGCGGTGCTGCGGGCCGGCGGCAAGCGGCCCGAGCCGTCGGCGGAAAGGCCCGCCACCGGCTACTTCTACGAGCCGACGGTCCTCGACCAGTGTCACCGAGAGATGAAGGTCGTACGCGAGGAGGTCTTCGGGCCCGTCCTGACCGTCGAGACGTTCCGTACGGAGGACGAGGCCGTCGCGCTCGCCAACGACACCGAGTACGGGCTCGCGGGCGGCGTCTGGACCGCCGACGCGGGCCGCGCCCGGCGCGTCGCCGGACGGCTGCGGCACGGCACCGTCTGGATCAACGACTTCCACCCCTACCTCCCGCAGGCGGAGTGGGGCGGCTTCGGCAAGAGCGGCGTCGGGCGGGAGCTCGGGCCCGCCGGTCTCGCCGAGTACCGCGAGACCAAGCACGTGTACCAGAACCTCGCGCCGCAGCCGGTGCGTTGGTTCGCGGGCTGACGCCCACGCCCGTCCAGGATCCGCCGAGCGCAGCACCTTGTACGACTCCGAGGAGTACCCCCCTATGCCCGAACAAGCCACGCCCGGACACGAGCACACGTACGACTACGTCGTCATCGGCGGTGGTACCGCCGGCTCCGTCATCGCCTCCCGCCTGACCGAGAACCCGGACGTCACCGTCGCCGTCATCGAGGGCGGCCCCAGCGACGTCGACCGCGAGGACGTCCTCACCCTGCGCCGCTGGATGGGGCTGCTCGGCGGGGAGCTGGACTACGACTACCCGACGACCCGCCAGCCGCGCGGCAACTCGTTCATCCGGCACAGCCGCGCCCGGGTGCTCGGCGGCTGCTCCTCCCACAACACGCTCATCGCGTTCAAGCCGCTGCCGTCCGACTGGGACGAGTGGGAGGCGTCCGGTGCCAAGGGCTGGGGCGCGGTGCCGATGGAGGCGTACTACGCCCGGCTGCGCAACAACATCGTCGCCGTCGACGAGAAGGACCGGAACGCCATCGCCCGCGACTTCGTCGACGCCGCCCAGGCCACGCTCGAAGTGCCGCGTGTCGAGGGCTTCAACAAGAAGCCGTTCACCGAGGGCGTCGGCTTCTTCGACCTCGCGTACCACCCGGAGAACAACAAGCGGTCGAGCGCCTCGGTCGCGTACCTTCACCCCTTCCTGGACCGCCCGAACCTGACGATCCTGCTGGAGACCTGGGCGTACAAGCTGGAGCTGGAGGGGACGCGGGCGCGCGGCGTGCACGTACGGACCAAGGACGGCGAGGAGATCCTCGTACGCGCGGAGAACGAAGTCCTGTTGTGTGCGGGTGCCGTGGACTCGCCGCGGCTGCTTCTGCACTCCGGCATCGGGCCCGCCCGCGATCTGGAGGCGCTCGGAATTCCCGTCGTGCACGACCTGCCCGGCGTCGGCGAGAACCTGCTCGACCACCCGGAATCGGTGATCGTCTGGGAGACGAACGGGCCGATCCCCGAGAACTCCGCGATGGACTCCGACGCGGGCCTTTTCGTGCGCCGGGATCCCGAACACCCGGGCCCGGACCTGATGTTCCACTTCTACCAGGTCCCGTTCACGGACAATCCGGAGCGGCTGGGGTACGAACGCCCCGCGCACGGCGTCTCCATGACTCCGAACATCCCCAAGCCGCGCAGTCGCGGCAGGCTGTATCTGACGAGCGCCGACCCGGCGGAGAAGCCCGCACTCGACTTCCGTTACTTCACGGACGAGGACGACTACGACGGCCGCACCCTCGTCGACGGGATCAGGATCGCCCGCGAGATCGCCAAGTCCGAGCCGCTGGCGAGCTGGCTGAAGCGCGAGGTGGCCCCCGGTCCTGACGTCACGGGGGACGAGGAGCTCGGCGTGTACGCGCGGTCGGTGGCCCACACGGTGTACCACCCGGCGGGCACCTGCCGGATGGGCGACTCGGACGACCAACTTGCCGTCGTCGACCCGGAGTTGAGAATCCGAGGTCTCGACGGCATCCGTATCGCGGACGCCTCCGTCTTCCCGACGATGCCCGCCGTGAACCCGATGATCGGAGTGCTCATGGTCGGAGAGAAGTGCGTCGACCTGATCGGGGGTGGCGAGTGATGACCACGTCAACTCCCGGCAAGACCACCGCTGTTGAACCCGTCTTCTCCGTCGAGGGCCTGTGGAAGGTCTTCGGTCCGAAGGCCGAGCGGATACCCGGCGACCCGGAGCTCGGCGCCCTGAACGCCGCCGAGCTCCGCGCCCGCACCGGCTGCACCGCCGCCGTCCGCGACGTGAGCTTCGAGGTCGGCAAGGGTGAGGTCTTCGTCGTGATGGGCCTGTCCGGCTCGGGCAAGTCCACCCTCGTACGCTGCCTGACACGCCTCATCGAGCCGACCGCCGGAACGATCGCGATCGACGGCGAGGACGTCCGCGCCATGGACGCGACGCGCCTGCGTGAACTGCGCCGCCACCGCGCCTCGATGGTCTTCCAGCACTTCGGCCTGCTGCCGCATCGCTCAGTGCTCGACAACGTCGCGTACGGCCTGGAGATCCAGGGCGTCGCGAAGGACGAGCGCCGGAAGAGGGCTCAGGAAGTCGTCGCCAAGGTCGGTCTGGAGGGCATGGAGCAGCGGCGGCCCGGGCAGTTGTCGGGCGGCCAGCAGCAGCGGGTCGGGCTCGCGCGGGCGCTGGCCGTCGACCCCGAAGTCCTGCTGTTCGACGAGCCGTTCAGCGCGCTCGACCCGCTGATCCGCCGTGACATGCAGGAGGAGGTCATCCGGCTCCACCGCGAGGAGGGCCGCACGATGGTCTTCATCACCCACGACCTGAACGAGGCCCTGCGTCTGGGCGACCGCATCGCCCTCATGCGCGACGGCCGTGTCGTCCAGCTCGGCACGCCCGAGGAGATCGTCGGCTCGCCCGCCGACGACTACGTACGCGAGTTCGTCCGGGACGTGCCGCGCGAGCAGGTCATGACGGTCCGTACGGCCATGCGGCCCGCGGACGCCGACGAGGCGGAACGAGGCCCGGCGATCGCCCCGGAGGCCACCGTGTCCGAGGCCATCGAGGCCGTCGCCCGCAGTGGTTTCCCCGTGCGGGTCATGGACGACGGTCGCTGCCTCGGGGTCGTCGACCACGAGCGGCTGCTGGGGGTCGTGGCGGGTACGTACACCAAGACCGCGGCGGGGACGGAATCCAAGACCGCGGCGGGGACGGAATCCAAGACCGCGGCCGGTACGGAATCCAAGACCGCGGCAGGGACGGGCTCCAAGGAGGTGGTCTGATGGCCACCGCCACCGCAGCCGTCCCCCAGACCGGCGTCACCGCACTGCTGAAGCACCGTGTCGTCGGCAAGCTCCTCCTGCTGGCTCTCGCGGCAGCGATCCTCATACCGATCGCCAACGCCCGCTGGGCAAGTGGCACCTGGCCCGACGCCCTGACCGTCGACCTCTCCGAACCACTCGGCAAGGCGAGCGACTGGATCATCGACAACCGCGACAGCCACCCGCTGTTCCTGTACTTCTTCGGACACATCAGCAACGCCGTCGTCCTGTCCGTACGCACCGTCTACCTCGTCCTGCTCGCCGCAGGCTGGGCGGGCGTCACGGCCGCGGCGGCGCTGGTCGCGTGGCGGGTCGCGGGCGTGCGGCTCGCGATCGGTACGGGCGTCGCGTTCCTGGCCTGCGGGCTGCTCGGGATGTGGGTGCCCACCATGCAGACGCTGGCGTTGATGGTGGTCGCCGTGCTCGCGTCGGTCGTACTCGGCATGCTGCTCGGCCTCGCCGCCGGGCTCTCCGACCGTACGTTCCGCGCGCTGCGCCCCGTACTCGACACCATGCAGGTGCTCCCGGCCTTCGCGTACCTCCTGCCGGTCGTGCTGGTCTTCGGCATCGGCGTCCCGGCGGCGGTGCTCGCCACCGTCGTGTACGCGGCCCCGCCGATGGCCCGGCTCACCGCGCTCGGCCTGCGCGGCGCCGACGCCGGCGTGATGGAGGCCGTCGAGTCCATGGGCACGACCGCGCGGCAGCGGCTGCTGACCGCCCGTCTTCCGCTCGCCCGCAAGGAACTCCTCCTCGGCCTCAACCAGACGATCATGATGGCCCTGTCGATGGCCGTCATCGCGTCCGTCATCGGCGCGGGCGGCCTCGGCGACCGCGTCTACCAGGCGCTCGCCTCGGTCGACGTCGGCGCCGCACTCGCCGCCGGCATCCCGATCGTGCTGCTCGCGGTCGTCCTGGACCGGGTGACGGGAGCGGCGGGGGAGCGAATGGGTTCGGGGTCCTCCCAGTCCGGCCGGTCCGGCTGGAAGCCTTGGGGTTACGCGGCTGTCGTCGCCGTCGCCGTAGCCCTCGCCGGACGCTTCACGGACCGGCTCGACTGGCCCGAGGCCTGGCTCGTGAACATCGCCGAGCCCGTGAACCGCGCCGTCGACTGGATGACCGACCACCTCTACTCCGGCGTCCCCTACATTGGCGGCACCGCCGACTGGGCGGGCCACTTCACCACCTGGGTCCTGGACCCGGTGCGGGACGGCCTGCAGTGGCTGCCCTGGTGGTCGGTCCTGCTGATCGTCGCCACGCTCGCCTGGCTCATCGGCACGTGGCGTACGGCCCTGACCGCCGTCCTCGCGATGGCCGCGATCGGCGTGCTGGGAGTCTGGAACCCGTCCCTCGACACGCTCTCGCAGGTGCTCGCAGCCGTGGCGGTCACGCTGGTCGTGGGCTTCGCGATCGCCGTCGCGGCCGCGCGCAGCGAACGCGTCGAACGGCTGCTGCGCCCCGTCCTCGACGTCTTCCAGACGATGCCGCAGTTCGTGTACCTGATCCCGGTGGTGGCCCTCTTCGGAGTGGGCCGCGCACCCGCCGTGGCAGCGGCGGTCGTCTATGCCCTGCCCGCCGTCGTACGCATCACCACGCAGGGCCTGCGCCAGGTGAACCCGGCCGCGATGGAGTCCTCGCGCTCGCTGGGCGCCACGAGCTGGCAGCAACTGCGGCAGGTGCAGCTGCCGCTCGCCCGCCCGGCGCTGCTCCTCGCCATCAACCAGGGCGTCGTCCTGGTCCTCGCCGTCGTCATCATCGGCGGCCTGGTCGGCGGTGGCGCGCTCGGCTACGACGTCGTGTTCGGGCTCGCCCAGGGCGACCTGGCCACCGGTCTCGTCGCGGGCGGGGCGATCGTCTGCCTCGGCCTGATGCTCGACCGGGTGACACAGCCGACGGAACGCCGTACGAGGAAGGGGGCCTGAGATGCGTACGAAGACGACGGCGAAGCCGATGCTGCGTACGAGGATGCTCCCGGCCGTTGCCGGTGTGTCCGCCCTGCTGGTGCTGACCGGCTGCGGAGCCGCCGACATGACCAAGCAGGCCTCGCCCTTCGCGGGCGTTCAGGGCGCGAAGACGGTCACCCTGTCCGTGCAGTCCTGGGTCGGCGCGCAGGCCAACGTGGCCGTCGCGCAGTACCTGTTGGAGCGCGAACTCGGCTATCGCGTCGACACCGTGCAGGTCGACGAGGTCCCGGCGTGGGACGCGCTCAGCCAGGGGCGGATCGACGCGATCCTGGAGGACTGGGGCCACCCGGACGAGGAGCAGCGGTACGTCAAGGACAAGAAGACGATCGCGCCCGGCGGCGACCTCGGGGTCACCGGGCACATCGGCTGGTTCGTCCCGACGTACTTCGCCAAGCAGCACCCCGACGTCACGAACTGGAAGAACCTCAACAAGTACGCCGACCAGCTCCGCACCGCGGAGAGCGGCAGCAAGGGCCAGCTGCTGGACGGCTCGCCCTCGTACGTGACGAACGACAAGGCTCTGGTGGCGAACCTGGACCTGGACTACCAGGTGGTGTTCGCCGGTTCGGAGGCGGCACAGATCACGCAGATCAGGCAGTTCGCCAAGGAGAAGAAGCCCTTCCTCACGTACTGGTACACCCCGCAGTGGCTCTTCGAGAAGGTCCCGATGACGGAGGTGAAACTGCCCGCATACAAGGAGGGCTGCGACGCCGACCCGAAGAAGGTCGCCTGCGCCTACCCGCACACCCCGCTGCAGAAGTACCTGAACGCGGATTTCGCGCGGGGCGGCGGCGAGGCGGCGGCCTTCCTGAAGAACTTCAAGTGGACGACCGAGGACCAGAACGAGGTCTCCCTGATGATCGCCGACCAGAAGCTGACTCCTGAGGAGGCGGCGAAGAAGTGGGTGGCCGGCCACGAGTCGACTTGGCGGGCGTGGTTGCCCAAGTGACCGTCAGCTGGTGCCCGTGACGGTCACCAGGTGTTCGGCTCCGCCGAGAGGTCCTCGTCGGCCAGGCGTTGCGCTGCGGCGTGCGCCTGGCCCAACCAATCCTCGTGCAGGGCGCGGGCGATGCCGGTCAGCGTCTCGGTCGCGCGGCGCTGCAGGCCGGGGCCGAACGTGATCCGTGTGGCGCCGAGTCGGCCGAGCTCTGCTGGTGGGGGACCGTCCAGTCGCGCGGACGCGTTGATCGGGCCCGGGATCCCGGCCCGCAGCACCGGGAGGGCATCCGTCGGGGCGCCGATCGGATACACGCAGTCGGCGCCCGCCGCCACGTACAACGCGGCCCGCTCGACGGCCCGTTCGGGATCGGCGACCCCGCACGAGAACGTGTCGACGCGCGCGTTGACGAACAGCCGGTCGCCCGCGACGGCCCGTACCTGGGCCAGCCAGTCGGCGTGCCGCGCCGGGTGCTTGAGGACGCCCTCGTGCGAGTCCTCGAGGTTGCAGCCGACGGCGCCCGTCTCAAGAATCCGGTCCACCAACTCCTTGGGCGCGAGCCCGTATCCGTCCTCGACGTCCGCCGACACGGGCACGTCGACGGACCGTACGATCCGCGCGACCGCCGCGAACATCTCGTCCGCCGGGGTCTGCCCGTCCTCGTACCCGAGCGAGGCGGCGACCCCGGCGCTGGGTGTCGCGAGCGCCGGGAAACCGGCGTCCGCGAACACACGTGCGCTGGCCGCGTCCCACGGTCCGGGAAGGATCAGGGGATCGCCCGGTGCGCGACCCTGATGCAGCGCGCGGAACGTCTCGACCTTGCTCACCATGCGCGGCCCCCCGGCGGGATGCGGCAGCCGACCTCGGGATCGAGGAACTGCGTGCGAGTCGTCACCTGTGCTCGCCCGCCTGGTAGTGCCCGGCGACCATACGGCAGGTCACGCCGAACCGGTTCCACGCGTTGATCACCGTGATCGCGGCGATCAGCTGCGCCAGCTCGGCCTCGTCGAACTGCTTGGCTGCCGCGTCGTACACCTCGTCCGGCACGAAGCCTTCCGTCAGGACCGTGACCGCCTCGGTCAGCGCGAGTGCCGCGACTTCCTTCGCCGTGTAGAAGTGCTGCGACTCCTCCCACGCGCTGAGCTGGATGATCCGCTCGACACTCTCGCCGGCCGCGAGCGCGTCCTTGGAGTGCATGTCGACGCAGAAGGCGCAGTGGTTGATCTGTGACGCGCGGATCTTCACCAGCTCCAGGAGCACGGGGTCGACGCCCTGCCGGGCCGCCCTGTCGAGCCCGATCATGGCCTTGTAGACGTCGGGCACGAGCTCGGCCCACGCGAGCCGGGGGGCGTGTTCGGGGACGTACGAGGTGTTGGTGGCCGTGTTGTCGGTCGTCTCGTTCGTCGTCATGACTGTGACCCTACGGTTCGAGTAGCCCAGGAGTATGGTCCATTTCCATGGGGGAATCCTGGGCCACTTTGGGTGTTGATCTGCATCTCGAACTGGGCGGCTCCCGTCTGCGCCGAGGGCTCACGGACGCCTTGCGCGAGGCGGTGCGGAGCGGGCGGCTCGCACCGGGGACGCGGCTGCCGTCGTCGCGGTCGCTCGCAGCCGACCTCGGTATCGCGCGCAACACGGTCGCCGACTCCCCCACGCTCGAATACGCTCGCGCGGGGGGACCCCCATCGCCGATCTCGTCGCCGAGGGCTGGCTCACCGCGCGCCAGGGTTCGGGCACGCGGGTCGCGGAACGGGCCGCGGTGGCGCCGGACTCGGCAACGGCGCCCCGGCCTCGCTCGTCCCGCGGACCGACGCACAACCTCGAACCCGGCAACCCCGACCTCGCCTCCTTCCCCCGCGCCGAGTGGCTCAAGTCGGCCCGCCGCGCGCTGTCCGCGGCACCTCACGACGCCCTCGGCTACGGCGACCCACGGGGCCGCGTCGAACTCCGCACCGCCCTTGCCGCCTACCTCGCCCGCGCCCGCGGCGTACGTACCGACCCCGACCGCATCGTCATCTGCTCCGGCTTCGTACACGGCTTGCGGCTGCTCGCCGCTGTCCTGCGGCGACGGGGGCTGCGCTCGCTCGCCGTGGAGTCGTACGGGCTTGATGTGCACTGGGGAGTGGCGGAGGCGGCGGGGCTGCGGACGGTGCCGCTGCCGTTCGATGAACTGGGAACGTGTACCGGCGGCTTGGCGGGAACGGGGACGGGGGCGGTCCTGCTCACCCCCTCGCACCAGTTCCCGATGGGCGTGCCGCTGCGGCCCGACCGGCGGGCCGCCGTCGTGGACTGGGCGCGGCGGACCGGCGGGCTGATCCTGGAGGACGACTACGACGGGGAGTTCCGCTACGACCGTCAGCCGGTGGGCGCGCTCCAGGGCCTCGACCCGGACCGCGTCGTGTATGTGGGCACCGCGAGCAAGTCCCTGGCGCCAGGGCTGCGGCTCGGCTGGCTGGTCCTGCCGCCGTCGCTGGCGTCGGAGGTCGTGTCGGCGAAGGGCGGCACGGACTGGTCGTGCGGGGTCCTGGACCAGCTGACCCTGGCGGAGTTCATCACCTCGGGCGCGTACGACCGTCACGTCCGCGCGTCCCGTCTGCGCTATCGCCGCCGCCGCGACCAGCTCGTCGCGGCGCTCGCGTCCCACGCCCCGTCGGTACGGGCCACCGGTATCGCGGCCGGCCTCCACGCCGTCCTCCAACTCCCGCCCGGCACCGAGCAGTCGGTGGTCCGGGCGGCGGCCTGGCAGGGCCTGTTGCTCCACGGCCTGACCCGCTACCGCCACGCGGACGCTGCCGCCGAACCGTACGACGCCCTTGTCGTGGGCTACGGCACACCTCCGGACCACGCCTGGGCGGGTGCGCTGGACGCACTGTGCAGGGTGCTGCCTTAGCCCCGGGGGGTTGGTGTGGTTGGGTCCACTGGCAGCGGGTGGCCCGATTGTGTCATCGGCCCAGTGGATCACTACGCTGATCCCGGACGAACGGACAGGACGGTACGGACAGTCGGACGGGCCCGACGAGCCCGACGGGGGAGACACCATGGCAGATCAGCGCAGGCGTTTGCGGTCGAGCACGGTCGTGCTCGGTGGAATGGGCGTCATAGCCGCCGCCCTCACCTCATGCGGATCCGACCCCGACCGCCGCTGCGTGGACCGCGACAGCTACGACTACGCCAACGGCTACAAGATCGTCTCCGACAAGAACTGCAAGTCGGGCTCCAGTACGTCCGGCAAGAGCCGCAAGTCGAGCGGCGCGGGCAAGCGCTCCGGCACCGACGCCGCCTGGTACTACGACGCCGACGTCGACGGCCGGTACGCCGACTACGGCACCTTCAGCCGCAGCGACGCCGTCGACCGCGACGGCTTCGGCTGCTCGGGCTCCGGCAGCGGCGGCGGCTGACCGGCGCCGGAGGGACCCAGCCATGGAACGCCGCACCCTCACGCCCCGCCCCGGCTGGCAGCAGACCGTCGAGGAGCAAGGGCTGATCTATCCACTCACCCGCTACCCCGACGACACCCTGCGCCCGTATTGGGACGAGAGCGCGTACTACGTCTTCTCCCTCCCCGAGGTCGAGGCCCTGGAGGAGGTCGTCGAGGAACTGCACCGCATGTGCCTGGCCGCCGCCGCGCACATCGTCGAGCGGGACCGCTTCGCCGACCTCGGCATCACCGACCCCCATCTCACGGAACTCATCGCCGAGGCCTGGCAGCGCCGTGCCGAACTCCCCTCCCTCTACGGCCGGTTCGACCTCCGATACGACGGCACCGGCCCCGCGAAGCTCCTGGAGTACAACGCTGATACGCCGACCTCGCTGGTCGAGGCCGCCAGCCCTCAGTGGTTCTGGATGGAGGAACGCTTCCCCGGCGCCGACCAGTGGAACTCCCTCCACGAACGCCTCGTCGACGCCTGGAAGAAACAGTCCGCCCTCCTCCCGCCGGGCAGCCCCCTCTACTTCGCGCACTCCGCCGCCGACGAACTCGGCGAGGACCTGATGACCGTCGCGTATCTGAAGGAGACCGCGGAACAGGCCGGCCTGGAGACCGACTGGATCGCCATGGAGGAGATCGGCTGGGACCGTCTCTCCGGCCGCTTCGTCGACAAGCAACTCCGCTTCATCCGCAGCTGCTTCAAGCTCTATCCCTGGGAGTGGCTGACCACCGACCGCTTCGGTGGGCATGTCCTGGACACCCTCGACAACGGCGGCGGCACGGGCTCCACCATGTGGATCGAACCCGCGTGGAAGATGCTCCTCTCCAACAAAGCGCTCCTCGCCATCCTCTGGGAGCTCTATCCGCACCACCCGAACCTCCTCCCCGCCTACCTCGACGGCCCTCGCCAACTCGCCAACACCACCGGTTACGTCGCCAAGCCCCTCCTCGGCCGCGAGGGCGCCGGCGTCACCGTCCACGAACCCCACGAACCCGAAAACACCTCCGTGATCCGTGAAGAGCCCTGCTGCTACCAGGAGTTGGCCCCTCTCCCTTCCTTCGACGGCAACCGTGTCGTCCTCGGTGCCTGGGTCGTCGAGCACGAGTCGGCCGGCCTTGGCATCCGCGAGTCCTCCGGCCTGATCACGGACGAGTACGCCCGCTTCCTGCCGCATGTGATCCTCTGAGCGCCGGCGCCTCTCCGAGCTCAGGGATCCGAGATCCGGGTGGTCTGTGGCCCCTTCTCGCCGTCGCTCGCATGGTGGACTCAGGGATCTGTGACCGGGGAGGGCCGGTAGGCTGATCGGCGGGCCGTGACTGGCGCGCTGGGATGGGACCGACCATCGGGGAGCGGCCCGTGACGAACAAGTGCCGTGCGCCTGGGCCGAACCGTGAACGCCACGTCCGGAGGTCCCTCATGTCCGACCA
Organism: Streptomyces flaveus; assembly: GCF_014647675.1. Lineage (GTDB taxonomy): Bacteria > Actinomycetota > Actinomycetes > Streptomycetales > Streptomycetaceae > Streptomyces > Streptomyces flaveus. Next base: position 166,811 of record NZ_BMPQ01000006.1, on the reverse strand, counting down.
CTCTGCGCCCCTCTCCACCGAATCCACCGCCTTCCGCAGCGCCCTCGAAGTGATCCGCGCCGTCGAGCCCCGGGTCGCCGACGCCATCGGCCAGGAGGTCGCCGACCAGCGCGAGATGCTCAAGCTGATCGCCTCCGAGAACTACGCCTCCCCGGCCACCCTGCTGGCCATGGGTAACTGGTTCAGCGACAAGTACGCCGAGGGCACCGTCGGCCGCCGCTTCTACGCCGGCTGCCGCAACGTCGACACCGTCGAGGCCCTCGCCGCCGAACACGCCCGCGAACTCTTCGGCGCCGAGCACGCCTACGCTCAGCCGCACTCCGGCATCGACGCCAACCTCGTCGCCTTCTGGGCCGTCCTCGCCGACCGCGTGGAGGCCCCGGCGCTCGTGAAGGCCGGTGTCCGCAACGTCAACGACCTCTCCGAGGCCGACTGGGCCGAGCTCCGCCAAGCCTTCGGCAACCAGCGCATGCTCGGCATGTCCCTGGACGCCGGCGGCCACCTCACCCACGGCTTCCGCCCGAACATCTCCGGCAAGATGTTCGACCAGCGCTCCTACGGCACCGACCCCGCCACCGGCCTCATCGACTACGAGGCCCTGCGCACCTCCGCCCGTGAGTTCAAGCCCCTGATCATCGTCGCCGGCTACTCCGCGTACCCCCGTCTCGTGAACTTCCGCATCATGCGTGAGATCGCCGACGAGGTCGGTGCGACGCTGATGGTCGACATGGCGCACTTCGCCGGCCTCGTCGCTGGCAAGGTCCTCACCGGCGACTTCGACCCCGTCCCGCACGCCCAGATCGTCACGACCACCACTCACAAGTCGCTGCGCGGCCCGCGTGGCGGCATGGTCCTGTGTGACGACTCCCTCAAGGACCAGGTCGACCGCGGCTGCCCGATGGTGCTCGGCGGCCCCCTTCCGCATGTCATGGCCGCCAAGGCCGTCGCGCTCGCCGAGGCCCGCCGCCCCGAGTTCCGCGACTACGCCCAGGCCGTCGTCGACAACTCCCGCGCCCTCGCCGAGGGCCTGATGCGGCGCGGTGCCACGCTGGTCACCGGCGGCTCCGACAACCACATCAACCTGATCGACGTCGCCACCTCCTACGGCCTCACCGGCCGCCAGGCCGAGTCCGCACTGCTCGACTCGGGCATCGTCACCAACCGCAATTCCATCCCCGCCGACCCCAACGGCGCCTGGTACACCTCCGGCATCCGCATCGGCACCCCCGCCCTCACCACGCGTGGCCTGGGAACCGCCGAGATGGACGAGGTCGCCGGTCTGATCGACCGTGTCCTCACGACCACGGAGCCCGGCACGACCGCGAAGGGCGCCCCCTCCAAGGCCCAGCACGTGCTCGACCCGAAGGTCGCGGACGAGATCTCCCGCCGGGCCACCGATCTCGTGGCCGGCTTCCCGCTGTACCCGGAGATCGACCTGGGCTGAGGCGGACGGGTTCTGCCGCACCGAGTTGCCTCAGCCGAGGCAACTCGGTGCAGTTGGGGCGAGGGCGCGTGCGGCCGGTTGAGCCGTGTGCCGGTCAAACGTCCCGCAGCTCTTGCCGAGGTCCGACATCCCGTCCTCGCCCCCGGCCCAGAGGCAGTGCCCCCGGCAACCGCGCCGCGAACGGCCGGAGCACCAGCGCCAATACGGCTCCGGCTGCCAGCCCCGGTATGGCCCACCACCAGTCGGTTCCGGCGTCTGCCCCTGCGGCGGCCATGGTCGCGGGGGTCTCCCCGGCGTCGGGCCGCGCCGCGGCCGATGTGTCGTCCGACGAGTCCTGCGGCCCCGAATCCGGGTTCGTCCCCTCTGGGTGTTTGCTCATGACGCCGAGGTCGGTGAGCAAGGACCGGAGCTCGTTGGGCTTCTCCGCCCGGTGCCAGACCTCCTTCGGTGGCTCCGACGCCTCAAGCCCCCATGCGATCTGCGTGAGGATCCAGACGCTCCGGGAGCCGGTCACGTCAGGGTGCACCATGTCCACCCGCCAGGGAGTGACGTCATGGCTCATCCATGTGATGTTGATCCGGCGGCCTATGGAGTTGAGGTCCGGCGGCTTCTCCTGCAACCTCTTGAGGTCGCCGCCCTCCTGGGGAAGCAGGTCGCTCAGGCGCATGTATTCCTCGTCGCTGTTGTACAGCGATGCCGTCTCCCCGCTGTTGGGCGATACGAGCAGCACGCTCGTCGGCCCGCCCGCCACCGCGGTCGGCGCCCCGGTCAGTACCAGAGCGAGCGCCACCGTCAACGCTCCGGCTGCCGCTGCCAGTTCACGAACCCTGCGCATCGGACGCATCGGACCCCCAGCCGATCCCGGATGCGGCCTGTCCGCACCCTGTCACTTCTGGTACACCGCTCGACCCGCCGAGGTTCCCACTCGGCCCGCACGACTTCCGAGCACTTCACGGCCCCTGCTCCATGGACCGGCTCCACGGCCCCTACTCCGCAGACTCCGCAACAGCCACCGCCCGCTCCCACGACTCCACACCCTCGAGCCGCAGCGTCCGCTGCTCCCCCTGGTCCTCCCACAACAGCGTCGGCCCCGCCGTGCGGACGGTCCGGGCGTACTCCTGGCCCTGCTCGTCGAGCAAGGCGAGCTCGAGGCGGTGGGGCTCGGCGAACCACAGGCCCGAGTCACCGTTCACCGTGGCCGGTTCATACGGCACCGTCGTCGACTTCCAGAACAGCGGAGAGAGCGTCGCCCGGAACTGATCGAGCCGTATGACCTCGCCGTCCCCGGTATGCCAGCACAGCGACAGGACCCGGCGGTCGGCTGACACCTGCGCGGCCGACGGGCGCCCCAACTCCCTTGGCAGCAACGGCTCGAACCCCGCCCGTCGCGCCGCTCCGGCCACGGTCAGTGCCTGCTCGCAGCCCGGCACTGGAGAAGGAGAAGCGTGCGGCCCCGGCTTGTACCGCACATCGACCCCGCCGAAGCCGAACCAGTCGACGACCGCCGCCCGCACCGGAGGCGTGAGCACCAGCACCGTCAGCAGTCCGCACAGCGCGGCGGTCAGCGAGCGCCAGCGCTGCCGCGCCCACCACCGAGCCGACCGGATCCGCGTGGTCGGTCCCGTCGGCTCGGCCACCGGCACCGGCACCCCCTCGGCCAGTATCTGCTCCAGCACCCGCTCGACCATCGACTCGGTCCCGCTCGCACCCGGCGGATCCAGCGACCGTCCGAGCGCGCGCAGCTCCTCGGGCAGCCCGGCCGGGCCCCCGCGCGCACGCCCCGGCTCCCTGGGGGCACGACCGCCCGAGGAGTCCGCGCCCCCGTTCTCGTACGACTCACTCATGCTCATCACCTCCCTCCCGAGGCTGGAAATCCGGCAGCAGCCGCTGCAGCTTGCGCAACGCACGATTGAGCCGGGACTTGACCGTCCCGCGTGGCCAGCCCAGGGCCTGGGCCGTCTCCGGCTCGTCCATCTCCAGCAGATAGCGGTAGGTGACGACCAGCCGGTGCTCCTCGCTCAGCCGGTCCAGGGCAGCCAGCAGCGCCGCCCTGCGCTCGACCTCCAGCGCCGCGACCGCCGGGTCCGCCGACTCCGGTATCACCGGCTCCGCCTCCGCCAGCGCGGCCTCACGCCCCACGACCGTGCGCTGACGCACCGCCGTCCGCACTGTGTTCCTCGTCTCATTGGCGACGATCGAGAGCAGCCACGGCTTGAATGCCGCGCCGTCCCGAAAGCGCCCCAAGGCGCAGTACGCCTTGAAGAAGGCCTGCTGCACCACGTCCTCCGCGTCCGCACCCGCGCCCAGTGCCGCGGCCGCTCTGAGTGCGATGCCCGTGTGGGCACGCACCAGCTCCGCATACGCCTCCGGCTCTCCGGCGCGTACGCGTGCGATCACCGCGGCCTCATCGACGATGCGGCCCCCCTCCCGCGTCCTCACACTCTTGTTACACCGCCGGAGACGGATCGGTTCCCACCTGTTTCCGACCAGTTCCGGAGCGACCCCTGACACCTGAGAGAATGAGGCCATGGCTTCTGACCGCCCGCCCGTCTCCCACCACCACCCTCAGGGGAATGGCTCCGCCATGCTGCGTCGTCCTCGCGTGCTTTCTGGAATCCAGCCCACCGCAGGCTCGTTCCACCTCGGCAATTACCTCGGCGCCGTCCGTCAGTGGGTGGCCCTGCAGGAGACCCACGACGCGTTCTACATGGTCGTCGACCTGCATGCGATCACCCTTCCCCAGGACCCCGCCGAGCTGCGCTCCAACACCCGGCTCGCCGCCGCCCAGCTGCTGGCCGCCGGGCTCGACCCGGAGCGCTGCACGCTCTTCGTCCAGAGCCATGTCCCCGAGCACGCGCAGCTCGCCTGGATCATGAACTGCCTCACCGGGTTCGGCGAGGCGTCCCGTATGACGCAGTTCAAGGACAAGTCCGCGCGGCAGGGCGCCGACCGGGCCTCCGTGGGCCTGTTCACGTACCCGATCCTTCAGGTCGCGGACATCCTGCTGTACCAGGCCAACGAGGTGCCGGTCGGCGAGGACCAGCGGCAGCACATCGAGCTGACGCGCGATCTCGCCGAGCGCTTCAACGGCCGCTTCGGGCAGACGTTCACGATCCCGGCGCCGTACATTCTCAAGGAGACGGCGAAGATCTACGACCTCCAGGACCCGTCGATCAAGATGAGCAAGTCGGCGTCGACTCCGAAGGGCCTCATCAACCTCCTCGACGAGCCCAGGGCGACCGCCAAGAAGGTCAAGAGCGCGGTCACCGACACCGGCACGGACATTCGCTACGACGCCGAGAACAAGCCGGGCATCAGCAACCTGCTGAGCATCTACTCCACTCTCACCGGCGCCGGTATCGAGGAACTGGAGCAGAGGTACGACGGCAAGGGCTACGGTGCGCTCAAGACGGACCTGGCCGAGGTCATGACCGACTTCGTGACGCCGTTCCGGGAGCGTACGCAGCAGTATCTGGACGACCCGGAGACGCTCGACTCGATCCTGGCCAAGGGTGCGGAGAAGGCGCGTGCCGTCGCCGCGGAGACGCTCTCCCAGGCGTACGAGAAGGTGGGCTTCCTGCCCGCCAAGCACTGACCGAGGCACTGACACCCGGGATCGGGCCCGACGGCCGTACAGTCGTAAGCCGTACGGAAACAGGGGACACACAGGACCAGGGGCTGTCCCTGTCCGCCAGAGTCCGCCAGAAGTGTCCGGAACACCAGCGCAAGCACCACCACAACGGCAAGCACAACAAGCAAGCACAACAGCGAGCACAACGACAGGAGACGACGTGGGGACCGTAACGATCGGTGTGTCGATCGCGGTCCCGGAGCCACACGGCAGCCTGCTCCAGGAGCGGCGCACGGGCTTCGGCGACGCCGCCGCTTCCGGCATCCCCACCCATGTCACGCTGCTGCCGCCGACGGAGGTCGACGACTCGGCGCTGCCCGCGATCGAGGCGCATCTCGTCGAGGTCGCGGCGGCCGGGCGCCCCTTCCCGATGCGGCTGAGCGGCACAGGAACCTTCCGCCCGCTGTCGCCCGTCGTGTACGTGCAGGTCGTCGAGGGTGCCGAGGCCTGCACGTGGCTGCAGAAGCAGGTCCGGGACGCATCCGGGCCCGTGGCACGCGAACTGCAGTTCCCGTACCACCCGCATGTCACGGTGGCGCACGGCATCGACGACGAGGCGATGGACCGGGCGTACGAGGAGCTGTCCGAGTACGAGGCCGAGTGGCCGTGCACCGGTTTCGCGCTCTACGAGCAGGGCGCCGACGGCGTGTGGCGCAGGCTCCGCGACTTCGTCTTCGGGGGAGCGGTACTGCCCGAGCAGACGAGCGCACCCACGCCGGGCGACACCACGTTGCCCACGCACTGATCTGCTCATCCGGGGTACCCCGGACATGGGTCCTCGGCGAAGAGGGCAGGTTCGGATCATGGACTGGCTGAAAAAGCTCCCCGGCATCGGGCCGGTCGTCACGCGTCTGATGACCACGCACGCCTGGCACTCGTACGAACGCCTGGACCGTGTGAAGTGGACGCGGCTCGCTGCCGCGATGACCTTCATCAGCTTCGTCTCGCTCTTCCCGCTGATCACCGTCGCCGCCGCGGTGGCCGCCGCGACCCTCGACCAGAAGGGGCAACGAGAGCTCGAGGACAAGATCGCCGAGCAGATCCCGGGCATCTCCGACCAGTTGGACATCGGCGGGCTGGTGGACAACGCCGGCACCGTCGGCGTCATCGCGGGCGCCGTCCTGCTGTTCACCGGCATCGGCTGGGTCGGCTCCATGCGCGAGTGCCTGCGGGCGGTGTGGGAGCTGCCCGAGCCCGACGAGAACCCCGTGCTGAGCAAGGCCAAGGACGCCGGGGTCCTCGTCGGCCTCGGCGGCGCCGTGCTCGTCACGATCGTCGTGTCCGCCGTCGCGGCGACGATGGTCGGCTGGACCTCCCGGCAGCTCGGCATCGACGAGGGCGGCTGGGGCGGCGCGCTGCTGCAGCTCGCCGCGTTCGCCATCGCCGTCCTCGCCGACTTCCTGCTCCTGCTGTACGTCCTGACGCTGCTGCCCGGCGTCGAGCCGACCCGCCGCCGGCTGTTCACCGCGGCGCTGATCGGCGCCGTCGGGTTCGAGCTGCTGAAGCTGCTGCTCAGCGGCTATATCAGCGGCGTAGCCTCGAAGAGCATGTACGGCGCCTTCGGGGTGCCCGTCGCGCTGCTGCTGTGGATCAACTTCACCGCGAAACTGGTGCTCTTCTGCGCCGCCTGGACGGCGGCGCAGAAGAACGACTCCCCGGACGCCCCCGCAGACGGCTCCTCCGACGACGCCTCGGGCGACTCCTCCGAGGGCACCGTAGGGGTGGACGTCAGGGGCGCGGCCGGCGGCGCACCAGGTCGGGCAGCGGCCAGCGGCGGTTGACGAGGAACACCCCGCCGGCGAGGAGCACGAGCACGCCCCCGGTGATCCCCAGCGCGACACCGACGCCGCCAGAACCCGCCTCCTGCGCCGAGGCGGCGACAGGACTGCCGTCACCGGACCCGCCCGCCTCACCGGAGGCCTCCGTACCCGGCTGCGTACCCGTGTCCGCACCCTTCGGCGGCACCAGCTCACCCACCGGCTCGACCTTGTCCGCCGCCTGGAAACCCCAGTCGAGAAGGCGGGCGGTCTCCTTGTAGACCTCGTTGCTCTCCTCCTTCTCGGGGTTCATGATCGTGACGAGAAGCACCTTGCCGTCGCGTTCGGCGACCCCGGTGAAGGTGGAGCCCGCGTTCGAGGTGTTGCCGTTCTTCACACCCGCGATGCCCCTGTAGACGTCGAGGCCGTAGTCGCCGGTCAGGAGTCGGTTGGTGTTCTGGATCTCGAAGGACTTACGGGTCGTCTTGCCCTTCTTGTTCTTCTTCGTCTCGCCCGGGAACTTGGCGCGCACGGTCGAGGCGTACTCCCGGAAGTCCTTCTTCTGCAGGCCAGAACGGGCGATGAGGGTCAGGTCGTACGCCGATGACACCTGCCCCACCTCGTCGTAGCCGTCCGGGCTGACCACGTGCGTGTCGAGGGCCTGGAGCTCCTCGGCGTGCGCGTTCATGTCCTCGACGGTCGGTTCGACGCCGCCGTTCATCGCGGACAGCACGCGTACGGCGTCGTTGCCGGAGCGAAGGAAGACGCCGAGCCACAGGTCGTGGACCGTGTACGTCTCGTCCTCCTTGATGCCGACCATGCTGGAGCCCGGGCCGATGCCCGCCAGATCGGAGGGCACCACCTTGTGCTTCTCGTCCTTGCCGAACTTCGGCAGCAGCGTGTCCGCGAACAGCATCTTCAGGGTGCTCGCCGGGGCCAGCCGCCAGTGCGCGTTGTGCGCGGCCAGGACATCGCCGGACTCGGCGTCCGCGACGATCCAGGAGCGCGCGCTCAGGTCCTTCGGGAGCACCGGGGCACCGGTGCCGAGGTTCACCTGGGTGCCCGCCTTGCCGAGTTGGGCGCCGCCCACGGTCGACATGTCCGCCGGGGGCGTGGCGGTGGGCGATGTGCTGGCCTTCGGGGACGCTTTCTGACTCGGTGTCGGCGTTCCATCCGCGACAGCGGGCCCGCCGGCGATCGCGGTCGCGGTGAGCGACAAGGTCAGCAAGGTGGCGGAAGTGACCAGCAAGGAGGACTTGGCGGTCTTTTTCATGGCGGACACGGACGAGAACGTACCTGGCCCCGGACGGGAAGCCGTACCGCCCTCTCCGCTGCCGCCCTCTCCACTGTGGCCCACTTCGCTGTGGGTCTCCTCACCCCGGACGCGGCCACCACTCGACGACAGCGATACTGAACGTATGAAGCTCAGCCGTCCCGTCTCCTGGTTCCTGCTCGCCTTCGGGGTGTGGAGCTGGGTCATCTGGATCACTTTCGTCAAGAACTTGTGGGCGGACGGGAGTGGGCTCGCCTTCGACGACGCGGGCGATCCGACTGGGTACTTCTGGGTGCACCTGACGCTCGCCGTTGTCTCCTTTGTCCTTGGGACGGTCGTCGGGTTCATCGGGTTGCGCGGAGTTCGCGCCATTCACCGCACGTCATAACGGGAGCCTCCGCGTGACCATCGTCTTTGTGCTCATCATCTTGCTGGTTCTGGCCCTCTTCGGCGGGTTGCATTGGTACATGTGGCGTCGCCTGGTGCGCGACACGACCACCGGGCCGGGGCTCGCCCGGCGCGCGGGTGCCGCCGTGTTCATCGCCGGGCCGCTGATCTTCGTCGCGGCGATGACCGCCGAGCGGAGCGGGGCGCCGTTCTGGCTCCAACAGGTGCTCGGGTGGCCGGGGTTCCTGTGGCTGGCCATCATGCTCTATCTCACGCTCGCGTTGCTCGTGGGAGAGGTCGTACGGCTCCTCGTACGGCGGGTTGTCGAGCGACGTTCAGCGCCTGACGTACCTGAGGCACCTGACGCACCTGAAGCAGTGGGCGAGCGCGAGCCGGTGGCCGTTGCCGCGCCTGATGCCGTCGTGGGGGCGGGGGCGGGGAAGCCCGGTTCCGGCGCAGCGAAGCCCGTTTCCGAGGGCGAGGGCCAGGGTGATGGTGGCGAGGACACTCCTGACGACGGTTCGGAGGCCGCGGCCACGTCCGGTCCTGCCGCCAGTGGTCCCTCCCGGCGTCTGTTCGTGTCGCGTGTCGTCGGTGGCGCCGCTGCCGCCGCCGCGTTGGGGACGGTCGGGTACGGGACGTACGGCGTGCTGCGCGGGCCGAAGGTGAAGCGGGTGACCGTGCCGCTCGCCAAGCTGCCGCGGAGCGCGCACGGGTTCCGGATCGCCGTGGTCAGCGATATCCACCTGAGCCCCGTGCTCGGGCGTGGGTTCGCCCAGAAGGTCGTCGACACCATCAACTCGACTCAGCCCGACCTCATCGCGGTCGTGGGCGATCTCGTCGACGGTTCCGTGAAGGACCTCGGGCCCGCCGCCGCACCGCTCGCCCAGCTGAGGGCGCGGCACGGCTCGTACTTCGTCACCGGCAATCACGAGTACATCTCCGGCGCCGAACAGTGGGTCGAGCACGTACGCGAACTGGGAATGACGCCCATGGAGAACGTACGTACGGAGATGCCCGGCTTCGACCTCGCCGGTGTCAACGACGTGTCGGGTGAGGACGAGGGGCAGGGGCCCGACTTCGAGAAGGCGCTGGGCGACCGCGACCGGGCACGCGCGTGTGTGCTGCTCGCCCATCAGCCGGTGCAGATCCACGACGCCGTGGACCACGGCGTGGACCTCCAGCTCTCCGGTCACTCGCACGGCGGCCAGCTCTGGCCCGGCAACTTCGTCGCGGCCCTCGCCAACCCGACCGTCGCGGGCCTGGAGCGCTACGGCGACACGCAGTTGTACGTCTCCAGGGGCGCCGGCGCGTGGGGGCCGCCGACGCGGGTGGGCGCGCCGTCCGACGTCACGATCGTGGAACTGGCCTCCAGGCAGGCCTGACTGCCCCGGGAGTCGGACTCCCAGAGGCCTGACCGCCTCCGGGATCCGGCCTCCCAGCCGTCAGCCCCCCGTCCGGCCCGGCAGTGTCACCGTCACCGCCAGCCCCTTGCCCGGAGCCGTCCGGACCGTGACCTCGCCCCCGTGCGCGGTCACCACGCCCTGCACGATCGCCATCCCCAGGCCGCTGCCCGCACCGCCGCCCGCCCGGAAGAACCGGTCGAAGATCCGCGCTGCGTCTTCCTCCGCGAGCCCCGGCCCTTCGTCCGCGACGCACAGCCGTACGACCCCGTCCCGGCGTTCCAGAGCGAGAGTGGCCGGTACGTCGGCGGGCGTGTGCGTGCGTATGTTGCCGACGAGGTTGCCGAGGACCTGGCGCAGTCCCGACTCGTCGGCCTGTACGAGCAGGGCACCGTCGGCGTCCACCGTCACCGGGCGGTCCGGCTGCTGGGCCCGCAGGTCCTCGGCGGCGTCGCGCACGAGACGGCTCAAGTCGACGTTCTTGAAGCGCAGTTCGGGCTGCTGGTCGAGGCGTGCCAGGGTGAGCAGCTCGTCGACGAGGCGGCCCATGCGGTCGGCCTCGCAGTTCATCCGGTCCCAGGCCCGCTTGCGCTCGCCCGGTTCGCGCAGCATCCCCTTGTCGTACAGCTGGAGATAGCCGCGGATCGCAGACAGCGGCGTACGCAGCTCGTGCGAGGCGTCCGCGACGAAACGGCGCAGCTGGGTCGCGCTGCGCTCGCGCGTGCGGTATGCCGACTCGACCTGGTGCAGCATCGAGTTGAGGGCGATCCGCAACTGCTCGACCTCCTCGGTGGGATGCCGGCTGGAAGGCACCCGGCGGGTCAGATCCCCCTCGGCTATCGCCGACGAGGTCTCCACCATGTCCTCCAGGGGGCGCATCCGGCGCCGCACGCTGAGCATCGTCAGTACGCCGAGCAGCGCGAGCAGCAGGGCGCCGACGGTGAAGTCGAGTACGGCCGCCTTGCGGATCACCTCGTGCACGGACCCGGTCGACCTGGCCATCAGCACCGTGGTGCCGTCGGCCAGGGGCGCGGCGGTGACCCGGTAGGGGGTGCCGTCCAGTCTGAGGTCGTGCGGTTCCTCGTCGCCGCGGAGGGCGGCCGGGTCGTCCACCGCCGCGGCGAGCGCGCGCTGGGTCTCGGTGGGCACGAAGGGGCCGATGGCCGTGGGACGCCCCTGATCGTCCACCGCCACGAAGATGCCGTCCTGCACCCACGAGTCGGCGTCCGCCTCCTTGTCGGAGGGGATGGGCGAGACCCGGGCGCGTACGGCGGCCAGGGCGCTCAGCGAGTCGACCTGCTTGAGGGTGAGTCTGGAGTCCCCGATCGAGTCGCGGGTCGCCTTCAGTTGGGTGTCGACGCTGTCCAGCAGGTAGGTCCGCATGCCCATGAGGGCCCCCGCGGTTGCCACGACGATGCCCAGCGCCAGCATCGCCACGTTCGCCAGCGTCAGCTGGCCGCGCAGCGAGTGGATGCCTTTGCGGCAACGGCCCCTGCTGGTCACGCGAGCCCGTATCCCACGCCTCGGCGGGTCGTGATCACGGGCGCGCCGAGGGAGTCGAGCTTGCGCCGCAGATAGCTGATGTACGTCTCCACGACCGTCGACTCCGCCGAGTGCTCGTACTGCCAGACGTGGCGCAGGAGTTGCTCCTTGGGCACGATCCGCCCGTCGTTGCGCACCAGGAAGCGCAGCAGCGCGTATTCCGTCGGGGTGAGTTCCACCGAGCGGCCCGCGCGGTGCACGGAGTACGTCGTCTCGTCCAGCTCCAGATCGCCGTAGCGCAGGGGTGGGCGTTGGGGGAGGACGTCGGTCGGGCGGGTGCGGCGCAGGACCGCGGTGATGCGGGCGACGACCTCGTCGATGTTGAACGGCTTGGTGATGTAGTCGTCGCCGAAGCCGAGCGCCCCGACGATCTCTGCGGGCGCATCGCGCGCGGTCAGGAACACCAGCGCCAGGTCCGGCCGGCGCTCGCGCAGTTCGCGGCCAAGGGCCCGGCCGTCGCCGTCCGGCAGCATCACGTCGAGGAGCGCGGCGTCGGGGCGCGTGCGCTCGGCGAGGGTGAGCGCCGCCCGGACGGTGCCCGCCGTCATCACCTCGAAGCGGTGGTAGCGCAGGGCGATGGCCAGGACGTCGGCGATGCTCGGCTCGTCCTCGACGACCAGGACGGTGGCCCCCTCGTGCGCGCCCATGTCCCCGGCCTCCCCCTCGTGCCCCATGTGAGCGGTCATGTCCCCAGTATCGGCCGGGGCACTGACATCGGGGCCGCCGCGCTCTTTGGAGTTCCTTGAGAGTCATGGCCCTGCCGTGTCCACGCCCGGGCCGTGCAGTCGATGCTGAGCCGCAGGACCTGGGGGACCAACCGACCGACAACTAAGGAGCGTTGAGGCGTGGCGACATTGGCACGGTGGTGCTATCGGCACCGGCTGGTGGTCCTGTTGCTGTGGGTGGGGGCACTGTTCGGCGTCGGGTTCGCGGGTTCCGCCGCGGGCACGGACTACGCGAACACCTTCTCCCTCCCGAACACGGACTCCACACGCGCGTACGACCTGATGGAGAAGGCCTTCCCGCAGAGCTCGGGCGACACCGACACGGTGGTGTGGAAGGTCGACGACGGAACGGTACGGGACGAGTCCGTACGCTCCCGGATCGAGCCCGCGCTCGAGGAGATCGGGCGCATGGAGGGCGTCGGCGAGGTCAGCAGCCCGTACGCCGCCCAGGGGGCCGCACAGATCAGTGAGGACGGGCGGATCGCCTATGCCCAGGTGACCTTCACCGAGCAGGCGAACAGCGTTCCCAAGGAACTGGTCGAGGACGTCGTCGACACGGCGCAGAACGCCGAACACGCCGGTCTCCAGGTGGAGCTGGGCGGCCAGGCGATCACCCGCGTCCAGGAGCCGCCCACCGGCATCGCCGAGTTGGTCGGCATCGTGGCCGCGGCCGTGGTCCTCTTCGTCGCCTTCGGCTCGTTCTTCTCGATGCTGCTGCCGCTCGTCGTCGCGATCGCGGCGCTCGGTACGGGCCTGATGGCGACCTCGCTGCTCAGCCATGTCACCGACGTACCCGAAGTCGCCCCGCTGCTCGGCTCGTTGATCGGCCTCGGCGTCGGTATCGACTACGCGCTGTTCATCGTGACGCGGCACCGGAAGGGCATCCTGCGCGGGATGAAACCCGAGGAGGCGGCCGTCACGGCCCTCAACACCTCGGGCCGGGCGGTGCTGTTCGCGGGCGGCACGGTGTGCATCGCGCTCGCCGGAATGCTGGTGATGAACCTGCGCTTCCTGGACGGCGTGGTCATCGCGACCTCGCTGACGGTCGTCCTGAGCGTCCTGGCCGCGACGACCCTGTTGCCCGCGCTCCTGGGACTGCTCGGCATGCGCGTCCTCAGCCGTAGGCAGCGGCGCCGGCTCGCCGCCGCGGGACCGGAGTCCGAGGAGGCGAGCGGGCTTGCGGCACGCTGGTCCGGGTTCGTCGAGAGGCGCCCGCGCTCGGTCGCCGTCATGGCACTGGTCGCGATGGTGATCCTGGCGCTGCCCGTCCTGTCGCTCCGGCTCGGTGCCACCGACCAGGGCAACCACCAGGAGTCGACGACCACACGACAGGCGTACGACCTGCTCGCCGAGGGCTTCGGGCCCGGCTTCAACGGCCCGCTCCAGGTGGTCGCGGAACGCGGCGACACGGACGCGCTCGTCTCGGCCATCCGCTCGACGGAGGGTGTCGCGCAGGTCGCCGCCGCGCCGCCCTCCCAGGGCATCACGGTGATCCAGGTCGTGCCGACCACTTCACCGCAGTCCGAGCAGACGGACCAGCTGATCGACCGGCTGCGGGACGACGTGATCCCGGAGTCCGGGACCGAGGCCCATGTGGGCGGAGTGACCGCCGTCTTCAAGGACTTCGCGTCCGTGACCGGCGACCGGCTGCCGTACTTCGTCGCGGCGATCATCACGCTCGGTTTCCTGCTCCTCCTGGTGGCCTTCCGCTCCCTGGTGGTTCCGCTGACGGCCGCCCTGATGAACCTGATCGCGGCAGCCGCGTCGTTCGGTGTACTGGTCGCGATCTTCCAGTGGGGCTGGGGTACCGAACTCCTCGGCGTCGGCAAGGAGGGGCCGATCACCGCCTTCCTGCCGGTCATCATGCTGTCGCTGCTCTTCGGTCTTTCGATGGACTACCAGGTGTTCCTGGTGAGCCGTATGCACGAGGAGTGGGTGCACACCAAGGACAACGCGCGGGCGGTCCGGGTGGGCCTCGCCGAGACCAGCCGGGTCATCAACTCCGCTGCCCTGATCATGATCTGCGTCTTCTCGGCCTTCGTGCTCAGCGGTGACCTGGAGGGCGCGATGGCGGGCATCGGACTGGCCGCGGCGGTCGCGCTCGACGCGTTCATCCTGCGTACGGCACTGGTGCCGGCCGCGATGCACCTCCTGGGGAACTCCAACTGGTGGCTGCCGGACTGGCTGGAGAAGCGGCTGCCGCATCTGGCTGTGGAGCCGCGGGAGGAGGCCGCCGGGGCTGTCGGGTCCGTCGGGGCTGTCGAAAACGTGCCCCGCGCGCGCGTGCCCGACGATGAGGGGCACTCCACCGTGGTCCACGGCTTCGTACGCGGTGGGGACGGGGAGCCGGTCGAGGGGGCCGTACTGACCCTGTACTCCCAGGGCGGTGGCCTCCGCCTCGACCGGGTGACCTCTCTGGCCGACGGTTCGTACATCGTCTCGGTGCCCGAGCCAGGCTCCTACCTCCTGTCGGCCATGGCGCCCGGGCATGCCACCCGCGCCCGTTCTGTGACGGTCGGCGAGGGGCCGCTGGTGTACGACGTGGAACTCGCGGAGGACGAGGTGGATGCGGTGAACTGACGAGCTGTTCGCCTGCTCGCTGTTCGCTTGCTCGATGAGGAGGCCCAAGGCGCTCAGGCCTTGGGCCTCCTCATCGGGTCGGGCAGTGCGTTCGTCATCCCCGGCAGGAAGTCCATGAACAGTTCGTGCACCTCGCGGACCAGGGGGCGCAGCGCGCGGAAGCGGGCCAGGGAGATGCCCAGGGTGATGAGGCGGGCGCCGCGTTCGGCGAGCCGGTAGCTGCGTTCGCGGCCTTCGGTGCGGTCGAAGACCCAGTACAGGACGAGCCCCATCTGGGAGAGCCACAGCAACTCCGGGAGGATGTCCCGCAGTTCGGCCGGGACCTTGGCCTTGGAGCCGGCGAGTACCTCCCGGCAGACGCTGATGGCCTCCACGCGCGCGTGCTCCGACTCCGGGGAGAAGGGGCTGAGCGGGCTGTCCGGGTCGGCGGCGTTCTTGAAGAACTGCACCGCGAACTCGTGGTACGGCTCGGCGACGTCCAGCCACGCCTTGAGGATCCCGGCGAACCGGGCCTCCAGATCCGTCTCGCCCTCCAGCACGGCCCGGACCGCCACCCGGTGTTCGACGCCGATCCGGTCGTAGAAGCCCTGGATCAGATGCTCCTTGCCGGCGAAGTAGTAGTACGCGTTGCCGACGGAAACCCCGGCCTCCTTGGCGATGGCCCGCATCGTCGTCTTGTCGTAACCCCGCTCCTGGAACAGCCGCATCGCCGTTTCCAGGATGAGGGCCCGCGTCTGCTCACTCTTCGCGGGCGTACGGGATGGGCGCGGTCCCTGTGACTGCGCGGAGCCTTCCGGCCCACGGGAGTCCGCGCGACCGTCCTCGCTCGTACTGTCTTTCGCTGCTGGCACGGGAACAGAGCCTATGCGCTCCGCTGGGTTAGGCAGTTTTAAGCTGCGGGTTCGTTGTGGCTGGTCGCGCCGTTCCCCGCGCCCCTTGAGGGCCTGCGGCCCCCTGGGGGCGCGGTGGCTGGGCGGACTTCGGCAAGTCCGCCCAGCCAGTGGCGTCCTACGCCACGACCACGCGCGTACCGTTGAAGTTGGCGACGATCTCCAACTCCCCGCCCAGCGCCGCGACATAGGCCGCGACCGTTCCCACCTCCGCGGACGTGGTCCTGCCGCGCTCGATGACGGAGACCCGTTCCTGCCTCACGTGCATACGGTTGGCCACTCCGCGCTGGGTGAGTCCGAGCTGCCTGCGCATCTCGGCGAGCCTGTGGGCGCGCACCTCGGCCACCATGCGCCGGGCGCCCACGGCGATGTCCTCAAGGTCATCGGCGTCGAAGACCTCGCGCTTGACCTCGTCCCAGGAGTGGAAGCTGGTCACTTCTGTTCCTCCCTCTTCGGGCGCCGGGTGGGCCTTTCATCCACAAGAGCCTGGATCATCCGGCTCATGAGCCGTGCCGTAGCGCGCTCGGCTCACCCGATCGAGTGGTCGACGCCGACGGAGCGGGCCGCGGGGAGGTAGCCCGCTCCGTCGAGAAGTCGACGCCAGGGTCAGGACCCGCAGCCGCCCACGCGTCGCGTGCTCACGGCGATGTCGTCCAGGCGGACGTCGTACGAGGACGGGGTGGGGTCGGACTGGTAGAGCTGCCAGCCCAGCTTCAGCTTGTCGAAGGTCGGGAAGACGAAGTCGTCCGCGGTGCCGCCGTGGTTGTCGGTGGAGACCGTCAGGTCGGGTTGTGCGACGCCGTTCAGGTAGACGGTGACGCGGTTGTCGGTGGCGTCCAGGTGGAACTCGGCGCACTGCCACTTTCCGGCGACCGCGGGGGAAGAGGTCTTCCAGGAGGTCCAGTCGCCGGTGGGGCCCAGGTCCGAGCCGACGCCGAAGAAGTTGCCCTTATCGGTGGGGGCGTACTGGCCGCCGAGGGGACGGACCAGCGTGGGGGAGTCGGAGCCGGAGGCCTCCGCGATGGTCCAGTGGGCCCAGTCGGGGGCGGTGGGGAAGTCGGCCACGCGCAGGCGCATGCGGGCCCAGAAGCTGTTGCCGGGCGGGGCGAGGTCGTCGAAGACGACGAAGGCACGGCCGTTGCCTTCGGTGCGGATACGGAGCTCGCGGCCGTGACCGGTGGCGCTGGGCGCGACGGTCAGCGTGCCCCCCTCCGTGTCGGTGGTCCAGCCGCGGCCCGCGGTGACCGGGCCGAGGGGAACGCGGTCGAAGTTCTCCCGTACGAGCGTGCCGTGCGTGCCGTGCGTGCCGTGCGTGTCGTGCGGGGCAGGGCCTGCCGAGGCCGTGGGGGGTATCGCGAACAGCACCGCGGTGGCGGCTGCCAGCGCGGCGGCGGTCTTCCTCAGGGATGCCATGGGTCCAGTCTGTAACAAGAGTCCCGTCAGTCACAGCAACTGGACCCGTGCGAACGGAAGTTGAGAGGCCGACACAGCCGCCCGTACAGGCAGGACATAGCCATTTGTACGGGCAAGTCGCAACCCAGGCTGGCCCTCGTCCGGTCCAGCCTGACAACATGACGAGCGGTCGTGTCTATTTTCTCGCGTGCCGGATCACCGAGCACCGGAACACAGGAGTCGTCGCCTTGAGTGAGCAGCCCCCGCAGCCCCCGAACCAGCCGCCGGGGTACGGGTATCCGAACGCCAACCCCAATCCTGGTCAGGGGCAGAACCCCTATGGCGGCGGGCAGCAGCAGGGCCCGTACTCGCAGCAGGGCCCGTACCAGCAGCAGCCCGGCTACGGATACCCGCAGGGCGGCGGCTACCCGCCGCCGGGTGCTGTGCCGCCGCAGCCCGGCATGTACACGGGTGACCCGAACGCCCCGTACGGCTACGACCCCTACGGGCGGCCGTACTCCGACAAGTCGAAGGTCGTCGCCGGAGTGCTCCAGCTGACGCTGGGCACGCTGGGCATCGGCCGGTTCTACATCGGCCACGCGGGTGTCGGTGTCGCCCAGCTCCTCACCTGCGGCGGCTTCGGCATCTGGGCGCTGATCGACGGCATCATCCTGCTGACCGGCAGCAACAACACCGACTCCCAGGGGCGGGTCCTGCGTGGCGGCTGAGTCCGGATCCGTGCCCGGATCCGTTCTGCGGCACCCGGCGACGGCACCGCTTGCCGTGTTCGTCGCCGGTGCCGCCGGTGCCTGCTATCTCTACGGCACCGATCCGCACGAGCCGGGGCATCTGCTGCCTCAGTGCCCCTTCCGCCTCGTCACCGGGCTGCTCTGCCCGGCCTGCGGCGGCACCCGCATGGTGTACGACCTGATGCACGGCCACTTCAGCGCCGCGTGGCACGACAACCGGCTCCTGCTGCTGGCCTCGCCGTTCGCGCTGGCCCTGCTGGGCCGGTGGGCCGTCGAGGGCCTGCGCGGCCGGCGTTGGCGGCCTGAACTCGGCCGCGTTGCCCAGACGTTGGTGCTTGTCGTGGCGGTTGCGTGGACCGTGGTCCGCAACCTGCACTGAGCGCTCCGCGGGTTGCCTCCGGCGGTTGGGCGGGGCGCCTACGGGGGTGGTGGGTTCGGTTCGTTGGCGACTGCGGGTTCGTTGTGGCTGGTCGCGCAGTTCCCCGCGCCCCTAAGGGGCCTGCGGCCTCCTTAGGGGCGCGGTACCGCACCGGACTTCAGCAAGTGTCAAGTGACCTTCCGGTCAACGGATCACGGAATCAATACGATCACCTCACCACTCTCCTCCCACCCCCCTCCGCACCCCTAGGCTTCATGATCCGTAGGGGGGACGAGCGCAGGCATGCAGTTTGTCGCGGGTTTCCTCCTGCGACTGCTCGGAACATTCCGTTCCACATCCTCTGTATGCCAGGAGCAACACGCATGTCTGTCCCCAAGGCCCCTGACGCCCCGTTCGGCTACGACCCGCAGGGCCGCCCGTACTCCGACAAGTCCAAGGTCATCGCGGGCGTCCTCCAGCTCTTCCTGGGCGGTCTGGGCATCGGCCGCTTCTACGTCGGTTCCGTCGGCGTGGGCGTCGCCCAGCTCCTCACCTGCGGTGGCCTCGGCATCTGGGCCCTGATCGACGCGATCCTGTTCTTCACGAGCAACGACCGCACCGACAAGCAGGGCCGCGTCCTGCGAGGCTGACACCACTCACAGCCGAACACGCGAGGGCCGAGCAGGCGAACTCGGCAGAAACTCAGCAGGAACTCAGTAGCGGCGCGTGATCAGCGCCCGCTTCACTTCCTGGATCGCCTTCGTGACCTCGATACCGCGCGGACAGGCGTCCGTGCAGTTGAACGTCGTACGGCAACGCCACACGCCGTCCTTGTCGTTGAGGATCTCCAGCCGCTGCTCACCGGCCTCGTCGCGCGAGTCGAAGATGAAGCGGTGGGCGTTGACGATGGCGGCCGGGCCGAAGTACTGGCCGTCGTTCCAGAACACCGGGCACGAGGACGTGCAGGCGGCGCACAGGATGCACTTCGTCGTGTCGTCGAAGCGTTCCCTGTCCTCCGCCGACTGCAGACGCTCACGCGTCGGCTCGTTGGTGTCCTTCGTGATCAGGAAGGGCATCACATCGCGGTACGCCTGGAAGAACGGATCCATGTCGACCACGAGGTCCTTCAGGACCGTCAGGCCCTTGATGGGCTCCACCGTGATCGGCTTCTCGGGGTTGATGTCCTTGATCAGCGTCTTGCAGGCGAGGCGGTTCTTGCCGTTGATCCGCATGGCGTCCGAGCCGCAGATGCCGTGTGCGCAGGAGCGGCGGAACGTCAGCGTCCCGTCCATGTCCCACTTGATCTTGTGCAGAGCGTCGAGGACACGCTCCTTCGGGTCGATCTCGACCTGGAAGTCTTCCCAGGTCGCCTCCGCGGAGACCTCCGAGTTGAAGCGGCGGATCCGGAAGGTGACCGTGATGTACGGGGAGTCGGCGAAGCCCGGCTCAGGCTTGGCGTCTTCCTTGTCGAGGGTCGGGGTTGCCATCAGTACTTACGCTCCATCGGCTGGTAGCGGGTCTGGACGACCGGCTTGTAGTCGAGACGGACGGTCTCGGTGCCGTCGTCGCCCACCTCGCGGTACGCCATGGTGTGGCGCATGAAGTTGACGTCGTCGCGGTTCGGGTAGTCCTCGCGGTAGTGACCGCCGCGCGACTCCTTGCGGGCGAGCGCGGAGACGGCCATGACCTCGGCGAGGTCGAGCAGGTTGCCCAGCTCGATGGCCTCCAGGAGGTCGGTGTTGAACCGCTTGCCCTTGTCCTGGACCGAGACGTTCAGGTAGCGCTCGCGCAGCTCGGCGATCTTCTCGACCGCTGTCTTGATCGTCTGCTCGGTGCGGAACACCATCACGTTGGCGTCCATGCAGTCCTGCAGCTCGCGGCGGATGTCCGAGACCCGCTCGTTGCCCGTGGCGTCGCGCAGCATCTCGACCCGCTCCTGCACGAACGCCGCCGGGTCCTCGGGAAGCTCGACGTAGTCGCTCTTCGCGGAGTACTCGGCGGCGGCGATGCCGGCCCGCTTGCCGAAGACGTTGATGTCGAGCAGCGAGTTGGTGCCGAGCCGGTTGGCGCCGTGCACGGACACGCAGGCGACCTCGCCGGCCGCGTACAGACCGGGCACGACCGTGGTGTTGTCGGCCAGCACCTCGCCCTGGACGTTCGTCGGAATGCCGCCCATCGCGTAGTGCGCGGTGGGCTGGATCGGGATCGGGTCCGTGTACGGCTCGATGCCGAGGTACGTACGGGCGAACTCGGTGATGTCCGGGAGCTTGGCGTCGAGCTGCTCCGGCGGCAGGTGGGTCAGGTCCAGGTAGACGTGGTCGCCCTCGGGACCGCAGCCGCGGCCCTCCCGGATCTCGGTGTAGATGGACCGGGAGACGACGTCACGCGAGGCGAGGTCCTTCATGACCGGCGCGTACTTCTCCATGAAGCGCTCGCCGTCCTTGTTGCGCAGGATGCCGCCCTCACCGCGGGCGCCCTCCGTCAGCAGGATGCCCATGCGCCAGATGCCGGTCGGGTGGAACTGGAAGAACTCCATGTCCTCCAGCGGCAGCCCGCGCCGGTAGCAGGCCGCCTGGCCGTCACCGGTGAGGGTGTGCGCGTTCGACGTCACCTTGAAGAACTTGCCGGTGCCGCCGGAGGCGTAGATCACGGCCTTCGCCTGGAAGACGTGGATCTCGCCGGTGGCCAGCTCGTACGCGACCACGCCCGCCGACCGCTTGACGCCGTCGACCTCGGTGATCAGCTGGTCCAGGACGTAGAACTCGTTGAAGAACTCCACGCCCTCCTTCACGCAGTTCTGGTACAGCGTCTGGAGGATCATGTGGCCGGTGCGGTCCGCCGCGTAGCAGGACCGGCGGACCGGGGCCTCGCCGTGGTTGCGGGAGTGGCCGCCGAAGCGGCGCTGGTCGATGGTGCCGCCCGGGGTCCGGTTGAACGGCAGGCCCATCTTCTCCAGGTCGAGGACGGCGTCGATGGCCTCCTTCGCCAGGATCTCGGCGGCGTCCTGGTCGACCAGGTAGTCACCGCCCTTGACCGTGTCGAAGGTGTGCCACTCCCAGTTGTCCTCCTCCACGTTGGCCAGCGCGGCGGCCATGCCGCCCTGCGCGGCGCCCGTGTGGGAGCGGGTCGGGTAGAGCTTCGTGAGCACCGCGGTCCGGCTGCGCTTCGTCGACTCGATGGCCGCGCGCATGCCGGCGCCGCCCGCGCCGACGATGACGGTGTCGTACTTATGGATCTTCATGAGTCTCGTAGCCCCGGATCTAGCGGATGTTCGGGTCGAAGGTGAAGATCACCAGCGTGCCCAGCAGGATGGTGAACACCGTGGCGGTGTAGAGCAGGCCCTTGAGCCACAGCCGGGTGTTCGGCCGCTCCGCGTAGTCGTTGATGACCGTACGCAGGCCGTTGGCGCCGTGCAGCATCGCCAGCCAGAGCATGGCGAGGTCCCAGGTCTGCCAGAACGGGGACGCCCAGCGGCCCGCCACGAAGGCGAAGCCGATCTTGGAGACGCCGCCGTCGAGGACGAGCTGGATCAGCAGGTGGCCGATGACCAGGACGACCAGGACGATGCCGGACAGCCGCATGAACAGCCATGCGGCCATCTCGAAGTTGCCACGGGTCGACTTCGGGGTCTTCTTGGTGCGCTGGCGTGGGGCCTCGATGTACGGCGCCGGGTTGTCGACGCTGTACGCCAGTTCGCCATCGCCCTCGATGGGGCCGATGCCGGAGGCGGCGGTCTTCTCAGTAGTGGACATCAGGCTCAGCTCCCGAGGACTTCGCGGACGGCGTGGCCGAGAATCGGGTACAGCGCCCCGACCATCAGCACGACCCAGACGCCGACGACCGTCCAGAGCATCTGCTTCTGGTAGCGCGGGCCCTTGGACCAGAAGTCGACGGCGATGACCCGCAGACCGTTGAGCGCGTGGAAGAGGATGGCGGCGACGAGGCCGTACTCCAGCAGCGCGACGATGGGCGTCTTGTAGGTGGCTACTACCTCGTCGTAGGCCTCGGGGGAGACACGGACGAGAGCGGTGTCCAGCACGTGTACGAACAGGAAGAAGAAGATGAGGACGCCGGTGACTCGATGAGCCACCCAGGACCACATTCCTTCCCGGCCGCGGTACAGCGTTCCAGCCGGCACGGAAGTTCCTCCGGGAGCGGGGATTGGGGCCGCGCCGGCTTGTGCTGTCGGTCGGGCCCGGCCGGGTACGGTCCACCGGCCCTGGCCATCGTAGCGACGTGCTGTCGGGATGCTTACAGCGGGCCTACCGGATGTGATCAAAAAGCCAGCGGACGGCTACCCGCCGGGGGAGGAGGGGCGGCTTACGGGGCTGGGCGACTTGTTCGTTGCCGGGTGCGGGTTGTTTGTGGTTGATCGCGCAGTTCCCCGCGCCCCTTCAGGGCGCTTATGAGCGGGCCATACGTGACAAGCGGCCCTTTGCCAGACGGCGGAGTTCTTCCGCCGTGAGGCAACGTTCCTCCTCGGGATCGTTTGCCAAACGTGACCGGATGGCGGCGAGCACCTGGTCGAGGGTCTCCTCGGGGGACATGTCGTCCAGGCAGATGACGAACACATGGCCGAAGCGGCTCTCGTACGCCGCATGGGCCGCGCTCAGCGCCGTGTGCGCCGCGGCGTACGCGTCGTCGGGGAGGTGGGGGAGGGGCTCGCGGGCCAGGGCCTCGGAGAGGTCGGCGGGGGTCAGGTCGTACGCCGCCTCGTCGGCCGCGGCGAGCAGGGCGGCCAGGTCCGGGTAGGGGCGGTGGGCGGCGAGTCGGCGGGCCCAGCGGTGGCTGCCGCAGCAGGCGATCAGGGCCCGTTCGGCGTCGTCCGCGGGTGCGGCGTTGAACCGCTCCAGGCCTGTGGGGCTCGGTCTGGAGCGGGTCTGGCCGGGCAGGGCGACAACCTGCCCCGAGTGGCGAGAAGGACGGTGCGCAGGCAGCGTGGGTTCCTCGGCGGTATCGGTGAAGCTCCTGTGGGGGCCTCACGCATGATTCGGGAGTGGATCAAGTGTGAGATGTGACATTCACGCTATCGAGGCTGACGGAAGCTGTCCGTCGGATGCCCGAATTTCACCCGGACGGCAGAGTTTCGGATCGTGTGGTGGACGGTGGCGTGGTGAGCTGAGGGCCTAGGTTCGTAGGTTCGCGGGGGCAAGCAGGGCAAGTGATTGGGTGATCTGTGGTGAACGGGCGTAGGCGCCGGGCGAAGACGGGCCAAAGGCCCCGGTCGGTCTGGAGTCGGAGGCCTCTGTTGGCCGGGACCGGAGTGGTCGTGGCGGGAGCCGCGGCTGTGACGGTCGCTCTGTGGCCGAGCGGGGGCAATGGAGCCCCGGCGGCACAGCAGCCCACGGACCCGCCGACGGCCTCGCCCTCGCCCAGTCGTACGTACCCGATGTCGAAGACGCCTCGTACGATCCCGGCCGTACGCGAGCACACCCCCGCCCGCGGACCCGGCTGGCGTCCGGCCGACGGGAGCCGGGTGGTCGTGAACGACACCGACCTCGCGGACGAGGGACGGCTGCTCGCCGGGGAGCTGAAGCTCAGGTACGCGGGGACGGCGGACGCCCGCGCCGGAGACGTACAGCTGGCCCTCACCGACGAGGATGCCGGAGCCGAGTCGTACACGATGGCCGTCAAGGACGGGCGGGTACGGATCAGCGGTCCTGCCGACGCGGGCGTGTTCTACGGGACGCGCACCCTGAAGCAGGCGGTGCGGGCGGACGGTACGGCGCCCGAGGGGGTCGTACGCGACAGCCCGGCGAAGCCCCAGCGCGGGTTCATGCTGGACATCGCGCGCAAGCACTTCACTGCCGGGTGGATCGAGGACCGGATCCGTGAGCTGGGGGACCTGAAGTACAACCAGCTCGGGCTGCACTTCTCCGACGACCAGGGCTTCCGGATCGAGTCCGACAAGCACCCCGAGGTCGTGTCGGAGCAGCACCTCACCAAGGCCGAGGTGCGCCGCATCCTCGACCTCGCCGAGAGCCGGCACATCACCGTCGTCCCCGAGATCGACTCGCCGGGCCACCTCGGCGCGGTGCTCGACGCGCACCCCGATCTCCAGCTGCGCAACGTGAACGGCGTGGCCGCGCAAGGGGCCGTCGACATCTCCAAGCCCGCGGCGGCGGACCTCGTGGACGAGCTGCTGAACGAGTACGCGGAGCTGTTCCCCGGGCGTTACTGGCACCTGGGCGCCGACGAGTACCGGGCGCTGATGGTCTCGAACCCCGAGGCGTCGTATCCGCAGCTGACCGCCGCCGCGAAGAAGAAGTACGGGGCGAACGCGGGCGTCGCGGACCTGGCGACCGGCTGGCTCAACGACCGCGCCAAGCTGATGCGCGGGCACGACCGGACGATGCGGGCCTGGAACGACGGCTTCTTCCCCGGGGGTGCCGTCCAGGCCGCCGACGACATCCAGGTCGCGTACTGGACGGGCAAGGAGATCGGCGCCCGCCAGCCCACCGAGTACCTGCGGGACGGCCGCAAGGTGATCAACTACAACGACGAGTACCTCTACTACGTCCTCGGTCAGCCCAACCAGTTCGTCTACCCGACCGGTCAGCGCATCTACGAGCAGTGGACCCCCCTCGTCCTGCGCGGCACGACCCCGGTCTCCAAGGAGTACGACGACCAGATCCTCGGCGGCTCCTTCGCGGTCTGGTGCGATCTCGCGAACTCCCAGACCCAGGACCAGGTGGCCTCGGGGATCCGTATGCCGGTGCGGGCGCTGGGGCAGAAACTGTGGGATCCGCGGACGCCGGGAGCGTCGTGGGGGGAGTTCACCGAACTGGCTCAGAAGCTGGGCTGATGTCGAGTCGGTGCGGTTGGGATGAGTTGACCGTTTAGGTAGCGAACGGTCGTGCGACTGTGATGGATTTGAGCCTGAGAAGATCCGCGATGCCGGGGGAGCCGGAAATGGGTTACTGGGGGTACTACGTCGTCGGCAGGAGCGAGTCGCCGCTCGCCGAGCTGGACGCGTTGTCGGAGGCCAAGGGGCTGACGCTGCACGAGAGGGCCGACGACGGCTGGCAGGTGTGGGAGTACCCGATCGGAGACGGCACCGGTGATGTGGGGAACATGAGCCACCTCGCCGAGGAGACGGGCGCGCCCGCGCTCTTCGGTTACGTCATGGACAGTGACTGCGTGGTCGTCGAGGCCGCCGCGCCCGAGAGCGGGCCGTGGACGAGCTGCCTGGCACGGGACGCGATGGCCGGATACCTGGGGGGCGCCGATAATGAGCTGACGGTCGACGACTACTTCCTGGAGCCGCGCGACGCCGCCGAGCGGGCCGTGGCCTGGGCCGCCGAGTCGGGCCGTACGGCGGAGGAGGAGCGGCTTCTCGAGGTGTTCACCGCGGACGCGGACCCCTCGGCCGAGATGCTCTTCTTCCAGTTCCTGGACCGGCTCGGGGTGATACGCAGCTGAGAGGCGTCGAGATCCGGCCACTCCGTACTGTGACGTTCCGGCCACGGAGGACGCAGTAAGGGGAAGCGCGGGCTCCGTAACAAGAGGCGCCCCACCGTAGGGAGGCGTGATGAGCCTGGTGGAACTGATCGCTCAGGCCGACGAGCGCGGTCTTGCCGCCAGTGGTCTGGCATGCCTGGACCGCTGCATGCCCTTGCTGGGCGGTGACGACGAGGTGCTGCGTCCGCTGTGGGCGAGCCTCGCCGAGGGTGCGGAGGCCGAGGACTGGGGCGAGCGCGTGGAACAGGTCCGGGCGGAGCTCGATGCCCCGGACGTATCCGAGCGCGACGTCTCCGCCGAGGGCGAGGCAGCCGCGCTCGCCCACCGCATGCTCGACGCCGCGCCCCTGGAGCGCTCCGCCGAGAACCTGCGCGCATGGGCCGACGCCTGCTCGGTCGCCGCCCTCCAAGTGCACCGGCTGCTGGACGCGTCGGACGACGGCACGGCCTCGGTGTCGGCCCGCCGCGAGGGCCGTACGCAGGACATGTCGCCCCTCGTCGCCGCCGAACTGCGCCGCCAGATCGCCATCCTGGAGCTGCTGTCGGGCGGCGGCGCCGCGAGTCTGCGGCAGGCTCTGGACCTGTCGACGGAGGGGCGGCGCGTACTGCGCGCGGTCGTGTCGCGGCGGGCCCGCGGGCGGGTCTGAGAGGGGATCTGAGGAGGCTGCCCCCGCCCGTGCAGCTGTGACATTTCTGGACGTCCCGGCGCTGATCGCCTTGAGGGCACGCCCAGCGCACGCCCTCAGGACGATCCATGACTCACGGCGCGGATCTCGGTACGAACTCGGTGCGAACGAGGACAGTGTTGGGCCAGGGAGGGGAACCCCACCGCGGGCAGGCGGCCGACGGGGAACTGGGTATGGCCGTCGCGCGGGCGCAGGAGGGGGACGAGGACGCCTTCTCGGTCGCGTACCGGCTGGTTCAGCCCGGACTGCTCGGCTATCTGCGCGGTCTTGTCGGCGACGACGCGGAGGACGTGGCCTCGGACGCCTGGCTGGAAATCGCCCGGGATCTGGGCCGGTTCCGCGGGGACGGGGCCGGGTTCCGCGGCTGGACCGCGACCATCGCCCGGCACCGGGCGCTCGACCATCTGCGGCGCCAGAAGGTCCGGCCGCGACCGTCGGTGCTGGAACAGGACGTCCTGGAACTCCCCGTACACAACACGCACGACCAGGCACTGGAGTCC
Source organism: Streptomyces flaveus (assembly GCF_014647675.1). Lineage (GTDB taxonomy): Bacteria > Actinomycetota > Actinomycetes > Streptomycetales > Streptomycetaceae > Streptomyces > Streptomyces flaveus. Next base: position 140,034 of record NZ_BMPQ01000006.1, on the reverse strand, counting down.
ATCTCCACGGAGTACGCCCTGGAGCTGGTCTCGCGACTGCCGCTGGACCAGGCGGAGGCCGTACTGCTGCGGGTCGTGGTCGGCCTCGACGGCCCCGCCGCGGCGCGCGTGCTGGGCAAACGCCCCGGAGCGGTACGTACCGCCGCATACCGGGGCTTGAAGACCCTGGCTCGTCAGTTGGGCGCCGAAGGTGTGACGGATGACGGTCCGAGCACGCTGGGGGAGTCGGGATGAACGGCAACAGATCTTCGGGCAAGGGCGGACTCGGGCATGGGTGAACTCGGACATGGGTGAACGACACGACGCCCCCACCCTTGAAGCCCTCCTCGCCTCCGCCGTACGCGTCGACTCCCTCGACCCCGGCGCCCAGGACCGGGCCCTCGCCGCCTTCCGCGCCGCACGGCAGACGGGAGCCCACGGGGCGCGCACCCGGCGGCGGGACGACTGGCGGCCACGGGACCGGCGAAGGTTCGGGCGTTCGCTGCGGGCGACGCCGGCCGCGCTGGTGACGAGCGCGGCCCTCGGCGGGGTGGCCATCGCGTCGATCGGATCGGTCGGCACCTCGGGCGACGACAGCGACGTACCGCGGCCCTCGAAGAGCACACCGGACCGGCCTGCGGAGGATCCCGCCACCACGCCTGAGAAGCCCGGGCAGCGCGACGGCTTCTCCGCCGCCCCCTCCGACCGGGACCACGAGGCCGGGCACTCCGGTGGGCCGGTCAAGAAGCCGGGCCCTCCGGACCCCCGTACGGGCGACAGGCCGACCACTCCGAACAAGCCAGGCATGCCGGGCAAGCCCGGCGAGGCGGTGGGGCCCTCGAAGAACCCCGGCAACGGCCCCACCAGGGGCCCGAAGGACTGATCCGATGCGGCGATATGCCCGAAGAACAACGGCGATGCGCCCAGAGATGCCCGGAGAAAGAACATGGCCCGGCGTCCGCGACAGCGACGTGACCATGGCCGATGGCAACGGCCGGGGCCGCCACCCCTGGTCCGACAGAAGCGTGGAGTGCCTCTGACCAGGCATTTTGTTGTCCGGGTGCGGGTTCCCGCTTCCCGTCTGGATCGGCCCTCATCCAGGTGTTTCTGGCTGTTCCTGACCGCTACTGGTCACGCGCTGGTCACGTGTCCAACGGTCGGGTCAGCCCCTGCGGGCCGTCGGGGCAGCTCTTAGCACGCCATGTCGGCTTGGCTTCGTTCGGTGAGGGTGTGCGAGGACAGATAAACGGTGAATTCCACTGCGACCACTTATGTCGAAGTAGACTTAGACGTATTCCGTCGTGGTCGAGGTGTGGGAGGGCGAGTGAAGAAGAGCCTGCCGGCCAAGCCGGACGACGTGGTCGACCGGGACCGGGAGTGGGATCTGCTCGCGGAGTTCCTCACTGATCCGGATCCGGCGATGCGGCTCGGCATCGTGTCAGGGCGGCGGCGGCACGGGAAGTCGTACCTTCTGCAGGCCCTGTCCGAGCAGGTCGGCGGCCTGTATGTCACAGCGGTCCGGGAGGAGGGGCGGCTGCCCGCGATCCAGCGGTTCAGTGACGCGGTCGCCGCCCACGCCGGCCTGCGGCCGGGGAGTCTGCGTCTGACCGACTGGCGTGACGTCCTGTCCAACGCCCTGGATGTGACCGCCCGTTCGCCGCACCCGCTCCTGGTGATCGACGAGTTGCCGTACTTGCTCCAGCACTCGCCTGAAATCCCGGGGTTGCTGCAACAGCTCTACGACGAACGCCAGCGGGGTGCCCGGCCCGGTGCCGGGCCGGGTCCGCGGCTGATCCTGTGCGGCTCCGCGATGAGTGTCATGCACGAACTGCTCTCGGGGACCAAGCCGCTGCGAGGACGAGCCGTGGTCGACCTGCGGCTGGGTGCCTTCGACTACCGTGACAGCCGGACCTTCTGGCAGATCGCCGACCCGCTGACCGCGCTGAAGGTACACGCGGTCCTGGGCGGAGCCCCCGGCTACCGGCCGGTGGCCGCCCGTCCGCATCCGGACGACGGCTTCGACACCTGGCTCACCCGGACTCTGCTCGACCCGGGGCGGGCGGTGTACTCGCGTACCGAGACCGAGTACCTACTGCGCGAGGACCCGAGGATCACGCAGCACACGCTGTACTACGACATCCTCACTGCGATCGCGAACGGCGCCACCACGCCCAGCAAGATCGGTGCCGCTCTCGAACGCCCGCGCAACGCCGTCGCCCACCCCCTCGGAGTCCTGGAATCCACGGGCTACATCCGACGGGAACAGGACATCCTCCGCTCCAAGCACCCCGTCATCACCCTCGCCGACCCCGTCATCCGCTTCAACCAGCTCATCACCCTCCCGCAGGCCGCCGCCGTCGAGCAGGGCTTCGCCGAGCAGGCGTGGCAGCAGGCCGCCCCGACCTTCAACTCCAAGATCCTCGGGCCGCACTTCGAGGACCTGGCCCGCGACTTCACCCGTCGTTACGCCCACACCCTGTTGCCCGGTGGACTGCCCGGCCCGGTCGGCACCACCGAGGTTGCCGACCAGGCCGCCCGCACGAAGCACGAGGTCGATGTCATCGCCCTGGCGGCCGGCGAGCGTCCGCAGTCTCCCCGCGCGAGGATCGCGCTGCTGGGCGAGGCCAAGGCGACCGCTGCCCGCCGTGGGACAGGTGACCTGGAGCGCCTGGAACGTATCCGTGCCCTGCTCGCCGATCAGGGGTACGACACCGCCGGCACCATCCTGGCCCTGTACTCGCTGCACGGCTTCTACCCCGACCTGGTCGACCTGGCCGACCGCCGCGACGACCTCCTCCTGGTCGATCTGCCGACCCTCTACGGGACGTGACGCCAAGCGAGCTGTGAGAGCTGAGGCCAGCTGCCCCGGCAGGAGAGTGGCCAGGGCTCCGTGCTCAGACCGAGGGTCTCGGCCAGTTCGCCGAGGCACTGTTCGAAGAGCGGTTCCATGTCGGTCAGGACGAAGTCCATCTGGTGGAGGACTTCCAGGCACAGCAGTCCGTAGAGCCTGGTCCAGCTGGTCACGTACACCGCCTCGGGCGGCAGGCGCCCCACCAGCCTGGCCGCCCTGCGTGCCGCGGGCTACACCCCGGTGTGCGGCATTGTGGTGGAGCGCACGATGAGCCGTGGAGCGAGTTGCGCGGGGCGTGTTGGGCGGCCGGTGTCCTCGATCCGGGCGGTCAGTGTGGTCACCGCGGTCGCTCCCATGTCTTGCCGGGGGGTGTCGATGGTGGTCAGGTCGATATAGCCGTACTGGGCGAGAACGGTGTTGTCGAAGCCGACCAGCGACAGGTCTTCCGGCGCGCTCATGCCTCGATGTTTGAGGGCCGCGAGGACACCGAGGGCGGACAGGTCGTTGGCTGCGAAAACAGCGGTGGGAGGGTGGGTACTCGAGAGCAGGGTCTCCGCTGCTCGCCTACCGCCGTGCTCGGTGTAGTCCCCGCGGACGACGCGGTTGCGCGCGGACAGTCCGTGCTGCTTCATGGTGTCGAGGTAAGCCCTGCGGTGACTCTCGGCCCCCGGGCCGTTGCCGCCGTCGATGTGGGCGATGTCCTCATGGCCGAGGCCGACGAGATGTTCGACGGCGAGGCGGGTGCCGTGCCGGGTGTCCACCGCGACCGAGTCGACGCCCTGTACATGACGGCCGACGACAACCAGGGGCACGCGGTCGGCCAGCTCGCGCAGGTCCTTCGACGCCAGACGGGGACCGACGAGGACGATGCCGTCCACCCGGTGCTCCAGCAAACCGTCGATGGCCCGTCGCTCGGTGTCTGCGGTCAGAAGTTCTCCGCCTGTGAGGAGCACTCCGTAGCCGGCCTGCTCGGCCTGTTCCTGGACGCCGGTGAAGATCTCCGTGTAGACGGGATTGTGCAGCTCCACCAGGACGACCCCCACCGTCATGGTGCGTCGGCTGGCGAGCTGGGCGGCATGGGCGTTGGGGCGGTAGCCCAGCTCGGCCGCCGCTTTCAGTACTGCCTCCCGGCGGCGTGCGGAGACGCGGGGGTCGTTTCGCATCGCCAGGCTGGCCAGGGACCGCGATACGCCGGCTCGGGCCGCGACCTCCTTCAGCGTTACCGACACGCAACCTCCTGGACCTATTGACGTACCCGTTGGAGCGCTCCAAAGTTTAGGCCATTGGAGCGCTCCAACGAAATGTCGTTGTCCGGCGCCGCGACGCCGCTCGAGCCACGCGATCTCCAGGACCTCAGGTTCTGAGCTCGTACGGTTCCCTCTCTTCCTTTCCCTGTCGCACAGTAAGGTCCAGGACAGATGCACCGCTCTTCTCATCCGCGCAGATTCGCCTCCCTCGTGGCCGTGGCCACGGCACTGACCCTCGTCGGCTGCTCCAGCAGCTCGGGCGGGAAGCAGGCCGAGCAAAGCGCCGACGGCATGTCCGCGGGCAAGGCGACCACTCCCCGTCTGACGGTCGCGATGATCACCCACCAAGGGCCGGGCGACACTTTCTGGGACATCGTCCGCAAGGGCGCCGAGGCGGCCGCCGCGAAGGACAACATCCGGCTCGTCTACTCCAACGACCCGAGCGCGGGCGACCAGGCCAACCTGGTCCAGAACGCCATCGATCAGAAGGTCGACGGCATCGCGATCACGCTCGCCAAGCCGGAGGCCATGAAGGACGTCGTGCGCAAGGCCACGGCAGCAGGTATCCCTGTCGTCGGCCTCAACTCCGGTGTGAGCGAGTGGAAGAAGCTCGGCATGATGGAGTTCTTCGGGCAGGACGAGAGCGTGGCAGGCGAGGCGTTCGGCAAGAAGCTGAACGAGGTCGGCGCCAAGAAGGCCGTCTGCGTCATCACCGAGCAGGGCAACATCGGCCTCACCCAGCGCTGCGACGGCGTGAAGAAGACCTTCCAGGGCAAGACGGAGAACCTCTACGTCGACGGCACCGACATGCCGTCCGTGCAGGCGACGATCACCACCAAGCTGCGGCAGGACAGCTCCATCGACTACATCGTCAGCCTCGGTGCCTCGTACGCATTGACCGCCGTGCAGTCCGTGTCCGAGGCGGGCAGCAAGGCGAAGATCGCCACCTTCGACCTGAACAAGGACCTCACCGGCGCCATCAGCAAGGGCACGATCCAGTTCGCGGTCGACCAGCAGCCCTACCTCCAGGGCTACCTGTCGATCGACTCGCTGTGGCTGTACAAGAACAACGGCAACTACATGGGCGGCGGCGAACAGGCGATCCTGACCGGTCCGGCCTTCGTCGACAAGTCCAACGTCGACCAGATCGCCCAGTTCGCCGCGAAGGGCACCCGTTGATGAGCCTGGACCGGCGGTCGGCGCCGGCGGTGACCACACCGCCGGTCCCCGGCCCCACCGGTTCCGTCGCCGCGGGCGACTCGGCCACCTCAGTCACCCGAGAGCCGGCACACCAGCCGCACGGGAGAGCTACGGGCCGGACCGGAGCCGATGCCGTGCGGGTGGAAGGCTGGGCCCGGGCCCCGTTCGAAGCCCTCGCCGATGTGTTCGCGCGAGTCGTCGCGGAACAGGGAGGCGGTGCCGCCGCCCTGGCGATCTACCTGGACGGGCATCCTGTCGTAGACCTGTCGTACGGAGGCCCTCACGATGCCCGGTACCTGTTGTTCTCCGTCTCCAAAGGCGTCTCGGCGATCGCCGCCCAGCACGCGCACGCCGACGGACGGCTCGACCTCGACGCCCCGCTCTGCGATGTCTGGCCCGCCATGCGGCGGACAGCGACCCGCCGCATCACCACCCGCCACGTGCTCAGCCATCAGGCGGGGCTGCCCCTGGTCGACCAGGAGCTCACCGTGGAAGACCACCTGGCCGGCAAGCTCGAAACCGCCCTGGAGCGACAGGAACCCTACTGGGAGCCAGGGACGAAGCACGGCTACCACGCCATCACCTACGGAGCCCTGCTCGACGGCGTCTTCCAGCGGGCCCTGGGCACCAGCGTCGCCGAGTACATCCACGCACACATCCGGCAACCGCTCGGTCTCGACCTCGCTCTCGGGGTTCCGCCACCGGACAACCACGACGTGCTGCCGCTGCGGACACGCCCCCCGATGCGCACCCCGCTACAGTCGGCCCGCCCCGGGCTGCTCTTCGACGCCGTCGGCCTCGGACTGCTCGATGACCCCTCGGTCTTCAACCAGCCGGATGTTCTCGCAGCGCCCTGGCCCGCGACCAACGTGGTCGCCGGTGCCCGCGACCTGGCACGGCTGTATGCCGCGACCGTCGGACCGGTTGACGATGTGCGCCTGCTGGACACCGAGAGCAGCGCCGCGCTCGCCCGCACCCGCTCGATCGGGCTCGACGAGGTCCTCGGCGAGCCGTCCCACTTCGGGTCCGGAGTCCAAAGGCCCACGGCTCGGCTTCCCCTGCTAGGACCAGCCTCGTACGGACATGACGGGCACGCCGGCTCTCTTGCGCTGGCCGATCCGCGGTTCTCCGTCGGCATGGCCTTCACCACCAACGTCAGCCCGCCCGTCGGCGGAGCGAGTGCGGCGGCCCTCACACTCGTCGCGGCAGCCGGGCACTGCCTGAACGTATCCGGCCGCAACGCCTGCCGAGAGAAAATGAGTCGATTCTGATGGAGCCGAGCCGCTCGGCTCTCCAGACATTCGCTGTCAATGATCTGGTCCTCCCTCCAGCAGCTCGCCACCGCCCGCCTTCGCGACTACGACGACGCCGCGGCCACGCTCGCCCTGCACGACCGCGCCCGCTACACAGACGGTGGGGTTGGCCGTGGTGGGGCTCAGGCGTGTGGTCCTGCGCCGTGCAGGAGTGTGTCGATGACGAGTGCGGCCAGCGCGTCGGGATCCTTTGCGGCCGGGTCCTGGTCGGTGCCGGGCCTGTTGAGGGCTTCACTCAGGAGCGCGTAGTACACCTGCCGCGTCCAGTCCAGGTCCGCGTCCGGGGCGAGGATTCCCTCGTTCTGCGCTCGGGTCATGAGTTCGAGGGTGTAAGCGTCGATCTCTTCCCAGAGGGCGGCTGCGGCGGTGGTGTGGGGCGTGGCGTGGCTGAGGGTGAAGCGCCAGGTGCTCTTGACCCGCAGGGTGTTCGCGGTCACCCGGTACAGGGCCACGAGCGCGGGAGCGGAGTCGGGCCGGGCTTCCCCGATGGCGTCGAGGAGCTGCTGCTTCGCGGAGACGGCGAGCGCCTCCAGCAGCGCCTGCCGGTTCGCGAACCGGCGGTGCACCGTGATCCTGGTCAGCCCCGCCGCCTCGGCGATCTGCTCCATGGAGGCACCGGCGTCCTCGGCGAGAACCCGCTCGGCCGCCTCCAAAATCGCACGCACACTGCGCTCGGCATCTGCCCGCAGCGGTCGGCCCATAGCGGTCTCCCTGTCTCGTTCGTTTTTCGTCCCCTGTAGAGGATACGTGAACGCTACGGGTATCCCGATAATTGATTCTCCACTGCCGCGCCTGCATCTCTATTTGATACGTCGATGATACACATTAGGGGTTGCACCACACCCCTGACAGCTGACGAATCGACGAAGTTGCCGGTCGGGTAACGCTTTCGCCGTCCATGCTGACGCCGACTCGACAGGTGCGTCACGAAAGGGGCCGGAAGCCGGGACGGCATCGGCCCACACGGCCCACGACGTCCGCGTACGGCAGGTTCACCACTCCGGGGCAAGCCCTCCGGCCGTGACCCAAGAAATTTTCATGCCCTCGATCAATCTTCGTACTCGACCGGATAGAGGCCGCCGTCATGACCTACGAGAGCGGACTGGTGCGCCCTGGCGGATGACACGATCGGGCGCCTGGGATGACTCCCGACGACATTATTGATCCCTAGCTTCAGGACATGTCGATCATGCGGGAGTTCCTTCGCCGCCCCCGGCTCACCGGCGTCGTCGCTCCCAGCTCCCCCGCCCTCGCGCAGACCATGACCTCCGGTCCGGATCCGAGCGGGAGGTCACCGGACCCGGCTCGACGAAGTCGCCGGGTCAGGAATAGCTCCACTTCCGTGCGCCCCACAGAACATCCGTACGCGGAGCGCACGGCAGGTTCAACGCGCCGGGGAGACCTCCGGCCCGACTCAAGGAATTGGCATGTCCTCAACCAACCGACGTACCCGTATCTCCCGACGGACTGCGATGGCGCTGGCCAGCATGTCGGTCGTCGCGGCTGTCGACGCCACGGCACCGAGCATGGCCAATGCCATGAGCGGCAGCTCCAGCGGCACGCGGCACTCGGCCACCCAGACGCAGAACGCGGAGAGCGCCAGCACCGCCCCCAACCTGCGCGTCAAGGCCGCCAACGGCGTCACCTACCAGTACCGCCGCTTCGGCCACCCCAGCGCCGACAGCGTGCCCCTGGTCTTCTTTCAGCACTTCCGCGGCAACCTCGACAGCTGGGACCCCAAGCTCATCGACACCATCGCCGCCAAGCGCGAGGTCATCCTCGTGGACAACGTCGGCGTCGGCGGCTCCACCGGCACCACCCCCAGCACCGTCCAGCAGATGGCCCTGGACGCCATCGAGTTCATCGACGCCCTCAAGCTGCCCCGCTACGACGTGTTCGGCTTCTCCCTCGGCGGCGAGGTCGCCCAGGAGGTCGCCCTGCGCCGCCCCTGGCAGGTCCGCCGCGTCGTCCTGGCCGGCACCGGCCCCCAGGGCGGAGTGGATCAGCGCGCATCGGATCCCAACATCCTGCAGCGGACCCTGAAGGACAACCCCGGCCCCGAGGACTACCTCTTCCTCTTCTTCAAGAACACCTCCTCCAGCCAGGCCGCGGGGAGGGAGTTCCTGCAGCGACTCGGGCAGCGCACCACCGACCTCGACGCCCCCTCCAGCCTGGCCACCCGCGACCGCCAGCTCACCGCGTGGTCCGAGTGGGGCATCCCCGACAAGTCCAAGCTGGTCCGCCTGAAGGCCCTCTTCCAGCCGGTCCTGGTCGCCGACGGCGAGAGCGACATCCTGATGCCCGCCAAGAACTCCCACCTGCTGGCCAAGTACCTCCCCAACGCCCAACTGCACATCTACCCGGACGCCGGCCACGGCTTCCTCTACCAGTACGCCGTCAAGTTCGGCACCGAGGTGAACGCCTTCCTCGACCGCTGAAAGCACCTCGCCGCGAGACGGCCGCAGGCACCGACACGAACGGTGACCGCAGACCGGCAGCTCATGCCCGATACCCCGCCGGAGCCGAGCCCGGCGGGGTATCGCCGTGCAACGGGGCGCTGACCAGGTCGATCCGGAGGGCCTATGGCGGGCACTGTCACCGCGGCATGCCTCAGCCGCATTGACTGGCCTCCTGACCCTCCGTAGTGGATACGCGAACGCTACGGATATTTTCTTAATTGATGCTCTGATGTTGCTTCTTACTTAGAAGCTGATACATTAGTGAAACCGATCGAGGGTGCTGCGGCGACGGACCTCGGTACGACCGTCATCCGCGTCCGGCCCCGCGATCCCCACACCCCGCAAGACGAAGCAGTCCATGAGTCAGGAGCCCACAATGGCGACAACACGTCCGGTAGCCCTCGTGACAGGCGCGTCCTCCGGCATCGGAAAGACAGCCGCCCTCGCACTGGCCGAAGCGGGCTACGAGGTGGTCGGGACCAGCCGCAACACCGCGCACGTCACCCCTCTCAAGGGAGTGGCCTTCCTCGACCTCGACGTGACCAGCGACGCGTCGGTGACGACCGCGGTCCAAGAGGTGATCGACCGGTTCGGGCGGATCGACGTCCTGGTCAACAACGCCGGTATCGGCTCGGCGGGCGCCGCCGAGGAGTCCTCCGCCGCGCAGGCGCAGGGCCTTTTCGACATCAACGTCTTCGGCGTCATCCGTATGACGAACGCCGTCCTGCCACACATGCGCGCGGCGGGCAGCGGACGGATCATCAACATCTCGTCCATCGTCGGGTTCATGCCGCAGCCCTACATGGCGGTCTACGCCGCCTCCAAGCACGCCGTCGAGGGCTACTCGGAGTCCGTCGACCACGAGGTCCGTGAGTACGGCGTACGGGTTCTGCTCGTCGAACCGGCCTGGACCAACACTGCGTTCGACGCGGCCAGCGTGCGGCCCGACCAGCCCCTGGAGGTCTACGCCAAGCAGCGGCACGTCTTCGAGGAGTACATGGCCCAGGCGGTCAAGGACGGCGACGACCCCGTCGTCGTCGCCAAGGCGATCGTCGCCGCGGCGACCGACGCCAAGCCGAAGCTTCGCTACACGGCCGGCGCCATGACCGGGCGCGTCCGCACCATGCGCCACATGGTCCCCTCCCGCGTGTTCGACCAGCAGCTGCGCAAGCTCAACCGGCTGCCTGCCTGACGCCCCCACAAGACACAGCGACAAGAAAGCGAAGCCCGCCATGAGTACGTATCTGGCAGACGCGGCCGAGAACCTCACCGTCGAAGGTCCCTCCGCGACGTTCACCTACCGGCGCATCGGCCCGCGGGGCGGCATCCCGCTGGTTCTGCTGAACCGGGTCCGCGGGACCGTCGACTGGTGGGACCCGGAGTTTCTGGACCACCTGGCCGCCGGCCACGACGTGATCGTGTTCGACGACATCGGCCACGGCTACACCACCGGCGAACCACGTGACTCCGTCGAGGGGTTCGCCGACGGCGCCGTCGAGTTCATCGAGGCCCTCGGACTGCCACAGGTGGACCTGCTCGGCTGGACCCTGGGCGGCACCGTCGCCCAGCACATCACCCGCACCCGGCCCGACCTGGTGCGCAAGCTGGTCGTGGCCGCCGCCAATCCGGGCGGCACGGTGCCCGGCGCGCCCGCCCCGGACGAGAAGGTGCGGGCCACCATGATCAAGCCCGAGGTCACCGCGGACGACCTGGTGTTCCTGTTCTTCCCCGAGACCGACGCGGGGCGCGCCGCCGGGTACGCGTACCTCTCCAGGGTGGCCACGCGGCTGGCCGCCGGGGGCCCCGGTGTGTCCGAGGCGGCGGGGCTGGGCCAGATCACCGCGATCGCGAAGGACGCGTCGATCCCCTTCGAGCAGGTGCGAGCGGACCTGGAGACCATCAAGCACCCCGTCCTGTACGCGACGGGCATGCGGGACGCGATGATCCCGGCCCTGGCCTCCTACACCGCCGTCCAACACGTCACCAATGCCACCCTCGTCACCTACAGCGACGCCGGCCACGGCTTCCTCTTCCAGCACGCCAGGGACTTCGCCGCCCAGGTGAGCGCCTTCCTCGCCGACTGACCGCTCACACCAACGCCGCCACCACGGGAGTCGGAACGCCTCCCCGACCGAGGGGAGACCCAACGTGCAGTCGACCAGCGTTCCGGCGCGCCGGGAGGTCACACCGCTGGAGCTGTTCTTCGACCTGGTCTATGTCTTCGCCATCGGCCAGCTGTCGCATCAGCTGCTGGCCCACCCGACGTGGACCGGCGCCGCCCAGACGCTCGTGCTCTACCTCGCCGTCTACGCGGCGTGGGCGTACACCACCTGGGCGGTCACCCTCGTCCCGGCCGAGGATCCGCGGACCCGGCGGATGCTGCTGACGGTCATGCTCCTGGGGCTGTTCATGAACGCCGCGATCCCGCGCGCCTTCGGCGATGCCGGGTGGGTCTTCGTCGTCACCTTCCTGCTGATTCACCTCGGCCGGACGGTGTGGCTGCTCAGGGTGGGCCTCGACCGGCGTGATCAGGAGCATTGGCGCCGCGTCCTGGTCTGGTTCGCCGCGGCTGCCCCCTTCTGGCTGACCGGCGCGGCGGCCGACGGCGGCGCGCGGCTGGTGTGGTGGGCCGCGGCGATCCTGATCGAGTTGGCGGGCACCTGGACGGCGCATCCCCTTCCCGGCCGCAGGCTGGACTCCCGGCAGGTCGGCTTCGCGGGCGGCCACCTGCTGGAGCGCGGCCGCCTGTTCATGATCATCGCGTTCGGTGAGGCGATCCTGACGACCGGCACGGCGCTCACCACAGCGCCGTACGAGCCGATGACCCTGCTGACCAGCAGCGTGGCTCTCGCCGGCACGGTCGCGTTGTTCTGGCTGTTCTTCAGCCGCTCCGAGCACATCGTGCGCCACTATGAGCGGACCGAGGACCCCATCCGGGCGGGGCGCAGCGGCGTCTACAGCCTCATGGTCTCCGTCGCCGGGATGATCGCCGCCGCCGCGGGCGATGAACGTGTCATCGCGCACCCGGCGCATCACGCCGGCATCACCACGAACCTGCTGCTGTTCGGCGGGCCTGCCCTCTTCATCGGGGCGCAGACGTGGCACGGCAGGACCCTGTTCGACGACCTGCCCCGGGCGCGGCTGGTCGCGCTGTCCGCTCTGGTCGTCGGATGCGCGGTCACTCCGGCGGCCCCGGCCTACCTGGCGGCGGTCGTCGCGGCCTCGATCGTCGTCACGCTGGCCGCGTTCGAAGATCGCCGCCCATCCGGGGATGCCACTGCGAAGCCGCTCTCCTCAGGCCGCCCACGCCCCTGACCTACGGCACTACTGCGGCCGGCCCGCGATCTCTGCCCGGAACAACGACGGGCCGTTCGGGTGAGACGCGAGTACGCCCTCCCGATCTGCCGCATTCGCCATATTCGTCAATCACTCAGGAGCCATCCATGGACTTCTTCACCAGCCATGTCCTCGCCACCCGTGCCGACCGACGTCCGGGCCAGGACCTCACCGCCCGGTTCCTCAGCTGCGAGCACGGCGTCCACGCCGGTGCCCGCACCGCCGACCGGCTCTACGAAGGAGGGACGCCATGGCGGAGGCCGGTGTGTTGATCTGTGACGGCCAGGAGCTGATGCGGGTCGGCCTGCGCATGGTGGTGGACAGCCAGTCAGACCTCACGGTCGTCGGCGAAGCCGGGGACGGCGAGGCGGCCGTGGCACAGGCGCTCACACTGCGCCCGGACCTCGTCCTCATGGCCGTACGGCTGCCGCGCCTGGACGGCATCTCGGCCACCGCACAGGTACGCGCCGCACTGCCGCAGACACAGGTGCTGGTCATCACCGCCTGCGACCGCGACGAGTACGCCTACGCGGCGCTTCGTGCCGGAGCCGGCGGCTTCCTCGTCAAGGACACGCCGACCGCCGAGATGCTCGTCGCCATCCGCGGCGTGCTGCGCGGCGACGCGGTGATCGCCCCCTCGGTGACCCGACGGCTGATCGACCGGTATGTCACGGACGCCATCGCTCCCCTCACCGACAAACGCCTCGACGTACTGACCGACCGCGAGCGTGAGGTGTTGGGTCTGGTCGCCCGTGGGCTGAACAACACGGAGATCGCCGGGAAGCTGTTCCTCGGCGAGACCACGGTCAAGACCCACGTGGCCCGGATCCTCGGCAAGCTGCGCCTCCGCGACCGGATACAGGCCGTCGTCGTGGCCTACGAGAGCGGACTGGTTCGTCCTGGCGGATGACCCCGTCGGGCGCTCGGGATGGTTTGCGACGACACGACCGATCCCTAGCTTCTGAACATGTCGATCATGCGCGAGTTCCTCCGCAGCCCCCGGCTCACCGGCGCCATCGCGCCCAGTTCCCCCACACTCGCCCAGGCCATGACCGCCGGACTGGACCTTCACCGCGCCGACGTCGTGGTGGAGTTGGGGTCCGGCACCGGCGCGATCACCGGAACGATCCTGCGGCAGCTGGCTCCGAACGCGCGGCTGGTCGCGGTCGAGCTCAACCCGGTCTTCGCCCGCCGGCTCACGGACCGGTACTCCCAGAGCGCCGTCGAGGTGGTCCAGGGCAGCGCCGAGGACCTGGCGACGCTCGTCCCGCACCAGGTCGACGTCATCGTGTCCGGTCTGCCGTGGACCGTCATGCCGCACGAACGGCAGCGCCGGATCCTCGACGCGGCCGCCGCCGTACTGAGTCCGAGCGGCAGGTTCAGCACCTTCGCATACATGCACGCGGCGTGGACACCCCCGGCCCGCCGGTTCGCCACCGAGCTGACCGGGCGGTTCTCCACGGTGGAGCGCAGCCGGGTGGTGTGGCCGAACCTCCCGCCGGCGTACATGCACCGTGCGGTCGCACCGGTCCACAGGAAGTCGGCGGAGCCGGCACACGGAAGGTAGCGCCTGCAGCCACTGAGCAGCCCGTTCTCGACGCCACCGGCATGACCCGGAGCGAGGCTCGATCACACCTTCCTCTTCCCGCACGCATACCCCTCAGCACTGGAGCACAGCATGACCCAGCACAGCATGTTCAAGATCGAGACTGTGGCGCCGAAGATCCGCAGGGTCACCTTCACGAATCCGCCGGTGAACGTCGTCGGCGCGGACACCGTCGTCCAACTGCTCGACGTCGTCGACGAGTTGAGCCAGGACGAGGCGGTTCAGGTCGTCGTCTTCGACAGCGGTACGCCCGGATACTTCTACAACCATGCCGATCTCGCCCAGGTGCCCGAACTTCTGGCGCTGAACAACGCGGACGGGCTTCCGACGTGGGTCGAGCTCGTCACCCGCCTGAGCAACGCCCCGTTCATCAGCATCGCCTCCATCCGCGGGCGCACGCGGGGTGGAGGGGACGAGATCACCCTGGCCTTCGACCTGCGGTATGCCAGCCGTGAGGAAGCGGTCTTCTGTCAGCCCGAGGTCGCGATCGGCATCATCCCCGGCGGTGGCGGCAGCGACCGTCTGGCCCGGCTGCTGGGGCGGGATCGCGCGCTCGAAGCGGTCCTCACCAGCCACGACTACGACGCCGAGCGCGCCGAGCAGTACGGATGGGTGACCCGGGCCGTCCCCGACGCCGAACTCGACGACTTCGTGGGCGGCGTGGCGGCGCGCATCGCGTCCTTCGACAAGGCGTCCGTCCTGGGCGCCAAGGCGCAGATCAACCGGTCGACCCTGCCACCGGTGGCCGACCTGCGAGCGTCCTGGGCGGGGTTCGCGGAGTCGGTCACGTGGCCGGGATTCCAGGCCCGCATCCCGCAACTCGGCAAGCTCATCGCCGAGATCGGCGTCGAGGAGATCGAGCGGAACCTGGGCGACTACCTCGGCATCGCGAACCAGCAGGCATAGCCACAGCCCGCTCACGAAGACGCCGCGCACATGGTGCAGCGGCGGGCCGGACCACGCAGATGACAACCCGTCACCCGTGCTCGCCCGCAGCGCATCTCCGACGAGTGCGTCCCGAATCTGCTTCCCACCACATCCTCGGGAAACGAGGAAGGACCTCCATGACAAGGGACCGTGCCCCCTCGGCCGACCTCTCCGCGTCGGCAGCAGGCCGTCTGCCTGGCGGCAGAGCCAGCCGCCAGGCAGGAAAGGGCAGACGAACTGCCGTACGGCACAGGGAACTTCTGACACTGGTGGCGATGTGCCTGGGCGTGATGATGACATTCCTGCTCATCACCGCCACGATCTCGGCGCTGTCAGCGATCCAGGCCGACCTCCACGTCAGCCCGGGCGCGCTGATCTGGATCCCCAGCGCCTACACGCTGGTCGTGGCCAGTCTGGTGCTGTCGGCCGGCACGCTGGGCAACCTCTTCGGCCGCAAGCGGATGTTCTGCGTCGGCGTGGTGATCATGATCGCGGGAGGCGTGCTGGCCGCGACCGCCGACACCACTGCCACGGTGATCGCCGCGCAGCTGGTCTCCGGTGTCGGCGGCGCGCTCATCCTGCCCAACAGCCTGGCCGTGCTGGGCGCGGCCTTCGCCGATCCGCAGCGGCGGACCGAGGTGATCACCGTGTGGGCGGCGTCGTCGGGCATCGGCCTGGCCGTCGGCCCGCTCCTCGCCGGTGTCCTGCTGGACCGTTTCAGCTGGCACGCGGTGTTCGTGTCGAACCCCGTCCTGGGTGTGATCACGCTCCTGGTCGCGGTCCCGTTCGCCGCGGAGTCCCTGGCTCCCGACGGCCGTCTGGACGTGGTCGGCGCGCTGCTGGGCACCCTCACGATCGCGAGTCTCGTCTACGCCCTCATCCAGGGCGGCGAGGACGGGTACACCGCCGGTCCCGTCATCGCCGCCTGGGTCGCGGCCGCGGTCGGCGCGGTGGTGTTCGTCGCCGTCGAGCTGCGGGTGGCGGAGCCGATGCTCGACGTGCGGCTGTTCGCCTCACGCTCGTTCAGCGCCGTGATGGTCATCGCCGCGGTGGCGCTGTTCGGCTTCACCGGCGTGGCCGTCCTCGTGGTGATGTTCTACAACAACGTCCAGCACCTGAACGCGCTGGACACCAGCTGGCGCATGCTGCCCCTGTTCGGCGTCTACGTCGTCTCGGCGTTCCTCACCGGCAGGGTGATCCGCCGTACCGGCTTCAAGGCACCTCTGACGGTCGGTCTGCTGCTCGGCGCCTTCGCCGCCCTCGGTCTGACCACGGTCGGCCCGGACACCCTCTACAGCCGGGTCTGGCCGCTGTTCGTCCTGTTCGGGGCCGCCTGCGGCCTGGTCATCGCGCCCAGCACAGCCGCCGCGCTGGTCAGCGTCACCCCTGAACGCGCGGGCATGGCCTCCGGCGCCGTCAACACCGCCCGGCAGGTCGGCGCGGTCATGGGCACCGCGCTGCTCGGCTCGCTGCTCGCCGGCCGCGTCACCGCGGACCTGCCCCACCAACTCGCCGCACATGGCGTCCCCGTCGCCGCCCGCGCACCCGTCGAGCAGGCCGTCGCCTCCGGGACGACCGGCACCACTGCGCCGCCCGGCGCGGTGCGCGCGGCGATCGCGGACGCCTTCACCTCCGGCGTGCACGCCGGCCTGGCCGTCACCGCGGCCGTCTTTCTCGCCGCCGCCGTGGTGGCCGTGACCTCCGTACACAACCGCCCCCACCAGAACGGAACGCCCATGCCCGCCCCCACGACCACCCCCACCGCCTCATGAGCACGCATCCCATCCCTCAGCACCGCGCCTACACCTGGCAGGATCCCCGCCCGACCGCCGAGGCCATCGGGCAGATGAGCGGCCTGGAGGTGCTGCAGGGAATCGGCAAGGGAACACTGCCGACCCCTCCGGCTCTGGACACCCTCGCCATCGACCCGGTCGAGGTCGGACCAGGTCGCACCGTGTTCGAGCTGACCCCCGCGGGGTGGCACTACAACGCGCTCGGCACTGTCCACGGCGGCGTCCTCGCGACCCTCGCTGACAACGCGATGGGCGCGTCCGTCTACAGCCAGCTCCCCGCCGGAACCGGCTACACGACGCAGGGCCTCAACATCACCTTCCTGCGCCCCGTCACCGTCGACACCGGCCGCATCCGCTGCGAGGGCACCGCTGTCCATGTCGGCCGCCGTAGCGCCTATGCCACCGCCACGGTCACCGACCCCACCGGCAGGCTGCTCGCCCACGCCACCACCACCTGCCTGATCTTCCCGGCCGACGGCCGGCAACCCGCACGTACCCGTGAACAGGCCGCCCAGGGAACCTCTCCGACTGTCTGACCCGTGCCTGAACCACGTCCAGGCACGGCACACCACCCACGATCCGATCAGCGACCCCTTCCCCCCACTCAAAGCAACAGGGACTTCTCATGGACCTCTCCACCAGCACCGTTCTCGTCACCGGAGCCAACCGCGGCCTCGGCCGCGCACTCGCCGCAGAGCTGCTCAGCCGCGGCGCCACCGTCTACGCCGGTGCCCGCAACCCCGACCAGGTGGACCTGCCGGGCGTCAGGCCGATCGCGCTCGACATCACCGACCCCGCCTCCGTGACGGCCGCCGCCAAGGCCACCGGTGACGTCACCGTCCTGATCAACAACGCCGGCATATCCACCGGCAGCGACCTGCTCACCGGCGACCCGGACGACATCCGCCGGGACATGGACACCAACTTCTACGGCACCCTCTCGGTGGTCAGGGCCTTCGCACCGCAGATCGAGGCCAACGGCGGCGGTGCCGTCCTGAACATCCTGTCCGCCCTGTCTTGGTTCAGCTTCCCCGAGGCCGGCGCCTACTGCGCCGCCAAGTCCGCGCAGTGGTCGCTCACCAACGCCCTGCGCCTCCAGCTCGCCGACCAGGGCATCCGGGTGGCCGGACTGCACGTCGGCTACATGGACACCGACATGACGAGCACGGTCACCGCGCCCAAGACCGCCCCCGCCGACGTCGCACGCCTCGCCGCCGACGCCATCGCCGAGGGCGCCTACGAGATCGTCGTGGACGACATCAGCCGCGAGGTGCAGGCCGGGCTGGCCGGAGGCGTCACCGCCCTGTACCCGCAGCTGCCCTGACGAGCGGTCGACGGGCACGCCGATGAGTAAGACCACCGATCCCTCCACCCAAACTGCCGCCGACCGAAGAGAGCGGGCATGTCCACCGAACTTCCCGAGTCATACGGCCCTCCCCCCGAAGGGCAGCCGTCGCCCCCGTCCCGGCGCACGTTCATCGCCACGACGACCGCCGTCGGTGGCGCCGTCGTGGCGGGCGGTGGCCTGGCCGCAGGAGCCTTTCCGTTCACAGCCGAGGAGGCGGACGCCGTCGAAGCAGCACCCAGCGGTCGTGTGTCGCTGACAGTCAACGGCGAGCGGCACACCGCCGAAATCGACAACCGGACCTCTCTGCTGGATCTGCTGCGCGAGCAGTTCGGCCTGCCCGGTACGAAGAAGGGCTGCAACGCCGGTGCCTGCGGGGCTTGCACGGTGCTGGTCGACGGGCGGCGGGTCAACTCCTGCCTGACGCTGGCCGTCCGGCTGGACGGCGCCGAGGTCACCTCCATCGAGGGCCTGGCCGACGGCGACGAACTGCACCCGTTGCAGCGGGCGTTCGTCGAGCAGGACGCCTTCCAGTGCGGGTTCTGCACGCCGGGTCAGATCATGTCCGGCGTCGGCTGTATCGAGGAGGGTCACACCGGCTCGCACGAGGAGATCCGGGAGTGGATGAGCGGCAACATCTGCCGCTGCGGCTGCTACGTGAAGATCGTGCGCGCGGTCGAACAGACCGCGCGCGGGAAATGAGGCCCGGCCACCATGTACCCCTTCTCCTTCACCAAGGTCTCCGACACCCGGGGCGCACTCGCGGCCGGTCGGCGCGGCGGCCGGTACATCGCCGGCGGCACCACGCTGGTCGACCTGATGCGCGAGACCGTCGAGCGCCCCGAGACCCTGGTCGACATCAGCGACCTGCCGCTGCGGGACGTGACCGTCACCGAGCGCGGCGGCCTGCGGATCGGCGCCCTGGTGCGGATGGCCGAGGCTGCCGCCCACCCCAAGGTGCGCACCACCTACCCGGTCGTCTCCCAGGCGCTGGAACTGAGCGCATCGGCCCAACTGCGCAACATGGCCACCATCGGCGGCAACATCATGCAGCGCACCCGGTGCACGTACTTCCGGGACGTCACCGCGGCCTGCAACAAGCGCGACCCGGGCTCGGGCTGCGCGGCGCTGAAAGGCTTCAACCGCACCCACGCGATCCTCGGCACGTCCGACGCCTGCGTGGCCACGCACCCCTCCGACGCCGCCGTGGCCTTCGCGGCGCTGGAGGCGCGAGTGCACCTGCTCGGCCCGGACGGGGAGCGCAGCGTCACTTTCGCCGACTTCCTCCTCAAGCCCGGCAGCACCCCGAACCGAGAACAAGCCCTGCGCAAGGGCGAGTTGATCACCGCCGTGGAGATCCCGGCCCTTGCTCGCCCGCTGAAGTCGGGCTACCTGAAAGTACGCGACCGGCAGTCCTACGAGTTCGCCCTCACCTCCGCCGCCGTCGCCCTGCACATCCGCGCCGGAGTGATCCGGGAGGCGAAGGTCGCCGCCGGAGGCGTCGGCACCGTGCCGTGGAAGCTGCCCGCGGTCGAGCGGCACCTCATCGGCGAACGCCCCTCACAGGCACTGTGGACTCAGGCCGCGGAGCGAGCGGCGGACGGAGCCCGCCCCCTGGAGCACAACCGCTTCAAGACCGAGCTTCTGAAACGCACCGTCGAACGCCAGCTGCGCATCGTAGGAGGCACCGCATGAGCCCGCAGCCACAGGCGGCCGTCGGCGCCCCGCTCTCCCGGGTGGACGGCCGGCTGAAGGTCACCGGCAAGGCGCGGTACGCCGTCGACCATGAGATAGCCGGAGCCGTGCACGCAGTCATCGTCGACAGCAGCATCGGCCGGGGCCGCATCACCGGCATCGACACCCGCGCCGCCCTCGACCACGCCGGCGTACTGAAGGTGATCAGCCACGTCAACGCGCCCAAGCTGCCCTACCAGCGCAACCCGCTCCCCACCGCCCCGCCGGGCGAGCGGCTGCACGTCTTCCAGGACGACAAGGTTCACTTCCACGGTCAGCCGGTCGCCGTCGTGGTGGCCACCACGCTGGAGGCCGCCCAGCACGGCGCCAGTCTGGTCAAGGTGACCTACGACGCCCAGCAGCCGTCGACCGACATGGCCGACGCACCGGCCGGCGAGCCCCAGAAATACGCACGGGGCGATACGGACAAGGCGCTGGAGGTGGCCGCCGTACGCATGGAGATGACGTACGACCTCGCCCGCAACAACCACAACGCGATGGAGCCGCACGCCACCACCGCCCGCTGGGACGGCGACAAGCTCACCGTGTGGGACAAGACCCAGTGGGTGTTCGGCACCCAGATAGAACTCGCCGTGGTGTTCGGTGTGGCGCCGGAGTCGGTGCGCGTCATCTCGCCGTTCGTCGGCGGCGGCTTCGGCAGCGGGCTGCGGGCCTGGCCGCACGTCACCATCGCGGCCCTCGCCGCCCGCGAGACGAAGCGCCCCGTCAAACTCGCCCTGAGCCGCAAGCAGTTGTACTTCGGGACGGGCTTCAGGCCCACGTACGAGTACGCGGTGCGCCTGGGCAGCGACCGGCGCGGACGCCTGACCGCCATGACTCACGATGTGCGCGCCGAGACATCGTCGTACGAGACGTTCCTGGAGTCCGTACTGATCCCGGGGCAAATGCTGTACAGCATGCCCCACGTCAGCCAGGAGTACCGAACGGTACCGCTGGACGTGCACACCCCGCTGTTCATGCGTGGCCCCGGGTACACCACCGCCTCGTACGCCATCGAGTCGGCGATGGACGAACTGGCCGACAAGCTGGGCCTCGACCCGATCGAGCTGCGGCTGCGCAACGAACCCGAGGAGGACGAGTCCAGCGGCCTGCCGTTCTCCACCCGCAGGCTGCGCGAGTGCTACGCCGTCGGCGCCCGCGAGTTCGGCTGGCACCGGCGCAACCCCGGCCCGCGCTCCACCCGCGACGGCGACTGGCTGATCGGCACCGGCATGGCCGCCGGCGTCTACGACACCGCCCGCAACGACGCCCAGGCGTCGGTCAGGCTGGACGCCGACGGCACCGCGCTCGTCCAGTCCGCGGCCAGCGACATGGGCCCGGGCACCTACACCTCCAACACGCAACTCGCCGCGGACGCCCTCGGCCTGCCGATGGGCAAGGTGACGTTCCGCCTCGGCGACTCCCTCATGCCGCCCGCCCCGCCGCACGGTGGCTCCTGGACCATGGCCAGTGTCGGATCGGCCGTCCAGGACGGCTGCGACAAGCTGCGGAAGCAGGCCGTGAAACTCGCCGTCGAGGACGCGAAATCGCCGCTGCACGGCGTCAATCCCGACACCGTCGTGGTCCGCGCCGGCCGCCTGCACGTGAAGCACAACCCCGCACGCGGCGAGACCTACCAGCAGCTCCTGGCCCGAAACAACCGCACCCACCTCGAAGCGATGGGCTCCTTCACCCGGCCGACGGGACCGGAGCGGCACTCCTTGTTCGCCTACGGCGCGGTCTTCACCGAGGTCGCCGTCGACGCCCGGCTGGGTCTGGTCCGGGTGCGGCGGATGCTCGGCGTCTACGACGCGGGCCGCATCATCAGCCCCAAGCTCGCCGACAGCCAGGCCCTGGGCGGCATGGTCGGCGGCATCGGCCAGGCCCTGCTCGAGCACACGGTCACCGACCACCGCGACGGCCGCATCGTCAACGCCAACCTCGCCGACTACCTGGTCCCCGTCAACGCCGACGTGCCCGACCTGCGGGCCATCTACCTCGACGGCGACGACCGCGACGCCGACCCCATCGGCGTCAAGGGCTTGGGGGAGATCGTGCAGGTCGGGGTGGCACCCGCCATCGCCAACGCCGTCTTCCACGCCACCGGCCGCCGCATCCGCGAACTGCCCATCACCACAGAGGCCCTGCTCTGAGCACGCGGGTGCCCCTCCGACCGTCCGGCGGTAGCTGAGCGGGCCGCCGCCGGACACCAGGGCCGTCGCCGTGTCACCTCTCCCGCGCCGACACGGCGGCGGCCCCCCGAACCGCCCATGGAGATCAGTGGAGATCAGCCCATGCTGAACATCGCAGACACGCTGTACGCATGGTGCCGCGAGGCCCGCCCCTTCGCCCTGGCCACCGTCGTCCAGGTCAGTGGCAGCGCACCCCTGCCACCCGGCACCGCACTCGCCGTCGACGCTGACGGCCAGGTGGTCGGCAGCATCTCCGGCGGCTGCGTCGAGGGAGCCGTCTACGACCTGTGCCAACAGATACTGGCGGACCGCGGCACCCCCGCACGGGCCCGCTTCGGCTACTCCGACTCCGACTCCGACGCCTTCGCCGTCGGCCTGACCTGCGGCGGCGAGATCGAAGTCCTCGTCCAGCACGTCGACCCCGCCGACCAGCCCCACCTCACCACGGCCCTCGAAGCCATCACCCAGGACCGGTCCATCGCCCTCGCCCAGATCATCGACGGCCCCGAGCACCTCCTCGGCCGCACCCTCTCCCTCCTCGGCGACGGCAGCGAGTACGACGGCACCCTCGGCAGCCCGGACGAGGACCGCGCGGTCGTGGCACAGGCACGCGCCCTGCTGAGGGCGGGACGCACCGCCAGGATCGACGTCGGCGGGGATCGCGACATGTGCCCCAACAAGCTCTCGATCCTGGTCCACACCCACGCCGCTCCACCCCGCATGCTGATCTTCGGCGCCGTTGACTTCGCCGCCGCCCTGAGCCAGACCGGGAGCTTCCTCGGCTACCGCGTCACCGTGTGCGACGCCCGCCCCGTGTTCGCCACCCACGCCCGCTTCCCGCACGCCGACGAGGTCGTCGTCGACTGGCCCCACCGCTACCTGGAGGCCGCAGAAGTCGACGCCCGCACCGCGATCTGCGTCCTCACCCACGACGCCAAATTCGACATCCCCCTACTGAGCCTGGCGCTGAGTCTCCCCGTCGGATACATCGGCGCGATGGGCTCCCGCCGCACCCACGAGGACCGCAACCAGCGACTGCGCGGGGCCGGCGTCACGACGGCACAACTCGCCCGCCTCAACTCCCCGATCGGGCTCGACCTCGGCGCGCACACCCCCGAGGAAACAGCCATCTCCATCACCGCCGAGATCATCGCCCACACCCACCACAGAACCGGCTTGCCCCTGTCCCACGGCACCGGCCCCATCCACCACCGCGAGTCCGCGGCACGACCACGGCCCGCCCACAGCACGGCCGGCTGACACGGCTAACCGGATGTCGTGCCGATCCCCGTTACCCGCAACCCCAAGAGAACATCGGCGGCCCCGAGGTCACCTCGCCGACACCGACCTCGCCCATGTCGAGGAGATCCTGCACACCTGCGGCTACGACGCCCGCTACCCCGCCGAGTACATGCCAGTCCGGCGCTGAACCGCACCCACACGCCCTCCCTACAGGATCAGCCGCCGGCCCATCCCAGCGGACGCCCCGTCCCCTCTTTTCTTAGCAGGGCTGACGACTCTTTTCTCAGCAGGGCTGACGACTTGAGGGGCATGCGATCCGGCCCCCGACCGCATGAGGAAAGAGCGGTCATTTCCCTTGTGTTCTCAAGAGAGGTTGGTAATCCATCCGTGTATGACGTGATTGTTGTCGGTGCCCGGTGCCCGGTGCCCGGTGCCCGGTGCCCGGTGCCCGGTGCCCGGTGCCCGGTGCCCGGTGCCCGGTGCCCGGTGCCCGGTGCCCGGTGCCCGGGCGCGTCGACGGCTGCGCTCCTCGCCAGGAAAGGCCACCGAGTCCTGCTGGTCGACAGGTCCACATTTCCCAGCGATGTCCTGTCCACGCATTTCCTGTGGCCGCATGGAATGTCGTATCTGAACCGCTGGGGGCTGCTGGACAAGGTATTGGCCTCAACCCCGTCCCACACCGTGGTCAACCTGGTGAACGAGGGTATCCCCCTGTCCGGAGAGGTCCCGATGGACCTGCTGCGCCTGCACTTCAAGGAAATGCACCAGGACGACTCCGGCGTGGTCCAGCGTTACGCCTCGGTGCGGCGCCAGGTCCTGGACCAGATCCTGATCGAGGCCGCCGCCGAGGCCGGTGCCGAGGTGCGCCAGGGGTTCACCGTCGAGGACCTGCTGTACGACGGCGAGCAGGTCGTCGGCGTCCGCGGGCGCACCAGGGACGGGGGCAGGGTGGAGGAGCGGGCCCGGGTCGTCGTCGGCGCGGACGGGCGCAACTCCCTGGTCGCCAGGGCCCTGAAGCTGCCCAAGCTCGACCAGCGGCCCAAGTGCACCTTCGCCTACTGGAGCTACTTCTCCGGTTTCGACCCGACCACCGCTCACCTGCACCGCCGTGGACGCATGGGCATGGCGGTGGTCCCGACGAACTTCGGCCAGAACATGACCCTGGTCTGGGGGCCGAGCGAGTGGTCCAGGGAGTTCCGCAGCGACATCGACGGCAACTTCCACAAGGCGCTGGACTTCGTCAGCCCGGAGATCGGTGAGCTGGTCCGCACCTCCGGCAGCCGCGAGGAGCGCTTCTACGGGACCTTGGACCAGGCAGCCTTCCTCCGCCCGCTGTCCGGCCCCGGATGGGTCCTGGTGGGGGACGCGGAGTGCTTCAAGGACCAGTGCACCGCGACGGGCATGACCTACGCCTTCCGCGACGCCGAGCTGGCCTCCTCCGCACTCCACTCGTGGCTGGCCGGGGAGCAGCCGATGGACCAGGCACTGAACCACTACCGCAGCCGCCGACGCAGTCAGGCCGCCGCGGCGTACTACGACTACACCTGCACGCTGGCCGAAATGCAGACCCTGCGGCACGACGAGTTGCAGCTCTTCGTCGCCCTGCAGAGCAACCAGGACGAGACCAACCGGCTGATCGCCACCCACGCCGATATCGCCCCGGTCTCCGAGTTCTTCCAGGCATCGAACCTCTTCCTGCTCGACGACGCCGCCAAGCAACACTCGGACGCCTTCCCCATCTTCGAAAACTTCGAGAACGCGTCCAAGAGCTACCGGCAAAACCTTTTCGCCTGATCCCGAGGCCGGAAACAGAAAACGAGAGGAGCGCAGCGGTGAGCCAACTGAACCAAGCAGATCAGGCGGGTAAGCCGGACCAGGAAGACCACGGCGAGCGGAAAACGGGGGAACGCCAGGACATACAGGCCATGCAGGAGGCATCGCCGCGTGAGGACGGCGAACTGGTCAGGGAGATTCTCACCGCAGCCGACTTGGCCGTACAGCGGCTTGACGGGCGCAATTCCGAGGAGGTGCTCCGCGACGACCCCGAGAGCTGCCAGGCACTCGTCGAATGCTCCGCCAAAATGGGCGAATCGGCCCGGAACATATCCGAGATGATGCACAACTGGGCCTCCCACATCCCGTGGGACTCGCTCACGCAACTCGGGGCCAGCCAGAAAACCGATGTCGAGGTGGACCTGTTCTGCAGGTTCCTCCGCGACGAATACCCAAGCGCCGCCACCGGCCTTGCGGAGATGTGGGAGCCCGAGCACCTGCGCCGACCCGTCGACGCGGACGAGGAGTACGCGCTCGACAAGAACGCCTACGACTACTACCGGCCCGTGGGCCGTGACCTGATGCGGCGTACCGACGACTTCCACGGATGGGTGCAGGCCCGCCGCCGTACGGAGACCTGGCAGTACTCGCGCGTCCTGGAGCAGGCCCCGGGAACACCGCGGTCATCACCAACGACCTGGGGCGGCGCACCCGCGGCATCAACTTCAACTCCCAGGACTACCTCTCGTTCAACTCCCACCCCGCGATCCGTGAAGCCGCGGCCCGGGCGCTGCGCGACTACGGGCCGCACAGCGCCGGCTCGCCGATGGTGCTGGGCAACACCACGATCTCCAACGAGCTGGAAGAGGTCCTGGGCGCGCTGGTGGGAGCCGAGCACGTCACCCTCTTCCCGACGGGCTGGGCCGCCGGCTTCGGCACCGTCGTCGGTCTGGTGCGTCCCGAGGACCACGTGGTGATCGACCGGTTCGCGCACGCGTGCCTGCAGCAGGGCGCGCGGGCGGCCACCCGGAACGTCCGCCGCTACGAGCACCTGAGTGTGGACGCCGTACGCGGCCACCTGCGTGAGATCCGGGCGCAGGACGCGCGAGGCGGCATCCTCGTCGTCACCGACGGCCTGTTCTCGGTGGACGCCGACTGGCCCGACCTGGTCGCGCTGCAGAACGTGTGCCACGAGCACAACGCCACCCTGCTGGTCGACGTGGCCCACGACCTGGGCGCCACCGGTCCGGGCGGCAGCGGCGTACTGGGCATGCAGGAGATGCTCGGCAAGGTGGACCTGGTGATGGGGGCCTTCTCCAAGAGCTTCGCTTCCAACGGGGGATTCCTCGCCTCCAAGTCCCCCGCGGTGAAGCAGTACGTGAAGATGTTCGGCGGCTCCCATATATTCTCGAACGCCCTGTCCCCTGTGCAGACCGCGGTCGTGCTCACGGCGGCCAAGATCATCCGTTCACCGGAGGGCGACGAGCTGCGCGGACGGCTGTTCCAGGCGATCGACGCCCTCCGCGACGAGCTCAGCGGGCGCGGGCTGACCTGCATGGGCTTCGCGTCCCCTCTCGTCCCGGTCCTGATCGGGAACGAGAAGCTGGCCCGGGTCACCAACCGGCTCGTGTTCGACCAGGGGGTGCTCGCCTTCATGGTGGAGTTCCCGGTGACCCCGGCCGGCGCATCCCGCTTCCGCCTGCAGGTACAGGCGGGCCACCGGCCCGAGGAGGCCCGCGAGGCGGCCCGGATCATCGACCGGTCCATCACCGAGGCCCGTGCGTATCTGTCGACCGCCTTCGGCAGCGACCTGGCCTGACAGGCATCCGCCATGCGGCGCTTGAGGCGGAGCGTGGCACACGCTCCGCCTCAAGCTGTTCCTCGTCCTGACCGATGAGGAAGGCAGACTCCTGTGGGTCTCGCAGGCGCGTGCGGGCAGAGCCTCGGAGACCACCGCCGCGCGCCACGACCACCTGTGCGCGAAGCTGCGTGAGGCCGGGCTCGGCGCGCTGGCCGACCTGCGGTTCGTCGGTGAGGGCGACGACCGCGAGGAGAACCCGGTGATCGTCACGGGGTTCAAGGCGACGCCCGGCAAGCGCCTGACCGTCGCGTAGAGGCAGCCGCCCAGGCCATGCACGGTGGTGTCGACACCTGCGGTGAGCAGGAGCGCACCGCCAGGGGCGTCTGGGCGTGGGTGAGGTCAGCGCCCGATGACGCTTCATCAGGGAGCGGCTGAACCTCCCCGAGAAGCCGCATCCACCACTGGCGGCACAGCAAGGTCACGAACGACCTGGACGCGGGGGAGAACCGCGCGAAGGTCCCGGCCAACGCGAGGCACCACTCACCGGGGCTTCACCATGGCCCACCAAGGTCGGCATCGAGTCGAAGGGGTCCGCAAGCCCACGCCCAGGACAGCTCAGCGCATCGTGCTGGACAGGATCACCTGAGACGTCCGGCCCGCTGGTCACGCGCTGGTCGCGTTGGTCACGGAATCCGTGCAAAGCCCCAGGTCAGAGCGCTAAACCACGGAGACGGCCGGGGCCGCCACCCCCCACAGGAGAGGCCCCGACCGTCGCGCGGTACGGGCCGCGCGGCGACCCGTACTCTCTACAGCGCCGGGGGTGCGTTTTCTGTCACACCCCGGTACGGGGACGAGTTGCTTGTACGTTGTACGCACATGGACGCCAGATGCTTTCTGGCCGTACCGTGCATTTCGCGCCGGATGCGGGGCAGGACCGCATCCATCGACTGAGGAACCACGACGGCGAGAACCCGGTCCGCGAGAGCGGCGCCGGCTTAGGCGCAAAAGGGGCGCGCGGTGCTGGGGGACGACGCGGAGCTGACCGCCGCGGTGCTTGCGGCACAGGACGGGGACGAGACCGCTTTCCGGACTGTGTACCGAGCTGTGCATCCACGGCTGCTGGGATACGTACGGACGCTGGTCGGAGACCCGGACGCCGAGGACGTCACCTCCGAGGCCTGGCTGCAGATCGCCCGCGACCTCGAACGGTTCAGCGGAGACGCCGACCGCTTCCGCGGCTGGGCGGCCCGGATCGCCCGCAACCGCGCCCTGGACCACATACGGATGCGCGGCCGCCGCCCGGCGATCGGCGGTGACGAGACCGAGCTGACCGGGCGGGCGGCCGAGTCCGACACCGCCGGTGAGGCCATCGAGGCGCTCGCCACGGGCCACACGCTCTCCCTCATAGCCCAGCTTCCGCAGGACCAGGCGGAGGCCGTCGTACTGCGCGTCGTCGTCGGCCTTGACGCGAAGACCGCCGCCGAGACGCTGGGCAAGCGCCCGGGAGCCGTCCGCACGGCGGCGCACCGCGGTCTGAAGCGGCTCGCGGAGCTGCTCGGCGCGGATCCGGAATCCACCGGTGCACTGACCGCCGTACCCCCACAAAGAGAGCCGCACAACGACGCGGTGTCGTCCGCAGGTGTGACGCATATGCGTTCGCGGACGCAGAAGGACATGTGATGGCCGACGAGCAGTACAAGTGGTTGGACCGCAATACCGCGGAACGACTCCTGCGCGGAGAGCCACTCGAAACCGTCGACGCCGACAAGCGCGACCAGGCCGACCGGCTCGCCCGCGCGCTGGGCGCGCTGACCGCCGAACCCCCGCTGAGCAGCGATGAACTCCCGGGCGAGGCCAATGCGATGGCCGCCTTCCGCAAGGCGCGCACCGGCCGGGACGAGGAGTACGCGACTCTCGGGCATCGCGACCGTCCGTACACAGCCACGCCCGCCGACGCGGGGGTCGTCCGTCTCGGCCGTGCCACGGCGGGCCGTCGCCGTCCGTCCCGCGTGGGCCGCCCGGTGCGTTTCGGGCTCGCCGCCACGCTGGCCGCCGGGATGCTCGGCGGGGCCGCGATGGTCGCCACGGCCGGAGTGCTGCCGTTCACC
>NZ_BMPQ01000006.1:43068-111087 GCF_014647675.1 Streptomyces flaveus | reverse complement strand
GCGCCTCCCACCCCGAAGCATCCGCTGATCACTCCGTCCCCCGACGGGACGCGGGGCGGTGCCCCCGACGTACCGGCTCCGGACGGCGACACGGGCGGCCCGACCGGCGACGGCTCCCCCTCGGCACCGGGCACCGGGGACGACAAGCGCGGCAAGACGCCGGGGAGCACGCCCCCGCGGCCCGGAGCGGGCAACGCCGGCAACGAGGCGCGCTCCGCGGAGTGGTGGAAGAAGGTCACCGCCACCTGCCGTGACGTCCGCGACGGCAAGAAACTCGGCCCCGACCGCAGACGCAGTCTGGAGGAGGCGGCGAGCGGGCCCGAGCGCGTACGGCAGTACTGCACGAATGTCCTCGCGCAGTCCCAGGACCGGGACGACGTGGCGCCCGAGGGAAACGGCCAGGGCTCCGATGACGACGCCGACGACTCCGACGAAGGTGACCACAACGGCGGCGGGAAGAACGGGAAGGGAGGGAAGGGCGGCAAGGACGGGAAGGGCAAGGACGAAGAGCCGGGCGACATAACCCCGACCGGCGACGCCCCGACCAGCCACGTCCAGCGCCGCGCCATCCCGGCCCTCGCCCCCGCCTCCGCCTCCGGCGAGGGAACCACCTCCGGCGAGGAGACGCCGACCTCGGCCTCCCAGGACGGCACGGTCCCGCTGTCCCCGCCCGCATCCCGGCTCTGACCTGCGGTTTCGTACGCTTTCAAAGGTCTGGCCCGCAGGGTGTGACACTTTCGGCCGGGGTAACGCAGTACTAAGTGAGCCGACTGGTCATCGGCTGGCGCACGAGCCGGGGTTCCCCCCGTACCCATGGCTCAGTGCACATTGGCGCGGGCGGGACACGTTCCCCCGGTCCCGCCCGCGCCCCATACCTCTCCCGGCCGCCTTCCGGCCCTCACCAGTGGACGACGACCTTGTCGCCGCTCCGCACCTGCCCGAACAGCGCCGCGATCTTCGCCTCGTCCCGTACGTTCACGCAGCCGTGCGAGGCGCCGTTGTAGCCGGTCGCCGCGAAGTCCGACGAGTAGTGGACCGCCTGGCCGCCGCTGAAGAACATCGCGTACGGCATGGGGGTGTCGTACAGCGTCGACACATGGTGGCGTGACTTGAAGGTGACGCTGAACTCGCCTTCCCGGGTGGGCGTGTACTGCGAGCCGAAGCGCACGTCCACCGTCGACAGGGTCCTGCCGTCGATCATCCAGCGCAGCGTGCGGCTCGTCTTGCTGATGCACATCACGCGGCCCGTCATGCAGCGCGGGTCCGGCTTCGCGGCCGGCTGGTCGCCCGCCGCGTACAGCTCCCACCTGCCCGGCTCGTGCGTCATGTTCAGCAGCCGCTGCCAGGTCACGGAGTCCGTCTTCCCGGTCTGCGGCAGCCCCCGCTTGCCCTGGAAACCCTTGACGGCGGCGGCTGTCGCCGGGCCGTACGTCCCCGTCGGGGCCTCGAAGAACCAGGCGATCTGACGCAGCCGGGCCTGCACCTCGCGTACGTCCCTGCCCTGGTCGCCGCGCGACCAGAGCACCTCGGGAGGCGGGGACGGCTTCGGAGGCTTCGTTGGTGGCTGCGAGGGCTTGGTGGCGTCCCTGGCGGGCTCGGCAGGCTCGGCGGGCTGGGCCGGCTGCTTGGGCTTGGGGTTGTTGGGGCTCTCGGCCGGCGCCGTCGCGATATGTACCGGATCCTTCTTGCCGGACGTACCGGCGGCCTGGACCGTACAACCGCTCACCGCGGCCAGTACCACGACAGCCGTGACTGATCTCCACATGCCTGGAGTACGCATTTGGGTCCCCCGTTGCTCACTGTGCACCCTTTGATGTTTCCCGGGGGTGCTTGGTTGTGAACTACGGGGCATTGTGGTGACCGGGCGCGTGGTTGTGAGCGGGTTGTGACCGGGGTCTCGTCCGGGCTGTGAGCAAGCTCCCAGCCTGGGCCTCTCCACCGGCCGCACGGCCACCACTACAGTCCGTGGCGAGGGTCGTCTGTACTGGCGAGTATGTGAAGCAACGCGGAGGCACACCCATGGCGCGCGAGTCGGAGTCCGGACTGCCCATCGAGCCGGTGTACGGGCCGGAGGCCCTGGAAGGCTGGGATCCGGCCGAGAAGCTGGGGGAGCCGGGCCGCTACCCGTTCACACGCGGCGTCTACCCCTCGATGTACACGGGCCGCCCCTGGACGATGCGCCAGTACGCCGGTTTCGGCACCGCCACCGAGTCCAACGCCCGCTACAAGCAGCTCATCGCCAACGGCACGATGGGTCTGTCCGTCGCCTTCGACCTGCCCACCCAGATGGGCCACGACTCGGACGCCCCGATCGCGAGCGGCGAGGTCGGCAAGGTGGGCGTGGCGATCGACTCGATCGAGGACATGCGGATCCTGTTCGGCGGCATCCCGCTGGACAAGGTGTCCACGTCGATGACGATCAACGCGCCTGCCTCCCTGCTCCTGCTGCTGTACCAACTGGTCGCGGAGGAGCAGGGTGTATCGGCCGACCAGCTGACGGGCACGATCCAGAACGACGTGCTCAAGGAGTACATCGCGCGCGGCACGTACATCTTCCCGCCCAAGCCCTCCCTGCGCCTGATCGCGGACATCTTCAAGTACTGCAAGACCGAGATCCCGAAGTGGAACACCATCTCGATCTCCGGCTACCACATGGCCGAGGCGGGCGCCTCACCCGTGCAGGAGATCGCCTTCACGCTGGCGGACGGCATCGAGTACGTGCGCACGGCGGTCGCGGCCGGCATGGACGTGGACGACTTCGCCCCCCGCCTTTCCTTCTTCTTCGTGTCGCGTACGACGATCCTGGAGGAGGTCGCCAAGTTCCGTGCGGCGCGGCGCATCTGGGCCCGGGTGATGCGGGACGAGTTCGGCGCGAAGAACCCGAAGTCGCTGATGCTGCGCTTCCACACGCAGACGGCCGGCGTGCAGCTGACCGCCCAGCAGCCGGAGGTGAACCTGGTCCGCGTCGCCGTCCAGGGCCTGGCCGCCGTGCTGGGCGGCACCCAGTCCCTGCACACCAACTCCTTCGACGAGGCCATCGCCCTGCCCACCGACAAGAGCGCCCGCCTCGCGCTCCGTACGCAGCAGGTGCTGGCGTACGAGACGGATGTGACGGCGACGGTCGACCCGTTCGCGGGCTCGTACGTGATCGAGAAGATGACGGACGAGGTGGAGGCCGCGGCCGTCGAACTGATGGCGAAGGTCGAGGAGTTGGGCGGCGCCGTCAACGCCATCGAGCACGGCTTCCAGAAGGGCGAGATCGAGCGCTCCGCCTACCGCATCGCCCAGGAGACGGACGCCGCCGAACGGGTCGTCGTCGGCGTCAACCGCTTCCAGCTCGACGAGGAAGAGCCGTACGAGCCCCTCCGGGTGGACCCGGCGATCGAGGCCCAGCAGGCGGAGCGGCTCGCGAAGCTGCGGGCCGAGCGGGATCAGGGGGCGGTGGACGCAGCGCTTACGGAGCTGAAGAAGGCTGCTGAGGGCACGGACAACGTCCTCTACCCGATGAAGGACGCGCTGAGGGCTCGCGCGACGGTGGGCGAGGTGTGCAACGCGTTGCGGGAGGTCTGGGGGAATTACGTGCCGAGCGACGCGTTCTGAGCCCGGTGACTCGCTGACCGGCGGCGGGCGCCGAACCGGGCCCAGTACTCGGCCAGCCCCTCCGCCGTCTCGCTTGCCCAGCCGACGTACCCGTCCGGGCGGATCAGGAACACGCCGGTGCCGTACGGCTCGTACGGTGGGATGTGGATCGTGTGCACCAAGTCGCTGTCCAGGTGCGGAAGTTCGGGGCTCCTGCCCACCGTGAGCAACGTCCAGTGCGGCCCCCGGAACACGTCGAAGAGCCGTACGCCGCCCCGCGTGCCGTCCGGAGCGCGGTCGCCCGCGTGGAGGGCGTCCTCCGGGAGGCCGGTGCGGGTCTCCACCGCCAGGGAGCAGCCCCGGTAACTCAGCCCGAGCTGCTGTGTGGCCTCGCCGCGTCGGGTCTCGCCCCGGTGGACGCGGGTCGACAGGCCCAGCATCTCCGCGGCGAGCGGGAGTCGTTCCTCCTCGTACGAGTCGAGGAGGGCGTCCGGTGTATCGCCCCGCAGGACGGCGTCGAGCTTCCAGCCCAGGTTGTACGCGTCCTGGACGCTGGTGTTGAGGCCCTGGCCGCCGGCCGGTGAGTGGACGTGGGCCGCGTCTCCCGCGAGGAACACCCTGCCCTCCCGGAAGCGGTCCGCCAGCGCGGCGTGTGGGCGGAAGTCCGAGGCCCAGCGGACCTCGGTCACGGCGTCGGGCTCGAGATGCGTCCGGGTGGCGATGAGCTTGCGGATGCCGTCGAGGGAGAGGTCCGGGGTGGCGGCCGGATCCTCGAAGCCGGCCGCCAGTTGGAAGTCCTCGACGCCCGGGAGCGGCCAGAGGACCAGGAAGCCCTCGCCGTCGGCGGGCGGGAAGACGTGCAGGTTGTCGCGGTCGAGTCCGGTGATGCGGACGTCCGCCACCAGCGCCGGATTCGGGTCGACCGTCTCGCCCGTCATGCCGATGCCGAGCAGCCGGCGCACGGTGGAACGTCCGCCGTCGGCGGCCACCGCGTACCGGGCCCGCACGGGGGCGCCGGTCGTGAACGTCGCCGTCACCCCGTCCGCGTCCTGCGTGAGCCCGGTCAGCTCGCGCCCGAACGCGACGCCTCCGCCCAGCTCGCGCAGCCGCGCGAAGAGAATCTCCTGCGTACGCCACTGCGGGACCATCCACGACCCGGCGTACGGAACCGCCTCTGTGGGGGCCACCTCGTCGAACATCCGGTGCTCGCCCTGCCGCTCACCGTCCTGCCAGATCACGCCGACGGGGTACGGGCCACCGTGCGCGCGGATCGCGTCCAGTACGCCGAGGTCGTCGAAGACCTCCATCGTGCGCGGCTGGATGCCCTTGCCGCGCGAGCCGGGGAAGAGCCCGTCGGCCCGCTCGACGACGAGGGCGTGTACTCCGCGCCGGGCCAGGTCGCAGCCGAGGGCGAGACCGGTGGGGCCTGCGCCGACCACCAGTACGTCGGTCACGTCGGCTTCCTTAACGTCGTTAAGTTCCATGCCGTAAGAGTCTCCTTAACGTTGTTAAGTTGTCAAGGGGGTGCCGCCGGACAGGGTCCGGATAGGGTGCGGACGTGGCTGTGGCGAAGAAGATCGACCGGGCGCTGGTGGCCGACACCGCGCTGCGGCTGCTGAACGAGGTCGGCCTCGAAGGTCTCACCCTGCGCGCCATCGCCAAGGAACTGGACGTCAAGGCCCCCGCCCTCTACTGGCACTTCAAGGACAAGAAGGCGCTGCTGGACGAGATGGCGACGGTGATGCTCCGACGGATGAACGCCGACCTCGGCGAGCTCCCGGCGCGGTGGCAGGACGCCATCGCCACCGCGATGCGCGGCCTGCGCGCGCACCTGCTGCGCTATCGCGACGGCGCCAAGGTCTACAGCGGTACGCACTTCACGGACATGTCGTACGCGGACCCGATGGAGCGCCACCTCCGGACGCTCACGGGCGACGGCTTCACCCCGGCCGGCGCCGCCCGTGCCTGGTTCACCGCGTCCAGCTACACGATCGGCTATGTCATCGAGGAGCAGGCGATGGGGCCCGACCCGGTCAAGGGCGGTGAGGGGTACGACCTGGCGGCCCGCGCCGAACGGCTCGCCGCCTACCCCCTCGCCGTGGCCGCGGGTGAGGAGATGTTCCGCGACCACGACCGCGGCTTCGAGGAAGGCCTCGCGGCGGTCATCGCCGGAATCGGCGTGACGCTGCGGGGATCTTGATGGCGTTCAGCGCCCCTTGAAGGCGTTCAGCGGCGAGGCCTCGACAGCGCCGAGCGCAGCTTTGGTGTCCAGCGGTCCTCGATGAAGCGGTTCATCAGCCATGCCAGCAGCAGCATCGTCGCGATCGTCAGCAGGAAGGTCGCGTACGACGGGATGCCCAGGCTCTGGTGGTAGGCCTTGATGGCGACCCAGCCGAGGTGCTCGTGCACCAGGTAGAAGGGGTACGTCAGCGCGCCGGCGACGCTCAGCCAGCGCCAGTGGGCCCAGTTCAGCCAGCCCAGGGCGATCGCGCTGACCGCGACGAAGCCGAAGGTGACGACCAGGATGATGCCGGACGAGGTGCGGTAGGAGAAGAAGTCCGGGTTGGGTGCGTGCCACAGCGAGGAGACGGCGTAGTGCTGGCCGATCAGCCAGCTGACGATCACGATGCCCCAGGCGTACGCGTCGTGCCGGTCGCGGTGGATGAGGTAGAGGCCGATGCCGCCGATGAAGAACGGTGCGTACTCGGGCATCAGGATCAGGTCGAGCAGCGGTTCGTTCGCCGCCTCGGCGATCGCCGCGGCCATGGTCCAGCCCGCGCAGAACAGGATGATGCCCTGACGGTTCGCGCCCGGCATGACGACGCACAGCGCGAACAGCGCGTAGAAGCGGACCTCCGCCCACAGGGTCCAGCAGACGCCCAACACCCGGTCCACGCCCAGGGGTTGCTGCATCATCGTCAGGTTCAGCAGCGCGTCGCTCGGCGAGACGGCCTTGTACGCCACCACCGGCAGTGCGAAGACCACCGTCACGAGGATCACCGCCGCCCAGTACGACGGCAGCAGCCGTGACGCGCGCGAGGCGAAGAACGAGCGCAGCGGACGTCCCCAGCCGCTCATGCAGATCACGAAGCCGCTGATGACGAAGAAGATGTGCACGCCCAGGCAGCCGTACGCGAACCACTCGCTCAGCGTGGGGAATTGCAGCTTCGCGGAGGAGCCCCACGCCTTCGCGACCTCGCCGTCCCGGCCGCCGTAGTGGTACGCGGCCACCATCAGCGCGGCGATCAGCCTCAATCCGTCGAGCGCGCGAAGGCGCGACGTGCGCGGCCGGGCGATGATCCGGGGCGGTGGTGTGCCGTCGGAACCGGTGCCGGTACTGACGGCGGTGGTGCCCGCCTCCGGAAAGACCGTCGGGGCGGGCTTTGAGTCGACCGAAGTCATCCGAGAGTGGCCCTCTTGAGCGATCGGGCGCGACGGGCCACACGGCGTACGGTGGCGTTGCGCGGGATGAAGGCCAGTTGGGTCGGCACGGCGCCGGGCAGGCCCAGCGAGGTGAGCCGTCGGCGTTTGAAGTAGCGCCAGGTGTGGCCGTTGAGGTGGCGCGACAGATACCGCTCGGCGGTCGGCCGCAGATCCGGGTAGATCTTGGACTGCATGGCGTAGCCCACCGCCCGCAGCAGTTCGGTCAGTCGGTCCGTGCCGAGCCCCTTGCGCTGCTCGGTGACCGCCTTCTGGTCCGTCAGCTCGGGCAGCATGGCGTCCACGATCGTCACGGGGACGCGATTGCTGTTCTCGTACGGCTTGAGGCGTTCCAGGAGCGTCTCCGTGCCGATCCGGGCGACGGGCAGGCCGTACAGCGCCGAGGCGGTGAGAAGCGCCGTGGAGAAGCAGCCGGCGACCAGCGCGGGCCGCATCCGCTGGTAGAGCACCTCGGCGAGCACCGGAGTGTCCAGCACCGTGAGTTCGGCGCCGAGCTTCTCGGCCTCCTTCTCCAGGGCGCGCGACCAGCGGGCCGGGGCGCTGGGGTGCGGCTTGAACACCACGCGCTGGTGGCCGAGTTGGACGGCTCCCCTCAACATCCGTACATGCAGGTCCTCTTCCTGCTCGGCGGTCAGGATGCCGAGCGCGGAGAGGTACTGGCCGAGCAGCAGGGCCGGTTCTTCGATGACGGGCAACTCGTCACCCGTGTCGATGAGTTCGGCGAGCACCTTGGTGAACGCGTCCGTCGGCACGATCTCCGGCTCGACATCGAACTCGGTGAGCAGCAGCGGCTTGAGGTCCGGCACGAGGTCGAGGTGGAGGAGCCGGTCGATGCGCGTGCCGACCAGCGGGTCGATCTTGCTGCGGGTGGGCCCGTAGCTCATCAGGCCGTCCGCGTAGACGGTGATGGGCGCGCCCGTGAAGATCTGCGCGACGCCGAGGGCCGGGTTCACCTGGATCGACTCGACGGCCAGCTCGATGTCGTCGTCACCGAGGTTCCAGGCGAGCCGCAGATGACGCTCCCACAGCGGTACGTCGTTCAGGCGTGGGGACCAACCGCCCGGGTGGAAAGGGGAGATGGTCTCGTTCCACGAGACGACGTCGTCGAACCGGCCGCGCAGCTGCTCGAAGCCGGGCATCTCGTCGATGCCCGGCGAGGTCTCGGGTGTCGCCGAGTTGTTGGAGACCAGCAGGATGCGCCGGTCGGCCGGGCGGAAGCAGTCGGCGTCTACGGCCGCCGCCAGCGTCGCCGTGCCGTACAGCGTCGACGCCATGAAGATCTGGGTGGTCACGCGGCCACCCCCGCGGACACGGGACGGCGGCGCAGCCGGCGCAGTCGCGTCGCGCGCTGTACGTCCATGGAGTCGAGGGCGTCGTCGAGGACGTCCTGCGGCATACGCCGCAATGCGACGGCACTCATCGACTTCAGTTTCCGTGCCACGGGAGGCTCGAACCTTTCGATGGATCCCAGGTGATGAGAAATAATCGCACAGTAGGTCCGTACGGCCTTCGGCAGGAGTTTGTCCGCCTCACGGTCCTCTGCCGTTTCCCGTACGACCTGGTCGAAGGCGCGAATGAAATCCAGCTGCCGTACGTCCCCGATCTGCGTCAGCGAGGACGAAACTCCGCGCCGGTAGAACACGCCGAGCAGCCCCACCACGCCGAACGACTCGGCCTCGCGGTGCAGTTTCCAGATCCACGGCCGGTCCTCGGCCGTGCGCAGCCCGTCGGTGAAGTGCAGCACGCCCCGGTCGACCAGACGGCGGTGGTAGATGCCCGCCCAGGCGTATGCGTAGTCCACGGAGGTGGAGCGGTCGGCGGGCAGGATCGCCTCGCGCGGGTTCAGCACGACACCGCGCCGACCGTGCGGAACCCGGTGGATCGAGCGGGCCCGAGCGGTCGTCTGGACATGGTCCGTACGGACGAAATCGACGCCCAACTCCTCGATGGCGGCGAGGAGTTGCTCGTAGTAGCCGGGCGCGAGCCAGTCATCGCCGTCGAGGAACGTCAGGTACTCGCCGCGCGCCGCGTCGATGCCCGTGTTGCGCGCGGTCGCCAGACCTCCGTTCTGCTCGTGTCTGACGTACACGGCACCCTGGAGCTCGCGCTCCGCGCGCGCGAGAATGTCCGGTGTCTCGTCGCGCGAGCAGTCGTCGACGAGAATGAATTCGAAGTCCTGGCGCGCGTTGGCACGCAGACTCCTCAGGGTGTCGGGTGCGTATTGCTGCACGTTGTAAAACGGCACGATGACGGAGAGCTTGACCACCCACGTGACGTTAGGCGGCGGCCCGGCATTCGTCTTGACCGATGGTGAGATGCCAGGTGAACGGCGCGTGGCGGAATGGTGAACCCAGCCTTTTCCTGCGCGGATCCGGGCCCGATTCGCCATTCGGCGATGTGCTGTTAACCCTTTGTTGCATTCCGGTTGGGCCGCGCATCGGAATCGCTTCCTAGCGTCTTGGACGTGCCAGCAAGTACTTCGAAGTCCCTGCGAGTCGCCGTTCTCGCGGATTCCGATACCCGGTGGAAATGGGGCGCGCTCACCGCGAACCGTATTGCACCGGCCGAATCGGACATCCGCCTCGACGGTTATCTCCTGCGCGGCCGTGCGACCCCCACCGCCCGCCAGCTCCAAGAGGTCGGCGTCCGCGCGGACTCGCTCCGCGAGGTCACCGGTGTCGAATTCCTGCGGACCCTGCGGGAAGCGGAGTACGACATCGTCGTGCTCGCCCTCGTCGGCGGCGCCGTCCAGGCGATGCTGCACGGACTCGGGCACGCCTGGCAGGAGCGCGCCGCCTCAAAGGGGAGCGCGAAGCGGCCCGTTGTCGTCACCGGCTATGTCGGCGTCGTATACGAGAAGCTCGCCGACGGGCTGCTGCTGCGGCACGGCGCGGACCTCGTCCTCGCCAACTCCCGCCAGGACGCGGAACGCTTCACCGCCGTGTACGAGGGAGTGGGCGCCGACGCCTCCTCCGTGACCGAGGTCGCGCTGCCGTTCCTCGGCGGCGACTCGTACGAGAAGCACGACCCGTACACCGTCGTCTTCGCCGCGCAGCCCTCTGTGCCGGAGAGCCGAAAGGACCGTACGTACCTGCTGGAGCGGCTTGTCAAGCACGCACGGCTGCACCCGGACCGCGAGGTCCTGCTGAAGCTGCGCTCCAAGCCCGGCGAGCACACCACGCACATCGAGGAGCAGCCCTACCAGAAGCTGGCGCAGCGCCTCGACCTGCCCGCCAACTTCCGCCTCGTGTACGGGCACATGGGCGACGTCCTCGACCGCACCGACCTGCTGGTCACCGTCAGCTCGACGGCCGCACTGGAGTCCCTGCACCGGCGCATCCCCACGGTCCTGCTCACGGACCTGGGCGTGCGCGAGTCGCTGGGCAACCACCACTTCGTCGGCTCCGGCTGCCTCGCCTCCTGGGACCAGCTCGACGCCGGGCACCGGCCGACGCCCGACGAGGAGTGGGTGGCACGGCAGGGCGTCGCCGCCGACGGAGCGTACGAGACGGCCTTCGACGCGGCCCGTACGCGCATCGCCGAGCTGCTCGACAAGGGCGAACTCCCTTCCCTCGCCCCCTACTACACGCCCGTCACCGCCCCCGGCTATCTGCCCGGAATCCTCGCCCGCCACCACCTCGCCCCGGACGGCAGCCCGCTGCCCGGCGCGCCCGCCGCCGACACCGAGCCGGGACCCGTACGGCAGATCGTGCGCCGGGCGGCGCGCGGCGCCTACCGGCACGGCGTGCAGCGCGTGGCGCCCGTCATCCGGCGGATGGGCGAGCTGTGAGCGCCCCCGAGCCGACGGGCGCGGGCGCCCCGAACCCCTCGCAAGGAGTACATGCCATGTCCAACCCGGAAGCGGGACCGGCGACTTCGGTACGTCGCGTGCTCGCGGTGATCCCCGCCAGGGGCGGCTCCAAGGGCGTCCCCGCCAAGAACCTCCTCCCGGTCGGCGGCGTGCCGCTGGTGGCCCGCGCGGTGCGCGAATGCCGTGCGGCCCGGCTGGTGACGGACGTCGTGGTCTCCACCGACGACCAGGCGATCGCCGCCGCCGCCCGCGAGGCCGGCGCGGAAGTCGTACTGCGCCCCGCCGCCATCGCCGGCGACACGGCCACCTCCGAGGCGGCCGTCCTGCACGCCATGGACGCCCACGAGGCGCTGCACGGCTCCGCGGTCGACGTGGTGCTGCTCGTGCAGTGCACCAGCCCGTTCATCGTCCGCGAGGACCTCGACGGGGTCGCGGGCGCGGTCGTGGAGAACGGCGCGGACACCGCGCTGACCGTGGCGCCCTTCCACGGCTTCATCTGGCGGGACGCCGACGACGACCCGGCCGTGGTCGACACCCGGGCCACCCAGGCCGTCGGCGGTGGCACGGCCGTCGCCAACACCACGGCCACGGACGGCGGTTACGGCGTCAACCACGACAAGTCCTTCCGCCCGCGCCGCCAGGACCGCCCGCAGGACCTGCTGGAGACCGGCGCCGCCTACGCCATGAACGCCGTCGGCCTGCGCGAGCACAAGCACCGTTTCTTCGGCCGTACGGAGCTCGTCCGCACCGACCCCGCCCGGGTCCTGGAGATCGACGACCCGCACGACCTCGCCCGGGCCCGCGCGCTGGCGCCGCTGTTCGACGCGAACCGCCCCGGCGCCCTCCCGACCGCCGAAGACATCGACGCGGTCGTACTCGACTTCGACGGCACCCAGACCGACGACAGGGTGCTGATCGACTCCGACGGACGGGAGTTCGTCTCCGTGCACCGCGGGGACGGACTCGGTATCGCGGCCCTCCGCAAGAGCGGCCTGACGATGCTGATCCTGTCCACGGAGCAGAACCCGGTCGTCGCCGCCAGAGCCCGGAAGCTGCAGATTCCGGTCCTCCACGGCATCGACCGGAAAGACCTCGCACTGAAGCAGTGGTGCGAGGAGCAGGGCATCGCGCCTGAGCGCGTGCTCTACGTCGGCAACGACGTCAACGACCTCCCGTGCTTCGCCCTCGTGGGCTGGCCCGTGGCGGTCGCGAGCGCCCACGACGTCGTGCGCGGCGCCGCACGCGCGGTCACCACCGTCCCCGGTGGCGACGGCGCGATCCGAGAGATCGCCAGCTGGATCCTCGGTCCTTCTCTCGACTCCCTCGACAAGTAAGGAACTTCTCCACCATGAGCACCAACTCCCGTCTGCGCACCTTCGGTTCGAAGACCGCCGGCCCCGGCCGGCCCGTCTACGTCGTCGGCGAGATCGGCATCAACCACAACGGCGAGCTCGAGAACGCGTTCAAGCTCATCGACGCGGCCGCCGAGGCCGGCTGCGACGCCGTGAAGTTCCAGAAGCGCACCCCGGAGATCTGCACCCCGCGCGACCAGTGGGACATCGAGCGCGACACCCCCTGGGGCCGCATGACCTACATCGACTACCGCCACCGCGTGGAGTTCGGCGAGGACGAGTACCGCCAGATCGACGAGTACTCCAAGTCGAAGGACATCGCCTGGTTCGCCTCCCCGTGGGACACCGAGGCCGTCGCCTTCCTCGAGAAGTTCGACGTCCCGGCCCACAAGGTCGCGTCCGCGTCCCTGACCGACGACGAGCTGCTGCGCTCGCTGCGCGCCACCGGCCGCACGGTCATCCTCTCCACCGGCATGTCGACGCCGAAGCAGATCCGCCACGCGGTCGAGGTCCTCGGCTCGGACAACATCCTTCTCTGCCACGCCACTTCGACCTACCCCGCGAAGGCCGAGGAGCTCAACCTCCGCGTCATCAACACCCTCCAGGCCGAGTACCCGAACGTCCCGATCGGCTACTCGGGCCACGAGACCGGCCTGCAGA
This sequence comes from Streptomyces flaveus, assembly GCF_014647675.1. GTDB lineage: Bacteria > Actinomycetota > Actinomycetes > Streptomycetales > Streptomycetaceae > Streptomyces > Streptomyces flaveus. Next base: position 98,244 of record NZ_BMPQ01000006.1, on the reverse strand, counting down.
CCACACTGGCCGCGGTCGCGCTGGGCGCCACCTTCGTCGAGCGCCACATCACGCTTGACCGCGCGATGTGGGGTTCGGACCAGGCCGCGTCGGTGGAGCCGCAGGGTCTGACCCGCCTCGTCCGCGACATCCGCACCATCGAGGCCTCGCTCGGCGACGGCGTCAAGAAGGTGTACGAGTCCGAGCTCGGCCCGATGAAGAAGCTGCGCCGCGTCTCCGGTGTCGTCGCCGAGGCGGAGATCGCCGCGGCGGCGGGCGAGCCGGTCTCGGTCTGATCCCGGCCACCACCAGTCCGTATCCACGGATCCCCCAGTCCGTACTCACGGAAGCGACGGTCATACGTCGATGAGCCCCCGCGCCGGATCCGCCGGCCCCCGCCCGGCCTCCACACACACGCTCGCGTTCGTGGAGAGCCCGGTCCAGCTCCTCAACGTCCTGGAGTGGGCGCATGCCGATGCCCTCCGGGCTGCGGGGGAGCCGACCGGACCCGCGTCCGGCGCGGGGACGGGGGCGGAGGCCGGGGGCCCGGCGCCCGCGCCTGCGGCGGGTCCGGGGGCCGACGCATCGACGGCCGGCGCGGCGCCGGATGCCGCCGAGGCGGCGTCCGGTCCCACGCCCGGGACCGCGGGGCCTAGTCCTGCGCCCATACCGGAGGCCACCGGTCCGGCGGGTGGACCCGTGCCCGGCACCGCCGGTGCGGTGGCCCACACGGGGCTCACCCTCGTCGTTCTCTCCCCGAACGACCCCATGACCCGAGGCCAGTTGCGCCGCATGGCGGAACTCGCCCGCGGCGAGGGGCACGAGGTGCGCTGGGAGGAGGCGCGCGGTGGGGCGACGGCGCCCTTCCACACGGTGGGCGGTCTGGCGCCGCTGCTGCGCCGGGCGAAACGGATCGTCATGGGCGACCCGTTCTCCCGCTACGTACAACTCCTGCTCACCATCACCCGCGCCCGCGACCTCGTCGTCGTGGACGACGGCACCGCGACGATGGAGTTCGTCTCCCAGCTCGCCCGCGGTGAACGCCTGGTGCGCTGGCACCGGCGCGGCGGCCGGCCCGGCCCGCGCGACCTGGTGTTCGCACCGATCTCGGCCTCGGCCCGGCGCCGCCTCACGCCCGGCTCCGGGCGTCGCGTGGAGGTCTTCTCCTCCATGCCGATCACCGAGACGCCCGACGGCGTCCACGTCACGGCCAACGACTTCTCCTGGACCCGCGCCCGCTTCGGCCCGCCGCGCCTCACCAAAGGCGCTGACCTCGTGGGAACCTCCCTCGTGGAGACGGGCGTCGTGGACCCCGACCGCTACCTCGAAGCGGTGAAGAACCTCACCAAGACCTACGGCGCGACCCGTTACTTCGCCCACCGCCGCGAAAGCACCGACAAACTCCACCGGCTGGCCGTCGAAACCGGCCTGGAGATCGTCCGCCCCGACCTCCCCCTCGAACTGATCGCCCGCCGCGGCCCCATCGGCCGCACGATCCTCAGCTTCCCCTCGACGGTCGTACACACCCTCCCGCTGGCACTCGTCGGCACTGAAGTCCGCGTCGCCGTCTGCGACATCGACCCGGCATGGCTCACGGCGACCGCCTCCCCGCGCGCCCAGGGCTTCCTGTCGGGGGTCACGGGGACGGCGCGGGACGTGCACCGGTTGTCGGCGGTCTCAGCAGCGACCTGAGGCGGGCTCAGCGGGGCTTGCGCGCCAGCAGAAAGGCCCGCGGGAGCTTCTCGTTCTCGTTGGGCTCGCGGATGACCTGGGCGTGCATGACCAGTCCGGCCTTGTCGATGAGTTCGGTGACGTTCTCGGGGCGCCGCCAGTGGCAGGGCAGGGAGATGGCGTGACCGAAGCGTTCCGTCAGTTCGAAGTGCTCGTCGCCGGCCTGGAAGGCGAGCAGGAGGTGGCCGCCGGGGGCCAGGACGCGGTGGAACTCCGTGAAGACGTCCGGGAGTTGGTCGTCCGGGATGTGGATGGTGGAGTACAGGGCCGCGATTCCGCCGAGCACGTCGTCGGGGAGGTCGATGGCCGTCATCGAGCCCACGTGGAAGCGGAGGTCGGGGTATGTCTGCCGGGCCGTCGCGACCATCTTCGGTGACAGGTCGATCCCGAACACGGGCGTGTCAAGGCTGCTGAGATACGCCGCCACATGCCCCGTACCGCATCCGACATCGGCCACAGGCCCGGCCCCGGCGCTCCGCACGAGCTCGGCGAACGCGTTGATCAGCGCCTTGTCCAGAGGCCTACGTTCCAGGTCGTCGGGAAAGCGGTCCGCGTACTCGGTGGCTATCGAGTCGTAGGACGCACGGGTGTTACGTATGAAGTCCGGTTCGCTCACGGTCGGGGACGATACTGCGCGGCATGGGGTCGGTGGCCGCGGTTCACTCGTTCTTCGGTGGAACGTCGGCTTCGGGGAAAGGCCGTGCGATGCGTTGCCGGCGGGCGCCCCGGCCGGCGGACTGGAACGGCCCGCGACCGGGATGCGTGGTATGCGTAGAAGTCCGGGCATCGAGATCCGGCCTCCAGCGGCAGCACCGGTAATCCCCGGGGCTCCGGGAACGGAGGCCCGGGTCGGCCCGAAAGCCGGGCGAGTGTACCCATCGCGGCTGATATGTATGCGCGAGGTAGTCGGGTTTTCTCGGCCGGCGGGCTGAATTTTTGTTGATCGTGGGGCAGACGGGCCCCATGTCGCCCTACCCTTCAAAGGGTGAACCAGCTGATGTCCTCAGAGTCCGAGGCCGAAACGACCGGCGGAGCCGTGCTCCCCGGCACGCTCCCGGAGGGCCTGCGCGTTGAGCTCGTAGCGTTCCGCCGGGACCTCCACATGCACCCGGAGCTCGGCAACCAGGAGTTCCGTACCACCGCGGCGATCAAGGCGCGGCTGGAGCGAGCCGGGCTTCAGCCCCGGGTGCTCGCCATCGGAACCGGGCTCATCTGTGACATCGGCGAACCGGACCCCGCCCAGCCCATGCTCGCCCTGCGCGCGGACATCGACGCGCTGCCGATCCCGGACATGAAGGCCGACTGCGCGTATCGCTCGACCGTGCCCGACCGCGCGCATGCCTGTGGGCACGACGTCCATACGACGGTGGTGCTGGGCGCGGGGCTCGTGCTCGCCGAGCTGCACAAGAAGGGCCTGCTGAGGCGTGCCGTGCGGCTGATCTTCCAGCCCGCCGAGGAGGTGCTGCCCGGCGGTGCGCCCGACGCCATCGAGTCGGGAGCCCTGGAGGGTGTCGGACGTATCGTCGCCGTGCACTGCGATCCGCGGGTCGACGCGGGGCGCATCGGGCTGCGGCACGGACCGATCACGTCGGCGTGCGACCGGCTCGAGGTCGCGCTGGACGGCGCCGGCGGACATACCGCGCGCCCGCACCTCACCACCGACCTCGTGACCGCCGCCGCCCGCGTCGTCACGGACGTGCCCGCCCTGGTCGCGCGCCGTGTCGACGCCCGCAGCGGGCTCGCCGTCACCTGGGGCCGTATCGAGTCGGGGCACGCCTGCAACGTCATCCCCCAGCACGCCGAGCTGTCCGGAACCGTGCGCTGCCTGGACCTCGACTCCTGGCGGGCCGCTCCCGACCTCGTACACGCCGCGATCGACGAGATCGCGAACCTCTACAAGGCCAAGTCGGAGATCAACTACATCCGCGGTGTCCCGCCCGTCGTCAACGACCCGATGACGACCGAACTGCTCCGCGAGGCGATGGCCGCCCGCTTCGGCGCCCAGTCCATCGAGGACACCGAGCAGAGCCTGGGTGGCGAGGACTTCTCCTGGTACCTGGAGCAGGTGCCCGGCGCGATGGCCCGCCTCGGTGTGCGTACGCCCGGAGAGCGCGGCGTACGGGATCTGCATCAGGGTGACTTCGACGCGGACGAGCACGCCATCACGGTCGGTGTCGGGCTCTTCACGGCGACCGCCCTCCTCGACGGGACCCAGTAAGCGATCGGGGTGGGCCGGGACGGCGTCACTCCGGTTGCGTCCCGGCCACTCCAGGAGCAGCCCGGTGCGCGCGTCCCCACGGCACGCGCACCGTCACGTAGAGGCCGCCCAGGGCATACGGAGTGTGAGGTCCGCGCGAGGTGTTATGTGCCGTTCACGCCTTTCGGGACCGTGGTTCACAAGGACTTAACCGGCCATTGGCACGAATGGATAACGGCCAAGCGGTCCCCATTCCCCGGAGGGTCTACGCGCGTTACTGTGCGCCGAACTGAGCACCCACTGCGGGGCTTTGGAGAATGGGGAACTTCGAGATGCGTCGGATATCCAAACTGACCCGGGTCGCGGTGGGGGTCGCGTCGCTCGCGCTCGCTGCCACGGCCTGTGGCGGCACCAGCAGCGAAGCTGGAAGCGGAAGCGGAAGCGAGGGCGAGGGCGAGAGCAAGAAGGGTCTCGCCATCGCCTACGACATCGGCGGCAAGGGCGACCAGTCCTTCAACGACGCCGCCTTCTCGGGCCTGGACAAGGCCAAGAAGGAGTTCAAGTACGACACGGCCGACATCGAGCCCACTGATGGCGAGACCGACGCCGACAAGGTGCAGCGCCTGACCTCGCTGGCCAAGCAGGGCTACAACCCCATCGTCGGTGTCGGGTTCGCCTACGGGCCCGCGATGACCGAGGTCGCCAAGAAGTACCCGAAGATCAGCTTCGGCATCGTCGACTCGGTCATCGAGGCCGACAACGTGGCGTCCCTGGTCTTCGCCGAGAACGAGGCCTCGTACCTCGCCGGTGTCGCCGCCGCCAAGGCGACCAAGACCAACACGGTCGGCTTCGTGGGCGGTGTGGACATCCCGCTGATCCACAAGTTCGAGGCGGGCTTCAAGCAGGGCGTTGCGGACACGAACCCCAAGGTCAAGGTGCTCTCGCAGTACCTGACGCAGACCGCGGAAGAGGGTGGCTTCGCCAGCCCCGACAAGGGCAAGGCTGCCGCCGAGTCCCAGCTGGAGAACAAGGCGGACGTCGTCTACCAGGCGGCCGGTCTCTCCGGCCAGGGCGTGATCGAGGCCGCTGCCACCCAGAAGAAGTGGGCGATCGGCGTCGACTCCGACCAGTACGAGCAGGAAGCCCTCGCCAAGTTCAAGGACTACATCCTGACCTCCGCGCTCAAGGATGTCGGCGGTGCGGTGTACGCGCTCGCCAAGTCCGTCGAGGACGGCAAGCCGCTGACGGGCGTGCAGACCTTCGATCTGAAGGTGGATGGCGTCGGCCTTGCCGAGACCAACCCGGAGTACGCGAAGATCGCGGGGCTCAAGGACGCGGTGGACAAGGCCAAGGCCGGCATCATCGACGGCTCCATCAAGGTCAAGACCGAGTAACGATTGCTCGGCACGGCCGGGGGAGGCAGGCGGGCGTCCATGGCGCCCGCCTGCTCGTCTTTCGCCGGGGCCCGCGGTGTTGTTCACGGCCGGATAACAAGGTGAACCGGAGGGGTTTTCTCTGCGGGTCTACGCGCGTTACTCTGCGGCGAAGCCAGCGCCAGAGCCCTACCGTCAGGCGCTTGGCGCTCCGCTGGAAGAACCGTGATGTACCCGCGGGCCGGCGGAGGCTGGTCGCTCCCCCACTCTCGGCTTCGCTCGAGCGGGGGGACCCCCATCGCGGCGGAGCCGCAAATTGGTACAGCCCCGCGCCCCTTACGGGGCGCGGTACCGCACCAGACTTCACCAAGGCCGCTTTGTACGACAGGAGCAACCACTCATGCGCCGGGTTTCCCGCCTCGCTCTCGCAGGCGCCGCGACCACCTCTCTCGCCCTCGCTCTGACCGCCTGTGGCGGCACCTCGACCTCCGCCTCCTCGGAGGCGGACGGCAACCAGGGCCTCGCCATCGCCTACGACGTCGGTGGCAAGGGCGACCAGTCCTTCAACGACGCGGCGTACGCGGGCCTGGAGCAGGCGGAGAAGGAGTTCGGCTACGAGACCACGGATGTCGAGCCCACCGAGGGTGAGACGGACGCGGACAAGACCCAGCGTCTGGTCTCGCTGGCCAAGCAGGGCTACAACCCGGTGGTCGGCGTCGGCTACGCCTACGCGACGGCTGTGAAGGAGGCGGCGGAGAAGTACCCGGACACCACGTTCGGGATCGTCGACGACTCCACCATCGAGGCGGAGAACGTCGCGGACCTGGTCTTCTCCGAGGAGCAGGCCTCGTACCTCGCCGGTGTCGCCGCCGCCAAGTCCACGAAGACGAACACGGTCGGTTTCGTGGGCGGTGTGGACATCCCGCTGATCCACAAGTTCGAGGCGGGCTTCAAGCAGGGCGTTGCGGACACGAACCCCAAGGTCAAGGTGCTCTCGCAGTACCTGACGCAGACCGCCGAGGAGGGTGGCTTCTCCAGCCCCGACAAGGGCAAGACGGCCGCCGAGAGCCAGATCGAGAAGAAGGCCGACGTCGTCTACCAGGCGGCGGGTCTTTCGGGCCAGGGTGTGATCGAGGCCGCCGCCGCCAACAAGGTGTGGGCGATCGGCGTCGACTCCGACCAGTACAAGCAGGAAGCCCTCGCCAAGTACAAGAACCACATCCTGACCTCGGCGACGAAGGACGTCGCCAAGGCGGTGTACAACCTTGCGAAGTCGGTCGAGGACGGCAAACCCGAGACCGGTATCGTCAGGGGCGATCTCAAGGCAGGTCAGGTCGGTCTCGCGGACTCCAACCCGGAGTTCAAGAACAACACCGAGCTCCAGGAAGCCATCACGACGGCCAAGGAGAAGATCATCAGCGGCGAGATCAAGGTCAAGACCAGCTGATCCGGCAGGACCACGAGCAGTGCGGCGAACCCGAGGGGTCGCCGGTAACCATGGGGTTACATCCGCTCAATGGGGTACCGGGAGTCTGGCTCCCCGTACCCCGTTCCCGGCGGTACGTCGCCCCTCTTCCGATGCCGTAGGGGCGCGCGTAGACGACCCCCCTTCCTCAGGAGAGTGCGCCATCAACGCGTCCAGCAGCCCTCCGGCCGATGCGGCAGGCGGTCAGGTGACCGCAGTCGAGCTCGCCGGGATCACCAAGCGATTCCCCGGGGTCGTGGCCAACCACGACATCCACCTCAGCGTCCGCAAGGGCACCGTCCACGCCCTCGTCGGCGAGAACGGTGCCGGCAAGTCGACCCTGATGAAGATCCTCTACGGCATGCAGAAGCCGGACGAGGGCACCATCGCGGTCGACGGCCAACAGGTCACCTTCTCGTCGCCCGCCGACGCCATCGCCCGCGGTATCGGCATGGTGCACCAGCACTTCATGCTCGCGGACAACCTGACCGTCCTCGAGAACGTCGTGCTCGGCAGCGAGAAGCTGTACGGCATCGGCGGCAAGGCCCGCCGCAAGATCCAGGAGATCTCCGAGCGGTACGGCCTCGAGGTGCGCCCCGACCTCCTCGTCGAGGAACTCGGTGTGGCCGCCCGCCAGCGCGTGGAGATCCTCAAGGTCCTCTACCGCGGCGCCCGCACGCTGATCCTGGACGAGCCCACCGCCGTCCTCGTACCGCAGGAGGTGGACGCACTCTTCGCCAACCTGCGCGAGCTGAGGGCCGAGGGCCTGTCGGTCATCTTCATCTCCCACAAGCTGGGCGAGGTGCTCTCGGTCGCCGACGAGATCACGGTCATCCGGCGCGGGACGACGGTCGGTACGGCCGTGCCCGCGGAGACGACCTCGCGCCAGCTCGCCGAGATGATGGTGGGCAGCGAGCTGCCGACACCGGAGACGGCGGAGTCCACGGTCACCGACCGCCCCGTACTGACCGTCAAGGACCTGCGCCTGGAGATGGCAGGCGGCAAGGCCCTGCTCGACGACATCAGCTTCACCATCCACGCGGGTGAGGTCCTGGGCCTGGCCGGAGTCGAGGGCAACGGCCAGACCGAGCTGGTCGACGCGCTCATCGGCCTCAAGCACGCCGACTCCGGCACCATCAAGCTGGCCGAGGAGGAGATCACCGCCTGGCCCACCCGTAAGCGCCGTGAGCAGGGCGTCGGTTACATCCCCGAGGACCGCCACCGCCACGGGCTGCTCCTGGAAGCCCCGCTCTGGGAGAACCGCATCCTCGGTCACGTCACCGAGCGGCCCAACGCGAAGGGCATCTGGCTCGACCCGAAGGCCGCACAGGAGGACACACGGCGCATCGTCGAGGCGTACGACGTCCGCACTCCCGGCATCGACGTCACGGCCGCCTCCCTCTCCGGCGGCAACCAGCAGAAGCTGATCGTCGGCCGCGAGATGAGCCACAAGCCGCGCTTCCTGCTCGCCGCCCACCCCACCCGCGGTGTGGACGTCGGCGCGCAGGCCGCGATCTGGGACCAGATACGCGAGGCACGCCGCGAGGGCCTGGCCGTGCTGCTGATCTCCGCCGACCTGGACGAGCTGATCGGTCTCTCCGACACCCTCCGGGTGATCTACAACGGCAGGCTGGTCGCGGACGCCGACCCGGCCACCATCACCCCGGAGGAACTCGGCTCGGCCATGACCGGCGCCGCCTCCGGACACCTCGAGAACGAAGAGCTCGTAGAGCAGCTCGAAGAGCAGGCAGAAGCCCCGGAAGACGAGGCCCGCTGATGAAGAAGTTCGACAGGGAGCGTGTGCTCCTCGCCGTGGCCGGGCCGGTCATCGCGCTCGTCGTGGCCATGACCCTGACCTCGATCGTGCTGGTCGCCTCCGGCAAGAACCCGGTCGAGCCGTACACGCTGATGTTCGAGCAGGCCACGTTCTCCGACGTCCAGGTCCTGATCATCAACCAGGCCTCGATGTACTACATCGCGGCGCTCGCGGTGGCCATCGGCTTCCGGATGAACCTGTTCAACATCGGCGTGGACGGGCAGTACCAGCTCGCCGCCATGATGGCCGCGATCGTCGGCGCCCATGTCGCGCTGCCGGCGGCCCTGCAGATCCCGCTGCTGATCCTCACCGCGGTCTTCACCGGCATGTTCTGGTCGGGCATCGCGGGCGTACTGAAGGTGACCCGCGGCGTCAGCGAGGTCGTCGCGACGATCATGCTCAACGCGATCGCGACCTCCGTCATCGGCTACCTGTGGCTGCCCAACGTCTTCGGCGTCAAGGTCGGCAACAACAACACCACCGGCGAGATGCACGAGTCCGGCTGGATGCCCGGCATCGACATGGGCGCGGCCGGCGAGATCTACGGCTTCGTCGTCATCGCGGTGCTGCTCGGCATCGGCTACTGGATCGTCCTCAACCGCACCCGCTTCGGCTTCGACCTGCGCTCCTCCGGCGCCTCGGAGACCGCCGCCGCGGCCAGCGGAGTCGACCCCAAGCGCATGGTGCTCACCGCCATGCTGCTCTCCGGCGGTCTCGCGGGAATGGCGGGCCTGCCGATCCTGCTCGGCGACACGCACACGTACAGCCTCAACTTTCCCACCGGCATCGGCTTCCTGGGCATCGGCATCGCCCTGCTCGGCCGCAACAACCCGACCGGCATCGCCTTCGCGGCCCTGCTGTGGGCCTGGCTCGACAAGGCCTCGCCCGAGCTGGACTTCCACGACTACGACAAGGAGATCGCAGTCATCATGCAGGGCCTGATCGTGCTCTCGGTCGTCGTCTCCTACGAGGCCGTACGCGAATGGGGTCTGCGCCGCCAGCAGCGCCGCGTCGGCGCGGAACTCGCCGCGGGCCACGTCCTCGGCGCCCCCTCTGACAACTCGATCGAGAAGGAGGTGGCGGGCCGGTGACCACCGCAACCGACCTCAACCAGCCCAAGCTGCAGCCCGCGGCACCCGTCGGCCGTCGCCTGACGCTCCCCGTCCTCCTGCTGATCATCGCGGGCGCCCTGGCGCTGACCTCGATCGTCCGCATCATCACCGGCGCCGACGGCATCACCAACGTCAGCCAGATGTCCACCGCGCTCGAACTGGCCGTCCCGATCGGCCTCGCCGGTCTCGGCGGTCTGTGGGCGGAGCGCGCGGGCGTCGTCAACATCGGCCTCGAGGGCATGATGATCCTCGGCACCTGGTTCGGCGCCTGGGCCGGCTACCAGTGGGGTCCGTGGACCGGCATCCTCGTCGGCATCATCGGCGGCTGCGTCGGCGGACTGCTGCACGCGATCGTCACCATCACCTTCAACGTCAACCACATCGTCTCCGGTGTGGCCATCAACATCCTCGCCCTCGGCGCCACCCGCTACCTCGCCCCCCTCGCCTTCGAGGGCACCCAGGGCGGCTCGGCCAAGCAGTCCCCGCCGGTGGAATCCCTCGGCGACTTCACGGTGCCAGGCCTCTCCGACGTGCTCATCGACCTCAACCGCGAGGGCTGGTTCCTGGTCTCCGACATCGCGGGCCTGCTCGGCGGACTGGTCACCAACGTCTCCTGGCTGACCCTGATCGCCATCGCTCTGATCCCCGCCACCTGGTGGATCCTGTGGCGTACGCCCTTCGGTCTGCGCCTGCGCTCCTGCGGTGAGAACCCCGTCGCCGCCGAGTCGCTCGGCGTGAACGTCTACAAGTACAAGTACCTGGCCGTGATCATCTCCGGCGGACTGGCCGGCCTCGGCGGCGTCTTCCTCTCCATCGTGGCCAACCCCTTCTACCTGGAGGGCCAGGTCAGCGGACGCGGCTATATCGGCCTCGCCGCGATGATCTTCGGCAACTGGATGCCGGGCGGACTGGCCATCGGCGCCGGCCTGTTCGGCTACACCGACAGCCTCAACCTGCGCGGCGGCGCCGAGAACGTCCACGCGCTGCTGCTGCTCGCCGCCATCCTGCTGGTCATCGGCGCGATCTGGCTGGTGGTCAAGAAGAAGTACGTGGCCGCCGTGCTCACCCTGGCCGTCGGCGTGCTGATGTTCACCTGGTACGCCGTCACCGACCAGGTCCCGAACCAGGTCGTCTCCGCCACGCCGTACGTCATCACGCTGCTCGTTCTCGCCCTGTCCGCGCAGCGCCTGCGGATGCCGAGGGCGAACGGCATGCCGTATCGCAAGGGCCAGGGCAAGTGACACCCCCCGTCGACTGGGAGGCCCTCCGGGAAACGGCGCGTACGGCCATGTCCCGTGCGTACGCTCCGTATTCGGGCTTCCCGGTCGGCGCGGCGGCCCTGGTCGAGGACGGCCGTACGGTGTCGGGCTGCAATGTCGAGAACGCGTCGTACGGGATCGGGCTGTGCGCCGAGTGCGGGCTGGTCTCCCAGCTCCAGCTCACCGGCGGCGGCCGGCTGACGCACTTCACGTGCGTGGACGGCCGCGGCGAGATCCTGGTCCCGTGCGGGCGCTGCCGCCAGCTGCTGTACGAGTTCGGGGGCCCCGATCTGCTCCTGGAGACCCCGGCGGGGATCGTGCCGTTGTCGGAGATGCTGCCGCAGGCTTTCGGGCCGGGCCATCTCACCAAGTGACCGGGTCATCTCACCGAGAGAACTCTGGAAGGAAAACCATGGCCATGGACGCCATCTCCGTCATCCGCACCAAGCGGGACCGCGGTGAACTCAGCGACGAGCAGATCGACTGGGTCATCGACGCGTACACACGCGGTGAGGTCGCCGACGAGCAGATGTCCGCCCTCGCGATGGCCATCCTGCTCAACGGCATGAACCGAGGTGAGATCGCCCGCTGGACGGCGGCGATGATCGCCTCCGGCGAGCGCATGGACTTCTCGGCGCTGTCCCGGCCGACGGCCGACAAGCACTCCACGGGCGGGGTGGGCGACAAGATCACACTTCCGCTGGCACCGTTGGTGGCGGCGTGCGGGGCCGCCGTACCCCAGCTGTCGGGCCGCGGCCTCGGCCACACCGGCGGCACCCTCGACAAGCTGGAGTCGATCCCGGGCTGGCGGGCGCTGCTCTCGAACGAGGAGATGCTGAACGTCCTGGACGGCGTCGGCGCGGTCATCTGCGCGGCGGGCGACGGCCTGGCCCCGGCGGACAAGAAGCTGTACGCGCTGCGGGACGTGACGGGGACGGTCGAGTCGATCCCCCTGATCGCTTCCTCGATCATGTCGAAGAAGATCGCGGAGGGTACGGGATCGCTGGTCCTGGACGTGAAGGTGGGCACGGGCGCCTTCATGAAGACGATCGAGGACGCGCGTGAACTGGCGTCCACGATGGTCGGGTTGGGCACGGACCACGGTGTGAAGACGGTCGCCCTGCTGACGGACATGTCGACCCCGCTGGGCCTGACGGCGGGCAACGCCCTGGAGGTCCGCGAGTCGGTGGAGGTCCTGGCGGGCGGCGGCCCGTCGGACGTGGTGGAACTGACCCTCGCCCTGGCCCGCGAGATGCTGGACGCGGCGGGCGTGAAGGACGCGGACCCGGCGAAGGCACTGGCGGACGGTTCAGCGATGGACGTATGGCGCCGCATGATCGCGGCCCAGGGCGGCGACCCGAACGCTCCGCTGCCCACGTCGCGTGAGCAACACGTGATCAAGGCTCCCTCGTCGGGCGTACTGACCCGCCTCGACGCGTACGACATCGGCATCGCCGCCTGGCGCCTCGGCGCTGGCCGCGCCCGCAAGGAGGACCCGGTCCAGGCCGCCGCAGGCGTGGAGATGCACGCCAAGCCGGGCGACACGGTGACGGAAGGCCAGCCATTGCTGACCCTCCACACGGACACCCCGGAGCGCTTCGCGTACGCGCTGGAGGCGGTCGAGGGTTCGTACGACGTCGCGGCGCCGGGCACGGACTTCACGGCTGCGCCGGTGGTGCTGGAACGTATTGCCTGACCTGGATCGGGGATACGACCTCCCAAGGTCGATGTGACCTTGGAGACGCGACCTCACGCCGGCTCGGCGATGAGTTCCGCGCCGCCGCCCGGTCTACCGTTCGTGAACTCCATGACACCCGCCGTACTCGTGCTGCCCGGCTCCCTCACCCGTGATGACGTGCCCCGGCTGTGCGAGGACGTGCGCGCGAGACTGGAGGCCACCGGCGCCGATGTCGTGGTCTGCGATGTCGCGGGTCTCGGTCCGCCCGGACTGACCACCGTCGACGTACTGGCCAGACTCCAGCTCGCCGCCCGCCGGGCCGGAGGCCGGATACGCCTGCGCGACCCCGACCCCGCCCTGCACGCGCTACTCGGTCTCGTCGGTCTCCGCTTCGAGGTGGAGGGGCAGCCCGAAGAGCGGGAACCACCGCTTCGTGTCGAGGAAGCAGTGGAACCCCGCGATCCGGCCCCCTGATATCTCCAGGACCTGCACCGCCCACGGCATGTAGCCGCCCTCGTCCGGATCCGGCTTGTACTGCGCGAAGCCCGGCAGGCCATTGACCTCGACCGGCACCAGGCGCGAGTTCGCACAGGGGGCGCCCAGCGTCGTCATGAAGCCCGTGATGTCCTCGTGGCCGCTCAGCCACAGGTCGAACGGCGGCATCGTCATCACCGCGTCCTCGTGCAGCAGCGCCGTCAACGCCGTCATGTCGTACCCCTCGAACGCCGCCACATAGCGCTCCAGGAGCTTCTGCTGCTCCTCGTCCAGCGGGTCGGAGACGGCGCCCTCCTCGGCCGCGCCGTCGCGCTCGGCGAGGGTCGCGCGGGCCCGCTGGAGCGCGCTGTTGACCGAGGCGACCGTGGTGTCGAGCAACTCGGCGACCTCGCTCGCCTTCCAGGCCAGGACCTCGCGCAGAATCAGCACGGCCCGCTGCTTGGGCGGCAGTTGCTGCAGGGCGGCCATGAAGGCGAGACGCACCGACTCCTTGGCCACCGCCGCCTCGGCCGGGTCGCTGGGTGTGGGCAGTACGCGGTTGTCCGGCATGGGTTCCAGCCAGGTGTTGTCCGGGCGCGGGGTCAGTGCCGCCTGCGCCAGTGGTGTCGAGTCCGTCAGGTCCATGGGGCGGGCTCGTTTGTTGCCCGCCGTCAGCATGTCCAGGCATACGTTCGTCGCGATCCGGTACAGCCACGAACGAATCGAGGAACGGCCCTCGAACTTGTCGTAGCTGCGCCAGGCGCGCACCAGTGTGTCCTGCACGGCGTCCTCCGCCTCGAAGGACGAGCCGAGCATGCGGTAGCAGTACCCCGTCAGCTCGACCCGGTGCTTCTCAAGCCGGACATCGAGATCCGCCGTCGTCACCGTTCCGTCGCTCATAGCCAACCCACCCCTGTGGCTCAGTCCCTCGCACGCACCTTTGCGCGCCACCACTTCGGAAGCTACCGCAGGCCACTGACAATGGCCCCCGAACCACACGAAGGCCCAGGTCAGGGGCTCCGCCCCTGGACCCCGCTGGGGGCTGCGCCCCCAGACCCCCTGTCGGCCTGAACGGCCTCGTCCTCAAGCGCCGGACGGGCTGGTTGTGCCTGGGGCCGGCTGCAAAGTTCCGCCTGGGCAAGGTTCCGCTTGGGCTGCGGAATCTCGGCTGCGGAATTCAGCCCGGGTCCGCGGAAAATCAGCCCCTCCGGCGTTTGAGGAGCGGGGGTTCGGGGGCTGGCCCCCGAAACGGGGTCCGGGGCGGAGCCCCGAAGGGGGTCTGGGGGCGCAGTCCCCAGCGGGGTCCAGGGGCCGGCCCCGGGATGGGACGGGTAGGGGCGGCGGGGGCGAAGAACCGTGGCGCCAGCCCCCGGCGCTCAAAGGCCCGCGTCAGCGCGTCGGCGTCAGTGCGCCGCCAGCAGGCTCCGCCGTGCCTGCACTCGCGCCGCACGCGACCCCAGCACCGTGATCCCCACGACCCCGACCACCGCCAGCAGCCCAAGCGCAACCGTCCCGCCCCAGCCCCCCGCGTGGAACGCGACCGCACCGAGCGTGCTGCCCGCACTGGACCCCACGTAGTACGCGGACTGGTACAGGGCGGAAGCCTGAGCGCGGCCCTCCTTCGCCGTGTGGCTCACGGACGACGAGGCGACCGCGTGGCCGGCGAAGAAGCCCGCCGTGATCAAGACCAGGCCGAGCAGCACCAGCACCAGCGAGTCCGCCAGCGACAGGAGCAGACCCGCTGTCGTCGTGCCGCCCGCCAGGTAGAGCGAGCCCCGGCGGCCGAGGCGGCCCACCAGCTTGCCCGCCGTCGACGCCGAGACCGTACCGACCAGGTAGACCAGGAAGATCGAGCCGATGATCCCCTGGGGGAGGGAGAACGGGGCGTCGGTCAGCCGGTAACCGATCACCGTGTAGACGGCGCCGAACACCGTCATGAACAGCGCGCCGATCGCGTACAGCCGCCGCAGCAGCGGATTCGAGAGGTGGGCGCGAACCGTGCGGGCCAGCACCCGAGGCCGCAGCGACCCCGCCTTGAAGTGCTTCGGCGCCGGGAGCAGCAGCCGGAACGCGACCGCGCACGCCACCGCGACGACCCCGATCGTGCCGACGGCGACCCGCCAGCCCCACTCCTGCGCGACCCAGCCGGTGATGACCCGGCCGCTCATCCCGCCGACGCTGTTGCCCGCGACGAACAGACCGATCGCGGTGATCAGCGCCTTCGGCCGCACTTCCTCCGCCAGATACGCCGTCGCCGAGGCCGGCAGCCCGGCCAGCGCCGCACCCTGCACCGCCCGCAGCGCGATCAGCGTGCCGACCGACGGGGCGAAGGGAACCAGCAGCCCGACGGTCACCGCGATGCCCAGGGAGGCCGTCATGACCGTACGCCGACCGAACCGCTCCGACAGCGCGCTCATCGGCAGGACGAACAGCGCCAGCGCACCGGTCGCCGCCGACACCGTCCAGCTCGCCGCGCTCGCCGTCACCCCGAAGTCGCCGGAGATCAGCGGGAGAAGGGCCTGCGTGGAGTAGAGCAGCGCGAAGGTCGCGACACCCGCGAGGAACAGGGCGAGGCTCATCCGGCGGTAGCCGGGCCCGCCCGGAGTCATGCGGGAGTCGGTGGTGGAAGCGGCGGATGTGACGGAAACGGTCGAGGCGGCGCCCATGGTGGTGGACGCCTGGGTACTGACGGAAGGCATGCTTCGAACCTAAAGAACGGCCTCTCATCCGTCCAATGCATGGAATCGCCATAATCGTTCCCATGAAGCATCAGCAGAGGTCAGAGCCTCACCTGTCACCATCCAGTGACACAGAAGACATTGTCGCGCTGCTCGCCCCACGCCTGGCGTACTTCGCGGGAGTCGCCCGCACCGAGCACGTCACCCGTGCCGCGCAGGAGATGCAGGTCCCGCAGTCGACCCTGTCCCGCGCCATGGTCCGCCTCGAACAGGACCTGGGCGTCGACCTGTTCGCCCGCCGGGGCCGTACGGTTTCGCTCACCTCCGCCGGGCGTACGTTCCTCGCCTCCGTGGAGCGGGCGCTCGCCGAGATCGAGCGGGCGGCCGACGCGGTACGGGCCGACGCCGACGCCACCTCCGGCAAGGTCGCCTTCGGCTTTCTGCACACCATGGGCTCCGAAACGGTGCCCGGTCTCATCCGTGCCTTCAGGGCCGACCATCCACGGGTTCGCTTCAGCCTCGTACAGAACTACGGCGAGGCGATGATCGAGCGGCTGCGCTCGGGCGAGCTGGATCTCTGCCTCACCTCACCGATGCCGGACGCCCCCGACCTCGTGGCCCGCCGCCTCGACGAGCAGAAGCTGCGCCTCGTGGTCCCCGCCGACCACCGCCTCGCCGGCCGCAAGCGCGTCCGTCTGGCCGAGGCCGCCGACGAAACCTTCGTCACCCTCGAACCCGGCTACGGCCTCCGCCGCATCACCGACGACCTCTGCAAGGAGGCAGGCTTCCGCCCCCGTATCGCCTTCGAGGGCGAGGAGGCCGAAACACTACGAGGCCTGGTGGCGGCGGGGCTGGGAGTGGCTCTCCTGCCACCACCGGCCGTACCGCGCCCAGGAGTTGTCGAACTGACGGTCACCGCCCCACGAGCGGCCCGCGAGATCGGCGTCGCCTGGCTGGACGGCCACCCGGACACCCCACCGGTGGCAGCCTTCAAGAAGTTCCTGCTGTCGAGAAGGGGCAACTTGCTCCCGGACTGACGGCGACTATCTGAGCGTTGTCCCGCTGGGGCGCGCCCCTCAGGGGCGCGGGGCTGTATCAGTGTGCGGCTCCGCCGCGATGGGGGTCCCCCCGCTCGAGCGCAGCCGAGAGTGGGGGAGCGACAAGCCACGACGGATCCGCACTCGTCCACCAGGCCAAGCCCCTAACGGCGAAGGGACTTCCCAAAGCCGGAGGCAAGCGGCATCCGCAACCCCAAGGGAGGCGGAGCCGCGAACGCGTCCGCCACAGGCCGGGAAAACCCCCGCTCGAACAACGCCCCCATCACAAAGTCCTCGGCGAGCGCGAGAACTTCCTCCCGATGCTGGGACAGCCCATGGCCGTCGGAGTGCACCTCGAACCGGCAGATGTCCCGGTTCGCCTTCTTCGCCCGCGCCGCGAGCCGAAAGGACAGCTCCGGATCACTGCGCGCATCCATCGTCCCGTGCACGATCAGCACCTGCCGCCCCCCGAGCTGCTTGACGGGTTCCTCGGCGGCCGCCATATCGTCCTCCGGCAGCCAAGGGGACATCGACAGCACGGAGTTGACGGCGGTGTGTCCGGCCGCGTGCAGGGCGGCCCGGCCGCCCATGTCGAGACCGGCGAGACACACGGGCACGTCTCCGTAGCGGCGTACGACCTCATCGGCGGCCCAGACGGCGTCGTGCGCGAGATGCGCCTCGCTGCCGTTCCAGCCGCGAAACCTGTAGTGCACGACGTGCGCGATCAGCCCGTCCATATGCCCCGCGCGCGCGAGGCGGCGCCCCAGCGAGCGTACGGAGGCGGTCGCCAGCATCGGTGACGGCCTGCGGGCGGAGGTCTCCTCGCCGCCCGGCAGCAGCAGCACCACGCCGCTCACCGCCGTCGGTTCCGTGCCGAGCGCCCGCCCCAGCCGGGCCCTGCGAACCGGCGTCGCTTGCTGTGCCATGGCAGAACATTGTCAGAAGCAAGGGTGTACGTCAGTCGTCCGCAGGGTCACCGTTGGGTATCGACGAATTTCCCAAAGGGGGCTCTACGCGCGTAGGCGTTAGTATTCGGAAATGACGACCCAGCACCAGCACACTCCCGGTGCGGACCAGATCCGCCGGGCCCCCAAGGTCCTGCTGCACGACCACCTCGACGGGGGCCTGCGCCCCGGCACGATCGTCGACCTCGCCCGCGAGACCGGCTACGAGAACCTCCCCGAGGCCGACCCCGACAAGCTCGGCATCTGGTTCCGCGAGGCCGCCGACTCCGGTTCCCTGGAGCGGTATCTGGAGACCTTCGCGCACACCTGCGCCGTCATGCAGACCCGTGAGGCGCTGGTGCGGGTGGCCGCCGAGTGCGCCAAGGACCTCGCCGAGGACGGCGTCGTCTACGCCGAGGTGCGGTACGCGCCCGAGCAGCACCTGGAGAAGGGGCTCACCCTCGAAGAGGTCGTCGAAGCCGTCAACGAGGGCTTCCGGGAAGGTGAGCGGCGCGCCCGCGAGAGCGGCCACCGGATCCGCGTCGGCGCCCTGCTGACCGCCATGCGGCACGCGGCCCGCGCCCTGGAGATCGCCGAACTCGCCAACCGCTACCGCGATGTGGGCGTCGTCGGCTTCGACATCGCGGGCGCCGAGGCCGGCTACCCGCCCACCCGTCACCTGGACGCCTTCGAGTATCTGAAGCGGGAGAACAATCACTTCACGATCCACGCCGGCGAAGCCTTCGGGCTGCCCTCCATCTGGCAGGCCCTCCAGTGGTGCGGCGCCGACCGGCTCGGCCACGGCGTACGCATCATCGACGACATCCACGTCGCCGACGACGGCTCCGTGAAGCTCGGCCGCCTCGCCTCGTACGTGCGCGACAAGCGCATCCCGCTGGAGCTGTGCCCCAGCTCCAACCTCCAGACGGGTGCCGCCGACTCGTACGCCGAGCACCCCATCGGGCTGCTGCGACGGCTGCACTTCCGGGCGACCGTGAACACGGACAACAGGTTGATGTCGGGCACCAGCATGAGCCGGGAATTCGAGCATCTTGTCGAGGCCTTCGGTTATTCGCTCGATGACATGCAGTGGTTCACAGTCAATGCGATGAAATCAGCATTCATTCCTTTCGATGAACGGCTGGCGATGATCAATGACGTGATCAAGCCCGGCTATGCGGAGCTGAAGTCCCAGTGGCTGTTCCAGCAGACCGCCTCGACCAGCGGTTCCGTGGTCGAGGAGCGTTGATCGGGTCGTAGGAAAAGCGGCCGGGTGACTGTCGCCCCGGCCGCTTTTCGATGTTTGCGGGGCGTTCTCCCACGTGACTACGGTTTCGAACCGCTCGAGATCCGTCACAGCGCAAGGACGAAGTCGAAAATGAAGCAGTCTGCTGTCAAGACCCTCGGTGTCGCCGCTCTCGGTGCCGCCTTCGCCGCCGCCGGCGCGGGCGCCGCCAACGCGGCCCCGGCCGTGCCCGACCCCGCCAGGACCGTGGACACCGTCACCTCGGCGGTGCCGGGGGGCGACGTCGCCACGACGCTGCCCGCCGGTGGCGCGGAGGCGCTTCCCGCGAACCCGGCCGCGCCGACCGCGGCGGTCACGGACCTGGCCGGCGGCGTGCCCGCTGCCGGCCTGATCGGTGGCCTGCCCGCCGGGCAGCTGCCCATCCAGGGCCCCGGGCTTCCCGCGGTCTGAGTCCGTACCTGTACGCGTCGATGGGGCGCCTCCTCGAGTTCGGGGGGCGCCCCATCGGCGTACGTGCGTGTGAGGTGCGTGGATCACCAGGCCGTACGAGCCGCCTTGCCCTCCGAGGGGAACAGGATCCACAGCGCTATGTAGAGCAGGAACTGCGGACCCGGCAGCAGACAGGACACCAGGAAGATCACGCGCATCGTGGTCGCGGAGGTACCGAAGCGCCGTGCCAGCGCAGCGCACACTCCGCCGATCATCCGGTCGTTCGTGGGGCGGGCAAGGCGGTTCATCCACGGCTCCTTCGTGAGCGTACGAGGCCTCCCTTCTGGCTGCCTCATCTGCCTTCCACGCTACGACCACGAAGGGGACAAAGCGTCGCTCTACGGGGCGATGCCGACCCTGGGAATCGTCGGGGTCCGACCCTGAGCCGCGTCCTCCCGGTGGAGGGCGGCCCGGCGCCGCGTCTCCGTCCGGCGGCGCAGTACGGCGCGCACGGCGGGGACGAACGCCATATGGGCCAGGGCCACTCCCACGGTGTTGAGCAGCAGCGAGTCGACGTCCACGACCTGGCCGGGGATCCCGGTCTGCAGCAGCTCGATGCCCATGGAGAGCAGGGCGCCGGCGGCGACCGTACGGAGCAGGGACAGCAGTGGGGAGGCGGACAGCCTGCCGCCGGCCATGGGCAGCAGTACGCCGAGCGGGGCGAGCAGCAACAGCCCCTTGCCGATGTTGCGGGCCGCCGCCTCCGGGCCCAGGGCCAGATCGGCTCTGATGCTCGCGAACGGACGCAGGTTCGCGGCGCTCACCCACGGCACGTCCAGAGGACGCAGCGTGAGCCAGGCGACGAGCGCGAGATGTGCGACGAGAAGAACACCTCCCGCCGCACGGATGCGGAACGCGGCGCTGCCGCCGTTTGAGCCTTGACGCACGCCCCCCAAGACGCGGCCTTCGGCAGGATCGGTTCCGTGTGTCGCAAGGGCTTGCCTCACACAGGTGAGGCGTCTGCCACAGGCCCAGGCCTCAGGGCCGGCCGATCTCCGTCGACGGCGGGGACTGGGTGCCCGGCCGGGAGAGGACCTCGGGCGTGCACTCGTAGCGGCGTACGGGGTCCGTGCCAGGGCCGCCGAGGATGACCGCGCCGCCGTCGGAGGCCGCGGCCGAGGCGCTGAAGGTGCAGATGAGCTGGGCCAGCGCGTACGAGGTGAGGGCGGCGGGCTCGGTGCTGAGCCGGAGCGCGCCGTCCGGGTCCTCGGGGCGCGGCTCGCCGACCGTCATGCCGTCCTGGACGTCCGTCGTGTAGCCCGCCTGCCGCTCGGCGTCCGTCGGTTCCGCGGCGAGCTGGTCGAGGAGCGCCTGCGCGGCCTGTACGCGGTCCATCTCCGTGTTGCCGTCGGTGACGCGCACGATTCGGTCGACCCGCACCAGTTGCGAGGAGCACAGCATGAAGACCTGGACGAGGATCCCGCCCGAGGACTGCGTAGCGAGACCCGGTCCACTCGCCGTACAGGACAACCGGGAGGGCGCGGGCCCGAACTCGGTAGGCACCTCAGTCGGCCGGATCCCGCATCCGGCGAGCGCCACGGCGAGCAACGGCACAGCGAGCAGGGCGGTACGCACCCGGCGTACGCCCCCTGAGCTACGTACGCCCCCTGAGCCGCGTACGGTCATCGCCCCTCCCCCTCGGAGCCGTTGCCCTCACGGGACTTGCCGTTCTTCCGGTTTCCGCGGCCCGACCGCTCCTGCCGGTCCTCCTCTTCCATCAGGACCGAGGCGTCCTGCGGCAGCCTCAGAGTGAACACGGCGCCCGAATCGGGGGAGTTGGCGGCGGTGAGCTCGCCACCGTGGATGTGCGCGTTCTCCAGGGCGATGGACAGGCCCAGGCCGCTGCCCTCCGAGCGCGGGCGGGAGGCGCTCGCCTTGTAGAAGCGGTCGAAGACGTGCGGGAGGACCTCCTCGGGGATGCCGGGGCCGTGATCCTGCACCTCGATGAGCACGTCGTCCCCCTCCTCGCGCACGGACACGCGCACCGGGGAGCCGCCGTGCTTGAGGGCGTTGCCGATCAGGTTCGCCAGGATCACGTCCAGGCGGCGCGGGTCGAGACGCGCGGTGATGCCGCGCTCGGCGTCCAGCTCCACCGCGTCCAGCCAGGCGCGCGCGTCGATACAGGCGGTGATCTGGTCGGCTATGTCGACGTCGTCCAGGACGAGCCGGGCCGTGCCCGCGTCGAAGCGGGTGACCTCCATGAGGTTCTCCACGAGGTCGTTCAGGCGCCGCGTCTCGCTGACGACGAGGCGTACGGCGGGCTCGATCATCGGGTCCACGCTGCCGGTCTCCGCGTCGAGTTCCTCCTCCAGGACCTCGGTCACGGCGGTGATCGCGGTCAGCGGCGTCCGTAGTTCGTGCGACATGTCCGCCACGAAGCGGCGGGAGGCCTCATCGCGCGCACTCATGTCCGCGACCCGCTTCTCCAGAGCCTCCGCGGCACGGTTGAACGTCCGTGACAGATCCGCGAGTTCGTCCGTGCCCGACACCCGCAGCCGGGTGTCCAGCTTGCCCTCGCCGAGCCGCCGGGCCGCCGTGCCGAGTCGGTGCACCGGCCTGAGCACGGTCGTCGCGGCGGCCTGCGCGAGCAGCGCCGAACCGATCAGCGCGAGCCCGGTCGCGATACCCAGCGACCAGGCAAGGGAGTCGAGGTCCTCGGCCTCCGGCTCCAGGGACTTGAGCATGTAACCGGTCGGCCCGCCCCCGATCACCTTCGCGCCGCCCACCAGATACGGATGGTCGCCGTCGAGGATCCGCTGCCAGTACAGGTGGTACGGGTGCTTGTTGCCCGAGGTGAGCTCCTGCTCCCTGTTCACCGCCTTCTGAAGGGACTTGGGCACATCGTCCAGGGAGAAGTCGTCCAGGTCGGAGTTGCCGACAACGGTCTGCCCCGCCTCGTCCTCGGCGATCAGCAGCACACTGAACCCCTGCGGGCTGTTGGCCATCTGGCGTGCGGCGGCCTCCAGATCGTCCTGCGTCGGATGCACCGCCAGCGCGCTCGCGCGGTTCTGCATCTCCTGCTGGAAGTCGCGCAGCACCGCGTCCTGAGTACGGGTCAGCACGGCCTCGCGGTTGAGCCAGTACGCGATTCCCGACGCCGACACCGCCGCGGTGAGCGCGACGAGCCCGAACACGACGACCAGACGTAGTCGCAGGCTCGTGAAGCGCAGCCCCGCCAGTATCGTCCTGCGCGCCGCGGCCCAGCCGCGGAGCTTGTCCTGCGATGGGGTCACTGAGGACTGTCCAGCCGGTATCCCACGCCGCGCACGGTACGGATCAGCGTCGGCGAGGACGGCACGTCCTCCACCTTCGCGCGCAGCCGCTGCACACAGGCGTCGACGAGCCGCGAGTCACCGAGGTAGTCGTGCTCCCACACCAGCCGCAGCAACTGCTGGCGGGACAGAGCCTGTCCGGGTCGGCGGCTGAGCTCCAGGAGCAACCGCAGCTCGGTGGGCGTCAGTTGGAGATCCTCGCCGTTCTTGGTGACCGTCATCGCCGCGCGGTCGATCACCAGACTGCCGAACGTCGCCGAGTCGTTGGCCTCCCGCTCGCCACGCCGCAGCACGGCCCGGATACGGGCGTCCAGCACCCGCCCCTGCACCGGCTTGACGACATAGTCGTCGGCTCCCGACTCCAGCCCGACCACCACGTCGATGTCGTCACTGCGGGCGGTGAGCAGGATGATCGGCAGCTGGTCCGTGCGCCGGATGCGCCGGCACACCTCGAACCCGTCGATGCCGGGCAGCATCACATCCAGCACGATCAGGTCCGGCCGCTGCTCGCGCAGCAGTTTCAGACCGTCCTCTCCGGTGGCAGCGGTGGCCACACGGTGCCCCTGGCGCGTCAGCGACAGCTCCAGGGCCGTACGGATGGCGTCATCGTCCTCGATCAGCAACAGGGAAGGCACGGACGTCATTCTGTCCCATGACACGGCGCCGTATCGACTCCTGGAGCGCTCCCACACATCTCGCCCATAGGAGTGAGCGTCCGAGATACCGGATGAGTAGCCGTACGACGCTTCTCTGTGATCAACCTGTGCCGCGCCTGGGCCCCGCCCCTGTTGCACGCCTGTGACAGTCGGCTGACACCGTCATGAAGTCGCGTAGGCAAGCTTCTCGGCACAGGCAAGGAAGCACCGCAGAACAGCACCACAGAGCAGTGCCGAGAAACCGGAACTCCACGACGGGGGGCGCGAGATGAACACGCTGCACAGCACCAGCACTAGCGCGGTCGCAGTTGTCACGCGTCTTCACGACGTCACGCGCAACACGGAGAAGTCCGGTGCCGTGAGCGGGCGGGGGTGCGCTCGCGGTACCGGGCGTCAGCACACCGGGTCGTACATGACGGTGGTTGACGCACATCTGGTGGGGGGCAACGGGGGATCCACGTACGGGGAGGGCTCGGGGGAGCGTCGTTCGGTGTCGGAGGCGGAGTTCACCGCCTACGTCCAGGAGCGCCGCGCCTCCCTGTACGCAACCGCCTACCACCTGACCGGCGACCGCTTCGAGGCCGAGGACCTGCTCCAGAGCGCCCTCTTCTCGACGTACAAGGCGTGGGACCGGATCAGCGACAAGGCCGCGGTCGGGGGCTACCTCCGCCGCACCATGACCAATCTGCACATCAGCGCGTGGCGCCGCCGCAAGCTGAACGAATACCCGACCGAGGAGCTGCCGGAGACGGCCGGCGACACGGACGCGATGCGTGGCACCGAACTGCGCGCCGTCCTGTGGCAGGCGCTCGCCCGGCTCCCCGAACTCCAGCGCACCATGCTGGTCCTTCGTTACTACGAGGGCCGCACGGACCCGGAGATCGCGGAGATCCTCGACATCAGTGTCGGCACGGTGAAGTCCAGCATCTGGCGGTCGCTCCGCCGGCTGCGCGAGGACGAGGTCCTCAGCTTCGGCCGTGACGAGGAGGAGTCCTTCGGGGAGCTTGTCGCCTGACAGGCCCGCCCGGGGGCAACGGGGGAAAGAAAGTACGGGGGAAGGTAAGTACGGGGGAAGCACGGGGGCTGTTCGTCACTCTGGGGGGAGGCGGCGGACAGGTAACGGGGGAGCACTGCAGGGGGGATCAACGGGGTCAACGGGGGACCACGGGGGTAACGAGAAGCGGGGCTGGAGGGCCGGGGGGTCCATCCAGTCCCGCTTTTTTGTGCGTACGTGATTGAAGCGGGCGTACGTGACTACGCCGCCGTACGCGCCTTCACACACCGTCCCGCAGCGGCCGCCGCCAGCCTGCCCAGTGCCTCGTCCTTGTCGCAGGCGTGGGCGCCCAGGGACGTCTGGCGGGACACGATGGAGCGTTCGGCGCGCATCAGGCGCCAGCCGCGGCGGAGCAGGAACGGGACGGACTTGCGGCCCTCCTTGAGGTCCCGCAGAAAGCGGCGGCGGAATGTCCGCACCGGCCCGCGGCTCAGACACAGCGCGTCCGCCAGCACCCCGAGTTCCTGGCAGCGCCCGACGATCTCGGCGGCGAAGATGCCTTCCGCGATGAACAGCGGGGTCCGCCCGATGCCGACGGTCTCCTCGCCGGTACGGGCGCTGAGGGAGATGTCGTACACGGGAACCTTCGTGTGCCCCGTACGGCACAGCTCGACGATCGCCGCGACGGCGGTGTCCGCGTCCCAGGACAGCGGATGGTCCCAGTCGATGTCCGAACTGCCCGCCACCTGCGGCAGCGTCGGGTCGTCGCCCTCCTTGTAGAAGTCGTCGAGCCGCAGCACCGGGAGACCGGAACGGGCCGCGAGAAGGGACTTGCCGGAGCCGGAGGGGCCGCACAGCAGCACGACCCGGGTGGGTATCTGGGGATGGGAACTCACGAGGCACCAGTGTGCGGCATCGAGGGCTCCTTGCCGACCCTGCGGGTCGCCTTTGGAGCACGCATCACATCGCAGCCCTGGCCCTCCTGGACGGAGGAGGGCCAGGGCTGCCGGCTTGTGCGGTTCGTGACGCGCCCGCGGGCCCAGTACGGCTAGTACGAGGAGCCGGACGCGCCCAGCGAACCCGTCGGGTGCCAGACCGTCTTCGTCTCGAGGAACGCCGTCATACGCTCGATGCCGGGCGTCTCCGCGTAATCCACAGGCTGTGGACGCAGGACCCGCTTGAGGTTGTCCGCCGCCGCGATCTCCAGTTCCTTCGCCAGTACGTCATCCGCGCCGGCCAGATCGATCGCGTTGACGTCCTGGTGGGCCGCGAGGGGCGTCGCGATTTCCGCCGTACGGCCGGAGAGAACGTTGACCACGCCGCCGGGGAGGTCGGAGGTGGCCAGGACCTCGCCGAGGGAGAGGGCCGGGAGGGGGGACTTCTCGGACGTCACCACGATCGCCGTGTTGCCGGTCGCGATCACCGGGGCGACCACCGAGACCAGGCCCAGGAACGACGACTCCTGCGGCGCGAGTACGACCACGACGCCCGTCGGCTCCGGCGTCGACAGGTTGAAGAACGGGCCCGCCACCGGGTTGCCGCCGCCCACCACCTGGGCGATCTTGTCGGTCCAGCCCGCGTACCAGACCCAGCGGTCGATCGCCGCGTCGACCTGGACGGCGGCCTTGGACTTCGACAGGCCCTCCGCTTCCGCGACCTCGCGTACGAACTGTTCCTTGCGGCCCTCCAGCATCTCGGCGACGCGGTAGAGGATCTGGCCGCGGTTGTACGCCGTCGCGCCGGACCAGGGACCGAACGCCTTGCGCGCGGCGACCACCGCGTCACGGGCGTCCTTGCGGGAGGCGAGGGGCGCGTTCGCCAGCCACTTGCCCTTCCCCGCCGCGCCAGCGGCTGATGTTGCTGTGGTCACCTCGTACACCCGGCCGCTCTCGGAACGCGGGAACTTTCCGCCCACGTACAGCTTGTAGGTCTTCAGCACGTTGAGCCGATCAGACATCGAGGTACGCCTCCAGGCCGTGACGACCGCCCTCGCGGCCGAAGCCCGACTCCTTGTAGCCGCCGAACGGCGAGGTCGGGTCGAACTTGTTGAACGTGTTGGACCAGACGACGCCCGCGCGGAGCTTGTTCGCGACGGCCAGGATCCGGGAGCCCTTCTCCGTCCAGATGCCCGCCGAGAGGCCGTACTGGCTGTTGTTGGCCTTGGCGACCGCCTCGTCCGGCGTGCGGAAGGACAGTACGGACAGCACCGGGCCGAAGATCTCGTCGCGGGCGATGGTGTGCGCCTGGGTGACGTTCGTGAAGAGCGTCGGGGCGAACCAGTAGCCGGAGGACGGCAGTTCACAGGCTGGGGACCAGCGCTCGGCGCCCTCCGCCTCGCCCTGCTCGGTGAGTGCGGTGATACGGGCCAGCTGTTCGGCGGAGTTGATCGCGCCGATGTCGGTGTTCTTGTCGAGCGGGTCGCCCAGGCGCAGGGTCGACAGGCGGCGCTTCAGCGACTCCAGCAGCTCGTCCTGGATCGACTCCTGGACCAGGAGACGGGAGCCCGCGCAGCAGACCTGGCCCTGGTTGAAGAAGATGCCCGTGACGATGCCCTCGACGGCCTGGTCGATGGGTGCGTCGTCGAAGACGATGTTGGCGCCCTTGCCGCCGAGTTCGAGGGTGAGCTTCTTGCGCGTGCCCGCGATGGTCCGCGCGATCTCCTTGCCGACGGCTGTCGAGCCGGTGAAGGCGACCTTGTTCACGTCCTCGTGCGCGACCAAGGCGGCGCCCGCGTCGCCGTATCCCGGAAGGATGTTGACGACGCCCTTGGGCAGGCCCGCCTGGCGGCAGATGTCCGCGAAGAACAGCGCCGAGAGGGGGGTCGTCTCGGCGGGCTTCAGGACGACCGTGTTGCCGGTCGCGAGGGCCGGGGCGATCTTCCACGCCAGCATGAGGAGGGGGAAGTTCCAGGGGATGACCTGGCCCGCGACGCCCAGGGGGCGTGGGTTCGCACCGAAGCCGGCGTGGTCGAGCTTGTCCGCCCAGCCCGCGTAGTAGAAGAAGTGCGCGGCGACCAGGGGGAGGTCGGTGTCGCGTGTCTCCTTGATGGGCTTTCCGTTGTCCAGCGTCTCCAGGACGGCCAGTTCGCGGCTGCGCTCCTGGATGATGCGGGCGATACGGAAGAGGTACTTGGCGCGCTCGGATCCCGGCAGCGCGGACCACTTCTCGAAGGCCTTACGGGCGGCCTTCACCGCACGGTCGACGTCCTCGGCGCCCGCCTGGGCGACCTCGGAGAGGACCTCTTCGGTGGAGGGTGAGATCGACTTGAAGACCTTGCCGTCCGCCGCCTCGGTGAACTCACCGTCGATGAACAGGCCGTACGAAGGCGCGATGTCGACGACGGACCGGGACTCGGGGGCCGGCGCGTATTCGAATACGGAAGCCATGATGATCAATCCACCGTCACGTAGTCGGGGCCGGAGTAACGGCCGGTGGCCAGCTTCTGGCGCTGCATCAGCAGATCGTTCAGGAGCGAGGAGGCGCCGAAGCGGAACCAGTGGTTGTCCAGCCAGTCCTCACCCGCCGTCTCGTTCACCAGGACCAGGAACTTGATCGCGTCCTTGCTGGTGCGGATGCCGCCCGCGGGCTTCACCCCGACCTGTACCCCGGTCTGCGCCCGGAAGTCGCGCACGGCCTCCAGCATGAGCAGGGTGTTCGCGGGCGTCGCGTTCACCGCCACCTTGCCCGTCGAGGTCTTGATGAAGTCGGCACCGGCCAGCATGCCGAGCCAGCTGGCGCGCCGGATGTTGTCGTACGTCGACAGCTCGCCGGTCTCGAAGATGACCTTCAGGCGGGCGCTCGTCCCGCAGGTCTCCTTCACGGCGACGATCTCGTCGTACACCTTCATGTAGTTCCCCGCGAGGAAAGCGCCGCGGTCGATGACCATGTCGACCTCGTCCGCCCCGGCCGCGACGGCGTCGCGTACGTCGGCCAGCTTGACGTCGAGCGCGGCGCGGCCTGCGGGGAAGGCGGTCGCGACGGAGGCGACCTTCACGCCGGAGCCGGCGACGGCTTCCTTGGCGGTGGCCACCATGTCGGGGTAGACGCAGACGGCTGCCGCCGTGGGGGTCGTACGGTCCGTGGGGTCGGGGTGGACGGCCTTGGCGCCGAGTGCCCGGACCTTGCCGGGGGTGTCCGCGCCTTCCAGCGTCGTCAGGTCGACCATCGAGATGGCGAGGTCGATGGCGTACGCCTTCGCCGTGGTCTTGATGGAACGGGTGCCGAGCGAGGCGGCGCGCGCCTCCAGGCCGACCGTGTCGACGCCGGGCAGCCCGTGGAGGAAGCGGCGCAGTGTGCTGTCGGACGCGGTTACGTCGCCGAGTGCGTGTGCGGCTGGTGCTGTGGTGGGCATGGTCACGAGGGGAGCATATCTACGCGCGTAGCGGCTGTACAACCCCTGGGGCTTTCCGACGCTCGTCGAAAGCTCGGGCCGACGCTCGTCGCGAGCTCGGTGACCGCGGATGAGCGTTGTCAGAGGCGTCGGGCAGAATCGGGAGCATGACGAACCCGGACCATCAGCCACCGCCACCGGACTCCTCGGGATCTTCGGACTCCCCGGAGACTCCGGGCACTTCGGGTTCTCCTGGTACCCCGGATTCCCAGAGCGCTCCTGATTCCCCGGGCTCGCCGGAAGCGTCGAGGCCCTCGAGTCCGGAGTACAAGGACCGGATCTACCGGTCGCCCGCAAGTATCGCGGGCGGTGTGCTGCTGCTCGCCATCGCGGGCTGGCTCGGTATCGACGCGCTGATCG
Source organism: Streptomyces flaveus (assembly GCF_014647675.1). Lineage (GTDB taxonomy): Bacteria > Actinomycetota > Actinomycetes > Streptomycetales > Streptomycetaceae > Streptomyces > Streptomyces flaveus. The sequence continues at coordinate 69,094 of NZ_BMPQ01000006.1, read as the reverse complement.
TGGGCGAGGGCCGGACGCCGTGGCTGGCGCTCGCCGGGCTCATCTTCTTCGTCCCGCTGGTCGTCGCCTTCACCCTGCGCCCGGCCGTGTTCGCGAACGAGGAGCGGCTGCGCATCCGTAACCCCTTCCGCGTGATCGTGCTCCCCTGGGGCACGGTCGAGACCCTGCGCTCCGGCTACTCGAACGAGGTGCTCGACAAGTCCGGCACCAGGTACCAGCTGTGGGCGATACCCGTCTCGCTGCGCGCCCGCAAGAAGGCGGCGCGGCAGCAGGCCCGCGCTGACAAGGAGGTCGGCGCCGCCCGTCCGTCGCGGATGCCGGAGCCGACCGGGCCCGTGCGAGCCCAGGCCGACCAGATCATGGACGAACTGCGTGAGCTGGTGGCGGCGCGTGGGCCGGACAAGCGGGCGCAGGGCGAGCCGTCGGTGCGGTGGGCCTATGAGATCGTGGCGCCGGCGCTGGCCGGTGCGGTGCTGCTGGCCATTCTGCTCGCGATGGGGTGACCAGTCGGGCCACGGGCCGACCGGGGCCGATGGGTCTACGGTGACCTCGCGTGTCGGTCTGCGATCCCGATCTGCCGAGGCCGCGCGCTCAGGGGGCCGAGGTGGTCCGCACACCCGGTCAGGCGCCGAGGAGGCGGCCCACATACCCGGGATCTTGAGGAGATGGGCGATTTCGCCCGTACGAGAGGGTGGTGGCTGCCTTCGCCGTCCGGGTGTCCCGTCACCACCGGTTCAGGCGTCACCGGCGTAGCCACGCACCGAGGGAGTAGATGTGTCGTACGACGAGCCTCTGCGGCTGCCCGCCACGGCGATACCGGACGGCTGCCGGGACTGGACGACCGGGCAGGCCGGGGTCTGGTCGGCGGCGCTGCCGCCGCGCTGGACGTTCCTGCGCGTCCGCAGGTCGGTCGCGGCCGGAGCGACCACCTTCGCGCTGTGCGCGGGCGGCTGGGCCGTGCTGCTCGGCGGGATGTGGCCGTTCCTCGCGGCGGCCTTCGCGGTGTACGTCCTGTGGGTGCTCGCCCGGCCCGAGCTCGTCTGGGCCGGGGCGCCCGCGCTGCTCCTCGCGCTCGCGTTCCAGGCACCCTCGCAGCCGTGGGGGGTGACCGCACTCTTCGTGCTCGTCGTCGGGGCCGCCTGGGCGGTCGTCGCCGTACGCCTGCGAGCCCGGAGCGCGCAGTACGAGCGGGCGCTGGAGGCATCCGAAGGCATCACGGCGTGGCTGCCGGACGCGGAGGAACCGGTGCGGCGCGGCAGCTTCCTGCGCAACCTCGGCCTCGTGGTCCTCGCCCTCGGCGTGCTGACCGGTGCAACCTCGGGCCTCTGGGGCTCGGCCGCCGACCGACGGGGCGCCTGGGCCGCCGCCTTCTTCGTGGCCGGCCTCGGTGCGACAGCCCTGGCCTCGGCCTGGTTCGGTCGGCACCGGGCCGTCGGACTGCGCCGGGAGCCCGCACCGGTACTGCGCGTCCTGGTGCGCGACGACGTGGAAGGCAGCACGGAGGTGTACGCGGCGGACGACGTCCGGGCCAGCCGCCCCCTGTTCACCGTCGACCTGACCTCGTTCGACGATGACGAGGACGACGATGACGACGATGATGCGGAAGCCGAGGGGACGCAGACCGAGGACGACGAGGAGGAGCTCGAGCGGCTCCTGGAGGTCGTGGACGCCGACACCCCGGGCCCGGTCCGCGAAGCCGTCCTCTACGGCGTGCCCTTCGACGGCGCCGAGGTCCTCGTCCTCAGCGCTGACGTGGACCCGGCCCAGCCTCCGCTGATCGAGTGGTCGACGGGACCCGTACGCCCGTTGTCGCTGAGCGCGGGGCGGCGGCGTATAGAGCGGGAGAAGGTGCGGGAGGCACAGAGTCGCCAACTGGAGGAGCAGGCCAGGGAGTTGGCCGGAACCCAGTCGCCCGTCGCGGTGCGCCGCTGGCATGCCGGGTGGCTCGACTGGCTGGCGGCCGCGGTGCTGGTGGCCTGGGGCGTCTGGCTCTGCTGGCCTTGGTCCACCGAATCCGGCACCGCCGTGTGGAAGCTGGCTCTGGTCGTCGTACTAGGCGTCTACGGCGCGGTCCGCGTCCCCGTGAAGCTGGCCTGGCGCATCACCGCCGACCGTACGGGCCTGTGGGTCACCGGCCTGCGCGGACCCCAGCACGTCCCCTGGGAGGACCTCCGCTCCGTACGCCGCCGACGCTTCGAGCTGAAGCTGCGCTGGCGGGGCGACAACTGGGCTGTCGCCGCCCCCCACTGGGGCTGGCTGGAGCGCACCCGCGGCCTGGTCCACCCGTACGACGCACTGGCCGCCGAGCTCAGCGCGATGCGCACGGATCCCGCACTGCGGCCGACGGGCGAGAGCACGGCGCCCGAACGGGGGCGCCCGCTGTGGCCGCTGACCGTGGTGCTGGCGCTGGGGTGGGTGGTTGCGGTGATGGCGCTGAGGTGAGGGGGCGCGCTGCTCAGGGTGCGCTCGGCTTCGGGTACCAGAGCGCGCCCTGTCGCATGCCGCTCAGAGGCCCGCCGCCGTGGAGAGGTCCCGCTTGATGGCCGCCAGGAGGGCAGTCGCCTTCTCACGAGCCTTGGGTAGTTCGGTGTGCGAGGCGACCGGGATCACGACCTCCAGGTAGCACTTCAGCTTCGGCTCCGTGCCGCTGGGGCGGACGATGACGCGGGCGCCGTCGAGCGTGTAGCGCAGGCCGTCCGTGGGCGGCAACTTGTCCGTGCCCTTCGTCAGGTCCTCGGACTTGGTGATCGCCAGGCCGGCGAGGTGGGTGGGCGGCTGCTCGCGGAGGCGGCGCATGGCGTTCGCGATCAGGGAGAGATCGTCCACGCGGACGGAGAGCTGGTCGGTGGCGTGCAGACCGTGTTCGACGGCGAGGTCGTCGAGCAGGTCGAGGAGGGTTCTGCCCTGCTCCTTGAGCTCTGAGGCGAGCTCTGTGATCAGCAGGGCCGCCGTGATGCCGTCCTTGTCCCGTACGCCCTCGGGGTCCACGCAGTAGCCAAGGGCCTCCTCGTACCCGTAACGCAGGCCGTCCACCCGGGCGATCCACTTGAAGCCCGTCAGGGTCTCCTCGTACGGGAGTTGCGCCTTCTCCGCGATACGGCCGAGGAGAGAGGACGAGACGATCGACTCCGCGAACGTGCCGCGAGCGCCGCGCTTCACGAGATGGGCGGCGAGGAGGGCGCCGACCTCGTCGCCGCGCAGCATGCGCCAGTCGCCGCCGTCCTTGACGGCCGCGGCGCAGCGGTCGGCGTCCGGATCGTTCGCGATGATCAGATCCGGGTTCGTCTCGCGGGCCTTCGTGAAGGCCAGGTCCATCGCGCCCGGTTCCTCCGGGTTCGGGAAGGCGACGGTCGGGAAGTCCGGGTCCGGGTCCGCCTGTTCGGCGACGAGGACGGGTTCCGGGAAGCCCGCACGGGCGAAGGCGGCGAGGAGGGTGTCCTTGCCGACGCCGTGCATCGCCGTGTAGACGGTGCGGGCGGTGCGGGGGGAGCCCGCGGCGAGTACGGCGTCCGTACGGGCGAGATAGGCGCTCAGGACGCTGCCGTCGCCGTCGTCGGCGAGGGTCTCCCACCCCTCGGCCGGACGCGGTACGTCACTCAGGCCGGCGATCGCTTCGATCTCCGCGGCGATCCCGGCGTCCGCCGGGGGCACGATCTGGGAGCCCTCGCCGAGGTAGACCTTGTAGCCATTGTCGCGGGGCGGGTTGTGGCTGGCGGTCACCTCCACGCCCGCGACCGCGCCGAGGTGCCTTATGGCGAAGGCGAGGACGGGGGTGGGGAGGGGGCGGGGGAGTACGGCCGCCCTCAGACCCGCGCCCGTCATCACCGCGGCGGTGTCGCGGGCGAAGTCCTCCGACTTGTGGCGAGCGTCGTAGCCGATGACGACGAGGCCGTTCTCCTGGCCCTCGCCCTTGAGGTACGCGGCGAGGCCCGCGGCGGCGCGGATGACCACCGCGCGGTTCATCCGCATGGGACCGGCGCCGAGTTCGCCTCTCAGACCCGCGGTGCCGAACTGGAGGGTGCCGCTGAAACGCGCGGCGATCTCCACGGTGTCCTCGGCGGCGATGAGCTTGGCGAGTTCCTCACGGGTCTCCGCGTCGGGATCCTCGGCCAGCCACGCCTTGGCCCGTGCGATGAGTTCGTCCTGCACGTCGGGTCAACCTCTCTCTTTGGTCCACACCTTGGCGGGCCTGGTACCGGTGGGCGGGGGAAGGGTTCTTTTCCCCCGCCCCGCCCCTTCCCGAAACTGGGGGCTGCGCCCCCAGGCCCCCCGCCAGGGGGTGGGGGGTGACACTGCGTGTCGCGGCTGCGGGTGCGTCGTGGCTGGTCGCGCAGTTCCCCGCGCCCCTAAAAAGCCTGCGGCTCCCCTCAGCCAAAGCCACGACGTGCCCGCGCTTGCCCTCCGGCGGGAGGGGTCGTGGGCCGGTGCGTCCTATGCCCGTCGCTTAGCTCCGGTCTCGGAGAACCCGCACCCTGTACCAGCCCAGAGCCGTATGCCCGCCCTGCGACGGGCTGACGCACCGGCCCACGGCCCCGCACCCACCACGCACCTAAGGGGCGCGGGGAACTGCGCGACCAGCCACAACGCACCCGCACCCAAAAAACGAACCCAACCGCCCAACCGCCGGAGGCTAAACGCGATCCAGCACCTGCGTCAGCAACGCCCCCATATGCGTAGCCGAATCACGACCCGCCTGCAGAACCTCCTCGTGGTTGAGGGGCTCCCCCGTCATGCCGGCGGCAAGGTTCGTCACGAGGGAGATGCCCAGGACCTCGGCGCCCGCCTCGCGCGCGGCGATGGCCTCCAGGACCGTCGACATCCCGACCAGGTCTGCCCCGATGACGCGGGCCATGCGGATTTCTGCCGGAGTCTCGTAGTGCGGGCCGGTGAACTGGGCGTAGACGCCCTCCTGGAGGGTGGGGTCGATCTCCTTGCAGAGGGCCCGGAGGCGGGGGGAGTAGAGGTCGGTGAGGTCGACGAAGTTGGCGCCGATGATCGGGGACGTCGCCGTGAGGTTGATGTGGTCGCTGATCAGGACCGGCTGGCCGGGGCGCATGTCGGCGCGCAGGCCGCCGCAGCCGTTGGTCAGGACGACGGTCTTGCTGCCCGCGGCCACGGCGGTGCGGACGCCGTGCACGACGGCGGCGACGCCATGGCCCTCGTAGTAGTGGGTGCGGCCCAGGAAGACGAGCACACGCTTGTCGCCGATGCGGTACGAGCGGACCCTGCCGCCATGGCCCTTGACCGCAGGGGGCGGAAAGCTGGGCAGGTCAGTGACCTCGAACTCGGTCTCGGGGGCGCCGAGCGCCTCCACGGCCGGGGCCCAGCCGGAGCCCATCACGAGGGCGACGTCGTGGGTCTCGGCACCCGTGAGCTCGCGCAGGCGCGCGGCGGCGTCGTCGGCGGCGGCGTAGGGGTCACCCGGGAGGTCGTCCGGAAGGAGAGATGCGTTCACGCGATGAGGGTAGCTGGTCTTGGCCTACGCGCGTAGATGGCTCGGGCCACTGGTTGACGATCGTTGCCTTGTCGTTTCCGATGAAGGCTCCGCCGGGACCGCACGCCAACGCTCCGCCGAGGCCGTATGTTCGCGGCGGCCGTGAAGGGTCAACAGGGCCGCTTCCGCAGCTCCATCACATAGTCGTGCGGCGCCCCCGCCGACTCCGCCGCGTCCGCGATCTCCCCCAGGTAGCGCGCCGAAGGCAGTCCGCCCTCATAGCCGTTCAGCACGTACACCCACGCCGGCTCCTCGCCCTCCAGCGTGTGCACACGGACCCGCATCCGCCGGTATATGTCGAGGCCGACGCCTTCCCAGCGGTCCAGGGAGTCCTCGTCGAGCGGAGCGACTTCGTACAACGCGACGAACACCTGCGAGCGCGGTGCCTCGACGATGGTCACGAGCGCGCCCTCCCAGCCCATGTGCTCGCCGCCGAAGGTCAGCCGCCAGCCGTTGAGCCACCCCGTGGCGCGCAGCGGCGAATGCGGGGCGCGGCGCGTCATGAGCCGCGGGTCGAGATTGCCGGCGTACGCGGCGTAGAGCGACATGGGGTTGAGAGTACGGCAGCAATGCCTGCGCCTCTCCTGCAACAGAGGCACCCGGAGGACGCCCCCGGGCGCGAAGCACCGTGGGGCGTGCGGGACAATGGAGTACGTGACTCGGATCGTGATCATCGGTGGCGGACCCGGCGGATACGAGGCGGCCCTGGTGGCCGCCCAACTCGGCGCGGAGGTAACCGTCGTCGACTGCGATGGCCTGGGCGGCGCGTCGGTGCTCACCGACTGCGTGCCGTCCAAGACCCTGATCGCGACCGCCGAGGTGATGACCACCTTCGACTCGTCGTACGAGGAACTCGGCATCATCGTCGCCGATGACACTCCTCACATCGATACGCCCGCCCGGGTGGTCGGAGTCGATCTCGGCAAGGTCAACCGACGGGTGAAGCGGCTCGCGCTCGCCCAGTCGCACGACATCACCGCATCCGTGACGCGCGCCGGTGCGCGGGTCATGCGCGGACGCGGGCGGCTCGACGGGCAGCAGGCCCTGGACGGGTCCCGGAAGGTCGTCGTGCGGGCCGCGGACGGCAGCGAGGAGACGCTCGTCGCCGATGCCGTACTCATCGCCACCGGCGGGCACCCCCGTGAGCTGCCCGATGCGCAGCCGGACGGGGAGCGGATCCTGAACTGGACCCAGGTGTACGACCTCGACGAGCTGCCCGACGAGCTCATCGTGGTCGGGTCCGGTGTCACCGGCGCCGAGTTCGCCGGTGCCTACCAGGCGCTCGGTTCTCGCGTCACCCTCGTGTCCAGTCGTGACCGTGTGCTGCCGGGCGAGGACTCGGACGCCGCGGGCGTCCTGGAGGACGTGTTCCGGCGGCGCGGCATGAACGTCCTGGCGCGCTCCCGTGCCCAGTCCGCCAAGCGCGTGGGCGACCGGGTCGAGGTGACGCTGTCCGACGGACGCGTCATCACGGGCTCGCACTGTCTGATGGCCGTCGGTGCCATCCCCAACAGCCATGGCATGGGCCTCGAAGGGGCCGGCGTCAAGGTGAAGGACTCCGGGCACATCTGGACCGACAAGGTGTCCAGGACGTCGGCTCCGGGCGTGTACGCGGCCGGTGACGTCACCGGAATCTTCGCGCTCGCCTCCGTGGCGGCGATGCAGGGCCGTATCGCCATGTACCACTTCCTCGGTGACGCGGTCGCCCCGCTGAACCTGAAGGCCGTGTCGTCGAACGTCTTCACCGACCCCGAGATCGCGACCGTCGGCTACTCGCAGGCGGACGTCGACGGCGGCGTCATCGACGCCCGGGTCGTGAAGCTGCCACTGCTGCGCAACCCGCGCGCCAAGATGCAGGGCATCCGGGACGGCTTCGTGAAGATCTTCTGCCGGCCGGGCACCGGGATCGTCGTCGGCGGTGTGGTCGTCTCGCCGCGCGCCTCGGAACTGATCCATCCGATCTCGATCGCGGTCGACAACAACCTGACAGTCGAACAGATCGCGAACGCGTTCACCGTGTACCCGTCCCTTTCGGGCTCGATCGCCGAGGTGGCCAGGCAGCTCCACACCCGGAAGACCGAGAGCGAGACCTGACGGCCGGAAGCAACTCCCCGCTGGTCACATGGAGTTGCCGCACCTTCGTACGGCGTGGACAGCGGGAGTGGGCGCGTATACCACTTTCCGTGCTGCCGTGCGAACAACTTCTGTTATTCGGCGCAAACTGCTGAAAGCAGACGGTCGTTGGGGTTACTGTCAGTTTCGTGTTCGCTGCAGAACGTCGCCAATTGATCCTCGAAATGGTGCGAGCGAACGGGGCCGTGTCGCTCCGTGAGCTCGCCCGCGTCGTCCAGACCTCTGAAGTGACCGTACGGCGGGACGTGCGCGCACTGGAGGCAGAAGGACTCCTCGACCGCCGGCACGGCGGTGCGGTATTGCCGGGCGGATTCACGCGGGAGTCCGGCTTTCCGCAGAAATCACATCTCGCGACCGCCGAGAAGACGGCCATCGCCGATCTCGCCGCGAGTCTCGTCGAAGAAGGCGAGGCCATCGTGGTCGGGGCGGGCACCACCACACAGGAGCTGGCCCGCCGGCTCGCGCGGGTGCCCGGGCTGACCGTCGTCACCAACTCCCTTCTGGTGGCTCAGGCGTTGGCCCACGCCAACCGTGTCGAGGTCGTGATGACCGGCGGCACCCTGCGCGGTTCCAACTACGCCCTCGTCGGCAGCGGGGCCGAGCAGTCCCTCCAGGGGCTGCGGGTCTCCCGGGCCTTCCTGTCCGGGAGCGGACTGACCGCCGAGCGCGGCCTGTCCACCTCCAACATGCTGTCGGCCAGCGTGGACAGGGCCCTGGTGCAGGCCGCCGCGGAGGTCGTCGTCCTCGCCGATCACACCAAGCTCGGCACCGACACGATGTTCCAGACGGTGCCGACGGATGTGATCACACGCCTGGTCACGGACGAGCCGCCCGCGCATGACGACCGTGCGGCCACCGAGTTGCAGGCCTTGGCCGACCAGGGGGTACAGATCGCTGTTGCCGGATCGTCCGGCGACGCGAGCCCGGCGGGGCGGCAGTCGCCCCGCCGGGATGTGCCGCTTCCCGGCCCGCGGCGGGGTCAAGTCCCCGGTGGGGGGCCGCAGTTGCGGAGCACTGCTGGGGTTCTGGGGGAACAGCCGCAGAGTGAGCGGGCGCGGGTTGCGGATATGCGTCGGCGCTGAGCGCTGGCTTGAACGGGTTTGGGTGCGGGTGCGTTGTGGCTGGTCGCGCAGTTCCCCGCGGGGTGCCTCCGGCGGTTGGGCGGGTGCGGGTGCGTGGGTGGTTGCTCGCGCAGTTCCCCGCGCCCCTTGGGTGGGTGGTGGGTGCGGGGTCGTGGGCCGGTGCGTCAGCCTGTCGCAGGGCGGGCATACGGCCCTGGCCGGGTACAAGGCCCTGGTTCTCCGAGACCGAAGCTAAGCGACGGGCATACGACGCACCGGCCCACGCCCCCTCCCGCCGGAGGGCAAGCGCGGGCACGTCGTGGCTTTGGCTGAGGGGAGCCGCAGGCTTTTTAGGGGCGCGGGGAACTGCGCGACCAGCCACGACGCACCCGCAGCCGCGACACGCAGTGTCACCCACCACCCCCTGGCGGGGGGTCTGGGGGCGTAGCCCCCAGTTTCGGGAAGGGGCGGGGCTGGGGAAGGGAACCCTCCCACCCGGTAGGCGCCGCCCCCCGCTAACCGCCGGAGGCCTCAGTCCTTGATCTCGCAGATCACCGCGCCGGACGTGACCGACGCGCCGATCTCCGCGGCCAGGCCCTTGATGGTGCCCGAGCGGTGGGCGTTCAGGGGCTGTTCCATCTTCATGGCCTCCAGGACGACGACCAGGTCGCCCTCCTTGACCTCCTGGCCCTCCTCGACGGCGACCTTGACGATGGTGCCCTGCATCGGGGAGGCCAGGGTGTCGCCGGAGGCGACCGGGCCGGACTTCTTCGCCGCGCGGCGCTTGGGCTTGGCGCCCGCCGCAAGTCCCGTACGGGCCAGGGACATGCCCAGTGAGGACGGCAGGGAGACCTCCAGGCGCTTGCCGCCGACCTCGACGACGACCGTCTCGCGGTCCGGTTCTTCGTCCGCCTCTGTGGCCACCGGAGCGGCGAAGGGCTTGATCTCGTTGACGAACTCGGTCTCGATCCAGCGGGTGTGCACCCGGAACGGGTTGCTGGTGAACGCCGGGTCCGCGACGACTGCGCGGTGGAACGGGATGGCCGTGGCCATGCCCTCGACCTGGAACTCGGCCAGCGCACGGGCGGCCCGCTGCAGGGCCTGCTCACGGCTCGCGCCGGTGACGATCAGCTTGGCGAGCAGCGAGTCCCAGGCCGGGCCGATCACCGCACCGGACTCCACACCCGCGTCCAGGCGCACGCCCGGACCGGACGGCGGCGCGAAGGTCGTGACCGTGCCGGGGGCGGGCAGGAAGTTGCGGCCCGGGTCCTCGCCGTTGATGCGGAACTCGAAGGAATGGCCGCGGACCTGCGGGTCGTCGTAGCCCAGGTGCTCGCCGTCGGCGATGCGGAACATCTCGCGGACCAGGTCGATGCCGGTGACCTCCTCGGTGACCGGGTGCTCCACCTGCAGGCGGGTGTTGACCTCCAGGAAGGAGATCGTGCCGTCCACGCCCACCAGGAACTCCACGGTGCCGGCACCGACGTACCCGGCCTCCTTGAGGATCGCCTTCGAGGCCGCGTACAGCTGCTTGTTCTGCTCCTTGGTGAGGAACGGCGCCGGAGCCTCCTCGACCAGCTTCTGGTGGCGGCGCTGGAGGGAGCAGTCACGGGTCGAGACGACCACGACATTGCCGTGCTGGTCGGCCAGGCACTGGGTCTCCACATGCCGCGGCTTGTCCAGGTAGCGCTCCACGAAGCACTCGCCGCGCCCGAAGGCCGCCACCGCCTCGCGGACCGCGGAGTCGTACAGCTCGGGGACCTCTTCGAGGGTGCGGGCCACCTTCAGACCGCGACCGCCGCCGCCGAAGGCCGCCTTGATCGCGATCGGCAGGCCGTGCTCCTCGGCGAAGGTCACGACCTCCTCGGCGCCGTTCACCGGGTCCGGGGTGCCCGCGACCAGCGGGGCACCCGCGCGCTGCGCGATGTGCCGGGCGGCGACCTTGTCGCCCAGGTCGCGGATCGCCTGCGGGGGCGGGCCGATCCAGATCAGGTCGGCGTCCAGCACCGCCTGGGCGAAGTCCGCGTTCTCCGAAAGGAAGCCGTAGCCGGGGTGGATCGCGTCCGCCCCCGAGTCCTTGGCCGCCTGGAGCACCTTGGTGATGTCCAGGTAGCTGGTGGCCGGAGTGTCACCGCCCAGGGCGAACGCCTCGTCCGCGGCCCGCACATGCAGTGCGTCCCGGTCCGGCTCGGCGTACACCGCCACGCTCGCGATACCGGCGTCTCGGCACGCCCGGGCGACACGGACAGCGATTTCGCCACGATTGGCGATCAACACCTTGCGCACGTTGGCTCCCTCTCCTTGAAACAAGCCGAGTTTAGGGACTGCCGACACGTCGTTTCGACCCGTCCCCGATGGTGAGCTTGCCCACACGGAGCGTGATCCGAGGCCCGCTCGCCCGCGAAATCCCTTGTCGCACCGCGGTACGCAGGGGGCTTCCCGAGAACCCTAGCCCCCTGATGTGGCCAAGGTCTCTGTGAGAGCGTGCTGCGGCCCACACTGTTTCTTTGTGGAGTTCCTACGAATGGCCCAGTGAATCTTTGCCTTCGCCGGATCCCTTGTCCCCGCGTTTACCCGTTAGTAGCGTTCGGGATGTATCGAACGCTACTTGGGGTAATGCAAGCCCCGGTCGAACGGCAGTCGAAAGTGGGTGGGGGCCGGTGGTACGCAGGCCGGTGGCGTGGGTGGCCGCGATCGTGCTCTTCGCGGAAGCGGTCGGCATCGCACTCGTCAACTGGTTCATGGGAATCGTCGTCGACCGGCAGGAGATGTCCCTCGCGGGGCTCGACACGGGCATGATGTCCGTTTCGTCGAAGGTCGCGGGCCTGGCCTTCGGCCTCTACTTCGCCTTCTGCGGCTTCGTCGCGCTGCGCGTCGCCCTGCGCGACCGCGCCCCCGCCGGCCTCGGCCGCATCGTGCTCATCAGCGCGGCGGTGGTGCACGGCCTGCTCGGTGCGTTCACGGTCGGGCTGGTGGGCTGGGGCGCGTTCGCCTTCATGATGGTGGTGTTCGGGCTGATCGTGCTCATCTTCATGGCGTACGACCGTGAGAGCGGGACCGACGCCTCCGATGCCGTGCCGGGCAAGGGCGACGGACCGGGCTCCACGGTGACGCCGACGGCCCCCACGGCCTCCTGATCGGCATCAGCTTTCCCGGGACGTCCACAACTCCGTGATCCCGACGCCCAGTTGGGCCAGCAGACGGCGCAGCATCGGCAGTGAGATCCCGATGACGTTCCCGTGGTCCCCGTCGATGCCCTCGATGAACGGGGCCGAGCGGCCGTCCAGCGTGAACGCCCCGGCCACGTAAAGGGGTTCACCTGAAGCGACGTACGCGGCGATCTCGGCGTCCGTCGGCTCGCCGAACCGGACCACCGTGGACGCGGTCGCCGAGGCGTACCGTCCCGTCACCGTGTCGTACACGCAGTGCCCCGTCTGCAGCGTGCCCGCACGCCCGCGCATCGACTTCCAGCGTGCGGTGGCCTCCTCGGCGTCCGCGGGCTTGCCGAGCGCCTCGCCGTCCAGGTCGAGCACCGAGTCACAGCCGACCACCAGGGCGCCTTTGACCTCGGGTTTCGCCGCCACCACCGAGGCCTTCGCCTCGGCGAGCGCGCGTGCCAGCTCGGCGGGGGTGGGGGCGGTCACGGCCTCCTCGTCGACCCCGCTGACGATGACCTCGGGGTCGAAGCCGGTCTGCCTCAGCAGTGCGAGCCGGGCGGGGGACTGGGAGGCGAGGACGAGTCGACGGCGCGGCTGATCAGTCATGCGGCCAGGGTAGCGACGCGGCGGGAGGGGCGTCGGGGTGGTCACCGGCCCGGTGACCGGCGGCGGATCACCTGACGCCGAGCACGATCATCGCCAGCACCATCGCCAAGGCCATGAGAATCCCCAACCGCCGCAACATGTCCTGCATGTCGCGCATTTCCTTGGGCGGCTCGTTCTCGGGGTCGGACCACAACATTCCGCAATCGTGACTCCGCGCCGTGCCCGGCCGCCTGAGTACGCGTACTCATCTTGCGCAGGACAGCCGTCCCGAGTCCGCCTAGCCCGGCCAGTACGTGCGCCCCCACGCCCTGGGCCCTGGCGCCGGCAGGCGGCTCATCGCCACCCGCGCCGGGTCCGCCCAGGCGTCCGGCTCGCGGGGCGCGCCGGACGGGGCGGCAGCCACCGCCGCGGCGCGCGCCTGGACCACCGCCAGTGCGGCGGCCAGCTCCTCCGGGGTCGGATTGCCCCGTACGACCTTGATCATGACCGCTCCCAACTGGTGCCCTACAGGGGGATGTTGCCGTGCTTCTTCGGAGGCAGGGATTCCCGCTTCGTACGCAGCTGACGCAGGCCCCGTACGACATGGGAGCGGGTCTCGGACGGCATGATCACGCCGTCGATGTAGCCGCGCTCGGCCGCCGCGTAGGGGTTGAGGAGCCGGTCCTCGTACTCCTGGATCAGTCGCTGGCGGACCTCCTCGCGCTCCTCCTCGGGCGCGGCGGCGATGGTGCGGCGGTGCAGGATGTTGACCGCGCCCTGCGCGCCCATCACGGCGATCTGGGCCGTCGGCCAGGCGAGGTTGAGGTCGGCGCCCAGGTGCTTGGAGCCCATGACGTCGTACGCGCCGCCGAACGCCTTGCGGGTGATGACCGTGATCAGCGGGACCGTCGCCTCGGCGTACGCGTAGATCAGCTTGGCGCCGCGGCGGATGATGCCGTCGTGCTCCTGGTCCACGCCCGGCAGGAAGCCCGGTACGTCGACGAAGGTGATCACCGGGACGTTGAAGGCGTCGCAGGTGCGCACGAAGCGTGCCGCCTTCTCGCTCGCCTTGATGTCCAGGCAGCCCGCGAACTGCATCGGTTGGTTGGCCACGATGCCCACCGGGTGGCCCTCGACTCGGCCGAAGCCGGTGAGGATGTTCGGCGCGTACAGCGGCTGCGTCTCGAAGAACTCGGCGTCGTCCAGGACGTGTTCGATCACCGTGTGCATGTCGTACGGCTGGTTCGCGCTGTCCGGTACGAGCGTGTCCAGCTCGCGGTCCTCATCCGTGAGCGCCAGGTCCGCCTCCTCGGGGAAGGCGGGCGGCTCGCTGAGGTTGTTCGACGGCAGGTACGACAGCAGCGACTTGACGTACTCGATCGCGTCCTTCTCGTCGCCCGCCATGTGGTGGGCCACGCCGGAGGTGGCGTTGTGGGTGCGGGCGCCGCCGAGCTCCTCGAAGCCGACGTCCTCACCGGTGACGGTCTTGATGACGTCGGGCCCGGTGATGAACATGTGCGAGGTCTGGTCGACCATCACCGTGAAGTCGGTGATCGCGGGGGAGTAGACCGCGCCGCCCGCGCACGGGCCGACGACCAGGCTGATCTGCGGGATCACCCCGGAGGCGTGGGTGTTGCGGCGGAAGATCTCGCCGTACATGCCGAGCGCCGAGACGCCCTCCTGGATGCGGGCGCCGCCGGAGTCGTTGATGCCGATGACCGGGCAGCCCGTCTTCAGCGCGAAGTCCATCACCTTCATGATCTTCTGCCCGAAGACCTCGCCCAGGGCGCCGCCGAACACCGTGAAGTCCTGCGAGAACACGGCGATCGGGCGGCCGTCCACCATGCCGTAGCCGGTGACCACACCATCGCCGTACGGCCGGTTCTTCTCCAGGCCGAAGTCGGTCGAGCGGTGCTGCGCGAACTCGTCGAACTCGACGAAGGAGCCCTCGTCCATCAGCAGCTCGATCCGCTCACGGGCCGTCAACTTGCCCTTGGCGTGCTGCTTTTCGACGGCACGCGCCGAGCCGGCGTGCGTCGCCTCCTCGATGCGGTGCCGCAGATCCGCGAGCTTGCCCGCGGTGGTGTGGATGTCGATCTCGTGCAGTTGTTCCGGCTCGGACATCGGGATGGGGCTCCCTGCCTGCTCAGTGGGGACGTGGCGAGTGAGGTGCTCAGAAGGGGGGCTGGCTACTCATCCGTAGAGTAGTGCGGTGCCTACTGTTCGGCAGTGCGGCGTTTACCACACCTAGTGTGGGTTGCATGACGCCGCGAGATGACTCAGCTCCAAACGATGGTCGCAACGGCAGAGGGGACGACGGCCGCTGGTCCGACCTGGACCGTCCACCGCTCAACGCCACCGCGCTGCGCCGCGCGCTCGTACGGGACGGGGGGTTCTGGACCGACGTCGAGTTGGTGCCCCGTACCGGATCCACCAACACCGACCTCGTCGCCCTCGCCGCCGACGGCAAGGCCGAGGAGGGCGCTGTGCTCGTGGCCGAGGAGCAGGACGCCGGGCGTGGGCGCCTGGAACGCCAGTGGACGGCCCCGGCGCGCTCGGGCCTCTTCTTCTCCGTCCTGCTGAAGCCCGCCGAGATCCCCGTCGAGCGCTGGGGCTGGCTGCCGCTGCTCGCCGGGGTCGCCACGGCCACCGCGCTGTCCCGCACGGCCGGCGTCGACACGGCTCTGAAGTGGCCGAACGACCTGCTGCTCACCGTCGGCGGCGAGGAGCGCAAGGTCGGCGGCATCCTCGCCGAGCGCGCCGGGAACGACGGCGTCGTCATCGGCATCGGCATCAACGTCACGCTCCGCGAGGACGAACTGCCCGTCCCCACGGCGACGTCACTCGCGCTCGCCGGATCTCCGGTCACCGACCGTGACCCGCTGCTGCGGACCGTGCTGCGTTCGCTGGAGCGCTGGTACGTCGACTGGCGCGCCGCCGGCGGCGATCCCGCCGCCTCCCGGCTCCAGGAGACGTACGCCGCGGGGTGCGCGACGCTCGGGCGGACGGTGCGGGCCGAGCTGCCCGGGGACCGCTCGCTGGTGGGGGAGGCGGTCGCGGTCGACGGGGACGGACGGCTGGTGCTGGCCACGGAGGACGGGGTGCAGCAGCCGATCGGGGCGGGGGACATCGTGCATCTGCGGGCGGAGTGAGAAGCGAGCGCGGAACTGCGGTTCGGAGGGGCCGTGATGTGAGCGGTGCGACTGGTGGGGTACTCGGGACCAGTTGTTGAAACGGGGGCTTGACCATGTCGTACGACTCTGGAGGGGGCCAAGGCGTACTGGGGCCCGCCCGCACAGGAGTGAGCCACAGCACACCTGTCGTAGAGTTGAGGCCGGTCGAAAGTGGCCGTGGCAGATCGGAAGGGCAGCAGGCGTGACCGTCGACGACACGGGCTCCGACACGGGTGCACACCCCGCCTCCGACGGCGAGCCGGGGCGCAGCGCCGACTCCGTCGCCGACGCGTCGGCCGCGCGGGTCGGCCGAGCCGAGGCCCACGCCCGGATGGACGCGGACGACTCCGACGACGACCACGACCCCCTCGCCCTCCGCCTGGAACAGCTCATCCTCGGTGCCGAGCGGCGCTACACCCCGTTCCAGGCGGCCCGCAGCGCGGGTGTCTCCATGGACCTGGCGTCCCGTTTCTGGCGGGCCATGGGCTTCGCCGACATCGGCCAGGCCAGGGCGCTCACGGAGGCCGACGTACTGGCGCTGCGGCGGCTGGCCGGTCTGGTGGAGGCGGGGCTGCTCAGCGAGGCCATGGCGATCCAGGTCGCGCGCTCGACCGGCCAGACCACCGCCCGCCTGGCCGAGTGGCAGATCGACTCCTTCCTGGAGGGCCTGACCGAGCCGCCCGAGCCGGGCATGACGCGCACGGAAGTGACGTACCCCCTGGTCGAGCTGCTGCTGCCCGAGCTGGAGGAGTTCCTCGTCTACGTCTGGCGGCGCCAGCTCGCCGCCGCGACCGGCCGGGTCGTCCAGGCCGCGGACGACGAAGAGATGGTCGACCGCCGCCTCGCCGTCGCCTTCGCGGACCTCGTCGGCTTCACGCGTCTGACGCGCCGCATGGAGGAGGAGGAACTCGGCGAACTCGTCGAGGCCTTCGAGACCACGTGCGCGGACCTGGTGGCCGCGCACGGAGGACGTCTGATCAAGACGCTGGGCGACGAGGTGCTGTACGCCGCCGACGACCCGGGCATCGCCGCCGAGATCGCCCTGCGCCTCATCGAGACCATGGCCAACGACGAGACGATGCCCGAACTGCGCGTCGGCATAGCCTTCGGCACGGTGACGACTCGCATGGGTGACGTCTTCGGCGCGACCGTGAACCTTGCCTCGCGGCTCACCTCGATAGCCCCTCGGGACGCCGTCCTGGTGGACAGCGCCCTCGCCGAAGAACTGACGCGCACAGGTGACGCGCCCGCCTCCGAGGCAGAGGCCGCGGAAGCGGCTGCCGCGGCGGAGAAGGAGGGCGAGGAGCCCCCGACGTACCGCTTCGCGCTCCAGCCGATGTGGCAGCGGCCGGTGCGAGGGCTCGGCGTGGTCGAGCCGTGGCTGCTGAACCGCAGGGGCGGCTGAGCCTCAGCCGGGGGCGTCCAGGCAGAGGCTCACGATCGGTACGCACAGCTGTGGGCGGTCGGGGTGAGGGGCCGGGGGCGGTGGCTGGGGTGTGGGGTCCGACGGTTTCTCAGGGGTGGGCGGCTTCGCGGCTTCGGGGGCTGCGGTCGGCTGGTCGGACGCGGCGGTGCGGGATGGCGTGGGGGGCGTCGCTGTAGGCGTGACAGCCGGATCCGGGGCCCGCTCGCGCTCGTTGCCACCGCTCGAGTGCTTCGGGGCAGAGGAGGAGTTACGGAGCGCCGGGGTGCCCTCGGCCGCAGCCGCTCTGGTGTTCGAGACCGGGCGGGGAGCTTCGGTGACCCCGACCGCAGTCGGCTCGATGTCGGCGGGTTCGATGTCGGCGGTCTCGATGTCCGTGGCAGTGACGCCCCCACCGCCCCCGTCGGCTCCGCCGGGCGGCTCAGGCGCGAGCCGCATCAGACTCAGCGCCCCCGCCGCCAACGCCAGCCCCCCAACGGCGACCAGCATCCGCCGGGGCCGCGGCTTGCGATGACGCCCCCGAGCTCGCTCCACCGGAACCGAGGCCGCTTCGTGCACCGGCGCCCGCCCATCCGCCACCGACTTGGTCCCCGCGTCCCGCATGTGCTCTCCCCGAAGTGAACGCGCCTCCGGGCGCGCTGTCGCGGTGCGCAGGCTATGCGCGCCGCGGGGCGGGCCGGCGGGGTTCGCCCACGTATCACTCGAAAGTGGGGGTTCTTTCCCCAGCCCCGCCCCTTCCCGAAACTGGGGGCTGCGCCCCCAGGCCCCCGCCCCCAGGCCCCCGCCAGGGGGTGGTGGGTGACATGTCGTGTCGCGGCCGCGGGTGTGTCGTGGCTGGGCGCGCAGTTCCCCGCGCCCCTGAAAAACCAAAGCCTGCGGCTTCACTCACCGCCAGCCCCGACGGACCCGTCACTTGCCCTCCGGCGGGAGGGGGCGTGGGCCGGTGCGTCGTATGCCCGTCGCTTAGCTTCGGTCTCGGAGAACCAGGGCCTTGTACCCGGCCAGGGCCGTATGCCCGCCCTGCGACGGGCTGACGCACCGGCCCACGCCCCCGCACCCCCCACCCACCCAAGGGGCGCGGGGAACTGCGCGAGCAACCACCCACGCACCCGCACCCAACAACGAACCCCACCGCCCTTCCCCCGGAGGGACCCCGCTGGGATGATCAGGACCAGAAGTTAACCCACGTTAACCAAGGAGGACACCATGGCCGAGCGGAGTCCAGAGCAGCGCTACGGAGAGTTCGTGGCCGTACGACGCCACGCGACGCACGTCGCGGAGCTCGCGCTCGACCGCCCCAAGGCCATGAACGCCGTGTCGACCGAAATGGCGCGCTCGCTGGCCGCCGCCTGCGAGGCGCTGGCCGCAGACCGGGACGCACGGGTCGTCGTGGTGACCTCGACCCACGAGCGAGCCTTCTGCGTCGGCGCCGACCTGAAGGAGCGGAACTCGCTCACGGACGCCGAGCTGGTGCGGCAGCGACCGGTGGCACGGGCCGCGTACACCGGCGTACTGGAACTGCCGATGCCCACCATCGCGGCCGTGCACGGCTACGCGCTCGGCGGCGGCTTCGAGCTCGCGTTGGCCTGCGACCTGATCGTGGCGGACCGTACGGCCGTGGTGGGGCTGCCCGAGGTGTCCGTCGGGGTGATTCCGGGCGGCGGCGGTACGCAGTTGCTGCCGCGCCGGGTCGGCGCGGCCCGCGCGGCCGAGCTGGTCTTCACGGCGCGCCGGGTGGAGGCCGCCGAGGCGCGGGAGCTGGGGCTCGTGGACGACCTCGTCGAGGCGGGCCGCGACCGCGAGGAGGCGCTCGCGCTGGGCGCACGGATCGCCGCGAACTCCCCCGTGGGTCTGCGCGCCGCCAAGCGTGCCCTCCGCCTCGGGCACGGCCTCGATCTGCG
Organism: Streptomyces flaveus; assembly: GCF_014647675.1. Taxonomy (GTDB): domain Bacteria; phylum Actinomycetota; class Actinomycetes; order Streptomycetales; family Streptomycetaceae; genus Streptomyces; species Streptomyces flaveus. Next base: position 50,166 of record NZ_BMPQ01000006.1, on the reverse strand, counting down.
TACGGGCCTGGAGGTCGAGGACGCGGCATGGCGGTCGGTCGCCTTCTCGGGGGACCGCGCGGAGGGAGTCGCGGCGTTCAACGAGAAGCGCGAACCGGAGTGGCCGGGCGAGTAGCGAGTAGAGGGCGACCTTGTAGACCTCACAAAACCCCTGTTCGGTGCCCTGATGTCTCAAATCACCGCAAACATCCTTAACCTGGAGTAATGGGCGGTGACGATGTGCGGCTGAGGGCCGTGGTGGCGCTGGCGCAGGGTATGGCTGCCGCGCACACCCCGCAGGAGTCGTGGCATGCGGCTGCGGTGGGGGCCTGTCACGCGCTGGCCGGGAGTTTCGCCGCGGTGTCCGTGTGGGAGCGGGAGCTCGGCCGACTGCGGGTGCTCGTGAACGTGGGGGAGCGGGCGGCGGACGAGGAGGAGTACCCCGACGACGAGGCGTACCCCGTGCATCAGTTCCCCGAGATCACGGAGTTCCTGCACGAGCGGTGGGCCGCCGGCGGCGGGGCCAACGCCTGGGTGGAGACGGCCGAGGGGCCGGCCGGGGACCGCGCCGGGTACTGCCACCAGAGGGTCATCGCGCTGCGCAGGCGCGGGCGCGGCTGCTGTGTCGTCGCGCCGATAGTGCTGCACGGCAGGGCCTGGGGCGAGCTGTACGTGGCCCGCCGGGCGGGAGCCCGCGTCTTCGCGCGCGCCGACGCCGACTTCGCCACCGTCCTCGCCTCGGTCGCCGCCGCCGGGATCGCCCAGACCGAACGCCTGGAGGAGGTCCGCCGGCTCGCCTTCACGGATGCGCTGACCGGCCTCGCGAACCGCCGCGCCGTGGACGTACGCCTGGACGAGGCCCTCGAGCGGCATCGTGCCGACGGCGTGGTCGTCAGCCTCGTGGTCTGCGACATCAACGGCCTGAAACGCGTCAACGACACCCGGGGCCATGCCGCGGGCGACCGGCTCCTGGAGCGGTTCGGCTCGGTCCTCTCGCTGTGCGGCGCGATGCTCCCCGGCACGCTCGCCGCCCGCCTCGGCGGTGACGAGTTCTGCCTGCTCGCGGTGGGCCCGGCCGCCGACGAGGTCGTACGCGTCGCCGATGAACTGTGCCGCCGGGCAGCCGAGTTGGAACTCGGCGAGGGCGTCGCATGCGGCGTCGCCTCCACCGGCGACCCCATCGGCACCGTCCACTCGGCCCGCCGCCTCTTCCGCCTCGCGGACGCCGCTCAGTACCGGGCGAAGGCGGCCCGCGCCCCCAAGCCGGTCGTCGCGGGCCGCGAGGGCGGCACCGAGGGCACCGAAGACCAGATCGTCCGCCTCGCCGACCGGCCGCCGCCCGAGCTGCCGGGGGACCGGCGCCGGTTCAGGGGGCGGAAGCCCCATAAGGACCCGCAGGGCCCGTAAGGACCCGCAGGTCTCGTAAGGACTCCGCCCCGGCAGCGGTCGTGACAATTGGCGATTCACTCTCTAGGCTCCTGAATATGGATATGCATACTGTGGTGGTGGGGACGACCGGTGTCACCGCGGCCGACGTGCTCGCCGTGGCGCGGGACGGGGCGCGCGTCGAGCTCTCCGACGGCGCCGTGACGGCGCTCGGCGTCGCGCGCGAGATCGTGGACGCGCTGGCGGCCAAGCCGGAACCCGTGTACGGGGTGTCCACCGGCTTCGGCGCCCTGGCGACCCGGCACATCAGCCAGGAGCTGCGCGCCCAGCTCCAGCGCAACATCGTGCGCTCGCATGCCGCCGGGATGGGCCCGCGGGTCGAGCGGGAAGTCGTACGCGCCCTGATGTTCCTGCGGCTCAAGACCCTCTGCTCGGGACGGACCGGCGTACGCCCGGCCGTCGCGCAGACCATGGCCGACATCCTGAACGCCGGCATCACCCCGGTCGTGCACGAGTACGGCTCCCTCGGCTGCTCCGGCGACCTCGCACCGCTCTCCCACTGCGCCCTGACGCTGATGGGCGAGGGGGACGCAGAGGGCCCGGACGGCGTCGTACGACCCGCCGGGGAACTGCTCACCACCCATGGCATCGAGCCCGTCGAGCTGCGCGAGAAGGAAGGCCTCGCCCTCCTCAACGGCACCGACGGCATGCTCGGCATGCTGATCATGGCCCTGGCCGACCTCGCCACCCTCTACAAGTCCGCCGACATCACCGCAGCCCTCTCCCTCGAGGCGCTGCTGGGCACCGACAAGGTCCTCGCCCCCGAGTTGCACGACATCCGCCCGCACCCCGGCCAGGGCGCCAGCGCCGCCAACATGCTCGCCGTGCTGAAGGATTCGGGCCTCACCGGTCACCACCTGGGCGACGCCCCGCGCGTCCAGGACGCGTACTCCGTGCGCTGCGCCCCCCAGGTCGCCGGCGCGGGCCGCGACACCATGGCGCATGCCCGCCTGGTGGCCGACCGCGAGCTGGCCTCCGCCGTCGACAACCCCGTCGTCCTGCCCGACGGCCGCGTGGAGTCGAACGGCAACTTCCACGGCGCCCCGGTCGCGTATGTACTGGACTTCCTGGCGATCGCCGCCGCCGACCTCGGCTCGATCGCCGAGCGTCGCACCGACCGCCTCCTCGACAAGAACCGCTCGCACGGACTGCCGCCCTTCCTCGCGGACGACCCGGGCGTGGACAGCGGGCTGATGATCGCCCAGTACACGCAGGCCGCCCTGGTCAGCGAGATGAAGCGGCTCGCCGTTCCGGCCTCGGCCGACTCGATCCCGTCCTCCGCCATGCAGGAGGACCATGTGTCGATGGGCTGGTCGGCCGCCCGCAAGCTGCGTACGGCCATCGACGACCTCACCCGCGTCGTCGCCATCGAGCTGTACGCCGCCACCCGCGCCATCGAGCTCCGCGAAGGGCTCACCCCGGCCCCCGCCTCCCGGGCGGTCATCGAGGCGGTCCGCGCGGCGGGCGTCCAGGGCCCGGGCCCCGACCGCTTCCTCGCACCGGACCTGGCGGCGGCCGACGCCTTCGTACGCGGGGGGCATCTGGTCGCGGCGGTCGAGCCCGTGACGGGCCCGCTGGCGTAGGGGCTCCAGGGGGCCCACAGACGGTGTGAGCGGGGGCACATGGGTGGGCAGCGCCCCCGCCAGGATCTGTGCTAGGGTTCGTAACGAAACGTTTTTGGTACCCATTAACTTTGTGCGCCTGAAAGGAATCCTCTCTCAGGCGCGTTTTGTTTTACCGGTCATTTCCGGATGGGGCCCACCTATCAGGAGAAATGACACATGGCAACTGGCACCGTGAAGTGGTTCAACTCGGAAAAGGGCTTCGGCTTCATCGAGCAGGAGGGTGGCGGCCCGGACGTGTTCGCCCACTACTCCAACATCGCCACCTCGGGCTTCCGTGAGCTGCAGGAGGGCCAGAAGGTCTCCTTCGACGTCACGCAGGGCCAGAAGGGCCCCCAGGCGGAGAACATCGTCCCCGCCTAATTTTTAGGGACACGCTCAAATCGAGCCGGGGTCCGCACCTTCGGGTGCGGGCCCCGGCTCGTGCCGTCCGCGCGTCCAGCTGGTCCTTGAGGCCCGCGATAGGAAGGAATTTCCCATCAGCATGACTCGATCCGAACGCCCTGAACGACCCGCCGGTAAACGGCCGGCGAATTCTCGAGGGGCTCGCGGTTCCCGTGGCGCTCGCGGCGGGGCTCCCGCTGCCGCGAACGGCGGCGCCAGGAACGTACGCAAGAAGCCGTCGTCGCCCGCCACTCCGCCGCGCGAGTTCACGCTGCCGGTGTCCGTCACGCCCGCGCTGCCCGCCGTCGAGTCCTTCGACGCGCTGGACATGCCGCCCGCGCTGACGAAGACCCTGGCGGCTCAGGGCGTCATCGAGCCCTTCCCGATCCAGGGTGCGACCCTGCCCAACTCCCTTGCCGGGCGCGACATTCTGGGCCGGGGCCGGACCGGTTCCGGCAAGACCCTCGCCTTCGGTCTCGCGCTGCTCGCCCGCATCGCCGGCCGCCGCGCCGAGCCCAAGGCGCCGCTCGCGCTGGTCCTGGTGCCCACGCGCGAGCTCGCGCAACAGGTCACCGACGCACTCACGCCGTACGCCACGGCCGTCAACCTGCGCCTCACCACCGTCGTCGGCGGAATGTCCATCGGCAGGCAGGCGGGCTCGCTGCGGCGCGGCGCCGAGGTGCTCGTGGCCACGCCCGGGCGGCTCAAGGACCTCATAGACCGCGGCGACTGCACCCTCGCACGGGTCGGGATCACCGTCCTCGACGAGGCCGACCAGATGGCCGACATGGGCTTCATGCCGCAGGTCACGGCGCTGCTCAAGCAGGTCGAGCCGGGCGGGCAGCGGATGCTGTTCTCGGCAACGCTGGACAAGAACATCGACAAGCTCGTACGGATGTTCCTCTCGGACCCGGTCGTGCACTCCGTCGATCCCTCGGCCGGTGCGGTGACGACGATGGAGCACCATGTGCTGCACGTCCTCGACGAGACCGACAAGAAAGCCGTCGCGTTGCGCATCGCGGCCCGCGAGGGGCGCGTGATCCTCTTCGTGGACACCAAGCGCGGCGCCGACCGCTTCGCCAAGCGGCTGCTGGCCAACGGCGTACGGGCCTCCGCGCTGCACGGCGGTCGCTCGCAGCCCCAACGCAACCGCACCCTCGACCAGTTCAAGAACGGTCAGGTCACCGCCCTGGTCGCCACGAACGTCGCGGCCCGCGGCATCCATGTCGACGACCTCGACCTCGTCGTGAACGTCGACCCGCCGACTGACCACAAGGACTACCTGCACCGCGGCGGCCGTACTGCCCGCGCGGGCGAGTCCGGCAGCGTGGTCACCCTGGTCCTGCCGGAGCAGAAGCGCGAGATGACCCGGCTGATGTCGGACGCGGGGATCAGCCCGCGGACGGTACGGGTCAAGTCCGGCGACGAGGAGTTGTCGCGGATCACCGGCGCCCGGGAGCCCTCCGGTGTCCCCGTGGTCGTCGAACTCCCGACGCCCGCAGCCGCCCAGCCGAGGCCGAAGTCCCGGCCGCGCAGGGGTGGCGGAGGTGGAGCGCGGAGGGGCGTGCCGCGTCCGCGTAGCAGTCGCGGCTAGCCGTCTAGTACGCCCCGGAAGCCCAGCCCCGCTCCCGCCGCACCGAATACACGACGAAGCCCGCGCCGACGCCCAGGAACAGCGTGCCGCCGACGATGTACGGGGTCGTGTCGAAGGCGCCCGTGTCGGCGAGTTGGGGCTGATCGGTTTGGGCGGGCTGGTCGGTGGAAGCCGAGTCGGAAGAGGAAGCGGGCTCGGCCTGCGTCGTGATCGTCGACGTCCGCTCTGCTCTGGCCTCCGCCGCGGGGCCGTCCCACGTCGCATTGGCGGACGGGACGAACCACAGGGCACCCAGGAGGGTGCCCGCGGCGGTGGCGGTCAGCAACGAACGACGAGCGGCGGACACGGAATATCGATCCCCTTGCGGTGCAGGCGAATTGGCCGTGGGGGACTGATGTTAATGAAAAATGCGGGTCTCAGGAAAGTCACGGTACCTGTGAGCCGTGCGGACCGGCGCCGCGAGGGTGCGGTGACGGTGTAGTGATGGGGCAGTGACGGAAGACACTGCGGCCCCGATTCGCCGGATCGCTGCCTCGACGAGGAAGATGTCGCGGTGGACGACCGCAACCGGGGCCAGGGTTCTGTCGTCTCAAGGAGAGCGCTGACCGACGCACCAGTCGTACGACGTCGTACCGACGTGTTGTGCCCCACACCGGCGACCCATGTGGAACGGGACGGATCGGTTTTAGCGTTTCTAGAAGTTACGGGGACCTTCAGGTGTCTTGGGGATTCGGCGACGATGGAGAAGCGTGTGATGACGAACAGTAAGCGGCGCAAAGGCCTGACGGTCGCGTCCGCACTGCTCGGAGGGGTGCTGGTGCTCTCTGCGTGCAGCGGGGGCGACGAGGGCGGTTCCGGCGCCGAGGGGGACGGCGGCACCTCGCAGTCCAAGGTCGACGAGGCGGCGGCGAAGAAGAGCTCCGAGGCCAAAATCAAGATCACGCCCAAGGACGGCACCGACAACGCCTCCATCAACAACGCCGCCAAGGTCACCGTGAGCAAGGGCACGCTCACCGACGTCACCATGAAGACCTCGACCGGCGACGCCGTCGACGGGGAGATATCGGCCGACAAGACGAGCTGGTCGCCCAGCGTTCAGCTGGAGCGGTCCACCACCTACAAGCTCACGGTCGCCGCCAAGGACTCCGAGGGCCGCGCCGCCCACGAGAACGCCTCGTTCACGACCGTCTCCCCGGACAACAGCTTCATCGGCACCTTCACGCCCGACGACGGTGCCACGGTCGGCGTCGGTATGCCGGTCTCGATCAACTTCGACAAGGAGATCACCAACAAGGCCGCCGTGCAGAAGGGGATCACGGTCACGACCAGCAGCGGCCAGGAGGTCGCCTGCCACTGGTTCAACACCCAGCGCATGGACTGCCGCCCCGAGGAGTACTGGAAGGCCGGCTCCAAGGTCACACTCAAGCTGGCCCTGGACGGCGTCGAGGGCGCGGAAGGTGTCACCGGCGTCCAGCAGAAGACGGTCTCCTTCACGGTCGGCCGCAACCAGGTCTCGGTCGTCGACGCCAAGACCAAGCAGATGAAGGTCATGCGCGACGGCAAGACCATCAAGACCATCCCGATCTCCGCCGGTTCGCCCGAGAACAAGACGTACGAGGGCCAGATGGTGATCTCCGAGAAGTTCAAGGAGACCCGGATGAACGGCGCGACGGTCGGCTTCACCGACGACGACGGTAAGGGCGAGTACGACATCGAGAACGTGCCGCACGCCATGCGCCTGTCGACCTCCGGCACCTTCATCCACGGCAACTACTGGGGTGCCGACTCCGTCTTCGGCAACGCCAACACCAGCCACGGCTGTGTCGGCCTGAACGACACCGAAGGTGCGAACGACCCGAACACCGAAGCCGCCTGGTTCTACAACAACTCGATGATCGGCGACGTCGTGGTGGTGCAGAACACCGGTGACAAGGCCATCGCCCCGGACAACGGCCTCAACGGCTGGAACATGGACTGGGCGCAGTGGAAGGCCGGTTCGGAGGCCTGACGGCCGAATCCGCGGACGGCGCGGCGCGGATGTGACGCGTCCGGTTCTTACGCGGTGGGCATAGA
>NZ_BMPQ01000006.1:0-43034 GCF_014647675.1 Streptomyces flaveus | reverse complement strand
GGCCGTTCGTGTTTGTGTGGGGGGTATGACTGTTCAGACTGTCGAGTACATCAGGTACCGGATTCCCGAGCAGCAGTCGGCGCAGTTCCTGGCCGCCTACACCCGTGCCGCCGTCCACCTCGCCGCGGCCCCGCAGTGCGTCGACTACGAACTGGCGCGCTGCGAGGAGGACTTCGAGCACTTCATCCTGCGGATCACCTGGACCTCGAGCGAGGACCACATCGAGGGCTTCCGCAAGTCGGAGCTGTTCTCCGACTTCCTCGCCGAGATCCGGCCGTACGTGGGCTGCATCGAGGAGATGCGCCACTATAAGCCGACGACCGTACGCGGCACGGGCGCGTCCGTGCCGACGCTGTACGCCTGGGCGGGCGGCGACGAGGCCTTCACCCGGCTCACCGAGGCCTTCTACGACAAGGTCGTCAAGGACGACGTCCTCGCCCCCGTCTTCGCCGGTCTCGCCCCCGAACACGCCTCGCACGTCGCGCTCTGGCTCGGCGAGGTCTTCGGCGGCCCGCCGGCCTACTCCGAGACGCAGGGCGGCCACGGTCACATGGTCGCCAAACACCTCGGCAAGGGCATCACCGAGGCGCAGCGCCGCCGCTGGGTCAACCTCCTCCAGGACGCGGCGGACGAGGCGGGCCTGCCGACCGACGCCGAGTTCCGCTCGGCCTTCGTCGCGTACGCGGAGTGGGGGACCCGGCTCGCGGTGTACTTCTCCGGTCCGGACGCCGTGCCTCCGGCTGAGCAGCCGGTGCCGAAGTGGAACTGGGGGGCGGCTCCGCCGTACCGGCCATAGGACTTCTGCGGCTTCAGCGGCTTTCGCGGCGGGGTGCTACGCCCGGGGAGCGGACCTGCCGGCGTGGGTGGCATCCGTGCCCCAACTGGCCAGCAGACGCAGGGCCTCGGCCGACGGGGAGCCTGGTTCGGCGTGGTAGGTGACCAGCGACTGCTCGGCGTCGTCGACCATGCTGAACGTCTCGAAGGACAATGTCAGCTCGCCGACCAGCGGATGCCTCAGGCGCTTGACGCCGTGGCTCTTCTCCTTGACGTCGTGTGTGGCCCACAGCCGCCGGAACTCCTTGCTCTTGACGGAGAGTTCACCGACCAGGGCGGACAGCCGCGGGTCCTCCGGATGACAACCGGCGTCCATGCGCAGATAGCTGACCATGTCGGACTGCTTCTGGTCCCACTCCACGAACAGCTCGCGGTACGCGGGGTTCAGGAACACCAGCCGCGCCCAGTTCCGCTCCTGCGGCGGCAGCTCCGCCCAGTCACCGAAGACCGCCGCGGCCATCCGGTTCCAGGCCAGGATGTCCGAGCGGCGCCCCACGATGTACGCCGGGACACCGTCGATCGAGTCCAGCAGCTGCCGCAGCGCGACCCGCACCTGCTGGGCCCGCGCGGTCGGCTTCTTCTTGTGCTGCTTCGGCTTCGCCAGGTGCATGAGGTGCGCGTGCTCGGCACCGGTCAGGCGCAGGGCGCGCGCGATGGAGTCCAGCACCTCCGCCGAGACGTTCTGCCCGTTGCCCTGCTCCAGGCGCGTGTAGTACGCCACGGACACCCCGGCGAGCTGCGCCAGCTCCTCGCGGCGCAGTCCCGGCACCCGGCGGTGCCGCCCGAAGTCGGGCAGCCCCACGTCCTCCGGCTTCAGCCGGGCACGCCGGGTGCGCAGGAACTCGCTGAGCTCGGCGCGGCGGTCCAGGCCCGTGCCGGGCTCGTGTGCGGGGTCGGGCTGTTCGTCCATGCAATCCAGTATTCACCGCCGATTCCCGGTCGTACGCACAGGAGCCTGACCCCGCCAGTGGTACGCACGGCGTGCGTACGCAGAACTGTGGTCTGGGTGAATGTTGAAAGGTCCGGCAGGCTGGACGCCGTGCCCGGACGGAAAGAAGGCAGCCGGGCACGAACCCTCGCTAGGAGAACCCCCGGCATGACCACTGTTGCCGCATACGCCGCACCCGCCGCCAAGGCTCCGCTGGAGCGCACCACCATCGAGCGTCGGCCGGTCGGCGAGTTCGATGTCCTGATCGACATCAAGTTCGCCGGCATCTGTCACTCCGACATCCACCAGGCCCAGGAGGGCTGGGGCGAGGCGATCTTCCCGATGGTCCCGGGCCACGAGATCGCGGGCATCGTCTCCGAGGTCGGCCCCGGCGTGACCAAGTACAAGGTCGGCGACCGTGTGGGCGTCGGCTGCTTCGTCGACTCCTGCCGCGAGTGCGGCAACTGCAAGGCCGGTCAGGAGCAGTACTGCGTCACCGGCGGCGTCCCCACGTACAACGGCATCGGCAAGGACGGCGAGCCCACCTACGGCGGCTACTCGCAGAACATCGTCGTCGACGAGAACTACGTCCTCCGCATCCCCGACGGCCTCTCCCTCGACGTCGCCGCGCCCCTGCTCTGTGCCGGCATCACCCTCTACTCCCCGCTGAAGCGCTGGAACGCCGGCCCCGGCAAGAAGGTCGCGATCCTCGGCATGGGCGGCCTCGGCCACATGGGCGTGAAGATCGCGCACGCACTGGGCGCCGAGGTGACGGTGCTGTCGCAGTCCCTGCGCAAGCAGGAGGACGGCCTGAAGCTGGGCGCCGACCACTACTACGCCACCAGCGACCCGAAGACCTTCCAGGAACTGCAGGGCACCTTCGACCTGATCGTCTCGACGGTCTCGGCCCCGCTGGACTTCAACGCCTACCTGACGCTGCTGAAGACACAGGGTGCGCTGGTGAACGTGGGCGCCCCCGAGGAGCCGATCTCCCTCAACCTCTTCTCGGTGATCGGCGGTGGCAAGACTCTCGCCGGTTCCATGATCGGCAGCATCGCGGAGACCCAGGAGATGCTGGACTTCTGCGCCGCGCACGGCATCGGTTCCGAGATCGAGCTGATCGAGGCGTCCGAGGTCAACACCGCGTACGAGCGGGTGCAGAGCAGCGATGTGCGGTACCGGTTCGTGATCGACACCGCGACGATCTGAGTCGTCGTACGGCTGGAGGCGGCCGACCAGGGTTCATCCGCGTCGGCCGCCTCCAGCCAACCCATGCAGTAACCCGCGATCAGCAACCCGAAGCCAGGTAGCGTCTGTTCTCGTCAAACGGAAGCTCATAGGCAGCCGACTCGTGACCTTCGTGGCGCAGAGTGGGGTGGAGCGCCGACCGAGGGGAGAACAGCCAGATGACGAAGCCGGCGACGGGCGACTTCGGTGCCGGCCCCGTTGGGGTCGGCGACAGAGTCGGGCCGTACCGGCTGCTCAGAAACCTCGGCGCCGGTGGCATGGGCCGGGTCTGTCTGGCGCGCTCGGAGGGCGGGCGTACGGTCGCGGTCAAGCTCATCAAACCGGAGCTGGCCGCCGAACCACAGTTCCGCGAGCGCTTCCGGCTGGAAGTGGCGGCGGCGCGCAGGGTGAGCGACCGCTGGACCGCGCCGGTCCTCGACGCGGACACCGAGGCCGAAACGCCGTGGGTGGCCACCGGCTACATAGCGGGGCCCTCGCTCGAACACATCGTCTCGCCCCGCGGGCACGGCCCGCTGCCCGCCCTGTCCGTACGCACCCTCGCCTACGGACTCGCCTCCGCCCTGCTGGACATTCACGGGGCCGGACTGGTCCACCGCGACCTCAAGCCCTCCAACATCCTGATCACCATCGACGGCCCCCGGGTCATCGACTTCGGCATCGCGCGGGCGGTGGACGCGGTGCCCGGCTCGACCCTGACCAGCTCGGGCATGCTGGTCGGCTCGCCCAGCTTCATGTCGCCCGAGCAGATCAGGGACGAGCCGGTGGGCCCGGCCGCCGACGTCTTCTGCATGGCCGCGGTGCTGGCGTACGCGGCGACCGGGCAGACCCCGTTCGGCGGTGGCGGCTCCGGCGGCGTACACGCCGTGATGTTCCGTATCGCGCAGGAGGAGCCGGACCTGACGGGGATCGAGGAGCCGCTGCGGGGACTGATCGCGGACTGCCTCGCCAAGGAGCCGACGGCCAGGCCGACTCCCCAGGAGGTGGCCGCACGGGTGCAGCCGGCTGCGACCGGCAGCTCGTCACCGCCGTGGCTGCCCGCCCAGATCATCGCCGAACTGGGGCGCAGTGCCGTGCAGTTGCTCGATACGGATACACCGGCGCGGGCCGGCACGCCGACAACGTCGGCAGGATCGGCACCGGGCGTCTCCACGCCGTCGTCCGCACCGGCCGCCTCCGCACAGTCGCCCGCCGCTTTCCCCGTGACCTGGGAGGAACCTCCCGCGCCGGACCAGCCGGGGCAGCCGGAACGGTCGGAGTGGGGGACGCAGGTCCTGCCGAAGCCGAACCTCGGGCCTGGTCACGCGGAGCCGACTCCGTCGCCGCGCCCTCGTCGCGCGGGCGTGGGCTGGGGCCGGCGGGCCGCGATCGCGCTGGGGGCCGTCGCCGTAGTGGCAGGAGCCGCGTTCGCCGCCTCGGCCGCCGGTCTGCCGCTGCCCTACGGGGGCTCGGACTCGGACTCCGGCTCCGGTGACACGGGCGGCCCGGCATCCGATGTGCCCAAGGAGTTCGTGGGCATCTGGGCGGGCGAGGTCGAGCGGGACGGGAAGCCCACCGGTCAGTACCGCCGGTTCGCCGTCTCGCCGGGGCAGTTGGGCGAGATCGTCGCCACCAGCATCAGCCTCGGCAAGGACTACGAGTGCAAGAGCGACGGCAAACTCACCGCCAAGCCGTCCGGTGGCAGTGCCGGCAGCGGTACGTCACTGCGGCTGGACACCAAGGTCGTCAGCAGCGTCCCCGCGGGCACCTGCTCGGCCCTCGGCGAGCATGTCCTCTCCCGGACCGGTGACTCGCTCCGCTGGGAAGCGGCGGGGCGTACCGCCGAACTGCACCGGATCGAGGGACCGGAGAAGCTCCCCGCAGGGCTGCTCGGCACCTGGCAGCGGACCCTGGACGGCGGTGGCACGCAGCGGATGACCATCGAACAGAAGCCGGTGGGCAGCCCGGCCGCCGCGCTGGTCTCGGACGGCGCCGGCAACCACTGCGAGGCCGACATGAACCTGGTCGCCACAGGGGAGGCGGACAGTCCGATACGGTTCGCCCCGCCCGAGGCCGACCGGGCGGACTCCTCCGGCACCTGTCGCTTCGGCGGTTCCTCCACAGTGCGCCGCGAGGGCGACACACTCGTACGCGTGCTGTCCGATGGCGAGCGGCTCACTTATACGCGGGGGTGAGTCCCGGTCGGGCAGGGACCCCTCCGGTCCTCCCGCTCTCCAGGAGCGCGGTGGGCACACGTGCTGTGCCCACCGCGGTCTTCGGACGGTGGTTCCGCCGTGGCTGCCGGGCCCGGGCTCAGCCGCAGCAGCCCGAGCTGCCTGTGCCGGATTGTCCGCCGTGCAGGTCGTCGTCGTACCCGGCGGCGATCCGAGACCATTGCGCGGTCGGCCGTCCGTCCTTGCGGAACTGCTGGCCGCGGGTCTCGTATGGCTGCGGCCAGCCCGGAGGGGAGTCCTCCCAGGTCTCCTGCCGTCCGTGGACGGTCATGTCGAGGATGCCGTAGGAGGGCGCCATGGGCTCGACGCCGCGGCTGGTGGTCCAGTACGTCTCGTAGACGTGGTCCCCGTCGCGGAGGTAGCACGCCTTCATGCCGAAGTGGCGGCCGGCGACGAGCCGTTCGTGGGACTCGGCGGGTACGGAGTACCAGGGCATCTCCCAGCCCATGAAGCGGCGGTAGCGGTCCGACTCCTCGTAGGGGCCCTGGCAGAAGGCGGCGAAGGTGACGTCACGCTGGTGCAGATAGGACAGTTCACGGACCTGGCCGGTGAAGAAGGTGCAGCCCACGCACTGGTCGGCGGCGGGGCGGCCGTCGTGCCACATGTGATACGACGCGAACAGTTGCGTACGGCCCTCGAAGACGTCGATCAGGGGAACTTTTCCGTTGCCTCCGACGAGCGGAGTCGACGGGTCGACCTCGGTCATGGGCAGGCGTCGCCGTGCGGCGGCGATCGCATCGCCCTCCCGGGTGTGCGCCTTCTCCCGGGCACGCAGGGTCTCGTTTGCGGCCAGCCACTCCGAGCGGGAGACGACCGGCGGCTTGCTCATAGCAGTCATGCCCATACTGACCCGGCAGCCGACAGAAACTCATCGGCGGAGACCCAAGGCGGGCCCAGCGTCCACAGCCAGTCCATGACCCGCCCAGAAGCGCGCCGACCGGCACCGCGGCGAAAACGTCCGGCGGAACCACTAGAGTCACCGACCCGCCGCCCGGAGCGGAACTCGTGCACCCGCCGCCGCACGATCAGCATGGGGATCGCCTGGTCAGTCAGGCTGCGTCGTCGCCGGTACCGCCTCCCGCCCTCCCATGTCGAGCCGGAACGGCGGGTACCGGTCGGTCATCAATGCGGCATAGACGGTGACCCGGGCGACCCAGCGGGCCAGACCGAGCAGGAAGTCGAAGAGATGCCCCGGATAACGGGCCCTGACCGCCAGAATGATCACGGCGACCAGCGACAGAAAGGGAATCAGGCCGCTGTAACGCCAACCGTCGTCACTGCCCCAGCCGCCGACGAAAATCCCGACAACGATGTACTGCGGAATCGCCAGCAGCCACCACTTCACCAGGACGAGACCGCGGGAGAGGCGCTCGGGATAGACGACGTCGAAGTGCGCCGGATAATCCGTGACGTCGGCGAGGGTGAACGGCGGGTACCGGTCGGTGCCGAGCACCGTATGGGCGTAGTAACTGACACGCCAGTTCCAGCGCATTACGCCGACATTGAAGTCGAAGAGGGCTCGCGGATACCGGCCGGTGATGAGGATGGCGAAGAACGCGACGATGGTCACCAGCGCGAAGGCGATCCACAGGAAGAACAGCACGATGTAGTGCGGAATGGCGAGAAGCCATTTCACCAGCCACATCCATCGGGACAGTCGAGGATCGAGAGACGCCTCGATACGCACGGCTGAAGCGGTGGCGGGAATCATGGGGGCACAGCTCCTTTCGAGCGTCCTGTTCGGCAGGAGCCCCGGCCGAGGTGATCGCCGATCATCAACTCAGGCTCGCATGTGGGGAAGAAGGTCGCGACTTGTCGCCATTTTTCGCGTGGGACAAGTCTGTTCGGACGGGCACGGAATCACCTGGAACCCTCGCGCGTTGAGGAGGGTGGGCATGGGATGCCGGTGGTGTGCGAGCCGAGTAGCCCGAGTGACCGAACTGGCAGATATGGGAGGGTCGCAATGGCTGCGCAGACGCAGAGGGCCGTGCTGGCGGGCGGATGCTTCTGGGGGATGGAGGAGCTGATCCGCCGACTTCCGGGGGTGACGGCGACCCGAGTGGGATACACCGGGGGTGACGTGCCGAACGCGACGTACCGTAACCACGGCACGCACGCGGAGGCCATTGAGATCCTTTTCGACCCCGCGAAGACCGACTTCCGCGCGATCCTGGAGTTCTTCTTCCAGATCCACGACCCGAGCACAAAGAACCGCCAGGGCAACGACATCGGCCTCAGCTACCGCTCGGCGATCTACTACGTGGATGACGAGCAGAAGCGGATCGCCGAGGACACGATCGCGGATGTGGACGCCTCTGGGTTGTGGCCGGGCAAGGTCGTCACTGAGGTGGAGCCGGTGGGTCCCTTCTGGGAGGCCGAGCCCGAGCATCAGGATTACCTGCAGCGTTACCCGGACGGCTACACCTGCCACTTCCCGCGCCCGGGGTGGCGGCTGCCCGCCCACGCTGAGGGCTGACCGCGAGGTGGTCCGGCGGACGGCGGAGGCTGACTGGCGGGGGCTCCGCAAGCCGGGCCACGCTTGCCTCTGCGGGGCCGGGTGCCCCGCTGTGGGCGAAGGGACGGGCGGCGGTACACAGTCGGGGCAGGTCACCCAGTTCGGCGCCCGCCCCGCCGGGCCTGTGATGCCGTGTGACCCGTTCCGCCGGGCAGCGACGCCACGAAGCTGTGGCTGAGTGGCGCAGTGGGCATTTTGGCGCCCGGATCGGCTCGGCTGAGCGTCCGGTCGGCGCGCCGGACGGGGTGGGCGCTGCGGCACCCCAGGAGAGATCCGTCACCGTGCGTCGCGTAGCTGAAGAAGGTACGCCGCGGTCAGCGCAACGGCACGGTTCCCGTCATGCGACAGCTCCACGAGGGCACATGAAGCCGTGCTCCCCGGGATGTCCGCCAGCGCCTGGGTCAGCCGTACGCGTGCAGGTGCTTCAGTGGTGTCGTGGGCGAGGCGGTCGACGAGCCTGGTGGCGATCTGATCCGCCGTCGTGGCGTCGCTCGCCAGCATGCTCAGTGCATCGGCTGCATCGGTGTCGTTCCTGCCCGCCACGATCATGTCGATGAGTGTTGGGACCGCATCGGCGATTCCACGCGTCCCGAGCGTCACAGCCGCATGGCCGCGGACCACGACATCGGGGTTCGCGAGGGCGTCCCGCAGCCGGGCGGTGGCCTCGTCACCGGGCATCTCGGCGAGGGACTGAACGGCACGTTCCCGCACCGCGGCCACCGGTGAGCCGAGGCCCTCCGCCAGCAGCGCCGTGCCGCCGTCGCCCGATCGCGCCAGCGCCCATCGAAGGGCTCCGGCGACGTTCGGCTCCGTCTCCCGAAGTACCGCCTCGACCAGGGCCTCCACCGGCACCGGAACCTCGTCGACCGAGGAAAGGGCCGCGCGCTGGCGGGTGGCGGCGCTCTGCGACCCCAGCGCCTGGAGGAATGCGACGGCCTGGAGGACGTCCTCCCAGCCGGCGGGGTCCGCGGCGTCGATCCGGCGGAGCCGCGTGAGCAGCTCGGTCTCGGCCGCGATGCGGTCGCGTGTCTGACGGATGAGGTCGTCGACGAGCGCCGAGGGCGTGAAGCCGGGATCGTCGAGCGCGCGTCCGATCTCACGCAGCGACAGACCCAGCGACCGCAGGCTCTCGATGTGGAAGATCCGCCGGATGTCCTCGCCGGAGTACTCCCGATAGCCGGAGCCCGTACGACCCGAAGGCCGCATGAGGCCGAGCGACTCGTAATGCCTGAGCATGCGGGCACTGACCCCGGACCGTCGCGCCACCTCACCGATCAGCACGGTTCTATGGTCCGTCCTGAGGGGCCCCGGTGAGGGCCACCACGCGCTTGGCCTCCTCGATCGCCAGCTCGAATCCGGCGTCCGGGTCGCGCAGCAGCCGTTGTGTGGCGAGCGCGTGCGCACGCACGCGCGGGTCATCAGCCGTCGTCGCGGCATGCAGAACCGGCACGATCACTTCACCCAGCGCGACCAGCGCCTGGCTGAGACTCAGCTGCGTCTCCTGCTCACCGCGCCCGAGCTGCGTCGCCAGGACCGCGGCCAGGGCGGACTCCTCGCCTTCCGGCACGAGTACGACCGCGGCCCGCCAGGCGCTCCGCGCCACCTCGTCGTCGGCGTCGGACAACAGCGCCCGTGTGATCGCCGGCCACGCCTGCCGGTCCCCGATCTTGGACAGCGTGTGCAGCGCCTGGCTGCGTGCCTGCGCACGCTCCGAGCGGACTTCGCGGAGCAGCTCGGGGAGCGTCAGGGACACCGGGTGGCGGGTGAGCGCCCAGGTCAGCATGTCGCGGACGAAGAACTCGGGCTCGATCGCGCATCGCTCGATGAGCTTGTCGACGAAGCACGGGTCAGGCGCCGTACCGACCGCCAGAGCCGCCCGCAGCCGCACGTGCGAGCGGCTGTCCTCCAGGCCCTGGAGCGCTCGTATCGCATCCGTGTCCCCTCTCGTCATGGTCATCGGGACCACCTCCTTGGGAAGCAGTGAAGGCTTTGTCACCGTGTCAAGGTCAAAGGTTCACCGGGCGACTTCGCACCTTCGCCGGTCTTGAGGGCTCATCCGTGGGAGCCGCAGCGATGCCCGTCGGACAGGAAGCTCCCCAGTTCGTCTCGAACGGGTCGCCTGGCTTGACGCTCGTTCCGCCGTGTCTGTGCTGTCAGGTGACCCGCCCTTGGGGCAACGGTTCGTCAGGCGTCGGGTCGGGGGCCAAACCTGGGCACCTGCTATGACGGGACGGCGGCGCCGGTGTCCGACTCCCCGGTCCCCGGTTCCCGTGACGGGGCGCTGAGCTGCTCGCGCACGTAGTTCCAGACCACCGCGATCAGCGCGGCGATCGGTACGGCGAGCAGACTGCCCACGATGCCGGCCAGACTGCCGCCCAACGTCACCGCCAGCAGGATCACGGCCGCATGGAGGCCGAGCCCCCGACTCTGGATCATGGGCTGGAACACGTTGCCCTCCAGCTGCTGCACCACGACGATGATGGCCAGCACGATCAGAGCGTCCGTCAGGCCGTTGGAGACCAGTGCGATAAGCACCGCGACGAAACCGGCGAACAGGGCGCCGATGATCGGCACGAACGCGGAGACGAAGGTCAGCACCGCCAGCGGGAGCACCAGCGGTACCCCCAGAATCCACAGACCCAGGCCGATCAGGACGGCGTCGAGCAGGCCGACGGCCGCCTGCGAGCGTACGAACGAGCTCAGGGTGTCCCAGCCGCGCGCGGCCACGGTCGGGACGTCGCTGGCGAGCCGACCGGGCAGCTGACGGGAGAGCCACGGCAGGAATCGCGGGCCGTCCTTGAGGAAGAAGAACATCAGGAAGAGTGCCAGGACGGCGGTGACCACGCCGTTGACCACGGTGCTCACTCCCGTGACGACCGTGCTGACCATGCTGCCGAGGGCGTCCTGGGCACGGGCGACCGCGGTGTCGGTGGCCTTGGTGATCTGGGCGTCCTCGATGTTCAACGGTGGCCCGGCGGCCCACTCGCGCAGTTCCTGGATGCCTTCGATCACGCCGTCGGTCAGCTCGCCGGACTGGGACGCCACCGGTACTGCGATCAACGCCACGACGCCCGCCGCGACCAGGAGGAACAGCACGGTCACAACTGACGCGGCGAGGGCGGGTTTCCACCCGTGGCGACGGAGGAAACGAGCCAGAGGCCAAGTCAGTGTGGTCAGAAGCAGGCCGACTACGAGCGGCCACACGACCGACCACATCCGGCCCCAAAGCCACAAAGTCACCGCCAGCATCACAAATATCAGCAGCAACTCTCCGGAGACACGCGCCGATGTGCGGAGCGCGGCGCGGGTCTTCGTGGAACTCAAAGTGGCAGTCACGTGGGCACCCTATTGCTTACTCAAGTCACACTGGTATCGCTGTTCGCGCTACTGTGCGGCAACTTGAGAGCACGGGTGCTACTTGTCGCGTGGCAGAACGTACGGGCCCCGTCCGGAACTCCAACCGGGTCGTTCAGTGCGGCAGCGTCGCCGGGCTCCCTCCGTTCGCCTCGTATCCCGCGACCGCCAGCGCCCGGTACACCGCGTAGTCCGCCGCCGGGTCCGGCGTCAGCGTCCATGGCAGCGCCCCTACGTGGCCGTCGACGTGCACGAGCTGGCTCATCGCCTCGGCCCAGCGCTCGCCGCGTACCAGGAAGAACACCAGGAGATGGCGTACGTGGGCGAGCATCGGGTCGTCCGGGCGGGCCGCGTGCACCGCGAAGAGCGCTCCGTGGACCGCCTTCGTCACGACCTCGCTCTGGTAGAAGCCCTGGACGAGGTTGACCTCCGGCAGGTGCTCGAAGACCGCGAAGAGGGGCATCGCCGCGAGCAGCGACCCCTGCGGGGCGCGCGCCGCAGCGGCTTCCGCGAAGGTGTACGCCACCTCGCGCGAGCCGTGCCACTTCTCGCACCAGTAGTGCAGCGCCGCCAGATGCGCTCCCATGTGCGCGGGGGCGCGGTCGAGTATCTTCAGCCAGAGCTTCTCGAACTCCGCCTGTGGATACGCCAGTCCGCGTGCCACGGAGAGCTCGATGATGTACGGGATCGGGTCACCCGGGGAGAGCAGCGCCGCCTCTTCGCAGGCCGACTTCGCCTCCTCCATGATGATCCGGAACTCGTCCGTGCCCGGTGTCGACGTACGCCACGCCTGCTGCACCAGGAACTCCGCATGCACGGCCGCGCCGCCCGCGTCCTTGGGCTTCTCGGTCCGCCAGACCCGCAGCCACTGCCCGCCGGGGCTCTCGCTGACCCCGCCGGGGCGCTGGTGCAGCTCCAGCGACGCGGCGCCCGCGAAGGCCTGCACGCGCTGCCAGCGCAGCTCGCCGTCTGTCTCCGTGCCGGCGAGGAGCTGCGACGCTCCCCGGTAGTCCTGGCTGCGCTGCACCAGGTCCAGGACCTCCAGCAGGTCCGGGTCGGGGCCGGGCATGCGGATGTCCAGCTCCTCCTGGCGCAGGAAGCCGTAGTTCGCCGGATCGGCCGCGTCCGGGTCGCCGGGAGCGACCTGCTGGATACCACCGGCACGTCTGCGCATCAAGATCGGCCCGAGGACGAAGCCCATCATGACCAGCGCCATCAGGACCCAGAGAATCTCCATGTCTCAAGCGAACCAGACGGGTCCGACAATTGGCCAACCTGGTCGGCAGTTCCTGTGGAAAACCGTCGGTCGCACCGCCGTCCCGGCCCCGCCACAGCTTCCCGCCGTCACCATCCGCGCGGGCGCACTACCCTCGGTGCCCATGAGCGACAGGCACATCAGCCAGCACTTCGAAACCGTGGCGATCCACGCGGGCAACACCGCCGATCCCCTCACCGGCGCGGTCGTCCCGCCGATCTACCAGGTCTCGACCTACAAGCAGGACGGCGTCGGCGGACTGCGCGGCGGCTACGAGTACAGCCGCAGCGCCAATCCGACCAGGACGGCCCTGGAGGAGAACCTCGCCGCCCTGGAGGGCGGTCGCCGCGGCCTCGCGTTCGCGTCCGGACTGGCGGCCGAGGACTGCCTGTTGCGTACGCTGCTCAGCCCCGGCGACCACGTGGTCATCCCCAACGACGCGTACGGCGGTACGTTCCGCCTCTTCGCGAAGGTCGTCTCCCGGTGGGGGGTGGAATGGTCGGTCGCCGACACCAGTGATCCCGCCGCCGTACGAGCCGCCGTCACCCCCAAGACCAAGATCGTCTGGGTGGAGACGCCGTCCAATCCGCTCCTCGGCATCACCGACATCGCCGCGGTCGCCCAGATCGCGCGCGAGGCGGGCGCCAGGCTGGTCGTCGACAACACCTTCGCCAGCCCTTACCTCCAGCAGCCGCTCGCGCTCGGCGCGGACCTCGTGGTGCACTCGCTGACCAAGTACATGGGCGGCCACTCGGACGTCGTGGGCGGCGCGCTCGTCGTGAACGACGAGGGGCTGGGCGAGGAACTGGCGTACCACCAGAACGCGATGGGCGCGGTCGCGGGCCCCTTCGACTCCTGGCTGGTGCTGCGTGGCATCAAGACCCTCGCCGTACGGATGGACCGGCACAGCGAGAACGCCGCCAAGGTCGCCGAGATGCTCGGCAGGCACGCGCGCGTGACGCGTGTTCTGTACCCGGGCCTTGCGGAGCACCCCGGTCACGAGGTCGCCGCCAAGCAGATGAAGGCGTTCGGCGGCATGGTGTCCTTCCAGGTCGCGGGCGGTGAGGAGGCGGCCGTGGAGGTCTGCAACCGCGCCAAGGTGTTCACCCTGGGCGAGTCCCTGGGCGGCGTCGAGTCCCTGATCGAGCATCCGGGGCGCATGACCCACGCGTCCGTGGTCGGCTCGGCACTCGAGGTGCCCGCCGATCTCGTACGCCTCTCCGTAGGCATCGAAAACGTCGACGACCTCCTCCAGGACCTCACCCAGGCCCTCGGCTGATCGTCTGCCGACCGGTGAGGCCTACCAGCCGGTGAGCGGTGGAGTCGTCTCCGACGGCGGCTCCACCCACGGCTGGGCCACCGACGCCCACACCACGAAGGCCACGGCGGCCGCGAACAGCAGCAGCCACATCAGCCGCCGGGCCGCCCTCTGGCGGTGCAGCATGCGGCTGCCGCGCCGCACGGCGTCCGCGTGCAGGTTGGGTGGCACGGGGGGCGGCGTACCCTCCAGGATGCGGCGGACGGCATCCTCCCTGCGGTCCGTCGAACTCATGACGGCACCACCTTCGCCACCGCCGGAGGCGCCTCACGCGGCGGATGCAGCAGGTTCGCCATCGCGCGGGCACAGATCGCCCGTACGCGCTCCAGGGGCAGCCCCAGCAGCGCCGCCGTCTGCTCCTCGGCCACGCCCTCGAAAAGGCGCAGGACCAGGATCAGCCGCTCCTGGGGAGTGAGACGGTGCAGTACGCCGCCGGTGTTCGGGCGGCCACGAGGGTGCGCCCAGCTCAGGGCGCCGTACTGATGCCAGGCCCCGCGCGCGAAGCGCACCGCCAGCTGCTGCCGGGTGCGGTCGTACGGGTCCTCGCCGCGCAGCCGGTCCCAGGAGGCGTACGTATGGGCCAGGGACGCCGTGAGCAGGCGCCGCGCGCGCGGGTTGTCGTCCGGCGACTCCGCCGTGAGGAGTGTGGCCGCATGCAGCAGCCGCCCTGCCGCGCCCGCGACGAACGCCTCGAACTCCCGGGCCCGGCGGGCGTCTTGGGACGCCTGCCGTTCTCGCACCGCGCCTCCCGACTCTGGGAAACCGGGCCCCTGGGGCGTACCACGAGGAAAATCGAGTACTACAGGGACCCGATCTCATCTGAGGCCAGGCACAGCCCCCTGGTCAAGAGGCCGACACGATGCGGGGGCGGTCAGGACGGCGAGGACGCCTCTACGGAGGACCCTTCCACCGACGCCGCAGCCATCCGCGTGGACAGCGCGCCGTTGAAACGCGTGAGGAGCGTGCAGAACGCCTCCCGCTCCTCCGGAGTCCAATCCTCGGTGAGTTCGGCCATCAACTGCCGCCGGGAGGAGCGGACTTCCTCCAGACGGGAGAGCCCGCGCGGCGACAACTGGAGCACCACGGCGCGCCCGTCCTCCGGGTGCGAGGTGCGCTTGACGAGCCCGGTGTCCACGAGCGGCGCGACCTGACGGGTGACCGTCGACGAGTCGATGCCCATACTCGCGGCGAGCGCCTTGACGCCCATCGGACCCTCCTTGTCGAGGCGGTTGAGCAGCAGATACGCGGCGCGGTCCATGGAGTTGCGGACCTGCCCGACCCCGCCGAGCCGGGTCTGTTCTGCACGGCGGGCGAACACCGCCACCTCGTGCTGGAGCGATTCGAGAAGACCGGTGTCACCGACGGTCGTCATGTCCATCGACATTTCTGGTGTTGTGGGCATGGCCGGGGGCTCTATTCATGCGTGGGGCTGGGTTGGGGGACAGAGTACGCGGACGGCGGCCGGGCCGTACCGGCGCTGCGTAAACCTGTACGGGACCTTGATTCACCGCCCGTGGGGCGCAGCGTGAGCTGCGAGACTGGTGGTCATGAGCTACAGCACGGCTGACTCCTTTCCGACGGTGACCCTCGACGATGTGCGCGGCGCCCAGAAGATGCTCGCGGGCGTGGCGCGGGTGACCGCCATGGAGGGCAGCAGGCATCTGTCCGGACTGGTGGGCGCGCCCGTGCACTTCAAGTGCGAGAACCTCCAGCGGACGGGTTCGTTCAAGCTGCGCGGCGCGTACGTGCGGATCGCCGGGCTGCTTCCCGAGGAGCGCGCCGCGGGTGTCGTCGCGGCGAGCGCCGGCAACCACGCCCAGGGCGTCGCCCTGGCCTCTTCCCTGCTCGGAGTGCGCTCCACGGTGTTCATGCCGACCGGCGCCCCGCTGCCGAAGATCGCCGCGACGCGCCACTACGGCGCCGAGGTGCGACTGCACGGCACGGTGGTGGACGAGACGCTGGCCGCCGCCCAGGAGCACGCGGCCGAAACGGGCGCCGTGTTCATCCACCCCTTCGACCACCCCGACATCATCGCGGGCCAGGGCACGGTCGGCCTGGAGATCCTGGAGCAGTGCCCCGAGGTGCGCACGATCGTCGTCGGGATCGGCGGCGGCGGTCTCGCCGCGGGCATCGCGATCGCCGTGAAGTCGCTGCGGCCCGACGTACGGATCGTGGGGGTGCAGGCGGCGGGCGCGGCGGCGTACCCGCCCTCGCTGGCGGCGGGGCGCCCGGTGTCCATCGAGAACCCGGCGACGATGGCCGACGGCATCAAGGTGGGGCGTCCCGGCGACGTGCCGTTCCGGATCGTCGGCGACCTGGTGGACGAGGTCCGTACGGTCTCCGAGGACGCCCTGTCCAGCGCGCTGCTGCTGTGTCTGGAGCGGGCCAAGCTGGTCGTCGAGCCGGCCGGCGCGAGCCCCGTCGCGGCGCTGCTGAGCACGCCCGAGGAGTTCGAAGGGCCGGTCGTGGCGGTGCTTTCCGGCGGAAACGTGGACCCGCTGCTGATGCAGCGCATCCTGCGGCACGGCATGGCCGCGGGCGGCCGCTACCTCCAGGTACGGCTGCGGCTGACGGACCGCCCCGGCGCCCTGGCCACGCTCCTCGGGGTGTTGTCAGTGGTGGACGCTAACGTCCTCGATGTGAGCCACGTACGGACTGATCCGCGGCTCGGGCTCACAGAGGCGGAGGTGGAGCTGCACCTGGAGACGAAGGGCCCGGAGCACTGCGCCGAGGTGCGGCAGGCGCTGCGCGAGGCCGGTTACACGGTCATCGACTGACGCCTGGCAGTCCGTCAGGCCGGCGGCCGAGGTCAGGGACCGGTTGTCCACAACCTGGAAAAATCTGTTGAGAGACGCGATACATCGCGTTATGGTGTGTCTCTCGCCACTCATGGCGGGACCAAGCACGCAAACCCAGTATTTCCGAAGAAACCCCAACGACGTGGAGAACTCACATGCCAGGCGCCATCTACGCCGAAGGCCTCGTGAAGACCTTCGGTGACGTAAGGGCTCTGGACGGCGTCGATTTCGATGTCCCGGAGGGCACCGTGCTGGGCCTGCTCGGGCCGAACGGCGCGGGCAAGACCACCGCGGTCCGCTGCCTGACCACACTGCTGCGCCCCGACCGGGGCAAGGCGATCGTCGCAGGCATCGACGTGCTCAAGAACCCCAACGAAGTGCGGCGCTCGATCGGCCTGTCCGGCCAGTTCGCCGCGGTCGACGAGTATCTGACCGGCCGCGAGAACCTCCAGATGGTCGGCCGGCTCTACCAGATGAAGGCGAAGGACGCGAAGGTGCGGGCGGGCGAGCTGCTCGAGCAGTTCAACCTCGCCGACGCCGCCGACCGCCCCGCCAAGACGTACTCCGGCGGCATGCGCCGCCGGCTCGACCTCGCGGCGGCGCTCGTCGTCTCGCCGCCGGTCATGTTCATGGACGAGCCGACGACCGGCCTCGACCCGCGCAACCGCCAGCAGCTGTGGGAGGTCATCAAGCGACTGGTCTCCGGCGGTACGACCCTGCTGCTGACCACGCAGTACCTCGAAGAGGCCGACCACCTCGCCCACGACATCTGCGTCGTCGACCACGGCCGCGTCATCGCCCGCGGCACCTCCGACCAGCTCAAGGCCCGGACCGGCGGCGAGCGCGTAGAGGTCGTCGTCCACGAGCGCGAGCACATAGCCACCGCGTCCGAGGTGCTACGGGGCTTCGGCAAGGGTGAGACGACCGTCGAGGAGCACACGCGCAAGCTGACCATGCCCGTCACCGGCGGCGCGAAGCTCCTCGCGGAGGTCATCCGCGAGCTGGACACCCGCGGTATCGAGATCGACGACATCGGTCTGCGCCGCCCCACCCTCGACGACGTCTTCATCTCCCTGACGGGACACCTCGCCGAGACCGAGGCCGAGGAGAACGGCGGGGTGCAGGACGCGAAGGGCCGCAAGACCAAAGCGAAGCAGGAGCCGGTGCAGGACAAGGACAAGGACAAGGACAAGGCCAAGAAGGAGGCCGCCTCATGAGCGTCGTCAGCGACACCGTGCGCGTCGCGCAGCCGGGGAGCGCCATCGGCCAGTCCGTGCGGGACTCCCTGGTCGTCGCCCAGCGCAACCTCATTCGCATGAGCCGCATCCCCGAGATGGTGATCTTCGGGCTCATCCAGCCCATCATGTTCGTGGTGCTGTTCAGTTACGTGTTCGGCGGTTCCATGACCATCGCGGGATCCAACAACCCGGACAGGTACCGCGAGTTCCTGATGGCCGGCATCTTCGCGCAGACCGTCACCTTCGCCACCGCAGGCGCCGGAGCGGGCATCGCCGACGACATGCACAAGGGGCTCATAGACCGCTTCCGCTCCCTGCCCATGGCGCGCGGAGCCGTCTTGACCGGCCGCACGCTCGCCGACCTGGTACAGACGGCGCTCACGCTCCTCGTGCTGGCCGTCGTCGCCCTGTTGGTCGGTTGGCGCACCCACACCAGCGTCGGCGAGGTGCTCGGAGCCTTCGGGCTGCTGCTCCTGGCCGGGTACGCGTTCACCTGGATCGGCGCGCTGATAGGCCTCTCCGTGCGGACGCCGGAGGCGGCCACCTCCGGCGGGCTGATCTGGCTCTTCCCGGTCACGTTCGTCTCGAACGCGTTCGTGGACACCGGCCAGATGACGCCCTGGCTGCGTCATGTCGCCGACTGGAACCCGTTCAGCGCCACGGTGCAGGCCTGCCGCGAGCTGTTCGGCAACCCAGGAGTCTCGCAGTCGGACGCCTGGCCCATGCAGCACCCGGTCTGGGCCTCGCTGATCTACTCGATCGCGATCATCGTCATATTCCGGACGCTGGCGGTGCGCAAGTACCGCTCGGCGACGGCGTGACGCACGAGGAAGCCCCCGGCCATGAGGAGACCCCCGGCGCGAGGGAAGCCTCGGCCGGGGGCGCGCTCGGACTCAGGGACTCAGGCTGTGTACGGCTTGGCCTTGAGGATCTTCACCGAGGCGAGCTTGCCGTTCGGCAGTTCGTACTGGGCGTCCTCGCCGACCTTCTTGCCGTTCACGCCGGAGCCCAGCGGGGACTGCGGCGAGTACGTCTCGATGTCCGAGCTCGCGTACTCGCGCGAGGCGAGCAGGAATGTCACCGTGTCGTCCTCGTCACCGTCGAAGGCAATGGTGACGACCATGCCGGGCGCGACCGCACCATCGGCCGCCGGCGCCTCGCCGACCTTCGCGTTCTCAAGGAGCTGGGTCAGCTGGCGCACCCGGAGCTCCTGCTTGCCCTGCTCCTCCTTGGCCGCGTGGTACCCGCCGTTCTCGCGCAGGTCGCCCTCCTCGCGCGCGGCCGCGATCTTGGCGGCGATCTCCGTGCGCGCAGGACCAGACAGGTACTCCAGCTCGGCCTTCAGCTGGTTGTACGCCTCCTGGGTCAGCCAGGTGACGTTCTCGCTGGTCTGGGTCACAGGTGCTCCTCGTCGGTACTGGGAATACAAAGCATCGCCCTACCCAGAAGAATGTTCCTCCAGGGGAGGGCGAAACCACGAGCCTAACAATTCAGCGGGCGAAGGGGGAGGACATAAGCCATCAGAATCACATCAACGCAGGTCAGCGCCTACGTATTGCAGTCGGCGCGTACGGACTGGGGCCCGGCGCCACCGTCATGCGCCGAGCCCGGCGTCAGTCGGCGTGGCAGCCGAGCAGTTCCGCCGTGGTGCCCCGGGCCGTCACACGCAGCGTGACGACCTTGTCGATACGCGTGGCGTTCTGGTCGAAGCGGAAGTCCTTGCGGCCCACCTCAGCGCCGTCCTCGGCCTGCGAGCGGATGGTGCAGTAGCCGTCGGCGTCCACGTCCTTGCGCACCTCCAGGTGCACCTTGACCGAGTCGGCGGAGGTGTCGAAGCTGATCACTTCGGCGCTGATCTTGTTGCCGCCCACGTAGTAGTAGGCGAACCAGCCGATGAGGACGAGGAGAGCGACGCCCAGAACACTGCCGATGATCTTGAGCTTGCGGTCGGCGCGCTCGTCCGCGGAGCGGCCGTAGCGGCCCTCGGGCAGCTGCGTACTGGCCGTACTCATGATCGTCCTCTCTGCGGGGCGGACAGGGCCGGGCCCCGGAATTTTTCGCCCCCGATTTCGGTCACTATAGAAGCCGCCGATCGCGCCGATACAACGGGGCGCCGACTGACGAGGATTGAGTCTTGACTGACCAGCTACGACTGATGGCCGTACACGCCCACCCCGACGACGAGTCGTCGAAGGGCGCGGCCACCATGGCGAAGTACGTGTCCGAGGGGGTGGACGTGCTGGTCGTGACCTGCACGGGCGGGGAGCGCGGCTCCATCCTCAATCCGAAGCTTCAGGGTGACAAGTACGTCGAGGAGCACATCCACGAGGTACGCAAGAAGGAGATGGACGAGGCCCGCGAGATCCTCGGCGTCAAGCAGGAGTGGCTCGGCTTCGTCGACTCGGGACTGCCCGAGGGCGACCCGCTGCCGCCGCTGCCCGAGGGCTGTTTCGCGCTGGAGGACATCGAGAAGGCGGCGGGCGAACTGGTCCGCAAGATCCGCTCCTTCCGCCCGCAGGTGATCACCACCTACGACGAGAACGGCGGTTATCCGCACCCCGACCACATCATGACCCACAAGATCTCGATGGTGGCGTTCGAAGGGGCGGCGGACGCCGAGACGTACCCGGAGTCGGAGTTCGGCCCGGCCTACCAGCCGCAGAAGCTCTACTACAACCAGGGCTTCAACCGCCCCCGCACCGAGGCGCTGCACAACGCGCTGCTGGAGCGCGGCATGGAGTCCCCCTACGGGGACTGGCTGAAGCGCTGGGACGAGTTCCAGCGCGACGAGCGGACCCTGACCACGCACGTTCCGTGCGCCGACTTCTACGAGATCCGCGACAAGGCCCTGATCGCGCACGCCACGCAGATCGACCCCGACGGGGGCTGGTTCCGCGTCCCGATGGAGATCCAGAAGGAGGTCTGGCCGACGGAGGAGTACGAGCTCGCGAAGTCCCTCGTCGCTACGTCCCTCCCCGAGGACGACCTCTTCGCGGGCATCCGGCAGTCCTGAGGGACAATGCCTGACATGAGCGCAAGCGCAAGCCTGGCAATGACGCACCTCGTCCCCCTCGCGGCGGAGGTCGACGAGGACAAGGTGACCCCTGGCGTCCTCGGCTTCATCGTGTTCGCGGTGATGGCCGTGGCGGTGTGGGGGCTTATGAAGTCGATGAACCGGCACATGGGGAAGGTCGACTTCGAGGAGGACACGGACCCGAAGGGGGACGCCTCCGACAAGAAGGCCGGTTCCGGGGGGAAGGCCTCGCCTGCGAAGGGCTGAGAGCTCAGCGGCTTGAACTGCTGAGGCAGGGTGTCTGAATGAGACCCACTGGGTCTCATTCAGACACCCTGCCTCATACGCCCGCTCCGACGGCTCAGGATCGACGAGTCCGCTGGCCATTGCGCCTCGGCGGCCTCTACGAGGACTGAACCGCCTCTACGAGGACTGAGCTGCCACCGCCACCCCCATGACCTCCCGGGCATGCCGGCTCGGCACCATCCCCAAGCGCCAGGCCTGCCAGCCCGCGTCCAGGTCGACGCCCCGTTCCAGCAGCAGCTGATACGCCTCGATGTAGTCGTCGAGCTTTCCGTCGCGGGACGGGTGGTTGGTGCGGGAGAGCTGGGTCAGCTCCTCCTGGGCCACGGCGGTGCCGATCTCGGTGCCGCCGGGGGAGGCGTACGGGAGCAGGGTGCAGCGCAGGAAACGGGCCCAGTCCTCGCCCCGCCGGTCGCCGTACGACGCGAAGAGTGTCGCCGCCTCGTCGCACAGCGAAAGGGCGGACTGCGTACGGGCGTTGCCCGCGTCCACCACCGCCAGTTCCAGGCACGTCCACGCCTCGCCATGCGCCACGCCGATGCGCTGGAAGTCCGCTCGGGCGTCCACGAGCAGTTGGCGGGCGAAGCCCGAGTTGCGCAACGAACCCGTCTGGACCGCCCGTTGGTCGCGCGTGGCCCGGGCCGAGTGGTGGCGGGCGCACGCCAGGCCGTACACGTCCCGGATACGGGAGAACATCGTCCGCGAACGCTCCAGTTCCCGCACCGCCTGGTCCAGACTGCCCGACTCCTCCAGCGCCTGGCCCAGGTAGTACACCGTCCACGCCTCGCCCCGCGCGTCCTCGTTGTCACGGTGGCGGGAGATCGCCTGGCGGAGGCCGTCCACGGCGGAGGACGGGTCGCCGTCGACCAGGCGGGCGCGAGCCAGCTGGGTCAGGGCCCAGGCCTCACCGCGAGGGTCACGGGTACGGCCGTACAGATCGAGGGCCTCGCGGAGTTCCGCCTCCGCACGCGGTACGTCGCCCATGCGCAGGCCGAGCTGGCCGAGCTGGAAGTGCGCCCAGGCCTCGCCGTGCACGGACTCGCCCTGGCGGTGCAGGACCAGCGCCTGGGTGAGGAGATCCAGGGCCGTGGCGAGGCGGGCCCGGTCCCGCTCCACCGCCGCCAGCGCGTGCATCGTCCAGGCGCGGTCCGCCGCGAGGTCGGGAGAGGCCTGGAGGTCCATCGCCTCCTGGAGCTTCGCCGCCGCCTCCGTGAGATTGCCCTGGTGGTGCAGCGTGATGCCGAGCGAGCACAACGCCCTTGCCGCGCCCGCGTCGTGGTGCGCCTCGAAGTAGAGGTCCACCACCGAAGCGAGCTGCGTACGCGCCTTGTCGAGCTCGCCGAGCTGACGGGCCGCGATACCCGTACGCCACTGGACCGAGCGCACCAGCAGCCCCTGGTCCACCGCCTGCGTCAACTCGCTGATCTCGCCCAGCCGGTAGAGGTCACCGCGCAGCAGGCAGTAGTCGCACAGGGCGCCGAGCAGATTCAGTACGGCCGCCTGGTTCACACCCTCCGCGTGCCGCAGCGCCGCCGTGATGAAGCTCGACTCGTCGTCCAGCCAGCGCAGCGCCGCGTCCAGCGAGGTGAAGCCGTGCGGGCCGACCGTGTCGGCGCGCGT
This sequence comes from Streptomyces flaveus, assembly GCF_014647675.1. GTDB lineage: Bacteria > Actinomycetota > Actinomycetes > Streptomycetales > Streptomycetaceae > Streptomyces > Streptomyces flaveus. Next base: position 20,400 of record NZ_BMPQ01000006.1, on the reverse strand, counting down.
GGACGTCTTGCCGTCGACGAGACGGATCACCGAGTCCGCCAACTCGCCGTAGTTCACGATGAGTCGTTCCTGCGCGGCCGTACGCTCGGCAGGATCCTCCTCGTCCAGCAGGCGGGCCTGAGCGAAGGCGCGCACGAGATCGTGCAGGCGGTAACGGCTGCCCCGTACATGATCGATGAGGCCGGCCCGCGACAGCGCCTCCAGATGCCGGGTCGCCTCCGCCTCGTCCGTCGCCAGCAGGGCGGCCGCCGCCGCGGCGCCCAAGGAAGCGCGGCCCGCCAGCGCCAGGCGACGCAGCAGCCGCCGGGCCGTGTCCGACTGGTCGCTGTAGCGCAGCCACAGCACGCGTTCGGCCGGCTCGACCGGACCGTACGCCTCGAGATCCGTGGCCAGCCGGCGATGCGTACGCGGGCCGAGTGAGGAGCCCGCGATCCGCAGCGCCAGGGGCAGGCCGCCGCACAACTCCCGCACCCGGTCGCAGGATTCGGCGTCGTACGGACCCGAGGCGTCCTGCGCCGCCGCCTTCAGCAGCTCCTCGGCGCCCGACGCGTCCAGCGCCTCCACAGGGAGCTGGTGCACCCAGGCGGGGAGGTCGGCGGGCAGATCGAGCGGTTTGCGTGCGGTGACCAGGACGAGGCTGTCGGAACGCTCGGGCACCAGGGTCCGTACCTGCTCCGCGTCGCTCGCGTCGTCCAGCACGATCGTCACCGGCAGGCCGGTCAGATGCTGGTGGTAGAGCTCGCTCAACCGCCGCACCTGCTGCTCCGGCGAGGAACGTTCCCGGAACAGCAACTGCTCGCGGGACGCACCGAGCCGGTTGAGCAGGTGCAGCAGCGCGTCACGGGTGGACAGCGGCGGCTCCTCCGGGCTGTCGCCGCGCAGGTCCACCACGCACGCGCCCCGGAACTGATCCCTCAGCGCATGCGCCGAACGGATCGCGAGCGTGCTGCGGCCCGAGCCCGGCGCGCCGTGCAGCACGACCACCGTCGGCTTGGTCTCCGTACTCGCACGGGCCGCGTGCACCCACTGCGCCACCCGCCCCAGCTCCTGCCTGCGACCCGCGAACGGGCCGTCCGGCTCCGGGAGTTGATCGAAGGACCGCTCCAGGACACTGCGGCTGCGCGCCGCCGCGCTCTTGTCCGTACGCCGCAGCTGCGGCGCCTTCCGCTTCGGACCGGTCGACGCGCTGAGCACCCGCTGCTGGTCCAGGAACGGGCGGATACCACGCACCTCCAGCGCCGTCAGCCACTGAAGCCGCAACTGCTCAGGACCGCCCGGCTGGCCCAGCGCTCCGGCCCGACGACTCGCGGCAGGCAGATGCGAAGCGGTCACCTTCGCCACCGTCGCCGCGGCGCCCGCCACACCGACCACGGCTCCGGCACCGAGCGCCGTCCCCGCGCTCGTACCGAGTGCCAGGTCCGCCACACAGGCCGCGGCGGCGGCAACGACCGCGACCAGCAGGGGAGTTCCGGCGCCCTCACGCGCATACCGCTGCCCGAACGTCAGCCGCCCGGCCTCCGCCTCGTCCAGCGCCCTCGTGTACGCCTCGTACTCCTCCGTGGCCGTCCCCGCGATGGCGTCCAGCGCCCCACGCGCCCGCGACAGCAGCACACTCCCGTCGGTCCGCCCGCCCGACCGCCGAACCTCCTCCTCCACGGCCCGGGCCAACAGCCGCTCGGCATCAGCCCGATGGCTGTCCCGCATGTCAGGTCCCCCTCCGCCAGCAACGAATTTCCCGGTCAAGTGTCCTGCGGACGGAGCGGGAAGGCGAGAGAGCGATTGGCATGTTCACGCTCCCAGAACCCCGACCGCACCGACCCGCACGGATCCGTGATCCGCACCCGTACGGACTTGATCCGCACCTGCCCGAACCCATCACCTACCCCCGGTGCGGGCCCGTGATCCGCGTCGCGCCCCCTTGATCCGCACCGCGTTCCGCGTGCTGCGGCAGGATTGCCCCTCGATGACGGGGGACGTCTGCATCAGGCCATCTACTTCGACGACGGGGACATCGCGGCCATCGCCTGAGGCGAGTACGTGGCGGAACCAGGATCGCGTGGGAGGGTGGGGGCATGAACCGCCTGGCCCATGAGACGTCCCCGTACCTCCTCCAGCACGCCGACAACCCCGTCGACTGGTGGCCCTGGAGTGAAGAGGCTTTCGAGGAGGCGCGCAAACGCGGCGTTCCCGTGCTGCTGAGCGTCGGCTATTCAAGTTGCCACTGGTGTCACGTCATGGCTCACGAGTCGTTCGAGGACCAGGGGACCGCCGACTACCTCAACGCGCACTTCGTCAGCATCAAGGTCGACCGCGAGGAACGCCCCGACGTAGACGCCGTCTACATGGAGGCCGTGCAGGCCGCGACCGGGCAGGGTGGCTGGCCCATGACCGTCTTCCTCACCCCGGACGCCGAGCCGTTCTACTTCGGGACCTACTTCCCGCCCGCGCCGCGGCAGGGCATGCCCTCCTTCCGGCAGGTTCTGGAAGGTGTGCACAGCGCCTGGAGCGACCGGCGTGAGGAGGTCGCAGACGTCGCCGGGAAGATCGCGCGGGATCTCGCCGGGCGGGAGATCTCGTACGGGGACACGACTGTGCCCGGTGAGGAGGAGCTGGCGCAGGCGTTGCTCGCGCTCACGCGGGACTACGACGCCCAGCGCGGCGGGTTCGGCGGAGCGCCGAAGTTCCCGCCGTCCATGGTCGTCGAGTTCCTGCTGCGGCATCACGCTCGGACCGGCTCCGAGGGTGCGTTGCAGATGGCCGCCGACACGTGTGAGCGGATGGCGCGCGGCGGGATCTATGACCAGCTCGGGGGCGGATTCGCGCGGTACTCCGTGGACCGTGAGTGGGTGGTGCCGCACTTCGAGAAGATGCTCTATGACAATGCACTGCTGTGCCGCGTCTACGCCCACCTGTGGCGAGCCACCGGCTCCGACCTCGCCCGGCGCGTCGCCCTCGAAACCGCCGACTTCATGGTCCGCGAACTCCGTACGAACGAGGGCGGGTTCGCCTCCGCGCTGGACGCCGACAGCGATGACGGAACAGGGAAGCATGTCGAGGGCGCGTACTACGTGTGGACGCCTCGGCAGCTCGCCGACGTCCTCGGCGACGAGGATGCCGAGCTCGCTGCCTCCTACTTCGGCGTGACGGACGAGGGCACGTTCGAGGAGGGGGCCTCCGTTCTTCAACTCCCGCAGCAGGAGGGCGTGTTCGACGCCGAGCGGATCGAGTCCATCAAGGAGCGGCTCAGCGAGGCCCGCGCCGAGCAGCCCGCTCCTGGCCGTGACGACAAGGTGGTCGCCGCCTGGAACGGGCTCGCGATCGCAGCCCTCGCGGAGACCGGTGCGTACTTCGACCGCCCCGACCTCGTCGAGGCCGCGCTCGGTGCCGCCGATCTCCTCGTACGTCTGCATCTGGACGAGCGGGCCCGGCTCGCCCGTACGTCGAAGGACGGCCAAGTCGGTGCGAATGCGGGCGTGTTGGAGGACTACGGGGATGTTGCCGAGGGGTTCCTGGCGCTCGCCTCGGTGACCGGTGAGGGGGTCTGGCTGGAGTTCGCCGGGTTCCTGCTCGACCATGTGCTGGTGCGGTTCGTCGACGAGGAATCCGGCGCCTTGTACGACACGGCCGCCGACGCCGAGAAGCTGATCCGCCGCCCGCAGGACCCGACCGACAGCGCCACGCCCTCCGGGTGGAGCGCGGCGGCCGGTGCCCTGCTGAGCTACGCGGCGCAGACCGGTGCCGAGCCCCATCGCACCGCCGCGGAACGGGCGTTGGGCGTCGTGAAGGCGCTCGGCCCGCGGGCGCCGCGTTTCATCGGCTGGGGGCTCGCGACCGCGGAGGCCCTCCTCGACGGGCCGCGTGAGGTGGCCGTGGTCGGACCGGCGGATGCCCCGGCGACGCGGGAACTGCACCGCACCGCCCTCCTCACCACCGCCCCGGGAGCGGTCGTCGCGGTGGGCACCCCCGGCAGCGACGAACTCCCGCTCCTCGCCGATCGCCCGCTGGTGGAGGGTGAACCGGCGGCTTACGTCTGCCGCCACTTCACTTGCGACGCCCCGGTGACGGACGCGGTGGGCCTCCGGCAGAAGCTGGTCTCCTAGAGCCGGTCTGCCGGCGGCGCCGCGAGATCGGCCGCGACCTCGCCGGCGATCTCGATGGCCCGGCCGGCAAGTGGTGAGTGGGTGCGTCCGGCCCGCCGGTGCAGGTAGATCTCCCGCGACATGAAGTCGCGGGCTCTAGCGTGCCAGACATGACCTCACATCAATCTCACGGCGAGCGACTGCTCGGGATCAACGGCGTCGAGCTGTGTGCCGAGACCTTCGGAGACCCTGCGGGCCCCGCGATCGTGCTGGTCGCCGGTTCGGCCGCCTCGATGCTGTGGTGGGACGCCGACCTGTGCGAACAGCTCGCCACCCGTGGCCGGTTCGTGGTCCGGTACGACCATCGGGACACCGGCCGGTCGACCTGCTACCCGCCGGGACAGCCGGCGTACTCGTTCACGGACCTGACCCTCGACGTACTCGGCATCCAGGACGCCTTGGGCATCGAGCGCGCCCATGTGGTCTGTCAGTCGATGTTCGGCGGTATCGGACTCATCCTCGGTGTGGACCATCCCGACCGGGTCGCGTCGCTGACGTTCGTCTCGAGCTCGACCGGTGCCGACGACCTGCCGTCACCGTCGAGCGACCTGGCCATGCCGGCCGAGCCGGACCTCTCCGACGCGGCCGCGGTCGTCGAGTACGTGGTCGTCGGCGCGAGGGCGTACGCCGGTGGCTCGCCGTACTTCGACGAGGCCGCGATCCGGGCGTTGGCCGAACGTGACGTGGCGCGCGCCAGGAGCTACGCGTCGACTCTGGTCAACCACTACGCCATCGAGTTCGACGGGCCGGCGCGAGGCGGCTTCGGCGACATCGCGGCGCCGACGCTCGTGGTCCACGGCGACCACGACCCACTGCTGCCGCTGCCGCACGGCGAGGCGCTGCGCGACACGATCCCCGGCGCGGAGCTGCTGGTCCTCAAGGGGGCCGGACACGACCTGCCGAGGGCGGTGTGGGACGACTTCGTGTCGGCCCTGGTGCGGCACACCGAAGGAGGCCGCCCATGAACCGGCTGCGGTCGGCACTCCGGCTGCCGCTCTTCCCAGAGGTGGATCCGGGTGTACGACTCGACACCGTGCGGGGCGTACTCCGCGACGGCCCCGCGGCATGAGGAGGAGATCGCATTGTTCGACTACGACTCGGAGCTCGCCCGCTATCACGAGCGGCTGCGGAACGCCCTCGACATCCGACCCGGTGACCATGTCCTCGACATCGGCTGCGGCACCGGCCAGACCACCCGGGACGCGGCTCGAGCCGCGTCGCCGGGTACCGCGCTCGGCGTCGACGTCTCGGATCCGATGCTGGCGCGGGCCCGCCGACAGGCCGAGACGGAAGGGCTCCGCAATGTCGGTTTCGTGCAGGCCGACGCCCAGGCCCATGCTTTCCCGCCGGAACATTTCAGTCTGGGCGTCAGCCGGTTCGGCACGATGTTCTTCTCCGACCCCATCGCCGCGTTCGCCAACATCGGGCGAGCCCTGCGTCCGGGTGGGCGCTTCGTGCAGCTGGTCTGGCAGGCCGCCGACCGTCAGGAGTGGCATACCGCGATCCGGGCGGCGCTCTCTGGCGGGCATGCGTCATCGACGTCGGCCCCAGCGGCCGTCGATCCCTTCACGCTGGCCGATCCGGACGTCGTGGCCGGCCACCTGACCGCGGCCGGCTTCACCGCGGTGGACGTCGTCGACGTACGCGAGCCCGTCTACTACGGCCCGGACGCCGCCCGCGCGCGTGCTGCCGTGCTCCAGCTGTGGATGGCGAAGGAGTTGGTCACCGATCTGGATGTCGCGTCCGCCGAGCGTGCGCTGGATCGGCTTGGCGCGACTCTCGAGGCGCACGACACCGGCGACGGCGTGTGGTTCGACTCCCGCGCCTGGCTGGTCACCGCGCGCCGGCTTTGACCAAGGGCAGTAGGGCTCAGGAGCCGAACTCCGAAACGGCGCGCGTCACGATCGCCTCCAGGCGGTCATGGTGCGCGCCCCGCCAGTACACGCGCCCACACTCCTCGCACTGCGCGAACACGTCGTACGACCGCTGCGTCCCGCCTTCGAGCCGGTCCGCGACGTCTTCCTTGACGGCCTCCTTGAGCAGGCCGTTGCAGGCCGTGCAGCGAGTCCACGGCTTCAGCTCCGGCTCGAACCGGCCCAGTACGTCCCGGAGTTGGTCCTCGGTCCGCGTGCTGTAGACGAACGCGCCGGCCCACAGCTCGCGTCGGCGCAGCAGACCGCGGTCGCGGCTGAGCATCACGCGCCGCTCGGCAGCCGAGCGCGTGGCCAGGGCCGGGTCGCCGATGTCGGTGGACTCGTACGCGGCGTCCACGCCCAGCAGCCGCAGCCGCCGGGCGAGCGTCCCGAGATGCACGTCGAGCAGGAAACGCAGCGGCGCCCCTGGCACCCGCTGCGGGCGTGCGACGGCCTGCACCTCGACGGACTCGCCCGCCTTTGGCACGTACGACACGGCCACCGCACGCCCGTCCACGACGAGCCCGCCGACCTCCGTCAGCGGCACACCGAGCGACTCCACGACATGCCCGAGCGTGGAGACTCCGTCGGTGACGACCTCGGTGGCCCCCGCCCGCCGCGCCTGCGGGACGAACATGCCCAGCTCGGGGGCGAACTCGACGTGGATCTCCGGTCCGTTCACGGAGTCAGGATGCCACGACCGCCGTACGGTGGCCGGGTCCTTTTCCGGCGCCCTGAGGTCATCGCAGGGTCATCCGGGTCATCGCTTGGGGAGGTCCTTGAAGGTGGCGAGGGCGCGGTCGAGCAGGTCCAGCAGATCGCCCTGGTAGTCGTGTTCGGTCCAGTAGATGGCCGCTTCGAGGAGCGCGCCCATCAGCCCCATCGTGTAGACCCGCACCTCCAGGTCGTTCTCGTGCCGCCCGGTGCGCTCCGCGATCGCCCGGCACATCAGGCGGCTCGTGACGGACATGCTCTCCATGACCCGGGAGCGCACGGCCGGGATCTCCGTCATCAGCCGGAGGCGCAGCTTCATCTCGCGCTCCGCGAAGGTCGGGGCGTCGGCGATCGCCATGCTCATCGACTGCCGGATGATGAACCGCATCGAGTCCAGCAGACTCTCGTCCTCCGGACGCGCCCGCAGCAGCTCCTCCGCCAGGGGGTCGTACTCGTCCGTCAGGACGATGTCCTCCTTGGTCGGGAAGTACCGGAAGACAGTGCTCGGCGAGACCTCCGCGCGATCGGCGATCTGCTCCACGGTCGTGGCGTCGTACCCCTGCTCCTCGATCAGCTCGTAGGTGGCGTTCCTGATCGCGATACGCGTCTTGAGCTTCTTCCGCTCCCGCAGGCTCAGGTGCCTGGCGGCTTCGGGGAGGGAGGTGCGTGCCGTGGTCATGCCTGTCATTGTCCGCCATCGGACTCGGTACGAGCCATGATCGGAGCCTCGCCCTCCGCGGCCCTCTCGGCCTTGGCGGGCCGTACGTTCGGCAGCAGCGCCGCCGTCAGCAGGGCGGTCACGAGTGCCGCGATGCCGCACACCACCAGGACCGCGCCCATGCCGTCCACGTACGCGGCGTCGGCGGAGCGGGCGAGGCCGGGCAGGCCGAGCCGCTCGGCGACGGCGTGCGCGCCGGTCAGCGACTCGCGCGCCGCGTCCGCGGCCTCGGCAGGGAGGCGCGAGGTGTCGATCCGGTCGGCGTAGGCACTGGCGACCAGGCTGCCGAGCAGCGCGATGCCGATCGCGCCGCCCACCTGGCGCAGCGTCATCAGCAGCCCCGAGCCGCTGCCCGCTTCGTCGTGGGGGATCCCGCCGAGCGCCGCGTCCATCGCGGGCACCATCGCGAGTCCGAAGCCCAGTCCCGCGATGGTCAGCCAGAGCGCGGTGAACCCGTAGCCGCTGTCCGCCTCGGTGCGTGAGCCGAGCAGCGCGGCGAAGCACAGCACCGCCAGACCCGCGGTGACCACCGGGCGGGGCCCCACGCGCTGCACCAGGGGGGTGCTCGCCCGCGCGGCGACCATCAGGCCGCCCATCATCGGCAGCAGCCGCAGCCCGGTGCCGAACGCGTCGCTGCCGCCGACCTCCTGGAGGTACGTCGGCAGCATGAACAGCAGACCGGAGAAGACGAAGGTGCCGAGCGTCGCGGCCAGACTGTTGAACAGGAAACCGCGGTGCCCGAGCAGTTTCAGGTCGAGCATGGGCCGCACCGCCCGGCGCTCCCGTACGACGAGGGCGGCGAGCATAGCCGCGGACAGCGCGAACGAGCCGACGACCAGCGGGCTGCCCCAGCCGTGCTCGGGCGCCTCGATGATGCCGAAGACCAGCGCACCGAGACCGATCGCGCTGTACGCGGTGGACAGCACATCGACGCGTGGTGATGCCGGGTCGCGGGACTCCGGCAGCAGGAACAGACAGGCGGCGACGCCGATCGCGACCATCGGGATGTTGATCAGGAAGATCGAGCCCCACCAGTAGTGGTCGAGCAGCAGCCCGCCGACGAGCGGCCCGAGCGGCATGCCTGCGGCCATCGAGGCGGTGACGGCGGCGACTGCCTTACTGCGCTCCTCGGGCCCGAACATCGACGGCAGCACGGACAGCCCGAGCGGGATCACCAGCGCGGCGCCCACGCCCATGACCGTACGGGCGGCGATGACCAGCTCGGGCGTGGAGACGAGGGTGCCGAACAGGGCGCCGGTGAGGAACACCAGGAGCCCCGCGATCAGCATCCTGCGCCGTCCGAAGCGGTCACCGAGCAGTCCGGCGGGCAGCATCAGCGCCGCGAACACGACGACGTACGAGTCCACGATCCACTGGAGTTCACCCGTGCTCGCCTCCAGCTGCTCGGCCATCGTCGGCAGCGCGACGTTGAGGATCGTCAGGTCGAAGCCGAGGACGAGCATGCTCGCGACGAGAGCGCCGAGGGCCCACCAGCGGCGGGGGTCGGGCTGGGTCTCGGCGTGTGGAGTGACAGTAGCCATGAAATGAGAGTAACTCTCAAAAGATGCTGTCCGTCAATGAGTGGGCACGCAAAAGTGGCCGCGGCTCGAAAGCCGCGGCCACTCAAAAGTGAGATCGGAGGAGCTACCCGTGCTGGTAGGCCACGATCGAGATCCCGACGTAGTGTGCGACGAACGCCGCGAGCGTGAAGGAGTGGAAGACCTCGTGGAAGCCGAACCAGCGCGGTGACGGGTTGGGGCGCTTGAGGCCGTAGATCACGCCGCCCGCGCTGTAGAGCAGGCCGCCGACGATCACCAGGACGAGGACGGCGATGCCGCCGGCGCGCATGAAGTCGGGGAGGAAGAAGACGGCCGCCCAGCCCATCGCGATGTAGCAGGGGGTGTAGAGCCAGCGCGGGGCGCCGACCCAGAACACCCGGAAGAGGATGCCCGCCGCCGCCGCGCCCCAGATGCTCCAGAGCAGCCACCGCCCCGTGGTGTCCGGCAGGAGCAGCATCGTCAGCGGTGTGTACGTCCCCGCGATGATCAGGAAGATGTTCGCGTGGTCGAGTCGGCGCAGTACGCCGTCGGCCCGCGGGCTCCAGTCCCCCCGGTGGTAGAGCGCGCTCACGCCGAACAGCAGGCAGGCGGTCAGGACGTAGATCCCGCAGGCGATGCGGGCGCGCGTCGATTCCGTGAGGGCGGTCAGGGTCAGGCCGGAGACGACCACGGCCGGGAACATCCCGGCGTGCAGCCAGCCCCGGAGCTTGGGCTTGTCCGGGTGCGGCAGGTGGGACAGCGCTGCGGAGACGCGGTCGGCGACCGGCGAGTCCGAGGGCGCGTCGGGGACGGACGCAGTCATAGGGCGAATCGTACCTACGGAACCGTAAGTACTGAATCAGTTCGGTCAGGTGGGAAGCCTCAAGTGGCCATCGTCTCACCGAGGTTTGAGGGTCAGGTGAAGCAGCCCGCTGTGACGATTTAGGGGCGAAGCGGACAATAAACGGTGAACCCCGAGGGGAATCGCGTGGTGATGGTCACGCTTGCTCAGGTGTGAGGCGCTCTGGACATATGCGCGAACCCGTCGGATGATCAAATGAGTGCGGTCGGCACCGGATGAGCGCCAATGATCCAGACGTGAAGCATCCGGGCCGCGGCCCCCAAGGGGCATTCAACAACAAAACCCCTCATCTAGGAGCAATCGTGGCGCGCGACATCGCGGCTCCCCCTGCCGTTCCCACCAATCACCAGGAACTGATCTCGTGGGTCAACGAGATCGCAGAACTGACGCAGCCGGACAACGTGGTCTGGTGTGACGGCTCAGAGGCGGAATACGAGCGACTGAGCGAGGAGCTCGTCCGTAAGGGCACCTTCAAGAAACTCGACCCGATCAAGCGCCCCAACTCCTACTACGCGGCCTCCGACCCGACCGATGTCGCCCGGGTCGAGGACCGCACCTTCATCTGCTCCGAGAAGGAGGAGGACGCGGGCCCGACGAACCACTGGAAGGACCCCGCCGAGATGCGGGCCATCTTTACCGGAGAAGGAAACAGCTTCGCCGGTGAACAGGGTGTGTTCCGCGGCTCGATGAAGGGCCGGACGATGTACGTCGTCCCGTTCTGCATGGGCCCGCTCGGCTCGGATCTCTCCGCGATAGGCGTGGAGATCACCGACTCCGCGTACGTCGCCGTGTCCATGCGCACCATGACACGCATGGGGCAGCCGGTCCTGGACGAGCTCGGCTCCGACGGTTTCTTCGTGCGTGCTGTGCACACGCTCGGGGCGCCGCTGGAGGAGGGCCAGGAGGACGTGCCGTGGCCGTGCAACTCCACGAAGTACATCTCCCACTTCCCGGAGACCCGCGAGATCTGGTCGTACGGCTCCGGCTACGGCGGCAACGCGCTGCTCGGCAAGAAGTGCTACGCCCTGCGCATCGCCTCCGTGATGGCGCGCGACGAGGGCTGGCTGGCCGAGCACATGCTCATCCTGAAGCTGACGCCGCCGCAGGGCGAGTCGAAGTACGTCGCCGCAGCCTTCCCGAGCGCCTGCGGCAAGACGAACCTCGCCATGCTGGAGCCCACAGTGCGCGGCTGGACGGTCGAGACGATCGGTGACGACATCGCCTGGATGCGCTTCGGTGAGGACGGCCGGCTGTACGCGATCAATCCCGAGGCCGGCTTCTTCGGCGTCGCGCCCGGCACCGGCGAGGACACCAACGCCAACGCGATGAAGACGCTGTGGGGCAACTCCGTCTTCACCAACGTCGCGCTGACGGACGACGGTGACATCTGGTGGGAGGGGATGACCGAGGAGACGCCCGCCCACCTCACGGACTGGAAGGGCAACGACTGGACGCCCGAGTCCGGGACCCCGGCCGCCCACCCCAACGCCCGCTTCACCGTCCCCGCGTCCCAGTGCCCGATCATCGCGCCCGAGTGGGAGGACCCGAAGGGCGTGCCGATCTCGGCGATCCTCTTCGGTGGCCGTCGCGCCACCGCGGTCCCGCTGGTCACGGAGTCCTTCGACTGGAACCACGGTGTGTTCCTCGGCGCGAACGTCGCCTCCGAGAAGACGGCGGCGGCCGAGGGCAAGGTCGGCGAACTGCGCCGCGACCCCTTCGCGATGCTCCCCTTCTGTGGCTACAACATGGGCGACTACATGGGCCACTGGATCGACGTCGCCAAGGACAAGGACGCGTCCAAGCTCCCGAAGATCTACTACGTCAACTGGTTCCGCAAGAACGACGCGGGCAAGTTCGTGTGGCCCGGCTTCGGCGAGAACAGCCGTGTCCTGAAGTGGATCGTGGACCGCCTCGACGGCAAGGCGGAGGGCGTCGAGACCCCGATCGGCATCCTCCCGACGAAGACGGCCCTGGACACGGAGGGTCTCGAACTCTCCGAGTCCGAGCTGGACTTCCTCCTCACCGTCGACAAGGACGTCTGGCGCGAGGAGGCGGCGCTGGTCCCCGACCACCTCAACACGTTCGGCGACCACACGCCCAAGGAGCTGTGGGACGAGTACCGGACGCTGGTGAAGCGCCTGGGCTGACGCCCAGTCCGTCCCTGAGCTCCGCGGCCGGTCCGATCCGTCTCGACCTGCGACGTCGTCACGGCCGACCGCAGTGAGCGCCACCCCGGGAGGCCGGGGCCCACACGTCGGCGTGTGGGCCCCGGCCTCCCGGCTGCGGGGGCCGGTTGAGCGAACCTGACGGACGACGCCAACCTTCGGCCCAATTAATCACTTTGGGCCAATTCAAATCTGCAAACTACGCATACAGGAGTATCTATTCCTGTATGGGAAAAACACACATAGACCTGTCAGGCCGCTACCGCGTGGCCATCGCCCTGGTCGCGGCATTCCTCCCCATCCCGGTCGTCCTGGCCGTAGCCCTGCTCTGGCCGGCCGCACCGGTGTCCGTGTCGGCGTCCCCCCAGCCGGCGTCGGCACGACTTCTCGGCCAGCGGCAGATGGTGCCCGAGGCGCCGTCCGCCGACGTGGTCCGTAAGGAACTCGCCGCCCTCACCGTTGAGGCTCCGCACTCGCTGAAGGGATACAGCAGGGACAAGTTCGAGCACTGGGCCATCGAGGACCGCTGGTCCGAGACCCAACAGGTCGTGATCCATCGCGATGCCAAGGCTGCCGGCCCGGGCACACAGGCCCAGGCGGCCTCACGGCAATGGCACAGTCCCTACGACGACCGGATCCTCACCGCGGCATCGCAGGTCCACGTCGATCACGTCGTACCTCTGGCCAACGCATGGCGCTCGGGAGCGGACAAGTGGAGCCCGGCGCGGCGCCACAAATTCGCCAACGACCTGTCCACCACGCAGCTCGTCGCCGTCTCGGTAGTGGCCAACAGGACGAAGGGCGACCAGTCGCCCGACCAGTGGGTCCCGCCGAACACCGCCTACCACTGCGTGTACAGCAGGGCCTGGACCCATGTGAAGTTCACCTACGGGCTCTCCGTCACCGCGAAAGAGAAGGCCGCACTGAGCTCCATGCTGGACACCTGCCCCTGACGGGTGGTGGGTAGTGCGAGCCGCCGGGAGAGCGGCTCCCGATCCGCGCGGAAGTCGATCAGCAGGTGTGGAAGGGGCTCGCCCCCCTTCTTCGCCATGGCAGCGGGCGAGCCGCTGCCATGGCGAAGAAGGGGGGCGGCTTCTCGAAGTCCGGCACGGATCAACCTTCCAGTCAACCCGGCCAGATCCGCAGTCGGCCCGAATGCCACGCCTCGGTTGCGGAGAGTCTCCACCCCTTCGCACAGTGTTATTGATCGTTGGAGGGAGTGGGTGCACCCGCGTCTCCGGCGCTCGAATGCCTGATCCCCCGATGAGCCGGAGGCAAGCTCATGTCCCTCACCGTTGCCGAAGTGGCAAAAATCCTGATCGTACTGACCGTGTTCCTGCTGGCGGCGCACCTTGGCGGTCACATATTTGCGCGGTTGCGTCAGCCTCCGGTCATCGGTGAGATCGTGGGAGGACTGTTGCTGGGGCCGAGCGCCCTCGGCCTGGTCGCCCCGTCGGTGGCCGACTGGCTGATACCGCCCTCCGGCCCCACCGCTCATGTGCTGGGCGCGGTGTACCAGCTCGGCACGATTCTGATGGTCTTTCTGGCCGGTCTGGAGATGCGCCAGAGCGGTCTGGGGGCGGAGCGCAGGACCGTCCTCTACACCACCGTCACCGGCCTGGTGATCCCGTTCGTCGGAGGCTTGGCCATTGCCCAGGCGGTCGACCCCGAAGCCCTGGCAGGCCCGCACGGATCCGCCATGAGCATCTCACTCGTCCTGGGCCTGGCGATAGCCGTGACCAGCATCCCGGTCATCTCCCGGATCATGATGGACCTCGGCATCATGGACAGCCTCTTCGCCCGGACCGTGCTCACGGTCGCCGTCGTCGAGGACGTTCTCCTCTATGTCGTCCTGGCGGTGATCCTCGGGCTCGCCCACATCCAGGCGGACACCTCCTACGGCCTGCCCGCGCTGCTCCCCGGCGACTCGATCGGCTGGGACGTGGCCTACTACGTGGGCGCCTCGGTGCTGTTCTTCGCGCTCCTCCTCGTCGGAGGCCGGGCGGCGTTCCAACGGCTCGCCACAGGTCCGCTCGGTGCGCTGGAGCGGCGCAGTCCCGCGGCGTTCCGCCTGGTGTTCCTGTTCGCGCTCTGCCTGAGCTGCATGGGCCTGGGGATCGACCCGATCTTCGGCGCGCTCACGGCAGGCATCGCCATGGCCGAGAAGAAGGACGCGAAGACGGGTTCACCCGGCCTGAGCGCGGTGCGGGGTTTCTCGCTGGCCTTCTTCGTGCCGATCTACTTCGCGCTCGTCGGCTTCCGTCTGGACCTGGTCCAGAACCTGGATCTGGTCTTCTTCGGCCAACTGTTCGTCCTTGCCTGTGTGATCAAGTTCGGCAGCGTGTGGGTGGGCGCGCGCCTGGCCGGCAAAACTCCGTCCTGGTCGACCCACTTCGCGGTGGCGATGAACGCCCGCGGCGGCCCCGGCATCATCGTGGCATCGGTGACCTTCGGCGCAGGGGTCATCAACGGCCAGTTCTTCGTCGCCCTCGTGCTGCTGTCCATCCTCACCTCCCAACTCGCCGGCGCATGGCTGACCCGAGTGCTCTCGAAGGACCCGACGTTCGTCTCCTCGGACCGGCCGCCCGTACCGGCGGAGGCCCTGGTCGGACAACAGTCGCTGCCCAGCGAACCACTCTCCGCAACGGCGGTGGCCCCACCGGAGACACGCTCGACGCCCCACTGATCCCCACACCGCCTCGGCCAACGCCGTGTCGGCGCAGCCCGCCGATCACGCCGACGACGGCGTTGGCCATTGCAAGGAACCGAGCGCGCGAGTCCGGGCCGGCAAGGTTTCGCAGGCGAACCTCGAGTACGCGATCAGCGCCCCGCAGAACTCCGTGCCGAGCAGCAGCTGTCGGCGTACACGCAAGTTGCGTCCGTACTCCGACAGCAGCCGGTTCAACTTGCGGACTCCCTGCCGACCGAGCGCATGATCTCGACCTTGTCCACGACCACCAGGCCCCCGCCCACCAGCTCGTTCAGCTCCGGCAGGAACGCCCGGATGCGACTCTCCTCATCGACGATCACCACCGCGACCGGCAGATTCTCGGTCAGCGACAGCAGCCGGGTGGTGTGGATCAGTGAGGAGGCCCCGAAACCTTCAAACCCTCGGAACACGCTCGCCCCGGCCAGCCCCGCCTTGCGAGCCCGATGAACGATCTCGCTGGCCAGCGGCTTGCGGCGCCACAGGTCCCTGTCCCCGGTGAAGACCGTCACTCGCAGCCCGCTGCTCATCGAGCAAGTCATGCCCGTCTCCGTTCGATCAGACGGCGCGTGGTCGACGCCGCCCTCCACGCCGCCATTGACGTCAGCGCCAGACGCCAGACCCACCCCGACCTGCGTCTACCAGGCACCCAGGAGTCGACAGCATAGGTAGGAAATATGATGGAACCACCCAAAACGCCGATGTCGAGGAACGGTCGACCCAGTCGGTGCATCGTGGCCACCGCCGATTCGGCCACCCTGCCGCTGAGCTCAGTTGGAACGGTCCTCCAGATACCGCGTATGTGACTCCTGGCGGCGAGCCTCCACCTCTCTCAGGCTCGCCGTCAGCTCCTCCATCTCACCCTGCAACAGCGCGAGTTGGCGTTCCAGGTGCCGCTCCGGCGGATCCGTGCCCGGCGTCAGCCGCGTCCACCACCTCGTCCGTACGTAGGCGTCCACCGCCTCCGGGACGTCCTGCCGTACGGCCCGGGACAGGGCGTGCACCCCCTCCGGCTCCTGCGCCAGGACCTCGGTGACCCAACCCGGGTCGAGGAGGGCCGTGAGGAGTTCCGTCAGTTCGGTGAGGCGGCCGGAGGCTGCGGGTGGCAGCTCGATGTCGGCGAGGTAGTCGCGTAGCTTGCCGAAGTCGTCGCGCAGTTCGTCCAGTTGGGCGGACGGGTCGGGGAAGTCCGGCAGCGGCGGGCGTTCCGGCGGGGCCAGGAGCGCGCCCGCGCCGTACAGACCCGCGACCACGACCGGCCAGTACGCGCCCGCCAGACCCGTGAACGTCAGGCCCAGGCCCGCGATGCCCAGCGCACTGCCCGTGAGGTTCTTGCGGGACTCCAGGTACGCCATGAATTTACTGGTAGCCACGGATCTCCTCGAAGGCACCGTCGAGCGAGCCCTTCTGGGCGTCGAAGAGACGGCCGCCGGTCAGTTCGGCGATGTGCTCCAGCTCGGCCCGGTCGGAGTCGCCGAAGAGGATCGGGAAGACGGGGATCTCCCGCTGCTCGCCGGGCAGCCCGGCGTAGAAGCCGTCGAAGTCCTCCGGCCCCGCCCCCACCGTGTTCTCGCCGTCCGTCATCAGCACGATCGACGTGAACGTGTCGCCATCGGCGCCCAGATGCTCGTACGCCTTCTCCAGTGACGTATAGATCGCCGTGTCCCCGGAGGCCGTGAGCGCCTCGGTGTCGCGGCGGATCCCGTCGAGACCCGTCCGCGGGTCCTCGGGCCGCACCACGTGCGTCCGTACGCTCTTGACGGCGGAGCCGAACGGCATCAGCGTCACCTCCTCACGGTCGCGGAAGTCGCCCGTCAGCGCGGTGAGCGCCTTCTTCAGCTTGCCCAGGCGGCCGTCCTCGCGCATCGAGCCCGAGGTGTCGAGGACGTACACCGTGCGCGAGGGCCGGCGCAGCTTGTTCTCGTACGCGTCCAGCAGCCCGTCGGCGACGGACTTGCTGCCGGGGAACGGGAGTTCACGGCGGCGGCTCGGGTCGAGCCACGACGCGGGCTTTACGGAGGCGACGACCGGACGGCGCCCCGTACGTTCCGTGATGTGCTGCTGGATGTCCGGGGCGCGCAGGGCGTCGGTGAGACGTCGTACGGTCTCGCGGGTGCTCTGGTCGGTGGCGGCGAGCGAGGCGAGCGGGTAGTCGGCCGTGACCACGCCGTCCTTGGGGCGGATCACGGTGAGGCCCTTTATGCCCACCAGCACCGACTCGTAGTTGAGCAGCGCGTCGACGGAGCCACGACGGGCGTACGCGGACGCCAGCCAGCCGGAGGAACCCGAGGTCAGCTCCTGCCCCTTGAAGAACTCCGCCAGCTTGGGAGTCGCCCGGTCCACATCCGCGTCCGTCAGCGCGGACTGGGCGCCGGAAAGGCCCGAGGCCACCGAGATCAGCGCGGAGAAACCGGAGTTGGAGCGGGCCGGATCCGTCATGCCGTACGTCAGATCACCGGCCGCCACCGCCTGGTGCACCTGCGACCAGGTGAGGTCCGCCGGCTTCCAGCCCAGTCGGCGTATGGTCTCCGGCTTGACGCCGATCGCCACCGGGCTGGACATGATCGGGGTCTGGGACACGACCTTCTTGGCGGCGGCCGAATCCAGGCGCAGGTAGTCGCTGGAGGCCAGCCACGCGGCGTCGTACGCGCCGTCCGCCTTCCCCGACGCCAGCCGGTCGACCGCGTCGCGCGTGCCCATATAGGTGGGGACGACCTTGATGCCGGTGGACATGGAGATCTCGTGCAGTACGAGGTCCATGTCGGACAGCTCGCTGGAGGCGAGGACGCGGAGGGTGCCCGGTTCGGCCTTTTCTGGCTGCCCGGGCTTCTCGGAACTCTCGCCGGACGTGCACGCGGTGAGCGCCAGCAGCAGGACGGCGGCCAGAGTGGTGCTGCGTATGTGGCGGACTCTCACGCGAGCCCTCCTTCCAGCGCGCCCTGCGAGCGGGAACGCTCCAAGTACGCGGTGGCCTGCTGGAGTTCGGAGGTCAGGGACTCCACCGTGGCGGCCATCGTCTCCGTGGCCTGGGCCTTGTAGTTGTCGATCGTGTCGAGCGTCCGGTAGATCTGCTGGAAGGCGCTGCGGAGCGTCTCCGCGCCGACCGCCGGGTCCGCCGCGATGCGCTGGATCTCGCCGGACTGCGTGGCGAGCATCTCCGCGTTGCCGCGGATGAGGTCCTCCGTCGTGCCGCGCAGGGCGTTGACCTGCTCGACGACCTTCTTCTGGTTGTCGAGGGCGGAGGCCAGCATCACCGAGATGCGCAATGCGGACACGGTGGTGGTGGCCGCGCGGTCGACGCCCTTGATGAGCTCCTCGTTGTTGCGGCGTACGACATCCATGGCCAGGTAGCCCTGCGCGCACACCGCGAGCTGGGTGAGCAGGTCCTGGTGCTTCTGGCGCACCGGGAAGAGGACGTCGGCGCGCAGCGTGTCGGCCTGCGCGGGATCCGTGGCCTCGACGCCGGCGATGTGCCGCTCGACCGACGAGTCCAGGGCCTGCGTCAGGACGACGTACTCCTGGAGCTTGCCCATCGTGTCCCAGAGGCGGACGCGTTCGGTCTGCAACGCGGCGTTGTCGCGCCGCAGTTCGTCCTGGCCGCCGCGCAGGGAGCCCACGATCTTGTTCAACGTGCCTTGTGCGGAGGCGTATTTGGCGACGTGATCGCGCAGCCTGTTGCCGCCGGGGAGCCTGGACAGCAGCTTGCGGCCCTTGCCCGCGGGCAGGTCACGCGGGTCCAGATCCTCGACCGTACGCCGGAGTTCGACGAGCGAGGACGATACGCGGGACTGGGCGTCCTCGCCGTTCGAGGGCAGGCTGCGGATCGTGCGGTCCAGCATGCGGTTGGACTGTGCGGACGCGGCGCGCATCTCGCCCGAGCCGAGGGCGACGATCTCCCCCAGCTTGCTCGCGAATTCGGGGGAGCGGGCGTCGAGGGCGGCGAGTGAGTCGACGTACTCGGCGGCCTTGCGGTCCATGTCCGTACGGACCGACTCGTCGACGGGTACGAGCCCGCCGGCCTTCTCCTTCGGCACGGCCGCGACGGGCTCGGGCGGAGTGAGGGTGAAGTCTTCGTTGTCGCTGGTCACTTGTTGTTTCCCCTTAGCCCCGGGCCTGACGTGCCATCTCGTGCAGCACCTTGGAGGCGGGCACGGGCGCCTGCCGGACGCCGGTCAGCTTCTGGTTGAGATACGTGGTGTGGGCGGCGGTCGCCGCCGTGAACTCCGCGCTCGCGTCCTGCGGCCGGAACCCGTGCCGCACCGCCAGCTTGCGCAACTCCTTGTCGGTGCTGAGGAGTTCACCGAGCGCCCGGCCCTCTTCGGTGAGGGGGACGACGGTGTGGTCGCTGTTGGCGGTGGTGTCCGGGTAGAGGACGATCAGGTCGTCGACGGACTGGCCCCGCATGAGCAGCGAGGCGACCTGGGACTCGTAGACGAGAACGAGCGGGTTGCCGACCCCGCTGATGAAGTCCCTGAACGTCGCGTCCGAGCTGGTCTGCTGGGCGCCCTGGACGCTGATCAGCTTGCGCATCAGGGGCGCGGTCTCGTCGACGGCCGAGGTGTCGGCGGCGACCCGGCCGCCGGCGGCGACGTACGAGGCGGCGGCGAGGTAGAGCGCACCGGAGTTCGAACTGGTCGGGTCGGTGGTGGACACGAACAGCGTCCCGGTCAACTCCCCGTACTTGTCCGCGCCCTTGAGCTGCTGCCAGGTCCTGTTGGCATGGGCGGCATCGAGATAGGCGCCCATTTTCAGAGTGCCGTTGCCCTTGTTGACGGTCGCGAGTCCGTTCGCGGCCAGCACCTCGGCGGCGTTGCGGTGCGCCACGACCACGAGGGGCGAATAGAAGGGGCGCGGCAGCGGCTGCCGTACGCCGTACTTCTTCGCCAGCTCGGCGGCGGGCGCCTGGCTGCCCGGAAACGCGAAGTCGTATCCCTTCAGATCCAGGCCCTCCATGGCCCAGGAACCCGACGTCTCCGTCTCCACGGTGTAGCCCTTTGCAGCGAGGGCCTTCACCACGTCGGGATCGGCGAAGAACTCAGCCTTCTCCGACCCGATCACTGCTCGCACGGTCTTCGTTGCCGTGCCCTTGTCCTGCCCTTCGCGGCCCGCGACGACGGCTGCTGCCACTCCGCCGATCAGGAACACCGCGAGGACGACTGCGACGATTCTTCTCACACCTGGAGCTTGCGCGCGGAATTCAAAGTTCCTCGGCGGCCAGGATGAACGGGGGGTGGCTGGCCGGTCCCGGTATCGCCCCCAGGCCGGGGGTGGGGTGGGAGGGGTTCTCTTCCCCAGGCCCGCCCCTTCCCGAAACTGGGGGCTGCGCCCCCAGGCCCCCCGCCAGGGGGTGGTGGGTGACAGTCGTGTCGCGGCTGCGGGTGCGTCGTGGCTGGTCGCGCAGTTCCCCGCGCCCCTGAAAAGCCTGCGCCTGCCCGCGCCCCGAAGACCCCGGCGCCCCGATCAAGCCCGGCGCTCCGGGAAAGCCCGCACCCCCAACGACCCGCACTTGCCCTCCGGCGGGAGGGGTCGTGGGCCGGTGCGTCGTATGCCCGTCGCTTAGCTTCGGTCTCGGAGAACCCGCACCCTGTACCAGTCCAGGGCCGTATGCCCGCCCTGCGACGGGCTGACGCACCGGCCCACGACC
>NZ_BMPQ01000005.1:506429-513978 GCF_014647675.1 Streptomyces flaveus | reverse complement strand
TGAATAATCTCGGCAGCACGCTGTTGCAGGTGCGCCGGTTCGATGAAGCGCTCGACGCCCTTTACCGAGCAAACGCCCTATACAGGGTATCCGGTGATCTGCACGGCCAGGGGCAAGCTCTAAATAATCTCGGCAGCGCCCTTCATCAGCTTCGACGATTTGATGAGGCCATCCAAATTCATGCGCAAGCGGTCGATTATTGTCGTGAACTCGGTGATCTTCACGGCGAGGGAAGGGCAATGAGGAATTTCGGCCTCGCCTATATGGAACTGGGTATGTATAGTGACTCGATCAGCGCTCATCAGAGAGCTGTAGACCTGTACCATGAGACAGGAGATTTCCTCAGTGAGGGGCTTTCGCTAAATGATCTCGGCGCCGCACTGATGCGAGTCAGCCGTCTGAATGAGGCGGTGGATGCCTATTCTAAGGCTGCTGCTATCCATCATGAGATCAGCGATATTGAGGGCGAAGGAGAGGCGCTCGGTAATCTAGGCACCGCTTTGCTGCGGGTTCGCCGTCTAGATGAAGCGGTGGATGTTTATTCTAAGGCTGCTGCCATCTATCACGAGATCAACGATATCGACCGCGAGAAGCGGATTGAGCACCTTCGTGCAGTGGCGAATAATGAGCGTTGGCATTAGCTGCCCAAGTGGGTTGAGAGGTCGATACAGCGGCCTTTGCGGGAGCCGATATAGCGCCAATTTATTGCAATGACGCTATTGATCCGAAACGGTAAGCGTTCTGGGTCGTTGAATGCTGTGTGAGTGAACTGGTGGGGGACGCACGGCAGTTGTCGCCGTCGGCGCAGGAAGCGTTGCGGCTGCGGGCGGTGGCCGCGCTGGTGGAGGGCCGGGACCGCGAGGATGTCGCGGCGTTGTTCAAGGTCTCGCTCAAGGCGGTGGACGGCTGGTGGGCGAAGTGGCAGGCCGGTGGGCGTGAGGCGTTGACCGCGCGTCCGCGTGGGCGGCGCGTGGGTGAGCATCAGGTGCTGTCCGGGGTCGAGCAGGCGGCGGTGAGGCAGGCGATTTTGGATCACCTGCCGTGTGACCTGGGTCTTCGTGGTCAGTTGTGGACGCGTGGCCAGGTGGGTGAGCTGATCGCGAAGCTGTATCGGGTGCGGATGAGCGAGCCAGGGGTGGGCAAGTACCTGCGGCGCTGGGGACTGTCGTTCCAGCGGCCCGACAAGCGCGCGGTCGAGCAGAACCCGGAGGCGGTGCGGACCTGGCTGGAGGAGACATGACCGGCGATCCGGGCGACGGCGAAGGCCGAGAACGGTGAGGTGCTGTTCGCCGACCAGGTCGGCATCCGTTCCGATCAGGTCACCGGCCGTACCTGGGGCGAGAAGGGCCGCACCCCCGTCGTGCGCCGCACCGGCAACCGGTTCTCCGTGAATGCGATGTCCGCGATCAGTACGAAGGGCCGGATGCACTTCATGGTGTTCACCGAGACCTTCGACGCGAAGGTCATGTGCCGCTTCCTCGACCGGCTCATCGGCCACTTCGACCGCAAGATCCACCTCGTGGTGGACGGTCACTCCGCACACCGCTCCCGCGCGGTCCGCACATGGCTGGCCGACCACACCGACAGGATCGAGCTGCACTTCCTGCCCTCGTACTCGCCCGAACTGAACCCCGACGAACTCGTCAACGCCGACCTCAAACGAAGCCTGCCCATGAGCAGCAGGGCACGCAACCAGGCCCAACTCGCGGCCGAGACCCGCAGGTTCTTCCACCGCCGCCAGCGCCAGCCCCACATCGTCCGCGGCTACTTCGGCGGCCCCCACGTCCGCTACACCCTCGAAGAGAACCCTTTGAGTTTCTGATCAATAGCTTTTGGCGCACCGGGAATTCATGCACTGCGACTGGCCGGCGGACCGGGGACAAATAGATCTAGGGACGGCCCAGAACTTGCCGGGTGCGGGTCCGCGCTCAACTGACCGGCGGGAACCGGCGGTGCCGCCCGTCTGTACCTCAGCCGACAACAGTCAGCCACGACGGCGGGGGTGTCGGCTAGATCAGGCGTGTGTGTCTCGCTGCACCCCCGCTGGCCTCAGCCACGCTGCCGTGCTGTCGACCAGGGCAAGTCGCGACGGCGGACGCGTGACGGCGAGCCCTTGAGCAATGACTTCTTCGTCCCGAAGCAACTTGGATGGGGGCTCGACCTTGGGCCGGGGTGGCACTCACCTGCTTTGACGGTGCGCAGGCGTGCGCGGTTGCCCGCCGGTGTGCGTCGGCGTTGTCACGCAGTTAGACACTCATTCGGGATGCGCTCGCACAGCTGCCAGGTGGAACGTGAACGCCGGACGCCCCAGCGTGCGCCGCCGTTGATGTCAGCCGCTGCCCGCCGATTCTAGGACGCTCAGCCCGCTACACAACACGGATCCGCAGCCCGGTTCCGTCGCTTCCGACCGAGACGGCCTGGTGCCGGGGACCGTTCGCACCTGCTCCGGCGGTAACCGATGCCCACGAATCGCGAAGTTGGTGAGCTCTCCGCACGTAGGCGCTGACTCTCCCTTCGCGAAGACTTTCGTACATCCCCTTTTCGACCCCCCTGAAGATTTCGAGAGACGCGCCGTTGGGGAGCGGCATGGAATACTTGACGCCAACGAACCGGTGTGAATCAATATTGGACTCGGAACTAACTGTAAACGTCTGCCAATCCGGGGCTGGGTCGTCTAAGGGCAAGCGCTGAAGGTCTGCGGTCCTTGGTGAGGCGAATTGCGATGCAGAAGTGTTGTCGCCCGCGAACCGTAGAACAGAGTGAGCCGCGTTTCTCGCCAGGATGCGGAATAGCCATTTTTTGCCATCCTCGGGTATCTGGAAGATGACAGGAAGTTCACCCACGCTTGCCTCGTACTCGGTGTGCGCGGCCTCTAATTCTGCTTCACTGGGCTGAAATTCTCCGACTCCGAGAAACTCTCGCTGCCGTGCATAGAACTGTTCGAAGGTGGGCTTGCCCGACGCCCAATTCCGCGGACCAGGGTCCTCTGATAGCAATGCGTCGAACTCTTCAGATTCCCCGTCCCATAGGTCATCTTCTCCAGGCGGGTCGAGTACGTCGATGGAGACGCCTGTCGTGGACAGACGAGAGGCAACCATGAGGCTCGGCAAGGTTCGAGCTCCTACCTCAATTGAACCTACTTGAAGAGAAGCTGTGGCCAACTGCCGCTTCGAATGGTACGCATTCCCGTGGGTGCCCTTGCACTCCAATATGTACACCTTGCAGCCTGAGTTTCCTCCTCCGGCACGGCGGCCGACCAAGAAATAATCTGGACGCATTGTTGCTCTGTTCTTCTGTCGGACTAGGCCTACCCCTTCAATGAAGCCGGTTGCGAGTGCCACATCCACGTCAACGCTCGAAAACAGCCACCCGGGGTATTTCCGTTCAAGGATTCGTTTGGCCACCACCAGGGCTAAGCCAATGCCGAGCTGTTCTGACTGTGCCACTTTGTGGTGGTGCACTATATCGGAGCCCGCCTGAGTCAGGGCCAAGATCTGTTTTCTATTACTCCTGAGAGTGGCGCAGTATCGTACATGCGCCCAGTGGCGTGCTATGTCAGCGAAAGGCGAGGCCGTAACGAATGTGGTGGCTAACCCTAATTCGCGCAGCACCTCTGCCGGGCTGGACTCGATCCCGGCAAATAAGTTGGCCGGAATCGCATATACCGGCTTTCGGTAGAGGTAGGAAGCACCGCGTTTCGGTCCGACGCGCTCCCGGGCTTCCTTTTCGACCTCTTCTGCCAGTTCCGGCGTCGAGCTGACAATAAGCTTGGAAGGCGTTCCCAGCTCGCGCACTAAGGCACTGAAGTCAAGATGCACGCTCCCCCCCCCAAAAAAAAACGGCACAGCACTGCTTGAGCAGATCGACCGTAGATGCGGATGCAGGCAGGCACAAGAGCGCCTGTCACGATGCAAGAGCACAGGCGGGCGTGCTGGAGCCAGGGGCTCCCGTGTTGGCGGTTCCAACCGCGAGGCCACGGGTCGGCCATCTCGGGGACGGGTGATGGGCTCCTGCACAGCCACAACTGATCACCGACGGCCGTGACCGCGGCCGCGTCATCGATCAACGTCCTGACCTGCTGCCGAGCTGTCGGCAGTTGTTGGCGTTGGTCATCATTGAGCGCTTTCCACGGCCCGAGGACGGCCCGGGAGGGCGCTCGTGTGTAAGGCCGCGGCGGTTTGATTTGCCTTCGCCGGTGTCAGGCTTCTCGGCACTCAGTGCCAATATCCACAATCACCCAACACGCCGTCAGTTCCGGCTATAGCATCACCCTTCAAACTTAGTGAGGGGCAGCACTTGATTCTGCGCGAGTTTCTGTACGTAGACACCGACAAGGTGCGGGCAATGCTGGCTCAGCTCGACGGGGGCATTGCAGAGGAAGAGCGAGAAACGAGTACGCAAGAGAAGAGATCCACGGTCGGACCACGAAGCTTCGCCCAGCATCTCCAGGTAGCTGGTAGCGAGAGGTACACCCAAAAATCCCTCGGCGATGCTCTTTTTCCGATGCTGGAAGAAGCATTGGAGTCTGAAGGCGTACTCAAGGACGTATCGGAAGAGGCGTCCGATCCGTCTCAGTGGACCTCAGGGGATATTAAAGCGATTGCCCCACCCGGTTCGCTCGTTCGTATTACCGCCATGGGATCTCTCTTCGATACTCGATATGCCGCCAGTGTATTCTCGGCCTTCGCATCCGTCGCGCTCGGCCTTCAAGGCATGGGTGTGAACTTGACTCCTGATGCTGGCCAGGCAGCCCCGGGCAAGGGAAAGGGCAGAGGTGGGCAGCAAGGTCCAAAGCCGCCGAGGCCTGGTCAGGCCCAGCCCGATCGGCAGCTAGAGGACTTGATCCCTGACTTCAAGGGATTCGGGGGAATGGATGGTGATTCACTTCGTTCCATTATCCGCATGGCGCGAGGAATCTTCGCTCCAGGTCTGCATATAAATCTCTCACCTGTCGACTCGGGGGACGTGCTAATCGGCTCCCGTTTGCAGGAAGGGCGACAATATCTGGATACAGAAGCCGATATCCTCTTCGCGCGGTACGGGACAGAGCCTCAGGAGTGGACACTCGTGGGCAGTGTGGGAAGCTACGGTTCTGAGGATACAGCGGTGCCCGACTTTGATTTCTTTCGGCCTGATGGAGCCGTTAACAGAGTTAGGTTTGCAGACAACATTAATGGCCTCATGAAAAACTTGGGGGGAATGGGGTTCATTGACCTTCCTCAGCATCCCGGGTTCTCTCTGATTCCGTTCGCTGTTTACCGAACCATTCCGCGCTTTTCCAACCTCGTTGCGGTGCGTGACTAGAAGGTCGGCGGAGCGGCTTTGGGCTGGAGCTGCTTTGGGGCGAGTGATCATGGCCCCGTAAGCTTCCGGCGAGTCGGGCAGTCTGTGGACCTGCCCGGTAAAGCACGACGTTGGGGCCATGATCTTCGAGGCTCGCGTCAAAGTGGCTGCGTAAAGCCGTGGAGCCGACCGCCCCAGCCACGACGTACCCCTTCTCTGGCATCAGGCGGCTCATTGCAGAGTGCGCGGCCCGGACACCGGCCGGGCTGGAGCGGGGCGGAGACAGGAGCGCAGGCCCGGCCGGGGGCCGGGCCGCGCGCGGTGAGCGGAGCGAGCCGCCTTGAACCCGTAGAGAGAGTTGTAACTCAGTCGCTGGTATAGGGGTGCGTCCGGTCCCGGGAGATGCTTGACACTTCGGTCCCAGCTGATGGTTGACGGTGGCCGTGATCGGCTTTGCTGTGCGCGTCGTTGCGGCGCGTGGCGGGAGGCCGGGATTGGCTCTGGTGGAGTTGTCGGTTGTCGAGCAGAGATACCGGGCTGTGTTTGCGGTGACACGGCATCCGCCGTTCCACCCGGCGTCGAGCCGCAGGATACGGCGATAATGGCTTACGTCCTGGGAGCGGCGGCCCGAGGAGAGCGGACCGCGGACCGCAGACCGGTGGACCTCCGCGAGAGCGAGATGAGCGATCATGGACCAGCGCATCGCCGCCGACCGGGCGACGCGGCCGCTCGGAGATGTGGTCGGCGAGGCGCTCACGGCGCGCGTCACCGTCGATGAAGGCGGCGCGGTGACCGGGTGGAACGCGGGGGCCGAGCAGTTGCTCGGGTACTCGGCCGCACAGGTCCTGGGACGACCGGCGGCCGAGCTGCTGGCGGAGGCGATCCCCGCGGAGGACCTGCCACCTTTCGCGGACCTGCCGAGATGGCACGGGAAGGTCTCTGTCCGGCACCGCGACGGCCGACGCCTCGAGATCAAGGTCCTGGCGCACCACAGGACACCGGAGACCGGCACCCGCGAGTGGTTCCTGGTCTCCCCACTGACCGGGCAGAAACCCCTGCCTGATGACGAAGCCCTCGTGAGCTGGAGCTTCACCCAGTCCCCTTGCTGCGCACTGGCGCTCTACGACACCAGGCTCCGGCTGCGGCGGGCCAACGAGGAAATGGAACGGTCCGTGGCCCTCACCGAGGACGACATGCGCGGACTGCGTGTCAACGAGATCGTGGACAACCCGGCCGGTGAGGTGGCGGAACAGAGCATGACGCGGGTACTGGAGACCGGTGAGCCGCAGTACGACGAGAACTTTCTGCGCGCCGCCGGTGAGACGCGCGAGCACGCCTGGTCGCTCTTCACGTCGCCGCTGCGGGACGAGGCGGGCGAGCTGCGCGGTGTCTGTCTCTCTGCCCACGACATGACGGAACAGCACTGGGCCCGCAAGCGGCTCCAGCTGATCGCCGAAGCGGGCCGGCGCATCGGCAGCACCCTCGATGTGATGCGTACGGCGCAGGAGCTGACGGACGTGACGGTCCCGGAACTCGCCGACTTCGCCAGCGTCGACCTCCTGGCCTCCCTCGACGATCTGGACGATCTGCATGAGCCGCCCCCGGACGGCGTGACGACGGCCGGCCCTGTCCTGCTGCGGCGTGTCGCCCACCGGTCCCTGACTCCGGGCGTCCCGGAGACGGTCGTCGCCCTGGGCGACGTGGACGAGTACCCGGAGGGTTCCGCACCGGTCGAGAGTCTCCGGTCGGGACGGGCCACGCTGCGCGAGATGACCGACGCCGAGATCGCCGAGGTGACCGCCCGCGACCCGGTCCGGGCCGCCCGGGTCCGCGAACTCGGGATCCACTCGGTGATGACGGTGCCCTTGTCGGCACGCGGAACCACTCTGGGCGTCGCCGTCTTCGTGCGCTACCGGCATCCCGAGATCTTCCAGCGGGACGACCTGGTGCTGGCCGAGGAGCTGGTGGCCCGGGCGGCCGTCTGCATCGACAACGCCCGCCGCTACACCCGCGAACGCGGTACGGCGGTGATGCTGCAGCGCAGCCTGCTGCCCCAGCGGCTGCCCGAGCAGGCGGCGGTGCAGGTCGCCTCCCGCTACCTCCCGGCCGGCGCGCACGCAGGCGTGGGCGGCGACTGGTTCGACGTGATTCCGCTGTCCGGGGCGCGGGTGGCACTGGTCGTCGGCGACATCGTCGGCCACGGCCTCCATGCCGCCGCGACCATGGGCCGGCTGCGTACCGCGACGAGCACCCTGGCCTCACTGGA
>NZ_BMPQ01000005.1:422715-506343 GCF_014647675.1 Streptomyces flaveus | reverse complement strand
GCTCACCCACCTCGACGACCTGGTCGCCCGCCTCTCCACCGAGCTGGAGAGCGACCAGCCGGCCGGCCGATACCCGGAGACCGGCGGCGAGGTCGGCGCGACCTGCCTGTACGCCGTGTACGACCCGATCTCCCGCCGCTGCTCACTCGCCCGGGCGGGACACCCGGTACCGCTCGTGGTGAGCCCCGACGGCACCGCCGAACTCGTCGACCTCCCGGCGGGCCCTCCGCTGGGCCTGGGCGGCCTGCCCTTCGAAGCGGCCGAGATCGACCTGGCCGAGGGCAGCCTGCTCGCCCTCTACACCGACGGCCTGGTCGAATCCCGTGACCGCGACATCGACGAGGGCGTCCACCGGCTCGGCCAACTGCTCACCCGGCAGGCGCCCTCCCTAGATGCCCTGTGCGACACGGTGCTCGCCGACCTCCTGCCCCAGCGCCCGGCCGACGACGTCGCGCTCCTCCTCGCCCGCACCCGCGCACTCGACGCCTCCCAGGTCGCCACCTGGGACGTACCCGCCGACCCCTCCGCCGTCGCCCAGACCCGCAAGGACGCGGTGGCACAGATCGAGGCCTGGGGGCTGGGCGACGCCGCCTTCGTCACCGAGCTGGTCGTCAGCGAACTCGTGACGAACGCCATCCGCCACGCCGAGCCTCCCATCCAGCTCCGCCTGATCCACGAAAACACCCTCATCTGCGAGGTCTCCGACGGCGGCAGCACGGCTCCCCACCTCCGCCGCGCCCGCACGTACGACGAGGGCGGCCGCGGCCTCCTCCTCGTCGCCCAGCTGACCCAGCACTGGGGCACCCGCCAGACCACCAAGGGCAAGACCATCTGGGCGGAACAGACCCTTGAGCCCACCCCGCCCGGCCACTCCCCCTGAACCCCGAAGCGCCGGCCCCGGCGCCCCTCCCGTGCCGCGACGACCGCCGTGCCGGCACGGTCGGCAGGGGCGACCTGCACGGCCTGGCCGTGGACGGCAAGAGCCTGCGCGATGCCGCCAGGGCCAAAAGCGTGCGCCGACGATCAGGTTCCGCAAGGCGGCCATCGTCGGATCTGGTTGCCGAGCGGCGTTCGTGGGACAGTGATTGCTGGCTGGCCTTCTCTTCCCCCGGCTCGCATTCGTCCCACGCCGGTCTTGATGCGGCCTGGCAGTGCTGTGGTGACGACCCAGGGGGGCCGATGAGTTCGTCGATGTTCATTTTCCGCGCTAACGCGGCGTACGCCCACGACAGCCAGCAGAACACCTTCATGGCACTTGCTGCGATGTACGTCGAGGCCAATCCGGTCTACCGGGAGGTCGCGTGGCTGCGGAGCTGGCAGTCCTTCTGGATCGAGGAAGCGGGATGCCAGGGGAACGGCTGCAGCAGTCTGGATACCGAGAAGTATCTGACCGATGACGATCGCATCGAGCTGTTCCGGGAGTTCCTGCACGACTACCGGTCCTGGGTGAGCGCCACCGCCATGTCGGCGGAGTTGATCACCGGGTTCAGCGCGGACAAGCTCGTTGCCTTCACCGAGACAATGGAAGCCGTGGTGACGGGCGACAAGACCAATCCGAGGGTCATTCCGAGTCACGCCGTCCCCTTCGGGGACTGGGCGAACGAATACTTCGCAGGCCCCCAGCAGACGTCTTAGAGTCACGGCGGGCAAGGGGGCTCTTGATACAGGTCGTGGTGTTGAGCGGTTGTGTGGCGGGATACATCGGGCTCATGGCCGGAGCATGGTGGCTCGACAGCCGGGCGTACCGGACGGCGGGCTCCGCTGCCTGGGACTGCTATGCGGCCACGGCGCCGGAGCCTGCCGACCTTGCCCCGGATGCCGCTGTGGAGATGGGACCCGCCGCAATCGCGGTTCTTGTCGGCGAACCCTGGCAGGCCTTTCACGCGGTGGTCTCCGGGCTGGTGGCCACTGGAAAACTGGAAAGGGACGTGAGCTACACCGGAGCGCCGACACTGCTGTGGGTGCTGGAGGAGGGACCTCCCGAGGCAGGGGTGGAGAAGGCCATCTGGGAAACTCACAAAGCCCCTGAGAATCTGCACGCGAACGTTAACGAGCCGTCCCCGCAGAAGCTTCGCCTGCCGCGCCTGAGCGAACAGGGGAAGCAGGTGATCAAACAGGCCCGGGCACAATTCTCATACCTCGACCCAGCGACTCGTACCGAATCCCATCCGCATGAACCGGATGAAGTGGCCTTTGCCGTTGCCCTCTTCGGCGATCAGGCCGTCGCATACTTCAGTCAGGATCTCGTGGAGGTCTTTGCCGAATCAAGCAGATATTTCAACGAAATGGACTCGAGGGCGCGGCATGAAGAATATCTACGGCGTTGGAGCGGATAGTTCGGGCAATACTCGCGACCCGGAGCCGTCGGTCAGCGCAGCCAGGGCTGCGCCGTTTTCGCAGAGCTATCGGGTTCGATGGGGGATCGGGTAGCTCGCAGGGAGCTGTCGATCTATAACCACGAGATGACCCCCATCCTGGAAGCCCTCGACCGCCACGTTCGCCCAGCACCGATCACCGCAACCACCGCGAAAGACCTCGCCAAGCTCATCGGCAAGACCAGCACGAAACCGCAGAGTTATTGATCGCGAACCGCCTGCAAGGCGTTGCCGAGCACGTTCAGCTCGCGGTCCCGCCCGATGAGACGACGCATGGCAAGCCTCCCGTAGGAGATGGTATCGATAGAGATACCATCTTCCTTCTCATTCGGGCACGCTATTCCGGCACGCTCATGACGCTGTGGATGCGGGAAAGGGTGAAGACCCGTTCAGCGTCCCTGAGGTGGCACCAGGCTTCGAGGTAGGGCGGGTCGAGCATGAGGCGGCTCAGGGTACGCACGGTCTGGTTGCCGGAGGTGGCGACGTACTCGACGGTGATGGCCTGACCGGTATCGATGGCGTGGGCGAGCTGGCGGACGTCGCCGTACGGCAGGCGCTTCGCCCACCCTGCGACGATCTCCTCGGTGTCTGTGGCGAAGGGCGCTCCTCCGTCGAACGGCGCCGGATCGGGAATCGTGGGCGGAGCGGCCAGCAGCTGGGCCGCCAGGGTGTTGCAGTCGATGGCGGCGGATGCCTTCGCCGCGCGCGTGGCAGCGATCCGGCCGCTGTCCTTCGCGCCGGCGCCGCGCGGAGGCGGAACGAGAGCGGTGCCCCGCCGAGGCCGGGCCTTTTCGACGCGTACCGTGCCCTCGGCGGTCTCGGCGACAGGGGCGTATCCCTCGGCCCGGAGCGCGGCGACAGTCGTGTCGAGTGGGCTGCGGCTGATCAGCACCGTCGGCGCCAGCTGCCGTAGCCCGAGCTTGGCGAGCTTTCGGTGGGCAGCGAGTTCCGCCAGGAGCGCGGGCTCGTCGCCGTGGAGGACGCAGGCGGCGGGGGCGATGCGCACGCGCCCGTGGCCGCGCGCGGTGTCGGCGATCATGTATGACAGCGGCTGTGGCAGAGGCCCGGTGGCGACAGCGGTCAGGTCGGCTTCGATGTCCTCGGGGAGACGGCCGGCGTCCAGGGCCCGGCGGATACTGCCGGCACTGAACCGCCACACCGATGCCGTGCCGCTGGTCTCCCGGTCGGCGACGGAGTCCAGGAGTGCGGCCAGCCGCGCGGACGGTGTGCCGGTGACAACGGCAGTGAGGTCGGCGCCGATCCGAGCCGCCGCGGTGGCCGGGGGCAGCAGCCGCCGACACTCGGCGCTCAGTCCCTCCGTGTCGTCGGTCCGCAGGTGGATGCCAGGGATGGAGAGGGCACCGCGAGCGAGTACGCCGAGGAGCTCGGCCTCACGGATCACAGTGGCGAACGGCGTTCCGTCCTGGGGCAAGGAATCGGCGAGCGGGCGGTGCCAGGCGATCAGGGGGCCCAGCTCCGAGGTGACCCTCGCGCCCTGCCCTGCCGGGAGCTGTGCGGCTGCGGTCAACAGTCCGTGGCGGGCCTGCACGCAGCCGTTGCAGGGCGGTGCTCCCGCGAGAGCGGGAAGCGCCTTGTTGTCCTCGTCGCGCGCCTGGGTGGGGGTGAGCGGCAGGTTCCGCCATGCCTGAAGCAGTACGGCGAACTGCTCCGGGGGCTCCTGTTCCGCCCAGGCGTCGTACGCCTCGGTGGGCGCCACACGATCGCCGTCCCGACCCAGCAGCCCGGCGGCGTACGCGGTCTCCAGGGTGAGGCGTACGACGGCGTCGTCGGCCTGGGCGGCCTTGCCGATCCGGGCCAGTTCACGCGCACCGATCCCGCCGGACTTCAGCCGGGCCGGCGCAGCCGCCGAGCAGACCGACAGGACCGAGGTGGCACGGGCAGCGAACGCCGCGGCCGCGGCCGACGCCTCGCGGTCCACCTCCGCCGGGGTGACAGACGCCAGTCCCGCGGAAGGCGGGACGGGTTGGAACGGGGCGTGCCGGCCGGGCCCACGCAGCGCGAGCGCCACCTCGGCAGGCATACGGGCCGGACCGTAGCGGTGACGATCCTGGACCAGGAGTCCCCGTTCCAGCGCCCACCGGGCGCCCGGTTCGAGGCCGGGGCCCGGATGCCCGAACATGATGAACTGCGCGGGCTCCGTCGGCGCAGCCTCCGCCCGGCGTTCGAGCAGTTCCCGGGCCGCCGCAGGGGCCTTGGCGACCACTGAGGCGATCTGCCCCGGGTCGCTGTGGTGTTCCACCAGTGTGGCGAGCCGCTGCGCCTTGGTGCCCGGCGGCTTGACGCCCAGCGCCGCCAGCATGCCGCGCAGCTCGTCGGAGGTCGTGCCCGCGAGTAGTTCCCCCAGCGGGGCATCCAGTCCCAGGGGCGCGTCCCACGCCTGCCGCAGCGGTCCGGCCATGCGGAGCTTCCCCGGGCCGTCCGGCCAGACCAGAGCATGATCGGCCAGCGCCTCCAGCACCGCCTCCAGTTCGCGGATGGTTTCGTCGTCCGCCGCTCCCAGCAGTTCCGCCAGGGCATCGCGCGATGCGGGCGCACCCAGCGCAGCCAGCGCCTCGGCCACCTGGAGGTGCGGCAGCGCGAGCCGCGGCAGGACCAGTGCTACCGATCCCGGACGCTGAAGACGGTCCGCCAGTTCCCCCACCGAGCGCGGCTCCGGAGGGGACACGGCGTCCTTCCGCGTCCCGAGTACGCGCGCCAGACGAGAGGCGTCGAGGCTGCCCAGCCATGTCGCCAGCGTTGATCGGGACTTCATGCGGGGTGCACCTCGTCGGACCAGGGAGCGTCGCAGCGGCGCGGGAGCCCCGGCGCTGGGTTCAAGGATGGCGTACCCCCATGATCCGCGGGTGCCACATGAGGGCAGGTTCCCCCTTGCCCCCGGAAACGCCCCCTGTGGACAAGAACCAGAACACCGAGGGCCGATAAGCACGTCGAAGGGCCCCACCGCGAACGGTGGGGCCCTTCGACTTCGTGCCCGGTGAGGCACTGGCGGAGGATACGAGATTCGAACTCGTGAGGGGTTGCCCCCAACACGCTTTCCAAGCGTGCGCCCTAGGCCTCTAGGCGAATCCTCCGTCGGAAACATTACAGGACGCCGGGGAGTGGTCGCGAACTCGTTCGTGCCGGTCAGATCCTGTACCCTGTGCGGAGCCCCTCACGCGGCGCTATCTGACTGAACTCCCCCAGGGCCGGAAGGCAGCAAGGGTAGGTTGGCTCTGGCGGGTGCGTGGGGGGCGCTTGCGTTCCGGGGACACATACCGGGGTACGTACGGGCCTGGCGACGGGGTTGTTCCGCGGGCGGTCCGGGTTGTCAGTGGGCGCCTATAACCTCGTATGCGTGTCGTCTCTCGCGCTGTACCGCCGTTATCGCCCGGAGTCGTTCGCCGAGGTCATCGGGCAGGAGCATGTAACCGACCCGCTGCAGCAGGCGCTGCGGAACAACCGGGTCAATCACGCGTACCTGTTCAGCGGGCCGCGCGGGTGCGGAAAGACGACCAGTGCGCGCATCCTGGCCCGCTGTCTGAACTGCGAGCAGGGGCCGACGCCCACGCCCTGCGGGGAGTGCCAGTCCTGCCGGGACCTGGCGAGGAACGGGCCGGGGTCCATCGACGTCATCGAGATCGACGCCGCCTCGCACGGCGGTGTGGACGACGCCCGTGACCTGCGGGAGAAGGCCTTCTTCGGGCCGGCCAGCAGTCGGTACAAGATCTACATCATCGACGAGGCGCACATGGTCACCTCGGCGGGCTTCAACGCCCTGCTGAAGGTGGTCGAGGAGCCGCCGGAGCATCTCAAGTTCATCTTCGCCACGACCGAGCCCGAGAAGGTCATCGGGACCATCCGGTCACGGACGCACCACTACCCGTTCCGGCTCGTGCCGCCGGGGACCCTGAGGGAGTATCTGGCCGAGGTCTGCGGGCGTGAGGAGGTTCCCGTCGAGGACGGGGTCCTTCCGCTTGTTGTGCGGGCCGGGGCCGGGTCCGTACGTGACTCCATGTCCGTCATGGATCAGCTGCTGGCCGCGGTCGGTGCGGACGGTGTGACGTATGCCATGGCGACCTCGCTGCTGGGCTACACGGACGGGTCGTTGCTCGACTCCGTCGTCGAGGCCTTCGCGGCGGGGGACGGGGCCGCTGCCTTCGAGGTCGTGGACCGGGTGATCGAGGGGGGCAACGATCCACGGCGGTTCGTCGCCGATCTGCTGGAGCGGCTCAGGGACCTGGTGATTCTGGCGGCGGTGCCGGATGCCGCCGAGAAGGGGCTCATCGATGCGCCCGCCGATGTCGTGGAGCGGATGCAGACCCAGGCCGGGGTCTTCGGCGCGGCCGAGCTGAGCCGGGCCGCCGACATCGTCAATGACGGGCTCACGGAGATGAGGGGGGCCACCGCGCCCCGGCTTCAGCTCGAGTTGATCTGCGCACGGGTGCTGCTGCCCGCGGCGTACGGCGATGAGCGGTCCGTCATGGCTCGGCTCGACCGGTTGGAGCGGGGGGTCAACTTCACGGGGGCGGGGGCCGGGCCTGCCATGGGGTATGTGCCCGGGCCCGAGGTGCATGGGGGCGCGGTTCACGGGGGTGCGCAGGGCGGCTCGGCGGCGGTGCCTTCTGCTCCGCAGGGGAGCGGGGCAGAGGCGGCTCGGGCGGCGGTGCGGGGGGCCGGAGCTTCGGGATCCGGTGCTGGTGGGGCGACTGGGGGAGCACAGCAGGCAGGCTCCGCCGGGCCGACTCAGGCAGCCGCCGCCCGGCCTCCGGCTGCGCCCGTCGCGCCGTCCCCTGAACAGCAGCCGCCCGCTCAGGCGCCGGCGGGGGCTCCCCCGGCCGCTTCCCCGCCCGCTCCTGCCGCCGGGGAAGCGCCCGGCGCCTGGCCCACCGCGACGGCCGCGGGCAGCGGTCGCCGTCCCGGCGGGTGGCCCACGGCGGCGCCCGCGGGCGGGGGGCGGACTCCGGCCGCGTCCTCGCCTCCCACTGCTCCGGCTGCTGCGGGCCCTCCCGCTCCGCCCGCTCCTGCCGCCCCTTCCGCTCCCGCGAGCGGTGGGCCCGACCCCCGCATGCTGTGGCCGAACATCCTTGACGCGGTGAAGAACCGGCGCCGATTCACGTGGATCCTGCTCAGTCAGAACGCGCAGGTCACGGGTTTCGACGGTACGACGCTCCAGCTCGGCTTCGTCAACGCGGGGGCGCGCGACAACTTCCTGAGCAGCGGCAGTGAGGATGTGCTGCGCCAGGCTCTGGCCGAGCAGTTCAACGTGCACTGGAAGATCGAGGCGAGCCTCGATACGTCAGGGGGTTCGGCGGCGCCTCCACCATCGGCTGGGCCCGGCATCGGCGGCGGCTACGGCTCCGGAAGCGCCGCCCCTCCGCCCGCGTCCAGGCCCTCCACTCCACAACAACCCGCCACCCCGGCGCCCGGGCCCAGCACCCACCGGGCTCCGGCCGGCCCTGCCCCGGCCCCCGCACCGACACCTCCGCAGACATCGCGCCCATCGGCTCCGGAGCCACCGCCCGTCTCCCCGGAGGACGACGTCCCGGAGGACGACGATCCCGACCTCGACGAGTCGGCGTTGTCGGGGTATGAGCTGATCGTGCGGGAGTTGGGGGCCACGGTGGTGGAGGAGATCTCGAACGAGTAATAGCGAGTAGTAGGCAGACGCAGGCTGTCGCCCGCTCAGGGCGAGATCTGCACCTTCTTCGACACCGTCACCTGGTCGATGTCCGACGTACGGACCGTGACGTTCATGGTCCAAGTGCCGGGGAGCGGGAGGTTGAGGGAGTTGGTGCCCCAGTAACCGCCCTGGTCGGTGAGTTCGGCGTCGATGGGGCCGATCTTCTCGGCGGCCAGGGTGAAGGTGAGGCGGAGTTCGGGGACCGTGGCGACGCCGTCTGGGCCTATGACGATCGCCTGGACCGTGTTCTCGTTGACCCGGCCCGGTTCCAGGACGATCTGGACCTTGCCCTTGCCGTTCGGGGTGCCGACGTCGAAGGGGATCAGGGTCATCGAGGTGGTGGGCTGACCGGTCGGAGCGGTCGGTGCGTTCTGGGTCTCAGTGGCTGCCCGCCCCGGCTGAGTGCCGGTCAGAACCGTCGTGAGCAGCAACACCACGACGCCCACGACGACTTCGGCCAGCACGGAACGGCGCAGGACCTGGTGACGGGACGGGACCTCGTCGGGTTCGGCAGGCCCATCGGTCCCGTCGGTCCCGTCAGGCACATCGGAATCCCCTGGCCCATTGCCCTTGGGGTCATCGGCATCGGACGCCGCCCCCGTCGAGGCACCCGCGCTCCCACCCCCCGTACGCGCCCCCACGGCCTCCAACTCCCGCACCCGCACCGGCTCTTGTGCCGCGAGCAACCCCGCCGTCCAGCGACGCGAATACGCCGCCGCCCCCAACAGCAGCACCACCGCGCACACCTTGGCGGCCAGGAGCCGCCCGTACGACGTACCGGTGAGCGCTTCCCAGGAGCCGAGCCCCCGCCAGGACTGGTAGACACCTGTGACCACCAGGACCACCACGGACGCGAACGCGAGCCTCGAGAAGCGCGCCACCGACGCCGCCGAGGGCGGGGTCTCGGCGCGGTACAGCGTGGTGAGCAGCGCCGCGAGGCCGCCCATCCAGACCGCCATCGCCAGCAGATGCAGTACGGAGGAGACGATCGCCACGGGAACCTGGATCCCCGCGGACGCGTGCTCGGCGGCGGCCCAGGTGACCGTCAGCGCCACGGCGAGCAGCCCACCCGAGACGAGGACGGCAGGCTTCGGCCGCTCTTCCCCCTGTGGCTCACGCCCCACCACTCGTACGAGAAAGACCCCCGCCACTCCCACCAGCACCAGCCTCGCCAGCAGCGCCCACCCCGGCCTGCCGCTCAGCGTGTCCTGGAGGAGAGAGAGGTCAAAGAGAGTCGCGGGGCCGGTGCCGCGGGCGTACGGGCCGCGCAGGAACAGCAGCGCGACCGTGGACAGGAGCAGGGTCCACCAGGCGACACGGAAGAGTTTCCGGAGGGGGTCGACGGCGGGCGGGCGGCAGGCGAGGACGAAGGTGGCCGCGCCGATGAGCAGCGCCACGGCGGTGTACGCGGCGTACCGGGCCAGGTCGTAGAGCAGACCGGAGGCGGGGTTCACGGCGGGCTCGGCGGAGGCGTTCGCGGTGGTCTCGGAGGGTGCGCCGACGGAGAACGTGAACGCGCCCGAGATGGGATGGCTGTCCGCCGAGACCACCCGCCAGGCCACGGTGAACGTGCCCTCGGGCAGATCGTCCTGGAGCCGTACGCGCACGGTGTCGGAGCCCCCGACGTGCTCGGCGGGACCCGCGTTCATGCGCCGGTTGTCGGGGCTGAGGACCCGGATCGAGTCGTCGGAGATACCGACCGACTCGGTGAAGGTCATGGTGACCTGTGTCGGGGCGGTCTTGAGGACGGTGCCCTCGCGGGGGTCGGTGTCGCGCACGGAGGAGTGCGCGGACGCAGTGGTGGCACCGCCCAGCAGGAGCAGGGTGCCCAGCATCAGGACGAGGGCCACCGCTCGGCGCGGCGCCGCCATCCGCGGTATTCGGCCCACGTTGCCTCTTCCTCTCCCTTGCCCCCTGCTGCGTATCAAGCCCTGGTGGCCCCTGATGGGGATACGAATGTACGCAGCACCGTGCTCAACACCGCGCCCGCGCGCCCCCGCCCGTCCTCACCACGTCGGTCGCGCCGACACCCCGCCGTCCACGACCAGGTCGTGTCCCGTGATCCACGAGGCCATCGGGGAGGCGAGGAACACGCAGGCGTCGCCTACGTCCTCCGGGCGGCCCAACCGGCCGGTGGGGACGGCCTGTTGCCAGCGCCGTACGCCGTCCGGCCAGGCCTCCGCAAGGCCTTCGCGGTCGATCAAGCCTGGTGAGACGGTGTTGACGCGGATCCCGTACGGACCGTACTCCAGGGCCGCCGACCGTGCGTGCATGACGACGGCCGCCTTGGACGCGGAGTAGTGGGCGTGCAGCGGGGCGGGGCGCGTGGCCTCGATGGAGGCGATGTGGGTGATGCTCCCGCCGCGCCCGTCCCTGTCGCTGCCCTCGCGCATCACCTCCACCGCGGCCTGTGTGCACGCGAACACGCTCGACAGGTTCGCGTCGACCACCGCCCGCCAGTCGGTCACGGTCATGCCGGGCAGTTCCTGGACCGGCTGTACGCCCGCGTTGTCGACCAGTGCCGTCAGGGTGCCGCCGCCCCACTCCGCCGCCTCGCGAACCAGACGGTGGCACTCGGTCTCGACGGTGAGTTCGGCGTGCAGGGCGACCGCGCTGCCGCCCGCGCCCTCGATGAGCTCGACGGCCTCGCGGGCTCCCTCCGCATCCGTGCGGTAGTGAACGGCCACCGCCGCCCCCGCCTCGGCGAACCGCAGCGCGATCCCCCGTCCGATGCCACCCGAGGCCCCGGTCACCAGCGCCACCTGCCCGTCGAGCAACCCGCTCACGGTCGGCTCAGCGCGGAGATCCGCACCGCCTCCGCCGGGTACCGCGCGGTCAGCTCGGCCGGGTCCCCGTGCTCGTACCCGCCGTAGGTGAACCCGGGTGCCATCGTGCACCCGAAGAACGACCAGGCGCCGCCCGCCACGACCCGCGCGCCCATCCAGGTCCCCGCGGGCACGGTGAACTGGACGTACTGCCCGCCGAGCACATCG
Organism: Streptomyces flaveus; assembly: GCF_014647675.1. Lineage (GTDB taxonomy): Bacteria > Actinomycetota > Actinomycetes > Streptomycetales > Streptomycetaceae > Streptomyces > Streptomyces flaveus. The sequence continues at coordinate 495,295 of NZ_BMPQ01000005.1, read as the reverse complement.
GGACCGAGCACGACGGTGCGGGACGTACCGTCCGGGTCGAGCAGCAGCATCTCCAGCGGATCACCGAGATAGAAGTGCCACACCTCGTCGGTGGGGAGCCGGTGCAGCGCCGAGAAATCCCCCGGCTCCGAGGTCAGCAGCACAACGATCGCGGTCCCCTCGGGCCGCCCGTCCCCCCGCTCGGGCCCGGCCCAGGTCTCCCGGAACCGCCCGCCCTCCTTGGGGATCGGCTCCAACTGATAGTGAGCGACAAGGTCTTCAGGAGTGATGTCATGAGCCACCCACCGACCATGCCCCACTGGGCCCCACCGACGCATCCCCGACCGCCCGCTCGCCTTCCCGAGCGGGAGCTGTCACCGGTCGCTGGGAACTCCGGTGGCGGAACGCCTAGCGTCTCCGTATGACGACCTCGTTCGGACCTGCCATCGACACCCGTCCCCTGTTCGTGCGTGAGCGGCGGGCTCTGCTCGACCTGCTCGGCTCGTTGGAGCCCGGGGACTGGGGGCGGCCGACGGTCTGCCCGGGGTGGGATGTGCACGATGTGGTCGGCCATGTCCTCAACGACTACATGCGCCGCATCTCGAGCGTCCGGGACGGGTGGGGCGGTGCGGTGTTCGCCGACGACGAGACGCTGCCCGCGTACTTGGCGCGCGTGAACGGCGTCTTTGTCGAAGCGACCCGCCAGTGCAGCCCACGCCTGATGGTCGAGTTGCTCGCGCACCTCGGCCCGCAGCTCGACGAGATCTGGGCCGACGCCCGGCTCGACGCCCCCGCCGTCGTCGATGTGTCGTGGGCCTCCACGGACGAGCCCAGTCCCGCCTGGCTGGACATCGCCCGCGAATACACGGAGTTCTGGGTGCACCAGCAGCAGATCCGCGACGCCGTCGACCGCCCCGGCGCCGACGAGCCGGAGCTGCTCAGCCCGGTGATCGACACGTTCATGCGCGCCCTGCCGCACACGCTCCGCACCGTGGACCGGCCGCAGGGGACGACCATGCGTTTCGACGTCACCGGCCCCGCGGGCGGCACATGGTGGGCAACCCGGGACACCGACCGCTGGCTTCCCGACGCGCCCGGCGCTTCCAGTGAGGAGGCCGCGGCGCGGGTGACAACGGACCAGGACACCCTGTGGCGACTGGCCACCCGGGGCATCCTTCCCGACGAGGCCCGCCGCCGTTCCGTACTGGCGGGAGACGAGCCCCTGACCACGGCCGCGACCACACTCCTCGCGGTGGTGGCGTAACACCGGCAGCTACTGTCTCCCTCGTGCGGTACGCAGCGTTTTTCCTTTTTGTTCGGGACCCGCTCGGTAGGAACACACCAAGCCGACCTCGCGGAATTACCTTTTCGTGTCACTTTGCTGCGTAATTTCCACGCTCCACTACCGCGCCTTGGCTGCGCCCGGAAGGTCATGACCGGTAGGCTTTCCGTGTGATCTTCAAGCGCATCGGAAACGGCCGGCCGTACCCCGACCACGGCCGGGAAAGCACCCGGCAGTGGGCGGATGTCGCGCCGCGCCCGGTCCGCCTCGATCAGCTGGTGACGACCAAGGGCCAGCTCGACCTGGAAACGCTGCTCGCCGAGGACTCGACGTTCTACGGCGACCTCTTCGCGCATGTCGTGAAGTGGCAGGGCGATCTGTACCTGGAGGACGGCCTGCACAGAGCCGTCCGCGCCGCGCTCCAGCAGCGCCAGGTGCTGCACGCCCGCGTCCTCGAGCTCGACTGAGCACGCCCCCTTTTGTGCGCCCGTTGGGCCTTTCGGGTTGGGCTGAGCGCCGGACAATGATCGTCTAGTAGGCATAGCCACCCAGGCGCACTACGCTGCGCTCATGAGCATGCTGACTCCTCCTGGGATGGGCGGCCAGTACAAGATCACGGGGGACAAGTACCCGCGGATGCGCAGCAACCGCGGGCGCCGCAAGCTCGTGTTCGCGGTCGTCGGCTCCGCCACCGCCCTCGGTCTGCTCGGCTGGGGGACAGTGCAGCTCATCGACGTGTTCACAGGCGGTGGCGACAAGGCCGGGGCGGTCGGCACGGCACCGGACTGCACGCCCTCGCCGTCACCGTCCGCCTCGCAGCAGCCGGTCAGAGCCCTCCCCAAGCCCGGCCAGATCACCGTGAACGTCCTCAACGCCACGCCCCGCAGCGGCCTCGCCAAGAGCACCGCGGACGAACTCAAGAAGCGCGGCTTCAAGATCGGCGAGGTGGGCAACGCGACGAAGGAGTACGACAAGAAGGTCAAGGGTCCCGGGATGCTGCTCGGCGCCGCTGCGGCCACGGACGCAGCGCTTCCCGTACTCCGCACACAGCTGGCCGGCGCCCAGCTGAAGACCGACACCCGTACGAAGCCCGCCGAGGTCGACCTCATCATCGGCACCGGCTTCAAGGCGCTGGCGAAGAAGGCGGACGCCGACAAGGCCATGACGACACTGGCCAAGCCGACGCCTACGCCGTCACAGACGAAGCAGGGCTGTTAGCCGCTCAGGTCAAACGGGCCTTTGGCCCGGTTCGGCCACTCGGCACTACTCGGCAGACCCGTACATCCGGTCCCCCGCGTCTCCGAGCCCCGGCACGATGTAGCCGTGCTCGTTGAGCCGCTCGTCGATGGACCCCGTCACGACGGTCACCGGCGTGCCGGCCAGCTCGCGTTCCATGACCTCGACGCCCTCCGGGGCGGCCAGGAGCACCACGGCGGTCACGTCGTCGGCGCCGCGCTTGATCAGTTCCTGGATGGCCGCGACGAGGGTGCCGCCGGTGGCGAGCATGGGGTCGAGTACATACACCTGGCGGCCGGAGAGGTCTTCCGGCATGCGGTTCGCGTACGTGGAGGCCTGGAGCGTCTCCTCGTTGCGGATCATGCCCAGGAAGCCCACCTCGGCGGTCGGCAGCAGGCGCACCATGCCGTCGAGCATGCCGAGGCCGGCCCGCAGGATCGGCACGACGAGGGGGCGCGGGTGGGACAGCTTGACGCCGGTGGTCCCGGCCACCGGGGTCACGATGTCGACCTGTTCGGTACGCACGTCACGGGTGGCCTCGTAGGCGAGCAGAGTGACCAGCTCGTCGGCCAGCCGCCGGAAGGTCGGGGAGTCGGTGCGCCTGTCGCGCAGCGTGGTGAGCTTATGTGCGACCAGAGGGTGGTCGACGACGTGAAGACGCATGCGACCAGGGTATCCGGGCCCCACGCCCACGCCCCCGCAAACCCGTACCGGCATCAAACCGCCCATCAGGGGGAAGGTGGCAGGGACGGACTGGGATGGTGACCTATGCGAAACGGGGAACAGAACCAGGCGGCCTCCGACCGACGCCGGGGGCCCATGAACAGCGCCGCGCTGCGGGGGACCTCCGGTCGGGGGACCACGGGGACGGCGGGCGGCTCCGCCCTGCGGGAGACCTCCGGTCAGGGAACCGCGGGAGAGCCGGCGGGCAGCTCCGCCCCGCGCAGAACCCCCAGTTGGCCGACGCCGCAGAAAAATTCTGAAGCGCCCGTGCCACGCGAAACCGCCGGCCCCGCGCCCGCACAGCGAAAGGCCGACGGGTCCTCCGCCGCCGCGCCGCGCAGGACCGGCCCCGCAAGCCCTCCGCAGGAGACTCCGCGCAGGATCCGCCCCGGAAGCCCTCCTCAGCGGGCCCCGAGGAGGGCCGCCGCGCGGAGCGACCCGTACGGCACCGCCGCCGGAAATTCCCCGACGGACCCGCCAGGCTCGCCGGAAACGGTCGCCGGAGGCTCGCTGGACCCGGGCACCGCCGAAGGCGTGGGCGGCGTGGCTGAAAGTGATACCGAGCGGCGTCGGCGTCGGGCGCAGTTCTTGCGGGACCTTGCCGAGGCGCGGGAGTTGCGGGATCGGGTGCAGCCGCGGCGGGCCAAGACGGCACGGTTGCGACACGCCATGCGGATGCGCACGTTCCGTTGGTAGGCGGTGGGCCACGCCAGACGCGTACAGGCCCGTACACAGCACAACGGAGCGCCACTGGTGGGGCGTACGGGTCGGCACCGGACAGGCGTTGCGTCACGGAGCTCTCCTCGGCGTACGATCCCGCTGACGGCGGGCGCCGAGCGCCCAGGTGAGGGGCCACGCGTACGGCCGTGAAGACGCGACCGTGACACAGCGAGCCGAAGACCTCTCCTGAACGCTCTGTTTCTGCCACGATTCCGAGTGGGCGGGGCTTGGCGCAGTACTCCCCGTCCGCAACCTCCGCCGGGGGGATCCCCAACCGGCACGCCTATGACCAGTGGGAGAGTCACGGTGTACTTCGCCGCACTGCTCGCGCGCACCGAAGACGGGTGGGAAGCGAGCGACACAGAGCTCGACGATGTGGAGACCCTGTCGGATCTGGCCGACCTGGCCCGCGAAGCCTCGACCGAGGACGACACGGTGCTCGTACTCATCGAGCAGGAGGACGCATGGTTCGGCGTCGTCCGCGTGGACGGCGAGGAGGACCCTCGTATCTACGTCTCGGACGCCGCCGCAGCAGCCCGCAGCTCGTACGGCGAGATCCTGCTCACGGACGAACTGCTCGGAAGGGAGCCCGGCGACGACGTCCCGGACCTGGACTCCCTCGACCTCGACGGCACGGAGGACGGTGATCCCGAGACCGATTCCGATGACGACGATGCCGACGTCATCGGCGCCGCTTCGGGCGCGGCCGTGCCTGCCGGGCCCATCGGAGACCGCGAAGTCCTCGCCGACCTGGGCGTGGACGAGAAGGAACTGCTCGCCCTGGAAAGCAACGACGCACTGAACGAGATCGCCGAAGTCCTGGGCGCGGCGGAGGTCCTGGAGACCGTCCGCTGAACGCTCAGGAGGCGCACGACCCCGTACGCGACCGCTGGCGGGCCGCGATGCGGCTCGCCCTGGACGAGGCCGAACTGGCCGTCCGGGGCGGGGACGTCCCCGTCGGCGCCGTCGTGCTGTCCGCGGACGGCACGACGGTGCTCGCCACCGGACACAACGAACGCGAGGCCACCGGCGATCCCACGGCGCACGCCGAGGTGCTCGCCGTCCGCCGCGCCGCCGCCGAGCTCGGACAGTGGCGGCTGACGGACTGCACGCTCGTCGTGACCCTCGAACCCTGCACGATGTGCGCGGGCGCGATCGTGCAGTCCCGCGTGGACCGCCTGGTCTACGGCGCCCGCGACGAGAAGGCCGGCGCGACCGGCTCCCTCTGGGACGTCGTACGCGACCGGCGCCTCAACCACCGCCCCGAAGTGATCGGCGGCGTACTCGACGATGAGTGCGCCCGCCTGCTCACCGACTTCTTCCGCGACCGCTGAACCGGCCCGCCCGCGTACCGGCGGCCGAATACGGATTTCAGCGCACGACCCCATGTGGGCTAGGATCTCTCTCGGTAGCGTGTCCGAGCGGCCGAAGGAGCTCGCCTCGAAAGCGAGTGTGGCGCAAGTCACCGAGGGTTCAAATCCCTCCGCTACCGCTTCGGAAGGGCCCCGTCGAGAGACGGGGCCCTTCGTGTGTGCGGAGTGCGTGTGGGGTGTGTAGGGAGACGTGTCGAAGGCAAGAACGGTGGTAGGACAAGTGACCGAGTTACACTCACCGCCGGCAAACACGGGGCCCAGCGGGGCAGCAGGTCAACAGGGGAGGCCGCGGTGGCGGTGAATTCGAAGAAGATCGCCATCTATGTGCTCGTGGTCTTCGTGCTGTACGTGATCATCACCGACCCGGGCAAGGCCGCCGACTATGTCCAAATAGGGTTCGAGGGCATTTCGAACGCCGCCCAGGCCGTCGGCGACTTCATGACGTGGCTCGCCAATGGCGCCAAGGACTGAGCCAGGGGCCAAGAACCGAGCCCCAAGGTCAGCCATATGACGCCCCGTACAGCCCCGTATCGGAATGATACGGGGCTGAAATGCGCCTTATGGCCCAATCCGCAATCAACACCACCCTTTGCAGTGCTTGCACACACTGGACATGTCTTGTGATGCTATGACCGCTTTTGACGGAAGAGTTGCATGACCTGCGTGAGTTGATGGACAAAGAGGTGGCGTTGACCGTGTCGGCCAGTACTGCGCCGCCCCAGGAAGAGGTCCCGGCGCCTGCTCCCGCCCCCGAGAAACGTCGCAGTGCCGACACCCGGGCGCTCACCCAGGTGCTCTTCGGCGAGCTGAAGCAGCTGCGGCCGGGCACGCCCGAGCACCACCGCGTACGCAGCGCGCTCATCGAGGCCAATCTGCCGCTCGTGCGCTACGCCGCCGCTCGCTTCCGCAGTCGCAACGAGCCCATGGAGGACGTCGTCCAAGTGGGCACGATCGGGCTGATCAACGCGATCGACCGCTTCGACCCGGACCGGGGCGTGCAGTTCCCGACCTTCGCGATGCCGACCGTCGTCGGCGAGATCAAGCGGTACTTCCGCGACAACGTCCGGACCGTGCACGTACCGCGCCGGCTGCACGAACTGTGGGTGCAGGTGAACAGCGCGACCGAGGACCTCACGACGGCCTTCGGGCGGTCGCCCACCACCGCCGAGATCGCCGAGCGGCTGCGGATCGCGGAGGAGGAGGTGCTGGCCTGTCTCGAGGCCGGACGCTCGTACCACGCGACCTCCCTGGAGGCGGCCCAGGAGGGTGACGGGTCGCCGGGCCTGCTCGACCGGCTCGGCTACGAGGACCCGGCCCTTGACGGAGTCGAGCACCGCGATCTCGTACGCCACCTCCTGGTCCAACTCCCGGAACGGGAGCAGCGGATCCTGCTGTTGCGCTACTACAGCAATCTCACGCAGTCGCAGATCAGTGACGAACTGGGCGTCTCCCAGATGCATGTGTCAAGGCTGCTCGCCCGGAGCTTCGCCCGCCTGCGATCCGCAAACAGGATCGAGGCGTGACCCGCCGGAGCGAATCGCCCTTAAGGCCATTTCCCGACAGTTCTGCGGTGAAAAATGGCCATACCCTCTTCATCCAGGGCCGATTGACCCCCTCGGTGTCGACAAGTCACTACAGCGTGTTGCCGACATGTGACATTCTTCCGGAAGCGCGTTTGCCGCAGCTCTGCCTCCGGTATTCAGGTGGAGGCTGCGTTCCTTCGACGGGAGCGTCCGCCGCGTCCGTCCGCGACCCAAAGGGGGTGGCATGTCCGCAGATCAGGGCAGCTCGAAGGTGCTCACACTCGCGCAGAGCGAGTCCGCACCCGACGTGCTTCACAGTGTCGATGTACCGGCTGTCGATGTGCCGGCTCTCCCGGCCCTTCCGGCCCCGGCCCCCAGGACCTCGGAAGCCATCGACACCCGCACCCTGTCCCGCTCCCTGTTCCTGCGGCTGGCCGCACTGGACGCGAACAGCCCGGAGCGCGCCTACGTCCGAGACACTCTCATCGAGCTCAACCTCCCGCTCGTGCGCTACGCGGCAGCCCGCTTCCGCAGCCGTAACGAGCCCATGGAGGACATCGTCCAGGTCGGCACCATCGGCCTGATCAAGGCGATCGACCGCTTCGACTGCGAACGGGGCGTGGAGTTCCCGACGTTCGCGATGCCGACGGTCGTGGGCGAGATCAAGCGCTTCTTCCGCGACACCTCGTGGTCGGTCCGCGTTCCGCGCCGGCTCCAGGAGCTGCGGCTCGCGCTGACGAAGGCGAGCGACGAGCTCTCCCAGAAGCTGGACCGCTCCCCGACGGTGCCCGAACTCGCCGCAGTGCTGGGCGTGTCCGAGGAGGACGTGGTCGACGGCCTGGCGGTCGGCAACGCGTACACGGCGTCCTCGCTCGACTCCCCGGCCCCCGAGGACGACGGCGGCGAAGGCTCCCTCGCGGACCGCCTCGGCTACGAGGACACGGCCCTGGAGGGTGTCGAGTACCGCGAGTCCCTCAAGCCCCTGCTCGCCAAACTCCCGCCCCGCGAGCGGCAGATCATCATGCTCCGCTTCTTCGCGAACATGACGCAGTCGCAGATCGGCGAGGAGGTCGGCATCTCGCAGATGCACGTCTCCCGGCTGCTTACGCGGACGCTGTCGCAGCTGCGGGAAGGGTTGATCTCGGACTAGGCGTATGCGTCGGGCAGACGCGTCGAAGGCTGGTCAAAAGCAGTTGGCAGGTTCCGAGCCCCGTACGTACGGGGCTCGGAACCTGCGCCCGTTATACCCGCGCTCGCTTATCCGGCCAGCTTGTTCAGCGCGCGTTTACCCGCCGCTGACTCCTCCAAGGTGTCCCACAGCTTCGCGGACCCGGTGTACGTGTACACCCCGGGAGCCCCCTGTGCCGCGCACCCGTCGCCGTACGACGTGATGCCGACCTGGAACACGCCCTTGCGCCCTTGCAGCTTGCGGAAGATGGGCCCGCCGCTGTCGCCCTGGCAGGAGTCCTTGCCCTCGACGCCGGCGCACATGTTGACCTTCGAGTCGTACTGCGGGTACGACGCCTTGCACTCGATGTGCGACACGATCGGCACGTCCACCGCGCGCAACCGGTCCGGGTAGTTCGTCACCTCGGTGTTGGTGTTGCCCCAGCCGATGACGGTGGCCTTGGCGCCCGGACGGATCAGCGCGTCCGTGCCCGCGGTCGGCAGGTTGACCGGGGCGACGCCCTCGACGGGCTCCTCCAGCATCAGAAGCGCCAGGTCGTACGCCCCCTCGCCCTTGGCGTAGCGGGGGTGGACGACTATCTCGGCGACATTCCGCAGCTCGCCCTGGTTCTTGTTCGACAGCACGGTCCGGCCGACGACGGTCTCGATCTCCTTGGGCTTCGTGCCCTCGACGCAGTGCGCGGCCGTCATCACGATGCCGGGCTCCAGCAGGCTGCCGCCGCAGAACTGCCGGTCGTGGGGGTTGCCGGTGCCCTTCTGCAGCAGCGCCGCCATGAACGGGTGCTTGCCGTCGGGCTGTTCGGTGCCGCCGATGATGCGGGTGCCCGGGCGGCCGCGGTCCGCGGAATCCGCGGCGTGGGCCGTTCCGACGGATGTGGCGGCGAGCCCGAGTGCGGCACCGGCCGCGAGTGCGGCGGTGGTGATGCGGCGGGCCGCTGTTCTGCGAGTGGGGGGAATGGGGGAAGTGGGGGAAAGACGCATGTGGGGGTGTCTCCAAAACGCTGAACGAACCACCCCGGCCGGACGCACCCTCGCGCCCCAACTTGCCTGAACCGCAAGGGAGTCACCCGACGGAAGTGGCATGGCGTTCTGTCAGACGGGATATGCGGGGCGGAGGTTCACTCGCGGGATCACTCGATGCCCATCCGTCTCTTTCTATCTGACGTACCGTCAGCCACACTGGCGCGATGCGTCAGATGACTTGGATACGTGACCGCCGGGGCGCCGTGGCCGGTGCCTCGGCGGCGGTCGTGGTGTGTCTGGGCGGGGTGCTCGCCGCATGCGGGGGCGGCGGGAGCGGTGACGACGGGTACGTCGCGGTCGGGGCGGCCGGCGGTTCGCCTCCAGCCTCCGGTGCGGCGGTGGATCCCACGGGGAAAGTGTCGATGGTGCCGCTGGACAGGGCGCCGGGCTCCGAGGGCGCCGGGGGAGGCGGGAGTTCGGAGGGTGCACCCGATGGCACTGGTCCCGGTGGAGCTCAGGAGCCGGGCACGGAACCGGCGCCTGGCCCTTCCGCCTCCGCGGGGCAGGGCGCGCCCGGGGACGAGGGCGGCTCCGGTCGTACGGAAGGGCCCGCGGAGGGGCGTACGGAAGAGAGTCCGGCGCCTTCGTCGTCTGCGGGCGAGGGCGGCAACGGCAACGGTACGGCGCCCGATGCGCCCGCGGCGCTGAAAGTGAGCGACCCCGAGCGCGAACCCACCGACAAGCGCTGGTGCGAAAAGGTCACCCTCGACTTCCACAACACCGGTGGCAGCGCTGTGCGTTCGGGCACGGTGACCTTCGAGACGCACATCATCGACGCGCTCGGCATCGACTGGGCGACGATCAAGTCGGCCGAGAAGCTTCCCGCACCGGTCGGCGCCGGTGCGCGGAAGGAGAAGACCTGGACGGTGTGCGTGGACGCGTGGCGCGTGCCGCTGGGCATGCACATCGAAACGCGTGACGTGTCCGTGCGGTGGGAGTAGGGCTCCGGCGTACGGGAGTTACGGGACCTGCCGGCGTACGGGAGTCAGCGCCGTACTCGAGTTACGTGAACGCGAGCCAGGCCACGCCGGCCACGATCGCGACGGCCACGATCACGCCTACGATCACGCCGATACGAGGACCTGCCTGGGCTGCCTGCTGGCGGCGGCCCTGCGGGCCCTCGTCGACGAAGGCGCGGAACATCTGGGTGCTGCCCGCGGGGTCGTTGTTGCCCTGGGGGCCCTGGGTGTTTGCCATGGCCCTGGACCCTAGCGAATGCCTCCGGCTTGCCCAAGTGCTGGGGGTGCCGTCTGCTGGTGCTGGTCACCCTGACTCGGTGTCGCCGTCACGGGGGCTTCGCCCCCGGCCCCCTCTGTCGGCCTGAACGGCCTCGTCCTCAATCGCCGGACGGGCTGGGGTGCCTGGGCTGCGCTGGAAGATGCGGGTGAGTGGGTGGATCGGCCTTGTAGCCCAGCTCTCACCCTCCGTCCACGACACCCCTCCCCTTTGCCAAGGTTTTAAGGCCGTCCCACCCTCTTTCATTTGCCTGTAGCAACCACATACTTCTATGGTTGCCTAGAGCAACGAAGGAGAGTGTGATGGCCGCTCAAGAGCAGTACGAGGAGCTGGCCCAGCAGCTCAGTGCCATCGGGGCTGTGAAGCGGGGGCTCGGGCGGGTGTTGCCGCAGGAGTGTCCTGCGGGGGCCGCTGCCGTGCTCGCGTTGGTGGAGCGGCACGGGGAGATGCGGATGAGCCGGCTGGCGGAGCTGCTGGCCATCGATATGTCGGTGACCAGTCGGCACGTCGCTCATGTCGCGGGACGCGGGTGGATCGACCGGTCCCCCGATCCCGCCGACAAGCGGTCGCGCATCCTGCGGCTCACGCCCGCGGGGCGGGACATGCTCGCCGAGATCGCCGAGCGGTACACGCGGGCGCTCACCCACTACCTGGGGGACTGGTCCGACGACGAGGTCGAGCAGCTCAACTCCCTGCTCGGACGGCTGCGTGCCAGTTTCGACGACTGCCGGCCGACGGCGTCCACGCCCGCAGCAGACGTGACATGACGGAACGTAAGAAAAGGAAGACCATGGCCACGACCGCACCGACTGGTGTGCGGGGCTCTCACGCCAAGCACTCAGGCGCCAAGCACTCAGGAAGCAGCTCCACCGACAGCGCTCCGGGCGCTCCGATGACGCACCGGCAGATCATGGAGGCGCTGACCGGGCTGCTGCTCGGCATGTTCGTCGCGATCCTGTCGTCGACGATCGTCTCCAACGCCCTGCCCAGGATCATCGGCGACCTCGGCGGCGGCCAGAGCGCCTACACCTGGGTGGTGACCGCGTCACTGCTGACGATGACGGCATCCACCCCTCTGTGGGGCAAGCTCGCCGACCTCTTCTCCAAGAAGCTGCTGATCCAGGTGGCTCTCGTCATCTTCGTGCTGGGCTCGGCGGCGGCAGGCCTTTCGCAGAACCCCGGCACGCTCATCGCGTTCCGCGCGGTGCAGGGCATCGGCATGGGCGGGCTGTCCTCGCTGGCCCAGATCATCATGGCGGCGATGATCGCCCCTCGGGAGCGCGGCCGGTACAACGGCTACCTCGGCGCCACCTTCGCCACCGCGATGGTCGGCGGCCCACTGGTCGGCGGTGTCATCACCGACACCAGCTGGCTGGGCTGGCGCTGGTGCTTCTACGTCGGTGTTCCGTTCGCCGTCATCGCACTGATCGTGCTCCAGCGCACCCTGCACCTCCCGGTGGTCAGGCGGAAGGTCAAGGTCGACTGGGCCGGCGCCTTCCTCATCAGCGCCGCGGTCTGCCTGCTGCTGGTGTGGGTGACCTTCGCCGGTGACAAGTACGACTGGCTGTCCTGGCAGTCGTACGCGATGGTCGGTGGCTCGGTCGTGCTCGGGCTGCTCTTCGTGCTTGTCGAGGCGAAGGCGAGCGAGCCGATCATCCCGCTGCGGCTGTTCCGCAACCGCACCATCACGCTGGCCTCCCTGGCTTCCCTCTTCGTCGGTGTCGCGATGTTCTCGGGGACCGTGTTCTTCAGCCAGTACTTCCAGCTGGCCCGAGACAAGTCGCCCACCATGTCCGGCGTCATGACCATCCCGATGATCGGCGGTCTGTTCGTCGCCTCGACGGTCTCCGGCCAGGTCATCACCCGGACCGGGCGCTGGAAGGGCTGGCTGATCGGCGGCGGGGTGCTGGTGACCGCGGGTCTCGGCCTGCTGGGCACGATGCGGTACGACACCGAGTACTGGCACATCGCGATCTTCATGGCCCTGCTGGGCCTGGGCGTCGGCATGATGATGCAGAACCTGGTGCTCTGCACGCAGAACCAGGTGGACCCCACCGACCTCGGCGCCGCCAGCTCCACGGTCACCTTCTTCCGCTCCCTCGGCGGTGCCATGGGCGTCTCGGCGCTGGGCGCGGTCCTGGCCCACCGGATCACCGACTACGTCAAGGACGGCCTCGCGGGCCTCGGTTCAGGGGCCGCGTCCTTCGGCCACGCCGGCACGGGCGACGGGAGCATCCCTGACCTCGCCGCGCTGCCCGCGCCGGTCCGCACGGTCGTGGAGAGCGCGTACGGGCACGGAGTCGCGGACGTCTTCCTGTACTCCGCACCTCTGGCACTGCTCGCCCTCCTCATGGCCCTGTTCATCAAGGAGGTCCCGTTGAGGACACGGGGCGCCCTGACGCAGGCCGCCGGGCCTGAGGCTCCGGCTCCGGTTGAGCAGGAGGCCTCGGCCGAGCAGACGAGCCCTATTGCCGCGACAGCCGACGCCGGGGAATCCGATGGCGCGGGTGGCGGCATTCCTGTGCGCGGGTACGTACGCGGTGCCGAGGACACGCCCGTCGCTCGCGCCGCCGTCACGCTGATCTCCCTCGGGGGACGGCAGTTGGGCCGCTCGGTCACGCGCGCGGACGGTGGTTACGCGCTGGACGCGCCGGGGGCGGGGTCGTACGTCCTGATCGCCTCTGCCGACGGGTTCCAGCCGCAGGCCTCGACTATCGTCGTGAACGACGAGCCGGTGTCGTACGACATCCTCGTGAGCGGTACGAGCGGGCTCGGCGGTGTGGTGCGGGACGCCGAGACCGGTACGCCCGTCAAGGACGCCATGGTCGTCGTCACGGACGTACGCGGTGATGTGCTGGCCACCGGGAACACCGGCGAGCAGGGTGAGTTCGACTTCGCCGAGCTGGTCCCGGGCACCGTGACCGTCGCGGTGAACGCGGCGGGTCACCGGCCGGCCGCGCTGCCGGTCGAGGTCGGCGGCACGGGTGTCACCCGTGTCGAGGTCGACCTGACGGCGGGCGTCCGACTGCGGGGCACCGTACGGGCGCCGCACGGGCCCCTCGCCGATGCCCGGGTCACGCTCGTCGACGCGGCGGGCAACGTGGTCGCCTCCGCCACGACCGGGGAGGACGGGGCGTACGCCTTCGCCGATCTGGACAGCGGGGAGTACACCGTCATCGCGACGGGTTACCCGCCGGTGGCCACGGCGCTGACCGTGAACGGGCGCGGTGTCGACGACCACGACATCGAACTCGGCCATCCCGGCGAGTAGTTCGAACGAGCAGGTGGAAAGCCACGGCCCGTGGGGCGCGCATCCTTAAGCTTCAGGCGCGCCCCACGGGCCGGTTCACTGCGCTGCGCAGCCCCGTCACATCAGGCCGACCATGCGGGGTGGGGCGAACAGGTGGCGGGCCCGGTGTTCCTCGGCCACCATGACGGTTCCGGCGCGCAGGTCGGGCGCGCGGTCCGTTCTGGCGAGGGCCTGCTGGTGGCTCGCACAGGTCGCGCAGGCGGGGTCCCAGTCGGGAAGCTCCTGCGGGTGGGCGTCGGCGAGGTGCCGGCTGAGGCTGATCTGCGTGCCCACGACGCTGTCCGTGAAGTCCCAGTCGACGTCGTACCCCTCGGTGGCGTGCAGTCCGGCGATGACCGCCTGGACGTGCTTCATCGCTTCGTAGAGCCGGACGCACTCGGCACAGTCCCACATCCAGGCGGGCGGCAGCGGCCACTGCTCGTCGGGGTTGAGGTCGTCGGCTGCCATGTCCGTCAGGGTAGGACCCTGCCACCCCACGCGTCAGGCGTTCGGCCTCCGTTCACCCTAGGCTGCCCCCATGGCACCGAACATAGCGACGAACACCTCCGTCTCCCTCGACGATCTGCTGGACTTCGTACGCCCCCGTCACCGCGCCATCCTGCTGACGCGGCGGACCGACGGAAGCCCTCAAGGCTCTCCGCTGACCTGCGGTGTCGACGACGCGGGCCGTATCGTCGTCTCGACCTACCCCGAGCGCGCCAAGACCCGCAACGCCAAGCGCGACGAGCGGGTCAGCCTCATCGTCCTGAGCGACGACTGGAACGGGCCCTGGGTCCAGATCGACGGCACGGCCGAGGTCATCGACCCCCCGGACTCGGTCGAGCCCCTCGTGGAGTACTACCGCAACATCGCGGGCGAGCACCCGGACTGGGACGAGTACCGCTCCGCGATGCTCAAGCAGGGCAAGTCCATCATCCGGGTCACCCCGGAGCGGTGGGGGCCGGTCGCGACCGGCGGCTTCCCTGCGCGGCTGGCTCCGCAGGAGTAGGGGGTTTCTTTCCCCAGGCCCGCCCCTTCCCGGCTGTATCAATTTGCGGCTCCGCCGCGTGAGGGGGCTGCGCCCCCAGGCCCCCCGCCAAGGGGTGGTGGGTGACACTGCGTGTCGCGGCTGCGGGTGCGTCGTGGCTGGTCGCGCAGTTCCCCGCGCCCCTGAAAAGCAAAAGCCTGCGGCTTCCCGCGCCCCGAGGAGCCGGGGCCCCGGGGAAGCCCGCACCCCCGACTACCCGCAGCTTCCCTCCGGCGGGAGGGGTCGTGGGCCGGTGCGTCGTATGCCCGTCGCTTAGCTTCGGTCTCGGAGAACCAGGGCCTTGTACCAGGCCAGGGTCGTATGCCCGCCCTGCGACGGGCTGACGCACCGGCCCACGGCCCCGACCCACGCACGGACCCCAGGGGCGCGGGGAACTGCGCGACCAGCCACCCACACACCCGCACCCAAAAACCGCACCCTCAGCGGAGCGTCATCGACTCGATCCCCGCCACCAACAGCTCCAGCGCAAACGCGAAGTCCCGCTCCCGCATCTCCTCCACCGTGTCACCACCCCGCGCCTCCATAAGATCCGTGGCGCTCTCGAAGTTCTTGGCGAACTCGGGCTGTTCACGGATCGTGCTCATGGCCTGGTGGAAGTACTCGTCCTGCGACATGCCCGCGGCGGCGCACCGCTGCACGAAGTGCCCCTCGATCGTCCCGAACCCGTACACGAACTGGTAGACGGCATTGATCGCACCCATCTGACCGTGCGCCGGCAGCCCCGTATTGCGCATCACATGCTGCACGCACAGCGAGAACTCCATCGAGTGCGGGCCGATGTTGAGGAAGCTGCCGATGAGCGGCGACACCCAGGGATGGCGCACCAGCAGTCCGCGGTATCCACTCGCGAGCGCGCGCAGCTGGTCGCGCCAGTCCTCGCCCGACTCCGGGTCCGGCAGCTCGAGTTCGCCGTAGACCGAGTCGAGGGCGAGTTCGAGCAGGTCGTCCTTGGTGTCCACGTACCAGTACACCGACATCGCCGTCACGTTCAGCTCGGCGGCCAGCCGACGCATGGAGAACTTGGCCAGCCCCTCGGCATCGAGGAGCCGCACCGTCACCTGGATGATCCGGTCGCGGTCGAGCCCGGACGGCTGACCGCCCCGGGCCACCCGCTGCCTGCCCTCAAGCCAGACGCTGGTCCGCGCCGGACGTTCGGCCCGGTCGGCTGCCCTCACCATGGCGCACCTTCCTCGGAACTCGATACCCAGCGCGTACGAGATCCACAGCACGTATCAGCGCGTATCGCTGTTGCCCTGATGCTATGCGTGCCTCCACGGGACATCGTTACGCGGCCACCGCGGAGTCCGCCCTCCCCCAGTACTCAATGTCTGGGTGGTGCCCCCACCGCGCGCCGCAGCAACTCGGCCGCCAGCAGTCCTCCGAGGAGTACGGCAACCGCTCCCACCAGCTGACTGGTCTCAAGCCCGGAGGAGAAGGCGTCCATGATCCGCGTCCGCTCGCCCGCCGATTCCGCGGAGGCGAGCGCGGCCGGAAGCGAGGCCGCGGCGACCGGGATCAGCGCGGCGAAGCGGGCGTTGAGGACCGCGCCCAGCACGGCCACCCCCAGACCGTTGCCGAACTCGGCGAGCGTGCCGTTGATGCCCGCGCCCACGCCCGCCTTCTCCGGCGGTATGGCACTCATGATCGCGTTGGCCATGGCGGGCATGGCGAGCGCGATGCCCGCGCCCATGATGACGAGGCCCGCCAGCATGCCGTTGTAGTCGTCGCCGCCCAGCAGCGCGATCACCGCGAGGCCTCCGGCGAGCATGCTCATACCGGCCGCGATCGTCACGGGCGTGCCGAGCTTGGCGTGCAGCTTCGCGCCGACGGCCGTGAGGTTCAGGGCCACGACGGTCACGGCGAGCGGCGCCAGCCGCAGGCCCGCCTCCAAGGGCTCGTAACCGAGGACGAACTGGAGGTGCTGGGTGAGGAGGAAGAGGGAGCCGCTGAGGCCGAAGGCGACCAGGATCGCGCCCGCCACGGCGCCGATGAAGCGCTGGTTGCGGAAGAAGTGCATGTCCAGCATGGGGTAGGGAATATGCAGCTCCCAGAGCACGAACGCGCCGAGGACCAGCACGCCGACGGCCGCGGCCACCAGCATCTGCGCCGACGTCCAGCCGTGCTCGGGCCCGGAGATGATCGCGTAGACCACCGAGGCCATACCGATCGTCGAGAGCAGCGCACCCAGGAGGTCGGGGCGGTCGCCCTGCGGGTTCTTGGACTCGGGCACCAGCTTGACGACCGCGGCCAGACCGATGAGCGCGACGGGGATGTTGATCAGGAAGATCGATCCCCACCAGAAGTGGTCCAACATGAATCCGCCGAGCAGCGGACCGGCCGCAAAGCCGAGGGAGCTGGTGGTCGACCAGATGCCGATCGCCTTCACGCGCTCGGTGTCGTCGAAGATCTGCACGACGACCGCGAGCGTCGTGGTCATCAGCAGTGCGCCACCGATGCCCATGCCCGCACGGGCGGCGATGAGCTGCGTGGACGACTGCGCGAAGGCCGCGCAGAGCGAGCCCGCGCCGAAGAGGACGAGGCCCGCGGCGAGCATCTTCCTGCGGCCGTAGCGGTCGGCGGCGCTTCCTGCCGTGAGCAGCAGTCCGGACTGCACGAGCGAGTACGCGTTGATCATCCACTGGATGTCGGCGGTGGACGCGCCCAGCTCGTCCGTGAGGGAGGGGATCGCGACGTTGAGGACGGTGTTGTCCAGCAGCACGGTGAGCTGGGCGAGCATGATCACAGCGAGGATCAGCCAGCGCTGAGGGTGTCCTTGAGGAGGTGCCTGGGCGGTCTCGGCGGTCGTCGCGGCCGTCATGGGTGCCCCTTCTACGGCGTACGGGAGGTCGTCGCTGTACACCGTAGAACAACTCCCATACGCCGTACAACACGAAAAGGCGGTGACCGAGGCACTCTCGCCTCGGTCACCGCCCTCGCGGGACCTCCTCAGACCGTCAGCTGCTCGTCGGCTGATCGTCAGCTATTCGTCGGCTGCGTCAGGTCGTAGAAGGTGGACGAACCCGCCGTCACCTCCTTGAAGTTCTCCTGCACCCACTCGCTGATCTGCGAGGCGGTGCCGGAGCTGTCGTTGCCGCCGCCCATGCCGCCGCCTGCGATGAAGTAGTGGACCTTGCCGTCCGCCACGTACTGCTTGAACTCGGCCAGCGTGGGTGACGGGTCGCTGCCGTTGAAGCCGCCGATCGCCATCACCGGGTCGCCGGTGGAGAGCTGGTAGCTCGCGGCGTTCTGGGCGCCGATGGCCGCGGCGGCCCAGGTGTAGTCGCCGGAGTTCTTCTCCAGCAGCTCCTTGGCCTCGTCGCTGACGGTCGCGCCGTTGAGCAGTCCGCCCATGCCGCCACCGCCGGCCATGCCGCCGCCGTCGCCCGTCTGACCGCCGGGCATGCCACCCCGCTGCCCCTGCTGGTTCTGGCCGCCGGGCATGCCGCCGCCCGGGAAACCGCCGGTCGGCGGCTGTCCCGTCCGACCGTTGCCGTTCTGCTGACCCTGCTGGCCCTGCTGGTTCTGGCCGGGCATACCGCCCCCGCCGGGACCGCCGCCCATGCCCCCGCCGGGACCGCCGCCCATGCCGCCGCCGGGGCCACCGCGGGCACCCGCGACGGTCGGACCGGCCGTGACGATCGAGCCGGAGTGACCCTCGTTCAGCGTGCTGAGGCTGTACGCCGTCGGGCCCGCGAGGGCGGTGACGAAGCTCAACCCCACGACGCCCATGGCCAGTCGACGACCGAGCTTGTTCACGAAGACCAGACCGAGCGCGGCGGCCAGACCGCCGACCAGGACCAGCCACTTCAGCCACGGCAGGTAGTCGGAGGAACGGTTGAGGAGGACGTACCCCCACGCCGCCGTCGCCGTCATCGCGCCCGCCAGTGTGAGCGAGGCCCACAGCTTGCCGCGCTCCTCCCAGAGCACGACCGCGCCCATGCCGATCAGCGGTGCGATGTAGGGGGCGAGGGCGACGGTGTAGTACTCGTGGAAGATGCCCTGCATGAAGCTGAAGATCACCATGGTGATCAGCAGCGAGCCGCCCCAGGCGAGGAATGCGGCACGGGCCGTGTCCGTACGCCCTGCCATGGGGGTCCCCCCGCTCGAGCGAAGCCGAGAGTGGGGGAGCAGCAGGACCACGGCCGCGACGCACAGGATCAGCGCCGCCGGGATCAGCCAGGAGATCTGACCGCCGATGTTCGAGCTGAACATGCGGTCCCAGCCGGTCTCGCCCCAGCCGCCACCTCCGCCGCCGACGCTGCCGGTCTCCTCGCCGTTGATGCGGCCGAGTCCGTTGTAGCCGAAAGTCAGTTCAAGGAAGGAGTTGTTCTGCGAGCCGCCGATGTACGGGCGCGAGGAAGCCGGCCACAGTTCGACGATCGCGACCCACCAGCCGCCCGCGACGACCATCGAAAGGCCCGCGAGGAGAACCTGGCCGATGCGCCTGCGCAGGGTCGTCGGCGCGAACAGTACGTAGATCAGGGCGAGCGGCGGGAGGATCAGGAAGGCCTGGAGGGTCTTCACCAGGAAGGCGAGGCCGACCGCGGCACCCGCCCACACCAGCCACTTCGTCTGCGCCTTCTCCATGGCGCGCAGCACGCAGTAGACCGTGACGGCCATCAGAAGCGCGAGCATCGCGTCCGGGTTGTTGAAGCGGAACATCAGCGCGGCGACGGGCGTGAGCGCGAAGACCGCCATCGTGATGAGGCCGGCCACGGCGCCGAACCGGCGGCGCACGGCCCCGTACAGCACACCCGCCGTGGCGACGGCCATGAGCACCTGCGGGAACAGGATCGCGAAGGAGTTCAGGCCCAGCAGCCGCACCGACAGCGCCATCGGCCACAGGGAGGCCGGGGGCTTGTCGACGGTGATGGCGTTGGCCGAGTCGAGCGAGCCGAAGAAGAACGCCTTCCAGGACTGGCTGCCCGCCTGAACTGCCGCGGAGTAGAAGGAGTTGGCGTACCCGGAGGCCGTGAGGTTCCAGGTGTAGAGCGCGCCGATCAGCAGCAGCGTGCCGAGGAACGCGGGCCGCACCCAGCGGTGGTCCTCGGGCCGCCCGCGCCACAGGCGGCGTACGAAGGGCTGCTTGGGGCTGCCGTCCTCGGGAGCCGCGGTGGGCTCCACCGGAACGACCGGTTCCTGTACGGCAGTTGGCTGAGTCGTCGTCATCGTGCGTCCCTCGGATCGTGATCGTTCGGGCGCACCGGCTGCATCTGCATGGTCGCGTCCCCCCAGGTTCGGTTGTCGTACGGAGCGTTGTCGTACGGAGAGCTGTCGTACGGAGAGTGAGTCGCCGTCGCGTAGACGGGCGGGGCCGGGTTGTGCGAGGCCACGACCGTCGACGCCGAGTCGTCGCCCCGGTCCGGGAACACCCAGGCCCGGAAGAGCAGGAACCGCAGCACCGTCGCCGCGAGGTTGGCGGCGATCAGCACCGCCAGTTCGGTGGAGTGCGCGGGGTCGGTCGTCGCCGCGTTCAGGGCGGCGAGCGAGCCGCTGGTCAGGGCGAGGCCGATGCCGAAGACGACCAGGCCCTGCGCCTGGTGCTGCATCGCCCGCTCGCTGCCGCGGACGCCGAAGGTGAGGCGCCGGTTGGCCGCCGTGTTGGCGACCGCCGAGACGAGCAGGGCGAGCGCGTTGGCGAACTGCGACCCTGTGAACGTACGGAAGCCGCTGTAGAGCAGCAGATAGAACAGCGTGGACAGAGCGCCCACGACGCAGAACCCGACGAGCTGGCGGGCGAGTCCCGTCGGTACGCCGGTCAGTTCGCGGTCGCGCGGATCGTCACCGAACGGCCGGGCGAGCCGGTCGAGCGGCAGCGAGCCGGTGGCGAGGGCGCGCCCGACGCGCCACACGCCCAACAGGTCGTCGGTCGCGGTCTTCACGAGGTGCACGGTCGAGTCGGGGTCGTCGACCCAGTCGACCGGCACCTCGTGGATGCGCAGTCCGGCCCGCTCGGCAAGGACCAGCATCTCGGTGTCGAAGAACCATCCGGTGTCCTCGACAAGCGGCAGCAGCACGTGCGCCACTTCCCGCCGGATCGCCTTGAAGCCGCACTGGGCGTCGGAGAAGCGGGCCTGCAGCGAGCCCCGCAGGATCAGGTTGTACGTACGGGATATGAACTCCCGCTTGGCGCCGCGCACCACCCGCGAGGAGCGGGCCAGACGCGAGCCGATCGCGAGGTCGGAGTGGCCCGAGATCAGCGGGGCCACCAGCGGGAGCAGCGCGTTGAGGTCGGTGGAGAGGTCGACGTCCATATAGGCGAGGACCGGGGCTTCCGAGGCGGACCACACGGTCCGCAGGGCCCGGCCGCGGCCCTTCTGCTCCAGGCGGAAGGACCTGACCTCCCCGATCTCCGCCTCCAGCCGCGCCGCCACCAGCGGGGTGGCGTCCGTCGAGGCGTTGTCCGCGATGGTGATGCGGAACGCGTACGGGAAGGTGCGCGCGAGATGCTCGTGCAGTCGGCGCACGCACGGCTGGAGGTCCTTCTCCTCGTTGTAGACGGGGATCACTACGTCCAGGACAGGCGTACCGGCATTCCCGGCCGGGAGGTGCTCCCGCGCCGGCAGGGAGCCGGGAGAAGGTTCGGTTCGCATGACGACGACTGTCGTCAAGCGCCCTGTCGTACCCGTGTGGTGGTGCTGTGCTACGCCTGTGAGTACGTTTGCGAATTTGTTTCCGAAATGAAGGCCTCATGAGAATGGGGCACTTCGGCGGCCAGCGCGGGCAGATGCACGGTAAAGACGGTCCGTCCCGGCACGCTGTCCACGGTCACCGCACCGTCGTGCGCGGCCACGACGGCCTGCACGATGGCGAGCCCGAGACCGGTGGACCCGGAGGCACGCGAACGCGAAGAGTCGCCCCGCGCGAACCGCTCGAAGACACGCGGCAGCAGACCCGGCGGAATGCCGGGCCCGTCGTCCTGCACGTCCAGACACACCCAGGAACCCCGCCGGTGCACGCGTGCGGTCACCGTGGTGCCGGGCGGGGTGTGCGTACGGGCGTTCGCGAAGAGGTTCACCATGACCTGCTGGATACGGGCGGCGTCGGCCTGCACGAGCGCGGGTTCGTCCGGCAGCTCGAGCCGCCAGTTGTGCTCGCGCCCGGCCGCACGGGCATCGCTCACGGCGTCCACGACCAGCGGGGACAGGTCGGTGTGCTCGTAGGAGAGGGGGCGCCCGGCGTCGAGCCGCGCGAGCAGCAGCAGGTCCTCGACGAGCCCGGTCATCCGCCCGGCCTCGGACTCGATCCGGCCGAGCGCGTGCCGGGTGTCGGGGCCGGTCTCTTCCCTTCCGCGTCTGGTGAGTTCGGCGTATCCGCGGATGGACGCGAGGGGCGTACGCAGCTCATGGCTTGCGTCCGCGACGAACTGCCGTACGCGTGTCTCGCTCTCCTGGCGCGCGTGCAGCGCCCCGTGGACATGGTCGAGCATGCGGTTGAGGGCGGCGCCGACCTGTCCGACCTCCGTGTGGGGGTCGGTCTCGGACTCGGGGACGCGCTCGTTGAGGGTCACCTCGCCGCTGTGGAGGGGGAGTTCGGAGACGCGGGTGGCGGTGGCGGCTACTCGGCGGAGAGGGCGGAGGGCGATGGTGACCA
This sequence comes from Streptomyces flaveus, assembly GCF_014647675.1. Classification (GTDB taxonomy): domain Bacteria; phylum Actinomycetota; class Actinomycetes; order Streptomycetales; family Streptomycetaceae; genus Streptomyces; species Streptomyces flaveus. Next base: position 473,082 of record NZ_BMPQ01000005.1, on the reverse strand, counting down.
GGGCGGAGCCGGCGATCCCGGCGGCGACGAGGCCGGCGGCGGTGACGCTGACCTCTACGAGGATGAGGGTGTTGAGGGTCTCTGTGACGGACTTGGTGGGCACGGCGACGTAGAAGTCGCCCTTCGGGCCCCCCGTCGTGTACTGCACGCGGTATTCACCCAGGTCAGTCAGGGTGATCGTGTGCTTTTTCTCGTCGCGCGGAACGCGGGCGAGCTCGGACTGCTGCGTATCGGTGAGTTCGATTGCTTCGGGTTCGCCGTCGATGCTGTTCGTCGACTCCGCGCTGCGGATCGCACTCGAGATCTGACCGTTCTCGTCGACCTCGGCGCCGATCGTGCCGAGTTCCTGCGGGCCTCTCCTGACGAAGTCGAGCGGATCCTCGGGCCGACGGAAGTTCGGGTCGTTGGCCATCTGCGGCGGGCCGCCGGCGCGATCCGCGACCTCCGTGACCGTGTCGTTCAGCTGGTCGTTCAGCCGCTGCCCCATCGCGATGGTCGTCACCGTGCCGATCACAGCGGCCACCACCGCGATGAGCGCCACCGCGGAGACGACGAGCCGCGTCCGCAGCGTCCGAGGCTGTCGGCGCCGCCGCTTCCGCAGCTGTCGTCGTCCGCTCATGACGCGGCGGGCTTGATCAGGTAACCGGCTCCGCGCCGCGTGTGGATCATCGGCTCGCGCCCGGCGTCTATCTTCCGGCGCAGGTAGGAGATGTAGAGCTCGACGACGTTGGCCTGGCCGCCGAAGTCGTACGACCACACGCGGTCGAGGATCTGCGCCTTGCTGAGCACCCGGCGCGGGTTGCGCATGAGGAAGCGCAGCAGCTCGAACTCGGTGGCGGTGAGGTGGATGTTCTGCCCGGCACGCGACACCTCGTGGCTGTCCTCGTCCAGCATGAGATCGCCGACGACGAGCGTGGAGTCGGAGCGGTGGTCGGCGGCCCCAGAGCGACGGATCAGCCCGCGCAGCCGCGCGACGACTTCCTCCAGGCTGAACGGCTTGGTGACGTAGTCGTCGCCGCCCGCGGTCAGTCCGGCGATACGGTCCTCGAGGGCGTCCTTCGCCGTCAGGAAGAGGACGGGAACGTCTGGCAGCTCGCGCCGCAGGCGGCCCAGCACGGCCAGCCCGTCCATGTCGGGCAGCATCATGTCGAGCACCACGGCATCGGGCCGGAACTCCCGGGCGGTCTGCACCGCCCCGGTCCCGTCACCCGCGCTGCGGATCTGCCAGCCTTCATAGCGCAGGGCCATGGACAACAGCTCGGTGATCGACTGCTCGTCGTCCACCACAAGCACGCGGACGGGGCTCCCGTCCGGCCTCAGCAGTTCGGTGCGCCCCTGGGGCGAGGTCGTGGTCATAGCCAACACATTGCTGGGCGCCTCTGAGAACTCACTTGGCGGAACCTGTGAATTTCCTGAGAAACACACAGGAGCCACTCAGGGAACGCCTGGGCGGATCTTGTCGAACGCGGCCACCCCTGACAGTCCACGTCCGGTACGGTACGGCCGGGCCCGAAACCGCAATCTGGATTTGCGGTTTCGGGCCCGACTCATCGCCCCCTACGGCAGCACGTAGACCTGCGCGCCGTCCGACGTACCCCCGACCTGCCGCATGCATCCCCGCCTGAGCAGCATGCGCACACAGTCTTGAACGCGCCCCTGCGTCAACCCCGTACGCCGGGCGATCTCCTCCAACCGGTACTGGGCTCGGCCCTGCACCAGCGCGGGCGCAAGGTAAGCCGCCACGGCATGAACATCACCGGTGATGACGAGATTCTTCGCCTGCCACCTGGCCAGCAGCTCCTGCGGCGTGGTGGACGGCACCACCTCACGGGCGCCCGGCTGCACCCTCTCGGCAAGCCGACCGAGAGAGTCAGCCATCCGATTCAAAGCCGCGGCCATGGCACTCCGACTGCGCTCGGACTTCCGGAGGAGCTCATTGCGCTCAGCGTCGCGTGCGGCGAACACCTCATCCAGGCGAATGTTCCGCTCCTCGAGCCGCACAATCGCTTCTGCGACCTCCTGGGGCATGACATACGCCGTACCGCCGCTCGGCGCGGGCTGCACCTGGGCAGGTTCGAGGTTGTACGAACCCTCGCGCTGGATGGTCGCGATGGCAGTGGCCACCCAGGCCTTGAACGGCTGGGACTCCCGCTTCGTGCAGCCGTTGACCAACCGGATCAGCCCTTCGAGGCTCACGAGGTTCATGTCTCGCCGCCACTCTCGACCTGCGGGAACGCTGAGACTGTGCCTCCTGAGCACACTCTCGGCGCTTCCGAAATTGGCTTCGTCTGCGACATTGCGCAGAGCGGAGCCCGTGTGCGCGTACCCCAGTTGCCGGCAGACGTCGACCGCCGGGAACCAATGCGAGCCGTCCGGCAAGGTCAGCCTCCGCAGCCGCGCTCCCGTCGCCGCGTACACGAAGTCGTTGATCTCAATCGCGTCCTGTTCCCGAACTGCCGACTCGTCCGTCGGCCTGCTCTGCTCGTACATCGAGCATCACCTCCGCTCCGGAAACCAGGCGCGCAGATACACAACTCCAGTCCATGGAAAACACGTTCACTCGAAAGGTGACAGAGGAATCGGTTCTGCCCTCACGTTGTCAGCCGAGATACGGCCGCTCGCGATGCTCCAGGAAGTGGCGGAGCCGGAGCCGCTGCGTGTGGTGCATCGGTAGGTCGTCGAGTTCGTCCGGCGGGACGAAGGAACGGGCGGTGAACGACCCGGTCATGATCCTTGTGGATGTGGCGCTCGCGATCGCGCATGGGCAGGGACTGTCTCGCAGACGTCGGGACACTCTGGGCAGTTGGCTCTGATGTGCCCCGGGTTGATGGAGTCGGGTGTTGATGGAGTCGGGAGGAGTCGGGCTGCCGGGCGCGAAGCGACGCTCACAGCCCGAAGAGTCGCGCCCCGTTCCCGTAACAGACCGCCCTCAGCCAGTCGTCCCCGAGCCCGAGCCGCTCCAGTGCGTGGAGCTGATGGACGTACGCGTACGGGATGTTCGGGAAGTCGGAGCCGAGCAGGATCCTCTCGCCGAGGTCGTCCAGCCGGGGCAGCGCCCGGCGCGGAAAAGGCGCGAACCGTTCGCTGAAGTCCGTGAACGCCATCGTCGTGTCCAGCCGCACCTCGCCGTACCGCTCGGCGATGTCCAGGAAGTCCTCGTACTCGGGCATGCCCATGTGCGCGACGACGAGCCGCAGCCGGGGGTGCCGGGCGAGCACCCGCCGGATCGGCTCCGGCCCGGTGTGCTTGCCCGGCGCGGGCCCGGACCCGCAGTGGATCACGACGGGTATCCCGGCCTCGGCGAGCACCCCCCAGGCAGCATCGAGGAGTTCATCGGCCGGGTCGTACGCGCCGACCTGAACGTGCGCCTTGAAAACCCGCGCCCCTTCGTCCACCGCTCTCCGCACATACGACGCCACGCCCGGCTCCGGGAACAGGGTCGCCGTATGCAGACAGTCAGGGGTCCGGCGGGCGAAGTCGACGGCCCAGCCGTTCAGCCACTCGGCCATGCCCGGCTTGTGCGGGTAGAGCATGGCGGTGAACGCGCGCACGCCGAACTGCCGGAGCAGGGCGGCCCGTTCACCCTCCTCGCCCCGGTAGGTGATGGGCCAGTCGAGGCCGGTCAGTGGACCGACCGCGTCGAAGTACTCCCAGACCTTGCGCAGGACACGCTCGGGCATGAAGTGCGTGTGGACGTCGACGAGCCCGGGCAGCCCGAGCCCCTCCCAGAACTGCCGGACTTCGGCGCCTTCTTGAGGCGGACGGACACCAACGCCCTCTGGAGCGGGCCGGACCTCGGCACCTCCTTGTTGAGGCGGTGCCGTCCCGCCTCCCCCCTCAGCCCCGTCCACGTCAGCCCTGCCCACGCCGGAACCCATGGCTTCGCTCGACCTTGGCGACATGGACGGTGTAACTCTCGTACCAGCTCTCCCGCCCCTGCTTCTGCGCCGCCCGGTGCTCCATGTCGCCGCGCCACTCCTCGATGGCCTCGGCATCCCGGAAGTACCCGACGGTGATCCCGAGCCCGCCCGGTGTCCGCGCCGAATCCATCCCGAGGAACCCCGGGATCTCCTTCACCAGCTCCTCCATCCGCTCGGCTGTCTCGCCGTACCCGTTGTCTCCGTCAGTCCGTACGGAGGTGAACACGACGGCGTAGTACGGCGGTTCGTGCGCGGCGACAGGCGCAAGGGGTTGATCGCTCATGTCACCCACTCTCGGGCTGGGGCTTGCCCACGTCCAGCGCCTTTCAGAAGAGCCAGTCCTGCAGACCGCCGAACCTCCGCACGGGCACCGTCACCGCACCGGCCGTTTCCCCCTGACCGGCGGCACTCACCTCCCACCCCTTCATCAGCCGCGTATCCAGCACGACGACCCCACGCTCGCCGGCCAGATGCAGATCGGGCCCGGCGGCAGCCACCAGCTCCCCCGTCACGACGCCTCCCGCCACGAGCTCGCTGACCGCCCCCACCGCCGGCGGCAACCCTTCGAGCCCGAACACCCCGGCGTGATCGACGGCCACGAACGGCATCCGCTCCAGGGCCTCCGGCCACCCACCGAGCCCCACGGCCTTCGTATGCAGCGCCTCGACCTCGCCCGCCCGCACCACCGCCTCCGGCAACGCACTGCGCACGGCCCGCTTGGCGTCGTAGGCGATCCGATCCGGCACCCCCAACGCCGTACGCAACAGCTCCTCACTCCGCCGAGCCGCCATCAGCGGCCCCCGCCCGAGCCAGCTGAACACCACGGCCCCCTGCTCAAGCAGCCTTGCCTCCCCCCTCTCCACAGCCGTGATCCCCACCTTGACCATCCCGCTCCCGAACCACGCGAGATACACGTGATACGGCCGCGGATCATCGGCGACGGTATCGGCGGCAACGGAGTGCGCCCGCTCCAGCCGCGCACACTCCTCACACTGCGCCCCAACACTCCGCCCCGACACGACAGCCCGCACCGCACAGCCGTTCCCCCGCGCCCCCACACAAGTCCGCACACCCCCGTCGACCACCACAAACGCCACCCGCTTCCCCCGCACCAACGCACTCCGCCGCCCACCACCCCACCCGAGCACAGGCCCGTCGACACCCCACCGCAGCCCCGTACATCTCCACACCTGTGCCATCACCGAAAGCGTAGAGTGCACCACTGACAAGAGGTCCCCGGTGATTCACCGGGGACCTCTCACCCGTGGGTGCCGTTGTTGCGGCCAGGGCTGCCGTCTATGTGGATGCGCCAGGAGCCCGGTACCGGACCTGCCCGGCGGTGCGCAGGGCCTCCATTGTCTCGTCGACGGTCAGGAGAACAGTCGTCTCGAACGAGCTGAGCGCGCCGCCCCCGCTGATCGCCAGCGAAACCGCGGCCATGGACACGTTGTCCGGGGCCTCCCACAGGTTGTAGCCGTCGTGCGTGCCGAAGGCATACCAGAAGCCATGGAGCTTCCCGCCGACGGACTCGATGTACGACTGTGCGGCCTGCGCCCGGTCCTCAGGGTGGCCGATCAGCCTCGCCCAAGTCTCCGGCGTGTAGCTGAACCTCGATAGATAGAGCGGCATCACGTCTCCCTTTCGTCCCATCAAGGGATGCCACGACGGGGAGAAAACCCGCCGGAGACGGCCCGCGTATCCCCCGAACGGCTGCGGGCGCCCCGAAGTACTCAGGTAGAGCTGAGTACTCACGCTCTGGCCGGTGACGGCGTGAGTCGAAACGCTTGGGACATGAGCCAAGGACTACGGAAACCCGTTCTCCAGCTGTTGTCGATCCTCGCGACGGCCGGGGTCTCGACAGCGATGTGGGCTGCCTGGCTGGGCTGGGACCAGCAATATGACGTGCAGCCCGACGGCACGATGACCGGCCCGTACGAGACGTGGCAGGTGATCGGGCTGGTGCTGACTCTGCTGGTAGCGGTGTACTGGGCGGCCTCCCGGCGCTACTTCGTAGGCGCTGTGCTCGGCACCACGGCCGGCCTGACCGTTGCCGCCTTCTACGACTGGTCGGACGACGACTCCGGCCTCTTCGCGGTCGGCGTGGGGTTGGTCATGATGGGAAGCTTCGCCGCGACCGCCGTCGTGTCCGCCGTGGCCGCCGCCGTTACTGATCATCGGCAGCGGCCACCTGCGGCTCACTACCGGCCCAGCTGACGGCCGGCATCAGCCCCTTGCCGGGCTTCGCTGCCGTACGGTCCGAAAACGTCAGAGGCCCCGGATTACCTTCTCCGGGGCCTCTGACGCGTAAACAGCTCCAGTTCAGGGACTGTTCGGGCAGGGCTGGGTGCCCGTCTACATTTCCGGGCGGGCCGGTGTGAGCGTGAGCCGGTTGTCGCTGCCCGGCTTCTTCCAGCTGACTGCGTTGGCGTGGACGATGTATGCCTCGCTGGTGTCGTCCTGGCCCTCGACGCATATCAAGCGGCGGGTTCCCCTGACCGCACCTCGGTCGATCTGGGTGAAGTCAGGGAAGGAACGCAGTATGGGGGTGATGTAGCGGGTGCCGAAGATGTCGAAGATCTCGTACTTCTCGGTCTTGTTGCGCTTGAGGTAGGCCAGGCGGAGGTAGCGTGCTCCGGCGCCTTGGACGATCATGCGGTAGGCGGGGTGGTCCCGGACGGTGCCGAGGGTGGCGTTCTGGACGTTGCCCTTGTTGCCGGTCATGCCGAACAGGGGCAGCTCGTCGATCAGGGGATCGAGGGGCTGGGTGCACCAGGAGTCGGCGTCGGTGTAGATGCCCCCGTATTGGGCGAGGAGTTCGAGGCGGAGAAGGTCGGCCCGTATGGCGAGCGGCTGGTCGGCGAGGGCGTCGTAGATCCACTGGTTGTGCAGTACGGGGAGGTTCTTGTCGGTCCAGAGCTGGACCTGGTAGTCGGGGTTGTGCTTCTTCCAGGTGCGGAAGTTGTCCCGGTAGGGGAAGGCCTTCTCGCCGATCCAGATGACGTGGATCAGTTTGGGCATACCCGCCTTCGTGGTGTCCGCCGAGGTGATGGTGGCGGCAGCGGCGGTGGATGTGCGAAATCTCTTGAGGATCACGGCGCCTCCCAGCGGACCATGGTGTTGAAGAAGTCGGCCGCCTGCGGTGCAGCGGCGATCGGCTCACAGCGCTCGGCGATCCCGGCCGGGTCGAAGCGCTCGGAGTCCTTGAGCGCCGCATCCGCCATCCGGTGCTGCAGCGCCTCGTTGTTGATCAGTTCGAGCAGGCCCTCGGCGATGGCCCCGGCGTTGCCGACCTGGAGGAGACGTCCATCCACGTCGTTGTCGGTGATCTCCCCCTGGCCGTGCGGGCAGTCCGTGGAGACGACGGGCAGCCCACAGCGCATGGCCTCGACCGTGGAGAGGTGCTCGGCGATGCGGTGGTCGGTGAGCGCGCTGTACTGGCCGTAGCGGCCCTCCCCGCGCGGGAAGACCCGGGTCAGCTCCTGGTCTGCGGAGTCCCCGTCATATCCCGGGCCGTCCTCGCGGACGTCGACGAGGTGGCGCACGCGCGGGTTCCGCTGGAACTCCGGCTCGTCGCGGTGGCCGAGCAGCGAGGCGATTTCGACGTCGTACTGCTGGTCAAGGTTGTACGTCGTCCGGGCCGCGCCCCCGATCCCGTGGTCATTGCGTAACGCTGAGGAAATCTGCATACGTCCCCGTATCTCCGTCTCATCCATCTAACAGAGGGCTAGACCGGGGAGTTGGTGTAATGGTTGGGCTTGCTTACCATCTTGTTCTCGAACAGTTGGGCTATTGGTAACCGCTTTCTGGAACGCTTTGGCGCCGAGTCGCATCAGGGCTGTCAGGACGCCTGCGGTACGTCGCAGCACTCGCTGTTCATGTCGCCCTGACTCACCCGTTCCCGGGTGTCCTCCCAAGGGCCACCGAGAGGCAGGACCTGCAGGTCGAGGATCCCCTTCGGCCCGTGCGGCAGCGCACCGAGAATCACGTGGAAACGCTCATCAACTGGATGCTCACCAGCGCCCGGCGCATCGGCGGGACGCCCGGCGCCGGACTGAGCGTGCGAACCGTGGAACTGACGCCCGGTCGACTGCGCGCCACACTCGACCTCGGCATCCGGCGCCGCGTGCTCGCGCCGGGGAGGAACGTCACGCTGTACGTGACCATGCAAGGACACCAAGTCCGACGCCGGGACCGATGGCTCCCCCTCCCCACAATCGTGCTGACCACGCTGAGGGCGTTCCAGGCCCGTCAGTCGAGGGAGAAGCCCGCCGCGGGCGAGGCCTACAAGACGTCCGGTCGGGTGGTCGTCGACGAACTGGGGCGGGTGGTCAAGACGGACTGGCTCAGGCGCCGTGTGCACTCGGCAGGATTCGAACCTGCAACCTTCTGATCGCTCTCAAGGTCCGCCCGAAGGTGGCCCAGCGCATCCTGCGGCACTCGCAGATCGCCATGCCTATGGAGGTCTACGCGGAGGCGAACGAGGAGGAGGTGCGCGAGGCGATCGGCAAGCTGTCCGACGCGATGGGGGGGGCACCGGCTGAGCGATGCGAATCGACGAACTGCAAGGCCAGGAGACCCCACTTCGGGTTTCCTGGCCTTTGGCGGCTACTTCGAAGCGGCCTCGACGTTAAGGAAATAGTCCGCTCCGACCGAGAAATCGTCAGACTCACCGCGAATCGTCAGCGCGTGCTGCCCAGGCTCCAGTGGCGGCAGCTGAACCCACAGGCCACATCCGGTAGCCGTGAAGCGTTCGTCTGTTCCGGTGACAGGGTTGTTGGCGACGCCCAGCACGGAGATCGCCTCCCCTCGGTGTGCCTCCGAGTCGATCTTCTTGCCATCCAGCACTGCGGACCCCTTGGCAGCACTCATGAAGTCTGCGCAGGCCGACGGATCTCCCACGAGGTTCACAAGGGGGAAAGCAAGAGGCACTCCGTCAGGGACGGTGCACGCTCGCTTGACCTGACCGCCGAAAGATCCGGCCAGAAACCATACGTCTCGCGACTGGTTGCGCCCGCATGAGCTTCCGTTCTGGTCAGCAACGGGGTTCGTCTGCTCAGGTTCCGACGCCGCCCACGTCCACCACCTGCTTTGCAGATCTCCAGAGGAGAGACGACCCTCTGTCGAGGGCGGTACCGGGGAAGAGGGAACCGCTGCACGCTCTCCCGTCTCTGGGCCTGCGGTCTCAGCCCCACATCCCACCAATACGGCCAGCACTACCGCCGCAAGTGCTGCTCTTCCAACGTTGATCTTCATGAACACCCCTCCCGGTGTCGCACTGATCTCTCGACCCCCCGGTCGGCGTGCGACATTCGCGGACACCCTAGCCGCGAGCTGGGTCGGCGCTCGGACCTCAACCCGTTGCTGTACTTCGCTGCTGTACGCCCCAACGAGAGAGGCCCCCGGATCATCTCCGGGGGCCTCTCGCCTGTGTGCACTCGGCAGGATTCGAACCTGCAACCTTCTGATCCGTAGGCGGGTGCGCCACCCCGCGTGCGGTCTAGCCGCTCGGCACTGCGCGGGTCGACTGTATAGCTCGGCCAGTAATCAGTGCGCCGCCGTGCGTGGTCGTACGCCACTGTTGATGTCACCTACTGATGTCAGGCGAACAGCCACCCCTCAAGGGCCTGTCGAGCGGAGCGGCAGACACACAAGTCACTCACCGGTACGCTCGTGGGGTCACTTATCTAACTTTAGGACAAAAAATGGTTTCGTCTTTCCTGAGCGATTTCGAAGGCCTTTGGCGGCGCCCGGCTGGCGATTACAAGATTGCGACGAAATCACACCTGATCACCTTGGACACCAATGTCCTCTTAGAGCTTTATCGCTTCACACCTAGCGCCCGTAACGAGCTGCTCGATGTGATCGAACAACTTCGCGATCGAATTTGGATACCGCACCAGGTGGCGTCCGAATACTACTCGCGACGCATGGACGCCGTGAAAGATCACCTAAAACTATATGACACCATTCCGAATACCTTGGATGAACTAGAGAGAAAGGCAATCCAGGAACTTCACATACTGGTAAAGCGATGCTCACTCACCGAAAGTGATAAGAGAAATCTTATTGCCCCAATTGAAGCGGGTTTCAAAAAAGCCCGGACTGAAGTAGAGCGTCACGCGAATGCGTTCGACCTAACCCTGACAGGAGTGATATCCGACGATCCAATCCTTTCCGCTCTCGCTCGAATCCTAGACGCTAAAGTCGGACAACCGTTCAAGCCGGAAGAAGCAGAGACCCTTAAGGCGGAAGCTGAGCGCAGATACCAAGAAAAGACACCTCCGGGATACAAAGACGCCAATAAAAGCGAAAACTCTCACGGGGATTTTTTCATCTGGGAGCAGATACTGCGTGAAGCTGAAGTTCGCAAGATGCCTCTACTACTCGTCACCAACGACACTAAGGAGGATTGGGTCGAAAAAGAGAGTGGCATTGTCATTGGCGCCCGCCGAGAATTGATTATCGAGTTTAGGCAGCGCTGCGATGCGGATTTCATGATCGTACAACTAGGCTCGTTCTTGAAACTTGCTAAAGAGGAGTTGGGTGCCTCAGTTAGCGCATCCACCCTAGAGCAGGCCCAGAATCTTCAGGAGGAGACGAGCGCCAAAGCGGCAGAGCTCGAAATCTCGCTGAGCGAGGAAGACTATCAAAGAATTAGTGACGTACTGCTAGAGGAGGCAAATCGTTGGGAATCCACCGCTAATCAGGATTCTCTCAGCCCCTGGAGTCAAGAGAAGGCCCGGGAACGGGCCGCAGCCGCACTAAGCTTGGCTGAGCGCATAGAACAAAATACCGCTGATCCAATTAGTCACGGGCGCATAAAATTGAAAATAAGCCGTGCAGATTGGGAGGACCTACTCAGGATACAGCGAAGGAATCCACATCTAACGCGATGGCATCGCAACTCCCTGTTTGAGACTTCTTCCATTTCATACAAGCAATTGTGGTTGCACTTGACGGATCTTGAGAATCTTAGAAAGATTCTTGGCACGGAACATGACGAAGGCATACAAGCTCTCCGTGAAGCGCGACTTGAGTTGAAATCTTCACTAGAGGCCAAGAGGGGAGGACGAGAGCTTGCAGACGCAGAGAACCAAGTAGCAACAGTGGAATCCATGCTGCGAGACATTAAGCAGCGAACCGTAGAAGTCGACGCTCAGATCCGAAAAATTCGCGCGATGGCTGATAAGAAAATGGAGAATGGCAGGACAGACCCCCCGAGTTAGTCATCATCATGACTTTACCGACGAGATCTCATCTCCACATTCCATGCAGCAACACGCCCTGGAGCTGCGGCCTTGTCCGTGGAGGCATGACCTGCTGGCCGGCCGGACGTTGAACCCGCGAGCAGCACACGCGACGTTGAGTGTGCCCTCAGGAGGGGTTGCAGTCTCGGCAGGCGCGGAGAGCGTCACCAGTCGAGAGACCTTCTGGCCAGAAGCGCTCAAGCTTCACAGTGTCTCCGCTGAAGAAGTTCGCCCGTCCCTTCCTGCGACCGAACAGCACTTGGTAGTCCACGTTGAACCAGTCGAATCCCAGGTGACTGAAGGTGCCCAGTGGATTAGTCCGCGAGTCGTAGATGATCCCGTGATCTCCCATCCACAGACTCCCGTCTTCGATGCCATGGGCATCCCTGAAGTGCACTCCCATCTCGTACTTGGCCATGTTGATATTCATTTCAAGGGTCAGATTTGGGAGATCTCGCACCGATCCATCCATGAAGTGGATCACTGGCTGAGGGATCTGAACTCCGTCTTCGGCCAACCGGCAGCAGATATTCTTAACGAGATACTTCGTCAGCACTCTGCGCTCTTCCCTCCAGCCCTTCCCATAGATCCGAGAGAACTGAATGACACCCGCTTCTACAATGACCTCGCTGTTTTGATGGATGTACTCAGCGAAAGCGTCGTAGGCAAGGTCGAAGGGTTGACTCTTGGCGTTGTTGCAGTCGGCGCACAGCACCTTGGCGAACTTCAACTTTGCCGAGTTGGGTCCCTGGATCCGATCTTCGCGGTCGCTGCCGGACTGGACACGCACCACAGGGCTCGGCCAAGGGCCGGATCCGAACGCGCGCACCACGTCGGCCTTCTTATAGCGATGCTCGCGAGAGTCGGCCGTATTGCCGCACCACCAGCAAAGGCCCTGATAGTCATGTTGCAGAAGGGGATGCTGGGGTCGCTGCGCGGGCGGCTGAGAAGTACTCATGCCTTATGTTCCCATGGGATGCACATTGTCGGCGCACGAATTATGGTACTGCTATCCTTCCGGTTCTCCCGATTGGGGTCGGCGACGAGATCCACTTGTAAACCCGTGACGCGCTCCATAAAACGCAGTAGCCCGCCCAGCGTGATCCGGGCGGACTACTGGATGGTGGCGACCTCCCGATGCTCGGAGAATTGGAGGAGATCGCAGGAATGAGCCTGTCGTTACCCTTGCCGTCCGGCGCTAAATAATCTCAAGCACTGGTTGCCTCGGGGATGAGTCGGCTGGTGAAGCCCTCGACGCACAGCCGCTCGTAGGCGGCCACGACGGCATTCGGCACAACCTGCTCGATAGCCAGTCCCCAGCCTGGAAAGACGAGGACTCGTTGCAGGGCGCCCACGATCATGTCGATCACCATGCGGGCATCCCCGATGAAGTCGGCGTACTCCTCCAAACCCATCGGCGTGGACGCGCACACGACGTCGACGTCGGTCCAGAGCTTCCGCATCATGGCGTACGAGCGCCGCTCTTCGTACGGCTTGCTCACGAGCAGGACAGACGCCACCGGGATGCCAGCTTCTGCCAGCACGGCTTTGCTGAACTCGATGTTCTCGCCGGTGTTCGTCGCGCGCGGTTCCAGGAGTACAGCGGAACCGGGTACCCCGAGCTGCAACGCGCGCTCTCGGTAGTGGACAGCCTCCCCACGTGGCATGCGCGCTCGGGTCGTAGGGCTGGTGGCCCCGGTGAACACGATGACCGGCGCCATGCCCTGGTGGTACAGCTCCGCCGCCATGTCGGCCACACCCAGGTCGTGGCTACCCAGACCGATGGCCACCGAGCAAGGTCGTGGGTCGTGGTGCATGCGGTGGTAGTCCCACAGAAGTCGGGCATCCGCCCATACCTGTGCCGAGATCATGCCTGCCCCTTCGTGTCTTGTGCCGAGTCGGGAACCTTGAAGTCGTACTCCCACGCGAAGCGAGAAGCTGAGTGGATACCCACCGCGAACTCCACCACCGTGCCATCTGCGGTGTACGTGGTCCGATGCAGCTCGACTACGGGCTCACCGGCGGGGAGCTGTAGGAGCTGCACCTCTTGCGCTGTCGGGACACGGGCGAACAGCGCCTCTCTCATGTGGTCGATCTCGTATCCGGCGTCGTACAGGACCCGGAATCCGCCACCACGGCCGGCGGGTCCCGGTGAGGGGTCAACGATGCGCGTGCCCTCGACATGCTCTGGCCTGTAGTAGCTGGTCAGGGTGTGAGTCGGCTGTGTCCCCTCCTTCACGAGGCGGGCACGTGCGTACACCTCGGAGCCGACTGGAACGCCCAGCCCCTCGGCAACGAGGCTGTCCGCCTGAACGCGGCTCACGGTCTGCGTCTGCTCGTTTCGCTTGTAGGCGCGCCCCGATGCGACGCGGTCCGCGATGAACGCGACTTCGTCGCCATCGCGCCACTTCGCCTTGTCGTAGCGGGCAATCCCGAGCCGCTTGAGGGGAGCGCTCGGACGTACGACCGTGCCGTGCCCACGCGATGAGGTCACGAGCCCTTGGGCTTCCAGCGCTTTGTAGGCCTGGTGGACAGTGGCTTTCGAGCCTTCCCCGGCTTCCACGAGGTCTCTGATCTGGGGCAATTGGGCGCCCGGACCGTACTCACCGTTCCTGATCTGCTCCGCGAGCCTGTCCGCCAGGTCGCGCCACTTGGGTGCCACGCAGAACTCCTCTCAACGCGTCCCAGTGAAGCACAGTCCTAGGACTGTTGACAGTCCTAGGACTGCGATGCATAGTCGTCTCAGGCCGCTCGCAGTCCTAGGACAGCGGGCCGGAAGGGCCTTCTTTGGGCTGCTTCAAGGCTGTGCCGGTTCGGGATAGCTCGCTTCCGCAGGGGCCCCGCGCTGGTCGTTGCTTGAGAACTGCATAGGTGGGCCCCGTCTCCCCGAGTCGAAAAGACGGCCGCGCGGCTCTGAACCGCGCATGTCTCTTCCGTTCCGCAACGTCCGTGTGGCGCTGCGGCCGGTTGCCTCCCCCGCCCGTCCGGCCTAGCGGTCGTACGGGCGGGGTCGAGGGGAGCCGGAATCCCCTGACTCCACAACGGCGCGCGCCCCCGGAGCGGCTACTCCGGGGGCGCTGTTCGGGCCGTTCCCCTGTGAAAGGACACACGACCCAATGAACCACATCGTCACTGTTCAGGACGCTGTTACCGCGTTCGCCGACTTCATGGAGCCGACGGATGCGGAGCTGGATGCCATCGACTACGAGATGCCGCTGATCACGGCGGAAGTCGAGCTGTTGGACGCGCAGATCATCACCATCGACCGCACACCGACCGAGCTGGACGCCCGGCGTATCCGCCGCGCCCGCCGCCGGGTGCTGGCCGCCCGCCGCGAGCTGGCCAACCGGGGCGCGACGGTGACGGGGGGTGCGGCATGAGCAAAACCCGCAAGCCTCTGACGAAGGTCCAGGTCGGTGTGCTGACGGCCGCGTTCGTGCCGATGCTCGCCACGGGCGTGATTGGCGGTATCGGCACGTACAGCAACATCGGGCACGCCTACGGCAAGGGCACCGCGCTCGGGGCCCTTGCCGCCGGTGAGGGTGCCACGGCTGTGCTCGCCCTGGTGTTGCTGGGGTTGACCATGCTGGGCCAGTCCTCCCCGCGCGTCGTACGGGTCGGGCTGTGGGCGCTGCCGGCCGCCGCGTCGGTCATGGGCGCCATGGCCGCGCCGGACCTGGGCCGCACCGTCATCTACGCACTGACCCCGATGGGCATGTCCGTGTCGGCGGAGGGCATGGCGTTCCTCGCCCGCCGCATCGTGGTCCACACCGACGGCCGCGACGCGGAGAACGAGCGGCGCACCGCCGACATCGTGCAGGCCCTCGCCTACCACCAGGCCCGTGCCGCCCACCACCCCAGTGACCGGATCAAGAAATGGTCGGAGCGCAAGTCGTGGCGTCTGGCCCGCAAGGTCGGCGTCGGGGACACGGCGCTCGGATCGAGGCTGCTGGAAGTCCAGCGCGACCGCGTCACCGCCGGTGCGAACGCCGCGCTCCTGTCGATGTTCGGCGGCACCGACCCGATTCCCGCCCCGGTCACGAATCCGAATGAATCCACCGAGAGCATAAGCAATCGGTCTACGGCTGACCTCCCGGTATCGGCCCCGGCGCCCGCCGTGGCAACGGTGCTGCGGGTGCCCGATCCGGTGGCGGTCGACTTCGGGAAGTCGGCCCTGCCGCTCAAGCCGGTACCGGCTATCGCCCCGACTCCGGTCAAGGCGATCGAGCGACGTACGGTGCCCGCTGAGGCGCCCCGATCGCGTCGGGCGACCGGTCGGGTTCCGGATGCGGCGCGCTCGCCCCGGCCGAAGCGTACGGCGGCTCAACTGCTCGATGAGGCGCGGCGCGTGACGGCCGATTGGCCGGACGCGAAGGTGACCGCCGAGGGCATCCGCCGTGAGGTACACACCTCGCCGGCCAACGCGCGCATGCTGCGCGACACGCTGAAGGCTGAGCGCGCTGAGGCCGCGTGATGGGCAGGGCGTACGCCAAGTACTTCGACCCCACCGGCACCCGCTACGGCATTCCCACCTACCCGTGGAAGTACGCCCCGGACGGCTACGCCACCCGCCGTGACCTGCGCAAGATCGGGCTGCGTCCGGGGGGACAGCCAGTGGCAGCACAGATCATGCTGCCGCGCTACCGGCGCCCGCCGCTGGTCGGCTACCTCTACCGCATCGACCTGGCCAAGCCGGTGCGGCCGATGACGTCGCGCAAGTGGGGCGCGCTCGCGCTGGCGATGCTCACCCGCCGCACCTGCCCCCAGTGCCAGGTGGTCTACAGCAAATGCATTCCGACCTCGCTCGGCATGTGCGTGCTGTGCGCCTACCCCGACCAGGCCGCCTCCTGACCTGCGACATTCCCGAGACGGAGACATCTGTGAAGACATCCGTGAGCACGCACAAGCTGCCCGGTTACGGCTCCACCCTGCGCACCGCGAAGCGGCTGACCGAGCAGGCCGTCAGGCTCGTGAACCGGTCGGTGCCCGGCAGCATGCCGGACGTGCAGGTCGTCTTGACCAACCCGCGCGGCATGGCCGAACTCGGGGCCGCCGCCGATGCCGAACTGGCCGGCGTCCTCGACAAGCGCACCCGCGCCCGCGCCGAACGGGCCGCACTCAAGTTGGCCCGCGAAGCGGCCGGCCGAGCCATTCCCCGCACGGACGGCACCGCGCTGATTCTGGTCAACGTCGACCAGCACCCCGGCGAAGCCGAGTTCGCCGTGACCCTCGTGCACGAACTCGTGCACTGCATGCAGTTCAGCCGCAAGGACGTGGTCGACCGGATCGTGCGCGACACCCGCGACGGCTTCCGCATCGAGCGTCAGTCACGCCGTCAGGCCCGCGAACACCAGCGCCTGCTGGAGCTGGAAGAGCGCGAGGCCTACGGCAAGGAGTACCTGGCCAACCAGCTCGTTCCCGGCGCCGCCGCCTGACCCGCCCCGCGTACTGCTCGCCCGCCGGGGGTGGTCGTCCCTGCCACGGACCCGGCCACCCCCGGCACCTTCCCCTTCAACTCCCGCCCCTGCTCGGGGCAGTCAGGAGAACTCCCAGCATGTCTGACAACGTCGTACGACTCCACAAGGGCCCCGAACCGCCTGCTCCGGACGTGCCCGTCACCACCCTGACCGTGGTGTCCGACCCGCCCGCCGCGCCGAGCGTGCCGAGGCCGAGGGTGCCGTTGTGGGTGCGCTCCGGCCGCGCCGTGAAACGCATCGCCACCCACGAGAACACCAAGACCACCGTGCGCGCGGTGGCCCGCCACGGCCTCTACACGCTCAACGGGGGCCGGATCGTGGCCCGCCGCACCTGGGACGGCCGCACCGGCGCCCGCTATGAGCGCATGCTCCGCGCCGCTGAGGCCGCCGGGAACTTCGAGGTCGCCGAGGAGTGGGAGGAGCGTCTTCAGCGCTTCCGTGAGGCGCGCCACCGCCGCCGCATGGACCTGCTGCACTCCCCGGCCGATGCCGCCAAGGGCGTGGCCGTGGGCACCGGGATGGGCATCGGGGTGCTGGTCGCGCTCGGCATCGTGATGGCCCTCAACAGCAAGGAAGTCGGGGATGTCATCACGCCGTTGAAGGCGACCGTCGACTTCATCGCCGCGCTGATCCGGATCGTGCAGGTGGTGTGGGGTCCGGCCATCACGATCGGCCCGTTCCTGGCCCTGCTCGCCCTGTGGGCGGTCGGCAGCAAGCAGCAGGCCGCCCCCCAGTGGGCACTGCCCGCGAGCGTCCGCTCCGGCGAGGGTGAGCCCATCACCCCCTCGATCGTCGTCAAGGCCCTGCGCGATCTGGGCATCCCGGCGATGCGCAACGCCATCAAGGAGATGGGCGACGCGGGCGCCTCGATGCTGTCCCCGATCAAGATTGCCGGGTGTGGTGTCGAGCTGGACGTCACGCTGCCGTCCGGGGTGTCGACGAACGAGGTACAGAACCGGCGCCGCAAGCTCGCGGAGAACCTGACCCGGCACGAGCACGAGGTGTTCATCACGATCCCCGAGGCGGCCCGCACGGTGCGGCTGTGGATCGCCGATTCCGGCGCCCTGGATGAGCCGATCGGGCCGTCTCCGCTGGTCACAGATGAGACGCTGACCGCCGACTACGCCAAGGGCAAGGCGCCGTGGGGTCAGGACCTGCGCGGCGACGCCGCCGGTTTGAGCGTGTATCAGCGCCATCTGCTCATCACCGGGTTGTCGAACCAGGGCAAGACCGCCGCGCTGCGGGCGCTGGCCCTGTGGCTCGCTTTGGATCGGTCGGTCGAGTTCTGGATGGGTGACCTCAAGGGCGCTGGCGACTGGAACATGTTCGATGGGCTCGCCACCCGGCTGATCCAGGGCCCCACCGACGACCACGTCATCCAGGTGACCGAGATGGCCGAGGACGCGGTCGAGGAGATGAACCGCCGTCTCCAGGCGCCGCCCGGCACGATGTTTCCGCCGCTGATCGTCATCGTGGACGAGGCGCAGGTCGCGTTCATGTGCCCGGTCAAGGACGAGGACAAGCGGCCCTATGGCGGGTCCAGCTCCAACTCCCGGTACTTCATGGCCGCCCGGAAGATCCACAACCAGGGCCGTGCGGTGAACGTGCTGCTGTGGCAGGGCACCCAGGACCCCACCGACCAGAACCTTCCCAAGCTGGTCCGGGAGGGTGCGCACACGCGGGCCTCCCTCGCCCTCGGTACGGAGTCTCAGGCCCGCATGGCGCTGGGGGACAAGGCCGTCGACGGCGGCGCCGCCCCGAACCTGCTGCGTCCCGGACTGGACAAGGGAACCCTCGTCATCGCCTCCGACGGCATCGAGATTCCCAAGGGGCAGTCGTCCATCACGGTACGCACGCACTACATCAGCACCGATGACGCGAAGGTGATCGCCACCCGCGCCAAGGCGATGCGCGACGGGGTCACCACCCTGCACGTCATCGACCGCGGGGCCGACCGTGACCCGCTCGCCGACATCGCCGCCGCCATCGGGGACGCCTCCCGGCTGCGGACGCAGGACGTGCTCAAGCGGCTCGCGATGCTCAACGAGGACGCCTACGGCAAGTGGTCGTTCATCGACCTCAAGCGCGTCCTGGACGGCACCGGCGCCGAGCCCTACAAGTCCGACGGCGTCATGGTCGTCGGCCGCGACCGCATCGCGCGCGCTCTCGCCAACCGGCCGGAAACGGATTCCGCTTCCGCCGCCGAGTGACAGGGAGCCGCGCCCCGTCGGGTCAGGGAGGCAGGGAGAACTCCCTGAACGCCTCCCTGACCCGCATCGCTGGCCCTGACCAGCATCAATGATCCATCAGGGAGGCAGGGAGGCCCGCAGGTAGCACCCCTGAAACCCCCTCCATCGGCCTCCCGCCAGGGGGTGTCCCTGCCTCCCTGACCCGTCCTTCGAAGGGATTCCGCATGTTCTCCCGCGCCGTGCTCAACCTGCTTCGAACCATCGCCGAGAACGACACCGGCGACGGGGTCCTGTTTATCTCCGCCCCTCGTGGCCGCTGGCAGATGGACGGCACCTCTTACACCGTCAACGACCGCACCTTTCACCCGCTGACGGCCCGCGACTTCATCGACATCGGTGACGGACGCACCGACCCGGTGAAGGTGACCGCCGCCGGCCGTGCCTACCTCGCCGGAGGTACCCAGTGAACGAGCCCACCCACCTCACCCCCGCGACGCGAGCCGTCGAAGTCCACCACCCCACCCCGATCACGCCCGTGCAGGCAGCACCGCTCGTGCCCGTGCAGCCGGGCAGCGTCCCGTCCGTGGCGAGCGTCGTCCTGCCCGACGGCCGCGTTGTCACCGGCTACGCCATCGAGCCCGCCAAGCCCGAACCGCCCGCCGCCAAGCCCGCCGTCTCCCGTACGGCGGTGAACATCGCCCTCGGAGGGATCGGGTTCGGCGCGGTGTGCGGCGGGCTGTTCCTGCTGACCGCATTCATCACCGCCCTGACCGCGCTGATCACCCAGCTCATCATCTTGGCCGCCGTCATCTTCGGCGGCTGGATCGCCGTGCAGGTCTTCAGCGCGAGCGGCCACAAGAGCGGGACCACGGTCAACATCCGCAAAGCGACCTTCAAGCGCAACCACTTCCACGGCTGAGAAGGGAGCACCGTGTTCGACGAGGACGAGCAGTACTGCGACGAATGCGCCGACTACGGCTGCCCCGGCCACGAAATGTGCGACGAGTGCTCCGGCGACATCTGCAACGAGTGCGGCGGCTGCGACTGCCCTGAGTCCATCTGCCCCGGCTACCTCGCCCACTACACCGGCACCGAATGACCGAGGAGAGCACCGTGTTCGACGAACCGCAGCCCGACCCCATCTCGGACGCACCGCTCGACATCGCGCCGCGCGGGTTCATCGGCACCAAGATGCAGCGCGCCAGCCTGCACGCCGAACTCAAGGCCGCCGGAGTCGAGTTGGGCGCGTACGACCGGCTGATCGTGGACTGGCTCGCCGGGTGGGACTACCCGACCGTCGCCACCATCGCGAGCCTCATCCGCCGCGCCGCCCACCACCCCCGCTAGCTACGCCAAGGGCGGCCCCCACATCTCGCCAAAGACCCGGGGCCGCCCTTGCCAACCAGTCCGCAACAGACCTGTTGGAGGCCTCCAGCATGACCCAACCCACCGACAACAGGCGAGAGGCCCTACTCGCCGCCGCCCTGAACGCCGCCGCACGCGGCTGGCACGTCTTCCCCCTCCGTCCCGGCACCAAGCGCCCCGCCCTGCACGGCGAAGCCACCTGCACCGGCACCGGCCCGTGCACGGCCGGACACCAGAAGTGGGAGCAACGGGCCACCACCGACCCCGAGTGCATCCGCGCGACCTGGTCACGGGCCCCGTTCAACGTCGGCATCGCGACCGGCCCGTCCGGGCTGCTGGTTGTCGATCTCGATAAGCCCAAGAGCACAGACGACAAGGGCAGTTCGGACGCGCCTGACGGCGCGGCGACCTTCAAGGCGCTCTGCGAGCGCACCGGGCACGCCGTCCCCGACACCTACCGGACCCGGACCGCGAGCAGCGGCCAACACCTGTACTTCACCGTGCAGTCGGGGGTGCGGCTGGCCAACACGGCAGGCACCATCGCCCCGTTGGTCGACACCCGCGCATGGGGCGGCTACGTCGTCGCAGCGGGCAGCACCACCCCCGCCGGACCCTACGAAGCCGTAGGCGGCCCTGTGGCGGCCTCTCTGCCCGCGTGGCTGCTGAACATCCTGAAACCGGCCCCCAAGCCCGCACGGACCCCCTCAGTGCCCGTAACGGCACAATCCCGCCGATACGCGGACACAGCGCTCGACAACGAGACGCGCAACGTCGCCGGGTCCCAACTCGGGGAGCGCGAACGGAAGTTGTTCGTGGCAGCGCGAGCCCTCGGCCGGTTCATCGCGTGGGGCGACCTCCCCCGCGATCGGGTCGAGCAGGCTCTTCAGGAGGCAGGAGAGGCCGCCGGACTGCCGTCGTCCCAGTGCCGCGCCACCCTGCGCAGCGCACTGAACTGGTCCATCGCCCACAACCAGCGCCGGCGGGATGCGGCATGAACACCCCGCCCCGCCACCCTCTGAAGAGCATCCCCCGCAGCACGACGCACCCGAAAGCCGCCCAACAACCTGCACTGACGGCGGACGTTGGCGACCGAAAGGACGTCGCCGAAGGCGTCCCTTCAGCTCTTCGCCCTGACCCGCAGACCGGCGACGGCCGCTACCCCGTGGCGTGGCTGCACATCAGCGCGCCACGCGGCGCCGTGCCCACGGCCACCTCGAAGTGCCTGTGTGGCCGTGACCGCAGCGCCGTCGGCCACGGCCACGTGCTGGCCCTGATCGACGAACACACCGCCCACCGCGACGAATGCCCGCTCCGCACCCCCCAGGAAGGGAGGACCGCCGCATGACCGCCCCGACGTCCGCGCCGTCCATCAACGGCGCGGCCCTGCTCGACGAGGTGGAAGCCTTCCACCGCCGGTTCAACATCTTCCCCACGGAAGCCGCCTACGTCGCCGTCGCACTGTGGGACGCGCACGCCCACCTGCTCGACTGCTTCGACTCCACCCCGCGCCTGGCCTTCCTCTCCCCGGAGCCGGGATCGGGCAAGTCGCGCGCGCTGGAGATCGTGGAAACCCTCGTACCGCGCCCCATGGTCGCGGTGAACGCGTCCGCGCCGGCGCTGTTCCGTGCGGTGTCCGGCCCGGACGGACGGCCCACGATCCTCTTCGACGAGATCGACACCGTCTTTGGCCCCAAGGCCGGAGACAACGAGGAACTGCGCGGATTCCTGAACGCGGGCCACCGCCGTACCGGGGTCACCTACCGGTGCGTGGGCGACAGCCAGACCGTGACCCCGTTCCCGTCCTACACCGCCGTCGCGGTCGCCGGACTCGGCTCCCTGCCGGACACGATCCTGACCCGCTCGGTCATCATCCGCATGCGCCGCCGAGCCCGGAACGAGACGATCGAACCCTTCCGCGCACGCCTGCACGAGCAGGAGGGCACCGCGCTGCGCGACCGCCTGGCCGCATGGGCCGAGCAGGCGCGCGGATGGGTGATGGGCGCGTGGCCGGAGATGCCCGACGGCGTCACCGACCGACCGGCCGACGTGTGGGAACCCCTGCTCGCCATCGCGGACGCTGCCGGGGGCGAGTGGCCCCGGCGGGCCCGTGAAGCCTGCGTGACCCTGGTCAAGGCGGCTCAGGCCAACGACAAGGGCAGCTTGGGCGTGCGCCTGCTGACCGACCTGCGTGACCACGTCCTGGTGGGCGTCGACCGCCTGCCCACCGTCGCCATCCTCGATCGGCTCAACTCCCTCGACGACGCCCCATGGGCGGACCTCAACGGCAAGCCGCTCGACAACCGGCGCCTGTCCCGGATGCTCGGGCAGTACGTCACCGCCGACGGCGACCCCATCGCGTCGCGGAACATGCGCACCACCGGCGGCATCCTCAAGGGCTACTACAGCGTCGACCTCTACGACGCCTGGCAGCGCTACTGCCCGCCCCCTCCGGACAGCGCGCCGGAAAGTCCGCTACATGCGCTCCAGCCGCTACCGCCCAGCTCAGAGGGCACGGCCGCGTAGCGGAACCCACCCGATGTAGCGGCTACACACACCCGCGCCACGGGTCCGGCACGCCCCGTACGTGCCGGACCCATGGCGCCCCGTAGCCGCTACATCCCACCCCACCGCTACACAAAACCCGCCGCTGACCTGCGATGTAGCGGCGAAGCGCATGTAGCGGACTCCAGAGAGACCCGCTGCCCGCCAAGGAGGCCCGCCCCGATGAGCACCGCTCTGCCTTCCACCCCCGAAGCGCTGAAGGTCCCGGAGGTCATGACCGCTCTGCGCCTCAGCCGGAGCAAGGTCTACGACCTCATCCGCTCCAAGCAGCTCGAAAGCTTCACCTCCGGACGCGCCCGCCGCGTTCCGGTCGACGCCGTCCGCGAGTACATGCGATCCCGAGTCGAGGAGACCGACTGATGGCCAAGCGCCGAGCCAACGGCGAAGGAACGATCACCAAGCGCAAGGATGGCCGCTTCCACGCCGCCGCCTACGTCTATCGCCCCGACGGGACTCGTACGCGGAAGTTCGTCTACGGCAAGACCCGTGAGGAAGTGGCAGACAAGCTCACGGAGTTGCAGGAGAAGACCCGTCAGGGCATCCCCGCCGCGTCGTCCACGATGGCGTTCGGGGACTACCTCACCTACTGGCTCGCCACCATCGCGCCAGAACGACTCAAGCCCTCCACGCTGAACAGCTATGAGGGACTAACCCGCCTGTACATCCGGCCGGCACTCGGCAAGAAGAAGTTGAACCGCCTGTCTCCGGCCGACGTGCGCCGTTTCCTGGCGGAGTTCAAGGCTTCCTGCCTGTGCTGTCTCCGTGGCGCCGACAAAGAGCG
This sequence comes from Streptomyces flaveus, assembly GCF_014647675.1. Lineage (GTDB taxonomy): Bacteria > Actinomycetota > Actinomycetes > Streptomycetales > Streptomycetaceae > Streptomyces > Streptomyces flaveus. The sequence continues at coordinate 449,541 of NZ_BMPQ01000005.1, read as the reverse complement.
GCCGGAGGAGAAGCGTTCGTGCTGCGCCGTGGGCCGTTGCTGCAGGCGCCGTCCGTCGGCCCGAACCGTCCAGTACATCCACGCCGTCCTACGGTCCGCGCTACAGCAGGCGATGCGAGAGGAACTGATCGCTCGGAACGTCGCGCGGATCGTGGAAACCCCCACCGTCGACTCCAAGGAGGTGCGTCCCTTGGACGCCGGAGAAGTCCGCATGCTTCTCAAGACCGCCCGTTCCCACCGCCTATACGCCCTGTGGCTGCTCCTGGTGTCGACCGGCCTGCGCCGTGGCGAGGTTCTCGGGCTCACCTGGTCGGACATCGATCTCGCGAACGGTCAGCTCCGCGTCCGTCGGAACGTGCAGCGCATTCGGCGTGAGCTGATCTTCGGCACTCCCAAGACCATGCGGTCCATCCGTACGGTGTCGCTGCCCAAGCACTGTGTACGGGCCCTCACCCAGCACCGCGATCAGCAAGAGCGAGAGCGAAAGATCGCGGGTGGGAAATGGCAGCCTGCGCCGAAGCAGCCTGAGGGACTGATCTTCACCACGGCGACGGGCCGCGTCACCGATCCCCGCAGCCTGAACCGGATGCTCACCATCCTGTGCAGGAACGCGAACGTACGCCGCGTGCGAGTGCACGACCTCCGACACACCTGCGCCTCGCTCCTGCTCGCTCAGGGAGTCGACGCTCGCACGATCATGGAAACGCTCGGGCACAGCACGATCACGATGACGCTGGACACCTACGCGCACGTGATGGGCACGACGTTGCGAGCCGCTGCCGATCGGATGGACGACGCTCTCAGGCTCGACGACCCCGACGAAGATTCGGGAGAGGAGACGGAGTCGGGCACCGAGGACTGAGCACCGTTTCCGAGTGCGTTGATGTCACCAGCTGATGTCAAAGGCCCCACCGGGCGAGCCAGTGGGGCCTTTGACCTGTGTGCACTCGGCAGGATTCGAACCTGCAACCTTCTGATCCGTAGTCAGATGCTCTATCCGTTAAGCTACGAGTGCCTGTGTGTTCTGTTGTGTTGGCTCTTCCTCGTGGGCTTTTGAGCCCCGTCGGCTTCGCGGGAACAACATTACATGACTGGTGCCGCCTGGCGAAATCCGTTTAGTGGACCCTGCATGACCTGCGGAAACGACCATGGAACGGTCGATGAACGCCCGAAGCCCCGGCCAGTCGTGACCAGGGCTTCAGGATCATGAGGCGGAGGCGGAGGGATTTGAACCCTCGATGGGATTGAAGTCCCAAACCGCATTAGCAGTGTGTTGCCCCTCGTATGAGTACGAAGGGGCACGACTTCCCGAGACGCTTTCGCGCAGGCCACGCCAGGAATGCCGTCGGACGCAGTTGACCCCTGTCGGAACGCGTACGGGCCTCTTGGTGCCATCGCAGTGCCATCACGGAGGCGGCTCCCGTATGCCTCAGTGGAGGTCGGTCCGAGTCCCCTGGCCGAGCCGCTGGAAGCCGATGATCGTGGCTGGCCTCCACACGGGCGACCGCCCCCAGGTCTTGTCGGCCGGCGGGAGTTCGCCGCGCCCGCGGGAGCGGTACGCCCGGATGGTCTGCTCGCCCACGCACCAGTACGCGGCAACGTCGGCGATGGTCCAGTAGTCGGCGTTCAGGTCCGGCCCGGTGGCCGGAGTTCCGGGCGGTGCAGTCTGCCCGGAACTTTGGCCGCTCGATGTTGACAAGGTGCGCCCCTCAGTCAGTTCCGGGCGCGGCCTCGTCGCCCTGGTCGGTATCGCTGGCCAGCACGATGCGCCGGACCTGCTGGCGGGTGTACCCGGTGGCCTCGCAGATGTCTTTCTGCGGGATCTCGTCGGCATCCGCCTGCCGGATCGCGGCGGCCAGCTCCCTGCGGAGGATGTCCGCCCGCGTCTCGGCTTCCCTGAACCGACGCGCGACGTGCTCCAGTGATCGCTTGTCCATGACACTCAGTGTTCCATTCGCCATCATGGAACATGACGTTACCTAGATCATGGGTGAATTGCTAGGCCACAACCCTTTGACAGGGAACACGATGTTCCCTAGAGTGGAGGTGTTGGAAGGGAAACCGGACGACAACGCAAGCGGCCCCCGGCGGTGTTACCAGCACCAGCCGAGGGCCTGACGGAACTACCTGACTAGACCAGGAGCCCGCTGATGCAGAAGTTTGCCACCCGCCGCGAGCACCGCGCGACGCGCCGTGCCCTTCGCGCCACCCTCCGCCGTCGTACGGCCGAGACCCGCGCCACCCGCCGCGCCGTCCGCGCCGTAGCGACCGGCACCCCGCAGCCGGTTCGTACCCGCCTCGTCGCGGCCGGCCTCGACGACGCCACCGCGAAGCGGTTCGCCGGAGCCTTCTCCCGCGGCCTCGTCGCCGACGACACCCGCGAGACGGTCATCAAGCTGAAGGGCCGGGTCCGTAAGACCGTCGCCGTGAAGCTGTACGCCGCCCGTACGTTCGCCGCCCGCCTGGCCACGTACCGGCCCAAGGACCGCGCCACCGCCGCCCGCTTCGAGGTTCTGGCGGGGGTGGCTGCCTGATGTCGAACTCCATCGCCACCCCGTCCGCCGTCCCCTGCATGGCCGACCAGGGCAGCAAGATCCGCATCAAGGCCGACGAGCAGCGCACCACCGCCCTCGCCGCCGCGCTCTACATCGCCCAGTACGCCTACGGGCAGGCCATCACCAGCCACAACCCGGCCGCCCTCCTCGACGACATGTGCGACTCCGTCGCCGAGGTCTGGGACGAGATCACGCCCAAGCTGCCGGAGAAGTTCGCAGGCAGCAACCTGGAGTTCGCCGAGACCATGCGGGCCGCCGTCGCCGACCGGCTGTGGGCGTTCGCCGTCGTCGAGCACGCCAGCACCGAGGGCGACGACTACCGCTGGGTGTTCACGGTCATGACGGACGCCCTCAGGCAGGGTGCCGACCCGCAGAAGGTCCGCGCCGAGGTGCCCCGCGTCGTCGAGCGGCTCCGCGACTGGCAGGCCGGAGCCACGCGGTGACCGGCACCCCCGCCGAGCAGGCCCCCAGCACCACGCTGGGGGCCCTGCCCCGGCCCGCCCCCGAGCCCACCGATCTCGCCGTCGCCGTCCGCGTCGCGCAGCTGCTGCTCGCCGAGCACGAGCACGTCGACCACGAGGACGTGTTCGCCCTCAACCGTGCGCACGGCGCCCTGACCGAGTCACTCCGCATCCTGCTGCGTGCCCTCGACACCGAGCGAGGTGAGGGCCAGTGAACGCCGAGCCCCGCACGGTCACGGTGCCCACCCTCGACCACGGCGACATCACCGTCCGCTGCCCCGCATGGTGCGTCGGTCATGAGGACGCCCCGCAGTACCGCACCGACATCAGCCACGTCGGCCCCGACGAGCCGCTCACCCTGCCCACCCGCCGCGGCCCGGTCGTCCACCTCGTCACGGCGCTGGAGATCCGGCCGTACTCCGACGACCCGTTCGTGCAGAGCGTGTTCGTCAACGTCGGCATCGGCGGCGACTGGTACCCCACCGGGCTCGCCGGCCTGGAAGCCATGGCCGACGCGCTCACCGCGCAGGCGGACGAGCTGCGCGACCGTGCCCGCCGCCTGGCCGCGCTCCTCGGCGGTGGCCAGTGAGCCGCCGCCCCGTACGCCGTCCGACCGAGGTGGCCGCCCTCCGCGCGGCCGCCCGGTCGGCCCGGCGCCTCCCCCCTATCCCCGCCTTGATGGCCGCGCTGCTCGACGCCAACGAGCGCCGCGACCGCGAAGGCACCGTCCTCTGCGCGCACCGGATCGTGCGCGCCTCCGAGCCCGAGGTGGGCGAAGCATGAAACACGACTACCTGAAGTGGGCCGCCCTCGTCGCTGCCCTCGTCGCGACCGCGTCCGCTGAGTACGAGCTGGCCCGTGCGGTCGGCTTCAACCAGTGGGTTGCCGCGGCCGTGCCGGGCGCCCTCGACATCTACACCGTGCGGGCGATGCGAGCCCGCAAGGATGTACTCGCCGCGGTGTCCGCGATGATCGGCGTCAACGCTGCCAGCCATCTCGTCACGGCCGGCCTGCTGCCCGTGGACGTGCCGCTCGTCGTCGCCGTCGCCGCGATCGCGCCGCTCGTCCTGTGGCGCGTGCACTCCCTCGGCGACGGGACCACCACCCTCACGCCGAGGCCGCCGACGGAACCGCCCGCGGTCATGGTCGAACGCGCCCCGGAACCGCCCCGTATCCAGGTTCCGGTCCTGGTTCCGCCCGCGTTCGTCGACAAGGCGTACAAGGAGCTTCTCCCGGCCGTGCCGGAACCGGCCGCGGAACCTGAGCCGGAGCTCACCGCAATCGACTTCTTCGCCCGCCGCCACAAGGTCCGCCCCGACCAGATCCGTACCGCCGTCGGCCTCTTGGCCGTGCAGCGCGACATGTCCGGTCGGGCCCTCGGTCAAGCGCTCGGTGTTGGTGACCGGTATGGGCGCCGGGTGCTGGCTGCGGCCCGGGAGATCTGGGGGGTGCAGTCATGATGCGCATCATCTTCGGGGCCGTCCTCGGTCTCCTCGTCGCCTATCCGGCGCTCCTGGCCGTCGTCCTGGCGGTCGTGGCCGCTGCCGTCTCGCAGCCCGCTGTGCTGGCGTTCGCCGTCGGCGTCCTGCTCTGGCCGCGCATCACCCGCACCGTGCGGGGGTGGACGGCATGAGTGACGCCCTCGACAAGGCGGAGGCTGCAGCGAGAGAAGCCGCGGTGAACACAGCCGCCGTGCAGGTCGCACTCGCCGCCGTCGAGCTGGCCAAGACGGCTCAGGCGCAGTCCACAGTGCAGCCGCCGGCGTGCGACCACCAGCACCGGCCCGGCCGCAGCGCGGGCGAGTGGATCGGCATCGCCTGCGCTGTGTGCGTCGGCGGCGTCGGGATCGCGTTCGCGTCGCTCGCGCTGGCCATCCTCGGCGGCGTCGCCACGATCGTCGTCCTCGTCCTGCGCTCCATGTGGCGCGACTTCCAGAAGGGGAAGTGACCATGCCCAAGTCCGACGACCTCAAGTTCAGCGACTTCACCACCGGCGAAAAGGTTCGCATCGGCGTCCTGATCGCCCGCATGGGCAAGCGCGGGCTCGCAGATGACGGCACCGGTCGCGTCGACCTCAGCGACCTGCAGCGCCGCGTGACACGCATCGAGAACCAGGCGCTCCGCCGCAAGCACGGCAAGTAGCAACGCCCCGGGGACGGCGTCCTACCGCCAAGCAGCCGCCGCCCCCGGGCCCCATCACCCGCGTAGGGAGACAGGACCCACCAAGATGTCAGGCAACGTCGTACGGCTCCACAAGGACACGCCCCACGCCCCCTCCGAGACCACCGAGGAACCACCCGCTCCCGCCGCCCCCGTGGCCGAGGACAAGCCCGCACCGGCACGCCGCCGACTCCGTATCGCCGAGCTGCGCCGGACCGTCGCCGAAGCCCGCGAACACGACGCGTACCGCGTACTCGTACGACACGGCGCGTACGTCGTCGGCGGTACCCGCGTCCTCACCCGACGCGCATGGGACGCCCGCACCGGAGCCCGCTACGAACGCATGATCCGCGCCGCCGAAGCCGCCGGCCTCATGGAAGAGGTCAAGGAGTGGGAGGCCCGCGCACAGACCTACCGGGCCGCACGCCACCGCCGCCGCATGGACCTGATCCGCACCCTGATCTACGCGCCCAAAGCCATCGGCTACGCCACCGCCACCGGCGCGGGCGTACTCCTCATGCTCGGCATCCTGCTGGCCTGGGCCAACAACGACGTCTCCGACGTCCTCACACCCATCGAGACCGTCATCGACATCGTGCGCCTGGTCGCATACGTCGGGGGCATCATCTGGGACCCGCTCCTGATGGCCGCCCCGTGGCTCGCCGTCGCCGCCGTGTGGGGCGCAGGCCGGCGCCAGCACACCGCACCCCAGTGGGCCCTGCCCGCCAGTGCTCGCGCTTTCGGCGACACCATCACCCCGTCCGTCGTCGTCATCGCCTTCCGTGACCTGGGCATCTCCCCGCTCCGCAAAGCCATCGACGGCATGGGCGACGTCGGCGCCGCCATGCTGTCCCCCATCAAAATCGCAGGTTGCGGCGTCGAGGTGGACGTCACCCTGCCCACCGGAGTGTCCACCGAGGAGATCCAGAACCGGCGCCGCAAGCTCGCCGAGAACCTCAACCGGCACGAGCATGAAGTGTTCATCACCATCCCCCCGCAGCCCCGCACCGTCCGCCTGTGGATCGCCGACTCCGGCGCCCTCGACGAGCCCATCGGCGCCTCCCCGCTGATGCTCAGCGAGGACGTGACCGCCGACTACTACACCGGGTCCGCTCCCTGGGGGCAGAACCTGCGCGGTGACCTGGTCGACGTGAGCGTCTTCCAGCGCCACATCCTCCTGACGGGCCTGTCCAACCAGGGCAAGACCGCGGCCCTGCGCGCGCTGGCCTTGTGGCTCATGTTCGACGACACCGTGGACTTCTACATCGCCGACCTCAAGGGCGTCGGAGACTGGCGGGGCTTCCTCGGCCTGGCCCAAGTCCTCATCCAGGGGCCGACAGACGAGCATGTCGCGCAGGCCACGGACATGGTCGAGTGGGGTGTCGACGAGATGCAGAAGCGCATCGCTCTCCTGGAAGAGTCGGGCGCCACGGACGGTGTGACCAGGGACATGGCCCGCACCGATCCGCGGTTCAGGCCGATCGTCCTGATCGTCGACGAGGCGCAGGTCGCGTACGGGTGCGGCGCCAAGAGCCCGGACGGGCGGCCGTACGGCGGGAGTAAGGCCACCTCGCGGTACTTCCAGGCCGTGAAGAAGATCCACGACCAGGGCCGGGCCGTGAACGTCACCATCTGGGAGGGCACCCAGGACCCGACCAACGAGAACCTGCCGAAGCGCAGCCGGGAGGGCAACCACATCCGCGGCAGCCTCGTCCTGGGCACCGAAGCGCAGGCCGAGATGGCTTTGGGCGAGGCACCGGTCAAGGCCGGCGCGGCACCGCACAAGCTGCGCCGCGACATCGACCGCGGAATGCTCGTGGTCACGGGCGGCGTGAAGATGGAACCCGGGCAGGTGTCGGTGACGGTGCGCACGCACTTCATCTCCGGTACGGACGCCGTCACCCTCACCGACCGGGCCAAGGAGCGCCGCCACGGTGTGACCACGGTGCAGGCCCTGGACGTCGAGGCCCCCGTCGACTACCTCGCCGACATCTGCGCCGTGCTCGGGGAGGACGCGCGAGTTCGTACGCAGGAGGTTTTGCACCGGCTGAGGACGCGCAACGACGCCGTGTATGCCGAGTGGACGTTCGGCGATCTGAAGGCCGAGCTGGAGCCGTACGACGCTGCCCCGTACAAGTCCGACGGGGTGATGGTCGTGGCCCGGGACCGTGTGGAGAACGCGATTCTGGCCCGTCTCGCGGCGATGGAGGACGACGACGAGGGCGAGGGAGGCGAGTAGATCGGAGGGAGTTCTCCCTGTGCGGCTCCCTGATCTGCCTCCCTGGTCTGGCCTGCACATACGCCAGTCAGGGAGGGCAGGGAGGGCAGGGAGGGGAACCCTGCGGGAGGCCTGAAACGGGGTCTCAGCCCCCCCCCGGCCGGCCTCCCTCCCCGGTAGTCGTCGGAGGGAGAGGCGACGCTGTACGCCGCGCCCCCGCGGCCCTCGAGATGACCCGCCGGTCAGCCCGCCTTCTTCTGCTCCCGCATTTCGTGGACGCTGGCCGTAAGCGTGCCGTCTTGCTGCTCGTAGTGGGAGAGGGCGACACCGAGGCCGAAGAAGGTGGGCGCCCATTCTCCGACGAAGATGCCCCACCGGTCGGCGCGGGCCAGGCTGCTACCCCGTCGGAAGCCGAGCCCGCCGACGGGTTCGGCTTTCAGGCTGGTGTACCAGGAGGCGACGGAGAGGCCGATGCTGCCGATGGCGGCCATGTAGGCGTGTTCGCTGCGGATGCCCATGTCGTGGAGTCGCTTGATGATCATGTTGCACTCCGTCCTGTGGCGATAACGGGACGAAGTACCCGAAACCGGTCAGGCTAACCAGTGCTGCGCACGCACTCCCCAGAGAGTCCCCGGCGTGCCATACGAGTGCCAACAGCCCAGCAAAGCCGCAGGTCAGAGCCAGCACACCGCAGACTCTATGCGGTTAGGGCGTTCCGTCGGGCGTCGTCCAGCAAGATTCGGGACCTTCACTCATCTGTGGTCACAACACGGACACGCCCCCTCCACACGGCACACATGAGGACGCATGATGCCCTTCTGCACACCATGTCCTTGGGGGGACCATGACCGACACCACGCCGCCACCCATGCCCGGCTTCCCGCCGCCCGAGCCGGCGCCGAAGAAGTCCCGCACCAACGCGATCATCATCGGCGCTGCTGCCGCAGTCATCGCCGCAGTCGTCGCAACCGGAGTGGTAGTCGCCAACTCCCGCGACGACGACGGCTCCGATGCCGCGACGACGTCTGAGACGAGCGCCCCAACCGACGACACGATCACCGCCGCTGAAGAGCCCGAGCCGACGCCGGAGAACACGGAGCCGGAGATCCTGGGGCTGACCGACGGCGTGTCGTACGAGAACGATGTCGAGGTCGCGTTGTCCGGCTACACGCGCGGGGTGTCGACGGAGTACGGGTCTCCGGAGAACACCGCGTATGTCTCGTTCACCGTGAAGATCGTGAACGGGTCTGAGGCGACGATGAACCTCGCGGCCGCGTACTTCCAGTGTCAGTACGGGGATCAGGCCACGGCGGGCGAGGAGGTCTACGACGAGGATCGGGGGCTGGAGGGGATGCCGACGACGCATCTGCGGCCGGGGCGGACGATGACGGCGAAGGTGGCGTGTGCGTTGCCGAAGGGCGAGGAGTATTTGCAGATTGAGTTGGCGCCGGACTTTGAGTCGGAGACGGCGATCTTCGCGGGGAACGTGAAGTAGCCGCAGACGAGTTGGCCCCGCTCGTTTCCGGACGGGGCCTTCGTCATGCGGTGGGCTCCCGCCCCTGCTTGCGCGCAATCGACCGCAGCCGGAGAGCAGGCGCAATCTGCCGCAATCCCCAGGCGCGCCCGGCCTATCCTGCGCATTCTGGACGTCCAGCCAGCGTAGATGGAGGGCGAGATGACGCTACGGTTCCTCGGCACGACCAGCGACGATGGTGACTGCCCCACCCTGTACGAGATCGAGGGAACAGACGAGATCCTCGTCCAGGGCGACCGCGAGACCGACCCCGAGCACCTCGCCCAACTGCGGGACGTCAAGCCGTCTGAGACCTTCGTCCGCGTCCCGCGCAGCCTCCTCACCCGCTACGCCCCCAGGACCGAGGCGCCCGAGCTCCAGCCGTTCGCCTCGGTCTCCCACCTGTTCCGCGAGTTCCGGCACACCGCCTGGCGGCTGGAGACCCGCCGCGGCTACGCCTCCGACCGCAACAGCCCCAAGTGGCAGCGCTGGCAGGCCGGGGAGGACATCGCCACCGAGCCCGCGAACGCCTGGCGCGAGAACGTCGCCGAGCAGACCGCCGCCGGGAAGCGGTTCGAGCGCGTACGGATCGCCGACGAACCGCCCACCCAAGGGCAGGAGTTCCTCCTCGCCAGCGCGCCCGGCAACCTGGCCGCGGGCGAGGACATCCGCAACCTCACCCGCACGGAGGCCGAGCGTCTGCGGCTGCCGGACTACGACTTCTGGCTCTTCGACTCGAAGACCCTGGTCCGGTTCGCGTTCGACGACGAAGACACCACCCTCGGCGTGTACGTCACCCAGGACCCCGCCGAAGTCCTCGCCGCCTGCCAGGCCCGTGACGCCGCATGGCACCACGCCGCGCCTACAACGGAGTTCGCCAGGCGAGTACGTTCCACCGTGTGACCACCGACTACCAGACCGCCAGAGAAGCCCTCGGCGCGCGCCTGCGTGAGCTGCGCGTCGAGTCTGGTCTGGAAGGCAAGGACCTGGCCGCCAAGCTCGACTGGCAGCCCTCGAAGGTTTCCCGGCTCCAGAACGGCAAGCAAACCCCGACCGCCGCCGACCTCACCGCATGGGCGCATGGCATCGGTCGGCCAGACGCCGAGGCTGAGTTGCAGGGCCTGCGGGCCGCGCTGGAGATGAAGCAGCGGCACCGGTCCTGGCGGCGACAGTTGGCCGGCGGCCACCGCGGACGCCAGGAGATCGCCGTCCGGCAGACCGAGAACACGCGCGCGATCCGCGGCCTTGAGGTGTCGCGTATCCCAGGGCTGTTCCAGACCCCGGAGTACGCCCGCATCATCTTCGACAGCAACGCCGAGTTCCGCGGCATACCCCCGACGACCGAGGCCGCCGTCGAGGCGCGGATGCGCCGCCAAGAGTCGCTGTACGACCCCGAGAAGGCGTTCCGGTTCCTGGTGTGTGAGGCCGCCCTGTATCACCGCTCGTGCCCGGAAGACGTGATGGCCGAGCAACTCGACCGGCTGTACAACCTCGTTGGCCAGCGTCGTATCGAACTCGGCATCCTGCCGTTCGGGGCGCAGCTGCGCCGTACGGCCCCGCACGCCTTCTGGATCTACGACCAGAGGCTGGTCATCGTCGAGACGATCAGCGAAGAGCTGTGGCTGACGGGCGAGGAGGACATCGCCCTGTACGAGCGGGCGTGGGAGTGGCTAGCGGAGTCCGCGGAGTACGGGGCGCCAGCACGTCGCCTGATCGGCCGCGCAAGGGCCTCTCTGGACCTCGCGTAAGCAATCCGCAGCAAGCCGCGCACCGTCCCACGCAATCGCGCGCAATCGCCGCACAGCCGCGCAATCGGGCCGCCTACGGTCCTGGCCATGGCCCCATCGACGATGCGCTCTGCCAACGGGTACGAGGGCGGGGACGCGTGGCTCGCTGACTGCTCCGCGCACCCGGACCTCGTACGTCAGGCGTGGGGCGTGGAGGCTCTCGCTCCCATCACGACGGGCAAGCGGTGGCTGGCCGCGGAGGTACGGCTCGTCGCCACGATCAGCGCCATGCAGCGGATCGGTACGGCCCGGCTCGGTCCGATCCTGGCTGACCCGGGCGTCGACAGCTCGTGGTGGCTGATCCCGCCCGACACCGCAGACGACCTGGCCGGCATCCGGCAGGCGACCGTGCAACCCGCAGGCTGGCCGCTCCTGTGTCCGCCCACCGGCTGGTTCCAGTGCGGCCGTTTGTGGCTCCATCGCCCGGACGGCTCCGGCGCCTTGAACAACCCCACCCTGCTCGCCGCCGCACTCGGCCCCGGCGGTGGGCACCGACTTCCCGCGGAGGCATTCGGATGACCGCCCACCAGACGACGCAGGAACCGCCGATCAGCCTGCTCGATCCGACACGCCCGCCCACACCGGCGCCCGGTTGCGACGTGTGCGATGCCCTCGACCGGCAGCGGGCCGCCGCCGAGGAGGCCGGGGACATACGGCGCGCCACGGCGTACGAGGTCGAGATGCGCCGCCACCCAGGTCACCGCGGCGGCACGTCATGACCGGCACCGGACAGCCGGACAGCGGCAGCAACCCCGGACAGCGGCAGACCAGCAGGTTCGGCTACTGCTCGTGGCATCAGGGCCACAGCAGTGGCGTCCGCCTGATCTCCGTACAAGAACAAGGCTCCGGCCCCGGCGGCGGCCAGTACGCCTGCCACTCCTGCCGGGTGGCGTACGACCTGGTCCCGTTCGCCAAGGAGCCGCGGTGACCGCCCGTCCGCTGCCCAGCGCCACCGACCTGACGCGCGCGCAGTACGACGGCCGCGCCTGCGTCTGGTGTGGCAAGCCGCTGTGGAGGAACGCCGTCAGCGCGGGCATCGCCCGCGGCAAGATCGGCGCCGTCGTCCTCGACATCGTGGTGTACGCGTGCCCGCTGTGCGCCGAGGGACACGACCCGCAGACCCCCCGCCGCTAAGTTCCCCCGACGCTGCGGCGGGAAGGACGGTAGCCCGGCCCTGTGGCTGGGCTACCGTCGCACCGAACGCCCGCCCGCCCTCTGCCCCCCAGGCCAATGAGGGCGGGCGGGACTCCCCTGGGAGGCCACGGCCAGGGCACGATGAGCCCGTGACCGTCCGCCTCGTACTTCGAGACCTCGTCTCCGCCGCACTGGCCAAACAGCCACTCCCGATAACCGCCGAGCAACTCGCGGACCTGCTGCACCCGTTCGGATGCGGCGACCCGCGCCAGATCGGCAAAGCACTCCGGCAACTCGAAGCCCAGGGCGCCGCCGTACGACACCCCGGGCACAGCCCACGAGGAGGCCGCGCGCCAGGCCTGTGGACCGCCTCAGGGTGACAGCCGCGCGCCCCCGTCGGCCAGCACACCCGCCGCCCGCAGGTGGTCCATGACCTGGTGCGCAACCTCGGCGGGGACCACCTTCAACAGGCTGCCCAGACTCCGGGCATCGGTGGGCAGCATCCACTGTCGGATTAGTGTCATGGCCGCCGCGTAGTGCTTCGTCTGCTCCTCCATCGCGGCCAGGTCCCCGAACGTGGCGTCGAGCACTCCCGGTTGCCGTACGAGAAGTCGCTCGCCCGTCCGTTGCTGCACTTCGTTGACGACGGTCTCGATCGCCACCTCATGCGCGTACTGGAGTTGGACGATCGCCGCGTGCCCGGCGGCGATCAGCTCCGCGCGGTCGTCGCTCACCGCTGCCCCCGAGTCGACGCACGCCGCGGACACGAACAGCCGGCCGCCAACGCGTGCCCACACCGCAGCGTCCCCGGCCGAGCAGCAGAAGCGGCCCGCCCGTCGACCACCGACGCATCCGCCGTCAACGACTGCAACTGCTGCTGCAACCGGAGTGCGTACTTCGTATCGCCGGACCGCCGCGCCGCCTTCAACCGGGTCTGCACTTCCCGGCGCCGCCGCGAGATCAGCGCCCGCCCGTCATCGTCACCCTGGAACGGCTGAGCCCGCTGCACGGGCTCCAGACGGGGCGCCGGGGGAACAGCCGCCGCAGCCTCTGCGCGGGCGTCAGGCGGACGATGACGCCCCGGGTGGACCCGAGCCTCCAAAGCCTCCATGAACGGCTTCATCAGCCCCGGACCGCACGTCAGGCACGGCGGCCCGCCGAACAACTCCACACGCGCCTTTGCGTACTCCAGCGGACGCAATCCCAGGAACGCGGAGAACTTCGCTGCCTCACACCACCGGCAACCCTCACCCTCAGGCACACATGCCGCGGCCAACTCCGCCTTGTTGAACAGATTCCGCCAGTCCACCGGCATCACGGCCAGCCTCGAAGCGAACGAGCGCGGCAACCCCGTCTCAGAGGAAGAGTGCAGCGCCCGCCGTACCCTCTGCGCCACCGACGCCGGCGTCTCCCCATCCCTGGCGAGCTTCGCAACCCTCTCCCCCACACGGGCCTGGTGGTACGCCTCCAGGGTCTCCCGCGAGAACCGGCGCGGACCATCCCCATCGAGCACGGGAAGACGGCCCTCACGGGCGGCAAGGTCCACAGCTTCGCGGCTGACACCGAGCCATTTCGCGGCCTCGACAGCGCTGAATTCGTCCATGCACGGACGGTAGAACCACCCCCGCGAAGATCATTCCGAAGCTTCCGGAAGGAGGCTTACGGAAGCCGCGCTACGCTCCAAAACGGTGCCGCCCCGGGGCCGGATTCGTCTGTACCCGGCGCCCTTTTACCGGGGCGACACCACAGCCGCCCCGGGTTTCCTCCTCGGATGCCACGCCCGGGGCAGCACACAGCGGCCCGCCCTGCGGTACGGCACGGGGCGGGCCGCTGTCGTCCATCACGGCCGCCAGATCTGCTCCTCCATCAGCGACCCCCGCCGCCACGGCCTGAGTCCACCCGCCGGCATCGTCGGCTCCTCCCGCGGACGCACCCCCGACCGCGCACGCTGCGCAGCAAGCGGCGACTGAAACCCGCGCGGCAACCGCCACGGCTTCGACGGCTCAACTACCCGCTGCTGCGCCACCAGCGCCGCCCTCGCGGCCCTACGCCCCGCCACGTACTCCTCATGCGTCCTCTGCACGTGCTCGCCCTTCAGACGGCCGTACGCGGCCGACAGCCGCTCCAACTCCTCCGCCTCCCCACGCCGAGCCGCACGCCGCATCTGCCGCCGCAGCTTCTCCAGCTCGGCCTCACGCTCCTCCGGGCCCGGCCGCTCACCGCTCGTCGTCATCGTCGTCGTCCTCCTGGTCGTCGTCCTCGTCAGGGTCGATGCCCTCGGCCTCACAGAACTTGCGGTAGTCGTCCATCAGATCGGGCTTCGACTCCTCGACCGGAGCGGGCGCGGCGGGCGCCGGCGGCTCCTCACCAAGCAGCTTCGCCTGAGCCGCCGTCAGCGCCGCCACCCGCTGCTCATGCGACAGCTGCGGCACCGCATCCAACGCCGCACCCAACGCCTCACCAATCAGCGCACCCTCAAGGTCAAGGCGCCGCTCCAGCGTCACCCGCAAAGGCTCCTCGAGGTCCAGGCGCAGCATCTTCGCCCGCCGCTCGAGGATGGCCAGCACAGCCCGCGCCGCCTGCGTATCCCCCGCGATCGCGGCCGGCATGACCCCGGACAGCAGCACGTCGAGACGCTCGAGGTCCACCAGCGCGGCATCCGCCCGGTCCGCCGCCGGAATGCTCGAACGAATCTCCTCGAGGACCTGGCCCACACGCTGCCTGCTGATGTCGTGCTCGGCAGCGATCGCCTCCTGCGTGGCGCCGAGGATGTACGCGCGCCAGATCCGGCCGTTACGCCCCTCGAGCCGCTCCGGTCCCGCCATGGGTCACCTCCCTGCCGACTAGCGAAATCTTGCGTCCTGCGCGCCCGTACGCGTTCCGGCCGCCCCGCCAACCGACCCCCAGACCAACTCACATCAAGAGCCCGGCCGCACGCAGCGACCGGGCCGAGGAGCGGCTCACACAGCCGCACGCAGCTCGTCGACGCGACGCAGCAACTCATCCACGTGGCACGGCTCGTCGAGCGGACACCGGCACGCGAACCGCGTCCCGTCCGGCTCCGTCGCCGCTCGGCGCACGATCTCCGGGTGCTCGTCGAGATAGGCGGCGTACAGGCGCAGCGCCTCAGCAAGGTCATGCGTACGACCGCGGCACGTCTTCTTGCACGTCCCGACCGCGTGAGGGTTGGCGTACACCGAGCGGGCGTGGCCCGGTGCTTCACGCATGGCCCAGATGGAGCCGACGGGGACTTGAGGGCTGTAGCGGTTGCCGGTCACCTGAGCGCGGCGCGGGTGTGCGGTGGGCACGAGGTTCTCCTTCGCGTTGGGTCGGAGTTGCGTTGGCTGGGAGTTGGGTTGGCTGGCCGGCCGGACAACGGCCGGAAGACTGCGAGTCGCGCGTGTGGGACGGCGGTATCCGGATACCGCTCACGGTCGGAAGGTGTCGGGGATGTGCCCGACGACCGCCCGGACGACGTCCGGCGCGGACGAGATCGCGCCACCCAAGACGGGGCATCCGTCGTCGTGGTGCACGGCGATGTGCACGATGCCGGCCTCGTCGGTGAACGTGCCGGTGTCGGCGTGGCAGTGGCCGCACCGGTACGCGGCGGCGAGTGCGTCGGGATCGAGATCGCCGACGAGGTATTCGGTACGCCTGGGTTCCATGAGGAGTCCTGGGGATGAGGAGATGAGGATGAGGAGATGAGGAGTCGTCTCCTCAACCCCGTGTCGCGCGTAACGCGAAAGAGATTTCTTGTCCTTTTTGTATGTGTATGTAGCTGCTTTTAGGTGGCTCGCTTTGACGAGACAGGGGGGTGTGGAGACGACTCCTCATCTCCACACCTCCTCATCTCCTCAGTCGGTCTTCCGGCTGATCGTGTTGTCCTCGACGATCACCAGGCCGCGTTCTTCGGCAAGATCGACGGCCGCCGGAAGGTGCGGCCGGTCTTTGCTCTCCAACGCCCTCCGCATGTAGCCGAAGGTGATTCCGCCCGGCTGCGACGAGTGCCTGACGACCAGCCGTACGAGACGCTCCAAAGTCCGGTCGGCCTCGTTCTTCGCCATGTGTGCACGGACTTCGACACTGACCTTCGCGTCCTCCGTGGCCTGCCGCTGCGCCTCGACCTCACGCCGAGCGCGCTCCACCAGGGAGTCACGGACGGCACAGGACGACGCCCACACCGTCTCGGCAAGGGTCCAGTCGTCCTCAGTGACCTCGTACCGGCCCTCCATGAGGGCGAAGAGCCCGGCAGCCTTCGCCTTCATCAGGCCGGCGTGCCCGTCGAGTTCAGCAACTTCGAGTTCGCCGCGGTTTCGGGCGGTCTTCTCTGCCCACAGCATCTTGCGGATGCGCTCCGGGAACAGCACGTCAATCGGATCCGCGGTCTGGATCTGCCCGGGGTGCTTGGCGATCGGGCCGGGCCACTCCGGCGGCGTATCCGGGATGGTGGGGTCCAGTGCCCAGCACCAGAAGAACCGCTGAGGGGTGCCCGTGCTGGCATCGTTCAGCAGCGGGACGGCCGTTGAGGGCTGGAAGCCGACGAACAGTCCGAGGCTGTACGAGCCGGGCGCGACGTACCGCGTGCGCTCTTCTGACGCGTTCGTCTGCCCGAGGGCCTCGCCCACGGCCGCGCGACGGAGCGTCTCGGCGAGCGTCGACCCCTGCCGCATCGCGAGGGTGGCCATGGTCTGGCCCTCGTCGATGTAGATGTAGCCGTTGTGGCGGACCTGCTTACGGACCTTCCGCGTGACGGGGTCGCCCTTGTACGGGCCCCGCTGGTGGATCTCGCCAGTCGGCTCGTCGACCGTGCCCATGAACATCTCGGCGATGCCCTCGCCCGTGCCGACGGGAAGACCATCGCGGAACTCGGGGTCCATGGGCAGGATCAGTTCACGGGCTCCGGACTGGCCGGTCGACTTCCCGCTGCCCGACGGTCCGACCGCTGCGGCGAAGACGTTCATGGAGCCGCGTCCAGAGATGCCTGTCACGATCGCGATGTTGGGGCTGATCATCCCGGAGAGACGGGCGAGCGTGCTGTAGAAGAGCACGTCCGCCGGCCGCCCACGTGAGTGCGCGGCCTGCTTGATGTGGGCGAACACGGGGCGGGCCGCGTAGAACTCAGCCGGGAGGAGTCCGGGCCGCTCCTCGCCGCCCTCCGGCACCGCAGCGGGCGCCGGGAGGGCGGCGAGGATGTCGTCAACGGTGGTCACTGAGAAGTTCTCCGGGGGTTCCTGAGACCGGCACTGACACCGGACGTGACGGTCTTCTGCACCTCGCGCGGCGGGAGTCCGATCGACTCGCCCGCGGCGACGAGGGCCTCGACAGCAACGCGGGAATCGAGCCGACCGGCGCCGACGAGCGTGCCGAGGTTGAACGAGGCCTGGTTGAGGGTGTCGTTGCGGGTGCCCTCGATGGAGTCGAGGACGGCCTGAAGCTCGCCGCGGAGCGCGGAGGCTGCGTAGCCGGTGCTGTCCTTCACGACCGCCGGGAGGACGGGCGGGGGCGGCTTCGGTGGGGCGGCCCTGCGGATGAGCCACAGCGGCATGTGCTGCGGCTTGGCCTCGCCCGGGTCGGTGATCCACTGGTAGGCGCCTGCGGGTGTGCTGGTGGGAGGGGCGGTGATGTAGCCGCCCCAGGCCCGTACGTCGATCTTCCATCCGACCTTGCCCGCTGACAGGCGCACCTCGATGCCGTCCGGGGCCGCGTAGTACAGGTGCAGGCCACCGGAGGGCGAGAGGGCGGCCGGGGTGGTGCCGACGGGGAAGCGGTCACCGTGGCGTTCGTGGAGTTCGGCGTACACGTCGCGGCCGTCGACGATTCCGGGCATGTTCCAGTCGGCGGGCGGGGTGTCGCCCTTGGCGAGGTCGAGGTCGAGGACGACCAGCCGGGACGGCCCGCAGGCGACGCCGATGTTGAAGCTCTTGTACGGGCCGCTCCATGCCCGCTCGATGGTGTCGGCGTCGGTCGTCGCGCGTTGCTCAAAGCCCTGATGGCCATCAGCACAGACGCCAACCCCGCGACACTTCTCGCGCCCGTGCAGCGCGGGCTTCCCGTTCCTGGTGAGAGGGAAGACGTGCCAGCCGAGAGCGGCGAGGGCAAGAGCCTCGTCGATCAATCGGGCATGCCCTGGCGCGATGGCGGCAGCGCTACCCGATACGGCGCGGGTGGTCACGCGGCGGCCCTGGCCAAGTGCGCGGCGAGCAGCCTCGTACCATGCCCGTCAGCCGCGGCAATCGCTCGGCACAACCGGCTGCGCAGCTCGATCACGGGCGCCGTCGGTACGGGATGGTCCGGCGTACGAGCAACCGCGGCTTTCTCGGTGGGCCGTCGACCGGCGAAGTACGGCATCATGGGCGTACGTCCTCCATATGAGTAGTGACGGGCCCCGGATCTGCTTGGCGGTTGAGCCGGGGCTTCGTCGTGAATGCGTGGGCGTTGGGCCCCTCCCTCGTCGGCACTCGTAATGCCGGCGCGAGAGGGGTCGTCTCATGTGCCCCGAAGGGGGCGAATCACCGCCGATTGAGCAGGGATACAACCGCATGAGGTATGCGGTGTGTTAGCTGTGACCTGCGAATATGCGGCGTGCTGGCACTGTGATGGCACGGCGGGGCTGACCTGCGGAGCAGGCTCCGGGGCGTACAGAAGTGCGATCAGGTCACGCGTCGGAATCTTGATCTTCCGGCCGAGCGTGAGCACGCGGGTCGCGGTCCACTCGCCCCGACGGATCTGCGCGTACACGGTGTCCTTGTGCACGTCGAGGATCGCCGCCAGCGTGGGGACGTCGGTGATCGGACCAAGCGCCTCGATCGCCTCACGAGTCCACGCGGTCATGACGCGGACTCCTGGCGCTCGCCGGTCCGGAGGTAGCCCAGGGCTTCATCCCGGTCGTACCGAACAAGCCGGGGGCCGTGCTTGCGGGGGGTGGGGCCGATGCCCGCACGCGCCCACCGCTCCAGAGTTCGCACGCTGACACCGATGAGCTCCGCCGCCTGCGGCTTGGTCAGAAATTGTGCTGTCACGGTCGACAAACCCTCCTCGATCGTCCTTCATGGTCGATCGCTGGCCTCAGTATGGGTGTCGCCTCATGGGTGGTCAAGTCGCATCACGACGCATTAATGTGCCGTCATGGCACTAAGCGCGAATGAGTGGGCGGCACAGATCGCCAAACAGGTAGGGCAGGGGGTTGCGTACTACCGGACGCAGTCGCGGGACGCCCGCGGGGGGAAGCTCACGGCCCAAGCTCTGGCCGACCGGTGCGCCGGCCTAGGGCTCCCGCTGGACCGTACGGTCATCGCCAAGCTGGAGAAGGGCACACGTCAGACGATCACCATCGGGGAGCTCCTCGTTCTGGCGCGCGCCCTGGAGATCCCGCCCGTCCTGCTGCTGTTCCCTCTCGGACGTACGGACACGACCGAGGTCCTTCCCGGTGAGGACACGGACACCTGGGCGGCGTTGAAGTGGTTCACGGGGGAGGACGACCAGTTCCCCGGGGCCGTCACCGGCACGGATGAGAAGCAGGATGCCGAGCCGGTCCGACTGTTCCGCGAGCATGAGCGGCTCATCAAGCAGTGGTGGGACAACCGCGGGAAGCTGATGAGCCTCATCGCCCCCAAGGACCCGGAACTGAAGAAGTTCAGGGCCGAGGCCGATCCCGACGCGGTCGACGACCTCTGGGTACAGGTCGCGAAGGACACCATGCGCAACGCGGAGGAAGCGCTCATGGCCATCCGGTCGGAGATGAGAGACCGCGGGCTCACGCCGCCGCGGCTCGGGCTGGAGTCCGCCTACATCGAGCCGGAGACCTTCGAAAGCACGACGCTGGACGAGCTGGCCCAGACGGTGTCACGCAACAAGCGCATCAGCCTCAGCGAGGCAATTCGCGAGGTGTATCGCATTGCTGGTGAGCCGCTACCCGAGAGCCAGAAGGACGACACCGAGGGGGAGAAGGAGTGAAGCCGTACAAGGCGTGCTCATGCCGTGACCCGGAGACCAAGAAGCTGCTCGGCAGGAAGTGCCCGGACATCAGCAAGAAGGGGCACGGCGGCTGGTACGCCCGGTACGAGGCGCCGAAGTCCGCCGACGGGAAGCGCCGGCAACCCCGCATCGGCCCGTACGACACCGAGCGCGAGTGCAAGGTCGAGCTCGGCAAGGTGCTCGGCACGGCCGCGAGCCCGAAGGCGCACGACGAGCGGAAGACCACGTTCGGCGAGTACCTCGAGCGCCGTTACGCCTGGCGGAGGTCGGAGGCCGAGACGGGCGAGGGTCTGAAGAAGAGCACGCTCGACGCCGAGCGCGAGGCCATCGACCTGTACGGCAAGCCGGGGCTCGGGCACATCAAGGTCGTCGACCTCACTGACGAGCACTTCCGCGAGCTGTACGCGGCCATGCGGAAGCTCAACCGGCCCGACGAGCAGGGCGACCGGTCGGAGATCCTGCGCCGCCTGAAGGACGCCCGCGCTACCCGCGACGGCCGGCGCCTGCACACCCGCCCCATCTCTGAATCCCGCATTCGGCGCGTTCACGCGGTGCTGCATGGTGCGCTGACGGATGCGTCGAAGCTGTCGAAGATCCGGCAGGACAACCCGGCTGACGGGGTCTGGCGGTCGAAGGGTGGCAAGCGTAAGCAGGGCCGCGCGAAGCCCCTGCTGTGGACGGCAGAGCGCGTCGAGCAGTGGGAGAAGACCGGCACCGTTCCGGCGAAGGTCATGGTCTGGTCGTCCGACCAGTGCGGCGCGTTCCTCGACTTCGCGGAGGCCTCCGAGGAACGCCTTTACCCGGCCTTCCACTTGGACGCGTACTACGGGCCGCGCCGCGGCGAGCTGGTCGGAGCCGAGGAGCAAGACCTCAGCCTCGAACGCCGGCGCCTGCACGTCCTTCAGGCGCAGTCGGACGACGAGCTCGACGACACCAAGACCGAAGCGGGATACCGGCAGATCCCGCTCGACGACGAGACGGTCCGCGTCTTCAAGGCCTGGCGCAAGCGGAAGCTTGAGGAGCGGCTGGCGTGGGGTGAGGCGTACCAGGACGCCGGTCGCGTGTTCTGTTACGAGGACGGCTCGGCGCTAAAGGCGGAGTACCTATCGAGCCGGTTCCGGATCCTGCTCGAGCGGTACGCGAACATCCGCGCGAAGGGCAAGGAGGGTTGGCCAGTCGAGCGGATCGCCCGGAAGTACCGGACGGCTGAGGCGGCCGTCGAGGTGGCGCTGAGGCTGACGCTCCCGCCTATCCGCTTCCATGATCTTCGCCACGGTGCGGCGACGATGCTGATCGCTGCGGGGGTGGACGACAAGTTCGTGAGTGAGGTGCTCGGCCACGCTTCGGTGAGCTTCACGAAGGACGTCTATGCGGTCGTTGCCGAGGAGATGGCGGAGGACGCCACGCGGAAGATCTCGGCGTTTATCCCGCGTCAGAATCGCCTTTCAGCCGTTGGTGCCAACACCGTGCCATCTGGGGGCTAAAAGTGGCTCAGAAAGCAACTCAGGGAGCCCACGCCGATTGGCATGAACTCCCTGGTCAGATGGCGGAGGCGGAGGGATTTGAACCCTCGATGGGATTGAAGTCCCAAACCGCATTAGCAGTGCGGCGCCATAGACCGGACTAGGCGACGCCTCCAGCACAGCCGCCCGCGCGAGCGCGAGTGGATGCGTGCAGATGATGACACAGCCCAGTGGGGTGTCACCAATCGCCCCCCACGGTACTAGGCGGAAAGGGCGAAGAGCAAAGGCGTAACGCGACGCAACGTCCCGGGACGGGCAGCGTTAAAGGGGTGGGCCTGCGCCCCGGACCAGCGATCCGACCACAGATCGACCGTGGACCGACCGCAGACCGCCCACCGCCCGCAACCCGCCCCGAACCCCGTGGAGCCCCCCATGTTCCGCCGTCTCACCCTCACCGCAGCCGCCTCCGCCACGGCTTCCCTCGCCGTGCTCGCTGCGACGCCCCCGGCCGCGTACGCCGAACCGTTTCCCCTTGTGCCGCCGCCGGCCTCCGACAGCGATCGCCTCACCGTGACGGTCAGCGACGCGGGGGACGGGCTGGATGGGACGTACGAGCTGGAGTGTCATCCGGAGGGTGGCAGTCATCCCGACGCCGAGGGCGCCTGCGAGCGGCTGGACAGACGGACGGGCTGGGGTGAGGACCCGTTCGCGCCCGTCGAGCCCGGGGAGATGTGCACGATGCAGTACGGCGGTCCGGCCACCGCTCACGTCACGGGTACGTGGGCCGGGCGGCCCGTCCACGCCACGTACGGGCGCGGTGACGGGTGTGAGATCGCGCGGTGGAACGCCATGGTGCCCCTGCTTCCGAAGCTCGGTTCCTGAGTCGCCCCCTGCTGAAGGGCGAGGGCTGAAGAGGAGGGTTGATGAGCCGGAGTTAAAGGGGGAGGTCACAGCTTCTGCGTCTTCTCTACTTGTCTTCTGCGTGCGACCTCCCTCTCATCCGGCGTCGCGAGCGCAACCTCTGCCCGTAGACTCCCTCTCGTGACACGTGGCGGACCGGTTGGCAAGATGGCCTCCGCGGTCGGCAAGATGCGGTAACAGGGAGGAAGCGTCTCGTGAGCAGCAGGCCATCCCGAGGCGCTGCTCGCCTCGCAGCCATATTGGACGCGCTTCCCGATGCGTTGGTGCTGGTCAACGCCAATGGGACCGTCGTCAATGCCAACACCATCGCCCTGGAAGCCTTCGAAGCCCCGGGCACCGCTCTGGTGGGGCGCGGGCTGCTCGATCTGCTGCCCGAGTTCGACTCCCGGCTGATCCCCGGTTCCATGCGCCGGCCCGAAAGCATCGACCCGCGTGGGCGGACCAAGCCGCGGCGGATGATGGCCCGGCGTACCGACAGCAGCGAGTTCCCGGTCGAGGTCACGAGCGCGAATCTCGAGAACGGCCACCAGGCGTACGACAGTTCCGGCTACACCAGCGATGAGCTGCTGATGCTCGTCGTACGCGACCTCTCCGGCACCGTCGACACCGAGGCCGAACTCGCGCGTTCGCAGAGGCAGACGGAGATGATTCTGCGGGCCGCCGCCGAGGGCGTGGTGGGCACCGACACGGAGGGGCGGGTCGTCCTCGTCAATCCGGCCGCCGCGCAGATACTCGGCTTCCGGGCCAGCGACCTGGGCGGGCAGGAACTGCATCCGCTGATGCTGCACTCGCGCGCCGACGGCACGCCCTTCCCGTACGAGGAGTCGCCGCTCGCCGACACGCTGCGCTCGGGGCGCAAGCACCGGGTGCGCGGGCAGGTGGTGTGGTCCAAGAGCGGCGACCAGGTACCCGTCGACCTGACGACCGCGCCCGTACGGGACGGGGACCAGCTCGTCGGCGCGGTGATGACCTTCACCGACCGGCGGGCGTACGACGCTCTCGTCGAGGAGAAGGACGCGGCGGCCAAGCAGCACCAGGAGGAGCTCGCCCGGGCCGCCGAAGAGCATGCCGCGGCGCTGAACTCGCTCCGGGACGAGCACGGCCGGGAACTCGCCGGGCTGAGAGAGGCGCACGAGGAGGAGCTGGCCGCGGGCGACGACCGGTACGCGGCGCTCGCCGAGCGGGAGAAGGACCGTTACGAGGCGCTGGCCGCGCGGCACGAGCAGTTGCTCGCCGTGCTCGGGCGGTCCCTGCGCGGCCCGCTCGACCAGCTGCGCGGCGACCTGTCCGCCCTCGCCGCCGACGACGCCGGACAG
The DNA here is from genome assembly GCF_014647675.1 of Streptomyces flaveus. GTDB lineage: Bacteria > Actinomycetota > Actinomycetes > Streptomycetales > Streptomycetaceae > Streptomyces > Streptomyces flaveus. The sequence goes on along the minus strand of NZ_BMPQ01000005.1, from coordinate 426,040 downwards.
CTGTGGCCCGAGGCCAACCAGGTACTGCACCACCTCTCGGCCGGCTACTCCCGGATCACCACACTCATCGACAACGTGCTCGGTTTCCAGCGGCTCGACGCCGGGGCCGAGGACGTCGTACGGACGAAGGTCATGCTCGACGCGGTCGTCGCGGCCGGTGTCGACGGAGCCGTCGAGCTGATCGGGCCCGGGCGGGTGCAGTTCGCCGTGCACGCGCCGCCCATCGAGGCCGAGGTCGACCCGCAGCGGCTCGCGACCGCGCTCGCGCACCTCGTTGCGGACGTCGCGGGCGTCGACTCGACGGGCAACGCGCCGGTCTCGGCCGGTGGCTACATGGACAACACGGTCGTCGTGGCGGCGGCCCAGCGCGGCGAGGTCGTACGGATCGAAGTGCGGGGGCCGTACGCCGGGGGAGACCCGGTGCACGAGCCGATCGTGCGCGGGATCGTGCGGGCGCACGGTGGAGTGCTGCAGACGCATGAGGTGCCGGGGATGAGCGGCAGTGCGTTCGTGCTCGAGGTGCCCATCGGGGGTGGGGCCGGGGCGGTTTCCGCTCAGGCTCCGGTGCCGGCTCTTGGTTTGGAGGCGGCTGGTACGGATGTGGCTGCGGGCTCGGGTGCCTCGGCTGCCTCGGCGGAGGGTGGGCCCGGTTCCGCGGTCGCGCTGCGCGAGCAGGCCCCCGCGCAGGCGGGTGGCGGGCGGCGGCGGGCTCGGCGGGCCTCGGTGGACGCCTTCCTGGAGAGCGAGGTCACGCCCTCGGCCGAGACGGGGGCGGGGACGGAGACCGGGGCGGCCGCGCCCACCGGGCGGCGGCGCAGGCGGGCCGCGGCGGATGAGTCGCAGGTGCCGCAGGTGCCCGTTCCGGCGCAGGGGACCGGTGAGGGTGCCCTCGCGTCCGGGGGGACCGGGCGGCGGCGAGGGCGGCCGAGTCCCGCGGAAAGCGGCGGCGGGGTTGCCGAGGGTGCGGTCGTGACCGCGGCCGAGCATGCCGCGGGTGCCGCGGCCACCGGGCTCGGGCCGACAGTGCCTCCGCAGGGCGTGCCCGTGCCCGAGGGGCAGCGTGCGCGGCAGCTCGGCGGTGAGAGGCAAGCGCTGCCGGCAGCGCTGCCGATGGGTCAGGGCGGTGACGGAGCCGGTCAGCAGACCGGCCAGCCGACCGGGCGGCGTCGGCGTGCGCTGGCCGCGGCAGCCGAGCGCCAGGCCGCTCAGGAGGCCGAGCCGCGCTCGGTGTTCGCGCTGCCGCCGGCGGAGGCGGACCGTGGGTCTGAGTACGCCGCTCAGCAGTACGCCGCGCAGCAGGCCCATGGGCAGACCGGTCAGGTCCAGGTCGGTCACGGGCAGGTCGGTCACAGGCAGGCCGATGACGGTCGTCATGATGTGGCCCTGCACGACCCGGCTGAGGATCACACTCCGCCACAGCCGCATCCGGTGTCGGCGCCCACCGGGCGGCGGCGGGCTCGGCAGGGGGATGCCACGGGGGCGGGGCAAGGTGTTCCCGGGCAGATGGCGCCCGCGCAGGCGGTGGCTCAAGGGGCTCCCGCACAGCTCACTCCCGCTCAGGGGATTCCCGCGCAAGGTGACGCTTCGCAGGGTGTTCCCGGACAGCCCGTTGCCGCGCAAGGTCTCCCGGAACAGGGAACTCCCGGTCAGAGCGTTGCCGTTCCGGGGACTGTCGGGCAGGGCATGCCGCAGCCGGTGGTCCCGGCGCAGGGCGTACCTCCGCAGGGGATTCCTGCGGAGGCCGCTGCCGCGACCACGCCCGCGGGCGGTATCCCCGCTGCGGGTACGTCGCCTCAGGGCACCGCCGTCGCGCAGAACGGCCCGCCTCAGTCGCAACCCCAGCCTCAGCCTCAGCCCATGGCGGCTCCGAGCCCTCAGCAGCCCCAGTCCCAGTCCTGGCCGGGTATGGCCGAGCTCCCGGCTCCCCAGGCCGCAGCCCCCGCCACACCCCAGGCCCCGGCAGAAGCGGACGCGCCCCGCACAGCCCAGCCCCTCCCCGCCGAAGCCCCACCTCCCGCGGCGCCCGCTGCCGCCGCGCCCCCCGTGGACCCCAACTCCACCCAGGGCCGCGCCATCAGCGTCCGCACGCTCGGGCAGGGCGTCCCCTTCGGCCGCCGTATGAGCGACGCCCAGCAGCCCCAGCCGAACCAGCCCACGCCCCTGGGGGCTCTCCAGCCACAGCCCCAGGCTCAGCAGCAACCCCAGCGGCAAGCTCAGCCCCAATCCCAATCCCAACCGCAGGCCCCGACCCCTCCTCCCCACGCGACCAATGGCTCCGGCCGCCGCCGCAAGCTCGGCACCCGTAACGAAGCCATTCCCGAGCCCGCCCCCGCCGCCGAGCACCCGGAGACGGCGGCCCGCCCGCACCCCCAGCCGACCGCGACCCAGCCCCAGCCGACCGCGCCCGAGCCCCGGCCGGCTGACGCCACCGAGGGCCCCGGCCGCTCGTACGCCATAGGAGCACCGGACGAGAACGCCGCCGAGGGGCCCGAGCCGCTCGACGGCCCCGGCGGCGCGGTCGAGGTCGCGAACCAGCCCCTGCCGCAGCCGATGGACGACGAGCTGCCCCCGGAGCCCCTGGACAACCCGCGTCGGCTGCTGGTCTGGCCCGCGCCGGACGTCGGTACCCAGCAGGCGCTGAGCGACCGCGGTTACCGGCCGGTGATCGTGCACTCGCGCGAGGAGGTGGACGCGCAGATCGCCGCGTTCCCGGCCGCGCTGTTCGTCGACCCGCTGACCGGTCCCATCACGCGTACGGCGCTCCAGTCGCTGCGTACAGCCGCCGTCGCCGCCGAGGTTCCGGTGCTCGTGACGGCGGGACTCGGACAGGCGACGCGCGAGGCGGCGTACGGCGCCGACCCTGCCGTACTCCTGAAGGCGCTGGCGCCCCGCGACAGCGAGCAGCATCCGCCACGTGTGCTGCTCATCGAGGAGCATGCGGAGATCGCACTGGCGTTGACCGCGTCGCTGGAGCGGCGCGGGATGCAGGTCGCGCGGGCTTCGTCCGACGCGGATGCCGTCACTCTGGCCGGGCAGATGCGGCCGAACCTCGTGGTGATGGACCTGATGCAGGTACGCCGCCGTCGTGCCGGAATCGTCGACTGGCTGCGCGCGAACGGCCAGCTGAACCGCACCCCGCTCGTCGTCTACACCGCCGCCGTCGACCAGTCCGAGCTCCCGCGCCTGGCCGCGGGGGAGACGGTCCTATTCCTCGCCGAACGCTCGACGAGCAGCGAGGTGCAGAGCAGGATCGTGGACCTGCTGGCGCGGATCGGCACGAACTGATCGTTTCGCGTACGTGAGTGGGGGCGCTGTTTCACGTGAA
>NZ_BMPQ01000005.1:347458-422656 GCF_014647675.1 Streptomyces flaveus | reverse complement strand
CACATAGCGGGCGAAAAGCCGTCAGATCTGCGTGACGTCCAGACCGCCCGCCGCGTACTGCCTGCGCAGCACCTTCTTGTCGAACTTTCCGACGCTCGTCTTCGGCACCGCCTCGATCACCGTCCACCGCTCGGGGAGCTGCCACTTGGCGATCTTGCCCTCCTCGGCGAGGAAGGCGCGCAGGGTGTTGAAGTCGGCGGTGGCGCCCTCCTTGAGGACGACGGTGGCCAGCGGGCGTTCGCCCCACTTCTCGTCGGGGACGGCGACGACGGCGGCCTCGGCGACGTCGGGGTGGGACATGAGCGCGTTCTCCAGCTCCACCGACGAGATCCACTCCCCTCCCGACTTGATGACGTCCTTGGCGCGGTCGGTGAGGGTCAGGAAGCCGTCGGAGCTGATCGTGCCGACGTCACCGGTCTTGAGCCAGCCGTCCTCGCTGAACTTGTCGGCGGGGCGCAGGGCTTCGGTGGTGCCGTGGCCGCCGTAGTACGCGCCCGCGATCCATGGACCGCGTACCTCCAGCTCACCCGCGGACTCGCCGTCCCAGGGCAGCCGCTCGCCGTCGGGGCCTGTCAGCCGGGCCTCGACGCTCGCGGGGAAGCGGCCCTGCGTGATGCGGTACGCGAACTCCTCGTCCGTGCCGACCACATGGGCGGGCGGCCTGGCGATCGTGCCGAGCGGGGAGGTCTCCGTCATGCCCCAGGCGTGACAGACGCGCATGCCCAGCTCGTCGAAGGCCTTCATGAGGGAGGGCGGGCAGGCGGAGCCGCCGATGGTGACCTGCGTCAGCGAACTCACGTCCCGCGGCTTGGCCTTGAGCTCCCCGAGCAGCCCCTGCCAGATGGTGGGGACGGCGGCGGCGTGCGTGGGCTTCTCGCTCTCGATCATCTCGGCGAGCGGGCCCGGCTGGAGAAAACGGTCCGGCATCAGCATGTTCACACCGGTCATGAACGTGGCGTGCGGCAGCCCCCAGGCGTTCACATGGAACTGCGGGACCACGACGAGGGACGTGTCCTGGTCGGTGAGGCCCATGGACTGCGCCATGTTGACCTGCATGGAGTGCAGATAGACGGAACGGTGGGAGAAGACGACCCCCTTGGGGTCACCCGTCGTCCCGGAGGTGTAACACATGGCCGCGCCCTGGCGTTCGTCCAGCTCCGGCCAGTCGTACGTCTCCGGCTTGCCGTCGATCAGCTCCTCGTACTCGTGCACCTGGGCCGACGCCCCGTCCAGCAGCGAACGGTCGCCGGGACCCGAGACGATCACATGCTCGACCGTCTTCAGATGCGGCAGCAACGGCGCGAGCAGCGGCAACAGCGAACCGTTGGCGATCACCACGCGGTCGGCGGCGTGGTTCACGATCCAGGCCAGCTGCTCCGGGGGCAGCCGGAGGTTGAGCGTGTGCAGCACCGCGCCCATGGAGGGGATCGCGAAGTACGCCTCGACGTGCTCGGCGTTGTTCCACATCAAGGTGCCCGTCGGCTGTCCCTCTTCGACTCCGAGCTCCCGCAGGGCGTGCGCCAGCCGGGCGGCCCGCGCCCCGATCTCGGCGAAGGAACGCCGGTGCGGCTCCCCCTCGCCGGTCCACGTGATCACCTGCGACGACCCATGGATGGTCGACCCGTGGGTCAGGATTCTTGAGATCAGCAGCGGTACGTCCTGCATCGTGCTCTGCACGGCGTCCTCCCGGGGCGACATTGCCTGCGCGGTGGCGTGAAAGGTTTGGGGCTGATTGTGCGCACATACCGCGCGGTATGTCACTAGTACGGGGATGATCGATCACGTTGCTGTGCAGGGCTTCCGTGGCGAGACCGGGCTTTGTGAGGCGGCCGGGCACAGATCAGCGAACCGGCTCCAGCTCCGGGTCCTCACGCAACTTGCCGAGCGCACGCGACACCGCCGACTTGACCGTGCCGACCGAGACGCCGAGCACCTCCGCCGTCTGGACCTCGCTCAGGTCCTCGTAGTACCGCAGGACGACCATCGCCCGCTGCCGCGCCGGCAACCTCATGATCGCGCGCCACATCGCATCGTGAAGCGCCTGCTGCTCCGCCGGGTCCCCGGCTGGCGGAGCCTGGGGCTCCGGCAGCTCGTCGCACGCGAACTCGTCGACCTTCCGCTTCCGCCACTGCGACGTCCGCGTGTTCAGCAGCGCCCGGCGGACGTAACCGTCGAGCGCCCGGTGGTCCTCGATCCGCTCCCACGCGACATACGTCTTCGCCAGTGCGGTCTGCAACAGATCCTCGGCGTCGCTGGGGTTCGCGGTCAGCGAGCGCGCGGTACGCAGCAGCACGGGCTGGCGGGCCTTCACGTACGACGCGAACGACGGGTACGCGAGGGTCTGGGCCCTTGGCGTAGCGGCGTTCGAAGCGCTGGTGCAGACGGGTGTGGTCATGGCTCCACGCTAGGATCGCCCCCTACTCGAGCGGATCGGCCGGAGGTCCTGAAGCCTTGTCCGCCTCAGGTTGTAGGAGTGGTGCCACCTCCACCTCCTGGAGGTGGACGTAACGGCCCGTACCCCTGAGGGTCCACCCCTGAGAGACCGCTCCCTCAGGAGTAGTACGGGGCACCACGCGGTTCCGGAGGAGTACGGATGGGCTCCGGGGTGGGCTGTGGGGAGTAGCGCAACGCGGCCCACTCGGTGTTCAGCCTCCGTCATCCGCCCCCAGGATCAACCCCGAGGTGGGGACCCCTGTGCCCGCCGTGACCAGTACCCGTCGGGCGTCGGGTATCTGGTTCACGGACGTCCCGCGCAGCTGCCGTACCGCCTCCGCCACGCCGTTCATCCCGTGCAGGTACGCCTCCCCGAGCTGTCCCCCGTGTGTGTTCAGCGGCAGCCGCTCCTCGGCGACGAAGTCCGCCGCCTCACCCGGCTTGCAGAACCCGAACTCCTCCAGCTGCATCAGCACGAACGGCGTGAAATGGTCGTACAGAATCCCCACATCCATCTCGGCCGCCGTCAGCCCGGACGTACGCCACAACTGCCGCGCCACCACCCCCATTTCCGGCAGCCCCGTCAGATCGTCCCGGTAGAAGCTGGTCATCTGCTCCTGTCTCCGGCCGGCGCCCTGGGCCGCCGCCGCGATCACCGCGGGCGGCTGCGGCAGGTCACGCGCCCGCTCCACGGAGGTGACGACCAGGGCCTGACCGCCGTCGGTCTCCTGGCAGCAGTCCAGCAACCGCAGCGGCTCGACGATCCAACGCGAGGCGGCATGGTCGGCGAGCGTGATCGGTCTGCCGTGGAAGTACGCCGCCGGATTGGTCGCCGCATACTTCCTGTCCACGACCGCGACCTGCCCGAACGCTTCTGACGTCAGCCCATACGTGTACAGATAGCGCTGCGCCGCCATCGCCACCCAGGAGGCGGGCGTGAGCAGCCCGAACGGCAGGCCCCAGCCGAGCGCCGCACCCTCGGCCGACGGCTCCCGCCGCTGCACCCCGGACCCGAATCTCCGCCCCGACCGCTCATTGAACGCCCGGTAGCAGACCACGACTTCGGCCACCCCCGTCGCCACCGCGAGCGCGGCCTGCTGAACGGTCGCGCAGGCCGCCCCACCGCCGTAGTGGATCCGCGAGAAGAAGGACAGCTCCCCCATACCGGCCGCCTGGGCAACTGTGATCTCCGGGCTGGTGTCCATCGTGAACGTCACCATGCCGTCCACATCGGCCGCCGTGAGCCCCGCGTCGTCGAGCGCGGCCCGCACCGCCTCCACCGCCAGCCGCAGCTCACTGCGCCCCGAGTCCTTGGAGAACTCGGTGGCCCCGATCCCCACGACCGCCGCCCGTCCGCCGAGCGTGTCCCTCGTCCGTACGCTCATGACCGGCCCACCCCGTCGGTGCCGCCCGGGACCGTCACGATCACCGTCCCCGTGACGTGCTTGCCGATGCCGTTGGCCCCGGCCACCTTCACCGTGACCGTCTTGCCCGCGGCGTCTTCGCCCTCGACCTCCGCGACCTCCTCGACCGTGCCGGTCAACACCATCGTGTCTCCGGGGTAGTTGGGCGCCCCCAGTCTGATCGCCACTCTGCGGAGGACGGCCGTGGGACCGAAGTGGTCCGTGATGTAGCGGCCGACCAGACCATTGGTCGTCAGGATGTTCATGAAGATGTCCGGCGAGCCCTTCTGCCGCGCGAGCTCCGCGTCGTGGTGCACGTCCTGGTAGTCGCGCGACGCGATGGCCCCGGCGACGATGAGCGTGCGGGTGATCTCGATCTCCAGCGGCGGCAGCTCATCGCCGACACAGACCATCTGCCCGACACCAGCGCTCATGCCTCCACCGCCCCCTTTCCCTCTCCCTCGCCCTCTCCGTGCACGATCAACTCCCCCAGCTCCTGGAGCAGTTCGCTCCCGCATCCCAGATACGCGTCCAGCTGCCGCCCCCACAGAAAGTGCCGGTGCACGGGATGGTCGAGGTCGGCTCCCATGCCGCCGTGCAGATGCTGGCCCGTGTGCACAACGCGCTGTCCTGCCTCCGAGGCCCACCACGCGGCGGTCAGCGCATGACTGGCGTATTCCAGCCCCTCGTCACGTCGCCAGGCCGCCTCGTATGCCGTGACTCGTATCGCCTCCGTGTCCATGTACGCATCCGCTGCCCGGAGTTGGACCCCCTGCTTGGCCGCGAGCGGCCGTCCGAACTGCTCGCGGGTGTTGGTGTGCTCCACCGCCCGGGCCAGCGAACCCGCGCACACCCCGGCCTGCAGCCCCGCGAAGGCGGTACGCGCGGTGGCGAGCATGTCGTCGTACGCACGGCTCTCGTACGCCTCCTCGTTTCCCGCCCCGTCGTCGAGCCGCTCCGCCGGCGTGCCGTCCAGCGTCAGCCGCCCCGCCGACCAGGGCGCCGTCAGCTCGACGGGCTCACACTCGGCCTCGCCCGTCCGCACCAGCCACAGTCGGCGCGCATCATCCGCGACCAGGACATGCGTGGCGTCGCGGAGCCACGGCACTACGGCGACCGTGCCGCTCAACTCGCCGGGCCCTTCCTCCCGTACGGCCGCTCCGCGCAGCGCCCCGCTCACCACCACCGTCCCGTCCCCGATGCCCGGCAGCAGCCGCTCCCGCTGCTCCGCCGAACCATGCGCCGACACCGCCGACAGCCCGTACACACAGCTCGCCGCGAACGGCACCTGGGCCGTCGTCCGCCCCTGTTCCTCCAGCAGGAGCACCAGCCCGAGGAGCCCTATGTCCTCGACGGCGGCCACGAGCCCGGCCTCGCACAGCGCCTTCCACAGCTCGGCATCACTGCCCGTCCCGGCGGCGGCGAGCCGCTCATGCGTGGACAGGTCGCCGAAGATCCGCGCGGCCAGCTCACGGGCCGCCGCCTGCTCCTGTGTGGGTGTGAAGTCCATCTCAGCCCCCGCTCCCCTCGACCGGCGCGACGGCCGCGACGGCACGGAAGACCGGCAGCTCCAACTCCTCGTCCGCCCGCTCGAATTCGAGCCGTACCGGCATCCCGATCCGCACCTCTTCGTGCGGCACCCCCACCACATTGCTGATCATCCGCACGCCCTCGGCCAGTTCGATCAGCCCGACCGCATGGGGAGGATCGAAGGCCGGGAAGGGCGGGTGGTGCATCACGACGTACGAGTACACGGTTCCCTCGCCGCTCGCCTCGACCGTGTCCCATTCCAGTGACCCGCATGCGTTGCACCCCGGAAGCCAGGGAAAGCGCAGTGTCCTGCATCCGTCGCAGCGCTGGATCAGCAGCCGGTGCCGGGCCACGCCCTCCCAGAACCCGGCGTTGTCACGGTTGACGACAGGACGAGGACGCCGGGGCCGTGACACCGTCGAGGCCTCTGAAGCGGTCGCGGCCGTCGCCGGTGACGCAGCCTCTGAAGCCGCCGCCCCGGTCCCTGGTGCCGCATCCTCCGGAGCCCTCGGTTTCCGGACCGCGGGCGCGTACTTGAAGATCCGGAACCGATGCGTCCCCGCCGGCCGGCCCCCTGCCCGTACATCCATGCGCGTAGTGACGAAATACCCCGTACCCAGCTTGGTCGTCTTGCGCGCGGAGACCGACTCGATCACCGAGTCGAAGGTGATCTCGTCCCCCGGCCGCAGCGGCCGCAGATACTCCTGCTCGCAGTCGGTGGCGACCACGGAGGTGTACCCGGCGCCGTCGAGCAGCCCGAGCAGCTCGTCGTACGCCTGCGACCGCCCCGTATGCCCGGAATGACCGGACAGGCCTCCCATGGTCCACGCCTGGAGCATGGTCGGCGGAGCCATGGCATCCGGCCCCGCATACGCCGGATTCCTGTCTCCCACCGCCTCGCACCAGTGCCGGATCATCGGCTCGTTGACCGGGTCCTTACCCACTCCCGCGACCGCTGCTGCCCGCCCCTCGTACGCTTTCAGCCGTGCGTCGAGGTCCCCGCCGGACTCCTCGCTCACCGCCGCCCCCTCGTCATCCCGAGCCGCATCGTCGCCACGATCTCCCGCTGCACCTCGCTCACCCCGCCCCCGAACGTGTTGATCTGCGCCGCCCTGTTCATCCGCTCCAGCTCGCCGCCTTCGAACACACCCGGCGAGCCCGAGCGGATCAGCCCGTCCGCTCCCACAATTTCCTGACACATTCGATACACCGCGACCGTCGATTCGGTTCCCGCGAACTTCACGCCGCTCGCATCGCCGGGCGCCAGCCGCCCGGCCCCGACATCCCCCGCCAAACGCCAGTTGAGCAGGCGCGATGCCGCCAGCCGGGCATGCGCCTCGGCCAGTCTCGACCGCACCCACGGCTCGTCAACCCTGCGCCGCCCGGTCACCGGATCGGGCGTACGGGCCGCGGTCAGCGCGGCGGCGTAGAAGTCCTCGGCCTGCATGCCGATCGCCGCGAGCGCGACCCGCTCATGGTTGAGCTGGTTGGTGATGAGACCCCAGCCGCCGTTCTCCTCGCCGACGAGATTGCCCGCCGGAACGCGGATCTCGTCGTAGTACGTGGCCGTCGTGGTCAGCCCGCCCACTGTCTCGATCGGCGTCCATGAGAACCCGGGGGCGTCGGTGGGCACGAGCAGGATCGCGATGCCCTTGTGCTTGGGCGCGTCCGGGTCGGTGCGGCAGGCGAGCCAGATCCAGTCGGCGTTCTGCGCGTTGGAGGTGAAGACCTTCTGCCCGTCGACGATCCAGTCCCCGCCGTCGCGCACGGCGCGCGTCCGCAGCGAGGCGAGATCGGTCCCGGCCGACGGCTCCGAGTACCCGATCGCGAACACGACGTCCCCGCGCAGAATCCGCGGCAGAAAGAAGTCCTTCTGCTCCTCGGTCCCGTACTTCATCAGCGTCGGTCCGACCGTGTTCAGCGTGACCATGGAGACGGGTGCGCCCGCCCGGTAGGCCTCGTCGAAGAACACGAACTGCTCGTCGGCGCCGCGCCCTTGACCGCCGTACGCCACCGGCCAGCCCAGCCCCAGCCAGCCGTCGGCGCCGATCCGCCGCAGTAGCGCCCGCTGCCGTCCCGAATCGGCGGCGGGCGGCGACCCGTCAGGCATCAGGTCCCGGAAGTACGTACGGAGTTCGGCGCGCAGCCGTCGCTGGCGCTCGGTGGGGGCGAGGTGCACGACGACGGCCCTCCCGGACCTCGTACGAACAAGGGTTTCTGACTGTCCGTCAGATCCTGGGGACTGTCAAGGTCGCCGGAAACACCCCGTCGAAACCGAGGCCCAACCGCCTCCACAAGGCCGCCCCCTCTTCCTTTTTTCGAACACCCGTACGAACATGGAGTCATGGCCACCATCGACCGGCAGGCCACCACGCTGGCCCTTGCACACGCGCTGTCAGCCGCCGAACGCGGACTGGCCGTCTTCCCGCTGTCCCGAACCAAGCTCCCGGCACTGCGCTCCCCGCACCGCGACGACCCGACGGCGCCGCCCTGCCACGGGGAGTGCGGGCGCTTCGGGCACGGTGTGTACGACGCCTCGACCGAACCCGAACGCATTCGCGAGCTCTTCGCCGCCGCCCCCTGGGCCACCGGCTACGGCATCGCCTGCGGTCTTGAGCCACACCACCTCATCGGCATCGACCTCGACACCAAATCGGGCACCGACTCCTCGGCGGCGCTGCGCGAACTCGCCCTGCGCCATCTGTTCACGATCCCGGAGACGGTCGTCGTCCTGACTCCCAGCGGCGGCCGCCACCTGTGGCTGTCCGGCTCACCCGACGTCGTCGTCCCCAACTCCGCGGGCCGCCTCGCCCCCGGCATCGACATCCGCGGCGCCGGCGGCTACCTCGTCGGCCCCGGCTCGCGCACCGCGCACGGCGTCTACAGCACGGCTCCGGGCACCTCCCACCTGGCGCCCGCACCCTGCCCACGCGCCCTCCTGCGCTTACTCACGCCCCCGCCCCGAACGCACCACCCCACGCCGTCCTCAGCGGGCGGGCACGGCCAGGGCCTGGTCCAGTTCGTCGCCGCCGCCCACGAGGGCCAACGCAACACCCGCCTCTTCTGGGCGGCCTGCCGGGCGTACGAGAACGGGATCGGCGACGAGCTCGTCGAACCGCTGGTGGACGCGGCGGTCCAGGTGGGCCTTTCGGAGCGGGAGGCACGGTCGACAGTGGGGTCGGCCCGACGGCTGGTGGGAGGCCGACAGGGGTGAGGGAGAGCCGGGCTCCCGACGCAGAAGGGGTGTCTCTCGGTGAGAGACACCCCTTCTGACCTGCAATCCTTCTGACCTGCGCGGTGGGTGTGGGATTTGAACCCACGGTGACATCGCTGCCACGACGGTTTTCAAGACCGTTCCCTTAGGCCGCTCGGGCAACCCACCCCGCGCCGGCCGGAGACTGGCGCGGGATCAAGACTAACGGGTCAGCTGTCGTGGCGGGTCAGCTGTCGCCCTCCCGCTCGCCGAGGGTGACCTCGGTCGTGTTGGTCTTGCCGTCACGGGTGTACGTGAGGGTGACGGTGTCGCCGGGCTGGTGGGTCCAGATCTCGCCGATGAGGGCGGGGCCGCTGTCGATCGCCGTGTCGTCGATCTTGGTGATGACATCGCCCGGCTTGAGACCGGCCTTGTCGGCGGGGCCGCCCTGCTCGACCGCGTCCGCGCCGCCCGCGCCCTCCTCCGTGATCCTCGCGCCGCCGGTGCCCTCCTCGAGGGAGACCGAGGCGCCGATCACCGGGTAGACCGGCTTGCCGGTCCTGATCAGCTGCTGGGCGACGTTCTTCGCCTGGTTGATCGGGATCGCGAAGCCCAGGCCGATGGAGCCGGACTGTCCGGTGCCGCCCAGACCGTTGCTCGCGGACTGGATGGCCGAGTTGATGCCGATCACCGAGCCGTTCGCGTCCAGGAGCGGGCCGCCGGAGTTGCCCGGGTTGATCGAGGCGTCGGTCTGCAGGGCGCTCATGTACGAGGCCTTGCCGCTGGAGCTGCCGTCGCTGGAGGCCACCGGGCGGTTCTTGGCGCTGATGATGCCCGTGGTCACCGTGTTGGACAGACCGAAGGGCGCGCCGATCGCGATCGTCGAGTCACCGACGGTCACCTTCTCGGAGTCGCCGAGCGGCAGCGGCTTCAGATCCGCGGGCGCGTTGTCGAGCTTGATGACCGCGACGTCGTAACCCTGTGCGTTGCCGACCACCTCGGCGTCGTACTTCTTGCCGTCGGGGAAGGTCGCGGAGAGCTTGCCGCCGTCGACCGCCTCCGCCACCACGTGGTTGTTGGTGAGGATGTGGCCCTGCTTGTCGAAGACGAAGCCGGTGCCCGTGCCGCCCTCGCCGCTGCCGCTCTCCGCCTCGATGGTGACGGTGCTGGGCAGCGCCTGGTTGGCGATCGCCGCGACCGTGCCCGCGTCGCGCTTGAGGTCACCGCCACTCTGCGAGGCGGACACCGTCGTCGAGCCCGTGGAGGTGTCGTTGCTGTCGGCCGCCCAGTAGCCGATGCCGCCGCCCACACCGCCCGCGACGAGCGCGGCCACCAGGACCGCGGCGATCAGGCCGCCGCGACCGCCGCCGGACTTGGGCGCGGGCTGCTGGTACGTGGATCCCCAGCCGGCTCCCGAGCCGCCGTTCGCGTACGCAGGCGTGGCCGGCGGAGGCGGAGGGGGCCAGGCGCCCGTTTCCGGACCGGGGGCGGCACTTGTGCCGTCGGGCGCCCCGGAAGGCACTGGGGGCAGCCCGGCCGTCGGATCGCCCTCCTGGGATTCCGGACGGGGACCCGTCCGCGGCGGAACCCCGTGCTCCGGGTGCGTGGAAGCAGCGGGAGCGTCCACCGGCACAGGAGGTGCAGACGGGGCGGGGGGTACCGCGTTGCCCTCGTTGGTGCCCTCGTTCTCGGTGCTCACAGCTCTTCCTCTCGATCCACTGCTGCTGTTTCCGGTCGCGCTCGGTCTCGCTCACTCATATGTGGTCTTACGTGTTCGTGATCCGGCGCGATTCAGCTGTGCATGTACTTCTTTGTATGCCGTCAGCTTTTCCCACGGGACGTCAGGGCGCCATAAGCGGTGCCTGTGGGTCCGCGACCTTACCTTTACGCCTCATGGGTCACGACCTTCCTTTATATAGGACCAGTCCGACATAACCACCGCAGCTTCTGGGCCACCGCCCTTGGCGCGTACCCACGCGCGCGGGCACCATGACGCAGCCACGCGCGCGCGGGTGGCACCATGACGCGGTGACCCACGCACGACAGCACCTGATTCAGGTGGTCGCCCACCGCGGCGCCTCCGAAGAGGCCCCGGAGCACACCCTGGCCGCGTACGAGAAGGCGATCGAGGACGGGGCGGACGCCCTGGAGTGCGATGTACGGCTGACCGCGGACGGCCACCTCGTCTGTGTCCACGACCGCCGCGTCAACCGCACCTCCAACGGCCGCGGCGCCGTCTCCGCCCTGGAGCTCGCCGACCTCGCCACCCTGGACTTCGGCTCCTGGAAGAACCGCGACGAGGCGCCCGACTGGGAGCAACAACGGCCGCCGTCCTGGGAGCAGCAGTCCGTCCTGACGCTCGAGCGCCTCCTTGAGCTCGTCGCCGACGCCGGCCGCCCCGTGGAACTGGCCATCGAGACGAAGCACCCCACGCGCTGGGCGGGCCAGGTCGAGGAACGCCTGCTGCACCTCCTGAAGCGCTTCGGCCTGGACGCCCCGGCCTCCGCGGCCGAGTCGCCCGTACGCGTCATGAGCTTCTCGGCACGCTCGCTGCACCGCGTGCGGGCGGCCTCCCCGACGCTGCCGACGGTCTATCTGCTCCAGTTCCTCTCGCCCCGGCTGCGCGACGGGCGGCTGCCCGTGGGTGTCCGGATCGCGGGCCCGTCCATGCGGATCGTGCGCAACCACCCGCTGTACATCGAGCGCCTGAAGCGGGCCGGTCATCAAGTTCACGTATGGACCGTGAACGAACCCGAGGACGTCGATCTCTGCGTCGAGCTAGGTGTCGACGCCATCATCACCAACCGCCCGCGCGCGGTACTGCGCCGGCTGGGCCGCTGACCTGCGAGGTTCCGAGACCTCGGCCAGACCGTCGAAATCCGGCCACGCGCTTACGGGGAGTGCTCCGGCGCGTTCGGTCCGTGTTCGACGGTTACGAGTGCGTCACTGCATGTGCATCGGCCGGTTTCCGGTCCAGTCCAGGAGGGCATCCACACCGTGGCGTGGGGCGAAGGAGGTCTCGGGGGTGGCGTTGGTGGTGGCACAGGAGGTGCCCACGTCGTCGAGCATGGCCGTGCCCCATGGCCCTGCGGGCGTGGGGGAAGCAAGACAGCGGATGCGCGATCAGTTGCGCACCGGTGGCGTGGCGGAAGCGGTCATCGACGATGCCGTACTGATCCTTTCCGAACTGCTGAGCAACGCGTGCCGGCACGGCCGGCCGCTGGGCGACGCGCTGGCGGGGGACGGCGATGTCCGGGCCGCATGGCGGGTTGATCCGGGCGGACGGCTGACCGTCGAGGTGACGGACGGCGGTGGTCCGACCCGCCCGGTTCCGGCCACGCCCTCGGTCACCGCGCGCGGCGGCCGTGGGCTGAACATCATCACCGCGCTGGCCGACGACTGGGGCGTCAGGGACGACGTCCAGGGCGAGGTCACGGTGTGGGTGGTCGTCCAGAAGAACGGACACACGGAGCACCGGCGCGACGACTTCGCCACGCGCATCACGGCTCCGCCGGTGTCCGCGATACCCGACCTGGACTTCGGGAACTCCTTCGACGACCTGGACTGAAGCGCGGGCTGGACCGAAGCGCCGGTTCCGGGACGACTCGGCAGGTTGTCCACAGGGTCCCGTCGGTCCTCGTACGAGCGGCTAGGCTCGCGCCCGTACGAGAGACGCCGTAACCGGGAGAAACCCACGATGGCCAAGAAGCGATCCCAGACGAAGGCCAGGCAGCCGCGGCCGCAGGACGGCGACATCCCGGTGGTGGGAGCCCGCGAGCCCTGCCCCTGTGGCAGTGGCCGCCGCTACAAGGCGTGTCACGGGCGGAGCGCGTCGCATGCCGTGACCGAGCTGGTGCA
The DNA here is from genome assembly GCF_014647675.1 of Streptomyces flaveus. GTDB lineage: Bacteria > Actinomycetota > Actinomycetes > Streptomycetales > Streptomycetaceae > Streptomyces > Streptomyces flaveus. The sequence goes on along the minus strand of NZ_BMPQ01000005.1, from coordinate 410,239 downwards.
GCGCCCCTTCGAGGGGCTGCCGGGCGAGTGCGACTGGGTCGCGTTGCGCGAGCTGGTGCCCGCGGCCACGGTCGAGTTGACGCTCAAGGAGTCCCTCCCGGAGGGTGTTCCTTCGGTCACGCTCGCGACCGTCCTGCCGATGGCGTGGCCCGCGCTGCGCCGCGACGACGGCTCCGTGATGATCGGCCTCCAGAACGACGCCTCTTCCGGCGACATCAGCCGCGACCTCGCCGACACCCTTCAGCGAGCGCTGACCGCCGAGCCCGGCACTCCGATCCAGGGCCGACGCGCCCCGGGTGGGGGCACCCCCCGGTCGAGCGGATTCGAGACTGGGGGAGGGCCGCGGCTGCAGGATCTTCTCGACCCCGAGGGCGCGTTCGAGCCCGTGGTGCACTCGGGCTTCGAGTTCTGGGTCCCGGACTCTCAGAACGCGACTCCGGACGTGACCGCGTCCCTGGAGCGCGCCAACGCCGCCGCCATCCCGACCGTGAAGCTGTCGGGCGTCGACGCCGCGTACTGGTGCGAGACCCCGGACAAGAACCATCTGCGCTGGGTCATGCCGCACGCCGAGGAGCAGCTTCTGGACGCGCTCGCGCGGCTGCACGCGGCCGGCCGGTCGAGCCTCGGAGAAGGCACCCGTCTCGTGGGTTCCTTCCGTGCGCACGGCCTCACGGTGCCGGTCTGGGATCTGCCGACCGGTGTCACCGCGGAGGACATCGAGAAGCCGGCCGCCGAATTCGCCGAGCGGCTCGCCACCGCACTGGCCACCGACGCACCGCTCACCGGGGACGAGCGCCGGGCGCGTGGCGGCCTCACCAACCGCCAGGTGACGCTGAGTTGACGCCCGTTCGACACCCCGTCTGCGGCTGACCGACCGGTCAGCCGCCAGGGATCTCGCGGAATCGGTGACTCCTGTCACAACTCTCTGTCGTGGCAGGAAAATCGGTCTCCGAATAGCCGAGATCGAATTTGCGAACCGCCGATCTCTTGTTACCGTTCAATAGCCCGGTTGCTGGTGCATCCCCCGTCGCCAGCAACCGGGTCTTTGCGTTTCCGGATCCCGGCCCGCCCTCAGAGCGAGTCCCAACCGGCCCTCCCCGCAGGCGAGTTGACCATCTACGTGGCGGAGTCGCTCCCCGAGCGCAGCAGCAGAGGCCCCTCGGTGTCCGCCGCGAATTCCACGACCGCCGTGTATGCCCGCGTGTCCCCGATTGTGCGCTCCCGAGGTGTCTCGCACGCCCCCGGCTCGTCGTCCGCGCCCACCGCGCAGTGCATCCGGACGGTACGGCCGCCGGGTGCCATGAGGGTCAGTACAGCGGTGAGATCGTCGCCGGTCGCGTTGCGGTAGTACGTGCGCGCCCAGGTGTCCCGCCCCTGGGTCAGCACGCAGGTCTGTGCCTCGATGCCGTCGGGGGAGGTGAGTTCGGGTCCGCAGCGGGCGGTGCCGACGAGATCCCGGCCGGGCGACAGCGGACTCCTGACCGGGCTGGGCCGCGATGCGGCCGCCTCGTCGTCGACCCGTTCGGATGTACGTACGGCCGCGGGACTCCTGTCGTCCACGGGCCCGGCGGAGGCCACGGCCAGCGGCAGCGCGGCCGCAAGCGCGCCGACGCCCGTCAGCGCCGGCAGACGAACTCTTCGGGAGCCCGGGGGTCGCCCCCCGGGGAAGCGCAGCATGAAAGGGACGATAACGACCAAGAAGGGCTGTTCGGTTCGCCGCGCGCCCGATTCCCCTACAACTCGGGTGCGCTCACACCCGGACGAGTGAGGGCCTCCACCACGGCGTCCACGACAGCCTCCACATCGGGCACCCAGGGCGCGGCCGAGCCGGGCAGCGGCGCCCGCTCCCAGCGGATCTGGCCCTGTCCGGTCTCGGAGGGGGGCAGCGCGAGATAGCCGCCCTCACCGTGGAAGCGCAACGAGCCGGGCACGAAGTCCTTGGCGTACAGCAACTCACCCAACTGCTCGAAGGAGTACGGCTTCACGAGCAGCGCCCAGCGCGTGGAGGAGGCGACCACCGGGCCGAGGCGCATACCCATGTGGTCGAGCGCCCCGAGCGCGCGGGAGGCGGCGAGCGCCGGCAGGCTCACCGCGCACGGGGCCTGGCCGCCGGTGGCGAGGACGATCGGCGCCGTGGGGCGGTTCGTCCACCACCAGCGCACCATGCGCTCGTCGGTGGTGGCCGCGAGAAGGGCAGGGTCGAAGGGGTGGGCACCTGGAACCGTGCACTCGGGATCGGGGCATCCGCAGCCGACCCGCCCCTGCGGGTCGGGCGCGACACCGGGGAGCACGGGCCACTGCCATGCGGTCGCGAATGTCAGGGCCGCGCCGAGCATCTCAGGCCTTCCATTGTTCCGCCTGGAAAGGAGCCTGCGTCGCCTTCCGAGGATCTCGCGCATGAGCGCTCGTTCCTTTCCGTTGCACGCCTGGCAACACCGAGGACCACATCACATCATGTGTCGATCACTTCACTGTGCGTACCTACTGGCGCATCACACCCCTGTCCAGGACAAGGGGAACCCCTATGGGCCGAGCACTGGCTGCGTCCGCGTCCATACTGCGCCTATCAACAGCATGGGCATGGCGTGGGGGTGGCGGCGCCTGGCGATTCTGTCCCGCGTATTGCTTGCCGCCTCCGTCACGGGAGGATGGGGCACGGTCGTCGGTGGTTAAGACGCCCGGGTCCGTCGCCAGGTTCCGGGACGAGCCCAACCACCCCTGGCCTTCACCGAGTACGTACCCATCACGACCGCTGTGACGCTCCGTCGAACAAGGCCAGTCGACCGCAATACACCGTAACCCGAGGCGGTTTTAAGCCAACTTTGCCTTTCTCGAGTTTCCCACAGACACCAGGAATCTCAGCAGGACAATGCTGGACATCCCCTGACGAGTACGTGTACATGTGGAGACACTGCTAGCGGCGCAGAATGACATGGGGGTTTGCGATGTTTTTGAGCAATACGCACCGGTCGGAAAGCCGGGCGCCATGAACGCCCCTCACCTTCCGAAAGTGGCTGGAATCGATTCAACGGTTCCGGGCCCCACACACACTGTCGCGCCCGCGCCTGCCGCCTCGGGTACCTCTTCGGCCTCTGCTCCAAACCCCCCAGGAGCCGTTCTCCAGGACCGTCTCGCCAGCTGGGTGTCCGATCTCACGACGCTGCACGAACTGACCGAGCGGATGGTCCGCACGGCGTCCCTGAGTGACGCACTTCATGAACTTCTGCACGCGGGAGCTGCCCTCGTGGGTGCCCGGCGCGGTCTCGTCGTCATGGAGCCGGGCGACGGCCTCGGCCCGGACACGACCATCGGCCTGGGCCTCGCCCGCGCCGATCTCGGTCATATCGAGACGGTCCCGCGCCGCTGCATGTCGTACGGAAAGATCCTGGACGGACTGCCCGGCGGCGAGGGAGAGATCACACAGCCCGATCTGTTCTCCGAGGACGGGCTCGACCCGCGTCACCGCGAGGTGGCCGCCCGGCTCGGCTATGCCGCGAGCTACGCGCTCCCGCTGTCCACCGAGACGGCCGGCCGCCTTGGCGCCGCCGTCTGGCTGTACGACGAGCCCGCCGAGCCGGTCGAACGGCAGCGGCACCTCGTCGGTCTGTACACGCGGTACGCGGCCGAGCACCTGGCCCGGCTGGTCGAACTGGAACGCACGCGCGCGTGCATGACGACGATCACCGGCGAGCTGCTTCCCTCGCGGCTGCCCCGGGTCTCCGGCGTCCAGCTCGCCGCCCGGCATCGCACCGGTCCGCGCGGCGGCGGCGACTGGTACGACGCGCTGCCCCTGCCGGACACCGCGCTCGGTCTCGCTGTCGGGTCCGTCACGGGGTCGGGGCCCAGCGCGGTGGCCGCCATGGGACGGCTGAGGGCGTCCCTGCGGGCGTACGCCGTGATGGAGGGCGAGGATCCCGTCGCCGTCCTGTCCGACCTGGAACTGCTGCTCAGGCTGACCGAGCCCGCCCGCAGCGCCACCGCCCTGTTCGCGTACTGCGAGCCCGCCTCGCGCAAGATCACGATGGCCGGGGCCGGGCACAGCCCGCCGCTGCTGATCGGTGAGCGGCGTACCGAGTTCGTGGAGACGTCGCTGTCCGCGCCGCTGGGCATGCTCGCCTGCTGGGAGGCGCCGAGCGTGGAGTTCCAGGCAGCGCCAGGAGAGACGGTTCTGCTGTACACGGACGGTCTGCTGCAGCGCACCGGCGACCCCACGGACCGGGCCTTCGCGCGACTGCACGCGGCGGCGACGAACGTGCCCAGGTCACTGCGTGCGGACCCGGGGGCGCTCGCCGACCATGTGCTGCGGACGGTACTTCCGGAGGAGCTCGACGCGGCCGACGGCCGGGAGGACGTGGTGTTGCTTGCGGCACGCTTCGAGTGAGTCGCCCGTAAGTCCGTAAGCCCATAGGCCGTGTAAAAGGAATTCCGACCCCCTGGGCCCCCTTCCGTACGACCGTACGATGGAGGGGGTCCAGTGCCGTATCTAGGAGGATGACCGTGGCCGAAGAGCTCACTCCGGAGACAACGGACGAAGCTGAGGAGCCGATCAAGCAGCGCAAGAACGGTCTGTACCCCGGCGTGTCCGACGAGCTGGCCGAGAGCATGAAGTCCGGCTGGGCCGACACCGAGCTGCACGGCCTGGAGCCCATCCCCCAGGCCGAGTACACCGCCGCCCGCCGCACCGCGCTCTCCGCGCGTTTCCCGGGCGAGCGGCTGGTCATTCCCGCGGGCAACCTGAAGACTCGCTCGAACGACACGGAGTACCCCTTCCGCGCCTCCGTCGAGTACGCGTACCTCACCGGCAACCTCACCGAGGACGGCGTCCTCGTCCTGGAGCCCAAGGGCGACGGCCACAAGGCGACGATCTACCTACTGCCGCGCTCGGACCGGGAGAACGGCGAGTTCTGGCTCTCCGGCCACGGCGAGCTGTGGGTCGGCCGCCGCCACTCCCTGGCCGAGGCCGAGCAGCTGTACGGCATCCCCGCCGCCGACGTCCGCGAGCTGGCCGACAAGCTGCGCGAGGCGACCGGGCCTGTCCGTGTCGTCCGCGGTTACGACGCCGGGATCGAGGCGGCGCTCACCGACAAGGTGACCGCCGAACGCGACGAGGAGCTGCGGGTGTTCCTCTCCGAGGCCCGGCTGGTCAAGGACGCGTTCGAGGCCGGCGAGCTGCAGAAGGCCGTCGACTCGACCGTGCGCGGCTTCGAGGACGTCGTACGGGTCCTCGACAAGGCCGAGGCGACCAGCGAGCGCTACATCGAGGGCACCTTCTTCCTGCGCGCGCGGGTCGAGGGCAACGACATCGGTTACGGCTCCATCTGCGCGTCCGGCGCGCACGCCTGCACGCTGCACTGGGTGCGCAACGACGGTCCCGTCCGCTCCGGGGACCTGCTGTTGCTGGACGCGGGCGTCGAGACCCACACGCTCTACACCGCGGACGTGACGCGCACGCTGCCGGTCAACGGCACGTACAGCGAGATCCAGAAGAAGATCTACGACGCCGTGTACGAGGCCCAGGAGGCCGGTATCGCGGCCGTGAAGCCGGGCGCCAAGTACCGCGACTTCCACGACGCCGCGCAGCGCGTGCTGACCGAGAAGCTCGTCGAGTGGGGTCTGGTCGAAGGGCCCGTGGAGCGCGTGCTGGAGCTTGGTCTGCAGCGCCGCTGGACGCTGCACGGCACCGGTCACATGCTCGGCTTGGACGTCCACGACTGCGCGGCGGCACGGACGGAGACGTACGTGGACGGCACGCTGGAGCCGGGCATGTGCCTGACCGTCGAGCCTGGCCTGTACTTCCAGGCGGACGACCTGACCGTGCCCGAGGAGTACCGCGGCACCGGTGTCCGCATCGAGGACGACATCCTGGTCACCGAGGACGGCAACAAGAACCTCTCGGCGGGCCTGCCGCGCCGCTCCGACGAGGTCGAGGCCTGGATGGCGTCCCTGAAGGGCTGACTTTTCCCGAGTACGCATGAGTACGTCACGCGGGGCCGAAATGGCCTCCCTATAAGGGCTGATACGAGAGTGATGGCCGGGTGCCCTTCTGGGTACCCGGCCTTTTGGTGTGCCTAGGGGGGCGGCTTTGGTGAACGACTTCTGGTCGGGCGTCGGTGTTGATCTGCATCTGGAGCCGGATGCGCGGGCAGGGCGCCGGGTGGGGCTCGAGCGGGCTCTGCGGGACGCCGTACGCGACGGGCGGCTCTCTCCGGGTACGCGGCTGCCCGCGACCCGGCGGCTGGCGGCCGAGCTGGGGGTCTCTCGAGGTACCGCGAAGGCGGCGTACGACCAGCTGGTGGCCGAGGGATATCTGACGGCACGGCAGGGTTCGGGGACCGAGGTGGCGGCGCTGCCCACGACGTCCCTGGACGCCTCCGGGAACGGGGCACGCGCGCGTACGCCCCGTTTTGATCTGCGGCCCGGCAGTCCGGACGTCGGTACGTTCCCGGCGGCGGCCTGGCTGCGGGTCTTGCGGCGGGCCATCGCGGTGGCGCCCTCCAGGGCGTACGAATACGGCGATCCGCGCGGCCGCGTCGAGCTGCGGACCGCCTTGTCGGGGTACTTGGGGCGGGCACGCGGGGTGATCGCGCCGCCCGAGCGGATCGTGGTCACGTCCGGTTATGTGCAGGGGCTCGCGCTCCTCACACGCGTGCTGGGCTCCGGGGTGATCGCCATGGAGGACCCGGGTCTGCCCTTCCACCGGGACGTGGTGCGGCACAACGGCGGAACCGTGTCCTCAGTGGGCGTCGACGAACGGGGCGCCCGCGCCGAGGAGTTGGGCGACGCGGCAGCCGTCGTCGTCACGCCCGCGCACCAGTACCCGACCGGAGTGACCCTGCACCCGGAGCGGCGGCGGGCGCTCACGGAGTGGGCACGCGCGCGTGGAGGGCTGATCGTCGAGGACGACTACGACGGGGAGTTCCGCTACGACAGGCAGCCCGTGGGCGCGCTCCAGGGGATGGCGCCGGGACAGGTGGTCTACCTGGGGACGGCCTCCAAGACACTCGGGCCCGCGCTGCGGCTCGGGTGGATGGTGCTGCCGCCGCACCTGGTCGACGCGGTCGCCGACGCCAAGCTGCACAGCGACCACCACACCGAGTCCATCGGCCAGTTGGCCCTCGCCGAGCTGATCACCAGCCACGCCTACGACCGGCACATACGCGCCTGCCGACTGCGGTACCGGCGGCGGAGGGATCAGCTGCTGGCCCGGCTGGGGCCGCGCCGGGGTGTGCGCGGGATCGCGGCCGGGCTGCACGCGCTGGTGGACGTGGCCGACGAGGACGCGGTGCTCGCACGGGCCGCCGAGGAGGGGCTTGCGGTGGGGTTCCTCGGGGAGCATTGGCACGGGTCGGGTGAGGGGCGGCCACAGGGGCTGGTCGTGGGGTACGGGACGCCTCGGGAGCGGGTCTATCCGGAGGCGTTGGAGGTGCTGGGGCGGGTGCTGAAGGGCTGAGGAGCGGAGGGCTGAGGCCGCGGGCACCCGGGTTTCTCGAGGGCTGCGCAGAGGGCACGTCGGCGCTGGAATTGGAGCACGAAATGGCGTGCTGATTGGTTCTGTTGAGGGATCCACTGCTTCCGTAGCGTCGTCGCCATGTCGAACTCGCTTCTCCCGCCCGCGGGCCCGCAGCGTGTCCTGGCCGTCGCCCAGCTGAGCAACTCCGTCGGAGACGGCGCCTTCTACGTCACCTCCGCCCTGTACTTCACCCACGTCGTCGGCCTCGCCCCCGCGCGCGTGGGCCTCGGGCTCACCATCGCGTGGGCGGTCGGGTCACTGGCGGGTGTGCCCCTGGGGCGGCTCGCCGACCGGCGCGGGCCGCGTGGCACGGCGGTGCTGCTGGCGCTGGCGACCGGTCTCGCGGTGGCGGCCTTCCTGGTCGTACGCGGCTTTGTGCCGTTCGTGCTCGCGGCGTGCGGGTACGCGGCCGCGCAGTCGGGGCTCGCGGCGGCCCGGCAGGCGCTGCTGGCCGGGCTGGTGTCCCGGGAGGAGCGGACGGGGCTGCTCGCGCATCTCCAGTCGACGCTCAACGCCGGTCTCGCGGTGGGGGCGGCGCTCGGCGGGCTCGCGCTGCACATGGGGACGCGGGAGGCCTACCTCGGGGTGTTCGCGCTGGACGCGGTGAGCTTCCTGTTGTGCGCGGGGGTGCTGCTGCGGCTGCCGGTCGTGAAGCCCGTGAATGCGCGCGTGGGCACCGGTCAGGGTCGCGCAGGGGGCCGCCGCCGGGGCGACGCCCTCGGAGTGCTGCGCGACCGCCCGTACGCGGTCGTCACGCTGCTCAACACCATGCTGCTGCTCCGGATGCCACTGCTCAGCCTGGGCATCCCGCTGTGGATCGCCGAGCGGACGGATGCCCCTGCCTGGCTGGTCTCCGCGCTGTTCGTGCTCAACACCGGTGCCGTGACGCTCTTCCAGGTGCGGATGGCGCGCGCGGTGACGGGCCTCGCGTCGGCCACGCGCGCGGTGCGGCGTTCGGGGCTGGTGATGCTGGCGTCGTGCGCAGTGTTCGCGCTGTCGGCCGGGGTCTCGGCCTGGGTGGCGGTGGGTTTGCTGGTCTCCGGCACGTTGCTTCAAGTCGTCGCCGAGATGCAGCAGTCGGCGGGTTCCTGGCAGCTGTCCTTCGATCTCGCCCCGGCCGACCGGGTCGGCGAGTACCAGGGGTTCTTCGGGACGGGCGTAACCGTGGCGCGCACGGCGGGACCGCTGGTGCTGACGGCGCTGCTCGTGGGGTGGGGGACGCCAGGCTGGCTGGTCCTCGGCGGACTCATGCTGGCGGCTTCGTACGGGATGGGGCCGGCGGTGCGTTGGGCGGCGGCCGGCCGGCCCACCGCACCACGGGCCGAGCAGGTCAGGCAGCCCGTGCCCGCGAGCTGACCAACACCGGAAGGGGCCCCCGAGCAGCCCGCTGCTGCCGCGGGGACTCCACGCGCGTGGAGGTCGTCGTCGAAGGCGGCGAGCGCCGCGCGGCCCGCCTCAGCAGGGCGTCGAGGCAGACGTACGGCTCGAGGGCGCCCGCCGAGCGGGCTGTGGCCGACGCGTCCAACGCCCGCTTCCGTGGGCAGCTTCACAGCTCGGGCAGGATTGCGCGGGGATGGGGTGAAACGTAGCTTGTACGCCTGCTGTACGGGTCAAAGCGCGTGAAAGGTGCTCCCGGTGGGACGACGCGAGAAGCCGGTCGACCCTGATGCCGGTCCCATACAGCGGCTCGCGCATGAGCTGCGTGTCCTCCGGGAGAAGGGCGGGAAGCCGCCGTACCGGGAGATGGCCAAGCGCGCGGGCTACTCCACGACCGCGCTGTCCCAGGCGGCGGCCGGTGAGCAGTTGCCGTCGCCGGCGGTGGTGCGGGCGTATGCCGAGGCGCTGGATGCCGACCCCGACGAGTGGGAACGGCGCTGGCGGGAAGCGGACGCCGAAGTCCGGGCACCCGCGCCGGACGAGAGGCCGCCATACCGAGGGCTGGCCCGCTTCGAGCCGGACGACAGTGATCTGTTCTTCGGCCGGGAGGCGCTCGTCGCCGGACTGGTGGAGCTGGTGCGCGAGCACCGGTTCGCGGCGGTGTTCGGGCCATCCGGCAGCGGGAAGTCGTCGCTGCTGCGGGCGGGGCTGATTCCGAGGCTGCGGCAGGCGGCGAGGGCGGAGCGGCCGGCGGTGATCCGTGTGTTCACCCCGGGTGAGCGGTCCGCGCGTACGCATGAGAAGGCGCTCGTCCCGCTGGACGGCGACGGGGAAACCTGGGTGATCGTCGACCAGTTCGAGGAGCTGTTCACCCTGTGCCACGACCGCGAGGAACGGGACCGGTTCCTCGACCTGCTGCTCGCCGCGCGACGACCGGGGAGCCGGCTGCGCGTGGTGATCGCGGTCCGCGGCGACTTCTACGGGCACTGCGCCGACCACCGTGAGCTGGCCGAGGCCGTCTCCCGGGCCAATCTGCTGGTCGGGCCGATGAGCCGGGACGAGCTGCGCGAGGTGATCACCGGCCCGGCCACCTCTGCCGGTCTGAACGTGGAACGTGCTCTGACCGCCGGGATCATCGGCGAGGTCGTCGACCAGCCGGGCGCGCTGCCCATGCTGTCCCACGCGTTGCTGGAGACCTGGCGCCGCCGCCGCGGCCGGTTGCTGACTCTGGCGGCGTACGAGGAGACGGGCGGTGTACGTGGCGCGATCGCCGCCACTGCTGAAGAGGTGTACGGCGGGCTGTCGGCGGAGCAGGGGCGTATCGCTCGGCGGATCCTGTTGAGGCTGATCGCCCCTGGTGACGGCACGGCCGATACCCGTCGCCCCGCGTCCCGGGCCGAGCTCGGCAGCGGTGCGCAGGACGCGCTGGAACGCCTGGTCGTCGCCCGTCTGGTCACCCTGGACGGCGACACGGTGGAGCTTGCGCACGAGGCGCTGATCACCGGCTGGCCGCGCCTGGCGGGCTGGATCGAGGAGGGCCGGGACCGGCTGCGTACGCAGCGCAGGCTCGGCGAGGCCGCCCGCGCCTGGGAGGAGCTGGAGCGCGACCCCGGCGCGCTCTACCGGGGTACGCGGCTGGCACGGGCTGAGGAGCTGTTCGCCCGGCAGCCGGACGACGGCCTCACTCGGCCGGAGCAGCCCGACGACGACCTCACCCCGCTGGAGCGGGCCTTCCTCACCGCTTCCCTCGCCGCCCGGGACGCTGAGCAGGAAGCCGAGACCCGCACCGCACGACGGACGCGTTCCCTGACCGTCGGTCTGTCCGTGTTCCTCGTCCTTGCGCTGGCCGCCGGACTGGTCGCCTGGCAGCGCGACCGGGTGAGCCAGGAAGAAGCCGCCAAGGCCGCCGCCCGCCGCCTGGCCACCGTGGCCGACAGCCTGCGCTCCACCGACCCGCGTACCGCATCCCTGCTCGGGGTCGCGGCGTGGAGGATCGCCCCGCTCACCGAGTCCCGCTCGGCACTGCTGGGCGCTCTGGCGCAACCGGAGCGCAATGTCTTCACCGACCCCCTGGCCGGGAAGGGCGTCCGGCGTTTCCTCGCCGACGGCGGCCGGACCCTGCTCAGCGTCGACGGCACCGCGGTGACCGCCCGGAACGTGGCCGACCACAAGGTCACCGCCACCTACAGCCTGCCGAGCGGTACGGAGGTGGGCAATGTCGGGCCCGACTCCCGGTTTCTCGACGTCATCGGGCCGGACGGGGGCGAAAGGCTGTGGGACCTTCCGCTGGGGAGGTCTGCCTCCGAGTTGGGCGACGCTTCACTGCTGGAGGGCAGCGCGTCCGACGGGAGCGCGTACCTCACCGGGCCCACGGACGGCCCGGGCACGGTACGGCTGCACCGTACGGACGACGGCAAGGTCCTCTTCAGCACCGCCCTCACGCGCACGCTCTCCACGGCGGCCGTCAGCCCCGGCGGACGTCTGCTCGCGCTCTGCCCCGCTGACGGACCGCTCGAGCTGTGGGACACCGAGGGCGGCAAGCAGCTGCCCGGAGATTGGGAGAAAGCGGACAAGATCCTGTGTGGCACCGGCTCCGGCGCGGACAACGGCCCGCGCCTGCTGCGGTTCAGCGCTGACGGTCGGCGGCTGGCCGCCGCCTACGGCACCGACGCCCTGATCTGGGACGTCCGCAGCGGACGCACGCTCGGCGACTTCACCAGTGGCGGGATCACCGGCTTCACCCAGGCCGCACTCTCCCCCGACGGCGAATTCCTGGCCACCGCGGACGACCACGAACTCGCCGTGTGGCGACTGTCCACCGGCGGTACGCAGGTCTTCCACCGGCAGCTTTCCAAGGATGAGGCCATCGGGCTGACCTGGGACCCGGGCAAGCCTCGCCTCCTGCGCTACCTCGCCAGCGCCACGGTCCACACCTTCGACCTGACCGACCACCTCACCCCGCGGTGGCAGAGCACTCCGGTCGACGCGAGCGTGCTCAGCCCGGACGGCGCCTCCCTGGCCACCGTCACCCGGTCCGGCGGCGGCTACCGCTTCGAGCTGCGTTCCACGGGTGCGGGGACGGTCCTCGCCCGCGCGAGGCTCGGCGCGCTGCCGAGCCTGTCCGACGAGGAGATGCCCCGGCTGGCCTTCAGCCCGGACGGCGATGCGCTGGCCGTCGCCGACACCGTGTCCTCGGGCGGCTCACTGCGGCTGCGCTTCACCGTGTGGGACGTGGACGCGCACCGGGTGCGTACGGTCTTCGAGACCTCGGGCGCGGCCGACCGCCCGGCCACCGCCCTCGCCCTGGGGCCCGGCGGCCGTACGCTGCTGGCCGTCCGCTCTGCCGCCGGCAGCGACGGGACGGAGATCTGGGACACCGAGAACCACCGGCGGTCGGGGACCGTGCAGGGCTTTTCCGGGGAGGTACTGGCCGCGCGGCCGGACGGAGATCTGCTCGTGAGCTCCGACGATCAGTACGCCGATCCAGGGACCGGAGACGTCACCGGGCGCGCGCTCGCCGACGGCCGCCAAGTCACCGCGCTGGCGTTCAGCCCGGACGGCACCCGGCTCGCCGTCGGCGACTCCACCGGGCACGTCACCCTGTGGGACGGCGACGTCCGGCACCGTACGGGTGCGCTGACCGGTACCTCCGACACGGCCTCCCAGGGCGAGCCGGAGAGCGTGGGGGCACTCGCCTTCTCCTCCGACGGCGGCACGCTGGCCGTGGGCGGGGCGAGCGGAACCCTGCGGCTGTGGGACACCGAGGGGCAGCAGCTCCTCGGGACGGACTTGCCCACGCCCGGCGACGAGATCCGCTCCCTCGCCTTCGCCGAGGACGGCGGCACGGTCTACGCCGGCGGCCTCCATGTGCCGCTCCAGCGTCTCCCCGTCGCCCCGGACCGGGCCGTCCGCACCATCTGTGCCCGCACCGGTGGCGGACTGACCGAGGCACAGTGGCGGACCTACGTCCCTGACGCGCCGTACGAGCAGGTGTGCGCCAAAAACGGCTGAAGCGTCTGGAATCGATATAAATCGACCCGGGACTGATTGTTCAGGGTGGCTCTGTGCGTCGCTGAAAAACGCCTCTGACCTGAACGATCAATGACCAGAACGACCGCGGCGTCCCGTCGGCGGCGTCCGCCCGTCTCCTCAGTCAGGTTCTGGTCTCATGCGCACTCGCACTCTGGTCCCCTCGCTTCTGCTGCTCGGCGCCCTCTCCTTCACGGCGGCCTGCTCGTCCGGTTCGGACGGCTCCTCGGGCACGGGATCCGCCGACGGGCGGCCCGGATCCACCCCCACCCCGTCGCCGGTCCGCAGTGTCGACCCGTCGAAGATCAAGGGTCTAGAGATCGTCAGCGACAGCAGCGAGCAGAGTTCCTGCCCCTTCGCGACGAGCTACCCGGACGTACCCGGAGCGGAGGCGATGACGGCCGCGATGAAGAAGGACGTGGAGGAGCGCCTGGCCGGCTTCCGCTCGGGAGGGTGCGAGGACAGCGTGGAGGGCCGCGAGCTCAACATCAGCCATCATTTCCTGGTCGCCTCCGGCGACGTCCTCGGCGTACGGCTCAGCACACACGACCACACTGGCGCGGGGCCCGGGCTGTCGACCAAGACGTACTGGTACGACGGCAAGGCCGGCGCGTACGGCACGGCCCTCGGACTCGTCGACGAAGGCTCCCGGGACGCCTTCGTCGCCGCCTTGAAGGATCAGCTCAAGGGCCGCGAAGGCTTCGACCCCGACCTCTTCGACGCCACGCTCTCCGAGGACTCCATCACCGCCGCCCTGGACGACATGACTTTCACCGCGGACGGCGGACTGCGAGTGACTTTCGACCGCAGCGAGGTGGGCGTCCCGCCCGCCGGGAGCTTCATCGTGGCCCTGTCCAAGGAGACGATCACGCCTTGGCTGTCCGGGTTCGGAAAGCGCGTCCAGCGGCAGACCGTGAAGCCCAGCCGTTCGCTCGACCTGGGCGCGGCACATGTCCCCGAACCGGCCGTCCCGACCCACACCGCCACCGGCGACGACGACACCGACTGCAAGAAGGTCAAGTGCGTTGCGCTGACCTTCGACGACGGGCCAGCGGCGCCGGAGACCGCGACCCTGCTGACCTACCTCGCGGAGTACAAGGCGCGCGCCACCTTCTTCACCACCGGCCAGAACGTCGCCGCCCACCCCGAGCTGGTGCGCGCCGAAGCGAAAGCCGGACACGAGGTCGGCAACCACTCCTGGAACCACCCCGATCTCACCAACCTCACCCCCGAGCAGGTCGCCTCCCAGCTGGGCCGCACCAGTGCTGCCATCAAGGCCGCCACCGGTAAGGCTCCCTCTGTCTTCCGCCCGCCCTACGGCGCGATGAACGCCCAGGTGAAGTCCGCGACCACGCTCTCGCCGGTGATGTGGGACGTGGACACCGAGGACTGGAAGTACCGCGACGCCGACAAGGTCGCCCGGACCGTCATCGATCAGACGCAGCGCAACGACGTCGTCCTGATGCACGACATCCACCCCACCTCGGTCGCCGCGGTCCCGCAGATCCTGCGCACGCTGACGGCCCAGGGCTACCGCTTCGTCACCATCAGCCATCTGCGCGCCACCCTCTGAACCACCGAGCAGCCCTTCCGCATAGGTGAGTCCGGGGCGCTGTTTCACGTGAAACAGCGCCCCGGACTCACCTTCAGCGGCACTACACCGCCACCAGCGGCATGTCCTTCCGCCACTTGAGGATCTTGTCGAAGCTGACCACCGCGCCGCCTCGCCCCGGTTTGTTGCCGATCTGGACGTGGTCGGCGAGCTCCTCGATCAGGCACAGGCCTCGGCCGTGCTCGGCGTCGCTGGGTGCGGGACGGATGGGGGCGCGCCTGCGTCCGGAGGGAAAGCCTGGGCCGGAATCGGTCACCTCGATACGGCACTTCTCGCCGTCGAGATAGGCGGTGACCCGGAAGGCCTCGGCCGACTGCCCTTCGGAGGATTCGCCTCCGTGCTCGACGGCGTTGGCGCAGGCCTCACTCAGGGCGACGGAGAGGTCGTACGAGATGTCCGGATCCACCCCTGCTGTCTCCATAGTGCCGATCAGGAGACGTCGGGCGAGCGGGACGCTCGCGGCTTCGCGCCGGAGATGGAGTGACCACCAGATGCTCATGCTCCAGCCTCCTGGCCGCGGCTCGACATACCGTTACGTATTGCCCCAAGGAGCGGACTGTAAGCGTGAGATTGACGTGATGCCGCCCATACGGCGGATGTGCTGGCGGCTGCGATCGGTGTAGATGAGGGCGACTTCCACCAGAACGTGACCTTCCGGGCCGTACGGACCTTGCGGACCTGCCGTATGGAGCGGGTGGGCCCAGTGCGATGATGAGCCCGCAATGAGTGCTCCCCGACTACGTGCACGCACCGGAGGTGATCTCCGGGTTCCGAGGGCCGCGATGTTCGCCGCGGTCTGTGTCGTGCTGGCCGGGGCCGGGCACGCGGTCGCCTCCTGCGAAAGCATTCCGCTGTGGTCGCTGGGGACCGGATTCCTCGCCGTCTTCGCTGTCGCGGTGCCGCTCGCCGGGCGTGAGCGCTCGCTGCCGGGCATCGCCGCGCTGATGACGGCCGGCCAGACCGCGCTGCACATACTCTTCGGGATCGGGCAACACGGCACGGCGGCTGAAGCCGGGAGCATGGACGCCTCGCTCGTGGCGCGGGCCGCGCGGCTCGTGTGCGGCACGTCCGTCGCGGCGATCAGCCCGGCACAGGCCCAGCGGATCCTCGCCGACGCGGGGATCGCCCCAGGCACAGGCACGGGCGCGAGCACCGGCGCGGGGCAGTCTGGGCACCACCACGCCGCGGACGCCATCACGACCGCCGGGGACCCCTCGGTGTCGCTGCTTCCCTCCCTGCCCATGCTGCTCGGCCACGTTCTCGCAGGCCTCGCCGCCGGGTGGCTGCTGCGCCACGGGGACATCGCGTTGCGGCGCCTCATGCGGTTGTCGGCGCACGGAGAGGGACCGGTCCGCGCGCTGCGCCGGGCACTCGCGCTCGTACGGGCCCTGCTGGCGGGGCTTCCGGGTACACCCGAGGCGGCGCCCTGCGTGCCGCGCGCCACACAGCTCGGGCCACCGGCCCCGCGTACGACCGTTCTTCAGCACTCGGTGATCAGACGCGGACCGCCGTCGGACGCGGACCTCGTCCTCGCCGCCTGACGCGACGCACCGCCACTCCCAGGGGTGCCGTCATGCGGCACGCGCGCGTGCTCGTCATCTCGGATACGCAACCCCGTTCTTTCACCGAACCAGTGCTGAAAGTGGAGTACTCCCTGCCATGAAGGCTTCCCGTATCGCCGCCGCCGGTGTCGCCGCCGCCACGGCCGTCCTCGTCCTGTCCGCCCCCGCCTTCGCGCACGTCAGCGTGCAGCCGGAGGGCACGGCCGCCAAGGGCGGCTATGCGACGGTCAACTTCAAGGTGCCGAACGAGCGCGACAACGCCTCGACCACCAAGATCGAAGTGAGCTTCCCGACCGACCACCCGCTCGCCTCGGTCATGCCGGCGCCCGTCGACGGCTGGAAGATCGACGTCACCAAATCCAAGCTCGCCAAGCCCGTCGAACTGCACGGCGAGAAGCTCGACGAAGCCGTCAGCAAGGTCACCTGGACCGCCGACGGCAAGGGCATCGAGCCCGGCTACTTCCAGAAGTTCCCGCTCTCCATCGGTGCGCTGCCCGAGAACACCGACGCGCTGGTGTTCAAGGCGATCCAGACGTACTCCAACAAGGAGGTCGTGCGCTGGATCGAGGTCCCGCAGGAGGGTCAGGAGGAGCCCGAGTCGCCGGCGCCGGTGCTCGCACTGTCCGCCGCCGAGGACGGCCACCACGGCTCGGCCGCCTCCGACACCGATTCCGGTGACGCCGATGACGCCGAAGCCGCCGCCAACGAGTCGACCGAGCAGGCCGCCGCCTCCTCCGACACCAGCGACACCACAGCCCGCGTCCTGGGCATCGTGGGCATCGTCGTCGGTGCGGGGGGCGTCGCGTACGGCGTTCTGGCCAGCCGTCGGCGTTCCGACGCCTAAGGACCAACACCCCTCCGGTGCGTGCCCTCGGGGTCGTACATCGCCGTACGACCCCGGTCGGGCCGCAGCTCTCACATCTGGGACATTTTCCTATGCGCAAGAAGACGTTCGCCGCTGTCCTGGTCGCCACGGCCGCACTGAGCCTGACCGCCTGCGGCAGCAGCGACAACAGCAGCTCGCCCGTCGCCGAGGTGTCCGTCGAGACCGGCCCGGAGAAGGCCGCGACGGTCCTCGACAAGCCGTTCGAGAAGCCGGACCTCGTCCTCACCGACACGCAGGGCAAGTCGTACGACCTCCGCGAGGCGACCAAGGGACAGCCGACGCTGATCTACTTCGGCTACACCAACTGCCCCGACATCTGCCCGCTGACGATGAACAACATCGCCGTCGCCAAGAAGCAGCTGCCCAAGGCCGAGCAGGACAAGCTCCGCATCGTGTTCGTCACCACCGACCCGGAGCGGGACACGCCCTCCGAGCTCGGCAAGTGGCTCAAGGGCATCGACCCCGCCGTCGTCGGCCTGACCGGCTCCTTCTCCACGATCCAGGGGAGCGCCCGGCAGCTCGGCATCTCCCTGGAGCCGCCGACGAAGGACAAGGAGGGCAAGGTCACCTCCATGCACGGCACCCAGGTCGTCGCATTCTCGCCGAAGACCGACGCCGGCTATGTGCTGTACGGGGAGGACGCCACCGTCGACGACTACACCAAGGACCTCCCCAAGCTGATCAAGGGGCAGACACCGTGAGGCGTCCCATCGCACCGGCCGTCGTCATGGCGGGCTGCCTGGCCCTCGCAGGCTGCGGCGGCTCGGCCGACGGCACCGACGCAGCCCCCGACCTGTCGGTCCGGTCCGCCTACATGCCCCAGCCGGTCACGGAATCCCTGGCGGCCGGTTATCTGACCGTCGTCAACAAGAGCGACAGCTCCGACGACCTCGTCTCCGCCACCAGCGACATCGCCGAGGACGTCAGCGTCCATGAAACGTCCGGTCAGACGATGAAGGAGGCCGGCCCGCTGAAGATCCCCGCGGGCGGCCGGCTCGTCCTCGAGAGCGGCGGCAACCACCTGATGTTCGAGAAGCTGAAACACAGGCCCAAGGAGGGCGAGACGGTGTCCGTGAAGCTGCGCTTCACCAAGACCGACCCGATCACGGTCGAGATGCCGGTGAAGTCCGCCACGTACCAGCCGACGTCCGCGAAGTCATCGTCGACGTCGTCGAATTCGCACCACTGAGGGAGGGACCACCGTGAGGCAGGCCATCGCTCCCCGCGTACGGATCCTGTTGTTGCTGCTCCTCGCCGTCACCGGCGCACTGTTCGCCCAGGCCGCGCCCGTCTCCGCGCACGCTGCGCTGACCGGGAGCGACCCGCAGCAGGGAGCGGTGGTCGACCAGGCGCCCTCCCAGGTGTCGCTCACCTTCTCCGAGAAGGTCGCGATGTCCGACGGCTCGATACGCGTCCTCGACCCGAAGGGCAAGCAGGTCGACACGGGCAAGACCACCGACCTGGGCAGCAACACGCACGCCGTGAACCTGCACGAGGGCCTGCCCGACGGCACGTTCACCGTCACCTACCAGGTGGTGTCGGCGGACAGCCACCCCGTCGCGGGGGCCTTCACCTTCTCCGTGGGCGCGCCCTCGAAGACCTCCGTCTCGCTGTCCGACCAGGAGGCGGGCGGCGGAGTCGTGGGCGGACTCTATGATTTCGCGCGCTATGTGTCGTACGCGGGATTCGTACTCTTCGTCGGCGGCGCGGCCTTCGTCCTCGCCTGCTGGCAGCGCGGCGCCGGGGTACGGCCCATGCAGCGCCTTGTGGTCTCCGGGTGGCTCGCACTCACCGCGGCCACGCTCGCCACACTGCTGTTGCGCGGCTCCTACGCCGGCTCCGGAAAGGTCGGGGACATCTTCGACCTGAGTCTGCTCAGCCAGGTGCTGCAGACCAAGACGGGCGCGGCGCTGGTCTCCCGGCTGCTGCTGCTCGCCGCGGGCGCGCTGTTCATCGCCGTACTCTTCGGGGCCTTCGAGAAGCGCGAGGACGAGAAGGAGAAGCAGGACCTCACCTTCGGGCTGGCCATCGGCGGATCCGTCGTGGCGGCGGGCCTGGCCGCGACCTGGGCCCTGGCCGAGCACGCCTCGAGCGGCATCCAGACCGGGATCGCGATGCCCGTCGACGTCCTGCATCTGCTGGCCGTCGCCGCCTGGCTGGGCGGCCTGTCGGCACTGCTGGTGGCCCTCTACCGCGCGCCGTCGATCGAGTCGTCCGCCGTACGCCGCTTCTCCGGCGTCGCGTTCGGCAGCGTGGCCGTCCTCGCCGCGACCGGGATCTACCAGTCGTGGCGGCAGCTCGGCTCCTGGTCGGCGCTCACCGATACGTCGTACGGGCAGCTGCTGCTCGTCAAGATCGGGCTGGTGGCCGTGCTCGTCGGCGTCGCGTGGATCTCCCGGCGCTGGACCGCCCGGCTGACGTCGGCTCCGGAAGCCAAGCTGGAAACTTCGGACGCTGAAGACCTCGAAGACGCCGAGGAACATGTGAACGAGAAGGAACCGGCCGCCGCACAGGTAGGCGGCGGTGACAGCAAGCGTGCGGCCCAACTGGCCCGGCAGCGGGCCGCCGTGGCCACCGCGCGCGAGAAGCGTACCCGCGACGCCGACCCGCGACGCTCCGGCCTGCGCCGCTCGGTGCTCGTCGAGGCGGGCGTCGCCGCGGTCGTGCTCGCCGTGACCACCGTGCTGACCACCACCGAACCCGGTCGCACGGTGGAGGACGCCAAGGCCGCCACCGCCGCCTCCCAGCCGGAGTCCGCAGCGCTGTCCCTGGAGATGCCGTTCGACACAGGCGGCCAGGACGGCAAGGGCGTCGCACGGCTCGAACTCGACCCGGCTCGCGTCGGCGGAAACGACATGCACGTCTACGTGGAGCGGCCCAACGGCAAGGCCTTCGACATTCCCGAGGTCAAGGTCGCCCTCACTCTTGAGGCGAAGGACATCGGACCCCTGCCCGTGGTCCCCGACCGCATCGCCACCGGACACTGGACGGCGAGCGGGGTGCAGATCCCCATGACCGGCAACTGGAACATCGCGGTCACCGTGCGGACCTCCGACATCGACCAGGTGACCGTCGACAAGAACGCGCAGATCGGCTGAACGACACCATGGCTGAACAGTCCACTCCGGATGCGTCTCCGCCGACGCCCTCTTCCAAAGGAGACGCTTCCAAGGAGGGTGCCGTAGGAACGGCCTCTCCCAAGGAGGCCTCTTCCGGAAATGCCCCTCTTAGGGAGGCTGTTTCCCAGAAGCCCTCTCCTGGAGGGGCCATTTCGCGGCGGCGGCTGATCGGTACCGCCGGTGCCACCGGGCTCGCACTCGGTGCGGCGGGCGGGGCCGCCGGTTATGCCGCGGCGCCCTCCGCCGACCAGGCCGTGCCCCTCAGCTCGCTCGGCGCGGACGAGGTGATGTTTCACGGGAAACATCAGCCGGGCATCACCACCGCCCTCCAGGCACGCGGCCATCTCGTCGCCTTCGACCTGACGGCGGGTGTGGGCCGCAGAGAGGCCGCCGCGCTGCTGCGCCGCTGGTCCGCCACGGCCCAGCGGCTGATGGCGGGCGAGGCGTCGGGCAGCGAGGACACGGATGTCGCACGCGACGCGGGCCCCTCGTCCCTGACCGTCACCTTCGGCTTCGGACACAGCTTCTTCGCCCGTACGGGACTGGAGAAGCAGCGCCCCATCGCCCTCGACCCGCTGCCCGACTTCTCCTCGGACCACCTCGACAAGGCGCGCAGTGACGGCGACCTGTGGGTGCAGATCGGCGCGAACGACGCTCTCGTCGCCTTCCACGCCCTGCGTGCGATCCAGAAGGACGCCGGATCGGCGGCCCGGGTCCGCTGGCAGATGAACGGCTTCAACCGCTCGCCCGGCGCCACCGCGCAGCCGATGACGGCACGCAACCTGATGGGCCAGATCGACGGAACGCGCAATCCGAAGCCTTCCGAAGCGGACTTCGACCAGCGGATCTTCGTACCCGACTCGGGCGAGCCCTCGTGGATGGCCGGGGGCTCCTACGCCGTCGTACGCCGCATCCGCATGCTCCTCGACGACTGGGAGAAGCTCTCACTCAAGGACCAGGAGGACGTCATCGGGCGACGCAAGTCGGACGGGGCACCGCTGACCAGCGGCACCGAGACCACCGAGCCGAAGCTGGAGAAGACGGACGCCTCCGGCAAGCTCGTCATCCCGGTCAACGCGCACGCGCGCATCACGCGACCCGACCAGAACGGCGGCGCCGCGATGCTGCGTCGGCCGTTCTCCTTCCACGACGGCTTCGACACGGACGGCGTACCGGACGCGGGCCTGCTCTTCGTCTGCTGGCAGGCCGACCCGCTGCGCGGCTTCGTACCGGTGCAGCGCAAGCTCGACCGGGGGGACGCGCTGTCGGTATTCATCCGGCACGAGGCGAGCGGGCTTTTCGCGGTGCCGGGCGGGGCGGCGGAGGGGGAGTACGTGGGGCAGCGGTTGCTGGAGGGATGAGGAGAAGCCTCCTGGGGCGGTCGGGGCCGGAAGCGTGAGTCCTGACTGTGTACGGCCCATTAGGGTGAGGCCATGCCAGCCAGCTACGCGTATCTCGGCCCCGAGGGCACCTTCACCGAAGTCGCCCTGCGCACACTCCCGGAGACCGCCACCCGGGAACTCGTCCCGATGGTGTCCGTACCCGCCGCGCTCGACGCGGTCCGAAGCGGCGAGGCCGAGGCGGCTTTCGTACCGATCGAGAACTCCGTCGAGGGCGGCATCACCACGACGCTCGACGAACTGGTCGCCGGCGAGCCGCTGATGATCTACCGCGAGGTGCTGCTCTCGATCACCTTCGCCCTGCTGGTCAGGCCGGGCACAAAGCTCTCGGACGTCAAGACGGTGACCGCGCACCCGGCCGCCCAGCCGCAGGTGCGCAACTGGATGAAGAACAACCTCCCCGACGTGATCTGGGAGTCGGCCGCCTCCAACGCGGACGGCGCGCGCCTGGTGCAGGAGGGGCGCTACGACGCGGCCTTCGCGGGCGAGTTCGCGGCGGAGAGGTACGGCCTGGTGCCGCTGGAGACCGGGATCCACGACGCGGAGAACGCGCAGACCCGGTTCGTCCTGGTGGGCAGGCCCGCCCGGCCCGCGGCGCCGACCGGCGCGGACAAGACGTCCGTGGTCATCTGGCAGAGCGACGACCACCCCGGTGGGCTGCGCGATCTCCTGGGCGAGTTCGCCGTCCGCGGCGTCAACCTGATGCTGCTGCAGTCCCGGCCGACCGGTGAGGGCATCGGCAACTACTGCTTCGCCATCGACGCCGAGGGCCATATCGCGGACCGCCGGGTGGGCGAGGCGCTGATGGGCCTCAAGCGGAGGTGTCCGCAGGTGCGGTTCCTCGGGTCTTATCCGCGGGCCGAAGTCGACCTCCAGGACGTACGCGCGCCGGAGGCCGGTACGTCCGACGGCGAGTTCGCGGCGGCCTCCGACTGGCTGGCGCGCTGCCAGGACGGCCGGTTCTAGCCGGTCCTACCAGCCGCTCTTCTTTATCCCCAGAAGTTATCCACAGGCCTCGTTCTCGACCTGGGGACAAGTCGACAACGAGGCGTGATGCAGTCGATAAATCGCCCTACGCTCCCCCAAGTGAGTCCACGGCCTGCAGGTCACCCTTCATCTACCCGTTTCCCTCAACTCGCCCTTCGAGGCGAACCATTTCCACTCGAAAGCGGACATAGAGGGGGCCTGGTTCGGGAGTTTTTCGTCCCCGCGTGCCGCCTTCGGAACGATCACCTCTGAAGTCCACAGATCTTTCGCACAGCCTGTGGATAACTCTCCGAGGGCATGGATACCTGTGGACAACCGACTCCCCAAGTGTCCCTCAGCACAAGGGAATCGGGTCAACTCGCCGAATCCCAGGTGCCCCATACAGGGGATTTTGCCTACTTTCACTGACACAGTTGATCAATTCCCGCATACGTACTGCATGCGCACTGGAAGGGATAGATCGAAATACCGGGTCGTGGGCCCGAACCCCACACCGGTAGCCTTGAGGGGTGATTGACCTTCGCCTGCTCCGTGAGGACCCCGACCGTGTGCGTGCGTCGCAGCGCGCCCGTGGAGAGGACGTCGCGCTCGTCGATGCCCTGCTCTCCGCCGACGAGCGGCGCAGGTCGTCCGGTGTCCGCTTCGACGAGCTGCGCGCCGAGCAGAGGGCGCTCGGCAAGCTCATCCCCAAGGCTTCCGGCGACGAGAAGGCCGAGCTGCTGAAGAAGGCGGGCGAGCTCGCCGCAGACGTCAAGGCGGCCGACGCGGCGAAGGACGAGGCCGCGGCCGAGGCCCAGGAGCTGCTGCTCCAGCTGAGCAACCTCGTGCACCCCGACGTCCCGGTCGGCGGCGAGGAGGACTTCGTCACGCTGGAGACGCACGGCACGATCCGCGACTTCGCGGCCGAGGGCTTCGAGCCGAAGGACCACCTGGAGCTCGGCACGACACTCGGCGCGATCGACGTCGAGCGCGGCGCCAAGGTCTCCGGCTCGCGCTTCTACTTCCTCACCGGCGTGGGCGCCCTGCTGGAGCTCGCGCTGGTGAACGCGGCGATGGCGCAGGCCACGGCCGCCGGCTTCACGCCGATGCTGACTCCGGCGCTGGTCCGTCCGCAGGCCATGGCCGGTACGGGGTTCCTCGGCCAGGCCGCGCAGGACGTGTACCGCCTGGACAATGACGACCTGTACCTGGTCGGCACCTCCGAGGTGGCGCTCGCCGCGTACCACATGGACGAGATCATCGACGGCGACCGCCTCCCGATGCGCTACGCGGGCTTCTCGCCGTGCTTCCGCCGTGAGGCCGGTTCGCACGGCAAGGACACACGCGGCATCTTCCGGGTGCACCAGTTCGACAAGGTCGAGATGTTCTCGTACGTCGACCCGGCGGACTCGCGGGCCGAGCACCAGCGCCTGCTGGACTGGGAGAAGCAGTGGCTGACCTCGTTGGAGCTGCCGTTCCGGGTGATCGACGTGGCTTCGGCCGACCTGGGGTCCTCGGCGGCCCGTAAGTTCGACTGCGAGGCGTGGATCCCCACCCAGGGCAAGTACCGCGAGCTGACGTCGACTTCGGACTGCACGGAGTTCCAGTCGCGCCGCCTGGCGATCCGTATGCGTGACGGCAAGACGGTGAAGCCGCTCGCGACGCTGAACGGCACGCTGTGCGCCGTACCGCGCACGATCGTGGCGATCCTGGAGAACCATCAGCAGGCCGACGGCTCCGTACGCGTGCCAGAGGTGCTGCGGCCGTTCCTCGGTGGCCGGGAGATCCTGGAGCCGGTCGCCAAGGCCGCCAAGTGAGCGACTCCGCTCCCGCCTTCCCGTACAAGCTCGTCGCGACCGACCTCGACGGAACGCTGCTGCGCTCCGACGACACGGTCTCGGAGCGCACCCGTGAGGCGCTCGTCGCGGCCACCGCGGCGGGCGCCGCGCACATCGTCGTCACCGGGCGGGCGGCGCCCTGGACCCGCCACATCCTCGACGAACTCGGGTACGACGGGATCGCGGTGTGCGCTCAGGGCGCGCAGGTGTACGACGCGGGAGCGCACCGGCTGCTCACCACGCTGACCCTCGACCGGCAGCTGGCCGCTCTCGCGCTCGCCAAGATCGAGGCGGAGGTCGGCGCGCTGGCCCTGGCCGCGAGCCGTGACGGCCTCGACGGCGATGTGCTGATCGGCCCCGGCTACCAGGTCCAGGGACTGCTGCAGGCCGTCCCGTTCACCGACCTCGCGGAGCTGTGGGCGGAGCCGCTGACGAAGCTGTACATCCAGCACCCGCGTCTGACCGACGACGAGCTCGCGGACGCGGCACGTCAGGCGGCGGGCGGTCTGGTGTCCATCACCATGGCGGGCGAGGGCATCGTCGAGATCCTCCCCCTCGGTCTCTCCAAGGCCACGGGCCTCTCACTCGCGGCCCGCCGTCTGGGCGTCAAGGCGGCCGAGACGATCGCGTTCGGCGATATGCCCAACGACATCCCGATGTTCGGCTGGTCCGCGCACGGCGTGGCCATGGCCAACGCCCATGAGGAACTCAAGGCGGTCGCCGACGAGTTGACCCTGTCCAACGAGGAGGACGGGATCGCGGTGGTACTGGAACGGTTGCTGGGCTGAGCGCGCAACGCTGCCGCTGTGGACCTGGCACATCACAGCGGCAGCGTTCCGGCAACGTCGGGAGGGGCGGCCCGCGCGAGATGCGCGCTCGAAGCGGCCGCCCCGGGCAGCTCCCCGTGCGGGACGGACTCGACGGAGCGGTAGCTACTCCGGAGTGCGCCGCGGGCTGCCCTGTCGGGAGCTCGACGGACTGCTACTGATGGGCATCGTCGCGCTCCTCTCCCAGAATGCGGCGCCGGAGGAACCCGGCGACCTGGACATAACTACTCTGCCCGTACGCCGAGTTGGGCGCCACCGAATAAAAAGGCACTCCAGGTAGAAGCGCAGTAGAAGCGCAGTAGAAGCGCACTCCAGGCGGGGCGGCCCGGGAGCGGCTACCGCCGGCGCCACCTGCGTCGTCGCGCCTTGCTGAAGAACCAGCCCGCGGGCGGCTCGTCGGACCGCCAGGGCTGTGGCTCAGGACCTCCATTGCGCCAGCGGGCCGCGAGCATACGGGCGCGTGCCGACGGCTCGGCCGTCTCGGCGGACCGTATGAAGTCCTCGTCCAGGACGAGTTCGTCCCAGGTGTCTTCGGACTCCCCCTGACCGTCGCTTCGCGGTGCCTGCCTTGCCATCCCCGTTCCTCCTTGTCGTGCATCCCCTTTGGACAAGTGTGCCGTTGTGCGTGTAAAGCCGATCTCAAGATCAAAAACTCCGCGTCGCAAGAGGCCCCGCACCACACGGTCCTCGCAGCGCGAAAGGCTCCACGCGCGCGTGGACCCCTGGCATCGGGCACGCGCGCGTGGAGCCGCCCCGACTCCCCGGAGCGCTTGGACCGACCGGCGCTTGGAGGGCGGTCTTACTCCTCGCCGGCCAGTGTCAGCGTCCGCAGCTTCTGCCCCGCGAACCATGTGGCGGCCACGGTCACCACGATCAGCAGCACCGTCCCGGTCGCCAGGCCGACGTCGGAGGTGACGAGATCGGCGCCCGTGACCTCGTGGGCCACGGCGAGCGACCACTGCTGGACGCTGAGCGTGCGCGCCCCGGACACCAGCGTCCCGAAGAGGGCCTCCCATACCAGGGCATAGACGAGCCCGAAGACCACCGCGTGCCGTGTGACGGTGCCGAGCAGCAGGAAGAGGGCGGCGTACGCGATGGAGGCGACCAGCGCGGCCACGGTGTAAGCGACGGCGATCTGCTGCCCGTTGCCGTTGAGGATCATTCCCGCGAGGAACGTCGGGAGCGCGGAGAACGCCATGGTCACGGCGATGGCGACGATCAGCTTGGTGAAGATGATCGTGGGGCGCTTGATCGGCTTGGCGAGCAGATACACGACGGAACCGTCGTCGATCTCCGGCCCGATCGCGCCCGTACCGGCGATGACGCCGATGATCGGGACCATGGTGGCGAGCGCGAACCCGCCGAGGAGGTTGACGGCCACCTGGTCGTCGGTGCCGGTGAAGGCACGGACCGCCACGGAGAGCACGATCAGCAGCAAGGGCAGCGCGCCCAGGATGAGGGCCCGGCGGCGGCCGAGCAGGGCCCGGTAGGTGAGCCGGGCGACTGTGGGGTCGTACATCTTGGCCTCCTACGCCGCGACGAGATACGAGAAGACGGACTCGAGGGACTCGTCCGACGGCGAGACCGTCAGCAGCCGTATGCCATGGTCACGGGCCACCCGCGGCAGCAGTGCCGTGAAGCGCCCGAAGTCGACCGCCTGGATACGCAACGCGCCCTCCTGGAGGTCCACTTCGATGCCGGAGGTCGACGGGTCGGCGATCAGCGCTGCCGCGAGTGCGCGGTCGTCGCTGGAACGCACGAGGTAGCGGTGCGGGCGGTCGGTCATCAGGCGGCGGATGCGCCGGAAGTCGCCGCTCGCGGCGTGCCGTCCGGCGACGATCACCTCGATGTGCGAGGCGAGTTGCTCGACCTCTTCGAGGATGTGGGACGAGAACAGCACCGTGCGGCCCTCGTCTCCCATGCGGCGCAGCAGGTCCATCAGCTGCATGCGCTGGCGCGGGTCCATGCCGTTGAAGGGCTCGTCGAGCAGCAGCAGGGACGGCTCGTGGACGAGCGCGGAGGCCATCTTCACGCGCTGCCGCATGCCCTTGGAGTACGTCGAGATCTTCCGGTCCTGCGCGTATTCCATCTCGACCGTGGTGAGCGCCTTCTGGGCGGCCTTCTTGCCGAGTCCGTGCAACTCGGCGTTGGCGACGACGAATTCGCGGCCGGTGAGGAAGTCGTACATCCCCTCGCGCTCCGGGACGATGCCGATCTTCTTGTAGATCTGTTCGTTGCGCCAGGTCGGCCGGCCGTCGAGTGTGACGGAGCCCGTGGAGGGGGCGAGGAAGCCGCCCATCATGTTGATGAGGGTGGATTTTCCGGCGCCGTTCGGGCCGAGCAGGCCGGTGACACCGGGGCCGATCGTCATGGTGATGTCGTTGACGGCCACCACGTTTCCGAACCAGCGTGATACGTGGTCGATGTTGAGCGTGGTCACAGTCCGACCTTTCGGTAGCGGCGCATCAGGAGGCCGTAGCAGCCGACGATGAGGCCCAGGACGACGAGAAGGTAGACGACGCCCTCGCTGGTCGACGGGCCCACTTCTCCGGGGAAGGAGGACGAGGCGCCGAGGAAGGCGGTCTGTACTCCGTCGATGAGCGTGATGGGTGAGAAGAGGCCGAGCCAGGCGATCGCTCCGGTGCTTTCCTGGTTGTACGCGATGGCCTGGACGGTGGACACCGCCCCGTAGGAGATGGTCAGCGTGGCGATGACGGCCGCGATGCCGAAGCCGCGGCGCGGGGTGACCGCCGAGATGACCAGGCCTATGCCGGCGAAGAGCAGTGAAAGCAGTGCCACGGAGACAAGCCCCTGTGCGAATCCCTTGGTCTGGTGCGAGAAGTCAAGTTTGGCCAGCAGCGCGCCCACATAGAGCACGAGCAGGGGTGCGGCGGTGAGGATGAACATCGCCGAGGCCAGCGCCGCGTACTTGGCGCGGACGTAGTCGGCGGTCTCGATGGGGCGCGAGAAGTACAGCGGTACGGTCTTGAAGCGCAGGTCGCGCGAGACGGACTGCGGTGCCTGCGAGGCCACGTACAGGCCGATGACCGCCTGCAGGAAGATCGCGTACCGCGTGTAGTCGACCGGCAGGTCCTTCGCCGTGGTGGCGACCGCGACGGCGACCATGATGGCCGCGGGCACGCACATCACCACGAAGATCAGCATCGGCAGGACCTTGGACTTGACCGAGCGGCCGAGGCCGTACGAGCCGCGCAGGGACTGCGAGTAGAGCGAGCGGCGGGCGTAGGCGCGTCCCAGGCGCGGGCCGTCGTAGTTGCGGTAGCCGATGTTGTGGATCCGGCTCTGCTCGCCGGCCTGGGCCGGGGTCTGCTCAACCGCCATGGCCGACCGCCTCCTTCCGCTCTTCGTCCCGCGCGTCGTCGGCGTCCTTGAAGACCTCCGAGATGTGGTGCCTGCGCTGTTCCATACGGACCAGGCCGAGGCCGAGGTCGGCGACGATGTCGCGTACGAGGTCGTACGTCTCCTCGCCGTCCGCCGTCAGCAGCAGGATGTGACCGGCGCCCGGCAGTCCGCTGCCGTCGTGGGTGTCGATCCCGCGCGCGTGCAGCACTTCGCGCACCGCACGGGTGCCGTCCGGGTGGTCGTCGGTGTCGGTGACCTCGATCGCGAGGATCGCCGTGCTCTGTGTGAAGTCCGTGGTGGAGCTGGACCGCAGGAGCTTGCCGCCGTCGACGACGACGACGTGGTCGCAGGTGCGCTCCAGCTCGCCCAGCAGGTGCGAGGTGACCAGGACCGAGATGCCGAAGTCCGTGTGGATGCGGCGGATCAGGCCCAGCATCTCGTCACGGCCGACGGGGTCGAGGCCGTTGGTCGGCTCGTCGAGGAAGACCAGTTGGGGGTCGTGGACGAGGGCCTGCGCGAGCTTGACGCGCTGCTTCATGCCGGTGGAGTAGCCCCCGATGGGGCGATAGCGCTCCTCGTACAGGCCGACGTGGCGCAGCGTGTCCGCGGTGCGTTCGCGGGCCGCCGCCGGGGGCAGGCCGGACATGCGCGCCATATGGACGACGAACTCGGTGGCCGAGACATCGGGCGGCAGGCAGTCGTGCTCGGGCATGTACCCGACCCGCTCGCGGATGTCACCGCCCTTCGTGGCGACATCGAGGCCGAGCACTTCGGCGCGGCCCTCGGTGGCCGGGGACAGACCCAGCAGGATCTTGATCAGTGTGGACTTGCCGGCTCCGTTGGCTCCGACGAGTCCCGTCACACCGGGCCCGACATCCATGGAGAGCCGGTCAAGCGCGGTCACCCTGGGGAACCGCTTGCTCAGGCTTTCGGTCGCGATCACAGTCACGATTCGAAAGTAGTGGCGCAGGCCACAGCGAGGCGTCACCCCAGGGAGCTGTATCGGCGTCACTCTCCGGTATTACGGGCCCGTAAGGGTCCCCCTGAGGTCGAACAACCGGCGCCGGATTTCCACGTCAGGCTGGTTGTCCACATCGGGCTGGTTGTCCACAGGCTCCGCACCTGCCCGTTGACGCCGCTTCCAACAATTGGAACATTCGACAGGGCCCGGCACGCGACCGCTGACGGGCCTGACCGGCATGCGTAAGGGGGAGCGTGTGAGCAAGCGAGTCCATACGGGCAAGGGGGATCGCCCGACAGGCGAAGGTCTGCTCAAGGGCGCGCGCGAGCGCTGGGTGCGGACGGGCGAGGTCGAGTTGTGCGTCGCCGAACTGGGGGACCCCGCGCGGCCGACCCTCCTGCTCGTCCACGGCTATCCGGACACCAAGGAGGTGTGGTCCGAGGTCGCTCCACGCCTCGCCGAGCGCGGTTTCCACGTGGTGCTGTACGACGTCCGGGGCCACGGCAGGTCAACCGCGCCGCAGCCGCTGCGCGGCGGGTTCACTCTGGAGAAGCTGACGGACGACTTCCTGGCGGTCGCGGACGCGGTCAGCCCCGACCGGCCGGTGCATCTGGTCGGGCATGACTGGGGCTCGGGCCAGGGCTGGGAGTTCGTCACGGTCGGGCGCACCGAGGGGCGGATCGCCTCCTTCACGTCGATGTCCGGGCCCTCCGTGGACCACTTCGGGCACTGGATCAAGAAACGCATGGCCCGCCCGACCCCGCGCAGGCTCGGTCAACTCCTCGGCCAGGAAGCCAAGTCCTGGTACATCTACGCGATGCACGTCCCTGTCCTGCCCGAACTTCTCTGCCGCGGCCCGCTCGGCAAGCAGTGGCCGAAGATCCTGCGGCGGATCGAGAAGGTCCCCACGGACGAGTACCCGACCGCCTCGCTGCCCTCGGACGCGGCGCACGGCGTGTGGCTGTACCGGGACAACATGCGTCCGCGGCTGCGCAATCCGCGCCCGGACGCGTACGCACACGCGCCCGTGCAGCTCATCACGCCCCTGGACGACGCCTTCCTGTCCGAGCGGCTCTACGACGAGTTGGAGCTGTGGGCCCCGCGGCTGGTCCGCCGCACGCTCCCGGCCAAGCACTGGATCCCGCGCACCCGACCCGATCAACTGGCCGCCTGGATCACCGAGTTCGTGACCTCGACCGAGAGTGGAACGCCCGCACCGGTGGCGACCGGCAAGTACGCGGACCGCTTCGGCGGGCAGCTCGTGCTGGTCACCGGGGCGGGCAGCGGCATCGGGCGGGCCACCGCCCTGGCGTTCGCCGAGGCCGGAGCACGCGTGGTGGCCGTCGACCGGGACGCGCAGAGCGCGGCCCGCACCGCGGAGCTGTCCCGGCAGGGCGGCGCCGCCGAAGCGTGGGCCGAGACGGTCGACGTCGGTGACGAACAGGCCATGGAGAAGTTCGCCGACAAGGTCGCCGCCGAGTACGGGGTGGTCGACGTACTGGTGAACAACGCCGGGATCGGTCTCTCCGGCTCCTTCTTCGACACCACGGCGGAGGACTGGAAGAAGGTCCTCGACGTCAACCTGTGGGGCGTGATCCACGGCTGCCGGCTCTTCGGCAGGCAGATGGTCAAGCGCGGACAGGGCGGCCATATCGTCAACACCGCGTCGGCGGCGGCGTATCTGCCCTCGAAGACGCTGCCCGCCTACAGCACCTCCAAGGCGGCGGTGCTGATGCTCAGCGAGTGCCTGCGCGCGGAGCTGGCGGGCCAGGGCATCGGCGTCTCGGCGATCTGCCCGGGGTTCGTCAACACCAACATCACCTCGACCGCACACTTCGTGGGCGTCGACGCCGACGAGGAGAAGCGGCGTCGGAAGAAGACCGCGCGGCTGTACGGGCTGCGCAATTACCCGCCGGAGAAGGTCGCCGACGCCGTCCTGCGCGCCGTCGTCCGCAACCAGCCCATGGTGCCTGTGACCCCCGAGGCCCGCGGCGCCCATCTCATGGCCCGCTTCACACCCAGGGCACTGCGCGCGATCGGACGGATAGAGCCACGACTGTGAGGAGACGGCTGAGACAGCTGCGATGGCTCGCGATGGCTGAGGAAAAACACCGAAGTGACAGAGAGTTGTCCACAGGTATCACCAACTTGCCCTGTGGATAACGCACTTGGCTGTGGATCAAACCTCCGCACCTAAATAAAATGCGTGATCAGCGTCTCACCAGGCACTCTGGCGCCATGAACGATTCCGAGACCGATGCCGAGATCGATGCCGAGGTCGGCTCTGAGATCGACGAACGCCGCACCGTGAAGGTGTCGAAGTACCTGTCGAAACACCTGCGGCATCAGCCAGAGCGGATAGGGCTCACGCTCGACGAGGGCGGCTGGGTCGAGATCGAGACGCTGATGGCCGCGGCGGCAGCCCATGGCTTCCGGTTCACGCGGGCCGAGCTCGACCACGTGGTGGCCACCAACGACAAGCGGCGCTTCGCGATCGAGGGCACCCGGATCCGCGCCAGCCAGGGCCACTCCGTCGAGGTGGACCTCGGTCTGCCCCCGGCGACGCCGCCCGCGTACCTCTACCACGGGACCGTGGCCCGCAACCTGGACGCGATCCGCGCCGAGGGCCTCAGGCCCATGAACCGGCATGACGTGCACCTCTCGCCGGACCGCGAGACCGCGAGCCGCGTCGGTGCCCGCCGCGGCCGTCCCGTCGTGCTCTCCGTGGATGCCTCCGCCATGCACCGCGACGGCCACGTCTTCCGCGTCAGCGCCAACGGCGTCTGGCTCACGGCCGCCGTGCCCCCGCGTTACCTGCGGTTTCCCGGCCCGCACTGACCGGCCGCATCGGCGGGCCCTGGGCTGCGCCTGGGCTCGGAGCCATGAGTCTGCGCCTGAGCACCGTGATCCTGCCGTACCGCCGCCGGCATGAGGGAGGGCGTTCCGCGTGGCAGCGCGCAGAGCAGCTGGGGTTCCACACGGCGTACACGTACGACCACCTGTCCTGGCGTACGTTCCGCGAGGGTCCATGGTTCGGCGCCGTGCCAACAGTGCGTGGGCTCAACGCGGAGCGGCGCAACCCCGTCCGGGGAGATCTGGTGCTCCCGTTGCCCGCGGTCACCGGAGCATAGGGTCGTAGGCATGCGACTGAGCACCGTAGTCCTTCCCATCCATCGGTGGAGCGAGGGACAGAAGACCTGGCAGCACGCCGAAGACCTCGGGTTTCACACCGCGTACACGTACGACCACCTGTCCTGGCGGAGCTTCCGGGACGGGCCGTGGTTCGGGGCGGTACCCACGTTGGCCGCAGCAGCGAACGCTACGCAGCGTATGCGATTGGGCACGCTCGTGACCTCGCCGAACTTCCGGCACCCGGTGACCCTCGCCAAGGAGCTGATCTCGCTCGACGACATCTCCGGTGGCCGCGTCACCCTCGGCATCGGTGCGGGCGGCAGCGGCTTCGACGCCAGGGCGCTGCTGAAGACCGGCCAGGAACCCTGGACGCCGCGCGAGCGGGCCGACCGCTTCGGCGAGTTCGTACCGCTGCTCGACCGGCTGCTCACCGAGGACTCCGTCTCGTACGACGGCCGGTTCTACTCGGCGTACGAGGCCTACAACATCCCCGGTTGCGTCCAGCGCCCCCGGCTGCCCTTCGCGGTGGCCGCCACCGGGCCGCGCGGGCTGCGTCTCGCCGCCCGGTACGGGCAGGCGTGGGTGACGACGGGCGACCCGAAACTGTTCGAGACGGGCACTCCGGAGCAGTCGGTCCAAGCCCTTCGGGGCCAGGCCGAGAAGCTGGCCGCCGCGTGCGATGCGGTCGGCCGTGACGTCGACGAGCTCGACAAGATCCTGCTCACCGGTTTCACCCCGGACCGCGGCCGTCCACTGGAATCCCTCGACGCGTTCGTCGACTTCGCCGGCAAGCACAGGGAGCTCGGCTTCACTGACATCGTGATCCACTGGCCCATCCCGGACTCGGACTTCGCGGCGGACGAGAAGGTCTTCGAGCAGATCGCGATGGAAGCGGTCGAGCAGCTGAGCTGATGCTCTTCCGGGCACCGGCATCAGCACCGGCACCGCAGGTCAGGGCGTACGACCCCCAGGTGTGCGGTCTCTCGCACGGCATGTGTGTGATCCGTCGTACGGCCGTGCGGGCAGCTGCGGGACAATGGCGGCGTGACCTCAGCGACCCGCCGGCCCCAGACTCCGGCCTCCACCGTTCCACCCCGGCTGATCGCAACGGATCTGGACGGCACCCTGCTGCGCGACGACCACTCCGTCTCGCAGCGCACGGTCGCCGCTCTGGCCGCCGCCGAGGAGGCCGGCATCGAGGTCTTCTTCGTGACCGGCCGCCCCGCCCGCTGGATGGACGTCGTCAGCGACCATGTCCACGGCCACGGCCTCGCCATCTGCGGGAACGGTGCCGCCGTGGTCGACCTGCACGGCGGCGCCGGCAACCATCGCTTCGTCAAGGTCCGGGAGTTGGCACGGGAGAACGCGCTCGATGCCGTGCGGCTGCTCCGCGAGGCCGCGCCGGGGACCGTGTTCGCCATTGAGCAGACGTACGGCTTCTACCAGGAGCCGTCGTACCCGAAGATGCACATGGAGATCCCGGACACTCTCGCGCCCGCCGAGAAACTCCTGGCGCCGGACGGCCCCGGTGCCGACGAGCCAGTGCTCAAGATTCTCGCGTTCCACCACGAGATCGACCCGGACGACTTCCTCATGACCGCCCGCCTGGCCATCGGCGACCGCGCGGGCGTGACCCGCTCCAGCCCCAGCGCACTGCTGGAGATCAGCGGCCCCGGTGTCTCCAAAGCCAGCACGCTCGCGCTGTGCTGCGCCGAGCGCGGCATCTCGCACGAGGAGGTCGTCGCCTTCGGGGACATGCCGAACGACGTGGAAATGCTCACCTGGGCAGGTACGTCGTACGCGATGGGCAACGCGCACCCCGACGTGATCGCCGCGGCCTCCGGACGCACGGTTGCCAACAACGAGGATGGTGTGGCGGTCGTGATCGAGCGGATGCTGGCTCTCTCCTAGTTGAGCCGCACTCCGCGCTCGGCCAGCCACCTCACCGGATCGACGCCTGAGCCGTGATACGGCGTCAGGCGCACCTCGAAGTGCAGGTGCGGTCCGGTGGAGTTGCCGCTCATGCCCGACTGGCCGACCCACTGCCCGGTGGCCACCCGCTCTCCCTGGTCGACGGCGACGGTCGCGAGATGCGCGTACTGCGTGTAGTAGCCCCCTCGGTGCCGCACCACGACCTCGACGCCGAACGGGCCGCCGCACGACACCCTGACCACGCGCCCCTTGCCCACCGACCGCACCGGCGTGCCGATGCCCACCGCGAAATCCTGCCCGGTGTGCCGATTCGCCCAGTGCTTGCCGCCGCTCCCGAAGCCCGCGGAGAGTTCATACGTCTTCAGCGGCGCGACCCACGCCGCCGTGAAGCCCGTTTTCGGCTGGTCGAGCCGGACAGCGCCCCGGCACGCACCCGCCGCGACCGAGGCGTTCGCCTGCCCCTGAAGCGTCGACTGCGCCGCTTCGAGCTGCTGCTCGATCCCTCGCTTCATCTCGGCGAGCTTGGCATTGCGCCGTCCCAGCGTCTGCCAGGCCTTCGCGGCCTTCGCCTCGTCGGTGGCGAGCCGGGCCTCGGCGCGGCGGCTCTTGGTGACGGCGTTGTTGACCGCCAGGTCCGCCTGCCAGACGGCGCGCTGACCGCGCATCACCTCCTCGGGGCTTTCCGCGAGCAGCAACTGCGCGGTGTGCGGAAGCCCTCCACCGCTGCGGTACTGGGCGCGCGCGATCCGTCCGAGGTCCCCGTGCAACACCGCGATGTTCCGTCGCTCCCGCGCGAGAAGCCGCTCCAGCCGCTTCGCCCGGGCCCGCTGCACCCCGGCCTTCCTGCGTCCTTCCTCGTACCGTTGCGTCATGGCGGACGCCTTCTCGACGAGCCGCGCCACCTCGGCGCTGAGGCCCTCGGGACCGTCGGTGTCACCTATGGCCGCCGTAGGCCGGGCCGTCAGAGCGGCCAGCGCGCACAGCAGCGCCGGTACGAGCAGGGAATGGCGTCGAAATGGGCGCATGAGACGGATCGTGTCCCGCGCCGGAGCCGCGGGCCTGTTCAAGTCGTACGCCTGGGGGAGCGAATGCCACGGACGGACCACTTCGCTGCTCCGAACAGCGGCCTCGTTCACGGCACTTGAGTGGGCCGTCGGCAGGGCGGTTCCGTACGGAGACTTGGCCGCTCCGTACGGATCTCGGCCGGCTCAACGAACCACCGCCAACAGCTCCGACGCCTCCTCCCGCTCCCGCATCTCCCGCAGCGGGCCGTCCACGGCGGCCAGTTCGCCGTACGGGCCCCGCTGCACCACTCGACCGTCCGCCAGCACGATCACCTCGTCCACGGTCTCCAGACCCGCCAGCCGGTGGGTGATCAGCAGCGTCGTACGGCCCTCGGTCGCGGCGAGCAGATCGGTGGTCAGCGCGTCGGCCGTCGGAAGGTCGAGGTGCTCCGCGGGCTCGTCGAGGACGAGGACCGGGAAGTCGGCGAGCAGCGCACGGGCCAGCGCGAGCCGTTGCCGCTGCCCGCCCGACAACCGCGCCCCGTGTTCGCCGATCAGCGTGTCGAGCCCCTCGGGCAGAGTGTCGGCCCAGTCGAGCAGCCGGGCCCGCCCGAGCGCGTCACGCAGTTCGTCCTCGGTCGCGTCCTTGCGGGCGAGCAGCAGGTTCTCACGCACCGAGCTGTCGAAGAGATGCGCGTCCTGCGCACACAGCCCGACCATGCGCCGTACGTCGTCACTGCCGAGGTCGTACGCGTCCACGCCGCCCAGCGTGTACGTCCCCGCGTCCGCGTCCAGGAACCGCAGCAGCACCTGCGCGAGGGTCGTCTTGCCGGACCCGGAGGGCCCGACGACGGCGATCCTCTGCCCTCGTCCGAGCGTCAGGTCGAGCCCGGCCAGCGCGTCCCTGTCCTGCCCGTGGTGGCGGGCGGACAGCCCTTCGAGGACGAGCGGGAACGGCGACGCGGGCGCCTGCCCCTGCCGCTCAGGTTCGTGTACGGGATCTGGGGCGTCCAGGACCTCGTACACGCGCTCCGCGCTCTTGTGCACCCGCTGCCGGTACTGGACCGCGAGCGGCAGCCCCAGGACGGCCTCGAACGCGGCGAGCGGGGTGAGGACGACGACGGCCATCAGTACGCCGCTGAGGCGTCCGTCGGCGACCGCCTGGGCGCCGACGAGCGCGGTGACCGCCACGGTGAGCCCGGAGACGAGCGCGATGAGCCCGTCGCCGAGCGCGGTGGCGGTCGCTGTGCGCGAGGCGATGCGGGTGAGCGCGGCGTCGGCCCGCCGCGCTTCGGTGGTACGCGCGGGCAACGCACCGGCGACCGTCAACTCGGCCGTCCCCGTGAGGAGATCGGCCACGCGGGTCGCCAGGACGCCGCGGGCGGGGGCCAGCCTGCGCTCCGCGCGGCGCGCGACGGCGCCGGTCACCAGGGGAACGCCGGCTCCGGCGGCGAGCAGCCCGAAGGCGAGGGCGGCCCCGGCCTCGGGCAGCAGCCAGGCCGTGAACCCCACGGAGGCGGCGGACACGACGACCGCTGCCGAGGCGGGCAGCAGCCAGCGCAGCCAGTAGTCCTGCAGCGCGTCGACATCGGCGACGAGCCGCGAGAGCAGGTCACCGCGCCGAGCGGTCCGCAGCCCCGCGGGAGCGAGCCGTTCGAGCCGCCGGTACACGGCGACCCGGGTGTCGGCCAGCATCCGCAGCACGGCATCGTGCGACACCAGCCGCTCGGCGTACCGGAAGACGGCCCGCCCGATCCCGAACGCCCGTGTGGCCGTGACGGCGACCATCAGATACAGCACGGGAGGCTGCTGCGAGGCCCGCGAGATCAGCCACCCCGAGGTGGCCATCAGCCCCACGGCACTGCCGAGTGCGAGGCTGCCGAGCACGAGAGCGAGCGCGAGCCGACCGCGCCTGGGTCCGGCCATGGCACGGACGCGGGCGAGGAGGCCGCCCCGCTCCTCAGTGGAGAGCGGCAGTTCGTCATGGCCGGCCGTGGGCACCGCCTCCGCTCCGGTGCGGCGCGCCTCCGTACCGCCGGGGTGTGCGGAACCGGCTCCCGTGACGGGCACCGCGGACTCCAGCCGCACCACCCGATCCGCCACCCCCAGCAGCGCCGACCGGTGCACCACAAGCAGCACCGTCCGCCCTACCGCCAAACGCCGGACGGCCTCCACCACCTCGGCCTCGGTCTCCCCGTCCAGCGAAGCCGTCGGCTCGTCGAGCAGCAGCACAGGCCGGTCCGCGAGGAACGCCCGGGCCAGCGCGAGCCGTTGCCGCTGCCCCGCGGACAGCCCGGCCCCGTCCTCACCGAGTACGGTCCGCATCCCGTCGGGCAGCGCGTCCACGAACTCGAGCGCGCCCGCGTCACCCAGCGCCCTGCGTACGTCGGAGTCGTCCGCGTCGGGTCGCGTCAGCCGTACGTTCTCGGCGATGGACCCCGCGTACAGATGGGGCCGCTGCGGCACCCAGGCCACATGCGAACGCCACTTGGCCAAGTCGGCCCCGGCAAGGTCGACTCCCCCGACCCGCACCCGGCCCGAAGCGGGCTTCACGAACCCCAACAGCACGTTCAGCAGCGTCGACTTGCCCACGCCGCTGGGCCCGACGAGCGCGACCGTCTCGCCGGGTTCGACCGCGAAGGACACGTCCGACACGGCTTCGGACGGTCGCTCCGGGTACCGAACCGTCACCGCCTCGAAGCGAATCCCACCGGTGGGCGGCACGATCGCGGTCCCGGAGTCCGGCACCTGCGTCTCCAGCACCGAGAAGATCTCCTCGGCGGCGGACAGCCCCTCCGCCGCCGCGTGGTATTGCGCCCCCACCTGCCGCAGCGGCAGATAGGCCTCGGGCGCGAGAACGAGGATGACCAGCCCCACATACAGATCCATGTCACCGTGGACGAGCCGCATCCCGATGGTCACCGCGACCAGAGCGACCGACAGCGTGGCGAGCAGTTCCAGCGCGAAGGACGAGATGAAGGCGATCCGTAGAGTCCGCATGGTCGCCTGCCGGTACTCGCCGGTGATCCGCCGGATCGACTCTGCCTGCGCCTTGGCCCGTCCGAACACCTTGAGCGTGGGCAGACCGGCGACCACGTCGAGGAAGTGCCCCGAGAGCCGTGACAGCAGCCGCCACTGACGATCCATCCGGGACTGCGTGGCCCAGCCGATGAGCACCATGAAGACGGGGATGAGGGGCAGTGTGCCGACGATGATCGCCGCCGACACCCAGTCCTCCGTGACGATCCGCGCCAGCACCGCCACCGGCACGACCACCGCAAGTCCCAACTGCGGGAGGTAGCGCGAGAAGTAGTCGTCGAGCGCATCAACTCCGCGGGTGGCAAGCGCGACCAGCGACCCCGTCCGCTGCCCGCTCAGCCACCCCGGCCCCAGCGCGCCCGCGCGCTCCAGCAGCCGCCCCCGCAGCTCCGACTTGACCGCCGCGCCGGCCCGGTGCGCGGCGAGTTCCGTGAGCCAGGAGACGAGCGCCCTGCCACCTGCGACCGCCACCAACAGCAGGAGTGGCGTGCGGAGTTCGGCAACCTCCAGCCCGTGCTGGAAGGCGCCGACCACTATCTCGGCGATGAGCATTGCCTGGGCGATGACCAGCCCCGCCCCGGCAGCGCCCAGCACTACGACCGCCACCAGGAAGAGGCGAGTGGCGCGGGCGTACCGGAGCAGTCGCGGGTCGATCGGTTTCACGTGAAACACACCCTCGGGTCAAGCAGGTGTGTTTCACGTGAAACACACCCTTTTCTCAACGGGCACGTTTCACGTGAAACGTGCCCCTGAATTCAGATGGTGAGCGAGCTCAGTGCGCAGCCTCAGCGATGTGCTGCGTACCGATCCGCTTGCGGAACACCCAGTACGTCCACCCCTGGTAGAGCACCACGACCGGTGTTGCGATCCCGGCACACCAGGTCATGATCTTCAGCGTGTACGGGCTCGACGAGGCGTTGGTGACCGTCAGGCTCCAGTCGCCATTGAGCGAGGACGGCATGACGTTCGGGAAGAGGGTCAGGAAGAGCATCGCCACGGCGGCCACGATGGTGATGCCGGACAGGGCGAACGCCCAGCCCTCGCGCCCCGCCTGGTTCGCCCCGATCGCCGCGACCAGCGCGACCACCGCCACGATCAACGCGACCAGGCTCGTGCTGTCACCCTTGTCGGCCTGGGTCCAGCCCAGGAAGACCAACGCGAGCACGGCGGTCACCACACCGAGCCGCAGCGCCAGCTTCCGCGCCCGCTCCCGGATGTCGCCCAGCGTCTTGAGCGCGGCGAACACCGCTCCGTGGAAGGTGAACAGCGCCAGCGTCACCAGGCCGCCCAGGATGGCGTACGGGTTGAGCAGGTCCCAGAGGTTTCCGACGTACTCCATGTCCCGGTCGATCTTCACACCCCGCACGATGTTGCCGAAGGCCACGCCCCACAGGAACGCGGGGATCAGTGAGGTCCAGAAGATCGCGCTCTCCCAGTTGCGCTGCCAGCTCTCCTCGGGCCGCTTCGCCCGGTACTCGAAGGCGACTCCACGGACGATCAGGCAGACCAGGATGAGCAGCAACGGCAGATAGAAGCCGGAGAAGAGCGTGGCGTACCAATCGGGGAAGGCGGCGAAGGTCGCACCGCCCGCGGAGAGCAGCCAGACCTCGTTGCCGTCCCAGACCGGCCCGATGGTGTTGATCAGCACCCGCTTCTCTGCCCGGTCACGGGCGAGCAGCTTGGTGAGGACACCGATCCCGAAGTCGAAACCCTCCAGGAAGAAGTAGCCGATCCACAGGACGGCGATGAGGACGAACCAGACGTCGTGAAGTTCCATGACTCTGCAGCTCCCTGGGCCTAGTAGGAGAAGGCCATCGGCTTGTCGGCGTCACGGGAGTCGCCGCCGATCTTCGTGGGCGGATTGAGGTCGGCCTCGGTGAGCTCGGGCGGTCCGGCCTTGACGTACTTCGCGAGCAGCTTGACCTCGATGACGGCGAGGGCCGCGTAGAGCGTCGTGAAGACGATCATCGAGGTGATGATCTCGCCCTGGGATACGCCGGGGGAGACCGCGTCGCGGGTCTGCAGCACGCCGTAGACGACCCATGGCTGGCGGCCCATCTCGGTGAAGATCCAGCCCCAGGCGTTGGCGATCAGCGGGAACGCCATCGTCCACAGTGCCAGCAGCCAGTACAGCCGGGTGAGTCTCCGCCCGAGCGGCTTCTTCAGCAGCACCAGATGCGGTACCTCGTCCTCGCCGGTCCGCACTGCGGCCGGCAGCAGGAACCTCTTGCGCGTGAGCCACAGTCCCAACAGGCCGAGGGAGAGGGACGCCATACCGAAGCCGATCATCCAGCGGAAGCCCCAGTAGGCGACGGGGACGATGGGCTTGTAGTCACCGGGACCGAACTTCTCCTGCAGGGCCTCATTGGTGTCGTTGATGCCGGGCACATAGGACTCGAAGTCGCTGTGAGAGAGGAAGGAGAGCAGTCCGGGTATCTCCAGGGCGACCTTGTTGTGCCCCTTGTCGACATCCCCGTACGCGAACACGGAGAAGGGCGCAGGGCTCTCGCCCTCCCACAGCGCCTCGGCGGCGGCCATCTTCATCGGCTGCTGCTCGTACATCACCTTGCCGAGGGTGTCCCCGCTGACCGCGGTGAACAGACCGCCGACTGCCAGGGTGACCAGGCCGAGCCGGAGCGAGGTCCGCATCACCGGGATGTGCTTCTTGCGCATCAGGTGGAAGGCCGCGATGCCCACCATGAAGGCGCCACCCGTCAGGAAGGCCGCCGAAAAGCTGTGGAAGACCTGGTTGAGCGTGGTGTTCTGGGTCAGAACCAGCCAGAAGTCGGTGAGTTCGGCGCGGCCCCGCTGCTCGTTGATCCGGTAGCCGACGGGGTGCTGCATCCAGGAGTTGGCCGCGAGGATGAAGTACGCCGACAGAAGCGTGCCGATCGAGACCATCCAGATGCAGGCCAGGTGGATCTTCTTCGGCAGCTTGTCCCAGCCGAAGATCCACAGGCCGATGAACGTGGACTCGAAGAAGAACGCGATCAGGGCCTCGAAGGCGAGCGGGGCACCGAAGACGTCACCGACGAAGCGCGAGTAGTCGGACCAGTTCATGCCGAACTGGAACTCCTGCACGATGCCTGTGACGACACCCATCGCGATGTTGATCAGGAAGAGCTTCCCCCAGAACTTCGTCGCCCTGAGGTACTTCTCTTTCCCCGTACGCACCCAGGCGGTCTCCAGGCCGGCCGTGAGCGCGGCGAGCGAGATGGTCAGGGGGACGAAGAGGAAGTGGTAGACGGTGGTGATGCCGAACTGCCATCGCGCCAGGGTCTCCGGCGCCAGAGCCAGGTCCACGTCGTCAGTCTCCTTACATCGCCGTGGTCACAGCGGCAGTTTGACCCGCTTGTTCGCAGACATCACGGGATCAACCGGGCTAGCTTGTGAACGCGTTCACATTCACAAGCAATTATGACGCATGACCGTTCGAGATGTGAGAGGTGGGGGGTCCCTAAGGTTGGACCATCCGGTTTCCGGCGTGAAGGAGCAGGTCAGAGCGTTGTAACGCGAAGAGGTGGCAGGAGACCCGTCAGCAGAGCCCCGTCCCCGACGGGACCCTGCCGGCCGCGGGAGACTAGAGCTCCTTGCGGAACCCCTCCGTCGTCTTCAGGAAGATGTCGCTCGCCTCGGTCTCGCCGATCGTCACGCGCACGCCCTCCCCCGGGAAAGGCCGCACAACGACCCCGGCCTGCTCACAGGCCACCGCGAAGTCGACCGTACGCTCGCCGAGCCGCAGCCAGACGAAGTTCGCCTGCGTCTCCGGCACCGTCCAGCCCTGCCCACGCAGGGCCTCGACGACGCGGGTGCGCTCACACACCAGCGAGCCCACCCGACCGAGGAGCTCGTCCTCGG
This sequence comes from Streptomyces flaveus, assembly GCF_014647675.1. Taxonomy (GTDB): domain Bacteria; phylum Actinomycetota; class Actinomycetes; order Streptomycetales; family Streptomycetaceae; genus Streptomyces; species Streptomyces flaveus. The sequence goes on along the minus strand of NZ_BMPQ01000005.1, from coordinate 367,824 downwards.
CACGCAGTGAGGCAACCGCCGCGTCCTGCGCGAGCTGGCTCACACCGAAGGGCACGGCCGTCTTGCGCAGCGCCGCTGCCACCGGCTCATGGGCGATCGCGAAGCCGACCCGCAGCCCGGCGAGTCCGTACGCCTTGGAGAACGTACGCAGCACGCACACGTTCGGCCGCTCACGGTAGATCTCGACGCCGTCCGGCACCTGGGGGTCGCGGATGAACTCCCGGTACGCCTCGTCGAGGACCACCAGGACGTCGTTCGGCACCCGGTCGAGGAACCGTTCCAGCTCAGCCCGGCGCACCACGGTGCCGGTGGGGTTGTTGGGGTTGCAGACAAAGATCAGCCGCGTCCGCTCGGTGACCGCGTCCGCCATCGCGTCGAGATCGTGCACGTCCCCCGGCGTGAGCGGCACCCGCACCGACGTCGCCCCGCTGATCTGCGTGATGATCGGGTACGCCTCGAAGGACCGCCAGGCGTAGATGACCTCGTCACCGGGACCACTCGTGGCCTGCAACAGCTGCTGGGCGACGCCGACCGAGCCCGTGCCGGTGGACAGATGCGTAAGCGGCACCCCGAACCGGTCCGCCAGCTCACTCATCAGCGCCGTGCACGCCATGTCCGGGTAACGGTTGAAGGAGCCCATCGCCGCGGCCACCGTCTCCATCACCCCGGGCAGCGGAGGATACGGGTTCTCGTTGGAGGACAGCTTGTACGCCACCCGACTGCCGGCCGCAGCAGGCTTCCCCGGCTTGTACGTGGGGATACCCTCCAGCTCGGCACGCAGCTTGGGGCTCGTCTCGCTCACCGCAGTCCTCCTCGTGACCGTCTCCGGCTCATGACCACCACCGGATACCAATACTCCTCACCTTAAGAGGATTCGGCGCCGCTGCGTATGGCTCGGGACCGACCGCGTAGGCAGCCCCCGGACATCGGCCCCCGGAGGCGTACGAAGTGGGGGGCGCGCCGCTGTCTAGTTCAAGCGCCGGTGGCTCGCGCCGTGGCGCGCATCCCCCATGCAGGTGAGTTGAGACCTCTTCGAAACATGACCCCTTCGGCAGGCCCATGCGCCCCGACAAGTGACGTACTGTCATTGAATCGCTCAACTACCTTCTCTTCCAAGACAATTGAGTGCTCTCGACCATGCAGAAACGTGCCTGTCAACGAGTGAATATGCGTCCGCACTACCCCACCGCATGAGCCCTACTATCGGCTCGCCATGACAGCAGCAGGGAAGCACCAGGTGAGCCGGGCCGAGACCACCCGTCGAGGCAGTCGGCCGGGCCGGGCGGGCATCAGAGACGTGGCCGCGGCCGCCGGAGTCTCCATCACGACCGTGTCCGACGCACTCAACGGCAAGGGCCGGCTCCCGGACGCCACCCGACGCCATGTCCGCGAGGTCGCCGACCGGCTGGGCTATCGCCCCTCCGCCGCGGCCCGCACGCTCCGTACCGGAAAGTCGGGCCTCATCGGCCTGACTGTCACGACCTACGGGGATGAACCTTTCACCTTCACGGAGTTCGCGTACTTCGCGGAGATGGCCAGAGCCGCCACCTCGGCCGCGCTCGCCCGGGGCTACGCCCTGGTCATCCTCCCCGCCACCTCGCGCCACGACGTGTGGTCGAACGTGGCCCTGGACGGGACCGTGGTCATCGACCCCTCCGACCAGGACCCCGTCGTCAGCGAACTGGTCCGCCAGGGTTTACCGGTGGTCTCCGACGGCCGCCCGGCCGGCTCGCTCCCGGTGACCGCCTGGGTGGACAACGACCACGAAGCCGCGGTCATGGGCATCCTCGACCATCTGGCCGACGCGGGCGCCCGCCGGATCGGCCTGCTCACCGGGACCTCCACGGACACGTACACGCATCTGTCGACGACCGCGTACCTGCGCTGGTGCGAGCGTGTCGGCCAGGATCCGGTGTACGAGGCCTACCCTGCGCACGATCCCTGCGCGGGAGCCGCTGCCGCAGACCGGCTGCTCGCCCGGCCCGACCGGCCCGACGCCGTGTACGGGCTGTTCGACCCGAACGGCACCGACCTCCTCGCGGCCGCCCGCCGTTACGGTCTGCGCGTACCGGAGGATCTACTGCTCGTCTGCTGCAGCGAGTCCGCCGTGTACGCCAACACCGAGCCGCCCCTCACCACTCTTTCACTCAAGCCGCGCCACATCGGCACGGCCGTGGTCCAGCTCCTCATCGACGCCATCGAGGGAGTCGCATCAGACCAACCGGTCGAGCAGGTGATACCCACGGAGCTGATCGTGCGGACCTCCTCCGAGCGACGGCCGCCGCGTACGACCGTCAGCCCGCCCCGATCACCGGAAGAAGAGTGACGTCAGGCGGTGACATCCAGTGTGAAAGCCCTTCCAATTCGGGAGAAAACCACGGTGAACCGGGGTCCTGCCCCGATTCACCACCCCTGGGTCATCACATGGCGCGATCCGCATTCCTATGATGGGCGCACGACACCGCGGGCCGCTGCGACCAGGCAGTCCGATGCGGTGCAGATGCGGCGCGATGGTGGTGGAGGGGTCGATGACTCAGGGGGCCGGTCAGGGACCCGAAGTGCGGACGCCGACGGTGCGCGACTTCCGCGTGCCTGCGTACGTCCACGAAGCCGATCCGTATACGCAGCCGTCCGGCCCTTACACCCAGCCTGGACCTCACCCGCAACAGCCGCCTCATGCGCAGCAGATGCCTCCCGGTGAGGGCACCAGACCGGGCGAGGACCCTGAGGGCTACACGCCGACGCAACGCGATCTGCCCGTCATCAACCGCGGTGACACCCTTCAGATGCCGATCAGCCCCGAAGCCGCGACCGTCCCGCAGTCCACCGAAGGGCCGGGCCCGCTGTACGTCGTCGGCGATGTGCACGGCTATCTCGACGAACTCGTCGCCGCGCTGCGCGAGAAGGGCCTCATCGACATCGACGGCCGCTGGTCGGCGGGCACCGCACGGCTGTGGTTCCTCGGGGACTTCACCGACCGAGGGCCCGACGGCATCGGCGTCATCGACCTCGTGATGCGGCTGTCCGCCGAGGCCGCCGCGGCCGGCGGCTACTGCAAGGCACTGATGGGCAATCACGAGCTGCTGCTGCTCGGCGCCAAGCGATTCGGCGACACCCCCGTCAACTCCGGTGCAGGTACAGCCACTTTCCAGGCCGCCTGGCTGCTCAACGGCGGCCAGAAGACCGACATGGAACGCCTCGAGGACCACCATCTGCAATGGATGGCCCGACTCGACGCGATGGAGCTGGCGGACGGACACCTTCTGGTGCACTCCGACACCACCGCCTATCTCGACTACGGCGACTCCATCGAAGCGGTCAACGACACCGTCCGCGAAGCCCTCACACGCAACGACGCGGACGAATGCTGGGACCTCTTCCGCAAGTTCACCAAGCGCTTCGCGTTCCGCGACGACGGGGGCGCCCAGGCCGTGCGCGAACTCCTCGACATGTACGGCGGCTCCCGCATCGTCCATGGTCACAGCCCCATTCCGTATCTCCTCGGCGAGGCCGGTTCGGAAGACGACGACGATGCCGCGGGCCCTGTGGTCGAAGGACCGCATGTGTACGCCGACGGGCTGGCCATCGCGATGGACGGCGGCGTGACCATGGCCGGAAAGCTACTGGTCCAGCAACTGCCCTTGGATAGCTGACCCTTCTCCGGGCAGGCGTTCTCCCACCGGGGACGGTGCCGGCCAAGGGGCAATTTCTGGAAACCCCCTGTCACCGCGTGCTGTCCCCGCTCTACCATCGGCTTATCCGTAGCAGGCTCCCCTCCGTTTCTGCCCGACGGCTCGTCAGCATGCCGAGCCCCAAGCCCTACGGAGCATCGGGGGATGCACATGAACAGCGTTCCGCAGCACCTGCTGAGCGAGGACCGCCAAGAGTACGAGCGGATCCTCGATGAGGCGCTGCGCTCCGCACCACACCGTCCGGAACTCGCCGCTGTAGGCCAGCGGCTCAACCCCGAACAACTGCGCACCATGGCGCTCAACGCCTCCGCTCTCATCACGGCCGCCGCGGCGACCGAATATCAGCACTACGTGAAGGTCCGCGAGGAACAGCGCCAGCCGGCGCCACCCACCCCACGTGTCCACGAAGGATCCGGATCCACGGACCCGGGCACACGTGCGGTGGGACTCACCGCCACAGTGGGGGAGGCGGCCGAGACCGCCGGGGCAGGCGCCACCGCCGTCGCCGCGGTACTCACTCCCGTCCTCGCCGGTACCGCCTCGGCGATCTTCCTGCTCGTCGGCTACCTCCTGAAGATGCTGAACCCCGAGCCGGCGTTCGCCCAGACTCTCCTCACCACCGGGTGGGTCTTCGGCGCGGTGACCGCGGCGGCGATCCTGATCGCCGCGGTCGGGCTGCTGCTCACCGCCCTGCGCAACGGAGAGAGCTCACTGCAGGCCGGCGCGCAGAGCGAGAGCAGCGAGGAAGTGACCCGGGCCAGGGAAGCCTGGCGCGAGGCCCTACTGGAGCGCGGCATCATGCCGTTCCTCCGAGAGGCACTCGCCGACCCTGGCTCAGCGGCCCTCGGCCGTACGACACCGCCGCAGCCGACCAGCCGAATCCCTCACCTCGGCTACAACCGCCCGGGCTTCAGCAGCCCCGACGGCGGCCCCGCGGCGGGCCCCCGCCCCAGCTACTCGAGCCCGGACTTCTCCAGCCCGGACTTCGGGGGACCGGAGCATCAGCCGGAGTAGCAGCGACCGGGGCGATACCGAAAGCAGCCGAACCGGGACCCGGAACTTCCGGTCGGACGGACAAGCCGCACGGGCACCCCGGCCCACGACCACAAAGTCGAGGGCCGGAGCCCGGAGCGGTGCGCTGCCGCCGTGCCCGGACCAGGCTCAGTCCGCGAGCGGCAGATACACCCGGTTACCCGCAGCTGCGAACTCTTTCGACTTCTGCACCATGCCTTCCTCGATCTCCGTCTGCGTACCGCCGTGTTCGCGGCGGATGTCGTGGGAGATCTTCATCGAGGACAGTTTCAGGCCTGAGTGCAAACACCGCTCACCAGTTCGTCCAGGGCGTGTGTAGGAAGGCGCACAGCAAGCGAGTTCGCGGTTGCAGGCCTACTCTGGGAGCAGGGTGGGGCGCGCTCAGCGCCTCCGGGGCTCGTCTACTGGGGGCCCACATGGAACAGCTCCAAGCTGTACAGCAAGTAGACCGCTACGTACACGAGCGGCGTACGACGGACCAGAGGTTCGTCGGCTGGGGCATCTATTTCTTCCTCCTCTCGTGGGTCACGCTGGGCATCTACGTGATCGTGATGTTCTATCGCCGGCTCAACCGCGCAGACCTCTTCAGAGACCGCCGCATGCACTACTACAACGCGGTCATCGAGGCCTCGAAACAGTACGCCGAGGAACATGGCCAATACGGTGCCAGCCATGACGACCTGAACGACCTGCAACGCTTCGTCAAAGAACACTTCGAGGACGACCACAAACCGATCAAGGCTGGGCTATCGCTCTTCTTGTCCTTCATCACGCTCGGGATCTACGGCTGCATCGCGACCTATAGGCTCATGCGCTTCTGGTGGCAGATCCAGCTCACCGAGCAAGACTTCTACGACAAGCTGAGCGTCACGTGGACGAAACTCGGCATCCTCCGGTACCCCGTGACCTTCGAACCCGTCCCGGCCTTGAACCGCAGCTTCGGCATGCACTTCCTGCTCTCGTTCGTCACGCTCGGGATCTACGGCATCGTGTGGGACTACCAGCTCCACACCGACCCGGAGAAGCTCTACCCCGAAGTGCACTCCGCCGAGGACACCATCCTCAACACGCTGCGGAGCATCGGTCCGGCGCTGCCTCAGTAAGAGCCCTACCCAATGGCAGTCCGTCCGACGAAGCGCCGTCCCACGAAGCCGAAGCTCCCGGAACGGCGCTCATCTCCGCTTCAGTCCGCCAGCGGCAGGTAGACCCTGTTCCCGCTCGCCGCGAACTCCTTCGACTTCTGCAGCATCCCCTCAGCGACCTCCTCGGCCGTCGCTCCCGCAGCAGCCGTACCGCCGAACTGCTCTGTGATGCTTTGGCTAATCTTCATCGAACAGAACTTCGGCCCGCACATCGAGCAGAAGTGGGCCGTCTTGGCGGGCTCGGCCGGGAGGGTTTCGTCGTGGAATTCTCGGGCCGTGTCAGGGTCGAGGGCCAGATTGAACTGATCCTCCCAGCGGAACTCGAAGCGGGCGTCGGACAGCGCGTCGTCCCATTCCTGCGCACCTGGGTGCCCCTTGGCGAGGTCGGCTGCGTGGGCGGCGATCTTGTAGGTGATGACGCCAGTCTTGACGTCGTCGCGGTTGGGCAGGCCCAAGTGTTCCTTGGGCGTGACATAGCAGAGCATGGCCGTGCCCCACCAGGCGATCATCGCGGCACCGATGCCGGAGGTGATGTGGTCGTATGCCGGCGCGACGTCCGTCGTCAGCGGGCCGAGCGTATAGAACGGAGCTTCATCACAGATCTCCTGCTGAAGGTCGATGTTCTCCTTGATCTTGTGCATCGGGACATGTCCCGGGCCCTCGATCATGGTCTGTACGTTGAAACGCTTGGCGATCGTGTTGAGTTCCCCGAGCGTCCTCAACTCCGCGAACTGAGCTGCGTCGTTGGCGTCCGCGATCGAGCCGGGCCGCAGCCCGTCGCCGAGCGAGTACGTGACGTCGTAGGCGGCCAGGATCTCGCACAGCTCCTCGAAGTTCTCGTAGAGGAACGACTCCTTGTGGTGCGCGAGGCACCAGGCCGCCATGATCGAGCCGCCACGCGAGACGATGCCGGTCTTGCGGTTCGCGGTGAGCGGTACGTACGGCAGGCGCACGCCCGCGTGCACGGTCATGTAGTCCACGCCTTGCTCGGCCTGCTCGATGACCGTGTCTTTGTAGATCTCCCAGGTCAGCTCCTCGGCGCGGCCGTCGACCTTCTCGAGCGCCTGGTAGAGCGGGACCGTGCCGATGGGGACGGGGGAGTTGCGCAGCACCCACTCGCGGGTGGTGTGAATATTGCGGCCGGTGGACAGGTCCATGACCGTATCGGCGCCCCAGTGGGTCGCCCAGGTCATCTTCTCGACCTCCTCCTCGATGGAGGAAGTGACCGCCGAATTACCGATGTTGGCGTTGACTTTCACCAGGAATCGCTTACCGATGATCATCGGCTCGATCTCCGGATGGTTGACGTTCGCGGGCAGCACGGCTCGTCCGGCGGCGATTTCCTCGCGTACGACCTCGGGCTCGACGTTCTCGCGGACCGCCACGAATTCCATTTCCGGTGTGATCTCGCCACGTCGTGCGTACGCGAGTTGCGTGACGGCCGTACCGCTGCGGCCTCGGCGTGGCTGGCGCGGACGCCCAGGGAAGACAGCGTCGAGGTTGCGCAGTCCGCCGCGCGGCGAGGTGTGCTTGATCCCGTCGTCCTCGGGGCGGAGGGGACGGCCCGCATACTCCTCGGTGTCGCCGCGGGCGATGATCCAGTTCTCGCGCAGTGGCGCCAGGCCCCTGCGGACATCGGTGTCGACGGTCGGATCGGTGTACGGGCCGGAGGTGTCGTACAGGGTGACTGACTGCCCGTTGGTGAGGTGCACCTGACGGACCGGCACCCGCAGGTCGGGGCGCGAGCCCTCGACGTATGCCTTGTGCCAGCCGATGGACTTCCCGGCCTCGCCGTTCCCGGACGAGGCGGAATCCCCGTCCGTGTGGCTGGAGGCAGGCGTGCGTACGTCCTTGTTGGTCATGAGACCTACTCCCTACGCCGGCATTACCCGGTAACAGGTTCAGCGGTCGACGCAGCGGTTTCCGTACGGCGATGTTCCACGTGAAACATCGCTGGGACGGAGGTCAGCGCCCTCTCAGCCCGGTGCTCCGAGCTCCCGCGTGTACAAAAGGCCCTTCCACGCTAGCGTCATATTGGGCGCGCTGAACAGTGGGCCCCTTCCGTTCTTGCGATGATCGGTCGGTGACTACGACGCATCAGCCCCCGCTTCCCCCGTCCGAACCGCCGTACGGGCCCGGCCCCGGCGACAACCACGGCTCTGGTGACGGTCATGGCCACAGCCATGCGCACAGCCATGGCCATGGTCCTCCAGCCCCTGTGTCCAAACACTTGCGCAAGATCATCGCCGCGGTGCTGATTCCCTTCGCCACGGCGGTCGTTGTAGGCCTGGCCGTGCTGTGGCCAGGCGGTGCTCCACCCCATGAACGCACCGGCGTCGGCTTCGACCGGCAGACCCAGCAGGCCACGGTGACCAAGGTCGACGAGGTGGACTGCAAGTCCGTCAACGCCTCGGGAGGCACTCCGACCGGCGACACCTCGACCGCAGAGGGCTCCTCCGCTCAGCAGCAGGCGAACGGCATCTGCAAGAAGGCGACGGTCCGGGTCGACACCGGCAAGGACAAGGGCCGTACCTTCACGGAGATCGTCCAGCCAGACTCGTCGCGGCAGCTGAGCCAGGGGCAGGAAGTGATCGTGGCGTACGCGCCCGACGCCCCCAAGGATCTTCAGTACTCGGTCACCGATGTGAACCGCAGGCTCCCGATGGCGCTGCTCGCCGGGATCTTCGCGCTCGCCGTGGTCGTGGTGGGCCGGATGCGCGGCGTCATGGCGCTGATCTCGCTTGCCGTCAGCTTCCTTCTCCTGACGTTCTTCATCCTGCCCGCGATACTTCAGGGATCGAACCCCCTGGTCGTGGCGGTCGTCGGGGCGAGCGCCATCATGCTGATCGCGCTCTACGCCTGCCATGGGCTCTCCGCCCGAACATCGGTCGCGGTGCTCGGAACCCTGCTGTCGCTGTTGCTGATCGGGCTTCTCGGCTCCCTGTTCATCGACTGGTCCGCACTCACCGGCAACACGGACGACAACACCGGTCTGATCCATGGCTTGTACCCGTCCATCGACATGAGCGGTCTGCTGCTCGCGGGCGTCATCATCGGTTCGCTCGGTGTGCTCGACGATGTGACGGTGACGCAGACGTCGGCGGTCTGGGAGCTGCACGCGGCCAATCCGTCGATGGGCTGGCGCGGGCTGTACCGCGCGGGTATCCGTATCGGCCGCGACCACATCGCGTCCGTCGTCAACACGCTCGTTCTCGCGTACGCAGGCGCCGCGCTTCCCTTGTTGCTGCTGTTCTCGATCGCGCAGAGCGGCGTGGGGACGGTGGCCAACAGTGAGCTGGTCGCCGAGGAGATCGTGCGTACGCTCGTCGGCTCGATCGGCCTGGTCGCCTCCGTACCGGTCACCACGGCCCTGGCCGCTCTCGTGGTCTCGGCGGACCGCCCCGGCTCCGTGTCCCCGACGCAGACACCTACGCAGGCACAACCACCGGAGCAGGCACAGGCAGGCGTCAGGACGCCGGTGCTCGGCGGAAGGGGACGCCGCCGCAAGCGCTGAAGCGTTACGGCACTCTGAGTGCCGTACGACCGTACGACTCAGCCCGCGCTCTGTTCCTCCGCCAGGATGCGGTCCAGGGCCTCGTCGAGATGCGTGTCGAAGTTGGCGAGAGAGTGCTCCTGTCCCAGTGGCACCAGCTTGTCCGTGCGGTCCAGGAACGCCACGAGCGGCACCGCACCGCAGCGGAACAGCGCTTGGTCGACGCCCACTTGGAGCCGGATCAGCACATCGCCGAACCCCTCGGAGCCGGCGGGCGCAATGTGCACATCGCCGACTCCACACGGCCGCCCCACTCCGTCGATCAGCAGCTCCCGGCCGAAAGCCCAGGTCACCGGGGCATCGCCGGGCAGGTGGAAGGTCAGCCGTACGGCATAGGGATCAGAGGTCTCGTATCGAAGCTCCACCGGAATGCGGAAGGAGAGCTCCTCCGACACGAGAAAGCTCATCATGATCTCTGCCTGTACTGCTGACTCGCGCATCGCCTACCCCACCGTCTGCCGTTGCCTGGCCAGGAACCATCCACCTGACACTGCTGGCATCTTGCTGAACGTACACATCAGATCACAAGGAGTGAGTTTTCAGATGCTGATAGAGAGGGCGAGTGTCCCTGGCAGCCTGCCGATCTCGTTCTGCAACTGCCGTGCCGCGGGCAGCAGTCGGTCCGCCTGGTGTGCGGGCAGTGAGATGGCCATCGAGCCGACCGTGGTGCCCGCGGTGATCGGAATCGCGGCGCAGACCGTCCCCAACGCATATTCCTGCCGCTCGACCACGGGCTGCATGCGCTTTGCCCCGTCGAGGCGCCGCAACAGAATGTAATCGTCACGCACCGTGTACGGAGTGATCGACTGCACGGGATACCGGTCGAGGTGGTCGCGGCGGGCCTCCTCGTCGAGCTGGGACAGCAGGCACTGGCCGATCGCGTGAGCGTGCCCGGTCTCGCGGAAATCTGCCCACTCCTCTACCGCCGGATTGGCGGGGGTGTCGGCGACGCACTGGACGTCGATCTCGCCCTCTCGGTAGACCGCGTAGTACACGGGCACCCCGATCGAATCGCGCCACTGCGCGAGCGCGTCGACGACCGTGCTGCGACGTTTCTGCCGGGCGGCGCTGCTGCTGAGTCGCTCGGCCGCCTCACCGAGGAAGAACAGGCCCTTCTCGCGGCGCAGATAGCCTTCGTGGGCGAGGGTGCGCAGCAGGTGGTATGCCGTGGGCAGCGCGAGGTGGGTCTCGCGGGCCAGTTGCTTGGCGGGCGCCCCGTGCTCGTGCTGGGCGGCGGATTCCAGGAGGCGCATCGCACGCTGCACGGATCCGATGAGTGTCGTGGGGTTCGGCTCGGTGGAAGGGACGTTCGGTCCTGGGGATGCGGTGTCAGCAGTGGCCAAGGGTCACTCCCTAAGCGCGAGGGGGCCACCCGTGCGGGGGTGTCACGGGAGGGGTCTGTGCGCCGCCCGCGGGGATCAACCCCGCGTCGAATTCCGGACTTTAACTGCCCGCCACCGCTCGCGGACGGCCTGCCCCGAAACTTCCCTCCCCCGAGGGAATCGTTGATTCCTGTTATTGCCGACCGGTTGTCGGCAACCCCCTGCGGCAGCCCGTCTGCCCGCTTCCGCCGCGTACGAGCTGCTCCACCAGGCGCTCTACCAGTCGCTCCGTGACGACGAGCTCGCCATGAACTTCCGTACGACGTACATGACTCCGCCGACCAGCGCCACGAACACCAGCACCTTGAAGAGCAGGCCGATCACGAACCCGACGACGCTCGCTATCACGCCGCCGAACACGACCAGAGCGATGACCGGCACCGCGACCCACTTCACCCACCACGGCATCCCCGCGAAGATTTCACCCATCGCCCTTGTTCCTTGTCTCTCTGCCCGTCGCCCCCTGCTGAGGGGGCGACGGGTCTCGAATGTCCTGCCTTCGATGCTAGGCGCGACAGGGGTGTCGACGGGGGCCTGGCACCCCTTGCCCTCCCCTGATCGTTCCCCTAGGGAACCCTGAGACCGGACGTCAGCTCTCCGGTGGAGAGAAGACCACCAGAACCCGCAGATCCTCGCTGATGTGGTGGAACTTGTGGGCTACCCCCGCAGGCACATAGACGACGCTGCCGCGCGCCACCTGGGTCGTCTCCATGCCCACCGTGATCGCGGCGCGGCCGCTCACGACGAAGTACACCTCGTCCTGGCGGTGGGGCTGCTGCGGGTCCTGCGTGCCCGCGTTCAGCGCGTACAGGCCGACCGACATGTTCTTCTCGCGCAGAAACTGGAGATACGCACCGTCGTTGGCGGCGCGCTCCGCCTCCAGTTCATCCAGCCGGAATGCCTTCATCGCCCTCGTCCGCACTAGTTACCGATCTCGTCTGCCACGATCAGACACATGAAGAATTTCGTAGTCAAGACGATCGCCAACGCGGGCGCTCTCGCCGTCGCCGTTTGGATACTCGACAAGATCACCCTGACCGGCGACAGCACGGGCAAGGAGATCGGCACACTGCTTCTCGTGGCGCTGATCTTCGGCGTGGTGAACTTCCTGGTCAAGCCGATCGTGAAGGTGCTTACCTTCCCGCTGTTCATCCTCACCCTCGGCCTGATCACCCTGGTGATCAACGCTCTGATGCTGCTGCTCACCTCATGGCTCGCGGACAAGCTCGACCTGAGCTTCCATGTCGAGGGATTCTGGACCGCCGTCCTGGGCGGCCTGATCATCTCGATCGTCTCCTGGGCGCTGAACGTCGTCCTCCCCGACAAGGACTGAGCGACCCTGATGCCCTATCGCGTGTGCTTCGTCTGTACCGGCAACATCTGCCGCTCCCCGATGGCCGAATCCGTCTTCCGCGCGCGTGTGGCGGAGGCCGGGCTCGACGGACTGATCGAGGTGGACAGCGCCGGCACCGGCGGCTGGCACGAAGGAGACGGCGCCGACCCGCGCACCGTTTCCGTCCTGGAGGCGAACGGCTACGACAGCGACCACACGGCCCGCCAGTTCCGGGCCTCGTGGTTCTCCCGGCTCGACTTGGTCATCGCGCTCGACAGCAGTCATCTGGAGGCCCTGCGACGCCTCGCGCCGACCTCGGCGGACGCGGAGAAGGTCCAGCTCCTGCGCTCGTACTCCCGCCCGTCGCCCGACCACCACCCCTCAACGAGTGCTTCGCACACCCCTTCTGAATCCGCAGGCCACGACCTCGACGTACCGGACCCCTACTACGGAGGTATGGACGGCTTCGAGGAGTGCCTTGAGATGATCGAGGCGGCGAGCGTCGGTCTGCTCGCCGCGGCTCAGAAACACGTGGAGGGAGAAGCGGCATGACGGATGCCGATACGGGGCCGGGCGACGGCACACGCGCGGTGCGGGCCGGGCTGCCCGACCCCGTCAAGCACGAGCCGACCCTCCCGGGGCCGGTCTTCGCCGCCCACTACCACCTGCCGGGGGACCCCACGGGCCCGTACGCCTACGGCCGTGACGAGAACCCGACCTGGACCCACCTGGAGCGCGCCATCGGCGAGCTGGAGGCGCCGGGCCAGGGCGGCGTCGAGACGCTCGTGTTCGCCTCGGGCGTGGCCGCCGCCTCGGCGGTCCTCTTCTCACAGCTGGGTACTGGTGACACGGTCGTGCTGCCCAGCGACGGCTACCAGGTGCTGCCGCTCATACGCGAGCAGCTCGAGGCGTACGGCATCGAGGTGCGCACCGCGCCGACCGGAGGCGACGCACAACTCGGCGTACTCGACGGCGCGAAGCTGCTGTGGATCGAGAGCCCGTCGAACCCTGGGCTCGATGTGTGCGACATCCGGCGGCTCGCCGCGGCGGCACGCGCGCATGGCTGCCTGGTCGCCGTCGACAACACCCTGGCGACCCCGCTCGGACAGCGCCCGCTGGAACTCGGCGCCGACTTCTCGATGGCCAGCGGCACCAAGCAGCTCACCGGGCACGGGGACATCCTGCTGGGGTACGTAACTGGTGGCGACGCCTCAGCCATGGCCGCCGTACGGCGCTGGCGCAAGATCGTCGGTGCCATTCCGGGGCCGATGGAGGCCTGGCTCGCACACCGCTCCATCGCCACGCTCCAACTGCGCGTCGACCGGCAGAACGCCACCGCCCTGACACTGGCCGAGGCGCTGCACGGCCGGGACGAAGTGACGGGACTGCGCTATCCGGGGCTGCCCGACGATCCCTCGTACAAGATCGCCTCGCAGCAAATGAAACGCTACGGGTGTGTGGTGTCGTTTTCGTTGCCCACGCGCGCGCGTGCCGACCGTTTTCTCGAGGCGCTGCGCCTGGTGGACGGTGCGACGAGCTTCGGCGGGGTGCGGTCCACGGCCGAGCGGCGCGGACGGTGGGGCGGGGATGCGGTCGGGGAGGGCTTCATCCGGTTTTCGGTCGGCGCCGAGGATCCCGGGGACCTGGTGGCGGATGTGCTCCGCGCCCTCGATGAGTCGGCGCGGTGACGGCTTCCTGAGCGACCGATCAGTAACCCGAAATCGGACGGCGGACGGTCCGAGCCTCCCCCCTCGTGGCTCGGACCGTCCCGGTTCTGCGCGCGAAGAACCGCGCGAACAAGGCTAGTTGACTCTGTGTCAGTGTCCAATCACAGTAGCGACAGAGACCTATCGACTTATTTATAGTTGAGCGCTGCCGTGGGGCTGCAGAGAGGGGCGACACACCATGGATCTGGCCTTGCTACGGACCTTCGTGACCGTGCACCGGGCCGGCTCCTTCACCCGCGCCGCCGCGCTGCTCGGCCTCTCGCAGCCGGCCGTCACCTCCCAGATCCGCACCCTGGAACGTCAACTGGGGCGGCCCCTCTTTCTGCGCCAGGCCCGCGGCGTGACACCCACGACCATCGGCGACGAGCTCGCCCACAAGGCCGCCCCGCACCTGGACGCCCTTGTGGAGATCGCCGAGACCGGCCTCGACGAAACCTCCTCCGTACGTACCCTTCACTTGGCCGGCCCGCCGGAGTTCACCGCCGAACGTGCCCTGCCCGCGCTGACAGAGCTGACCGGAGACGACGGCCAGGGCCTCGCTTTGCGGGCCTCATTCGGCAATGCCGAGGAGACGCTGGAGGGGCTCGCCGCCGGACATCACGATCTGGCCATCAGTACGGCCCGTCCGCGCGGTGCCCTGCTCACGGCGACTCCGCTCTGCGACGAGGAGCACGTCCTGGTCGCCTCGCCGCGCTGGGAGGCCCGTATCGGCTCCGGCAAGCTGCTCTGCGAGGGCGCGCCCGTCCTGGAGAACTTCCCCGTGGTGGAGGTGCACGAGTCGCTGCCGTTCGTCGCCCGCTACTGGGCCGCCGTCTTCGACTGCCGCCCGGCAGCGTCGGGCACCGTCATCGTCCCCGACCTGCGTGCGGTCCTCGCCTGTGCGATCACCGGCGCGGGGCTCGCGGTGTTGCCCCGCTATCTGTGCGCAACGGCGCTGGAGTGCGGCGACGTGGTGGCACTGCTCGAACCCGCGGTGCCCCCGTTGCGTACGTACTTCCTGGTGGTACGCACCGGCACGCTCGCCATGCCACATATCGCACGAGCGCACGAATGGTTGCTTCAGGCCGCCACCGACTGGTCATGACGGGGATGTTTCACGTGGAACCAGCGGGGCCACATTTCTTCCATGACCGTCCGACCCGTGGTCAAGCGCACCGCCCGCGCCGTCCTGCTGGACGGCGACGACCTGGTCCTGATCAAGCGAACCAAGCCCGGCGTGGATCCCTACTGGCTGACGCCCGGCGGCGGGGTCGAGCCGGAGGACACATCCGTCGTCGACGCACTCCACCGTGAAGTCCACGAAGAGCTCGGCGCCAAGATCACTGACGTGGTGCCCTGCTTCGTCGACACCGTCGAGCACATCGGCGAGGACGCCAGCACCACCGGCGTGAAAGTACAGCACTTCTTCGTGTGCCGGCTGGAGTCGATGGACCCCTCCCAGCGCCATGGCCCCGAGATCGACGAGCCGAGCGGCGAATACGAGATCGTACGCATTCCCTTCACACGGGTGGGGATCGCCTCCGTCCATCTCGTACCGCTGTCGCTGCGGCACTATCTGGACGGCAACATCGAGGGCGTACGGGCACTGCACGCGCCTGACTTGGGCTGACGTCCCGCTCCTCAGGTGGGCGGCGGGGTCAGTCCACGGCCGCGACGAGTTCCTCCACCGAGTCGTGTCGTATCCGCTCCGACGGGATGCCGATGTCTCTCAGCGTGTGCACACCGCTGCGGATCATGCCGGGCGGGCCCGAGAGATACGCGTCGAACTCGTTCCACGGCCCGTACTCCCGTATGGCGTCGGGGAGCTGGACATGCGCCTGCTGGTCGACGATCGGGCGGACCGCGAGCCAGGGGTGGATCTGCTGGAGCCGCAGCATCGTGTCGATGTCGTACAGGTCGTGATCGGTGCGGGCACCGTAGAAGACCTCAACTGGGCGCCGCTCGCCATGCTCGGCAACGTCCTCGACCAGTGCCTTGATGGGGGCGATCCCGGTGCCGCCGCCCAGGCAGAGCAGCCCGCTGTCGGTGGTGTGGTCGACGGTCATCGACCCGGACGGCGGGCCGAGCCGGATGATGTCGCCGGGCCGGGCATGGTGCACGAGTGCGTTGGAGACCCAGCCCGCCGGGACCGCTTTCACGTGGAAGGACAGCAGCCCGTCGGAGCGGGGTGCCGAGGCGAAGGAGTAGTGCCGCCAGATCCGCGGCCACCAGGGCGTCTCCAGGCTGGTGTACTGCCCGGCCAGGAAGGGGTACGGCTGGTCGGGGCGGACCGTGATGACGGCGACGTCAGGGGTTCTGAGGTCGTGCGAGACGACCTCGGCATGCCACCAGGCCGGGGCGAGCAGCTCGTCCGCGGCCGCGGCATCGATCATGATCTGCGAGATCGTCGTATATGTCCGGACCCAGGCCGCCTCGGTCTCCTCGTCCCAGATCGCCGAGGCGTGCTGGCTCAGGGAGCCGATGAGGCACTCGCCGACAGCCGGATAGTGCTCGGGTCGGGTGCCGTACTTGCGGTGCCCGCGACCGAGGTTCTGCAGATACGCGACCAGGACCTCGGTGTTGTCAATGTGCTCGGCCGCGGTCAGCAGCGCCTTGAGCAGCCGGTCCCGCTGGGTGTCCATCGCGGCCGGGAACAGCGGGCGCAGGTCGGGGTGGCGTACGAAGAGCAGAGCGTAGAAGTACGAGGTGACCTTGTCGGCGATGGGGGCCACCTCGGCCATGGTGCGGCGGACACGGACGGCGTCGGGGGACGCAGGATGAGAGGGGGCGGATCGCTGTTCGGGGAGGAGGGGTTGAGGGTCCGGCTGGTACGGGGTGGTGGTCTCGCCGGGGGCGTCGGTCGGGGAGGCGTTGGTGGTGTCGGCCCTGGCTTCGGTGTTGGCGGCGTCGGCCGGGTCGGCTTCCGCGACGGGAGATATTCGTTTCTGCGCTGCCTTGCCGTTGTCCGTCGCCGGCCTGCCCACGGGGCGCAACGCGGCCAGACGGCTACCCCCGGTCGGCTCCTGCTCGCCGCCCACGGGCGGCTCCGGCTGCCTGCGCGGCGTGAACCAGCCGCCCTCGCCGTTGCCCCCTGAAGTGCCGTTGTCGGCCGACGTGGTGGTCGGAGCGTCCATGCTGTGCCTCGCCTCGAACATCTTTCGGTCGGTCTGCGCACTTCCTCGATCGGAAGATGCCTGCTTTCCCCCGCAGACGGCTTTTTTCCGTTCTGTCCCGCTGGCCAATTCGGGCACATTCGAACCCGAAATCCCGCCCCCTACGGACAAGTAAGGCAAGAGTGTGACAATGGCCGCACTACCGCCATCGCAGCGTCCCACCCTTCGCCAACATCCTGGCCGCATTACGGAGAATGCGGGTCTTCGATCTCTCTGTCCCGTTAGGCTGTGTTGACCTGCGCTCGTTCCCCGCGGGACATGCGCGCGACACGCGCACATCACACCGGAACCGGAGTCGACCCTACCGGTCACGGTCCGCCGCACAAGTCCCCAGTTTCCTGCGCCTGGAATTGCCAGAGACCGAACCGGCAATTCCTTCAATTACCGGGAACGTTCGACTAGTTGATAGGCATCCAACAGATCACGCCCCACGTAGGAGTGCGTGGCCAGCCCCGTCAGATGCTGATCCGCATTGACGGCGACGGATACCGGAACCGCCCCGAACAGGTCCTTGTCCGACATCGAGTCGCCGTACGCAATACAGTCCGCCCGTCCCAGTCCGTACTCCGCGCAGAGCCGGTCCGCGATCTGCACCTTGGCGGCGGCGCTCAGAATCCCCGCCGGATCCACGGGCTCGGTGAACGGCACGGCAGGGAAGCGCGAACCGTGAGCCGCGTGCGCACCCCACTCCGTCAACCGCTCCACGAAGAACGACGGCGACAGCGAGATGACGGCGCAGTAGTCGCCGCTCCCCCTGATCTCCGCCCAGACGTCCTCAATGCCCGACAGCCAAGGAGCGCCTGCGAAGGCCGCTGCCACATGTGCCTCGGTGAGTTCCGCCCAGAGGGCATGCACACGCGTCGCATACTCCGGCGGGCTTATACGCCCCGCACCGATCGCCTTGTCGAGCGCCACCGTCTCGGCTTCCAGCCCGAGTTGCCGGGAAATCTCCACGGGCGCCGAGCTGCCGTGCAGCAACGTCCCGTCCAGATCGAAGAGATGAAGTCTCGCCATGTACGCCGAGGCTAGTACGTGGGGTTACTCCCGCGGTCAGACGTCCTCACCGCTCCCGCCCGGCACGGTGTTTCACGTGAAACTAACCCGCCCCGCACGCCGGGCCACCCTCGTTGTCCATGTAGCCGCTTCCGCATGCTGGCTCGGGCTCACGCTCGGGCTGCTCGTGCTCGGAATCACTGCGGCCATCACAGGTTCCGCAGTGACCGTGGAGGCTTCCGTCCGCGCCATGAAGCTCTTCGCCGACTGGCTCCTGCTCCCCCTCGCGTTCCTTACCTTCCTCAGCGGTCTGGTGCTGTCCCTGGGCACCCCGTGGGGCCTGGCGAGGCACCGATGGGTCTACACGAAGTTCTGGCTGACTCTGGCCACGGTGACCGCCACAGTCTTCGCGCTGCGTCCTGGAGTCAACTCCGCGGTCGCCGCCGTCTCCGCGGGCGGACCGCTGCCCGACGTCAGCGAGGTACTGGCCGGGCCGATCGTCTCGCTGTCCGCCTATGGCTTCATGACGGTGATCTCGGTCCTCAAGCCCTGGGGCCTGACCAGGCGTGGTCAAAATCTGCGCAAGGCCGCCCGGAAACCGGTGGACGCCGAGCGCACCAGTCAGACAGCCTGACAAGCGTGCCGACTCCTTCCCTCGCCGCCCTGCCCATCCGCCGTCTGACGCCGCGTGACCTCGCCGCATGCGCCGACTTGTCCGAGAACCGGGGCTGGCCCCGCGAGGAGCACAAGTGGGGTCTGCTACTGGCGGCAGGCAGGGGTTATGCCATCAACGACCCGGACGGCGGCCTCGTCAGCGCCTGCGTCGTGACCTCGTACGGACCACGGGAGCGCCCCGATCTGGCCGCCATCGGCATGGTGCTGGTCGCCGAACGGTACGCCCGGCAAGGCGTTGGTCGCCGCCTGATGCAGCACGTTGTCACGGAACTGGGCACCACCCCGCTGACCCTGCACGCGACGCCGTACGGCCGCCCCCTGTACGAGGAGCTGGGCTTCAAGGCCACTGGCCGGGCCGAGATGGTCCGCGGGCACTTCACGCCCGGCGGTCCGGAGCCCGAGGCCACCACGCGTGCGGCCACGGCCGAGGACCTTCCCGCGATCCTCCGGCTCGACGAAGAAATCTTCGGCACCGACCGCACGCACATGATCACGCGACTGCCGGCCTTCGCCGACCAACTGCGCGTCGCCGAGGAGGACGGGCAGATCACCGGGTACGCGGCCGCCTGGCCCAATTTGGACAACCATGTCGTGGGCCCGCTGATCGCCCGGGACACGGAGACGGCGAAGGCGCTCATCGCCTCGCTGGCCGCCCACACCAACCACGTACTGCGCACGGATATCGACGTACGGCACGAGGAACTGCTGGCGTGGGTCAAGGCCCGCGGCCTCGCCTCCACCAGCTTCAACGCGGTCATGACGTACAGCATCGCGGAACTCCCCGGCGACTGGACGCGCCGGTTCGCTCCCCTGACGGTGGCGGCAGGCTGAGCCACCTTGTACGAGACTGCCCGGGCCGCGGATCAGCGGCCGGACGGCGTTCCCTCCGTCCGTCGGGCTCCGCGGCTGCCACGACGATGCTCGGGACGTCGGCGCGGCGCTCCAGGGCGGCCTACAGTACGGCGAGCAGCAGGGCCGCGGCGGCGAGAGCGGCGCCGACCCAGTTGGGGCGGTACCGAGGCGGGCCTCAAACTCCCAGAAGAGACGCGTCGCCCCACCAACGGCGCCGCCCTGCGTGAGGCACTCGACGAAGCGGCCAGAATCCCGAACTGGCCTCGCTGGTCCGTGTCGTGGAGTCGGTGAGCGTGTCCGCCTCCACGCCCGCACAGAGCACGCCTGCGCAGGACGTGCCCGCATAGGCTGCCGCCATGGGAGACCTCGAGATACGACCCGCTGTCGCGGAGGACGTCCCGGTCATCGTCGCGATGCTCGCCGACGATCCGCTGGGCGCCCAGCGCGAATCACCGGACGACCTGTCCCCGTACCTGACCGCACTGAACCGCCTGAGCGGTGACCCGAACCAGCACTTGGTCGTCGCCGTACGCAAAGGCCGCGTCGTCGGCACCCTCCAGCTCACGATCGTTCCCGGCCTGTCCCGCAAGGGAGCGACTCGCTCGATCATCGAAGGCGTGCGCGTTCACGTCGACGAGCGCGGCAGCGGCCTGGGTTCCCGTCTCATCGAATGGGCCGTCGACCAGTCCCGGCGCGAGGGCTGCCAGTTGGTCCAGCTGACCTCCGACGCCACCCGCGCCGACGCCCACCGGTTCTACGAACGCCTCGGGTTCACGGCCTCCCATGTGGGGTTCAAGCTGCCTCTCTGAGGCGGTGTATGCATCCCGCGGAGG
>NZ_BMPQ01000005.1:117339-347405 GCF_014647675.1 Streptomyces flaveus | reverse complement strand
CCTCCCGTCGTACTGAACGCTCCCGTCGTACGGGACGCTCTTGTCGCGCGGGATGCTGCCCGTCCGACGCTACGGCTACCGAACCCCGCGCCACCCCTCCGGATCCACCCCACCCGGCACCGACGCCCCCTCGTCGTACGGTCGCCGTGTGAAGACGAACGACCCCAGGTCCAGATGACTCACCGACTCGTCGGGGCGCCGTACGGCCCGCAGAAGCTCGCCCGCGTAGTAGCCGTCGAGTCCGGTCCATGTCCCGTCGCCGTTGGCCTGAAAGCGCGAGCGACGGCCATTGCCCGACAGAGGCCCGATCGAGACGCCTCCATCGACCGTGAGACGCAGCGCGGAAGCCTGCGTGCCCCAGTACCACGGCCCCGCCAACTCCAGTACAGATGCGTCGACTTCAGGCAACGGACGCCATGGCTCGGGGACCCGGGGTTCGGCCTCGGCGACGATGCGTACGAGGTCCGCGGCGACCGTCGTCACCAGCGGGCCCGAGGTGCAGTTGGCGAGCACGACGGAGGCCAGATCGTCCTCGACGCTGATCACGAGACCGGCGAGGAAGCCAGGTAGGGACCCCGAATGCCCCACGAGGATCCGCCCGTCCCGATGCTGAATCTGCATGCCGAGGCCATAGGCCGTACCGGCCACCACCTCCTCGGCCTCGGGCGGTGCCGCAGGCGTACGCATCTCCAGCACCGACCGTGCACTCAGCACACGATCGTCTCCCTTGGTCAGGAAGGCGGCGAAGCGCGCCAGATCGCCTGTGGTCGACCAGAGCTGACCGGCCGGCGCCATCCGGCCCAGATCCTCAGCGGGCTCCGGCAGCATCACATCCGCCCAAGGATGCACGGCCCAGCCGCCGGCGTGCGGTTCCTGCGGGCGGCTGCTCGTACGGTGCAGCCCCAGGGGTTCGAGGACCTCATGCCGCAGAGCCTCCTCCCAGGGGGCGCCCCTCAGCTCCTCGACCAACGCGCCCAGCAACGTATAGCCGGGGTTCGAGTAATGGTGCCGCCGCCCCACGGGGTGCCGGTGCGGCTGTTTGCCCAGCACATCGGCGAGCTCTGGGCGTAGCGAGCCCGGCGTGCGCTCCCACCAGGGCGCAGGCGACTCGGCCGCCAACCCGCCCGTATGCGCGAGCAGTTCGGCGATCGTCGCCTCCCCCGCCCCCGTGTCCGGCAGATGCTTCTCCAGCGGATCGCCGAGGTCCAGCACTCCCTCGTCCCGCAATCGCAGCACCAGCACCGCGGTGAACGTCTTGGTGATCGACCCGATTCGGTACTGCACATTCTCGTCCGGCCCGTGCCCGTCCACCGAGGTCCGCGCCCCGTGCCACACCGCCTCCCCGCCCCGCACGACCACCGCCGCCATCGACGGCGCCCGTCCCTCGGCCTGAGCGGTGGCAATACGGTGCAGCAGGGCCCGGCGCGTACTGGGCAGCAGTTCTTCCTGAGATGTCGTCATGAGCCCAGTCCACCTGGCCGACCGCTCGGCGTCGAATTCAATAAGCGTGACCGCATCCACGGAGCCACTGCTTGAGAGGACAACTTGGCGCTCGTGCGTACGCAAGGTGATGTACCACTTCGCTCACGAGCGGCGAGGGTTCAACAACTTCTCCAGGCGGAGGTTCGTGAGGCGCCGGTTACCGCAGACGTTGTGCTCGCAGGACGGTGTCGTGGGTGTGGTGCGTGCCCTCGGGGGCGGGAGCGGTTCGCGGGCGGGTTTCGTTGATCAGAACGGTCCAGTTGTGATCGAGGAGCCTGGCAATGTCGTCGGGCTGGTAGTAGTCGTTGGGGTCGAAGCCCTGCTCCGGGCGCGGGGACAGGCCGGCGAGGTCGTGGGTGGCGAAAAGCAGGGTGCCGCCGGGTGCGACGGCATCCAGCAGGCCGCGCAGCGCAGTGTGGTCCGGCTGGTGTGGAAGGGGGAAGTAGTGGGCGGACATCAGGTCGAACGCGCCGGCCGGGGGCGGCCTGCTGGTCAGGTCGGCCCGTGTCCACGCCACTCGGCCAGCGATGTCCGTAGCTACTGCTGCGGCGCATTCCAGGACGGCCTGCGAGATGTCGACCGCGGTGACGATGGTGTCCCGCTTCGTGGTGTAGCCGATCAAGGTTGAGGTGTGCGTGGGCTTGCTCCCGGGGCGCACACTCGCGCGGGGCACGTGCTGCCTGCTCATGAGGTGGGCCATCGTGTAACTCTCCGTGCTGAACGGACAGTTCAAGCGGGAGAAGTACGCGATGGCCCTGTCCTAGTCTGACCTGATGCGTCTGCTGGAGTCATTACGCTCGTCCGACGGAATCGAGCTCGTGCGCAGCGTGGCCGAGCGGATGCTGCAAGAGCTGATCGAGGCTGAAGCCGCCGCGCATATCGGTGCCGAGTGGAACACGCACACCGCCTCGCGGACGGCGTTCCGCAACGGGCACCGCGACAAGGCCCTGGCCACGCAGGCCGGCGACCTGGACCTGGAGATCCCCAAGCTGCGCACCGGCAGCTTCTTCCCCAGCCTGCTGGAGCGCCGCCGCCGCATCGATCAGGCCCTGTACGCCGTGATCGTGGAAGCCTACGTGCACGGTGTGTCCACCCGCTCGGTCGACGACCTGGTCAAGGCTCTGGGCGCGGACAGCGGGATCTGAAAAGAGCGAGGTCTCCCGGATCTGCGGCGAACTCGACGAGCCGCTGTCCGCCTTCCGGACCCGGCCGCTGGACCATGTCCGCTTCCCCTACCTCTACCTGGACGCCACCTACTGCGAGGCGCGGATGAATCACCAGATCGTCTCCCAGGCCGTGGTGATCGCCACCGGGATCACCGAGGACGGCGGCCGGGAAGTGCTGGGAGGATGGTGGGCGACAGCGAGACCGAGGCGTCCTGGGCCCAGTTCCTGCGCTCCCCACACCACCAACGCGACGGACGATTGATCGGCTACACCACGACGCGGGACACCATCACGGTGACCTGCCAACCCCGCCGAGCCGGCCAGAGGGCGTCGGCGCCTTCACCCTCGGCAGCGATCTGGTGCGGTCAGAGGTCGGACGCCGTAGCGCCAGTCGCCCATTCCCCGTTCGCGGAGGTGAGTTTCCGCTTCCGGTGAGACGGGGTGCTGCCCGGCGTATACGGCGTGCCGGGTGTCCTCTGCGCTGAGGTCAGCGCTGATCGCTGCCGCTGCGTGCCCCGACCCGCCGCCGACGATCACCACTTCATACGGGCCACTCCGGCTGAGCTGGGGTTGTCGGCTCATCGTGACCATTTCCCGCACCAATCTGACCCCGCCAGCGACAAGCTGACAAAGGATCAGACTCAGGCCTGCATATCCACAAAGCGCGAGTAGTGCCCCTGGAAGGCGACCGTGATCGTCGCCGTCGGACCGTTACGGTGCTTGCCCACGATGATGTCCGCCTCACCCGCGCGCGGGGACTCCTTCTCGTACGCATCCTCGCGGTGCAGCAGGATCACCATGTCCGCGTCCTGCTCGATCGAGCCGGATTCACGCAGGTCGGAGACCATGGGCTTCTTGTCCGTACGCTGCTCGGGGCCACGGTTCAGCTGCGACAGCGCGATGACCGGAAGCTCCAGCTCCTTGGCCAGAAGCTTCAGGTTTCGCGACATGTCGGATACTTCCTGCTGACGGCTCTCGGACCGCTTGGAACCGCCCGACTGCATCAGCTGCAGATAGTCGATGACCACGAGCTTCAGGTCACTGCGCTGCTTGAGTCGACGGCACTTGGCGCGGATCTCCATCATCGACAGGTTCGGGGAGTCGTCGATATAGAGGGGGGCGGCCGAAACGTCCGGCATCCGGCGCGCGAGCCGGGTCCAGTCCTCGTCGGTCATCGTGCCCGAACGCATGTGATGCAGCGCCACACGCGCCTCCGCCGACAGCAGACGCATAGCGATTTCGTTGCGGCCCATCTCGAGCGAGAAGATCACACTCGGCATGTTGTGCTTGATCGAGCAGGTCCGCGCGAAGTCCAGCGCCAGCGTGGACTTACCCATGGCAGGACGCGCCGCGATGATGATCATCTGGCCCGGGTGCAGACCATTCGTGAGCTGGTCGAGATCGGTGAACCCGGTCGGTACTCCGGTCATCTCCCCCGAGCGCGAACCGATGGCCTCGATCTCGTCGAGCGCACCTTCCATGATGTCGCCGAGCGGCAGATAGTCCTCTGTGGTGCGCTGCTCGGTGACCGCGTAGATCTCGGCTTGGGCGCTGTTGACGATCTCGTCGACGTCACCGTCGGCCGCGTACCCCATCTGTGTGATGCGCGTACCGGCCTCTACCAGGCGACGCAGCACAGCACGCTCATGAACAATCTCTGCGTAGTACTCGGCGTTCGCCGCCGTCGGGACCGTCTGAACGAGGCCGTGCAGATACGAAACGCCGCCGACCTTGGTGATCTCGCCGCGCTTGGTGAGCTCGGCGGCGATCGTGATCGGGTCGGCCGGCTCACCCTTCGCGTAGAGGTCGAGGATCGCGCTGTAGATGGTCTCGTGCGCCGGCCGGTAGAAGTCGTGTCCCTTGAGCAACTCGACGACATCGGCGATGGCGTCCTTGGACAGCAGCATGCCGCCGAGGACTGACTGCTCGGCGTCCAGATCCTGCGGCGGCACACGCTCGAAGGACGAACCTCCGCCGTCCCAGACCCCGTTGTCCCGTCCGCGATCGTGTTGCTCGTCGCGCCCCCTGCCACCGTCACGGCGACGGGAGGCGGGCAGACGATCACTGGGACCGCTGTCGGCCCACGGGTCGTCCAAGGGCTCGGAAATACTCACCGAGCCACCTCCTCCCGTCCGCCGAGCGGACCTAGCCGTGCCTCATCTTTCTACGGCACGGCACTGACAAATGAGAGGCCCAACTCCGGTTCTCACGCATCGGTTTTGCGAGGTTTTCCGAGGACGGAAGGGAAGCGGGCGCCGGACCACGGTAGGCCTGCGGGCACCGTCAGCCAATCTGGTTATCCACAGGCCATGTGGACGACTGCCCGGATGCTGTGGAGAACCTCGCGAAACCTGTGCACGACCCGGTGGACAGGCCTGTGAACAAGCCTTCGCCTCCCTTTCCGCACTCGCCTTGACCTGCACATATCCCGTCCACCGGCTGTGCAGAAGAAAAACTTCCGCGATCAGACCAACATCGTTACGAACGGCCCGCAACAACACCTTCCGCAAGGGAAGAAGTAATGGGCGAACAATAGTTGCATCTATTACCTGTGGAAGATTAGATTGATGTGCATGACACAGGCTTCAGCGGCACCCAAGGCCGCCCGGCGTCGCCACGATCGAGAGATCGTCGCACTGGCCGTCCCGGCCTTCGGCGCACTCGTCGTCGAGCCTCTCTTCCTCATGGCCGACAGCGCCATCGTCGGCCATCTCGGCACTCCACAGCTCGCCGGTCTCGGTGTCGCCTCCGCCCTCCTCACCACCGCCGTCAGCATCTTCGTCTTCCTGGCGTACGCCACCACGGCCGCCGTTGCCCGCCGCGTCGGCGCAGGCGATCTCCAAGCCGCGATCCGTCAGGGGATGGACGGCATCTGGCTCGCGCTCCTGCTGGGAGCAGCCGTCATCGCCGTCGTCGTACCGACGGCTCCCGCCCTGGTGGAGCTTTTCGGCGCTTCGGACACCGCCGCTCCCTACGCCACCACATATCTGCGGATCTCGGCGCTCGGCATCCCCGCGATGCTCGTCGTTCTCGCCTCCACCGGAGTACTCCGCGGACTGCAGGACACAAAGACACCGCTGTACGTCGCCATCGCGGGCTTCATCGCCAACGGAGCCCTCAACGTCGGCCTGGTCTACGGTGCGGACCTCGGCATCGCCGGCTCCGCCTGGGGCACCGTGACCGCCCAGTGCGGTATGGCCGCGGTGTATCTCGCTGTCGTCGTCCGTGGAGCACGAAAGCACGGCGCCTCACTGCGACCGGACGCCGCCGGGATACGCGCCTGCGCCCAGGCCGGAACGCCTCTGCTGATACGCACGCTCTCACTGCGGGCCATCCTGATGATCGCCACCGGCATGGCAGCCCGGCTCGGAGACGCGGACATCGCCGCACACCAGATCATCCTGGGGCTATGGAATCTGCTCGCCTTCGCCCTGGACGCGATCGCCATCGCCGGTCAGGCGATCATCGGCCGTTATCTCGGCGCAGGTGACGCCCAAGGCGCCCGCGACGCCTGTCGCCGCATGGTGGAGTGGGGCATCACGGTCGGTGTCGTACTCGGCGTGCTGGTGATCGTCACCCGGCCACTCTTCGTCCCGCTCTTCACCAGTGACTCGGTGGTCAAGGATGCGGCACTGCCTGCTCTCGTCGTGGTGGCCCTCTCCCAGCCGGTCTGCGGCATCGTCTTCGTACTCGACGGCGTCCTGATGGGCGCCGGAGACGGCGCTTACTTGGCACGGGCGATGCTCGTGACGCTCGCTGTCTTCACGCCCGCCGCCCTGCTCGTACCTGTTCTCGGCGGCGACCTGACGGCGCTGTGGGGAGCAATGACTCTGATGATGACAACGCGCATGCTGACCTTGTGGCTGCGCTCCCGCTCAGGTCGCTGGATCGTCACCGGGGCAATGCGCTAAGCAGATCCGCGCACAACCGGATGCGCGCGGTTTCACGTGAAACGACGACCACTTGGCGGACCGGTCCACGCCGTTTCACGTGAAACACGGGTGTCCATACGTCCCAGCCAAAGCGTCTGCCTCCAAAGGACCCGGGCCGCATGCGCAGGGACATGCATATGGGGCCGCACCCCGAAAGGCACGGCCCCACACTGTTTCAGCGAGCGCAGCACTTAGGCAGCGACGACCTCGATGTTGACCTTGGCGGCAACCTCGGGGTGCAGACGCACGGACGTCTCGTGAGCGCCCAGTGTCTTGATCGGCGAGCCCAGCTCGATGCGGCGCTTGTCGACCTCGGGGCCACCGGAAGCCTTGATCGCCGAGGCGATGTCGGCCGGAGTGACGGAACCGAAGAGCCGACCGGCGTCGCCGGAGCGGACGGCCAGGCGAACCTTGACGCCCTCGAGGCGGGCCTTGATCTCGTTGGCCTGCTCGATGGTCTGGATCTCGTGGATCTTGCGAGCACGACGGATCTGCTCGACGTCCTTCTCGCCGCCCTTGGTCCAGCGGATCGCGAAGTTCCGCGGGATCAGGTAGTTGCGGGCGTAACCGTCCTTGACATCGACGACATCGCCCGCGGCGCCGAGGCCGGAGACCTCGTGGGTGAGGATGATCTTCATATGTCGGTCACCCTTCCCTTATCGCGCGGTGGAGGTGTAGGGCAGCAGCGCCATCTCACGGCTGTTCTTGACAGCCGTGGCGACGTCACGCTGGTGCTGCGTGCAGTTGCCGGTCACGCGGCGGGCACGGATCTTGCCGCGGTCGGAAATGAACTTCCGCAGCATGTTCGTGTCCTTGTAGTCCACGTACGTGACCTTGTCCTTGCAGAAAGCGCAGACCTTCTTCTTCGGCTTGCGCACAGGCGGCTTCGCCATGGTGTATCTCCTGTGTGATCAAGAAGTGTGGGTACGAACCCGCCCTCAGAAGGGGGGCTCGTCCGAGTAGCCGCCGCCGTTGCCGCCGGAACTGCTGGAGCTTCCGCCCCAGCCGCCACCGCCGCCACCCTGCTGGCCACCGCCGGCCGGCGCACCGGTCGCCCAGGGGTCGTCGGCGGGAGCGCCGCCGCCCTGCTGCTGACCGCCGCCGGGGCCTGAGCCCCAACCGCCGCCCTGCTGGCCGCCGCCACTGCCGCCGCTGTAACCGCCCTGGCCGCCTCGGCCCGTGGTCTTGGTGACCTTGGCCGTGGCGTTGCGCAGGCTCGCGCCGACCTCGTCGACGTCGAGCTCGTAGACCGTGCGCTTGACGCCCTCACGGTCCTCGTAGGACCGCTGCTTCAGCCGGCCCTGCACGATGACGCGCATGCCTCGCTGGAGCGACTCGGCGACGTTCTCCGCCGCCTGACGCCAGACCGAGCACGTCAGGAAGAGGCTCTCGCCGTCCTTCCATTCGTTGGTCTGACGGTCGAAGGTGCGGGGGGTGGACGCGACACGGAACTTCGCGACCGCCGCACCGGAAGGGGTGAAGCGCAGCTCGGGGTCGTCGACAAGATTGCCGACGACCGTGATGACGGTCTCGCCTGCCATTGGGGGAACCTCTCGGCGGGTTTGCTGCTGGCTGCTTGTGCTGCTACTCGATGCCCGAGATCAACTGAGCGGAAGAGCTCAGTGCATCTCGGGACGGAGGACCTTGGTCCGGAGGACCGACTCGTTCAGGTTCATCTGGCGGTCGAGCTCCTTGACGACCGCAGGCTCGGCCTGCAGGTCGATGACCGAGTAGATACCCTCGGGCTTCTTCTTGATCTCGTACGCGAGACGACGACGGCCCCAGGTGTCGACCTTCTCCACCTTTCCGTTGCCCTCACGGACAACGGAGAGGAAGTTCTCGATCAGCGGGGAGACAGCGCGCTCCTCGAGATCGGGGTCGAGGATGACCATCACCTCGTAGTGACGCATGTGGAACCCACCTCCTTTGGACTCGGCGGCCACGGTCGTTCCGTGGCAGGAGGGTTGTGATGCGTTAGCAACGGTATCGGCCACCACTGACAATCGGGCTCGTCACTCAGTGAATTGAGTGGGAGTCGCGTCATGGCACGGGCAGACACCGGTGCAGACGGTACAGACTACCCGGACACCGGCTTCCGGTTGAAATCCGGGGGTGTGGGCCGTCAATCTGTACACATCGGGTGTGTATGGCGCTACGATGCGCCGTTTTCCGCAGGAGGTGCCCTATGGCACAGACAGTGCGCCCCAACGTCGCCGGATCCCTGTTCGCCACCGATCACAAGCCTCACCCGCTCCAGGACACGCTGCTCGCCGTGACGCTGGTGCTGGGGGCGACGTCCTTCATCACGGCGATGTTCCACCACCTGCACCTGATCAGCTCCTGGACAGGGCTGCTGGGGATTCTCACGGGGGCGACCGGGCAGTTCGTCTCCGTGACGACGCGGGAGCGCTTCGGTCTGATTCTGGGTCTCGGTGCGGCGGGTGTCGGCTTCATGCTCGGCATGGCGCACGGCGGTCTCTTCGGCTGAGCGATTCCCCCGGCGGACGGGGACATCGGCCAACAGCCTCCCCACTCCCGGCTCATGGGCCGGGCGCCCCTTCCGGACCTCCCGGCCGTGTATGCGCCGGGCCCAGGTTCCGTAGGGCCAGACGGGGCGCTCGCAGGGCGCAGTAGGCTTCGGCGCGAGAGCCGGAGCCCCTGTACCCATGGGGACACACCAGCCCGAGGAGCGCCCCGTATGAGCCTGACCCTGAGGACCATCAGTCGAGAGCAGCATCTGGCGTACATCCAGAGCCTGCCCGCGGCGAGCCACATGCAGGTCCCGGCCTGGGCAGACGTCAAGGCGGAGTGGCGCGCCGAGAATCTCGGCTGGTTCGACGACAGGACGGGCGAGATGGTCGGGGCGGGCCTCGTGCTGTACCGGCAGTTGCCCAAGATCAAGCGCTACCTCGCCTATCTGCCCGAGGGCCCGGTCATCAACTGGTTCGCGCCGAATCTGACCGAGTGGCTGGATCCGATGCTCGCGCATCTCAAGCAGCAGGGCGCCTTCTCCGTGAAGATGGGCCCACCGGTCATCATCCGCCGCTGGGAGGCCGCTTCGATCAAGAAGGGCATCCAGGATCCGGATGTGAAGCGGCTGCGCGACATCGAGGCCGACTTCATCGAGCCGCGGGCCTTCGAGGTGGCCGACCGGCTGCGTCGCATGGGCTGGCAGCAGGGCGAGGACGGCGGGGCCGGCTTCGGCGACGTACAGCCCCGATATGTCTACCAAGTACCGCTTGCGAACCGGTCCTTGGAAGACGTCCACAAGGGCTTCAACCAGCTGTGGCGGCGCAACATCAAGAAGGCCGAGAAGGCCGGCGTCGAGGTCGTCCAGGGCGGCTACCAGGACTTGGAGGAGTGGCAGCGCCTCTACGAGATCACCGCTGCTCGCGACCACTTCCGGCCCCGCCCGCTCTCGTACTTCCAGCGCATGTGGACGGCCCTCAACAACGAGGACCCCAACCGCATGCGGCTCTACTTCGCCCGGCACGAGGGCGTGAACCTGTCCGCCGCGACGATGCTGGTCGTCGGCGGGCATGTCTGGTACTCGTACGGCGCCTCGGACAACATCGGGCGTGAGGTCCGGCCCTCGAACGCGATGCAGTGGCGCATGCTGCGCGACGCCTACGCGCTCGGTGCCACGGTCTACGACCTGCGGGGCATCTCCGACTCGCTGGACGAGACCGACCACCTTTTCGGCCTCATCCAGTTCAAGGTGGGTACGGGCGGGCAGGCCGCCGAGTACCTCGGCGAGTGGGACTTCCCGCTCAACAAGCTGCTCCACAAGGCGCTCGACATCTACATGTCGCGCCGCTGATGCATCAGAATTCGCCTTCATACCTCTGATACACCGCAGCCACGAGAAAGGTTCCAGGTCCGGCCATGGCGCTCACCCTCTACGTCGACACCGCGCGCTGGCGGGCGCACCACAAGCACGTGTCCGAGCAGTTTCCGGGGCTCGTCCCCGTCTGCAAGGGCAACGGGTACGGCTTCGGCCACGAGCGCCTTGCGGACGAGGCCACGCGCCTGGGTTCGGACATTCTGGCCGTCGGCACGACGTACGAGGCTGCCCGGATCAAGGACTGGTTCGGCGGTGACCTGCTGGTGCTGACGCCGTTCCGGCGGGGCGAGGAGCCCGTGCCGCTGCCCGATCGCGTGATCCGCTCCGTGTCGTCGGTCGACGGGGTCTACGGCCTCGTGGGCGCCCGCGTCGTCATCGAGGTCATGTCCTCGATGAAGCGGCACGGTGTGAGCGAGCACGACCTGCCCCAGCTCCACGCCGCCATAGAGAACGTGCGGCTGGAGGGCTTCGCGATCCACCTGCCGCTGGACCGTACCGACGGCTCGGATGCCGTCGAGGAGGTCATCGGCTGGATGGACCGGCTGCGTGCGGCCCGGCTGCCGCTGCACACCATGTTCGTCAGCCATCTGAAAGCCGAGGAACTCGCCCGTCTGCAGCAGCAGTTCCCGCAGACGCGTTTCCGCGCCCGCATCGGTACACGGCTGTGGCTGGGGGACCACGAGGCGACGGAGTACCGCGGAGCCGTCCTGGACGTCACTCCCGTCTCCAAGGGCGACCGCTTCGGATACCGGCAGCAGAAGGCCGCATCTGACGGCTGGCTGGTGGTCGTGGCGGGCGGTACGTCGCACGGGGTGGGCCTGGAGGCCCCGAAGGCCCTGCACGGCGTCATGCCGCGCGCCAAGGGCGTCGCCCGGGCCGGCCTCGCCACGGTCAACCGGAACCTCTCGCCGTTCGTCTGGGGCGGCAAACAACGCTGGTTCGCGGAGCCTCCGCACATGCAGGTCTCGATCCTGTTCGTGCCCTCGGACGCCCCGGAACCGAAGGTCGGCGAGGAGCTGGTGGCCCATCTGCGGCACACCACCACGCAGTTCGACCGGATCGTCGAGCGCTGACCGCCCGAACCTCAACGCAAAAGGCCGTACATGGACTCTGTGTACGGCCTTTTGCGTGGCTTCCCCACGTCCTGTTCGCTCAGGGCGAACCGCCACCCGCCGGCGTGCCCCGACTGCCCCACTCCACGTGCGGCCCGTCGAAGTGCGCCGCATGCTGCGGCGGATGGGCCGCGGCCCCCAGTACGAAGGCGTCCTCCGCCCAGTCCAGTACCCCACCCGACGGATCGTCGTCCCCTGCTCGGCGTACCACGTCTCGTTCCGGCATGAGGATGTCGCGTACGACGACGGCGCACAGGTAGAGCGTCCCCAACAGGTGGATGACGATGACGACGTGATAGCCGTCGGTGGGCAGTCCCTTGTGGGCGTCGCCACTGGTCGTGTACGCGAGGTACATCCAGATCCCGAGGAAGTAGGCGACCTCGCACGCCTGCCAGATCAGGAAGTCCCGCCACTTGGGGCGGGCCAGCGCGGCGAGGGGGATCAGCCACAGCACGTACTGCGGTGAGTAGACCTTGTTGGTGAGGATGAAGGCCGCGACGACCAGAAAGGCGAGTTGGGCGAAGCGCGGCCTGCGCGGGGCGGTCAGCGCGAGTCCCGCGACGCCCAGGCAGGAGAGCAGCATCAGCACCATGGCGAGCGTGTTGACGGTCTCGGTGGTGAGCGGGCTGTCCATGCGATGGGACAGGACGAGCCAGAACGAGCCGAAGTCGACGCCGCGCTCCTGGCTGAATGTGTAGAACTTCGACCAGCCCTCTGGGGCGAGCAGCAGCACCGGGAGGTTCACGACCAGCCAGGCGCCCCCTGCGCCGCGCAGCGCGGTGCCGAACTCCCGCCACCTGCCCGCGCGCCAGCACAGCACAAGCAACGGCCCGAGGAGCAGGAAGGGATAGAGCTTGGCGGCCGTGGCAAGGCCCAGCAGGACGCCGAAGGCGAGCGGGCGGCTCCGCGCCCACATCAGCATCGCGGCGGCCGTCAGGGCGACGGCCAGCAGGTCCCAGTTGACGGTGGCGGTGAGCGCGAAGGCGGGTGCGAGGGCGACCAGCAGACCGTCCCAGGGCCGCCGGCGGTGGGTGCGGGTCGCACAGACCGCGATGACCGCCGCGCACACCATCAGCATCCCGGCGTTGACCATCCAGTAGACCTTTGCCTGGTCCTGGATGCTGCCGCTGCCGGGTGTCAGCCAGGAGGCGACCTCCATGAACACGCCGGTCAGCACCGGGTATTCGAGGTACTCCATATCGCCGCTGAGCTTGTCGAAGTACGGCACGAGCCCTTCGGCGAAGCCGCGGCCCTGGTAGAGATGCGGGATGTCGGAGTAGCACGCGTGCGTGTACTGCGAGCTGGCCCCGACGAACCAGGCGCCGTCGTAGCACGGCAGCTTCTGCACCATGCCGAGGGCGAACATGCCGATCGCGACGAGCACGATGACGCGTACCGGGGTCCACCAGGACGTTCCGAGCAGCGCGCGCCGTCCGATGGGACCACCGATCAGCTCGCTGCCGGTCGCGGCGACCGCGTCCTCCTTGGTCGGCCGTACCGGCTCCGGCTCGTGCGAGCTCGCTCGCTTCGTCTCTGCACTGGGCATGCCGACCATCCTGCCGTACGTAGCTGAGGGTGTGCTGGGTCCAGTCGCCGTGGCCGTGGCTGGTTGTCTGGCTGAAGGGCTTCGCCTTGTGTACGACAAGGGCCGCCGCACCCTGGTCGGTGCGGCGGCCCTTGTTTCACGTGAAACAGCGTGTTTCACGTGAAACACACACGGTGACGGCTACTCAGTGCCTCATCCGAAGATGCCTCCGTTGTCGTTACCGCCGTTGTTGCCAGGAGGATCGGACTCCGTCGGTGAAGCGCTCGCACCTCCGTCGGCTCCGCCGTTATCAGCACCACCATTGTCCTCTCCTCCGTTGTTGTTGCACTCGAAGTCGAAGGGCTCGCAGGTGTTGCTCGGCGTGGGCGAGGGACTCGTCGTCGGCTCGCTGGGCGTCGGGCTCGGCGTCGGGGTCTCCTCCTCCTCGGGCTCGGGCTCGGGGAGCGTCGGGGTCGGGGTCGGGGTCGGGATGTCGTTGACGACCTGGCCGATGGGTTCGGGCGTCGGGAACTTCTCCGCGCGCTTGCCCTTGAGCGCGTCCTCCATGTAGTCGTGCCAGATCTCGGCCGGGAACGAGGCACCGTGGATCTTCTTCTGGCCGCCTGTCCCGTACATCTCCAGGAACTTGCGGTTTTTGTTGTTCGCGTTGTCGTCCATGCGATACATGGAGATCGCGGTCGAGAGCTGCGGGGTATATCCGACGAACCAGGCGGACTTGTTGCCGTCGGTGGTACCGGTCTTGCCCGCCACCTCACGGTCGTCGAGCGCCGCCGCGGTGCCGGTGCCGTCCTCCACGACGGTCTTCAGAACGTCGGTGACGTTGTCGGCGAC
Organism: Streptomyces flaveus; assembly: GCF_014647675.1. GTDB lineage: Bacteria > Actinomycetota > Actinomycetes > Streptomycetales > Streptomycetaceae > Streptomyces > Streptomyces flaveus. The sequence continues at coordinate 333,492 of NZ_BMPQ01000005.1, read as the reverse complement.
CTCGGGAGTGAAGGCCGTGCTGGTCTTGGCGACGTCCGCGTGCCTGAAGACGATCCCGTCCGCGTCCTCGATCTCGGTGACCGAATACGGGGCGTTCTGCTTGCCACTGGCCGCGAACGTGGCGTATGCGCCTGCCATTCGGATCGCGCTCGGATCGGACGTGCCGAGCGAGAAGGACGGGTAGTTCGCGCTGGCCAGACTGCTCTCCAGGACGCCCGCGCTCATCGCTGCCTCCCTGACCTTGTCCAGACCCACGTCCATACCGAGCTGCACGTAGGCGGAGTTCGCCGAGACCCTCATCGCCTCGCGGAGGTCGATCTGGTAGCTCGGCGCGTTGTACGACTCACCGCCGTCGTTCTTCTGCAGCCACACCTTGCCGTCCTTGTCCTGCCAGACGTTGCCGTCGTAGTCCTTGATCTTGAGCTTGTTCTTGCCGCTGTAGAAGCTCTTCGGCGAGACGATCGTCCGCTCGTCCTGCGCTTGGATCGCGTCGCCCTCAGGATTGCGCACACCCCACTGCATGGCGGACGCCAGCACGAACGGCTTGAACGTCGAACCGACCTGGGCGCCGGTCTGGTCGGCGTTGTTGGTGAAGTGCTTCGTCGCGTCCTCGCCGCCGTAGATGGCCCTGATGGCGCCGTCCTCCGGGTTCACGGAGGCTCCGCCGAACTGGACGTACTTGTCCGTCTCGGGACGCTCGCCCGGCTTGATGTTCTCCTTCTGGACCTTCTTCACCGCGTCTTCGAGCTGGTTGACCATCTTCTTGTTGAAGGTCGTCCGGATCGTGTAGCCGCCCCGCTGGAGTTTCTCGGCGGTGATCTTGGTCTTGTCGCTGTTGTTGATGATGTACGACTTGGCGAGGTCGACGAGATAGCCGGTCTGGCCGCTCAGCGCGGTGTTCAGCCGCGGATTCTGGGTCTTGGGGAACCCCTGCTTCTTGTACTTGGCGCCCTCCGAGGCCGGCAGATGACCGTCCTTGACCATTTCGCCGAGGATCCAGCTCCATCGCTCCGTGGCCCTCTTGCGGTTGGCCTCGCGAGTGGCGGCAGGGTCGATCGATTCCGAGCCCGCGGGGTCGTAGTACGTGGCTCCCTTGAGCACCGCCGCCAGGAAGGCGCACTCGCTCGCGTTGAGCTTCTCGGCCTCCTTGTTGAAGTACGCACGCGCGGCCGCCTGGATTCCGTAGGCGTTGCGTCCGTAGTAGGCGGTGTTCAGGTAGTTGGCCATGATCTCCTTCTTGTCGACCGTGGCGCCGACCTTGATGGAGATGAACAGCTCCTTGAACTTACGCGTGAGCGTCTGCGACTGGTCGCTCAGCAGCGCGTTCTTCACGTACTGCTGGGTGATGGTGGAGCCGCCCTGCGTGTCGCCGCCCTTGGCCATGTTGAACAGGGCGCGGCTGATGCCCATGGGGTCCACGCCTCGGTCGGTCTCGAACGTCTTGTTCTCGGCCGACATGACGGCGTAGCGCATCTCCTTGGGGATCTGGGCGTAGCCGATGATCTGGCGGTTCATCTCGCCGCCGGTGGCGACCATCGTGTCGCCGTTGGCCCATTGGTAGACGTTGTTCTGCGCCTCCGCCGTCTCGTCGACTTTCGGGACGCCCACCATGGCGTACGCGATGCCGGCCACGGCCATCATGCCGCCGAGGAAGCCGACGAACGTACCCGTCACAAGCTTCCATGACGGCACCCATCGCGCCGCGCCGTACTTGCCCGCGCGCGGATAGTCGATGATGCGCTTCTTGGGCGGCTCGGCCCCGCGGCCCCTGCCGCGCCCGGGCCCGTTCGGCCCGCCGGGACCGCCTCGGCGGCCGCCACCACCGTGGCCACCGCCTCCCGCGCCGTCGGCAGCTCTGCGCCGACCGCCGCCGCTGGTGCTTCTCTGGGCAGCCTTTCGGGCCTCTGCTCGGCCACCGTACGGCCGTTCCTCGCCCCCTGATCCGTAGGAGGCGGAAGGAGACCCGGTGGCGCTTCGCGGTGCCGCGCGGCGGCCGGAGGACGAGCCGGTTTGGCCGCGTCGGGCCGCGGCGCGTCCGCCGCCTTGCGGCTGCGGCGGTTTGCGACGGTGCTCGCTCATCGAACGGTTACTCCTCGGGCAGGCGCACCTTTGCGCGCCTGGAAACGGCGGCTGGTTTCCCGGTCCCCCCGAAGTACGGATGCGGTCGTTCTGTCATTCACCCGTACTGCACCGAGGACGAGGACGTCCCCAAACGTCACTTGGTTCCCGGTGATGTGCATGGCGCACAGACTACGCACCGGCAAAACCTACCGAGGGCCGAAGGCAACCCCAAAACAGGCAACTCGCTTCCCATGAATCGGTGATGTGACGCCGCTCACTGTGCCCCCTCTTGTCGCGTACGGATGACCGTTCTATCGTGCTGATGTATCGAGTCGATACATCAGCTCGGCATAACGACCGTCACGGCAAGGCTGCTGCAGAGAGGAGGCGACGATGAGCCGGCGTTCCGGGATCCTCGAGTTCGCCGTACTCGGCCTGCTCCGCGAGTCCCCGATGCACGGCTATGAGCTGCGTAAACGGCTCAATACTTCACTGGGCGTGTTCCGTGCCTTCAGCTACGGGACGCTCTACCCCTGCCTCAAGACGCTGGTCGCCAACGGCTGGTTGATCGAGGAGTCGGGGGGTGCCCGCGATGAAGCACCTGCCGCTCCACTCGCGGGACGCCGCGCCAAGATCGTCTATCGGTTGACGGCGGAAGGTAAGGAGCACTTCGAGGAGCTGCTCTCGCAGACGGGTCCCGACGCGTACGAGGACGAGCACTTCGCCGCTCGCTTCGCCTTCTTCGGGCAGACGTCGCGGGATGTACGTATGCGGGTCCTCGAAGGCCGCCGCAGTCGTCTCGAGGAACGCCTGGAGAAGATGAGCGCCTCTCTGGCGCGCACCCGGGAGCGCCTCGACGACTACACCCTTGAGCTCCAGCGCCACGGAATGGAGTCCGTGGAGCGCGAAGTGCGCTGGCTGAACGAGCTCATCGAGAGCGAGCGGGCCGGACGGGACCAGCAGCGTCCCGCCTCGGACCGCTCCGCTCAGCAGGACAGCACATCTGGAGAGTCGGGCGGCCTGCCCCGGCACGGGGACAATCCCCGGCCGGATCCGTCCGACGACACCGCCACGTGAAGCCCGCTCAGGGCTTCACCGAGTACACACAGGGAGCAACCGGAATGGGTTCGGTTCGCGTAGCCATCGTCGGCGTGGGCAACTGCGCCGCCTCGCTGGTCCAGGGCGTCGAGTACTACAAGGACGCCGACCCGACCGCCAAGGTGCCGGGTCTGATGCACGTCCGGTTCGGCGAGTACCACGTCCGCGACATCGAGTTCGTGGCCGCCTTCGACGTCGACGCGAAGAAGGTCGGCCTCGACCTCGCGGACGCCATCGGTGCCAGCGAGAACAACACCATCAAGATCTGCGATGTCCCGAACTCCGGTGTGCCCGTGCGGCGCGGCCACACCCTGGACGGGCTCGGCAAGTACTACCGCGAGACCATCGAGGAGTCCGCCGAAGCCCCGGTCGACGTCGTCCAGGTCCTCAAGGACCAGCAGGTCGATGTCCTCGTCTGCTACCTGCCGGTCGGTTCCGAGGACGCGGCGAAGTTCTACGCCCAGTGCGCCATCGACGCCAAGGTCGCCTTCGTCAACGCCCTTCCGGTCTTCATCGCCGGCACGAAGGAGTGGGCGGACAAGTTCACCGAGGCCGGAGTCCCGATCGTCGGTGACGACATCAAGTCGCAGGTCGGCGCCACGATCACACACCGCGTCATGGCGAAGCTGTTCGAGGACCGGGGCGTCATCCTGGACCGCACGATGCAGCTGAACGTCGGCGGCAACATGGACTTCAAGAACATGCTCGAGCGCGACCGCCTGGAGTCGAAGAAGATCTCCAAGACGCAGGCCGTCACCTCCCAGATCCGCGACCGCGAGATGGGTGCCGACAACGTCCACATCGGCCCGTCCGACTACGTGGCCTGGCTGGACGACCGCAAGTGGGCGTACGTCCGTCTCGAGGGCCGCGCCTTCGGTGATGTCCCGCTGAACCTGGAGTACAAGCTCGAGGTCTGGGACTCCCCGAACTCCGCGGGTGTCATCATCGACGCCCTGCGCGCCGCGAAGATCGCCAAGGACCGCGGCATCGGCGGCCCGATCCTCTCGGCGTCGAGCTACTTCATGAAGTCCCCGCCGGTCCAGTACTACGACGACGAGGCCCGCGAGAACGTCGAGAAGTTCATCAGCGGCGAGGTCGAGCGCTAAGCGCTTGGTTCCATGGGCTGTTGAGGGTCCCCGGGTCGTGCGCCCGGGGACCCTTCCCATATGTCCGGGGACCCTTCCCATATGTGAGGCTGTGCCGCATGGCTGTCGTACGGGACCTGCGCGTACTTCTGCGCTTTAGGAACTTCCGGCGTCTGCTCGCCGTACGACTGCTGTCCCAGGGCGCCGACGGCGTCTACCAGGTCGCGCTCGCCACGTACGTCGTCTTCTCGCCGGAGCGGCAGACCTCGCCGGCCGCGATCGCCTCGGCGATGGCGGTGCTCCTCCTCCCGTACTCGCTCGTCGGCCCCTTCGCGGGCGTGCTGCTGGACCGCTGGCGACGCCGCCAGGTCTTTCTGTACGGGAACCTCCTGCGGGCGCTGCTGGCCTCCCTGACGGCCGTGCTGATCGTGAGCAGCGTCCCGGACTGGCTCTTCTACGTCTCCGCGCTGAGCGTCACCGCGGTCAACCGCTTCGTCCTGGCGGGTCTGTCCGCCGCGCTGCCCCGTGTCGTCGACTCCGAGCGCCTGGTGATGGCCAACTCCCTGTCGCCCACGGCCGGGACTCTCGCCGCGACTGCGGGCGGCGGGATCGCCTTCGTCGTACGTCTCGTCATCTCGGACTCCGACGCCGCGGTCGTCCTCGTCGGGGCGGCGCTCTATCTGTGCGCGGCACTCGCCTCGCTGCGCATGGCGCGGGAACTGCTGGGTCCCGACCAGGAGTTGGTGCAGCCGCATCTGAAGGCGGCCCTGGCGGGTACGGCACGTGGTCTGGTGGCCGGCGTGCGCCATCTGGCCGAGCCCGCACGCCACGAGGCCGCCTGGGCGCTGACCGCGATGACGCTGATGCGGTTCTGTTTCGGCGCCCTGACCGTCATGGTGCTGATGCTCTGCCGGTATGCCTGGTCGTCCGGCTCCGGGGAGGACGGTCTCGCTCTGCTGGGGCTGGCCGTGGGGATCTCCGGGGCGGGCTTCTTCGTGGCGGCGGTGGTGACTCCGACGGCAGCCGGGAGGCTTGGTCCGGGAGGCTGGATCGTCGTCTGCGCCGGATCCGCCGCGGTCCTGGAACCCGCGCTCGGTCTGTCGTTCACCGAAGTGCCCGTACTGATCTCGGCCTTCGTCCTCGGCCTCACCACCCAGGGCGCGAAGATCGCCACCGACACCGTGGTCCAGTCGTCCGTCGACGACGGCTTCCGTGGCCGGATCTTCTCCGTGTACGACGTGCTGTTCAACGTCGCCTTCGTCGGCGCCGCCGGAGTAGCCGCCCTGATGCTGCCTCCTGACGGCCGCTCAGTCCCGCTGGTGGTCACGGTGGCCGTTATCTACGCGGCAGTTGCTGCGTCTATGGCCCGCTTTGAACGGCGTCGAGTGTCACATCAATGACACAGAGCGTCTCCGAAGCATTGAGTTGTCAGTGAGGGCCGATAGCTTACGTGGGTCTTATTTCGCGCCACGCGCTCCTAACGTTCTAGGGGGACCCTCAAGTGACCACTCCACCGCCTCAGGGCCAGAATCCGTACGCTCAGGGGCAACCGCCTCAGGGCCAGAACCCGTTCGCCCAGGGCCAGACGGCACCCCAGGGTCAGCCTCAGTTCCCCGGCCAGCCCGGCTACCCGCAGCAGCCGAACGCGCCGTACGCCCCGGTCCCGCCTCAGCAGCGGAAGCGCGGAGCCAAGTTCTTCCTGCGCATCGGAATCGTCGTTGCCGCCCTCATCGCTGCGGGCATCGGCGTGGTCGCGAGCCAAGACGACGCACAGGCCGCCGAGGTCGGCGACTGCATGAGCATCGGCAACCCGGACAGCGCCACCGACCCGGACCTCGAGGTCGTGGACTGTGGTAACTCCAAGGCCGCGTACAAGGTCGAGCAGAAGAAGACCGACGACTCCAGCTGCGACCGCACCAAGTACGCCCAGTACACCGAGACCGGCGGCAGCAGCGACTTCACGCTCTGCCTGTCGGAGTACTCCGCCAAGTAGAGACTCACCTGACGCGCGAGGGCCGTTGTTTCACGTGAAACAACGGCCCTCGGCGTATCCGGATCCAGCCGACGCCGGGTCATGTTTCACGTGAAACATGACCCCTGTTTCACGACTCAGCTCTGCGCGGCCCACCACTCCTTGAGCGCCGACACCGCCGCATCGTGCTCCATCGGCCCGTTCTCCAGGCGCAACTCCAGCAGGAACTTGTACGCCTGGCCGATGACTGGGCCAGGGCCGACACCGAGGACCTCCATGATCTGGTTGCCGTCGAGGTCCGGCCGGATGGCGTCCAGCTCCTCCTGCTCCTGGAGCTGGGCGATGCGCTCTTCCAAGCCGTCGTACGCACGAGAGAGTGCGGCGGCCTTGCGCTTGTTGCGCGTGGTGCAGTCGGAGCGGGTCAGCTTGTGGAGGCGGTCAAGGAGCGGGCCTGCGTCGCGCACATAGCGGCGGACCGCGGAGTCCGTCCACTCGCCGGTGCCGTAGCCGTGGAAGCGCAGGTGCAGCTCGACCAGTCGCGAGACGTCCTTCACGAGGTCGTTGGAGTACTTGAGGGCCGTCATGCGCTTCTTGGTCATCTTGGCGCCCACCACCTCGTGATGGTGGAAGGAGACCCGGCCGTCCTTCTCGAAGCGGCGCGTGCGCGGCTTGCCGATGTCGTGCAGCAGCGCGGCAAGGCGGAGGGTGAGGTCGGGACCGTCCTCCTCCAGCTCCATCGCCTGCTCGAGCACGATCAGCGAGTGGTCGTAGACGTCCTTGTGCCGGTGGTGCTCGTCCCGCTCCAGACGCAGTGCGGGCAACTCGGGCAGCACATGCGCGGCGAGCCCGGTGTCGACGAGCAGCGTCAGCCCCTTACGCGGGTGGGTGGAGAGGATCAGCTTGTTCAGCTCGTCCCGGACACGCTCGGCGGAGACGATCTCGATACGCTCGGCCATGGCCTTCATCGCGGCGACGACGTCCGGTGCCACCTCGAAGTCGAGCTGTGCGGCAAAGCGGGCGGCCCGCATCATCCGCAGCGGATCATCGGAGAAGGAAGCCTCGGGCGTACCCGGAGTACGCAGCACACGCTCCGCCAGGTCGCGGCGCCCGCCGTGCGGGTCGATGAACTCCTTCTCCGGCAGCGCCACGGCCATCGCGTTGACCGTGAAATCGCGGCGTACAAGGTCTTCCTCGATGGAGTCGCCGTACGACACCTCGGGCTTGCGCGAGGTCCGGTCGTACGCCTCCGAGCGGTACGTCGTCACTTCGATGTCGAAGCGCTGAACAGCGTCCCCGACCTGGGATTCCTTCTGCACCCCGACCGTCCCGAAGGCGATCCCGACCTCCCACACGGCGTCCGCCCAGGGCCGCACGATCTTCAGTACGTCCTCGGGGCGGGCGTCGGTCGTGAAGTCCAGGTCGTTTCCGAGCCTGCCCAGGAGGGCGTCCCGGACCGAGCCGCCGACCAGGGCGAGGGAGAATCCGGCCTCCTGGAAACGACGGGCGAGATCGTCGGCGACGGGGGACACCCGCAGCAGTTCGCTCACCGCGCGGTGCTGCACCTGGCTCAGTGCATTGGGATTGTCTTCGTTGGCGTTCGGCACAACAGAAAAGGGTACGTGGCGCAGGCGACGGCGAGCGCCTCCATTAATCGTGTACCGGTGCTTCCCTCATGCTTGGTGGGGCGCCTCCCTCAATACGTGCACATAGGCGACAGCTCGGCCCTGGCCCCCGATCTTGTGGGGCGGACCGCGGCACTTCCCCTCAGCGCGCATCGTTACCATGCGTGGACGTACATTCCGACGACCACTGACGACGACGAGGGACGGGCGAGCGCGTGGCCGAGGCGGCAGACTTCCAGAGGACGAGTGCCTCAGCTGCCCGCCGGTGGCTTCGGCGCACCGGAGTACTGCTCGCCGGAGCGCCTTTGCTGGCCGGCCTGCTCCAGCTGCCCGCCTCGCCCACCGCGGGTGCCACCGAGCGCACCGCCGTGGCCGACGCCACCGGCTCCAGCACGGTCGACGTCTCCCTGGACTCGCTCAGCCCCAGCGTCCCCTCGGACGGGGACACGCTCACCGTCTCGGGCCGGGTCAACAACAAGGGCAAGCAGTCGGTCACGGACGCCCAAGTCGGTCTGCGCGTGGGACCGACGGTGAACGGCCGCTCGTCGATCGACACGGCCGCGAAGAGCAACCCGTACGCGGGCACCGAAGTCGGCGGCTCATACGTGCGGGATTTCGCCGAGCTGACGCCGGGTGTCCCGCAGAGCTTCAGCATCTCCGTCCCCGTCGACGACCTGGACCTCGGCGCCGATGGCGTCTACCAGCTCGGGGTCACGCTCACCGGGGAGACCGCCGCCCAGCCGTACGAGCGGATTCTCGGGATCGAGCGGACCTTCCTGCCGTGGCAACCCGAGGCGGCGGAGACGAAGACCAGGACGACGTTCCTCTGGCCCCTGATCTCCACCCCCCATATGACGGCCGAGACGAGTTCGAACGAGCAGCAGACCCGTGTCTTCAAGGACGACGACCTGGCCGCGGAGCTGGCGCCCGGCGGCCGACTGCAGCAGCTCCTCACTCTCGGCAAAGAGCTGGACGTCACGTGGGTGATCGATCCGGACCTCCTGGCCTCCGTGGTCGCGATGATGAGCGGCTACGAGATCCAGACCGGCGCCGAAACCACCACAGCGGGCACCCACCAGGCGGTCGCCAAGCAGTGGCTCGCCGAGCTGGAGAAGGCGGTCGAGGGCAAGGAAGTCGTCGCCCTTCCCTTCGCCGACCCGGATCTGGCGTCGCTGGCACACAAGGGCACGAAGGTCGCCGGGTCGCTGAGCCACCTCAAAGACGCCACGGAGGTGGCCGCCACCACGGTGGAGTCCATCCTCCATGTGACGCCCAGCACGGACTACGCCTGGCCCGCGAACGGTGCGATCGACCCCTCGATCGTCAAGGTCGCCACCTCCGCCGGCGCCGACACGGTGATCTCCCGCAGCGACAGCCTGAAGGAGACCGGCGGCCTGTCGTACACACCCAATGCTGCCCGCCCCATCGGCGGCGGCACCACGGCGGTGGTCGCGGACGCCCTCCTGTCGACGGCGTTCCAGGGCGACATGGCGGTGGCCGGCAACTCCACGCTCGCCGTGCAGGAATTCCTCGCCCAGACCCTGATGATCACCCTGCAGCAGCCGGGGAAGCCGCGCAGCATCGTGGTCGCCCCGCAGCGCATGCCGTCCGCCAGCCAGGCCCAGACGATGGCGCAGGCGCTCACAGCCCTCCAGGGCGGGAACTGGTCGCAGTCGGCGGACCTGTCCGCGGCCACCGAGGCCAAGCCCGACCCCGGCGCCACCACGCGGGTCCCTTCGGCGTACCCCTCCTCGCTGCGCAAACAGGAGCTGCCGCCGGAAACCTTCGAGCAAATCGAGGAAACTCAGCGGAAGATCAACAAATTCCGGGTGATCCTCACCGAGGAGGACCGGGTGATCACCCCCTTCGGGCGGGCCCTGAACCGGGCGATGTCCACGTCCTGGCGCGGTCACGAAGCCGAGGAGGTCGTGTACCGCTACGGCGTGGATGCGTATATCGATGAGCTCACCGAGCAGGTCGCACTGATCAAGAAGTCCGAGGCGAAGCTGTCGGGCCGCAGCGCCACGATTCCGATCACCGTGCAGAACAACCTTGTCCAGGGCGTCGACCATCTGGTGCTGCGCCTGACGTCGGAGCAGCCGTCGCGCCTGCGCATCGGTGAGCGTGCCTACTCGGTGGAGGTGTCGGGCGGGCACAGTGAGTCGGTGAAGTTCACCGCCAACGGCCGGGCCACCGGCCGGTACGCAGTGACCGCCCAGCTCTACACGGAGGACGGCCAGCGGTACGGCGACCCCATCACGTTCGACGTGAACGTCACCGAGATCCCCCCCGCCGTGATGCTCGTCATCGCCGGCGGTGTCCTGCTGCTCGTACTCGCCGGCTTCCGGATGTACACCCAGCGCAAGCGCGCGGCCGCCCGGCAGGCCGAGGAGGGGCTGGACGACGGTCCTGAGGACGACGCCGAGGACGGTCCTGAAGAGGCGTTCCACTCGGATTCGGAGACGGAGTCCGAAGCGGAATCGGGGTTGGCGTCCCCGGCGGAATCGAGGGCAGACGACCCGGAGCAGCCGAGTGACCCTCCACCGGACACCGCACCGGAGAGCACCGACCCGTCCGGCACGGGTGAGAGAGTGGACCGTTGAGCGATGTCGTGGCCGGTGGGCCGGGGACGATGAGGTGGGGTAACCATGAACGCGCCGTACGACGGTGACCGCGGTGAGGGCGCGGGGGGCTCCGGCTACCCCGACGACCCGCCGCAGGGACCGCCGGAGCCCGGCCAGGTGCCGCCACAGCCCCCCACCGATATGTACGCCCAGGACGCCTACGGACAGGATCCCTACGGGGTACGGGATCTCGCCGCCCAGGACCCGGTCGGCGAGGCGCTCCACGACCGCGCCGCGCATCCCCCGCCGCCGCCCGGCACGTACCCGCCGCCGCAGCAGCTCTACGCCCAGCCGCCGCAGTCGCCGTACGCTCCCGATCCACGCGTGTGGGCGCAGACCCCGGCGCCCGAGCCGGAAGGCCTGTCGCAGCGTCTTCCCTACGGTGACGACGCCCGTACGACCCAGTTCGTGGGCGTGGACGACCTGGTGACACAGGCCGGGGAGCAACGCCACGAGCCGGATGCCTTCGCGTATCTCTTCCGTGACCAGCAGCAGGGCGGCGCATACCCGCCCGCGGCCCCGCCCGGTGTGCCGTCCCCCACACCCGAGCCGGCTCCCGCCGCCCCCCAGTCTCCGCCGCCCGCGCCCGCATCGGCGCCGACGCCCGCTTCGAAGAAGTCCGGGGGCCGCGCGTCGAGTCTGCTGAAGTCGAGCGCGGTCATGGCGGCGGGCACGATGGTGTCCCGTCTCACCGGCTTCATCCGGTCCGCGCTGATCGTCGCCGCACTGGGCACCGCCCTCCTGGGCGACACCTTCCAGGTCGCGTACCAGCTGCCGACGATGATCTACATCCTGACGGTGGGAGGCGGCCTCAACTCCGTCTTCGTACCGCAGCTGGTGCGTGCCATGAAGGAGGACGAGGACGGCGGTGAAGCCTATGCGAACCGTCTTCTGACCCTTGTCATGGTGGCGCTCGGCGCGCTGACCCTGCTCGCGATGTTCGCCGCACCACTCCTGGTCCGCATGCTGTCGAACTCCGTCGCCACCACCCCCGCGGCCAACGAGGTCGCCATCACCTTCACCCAGTACTTCCTGCCCACGATCTTCTTCATGGGCATCCACGTGGTGATGGGTCAGATCCTCAACGCCCGCGGCAGCTTCGGGGCGATGATGTGGACTCCGGTCCTCAACAACATCGTCATCATCGTGACGCTCGGCATGTTCATCTGGGTGTACGGCACTTCGGCGAACTCCGGGATGGCCGTCGGAAACATCCCGCCGGAGGGCCAGCGGCTGCTCGGTATCGGTGTCCTGCTCGGCCTTGTCGTCCAGGCCCTCGCGATGATCCCGTACCTGCGCGAGACCGGGTTCCGGCTGCGGCTGCGCTTCGACTGGAAGGGCCACGGCCTCGGCAAGGCCGCGATGCTCGCCAAGTGGACGATCCTGTTCGTCCTCGCGAACCAGGCGGGCGCCGTCGTCGTCGCCCAGCTGGCCACCGCAGCGGTCACGGACACGGGGACCGCCGGTACCGGCTTCAGCGCCTACGCCAACGCCCAGCTCATCTGGGGTCTCCCGCAGGCCATCATCACCGTCTCACTGATGGCTGCCCTGTTGCCGAGACTCTCGCGCTCGGCCGCTGAGCAGGATGCGGGCGCCGTCCGCGACGACATCTCCCAGGGCCTGCGCACCACGGCCGTCGCGATCGTGCCGATCGCCTTCGGCTTCGTCGCACTCGGCATCCCGATGTGCACCCTGATCTTCGGCTCCTCCGGCACCGACGCGGCCACGAAGATGGGTTACATGCTGATGGCCTTCGGGCTCGGCCTCATCCCGTACTCCGTGCAGTACGTCGTGCTGCGCGCCTTCTACGCGTACGAGGACACCCGGACCCCCTTCTACAACACGGTCATTGTGGCCGCCGTCAACGCAGCGGCCTCGGCGCTCTGCTACCTTCTTCTGCCACCTCTCTGGGCGGTGGCAGGAATGGCCGCCTCCTACGGTCTCGCGTACGCGATCGGCGTGGGCGTGGCCTGGCAGCGGCTACGCAAGCGGCTGGGCGGCGACCTGGACGGAGCTCGCGTCCTGCGTACGTACGCCCGCCTCGGCATCGCCTCGGTACCGGCGGCGTTGCTCGCCGCCGCGGCCTGTTACGGGATCACCCAGGGGCTGGGGCAGGGTGTTCTCGGCTCCCTGGCCGCCCTCCTCGGCGGTGGAATCGCCCTGCTCGGCGTCTTCTTCGTCGCGGCTCGGCGGATGCGCATCGAGGAACTGAACGGAATGGTCGGCATGGTCCGGGGGCGCCTCGGGCGCTGAGGCGGGGTACGCGCACAACCATCGTCCGGGACCGCGTGTCGTGCATAGCGGCGGACTGTGGGCACAATTGGCTTTGGCGTCGGACAGCGGGCAATGGAGATGGGGAGGCAGGAACGACGGTGGCGGAACGGAGCACGGCTGCCGTCGACGTGGCAGACAACAGCGGTGATGAGCCGCTGACCGCCAAGGCGGACCAGTCCACGGCCGACGGGGTGGCCCAGAACCGGGAGCGGGACACGAAAAGCTCGGAGAGCGAAGAGGCACAGGGGAGCGGCGGGGACGAGAGCCCCGGCAGGACCTCACCGCCCGAGTTGCACAGCGGCCACAAGCTCGCCAGACGCTACCGGCTCGAAGAGTGCGTCACCCGTCTGGACGGTTTCAGCAGTTGGCGTGCCGTGGACGAGAAGCTGCGTCGCGCCGTCGGCGTGCACCTGCTGCCCGCCGATCATCCGAGAGCGCGCTCCGTCCTGGCGGCGGCCCGTTCCTCCGCCCTCCTGGGCGATCCCCGCTTCGTCCAAGTGCTGGACGCGGTCGAGGAGGACGACCTGGTCTACGTGGTGCACGAATGGCTGCCGGATTCCACGGAGCTGACGACGCTTCTGGCCGCCGGCCCGCTGGAGGTGCACGACGCGTACCAGATGGTCAGTCAGGTCTCCCAGGCGATGGCGGCCGCGCACCGCGAAGGGCTGGCGCATCTGCGGCTGACTCCGGGCGCCGTGCTGCGTTCCTCGTCCGGCCAGTGGCGCATCCGTGGGCTCGCCGTGAACGCCGCGCTGCGCGGCATCAGTTCCGACACCCCGCAGCGCACCGACACGGAAGGGATCGGCGCGCTGCTGTACGCCGCCCTCACCCAGCGCTGGCCGTACGAGAACGACGCGTACGGCCTCTCCGGGCTGCCGAAGGGTGTCGGGCTCATCGCGCCCGATCAGGTGCGGGCCGGAGTGCACCGCGGCCTGGCGGAACTCGCGATGCGCGCGCTCGTCAACGACGGCGCGACGGCATCCCGTCAGGAACCGCCGTGCACCACGCCGGAGGAGTTGGTGAAGGCGATCGGCGAGATGCCCCGCATCCGCCCGCCGGAGCCCGCGTTCACCGGGCCGCCGGACTACCAGCGCACCACGTACCAGCAGGGCAGCTACGGGCGTCAGACACCGCGGCCCGGCGCCACGCAGCCGGTGCCGACGCCGCCGGCCCCGCTGCAGAGCCGTACCGGCAAGGCCCTCAAGTGGGGCGTGTCCGCGTTGCTCATCGCCGCGCTGGGCCTTGGCAGTTGGCAGTTGGCAGATGCCCTCATGGAGCGCGGGAAGCCCGACGACACCAACAAGACGCAGACGACGGACGACAACGACAAGGGCAGCGACAAGACCAGGCCGGTCAAGCCGATCACCGTTCAGGGAGCGCAGGAGTACGTTGCGGAGGGCGGGTCTCAGGCACCCGAGGACGTGGCCGCGACCTACGACGGCGACAGCTCCACCTACTGGCGGACGAAGAGCTTCCTGGACGGTCCGGAGATGGTCATCAAGCCCGGTGTCGGAATCGTTTACGACCTCGGTTCGGAACAGGAGATCTCGGCCGCCTCGATAGGACTTCGGTACGCCGGTGACCACACGACGATCTCTCTGTACGCGACGGACTCGATGAGTTCCTCGACCTCGCTGAGTTCGATGCAGAAGCTCGGGACGGTGAAGACAAGCGCCACCGACGCGAAGGTGACGATCGACAAGACTGTGAAGAGCCGGTACGTACTCGTGTGGCTCACCGCGTTGCCGCAGGCGCCGGCCGACGGTTACAGCCTGGCCGGCTACAAGCAGGCGATCACCGACGTGAAGTTCACGGGCTGACAGCTCACCGAGGGGGGAGGGTCCGATGGCGGACGACGCCGAGTACAGCGGAACAAGCGATCAGGACCTTCTTACCCGCCATGTGGAGGGTGACCAGGAGGCCTTCGGTGAGCTGGTGCGGCGCCACCGCGACCGGCTCTGGGCGGTGGCCCTGCGGACTCTGGGAGATCGTGAGGAGGCCGCGGACGCGGTCCAGGACGCTCTTGTCTCCGCCTATCGCGCCGCCCACACCTTCCGCGGCCAGTCAGCCGTCACCACGTGGCTGCACCGCATCACGGTGAACGCCTGCCTGGACCGCGCACGCAAGACGGCATCACGGAAGACGTCTCCCGTCGACGACACGGAACGCCTTGAGCAACTCCTGGAGCCCCACGAGTCGGCGTCCGCGCCGGCCGAGCGCAACGATCTGCACCGCGAGCTCCTCGAAGCCCTCGGCACCCTGCCGCTCGATCAGCGGGCCGCCCTCATCCTGGTGGACATGCAGGGCTACCCGGTGGCAGAGGCTGCCCGCGTGCTCGACGTGCCGACCGGCACGGTCAAGAGCCGTTGCGCACGCGGCAGAGCAAGGCTCCTCCCGCTGCTCAGACATCTGCGTACGGACGCCGGAAGTGGCGAGGGCAGCAAGAAGTCGGGCGAGGGACGGAACCGCACGCAGGGGACATCCGTCCCACCCGCAGCGGGGGTACAGGATGCAGGGCCAAGCGATTCAACTGCTGTGAAGGGCGGAGGTGGGCGAGCGTGACATCGACCGACACGGCCGGGCACCCGGAAGTCACAGAGATCTCCGACCTCACCGAAGGTCTGCTCCCGCCCTCGCGTATGACAGATGTGCGCCGGCACGTGGAGGACTGCGCGCTCTGTGCCGACGTGTACGCATCGCTGGAAGAGATCCGCGACATGCTCGGCACACTGCCGGGCCCATCACGCATGCCTGCCGACGTCGCGGAGCGCATCGATGCCGCTCTCGCCGCGGAGGCACTGCTCAATGCCACGGAGCCTGACGCCGACACCGCGGGCGCCCGGGAGCCTGTGGGTGCCTCCCGTCCCGTGGCCGACGAGAGCGACGGCACGCGTGTTTCACGTGAAACATCGACCGCGGCCGACCGCCCGGCAGGCCGCCCTCGCGCCGCCACCGGACCGGGTCGTACGAAGCGCACACGCCCAGGCCGTCGCGGCGCCGTCCTCCTCGGCGCCATGTTCACGGCAGCCGCACTCGGGCTGGGTGGCGTGCTCCTTCAGTCGATGGGCGACGACACCCCGGGCACCACTCCGGAGCAGGGTCGTGCCGACTCCGCGAACACCTTCACCGAGGGGAAGCTGGAGAGTCAGGTCGCGGATCTTCTCGCCTCGAGCGAGGGCCAGGACAGCGGCAGTCGCAACAACAAGTCGACCTGGGGCTCCCAGTCCGACCCAGACGAGCCGAGCACGCTGAAGGAACCCAAAGTCGCGGTGCCCGAGTGCATCCAGCAGGGCATCGGTCGCAACGAAGCCGCTCTCGCCTTCAAGACAGGCACGTACGAAGGCACGAACGTCTATCTCGTGGTGCTGCCCGACGCCTCCAACGCCACACGAGTCACGGCCTATGTCGTCGACTCCGCCTGCGTGGCCAAGTCCCCGGACTCGGCGGGCAAGGTGCTGCTGCAGCAGTCCTACAAGCGACGCTGAGCGACCTCCACTCTGGTCCATGGCATCCAAATGGCATCCGTGCTGTCGCCGTGCGGTCACGCGTCGCCGTGTGCCCGGACACAGTGGGAATGCACGCCCCTTAGGATCCGTTGGGTGGGGTGAGGGCTCTGAGAAAAGCTCCCACCAGTCGTACGAAGCAGTCTTCAGAGACGAGGAATCAAGCCGTGAGCGACGTCCGTAACGTGATCATCATCGGTTCGGGGCCCGCCGGCTATACGGCGGCGCTGTACACCGCACGCGCGTCGCTCAAGCCGCTGGTGTTCGAGGGCGCCGTGACCGCGGGTGGCGCGCTGATGACCACCACAGAGGTGGAGAACTTCCCCGGCTTCCAGGACGGCATCATGGGCCCCGAGCTCATGGACAACATGCGCGCCCAAGCCGAACGCTTCGGCGCCGAGCTGGTCCCGGACGATGTCGTGGCGGTCGATCTGTCCGGGGAGATCAAGACGGTCACGGACACCGCGGGCACTGTGCACAAGGCCAGGGCCGTCATCATCGCCACGGGCTCACAGCACCGCAAGCTCGGTCTGCCCAACGAGGACGCACTATCCGGACGCGGCGTCTCCTGGTGCGCGACCTGTGACGGCTTCTTCTTCAAGGACCAGGACATCGCGGTGATCGGCGGCGGCGACACGGCGCTGGAGGAGGCCACCTTCCTCTCCCGGTTCGCCCGCTCCGTGACGGTGGTCCACCGCCGGGACACGCTGCGCGCCTCCAAGGCGATGCAGGAGCGTGCGTTCGCCGACTCGAAGATCACGTTCGTGTGGGACAGCGAGGTCGCCGAGATCCAGGGCGACCAGAAGCTCTCGGGGCTCAAGCTGCGCAACGTCAAGACCGGCGAGCTGACCGAGCTGGCGGTGACGGGCCTGTTCATCGCGATCGGCCACGACCCGCGCACCGAACTGTTCAAGAGCCAGCTCGACCTGGACGACGAGGGCTACCTCAAGGTCGACGCCCCCTCCACCCGAACCAACCTGACCGGCGTCTTCGGCGCCGGCGACGTGGTCGACCACACCTACCGCCAGGCCATCACCGCGGCCGGCACCGGCTGCTCCGCCGCCCTCGACGCCGAACGCCACCTCGCCGCCCTCGCAGACCACGAGGCCGCGGCGGAGCCCGAGAAGACCACCGTCTGACCCCCAACCACCTCACCGCACCAACCAGTTAAGGAGCCCGCAGTGGCCGGCACCCTGAAGCATGTGACCGACGACTCCTTCGAGCAGGACGTCCTCAAGAGCGACAAGCCCGTCCTGGTGGACTTCTGGGCCGCCTGGTGCGGTCCGTGCCGTCAGATCGCGCCGTCGCTCGAGGCAATCGCCGCCGAGTACGGCGACAAGATCGAGGTCGTCAAGCTCAACATCGACGAGAACCCGGGTACGGCCGCCAAGTACGGCGTCATGTCCATCCCGACCCTGAACGTCTACCAGGGCGGCGAAGTCGCCAAGACCATCGTCGGTGCCAAGCCGAAGGCCGCGATCGTCCGGGACCTCGAGGACTTCATCACCGAGTAACCGAGCTATGCCGTTGCACGGACGCGGCGTTGTTTCACGTGAAACACGAATGGGCCAACCCGGAGGGGGTGGCCCATTCGCATGTACGCCCGGAAGCAACAGACGCCACAGCGTTTACAGCGGCCGAAGAGCCGGCTCCTTCTGCACCGCCCCCAAGAGCCGGTCGAGCGCCAGCTCCACGTCTTCCTTCCAGGAGAGCGTCGTCCGCAGCTCCAGCCGCAGTCTCGGGTACGTCGGATGGGGCCGGACCGTCTTGAAGCCCACCGCCGTCAGGTGGTCGGCGGGCAGGACGCAGGCCGGTTCCTTCCACCGGGCGTCCCCGAACGCCTCGATCGCCTTGAAACCCCGACGCAACAGGTCCTTGGCGACAGTCTGGACCATCACACGTCCGAGTCCCTGTCCCTGATAGCCCGGCATGATGAAGGCCGTCATCAACTGGACCGCGTCAGGGGAGACCGGGCTCGTGGGAAACGCTGTGGATCGCGGCGCATACGCGGGCGGCGCGTAGAGCACGAAGCCCACCGGCACCTCGTCCACGTAGACGACCCGACCGCAGGACCCCCACTCCAGAAGGACGGCGGAGATCCACGCCTCCTTCTCCAGCTCGGGTGTGCCTGCCTTTACCGCGGCCTCACCGCTGACTGGGTCCAACTCCCAGAAGACGCACGTGCGGCAGCGCTTGGGGAGGTCCTGGAGGTTGTCCAGCGTGAGCGGTACGAGCCGACGCCCCATGAAGGCAGTTCCTCACTTCCTTCGCCCGCGGCATCACGAGCGGCTGTCAGAGCGCTCCTTTCCCTGAGCAGGCTGCCGACGAACCCGCCGACCGCGCCAAGCCCCAGGCCCGCGCTCACCAGTCCGGTGCGGTTCATGGCCCGCATGGCCCCCGCCTCCCCATAGAAGGTGCTGTCAGGTGGATGCGCCATACCCGAACGCATCGTATCCACGATGCGATTCCATCGATACCGCCAGAAAGCAAAAGGCGGGCCGTGTTCCGGTACACACCGGACACGACCCGCTCTGGGGGTCGGCCGATAGGAATCGTGACCACCCTTGAGGCTCAGGCCTCAGACCCCTCGGAATCCTCGGAGTCATCGTCCAAGAGACTCTTCTGGAGGACCGGCCCCTCGCCGGGGGCCAGCGAGCCGAGGATCCGTTCCAGATCATCTATTGAGGCGAACTCAACGGTGATCTTTCCCTTCTTCTGGCCGAGGTCGACCTTCACTCGGGTCTCGAAGCGGTCCGAGAGGCGCGTGGCCAGGTCGGTCAGCGCCGGAGAGACCCGCGTGCCGGCCCGTAGCCCCTTGGAGCGTGGCGCGGACTTGGGCCGCGATCCCATGAGGGTGACGATCTCCTCGACGGCCCGCACCGAGAGACCCTCGGCCACGATGCGATGAGCCAGACGGTCCTGCTCCTCCGAGTCGTCGACAGAGAGCAAGGCCCGCGCATGACCGGCAGAGAGCACCCCAGCAGCGACACGGCGCTGGACCGCAGGCGAGAGCTTCAACAGACGCAAGGTGTTGGAGACCTGCGGACGGGACCGGCCGATCCGGTCTGCCAACTGGTCGTGCGTGCAGTTGAAGTCCTTCAACAGCTGGTCGTAGGCGGCCGCCTCCTCCAGCGGGTTCAGCTGAGCGCGGTGCAAGTTCTCCAGGAGCGCGTCCAGGAGAAGCTTCTCGTCCTCCGTGGCCCGCACGATCGCCGGAATGGCCTCGAGCCCTGCCTCACGGCAAGCCCGCCAGCGCCGTTCACCCATGATCAGCTCATAGCGACCCGGGCCCAACTGCCGTACGACGACAGGCTGGAGAAGACCGACCTCCTTGATGGAGGTGACAAGTTCTGCGAGAGCGTCCTCGTCGAACACCTCACGGGGCTGGCGCGGGTTCGGCGAAATGGAGTCGAGGGGCAGCTCGGCGAAATGCGCCCCGACAGGAGCCGCCGGCACTTCCGCGAAACCGTTCGCCGATGGCTCCGCGGTTTCATGTGAAACATTGCCCGGCGGAAGCGTGGCGACCTTGGCCGCCGCGACCCCACGCTCTGCGGTGAGTACGGGCACCGCGGCCGGCGAGGTCGATGCCCCGCCCGCCGCCGGAGGCGCCGCCTTCTCCCCTGCCGGGGCCGCTGGGATCAATGCGCCGAGACCACGGCCCAACCCCCTCCGTCGCTCGCTCACTGGATCCCCTCCACCATGCTCTGATCGTTGTGTGCGCCCAAGTGGGCATGCTGCGCGTCATACGTCACGCCGACGCCGCGCAACGCGATTTCCCGTGCCGCCTCAAGATAGGAGAGGGCACCGCTCGACCCTGGGTCGTAAGTCAGCACCGTCTGCCCGTAGCTCGGCGCCTCGGAGATGCGAACCGAGCGCGGAATGCTCGTCCGCAGCACCTCCTCGCCGAAGTGGCTGCGCACCTCGTCCGCGACCTGGGATGCCAGTCGCGTCCGGCCGTCGTACATGGTGAGCAGGATTGTCGAGACATGCAGGTCGGGGTTGAGATGGCCTCGCACCAGGTCGACGTTCCGCAGCAGCTGACCCAGACCCTCCAGCGCGTAGTACTCGCACTGAATGGGGATCAGGACCTCCGCACCGGCAACCAGTGCGTTGACCGTCAGCAGACCCAGCGACGGCGGGCAGTCGATGAGGATGTAGTCCAGCGGCTGCTCGTACGACTGGATCGCTCGTTGCAGCCGACTCTCCCGTGCCACCAGAGAGACGAGCTCGATCTCCGCACCGGCGAGATCGATCGTGGCGGGTGCACAGAAGAGACCCTCGACGTCGGGCACCGGCTGGACGACCTCGGAGAGCGGCCTGCTCTCGACCAGGACATCGTAGATCGACGGGACTTCGGCGTGATGATCGATACCGAGCGCAGTGGACGCATTGCCTTGAGGGTCGAGGTCGACCACCAGGACCCGCCCACCGTGCAGGGCGAGCGAAGCGGCGAGGTTGACCGTCGTCGTGGTCTTCCCCACTCCGCCCTTCTGATTGGCGACCACCATCACACGGGTCTGCTCGGGCCGTGGCAGACCCTCGCCGGCGCGGCCTAGAGCCTCCACCGCCAGTTGGGCAGCACGACCGATGGGAGTGTCGTCCATCGGGGGCGGTGTTTCACGTGAAACACCGCCCCCCATCGACTCGGTACGGGGACCGGGGACCGGATCGGTCATCGGTCCCGCGATGTTGGCGTCGGACCGCAAGGATTCACTCTCCTCGACTTCAGGCTCGCAATGAACAGAGCCTCCCATGCCTTCGGGGTCGTGAACCAGCGAGGTCCGTTCTTCTGTGGAGAAATCCGCCACTGTGGACAACTTCGCACCCTCTCCGGGCGACGTGTCGTTGCCCGGAGAGGGTTTCCTCTTGAAGGATCTGAGGGGATTGCGGTCACGGGGTCCGGCCTCAGTGCGGCCGCGATTGATGATGCCCTGCAGCAGTGAGCGACGTTTCACGTGAAACACGATGCACAGCGTCCGCGAGGACGCTTGCCCGACACTCCGGCATACGCAGTTTTGGCAGCTTGCGTGGAGTACGTCTCGTCGTCGGGACGGATCAGCGACGACGCCGTGTTCGTCCGGTCCGTGCCGCCTTGGCACGCTTGGCCGCGAAACGTACCCCTCCCGGGCTCTCCCCGACCTCGACCCGTACCACGGTGGCGAGCGGACTCACCACACCCTCTCCTACGTGGAGTACGGAGGTCTCCACGGCACCGAGCTTGCCCAGAGCGGCCCCGGCACTCTTGACCTCTTCCTCCGCGGTGTCGCCCTTGAGCAGAAGCATCTCTCCGTACGGACGCAGTAGCGGCACGCCCCATGCCGCGAGGCGGTCCAAGGGCGCCACGGCCCGTGCCGTCACCACATGGACCGGAGGCAGCTTGCCCAAGACCTCCTCGGCGCGGCCACGGACCACGGTGACATGGTCGAGGCCGAGCAACTCGACGACCTCGGTGAGGAAGTTCGTACGCCGCAACAGCGGTTCGAGCAGCGTGATCTTCAGGTCTGGGCGGACGAGGGCCAGTGGGATGCCGGGCAGCCCGGCGCCGGAGCCGACATCGCACACTGTCACTCCTTCGGGCACGACTTCCGAGAGCACTGCACAGTTCAGCAGGTGCCGCTCCCACAGGCGAGGCACTTCGCGGGGACCGATCAGGCCTCGCCGTACTCCCGCGTCCGCCAGCAGTTCCGCGTATCGGACCGCGTCTGCGAAGCGATCGCCGAATACCGCCCGGGCCTGCTCAGGCGCAGGGGGGAGCTCCGCTGCCTCCATCACGGGGAACCGTCCTTCCGTACCGCACAAGCGCACTGGGCGCTGATCACCAGGGCCACAAGGAACCAACAGGCACTATCAGGCTGACAAAGTTCGGCCCCGCCTGCGCAACAGACGGGGCCGGAGGAACCGTACGTACCGATTCAGGCGGGAAGCACGACGACGAAGCGCTGCGGCTCCTCGCCCTCGGACTCGCTGCGCAGGCCCGCAGCCTTGACCGCGTCGTGCACCACCTTGCGCTCGAAGGGAGTCATCGGCTTCAGCTTCACTGTCTCACCGGAGCTCTTGACCTCGGCCGCGGCCTTGGCGCCCAGCTCGGACAGCTCCTCGCGCTTCCTGGCGCGGTAGCCCGCGATGTCCAGCATCAGCCGGCTACGGTCTCCGGTCTCCCGGTGGACAGCCAGCCGCGTGAGCTCCTGAAGAGCCTCAAGCACCTCGCCGTCACGGCCGACCAGCTTCTGCAGATCACGGCTGCCCGTGTCGCTGATGATCGAGACAGCGGCGCGATCGGCCTCGACATCCATGTCGATGTCACCGTCGAGGTCGGCGATGTCCAGCAGACCCTCGAGGTAGTCCGCCGCGATCTCACCCTCCTGCTCCAGGCGGGTCAGAGTATCGCCACCCTCGGTGGCGGCGGACGTGGTGCCTTCCATCACGGGATGGACTCCTTCTTACTTCTTGGAGGGAGACTTGGGCCGCTGCGGACCCTTGCGTCCGGACTGGGCCTTGCTGCGTGTGCTGCCCGAGGCGGACTTGCCACCCGAGGCAGGCTTACCGCCCGAGGCGGACTTGTCACCCGTCGGCTTGGTGTCCTCCGGCTTGGCGTCCTGCGGCCCGTCGGACTTGCTCAGGGAGGTCTTCGCCCCGGAGTCACCCGTCGTCTTGGCGCCGCTGGTGCCGCTGGTGCCGCTGGTGCCGCTGTGAGTGCTGCCCGACTGACGCCGGGACTTGCTCTGCCGCTTGGGCTGCTGGCGCTTGGGGGTACTGGTCGCCGGGGCACCGTCCTCAATCTCGGCGACGGTCGTGACCTCGCTCTTCACCACGGTGCCGTCGGCCTGGGCCGCGAGGCCCGCCTTGGTCAGACCGTTGATGAACTTGCGCTCGTACTCATTGCGGTCACGGCCCTTGGCCACAATGGCCTTGACGATGGCCTTCTCACCGCGGCCGCGCGTCTTGCCGTGGTGCGTGACGCGCTTGTCCAGGCGCTCCAGGTAGGAGGCCTGGGCCTTGGAGCCCGGGGTCGGGTTGTTGTGGATCACGTACATCTGCTGGCCCATGGTCCACACGTTGGTGGTCAGCCAGTAGACGAGGACACCCACGGGGAAGTTGATGCCGAAGACGGCGAACATGATGGGGAAGACGTACATCAGCATCTTCTGCTGCTGCATGTACGGCGTCTTCACCGTGGTGTCGACGTTCTTCGTCATCAGCTGGCGCTGCGTGTAGAACTGCGACGCCGACATCAGGACGATCATGACCGCGGTGACGATACGGACGCTGGTCAGCGAGGCCTCGAGCGCCGTGACGTCCGCAGAGCTGTCGGTGAACTTCGCGGCCAACGGGGCACCGAAGATGTGCGCCTGCTGCGCACTCTCCAGCAGGCGCGTGTTGATCACACCGACGGTGTCGTTGTTCGCGATGCTGTTGAGCACGTGATACAAGGCGAAGAAGAACGGCGACTGCGCCAGGATGGGAAGGCACGAGGAGAGCGGGTTGGTGCCCGTCTCCTTGTACAGCTTCATCATCTCTTCGGACTGACGCTGCTTGTCGTTCTTGTAGCGCTCCTGGATCTTCTTCATCTCGGGCTGGAGCGTCTGCATGGCCCGGGTCGCCTTGATCTGCTTCACGAAGAGCGGGATCAGGCAGATACGAATCAGGATCACCAGGGACACGATGGACAGGCCCCAGGCCCACCCGGTGTCGTCGCCGAAGAGAGCGCCGTACACCGAGTGGAACTGGACGATGACCCAGGAAACGGGCGTCGTGATGAAACTGAAAATACTGGCAATCGTGTCCACTAATCAGGCTCCTTGAGCATGCGACGGGGTCTCGGCGGCCGGGCTCGAGGGCTGGTCGGACATACCGTGCCCTCCAATGGCCGGTTCGGCGGCGGAGTTCCCGCCCTTGCGTGCGCGCCAGGTGTTACGCAGCATTTCGTGCCACCGCGGACGCTTGCGCGGCGGGACATGGTCCACACCGCCCAGCGACCACGGATTGCACCGCAGGATCCGCCAGGCAGTGAGTGCCGTTCCCTTGATCGCACCGTGGCGGTCGATGGCCTGGTACCCGTAGTGGGAGCACGACGGGTAGTACTTGCACACCGGCCCGAGCAACGGGCTGATGGTCCACTGGTACAGCTTGATGAGAGCCAGCAGTGGGTACTTCATCGCGCGCCCCCTCCCAGTAGCCGCCGCAGAGCGGCATCCAGGTCTTGGGCCAGCTGTGCATGGTCGGCGTCACCCGCACCGGGCAGCGCTCGTACGACTACCAGGCTACCGGGGGGCAGCAGAGCCACTCGATCGCGCATCAGATGACGAAGTCTGCGCTTCACCTTGTTGCGTACGACCGCGCCGCCCACCGCCTTGCTGACAACGAAACCCGCACGCGACGGGGGAGCGCACTCCCCAGGCGCGTGCGGGTCCATTGCACCACTACGCAGGTGGACGACGAGAAGCGGGCGTCCGGCCCGGCGTCCCCGGCGTACCGCGGTCGCGAAGTCCTCGCGCCGCCTCAGCCGATTCTCGGTAGGCAGCACGTCATGACCTGTGCTGCGAGATCAGGCGGACAGGCGGGCGCGACCCTTGCCACGGCGGGTCGCGAGAATCGCGCGGCCGGCACGGGTGCGCATACGCAGCCGGAAGCCGTGGGTCTTGGCGCGACGACGGTTGTTCGGCTGGAAGGTGCGCTTGCTCACTCGGGGGCTCCAGAAAGAATCGGTAGTTGCGGGGTGCCGTCCTGGCTGTCACCGTGCGCCCACGAGTAGCTCGCATTACGCCCGAGTGCACCGCTTCCCGATCACTCCTACGTGATCTATGCCCATCGGAGGCAGGCGGCAGCAGCCATCGACAACTCGACCTGGCAACGGTACGCGCGGCTACGCCATCCGGTCAAACCAGCGGTGACAGGAGACACTATCCACAGGCTGGGGACAACAACTTGAACCGCAGCGGTCGCCCTGACTACCGTGGCTGGACTTCGATTCGTTCCCTTCTCCTGACCCATCTGATTCGTTCGCCCCGCCTGAACTGCCTGGTTCCACCCGCCCACCCGAGTGACATACCGACCCGTCCCGCGAACCACTCGTTCGAGGGACCCGTGAGAGAGCGTGCCCTGTGGCTGACGTACCTGCCGATCTTGCCGCAGTGTGGCCACGCGTATTGGAACAACTCCTCGGTGAGGGACGAGGGCAGGGCGTCGAGGCGAAGGACGAGCACTGGATCAAGCGCTGCCAGCCGCTGGCCCTGGTCGCGGACACCGCACTGCTCGCGGTTCCCAACGAATTCGCGAAGGGCGTGCTCGAAGGGCGCCTGGCGCCGATCGTCAGTGACACGCTGAGCCGCGAGTGCGGCCGTCCGATCCGTATCGCGATCACCGTCGACGACTCCGCCGGCGAGCCCCCGCCGACACCCCCCGCCCAGCGCCGGCCGCGCTACGAGGAGACCGAGCCCCCGTCCGCCCAGGGCGGCAGAGACGGATACGAGGGACGGGACGGATACGAGGGACGGGACGGATACGAGGGGTACGGCCGCCACCGCGCGGACGACCGGCCCCACGACCGCAACCACGACCACCCTCAGGGCCGCCCCGACCCGCTCCCGACCGCCCGTGCGGATCAGCTTCCCACCGCCCGCCCTGCGTATCCCGACTACCGGCCGCGCCCCGAGCAGGGCAGCTGGCCGCGGCCCTCGCAGGGCGACGACTACGGCTGGCAGCAGCAGCGGCTCGGCTTCCCGGAGCGGGACCCGTACGCGACGCCTCCGCAGGACTACCGGCCGCAGTCCCTGGAGCGCCCGCGCTACGAGCAGCAGCGGCCCGACTACGACCAGCGGCCGGACCGCCGCGAGCTGCCCGAGCAGCCGTCGCCGTCCAGCAACGGCCACGTCCACCGCGGCGGCCCCGTCGGCTCGACCCTGCCCGCCTCCAGCGGCGCACCCGGCCCGCTGGCCGCACAGCCGGCTCCCGCGACAGGTCCCGGCGAGCCCACCGCACGCCTGAACCCGAAGTACCTCTTCGACACGTTCGTCATCGGGGCCTCGAACCGTTTCGCGCACGCGGCCGCGGTCGCCGTCGCCGAGGCACCGGCGAAGGCGTACAACCCCCTCTTCATCTACGGAGAGTCGGGACTCGGCAAGACACACCTGCTGCACGCGATCGGCCACTACGCCCGCAGCCTCTACCCGGGCACACGCGTCCGGTACGTGAGCTCCGAGGAGTTCACCAACGAGTTCATCAACTCCATCCGCGACGGCAAGGGCGACAGCTTCCGCAAGCGCTACCGCGAGATGGACATCCTCCTTGTCGACGACATCCAGTTCCTCGCGGACAAGGAGTCGACGCAGGAGGAGTTCTTCCACACCTTCAACACGCTCCACAACGCGAACAAGCAGATCGTGCTGTCCTCGGACCGGCCGCCCAAGCAGCTGGTGACCCTGGAGGACCGGCTGCGGAACCGTTTCGAGTGGGGGCTGATCACCGATGTCCAGCCGCCCGAGCTGGAGACACGCATCGCCATCCTTCGCAAGAAGGCGGTGCAGGAGCAGCTCAACGCCCCTCCGGAGGTCCTGGAGTTCATCGCCTCGCGGATCTCACGGAACATCCGTGAGCTGGAGGGCGCGCTGATCCGCGTCACGGCGTTCGCCTCGCTCAACCGGCAGCCGGTGGACCTCGGCCTCACGGAGATCGTCCTCAAGGACCTGATCCCGGGCGGCGAGAACGCGGCCCCTGAGATCACGGCGACGGCCATCATGGCCGCGACCGCCGACTACTTCGGGCACACCGTGGAGGACCTGTGCGGAGCCTCGCGCAGCCGGATTCTGGTGACAGCCCGGCAGATCGCCATGTATCTGTGCCGGGAACTCACCGACCTGTCGCTCCCGAAGATCGGCGCGCAGTTCGGCAACCGTGACCACACGACCGTCATGCACGCCGACCGCAAGATCCGCGCCCTGATGGCCGAGCGGCGCTCCATCTACAACCAGGTCACCGAGCTCACGAACCGCATCAAGAACAGCTGACAGCTCTTTCCATACGTCGCTGACGGCGCCCCCGGGACACTTCCCCGAGGGCGCCTTTCGCTGATCTCGTACGGCTCCTGCCGGGTTCTCGCGGGTCTTCTGCGGTCGTCCTCCGCCGCTGCGGACCGTGATCTCCCATCGAACCGCGGTCATCCGGCGAGCACCCGCTGTTCGAATACGTGCCGCGTTACGGCCACCCTCCACAGATTCCGGGACTTTCTCGCGTCCACACCCTGGGGACCGGGAAGTTGTCCAGACTGTGTCCACAGGGCGAGCCGGCGAAAAAGGATCGAGCCAGGTCAGCCGACTGTGGATTCGTGGACGGACGATCTCCACAGCCTGTGGACGACGAGAAGATCCACAGGCTGTGCGGAAAGTTGTCCACCGGCGGCCCACAGGTTGAGGCTGGTTGTCCCCAGCGATCTCCGACTTCTCCACATCACTGTCCACTGTTCGGCAACGTGACGTGCACTTTCACCGCCCCGAGTGAAAGGCGTCACACCAAGGTGTCCGGTTGGGCTGTGGGGAACCTGGGCAAACCTGGGGACGCCGCTGGGGAGAACTACCCCGATCCTGTGCATCGAATGTGCAGAACTTTTCCCCGTCCACAGAACACCTGGGTTGTCCACCGCCTCCACCCACAGGGCCAGTGGACAAAAAACCGGTGCTGACCTGCGCATACGGGGTTATCCACGGTATCCACAGCCCCTACTACTACTCCCAACTAGAGAGAGCTGAGAATTCGTTTCGAAGACGGGGCTGTGCACAACTCACTCTCGGCGCCTCAGGTGCTGCTCGGAACGACTTGACCCCGAGGGGCACCGACTGTCAGTGCCGTGCGTCAGACTGGTCCCCGGTGTCCTTCCCCTGAGCGGACCGAGCGACACCGAGTCAGACGACGAACGCGAAGCAGGGCGAGAGCGCCGGCAACAGACGGAGGCGGCAACGGTGAAGATCCGGGTGGAACGCGACGTACTCGCGGAGGCAGTGGCCTGGGCGGCACGCAGCCTCCCGGCACGACCGCCGGCGCCTGTGCTCGCCGGCCTTCTGCTGAAGGCGGAGGAGGGCGCGCTGAGCCTGTCCAGCTTCGACTACGAGGTCTCGGCGCGCGTCTCCGTGGACGCCGAGGTCGACGAGGAAGGCACGGTGCTCGTCTCCGGGCGCCTGCTCGCCGACATCTGCCGCGCCCTGCCCAACCGGCCGGTGGAGATTTCCACAGACGGTGTACGGGCGACGGTGGTCTGCGGCTCATCGCGCTTCACGCTCCACACACTGCCTGTGGAGGAGTACCCGGCGCTGCCACAGATGCCGTCGGCCACGGGCACGGTCCCCGGTGAGGTCTTCGCCTCCGCAGCCGCCCAGGTGGCCATCGCCGCCGGCCGCGACGACACGCTGCCCGTCCTCACCGGCGTACGCATCGAGATCGAGGGCGACACGGTCACGCTGGCGTCCACCGACCGCTACCGCTTCGCGGTCCGCGAGTTCTTGTGGAAGCCGGAGAACCCGGAGGCGTCCGCGGTCGCCCTGGTGCCCGCCAAGACGCTCCTGGACACCGCCAAGGCCCTCACGAGCGGCGACAGTGTGATCCTGGCGCTGTCCGGTTCGGGCGCGGGCGAGGGCCTGATCGGCTTCGAGGGCGCGGGACGGCGTACGACCACGCGCCTGCTGGAGGGCGACCTCCCGAAGTACCGCTCGCTGTTCCCGACAGAGTTCAACTCGATCGCCGTCATCGAGACCGCCCCCTTCGTGGAGGCCGTCAAGCGCGTGGCCCTGGTCGCCGAGCGGAACACCCCGGTGCGGCTCTCCTTCGAGCAGGGTGTGCTGATCCTGGAGGCCGGTTCCAGCGACGACGCACAGGCTGTGGAAAGGGTGGACGCCCAGCTGGAGGGCGACGACGTCTCGATCGCCTTCAACCCGACCTTCCTGCTCGACGGCCTCAGCGCCATCGACTCTCCGGTGGCCCAGCTCTCCTTCACGACGTCCACCAAGCCGGCGCTCCTCAGCGGCAAGCCAGCCGTGGACGCGGAAGCGGACGAGGCGTACAAGTACCTGATCATGCCGGTGCGGCTGAGCGGCTGACGAGTCCGCAGTTGAGGGCGTACGTCTGAGCGGCTATGCCCACAGATGTGCGGGAGCGTCCGGGTTTAGGCTCGGACGCAGGTACGAAAGTGCCCTCACGCCACGTCGTCAGTGAAGGAACCCCCTGATGGAGCTCGGTCTCGTCGGTCTCGGCAAGATGGGCGGCAATATGCGCGAGCGCATACGCCGCGCAGGTCACACCGTCTTCGGATACGACCGCAACCCGGACCTCGCCGATGTCCACAGCATCGAGGAGCTTGTGGGCAAGCTCGACGCTCCTCGCGTGGTGTGGGTGATGGTCCCGGCCGGGGCGGCGACCCAGTCCACCATCGACGAGCTCGCCGATCTCCTGGAGCCCGGCGATGTCGTCGTGGACGGCGGCAATTCGCGCTGGACGGATGACGAGAGGCACGCCGAGGAGCTGGCGGCCAAGGGCATCGGCTTCGTCGACTGCGGTGTCTCAGGCGGCGTCTGGGGCCTGGAGAACGGCTATGCGCTGATGTACGGCGGCGACGCCGAGAACATAGCCAAGGTGCGGCCGGTCCTCGACGCGCTCAAGCCGGAGGGCGACGCGGGCGCCGTGCACGCGGGCAAGGTGGGCGCCGGGCACTTCGCGAAGATGGTCCACAACGGCATCGAGTACGCGATGATGCAGGCCTACGCCGAGGGCTGGGAGCTCCTGCAGGCCGCCGACTCCGTCACCGATGTACGCGAGGTCTTCCGCTCCTGGCAGGAGGGCACGGTCATCCGCTCCTGGCTGCTCGACCTGGCGGTCAACGCCCTCGACGAGGACGAGCACCTGGAGCAGCTCAAGGGTTATGCACAGGATTCCGGAGAGGGCCGCTGGACTGTGGAAGCGGCCATCGACAACGCGGTTCCGCTGCCGGCGATCACCGCGTCGCTCTTCGCGCGCTTCTCGTCCCGGCAGGACGATTCGCCGCAGATGAAGATGATCGCGGCGCTGCGGAACCAGTTTGGCGGCCACGCGGTCGAGAAGAAGTAGTCCACATCCCGGGTTCTCCACACCTGGGATGACCTGGTCGTCCACAAGCAGGGGACAGGCCGGAGGCAACCGGAAGCATCACGTTGGGGAGGTCGGCGAACGACCATGCACGTCACGCATCTGTCGCTGGCCGACTTCCGCTCGTACGCCCAGGTCGAGGTCGCGCTCGATCCGGGCGTCACGGCGTTCGTGGGCCCCAACGGACAGGGCAAGACGAACCTCGTCGAGGCGGTCGGCTATCTGGCGACCCTCGGCAGCCATCGCGTCTCCTCCGATGCGCCTCTTGTACGGGTGGGCGCGGACCGCGCGATCATCCGGGCGCAGGTTCGGCAGGGTGAGCGCCAGCAGCTCGTCGAGCTGGAGCTGAACCCCGGAAAGGCGAATCGCGCCCGTATCAACAGGTCGTCGCAGGTCAGACCCCGTGACGTACTCGGCATCGTACGAACCGTGCTGTTCGCCCCCGAGGATCTTGCGCTCGTCAAGGGCGACCCGGGCGAGCGCCGACGTTTCCTCGACGAGCTGATCACCGCGCGCGCCCCGCGAATGGCGGGCGTGCGCTCCGACTACGAGCGCGTACTCAGGCAGCGGAACACGCTCCTGAAATCGGCCGCGCTGGCCCGCCGCCACGGCGGCCGATCCATGGATCTGTCCACACTTGATGTGTGGGACCAGCATCTCGCGCGCGTGGGCGCCGAGTTGCTCGCGCAGCGGCTCGATCTGATAGCCGCGCTTCAGCCGCTGGCCGACAAGGCGTACGAGCAGCTGGCGCCCGGCGGCGGCCCCGTTGCCCTGGAGTACAAGCCCTCCTCGCCCGAAATCGTCGGCCACGCGCGCGAGGAGCTGTACGAGCAGCTGATGGCGGCCCTGGAGGAGTCCCGTAAGCAGGAGATCGAGCGGGGCGTCACGCTGGTCGGCCCGCACAGGGACGAGCTGTTGCTCAAGCTTGGCCAGATGCCCGCGAAGGGATATGCGTCACACGGCGAGTCCTGGTCGTACGCGCTGGCGCTGCGCCTGGCCTCGTACGACCTGTTGCGGGCCGAGGGCAATGAGCCGGTGCTGGTCCTCGACGACGTGTTCGCCGAGCTGGACACCCGGCGCCGCGAACGTCTTGCCGAGCTGGTCGCGCCGGGTGAGCAGGTCCTGGTGACGGCGGCGGTCGACGACGATGTACCGGCCGTGCTGACGGGGACGCGGTACGTGGTGGCGGAGGGCACGGTGGAGCGCGTATGAGCAAAAACACACCGGAACCGGAGAAGAGCCCCAAGTCTCCCGAACCGTCCGGCGTGGACCTCGCGCGCGTGGCCCTGCGCGCGGCGAAAGAGCAGGCACGCGCGCGTGGAGACGCGGCGCAGCAGAAGAAGCAGGCGCGGCGTGGTGGCCTGCGCTCCGGCGCGCGCGCCGACGGCCGCGATCCGATGGCGCTCGGCTCCGCCATCAACCGGCTGATCACCGAGCGCGGTTGGGAGACTCCGGCCGCTGTGGGCGGGGTCATGGGCCGGTGGCCTCAGATCGTCGGGGACGACCTGGCCAAGCACTGCGTACCCGAGAAGTACGACGAGGACGAGCGGATCCTCGCCGTACGGTGCGATTCCACGGCGTGGGCGACGAATCTGCGCCTGCTCGCCCCGCAGCTGGTGGCCCGCCTGAACGAGGACCTCGGCCACGGCACGGTGCAGCTGATCAAGGTGCATGGTCCCGGGGGTCCCGTCCGCCGCTTCGGCCCCCTGCGCGCGCCCGGCAGCAAGGGTCCCGGCGACACCTACGAGTGAGCCAGACCGGGCGGTATGCCGTTCGTAGCGCGGGGTTGGTATCCCGAAGCGCTGAGTGCCGCTGTGAGCCTCTTGGACTCCCAGTCGACGTATGGGGAGTCGTCCGAGTCCGGTTCAGGGCGGCACATGCGGACTCAGGTACCGGCAAACGCCCATCACTGTCGGCGCTACCGGTAGACTGGAGGCTAATCCCGCCCCACTTGTGGGACACACCGAGCAACGCTGACTAAGGCTTACCAACGCAACACGCCGCAGCCGCTCCGGCCATCCGCTGAGAGCTTGGTCTGTGCTGTGCCAGAAAGGGCGCTTCGTGGCCGATTCCGGCAACCCCAACGAGAACATCCCGTCCACCGACGCCGGCGCGAACGGCGAGGTCACAGCCTCGTTGTACGACGCCAGTGCCATCACCGTCCTCGAGGGTCTGGACGCGGTCCGCAAGCGACCCGGCATGTACATCGGCTCGACCGGTGAGCGCGGACTGCACCACCTGGTGCAAGAGGTCGTCGACAACTCCGTCGACGAGGCGCTGGCCGGCCACGCGGACACCATCGACGTCACGATCCTCGCCGACGGCGGCGTGCGGGTTGTCGACAACGGTCGTGGCATCCCGGTCGGCATCGTCCCCTCCGAGGGCAAGCCGGCCGTCGAGGTCGTGCTGACGGTCCTGCACGCGGGCGGAAAGTTCGGCGGCGGCGGCTACGCGGTCTCCGGCGGTCTGCACGGCGTGGGTGTCTCTGTCGTGAACGCCCTGTCGTCCAAGGTCTCCGTCGAGATCAAGACCGACGGCCATCGCTGGACGCAGGACTACAAGTTGGGGGTCCCGACGGCCCCGCTTGCCAAGCACGAGGCCACGGACGAGCACGGCACCACGGTCACCTTCTGGGCCGACCCGGACATCTTCGAGACCACCGAGTACTCCTTCGAGACGCTCTCGCGGCGTTTCCAGGAGATGGCGTTCCTCAACAAGGGGCTGAGGATCAACCTCACCGACGAGCGCGAGTCGGCGAAGGCCACAGCCGGGGCGGACGAGGCGGGCGAGGACGAGAAGCACGAGGTCAAGAGCGTCTCGTACCACTACGAGGGCGGCATCGTCGATTTCGTGAAGTACCTCAACTCCCGCAAGGGAGACGTGGTGCATCCCACCGTGATCGACCTCGAGGCCGAGGACAAGGACAAGAGCCTTTCCCTCGAACTCGCCATGCAGTGGAACAGCGGTTACAGCGAGGGCGTGTACTCCTTCGCCAACATCATCCACACGCATGAGGGCGGTACGCACGAAGAGGGCTTCCGTGCCGCGCTGACGAACCTGGTCAACAAGTACGCGCGCGACAAGAAGCTGCTGCGTGAGAAGGACGACAACCTCACGGGCGACGACATCCGCGAGGGTCTGACCGCGATCATCTCGGTCAAGCTGAGCGAGCCCCAGTTCGAGGGCCAGACCAAGACCAAGCTGGGCAACACCGAGGTGAAGACCTTCGTCCAGAAGGTCGTCTACGAGCACCTCAACGACTGGCTGGACCGCAACCCGACCGAGGCCGCGGACATCGTCCGCAAGGGCATCCAGGCGGCCACCGCGCGCGTGGCGGCCCGCAAGGCGCGCGACCTGACGCGCCGCAAGGGCCTGCTGGAGTCGGCGTCTCTGCCGGGCAAGCTCTCCGACTGCCAGTCGAACGACCCCACCAAGTGCGAGATCTTCATCGTCGAGGGTGACTCCGCCGGCGGCTCCGCCAAGTCCGGCCGCAACCCCGAGTACCAGGCGATCCTCCCGATCCGAGGCAAGATCCTCAACGTCGAGAAGGCACGGATCGACAAGATCCTGCAGAACCAGGAGATCCAGGCGCTGATCTCGGCCTTCGGTACCGGAGTCCATGAGGACTTCGACATCGAGAGGCTCCGCTATCACAAGATCATCCTGATGGCGGACGCCGACGTCGACGGCCAGCACATCAACACCCTGCTGCTGACGTTCCTGTTCCGCTTCATGCGGCCGCTGGTCGAGGCGGGGCACGTCTTCCTGTCGCGCCCCCCGCTCTACAAGATCAAGTGGGGCCGGGACGACTTCGAGTACGCGTACTCGGACCGCGAGCGTGACGCGCTGATCGAGCTCGGTCGGCAGAACGGCAAGCGCATCCGCGACGACTCGGTCCAGCGCTTCAAGGGTCTCGGCGAGATGAACGCCGAGGAGCTGCGCATCACGACCATGGACCAGGAGCACCGCGTCCTCGGCCAGGTCACGCTCGACGACGCCGCCCAGGCCGACGACCTGTTCTCGGTCCTGATGGGCGAGGACGTCGAGGCGCGCCGCCAGTTCATCCAGCGCAACGCCAAGGACGTCCGGTTCCTCGACATCTGAGTCGGTCTCAGCTGACCGCACCAGAAAGGATCTTCACCAGCAATGACCGACGAGAACATTCCAGTCACGCCCGTGGACGAGGGCCTGGCCCTGCGCGTCGAGCCCGTCGGGCTCGAGACGGAGATGCAGCGCTCCTACCTCGACTACGCGATGTCCGTCATCGTCTCGCGCGCGCTGCCGGACGTACGGGACGGTCTCAAGCCCGTCCACCGCCGTGTGCTGTACGCCATGTACGACGGCGGCTACCGCCCCGAGAAGGGCTTCTACAAGTGCGCCCGCGTCGTCGGCGACGTCATGGGCAACTACCACCCGCACGGCGACTCCTCGATCTACGACGCGCTGGTCCGCCTCGCGCAGCCGTGGTCGATGCGGATGCCGCTGGTGGACTCCAACGGCAACTTCGGCTCTCCGGGCAACGACCCGGCCGCGGCCATGCGGTACACCGAGTGCAAGTTGATGCCGCAGTCCATGGAGATGGTCCGCGACATCGACGAGGAGACCGTCGACTTCACGGACAACTACGACGGCCGCTCCCAGGAGCCGACGGTCCTGCCGGCCCGTTTCCCGAACCTGCTGATCAACGGCTCGGCGGGCATCGCGGTCGGCATGGCCACCAACATCCCGCCGCACAACCTGCGCGAGGTCGCGGCCGGCGCCCAGTGGTATCTGGAGAACCCCGACGCCTCCCACGAGGAGCTTCTGGACGCCCTGATCGAGCGCATCAAGGGACCTGATTTCCCGAGTGGTGCTCTAGTAGTGGGCCGAAAAGGCATCGAGGAGGCCTACCGCACGGGCCGCGGCTCCATCACGATGCGCGCGGTCGTCGAGGTCGAGGAGATCCAGAACCGCCAGTGCCTGGTGGTCACGGAGCTGCCTTACCAGGTCAACCCGGACAACCTCGCGCAGAAGATCGCCGACCTCGTGAAGGACGGCAAGATCGGCGGCATCGCGGACGTACGCGACGAGACCTCGTCCCGTACCGGCCAGCGCCTGGTCATCGTCCTGAAGCGCGACGCGGTCGCCAAGGTCGTACTGAACAACCTCTACAAGCACACCGATCTGCAGACGAACTTCGGCGCCAACATGCTGGCGCTGGTGGACGGCGTGCCGCGCACGCTGTCGCTCGACGCGTTCATCCGCCACTGGGTGAGCCACCAGATCGAGGTCATCGTCCGTCGTACGCGCTACAGGCTGCGCAAGGCCGAGGAGCGCGCGCACATCCTGCGCGGCCTTCTGAAGGCCCTGGACGCCATCGACGACGTCATCGCACTGATCCGGCGCAGTGACACCGTCGAGGTCGCGCGAGAGGGCCTGATGGGCCTTCTGGAGATCGACGAGATCCAGGCCAACGCCATCCTCGAGATGCAGCTGCGGCGCCTGGCCGCCCTGGAGCGCCAGAAGATCGTCCAGGAGCACGACGAACTCCAGGCGAAGATCACCGAGTACAACGCGATCCTCGCCTCGCCGGTGCGCCAGCGCGGCATCATCAGCGAGGAACTCGCCGCGATCGTCGAGAAGTTCGCCGACGACCGCCGCTCCAAGCTGGTGCCCTTCGACGGCGACATGTCCATGGAGGACCTGATCGCAGAAGAGGACATCGTCGTCACCATCTCGCGCGGCGGTTACGTCAAGCGCACAAAAACCGACGACTACCGTTCCCAGAAGCGTGGCGGCAAGGGCGTACGCGGCACAAAGCTCAAGGAAGACGACATCGTCGACCACTTCTTCGTGTCGACGACGCACCACTGGCTGCTGTTCTTCACCAACAAGGGCCGCGTCTACAGGGCCAAAGCGTACGAGCTGCCGGATGCCGGCCGGGACGCGCGCGGGCAGCACGTCGCGAACCTGCTGGCCTTCCAGCCGGACGAGGCGATCGCCGAGATCCTCGCGATCCGCGACTACGAAGCGGCGCCTTATCTCGTACTGGCCACCAAGGGGGGGCTGGTAAAGAAGACGCCTCTCAAAGATTACGATTCCCCGCGTTCCGGCGGCGTCATCGCGATCAACCTCCGTGAAACAGAGGCCGGTTCCGACGATGAACTGATCGGCGCCGAACTGGTTTCGGCCGAGGATGATCTGCTTCTGATCAGCAAGAAGGCGCAGTCGATCAGGTTCACGGCGACCGATGACGCCCTGCGCCCCATGGGCCGTGCGACCTCGGGTGTGAAGGGCATGAGTTTCCGTGAGGGCGACGAGCTGCTCTCGATGAATGTTGTTCGAACAGGTACGTTCGTGTTCACTGCCACCGACGGTGGGTACGCGAAGCGGACGCCCGTCGACGAGTACCGCGTCCAGGGTCGCGGTGGCCTCGGCATCAAGGCCGCCAAGATCGTGGAGGACCGCGGATCGCTCGTCGGCGCGCTGGTGGTCGAGGAGACGGA
Organism: Streptomyces flaveus; assembly: GCF_014647675.1. Taxonomy (GTDB): domain Bacteria; phylum Actinomycetota; class Actinomycetes; order Streptomycetales; family Streptomycetaceae; genus Streptomyces; species Streptomyces flaveus. Next base: position 296,665 of record NZ_BMPQ01000005.1, on the reverse strand, counting down.
CGAGATCCTCGCCATCACGCTGTCGGGCGGTGTGATTCGTACACGGGTCAACGAGATCAGGGAGACGGGCCGTGACACCATGGGCGTCCAACTGATCAACCTGGGCAAGCGCGATGCCGTCGTCGGTATCGCTCGGAACGCCGAGGCCGGTCGCGAGGCCGAGGAGGTCGACGCTGTGGACGTCGACGAATCGGACGAGGCCGACACGGTCGACGGCACGACGGACGAGGGCGACGAGTCCACGGCCGAGTAGCGCGAGGAGTGAGTCATCGTGAGCGGAGCCACGGGCGCCGGATCGACCGGTACGGAGACGGACGGCGGCCGTGGCCCCGCCACGGATGCGAAGGACTCCCACGACTCCAATGACTCCCATGACGCACATGGATCCCAGGGGGCAACTGTGACGGACACCCGAGGCGCGCAGACGCCGCAGTACGCGGCGGGCGCGGCCCCAGGCGCGCCGGTGCCCCCGGCTTCCGGTTCGCCCTTGCCCGGCGAGCGGCAGCCCCAGCAGCCCGCTCAGCCGTACCACCCGCCGCAGGCGTACCCGACACAGCCGCCACCACCGCCGGCGGCCGGCGCCGTCCGCCGGCCGCGCACCGGGGCGAGTACGACACCTCGCACCCGCAAGGCGCGCCTTCGAGTGGCCAAGGCCGACCCCTGGTCGGTGATGAAGGTCAGCTTCCTGCTCTCCATCGCGCTCGGCATCTGCACGATCGTCGCGTCCGCGGTGCTGTGGATGGTCATGGACGCCATGGGCGTCTTCTCCACGGTGGGCGGCACGATCTCCGAGGCCACGGGCTCGAACGAGTCCAACGGCTTCGATCTGCAGTCCTTCCTGTCGCTGCCGCGCGTGCTCATCTTCACGTCGATCATCGCGGTCATCGACGTCGTCCTCGCCACCGCGCTCGCCACCCTCGGCGCGTTCATCTACAACCTCTCCGCGGGCTTCGTCGGCGGTATCGAGCTGACGCTCGCGGAGGACGAGTAACCGTCTTCGGGGCCTCTTGACGGTGTGAGCACATCCTTGCCAGGGATGCGTTCCAACGCTGTCCGGGCCGGCATGAGGCCACGTCGGATATCGATTTTGGGACTGACCCGGAGGTGCGCTAATCTTCAGAGGTCAGCGCGCGGGACGTACACCGCAGAGCGCGGCGGGGCTATAGCTCAGTTGGTTAGAGCGCATCCCTGATAAGGATGAGGCCACAGGTTCAAATCCTGTTAGCCCCACACCACGAAGACCCCCAACCAGTCGCGGTTGGGGGTCTTCTTCGTGTCCTGTGGCGTACGCAAGTTCGCCCGGCTGTGAGGTTGCGAGGGACGATCGGCGGCTACGTCAGGTCGTGCACGGGGTGGCGGAGTCCGCCGCCTCCTGGGCCTCGGACGGGGTCTCCACGTCCGTCGGCGGGCGGTGGCGGCAGTTGGGGGCGGAGCCGTGGGCCTCGGCGTGGATGCGTTGCTTCATGGTGGGAGGCAGGGTGCGGCTGAAGGACAAGGCCCAGCCGGACATCGCGGGGGCCGTGACCGTGGGGCTCGCATTGCGGGCGGACTCGGTCTGGGGTACCGCGGTGGCCGCGCCGGCTGTCGTGACGAGTCCGAGCGTCGTGCACAGTGCGATGAAGGCGGTGATGACTGCGGTCCACAGCTTCATGACCTTGTTCCTGGCCACGGTCCCTCACTTTCGGGTTGGGTGATTTGCGTACTTTCCTCATGATGTGTAGGGGAACCGTGAAGTGGTGGACCGACGCTCGTGGCGCGTTGCTCTTCAGATGAACACCACCCGGATGGACCCAAGAAGTCCGTAGAGTGGATAAAGGCGCTGAAAGTTGCAGAATGTGGCGAGTTGTCGCTCTGCGGTCGGAGCCATGGCGTCCGCTTCTACGGCTGCGTGCCGGGCGGGAGTTGAGGGCCGACGCAGGTCACCGATCGGTATCGGTCGGTGTGTATAGTCGGGCGCCAGAAGTCCCCTACGTCAAGGAAAGACGAGGTCGCGCGGTGAAGAAGCTTCTCCTGGTCGCACTGGCCGCCATCGGCGGGCTCCTCGTGTACCGCCAGATCCAGGCGGATCGCGCCGAGCAGGATCTGTGGACGGAGGCGACTGACTCCGTGCCCACGGGTTCGTGAGTACCGACGACAGTCCCAGTACAGACCCCGGCCGCCCTCGCGGTCGGGGTTTTCGTTGTCCACATGTCTTCGTGTTCCTCCACGTGTCCTCCCACAGGAAGCGCTTGCGTCGCCGAAGCGGGGGATGACGCGATGGCGGGCGGGGCAGGATGGTCGGGGCTTCGCGATGTCCGGGGCATGACGATGCCGGTCCGCGGGAGCCCGGTGGGTGACGATCCGGGGCTACGACGAGGGGTGGCGCGTGATGAGGCGGCGCACGGGGTGGTGGCGCGGCCGTACGGCCTTGACCTGCGTGGCGGCGCTGTGCGCGGTCGCGGCGCTGCCCGGACCGATGCAGGGGCAGGCGCGCGGCCAGGGGATGGCAGCCGGTACGCCTGATCCGTACGTCTTCGCCGAGGACGCCCAGCGGATCGATGGCGCGCCGAACGCGGCCGAAGCCGTACAACTGGCCCCGGGCGAGACCTACAAGAGCTCCGTCCAGAACAACGAGAAGGTCTACTACCGCCTCCAGCTCGACAACGTCTCCAACGCGTACGTCTCGGCCACCGCCCTCCCCAGGACGGGGACGAACGTCGCCTCCTCGGACGGCCTCAAGGTCTCCCTCCAGGACCCCGACGGCCACAGTTGCTTCTCCGGAGACGCCGAGGTGGCCCGCTTCGGGCCCACCGAGAGCCCGCGCCCCCTCACGGCCTGGGCGTCGCGCCGGGCCGGCGGGTACGCCTGCCGGACGGCAGGGACGTACACCGTGGTCGTGGAGCGCATCAGCCGAGCCGATTCCTCACCGGACGACTGGAGCCTGGAGCTTCAGTACGTGTCCGAGCCCGCCCTGAAGAGGACCGGTCCGACGACCGCCCCCGAGACCTGGAACTCCGCCACCCCCAAGCCCGTCAGCGGCACGCCGAAGATCCGCAGGGGCGGCACGAGCTTCAACGAGGCGCGCGCCCTCGAGCAGGGCGTCTGGAAAGACGGCATCCGGGCCGGGCAGACGCGCTTCTACCGGATCCCGGTCGACTGGGGGCAACAGTTCTACGCCACGGCCGAACTGGGCGCGGCCGACGGCGACGGCTCCCTGGGCAACGCCCTCGTCATGTCGCTCTACAACCCCGTGCGCGCCTTCGTGGACGACGCCGACACCGGATACGACGGCACACCGAAGTCGACCGCCCTGGAGCCGCTGCCGGCGGTCGCGTACGAGAACCGGTACACCGTCGACAACCAGGTCAGCGGGATGCGGTTCGCCGGCTGGTACTACCTCGCCGTGCATCTCGGCGCCGAGACGGCCGACAAGTTCGGCGACGGGCCGCTCGGGCTGACGCTGCGTGTGCGGGTGAGCGGGGCGGCGGGCGCCGAGCCGGCGTACGCGGGGGTGGCCAGGCCTCGCGGTGTGTTCGACATCACAGCGGGGGACAAGGGCGCGGCGGCGGACGGACGTGACGGCGGGGACAGCGACACAACGATGAGGCTGGTGGCCGCGGGCGGGATCGGCGCGGGGAGCGTGCTCGTGTTGGGGCTCGGGGTGTGGACTGTGGCCGCCCGGCGACGGGCGGATGGTGCGGCAGCGATGGCCGGCGGTGCGGTCGCACGGGAGTACGAGCCGCCGCGGGCCCGGTAGTTCGCCGACTCAGGCCGGGGCCTGGCCGACTCAAGCCGGGCTTCGCCGACTCAGGTCCGGCTCTCCGCGACCTCAGGTCCGGGCCTCGCGGGCTCAGATCTGAGTCAGGGCCCAGAACCCGACCGCGAAGCAGACCAGCGCGAGCAGCAGCACCGGAATCGCCACCTGCGCGGGCGGCCCGGGGCGCCGGAGCGCGCGCCTGCCACGGTGCCGCGCAACTGGCTGTGGCTGAGGCGGAACCTGAACGTCGCGAGCGGTGTACGAACCAGTAGAGGCGAATGCGTGCGGCTGCGACGCGGGGGTCGCGGCCTGAGGGGAGGGCACATGCGTGGGCCCGTACGACGGAGCATGGGCGGGAGCCGGGAGCGCGAACGAGCTGAGGGGAGTGGGGGCCTGCTGTGGCTGTGCTGGTTGCTGGGGCTGTGGGGGGAACTGTGGTTGGGCCGGCCGCGGGTGCTGCTGCGGATGAGAGGTGGCTGTCCGGGGCTGAGGCGGAGGCGGCAGGTGGAAGCTGCCGGTGTCCGACATCGTGGACTTCGGGGAGGGCTGTGGGGGTACGGCATCGGGAGCCGGGGGAGGCGGTACGGCGTCGGTCGTGGGGGTGCCGTCAGGGGGTACGGCGCCCGCGCGGGCCGGAGTCGAGACGGCACCCGTCTGCGGATGTGGCGGCGCGGTGCCGGCGTTGGTGTGCTGAGTCGCGCTGCCGTGGCCAGGACCGGGGTGCTGAGGAGTGCTGGTCTGCTCACGGTCAGACGTGGTCGGGAGTGTGCCGCCCGGGCCGGACCCCGCGGGGAGCGGACCTTCCGGGCCGAACCCCGGCGGAAGCGGGCCGAGTTGGTCGAAGATCTCGATCACTTCGTCGTCGGGGCCGGGGTCCTGCAGAAGCTCCCTGGCCGAGGCGAGCGCCTTGCGCGCCCCCGTGGCGGTGCGGAACCGCGCCTGTGGGTCCGGCTGCACCAGGGCCGCCACGACCTGCCACAGCGGCTCCGGAAGGCCCTTCGGGGCACCCGGGGTGCCGTGCGCCGCGAAGTACTCGATGAGCGCCTTGGCATCGGGCCTGGCGCCCTCCAGCAGATAGAGGGCGACCAGACCCACGGCGAACAGATCGGCGGGGAAGTCCGGCTCCTCGCCCAGCAGTTGCTCGGGCGCGAGGTAACCGGGCGTCCCCACCACATAGTTGGTCTCCGTCAGCCGTGGCTCACCCAGGCGCATCGCGATGCCGAAGTCGGACAGCCGCAGCCGCGGGCGGCCCGTTCCGGTCGCCTCCAGCAGGATGTTGGCAGGCTTGACATCGCGATGCACGACCCCCTCCGCGTGCACCGCGGCAAGCCCCGCCAGCAGCTGGTCGAGCAGAGTGCAGACGAACATCGGCGGCAGGGGACCGTAATCCCCGACCAGATGAACCAGCGAGCCTCCGCCGACCAGGTCCATGGTGAACAGGACCTTGTCGTCGTCGGCCGCCCAGCTGGCGGGAGCAAGCACATGCGGATGATCGATCCGCAGCGCCTGCTCCCGCACGAAGCGCAACAGCGCGTGCGCGTCGCTCTGTTGCAGAACCTTGGCGGCCACATACCGGCGCCGCCGGTGGTCCCAGGCGCGCCAGACCGCACCGACTCCCCCGCGTCCGATCGGATCGACCAGTTCGTACCGGCCGGCGAAGACCTCACCCATGGTCGTGCGTCGCTCCCCCTTCGGCGGTCGGCACGGCGGCCTCATCGAGAAGCCCGGCTGCCTGACTTCCCGCCTCCAGCAGGCTCAACAGACCTACGGCTACGAGGTGTTCGACGGCCGGGCGACGGACTTAGCTCTGGTGGGACTGGTAGTGCGCGACCGCGTCGGAAGTGCGACCCGCCCCGTACACCCGGAGGAACTCTGCCAGTTCCGGGTGGCTCGGGGCGAGACTGTCCGCCGCCTCGATGATGTCCCCCGCGGCCGACACGGAGCGCAGCAGCGACTGTATCTCGCGCACCACACGCTTGACCGTGGGAGCACCCGAACTGGTCGACGACTGCGTGCTGTTGTTGAGCACCGAGCCCCCCTGCGACTTCTTGATCTCCTCCATGCGCTCGGTGGCCTCAGCCGCGCTCACGCTGCCGTCGGCGACCTGACCCGCGAGGTCCTGCAGCAACTGCACTCGCTGCACCACCGCCGGGTTGCCGATTTTGGCGCGCTGACCACTCATCAGCTGCGACAACATCGGTGCTGACAGTCCCAATACCCCCGCCAGACGAGCCTGGTTGAGCCCCAGGTCGTCTATGAGCCTACGGAAGAGCGCCCCCAGCGGCTCCCCGTACCAATTCCGCTGCAGCTCCCGCGCTCTTGCGGTTGCTTCCTGCTGTGCGGCGTCCATGCGCGTCTCCCCATCGCTTCGTACCGCGGTTCGCTGAAGCGAACCACGTCGAGCATCTTATGGAGAGTGGTCGTCCGCTGGGACCCCAATCCTTTTGCAGGATCCTGGGGGTAACCCGGTACTCTGGGCTGCGACGCTCTTCCGGGAGAAGATTCTCCCGGCGGACGCGTCCCTTCCGGGGCCTTAGCTCAGTTGGTAGAGCGCTGTCTTTGCATGGCAGATGTCAGGGGTTCGACTCCCCTAGGCTCCACACCCTGAAGACCCCTCTGACCTGCGGAAACGCGGTTGGAGGGGGCTTTCTGTACAGGCTTTCCCCGATCCCCGATCCCCGGCCGACTCGGCTGGTTCCACGTGAAACATCGTTGTGGGCGGGAGACCTCAGGTCTCCCGCCCACAACGATGTTGAAACCAGTGGATACGAGCCGACATGAACCGGCGGCGTCAGCCGCGCTTGTCGCGCTCCGCCGCCTCTGCCTCGGCCTGCTTCGCCTGGACCTCGGGATCGAGCGCCTCCTGGCCGCTGCCGTCGACCGAGGCCAGCTGACCGGTGTCCGGCACCTCCGTGGCGGCCGGCGGCTCCACCAGCCAGTCGGGGTTGGCCTGCTTGTCCCACCACTTCCAAGCGGCGAAGGCACCGCCCGTCAGGACGCCAAGAACAGCCAGCCCCTTCGCAAGGCGCCCGACCCTGGCCCGCCGCTGATGCCTACGGGCCAGCTTCTCGATCTCCTTCGGTGAGACCTGGCCGCGCAGCGCCGCCAGCGCCGCCGCACTACGGGCCGCAGCCTCCTCACGGACAGGCCCAGCCGCCGCCCTGGCCTGCTCGATCCTCGGCCGGGAGTAGTCAGCGGCCTGCCGGGCAGCGATGCGGGCGCGCAGCGCCGCCTCGTGGGCGGCGTAGTCGACCTTCGGCGGCACATGAGTGCGCGCCTGCTCCAGACGCGGCGCGAGATGGGCGTCGTACTGCGTACGAGCCTGATCGGCGGCCTGGTGAGCGGCAGCCGACACCTTCGGCGCGAGCCGTACGCGTGCTTCCTGCGCGTAGTGCGCGGCCCGGTCCTTGGCCGTGTCGGCGTAGGGCGCCACCGCTTCCGCGGCGTGCAGCACGCTGCCCTTCGCCGAGCCGGTCGCGGCGCGCACGCTGTCGATGCGGGTCACGGGATCCTCCTCCTCGGTGGCGTACGGGGGGCATTGAGAAATCCCCCAGAAAGACACAGTTCACCTTTCCACCCTTATCAGGATCATGCCTGTCGGAGCGCTCCGGAGCATTCGCGAGCGGGCATCCGAGCCACGCGTACCGACCGCAAGCGCACTCGGGGCAATAACTGATCAATACGGTGCAACAAGGGCTTGCCGACGACAATGCCACGGATCCTCCGGCCACGCGCCCCTTTGGTACGAAGCAGCTCAGACCGGTGGCGACGCGAGACGGGCAGCGCAGGCCGTGCGAGGATCGAGGAGTACCAAAGGACAACGGAAGGCAGATCGTGGCCGAGCAGCTCTACGCCACCCTGAAGACCAACCAAGGCGACATCGAAGTGCGGCTCCTGCCGAACCACGCGCCCAAGACGGTCCGGAACTTCGTCGAACTCGCCAAGGGCGAGCGTGAGTGGACCAACCCCGAGACCGGGGAGAAGACCACGGACAGACTCTACGACGGCACGGTCTTCCACCGGGTGATCAGCGAATTCATGATCCAGGGCGGCGACCCCCTGGGCAACGGCACAGGCGGCCCCGGCTACCAGTTCGAGGACGAGTTCCACCCCGACCTCGCCTTCGACAAGCCGTACCTGCTGGCCATGGCGAACGCCGGCCCGGGCACCAACGGCTCGCAATTCTTCATCACCGTCTCCCCGACGGCCTGGCTGAACCGCAAGCACACCATCTTCGGCGAGGTCACCGACGCGGCCAGCCAGAAGATCGTCGACGCCATCGCCTCGATGCAGACCAACCCGCGCACCAAGCGCCCCGTCAACGACGTGGTCATCGAGTCGGTCGTCGTCGAGACCCGCTGAGCCCCGACCGTCGCTGAAGACCCGACCGTCGCTGAGGCCGGCCACCGCCGAAGCCAAGCCTCCGCGCCCGTACTCGCGGGAGCCAGGACGCGAGCCAGGGCCCGAAAACCAAGGCCAGGGAACCAATGCGCCCCGCCCGTCCGTAGAAGGAAGGGCGGGGCGGTGCATTGGGGTATCCGCCCCCTGGGACACCGCCGAGTGCCCGCCGTACGGAGAATGAGGGGACCCCATGGACCAGGTGCCAGGCAGCCCGCAGGGACCGCAGGACGCCCAGAACCTGCCCACCTGCTACCGGCACCCCGACCGGGAGACCGGCATCCGCTGCACCCGCTGCGAGCGCTCCATCTGCCCCGAATGCATGGTCAGCGCCTCAGTCGGCTTCCAATGCCCCGAGTGCGTACGAGACGGCTCCGGCACAGGCCACTCACCGGCCGCCAGTCGGCCACGCACCCTCGCCGGCGGCACGATCACCGAAGACCCCCGGCTCATCACCAAGATCCTCCTCGGCCTCAACCTCGCCCTCTTCCTCGTCCAGCTCTCCATCGGCGACCGCTTCACCGACAGCTTCGACCTCATCGGCCGCGCATACGTACCCATCCTCGGAGACGTCGAAGGCGTCGCCGAAGGACAGTGGTACCGCCTCGTCACGGCCATGTTCCTGCACGGCAGCGTCATCCACATCGCCTTCAACATGCTCAGCCTGTGGTGGATCGGCGGCCCTCTCGAAGCAGCCCTCGGACGCGCCCGCTACATCGCCCTCTACGCAATCTCCGGCCTCGCAGGCAGCGCCCTCACCTACCTGCTCGCCGAACCCAACCAGCCCTCACTCGGCGCCTCCGGCGCCATCTTCGGCCTCTTCGGCGCGACCGCCATCCTCATGCGTCGGCTCAACTACGACATGCGCCCCGTCATCGCCCTGCTGGTGATCAACCTGATCTTCACCTTCGGGTGGAGCAACATCGCCTGGGAAGCCCACATCGGCGGCCTCGTCGGCGGCGTGATGATCGGCTACGCGATGGTCCACGCACCTCGCGCACGGCGGACTCTGATCCAGTACGGCGTCTGCGCGCTGGTGCTGATAGCCGTTGTGGTCATGACACTCATCAGGACCGGTCAGCTCACCTGAGGTGCCGACGTTGTCCACAGACTGTGCCGGATCTTGTGCATGCTGTGTGGGAACGGGTGTGCCCCCTGCCGCTGACCTGGGTTTCCCCAGGCAGGGCAGGGGGCGAACGGACTTCCGGATCCCGGTAGGTCAGTCACACCGGGGTCAACGCCCAATGAGTTATCCACAGATCAGTTGTGTTTTCCACCGCTGATCGGCCATGTTTTCCACCGCTGTGGACAGCTGTGGATAACTTTCCGTGGGCAGCTTCAGTCAGGACTTGCCGTACAGGTCCTCGACACCTTGGGGCCGCGTTACTTCCACTGCGTCGAAACGCCGAACCCCGCGGCGATGAAGCCGAAGCCCACCACGATGTTCCAGTTGCCGAGGGAATCGATCGGCAGCGAGCCGTCCGTCACATAGAAAACGACGATCCAGGCGAGGCCGATGAGGAACATGGCCAGCATGACCGGGGCGACCCAGCTGCGGCTGGTCAGCTTGATGTTGGTTGCCTGCTTCGCCGCGGGCGGCGTGTAGTCGGCCTTCTTGCGGATACGTGACTTCGGCACGAGGGTCTCTCCTGTCGATGCGCTGCGTGGCCGCGCAGGGAACGTGGGCTGGCTCCGGGGCAGCGTACAAGGGGACTCTTAGGGCTCCCCCGGGCGTCCGTTAGCGTAGTGCTTCCGCGGCGCCGAAGGAGATAAGGGTACGTTGAGCAATTCTGCCGACTCGCCCCAGGCGGGTTCCAGCCCTGTGCGTATGCGGCGTTTTCGTCCGGTGCGTGTGCTGACGGTGGCTGTGTTCGCTCTCGCCGGGTTGATCTTCTTCACCAGTTTCAACACGGCCAAGGGCACCAATATCCGTACGGATGCCTCGTTGCTGAAGCTCTCCGATCTCATCCAGGAGCGCAGCCACAAGAACGGCCGGCTCGGCGAGAGCAACGCGACGTTGCGCGAGGATGTCGAAGCCCTCGCCGAGCGTGACGACGGCAGTACGAAGGCGGAGGACGAAAGGCTCGCTGCTCTGGAGGGCAACGCGGGCACGCAGAAGCTCAAGGGCGAGGCCCTCACGGTCACGCTGAACGATGCGCCGCCGAATGCCACGGCCAAGCTCCCCGGTTATCCCGAGCCGCAGCCGGACTACCTGGTCATTCACCAGCAGGATCTGCAGGCGGTGGTCAACGCCATGTGGCAGGGCGGCGCCAAGGGCATCAAGGTCATGGACCAGCGGCTGATCTCCACCAGCGCCGTGCGCTGCGTCGGCAACACCCTGATCCTTCAGGGCCGCGTCTATTCGCCCCCGTACAAGATCACCGCGGTTGGTGACCCGGAGAAGCTGCAGAAGGCCCTGGCGGCGTCTCCTGCGATCCAGAACTACATGGTGTACGTCAATGTCTATGGGCTCGGCTGGAAAGTCGAGGAGGAAGGGGCAGTGACTCTTCCCGGCTACTCGGGCACAGTGGATCTCCACTACGCGAAGCCTGTGGAGTAAGCCCGCCGGGAGCCGCCGATGCGAGTGGTCATCAGGACGTTCAGCGAACTGTGCATCACCGTGGGCGGCGTCATCGTGCTCTTTGTCGTCTATGTGCTGTTCTGGACGGGCGTGAAGGCCGACAGTGCGATGGACGACCAGATCGACAGCCTCCAGGACCGGTGGTCGAAGGGGACGGTCGCGGCCGAGGCCCCCGCAGTCGAGAATCCCGAGCCGCCGGCGCCGTACGAGGACGGCAAGCCCTTCGCCGTCATGTACATCCCGCGCTTAGGTTTCACGTGGAACAAGCCCGTGCTCGAAGGCACGAAGACCGGCACGCTGAAGAAGGGTCTTGGTCACTACGCGAGTACGGCGCAGCTCGGCCAGGAGGGCAATTTCGCGGTTGCGGGCCATCGCCGCACGTATGGGGACCCGTTCAAGGACTTTCCCAAGCTGCGCCCCGGTGACGCGGTGGTTCTGACCGATGGCACGACCTGGTTCACGTACCGGATCGACACCGAGCCGTACAAGACGCTGCCCAGTGATATCGCGGTCATTGACCCGGTACCGAGGAAGTCCGGGTATACGCGGGCGGGCCGCTATCTGACGCTGACGACCTGTGAGCCGGAGTGGGGGCACAGTCACAGGCTGATCGTGTGGGCGCACCTTGATGCCACGCAGCCCGTGGAGGCTGGGAAACCGGAGGCTCTACGCGGTTAGTCTGGTCGTGTACGGCGTGAGTCTGGTGCCGTGGCGTGACGGAAGGGACGGCATGTACAGCTTCATCTGGCGGCATCTGCCGGGAAACGCGTTGATCAAGGCGTTGATCTCCATCGTGCTGGTTCTCGCGGTGGTCTATGTGCTGTTCCAGTACGTCTTCCCGTGGGCCGAACCGCTGCTGCCCTTCAACGATGTGACGGTGGACAACCAGTGAGCGCGCGGATTCTCGTCGTCGACAATTACGACAGCTTTGTCTTCAACCTGGTCCAGTACCTGTATCAGCTGGGCGCCGAGTGCGAGGTGCTGCGCAACGACGAGGTATCGACGGCGCATGCCCAGGACGGCTTCGCCGGTGTGCTGTTGTCGCCCGGACCCGGCACTCCGGAGCAGGCGGGCGTGTGCGTCGACATGGTGCGCCACTGCGCGACGACCGGCGTACCCGTCTTCGGGGTCTGCCTGGGCATGCAGTCGATGCAGGTGGCGTACGGGGGTGTGGTGGACCGTGCGCCCGAGCTGCTGCACGGCAAGACCTCGCTCGTCGAGCACGAGGGCCGGGGTGTCTTCGCGGGGCTGCCGTCGCCCTTTACGGCGACGCGTTACCACTCGCTGGCCGCTGAGCCGGGGACCGTTCCGGACGAGCTGGAGGTCACGGCCCGTACGCATGACGGGATCATCATGGGGCTGCGGCATCGTGAACTGCCGGTCGAGGGTGTGCAGTTCCATCCCGAGTCCGTGCTGACCGAGCACGGTCACCGCATGCTGGCCAACTGGCTCGCAGTGTGCGGTGATCCGAGGGCCGTGGCGAGGTCGACGGGGCTTGCCCCAGTGGTGGGCAGGGCTACGGCGTGACCGCCCTGCGCCCCGAGCGCGACAGCGGCGCCCCGTACGGTGAGGACACCGTGTACGGGGCCGCTGGCGCGTATGGAGGCGCTGCGGGGCCGGAGCAGGAGTGGTACGACCCCGAGGGGTATGTGCGGGACTGGTACGGGGAGCAGGCGGCTTCGTCGTCCGCGGAGTCTCAGTCTTCGCCCTCGTATGACGAACCCTCTTACGGCGAGCCCTCGCCCGGGAGGCCTTCGCGCGGGGAGCAGCGGCATGGGGAGGCGTGGCAGGAGGAGGCGTACTCCGAGCCGTACGAGCCCGCTCCGATGCCCCCGATCGATGAAGAGACCGTCGCGCTGCGCGTACCGGACAGCGAGTCCATGCGGGCGGCCAGGTCTGCCACACCCGCCCTTGGCCCCGCCGGCGGCCGTGCGGCCCGGCGTAAGGCCGCCAAGCGGCATGGGCGGCATGGTGGGACGGTGGAGGAGCCGTCGGCGGCGGAGCCGGGCGCGACGCCTCTCTCGCGGGTGGATGCGCGGCGGGCGGCGCGGGCGCAGAGGCCGGGGGCGGCGGTGATGGCCAGCCGGGCGATCGGTGAGGTGTTCATCACCACGGGCGTGCTGATGCTGCTGTTCGTGACGTACCAGCTGTGGTGGACGAACATCCGGGCGGAGGCCCAGGCGGGCAGTGCGGCGAGCAGTCTGCAGAACGACTGGGCGGCCGGTAAGCGGAAGCCGGGGGCGTTCGAGCCGGGGCAGGGCTTCGCCCTCCTGCACATTCCGAAGCTGGATGTGGTGGTGCCGATCGCCGAGGGCATCGACAAGAAGCGGGTGCTGGACCGCGGCATGGTCGGTCACTACGCGGAGGACGATCTGAAGACGGCGATGCCGGAGGCGAAGTCGGGCAACTTCGGACTTGCCGGGCATCGCAACACCCATGGCGAGCCGTTCCGGTACATCAACCGGCTCCAGCCGGGCGATCCGATCGTCGTGGAGACGCAGGACCAGTACTTCGTCTACAAGATGGCGTCGATTCTGCCGGTGACGGCGCCGAGCAACACGGCCGTCCTGGACGAGATCCCCAAGGGATCGGGTTTCACCACGGCGGGCCGCTACATCACTCTGACGACCTGCACTCCCGAGTTCACCAGCAAGTACCGGATGATCGTCTGGGGCAAGATGGTCGAGGAACGGCCGCGCAGCCAGGGGAAGCCCGATGCGCTCGTCAGTTAAGGACAGATGAAGAGTGGCAGCGACGACCGACCACGAAGAGCAGACCGCCGTGCCGGCGCGCTCGCCCGCGCCGCGCCGCCGCGGCCACGGCCGGATCGCGATGGCCGTCAGTGTCTTCGGTGAGCTCCTCATCACGGCCGGACTGATTCTCGGCCTGTTCGTGGCCTACTCGCTGTGGTGGACGAACGTCGTCGCGGACCGCGAGGCGGACAAGCAGGGCAGCAAGGTACGTGACCACTGGGCCGAGGACCGCGGCCCGGTCGGCCTGGACACCAAGGACGGCATCGGCTTCCTGCACGTACCCGCGATGACGAGAGGCGAGGTACTGGTCAAGAAGGGCACCGACGCGAAGCTCCTCAACGACGGCGTCGCCGGCTACTACACCGCCCCCGTCAAGTCCGCGCTCCCGCAGGACAAGAAGGGCAACTTCTCGCTGGCCGCGCACCGCGACGGGCACGGCGCGAAGTTCCACAACATCGACAAGCTGAAGAAGGGCGACCCGATCGTCTTCGAGACCAAGGACGAGTGGTACGTCTACAAGGTCTACGAGATCCTCCCCGAGACCTCCAAGTACAACGTCGAGGTCCTCGCTCCCGTCCCCAAGGAATCGGGCAAGAAGAAGGCGGGCCGCTACATCACGCTGACGACCTGCACTCCGGTGTTCACCTCCAACTACCGGTACGTGGTGTGGGGGGAGCTGGAGCGGGTGGAGAAGGTGGATGATGAGCGGACGCCGCCGGTGGAGTTGCGCTGAGCGTGACTGAGCTCCTTCAAGGAGCTCAGTCGTCTAGCATGGCGGAGGCCCGAAGCCGCAACTATCTCTTGCGACTTCGGGCCTTTTCCGTGAGGCGCCAGCTGGTCAGCGCAAGGCGGACAGTTCTGTCCCCCTGCTCCATGCCGCGAGCAAGCTTCGGTCCACCAGTGTGATGCCGCCATCAGCCGCGACGTTCATCGCATCGCGAGTGAAGGTGCATGTGGCCACGTAGAGCGCCACGTCCGCGTTGTACAGGACCTTGGCCGCCCCGATGAACTTCTGGACGTGGGAGCTGGTCACGGATACGTAGGGCGCGAATCTCTTGCACTGGACGGCGATGTGTCGGCCGTCGGGGGTACGTCCCGTGATGTCTACGCCCCGGTCTCCACCTCCGCCTCGTACGACGACAGCGGTGCAGCCGTCACGGCGCAGCAGTTGAGCGACGTGCTCCTCGAACTCGCGCCCGCTCATGGCGTCCATGTGGGCCATGAAGCGGGCGAGGGGCCAGTGTCGAGGGCCTTCCAGCCGCTGCAGTCGGGCGTTGTGCTGTTGGAGCTTGCGCTCGATGCGCTGGACGCCGCTGCGCAGGGCGATCAGTTCCCGGCGGTGCTCGCTCGATGTCTCGATCAGGGCGTTGAACATCGGGACGACGGTCCTGCCGAGGACGTGGCTGATGCGTTGATCGATGCGGTCGTCGAGGGAGGGGGAGGCGGCGTCCCTGTGGACAGGGTTATCCACAGGCTGGGTGCGCGCCAGATCCTCCATGTTGAGGAGGTACGTACGTACCTGACGTGCGACTTCGCTGTCGCGGAGAAGCATGGCGACGTTGAGGACGGTGCGGCGGGAGAAGAGCGCGAGGGCTCGGGATCGCGACTGGATCCCACTGGCCCTCTTGAAGAGGGCCAGTGGTGTACCTGTCAGGACCTGGTAGCCATTCGCCTCCAGTTCCTGCTTGTGGTCTTCGATGAGTGACTCGAGTGTCTTCACGCCCACTTCGAAGTACGTCGCGACCATCGCCGTAGTCACATGCATGCCGTCCGGCAGCAGCGACAGTGCCTTGACTCTGTCGAGCACGTCCGTGCGCTCCAGCACGCTGTCGCGCAGGGTCTTCGACTCCAGTAGAGCCGCTTCGTTGATCATGTTCTGTCCTGTCTGCTCGTGGTCCGGCCGTGCGGCCAGGGCGAAGCTCCGATGCCCCACCTCATAGATCAACGAATCGTCACGTATGAAGACACGATCTACGTGCGAGCAGGTGTTCAACGAGGGCGTTCGGTGACACGTCAGAGCCCCGGCACCCAAGTTCAGCTTGGGTGCCGGGGCTCTGACGTATGCGGTTGTACGCGGACGGGGTGGGCGTCAGTCCTCGGTGCGGGCGGAGGCGCCGTTGGCGCCGCCCAAGAAGCCGCCGCCTCCGTTGTCTCCGCCGCCGTTGTTCTGGCCGGCGGTGGTCAGGTTGACTGCGGTGCCCTCGGCGACTTGTTGACCGGGGTCCGGGTCCTGATCGAAGACCAACGCGTTGCCGTCTTGAGAGTTGACGTTGCCGACCTTCAGGCCCGCGCCCTCAAGGATCTGCCTGGCGTTGTCGAGGGTCTGACCGACCACGCCCGGAACCTGGACCTGCTGCTCCTCGTCCTCGGCCTCCTTGCCGATCTGGATGTTCACCTGGGAGTTCGGCTCGACCCGGGAGTTGGCGCCGGGGTCGGTGGAGATGACCTTGCCGACCAGGTTGTCGTCCTCGGTCTCCACCTCGGCGCAGACGCCTACGAGGTCGTTGGCCACCATCTGTGCCTTGGCCTCGTCACAGGTCCTGCCCGCGACGTCGGGGACGATCGACTGGTCCCTTTCCTTGGCGATGGTGAGGGTGATCTTCGATCCCTTTTCCACTTCCTCGCCGAATGCGGGGTCCGTCTCCAGGACGGTCCCGGGCTCCTCGTCCGACTCCTTGGTCTTCGTGTCGACGTCGAACTGGTAGCGCTCGTCCTCGAGCTTCGTCGTGGCGGCGTCTTCCTTGTCTCCGATGACGTTCGGCACCGCCACCTTCGGCGCCCCCGTCGACACCGTCAGCGTGATCGTGTCGCCCTTGTTGACCGATTTCTTCGCCTCCGGGTCCTGCGCGCAGACACTGCCCTTCGGAGTGTTCTCGCAGGCCTTCTCGGTCTCCGTCACCTTCAGGTCGACGTTCTTCGCCATGTCCCTGGCGTCCGGCAGGGTCCGGTTGACGAAGTTGGGTGCCGGGAACGACTCGTTGCCCGCGCCGCCCGTCGAGCTGAACACCCACTTCCCGATGAGGACCGCGCCCACCAGGACCAGGACACCCGCGACGACCAGCAGGATCGTAGAGGCGTTGCTCTTCTTCGGTCGGCGGCGGTCGCCTCCGTCGTAGCCGAAGCCGTCGCCGTCCGGGCCCATCGGGGGGAGCATGGATGTCTGCTGGCCGCCGGGGGTGGGGCGCAGGGCCGTGGTCGGCCTGTCGTCCGGGTAGCCGCCGTAGCCGACGGAGCCCAGGGCGGCGGTGGCCGCTACGGGCTGGCCGTCGAGGCAGGCCTCGATGTCGACGCGCATCTCGTCGGCGGACTGGTAGCGGTAGTCCGGGTCCTTGACCAGGGCCTTGAGGACGATGGCGTCCATCTCGGACGTGATCTCGGGGTCGAAGTTGCTCGGCGGCTGCGGCTCCTCGCGTACGTGCTGGTACGCGACGGAGACCGGGGAGTCTCCGACGAACGGCGGCCGGACCGTCAGCAGCTCGTAGAGCAGGCAGCCGGTGGAGTACAGGTCGGACCGGGCGTCGACCTGCTCGCCCTTGGCCTGCTCCGGGGAGAGGTACTGGGCGGTGCCGATGACCGCGGCGGTCTGCGTCATCGTCATGCCGGAGTCGCCCATGGCGCGGGCGATGCCGAAGTCCATGACCTTGACCTGGCCGTTGCGCGTCAGCATGACGTTCGCGGGTTTGATGTCGCGGTGGACGATGCCGTTGCGGTGTGAGTACTCGAGGGCCTGGAGGATGCCGATGGTCATCTCCATGGCGCGCTCGGGCAGCAGTTTGCGCCCGGAGTGCAGCAGCTCTCGCAGCGTGGACCCGTCGACGTACTCCATCACGATGTACGGGATGGAGATGCCCTCGATGTAGTCCTCACCCGTGTCGTACACGGCGACGATCGCGGGATGGTTGAGCGAGGCGGCCGACTGGGCCTCCCGGCGGAACCGGGCCTGGAAGGACGGGTCGCGCGCGAGGTCCGCGCGCAGCGTCTTCACTGCCACGGTGCGTCCGAGCCGTGTGTCATGGGCGAGATGTACCTCCGCCATGCCACCACGGCCGAGCACCTGGCCCAGCTCGTACCGGCCGCCGAGGCGACGCGGCTCTTCCATAGCTACCTACCAGCCCTCTCCGTCGGTTCCGACCGCACCCAGTTGTGTGGTCCGGCGGTGTGCTGTCCGGGCATACCGTACCCGGCTCGCCTTGACTGACCTGGCCACAACCGTCACCCGATACAGGACCGGTATCGCAACGTGCACCGATGTGAAGGGGACGTGAGCGGGGTCACTTGCTGTCGAGTACTGCTTTCATCACGTCCTTCGCGATCGGTGCGGCGAGACCGCCGCCGGAGATGTCCTCGCGTTCGGCCTGGCTGTCCTCGACGACGACGGCGACGGCGACCGGCGAGCTGCCGTCCTCGCCCTTCGCGTACGAGATGAACCAGGCGTACGGCGCCAGCTCGTTGTCGACGCCGTGCTGGGCGGTACCGGTCTTGCCGCCGACCTTGACGTTCGGGATCTGCGCCTTGGTGCCGGTGCCGTCCTCGACGACCGTCTCCATCATCGACTGGAGCTTCTGGGCGTTGTCCGCGGAGAGCGGCTCGCTCATCTTCTCCGGTTCGTGCTGGTCGATGGCGTCCAGGCTCGGGGCCGTCAGCCGGTCGACCATGTACGGCTTCATGAGCGTGCCGTCGTTGGCGATGGCCGAGGCCACCATGGCCATCTGGAGGGGGGTCGTGGCGGTGTCGAACTGGCCGATGGAGCTGAGCGCGGTCTGCGACTTGTCCAGGACGGTCGGGAAGACGGAGGCGCTGGAGCGGGTCGGTACGAACTGCTCCTTGTTGAAGCCGAACTTCTCGGCGGTCTCCAGCATCTTGTCCTTGCCGAGATCGGAGCCGATCTTGCCGAAGACGGTGTTGCAGGAGTACCTGAGGGCGTCGCGGAGTGTGGCGTTCTTACACGGGATGTTGCCCTCGTTCGGCAGCTCGGTGGTGGTTTCCGGCATGATCCACGGGTCCGGCGAGTCCGTCTTCGCGTCGGGGTCCTCGACGAGGCCGTGCTCCAGGGCTGCGGCCGCGGTGACGGCCTTGAAGGTGGAGCCCGGCGGGTAGGTCTCGCGCAGTGCCCGGTTGAGCATCGGGTCGTCGGGGTTCTGCTTCTTCTGGAGCTTGGTCCAGGCCTTGGTGTCGGTGTCCGTGGAGTTCCCGGCGAACGTCGACGGGTCGTACGACGGCGTGGAGGCGAGCGCCAGGATCGCGCCGGTGGACGGGTCGATGGCGGCGACGGCGCCCTTCTTGTCGCCGAGGCCGTCGAAGGCCGCCTTCTGAGCGGCGCCGTTGAGGGTGGTGACGACGTTGCCGCCCTCCTGCTTCTTGCCGGTGATCATGTCGAGGGTGCGGCGGAAGAACAGCCGGTCGTCGTTGCCGGTGAGGATGCCGTCCTCGATGGATTCCAGCTGGGTCGCGCCGAAGGCCTGCGAGGCGTAGCCCGTGACGGGGGCCCACATTTCGCCGTTCTTGTAGGTGCGCTTCCACTTGAAGTCGCTGCTCGAGGTCTCGGTGGAGCCGGTGATCGGCTTGCCGTCGACGATGATGTCGCCGCGCGGCTGGGCGTAGCGCTCGATGGAGACGCGGCGGTTGTTCTTGTGCTTCTGCAGCGCGTCCGCCTGGACGTACTGGATCCAGTTGTCGCGGATGAGCAGGGCCATCACGAGGAGCCCGCAGAAGATCGCGATGCGGCGCAGGGGCTTGTTCACGGGCGGACCACCTGGGTCATTTCGGCGTCGGGGTTGGAGGCGGGGGCCGGTGCCGGGCGGCGTGCGGTGTCGCTGATGCGGAGCAGGATGCCGACCAGGGCCCAGTTGGCGATCACGGAGGAGCCGCCGGAGGCGAGGAACGGCATCGTCATGCCGGTGAGCGGGATCAGGCCCATGACGCCGCCCGCGACGACGAAGATCTGCAGGGCGAAAGCGCCGGAGAGTCCGGTGGCGAACAGCTTGCCGAAGGGGTCGCGGGCGGCCAGCGCGGTGCGGATGCCCCGCTCGATGATCAGGCCGTACAGCAGTAGGAACGCCATGACTCCGGCCAGGCCCAGCTCCTCGCCGACGGTGGCGAAGATGAAGTCGGAGTTGGCGGCGAAGCCGATGAGGTCGGAGTTGCCCTGGCCGAGGCCGGTGCCGAGTACGCCGCCGGAGCCGAAGGACATGATCGACTGGCCGATCTGCTCGCAGGCCCCGGAGGTCTCGTAGCAGCCGAAGGGATCCAGCCAGGCGGTGACACGGACCTTGACCTGGCTGGCGAAGGTGGAGACGACGACCGCCCCGCCGGCGGACATCAGCAGGCCGATGACGATCCAGCTGGTCCGCTCGGTGGCGACGTACAGCATGATCACGAACATGCCGAAGAACAGCAGCGATGTGCCGAGGTCGTTCTCGAAGACGAGGATGAGCAGGCTCACAGCCCAGAGGGTGAGGATCGGGCCGAGGTCGCGGCCTCGTGGCAGGTACAGGCCCATGAAGCGGCGGCTCGCGAGAGCCAGGGCGTCTCTCTTCACCATGAGGTACCCGGAGAAGAAGACCGCGATGATGATCTTCGCGAACTCGCCCGGTTGGATGGAGAAGCCGCCGATGCTGATCCAGATCTTGGCGCCGTTGACGTTGGCGCCGAGGCCGGGAACGAGGGGCAGGAGCAGCAGGACGATGGCGGCGGCCATGGAGATGTACGTGTAGCGCTGCAGGATGCGGTGGTCCTTGAGCAGCATGAGGACCACCACGAACAGCGCGATGCCGAGCGCCGAGTAGAGCAGCTGCTTGGGGGCATCCGGACTGAAAGATCCGAACAGGGATTCAGCACGCTGCTGGAGTCTGGGCGACTGGTCCAGGCGCCAGATGAGCACTAGCCCGAGCCCGTTGAGTAGCGTGGCCAGCGGCAGCATCAACGGGTCCGCATACGGCGCGAACTTCCGTACGACGAGATGGCCGACGGCGGCGAGCAGGCCGAGGCCCAGGCCGTAGCCGAGCAGGCCGGAGGGGACCTGGTCGTTGATGGCCAGGCCCACGTTGGCGTAGGCGAACACCGGGATGACGACGGCGAACACCAGCAGCGCCAGCTCGGTGTTGCGCCGGCTGGGCGCGCCGATGGCGCCGATCGTGGACGTATGGTGCGTCGATGGGTTCGTTGTACTGCTCATCGTGTAACGGGGCCTCTCACAGCGTGCGTTGCTTACTGCTTACCGCACAGCGAGACCAGCTTCTGCTCTTCCTCCGAGAGGCTGGGACCGGGTGTGGGAGTGGGTGCGGTGGGGGACGGGTCGGCGGACGGTGACTTCGACGGGTTCGGCGTCGGTGTCGCCTTCGACGCCACGGAGGTCCTTGTGGTTCCCGTGGTGCCGCCTGCTTCGCCTTCACCCGTCTGAGAGTTATTACGGCTCTCGGCCTGCCTGCGTTCGGCGTCTTTCTTGCAAGCCGACGCCTGCGTCGCCAGATCCTCGATTTTCGACCTGGCGGCGGTGAGGCCGCCCTCGGCGATCGTGGCCTCGACCTGCTTCTGCTGATACGGCGGCAGGTACTTGAGTTCGATCTCGGGGTGGTCCTTCTCCACCTTCGACAGCGAAACCCAGGCCAGGTCCTGGCTGATACCGCGGTACAGCGCGACGTGCTCGCCCTTGGTGCCGACGTAGTACTGAGTCTGTGTCCAGCGGTATCCGCCGTACAGCCCGCCGCCGATGACGGCGAGCGCGAGCACGCCGTAGAAGGATCTTTTCAGCCACTTGCGTCCGCGGCGGGGTTTGACGAAATCCTCGTCGGTGTAATCACCGAAGCCGCCCGTGGGGACGTAACCGGTGGTGTCGCCGCTGCCGGGCGGGCCGAACTCGCCGCCGCCCCCTGAGGGCGCGGGGCGGCCGAGGCTGGAGGCGCGGCCCGCGGGCGTCTGCATCGTGCCGTCGTCGTGCAACTGCTGTTGCTGGTTCTCGGCGACCGCGCCCACGACGACCGGGATGTCGGACATCTGCCCCGCGAGGGTGTCCCCGCCGTCGATGTCGAGTACGTCGGCCACGATCACCGTGATGTTGTCCGGGCCGCCGCCTCGCAGCGCGAGCTCGATCAGCTGCTGCACGGTCTCCTGCGGTCCCTGGTAGCTGGCGAGGGTGTCCTCCATCGTCTGATGGCTGACCACTCCCGACAGACCGTCGGAGCAGATCAAGTACCGGTCGCCGGCGCGGACTTCACGGATCGACAGATCCGGCTCGACGTGGTCGCCGCTGCCCAGCGCACGCATCAGCAGCGAGCGCTGCGGGTGCGTGGTGGCCTCGTCCTCGGTGATGCGTCCCTCGTCGACGAGCCGCTGTACCCAGGTGTGGTCCTGGGTGATCTGCGTCAGTACGCCGTCCCGCAGCAGGTACGCGCGGGAGTCGCCGACGTGCACGAGGCCGAGCCGCTGCCCGGTCCACAGCAGTGCCGTGAGGGTCGTCCCCATGCCCTCGAGCTGGGGGTCCTCCTCGACCATCAGCCGAAGCTGGTCGTTGGCGCGCTGCACGGCTGTGCCGAGCGAGGTCAGGATGTCGGAACCCGGTACGTCGTCGTCGAGCGCGACGATGGTGGAGATCACCTCGGAGCTGGCGACCTCACCGGCGGCCTGGCCGCCCATCCCGTCGGCGATCGCGAGCAGGCGCGGACCGGCATAACCGGAGTCCTCGTTGCCCTCGCGGATCATGCCTTTGTGCGATCCGGCGGCGAAGCGCAGTGACAGACTCATGCGCACCTCGCCCGTCGGCTCCGGGTACATCCGCACGGTGCCCACCCTCCGGTCGGGAGCGCGCCGGGGTCCCCCCAGGGGACCGCCGCTGCGTGCTCGCTCCGCTCGCTCATTGTCGTACTACTTCCGCAGCTCGATGACGGTCTTGCCGATGCGGATCGACGCGCCCAGCGGAATCGGCGTGGGGGTCGTCAGCCGGGTCCGGTCGAGATACGTGCCGTTGGTGGACCCGAGGTCCTCCACGATCCACTGGCCGTCACGGTCCGGGTAGATCCTGGCATGCCTGCTGGAGGCGTAGTCGTCGTCCAGGACGATCGTGGAGTCGTGCGCACGCCCCAGCGTGATGGTCTGGCCCTGCAGCGCGACCGTCGTACCCGTGAGGATGCCCTCGGAGACGACGAGCTTGGTGGGCGCGCCACGGCGTTGACGGCCGCCGCCGCTCGCCTGCTGGCGCTGCTGCGGGGGCGCGGCCTGTTGCCGGGCGGCCTGCTGCGGCCGTCCGCTTTCCCGGCGCGAGCCGCGCTGTGTGACACGCGTTCCGAACAGATCGCTGCGGATGACCTGCACGGCCACGATCACGAACAGCCACAGTACGGCCAGGAAACCCAACCGCATGACCGTGAGGGTCAGCTCTGACATTGCCCCCGCTTCACCCTTCGGCTTGCCGGTAAATGATGGTGGTGTTGCCCACGACGATCCGCGAGCCGTCGCGGAGCGTAGCGCGGGTGGTGTGCTGCCCGTCCACCACGATGCCGTTGGTGGACCCGAGATCCTGGATCGTCGAGGGCGTTCCGGTCCGGATCTCACAGTGCCGGCGCGAGACGCCGGGGTCGTCGATCCGCACGTCGGCGTCGGTGCTGCGGCCCAGCACCAGCGTCGGGCGGGAGATCTGATGGCGGGTGCCGTTGATCTCGATCCAGTGCCGTACGCGCGCACCGGGCAGCGGGCCGGGAGCCGCGGCACCACGGCCCTGGGCCATCGGCGACGCGGGGCCGCCGCGGCCGCCGGGCGGCGGCGCGGACGGCATGGGGGGAGCGCCCGTCGGCTGGGCCGCCGGCGGCGGGTAGCCGTAGCCCCCGGGGCGGCCGGCCGGGCCTCCTGCGGGAGCGCGCTCCGGAGCCTGCTGGCTGGCGGAGGAGGCGAGCGTACGGCTGCGTACCCGATACAGGCCGGTGTCGAGGTCGTCCGCCTTCTCCAGATGGACCTTGATGGAGCCCATGAAGGTGTAGCGCTGCTGCTTCGCGTAGTCGCGCACCATGCCGGCGAGCTCGTCGCCGAGCTGGCCGGAGTAGGGGCTGAGACGCTCGAAGTCCGGCGTACTCAGCTCCACGATGAAGTCGTTGGGGACGACGGTCCGCTCGCGGTTCCAGATCGTCGCGTTGTTGTCGCACTCGCGCTGGAGCGCTCCGGCGATCTCGACGGGCTGGACCTCGGACTTGAACACCTTGGCGAAGGTGCCGTTGACCAGACCTTCGAGGCGCTGCTCGAATTTCTTCAGGACTCCCATGGGGCACCTCCTCCTTCGTCGCTGTCCTGGTACTGCTTACTGATCGTATCCACGCGCCGGGAAATCGGGTGGTTCCCTCTGTCGGCACGGTCGACGGGTGTCGACGCCCACTGAAGTCCCCTCCCGAAGTTCCCTTCGGAGCTCCTCTTCGAACTCCCCCTGGGCACTCCCATGGGAAGGATCGTAGAGGTGGCTTCACCACAGTGTCCCGCACCCGACTGTGGACCCTGCCCCCCTCCTGGGGAGATGGCCGGGACCGGTACGAGGTTGATACGTGAACAGGTTCTGGCCGATACGAACGGGGTGGGTGTGATGGGACACAAGGCACTGTGAGGGGCGGCTGCGCAGGTGATGCCGGGGTCTGCCGCCTCGCCCCTGCCTCGTTGCTGCCCCCGGAAAGGGATGTGAATCCACCCTTGGCAGCGTGCTAATCTTCTGCATGTCGCCAGGCGCTCGCACCCTCGGGTGAGAGACGGACGACACACCCAATGCGCGGGTGGCGGAATAGGCAGACGCGCTGGATTCAGGTTCCAGTGCCCGCAAGGGCGTGGGGGTTCAACTCCCCCCTCGCGCACAGAGAGAAACCGACGGAACGGGTCTCTGCAGGTGACGGAAGTCATCGCAGGGGCCCGTTTCTCGTTTTCATGATCGTTGTGGGGCATCACGCAGCCTGGTCAGGGCACCCAACAGGCCCCGACGCGTGAGCTATCTCACGGGTGGGGCCTGTCTTTGTTGTGCTGCAGCGGCCGGGAGCGGATTGATCTATGCCGCTGGCGCCAGGTGGCCGGTCGGGGTCCAGCTCCTCGGTTCTTTTGTCTGGCGACGGTGGTGGGTGCGTCGGCGGGGGCGCTCGCCGCCGAGCGACAGCGTGTCCAGCCACTTCTTGATCTTGCGGCGGTTGGCGTGGGCGAGCTGGAAGGCGAGCAGGATCGTTTGGGCCGCGATGCCGCGGATACGGCGGGAGCCCGCGGATTCGATGCCCTCGGCGAGAGGGTTCTTGGCGTAGCCGTTGTAGCCCTCGACGCTGTTGCGGAGCCGGAAGTAGATCCTCTGCCATTCCGGGCTGCCGTAGTCCAGGGCTTGCCACTGCTTGGCGCCGGCTTCGGGGTTGACGGTGATCGTGCGCTGGCGGCAGACCTTGAGCGGACCGGCGGGGCTGGGTTCCGGGTCGATGAGAGGCAGGTGGATGCCGCGCCCCAAGGTGTCCGGTTTGATGAGGCACTGGGCCTTGCCCGCCTCGGCGGGACACATCATCCGCTGGTAGCCGTAGCCGTAGGCGTCGGCGTTCTCTTTCGGCATGATGCGGTAGCCGCGACGAGCGGCGATCAGCCGGACCCACGTCTCCCGGTCGATGCGCTCGGCGTGCAGGTCGATGGTGGCGTTGATGAGAGGCTCTGGCATAGACGGGCAGTACCAGCGGCCCTCGACGAGGATCGCGCCCTGCGTTCCGGCCTGCTTGCCGAGCTGGTCCTCCCGGTAGTCGTAGACGGGCTTGTAGCCCATGGCTCGGACGGGGAGCTGCCACTCCTGGGGCTCGGAGTTGTTGTAGGCGCGGTCGCCGGCCAGATAGCCGGGTTTGTATCCACGCTCCCGGAGACGGTTGAGGACCTTCAAGCCGTTGTACGCCGGGCGGTGACCGGGCTTGTCGAGGGCGACGCCGAGGACGAGGGCCGGGAGGACTTCGGGGTTGGGGGTGCCGTCGTCGAGCAGTACGGTGTCGTGTTCTGCGTCTCGGGTCACGATGAGGTGGGCTTCGTAGCCGAAGAGGTACTTCTTCTTGAGCGAGGTCTTCTTCTTGCGCTTGGAAGTCTGGCCCTTGGAGCTCTTGCCTTTGGCCTTCTTGGCGGGCGGTGGAGGCGGGAGCATGGAGTCGGAGACCGGCGCGTCGGGGTCCTTGTGGTCGCCTTCGCGTACGTACCAGCCGGCGTCGGGGTCGGTGGCGAGCTCCGGGCCGTTCGTGCGGCGGCCGCGGGAGAACGTGCGGACGGGGGTGGCGTCCACGCCCAGTGAGACCTCTGCCAGTTCGGTCAGCAGGTTGTGGAGGGGCCGCACGGAGGCGTCCAGCACGAACTCGGTGAACAGGGCCAGACGCCGCTCGCGCTCGGCCAGGTCGTCGATGTCCGCCGCTGCGGTCAGGTCGTGGGCTTCCTCACGGGAGAGGTGCCCGTTGGGCGGCAGCGGGGACGGGTTCATCGCGTCCTTCATCGCGTGGAAGAGACGCCGGACGACGGCGTAGGCCGCCTCGAAGCCCCGGTCGTGGTCTTCGTACTCGGGAATGCCGAGCAGCGAGCGCAGTCGCGGGCTGATGCGGAAGTACAGGATGTCGGTGACGCGCTCCAGCACGATCTTGCCGCCGGTGTCCTGGGTGCACAGGTGGAGGCCGATCAGGAGACTTCTCAAGTGCAGTGTGCGGTGTCGGCCACGCGGGAGATGGACGAACTCCTCGAGCAGCGGGACGAGTTCGCTCTTGTCGACCTCGTCAATGGCCGCTTCGACGTCGGTGTCGTCGATGTACCTGCGCTCCGCGCGCATCGCCATCAGGCGCTCGTGGCGGTCGCTGGGCAGCCCGTGGAAGGTCGTCATTGGCCGCCTCGCAGCAAGCGGGCCGCTTCGTCGGCGGGGACCGCGGTCAGGAACGGCAGGATGCGCGAGAGGCCGTGGAGGGTGTCGACGCCGGCGGCCGCCACGATGACGGTGATGGGGAGCCGTTCCTCGAAGAGTTCGACCAGCCAGTTGGACCTGAGGCGGCCCATGACCAGGCGGGGGACCTCCGGGCTGGACTTGGTGCGGTCCAGGAAGTTCGTGACGGTGTTGGTGCCGCGGCTGAAGCAGTTCGGGCGGAACAGGTACTGGGCGGTGCCCGTGGTGTCAAGACGGTCCGCAGCCGAGGCCAGGACGCCTTCCCAAGGACGGCGGCACAGGATCTCTCTCTTCCGGGTTCCGCGAGTGGCCACGACGACTGGACCGCCACCGCTGGAGGTTCGGCGGACGTCGTGGACGCGCAGCGGGATGACCTCCGGTGAATCGAGGCCGACGCCGAGACCGAGCGCCATGAGCGTCTTGCAGCCCCAGCGAAGCTCCTCGGTGGGCTGCCCGCTGGCCCAGCCCCACAGATCCGCGAGTTCAGTCCGGCTGTAGGGGCTGTTGGGAACGGAGGCCGACAGCTTGGCGGGTTTCCCGGTCCGGCATACGCCACCCAGCACGATCTCGTGCAGTCGTAGGAGCCTGGATCGGTAGTTGCCCCGGGTGCTGTCGCGCACGTGGGGGCAGCCGACAGCGATGAACCGCTCGATCGCCTCTCGGGAGAGCCACACCTCGGCTTTCCCGGGCAGGCCCTCGCCGTCGCAGAAGAGCGCCAACTGGGCGAGCGCGGTGAGCAGTTCACGCGCTTTGTGGGGCAGGAGCGGGTCGGCGAGCCGGATCACGCGGCGCACCTCGTCGCCGACGCGGCTCCACCCCGCGGGGGAGCCGGACGGTCGATAGGAATCAATGCGCTGACTCATCACATGCCGCCACACCAACACCCCGGCAGGTGGGGTGCTATTCGAATAACATCTATCCGTGGCAGCAGCCGCGCGCGACCGGGGAGGACCGGATGGGTCAGACTTCACTTCATGCCCCAAGGAGATGCCCGCCGACTGCCGCCGCGCGCGTACTGCGCCGGCGGTGCGTGGCCTGAGGCCGTCATGGAGGAGCACCACGGGGCGCGGGTCGCCCAGGCCATGGCCGCTCGGCTCAAGGCTGCGCTCGCCCAGCGGGGCTGGTCCGTCGCTCAGCTGTCGCGCGAGAGTGGCGTCGCCCGCTACACGATCGCGAAGGCGCTGGCCGGTGAGGCGTGGCCCGACCTGCTGACCATTGCCAACCTGGAAAAGGCGCTGGACTGCGATCTCTGGCCCGGCCGGAATGTATGAAACGGGCCGCTGTACGGAGCCGCCGGTATGCGGACGTGGGGCACGGAATGGCTGTTCGAAGCCGAACATGAGGGCGGTCATCCCTTCGGGCGAAGGGCAGGACCATATTTCGTCGTGCGCTACCGGCGGCCCTCGGCCGCTCGTAAAATGCAACGTGACGAACTGATCCGGCACTGTGGAAGGTTCTAGGTGGGTTCGTCGCCGTTGGCCGTCACCTTGGACTGGACTCCTTGGTGGCGGCCTTCTTTTGTTTAAGGCTGCTGAGGTGATGCGTACTGGTAGAAGGCATTCGGCAGCTTGATCAGAGATCCGGCTTTTGCCAGTTCATCCGCTGCTACTCGAACGCTCTTGATCTTGTCTGCTTCGTTGAGGGCGTTAGCTACTTCCAGTGCTTTCCACTGCCGCAGAGGGTCTTGGGCCATGAGTCGCAAGATGCGGGTCTTGCGGGGCACGGTCTGGAGGCCGCCGGCTGCTGTCGTCGTCTCGGCGTTTTCGGATTCTGTCTCGGGCTGTCGCTGCTCAGGGATGCCTGATGACCGCCACTCGTCCGCGATCTGCATCTGCTTCTTTACCTGACGTACGAGGCGAAGCTCCTGGCGGACCTTGAACGACTCGCGCTGAAGTTCGACCTCCTTCTCCTCCAGGAGCTGGATGTACTTGTCGGGATTACCGGCTACTTCTTCCCATGGAAGGGTTTCGATCATTGCAGAACCCTACCTATGAGAGTGCATAAGTTACCCCGCTCGCAAGGGGTGCTTCACTCGAAGTAGCGACAAGGTCAATTACCTGTCGGGTTACCTGTACGAACAGTGTCGAAAATTCCCGATTTGGTATCCAGGGCCTGTCTGAGGGGGAGGAACGTTTCGCTGTCTCGCTAGAAAGGCAGGACTGCTTTATTCGACTGGCATTTCAGCCCCTGTGGTGCAGAGGTAATTTCCGGAAGGGAGAGGCTGTCTTCGTTTGTAGTTCTCTGTTCCCTGGGCCGGAAACCCCTGTTTCGTTTCGTGGGGCATGGAGAGATAACCCCTGTCGCGGGCAATGTGTCCTGAGCACCATGGCGCGGGTAACTGCTCCGACAGGCAGTAGGGCGAGCTCGGGAGAAGTCCCCCTGCACTTGTCTTGGCGGTGGATAGCCGGTCCGAAGGCCCGGGGGATGTGGGCCGACACCTGGGACAGGTAGGGGCGGTTCGCCAGAGCAGGGCCTGTGTGCGGCGTGGAGGCCTGCCCGAGCCTTGCAGCACACATGGGTTGACCGGCAAGGGGACAGAGCGTTCAGGGTGGCGACGGAGCTGGTCAGCTCGGCATAAACACGGTGGCCTGGGGCACGCCGTTCTTCCGTAGGGCCTGTCCTTCTGGCCCTGGTGTCTCAGCGATCCCTGGGCAGGGGGTAGGTCTCGGGGGCAGAGGCGGCCCTCGGTACGCAGCTGGTGGCGGATGACAGAGACAGGGCTGTGTAAGGAAGACGGGAGCTGATGGCGACGATTTTGACGGCCGTCCCTGTCTGTATGAACGGGGGAAGTAGCCAGGGGTGCCTCAGGAACGGCCAGGCTCAGCCACACAGGGATGAGTGCCGGGTGGGATGCCACCAAGTCCTCAGCAAGTACCCCGTGGCGAGAGGATCCTGTCCGGCTGGCTTGCCAGAACACGCACAGGGACAGCCGACAAGGGAGACAAACATGGGGCAGGACCTGCTCCTCTCGGTCCTGTGCGTTGCACTCAGAGGCTCGATGGGGGGCGCTCCAAGGCGACGGCCTGTAGAGGTGGCGCTGCCTGGTCCGGGGGTTGGCAGCGCTGCACCGGAGTGGAGATCTCTCCGTCAACGGCCTCCAGTCCCACGATCTGCCGGGATCCGCAAGAAGGAGCGCTGCGGATCCCGGCAGCGGCAGGTTCAGGATGCCGGGCCGCAGTTCAGCGCGGTGGGGTCGATCGTTCCAGCCGCACCGCCGGTGTCAGACAGGAGTTGACCCGCCGCCCGTCGACCAGAGATGGTCCAGTTCGTGTGGTTACACGCGCGCTGCTGCGCGTTCACGGCGGCGCCAATGGGTCAAACTGCGGTGATGACCGGCATACGGGAGCGTCAGCTGCCAGCCGTCGTTGTCCGATGTGTGCTGGCCGCCGTCCTGGTCTTTGTGGCCGCCCTCACGGGTGTGCGACAGGCCACGGCAGCGGACAACGACCCTCGTAAAGCCACTCCCTCCGGGTCGGCAGACACGGACGTGACGGTACGCAGTACAGCCGATATCGAGGCGCTCGGCGCATCGCTGCGCGGCGATGTCGCAGCCACCGCATCCACATCGGCTACCGCAACAACGGCCCCGCCGAGACGGTGATCCGGACCGTGTTCATCGCCCCGCCGGGCACCAAGGTGACTCGATGGCCTTACAACCCCGAAGCCGACGAGCAGGGGATCGACCAGCCCTGCGGGACGAACGACCACGGCCGCAGCTACTTCTGCGCCGAGTGGGCTTCAGTCGGCCAAGACTGCTTCTACGAGTTCACGTTGCGTATCACAAGCGAGGACAGCCGTTCCGGCCGCGTGGCCGTCTCTTCCATGAACACCGGGTACGCGCCGGACGCCCCCCGTCTCAAGGACCCCGAGCGGGGCAACACGGTCCCCGTCCAGATAGCGGAGAACGATGGCGTCAGCGGCTGGGCTGTCGCCGCCGGAATCCTGGCCATCGTCGGCTCAGTGCTGCTCGTTGTCAGGTACCGGCGCAGGAAAATCTCCCCTTCCGGTCCAGCGAAAACGGCCTGATGGCTCACCCGTTTTGAACCTGATCCGTGACCCACGTCGGACATCAAGCCCGGAGCATGGTCATGGACCCGAACTGCGGCTACTTCACGGCCGAGAAAGCACCCGTCGATGTCACCAAGGCCCTTCGAGACCTGCTCATCCGGTGAAGACCTTACGGATGCCGTCCCGGTGGCGCGGCCACCAACGAGGATATGACTATGTTTCCCGGAAATTCACGCCGAGTACTCGCCGTTGTGGCCCTGGCCGCGCTCGTGGCCGTTCCCCTGGCCTGTGACTCGCCGCCGGGCAAGGCGAAGCAGGAGGTCCCCGACTTCAACGGTGACGGCTACGCCGACCTCGCGGCTCCCGGCACGCTCAGCACGGTGGACGGCGTCCAACTGGCGGGCGCCGTCTCCGTGGTGTACGGCTCGCGGTCCGGGCTCGACACCGAGCACACCCAGGTGGTCAGCCGGGCCACCAAGGGGGCCCTCGGCCGGCTCGCGGCCCGCGGAACCGGGTTCGGAGAAAGCCCGGTCGCGCGCGACTTCGACGGCGACGGCTTCACCGACCTGGCGGTGACGGTGAGCACCGACGACCATCACGGGACGGTCGTGCTGTGGGGATCGTCCGCGGGCCTGTCCGGCGGCACGACGCTGCCGGGCGGCTGGGGTCTGCACGGCGGCGACTTCGACGGGGACGGCCAGGCCGACCTGCTGCTCGACAGCTACTACGGGGGCGACCGGCGAGACGGCGACGGGCCGACCGTCCTGTACGGCCCGCTCTCCCGCGACGGGAAGGCGCGCCGGAAGGACTCTTTCGGCACAGACAGCTGGGGCGACGACATCGGCCCGCGCGGGATCCTCGTGGGGGACCTGACCGGCGACGGCCGGGACGACCTCGTCACCAGCCAGGGTTTCGAGGAGATGCAGGAGCACGGCCGCTTCTTCAAGGGCGACGAAGACGGCCTGGAACAACACACCAGCGACGACATCAACTCGTACAACTCGAACGGGGTGATCGCCGACTTCGACGGGGACGGGTACAGCGATCTCGTCGTCCGCGACGTCGGCATGGTCTCGGAGGACAGCGCGTACCGGCCGGGCGAACTCCGCGTCTTCCGCGGCTCGGACGACGGCCCCGGCTCCCGCGCACAACGGATCACTCTCAAAACGCTGGACCTGACCGGCACCGACGAGCAGAGCGGGGGCGACGGGTTCGGCGATGTCCTCGCGGCGGCCGACGTCAACGGCGACGGCTACGCGGACCTCGCGGTCGGCCTCCCCGGCGAGGACGCCGGCCAGGTCTCCGACACGGGCGCGGTCGTCCTGCTCCTGGGCGGCAAGAACGGCCTCACCCGCACCGGCGCCCAGGTCATCACCCAGGACACTCCCGGCGTCCCGGGCAGGGGCGAGCAGGGCGACAGCTTCGGTGCGGCGCTGCGGACAGGGGACCTGAACCACGACGGCCACCCCGACCTGGCCGTAGGTGCCCCCGGCGAGAACGGCACGGTGCAGAAGTCGGGTGCCATCTGGATCCTGAACGGCACCGCGAAGGGCCTCTCGACCACGAACGTCACCTCGTTCGGCCCCGCCGCCCTGGGCGCGCCCGAAAAAGGCTACGACGGGACCGACCTCGACGTGAAGGGGACGTACTTCGGCGGGAGCTTCACGGCCAGCGAGGACGACTGCGTGGCCGTCGACACGGCCCCCGCCCAGGAAGGGGAGAACGGCGGCTTCTCCTGCGCCCTGCCCGAAAGCCAAGACATGAGCCGCTGGGCCGTCTCCGCCGGAATCATGGCCGCCGCCGGCTCATTGCTGCTCATTGTCAGGTACCGGCGCAGCAAAGCGCCCCACACTGGTCCAGTGAAAACGCCCTGGTGGGCTCGCTTCGAACGTGAGCCGCAATCCCCTATCGGTCAATGAACAGCGGCCGCCGCCCATGATCCTCTGGCTCGCCGGGTGCAGTGGGAGGTCGAGGCGCTCGACCCGACCGAGCTTCAGCGCCTGGTCCTCGCCGCGATCGTCCCGTACATCGACAACGCCGTACTCGCCGACCGCATCGCGGAGGAAGAACGGCAACGAAGGCGACTCAGGACATGCACCGAAGGGTGGGCGGAGCCCAGCCGTTCGCCGAACGGTAACCGTGACGGTTCCGCGAACGGCGACCCCGCGTAGCGAACCCCCGGAAACGGGTCTTGGCCTGTGGAGATGAGGATCAGAAACAGGATCTGATCTTGTTCATTATCTACCAAGATCTTCCAGGCTTGCCGATGGCCTTAAGGGTTTCGGGGCGTTTGACGGTCTTGCCGACGTCGTAGCGGGACCTGCGCCCTCGGGCAGCCGGTGCGTGACCGGCTCGGTACTGCCAGGGACGACCCATTCTTCGCGAGGCCCGCGAGGTCGTGGTGCCCGTCCCCGTCGAAGTCGCCGCGCACCACGGGCTGAAGGCCCACCTTGAATGGCCCGTTCCGCCACCGCCGCATCCGGTGAGCGGGGCGAGTGCAACGCAGACGGCGCAGACAGCTATGGCTGGAAGGGCGGTACGAGACTTCATACGCTTCACTCTCACAGTTGTTGATCAACCGAACGCGGCGTACCCGATGGGCTGGACACGCCCTCGTCCAGAGCTCTGTGGACGGCGGCCAGGATGGCTTCGGTGTCGGCGCCCAGAGCTCGGGCGGCTGTCGTGAAGTCCCGGGCCAGCGTGGCGAGTCGGTCCGGGTCCAGGTGCTTGGGTTCGGACGGCAGAGCCGCGACCCGGGTGCCCGCGCCGCGGCGGGTGTGGATCAGCTCGGCGGCTTCCAGCTCGCGGTAGGCGCGGGCCACGGTGCCCGGTGCCAGGCCGAGATCGGCGGCGAGTTGACGCACGGTCGGCAGGCGTTCGCCCTCGGTGAGTTGGCCGGTGAGGATCAGGGGGGCGAGCTGGGCGCGGATCTGCTCGTACGGCGGTACCGGGCTGGTGGTGTCGACGCGGACGACGGGGCCGGTCATCGTCGGGTCGCCCGGGGCATGACCACGGTGAACAGGGACCAGGCCAGGGTGAACAGGGCCAGCAGGCCCAGGGGGTAGATCACCAAGGCGGTGACGGTGCCCAGCATGCCGGCGCCGCAGTTCCCGCGCGTCAGAAAGTTGGAGATCAGCAAGAGGACGACCACCAGTTGGGTCGAGACCAGCACTCCCCAGGCTGCGGTAATCGCCAACGAGCGGTCGCGGCGCTGCTGGTCGTCGCCGGGGCGCTGGGCGATACGGTGCAAGGCCCAAGCGCAGGCGACGGTGCCGATGGCGAAAGAGGCGAGGATCTGGCTGCCGTAGAACATGCCGGGCCAGAGGCCGACGGGTGGTCCGGTCACACCGTCGCATTTAGCGAGGGCGGCCCGGACCGCCCGGTCTACGGTGCCGGATGAGGCCGCGGCCCCGATCCCCACCAACCCGACGAGAAATACCGCCTGGAGGAGAAGCAAGGGGGTCATCCGGGGCGGCACGTGGTCTCGGACCCGGCGTGGGGCGAGACCGGCGATGCGTACCGCTTCCCGGGGGCGGGGGGTGAGGGCGTCGCCGAGCAGAACGCCGCCCACCGCACACAGACCGAAAGCCATGACGCCGCCCGCCCAGGGCACGTTGAAACCGTTCTCGTTGCCGAAAGCGCTGATGTCCATGGTGGCCCACAGCGGTGCGGTCACGACGCCCACGGCCAGACCGGCCCAGCGGGCGTAGCGGTCGGCGCGGGGGCGGGGTTCGGGTCGGGCCGTGTCGAGCATATGGGGACCCCAGTGAGTGGTGATGGCGGCGCGGATGGCGCCCAGCGGCAGTGGACGCTGCTTTGCCGCAAACCGAGCTTGTATCAAGTGGCGAGTACAAGATGTCGTGGACGGAATCTTGTGTCAACTACTCGATACAATCGTTTGGTCGGCGGCGGCTCGATACCGGTTGAACCGGCCAGTGAAGGCAGCCTCGGGATGTCATGGCTCGTTGAGACCCAGGGCCCCGGGAACGTACGCGGCGTGACGGTGATGAGATTGATGTGTCCGGTCGGCCGGGCTCACCGCGGCGCCGTCGCCACCATTGCCCTCCCGCGAGACACCCCCTAGCTCATGGCGAGGCGGAACCTCTCGTACGCGGCGATGTCTGGCCGGCACCGGCCTCGCTTCTGGATCAAAACAGGCGGGAAGTCAAGGCGTGGCGAGGCGGGGCAAACCGGCGTTTGAGCCGGTGCCAGTCAGGCTCCGACGGCCGCGCAGGGGGAGGGTAGGCGGGCAAGTGGCGTCGTGGGCACCGTCAGGGTGGGCGTGTGTGAGCCACACCACATGTCAGGGGTGCATAGCGGGGCAGGGGCCAGTGCCTTTATTGAAGGTGTAGGGGCGTGCGGGGGTAAGGGGCAACGCTGATGGGGCAGTTGCGGGCCGACGAGTTCGACCGGTTCGTGGCGGCTCGGTGGTCGGCGTTGCTTCACCTAGCGCGGCTGCTCACCGGCGGAGACCGGCACCGGGCCGAGGATCTGCTGCAGGAGGCGCTGGTCAAGCTGTGGTTTGCCTGGCCGAAGGTGGCCGAGCAGGCGCCCGAGGCATACGTGCGCAGGGTTCTGGCCCGTGCCGCGGCTCGCTCGGCACGGCGTCGCTGGTGGGGCGAGCACCCCGTGGACCAGCTGCCCGACCCGCCCGGGGTGGGGGATGAGACCGCCGCCGTGGATGAACGGACCCGGTTGGAGGCCGTGCTGGCGTTGCTGTCGGCGCGGCAGCGGGCCGCGGTGGTGCTGCGCTACTACCAGGACCTGCCCGAGCGGGACGTCGCCGAGGTGCTGGGGTGCCCGGTGGGTACCGCCCGTTCACTCACGGCACGCGGCGTCGCCCGGTTACGGCAGCTTCTGGCTGAGGCAGTCGAGCCGGTGGAGTGAAGAAGGGAGCCATGGATCACTTCGAGCAGGAGCTGGCACGGATGATGCGTGACAGCCAAGAGGACGCGCCCTATGAGGAGCGGCATCGATACCGGCTGCAGGCCGGCGTTCGCGCCCGACGGCGGGCCCGAATGGCCTGGATGGCCACCGGATCCGCGCTGACCATTGCCGGACTTGGCGTCGGGCTGGTGGTCCTGCCGAGCTCCTTCGCTCAGGGCGGGCCTGCCGGCCCTCAGCCTCGCCCCGTCACCTCTGCCGAGTCGGCCTCGATGCCGTCGACGGCCCGTCCTGCTTCCACTGCCAAGGAGGTGCCGACGTCGACCTGCACGTCAGCCACCGGGCCAGCGCCGATGCCGTCGACGGCCCGCTCCGCCTCCACTGCCAAGGAGGTGCCGATGCCGACCTGCACATCAACTACCAGGCCGGCGCCGATGCCGTACCGCCCCTCACCCCCCGAGACGGCCCCGATGCCGACACGGACCTCAACCACCCGGTAGCGCCTCGGCCAGATGTACACGGTCCCGATGGGGGGCTGTCTGAGCCGGTGTGACGACCGCCGATCGCCGGGCATCTGATCCCCGCTTGTCCCGCGCTCGACGAGCTGAAAGCTGACCACGTGCTCCGTGAGAACGCGCCCGCGTCTGTCGACGTGCCGCAAAAGGCGGCGGATTGCCGGCCGACCTCCTGGGAGCGGCGGCTGCGCCGCTTCGGGTACGTCGAGCGGCCGTGTACGTCCGTGCGCGACCGCCTGGCGGTGCCGTTTCCCGAGCCCGGGTCACGGCTGTGGCGCACGCTCGGGCTGTCCCCGGCAGCAGCGGGCCGGCTGGCGCGCTGGTCAGGATGGGGCGGGCCGCTGCTGGTGGCGTTCCTTGCCGGGCTGCCGCGCTTTTGGCGTCTGGGCCGCCCGTACGACTTCGTCTTCGACGAGACGTACTACGCCAAGGACGCCTGGGCCTTGCTGCGGCTCGGCTACGAGGGCACCTGGCCGGACCGCAAGATCGCCGACCCGCAGATCCTGGCCGACCCCCAGGTGATCCCGCTCTCCGACACCGGGTCCTTCATCGCGCACCCGCCGACGGGCAAGTGGGTGATTGCCCTCGGCGAGTGGATGTTCGGCCTCAACCCGTTCGGCTGGCGCTTCATGACGGCGGTCCTGGGCACGCTGTCGGTGCTGATGCTGTGCCGCATAGGCCGCCGCCTGTTCCGTTCCACCCTGCTGGGCTGCCTGGCCGGCGCGCTGATGGCGGTGGACGGTCTGCACTACGTGATGAGCCGCACCGCTCTGCTCGACCTCGTCGTCATGTTCTTCGTCCTGGCGGCGTTCGGCTGCCTGCTCCTCGACCGGGACAGCACGCGGGCCCGGCTCGCGGCAGCCTTACCGGTGGCTGAAGACGGTCACGTACGCCCGGACCAGGACACCGGCGACCGCGCCGGGACGGGAGTGCGACCGTGGCGGCTCGCAGTCGGCCTCTTCCTGGGACTGGCGGCCTCCACCAAATGGAACGGCCTGTACTTCCTCGCCTTCTTCGTGGTCCTCGCCCTGCTGTGGGACGTCGGCGCCCGCCGTGTCGCGGGGGCACGCCACCCGTACCGTGCGGTGCTGCGCAAGGACCTCGGCTGGTCGGTGCTGTCCCTCGTTCCGGTCGCTGTGGTGACGTATCTGGCGACGTGGACCGGTTGGTTCCTGTCCGACGACGGTTACGGGCGGCACTGGGCGGACGGCCGCGGCGGCACCTGGTCGTGGATCCCAGCCCCGCTCCGCAGCCTGTGGCACTACGAGTACAGCGTCTACCAGTTCAACGTAGGACTGCACACCCCGCACAAATACGAGTCCAACCCCTGGAGCTGGCTGGTCCTCGGCCGCCCCGTGCTGTTCCACTACCAGTCGCCGAAACCCGGCAAGGACGGCTGCCAGGCGACGGCCGACTGCTCGCAGGCGATCCTCGCCCTGGGCACGCCGTTGCTGTGGTGGTCGGCATGCTGCGCACTGGTGTATCTGCTCTATCGCTGGGCGCTGCGCCGCGACTGGCGCGCGGGCGCCGTCCTGTGCGCTGTGGGTGCCGGTTATCTTCCCTGGTTCCTGTACCAGGACCGAACGATCTTCTCCTTCTACGCCGTCGTCTTCGTGCCGTACCTGTGCCTGGCCGTGGCGATGATGCTGGGCGCGCTCCTGGGTCCGCCGGGCATGAATGACAAACGCCGCACACGGGGCGCGGCGGCTGCGGGCACGCTGCTGCTGCTCATCGCCTGGAACTTCATCTACTTCTTCCCGATCTACACGGGCCTGACGATTCCGTATCCCAGCTGGCACACCCGCATGTGGCTCGACACCTGGATCTGAGCTCCGTCCTCACGATCTCCGAAGCGGTGTCGCACCGTGGCTCACCCGGATCGTACGACAGGGCCGCGCCCACGCCTCGCCGGATCGCAGCCGCCTTGAGTTCCTCGGGCCGGCTGCGAAGCTCAGGCGTTTCGGCCTTCAGCAGGACTGTTGCCCTCCCGTTCGCCCTGAGGGGCGGGCGGCGGGGCCGTGGTTCCTCGTGGGATCAGGTGTGTGGGTAGGACGATGTGCTGGCTGAGGTCCGCGTCGGAGTCGTTGATGAGTTCCAGGGCCAGTTCGGCGGCGGCGCGGCCCATGTCGGAGGGGGACTGGGCCACGGTGGACAGGTCGAGCCATTCGGCCATCAGTTGGTCGTCGAAGCCGAGGACGGAGATCCGTTCGGGCACCTCGATCTGGACGGTGCGCAGGCTCAGGATGAGGGAGGCGGCGAGTTCGTCCTGCTCGGCGAAGATCGCTGTGGGTGGTTCGCGCAGGCTCAGTAGATTGCCGACCGCCTGGGTGGTGCCGCGCTTGTCGCGGGGCGGCGTGGTGACGACCAGGTCGTCGTCCAGGGGGATGTCCGCCTCGGTGAGCGCCTGCCGGTAGCCCAGGAGGCGATCGCGTGAACTGAAGCTGAAGCCGCGGGCGTTGACGGTGTGCGCGAAGGCGATCCGGCGGTGTCCGAGGTTGATCAGGTGGCGAGTGGCCCTACAGGCGGCGGCGACATCGTCGACGTAGACGCTGGGGCGGCCCTCGACGTGCTGGCTGATGTAGATGACCGGCACGCCGAGATCGTCCAGCCGGGCGGTCTCCTCCTTGTTGAGGTCGAAGCAGAACACCAGCAGCGCGTCCGCGTTGCGCCGGGCAGGGAGCCGCTCGAAGAACTCGGCCCGCTCGGCCAGATCCGGCACCACGTAGACGGTCATCTCCATGCCCGCGCCGCGCAGCAGCGGGCCCAGGCTGGACAGCGCCGCCCCCATGAACCACGAGTCGAGCGTGGGCACGAGCACCGCCATGACGCCGGTCCTGCCGGTGACCAGGCTCGACGCCTGCCGCGAGATCGCGAAGTTCAGCTCACGGGCGGCTTCCTCGACCCGGGTACGGACCTGCGGTGAGACCGATGTCAGCCCGCGCAGGGTGCGCGAGACGGTGGACGGGGAGACCCCCGCCCGTTCGGCGACGTCGGCCAACGTGGGGTGCCGCTGAGCTGGTGACATGAGCGGAAGTTAACACAGTTTGAGCCTCCGGCGGGACCCCTCGTGACAGCGCTGTCTCAACGGCTTTCGAGGAAGAGATGCCTGTTACACCCAGCACAGAGAGGGCGTGGATTGCGTAAAGCATCCGCGCTACTGCGACGTTACGCATTGACTTCCAGTAAGTGCACTCCTACGGTGCAAGCGTTGTCTCGGCGGAGTCGAAGCCGTCGCCGTGAAGTCATCCTTCGTGGCTTTGAACTGCGCTTTTGATCTACAGAACGCGATGACAGCACAGTCTCGTAACAGAGCCATCCCAGAGGCATCTCGGCAGCTGCTCCCTACCGGGCGACGACGCCGAGACTTCGGTTCCGCACGCCCAGGAGAGACAGTGAACGCCAGAACCACCAGAGTCCTTCAGTGCTCGGCCGTGCTCGTCGCCGCCGGGCTCGTCCTCACCGCCTGCGGCTCCTCCGACGACAGCAGCTCCTCGGAGAAGTCCCCGTCGTTCTCGGGCCGTGGCCCGATCACGTTCGCGGCCGCCAAGGACAGCTCCGGCGTCGTCCAGAAGGTGATCGACAGCTGGAACGAGGAACACCCCAAGGAGAAGGTCACGTTCATCCAGTTGCCGGCGGACGTGAACCAGCAGCGCCAGCAGATGATCCAGAACGCCGAGACGAAGTCCGACGCCTACACGGTGCTCTGGCTGGACGCGGTGTGGACCTCGGAGTTCGCCGCCCACCAGTGGATCGACCAGCTGCCCGCCGCGCAGTTCCCGCTGGACGAAATGCTCAAGCCGGTGGTGGAGACGGCCAAGTACCGCGACAACCTGTACGCGGTCCCGCATCACTCCGACGGCGGCGTGCTGTACTACCGCTCCGACCTGCTGAAGAAGGCCGGCGTCAGCGCCGCCCCGACCACCTGGGCGCAGATGCAGGCCGCCTGCGCCAAGGTCGCAAAGCTGCCCGAGGCCGAGGACATGGACTGCTACGCCGGCCAGTTCCAGAAGTACGAGGGCCTCACCGTCAACTTCTCCGAGGCCGTGAACTCCGCCGGCGGTGTCATCACCGACGCCAACGGCAAGCCGAACGTCGACACCCCCGAGGCCAAGAAGGGCCTGGACTTCCTCGTCGACTCCTTCAAGGACGGCACGATCCCCAAGGAGGCCATCACCTACCAGGAGGAGGAAGGCCGCCAGGCGTTCCAGTCCGGCAAGCTGGTCTTCCTGCGCAACTGGCCGTACGTATACGCCCAGGCCGAGAAGAGCGAGGTCGCGGGCAAGTTCGCGGTCGCGCCGCTGCCCGGCCTGAACGGGGCCGGCTCCTCCACCCTGGGAGGCCACAACGTGGCCCTGTCCTCCTTCGCCAAGAACAAGGCCACGGCGCTGGACTTCATGAAGTTCTTCACCAGCCAGGACAGCGCGAGCACGTTCCTCAAGGACGCTTCCATGGCACCGCCGTACGACTCCCTCTATGGCGACCAGGCGATGGTCAAGCAGTACCCGTACCTCGCCGCGCTGAAGGAGTCGATTCTCAACGCCGTGCCCCGCCCCCAGGTGGTCCAGTACGGCGACGCGACCTCCGCGATCCAGCAGGAGGCGTACGCGGCCCTGAACGGTGACAAGTCCAGCGCGCAGGCGCTGAAGGACCTGCAGTCCGAGCTGCAGAAGCTCGCGACGAAGTGAGGAGGAGGGCCGTGGTGGACGCCAAGACCCCACCCGACGCGGCCGCGGTACGGCCGTCCGGTGCGGCACCACGCCGTGCCGGACGGCCCGCCGCGCCGGTGCGTTTCCGGGGCGGGCAGAAACGGGCGACGGCGGGTTCCGGCCGGATGGCGGCCCTGCTGGTGTCCCCGACCCTGCTGGTGCTGACCGTCGTCGTGCTCTACCCGACGATCATGGCGCTGCGGGAATCGCTGTACGGGGCCAAGGGACTGGACCCGGAGACCGGCTTCATCAGCGACACCGAGCCGTTCGTCGGACT
The DNA here is from genome assembly GCF_014647675.1 of Streptomyces flaveus. Lineage (GTDB taxonomy): Bacteria > Actinomycetota > Actinomycetes > Streptomycetales > Streptomycetaceae > Streptomyces > Streptomyces flaveus. The sequence continues at coordinate 255,921 of NZ_BMPQ01000005.1, read as the reverse complement.
GCAGAACTACGTCGACATCTTCGGCGAGGCCGGCGACCGGTTCTGGAACGCCTTCTGGAACACCACCTTCTTCACCGTCGTCACGGTGGGCCTGGAGACGGTGATCGGTGTCGCCATGGCGCTGATCATGCACAAGGCGTTCCAGGGCCGCGCCCTGGTGCGGGCCAGCATCCTCATCCCCTGGGCCGTGCCCACGGCCATCTCGGGCCTGCTGTGGCGGTGGATCTTCAACAGCGACGGCATCGCCAACGCCCTGATCGGCCAACAGGTCCTGTGGACCACCGAAGGCTTCCACGCCAAGATCGCCGTCATCATCGCCGAGGTATGGAAGACCGCCCCCTTCATCGGACTCCTCGTCCTGGCCGGCCTGCAGGTGATCGGCAAGGAGGTCTACGAGGCGGCCCGCATGGACGGAGCGAGCCCCGTGCGCCAGTTCTGGCACATCACCCTGCCGCTGGTGAAGCCCGCACTGCTGGTGGCGGTCCTCTTCCGCTGCCTGGACGCGCTGCGGATGTTCGACCTGCCCTACCTCCTCGTCGGCGCCCAGAAGAACTCGGTGGAAACCCTGTCCATGCTCGCGCAGAACGAGGCGTCCAACGTCCGCTTCGGGCCGGCCGCCGCCTACGCGGTGATCCTCTTCCTCTACGTCTTCCTCATCGCCCTGGGATTCGTACGACTGCTGGGCGCGGACGTCGTCGGAGACGGCGGCACCGCACGCAAAGCCAAGCGCAAGGGCAGGCTCCGGCGCGCCCCGGCGCCCGGCAGGGCGGAGGTGTCGGCATGACCACCACGGCGAACACGACCACCAAGACGACCATGACCACCCCGGCGAAATGGCGAACCTGGCTGGTGTACGCGGGAGTTGCCCTGGTGGTGGCCTACTGCCTGGCTCCCTTCTACTGGATGCTGGTCTCCAGCCTGCGCCGCACCTCGGACATCTTCGACACCACACTGCTGCCCTCCCCGGTGTCGTTCGACAACTACCGGGCGGTGTTCGACCCCTCCCAGGGCTTCGGCCGCGCCCTGCTCAACAGCCTGATCGTCTCCGGCATCACCACCGTCCTGGCGCTGCTGCTGGCCACGTTCACCGCCTACGCCATGGCCCGGCTGGAGTTCCGTTTCAAGCGGCTGATCCTCACCCTGATCATCGCCACCTCGATGTTCCCGGTGGTGTCGATCGTGGTCCCGCTGCTGAAGCTGTTCACCGACATCGGCTGGATCAACACCTACCAGGCGATGATCGTGCCGAGCATGTCCTTCGCTCTGCCGCTGGCGGTGTGGAACCTGACCACGTTCTTCCGGCAGATGCCCGACGAACTGGAACAGGCCGCCATGATCGACGGCTGCACCCGCGGCCAGGCATTCCGCAAGATCATCGTCCCGCTCGCCGCGCCGGGCATCTTCACCACCGCGATCATCACCTTCATCGCCGCCTGGAACGAGTTCCTCATCGCCCTGTCGATGACCAACCGGCCCAGCATCCAGACCGCGCCGGTCGCCATCTCCAAGTTCGCCGGCGCCACCCAGTTCGACGTCCCCTTCGGCAGCCAGATGGCCGCGGGCGTCCTGGTCACCATCCCCCTGGTGATCATGGTGCTCCTCTTCCAGCGCCGCATCGTCGCCGGCCTCACCGCGGGCGCGGCCAAGTAGCTGTCCCTCTTTGCGGCCGGTTCCCCCACAGCCCCCTCCTCAAAGGACCTTTCAGCACCATGCCCTCCACCACGCCCTCGCCCTGGTGGCGCAGTGCCGTCATCTACCAGGTCTACATCCGCAGCTTCGCCGACGGGAACGGCGACGGCGTCGGCGACATCGCCGGCCTGCGCTCCCGGCTCCCGTACCTCAAGTCGCTCGGCGTGGACGCCCTGTGGATCACTCCCTGGTACAAGTCCCCGATGGCGGACGGCGGCTACGACGTGGCCGACTTCCGCGCCATCGACCCGCTGTTCGGCACGATCGCCGAGGCCGAGCAGCTCATCGCCGAAGCCCACGAGTGCGGGATCCGCGTCATCCCCGACATCGTCCCGAACCACACCTCCGACCAGCACGCCTGGTTCCAGGCGGCACTGTCCGCCGGCCCCGGAAGCCCGGAACGCGACCGCTACGTCTTCCGGCCCGGCCGCGGACCCGACGGCGCCGAGCCGCCCAACAACTGGGTCTCCTGCTTCGGCGGCCCCGCCTGGACCCGGCTGCCCGACGGCGAGTGGTACCTGCACCTGTACGCCCCCGAACAGCCCGACCTCAACTGGCAACACCCCGACGTCCACGCCGAGTTCGAGTCGATCCTGCGGTTCTGGTTCGACCGGGGCGTCGACGGCTTCCGTATCGACGTCGCCCACGGGCTCGCCAAGGACCCCGAACTGCCCGACCTGCGGCCCGAGTCGACGGGCGAGCAGGCCCGGGAGTACGTCGCACACCCGCACTGGGACCGCGACGAGGTCCACGACATCTACCGCGCCTGGCGCAAGGTCGCCGACGAGTTCGACGGCGACCGGGCCTTCGTCGCCGAAGCCTGGTCCGACACCCCCGAACGCCTCGCCGCCTACGTCCGCCCCGGCGGCCTGCACACCGCGTTCAACTTCGACTTCCTCATGGCCAGCTGGGACGCCAAGGACCTCCGCGCGGTCATCGACGACTCTCTCGCCATGCTCAGCGACGTAGGAGCACCCGCCACCTGGGTTCTGTCCAACCACGACGTCATGCGCCACACCAGCCGCTACGCCCGCAAAACCGTTGCCCGGTGGGTGCCCAACGAGCACTACCAGCCCCAGGGTCCCGTCGACCTGGATCTCGGCATCCGCCGTGCCCGCGCCGCGGCCCTCCTCATGCTCGCCCTCCCCGGCGGCGCCTACATCTACCAGGGCGACGAACTCGGCCTGCCCCAAGTCGAGGACCTGCCCGAGTCCGTCCTCCAGGACCCCATCTGGGAACGCTCCGGCCACACCGACCGAGGCCGAGACGGCTGCCGCGTCCCCCTCCCCTGGTCCGGACAGACCGCACCCTTCGGCTTCAGCCCCGAGGAGGCCTACGCCGAACCCTGGCTGCCCCAGCCCGCGAACTTGAGCGAGCGCAGCGTGGAAGCACAGACCGGCGACGAGACCTCGATGCTGGAGCTGTACCGCACTGCCCTCCGCCTGCGCCGCGACACCCCAGCCCTCGGCGACGGCACCATGACCTGGCTCGACGCCCCCGCCGGAGTCCTCGCCTTCCACCGCGACCCAGGCTTCGCTTGCGTCGTCAACCTCTCGAACGAGGCCTACCAACTGCCCGAGCACGCGACGATCCTCCTGGCCAGCAGTCCCATCGAGGACGGACTACTGGAACCCGATCAGGCGGCTTGGCTGGAGGCATAGCGGCCCGCACAGGGGCAACGCCCCCTCCAATCCGCCAGGGCCTGTCCGGTGTCACTCCCCGCTGACCGGACAGGTCCTGGCCCACCGACCGGAAACTGGTGCCACAGTTTCTGTTCGCTGCGGCCGTAGTGCTCGGCTTCACCACAGCCATGGGCTGGACCGCTCATCACACGGCCGAACAGATGCCTGACCGACGCGACGATCCGTGACCACTCACGGATTTCGGCGTACTGGCTGATCTCTCTCGTGAGGCAATATCACGGACTGCGGCAGTGGAGCGCGGCCGACTGGGTCGCTGCCCGAGCCGGACCTGGTGGCGCGCCGACCACTTCGGATGCGCTGGCCGCTCGCGAGCCACAGCGTGCGCGGCCTGCGCCCTCCCCCGCTTCCTATCGCCTCGGGCGTGGATCCGGCCTCGGCCCTTGACGCGGGCGTACCCGCCGCATCCGACGCCAGTGCCGCGGGCAGCACATTGACGAGTCGAACACGGCCCTCGCATTCGAACCGGCATCACCCGACCCATGCGGCCACCGTACGAGCCGACTACTTCCCCGGTCAGAGCCAGCCGCCGAGAATGATCAACCCGCGGTGTACCAGCGGCTCAACGAAGGGATTGGGTCGGAGCGAAGGCCCGTACGCCCACTCCGCCACGTCCATGCGCCATGGCGTACGCCGGTGGTCGAGGAGCCGAAGATCGACGATCCAATCAGCGACCTCGCTGGCGGAGTAGCCGTAGCTCAGAAACCTGTCTGCGGCATAGACGGCGGCCGCCACCCGAAGGGAGTCGGTCCACGGCCTTCTGCCTTTCCTCTGCCGTTGGGAAGTGCCCCTGGGAGAGCGCACCGCGTATCGCAGCAGGGGATCACCGCGCCGCACCATCGACGGCGACAGGAGCGGGATCAGCACGGCCGCCAGGGCCACGAGCTGTCGGTCCTCATGCGTGGGCGTCCCATCGAGCCATGCGTTGACACGCGCCTGCAAGGCCAGAACGGAGTCGTCACTCACCGGCACGGGCTGGCACATTTTCAGCGAGAAGCCGCAAGGTTCTCCAAGGCCGTAAGTCCATTCACCCTCGTCCGTCCAGTTCTCACAGGTTCGCTCAGGAGGGGCGTCATGCCGAAAATCGACGATGCCCCAGCAGGCCTGGCATTCGGTCACCATGAAAACAGCGTGGTCAACGCACGCGAACGACCAGGGAAGTTTCCAGGGCAGGAGCCAGCGCGGACCGTCGTTGCCCCGTAGACACTTTGTGCACCAACGTGCCTGCGAGCGGTGGAACCACGCCCCCTTGTGCCATTGCTGAACCGCCACGCCGTCAGACGAGAACAGCGGCAGATGCGGTAGCGCATTGCCCGCATAGCGCGCCAGGGTCATCGCATGCAGGCGCTCGGCGTCGATCCCGGTCAGCTTCTCCATCCGCCGAACCACAGGATCGGACAACCGCATTTCGGCCCCAGAAAGCCCGCCGAGCCTGTCGAGGTGAAGTTCCCGAAGGAGCGGCTTCATCTCGAAACCCTGTTGCTCGGCGAGCGCACCGATCCAACTGGTCAGAGACTCCCCGGGGATCGGCTGAATCACTGGCTCAGTCAGGGTGCGGCGCGGTTGCCGTCGCTTCTGCGCCGTCTTCTTCGCAGTACTCACGACGCGAATCCTGTGACAGGTGCGCCCTGCTGAACCGTGGCTCGCGAGCGGACCACCGATGTGGGTGACCGTGAAATGCCTTCGTTTACTGGGTCACGGTCCTTGGCGCGTCACCCATCGGGACGCTTGTGGGTGTTATTCGAATAGCACCACGGAAAGGGTGAGGCATGGACGATGCCCACTCGGATGGCCGCGACGTAGTACGTCCCGTTGTCATCGATTCCCCGAAGCGCCTGCTCCTCCTGATCCCGTCCGTGCTCGACCGAGAAATCCGTTGGACGCTACCGACAGTCCCCATGCGCCTCGGTGAGACCAGCCGCCGCGCGGCAACCCGTCACCTGCGTCGCGTCACTCGCCTCCCCGCGCTTCGTATCTCGCCTCTCATCGGCCAGCTCTCCCGCAGGGACGCACCGGCAGGCGTGCAGTACGTCGTCGTGGTGCGCCCTGCAGCGGAAAGCTGGCCGCCGTCCGTCCGCTTCGCGCTCGCCCCGGAAGCCCGCTGGTGGACGACTGCCGAGTTGCGGTCAGCCCGAGCGTTGGTCGAGCCCGCTGAACTGCTCGATTTCATGGACGGCTACTGGGACGGATGGCTGCCGGACGGAGAGATCTCGCTCGAGTAAGGGCCCGACACCGATCTTGGCCCCGGGTGCCGTGAAACCGGCGGCGCCCAGCATCTCGTCCGCCCGAACCCACAACAGGAGAACAAGCAGTGACCGTGTACGCCATCGAGATCACCCTGACCCGCTCCATTGAAGCCGCCGAACTCAAGGCCGCACAGCAGGAAAGCGCCCTGCTCATGGGGGCTGCCGACGACCGGAAACGGCTCGTGGTCCTTGTGCCCGCCAATAACGAACGCCGGGCCATGAGAAAGATCTGGAAACGGTTGGAAGACGCGCTCCCTATCGACGTACTCTGCAGCCTCTTTCCGGGCCCTGACGGCAAGTACCTCATGAGCATTCCCATGGGTGAGGAAGTCTACGAGCGGATCCAGAGGCTCGCTGCGGCCGAGCGCAAGACTCCGGAGGAGTACGTGCAACAAGCGATCGCGCAAGCACTGGCCCGCGACCGTTCCACGCGCCGAGCACAGCTGGAATGCTCGCTGAACGAACTGCTGCGCACCTACAGCCCCGAGGAGGTCACCGGGGCGGCGGCGCGGCGGATCGAGGGGTGAGAGTCCACGCCAAGGTCGAGAACATCGTGGGGTCCGACCCGCCATGAACCGTACCGATGATCGCGATACGTCCGCGAGGGACGAGCCGATGGCGCCCTGTAGGAAGTCCGCCCCGCCGGTCCGGTCCTCGATGCAGCAACCTGAACGGGCAAGAGTTCATCCTCCAGGGCACCATGTCCACCAATAGAATCAACGGCCCCCTGGCTGTATCGGTTCGTCAACTGCGCGATTTCGCCTGGATACACATCCGGGCCTGCTCTTTCGCCATCGCGCTACTGTCCGGGGTCGCAGCGTCCACCGTGCTGCCCCATCTGCCTGTGGCGCGTTATGACCTGCTCGTTGCCTACGGCGCCCTGCTCACCCTGCTTTTTTGGCTGCGTGGCTGGGAAAACGGCCGGGATATCGCTGTCATCGCCGTCTGCCACGTCATCGGCCTGGCTTTCGAGCTGGTGAAGGTGTCCCTCGGCTCCTGGAGCTATCCGGAGCCTGCCGTGCTGAAGTTCGCGGGCGTCCCGCTGTATGGAGGTTTCCTCTACGCGGCTGTTGGCAGCTACGTGTGCCGGGCCTGGCACCTGTTCGACCTGGAGCTGGTCCGCTATCGCCCGCAGGCGACAGCAGTCGTGGCCGCGGCGATTTACGTCAACTTCTTCAGCCACCACTGGCTGCCCGATGTGCGCTGGCTGCTGGCCGGACTGCTTCTGGCGGTCACGGCGGGCACCTCGGTGCGTTATACGGTGCGCGGTGTACGCCGACGGATGCCGCTGGCGTTCTCGTTCGTGCTGATCGGTTTCTTCCTGTGGGTGGCGGAGAACCTGGCCACCTACGTGGGCGCCTGGCGCTACCCGTACCAGCTTGATGGCTGGCAGCCGGTCGCAGTGGACAAGTTCGGGGCTTGGGCCTTGCTGATCAGCATCACCTTCGTCCTGGCGGCGGTTGGCCGGTCCCACAAGGACAGCGTCAGCGGCACGCCACCGAGGCCGGGCGTCCGGATCAATCGAGACGATCGTCCTGAACCATGATTCCGGCATCCTCGAGGTCGCCACGCCCACTACCACCGTCGACCGCTGGTGGGCCACCGTCCCCGTCCCCCGTCGAACGGGACGGCGACCGGGTCCAGCAGGACGACGTCAATGGCGACGGGTACGCCGACTTGGTCGTCAACAACTGGGACATGGAACTGAAGGCCGGGGGTTGGTGGCATAACAACCGATTTGTTGTCTTCGCTGCACCCGGCGGTACGGAGCCGGGCTCGGCCGCCCGCCTCACGGGCCGCTACGTCAAGCCCGATCCCGCGCGCACCCCTTATCCGTTCGCCAACGACCAATCGACGCAGTTCACCGGGGACTTGGACGACGACGGCCACGCCGATGTCGTTGTGCGCAATGCGGTGTTGCGCGGCGCCGAGCAGCACGTCATCTGGGGCGGCCCCGACGGCCCCGCGGGCGCCACCAAGCTGCCTGCCAACGTCCTGCCGGCCACCGCCGCAGGGACTTTGACGGCGACGGCGCCCTCGACCTGCTGACCCTCGCCGAACCGGGCGACGGGTACGACATGAAGCCGCAGCACGCCACCGTCCTGCACGGCCCGCTGAACCGCGACGGCGGCGCGCCCCGCACCACCTCGACCCTCGACGTGGGCCACGGTGGCTGGGCGTCCATAGCCGACACCGTCGTCGGTGGCTTCGACGGCGACGGTCAGGACGATCTGGTGACCAAGGCCGAGTACGACGAGGAGGACGTGCGCTTCGAGGAGGACATGCCGGACGACGTCCTCGACGCTGCGTTCTACCGGGGTACGGCCAAGGGGCTGAAGCCCGCCGGAGACGTACTCGGCATCACCGGCGGCGCCACCCCTGTCGCCGCCGGGGACTTCGACGGCGACGGCCGCGACGACATCCTCGCCCGGCACGACGACGATGAGCCCATCGCCGTCTACGGCAGCGACGAAGGCCCGGGCCGGGGCAGGCCCGGCTCCGGCGGGCTCGGGCTGCGGATGGGGGTCGCCGTCGCAGTCGGCGACAGCAACGGCGACGGTCGCGACGACATCGCCGCCTATCCCTGGGCAAGGCCTCCGGGGTGGCGGTGCTACTCGGCGGCAAGAACGGCCTCAGCGCATCCCGTACATCCCGCAACATCACGATCGACCGATCCGCGATCGGCCTCGACCGCCTCCCAGGGGGGTACGACGACCACTTCGGATGGGACCTGCACCTGGCCGACCTCGACACCGACAGGCGCGATGAGCTGCTGATCGGGACGGTTGGCGTCTCCAAGCCGCTCAGGGACGGCGGTTATTGGATTCTACGCGGAACGCAGGACGGCCCATCGACGACGGACCGCCGCTTCATCAAGATCAAGGACCTCGGCCGGGGCTGACGGGCAACTTCTCGCGCCCGGTCGGCAGGGCTCGCCGCGTTCCGTTGGTCGACAATTGGGCAACGGTCGTTTCGCCCCGCTGGAGTCGGAATGGCGCGGGGTGTGAGGGTGAAGCTCATGGAGTTTCCTACTGCCGTGCCAGCCTTCGCTGTCTGCGCCGTCTGCGTTTGGCCCGCTCCGCGGGCGTCGTACGGTCCTGCGAGCGGTTCAAGCTGATGCCGATGCGGAGGGCACGTGGGGGTATGCGTGTGGGCACACGTTTACGGGGTCTGCGGATCGGCCTGCGTTTCAAGATCGGGATGACGATCGCCGCGACGGCCGCTGTGTCGGCAACGCTGACCGGCACGTTCGTTCCGGGGATCGTCCAGGGCGACCGCCGTGACAGCGTCCTCGCCGAGTACCAGGAGGCCGCACGGCACTACCGGGCCTCCGAGGGCCAGGTCACGGCCGGTCTCGAAGTCGACCCGGTGAAGGTGCCGGAGGACCTGCGGCGCGCCGTTGGACCCGGAGGGGCCAGGTCGGTCACCTATCTGGAAGCGGATGCGTCGGGAACCACCGTCTGGGCCGCGGGCCTCGGTGAAGAGGGCCAACTGCTGGCCTTCCGCCGCCATTTTCCCCAGACCCTTTTCGAGGACCTGGAACACGCCACCCGGAGCGCTGCCGTCGTCGGCGCGCTCGGCGCGAGCATCGTGGGCTTGGGACTGGCGGCCGCGATGGTCCGCCGGCTCCGGCGGTCCACCCGCCAGGCCGACCGGATCAAGGACGGGGAGCTGGATGCCCGACTGCCCGAGCGCGGGCGGGACGAGATCGCCCAGCTCTCCGCAGCTGTCAACGCGATGGCGCAGGCCCTCGCCGCCCGGATCGAGGCCGAACGCGCCGTGACGGCGAACATCGCGCACGAGCTGCGCACTCCGATCGCGGGACTGCTGACCGCGTCGAGTCTGCTCCCGGGGGACGACCGTCCGGCCGAGATGGTCCGCGAGCGCGCTGTACGGCTGCGGGATCTGATGGAGGACGTCCTGGAGGTGGCCCGGATCGACAACGGGGGCGAGCGTGCCGAGCCGCGGGAGGTGGAACTCGCCGCGCTCGCCCGGCGCGTGGTCGCGGGCGTGCGGGCGGACCGGCCGCAGGCGGCGGTGGCAGTGGAGGTCATCCACGGCACCGTGCGGGAGACGGACCCGCGTCGTCTCGATCGTGTCCTCACGAACCTGGTCACCAACGCGCTGCGGCACGGCGCGGAGCCGGTGTTGGTGGAGGTCGACGGCCCCGAACTGCGGGTCCGCGACCACGGCCCCGGCTTCCCGCCCGAGCTGATCGTCCACGGCCCTCAGCGGTTCCGAACGGGCGGCAACGGCGGCCTCGGCCTGGGCCTGGCCATCGCCACCGGACAGGCCGGAGTGATCGGGGCCCGCCTGAGCTGGCACAACCCGCCCGAGGGCGGCGCCGTCGTCACCATCACTCTCCCGCGGACACCCGCGGACGAGGCGAGCCAGACGGTCAGGGGCGACGCCCCTTTTCAATGACCGCCAGAGGCTCGCGGCTCGCGGCTCGCGTTCAAAGCGTGGCCGTTCGAACTCTCAGGCCACCATGATGTGCATGCCCCCAGCCACCGCGAGGAAGGTCCCGATCGCGGCCGGGAGGCCACCCGCTGCCGACACGGCGACGGCCGCCACCGCTGCGACCGCGATGATCACAGCCCAGCGGAGCGAAAGCCGCTCCGGCTGAGGCTCGGGCTCGTGCGAATTGCCACTGTTACGTACGCTCGTCAAAGGCGTATCTCCTTCTTGTTGTCCACTGAGGGGCGAAGCGCCGGATGAGTGGCCCTCGGCTGGTCCCCGGGGGCCATCCGCATGCCTGCGGTCACCGTGCCCGCGCTACTGCTCGGTGCCGCCTGCTTGGTGGCACATTCCTGAGCATGCCTGTGTCGAGGTGGGGAGCGCGAGTACACTGGGAGTGCGTCTTGATCCGCCAGTGACAGCTAACGGTTAATCAAATTGAACGTGTTCACTGGCGGATCAAGACGTTCAGAATAAGAAGGGGAAACTCGTTTCATGATTGTTTTCGCTGACCTTCTGCCGGTGTCTGAGGGCGAGCGCAAGCGATACGAAGCCCGTCGTACGAAGCTCGAGAAGAGCGAGGACGAGGTAGGCAGGGCATGCGAGAAGTTCGCCGAGATCGAGACCGGGAAACTGTTGCGTGTCCGGTCCGAGTTCATGTTCCGTGCTGAGCCCGCCGAACTCGCTGGGGACCCGTCGGACAGGCGTCTTCCGCCGCAGCAGGACCGTCCGCCGGCTACTCGCCTGCCGTCCCCGCGCGGAATCGCGCTGAAGGCGTATCTCACAGCGTTGTTCGTGGTCCAGTCACGAACTCCGGGCACGTACCCGGGCAACACCCTGCCCTTGAACAACGTCGACACAGTGAGCTGGGTCGACTTGATCGCTACGCCTTCGCAGCTGAGCCGCAAGGGCGACAGGAACTACGTCACCGTGCGAGACAAAAAGGTGCGCCAGTTGCACAGCGCGCTCGACCGGCTGTCAGGAGACGCGTTTCAACTCGTCCATCTGCCCAACCGGAACAAGGGCAGAGGGAAGTACGAAGGGTTCCAGCTTCTCCACGAGCGTGGCGCTCCGTACGGGGGCGGCGACAATCCTGACCGCTACATGGTGCCGTCCGACCAGGAGCACCTCCCGTGGCTGCCAGCAGGGCTGTTCCTCAACGGATGGATTCACCTGCTCGAAGACACTGAGATCGGCTTCCTACTGATGCTCGCCTGGCTGCATGCACGGTTCGGTGCCCAGCCGGTATTCGTTGCGAGTGACATCCGGCTCCGGCAGTTCGGCGTTGGCAAGGACGCGTACGAGGCGCACCGGATGCTGAACCGATTCGGTCTGGTCGATGTGGAAGAAGACCCCAACCGGCACCTCGAGGACAGCCGGCTGACCGGGTACAACGAAGGAACCATGCCGAAGCTCCACCGTTTCGAGCTCCGACGCGAGGGCTTCAACGAGCAGGCCGTACCGAAGATTCGTTCAGCGATCGAGCGGCGTTTGCGCTGATCTCGCAGGCCGCGCCCACTTTCAAGCAGGGCATCACTCGGGGAGTGCGCTCAGGCGGAAGGCCCTTCCGTTACGAGCGTGAGCGCGCGCCGGGGACTAGTACCTACGCGCTCCCCGCCGCCTTCGACCGAGGTGATAGTCAGGCCAAAGAGCATCTTGTTCATCTCGTCGACGGTAAGGCCGAGTTCGTCGGCGACGGCGCTGGGGCGAACACCGGTCGAGCGGAGCCCTTGGAAGACCTTAGTCAACACCTGGGAGGTCTCCCTCTTCTTCATCCCTTGCGGCTCATCCGTCCGGTATCCCCGCTTACTCAGTTCGGCACAGGTGGAGCGGTACTGCCAGTCGGTCAGGAGATCAAGGTCGTGCATCCGGTATGTCAGCGCCATGGCGGAGACCTTCCAGATGCTCTTGCCCTTGATGATCTGGTCGACGTGCGCCCCGGCGGGCATGTGCCCGAGCACGCTTGCGGCCGGCATCAGGAAGGCGCTGGCAAAGTCGTTCGCCTGACGCTCAGCCTCTGGTCCCGAGCACTGCCGATCTGATCCGTGCATCACCAGATGACCGAGTTCGTGTGCCGCATCGAATCGGCCACGCTCGACGGACTTCAAGGTGTTGAGGAACACGAACGGCACCGTCCCCCGCCACACCGCGAAGGCATCCACCTCCGCGTAATCGGGGGCGAGCGAGAAGACCCGTACGCCATGGGCTTCAAGCACATGGACCATGTTGGGCGCCGGAGCGTTGCCGAGGCCCCAACGGGTTCGAACCATCTCCGCGGCGGTTTCCGGATCAGGCTTGCCAAGTGACGGGATGTCTGGGCCCGGAAGCCGGAAGTGCCGGTCGATCCAGTCGTAGAGCTGAGCTGCGAGGGTTCCCGCAGCACGGGCTGCCTCCAGCGTGCGCGCGGGCGTCTTGGTCCGAGCACGCCACGAGATCCCCTCGGCGGGCAACTCGTCGAGTTCTGGCCCGCTGAAGAAGGTTTCGGGAAAATCGAGGGACTGAGCCAGGCGCCTGACGGTGTCGCGGCGAGGCTCGGTGCGCCCGGTCTCGTAATTGGACAGGCTCTGCAGGGAGACATCCGCCCGCTGCGAAAGCTCCGCGAGGGTGAGTCCCCGACGCTTTCGTGCCAGCGTGATGCGTGATGGAGTCACCATGGTGAGACTGCCTCGGTTGTAGGTGGTGCAGTGTGCGGCACCAGAAGTCCAATGCCGCACAAGGACGGTGGATCAACGAAACTCGACAGGGATGTCGATCTCGTCGGGGCCATCTTCGTCCAGGCGTTCGATTCCGTCCATTTCCAGGACGGGAAGAGGGATGCGCTTCTTCCACTTCACCACATATCCCCGCTCGACCTTGTCGGGCAGGGAGAGCTCGCTGTGTATGTGCACGGCGTCACCGACCTGGACGCGGTATGCCACCAGGAACCAGATCTGAAGTTGCTCGGACTCCTCCGGGCTGAGGCGGACTTCGTTCCGCGCCACCGGCGCCGAGAAGAGCTCAAGCTGAGCGTTCTGCTCTGCGGCACGCTCAGTGGCAGCGCCTCGTTTGTGCAGGTTCGTGGGGTGCAGTTCCCGATTACCTGTCGCGGCATCCCCGACCATGACCCCGATGGCGATGGTCTTGTCTGCGTTGCAGACCAGCTCCAGATGGTCATGGAGAAGTCGCTTCCACCCTTCCTTCCGGATGTGCATCTCCCTGATGATCCGGACGTGCTCTTGATACGCCCTGGTCCCGGGGGTGTTGGCCGGATGGTTCAGGGTGGCCCCGCGCCGCGCAGCTTCGCCAGCACGCAGCGCCGGATGCAGGTACTCCACCTTGGTGCCGACGGCGGCAAGCTGCGCGTGGACGTCATCGGGTTTGGGGGCAGCAAGGGGTTGGGCGGCCATGTAACCTCCGGGTTCGCGACGCGATCTTATAAGGACGGTACCGCATGTGCGGTGGCAGATTTATAAGAATGGTCATGCGCGCCTGATCGGTAGCGGCGGGCAGCGAGACGCACTGGCTGATCTGCGCGGTGGGAAACGATCTCGGAGAGCATGGGAAACGATCTCTGCAGCCCTTGAGCATTCGCTGACCAGCCCATTCCGTCGGTTCCCCACAGATGAAGCCCCGCAGGTCTTGGACCTGCGGGGCTTTCGCGTTGTCCGGGGTCGGGGCTGAGTGGGCCCGGGTCGCCTCGGGCTCGTCCCGGGTCGCGCCAGGGCGTCTCGGGTGAGGACAATCACAGGGAATACCTGGTGTTTTCCACAGACGTGGAGTTGTCCACAGGGACTCACACGGGTCGGTGCCCGGCTGTACCGTCGTGGCGAGTTGATGTTCGTGCACGGGGGAGGCGGTCGGAATGAGCGAGAGCGGTGGCGCGGTGGCGGCACGGACTGAGCAGGCGGGACGGGCCAGGGGTGCCGGGGTGCGCGGGTTCGCGCAGTGGCCGGCGCAGGGGTTGCCCAAGGAAGAGGGCAAGGCGTTGCGGGAGCGGGTGCCGCGAGCCGCGCATGGCTCTCTCGGCGGGGACGGTGGCCGTCCCGGTGCCGTGACCGCCGTTGAGGAGTCCAACCGCGGCCGCATCCCCGACCTCACGGCGATACGGGTCGGAAGGATGGCGGCCACCCCCTTCGCCTTCCTGCGCGGTTCGGCCGGACTCATGGCGTACGACCTGGCGCGTACGCCCATGACGGGCATCGGCGCGCAGATCTGCGGTGACGCGCACGCCGCGAACTTCGGCCTCTACGCGGACGCGCGCGGCGGCCTCGTCATCGACCTGAACGACTTCGACGAGACGGTGCACGGGCCCTGGGAGTGGGACCTCAAACGGCTCGCTACCTCGCTGGTCCTCGCGGGCCGGGAGGCGGGAGCGGACGAGGACACCTGCCGCAAGGCGGCGCACTACGCGACCGGCTCCTACCGGCGCACCATGCGGCTGCTTGCCAAACTCCCGGTCCTGGACGCCTGGAACGCCATCGCCGATGAGGAACTGGTCTCGCACACCGACGCCCACGACCTGCTGGGCACCCTGGAACGGGTCTCGGAGAAGGCGCGGGCCAACACCAGTGGCCGCTTCGCCGCGAAGTCGACGGAGCCGGTCGAGGGCGGTGGGCGCCGCTTCGTCGATGCGCCGCCGGTGCTGCGGCGCATACCCGACGCGGAGGCCGCCGGGGTGGCGGCGTCGCTGGAGGAGTACCTGACCACGCTCTCCGAGGACCGCCTCCCGCTCCTCGCGCGGTACGCGGTGCACGACGTCGCGTTCCGAGTGGTCGGCACGGGAAGCGTGGGCCTGCGCTCGTACGTGGTGCTCCTGCTGGACCACCGGGACGAAGCTCTCGTCCTCCAGGTGAAGGAGACCCGCCCCTCCGCCCTGCTGCCGCACCTGAGCACGGCGGGCCTGACGGTGCCGGAGGTCGAGCACGAGGGCCGTCGTGTCGTCCTCGGCCAGAAGCGCATGCAGGTGGTGAGCGACATCCTGCTCGGCTGGACCTCGGTGGACGGGCGGCCTTTCCAGGTACGCCAGTTCCGTAACCGCAAGGGCAGCGTCGACCCTGCGGCCCTGGCCGCCGACCAGATAGACGATTACGCCCGCATGACAGGTGCCCTGCTGGCCCGCGCCCATGCCCACAGCGCCGATCCCCGACTGATCGCGGGCTACTGCGGCAAGAGCGAGGAACTGGACGAGGCGATCGCGTCCTTCTCGGTGGCCTACGCGGACCGCACCGAGGCGGACCATGCGGAGTTGGTGAGGGCTGTGCGGGCGGGGAGAGTCGTGGGGGAGTTGGGGGTCTGAGCTTGAGGTGGGGGCGGGGGGGAGGGGGAGCCCCCCCTCGGGCCTGGCCGGCGGACCGGGAATTCCCACACCCACTTGCGCAGCAGACCAAGGCCTTTGACAAGCCGGGCAGCTCAGGACCCCGTGCACGGGTGCTCCGGTGGGCGGTCGGCTCGTGACCTAGGCTGGGTGGGTGATGACCCCGGAAGCTGAGCAGTCCCAGCCCGAGCCGCCTGTTGAGGAGACGTCTCCGGAGCCGTCGGCGGATGATGTCCCGTCGGCCGGGGACGAGGTGACGGCTGGGGACGAAGCACCGGTCGGCGAGGATTCCACCAGCGAGGATTCCGGAGAGCAGCAGGCGCGGCCGGAGGAGCGGTTGGAGCGGGCCGTGCGTGCGGCTGAGCAGGCGTTGATCGAGTACGAGATCGCGGTGGAGACCTTCCGCGTCGAGGTGGAGAACTTCTCCCGGTTGCACCACCAGAGGCTCGGGCCGATGTACGCGCGGCTCGACGAACTGGACGCGCAGATCGCCGAGGCCCGGGCCGCCCGCACCGGCGACCCGGAGGACACGCGCAAGGCGCAGGAGGCGCGAGCCAGGGTCATGCCGATGCCGGGGGTCGAGGAGCTGTTCCATGGCTGGCTCGACTCGGACGGGCTGTCCCCGGAAGCCTCTGCCATGCTGACCGAGCAGCCGGTACGGCCACCGCAGCGCGTGCGCCCGAGCGACGAGGCCCGCAAGCTCTACCGCGAACTGGTCCGCAAGGCGCACCCCGACCTGGCGCAGGACGACGCCGAGCGCCGGCGGCGCGACGAGTTCATCGCCCGGGTCAACGCCGCGTATGCCCGCGGAGACGAGGTCCTGCTCCAGGAGCTGTCCGAGGAGTGGGCCGCCGGGCCCGTACCCGAGGAATGGCGTCCGAGCCGCAGCGAGGAGCTCTACGTTCGCCTCGAATGGCTCGCCCAGCGCAAGGAACTGCTCAGCCTCGTCGCCCGTGATCTGGAGGAGGGCGCGATCGGCGCGATGCTCAAGCTCGCCCCGGACGATCCTGACCGGCTGCTGGAGGAGATCGCCGAGCAGCTGCTGACGCAGGTGAGTGAGCGCGAGGCGGAGCTGGCGGAGTTGCTCGGCTAGCTTCACCGGGCTGCCGGTTGGCTTCACAGGGGCGCGGCTCCCCGTGAGGCACCCCGGACGCAGGTGGTGGATGGGTCGGGTAGCGTCGGGAGTATGCATTTCGGAGCTGGTGTGCCCACGGTCGAGGTCGGAGATCTCGCGGACGGAGCCTTTCTGCTGGACGTCCGGGAGGACGACGAGTGGCAGGCCGGTCACGCGGCGGGGGCGCTGCACATCCCCATCAGTGAATTCGTGGCGCGCTACGGCGAGTTGACCGAGACGGCGCCGCAGGACGGCAGGATCCATGTGATCTGCCGCTCGGGCAGCCGTTCCGCGCAGGTTGCGATGTACCTCGTCCAGCAGGGCATCGACGCGGTGAACGTCGACGGCGGTATGCAGGTCTGGGCAGCCACCGGCCGCCCCGTGGTCGACGACAAGGGTCAGCCGGGCTTCGTGCTTTAGCGCTCCGCTGGGTGAGGCGGTTTGAAGCTGCGGGTGCGTTGTGGCTGGTCGCGCCCCGCGGCGGAGCCGCATATGTCCACAGCCCCGCGCCCCTGAAAGGAAGGCCTGCGGCCTCCTTAGGGCGGTGGCGCAGCGGACTTCAGCAAGTCCGCTCAGCGACGCGTCACGCACGGCGTCCCGCGAGGTGCCCGGCCCTCAGCGGTTCCAGCGACCACGCGCCGCCCTTCGCCGCTCACCCCAGCGCATGCGCCGCCAGCAGATCACCCAGCGTCTCCTCATGGGCTGCTGCCGGGCCGAGGGAGAGTTCCAGGTGCTTGGCCCAGGCGTGGTAGCGGTGCAGTGGGTAGTCGGTGTCGGCGCCGAAGCCTCCGTGCAGATGTTGCGCGGTCTGCACGACGCGTCGTACGCCCTCGGAGGCCCAGATCTTGGCCATGGCGATGTCGCCGGACGCGGGCAGCGCCCCGCCCGCCCGCGAGCTGATCCGCCACGCGGCCTGCCAGAGGGTCGCCTCCATGGCGCGCAGGTCGATATAGCGGTCGGCGGCCTGCACGGCCACCGCCTGGAACGTGGCGACCGGGAACCCGAACTGCTCCCGCTTGCTGGTGTATTCACTCGTCATCCCCAGGACGCCCTCGCCGAGGCCGAGCGCCAGCGCACACGTTCCGGTGGCGAGCAGATCCCGCAGCGATTCCCAAGCGCCGTCGGCGTCGATGACGTCACGGGCGGCGAGGCGTACGGAGTCCAGCCGGAGTTCGCCGAGCCGCTCACCTGTCGTGGAGACCTGCTCGGCGGGTACGGCGCCTTCGTGGCCGCGAGGTACGAGGGCGAGCACGGCGCGGCCCGAACCGGTGCTCAGCGCGGGCACCACGACGAAGTCCGCGTTGTACGCCCAGGGCACCGCTGTCTGCACCCCGTCCAGCACCCACGCGTCGCCTTCCCGGCGTGCGGTGACGGCCAGTTCGGCACCGTCGTGTCCGGTGCGGCCGTTCGCGGCGACGGTCAGCACCACCTCGCCCCGCCCGGCCCGCGCCAGCAGCTCCGCCTTCAACTCCTCACCGCCGTACGTCTGCACGGCCAGCGCCGCCGCACTGCTCTCCAGCAGCGGCACCCGCGCGAGCACCTTCGCCGACTCGCGCAGCACCAGGCACAGCGCGATGGCGTCCAGGCCCGCCCCGCCGTAGCGCGCGTCGAGCAGCAGGCTCAGCAGGTCGGCGTCGGCGAGCTTGGCCCACAGCGCCCGGTCGAAGTCGTCCGCGACGGCGCCCGCAGTGAGCGCGGGTGAGGGCACCCCGTCCGGTGTGACCCCGGCGAACACCGCCTTCGCCGCCTCCACGGCCGCCTGCTGTTCCTCGCTGAAGCTGAAGTCCACGGCCTGTCCTCCCGCGTACCTGATCCATCGGACGGAGCTGATGGACCGACGATGGATCTGACGGAGCGTCAAGGTAGAACAGGTTCTACGAAAAGGGAACGGTGCGACAACAACGGAGCCACCGGCGAGCGCAGCTCACCACCGCCGGAGCCAACTGGGACGAAGCTCACCGGTCGAAGTCCAACTCCACCCTCTCCGTGGCCGGATGGGACTGGCACGCCAGCACATATCCCGCTTCCGTCTCCTCCGGTTCCAGCGCGAAGTTGCGGTCCATCCGCACCTCGCCGGAGACCAGGAACGCCCGGCAGGTCCCGCACACCCCGCCGCGACAGGCGTACGGCGCGTCGGGGCGGTTGCGCAGCACCGTCTCCAGGAGCGGCTCGCCGTCCCGCACGGGCCAGGTGCCCGCGCGCCCGTCGAGCCGCGCGGTGACCGTGCTGTGCGCGGGAGCCGGCACGGTGGCAGCCGGTGCGGCCCCGTCGTCGACATGGAAGATCTCCTCGTGGATACGGCTCCGCGCCACCCCGAGATCGCGCAACGCCCGCTCCGCCCCCTGCACAAGCCCGAACGGCCCGCACAGAAACCAGCCCGCCACCGCGTCGAGGGGCAGGAGCGCCGGCAGCAGCTCCGTGAGCCGCTCCCGGTCGAGCCGCCCGGAGGGCAGGCCGGCCTGCTGCTCCTCCCGGGAGAGCACCGTCACCAGCTGGAACCGCTCCGGAAAGCGGTCCTTCAGATCGGCGACCTCTTCGAGGAACATCGTCGAGGCGGGCGTACGGTCGCTGCGTATGAGGCAGAACCGCGCCTCGGGCTCCCGAACCAGCAGCGTCGTGACGATTGACAGCACGGGTGTGATGCCACTGCCGCCGACCACCGCCGCATACAGCCCGGGTGCCGGTTCGAGCGTGAAGCGTCCGGCCGGTGTCATCACCTCCACCTCGTCGCCCACGCCGATCTCCTTGAGCGCGTACGTCGAGAAGGCCCCGCCCTCCACCAGCCGCACCCCGACCCTCAGCGTCCGGGGGCCGTCGCCGTCCGCGGGCGCCGGCGAGCAGATCGAGTACGTACGCCGTATCTCCGTGCCGTCGACCGTGTGCCGCAGCGCCAGGTGCTGGCCAGGTGCGTACCGGTACTCCTCGCGCAGTTCCGGCGGCACCGCGAAGGCCAGGGCGACGGAGTCGTCGGTGAGCCGGTCGACCGCGGCCACCGGGAGCGTGTGGAACCGGGCCATCACAACTCCTTGAAGTGGTCGAACGGTTCACGGCAGGACAGACAGCGCCGCAGTGCCTTGCACGCGGTGGACGAGAAGCGGCTGAGCAGCTCGGTGTCGGCGGAGCCGCAGTGCGGACAGCGCACGGGGTCCGCCTCCAGGCTCGCATCCGGTGGGGCGTCGGCCATCCTGTCCGGAGCGCGGGCGGCTGTCCGCGTCGGGCCGAGCGATATCGGAACCGGCCCCGTCGCCCGCTGCGTACGTGGCGGTGCTATCCCGAATTCCCGTAGCTTGCGGCGTCCTTCGTCCGAGATGTCGTCCGTCGTCCAGGCAGGGGAGAGGACGGTCTGGACGGTCACCTGCGGCACCCCGTGCTCGTGCAGCACCCTCGCGATGTCCGCCGACATGGCCTCGACGGCCGGGCAGCCGGTGTACGTGGGCGTCAGCTCGACCTCGACCGCACCGCCCCCACGGACATGGACCGCGCGGAGCACGCCCAGCTCCTCCAGGCTGAGGACCGGCAGCTCGGGATCGGGCACGGAACCGGCGAGCCTGCGCAGCTCCTCTTCGAGGACGGTCGTCTCCTCCCCGAGGAGAGTCGCCTCCTCTTCGATGGGCGTCGTCCTGGTCACCATGACGCCCCCGGGTGGCTGCGGTGCAGATGCTGCATCTCGGCGAGCATCCGCCCGAAGGGTTCCGTATGCAGCCCCTGGCGTCCGGCGCCCGCGGTCCACGCCCCGGACCGCGGTCCCTCCGGAACGTCGAGGGTTGCCCGGCGCAGGACGGCGGAGACGGACTCCAGCCAACTGGTCTCCAGATCACTCCAGTTGACGTCCACACCCTCGACCGGCTGGAACATCTCACCGGTGTACCGCCACAGCGCCTCGCACGCCCGCCGCATCCGCTGATGGCTCTCGGCCGTGCCGTCGCCCAGTCGCAGCGTCCACTGCTCGGCGTGGTCCTGGTGGTAGGTGACCTCCTTGACGGCCTTGGCCGCGAGCGGGGCGAACTCGCCGTCTCCGGCGGCCAGTTCCGCGTACAGCAGTCGCTGGTACGTGGAGAAGTACAGCTGGCGGGCGATCGTGTGGGCGAAGTCGCCGTTCGGCTGCTCGACCAGCTGGAGGTTGCGGAAGGCGCGCTCCTCGCGGAGGTACGCCAGCTCGTCCTCGTCGCCAGCCATCGACAGGAGGACCCGCGCCTGGCCCAGCAGGTCGAGGGCGATGTTGGCGAGGGCCACTTCCTCTTCGAGGACGGGCGCCTTGCCCGCCCACTCCCCCAGTCGGTGCGAGAGCACCAGGGCGTCGTCGCCGAGGGCGAGGGCGGCTGCGGAACCGGCGGTGACCGTCACAGGTGCTTCACTCCTTCCGGGATGTCGTAGAACGTCGGGTGGCGGTACGGCTTGTCGGCGGCCGGTTCGAAGAAGGGGTCCTTCTCGTCCGGTGAGGAGGCCGTGATCGCGGTGGACGGGACCACCCAGATGGAGACGCCTTCGCCGCGCCGGGTGTACAGATCGCGGGCGTTGCGCAGCGCCAGTTCGGCGTCCGGCGCGTGCAGGCTGCCGGCGTGGGTGTGCGAGAGTCCGCGGCGCGAGCGCACGAAGACCTCCCACAGGGGCCAGTCGTTGGTGGTCATGCTCGCGCCTCCCTGTTGCCCGAGGCGTGTTTGCCGGCGTACGCCGCGGCCGCGTCCCGTACCCACGCGCCTTCTTCGTGCGCCCGCCTGCGCTGCGTTATCCGCTGTTCGTTGCACGGGCCGTTGCCCTTGAGGACCTCCCGGAACTCCGTCCAGTCGATCGCTCCGAAGTCGTGGTGCCCCCGCTCCTCGTTCCACTTCAACTCCGGGTCGGGGAGCGTGAGTCCGAGGGACTCGGCCTGGGGTACGCAGATGTCCACGAAGCGCTGGCGCAGTTCGTCGTTCGAGTGCCGCTTGATCTTCCAGGCCATCGACTGCGCGGAGTGCGCGGACTCGTCGTCGGGCGGGCCGAACATCATCAGCGAGGGCCACCACCAGCGGTTCACCGCGTCCTGCGCCATCTCGTGCTGCTCCGGCGTGCCGCGGCTGAGGGCCAGCAGCAGCTCGTATCCCTGGCGCTGGTGGAAGGACTCCTCCTTGCAGACGCGGACCATCGCGCGCGCGTACGGACCGTAGGAGCAGCGGCACAGGGGCACTTGGTTGGTGATCGCGGCGCCGTCCACCAGCCAGCCGATGGCGCCCACGTCCGCCCAGGTCAGCGTCGGGTAGTTGAAGATCGATGAGTACTTCTGGCGGCCGGTGTGCAGCTTGTCGAGCAGTTCGTCGCGGCTGGTACCGAGCGTTTCCGCCGCGCTGTAGAGGTAGAGCCCGTGTCCGGCCTCGTCCTGGACCTTGGCCATCAGGATCGCCTTGCGACGCAGGGAGGGCGCGCGCGTGATCCAGTTGGCCTCCGGCTGCATGCCGATGATCTCGGAGTGGGCGTGCTGCGCGATCTGCCTGACCAGTGTCGAGCGGTAGGCGTCGGGCATCCAGTCGCGCGGCTCGATGCGCTCGTCGGCGGCCACGGCGGCGTCGAAGACAGCCTCGTACGCCGCTGTCCGCGCGGCCTCGTCCGCCGTCCCGTCCGCCGGTGCGCGGGCGGTGCGGTGCTCGGCTGCTGTCGCCATATGGTCCCCCTCGACCTCGATCAAGCTACCGACCGATCGTTCGGTTCGTCCGATTCAATGGTGGGACGAGGGCCCTAAGGTGTCAACCGCTGTGGATAACCCGCTGTGGACAACGTCACGGTCGTGGCCGCTGTGTTCGCTGGGGCTGTGCCGGGCGGGCGGCCTTAAGTACCGTGCCGGTGCGAACGTCGCGGCGCGGCACCCCGCGGGCGGTACGGCACCTCGCCGACCGGCGACAGGCATCTGGCGGACATTGGGAAACGGGGCGGAATGGACGCGTACGACCAGGGCTCGAACCCCCGGCACGAGCCGCCGGACGAGCCCGAGCCCGCCGCTGCCGACTCCCACCCGCCGAACGACCGCGCAGCTCCCGCCGAGCCTCCACCGAACCACCCGGCTCTCCCACCGAACGACCCCGCGCCCCCTCCCCCCACCGGCACAGCCGTCCTCTCCATTCGCTACCAGATCGCCGTCGCCCTGGCCCTCGCCGTCGTCACGGTCGCCGCCTGTGTGCACCTCGGCACGATGTTTCTGCACGTCGCGCCCTCGAACACGGTCACCAAGCAGCACGGACAGGCGATCGACGAGTGGGTCTATCCCGAGTTCGAGCAGAACTGGAAGCTCTTCGCCCCCAACCCGCTCCAGCAGAACATCGCGGTCCAGGTCCGCGCCGAAGTGCGCGCCGCGGACGGCGGCATCCGGACGACCCGCTGGTACGACCTCTCCGCGCTGGACGGTGCGGCCATCGACGGCAATCTGCTGCCCAGCCACACCCAGCAGAACGCACTGCGCCGCGCCTGGGACTTCTATGTGGCCACGCACGACGACGAGAACCGTCCCGACGGACTGCGCGGCGCCCTCGCCGAGCGCTATCTGCGCCGCCTCGTGGTGCTGCGTCTGGACCGTGAGCAGGCGGGCGGCAGGGGCGCGGTCGTCCAGCAGGTCCAGATCCGCTCCCGTACGACCAATGTGCCGCCTCCGGAGTGGAGCACGGAGCAGGTGTCCGACAAGCCTGTCTTCCGAGAACTGCCCTGGTGGCCGGTGACCGAGACCGACCGGGCGGCGGGCACGCGCGACATCGGCACAGAGGCGGGGACCCAGTGAGTAGCGACGACCGCATCGGCACCCTCGAGAACAAACCCCGTCTCGACCGGAAACTCGCGCGCGGCATCGCCTGGGTCACAGGCTCGGCGCTCGGCCCGTACCAGACCGCCGTGATACGCATCGGCTTCGCCGCCACCTGGCTGCTGTTCCTGGTGCGGGAGTTCCCGCACCGCCGGGACATGTACGGGCCCGACGGCCCCTGGAGCTGGGACCTCGCCCAGCAGCTCATCGCGGACAACCACGCCTTCACGGCCCTGATGTGGTCCGACAGCCAGACCTGGTTCGAGATCGTCTACGCACTGGCCGTGCTGTCGAGCGCCCTGTTCATGCTGGGCTGGCGCACCCGCGCCATGTCCGTACTCTTCATGATCGGCGTGCTCTCGCTGCAGAACCGCAGCGTCTTCATGGGCGACGGCGGCGACAACGTCATCCACCTGATGGCGATCTACCTGGTGTTCACGCGCTGCGGCCAGGTGTGGTCCCTGGACGAGCGGCGGGAACGCCGCGCGCGTGAGGCACGCGCGCGTGGCGAACGCTGCGGCCCGGACAGGGTGGGTCCCGCCCTGTGGGGCGTGCTCGGATTCCTGCTGGCCGCGGCCACGCTCGCGGGGAAGATCGACGGCGGCTTCCTGGGCGGCTGGCTGACGGTCTTCTGGGGGCTGTGGGCGGTGCAGGGCCTGTGGTGGGTCGTCTCACGCCGTGCGCGGACCGCCGAGCCGCGGATCTTCCTGGACGTCGTCGCCAATCTCGTCCACAACACCGCCCTGTTCGTGATCATGGCCGAGGCGTGCCTGATCTATGCGACCGCCGGTTGGTACAAGATCCAGGGCTCGCGCTGGCAGGACGGCACCGCCGTCTTCTACCCGCTCCACCTCGACTACTTCTCGCCCTGGTCCGCCCTGTCCGGCCTGCTGACCGCGAACGGCACGCTGGTGATGCTGGTGACGTACGGGACGGTCGTCGTGCAGGTCGCCTTCCCCTTCACGCTGTTCAACCGGCGGGTGAAAAACGTCCTGTTGGCAGCCATGATCACCGAGCACGCCGTGATCGCCGTGGTCCTCGGCCTGCCGTTCTTCTCGCTCGCCATGATCGCGGCGGACGCGGTCTTCCTGCCGACGTCCTTCCTGCGACGCCTCGGCGGACGGGCGGCACGCGCGCGCGTGCGGCTGTTTTCCCGCGGCCGCCGCCCTGCGATCCCGGGGCCCCGCAAGGGTGATCAGCGCACCCCGGAGGAGGCCGAGCACCCGCACGTAGGCTTCACCGCATGACGGCCCCCCACGACCCCGTACGCGCCTGGCACCGGCTTGCCAGCACCTCCGTACTGCTCGACGGCTTCCACGCCCTCAAGCACGCCGTACGCTTCCACGCCGAGGTCCCGGTGGCCGTCACCCCCGACCGGCGGGCCGCCCTGACGCTGGCCGAGGAACTGGCCCCGGATGTACGGGACACGCTCGACGGGCTTCTGGCGGAGGTCCCGGAGGACGTCTTCAAAGCCCTCGTACCCCGTCCACACCCCACCGCGGTGGCCGCTTTGGCGGTACGTCCCTCCCGTGCGGCCAACCTGGAGACGCTGGCCCGCGTCCCCCGTCCCGCCCCCGTCGTGGTCCTCGACAATCCGCGCAACCTGGGCAACGCCGGAGCCGTGATCCGCCTCGCCGCCGGCTTCGGGGCGACCGGTGTGGTCACCACGGGCACCCTCGACCCCTGGCATCCCACGGTCGTACGCGGCGGGGCGGGGCTGCACTTCGCTACGGCCGTGGAGCCGCTCGCCGTGCACGAACTGCCTCCGGGCCCGGTGTTCGCCCTCGACCCGGAGGGCGAGGACATCCGTGGCCTCAAGCTCCCGGACGACGCCCTGCTCGCCTTCGGCTCCGAGCGCAGTGGACTGTCGCCCGAACTGCGCGCCTGCGCCGACCACTTGGTGTCCCTGCCGATGCGCCCCCAGGTCTCCAGCTACAACCTCGCCACCAGTGTGGCCATGACGCTGTTCCACTGGAGCGCGGCCGGGGGCGGAGCCGGAAGCGGGCCGGTGCCGGGCGGCCCTGACGTCCGCCCGGCCTGACCGTCCGGAAGGCGACGGCTCACGCCTGCCGGCGCACCTCCACCACCCGGAAGCGGTTCGCCACGAACGCCCCGTCGCACAGCGCCGCGTTCGCCGCCGGGTTGCCGCCCGAGCCGTGGAAGTCCGAGAAAGCCGCCGTCTGGTTGACGTACACCCCGCCGGTCAGGTTCAGCGAGAGCTGGGCGCACTCCTCCAGGCAGGCCTCCTGCACAGTCTGTTCGACCTCCTGGGAGGTCGTGTACGCGCCGACCGTCATCGCGCCCTTGTCCCTGATCGTCCGCCGCAGCAGCTCCACGGCCTCCTCCGCCGAGTCGACCGCGACCGCGAACGAGACCGGCCCGAAGCATTCGCTCATGTAGGCCGCCTCGGCATCGGGCTTGGCGCCGTCCAGCTTCACGATCACGGGCGTACGGACGACCGCGTCCGGGAACTCCGGGTTGCGGATCTCCCGTGAGGCCAGGGCGACTTCGCCGAGGCCCGACGCGGCCTCCAGGCGGGCCTTCACGTCCGGGTTCACGATCGCGCCGAGCAGGGCGTTCGCACGGGCGTCGTCCCCGAGGAGTCCGCCGACCGACTTCGCGAGATCGGCGACCACCTCGTCGTACGACTTGGGGCCCTCCTCCGTACGGATGCCGTCGCGGGGGATCAGCAGGTTCTGCGGGGTCGTGCACATCTGGCCGCTGTAGAGGGACAAGGAGAAGGCCAGGTTCGACAGCATCCCCTTGTAGTTGTCGGTCGACTCCACGATCACCGTGTTGACGCCGGCCTTCTCCGTGTAGACCTCCGCCTGCCGGGCGTTGGCCTCCAGCCAGTCGCCGAACGCCGTCGAGCCCGTGTAGTCGATGATCCGAATCTCGGGGCGGGTGGCCAGGGTCTTGGCGATGCCCTCGCCGGGGCGCTCGGCGGTCAGGGCCACCAGGTTCGGGTCGAAGCCCGCCTCGGCGAGCACCTCGCGCGCCACCTGGACGGTGAGGGCGAGCGGGAGCACCGCGCGCGGGTGGGGCTTCACCAGGACCGCGTTGCCCGTGGCCAGGGAGGCGAACAGACCCGGATAGCCGTTCCACGTCGGGAAGGTGTTGCAGCCGATCAGCAGGGCGATGCCGCGCGGCACCGGCGTGAACTGCTTGTTCAGTGCGAGGGGCTCACGCTTGCCCTGAGGCTTGGTCCACTCCGCGGTGTCAGGTGTGCGGACCTGCTCCACATACGCGTACGCCACCGCCTCCAGGCCGCGGTCCTGGGCATGAGGGCCGCCCGCCTGGAACGCCATCATGAAGGCCTGGCCGCTGGTGTGCATGACGGCGTGCGCGAACTCATGCGTGCGGTCGCTGATCCGCTTGAGGATCTCCAGACACACCACCGCGCGCATCTCCGCGCCCGCGTCACGCCAGGCCCGCTGACCCGCGCGCATGGTGGGCAGCAGAACGTCGATGTCCGCGTGCGGATACGTGACACCCAGCTCGATGCCGTACGGGGAGACTTCGCCGCCCACCCAGTCGTCGGTGCCGGGCTGGCCCAGGTCGAGGCGGGTGCCCAGGAGGGCGTCGAAGGCGGCCTTGCCCTCCGCCATGCCCAGGCTGCCGCTCTCGCCGTACGCCTTGGGGTGCTCGGGGTGCGGGGACCAGTACGCGCGCGTGCGGATCGTTTCCAGCGCCTGATCGAGGGTGGGCCGGTGCTGGGCGATCAGCTGGTGCGCGGTGAGTTCGGCGGCGGCCATCGGGGACCAACTCCTCGTCTCTGGAGCTCTTCGTTGAGCTCGCGACCTGGGCGGAAATATTGAGAGGTGTGACGCGAAGCGTCTCGTTCAGGGTGGTGGTGGGCGACGGGTGGGCAGTCAGAGTTAGAGTAACCGAACGATCGGTCGGGACAAGAGGGTCCGCTGAACCTGTGGAAAACCCCGTGCGGGAGGATCGCGAGCATGACAGCACTCGACCTCGCCGACCCGGTGGCCGTCGTCGGCACGGGCACCATAGGCCAGGGCATCGCCCAGGTCGCACTGGTCGCGGGCCACCCCGTACGGCTGTACGACGCAGTCCCCGGCCGGGCCCAGGCCGCGGCCGAGGCCATCGGTGCCCGCCTCGACCGGCTGGTCGAGAAGGACCGGCTGACCGGCGCGGACCGGGACGCCGCGCGCACCCGCCTCAGCCCCGCCGAGAGCCTGGCCGAACTGGCCGACTCGCATCTCGTCGTCGAGGCCGTCCTGGAGCGGCTCGACGTCAAGCAGCAACTGCTGCGCGAGCTCGAGGAGATCGTCACGGACGACTGCCTGCTCGCCACCAACACCTCCTCCCTGTCGGTGACCGCCATCGGCGGCGCCCTGCGAAACCCCGGCCGCTTCGTCGGCCTGCACTTCTTCAACCCCGCGCCGCTGCTGCCGCTCGTGGAGGTCGTCTCCGGGTTCGCGACGGACGTCACGTCGGCCACGCGCGCGTACGAGACGGCACGCGCCTGGGGGAAGACGCCGGTCGCCTGCGCCGACACCCCCGGCTTCATCGTCAACCGCATCGCGCGGCCCTTCTACGCCGAAGCCTTCGCGGTGTACGAGGCCCAGGCCGCCGACCCCGCCACGATCGACGCCGTCCTGCGCGAATCCGGCGGCTTCAAGATGGGCGCCTTCGAACTGACCGACCTCATCGGGCAGGACGTCAACGAATCGGTCACCCGCTCCGTGTGGGAAGCCTTCTTCCAGGACGTGCGGTTCACGCCCTCGCTCGCCCAGCGGCGGCTCGTCGAGTCGGGCCGGCACGGCCGCAAGACGGGACGCGGCTGGTACGCGTACGGGGACGACGCCGAGCGACCCGAACCGCACACCGCGGAGAAGGCCCAGCCGCCCGCGTACGTCGTCGCCGAGGGCGACCTGGGCCCCGCGGCCGAACTGCTCCCGCTGATCCGCGAGGCGAGCATCCAGGTCCGCGAGGACGAGGAGGACAACGGCACCCGCCTGGTGCTGCCCGGCGGAGGGCAGCTGGCCCTCGCGGACGGACAGACCTCCGTCGAGTTCCGTGACGTCGTCTACTTCGATCTGGCGCTCGACTACCGGAAGGCGACCCGGATCGCCCTGTCCGCCTCGCAGGACACCCGGCCGGGGACCCTCGCCGAGGCCATCGGGCTCTTCCAGGCGCTCGGCAAGGACGTCAGCGTCATCGGGGACGTACCCGGGTCGATCGTCGCCCGCACCGTGGCCCGCATCATCGACCTGGCGCACGACGCGGTCACCAAGGGAGTGGCCACCGAGGAGGACATCGACACGGCGATGCGCCTGGGTGTCAACTACCCGTTGGGACCCTTCGAATGGAGCCGAAAGCTCGGCAAGACCTGGGCGCACGACCTCCTGGAGGAACTGCATCTGCGCGACCCCTCCGGGCGGTACGCGCCGTCCCTCGCGCTCTACCGACATGCGTACGCATCCGACAAGCGGGAGGGCACCCCATGACCACCGCCAAGCGCGACACGTACACGCCGGAGACGCTGCTCTCCGTCGCCGTGCGGGTCTTCAACGACCGCGGCTACGACGGTACGTCCATGGAGCACCTCTCCAAGGCGGCCGGAATCTCCAAGTCGTCGATATACCACCACGTCGCGGGCAAGGAGGAGCTGCTGCGCCGGGCCGTCAGCCGGGCGCTGGACGGCCTCTTCGGGATCCTCGACGAGGAGCACGCGCGCGTGGGGCGTGCCGTGCGGCGACTGGAGTACGTCACCCGGCGCATGGTCGAGGTGCTCACCGCCGAACTGCCGTACGTGACGCTCCTGCTGCGGGTGCGTGGCAACACCGGCACCGAGCGCTGGGCCCTGGAACGGCGCCGGGAGTTCGACCACCGGGTGGCCGAACTCATGAAGGAAGCGGCGGCCGACGGCGACGTCCGCGCGGACGTGGAGTTCGGGCTTGCCACCAGGCTGGTCTTCGGGATGATCAACTCGCTCGTCGAGTGGTACCGGCCCGACGGTCGGGGCGTGAGCGAGCGTGAAGTCGCCGACGCCGTCGTGCGGTTGGTCTTCGAAGGGCTCCGCAAGGAGGAGTGAGATCCGGACCGCGCACCCCGAAGAAGCCGGGTCACATGCTCCGAAGAAGCCGGGACGCAGGCCGCGAAAGGGCAGTGGCGGTCAGCCCTCCGGCTCCACGTCCTCCTCCTCGAAGACGAGCAGGGTCCGGGTGCTGAGCACCTCCGGGATGGACTGGAGGCGGGTCAGCACCAGGTCGCGCAGATTCCTGTTGTCCGGTGTGTGCACCAGGAGCAGTACGTCGAAGTCCCCGCTGACCAGGGCGATATGGGCCACCTCGGGGAGCGCGCGCAGCTGTTCGCGCACCGTGCGCCAGGAGTTCTGCACGATCTTCAGGGTGATGTAGGCGGCGGCGCCCTTCCCTGCCCGTTCATGGTTGACGCGGGCGCCGAAACCGAGGATCACGCCGTCCTCGATGAGCCGGTTGATGCGCGCGTAGGCGTTGGCCCGGGACACATGGACGCGTTCGGCGACGGACCGTATCGAGGCGCGGCCGTCGGAGCGCAGCATCTGGAGGATGTCCTGATCGATGGCGTCCAGCGGACGCGGAGGAGTCTCGGCACGGCCGCCCTCCGGTCCCTCGGCCATTTGTTCAGGTGCCATGTCCCCCCGCCTCCATACCATGGACGTACTGCGTCCATCCCAGGCTGTGGAGAACCGTTTGTCCACAGCCTGGAGCTGCCTGTAGCCAAAATGTGCCGACGACCGAACAATCGGTAGGTGAGGCGCATCACATCCGGTGTGCCGCCGGACCACTCCCATGAGGAGGTGCCGTCATGACGGTCATGGAGCAGCGGGGCGCCTATCGGCCCACCCCGCCGCCTGCCTGGCAGCCCCGCACCGACCCCGCACCCCTGTTGCCGGAGGAGGCTCCGTACCGCGTCCTCGGCACGGACGCGGCGGCCGAGGCCGACCCGGGGCTGCTGCGCCGTCTGTACGGGGAGCTGGTGCGCGGCCGTCGCTACAACGCGCAGGCCACCGCCCTCACCAAGCAGGGCCGGCTCGCGGTCTATCCCTCCTCCACCGGCCAGGAGGCCTGCCAGGTCGCCGCCGCGCTCGTCCTCGAAGAGCGCGACTGGCTCTTCCCCAGCTACCGCGACACGCTCGCCGCCGTCGCCCGAGGCCTCGACCCCGTCCAGGCTCTTGGCCTCCTGCGCGGCGACTGGCACAGCGGATACGACCCCCGCGAGCGCCGTATCGCGCCCCTGTGCACTCCCCTCGCGACCCAGCTCCCGCATGCCGTTGGCCTCGCGCATGCCGCGCGTCTTCAGGGCGACGACGTGGTCGCGCTCGCCCTGGTGGGTGACGGCGGAACCAGTGAGGGCGACTTCCACGAGGCGCTGAACTTCGCCGCTGTCTGGCAGGCCCCGGTCGTCTTCCTCGTCCAGAACAACGGCTTCGCGATCTCCGTACCGCTCGCGAAGCAGACCGCCGCCCCCTCCCTCGCCCACAAGGCGGTCGGCTACGGCATGCCGGGCCGCCTGGTCGACGGCAACGACGCGATCGCGGTGCACCAGGTCCTCGGCGAAGCCGTGGCCCACGCGCGCGCGGGAGGCGGACCGACGCTCGTGGAGGCGGTGACGTACCGCATGGACGCCCACACGAACGCCGACGACGACAAGCGCTACCGCGGCGACGCAGAGGTCGAGGCCTGGCGCGCACACGACCCGATCGCCCTCCTGGAGCACGCGCTGACCGAGCGCGGGCTCCTCGACGAGGTCGGCATGCAGGCCGCGCGCGAGGACGCCGAAGCGATGGCCGCGGACCTGCGCGAGCGTATGAACCAGGACGCGGCACTCGACCCGATGGACCTCTTCGGGCACGTCTATGACCGGCCCACGACCCAGCTCCTGGAGCAGGAGGCACAGTTGCGGGCCGAACTGGCCGCCCAGGAGCGTCACCACGAGTCGGAGGGAGCGCCGCGATGACCACGGTCGCCGTGAAACCGGCCACCATGGCGCAGGCCCTCGGCCGCGCGCTGCGCGACGCGATGGCCGCCGACCCGGCCGTCCACGTCATGGGTGAGGACGTCGGCACCCTCGGCGGTGTCTTCCGGGTCACCGACGGGCTCGCCAAGGAGTTCGGCGAGGACCGCTGTACGGACACGCCGCTGGCCGAGGCGGGCATCCTCGGGACGGCCGTCGGCATGGCCATGTACGGGCTGCGGCCGGTCGTGGAGATGCAGTTCGACGCTTTCGCGTACCCGGCCTTCGAGCAGCTGATCTCGCATGTGTCGCGGATGCGCAACCGCACGCGCGGGGCGATGCCGCTGCCGCTCACGATCCGTGTCCCCTACGGGGGAGGCATCGGCGGCGTCGAGCACCACAGTGACTCCTCCGAGGCGTACTACATGGCGACTCCGGGGCTCCATGTCGTCACGCCCGCGACGGTCGCCGACGCATACGGGCTGCTGCGCGCCGCCATTGCCTCCGACGACCCGGTGGTCTTCCTCGAACCCAAGCGCCTGTACTGGTCGAAGGATTCCTGGAACCCCGACGAGCCACCGGCCGTTGAACCGATAGGCCGTGCGGTGGTGCGGCGCTCGGGCCGGAGCGCCACGCTGATCACGTACGGGCCGTCCCTGCCCGTCTGCCTGGAGACGGCCGAGGCGGCGCGGGCCGAAGGCTGGAACCTCGAAGTCGTCGATCTGCGCTCCCTGGTGCCGTTCGACGACGAGACGGTGACGGCGTCCGTACGGCGCACGGGACGGGCCGTCGTGGTGCACGAGTCCGGGGGCTTCGGCGGACCGGGCGGGGAGATCGCCGCGCGGGTCACCGAGCGGTGCTTCCACTACCTGGAGGCGCCGGTGCTGCGGGTCGCCGGGTTCGACATCCCGTACCCGCCGCCGATGCTGGAGCGGCACCATCTGCCCGGCGTCGACCGCATCCTGGACGCGGTCGCGCGGCTGCAGTGGGAGGCGGAGAACTGATGCCCCAGGTCCTCGAATTCAGGCTGCCCGACCTCGGCGAAGGGCTCACCGAGGCGGAGATCGTCCGCTGGCTCGTCCAGGTCGGCGACGTCGTCGCCGTCGACCAGCCGGTCGTCGAGGTCGAGACGGCCAAGGCGATGGTCGAGGTGCCCTGCCCGTACGGCGGCGTGGTCACGTCCCGCTTCGGCGAGGAGGGCACGGAACTGCCCGTCGGAGCACCGCTGTTGACGGTGGCGGTCGGAGCACCCGCCTCCGGTGACGCGGACGAGGGGTCCGGCAACGTACTCGTGGGGTACGGCACGGGAAAGCCGCCCGCGCGACGCGGAAGGGTACGGCCGACCGGCCCGGCGATTGCTGGGCGACAGCCGCGCGGTGGGCCCACGGAGGGGCCCGGCGGTGCGGATGTGGCGTCTCCCGGTCGCGGTGCGGACACGTCGGCAGCCGACCGCGGTGCGAACAGCGCTGTCGTGGGAACGGCGGCGCACGACACCGCCGCCCGCCGCCTCGCGCAAGACGTGGCGGCCACCGAGGGCCGGCCGGGCGGCGGAGACGAAAGCCGCGTCGACGGTCCCGTGCCGGTGATCTCTCCGCTCGTGCGGCGGCTGGCCCGGGAATACGGCCTGGATCTGCGGGAGTTGGCGGGATCCGGACCCGAAGGACTGATTCTGCGGGCAGACGTGGAACAAGCGGCGCGCGCGGCGCGCGCCGCCGGTGCACACGTCCGGGCGACGGAGACCGGGGCCGTGCCGTACGTGTCGGTGGCGTCGGAGCCCTCGGTCGCCCCCCACGCGCGCGTGCCTGCCGCGCCCGCCGGCGAGACTCCCGCGCGCGGGGGAGGCGTTCCCGCAGCCGCAGGCACCCGCATCCCCCTGCGAGGCGTACGCGGTGCCGCCGCCGACAAGCTCACCCGCAGCCGTCGCGAGATCCCCGACGCGACCTGCTGGGTGGACGCCGACGCGACGGAACTGATGCACGCGCGCGTGGCCATGAATGCGGCCGGAGGACCGAAGATCTCCCTCCTCGCGCTGCTCGCCCGCATCTGCACCGCGGCCCTCGTCCGCTACCCCGAGCTCAACTCCACGGTCGACATGGACGCCCGGGAGGTCGTACAACTCGACGAGGTGCACCTCGGGTTCGCGGCACAGACCGACCGGGGGCTCGTCGTGCCGGTCGTGAAGGACGCGCACACGCGGGACGCCGAGTCGCTGAGCGCGGAGTTCGCGCGGCTCACCGAAGCGGCGCGTACGGGGAAGCTCACGCCAGGGGAACTCACCGGCGGGACCTTCACGTTGAACAACTACGGCGTGTTCGGCGTCGACGGCTCCACGCCGATCATCAACCACCCCGAGGCGGCCATGCTCGGCGTCGGCCGGATCGCCCCCAAGCCCTGGGTGTACCAGGGCGAGTTGGCGGTGCGGCAGGTCGTACAGCTCTCGCTCACCTTCGACCACCGGGTGTGCGACGGCGGCACGGCCGGAGGATTCCTGCGGTATGTCGCGGACTGCGTGGAGGAGCCGGCGGTACTCCTGCGTTCCCTGTGATCGCCGTGGCACGCATACTCGTGGGGTGACCACGTACCAGCTCCCCGGCGATCCCGGCGATCCCGAGGTAGACGTACACGACGCCGTCGTGCTCGCCGGAGGCGCCGCCCGGCGGCTCGGCGGCGCCGACAAGCCCGGTGTGCGCGTGGGCGGACGCCCGCTGCTCGACCGGGTCCTGGCCGCCTGCTCTACTGCCGCGACCACCGTGGTCGTGGCCGACCGCAGGGCCACCGCACGCCCGGTGCTGTGGGCGCGCGAGGACCCGCCCGGCGCGGGTCCGCCGGCCGCGCTCGACGCGGGGCTCCGGCGGACCTCGGCGGCGTACGTCGTGGTGCTCTCCGCCGATCTGCCGTTCCTCGGCGAGGGGACGGTACGACGGCTGCTGGCGGCCCTTCGGTCGACCGAAACCGAAGGCGTGCTGCTCACCGACTCAGACGGCCGTGACCAGCCGCTCGTGGCCGCGTATCGCAGTTCGGCGCTGCGTCGTGAGCTGGCGGCGCTCGACGCCGAGCACGGTGGTCTGGCCGGGCTGCCGCTGCGGCTGCTCACCGGTGCGCTCGACCTCACCCGTATCACCGATCCCGTCGCGTCCTTCGACTGCGACACCTGGGACGACGTTGCTACCGCCCGGGCACGTATCAGGGAGCATGGGCACGTGTTGGATGAATGGATTTCCGCAGTCAAGGAAGAGTTGGACATCGACCTCGATGTCGACATCGGCGTCCTGCTCGATCTCGCCCGCGACGCCGCGCACGGTGTGGCCCGGCCCGCGGCACCGCTGACGACGTTCCTCGTCGGATACGCGGCGGCGCAGGCCAAGGGAGGTCCCGAGGCGGTGGCCGAGGCCGCCCGCAAGGCGACAGCGCTCGCGCTGCGCTGGGCGGAGGAGGAAGCCACCGCGGCACCGTCCGACCCCGGGACCGGCACAGCCGCCCCGTCCGACTCCGGGACCGTCACCGATGCGCGCCCGGACGCCGGATGACCGCCCACGGGCAGCACGAGGACGTCGACCTCGACGTGGAGGAGGTCCTCGCCTTGGTCAAGGACAGCGATGCCCACCGGCCCGGCGAGGCCACCCCCTGGCCAGAAGCGCGCGCCATCGCCGAGCGAGCCCCTCGCACTCCGGCCGCCCCCGTCTCCGTCCCGCTCGACGCCGCGCAGGGCCTCGTTCTCGCCGCCTCTCTCACCGCCCTCACGGATCTCCCGCCGTTCGACACGTCCGCGATGGACGGCTGGGCGGTCGCCGGACCTGGCCCCTGGCACGTCCGGCCGGAAGGGGTGCTCGCCGGGCACGCCGAGCCGGCGCCGCTCACCGACGGCGAGGCGGTCCGGATAGCAACCGGCGCACGCATCCCGCAGGACGCCACCGCCGTCCTGCGCAGCGAACACGGCCGCACCGACGACAACGACCGGCTGCACGCGACCCGGGACGTCGTGCACGGCCAGGACATCCGCCCGCGCGGTCAGGAATGCCGCTCCGGGGACGCCCTCCTGCTTTCCGGGACGCTGATCACCCCGCCCGTGCTCGGGCTCGCGGCCGCCGCCGGTTACGACACCGTCTCCGCCGTCCCGCGCCCACGCGCCGAAGTCCTCGTCCTGGGCGACGAGTTGCTCACCGAGGGCCTGCCCCACGAGGGCCTGATCCGCGACGCGCTCGGCCCGATGCTGCCACCCTGGCTGCGCGCGCTCGGCGCGGACGTCATCGCGGTGCGCAGGCTCGGCGACGACGCCGAGGCCCTGCACAAGGCATTGCAGCACTCCGAAGCCGACCTCATCGTCACCACCGGCGGCACCGCCGCGGGCCCCGTCGACCACGTCCACCCCACCCTGCGCCGCCTCGGCGCCCAGCTCCTGGTGAACGGCGTCAAGGTGCGCCCCGGCCACCCCATGCTGCTGGCCCGCACCAAGGAGAACCAGCACCTCGTCGGCCTGCCCGGCAACCCCCTCGCCGCCGTCTCCGGCCTGCTCACGCTCGCCGAACCCCTGCTGCGTACCCTCGCGGGACGCCCGGCCCCGAAGCCGTACACGCTGCCCCTGGGGGACGCGGCGCACGGGCATCCGTACGACACCCGGCTGATCCCCGTCGTGCTGCGCGAGGACCGGGCCGTGCCGCTGCACTACAACGGCCCGGCCATGCTGCGCGGCATCGCCGTGGCCGACGCGCTCGCGGTCGTCCCGCCCGGCGGTGGCCACCACGGCCAGGAGCTGGAGATCCTCGAGCTGTCGTGGGCGACGGCCGGGACTGGGGCAGGCATCGCATGAATCGGGTCGGGGGGACTCTCATATGAACCGGATCGGGGAGTGTTTCACGTGAAACTTCCGGGCCATGACGCGATCGCCCGCCAGGCGGACGAACGACTTGTGACCCATCGGGTGTCGCTTCCCCGCAGAACGGTGGAACGCCCGCTGCGGCAGGTCGCCAAACGGGTCGTGATGGCGCTGCTGTTGCTGGTCGGTACCGCCTTCATCGTCTATTTCGACCGCGACGGCTACAACGACAACTCCGACGGCTCGGTCGACCTGCTCGACGCGTTCTACTACGCGACCGTCACCCTCTCCACCACCGGGTACGGCGACATCACCCCGGTCAGTGACGCCGCCCGGTTCACCAATATCTTCGTGGTCACGCCACTGCGCGTGCTCTTCCTGATCATCCTGGTCGGCACCACTCTCGAGGTCCTCACCGAACGCACCCGGGAGGAATGGCGACTGAACCGCTGGAGGACCGCTTTGAGGGAGCACACCGTTGTCATCGGCTTCGGGACGAAGGGCCGCTCGGCGATTCAGACCGTGTGTGCGACAGGGCTGAAGAAGGAGCAGGTCGTGGTCGTCGACCCCAGCTCGAAGGTGGTCGACGCGGCGACGGCGGACGGGTTCGCGGGCGTGGTCGGCGACGCCACGCGCAGCGACGTACTCCTGAGGGCCGAGGTGCAGAAGGCGCGGCAGATCATCATCGCGACCCAGCGCGACGACACCGCCGTACTCGTGGCGCTGACGGCCCGGCAGCTCAATCGCGGGGCGAAGATCGTGGCCGCGGTCCGCGAGGAGGAGAACGCGCCGCTGCTGCGTCAGTCCGGCGCCGATGTCGTCATCACCAGCGCTAGCGCGGCCGGACGGCTGCTCGGACTCTCGGTGCTCAGCCCCAGTGCGGGCATGGTCCTGGAGGACCTCATCCAGCAGGGCAGCGGGCTCGACATCGTCGAACGGCCTGTTGTGAAGGCCGAGGTGGGGCGTGGACCGCGGGAGGTGGACGACCTGGTCGTCAGTGTCGTACGAGGGCATCGCGTGCTCGGGTACGACGAACCGGCCATCGGGAAGCTCCAGTTGACGGACCGTCTGATCACCATCGTGCGGAAGTCGCCGCACACGCAGGTCGCGCCCGACATCAAGCGTCTGCCCGAGGCTTGAGCGGCAGGAGGGGTCATCGGTCCGCCGGCCCCTCGGGAGTAGCCTCGCCGCATGCGTGCGATCACGATTCCTGAACCTGGTGGGCCCGAGGCGCTGGTGTGGGACGAGGTCCCGGATCCGGTGCCCGGAGAGGGCGAAGTGCTGGTCGAGGTGGTGGCCGGAGCGGTCAACCGCGCCGATCTGCTCCAGCGGCAGGGCTTCTACGACCCGCCGCCCGGCACCTCCCCGTACCCGGGCCTCGAATGCTCCGGACGGATCGCCGAGCTCGGCCCCGGCGTCTCGGGATGGTCCGTCGGCGACGAGGTGTGCGCGCTGCTCGCGGGCGGCGGGTACGCCGAGAAAGTCGCCGTACCGGCCGGACAGCTGCTGCCCGTGCCCGAGGGCATCGAGCTTCAGCAGTCGGCCGCGCTGCCCGAGGTGAGCTGTACGGTCTGGTCAAACGTCTTCATGATCGCCCACCTCCGCCCCGGCGAGACCCTCCTCGTGCACGGTGGCGCGAGCGGCATCGGCACCATGGCGATCCAGCTGGCGAAGGCGGTCGGCGCGAAGGTCGCCGTCACGGCGGGCAGCAAGGGGAAGCTGGCGTACTGCGCGGAACTCGGCGCGGACGTCCTCATCGACTACCGCGAGCAGGACTTCGTCGAGGAGATCAGGACCGCCACGGACGGTACGGGCGCGGACGTCATCCTCGACATCATGGGCGCCAAGTACCTGGACCGGAACGTCAAGGCCCTCGCCACCAACGGCCGCCTCGCGATCATCGGCATGCAGGGCGGCGTCAAGGGCGAGCTGAACATCGCCACACTCCTGGGCAAGCGGGCCGCCATCACCGCGACCTCCTTGCGTGGCCGGCCCGTCGCCGAGAAGGCGGCGATCGTCGCGGCCGTACGCGAGCACGTCTGGCCGCTGATCGCCGGCGGCCATGTACGCCCGGTCGTCGACCGTGAGCTGCCGATGAGCGAGGCAGCCGCGGCGCACCGCGTGCTGGAGGAGAGCGGGAACATCGGGAAGGTGCTGCTGACGCTCCCGTAAGACCCCTTCAGCACGCTCGCGGCGGGCACCCGGCTCTTCGCGGGTGCCCGCAAGGCGCCCAGCACGCTCCCGTACGGCACCGTGCACGCTCTCGTACGCGTCTCAGCCGCGCCGTACGCGCAGGCCGAAGAACGCGAGCCCCAGGCCGAGGCCGATGAGGACCAGTCCGCTGCCCAGGGGGAGGACGTGCGGCACGGGTTCCGGGGAGGGCGGCGGCGCGGCGTGTGGTGACGGCTCGAAGCCCACGGCGGGGCCGACGGTGATCAACGGGCCGACCGGGATGTCCGGCACCTCCGGGACGCCGGGGTCGATCTCCGGGCGTAGGGCGTCCTCCCCCGGCGCAGGCTCCCGGCCCGGCCTCTCCCGCCCCACGCCCGCATGGCTGCCGGCGCGCGACTCGCCGGGGTCCGGCTCGACGGCGTACGAAGCGGCGGGCGGCGCGACGGACGAGGCGTACGAAGCATGGGCGGGGGCCGTCGTCAGGAGCAGTAGCAGGCCGGCTGAGCTCAGCGTGCGAAGCCACGGAGTCATGTCGATGACCCCCTCCCGATGCTCGGGCGCCAAGACGCATCAAGCGTCACACGTGCCCCGCGCCCCGGCATCTCGGTCACGCAGCGAACTCACTGTCCGCGTCCGCCCGGCGCGAACACCGGCTCCGTACACGGTGGATCACTTTCGCGAGGGGGCACCAAGGTGGTGAGGTGTACGGGTGCGAGAGAATGGCGGCATGGAGATGCCGAGGAACGAAAGGTCGCCGGAGAACCCACAGATCCTGGTCGTTGGCCAGGACGGAATGGCTCTCGGCGGCGGAGGAGACGACGACTCCCGCGAGGTCCCGGTGACGGAGATGGTGGAGCAGCCCGCCAAGGTCATGCGCATCGGGAGCATGATCAAGCAGTTGCTGGAGGAGGTGCGCGCGGCACCTCTGGACGAGGCGAGCCGGGTCCGCCTCAAGGAGATCCACGCCAGCTCGGTGAAGGAGCTGGAGGACGGTCTCGCTCCCGACCTCGTCGAGGAACTGGAGCGGCTGTCCCTGCCGTTCACGGAACAGTCGGTCCCCTCCGACGCGGAGCTGCGTATCGCGCAGGCCCAGTTGGTGGGCTGGCTGGAGGGCCTTTTCCACGGAATCCAGACGACCTTGTTCGCCCAGCAGATGGCGGCCCGTGCCCAGCTGGAGCAGATGCGCCGCGCCCTGCCGCCGGGCGTCGGCGGCGAGGGCGACGACGAGCCGCACAAGGGCGGCCGCTCGGGCGGGCCGTACCTGTAATGCCGTACCTGTAGAGCCGTACGCGTAAGGCGGCAGCGCGCAGAGACAAGGGGCCCGGCACGGATGCCGGGCCCCTTCGCGTGGCCTTGAGGATCGATGTCCGGAGGATCAGGCGGCCCGAGGATCAGGCGGGATTGCCCGTCGAGACATCGAGCTGGATCTTCGGCATGTTCTTGGGGTCGACGTCCGTGTCCTTCGCGGGGAACTGCTTCATGACCGTGCCGTCGCCGAAGGTGTTCTCGTCGACCGGCCTCTCTTCGTACTGCCAGCCCGCTTGCTGCAGGCACTTCTTCACCGAATCGATGTTCTTGAAGGAGAAGTCGGGCAGTTTGATCTTGTTGGGGTCGTTGTACGACTCGTCCGGCTCCGTGCACTCCTCCGCCTCGATCGTCTTCGAGGGATCCGGAGCCTTGTACTCGGCCTTCTGCTCCTGCGTCGCCGACGCGCTGGCGGTGGCGCCGGCACCGGCGTCAGCGCCACCGCCCTCGTTGTTGCCGTCCCCGCCCAGGTTCAGCGCCACGATCAGGCCGACGACGGCGGCCAGCGCGACGACGGCCGAGCCGATGATCACCGGCAGGTTGCTCTTGCGGCCGCCGCCGCCCGGGGAGGGGGCCGAGGGCTGCTGCGGGGAGATCGTGTACGGCGGCGGGGTCGACAGGCCCTGCTGCGGGGAGTACGCCGCGGTCTGCGGAGGCGTGGCGTAGCCGCCCTGCTGCGGGTAGCCGTAGGCCGGGGAGTACGGCGCGGGCGAGGGGGTCGGCGGGCCGTACGGACCGGGTGTGTACGGCGTCTGGACGTTCCCCGCCGGGCCCGGTGCCGCGGGGTCGACCGGCGGGAAGACCGCGGAGCCGACCCCGGCGCCGCTCGACGTCTGCGCGCCCGGGACGATGCTGGGCGCGGCTGTGTGCAGCGACTGGGCCACGCGCTGGCACTCGTCGCGCATCGACTCGGCGCTCGGGAAGCGCTCGTTCGGGTTCTTCTTCAGGGCGCGGGCGATCAGTGCGTCCACGGCCGGTGGCAGCGAGCGGTTGATCGAGGAGGGCACGACGGGCTCCTCCTGGACGTGCGCGTACACGATCGCGATCGGTATGTCCGCGTCGAACGGCAGTCGTCCGGTGACCAGCTGGAAGAGCATGATGCCGACGGAGTACAGGTCGGAGCGGGCGTCCACGGCCCGGCCGAGTGCCTGCTCCGGGGAGAGGTACTGCGGGGTGCCGACCACCATGCCGGTCTGGGTCATGGAGGTGACGCCGGACTGCATGGCGCGGGCGATGCCGAAGTCCATCACCTTGACGACGTTCCGCTTCGTCATCATGACGTTGCCCGGCTTGATGTCGCGGTGGACCAGGCCCATCTCGTGGCTGATCTCCAGCGCCGCCAGCACGTCCGCGGTGATCTTCAGGGCCTTGTCGGCGGGCATCGCCCCGTACTGCGCGGTGTCCGCCTCGAGGACGGAGCCGAGCGGCTTGCCCTCGATGTACTCCATGACGATGTACGGGGTGATCACACCGTCAAGATCGTCCTCGCCGGTGTCGAAGACCGAGACGATGTTCGTGTGCGTGAGTTTGGCCACTGCCTGGGCCTCGCGGCGGAAGCGCTCGCGGAAGGCCTGTTCGCGTCCCAGCTCGGTGTGAAGTGTCTTGATCGCTACTTGTCGGTCGAGCACCGAGTCGTATGCGAGATGGACCGAGGCCATGCCGCCTTCGCCGAGCAGATCACGCAGCTGATAGCGGCCGCCGGCGACCGCACGCCCCGCGTACCGGCCCTGTGCGCCGTCCTGGCTCATGTTCTGCGTCCCCCATCGGCGTGCGCCGTCGCGCGGACCAAAGCTGCTGGCGTGCTCCCGCGGCCGGTGATCCTTTGTCCATTCCCGGCCAAGTCTGCCCGAGGGCACTGACACGTCAAGCGCGGTGCCCGATCCGTGACCGTACGCGAAAGAAGAGTCGCGGAAGCGTTACAGGTGACGTGCGGCCGGTACACAGAATTTGCACCCGGAGACCCGCTACGGGTTTCATGACCCGT
Source organism: Streptomyces flaveus (assembly GCF_014647675.1). Taxonomy (GTDB): domain Bacteria; phylum Actinomycetota; class Actinomycetes; order Streptomycetales; family Streptomycetaceae; genus Streptomyces; species Streptomyces flaveus. Next base: position 214,425 of record NZ_BMPQ01000005.1, on the reverse strand, counting down.
CCATCTCGCACCGGCGCCTCGTGTGGAGGCTGTAGCGTGGCCCGTTGGAGACGGTAACAACCACCGCGCGGACGCGGGTGAAACGACGGCGAGGACTGATGGCACAGCAGCAGCGCGCTCAGGGCCCGTCCGACCCCGAGGCGACTGGCGGCGGTATGTCAGATGCGCCGGACATGTGGGGTAACGGCGGGCTTGTCGGGGACGGCCGGTATCGGCTCACCCACAGACTCGGCAAGGGCGGCATGGCCGAGGTGTTCGCCGCCGAGGACGTACGCCTGGGGCGTACGGTCGCGGTCAAACTGCTCCGTTCCGACCTGGCCGAGGACCCGGTGTCCAAGGCCCGCTTCACGCGCGAGGCCCAGTCGGTGGCGGGCCTCAACCACCACGCGGTGGTGGCGGTCTACGACTCCGGCGAGGACACGTTCGCCGGCAACACCGTGCCGTACATCGTCATGGAGCTCGTCGAAGGCCGTACGATCCGCGATCTGCTGCTCAACGCCGAGGCACCCGGGCCCGAGCAGGCACTGATCATCGTCTCCGGTGTTCTTGAGGCGCTGGCGTACTCGCACCAGCACGGCATCGTGCACCGTGACATCAAGCCCGCGAACGTGATCATCACCAACGCGGGCGCGGTGAAGGTGATGGACTTCGGCATCGCGCGCGCACTGCACGGCGCGCAGTCGACGATGACCCAGACCGGCATGGTCATGGGCACGCCCCAGTACCTCTCGCCCGAGCAGGCGCTCGGCAAGGCCGTCGACCACCGCAGCGACCTGTACGCGACGGGCTGTCTGCTGTACGAACTTCTCTCGCTGCGGCCGCCGTTCACGGGTGAGACCCCGTTGTCGGTGGTCTACCAGCACGTTCAGGACATTCCGGTGCCCCCGTCCGAGGCTTCGGACGTGGCGCCGCCGGAGCTGGACGGCCTGGTCATGCGCTCCCTCGCGAAGGACCCGGACGACCGGTTCCAGACCGCCGAGGAGATGCGCGGGCTTGTCCAGTACGCGCTGCAGATGCTGTACGACCAGGGCAGCCACACCGGCGGCAACTGGAACACCGGTCCCGTGATGATGCACGAGAGCGGCAGCACCCCGGCGATCGGCATGGCGGGTACGAACGTCATGCCGCACCACAGCGACTCGGGCACCACGCAGATCCCCTCCCCGATCCTGCCGAACCGCGGCTCGGGCGGCGACGACGGGGGCTTCGCGGGCAACGGCAACCGGGGCAGCGGGCGCGGCAAGCTGTGGATCCTCGCCGTACTCGCGGTGGTCGCCATCACGGCGGGCGTCGCGCTGGCCCTCCAGAACAAGGGCGGCGACGATGACGGGGGCGGCGGCACTACGCAGTCGCCGACGACCTCGCAGACCGAGAAGGACCCGACGCCGAGCGAGAGCCCCTCGTCCGAGGCGACAGAAGAAGAATCTCAGGACGACGGCGCCGGCACGGGCACGGACCCGGACTACACGCCGCCGACGTTCGAGCCGACGGACGACCCGACGGTCGAGCCGACGCAGAAGCCGACCGAGCCCACGGGCGAGCCCACGCCCTCGGAGTCCGTGCCGACAGAGCCGACGGACGAGCCGACGGACGAACCGACGGACGAACCGACGGACGAACCGACGGACGAACCGACGGATGCCGCCGTCGGCGGTGTCGGCGACCCGGGCGGGCAGTAACCGATCCCGAAGCACCCTCCACGCGCGCGTGCGGCCCGAAAACGGGCTCCACGCGCGCGTGCCGTTTGCCGGACTCACTGCTCCACCGAGGCGAACTCTTCCCGTCCCCAGGGTGACCGGGATAACGTGCCGGTGTTCCGGCCCCCTGCAAGGCTGTGACCAGCGGCTGTTCCCGACCTGCGCGAACTGTGAGGAAATCCGAACCAGAGGTTACTTGGATATCCAAGCAAAAATGCAGGTCAGGAGGGGTTTCCCACAGGTGTGGGGCACTGGGTAACGTGCCTGTTGCAGGGCGCTCGCCGGGGCACCTGTCACGCCTGTTCCCGGCCGAGGGCACCTACCCGTGCACGGGTACCGGAACAGGCGAGCCGCACTGGTCACCCGGCAATCCCGGGGGGCCGGACCGACGGAGGAGCACACGTGACCGTGGAGAGCACTGCCGCGCGCAAGCCGCGACGCAGCGCCGGTACGAAACGCACCAGCGCCAAGAAGCCACCGAGCCCGAGCACCGAGCTCGTGCAGCTGCTGACGCCGGAGGGCAAGCGCGTCAAGCACGCCGAGTACGACCCGTACGTCGCCGACATCACCCCCGAAGAGCTGCGTGGTCTGTACCGCGACATGGTGCTCACCCGCCGCTTCGACGCCGAGGCGACCTCGCTGCAGCGCCAGGGCGAGCTGGGCCTGTGGGCCTCGCTGCTCGGCCAGGAGGCCGCCCAGATCGGCTCCGGGCGGGCCCTGCGCGACGACGACTACGTCTTCCCGACCTACCGCGAGCACGGCGTCGCCTGGTGCCGCGGCGTCGACCCGACCAATCTGCTCGGCATGTTCCGCGGCGTGAACAACGGCGGCTGGGATCCCAACAGCAACAACTTCCACCTCTACACGATCGTCATCGGCTCGCAGACCCTGCACGCCACCGGCTACGCGATGGGTGTGGCCAAGGACGGCGCGGACTCGGCCGTGATCGCGTACTTCGGAGACGGCGCCTCCAGCCAGGGCGATGTCGCCGAATCGTTCACCTTCTCCGCGGTCTACAACGCCCCCGTGGTGTTCTTCTGCCAGAACAACCAGTGGGCGATCTCCGAGCCCACCGAGAAGCAGACCCGCGTCCCGCTCTACCAGCGCGCGCAGGGCTACGGCTTCCCGGGCGTACGCGTCGACGGCAATGACGTACTGGCCTGCCTGGCCGTCACCAAGTGGGCCCTGGAGCGGGCCCGCAGGGGCGAGGGACCCACGCTCGTCGAGGCGTTCACGTACCGCATGGGCGCGCACACCACCTCCGACGACCCGAGCCGCTATCGGCACGACGACGAGCGGCTTTCCTGGGAGGCGAAGGACCCGATCCAGCGCCTGCGCAGCTATCTAGCGTCCGAAACTGACACGAATGAGGGGTTTTTCGGGGAACTCGAAGCCGAGAGCGAGGCGTTGGGCAGGCGAGTGCGCGAAGTGGTACGTGCCATGCCGGACCCGGACCACTTCGCCATCTTCGAGAACGTGTACGCGGACGGGCACGCGCTCGTCGACGAGGAGCGGGCCCAGTTCGCCGCCTACCAGGCGTCGTTCGTTACGGAAGGGGAGGGCGAGTAGCGATGGCGGCAGAAAAGATGGCGTTGGCCAAGGCGATCAACGAATCGCTGCGTACGGCCCTCGACGCCGACCCCAAGGTCCTGATCATGGGCGAGGACGTAGGCAAGCTCGGCGGTGTCTTCCGGGTCACCGACGGGCTGCAGAAGGACTTCGGCGAGGACCGGGTCATCGACACCCCGCTCGCCGAGTCGGGCATCGTCGGCACGGCGATCGGCCTCGCACTGCGCGGATACCGCCCGGTGGTGGAGATCCAGTTCGACGGCTTCGTCTTCCCCGCGTACGACCAGATCGTCACGCAGCTCGCGAAGATGCACGCGCGAGCGCTCGGCAAGATCAAGCTGCCGGTCGTCATCCGCATTCCGTACGGCGGCGGAATCGGCGCCGTCGAGCACCACTCCGAGTCCCCGGAGGCGCTGTTCGCGCATGTGGCGGGCCTGAAGGTGGTCTCGCCGTCGAACGCGAGCGATGCCTACTGGATGATGCAGCAGGCCGTCCACAGCGACGACCCGGTGATCTTCTTCGAGCCCAAGCGGCGCTACTGGGACAAGGCCGAGGTCGACCCCGAGGCGATCCCCGGGCCGCTGCACAAGGCTCGTGTGGTGCGCGAAGGCAGCGACCTGACGCTGGCCGCGTACGGCCCGATGGTGAAGGTCTGCCAGGAGGTCGCGAACGCCGCCCAGGAGGAGGGCAAGTCGCTGGAGGTCCTGGACCTGCGCTCGGTCTCGCCGATCGACTTCGACACCGTCCAGGCCTCGGTCCAGAAGACCGGCCGCCTGGTCGTGGTCCACGAGGCCCCGGTGTTCTTCGGCTCCGGTGCGGAGATCGCCGCGCGCATCACGGAGCGGTGCTTCTACCACCTGGAGGCACCCGTCCTGAGGGTCGGCGGCTACCACGCCCCGTATCCGCCGGCGCGCCTGGAGGACGAGTACCTGCCGGGCCTGGACCGGGTGCTCGATGCCGTCGACCGCTCGCTGGCGTACTGAGGAGAGGGTCGTGACGACGATGACGGAAGCGTCCGTGCGGGAGTTCAAGATGCCCGACGTGGGCGAGGGACTCACCGAAGCCGAGATCCTCAAGTGGTACGTCCAGCCCGGTGACACTGTCACGGACGGGCAGGTGGTCTGCGAGGTCGAGACGGCGAAGGCGGCCGTCGAGCTGCCGATTCCGTACAACGGGGTGGTGCGGGAGCTTCGCTTCCCCGAGGGGACGACGGTCGACGTGGGCACGGCGATCATCACGGTCGACGAGGGCGGTGGGGATGCCGGGGCCGGTGGGGCCGGTGGTGCTCCTTCGGTCGCGGAGCCCGAGACGCCTGCCGAGACTCCGGCTCCGGCCGCACCACAAGCGCCGAAGCCCGAGGGGCGCAAGCCGGTCCTGGTCGGGTACGGCGTGGCCGAGGCGTCGACGAAGCGGCGTCCCCGTAAGGGGGTTCCGGTTCAGCAGGCCCAAGCCCAGGCCCCGGCCCGGGCCCAGCAGCCCGAGGCGGCGGCTGCGGTCCAGGGTGAGCTGAACGGGCACACGAGTCCTGTGGACCGCCGGTCTCCGGTGGGCCGTCCTCTGGCGAAGCCCCCGGTGCGCAAGCTGGCCAAGGATCTGGGTGTGGACCTGGCGACGGTCACCCCGTCCGGTCCGGACGGGGTCATCACGCGCGAGGACGTGTACGCGGCGTCGGCGCCCCCGGCTCCCGAGCCGGTGCAGACTCCCGTAGCCGCTCCATCGCCGGCGCAGGCACCGGCGGCGGTGTCGCACGAGGGCGCCCGGGAGACCCGTATCCCCATCAAGGGCGTCCGCAAGGCCACGGCGACCGCGATGATCGACTCGGCGTTCACGGCGCCGCATGTCACGGAGTTCGTGACGGTCGACGTGACCCGCACGATGAAGCTCATCGAGGAGCTCAAGCAGGACAAGGACCTCGCGGGCCTACGCGTGAACCCCCTCCTGCTCATCGCCAAGGCCCTCCTGGTGGCGATCAAGCGGAACCCCGAGGTGAACGCGTCCTGGGACGAGGCGAACCAGGAGATCGTCCTCAAGCACTACGTGAACCTGGGCATCGCGGCGGCCACCCCCCGCGGCCTGATCGTCCCGAACATCAAGGATGCCCACACCAAGACCCTGCCCGAACTGGCGCAGGCACTCGGCGAGTTGGTGTCAACAGCCCGCGAGGGCAGGACATCCCCCGCTGCCATGCAGGGCGGCACGGTCACGATCACGAACGTCGGAGTCTTCGGCGTCGACACGGGCACGCCGCTCCTCAACCCTGGCGAGTCCGCGATCCTCGCCGTCGGCACCATCAAGCTCCAGCCGTGGGTCCACAAGGGCAAGGTGAAGCCCCGCCAGGTCACCACGCTGGCGCTCAGCTTCGACCACCGCCTGGTGGACGGCGAACTGGGCTCCAAGGTGCTGGCGGATGTGGCGGCGATCCTGGAGCAGCCGAAGCGGCTGATCACTTGGGCGTGAGGCTGTCGACCGGGTAGGTCCAACGATGAAGGGGGCGCCGCAAGTTCGGATTGCGGCGCCCCTTTTGCCAGGGGCCGTACCGACCGGACGAACAGCTCCTGGTCGGATACCGGGTGATCGAGGTCGGCGGCCTGGAACGGGCGGTGGAGATCGCCGCTCGGATCTCCGTGTCCCCTGGCCGGGGCGGTGAGCCCGTGAACATCCCGGTGGAGCTTCACGCCGTTCCGCCCCGCCCTGCGTGAGTGCCTGCGTTCAGAAACGGGTGGCCCCGGCGCCGCCGGCCGGTGCCGGGGTTCGGAGAGGGCCCGCAGCATGCCGTGCAGGCGCCGGCGGGCCTTCTCCGTCGTACCTCTTCTGGAGCCGACGCTCTGACGTCAGCCTCCAAGGGCGCTCTATCGCCTGAACGCGTAATCCATCATCTTCTTCGCGTCCGATGCGCGGCTCGTCGACGAAGTCGACGCCAGCACCGTGCCGATGACCGTCTTGCCGTTGCGGGTGGCGGCGAAGACCAGGCAGTACTTGGCCTCCGGGCCGGAGCCGGTCTTGACGCCGATGGCGCCGGTGTAGGTGCCGAGGAGGGGGTTCGTGTTCGTCCACGGCGCCATCGTGCGGGTGCCGCCGGTCCTCGTGGTCGTCTTCGCCGTGTACTTCTTCGTCTTGACGATCGAGCGGAACGTGGAGTTCTTCATCGCGCTGCTGGCGATCTTCGTCAAGTCGCGCGGCGTGGAGTAGTTCGCGCCCCTGCCGATGCCGTCGAACGAGTCGAAGTGAGTGTTCGCCAGGCCGAGGTCCCTGGCCTGCTTGTTCATCTTGCCGATGAACGACTTCACGCGGGCGGCCCGCGTCGAGCCGGAGCCGAACTTGTCGGCGAGCGCATACGCGGCGTCGCAGCCGGACGGCAGCATCAGCCCGTACAGCAGCTGACGGACCGTGACCTTGTCGCCGACGATCAGCTTGGCGTTCGAGGCCCAGTTGTTCTGGACGATGTAGTCGCTGTACGCCTTCTGGACCGTGACCTTGGCGTCCAGGTTGAGGTTCGGCTGCGACAGTACGACCTTCGCGGTCATGATCTTCGTGGTGGAGCCGGTGGAGCGGCGGGTGTCCGCGGCCTTCGTGTAGAGCGTCCTGGCCGTGCCGTTGTTCATCACGTAGCCGCCCTTGGCGGCGATCGTGGGCGCGGTGAGGGCCGTCGCGGGCGCCGCGGTGAGTGCTCCGGTCGCGAACATGGCTCCGGTGGTCATGACCACGGCGGCAGCTCTGCGGAACCGTACGTCCTTGATGCCGGTTTTCAAGTCGAGTACCCCGATTGCGTTGAGTGCCTCAAATGCCCTGAATGGGCGGTCGCTTGAGCGAGTCGCCGTCTCCTGCGACACGTATGACACGTAAGTAGCACAGATGGATGTACCGCTCGTAGGGCGGGGTCCTCATTGATGCCACACGTCCGCATCCTGGACGGCCCGCGACGATGCGTACGTGTTGTATCTATGCTGTGCGCATGCCTGCAGCGCCCTCCCCGACCTCGACCGAAACCGCGTCAGGACCAGCCAAGCAGCCACCCGCCAAACAACCCCCCGCCGCCGAACGCGTCTACGCCCACGTCAAGCAGGGCGTCCTGGAGCGCCGGTACGAGGGTGGGACGCTGCTCACCGAGGGCGAGCTGGCCGAGGCGGTCGGGGTGTCACGAACCCCCGTTCGCGAGGCGCTGCTGAAGCTCGAGGTCGAGGGGCTGATCAAGCTCTACCCGAAGAAGGGCGCGCTGGTCCTGCCCGTCTCCGCGCAGGAGATCGCCGATGTCGTGGAGACCCGGCAGCTCGTCGAGGAGCATGCGATCCGCAAGGCGGTGCCGGCCTCGCCCGCGCTCATCGAGCGCCTGACGCAGCTCTTGGAGAAGCAGCGGGAGCAGGCCGAGGCCGGTGACCTGGCGGCAGCCGCCGTCACCGACCGCTGCTTCCACGCCGAGATCGTCCGCAGTGGGGGGAACGCCATCCTCTCGCGGCTCTACGACCAGCTCCGCGACCGGCAGTTGCGCATGGGCGTCGCCGTCATGCACGCCCACCCCGACCGCGTCACCAAGACGCTCACCGAGCACCGCGAGATCCTCGAAGCGCTGCGCTCCGGTGACGCGGAGGCGGCCGTCGACCACGTCCACCGGCACGTCAGCTGGTTCTCCAGCCTCGCGCGGGGTGACGTCCGATGACCGCCGCGGGAGGCTCCAGGACCGCGGTCCTCCCCGGCGATCCGCCCGGCGGCCGCCGCGCCGTCCTCGTCTGGTCCGTCGGCGTCGCCGTCTACTTCGTCGCGGTCATCTTCCGTACGTCCCTGGGAGTGGCCGGACTCGACGCCGCCGACCGCTTCGACGTGGGCGCCTCCGCGCTGTCCACCTTCTCGATCCTCCAGCTCCTCGTCTACGCGGGCATGCAGATACCCGTCGGCCTGCTGGTGGACCGGCTCGGCACCAAGAAGGTGCTGACCATCGGCGTGGTCCTGTTCACGGCAGGTCAGCTGGGCTTCGCCTTCTCGCCCTCGTACGGGATGGCGCTGGCCGCTCGCGCGCTGCTCGGCTGCGGTGACGCGATGACGTTCATCAGCGTGCTGCGGCTCGGCGCACGCTGGTTCCCGGCCCGGCGCGGCCCGATGGTCGCGCAGATGGCGGGCCTGGTGGGCATGGCGGGCAACCTCGTCTCGACGCTCGTCCTGGCCCGGCTGCTGCACGGCGTCGGCTGGACCGCGGCCTTCGCGGGCAGCTCGCTCGCGGGCGTCCTCGTCCTCGTACTCATGCTGCTGTTCCTCAAGGACCACCCCGAGGGACACGAGCCGGAGCCGTTCCCGCACTACGGCGCCGCGTACGTGCGCCGGCAGATCGCCGCGTCCTGGCGGGAGCCCGGGACGCGGCTGGGGCTGTGGGTGCACTTCACCACGCAGTTCCCGGCGATGGTGTTCCTGCTGCTGTGGGGCCTGCCGTTCCTCGTCGAGGCGCAGGGTCTTTCGCGGGCGACGGCCGGTGAGCTGCTGACGCTGGTCGTGCTCTCCAACATGGCCATCGGCCTGGTGTACGGGCAGATCGTCGCCCGGCACCACGCGGCACGGCTTCCGCTGGCGCTCGGCACGGTGCTGTCGACGGCGGCCGTCTGGGCCGCCACGCTCGCGTACCCCGCCGACCATGCCCCGATGTGGCTGCTGATCGTGCTCTGCACGGTGCTCGGCGCCTGCGGTCCCGCCTCGATGATCGGCTTCGACTTCGCTCGCCCCGCGAATCCGCCCGAGCGTCAGGGCACGGCCTCCGGAATCACCAACATGGGCGGTTTCGTCGCCTCGATGACGACGCTGTTCGCGATCGGTGCGCTGCTGGACGCCACCGGTGACGACTACGGCATCGCCTTCTCCACGGTGTTCGTGCTCCAGGCGCTGGGCCTCGGCCAGATCCTCCGCCTGCGCCGCCAGGCCGCCCGCCGCGAGCGCGAACGGCTGGTCGCGAGCCGGGTGGAGACGGTGCACGTGCCCGCGTGACCGGTGCACCTGCCCGCGTGACACAGCGCGGTTCTTCGTAACTGCCCTTCGCGGTACGGCGCGGGCCAGGTGTGCGGCAGCCTGACGGCGGGCCACGAGGTGAACACCCTCGCGCCCGCCGGGGCCCGATCCCCGCTCAGGCGTCCGGCGCACCCGCGGCCCTCGCCGGTGCGTGCGCTACTGCGTGACCACGAAGTGCCGCAGGATCGCCGCCGCCAGCTCCGGATCGCCCTCCGTCTTGATGCGGTCCGCCACCGAGTCGACGGTGACCCGGCCGCAGGCCAGCCGGAAGTACGTCTCCCAGTCGAGCGTGAGGGTGGCCGCCGGACCGAGCGAGACGGCGCCGTCTATCGTGCCGTGGCCCTCGGCGTCGACGCGGACCGTGCGCAGGAAGTCGACCGGTCCGTGCACGTCGAAGACGACCGCGGAGTTCGCGGGCGCGCCCGCTTCCTTGGCGACGACCTTCGGCAGCACGGCGAGCAGATCGTCCCGCACGATGTACGCACCCGGCGAGTCCAGATTGCCCGGCCGGCCGAGCGCGGTGCGCAGGTCCTGCTCGTGCACCCAGACGTCGAACGCGCGGTACCGCATGGACTGTTCGAGGGTGATCTCCGAGCCCAGCGGACCGCGCACCTTGGCGTGCGGCTCGCGCGACTCGTTCCGCAGCTGCCGGTTGCGGCGGATGATCGTGTACTCCAGCTCGGACGTCATCTCCGGTGCCGTGTGGTGACGGCGTACGTCGACCTGCATCTCCATGTACCGCTGGTGCTCGTTCGACACGTGGTACAGGTCGCGCGGCAGCGTGTGGATCGGGCGCGGGTCGCCGAGCATCTCGCAGTCCATACCGATCACATGCGAGACCACATCGCGGACCGACCAGCCCGGGCAGGGGGTCCGCCGGTTCCACTCACCCTCCACGAGCGGCTGCACCAGCTCGGATATCGCTTCCACTGAGTGGGTCCAGGCGTCGGCATAGGTCTGAAGGCTGGGATGGAGACTCACGGGACCCCTCGGGCGGTTCGTGCGCGGGCATAGGTGTCTTGGACCGCTAAGTTACGCTGCTGCAAGGCACCCCGGCAGTGCTTTCGTGTGACGATCGTAGGCCCGTTTCGCGGGTCGAATGCCAGGACGGTGGTAGTGTGCGCGCCTCCCTCATCCAGATCGGTGTATACGACGGCAAAGGGGGCGAATCGATCGACGCGCGCCGACAGCGTGTGGCCGCCCTCGTCCGCGAGCAGGCCGGTGCCGATCTGGTCGTGCTGCCCGAACTGTGGACAACGGGGGCGTTCGCCTACGAGTCCTTCGGGACTCAGGCCGAGCCGCTGCACGGGCCGACGTACGAGGTGATGGCCAAGGCGGCGAGCGACGCGGGCGTATGGCTGCACGCGGGCTCCATCCCCGAGCGGGACCCCGACGGCCTCCTCTACAACACCTCACTCGTCTTCTCCCCCTCCGGCGAACTGGCCGCCTCGTACCGCAAGATCCACCGCTTCGGCTTCGACAAGGGCGAGGCGGTGCTGATGAGCGCGGGCGCGGATGTCGTCACCGTACGACTGCCGTCGACCACGATCGGCCTGGCGACCTGCTACGACCTCCGCTTCCCCGAACTCTTCCGCCGCCTCGTCGACACCGGCGCCGAAACCCTCGTCGTCCCCGCCGGCTGGCCCGAACGCCGCCGCTCCCACTGGACGCTGCTGGCCCAGGCCCGCGCGGTGGAGAACCAGTCGTACGTCCTCGCGTGTGGAACGGCCGGTACGCATGCGGGAGTTCCGCAGGCCGGTCACTCGATCGTGGTGGATCCGTGGGGCGAGGTGCTGGCCGAGGCGGGCGCGGACGAGGAGGTGCTCACGGTGGAGTTCGACCCGGGGAAGGTGGGCGTGACGAGGGATCAGTTCCCGGCGCTGAAGGACCGGATGCTGGGCCTGGAGCCCCCTGGCCGTTAGCTCTCGGGCCTCCCGTTGGCTCTCAGTCCTCCCGTTCCTTCTCGGCCAGATGGATCACGCACACCGCCACCGCGATCAGCAGCGCCGGGTCCGCGTCCTCCCGTACGACGTCGACGCCGTACGTCTCCCGCACGTGAAGCCGGCGCCGGGAGATGACGGCGAGCAGCTCACCGTCGTACTCGATGGCGAATTCGCGGTCGAGGATCTTGCCGCTGACGTCCAGTTCCGTGCTGCCGTCCGCCAGGGCCACCCGATAGTGGTTGCGCAGCAACGACAGCCGTTTGCGTCTGATCCGCGCGAGCGGCCCGCCGTCCCGCTCGATCACCATCGTGTCCCGCAGGGCGAACATCTTCTGGTGGATGTCGATCAGGATGCGCCCCTGGGTGTCCTTCAGCTCGAAGGTGTCCCGCAGCCGCATGGCTTTGCCGTCGACGAGGAAGACCTTGTTGCCGCGGTCGTCCTCGATCCAGTAGTCGTCACCGATGCCGAGGAGCCGGTCGCGTACGAGGAATTTCATGTCTGTAGCGGTTCCCCGGCGGCCGGTCCGAAACGCCGCCGGTAGGCCGATGGGCTGAGCCCGGTCTCGCGTCGCACACGCGCGCGTAGGTTCGCGGCCGTCCCCAGCCCGCTCCGGGCGGCCACCACGTCCAGCCGCTCCTCCCCCCGCTCGATCAGTCGGCAGGCCAGCGCCACCCTCTCCCCTGTCAGCCAGGCCAGCGGAGTCGTACCGAGCTGGGTGCGGAAGCGCCGGTGCAGCGTCGCGGGGCTGACCGCCGCACGCGCCGCCAAGTCCGCCACCGTCAGCGGCTCGCCCAGCCGCTCCTGAGCCCACGCCAGCAAGGGGCCCAGCGACTCGTCGGGCACGTCGGGCACCGGCCGCTCCACGAACTGCTTCTGCCCGCCGTCCCGGTGCGCGGCGAACACCAGCCGCCGGGACACGGCATTGGTGACTTCGGCGCCATGGTCACGGCGTACGACATGCAGGCACAGGTCGAGTGCGGCGGCACTGCCCGCGGCGGTCAGGATGTCGCCCTCGTCGACGAAGAGCACGTCCGGCTCCAGCAGTACCTTCGGATGCAGCTCCTGGAAGGTGTCGGCCCAGCGCCAGTGAGTGGTGGCCCGGCGTCCGTCGAGCAGGCCGGCTTCGGCGAGCGCGAAGCTTCCGGTGCACAGGCTCATGACACGAGCCCCACGCGCGTGGGTGCGCCGGATGGCGTCGAGTACGGCGGCGCCGCGTGGCACGACGTTGTCCGGGCGGCCGGGTACGACGAGGGTGTCCGCCTCGTCGACCGCCTCCAGCCCGGGCACGCCGGTCAGCGTGAAAAAGCCGTGGTTCATCCGGACCTCGGGCATGGGCGTGCACAGCGTCACGTCGTACAGCGGTCCGGGGAGGCCCAGTTCGGGCCGCGGCAGCCCGAACAGCTCGGTCGCGACACCGACCTCGAAGGGGTTGGTGCCCTCGTCCACGATCACGGCGACCTTGTGCGGACAGTGCGAGGATCCTTGCGACATATGCGATTCCTAGCACTCGTGCGACGCTAAGACCACCCCGCACGATGAGCCCATGGAACCCATCTCGCTGGAAACGGCCCTCTCCTCCTTCACGGAAACGTGGAGCCCCCGAATCGTGACGGCCGTCAACGACTACGACGTCCGCGTGGCCAAGGTCGAGGGCGAGCACCTCTGGCACGTCCACGACCACACCGACGAGTTCTTCCTGGTCCTGAACGGCGAACTGCACATCGCCCTGCGCGAACCGGCCGGCGAGCGCACGGTCGTCCTGCCCCGGGGCGCCGTCTTCACAGTCCCGCGCGGCACCGAGCACAAGCCGTACGCTCCCGTCCCCACCGAGATCCTCGTCCTCGAACCGACCGGCACCTCCACCGTCGGCGACCGCCACGACGAGGTACCGGACCATGTGGACGCGACTACGGGGCACGCGCTGGCCTGACCCGTCACCGAACGGTGCCGTGGCCGGCGGTCGAGGGAGTGGCGATCAGATGCCGTAACCGTCGCTGTATCCGTCCCGGCGGCTGTGGTGCCGTTCCTCGTCGATCACCGGTGTCGTGGGCGGCACCACCACACGCCGGCGCTTGGCGACACTGCTGAACGTCGCGACGCCGATCAGGCCGACGACGATCAGGATGATTCCGACCAGGTCGAGGTTGACTCCCTGCATGTCCCAGTCGGTCGCGAACGTGAGGATGGCCCCCACCGCGATCAGAATGATGCAACCACCAAGACCCATGAGTCCGGCCTCCCTGTGCTGTCCGTCTTCAACGGCTGTTGCGGACCCGGGCCGGGTACCCCCCGCCGGACCGGCCATGCGGAGGCGAGCACTCACTTCATGCGGAAGCTCGGGGAGGACTGTCCCAACTAACCCTCCAGGAACGCCACCAACGCGTTCGCCAGCAGGAACGGGTCCTCCGTGGCGCACAGTTCGCGGGCGCTGTGCATGGAGAGGATGGCCACGCCGATGTCGACCGTCTTGATGCCGTGGCGGGCGGCGGTGATGGGGCCGATGGTCGTGCCGCAGGGCATCGAGTTGTTGGAGACGAAGGACTGGAAGGGTACGGCGGCCTTCTCGCAGGCGGCGGCGAAGACCGCGCGGCCCGAACCGTCCGTGGCGTAGCGGTTGTTGACGTTGACTTTGAGGATGGGGCCGCCGCCCGCGCGCGGGTGGTGCGTCGGGTCGTGGCGCTCGGCGTAGTTCGGGTGGACCGCGTGGCCCGTGTCGGAGGAGAGACAGACGGTGCCGGCGAAGGCGCGCGCCCGGTCCTCGTACGTACCGCCGCGCGCGAACACCGAACGCTCCAGCACACTTCCGAGCAGCGGACCGTCCGCCCCCGTGTCCGACTGCGAGCCGTTCTCCTCGTGGTCGAACGCCGCGAGCACCGGGATGTACGGGAGGGCCGAATCGTAGGTCGCGACGGCCGCCAACGCGGCCGTACCGGCGTGCACGGACAGGAGGTTGTCCATACGCGGGCCCGCGAGCAGTTCCCTGTCCCGGCCCAGGTACGACGGTGGCTCGATGGAGTGCGTCATCAGGTCCCAGCCGGTGACCTCGCCCTCGGCCAGCCCCGACTCCTGCTCCAGGAAACGGATCAGATCACCGTCGCGTACGTCGTTGCCGAGGCCCCAGATCGGCTGGAGATGCCGCTGCTTGTCGAGCTTGAGGCCCTCGGAGGTGACCGATCGGTCCAGGTGGATGGCGAGTTGGGGGACTCGCAGCAGGGCGCGGTCGATGTTCACCAGGCGGGTCGTGCCGTCGCGCAGCGAGAGCCGGCCGGCCAGGCCCAGGTCGCGGTCCAGCCAGGAGTTGAGCAGCGGGCCGCCGTAGATCTCGACAGCGACCTGGCGCCAGCCGTGCGCACCGCTGTCCGGCCGCGGCTTCACGCGCAGATTGGGGGAGTCGGTGTGCGCCCCGACGATCCGGAAGGGCGTGTGCGGTTCGGCGCCCTCGGGCACGTACCAGGCCACGATCGCGCCCCCGCGCACCACATACTTCCCGCCGTGCGCCCCCTCCCACGCGTCCGTCTCGGCGACCTGCCGGAAGCCGGCCTTCTCCAGCCGCTCGGCCGCGTTCGCCACCGCGTGGTACGGCGACGGGCTGGCCGTCAGAAAGGACATGAGGTCGTCGGTATGGCCGCGATCGAAGCGTGGGGGTGTGCGCATGGGTTCACCTTAACGACGTACGAGGGCCCGCTCCCGGCGATGGGGAACGGGCCCTCGTAAGGGGTATGTGGAGGGGACCACCGACCGGAAGGTCACTTTCCGGTACGGCTCCGGTATGGGCGTAAACGCTCCTGGAAAGGCCGCCTCGTATGTACGGAAGCGTTCCTAGAAGGCCGCTTCGTCGAGCTCCATCAGCTCCAGGTCGGTGCCCTCGGCGAGCTTGCGCGCACCAGTGACGCCCGGCAGGACGTTCGCCGCGAAGAACTTGGCCGCGGCGATCTTGCCGGTGTAGAAGGCCTTGTCCTTGGCCGGGGCCGTCTCCAGCTTCTCGGCCGCGACCGCGGCACCCTTCAGCAGCAGGTAGCCGACGACCACGTCCCCGGAGGCCATCAGCAGGCGGGTGGTGTTGAGCCCGACCTTGTAGATGTTCTTGACGTCCTGCTCGGTGGCCGCGAGGTCCGTGAGCATCAGGCCGACGATGGCCTCCAGCTCGACGGCGGCCTTGGCGAGCTGCTCGCGGGCGGCCGACAGCTCCTCGCCACCCGTACCGGGCGCCAGGAACTTCTTGATGTCCTCGGCGAGCGAGTTCAGCGCCGCGCCCTGGTTGCGGACGATCTTCCGGAAGAAGAAGTCCTGGCCCTGGATCGCGGTGGTGCCCTCGTAGAGAGTGTCGATCTTGGCGTCCCGGATGTACTGCTCGATCGGGTACTCCTGCAGGAAGCCGGAGCCGCCGAAGGTCTGCAGGGACTGCGCGAGCTGCTCGTACCCCTTCTCGGAGCCGTAGCCCTTCACGATCGGCAGGAGCAGGTCGTTCAGGGCCTCGAGGGCGGCGGTGTCCTCGCCCGCGGCCTCCTTGACCATGATCTCGTCCTGGATCGACGCGGTGTACATGACGAGGGAGCGCATGCCCTCCGCGTACGCCTTCTGCGTCATCAGCGAGCGGCGCACGTCCGGGTGGTGCGTGATGGTGACCTTGGGGGCGGTCTTGTCCATGAAGTTCGCGAGGTCCGGGCCCTGGACGCGCTCCTTGGCGTACTCGAGGGCGTTCAGGTAACCCGTCGACAGCGTCGAGATCGCCTTCGTGCCGACCATCATCCGGGCGAACTCGATGATCCGGAACATCTGGCGGATGCCGTCGTGCTTGTCGCCGATCAGCCAGCCCTTGGCGGGGTGGCGGTCGCCGAAGGTCATCTCGCAGGTGTTGGAGGCCTTGAGCCCCATCTTGTGCTCGACGTTCGTCGCGTACACGCCGTTGCGCTCGCCCAGCTCGCCGGTCTCGAAGTCGAAGAGGTACTTCGGTACGAGGAAGAGGGACAGGCCCTTGGTGCCGGGACCGGCACCTTCCGGCCGCGCGAGCACGTAGTGAAGGATGTTCTCCTCCATGTCGTGCTCACCGGACGTGATGAAGCGCTTGACGCCCTCGATGTGCCAGGAGCCGTCCTCCTGCTGAACCGCCTTGGCGCGCCCGGCGCCCACGTCCGAGCCCGCGTCGGGCTCGGTGAGCACCATGGTCGAGCCCCAGGTCCTGTCCACGGCTATCTGGGCGATGTGCTTCTGCTGCTCGGTGCCCTCGTCGAAGAGGATGCGGGCGAACGCCGGGCCGGAGGAGTACATCCACACCGCCGGGTTGGCGCCCAGGACCAGCTCCGCGTACGACCAGATCAGGGACGGCGGGGCGGTCGTGCCGCCGATCTCCTCGGGCAGGCCGAGCCGCCAGTACTCGGAGTCCATGAAGGCCTTGTAGCTCTTCTTGAAGCTGTCCGGTACGGGCGCGGTGTTGGTCTCCGGGTCGAAGACCGGCGGGTTGCGGTCCGCGTCCGCGAAGGACTCCGCCAGCTCGTTCTCCGAAAGTCGGGTCAGCTCTTCGAGGATGCTCTTGGCGGTCTCGGTGTCCATCTCCGCGAACGGGCCGGTGCCGTACAGCTTGTCGCGCCCGAGCACCTCGAAGAGGTTGAACTCGATGTCGCGGAGATTCGACTTGTAGTGCCCCATGGCGACGGCTCCGTTAAGGGATCGGGTGAGGTTGGTGATTCCTCAGACCTAGGTTCGTGTACAGCAAACAGCCACGATGATGCTACCCGTGGGTAATAAGAATCAACCCCTAGCGGCTCAAGTGTGAGGTAACCCTCCGGGTTCGGGCGGGTGGGTTTGTGGTGGGTTCGGTTCATGGGCGACTGCGGGTGCGTCGTGGCTGGTCGCGCAGTTCCCCGCGCCCCTAAAGGCAAAAGCCTGCGGCTCCACCCACCGTCAGCCACGACGTGCTCGCAGCCTTCCTCCGGCGGGAGGGGTCGTGGGCCGGTGCGTCGTATGCCCGTCGCTTAGGTTCTGTCTCGGAGGGCCAGGGCCTTGTACCAGGCCAGGGTCGTATGCCCGGCCTGCGACGGGCTGACGCACCGGCCCGCGACCCCGCACCCACCACGCACCTAAGGGGCGCGGGGAACGGCGCGACCAGCCACAACCAACCGGCAGTCGCCAATGGACCGAACCCACCCGCCCGGTAGGCGCCCCACCCAACCGCCGGAGGCAACCGGCTACTCTGACCCCCATGTACGGCTACGACCAGACCGCGGGCCCCGGCCAGCAGCAGTACGCGCAGCCTCAGCCGCCGCCCCAGCCCGGTGGGTATGGCCAGCAGAGCGGGCCGCTGTACCCCGAGCCGTCGCCGCCCTCACTCGCGGACGCGGTGCGCGCGTTCACCACGGGGGCGATCTCCGCCGAGGACTTCCAGCAGGTCTTCGCCACGTCCAAGGTCTACTGCCCGCGCGGTGACAACCCCGGCTTCCTGGCGCTGCACAACACCCAGCAGCCCGTGATCCCGATGTTCACCTCGCTCAAGGAGCTGCGCCGGTACGCCGGCAAGGAGTCCAAGTACTTCGTGATCACCGGCGCCGAGGTGATCGACCTGCTCCCCACCGGCTACGGCTTCGTCCTCGACATGGAGGGCGAGCACCGCATGGTCTTCGACGCGAAGGCGGTCGAGCAGATGGTCGATTTCGCGATGCGCCGAATGTACGGCTGACGTGCCCCGACACCGTGCGCGCCCGGAGGGAATTCCCTCCGGGCGTTCTCTGTTCTGGGTAGCAGGAAGTTCAAGAATCAACTAATCTCGGAACACAAGGAGGTACTGTGGTGGCGCCGGCCGAGGCCGTGGCGGAAAGGGACCCCGTGGCATCCGCACAGAGGCTTCGAGACCGTCACGTACATCATCGACGGGATCTTCGACCACCAGGACTCCAACGGTGGTGGCGGCACCATCACCAACGGCGACACCCAGTGGATGACGGCCGGTTCGGGCCTGCTCCACATCGAGGCGCCGCCGGAGTCGCTGGTCATGTCCGGCGGTCTCTTCCACGGCCTGCAGCTGTGGGTGAACCTCCCGGCCAAGGACAAGATGATGGCGCCGCGCTACCAGGACATCCGCGGCGGCAACGTCCAGCTGCTCACCACTCCCGACGGAGGCGCGCTGCTGCGCGTCATCGCGGGCGAGCTGGACGGTCACGCCGGCCCCGGCATCACGCACACCCCCATCACGATGGTCCACGCGACCCTCGCGCCGGGTGCGGAACTCACTCTTCCGTGGCGCGAGGACTTCAACGGGCTGGCGTATGTGCTGGCGGGCAAGGGCTCGGTCGGTGCCGAGCGCCGTCCGATCCACTTGGGCCAGACGGCCGTCTTCGGCGCCGGCGGATCGCTGACCGTCCACGCGGACGAGAAGCAGGACTCCCACACGCCGGACCTCGAGGTCGTCCTCCTTGGCGGGCAGCCGATCCGTGAGCCGATGGCGCACTACGGGCCCTTCGTGATGAACACCCGCGAGGAGCTGCAGCAGGCGTTCGAGGACTTCCAGAAGGGGCGGCTGGGTACGATTCCGGCCGTGCACGGGATGGCCGAGGGCGGTCTCTGACAGTACGGAACGGAAGGACGACGGGCATGGCACAGGAGAATCCGGAGTTCCACCTCGTGTTCCATCCCGTCGTCGGGGAGCCGCTGGCCGTCAGGAGCCGTGACTTCGAGTCGCTGGAGTCGGCGGAGGACAGCGTCACCGAGGCGCTCGAGCAGGGGCGCACCCTGCGCTTCGAGCTGAACGGCCGGGACGGCGTCGACAGTGGGACCGTTCTGGTCAACTGTTCCAACGTCGTCGCGGTCAAGGTGCGGCCGGTGTCGGCGACAGGCGCCGACGACGGCCAGTACCTGTGATCACGTACCGGTGATCGTCCCGGGCTCCCCGGCGCCGTCCGGTTCGTAGAGCTCGAACCAGATGCTCTTGCCCTCGCCCCGCGGGTCCACTCCCCAGGCGTCCGAGAGCAGCTCCATGAGCATCAGGCCCCGCCCGGAGGACGCCAGTTCTCCGGGCTGACGCTTGTGGGGCAGGGCATCGCTGCGGTCGGTGACCTCGACCCGGATCCGGCGGGAGCCCGCCTCGCCCGTCATCTCGGCGACGAGCAGCGCGTCGGCGTCCGTGTGCACGAGTACGTTCGTGACCATCTCCGAGGCCAGCAGCACCGCCGAGTCGACCTGGTCCTCGGAGGCCCAGTCGTGCAGCAGCTCTCTCAGCTGCTGGCGGGTGTCCGCGACCCGCTCGGGCTCGTCCTGTGCGACGGTCAGCACGGTGCGGCGTACGGACGTCCGTGCCGCCGGCTGGTCGCCGCAGCCGCAGCCCTCCCCCTGCCGGCACAGCAGCAGGACGGCGATGTCGTCCTCGCGGCGGTCCACGAGCGGCCCGGTCGTGTGGTGCGAGGAGGGCCCGTGCACGGCCTGGACCAGTGCGTCGGCCAGCGCTTCCAGGTCGCTCTGCTCGCCGTCGTGGCTCTCCAGGATCTTGCGGATCCTGAGCCAGCCGGTGTCGAGGTCGTGCCCGCCGGTCTCTATGAGCCCGTCCGTGCAGATCAGCATGGTCTCGCCGGGTTCCAGGGCGAGCCGGGTCGTCGGATAGTCCGCGTCCGGGTCGATGCCGAGCGGCAGTCCGCCCGCGGTCGGCCGGGTCAGCACGGTCCCGTCGGCCATCCGGATCGCCGGGTCCGGGTGCCCGGCGCGGGCGATGTCCAGTACGCCGGTCGCGGGGTCGACCTCCACGTACAGGCAGGTCGCGAAGCGCAGATCGGCGGCTTCCTCGTCGGACGTCATCCCGTACAGGAACCGCGAGGCGCGCGACAGTACGGCGTCGGGGCGGTGCCCTTCGGAGGCGTACGCCCTGAGCGCGATCCGCAGCTGGCCCATCAACCCGGCGGCGCGTACGTCATGGCCCTGGACGTCGCCGATGACGAGGGCGAATCTGCCTCCCCCGGGCTTGGCCGGGGAGGTGCCTCCGGGGAGCGGGATCATGTCGTACCAGTCGCCGCCGACCTGGAGCCCGCCGCCGGTGGGTACGTACCGCGCGGCCACGCTCATGCCCGGGATCTGCGGCCCCAGGTTGGGCAGCATCGAGCGCTGGAGGCCGTCGGTCAGCTCGCGCTCGGATTCGGCGACACCGGCGCGCGAGAGGGCCTGCGCGAGCATGCGGGCCACGGTGGTGAGGACGGAGCGTTCGTCGGGCGTGAAGGAGACGCGGTAGGTGAAGGCCGCCATCCAGGCGCCCATCGTGCGGCCCGCGACGACGAGTGGCAGAAACGCCCACGACTGCCGTCCGAAGCCCCGGGTGAACGGCCAGGAGGCGGGGAAGCGTTTCCGGTAGTCCTTCGGGGAGGAGAGATAGACGGCACGGCCGGTGCGTACGACTTCCGCGGCCGGATGGTCCGTCTCCATGGACATCGCGGAGAACGGGCCCTCGTCGTCGGAGTGGTGCCCGTGATGGCCGATGAGCGTCAGCCGGTCGCCCTGCGTGCCGTAGACGGCCAGTCCGTCCGGTGAGAACCCGGGCATCGACAGGCCGGCCGCGACCCGCAGCACCTCCGCCGTGGACCGTGCCTCGGCCAGTGCGCGCCCGGCGTCCAGCAGGAACGCCTCGCGGGAGCGGCGCCAGTCGCCGGTGACGGGCGTGCGCGCGGCGGCACCCGGCGGTGGCTCCGACACCTCCTGAAGGGTGCCGACCAGCTGGTAGGAGTGCGATTCAGGGTTGTACGACGGCTTGGAGCGGCTGCGCACCGTACGCAGTACGCGCCCCTGCCCGTCCATGACCCGCATCCGGAGTTCGGCGATGGTGCCCTCGGAGGCGGCGAGCTGGACGACCGGTCCGACCTCGTTCCAGTCGACGGGGTGGAAGCGGGCGCGGGCGCCGGCCTCCGTGAGCGTTATCGGCTCGGCGGGAAGTCCGAGCATCCGTGCGGCCTCGGCATCCAGAGTGACCAGTTCGGCCGCGTTGTCCCAACGCCACAGGCCGGTCGCGAGGGTGGCCAGGACGTCCCCCACGGCGGGCAGGGGCTCACCAGTGCGCATTGGGACACTGTAGGAAGAGGTGATCGTGAGAAGCCACCAAAGGGAGAAAGGCCACCCTTCAGAGAGGTGGACCGTGACCGGCCCGTGATGGTCGTGACCCGCTCGTAATGGTGGGGAGGCGGGCTTGGGCTCCCCGGTACGCTTGGGTCTGTGTTTCACGTGAAACACAGACCGTGACAACACGGGCCGTGACATACAGGCCGTGACACACAGACCCCGATCCGCGAAGACTGGATGAACGACGATGCATCGGTACAGGTCCCACACCTGCGGCGAGCTCCGCGCCTCTGACGTCGGCAGCGACGTCCGGCTGAGCGGCTGGCTGCACAATCGGCGCGACCTGGGCGGCATCCTCTTCATCGATCTGCGTGATCACTACGGCATCACACAGCTGGTCGCCCGCCCCGGCACGGCCGCGTACGAGGCGCTGGACAAGCTCTCCAAGGAGTCGACCGTCCGCGTCGACGGCAAGGTCGTCTCGCGCGGCGCCGAGAACATCAACCCGGATCTGCCGACCGGTGAGGTCGAGGTCGAGGTGAGCGAGGTCGAGCTGCTCGGTGCCGCTGCCCCGCTGCCCTTCACGATCAACACCGAGGACGGTGTGAACGAGGAGCGGCGCCTGGAGTACCGCTTCCTGGACCTGCGCCGCGAGCGTATGCACCGCAACATCATGCTGCGTACGGCGGTCATCTCCGCGATCCGCAACAAGATGACGACGCTCGGCTTCAACGAGCTGGCGACCCCGATCCTGACGGCCACCTCGCCGGAGGGCGCCCGCGACTTCGTCGTCCCGTCCCGTCTGCACCCGGGCAGGTTCTACGCCCTTCCGCAGGCCCCGCAGCAGTTCAAGCAGCTGCTGATGATCTCCGGCTTCGACCGCTACTTCCAGATCGCGCCCTGTTTCCGCGACGAGGACGCGCGCGCGGACCGTTCGCCGGGCGAGTTCTACCAGCTCGACGTGGAGATGTCCTTCGTCGAGCAGGAGGACGTGTTCCAGCCGATCGAGCAGCTGATGACGGAGCTGTTCGAGGAGTTCGGCAACGGCCGCCATGTCACCTCCCCCTTCCCGCGGATCCCGTTCCGTGAGGCGATGCTGAAGTACGGCTCCGACAAGCCGGACCTGCGGGCCCAGCTGGAGCTGGCCGACATCACCGACATCTTCGAGGGCTCGGAGTTCAAGGCCTTCGCGGGCAAGCACGTACGGGCGCTGCCGGTGCCGGACGTGTCCTCGCAGCCCCGTAAGTTCTTCGACCAGCTCGGTGACTACGCCGTCTCGCAGGGCGCGAAGGGCCTGGCGTGGGTGCGGGTCGCCGAGGACGGCTCGCTCACCGGCCCGATCGCGAAGTTCCTGACGGAGGAGAACGTCGCGGAGCTGACGAAGCGGCTGTCTCTCGCCGCCGGTCACGCGGTGTTCTTCGGCGCGGGCGAGTTCGACGAGGTCTCGAAGATCATGGGCGCGGTGCGGGTGGAAGCCGCTCGTCGCGCGGGCCACTTCGAGGAGGGTGTCTTCCGCTTCTGCTGGGTCGTGGACTTCCCGATGTTCGAGAAGGACGAGGAGACGGGAAAGATCGACTTCTCCCACAACCCCTTCTCGATGCCGCAGGGCGGAATGGAAGCCCTGGAGACGCAGGACCCCCTCGACATCCTGGCCTGGCAGTACGACATCGTCTGCAACGGCGTCGAGCTGTCCTCCGGCGCGATCCGGAACCACGAGCCGGACATCATGCTGAAGGCCTTCGGTATCGCGGGCTACGAGGCGGAGACCGTCGAGCGTGAGTTCGCGGGCATGCTCCGCGCGTTCCGCTTCGGCGCCCCTCCGCACGGCGGCATCGCGCCGGGCGTCGACCGGATCGTGATGCTCCTGGCCGACGAGCCCAACATCCGGGAGACGATCGCCTTCCCGCTCAACGGCAACGCGCAGGACCTGATGATGGGTGCGCCGACGGAGCTGGAGTCTGCGCGGCTGCGGGAGCTGCACCTTTCGGTGCAGAAGCCGCAGCCGAAGTAGCTCCGCTGGAGGTGCAGTTATTCGGCTGCGGGTACGTCGTGGCTGGTCGCGCAGTTCCCCGCGCCCCTGAAAGGAAGGCCTGCGGCCTCCTTTCAGGGGCGCGGTGTTGCCCGGAACCGATGCCGGTTCCGGGCAACCTGTGAGAGTCCCGTGGAATCGCACAGTCCGTACCCATGTTGCTGACAGGCGCCGTCCCTAACGTCCTGCCCATGACTGGGACCGAGCCTCACAAGACTCAACAGCCAAAGCACAAACGGAACTTGACGCGACGCAAGGTCATCGTGGCGGGTGGTGCGGCGGTGGCCGCGGTGGGTGTCGGCGGTGGTATCGCCGCGACCGCTAACGCGGGCCAGACGACCGGCACGGGCAAGGCTGCCACCGCGAAGGCCGCCGGCAGTGCCGCGGAGGAGTGCTACAAGCTCACCTCCGAGACCACCGAGGGCCCGTACTACATCGACGCGGACAAGATCCGCCGCGACATCACCGAGGACAAGGAGGGCATCCCGATGACCCTCCGCATCAAGGTGATCGACTCCGAGAGCTGCAAGCCGATCCGGAACGCGGCCGTCGACATCTGGCACTGCGACGCGCTGGGCATCTACTCCGGTTACGAGGACGCCTCCACCGGTGGCGGTGGCGGTGGCGGTGGCGGCGGTACGCCGCCCAGCGGCACCCCCTCCGACGTCCCGTCCGGTACGCCGACGGGCTCCCCGCCGGAGGGCGGCGGTGGCGGCGGTGGCGTGCACGAGGAGCCCACCGACGACGAGCGCTATCTGCGCGGCACCTGGCGGACGGACAAGCAGGGCTTCGTCACCTTCAAGACGATCTTCCCGGGCTGGTACCGGGGTCGCTGTGTCCACATCCACACCAAGGTGCACGTGGGCGGCGAGTGGACCGACGCCGGTTACGAGGGCGGCAACACCTGCCACACCGGTCAGTTCTTCTTCGACGAGAAGTCCGTGCTCGCCTCCGCCGAGGTCGAGCCGTACTCGACGTCGACGACGGAGCGCACCACGCTCGAAGAGGACACGATCTACGACCAGAGCGGCACCACGGGCGGTCTGCTCAAGCTGAAGTACAAGAAGGGCGACATCGCCAAGGGCGTCGTCGGCTCCATCACGGTGGGCGTGGACCCGGAGGCGACGAACACGGGCACGGGCGACTCGGTCCAGCCGGGGGCGTCGGCGTCCGCTTCGGCGAGCTGACGGACGTACGGCTCGCTCGCCGCGGGTCCGGAACCTTCCCCCAGGTTCTGGACCCGTTACCGGGGGCCTGCCGGGAGCCTGCTGGAGCTTCCGCGACGACGAGGCCGTGCCTCCTTTCTGGGCCCATGGTTTGTGCCGGGGCGCTCCTCTCCCATGGTGCCGTGTGGCAAGGTGGCCGGACCGTGAGTCGGGTGGGGCACAACACAAGTGAGGTGGCATGGCTGAGCTTGGCAAGGGCGGCAACATAGCTCTGGGGGCGGGCCGTGTCACCGCTGAACTGCACAGCGTGGGGGAACCGGTCGACCTCAGCGCACTGCTGGTCGGCGCGGACGGCAAGGTCAGGTCCGACGACGACATGGTCTTCTACAACCAGCCCTCCGCCGAGGCGGGCGCGGTGCGTCACCTCGCCGCCGACGCCGGTGGCCCGGAGCGTATCGAGGTGGACCCGGCCGCCCTGCCTGCTGACGTGGACCGGGTCGTGCTGGTCGGCAGCTGCGATCCCGACGACGTGGCGCGCACCTTCCGCGAGGTGAAGGAGGTGCGGATGCGTGCCGTCCAGGACGGCGCCGAGCCCATCGAGTTCCGTCCTCCGGACCTCACCGACGGCGAGCGGGCCGTGCTTCTGCTGGAGATCTACCGCCGGGGCGAGGCGTGGAAGCTCCGCGCCATCGGTCAGGGGTACGCCGAAGGGCTCGCGGGCCTGGCCACCGACTACGGCGTACGGGTGGAGGAGCCCGAGGTGGAGGAGCCCGAGGCCGCCGACGAGGAACTTTCGTACGACGCCACAACGCCCGCTCCTCCGGTGACCGCCTCTGCCTCCACCTCCGCTCCCGCTCCCGCTCCCGCCCCGAGCCTGGTCAAGCCCCCGCTCGGCACCATCAGCCTCGACAAGGGCGGGCAGGCCTCGATCAGCCTGGACAAGGGGGACCGTGAGCTGGTCGTCACCGCGTCGCTGGAGTGGGACGGGGGCAGTGAGCAGCGGCGCAAAAGGGGCGCCGACCTCGATCTGTACGCCCTGTTCGTACCGGCTTCGAAGGCCGTACGGGGCGTGAAGACACCGGGCACCCTCGTCAAGTCCGGTCACGTGCCGCAGGGAGAGCCGTTCCGCCCCGAAGCGAACGGGCCCGCCGGTGCGAAGAACACGGTGACGAAGGGAAAGGGGCAGGGGAAGGACACGGCGCACGGTGTCGTCTACTACAAGCGCCTCGGCTCGGTGAAGAACCGGCCCTTCATCTGCCTGGACGGCGATGCGCGCGTACCCGGCTGCGAAACCGTCCGCATCGTCCGCCCCGACGAGCAGGGCTACGTCCTGCTCTGCGCGTACTCCGCCGTCAGCAACGGATTCGGCTCCTTCCGCAGCTTCGGCGCGAAGGTCGTCGTCACGGACGGCCGTGGCTCCACCGTCACCGTGCCGCTCTTCGAGAACGCCAAGACGCGTTATTGGGTCGCCATCGCCCTCGTCGACTTCACCGACCCCGACGGTGCGGCCATCCACCACATCGAGGCCTACGGCGGCCGTATGACGGAACGCCGCCCGGTCCTCCACCTGGACGGTGCTGTCGAGATGAACGGCGGCCCGGTGGAGTTCAAGAGGAGCTGATCCCTCGGCTACCAGCACACCCCGGCTATCAGCACCTGCCGGCTACAAGCTCACGTAACGCTCCACAAAAGCCGGTAGAAGTCGGTCCGCGCCGGGTCCGGAGCGATGCCGTACGCGTCGAGGAGGGTGTCGTCCCAGCCCGGGCCGTAGTTCCACTCGGTGCTCCAGGTGGCGACGGCCAGGTCGGCCCAGCGGTCGGCGAGGCCCAGGGTGCCCATGTCCACGTGAGCGGACCAGGAACCGTCCTCGTGCAGCAGGGTGTTAGGGGCGCAGGGGTCGCCGTGGCAGACGACGAGGCGGTCGACCGGCGGCGGGTCGGGCAGGGCCGTGGGTGTCTTGATGCCTGCTCGCCGGGCCTGTTCCAGACGGTGGTCGACCGACCAGCTGAACGGGCAGTCGGTCACGGGCAGTTGGTCGTGCAGGGCCCGTAGCCCCGTTCCCAGGGCACGTACCGCCGTGGCGGGATCCGCCTGCCACCGGGGACTGACGGCACTCTCGCCGGCCAGTGCGTACGTGACGAGCCAGGCTCCCTCTTCATCGGCTCCGTGCTCCCGGACCCGAGGTACGGGCGTGAAGTCCCCGGCCCAGCGCAGCCGCTCCACCTCGGCGCCCAGGTCCAGGCCGGACTCCGCCGGCGCCCACTTGGCGAACAGTTGCCCCTGACCGTGGTCGTCGCCGATACGGAAGGTCAGGCCGCCCAGCTGGTTCTGCCAGACGGGCAACAGCGGCCGGTCTCCGGCCAGTTCGGCGATCGGCGCGGGCACGCGCACGGCGGAGGTCGGTGGTCCGGCGTAGGAGGGCATGGGCGCATGATTCCTGCCCACGGCTCCGCGAGCGAGCGGTTTTCCGCGCCCGCCGCGCCTGCCGTGCGCGATGCGTGCGCAACGCCCCGTCGGTAGCGCGTGGTTCACCTCACGTACTCCTCGCGTACTTCTCAAGCCGCCTTAAGGCAACCCAAAGGAACTTCACAGCCGGCCCCCGGATCGTCGTGTCCATGAGCGAACCCATCGCATACGACGAGAGACCCGGGAAGAGGCAACGGCCATGAAGCAGCTGGTACTTGTCGGGGCCGACCTGGTTGCCATAGCCGTCCTCACCTTCGCCGTGTACTTCCCGCGTCACCACCGCCGGGACCTGGTCACCGCCTTTCTCGGCGTGAACGTCGGGGTGCTCGCCGTGGCGATGACGCTCAGTTCCGCCTCGGTGGGGATCGGCCTGGGGATGGGGCTCTTCGGGGTTCTGTCGATCATCCGGCTGCGGTCGTACGAGATCGCGCAGCACGAGATCGCGTACTACTTCTCCGCGCTCGCCATCGGCCTGCTCGCCGGGCTGCCGGAGACGGTGAACGTGCTGAACACCGCGCTGATGGCGCTCATCGTCCTCACCCTGTACGTCGGCGACCACCCCCGGCTGTTCCCGCGGCACCGGCAGCAGAGCCTGCGCCTGGACTCCGCGTACACCGATGAGGACGCCCTCCGCTCGCACCTCGAAGTGCTGCTCGGCGGGCGGGTGGTGAACCTGTCGGTGAAGGACCTCGATCTCGTCAATGACACGACCCGCGTCGAGGTCCGGTACGTCGTGTCCGGCACCGGTGCGCGGCTTCCCGAGAAGATCGAGTCGCCTTCCGCTTCCGCGCAAGGGATTCGGTCATGACCAGCGTCGACCCCGTCGTGGCCGCGCTGCCGCCGATCGGGCTGGACGAACTCGTCGAGCGGGCCGGGCTGCTCACCCGTCTCGACCGCAAGTACATGCTGCCCGTCGCCGATCTGCCGTTCATGCTCGCGGGACTGGACGACGACGTCCGGGTGCTCGAAATGGGCGGCGGACAGCGGGAGTTCGGATATCGGTCCATCTACTTCGACACCCCCGGGATGGACGGCTATCTGGCAGCCGCGCGCCGCCGCAGGCGACGGTTCAAGCTCCGCATCCGTACGTATCTCGATTCCGGTCAGCACTTCTTCGAGATCAAGACGCGCGGGCCGCGCGGCACCACCGTCAAGCAACGCATCCCGTACGAAGGGAACTTCCGGCGGCTCGGGGGCGAGGCGCGGGCGTACGCCGACACGGTGCTCGCCGAGGCCGGGATCAACTCCGGGGGTTTCCGGTTCGTCCCGACGCTCACCACGTTCTACCGGCGTACGACGCTGTTCTTCCCGGCCACCGGGAGCCGGCTCACCGTCGACACCGGGCTGACCTGGACCCTGCCCGATGGCACCGCTCTGCGGACCGATGACCGGGCCATCGTCGAGACCAAGTCGGGCCGGGCGGGCTCGGGCGCCGACCGGCTGCTCTGGTCGCTGGGGCACCGGCCGTGTCCCGTCTCGAAGTACGGCACCGGGCTCGCCGCCCTGCGCCCCGAACTCCCCGCCAACCGCTGGCTGCCCGTCCTGCGGCGCCACTTTCCCACCGCACTCCACGGGAGCCTCGTATGAGCAAGAAGACGCGCGTGAGCACGAAGAATCGCGTGAGCACGCAGATGAGAACGGCACGGCTGTTTCGTACGAAGGTGGCGAGCGCCCTCGCTTCGATGGCGCTGGCCACGGCGGTGCTGGCCGGATGCTCGTCCGGTGACAGCGACAGCTCCTCCTCCGGCTCGGGCTCGGGTTCGAGCTCGGCCGAGTCGGCGGGCGCCGCGGCGGACGGGACGCAGACCGCCGCCGCCGTCCTCGCCGACAACAAGGCGGACCATGCCGAGGACGGTGACACGGACTGGGACGAGTCCGAGGCCGTGGACATCGAGCTGAACGGCGACTCCGCCTCCGCCGAGGGGGACGGGGTCACGGTCGACGGGGCCACGGTGACCATCACCGCGGGCGGTACGTATCGGATCGGCGGGAATCTCAGTGACGGGCAGATCGTCGTCGACGCCCCCGACGCGACCGTGAAGCTGGTCCTCGACGGCGTCGACATCTCCAGCTCCTCCGGCGCGGCGATCGCCGCCACCGCGGCGGAGAAGGTCGTGGTCGTCCTGGCCGACGGCAGCGAGAACACGCTCGGCGACACCGACTCGTACGCCGAGGACGCCGAGGCCAACGCCGCCCTCTACAGCGCCGGCGACCTCACCGTCGCGGGCGGCGGAACTCTCACCGTGCACGGCAACGGCAATGACGGGATCGCGAGTGCGGACGGCCTGGTCATCGCCTCCGGGACGGTCACGGTCGACGCCGTGGACGACGGCATCCGGGGCAAGGACTACCTCGTCGTGAGCGGCGGCAAGGTCACCGTCACCGCGAAGGGCGACGGGCTCAAGGCCGACAACTCCGAGGACGCGGACGCCGGTTACATCGCCATCGACGGCGGCACGGTCACCGTGACCGCCGAGGGCGACGGTGTCGACGCGGCCTCCGACCTCGTGGTCACCGGCGGGAAGTTGGACGTCACGAGCGAGGCCGCCGACGACACCTCCGCGCACGGGCTGAAGTCGGGGGTCATCACCGTTCTCGAGGGCGGCACCGTCGACGTGGACTCGTCCGCCGACGCCGTCCACAGTGACGCGGCCGTGCACATCAGCGGCGCCGGTGTCACCGTCTCGGCCGGGGACGACGGCGTACACGCGGAGGGCGATCTGGTCGTCAGCAAGGGCGAGTTGAAGGTCGCTGGGTCGACTGAAGGACTCGAGGGGAAGGACATCACGGTCAGCGGAGGCACGGCGACCGTCACGTCAAGCGACGACGGCATCAACGCGTCGGGCGGTACGACCACGTCGGACAGCGGCGGCGGCCAGGGCGGCCGGGGAGGCGGCGGTGGCAGTGAGACGGGCGACTACACCGCGAAGGTCACCGGCGGCACCCTCGTCATCAACGCCGACGGCGACGGCTTCGACTCCAACGGCACCGCCGAGATCACCGGCGGCACGGTCGTCGTCAACGGCCCGGAACAGGGCGGCAACGGCGCACTCGACGTCAACGGCAGCTTCACCATCAGCGGCGGCACCCTCCTCGCCGCCGGCAGCGCGGGCATGGCGGTAGCCCCCGACAGCGAGTCCGAGCAGGGCTGGGTCTCGGCCACGCTCGACTCGGCGGTGGAGGCGGGCACGACCCTGCACGTCGTCGACGCGGACGGCAAGGTCGTGGCCTCGTACGTCACCTCGAAGTCGATCCAGAACGTCGTCTACTCCGGAGACGGGATCGAGAGCGGGGAGGAGTACGCGGTGTATGCGGGCGGCGAGACCTCGGGCGCGAGTACGGGGGGCCTGGCGGCCGGCGGCGAACTGGGCTCGGCGGAGGAGATCGCGACGGTGACGGCGGGCGATGCTCCGGAGGGCGGTTTCGGTCGGCGGTGAGGCGAAAGGCGGGGGAGGACGTGTGTGAATGACCATCAACCCCCGCTTGCCTTCCCCTACTTGCCCCTGTTCGACGGCAACCTTTCCGTCGCCCGTGACCACAGATGAGTCGGAAGCCCTTCACCGGGCCTCCACGGACCATGTGCACGTTCCGCATCGCGTGCACCCGAACCATCCGTAAGGACTCATTCGTGGCATCCCCCTCCCACCGCCGGTCCCTCGGCCGGAGACGTACCGCGCTGGTCTCGGCCGCTGCCGTGGCGGCCGCCGGTCTCGGCGCCATCCCCTTCGTGATGAACGCGAACGCGACTCCCGTCGAGCTGGCCCGCCAGTCGCTGCCCGCCAAGGACGGCTGGGCGGCGAGCGGTTCCGGTACGACGGGCGGCTCGAAGGCCGACTCCGCGCATGTCTACACCGTCAGCACCCGCGCCCAGCTGGCGAAGGTGCTGGGCAAGGGCACCGACTCCACGCCGAAGATCATCAAGGTGAAGGGCACGATCGACGCGAACGGCGGCAGCAGCTGCGCCGACTACGCCGCCGGTACGGGTTACTCGCTGGACGCCTACCTCAGGGCGTACGACCCGAAGACGTACGGCAAGAAGATGCCGTCCGGCACCCAGGAGAACGCCCGCGAGGCCGCCGAGGCCAAACAGAAGAAGAACATCGTCTTCAAGGTGCCCGCCAACACCACCATCGTGGGCGTCCCGGGCACGAATGCCGGCATCAAGGGCGGCAGCCTCCAGGTGCAGGACGTGAAGAACGTCATCATCCGCAATCTCACCTTCTCCGCGACCGAGGACTGCTTCCCGCAGTGGGACCCGACGGACGGCTCGTCGGGTGAGTGGAACTCGAACTACGACTCGGTGACCCTGCGCGGCGCGACGAACGTCTGGGCCGACCACAACACGTTCACGGACGCGCCGAACTTCGACAACTCGCTGAAGACGTACTTCGGCCGCAAGTACCAGATCCACGACGGCGCCCTCGACATCACCAACGGCTCCGACCTGGTGACCGTCGAGCGGAACGTCTTCACCTGCCACGACAAGACGATGCTGATCGGCAGCAGCGACTCCGACACCAAGGGCAAGCTGCGAGTGACGATCCACCACAACGTCTGGAACGGCGTCGTCCAGCGCGCCCCCCTGGCCCGTATCGGCCAGATCCACCTCTACAACAACCTCTACGACACGGGCACGCTGAACGGCTACCAGCCGAAGTACAGCATCGACTCCCGCGCCAAGGCCCAGGTCGTCGCCGAGCACAACGCCTGGAAGCTGCCGTCCGGCGCCAAGGTCGCCAAGCTGCTTTCAGGCGACGGCACCGGCTCGATCGCCGGTACCGGCAACCTCGTCAACGGCAAGGCGACCGACATCGTCGCCGCGTACAACGCCGCGTCGTCGAAGAAGATCAAGACGACGGTGAACTGGAAGCCGACGCTGACCGCGGACCTCCAGACCTCGGCGAAGAACCTGCCGACGGAGCTGCTGAAGACGACGGGCGCGGGGGTTCTCAACTGACCTCGCGCTGATCCCCTCTGCGGGGGCAGGCAGTTGCGAAAAGCGTGAGCACTCTCCCGGAGAGTGCTCACGCTTCGCTCGTCTGAGCACCTGGAGGGCATGTTCCCTCCGGGTGCTCACGCTTTTCACGGCGGCCTTCTGCGGCGGAAGCCGTGAGCTTCGACTTCAGGGGAACGCCTGTTCCGTTCCGGGCGTTGTTCTCTGTGTTGAGTCCGGCTACCGGTCCGAGTGCCATGTCCCGTTCCCGAGTCTTTTCCGTCGCGCTCTCCAGCGCTGTCATCGTCGTGCTCGTCGGCTGCTCCACCGGCGGCGCGGAGGCGGGCGCCGACGCGCGCGCTCCCAGCCCGCCGTCCACCACCACCGAGCCGACGACCACCCCCGCCGAGCCCTCACGGAACAGCCCTTCTCCCACACCGACCCCCTCCAAGCCCAGCACCCGGACCCAGACCGCGTCGCTCACCATCCCGGAGATCGGCCTCAACGGCCTGCGCGTAGTCCCGTACGAGGGAACGACCGACGACTGGCCCGGCACACAGATCCAGAACGAGGGCGTCGCCGCCAGCCCATACGGCAGCCGCGGCGGCGTCGGCCCCGGCGAGATCGGAAACTACCTCGTCACGGCCCACCGCCTCTCAGCCGGCGGCCCTCTGCGCGACCTCCCGGCCCTCGACAAGGGCGACACGGTGACAGTCACCTCGGGCGGCACGGTCTACGAGTACGAGATCACCGACACCAGAAGCACATCCTTCCGCTCCGAGCGCTCCCTGGCCGAACAACGGGCCGCCGTCCCCGGCCACCCGGGCCGCCAGCCCACCGAAGCCATGATCACCATCTCCACCTGCGCGACCCCCGAGGACGACGCGGCCGGCAACTTCTGGCGCGACGACAAGGGCAACCCCGAACACCGCATAGACAAGATCGGCGTGCTGACTTCGACATCGCCTGCAGCGACGTAGGCGCTCACGAGAGGCACGGTCGGGTCGGTGTCTAGGTTCGTGGCTACTCGTCCGTGAAGACGTCCTTGGCTGTCGGGGCGGTGACGGCGTGCCGAAGCCAGTGGCGCAGGATCGTGGTGTTGCGGCAGTTGGTGATCTGCTCGCGGACCTGGTCGGGAACGTCGATGCCGCGCTGCTCCAGAACGAGCAGGATGTCCTCCGCGCGGCTCTGGGCGCGGCCTTCCTCCCGGATCTCTTCCGAGATCGGCGACGAGAAGAACGCAAGGTGTTTGATCACCAGTTCCCTCCACAGTTTCAGGGTGGCCGGATCAGAGGCAAGACGCTGTGAGAGCAGCTCGGTCAGAGTGTCCGCGCCAGAGACCATGAGGAGGCCCCGGGGGTCCGCACAGGGCTCGACGGAAGTGGGAACGCGTCAGAGCTGAGCGTGTATTTTCCGGGAATGTGCATTGGCGTGCTGGGACTACTCATCCGCGAAGATCTCGTCGGCTGAGAGAGCGGTGAGGGCTCGGTCGAGCCAGTGGCGCAGGATATCGAGGTCGTCGCAGGCGGTGATGCGTGCGCGTGCCTCGTCCGGGACGTCGATGCCGCGTCGCTCCAAAATGAACAGGATGTCCTCGGCCCGGCCCTGGGCCCGGCCCTGGGCCTGGCCTTGTGCTCGGCCTTCGTCGCGGGCTTCTTCAAAGATGGGCGACTTGTAGAAAGAAAGGTCCACGGCCACTAGTTTCCTCCACAGTGCTGCGGCGGGCAGCTTGCCCAGGCCCTTGATCAGGCCGGAATGAAGGGATCGTCGACAAAGCCACCGTCTCTCAGAACCCCAGATAGGTGATCTGGACGACGTAGACCCGCTCGCTACGTACGACGACTTGGTACGTGAACATGCCGCCCGGGACGATGATGTCCCCGCCTTTCGGATCGATCCCGGTGTGGGCACGACCGTGTACGTGTAGCGCCTCCGCGGCTCTGACCAACTCGTTCGCTTTCTCTTCCACACCGGCGAGGAAGCTGGGTGGAGCGGTGCGGGCGGCTTCCTCCGCGCCGAAGGCGTACTCCCACTTCCAGCTCACTCGCGTACTGCCTTCATGGCCTCATCCAGAACGGCGCTCAGCTCCCGCAGGGCTTCCTGTGCGACGGCGGGATCCTCGTGCTCCAGGTTGCTCTTCGCACGAGCGTGGCGGGTGGACAGCTCGGGACGGCGGGCGATCTCGACGTCCCTGGCCCAGGCGAGGACCCAGCTTCGTACAGGACTCAGGGACTGCCACTCGACGGCCTTGGCGAAGGCTTCGTCCTTCGTGTTCTGCAACTCCTCCAGACGGCCGGGATCGACGACGGCGAGGGCGGCGCGCAAGGCATCAGGAGTCTGCTCGGGACGGGGGATCAACTCACGTCCGCGATCGGCCTGGGTGCTCATGGTGTCCTCCAGAGGGTGCCCCGGCCAGAGTATCCGGCCAGGGGCACGGCAGAGCTGGTCCGCGAGCGGAGCGGGCCCCGGGTCCCGGGCGCCTCTTGCGTACTCGCGTGTCGCTGCGAGGAAGACGGCTTGATGCTCGGCCTCGATCTCAGCTTCCTCCCGTTCCTCGACGCCCATCTCGGCGAGAAGACGAGCGGTCTTCTCGGCAGCTGCTGGGTCGCTCTTCAGGAGCGCGCGCCTGCGCTCCCGCAAGCTCTCGCTGCTCACCGCGCCACCTCCAGGCGTCCGCCTGCCATGCCGGGAACCCTGGCGAGGCGCTCGGTGCAGTTGCGGCAGAGGGTGCTGGGTTCGGGGGAGCGGAAGGCGGTGTCGCAGCCGTCGCAGTTGCGCAGGGGATGCCTGGCGGGTGGGGGTGGTTCGGGGGTGCGGTACGGCGGGAGGGGTGGGAGTTGGGCGGTGAGGCGGTGGGCCAGGAGGGCGGCCGGGCGGTGCAGGGGTTCGGGTGGCAGGTCGGTGGTCAGGGCGTGGCGTACGGCGGTGGGGGTGAGGTCGCGTTCCAGCCAGGCGGCGACGCCGGGGGCGAGGTGTTCGGCGTCGGTGGCGGAGAGGAGCAGGCGGGGGTCTTCGCGGCGCAGGCCGGCGAGGAGGTCGATGGCCGTTTGGAGGAGGGCGGCGGAGGTGTAGGCGGGCTGGGGTACGGCGGGCAGGGCGCGGCGTGGGGGCTTCTTGCGCTGTTCGGCCGCCCGCCGGGCTGGAGGCTTGGCCGGGGGGTGGGGTGCGTCGTCGGACGCGTCCCCGTGTTCGGGTGCGTCCCGGTGTTGGGTCGCGTTCCCGTGTCGGCCCGGCTGGTTGCAGGAGACGGTGCGGGTGACGATGTGGCCCTTGTCGGTGCGTTCGCGGGTGCGGCGCAGGTAGCCGTGGGTTTCCAGTTCGCGTAGGGCGGCGGCGATGCGGGTGGGGCCCTCGGGGAAGCGGTCGGCGAGGGTCTTGATGTCGGCGCGGGCGCCGGTGGGCAGCGACTGGATGTGGACGGCGAGTCCGATGGCCAGCCCGGACAGCTGCGGGTGCTGGGCGAGGTGGTTGCCGATCACCGTGAAGCGGGTGGTGTGGCGGGAGTTGTCGTGGATCACCCCGCCCGCGGGGGCGTTGCGGTGCAGGTGGTTTTTGCCCGTCGTACGGGTCGGGGCGTGCGGGGGCGCGCTAGGGTTCTGCTCATCCATCAGGAAGGGGTCTACTTCCTCGGTGGTCAGGCCCTCGCACTGGGATTGCCGTCCCGGCGGGGGCCGTCGCATGTCTGCTGTTGTCGCGCTGAGCGTAGAGCAGGCAACCCGTCCCGAAGCCAGCTGAGTTGGTGATGTTCACTCGTGCGAGTGAGCGGGGGCCGTGGGAGGGAGGGGTGGGGTTTGGTGGGGTTTCTTTCCCTCTCGTGGTTCTTTGGGAAGAGCGCCAGGTCCACCGGAGCACGGGTTTCCGAGCTCCGGTGAGTGCGGTGCCGGTGCCAGGTCGAGTTCGGCCCAGACGGTTTTTCGGGGGACGGGGCCCAGTTCGACGCCCCAGCGGTCCGCGAGGGCCTCGACGAGGAGCAGGCCGCGTCCGGACTCGGTATCGGGGGTGGGTGGTTGGCAGCGCGGGAGGGTGTCACCGCGTGTGTCGGTCACCTCGATGCGAAGCGTGTCGCTGCGGGTCAGGAGCGCGAGGCGGAAGTCCCGGCCGGTGACGCGGCCGTGGGTGGCGGCGTTCGCGCCGAGTTCGGCGACCACGTGGGCGGCCCGGTCGGGGACGCCGTACGGCAGGTCCCAGGTGTGCAGCCACTCCGTGGCGAGGAGCCGCGCGAGACGGGCACCGCGTGGGGTGGGCGACAGCAGGACGCTGAAGTGGCGGGCGGGGGCGTGGAGTTGGGTGGCGTTTTCCTTGTTCACATCACTGAGCGTGGCGGTGCGTGGTTACCGTGAACAGTGACGACGCCGGTACGTACGGTGACCGTCCGAGGCTTGTCCAGTGCTGTCCGGGCTGTCGGAACCGGCCGTAGGGGTACGGGCGTTGCGGCACGGAGGTACGACGGAGGGGTGCGGTATGTCGGTGGACGGCGAGGTACGTCGGCTCAAGAGCGAGGAGGACGAGCCGGGTTGGGAGGTCGATCCGGACGACGACTGGGGTGTGGCGGTCATCGCGACCGTGGGGCGGCAGTTGAAGCTGCGGCGGGAGGCGGTGGGGATGCGGGCCGCCGAGTTCGGGGAGGCGGTGGGGTATGGGGAGGACCTCGTCTACAAGATCGAGGGAGGGAAGAGGATCCCTCGGGGCGAGTATCTGGACAAGGCGGACGAGGTGTTGGACGCGGGTGGGCTCATCTCCGCGATGAAGGAGGATGTGGCCAAGGTCCGGTATCCGAAGAAAGTTCGGGACCTCGCACAGTTGGAGGCCAAGGCGGTCGAGATCGGGGTGTACGAGTGCAACATCATCGCCGGTCTGTTGCAGACGCTGGAGCATGCCCGGACGCTGATCGAGGCCAGGCAACCGCCGTATTCGCCGGATGACGTGGAACGGATGGTGGCCGCTCGTATGGACCGACAGTCGGTCTTCGACCGGGACCCGGCACCCTCGCTCAGCTTTGTGCTGGAGGAGGCGCCACTGCGGCGGGAAGTCGGAGGCACAATGGTGTGGCGGGAGCAGCTCGAACGTTTGCTGGAGGTGGGCCGGTTGCGTAACGTCACGCTTCAGGTGATGCCGACAAAGAGCGACGCTCACCCGGGCCTGGACGGCAGGATCGAGCTGCTGAAGTTCGCGGACGGTACGGCCGTAGCGCGCTCCGACGGTGCGTTCAACGGCCGCCCTGTCTCCGATCTGAAGCAGCTGCGCATCCTCGAGTTGCGGTATGGCACCATCCGGGCACAGGCACTCCCGATGCGGGAGTCGCTTGCCTTCATTGAGCAACTGCTGGGAGAAACATGATCCGCAAGGCTTCCGCCGGGGGCGTCTCCGAACTGGTGTGGTTCAAGAGCAGCTACAGCGGCGGCACCGATGGCGAGTCCTGCGTCGAACTCGCCACCACCCCCGGCACCGTCCACGTCCGCGACTCCAAGAACACCGGTGGCCCTCAACTCGCACTGACGCCGGAGGCCTGGGCGGACTTCGTCACGTACGCCTCAGGAAGCTGATCCTTCAAACGCAAGGGCCCGGTCACGTCGTACGACGTCACTGGGCCCTCGCGCTGGTTACTCCGACTCGCCGCCGAAGCGCTCCTTGTACGTCTCCAGGTCCTCGTCCGTGATCTTGGCGAAGAGGACCGGGGGGACCGTGAAGGGCGTACCGACCGGGACGGAGGACAGGGCGTGGGCCTCCTGAGGCGTGACCCAGGCCGCCGTGTCGTTCGGCAGCGTGAACGCCGAGCGCATCGCCTTCGCCGAGGACGGGATGAAGGGCTCGGAGATGACCGCGTAGAGGTGGATGAGGTTCATGGCCGTACGGAGGGTCAGGGCCGCGCCCTCCGGGTTGGTCTTGATCTCCAGCCAGGGGGCCTTCTCCTCGAGGTACGAGTTGCCGGCCGACCAGAGCGCGCGCAGGGCGGCCGTCGCCTTGCGGAACTGGATGGCCTCCATCTGCTCCTCGTACTCCGCGAGGAGGCGGGCGATCTGCTCGCCCAGCCTGGCCTCCGCCTCGCCGGGCTCGCCGCCCGCCGGGACGTCGTCGCCGAAGCGCTTGCGGGAGAAGGACAGTACGCGGTTGACGAAGTTGCCCAGCGTGTCCGCCAGGTCCTTGTTCACCGTGGCCGTGAAGTGCTCCCAGGTGAACGACGCGTCGTCCGACTCGGGGGCGTTCGCCATCATGAAGTAGCGCCAGTAGTCGGCGGGGAGGATGTCGAGGGCGTCGTGGGTGAAGACGCCGCGCTGCTGCGAGGTGGAGAACTTGCCGCCGTAGTAGTTGAGCCAGTTGAAGGCCTTGATGACGTCGACCTTCTTCCACGGGGCGCGGGTGCCCAGCAGGGTCGCCGGGAACATCACGCTGTGGAAGGGGACGTTGTCCTTGCCCATGAACTGCGTGTAGCGGACGTCCGTCTCCGACTCCCACCACCAGGAACGCCAGTCACGGTTCTCCGGGTCCTCGTCCGCCCACTCTTTCGTCGAGCCGATGTACTCGATCGGGGCGTCGAACCAGACGTAGAAGACCTTGCCGTCGGCGGCCAGCTCCGGCCACGTGTCGGCCGGGACGGGGACGCCCCAGTCGAGGTCACGCGTGATGGCGCGGTCGTGCAGCCCCTCGGTGAGCCACTTGCGGGCGATGGAGGAGGCCAGCACCGGCCAGTTGTCGGCGCGCTCGTCGACCCAGGCCTCGACCTCTCCTGCGAGGGCCGACTGGAGGAGGAAGAGGTGCTTCGTCTCGCGGATCTCCAGGTCGCTGCTGCCGCTGATCGCCGAACGCGGCTCGATGAGGTCGGTCGGGTCCAGTACGCGCGTGCAGTTCTCGCACTGGTCGCCGCGGGCCTTGTCGTAACCGCAGTGCGGGCAGGTGCCGATGATGTAGCGGTCCGGCAGGAAGCGGCCGTCGGCGTTCGAGTACACCTGACGGATCGCCCGCTCCTCGATGAAGCCGTTCGCTTTCAGCTCGCGGGCGATCTCCTGCGTGATGTCGCGGTTCTGCGGGGAGGAGCTGCGGCCGAAGTAGTCGAAGGCCAGCTCGAAGCCGTCGTACACCGCTTTCTGCGCGTCGTGCGCCTGCGCGCAGAACTCGTCGACCGGGATGCCCTGCTCCTTGGCCGCCAGTTCGGCCGGGGTGCCGTGCTCGTCGGTCGCGCAGATGTAGAGGACGTCGTGGCCGCGCTGGCGCAGGTACCGGGAGTAGACGTCCGCCGGGAGCATGGACCCCACCATGTTGCCCAGGTGCTTGATCCCGTTGATGTACGGAAGGGCGCTGGTGATGAGGTGTCGAGCCATTGCGGGTTGCTCCCAGGTCGCTACGTGGGGTGACGGATATCGATGCCGGCTGCACCGCCGGGCCGTCCTACGAACCTTGGAATCGTAGTCGACCGGGGCGATCGGGAATGATCGTCCATCCGGGCCGCAGGTGGACACTCCCAAGGGTTATATATATCCTGAGTGTCGCGCATCTATATGGGGAGGTCTGTCATGTCGAAGCTGCTCATCGAGGTCGACGACGAGGCTCTGGCGGAAGCCCAGGATCTGCTGGGCACGAAGACCAAGAAGGACACCGTCAACACCGCGCTGCTGGAAGTCGCCAAGCGGCGCAGCCGGGCCATAGCGCTGGCTGAACTCCGTGAGATGGGAGCGCGAGGTGACTTCGACATCCTTCTGGACAAGAGGAACTACCGCCGGTGAGTGACGTCTCGTATCTGATCGACACCTCGGCAGTCGTGCGCCTGCTCAGCAGCGATGCGTACGACGAGCGATGGGAGCAGGTGCTCGACAACGGGCTGGTCGCGCTCTGTGACCTGACCGAACTGGAACTCCTCTTCTCCGCCCGTTCCGGAAAGGACCGGGATGCCAAACAGGAGCGTCTGCGGCGGCTGTTCAGCTGGACCCTGATGCCCGACGGCATCTATCAGCGCGCTCGCGAGGTTCAGCAGCTTCTCACCGACAACGGTGAGCACCGCTCGGCCGGACCGGTCGACCTGCTCGTTGCCGCCACGGCCGAGTTGGCGGGCCTGACCCTGCTCCATCACGACCGGGACTTCGAGACCGTCGCCCGCCGTACGGGCCAGTCGACTGTCTGGCTGGCCGAGCCCGAATCCGAGTCTGAGCCCGAGCCCTGAGAACGCCGGTGGGAATGACGGGGCCCCAGGAACGAACAGTTCGTTCCTGGGGCCCCGTCATGTGCTCATGTACGTACGCAGTACGTATTACGCGTTCGGCTTCTCCTCCAGGCGCGGGAAGAGCACCGCGCCCTTGGTGATCGTCGCGCCCGCCGGGAGCCGGCCCCAGACGGCGGCGTCGGCGAGCGTCTGGTCGGGGAGCGCGCCGAGGACGGCGTCCGCGCCGAGGGAGTCCCAGAGCTTCTGCGAGGTGTCAGGCATGACCGGGTTGAGCAGGACCGCCACCGCGCGGAGCGACTCCGCCGCGGTGTAGAGGATCGTCGCCAGGCGGGCCTGGCCCTCGGAGGACTGGTCCTTGGCCACCTTCCACGGCTCCTGTTCCGAGATGTAGCCGTTGACCTGCTTCACGAAGTCGAAGATCGCCAGGATGCCGCCCTGGAAGTCCAGGTCGTCGCCGATGCGGCGGTCCGCCTCGGCCGCTGCCTTGGCCAGTCCGTTCTGGACGGCCTTCTCGGCCTCGCCCACGGCCGTCGCCTCCGGCAGCGCGCCGCCGAAGTACTTGCCGACCATCGCGGCCACGCGCGACGCGAGGTTGCCGTAGTCGTTCGCCAACTCGCTCGTGTAGCGGGCGGAGAAGTCCTCCCAGGAGAACGAGCCGTCCTGGCCGAACGCGATCGCGCGCAGGAAGTACCAGCGGTACGCGTCCACACCGAAGTGGGACGTCAGATCCTGCGGCTTGATGCCCGTCAGATTCGACTTCGACATCTTCTCGCCGCCGACCATCAGCCAGCCGTTGGCCACGACCCTGCCGGGCAACGGCAGACCCTGCGCCATCAGCATCGCGGGCCAGATGATGGCGTGGAAGCGGAGGATGTCCTTGCCGACCAGGTGTACGTCGGCGGGGAAGGTGTTCTCGAACTTCTCCGGGTTCTCGTTGTAGCCGACCGCCGTCGCGTAGTTCAGCAGCGCGTCGATCCACACGTAGATCACGTGCTTGTCGTCCCACGGGACCGGGACGCCCCAGTCGAAGGTGGAACGGGAGATGGAGAGGTCCTGGAGGCCCTGGCGGACGAAGTTCACGACCTCGTTGCGGGCCGACTCGGGCTGGATGAAGTCCGGGTTCGCCTCGTAGTGGGCGAGCAGCTTCTCGCCGTACTCGCTGAGCTTGAAGAAGTAGTTCTCCTCCTTGAGGATCTCCACCGGCTTCTTGTGGATGGCACACAGCTTCGTGCCGTCCTCGGCCTCGATGAGGTCGCCGGGGAGTTTGTACTCCTCACAGCCCACGCAGTACGGGCCCTCGTAGCCGCCCTTGTAGATCTCGCCCTTGTCGTGGAGATCCTGGACGAACTCCTGGACGCGGTCCGTGTGACGCTTCTCCGTCGTACGGATGAAGTCGTCGTTCGCGATCTCCAGGTGCTCCCAGAGGGGCTTCCAGGCTTCGGTGACGAGCTTGTCGGCCCACTCCTGCGGGCTGACGCCGTTCGCCTCCGCGGTGCGCATGATCTTCTGACCGTGCTCGTCCGTGCCGGTGAGGTACCACACCTTCTCACCGCGCTGACGATGCCAGCGCGAGAGCACGTCGCCTGCGACGGTCGTATAGGCGTGGCCCAGGTGAGGAGCGTCGTTGACGTAATAAATGGGGGTGGAGACGTAGTACGCCTTCCCGCCCTGCTTCTCGGATCCATTGGCCGCCATGGTCGAAATCGTACTGGCCCGGGGAAGACCGACTCACATCGATTACGGGTGGGGGATCACGGGATTACGGGACGACGGGAACAGGGCCCGGGGTGAGCCGGGCCCTGTCGGTCGTTGGGAGGTTCTACGAGGTGGCTACGGGCGCCAGTTCGCCAGTACGCCCTCGTAGAGCTCCTGGTCGGTCAGCTCGCGTGGGGTTTCGCCGGCCAGGAAGTGGGCCGTGTTGTCCGACTTGAGCTTGCGGAGGTAGTCGAAGGCCTTGTTCTCCGGGTCACCGAAGGCGACGAAGGAGAAGAAGACGGCGGGGTGCTTCTTCGCCGCGTCCGTGAGGGACTGGGTGGCGGGGGTCCTGGCGTCCGGGGCACCGTCCGTCTGGAAGATCACGAGTGCGGGGTCCGTGGTGGCGGACTTCTCGTAGTGGCTGATGACCTCTTCGACGGCCGTGTGGTAGCTGGTACGGCCCATGCGGCCGAGCCCTGCGTGCAGGTCGTCGATCTTGTTCTCGTGGTCGGTGAGGGTGAGTTCGCCCGTGCCGTCGAGTTCCGTGGAGAAGAAGACGACGTGGACCTTGGCCTCGGGGTCGAGGTGGGCGGCGAGGGCGAGGGCCTGCTCGCCGAGGGCCTGGGCGGAGCCGTCCTTGTAGTACGGGCGCATGGACGCGGAGCGGTCCAGGACGAGGTAGACCTTGGCGGTCGTGCCGGTGAGGTTGCGGGTGGTGAGGGTTTCGCGGGCGGCGTTGTAGGCGGTGACGAGGGTGGCGGGCATGGCCTCGGCTTCGCCTTCGGCCTTGTCGTTCCCACCCGCACCACCCGTGGCGGTTTCGTCGTCGGGTGCGGGTGGCCCCTGTGGGGTCTGATCGCCGTCGGCGGCCGCGGGCTCGTCCGCCTGGGCGGTGACAGGGGTCGGCTCGGTTTCGGGAGCCACCTCGGCCGCGGCGGGCTCCGGCTCGGCGTCTGCGACGACCGCCTCCGGCTCGGGCAGGGCTTCCGGTGCCGCCTCGGCGACGACCGGCTCTGCCTCCGGCGCGGGTGCCGGTGTCGCCTCAGCGGCGACGGGCTCGGGCTCGGGTTCCGGAGCCGTCTCGGCCGCGGCGGGCTCCGGCTCGACGACCGGCTTCGGCTCGGGAGCGGGCTCGGTTTCAGCCTCCGGCTCGGGCACGGCTTCCGGCGTTACCTCATCGATGGCCGGCTCGGGCGCGGGTGCCGGTGTCGCCTCAGCGGCGGGCGCAGGCGCAGGCTCGGCTTCGGCCTGCGGCTCGGATTCGAGTTCCGAAGCCACCTCGGCTGTGACGGGCTCGGGCTCCGGCTCGACGACCGGCTCCGGCTCCGCTTCAGCCGCCGCAGGCTCCGGCTCAGGAGCCGCCTCGGCCACCGGCTCCTCGGCGACAGCCTCAACCTCGGGCTCCGCCTCTGTCACCGGGGCCTTCTCCGCCACAGGCTCCGGCTCGACCTCGGCCGCCGCAGGCGTCTGCTTCGCCTCAACCTCCGGCTCAACGACCGGCTCCTCGGCGGCAGCCTCAACCTCGGGCTCCGCCTCTGTCACCGAGGCCTTCTCCGCGGCAGGCGCCGTCTCCGGCTCAGCCGCCGCAGGCGTCGGCTCAGCCTCACGTTCCTGTTCCCGGGCCGCAGGCACCGGCACCGTCACGTTGTCGAACGCCGCCGACACCAGGTCATCCACCGCCGACCCCTTGGGCTCAGCCGCCGATGCCGGCACCGAAGTCTCCGGCGCGGAAGCCGACCGTTCAGCCGCCGCAGGCACCGACACCGACACCGGTTCGGACGCCCGCTCCGGCGCCGGAGCCGGGACCGAAGCCGCCCGCTCCGCTTCCGCTGTCGGAGCCGAAGTCGCCCGTTCAGCCACCGGAGGCGTCTGCTCAGCTGCCGCAGGCACGTCGGCACCCTCGGAGGTGCGCCCCTTGCGTGACTTTCCGAATGCGTTTCGCAGGAGGTTGAGAATGCCCATGTGCGCAACCCTTCGCATGAGGTCTTTCCGTCAATCCCTGGCCAGGACGGACACGTAAGGTTAGCCGCCAGGTTGGAAGATCTACTTCAGGGTCGGACCTCCAAACGGGCCGCGACCCCACCTTGAGCCGGACCGCCGACGTCAACGCCGTATCAAAGCCGCATCAACTCCCCCACGTTCACTCCTCGTTCACCTGAAGGCAGTGTGGCCGAACGCGCGTGCCCCTAGCGTCACGCCCGACCCAGGAAATATTGGGAGGGACCGTGCGCAACCTGCTGCCACTGATCGGCTCGACCGGCTCACACCCCGGTGGCCGTTCGGCGATGACCTGTAGATTCCGGTGTGGTGACGCCTGCTTCCACGAGGTGCCCAACACCACCACCAACGAGTACGTCGGCGATGTCATCGCCGGTGCGCTCAGCCGCCGCTCCATGATGCGCGCCGCCGCCGTGGTGACGGTCGCGTCGGCAGCCGGGGGTGCGGTCATCGGCGCCGGCGCCCCGGAGGCCGCCGCGCAGACCGCCGAGGGCGCGGCCCCGGCGGCGTACAACAAGGGCGGCAAGGGGGCACGCGGCCTGAGGTTCACGCCCGTCGCGCCGAACACCGCCGACACCGTGACCATCCCCGAGGGCTATGCCCAGAACGTGGTCATCCG
Organism: Streptomyces flaveus; assembly: GCF_014647675.1. Lineage (GTDB taxonomy): Bacteria > Actinomycetota > Actinomycetes > Streptomycetales > Streptomycetaceae > Streptomyces > Streptomyces flaveus. The sequence continues at coordinate 170,150 of NZ_BMPQ01000005.1, read as the reverse complement.
CTGGGGCGAGCCCATCCTCCGCGGCGCCCCCGCCTTCGACCCGGACAAGCAGAGCGCCAAGGCGCAGTCGGGCCAGTTCGGCTACAACTGCGACTACCTCGGTCTGCTCCCGCTGCCGGGCGAGCGCGGCCGTCAGGTGCTCGTGGCGAACCACGAGTACACCGACGAGATCCTGATGTTCAAGGGCTACGACGACGCCAAGCCCACCCGCGAGCAGGTCGAGATCGCCTGGGCGGCGCACGGTCTGTCCGTGGTCGTGGTGGAGGAGGACCGCAAGAGCGGCAAGCTCACCCCCGTACCCCGCCACCACCTCAACCGTCGCGTCACCGCGACCACCGAGTTCAAGGTCACCGGTCCGGCCGCCGGGTCCGACCTCCTCAAGACCTCCGCCGACCCGACCGGCACCAAGGTCCTCGGCACGCTCAACAACTGCGCGGGCGGCGAGACCCCCTGGGGCACGACGCTGCACGGCGAGGAGAACTTCAACCAGTACTTCGCCAACAGCAGCCGGGCGACGGACAAGCGGTACGGCATCGGCACCGCCGCCTCCGAGCGCAAGTGGGAGCTGTTCGACAAGCGGTTCGACGTGGCCAAGGAGCCGAACGAGGTCCACCGCTTCGGCTACGTCGTCGAGCTCGACCCGTACGACCCCACCTCCACGCCCCGCAAGCGCACCGCGCTCGGCCGCTTCAAGCACGAGGGCGCGACCGTCCGCCTCACGCACGACGGCCGTCCGGTCGTCTACTCCGGTGACGACGAGCGCTTCGACTACTTCTACAAGTTCGTCGGCAGCAAGCGGATGGCCCACGGCCACAGCCGCCGGGCCCGCGAGCACAACCTGACGCTCCTCGACGAGGGCACGCTGTACGTCGCCAAGCTCACCGGCGACTCCCCGGCGATCGAGATCGACGGCACGGGCAAGCTGCCGAAGGACGGCGAGTTCGACGGCAGCGGTACGTGGATCCCGCTGGCCACCGCCACGGCGAAGGGTGCCGTCTCGCACGTCGAGGGCATGACCGCCGAGGAGGTCTTCGTCTTCACGCGCCTCGCCGGTGACAAGGTCGGCGCCACGAAGATGGACCGGCCCGAGGACATCGAGCCGAACCCGCACACCGGCAAGGTGTACGTCGCGCTGACGAACAACACCAACCGCGGTGTCGGTACGAATGCCAAGGCCGACGAGGCCAACCCGCGCAACGCCAACAAGCACGGCCACGTCCTGGAGCTCACCGAGCGCTGGAACCGCCCGGAGAGCACGAGCTTCGCCTGGTCGCTGTTCCTCGTCGCGGGCGACCCGAAGGACCCGGCGACCTACTTCGCCGGCTTCCCGAAGGACAAGGTCAGCCCGATCTCCTGCCCGGACAACGTGGCCTTCGACCGGTACGGCAACCTGTGGATCTCCACGGACGGTGCCCAACTCGGCTACCACGACGGTCTGTTCGGCGTAGCTACGCGCGGTGACCGGCGCGGTGAGCTGAAGCAGTTCCTGACCATGCCGAACGGTGCCGAGACCTGCGGCCCGATCGTCCAGGACCGCCGCGTCCTGGTCTCGGTCCAGCACCCGGGCGAGATCGACGACGCCACGGTCGAGAACCCCGCGAGCACCTGGCCCGACGGCCCGGGCACGTACGTCCGCCCGTCGGTGGTCGCGGTGTACCGCAAGGACGGCCGCGACATCGGCGTCTGAGCAGCGTCGACTTCTGACGTGTACGTGTGTGGGCCGCCCCTCCTGCAGAGGGGCGGCCCACACCGCGTTCAGTCCTGCTCGTGGAGGGTCAGGTCCAGGAGGAGGGAACGGTGGTCCGAGTTCTTCAGGTCCAGGAAGCGGGACCTGTCCGCCGCGAAGTCCTCGGAGACCAGGATGTGGTCGATCTGGGTGCCGAAGGCCGGGAGCGTACGGGCCGGCCAGGTCGGAGTGCGGGCCTCGCCGGTGAGTCGGGCGCCGTCACGCAGGCCCGTGTCCAGGAGGCGGCGGAACGCGGCGTGGTCCTGGGAGGCGTTGAAGTCGCCCGCGAGGATGGTGGGGCGGGTCCTGTCGGCGGCGGCGTAGTCGCGCAGCGCGTCCAGTTCCCTCTGCCAGTCGTCCACGTGGGCCGGGAGCGGGGGCATGGGGTGGGCGAGCTGGACCCTCACCTCGCGGCCCTCCACGTCGGCGATCGCGCCGGGCATGCCCATGGTGCCCTTGACGCCGGGGGCCGGCTTGAGGGGGTACCGGCTGAGGATGACGGAGCCGTCCGAGCCGTAGCCCTCCACGGCCTGGCGGTAGGGGTACGTCTCCTTGGCCCCCTCCGCCCGGAAGGCCCGCGTCAGCTTCTCGTCGCAGGTGACCTCGCACTCCTCGACGAAGACGAGGTCCGGCTTTTCGCTCCGTACGATCTCGATCAGCTCGTCGGTGGCCTGGCCGAACTCGACGTTCGACGTCAGCACGCGCAGCTCCGCGACCGGGGTGCCCTTCGGCTCGCTCGTCTTCCCGTACGGCTCGATGAACCAGGCGATCGCCGCGGCTGCGAGCACGCCCCACACGAGGCCGACGCGCCAGCGCGCCAGGCCGGCGAGGAGGAGGGCGAGGCCGGTGGGCGCGAGCAGCCAGGGCAGGAACGCGATGACCTGCGGTACGGGGGTGATGCCGTCCGTGTCGGCGATCCGGCACCCTACGACGATGCTCACGCCGAGGAGCAGCAGGGCTGCGATCCAGACGCCGGCCGCGCGCCCGGGCCGTCGCGCCACCGGGGCGTCGGCCCACTCGTCCGCCTCAGCCGTAGCAGTACCCAAAGTCCGCACCTTCCGTTCTGCCTGGATCCTCCCTCAAAGACGGGGTGGGTGGGGGGAGGGTTCCTTTCCCCAGCCCCGCCCCTTCCCGAGGCTGGGGCTGCCGCCCCAGGCCCCGCTGCCTCCGGCGGGTGGGCGCCTAGCGGGGTGGGGTGTTGGGGATTGTGTGCGGGTGCGGGTTGTCGTGGGTTGCTCGCGCAGTTCCCCGCGCCCCTAAAGCAGGGGCTGCGCCCCTTTAGGGGCACGGGGAGGCGCAGGTTTTTCAGGGGCGCGGGGAACTGCGCGACCAGCCACGACGGGTCCGCAGTCGAAACACGACCTTCCTTGTGGGGGTCTGGGGGCGTAGCCCCCAGTTTCGGGAAGGGGCGGGGCTGGGGAAGAAAACCCGCTCAAGCAGAGCCGTCGACACGGCCCAAGAACCTCGCCAGCGCCCCGTTGAACTCCCCCGGACGTTCCAGGTTCGGCATGTGGGCCGCCCGGGCAATGACGTGGAGCGTGCAGTCGGGGAGCGCTTCGGCCATCGTCTTCGCGTCCGAGACGGGGGTGTATTCGTCGTCCTCGCCCACCACGACCAGGGACGGGACCGTGACCCGGGTCAACAGGTCGCGGTAGTCGGGGCGTTCCGCCCGGCCGCGTAGGGCTGCTGCCGCGCCCGGTGGAGGCGTGGCGGTCATCATGCCGTGGACGTGAGCGGCCACGGACGCGTCGGCGTACGGCGCGACCATCTTGTGCAGGACCTCGTCCGCGTAGCCGCGCATGCCCTCCTTCAGGAGCCGGTCAGCCATCTCGTTGCGGGACTTCTTGCCGGACGGAGTCTCCGGGGAGGCGAAGGTGTCGGCCAGGATCAGGCCCCGGATGCGGTCCGGGTACTGGGCGTAGCACTCCATGGCGATCTGGCCGCCCATCGACAGGCCGCCGAGGACGAAGTGCTCCACGTGCAGTTCGTCCAGGAGGGCCGCTATGTCCTCGGCGAACGTGGAGAGTGGCGTGAGGCCGGGGACGACCGGCGAGGCGCCGTAACCGCGCAGGTCCGGGGCGATCACCCGGCGCGTCGGGGAGAAGGCGCTCACCTGCGGTGTCCACATCGTGTGGTCGAAGGGGTGGCCGTGGATCAGGACAAGGGGCAGGGGAGTTGAGAGTTTCGCGCCTTTGTCCTCGTATGCGAGGAAGGGAGCCATGAGTGGACCCTAGGCGGCATCGACTACTCGGTGCAATGAGAACTTTGCCCTCGGTGCAATCCCGAGGGTGATGGGAGATGAGCGCGCGTGGAGGACTACCGGCGGATCGCCGACCGGCTGGCCGAGGAGATCCTCACCGGGCGGCTCAAGCCCGGTGAACGGCTGCCGCCGCAGCGGGTGTTCGCGCGGCGGCGCCGTATCGCCGGGTCCACAGCGGGGCGTGTCTACGCGGAGTTGGTGCGGCGAGGCCTTGTGGTCGGCGAGGTGGGGCGGGGGACGTTCGTACGGGCGGGGCCGGTGCCGTCGGGGCGGGCGCTGGCCGAGGAGGAGGAAGAACAGGACAAGGCCGCCGGGCCGCGTATCAATCTGGAGCTCAACTACCCCTTCGCGGAAGGACAGTCGGAGCTGCTCGCCGTCGGGCTCGCGCCCCTGCTGCGGGCCGACGTGCTGGCCGAGGCCACGCGTACGGTGCCCGCCACCGGCACACCCGCCGCGCGCGAGGCCGTCGCCGGGCTCCTGGGCGGTCCGGGGTGGCGGCCCGACCGGGAGAGGGTCCTCTTCGCCGGGAACGCCCGCCAGGCCATCGCGGGCGCCCTCGCCTCACTCGTACGGCCCGGAGGACGCGTCGGCGTGGAGGCGCTGACGTATCCGCTGGTCAAGGAGATCGCCGCACGGATCGGCATCACGCTCGTACCGCTCGCGATGGATGAAGAAGGGCTACGGGCCGACGGCCTCGTCGCCGCCCATCGCGCCGCGCCGCTCTCCGCCGTCTACGCCCAGCCGACGCTCCACAATCCCACCTCCGTGACGATGGGGGACGGAAGGAGGCGTGAACTGGCCGGAGCCCTGCGGGAGTTGGACCTTCCCGTCGTCGAGGACCGGATCTGGTCCTTCCTCCGGGACGGCCGGGCGGGCCCCACTCCCCTGGCCTCGTACGCCCCCGAGCGCACGTATCTCGTCGACGGGCTGTCCAAGCGCGTCGCCCCCGGCCTCACGGTCGGTTTCCTCGTCGTGCCGCCGGGGCGGGTGGGCACGGTCGCCGAGGCGCTGCGGTCGGGCGGGTGGACGGCGGGGCGGTTCGCGCTGGAGGCCGCGGTGCGGTGGATCGGCGACGGGACGGTCGAGCGGCTCGTCGCGGCCAAGCGGGCGGACGCGCGGGCGCGGCAGCGGCTCGTCGAGGAGTGGCTGGGGGAGTTCGCGGTACGGGCCGATCCGTACGCGTACTACACCTGGTGGGAGCTGCCGCCGCCCTGGCGCGCGGACACGTTCACGGCTGCGGTGGCGGCACGCGGGGTGGCGCTCACGCCGGGGCGGGCGTTCGCCGTGGAGCCCCAGCGCACACAGGCCGAGCGCACGCAGGCGGCGCGTCCCACCACGCCGGGCTCCGCGGCGGACGCCGTCAGGCTCGGGCTCGCGTCTGTTTCCGTGCCGGTGCTGGAGGAGGCTCTGCGGATCGTGCGCGACGTCGCGCGACACGGTCCGTGAGCCAGGTCGCCGCCGCCACCGTGAGGCCGAGGACGAGGATGGTCCACGCTGCCGTGCGGAGCGTGGACGTGAGAGCGTCGTAGACCGTGGCCGCCACGTCGCGGGAGACGTGGGGCGGCAGGTCGGCGAGGGTCACGGCGCGGCCCACCGCGGTCGCCAGGGTGAGGAGGGCGGCGCCCAGCGCCGTGCCCAGTGCCGTCGCCATGATCGCGCGGCGGCGGCGTACGGCAAGGAGGATGCCGCCGACGGCCAGCGCCACCGCCGCGAGCGGCAGCCAGAAACCCGCGAACTCCAGCATGCGGAAACCCCTCCGGAGCGTGGCCACTTCCTGGCCCTCGAGGACCGTGATCTCGGTGTGTGCGACGGGGATGCGGTGCGCCAGCGGCACGCGGTCGGCGGCCAGCCGGTCCTTGATCTGCTGTGTGACGGGAGCCAGATCGAGCGTGACCGTGTTGTCGTGCTCGCCGCGCAGGGTCCGTAGAACGGCGTCGTGCGCGGCCCGGTTCGCGGTGTCCCAGGCGGCGCGGAAGGTAGGCGTACCGGTGAAGGACAGCACCGTCTCGTGCACGAACCGCCGGAACTCGTCCTCGAGCGGCCCGGCCTCCACCTTGGCCATGATCCTGTCGGTGACGGTGTCCGTGACCGCCCCGCGCACATCGGGCCCGGCGGCGAGCGGCCCCATCGTGTCGACGTACCGCCGGGTGTCGCCGATCTCGTACTTCGCCCACGCCGAGAGCCCGCCGAGCGGCACGAGGAGGCAGCCGAGGACGATCAGTACCGCCGAGAGAATTTTCCGAACACCGACTCTATCCACAGCTCAAGAAAGAACCCCGGCCGTGCCCCGTAGCCATCGGGGCACGGCCGGGGTGACTGCATCCGGACGTGGATTGCGTTCTTCCGGGGGACACCCCGGCCGGCTGTCACTTGCGGTTGTACAGCCGCATCGTCACCGGCCCGAGCACCGCCACGAACACCGCCGACCAGCCCAGCGTCCACGCGATCTCCTCGGTCGGCCAGGAGCCGCCCATCAGATCGCGGACCGCCGAGGCGACGTGCGTGATCGGGTTGTTGTTGACGAAGGCCTGGAGCCAGCCCGGCATCGTCTCGGGCTCGACGAAGATGTCGCTGAGGAACGTCAGCGGGAACAGCACCATCATGCTGACGCTCATCACGCCCTTCTCCGTGCGCATCAGCAGACCGACCATCGTCCACACCCACGAGAAGGCGAAGCAGAAGACGATCAGCAGCACCACGCCCGCCACCACGCCGGGGAAACCGCCGTCCGGGCGGAAGCCCATGATCAGGCCGACCGTCAGCATCACGATCGACGCGAGCGTGTAGCGCAGGGCGTCACCGAGCAGATAGCCGACCATCGTCGACGGCCGCCAGATCGGCAGGGAACGGAAGCGGTCGAAGACGCCCTTCTCGATGTCGATGTTGATCGCGAGACCCGTATACATCGTGATCATGGACACGGACATCACGAGGATGCCGGGCAGCAGATACTGGATGTACTCGCTGGGTGAGCCGGCCAGGGCACCACCGAACAGGTACGTGTACATCAGGATCATCATGATCGGGAACGCCGTCACATCGAACAGCTGCTCCGGTACGTGCTTGATCTTGAGCATCGCCCGCCAGCCGAACGTCAGCGACGTCTGCAGCGCGTTCGGCCGCGGCGGCCGCTCCCGGGCGACGAGCAGTTCGGCCAGGCTCTCGGTGCGGACCGGGGCGAGTTCCGTGCTCTCGGTGGTCTGGGTCGCGGTGCTCATGCCGTGGCCTCCTTCGTCTGTGCCTCGTCGGTCGTCCGGTCGTGGTCGGTCGGGCTGCCGGTGAGGGCCAGGAACACCTCGTCCAGGCTCGGCTGTCCCAGCGAGAAGTTGTCGACGATGATGCCCGCGCGGGCGAGTTCGGCGAGGGCCCGGGAGGCCTTCTCGGAGGGGCCGACGCCGTTCGCGTCTCCGTTGCTGCCGACCCGGGCGGTCAGGGCCACCGGGTCCGGTTCCAGCTGTACGTCCGCGTCGAGGGCCTGCCTGAGCAGGAGCTCGGCGTCGGGGCGCTGGTCCGCGTCCCGCAGCCGTACGTGCACGGCGCCGGCGCCGACCGAGGCCTTCAGCTCGCCCTTGGTGCCCTCGGCGATGACCTTGCCCTTGTCGATGACGGCGATCCGGGACGCCAGCTGGTCGGCCTCGTCGAGGTACTGCGTCGTCAGCAGCACCGTCGTGCCCTGGGCGACGACCGCTCGTACGATCTCCCAGACCTGGTTGCGGCTGCGCGGGTCGAGGCCCGTCGTCGGCTCGTCCAGGAACAGCAGGTCCGGGGTGTTGAGGATCGACGCGGCGATGTCGATACGGCGCCGCATACCGCCGGAGTAGTGCTTCACCTGGCGGCCCGCCGCCTCCGACAGGCCGAAGGCGGCGAGGAGTTGGGCCGCGCGTTCGTACGAGGCCTTCTTGCTGTGGCCGGTCAGACGGGCCAGCAGTACGAGGTTCTCCGTGCCGGTGAGGTCCTCGTCGACCGAGGCGTACTGCCCGGTGAGGCTGACCCGGCTGCGGACCGCGTCCGCCTCCCGTACGACGTCGTGGCCGAAGACGTGGGCCTCGCCGCCGTCGGGGCGGAGCAGGGTCGCCAGCATCCGTACCGTGGTCGTCTTGCCCGCGCCGTTCGGACCGAGCAGGCCGTAGACCGTGCCCCTCTCGATGCGCAGGTCGACGCCGTCCACGGCACGGTTGTCGCCGAAGGTCTTCACCAGGCCGGCGGTCTCGATCGCCGGCCCACCTCCGGCAAGGTGGTCGCTTTTCATGTCCGCCCCATCCAGTCCTCTACGAGTGCTGAGCTGTCGTTGAGATGTAGACCCCCACCGGGCAGCAAACTCATCGTAGATTTCGGCACTGGATTCGTCGTGGGCTTTTTGTCCTAGTCCCGCGGTCGCCCCCGAGACCTAAGTCCTCCGTCGTGTGGACGTCAGCCCTCCGTCGTGTAGAAGCGGTAGAACACCACCACGAACGCGCCCGCCGCCACCGCGAACGCCACGGCCGCCGACCGCAGCACGCTCGAGCCGGTGAGGCCGTGCAGAAACCCGACCGCGACGCCCGCGAAGCCCGCCCATGCGGCGGCACGCAGTTCGCGCGGCAGGTGCGTGCCGAGCAGACGCAGCCCGAGGTACCCGGCCACGAAGGCGACCGCGGCCACGACGCCGAGCAGGACGTTCCAGCCGGTGATCGGCCCCGCGTCCCGCCCGATCGCGGCGGCCCACAGGCCGTAGACGATCCCGCCGAGCACGGGGGCGGTGAGCTTCGTCGCGAGCTGTACGGGACTGCCGTGCCACCGCGCGGTACGTGACGCTGCGTGAGCCATGACCCCACTCCTCTCTCCTCGCCCCTGCCTCCAGAGCACACCTGGGGGGCGGAGCGGGCAAGTCGGAGCGGTGGCGCTCCGCTGGTTGTGCGGGATCTGTCGGCATCGGCCCCCGGCCCGGATACTCGGGGGCATGGAATTCGTCGTTTTCGTGACCTTGCCCGGACTGGTCATCCTGCTGACCGTTGTGGCTTTCGTGGATCAGCTGCTTCTCCATGCCGGGCGGGCCGGACTGCTGCCATGGCGGAACAGCGCCCGGCAGGGCCAGATATCGGCGACCGGGTTCGAGCAGCTCCATGCGAGCTTTTCGCCCGGGAAGCAGAACGAACTCAAGGAGCGGCAGTCGGCACTGGTGATGCGGGACGACGAGGAGGACGGGGCGCCGCCGAACCGCACAACAGTGGACCTGGAGGGAGGAACCGCGGTCGTCCGGATGCCGCAGGCCGACCAGTAGAAGGCCGGTCGTCACGGTCTCACCAGTCCGCCCTTGAGCCCGGCGGCCAGCCGTACTCGTCAGTCGCGGCAGGTGCTGAGGTGCTCGAGGTAGGTGCGCTGTGCGGCCTGTTCACGGTGGTACGTGCGGTTGTCGGCAGCCAGTTGCATGTGTCCGCTCCCGCTGCCTGCGTCGCAGTGTTGCCATCGGATGGCGCTCATACCCGGGTCCCGACCGCGATCGCGTCACGGCCAGACAGGGCGATCAGTGCGCGCAGCACGATGACGAGCTGCCGATCGTCCACCTCCTGCACTCGGATGAGGCTCGTCTGATGCGCGCCTGCCATGGACAGCACCAAGTCGAGGAAGGCGCGCTCTCGGTCGTCGAGGCCGAGGCGGTAGAGACGGCCGCCCATGTGTTCCCAGGCGCATTCCACGCCGTGGTCCGTCTCCCGGACCAGCGCTGCCCGCACCGCGTTCAGCGTGAGGAGGTGTTCCTCCCCGACAAGCGCCTGCACGGCCACCCGCTCGCGCAGGCAGTTCGCCGAAGCAAGCAGCAGGTCCCTTAGCGGCGGCGCGACCTTCTCCTCGGTGGAGGTTTCGGTCTCGGAGCTCTCGTTCATCCGAGCGCCTCCGATGCCTGCCGGTAGCGGCCCGTGGCGACGAGCTGCGCGACGGCCCCGGCCGAGCAGAGTTCACCGGGCGACGGCATCGGAACCGACCAGTACGGACACCACACGTCCGGAGCGTCTCGGTTTACACCGGGCCGCGGAACGCCGAGATGCCAGCCCCGGCCGAGACAGTCCGTGTCCGGCGCACGCCACCGGGCGGCGGTACTGGCCGGCACCAGCGCGTAGTACCGGCCCTGACGCGGATCACGAATCACCGGGCCCTGGAGAAGGGCCTCGGCGAGATACGCGTCCACCTTGTCGGCCTCTTCGGTCCCGGCGGCGGCATGCACGATCACTTCCGGGATGCGGATCGCGGAGAACAGCGTGCCGCAGCGCAGCAAGGCGATCCCGTGCTCGGCCCACTGCATACGGGCCTCGGTGTGTCTGCCGGCTGCGGCCAGTAGCCAGTGGACAATCGCCAACTCCCGGTCAGCGCGGGTGTGTACAAGCACACCGGGCTCTGGTTCGACGGGCGTCAGCGCCGCGTCAGTTGGCAGGGTTGTACGTTGCATGGTGTCGACGCTCCTTCGCAGCGTTGGCATGCCCCGGCGCCGTCGCGAGCGGTTGCCGGGGTGCAATCTGCGACGACCGCAGCGACTGCGCGCCGTGTCAGCCGCAGGCCAATCAGTGCACCGTGCGTCCACGTCCCGCTGTCCCCACGTCGTCAATGACCAGGTGAGAGACCAGCGTGACGCTGTGAGAAGGCAGGAACACTCACAGTTTTGTGAGTGCTGTGAGCGTGACCTAAAGGCCGATCCACGCGGCCATGTGGTTGAGCGTGTCCGGGGTCCGACGCGACAAATGCACCAAGCCGGTGATCGTCTCGCGAGCAGCCGGGTGGTACCGGGTCTGCTCCGGCGCCCAACGCCGCGCCTTCACAAGGTGCTTGAGGGCAGCATCTGTGTGCCCGGTCTCCATTTCCGTGCGGGCTCGGTCGATGAGGAAGTGCGCGCGGCGGCTCATCGGCAGTGCGGGCGGCAGCTTGATCTTGCGTGCCTGCTTGAGGGCATCGTCGTACCGGCGCATCTCGACAGCCGCAGACATCCGGTGCAGGTCCACGTTCGTCGGGCCGAAGCTGAGCCAGTGCACGTCCGATGCGTCACCGATCCGTCCTGCGATCTCCCGCGCCGCATCGATGTGCCGGTTCACGGCGGTCTCGTCCCCGGCTCGTGCGGAGATGACCGAAGCGCCAAGGTACAGCTGCCCGGCGACGGCGAGAGCCTCGCGGGTTTCCTCAGCTTGCCCGACCACCCCGTGACCGGAGGCGACGAGCCGCTGCCCGATCCGGTACTCGCCCTCCCGGAAATAGACGAGCGCCCGCATGTACTGGCGGACCGCGGCAAGGCACGGATCGGAGGCACGCTGTGCTGCCCAGTCCATCCGGTCCAGGGCCACGGCGGACAGGTCGTAGTAGCCGAGCTTGACGGTGATGTCGTGGGCGGTGCGATACGTAGAGGCGAGGGCCTGCCACAGCTCGCTGGACGGCGTCGACCAGGCGATATGGGTGAGTTCGGCGATCACGCCGGGCAGCTCGCGGGCCGCGTCGCGCAGGCGTGTGGCACGAACCTGCGAGCACAACTGGTCCGCTGCTGTGACGAGTTCGCCGGCGGGGCGCGTGGTGAGGTCCGGGTTGGGGCCGAGGTCGTACAGGTCGAGGGCCTCACGGATCGGCCGCACGAGTTCGGCGAGCCGGTCCCGCTGCAGTTCGGTCACATACGGCTGCCCGGTCAAGGTCGTCACGTCAACCTTGAGCACACGGGAGACAGCGGCGACGAAGTCTGAAGTCGCGGGCCTGGCTCCGCATTCGACCTGGTTGAGCAGGCTGTACGAGTAGGGGAGGCGGTCGGCGAGCTCCCGCTGGGTGAGCCTGGCCAGCTTCCGCTGTTCCCTGATGCGAGTGCCTGTGTGATCGTCGTCCAGTGTGGGCACTACTGGTCTCCGTTCTGAGCAACCACTTGGAACGGTACCCGCGCCGGACGGCTCGGGCGCATGCTTCCGTCCCCGACTCCCTTCCGGGCAGGGGTGGTTGCCTGTGATCCGATAGGGCCATGACGACTTCCCGCGTGCTCTACCTGTTCGGTTCCGCGGCCCCGCCCGTCTTCGATGTCGGCAGGGTGATCCAGGACGCTCAGGCCCGCGGCTGGGACGTGTGCCTCGGACTGACGCCGACGGCGGCCCGTTGGCTCGACCCTCAGTTGTCGGAGCTGGAGCGGCTGACCGGAAATCCGGTGCGGTCCGAGTACAAGTTGCCGGGCGAGCCGGACGTGTGGCCGAAGGCGAGCGTGATTGCATTCGCGCCGGCCACCTTCAACTCGATCAACTCGTGGGCGGCTGGCCTGACACACGATTTCGTGGTGGGCGTCGTCGCGGAGGGAATCGGTAAGGGCATCCCTATGGTGGCGATGCCGTGCGTGAACGCGGCCTACGTGCAACACCGGGCGTTCGAGCGGAGCGTCGCCGAGCTGCGGGCCATGGGCGTGCACGTGCTGTACGGGGAGGGCGGGTTCGTACCGAACCAACCGGGCCAGGGCAAGCCGAAGGCGTACCCATGGCATCTGGTACTCGATGCGGCCGAGCAGATCGCGCGCGAGCGCGCATGACGAAGGGCCCCCTCCCGCCCGAAGGCGAGAAGAGGATGGTCACCGAGATCCTCGCGAAGCCGGAACACCGGCCCACTGTGACGCCCCTTACTCTCAGCGTGGGTAAAAAGCTCCAGCTTTCGATAACCGAGCGTCACCTCGAAGCAGAAGTTGCCCACTGCGTTGGGGGCGTGGCCGCTGCGCTGCTCGGAGCTGGCGGGTACGGGAATAGTGCCGGAACATGAGAAACCCCGGCTGGTCGGGGGAGGCCAGCCGGGGCGTCATTGAGGTGAGAAGGTCAGGGCGCTTTGGCGTCCCGTTGGCAGTAGGCCCACCACCCGGCTGCCGTGATAGCCGCCGTGTACAGGCAGAACACCGTGACCGCGACCGAGGTGGACAGGTGGGAGCCGACCAGCGCCTGAGCGAAGGGTTTCTCGTCTCCCGAGTATGCCGAGACGTCGGTGAGCATCGCCCGGCCCGCCGCGAAGGGCAGCCAGTTATTGACGCCGTCCAGCCCCGGTATGTACCCGAGGAGTGCTCCCGTGATGCGCTCACCGAGCAGCGGCCACAGAACCAGGAGCAGGACTGGAACGATGCGGCTGCGCAACAGGGCGACCGCGGCCAGGCACAGGAGCGCCCAGCACCCCATCCACACAACGAACCGGGCAGCGGGCGCCAGGACTTCGGTCCAGTTTGGCTGGGGAGCGCCGGCCATGGCCAGCGATGCTGCGCAGGAGACTGCTCCGAGCAGTGCGCTGACGGCGGCTGTGCCAGCTCCTATGGTGAAGCCGACCGCGCACTTGGCTCCGTAGGCGGTGGCGCGTCCGTTCACGGTCAGCCAGGTTGTGCGTGCGGCGCCTGACACCAAGTCGGTCGAGACTGGCCCGGTGCCCAGGACGAGCACGAAGAAGCACAGGGCTGGGATCTGGAGGGAGAGAGGGGTCCACGCAATCGCGTCTGCCACCGTCACGGCGCTGACAGTGTGCTGCTTGTCGAGATCGAGCAGGACCGTGATGCCGGTCAGCACGCTCAGGACCGTCACCACGGAGAGCAGGATCCAGGTCGACCGCAAGGCTGCCAAATGCCGCCACTCGTACCGGCATGCCCTGCGAAACGCGTCAGCGGGCCTGACCGTCACGGGTACAGTTGCCACACCGCTTGTCACGAGATCTTGAACTCCTCTTGCGCTACGCCGAGGTAGAAGTCTTCCAACGACGGGTTTCCTTCGTGCAGCCAGTACAGCGGTACCCCGGCCTGCAGTGCGAGCGTGCCGATTCGTACGCGGTCCAGGCCTGTGACGGTGGCGCTCTGTCCGCCGACAGGAGCCAGGTGCCCGCCGTGTTCCGTCACCAGTTTGGCCAGGGCCGGCAAGTCCGGTGCCTCGAGCGTCACGATCCGTCGGTCGGCCGCGCGCTTGAGAACCTCAGTCATCGGTTCCGCCGCCACGACCCGGCCGCGGGTCAAGACCACTACCCGGTCGGCCAGTTGCTCCATCTCGCCCAGGAGGTGGCTGGAAACCAGCACGGCCTTGCCCTGCGCTGCCTGGCCCCGCAGAAACTCACGCAGCCAGCGGATCGAATGAGGATCGAGCCCGTTCGCGGGCTCATCGAGGACCAGCACCGGCGGATCACCCAACAGTGCCTGGGCGATGCCTGCGCGCTGCGCCATACCCAGCGACAGTTCGGCCAGCTTTCGCCTTGCGGCATCGGTCAGCCCGACGGTCTCCAGCAGGCTGTCCACGCGTTCGTCGGGCACCGCGGATCCCGCGGCCACCATGCGCAGATGTGCGCGCAGGCGGTGTGCGGAGTGGCCCGCCACTCCCCCCAAAACGGCTCCGACAACTGTGCCGGGTGCTCCCCACTCGTGCAGAGGCCTGCCGAGATAGTGCGTTTGCCCTTCACCTCTCAAGAGGCCCAGCATGAGCTGGATCGTTGTGGTCTTTCCCGCGCCGTTGGCGCCTACGAAGCCGGTCACCTCGCCAGCACGGAGAGTGAGTGATACGTCATCCAGGACCCGCTTGTTGCCGAAGGACCGGCTGAGACCTCGGGCCTCGACGAGCACCTCGCCCTTCACTGCGCCCTTCCTTCGCGTGGTGGACCGGGCCGGTTGCCAACGGGCGATGTGGCCGAAACCACCACCGTATGCAGACCTCTTCGCCTCATGTAGAATCCTCTGGCGTTATCGCAAGGGGGAGGAAGTCTCCAAAGGAGATCTGAACAGGCGTGGAAACCGAGAGGTCCCTGCGCGGATTTCTTCCCCCGATTACTTCTTTCTGGGCATGCGGCATAGACGTGCGCATCTATCAGAGGCTCGCTTTATTGCCGTGCAAGTACAATCAATTGCCAAGCCAGTACGGCGTGCACGAGAACACACATACCCCACACCCCGGGACCGCGGGTCCCATGTTGAAATGCCGTCACCCATCCAACTGACACCAGAATCACGGACATGGCGCAGAGGATCCAGGAGACGGCAAGCCATGGCGTGGAGAGCTCTGTAAGGAACCTGATCGCGGCGAGTGGCGCAAGCGTCAACAGAGGCAGAGCCCATGTGCCTTCGGTGGCCGTACGGGAAGACGTGGTGTTGGTCATGGGGCCCTCCGTGTCTCCGTTTTACGGTGTGCGAACAGCGGACCGGGTCTACCCAGGTGCCTTGAGGCAGACCCGGTCCGCTGCCATTCAGTCAGGGAGCCAGATCACTCGGGTTCCCTGGCCGTCATCAGTGCAGGGCGTTGTAGATCTCCAGAAGCGTCAGCCCGGGAGAGATCGCAGCGAGAGGGGCCCTCACCCACCAGGACAAGCCGTCGTACCACTTCTTGAAGTCGCTGTACTTGCCGGCGATGGCCCTGGCGAAGCCGCCAACCTTCTTGAAGGCGGCTCTGATCGCGTCCCACTTGCTGGCGGCCGCGGCCTCACCGCTGGCGATCTTGGTCATCTCGGCCCGCTCGGCAGCCGAGAGGCTGGCGGCGAACGGGCTCGCCAGCAGGGCACTCGCGGCCTGCCGGGCCTCGACCTGCTGCGTGACTGACACAGCTTGGGGCGTGGCCGCCGGAGCCGTGGACGCCTGTGCCAGGCCAGCAGCCCCGCCAAGGGCTATGGCAGCGGCAGTCGAAACGGCTGCCATGCGTAGAGCATTACGATTCATTCGCGTTATCCCTCGCGTCGTCGCAAGGGGGAGGAAGCCCATAGGGCGACCTGAACAGGCGTGGAACCGAAAGGCCCCCCGGACTTCTTTCCCCCGATTACATGAAGCTTGTCGATTCCCCCCGGTCAAGGAGGAATCAACGTGTTGGCGTCTCAGTATTCGGACGCCGAACAACGTGCACAGTATCTTCAGATCGATCACTTGACCACCGTGAATTGGTCACCAGATTGGTCACCAAGTGACGAATATTGGCCACATTTCGCTATGACCTGCGGCTTCGTGCACCGAAGCGTGCCGGCCTTTGGCTTGAAACCGACGCGGGTGTGGCTCGGTGTCCCCCGGTGGGCGGACTTCCTCGTGGCTACCAAGTTCCTGCCTCTGGTCCAGGCTCTCGTCAAGCAGTCGGCTGGCAGCCCCTTACCCGGGCTCGTGCTACAGCCGCAGATCTTCGAGTTGGTGACAGAACCTGATCGTTTCGCGCTCGGTGGCAGTGTCAGGCCTGCTCCGCAGGTCGCTGTTCCGCAGCACACCTCCGAGGCGGTGACCGCTTCCGACCGGCCCGATCGGCCGCTCAGGAAGTGAGGCTGTAGTACTCGCCCGTCTCCCTCGGTGTGATCAACCCTCGTCTGCGCGCAGGCTCAGCGCACTGTCGTACGGCGACGGCGGGATGCGGAGGTCTCCGCCTGGGCTGATGCCGGGCATGACGAGAAGTCCCATCCCGACATTGGCTGGCATCGCGGCGCTGACAGCCTGCGCGGTTCAGGCGGGACGCGGCCCGTCCTTGCGCCGACCGAGCCCGATCGCCACCAGAGCCCGTACCGCTTCGGCGCGCGAGTAGCCGTTCTCCGCGGCGAACCGGTCCACATCGTCGAGAAGCTCACCGAGTCGCACCTGGACCCGCCCGCCGATCTGCGGGCGGCCCGGCCCTCGTTCGCCCGGCAGTTCAGACAGCCACTGACGGACCACCTGTTCGTGACCGTTGCGCAGGAGCCACTCCGCCGCCTGGTCATCGGAGAGAAATTCATGCCGGTCACCGCCGGGAAACCTGTCGGCCAGTTCCCTGCGGATCAGGGCCGTCTCCAGTACCCAGCGATCCCCGGCCGTACGCAACAGCCTCTCCCGTACCGCCCGCGTGATGCTCTCCCTCCCGCCCCTCCATCGGCGTGCGGTCGACCGCTCCTCGTGCACCGCCTCCGGATATGCGGCCTTGGCCTGGTCAGTCTCGAACCATCCGTCAACCTCACGGAGCGGTACGCTGTCGACTTCGTCGTACCGATAGACGCAGAGGCGTGCCATTGGAACCCCCTGCCCTAATTAACGACATCGCTAATGTGCCAATGAAGCGAACTGTCCGCAGCGGGACGGCCGTATCAAAGTGCCTGGGGCACTGCTCGCGCTGTGCCGCGGCAACCGGCGGGCCATCAGTTTCGGGAAAGGGTGGGCTTGGGGAACGAAAACCCCCGCGCTCACCACCCAGGGCCGCGTCGTTCAGGTGACGTGTCCTGGTTGATCACATGATGCCGAGGGTGATCAGTGGACGGTTGGCGTCGCGGGTGTGGTGGCGGAGTCCAGCGGCGATGTTCGTCTGGTCGGCGAGTCGGAGAGCGCCGATGGCCAGGTTGCGCAGGGATGCCATGGCACGTGGAGCGGTGCCGGTGCGTACGCGGGAGGCGTCCTCGGCGTACGTGGTGTCCCTGACGTGGTGGATCTTGTTCTCGATGCCCCAGTGGTCGCGGACGCGGCGGGCGATCTCGGTTGCGTCGGCCTGCTCCGCGGTCAGGTCGGTCACCCCGTAGACGCGTTCCAGGGTGACCTTGCCGGTGGTGACGACCCGTCGGCGGCGCACGATCTGGACGGCCTGCACCGCGTGGGGGAACGCGATCCCGGTGACGGCGGCGGCCTTGATCCGGCGGATCTCGTCGCGGCCGTGCGCGGTGGCCCGCGTCCTGTCCAGGAGCGGCACCTCCCGCCACGGCAGGGCCTTCAGCCACCGGTGCAGGGTGGGCTGGTTGCCCTTGATCAGCGCGATGTAGTGGGCGTGCTTGTCCTCGACGAGGAAGCGCGCGTGGGCGATCTGCGAGTGGAGGGCGTCGAAGGTGACCACCGTGCCGTGCAGATCGAGCGGGGCAAGCAGGGGCCGGAAGACGGTGATCTCGTTGGTCTTGCCGTCCACCTCGCGCTGGGCGGTGACCAGGCCGGTCCCCGTCATCGCGGCGAGCAGATGGACCTGGGTGCCGTCGGTGCGGCGGGCACCGCGCACGGTCTTGCCGTCCACGGCGAGGGAAGGCAGAGGCCGGTCGCTGTTGTTCTCCTCCTGGCCGGCGGCGCGTTCGCGCCCGGCGAGCCAGCTTCCGACGGCCGTATCCAGCGCGTCGCCGTCGATGAGCTGGAGGATACGGCGCACAGTGGCCTCGGCCGGGGCGACGGGGCCGCGGTCCGGCTCCCGGCATGGGCCACCGAGCCGGGCCAGGACGTGCGGCGGGGCGTCGGCGGCCCACTCCGCGATCGCGGCCAGGGACTTCGCTCCGGCCAGGACCGCGCACGCGGCCAGGGACAGGACGAAAGCGAGCGGGTGCCGTCGGCCCTGGCCCCGCCGGGGATCGGGTACCTGAGCCAGGCAGGTCAGCAGGCCGGAGAGGTCATCGGGGGCGGTCGGTGCGGCGCCGGTGAGTTGGCCCAGAGGGCCCGGGATGAGCGAGGATGAGCGGGCAGGCACGGTCTTCCGTCGTGGTGATCAGGGACTCGACACCTCATGATCACCGGAAGTCGTGCCTGCCTCCGCGTTAGCCCCCGGCGCCCACCCCGCGGTCCTGCCCCAGCTCCTGAAGCCCCATCAACCCGGATACACCTTCTGAACGACGCCGCCCTGCACTCCAGCCTGGGGCGCTGTGCGTGTTCTGACATTCGGACTACCTGCGACAGCAGGGCGCTTCGGCGTAGCCGCGACCTTCACGCTCCGTACAGGTTCATCCGTTCAGGATGGGAGCGAACTCGCCATCGAGACACGAGGCGGTGCAACGAGTGGATGCCGAGGTCGATTCAGCGGGTCAGATGTACACCCTGGATGAGCAAACGTTGCCGAACGATGTGTCCTCGCACACCCTGAATGAACTGATGGCGCCGACATCGGCCCAGCCGCACCCGTCTTTCGAGCCGTTGCCATCCGAGACTTCGCCATGCTTGCTTCCGGAGCCCCAGTACTCGGCATAGACCCCGTTGCCGTCACCTTCCTCGTCACAGGCGTAGAGGTTTTGGCTTGAGTGCCAATAGCGGGCGTAGTCATCCCCCTGGCGGACCGTGGTTATGGCGGCGTGTGCTGTCCCTGTCCCCAAGACCAAGGGCACGGCGGCCAACGCCGTCACCATGCCGAGCCGTCCAACGAGCTTCTTCACAGGTTCTCCTTCGGCCTCTCGGGCGGTGACCTGCCCAACATCGACACGCGCTTTCCGTGCACTTTCATATTGGTAAATGTACCGACCCATGTGTAGGCAAGATCAGTGTTCGCTGCGCAATGGTGAGCTTTGGATGCGGCCACTGTGAATCAGGGTGGTTCCCTAAACAACCTGCATACTTGTAGGTTGACTGATCTCGCTACGCAGGTGCGGTGCCCCTCGGTAGCGAATCACGGGGCGTCGAGAGCTCCATGATCTTGGAATCCCGACCCTGTCACGTTCGTGGAACCTCACCGAGTGGCAGATCGACACGAACCGGACATCAAGCGACTACGCCGAAGCCCTGGCTCACCACCCCGTGTGGAACAGGTGGTTCACCGTCAGCGCCACCGTCGCCTGGGCAGCAAGCCACCCCCGCTGCCCGCCCCGTGGCAGCAGCGCCGTCGCGGGCAGGAGCCAGAAGGCAAAGGGAAGCCAGATACGTTCCGTCTCCGCCTTGCTCATGCCGGAGAAGTCGGCGACAAGCACCATGAGGAGCCCGGCGAGGATCAGACCGAGAAGCCGGTCGGTGGTGGTCGGGGTGCCGGCGCGCAGGCGTCGGACAGTGGCCGGCACGGTCGCGAACGTGCGGCGCAGGCCCGCCACCGTCGCCAGCCCCACGAGGAGCACCGTGCATGCGAGGTTGGCCCAGACGAAGTACCAGTACGGGCGGATGGCGGCCGTGCCCTGGTAGTAGCGCTCGACCAACAGGTGGTACGCCTCCCACCAGTTGAAGCCCGCGAGGGTGAAGGCGGCGGGGACGACGGCCGCGCCCGCCAGTAGCGGGAGGAGGAGGGTCAGTGGCCACTGTCGCCAGGTCAGCAGGAGCACGGCTGCGGTGATGATCGCGAACAGGGTCAGGCCGTACGAGAGATAGACGGTGAGGCCCAGCAGCAGTCCGGAGCCGAAGGCGAGTGCCTTGCGCCCACCAGTCGCGGCCAGTGCCAGCAGTGCCACCGCCCACGCCGCCACCGCCGCGAAGTAGCCGTCCGCCGACGCCCCCACCCAGATCGCCGCCGGGGCCAGGGCGACGAACGGGGCGGCTCGGCGGGCCAGGGTCTCGTCGGCGAGGGTGCGTACGGCGACGAGGACCGCCGCGGCGGCGGAAGCGCCCACCGTGATGCAGAAGACGCCCGCCCAACCCCCGCCGCCGAGGCCGATACGGTCCAGCCAGACGAAGGTGAGCGTCGCGGCCGGGGGATGGCCGGCGATGTGCGGGGGCCAGTTGTCGGGCGAGTCGAGCAGGATGTGCTGGGTGAAGCCGCGCAGGGTGGCCCCGATGTCGTCGAAGCGGTCGATGACCGTCAGGTACTCGTAGCGCGTGGTGAGCCGTCGCTCGATGCCGTAGTGCCAGCCGTCGATCAGCGCGAGGGCCCACGTCCAGGCCATGGCGACGAACCAGGTCACCGGCACGAGCGCCCGCCACGGCAGGCGGGCCGCGAGAGAGGGACCGTACGCGATCACCGCCGCGGCCAGCGTGATCGCGGCCGGAGTGCCGGGCCCCACCTGCGGCGACCACCAGGCGTACAACGGCGCCCAGGCGAGGTGCAGGTTGCCGTAGGTGTTCTCGAGGATGTGGCCGACGACGGCGGCCGTGGCGAAGAGGAGCACCGCGGCCCCAGCGGCGTACAGGTCACGGCGAAGGTCACGGTTCACAGCGGAAACGCTAGGGCGGAAGCCACCCCGTGGCGTCCCGGCCAGCACGGACGTCAGCGTTTCGTCATGAGTCCAGCCCCTCTCGGCCCGCCCGTACCGGCCTACCGTCGGGGCATGAGCGAACGGCTCCCCACCTCCCCCGCCTTCTGGCGCAGCCCCCTGCGCGGCCCCCGGCTCACCTCGCTGCTCGGTGTCGTGCTGCTCGCCGGGCTCACCGTCCTGTTCGTGACGGGCCTCGTGTCGTACGCCGCGTACAACCCGAACCTCTCGCCGGTCAACGACAAGACCCCGGACAAGGGCCTCCTCGGCTTCTACCTCTTCGCCTGGCCCACCGACCCGCCCTGGCTGTACCGCCTCAACCAGGGCACGCACGTCACGCTCGGCATCGCCCTGATCCCCGTACTCCTCGCCAAGCTGTGGTCGGTCATTCCGAAGCTCTTCGAGCTGCCGCCCGCGCGCTCGCTCGGCCACGCGCTGGAACGGCTCTCGCTGCTCGTACTGGTCGCAAGCGCGCTGTTCGAGTTCGTCACGGGTGTGCTGAACGTCCAGCTGGACTACCTCTTCCCCGGCTCCTTCTACCCCCTGCACTTCTACGGCGCCTGGGTGTTCTTCGCCGCCTTCGTCGCGCACACAGTGCTGAAGACGCCGACGGTGCTGCGTAACATCCGGCAACGCGAAGGGGGCCAACAGAGCCAACAGTGCGAAGAACAGGGGGAGTTGGTGTCACCCCGGCCCGACGCGCCCACCGTCTCCCGGCGTGGGGCGCTTGGATTCGTCGGTGGCTCTTCGCTGTTCCTGTTCGTCACGACCGTGGGGCAGAACTTCGACGGGCCCCTGCGTCGAACGGCGGTGCTCGCGCCGCACGGTGGTGCCAACCCGGGCTCGGGACCCGGCGGCTTCCAGATCAACAAGACGGCCGCGGCCGTGGGGATCCGGGCGACCGAGACGAGTGAGGAGGCGTGGCGGCTCGTAGTCGAAGGGCGTCGTACGGTCCGGCTCAGCCGGGCCCAGCTCCATGAACTGCCCCTGTACAGCGCGGCGTTGCCCATCGCCTGTGTGGAGGGCTGGTCGACGGGCGACCAGTGGTGGCGAGGCGTACGGCTGCGGGATCTGGCGGAGTTGGCGGGGTACGACCGGGGCCAGGAGCCCGATCTGTTCGTGGAGTCGCTCCAGCGTGCGGGTTCCTTCCGGCGGGCCGCCCTGCGCGACAACCAGGTCCGCGACCCGCGCTCGCTGCTCGCCCTGTATGTCAACGGCGAGCCGCTGACCCCCGACCACGGCTACCCGGCGCGCATCATCGTCCCCGCCGCACCCGGAGTGCTGAACACCAAGTGGGTGGCCCGGCTGACGTTCGGAGACCTGTGAGGAGCCCTGCGATGCACGTACGAATGCACGGACGCATGACGAGCGTACGGAACCGGTGGCGCCGCTGGTACGGCGAGAGCCCTCTCCAACTCCTGCTCCTCGCCTGCTCGTTCGCGCTCGTCGCGTATGCCGGCGTACAGCTGCTCGCGGGGGACTGGTGGGGCGTACTGATGTGGATGGTCGGGGCGGCGCTGCTGCACGACCTGGTGCTGCTGCCGTTGTACGCCGTTGCCGACCGGGTCGTCGGGACGGCGCTCGGGGCGGTCGGACGCCGGGAGTGGCTGATGTTCGTGCGCGTCCCGGCGGCCCTGTCCGGACTGCTCCTGCTGGTGTGGTTCCCGCTGATCAGCGGGCGGGTGGAGCGGCGTTACGAGGCGTCCACCGGCTCGTCAGGAGATGTGTTCCTGGCCCGCTGGCTGCTGATGACGGCCGCGCTGTTCGGGGTGTCGGCGCTGTGGATGCTGATCCGTTCGGTGCGGGCGCGGCGCAGGGCCACGAAGCAGCGGCCGTCCGCCGTCCACTGACCGGCCGTACCGTCTGCACCGTCCGTACGCCAGCCGAGCCGGCGTGCGCGCCTCAGCAGGGCGCGGCTGCCGAGCCGGGCCCAGGGGAACGGGGTTCCCGCGGCTCCCTGGGCGTCGGTGACATGGACCTGCACCTGCTCGTCGATGTCCACGGGCGCGGTCTCGGCGATCAACAGGCCGCCCGGAGCGAGGAGTTGGGCGATCCGGCGCAGCAGGGCGTCCGGGTCGCCGCCGATCCCGATGTTCCCGTCGATGAGCAGCGCCGTGTCCCAGCGGCCCTCCCCCGGCAACGGCTCGAACACCGACCGGCGCAACGCCTGCCCGCCGAGCCGGACGGTGTGTGCGACGGCCGCCTCGCTGACGTCGATCCCGAGCACGGTCCGCCCCCGCAGGGCGAGCGCCGCGACCAGCCGCCCGGGTCCGCAGCCCACATCCAGTACGGCCCCTTCGCACCGCCGCAGCGCGGACAGATCGGCGGCGTCGGCCCGCGCACACCACCGCTCGACCTCCAGCGGGAGCAGCCATCCGTCGGTACGGCGGAGGAAGAGCGGGCCGCGCCCGTCGCGGAGGGCGTCCGCGTACGGGTCGACACACCACGCGGTCGCCGTACCCGCACCCGTATCCGTACTCGTACTCGTACTCGTCGCGCTCGCCGTGCTCATCGCCCCACGACCGATCGCTCGACGTCCGGTCGCTCCACGCCTGCCCGCCGCACGCCCGCCCCCACCCGCTCGTACTCCGCCGCGAACCGGCTGCCCTGCCCCTGAACCATGACCTGCTCGGCGACCAGCCAGGCGTCGTACGCCGTGTCGACGTCCCGCAGCCGCGGCAGATCTCGTACGCGCAGTCCGGCGGCGGTGAGCCGGGCCCGCTGCACGGCTCCTGTCGTGGGCGTCGACATCGGTACGCCACGCAGCAGCGCGGGGTCCGGGTCGGCGAGCCCCAGCGCCCAGAAGCCGCCGTCCTCCGCGGGCCCGAACCAGGCGTCGCAGTCCGTGAAGTCGGCCCCGGACGTGAGGAGTTCGGCGGTCACCTGCGGGGTGTCCATGCCGATGAGCAGCGTCGGTCCGACGCAGTCCGCGAACGCCGCGGCCAGCCGTTCGTCGAGTCCGCCCGCGCACTGCGGGACCACCTCGACGCCGGGCGGCAGCCATGGCCCCGGCTTCCCGTCGAGCACCAGGACCCGCCGGTCCGCGGGTGTCGCGAGCACCGCGCTCAGGGTGTCGGCCAGAGCGGCCTCGGCGAGCGCCGCCGCCTCCTCGGGCGTGTACGGCGGGGTGAGGCGGGTCTTCACGCGTCCGGGTCGCGGTTCCTTGGCGATGACGAGCAGGGTGGTCATCGGTGGGCTCCTCCTTGGAAGGGTCCTTGGCCGGGGCCTTGGCTGGTGGCGTAAGCGGGCTGCTCCGTCAGCACCCGGCGCATGTCCCGTACCGCGTGCCAGGTCCCGCGCCAGGTGCCGGTGACCTTGGAGGTGCCGGTGCGCGGCAGATACGGGACGTCGTGCTCGGCGATGCGCCAGCCGGCGTCGGCGGCGCGGACGACCATCTGCAGGGGATAGCCGCTGCGGCGGTCCGTGAGCCCGAGGCCGAGGAGGCCCTCGCGGCGGGCGGCGCGCAGGGGGCCGAGGTCGTGCAGGCGTACGCCGGTGCGGCGGCGGAGCATCCGGGACAGCGCGAGATTGCCCGCGCGGGCGTGTGCCGGCCAGGCGCCACGGCCCTGCGGGCGCCGCCGCCCGAGCACCAGGTCGGCCTCGCCGTCACGGATCTCGCGTACGAAGGGCACGAGCAGGGACGGGTCGAGCGAGGCGTCGCAGTCGCAGAAGCAGACGATGTCCGCGGTGGCGGCGAGCAGCCCCGCGTGGCAGGCCGCCCCGAAGCCGCGCCGCTCCTCGTGGACGACTCTCGCGCCGAGGTCGCGGGCCACGTCGGCGGAGCCGTCGGTGGAACCGTTGTCCACGACGAGCGCGCGCCAGCCCTCGGGGATGAGGGCCAGCACCCAGGGGAGCGCGGCGGCTTCGTTCAGGCACGGGAGGACGACATCGACGTCGGGTTTCGTGGCGGGGTTGGGGTACACGGCTTTCACAGTACGAACGTGAAGCGGACATAACAGACAGCGGCTCCTTACGAAACACGGACGTCGGTCCGCCGCCTCGCAATCCGCCCGCATCTCCTTACGAATCAAGGACGGACGAAGCGGGGCAGGACATCCGCGCACCCCTGGTGCGACCCTGACGACATGCACCAGCCGCAGCCGCAGCCGCACGACAACCACGGCCACTCCGGGACCCGCGTCCTCGTCGTCGACGACGACCCCACCGTCGCCGAGATCGTCTCGGGCTACCTCGACCGCGCCGGATACGTCGTGGACCGCGCCGTCGACGGCCCCGCCGCGCTCGCGCAGGCCACCGCGCACTGGCCCGACCTGGTCGTACTGGACCTGATGCTGCCCGGAATGGACGGCCTTGAGGTGTGCCGCCGGATGCGCGGGCGGGGTCCCGTACCCGTGATCATGCTGACCGCCCGCGGCGACGAGGACGACCGGATCCTCGGCCTGGAGGTGGGCGCCGACGACTACGTCACCAAGCCGTTCAGCCCCCGCGAGCTGGTCCTGCGCGTCGAGTCCGTACTGCGCCGCAGCCGGCCCTCCGCCGAGCCGCGCGGGCTGCTGCGCGCGGCCGGACTCAGCGTGGACCCGGAGGGCCGCCGCGCCACCAAGGACGGTACGGAACTCGCCCTCACCGTCCGCGAGTTCGACCTCCTCGCCTTCTTCCTGCGGAACCCCGGACACGCGTACAGCCGTGAGGAGCTGATGCGCGAGGTCTGGGGCTGGGACTTCGGCGACCTCTCCACGGTCACCGTCCATGTCCGCAGACTGCGCGCCAAGATCGAGACGGATCCGGCGCGGCCCGCGCTGATCCAGACGGTGTGGGGGGTGGGGTACCGCTTCGACACGGCCGGTGCCGACGCGGCCGGTGTTTCCGACGGAGGGGAGGGCTGATGATCGCCATGGAGGAAATACCCCCCATGCAGGACATACTCCTCATCGCCTTCTTCGCCTTCCTCGGGGCGGCGGCCGCCGGGCTGTTCGGGGCACTCACGCTGTGGTTCGTCCGGCGGCGGTCCCTGACCGTCTCGCTGTCCGTGGTCACCGCCGTCGCCGTGACCGCGATGCTCGCCGGAACACTGGCGGTGGCGCAGGCGATGTTCCTGAACGATCACGACCTCACCGTCGTGACGACCGTCGTCGCGATGGCGGCCGTGGTCTCCCTGGCGACGGCGATGCTCCTGGGCCGCTGGGTGGTCGCCCGCAGCCGGGCGCTCACGCTCGCCGCCCGCTCCTTCGGCGACGGCGGCGACTTCGCCGCGCCAACAGGGCACGCGACCGCCGAACTCGACGCACTGAGCCGGGAGTTGGCGGCCACCAGCGCGAAGCTCCACGAGTCCCGGGACCGCGAACGCGCCCTGGAGACCTCCCGGCGCGAACTCGTCGCCTGGATCTCCCACGACCTGCGCACCCCGCTGGCCGGACTGCGCGCCATGTCGGAGGCGCTGGAGGACGGGGTCGCGGCGGATCCGCACCGGTATCTGCGGCAGATCCGCACCGAGGTCGAGCGGCTCAACGACATGGTCGGCGATCTCTTCGAACTGTCCCGCATCCACGCCGGCGCGCTGGCGCTGAGCCCTTCACGGATGTCGGTGTACGACCTCGTCGGGGACGCGCTC
The DNA here is from genome assembly GCF_014647675.1 of Streptomyces flaveus. Lineage (GTDB taxonomy): Bacteria > Actinomycetota > Actinomycetes > Streptomycetales > Streptomycetaceae > Streptomyces > Streptomyces flaveus. The sequence continues at coordinate 143,837 of NZ_BMPQ01000005.1, read as the reverse complement.
GCGGGGGCGGACGCGCTTGCCCGTGAGCACGGTGTGCGGCTGGTGGGGGCCGGGATCGATCCGGTGCCGGTGGAGGTCGACGGCAAGGAGATGAGTCGCGTACTGGGGAATCTGCTGGTCAACGCGATTCGGCGGACGCCGTCGGACGGAACGGTGGCCGTTTCCGCGCACCGGTCCCCGGAGGGGGTTGTGCTGTCGGTGACGGACGGTTGCGGGGGGATTCCCGAGGAGGACCTTCCCCGCGTCTTCGACACGGGGTGGCGGGGGACCCATGCGCGTACGCCCCCGGCGGGGGCGGGGCTCGGGCTCGCGATCGTGCGCGGGATCGTGGAGGCCCACCAGGGCCGGGCGATCGTACGAAACGTCTCGGGGGGCTGTCGTTTCGAGGTGACGTTGCCGACCGTCGAGGCGTAGGAATGCGGGTCGTTCGCAGGCTGCGGACCCGTTGCGTCGTGGCTGGTCGCTCCCCCGTCGTGCATCGCGGCGGAGCCGCACATCGACACAGCCCCGCGCCCCTCACAGGGCGCGGGGAACTGTCATCTCGCCCGCGTGCTCAGCAGTCGCCGGAGCCCGTCTCCGCCTCGCGGAACACGGGGCTCTCGCCGTACGTGTTGTCGGGGTCGATGCCGGTCATCGTCACGTCGTTGACGTACCAGATGTAGTGGCCGTAGTAACGGTCGCCGAAGTTGAGCTGGTAGTAGCCGTGCGACCTGACCATGTGCGCCCGGTGGGTGAGCCAGCCCTTCTTCTGCGGGCCGACCCACAGGCTCTCGGTGTGCGTCTCGGTGTGGGACTTCTCCCAGGTCTTCCCGGTGGCGACGCTGAACCCGGCGGTGAAGGCCTCGAAGGCCCCGCCGAACTCTATGGTCTGGGTCGTCGAGGTGCCGGTCGTCGTGGTGTCCGACCACGTCTTGGACAGGTTCTGGTTGACGCTCGTGCAGTTGTACGCGTCGGAGGTGACCCGCTGCTCCGGGCCGAGGTACTTCTCGACCGACTCGACATGGAACTCGCACCGGTCCGTGCCGTTGTTGCACTGCTCGAGGAGCTGCGCGACGGTCGGCTGTTCCTCGTGGTCGGCCATGGCGGTGCCGGGGGTGGCCACGACGAGGGCGGCCAGAGCGATCGCGGAGCCCAGGGCGGCCGCGACTTTTTTCCGTACAGAGGACATGCTGCTGTGCTCCCTGTGGGGGTGGGAAACAAAGGAGGCAGCCCCGAGCGGAGGCCGCGGCCCCAGTGAAGCGAGCGCGGATCCGGAACCGCTCCGTACGGGATAAGGATTTGATGAAGGTTGCGGCGCGACGCGGACGACGCGGACTTCGACGGTCAGACCGCGGACAGCCGGTAGCCCACCCCACGGACGGTACGGATGAGTGACTGGTCCTGGTCACCCAGCTTGCGGCGCAGGTAGTAGACGCAGGTGTCCACGATGCCGGAACTCTCGTCGCGGTGGTTCCAGACGCGCTCCTGTATCTGGGAGCGGGTCAGCACCCGGTCGGAGTTCTCCAGCAGATAGCGCAGCAGGGCGAATTCGGTGGGGGTGAGCCGGACCGGGCGCCCGGCCGACCACACCTGGTGTGCGTCGGGATCGAGTTGCACATGACCGACGCTCAGACAGCGGCGACGCGTGGGCCGTTCGGCAGTGCGGCGCAGCAGGGCGCGGATACGGGCCGCCACCTCCTTCAGCTCGAACGGCTTGGTGACGAAGTCGTCGCCGCCCACGTCCAGTCCGCGCACCCGGTCGTCGACCCCGCTGCGTCCGGAGAGGAACAGCACGGGCATGGTGAGGTCCCGTTCGCGCAGGGTCCGGCAGACCTCGAAGCCGTCGAGGTCGGGGAGGTTGACGTCGAGCAGGACGAGGTCGGGGATGCGCCGTGTGACGAGACGCAGGGCCTGGTGGCCGGTGGCTGCGCAGCTCACCTCGAAGCCGAGGAATTCCAGGGCCATGGTGAGCACGTCGCGGACGCCGACGTCGTCCTCCACCACGAGGAGATGGGTGGCGGGGGCGGCGCCCGAGGGGGCGGAGGGCGAGGAGACAGCGGTTGTGGGGGAGTTGGGGACAGGCTTGGTCATGTCCTGTTCCTTTGCTGACTTTTTGAGACCTCAAAGCTTCACAGGCGCACCCATGGTCACACGTACCCGCAGGTAGGGTGAGGGACTTCGTCCGCTTGCTCGAATCCACCGTCTTCGGGTTCCCATGGCTCCCTCTGTCCCCGCTTTGCACGCGCAGCGGTTACGGTGCTGACGTGCTGATCGATGGGGAGGGGGCGGGAACGATGCCTGGAACGGTGCTGCTGCTCGCGGCTTCGCCGGCGGGCAAGGGGTGTCTGGTGGACGCGGCGTCGGTGCTTCCCGTGCTCGCGGCGGTGGCGCCCGCGGTGCTCTCCGGCGCGGACACCGCGAACGTCGTCGAGCTGGCCGACCCCCTGGAGCCCCAGGCCGTCCTGACCCGCCTGCGCGCCGCCGCGACGGCCCCCGGCCCGCTGACGGTCTTCCTCACCGGCCAACTCCAACTCGACCGCCGCCAACGGCTTCCGCACCTGGCCCTGGCCCGTACGACCCCGTCGACCGTCCGCTACACCGGCTTCCCCTGGCACTGGATCCGCGAGGAGCTGCGGCTGCGCGCCCCCGGCAGTACAACGGTGTTCGTCGACCTCCACACCGACGCGGAGACCTGGCAGCACCTGGTCACGCAGCCGCTCGCCGTCGGGCCCGGGGCCCGGCTGTACGGACGGATCGCCCCGCCCCCGCCCCGGCGGACGCTCGCGGTCCCGACGTACATGAAGTCCGTCGCGACGATCCTGCGCAGCGGGCACCGCCCGGCGCCGTCCCAGTTGCACCAGCAGGCGTTGACGCGGGTGTCGGGGGAGGAGCCGGATGCCGTCCGGCGGGACCTCGTGCTGGCTGTGGAGTCGGGGGCGGTGCGGGAGTCTTGGGCGACGGGGGCGACGGGGGCGACGGGGGCGGGTGTGATGCCGGGCGCGCCCGCGGTGCCGGAGCCCGGCGGGATGCCGGGCACGGCCGCGGCTGCAATGTCCTCCGCGCCTGCGGTGCCGGAGCCGGCTGCGGCGCGGGGTACGGGCGCTGCCGCGGAGCCCGCGCCCTTCATGCCTGCCCCCGCCGTTCCCGCGCCCTTCCTCCCCGCTGCTTCCCCGCCGGAGGCGCCCGCGCCTTTCGTCCCTGCCGCCGCGCCGCCGGAGACGCCTGCCCCGCCACCGGAGGCATCCGACCCCTCCGACCCCTCCGACCCTCACGCCGAGATCGCCTCCGCCGTGGAGGCCGGGCGGCACGATGACGCCGACGGGTTGGCCGCACGCTGGGAGCAGGACGCGCTGCGTACGTACGGGCCCGGTTCGGACGAGGTCGTGCACTGGATGGAAGTACGGGCCGACCTGGCCATGTTCGCCGGGGACGCCGTCCGCAGTTGCCGGACCTGGCTGGCCGTGGCCGACGTACGCCTCGGCGCGGGTCAGCCCTCGGACGCACCCGGCGTCGAGGCGGCCGTCGACCGGGCCCACCACCAGTGGGGCCGTATCGCCGAGGCGGGCCCGGCCCGCGAACTGGGCGTCGCCCTCGCCGAGTTGCGCGCACGCGTACCGGGCCGCCGCGAGGGCGCGCTCCAGCACGTACACCAGCGTCTGGAGCGACTCGGGACGACGCAGCAGGTGGGGCAGCAGGTGGGCTGACGAAGTACCCGGTCGACCCGGTCGTTACCTCGTCAGCCGGGATCCCTCAGCCCCGCCGCCGTGGCGAACTCCCGTATCCCCTCCTCGAACCCCACCTCGGGCTTCCACCCCAACTCCCCCCGCACCCGCGCCGAATCCGCCGTGATGTGCCGTACGTCGCCGAGCCGGTACTCCCCGGTGACGACGGGCGCAGGCCCTCCATGGGCGGCGGCCAGCGCAGCGGCCAGCTCGCCCACGGTGTGCGGATCCCCGCTGCCCACGTTGTACGCCCTGAACGGGGCCGCGTCCGAAAGGGCCTCCAGAGCCAGCACATTGGCGGAGGCCACATCACGCACATGCACGAAGTCCCGCCGCTGCCCCCCGTCCTCGAAGACCCGAGGCGACTGACCACGCGCCAGCGCGGACCGGAAGAAGGAGGCGACCCCGGCGTACGGAGTGTCACGCGGCATCCCCGGCCCGTACACGTTGTGGTACCGAAGCGAAACCGTCCGCCCGCCCACCGCACGGGCCCAGGAGGCGGCCAGATGCTCCTGGGCGAGCTTGGTCGTGGCGTACACGTTCCGGGGATCGACGGGAGAGTCCTCACCCACGAGCCCTGGCGCCAACTCATCCCCGCACACAGGACAGTTGGGCTCGAACCGTCCACCGTCCAGATCGGCGACATCCCGAGGCCCCGGCCGTACGACCCCATGCCGCCCGCACTCGTACCGCCCCTCCCCATAAACGACCATCGACCCGGCGAGCACCAGCCCTCGCACTCCCGCGTCCGCCATGGCCGACAACAACACGGCGGTCCCGAGATCATTGCTGCTCACATACGCGGCCGCGTCCTCGAACCCCTTCCCAAGGCCCACCATCGCCGCCTGATGACACACGGCATCCACCCCGTCGAGCGCCCGCCCCACGGCGTCCCGGTCCCGCACATCGCCCCCGGACACGAGGTCATAGACGACCCCCTCATGCCCCCGCCCTCGAAGCGCCGCCACAACCGCCGACCCGATGAACCCGGCTCCGCCGGTGACCAGTACTCGCATAACGCGAACGCTAGGCCCGCACCCCGCCGAACACCGCTTCCGCGCCCAGCACGTCACGGCTCCGTAAGAAGCGGGCAGCGCCTGCGGCCGACCAGCTGACGCAGGCCGCGTCTGCGGAAGTGGTGTACCACCCGGCGGGGCGACGGTCGGGACGGTCCCATGTGGACGCGTACTCCAGGACGTACACGGATCGCGGCCCTGTGGCCCCTACCCTGCAAAAGCGTGAACAGTGAGGGGGAGTATGCCCTTCGGGCGCTCAAACGAGTGATGCGTGAACACGGCAGGGAGAAGTGCTCACGCTGTGGGCTCGGCACCCATGCTCGGCAGCGGTCACCGTTGACGAAGCGAGGTCAGCCTTCGATGGTCTGTGGAAGCGACGGAATCGCTCCCAGGGAAAGCCCGTCGGATACGTGCGTCAGGCAGGTCGCGAGATCGTCACTGGCTACTTCAGCTGCTTGCCTCGCCTTGCCGGGCAGGCGCAGCCGACGGGCGCGCTGCTGGTCGACGCACATGCTGAACTCCACGAAACCGTGCCTGCGACGCAGACTTGGAGGCCGACGCAGTTCCGCGGACTTCATCAGCTCAAGGATAATGAACAGCCTGGGCGATTCAGCTGCTTCCCACCACCGGGACCACTCCGGAGAATCCTCGATGAGATCTATGAGTTGCTCGACCGATTTCTCATAGATGGGCGGGATGGTGAAGTCTGATCCGAAGCTGACACCCAGCCACCCTCCCCCATCAGGGAGTTCAGGAAGCCCCTGAAGGAACTCCAGCACCTCGGGTGCCGCCTGCTCAAGAAGAATTGCCTCCTCGCAGTCCCACTCGCGTTCACGGAACTTTTCCGGCTCACTCAGAACGAGTGTGTACACACTCTTCCCGGCGGCCAGCACCGCGCACGCTTCCGCTCCACCCAACGGAATATCGGCTTCTCCTGCCCGCCGACGGAGTTCGGAAAGGTGTCTTTCAAGATGCCGCTGGAACGCGGCGACATCCTCGTCGTCCTCTCCCAGAAGGAGTTCGTGGAGTTCATGGACAGATGCTTCGTCGGCGCATCCTTCCAGTTCGTCGATGGCGGCCCAGAACTGGGATTCATTCACGGGTCGTTCCTCTCACTCGAGTCACCGCCCCGCCAGCATCTCCAGCGCCCCCGACACCAACGTCCGCACCCCCGGCCCCACCGTCCCCAGGTCGGGCGCGAAGTGCGGGCTGTGGTTGCTCGGTACCGCCGCGAGCTGTTGCATCAGGTCGCCGGCCGTGGCCGCCGCGTTCCATACGTCGGTGGGGGTGCTCGTCACGAACCAGTACGCGTACGGGAGGCCGCCCTCGGCGAGGAAGGGGAAGTCCTCGCTGCCCATCACGGGGCCGAAGTCGAGGACCGTGCCCGCGCCGAAGACCTCGCCGTGGACGGCGGCGATGCGGCGGTCGGTGTCCATGTCGTTGACGGTGACCGGGAAGCTGCTGCCGACGGTGACCGTGGGTTCGCGAGGGCAGCCCGCCGCCGCGCACTCGCCCGCCGCGATGCGGCGGATCGAGGCGAGCATCCGGTCGCGTACGTCGGCGGACTGCGTACGGAGGTTGAGGGCGATGTGCGCCTCGGTCGGGATGATGTTGTGCCGGGTGCCCGCCTCGATCCGCCCGACCGTCAGGACGGCGGACTCGCGGGCCGCCAACTCCCTTGATACGACGGTCTGCAGACGCGTCACGATGTACGCCGCCGTCACCACCGGGTCGACCGTCGCCTCGGGCCTGGACCCGTGCCCGCCCACCCCGTGCACGACGATGTCGACGTCCGTCGCGGCGGACATGATCAGGCCGGGCGAGTGCGCGTACAGCCCGGTCGGCCCGGGCGTCGCGTGCTGCGCGAGCAGGACGTCGGGGCGCGGGAAACGTTCGTACAGCCCGTCCCCGACCATCGCCGCCGCCCCCATGCCGGTCTCCTCGGCGGGCTGGCCCACCACGAGCAGCGTGCCGGACCAGGTGTCGCGCCCGTCGGCGAGCGCGGACGCGGCGCCCGCCAGCCAGGTGACGTGCAGGTCGTGCCCGCAGGCGTGCATGACGCCGGGCGTCTCGGAGGCGTACGGCAGCCCGGTCTCCTCGGCGACCGGCAGCGCGTCCATGTCGCCGCGCAGCAGAACGGTCGGCCCGTCGCCGTTGCGCAGCAGCCCCACCACCCCCGTACCGCCCACGCCCTCGGCCGTCTCGTACCCGGCCGCCCCCAACCTCTCCGCGAGCTTCGCCGCCGTCCGGTGTTCGGCGAGGGACAGCTCCGGATGGCGATGCAGGTCGCGGTAGAAGTCCTCAAGAGCGGGGAGCGGAAGATCCCCGGTCAGGTCCAGCGCGGTACGGGCGGCGGGAGAGGTCACAAGTTGCAGCGTACGGTCATGTCTTCATGTCCGTGCCTTGGCGTCGCACTCGAACCACACGGTCTTGCCGGGGCTCCCGTCCGTCAACGGTTGCCAACCCCAGCGGTCCGTCATCGCCTCGATGATCAGCAACCCCCGGCCGCCCTCCGCCAGTTCGTCCACAGCTGTGGACAACGGCGGCGAGGGGCAGGCGTCCGTCACCTCCACCCGCACCCCCTCCGGCTGCCGCAGCATCAGCAGCGAGCAGCGCCGCCCCGGTACATGCCGTACGACGTTCGCCACCAGCTCCGTGAGCGCGAGGCCCGCCGCGTCGATCAGTTCGGGCATCTGCCATGCCATCAGGTACGCCCGGAGAATGCGGCGCAAGTGCCGGGCCGAATGGTCACCGACGGTGAAGTTGCCGCCATACCTGGCGCCAAACCCCGCCTCTGGAAGGTCAGTTGCATGATTCACGCCACCAGAGTGGAGTGATCTGATTACGCTCGGCTACACCCGGAACGAAACGATGTGCCGTGTGCACTTGGGAGTTGGCGCCCCATGGTCAATATCCGCAACCTCGATCCCAGCGCGAGCCCGCTGGACTACTACGGCGCGGAACTGCGCCGCTTCCGCGAAGCGGCGGGGCTCAACCAGAAGCAGTTGGGTGCCGCGGTGTTCTGCACCGGGTCCCTGATCGGGCAGATCGAGACGGCCCACAAGGTTCCGACGCGGGAGTTCAGCGAGCGGGTGGATGTGGCCCTTGAGACGGAGGGCGCCTTCTCGCGGTTGATTGGGCTGGTGCTGCGATCACAGCTGCCGAGTTGGTTCCAGCCGTACGCGGACATGGAGGCGCGGGCCACGTACATCTGCACCTACCAGGCGCAGTTGGTGTACGGGCTCCTTCAGACGGAGGAGTACGCCCGAGCGGTGCTGGCAACGGGTCTGCCGAGCAACCTTGATGACCTGCTGGCGGCTCGTATGGAGCGCCAGCGCATCCTCAAGCGAGAGCACCCGCCTCTAACGCTGGTGATCCTGGACGAGGCCGCGCTGCACCGGCCCATCGGCAGCCGAAAGGTCATGCAAAACCAACTCGCCCACTTGTTGAGCTTCCGGGAGCACCGCTGGGTGCGAATTTCGGTGCTCCCCTTCGCCGCTGGTGAACACGCAAGCCTGATCGGCTCGTTCAACACACTTCGCTTCGATGACGACCCGGACATCGTCTACACCGAGGACCTCATCTCCGGCCACATGACGGCCAACCCGGAGACGGTCAGGGAAGCCGCACTCCGTTACGCTGCACTTCAGGGTGCCGCCCTCTCCGTAGAGGACTCGGCAGCACTGATCACCCGCGTAATGGAGGAACGCTATGGAGACCAGCGAGGGCGTGACCAACACGCGGTGGCGTAAGTCGACGTACAGCGGCAACACCGGCGGCGATTGCGTCGAGTGCGCCCCGCTCGGCACCGCCGAGTGGCGCAAGTCGACCTACAGCGGATCGAGCGGCGGCGAGTGCGTCGAGGCCGCCGACCTCACCCCCCACATCGCCGTCCGCGACTCCAAGAACCCCGAAGGCGGAGCCTTCACCGTCACCCCCGACGCCTTCTCCGCCTTCGTAACCTCCCTCTAGCCCCCGGCATGTAGTCGCGGAAATGTGACACTCCCACCCCCACCTGTCACATTTCCGCGCGCACACCCACCCCACCCCACACCCCTCAAGGCGCCGGACGCGTCAAAGCGACGGGTGCGCCGGAGCCGACGTCGGCTTACCGCTACTGACGAGTCAACTTCCGCTTGTGGCAAGCCAGTTAGTGCTCGCGGAAAGCGGGCAGGAGGCCGACGGCCCCTCTTGCCTCGGAGTCCGTTCCGCCCTACGTTAAGTTGCGCGTTAAACCTACGATTGCCCTCACTTAACGCACTGACGATGCGAGGTTGTCGCCGTGTTCCGACGCATGTCCACGCGCTATGTCTCGGCGCTCCACGTCACGGCCCGCCATGTCTCGGTCCGCTACCTCACGGCCCTGTGCGCCGCGATCGTCGCCTGCGCGGCCCTGATCAGCGCGGGTGCGGCGGGGCCGCATTAGTGACAGCTCCGGTTCCCGGACCGATGAGTTTCCGCGCGGCACCAGGTCCATATAGGGAGAGGGGACGGTTGGCGGCCCCCTGCCGAAAAGAGAGTGGTGCGCTATGAGGCTGGTATTGCAGGAGTTCCTGTCGCTGGACGGCGTCTCCCAGGGGCCCGGTGCCCCGGACGAGGACACGAGCGACGGATTCACGCAGGGCGGCTGGTTCGTGCCGCATCTGGACGAGGAGTTCGAGCGGCTGGCCGGCACATGGCTCGGGCAGGCGGACGCGTTCCTGTTCGGCCGCCGTACGTACCTGAACTTCGCGCGGGACTGGCCGAAGATGACCGAGCACCCGTCCGCCGCCATCCTGAACGGCCTGCCGAAGTACGTGGCCTCCCACACCCTGACCAAGGCCGACTGGAACCCGACCACGATCCTCTCCGGCGACATCCCCGCCCAGGTAGCCGAACTGAAGCGGCAGCCCGGCCGCGAACTCCAGATCCACGGCAGCGCCCGCCTCGGCCAGTCCCTGCTGGCCGCCGGCCTGATCGACGAACTACGCCTCGCGATCGCCCCGGTCGTCGTAGGCACCGGCCGCCGCCTGTTCCCGGACGGCGGTGCCCCGGCCGGCTTCCGGCTCCTGAGCAACGAGACGACACCGGGCGGACTGACGATCCTCGTCCTCGAATCGACAGGGCTTCCGGAGTACGGGACGTACGGGGCTGACAGGTAGGTCCTCCGTGGTGCAGGATCCGGCGCTGCTGGCCGGTGCGGATTTCCGGTGGCCCCGGCTTTGCCGTCATCGGCCCGTGTGACGGCAAAGCCGCGCCAACCTGATGAGCGAGACGCCTGCCCTCCCCAAGGCCTAGACAGGGAACTTCACGCCGGTGAGGTTCTCGGAGACGGCCCACAGGCGTTGCTGGACGGTCCGGTCGTAGGACTCGGGGCTGGACTCGACGACCTGCGGGTGTCCTCGGTACTCGCCCATCCCGTCCGGGCCGTAGTACTGGCCGCCGAGGACGGCGGGGTCGGTGGCCGCGCGCAGGGTCGGCAGGGCGCCCATCTCCGGCTTCTGGCTCATCAAAGGCCCGATCACGGGGGTGATCACCCGCATCGCGGCGGGGAGGTTGCGCATGAGGTCGGTGTTGGCCAGACCCGGGTGTGCGGCCACCGCGTTCGTGCTGCCGTGCAGGGCGAGGCGGCGTTGCAGCTCGTAGGTGAACAGCAGGTTCGCCAGCTTCGACTGTCCGTAGGCCGCGACTCGGCTGTAGGACCGCTCCGACTGCAGGTCGTCGAAGTGGATGGCGGCCCGGATGCGGTGGGCGACGCTGCTGACCGTCACCACCCGCGAGTCCGGCACGGGCAGCAGCAGGTCCAACACCAGCCCGGTGAACGCGAAGTGGCCGAGGTGGTTGGTGCCGAACTGCAGCTCGAACCCGTCGCGCGTGGTCTGCTTCGGCGGGTACATCACACCGGCGTTGTTGATCAGCAGGTCGATCCCCGTGTGCGTTCCGTGCAGGTCGGCAGCGGCGGCGCGGATCGACTCCAGTGACGTCAGGTCCAGCTCCTGCACGGTGACGTCGCCGGACATGCGGGCGGCCGCCTGCCTGCCCTTCTCGACGTCCCGCACGGCCAGCACCACCGTCGCCCCGTGTTCCGCCAGGGCGCGGGCGGTCTCGAAGCCGAGGCCGGTGTTGGCGCCGGTCACGACCGCCACCCGCCCCTTCTGCTCGGGTATGTCACGCTCGGTCCACTTCATGTCGATCTCCTTATAGACCGTTAGTCTCTTATGGCTTCGACAGTAAGAGACCGTCGGTCTGCTGTCAAGAGACCGCTGGTTTGTAAACTGGGGCCATGACATTCCAGCGGGCACGCAGCAAGGAGCAGCGCGAGATCCGGCGCCAGACGATCCTGGACACGGCGGCGGCGATGCTCGACGAGATGCCGGTGGCCGACCTGAGCCTCAACGAGCTGAGCCGACGGGTCGGGCTGGCCAAGTCGAATGTGCTGCGTTACTTCGAGTCCCGTGAGGCAGTGCTGTTCGAACTGCTGGAGCGCGCCATGGCGAGATGGCTGGTGGAGCTGCCGGACGAACTGGCCAAGGGTGTCGACCCACACCTGTCGGCGCGCGAACGTGGTGACCAGATGGCTGCGGTACTCAGCGCGTCCCTCGCACGCCAGACGGTGCTGCTCGATCTCATCAACGCACAGCCCAATGTGCTGGAGCACAACGTGTCCGTCGACGTCGTGGTGCGCCACAAGCGGACGGCCATCGCCGGCCTCGCGACCATGACCGACCTCATCCGCCAGTACGTGCCGGAACTCGGCGACGGCGCCCGGACGGTGGCCATGATGACGATGATCCTGGCCGGCGCCCTCTCGTCCTACTGCCGGCCCTCCGCCAGCGCTGCCGCCGCCTACGAAGCCGACCCCGCCGTGAGCGTGCTCCGCCTGGACCTGCGCACCACCCTGGAACACGCCACCGCCACGCTGATCGCGGGCACACTGGCACGCGCCTGACACCAAGGCACCGAGGAGCCCGCACAGCGGCACCGGTTAATCTGCCCGGAGCGTACGGAGGTACGGACGTACGACCTGTGAGGCGGGAAGCAAGGGGCGTGGAGGAGCGAGGGAGTCTGGCCGACGGTGCGCGGTTGGCCGCGCGGGGGGTTGTGTATCTCGTCGTGGGCGGGGTCGCCCTCGTTGCGATCGTCACCGTTGGGTCCGTGCTCGGGCCGATGTTCGCGCTTGATCTTGCTACGCCTGCCATGGCGGCCTGGTGGACCGTGTTCACGTCCATAGCCGTGCAGGCGATGCCTTTTCTGCTGCTCGGGACGGCGGTGTCCGCGGGGATCGGGGCGTTCGTGCCGGAGCGGGTCTTCAGCCGCGTACTGCCCAAGAAACCGGCGTTCGCCGTGCCGGTCGCGGGGGCGGCCGGGGTGGTGCTTCCCGGGTGCGAGTGCGCTTCCGTGCCGGTGGCCGACAGTCTGATGCGGCGCGGTGTCGCGCCGGCCGCCGCGCTGGCCTTTCTGCTGTCCGCGCCCGCCATCAATCCGGTCGTGCTCGTCGCCACCTCCATCGCCTTCCCGGGCAACCCGGCCATGGTCGGCGCCCGGCTCGTCGCCTCGCTCGGCACCGCCGTGGTGATGGGGTGGCTGTGGGTCCGGTTCGGGAAGGAGGAGTGGCTGCCCCAGCGGCGTACGACCGGCAAGGGCACGTCCCCTACCGGGTGGCGCGGCTTCCGGGACGGGCTGCAGCACGACTTTCTGCACGCGGGCGGCTTCCTCGTCCTGGGCGCGGCTGCCGCGGCGACCTTCAACATCCTCGTGCCGCGCTCCGTGCTCGACCTCTTCACCGACTCGCCCTGGCTGTCGGTGCTGCTGCTCGCCGTACTCGCCGTCGTGCTGTGCGTCTGCTCCGAGGCCGACGCCTTCGTCGCGGCCTCGCTGACCGGGTTCTCGCCGACCGCGCGGCTCGCGTTCATGGTGGTCGGGCCGATGGTCGACCTGAAACTGTTCGCCCTCCAGGCAGGTACCTTCGGGCGGGCCTTCGCCATCCGGTTCTCGTCCGTGACGTGGGTCGTGGCCGTGGCGAGCAGTGTGGGTGTGGGGTGGTGGCTGCTATGAGGTTCCGTACGCAGGGGGTGTTGCTGCTTCTGTGCGGGGCGGCGTTGCTGAGGGTGTCCCTCTTCAGCGAGCTGTATCTGCGGTATGTGAAGGAGGGGCTGCGGCCGTATCTGATCATTTCCGGGGTGCTGCTGGTCGTGCTCGGCGTGCTGGGCCTCGTCAGGCGTGAGAACGGTGACGGCGGCCGTCGTGATCACGGCGACGACGACCATGGCCATGAGGGTGAGGACGGGCACGAGGACCATCACGGTCACGACCACAGCCGCAGCCCCCGTATCGCCTGGCTCCTCGCCGCCCCCGCCCTCGCCCTCATCCTCTACCCGCCGCCCGCCCTCGGCTCGTACAGCGCCGAGCGCGAGGAGGCGAAGGTCGCGGCACAGGGCGTCGGTACCTTCCCGAAGCTCCCGGCGGGGGACCCGGTCGAGCTCACCCTGAACTCGTTCGCGTCGCGCGCGCAGTGGGACAGCGGCGCGTCCATGAAGGGGCGCACCCTCCGGCTGACGGGCTTCGTGACGAAGGACGACGACGGCAGGTGGTACGTCGCCCGCCTCTTCGTCAACTGCTGCGCCGCCGACGCCGCGCCCCTGAAGGTCCAGGTCCGCGGCGCGAAAGCCCCCGCTCGCGACACCTGGGTCACCGTCACCGGCACCTGGCACCGCACCGGCACACCCGGCTCGGACGAGGCCCGCCCGGTCCTGAACGCCACCTCCGTGCGACGCGTCGACCAGCCCTCGAACCCGTACGAGAAGCGCTGACCCTGGCTGAACTTCGGTCAACTACCGTGTTGTGCTTCGATGTACGCGACCCAGGGACCCGTACACCCGACCCAGGGACCCGTACACACGGCAGGGACGACCGGGTCGCACGACGTCCCGCAGACTCCGGCGGGGGGCATGACCGAGGAAGAGTTCGACGCGTTCTACGCCGCCGCGTTCCCGCGGCTGACCGGCCAGCTCTACGCCTTCACCGGGGACCACAGTGAGGCGCAGGACGTCGTCCAGGAGGCGTTCGTACGTGCCTGGGACCGGCGGCGGGAGTTCCTGGCCGAAGGGGCTCCCGAGGCGTGGATCCGTACCGTCGCGATGCGGCTCGCGGTGAGCCGCTGGCGGCGGGCGCGGCGTTGGCTGGAACTCGTGCGCCGCAATCCGCCGCCGGAGCACATGCCGGGGCCGGGGCCCGAGCGCACCGCGCTGGTCGAGGCGCTCAGGGCGCTGCCCGAGGCGCAGCGCAGGGCAGTCGTACTGCACCATCTGTGCGACCTCACCGTCGAACAGGTAGCCTCCGAAACCGGTGCGCCCGTGGGCACCGTCAAGGCCCGGCTGTCCCGTGGCCGCGCGGCGCTGGCGCGGTGGCTGAGCGAGGCCGACGAACTGGCTGAGAGGGAGGACGATCGTGTCCGATGAGCCCCGGCCGCCCGCCGAGCCCCACCGCGAACTGGCCCGCACCCTCCATGAGTTGGCCGAGAACCACGAGACCCCGCTGCCCGCCCCTGGCGCTGAGATCCGCCGCCGTGCCGTACGCCGTCGGCGGCGCCGTCACGCCTCCCTCGCCACGATCGGTGCCGGCGCGGTGGCGGCCGTGTCCGTGGTCCTGAGCATGGCGTTCGTCGGCGGAAAGGACGGCCACTCCAGGCCGCCCGCGCAGCCCGCCGCCACGCTGAAGGCACCGGGTCCGTCGTCCGTCGCCGGCTCGGTGCCCGCCGCGACCGTCAACCTCTCGCGGCGTGAACTGGTCGTCGGGGGACGCGTCCTGCCCATCTCCGCGGGGGCGGCCAAGACGCCCACGCCGACGGGCCGTATGACGGTCACCGGCAAGTACAAGGTCGCAGCCCTGCCCGCCGACACGCTCGGGTTCGGGCGAGGGTACGAGACGAAGACGCCCTGGGTGATCCAGCTGCGCACCCCCCAGAACCGTACGAACTACATCGTCGCCTTCACCCTGGACGAGAAGGCGCCCGGCAACTACGACAGCACGGCGGGCTGGATCGGGCTGCGCCGCGGCGACGCGGAGTGGTTGTACCGGCGGCTCGACACGGGTGCGGTGGTGGCGGTGGTGGGAGCGGCGCCCAGGCCGACACCGATGCCGGCGACGCCGACTCCGGTGCGGACGATGCCGAGCGGCACGGCGTCGTGACGTACGTCTGCGTCAGTACGTACCTCTGTGTCCGTCCGTACGTCCGTGTCAGTGCCCATGGGGCATGAGCCGGACGGCGTCATTCCGCCCGTCCCATGGTCACCGTCCGCGTCCCCGGAGTGAAGTCGGTGAAGGACTGGTCCCAGCTTTCGGTGGGCCAGTGGTAGGTGACCTGGCCCTCGGCGGGGCGGTAGTGGGCGGTGTAGACGGTGCCCATGCCCGTGTCGTAGGCGGAGTTGTACAGCGGTGGCTTCAGCAGCGCCGGGAGGTCCGGACCCGCCGCCCGGACTGTGGCCAGGCGTTCCTGGGTTCGGCTCTGCTCTTCCTGCTCGTCCGAGACCGGCAGGTGCTGGTGGTTGGTGGCGCAGGCGTCCGGAGCCTCGGTGAGGGGGATGTCGGGGCCGACGTACACGGTCATGGCGCGGTCGGCATCGACGAGGGTGACGTTCTGGGGGATGGCGATCGGGATCGTACGCAGCTTGTCGACGGCCTCGTCGACCGTCTCGCAGGTCTCCAGGAGATAGCGCAGCACGATGAGGATGGCGAAGCCGGGGCCGTGGACGAAACGTCCGCCGAAGGTGAGCGAGACGGCGAGGCCCGCGTCGTTCATCCCGTCCAGCAGGCCCCAGCCGGCGTCCTGCATGCCGATCACGGGCCGGAGGAAGTGGGAGGAGACGATGGTGCCTTCGCAGTCGGCGGGGTCGAAGTCGTAGTTCCGTAGCAGGGCGCCGCCGACTCCGATCTGGCTGCAGCCCGCGAAGAACGGCCGTATACCGGCGAGGGTGAGGAAGGTTTCCCCTCCGGGGCGGTCGAGCCCGGCCGCCAGCCGGTCGAGTACCGGCACCAGTTCCGGCATATGGACCTCGAACAACTCCCGCGGGCGGGCCGCTCCCTCCGGGGTCTTGCTCTCCTCGGTCAGCCACCCGTCCGCAGCCGGCCACAGGGCCTGCGTGTGGGCGGCCCAGGTCCCATCGGTGCCGTCACCGACATCGATGGCACGAAAGATCTTCTGCTGCTGGGGCACGGCTCGGCTCCCTCGGTGGGGTGGCGTGGGAGTGAAGTGCGGTCAACGTACCTAAATTCAGGGCGAATTCACCAGGGTTCCGATCAGATCATGAGCTTGCGGCGGGCGGGGCCCGCGCCTTGCGTACAGGGCATACGGTTTTGCCCATGACGCAAGACGACCAGGGTGAGCTCGACAGCCTCGTACGCAAACGGATCCGCGCCCTGCGTATGGCGCAGGGCTGGTCCCTCGACGAACTGGCCACCCGCGCCCGGCTCAGCCCGTCCACGCTCAGCCGCATCGAGAACGGCCGGCGCCGCCTCGCGCTGGATCAACTCCTCACCCTCGCCCGCGCCCTGGACACCTCGCTCGACCAGCTCGTCGAGACCGCCACCGACGATGTCATCTCCAGCCCGATGATCGACGCGGCCCACCAGCGGATGCAGTGGCCCATCCGCGCGGACCCGGGCATGACCGTCGTACGTCAGCGGATGACGGACCCGCCGCCCGACAGCCCCTCGCGCATGCGTGCCCACCCCGGCCGTGAGTGGCTCGTCGTGCTCTCCGGTACCGCCGTCCTGCTCCTTGGCAACCGGCGCTTTCGCGTGGAGACCAACCAGGCCGCCGAGTTCCCGACGATGCTCCCGCACGCCATCGGCGCCGAGGGCGGGCCGTGCGAGGTCCTGGGCATCTTCGACCGTGACGCCCGGCGCGGCCACCAGCGGGGCGAGGGCACCGAATGACGGGTTTCTTGCGCAGTCGGCAGGCCGAGCGGCCATCGTCTTGCTCTTTCGGGGAGCAGCCGCGTCACACGCCCGTGGTCCTCTTAGCGTCGTCGGCATGACTCACACATCCCAGCGCGCATCGCACGACCATGAAGCGCACGCCGTCCACCAGCACGGAGCGGACCACGACGCCGACGGCCAGGCGGAGATCCTCGACCTGGATGCCGAGGTGCTCGCCGAACACATCGCCTCCATCACCGCATGGCTGCCAGTCGGAGCCGACCCCCGTCACATCGTGGATCTGGGCTGCGGGACCGGAACCGGCACCTTCGCACTGCTCAAGCGGTTCCCCCATGCCGAGGTGACCGCCGTCGACACCTCGAACAGCCACCTGCACCGCCTGCTCGAGAAAGCCACGGCAGAGGGCCTGGCCGACCGGGTGCACACCGTCCAGGCCGACCTCGATGCGACCTGGCCCGACCTCGGCACGCCCGAACTGGTCTGGGCATCAGCCTCCATGCACCACATGGCCGATCCCGACCGCGCCCTGCGCCAGGTCCGCAACACGCTTGCGCCGGGCGGGCTGTTCGCCGTCGTCGAACTGGACGGCTTCCCCAGGTTCCTGCCCGAAGACGCCCCCGAAGAGCGCCCCGGTCTCGAGGAACGCTGCCACGCCGCGCTTGCGCGGCACCATGCCGAACATGTGTCGCACCGCGGCGCGGACTGGGGAGCCAAGCTCACCGCCACCGGCTTCACCGTCAAGGCCGAACGCACCGTCACCGTGAACCTTGGCCCGCCCCACACCGACGCGGTCGGCCGCTACGCGCTCAGCAGCTTGCGCCGGCTGCGGAGCGGTGCCGCCCAGGCACTGACGGCCGAGGACCTCACCGCCCTTGACCGGCTGCTCGACACCGAGGGGCCGCACAGCGTCCTGCGGCGGGGCGACCTGACGGTACGCACCGAGCGCATGGTGTGGGCCGCGACTGCCTCCGGCGGTTAAGCGGGTGGGTTCGTTTTTTGGGTGCGGGTGCGTTGTGGCTGGTCGCGCAGTTCCCCGCGCCCCTTGGGTGGGTGGGGGGTGCGGGGTCGTGGGCCGGTGCGTCAGCCCGTCGCAGGGCGGGCATACGGCTCTGGGCTGGTACAGGGTGCGGGTTCTCCGAGACCGAAGCTAAGCGACGGGCATACGACGCACCGGCCCACGCCCCCTCCCGCCGGAGGGAAGCTGCGGGTAGTTGGGGGCACGGGCTTGCCCGGGGCGCCGGGGTCTTCGGGGCGCGGGGAGCCGCAGGCTTTTGCTTTTCAGGGGCGCGGGGAACTGCGCGACCAGCCACGACGCACCCGCAGTCGAAAACCGCGCCCTCAGCGGAGCGCCACCGCTTTGAAGCCGCTGTGTCAGTCCTTCCCTCTACGGTTTGCCCATGACTCCTGAGATGTGGGCCCGGTTAAGTCCCTTTCGTGACAAGGCGATCGCGCAGGGCATACCGGCGGACGACGTAGAGCGATGGCTGGCCACCGCCCGCCCCTGCGCGACGCTGACGCGGGACGGGGACGGGCCGGTCGTGGGCCGATTCGGCGGTCCGCTCCTGCTTCCGGCCGACACCCCGGACCCCGCCCACCCCTTCGTCGCCGCCATCGACCTCGCGGCCCTGCCCGCCGACGCGACGGACCTGCCCCTGCCTCCCGACGGCCGGCTGCTGCTCTTCGCCTTCCCCGAGACCGCCGACAATGACGAAACCATGGGAAGCGTGGTGTACGTCCCCGTCGGCACTGCCGTGGCCGAACGGGACAAGCACGCCTGGAACTCCTCCGACTGGGATGACTACGAGGCGATGTTCGCGGAGTTCCCGCAGGGTCCGCTGCGGGCGACGGCCGATGTGTCGCTGCCCTGCCACAAGTCGGTCATACAGCCCGGCATGCCGTGGGGCGGGCCGATTCCCGGGCATCCCCGCTGCGAGGAACTCGTCGCGGTCTGGGAGAGCACCCGTGCGGACATCGCCCCCGCCGGGCCGCTGCAGATCGGGGGATACGCCGATGAGGAGGCCATCGACAACGACCCGATCGCCTATGCCGTGGACCGCGCGGTGAAAGCCGCGGAGGCAGGCTGGGGGGACGGACCGGTTTCGGGTGACGTCTCGGACTGGGTGCTGCTGGCCGACTGGCAGGCCGGCATGGATGTGGAGGGCTGGGAGAGCTCCACCGCCCACTGGGTGATCCAGCGCGAGGACCTGGCCGCGCGGCGGTTCGACCGTGCGTTCACCAGCGTCTTCTGGAATCCCTGACCTGGGCCTGGGCAGTTTCGTTGCTGGATCAGACACAGACACTGGGGGGGCGCGAGGGCTTCTCGTGAGAATGTGACAGTCTCCCGCCCGACTGTCACATTCTCGCGCCACACCCGCCGGGCCGGACGCTCGCGCGCACCGCACCGCTCCGCGGACCCAACCGCTCAGCCGTCGGAGGCAACCGCAGCCGCGCGGACCATCACGCAGTCGAACTCCACAACCCGCCCCGTAGCCGGTTCCCGAGTCACCGGGTACATGCCCGTGATCTCGAAGCCCGCCTCCTCGTAGATCGCGACAGCCTCGTGCATCTGCGGGCTGCCCTCGTAGAGCCGCAGGAGGGCGACCTCCGACTGCATGCCGACGAAGTCGTCGATGCGCTTGCCGGCGCCCGCGAAGACCTCCAGGTCGTAGCCCTGGGTGTCCATCTTCAGGTAGGGCCGCGGGTCGGCGATGCCGTCCAGTGCCTCGTCCATCACCGCGTCGAGGCGACGGATCTCGATCTGCTCCATGGTCGACTTGGCGAACCGCTTGTAGCGGCCCTTGCCGTATTCGGTGGGCGGGAGAAGGGAGTTCATGGAGTTCCAGTTGGAGTGGATCTCCATGGTGGCTTCTTCACGGCCGAGGCCGCAGTTGTAGACGTGCCAGTCCGGGTCGTTCTCCGCCTTCTTCTGCAGCTTGGCGAAGTGCTCGGCGGTCGGCTCGAAGGAGACGATGCGGCCGGTGTAGCCGTGGCGGCGCAGGCGGGTGCCGTACTGGCCGGCGTTGGCGCCCACGTCGAAGACGACGTTCACCTGGTACTTGTCCAGCAGCCCGTTCACATGGTGCGCGCACAGGTAATCGGCGGCGGCCAGCTGGAAGACGCGTTCGTCGCCCTTCGCCGCCTCCGGGTCGAACAGCAGGTGCGCCCCGGTCTGCCCGAGCGCGGCGTTCTTCCACTTCGCCGTCTTCGGCTTGGCCTTGGGCCCTCCGCCACGACTGCGGCTCACCAGCCACGCGTCCGGCCCCACGGGCGTCACCCCGTAACCGCTGCTTCGGCGGGCCAGCAGATCCGCCCCCGCCTCCAGAGAGATCCGGGCACGGCCGCGTCGCCGGGAGACCAGGGCCTCTCCCGGACCGATATCGAGCACCTGCACCCCGAGCTTGGGGGCCAGCTTGAGTAGTCGCCTGTAAAGGGTCTGCATTCAGACACCTTTACATGCGAGAGGCCATTAGTTGAACCGATCTCATAACTTCCTGTTCATGCGGGCGCCGGAAGCAGCCCCGCGGGCGTTCACTCAGGCTCCGGAACGCTATTGCCCCATATTCTCAAGGCCGAGGCCCCCGCCCCGCCGGCTCCGGCGCACCCTCCGCCTCCGCCTCCGGAGGCGGCGTCGCCGCCCGGCGGCGGACAACGGCCGTCAGGCGCGTGGCCACCGGCTCCGTGAAGCGAGCCGTGAGGGGGCCGACGATGACCAGGATCAGCACATACGCCGTGGCCAGCGGCCCGAGGGACGGTTCGATCCCGGCCGTGACCGCAAGGCCGGCGATCACGATCGAGAACTCGCCGCGCGCCACCAGCGTGCCGCCCGCCCGCCAGCGCCCCTTCGTCGAGATCCCGGCCCGCCCGGCGGCCCAGTAACCCGTGGCGATCTTCGTGACGGCGGTGACCAGGGCCAGAGCGAGCGCGGGCAGCAGTACCGGCGGAATGCTGGCCGGGTCGGTGTGCAGGCCGAAGAAGACGAAGAACACGGCGGCGAACAGGTCCCGGAGCGGGGAGAGCAGATTGTGCGCGCCCTCCGCCACCTCCCCGGACAGCGCGATGCCGACCAGGAACGCGCCCACCGCCGCCGAGACCTGGAGCTGCTGGGCGAGCCCGGCGACCAGCAGAGTCAGGCCGAGTACGACGAGCAGCAGCTTCTCGGGGTCGTCGCTGGAGACGAAACGGGAGATGAGGCGGCCGTACCGCACCGCGACCATCAGGACGAGCGCCGCCGCACCGAGCGCGATGGCCAGCGTGACGCTGCCCGAGGCGAGGCCCGCGCCGGCCACCAGGGCGGTGACGATCGGCAGATAGACGGCCATCGCCAGGTCTTCGAGCACCAGGATGCTGAGGATCACGGGAGTCTCACGGTTGCCGAGCCGCCCCAGGTCGCCGAGGACCTTGGCGATGACTCCGGAGGAGGAGATCCAGGTGACTCCGGCGAGGACCACGGCGGCCACCGGACCCCAGCCGAGCAGCAGCGCCATGGCCGCGCCCGGCAGGGCGTTCAGGGCGGCGTCCACCAGGCCCGCCGGGTACTGGGTCTTGAGGTTGGAGACGAGATCGCTCGCCGTGTACTCGAGGCCCAGCATGAGCAGCAGCAGCACGACGCCGATCTCGGCGCCGATCGCCACGAAGTCCTCGCTGGTGCCCAGCGGCAGCAAGCCGCCCTCCCCGAAGGCGAGTCCGGCGAGCAGATACAGCGGGATGGGCGAGAACGAGAACCGTCCGGCGAAGCGGCCCAGCAGCCCCAGGCCGAGGATGATGGCGCCGAACTCGATCAGAAAGACCGCGGAGCTGTGCACTGCCGGTTCACTCCCGTCCGAGTATCGCCGCGGCCGCCTCCACGCCCTCGCGGGTGCCGATCACGATGAGAGTGTCCCCGCCGGCCAGCCGGAAGTCCGGCGCCGGCGACGGGATCGCCTCCGCCCGGCGCAGCACGGCGACGATCGAGGCGCCGGTCTCGGTACGCATCTGCGTCTCGCCGAGCAGCCGTCCGTTCCAGTACGAGCTCCCGGACAGTTCGAGGCGTTCGGCCACCAGGCCGAGCTCGGTGGTGGACAGCAGGTTCGAGCTGTGGTGCGTGGGCAGCAGGGCGTCCACCAGGGCCGCCGCCTCCTTCGGCGTCAGATGCACGGACAGGGAGCAGGCGTCCGGGTCGTCCGTGCGGTACGCGCTGAACGTCCGGTCGCCGTCGCGGTGCGCGACCACCGACAGGCGGCGCCGCTCACGTGTCGTCAGGTCGTAGCGCACCCCGATCCCCGGCAACGGCGTACTGCTCAGGCGTGGTGTGCCCATGGCTGGTCCCCTGTCCGATCCGTACGTGTCCACGGGGCTGTCCACGCCCCACACAGGCACCGTACGCAACCCGCATGAAGGCCGGCGCCCCCGGGCGGAACGCCGGCCTCCGTGGTCAGCCGGTCACTTCGATCTTCCCGTTGGCCGTCTCCGCGGATACGGCCGTCCTGCCCGCCGTGATCCCCTTCAGCAGCTCGGCGAGGTCAACTCCCGTGGTGGAGCTGAGGAGTTCCATGCCCTGCGCGACATTGTCGGCGACCGTACGCGACAGCTGGCTGGCGCCGTCCGTCGAGATCACCGTCATCTTGTCCACTGCGGAGAGCGGCTCGGAGGCCTTGGCGACGACCTGCGGCAGCACCTCGACGAGCATCTGGAGCACGGCCGCGTCGCCGTACTGCGCGAACGCGTCCGCCTTCTTCCGCATGGCCTCCGCCTGGGCGGCACCCGTCGCCCCGATCGCGGCGGCCTCCGCCTCACCCTCCAGCCGGACCGCCTCCGCGATCGCCGCACGCCGGGACCGCTCGGCCTCACCCTGCCTGAGGCCCTCGACGGCCTCCGCCTCGGCCAGCGCGGAGCGGCGCTGCTTCTCGCCCTCACCCGACAGCCGCGCCCGCTCGGCCTCCGCCTGCGCGGCCGCGATGGCGGCCAGCCGCTCGGCCTCGGCCTGCTTCACGCGGGCCACCCGCTTGGCCTCCGCCTCCTGCTCGGCCTCGTACCGCCGGGCGTCGGCGGGCTTACGTACCTCGGTGTCGAGCTGACGGTCCTTCAGTGCCGCCTGGCGCTCGGCCACCTTCTCCTGCTGGATCAGGACGTCCTGCTGACGGGCGGCCTCGGCGAGCGGGCCTGCGGCGTTGGCCTGCGCCGCCGCCGCGTCCGTCTCCGCCTTGATCTCGGCCTGCTTGAGCGCGAAGGTCCGCTGTGCGATCGCGATCTCCTCCTCCGCCTTCAGCCGCGCCTGCTCGGCGGCCCGCCGGGCCACGGCCTCCGCGATGTCGGCCTCCTGCTTGGCACGGGCGGCCTCCGGACGGCCCAGGTCCTCCAGGTAGGAGCCCTCGGTGGTGATGTCCTGGATCTGGAAGGCGTCGAGCACCAGGCCCTGCCCGGACAGGCTCGCCTCGGCCTCCTCCGCCACCTGCCCGGCGAACGCGGCCCGGTCCCGGATGATGTCCTCCACCGACATCCGGCCCACGATGGACCGCAGCGCGCCGGAGAGCACCTCCTGGGTGAAGCCGACGATCCCGTTCTGCTGCATCAGGAACCGCTGGGCCGCGGCCCGGATCGAGTCCTCGGAACCGCCGACCTTGACGATGGCGACGCCTTCGAGGTTCGCCTTCACGCCGCGCAGCGTGACCGCGCCGCGCACCGAGATCGGGATGTGCCGCGAGGACAGGTCGAGGGTGAACTTCTGCTGCACGAACGGCACGACGAACACGCCGCCGCCGACCACGACCTTCTGGCCGCTGTTGTCGGTGAAGATGCGGCCGGTCTCCGGGTCGGTGGACTTCTTGCCGCGCCGCCCGGTGACGATGAACGCCTGGCTCGGCCCGGCCACCTTGTAGCGGGTGACGACGACGAGCGCGAGCAGCACGAGGAGTACGACGACTCCGACGACGGCTATGAGGACTGGACTCATGATGAATTCCCCCCTGCCGGCCCCGTGGACGGCAGATCGGTGCGTACGAATGATGTGCGGGGTGTGGGGTGTGCTGTGCGGAGTGTGATGTGTGGGTCAGCGCTCGACCGGGCGGACCGTCACCGACGTCGTCGACAAGATCCCCTCGACCCAGATCTCGGCGCCCCGCGGGATGGGAACGGCGCTCTTGGCCGCGTACTTCACCGGCTGGCCCGCGAGATACACCAGCACCTCGCCATAGCCGTCGGCCGGGATCGCGGTGACCACGGAGCCCGAGGAGCCCACCAGGTCCTCACTGCGCGGGGTGACGTCGGGATCGTCCCGCATCAGGGCCCGGCTGAACCTCCAGGTCAGCCAGCCCGCCCCGGCACCCGCGCCGACGCCCACAGCGGTGGCGGGTCCTGCGCCGAGCCCGGTCGTCCCCAGCACGATCGCCCCCGTGAAGCCGAGCATCGACACGAACCCGGCGATCACCGGCAGCGACAGCAATCCGTCGAACAGCCCGTCCAGCACCCCGACCCCGTCGAAGATCCCTTCCAGCACCCCGTCGAAGACGAGCGCCAGGACGAGCAGAACGATCCCCGCGATGCCGAGACCGAGAAAGAAGGTCATGCGGTACGCCCCCCGTGTCCCCCGCGTACGCCGACCACCTCGGCGTACGGGAATCATCTCAGGCATGTGCCCCATCGCACACTGCCGTACTCCGGCAATCTTTACGCCGCCTTGATGCCGGTTCCGGCCCATGTGCAGGGGGCCGGCCGCGGGCCAGGATGACGGGGCAGGAAACAAGGGGAGCACGGGGGAGCCACGGGGGACGGATACGGGCCCCGGTGCCGGGGTGTCGACGGGGGAAGACACTGGCACCGGGGCCCGGTTCTGTGCTCTGTGCCCTGTTCCGGCAGTGAACCACTCCCTGGCGGTCCACCCCAGCCGCGTATGCGTTAGAAAGGCGTCAAGGGTTGATGACGTATCAGGGGGTGTGCATGGCGGGGCGGGACGTGCCCGAGGAGTATCTGGACGGCTTCGCCGTCATCCTCGCGGACGCCTCCGCGACCGGCCGCCGGCTGACCCGCGACGAACTCGACTCCCGCCGGGCGCTGGGCGAACGGGCCGCCGAGGCCGGGTACGGCCTCCGCGCCCTCGTCGGCGCGCACCTGGCCGCCGCCCGCGCCCACTGGCCGGCCGCGAACCTCGCGTCCACGGACAGTGTGCTGGCCGCCGTCGAACAGACCGTCGACGCCTTCGCGGAGGGTTACGAGCGGGCCCAGCGTCAGGCCGTACGCCAAGAGGAGGCGGCCCGGCGGGAGTTCATCGACGACCTGCTGTACGGACGCAGCGACCTGGGCCGGATCGCCGAGCGCGCCGAACGCTTCGGGCTGCGCCTCTCGCACGCGCACGCCGTCGCCGTGGCGCAGGGCAGGGCCGGGTACGACGATGGGGACGCCGTCTCCCGCGAGGTGGAGCTCGCGCTGATCGGCCGGTTCGGCGACCGCAGCATCCTCGTGACCACCAAGGACGGGCGGCTCGTCTGTATCGCCCCCGGCGACCAGGACGAGGTCCTCGCCTTCTTCGCCAAGCAGGCGTACGCGGCGACCGACGGCGGCCAGGTCGCCATCGGCCGCCCGCAGCCCGGGCCCGGCGGGGTCGTCCAGTCGTACGAGGAGGCCCTGAACGCCCTCGACCTGGCCGAGCGCCTGGAACTCGACGCCCCCGTACTCCGTGCCGCCGACCTCCTCGTCTACCCCGTTCTCACCCGCGACCGCCAGGCCATGGCGGACCTGGTGCTCAATGCCCTCGGCCCGCTGCGGCAGGCCCGCGGCGGCGCCCGGCCCCTCCTGGACACCCTCACCGAGTACTTCGCCTCGGGCTGCGTCGCCGCGGAGGCGGCCCGTCGGCTGTCGCTGAGCGTGCGGGCCCTCACCTACCGGCTGGACCGGATACACCGGCTGACCGGCGCGAATCCCGCGGACCCGGTGCACCGGTACACGCTGCAGACGGCGGTGATCGGGGCGCGGTTGCTGGACTGGCCGGAGAAGGAGTTCTGAGTCGGCGTTTCCGAGCGGGGTTCGGGGGGAGTCGTCGCCCCTCGGCCCCGTACGGCAGGATTCGGCCATGACCGAGCGAGCCACGACCGAGCGCGACCGTCCCATCCGCGTCCTGATCGCCGACGACCAGGACATGGTGCGTACCGGCTTCCGTTTCTTCCTGGACGCGCAGCCGGACATCACGGTGGTCGCCGAGGCGGCGGACGGGGAGCAGGCCGTCGCGCTGGCCCGCGAGACCCGGCCGGACGTGTGCCTGCTCGACATCCGCATGCCGAAGATGGACGGCCTGGAGGCGACGCGGCTGCTGGCGGGCCCGGAGGTCCCGGACCCGATGCGGGTCGTCGTGGTGACCACCTTCGACCTCGACGAGTACGTCTACGGGGCCCTCCGCGGCGGAGCCTGCGGCTTCCTCCTCAAGGACTCCGGCCCCACGCTGCTCGCCGAGGCGGTACGCGCGGCCGCGGCGGGCGACTCCCTGGTGTCCCCGTCCGTCACGGTCCGCCTCCTCAAGCACGTCACGGCCGCCACGGCGACGCCCGCCCCGGCCGCACCGCCCCCGGCGAAGCCCCAAGAACCGCTCACCGACCGCGAGTTGGACGTCGTACGCCTGGTCGCCCTCGGCCGCACCAACGCCGAGATCGCCGCCGACCTGTACGTCTCCCTCTCCACGGTCAAGACCCACCTGGCCAGCGTCCAACTCAAACTGGCCGCCAGGAACCGTGTGGAAATCGCGGCGTGGGCATGGCAGACGGGGGTGGCCTCCGCCGGTTAAGCGGGAGCCTACGAGGGTGGGGGGTTCGGTTCGTTTTTGGGTGCGGGTGTGTGGGTGGCTGGTCGCGCAGTTCCCCGCGCCCCTGGGTGGGTGGGGGTGCGGGGTCGTGGGCCGGTGCGT
>NZ_BMPQ01000005.1:88375-117311 GCF_014647675.1 Streptomyces flaveus | reverse complement strand
GGGGCGGGGTCGTGGGCCGGTGCGTCAGCCCGTCGCAGGGCGGGCATACGGCCCTGACCTGGTACAGGGTGCGGGTTCTCCGAGACCGAAGCTAAGCGACGGGCATACGACGCACCGGCCCACGACCCCTCCCGCCGGAGGGCAAGCGCGGGTCGTTGGGGGTGCGGGCTTACCCAGGGCGCGTGCTTTTCGGGGCGCGGGCAGTCGCAGGCTTTTCAGGGGCGCGGGGAACTGCGCGACCAGCCACGACGGACCGGCAGTCGAGACACGACCTGTCTCCCCACGGCGAGATGTGGGGGCCCGGGGGCGCAGCCCCCGGTCAGATGACCCCCGCAACGCGAAGGTCATCAACAGCCTCCGCGCTGTGCCCCAGTTCGCCCAGGATCCGCTCCGTGTGCTCGCCGATCGCGGGAACCGGGTCCATGCGGGCGGGCGTGCCGGCCAGGTCCACCGGCGGCAGGAGCGCCGGCACCGCACCGCCGCCGGGCAGGCGTACGTCCTGCCACCGCTCCCGCGCACTGAGTACGGGATGGGCGAGGAACTCCTCCACGTCGTTGACCCCGGCGTTCGCGATACCGGCCTCGTCCAGCAGCTTCTCCACCTCGCGGCTGCCGGACCGGCCGAACCGCTCGGCGACGATCGCGTTGAGCTCGTCGCGGTGCGTCACCCGGTCCGAGCCGGTGGCGAACCGCGGATCGTCGACGAGTTCCGGACGTTCCAGGAAGCGCTCGCACAGCGCGACCCATTCGCGCTCGTTCTGGATCGAGAACAGCACGTCCTTGCCGTCGGCCGCGGTGAAGGCGCCGTACGGGGCGATGGTGGCGTGCTGGGTGCCGATGCGGGGCGGCTGGGTTCCGCCGTGGCGGGTGTAGTAGGCGGGCTGGCTCATCCACTCGGCCAGCGCCTCGAAGAGGGAGACCTCCACGGCCCGGGCGACTCCGGTGGTCGCGCGGGTGTAGAGGGCGGTGAGGATTCCCGAGTACGCGTACATCCCCGCGGCGATATCGGCGACCGACACCCCCGCGCGGGCCGCTCCGTGCTCGTTCCCGGTCAGCGAGACCAGGCCGGTCTGGCACTGCACGAGCAGGTCGTACGCCTTGCGGTTCGCCCACGGTCCGCTGCTTCCGTAACCGGAGATGGAGCAGGGGATGAGGGAGGGGTGCCGTGCGGCCAGATCCGCTGCGCCAAAGCCCAGCCTGGCGGCCGCACCGGGGGCCAGATTCTGGACGAACACATCGGCCCCGCCGAGCAGTTGCTCCAGGATCTCCCGACCCTGTGCCGACTTCAGGTCGAGGGTCAGGGATTCCTTGGAACGGTTGAGCCATACGAAGTAACTGGACTCTCCGTCCACCGTGGTGTCGTACCGCCGAGCGAAGTCCCCTTCTCCCGGCCGCTCCACCTTGATGACCCGCGCCCCGAGATCGGCCAGCTGGCGGGTGGCGAAGGGCGCGGCCACGGCCTGCTCGACGCTCACGACGGTTACGCCGGTGAGTGGGAGCGGTGCGGGGTGCCCGGTCACGGGGTGCTCCTGTCCGGTGACTCGTCCGGCTGGCGGTCAGGGTCCGCGGTGCCCGGCAGCAGGCCGCCGCACAGGGCAGCGCGTCGCTCGGGGCCGAGGGCACGGGTGACGGCGTCGGTGATGGCGTGCGCGAGAGGGGGCGAGGTGTCTTTCAGGAGCCGGCGTGCCTTCTCGGTGAGGGTCACTTCGATGCCGCGCCTGTCGCCGCAGACCGAGCCCTTGGTGACCAGTCCGGCGTGCTGGAGGCAGGCGACCTGATACGTCAGCCGGGTCTTGGGGCGGCCCAGTAGCTCGGCGATCCGGGTCATGCGCAGGCCGCCTCCGGGCTGGTCGGCCAGCAGGCACAGGACGAGGAACTCGTCGTGCGAGACCCCGAGGGCGTCCTTGACGCGGGCGCGCAGCTGTTGTTCGACCGTGCCGGCGGCGGCCAGCAGATGCATCCAGGCGCGCAGCTCCGCCGGTAGCAACCCGTTCTCGCCCGAGGGTTCGCTCTCGTCCGAGGGTTCGCTCTCGTCCGAGGGATCGCGCTCGGGCAGGTCGGTGGGGGCGGTGAAGTCGGCCATGATGCCCCAGCCTACCTGTTGTCCAATTTTGAATTACGGGCTAGCGTGTGGCTATCCAAATTTGGACGACCCCTTCACAGGTACCCCCGTCAGGAGAAACCCCATGTCCGTCGCAGTCGAAACCGGTCTCTGGCAGCTCGACCCCGCCCGCTCCACCGTCGCCGTCCGGCAGAAGACGATGTGGGGCATGGTCACCGTGAACGGCACCTTCGCGGGGATCACGGGCGACGGCGAGGTCCGCCCCGACGGTTCCGCCAGTGGCACGGTGACTCTCGACGCCGCCTCCCTGGACACCAAGCACGAAAAGCGCGACAAGCACCTGCGCTCCGCCGACTTCTTCGACGTGGACCGGCACCCCACCATCACCTTCGCCGTACGCAGCTGCGTCCCGCATACGGACGACACCGTCGAGGTCTCCGGCCAGCTGACCGTACGCGGCGTCAGCCGCCCCGTGTCCTTCACCGCCCGCGTCACCGACTCGGCAGCCGACGCGGTCACCCTGGCCGCGGAACTGACCGTCGACCGCACCGAGTTCGGCATCTCCTGGAACCAGATGGGCATGATGCGCGGCCTGACCACCATCACGACCAGCCTCCGCTTCGCCCGCGCGTCGGCCTGACGGACAGCCCTGACGGACAGCAAGGCCGAGCCCGGGGCGGGCAACCTTTGCCCGCCCGGTGGCGACCCGTGAGTGAACCCCCGTTCCCCACCGGGAGGAATCACCATGGGCAAGTACCTTGCGCGTCTGCTGGCCGTCTTAGCCGTGCTCGTCGCTGCGGCCGGTGCGTTCGCTCCACGTACCGAGGCTGCCGAGGAGTGGGATCCGCCTGCGGAGCTGGTGCAGCCGCTGAGCGAGGTGTGGAATCACGTCGAGTCGACCTACCCCGACCTGTACGGCTTCCGTAACTACGGGTGGGACCAGGTCATGGCCAACAAGGGGAGCGTCAACTACTGCGTCCGCTGGGAGTCCGACGCCTCCGTCAGCGCCGCGTTGCGCGACCGGATCCACGGCGCGCTGAAGAAGCAGTTCGGGAAGTGGGTGGCCGCCATGGTCGACGGCGGTACGGGGCACAATGCGTGGCCGTACACCGAGGTTCCCGTCAACATCGTCGGCTGGGCCGTCAAGGACCGCTCCACCCTCCAGTGGACCGACAACTCCGTCGACATCTACACCGGAATGCTGGACGAGGGCGGAGCCCCGCAGTGTGCGCCCGACTGCGGCCGCTTCTTCAACCAGGACGGCGACTACTCGCAGTGCCCCGGCGGCCCTGCCCGCCACTACGACCAGTCACTGTGGCTGACCAAGGGATTCCAGGGCGGAGCCGGCGGTGACTGGGGGCAGCGGGTCGGGCAGGAGTACTTCACCGGTGCCCTGGACCAGGAGAACATCCACGTCTACCTCCACGAGGTCGGCCACACCTTCGGCCTCGACGACTTCTACGACTGGACCCCGACCGGCCAGTGCTGCTTCCTGATGAAGGCGGGCAGCGCCGGCCAGATCACGGAGTTCGACAAGTGGATGCTGCGCGACTTCTGGCGCCATCTGAAGAGCAGGTACGGCTACTGAGAGCTGAGATGCGTTTTCGTCAGCGGCCGGTGAGCCGCTGAGCCGGTGAGAGCGATGCCCCGATAGATCACCGTGCCGATGGCCAGACCCACGCCCGTCGCAGCCGCTGCGACGGGCGTGCGGCTGAGGCGGCGTCAGTGCCAGGTCGGCGGGCCGGCGGTTGACGCTCTCGTACGGTATCCATCGGTCACATCTGCGGCAGCCGCTCCCCCTGCACCGCCTGCACATCCAGCGACACCTTCAGCGTCGCGCCGACCGCCGCGATGCCCGCCCGTACGACCTGGTTGTAGTTCATCTCGAAGTCCTCGCGGCGTAGTTCCGTCGTGGCGCGGAACGCCGCTCGTACCCCGCCCCAGGCGTCGGGGCCCGTGCCCAGGTAGGCGAGGTCCAGGTCGACGGGGCGTGCGATGCCGTGCAGGGTGAGTTCGCCGTGGACGGTCCAGTGGTCCGGGCCTGTGGGGCTCAGACCGGTCGAGTGGTACGTGATCTCCGGGCACCGTTCGGCGTCCAGGAAGTCCGGTGACCTGAGGTGGTCGTCGCGCGTGCCGTTGCCGGTGTCGATCGAGGCGGCGCGGATGGCCGCCTCGACCCGGGACTTGGCGGCATCCGGCGCGATCTCGATACGCCCGCCGAAGTCGGTGAAGCGGCCGTGCACGCTGGAAAGCCCCAGATGCTGGGCCACCGCCTCCACCGAGGAGTGGGCCGGGTCGATAGTCCACGGACCCGGCGGCGGCAGCTCGACGTCTGCCTGCCGGCCGAGGACGACCTGGCCGAGCTCCGCACGGCCGCTCGCCGTGACGAGCGCGGTCGAGGCGGCGGGCGCGTACCCCACCGCCGTGACGATCGCCGTGTACGAGCCGGGCTCCAGGTGCACGTCGTCCCGGACGGCGCCCTCGGCGTCCGCCTCGGCGCGCAGGATCTGCGTACCCCTCATGTCGGTCACCGTGACCACCGCGTGCGGCACGGCCCAGCCGTCCCGGGTACGTACCGATGCGCTGAGTGCCATCGCGTCTCTCTTCTCTTCCGTGCTCTTCCGTGCCTGCCGTTTTGCCACCCCGTTCGGCCGAACTACTCGCCGCCGTGGGCGAGTTCGATGTCGTGGCCGTCCACGCCGCCGCCGGAGACGGTCATCCCGGTGGCCTTCGGCGGGTAGCCGGTCGCCATGACCGTGTACTCCCCGCTGTCCAGGTCGGAGAAGGCGTACGCCCCGTCGACGCCGGTCGTCGTCGTGGCGACCACGTTGCCCGCGGCGTCCATCAGCGTGACCCGCGCCTCGCTCAGCGGAACACCCGCTCCGAGCACCGTGCCCCGTACGTGCGCCCCGGGGTGCAACTCGACCTCGACCCGCGTGGCCCCGGTGACGCCGATCTCGACGGGCAGGGCCAGCGGCCGGTGCTTGGCCGAGTTGACCGCGAGGGTCACCGTCCCCGGCACCAGGTCCGAGACGGTGAACTCGCCCATGGCGTCCGTCTCCCCGGTGGCCAGCACATCCCCGCGGACATCGGTCACGATGACCACGGCCCCGGCGACCCGCACCCCGCTGTCCGCCGACCGCACCACTCCGGCAAGCCCGCTGGTGCCGCTCAGCAGAACGTCGTACGTCACCGGAGCATCGGCCACGACGACGGTCGAGGCCTGCGGCTGATAGCCGTCGGCGGAGGCGATCAGGACGTACGAACCGGCGCCCGGCGCGCGCACACCGTACGAGCCGTCGACCTGCGCGACCGACCGGCCCAGCTGCCGCCCTTCGAGCGAGATCAGCGTCACCGCGGCGCCGGACACGGGCGCGCTCTCCGCACCGCGCACGTGTCCGCGGACGAGGGTTCCGTTCGCAGCACCGTCGTCCGGGGCCGCCTCCAGGGCCAGGGCCTGGCGGGGGCGCGGAAGGGTGACCGACGCGCTCGCCGCACCTGCGTCGTCCGTGACCTCGTCACCGTCCCCGGCCGGCGCCTCGGACGTCCCGTCCGCGAGCGGCTGCCGGCGCGGGATGAACGAGGCGACGAAGAAGGCGAGCAGGGCCGCGCCGACACCGATGGCCAGGACCGCCTTGAAGCCGTCCTCGGAGGGGAGGGCGGTGGAGCCGAAGGTGGTGGTCATCTGCGCCAGGATGACGCCGGCGACCGCACTGGCGACCGACGTACCGATGGACCGCATCAAGGTGTTGAGGCTGTTCGCGGCGCCCGTCTCGGACGCGGGCACGGCGCTCATGATCAGCGCGGGCATAGAACCGTACGTGAAGCCGATGCCGGCGCCGATGACGCAGGACACGAGGACGAAGTGCCAGACCTCGTCCATCAGCACGATGTTCAGCGCGTAGCCGCCGGCCACGATCAGGGAGCCGATCATCAGCGTGACCTTGGGGCCCTTGGCCTTGGAGACGGCCGCGGAGACCGGGGCCAGGGCCATCATCACCAGCCCGGACGGCGCCATGACGAGACCGGCGGCGAGCAGCGACTGACCCAGACCGTATCCGGTAGCCTCAGGCAACTGCAGGAGCTGCGGAATGACGAGGGACATCGCGAACATGGCGAAGCCGATGGCTATCGAGGCGAGGTTGGTGAACAGCACCTGACGGCGCGCGGTGGTCCGCAGGTCCACCAGCGGCTGGCTGACACGCAGTTCGAAGAAACCCCACACCAGCAGGATCACGACGGCCGCACCGAACAGGCCGAGGATGGTGCCGCTGCCCCAGCCCCAGTCCCCGCCCTTGGAGATCGCCAGCAACAGGCACACGAGCCCCGCCGCCATCCCGACCGCGCCGATCAGGTCGAACCGCCCTCCGGTGCGCACCCGGGACTCCGGTACGAGGGCCAGTACGAGCAGCAGGGCGACGACACCCATGCCGGCCGAGGCCCAGAACAGTACGTGCCAGTCGAAGTTGTCGGCGATGAGCGCGGCGGCGGGCAGGCCGAGGGCGCCGCCGACGCCGAGCGAGGCACTCATCAGCGCGGTGGCGGAGCCGAGCCGTTCGGCGGGCAGCTCGTCGCGCATGATGCTGATGCCGAGCGGGATGACGCCGGCCGACAGACCCTGGAGTGCGCGCCCGACGATCATCGGGACGAGGGACTCGCTGAGCGCGGCCGTGACGGATCCGGCCACCAGCATGACCATGCTGACCAGCAGCATCCGGCGCTTGCCGTACATGTCTCCGAGCCGCCCCATCATCGGGGTCGCGACGGCAGCGGCGAGCAGGGTGGCGGTGACGGCCCAGGCGGCGTCGGACGCCGGGGCGTTCAGGAGGGTGGGCAGCTCCGGAACGATCGGGATGACCAGGGTCTGCATCAGCGAGACCACGATCCCGCCGAAGGCCAGCACCGCCACGACGACGTTCGGCCGCGGTGGCGCTGCCGCTCCGGTGGTGGCGGTGCGGGGTTGTGCGTGGGACATGGTCGGGCCTCCGGGTGGGCGGTCGGGTGTGCGCGACAGGATTAAATGTAAGTACGTTGATTTAGTTAAGCAAGTTAAGGTTGTACGGGTGTGGCCCGCGGGTCGAGGAGCGCCCCGGCTGCCCCCTGGCACAGTGAGCCCACAGGGGGTTCACAGGGGAACTCTTGTGTGGGGCGGGGCGTTCGAGCGGACAGAGTTCGGGAGCTGGGCTCGGTCTGGTTCTCGACGTCCCCAAGTGCACCACCAGTTCGCTGAGTTGCTGAGTTCGCAGAGTTTCACCCCCACCTTCATGGAGGCCCGGAACCATGTCCCCGAACCAAGCCCGGCCGTCCCGGCGCACCGTTCTCGGCGGGGCCGCCGCGCTCACGCTGGCCGCCGGTGCCGGCACGGCCAGTGCCGCCGCCGGAACCGTAAAGAGCGCGTGGCCCACCGAGTTCCCGCTCCCGGACGGCTGGCTGCCCGAGGGCATCACCATCGGCAGAAAGCCGTACGCCTACATGGGCTCCCGCGCGAACGGCGCCGTCTACCGCACCGATCTGCGCACCGGCAAGGGCGGCGTCCTCTTCGAGGGAGCCACCGGCACGGCGTCCATCGGGCTGAAGCTGGACCACGACGGTCTGCTCTACCTCGCCGGAGGCGCCGGCGGTACCGCGCGCATCGTCGACTCCCGCAGCGGCAAGCTCAAGGCCACGTACCAACTGACCGACCCCGCCGCCACGTTCATCAACGACGTCATCCTCCTCGGCGACCGCGCCTGGTTCACCGACTCGCGCGGCGCCACGCTGTACGGCGTACCCCGCGGCCGCGGCGGCGAAGTCCGCAGCCTGCCGCTCGGCGGTGACTGGACGCAGACGCCCAACGTGAACAACGCCAACGGCATCGTCGAAACCCCCGACGGCCGCGGCCTGATCGTCGTCAAGAGCACGCCGGGCGAGCTCTACCACGTGAACATCAAGACCGGTGAGGCGAAGAAGATCACGCTGAACGGTCAGGCCGATGTCGCGAACGGCGACGGTCTGCTCCGTATAGGCCGGACCTTGTACGTCGTGCAGAACCGGCTGAACCTGATCAGCGTCTGGGACCTCGACGCGAAGGTCACCACGGCCACGCTGAAGCGGACGATCACCGACCCCCGGTTCGACGTGCCGACCACGGCCGCCCGCTGGGGGGACCGGCTGTATCTCGTCAACGCCCGGTTCACCAGCCCGCAGACGCCTGAGACGACGTTCAACGGCGTTGCTGTTCCCGCCTAGCCGGAAAGCGGGTGGTCAGGCGCGGCGGCGTACGTCCTCCAGATAGCGGAGGACCGCGGCGACGCGCCTGTCCACCTGGTCGGTGGGGGACAGGTCGAGCTTGGCGAAGATGCTGCGGATGTGCTTGTGGACGGCGCCGTCCGTGACGACGAGGCGTTCGGCGATGGCGGAGTTGCCCAGGCCCTCGGCCATCAGGGCGAGTACGTCGCGTTCGCGGGGGCTGAGGCGTTCCAGGCGGGAGTCGTGACGGCTGCGGGTGAAGAGCTGCGCGACGACCTCGGGGTCGATGGCGGTGCCTCCGGCCGCCACCCGCCGCAGGGCGTCCAGGAACTCCTCGACCCGCCCGACCCGCTCCTTGAGCAGATAGCCGAGGCCGGTGACGCCGCCGGTGAGCAGCTCCGTGGCGAAGCTCTGCTCGACGTACGCGGACAGCACCAGCACCGCCAGGTCCGGCCGCCGGCGTCTGGCCTCGACCGCCGCGACGATGCCCTCGTCCGTATGGGTCGGTGGCATCCGTACGTCGAGGATGGCGACATCGGGCTTGTGTACGTCGATGGCGTCGAGGATCCCGTCGGCCGTACCGGCGGTGCCCACCACGTCGAGCGACTCCGCCCGCAGCAGCAGGGCGAGCCCTTCGCGCAGCAGTGGGTCGTCTTCGGCGATCACGATCCGCATGGGAGGTCCACCTCGAGGGTTGTGGGCCCGCCGGGCGGGCTGGTGAGGGTGAGGTTGCCGTCGTGGGCCGCTATACGGCGGCGCATACCGGTCAGGCCCGAGCCGCCGGTTTCGTCCGCGCCGCCCCGGCCGTCGTCCTTGATCTGCAGGTGCAGTCGGCCGTCGTGGCTGCGGACGGTGACGGTGGCGTGCTGGGCGTGGCTGTGCTTGGCGATGTTGGTCAGGGCTTCGGCCACGATGAAGTAGGCGGTCGCCTCGACGGAGGCCGCGCATCTCGCGGGCGTCTCGACGTCGACGCGGCAGGGCACCGGGCAGTCCGCGGCCAGCCCGGCCAGCGCGCCTTCGAGTCCGCGGTCGTCCAGGACCGGCGGCAGGATGCTCCGGGAGACCGAGCGCAGTTCGGCCAGCGCGCCCTCGGCGGCGCTCTGGGCGCGTTCGAGGAGTTCGTCGGCGCCCGCCGGGTCGCGGGCCACCATGCGGCGGGCGGCGCCGAGCAGGACGGTGACGTTGACGATCCGGTTCTGGGTGCCGTCGTGCAACGAGCGCTCGATACGGCGCAGTTCGGTCGCGTGGGCGTCGAGGGCGGCGGCCCGGGTGGCGGTCAGCTCAGCGACCCGCAGCGACAGGTCCGCGTCGGGTCCTGCCGACAGCAGCCGACGTCCCGGCCGCGCCTGCAGCCGTGCCATGCCCGGCCCGAGCCCCACGATGATGGCGATCCAGGCCAGGCCCAGCGGGACCACGGCGAGGGCGTCCAGCCAGGTGTGCGCGACCCCGATCCCGATGGACGTGCTGTTCGCGTTCTCGGGTGCGAACGGATACAGCAGCGGGAACGCGGTGTCGCGGACCGCGACGAGCGGCAACAGTACGCCGAGCAGGCCAAGCAGCAGCCCCAGCGTCCCGTGCGTGGCCAGCCAGCCCAGCTCCCGCCGGGTGGTGGGGTCGGCGAGGGCCGGGCGCAGCTGAGTCGGCGCGGGTCCGGGACCGATCAGCTCCGGGCCCCATCGGGTGAGCCGGTCGCGTTCGCGCTCGGCGACGGCGTGCAGGGCGCGCAGCGCGGAGGGCGCCATCAGCAGCCCCACTCCCACCAGCGACGCCACGGCGGTGACGGTCACCAGGAGCAGGACGGCCAGCGCGAGCACGGCCGTACCGAATCCGCCGGCGAGCTTTTCGAGCGCGACGAGGGCGGCGCCGGCCGACCGGACAACGATGTCCCGGATACGGGGCTTTGGGGCGCCGTCAGACGCGTACTGCTGGCTCGACATGGGCTCCTCCTAGGGCAACGACCCTAAGACGCGGATCAGTTGGCCGTCAGCTCAAGGCCCCAGGAAGTCCGCAGAGGTACAGCCTGCTGTACCTCGAACCGGGCGGCAGGCGGGCTCGGCCGCGAGGGGTCGTGATTCATAGCGTCGGAGACGACAGCGGAACAGGCCGCAAGCCTTCGCGGCAACCAGGAAGCAACCAGGAACAGGAGCCCGAAAATGACCGACCCCTACCGCCTCACCACCGCCTCCGGGACGTACGCCACCCCGTCCGTCGACCCCAACGCCGAGACCATCGGCAAGCCGCTTCCCGCCGGCGAGCCGCTTCCCGTCGTCACCAGGTCCCGAGTCGCGCGCACCCTCCTCTGGATGGTGCTGGTGATCAGCGTCGTCGGCAACATGGTGGCCTCGTACACCGCCAGCACGCCTCTGCACCTCGCCAGCGGCGCCGTCACCGCCCTCTGCCTGACCGGACTGGTCGTTCAGGGCCTGCGGGGTCGTCGATGAGCAAGCTCCTCAAGGGAGTTGAGGCCGCCTCGGCGGCCCCTGACCACACCCCCGCCATCGCGCTGGCGCACCTCGGCAAGACGTATCCTGGAGGCGTACGCGCCCTCGACGACGTGTCCCTGACCGTCGAACGCGGCACCTTCCTCGCCGTGATGGGTCCTTCGGGGTCCGGCAAGAGCACGCTTATGCACTGTGCGGCGGGTCTGGACGCACCGACCGTGGGTAGCGTCCGTATCGACGGGTACGAAATCGCGGGCCTGAACGAGACCCGCCGCACCGAACTGCGCCGCGAGCGCATCGGCTTCGTGTTCCAGTCGTACAACCTGGTGCCCTCGCTCAGCGTCGCCGACAACATCACGCTTCCGCTGCGCCTCGCGGGCCGGGCCCCGGACCAGGAGTGGCTGCGGACGCTGATCGAACGTGTCGATCTTGCCGACCGGCTGACGCACCGGCCCGCCGAACTCTCCGGCGGACAGCAGCAACGGGCCGCGATCGTACGGGCGTTGGCGGCCCGGCCCGCTGTCGTGTTCGCCGACGAGCCGACCGGCGCACTGGATCTGCGCAGCGCCCACGAGGTCCTGAACCTGCTGCGTGACCTCGTCGACGAACTGCGGCAGACGGTGGTCATGGTCACCCACGATCCGGCCGCCGCCGCCCAGGCGCACCAGGCTCTGGTGATGGCCGACGGGCGGGTCGTGGACACGCTGCACACACCCACTGCCGCCGATCTGGCCGCCCGTCTCGTCGCACTCGGAGAGGGGTGAAGGTCATGCTGTATCTCGCGGTGCGTATGGCTCGGCGCCGGGTCGCCGCGTTGGTGGCGGTGGCGTGCGCGGTGCTGGGGGGTGCGGTGCTGGTCACCGGTACCGGAGTGCTGGCCGAGTCCGGGCTGCGGTCGCAGCTGCCGGCCGGGCGGCTCGGCGGGGTGGACGTCGTGGTGTCGGCGGACCAGACCTTCCGGCCCGGCGGGGATCTGCCGATCGCGTTGCCGGAGCGGGGGGCGGTTCCTGCCCAATTGGCCGACCGGCTGGGCGAGTTGCCCGGAGTCACCGGCGTGGTCGGTGACGTCAGCTTCCCCGCGGCTCTCGTCGACGCGGACGGCCGGGTCGTACCGGGCGAGGATCCCAGCACGGCGGGGCATGGCTGGTCCTCCACCGGGCTGCTTCAGGACGCCCCGGTCGACGGCAGGAAGCCGGGCGATTCGCGTGAGGTCGCCGTGGACCGCGACATGGCCGCCGCCGCGGGTGTCCAGGCGGGCGATCGGGTCGAGGTCGTCGCGGCCGGCCGGGACGCCGCCGAGTACCGCGTCTCCGGGGTCGTCGACGCGCCCGGAGCCGGAGTCTTCTTCGCCGATCCGACGGCCGAGCAGCTGGCCGGACGCGACAGCGGACCTCGCGCCGGGACCGTCGACCTGATCGGGCTGCGTACCGAAACCGGCGCCACCGACTCCGTCGCCGCAGCCGTCCGCGATCAACTGCGCGGCACGGACATGGTGGTGGCCACCGGCGAAGACCGGGGTGACCTGGCGGCGCCCGACGCCGTGGCCTCGCGCTCACTCCTCATCCTGCTCGCGGGCTCGCTCTCCGGGATCGTCGTGCTGATCACCGGGTTCGTCATGGCCGGTGCGCTGGGTGTGTCGATCGCCGGGCAGCGCCGCGAACTGGCCCTGATGCGGGCCGTCGGCGCCACCCCGAAGCAGATCCGCCGGCTCGCCACCGCCCAGGCCATGGTGATCGCGGCCGTTGCGCTCGTGCCCGGGGCGGCCCTCGGCTATCTGCTGGCCGGACAGTTCCGGCAACAGCTCGTCGAACGCGGGGTGCTCCCCGAAACCCTGCCCCTGACGTTCAGCCCGCTGCCCGCGCTCGCCACCGCCCTCCTGCTGGCTCTCGCCGTTCAGGTGTCGGCGAGGGGCGCCGCCTGGCGTACGTCGCGGATGCCGGCCACGGAGGCGGTCGCCGAGTCGCGCACCGAACCCCGTAACCCCTCCCGCATCCGGACCCGTGCCGGACTGCTGCTCATCCTCGCCGCGACGACCCTCTCCGTCGTACCGCTGCTGGCCAGGACCGTGCTCGGCGCGGCCGCAACCTCCATGGCCGGTGTCATCGGCGCGATCGGCCTCGCGATGGCGGGCCCCGCCCTGGCCCGGCACGCCGGCGAGACACTGGCCCGGCGCCTGCGACCCGGTGTCTCGGCACCGACGTGGCTGGCCGTGTCCAACGTTCGCGGATACGCCCTGCGCATCGCCGGAGTCGTCAGCACCCTCGCCATGGCGGTCGTGTTCGTCCTGACGTACACCTTCGCCCAGACGACGGTGATGACCGCCACCTCGGACGACGTCCGCACCGGCACTCTCGCCCAGGAACGCCTGAGCGCACCTGCGCTCGGCGGACTGCCCGAGGGCACCCTCGACGCGGTACGGGAGACCTCCGGCGTGCGGGCGGCAGCCCCCGTCGGCAGCACGACCGTGGTCTGGCCCTACAAGCTTCTCGGCGAGGACGAGGTCGAATCCTCCTCCGCGATGATCCTCACTCCGGACGCGTGGAGCGTCCTGGACCTGGACGTACGGTTCGGCAGCCTGGCCGGGCTCAGCGGCGACACCATCGCGGTCAGCAGCGACGTCGCCCGCTCCCGTGGCGCCGGACTGGGCGAGCGGATCGGCCTGATCCTCGGCGAAGGCACCCGCGTGAACGCCGAGGTCGTCGCCGTCTACGACCGCGGACTCGGCTTCGGCCCGGTCGCGCTCTCCCGGGACCTCGCGACGGGCCACACCACGACGGGTCTCGACGAGAGCATCCTCGTGCGCACGGACGGTACGGCGACGGCGCAGCGTGAGCTCGCGGCGCTCGCCGAGTCCCGGCCGGGCCTGACGGTGGAACCCACGGACACGGGAACCGGCGGCAGCCTGACCGAGGCTCCGCCCGAGGTGTGGGTCAACCTGGCGACCATCGTCGTACTCCTCGGCTACCTCCTCCTCAGCATCGCCAACAAGCTCGTCGCCACCACCGCCCAACGCCGCGGCGAGATCGCCACCCTCCGCCTGAACGGCACCACCCCGCGTCAGATCCGCACGATGATGCGCCGCGAGGCCGCGATGATCGGCGCCGCCGCCCTCACCACGGGCCTGGTCCTGGCCGCGATCCCGCTCACCCTTCTGGGCATCGGCTTCCTGGACCGCCCCTGGCCCGCGGGCCCGGTCTGGCTGCTGCCCGCCACGGCGCTCACGATCATCAGCCTCGCGTTCGTCACCATCGAGGTGCCCACCCGGCGGGCCCTGCGTACGGCTCCCGCCGAGGCACTCGCCGGCCGTGAATAGTCCGGCCATGAACAAGTCGTGAGTAGTCCTGCCGTGAACAGGGCAGAGTCCGTCATTCCCGACTCCGATGCCAGTGCTCGGCCCTACGGTTGTGGGCAGCCCTACGGTTGTGTGTGGGCCGAGGAGCCGATCGTGGGCTGAGGAGGGGGAGACGGGTGCGCAGGGTGCCGCCGGACATGTTCCGGTTCACTACGGGCGACCGGGCGGAGTTGTACGGGGCGATCCTGCGGGCGTTCGGGGCGGCCAACGAGCGCCTGGAGACGGCGCTCGGGCTGGATGACGTACGGACGCGACTGCGCACGGTGGGCTGGCTCGACGCGATCGCCGACGAGGATCTGCACGAGGCGCTCAAGCAACTGCGCCAGTGGGAGCTGCTGGACGTCGTCCAGAACCACGCGGAGAACTACCGCACGGCCGAGGAGTACGAGCGGCGCAACCTCCAGTACTCCCTGACCCGGCGCGGCGAGGCCGCCTTCGCGGGCGTCCAGCACGCGCTGACGGTGCTGGCCTCGACGGGCGCCCTGCAGACGGCCGTACTGGAAGCGATCACCGACCGGCTCGACGAGTTGTACGGACTGGCCGGTGAGCCGGCGTCGGTGGATCGGCGGATCTTCAGCACACTCCAGGAGCTGGAGGGGCATCTCGAGGCCCTGTTGGACAACACCAAGGCGTTCAACGGCGAGCTTCAGCGGCTGTTGCGTGCCGAGGGCGCCGATCTGGGTGTGTTCCGGGAGGTGAAGGCGGCCACGGTGGCGTATCTCCAGGAGTTCCTGGTCAATCTCGATCAGCGCGGGCATGGTGTCGCCGAGGCTGTGGCCCGGGTGGAGGAGCGCGGGGTCGCCGCTCTGCAGGAGCGGGCGCTGCGCGGGGCGGAGTTGCCGCCGGTGTCCGGGGAGGATCCGGGGGCGGCCTGGCTGGAGCGGCGGCGGGCGCGCTGGGCGGGGCTGCGGGCGTGGTTCCTGCCGGTGGACGGGGGCCGGCCGCGGGTGGACCAGCTGCATGACGTCGCCCGGCGGGCCATCGTCTCGCTGCTTCAGGTCCTCGACCGGATCACGGAGTCGCGCCGCCGGTCCTCCAGCGCCGTACAGGACTTCCGGGAGCTGGCGCGCTGGTTCGCGGCGGCCCCAGGGGAAGACGATCTCCACAGGCTGTGGACGGTGGCCTTCGGGCTCGGCCCGGCCCGCCACGCCCATCTCGCGTACCCCGACCCGGAGTTGGTCCCCTCGTCCCGTACGTGGGAGGAGGCTCCGCCGGTCGAGGTGTCGGCGCTGTTGCGGACGAGCGGTCGTACGGAGCGTTTCACCCGTACGGGCCGGGTGCGGGACGTCGCCGCCATCAAGGCCGCGCGGGCGGAGAGGGCTCGGCAGGAGCGGGCCGAGCTCCAGGAAGCGTGGCGGACCCTGCGGACCGATGGCGGTCCGCTCAGGCTGTCCGACTTCGGTGTGCTGGACGAGGCGTCCTTCGAGCGGCTGCTCGATCTGCTCGGCAGGGCGTTGTCGACGCGTCCGGACCGTTCGGGGGCGCGGCGGGCCGGGACTTCGGACGGGCGGGTGGAGATCACCTTGACGCCGCCTGCTGACGGACGGATCGCTGTGTTGCGGACGGCGAAGGGAGTGTTGAGAGGGCCGGACTTCCTGGTGCACATCGACACGGTGGCCGGGGGTGACGCGGTGGTCGGGGGAGGCCCGGCTTCGACGTCGATCCTGCGGCACAGTCCCCAGGAGGCTGCGGGACGCCATGAGGCCGCAGGCCGCCACGAGTCTGCGGGACGCCAGGAGGCCGCCGGATGAGCACCCTCGCCAATCAGCTGGTCGTCGCGGAGCGGGAGGAGGTCGCCCGGGGGATTCGTCTCCTGCTGGCGCGGCCGTTGATCACCGAGCGCGCCGACCCGGCCGCCTTCGGCATTGTCCGGCGCCGCAAGGAGCCGCTGACCAAGTGGTTCGACTACACCTGCGGCTGGAGCCTGGTGGTCGAGCCACGGCGAGGTTATGCGCGACTCGTCAAGGTCCGCTCCACCGCCGACGCCTCACGTCCGGCCCGGCGGCTGCGCTCGGGGCGGGCGCCGTTCGACCGGCGGCGCTATGTGCTGCTGTGCGTCGTGGCGGCCGAGTTGCTGTCCGTGCCGGTGACGACGATAGGGCTGCTCGCCGATCGCGTCGTCCAGGCCACCGCCGCCGATCCGGCACTCCCGTCCTTCGACACGTCCGGCAAGCAGGAGCGGATGGCCTTCGTCGACGTACTGAAACTGCTGGAGTCGTACGGAGCGCTGGTGGCCGTGGACGGGGCGACGGACACCTTCGTCGACTCGGCCGACGCGAAGGTGCTGTACCGCGTGGACGCCACGCTGCTGATGAGGCTGCCCGCGGCGCCCATCGGGGCCTCGCGGCTGTCCGTACCACCGGACGAAGTGCCGCTGCGTTTCGATGAGTTGATGACAGGGATGACGCGGGAGCGGCGTTACGGCGGGGCGGCGTCCGGGGGCGAGCAGGCCGTCGCCTCCGAGACGCAGCGGAACCTGTGGCTGCGGCACTCCGTACTGCGCCGCCTCTTCGACGACCCCGTCCTCTACCGCGAGGACCTCACCGAGGACGAGCTGGCCTACGTGGCCTCCCCGACGGGCCGGCAGATCCTGCGCCGCTCGGTCGAGCAGGCGGGGTTCGTGCTGGAGGAACGGGTGGAGGGCTTCCTGCTCATCGACCCGGACGCCGTCGCCACCGACGCCAGGTTCCCCGACGACTCGTCCACCGCCAGGGTCGCCGCGTTGCTGCTCCTTGAGCGGATCCATGACGTGCCCGGCGGGGCGACACCCGAGCAACTCGTCGCGATCGGCTCGGAGTTGCTGCGTCGGTTTCCGCGGTGGGCGAAGGCGTACCAGTCGGCGGACGGGGCCGGGCGGCTGGCCGACGACGCGGTGCGGGTCCTGTGCGACTTCGGTCTGGCGCAGCGCGTCGGCGAGCGTACGGTCGTGCGTCCGGCGGCTTCGCGGTACCGGGTCGTGGGGGCCACGACGACGGCGGAGGACAGTTCTGTCGATGTCGAGGCCGAGGGAGGCTCGAGTTGAGCGTCACTGATCTTCCGGTGCGCGGTGCGGCGGGCGCCTCGGCCCAAGAGGCCGGGGAAATCGGGGAGCGCGCTCCCCGATCCCGGTCCCGCTGGCAGCCGTACCGCGCCGGCATCCTCAACGTCTGGCGCTACTACGACGAGACGTTCACCTTCCACCAGGGACGCCTGCTGCTGCGCGGCCAGAACGGCACGGGCAAGTCCAAGGCCCTGGAGCTGCTGCTGCCCTTCCTCTTCGACGCGAACCTGCGGCCCAACCGCCTGTCCACCTTCGGCGGTTCGGAACGCACCATGCACTGGAACCTCATGGGCGAGGGGGCGTCCGGCAAGACGCGGGTGGGGTACGTGTGGATGGAGTTCGGCCGCCCTGCCGAGGAGGGCGGCGACGGGGGTACCGACTGGTTCACCTGTGGAGCCCGCCTCCAGGCCAGCGTCCACACCAGCGGTGCACAGGCCGACTACTTCACGACCACCCGGCGCATCGCCCGGCCCGGCGGACTGCGCCTGGCCAACGATTCCGGTCAGCCGCTGACGAGGGCCGCACTCGCGGACGCCCTGCAAGGGCACGGGGAGATCCACGCCTCGGCCGACAGCTACCGCACCACGGTCCGCCGGGCGCTCTTCGCGGGCATGGGCGAGCAGCGGTACGAGGCCCTGATCACCGCCCTGCTGCAACTGCGCCAGCCCAAGCTCTCCGAACGCCTCGACCCGTCCCTGCTCTCCTCCCTGCTCTCCCGTGCCCTGCCGCCGCTCGGGGAGGGCGAGATCAGCGAACTGGCCGAGGGCTTCGAGCGCCTTGACCGCCAGCGTGAACAGCTGAAGCAGTTGGACGAGGAGGTCACCGCGGCGGGCACCATCGCGCACCGCCAGCGCGGCTATGCCCAGCGGGTCCTGCGCGCAGGTGCCGCGACCCTGGTCTCGGCCACGACCGAGATGGACAAGCTCACCCGGGTCGCGAAGGAGAGCACGGAGCAGCACGAACAGGCCCTGCGCGACCAGGAGTCGACGGCGCGGGAGCAGGACGAGTGCGAGCGG
Source organism: Streptomyces flaveus (assembly GCF_014647675.1). GTDB lineage: Bacteria > Actinomycetota > Actinomycetes > Streptomycetales > Streptomycetaceae > Streptomyces > Streptomyces flaveus. Next base: position 99,173 of record NZ_BMPQ01000005.1, on the reverse strand, counting down.
CGCGGGCAGGAGCTGGAGGCGGGCATCGAGGGCCTGGTGAACAGCGAGGCCTACCAGCAGGGCGAGGAGCTGAGCCGGCTCCGCCGCGGTACCGAGGACGCCGAGGCGAAGGCCCGACGGCTGCGCACCACCGCCGAGACCAAGCAGCGCCAGGCGGACGACGACCGGGAACTCGCCGCCGAGGCCGAGCAGCGAGCCGAGGCGGCCGAGGACCACGTACAAGACGCGTCCGAGGACGCCCGGCAGGCGGCACGTACGGCCGGTCTGGAATCCGTGCACCTGGAAGCCGCGACGATGTTCGGCGCACCGATCGCCGACTCCGCAGGTGCTACGGGCTCCGCGGCCGAGGACCGGATCCGGCGGCCCCGTCGGCTGCTGCGTGGTGCGGTCAGGGCCCGGCGGGACCAGATCACCGAGGTCTCGGCCGCCATAGACCGTCACGAACGGGCGGTGAGCGACCGCACGGCCGCCGAGACGACGCTGGACGACGCCCGTCGCGCGCTCGCGGCGGCGGTCGTACGCCGGGACGAGGCGGCCCGTGCGTACGAGGAAGCCCTGACCCGGCAGGCGGAGGGCCTGCGCGAATGGGCCACGGGCTGTGTGGAGCTGCGGATCGACGACGTCGAGGAGCTGGTCTCGCGGACGGCGGTCGAGAGCGACGTCATGTCCCTCGTCGAGTCCGCCGTACGCGGCGTGGAGCGGGACATCGTCGAACGGGAGACGCGTACGGAGGCCACCCGCGAGGCCGCGCTGGCCGAGCGGACCGCGCTCACCGACACCCTCGACACGCTCCGCCGCGAGGCCGACCTGCCCCCGGCCGTGCCGCCCACCCGCACCACGGACCGTTCGACGATGATCGGCGCCCCGCTCTGGCGCCTGGTGGCCTTCCACGAGGACGTGCCGCCCGCCGTCCAGGCAGGTGTGGAGGCGGCGTTGGAGGCGTCCGGGCTGCTGGACGCGTGGGTGAGTCCGTACGACGGGATCGAGCTGCCCGGGCACGACACGCTGGCCGAGGCCGCCTGGGCGGTGCCCGCTCCGGGCCCTTCCCTGCTGGACGTACTGCGTCCCGAAGCCGGCGTCCCGGTGCCCGTCGACGCGATCGCCCGGCTGCTCGGCGGTATCGCGTACGGACCGCGGCTGCCCGAGCGGCACATGGCCGCGGTCGGTGCCGACGGCGGCTGGCGGCTGGCCTCCGCGACCGGTACGTGGAGCAAGAAGGAGCCCGCTCACATCGGCTCCCTCGCGCGGGAGCGCGCCAGACGGCGGCGGATCACCGAGCTCACCGAGCGGCTCGGCGAGGTGAACGGCACGATCGCCACGCTGGATGCGTCGGTGCGCGAACTGCGCGAGCGCCGCAGGCGGTTGGACGCCGACCTCACGGCCCGCCCCCGCTACCGGAACCTCGACGAGCGGCGGCGGGACTGGGACCGGGCGGAGGAAGGGATCGGCGTCCGCGACGACGCCGTACGCACCGCTGCCGGGCTCCTCGAGGAACGGGAGGCGGCAGCGCAGCAGGCCCTGCGTGCCCTCCACCGGCTGTCCTCGGAGAACGGGCTGCCCACGGACAGCGGGCTGCTGGGGAATCTGTCGTCCGCCGTGGACGCGTTCCGCGATCTGGCCGACGCCTGGGCGGATGCCCAGCTGCACTGGGCGTCCGCCGTCGGGCGGGCCGCGTCCGCCCGCGACCGGGCCGACCGCTCGGCCGAGGCCGCGCGGGAGCATTCACACGAAGCCGAGACCGCCGCGTCCGAGGCGGCAGGGCTCAGGGCGACGTTGGAGGCGGTGGAGAGCACTGTCGGCGAGGACTTCCGCCAGGTGGCCGCCCGGATCAGCGAGATGAAGGGCCAACTGCGCCTCAGTCGGGAGGAGTTCAAGGTCAAGGGCCGTCAGCTCCTGGAGCTGGAGCGGCGTATCGGCACGCTGACCGCGACGATGGCGCAGGACGCGGAGAAGCGCGACCAGGCCATCGCCGCCAGGGATGCGGCGGGGCGGAGATTCCGGCGCCTGTGCCTGCTCGGCCTGCCCGAGGACGCGGGGATCGACCTCGAACTCAGCGGGGAGGACGGCACACGCGCCACCCTGGAGGCGGCCCGTGCGGTGGCGGCGAAGTGGGCGAACATCCCGCACGAGGCCCGCAACCTCGGCGACGCCGTCAACCGGTTGTCCGAAGCGGTGCACGAGGCCCGGCAGTTCCTCGGCCGCCGCGCCGACCTGGACCTGGAGGCCGACGACGACGTACAGGTCTTCACGGCCACGATGGACGGCGTACGCATCGGGGCGACGGAACTGCTCCACACCCTCACGGCCGAGCGCGACAGCGGCCGCGACGACATCACCGCCGCCGAACGGCGCCTGTTCGACCAGACGCTCACCGGAGACACCCGGCGCCACCTCGCCGCCCGGATCCGCCAGGCGGGCGAGCTGGTCGACCGGATGAACGGCCACCTGGAGCGGGTCCGTACCGCGTCGAACGTCGCCGTCCAGCTGGTGTGGCAGATCCACCCGGACCTCCCGGCCGGCACCCGTACCGCCCGCGAGCTGCTGCTCAAGGACCCCGGTCGGGTCACGGAGGCCGACCGGGAAGCGCTGCACGCCTTCTTCCGCGGGCGTATCGAGGAGGCCAAGGCCCGGAACACGGCGGCCACTTGGGAGGAACAGCTCGCCGAGGTGCTCGACTACACGGCCTGGCACCAGTTCGTGGTCAGACTCGACCGGGCGAACGGCGCGGGCTGGCAGCCGCTGACCAAGAAGCTGCACGGAGCGCTGTCCGGCGGGGAGAAGGCGATCGCCCTGCATCTGCCGTTGTTCGCCGCCGTCGCGGCCCACTACGAGGCCGTGCCCGACGCGCCCCGGCCGATCCTCCTCGACGAGGTCTTCGTCGGCGTCGACACCGTCAACCGCGGCCAGGTCTTCGCCCTGCTCAGCGCGCTCGACCTCGACCTCATGCTGACGTCCGACCACGAGTGGGGCACCTACCGGGAGTTGCCCGGCATCGCGATCCACCAGCTGATCACGGGGGCGGACGGGGACGACGCGGTGACCAGCGCGCGGTTCGTGTGGAACGGGGCGGGTGTGGAGCCGGCCGAGACGGGAGCCACCGGGTGGCACGAGGAGGGAGCCTCCGGGTGAGCGGGACGAGGAACAGTGCGCTGCGGCGCCCCGAACTGCGTCCCCTCTGGCTGGCCGTCCATGACCGGCTGTCCTCCGGGCGGCCCGTCAGTCGGGTGCGCATCGGCCCGCTGGACGACGACCAGCGTGCGGCGCTGGCCGACCTGCTGGGCCTCGACCGGCTGCCGGACGCCCGGCCCTTCGTGACGCTCACCCGCCTCGAAGAGGCCGTCGCCGAGATCGACGGCCGTACGGTACGCGAGGTCGTCGCCGACCTCGTCGGCCCGCTCGACGACCGTGCCGCCGAGCGACAGCGCGCGCAGGACGAACGGGCGGCGCTGTGGGCCTGGCTGTCGGCGCACGAAACGGTGCGCTCGCAGCCGCAGCTCGCCGACTGGGCCGCGTACTGCCGCAACGGCGGCCTCGTCGACAGCTCGGTCACCCGCACCCGTGACCTGCTCGCTTCGGCACTGGCGGTACTGGCCGCCCTGCCCGCCGAAGGAGAACCGCTACCGGTCTTCGCGGCACGCCTGCTGCACGGCGACTCCCACGCACTCGACGACGGCACCCGCCTTTCCACCCTCGTCCTACGGGCCCTGTCGACGATCTACGGCATCGACGCACCGGACAGCGCCCAGCAGCGACGTACGCTCTGGGCCCGAGCAGGCATCGCCGACGACGAACTCTCCGCCACCATCCTCGCCGCCGGGCTCCGCCCTCTCGGGGACGGCCTGCTCAGCCGTATCACGGGCCTCTGCGCGGACTCCGGACACGCGGCGTCCCTCACCCTGGCCCAACTCCGTTCCGCCGCAGGGGACTTCGGATTTCCGGCCACCGTACCCGTGCACATCACGGAGAACCCGAGCGTCCTCGCCCTCGCCCTGCGCCGCTTCGGCCCGCGCTGCCCGCCCCTGGTCTGCACCTCGGGCTGGCCCAACAGCGCGGTGATCCATCTCCTCCGGCTGCTCGCCGACCACGGAGCCGCCCTGCGCTACCACGGTGACTTCGACGGCGAGGGCGTACGCATCGCCGCGTACATCCTGGACAAAACCCCCGCCACCCCCTGGCGCATGACCACCGAGGACTACCGCACAGCCCTCGCCCGCGCCCCGCACGGACCACCTCCGGGACGGCTGACCGAGGCCCCGTGGGACCCGGCACTGACACCCGCGATGACGGAACACGGCACGTCCGTACTGGAGGAGATGGTGGCCGACTCGCTCCTCGGTGATCTGGCCGCGCTCGCCGAGTGAGCACCGGACGCGCAGCCCTCCGGCGACCGCGTCCTGCTCGACGTCGTTATGGACCTCGCCGTCAACAGAGAGGAACCCCAGCCGACGCGCGACTGGGGTTCCTCAAGGCGGTGAGTATCGGTCAGCAGGTGGAGTCGCCCACGCCGTAGACAGCTCGTCCACGCGTCGGCGGACCGCACCCCATCGCGATCACCGTGGATCAGGCGGGTCAGCGCTGCAGGGTGAGCAGGCCCGGCCGGTACGGCAGGGCCGGGTAGGGGGTGTTCGCCGGGAAGTCTTTGAGGCCCTGGTAGAGGAACTGCAGGTTGCAGGGATCGATGGTCATGGTCTGGTCGGGGTTGTTGCGGACCAGGTCACCGTGGCTGACGCCCTGGGCCCAGGTGGAACCGCTGTTGGCCTGGCCCGCGAAGGGGCTGCTCTCGCTGCCGGCCTGGACGGTCCACGGACCGTTCAGGCTGGAGGCGGTGAACGAGCGGAAGTAGCGGTTCGTACCCTTCGCCTCAACGATCATGAGGTACTGGTTCTGGCCCTGGACCTTGTAGACCTCCGGCGCCTCGAACAGGTTGTCCTCGGTGTCGCTCATGATCGTCGTGTACGAGGAGCCGAAGTTGCCCGGGAAGTTCCCGATCGGCATGCTCGCCCGGTAGATCTTGCCGTTGTCACCGGCGAAGAACAGGTACATGTTCTGGTCGTCGGCGATCATGGTCGGGTCGAGTGGGGCGCCACCTTCGCCGGCGGGGAAGCTGCCGGTGAACAGCGGCTGCCGGGCGGACCAGCCGTTGGGGTTGGTGGGGTCGCTGGACGTGCGGTAGTAGAACGGCCACTGACCCCACTGGTCCACCATCACCCAGATGTTCTTGGGCGCGAAGTAGAACAGTTCGGGCGCCACCGCCACGGGCTCGTTCATCGCGGTCTGGGTGGCCGCCCCCATGTCCGACCAGTTCGTGAAGGGACTGAACGCCGTCGAGCCCCACTTCGTTCCGTCGGAGGTGGTCGCGTAGACCAGGTGCTTGCCGTTGTACGTGGTGGTGGCGAAGTCCTTCAGCGCGACCTGCCCGTTCGCCGGCTCCGCCAGCGGACCCGTCGAGGTCCACCGGTAGGTCGACGGAAGAGCACACGCGTTGCTCGCCCCGGACAGGCCGGTCCACTTCTGGTTGGCGCCGCCGTGGCACGACCAGATCTGCACCCCCGTGCCGTTGGCCTTACCCCAGCCCGAGACGTCCAGGCACAGCCCGGACCGCACGCTGACGATCGTGCCGTCGGCGTTCACCCGCCACTGCTGGTTCGTAGTGCCGGTACACGTCCAGATCTGCACCGGGGTCCCGGACGTGGTGCCGCCGCCCCGGACATCCAGGCACTTGTTGCCGTACACGGTCAGCTGGTCGCTGTCCGTCAACGTCCACTGCTGGTTGGTTCCGCCGTGGCAGTCCCAGATGTGCACGTTCGCGCCGTCGGTCTGGCTGAAGCCCGCCACATCGAGGCAGCGGCCGGAATCAACACCGCGCACGTCGCTGGTGGTGGCCGCCTGAGCCGGGCCGGCGACGAGCAGCGCCGCCAACGCGGCCAGGGCCGCGACCGCGGCGGCGAGCGCCGCAGACGGGCGTCTGAGACTGAAACTACGTCTGTGCATAAGGACCTCGTCATCCTTGAGCATGCGGCTCCGGTTTGTCCCGTCAGAGGCTGTTCGGATGCCGGTGTGGTGCGGCCCTGAATGTTCGATATGCCGAACTAGGGTCGAAGTGTCGAGCAACTGGATGATTGAGGTTCCGGTGATCAGCGTCAATACCTCTCGCACAATTCGCGAGCCGAAACATTCGCATTGAACCAGGCGGCTTCAAGTTCCGTGGTTGTGCGGGTCTTTGGCGTGAGCGGGTCTTTGGCGTGAGCGGGGCTTCCGCGTGGGATGGCGGCTATGTCGAGGCGCTCGGCGGCAAGTTGGACCTGTAGCCCCCCGCCCCCATGGTGGGGCCAGCCCTACCTTCGGTTCGGGAGTGGGCGTCATCGTGCTTGTGGGCTGGTGGCGACAGGGTTGGAGCCGGTGGATCCCAGAGGTTCACCGCTCCCACCTGCCGGAAGGAAACCGTGATGAACGCGGCCGATATACGCCGGACTTCGGCCGCCTCCGGTCCTCCCGCTTCTCCCCAGCCTCCCGGTCCCCTCGCTTCCTTCGCCCGGTTCGTCCTGTGCGGTGGCGGGGTCGGGGTCCTCTCCAGTGGCGTCGTGGGCCTGCTGGCCGAGCTGATGCCCTGGATGGTGGCGAACGCCCTGGTCACCGTCGGCTCCACCCTCCTGTGCACGGAGCTGCACGCCCGCTTCACCTTCGGGGCCGGGCGGCGGGCCGGATGGCGTCAGCACTGGCAGTCCGCGGGATCGGCCACGGCCGCCTATCTGGTGACCTGTGCCGCGATGTTCGGCCTCCACACGGTGCAGTCGTCGCCCGGGACGCTGACCGAGCAGGCCGTGTATCTCAGCGCTGCCGGGCTCGCCGGAATCGGGCGGTTTCTGGTGCTGCGGCTGTATGTCTTCGCCTCAGCCCGTTGTGGTGAAGTTGTTCCGGACCTTGTCGAAGACGGGGCGGTAGGTGGCCCATTGAGTGATCTCGGCCAACTGGGTCGGACCGATGTGGCTGACCCCTTCGGGGGTCTTCCTGTCGAGCTTCCAGCCGTCCGGTACGGGGAAGGCGACGCCGTGCTGCTTGTCGCGGACCAGGTGGTATCCCTCGGGCACGGGCGGAGGCTTGTACGGCGGCGTGGCGGTCGGACCGGGGTTCCGCGCGGCGCCGTCGTCCGTCGCCCCGTCGTCGTACGCCGTCGCGTAGAGGGCGCCTGCGACGGCCGCGCCCGCCACCGTCGCGGCCATGGTGCTCCAGAGCAGGGCGCGGCGCTTGCGGCCCCGGCACTGGGCGGCAAGCCGGGCGCGTAATCATCTGTCGGAGAGTCAACTTCCATTGGCGCTCTACGAGTTCATCCACCCATGGGTAGAATTACGGACAACTCTCGCCGCCACGAGAACTGATTCGTAAATAGATGGCGTCCAAAGTCGACAAGGCTCTGCCGCCATCGTTTTACAAGATCACCGGGTGCCGTCGGCAGGCGACCGGACTACTGAGACGACAGACATTGTTCGGACATGAAAGGCACTGTATTCATGACCTCTGTTCGAAGGCTGCTTGCAGGAGCCTCCGCATCGTGCCTCGCGGCAACCGCGATCGTTGCCGGGATGGTGGCAATGGCCGCTCCGGCGCAGGCCAATGCACAGGACTGTCGGCAGTATCTGGCTAATCGGGGCTATGTGGTCGGGACGTGGGTCAGGCGGGCATGCAACATCGGCCAGGGTGTCGGGGGCCCCAGCGATTATTTGACGTGCGTCCAACTGCTCGTAGACACCGGCGTCCGTGGTAACCACGCCACCAGGGCATGCAATCTGGCAGACAGCTGATCCGGCCCGCCCATCTGGGAACATGCCCTGCCCCGGCACGCTTCGGAGCAGGGCATGTCGTCACCCGGCGATACTCGAGTGGTGGCAGAGCCCTCAAACGAGGGCGTACACCGCGCCCGGAGCGGGGTGACAGGGGCCGCGGTTCGGACTCGCTGCATTCTCACAGGAGCAAGCCCTATGCGTCGGGCTGGAGGGTCTTGAATTCTGTGGGCACCCCGTCCATGAGAGTGCGGCGAGGAGCATCGCCAGGGAGTCGGTGGCCTCGTCGTCCTTGAAGTGAGCGCGTATTCGGCCTGCGTAGCGCGACATCCCGTGAGTTCTCCGGAGCTCTGCCGAGTTTTGTCGCCACCGCCAGCGCCGACAGCATGTGCCTCCTCGCCTTCGACCAGACTGCAGAATGATCAGATCGGACGAGAAAGCTTCAGGAATCCCGAAGTCACGTCACTGGCCGGCTGATCACGCGAACGAGAGAGAAGCTCCAGGCCAGGGGCTCAGGGTTCCGGCAAGAACCACGGGAACCGACGGGATGTCGCACACGCGGTGGCGGCGGCCGCCGTCTGTCTTTTCCTGTGCTTCCTGTGCGGCTTCAGCCGCTCGGCCACCGCGGGGCGGTGTGCGGCCGGAAGCATGTGAGGGTTCGCGCCGTCGAGGTGGAAAGGGAGCCCGGGCGTGTCACCGGGGCACCGGGTCACGGGGTCCGGTGAGACGGTGCGACCGCGTCTCGGAGAAAAATGATTGAGATGGCAACCTTTCTGCTCTGAGTGGCCACTTAGGGGTGTACCGACGAGGGCGAGCCGTGGTCAGCGGCGCTACGCCCTCTGTGTCACCACCCGATCGGAGCCCAACGTGTCACCAGACGACCCGAGATCCGCCGAGCAGCCGATGCCTTGGGGTCGCACGCCCCGCCGCAGCCGGATGCGCCGGCGCTTTGTCGCGGGGGCGGTGGCGGTGCTCGCCGCCTCGGTCGGCGTCGGCGCCCTGGCGCCCAGCGCGGGCGCCGCGGCGACCGTCGGCATCAGTGTGGATGCCGGTACCTCCTTGGGCACGGTGCCCAGCAGTGGCGTCGGCCTCAACACAGGCGTCGGCGACGAGCACATGGGGACCGCCAAGGTGACATCGCTGATGAAGGCCGCGGGAGTTCGGCAGCTTCGCTATCCCGGCGGCTCCGGCGCGGACGACTTCCACTGGAAGACCCACACCATGGGCAACGGCGGCTGGATCGTACCCAACACCGACTTCGACAGCTTCATGGCCACCGCGAAGAAGGTCGGCGCCCAGCCGATCCTGACCGCGAACTACGGTTCCGGCACCCCCCAGGAGGCCGCCGACTGGGTCAAGTACGCCAACGTCGACAAAGGTTACGGCGTGAAGTACTGGGAGATCGGCAACGAGGTCTACGGCAACGGGCACTACGGCAACGGCAAGGGCTGGGAAACCGACAACCACGCCGACAAGAGCCCGAAGGAGTACGGAAAGAACCTGGTCGCCTACTCGAAGGCGATGAAGGCCGTGGACCCGAAGGTGAAGATCGGAGCGGTGCTCACCACCCCCGGCTACTGGCCGGATGCGGAGAAGGCTCCCGGTGACACCGCCGACTGGAACAACACGGTGCTCTCCATCGCGGGACGCTCGATCGACTTCGTCATCGTCCACTGGTATCCGGGCGGCAAAACCACGGCCGACCTGCTGAAAACCCCCTCCCGGATCGCCGGTGTCAGGTCCTCGCTGCGCTCGCTGATCGCCAAGTACGCGGGCTCGCGCGCCGCTTCGGTGGAGATCGCGGTCACCGAGACCGACACCGTCTTCTCGCCCGTCTTGACCAGCCAGGCCGCAGCCCTGTTTGCGCCGGACACCTACATGACCTGGTTCGAGCAAGGCGCCACCCACGTGGACTGGTGGAACCTGCACAACGGCTCGGGCGAAGCACCCACCACCGTCAACGGCCAGACCGACTACCAGGACGGGGGCATTCTCTCCGCCGGAACCTGCGCCGGGGGGAAGTGCGAACCGCGGCGCGACACGCCCTTCCCCACCTACTGGGGCATCCGCTCGCTGACCGCACTGGCGCAGCCTGGCGACACCATGGTCAAGTCGTCCTCGCGCAACTCGTCGGTTGCCGTGCACGCGGTGCGGAGCAGCAAGGGCGGTCTGAACGTCATGCTGATCAACAAGAGCCCGAAGGACGCGGCGCAGGTGTCGCTCTCGTACGCCGGATTCACCCCGGCCGCAGGGGCGGTCACGACCGTTTCGTATGCCAAGGGAGACACCGCCCTGACGACGGCGAAGCGGGGCACGGCGGGCGCACAGAAGCTGCCGCCGTACTCGATCACGACTCTTCAGCTGAAGCCCGCGTCGGGGACAGCCGGCGCTGACAAGCCGACGCCCGCCCCCACGCCGACCGCCGCCACGCCGGTTGTCTCCGCCCCCGGCACTACCGGCACCCGTGCGCAGGGGGAGATCGGCGCACCCGTCGGCCAGCCGAGCCCGAGCAGCACGTCCGGCGACCTGGCTTCCACCGGGGTGAGCAACGCTGTCACGTACAGCGCCCTCGGTGGCCTGCTGGTCATCGCTGCCGGCGGCGTGCTGGTGCTTCGCGGACGTCGCCGCAGGGCTTTGCACGGGAAGTGAGACCGCGTGAGTGACTGACGGCCCGGCAGCAACGCCACCCACCCGTGGCGTGCGCGCCGGGCCGTCGGCCTCCGCGCCGGCGTCGGCGGTCAGGAAACAAACAAGGCCCGGGTCGTTGACCTGGACCTGGCCTGCCTCGGCACCGGTCCCGACCCGTGGGGCGGCCCACGGGCCGCGTTCCGGGCCACCGTGGAACTGCCGCGTGAGGACTTCGCGATGAACTACAACCAGGTCGTCCAGGTCGTCCAGGCCGGCATGGCCGCCATCGGCACCACGCTCCGCGTCGGGATCGACCTCGAGGCCGTCCAGGGCGAACAGCTTCCGCCGCTCGCCTGACGGCGGAGACGGCTCGGCCCCCTGCCTCACTCGGG
>NZ_BMPQ01000005.1:38293-88359 GCF_014647675.1 Streptomyces flaveus | reverse complement strand
CCGACCCGTCTGTGGCCTGTGCCTCCTGGTGGCTGAGCAGGATGCCGACACCGTCCTGGCTGCCGTACAGCGTGATATCGGGAGGAGTCCGGCGGCTGCGGCGGGCCGGTCGACGTCAAGCCGCGCGGCATCGCCTCCCGCGGTACCGGCGGCCGCGCCGCCACTCGGAAGTTGCCGCCAGGGCGCGGCCCAGCCCAGAACCCGCCGTCCAGGCGAAGGCAGCGTGACGTGAACCGGTCCGGCCACGCCGCGTCGCGACCGGGCCGCTACCCCGATATCCGGGCACGCAAGGCCTGGATGAACCAGTCGAGTACCGGTGCCAGGTTTTCCGGGGGCGACCAGCCGTTGATCACTGCGAGCAGCTGAAGGTACCGCTCCCGGTCAGGGTTGTTCGCGGACCTTGCCGCCGGTCTCGCCGACCGGCGGCAAGGGCCACAGCGTCGACCTGCGCGAGCCCACCCGGCGGTTCGCCGGGCCGACAGTCGCGGGGTCTGCGTTCCCGCACGTCACAGCAACCTGACGGAGTCCTACTACTGCTTCGGCCCCCTTTGGCGCGGACACCGGCGGCGGTTCGGTGCGGGCTCCGGCCGCGTGCTGATGGGCCCGTACGACGGTGGAGTCCACCGAGATGTCCCAGTCGATCTCGGCTGCAGCGTCGGCCGCGGCCTGGACCAACTGCAGCAGACGCGTCCAAGTGCCGTCGGCCGACCACATCCGGTGGCGCTCATAGACGGTCTTCCAGGGGCCGAACCGCTCGGGCAGATCCCGCTACTGCACCCCGGTCCGCACCCGGTGCAGGATCCCGTCGATCACCTGCCGGTGATCCCGCCACCGGCCACAACGTCCATTGCTGACCGGCAGGAAAGGCCGCAGCCGTTCCCACTCGGCATCCGTCAGATCACCCCGCCCCATGCCCACAACAACGACCCGGACACGGGGCGGTCACATGATCGCCAGGACAAGTCCTAGCAGAATCGGCCGAGAGGGTCCTCCTCCCCTCCGGCGCCAAGCTGCTGGCCAAGCCCATGATCATTCTCGGCGCCAACCGCTGTACCGATGTTCCCCAAGCCCGCGTTCCAGGCGCTCTCGTGGCTGGCGGCGTCCATGCGACCCATGGTGTCCATGACCGCCTGGTGCAGGGCCTCGAGCCGCTCCGGGCGGGTGCGTCCGGCGGCGTAGAGGAGGGCTCTGCGCAGGCGGGCGAAGCGGAGCGCGATCAGTGCCGTCCAGGGCCGGATGGCGCGAGCACTGGCAGTCCGCGGGATCGGCCACAGCCGCCTATCTGGTGACCTGCGCCGCGATGTTCGGCCTCCACACGGTGCAGTCGTCGCCCGGGACGCTGACCGAGCAGGCCGTGTATCTCAGCGCTGCCGGGCTCGCCGGAATCGGGCGGTTTCTGGTGCTGCGGCTGTACGTGTTCGCCTCAGCTCGTCGTGGTGAAGCCGTTCCTGACCTTGTCGAAGACGGGGCGGAAGGTGGCCCACTGGAGGTCCGGGGCCGAGAGGTAGATGTCGTACTCCTTGGCGCCTTCGCGGCCGTAGCCGAGGTCGATGGCGCGGAACGCCCGGGCGCGGCCCTGGAACGTGAACTCCCATACCGCTGCGGGCTGTCCACGGAACGTGGTCTTCTGCATGCGCAGTTTGCGGTACGAGTTCGGGTAGTTGACCTTGGTGTTGGCCTCGATGGTCTTGAAGTGCTCGACGGGGTGCGAACCGGCGGGATCCACGACGCCGATCGTGATTTCGACCAGCTCGGTCGGGTCGGTGTAGGTGACCCCTTCGGGGGTCTTCCTGTCGAGCTTCCAGCCGTCCGGTACGGGGAAGGCGACGCCGTGCTGCTTGTCGCGGACCATGTGGTATCCCTCGGGCACGGGCGGAGGCTTGTACGGCGGTGCGGCGGTCGGACCGGTGTTCCGCGCGGCGCCGTCGTCCGTCGCCCCGCCGTCGTACGCCGTCGCATAGAGCACGCCTGCGACGGCCGCGCCCGCCACCGTCGCGGCCACGGTGCTCCAGAGCAGGGCGCGGCGCTTGCGGCCCCGGCCACCGGCCCGGCTGCGTTCCCGGCCCCGACCGTTCCCGCCGGTGTCCGTCCTGGTGGGTACGCCCGGAGCGTCCGGCGCGCCCGGCATCTCTGACGCGTCCGGCACGTCCGGCCCCCGGCTCCGACCGGCTGCCGAGCCCGTCCCCGAACCAGAGCCCGTCCCCGAACCAGTCACCGAGCCCGAGCCCGTGCCCGAACCCGTCCGCGTCCCCGAACCCGTTCCCGCGAACGCCGCCGACCGAAGCACCTCCGTCGGCTCCCCCGCCCGTACCGTCCGCAGCGCCCGCTCCGTCTGCTCCGCCGAAGGCCGCTCGTTCGGGTCCTTCACCAGCAACGCCTCGATGAGCGGCTCCAGCGGACCGGCCTGGTCCATCGGCCCCAGGGGGTCGGTGGCGATGGCGTACGCCGTCTCCATCGCCGTGTCCTTGCGGAACGGCGGCCGTCCCTCCACCGCCTGGTGGAGCGTGGCGCCCAGCGCCCACAGGTCCGAGGCCGGGCCGGGGGTGAGGCCCCGCATCCGCTCGGGCGCCATGTAGTCGATCGAACCGACCAACTCGCCGGTCTTCGTCAGCGTCGAGGTGCCGTCCGTCATCGCGATGCCGAAGTCGGTGAGGACCACGCGGCCGTCGGAGGCGAGCAGTACGTTGCCGGGCTTGACGTCGCGGTGGAGCACTCCGGCGGCGTGGGCGGCGCGCAGGGCGGCGATCATGCCGAGGCCGATCCGGGCCGCCTCCGCGGGCGGGAGGGTCTGCTCACTCTTGAGCAGGTCGCCGAGTGTGACCGAGGGTACGTACTCCATGGCGACGCAGGGCAGTCCCTCGTCGTCGACGACGTCGTGCACGACGACCACGTTGGGATGGGCGATACGGGCCGCGCTGCGCGCCTCGCGCCGCATGCGCTCGTACAGCGTGGCGAGTTCCTCGCCGGACAGGTGGTGGTGCGAGTGCAGTCGCTTGAGCGCGATCTGGCGGCCCAGGACCTCGTCCTCGGCGCGCCACACCGTGCCCATGCCGCCCCGGCCGATCCGTTCGACCAGCCGGTATCGCCCGGCAACGAGCCGTCCCTCGTCCGACACCGCCCCGCCTCCGCCAACTTTGCTCACGTACATCACGTTCGATTTGCTTCGACACGATAGCTGTCGTGCATGACGAGGAGAGGGCCGCGCGTACGTGGCCAACAGCACACGAACCTCAGGGCTTCAGAGACCATCAGGGCTTCCGGGACTATCGGGACTCCGCACCCCAAACGACTTGCGCACCCCTCACGACTTCTGCAGCCGCCAGGACTTGTGCACCGCAGCCGCCGGAAACACCCCCCGCACCTCCCACCCGTACCCGCCGCCCCGCGGCCCCGCGTGCAGCTCGCCCCCCAGCGCGGTGACCCGTTCCGTCAGGCCGACCAGGCCGAAGCCGCCGCCGTGTGCGGCGGCCGGGAGCTGGGTGCCGCCCCGTCCGTCGTCCGTCACCCTGACCTCCAGCCGGTCGTGGTCGTGGTCGTGGCGCACGCTCACGGTGATCTCGGTGGCGTCGGACGCGTGCCGACGTACGTTGGTCAGGGCCTCCTGGACGACCCGGAAGGCCGCCGCCTGCACCTCGTGCGGGAGATCGTCGGGGAGTGCGGGATCGCGGTGCAGGGTGACCTGCTGGCCGGGGGCGGCGAAGCGTTCGGTCAGTTCGGTGAGGCCTGCCAGGTCGCCCACCGGGCGGTGGTCGGCCGCCTCGGGCCCGGTGTCGCGGAGTACGCCGACGGTGCGGCGCATCGAGGCCAGGGCCTCCGTGGCCGCGCGTTCGATGCCCGCGAGGACGGGGTCGAGCTCGTCGGGCCGGGTGGCCGCCATCATGCGGGCCATCTGGGTCTGCACCAGGATGCCGGTGACGTGGTGGGCGACGAAGTCGTGCAGATCGGCGGCGATGGCGAAACGCTCGCCCCGGCGGGTCTCGGTGACCGCCACCGTCCTGCGGTAGTCCAGCGTGCGCAGGTAGCCCGCGAGTCCGGCGACCATGCCGATCAGGAACAGCCCCACCACCGCGAACCCCAGCACCTCATCCTGCCCAGGGTCGAAGTAGCGCATCGGCATGACGAGGAGCGTGACGCCGTCCAGTACGGCGCAGGCCAGCACCCGGCGCGGCGGGCAGTGCCGTACGGCGATGAACAGCAGACACAGCAGGATCATCGCCTCGCCCGGACCGAACAAGGTCTCCCAGGGGGCGAGCAGCGCGAGTGCCGTGCAGAGCAGCGACAGGAGGGCGGGAACAGCGGTGCGCACCTGTGGGGTGAGCCACTCCGGCCGGCGCCCGGCCGGCCACAGCACGGCGGCGAGCCCGACGACCAGAAGCACCGCCTCCGGCAAGAGGCTGGGGCCGGAGGTGGCCGCGTACAGCAGGTCGAGGCCCGAAGCCGCGAGCAGGACACCCACGGCGAAGCCCCGGAGGCAGCCACGGGCGGAAGGGGATCTCATGCCGAAAACGGTAGGTGAGGCCGTCGCCGCCGTCCTCGGCCGAACGGCCGAGGAGCCGCCGCGCGGACCGCCCGAACCCTGACCGTTCGGCTGAGGCGCGCGCCCGGGCCCGCGGGCGAGGGTGGAGCCACTTCCTCCCGCCGGCCGACAGAGGTTCCTCTCCTGAGGCCAACTGGGGCTCTATTCCTCCGACTTCAGGAGTACGTGATGCAGCGTAAGTTTCTCGTCGGCGTCATCGGCGGTGCGACGGCCGTGGTCGCCCTGGGCGGTGTCGGCACCTATCTGCTCTCCGGGACCGAGTCGACCACCTCCCTCGACGAATACACCGTGGTGACGGTGGACGGTCACAAGGCTCTGTCGCCGGACATCGTCGCGGGCCGCACCCAGAGCAAGTACAACCCGCTGCCCTGGGTCGGGGAGAAGGTCACCGGCGTGACCTGCCCGACCGGGCTGAAGGCCGTGACCGGGACCAAGGTGACCTGCACCGCCAAGGACGACGCCGGCAAGAGCGTCTCCATCCCCGTGTCCGTGGTGAAGGCGACGGACTCCTCCGTCACCTGGAAGTTCGAGCGCTGAGAAGCCGGCTGAGAGAGGACAGACACATCATGAGCATCGTCCTGGCCGGTCACGGCCTCATCAAGAAGTACGGCTCCACCATGGCTCTCTCGGGCGTGGACGTGGAGGTCCGCGAGCGCGACTCCCTGGCGATCATGGGCCCGTCCGGCTCCGGCAAGTCAACCCTCCTCCATGTCCTGGCCGGGATCATCCGCCCCGACGGCGGCCAGGTGCTGGTGCGTGACGAGCGCATAGACAACCTCGGCGAGAACCGGCTCAGCGCCCTGCGCCGCAAGCGCTTCGGCTTCGTCTTCCAGTTCGGGCAGCTGCTGCCGGAGCTGCCCGCCGAGGAGAACGTCGCCCTGCCGCTGATGCTGGAGGGCGTCCCCCGTAAGGCAGCCGTCGAGCGGGCCCGCCGCTGGTTCGCGCCACTCGGCCTCGAAGGCCTGGAGGGCCGCCGCCCCGGCCAGCTCTCCGGCGGCCAGGCCCAGCGCGTCGCCATCGCCCGCGCGCTCGTCGTCGAACCGGACGTGGTCTTCGCCGACGAGCCGACCGGCGCCCTCGACCAGAACACCAGCACCGAAGTGGTGCAGCTCCTCACCTCCGTCACCCGCTCCCAGGGCGCCGCCCTCGTGATGGTCACGCACGACGCCGACGTCGCCGCCCACTGCCACCGGATCCTCCAGGTACGGGACGGCCGGATCAGCGGCCACAGCCAGTACACGGTCGCCTGACGACCCGGCCCCTTCCTGGATCCCAGCCCGTATCCAGCCAGTACACGGTCGCCCGACCCGGCCCTCCCGGACACAGCCCGGATCCCAGCCAGTACACGGTCGCCCGACCGACCCCCGTCACCACCCTCCCCTCCTCCTCTCCCCTCCCCTCCCGGAGACCTCATGCGTTCCCCTGTCCTGCCCCTGACCTGGCACCTCGCCCGGTCCTCCGGCCGCCGCGGCCTGCAGAGCCAGCTGCTCGCGGCCGGGGCCGCCGCCGTCGGCGCGTTCGTGATGCTGGTGATGGTCGCCGCCGCGCTCGGCTCCGGCGCCCGCGCCGACCACACGACCTGGCGCACCCCGGCGGCCGTACCCGCGAAGGAGGCGACCGCGGTCCAGGCCCTGGCCACGACATACGTACGCGACGAGCCCGTCTCCGTCGTCTCGCTGGCCCAGCTGCCCGGCCGCGGGGCGACCGACGCACCGCCCGGACTGAGCTCGTTCCCGAAGAAGGGCGAGATGTACGTCTCGCCCGCCCTGGCCGAGCTGATGGGGAAGCTGCCCGCCGGCCAACTGGCCGACCGTTTCCCGAAGGTGAAGTCGTACGGCACGATCGGCGCGGCCGGACTGGCCTCGCCCGACGAACTCGTCGCCGTCGTAGGACGTGCCCCGACCGACCCGGCGCTCTCCAAGGCGGCCGACGGCGGCGGCTGGTACGACGCGGGACAGACCGAACGCGCCATGATCTCCGACTTCTCCGCGGCCAAGCCCAAAGCGAGCCTGTTCACCGAGAGCGACCAGGGAGCGGCGTTGCTGGGCGTGGTGCTGCTGGTGATGCCCGTGGTCGTACTGGCCTCCGCGGCCGGGCGGCTGGGCGCGGCCCGGCGCGAACAGCGGCTCGCCGCACTGCGGTTGGCCGGGGCGACCCCGCGGCAGATCCTCGCGATGACCGCCGTCGAGGCGGCGGGCGTCGGCGCGGTCGGCGCCCTGGCGGGCGCGGTCGCGTACGGGGCGCTGCTGCCCGTTCTCGCGGAGATCCCGTACGGCGTCGGCGGCTGGTACACCGGTCAGCTGTGGGTGGGGCTGCCGTGGCTGGCGGCGGTGGTGGCGGCGGTCACCGTCCTCATCACCGTGAGCGCGGTGTCGATGCTGCGCCAGGTGGCGACCTCGCCGCTGGGTGTCGCCCAGGAGTCGAACCCGCGCCGCACCCGCGCGATCCGTCTCGTGCTGTTCGTCGGGGCCCTCATCTACATCTACATGAGCTCGGGCGGCGGCCAGTTGAACACCCGGCAGCTGATCACGCTCCTGATCCTGTTCTACGCCGCGTTCTGGCTGTTCGGCCCGTGGGTCGTGGACCGGCTGGGCCGGATCGTGGCCCGCTTCGCCCGCCGCCCGGCGACCCTGCTGGCCGCACGCAGGCTCAGCGACGACCCGCGCGGCGCCTGGCGCACCGTCAGCGGCCTGGTGCTGGCCGGGTTCGTGGCCGGCTTCTTCTCCGTCAGCCAGCTGGACATCGGCTTCGCCGACACTCCGGGCCAGGTCGGGGTGGTCACCTCGGACGCCACCACAGCCCGCCACACAGCCACCGAGGCCCGTACGCTGCTGCGCGAGGCGGGCATCCAGGCGAAGGTCACGATCCCGGGCGACGACAACTTCGACACCGTGCTGCGCGGCTATGAGGGCGTGATCGCCCACGTCACCGGCGGCCCCGAGCAGATCGACGCCGCCGTCACCGCCCTGACACCCGTCGCAGCGGGCCGCCTCCCCCTCACCCAGGACTACGTGAACGCGAGCGACGACACGATCACCGACCGCGTCGCCGCGGCCAGCACCGCCACCCTGGCCCTGAGCTTCCTCATCGCCACCGCCTCCGCCGGCCTCACCGCCGCGGCGAACGTCCTGGACCGCCGCCGCGTGTACGGCCTGCTGCGGCTGTCCGGCACCCCGCTCCGTACCTTGGACCGCGCCAGGATCCGCGAAACGGTCCTCCCCCTGGTCGTCCTGGCCGGCGGCACCACGGGGATGGGTGTCTACGGCGCCTACCAGCTCAACAAGCTGGCCGACTCCACCATCAACACCTCCGGCGCCATCCAGCTCACCGTCTGCGTACTCCTCGGCGCGCTGGCGATGTTCGCGGCGATCAGCGGCAGCAGGCCACTGCTGCGGAGGGTCACGGCGAATCCGGCGCAGACCGCCGACTGACGGTTCGCGGACGGCGTGGGGTCCGGGTCGTCGACCCGGGCCTCGGCCGCATCCGATCGCGGAGCCGCGTCCGATCGCGGACACGAACATAGGTACGGGTACTCAGGCGGCAGCCGCTCCCCGACGGCATGGTTGACCTCAACAAACCGAGCAACATCGTGTCGTCTCAAAGGAGTCCGGAAATGGCCGCCTCTTCGCATTCCTTGATCCAAACCCTCCGCCACAACCTGGTGAACCCCGCCTCCCTCGGCTATCTGGCCCTCGTGGCCGCCGTCGGCGTCTGGGTCGGGGTGGACACACTCTTTGTCGAGCACGTGGACGCCAGTTTCGCGGCAGTCTGGCTCTTCGTCGTCACCGCCCCCACCTCGTTCCTGTTCTTGGCGCTTCCCGGCGCGCTGCCCTTCATCGGGGTCGCAGTCGGAGCCGTGACCCAGGCGTTCGCGCTCGGCGCCGCGTACCGCTGGTTCCAGGGGTGGTCCACGCAGCGCGCCGGCATCAGCAATGCCTGACGCGCCTTCGTCGACGGCGTCGGCGAAAGGTGTCAGGTGCCGGGCGGAACCTCTGGACGACTGGACGATGCGAGGGTCCGCCCGCGCGCTCGGTCGGTGGGTGGTTCGCCCGGAACGTGAACCCGGCGGCGGGGACACCACTGGTACGTCCTCCGCACGGACGATCAATCCCGCGGTCAGCAGGGGCAGTTCATCCGAACCAGCGGTCAGAATCAGCGGTCTACGCTCCCGTCATGACGATCACGTACGAGTGGCGGGGCGACTTCGACAACGCAGCCGTCAATGCGCTGCATGCAGTGGGATTCGACCATCGGACCTCGGTTGTCGATTGGCTGGCCCGGGTGCGGGGTCACAGTATCGGCTGGGTCTGTGCACGCAAGGACGGTGATCTCGTCGGCTTCGTGAACGTCGCGTGGGACGGCGGCGTCCACGCGTTCATCCTGGACACCGTGGTCGCAGCGAACCACCGCCGCTCCGGGATCGGAGCCGGACTTGTCGCCGAGGCCGCCCGACAGGCCCGTACGGCCAAGTGCGCATGGCTGCACGTCGACTTCGAAGACGACCTGCAGCCGTTCTACTTCGACGCCTGCGGGTTCAAGCCGACGACCGCGGGCCTTCTCGCGCTCTGAGCCGACCTCGCCGCATTGCGCCTGCCTGACGTGACAGGGCCCCTGTCAGGCACGACAGGGGCCACTTGGTCGGGGGACGCGTGGAGCTCAGACGGGGAACTGCCCGCCCTTGACGGCGTCGACGAACGAGGACCAGCCGCCCGCCGGGAAGAGGAGGGCGGGGCCGTGGGGGTTCTTGGAGTCACGGACGGGGACGGTGGTGTGTCCGTCGGTCACTTCGAGGCAGTCGCCGTTGCTGCCTCCACTGTGGCTTGACTTGCGCCAGCCGGTCAGGGCGGACGCGTCGGGGATGGTGTGGCGATCACTGACCATGTTCGTATTCCTCTGCTGCCGCCCTGACGAGGGCTAGTGAATCCTTGTGCGACTCCGCGTCGCTCAGAGCCAGATCGTAGGCCGACTGGCAGCTGCTCACCACGGCCGGGTCTTCCATCAGATGCCCGGTGCGCAGCCTGGTATGCCCCGGTTCTGATGGAGTCGGGTTGCTGGACAATTGACGATCCAGCAGCCTTCGGAGGCCGTGATGCCCCGCAGCTATCCGCCCGAGTTCCGCCGCAAGGTCCTCGATCTCGTCGCATCCGGAAGGAAGGTCGCCGAGGTTGCCCGGCTCCTCGGTATCAGCGACCAGACGATCTATGTCTGGCGTCGCCAACACCTCATCGATACGGGGCAGTTGCCCGGTACGAACAGCAGCGACCAGTCCGAACTCGCTGCGGCCCGCAAGCGTATCGCCGAGCTGGAGACCGAGTTGGCCATCCACCGCCGGGCCGCGGAGCTGCTGGGTGAGGTGACGTCCCCAAAAGGCGGTTCGAGGCCATCCGCGTGATGGCCCGTGAGCACCTGCCGGTGCAGCCGGCCTGCCGGGTGCTGCATGTCGCGGAGTCCGGGTACTACGCCTGGCGGGACCGTCCGCCGTCGAACCGGCTGGTCAAGCACGTCTGGCTGACCGAGGCCATCGTGGGTATCCACACTGCCTCCCGCGGTACCTACGGCTCCCGCCGGGTGCACGCCGAACTCGGCCTGGGACTGAGCATCCATGTCAGCCACGGCACCGTGGAGCTGCTGATGCAGCGCGCCGGCCTGCACGGCCTGCCCGGCAACCGGCGCCCCCGCGCCAGGCACGTGACCCCGTCGGTTGCCGACCTGGTGGAGCGGAACTTCACCCGTCATGCCCGGGACCAGTTATGGGTCACCGACATCACCGAGCACCCCACCTTTGAGGGCAAGGTGTACTGCGCGGTCGTCCTGGACACGTTCTCGCGGCGCGTGGTGGGCTGGTCGATCGATGCCTCGCCCACTGCGGCGCTGACCACCAACGCCCTGGCCATGGCCATCGGCAACCGCTCCCCGCGGCCGGGTGGCACCATCATCCACTCCGATCACGGAGTGCAGTTCGGGTCCTGGGCGTTCACCCAGCGCGCGAGGGCCTCCGGCCTGCTGCCCTCGATGGGCTCCATCGGAGACTGCGTGGACAACGCGATGATGGAGTCCTTCTGGGCCCGGGTCCAGGTCGAACTGCTCAACCGCAGACGGTGGCGGACGCGTCTGGAGCTGTCCACCGCGCTCTTCGAGTACCTGGAAATCTTCCATAACCGACAGCGCAGACACTCCGCCCTGGGCATGCTCACCCCGGTGGAGTACGAACTCCGCACCCCGCCAGTAGCCTGAAACCAAGCAACTCGACTCCACCCCACTCGGGACAGTCCGGGGACTCCACAAATCTCAGTACAGCTCAATGCGGTTGGCGGCTGTCCGGCTGGCGGACGTGGGACGGCTGGACGAGGCGCTGTCCTGGTTCGAGCGCGCCGCCGAAGCTGGCGATACCGAAGCCCTGCGGATCGCGGCCGAACAACTGACGAAAGCCGGACGGCTGGACGAGGCAGAGAATCTACGTCGCTACGGCCGGGAGCCCGACAGAATGATCGCCCACGTCTGGACCCCATAGACAACTGTGCCATTCGTGTCCTGTCGCAGCGCATCTGTCAGATAGCGAGCCGTTGGCCTGCTGAGATGCCAGGTCGTTTGAGAAGGCGGAGGCCGGGGTTCTCGAACGACCTGGCTTTCGCGGAAGGCGCGATCTCGATAGAGGCGGAACCTCCGGTAGAGGGAGTCCTGGGTTCCGAGGGCGGTGTAGATCCGTGCGAATCGTCGGCTACCGCCCGCGGAGTGGAGGAGTGCCGCCACCTGCGCGGTGTCGGCCCGCGGGCTCAGGCGAGGGCGGCGACCAGCAGGGTGAAGGCGGCGACGATGACGGCGACGCGGACGTAGTGGAAGCGTTCCCAGCGGTTCATCTGCTGCTTCCAGTCGGCGGGCCGGTTCTCGGGGGTCCACGTCTTGTTCCGGTTGTTGATCGGGACGAGCAGCAGGAGCGACATGACCACGCTGAGGAGCAGCAGCGCGCCGGCGGTGACGACGAGGCCGGTGCCGTCGTGGTGCCATCCGGCGATGGCCCAGACCGCGACGAGGGCGAGCGAGCCGATGTACCAGACCGGCATGACGGCGCCGAGCATCCGGCTCCCGTGGCTTCGGCCGCGCTGACCGGCGTCGTCGGGGAGGCCGTTGAGGATCGGGTTGATGACGAAGGCGACGGAGAACTCCACCCCCACCATCACGCCGACAACCACGGTGGTGAAGACCTCGAGTGCGTTGAGCATGATGACCCCTCCCAGGATCTAGCGCCGCTAGATGATGAGGCAACGCTAATACTGCTGCCGCTCGATTGTCTAGCGATGCTAGGGTCGAATCATGTCGGTACAGGAACGCAAACGACGCGAACGGGCGGCCCGCGAGCGCCTCATCGTGGCCACGGCCCGCGAACTCGCCGAGCAGCAGGGCTGGGACGCGGTCACCACCCGCCGGCTCGCCGAGCGCATCGAGTACAGCCAGCCCGTCCTCTACAGCCACTTCCGCGGCAAACGCGAGATCATCGGCGCCGTCGCCCTCCAGGGCGCCACAGAGATGGCCGCGGCGGTGCGCGCCGCGACCGCCGCCGCAGACGGCCCGCGCGAGCGGGTGCACGCCCTGGCTCGCGCCTACCTCGACTTCGCCGCACGCAACCCGGCGGTCTACGACGCCATCTTCCAGCTCGACGGCGGTCTCCCGTACGCACAGGAGGACACCCCGGAACCTCTCAAGGACGCTTTCGCCGCGCTGCTGGAGACTCTCGGCGAGGTCGCCGGGGACGGCGTCGACCCGGGGCTGTTCACCGAGACGTTCTGGGCGTCCCTGCACGGGCTGGCGACCCTGACCCGGGCGGGACGGCTGCCGCCGGCGGACGCCGAGCGCAGGGTGGAACTGCTGGTGGACCGGCTCTCCATGGTCTGACACACCGTCCGAACGGACGGGCAGCCGGGGTCTTCCGGCCCGGCTGTCGGCCTACGGCTGCGAGGTCAGCCCCACCCCCCTCCGGTCATGATCCAGGAACATGGCCCGGTCCCGCTCCAGCCACGACTCGAACCCCACCAGCGACTCAGTTGCCGCCCAGTACCAGCCCGAGAAACACGGCTGTCCGCGGTACGGCGTGAACCGCCGCACCGGAAGCGCCGACTCGAACCGAACCCGGGAAAACCGCCTCCAGCACGGACTTCCGCAGGCCGCCGCCCTCACCCTCGGCTCCGTGTACCTGCCGAAAACGACCGTGACAGGTACCGCGAGAACCGGACCAGGAAATGAGATCAAACCTCACGTACGGGGCAAACGTCGTCGCTCGGCGCGCGACGCAATGAGAATCCGACAGTACGAACGAGAAGCGGTGAGAATCCGACAGGCTCAGTGCGACAGGACAGGCGAGGTCGATGCCGTCTCGTCGGCGCAGACTCGGAGTGACAACAAGCCTGCCTCTGTGACAACTAACGTGCTTCGGCTCAACAGCAAAGTCAGCTTTAGCTTCACGCAGGCTTTGGCGCAAAACTAAAGCTGACTTTGAGTTTTCTGTCAGCGACGCCGCCGACGGCTTCACGAGGCATCGCCCCGGGCGGCGGCGCGCTGGCCGAACGCCGGCGCAAACCTCCGGGCGCCTGGTCGGTGGTGGTGTTCAGGGGCGTGACGGGGTGTCATATGCGCTCGGGCGGTGGGCGCGGCAGTGCTCGTGCCCTGTGCGCTCGCACGTTCAGGTGATCACCGGGGATCGCTCTGTCGGACGTACGCCGGCACGCCTATCCAGGACGTATGGATGAACTCCGCACCGCAGCCAGTCCCCATCGTCCGTTCTCCCGGCGGCAGTTCACGGCCGTGGCCGGTACCGCCGCGACCGTGACGGCGCTCGGTCCGGCTGCGGCGGGTGAGGCCGTCGCCGCGCCCGCCCAACCTCAACACGCGCCCGCCGAGCCTCAACAGGCACCCTGCCCTCCGAGATCCACCGCCGACTGGGCCACCTGTCTCGAGGTCGCCCGCGCGCTGCTGGTCGTCGACGACGACAACCGGCCGCTGGTGCCGACGTACAAGAAGATCCTCGGCTCCGGTCTGCCCCGCCCGAAGACCAAGGGCGCCAAGAAGATCCTGGTGATCGGTGCGGGCCCGGCCGGGCTTGTGGCGGCCTGGCTGCTCAAACAGGCCGGGCACGACGTCACGCTGCTGGAGGCCAACGGCAACCGTGTCGGCGGCCGTATCAAGACCTTCCGCACCGGCGGGCACGAGCAGGCGACGCAGCCGTTCGCCGATGCGCGGCAGTACGCCGAGGCCGGCGCCATGCGCATCCCCGGCAGCCATCCGCTGGTGATGAGCCTGATCGACCAACTCGGCCTCGAGAAGCGGCGGTTCCACCTCGTGGACGTCGACGGCGAGGGCAAGCCCGTCAACCACGCCTGGCTGCACGTCAACGGCATCCGCGTACGCCGTTCTGAGTACGCGAAAGCGCCGCGCAGGGTCAACCGGTCCTTCGGGGTGCCGCGCAAGTACTGGGACACGCCCTCCAGCAGGATCCTGCGCGACGCCCTCGACCCCGTACGCGACGAGTTCAGCACGGCCGGTCCTGACGGCGAGCGCGTCGACAAGCCCATGCCCGAGCGGGTGCGCGGCTGGGCGCGGGTGATCCAGCGGTACGGCGACTGGTCCATGTACCGGTTCCTGACCGAGCGGGCAGGCCTCGACGAGCGCACCATCGACCTCGTCGGCACCCTGGAGAACCTGACCTCACGGCTGCCCCTGTCCTTTATCCACAGCTTCATCAGCCAGTCGCTGATCAGCCCGGACACCGAGTTCTGGGAGCTGGTCGGCGGCACGGCGACACTCCCGGACGCGTTGCTGCGGGAGGTGGGTGACCTGCTGCGCCTCGACCGGCGCGCGACGCACATCGAGTACTGGGATCCGGACCGGCACGACGACCAGTCGCAGGTCCGCCCCGGTGGCCCGCACGTATGGATCGACACGGTGTCCGAGGGGCGGGACGGCAAGGTCGTACGGGAGGAGTTCACCGGCGACCTCGCGATCGTCACCGTGCCGTTCTCCGGGCTGCGGCAGGTGCAGGTCAGGCCGCTGATGTCGTACGGAAAACGCCGTGCCGTCGCCGAGCTGCACTACGACAGCGCGACCAAGGTGCTGCTCGAATTCGCCCGCCGCTGGTGGGAGTTCGACGAAGGTGACTGGAAGCGGGAGCTCGATGCCGTACGCCCCGGGCTGTACGACGACTACCGCCGCGGTAAGGCGCCCGCCGACGGGAGTCTGCTGGGCGCGCACCCCTCCGTCTCGTCTGGACACATCAGCGAGGCGCAGCGGGCCTACTACGCGGCCAACCGCTGGGCCGGTCGCGACCAGCCCGAGGCGGCGCACATCATCGGCGGCGGCTCCGTCTCCGACAACTCCAACCGCTTCATGATCAACCCCTCCCACCCGGTCCCCGGCAGCAAGGGAGGCGTCGTCCTCGCCTCCTACAACTGGGCCGACGACGCCTCCCGCTGGGACTCCCTCGACGACGACGCCCGCTATCCGCATGCGCTGCGCGGGCTTCAGCAGGTGTACGGCCAGCGCCTCGAGGTCTTCTACACGGGCGCGGGTCGCACCCAGAGCTGGCTCCGCGACCCGTACGCGTACGGCGAGGCGTCCGTCCTCCTCCCCGGCCAGCACACCGAACTCCTCGCCGCCATCCGCGCCCCCGAGGGGCCGCTCCACTTCGCCGGCGACCACACCTCGGTCAAGCCGTCGTGGATCGAGGGGGCGCTGGAGTCGGGCGTACGGGCGGCGCTCGAGGTGCACATGGCCTGACGGTTCCGTTTCTCGCGGCTCAGCGGAGGCGCATCAGGCCCGGCGGCGCGTCAGGATCGCTGCCGGGCCTGAGACCACCTCACCTCCATAATCTTCAAGAAACCTTCGCATTCGCGTATCCATCCGTAACCGCCGCAATCCGGAATTGATGGAGCCGTTTTGCTCGTCCGTGCCCTCGCCGATACGGACCGTCGCCCCTAAACTGCGCCGTTCCGGCCCGAAAAAGTGGCCTGTGCGCACGTTTGGCATATGCCCTGGCTCGTCGTTTCGCAGGGAGAACCCCCATGATCACCCTGACCATCCCAGCCATGATCACCTTTGGAGTGTTTCTGATCGCGATGGTCATGATCGGGGTGATGACCCACGGGGAGACCAGCACCTTCGAAGACTTCACCGTCGGCGGACGCCGGCTCACCGCCCCGGTGGCCGCCCTGTCCGCCGGAGCCAGCGACATGTCCGGCTGGCTGTTCCTGGGCCTCCCCGGAGCCGTGTACATGACCGGGATCGGGGCGACCTGGATCGCCGTGGGCCTGATCGTCGGTACGTATCTGAACTGGCGGCTCGTCGCGCCCCGCCTGCGCACCTACACCGAGCAGGCCGGAAACTCCGTGACCCTGTCCTCGTACCTGGAGGAACGTTTCGAGGACCGTAGCCACGTGCTCCGCTCGCTCTCGGCCGTCGTCACGGTCGTGTTCTTCACCGTCTACGTCGCCAGCGGGCTGATCGCCGGCGGCCTCCTCTTCAACGAGATCTTCGGCGCCGACTTCGAGACCGGGCTCACCATCTTCGCCGTGGTGATCGTCGTCTACACCATCCTCGGCGGCTTCACAGCCCTGAGCATCACGCACTCCATCCAGGGCACGCTGATGTTCCTCGCGGCGATAGCCCTCCCCTTGGTCGCCCTCTGGAAGGTCGGCGGCCCCGGCGCACTGCACGACGCGGTCACCGACGCGAGCCCGGCCCTGCTCGACCCGGCCGCCGAGGCATCGTTCGCGGACAACGTATGGACGGCCGGCGGCCCGCTCGGCACCGTAGCGATGATCTCCCTCCTCGCCTGGGGCCTCGGCTACTTCGGCCAGCCCCACATCCTGAGCCGCTTCATGAGCATCCGCAGCACCCGTGACATACCGCGGGCCCGCCGACTTGGGGTGAGCTGGGCGGCCGTCGTACTGGCGGGCGCCTCGTTCATCGGCCTCGCCGGGATCGCCGTACTCCCCGACCCGCTCGACAACCCCGAGACGGTCTTCATCGAACTGGCCACCCTGCTGGTCAACCCCTGGATCGCCGGAATCCTGCTGGTGGCGGTGCTGGCTGCGATCAAGTCCACGGTGGACAGCCAACTGCTGGTCTCGGCCACGTCCCTCACCGAGGACTTCTACCGGGCGTTCGTCAACCGCCGGGCCTCCGACACCTCGCTGCTGCTCGTCGGACGGCTGAGCGTGGTGGCCGTGGCGGTCGTCGCGTACGTGATCGCCCTGAGCGGCGGCGCCGTACTCGACATCGTCGCGTACGCCTGGGCCGGCTTCGGCGCGGCCTTCGGCCCGGTGGTCCTCCTGTCGCTGTACTGGCCGGGCATGACGGCGGCCGGAGCGAAGGCCGGCATGGTGACCGGCGCGCTGACGGTCTTCCTGTGGGACGACATCGACCCGCTCCTCGGCCCGCTTCAGACGGGCATCTACGAGATGGTGCCCGGGGTGCTGGCCGCCACGGCTGCGGCGCTGGTCTTCGGAACGTACGTCGGCCGTCCTCCGGCGCGCACCTGGAAGGGCACGATGGAGCACGCGACGCCTATATCGCGGGCGGGGCAGCGGGAGACGGTGACGGCTTACGACACGGCGGGGGGTTACGGTCCGGCGGGTGGGTACGGCGCGGCGGGCGGTTACGGTCCGGCGGGCGGTTACGGCACGGCGGAGGGCTATGGTCCGGCGGGCGGTTACGGGTCGGCGGGTGGCTATGGCGCGGGGGCGTACGGGGAGCCGGGTTACGACGCACCGGACTACGGTCCTTCCCAGGGGCCGCCGCAGCATCAGGACTGGTGGCGCTCGTAGCGGTTTGCGCTGATTCGGGAACCGGCTTGGCGGAGGGCGCAGTCCATACCGATATCGGACTTTTACGGCTCGGAGCGCACTTGGGGGAGAGCGCCGATGAAGCTCACATGGTCGTTACTCGGTGAGGCCTTGTTGGTCCTGTACTGCGCGGCGTTTATCGCGTGCATCGTGCTGGTCATGCTGGGGGGCCTGCTGCACGGGCTGGGGGTCGTCGACATCCCCTGGATGTCGGAACCGGAGCAGCCGTCCAGCGGCGTCGATCCTGGTGGGTACAACCAGGCACCCAACCATGTGCCCAACCGCCCGGGCCCGCCCGCCGGGGCCGGGGGCGCGCGCGGTCGCTGAGGGCCACGCACCTGACGTGGGGTCGTTTTCCGGCCACGGCGACCGAACGCGTCGTGTCGGCCGGGTGGCAGACGCGGCGTAGCCGTCGCCTCCGGTGAGGAGGCGACGGCTTTCGGAAAGCCTGGGCTCAGGGCAGCAGGTCTTCGCCCGTGTCCTCGTAGTCCATCTCCTCGCCCTCGGGGTTGAAGGGGTCCTCGCCGATCAGGGCGAAGATGAGGTACGCGCCGTAAGGCATGCCTTCGGCGTCCTTCGAGTCCACGAAACCCCGGTTGCCTTCCTCGTCGACCTCGAACTTCGCCGCGTCCATCCCCAGTCGCTCGATGAGCGGCTTCACCGAGGCGCGCAGCCGGTCCGGCACGTCTCCTGCTCCCGTGAGAGGGGAAACGACAAGCATGTTGGCTACGAAGCCTCGGCGCAGACCGTCCGGGCTTGCTTCCTCGAACTCCAATGCGCGAGGGCGGAGTTCGGCGACCAGGGGCAGCCAGGCGTGCAGCGCTGCCTCGGCGGTGGTCACCTCTTCCAGGTTGAAGCGGACGCGGAAAACCACGTCGTCAGGGGAGAACCGCATTGGTGGGTCACGTATCCCTTTCTTCGACGGGTGTGGGGAAAGCGAACCGCCCCGGTTTCGTGAACTGGGCGGATTCCGGGCTTCCGGCAGCGGCAACTGTGCTGCCGCCGCTGCCGGAGACGTCCCTGCAGTCCTCAGGCCGAGGCCGCGTCAGCGCATCCAGTCCGGTGACTCGACGTCCCCGAACTTGTTCCAGGCAAGGCAGTAGGCCCGCGACTCGGGGCCCACGTCGTCCCAGACCGCCCGGAGATCGAAGCCGTTGTCCCAGGCGTTGAGGAGCGCTTCGAAGAAGCCTGTGGCGACCGCTGTGCCGTCGTACTCGCTGCCGGACGTCATGACCTCTTCCAGGATCCGGAACACCTGCCGGGTCTGCTCGGGGGTCAGCTCGGCCGACCGCTCGGCGGTCACAGTCCCGAGATCCCCCAGGCGTACGGTGAGCGGAGGGACGTCGTCCTCGGCCTCCTCGGCGGGTGGCTCGTCGGAGTCGGCTCCGGAGCCTCCCTGCCAGGCCGCGATACGGGCACGGTCCTCGGCGGCCAGCACGTCACTGACTTCGAGTAGTTCCCTGAACCAGTCGGGGGTCGACATCACAGTCCCTTCCACGCGTTCTGTACGCATCAATCGAATCCAGCGGGATACAGCACACGTTGAGCCAAGGCCGCCCCTGTGTTGTACGGCAAAAAGGGTCAGTCGGTGTCGGTGGCTGCCAGCACCGCGATCTCCTGGCGGCCGGGGCGCAGGGCTGCGACAGCGAGGTCCCAGGCCACCTCGTGGAACCAGTCGGACGTGGTGGCGATACGGAACCACTCTGCCTGCTCGACCAGTTCCGCCACGCGGGCGAGCGGCGCGTCCGCCGGGGCGCCGGTCAGGCCGCGAAGGGAGCGCCAGGTGGCGAGCCTTCCGTACGCGCCGTACACGCCGAACCCGTAGGCCGAGGAGCGCACCGCCGCGGAAAGCAGGACCCGTAGCACCGAGTCGGAGGTCGACGCATACAGCTGGGCCGTGGACTCCCCTTCAAGCCAGGGTGTCAGCGGAAGACGCTCGAAGACGGCCGCGAAGTCGTCCGGCGCGACCGGGTCCGGCGACCAGAACTCCTGCGCTGCGACCAATCCGTTGGATTCGGAGCACCAGTGCCGTACCGCGGCGCCCATGACCTCGGCCACGGCATCGGTCGAGATCTCCGTCATGTCGATGTCCGCGGTGCGCTGCCGCATCGGCGGTGAGGCGTGGAGTTCGGGATCGTCGAACACGGCCAAGGGTGTTGGAGGCACGAACCAGGTCCAGGTGTCGTCCGCGTTCGGCGGCCTGCGCAGGCCGCGCTCCGCCGGAAGCAGGCTCAGTGGCAGCGCCGCGAGGGGGTGGCCCTCGTCGACGAGTTCACCGGCGAAGGAACAGAGGGTCGGGTATTCCTCCACGCGCCCGGAGGTAAGCACCAGTTCGTGGAGAAGACATGCCGCGAATTCCCGGGAATGGACCGAGTCCGCCTCCTCGGCGAACACCAACTCCACGATGTCCTCGATCCAGTGGCCATCGGCGACGAGGGCAGCCAGCCACCGCTCGGCCCGCAGGCGCCCGGAAGCCACGGTTCCCAGATAGGCCGGTAAGCGCAGCAGCGTACGCAGGCTGTCGCGCCCCGCATGAGCCGCCAGCGCATGCAGAATGCGGTCCAGGATCTGTCCGTGCTGCGACGGGACGTCCTTCCCGGCGGCGGCCCAGGCGGCGATCTCCTCACCGAGGCCACCGACCCAGGCGAACCGACCCGCGGAAACCTCGCGGTCGATCGCCGTTCCGACGAACATCGTGTACGCCGCGTCGGCGGTGGCAAGAGTTGCTGCCGTGGCATGGCCCGGGGCTTCCTTGTTGATCAGAGGCGAACCGTATCCGCAGACACGACAGACGCTCTCCTCCTCGGGGCCGGGTGGCGGCTCGAATCCCTGTTCCGTCGACATCGTCATCTCTCACTTCGTACGGGTCCCGGTTCCTGCGCCCAGCGTTCACGCTGTCCCGGGGCTCGCAGACAGTCCTGCGGAGTGGGCCAGATATCCGTTCTGAAGCTGCGCGGATTACTCGGGCTCCTCGGCGCGGGCCGGTTCATGGTCTTCGGAACACCGTCGGCATCGTACGAGACGAGAGTGTTGGTGCTCATCTCATATACGACGTAGCCCGCCGAGTCGCCGTTGTTGTGCACGCGGTCTCAGACCCGGTAGCCCGCTGGAGGCGTCGGCGAGTCGGCCACCGAGCGGTATCTGTGGACGAGATCGACGTACTGCTTTGCCGAGGTCAGCTCCGAGAACTCCGCCTTGTGATTG
The DNA here is from genome assembly GCF_014647675.1 of Streptomyces flaveus. GTDB lineage: Bacteria > Actinomycetota > Actinomycetes > Streptomycetales > Streptomycetaceae > Streptomyces > Streptomyces flaveus. Next base: position 67,788 of record NZ_BMPQ01000005.1, on the reverse strand, counting down.
GCCCAGTGCTTCGCCGCGTCCACACCTCGGCTCGGCAGGGCGCATTCTTGTCCCTCTCGTCAGCAGGAATACGCGGTGCCCCGCCGGCACCGCCGAGGCCGACGACCGATTCGGCGCGAAGGTGTCCGCCGTCAACACGTCGCCGAACGCGTCGTGCCAGTCTCCGGCCCCATGCCTGGCCCGGCGCTTCGATGTAACGGTGGGTCAGTGCGCACAGCGGCAACAGCACGGCGAAGAACGTCACTTCGAGTACGAGACTGTCCCGCCGCCACCGGCCGATCGTGCCGTCGCTCACCGCCAGCAGCACCGGATGCACCAGGTAGACGGAGTAGCTGATGGTTCCCAGCCATGTCAGCCGGCGCGGGATCCGCCGGCGGCGCAACGCCAGTCCGATGCCGAAGGTGAGCACGGCCAGCAGAAACGCCGCGATCCAGCCGCGCCGGGTGAAAAGGGCCCCGTCGCCGTGCCCATACGCACTCCCGACGGCACAGGCCACCACCACGGCGGCCGTGCAGACCGCGTACTGCCAAGTGCTCTGGCCGTGCTCGGCCCGGTAGACGGCGGTGCCGAGGAACATGACGGCGAGGATGACCAGGCCTTCCCACAGGGGAACCGTGCCGTTGAGAGGGACCAGGACGAGGGCCAGTACGCCCCCCAACACGCCTCCGAATACGCGAAGTTGGGGTGAGCTGGCGCTCGCGCAGCAGATGGCGACCACCATGGTGATGGAGGCGAGCGCGACCAGCGGGCCGGTGCCGAGCGCGCCGGAGAGGGCGGCGGCCGGGAGCGTTGCCCCTGCTGTCACGCTCACGGCGGCGAGCCCCGCCAGGGTGACGGCGACCGCTGCCGAGCGCTGGTGCCGGCGGACCGTGAAGAGGGCGACGGCCAGCAGGTAGAAGGCCATCTCGTACGAGAGCGTCCACAGGACGAGGAGGAGATTGGGCGTCCCCAGCAGTTCCTGGAGCTGGGTGATGTGGGCGGCGGCGATCGTGGCGACGCTCTGTCCGCCGAAGTCGGTACGGCTCTCCGCGATGCCGATCAGGTTGAGGGCGAGGAACGTGATGACCATGGCTGCCCACAGCGGGTAGATGCGGAAGGCCCGTCCTATCCAGAACGTCCGGACGCAGCCCCGGCGTTCGAGCGAGGCGGGGATGATGTAGCCGCTCACCAGGAAGAACACCATGATGCCGTACCGGCTGGTGTTGAACTCCGGCATCAGCTCGCGCCGGAACTCTGGCATGTAGGAGTAGGCGGAGTGGTCGAAGACCACGACGAGGGCGGCGAGGCCGCGTAGGGCGTCCAGCCAGGCCGAGCGGGGCGGGTTGGGCGATGCGTTGACATTGGGTGATTGATTAGAAGCGGAGGGTGATGATTCTGGGCGTGGCGGAGCGGAGGGGAGAGGTTCCACGTAGATGCGCCTCGGCTAATGCGTCGGCGAGTTGCCGGGCGGGGTGGGCTTCACAGGAGCGCAGGGCTCGACCTCGTGGCGCGAGATCTCGTTCAGGGGCACCGGCCTGGGGCTGTTCTCGAGGACCAACTCTTGGCCCCGATGCAGGGTGACTGACCAGGCGCGGAGGGGTACGGCGACGCCCTCCGCGGTAATCGCCTTGAGATCAAGGACTTCAGGGGTGCCCCATGACCCGGACTCACAGACCACATCCACCTGAATGCCCAACGGGCGCATCCGCTGTGCGAGTTCGTGCTGGGTCTCGATGCCGATGTGCGGGTCCTTGATGGTGACCGTGACGCTCCCGTCGCCGTGGGGTTCCACCGCGTACGCCTTCGAGTCGGCCGCCGAACCAGGTACGAACACAACGGCGAGCCCAGCCAGCGCACACGCCGTCGCGACAACGGCGATCCGGCGCGAGGTGAACGAGCGGCGCGCGGAGGGGTTCGGCTCGGGCTCGCGGAGCTTGATCTCCCGCTTCAGCTCGCCGAGCAGCCGGTCCTCGAAAGTCGGCCTCGTACTCATGCCTCTCCCCTGATGACGTACAGCAGCGATGCGTCCGGCATCTCCACGGCCCTGGACTCCGCCTCAACCTTGGAATTCGCCGCGACCTCGAAGTCCCCCTCAGGCCTGGCCTTGGCGTCCGCCTCCCCCCGCAGCGCCTTCCGCGCCCGATGCAGTCGCACCCGAGCCGTGACCTGGCGGATCCCCAGCGCGGCAGCGGCCTCCGTGACCGTGAGCTGGTCCACCGCGATCAGCTCCATGACGGCCCGCTCACCCTCGGGAAGCCTCGCGAGGGCGGCCAGTACGCGCCGCCCCGGGCTCTCCGCGTCGAGCTTGTCCTCGATGCGGGCGATGTCGTCGGCCTCCAGCAGGCGTCTGCCGGATAAGCGGAGATCGCGTTCGGCCTCGCGGGCCACGCGGCGGCGCTCCGACGAGACGATGTTGCGGGCGATGCCGTACAGCCAGGCCGTCTCGCTGCCCAGGCGCGGGCGGTAGGTGTGGGCCGAGTCGAGAACGGCGAGGAAGATCTCGGCCGTCAGGTCCGCCGCGGTGTGCGGGTCGTCGACGCGCCGGGCCACGAAACGCAGCACCGCGTCCACATGGCGCCGGTAGAACGCTTCGAAGAGCTCCGGGTCACGTGCCGCCGCGGCGGGCCCACCCCGTATCCGTTCCGCGCCATCCACTCGGCGGCTCCTTCTCCTCGGGCGTTCGGACGTACTCCGGGCTTGCTTCCTACGGCACTTCACCTGTTCTTGGTCCGAGGCGCGGAAAGCGTTACAGACGCTGCGTGACGTTCGCAGCCTTCGCGGCCTTCGTGGCGTCGGGCGCGTAACCAAGTCGACCGCGCGTGGCGACCAGCAAGATGAGGGCCGCGGTGGTGGAGCTGAGCAGGAAGGCGTGTGTCGTGTCGTCGGAGGACAGTGTGGGGAACATGTCCGACCAGGCGATGGAGATGTAGTTGTTGACGCCGCAGTGCAGCAGCATGACCAGTGGCATGCTCCCGCCGGAGCGGTTGAACACCCAGGTCATGACGAAGCTGAGGGCGATCGCCGAGCCGACGAACTTCAGCGGCTCGGTGGCGTTCACGTCCGGCCAGCCGCCCCAGTCGCTCAGGAACAGCGGCAGGTGCCAGACACCCCAGAGGACACCGACGATGAGGGTGGCGATCACAGGGCCGTAGCGGCGCTGCATACGCGGCATGGCGAACTCGCGCCAGCCGGGCTCCTCGGCGAGACCGGTCGTGATCATCTGCAGGAGCAGGCCGGGCAGGAACGCGGCCAGCACCACGGCGGACGGCATCTCGGGACCGCGGTCGGCCAGTGCGACCGAGCTCAGGGTCAGCGCGGCGGGCACCGAGACGAGCACCACGGCGTACCAGCGCCAGCTGACCTTGAACTTGGTCATCCGGCGGCGCCAGGCCCGCAGCCCCGGGCGTCCCTCGGTGACCCCGATCACCAGCAGGGCCGAGGTGATCGGGCCGAGGTAGGCGCCGGGCAGAACGCCGAGCAGTTGGGAGCTGCCGCCGGCCCCGGGGAAGGCGAAGTGCCAGACGCCCAGGCCGTTCTCGGACAGTACGTACGGTGTCCACGCCGCCCAACTCAACAGGAACGCCAGCGAGAAGAACCAGGTCAGGGGGCTGCGGCGGATGCTGCCCCGCAGGCTGCCGCGGCCCTCCTCCGGGCCGGTGGGTGCCGGTCGGGTGTCGATGGTGACGGGTATGACGCGTGCTCGGGAACTCACCGTGGTGTCCCTTCGGAGACGGCTGATGTGACGTGTTCAGCACACCAACCACGGCTCCGGAGATCATTGCCGCGCACGCCCCAACCGCGGGTACAGCAGGCTGTACCCGGAGGGTGGCGTCCGAAGGACCTGAGGGAGAGCAGAATCAGATTTCGACGGATGTGGGGACAGCGCCTTACCCGACCGGCTCCGTTTCCTCCCTGATCAGGTAGCGGTCCCAGATCTCCGCACTGCGGTAGGGACCGCAGCCCTCACTGTCGACTTGGGGCTCGTCGAAGCGGACCCAATAGACGAGCTCGCCTTCCCGCGCTGACGCGTGGTCCACCGGGAACGGCGGACGCAGATCGTCCACCGTTCCACAGAACTCCACCGGCCACGGTCCGGCCCAAGCCGGGTCCTGGATGACACGGATACGTGTGCCCGCCGGCCAGGCGTTCTCCGGACGCTCGAGATTCATTTCGTCCTCCCTCAGAGGCCGTCGTTCACGTTCAGTGTCAACGTTGCTTGACATTTGTAGATCGTACCGTCAGGTCCGCGACAGACGAGCAGGTCCCGGTCGAGGTAGCGCGGCAACTCCTCCAGCGAGCCCGGCAGGCGAGCGCCGAAACTTCGGCGCTCGCCTCGTACTGCGTGTCAGTTCACGTACTGCACGTCAGCGGTCCACGGGAAGCCGGCTGTCCACCATGGGTAGGCCGGCCGAGAAGATGAGTACGACGACTCAGGCCTGGTCGGCGCCCGTCCGCGACGATGAAGATCAACATTGTCGAGACCGGGAGCACGCTCATGCTCAGCCGCATCGCCGACATCCTGGTGCCCACCGTCGGCCGCCTGTCGGTGACCGCCGACCCCGGCGCCGAACTCGCGCCGGGCAGCATCATCGCCGCCAACCACACTTCCCTCGCCGACCCCGCCATCGTGGTCGCCGCACTGCGCAGCCTCGGCGCCGAGCCGGTCATCATGGCGGCCGCAGGACTGTGGCGCGTCCCGCTGCTGGGGCGCGCTCTCGCCCGCGAAGGACACATTCCCGTCTTCCGCGGAGACCAGCGCGCCTCGGCCGCGCTGGACCTTGCGGCAGGAGCCCTGGAGCAGGGACGGCTGGTCCTCATCTACGCCGAGGGGGGCCTGCCCCGCCGCAAGGACGCTGCGGAAGCGGCACCCGGCACCTTCCACAGCGGCCTGGCCCGGCTCGCCGAGCGCACCGGCGCCCCCGTCGTACCCGTGGGCCAGGCCGGTGCCCGCCGAGTCACCTCGGGCAGCGCCGTCAAGCAGCTCGCCGGCCTCGTCACAGCCCCTCTGCGCCGGCCGGAGCTGCACGTGCACGTGGGCGCACCGCTGGAGCTGACCGGCGACCGCATCGCAGGGACGGCACGGGCCCGTACCGCGGTGACCACCGCATGGCGGAGGGCCGCCTCTCATCTGGGCGAGCCCGCCGCACTTGCCGCATAGGCCCTACCGCCCGCCCCGTCCACCCGCCCGGCTGCCCACCGGCCTGCCTCAACTCGTCCGGCCGGGACCACACTTGACAGTTCGGGCCGACGACGGCTGAGGCTCCGGCCGTGACCGTGGCCGTCGTCGAGGCCCGGCCCGCGAACCTGCTGGTCTGGACCACCGGCCGGGCGGCACGTCCCGATCCGGTGACCCTTCCGCCCTGGCTGTGACCGTCCGCTCGTAAACGCGCGGGAGCGGTCCGGTCACCGACGGCTGTACGCCTCGTCAGAGGCCGAACTCCTGGGCGGACAGCCCGAGTACCGAGCACGCCTCACGCAGGACCTGCTCCTCGGGGGGCGAGATGTACCCGTCCGCACCCGCCACGACGAAGCCGGTCTGTACGACCGCCCTGGCCTCCGTCGGCTTCTTCGCGGCCTTGGCGATCTCCTGCAGGACTTCGGTCTTGCCCTGCTGGAAGTTGAACGCGAGCTGGTCGACATGCTTGTTGAAGCGCTGGCGCAGCTGCTCGGGCGGGAAGTTCTGGAGGACGTCGTTCTGGACGATCAGCCCTTCCACATGCTGCCGCTCGGCCGGGTCGACGCTCCCGTCGGCTGCGGCGACCAGGGCACACATGGCCATGCTGGCGTCCCGGTACGAGCCGCTCTTCAACTCCGTCTTGAGGGAGGTGAGCTGGGACTTGAGCATGCTCACCATCTGGGCCTTCGATCCCCCGGAAGATCGGGAGGACCGGGAGCCACTATGCCCGTGTCCACCGGAGCCCCTCGACCCCTGCGCCTGCTGCAGACCCTTGGCCTGGTCCTTGATCTTGTCCCACATCGCCATCCGTGCCACCTCGGCCTAAGCCCATGTCGTCTGTCACTACGGTCGTCCGCGTGCGTTCCGCACGTCCTTATCGCCAACTCCCCCCAACCCACCGAAGTTCCATGGCAACGGCGGCACCGCGAGATGGCGGGCCAAAAGGAAAGGCAAGGAGGGTCACCCACTCCTTGCCACTCTCAACGTATAGCGCAGTGGGGGGCTTGCGACAAGGCCCCCGTCGTACCGCAGAATTACCCGGCCAAGGCCAGGACCTGCGGAAATGGGGGACAATGATGATCGACGTGATCGTTGCCGGCGGCGGACCGACCGGCTTGATGCTCGCCGCCGAGTTGCGGCTGCACGGCGTGCACGTGGTCGTGCTGGAGAAGGAGCCGGAGCCGACCCCGGTGGTCCGCGCGCTCGGCCTGCACGTGCGCAGCATCGAGGTGATGGACCAGCGAGGTCTGCTGGAGCGCTTCCTCGCGCTCGGCAAGCAGTACCCGGTCGGTGGTTTCTTCGCCGGCATCCCCAAGCCGTCGCCGGACCGGCTGGACACCTCACATGCGTACGTCCTCGGCATCCCGCAGCCCGTCACCGAACGCCTGCTGGCCGAGCGCGCCACCGAGCTCGGCGCCGAGCTCCGGCGCGGCTGCGAACTGGTCGGGCTGAGCCAGGACGAGGACGGCGTGACCGCCGAACTCGCCGATCGCACGCAACTGCGCTCGCGCTACCTCGTCGGCTGCGACGGCGGCCGCAGCACGGTGCGCAAGCTGCTCGGCGTCGGCTTCCCCGGCGAGCCCGCCAGGGCCGAGACACTGCTGGGCGAGATGGAGGTGACCGAGGCCCCGGAGACGATCGCCTCCATCGTCGCGGAAGTCCGAGAGACCGAGAAGCGGTTCGGTCTCGGGCCCCTCGGGAACGGGGCGTACCGAGTCGTCGTACCCGCCGAGAAAATGGCCGAGGACCGTACGGTCCCGCCGACCCTCGAGGAGTTCAGGCAACAGCTACGGGTGTACGCCGGCACCGATTTCGGCGTGCACTCACCGCGCTGGCTGTCCCGTTTCGGCGACGGCACCCGGCTGGCCGAGCGCTACCGGACCGGCCGCGTGTTGCTGGCCGGCGACGCGGCGCACATCCACCCGCCGCTGGGCGGACAGGGCCTCAACCTCGGCATCCAGGACGCGTTCAACCTCGGCTGGAAACTGGCCGCCGAGGTGAGCGGCTGGGCCCCGGAGGGGCTGCTGGACAGCTACCACGCCGAACGGCACCCGGTGGCCGCCGACGTACTGGACAACACCCGCGCACAGACGGTGCTGGTGTCCACCGATCCGGGCTCCCAGTCAGTACGCCGACTGCTGTCGGAACTGATGGACTTCGAGGACGTGAACCGGTACCTGACCGAGAAGATCACCGCGATCTCGGTCCGCTACGACTTCGGCGCGGGCCACGAACTGCTCGGCCGACGCCTGCGAGACATCAAGCTGAAGAAGGGCCGCCTCTACGAGCGGATGCACGACGGCCGCGGCCTGCTGCTCGACCGGACCGGTCGGCTCTCGGTCACCGGATGGGCCGACCGGATCGACCACGTCATCGACGTCAGCGAGGAACCCGACACGCTCGACACGAAGGACGTGCCCGCGGTGCTGCTGCGCCCGGACGGCCACGTGGCGTGGGTCGGCGAGGACCAGCAGGAACTGCTCAGCCACCTGCCGAAGTGGTTCGGCGCTGCCGTCAGTTGATCGGGAGCTGTGCCCGTTGCCGCCGGTCGGGCGGTCGGCGGTCGGGTGGATGGGGCTGGCTGCTGCGGGGTGGTCGCACTATGGCATTCTCAATGCCATAGTGGGGTTCATGGATGAGGACACGGACTTCCCGCCTGGCGACGGTCCCAGTAGTGGCATCTCCGTCACGTTGACCGCCGGCACCCTGCACGCGATCCGTGAGCGGGTCGGCAAGCGAGGTGTGTCGGCGTATCTGGAGAAGGCGGCCCAGCGGCAGATCGAGCGGGAGAACCTTGACGAGTTGATCGCGGGCTTCGAGGAGGTCCACGGGCCCGCCGACCCGGAGGCCGTGGCGGCGAAGCGGGCCCGGCTCACCGGGGGCGCCCCCGGAGCGGGAGCCGCTGCGTGAGCGGTGCCCTGGTCCTGGACAGCGAGGGACTGGCGAAGGCTGTGCAGCGGGATCGGGAGGTGCAGGAGTGGCTGACGGCGGCCCGTGAAGCGGACCTCCCGGTCGTCACCTCGGCCGCGGTGCTGGTCGAGGTGATCCATCCGAGGATCAACGACGCCGCGTTGCGGTGGACGCTCTCGCTTCTGCGCGTGGAGCCGGTGACCCAGGCTCTGGCCCAGTCCGCCGCCGCTCTGCTGCGCGAAGCCGGGTTGCATGGCCACAAGTACGCCATCGACGCCATGCTGTGCGCGACCGCGCTGCAGCATCCGGGCCGGGTGACGATCCTGACCTCCGACGTCGAGGACATCGGCCTGCTTGCCGCCGAGCATCCGCGAGTGAAGGCCGAGAAGGTCTGATCTCGTTCTCGCGCTCTCAGCTTGGGAAGCTCGGGTTCTTTGGCGGCAGTTTCTGTATTGACCTGCGGCTGAGCGGTGTCGAAACTCGGGGCGCACGCGTGGCCAGTTCCCGCTGTTCCCCGTGGTTCTCCGCACGATCTGGCACGCGTATGGCACGCGGCTTAGTGTGGCTCTGGTGGCCTGGGGGCATCCTTGTCGATCAGTCCGTTGATGAACTCGACTGCGAACCGGTGCGATTCGAGTGATACGTCCGCGGGTTCGCCGGCGTACCAGCGGAAGGTGCCCAGTTCTCGTTCGGCGGAGTTCAACCAGTGGGCCAAACGGTGAAGTTGCCCATCGCTGAGCCTGATCGCGGCCTGGTGAATCCACGCCTCATCTGGCCCGGCGTAGGTCTCCAGAGCCATGACGGCCAGCTCTACCTGGCCCGGCTCAAAGACGGACTGGCAGAGGCCGCGGGTGTCAGGAGAGACCGGCATACGCCGAGGATGCGGCGTCCAGGGCTGTAGGGCAACGGAGAGTCGTCGCCGACCATCGCAACCCGGACTGTGACACGTGACCTCTTCGTCCCGAAGCAACTCCTCAGGGCCCTCGACCATGGGCCAGGGTGCCCCGCACCTGCTGCCATGGTCCGCTGGTGTGCGCCCATGTCCATCGCTGTACGCAGGCGTTGTCACGCAGTTGGACACTCAGGGGCTGTTGCAACGCGTCGTCGCTGTTGTCCGGGGAATTGGCAGCCGTCATGGTGATGCCTATGCCTGGACAGAGGAAGAGGAATCGGCAAGTACGCGAGGAACGCCAGCGAGCCTCCGCGGCCCTGGCGGCCGGATGGCGCTGGGAAGTCATCTGCGAAACGGAGGACTCCGACCAGCTCCGGGCGAGGCTGCGCAGCCTCCAAGAGGAACGACCTGGTACCGATCCCTCCCGAGTGCGAATCGACACACTGTGCGGGCGGCTGAAGCACCCGACTACCTACCGGTTGAGCGTGCTTGTGCCCCAAGGGACGAGTGAGTGAGCGTCAGGGACCCGCAGACAGTGGGGCTCGATGACCGAGTCAGGCTCGGCGCAACGGGGTATCGGAGCACCAGTTTGGAAGATCGCGTAACCAGGCTGGGCCTGACCTGAGAAGACGCTGACCTGTGCGTTCCCAGAACGCTCGCCGACGGTCCCCGTTGTTCCCCGTCATTCGCCGTCCGATCGGGCACGCAGGGGGCATGTGCGCGGCCAGTCCGGGGTACGGGCGGGGTCCGCTTACCTGTCAGGTCATCGACCCCAATGCGTCGGCATGCCATGCTCCCGGCGTACGGAGCTCGACCGACCGGAAGGACGCCATGCCCGCCTATGCCATAGCTCACCTGCAAGAGGCCGCTCCGCACCCGGAGATCGTTGAGTACGTCGAGCGCATCCCCGCCACCTTCGAACCGTACGGCGGACGCTTCCTCGTGCACGCCACGCAGCACGAGGTGAAGGAGGGCAACTGGCCCGGGCATGTCGTGTTGATTGGCTTCCCCGGGATCGCCGAGGCGCGGGCTTGGTGGGACTCACCCGCATACCAGGAGATCGCACCGCTGCGCTCGCGGCACATCGAGGGCGACATCATCCTGGTCGAAGGCGTCCCGGAGGGCTACGACCCGACTGCCACCGCAAAGGCGATGCGAGAGGCCCTGCCTGCCGAGTAGCCCTCGGGCTCGGCCGGGCCCAGCGGCAGACGACGAACTGAGGTCGGCGGAGTCTCAATGGTCGAGTCAATCCGCTTGAGTAATCTTGAAAACCGTCGTGGCAGCGATGTCACCGTGGGTTCAAATTCCACACCCACCGCAGGTGAACGGCCCCTGACCAGAAGACATGGTCAGGGGCCGTTGTGCTGCTCGGGGCCCACTTGCCACCGTGGTTCCCCGCACGATCGGGCACGGATGAGGCACGGGCACCTTCGGCAGGTCCCTATAGCTGATCTCGCCACCACGGGACGTCGGGTGAATAGGCACGGACGACTTTGGCTCGTCTGAGGATCTTGGAGTCGAGATCCCAGACAAGCGTGCGTAGCTCTCGTGCCGACTTCTTGGGCAAGGCATGCATGATCGCTTCAAGGTGATCGCGGGAGTAGCCCGGATCACAGCCGCACTCAGGGATGCCACACCTGGTGGAAGTGAAGGGATCAGCCATCCTCTTCAGCGGGCCGTGTGCCAAAGCGGCCCAATGCCAAAAGGCTTTGGCTGTGCCGCCTGGCCAGAAACGCCTGTTTTCAAGCCTGCGGATGTGGGCTACGCATGCCCCGGACAGCCTGTTGATCGGCGGATACGAGTAGCGGAAGTAGTGGTTGGAGATGCGTACGGGAAGGTCGTCCCGTACAGCAGATGGGCGCCTACGCGGCATTGCCCTTTCGGTTGTCAGTCATGGTGGCAAGGTACCGCCGACTGCGCGGACGATCTAGAGCCTGAACATGATCTTCGAGACTCGCCCCATGGTGGCTGCCTAGAGTCGCGGAGCCGACCGCCCTAGCCAACAGCGGGCTTCCTTTTCGGCGGAGGTGCCACACGGGAGCACCGTACGCGTTCACTCCCCAGACGTGGGCGTTGACCAGTATCTGATCATCCGCGCGGTACAGAGAGTTGTAGAGCGTGGTTCCATGCGTCCGCACTTCGATGTTGGGCGTACCGATCAGCGAGCTGTAGTGCATCAGGGCCAGTCGGCAACGAGACTCGATGCCGTGGCCGAACCGCTCCTCCTGGCCCCGCGCCTGGACGTTCTCGCTTTCGGCGTCGCCCACCGCGACGCGGACGGCGCAGCCTTCGGCCGCTCGCTCATGCAGCAGATGGTTCAGCCGCGGATACGCCTCATGGAGGAAGACAGCGGCGTACACCAGCACGTCGATCCGCTCGCGGGCCTGCGTAATCATGTCTACGAACGTGGATACGGGGATGTCCGCCCGCTGCTCGTAGAGCGCAACCAGTTCAGGGCTGATGGCGCGGGCGGGACGGGCCTGTCGAAGCGCCGGTCAGAGTGCGTGCACGTCTTCTCCCAGGGCTTCCGCCGCCTGCAAGGCTGTGGCACGACGCGGCGTACCGAAGTGGGCGACCGCCCTGGTGAGGGCTCTGCTGGTCCTGACGAACCGCGAAGTCTCCCGGTGACCGACGATCTTCGCCGAAGCGTGACGGGCGCCGACGGTGCCGGGCCGCCGCCTGCCGCCGAGGGGGGCGTTTCCCGGACGCCATCCTGTACGTGAACCGGACCGGGATCTCCTGGCGTCACCTCCTGCTCGACCACCCGAACAGCGGCTCGCGGCGTGGTATGTTATAGGTCGACCACTAACTTAGGAGTGAAGATGACAGTCAAGGAAGACGACGACGCCCGCCGCGCCGCTGCCCAGCACGCCCTGGCCGAGCACCTGCGCCTCACCGCCGCAGGACGCGTCGAGGAATGGGTGGAGCTGTTCGCCCCGGACGCGGTGCTCGAGTTCCCGTACGCGCCGGCCGGCGTGCCCCAGCGAGTGACGGGGCGAGACGCACTGCGCGCGCACATGAGCAACTTTCCCGAGACCTTTGACGTCGAGTTCGTCGACCTGGTGTTCCATGAGACGGTCGATCCGAGTCTGGTGATCGCCGAATTCCGCTCGAAGGGCACGGCGCTGCCGACCGGCAAGCCGTACGAGCAGACGTGCATCTCCGTCGTCCGGACCGATGACGACGCGCGCATCACCCGCTACCTGGACTACTGGAACCCGCTGGTGGCGATCGAGGCGCTCACGCCCCACGACGTGCCGTCCGACTCCGACCTCAGCGTGACTTTTGGAGGCTGAGGGGAGCCGTGTTTGACTGACGCCCATGCCTGCCGCCGGTACCAGCACGAAGAGCGACGAACGACGCCGGGCCATCATGGCCGCCGCGGTCGACTGCTTCGCGCAAAAAGGTTTCTACGGTACGACGACGCACGAGATCGCAGAGTGGGTCGGCATCTCTCAGCCGTATCTCTACCGCCTGTACCCGAACAAGGAAGCACTGTTCGCGGCGGCGGTCGACCACGTGTCCGTCGTCATGAACGAAACCTTGGTCGCGCACTCACCGGCCTCGGGTGGGGCAGGGCCGACGCCCGAGGCGGCGTTGGAAGCCGCACGCGGCGCCTACGCCGCGCTCGTCGCGGACCGGAACATCCTGCGTTTCCTCATGCACGCGAACTGTGCCGCCGGCGAGCCGCTGGTGGCACAGGCCGTGCGCCGGTGCTACGCCAAGCAGGTTGACACCGTCCGGCAGCTGCTGGGCGACGACGACGCCGTACGGCGCTGGTTCGGCGCCGGAATGCTCGACAACGTGGTCGCCGTGCTGGGCCTGGCCGACATCGACGAGCCGTGGGCGCACGTCCTCACCGCTCGATGACCCGCCACCGGCAGTTCGGCGACGACGGCCCCGAGCCTTCCTCGTAGCCCAGTTCGGCCAGCCGGTTCAGGACCCGCTCGGCGATCACGAGCTCCTCCCGCTCGGCCTGGACCTCCTGCAGCTGCTTGGCCAACTCCGCAGCAAGCGTGTCCAGTTCACTCCGGCGAGCCGTGATCCGCTCCAGCTCCCGCATCCCCACACCCTCCCCCGCTCGGCATCCCGCCCGACTTCAGCGAGGCCGAAGCGGAGCCCGCGGCCCTGGGCGCCGACATGCTGGAGGACTGGACGCCACGGTTCATCGCCCAGTTCGCAGCGCCCCATGCTCAGCGCCTCACCCTGCCCCGCGACGGCGGCATCGATCACGTCCTCATCGACGTGGACACTCAGACCTGGGCCTGCCTCTTCCAGGACTCGGACGAGCGCTGGATGGTCCGCCAGGCTGGACACACACGGCTCTGGGACAGCATCACCGACCAGATCATGGCGTGGCGCGCGGCCGGCGAACCTGCTGCCGACCGCCTTCGCCTTCACGTCGACCCCGGCAGACAGTGCCTCACATGGGACTGACTGCGGGATGCCGAGTTGTACTCCGTAGCCGTACGGACAACGCGAGAGGCCCCCGGAGCGATTCGGGAGCCTCTCGCCTGTGCGCACTCGGTCAGACGCGGGCCACTTCCCGCTCGACCGTCTCGACCGTGTCGGCTGGGGCGGCATCCGCCGTCACCACGGCAGAGCCGGGCAGCTCGGTCTTCCGCTACGCCGCAAGGAGAGCAGGCAAGCGTGCCGAGTTCGTCGCCCGCATCGGCACCCGGGTGCGGTTGCGGCCGGTAGCGAAGACGAACAGGCGCAGAACCATGAAGCGGCCGATGCCGGCGAGGCCGGAGGCGCCGAGGTAGACGACCTGTTCGGTCAGCATCCCGGGTGACGGCTGCACCGTGTGGAGGATGAACATCGCGGTGCAGGTCACCACATAGGCGGCGGTGGCCGAGCCGGCGGACTGCCAGTGCTGGCGCCATTCGGCTCGTCGCCCGGTCCTGAAGGTGAAGCGCGCGTGGAGCTCGGTGCACAGGAGGGTGGAGGCGATGGTGATCACCGCGTTGGCTGCCGCCCAGGGCATCACCGCGGCCAGCAGCGGCACGGTCGCGCTGGAGAGGACACCGATGCCGCCGCCGAACACTACGAACCGCGCGAAAGACGCGAGTGGACCGGAAGCGGCGGGGGCCGCCGAGGCTACCGACTCGGGCTTCAACGGGAGCGGCGACTTCATCAGGGTCCCTCCGGGGTAGAGGTGGGCGCGCGCCTCGGAGGCCGACTTGCTCGACCGTGAAGTTTGCTTGACTTACTCAAGCATAAGCTTATTTGGTTGAGTTACGCAAGCAATGACTGGCCCCTCTTTCGACGGGATGCCACCGTCGGCAAGGTCCTCCCGGTGTCGACACGACCACGAGCTCACGGCCACGAGTTGGGCATAACGCCGGCCGTAGCGGAGGTGGGCGAGGAAGCGGAGGGGAGGGCTTCATCCGTCCGTCAAGGCCAACTGCCCAGCCGACACGCAAGGTTGGACAGGGCACACTGGCCGGGACCGAGGAGTGCGGGACCGAGGAGCGAGAGCGTGGACGGAAGCGCGGAGACAACCGTTGTGGTGACCGGCGGCAGTGGTTTCGTCGGCAGCCATCTGGTCAGGCAGCTGTTGGAGCGGGGCTACCGGGTCCACACCACCGTGCGCAGCACGGCGAATACGGCGAAGGTGCGGCCACTTCGGGCAATGCAGGAGGCGTATCCCGGCCGACTGTCCCTGTTCGAGGCGGACTTGCTCAGGGAAGGCTCCTTCGACGAGGCGATGAGTGGCTGCACCGTGGTGTTCCACGCCGCGTCGCCGTTCTTCATGCCGGAGAAGATCAAAGACGGCCGCAGGGACATGGTCGATCCGGCCCTGCTCGGCACCCGCAACGTAGTGGCAAGCATCGAGAGGACGTCGACGGTCCAAAGACTGGTCTTCACGTCCACCGTCGGCGCGATCTTCGGCGACTACATCGACGTCCGCCGCATGGACGACCAGGTGCTCTCGGAGAAGTACTTCAACACCACCAGCACGGTGGAGAACAATCCCTACCACTACGCGAAGACGCTCGCGGAACGCGCGGCATGGGTGGCGGAGGCGGCCCAGGACCGTTGGCGCATGGTGTCCGTCAACCCCGGCCTGATATTGGGACCTTCGCTCACCCCCGCATCCGAATCCGGCAGCCTGTTCCTGGTGGAGGAGTTGTTCAAGGGCTATTTCTTCTACGGGGCGCCGGACTTCAGCTTCACGACAGCGGATGTGCGAGAGGTGGCCGACGCGCACATCGCGGCGGCGGAAAACCCTGATGCGAAAGGCCGTTACATCGTCGCGGCGGAGACGATGACGTCCTTCCACGAGATGTCACGCATCATCCGGACCCAACATCCCCGCGATCTCCGCCTCCCTCGCACCGCGCTCCCGCACTGGCCGGTACGCATCCTGGGCCCGGCCTTCGGCCTGACCCAGGATTACATCCGCAAACACCTCGGCATCCGGTTCCGGGTGGACAACAGCAGGAGCGTGCACGAACTGGGCGTCACCTACCGCCCGATCGGGCAGACCGTCCTGGACCATTACGAGGCGTGGCGGCGGCAACGAGGGACGAACTGAACGCCGGTCACGGCATCAGCCGCCTCGGGGCGTTCCCCCTGGTCAACGCGCCTGCACGTGAGTGGCCGTGTCCCCCGTGCGGTTTCCGGGTGAGGGCGGCGGCCGACAACCCTGCCGCGCAGGCCGGAAACCGCAGGGCGGCGGCCCCCCACGTATCGCAGAATGAGGCGTGAGCGAACAAGCCCCGTTTCTCAGACCGTGGTTCCGCACGATGAGGGCGCGCGACCCCGCCGAGCCGCACCGCGCGGCCACCCCGCTTGAGCTGCTGTTCGACCTGTGCTTCGTCGTCGCCGTCGCGCAGGTCGCCGCGCAGCTCCACCACGCGGTGAGTGAGGACCACGCCTCGACGGGGGTCCCCAGCTATTTCGCCGTCTTCTTCGCCATCTGGTGGGCCTGGATGGGGTACACCTGGTTCGCATCGGCATACGACATCGATGATGTGCCGTACCGGCTGGCGGTCTTCGTTCAGATCGCCGGGGTTCTCGTCCTTGCTTCCGGCGTGCCGCGGGCCTTCGCGGACCATGACTTCACCATTCCGGTCGTCGGGTACACGGTCATGCGCCTGGGTCTGGTCGCGCTGTGGCTGCGGGCGGCCCGGGCCCACCCGGAAGCCCGGGCGACCGCTGTGCGCTACGCCGCCGGTCTCGTCGTAGTCCAGTGCGCCTGGATCGGCTGGCTCTTCCTGCCGGACGACTCGCGCATGCCGCTCTTCGCCGTTCTGGCACTCTTCGACCTCGCCGTCCCGGTCTGGGCCGAGGCCGCGGGGCGGACGCCCTGGCATCCGCATCACATCGCCGAGCGGTTCGGGCTGTTCACGCTGATCGTCCTGGGCGAGTCGGTACTGGCGGCGACCACGGCCGTGCAGCAGGCCCTGGACGCGCGGGAGGCGACCGTCGGCCTCTACGCCGTGGCGGCGGGCGGCCTGCTCATCGTCCTGTCGATGTGGTGGCTGTACTTCGCCAAGCCCGCCGCCCTCTTCCTGACCTCCGACCGGGCCGCGTTCCCCTGGGGCTACGGTCACTACCTGGTCTTCGGCTCGGCGGCCGCGGTCGGCGCGGGCCTGGCGGTGAACGTCGACCATGTCACGCACCACTCGGAGATCTCGGACGCCGCCGCCGGTGCGGCGGTCACGGTGCCGGTGGCGGTCTTCCTGCTCGTCCTCTACCTGCTGCACATCCGCCCGCACCACGCCCTGGCCGCGCACGCGCTGTTGATCCCGGGCACCGCGGTAGTGGTCCTCGCCCTCACCTTCACCGATGTCCCGGTGCCTGCCACCGGCGTGGCGGTCGCCGCACTGGCCGCGGTGTCCGTGACGGTTTCCCAGCGCCGCGAACCGCACGAGCCGCCCAGCTCTCGGGCGGCGCACAACTGATCCCCAGGAACGGTGCGGAACGTGGGGAACAGCCAGGCGGTCGCCCCCGCGAATGCGAGGGGCGACCGCCTGGAGTCGGTGTCCGCGGTGGCTCAGACCTTCACCTCGGCGACCTCCGCGGTGTTCGCCGGGCCCTCGGTGGCCGGTGCCTCCTGGGCGGTGGTGCCCTGGCGCGGGATGAAGGAGGCGACGAAGAAGGCGAGTACGGCCGCGCCCGCGCCGATGGCCATGACCACCTTGAAGCCGTTCTCGGAGGGGAGGGGGAAGCCGCCGAAGTCGGTGGTCATCTGGGCGAGGATGACGCCGGCGATGGCGCTGGCGACCGAGGTTCCGATGGAGCGCATCAGGGTGTTGAGGCTGTTGGCGGCGGCGGTCTCGGAGGGCGGGACGGCGCCCATGATGAGGGCGGGCATGGCGCCGTAGGCGAAGCCGACACCGGCGCCGATGACGCAGGCGATCAGGATGATGTGCCAGATCTCGGACATCATCACGAGGCTCAGGCTGTAGCCGGCGGCGACGATGACGGCGCCGAGCATCAGGGTCGTCTTCGGGCCCTTGGCCTTGGTGATGCTCGCCGAAACGGCGGACATGGCCATCATCACCAGGCCCTGCGGTGCCAGGACCAGGCCGACCATGAGCATCGACTTGCCGAGGCCGTAGCCGGTGGCCTCGGGCAGCTGGAGCACCTGCGGCAGGACCAGGGACATCGCGAACATCGAGAAGCCGAACGCCACCGAGGCGAGGTTCGTGAACAGCACCTGACGGCGGGCGGTGGTGCGCAGGTCCACCAGCGGCTGCGCGGTGCGCAGCTCGTACCAGCCCCACACCAGCAGGACGACGACCGCGAAGGCGAGCAGACCCAGGGTGGTGGCGCTGGTCCAGCCCCAGTCGCCGCCCTTGGAGATGGCCAGCAGCAGGGAGACCAGGCCGGTCGCCATGCCGAAGGAGCCGATGAAGTCGAAGCGTCCACCGGTACGGACCTTCGACTCGGGTACGAGGACCAGGACGAGCGCGAGGGCGACGGCGCCGAGGGCGGCCGAGGTCCAGAACAGGATGTGCCAGTCGAAGTTGTCGGCGATGAAGGCGGCGGAGGGCAGGCCGAGGGCACCGCCCACTCCCAGCGAGGCGCTCATCAGCGCGGTCGAGCCGGCGAGCCGCTCGGCGGGCAGTACGTCGCGCATGATGCTGATGCCGAGCGGGATGACACCGGCCGCCAGGCCCTGCAGGGCGCGTCCGGCGATCATCGGGATCACGGAGTCGCTCAGCGCGGCCACGACCGAGCCGGCGATCAGCAGGACGATGCTGACCAGCAGCATGCGGCGCTTGCCGTACATGTCACCGAGCCGGCCGACCACGGGGGTGGCGACGGCGGCGGCCAGCAGGGTGGCGGTGACCGCCCAGGCGGTGTTCGACGCCGAGGCGTCCAGGAGCCGGGGCAGCTCGGGGACGATCGGGATGACGAGGGTCTGCATCAGCGCGACGACGATGCCGGCGAAGGCCAGAACCGCCACCACGGCGTTCGACCTCGGCGATGGGGGTACCTCCCACGCCTTTCGGGCAGTGGGGGAGGAATGCCCGGCGTCGGAGGATCGGGCAGGGGTGTCGGACATGAGACGGCCTCCGTCGAAGAGAGCAAGTGGGTTGCTTGACTTACTCAAGCACAATACCATTGGTTGAGTTAAGCAAGTAATACGGTTGAACAAGTACGTCGGCCGAAGTCGGTGACCCGCCCGACCAGGGTTCGCGTCGCCGGGCCCCGCAGCCGACGACACGAACCCAGAACTCCCCGCCCTCCGCGGCTACTCGTCGAAGGTGACGACGACCTTCTCCGCGGCGCCCGGCGTCAGCGTGAGCTCGAAGGCGTGGCCCGCCTCGGCGAACGGGACGCGGTGGCTGATCAGCTTGGCGAAGCGCTCGTGGTGCTCCACGATCTCCGGGGTCACCTCGAAGATCTCCGTGGGGTAGCCCTGCGAGGCGACGAGGGTCAGTTCGCTGCGGAGCATGCCGCCGAGGTCGATGTCCGACCCCTTCTTCTGTACGGCGACCATGACCAGCTTGGCCTTCCACTTCGCGGAGTCGACGGCGGCCTGGAACACAGCGGGCGCACCGGCGGCGTCGATGTAGATGTCGGTACCGGCGCGGGGCTGCCCGAGCGCGTTGGCGGCCTGACCGTGCAGTTCGGTCAGACGCTCCGTCACGTTCTCCTTCGCCGAGTCGATGACCGCGTCGGCGCCGACCGCCAGCGCCTTCTCCAGACGCGACGGGATCACGTCGGCGACAACGACGTGCTCGACGCCGCGCAGCTTCAGCCAGATGGTGGCGCCCAGGCCGATGGGCCCGGCACCGAACACCACGACCTTGTCGGCCGGCCCCGCCTCGGAACGGTTGACGCAGTGCCGGGCGACCGCCATCGGCTCGTTCAGCGCGGCGACGTCGAAGGGCACGATGTCGGGGAACACCGCGACGCTCTTGCCCAGGACGGCGTTCTCGATGAGCAGGTACTCGCTCATGCCGCCGAACTTCCCGCCGCAGCCGATGATCCCGGTCGGGGCGTCCTGCGGGTTGACGACCACGCGGTCGCCCACCGTCAAGTCGGCGACCTCGGCGCCCACTTCGACGATCTCGCCGGCCGGCTCGTGTCCCAGGGCCACGGGGATCAGCTCGCCGCCCGCATGTGCGCGGGCCGGCATGCCGCCCATGTGCAGGAAGGTGATGTCGGTGCCGCAGATGCCGCAGGCGCGGACCTTCACCAGAACGTCCTTCGGTCCCGGCACGGGACGCTCGACGTTCACCACGTCGATCTTGCCGACGCCACCGGTCTGGACGGACTTCATCGTGGCCATGAGGAGACTCTCTTTCCGAAGTTCTGAAGCTCTGAAGTTCCGACATCGGGCCCGGCGGCGGGAACGCCCTGGCGTGCAGGGGTAGTTGTTCGGGCCGCCGGGCCCGAAGGGAGCGCCGTTCCCCGTCCCCACGGGATTCGGCGCGGCGGGGGCGCCTCCGCTCAAGGCGCCCCCGGGTCTCAGGGGGTGGTTACGCAGGGGTGGTCACTACGTCACTACGGTCCGGATGCTGACCCGAACGCCGATTCAGCCGAGCTTGATCTGGTCCGTGCCGTGGCCGATGTGGGCGACGACGAGTCCGGCGGCCGACACCTCGGCGTACTCGGCGGTGTGGTAGCGGAAGCTGAGTTCGGCGTTCGCGCCCTGCCGGGCCTCGACCGTCCACCGCAGCTCGTGGAAGAAGAACCAGTCGTCGAAGTGCTGGTGGACGACCTCGATCGAGCGGACGGAGTACGCGGCGTAGAAGGCCTCGAGGTTGGCTCGCAGGTCGTCCTTGGTGTGCATCGCGGGCAGGGTCCCGGAATGCGACACGTAGTCACGCACGCCGCCCTGGATCTCGGGATGAGCCCTCTCGACGATCGCGTCGATGTCGCCCTTGCGGTACGCGTCGAGCAGGGTCCCATGCAGTCCCGCCACGGCGTACCGGCCGGCCAGCACCCCGTCGGCCGGGTCTCCCGGCATGCTGCCCTGCTGGGTCCTGCCCCAGAACAGCTCCCCGGTGATGCCCTCGGAGCCCATCGTCGGGAAGATCACGACGACCGGCCGCTCGCTCTCCTCGCCGGTCGTCTTGAGGCGCCCGCGCCCGAGGCCGCTGACGAAGGTGTACCAGGAGCCGTTGATCTCCGCGACGGGGCGGATCGCCACCACGGCGGCGAACCGGTGCATGCCGCGGTAGGACGCGGCGATCTCGTCGAAGGTAGTGACGATGCGCTGGGTCGGGAGTTCCTTGCCCTCCTCGACCGAGGGGCTGACGGTGTACGCGTAGGGGCCGCTCGGCGCCAGCGTCGCCAGGATGTCGTCGATGACGTCGACGTACTCGGCCCTGACGTGCTTCCACGCGGTCTCGGAGCTCTGCACCTGCAGATCCGACGCGACGAGCAGGTCCTCGACCTTGGCCCGGTCCTTCATGGTCTTCCTTTCTGGGGGCGAGGAGCCCCGAGGTGTGAGAGAGGGACAACTGGTTGTGCGGAGAGCCGCACGTCACCGGAGCAGGGCAGAACTCCGCTCCGGCGGTGACCTGTGCGGTGAACTCCCCGTGGGGGTACAGAAGCGGAGTGAAAGGAGAGGCGTTCAAGCTCGCTGCGTACGACTCCGCAGGAGGCCGACGCCCGCGCCGAGGGAGACGACGCCCATGCCGGCGCTGGTCAGGAGGCCCTGTGCGCCGTCGACGGCGAAGGGTGCGACTGCGGCGACGCCGAGGTTGAAGAGGAGCAAGAACCACAGGGCGGGGCGGGAGGAGAGCAGAGCCTTCATGGGAGTTTCCTTTTCGGGAGGATTCGGGAGAAGCGGCAGTTCGATTGCTTGAGTTAGGTAACCATGTTCCTGTTACTTAAGTCAAGCAACTTCTTTACAGGGGTGATCAACCCGCGTTGACCAGGGGCGATTGTGGTCGTCGGCGTGCTCGCGCCCGCCAGGGGGCGGGAGCACGCCCTCTTCAGGACACCCGGCAGGACACCCGGAACTCAGCCGACGGGCTCGGCGGTCCAGGTGATGTGCGGGGGCTCGACTCGTGCGCACAGAGGCCCGCCCTGCGCGTCGGTCAGGCCGAGGCGTCCGACCAGCAGGCCGCCATGTGCGGCGGCGGCAAGTATGTCCGCGGGGATGACGTCGAGCATGAGCTTGGCGCGGCGGAACATGATGAAGCGGCCCGAGTCGTCGACCGTGCCCCACGACAGGTAGATGAACCGGCGGCCCAGACGGTCCTGCACGTACGGGCCTTGCACGTCGACGCCGGTCGGCGAGGCGGTCGCGGTGCACTCCAGGGTCCACGTCGCGGACGCGGCGTCGCCGGGCTGTGGGTCGAGGAGTTCGGCCGGGCGGTCACGGCGTTGCACAGCGACATGGAGGTTGGCGTACGTGGGGACGGTGCCGTCGGCGGGGGCAGGGCGGGCGGTGCGGCCGGGCAGGTCGACGGCGTCGATACGGATGCGCATACCGGCCATCATCCGCTGCCCGCTGCCCGCTGCCCGCTGCCCGCTGCCCGCTGCCCGCTCAGCCGGGAATGTTGGGGTCCCACTCGTCCCGCGCCCACTCGGAGCTGCTGAGCTGGTAGTTGTACGCGGGCCGTCCCACGTTCCCGCTCGTACGGAAAGGGTTGCCGTTGTCGTCGAGGCGTACGGTGCCCTGCTTGTCGCCGCTGGACCAGTCCAGCTCCAGGTACCAGCTCACGTTGTGCGCCCGCGCGTCCGCGAAGACGTAGAAGACCTCGGGATCGGACTGGCTCACCTTGTACGGGAAGTCGCGCTGACCGGCCTTGGGGGAGACCGCGGGCCGCCCGGCATCGAGGTCCACCTTGAACGCCTTCGTGTCCACGTTGCCACCGCACCCGACGCCCATCGCGAAGTCGTTCCAGTCGAGCGGCGCGCTCTTCTCCACCACCCGCACATGCAGTTCGTCCAGCACGACGGTGGCGCTCCCGGTGCCCTGCACGGTCAGCTCGAGCATCTGCTGCCCGCCGGCGACGGCGCCGAGCGCGTTCACCCACCCGCGGGCCTCCGACTCACTCGGCGGCGGAACCACCTGCTCGGGCCCCTTGTCGACCAGGTAGTGCTGGCTGCACGGCCCTTCCCACTCGTACGGATCGACGACGACGGAGGGCGCGGTGGCCCCGTCCTCGGCACCGCCGCCCTGGCCCGCCCCAGCCCCGTCCTCGGCCCCGGCGCCACCGCTCCGGGAGGCGGAGGCGGACGGGGAAACCGTAGGACTGCCGCTGCGCGAGGCGGACGGCGAGGGCGACCTGCCCTTCGCGTCGGACGGCTTGGAGGCGCTGGGACTTTCGTCGGCGGACGGGGAGGCGGCACCCACGGCCCCCGTCCCGCCCTGGCCGTCATCGCCCTCGTCGGGCACAAGATTCACCACGAGCGCGGCGGCCACGGCGGCCCCGGCGAGGGCGACGGTACGCCGCCGCCGCGCCACGGGAGCCTTCGTCAGGGGCCACCGCTCGACCTCGGGAGTGGCCTCGGCCGTGGCTTCGGCCTCAGCCGCCCCGGTCTTGACGTCCGCCTCGGTCCTGGCCTCCGCCCTGGTCACAGCCTCCGCCGCTGTCCGGGCCTGCGGTTCCTCCTCCGCGGGGGCCCCGCTCGCCTTCTGCCGCCGACGGGCGTCCGCGAGAACCCATCGCCGATGCAGTTCCACCAGTTCCTCGGGCGTGGCTTTGCACACCCGCGCGAACCGTTCCACGGGCGCGTAATCCGTCGGTACGGCATCCCCGTTGACGTACCGGTGAAGCGTGGACGCACTCGTGTGCAGCCGCTTCCCGAGCACCCCGTAACTGAGCCCGGACCGCTCCTTCAACCGGCCCAACAGCTCAGAGAACTCGGATAACTCGTCCCCCGCCACCGTTCCTCCCTCTCCTCATGTCCCGGACCGCCATTCCAGGGGGAGGTCGTTCCCCCAGGTCAGAGCTATTGCGAGCGTTCCAGCGTCCCGGATGGCCCGGCAGTCGTGGCGCCCGGGACGGATCACCGCACAAGCTTCAGCCATCCAAACACGCCGCTCCCGGCACCCGGTCGAGCGGCCCCTGCCAACACCCGTTCCACACAAGGGGGATCCACATGTCCACACGCGCCAGCCGCACCCGCATGCTCGTCGCCGCCGCGCTCACGGCCGCCACGCTGACACTGACGGCCTGCAACAACGGAGAGGGCACCCAGGACGAGGGGGCGTCGACAGGATCCGCGTCCACGGCCTCCACCACGCCTTCGGCCAAGACGGGCGGAGGAACCTCCACCGGGGCGGGCGAGACCGACCAGGAGGGCTCGGCCTCCGAAGGCTCGGCAGGGGGCGCGGCCGACTCAAGCGGCACGACGGGTTCCAAGAGTTCGTCGGGTTCCACGGGCGCCTCGGGCTCCACGGGCTCGAAGGACGACTCGGTGTCCTCCTCCATCCCCTGCTCCAGCGCCACCACGCGGATGGCCGCCACGGAGGTCTCCCGCCCCCTGAACCACATGCTCCTCACTGTCACCAATATCGGCTCGAAGAACTGTGACCTCACCGGCCACGACCTCACCGGCTACCCGGCCGTCCGATTCGACGAGGCCCAGTCCGTCCCGCCGCCCTTCGAGGACTCCAAGCCGCAGGCGGTGGTCACGCTGGCCCCTGGCGAGTCGGGCTATGCGAGCGTCCTCCTCACGTCCGCGGACGGCAGCGGCTCGGGCGGCTACACGGCCAAGTCCCTCGCGGTCTACATCGACCCGAGCGAGAGCGCCGCCCGCCCGTCACTCCCCGCGAAGGGCGTGTACGTCGACGACTCGATCCGAGTCTCGTACTGGCAGTCGACCATGGCCGACGCCCTGAAGTGGTGACGCACCGGCTGTCCACGGCCAAGGCCCAGGTCGATGACCTGGGCCTTGGCCGTGGAGCGGGTGACAAGAAGGAGGCCGTCAATCTCGCTCTGCACTTCTACGCCGAGCAGCAGGAGCGTGCGGCGCGCATCAGCCGTCGCTTCGAGTGTGCGCGTGGGTGGGGTGCCGTCGAGGACGCCGAGCGCCTGCACCGGGCGGAGAAGCACAGCCGGTGATCTACGCCTGTGATCTACCTGCTCGACACGTCCGGCCTGGTCCGCCTGCTCCGCGAGCCATAACCGCAATCGGCCTGGTACGACGCGATCTACGCCGGGCCGGGCGGTTCAGCCGGGGACCGGATCTCCGATCTCGCCCCCTGTGGCGTCGCGTACGGCCTGGGCGATCCGTCGTGAGACGACGGTGAACCCTCCGAGATCGGCGCCGCTCAGCGTGGCAGCGCCGATGTCCTCGTTGACGACCCGGAAAGCGGCGGACGCGGCTGCCCCGGTCAACCGGACGTCGGGAGCGGTGGCAGACCGCCTCAGCCGTCTTGCGATGATCATGGTCATTTCGCGCTCCACCTGGTCGCAGGCCATCAGCCAGGCGGTACGGATCGACGGCTCGTCGTCGGCGAGCTTGATCATCTGCATCGCGAGCAAGGTGTCGGTGCGCTCGGTCGCGTCGGCGTGGCGACCGAACCTGGCGACCTCCGCGGCGAAATGCTCTTCGAGTGAAAGGTGCGGTGGCCAGTTGCGCAGCGCGGCCAGCTCCCATTCCACGCCCTGCGTCACGATGGGTTCGGCGCAGCTTTCCTTGCTGCGGAAATGACGCCAGATGGTTCGCGTCGACAGACCGACGGCCTGGGCGATCCGGTCGCCGCTGGTCCCCGCCACACCGTGTGCCCAGAACAGACGTGAGGCTTCTCGCGAGATTTCCAGACGCAGCCGGTGGCGTCGTTGCTCACTCATTCCCCGTGGACGTGGTGTGCCCGTAGCCATGCGGATCCCCTTGCTGCAGCGAACGCCTGCATGTCATTAAATGGCAGTGTGTCACTAAGTGGCATGCGCGGCAAGCTGGTCGTACGCGAGAGAAGCGCGCCTGAGCCGGGGGCGGGGCGCTGCTCTTCCCGAGCGGGGCCTGTACGGCCGCCAGCCGCCAGCCGTCAGTCGTCAGCCGTCAGTCGACGGGCCTGCGAGGCGGCCGTCGTTCGGGCCCCTGTCCCCCGTCGACTTTCGTAGGGCTCCAGGGCCCGCCGCTCACTCCTGCTGGTCCTCCGCGTCGGCCGAGACCGGGTCGCCCACGGTTCCCGCGGTGGCCCTCCGTACGGCGTTCGCGATGAGGGCGGGGGCGTCGGCGAACTCCCGAGGGTCGACGCCGTCCAGAAGGGCGGCTCCGATGTACTCGTTGATGACCCGCAGAGCAGCCGAAGCCGCAGCGGCGTGCAGGCGTACCTCGAGGTCGTCGGCCTTGAGTCCCAGCCGGATCGCGATGATCTCGGTCATCTCGCGTTCCACCTGGTCGCAGGCCATCAGCCAGGCCGTGCGAATGGCCGGCTCAGTGTCGCTCAGCCGGATCATCTTGACGCCCAACATGGTGTCCGCCTGATCCATCGCACTGGCCTCTCGGGCGAATCTGATCGACTCCGCGGCGAAATGGTCTTCGAGGGAGAGGTGAGGAGGCCAGCCACGCAAGGTGGCCATCTCCCATTCCACGCTCTGCGTCACGATGGGTTCGGCGCAGCTCTCCTTGCTGCGGAAATGACGCCAGATGGTACGGGTCGACAGGCCGACCGCCTCCGCGATCTGGTCGCCGCTGGTGGCATCCACACCCTGTTCCCAGAACAGGCGGGCAGCCTCGCGCGAGATCTCCAGGCGTACGCGATGGCGCCGCTGCTCGCTCATCCCGCCTCGGCTGCGCTCTTTCGATGCCATGTCGGCCACCATCCGCTCCTCGCTCACAACGGCACACCAAGTGTCAGAATGACATTAAGTGACGGAAAGTGCCAGTCCGGACCGCCCGTCACTCTGCGCTGCCGAGGAGGCGTGCATCCGCGCTTGCATTGTCTGTCACTTAGTGACACTGTCATTTAGTGACAGGAGAAGTTCTCGTGCGATGACCATTGGCATCGCACGAGGAGAGTGGCCGTCAAAAGGGGAGAAGGACCCATGCACATGACCCTGCCGCAGCGGATGTACCTGCTCATGTACACCGTGGACAAGAAGAAGTTCGAGGTCCAGAACCTGCAGTTCCGCGGCCAGAAGGTGCGTGCGGCGGCGCTCGCGCAGCTGCTCCACGGAGAGTTCATCGGTGTCCGGCAGGGGAAGCGGCCCAAGGTCGTCCGGCAGGTCTCCGGCGCTCCCGGCGACTCCTTCCTCGACGAGGTCTGGCGCCAGGTCCCCGCGGACAATCCGCAGAGCTGGCTCAACCTGCTGCATCCGTACGCCCACACCGCCGAGTCGGCGGTGCGTGAGCAACTGGCCGGTACCGGAGAAATCACCATCCCGCCCGTCAGGGGTCTGAAGAAGCTGTCGCTGCTCGCCCAGCACGAAGTCCGGGTCAACCGTCCGGAGACCGTGCTGGCCGTACGCGAGCAGGTCCGGGAGCCCGTCCTGCGGGGCCTTGAGCCGGCGGACCTTCCGTTCGACGACCTGGCCATGACGGCGCTCGCCGCGGAGAGCGATCTGTATCACGTGTTCTCCCGTGAGGAGCGCCGTGAACACAAGAAGGTCCTGAAGGCGTTCGACCGGCACTTCGACGAGAAGACGTCCGGGCTGCGGCATGCCCTCAGCACTTCCATCCAGGTCCTCCGTCCGTCCGGGGGCGGATGGGGGCAGTAGCGACAGCCCCCTGTGGGCTGTTCGTCCGAGCCGACCGCCGATCCGTCCGAGCCGCCCGCTGCCCCGCATGACGGCGGCCCGCGCCCGGGTGCCGCGCGCGAAAGCGGCTGCACAGCGGGGCTCGTCCCCCGTGACGTCTACACAAGCTGGAGATCCCATGCGCCCTACGCGCCCTGTACACCCCATGAACCCCAAGAACGCCAGATCGAACGAGCCCGACGCCGTGCCCGCGGCGCCGATGTCCCGACGGCAGGTGTTACAGACGGTCTCGGGACTGGTGGTCGGCCTGTTCGTCGCCATCCTCGCCGGCACGGTGGTGTCCAACGCGCTGCCGCGGATCACCGCCGAGCTGGGGGCCAGCCAGTCCTCGTACACCTGGGTCATCACCGCCGAGCTGCTGGCCATGACGGCGACGGTGCCGCTGTGGGGCAAGCTCGCCGACCTCTACAACAAGAAGCTGCTCGTACAGCTTTCGCTGGTCCTGTACATCGTCGGCTCACTCGTGGCCGGCTTCTCCCAGGACGTCGGAACGCTGATCTTCAGCCGTGTGGTGCAGGGCGTGGGAGCGGGCGGGCTCACCGCGTTGACGCAGGTCGTCATGGCGGCGGTCATCCCGCCGCGCCAGTTGGGCAGGTACAGCGGCATCTTCGGTGCCGTCTTCACCGGCGCGACGGTGGCCGGACCGCTGATCGGCGGCGTCCTGGTGGACACCCCCTGGCTCGGCTGGCGCTGGTGCTTCTTCATCGGCGTGCCCTTCGCCCTTCTGGCCATCGCGTTGCTGCAGCGCACGCTCGACCTGCCGACCATCCGCCGGGAGGTGCGGATCGACTACCTCGGTGCCTTCCTGATCACCGCCGGTGTGAGCGCGCTGCTCATCTGGGTCTCCCTGGCAGGCAACCGGTTCGACTGGATGTCCTGGCAGTCCACCGCTCTGGCCGGTGGCGGCGTCGTGCTGCTGGGCGCGGCCCTGCGGGTGGAGGCCCGTGCGGCCGAGCCGGTCATCCCTCTACGGATCTTCCGCAACCGCACCGTGTCGCTGACCACGGCGGCCTCCCTGCTGGTCGGCGTCGCCCTCTTCGGCGGAAGTGTCTTCCTCTCGCAGTTCTTCCAGGTCGCCATGGGCGCGTCCCCGACGGCGGCGGGGCTGATGAGCCTGCCGTTCATCCTGGGATCGCTCGCCTCCTCCACCGTCGCCGGGCAGCTCGTCAGCGCCACCGGCAGGTGGAAGCGGTACCTGGTCGCGGGCGCCGCCCTCATGACCGTCGGTCTCGCTCTGCTGGCCACCATCGGAGCGGACACGTCCTTCGGCCTGCTGAGTCTCTACATGGCCCTTCTCGGCATCGGCGTGGGCATGCTGATGCAGAACCTGGTCCTGGTCGCACAGAACGACGTTCCCGCCGCCGACCTGGGCAGTACGACCTCTCTGGTGTCCTTCTTCCGCAGCATGGGCGGCACCATGGGCACCAGCGTCCTGGGAGCAGTCCTCGCCCACCGCGTCACCTCCGAACTGGCTGCGGACCGTACGCAGGAAGGCGGCGCGTCCGGTGGTGAGGCCGCCGGACACGGCGTCCCGGACGTCACCGCCCTGCCCGCGTCCGTACGGGAGTCGGTGGAGAACGCGTACGGAGTCGCCACCGCCGACCTCTTCCTCTGGGCGACGCCCTTCGCTCTGCTGGCCCTGATCGCTGTCCTGTTCATCCAGGAGAAGCCGCTCAAGACGAGCAACAGCACGCAGCGACTCGCCGAGGAGGCAGCCGCCGCGGCAGGTTCAGGCGGCGGCGCCCTCTCCACTGGCAGTACGCCGGCTCCCGGCAGCGCTCTCCCCGACCAGCCCGCGGTGCCCTCGGCACTGGCGGCCGGGTCGGGGAGAGGTACGAGCCGGTAGCGGGCAGTGGCCGGGCGCCGCAATGCGCTCGGCGCTCGGCACCCTCTTGTCCGCCCGCTCATTCCCACGGCCTTGTCCGCCTGTTTCCCACGGCTTCCGCACGGCGGGAGGCCCCGTCCGACCGGGGCCTCCCGCCGTGGCCGTATGTGCCGCTGACTCGCCTGCCGCGCGGCCCATGCAGGGCGCCGCGCTCCCTCTTCCAACACCGCCTGGCCGCCGCTCTGCCCGTCGGCAGGTGGCGCGATCACCGTCCACGTACGACCACAGCTCGCGGCGCCAACCCGGGAAGTGCGCCGGAAGGCGTGCCGCGAGGGCAGCCTGGCCGTGCGCGGCGCATCGAAGCCGCCGGTGACCGGGACACCGCTGCCGTGACGGCATTCATCGTCACCTCGGCGTCCGCCCAGTACGTACGGACCCAGTACGTACGGACCCAGTACGTACGGCGCAACCGCCCCCAAGACGCGGGGACCGCTTTGGGGGCATCCGGCGTGCGCCACCGAGAGCTGCTGTCGGCAGGTGAGCTGGGGCGGCGTACCCACGTGGTCCGAGTCGTCGTCA
>NZ_BMPQ01000005.1:0-38239 GCF_014647675.1 Streptomyces flaveus | reverse complement strand
CCGATCCGGTCGGCCGTCAACTCACCTGCCATGACGGTGGACGGCGCCGCCACGATCGACCGGTCGGCCCACTCTCCCGACCACGGGCAACGCGACTGCCGGACGAGCCCGATCAGGGCCCGTCCGGCAGGAGACAGCGAGTTGCGAGTTGGAGGGGTGCGGCGCTCAGGCGCGTCAGGCGGGCAGCAGTCCGACGGCCTTCAGCCGCTTGTTCGAGAGCCGGGCGGCCCAGGCGACCACCAGGAGACCGATGCCCAGGAGCGGGTAACCCATGACGATCTTGGCCACGCCCAGCTCATCGACCTTGTCCGCTTCGTAGAGGTATCCCTGGACCGCGAACCGGGAGCCGAAGATGAAGGCCAGCACCAGGGTGGCGATGTCGTAGTAGAACCGCGAGAGCTTGTCCGCACGCCACACGTTGCCCTTACCGGTCGCGGAGTTCCAGATCACACCGGCCAGGGGCCACCGCGCCAGCACGGAGGCGAGGAAGAGGACGGCACCGGCCAGGCTTGCCCAGATGCCGATGAGGAAGTAGTCCTTGGCGGATCCCGTGTACCAGGAGATGCCGGCGGTGATCGCGACACCGAACACGCCGCCGATGGCCGGCATGATCGATTCCTTGCGTTTCAGCCGCTCCGCGGCGATGCCCAGCGCGACGGCGGCCGAGGCGATGATCGCCGTCTTCAGCCCGCGGGCGTTGTTGGCGACGACGAAGGCCAGGACGGGCAGCGCCGAGTAGACCAGTGCCTTGGACCCGCCCGCCTGCTCAAGGGCCGATTTCTGCTTCTGCTTCGGCTGACCGGGCCTGGAGTTCGTCTGCATGTCGGTCGTCGACTCCTGGCGGGGCGTGGTGTTCACGGTGATCATCTCTTCCGGGTTCGTAGGGGACGAGGCACGTCCCGGCGTGTCACTTAATGTCATGTTGGCACTAGGTGACATGGATGGCTACCGTCAGGGATGTGGCGTGCATCACAGTCGAAGGGGCGCCTGCTCAGCGCACCCGTCGAATCGGTGAAGAGCCGATGCGCGCGTGTCCGGGCACTCCGAAGCGCTGCCAGATCACGCCCGGCGCTACGAGACGACGGAACGAGTGCGCTGCTCGCGGAACTTGGTGGCCTTGATGACGCCGGAGGCCGCGAACGCCGCGGCCCCCTGCCCGCCTCGCCCGAGCATGACGTCCTCTACAGGGCCATGCTCCGCGCCGCCCGGCGGGCACCACCACGCCGGAGCCGGGGAAGAGCGGCTGACCTCGCGGCCGGAGAGCGGCTCGTGTCGGCGAAGGCTCGGGATGGGACCTCGGGATGGAACTCCGTGGCCCGACTCGGAGCCGTACAGCGGGGAATCCGCCATCGCACTGGGCGCGAACGGCTCAGAGCGAGGGCGGGGCGGTCGTGCTCCGGACGACGAGGCGGGGGGTGATGACGTCTTCCCCGGCGGGGCTCTTGTCGCCCTCCAGGCGTGCGACGGCCCGGCTGACGGCGAGGTGGGCGAGGCGGGGGATGTCCTGTCCGACGGTGGTGAGGTCGATGTGGGCCAGTCGGGCCAGATGGCTGTCGTCGAAGCCGACGACGGAGATGTCGTCGGGGACCGCGATGCCGGCGCGGAGGAAGACGTCGAGTACGCCGGTCGCGCAGCGGTCGTTGAAGGCCATCACGGCGGTGGGGTGCGGTCGGTCGGCCGACAGGGCGCGGGCGGCGTCGGCGCCGTCCTCCTCGGTGAGCCCGGCGGGGAGGATGCGGATGTGTTCGGCCAGGCCGTGGCGGTTCATGGCGGTGCGGTAGCCGCGGCGCCGGTCGGCCGCGCCCGGTGCCCGGCCGCCGTCGATGTGGACGATGTCGCGGTGGCCCAGAGCGACGAGGTGGTCCACCGCCTGCCGGGCACCCTCGTCGTCGGCGGTCCGTACGACCTCCAGGCCGGGGACGGACGGCCGCAGCCGGCGGGCCACGGAGACGACCGGCAGTTGCCCGGCCAGCTCCGCCAGTCGCGCGGCGGGGGCCTGTGGGCCGAGCAGGATCAGCGCCTCGCAGCGGTCGGCGAGCAGCGACTCGACGGCGCGCTGCTCGCCGCGCCCGGCGGCCACGGCGCTCAGCGCGATCTGGTAGCCGGCCGGTTCGGCCGCCGCGTAGAGGCCCTCCACCAGGTCGGTGTGGAACGGATGCTGGAGGCCGAACTGCACCCCGAGTAGCCGGGAACGCTGGCTGCGCAGCAGCCGTGCCCGGGCGTCCGGACGGTAACCGATCTCCCGCGCGGCCTGAAGGACGCGCTCGCGGGTGGCCGCACTGGCGCCCTTCGCGTCGCGCATCACGATGGAGACCAGGGCCGTGGACACGCCTGCCCGCGCCGCCACGTCCGCGAGCGTCGGCCGCTTTCCGGCGGGGACCGCCGGGGTTCCTGGCACCTGTCCTCCCTGGTCGGAGTCGCCTTCTCGGAAGCCAACTATAGAACGTTCTAGCA
Source organism: Streptomyces flaveus (assembly GCF_014647675.1). Taxonomy (GTDB): domain Bacteria; phylum Actinomycetota; class Actinomycetes; order Streptomycetales; family Streptomycetaceae; genus Streptomyces; species Streptomyces flaveus. The sequence continues at coordinate 35,785 of NZ_BMPQ01000005.1, read as the reverse complement.
TTCGTCGGCTACCGAAGTCTTGACAGGTCTGCGTGGCGACTGGCGTACTTCTGCTCACAGGCAGATCTAGAACGTTCTAGTTACTAGAACGTTCTAGATCAGAACCGAACACGGAGAAAGGGCGGGTGGCGATGTACACACTGGCGGTCTGTGCCGAGATGGTCTTCCTGGATCTGCCAGTCGACGAACGGGCACGGCGCATCCACGACGCAGGTTTCCAGGTCGAGATCTGGGACTGGACCCGGCATGATCTCGACGCCCTGGCGCGGACTCCGGCCGAGTTCTCGTCCATGACCGGGTACATCCGGGGCAGTCTGACCGACGAGGAGGGTGCGGCCGAACTCCTGCGCACCGCTGAGGAGTCACTCCGGGCGGCCGAGCAACTGGGCTGTCCCCGGCTGAACCTGCACGGCACCGGCCTGGACGACAAGGGCCTGCCGGTGGCGCCGGTGACCGGTGCGGCCACCGGCGAGATGTGGATCGCCGCCCGCCGCACGCTCACCCGACTCGCCGAGCTGGGTGAGAGCGCCGGAGTCACCTTCACCCTGGAGAACCTCAACACGGCCGTCGACCACCCCGGCGTGCCGTTCGCAACGGCCGCCGACACCCTGGCCCTGGTCCAGGCGGTGGACCGGTCCGGGCTCCGGATGAACCTGGACCTCTACCACGCCCAGATCGGCGAGGGGAACCTGATCGAGCTGGTCCGCAAGGCCCACGTCCTGGGCCTGATCGGCGAGATCCAGGTCGCCGACGTCCCCGGCCGCTGCGAACCCGGAACCGGCGAGATCAACTACCCCGCCATCGCCCGCACCCTCAAAGAACTCGGCTATGAGGGAACGGTCGCGATGGAGGCGTGGGCCTCCGGCGGCAGCGAACTCGCCCTGGAGCGCTTCCGCTCCGCCTTCACCCTCTGAAGCCCTCTGCCCTCTGCCTGCTCGCCGGGATCCGACGATCCCGCGGCTTCTGACCGTCGGGATCCGACGATCCCGACGGCCTCCGACCATGACGTACGGAGCACTCCCATGACCACCTCCATGACCGTCCCCAGGACCACCCAACAGCCTCTCGCCGTCGGCCTCATCGGCGCCGGACGCATGGGCGTCTTCCACGCCGAGACCCTCGCCCACCGTCTCCCGGGCGTCCGGCTCGCCGCCATCGCCGACCCCGCCCCGGGCACCGCGCAGAGCTTGGGCGACCGCCTCGGCTGCACCGCCGCCCACACGGACATTGGCGACCTCCTCGCCGACCCGCACATCGACGCGGTGGTGATCGCCACCCCGGCCCGCACCCACGCCGACCTCGTCGAGGCGGCGGCCAAGGCGGGCAAGGCGGTCTACTGCGAGAAACCCATGGCCGTCACCCTCGCCGAGGCCGACCGCGCCATCAAGGCCGCCGCCGACGCCGGCGTACCACTCCAGGTCGGCTTCAACCGCCGCTACGACCCGGGCTTCAGGGCCGCCCACGAGAAGATCACCGCCGGTGCCATCGGCACACCCCAGCTGCTGCGCTCGCTCACCCGCGACCCGAAACTGGCCGACCCGGCCCGTATACCCCCGTGGACGATCTTCCTGGAAACCCTCATCCACGATTTCGACATCCTGCGCCACCTCAACCCCGGCGCCGAACCCGTCGAGGTTTCCGCGTTGGCGGACGCCTTGATCCGCCCCGACTTCAAGGATCACGGCCTGCTCGACACCGCCGTCGTCACCGTCCGTTTCGACAACGGCGCCCTAGCCACCGCCGAGGCCAGCTTCCAGGCCGTCTACGGCTACGACGTACGCGCCGAAGTCCTCGGCTCGGCCGGCATGCTCACGATGGGCGACCTCCGCCGCACCCACCTGACCGCATACGGCCCCGACGGCGCCAACGCCGAGTGCGTCACCTACGACCAGCACCTCTTCCACGACGCCTACGTGGCCGAACTCGCCGACTTCACCGACAGTGCCCGCACCGGCCGCGCCCCCACGGCCACCGGCGAGGACGCCCGAGCCGCCCTGTCCATCGCCCTTGCCGCCATCGAGTCCGTCACCACCGGCGGCACCGTCCGCATCGACCAGCTCAAGGATCTCTGACGCGACCGTCCACGCGCGCGTCGGACGCCTTCTCGTCCCCGCCGTGCCTCACCCCGCGTGTCCGAGCCCTTCGCGCCCACAGCCCGCGCCGGCGCACTCAGTTGGAACCGTCGGGCTCTTCCTTCGCGGCGCGGCGGTACTCGGCGTTGATGCGCTGTGCTTCCTCGAGCTGGTCCTCAAGGATGACGATGCGGCAGGCCGCCTCGATCGGGGTCCCCTTGTCGACGAGTTCGCGGGCGCGAGCGGCGATCCGCAGTTGGTAGCGGGAGTACCGCCGGTGCCCGCCCTCCGAGCGGAGCGGAGTGATCAGACGGGCCTCACCGAGGGCCCGGAGGAAGCCGGGGGTGGTGCCGAGCATTTCGGCGGCCCGGCCCATCGTGTATGCGGGGTAGTCGTCGTCGTCCAGACGACCGCTGAGCGGAGTATCTGCTGTCATTTACACCTCGTTGTACGACGCGTCGAGGGGCCCTGGTGCCATATGGCACCAGGGCCCCGAAGGGTTTGTACACCATCTGTCGGCTCTACTGCTGTGCCGACCTGCTGTTTCCGCTATCCGGCCCGGAAGAGGGGCGGGAGTGCGGGGACCGTGGATACGTGACCGGGGACCACCTTCCAATCCGGGGTCTTGCGGTACCCGGCCGAATGTTTCCTGGGCCGGGCGATCCTGATGGCGTCTGCTCCCTTCGTGCTTCCTCTGAACTGCTGATGCACTGCTGGTTTTGCTGTCGGCGGCCCCTCGACCTGCGAGCCGCCCAGTGCGACTGCCAGTCCCGTCACCGTCCTGCGAACAACCTGGCTCCGGAACTCCACAGTCACTCTGACCTGCGAACTTCGTGTACTACTGCCTGGCAGTTCGTGTCTGCCGGGCTTCCTTGACCGTGTCTACGAAAGGAACCTTAGCTAGATCACCGGCAAATGTCTACTCTGACGAGAGTAGATTTCGGCGCCCTTGAGACGCAGGTATTTTGCGGCAGCCGACAGCGCGGACACGGTGGACCATGAGCTCCGGCGCGCCGGTCTCTCACCGCGCCGGTTCGCCGGCCTCATGTCGGCGCCGGCAGTCACGTACAGGAAATGAGCACGGCGGACCGGCCGCTGCATAAAATCGGCTCTCATGTCGAAACCTGACGACCTGCTCGTGGACATCGCCACCATGGTGGAGTCCGCGCAAAGCAACCAGATGTCGCTGACTGTGGTGGTCGGCGGAGCTGTCATCACCGGCCGACTGGCTCCCGAAGCCGTGTGGAGGGAGCGAGTGTCGGAGGTGCTGAAGGACTCGGACCGTCTCGGCCGGTTCTCCGGTGTCTTCACAGCCGACCGGACAGAGGACCGACCCGAGCGCGGCGAGCCGCCCACGCATCTGCACTTCCATCTCGCCCGGATCCTGCAGGGAAGTGTCGGGATCCCCGAGACGGGTGGAATGTACCGAGTCGCGATCAGCGACGTCAGTGCCTGGACCGTGGGCGACTTCAGTTACTCCGAACCGTAGGGCGCCACGCGATGAGGGCCCTGCCGACGTGTGTCGGCAGGGCCCTCATCGATGCTGTGGTGCCGGCTTCCGCCGGTCCTCATGGTTTCAGGCGGTGGGCCCGCTGAGCAGGGCCGATGCCGTCTGCAACGGAGTGAGGACGGGCGCGGCGGGTGCGCTCTCCTCGCCGCCGCGGCAGGTGAAACCGAGGCGGCTCATGGCGCGGGTGACCTCACCGCTGGTGAAGTCACGGCGGTCCTGCCGTGTGATGATTTCGCCCACTTGCTTGACGGGGTAGTGGCGGCGGCCGATGAGTACGGACTCACCCGTGATGGGCTCGGGCTTGACGCCCTTCATGGAGGCCAGTACTTCGTGCTTGAAGAGGTCGAACGGGAACCGGGCGATGACACAGCGCATGATGCCTCACAGGGACGGAGAACGAGTACGGGGCTGATCGGGTGAGGTGGGTCCAGGCGATCGGGGTCGCTCAGGCCGTCGGGTTGGAGGCGCGCTGTGCCGTGCGGCGTGCCGCCTGGCCGGTGGACCGGCCCTGGCCGCTGCGGCCGCGGCGGCCCCGAGACGAGGAAGAGGCGCTGCGCCGGGGGCGTTCCGCGGCCGGCGCGGTGATGACGACCGGGACACCCGAGGGGGCCTGAGCGCCTGTGATGCGGCTCAACTCCGCTTCGCCCGAACGCACTTGGGTGGTTTGGGGGGTGATGCGAGCGGAGGCCATCAGCCGGCTCATGTCGCGGCGCTGGTTGGGGGTCACCAGGGTGACGACGCTGCCGGACTCGCCGGCGCGTGCCGTGCGGCCGCCACGGTGCAGATAGTCCTTGTGGTCGCTGGGCGGATCGACGTTCACGACCAGATCGAGGTTGTCGACGTGGATTCCGCGCGCCGCGACGTTGGTCGCCACCAGGACCGTCACATGCCCGGTCTTGAACTGGGCCAGGGTCCGTGTGCGCTGCGGCTGGGACTTGCCACCGTGCAGGGCACCGGCACGGACGCCGCTGTTCAGCAGATGCTCGGTCAGCCGGTCCACCGCGTGCTTGGTGTCCAGGAACATGAGCACCCGGCCCTCGCGTGCCGCGATCTCGGTGGTTGTCCGGTGCTTGTCCGCGCCGTGTACGTGGAGTACGTGGTGCTCCATGGTGGCGACCGCCCCCGCGGACGGGTCGACGGAGTGGACCACCGGGTCGTGCAGATAGCGGCGGACCAGCAGATCGACGTTACGGTCCAGGGTGGCCGAGAAGAGCATCCGCTGGCCCTCGGGACGCACCTGGTCGAGCAGCGCGGTGACCTGGGGCATGAAGCCCATGTCGGTCATCTGGTCGGCCTCGTCCAGGACGGTGATGGCGACGCGGTCGAGTCGGCAGTCGCCGCGGTCGATGAGGTCCTTGAGCCGGCCCGGCGTGGCGACGACGACCTCCGCACCGCCGCGCAGTGCCCCCGCCTGCCTGCCGATCGACATCCCGCCGACCACGGTGGTCAGCCGCAGCCGCACAGCGCGGGCGTACGGAGTGAGCGCGTCGGTGACCTGTTGGGCGAGCTCGCGGGTGGGTACGAGGACGAGGGCCAGCGGCTGCCTGGGCTCGGCGCGCTGACCGGCCGTACGGGCGAGAAGCGCGAGGCCGAAGGCGAGGGTCTTGCCCGAACCGGTGCGGCCACGGCCGAGTACGTCGCGGCCCGCGAGGGAGTTCGGCAGGGTCGCCGCCTGGATCGGGAACGGTGCGGTCACGCCTTCGTGGCCGAGTGCGGCCAGCAACTGCGCCGGCATGGCGAGATCGGCGAACGTCTCGACGGCATCGAGCGCGGGGGTGATCGTCTTCGGCAGTGCGAACTCGCCCTGAGGCGCGGCCTGTCGGCGTCCGTGACCTTCGGGACGGCGCGGAGCACCGGAGCGGCCGGAAACCGCGGCTCCAGTTCCGGCTCCGTAACGGCTGCCACCCCTTTTGGAGGGGGAACTTCCGGTGCGAGTACGGACGAAGCGATCGTTTGTACGCGTGCGGTTCATGCGGGACCTTCCTTGATGTGGCACGTATCAAGGAATTCCCGCAGCAAATGAGCAGCGCAGAGAATCGCGAGAACGAGCCGAAGACAATGCGGGATCGAATTTGATCCCGAAGGGAATGTGTAGAGAATGCGTGTGGGATTCGTCTCTCACGAAAATGGTGAGATCCCGGCAGCCGGGGATCAAGGGGAACCTGTCCCTGGATCAGCCTGCGGCTGAAACTGCGAGGGACGGGCCGGCAGGCAGCCCGCGCCCTGAAAACCGATCAGCTGGGGCCCGCACCCCAAGGTGCGGGCCCCAGCTGCGAAGTACGTGTCAGCGTCAGGCGGGAACGATGTTCTCGGCCGTCGGGCCCTTCTGGCCCTGCGCGATGTCGAAGGTCACCTTCTGGCCCTCCGTCAGCTCACGGAAGCCCTGAGCGGCGATGTTCGAGTAGTGGGCGAAGACGTCGGCGCCGCCGCCGTCCTGCTCGATGAAGCCGAAGCCCTTTTCCGCGTTGAACCACTTCACGGTGCCGGCAGCCATGTTGAATCTCCTTTGGGACGGTGCTCGGAGTCCACACTGTGCGGACTCCGCGTCGCCGTGATGATCACCCCGCCGGAAAACAACCGGTTATGTAAGGAGCTCTACCGGTATATGAAACCGGTGAGGATGCTCCCAAGTGTTCGGGAACCACAACTGCAACTGGAGTCGACAGTAGCACGGTGCGATCGACCGTATGCGCTGGATAACTCTGCTCCACCTGCCGAGCAAGGAACCTTCATCGAGCGTGGCGTCTATTTCTCATTTCGCGGCCACAGATATTGGCTCGCCCGGACCCCAGCGTTTCTGCCCGGCAGGGCTTCCGGCTCAGCCCCCGAAGACCTCCGGTGGCACACCCAGTTCCTTCGGGCCGACCAGGCCGAACGAGGGCCCACGGGTGAGCCAGAGCAGCATGGGCAGAGCCCGGTCCGGGTGCCGACGGCCCATCTCCCGGGCGATGTCGGCGACGGGCACCCGGGGCCTCGCGACCTCCTGGTAGTCCTGCAGCCAGGTCCTGGTGTCGTCGATGACCTCCGTTCCGCCCACCGGGCCGTGGCCAGGGACGACGATCGTGAGTTCGCCCAGTGCCTGCACCAGGTCCAGGGCGGTCAGCCAGGATCCGGGGTTGTTGGTGTCCGCCATGTAGCAGTGCGAGTGGTGGTTGAGCAGGTCCCCGGCGATCAGAGCCCCCGATCCGGGCACGTGGAAGGCGGTGGCGTGGACCGTCTCCGCGACCGGCAGGTCCACGAAGACCACCTCGTGTCCTTCGAGGGAGCCGCGCTCTCCGGTCAGCGGCCGGGGAACCGGCATCTCGTCCGGGATCTGGTCCCCGTAGGCCTCCTGCCAGTGCAGGCGCTTGGCCGGCCACTCCAGGATCCCGTCGATGACTCCCTGTCTGGCAAAGATCGGGGTGTCGGGGAAGGCGGCCTGGATCTCGGCCATGCCGCCGTAGTGGTCGGGGTGGGCGTGCGTGATGTACGCGGCCTTGAGGTTCCTGCCGGTGTCGCGGACGCGTTCGGCCAGTTCGCGCGCCTCGTCGCGGACGAACTGGACGTCGATCAGGATCGCGTCCCGCTCGCCGCTGATGAGGACGCAGTTGGGCGACAGGGCGGGCTCGGAGCCGGCGAAGACATCGAAGCGGAGTCCGCCTCGCTCCTGCGAGTAGATGGTGGTCAGCATGGGGCAGTCCTTTGCGATGCGGCCTGTTTCGTCCCGCTCAGTGCCGTGCCATGCTCTGAGCCGTGGCGTAACGCTAAGGAAACCTGATGATGAGCGACATGACTGGGAGCGCGCGGTCTCCGGTACCGGAGCGCACGGCCACGGCCGAGCGGAGCTTCTCCACGGTCGGTCTCGACGGGGGTGACCAGTGGGATTACTGGAACGAGGTCACCCGTACGGCGTTCGTCGCGATGCTCGCAGCGGGGGTGCCCGCACCGGCCACCGCCGCGCGGACGGCCGGCTTCGACGCGCGGGCGGTGGCCCGGGAGACGGGCGGGCTGCGCCTCAGTACGGTGAGCGCCGACCCGCACGAGGCCGCCCGTACCCCCGCACTTGTCCGCCGGGCGGAGGGGGAGGACTTCTTCCTCACGCTGATCTGCGAGGGGTCGGGGACCGTGCGGCAGGACGACCGTTCGGGCGCGATGGGGCCGGGCGACTTCACGCTGGTCGACAGCGCCAGGCCGTATGTCTTCCGGTTCGAGGAGCGCTTCCGCTCGGTGGTCCTGCAGATACCGCGCGGGATGCTCACCTCCCGGTGTGCGACGGCCGAACGGATCACAGCAGTGCCGTTCCGGGCCACGGGCGGCCCGGGCGCGTTCGTCAGCCCTGTCCTGCGCGCGCTCGCCGAAGAGGGCCGCGCTCTCGACGAAGGGCTGGCCCACTCGGTCACGGCGAACGTCCTGGACCTGCTCGCCGCTGTGTACGACGCCCACGCCGACAGCGCCGGCGCAGCGGGTTCGGCCGTCCACCGCCGTGACCTGAGACGTGCCATGGAGTACCTCGACGAACGGCTGCACGATCCCGGACTCACCCTGCTCGCCGCCGGTCACGCCCTCGGTTTCTCCCTGCGTTATCTCCACCAGCTCTTCCAGGAAGCGGGAACCACGCCCCGGACCTGGCTCTACGACCGGCGACTCGACCGGGCCCGCACCATGCTGCTGAGGCCGCCCGGCCAGGACGCCCCGACGATCGCAGACATCGCCCTGCGCGTCGGCTTCAAGGACCCGTCACACTTCTCCCGGGCGTTCAAGGCCCGGTACGGCACCAGCCCCGCCAACTTCCGTACTTCGCCCGGCAGTTGACGTCGGTCCTGAGAAGAGGGCCCTGAGATGGAGGCTCAGAGGCCGGCCGGGCGGTGGCGACCGCGACGCCGATCACGAAGCCGTACGAGCCGGCGATCGCGGTGGGTGGCGGCTTCATCGTCCCGCTGTCGACCGCGCCGGATCGGACACTCGGACACGGGCCCGCGAGTCCCACGACAACCGGGACGCCGCCGGTTTCGACGCCGTCGACACCCGCGAGGTGCTCCTCCACGGCCGCCTCGTCGAGGACGCCGGTCCCACCGGCGTCCTTCTCGACGGCGAGCGAGCCGCGAACTCCGACGCGACGACCATCGCGACAACATCCCACGCCACGGCCCTACCCCCACCCGTCCCAGCCGGCTGTCCCGTCACCCCCGGTCGGAGACGTTGGTCTGTCACGTGTTCGGCAGCCAGGGGGCGAGTGCGGTGTCGACCTCGTCTGCGACGGTGTCCTTGTCGAGCCGTTCGCCGAGCAGGAAGCGCTGGAAGAGCAGGGGGCCGACGATGCGGGCGATGAGATCTGTGGCGTGCTCCTGAACGCCGGGGCGGAGTTCACCGCGTTCGACGGCGGCGGCGAGTGCGCGGGCGAAGTGTTCGTCGGCCTGGCCGAAGATCTCCTCGCGGATGCGCCGTGCGTCCTTGTCCCGCTCGGCCTGCTGAATGATCGTGATGAGGACCGTCACGGCGGCCGGTTGGTTGAACCGATGGGTCATCTGTTCCATCTGGGTCATCAGTTGGTCGCGGACGGGGCTGTCGTCGAAGGTGAGCAGGGGGCGGACGTCGTTGGCGAGTGCGTCGATGAGGAGGGTCTGCTGGTCGGGCCAGTGTCGGTAGACGGTGGCGCGTCCGATTCCGGCTCGTCGGGCGACGGTGGCATGGGTGACGTTTTCGGGGCCGCCTTCGACGAGGAGTTCGGTGGCGGCGGTCAGGGCGGCGGCGCGGCTGCGGAGGGCGCGAGGGTCGTCGTTGGTCCGGGACATCGGGATACATCTTTCTCTCGGGGCGATCTGTGAGACGCGTTGACTCATAACCCTTCTTCGATACATACTGTCTCACAGGTGGGGATGGAAGTCCCGCCGAAGGAGACGCTCGCCGTATGACCGTGCGAGCCCCACGGACGCGGGGCACGGACCGCACCGCGGTCCAACTCTCCCCTGTGCCCCGCTGGTGGGGGCGGGCCGATCCCCCCGGCCCGCCCCGACCTCTTCATCCGGCACCGAGCCGGGTCGGTCTCCGACTACCAGGTCCAGGGTCTTCCCGACCGGGCCGGGCGCACCTCCGCTCCAGGCGCGCCCGGCCCGGTTTCTGTCACTCGCCCTGGTGGGAGAGCTCGATGTCGTGGCCGTCCACGCCGGAGCCGTGCACGGTCAGATGGGTGGCCCGCGGCGGGTAGCCGGTCGCCATGACCGAGTACTCGCCGCCGTCCAGGTCGGTGAAGGCGTAGCCGCCGTCCTCGCCGGTGGTCGCGGTGGCCACCACGTTGCCGGCCGTGTCGACGAGCGTGACCCGCGCGTCGTTCAGCGGCCGGCCCGCGGCCGTGACCACGCCCTGCACCCGTGAGCCGGAGGACAGCTCGACCTCGCTCCTGGTGACGCCCTGCACGGCGACCTCGACGGGCAGCGCGACGGGCCGGTACCCGACCGCGGTCACCGCGAGGGTCACCTGGCCGGGCACCAGCTCGGCGAAGGTGAAGACGCCGTCCGTGCCGGTGAGTCCGGTGGCGATCACCTCGCCGCGCACGTCGGCCGCGACCATCAGGGCGCCGACGACCGGCTCCTTGGTGTCGGCCGACCTGACCGTGCCGAGCAGGCTGCTGGTGCCGGAGAGCAGGATGTCGTACGAGACCGGCTCGCCGGCGACCACGACCGTGGACGCCTGCGGCTGGTAGCCGTCGGCGGACGCGATGAGCACATAACTGCCGACGCCAGGCACGTCCACCTGGTACGAGCCGTCCGGCCCGGCCACCGCACGGCCCAACTGCCGCCCGCCCAGCGAGACCAGCGTGACGGCGGCCCGCGGCACGGGCGCGGACTCGGCGCTGCGGACGTGGCCGCCGACCGGTGTGCCGCCGACGGACGGGACCTCGGCCGGGACGCTCGCGGTCGCCGCCGGGACGGCCGCGGAGAGCGGCTGGTCCGGGGTGCCGACGGCCCGTGTGTCCGAGGAGGCGACCGGGTCCGGCACCTTCTCGTCGTCGCCGCGGCGGCGAAGACCGAGCGCCGCGAGGGCGGCGCCGACGAGGGCGAGGACGCCGGTGACGAGGACGGCCGTGTGGACGCCGTTCATGAAGGCGGTCTGGCTGCCCTCCGTCACGGCCGCCCTGAGCTGTACGGGCATCGTGTCGGTGACCGGGGCGACGCCCATCGCGACCGCGTCCTTCGCCTCCTCGAGACGAGCGGCGACCGAGCCGGGCACACCCGCGTCGGTCAGCGAGTCGGTGAGCGTGGAGCCGACGCGGCTGCTGATGATCGAGACGAGCACCGACGTGCCGAGCGCGCCGCCGATCTGCAGCGAGGTGGCCTGCAGGCCACCCGCGACGCCACCGTCCTTGACGGGCGCGTTGCCGACGATCGCGTCGGACGACGCGGCCATCACCATGCCGACGCCGAGGCCGAGCGCGGCGAACGGCGGCCACATGGTGGCGTACGAGGAGTCGGCGCTCCACGCGAGCATCGCGAACGCGGCGCCGGCCTGCAGCACCATCCCCAGCGGCATGGTCAGCCGCGGGCCGAACTTCTCGGTGAGCTTCGCGCCGAGCGGCGAGGCCAGCATGGAGACGAGGCTGAGCGGCAGGGTGCGCACACCGGCCTCGACGGGCGTGAAGCCGCGTACGTTCTGCAGGTACAGCATCACGAAGAAGATCACGCCGAGCAGGATGAAGAAGTTCAGCGCGGTGACGACCGTACCGATGGTCAGGGCCGGGTTGCGGAACAGGCGCATGGGCAGGAGAGGGTGCGCGACGCGGGTCTCGTACCAGCCGAAGAGGACCAGGACGACCAGCCCTCCGACGATCGCGCCGAGCGTGCCGGCCGAAGTCCAGCCCCACGTCTCGCCCTTGACGACGCCGAAGACGACGGCGAGCAGTCCGAGCGCGAGCAGCACGACGCCGGGCACGTCGAACTTCTCGCTCGCGGCGGCCTCGTTCCTGGACTGCGGCAGCACCACGAGGCCGAAGACGAGGGCGATGACGCCGATGGGGGCGTTGATGTAGAAGACGGACTCCCAGTTGACGTGCTCGACGAGCAGTCCGCCGACGATCGGGCCGAGCGCGGTGGAGACGGACGAGATCATCGCCCAGATGCCGACCGCCATGCCGAACTTCTTCGGCGGGAACACGGCGCGCAGCAGCGCGAGGGTGTTGGGCATGAGCATCGCGCCGAAGAGACCTTGTACGGCGCGGAAGGCGATGACGCCCTCGACCGAGCCGACGAGGCCGATCGCGACGGACGCGATGGTGAATCCGACGACGCCGACGAGGTAGAGGGTGCGGCGCCCGAAGCGGTCGCCGAGCTTGCCGCCGAGGATGAGGGCGGCGGCGAGGGCGAGCAGGTAGGAGTTGGTGACCCACTGCAGTTCCGCGGTGGTGGCGTTCAGGTCGCGGGCGATCTCGGCGTTGGCGATCGAGACGACGGAGCCGTCGAGGCCGACCATGAACAGGCCGAACGCGACGGCGATCAGCGTCAGCCACGGGTTGGCGCGGAGACCGCGAGGTTGGGGAGCGGCGGATGCCGGGGTGGGCGCTGTGGAGACAGCGGTGACAGGCATGGGAAAGAGGTGTCCTCAGGACGTACGGCGCGCAGATGGGAGCGCGTGGACGTGTGTGGGGGGTGGGGGAGTGGCGGGGCAGCGCACGCGGCCCCCGCCGCGGCAGCGGCAAGGGCGGTGAGCGTACGGAGAGTTGGGGCCGGTCAGGCGGCGCGGTCGCGCAGCCGCCGGGTGAGAGCCTCGAGGGCGCCGAGCGCCGAGCCCAGGGCGTCGAGGTCGCCGTCGGTGAGGGTGAGCAGCGCGGACGCGAGCTGCCGCGCCGCGACGTCCTCGGCCTCGCCGATGCGCTGACGGGCCTTGGCGGTGACACGCAGGTGCGCGACACGCTTGTCGGTGTTGTCCTGGTGCCGCTCGAGCAGGCCCGCTTCGGTGAGGCGGGTGACCAGGGCGCTGACGTTGTTCGGCTTCATCAGCAGTGCGCGGGCCGCCTTGTGGACGGTGGCGCCGTCGTGTTCGGCGACGTACCGAAGGAGCGCCAGCTGTCGCTCGGGGGGCTTGGGGTAGGGCAGTTGGCCTGCGACGCCCCGTTCGACGTACCGGTTCAGCGCGGGCAGGCATGCCACGAGGCCTGCGGCCACGTGGTCGATGCTCTGGCTCTGGCGAGCCTCGCTGATACCGGACACGCCGCCAAGCTACCTATGACGAGAAACCTATGTCAACATACCCATTGGCCGGGCTCCCACGCGTAAGGATCGTTCCTGCTCGCGATTGCCCAGGAAGCCCCGCAGGACTGGGAGTCCCTGGAGCAGAAGCTGTACGCGGCGGGCGTGGATCCTGCCGAGGCGGAAGCCGGACCACGCCGCCTTCTGGCGGAAGCTCGTGGGCATCAACTGGCCGAGGTGCGCAGGCAGTACGGGCCGGCGCAGAAGGGAGTGGCGGCTCAACAGTGCGTATGCCGGCGAGCGGAGATCAGGGCAGCGCGGCAGCGTAGCCGGACTTGGAACATCCCGGGTCCGTCGCCGGAGCGTTGAGCCCGGCCAGTATCTGATTAATCGTCATTTTGCTTGATTCACAAGGGCGTTGGATCCAGGCTTTGATCCGTCTGTGAACTCCTGATTCATGGAGGAACATCCGTGCCGTCCAACCCCCCACTGCTCCCGCGCGCGAAAACGCGCGGGAGACTTGCTGTCGGAGCCCTGGTCACCGCGCTGTTCGGCCAGTTGCTCGCCGGGACCGCCGTCGCCGCCCCCGCGGCCGAGCCGGCCAAGACCCCGTCGCCCGGGCGAATAGCCTGGGAACCCTGCGAATCACCCTCCGGCCAGGGCACCTTCGAGTGCGCCACCATCAAGGTGCCCGTGAACTGGAAGCGGCCGAACGGCGCCACCATCGACCTGGCCATCAATCGCCACCTGGCCACCGACCCCGCCCGGCGCATCGGCTCCCTGTTGGTCAACCCCGGCGGCCCGGGCGGCTCCGGGGTGGGCTTCGCGTTCAGCGCCCCCGACAGCTTCTCCCCCGAACTGCTGGAGCGGTTCGACATCGTGGGCTTCGACCCGCGCGGCGTCGGCCTCAGTAACCCGGTGAAGTGCGACGAGGACCTGGTGGCCGACCAGGGCGCGTTGCTCTACCCCGACAGCGCCTCCTCCTTCGCCGCTCTACGTGCGGCCAACCGCGCGCTCGGCGGGAACTGTCGCGACCTCACTGGACCGCTCGTCGACAACATGGACACCATGAGCGTCGTCCGCGACATGGACGCGATCCGCGCCGGCCTCGGCGAGCAGCGGATCAGCTACTACGGCGTCTCCTACGGCACCGGGATCGGCCAGCAGTACGCCGAGCGCTACCCGCACCGCGTCCGCGCGATGACGCTCGACTCGAACATGGACCACAGCCTGGACCAGTGGAACTACCAGAAGACCGAGACCATCGCGATGGAGGAGTCGTACGGCCAGTTCGCCGACTGGTGCGCCCGTACGGTGTCCTGCGCGCTCCACGACCAGGACACCCGCGCCCTGTTCGACTCGCTCTACAAGCGGGCCGACGCGGGTGAGATCGTCCTGCCGGGCGACCCGCCCTACACCTTCACCACCCAGGACCTCCAGGGCCTCGCCTTCGGCTACATGTACGACCCGGCCACCTGGTTCCAGTTCGCGGAGGACCTCGCCTACCTGGACGCCCCCGAGCCCGCGGCGGACCGGTCCTTCGGGAAGCGCGGCGAGCCGACGGAATTCGCGTACCTCCCGGTGATGTGCCAGGACTACGACTTCGACCTGCCCTCGTACGGCACGCTGGCCCGCTTCGAACGCGCGCTGAGCGGCCTCGCCCCCGTCACCCGGCTCAACTCCCTCGCCTGGACGGACCTGACCGGCTGCCAGAACTGGCCCACCGAGGTGACCAACCCGCCGCACCGGCTCCGGATCGACGGCACCCCGCCGATCCTGGTCACCAACAGCCGTTACGACGTGGCCACCCCGCACTCCTGGGGCTCCAACGCGGCCCGGCAGATCGGCCGCGAGGCCGTGTTCCTCACGTACGACGGAGTCGGCCACGGCGACTACTGGCTGAGCCCGTGCGCGCGTGACGCCATAGACACGTACCTCCTCACGCTGAAGACCCCCCGCAAGGGCACCCATTGCCCCGCGGTCTGGCCGACCGAGCCCTCCGCCCAGCGGCAGTCGCCGAGCGGCGGTCTCGTCAACCCGCTGCCCGAACTGCTGGGCACGGGGATGTACCGGTGAACCGCGTGACGTGGCCTGATCGGATCCGGTCCTGATCCGGTTCTGAGTGACGGGGCGCGGTCCGGGTCGGTTTCGGCCGGGCCGCGCCCCGTGGCACGTCTGCGAGCCGGCTCAGTCGTCGAGGGGCGTAGCCGGTGCAGTTGTGGTGGTCGCCGTCGTAGAACGCGGTGGTGTCACGCGATCCGTCAGGGCACGTCCGGCAGAAGCGAGCCGGGAGATCCCGAGGCGGAGAGATGTCTCAGGCGGGCACGTCGACGGTCAGTCCGGCTGCCTGGGCGGCATCGGCCAGTCGTTTGTCGTACGTGACGAATGAGGTGAGCTGGGGGCGGATGCGGAGAGCCGTTGCCAGGTGAATGGCGTCCAGGCTCCGTACGGTCGCCGGTTTCACGGTCTGGGCCAGAATACGAATGCCGGCGTCCAGCTCCACCAACTCGATCAGGTCGAGGACCGGGTGGAGTCGGGCGACAGCTTCTGGGGCGTAGCGTGCCAGGGCCCGTGATGACTCGATCTCTGCCAGAACCGAACTCGTCCATCCGGTCTCCGCCCGTTCGTCGAGCCAGTCGCGCAACGCCTGTGTCTCCGCCTCGGCGTGGACGAGTTTCACGACGGCGGCCGAGTCGAGATAGATCATCAGCGCTCGTCCTCGCGGCTGCGGGCGATCTCCGCGGCGATGTCGACGCCGTCCGGTTCGCCGAGCGGCATCCGAAGAACAGCGCGACGCATCGCGGCGGCACGCTCCTTGCGCAGGGCGGCTTCGAGCACGGCTTGGCGGATGGCCGCCGAGCGTGAGCTGCCGTCACGGGTCAGAACGCCCAGGGCGTGCTCGGTCTCCGGGTCGCTGCGGATGGTAATGGTGTCAGCCATGCAGCCAGCGTAAGACGTTGCGTCTTACGCGGTAAGTCCTGGCTTGCCGTCCCCTCTGGAGCCACGAAAACGCCATTCGATTCCCGGACCTGGCCGCCCGGGTCGATCAGGCCGTTGTGCCGCTGGAGACTCCGGCACCGAACCCCGCGGAGCACCCTTACGTCGGGGAGATTCCGCTGAGGTCGATGGTGGACGGCTCCCGGTCGGACTCGGAAAACTCCCAAGCCGTGATTTTCGCGCTCTCCGGCACCAGGTAGGCGAACACCATCTGGTCCTTGGAACCGGGCTGAAGCCGCTCGTCGCACTCCGGGTTCCCCGGGATCTTGTCCAGGCCGTCGATGGCGTCGTAACGGCGGCCCTGGTCGTCGATCAGGCTGCTGACGATGGGCGGCGAGCACGTGAGGTTCATACCGGACTTCGTTTCGTTGAGGACGACGGCCTCCAGGGCCACATACTTCGCTTCGGCACCGGCACTCTTGGTGCCTCCCTCCATGAAGATCCCGTCGACCTCATGCATTTTGTTGATCTTGACGACCGTGCCGCCATTGCGGGCTTCCTCGCCGGTCTTGGATCCGCCCGCCGAACCCGCACTGGGAGACCCCGAACTGGGAGACCCCGAACTGGGAGACCCCGAACCGGGAGACCCCGAACCGGGAGACCGAGACGCGCTCGTTGCGGCGGTGTGGGGCGGGCCGCTACAGGCAGTGAGCAGCAGGGCGGCGGTGAGTACCGCGGTCGCTGCGGTCGTACGGGTGTTCATCGTTCCCTCAGGGTGTGGTCGGACGGGCACTTGGCCGCCCCGCGACACGGTTTACCGGCCGGTCAGGAAGTGGGGCCGGTCTCTCTGGCCATGCGTAGGGCAACCTCGTGCTCGTCCGGGCACCTGCGGTTGTCGACAGGACACGTTTTCTCCGGGGCTGACACGCACCCGGGAGACATCGCCTCGATTTCTTCGAGACACATGGTGCAGAGCACCTCGGCCGCTGGGTTGATGCTGTCCGGGCCGCTGATGCCGCAGAACGTTGTCTGCCAGGGGACGTCACGGCAGCACACGAGGTGCGTGATGGCATGCGCGTCGGAGATGAGCCGGTACTCGGTCTCGCTCTGCGTACCGGAGGTCACAGTGTCGAGGCGATCCGCAGCGGCAATTATGTGATCTCTGGGCAATGTTTCCTCCTGGCAGCAGCTCCACACGGTAGCGCGGGCTCGTGAGGTCCGCGTAGCGGTTTTGGGCCCGGCCCCACGGCCTCGCGTGAGCCGGTCCGTGTCCAGCGGCGGGTCAGCGCGGCCGGCACGGTCATGGTCTGTCGGCAGGTCGTCTCCCTCGGCCGCCCGTATGCGGGGCGGACCGTGGCCGTGCAGGTGGCGGAGTCGACCCTCACGGCCGAGATGGCCGACCTGACCTGGCCGCTTCTGGTCGTCTGCCATCAGCCCGGCGGTGACAGGGTGTGATGGGGGGCGGGTCGTGGACGAGGACCGCTTCGGGTCAGCCTGCGCTCGGCTCCGCCGAGGGTGGGTTGCGTTTGTTTCGTTTGTTGTGAATAATTCGAATAGGACAGTGGAGGATGCTATGGGGGCTGCCGCCGGCAGGAAGCTCGAACCAGGCGTTGTCGACGTAAGCGATGCGCAGCGGGCGCTGCGACGGATCAACGACTACCTTTCACGCACGGCTCAGGGCGACGAGGGCATCCAGGTTCACCTGGAAACGGGTGCGGGCGACGAAGCTCTTGTCCTGCCGCGGCCGGTGGCGGAGATGTTCGCATCGATGCTGGCGGCCCTCGCCAATGGGCAAGGCGTACAGATCATGCCGGTCGACGCAGAGCTGACGACACAGCAGGCGGCCGACATGCTGAACGTGTCCCGTCCGTACCTGATCGGTCTCCTTGAGTCCGGCGAGATTCCTTTCAGGCTCGTGGGGCGGCACCGCCGTATCCGCTTTGTCGATCTTCGCCAGTACCTGCGCGAGGACGACGCGAAGCGTAGAGGTGCAGCCGACGAGCTGATGGAGTTTGATCAGGAGCTGGGGCTGCTCTGACGTGGCGTTTACTGCAATCTACGATGCATGCGTCTTGTACCCCAACACGCTCCGCGATCTGCTGATCCGTGTGAGTCGGAAGGGGTTCGTCCGTGCCAGATGGACCGACATCATCCTTGATGAGGTGGACCGGAGCATCGCACGGAACTACGACATCGCTCCTGAGGCTCTGGCGCGCAGGCGGTCCCTCATGAACGAGGCTGTGCGCGACTGCTTGATCACGGGCTTTGAGCCCCTCATGGAGGGGCTCAAACTACCCGACATGGACGACAGGCACGTGCTGGCCGCGGCGATCCAAGCGGGCGCCCAAGTGATCGTTACGAACAATCGCAAGGACTTTCCGCCTGACTATCTGGCCAATTGGGGTATTGAGCGCAAGAGCGCCGACGAGTTCATGATGGATCTCGTAGGGCTGGATGACCGTGTGGTGTATGCCTGCGTGCAGGAGATTGCCACCTCTCGACGGCGTCCGCCGCAGACATTCGATGACGTGCTGGCACAGTTGGAAAGATCAGGTCTCACCGAGTCTGTGTCCGCTCTCCGTCTTGGACCGGGAGCCGTGAGCTAGAGCGTTCAACCAGCGGGACGGAGGCAGTCCGTGTTGGGTGCCTGTCCGGGAACTTTGTGGCCCCTCAGACGCCGAGCCGCAGGCACACCAGGAGGATCAGGAGTGGCGGCATGGAGGCGAGGTGACCGGACCACTCCTCAGCGCAGCGCGCTCTTCCGCTGCCACTCGGTCCACGAGAGGTTCCACGCGCCGAAGCCGTTCCCGGGCGCGACCACGCCCTTGGTGTCCTTGCCGGTGATCTCGAACGGGTCGCCCGGGCGCACCTGCCCGTAGAACCAGGCCGCGTTCGCGTCGCTCATTCCTATGCATCCGGAACTGTGGTTGGTGTTGCCGAAGTAGCGGGCGTTCCACGGGGCGGCGTGCGCGTACATGCCCGACCAGGTCAGCCGCATCGAGGAGTCGACCATCTTGTCGTAGGCATCGCCCAGGCCCACCGTCTCGGAGTTCATGTTGATCGTGCCCTCCTTGGCCATGAGGACGGCGGTTCCGCGCCAGGAGCGCTTGTCACCGCCGGGAGTGCCGCCGGAGACCGGTATGCGCCGGACCGTCTCGCCGTCGCGTACGAGGGTGAGTTGATGGCGGTCGAGGTCGACCTTGACGATCTGCTGGGCGCCGACGGTGAAGGTGGTCGTGTAGTCGCGTACGAACCAGCCGCCGTCCGCGCCCGAGTCGGTGCCGTTCAACTCGGCGTTCAGCGTGACCTTGGTTCCGGGCTTGAAGTACGTCCTGGGCCGCCAGTCCACCCTGTCCCTGCCCGACCAGTCGCGTATCCAGCCCCAGGAGCCCTCGGTGTCGTTCGAGGTGGTGATCCTGAGCTGCTTCTCGACCTCGGCCCGGTTCCTGACGGGATGGTCGAAGACCAGGGAGATCGGCTGGGCGATGCCGACGGTGGTGTCGCCGGTGGTGCCGGCGCCCGGTCGCCAGTCGACCTTGTTGACCTTGTCCGCCGGAGCCGTGGTGAAGGCGGCCTTGGTGCTCTTGGCGGTTCCGCCCTCGGTCCGGGTCGCCGCCGTCACCGCGTACGCCGCGCCGGGTACGGCCTTGCGGTCGGAGACCCACGACCGGCCGTCGGCGGCGACCTTGCCGACGAGCCTGTCGCCCTCGGCGTCGATGACGGTCACCGAGGTGAGTCGGCCACCCGCGGCCGTGACCTTCACGGACTCGCCCGCCGGCACCCGTTCTCCCGTGGGCGTGACGGTGACCGTGACAGGGCGGTCGTCGGCGCCCGGCGTCACCTTGGTGTCCGGGGCGCTGGAGGAGGCGCCGGGGGAGGCGCTCGACGAGCAGGCGGCGAGCGGTGCCAGCAGGGCGGCCATGGCGGAGGCCACGACGGCGGTCCGGACGCGGGCATGGGCGAGTACGCGGATGCGGGACAACGAGACCTCCGGGAAGGGCGGCAACGAGGTGGGTGAGTCGGCGATGTCGTGACTGTAGAGCCGGAAAACCCGAGGTCAGCCGCTGTGGAGCTATGTGACGGCGACTGGTGAGGAACGGTCATGGTCCGGTCACATTCGCCGCGCGGAGCGGTCATGGACCGCTGTGAACCTCCTGTGTGTCCCCGTCACAGGTCCGGGGAGAAGGAGAGGCTCAGCTGTGTCAGCGCTGCTCGTTCCACCCAGCCGCGTGCCCCAGGCACGGAACCGGGGCGTTGCCCTGCGCACCATCACCGCGGAGACATACCGCGCCTTCCTCGCGTCCCCCGACGGCACGGCCCTCGGCGCCGGCTTCCTCCAGTGCCCGTCCTGGGCCGACGTCAAGGAGGGCTGGCGCGCCCAACTGCTCGGCTGGGGACCGGATCCGGAGGCCGGTGCGCTGTCGGGCGTGGCCCTGGTGCTGCTGCGTCAGTTCCCCGGCACCCGCAAGTACTTCGCCTACCTTCCTGAAGGGCCCGTCGCCGACTGGAACGACCCCGACATCGACGGCTGGCTCGGTCCGCTCCTTGAACACCTGCGCCGCGCGGGCGCTTTCGCCGTGCGCATCGGCCCCTCGCCCGCCTACCGGCGCTGGGACGCCGCCCTGCTCAAGCCGCTCAGCGGCCCGGGCCGACGCCTGGGCGACGTCCTCGCCAGTGAGGTCGACCCGCTCGGCACCGCCGTCGCCGAGCGGCTGCGGGCCCGGGGCTGGCGCCGCTGCGGTGGTGACGGTCCCCGCGGGGACGGGGGTGCGAACGGGGGCGGGGACGGGGATGCCCAGCCCCGGCACGTCTTCCACGTACCGCTCGCCGGACGCACCACCGAGGACCTGTGGTCCGGGCTCAACCAGGAGTGGCGCCGCAATGTGCGCCGAGCCCAGAAGGAGGGCGTGGAGGTGGCGGTGGGCGGTGCGGCACAACTCCCCGAGTTCTACCGGCTGCTGGGCATCACCGAGCGACGCGACGGTTTCCGGCTCGGCCGCTCGCTCGCCTACTACGAGCGTCAGTACGCGGCACTCAACGCCGAGGAACCGGGCCGGATGAAGCTGTACCTCGCCCGTCACCGAGGAGAGATCCTGGCCGCCCACACGATGATCACGGTGGGCCGCCGGGCCTGGTACCAGACCGGCGCCTCGGCCGACCACCGTCGCGAGGTCCGGCCCTCCAACGCCCTGCAGTGGCGGATGTTGCAGGACGCCCACGCCCACGGGGCCGACGTCTACGACATGCGCGGGGTACCCTCCACTCTCGATCCTGAGGAACGTACGTACGGACTGCTGCGGTGGAAGCTCGGCACCGGAGGACAGGTCGTCGAGACGTTGGGGGAATGGGAGAGGGCATTGGGCGGCAGCGCCAACCACGCGCTTCACCGCGCCTTCCAGGCGTACCTGAACCGCCGATGAAGCAGACGACGCCGGCCACGCCGACAACAACGACCGGCACGGACAGCGCGGAAGCGACGAAGGCGGCCTCCGCCGCACGCGGCAGTGCCGTCATGGCCGCCGGCTCCGTCGTCGCCCGGGCCACCGGCTTCGCCCGGTCCGCCGTGGTCGCGGCGGCGCTGGGCACCATCGGGCCGGTCGCCGACGGCTACGCGGTCGGCAACGCCCTGCCCACCATCGTCTACATGCTGCTCCTCGGCGGCGCGCTGAACGCCGTCTTCGTGCCCGAGCTGGTCAAGGCCGCCAAGCAGCACGACGACGGGGGCGTCGCGTACACCGACCGGCTCGTCACCGTCTGCGTCGTCGCCCTGCTGGCGATCACCGCGACCGCGGTGTGGGCGGCTCCCGCGATCGTCGACGCGTACACCGACTACACCGGCCAACAGGCGGCCATGACCACCGCGTTCGCCCGCTACTGCCTGCCCCAGATCTTCTTCCTCGGACTGTTCACGCTGCTCGGACAGGTACTCAACGCACGGGGCCGGTTCGGCGCGATGATGTGGGCGCCGGTCCTGAACAACGTCGTCGTCATCACCGTCTTCGGCCTGTACCTGGCCCTGGCCCTGGGCGGCGGGGACACACGCACCGCGGGGAACACGCTCACCGCGACCGAGACCGCCGTGCTCGGCTGGGGCACGACCGCCGGAATCGCCGTCCAGGCACTCGCCCTCGTCCCCGCGCTGCGCGCGGCCCGCTTCCGCTGGCGGCCCCGCTTCGACTGGCGCGGCAGCGGACTGACCCGCCCCCTGCGCTCGGCCGGCTGGCTGGTGCTGCTGGTCCTGGCCAACCAGGCCGCCTACTGGGTCACCACCCGCCTTGCCACGACCGCGGGCCTCGACGGCGGCCCCGGATACGGCGCGTACAACAACGCCTATGCCCTGTGGGTCGTACCGCACGGCATCATCACGGTCTCCGTGGTGACCGCGCTGATGCCCCGGATGAGCGCGGCCGCCGCCGACGGGGACACCGCCGCCGTACGGCGCGACGTCTCCCACGCCCTGCGCGTCTGCGCCTCCGCCGTCGTACCCGCCGCCTGCGCGCTGTTCGCCCTCGCCCAGCCGGTGATGGCCCTCGTCTTCGGGTACGGCAGGACCAGCGCCGCCGACACGGCCGCCATGGCCGGGATCCTGATGGCCTTCGCGCCGGGACTCGTCGCCCTGTCGGGCCAGTACGTCCTGTCCCGCGCCTTCTACGCGCTCTCCGACACCCGTACGCCGTTCCTGCTCAACCTCGTGATCGTCGCCCTCAACGCGGGACTGTCCCTGGCCGCCGCACATCTGCTGCCGGCGCGCTGGGCCGTGACGGGCATGGCGGCGGGGTACTCACTGGCGCTGTGCGCGGGCTGGGCGGTGACCGGCCTGGTGCTGAGCCGCCGGCTCGCCGTCGCACGCCCCCTGCGATCGTCCGCCGTCGGCGCTCACGTACGGCTGGTGCTCGCCGCCGTCCCCGCCACCGCGCTGGGCCACCTCGCGGTGGCGGGCGCACTGCGGGCGGGGGCCCTGGTAGCCGCAACTGCCGGCGCGGCCGTCGTCGTCCTCACCTTCGCCCTGCTCGCCCGCCCCCTGCGGCTCACCGAACTCGACGCGCTGCTCTCCGGCATACGCCGCAGACGGACCCGTACCTGACCATCACCGAGGGAGAACTGCCCATGCCCCGCGTGCTCCTCATCGAGGACGACCCTTCCGTACGCGAAGGGGTCGAACTCGGTCTGCGCCGCCGCGGCCACGAGGTACGGGCGGCCGCGACCGGCGAGGCCGGCCTCGCCGCGCTGGCCGAATTCCGCCCCGATCTGCTGCTGTTGGACCTGATGCTGCCCGGAATGAACGGCGTACAGGTCTGCCGGCAGGTCCGCGAGCACAGCCAGCTGCCGATCATCATGCTCACCGCGCGCGGCGACGACTTCGACGTGGTCATCGGCCTGGAAGCCGGTGCCGACGACTACATCGTCAAGCCCGCCCGCCCCGAGGTGATCGAGGCCCGGATCCGTGCCGTACTGCGCCGCCTGGACGACAGCGGCCCGGGGCGCCCGGCCATCGAGGTCTACGGCGAACTCACCATCGACCGGGCCGGACTGACCGTCACCAAAGCCGGCCGGCCGCTCACGCTCGCTCCCTCGGAGCTCAAGCTCCTGCTGCACCTCGCCGCCGCCCCCGAGCAGGTGTTCAGCAGGCAGCAACTGCTGGAGCACGTCTGGGAGCACAGCTTCACCGCCGACGCCCGACTGGTCGACGCATGCGTCGCACGTCTGCGCGGCAAGATCGAGGACGAGGTCGGCAGCCCCCGCTACGTCCAGACACTGCGGGGCTTCGGCTACCGCTTCGGGCCGCTGTGACCAGCGGAGAACAGCGGTCGCGGGTCAGGGTGTTCGGGCTGCGTGCGCGGCTGTTGCTCGCCTTCCTGGTGGTCGCCGCCATCAGCGCCGGTACGACGGCCGCGCTGACCTACCGGGAGGCCCGCAGCGCGCTGCTGCAGACCGCCCAGGACACGGCGGTCACGTCGTTCCGTGACCGGGTCCAGCAGACGGGCTTCTCCCTGCCCCTGCCGAGGGAGGACCTGGAAGGGGTCCTGCGTGACATCGCCCGCATGGGCAAACCCCACCCCTGGGTGGTGTTCGCCGAGTACGGTTCGATCCGCGCCTCCTCGGGCGAGAACCCCGTCTCCACCGTCATCACCCCCGAACTGCGCCGCGCCGCGCGGGCCAACCCCCACGGCAGCTTCGAGCGGGTCGTCAAGGACGGCGTTCCCTACCTGACCATCGCCATGCCCACGGTCTTCAAGGCAGGGCCGGACAGCGTGCTGCCCAGCGGAATCGTCCTGTACGCCGTCATGCGGATGACCGATGAGCAGCTCAACGTCGACGCCCTCCTCATGGCCGGCCGGGACGGCGCCCTGCCCGGACTCGCCGTCGCGCTGATACCCGGCCTGATCGCCGCGCGCAGTGTGCTGCGCCCGGTGCGGAAACTGCGCCAGGCGGCCCTGAGCATGGGCAGCGGCAGACTCGACACCCGGATTCCGGTGCGCGGCAGCGACGAACTGGCGGACCTGGCACGCACGTTCAACGAGTCGACGGGCCAACTGGAGCGGTCCGTGCGTGAATTGCGCGAGGCCGAGGAACGCGCCCGCCGCTTCGCCTCCGACGTCTCGCACGAACTGCGTACCCCGCTCGCCGGAATGCTGGCCGTCACCGAGGTTCTCGACGAGGACGCGGACGGCCTGGACGCCGACACCGCCCGGGCGGTCCGGCTGATCAGCGCGGAGACCGGAAAGCTCGCCGTGCTCGTCGAGGACTTGATGGAGATCTCCCGCTTCGACGCCCGCGCGGCCGAGCTGAACGCCGACGAGGTCGACGTCGCCGAGGCCATCCGCAAGACCCTGCAGAACCGGCACTGGACCGACGACCGGGTCCGCGTCGAACTCCCCGACGGCATCCGGGCCCGGCTCGACCCGCGCCGCTTCGACGTCGTGATCGCCAACCTCGTCGGCAACGCCCTGCGGCACGGCGGCGCGCCGGTCACGGTAAGCCTGCACACCGAACACCTGGGCGCCGAGGCGCACTCCCCGGGCACGGCCGTGCTGATCACCGAGGTCGCGGACAGCGGACCCGGCATTCAGCCCGCGGTACTCCCGCACATCTTCGACCGCTTCTACAAGGCCGACGCGGCCCGCACCCGTTCGGCGGGCAGCGGCCTGGGGCTGGCGATCACCCTGGAGAACGTGAAGCTGCACGGCGGAACGATCCGTGCGGGGAACCTGCCCGGGGGCGGTGCCGTCTTCACCGTGGAGATACCGCTTCACACAGAGGAGGCCGACGGATGATACGTGCGCGGACGCGCCGACATGCGGCGGCCGTCGCCGTCGCGGCCGCCGTACCGCTGCTCGGTGGCTGCGGCATCCGGGGGACCGACGTCATAGAGGCGGGCGGTCCCGCCAGCATCCAGGCCTTCGTGAACCCTGACTACGACATGCTGCTCTTCTTCCGTTCCCCCGACGGAGGGCTGAATCCCGTGGTCCGCACGACCGTGCCCTCGGACGCGGTCTTCGGGACCGAATACCTCGTCTCGGGCGAAGTGGAGGACTCCGGCGTCACGGAGGGACCGGTGCCGACGGAGAAGGTCGTCCGGTCGCTGCTCGCCGGTCCGCGGGAGAAGGACCGGGCCGCCGGCCTGAGCACCTCCCTGCCCGCCGTCCGCGCCGGCGGCACGGTCGCGGTCGAGCGCTCCTCGGGCGGCAGGGTCACGGCCCGCCTGCCTCTAGCCCTGAAGGGACTGGACAGCACCGCTCTACGTCAGCTGACCTGCACGATCGCCTACAGCCAGGGCGGCGACGGCAAGGCCGTGGTGGAGCTGACGGGCCAGGACGGGGCAACGAGGTCCGACACCTGCGGACTCGACCTCGGCAACACCGGGAACGTCCCCACGGAAACCGAGCCCCGGGCACGGCCCACGCCGTCCGGCACGACCGGCTGAGACCCCGTCACACACGACGGCGCTTGCCCTGGGGTGCCGGCTCAGTGGTCGTCGCGGATGGTGGTCGCGATGCCGTTGCTGATCTCGACCTCGGCGCTGAAGCCCTTCTTGGCGGCCGTCTCCAGTTCGGCCTCGGTGCACTCGGTGCCGCCCTGGCCGCCTTCGCCCGTGTTTGTGTCACCGCAGATGTCGCCGTAACCCCAGATCTTGGTGTCATCGGCGAGGAGGAACTGCTGCTCGACGCCCTTCATGTCGGAGACGGTGTACTTGCCCGGCGCCAGGTAGGAGACGTTGCCGAACCAGGTGCCGTTGACGCCCTTGCCCTCGTTGATGCCCTCGACGACGGTCTCGCGGGAGTCGGAACCACTGCCGGAGTCGGAACCACCGCCGGAGCCGGAGCCGGAGTCCTGCTGGGCGGCGCGGCGCTCGGTCACCAGGGTCGCGACGCCGTCCTTCATCTCCACGTCGGCGTTCACGGCACCCTTCTTGAGGGCCGACTCCAGCTGGTCGGGTGTGCACGGCGCGTCCACCTTGGACCCCGCCTCGCCGCATATCGTGCCGGCGCCGTAGACCTCGGTGTCGTCGGCGACCCAGAACTGCTGGTCGTCCTTGCCCGGTACGGACACGATGTACTTGCCCGGGGCGAGGTAGGTGACTTCGCCGTTCTTGAACGAGCCGCTGACGCCCTTGGAGTTCTTGGAGCCCTTGGAGTTCTTGGCGTCCGAGGCCTTCTCCGCGGCTGCCACCGGGCTTGCCGTGTCCGACGGGCTCGTGCCGGACGAGCTGTCGTCGGTGCCGTTCTGGCATGCCGTCATCAGCAGTCCGGCGGTGATCGCGGCGGTGGCGAGGACGGCCTTGCGCAGGTGACGGTTCTTCACGGGAGGTTCCTTCCGAAGTGGGGAGCAGCAGGCGCCCGGCGGCGTTTCCGCCGGTTCCCGCCCTGTGCCGACTATGAGGAGCCCCAGAGCCCTCAGGTCACGCCCGTCTTCCCTTCAGGACACCGCCGTGGCACAGCCGTGACACAGCAACACATCGGCTACGGAAGCCAGTCGGCCGACGCCACCGTGCGTCACACGGGCGAGCGCAGGACGACCCGCAGCGCAGGACACGACTCTCGAACGCCGCTCGAACACCGGCGAGGACCATGACACCGGATGGACAACCGGGCTATCGGCCGGTCGCAATCAGGTATTCGACGAGGGACACCAGCAGATCGCGGCCGACCGACTTCTGCCTCATGTCCCCCATCACCAGGGGCACTTCGGGGCCCAGGTCCAGCGCTTCACGAACCTCCCGCTCGTCCCGGTCGATCCGGCCGTGGAAGCAGTTGACGCCGACCACGAACGGGATGCCGCGGCTCTCGAAGAAGTCGATGGACGCGAAGCTGGACTCCAGTCGCCGGGTGTCGGCCAGGACGACCGCGCCGAGCGCGCCCTGCACCAGGTCGTTCCACATGAACCAGAAGCGCTCCTGGCCGGGCGTACCGAAGAGGTAGACCACCAGTTGACTGTTCACCGTGATGCGGCCGAAGTCCATGGCCACGGTGGTGGTGGTCTTGTCCTCGATGCCTCCGACGTCGTCGACGCCCACACTCGCGACGGTCATGTACTCCTCCGTACGCAGCGGAGTCACCTCACTCACCGCCGCGACGAGCGTCGTCTTGCCCACGCCGAAGCCACCGGCCACGAGGATCTTGACCGCCGCGGGCGACGTGACTGCGCGCGCGCCGCCGACCGGGTCAGATTCTACGAAGACCATCCCTCACCGCCCGCAGAAGTGTCATGTTCGATTCGCTTCCTACCGCCATGGCGATCGGTGGTCGGGTTGTCACCCTGCCGAGTCCGACCAGATCGTCGATCAGGATCTTCGTCACCGCCACGGGCAGATTCAGTTCGGCGGCGACCTCCGCCACCGCCGCAGGCCGGAGGCACTGCTGGAGTATCGAGCGGTGCTCGGGCTGCAGACCACGGGTGCCGGCCCGGCCCGGCGCCGGTTCGACGGTCGTCACGATGGTGATGAGGGTGAGGTCGTCGCGCGCCGGAGCCGTCCGGCCCTGGGTGATGGTGTACGGCCTGACGAACAGTGATTCGGCGTCGTCGGCGTCCTCGGCCTCCATGTCGTCCATCCAGTGACTCACTCACGTACACCGCCCTCGACGGGTGGCGCACCGACGCGGGCCTCGGCGCCCAGACGCTGGCCCACCTGCTGCATCAGGGTGTGCATGGCCACGGCCATGAGCTCGGCGTCCACCTCCTGGGAGGCGACGACAGCCAGGTGGGTACCCCTGCCCGCGGCGGATATGAACAGCCAGAGATCGCTCATCTCGACGATCACCTGAAGCACCGGACCACCGCCGAACAGGCTCCCGGCGCCTCGGGCCAGACTCTGCTGGCCGGTGGCCACGGCGGCGAGGCGCTCCGCGTCCCGTCGGGCGATGGTGCGGGACTGGCTGACCACCAGCCCGTCGTCGGACAGCACGATGGCGTGCTGGGTGCCGGGCACCTGTTCGACCAGGCCGTCCAGCAACCAGTCGAGGTCCTGAAGGGTGGCGGTCGTTCGCTGTGTCATGGTCAGTCTTCCGTCGGGGTCCGTCTGCGATACGGGAGGGCTTCGGTGCGGTCGCGTTCCCCGGTGCCGTGCTCCACGGCGCCCGGGTCCGCGCCGCCGTGTGCTCCGGCACTGCTGAACACGGCGCCGGTGTGGTGGGCGTCGCCCCTGGCCTTGCGGGACTGGCGCTGGAAGGCGCCGATCGTCGCCCCGGAGCGGGCCGGAGCGGCCGGCCGGTCCGGGGCCTGCGCGGCGGCCGGGTGTGCCCGCACATTCGCATTGGGGTCCCGGAGCTCGTCGACGAGGCTGGCCATGCGCACCCGCTTGGGCAGCGGCTGCTCCGTCGGGGTGTGGTGCACCGGCGGCAGGCCGGTGTGCGACCGCTGCCCGGTGGACGTGTCACCGTGGTGAACCGCGGACCCGGCCCCGGCGCGGGAAAGCGGGGTGAACACGTTGACCACCGGTGCCGTGTTGACCACCGGTGCCGTGCCGTGAGCCGGGCCCGGCCCGGCTGTCGTGACTGGATCCGCGGTGGGCCATTCCGGGGTGGCGACCGTCGCAGGAACGGGCTCGGGACCCTCGAATCCTTCGAATCCCTCGGGACCCGAGGGAGCCGAGGGAGCCGAGGGATCCTCGACGACGAAATGGTCGGGGATCAGGGCGACCACCCGGGTGCCGCCGAACGACGAGGGCCGCAGCTCCACCTTGATGCCGAGCGACTGGGCCAGTCGGGATACGACATAGAGGCCGAGCCTGACGTCGTCGGCACGCGACAGGACGTCCAGCCGGGGCGGATCGGCCATCAGCCGGTTCGCCTCGTCGTACTGCTCGGGGTCCATGCCCACGCCGCGGTCCTCGATCTCCACCGCGAGGCCACGCCCCACCCGGGCGGCGTACACCTCGACGGGGGTCGGCGGCCTCGAGAACGTCACCGCGTTCTCCATGAGTTCGGCCAGTACGTGCACCACCAGTCCGACCGCTCGTTCGGAGAGCCAGACGCGGCCCTCGACCTCGATCTGGATCCGGCGGTAGTCCTGGACCTCGCTCTGCGCGGAGCGGAGCACATCAAGGAGCAGCACGGGTTTGCGCCAGCGCCGCTGCGGCTGGCCGCCGCCGAGGATCACCAGGTTCTCCTCGTACCGCCGCAGCCGGGCGGTGAGATGGTCCAGGTCGAAGAGGCCCTCCAGGACCTCCGGGTCCTCGTGCCGGCGCTCCAGCTCACTGAGCTTCTTCATCTGGAGCCCGATGAGCAGCTGGGTGCGGCGGGCGATGCGCTGGAGGAGTTTCTCGAATCCGCGGAACTGCCCCACCTGCGCCATGGTGGTGTCCAGCGCACTGCGCCGCGCGAGGTTGAGCGCCTGGCCCAGTTGGCCGAGTTCGTCGTGACCGTGCTGGATCTGCGGGAGTTCGGCGTCCGCGTCGACGGCCTCCCCCCTCCGCATGCGCTCGACCACGTCCGGCATCCGGGTCTGCAGGTCGAGGGCTGCCTGCCGGAGGGCGAAGATCCGGCGGCGCAGCATTCGGGTGAGCAGTGCGCTGACCACGATGACCACGACCACCGCCCCCGCGCCCATCGCGCTGGTGAGGACCAGCTTCGTCACCATGGAGTCGAGCTCCCGGTCCGTGGCCGCCGTGAGAGTGGCCGAGTAGGCGCCGTTGAGCTCCTGGAGCGGGCCCATGACCTGTTCGACGCTGCTGCTCCAGGTCTTGCCCAGTTCGGCGGAGAAGGCGTTCGACCCGGACGAGGAGCGGCGCACCACGTCCTGTTCGACGTCGGTCTTCGCTTTCCACGCACTGCCGGCCATCAGCTTCCGGTACCGCGTCGCCTGGTCGCCGGGGACAAGGGCCTCGACCTTGTTGTCGTAGATGAAGCGTTCGGAGCCGATCCACTCGGCCAACTGCTCGCGTTCGCCGGCGGAGAGGCGCCCGGTGACGGTGCCGCGGGTGATGATCGCGCTCTCGCGCGAGATCATCTCCATGCCCCAGACCGAGTCGATGGCCGGCCGGGCGAGGTAGTCGATGTCCGCGATGCCGACATTGCTCAGTACGGTGAACAGCTTGAGGTCGGTGGCGATGAGTCCGGTGTAGTCGTCGAACGTCTGCTGCTGGGAGGCGGTCCGCCGGTCGACGGCGTTCCGGTAGTCGGCCAGCTTGTCCAGGTCCCTGCCCACTTGGACGACGTTGCGGCGGATGTCGTCCGGGGCGTCCCATCCGCTGCCGGGGAGCGCCTGGACGGTCTTGACGGCCGCGTCGGTCCGGCCGCGCTGCTTCTGCAACTCCGCCTTGTACGACCGGGAGTCGCCCAGCGCCGCACCGCTGAGCCGCCGTTCCTCCTGGAGACTGAAGAACGCGGCCATGATGGGCCGCGCGGCCTCGGTGGACGCCTCGTTGCGCTGCCGCTGCTGCTGCCACTCCGTGTACAGCTGCACGGAGGTCGTCGCCCATAGGGCGACCAGAGTCACGCTGGGCACCAGCGCCAGGATGAGCAGGGCCGTGCGAAGTGACGGCTGCCGCCTGGCTCCTCCCTCCGAAGAGCCTCTCTCCGGAGGGCCTTGCTTTTTCGACGCACGTGCTGCATGCACTGCCACGGAAGTTCCCCAGCGCTGCTCTGAGTGACGGGCCGCCTACGGTCCGCTCGACGACGCCAGATACTACCGCGAAACAGTTAGCCAAATATATCTATCTAATTTCGATTGGGCCATGACGAATTGTTGGACCGTGCTCCGTAGATGGCGCATCGCCGGCACATCTCAGGACCCGTCCGGCACGAAGTACGGCAAGGTGATCTCGTCGGTGAAGCAGGACGCGAGCCTGCACCTGGGGACGGCGGCCCGCGCGACGAAACTCGCGCCCGAGGTGGAGACCTCCGTGCAGCGCGTCGTACAGGAGGCCCTGACCAACGTGCGCCGGCATGCCCCCGGTGCCACGGTCGCGGTCCGCGTCGACGCCGAGGACGACCGGCTGCTGGTGGAGGTACGCAACTCCGCCCCCCGCGAACGGTCCGACCACCCCGCTGACGCCTGGTCCGGTCCCCTGTCGTCGGTGCGTCCTCTGCCGCCGATCTGCGCGTGAGAGAGCGTGAGAGAGAGGACGTACCCCATGCCTGAGCTGCCGGACGTCGAGGGATTCCGGAAGGTGTTCGATTCCTGTGCGCAGGGCAGGGGCATCATGGCAAGGCGCAGGACGGTGTGGTGCCCGCGGTGCCAGCCGGACGGGTCCTGAGCCGCTGACCTCGTACGCCCAGCACGCGCCGAGCCGGCGCTGTTGGCGGTGTGGTGGCCGGTGCGCGTCGGCTGCCGCCGCCCGGACGCTCGGCGTCGCCACCGCCCTGGCCGGGTGGCCGGTGACCCGATATGTCTCAGGACCGCCCGCCCGATTCCGCGGCACGCCGAGCCAACGTGTCGAAGACCACCGCGGTGAGCAACACTCCACCGGTGATCATGAACTGGACCGCGGGCTCGACTCCCAGCAGCGCCATGCCCGAGGCGATCGACTGGATGATGAGCACCCCCAGCAGCGCGGACCAGGTCGAGCCGCGTCCGCCGAACAGGCTGGTGCCACCGATGACGGCAGCGGCGATGGCGTTGATCAGCAGCATGCCGGAGCCCGGGACCTGGGTCGCCGAGGTGAGCCGCGACGCGACGAACAGGCCGCCGACCGCGGCCAGGGTCCCCGACCCCAGGAACACCGAGATCCGCACGCGCGCCACATCGACGCCGGCCCGCCGCGCCGCCTCCACACCGCCGCCCAGTGCGAGGACCTGCCGGCCGTAGGGCGTGCGGCGCAGGAAGAGGTCCGAGGCGATGATGACTCCGAGGAAGATCAGGAGTGCCAGTGGCAGGCCCTCGAACCGGCCCAGCACGTAGACGGTGGCGAACGCGACCACCGCGACAAGGGCCGTACGCGCCCAGATCTCGCGCACCGGCCGGTACGGCATCCCGGCGGCGCCGCGGCGCCTGCGGTCGTGGTAGGAGACGAAGAGGTACGCGGCCGTGCCGAGCGCCGCCAGACCGTAGATGGCGACGGCGGCACTGAAGTAGCGGCTGGTCAGCGTGGTGACCAGCTCGTCCTCGCTGAAATTGATGGAACTCTCCGGCCCCAACAGGTAGAGCATCAGGCCGTTCCAGGCCAGCAGGCCCGCGAGGGTGACGACGAACGAGGGTACGCCGATCTTGGCGAAGAAGAATCCGTGGATGGCCCCGGCGGCCGCACCGCAGTTCACCGCGATGATCACAGCGAGCCATTCCGGCATTCCAAGGTTCACGTTCAGCGCCGCGAACACGGCGCCCGCCAGGCCGGCGAGCGAGCCCACCGACAGATCGATCTCGCCGATCAGCAGTACGAAGACGATGCCGACGGCGATCATGCCGGTCCCGACAATGTCCACGCTGAGGACGGACAGGTTGCGCGGCGAGAGGAAGTTGTCGTTGAGGCTCTGGAAGACGATCCAGGTCACGGCGAGAGCGAGCAGAGGCGGGACCGGGCCTAGGTCGCCTTCGTGCAGTCTGCGGCGCACCGCAACGGCGTACGCCCTCAGACGTCCGGCGTACCACCGGCGTCCGTCGCGGCGCCGGCCGGCGCCGGGCGCGGCATCGGCGGCGCGCGCCCGGGTCTCCCTCCACCTCACGGCCATGCCTCCTCAGGGCGGGTCGGGCGGTGGCCGGCGGCATTGTCCGCCGCGCCGGTGATGGAGGAGATGATCTGTTCCTGGGCGGTGGTGTTCACGTCGAAGACGCCGTTGTTGCGGCCGAGGCGCAGGACGGCGACCCGGTCGGCGACGGCCTTGATGTCACCCATGTTGTGGCTGATGAGGAGCACCCCGGCGCCCTGGTCGCGCAGCTGCTCGATGAGGTCGAGGAGCTGACTGGTCTGCTCGATGCCCAGGGAGGCGGTGGGCTCGTCGAGCAGGAGCAGCCTGGGCGCGCTGAGAAACGAGCGGGTGATCGCGACGACCTGTCGCTGGCCGCCGGACAGGGTGGCGAGTGGCACACGTACGTCGGGGATGCGGATGGACAGGGTATGCAGCAGCTCGCGGGTGCGGCGCTCCATCTCCACCTCGTCGAGGATGCCGAGCCGGTGGATTTCCCGGCCGAGGAAGAGATTCCCGACGACATCGAGGTTGCCGCACATCGCGAGGTCCTGGTAGACGGTCGCGATCCCCAGGACCTGGGCGTCCTGGGGACGCTTGATCTGGACGGCACTGCCCTGCCATTCGATGACGCCCCTGTCGGCGGGACCGACTCCCGAGATCACCTTGACCAGGGTGGACTTGCCGGCTGCGTTGTCGCCCATCAGGGCCACCACCTCCCCGGCTCTGATCTCCAGCTCGACGTCCACCAGCGCCTGGACGGCAGCGAAGCGCTTGGAGACGCCGCGCAACACCAGCAGAGGCTGCACCGGCACGGGCCACCTCCTTCCACCTTCGAGGAAAGCTCATCGGGTGAGTCCGGCCTTGTCGCAGGCGGATCGGAGCTTCGGGGTGCAGATCTGATTGATGGTGTACATGCCATCCTTTACCAGAGTGTCCTTGATGTTGCCGACCGTCACCGAGATCGACGGGAGCAGGACCGCCGGGATGTCCTTGGTGGTGTCGCTGTCGACGGTGCCGGTGGCGATGGACTCGACCGCCTCGCCGCGCCCCAGGGCGACGGCCATCTCGACGGCGGCGTCGGCCGCGGGCTTGAAGGGCTTGTAGACGGTCATGTACTGGTCGCCGCTGACGATGCGCCGCGCGGCCGCGAGGTCGGCGTCCTGGCCGGTGATCGGGGGCAGCGGCCTGACCTCCGTGGCGTTGAAGGCGGAGATCACGGCGCTGGCGAGGCTGTCATTGGCAGCCAGTACGCCGTCGATGTTGCCCGCGCCCAAGGCGGCGATGGCGCCGGTCATGTTGACGTAGGCGTTCTCCGGCCGCCATCCGACGGTGTCGTACGACTTGCCGATCTTCACCTTGCCCTTGAGGACGGAGAGCGCTCCCCGCTTGAACCAGCCGGCATTGGGATCGATCGTGGCGCCGTTCATCATGACGATCTGGCCGCCGTCCGCCTTCGCGCCCATGGCCTTCAGGAGCGCCTCGCCCTGGAGCCTGCCGACCGTCGCACCGTCGAAGGTGACATAACCGGAGATCGGGCCTTGCGCGAGCCGGTCATAGGCGACGACCGGGATACCGGCTCGGTGCGCGGCCTCGACCGTCGAGCGCAGCCCCTTGGCGTCGACGACGGTGAGGATCAGGACATCCACACCTCTGGTGATCATGGCGTCGAGCTGCTGCCGCTGGACCGCCGGCTCGGACGTGGCAGCGACGGTCGCCGCCGGGCAGTCCGGGCACAGCTGTTTCAGCTTCTGCTCGATCAAAGGCCTGTCGAACTGCCCGAAGCGAGAGGCTCCGCCACCCGGGAGCAGCACGCCGACGGTGAGGCTGTCGTCGCCGCTCTCACCGCCTCCGCCGCAGGCCCCGGTCAGGGTCAGACCGGCGGCAACCGAGATCGCCACAGACGCACGGGTGAGGGACCTACGCCTCACGGCCGGAACGCTGACACCGAGACCCATCTTCGGTTCCTTAAAGATTTTTTCCCATTTTGCCCAGTGATGGGAGATTAATGCCAAGGGTAGCCAAGGCGTCGGTGCCGTTCCGTTCAGGCCCGGCTCGCCCGCCTGACAGCGCCGGGCGAGCCTGAATGTGGACAGCAGCGGTACCGCCACCATTGGTGGAACTTCGTCGGGCGACCCCACGAGAACATCGCACAGGCCCGTGCGGAGGAGGGCATCCTGCTTCGCGACCAACACGAAAGGCGGCCCGGCCGGAGGAGCCGGCCGAGCGCCTGGGGCGGAGGGTGGTGCTCAGGCCCCGCGCTTGAACTGCTGGTTGGTGCCGGTGCCGCAGGTCCACTGGATGAGCGGGTTGCCGTTGGCGGTGGAGTTGTTGGCCGTAGGCACCCTGGCCTACGCGCTGGCCGGCCCCCGGCGCTGACGCGGGGTGTGAACGCCATCAGTCCCCGCCGGGGCCGGGCTGGGCGACACTGCTCGCCTGCACGGCCGAACCGTATTCCCGCTCGGCGCGGGCCCTGACGTTCCTGGCCAACTGGGCCGACACCCCTGGGCGGGTCGAAAGTGCAGGTCACGCGTAGCATTTTGGCCGTGACCGGTGAGAGTGATCTGCGGAAACTGCTGAGTGGGATGCGTCCGACGCTGAATCCGGGCCGCTACGTGTTCACCACTGTCGAGGGTGGTGTGCCCTCCGGCGTCACCCCGGTGGTCACGGTCGCCGAGCAGGAGGGCCTGACCCTGGTCGTACGGCTGGACGAAGCGGACGCGGTGGGGTTGGAGTACGAGTATGTGGCCGGCTGGATCACGCTGCGCATCCACTCCGCGCTGGAGGCGGTCGGGCTCACCGCCGCTGTCGCCAGGGAACTCGCCGATGCCGGCCTGAGCTGCAACGTCGTCGCCGGGTTCCACCACGACCACCTGTTCGTGCCGTACGAGCACGCCGCTCAGGCCGTCGCCGTACTGGAAGACCTCGCGCTGCGGTCCGCCTGACTCGTTTTTGATCAGCCGTGTACGCTGACGGCCATGGTGCGCCCGTTACTGCCGCGACCGTGGATGCACAGGGCCTACGACCTGGCACTCGCGGTGCTGGTGG
>NZ_BMPQ01000004.1:478059-535776 GCF_014647675.1 Streptomyces flaveus | reverse complement strand
AACTCGCCAGATACGTCATGAACACGACGTCAAAGAACAGTTGACGCGACACGCACCATTAGTTCATCGACGAGCCCCGATATCACTCTCCGCCGGCACCGGGCGGTGTCGGCGCCGATCGACAAGCGGTGTCAGGACTCACCGATAAAGCCAGTCAGTGGACCCCGACCTGCGAGCCGCTGCACACGCACGCGGGGGACCTCCAGTCACAGCACTTCCCGATGGTGACGGCCGGCCGCGACGTTGCGGGCCGGCGGTACTGTGGCTGTACCTCGATCGAGGCGGGTGGTGGCGGTGGAGTGGCGTGAGTACGCCGAGCAGATGGCTCTGCTCGCGCGGGATCTGCTCGCCCAGGACTCGCTCCAGGCGACGCTGGAGGAGATCGCCGCGGCCGCGGTGAGGCTGGTGGACGGCTGTGACGCGGCCGGGATCCTCGCGGTGCGCAAGGGCCGGGCCGTGACCCTGGCTGCCTGCGGGGACACGGTTTCCGAGTCCGACCGCCTACAGGGCGAGCTGGGCGAGGGACCGTGCTTCGATCTTGCCCGCCGCAGGGACGGCGAGCGCGTGTACCGGATCGAGGACATGACCCAGCCCCAGCCGGCATGGCCGCAGTTCGCCGCCCAGGCCCGCACGCTGGGCATCGGGAGCATGACCGGCGTGCTGCTCTACACCGACAACGAGGACTTCGGCGCGCTGAACCTGTACTCCCGCCACCCTGGAGCCTTCGGCAAGGACATCGAGATCGCGGGCTGGCTACTGGCCTCCCACGCCGCCGTCGCCGTGGCCGACGCCCGCACCATTGACCAGCTGCAGCACGCCATGGATACCCGGCACGCCGTCGGTGAGGCCATGGGCATCCTCATGGAGCGCCACCAGCTGAGCGAGGACGACGCCTTCAACGTGCTGCGCCGCATCTCCCAGCATCACAACATCAAGCTGCGCGACGTCGCCCAGCGGGTCCGGGCCGACGGCACCGAACCGGCCTGATCATCGGCCCTGCCGCCTCTTTGACGCGATCGCGCTGCCGCCACGGGCTGGTGCGCGGGTCGTGGAGCGGCACGAGACGGGCGGCTCTGCGCCACGGGGCGGGCAGGCGACGGGGGTGCGCCTGCCCGCCCCATGGGCAGGACCCGCTCACGGGGGGGGAAGCGGGCCTTGCGGGGGCCGTCGTGACGGCCCTACCGGCTATAGCGCGCCGGGCGTCGCAAGTGTCACACCTGCAGCGATGCTGCGCCACCCGTCTACTCGATCATCTTCGGGCAACCTCTCGCGCCGACGGCACAGAGTCTGGCGCCGCCCGGCTCGCTCGCGTCAGCGGGCCTCGGCCGCGGCAGGACGGAACGGGCATCCTCGACTGTTCCGGTCACCGTCCCCAGGCCGGCGCTCAGCCGCAAGACCGTTCCACCGTGCCGCTCCGCGTTGGTAACCAGTTCCGCCACAACCACCAGCACTCTCGTGTAGTCGCTGGCGGAGGGGCGGTGTAGCGTCGGGATTCAGCAGTCGTGGCTCCGAAGTATCGGTTCGCCCGTGATCACGATCGCGGGCGATTTTGCTTTTTCAGTGTTCCTCCGGGCCAGGCGATCACCTCCGGATTCGACTACGCGAGTCCGCTTCGAGCCGTCTTGAAGGAGAAGGTATGGCTACCGGCACCGTGAAGTGGTTCAACGCTGAGAAGGGCGCTGTCACGTTGGTTGACTGGATGGGATGATTTTCTGGTTGATCGTGCGGGAGAGGGCTGTTCGTGGGGGCCGTGTCGCCGTCGTACAAGGGGCACCGGTACCCGGTCGAGGTCATCTCCCACTGCGTGTGGCTGTACTTCCGCTTCCCGCTGTCGTTGCGCGAGGTCGAGGAGCTCATGCTCGAGCGCGGGATCGTGGTCTCCTGCGAGACGGTGCGCCGCTGGTGCGCCAAGTTCGGGCAGGCCTACGCCAACGCCCTGCGCCGCCGTCGGCCCCGGCCCGGTGACAAGTGGCACCTGGACGAGGTCTTCATCACCACCAACGGGGAACAGAAGTACCTGTGGCGGACCGTCGACCAGGACGGCAACGTGCTGGACATCCTCGTGCAGGACCGCCGGGACACCGCCGCGGCCAGGCGCATCTTCCGCCGCTGCTGAAGAACACGGGTGCGGTGCCCCGGGTGGTCGTCACCGACGGGCTCCGCTCCTACGGCGCGGCCCACCGCGAGGTCATACCCTCCGTCGGGCACCGGCAGTCGAAGTACCTGAACAACCGGGCGGAGAACAGCCACCAGCCCACCCGGCAGCGCGAACGGGCGATGAAGGGCTTCCGCTCCGTGGGCGGAGCACAGCGGTTCCTGTCCGCGTTCAGCGGCATCTCGCCCCACTTCCGCCCCCGCCGTCATCTGATCCCCGCATCCGACTATCGAGCCGAGATGACCGTCCGCTTCGCGATCTGGGACCAGGCAACCGGCCGGCCCGCAGCGGCCTGAGCACATAGCCGCAACCCGGCCCCACCACACCCCGACACACCTTCACCCGACGACGCACTCGATAAGTTGACAGCGCCTGTTGCCCGGCTTGCGCTCCGTCCCTGGCGGCACGTCAGCGCACTTCGGCGTGAGGTCGCGCAGACCCAGATCGGGTGATCGTCGGGTCCGCGCGAACCGCGCGACCGGCCGAGAGTGACCGGGCTCAGTGCGTGTTCCGGTCCTGCAGGGCGCGCGGTTCCCCGCCGTGTCCCTACCCCCCGGCGCACGCGGGCGCGTCCGCGTCGACGGACAGCGGGCTGCCCTCGGGCACGAGATAGGTGACGTACAACTCGACCGGCTCGGTGCCGAGGTTGCGGCCGATGTGGACGTGACGGGCTCCGGCCGGCTCGATGAACGATGTGCTCGTCGGCGTGACTTCCACTGAGCAGTCCTGCAACGTGCGGGTGAGTGTGCCCGACTTGACGACCGCGATGAGCTGGCCCGAGTGGTAGTGCCAGCCTGTGGAGCCGCCCGGTGCGATGGTGATGGACCGCACGATGACGTCCGTACGCCCCTTGGCCTTGACCTTCAGCGTTCCGGCCGACGTGCCCTTGGCGAGGATCGTACCGGTGACCCCGCTGCCGGGAGTGGCGAGCGCGGACGTCGACCCGAAAGCCAGTGCGGCCGCACAGCCGGTCATGACGAACGCTCTGCGAACCTTGCCTATCCGAGACGTACTGCTCACGGAAATCCCCCTCCGGATCGGTCAACTCGTCGGCTCTCCTGACGGCTTGAGCCCGACAGACTCACTGCCCCCACACCTCGCCGTCCACACCCCGGCGGTCCGGATCGCTCCGAGCCACTGGTGAGGGGCCAGGCCTCCGCGATACGCGAAGGCCTGGCCGTCCGTTTCCCCAATTACCTTCTTCGTGGCCCCGCAACGGGGCTCCCGGCCTCCGGGACCGGCATGGCCGCGTCGGGTGGCGAAATCGTCCGCCGTGCACGCGCGGCGTGGCGAACTGCGGATCCGGCAGTGCCATGACCCTGCGCAGCAGGTCATCCGCCCGGCTCCCACACCCAGTTGGGCAGCCAGACGGGAACCGGCCCGTCCTGCCGGCGCGAGCCCGACACGCTCCAGCATGCGGTTCAACCGGGTGGTGAAGCGCGCATAGGGGGCGGTCAGCTGCGCGAACCGTTCAGCGAAGATGCGGCGCGGACAGTTCGCGTCACCGCAGATGAACCGCCGAACCCGCAGCAGGATCACGACGCTCTGCCCACCGAGCGGGAGATCCCTCAACCTGCGCCGGTAGGAGACGTGCACTCGGTCCGAGAACTGACCACAATCACCGTCACCGGCCACAGTCGGTGACGGCGGAGGTCCACAAAGACCTGACCGGGCATCACTATCCGCTGTCCGGTGGTGAGGCGTACGCCGTCTCACGCGAGGCCAACCCCTCGCAGTCGAACACAGCGGTAACCCTCTGCGACCGCTCCCCAAGATCTGCGCCAGAGCCCCGTTCTCGGTTACGGAGCCAGCTGGAACTGGTGAAGTCTCACTCAGGTGTCGCTTGCTGACGGGGGCTCGGCGAAGGCGCTGGCGGCTGCGGCGAGGGCGGCGGTTCTGGCTGCATGGCCGGGCAGGTGCGGGTCGGGTGGCGTGCGGAGGAGCACCAGCTGGTGGTACAGCGGCGCGGTGGCGGCGATGAGCAGTCGCCGAGCGTCGGTGTGCGGCGGGAGTTCGCCGCGCCGGACAGCTCGGCTGACGATGATCTCGCAGCGGGCGTACCGGTCCTCCCAGAGCCGCTGTTGGGCGTGGGCGGCTTTCTCGGAGCGGAACGAGGCGGCGATCAGAGCTGCGACGATCGGCGGCTGCGCAATCAGGGCTGCCTGGATCTCCTGGTTCAGTGCTGCCAGGTCGCCTTCCAGTGAGCCGGTGTCCGGTGGCCGCCAGTCGTCGTCGCTCGCCGCGTCGAGAACGTCGGCGAGCAGGCCGCCGACGTCCCCCCAGCGCCGGTACACCGTTGTGCGGTGCACGCCCGCGCGGGCGGCGACGGCGTCCATGCTGAGCCCGTCATAACCGTGTTCGCCGAGCTCCGCGCGGACAGCGTCGAGTACCTGCGTACGAATACGGGCGGTGCGGCCCCCGGGTCGGCGTCGTGTCGGCGTCGGCCGGGTGCCTTCCGGCCCTGGGGCTTCGGGAGTCATCGCTGGTAATCCGTTTGCTCAGGGGGACAGCGTTATGGCAGCATTTTAATGCATCAGTTGTCGCACTAGTGGAGTGATCGATGCTCTTCCGAAGCGTTCGCCCGGCCCTGCGGCCCTTCACTGCCGCCTCGTCCTCGAATGCTTTGGAGTCCCCGCATGCCTACACAGATCACCGCGCTCGCCGTCAGCAAGTCCTTCAACGACAGGCTCGTCCTTGACTCGGTGAGCTGCTCGCTCGCCGCGGGCGAGCGCACCGGGATCATCGGTGAGAACGGATCCGGCAAGACCACCTTGCTGCGCCTGCTCGCCGGGCGTGAACGGCCCGATCAGGGCGAGGTCGTCGTCCAGGCCGCCGGCGGCGTCGGCTATCTCGCCCAGGACGAGCGGCTGACCCCGCAGGCGACCGTCCAGCAGATCATCGACCGGGCCCTGAGCGATCTACGCGCCGTCGAGCAGCGAATGCGCCGTCTGGAGGCCGCGATGGCCGATGGCGACGAGTCGGGCATGGCCGAGTACGGCGAACTGATGACGTTCTTCGAGCTGCGCGGCGGCTACGACGCCGACGCCCGTGTGGAACGTGCCCTGCACGGCCTCGGCCTGAGGCTGGTGAGCCGTGACCGTACCGCTGGCAGTCTGTCCGGCGGAGAACAGGTCCGGTTACGGCTGGCGGCCGTCCTGGCGGCCGCGCCGGAGGTGCTGCTGCTGGACGAGCCGACCAACCATCTCGACGAGGGTGCCCTGAGCTGGCTGGAAGAACACCTGCGCACCCGGCGGGGCACCACGGTGATGGTCTCCCACGACCGCGTCTTCCTCGAACGTGTCGTCACCAGCCTGCTGGAGGTGGACGCCGACCGGCGCCGCGTCGTCCGGTACGGCAACGGCTACGCCGGCTACCTCGCCGAGAAGACGGCTGCCCGGCAGCGCTGGGCTCAGGCGTACGACCAGTGGCGGGCCGACGTCGACCGGCTCCGCGAGGCCGCCGCGACCACCGCCCGCCAGGTGGCCCCCGGCCGTCCGATGAAGGACGGCAACAAGATGGCCTACGACCGGGCGGGCGGCCGAGTGCAGCAGTCGCTGGCCAGCCGGGTACGCAACGCCGAGGAACGGCTGCGCCGCCTGCTTGCCGACCCGGTCCCGCCCCCGCCGGAGCCGCTGCGCTTCACCCACGTACTGCGGGCCCGCCGCCTGCAGGGCGTCGTACTCGACACCGCAGACATCGCCGTCACCGACCGGCTCGACCGCACGAGTCTCACCGTCATGGCGGGCGAACGCCTGCTGATCACGGGGCCGAACGGAGCGGGCAAGAGCACCCTGCTCGGCGTCCTGGCCGGAGAAGTCGCCCCCGACGGCGGGAGCGTCACCCGCCGCGGCAGGATCGGCTACCTCCCCCAAGAGCCGCACCCCGGGGAACCGGAGGAGACCGTGCTGGCCGCCTTCGCCCGTGGACGGGCGGGGGAGGCCGCCGGGTACACCGAACGGCTGCTGTCCCTCGGCCTGTTCGACCGCGACCAGCTCACGGTGCCGGTCGGCTGGCTGTCCACCGGGCAGCTGCAGCGTCTCGCCCTGGCGCGATTGCTCAGCGAGCCGTCAGACGTCCTGTTGCTCGACGAACCCACCAACCATCTGTCGCCCGCCCTCGTCGAGGAGCTGGAAACCGCTCTAACTGGGTACAACGGCGCCATCGTCATCGTCAGTCATGATCGCCGGCTGCGTCGGCGCTGGCGGGGCGCCCACCTGGCCATGCGCGCGACTTCGACGTCCGCCACCAAGTGCTGAGGTCCTCCAGCCCCGCTGACATCCCTTCAGGAAGGAAGCACTTCGTGATGCCACCTGTTCCCGCTGACCCGACCGTGGTCCATCCGATGCCCGAGCAGCCGCGGGTGGTACTGCTGAAGCCACTGGTCACCTCGCCGCTGATCGAGGTCGGGGAGTTCTCCTACTACGACGACCCCGATGATCCGACCGCCTTCGAAACTCGCAACGTGCTGTACCACTATGGACCGGAAAAGCTGGTCATCGGGAAGTTCTGCGCGCTGGGCGAGGGCGTGCGGTTCATTATGAACGGCGCCAACCACCGTATGGACGGCCCCTCGACGTTCCCTTTCCCAATCATGGGCGGTTCCTGGTCCGAGCACTTCGACCTCATCACCGGCCTGACCGGACGGGGGGACACCGTGGTGGGCCATGACGTCTGGCTCGGTTACCGGGCCATGGTGATGCCCGGCGTCCG
The DNA here is from genome assembly GCF_014647675.1 of Streptomyces flaveus. Classification (GTDB taxonomy): domain Bacteria; phylum Actinomycetota; class Actinomycetes; order Streptomycetales; family Streptomycetaceae; genus Streptomyces; species Streptomyces flaveus. Next base: position 528,911 of record NZ_BMPQ01000004.1, on the reverse strand, counting down.
CATCGGGCACGGAGCGATCATCGCTTCCGGCTCCGTGGTCGTCGACGACGTCCCCGACTACGGCATCGTCGGCGGCAACCCCGCCCGTCTCATCCGCCGCCGCTACAGCGATGCGGACGTCAACCGCCTCCTGGCCCTGGCTTGGTGGGACTGGCCGCTCCAGCACATCACCGAACACATCCGCACGATCATGTCCGGCAGCATCGACGACCTGGAGAACGCAGCGGCCGCACAGGCGGCAGAGGCACCTCAAGACCCGCCGCCGGGCCGTTGAACGGTCCTGGCAGAGGCCGACCGGCCCTGCAAAGGCCGGGCTCCTCTTGGGGAAACGCTACGTGCGGTGAGGCCGAACGACTTCACCGCCAGGTCGCCGAACTCCGGTGGTCGCCGTATATGCGGTGATCCGCTCCCGTATCAGCGATCCCTTCACATTCCAGCACCGAGAATCGAGCTGTCCGCATACCTGCCGTTCTCTCTTTGCTCATTCAGGCGGCAGAACGTTAGCAGCGAGGGCTCGGGAGGGGTCCCGGAACTGTCCAGGGGAGCACGCCTGTTGAAGACGACGATGGTGGTCGGGCCAGTTACTGGCTGTTCTTCTCTTCCAACCATTCCACGTAGTTGTGAGAGGCGTTGCTGCCCTGCTTGCCGGGCGAGATCTTCAAGATCGCCTTGTCGTTCTCGGGGTTACCGCTGAGATACGCCTCGGTGAGGACGTACGGCAGCCCGTCCACTCGGAACCGAATACTGCCGTCGGGGTACGCGCTGACGCGTACCTTCCGGCCGTCAGGAAGCTCGATCGGATCGGCAACGAAATGCGCCTTGAGGGGCTGGTCAGCCATACAGACCTCCAGGTCATACAGGCTCGACAGGAACGGGCAGCCTACCGCCAAGCTCGGCTGCCCAGGACGCGTTCTTCGAGCAGCTCGGGGTGAGCCCGATCTACCAGGCTGCGCGAGACGCTGGGCGGCTGACGCCGTAGCCGAGCGGGTGGCTGTCGTGGGAGCGACGGGGCGCCTGCACGAGTACGCTCCCCGTTCATGACAGAACCGAGGGCGAACGCACATTCGGTGCCGGATCGTCAGAACCAGATGTGGGGTCTCTTCGTTGCCTCGCTCTCTGTCTTCCTCACGAACTGGTTTATGAGCTGGGGAAAGGCGTATGTGATCAACGATGACTTGCCCAACTTCTGCGGCGATGTGCGCAGAAGACTCTTTCCGCCGGAGGTGGCGTGCGTGGCCGAGAACGGCACGGTCGCCGGCGGGAACGCCTGGTGGGTCGCGCCTCTGTTCTTCACCTCGGGCGCGCTGACCTTGATGTTTGCGGTCTTGGCCCTCAGAAGGGCCGCGGTCAGCCGGAAGGCGTGAGACGGCCTCCCAGGAGGCTCTCCACACCTTTCAGTGGTCATCACGCCAGCGGTACGCGCTCCTTGCTCAGGCTCAGAAAATGTCGGCGACAGCGCCGGCGTCAATGGCCAGCGCCCCGCCGATCGAACAAACGATCATAAGATTGGGGGGACACGCCGGTACCGGCGCGATCACCCTCCACGCCGGCCGAAATCGCTAAGGCGTTTCGTCACGGGCAGCGCTTCCCCCGCCGTAACCGGACCCGTGGCCGCGCCGGCCTCGGCGACACATCAACGAGCGGTACGTTTCCTCCGGGATGGGATCCCGTGATCCGGTAATCGGATGGTCGCGGGCGTCTGTAGGCTTCTGCCCCTCATCAGCACCATTGAGGGGGGACCTCATCATGCGTACGCATTCTGTCTTCGCCGCGGCCGCCGTAACCGGCGCACTGGCCGTTCTCGCTGCCACACCGGCTCAGGCCGCCGAGTACTCCTCGGCGTTGAAGGTCCGCGGAGTCCAGTACGACGCGCCCGGCCGGGACTCCAACAGCTGCTCCACCGGCAACACCGACGAGGAATACCTGACGATCAAGAACTACTCGTCCTCGGCGACCGTCAACCTCAAGGGCTACGTCGTCAAGGACGCCGCCGGCAACCGCTTCACCTTCACCGCCGGCCACTCCCTCCAGCCCGGCGACTACATCAAGCTCCGCGGCGGCAACGGCACCGACTCCGACAGCAGAAACGTCGTCTACCGCGACAACTGCAACTTCATGTGGAACAACGACCGCGACACGATCTACCTGTACAAGCCCTCCGGCAACCGCGCAGACGTCCACTCCTACACCAAGACCGCAAACGACCGGGACGGCAACGGCTACATCCGCTACCACAACTGACCCCGACCCACATTTAAGCTCGCGGTCCGCTACGAGGCGACCGTCCTCGTAGCGGCCATCAACGAGTGGCTGTGACCAGCACACTCGATACACGCCCGAGCCGGCCCGGCGGCATCCAAACCTGAACGGCCCGGTCGGGGCCGCCACGGTTCCTACGCTTCCGCAACGGGGTGGTAGCGCACATCGACCTCGGCAAAGGGCTGTGAGCCGTGGGCGTGTCGCAGCCGGATCGGCCGGCCGCCGGGGTTGTCGAAGAGCCGGATGCCGTCACCCAACAGGACGGGGGCAATGTGCAGGTTGATTTCATCGATCAGGCCGCGTTCGAGCAGTTGGCGGCCGATCGTCGGGGAGAGGACTTCGAGGTTCTTGCCGTCGGCGGCCTCCAGGCCGATGCGTACCGCCTCGGCCACGTCGCAGTTCAGGAACGTGACACCGTCGGCGGGCGTGGCGTCTTCGGGGTGGTGGGTGAGGACGAAGATCCGGCCCTTCCAGTCCTCGCTGTAGGGTCGGGCGCTCGGGTCGCGGTCCCAGCCGTTCCGCCCGCCCAGGACCGCGCCGGTGGTCTCGATGTACTCCTCTTCCACGCCGTCGCGGCCGGTGACGCCGGTCAGCCAGTCCATGGCGTGGTTCGGGCCCGCCACGAACCCGTCCAGCGACATGCTGAAGTGCAAGAGGACCTTGCCGGCGGCCTGTTGCGGTTCGAGGTCGAACATCTGGAGCTCCTTCGCTCGTCGTGCCGGCGCGAAAGCGCCGGCTACACAGTTAGACCAGACGGACGCCCCAAACTCATCGCCGCATCCCGGACCGTTCGGGCGCCGCAGACACGGAGCGACCCGGCGGTCCACCACCGTCGGGACCGCCGCTGTCCGAAACCGCCCGGTTTCTCAGTGAAGGGCTCGATCGTCGTCAGAACATCAGCCGTTGGCACCGGCACAGCGGTCTGGCTCTGCCAGGCGGCCGAAGCTGATCGGGCCGGACCAGACGGGGCGGGGCACAGCACTACCTCCGATACAGCCCCTAGTCGAGCCGGCCGACCACGGGCTCGGACGCTCCCGGGGCGGGCTGACTAGCAAGATCCACCTTGCGGTCGAGCAGAACCAGAAACCTCTGTCGATCGTGATCACGGCTGGTCATCGGGGTGACTCCCCGCAGTCCGAGCCGGTTCCGGAAGGCATCCGAGCGCCCCGGCTGGCCGCCGGGGGCCGAAGCCGCTCGGGCGTCCGGCCGAGTCCGAGCTGACAAAGCGAACGACTCTCGCAAGAACCGCGCCTACCTGCGCAGACGCGGCATCAAGGCGACCATTCCGGTCCCGGCGGATCGCGTCCGAAATCGTAAGAACCTCGGCGCTCGCGGAGGCCGACCTCCGAGGTTCGACAAGACCGGCTACTGCGAGCCCCATGCCGTCGAGTGCGGGATCAACCGCCTCCATCGCCATCGCGCGGTGGCCACGCGCTACGACGAATTTGCCGTCCGCTACGAGGCGACCGTGCTGATCGCAGTTATTCACGAGTGGCTGTGCCCCGCCCTTTCTCGACAGACCCCCATCTTGGTGGCGGATGGCCATTCCTCGTTGGGGGCGTGGTGATCTGACGAACCGCCAGGTCTTACGGGGCGAGCATGGCCAGTGCGCTCGCCACCGGTGCAGGGTCCAGCGGGCCGATGTGCGGAGCGGTGGGGAAGTCATGGACCCGGAAGGGATTGTGAGGCGTCCGTGCATCGGCCTCCGCGATCATCCGGTCCTGGAGCTTCGTGGCGATCGTCCGGTCCTTGCCGAAGCGGAGATACGTGCGGGGCAGCCGTCCCCAGGTATCCGCCCTGCCGACGGCCCGCCCCGCGTAGGCCGTGGTCGACTCGTCTGTTTGCATGCTGCCGAGCCGCTGCCGGAACACATCGTCCGGATAGCCCGCGCACATCATCTCCCGGAGCGCCTTGAGGTCCCCGGCGTCACCCGTGCGGGGATTGAGCCGCATCACGCCGAGCTGTTCCGGGTCCCCGATGATCTGATCGAACGGTATGAGCGCGTTCTCGTTCTCCGGCGCCGCGGTGCAGGCGTCGGGGGTCGGCAGGGCGGGGCTGGGGCAGAAGGCCGCCATGTAGCAGATGTGGTGGAGCAGTTCCGGTACGGCGTTGCTCACCCGGCTCACGGTGGCACCGCCCAGGCTGTGGCCGACCAGGACCACCGGGCCGTGCGCCGCCGCGCGGCGCACCATGCGCGTCACGCGCTTCTCGTAATCGTCCAGAGAGAGGGCGGCGACAGGTGAGGGCTCGGTGGCCATGGCCGCCAGGTCCTGCCGCTGGTACGACTCCGGCACGAACGCCTGCGAGCCGTGCAACGGCAGATCCACCGCGACGACGCGATGACCGCGCAGGGTCAACTCCTGCGCGACGGGCAGCCAATACGCTCCCGCACTGTGCGTGCCGTGCACCAGCACATACGTACACGGTCCTCTCCCGCCCCGGCTGCCGTCACGCCCGGTCGCGGCAGCGGACGCGGTGCCTCCCGTGCCCACGCCGAGGACAGTGCCACCCGCGGCGAGGCCAAGCCCCAGCAGCACACCCCTGCGCGTCGTGCTCCCACGCCCAACACCGTCATCGCCCACCACATAGTCCTTCGTCATACCTTGACGCTAGGGGCGGCCGACGGCCTCCGGGAATAGGGTTGAGCGCCGCAACGGGCTGGGGCAGACCCCCGGAGGCGCACTCTGGTTACCCCCGCCAGGTGGCACAACGCCGTGGACAGTTCCTATGCGGAGCGAGAATTCCCAGCCGCCGTCCGGAGGCATCTTCGTCGCCGGGTCAAGGACAGAACTTGCGCACCAGGCAACGAAGTCGACGGCTGTGACCCAGCACTTCCTCAACAGGCCCTAGAAGATTCTTGCCGAGCCGTTGCAGCGCGCCTCACCACACCTGGCCCAGCTCGTCACCTACACGAACGAAGACATCTGGCTCTCCCCCGCCGTCCGGCTATCTGGCACTGCACGCGTCCGCAGTTCAACACACAGAACTTGACAGGGAACAGACCCGGTCGGTGTACAGCTTGGTGGTCAGCTGAAGGCCGCAGCCTCCCAGCAGCAGCCCGCACCAGAACGTGTCGTGCTCGTGACAGCGGCGGAAGGCGTCCAGCTCGATCGCCTCCAGCGGCAGCATCAGCGGCTCCTCCGAGTCCGCACCACCCAGCACCGCCGTCTGAATCTGCCGCCTGTCACCCCGCAACGGATGCCCCCAACTCCCATTCGCTAATTACCTGTTCATCCATCGTGCCACCGCCATGTGGCTCAGTAAGTGAGAGTTGCTCGCAGACATCGACCTCCGGCGAGATGCGATCCTCGGGCGCCCCGGAAGGCGACCGCCACGCGGCGGACGTTCGGTAGAACGTCGGTCAGCTGGGAGTTGCGATTCTCGTTGGCCCCGAAGGGCGACTGTCAGGATGCGCTCCGGCGCGCTCGCGCCAGCGGCGTCCGCGTTGTGATCCTCGGTCCCCCTCCGCTCGCACGGAGAGCACGCCGACGGGGAAACCGTCGCGCGCTACCTGAACGGTCCACCTCCGCTCGCGCGGAGAGCACCTGATCGTCCTGTACTGGGACGAGATCAAGGCTGGTTGTCGGCGTACGCGTTCGCCTCCCCAGCTGCGTACGGATGAACGTCCCCAGGTGTCAGGGCCGCGTTGGTCACATCCCGGAAGCGGAGCTAACAGGTGCCAGCCACGCGGCCGCCCTGGCGCTCGACGGTGCTCACCTGGTCGTCGAGCGTCGCGTTCGTCCGTCAACCGGCCGACAAGCGGCGCCGACTCAGCTGGGCAGTGCGTCATCCAACTGCGTCTGCTCCGCCTCGCTCAGCTCAAGCTCGGCCGCCTTGGCAGAGTCCTGGATCGATGCCGGGCGGCTGGCGCCCGGCACCGGGATCACCGCCGGGGAGCGGGTCAGCAGCCAGGCCAGGGCGATCTGCTGCGGGCTGACGCCGTGCTCGGCCGCGATGCGGTGGAAGGCGGTGCTCGCAGCGGTCGGGCCGGAGGGTCCGTCGAGGGAGCTTCGGGAGATGCCGCCCAGTGGGCTCCAGGGCAGGAAGGCCAGCCCGAGCTGCGTACTCAGCAGCAGCTCGGGCTCGCTGTCGCGGACTGCAGGGGAGTACTGGTTCTGTACGGAGACGAGGCCGTCGCCGAGGATCGCGTGCGCCTCGCGGATCTGGCCAGTGGTGACGTTGGAGATCCCGGCGGCGCGGATGGTGCCGGTGTCGAGCAGCTCGCGCAGCGCGCCCACGGACTCCGCCCAGGGCACGGCCGGGTCCGGCTTGTGCAGCTGATACAGGCCTATGGCCTCGACGCCCAGACGCTTCAGGGAAGCTTCGGCGGCGCGCTTGAGATGGGCGGGGGTGGCGGTGACGGTCCAGCTGCCGTCGCCGGGGCGGCCGCGGCCGCCCTTGGTGGCGACGAGGAGGTGGGAGGTGTCGCCGCCGTAGCGGGCCAGGGCGCGAGCGATGAGGAGTTCGTTGTGGCCGTCTTCGCCGGTGTGCCAGTGGTAGCTGTCGGCGGTGTCGATGAGCGTGACCCCGGCGTCCAGGGCGGCGTGGATGGTGGCGATGGCCCGCTGTTCGTCCGGGCGGTGCTCGATGGACAGCGGCATGGCGCCCAGGCCGATGGCGCTGACGGTGGTGTTTGCGATAGTGCGGTACTGCATGGTGTGTCTGTTCCTCAGGCGGTGGGGGCGGCGGATGCGTCGAGGGCTTCGGCGACGGCACCGGGGAGCCAGTCGGTGGTGTGAGAGAAGGAGAAACCCAGCCTTTTCGCGCGGGCATTGCTCATGGCGTAGTGGCGGTCGAAGGAGAACGGCGAGGCCGGCTCGCCCGCGGGGGCGCTCCGGTACACGGCCTTCCTGCCGACCTGTGCGGCGATGACAGCACTCAGGTCGTAAACGTCGAGTGGACCGTCGGAGCAGGCGTTGATCGGGCCGGTGACGTCGGTGAGCGTGGCCGCCCACAGCAGCAGATCCGCCAGCTCCTCGTAGTGGATGAAGACCGTGGGCAGCGACTCGGCGTGCACGGTGATCTGCGTGCCCTGGGCGACGTGCTCGACGTAGTACGCCAGTCGGCCGGTGAACTCCGCCGCGCCGCCACCGAGCACGTGGGCGCTGCGCACGGCGGCGAAAGCGAACCCGTGATGCTGAGCGAAGACGGCCTCCGCCTGGCGCTTACCTTCGGCGTAGTGCGCCTCCAGGTACGCCGCGTCGTGCCACGGCAGGTCCATGGCCACCAGCCACGTGGACGGGTCCACGACCTCCTCCGGTAGCGGTGTGCCGGGGGGGACGGCCGGCAGTGCGACGGTCGCCGGGTCGTAGACCTCGATAGTGGAGGTCATGACGTAGCGCCGTGTGCGGCCGCTGAAGGCGCGGGCCGCGATCACGGCCTGCACGGGGGTATAGCAGACCTGGTCGACGACCACGTCGAAGGTGCGCGAGCCGAGTGCAGCGGTCAGGGCGGCTTCGTCGTTGCGGTCGACGACGAGGTGCTCGACCCCGGCAGGCGGCGGGGTGGAGCCGCGATTGATCACTGTGACCTGGTGGCCGGTGGCCTGTAGGCGCTGGACCAGGAGCTTGCCGAAGTACCGGCTTCCGCCGATGACGCAGATCTTTTGCATGCCCCCATCCTGGACATCTACCGTCATCAGCAGAAGTGCCTGCTTACTGGAAGCGTATTAAGGAATACTGTTGATCGATGTGCAGCGGTTGCGTGTCCTGCGAGCGGTGGCGGAGCTCGGCAGCTTCAACCAGGCCGCGGCAGCCCTCCACCTCACCCCGTCAGCCGTGTCCCAGCACGTCGCTGCATTGGAGCGCAGCCTCGGCGCCCAGGTCGTGGTGCGTAGCACACGCGGAGTCACGCTCACCCCGGCCGGCCGGATCATGGTCGGGGCCGCCGAGTCGGTCGCCGCGGAGCTCGAATACGCCAGACAGCAGGTCGACCGGCTCGGCAGCGGCCGCACTCAGCTAACCATCGCCACCTTCACCAGCGGCGGCAGGCTCCTGCTACCCGGCGCACTCGCCCGCCTCGCCACCGCCCATCCCGAGACTGTGGTCCACGTCAGGGAAAGCGAGCCCGAAGACAGCCTGCCACTGGTCCGCCAGGGCGCCGTAGACCTCGCCCTCGCCTACCACTTCGACGGCCCGCTGCCCGGTCGGCCAGGCCCGAACTCCAGCCTGGCGTGGACTGCACTCATGGAAGACCCCCTGCATGTCGTCCTGCCCGACGCCCATCCCCTGGCCGGCCGCGAGACACTCGACATCGCCGAGTTGGCCGCCGAGCCCTGGGTACTCGGCTGCCTCAAGACCGAGACGTACCTGCGTCGCTACGCCGAACGTGCCGGCTTCGACCCGGAAGTGCGCGGCACGACATCGGACTACTTCTTCGCCCGCTCGCTCGTCGCTGCGGGCATGGGAATCTCGCTGATCCCCTCCATCGCGCAGACCCCGCAGGTAGCAGGCCTACGCACTGTCCCAATCGCGCCGCCGACTCCGACCCGGCACATCGGCGTTGCCACGATCCTCCGCCGCAACCACGCCCAGGTCAGGACGCTGATACAGGCACTCCAGGGACAGGCAGCAACGCTGGGCGAAACCTGACCCACACAGCACTATCTGGCCTCATTCATCCGTACGCAGCTGAGGAAGTCCGTGTGTACGCCGACACTGGTCCACCTCCGCTCGTGCGGAGAGCACAAACCACCCGCCATCTGAACCTGACTCTCTTCCGGTTCACCTCCGCTCGAGCGGAGGTGAACCGCGCTGGGTTCCGTTAAACCCGGTGCCCGACCAGGGGTGCCGGTGAGAACCGTGTCAGTACGCCACGAGGCACTGTTGTTTCGGACGGAGGTGGAAGACCACCGTCGCTTCGCCGTCGTAGCGGCGAGGTGAAGCTGGGGGCAGCCTGAACCGGGGATCGCCGGGGAGGGCGAGAGCAGCCTCGACAAAGTCGGGTCGGCCCAGCACTGCCGGATGGGTCGGGCCCGGTGAGCGAGACGGGAAGGTATACGCGAGGAACCGGCGTCATTACGCCTCTTGAGTTCTTGCCAGCTCCAATCCGGTGGATATGGGCTGGTCAGCGGTGCACAACCGCCCGGAAGGGCGGTGAACTCCCGGTCCGGTATTGACAGTTTGGGCCGGGAGGCCACGACGAAGGTCTACGGCGTAGTCGTGGCGAGGCCGCAGGGGCAGAGCCGGGTGCCTAACCCGTCAACCGAACAGCAGTGAACGTGGGAACCGCTCGTGTCCGTTCCCCGTGACCCGGTCAGCCAGGCCGGACAGCGGGGATAGGCGCGATGCCTGCCGATGGGCGCGAGTGGGGCGGAGCCGTCGTAGTACTCGGAGCCGGGGAGAGCAGGGGGAAGGGCGGCAGCGTGCCAAGCAAGGAGAGGAGCGCAATGCCCGAAGAAGCGCCGGTGAATACCGGCGCCGTGCGGTGGCCGGGTCCTGACTCGGCTCATTTCGCAGTACGGGAGATGCAGATCAAATTGCACCGATGGGCGGGAGAAGACGACTCCCGAAGGTTCGGTGACCTGTTCAACCTCGTCTACGACCCGGCGTTTTTGGTGCACGCGTGGGAACGCGTGGCCACCAACACCGGGGCGAGGACTCCAGGAATCGACCGGGCCACGGTGACCATGATCGAGACCTGGATCGGGGTCGAGGCGTTCCTGGAGCACATCAGGGACGCGCTGAAGGCGGGTGCGTTCGAGCCAGTCGAAGTGCGGCAGGTGATGATCCCGAAAGCGAGCGGCAAGCTCCGCGCGCTGGGGATTCCCACGGTCGCCGACCGGGTGGTCCAGGCCAGCCTCAAAGCAGTGCTCGAACCCATCTTCGAGGCGGACTTCATGCCGTGCTCGTACGGGTTCCGCCCCAACCGGCGGGCACACGACGCGATTGCCGAGAACCACCACCTGTCTTCCGGGGCCAACAAGTTCCACTGGGTCCTGGAGGCAGACATCAAGGCGTGCTTCGACGAGATCGATCACACGGCCCTGATGGACCGCCTGCGGGCGAGGATCAAGGACAAGCGCGTCTGCACACTGGGGCACCGACGGAACTCTGCGACCTGGACCGTTCTGCCCCTCCGGTCAGGCTGGATCCCGCGCTGTTGTAGATCGCTTCCCGCCGTATGGGGTCGACCGGGTCGGTGAGCTGGGCATCTCGACCGCCAACTCGCCGACGCCGCACGACAGTTTCGTCGGTGCCCCTCTACCGGGCCTGGTACCGGCACGTCACCCTCTCGATGGCCGCCCTTGCCTACCTGACCGCCATCCGGGCCGCAGAAGCCGCAAAAGGGGCGGCGAAGACATTGATCGAGAGCTCATACCCCTCAGCGCCCAGGAGATCCGCCGCCTGATCGGCCATGTCGTCACCACACCCCGCTACCATGCCAACGAACATCGTCTGCACTGGTCACACTTCCGACGCCGCAGCCAAGCCCGAGCCCGCCGCTGCCACTACCAACGCCGAGGCAACGACCCCCGCATGCGGTTGCACTATTAAAGATCAAGCTAGGCGACCTTGGGGCCGCAGCGCATGCCGATGTAGACGCAGGCCGTGCCGTCCTCCAGCGTGGAGAAGACCACGGGCATGTAGTCCTCGCTGAACGCCGCGCCCACCCCGGTACCCGCGAAGACCGTCTCCGTCACCGGTACCAGGTCTATTTCCAGGGGCTCGGAGAAGTCCTTCATACCGTCGACGAACTCGTACACCGCGTGGCCCGCACCGTCCCGCTCGGTCACGGTGATGACCACGCCCTCGCGCCGGTACGTGCCGACGAACGGCGCGAAGTCGACCACGGGCGGCTGGGCCGGCGGGGCGAAGGGCTCCGGCATCGTCACCCCGGCCAACTCGGCGAGGAGTTCCCGGTAGAGCGCCGCGTACAGTTCACGCGCACCGCCGCCGTTGGTGAGCAGCGCGACCGCGACGCCCGCCGAGGGCACCACGCGCAGATAGCCGTACTGCCCGATCGAGGCGCCGTCGTGCCCGTATCCCTGGACGCCGTTCCAGTCGTACAGGGTCCAGCCCAGGCCCCAACCGTCCGCGCTGACGGTCCACTTGTCGGGGGAGTCGACCACACGCTGCTGCATCAGCGCGACCGTCTCCTCGGAGAGCACGCGCGTGCCGTCCTGCGCCACACCGCCGTTGAGGTGCATCTGCGCGAGCCGCGCGACGTCCCCGGCCGTGGCGATGACCCTGCCGTAGGGGCCCGCCGAGCGCGGCATCAGGTCCCAGGATGGTGCCGGTTCCGGGTCCTGGCCCGCCTCGCCCAGGTGCCCCATCGCCGCACGGAACCGCAGCGCCTCCTCGGGAAGCGTCATCGTGTGCGTGACGCCGAGCGGGGTGAGGAGCAGGTCTTTGAGGGCCTCGTCCCAGACCTGGCCAGTCACCACCTCGACGATCCGGCCGAGCACGTTGTACCCGACGCTGCTGTACGAAATGGCGGCGCCGGGCGGGCAGTCGAGCGCCACGTCCTTCGCGGCCTCGACGTACTTGGCGAGGCAGTCGTCGCCGCGCCCGCTGTCGTAGGTGAAGTCGCAGGTGAGACCGCTTGTGTGGCTGAGCAGTTGGCGTGTGGTGATCGCCCTGGTCGCCTCGGGGTCGGCGACCGAGAACTCCGGCAGTACGTCCACGACCGGCGCGTCCAGGTCCAGTCGGCCGGAGTCGACGAGCCGCATGATCAGGGTGGCGGTGTAGACCTTGGCGATCGAGCCCATCTGGTAGACCGAGTCGGTCGTCGCCGTGACGCCCGTGCCGCGGTGGAGCACGCCGCTGGCCAGCTCGTGGACGGTCCCGTCCACGAGGACCGCGAGGGACGCGGCCGGGACGTGGTGCTCAGCGCGCAGTGCGTCGAGGCGGTTCTGCCAGTGGACGAGGTCCAGCTTCTTGCCCGCCGAGTCCCTGGTCCCCCAGTTGCCCTGCACGTCCCAGCTCACGTTCTTCGACATATCAGCCCCTATCTGGTGCGTACGGCGTTCTTTCGATGCGAACACTGTACGCATGATGTAACGCTGTACGCAAGATGCGTACAGCGTGCGCTAACGTGGTGGGGACGATGAACGTGGGACGAGCAGAGACGAGGGCCGCATGCCAGCCGACGAGAAGCCGACCGCCTCGGTGTGGACCCGGCCGCGCCCCCGGCAGCGGGAACACCTGACCCGCGAGCAGATCGTCGCCGAAGCGATCCGCCTGCTGGACGCGGAGGGCGTCGAGGAGCTCAGCATGCGCAAGCTCGGCACCCGCCTAGGCACGGCGGCCACCTCCCTGTACCGGCACGTGGCCAGCAAGGACGAACTGATCGAGCTGGTCGTGGACGACGTCTACGGCGAACCGGACGTACCGACCGCCGTCGATGGGACCCGGTGGCGCGCGGCAGTCACCCGCACCGCCACCGAACTGCGGGCGATGACTCTGCGCCACCCATGGATCGCCCCCGAACTGGGCCAGGTCGGCCTCGTCCACATCGGCCCAAACGCCATGCGGATGTCGTCGGCGCTGCTCGCGCAGTTCGAGGCGGCGGGCTTCCCCGCGGACGAGATGGACCAGGCCATGGGCACACTCATGGCCTACGTCATCGGGATCGCAACCGCCGAGGCCGCGTACCTCTCACTGATCGCCCGCAGCGGCAAGACCGAGCAGGAGTGGGTGGCGGGCCTGCGACCGGCCTTCGACGAGGCCACGCGGGAGCACCCGCGGCTGCGTGCGGGAAGCTCCGCCCAGCAGGACGTGCACCCGCAGCGGATCCGCGATGACAACTTCGCGTACGGGCTCGACCGGGTCCTCGATGGCCTGACGGCCCGACTCACGCCCTAGTACTCCGGTGACGTTTCGTGTCCTGATCTGGTCCTCCTCTGGTAGTGGCAGCATCGGTGGGGGTCCGGCGACCGTCCCGGAAACCGTTTGATCGCCGGCCGCGGCGGCGGTTTGACTCTCCGTATGAGGGAATCGAGGTCTCACAAACCGACGGTGGTGCTGGGCGGCACGGGGAAGATCGGCCGCCGTGTGGTGCGGCTGCTACGAGAACGCGGCGTGCCGGTGCGCGTTGCCTCACGCTCCGGCGAGCAGCGTTTCGACTGGGAAGACCGGAGTACGTGGGAGCCCGCGCTGCGCGGGGCGAGAGCGGTCTATCTGGTGTACCTGCCCGACCTGGGCAGCCACGACGCCGCGCCGCGCCTGCGGGAGGTGAGCGAGCTGGCGGCGTCGCAGGGCGCCGAGCGGCTGGTGTTCCAATCGGGAGGCGGGTGGCCGGAGGCCGCCCCCGCCAAGGAGGCGGTTGGCATGGCCAGCGCGGCGTGGACGATTCTGCGGCCTGCGTGGTTCTCGCAGAACTTCAGTGAGGACCTGTTTCTTGAGCCGCTGCGGCACGGTGAGGTGAGGTTGCCGGCAGCCGCTGCGGCACGGTGAGGTGAGGTTGCCGGCCGGGGATGGACGCGAGCCGTTCATTGATGCCCGGGACCCGTTCATTGATGCCCGGGACGTCGCCGAGGTGGCAGTTGCGGCGCTCACCGAGGGAGTTCACGCCGGGCAGGTCTATAAGCTGTCCGGGCCGAACCCATTGAGCTTTGGCGACGCCGTCACACAGATCGCGCGGGCGAGCGGCCGCGACATCCGGTACATCCCGCTTACCCCTGAACGCTTCGAGAGCGAGCTGGTCCAGGCGGGCGTGCCGGCGGAGTTTGTGGCGCTGGAATTGGGGCGGTGCGCAGCGGTGCGCAGCGGTGCGTACGCCGATGTCACAGACGGCGTACGGCGCGTACTGGGGCGCGAGCCGAGGGCGTTCGCCGAGTACGTGAGGGAAACGGCGGCCACGGGGGTGTGGGCGAGCGCGTAGCACTCAGTTTCCTGGGCGCGTTCATCGGCGGTGGCCGCGGCGAGGAAAGCGTGGGCGAGCATCGCGAGCGTGACCCAGCGGTGCCAGGACGTCCACCGTCTGACCTGGTGTTCGTCAGGGCATCTTGTACGTCCTGCATAACGACATCGCGTGCCAGCTCCTGCCCCTGAAGTTGGGGTTCGGCTCTGGGCAGACCTGCTGGCGGCGTCTGGACCGCTGGCAACAGGCAGGTGTCTTCGAACGGCTGCACCGCATCCTGCTCGCCGAGCTGAACGCGGCCGGCGAACTCGACTGGTCGAGAGCGTGCGTGGACGGCTCCCACGTCCGCGTCAAAGGGGGGTGCTGCAACCGGCCCGTCGCCGGTCGACCGGCGGAAGACGGGAAGCAAGCACCACCTGATCTGCGACGGCAAGGGCACCCCGCTGAAGGTCATCACGACCGCGGCGAACGTCAACGACGTCACCCAGACTCTCGCCCTCATCGACGGCATCCCGTCCGTGGCCGGCCGTCCGGGGCATCCTCGTCGTCGCCCCGATGCCGTCCTGGGCGACAAGGCGTACGACTCCAAGGCTGTGCGCCGCGAGCTGAGGCGCCGCCGGATCCAGCCGGTGATCTCCCGCAAGAGCGCCCCCAACATCAAGGGACTGGGCAAGCTCCGATACGTCGTCGAGCAGTCCTTCGCCCTGTTGCACCAGTTCAAGCGCCTGGCCGTGCGCTGGGAACGTCGGCTCGAACTCCACGACGCCTTCGTTTTGTTGGGCTGCAGCCTGATCTGCTGGCGTCGGCTCAGGAAGGCCGAATCATGATCGCATTACGAGTTCGAAGATCTCTACGCTGTGAAGAAGTCGGCGAGCGCGCGGCCAATTTGGTCGGGGGCGTTCTCCGTGGGGATGTGATCCGCATTTGGGATGCGGATGAGCGTGGTGCGGGGCATCTCTGAGATGAACCGTTCGGCGTATTCCACCGCCTCGTGGAGGTCATCTTCGCCCCAGATCAACAGCTTGGGCGTCGTGGACCGCTGCAGCGCGGGAACGAGGTCAAGGGTGTAGCGGTTATCGGCCGCGCCCGCCAGGGCCATCCAGGAGCGGCGCACCCGCTCATCGGTCCACGGATCCGCGTAGTCCGCAATCAACGACTCAGTGGCGACACCGGCCAGCACCCTCGTAATCGCCTGCCGCCGGGCGGCGAGCACGCCCTCGCCCGTGTCCCCGTCCCGGAATTGGGCCACGTGGGGCGCGGGCCAGGAGTCGTAGAGGACCGAGTTGACCAAGGCGAACCGGGACACGTCGAGCCGGTTGTGGGCAAGGAGGTGCTGGGCGATGGCGCCGCCGATGTCGTGTCCTGCCAGGGCGATGGGGCCGGAGAGGTTCAGCGCAGAGACGAATCGCGTCACCCAGTCGGCGAGGGCCGGAACCGTGGCCGCTTCCGGGGTGAGCTGGCCTCCTGAGCGTCCCAGCCCGGGGAGGTCGACCGCGAGGGGCCGCAGCCCCGCGTCGGCGAGGTGGTCGAGTACGGGGAGCCAGACACGGCTCCAGTACGTTCCGTGCAGCATCAGCACGGGCGGGGCGTCCTGCCGCCCTGCGGTCAAGTAGCTGGCCAGCTCGCCGTCGACCTGGACTGCGGTCCTCAGTACTGTCGTTTCGGTGGTTTCGCTCATGGGTCCACTGTGTCCTGTGCGGGTCATCCGGCCGAGAGTCTAGAAAGACACCAAAGAGTACAATCTTGCCATGCATCCTCATCGGGTGATGGCCCTGCTCAATCCGCCTCAGTCGCACTTCGAACTCTCCTGCGCCACCGAGGTCTTCGGCACCGCCCCGCAGGACGAGCCGCCCCGCTACAGCTTCGGGATCTGCGCCGAGCACCCAGGCCCAATGCCGACCACCGCCGGCTATGCGATGCTCATCGACGCCGGGCTGGAGGCCCTGGAGCAGGCGGACACCGTGATCGTCCCCGGCTGGCAGCCGCCCGGCGCCCCTGCACCACCGGCCGTCACCGCGGCGCTCCGGACTGCCCACCGGCGCGGGGCGAGGATCGTCGCCATCTGCACGGGAGCCTTCGTCCTCGCCCAGGCCGGACTGCTCGACGGCCGCCGCGCCACCACCCACTGGCGCGACACCGCCC
This sequence comes from Streptomyces flaveus, assembly GCF_014647675.1. Classification (GTDB taxonomy): domain Bacteria; phylum Actinomycetota; class Actinomycetes; order Streptomycetales; family Streptomycetaceae; genus Streptomyces; species Streptomyces flaveus. The sequence continues at coordinate 512,708 of NZ_BMPQ01000004.1, read as the reverse complement.
GACTCGCCGCCGCCTTCCCCGAGGTGCACATCGACCAGGACGTGCTCTTCGTGGACCACGGCGACGTGGCCACCAGCGCCGGAACCGGCGCGGGCATCGACCTGTGCCTGCACCTGGTCCGTTCCGACCACGGCACGGCATACGCCGCCCAGATCGCCAGAAACATGGTCCTGCCGCCGCACCGGGAGGGTAGCCAACTCCAGTACGCCGCACAGCCCACACCAGCCAAGGCGGACGAGTCATTGGCACCCCTGCTGGAGTGGGCCACCTCCCGGCTCGACACCCGACTGACCCTCGACCGGCTCGCCGAACGCGCCGGGCTTTCCAGCCGGACCCTCGCCCGGCGCTTCACCGAACAACTCGGCACCAGCCCAGGACAGTGGCTGCTCGGCCAACGCATCGACGCGGCACGTGTCTTGCTGGAACAGACCGACCTGCCGGTCGAAGCCATCGCCACCCGCGTCGGACTCACCTCGGCAGTCAACCTGCGCCGCCGCTTCCGGGCACATCTCGGCACCACACCCGGCGCCTACCGACGCACCTTCAGTCAAACCTGATGACGCAGCTGGGCGTCGAATCCGCTGTCGTGGGCGAAACACCCACACCAGCCATGCCCGGCCAGGACACCTTCAACAAGATCCCGTTACGAGCTCTTAATAGCGCATCGCGGTGAAATCGATGGGCCTGGGCTGAAGCCTCTGGACGCGGGCCGTCAGCTGCTTCATTCGCCTGGTCATCTGGATTCCTCCGTGGATACCCCCGCCTTCAGGCGGGGGAGGAAACGGACTCCTGCGGAGCAGGGCAGGGAAAGCCGATTCGCCCTTCGGGCGGATCGGCGTCCATCACCAACCACCAGCAGGCGGTCACAAGTCGATGTGCTAGTTTGTGAGGCATGGTCACTCACGTGAAGCGGGCGTTCAAGTACCGCTTCTATCCGACCGATGCGCAGGCAGCCGAGCTGTCGCGCACCTTCGGATGCGTGCGCAAGGTCTACAACCTGGCACTCGCCGCCCGCACCGAGGCGTGGGCGCGGCAGGAACGGGTCAACTACAACGCCACCTCCACGATGCTGACCGCGTGGAAGAAGACCGAAGAACTGGCCTACCTCAACGAGGTCTCCTCCGTCCCGCTGCAGCAGGCGCTGCGGCACCTGCAGAACGCCTTCGCGAACTTCTTCGCCAAACGCGCCAAGTACCCGCGCTTCAAGGCGAAGAAGACCTCCCGGGCGAGCGCGGAGTACACCTCCTCCGCGTTCCGCTTCCGCGACGGCCGTCTGACGCTGGCGAAGATGGCCGACCCGCTGGACATCGTCTGGTCCCGCCCCCTGCCCGAGGGGGCGACGCCGAGCACGGTGACGGTGAGCCGGGACAGCGCGGGACGCTGGTTCGTCTCCCTGCTGTGCGAGGACCCGCGGGTCAAGCCACTCGCGGCCACCGATACGGCGGTCGGCATCGACGTGGGCCTGGACCATTTGCTGACCCTCTCCACCGGGGAGAAGATCGCCAACCCCCGGCACGAGCGCCGCGACCGCGAGCGCCTGGCCAAGGCGCAGCGGGAGCTGTCCCGCAAGACCAAAGGCGAGGGCGCCAACCGGCGCAAGGCCCGCCAGAAGGTCGCGAAGATCCACGCCCGGATCGCCGACCGCAGGCGCGATGTGCTGCACAAGCTGACCACTCGACTCGTGCGTGAAAACCAAACGCTCGTGATCGAGGACCTGACCGTACGCACCATGGTCAAAAACCGGAGCCTGGCCCGCGCCATCTCGGATGCCGCGTGGGCCCAGTTCCGGAGCATGCTGGAGTACAAGGCCGCCTGGTACGGGCGGGAAGTGGTCGCGGTGGACCGCTTCTTCCCCTCCTCCAGGCTGTGCTCCGCCTGCGGCACCTTGCGGGAGAAGATGCCGCTGGGCGTCCGTACCTGGACGTGCGGCAGCTGCGGCACGGCCCATGACCGGGACGTGAACGCCGCTGAGAACCTTCTGGCCGCCGGGCTGGCGGTGTCTGTCTGTGGAGCCGGTGTAAGACCTCAACGGAGAACTCCGGGCGGGCAGTCGGCGGTGAAGCAGAAAACCCCACGGCGCGAGCCGTAGGAATCCCCCTCGTTCACGAGGGGGAGGAAGTCAAGAACCGTGCCGGTGTACCACTGGAAGCGACGGAGAGGCGACCCGGCTGAGGTGCCCTGCCGAGCTGCCCACGTCGGGCCGCCGTCGACCGGCGGGCAGAAGCCGCCCAGGGCGCCAGTCACATAGAGGGGACGTGACGGGGTACCCGTGTCCTCCCGCCCGATCAAGGGAGCCGACTCGTGATCATTGCGGCAGTTGTTGGAGTGTGTGTGGTCCTGGCCGCGCTGGCCTTCTTCGTCCCGCGTCTCTCCCGCCACCCCGAACGCGGCACGCAGCGTTCGCTCGGTGTCGGCGCGCGGGCCGGCGGCAAGGCGCCCGGCGTCCTGGGCAGGCTTTTCAGCAAGCCGTTCCGGACGAGTTCCCGCGCTGTGGGCCGTAGCGGCTCGGCCGGCCGTCGCACCCGTGGCCGCATGCCCTTCTGACCTCGGCGTCCTCAAGAGCAACGACAAACGTCGCGCCCGGTGGGAAACCATGCGCAGTCTGTTGTCGCGCATGGACCACACCAGCAAGGATCCCGAGGCGGTCGGTACCTCCGACCCGCTCATCGTCGGCGCCGTCAGCACCTTCCTGGAGCCCGGCGAGGAGGACACCACTCTTTCGCCCACTTCTTTGTCCCACCGCGCCAGCGGGCCCGGCAGCCGCCCTGAATCCACCTGACGGCCGACCGCCGCAGTCGTCCGGCTGTACGGTTCTCCCGGCGGCAAGATCGCGTTCCTCATCTGGCCGTACGAACGACAGGAGGAGACGTTTTCGATGGGGACCGTTGTGCACGTTCCGCAGACGCGGGACATGATCGGGGACGAGCTTTCCGGAGACGAGGCGCTCACCGCGCTGAGGCACTACGGAGGCTACCGACTGCTCCTCGACGCGTTCGCCCGGTTCCGCTACGCCGACGGCTTCACCAACTCCCGTTCGCTCGCGTTCCAAGTGGTCCTGGGCTTGGTGCCGTTCACCATCGCGCTGGTCGGCGTGGCGACCACCGTGCATACGGAGAGCGTGGGGCGGATCATCGAACTCACCCTGGGCCAGATCGTGCCGGGCGCCAGTGCGAGTCTGGTCGAGGACGCTCTGGACACCACCGCGCGCAGCGCCGGTTCCGGAGTCTGGAACGCTGTCGCCATGTGGCTGGGACTGGCCTTCGCCGTACTCAACCTCGCCTCGGCGATGGGGCAGGTCGAACGAGGCGCCAACCGCATCTACGGCATCGAACGCGACCGGCCGTTCCTGACCAAGTACGGGCGGTCCCTGCTCCTCGCCCTCGCAGCGGGCATGCCGATGGTCCTGGGGTTCCTCGTGCTCGTCGCGGGGGATGCAGTCGGGAACGCGGTGGTGGAGGCCTTCGGCTGGCCCCGGGAGCGGCTCGACTGGTGGAGGCCCCTGGAAGTGCCACTGGGCGTGGTATTCGCTTGGGTCGCGTCGGCGGTGATCTTCCGCTGGGCTCCACGCAGGGACCAGCCGGGCTACACATGGCTCGCGTTCGGCTCGGCGGTCCACCTGGTCCTGTGGATCACGGCCACGTGGCTGCTGGCGCTCTACGTCGCCAAGAGCGGATCATTCGGCGCCGTGTACGGACCGCTGACGGCGTTCGTAGCCCTGCTGCTGTGGGCCAACCTGACCGGTGTGGCGCTGTTCCTGGGCATCGCGTTCGCCGCACAGCTCGAAGCGGCCCGGGCCGGAATCACCGAGGCCGTGCAGCCGGATCCAGGACCAGGGCCGTGATCCCGCACCGTGGAGTTCCGGGACGTCCTTGCCGCCTGAATGACGGACCGCCAACAGCTACGCAGGGGGTGTCACCGCCACGACCGGGGCAGGCGCGCGTTGATCTCGGCGAGTCGGAGTGCCACACAGCACGGGCGGTGTTCCCCCGGTCAGACCGCCGTCCATCCAGTACGCCGCTTGCCGAGCACGCCGACGCGCGGCCCGGCAGGGGCCGTCGCAGTGTGAAGGCACTGGATCTACGAGTTGAAGTTACGGACAGCTCGCTGCTGTGACAGGGGCAGGTGGGCTACTTCCCAAGGCGCGCTGTGACCATGACCGTGAAAGGCGACGGCCCAAGACACGGATTCGGCCTCAACCCCGACCAGGTCGACGCCGTGTGCCAGCGCGAGGACCTGGCCGACCCAGTCGCCGCCAACACCCCGCTCGGGCCCGACCAGGCCGCCGAACGTCTCGGTGTGAGGCGAGTCGAGTTCGACCACATGCGAACCCTGGGACGGATCAAGCCCACCGAGTGGCGCGAGGTGCGGTACGACAACGCCCGAGCAACGGGCGCCCGTACTGCTCCGGGTCTCCCGCCCCTCGCCGCCACTGGAGACCGCACGGTCCAAGCTGACCCACGCTCAGCCGGCCATCTCGCAGTCGTCACCGAGGGGTGCTTCGACCGCATCGACCAGGCGGCCCTGATGAAGGGCAGATCAAGATGCCATGGATGACGGGGAGTTCGCATGGTCCGGCCTCGGCCCTTGGGCCTGCAGGCGTGGGTGCATCCGGTCCCCGGCCAGTGCCTCGGCGTCGGCCGTAGCGACTGGTGTTGCAGACCGTGGTGTGCTCGGAAGCGTTGCAGGCCAAGCATCAACCGGGCACCAGCCTGCAACGCCGCCGCTACCGTGACCCTCAGGCCGCCACCGGCTCCGCCGCAAGGAACCCTTCCACGGCCTTCCCCGCTCGGCGGTCGAACTCGGTGTACTGTGCCTCGCGCTCGGCTCCCGCGACCGCGTCGCCGACCAGCAGATTGCCCTCGGCGTCGAGACGCTGAGGGCGCTCCTCGGCGTCGGGGAGCAGGGCGACGGAGGAGTGGGAGAACCCGCAGTAGTAGGCGATGCCCTCGCTCAAGTTGGTCTCCAGCACGGCCTGCATTCCCTCCGTGATGGGGTCGTCGGAGGTGGCACCGGCCAGGCCCAGCCACAGCATGCGCTTGCCCGCCAGGCGAGGCTTGCTGCGGCCGTAGGCGAATCCGTAGTTCCACACGCGATCGATCCAGCCCTTGAGGAGGGCGGGCATGCTCTGCCAGTACACGGGGAACACGGCGACGACGACATCGGCGTCGAGAATGCGCTGTATATGGGCCCGGACTTCGTCCGAGTACGGCTTCTCCCGGTTGCCCCAGTCAGGCTGGTCCGCCACGTTCATCCGCGGGTCGAATCCCTCGGCGTGCAGGTCGAGCAGGTCGACGACGTATCCGGCGGTCTCAAGTTGCGCAACGGTACGGCGGGCGGTGTGCGCGGTGAGGGAATCGGTGCGGTGGTGTGCGATGACCACAAGGGCGGTTCTGGCTGCGCTGTCGAGGTGCGACATGGTCTCTCCTGGCTGGTCTCGGTCGGTTCTGCAGTCCAGTACACCCATGATCGATTGGATGATCCATGGGAGAAACGCTCCGCTGCATAGGAGTTCGTCTACGATGGCGCCCGTGGATCCTTTGAGTTCTCTGCTCAGTGGCATCCGGGCCGAGGGCTCGGTCGTCAGTCACGCCGTGCTGGAAGCGCCCTGGACCATCCGCTTCGCCGACGGCGCCCCGCTCACCATGGTGAGCGTGCTGCGTGGTGGCGGCACCCTGCTGCTGCCCGACGGCACTGAACAAGCGGTCGGCGTCGGCGACACGGCCATCGTGCGCGGCCCCGACCCGTTTCACCTCGCGGATCTGCCGGCCTCCTGCAACCGCCCACACGTCGAGTACGAAATCGCCTGCTTCACAGAGGATGCCGCATGCACCGCCCAGGACCTCGGCGGCATCCGCTGGGGCAACGATCCGGACGGAGCGACCGCACTGATCGTGGGCGCCTACCGCGCATCGGGCCATCGCCATCAACGACTGCTGCGCGCCCTGCCACCCGTACTGGTGATCAACGAGGACACCGAGGTTTGCGCCTGGCTGGAGACAGCCGCCGCCGACGCCGCCCTGCGCTCGGCCGGCTCGCAGGCGCTGATGGACCGACTCCTGGACTGGGCCCTGGTGTGCACGCTGCGCACCTGGTTCGAGCAGGCAGGCCCGGACGCCCCCGACTGGTATCGCGGCCTGGCCGAACCGATCCTCGCCCCCGCCCTCCAAGCCTTCCACGCCCGGCCCTCCCAGACGTGGACGGTAGCGGCGCTCGCCGCCGAATCCGGCGTCTCCCGGGCGCTGTTTGCCAAACGCTTCACCGAGGTGATGGGCCGCCCGCCGCTGGCCTACCTCACCGAATGCCGCATGGACGAGGCCGAGGCACTCCTGTCCGACACCGACTTCGCCATCGCTCAGATCGCCAAGTCTGTCGGCTACGCCGATGCCTTCGGCTTCAGCGCCGCCTTCAAACGCCATCGGGGCCTGAGCCCCAGCGTCTTCCGCGCCGCGGCGTCCTGACGTCCCGCACCCCCGGGTAGCGGATGTCGCCGAAGACCACGGGCGGCCACTCCAGCACACCGAGACTGGCGCGGTACGAGATGACGCTGTCGGCTACGCCGGCGGTCCGGGCGTCTTCCATGAACTCGCCCTCCGGAGCCACCTCACATCGCCTGATCTTCACCAACCGTCCGCGAAATGGAGCCAGTTGGAGTCGCCTGGGCGGAGCCACAGAACGCCACCCTAGCCAGGATTCTCCGATCCGCGGTGGACGACGAGGGCGGGCATTGGCTCGGTCGGCGGAGAACGGGCGGGCTCAGCATGGCGGAGGCCGGCGCCCCTCAGAGGCGCCGGCCTCGGTCGTTGCACTGGGGACGGTGGGGCCTGCGCAGCGACAGCATGCGTGAAATTCGGGGGTGGATCGGGACGGGGGCACGTAGTGTCGGTCTGCATGTCAGTTGTCACCGACTGGCCAATGCCTGTGCAAGATCAGCTCATTGCCCCGGACGGAATGACACAGATGGATCTTCTTCCTTTTGTCGCTGCTCACGCCGTCACGGTGGCGGGCTGGCCGTCTTCGTCCAGGGAGGTCGTCATGTGGTGCGGGCGACAGGAGTTTCCCGTGCTCACGCAGACGATCAGTGATTGGCAGCGGGATGACGACGTGCAAGCCCACATCCTCGTCGACGATGACAGGGTCGTCGGTTACGGAGAGTTGTGGTTCGACGCCGAGGAAGACGAGGTCGAGCTCGCCCGGATCATCGTGGCGCCCGATATCCGCGGGAAGGGGCTCGGCCGTGTGCTGGTGCGAGGGCTTCTCGCGCAGGCTCGTGCGGCGGGCTGTCCCGACGTCTTCATGCGCGTGCATCCGGACAACGAGACGGCTCTGCGTTGCTATCGGGGGGCCGGGTTCGTGCCGGTCGACGCCAGCCTTGCCGAGAGCTGGAATGCGGCTCAGCCGGTCAACTATGTCTGGCTTCAGCGCGATGCTGAAGCTTCGGGCGGCTGAGCGTCGCGGGCAGTACCGGGTGCGGGATCCCCGCGGGTAGGAAGACCGGGTCTCCGGCCCTCCTACCCGATCATTGACGGGACGTGTCACACCTTGCGGCCAGGGGCATTGCGTGATCGGGATTGGTCCGGTTCGTCGGTCTCGTGAGTGACATGACGTCATATCCGTTGTGCGCCAAGGGGCCCGGAGAGCAGAGCAGGCACGGCGCCGGTGATCATGTGGTTGTCGAGACCCATGAGAACCGAGCGAGACCGTGCCTGCCCGAACATCATCGCCCGTCCCTTCCGCGCTGGAGCAACTGGGCTCCCCGACTGATTCCCCCACCTCAAGCGATGTCGCTGACCCGCGGCGTTTCCTGATCCTGGTCGCCGACCCCCGTGATGTGCGGGGACTGCGGTATCCGGCGGTCGTGTTGCTGTGCGCGGCCGTCTCGGCGGGGCTGGGCGGGGCCCGCTCGCTCATCGCGATCAGTGAGTGGATCACGGATGCCCCGCAGCATGTGGGGGGTGTCCTCGGCTTCGCGGCCGATCCGCTCACCGGCCTGCGACCGGTGCCACGTTCCTCCGCCTCGCAGGAGACTCCCGATGCCTCGGGTGCCTCGGGACCCGCAATCCCCCGCACCCGCTCGCCCGGAACCACCCGGCCCGCCCAGCACGGGACTGCCGTCCGATGCGCCGCCGCTGCTGTCGGTGCACGCTGCCGTGGTCTTCCTGGCAGCCGGCTTCATCGGCTTCATCATGGGCGGGCTCGTGTTCCTCTCCGAGAAGTCCGTGCCCAAGGCCGTCGCCGCAGGCTTGGGCTCCTTCGGGCTCAGCGTTCCCGTGCTGCACAAGCTGATCGGCTGACGGCGGCGGAGCCTGGGCTGGCACGTCCTGCCCGGCCCCGCCGCCTCTCGGACGTCAGGCGGCACTGAACTCGTGGGCGTAGCCGCCGCGCGGGTCGTCCAGGACGGCCCCTGGATCAGGTGCTCACCTCGGTGGCCTCGTTGTGCTCCTTTTGTCGGCGTACACGCGAACATACTCAACCGGGTACACGGGAATGTGGTCGCGTCGGCCGTTCGTCACGTGACTGAGCGGCCCAGGTAGGCGGCGAGACGGTCGAGCGGGCCGGCGTCATCGGGGACCGGCTGCGGCGGAGCGAAGGAACCGGCGGCAGTACGGGGCAGATCGCCGTAGATCTCGCGTACGACGGGGAGGGCTGTCTCAGCGACGTGCTGAGCGGTGTCGTAGGGGTGCCCGATGGCCTGGGCCAGGTCCCAGCCGTGGACCAGCATCTCGATCACCAACTGCTCGACGAGCCGTCGCCCGGGAGCGGGCCCGTAGCGCCGCTCGAGCATGCCCGGGCGCCTGAAGGCCGATCGTGCGGCCTGGGATGCGGTACGGAATGCCGCGACATGGTCGTCCCCGAGATGGTCGGCGGTGAAGTCGGAACGGGGAGTTCCGTTGGCCAGGCCGGCCCACAGCAGGTTCTCCCAGACCAGGTGGTTGAGGAGGGTGTGAACGTCCCAGTCTGCGCAGGCCGTTGGCCGGTCGAACTGGCCCGGCTCCACCGCGGAGACGAGTTCGCCGACGGCGTCCAGGACTTCATCACAGGCATGGAGCACGCCGTTCGGTTCCCACACGTCCTGCCCGACGTCGTACAACTCGGCGAGTCGCGCGGCTCGCACACCAGGTTCAGGATGCGCCCGCAGCGCCGTCGTCAGCCATCGGCCGGCTGCCGCCATGCTGGGCCGCACGGGCCAGCCGTTGATGATGCACAGCAGCTGCCAGTACCGCTCCACATGCGTGTCGGAGGCGACTTCGAGCTGCTCAAGGAGTAGCGCTCTGGCCTGCGCGTTGTCGACGAGCCCCTTTTCGTCCGGAGCCGCCTGCGTGGGGATCCAGGTCGCCACGATGGCGGTGACGACGGGATCGGCTGCCGGCGAGTCCGGGGCAATGCCCTGCGCCGTCGCTGTCTCCACTCGCCGCAGCCAGTCGTCTGTCACCTGCTCCGCGTCCCGCAACGCGCTGTCGTCGTGCTCGCCCGGGTGGTGTTCGGCAGCGTAGTGGGCCATACGGCGCGCACTGGCGCGCAGAGCCGGATTCCTGACGAGTTCGCCCAGTTCCAGCCAGGCGTCAACCTGCTCGTCGGTGGGATCGGCGGGCAGGTCCGGGGTGGCCGCCAGCAGGCCCCGTCGGTAGGTGGGTACGTCCAGTTCCCCCAGGGTGTCGGTGACGAAGTCCTGGATGATGGAACGGCGTTCGGCGGCGGACATGCGCGCCAGCCCGGTCATGGTGGTGAGCCCCTCGGCAGTGGTGTTGCGGCGGATGACGGAGCGCAGCACGGCCTGCTGCGTTCGCAGCGTGCGGATCTGCTTCTCCAGCGCGTCGATGTGCGTCGCGGCCACCTCTGACAAGGTGCTCTCGCGCTCCAGTACGTCCCGGATCGTCGCCAGCCCCAGGCCCAGCCCGCGCAGGGTCTGCGCCAGTTGCAGCCGGGCCAGTGCCTCGGTGCCGTACAGCCGGTAGCCGGCCGGAGTCCGCTGTGCCGGGTGGACGATCCCGGCGTCCGACCAGTGCCGGATCAGCTTCACCGACAGTCCGGTCTTCCGGGCGACCTCCCCGATACTCCAGAACGTGTTGTCACCGACGTGCATGCGCTCCACCCTTGGGTCTCCCACGAAGGGAGAGTCAACAGGCACCAGGTTCCGCCGGCCTTCGCTGCGGGATTCCACGGGAGACGTTTCGGTGTACGCGGCTGGACACAAAGAGTCGCACGCCGACACCACCCGAACGAACGGCTCCTGATCGCCAAGAGTCGTCCCGGCGGCACGGCGGATGACCTCACCTCTCGGCCTTCTCCAACAGGTCAGCCGCCGTGCTCAGGGCAGCGGCAAGGCCCTGCTTGGCCCGCACTCACTGTTGGCGGAAGCCGCGGTTGGGGTTGCGGGTCTGCTCCGGGTCGAAGGGATCGAACCAGTCCTGAGCTGCGAGGTTGACCATGCCGAGCGCCTGGTTGACGTGGCTGTCGCTGTCCTCGATGCCCTCGAGGGAGTTGTCGAACAGCATCAGGACGTCGTGGTCCTGGAACAGCATGTCCGAGCAGGCATGCCAGTCGAAGTCGCGGCAGTGCTCGGGTAGATCCCCCACGGTCTCCTGGACGCGGCGCGGCCGGTTGCGCGTCAGGGCCCGGGCTCGGGCGATGCCCAGGTGGAGCGCCATCTCCTCTGCGGTACAGCGCGGCTCGACTTCTGCCTCGGACGAGAGATCGGCGACCAGGTCGTCGAAGGCCCTGACCATGTTCCCACGCCAGGTGCCGTCCTGGCGCAGCGTCACCGACGGCAGCGAGCCGAACAGACCGCCGGCGCCGCGCGGCAGCGGTTCGTCGCCGAGAGCAACAGTCTCTTCCCAGGCCTGGTCCTACAGGTCCTGCAGGGCCAGGCGCAGGACGGCCCTCGTGCGCGCCGTGAGGACTTCCTCGCCCTCTTCGCCTTCTTCGTCCCAGTCCTCGAAGTCCTCGTTCCACGGATCGGAGCCCCCGTAGCGGGCGCGGTCGCGCAGGCGTTCCCGCACACGGTGGGCGGCTTCTTCGGGGGAGGCGAGGGCGGTGTCGACGATCAGCAGGTCCTCGGAGAACGGTTCGGCGCTCAGCAAGGTGGCGGCTTCCGCGAGGAGGGCAGCACCGGTGCCATGGGAGGCGGCGTGGGGAAAGACCACGGCGAACTGGTTGTCGGTCAGCCGGTCGATGACGCTGGCGGCCAGACCGGCGATGATCCAGGGGTCGTTCCAGGGCGCGGCGATGTCCAGCTCGTCGACGACCAGGACGCTGGAGGCCATGTCGACGAAGTCCTCGAACTCCGGGCTGAACTTCCCCTCTGGGCCGAGTAGTTGCTCCGCCACCAGGGCGAGGAAGGACTGTTCGTCGGCCATCCGCTCGCACAGGTTGTCCGCCTTCCAGTACAGGCCACGCGTGGCCCGCAGGCTGCCGATTGTCTTGTCGTCCGCGGTGATGTCGACCCGCCAGGTCTGGACGCCTTCTTCGGAGGGATCGATGAGGCGGTGGGTGTGCCGGAATTCCAGCACCAGGACGCCGGGATCGGCTTTGGTGCCCGGCATGGTCGCGTGGTCGGTCATCGATGTCCTCTCGCGCTGTGGCTTGCGGCCGTTCACAGCCACCACTGGCCCAGATTAGCCAGTACAGCGCGGGTGCTGAGGAGTTGCCGTATGCAGCGGAGCGGTCGCAGTTTGGCCGCTCAGGTTTGGCACTGCGCCGTGCCGGCGGTAGACCACCCGCTCCAGGCGGCCCCGTCGGCACGGGCGTGTACACGAATCTCGACCTTCACGGGCCCGCACACCCGGGTCGAGCTTCCCACCTCCGTGGGCCCGGCGGTCCCACCTGCCGGGACATAGGTGCGACCGCTGCCCAACTTCACCCAGTAACCACCGTCGACGACACGAAAGAACGCCTCGTAGGAGAGGTTCACCGCCCTCGGCCCCGTGTTACGCGCCTTGACGTACGCCGTGATCTCCCGAGTGTAGATGCGGCCTTCCTTTCCGCGTTGGGCGCTGATGCAGCCGTTGACGGCCACCCGGCCGGTCGACACACCACCGCCGCAGGCGACTGCTGCGGCGTGAGCGTTCGTCGGAATGGCCAGCATGGTGAGCGCGACAGCGCTCAGGATTGTTCCGATACGCCTCACATGCACAACCCTGCTCCCTTCGACCCTGATTGCCTCAGAGGAACCATGACGCGTTGAGGCGTGGCGGGCAGCAGTTCATCGAGTTCTTCACTCCAACGGGAGCGGGCAGTGCTCCGGCACGCGAGGCAGAACTATCGAAGGCTCAGACACACGCACTCACCTCCGAACAGACGGCCGCTCTGGAAGCACTAGGTGTGGTGTCTCAGGAGGTTGGTGCCTGGAAGTCCTCGATCGTGAGTTGCTGCGGGAAGGTGTCGAGAGGTTCCGATAAGACGGCACACCTAGGGGCATGGTCGGGGAGTTCTCCGGGCATTCCCCGATCGTCCTGCGAGCCGCGGCCCGCCACGCTCGGGGGATGGGCTCATCTCGCCTCAGGCGCTTACCTCGACCCACCCTCCTCCGCGCAGCCAACGCCGCCTCGCACGCGCAGTTGTTCGCGCTCTCTGGCATCGCCGCCGTGCTCGGCACCCGCGCCTTTCTCGCCCAGGCCGGGTATCCCAAGCTCGGCGGTGGGGCCAGTCACCTGCACATCGCGCACATGCTGTGGGGCGGGCTGCTGATGATGGTCGCCCTGCTCGTCCTGCTCTGCTGCGTCGGGCGGGCCGCCCGCGGCGGCGCCGCCGTTGTCGGCGGGGTCGGGTTCGGGCTCTTCATCGACGAGGTCGGGAAGCAGGTCACGGACGAGCCCGGGTACTTCTATCAGCCCGCCGCCGGGATCATCTACGGAAGCTTTGCTCTGCTGTTGCTGCTCGTCCAAGGCATCCGGAGACGAGGGGCCGAACCCGCCGCCCTCACCCCCGACCAGCGCACCGCCCAGGCCGCCGACCTCGCCCTCGGCGGCGTCGGCTCCGGGCTCACCGACGAGCAGCGCCGCGCCGCGCTCCGCCTCATTGAGGGGTCCGGGCACGACGCCGACCAAGCGCTCGTACGGCTCATCGACGCCCTCCCGGAGCGGCCTCCCGCACCGCACCGTCGACGATTCGCGGAGACCGCGCACGCCCTGCGCCACGTCGCCCGCACCCGCGCTGCCGCCATCGGGGCCGTCGCCTGCGTGCTCACCGAGGCCGTGCTGCTCACCGTATGGATCCCGATGGATGCCGTGAGCGGCGAACTCGACCGCGATCCGCAAGTCGGTGCCGCCGTCGGGATCCTGGTGAGCGCCGCGGCGTCCGTCCTCCTCGGCGTGGCGGGGCTGGTGCGGCTGTGGCGCGATCGGGCCGTTGCCTTCCGGCTGTTCAGGCTGGCACTGCTCGCAGACATCCTGGCCGGGCAGGTGTTCAAGTTCACCGTGAACCAGTTCGCCTCTGTCACCGAGCTCATCTTCGACCTCGGGGTGCTGTGGGTGATCTCCGTACAGCTCGCGGAGGCCCGGCGAGATGTGCGGCGTACCGCCACCGACCGCCCGGCTATCGCACCCGTGGAACCAACGGCATGAGATGGCACAACTAGGAATCCGATGGAACACGGGCTCGCTCTGAAAGGATGTTACGTGACTTGATGTCCGCTTCGCGGTTCGGGGCGGGCGGATGTCGGCTGGTTACGTGCCCGGTGCCGGTCGCGCGCGAACGGTCGTGGCCGATCTTGCCCGCGCCGGACCTGGCAGGCCGGGACAGCCGGGATGGGGCCGTCGCCTCGGCCGGCGCGACGGACATCCCTCGGGCTCGGGGTAAGTACAGTGCCCGTGGCGATGAGAGAAACAGGCCCCGGCCGGACAGGTGGGGGGTGGAATCCATGCTGGAGCAGGAATTTGCCCGGGCCCGAGAAGCCCGCTTCGAATCGCTGGCGCGCGGTGGCGGAGCCGCTGCACCGGTATCTGCTGCGCCGGGCGGACGTCGACGCGGCAGATGACATCCTCGCGGAGACGATGCTCGTGCTCTGGCGGCGCCTCGAGGACGTGCCCGGGCTCGGGAAGGGCCCCGTGGCCGACCCCGACGGCGTGCCGCCCTGGTGTTATGGCGTCGCACGTGGCTGCTTGTCCAATGCCCGCCGGGCGGAAGGGCGCCGGCTCCGGCTCGTGGAGCGGCTGACCCGTACCGCACCGCCGCCAAAGGTCGCCGATCGCGCCCGTGCCCGCTACGGGCAGCCGGTGCTCTACCCCGCTTCGCGATCTGGGACCAGGTCACCAGCGTCGCCGGCCTGCCCACCACGCCCTGAGCACTCGGCCGGAACCCAGCCCACCACACCCCACCACACCGTCAAAACACCTACACATCCAACAACGTGACAGCGCCGGTCCGCCGCTTCTGGCGGCCCGGCGGCTTCGCCGTCCCTGACCGGCCCGGGCTGCCGCTGCGCACACTGGAGGGCGTAGTCGTTCCGTAAAGGGGCCCTGGCCCTGGGCCCTGCGCCCACCCGTGGCCGCGTCATTTCTCCGTAACGTGGCGACCGTCTGGCCGAAACTAATTTCCACATAATCACCATGTACGGAATGCCAGAAATATTGTGGCTACTTTCCCATACACCGCTTCACCGGCTTGGGGGGTCAATGGCTGACAGTACGCCCATAAGTCCGCAAAACCCGACAGTAATCGTCGGTCCGGTCACCGCGAAGCCCTACGCATGGCCGTACGACACATCCGTGCCTGCCGACCGTGTCGCCGTGCTCTGCATCGACTGGCAGACGGACTTCTGCGGACCCGGCGGTTACGTGGACACGATGGGATACGACATCTCGCTGACCCGGGCCGGGCTCCCGGCGACGCAGAAGCTGCTCGCGCACGCCCGCAGCACGGGCATGCTCGTGGTCCACACTCGTGAGGGGCACGCCCCCGATCTGGCAGACCTGCCGGCCAACAAGCGCTGGCGGTCCGCGCAGATCGGCGCCGAGATCGGCGCCGCCGGACCGTGCGGCCGCATTCTGGTCCGGGGGGAACCCGGCTGGGAGATCGTGCCCGAAGTGGCCCCGTTTCCCGGTGAGGTGATCGTGGACAAGCCGGGCAAGGGGGCGTTCTACGCCACCAACCTCGACCTCGTACTGCGCACCCGGGGCATCACACATCTGGTCCTCACCGGCATCACCACGGACGTGTGCGTCCACACCACCATGCGCGAGGCCAACGACCGCGGCTACGAATGTCTGATCCTCTCCGACTGCACCGGCGCTACGGACCCTTCGAACCATGAAGCCGCGCTGCACATGGTGACCATGCAGGGCGGCGTCTTCGGATGCGTCTCCACCGCCGACGACCTGATCGCCGCCACGACTGAGGCCACCTCCTGACCTGACCCACCGGACGGGCCCCTGCACCGCTCGAACAGTCCTGCACATCCGGGCGCATGGTCCGAATCCGCCCGAGCCGACCGCGTCGACTCCCATTCCCCTCGACGAAAGCAGGAACCGCCATGGCAGTTGCAGAATCGCTCAGTGTCGAGGCCGCCCCGTACCGGTTCTCCTTCGACCCCGCCGAGACGGCACTCGTTCTCATCGACATGCAGCGGGACTTCCTCGAACCCGGCGGATTCGGCGAGAGCCTGGGCAATGACGTGGAACAACTACGCAGAACCATCGCTCCGCTGCGGGCCGTACTCGACGCCTGCCGCGCCGCGGGCATGACGGTCATACACACCCGCGAGGGACACCTGCCGGACCTGTCCGACTGTCCCCCCAGCAAGCTGCTGCGAGGAAACCCCAGCATGCGCATCGGCGACCCGGGCCCCAAGGGCCGGATACTGGTCCGCGGTGAGGAGGGCCACGACATCATCGAGGAGCTCTACCCGGTGGCGGGTGAGCCGGTGATCGACAAGCCGGGCAAAGGCGCCTTCTACGCCACCGGGTTCGGTGATCTGCTCACCGCCCGCGGCATCCGCCGTCTCGTAGTCACCGGCGTCACCACCGAAGTGTGTGTGCATACGACGGTCCGCGAAGCCAACGACCGTGGATACGAGTGCCTGGTGCTGTCGGACTGCGTCGGCTCGTACTTCCCTCAATTCCAGCAGGCGGGTCTGGAGATGGTGGCCGCGCAGGGCGGCATCTTCGGCTGGACCGCGGAGTCGGCCGCGTTCCTGGCGGCACTGGCCACCGCATCGCCCGCTGGCCCCGACGCTCCGGAAACCGTCCGCGAACCGGCGCGCCAGCCGCTCTGACAGGGCCGCGGACCAGCGCCCCGGCCGCGCGCGCCGCGCCCCCGACTGACCCGACCGCACCGCCACCTCAGCGGTGCCTCGGTCCGCCAACACCCCGTTACCCGGCGTACCCCACGCCATAACCACCGCTCCACCCGACGAAGGGTGATCCCACCATGCTGTCGCTCCGCCGCACCGCCCCCGCCGAGAAAAGACCCATGCCCCTCCCGCTGTGGGTACGGGGCGACACCAACGCGTTCTTCGGACTGGGCGTCAACGTCCTGGTCAATGTGCTCACTTTGACCGGGTTGTGCCTGGGAGTCCTCAAGATTCCCGCCGACGATGTCTTCCACACCATCCTGCCGGCGCTGGGCATCGCCCTGATCGCGGGCAACATCTACTACGCCTACCTCGGCCGCAGACTCGCGCTGCGGGAGGGGCGGCAGGATGTCACCGCGATGCCCTACGGGCCGAGCGTGCCGCACATGTTCATCGTCGTGTTCGTCATCATGCTGCCGATCTACCTCAAGACCAAGGATCCGCTGCTGGCCTGGAAGGCCGGTATTGCCTGGGCCTTCATCATCGGCGTGATCGTCATCATCGGGGCCTTCATCGGCCCGTACATACGCCGGTACGCACCCCGGGCAGCCCTGCTCGGCACCCTCGCCGGTATCTCTGTCTCCTTCATCTCCATGCGGCCTGCCGGCCAGATGTGGGACAACCTGTGGATCGCCCTGCCGGTCTTCCTGCTGCTCCTGATCGGTCTCATGACCGATCTGAAGCTGCCCGGCAACATCCCCATCGGGCTCGCCGCGCTGCTGGTGGGCACCGCCATTGGCTGGGCCGGCGGAGCAATGGACGGCTCTGCGATCTCAGCGGCGGCCGACGACATCACCTTCGCTCTCCCGGGCCTCCACCTCGGCACGCTGTTCTCCGGTCTCTCGGATGTCGCACCGCTGCTCGCCACCGCCATCCCGCTGGGTGTCTACAACTTCACCGAGGGGATGAGCAACGTCGAGAGCGCCGCTGCCGCCGGTGACAACTACAACCTGCGTTCGGTACTGCTGGCCGACGGCGCGGGCGCCGTCATCGGCTCCGCGCTGGGCTCTCCCTTCCCGCCCGCCGTATACGTCGGTCACCCCGGATGGAAGAAGGCCGGCGGGCGCACCGGCTACTCGCTGGCCACCGGCGCGGTCATCGCTCTGATGTGCTTCCTGGGCATGTTCAGTCTGTTGGGCGCGATCTTCCCGGTCGCCGCGATCGTGCCCATCCTGCTCTACATCGGCCTGCTCATCGGCGCCCAGGCCTTCCAGCTTTCACCCAAGGCACACGCCGCGGCCGTGGTCGCCGCACTCGTGCCGAACCTGGCCTCCTGGGCCGTCGGCCAGATCGACAACGCCCTCGCAGCCGCCGGCACCAGCGCGACCAAGGTCGGGGAGGCCGGTCTGGAGTCGTCGGGTGTCGTTTACCACGGACTGATGGTCCTCGGCCAGGGCGCGATCCTGGCCGGCCTGATCCTGGGCGCGCTCGTCGCGTTCGTCATCGACAAACGGTTCGTCCCGGCGGCAGGAGTGGCCCTGGCCGGAGCGGCGCTCTCCTTCATCGGGCTCATCCACGCCCCGAAGATCGACTGGAACGCCAGCGGGAGCGTCAGCCTCGGTTACCTCTTCGCAGCCGTGCTGTGCGGAGCCTTCGCTCTGACCAGGCCCGCACCCCGCGAGCCGGACGCCGAGGAACTGGCACTCGAGCGGCTGCACGGCGGCGGCTCCTCCGCGGCTGCGGCTCCAGAGCCGCAGGACGAGCAGGGACCTGACCCGGTCCCGGAAACTGTGCCGGCCGGCGCCGGCGCCGCCGTCCTGCCGGACGAGGCCACCGAGACCGCCGAGCCGGACAAGTCGGCGGCCACCGACTGACGATGGCTCACCACAGCTGACGACGACTGGAGGCGACTTCCGTGCGGCCGGGTGACCACCTGGCTGCACGGCCGCGCGAGGACGGACCGGACCCATGACGAACGGAGAGCGGATGGACGTGGACCTGCCACAGACGGTCGCCGAAGTGACGGCGGTCTTCGCCGGCTACGAGGAAGCCCTGGTCACCGACGACCACGAAAGCATCACCGGGTACTTCTGGACCTCACCCGACACGGTCCGCTTCGGTATCGCCGATCGGCAGGCCGGGATCGAGGAAATCCGGGACTGGCGACGGCAACAACCGCCGTTTCCCCCGGGCAGAAAGCTCTTCGACACCAGAATCAGCACGTTCGGGACCGACTACGCGGTGGTCACCACCCTGTTCGCCTACCCCGGGGGTAACGCCGTCGGCCGCCAGACGCAGTCGTGGACACGCTTCCCCATAGGCTGGCGCATTGTCAGCGCCCATGTGTCGGAGGTGCCGGACGAGACCTCCCGGCCAGGCGCGTGAAGGGCCTTGGCGGCCATGCCGACGAGACGGGCCGCCAGAAGCGGCGGACTGGCGCTGTCGCGTTGTTGGATGTGTAGGTGTTTTGACGGTGTGGTGGGGTGTGGTGGGCCGGGTTCCGGCCGAGTGCTCAGGGCGTGGTGGGCAGGCCGGCGACGCTGGTGACCTGGTCCCAGATCGCGAAGCGGACGGTCATCTCGGCTCGGTAGTTGGGAGCGGACATCAGGTGGCGGCGGGGCCGGAAGTGGGGTGAAATGCCGCTGAACGCGGCGAGGAATCTCTGCGCTCCGCCGGTGCTGCAGAAGCCTTTCACGGGGCCCGTTCGCGCTGCCGGGTCGGTTGGCGGGAGTTCTCGGCCCGGTTGTTCAGGCCTTTGCGGGAGCGGTGCTCGACCGAGGGCATGATTTCGCGGTGGGCGGCGCCGTAGGAACGGAGCTTGTCGGTGACGACCACCCGCGGCATGGACCCGGTCTCCTTGAGGAGCCGGCGGAGGAATCGCCTGGCCGCGGTCTTGTCGCGCCGGTTCTGGACCAGGATGTCGAGGACGTTGCCGTCCTGGTCGACGGCCCGCCACAGGTATTTCTGCTCGCCGTTGATCGTGACGAAGACCTCGTCGAGGTGCCACTTGTCGCCGGGGCGGGGCGCCGGCGGCGCAGGGAGTCGGCGTAGGCCTGTCCGAACTTCAGACACCAGCGGCGGACGGTCTCGTAGGACACGACGACGCCGCGCTCCAGCATCAGCTCCTCGGCCTCACGGAAGCTGAGCGGGAACCGGAAGTACAGCCACACGCAGTGCGAGATGATCTCGACCGGGTACCGGTGCCCCTTGTACGACGGCGACGCGGACGACACGGGCGATCCCCTCCAGACACGATCAACCACAAGATCATCCCGCCCCGCTCAGCCAACGTGACAACGCCGTTCCTGGAGTTCAGCGACACCTGAGGCACGAAGTATCCAGCGGTGATCAAGCTGTGGTCCGATGCCTGGGCGGAGTTCGCGCTCTTCCTCTCCTTCGACGTCGAGATCCGCAGCCGCGAGTGGCCGTAGCCGGCGTCGAGAGCCCGCTGGGGTGCCGGACAGCCCTTGGACGATCCGCGATCGTCCAAGGGCTGTCCGGCCCAGCTCCGGGTCTCGGCACCTGTGTCAGCGCCAGTGGCCGATTTCGACGTTCTCCAGGACGCCGAGGGCGTCCGGCACCAGGACTGCCGCCGAATAGTAGGCCGTGACCAGGTACGAGATGATCGCCTGCTCGCTGATGCCCATAAAGCGAACGGACAGGCTCGGCTCGATCTCGTCCGGGATGCCGCTCTGCCTGAGCCCGATGACGCCCGCTTCCGACTCGCCCGTACGCATGCAGATGATCGATGTCGTACGGGCGTCGGAGATCGGGATCTTGTTGCAGGGGAAGATCGGCACACCGCGCCAGGCGGGCACCTGGTGGCCGTGCATGTCCACCGTGTCCGGGTAGAGACCCCGCTTGCTGCATTCCCGTCCGAACGCGGCGATCGCCCTGGGGTGGGCGAGGAACAGCTTGGATCCGCGGCGCCTGCTGAGCAGTTCGTCCATGTCGTCGGGGCTGGGAACGCCGTTGTGTGGCTGCAGACGCTGGTCGTACTCGCAGTTGTGAAGCAGACCGAACTCGCGGTTGTTGACGAGTTCGTGCTCCTGGCGTTCTTTGAGCGCCTCCACGGTGAGCCGCAACTGCTGCTCTGTCTGGTTCATCGGCTGGTTGTAGAGGTCGGCGACCCTGCTGTGGATCCGCAGCACTGTCTGCGCGACGCTCAGTTCGTACTCGCGCGGGGCCGACTCGTAGTCCACGAATGTGTGCGGTAGTAGGGCTTCTCCGACGTGGCCGGCCGACAGGTCGATCGCGGCCTCCCCGTATTTGTTGGTGCGCTGCTCGGGAACGGACCGCACCTGCTCCAGGTGCGCGTGGAGCGATACGGAACGGTCCGCCAGTGTCAGGACATCCTGCCGAGTGAGGGCGAGAACGGTGCAATGGGTCAGGGCACGTGCCGTGAACTCCCAGATGCCGTCGGAGGCGGTGAGGCATTGGTCGCCGAAGTAGGCGCCGTCGGCCAGTACTCCGAGTACCGCGTCATCTCCGTAGGGCCCTGAGCCCACCTTCTCGACCTTGCCGTGCGCCAGCAGGAACACCGTGTCCGCCTGGCTGCCGAAGGAGGCGAGGACCGCCCCGGGCTCGTACTCCTGCTGCCGGCAGCGCCGCGCCAGTTCGCCGAGCACCTCGAGGTCGCCGTAGTCCCGCAGAACCGGAAGTTCCCCCAGCTCGGCCGGGATCACTTCCACCTGGTCCCCCGTCTTCACGAAGGTCACGCGCCCGTCCCCGACCGCATAGTTCAGCCGGCGGTTCACCCGGTAGGTTCCACCTTCCACCTGGACCCAGGGCAGCATCCGCAGCAGCCACCTGGAGGTGATCTCCTGCATCTGCGGGACGGACTTGGTGGTGGTGGCCAGGTTGCGCGCGGCCGACGTCGCCAGGCTCTGCTGGCGACGGTCTTGCTCCGTGCGGTTCTCGCTACCCGCCTCGACCGACATGTATTTCCCCCAAGCGTTTGTGATGGAGAATCAGTTTTTCGGCTCGCTGAAAAAGCGTGACATTTGAAACCGGCGTCTTGCCATAACTCAAACGAGTGGGAATGAACTGCCACCGAACGGGCACCACCGAGGATTCCCCAGAGGGGCGCTTCCGCTTTGACGGGCTCTTTTTGGCATGAAATGGCACCCCCAATGGCGAAAGCGGAATTCACGCAGTGCGGCCGAGCCACGGGAGTGGCTCGATTGCGGATCGCAATTCGGCGGATTTGAGAGTACGACGCGGATTTGAGAGTACGACAAGGCCGAGTGCGTCGACGGCGCGGACGGGGCAACCGCCCGGTGAGACCGTCACGCACCTGCTGCAGGGGCACCTCAGGCGCGGCCCCGTCCGCGGGACGGCGACGTGCCGACGGCAGGAGTGCGGAAACGTGCGGAGGCCGGGATGCGAGCCGCTGATGTACCGAGACCGGTGGGACGGGTGGGCAGGCTGGTCCACCTGCCCACCGGGCGGCGCAGCTCGGCTTCCTCGTATCGATGGCACTGCCGGTGCCAGATGAGGATTCCGGCGAGCCAGTGCTTGAGTTCCTGTGCGTACCCGGTGAGCGTGGCCCGTGTGTCGGAGTCGAGATCCAGCTGGTCGAACATCTCCGGAAGCTCGGTGGACACCACGCGTTCGAACTCCCGCATCCGTGAGGTCATCAGATCGGCAACGATGCCGAGCGCTTCGGTGAGGCCGCAGTCGAAGAAGTCCTGGACGACGAGGACGGCGTTGTGGATCTCACCCTCGAACTCGATCTCCTTCTGGTACGAGTACAGGTCGTTGATCAGGGCCGCGTAGTCCGCCGCCGAGTTCTGCATCGCCTGGACGGGACGGCTCCGGTACGCCTCCGGCGGTACCGTGCGCCGGTGGGACAGGCGGCACAGACTCATCGTGAGGTCCGCCCCGAAGGTCTTGCGCCGCATCTCGATGTAGTCGACCGGGTCGGGGATGCGGTTCTCCGCCGCGTTGCACAGTTCCCACACCCAGCTGCCGGTCATGTCCTCGATGGTGCCGCGGAACGCGCGGCGTGCGGCGGTCGTCATCGGGCCGGCCGTACGGGACCACAGGTCCGCGAGCCCGCGTTCCAGCGCGTTCGCCGGGGTGGGAACCGCCGTGGAGTCCACCGGCATGAACGCGGACAGCCGCTCGTTGCACAGCCTGGCGCCGGTGATGTCGGACCGGGGTCCGAACACGGCGGGGTAGTAGTCGTCGGCGTACGTTCCCCAGGTGAGCCAGTGCGACGTCAGGTCCAGCTCTTCGGGGGAGGCGTCCGGATGGATGCCCGCCGAGCACAGGGCGAAGTCGAAGGCCCGCAGCTTGTGTTCGTCCCAGATGCCGGGACCGGGCACGCCGGGCAGCGGCTCCAGCATGCCCACCGTGTGGGCCCAGTCGACGACGTGCTCGCGTGAGTCGTCCAGATGAGGGCTCAGCTGTGTGGTGAACGGCATGTACAGCTCGGGGACGGGGACCGGCCCGACCCGCTGGAACGGCACATGCGCGTGGCTGCGCAGCCGCTTCGGCATCGTTGCCACCACCGAGGCCGTGATGCGGGCCGCGGAGGTGCCCAGACCGGTCGGACCGTGCAGGACACCCGCCAGGCCGCCCGGGACGGCTGATGCGCTCGCCGTGACCGGTGAGCCTGCGGCCGCGCCGTTCATGTAGCGGCTGGAGCGCATGTGCCATTCGTGGCCGCCCGCCTGCCAGTCCTGGAGTCCCTTGACGTAGGCCAGGACGTCGGCGCAGGACTGCGGGGGCAGGCCGTGCTCGGCGAACAGCGGTGCCAGCTCGGTCAGCGCGGTGTGCTCGAACTGCTGCAGCCGAGAGGTGAGCAGCTCGTTGACGGCGTCGGCGGCCTGCTGGGTGTCGCAGCCCAGGAACCGTTCGAAGACCAGCACGCTGTTGGAGAGTTCGCCCTCGTCCTCGATCTCCCGCTGGTAGGAGAACAGGTCGTTCCGCAGGTGCACCGCGTCGGAGAAGGTGTCCCGGAGCACGAGCATGGGACGGCAGGCCGCGATCGGCTCCGGCACCTCGGCGCCCGCGGCGTACTCGACGAGACCCGCGGACCAGGGGGCACCGCCCACCTTGCGCCGCATCTCGATGTACTCCAGCGGATTGGCGACACGGCCGTCGGAGATGTTGCGCAGCTCCCACAGGGATTCCTCGAGCAGGGCTTTCGTGCTCGTCGCGAACCGGCGGCGCCAGTCCTGGGACATGGCCGGCACGGTGCGGGCCCACAGGTCGGCCAGGCCGCGTTCGACCGCGCTTGCCGGCTCCGCGGGCGCACCCCCGGGCTCCATCGGCATGAAGGCCGGCAACCGGTCGAGGTAGGCGCGGGCTCCGGGAAGGTCCTGGCTGCGCTTGAAACGCCGCAGGAAGTCGTCGTCGAAGAAGAACACCCACACGTACCACTCGGTGACCAAGGACAGCTCGGCAGCCGGGGCGTCGGGATGGGTGTACGAGCACAGCAAGGCGTAGTCGTGGGAGTCGAAGTCACGGCTGTCCCAGACCTCCGATCCCTCGATCATCCCCATCCTGCGGGCCCAGGTCTTGGAGTCCTTCCGCACCGTCTCCAGGTGGGGGCTGAGCCGTGCCGGGTACGGCTCGTAGAACACCGGAAGTTTGAAGGGCTGTGACATGGTCTGCCTCTCGTTCCTCTCTGTGGAGGTGCTGTTTTCCGGATGCGTCGCTCTTTCGGACGACGGGCTGTCCGGGACGGCGTCGCCGCCGACGGCGGTCAGGGTGCGGTTGAGTCGACGGCGGGGAAGAGGTCGAGGAAGGGGCCGGCCGCCGTGCCGGCGTCCCGGCTGAAGGGGGAGTCGAATTCCCAGATCAAGAAGAGCAGGAAGGCGATCAGGGCGCTGAACAGGCCGGCGAGCAGCAATTCCGGTGGAGAGGCGCGGATCTGCAGGGTGAAGATCATGCCGATCGTCACCATCGCGCCCACGATGAGGCCGAACCAGACCACACCCGGCATCGCCCCACCCGCGCTGTCGCCCCGGGAACCCCGGGCGTCATCGGCAACGGCGACCTGGTCGACCATCGGCTGGTAGGCCCGGTCTTCCTGGTCGGTCCGCGGTTCGTAGCCGGCAACGTCCTTGCGTACCCGCGAGAACAGTTCGGTTCCCCGGTCGGACAGTTCGCCGTGGTCGGCCATGACCTGCCACTCCTCGTCGACCACGTAGTGCACGTAGGCGTCGATGTCCTTCTTGATGCGGTCCCGTACGACCGCCGGGTAGGCCTGAGCACGCTCGTTGACCTCGTGCAGGGCCTGGGCCTCGGCGCGTACGTTGTCATGCGCGGCACTGCGCGCCTCCCAGCCACCGGCGATGGCGAGTCCGAGCACGATCGCGTAGACAACACCGATCATCATGGTCATGTACTCGATGACGTCGGGGGTCTCGGTGGGATCGTCATCATCACCGATACGCCGGTGCTTGAGCAGGGTGATGGCCAGGACCACCACGCAGGCCGAGGCCATCACCAGGGCCAGGACCAGCCATTGCGACATGGAACCTCCGTAGAGCGGCAGGGTCGGTGGGGCTTGCAGTGGGGGCCTGGTCCGGTCGCTGCGTCTCAACCTGTGGCGGTGGTGAGGGGGCGCGACCCGGGTGGCCGTCTAACGGCCGCGCCCGCCGCCCCGGGACGAGGAACGCGTGCGCAGGGCCGCCGCGGCCAGTACCGCCGGAGCCATGAGCAGCAGGGCCAGGGTCATCAACGGGATTCCGTCGCGTGTCGCTCTGCGCGGCGGAGCCTGGTACGTCCGGTGCGTGACAGGCTTCGGGGTCGGCGCCGCCCGCTCCGGGTGTTTCGGCTTCTGGCTCGGCGTACCGGCCGCCTTCGATGGGTGCGGCCGGGTCGGCACGGGAAGCGCGGCCTGCGGAGCTGTGACCCTCGGTGGGGAGGGCGTGGGGGTCGGGGAAGCAGGGGTGGGTGACGGGGAGGCAGGGGTGGGGACAGGGGCGCTCGGAGGTGAGGGCTCAGGACGCGGAGTAGGTGGGGGCTCAGGACGCGGAGTAGGCGGGGGCGTCGCGGGCGGCGTGGCGGGCGGCCTCTCGCACGGTCGCTTCCACACGAGGCTCAACTGCAGCTGGGGCGCCGTGCGCGCTGTCACGGCCACGTACGAGTGCGGGCAGGCGTCACACCCCACGGTCACGAGGGAGTGGCCGCCCTCGGTGCCAACGACGATCCGACGGCATCCAGGCGCGGGCCCCGCCGTCACTTCGACACGTACACCGTGGGGCGGCGGGCTGTCCGTATCGGCCGTCTCCGCCCGCACCGCACCACTCGTGAGTGCAACCGAGCCCAGCACGACAACGGCGGCGACGCTCACTCGCGTCAGTCCCCTGCGGGCCGGTGTGATCCCCCACTCCGTCATGTCTTCAAGGCTGTGCAGGCAGACCTGCGGGCAATCGGGATACGTCGCGCTTCCCCCGGACGAGGCATGCCACGACCTGGCGTTCGAATGGACAGGAGTCCGGGGATCCCGCAGCAGGCCGGGCCGGCCTGCGCCGACTCGCAGTAGCCGGCTGTCCGCCGGCGCGATCAACTCCGCGGTGGCGTCCGCCCGCACGCCCGCGTGACAGCCGGCCCGTTCTCCTCTTCCGCCGCCTCTCGCGGTCCCTCTGGGAAGGGCCGTGGTGCAGGGCGCGCGCTCGGTGGGCGTTATCGGGTCGGGAGCCAGGTGAGATCCGGCGGGTACGGGTCCGTGTGGACGGCGTACGACGGGGTCTTGCGGCGGGAGGTGGCGGCCAAGGAGGTGGGGGCGGCGTCTCGGACTTCTTCGTGGCCCTGCTGCCCTGGCGCTCTTCGCCCTCGGGCTCTGCGTCCTCGCCGTACAGGCGTGCGCGGCCCTCACGCGGCGGCGCGCCGCGAGCGAGTGCCCCTGTGGCGGTGGTACGTCCGGTCGCTCGCGCCGCCCTCGCCGTGGACCGACGAGGAGCGGGATCAGCGCCGTGCCGCCGCTGAACGGGCCGTGGACGAGGCGCTGTTGACGGTCGACCGGCGGGTGATGGCCGCGTCGCCGGGCAGGGGACGACCGATGTCTGACCAGGAGACACCGCCCGCCGAGACGCCTGCCTGGACGTGCACTTCGACGGGAAGAAGTGGCGGTCGTTCCCGACGCCCGAGTTCCACCGCCCCGAGCCGGATCCGGAGGACGATGCCTCGCTGTACGACGTCGTCACCGTCTCCCGGGACGACGTCTGGGCGTTCGGTGCCCACAGGTACTGGACGGGCGAGGAGGAGCACGAGCCGACGGTCGCCCTGCACTGGGACGGCAAACGCTGGCGGAAGGCCCCGAAGGCCCTCGACACCGAGCTGCGCAAGAACCACGGTCTCGACACGTCGGGGACCCGGGACAGCGCAGGCGGGTTCGTCCTGAACGGCGGCCTCCATCGCACCGCCGACGGCGCATTGCACATGGTCAAGGTGTCGAAGCCGGTCGCCGGCCGCTCCGGGAAGATCACCAAGGCGGATCGGCGCCGGCGCTTCGACGTGAGCGACCTCGATCTCGTGCCCGGCACCCACGAGCTTTGAGCCGCCGGCAACATCAGCGTCGAGCTCAGCGGCGACGCGAACTTCATGCGCGGCGTGGTCGCCTCCTACTCCACGGGCGGCTGACCCCGAGGGTCGGCCGGCCCCGGTGAGCGCGTCGCGGCCGGGCCCCAGGCCCGGGTGCCACCAACCTCATGAGGCGGGTTCGTGAGGTGATGTCCATTTGCCGATGAGGTGGGGGCAGGGCTGCTGGTCGCGGGGCTTCGGGCTGCTACTGCTTCCTGGTGAAGCTGCCGGTGTCGGCCTCGGTGAGGATGTCGGGCTTGGCGAGGCGTTTCAGCTTGGCGCGGGTGCCTTCGATGTTCTTGCGCAGCAGTTCGTGGTCGAGGGCTTCGCTGACGTCACGGGCCCGGAGGGGGCCGGTGGCCTCGTTGAAGACGGCGAGGATGCGGGGGTCAGGTTCGGCGATCGCGACCTCGCCGATCTCGCCGCCGGAGCTCAAGGACTGACCGGGAGCGGCTCAGCAACTGCAGCCGCAGTCGCAGCCGTCGCAGCCGCAGCCGTCGTCGCCGCAACAGTTCCCGCAGCACTCACAGCAGCTGCAGCAGTCACCGCAGCCGCTGCAGTCGGTGTTGGTGCACAGTCCTTCCCGGCGTTCCCGGCTCCACGGGTCGTCGAACCCTCCGCAGCACATCTGGCAGGTACAGGCGAGCCCCATCCACACCGCGCACCCGGCGAGCAGCCCGCGCCGGTCGCGGCGGGGCGGCTCCGGGGGCAGCGGGGCCCACGGGCCGCCGGGCGGGGCGTACGGCCCGCCCGGCATCGCTCCCGTCGGCGCGGATCCGTGCGCGCAGGCGGCGGTGCCGAAGGCCCGGTCCACGGAGGTGCGCAGCTCGTGCACGAGCAGCCGGTGCGCGAGCTTCGGGTCCGTGAAGTCGGCCTCCCGCAGCGCGAGCCGTATCCCGTGCACGGCGTCGTCGGCGAGCCGCCGGGCCTCCGTGAGGGGCGTCCCGGTCGCGGTGAGAGGGTTCCAGGCACCCGACGCGGCGTCAGTCTCCTTGTCCTCCACGGCGTCCAGGAGATGCGCGAGCCGCCCGAAGAGGCGCCCGGCCTCGGCGAGCGGTTCCGCGTTGCCCGGCCGTCCGGCGAGGACCGCGGTGTGGGCGAAGGCGGCGGCGGTCGCGGTCTCGGTCGGTTCGGTGACCGTGAGAAGGGGCGTTCCGAGCCCGGCGAGCGCCTCGATGCCGACCTGCCGGTCCACTGCGTCGACGAGCAGGACGGTGTCGAAGCCGACGTCCGAGCCGGTCCGCTCCCCGGCCCGGCCCCAGCTCGCGGCGACCCGGCGCGCGGCGAGCGCCACCGGTTTGCGGGCCAGCAGCCCGTCCTTGTCGGCGACATGGTCGCGCACCTTGGCGGAGGCGAGCACCAGCGAGACGGCGGCCGCGAGCCGCGCTCCCTCACCGTGTGCGACGGATGCGGTACGCATTCCGCGCAGCGGACACGGTCCCGCCGTGCGCCGCCCGCCGCCGTCCTTCTCGGCCTGAGCCTCCGTCAGAACGGATATCAGCAAGCCGTCGTAGTTCGTGACGACCCTCGCGAACTGTCCGTGGTCCTTGCGCAGCGCGAGGCACAGCCCGCACAAATGCGCCATCCACTGGGTTCTGAGACTCTCTGAGAGCCGGTGACGGCAGGGCCTGACGATTCCGAACACGACGATCCCCCGTGGTACGTACAGCGTTGAACTGCGGTGAGCTGCGGCATCGTACCGATCGCCGCGTTCACCCGTACGCACCCCCCATCACCCATACGCCGTGAAGAATCATATTTCACTCATAGTCAGCAGCCGTTTGAGGAGGCAAGCCCGGATCCGCCAGCCGCCCGACCGCCTTCACGGTGACCCTGATCGACCGGCGTCCGCCGTAGCTGAGAGGCACCTCGCGGATGCGGACGACGGAGACGTCATCGGGGTCCGCGCCCCTCTCGATCGCCCGCTCGACGGCGGTGGCGCGCGCCTCCTGGAGGGCTTCCCGGCGTCCCGAACCGGCCGGGACGACGGTCTCGTGCTCACCGCCGACGAGGGCGATGGCCGCGCCGACCGCGTTGGCGACATCCGCATTGCGGGGCCGTTCGACGGCATGCCCGCCGACCGTGTCGGGGACCAGGCCTGCCGCGCCGCCGACGGCGATGACCGGCTGGTCGCGGCGGCCGTGCGAGACGAGGCTCACGGCATGGGACAACTCGGTGTCGAAGTCCTCCACCGCCGTCTTGAGCCGGGCGGCCGCCCCGCCGTCCCGGCGGTCGGCGATGCGATCGCGGTCCCCGAGGGCGATCCGTCCGGCGAGGACTCCCGCATCGCTGAGCGTGGGCGTGTCGCCGCCGAACACCAGGGCACGCGTGGTGATCGCCCGGTCGACGGAGTCGGGCCCGACGCGGGCGTCGTGGACGACGGTGCCGCCTCCGTACGCGATGGACAGCACATCGGGCATGGACAGGTTCGTCTGTACGCCGCCGATGACGCACCCGGCGGCGCTCTCCCGCGCGAAGCCGTCGACCAGGACACCCAGGTCGGTCGTGGTGCCCCCGACGTCGGCGACGATGGCGTCGCTCCGGCCGGTCAGCAGCGCGGCGCCGCGCAGGGAGTTCGACGGCCCGGAGCCGATGGTGAGCACGGGGAAACGGTCGGCGTGGGCCGCCTCCATGAGCGTGCCGTCGTTCTGCGCGAAGTAGGTGGCGGCGTCGAGGCCGTGGTCGGTGACGACCCGGGAGAGGGCCGCCGTGACCACTGCGATCGCGGGGCCGAGGGCCGCGTTGAGGACCGTCGAGTTCTCTCGTGCCAGCAGGCCCAGGGCGCCCATCTGATGACCCATCGAGACGCGCACTGCAGTGCCGAGTTCGGCCCGTACGAGCTCGGCGACGCGCAGTTCGTGCTCAGGGTGCACAGGGCCGAACACCGAGGTCACGGCGATCGCCTCGGCTCGTCCCGCGACCTCCCCCAGGAAACGCTTGACGGCCTCGATGTCCAGCGGGGCCACCGGGTGCCCGTCGATCAGATGACCGCCGCCGACCCCGGCGACACCGGCCACGACCTTCCCGTACAGGTCGGACGGCCAGGCGGCGAGCGGCGGGACCGCGTCGGCGACCGGTCCGGCGATACGCAGGACGCCGACCCGGGCGAGGCCCTGGCGCTCGGCGACGGCGTTGGTGGCGTGGGTCGTGCCGAGCATGACGGCGCGTACGTCCCGGGACCGCTCCCCCAGTTCCGCCAGGACCGCTTCGAGCGCGGCGCGCATGCCGCCGGTGACGTCGTCCGTGGTCGGCCGCTTGGCGCGGGCGACGAGCCGGTCGCGCGCGTCGAGCGCCACGGCGTCGGTGTTGGTGCCGCCCACGTCGATGCCGATCCGCAGCCGGGACGAGGGGTGGCGGGTCATCGGCGGCCCTCTTCCATCAGCAGGCCGGTCCACTCCACCGGCATGTAGTGATGCTCGTACCCGAAGGCCGCCGGGCCCGCGACCTCCAGGCCGCGCGGGGTGCGCCACAGCGGGTCGCACGGCCAGGCGAGCACCGTGACCCGCTGGCCGAAGCGCAGGGATTCCGTGGCGATCGGGATGCCCGTCTGCGTGTCGCACACCGTGATCAGGTCGGGAACGCTCGCGAGGACCGCGCCGCCCTCCCACGCCACCAGGTTCTCGTTCTGCAGCTCGATGCGCAGGTGCCGCCCGTGGTCGGCGCCACGCCCGGAGACGGTCACGCTCCCGCGGACGAAGCCCTCGTCGGTGTCCCGGTCCACGTCCTCGAGCACGCCGGTCACAAGGCTCCGGGCGCCGAGGGCGGCGACCAGGGCGTCCATGGGCTCATCGGCGGTTCGCAGCACCCGGCCCACCTCCAGGGCCCGGGACACCGACCCGTGGACCACCGCGTCCCGGTCGGCGGGCGTCAGCAAGTGGTCGGCCATGAGCGCCGACGAGCCCGAGGCGACGCACAGAGCCCGCCCCCAGCGCTCGGCCCACACCGCGTCGACCGGCCGTAGCGAGGCCGTGTTGCCGAGCGCGTCGACGAGGACGACGACCTCGGGTTTCAGGCCCGCTACGTGCATGGACACCATCTGCAGCTCGGGAAAGGCGCGTCCCATCCCGTCCGCGTCCAGCAGGGGCAGCCCGAGCCGGGCCGCCCAGCCGACCGGTGCCACGCCGTTCGCGCCGCCGATCTCCGCGGCCATCACGGCGACGACACGCCGCCCGGTCAGCCGCTCGACCTCGGCCCGGGCCGCCTCCGCCTCCCGGCCGCTGCCCGGCATCTCCAGGGCGACGGTGGGCGCGCCGATCATCGACAGCGGGAGGATCAGTCCGTCCGTCGGCAGATCGGTCATCGGTACGAGGGGGACGTCACCGTACGTCTTCAGGGCCACGGAAGCGGCCAACAGCTCACCGGAGACGTCGCCGCCGCCACCGGTGCCGTAGACGGCGCAGCCGAGCGCCAGGTCGTCGAGGTCGTCGGCGGTCAGGACCATCGGCTCAGCCATGGCCGGCCTCCTGAGGACGGGCGGACCGCTCGCTCCAGCGCCACAGCGCCGCGTACACCGCCACGGTGAGCTCGGGCCCGACCAGGAAGCTCACGTCACCGCCCGCCAGGGCGTCGGACAGCGGCCCCTGGTAGTCGGTGGTGTTCACGCACAGCGCGGCACCGGCGGCACCCACGACGAGCGCGGCCACGCCCGCGACGTTGAACCCGCCGCGGTACCAGAAGCGGCTCGTCCGCGACTCGTCGTGCAGTGCCACGCCGTCGTAGCGGTTGCGGCGCAGCACGATGTCGGCGACGTACAGCGCCATGGAGGGGGCGAGCACGGCCACGGTCACTTCGAGGATGCGGCTGAGCGTGTCGGTGAAGTCATGGACGAACAGGGCGTACGAGGCGATCGCCATGCTGAGCGCGGCGTCGAGGAACACCGAGCGGGCCCGGCTCACGCGCAGCCCCATCGACTGCAGGCACAGGCCGGAGGAGTAGGCGGTGAGGATGTTGTTCGTGATCGAGCTGAACACGATGACGAACAGGAACACCGGATAGAACCAGCCGGGCACGATCTCCGCGAGGTTGCCCTGCGGATCGCCCATGTCGATGCGGGTGCCGGCGAGGACACCGAGGACGCCGAGGACCACAGCGGGCAGGAAAGCGCCAAGGGCCGTGTGGGCGAGAACCCGGGGCAGCGACACCGTGCGGGGCAGATAGCGCGCGTAGTCGGCGCCGTTGGCCCAGGACAGCGGCACGGAGGCGATGATCGCGACGCCGATCGAGAGCGTGGCCCACAGGTCCGCGCCGTGCAGTGGGGCCTCCGGTACGTAGCCGGTGTCGGCCTCCCGCAGCACGAACACCGCGAGCAGCACCATCACGGTGGCGAGCACGGCGGTGAAGTACGGGCTGAGCCGCACGATCGTCGCATGGCCGAAGATGCTGACGGCGAAGGTCACCGCGGCGGTGACGAGCAGCACGATCACCTTGACCGGACCGGAGACGGTCAGCCCGGCGTGGTCGGCCAGCGCGAATCCGGCGAGCGCCCCGAGCGCGAGGTTGACGGCTTCGTACGCGATCGCGACGAGCCAGCCGATGCCCGCGCTGAAGGGCCGGTTTCCGCGCACGCCGTACATCGCGCGGGTGACGACGACGCTCGGAGTGCCGGACGGCGGACCGCTGATGGCGAGGGTGCCCACGCCGACCCAGTACAGGTTGCCCACGACGAGTACCAGCACGGACTGCCAGAGGGTCAGTCCGAGCAGCAGGACGACACCGCCGAGGACGAAGTAGAGGTACGTGATGTTCGCGGCGAACCACACCCAGAACAGCTCGCGCGGACGTCCGTGGCGCTCGGCGTCGGGGATGTGGTCGATGCCGCGCACTTCGACGCGGCCGGGCCGCCCGGCCCGCCGGAGCCGTCCGCGCCGGGCGGGCCCGCCGCCGGCGCGGGTGTCAGTACCGGCTGAGGGTCCATGAGTGCCACCGCCCAGAAGTTGTTGGCCACAATGCTATTGGCCATGCGGCCAACAGAAACGGACGGCAGGAGTCGACCACGGGCGGCGCGAATGGGTCAAGAACTATTGGCCTGGAAGCCAATAAAAGTAACGTGGAGTTTGCACGGGCCGTACCGGCTGACGTAGGAAGACCCCCATGAGCGCACCGCAGCCCACCGCCAGGAGCCGGCGTCTGCCCCCCGCCGAGCGGCGACAGGAGATCATCGAGGCAGCCGCAGCGGTCGCACTGGAGGAGGGACTCGCGGCGGTCACGTACCGCAGTGTCGCCGCCCGGCTCGGCTGTGCGCCCGGCCTGGTCCACCACTACTTCGACGCCGTGGAGGCGCTGGAGGCGGAGGCGTTCACCCACGCCGTCAGCACCGACTTCGAGCGCACGTTCCAGGAGGTCGAGGAGCTCGGCGACGCGGTGCAGGGACTGCGTCACATGCTGCGCGTCTGGGTCTCGGAGAGCCCGGAACCGCACAAGACGGTATGGCTCGACGCCTGGTACATGGCGGCCCGAAAGCCGAGGGTCCACGCGGCCGTGGACCACGCCATGCGCATCACCCACAGCCGCCTGGTCGAGGTCCTGGACCGGGGCGTACGCGAGGAACGCTTCGCCTCGCACGACCCGGACGCCCTGGCCTGGCAGCTGCTCACAGCCCTGGACGGCGTCATCGTCCACTCCTCGATCGGCGTGAACCAGGGCATCGTGGACGTCCGCCGCACCATCGCCCACTTCACCGAAACCGCGCTGGGCCTCGAACGGGACGCTTTGGCCTCGGCGTTCGACGACTGAGCACGCCCTCGGGACCGGACAGCCGGCGCGCTGCGCCCGCAGGACCGGTGGCCTGTCCGGGAGAGCGCTCCACGGCGGGCCCCAGACGCTGCAGGACGTCGAGCGCCCGGATGCCCAACACACCGATCCGTACGAACCACGTCCGCGAGACGGGATCGAATCCACACGCACAGCTGGCTCGTGGACGCTTCACAGGCAGCGGCCTTACTGTCACGCACAACCAGCGGATGGCACAGACGAACCAAAGGCGAGCCCTCATGAGCGAAGAACTCCACGACCACGACAGAGGTCTCTCCTACGACCTCCCCACGCTTCACCGCCGCAAAATGATCCGGCTGCTGGCCGGCGTGAGTCTGGTCCCGGTGGTGGGCTGCAGCAGTGAGGAGCCGGAGACCGCCGGCTCCTCACCCTCCTCGGCCTCGTCCTCCGCGGCCTCCTCGGGGACATCCGAGGCGAGTTGCGAGACCATCCCGGATGAGACGGCCGGGCCGTACCCCGGCGACGGGTCCAACGGCGTCAACGTCCTCAAGGAAAGCGGCGTCGTCCGCTCGGACATCACCTCCAGCTTCGGCTCCGCGAGCGGCACCGCCGAGGGTGTGGCGCTGACCATCACCCTCACCGTCACCGAGGCCGCCTCCGGCTGCGGTACGCCGAAAGAAGGCGCGGCCGTCTACCTCTGGCAGTGCG
This sequence comes from Streptomyces flaveus, assembly GCF_014647675.1. Lineage (GTDB taxonomy): Bacteria > Actinomycetota > Actinomycetes > Streptomycetales > Streptomycetaceae > Streptomyces > Streptomyces flaveus. The sequence continues at coordinate 478,525 of NZ_BMPQ01000004.1, read as the reverse complement.
ACCGGGACGGCAACTACTCGTTGTACTCCGAGGGCGTCACCGAGGAGAACTACCTGCGCGGCGTACAGGAGACCGACTCCAAGGGCCAGGTCACGTTCACCAGCGTCTTCCCGGGCTGCTATCCGGGCCGCTGGCCGCACATCCACTTCGAGGTGTACGGCAGCCTGGACGACGCGACCAACGCCACATCCATCACGGCGACTTCACAGCTCGCCTTTCCTAAGGACGTCTGCGACACGGTGTACGCGAGCGACGGCTACGACCAGAGTGTGCAGAACCTGGGCCGGCTCTCCCTGGAGAGCGACATGATCTTCAGCGACGGCTACGAGCAGCAGATGGCCGCGGTCGAAGGCAGCGTCGACAAGGGCTACACAGCCACGCTCACGGTGCCGGTCTGACCGCCACCGCGTGAGCCGAGCCCTCGACGTCACCCGGCGTCGCAGGTCGGATGTGCCCCGCATCGCCC
>NZ_BMPQ01000004.1:442794-478025 GCF_014647675.1 Streptomyces flaveus | reverse complement strand
CGACGAAAGGCGTCAGTACGAACTGCGCCTCATACGGCGCAACAGCACGAAGCCGGAGATCACGAGCACCGCTCCGGCCGCGGCCGGCCACAGCTGGGTACCCGTTTCGGCCAGAGAGCCGGAACCACCCTGCGGTTCGGTCTGTGCACCGGCCGCCTGATCGTTCCCGCCCGCGTCCGACGCCTGGTCCGAGTAGTCACCTTCACCACCACTGCCACTGTCGTCCGAGCCCTGAGCCGGTGACACGTCCTGATCGCCCTGGGCGGGCGAGGGCGTCGCGTAGACCTCGGGGTTCGGGCGGCTGGCGGGCTCGGATCCGACCTCCGGTTCGGCGTCCGGCGCCTTCGTGGCCGGCTCCGGCGTGTCCTTGTCCCCGGCGTTGTCGCCGTTGCCACCGTTGTCGGCGTCCGCCTCGTCGTTCCCGCCGTTCCCGGCGTTGCCGCCGTTCTCACCGGACGCGTCGTCAGGGTTCTCCGTCGGCTTGTCCTGCGGCTCCTCACCGGCGCCCCCACCCGCGTCGCCGCCCACGCCGCACTTCCGGCCGGCGTTGATGCAGTCGACCATCTCCCCCATCAGGTCCTCGTCGAAGACGTTGATGAAGTCACCGTGGTCCGTGACCGGCTTGTGCACCTGCTCGGGGAAGGAGTCCACCGCGAACAACGGAACCGTACGACCGCCGTCGTTCAGGCTCGGCGCGTCGACGTCGTAGACGATGCGCTGCACCAGCTGCGGGATCGCCTGGAAGCCGTTCGCGCAGTTGCCGTTCGCGTCGGCGAACGCGACGTGGGTGCGGTGGTTCGCGCTGTCGATGTTCCGGCCGTCCCAGCAGCTCTGGAACTTGAAGGTGCGCACCACGTCACTGCCCTGGGGGCAGAGCGGGTACTTGTCCTTCAGCTGCCGATCCTCGAACCCGGTGCAGCTCCACGAGGCGTTGGCATTCGCGGTGCCGTTGACGAACGCCTTGGCGTCACCGGTGATGATGCGCAGCAGCCGCGGCATCTCGGTGACCTTGCTCTGCGGGTTGCCCACGAAGTCCAGGGTCACCTTCTTGGGCGTGACGATCTCACCGACGTTGCCCTCGATGCCGCCGCCCGGTGCATTCGCGTCCTGCTCCTGCACGCCGTTCTGCAGACGCAACACCGGCCAGTAATACGTGGACTTGTCGCCCTGGTCCACGCATGTCGTGTCGCCGTTCGCCAGGTCCTCGTCGCTCGCGAAGGCGTCGTTGGCCTGGTTGCCGACGTAGTCGTGGAAGTGGTGGGCGCCGTTGGTGACGCCGGGGGCCACGATCACGTTGTCCGAGTTGAACAGGCCGTTGGCGTTCACGCCACAGCTGGTGGTGAAGGTGCCGCGGGAGGCGTTGCTCTGCTGCTGCGGCTTCGGCACGTTGGGCTGCACGGTGGTGATGTCGGTGAAGTCCGCGGCCACGGGCGCGTTGGCGGCCTGACCGCCATTGCCGCCCTGCTGGTCACCCTGATCCTGGCCGTCCTGGCCCTCACCCTGGTCCTGGCCCTGTTCGTCCTGGTTGGCGTCGCCCGTGTCCTGGCCGTCGCCCGCCTGATCGCCGTTCTCGCCGCCGCCGGCCTCGTTACCGGTAGCGCGCAACGTACAGGCGGCAAGGGATTCAAGACCCTGCGGGCGCTCCCCCACACGCTCGATGGCGATCGCGATCCGGTCGATCGTCGCGGTCCGCTTGTCCTTCAGCGGATTCATGATCGCGTTGTCGGCGAAGCCGGCGTCCTGCTGGACGGCCTGCGCCGAGTTCTGCAGTCGCTGGTAGGCCTCGGCGATCTGCTTGTCCAGGAGGGCGAGTTGCTTGTCGACCTCCGCCCTCGCCTGGTCCGGCACCGCCGTCAACTTGGTTCCGACGTCCGGGCAGTCGATGGTGGCGGCACCCGAAGCCAGAACCTGGTCGGCCTGACTCTGCCCCGGCTGCTGACCCGAGCCGCTCTCGGTGGCCGTGGCGTAAACGTTCGCCGCTACCAGCGCACCTCCTCCCAGCATCAGCGCGACCGCCGCAAAGGTCGTGCGTCGTGCGCCCGTTGGGCGTCTTCGCGTGTTGCGTCTCACGGGAGTACTCCTACGGTTCGGCGGAGGCCTGACATGACAATCCCCTGCCCCCATACGCAGCCGAGCCCCGCCGTGTTCAAACGCCCCACAAATTCATAGAGACCTCTCACAAACCAGTCACCCGGACGACCTACATCAGGGCACACACGCCACCATGAAGGCATGACGGATTCGACGGACATCCCGGCCGGCCCGCCCGCCCCCGACGATGTGGTGAACTCCCAGCAGGCCGCGGCCTGGAACGGTTACGAGGGCCGGCACTGGGCCGACCACCAGGACCACTACGACGCCCTCAACGACGGGGCCAACACCCCGCTCCTCGACGCGGCGGCCCTCGCGCCGACCGACCGCGTTCTCGACATCGGCTGCGGCAACGGCCGCGTCACCCGCCTGGCCGCCGACCGCGCCGCGTACGCCCTAGGCATCGATCTGTCGGCGCCCATGCTGGAGCGGGCGCGGGCGAGCGCCGCCGCCGAGTCCCTCGGCCATGTGGAGTTCGTACGGGGCGACGCGCAGGTGTACGGCTTCGAGGAGGCCGCGTTCGACGTCGCCGTCAGCCGCTTCGGCATCATGTTCTTCGCCGATCCGGTCGCGGGGTTCGGCAACATCGGACGTGCCCTGCGCTCGGGCGGGCAGCTCGCCTTCGTCTGTCCGCAGGAGTTCGCGCGCATGGACCAGTCCACGGTGTTCGCGGCGATCGGAGAGCACGTACGGCTGCCGGAGGTGTCCCAGTCCACCGGCCCGAGCCCGCAGGCCTTCGCGGATCCCGGCCACACCCGTCGGGTCCTGGCCGACGCCGGCTTCGACCACGTGGCCGTCGAGGGCGTCGATGCTCCGCAGTACTGGGGCAAGGACGCCGAGGACGCGGCCTGGTTCCTCTTCGGCTTCGGGCCGCTGCGGCACTGGCTGCGCGAGGCGGACGCCGATTCCGCTACGGAGGAGCGTGCCCGGCGGGCCGCGGTGGAGGCTTTCGGCGCATATCAGGACGACAGTGGCGTACGGCTGATGGGCCGTTACTGGCTAGTCACCGCCGTACGCCCGTGACGTCCCGGAGTACGTGCCTTCACGCGCTGTGGTCAGCGAAGGGGCCGCCCGTGGTGAAGGCCCGCTCGGCGAAGCGTTCGCCGATGCGGCGGTGGGTGGCGGCGTCCGGGTGGAGTTCGTCGGGCAGGGGCAGTTCGGCGAAGTCGGTTTCGCCGTAGAGGTCGCGGCCGTCGAGGTAGTGCAGGTGGGGGTCGTCGGCGGACCGCTGGCGCACGATGCGGGACAGCTCTTCCCGGATGACGCCCAGCGTCAGTTTTCCGGTGGCTCGCTCGGCGGGGTCGCCGGTGGCCCGGAAGCGCAGCTCTCCGGCGGCGAGCGCGCTGAAGTCGAAGGCTGCAGGACCGGGCGTGTCCTCGTGGATGGGGCACAGGATGGGCGACACGACCAGCAGGGGTGTGGCGGGGTGGCCTTCGCGGATGGTGTCGAGGAAGCCGTGCACCGCCGGGGTGAAGGCGCGCAGGCGCATCAGGTCGAGGTTGACCAGGTTGATGCCGAGCTTGAGGCTGATCAGGTCGGCGGGGGTGTCCCGTATCGCGCGGGCGGTGAAGGGGTCGAGCAGGGCGCTGCCGCCCAGGCCGAGGTTGATCAGTTCCACGCCGCCGAGGGAGGCGGCCAGTGCGGGCCAGGTGGTGGTGGGGCTCGCGGCGTCGGAGCCGTGGCTGATCGAACTGCCGTGGTGCAGCCAGACCTTGCGGCCCCGGTCCGCGATGGGCTCGACAGGAGCGTCGGTGCGCAGGGCGACCAGTTCGGTGGTCTCGTTGTGCGGCAGCCAGATCTCGATGTCCTTGATGCCCTCGGGCAGGTCGGTGAAGCTCAGGGTGCCGGGCGGGCCTGGCTGGTGCTCGGCGGTTCCGGTGGTCAGGTCGATCGTCACGGTGTTGCCGCCGGTCACGGTGGCCTGGCTGGTCAGACGGCCGTCGACGAGCAGGTCGTATATGCCGTCCGGGCGGGGCGGGGCACCTACGTAGGTCCGTTTGGTGGGCAGCGTGTCCAGTTCGACGGCGGTGGCGCGGGTGCGGAAGAGCAGTCGTACGCCGGAGGGCTGGGACTCCACCATGGCGAGCTGCGGGTCGGCGCACTGGGCGCGGGCTCGGGCGGGCAGGCGGTGCGGCAGTACGCCGTGGGTGGTGGGCTCCAGGTCGAGGGCGCCGCGGAGGAGGTCCGAAGTGATGGGCGTGGTGGTCCAGTTGTGGTGGGTGTGCATGGCCTCCGCCTGTTGATCGGCATGGTCAGGTTGCTTGGATGTGCCACGTGGCGCGCGGTCTCCGCCCGGTGCTTCAGGGCCCGGGCCAGTTGCGCAGCAGCGTGTCGAGGGCGTCCAGGATCCGTGACCAGGATTCCTGTGAGTCGGGGGCGCTGTGGCTGAAGCCGCCGGCCGACTCCAGGCTGACGTAGCCGTGGAAGACGCTGCCCAGCAGCCGGACCGCGTGGGTCTGGTCCGGTTCCGTCAGGTCGTAGCCGCGCAGGATCGCCCGTGTCATCTGCGCGTGTCTGCCGCCGGCGCTGGCGGCCGCCGTCTGAGGGTCGAGCCTGAACTGGGCCGCGGCGTAACGGCCGGGGTGCTCCCTGGCGTAGTCGCGGTAGACGTTCGCGAAGGCCGCGAGGGCGTCCTTGCCGGCCCGTCCGGCCAGGGCGTCGGCGGCCCGGTCGGCGAGTTCTTCCAGGGCGAGCAGGGCGATCCTGGTCTTCAGGTCCTGGGAGTTCTTCAGGTGCGAATACAGGCTCGCGACCTTGACATCGAACCGCCTGGCGAGCGCGGAGACGGTCACCTGGTCGAAGCCGACCTCGTCGGCCAGTTCGGCTCCCGCCCGGGTCAGGCGTTCCGTTGTCAGTCCTACGCGTGCCATGCCCTTCCTCCCATTCGCCATAATCAATCATGCGGCTGCCTAATGCCTTTAGGCAAATTACGTGACTACCGCGAGAGACACCCACTGAGGGCAACCCGGCCTGGGACGACGGCTGGTTGCGCACCCTCAGGGCTCGCGTGAAAGGCTCAGCGCACACAGGCGGCCGGACGACAACCTGCCCCGGTCACCCCATGGCACGGCACGAGAAGAGGCGGCGGCATGCGCATCGGACTGCTCGGTACAGGACCGTGGGCCGAGATGGCCCACGCCCCCGCCTTGAGCGAGCACCGCGAACTGGACTTCGTGGGCGTGTGGGGCAGGCGCACGGACGCGGCCGAGGCCCTGGCCGAACGGCACGGGACACGCGCGTACGAGGACGTCGACGCTCTGCTCGCCGAGGTGGACGCCGTCGCGATCGCCCTGCCTCCCTCCGTTCAGGCCCCGCTCGCGGCGCGCGCAGCGCAGGCGGGATGCCATCTGCTGCTCGACAAGCCCCTCGCGGCGGGCGTCGAGGAGGGGCGGGCGGTCGTCGAGGCGGCCGGGGAGGCCGGTGTCGCCTCGGTCGTCTTCTTCACGGCCCGTTTCCAGAACACCACTGAGGCCTGGATCACCGAACAGGCCGCTCTGGACGGGTGGTTCACGGGACGCGCGGAGTGGCTCGGTTCGGTGTTCACCGGCGACAGCCCGTTCGCCGACTCGCCGTGGCGACGGGAGAAGGGGGGCCTGTGGGACGTCGGCCCGCATGCCCTGTCCGTACTGCTGCCGGTTCTCGGCGACGTCGAGCGGGTGGCGGCCGCCGCACGTGGCCCGAAGGACACCGTCCACCTGATCCTTCAGCACATCGGCGGGGCGTCGAGCACCCTGACTCTCAGCCTCACCGCTCCGCCCGCGGCTGCCGGGGCCACGGTCGAACTGCGCGGCAAGGCGGGAGCGGCCGTTCTGCCCGCGTCCGCTGAAGGACCGGTCCCGGCTCTGATCCGGGCCGCCGACGCCCTCCTCGCCGCTGCCCGCACCGGCCGTCCGCACCCGTGCGACGCCGCCTTCGGGCTGCGGGTGACGGAGATCCTGGTTGCGGCCGAGGCCCAGCTGACAGAGCCGCACTGACGGGGATTCCCCGTTTCCCATAAGGCTGCTTTATGAGGTCATAGGCCGGACCCTCGTACCAAGTAAGGTTTGCCTTAGTTTAGGGTTGCCGACGAGTTGCCTGTTCACCACTCGAAGGGAACCTGATCATGCCCCGCCCCCTGCGGGTAGCTATTGTCGGAGCCGGCCCCGCCGGGATCTACGCCGCCGACGCGCTGCTGAAGTCCGAAGTGGCCGCCGAACCCGGCGTGTCCATCGACCTCTTCGAGCGGATGCCCGCCCCGTTCGGCCTGATCCGTTACGGCGTGGCCCCCGACCATCCCCGCATCAAGGGCATCGTCAAGGCCCTGCACCAGGTGCTCGACAAGCCGCAGGTCCGCCTCTTCGGCAACGTCGACTACCCTCGCGACATCAGCCTGGACGATCTGCGCGCCTTCTACGACGCCGTGGTCTTCTCCACCGGGGCGACAGCCGACCGGGCGCTCGACATACCCGGCATCCACCTCGACGGCTCGTACGGCGCGGCGGACTTCGTCTCCTGGTACGACGGTCACCCGGACGTCCCGCGGACCTGGCCGCTCGAGGCGGAGAAGGTCGCCGTACTCGGTGTCGGCAATGTGGCGCTCGACGTGGCGCGCATCCTGGCCAAGACGGCCGAGGAGCTGCTGCCGACCGAGATCCCGCCGAACGTCCACGAGGGTCTGAAGGCCAACCGGGCTCGCGAGATCCACGTCTTCGGCCGCCGCGGCCCTGCGCAGGCGAAGTTCAGCCCGATGGAGCTGCGGGAGCTGGACCACTCCCCCAACATCGAAGTGATCGTCGACCCCGAGGACATCGACTACGACGAGGGATCGATCGAGACCCGGCGCGGCAACAAGCAGGCCGACATGGTCGCCAAGACGCTGGAGAACTGGGCGATCCGCGATGTCGGCAACCGGCCGCACAAGCTGTTCCTGCACTTCTTCGAGTCGCCGACCGAGATCCTCGGCGAGGACGGCAACGTCGTCGGCCTGCGCACCGAGCGCACCACCCTCGACGGCACCGGCAACGTCAAGGGCACCGGCGAGTTCAAGGACTGGGACGTCACCGCGGTCTACCGCGCGGTGGGTTACCTCTCCGACAAGCTGCCCAAGCTGCCCTGGGACGTCGAGTCGGGCACGGTGCCGGACAACGGCGGCCGGGTGCTCGAGGACACCGGCGCGCACCTGCAGTCGACGTACGTCACGGGCTGGATCCGGCGCGGCCCCGTGGGCCTGATCGGTCACACCAAGGGCGACGCCAACGAGACGGTCGCCAACCTGCTGGACGACCACGCGAACGGCCGCCTGCACACGCCCACTTCGCCCGCTCCGGACGCCGTGGACACGTTCCTCGGCGAACGGAACGTCCGCTTCACGACGTGGGACGGCTGGTACCGGCTGGACACCGCGGAGAAGGCGCTGGGTGAGCCCGAGGGCCGGGAGCGCGTGAAGATCGTCGAGCGTGAGGACATGCTCAGGGCGAGCGGCGCGTAGCGCTCAGGCCGCGCGGCCGGGCCGTTCCCCGTATGCAGGGGTGCGGCCCGGCCGCGCGGCGTTTTGCGTGCCGGGCGGTGGTGTCACACCGCCGATGAGCGGCTGACGACGTTGATGTTGAAGGTGTGGGTGCCCAGGCCGCCCGCGATTCCCATGAAGAGCAGGGCGAAGTGCTCCTGTCCGCGTGCGGTGGTGATGCCTCCGATGTCCAGCTGCGAGGCCGGAGGCCAGCCCAGGTCGCCGAGCAGCCTGGCCGTGGTCTGCTTGGCCGCGGCGCTGTTGCCGGACAGGAAGACGGTGCTCGGGCCGTCCAGGCCACCGGGGTCGGTCATCGCGGACGCGTCCATGGTGCACAGCGTCTTGACCACCAAGGTCTCGGGAAACGCTTCTTGAATCTGCTCGCTCAGACTGCTGTTGGGGTGGGACAGCTCCGTGAAGTCGTCGGAGAGGCCGACACCGACGTCGACGAGTGTCTTCCCGGCCAGCGCCGCCGCTCCGATCGTGGTCAGTACGTCCAGTGATGCCGTCCCCGGGGTCGCGTTGACCACCACTTCCGCATGTGTGGCCGCTTCCCCCAGACCGGCGACGGCGAAGCCCAGATCTGTACGCTCCTTCGGCCGACGCGACCCGAGTACGACCTCGTGCCCTGCCGCGGACCAGCCCGCTGCCAGTGCTCGGCCGACATTGCCCGTGCCCAGAATTCCGATACGCATGGTGTGACGCTAGGTCGCGGCCCTGTACCGGCGGATCGGGCTGCGGACCCAGGCAGGACCGGTACCAAGGACGTAGGCCCATCGCGTCTGACGTCAGCCTGCCGTCACTCGCGGGGAACAACCTGCTCCATCTGTACGTACCATCTCTACGCCGGTGCGCCCCGCAGCAGATGCGGCTCGCGAAGGACCAAGGACCGAGAAAGGTCAGCACCATGACTGAGAGCACTCCCCCAGCCACTGAACTCACGTCGCAGTACATCGCCCAGGTGGTCGGCGACCTCGACCGCAATGCCAAGGAACAGGAACGCGTGCGCGCGGAGATCAGCGCATTGCAGGAGCAGCTGCTCGCCCTGCAGCACGACCACACCGTGCTGGTGAACATGCAGCAGGCGCTGGGTGCGGACGCGCCCACTCAGCCCGCGCCCGAAGACGCCGCGACGTCCTCTCCTCCCCGGCAGAAGAGGCCCAAGTCCACGACCGAGTCGGGCACCGGCAAGCGGGCCCGCGCGAAGAAGGCCGCCACCGCACAGAGCGACAGGCCGGCGGCCAAGTCGGCAGCCAAGAAGCCGGCGGACAAGAAGCCCACAGCCAAGGCCGAGACCCCAACGTCCGTCCAGCCCACCCTCGTTGAACTCATCCGCCGTCATCTCCGCGAACAGAGCGAACCACGCTCCGCGGCGGAGATCGCCACCGCGCTCGGCGAGGCCCACCCCGAGCGTCGTATCAAGACCACCGTCGTACGCACCACGGTCGAAGGACTCGTGGCCAAGAGCCAGGCCCAGCGTACGAAGCAGGGCTCGTCCGTCTTCTACACCGCCCCGGACGCACCGGCGCCGTCGGAGCCGGAGGCGCCGGCACAGACCGAAGCACAGCCCGCCGGGAACTGACTGACGGGCCACCGTCTGCGCTGCGGTGTGCGGCGGCGCCCCCGGGCGCCGTACGTCAGGCGTTGGGGTCGAAGGCGATGCCGGCCGGCTTGGCTGCGGCGAGGTGGTTGTTGAAACTGCCGTCCTTGAGGCCGAAGTTGGCGCTGCCGAAGTTGGCCTGGCTCAGCCTGTCGCGCACACCCGCGGGGTAGCCGTTCCAGCCGACCAGCGGGGGGTACTGCCAGCTGCCCTTGTGGTTCTCCGGCGGCTCGTCGCCCGACGTCGCGGGGCGGAAGGCGTGCGTTCTGACGCCGTCCTTGTGGTACACGATCTTGGGGTGGTTCCCGTCCCAGCGGATCTGGTCACGGCCGTACACGCTGAAGCCGCCGTGGGCCGAAGTGGACACGTACATCGCCTGGTTGTTCTGCACCCACAGCACGACGTGCTCCCAGTCGTGGCGGTGTCCGCCGAGACTGCTGCCGGCCACGGCCTGGTCCTTCTCGAAGTACAGGCCGTACATGATGGCGCACCAGCCGTTGTTGCACTTGTAGCGGGAGTACCCGTTGGTGTTGTCCAGGTCCGAGGCGTCACGGCACTCGCCGCTGAGGGATCCGGTCGGGTTGAGGCCGCCGTTGACGGTGCCGTCGGGGCCGATGGCGGGCGTGGAGTAGCAGCCGTCCGTGTCGTAGTCGTACGTCGGCTGGAACGTCTGCTCCAGTGCTTCCGCGTTGGCGGGCAAGGACCGCGGCGGAGCAGCGAGAGCACTGCCCGGGAAGGCGACGACCAGCGCAACGGCGCTGCCGAGTATGAGAGTTGCTCTGCGGATCCGTGAACTCGTCTTCAACGCGTCCTCCTGATCAACCACGGTGCGGGGGTGCGCATGATGGCATGCTTGACATGCCCAGAACAGTCACCTGGATGCGCATTGACACGTGATCTCTGAGAGGTGTTGTCACGATGAAGCGCCCGCCAATACCTGGGAGTTGACGGGCTGAACCGGCCGCCTACGCGTCGCGGCGGATCAAGTGCGGCTCCCGGCACCTTCCCGTTTGTGTCCTGACGCGTCGTCATGCCGAGGCAGGAGCAGCGGGGTTGTGAGAATGAGGAGGCCGGCGATCGCGATCGCGGTGCGGGGGCCGGTGAGGCCGGCCAGCAGGCCCCACAGGGCGGTCAGGGCCGCGACGGTGAGTTTGCTGGTGATCGACCACGCGGACAGGGTGCGGGCGATCCGGTCCGTCGCCGTCTGTTCGAGCCGGTAGGTGGCATACACCGGGTTGAACACGCCCATGCTGGTGATCAGCCCGAATTCGACGGCGATGACGAGCACGAGTCCGGCGGTGCCGGGGCGGACGAAGGCCAGCCCGAGCAACCAGCACGCGCGCAGCGTCCCGGCGGTGAGCATGACCCTGTGCTGCCCGAACCGCGCGACGAGCCGGCGGGCCAGTCGTGAGCCGATCAGACCGCCGACGCAAGGCACGGCGAAGGCGAGGCCGTACTGCCATGGCGCGAATCCGAGGTCGCCGAGCATGAGGACGGCGAGCGGTGGCGAGGTCGCCATGATCAGGCCGCTGACGAGGATCGTGTTGAAGAACAGCGGGCGCAGCGCCCGGTGGGCCAGGATGTACCGCCACCCTTCGAGCAGGTCGCCGGCTCTGAGTCGGGCCGGTGCGGCGGTTCGCACGGGGCGCGGCTCCGTGCCGCCGATCGCGCGGATACCCAGGGCCGAGAGCAGGAAGCTGACCGCGTCGGCCACCACGGTCATCACCGGGCCGAACAGCCCGATCGCGGCCCCGCCGAGCGGCGGTCCGAGCACCGTGGCGGTCCAGTTCGTGGACTCGAACCGTCCGTTCGCGACGATCAGGTCCTCCGGCGGTACGAGTGCCTTGAGGCAGGCGCCGCTCGCCGCGGTGAAGGTGATGTCGGCCGCGGCGACGAGGACCGACACGATCACGAGCTGGACGAAGTCGAGCCGGCCGAGCGCGTAGGCGGCCGGGACGCTCATCAGTGCCGCGAACCGGATCAGGTCCATCGCGATCATCACAGGGCGCTTGCGGCGGAACTCCACCCAGGGGCCGAGCGGCACCGCGACCACAGCCCCCACCGCAAGACCTGCGGCCGCCAGCACCGCCACTTCCGTCGGCCCGGCGTGCAGCACGAGAATCGCGATCAGGGGGAACGCGTCGAACGCCAGCCGCGTACCGAACGTACTGGTCGCATACGCCGCCCAGAGCCACCCGAACTGCCGCCCCAGCGAGCGTCCCAGCCCCATCGCCATGTCCAGCGCACCCCCGCTGCCTCGCCGGAACAACCTCACCTTGATCAGCGAGATCCAAGCGAGCGGGGGCCGAGCGGTCAAACAACCGCTCGGCCAGGGAGGCACAACTGGGCGTTGTGCTGCGAGGTCGGTACGCTGTGCGCTCCGCTGGGAGGGTGGTTCGAAGCTGCGGGTCCGTCGTGGCTGGTCGCGCCCACGCGGCGGAGCCGCAAATCGATACAGCCCCGCGCCCCCAAGAGGCCTGCGGCCTCCTTGGGGGCGCGGGACCGCACCGGACTTCGACAAGTCCCCGTACGCTCGGTCGGCGTGGATCTAGAAGCCGTACGAACCTTCGTCGCCGTCGCGGACGCGGGTCGGTTCCGCGAGGCCGGAGCCGAACTGTCGCTCACCCAGCAAGCCGTCTCCAAGCGCATCGCCGGGCTGGAGAAGGACCTCGGTGCGCGGCTGTTCACCCGTACCGCGCGCGGAGCTCAACTCACCGTCGACGGGCGGGTGTTCCTGCCGCATGCCCGCGAGCTGCTGCGGGCCGAGGAGCGGGCGGCCGCGTCCGTACGTCCTGGCCGCCGGGCGTTGCGCGTCGATGTGATCGGACGGGGGCTCGCGCCGGCAGGTCTGCTGCGCGACTTCCACCGGGCGCATCCGGAGGCCCAACTCGATGTCGTGACCCACTTCCTGGACGCCGATGCGGCCATCGACGCGGTCCGGGCGGGCACGATCGACGCATCGTTCCGCGCCGTCACGACGCCCGCGCGGCATCTCCCCGACGGCATCGAGGCCGTCCGCGTCCACGACGAGCCGCTCCAACTCCTCACCGGACCGGCCCATGAGTTCGCCGACACCCGTGCGGTCACGCCCGCCGCGCTTGCCGGGCACCGGATCTGGATGCCCGGCATCGTCACCGGAACCGAATGGGCCGCCTACTACGACGAACTCGCCCTCGCCTTCGGGCTCACCATCGACGCGACCGGTCCCAACTTCGGCCTGGAGCCGCTCCTGGACATGATCGCCGACTCCCCGGCCCTGGCGACCTTCGTCGGCGAAGGCACCCGATTCGTCTGGCCCGCCGACTACGACCTGCGGCGCATCCCGGTGCACGACCCGACACCGGCCTACCCGCACTCGCTGATCTGGCACGGCGACAATCCGCATCCCCAACTGGCCGCCCTCCGCGCCTACTTGGAATCCGCACAGCCCGGCCAACGCGACGCCGAGACGTGGACACCGAAATGGGCGCAGCGCTGAACACCACCGCGTCAACCGAGCAGCAACAACGACGCGAGCCGCAACAGCCGGGCCAAGGCGGCAAGTTCAACAGTCGTCTCAGGAACCCAGACGTCTCCACGCCCGTTGCAGCAGGGTCCTGAGCAGAGCCGCCTCCTCGCCACCGAGGGCCGTCACAATGCTCTCCTGTTCCTGCTCCACCGCCGCCGTCCAGCGTCCGAGTGCCTCGTTGCCGCGCTCGGACGCGAAGACCAGCACGCGTCGCCGGTCCGCGTCGTCCACCCGGCGCAGGACGAGGTTGAGGGACACCATGCGGTCGACCACCTTGGTCAGGGTGGGAGCCGACAGGAGTGCGAACTCGGCGATCTCCGTCATCGCGTGGCCGGCGCCGTCGCCCAGGAACGAGAGCACGCGCCACTCCTCGAGCGTCGCACCCTCCGCCTTCAACGCCTCACCGAGCCTCGATACGACGCTCCGCTCCACGAGCGTGAGCGCCCGCGCGAAGTCGAGGTCGGATACGGCCGTCGCCGGGGTCGTCGTCATCGCCCTGCCAAAGCTTCGTCGGTGTCGTTGCGGCGCCATGGTGACCGATCGTCAGCGCACGGCAGACCGGCCGGATCGCATGGAGTGATTCCACGATACAGTCATATCCTTATCGCCGCGAAATATTCTCGTAGCAACCAATCGCTAGTGTGAGCGCCTATGATCGAGAAGGCGTCTGTCCGGCTCGGCACTCCGGCAGGCCCCCGGACCCGGGACGCGCTGAATGTCGCCCTCGTGATCCCGCTCCAGGGCCCGGCCGGAATCTTCGGCCCGTCCTGCGAGTGCTGCGCCCGGCTCGCGGCCGAGGAGGTCAACGCCGAATCGGGAGTGCTGGGCAAGGAGCTGCGGCTCGTACTCGTCGACGGCGGGGCGCCGCGCGAGCAGGTGGCCACCGAGATCGACGCGCTGATCTCAGGCGGCGTCGTCGACGCGGTGGCCGGCTGGCACATCTCCGCCGTCCGGGAGGTCGTCGCCCCACGCATCGACGGCCGGGTGCCGTACGTCTACACCGCGTTGTACGAGGGCGGCGAGCGGTCCCCCGGCGTATTCCTCACCGGTGAGACCCCGAATCGCCAACTGCGGCCCGCCTTGCAGTGGTTCGCCGGCGAACTCGGCATCCGGCGGTGGACGATCGTCGGCGACGACTACGTCTGGCCCCGCTCCTCCGCCCGCGCCGCCCACCGCTATCTGCGCGAACTCGGCGGCGAGGTCTGCGACGAGATGTACGTGCCGCTGGGCACCAAGGACTTCGGCCAGGTCCTGGCCAGGGTCTCGGCCAGCGACTGCGAGGCCGTCCTGATGCTGCTGATCGGTGACGACGCCGTGCTCTTCAACCGCGCGTTCACCGCCGCCGGGCTCGACCGCGACCACATCCGGTTCAGCTCGCTGATCGAGGAGAACGTGCTGCTGGCGACCGGGCCGGAGAACACCCGGGGCCTGATGACTTCGGCCGGTTACTTCGAGGACCTGCCGACGGCGTACGGCCTTGACTTCGCCGCCGCGTACTTCCGCCGTTTCGGGCCCCGGGCGCCGGTGCTCAACAGCCTCGGCGAATCCTGCTACGAGGGCGTGCGCATGCTCACCGAACTGCTGCGCCGCGCTGGCACCATGGACATGGACCGCATCCAGGCGACCGCCGAGGGCCTCGAGTACGAGTCTCCGCGCGGCACCGTGCAGATCCGGGACCGCCATCTGAAGCAGCGGGTGTTCCTCGCCGCGGCCGACGGGCTGCAGTGGGACGTGCTCCAGCAGCTGCCGTAGCCGCCTCCCCCGTGGTGGGCCTTTCTTTTACACGCCCGTAACGCGCTGCCCTCTTGCCCAATTGCTTCGGTTGAAAATACTTTTTTCTCGAAGCTTTTGGAGGTTGGTCGTCATGGCCACGTATCAATACCGCTGCCCGGGCTGCGGCACCTTCGACGTGATCCGTCCGATCGGCCGCGCCCTCCCCCAAGAACCGTGCGACGCGTGCGGAGACCAGGCCCGCAGGGTCTTCACCGCCCCGATGCTCACCCGTACCCCCGCCCCCCTGTCCCGCGCCCTGCACGCCCAGGAGGCCAGCGCCCACGAACCGCGCGTCGTCGGCGAAGTGCCCCCGGCCCGTCGCAGTCCGGCTGCACCCGCCGACCCCCGGCATGCCCTGCTGCCCAAGCCCTGACTCCCCCTGTTCTGGAGGCCGTTCATGCCCGAAGTCGTCTTCAGCGTCGACCAAGCCATGTCCATGCGAGACCAGAAGGTCCCCGGCCACAACCGCTGGCACCCCGACATCCCGCCGGCCGTCACCGTGAAGCCGGACTCGGATTTCCGCATCGAGTGCCGGGACTGGACCGACAACCAGATCGGCAACAACGACTCGGCCAACGACGTCCGTGACGTCGACCTCACCCACGCCCACATGCTCAGCGGCCCCATCGCGGTGGAGGGCGCCGAGCCCGGCGACCTGCTCGTCGTGGACATCCTCGACCTGGGCCCCGTACCGCAGTCGCAAGGAGAAGGCTCCGGGCAAGGCTGGGGCTACACCGGCGTCTTCGCCAAGAACAACGGCGGCGGCTTCCTCACCGACCGCTTCCCCGACTCGTACAAGGCCATCTGGGACTTCCACGGCCAGCAGGCCACCTCCCGGCACATCCCCGGCGTCCGCTACACCGGCATCACCCATCCCGGCCTCTTCGGCACCGCGCCCTCCGCCGAGTTGCTGGCCCGCTGGAACGCCCGCGAGCAGGCCCTCATCGACACCGACCCGCACCGGGTTCCGGCGCTCGCGCTGCCTCCGCTCGCCGACAACTCGCTGGCCGGCACGGCGGACGGCGAGACCGCCTCCCGTATCGCCGCCGAAGGCGCCCGTACGGTCCCGGCCCGGGAGAACGGCGGCAACCACGACATCAAGAACTTCACCCGCGGCTCGCGGGTCTTCTACCCCGTCCTCGTCCCCGGCGCCCTGCTCTCCGGCGGCGACCTGCACTTCAGCCAGGGCGACGGCGAGATCACCTTCTGCGGCGCCATCGAGATGGGCGGCTTCATCGACCTGCACGTCGACCTGATCAAGGGCGGCATGGAGAAGTACGGGGTGACGACGAACCCGATCTTCATGCCCGGCAACGTCGCGCCCCAGTACACCGAGTTCATCTCGTTCGTCGGCATCTCCGTCGACCACGAAACCGACACCAACCACTACCTCGACGCGACGATGGCGTACAAAAACGCCTGTCTCAACGCCGTCGACTACCTCATGTCCTTCGGCTACAGCGGCGAGCAGGCCTACCTTCTGCTCGGCTCGGCCCCGATCGAGGGCCGGCTCAGCGGCGTCGTGGACATCCCCAACGCGTGCAGCACCCTTTACCTCCCCACGGCGATCTTCGACTTCGACATCCGGCCGACGGCCGAGGGCCCGAGAAAAGCCGACCGCGGCCAGTGCGCCGTCACCTCCTGAACGTCTCGAAAGGCAG
Organism: Streptomyces flaveus; assembly: GCF_014647675.1. Lineage (GTDB taxonomy): Bacteria > Actinomycetota > Actinomycetes > Streptomycetales > Streptomycetaceae > Streptomyces > Streptomyces flaveus. Next base: position 461,907 of record NZ_BMPQ01000004.1, on the reverse strand, counting down.
CCCCATGAGTGACCATCTCACCTTCCAGCTGGGCGACTTCACCACCCAGAGCGGCGCCACACTGCGCGGCGCGCACCTCGCCTACACCACGTACGGCGAACTCAACGCGGACAAGTCCAACGTGATCGTCTACCCCACCTGGTACTCCGGCCGGCACTGGGACAACGAGTGGCTCATCGGCCCCGGCATGGCCCTGGACCCGGCCGAGTACTTCATCATCGTCCCGAACATGCTCGGCAACGGCCTCTCCACCTCGCCGAGCAACACCCCGCCGCCGTACGACCGCGCCCGCTTCCCCGACATCACGGTGTACGACCAGATCGAGGCCCAGCACAAGCTGGTCACCGAGGAGTTCGGCATCGAGAAGATCCAGCTCGTGACCGGCTGGTCGATGGGCGCCGGGCAGACCTTCCAATGGGCCGTCAGCTACCCGGAGATGGTCGAGCGGATCGCCCCCTTCTGCGGCTCCCCGCGCACCAGCCTCCACAACAAGGTCTTCCTGGAGGGCGTCAAGGCCGCGCTGACCGCCGACGCGGTCTACAACGGCGGCTGGTACGACGCGGAGAAGTGGCCGACCACCGGACTGCGCGCGCTCGCCCGGGTGTACGCGGGATGGGGCTTCTCGCAGGCGTTCTACTGGGAGAAGGAGTACGAGAAGCTCGGCTACACCTCCCTGGAGGACTTCCTCGTCGGCTTCTGGGAGGGCTTCTTCCTCGACGGCCGCGACCCCAACAACCTGCTCACCATGCTCTGGACCTGGCAGAACGGCGACGTCGGGCTCACCCCCGGCTTCGACGGGAACACCGAGGCGGCGCTGGCCTCCATCAAGGCGACCACGCTGGACATGCCCGCCGAGAAGGACCTCTACTTCCCGCCGGAGGACGAGGCCTGGGCCGTCAGCCACATACCGGGCGCCGAACTCCGCGTGATCCCCGGCATCTGGGGCCACTTCGCCGGCGGCGGCAGCAGCCCCAAGGACACCGAGTTCATCGACACGGGTATCAAGGAACTGCTGGCCAAGCCGGGCGGATTGGCGTAGCCATGAGCAACGGACGCATCAGACTGCCGCACGAGGTCAGCGCCTCGATCATCGCCTTCGCCACCGTCTTCCTGCTGATGAGCCCGCTCAACATGCCGACCTGGGCGATCTTCATCACCTGGGCTGGAACGTTCATGCAGGGCGGCCCGAGCATCGCCAACGCCATCTCCATGATCACCGCCACCACGACAGGGGCGGGGTTCGCGGTGGTGGCCGTCCTGCTCAACCGGGAGACGGGCACGATGTTCGGCACCGGGTCGTTCGCCCAGACCCTGGCGCTGGGCGTGGTGATCTTCTTCGTCAACGGCACCCTGCTGGCGACCGGCCGGCTGAAGCCGTTCGCTCTCATTCCGGCGATGTTCTTCGGCTTCGCGTCGACCTTCGCCACGTACTTCGGCGGATTCGGCTATGACGCGGGGAATCTGGGCGCCGCGTTCGTCAGCGCCGCCGCGATGTGCGCTCTCGGCCCGCTCGCGGCCGCTCTCGGACTGCGGCTGATGTTCGCTCCACCAGCCATGGCACCCGAGCCCGAGGTACGCGAGACCGGGGAGGTGACACCTTCGGCCAGCGAAGCGCGCGCCTGAGCACGGGGCCCGCCATGAGCTGCGCTGAGCGATTGGCGGGCCCCTCATCGATCTCATCGGCGAGCCGACCGAACCGAGGCCGAGTGGCGAGGGCGCCGTGTCGAGTCCGGGCATGCCTGGGGCAAGGTCGTACTGGAGATGCGCCGCGCGTAAGGGCGTGATCCGGCTCGGGGGATCAACGGCCCGCGCGGATCAGCCCTGTCAGGTACCGCCAGAGCGATGAGCGCTGCCGGGCGGACGGGTCCGGCACCACCGTTCCGGCCGTCTCCGGTTCAGGAGTGGCCGCCGCCGGCTGCTCGGCCGGTGAGGCGATTTCGTACCGTACGGGCAGGGAGCGCAGGCCGCGCATGAACGGGGAGGAGCGCCAAGGGAGTTGGTCGGCCGGGAGGGCGAGATCGAGGTCGGAGAACCGCTCGAACAGGCGGCTGACGCCCACCGCCGCCACGGTCGAGGCCAGCTCCCGGGCCGGGCACTGGCGACGGCCCGCGCCCCATGACAGGTGGGCCCGGGTGCTGATCGTGGTGCTCCCCTCCACGTGCTCAGCGAAGAGAGGGTCGGCGTGCGCGGCGGCCGAGGAGACCCACACCGGGTCGCCCGCGTGGATCGTGTAGTTCCCGAGCGGGGTGTCCTTGGCGGCGAACCGCGGTACGAAGTTCACCAGCGGCGGCTTGCGCATGACCGCTCGGTTCATGGCCTCCCTGACCATTCCGGCGGACAGGCTGGCCCGTACGCCGCCCTCGCCCGAGACGACTTCGACCACGGTGTTGGAGACGAGGATGCCGACGTGGTCGGACGTCATGCCGAGCAGCATGAACAGTTCGCGGGCCAGTTCGTCGAGCGAGAGATCAGGGTGCGCGGCCAGCAGGTACGACGGGAAGTCGTCGCCCGGTTCCTTGAGCTTCGCCGCCGCGAGTTCGGCCAGTGTCTCCAGCAGCCGCTCCAGGGCGGGTTCGGCGTCCGGGCCCGCGTCCAGTACGCGCCACATGTCCATCAGGGCGTCGTCGCCCTGCGAACCGGGGAAGCCCAGCAGATGGCTGGCCACCATCAGCGGCAGCGGTCGCGAGAACTGCGCGGACAGGTCCGCGACACCCGTGCTGCCGCCCTGGGCGATGAGGGTGATGAGTTCGTCGGCGTACGCGGTGACGGCCGTCCGGAGGCGCTTCGCCTGCGGGTGGCGCGGGTCCTGGAACGGCTTGAGCGCCGCGTCCCATGCGGTCCGCAGCGTCCGGTATCCCGAACCGCCCTGGATCAGTACGTGGTTGACCTCGAGGGAGGGCCCGAGCGGCCAGTCTGCGGGAACCCTGCCCTCGGAGCGGGCCCGCCAGTTCTCCAGCCCCTTCGGCCAGCCGTCGTCGTCCTGGAGCACCTGGAGGGACTCGCGATATCCCAGCACCAGCCAGGCGGGCACACCGAGCAGATCGACGGGCGCGACGGGGCCATGCTGCTGTCTCAGCCGTTCGTAGACGAGGGCGGGGCGCGTCTCGTAGTCCCGGGTCAGCAGGGGCTGCGGGTTCAACGCCTCGAGCCGTGTGTCGTCCAGGTCCACTGATCCGCCGTCGCCGAATTGGGATTCCATCGTCTTGCGGCCCTCCGACACTCCCCGTAACGGTACGCAACCGTTCGGTTTTGTTACTGACCGGTGGGGACCATACCTCAGGTCGGCCAGGGGGAGTTGTCCGGGTGCGGTATCTACGTGAGCATCGAAGCAACCTCGCCGAGGAGGACGTATGACCACCCTTGCCGACCCCGTTCCCGGCGGGCGCCCGGGCGATGTCGAGCGGGCCACCGCCCTGAGCGCGGAGCTGACCGGGCGGGGTGTGCACGGCATCGTCCTGGCCTACGTCGACACCGCGGGCATCGGCCGGGTGAAGACGATTCCGACGGCCAAGCTCGCCTCGGCCGTCGCGTGGGGTGTCGGTATGTCGCCGGTGTTCGACACGTTTCTGGCGAACGATTCCATCGTCTCCACCGACGTACTCGGCTCACCGGACGGCGATCTTCGCCTCTATCCCGACCTCGATCACCTGGTCGTCCTGTCCGGTCAGCCCGGCTGGGCATGGGTCCCGGTGGACCGGGTCACCCAGGAAGGCGAGCGGCATCCGGGGTGCAGTCGCACTTTTCTGCGCCGGATCGTCACCGCTGCCGCCGATCGGCACGGGATCTCGTTCAAGGCGGGCATCGAGATCGAGTGGGCGGTCGGACAGGGATCGGCCCCCGGCGACGACTTCGTGCCCGCGGTCCAGGGCCCGGCCTACGGCGCCACCCGGCAGGTCGAACTGAGCGACTGCACCGCCGAGTTGCTGGCCGCGCTGGCCGCCCAGGGCGTGGATGTCGACCAGCTCCATCCCGAGTACGCGGCCGGTCAGTTCGAGATCTCGGTGGGTGCGCTCGACCCGGTGGCCGCGGCCGACCGGAGCGTACTGGTACGGCAGACCATCCGGGCGGTGTCACAGCGGCACGGCCTCAGGGTCTCGTTCGCCCCGGCCGTCTTCGCCGAGGGCGTCGGCAACGGCGGCCATGTCCATCTCTCCGCCTGGCGCGAGGGGAGGAACCTGCACTCCGGCGGCAAGGGCCGGTACGGCATGACGGCCGAGGCGGAGTCGTTCGCCGCCGGGCTGCTCGCGCACCTGCCGGCGCTGACGGCCGTGACCGCGCCGAGCCCGGCCGGCTATCTGCGGCTCAAGCCCTCGCAGTGGGCCGGGGTGTTCACCGCCTGGGGCCGCGAGACCCGCGAATCCGCGGTGCGCGTCATCACCGGCACGGTCGGCCACCGCGACCAGGCGGCGAACCTGGAGGTGAAGCCCGTCGATCTCGCCGCCAACCCGTATATCGCGCTCGGCTGCCTGATCGCCGCCGGACTCGACGGTCTGGAGTCGTCCGCGTCCCTGCCCGACGAGATCACCGGAGATCCGGCGCGGTTCGGCGCCGAGGAGGCGGCGACGCGGGGCGTACGCCGACTGCCGGCGTCGCTGGACGAGGCCGTCGAGGAGTTCCGCAAGGACGAACTGCTGCGCGCCGCGCTCGGACCGGCCCTGGCCGACGCCGTGATCGCCGTGCGCCTGGGCGAGATCGCGGCCGTGGCCGGGCTGGACGACGGGCAGGTGGCGGCGGCGTACCGGTGGAAGTACTGAAATGGAGGCGGGACCCGTCCAAGAGACGCTCGCCGCACTGCGGTTGGTGGACCACCACTGCCATGGTGTCACCGCCGCCGACCTTGACCGCGAGGGCTTCGAGTCGCTGATCACCGAGGGCGGGGTGTGGCCCGGGATCTCATCGTTCGACAGCCCGGTGGGCGTGGCGGTCCGCCGCCACTGCGCTCCCCTGCTGGACCTACCTCGTCACGCGTCGGCCGAGGAGTACCTCGCCCGGCGGGCCGAACTGGGCGGGCGCGAGGTCAACCGGCGCTTTCTCGCCGCCGCGGGCACGGACGTCTTCTGTGTGGACACCGGGTACGCCCCCGATCGCCTCACCACGCCGCGGGAGCTGGCCGAGGTCGCGGGCGGAGCTGCGTACGAGGTCGTACGGCTGGAGAACGTCGCCGAGGCCGTGGCGGCGAAGGGAGTTGAGCCGGACGCGTACGCGGACGTCTTCCGGGCGGCGGCTCGAGATGCCGTACGACGGCCGGGCGTCGTCGCGGTGAAGTCGGTGGCCGCCTATCGCACCGGCTTCGACCTGGACCCGGCCCGCCCCTCGAACCCGGAGGTCACCGAGGCGGCCCGGCGGTGGCTCGCGCGCGGCGGCCGCCTTGACGACCCGGTGCTCGTACGGCACTTGCTGTGGACCGCCGTGGACCTCGGGCTGCCGCTCCAGCTGCACACCGGCTTCGGGGACAGCGACATCCGGATGCACCGGGTGGATCCGAGTCTGCTGACCGACTGGCTGCACCTGACCTCGGGCACCATTCCGGTACTGCTCCTGCACTGCTGGCCCTATCAGCGCCAAGCCGCCTATCTGGCAACGGTCTTCGAGCAGGTGTACCTCGACGTCGGCCTCACCCTGCACTACGTCGGCCCCGCGCGGGCCCGGGCGATCCTGGAGGAGGCGCTCGAGATCACCCCGTTCCGCAAACTGCTCTACAGCTCCGACGCCTATGGAGTCGCGGAGTTCTACCAGCTCGGCGCGCTCGCCTTCCGGCACGGGCTGGCGGGGCTGCTCCAGGACCGGGTGGACGCGGACGAGTTGAGCCTGCCCGACGCGCTCCGGATCAGCAGGTGGATGGGGCGCGACAATGCCTGCCGCGTGTACGGGCTTCCGCTGTCCCACGGAGAGGTCCGGGCCTGAGGCGAACGGCTCAGGGCCGTGCGGGTTCCGCAGCGGTACGACGCCCACGCAGCGGCCGTCGTGGTCCAGCAGCCGGCCCATGTGCTTGACCGTGCGCAGGACCACGGACCGGTCGCCGCGGATGCTGGACGAACTGGCGTCAGGGGAGCTGACGTTGCCGATCGAACGGTACGGGCTCGATGGGCTGGCGGAGGCCGTGGAGAGGCTGCGTACCGGGGAGGCGGTGGGGAAGGTGGCGCTGGACTTGTCCTGACACCGATCAGGCAGGACTGTTCCACAGCACGTGCAGGGTGGGGGGCTTACGGAAGACCAGACCGTGCGCAGTGGCGGGGCGGTCAGGGTCGAGGCGCAGGGCGGGGAGGCGTTCGAGCAGACGCTGGAGGGCGATGCGGGTCTCCAGGCGGGCGAGGTGCGCGGCAAGGCAGTAGTGCGGGCCGTGTGCGAAGGCCAGTTGGAGACGCGCGTTCTCGCGTCGGACATCGAACCGGTCGGGGTCGGCGAAGACGGCAGGGTCGCGGTTGGCACCCGTCAGGGAGACGGTGACCAGGTCACCCCGGCGGATCGCGGCCGGGCCGAGGACGATGTCAGCGGTGGCGTAGCGGTCCACGACCGCCGCACCGGGTTCCAGGCGCAGCGATTCCTCTATCGCGCCGTCCAGCAGGTCGACGTCGGCCCGGACCAGTGCGAGTTGGTCCGGGTGTCGCAGCAGGTGCAGCAGCGCGTTGGTGATCATCGCCTCGGTGGTCTCGATGCCTCCGAACATCAGCACCGCGGCATTGGACGCCACCTCGGGCAGCGCCAGCTGCCCGGCGGCGGAGACAAGGAGTGAAGAACCTCCGCGGCCGGCGACGGTTGCTTCCACGGCGGCCCGTAGTCGCGCGTACGCCGCGGCACCGGCGGGCTCCACCTCATGTCCGGCGGTGATGGCCGAGACCGACCGCACTATGGAGTCGTACCAGGAGAGCACCGTGACCGGGGTGGTGCCGACGAGCCCGAGTGCCTCGGTCACGACGGCGACCGCGAGCGGGCCCGCGAAGGCACGCCGCAGTTCGACGGCGCCCGTCGGCTGCAGTGTGGTGATGAGCCGGTCGGTCTCCCGCTCGATGAACGAAGCGAACCCGTCATGCACCGTCCGAGGGCGGAAGGCAGAGGTGAAGGGCTCGCGGTGGCGGGTGTGCTGGTCTCCGTCCAGGGACAGCATGCTCGGCCCGACGACCTGCGCGGTGGAGAACCGAGGGTCGTCGACGGTGAAGGTCTCGGCGTCCCGCATCACACTCAACGCGAGGTCGCGACGCGTCACCAACCAGCCGTCCAGCTCCGGCAGCCAGGACACGGGCTCATGCGCACGCAGCAACGCCAGTCGCGGGTGCGGATCCCGCGCGAGTTCGGCGAGTGTGGTCGCGGCACCGAGCGGGAAGGAGTCGGCGACGTTCATCGCGAACCTTGGCCGGGCAGGGGGAAATCGATCACAGCCAAGGCTAACAACGTCTCTTCGGACAAGGCGGATTGGGCTCCGCGGTTCCAGGGCGCGCTACATGGAGTAAACGTGCCGCCTCCCGCGTTGTGACACCTGTTGCAACGACGACAACGGGTGGACCGCAGTCCGCCGCTGGGAAGGGACGGGAGTCGATGAGCCTTCGTCAGTACGAGTACGCCCTGGCCGTTGCCGAGGAGGGCTCGGTGACGGCGGCGGCGGAGCTGCTGCACGTCGCTCAACCGTCGGTGTCCCAGCAGATCCGCGGCCTGGAGCGGGAACTCGGCGTGAAACTGTTCGCCCGCACGCCGACCGGACTGGTGCCCACCGTGGTCGGCCGCGCGTTCCTGCGGGAGGCGGAGGTCGCAGTGAGCGCCTCGCGGCGGGCGAGGGCGACGGCGCGGGCCGGTGCCGACGAGCTGGTGGGCGAGCTGGTGGTCGCGGTGCAGATGGGCTTTGGCACGCGGCAGTTGCCGGGCGCGTTGGGCGAACTGCGTCGCCGCTTCCCGCGGCTGGAGGTCACCGTGTTCGAGGAGCCGAGCTCCGCCGAGCTGGAGCGGCTGTGCCGCCGGGGCGTGCTGAACCTCGCGTTGATGGCGGCGTGCGAGCGGAGCCCCGCCGACGCCCACCACCTCGGCGACGAGGAGTTCGTCGTGGTGCTGGGCGCCGGGCATCGGCAGCTCGCCGCGGACCGGGTCGAGCTGCGCGAGCTGGAGGGGGAGCCGTGGGTGAGGTTCGACCGCGACAGCGCGCTCGACGGCGTGCTGCTGAACGTGCTGCGGGACAACGATCTGACCCCGACCACGGCCGCCCGCGTGTCCCAGACGGCGACGGCCGTGCGCTGGGCCGCCCACGGGCTGGGAGTGACGCTCGTCCCGGCCTCCGCGGTGCCCCACGGTCACGAGCACCTCGTTCGCCCGGTGTCCCCGGTCGTGCCCCAGCCCGTCATCGCCGTGCTCCGGCCCGGCGCAGGCCCGGCGGAGGCGGCCCTGCTCGAATTCCTGCGTCAGGAGAACTGGTCCGGGTCCGCTTTCTTTTCACCGGTGTCCTGACGGTCGGGAAGGAGGCGGGCGCCACTGAATTCTTTTTGTCGAAACCGGCATTCTGGAATTCAGCCGGTATCACCCCATGGGGAATTCTCCGCCGTCCACGATGAGATTCCTTCCGGTCAGCCAGCTCGCCCTGTCGGAGACGAGGTACAGCACCGCGTGGGCGATGTCGTCGGGCTGACCCTCGCGGCCCAGCGGCGGGGTGTCGTCGGCGTTGGTCTCGCCCGGCGCCACGTTCAGGCGTGCCCACTGCTCCCGCGTTGCTTCGCCGCCGGGGGTGGCCGTTCTGCCAGGGGACACGGTGTTGACCCGGATTCCGAACGGGGCCAGTTCCAGGGCCAGTCCCCGGCTGTAGTTCTCCAGTGCCGCCTTCGCTGCCGTGTAGTGCAGGAACGGTCCCATCGGAGTGAGAACCGCGGCCGACGAGACGTGCAGGATCGTCCCCGAACGCCGTTCCCGCATCCCCGGTACCAGCAGCGAGTCCAGCCGCACCGACGCCAGGTAGTTCCAGTCCAGCGCGTCCTGCCACTCCTCGTCGGGGATGGCCGAAGTGTCCTTGTACGGTTGCGCCCCACCCGTGTTGTGGACCAGGACGTCCACCCCGCCGAGCACCTCCTGCGCGGCCGCGGCGAGCGTCTCCGCGCCGGCCCGTGTCCGCACGTCGGCCGCCACGAAGGCGGCCCCCTCCGGCACCGTGCTCGTCGCCGACCTGGCGGTCGTGAGCACCTCGGCGCCCGCGTCCAGGAGTTGGCGGACGACGGCCGTTCCTATTCCGCGAGTACCACCTGTGACCAGGGCCCGCTTTCCCTTGAGTTCTTGCGTTCCCGATCGGTTCTCGATCGGTTCTCGATCGTGGTCATGCCACCGGTCCTCTCGATCGCGTAATTGTCCGCCCGACGGAAAAGGGTCGACGTGCGCAGAGCGCGAATCCTCGGAGAAATCACGGTGAGCACCTCGTCGAGCTGTTTCACGGTACGGGCGGAAAAGGAAGAGAGGCAAAGACGAAATGCCAGCAGGCGCTATAGGGAACTCCTATGGCATCCCGGCTCCTCCGCCCGTGACCGGAAACCTGGCCGCCAAGTACCCCGAGCGGGTGCGCTCCCTCGTCGTCACCGGCAGCATGCCGGTCTTCTACGGGCCCCTCGCGCCGCTTCCCGAGACCGGCAAGGTCCGCAAAGCGACCCTGCGGGAACGCGGCGTCACCGCCGGCACCTGGGACCGGGCACGCACCGCAGGACGCACCGCCCAGGCCTGACGTCGACGGCGATCTGCTGGGAGTTCAGCCGCCGGTCGTGCCAAGGGCATCCGTCAGTGCGACCGGTTGTCCGGTGCGCAGCGACTCGTAGGCGGCCAGCACGATCCGGAGGGTGCGCAGGCCCGTCTCGCCGTCGGGAGACGGCCGCCGTCCGGTGCGTACGGTGTCGAGGAACTCCTCGAGCATGGCGGCGTCCAGGTCGATACCGCCCGCCTCCCAGCGGTCGCGACCGGTGGCGGAGTCGAACCCGCCGAGCAGCGGGGGGAAGGCGTCGAACTCCACGATCGCCTTTTCGCCGACGCAGGTCATGGCGAGCCCGCCCCACGTCGGGTGGTCCGGCGGATGGCTCCAACTGGCGTCCACGGCGGCGACCAACCCGCCGGGGTAGCGGATGGTGACCAGGCCCGCGGTCTCGACGGCCGGTGCGGGGCCGTCGTCGTCCAGGATGCTGTTCGCCTGGGCGTACACCTCCGCCGCCTGCTCGCCGTCCAGCAACGCGTCCACGAGGTCGGCGATATGGACGGTGTGGTCGGCCAGCGCTCCGCCACCCGCCAGTTCCGGGTCGGCGAACCAAGGGCGCGAACGGGCCGGGTTGGAGCCGTTGTTGGCTCCCTGGACGCTGATCAGCCCGCCGAGTCGGCCGTCGGCCAGCGCGCGGCGCAGGGCGGTGAACGCGGGGCTGAACCGTACGGGGTAGGCGGTCATCAGTCCGACCCCGGCGCGCTCACAGGCGTCGATCATGGCTCGTGCGTCCGCCTCCGTCGTCGCGAGGGGCTTCTCGCAGAGCACATGTGCCCCGGTCGCGGCGGCCCGCTCGACCAGGTGCCGGTGCCGGGCGTTCTCGCTGGTGACCACCACGGCGTCGGGACGGAGGGCGAACACCTCGTCCCAGGTGTCGGCGTAGGCGGCACCCAGGCTTTCGGCGAGTTGACGGCCCCGGGTGGGGTCGCCCGGCGGGGCGTCGGGGTCCGCGGTGATCAGTTCGATGCCGTCGTGGTCGCGCAGCAGCCCGATGTAGGACGCGGCGTGCACATGGGCGAAGGACAGTACGGCGACTCTCACTGGTCAATTCCCCCTGTGGGTACGGCGGTTGGCTGCGGGATGAGCGGGGCGAGCTCGACGGTCCGTCCGGTACGCGCGGACTGAGCCGCGGCCTCGGCGATGCGGACGGCCGCCACGCCGTCCCGGCCGCTCACCCGTGGTTCCGGACCACCCGCGAACGCCTCGGCGAACTCGCGGATCTGGGTGAAGTACGGCGACTCCCCGAAGTCTCCGACGGGTATGCCGTCCGCCGGGCCGCCGGACACGGCACCGGTGATCCGCAGGTCGAGGTGGGCCTGCGAGTCGTGCTGGACGGTCCCGCCGGTGCCCGACACATGGAACGTGGTGCGGAACGGCGTTGCCGGCGGCCCCCACACCCCCACGACCTGCGTGATGGCGCCTCCCGCGTGGGTGAGTACGGCGGTACCGGTGGCGACCGCCCCTTCCGGGGCCGGGGCGGTGAGATGCCCCTGGTGCCGGGCATGGACCCGGACGACCTCGCCGAAGAGCCAGCGGGCGATGTCCATGTCGTGGATCATCTGGTCCGTCAGAATCCCGCCGGAGCGGGCCGGGTCGGCGAACCAGCCGCTCCAGGTGGGATAGCGGCCGGTACGGGTGAACCGGGCGACCGCCACCCGGCCCAGGCCGCCTCCGGCGACCAGGTCGCGAAGCCGGGCGTAGGCCGGGAAGAAGCGCACGACATGTCCCGGGTACAGCCTCACCCCGGCCTCTTCCGCCGCGTCGGCCATCTCCTCGGCCTCGGCCGCGCTGAGCGCCAGCGGCTTCTCGCACAGGACATGGGCTCCCTCCGCAACGGCGGCCAGCGTGACTTGCCGGTGGGTGTCGGTCGGGGTGCACACATCCACCACGACGGCCCCGGTGATCGCCTCACGCAGGGAGCCCGCGGACGTCGCGCCGAACTCGCGGGCGAGGGCGGGGGCGCGGCCGTCGGGTGCGTACAGGCGTATCCGCGCGCCGAGGGCGACCCACGCGGGCAGATGCGTGCGGGCGATGCCGCCCGCGCCGATCAGCGCGACTTCGAGTTCTGCCATGGAATTCTCCGACCTCCTGTGGGTTCAGGCCTTGTGTGGTCAGCCCTTGAGGGCGCCGCTGAGTACGCCACTGATGAAGTGCCGCTGGAAGAACAGGTAGACGAGCACGACCGGGGCGATCACAATCAGGGTGGCCGCGGCGAGCAGCGGCACGTCGACGCCGAACTGCCCGGTGAAGAAGCCCAGTCCGGCGGGTGCCGTACGGCGGGCCGGGTCCTGGATCAGGATGAGCGGGAGCAGGAACTGGTTCCAGCTCCAGACGAAGTACAGAACGCCCAATGTGGTAACTGCCGGGCGGGAGTTGGGCAGCAGGATCCGCCAGAGCGTCGCCCACGACGAGGCGCCGTCCAGCCGTGCGGCCTCCATCAGGCTGCGCGGCATGGTCGAGAAGTGGGCGCGCATCCAGAAGACCCCGAACGGCATGAACGCGGCGATCTCCGCGAGGGCCAGTCCCGGCACGGTGTTTGTCAGTCCTATGGCACGCAGGTCGTAGTAGAGCGGGATGATGGTGCCCTCGGTGGGGATGGACAGGCCGAGCAGCAGATACGCGTAGAGCCTTCCCCGGCCGGGGACGTCCAGGGTCGCGAGCGCGTACCCGGCGAGGGTCGCGCACACCACCGCGGCCGGCACCACGCACAGCGCGATGACCACGCTCGACCGCAGCAGTGTGCCGAAGCCGGCCGCGGACCAGGCGCGGGAGAAGTTCTCGAAGTGCAGCCCGTCCGGGAGGGCGAAGCCGGTCAGCGGTGCGCCCGCCGGCTGAAGTGCTGCCAGCAGCAGGGAGGCGAACGGCACGAGCACGGCGGCCATGAACAGCGCGAGCACGAAGGGCGCCGCCAGCCGCCCGGTGACCGCTCTGGTCGTCGAGGTCGGTGAGGTCACGGCGCCTCCCTGGACAGCCGGTTGATGACCAGGACGGCGAGGGAGATGACCACCGTCAGCACGATCGCCAGCGCGCTGGCCACACCGACCGCGCCGCCCCCGAAGGCCAGGCGGTAGATGAGGATTCCGGGAACGACGGTGCTGTTGCCCGGGCCTCCTCCGGTGGTGATGTAGATGAGGTCGAAGCTGGACAGGGCGGCGATCACGGTGATGGACAGCGCGACCGCGAACTCCGGCCGCAGCAGCGGGACGGTGATCGCCATGAACTCGCGTACCGGGCCCGCCCCGTCCATCCGTGCCGCCTCGTAGATCTCCGGGTCGATGCGCTGGGTCCCGGACAGGAACAGCACCATGCACAGGCCGGAGACGACCCAGCTGCCGATCAGTCCGACGGCCGGCAGCGCCCAGGTGAAGCTGCCCAGCCAGGCGTCGGTGAGGCCGCCCAGGCCGATCGCCCTCAGCGCCTGGTTGAGGGTGCCGTCCTCGGCGTACACCCAGCGCCAGAGGATGCCGACCGCTACCAGTGGGATGACCTGGGGCAGGAACAGCACCGTGCGGACCAGGGTGGTGCCCCGGCGCCCGGCACGCCGGGACACGATCGCCGCCGAGACCAGCCCCAGGCAGATGGGCAGGACGGAGAAGAACAGGATCAGCGCACCGGCATGCCAGGCGGCGGCACGCAGTTGCGGGTCGGTGACGATACGGCCGTAGTTGTCGAGGCCGACGAAGGACGGGAGGGTCACCCCGTCCCAGTCGAACAGTGAGAGGTAAGCGGTGTGCAGCAGCGGCAGTACGGCGAAGAGCGTGTAGGGCAGCAGAGCCGGCAGCAGGTACAGCAACGCCACGGCCCGGCGTCGGCGGCGGCCGGACCGCGCCGGGCGGGGGCGCTTGCGCACGGTGCTGCCCGCCGCGCGCTCCGCCGGGCTCTGGGCTCCGGGAGCGGGGGCGGGGCCGGTCAGTCGGTCGGCAGTGGTCATTTGTGGTAGTTCTCGAAGTCCGTCTGGAGACCGGCCAGGAACTTCTCGGCGGTGACCTTGTCTCCGGCGAGCAGCTGCAGCTGGGTGGTGAGGGTGTCGCCCATCGTCGGGCTGGAGGAGTTCTGGATGAACGGCTGCAGACCGGCGTCCTTGACGACCGTCTGCCAACCCTGCTGGACATCGCCCAGCAGCCCGCTCTGGCTCGGCATGGCTCCGGCGTCGGGAGCCATGAAGCCCGCCTTGGCGGTGATGGCGGCGGCCTCCGCGCCGGCGGTGAAGTCGAGGAACGCGGCGACCGCGGCAGCGTTCTTCGACTTGCTGGAGACGCAGTAGTACACGCCGGCGCCGGTGGTGCGTACCTTCCCACCGGAGGTGACGGGCGGCATGTTGAAGTAGCCGGCCCCCTCCCCCAGCCCCTCGGCCACCGCCGCCGCGGCCCAGTTGCCGCTGATCCGGAAGACGCCCTCGCCCTTGGCGAACGCGGCGGTGGCGTCGTTGTCGCTGACGCCGTTGACCTTGGGGGTTACATACCCCTCGTCCACCCACCGCTTGAGCGTCTCGGCCGCCTTCTCGGCCTCCGGCAGCACGATGGTGGCGCTCTGGTGGCCATAGGCCCACGCCTCGCGGTCCTTCGGCGTCAGATAGGCCGAGAGCAGCACGTTGAAGGGGTGGTTGAGGCCGCCGTCGAGGTTGCCGGCGACCAGTGCGGTCTCACCGGCCGCCTTGGCCTTGACGAAGAGGGCCTCCAGCTCGTCCAGGGTGGCCGGAGGGACGGTCAGGCCCAGCTTCTGCGCCTTGGCCTTGTTGTAGTAGACGCCTTCGAACGAGAGGCCCGCACCCACCCCGTACAGGTCGCCGGTGCCGACGGTCTTGCCGTCCGGGGTGAGGGTGATCTGGTCCAGGCCGGGGAACTTCTCCGCCCAGCCGTACGCCTTGCCGTACTCGCCGACCTTGAGCAGCAGCCGTCCCGGGACGAGGTTCTGCATGCCGGAGGTGAACTGGGCGATGTCCGGGGCGCTGTCGGCCGACATGGTGGTGTTGATGCTCTTGAGGTAGTCGTCCCAGCCGGTGTAGTTGCGCTTGACGGTGATGTTCGGGTGCTTCTTGCGGAAGGCCGCGATGAGACCCGGGGTCATGGTGGTGTCGTCGGCGTCGGCGACCACCAGCGTGATCTTCTCGTCGGCCGGTATCGCCGTGGAGACGGGGCCGGAACTGCTCTTCTCCGACGACGATGCGCCAGGGGTCAGATCGCTGCACGCGGTGAGCGCCGCGGCGCCGACGGCGCCGGTGGCCGTGAGGAACGTACGTCTGGACAGGGACGACGGGCTGGGGCTCATGGGGTCTCCTGGGCGTGACGGGACAGGGAGAGCCGACGGCAAGGCCGAGCGGCGGTGGAGACGTGGTGCATGAGGCCGCGATGGTGCGCGGCGCGGCGGAGGCGGCGCGAGGAGGGTGGGAAGACGCCGTGGACGGGCCGGGATCGCGGTGGGTCCCGCGAGCGCCGGGGTTTCGACAGCTCTATGAGCTCGATTGGTGAGCTCGACTGGTTCGATAACGCAGTTGCGTTTTATAATCAGAGCGAGCCTGGCATGCGTCAAGGACTCATGGCTGGATTGTTATCGTCAGGGCGGTCCGTACCGGTCCCCGCCGGGCCGCTCCACAGGAGGTTGATCATTGGCCACGTCCAGGGACCGCTCCCCGTCCACGGCCCCCGCCCCGCGGGCGCTGTGGCCGCTCGGCGGGCTGCCGGAGCCGCACTCCCCCGGGCGCGAACTGCCCGCGGTGGTGGGCGTCGCGGACCTGCGTGCCACGAACGCCGCGGCCATCCTCGCCGCCGTACGCTCGACCGACCCGCACCCCCGGCTCTCCACCCTGGCCGAGGCAACCAAGCTCTCCCGCCCCACCGTTGAGGCGATCGTCGAGGAACTCATGGACTGCGGCCTCATCGAGGTCGCCCCGGCCGTCTCCGCCCGTGGCCAGCGTTCGCCCGGCCGCCCGGCCCGCCGGTTCCGCTTCTGCCCGCATGCGGGCTTCGTCATCGGCGTGGATGTACGGGCCCGCTCGGTGAGCGCCTGCCTGGCCGACCTCGACGGCCGGCCGGTGGCCGTCGAACGCAAGGCGGTACGCGCCGACTTGGGCGGCCGGGCCCGCGCCCGCGCCGTGACCGGGGTGGTGCAGCACGCGATCGACCGCTCCGGAGCCGACACCCGGCGGGTGTGGGCCGCGACGGTGGGCACCCCCGGCCTGGTGGACCGGAGCAACACCCGTATCCGGCAGGCCGACAACCTCAAGGGCTGGACCGAGGCGGACATCGTCACCACCCTCCGCGACGCCTTCGGCTGCCCGGTCGCCGTGGAGAACGACGCCAACCTCGCCGCGCTCGGCGAGCAGTGGCGCGGGGTCGGCGGCGCAGCCGACGAGATGGTCTTCGTCCTGCTCGGCGAACGCCTCGGCGCCGGTGTCATCACCGGTGGGCGCCTGCTGCGCGGACACCGCGGTGCGGCCGGCGAGATCGGCTTCATCCACTTCCCCGGCAGCCCCTCCTCGCAGCCCGGCCTCGAACCCCTGGTCCCGGACGCCGTCGCCCCGGATCCCGCGGACCCTGCACGTCGCACCGGTACCGACATCGTCCATGGCGCCGCCTCAGGGGACCCCGAAGCAGTCGCGGCCATCACGTCGTACGGGCGGAGGCTGGCCGCCGGGATCGCCCCCGTGCTGCTGGCGCTCGACCCGGCGCTGGTCGTGCTCGGCACCAGCCTCTTCCCTGTCCCCGGCCTGCTTCCGGCGGCGGAACTCCTCCTGAACGCCGCCGAGGATGAAGCCCGCAGCCTCCTCGTCGACCTGCCGCAGTGGCGGCTGTCCGCCCTGGGCGACGAGGCCGTGATCACCGGCGCGGTCCGCTTCGCCCTCTCCTCCGTCGAAGAGGTACTACGCACCCGGCCCACCAGCCTTCCGTCCCAGGGCGCGCTCGGCCGACCTCCGGGCCTGGGGACGGGGGGAGAAGCTCCCTAGTGACCTGGGCTGGCGCACCCCCGTTCCCACCTGCACTTCACTCCGACGGGATCGTCCTGGCTGAACCTGGTGGAGCGGTGGTTCGCCGAGCTGACCGCCAAGAAGCTCCGGCGGGACGTCCACCGCTCCGTCCAGGCCCTCGAACGCGACATCCGGGGCTGCCCGTTCAGCATCCTTCGACGGTCACGCAACAGCACCCGGAGGCTCGGCACGACCGACAAGCCATCAGGTCATCTGTCCCGGACTCTTGACTCCGTTGACCACAGTCGCGATTCTCATGACACCCGCTTGTGCGAGTCATGACAACCATGCGTGTGACCTCGTCGCGCCCATGACCGTCTGTCTGGCTCATCGACGGCGCCATCCGCCGACCGGAGACGTGAGTGATGACCATGACTCGACAGCAACACCGCAGGCGTACCCCCATCACGATTCTCTCGCTGCTCTTCATCGTGATGACCATGACGCTCGGCCCCACGTCCAGTTCCGCGGCCGAGACGGACTGGTGGAACCCGGTCGCGCGGCCCGCGCCGGACTCCCAGATCAATGTCACGGGCGAGCCCTTCAAGGGAACCGACTCCCAGGGGGAGGTACGGGGCCTCGTCGACGCGCACAACCACCTGATGTCCAACGAAGCGTTCGGCGGCCGGCTCATCTGCGGCAAGACCTTCTCCGAGAAAGGGATCGCCGACGCGCTCAAGGACTGTCCCGAGCACTACCCCGACGGCACGCTCGCGATCTTCGACTACATCACCCACGGCGGTGACGGCAAGCACGACCCGGTCGGCTGGCCGACGTTCAAGGACTGGCCGGCGTACGACTCGATGACCCATCAGGCGAACTACTACGCCTGGATCGAGCGCGCCTGGCGCGGCGGTCAGCGGGTCCTCGTCAACGACCTCGTCACCAACGGCATGATCTGCTCGGTCTACCCCTTCAAGGACCGCAGTTGCGACGAGATGACCTCGATCCGGCTCCAGGCGAAGCTGACGTACGACATGCAGGACCACATCGACAAGATGTACGGCGGCACCGGCAAGGGCTGGTTCCGGATCGTCACCGACAGCGCGCAGGCCCGCGAGGTCATCGAGCAGGGCAAACTGGCCGTCATTCTCGGGGTCGAGACCTCCGAGCCGTTCGGCTGCAAGCAGGTCCTCGACATCGCGCAGTGCGACAAGGAGGACATCGACAAGGGCCTCGACGAGCTGTACGACCTGGGCGTGCGCAGCATGTTCCTGTGCCACAAGTTCGACAACGCGCTGTGCGGGGTCCGCTTCGACGAGCACGGGCTCGGTACGGCCATCAACGTCGGCCAGTTCCTGTCGACGGGCACCTTCTGGAAGACGGAGAAGTGCACCGGCCCGCAGAAGGACAACCCGATCGGCGAGGCGTCGTCCGAGGCCGAGGAGGACCTGCCGGCGGGCACCGAGGTCCCGGAGTACGACGAGGACGCACAGTGCAACGTCCGCGGTCTCACCGGCCTCGGCGAGTACGCCGTGCGCGGCATGATGAAACGCAAGATGATGCTCGAGATCGACCACATGAGCGTCAAGGCCACCGGCCGGGTGCTCGACATCTTCGAGGCCGAGCAGTACCCGGGTGTCCTGTCCTCGCACAGCTGGATGGACCTCAACTGGACCGAGCGGGTCTACTCCCTTGGCGGCTTCGTCGCCCAGTACATGCACGGCTCCGAGGAGTTCAGCGCGGAGGCCAAGCGCACGGACGCTCTGCGTGAGAAGTACGGCGTGGGCTACGGCTACGGCACCGACTTCAACGGCATCGGAGAGCACCCCGCCCCGCGCGGCGCGGGCACCTCGAACCCGGTCACGTACCCCTTCAAGAGCGTCGACGGCGGCTCCGTCATCGCCAGACAGACCACCGGCGAACGCACCTGGGACTACAACACCGACGGCGCCGCCCACGCCGGCATGATCCCGGACTGGATCGAGGACATTCGGCGGGTCGGCGGCCAGGACGTCGTGAACGACCTCCTGCGGGGCGCCGAGTCCTATCTCGGCACCTGGGGAGCGTCCGAGGACCACAAGGCCGGGGTCAACCTCGCCTCGGGCTCGACCGCCTCGGCCAGTTCCTCGGAGTCGAACCCGTTCACGAGTTACGCGCCCTCCAGGGCCGTGGACGGCAAGCCGGACACCCGCTGGGCGAGCGACTGGAGCGGCGACCAGTGGCTCCGGCTCGACCTCGGGTCCGCGAGCCTCGTCAAGCGCGTCACTCTCGACTGGGAGCGTGCCTACGGGAAGGCGTACCGCATCCAGCTCTCCGCCGACGGCACGAACTGGCAGTCCGTATGGTCCACCACCACCGGCGACGGCGGCCTGGACACGGCCCGGTTCACCGGCGTGCCGGCCCGCTATGTGCGCGTCCAGGGGCTCGAGCGGGGCACCGAATGGGGATACTCCCTCCGCGAGGTCGGCGTCTACAGCAAGTGACGGCACCGAGTCGGTGTCCA
>NZ_BMPQ01000004.1:410400-442707 GCF_014647675.1 Streptomyces flaveus | reverse complement strand
CGGAACACAAGAGCCGAGACACGAGAGCAAAGGGAATCCACATGGCACGGATGCCGTCGGCCGAGCGGCGCCGACAGCTCACCGAGGCGGCGATCCGTGCGATGACCCGAGACGGCGTCCCCCGGACGACGACCCGGTCCATCGCCGCCGAGGCGGGCGTGTCACTGAGCGTCTTCCACTACTGCTTCGACTCCAAGCAGGCCTTGATCGAGTCCGTCATCGAGACGATCACCGGTCATTACGTCACGGTGGTGAAGGAAGCGATCCGGCCGAAGGCCACCCTGCGGGAGACCATCGGGGCCGGCTTCCAGGCCTACTGGGACCATGTGTCCGCCAATCCGGGCGAGCACATGCTCACGTATGAACTGACTCAGTACGCCCTGCGCCAACCCGGGTTCGAGCATCTGGCACGACGGCAGTACGAGCTGTACTCCGACACCTACGCCGAACTCATCGAACAGCTCCGGCACAGCATGAACTTCGAACTCCGCGTACCCGTCCCCGTGTTGGCCCGCTATCTGGCCGCCATGACCGACGGCCTGACTCTGAACTTCCTCGTCCTCGGCGATGACGCGGCCTGGGCGGACATTCTCGACACGATCACCGACCACGTCGCCGGCCTCGTCCGGGACGAGGCACCCGCGGCGACCTGAACGCCGGGCTCCGCCCCTGGCTGGTAGGGCCGCGGAGTCGATCGGGGCGGATGTCTCTGATCCTCCCCTGATTAGGCGTAGTACCAGTTGTTGCAGCCGACCACCGGCTGCTCGGGCAGCAGCAGGTCGGGGCACACGGCGGCACACAGCAGTGCGGGCCGGGGGCGGCGAGAGTCAACTCCAGCCCTTAGTCCGGCTGGTGACACGTCGTCACTTCCGCGCCGCGCCCCGTCCGGCGGCCCGCCCCCGCCGGTGTGGCGGAGCGCGGGTCCCCGTCCGCCGCGATGATCACGTGGACGGCATCGGGCAGGGGAACATCGATCACGGACATGACTTGCCGCCTCTCTCAGCCCTTCACCGCGCCGGACGTGAGGCCTTGGACGATGTGACGGCTGGCGAAGGCGAACAGCAGCATCGTGGGCAGGATGGTGAGGACCGCCGCGGCGGACATGGAGCCCCAGTCGATGTTGAAGCTGGAGATGAATCCGTTCAGGGCCGTGGGGACGGTCTTGTTCGTGTCGCTGTTCATCAGCGTCACGGACAGGAAGAGTTCGTTCCAGCAGTTGACGAAGTTGAAGATGAACGCCGCCACGATCCCGGGACGCATCACCGGCAGCAGCACCCGGAACAGCGCCCCGAACCGGGACAGGCCGTCGATCATGGCGGCCTCCTCCAGCGCGTCGGGGATGTTCTCGAAGAAGCCGCGGAGCATCACCGTGCAGAACGGGATGCAGACGGCGATGTAGACGAGGATCAGCCCGAGCCGGTTGTCGACCAGCTTGAGGTCGGTCATCAGCAGGTACAGCGGTCCCAGCGCGATGAAGGTCGGGATCATCTGGGTGACCAGGGCGGCCATCAGCAGCGCGGACTTGGTACGGAACTCGAAGCGGGCCAGTACGTACGCCGACAGCATCGAGATCGCCGTGGCGACCGCGCCCGCGACGGTCGCGACGATGAGGCTGTTGGTGAGGTAGACGCCGAAGTCGGCCTTGCCGAACAGCCCGCTGTAGTTCTCGAGCGAGAAGCGCTCGGGCCAGTAGGCGATCGGGAAACTGAAGATGTCGCCGGGTGCCTTCAGCGACGTGATGGTGATCCAGTAGAGCGGGAAGACGGTGAAGACCAGCCACAGCCCCAGGAAGGTGAACTTGGTGGCCCGGCCGGCCGTGGACTCCTTGCCGATCACGGCTTCACCTCTCGCTTCTCGCGCGTGGCCAGAAGGAAGAAGACTGCGAACACCAGCAGCGTGGCGACCACAATGAGGCCGAGCGCGGAGGCCCTGCCGTAGTCGCCCTGCTGGGTGATCTTGATCATCCAGGTGGTCACGATGTGCGTCTCGTTGTTCGGCCCGCCGCCGGTCATCCCGAAGATCAGGTCGGGGAAGTTGAAGATCCAGATAACGCGCAGCAGCACGGTCAGCGCGAGCGTGACCCGGATGTACGGAATGGTGATCTGGAACAGCGTGCGAACCTTGCCGGCCCCGTCGAGCGCCGCCGCCTCGTACAGCTCCTCGGGGACGGACTGCAGGGCGGCCAGGATCATGATCGTGAAGAAGGTGACCCCGTACCAGACGTTGGCGACCACGACGGCGAACATCGCGGTCTTCGGGTCGGCCAGCCAGGCGACCGGCTCGTCGATCAGCCCGGCCTTCTGCAGCACGTCGTTGACGACGCCGAACTCGCTGTTGAACAGCCAGCGGAACAGGATGCCGATGAGGAATCCGGAGATCGCCCAGGGGAAGAAGACCAGCGCCTGGTAGAGGCCGCGGAAGCGGAACTTCCGGCGCAGCCACAGGGCGAGGGCGAAGCCGATCACCAACTGGGGCACGATCGAACCGAACACCCAGACGGCGGTGTTGGTGAGGACGGTGCCCCAGGCGGGGTCGGCGAAGACGTCACGGAAGTTCTTCAGGCCCACCCAGGAGGTGTCGCTCAGGTCCGTCAGATTCCAGTTGCGGAAGGCCATCTGGCTGCCGGCGATCATCGGGTAGTACGTGAAGACCGCCACGAAGATCGCGGCCGGGGCCATGAAGGCGGCGATGAGCAGCCCGCGCCGAGAGGTGAACTCCGGCTTGCGGCGGCCCCGTTCGGCGCCTCGGGCGGGCGGGTCTCCCCCCTTCCGGTTCCGGGAGGAGCCCGCCGACGCCGTTTTCATCGTTTCCGTCGCACTTGTACTCGAACTCGTCGTTTCGGACGCGGACGGCATTTTGCCTAGCCCTCCTGCTGCCACTTCTCGGTCCAGTACGCGTCCCAGCCGGCCAGCAGCGCCTTGGGCGTCAGCTTGCCGAGCACCATCTTCTGCACGTCGGCGTCGGCCTTCTGCTGCCACTCGGTCCACCAGGCGACGCCGCGCGGCTGGCTGACGTTGAGGTACTTCTCCGGCTGCTCCGTCATGGTGACGTAACTGGACCAGGGGCCGGTCTTGTAGAACGGGTCCTCGGTGGCCGACTTGAGGATCGGCACCAGGCTGTTCTTCTTGGTGAAGGTCGTCGACGCCTCGCCCTCGGAGAGGAACTCGACCAGCTTGACGGCCTCGGCCTTGTTCTTGCTGCCGTCCGCGACGCCCCATCCGGCGGTGGCCAGCGGCTGGACGGTCTTGCCGCTGGGGCCTGCCACCAGCGGGGCGGTGTCCCACTGGTCCTTCGCGATCGCCTTGGACTCCGAGACGGTGGCGATCACTTCGGGATCCTGGAGCAGGAAGGCCGTGGAGCCGTTGGAGAAGCCCTCGACCATCTCCGGATAGCCCCAGGACACGGACGACTTCGGGGACGCCTGCTTGAAGAGCTTGAGGTAGGTCTCCATGGCGTCGAGGGCTTCGGGCACGGAGAAGATCGTGCTGCCGTCCTTCAGCTTGAAGCCGTTGGCGGGGTCGATCTCGTCGGCGACGTACGCCTCGATGACGGCGGTGGCGTTGCCGTTGGCGTTGGCCCCGCCGCGGAAGGCGTACCCGTAGCGGCGCTTCCCCGGGTCGTGGATGGCGGAGGCCTGCTTCAGCAGCTCGTCCCAGGTGGCCGGCGGCGCGCTGAAGCCGGCCTCCTTGATCAGGTCGGTGCGGTAGAAGACGCTCAGGCCGTAGAAGCCGTACGGGACGAAGTAGGTCTCGCCGTCGGCGTCCTGGGAGGCCTTGACGGCGTTCTCCGTCATGGCCTCCCAGCCCTTCCAGCCGGTGAGGTCCTTCTTCATGTCGTAGAGCCAGCCGTTGTTCGACCACGGGCCCACGGTGGTGTCCCGCACCTCGAGGGTGTCCACGCCACTGCCGGACTGGAGCATCTGCTGGATCTTCTGGTCGGCCTGCTCGGTGGGCGGCGAGACCAGATTGACCTTGATCTTGGGGTTCTGCTGTTCGAAGTCCGCTATGAGGTCCTTCAGCAGATCCGTGCGGGCGGGGTTCGTCAGGCTCTCGACCATGTTGAGGGTGACCGTTCCGCCACCACCACCGCCGCTCATGGCGGAGCAGCCGGTCAGTACCATCGTGGCGGCTGTGCCGAGGGCAAGAGCTGCCGTCCTTCTTCTCATCGTGCCGACCTCTTCCTTGGATACGGCCGCGCTGGCAGCGGCGTCGGGACGGGGGTTGGAGGGGTCGCGCCGCCTACGACGCTCCGGGCTGTTCGCGGGCCGCGCGGGCCCACTCGCCGAGGACGGGGACGCAGTCCTCGGCGAAGTACTCGTAGTCGGCGGCGGTGTTGTAGATGTGCGCGGACAGCCGCAGATAACCCGTGCCGCCGAAGCTGGTGAAGGCCGTCTCCACGCCCAGTTCCCGGGCGGCCCGGTCGCGCAGCGCGTCGGCCTCGACGCGGCTGGCGCCCAGTCCCGCCGGCAGCCGTACCAGACGCATTCCGGGCACCGGCATGCCCACGTCGACGGCGCTGGGTTCGCCGGTGAGCTCGGCGAAGGCCGCGCCGACGACGCGCTCGGCGTAGCCGACCAGGTCGTCCATGTACTGGCGGGCGGTCCCCCAGCCCCAGGTGCGCTCGATGAGGTCCAGCGCCGTCGGCGCCGCCAG
Organism: Streptomyces flaveus; assembly: GCF_014647675.1. Taxonomy (GTDB): domain Bacteria; phylum Actinomycetota; class Actinomycetes; order Streptomycetales; family Streptomycetaceae; genus Streptomyces; species Streptomyces flaveus. The sequence goes on along the minus strand of NZ_BMPQ01000004.1, from coordinate 438,055 downwards.
ATAGCTGGTGAGGTCCACCGTGCCCTGCTGGTCGAAGCGGTCGGGATACGGATCGGCGGCGCCCCACGAGTCGATCAGGGGGTAGAGCTGCTCGCGCCGCGGGCCGCGGGCGACCAGCGCGGCGGTGCCGCGCGGTGCGCAGCCCCACTTGTGCAGGTTTCCGGCCCAGAAGTCGCACGTCACACCGTCGAGGGGGGCGGCGATCAGACCGGGGGCGTGGGCGCCGTCGACGAGCAGCGGGATGTCGCGCCGCCGGGCCTCCGCGCCGATCCGCTCCACCGGCATCCGGCGTGCGGTCGCCGAGGTGATGTGGTCGAGGACGATGAGATCTGTGGCCTCGCCGATCTCGGCGGCCACGGCCTCGTACGCCTGCTCCTCATCCGCGTCCAGCGGCACCCGGGCGGTGCGGACCCGGCCGCCCCAGCGGCGTGCCAACCTTTCGGCGCCCATGGTCACAGCCCCGTAGCCGTGATCGGTGACGACGATCTCGCCACCGCGGCGGCGAGAGAGGCCGGCGAACACGACGCTGGCACCGGCACTCGCGTTCGGCACCAGGGCGAGGTCGTCGGGGGCGACCCGCAGGAAGGCGGCGAGTTCGACCCGGGTGGCGGCGATCCGCTGCGGCAGCGCCGGGAACCACACCACTGGGGAGCGATCCATTTCCGCACGCAGCTGGTTCTGCCGCTCCTGCGCCACCGAGGGGACCGCCCCGAACGAGCCGTGGTTCAGGTGCTTCATCGCGGGGTCCAGCGACCACGCCCGGGCGGCGGGCCGTCCGTCGGCCAGCAGGAGGGGGCGCGGGGCGGTGGTGACCTCGGTCTCGCTCACATCACTCCATATCTGCCCGGCCTGAGTGCCCGAGACATCAGACAGTGCCTGAATTTTTTCCAGAGACGTATGATGACTCGGCATCCTGGCATGGCATTTTCGCGCCTGCAAGGCTCATGCAAGGGAAAGTCATCAGATGAATCCTGGCCGATACATACAAGACATCTGATGACTCGGGATGACTCGGTACAGTGCACGAGGGCTTCGGTGATGCCGCCGGTCCGTCAGGGAGGAGTCGAATGTCCGCAGTCGACAAGGCGTTCCACGGCCTACGACACATGATCGCGACGGGACGTCTCGGTGCGGGCGAGCGCATTCCGCCCGAGGCCGAGCTCGGCGAGGAGCTCGGCGTCTCGCGGGGATCGTTGCGTGAGGCCGTGCGGATGCTCGCGGCCCTGGGAGTGGTCGAGCCGCGGCACGGCTCGGGTACCTACGTCTCCCAGCTCAGGCCGGAGGACATCATCGGCAGCCTCTCGCTGACCCTCGAACTCCTGCCACTGCCCGGCCTGTTGGAGGTGTACGAGATCCGGCGGGTCCTGGAGGCTCATGTCGCGGCCAAGGCCGCCGCGCGCCGAACCCCCGAGACCGTGCGGACGCTCTTCTCGCTCATCGAGGCCATGGAGGCCACCGACGACCCCGCCGAGGCCTCCGAGCTCGACCACCGCTTCCACGCGGAGATCGCCAGGGCCGCCGAAAACCCCACCCTCGCCTCCCTGCTCGCGGTCTTCCGCGCCCGCTCCCGCAAGTACCAGGTCTTCACCCTCCCCGAGGGCCCCGAGCTGCGGCGCAAGAGCGACGCGGACCACCGCGTACTGGCCACCGCGATCGCCGACCGCGACCCTGGCTCCGCCGCGGGCGCGGCCGAGGCCCACGTCACCCAGACGGAGCGGTGGCTGCGTGCCTTCATGCCTCCGGTGGAGGAGGGCGCCCAGGGCCGGGAGAAGGGCGGCGAGGCTGACGGCGCCCTGAGCTGATGGCACTCGGCCGTCGGCAGGCGGTACCCCGCGGCGCCCGTCACGGGGCGGGCCGGCCGGCCCGAGGGAATCGACGCGACAACCAATTGGGGTCCTGGTCGTCAAACTCCCTCATTCCAAGCAGCTCTCACCCTCTCGGGGTGGCCCTCCGATCCCGTCCCCGGATCGGCCGCCCGACGCCAGTGCTCCGCCACATGCCGGCCGGTCGCGAACCAGACGTCCCCCTGTGCGCGGACGTGGTCCAGCAGTTCCTCGAGCATCAGTACCCGTCCCGGCTTGCCGATGGACTGCGGGTCGAGGGCCAGGACCCAGCACAGGCCGTAGTCGCGGTAGGCGTCGAAGGAGTCCTTCCAGTCGTTCAGGACGTCCTGGTAGGCGGCGATGCGGGACTCGGCGGGAGGGAAGGCGACCGGGGCGCCGTTGAAGAGGAAGTAGGGGTGGTCGGCGTACTCCCACTGCCAGGGCAACTCCACGACGGGCGTGGGCCGTCCGGCGGACCACAGCAGGTGGGGGCGGTCGTCGCCGTGCGTGGATGAGGACCAGCCGAAGCCCAGTTCGTCGAGGAGCACGGTGTGCCCGTCGCCCATGGGGCCCGGGGCGGCGCGCAGTCCGGTCGGCCGGGCGCCGGTCACGGTCGTCAGCAGGTCGGCAGTGCGGGACCAGGTCTCCCGGATGTCCGGGGTGGGCGTTCCGCCGGGGACGGGGGGCGCGGCCGCGGCGATCTCGTGTCCCGCGGCGGCGACTTGGCGGACCGCGTCGGCGTGGCGCAGCCCGGTATGCTCGGGAACGAACCAGGTGGCTGGGAGCCCGTACGCGTCCAGAAGGTCCAGGAGGCGCGGGACGCCGCGGGTTGTGGCGTACGTCCCCAGCGAGAGGGTCTTGGGCCGGTGCCGGGCGGAGGGATGCTGCCTGAGCCAGAACATTTCGGCGTCCAGGTTGAAGGTGAGCACCACCGCGCACCTGGCACCTCCCGGCCACTGCGGGCGCGGCTGCCTGCGCCGCCGGATGCCGCTGTCACCGCCGGGCGGAGGCATGGCCGTATCAGAGATGCTCATATCGCCCTCCCCGAAGCGGTCTCGCCGTACGACCGCCACCAGTCGGCGATCTCGGCACCCGTGGCGAACCAGACGTCACCAGCTCGGCTCATGTGGTCCAGCAGTCGCTCCAGGGCGCGTACCCGCTGGGGTTTGCCGATGACCTGCGGGTGCAGCATGAGGACGTAGCACAGGCCCCATCGGTGGTAACCGTCGAACTCGCGGCGCCAGTTGTCGAAGGTGGCGAGCGTGGACGCGATCCGGTCCAGGCCGCGCGGCTCCGGCGGGGACTCGTTGTAGACGAACTGCTGGTAGTCGTCCAGCTCCCAGTGCGCCGGGATCTCGATCAGGTCCAGGGCGTGGCCGTCGATCTGCCAGCGGTAGGGCCGGTCGTCGCCGCGCATGGAACTGGAGTAGGAGAAGCCCAGCTCCGCGAGGAGGGTGGGGGTGTCGGCGGCGATGTCGCCGCTCGGGCTGCGGAAGCCCACCGCGCGTACTCCGGTGGTACGTTCCAGCAGGTCCTGGCTCCGCTCGATGATGTCGCGCTGTGCCGCGCGGGAGTGGTCGAAGAAGGTCTCGTGCATCCAGCCGTGATGGCCGATCTCCTGGCCGGACGCGGCGATGTCCTTCACCACGGCGGGCCATTGTTCGACGATCTTGCCCGGCACGAAGAAGGTGGCGGGCAGTGAGCGGTCCTCCAGCAGGTCCAGCAGGCGCGGGGTGCCCCGCCAGGGGCCGTACGCGCCGATGGAGAAGCCCCGCGCGTCGTCCCACTGCCCGGTGGCGCGGTCGAGCCACAGGGTGGGGCCGTCCAGGTCGAAGCTGAGCATGACGGCACAGCGTGCCCCGCCCGGCCAGTGGGGCGGCGGTTGTTGGTGCATGGGCGGTTCCGGTTCGCGTGCGTTCGGGTGCGGGGTGGGCTTCAGCTCTTGCGGGGCCGTGGCTCGGTGGGATCCAGCAACTGGCCGCGCAGAACGGTGAGTTGGTGGGAGGTCTCAACGGCGCGGTGCTCGTCCAGTGAGGCGAGGGCCAGTACGAGGGTGTCCATCACGACAGTCCCCGCCAGGGACTCGGCGGTGATGCCGGTGGGCGTGTGCGGGGCACTGATCACCACGTCGGCGCGGTCGGCGAGGGGGCTGGTGGGTTCGTCGGTGACGAGCAGGACGCTCGCGCCGACGGCCCGCGCCCGCTCGGTGAGGACGGTGAACTCCCGTAGCAGCCTTCCGGGTTGGAGGATCACCACGGCGTCGCCGCGGCCGAGGTCCAGCAGTTCGTCGGCCATGGTGAAGCCGGTGGCGCCGACGAAGCGGGCCCGGCGGCCGGCCCGGCGCAGCTTCAACACCAGGTGCCGGGCGGCGAGTTCGGAAGCGCCGACGCCGTACGCGACCACTTCGCGCGCGTCGGCCAGGATCTGGACCGCCTGCTTGAGCACGTCCGTCTCCAGCAGCCGGCGGCACTGTTCGAGACGCTCCGCTGCCTCGTCGAAGACGCGGTCCTTGATCTGCTCCAGGTCGTGGCCGACATGGGCGATGCGCTGCTTGAGCCGCTCCTCGGGGGCGGTCGCGGAGGTGAAGTCGGCGGCGAGTTCCCGCTTGAGCGCGGGCAGTCCGGTGTAGCCGAGGCGCTGCAGGGCGCGTACGACGGTGGCGTTGCTGGTTCCGCTCGCCGTGCCCAGCTCCTGCGCGCTGGCGAAGAGCAGGTGCTCCGGCGGAGTGTTCGCCAGGTACTGGGCCACCACGCGCTCCGAGGCGGACAACTCCCCCCACAGGTCGCGAATCGTGGCGTGGAGTCGTGTCGCTCCGGTTACGTCTTCTGTTTCGCTCATTACAGCTATTGACTTCCTCGTAGCGTCCATTACTAACCTGGTGCCATCATTCCAGAAGCTCCGGATCCTGAAACGCACATTACAGGCCGCTGCGGGTCCGGGCCTTGGATCACATGCGTCGCAGAGCACAGGAGAGGCATGACAGCCAGCGCCATCCCGATCGTCGAGATCTCCGGTACGCCCGTCGAGCGCGGCCGTCAGTACGGCGAAGCCGTGCGCGGCAGACTCGGCGCCGCGCTCGCCTACTACCAGGAAGCCTTCGGCCAGTCCTCGGGTCTCACCTGGGAGCAGGTCACCGCGCGGGCCGAGCGCTGGCTGGAGCCGGTGCGCGCGTACGCCCCCGATCTCGTCGAGGAGATGAGCGGGATCGCCGAGGGGGCCGGGGTCGGCCTCCTGGACGTGCTCGCGCTGAACGCACGGGGCGAGATCCTCTACGACGAGACCTTCGCCGGGATGCGCGGCCGGGAGGACTCCACAGAGGAGACCGTGGAGGAGAAGGGGACCACCGACGGCTGCACCTCGTTCGCCGTCATGGGCGAGGCCAGCGGCGACGGGCACGTGTACTGCGGTCAGAACTGGGACTGGCGGGCGGGCACCGCGGACACCCTCGTGATGCTGCGGATCGTCCAGCCTTCTCGGCCCACGGTGATCATGCAGGTCGAGGCGGGCCAGATCGGCCGCCAGGGCGCCAACTCCGCGGGCATCGCCCTCAACGCCAACGGTCTCGGCGGCCGTTTCGACGACGCAGTGGGCCTGCCCCAGACCGTGATCCGCCGCCGCGTACTGGACAGCGAGTCGATCAGCGAGGCGGTCGAGGTGCTGTGCCGCACCCGCGGCCATATCGCCAGCAACGCCCTGCTGACCTGCCGCGAAGGCTTCGCCGTAGATCTGGAGACCACCCCCGGCGCGCACGGCTGGCTGTATCCGACCGACGGCCTGCTCGTGCACGGCAACCACTACCAGGCCGGCGTGCCCGTCCAGCTCGCCGCCAACTACCGCCCGGCGTCCTCCGATTCACTGATCCGCGTCCCCCGCGCCGAGGCCGGACTGCGCCAACTGCGTACGGCCACCGCCCCTGACGACTCCCGCAAGCTGATCCGCCAGGCCATGTCCGACCACCTCGGTCACCCCGAGGGCCTGTGCACCCACCCCGATCCGCGGCAGGCGGGGGTCAAGCGGTGGACGACGCTGCTGTCCTCCTGCGTGGACCTGACCACCGGTGACTACTACGTGACCCCGGGCACCCCCTGCGACCACGAGTACCAGCACCTGCCCTGGAACCTCTACGACGGCCCGCACGCCCCGAACTGACGCACCATCAGTCGCAGCCGTCGAACGTCCCGCCACCCCCCGCGCCGACGCCCCCTCACCCCTCGAACCACCAGGAAGAGCCTGCTATGAGAACCAAGCTCTGTACCACCGCAGCCGGCCTCGCGGGAGCACTGCTGTTCACCGCGGGGTGCTCCGGGGCCTCCACCGGGTCGGGCGGCGCGACCGCCGACGCCGCCGAGCTCAAGCTCACCAACACCACCGCCAAGGCGTCCGGCGAGGCCGCCTCCGTGAACTGGCTGGTGGAGCAGGAGCCCGGTTCCCTGGACCTGGACCGGCAGGGCAACACCAGCGGACGGACCGTGCTGGCCAACGTCTGCGAGCGGCTGCTCCAGCTCCAGCCCGACCTCACCACCGAACCGCAGCTCGCGGCGAAGGCCGAGTACACCGACGACAGGACGCTCGTCCTCACCCTCCGCGACGGCGCCACCTTCCACGACGGCTCCCCCATGACGGCCGACGACGTGGTGTGGAGCCTGAAGCGGCACGCGCAGCCGGAGATGTCGGAGTCGGACGAGTACGAGGACGTCGACGAGATCACCAAGACCGGCGCATCCGAGGTCACCGTCACCTTCAAGGAGCCGACTGCCCTGTTCATGAAGGCCCTGGCGGGCGACGCCGGGATCATCATGGACCGCGAGACGGTGGAGAAGCAGGGCGACGACTACGGCACCCCTGGACAGCCGGACGCCTGCACAGGGCCGTACCGGCTGAAGAGCTGGGACTCCGGATCCTCGATCACCATCGAGCGTTACGCGGACTACTGGGACGACAGCAGCCCCGCGCTGACGAAGAACGTCGTCTTCCGCTGGGCGACCGGCAGCGCACTGGTCAACGCCGTCTCCACCGGCGCCGCCGACGGCGCGTATCTGACCGCCACGGGCCCGGCCGCCGTACTGGCCGAGAAGAAGGGCGTACGCGCCTACTACGGGCAGAGCACCACCGCCTGGTCGCTCAGCCCCACCGACAGCGGCACGCTGAAGGACACCCGGCTGCGCAAGGCGCTGTCGCTGGCGCTGGACCGTGAGGGCATCGCCAAGTCCGGGTTCAGCGGGCTCGCCACGCCCTGGGCGACGCCCGTCGGGCCCGGCGCGTGGGGCTACGAGAAGGCCACGTTCCAGAAGGCGCAGACGGACCTGGAGAAGTCGACCGCCTACACGGCGTCGCCGTCGTCCGACGACATCGACGAGGCCAAGAAGCTGGTCGAGGAGGCCGGAGCGCCCGCACAGCCGATCGTCGTGGCCAGTGACGGCGGTGAGAGCCAGACGGTCATCACCAACGCGGTACGCGGCGCGGCCCAGAAGATCGGCCTCGAAGTGAATGTGAAGACGGTGCCGCCGAGTCAGTACGACGAGTTCTTCGCCGACCCGAAGGCGCGGGACGGCTTCGACCTGATCGCGGTCGACTGGTACATCTCCAAGGCCGACCCGGTGGGCTTCTACGACAACGCCATGTCCGGCAACGCCAACAACTGGCTCGGATACTCGGACAGCGGCTACGACGCCCTCGTCAAGAAGGCCCAACAGACGATCGACGACAAGGAGCGGGCGAAGCTCGTCATCGAGGCGCAGTCGAAGTTCGCCGACGCCGCCGTGTGGATTCCCCTGGTGCAGGTGCCGTCGGTGCTGGTGCTCGGCGAGAAGTACACCGGCCCACCCGCGTCCATGGTCTCCCTGTACTACCCCTGGGCCGCCGACCTCGGAACGAAGGGCTGAAGCCATGCTGCGCGGACTGCCGCGGCGCATCGCCGGCCTGCTCGCGACGCTGCTCGCCGCCTCGTTCGTCATCTTCTCCGCCGTATACGCGGCACCGGGCGACCCCGCCGTCCTCCTCTCCGGCAGCAGGCAGGAGCTCACTCCTGAGAAGCTCGCTGCGGTCCGCGCCGAGTACCACCTCGACGAGCCGCTCGTCGTCCAGTACGGGCGATGGCTGTGGGAGAGCGCGCAGGGCGACCTGGGCCGGTCGTTCCAGTACCGCGACCAGGTGGCTGACCTGATCGGGGCACGACTGCCGACCACCCTCGAACTCGTCGCCTACGCCACGGTGTTCTTCGTGGTCCTGGGCGTCGGCTCCGGGGTGCTGGCGGCGCTGCGCCGCGGCTGGGCGGACTCGGCCGTCGTCGGGGGCACCACACTCGCCGCGTCCATCCCCTCGTTCGTCGCCGCGATCGCGCTGGTTTCGCTGTTCGGTGTGCAGCTCGGCTGGTTCCCGGTGACCGGCCAGGGCGAGGGATTCACCGGCCGGCTGCACCATCTGACGCTCCCGGCGTTCGCGCTGGCGCTCGGCGCACTGGCGGTGATCAGCCGGGTGACCCGGCAGGCGATGGCCGAGGCGTACGCCTCCGATCATGTGGAGGCCGCCCGCGCCGCCGGTCTGACGGAGCGTGAGATCGTCGTACGGCATGTGCTGCGCAACGCGCTCGGCCCGATCGTCACCATGTGCGGTCTCGTCATGGCGGGCATGCTCGCCGGGACGGTGGTCGTCGAGACCGCCTTCGGCCTCAGCGGCGTCGGCTCGCTGCTGGTGAGCGCGATCACCACGCACGACTTCCCCGTCACGCAGGCGGTGCTGCTGCTGATGGTCATCGGCTACGTCGTCGTCACGACGCTGGTCGACCTCGTCCATCCGCTGATCGACCCCCGGGTCTCGCTCGCAGGGAGGGCCGCATGACGACCCTGACAGCCGGGGCACTGCTCCCAGTCAAGGTGCGGGCCCGGCGGCCGGTACCGGTGATGGTGGCGGGCGGCTTCCTCGCCCTGGTCGTGGTGGCGGCCGTGTTCGCGCCCCTGCTCGCGCCGTACGCGCCCGACGCGGTCGACCTGTCCGCCTCGCTCGCCGGGACGAGCCCCGAGCATCTGCTGGGCACCGACGCCTCGGGACAGGACCTGCTCTCCCGAGTGCTGTACGGAGCCCGGTCGAGCCTGCTCGCTCCCCTGGCGCTGCTCGCGCTGGCCGCACTGCTCGGCATCACCATGGGCACGGTCGCCGCCTGGTACGGCGGCTGGGTGGACACCCTGCTGTCACGGGTGACGGATGTGATGTACGCCTTCCCGGGCCTGCTGTTCGTCGTCCTGGTGATCGCGGTGTTCGGCGACGGCCTCACCACCTCGGTCGTCGCCATGGGGCTCGCGTACGCGCCCACCATCGCCCGGTACACACGCAGTCTCGCCCTGTCCGAGCGGTCCAAGCCCTACATCGACGCCTATCGGGTCCAGGGAATGGGCGGGGCGCGGATCTGCGTACGTCATCTCGTGCCCAATCTGTCCGGTGCGCTCGTCGGCTACCTCGTGGTGCTGTTCGGCGAGGGACTGATGAGCCTGGCCACGCTCAGCTATCTGGGCTTCGGCGCAGGATCGCCCAGTATCGACTGGGGATTGATGGTGCAGGAGGGCCAGGACGCCGTGGTGCAGGGAGCGCTGCTGCCGGCCCTCGTACCGGGCACGGCCATCGCCGCCGTGGTGGTGGCCTTCAACATCGTCGGGGTCTGGGTCTCGGACCGGCTGGGCCAAGGAAGGTAACCGTCCATGCTGCTGGACATCGAGAATCTCACCCTCCGGCTGCCCTCCGGGGCCGCCGCCCGGCCCCTGCTCGCCGAGGTGTCGCTGACCGTCGGCCGGGGCGAAGTGGTCGGCCTGGTCGGCGAGTCGGGCTCCGGGAAGTCGACCACGGCGCGGGCGGTGCTGGGCATGCTGCCCGAGGGGGCGTCGGTCTCCGGCGCCGTGCGGGTGGACGGCGAGGACGTACTCGCCATGGAACCCGGACGCCTGCGCGCCCACCGGTCCCGTACCGTCTCCATGGTCTTCCAGGACCCCCGCTCGGCGATGAACCCGGTCCGCCGGATCGGCGACTTCCTCACCGAGCCGCTCGTACGGGTCCGGGGTCTGCCCAAGCGCGCGGCGGCGGCGAAGGCCGTGGAGCTGCTGGCCGCCGTGGGGTTGCCCGATCCGGAGCGCCGGATGCGGCAGCGCCCGCACGAGCTGTCCGGCGGCATGCTGCAACGGGTCGTGATCGCCGCCGCGCTCGCCACCGACCCCGGCCTCCTGCTCGCCGACGAGGCGACGAGCGCGCTGGACGCGACCACCCAGGCGGAGGTGCTGGCCCTGCTGCGCGGCATCCAGGAGGAGCGGCGACAGGCCGGCAGCGGCCTCGGCACGCTGTTCATCACCCACGATCTGCCGCTCGCCGCCGCCTACTGCGACCGCGTGTACGTGATGTACGCGGGCCGCGTGGTGGAACACCAGCCCGCCCGCGGACTGTTCGCCGACCCCCGGCATCCCTACACCCGCGGCCTGCTGGACTGCTCGCCCGCGCTGGGCGACGAGCGCGAACTGCGCCCCATCCCCGGCCGCCCGCCCTCCCTGTCCGACACCTTCACCGGCTGCCCGTTCGCCCCGCGCTGCCCGCGCGCCGAGGCGGAGTGCGAGAGCTGGACGCCGGTGACCGTGCCGTTCGGCGGCGACAGCGGATCGGCGGACGGCGGATCGGCAGCCTGCCGCCGTCTGGAACTCGTAGCGAGGAGCAGCTCATGACCAAGGCCGAACCCGCACTCGTCGTACAGGGCCTGTGCAAGAGCTATCCGCTCCCGGGCGGCGGCCGTACGGCGGCCGTGGACGACGTCTCGTTCTCCGTGGCGGCCGGCGGCTCGCTGGGCGTCGTCGGCGAGTCCGGCTCCGGAAAGACCACGGTGGCCCGGATGCTGGTGGGCCTGGTACGGCCGGACGCGGGAACGATCGCTGTGAACGGGCGGGAGCGGACACCCGGGCAACGCGGCGGCGGAAAGCTGCCCGGGCTGAGTCGCCCCGGCGGGGGCAAGGCGGCACGTCTGCGCCGCGCCCGCGAGATCCAGATCGTCTTCCAGGATCCGTATGTCTCCCTGGACCCTCGCCTGACGGCGCGTCAGTGCCTGCAGGGCGCATTGCGGCTGCACGGCCGGTACGAGGGTGAGGCCGCCGCGACGCGGGTCGGCGAACTGCTCGATCAGGTGGGCCTGGGCAAGCGGGAGGCCGATGCCCGGCCACGTGGGCTGTCGGGCGGGCAGCGTCAGCGGCTGGCCATCGCCCGTGCGCTGGCCGTGGATCCTCAGGTGCTGGTTCTGGACGAGGCGGTGGCGGCGCTGGACGTGTCCATCCAGGCACAGATCCTCCAGCTTCTCGCCGATATCCGCCGGGAGACCGGGGTGGCCCTGGTCTTCGTCAGCCACGACCTGGCCGTCGTACGGCACATCACCGACGACACGCTGGTGATGCGACGCGGCCGCACGGTCGAGACCGGCCCGACGGCCCGTGTCCTGGACGCCCCGAAGGACCCGTACACCCGGCTCCTGCTCTCCTCGGTACCACGCGAAGGCTGGGACCCGGCCGAGACGGTACGGCTGCGCGGCGAACTCGCCGGAGCGACGCGGGCGGACTGATTGTCCCGTCGAATGCATCGAACGCGCCATCAGAGGCTTGGAAGTGGGCGCGGAAGTGGCGCAATCGACCGTTGCGGCCATGGCGCCCGAGGAAGAATCTGGAGGATGCGGGAGCGCTCCCATACCGGAATTCACCATCTCGGAAAGAATCGGAAAGAAGGAGACCCGTGCCTGATTGTCATGATCGCATCAAGCTGGCTCGGCCTCGGGTGACACTCGCCCTGAGCATGCTCACCGCGGCCCTGCTCTGCCTGATCCCCTGGAGCGGCACCGCCGCCGCCCACGGCTCCGTCATCGACCCCGCGTCCCGCAACTACGGCTGCTGGGACCGCTGGGGAGACGACTTCCAGAACCCGGACATGGCGCAGGAAGACCCGATGTGCTGGCAGGCCTGGCAGGACAATCCGAACGCCATGTGGAACTGGAACGGCCTCTACCGCAACGGCTCCGCCGGCGACTTCCAGGCGCACGTCCCCGACGGGCAGCTGTGCAGCGGTGGCCAGGCCGAAGGCGGCCGTTACAACTCCCTCGACACGGTGGGCGCCTGGCAGACGACGGACATCGCCGACGACTTCACCATCGAGCTGTACGACCAGGCCAGTCATGGCGCGGACTACTTCCTGGTCTACGTCACCCGACAGGGCTTCGACCCGACCACCCAGCCACTGACCTGGAACGACCTCCAACTGGTCGCCCGGACCGGCGAGTACGCACCGAGCCAGAACTATTCGATCGACGTGAGCACGTCGGGCCTGACCGGCCGCCACGTCGTGTACACGATCTGGCAGGCCTCGCACATGGACCAGACGTACTTCCTGTGCAGCGACGTTAACTTCCGCTGACACACCGCCGTCCCGCCGGACACACGGCGTCCGGCGGGACACCGGGCTGCGCGAGCCTGGCCGGACGAGCGCATAAGCTCGGCAGATGGCCAAGTACTTCGACGTGCATCCCGATAATCCCCAGCAGCGCACCATCGGCCAGGTGGCCGAGAGCATCCGCTCAGGTGCCCTGGTCGTCTATCCGACGGACTCCTGTTTCGCGCTGGGCTGCCAGCTGGGCAGCCGTGACGGCATCGACCGGATCCGGTCCATCCGGCAGCTCGACGACCGGCACCACTTCACGCTCGTATGCCAGAACTTCGCGCAGCTCGGCCAGTTCGTGCACATCGACAAGGACGTGTTCCGCGCCATCAAGGCCTCCACGCCCGGCAGTTACACCTTCATCCTCCCCGCGACGAAGGACGTGCCGCGCAGGATGCTGCACCCGAAGAAGAAGACGGTCGGAGTCCGCATCCCCGATCACACCGTCGCCCAGGCCCTGCTCGCCGAGTTGGGTGAGCCGCTGCTCTCCAGCACCTTGCTCCTGCCGGACGAGGAGGAGCCCATGACCGTGGGCTGGGAGATCAAGGAGCGCCTCGACCACGTCGTGGACGCGGTGGTCGACTCCGGGGACTGCGGCACCGAACCGACCACCGTCATCGACTTCTCGGGTGGCGAGGCCGAGATCGTACGCAAGGGAGCGGGCGACACCGCGCGCTTCGAGTGACGCGTCCGACGACGGCCGCGCGGGAGTTCCACGAAGAATGACGGCACGAGGCATGCGCGGGTCGAGCTGGGACGTGCGGCGGCGCGGGCCGGCTTCCGGACCGTGTCCGCCGTGACCACGCCGGGTGCGCCCGTCACGACGGCTGCGTTCTTCGTGACCGAGGCGGGCGATCCGGGACTCGAGCCCGTGTGAAGCCGATGCCGGAGCGTACGGGTGCGGCCCGTAATCCCGCTCCCTGTTCGGCTGAAGAGGCGCGGAGCTGGACATCTTTTGCGCCGGTTACGGCAAAACCTACGGATTCGATGCCCTTTCACCGTCGAACCCGAGGAGACACCCTGATGGTCCTTCGATCCGCCGGAGCAGTCTGTGCCGCCCTGACCGTGTTCGGCGCGCTCGTGCTGACGGGGCCGCCCGCGGCCGTGGCGGCCGAGCCCCCCGTACCGACGACCGCGACGTCCGCCGCCGAGACGCTGGGCGCGCACAAGCCGTCGGCCGAAGTGCTGCGCGCGCTGCGGCGCGATCTGGGCCTGACCGAGACGCAGGCCAGGACGCGGCTGGTGAACGAGGCGGAGGCCGGCACGCGCGCCGGCCGTCTCCAGAACGCTCTGGGCGAGCGCTTCGCGGGCGCCTGGCTGCACGGCTCGACCTCCGCCGACCTCACTGTCGCCACCACCGACGTCGCGGACGTCCCTGTCATCGAGGCCGGCGGTGCCAAGGCCGCGGTCGCCAAGGTCGCTCTGGAGGACCTCAGGGCCGCCAAGGTGAGGCTGGACGCCGCCGTGGTCCGCACCAGGAAGCCGCTCGACACACCGGTCCGGTACGTCGACATCCGGGCGAACCAGGTGACGGTGCAGGCGACCAGCCGATCCGCCGCGAACGCGCTCGTCGCGGCTGCCGGGGTCGACCGGAAGCTCGTGGGCGTCAAGGTGTCGGCGGACCGGCCGCGTGCGCTGTACGACATCCGGGGCGGCGACGCGTTTCACAACATCGAGGAGCGGGCCCGCTGTTCCGTCGGGTTCTCCGTCACCATGGACGAGCAGCGGGGCTTCGCCACCGCGGGCCACTGCGGGAGGCCGGGCGACAGGACCACCGGCTACAACGGGGTCGGCCAGGGGAGCTTCCGAGCCTCCACGTTCCCCGGCCGTGACATGGCCTGGGTGCGCGTCAACAACGACTGGACCACGACTCCCGACGTCAAGGCCGACGGAGGAAGGAACGTCCAGATCACCGGCTCGGCGCAGGCTCTGGTGGGCGCCGCGATCTGCCGGTCCGGCTCCACCAGCGGCTGGCACTGCGGACGGATCGAGCAGCATGACACGAGCGTCAGCTACGCCGAGGGCACCGTCGACGGCGTGACCGAGACGACAGTGTGCGCCGAGGCGGGCGACTCCGGCGGCTCCTTCGTCTCGGGCACCCAGGCGCAGGGTGTCCTCTCGGGCGGCTCCGGCGACTGCACGAGCGGCGGGACGACCTACTACCAGCCGATCAACCCGCTGCTCGCCACGTACAGACTCGTCCTCACGACCAGTACGAGCGCCACGGGCACTCCCGGCGGCGTCCCGGCCGAGTCGGCGGGTACCTGGGCCGCGGGCCAGGTCTACGGCGTCGGGAGCGAGGCGACCTACGGCGGCGTCACCTACAAGTGCCTTCAGGCACATCAGGCGCAGACGGCGTGGCAGCCCGCGAGCACTCCGGCTCTGTGGCAACGAATCTGACGAACCTGACAGTTGATCAGGTCTGTGCGGCGCGAGGCTCCGGACCCGGCTCTCGCGCCGCGCCCGGGCTTACCCCCGCCGGGAGCCGCGTGCGACACCCCTCGCCCACAGCACGAGGGGGATCTGGAGGGGCAGGCGGCCGAAGGCCGCGGTCTTGATGGCGGTGGGGCGGTGTCGCCAGTCGAGGGCCATCTGCACATTGGCCGGGAACACCCCGACGAAGAACGCCGCCGTCGCGTGGGCCGCTGCGCGGCGTGTGCGGGGATGCGCGAGTCCGGCGGCCAGGGCGAGTTCGGCGGCGCCGCTGACGTAGGTCCATGTCCGGGGAGATCCCGGCAGCATGTGGGGGATGGTCGCGTCGTACGGCTTCGGCGCGACGAAGTGCGTCACGCCGGCGGTGGCGAGGAGACCGGCGAGCATGAGCGGGGAGCGTCGGGAAGGGGTCATCGTGCCTCCGTAGTCGTGGATACGGCGCAACGCTACGGGAGGGCAGGCGCTGCCGCGCAACGCCTGTGGCGCCAAGTCCCTTGTCCTGTCAGGTGGTTGAGTCCCGACACCGCGCCTCCGCCGACCCGGGAAGTCGAGTCGGCGGAGGTCGCCGCGGCCCTTGTCGTCCGTCGTCGGCTGGGAACTAGGCGACGCCGGACTTCGCGATCTTGATCGGCACCCTGGTCGCGCCGGAGCGGGACCCCTGGGCCTCGACGGCCTTGACGACGTCCATGCCCTCGACGACCTCACCGAAGACGACGTGCTTGCCGTCCAGCCAGTCCGTGATGATCGTCGTGATGAAGAACTGCGAGCCGTTGGAGTTCGGACCGGCGTTGGCCATGGACAGCAGTCCCGGCTTGGTGTGCTTCAGCTGGAAGTTCTCGTCGGCGAACTTCTCGCCGTAGATGCTCTTGCCGCCGGTGCCGTCGCCGCGGGTGAAGTCGCCGCCCTGGAGCATGAAGTCGGGGATGACCCGGTGGAAGCCGGAGCCCTCGTATCCGTAGCCGTGCTCGCCCGTGGCCAGCTCACGGAAGTTGCGCGCGGTCTTGGGGACCACGTCGTCGTACAGCTTGAAGACGATCCGACCGGCGGGCTGGTCGTTGATGGTGATGTCGAAGTACACGTTGCTCATGGCTTCATCCAAACACCTTCACCCCCCGCCGCACACTTCGGGCCCCGTTCCCGGGGCCCGGCCGTGTCGCGTCAGGAGGTGCCGAGGGCCGTACGGAGGGTGCTGACGGCCTGGGCGATGGCGGCCCCCGCCGCATGGGTCTCGCGCAGGGCGTTGAGCATCACGAAGTCGTGGATGATGCCCTGGTAGCGGACCGCGGTGACCGGGACGCCGGCCTTGCGGAGCTTGCCCGCGTAGGCCTCGCCCTCGTCGCGCAGGACGTCGGCCTCGGCGGTGATGACCAACGCCGGGGGCAGGTCGGCGAGTTGCTCGGTGGTGGCGCGCAGCGGGGAGGCCGTGATCTCGGCGCGCTGAGCTTCGTCGGTCGTGTACTGGTCCCAGAACCACTGCATGCCGTCGCGGCGCAGGAAGTAGCCCTCGGCGAACTGACGGTAGGAGCCGGTGTCGAAGGCGGCGTCGGTGACCGGGTAGAAGAGGACCTGCTGGACGAGGGGCACGTCGCCGCGCTCCTTGGCCATCAGCGTCAGCGCGGCGGCCATGTTGCCGCCCACCGAGTCGCCGGCGACCGCGATGCGGGTGGCGTCGAAGGAGTGGGCGGCGCCGTCGCTGACGATCCACTGGGCGACGGTGTAGTTCTGCTCGATGGCGACGGGGTAGCGGGCCTCGGGCGAGAGGTCGTACTCGGGGAAGACCACCGCCGCGCCGGTGCCGACGGCGAGTTCGCGCACCAGTCGGTCGTGGGTGTGGGCGTTGCCGAAGACCCAGCCGGCGCCGTGGATGTACACGATCACCGGGAGGACGCCCCCCGCTCCCGCGGGTCGCACGATGCGTACGCGGACCTGGCCGGTGGGACCGCCCGGCACGACGACCCACTCCTCGTCGACGGCGGGCTTGGTGACGTCGCCGGACTGCACCTCGTCGACGAGCTTGCGGCCGTCGGCCGGGCCGAGGTCGAACAGGTACGGCGGGTTCGCGGTCGCCTCGGCGAAGGACAGGGCGGCGGGCTCCAGGACCGGGCGGGGGCCGGCGTTCTCGGTCATGGCGGTCTCCTCGGATCGGATGCCGCGCACACTCCGGAGGCGGTCTGCGCTGGGGAGCGGCGGCACGACATGAGAGTAGCGCGCTATTTAGTCGTGCACAACTTATTAGCGGTCGATACAATCGAGAGGACGTGAAAGATAGGGTGGACGTTCTCGTGCAGAGCGCAGGTACCTCATGCAGGGCACAGGACCAGAACAAGGGAGCGAGACCATGACCGCAACCGGGGCAGAACCGAGGCAGGAGGGCTCCCTGCTCCTGGACGACCAGCTCTGCTTCGCCCTCTACGCGGCCTCGCGGGCGGTCACGGCGCGCTATCGGCCCCTGCTGGACGAGCTCGGGCTCACTTACCCGCAGTACCTCGTCATGCTCGTGCTGTGGGAGCGTGACGCCGGATACGCGGTCTCTGTACGCGACCTGGGAACCGCGCTCCAGCTGGAATCCAGCACCCTCTCCCCCCTCCTCAAGCGCCTGGAGGCGCACGACCTGATCCGCCGCGAGCGGCGCCCGGAGGACGAGCGTTCCGTCGCCATCCGTCTCACCGAGACCGGCGTGCGCCTTCGCGAACGGGCCCACGCCGTGCCCGTGGCCATCGGTGACGCCATGGGCCTGACCCGCGAACAGGACGCCATGGCCAAGCAGTTGCTCCGCCTGCTCACCGCGAACGTCTCCGAGGACTGACATCCACAGGGGCAGCCTCGCCGGTCCCTCAAATGGCGGCCCCCGGTTGACAGGCAGACGATGGAGTTGAGGCCCGCGAGAGTGCTGGGCATGGTCGCGATGGAGGGAAGCACGATGATCGAGGTCAAGACGGTCGAAAAGCCGGATGAGCGACGCGATTTCCCCAGGGGCCACCTCGAAGCCGTCCACCTCACCGGGCTGGACTTCGCCGTGGCAACCTTCGAGCCCGGCTGGCGCTGGTCCGAGTCCGTGGCTCCGATCGCGGGGACCGAGAGCTGCCAGGTCCATCACAACGGCTATGTCGTCCAGGGACGGATGCGCATCCGCATGGACGACGGCGCCGAGAGCGAGGTCGGACCCGGCGATGTCTTCGTGGTCCCGCCCGGGCATGACGCCTGGGTCGTGGGGGACGAAGCAATGATCGCGTACGACTTCGCGGGCGGCATGGCCCAGGAGTACGCGAAGGCCAAGGAGGGATAACCCGGCGTCGGTCCCGGTCGGATACGCAATCAGTTACGTCAGTCGCGTACGGGCCTGGTCGTCGCGTTGCGCAGACGGATGCCGCTGAATCCCAGCGTGCTGGTGATCACGGCGTCCCAGAACGGCCAGAGGTTGTCGAGTACGCGCAGCTGGATTCCGGCGTCCCGGTGGAGCTGGAGCAGGTCGCCAGCCGGCTCGGGTGGGCCGAGCGGTTCGACGGGCTCGCTCGCGACGAAAGCGTGCGGTGCCGGTTCGCCGAACGGCCGGAAGGCGTCGGCGGAGAACCGGTAGGCGAACAGCCGGCCGTTCAGGAACCGTTCCATCCAGCCGTACTCGATCGCATGGACGCGCTCGCCGCCGCCCGGACCGAGGATGCGTTCCCGGTCGGGCGGCGATGTGCTCGGCACGGTCCAGGCCATGGCGCGCGGGCACTGGCGGGGAAACCAGTAGTCCGGCGCTCGGTCATGGTCGACGGCCCATACATACGCATCCGTCTGCCGGGCAGTGGCGGCGACGTGCGGTCGGAACTCGGTGATCGTGGGGTCTTCCGAGAAGTGCAGTACCTCGCCGGGTCGTGGGCGCATGCACTGGTTCTACCGCAGCACCCCACCGCCCGGGGACGGTCGTGCGTCACTCGTTGGGGCGGGCCGCGCTGATGTCGCCGAGCGCGGACTCGGGGTCACGTTCCATGGCGAGGTCGCCCAGGGCGACGATCCCCACAGGGTGCTTGCCCTCGACGACCGGGAGCCGGCGCAGCGAGTGTTCGCGCATCAACTGCACGGCGCGGCCCACCTCGTCGTCAGGGGTGACGGTGACGAGTTCCGGGCTGCAGGCGGACTGCACGGTCGTGTCGGCGGGGTTCTTGTCCTCGGCGAGTACACGCACCACGAGGTCCCGGTCGGTGACCAGTCCGCGCAGTTCGTCGCCCTCGGCGACCAGCACCGCGCCTATGTTCTCGTCACGCATCCGGTGCGCGACCTCGCTGACCGCGGTGCGCGTGCCCACCGCGACGGGGGCACTCGTCATGATCTCGCGGACTTTCTGAGCCATCGCTGTCCTCCGGTGAACGGGCGGCGACACCCCCAGCCGCCGCTGGACCGACCAAGTACCCGCAGGATCCGTCTCCAAGCACGCTCCCGTGCCAGGTCATCCGGGCCGTGTCATCGGCCGGTGGGCTCGTCGGAGCGGGCGCGCCAACCGTGCCACCGTCGTACGGAGATGACGATCACCGGTCCGTCGGGGGGCCGTTGACGATACTGGGCGTACTTCTGGCGCAGCAGCTCGACCGCGGTGGCGTACTCGTCCCGCGCGTCTTTTTCCGGAGCGTCCGGCGGTACGACCCGGGCGGTGCCGTCCGCCCGTACCCACCACAGCCGGTCCCAGTCGTCGTCGTACTCGTCCACCAGCAGACACACCTCCGGGCTGACGGCAATGTTGTCCAGCCGTTTCACGCGGCCCGGCCTCTTCGGCTTCCAGTCGATGGCGGTGACGATCTCGTCGCCGTGCTGGGCGAACACGAGCGGCACCAGGTGCGGGTGCCCCTCGGCGTCCGAGGTCGCCAGGCGCGCCACCGGGGCCTCGGCGAACCGCCGCCGCGCCTGAGCCTCGTCCATGACCGGCATGAGGAGCCTCCGTCCGGCTTTGTTCGACTCGGTGTCCGTCCATGGTCGCGCGGCTTCTGGTTCTGGCCGAGCCGGGGGTACGTCCGACGCCGGGACGGGGCGGCCTTACGGTTGGGGTGACGTACCGACCTGAGGAGATGCACCGCTCGTGCACGACGCACCGATCTACGACCAACTGATCTCCGAACGCGGCGACATTCCGCTCCAGGTCCGCAGCGAGGCCCGCCGGCTCCAGAGCGAACTCGGCTGGATCGCCGACGGGGGACCCTCGCCCGCCGGCCGGCCACCCCTCTCCCCCGCTGCTCCCGCCCCCGTCCCCGCTCCCGACTCCCGTGCCCAGCAGCCCGGTTCACAGCCAGGTTCGCAGGGCTGGTTCGCCTGACGGGAATGACCGGAATGCGGCACCAGCACCTGGGCACGACGCCGGATTCAGACGCGCAGCCACTCCGTCACCACGACCTCCTCGTCGGTCCGCAGCCGTAGGGCGAACGGGCCGGTGAGGAGCAGGTCGCAGAGGAAGCGGCCCATCTCGTCGGCCGTGACCGTACCGGTCGCCGTCGGCTGCGCGGTGCCCAGGATCTCGATCCGGGCGGGCTGCGGCGGCAGCACCTGGCCCGTCAGCCCCTCGGCGGTCACCTCTATGTCGACGGTGAGGTCCCCCGTGCTGAAGGTCAGCATCCTGGGCACGTCCGCACCCCGGACCGGGAGGGCGTCGACGAGCGAGTCGAACGTCAACTCGGCGAGCCGCGCGTCTAAATCACGAAGCGAGTGCAGGGCATAGGCCTCGACGGCGAGGTGCCGCAGCTCGGCGGGCACCGGGTCCAGGATGGCGGCGGCCCGGCGCAGCGCCTCCTCGAGGGCGTCGTCCTGAGCGGCCTCGTCGAAGCTGTCGTTGCCAACGTTGTCGTTCACCGCACCCCCCGGGCGACCAGACGCGCACGCAGGCGCCGCAGGCAGCGCTGACGCAGGGGTCCGATGCTGCCCACGGCGATGCCCAGCGCGCCGGACACCTCCTGGTAGCTGGGCGGCGGGGAGGCCATCAGCACGCGGAGCAACTCCCGGCAGCGGTCGCCCAGTTCCTCGAACTCCTGCCACATCCGGCGAATGCGTTCCGCCTCCGCGGCGGCCTCCTCGGATTCGATCAGCGACTCCTCGGGCGTACGGTCCTCGCTGATCCCGTCGAGTACCTGGGGATCGTCCGTGGGAGTCAGCCGCCTGGTGCTCTTGATGACCTTCAGGCACTCGTGACGCGCGGTGCTCGCGAGCCAGGAGCCGGCCTTGTGCGGTTCGCGGATCCGGTCGAGGTGCTGGGCGAAGCGGAACCAGGCGGTCTGGTACACCTCGTGCGCGTCGGCGTCGGAGAGCCGGTGCGCGCGTACGACGGACCACACCAGCGGGCTCAACCCGTCCACCAGCGCTTTCCAGGCCGCCGCGTCCCCGTCGGCGGCGGACTGGACGAGCGCACCGACAGCGTCACGGTCCACGGCCCCACCCCTCGTGTACGGCAAGTCATCGTACGCCGCGGAGTGAGGGATTCCGGCCGTGATCCGGGACAAGAGGACCGTGCCCGAGCAGGAGGTCATGCCGTCGCGGAGAGCGTGGCGACCGGGACGGGGGTCCAGGTCGGCGGGCGCAGCGCGGGCACGACGACGCCGCGTACCTCCGCGTGGTCGCGGTTCGCCGACAGCAGCTGCCGCCGGGCGGCCCGGGGGTCGCTCTCCTTGTGCGCCGTCATATGGGCGGCGATCATCGCGGCGGTCGCCGGGGTCGCGAACGAGGTGCCGCTCCACTGCGCGAGCCCCTCGAACATCACCTGCTCCGGCTTGGCGGGCTTGGGCTGCTGCTCCTCGCTCAACACGCCGATGTGCTGGGGGTGTTGGCAGGTGCAGACGTACGCGAAGCCGTGCCGGCAGGCGTCGTACGTCGAGTGCTGGTACACGTACGGAACGGGGACGTCGAAGCCCGTGAGCGAACTGGTCAGCCGCTCTCCCGGCGCATAGATCTTCACCCAGGGGCCGTGGTTGCTGAAGCAGGCGCCGAACTCGCCGTCGCCGCGCAGCGCTCCGACCGACAGCACCGCGTCCTCGTAGCCGGGGACGTCGGCGTAGGCGGCGGGCCAGAAGGGGGTGGCGCTCGCGTTGTTGCCGGCCGCCGCGACCAGCAGCGTACGGGGCTGGTCGCGCAGTTCCTCCATGAAGCGCTCCAGGCCGAGCAGGCCGTCGGTGCTGCCGTTCGAGGTGCCGGCGGAGAGGCTGATGAGGTCGGGCCAGCCGTCCTGGTCGACGGCCTCGAAGAGCTTGTCGCCGAACTCGGACTCCAGGATGGCGCCGACGTCGCCGAGGGTTCCCCGTACCGTGATGTCGGTGTTGGGCGCGACCGCCGCGACGAGGCCCGCGATGAACGTGCCGTGGCCGACGTACTGCTTGAGGAAGCCCTGGTCGTCGGTCTCGGCGAGCGCGCCGTCGCCCTGGGTGTGCGCGAGCAGGGGGTACGACCGGTAGTCGTGCATGAGTCCGGTGTCGATCACCAGGACGCCGACGGCGGTCTCCGGGACGTACGCCGTTTCCGCCGGCGTCGGGTTGGCGGTGACGGTGGGCTGCGCGGGCACGGGTTCGTCGCCGGGGCAGGCGTTGACCGCGATCGTCACGACGTGGTTGCGGCTCACCAGGCGGCGTTCGGCCCGGCCCTCCACCTCGCGCATGGCCCGCAGCGCCCCCGCGACGGTGCGGTCGCCCGATCCCGGTCGGATGCCTGCTGCCGGGTCGCCCACCTGGATACGGGTGATGCCCGACCGGTTCGTCTCCGGTCCTGCCCTGCGGACGCTGTCCGCGGTGAGGCCCGGGATGTCGGCGGACCGTGCCCGCAGGGTGTCCTCGACGATCCGTGCGTCCTCGCCGTCACGGGCCAGGACGACCCCCTGCTCGTAGAAGAACTCGGCGGAGTCGTCCGGCCCCATCGCCAGGGGGACGTCCGGCATCGCGCGCCGGACCTGGTCGAACTGCTCCTGGAATCGCTGTGGTGCCATGGCGTGTCCCTCCCCTTCGGTCGACGGGTCGTCAATCAGAGCCGGATGACGGCTGATTGATACAGCGGCACTGGTTGACCGATTCGGCAGCGGTGATTGCCGATTCGGCGTCACACCTGTCTGCCGCACTGCCCGCGGCCCTAGGGCCTTTCCGGCGGATCAGGCCGCAGACGCGGGGTCTGGCACGCACATCTGCGGCGTTGTCGTCAATCGCCGACGCTCCGCGTCGACTCAATCCTCCGCCTTGCAGCTGCACGCACCAGACCCCGCTCACCCGTGTTGACAAGTCACCGCTGCCTCCCTGCGGCCTGATCCGCCGGACAGGCCCTAGCATCCTTTGAGTGACAGGCGGAAGCGACACGATTTTCGAGCTGCTCCCGATGGTGTTCGCCCGCCCGGGCGAGGCGCTGGCGCGGGCGGAGGCGGTACTCGACGGCGATCCTTCGCCGCTGCACGCCTCTGTCGCCCACCATGTGATCGGTATGTGGCAGCGGGACTTCGGTGATCTGCGGGTCGCGCTGCGCCATCTGCGGCGCGCCCGTGATCTCGCGGCACGGTCGGGTTCGGCCGACCGGGAGGCGGACGTCCTCGGCACGCTGGGGGTGGCGCTGGTCCACGCCGGTCGTACGCGGCAGGGTCTTGCCGCGCTCGAGCGGGGCGTCGCGCGGGGCACGGGGCACACCCGCGCCCGTGTCCTGTACCGGCGGGCGTACGTGTGGTGGGTGCTGGGGCACCATCGTGAGGCGCTGGACGATGTGCGCCGGGCGACGCCCGTGCTGCGGCAGGCGGACGATGTGATCTGGACGGCGCGCGCCCTGACGCTGCGTGCCACCGTGCATCTTGCGCTCGGCGCGGTGGAGCGGGCCGAGGCCGACTTCACGGCGGCTCAGCGGCTGTGGGACACCACCGGCCAGGAGCACGACAAGGCCGATGTCGTGGAGAGCCGGGCGCTGGCCGCCTTCCGCTCTGGCGATATCCCCGCGGCGCTGCGCCTGTTCGACGAGGCCGAGGAGCGGTACGCGAAGCTGGGCACCCCGGTGTTCGTGTTCTACATCCGTCGTTGCGAGGTCCTGATGGCCGCCGGTCTCGCGCCCGAGGCGCTGGCCGAGGCCGACGCGGCGATCGCTGTGCTCGACCGCATCGGCGGCCAGACCACCCGCAAGGCGGAGCTGCTGCTGGCCGCCGCCCGTGCCGCCCGGCTCGCGGGCGAACCGGACACCGCGACCGCGCGCGCGGCCGATGCCGTACGCCTCTTCGCGGGCCAGCAGCGCGCCTGGTGGGAGACGCATGCCCAACTGGTGCTGATCGAGGCGCGGTTGGCGGCCGGGCGTACGTCGGGGCGGATGGTCGCCGATGCCGCGGCCGTGGCCGGGCGGCTGACAGAATGCGGCTCGCCGGCCGCGCCGGAGGCGTCGCTGCTCGCGGGGCGGATCGCGCTGCGCCTGGGCCGGCGGGCCGAGGCCGAGCGGCATCTGGACGTGGCCGCGCGCAGTCGGCACAGCGGGCCGCCGCTGGCGCGGATGACGGGCTGGGCCGCGCAGGCGCTGCGGGCCGAGGCGGCCGGTTCCAGCCGGGGCGTACTAGAGGCCTGCCGGCGCGGACTCGATGTGCTCGACGACCACCGGATGACGCTCGGTGCCTCCGAGTTGCGCGCCCGGGCGACCGCGCAGGGTGCGGAGCTCGCCGCGCTGGCTCAGCGGGCTAGCCTGGTCTCCGGCGGGCCGCGGCGGCTGCTGGTGTGGAGCGAGCGCTGGCGGGCCACGGTGCTCTCGGCTCCGCCCACCCGGCCGCCCGCCGATCCGGCCCTGTCGCGGAATCTCACCGCCTTCCGGGAGATCGCCGCCCGGGCGGAGACGGCCCGCGTCGACGGGCGGCCGGTGCCGGCGCTGGAGCGTGAACAGCGGCGTCTTGAGCGGGAGATACGGTCCTGGACGCTGCGTATGCGCGGTGCGGTGCCGGGCGACGGGCATCGGTTCGATCCCGGCAGGCTGCTGGAGCGGCTGGGCGGGGGGCGGCTGGTCGAGATCGCCGAGCTCGGCGGCCGGGTACAGGTGCTGCTCTGTGGCGAGGGCCGCGTACGGCGGTTTGAGGGCGGGCCGCTCGCGGACGCGCTGGCCGAGGTCGAGCATGTGCAGGCCGGCCTTCGACGCCTTGCCCATCCCGGGGCGGAGGGCAGGCTCCCGGTGCTCGAGGCCGCGGGGCGGCGGCTGGAGGAACTGCTGCTGGGCGCTGCCGTCTCCCACCTGGGCCCGGGCCCGCTCGTGGTGGTGCCGCCGGCCAGGCTGCACCGCGTGCCGTGGGCGCTGCTGCCCTCGCTGCGCGAGCGTGTGGTGAGCGTCTCGCCGTCGGCAAGCAGCTGGCTGCGGGCTGTTGAGACCGAGCCGCCGCCGGACGGAGGCCATGTACTGGTCCGCGGTCCTGGCCTCGCGACCGGCGGCGCGGAGGTGCCCGAACTCGCCGACCGCTACGGCACAGCGACCGTGCTGGAAGGTGACGAGGCCCGGGTGCCCCGCGTACTGGACTCGCTCGACGGCGCCGTGCTCGCCCATATCGCCGCGCACGGTACGTTCCGCGCGGACAGCCCCCTCTTCTCCTCCCTGCGGATGGCCGACGGCCCGCTGATCGTGCACGACTTCGAGCGCCTCCACCGCAGCCCGTATCGCATCATCCTGTCCAGCTGCGACACCGCCCGCCTCGCCTCTGTCGGCGCCGACGAAGTGCTCGGCCTGGTCACGGCCCTGCTTCCGCTGGGCACGGCGGGCGTCGTGGCGAGCGGCGTTCCCGTCAACGACGCCACGGTGGTGCCGTTGATGCTGGCCCTGCACAAGGGCCTGAGCTCCGGCCTGTCCTTGGCCGAGGCCCTGCGGGACGCGCGTGCCGCGCTGCCGGGCGACGCGGTGCATCAGGCGACCGGGTGGGCGTTCACGGCATTCGGAGCAGCCTGAAGGGCACTGCGCGGGCAGGCAGTTGGGGCGCTCGGCCTGCGGATCGGAGCGCACTGCGTCACGCCGACCGTGCGTCCGGCATTCCCGCTCCCTCCGGGTCGTGTACGAGCCGGGGCAGGGAGCCGCGGTCGGTCGCGCCGAGTCGGGTGTAGGCGCTGTGGAGGTGGTTGCCGACGGTGCGAATCGACAAGGTCAGCCGGTCCGCAATCTCGCGGTTGCTCAGGCCGGCGGCTGCGAGGGTGACGATCTGCCGCTGGCGGGCGGTGAGTTCGCCCAGGACCAGGCCGGAGAGTGCCGGGGTGTGGGCTCCCTGGCAGCGACGGGCCAGGGTTACGGCGCGCGTACGCGACATGCGGGCGGCACGCGGGTCACGGTGCGCCGACGCGGCCTGCGTATGTGCTTCGGCTGCGAAGAGCAGGAAGCCGCGCTGTTCCAGGCGTTCGGCGGCTCGGTCCAGGGCCGGGCCGTCACCCCGGGTGAGTGCGTCCGCGTGCTGGGCCAGCAGGGCGGTGGGTTCGCCGGTAAGCCGGGTCAACCGGTCCACGACCAGGGCGGGTTCGCCCAGACGCACCGCGTCATACAGGGAGTAGGCGTCGTCCCCTGTGATCGACTCCACTGCTCCGGCGGTGTCACCTCGGGCGGCCCTCAGCCAGGTGTTCGCCCCTGCTGACGCCGGATGCGCCGTACGCAGCTTGGGAGCGGCTGTCGTCGCGGTGCCCAACTGAGCCTCCGCCACGGCCAGTTCGGCACGGCAGCCCCGGTCGTTTGGAGCCGCCCGCAGGCCTTCCCGCGCCCAGACCACGGCTTCGCGCAGCTCTCCGCGCAGCCGTGCGTACCGGGCGCGGAGCATCGCGTACCCGGCCGGGACCGAGCTGTCCGGGCCCGCGCCCTCCCCGGTCAACCAGTCCCCGATTGGCGTCGGCACGTCCCGTACGTCTGCCTGCTCGATCCGCCGCGCCAAAGTGGCGGCCTCCGCGTCGAGGGCCGGGCCGCACCGGGACGGCGTACGGGCCAGCCGCCTGGCCCGCAGTTGTCCGGCCTCGGAGCGGAGCACCGGGCCATGGAGAGGGTGTGCGAGGCGGACCGAGGAGTGGCCGTCGATGGCCACCAGTCCCTGCGCTTCGAGGAGTTCGAGGATCCGTAGGTCCAGCTCGGCGACATCGAGGGGCAAGGGTTCGCTGAACGCGAGCCTTTCGAGGACCGCCCGTTCGTCCGGGTGGGGCCGGTCCAGGGCCTTCGCGGTACGTTCGCGCAGGGTCGCGGTCACCGGCACCGGACCCCGCCAGGCCCACGCGTCGGACCCCCGGGTCAACAGTCCGCGCTCGCGCAGCGCGCCGAGCAAGGCGCGCAGCAGCCGCAGGTCCCCCTGGCACAGCCGGTGCAGCCGGTTCACGGTGAGCGGCTCCGCCGCACCGCCGGCGCCCACGGCCACGAGCTGTGCCAGGTCCTCACGCGGCAGCGGCTCCAGGCCAAGGCGCGGCAGCAGCTCTCCGGTCCACAGCCGGGAGACCGCGCCGGGGACCGGCTCGCCGTCCGTCACGACGACGAGCAGGCGAGTACGTCCGTGCACGGCCAGCTGGTGGACCAGCGCGGCCGACGCGTCGTCCAGCAGATGCGCGTCGTCCACGAGCAACAGCCGTACGTCCGCCAGCAGTTGGACGGCGCGGTGCAGGGAGACCGGCTCCGGCAGCAGGTGCGCGAACGCCGCGAAGGGCAGTTGCCGGGTCTGCGGCGTCCCCGTCACCTTCGCGCAGCCGGTGTCGCGGACGGCCTGAGTGACGAGCCGGGTCTTGCCGCAGCCCGCGGGGCCCGTCACCACGATGCCGTGCCGTCCGGCGGACAGCGAGCTGCGGATCAGGTCCAGTTCGCCTTCGCGTCCGGTGAACGGCCAGGGCAGTT
This sequence comes from Streptomyces flaveus, assembly GCF_014647675.1. Lineage (GTDB taxonomy): Bacteria > Actinomycetota > Actinomycetes > Streptomycetales > Streptomycetaceae > Streptomyces > Streptomyces flaveus. The sequence goes on along the minus strand of NZ_BMPQ01000004.1, from coordinate 410,582 downwards.
CCAGGGTCTTCGCGTCCCGTTCGTAAGTCATCACGTACAAGAAGAGCCGGGCTACTCATCCCTGATACAGGGTGACTTGAGTACCCCTCGACTCAGGCGCCCGGCAGGCGGCAGGCGGCATCCTGTGCGCAGACCGCAGGCCATGTTCCGGCACCCGGGGGAGCGGTCGAGGACGTCGCCTT
>NZ_BMPQ01000004.1:329731-410355 GCF_014647675.1 Streptomyces flaveus | reverse complement strand
CGACGCGAAGCCGCACGCCGCGCCTCTGCGCCCCAGCGGATCAGCGGCTCAGCCGGTCGAAGCGGAAGGGCGCAAGTGCCTCGGGCCGCCGACCGGTGCGGATGTACTCGGCGAGCTGGTGCCCGGTGGCCGGGCCGAGCGTGACGCCGAGCATGCCGTGGCCGGTGGCCGCGAAGGCGTTGTGGTGGCCGGGTACGCGGTCGATCACCGGGAGCCCGTCGGGGAGGAACGGCCGCCCGCCGACCCAGGGGTCGCGGATCAGGCCGACCAGGTCGTCCGGGTCGTCGAACCAGCGGCCCAGGTAGTGTCGGCTGGCGAGGGCGACGGCGACGATACGGCGCCAGTCGAGCCGGTTGTTGTTGCCGCTCAGCTCCATCGTGCCGCCGATCCGCGTGGTGCCGCCGATCGGTGAGGCGACGGCCCTGCGCTCGCCGAAGTACAGCGTGTGCCGGGGCGCCCGGTCCAGCTCCACCGAGAAGCTGTAGCCCTTGCCCGCCTGGAGCGGCAGCGGTTGTCCCAGTGAGCGCAGCAGGTGCGGCGAGCGCATCCCGGCCGCGACGACGACGGCCGCACAGGGAATCTCGCCCTGCGTGGTCCGCAGCGCGGCGATGCGCCCCGCGCTCGACCGGAACCCTGTCACCTCCGCGTTCTCGTGGACCTTCACCCCCGCGTCGGCCAGTGCCTCCCCCAGCCCTTGTGCGAACGCCTCCGGATCGACCACGCCCTCCCCCTCGACGAGGTAGGCCGCGCGCACGCCGGGCGACAGCGCGTCGTCCAGCAGATGTGCCTCGGGTCCGATGGTGACGTCGTCGGGCATCGGGTAGCGGCCGTCCGCCATCTGCCGCTGGATCGCGAGATGGTGGCGGGCCTCGGCCGGCGACAGGAAGGCGTGAACCATGCCGGGGCGGGTCAGCGTCGTGGCCACACCGTCCTCGCGCAGACCGTCGAAGAGGTCGAAGGTGTCGCGGTTCAGCTCGGCGATCGCCGCGTAACCGCGCCGGAAAGCGGCCGGTGTGCTGCTGCGCCAGAACCGCCACAACCACCGTACGAACGCCGGATCCGGCAGGGGCCGCAGATAGAGCGGCGAGTCCGGCTGTCCCAGCGAGCGGAGGGCGTAGCGCACCACTCCGGGCGCCGGGACGGGCGTGGAATGGCTGAGGCAGACCCATCCCGCGTTGCCCCGGGAGGCCCCGGAGCCCAGTCCGCGCCGCTCGACGACCTCCACCGGAAGACCGGCCGCGGCCAGGTAGTACGCCGTGCACAGTCCGACGACGCCGCCCCCGACGACCACGACGGGGCCCTCGCCGAGCGGGCCCGCCGTACCGGATGCACCGGTCATGACGTGGGCCCGTACGAGGCGAGGAACTCCCGGGTCCGGGCGCGGGCGGGGTTGTCGATGACGTCCTCGGGCCTGCCCTCCTCCACGATCCGGCCGCCGTCGACGAAGACGACGTGATCGGACACCTCGCGGGCGAACGGCAGTTCATGGGTGACCAGCAGCATCGTCATTCCGTCCGCGGCGAGTTCCCGCATCACGCTCAGTACCTCGCGGGTGGCCTCGGGGTCCAGGGAGGAGGTGGGTTCGTCGAAGAGCAGCACCTCGGGCTTGAGGGCGAGGGCCCGTGCGATGGCGACGCGCTGCTGCTCACCGCCGGAGAGCTGCTCGGGCTGGGCGAGCCCGCGGTGGGCCACCCCGACGCGGCGCAGCAGCGCGACGGCCCGCTCCAGCGCCTCCTGTTCGGGGACGCCCGCCTTGCGCTGCGCCAGGACGACGTTCTCCACGGCGGTGAGATGCGGGAACAGGTTGAACCGCTGGAAGACCATGCCGACCGTACGACGCAGCCGGGGCAGGTCGCGGCAGACCATCCGGCCGCCGTTGTGCACCACTTCACCGGCGACCTCGACCGTGCCGCCGTCCGGCCGTTCCAGCAGGTTGACGCAGCGCATCAGGGTCGTCTTGCCGCCGCCGCTCTGCCCGATGACGCTGACGATCCGGCCGCGGTCGACCTCCAGGTTCACGTTGTCGAGGACCAGACGGCCGTCGAAGGACTTGCTGAGGCCCTGGATTCGTACGACGGCCTCGGTGGTGGCGACCGGTATGACGGTCTTCGCTGTGGTGACGGGCTCGGTCATACCGCCGCCTCCTTCCGGTCGGACTTGCGGTCGGTGCCGACGGGGAGGTCGGCCGCGAGCAGTGCGCGTGCGGCCCGCATCCGGCGCCGTCGCCACGGGGACAGGGGGACGCCCGCGCGGACCTTTCGCTCCAGCAGCAGGAGGAGTTGGGAGAGCGGGTAGCACAGGGCGAAGTAGATGGCCGAGATGACCAGGTACACCTCCAGCGCGCGGAAGGTCGACGAGGTGATCAGTCGCCCCTCGGACATCAGCTCGGCGGCGGAGATGGTGACCAGCAGTGATGTGGACTTCAGCAGGTCGACGAGGAAGGTGTTCGTGCCGGGCAGTGCCTGCCGCACGGCCTGCGGCAGGATCACCTGGCCGAAGATGCCTGCCCTGCCCAGTCCCAGCGCCTCCCCCGCCTCCGTCTGTCCGGCGTGCACCCCGCTGATCGCGGAGCGGAAGATCTCGGACAGGTAGGCGGCGTAGAAGACGATGAGGCTGACGCAGCCGGCCGTGAACACGTCCAGCTTGAGCCCGGCCGAGGCCAGTCCGAAGTAGGCCAGAAAGATGATGGCCAGGAGCGGGATGTTCTTGAAGACCTCGGTGTAGACGGCGGCGACGGCGCGCGCGGCCCACACCTTGCTCAGCCTGAGCAGAGCCACGGCCAGGCCGAGCAGTACGGCGCCGATGAAGCTCACGACGGTGTAGGAGATGGTGCGCCAGAGTGCGTCGACGAGGTCGGACTGGTAGTCGGACCAAGGGACTTGGAAGAGACCGGACATGTCAGCCCCTCACTTCGCGATGGACGGGGGCGTCCAGTCGGCGGGCCGGTCCACGCCTTGGCGTGCGGGGGCGACAGCGGCGTCGGGCGTGAGGAACTGCTCCGGGTCACCGCCGTACTTCTCGACGAGCTTGGCCATCTCGCCGTTCTCGTACATGGCGTCGATCTGCTCGGAGATCGCCTGTTCCAGCTTGGTGGCCTTCTTGGGGAGGTAGAAGCCGGTCTGGTACGGCTGGAAGTACTCGTACGCGGGCTTCGCCTTCACCTGCTCGGCGGTCGGCGGCGTCATGTACTGGGTCTCGATCTTCAGTTCCGGCCGTTCCTTCTGCGCCGCGATGATGATCAGCGGGTCGAGGAAGCCGACGTCGACGCGGCCCGCGCCGAGGTCGTCGAAGACGCCGTTGGCATCGGGGTAGGCGTGCAGCTTGGCGTCGGGCACGGCCTGGATCGACTTGACCCAGACATAGCCCTCGACGGTGCCCAGTTCCAGGCCCTTCAGGTCGTCGACCGTCTTGTACGTCTTGCCGTTTCTGACGGCCATCGCCGGGGGCGAGTAGTACGGCGGATCGGTGAACAGCCCCTGCTTCTGCCGCTCCTCGGACCAGGCGACACCGCCGATGGTGATGTCCACGCGGCGGGACTGCACCCCGGCCAGCATGCCGGCGAAGTCCGTGACCTCGGGCTCGACCTTCAACCCCAGCTTGTCCGCCGCGTAGTTGAGGATGTCGCCGTCCAGTCCGACGATCTTGTCGCCCTGGACGCTGGTGTACGGGGCGTACGGCTGGACGGCCACCTTGATCACGCCCGGCGTGAGCGTGCCGAGCGCGGCGGTCTTGGCGGACACGTTGGCCGGTTCGTCGTCGCCGTCCGAGCCGCAGGCGGTGGTGGCCGAAAGCAGGAGTGTCGCGGACAAAGCGGCGACGAGTGAGCGCACACGGGTCATCGGCATGGCCTTCCCATTTGGCACTGAAGGGTCCGCCGTTCACCTCGCTGTGCCCCGGCGGGGGATGTGACAGGGCCCATACGCTATGGACCGGCTCGCGGTACGTCACCGGTCACTTCGTCTGAACTTGTGGCCGAAATCGCTCGATGCACTGTACGGTGCGTCCAATCCGGGCAGCGGCCTGGCGGCGGGAGGAGCCTTGATGCTGAGCCCGTCTCTCGCGCAGGAGATCGCCGGGGACACCTCCGCGGTCATCGGCTTCAACGTGCTGATCACCGATGCGGAGGGCACGGTCATCGGCAGCGGCGACAGCAGCCGCGTCGGCACTTTTCACGAGGCGTCCGTCGAGGTGATCCGTACGAAGGAGCCCGCCACGCACAACACCTCGCAGGCTCTCCAACTGCGGGGAGTACGCCCCGGAGTCACCCTGCCGCTGGTCACGGACGGGCAGGCGGTGGGCACGGTCGGGATCACGGGTACGCCCGCCCAGGTGCGCCGCTTCGGACTCCTGGTGAAGCGCCAGACGGAGATTCTGCTGCGGGAGTCGGTGATGCTGCGGTCCCGGCTGCTCGCCGAGCGGGCGGCCGAGAAACTGCTCGCCGACATTGCCTCGTACGACCCTCATGTCGTGGAAGGCGAGTTCCTGCTGTTCCGGGCCGCCGAGCTGGGTTTCGACCTGCGGCTTCGGCGGGTGGCGGTGGCGTTCGAAGTGACCGTGCCCGATGCGGGCGCCCGCCGTCAGGGGGCGCCGACCCGGGACATGGCGCTGATCCGCTCGGAACTGCTTCGCACGGTGCGCGAGGTCTTCGCCGATCCCCAGGACATCGTCGCCACCACGGCGCCCGGCTGGATCGGCGTACTGCACCGGCTGCCGGCCCGGCGCCCGGTGACGTCGCTGGTCGGCGACTGCCGCCGGGTCACCGACGTCATCGCCGCCCAGGACGGCCTCAACGCCCGCGCCGGCATCGGCGAACCCGCCTCCTCGGTCGGCGACCTGCACGACTCCTACCAGGACGCCTGCGACGCGCTCCGCCTCGGCGCCCGGGTGACGGGAGGCTCCCCCGTCCACCTGATCACCGACCTCCGCGTCCACCAGGTACTGGCGGCGGTGGGCCAGCCCGCCCGCAACCGCCTGCTGGCACTCACCGCCGCGGACCTGCGCACCCAGCCGGACTGGCCGGTACTCCGCGACACGATCACCGCCTGGTGCGAGAGCGGCTTCAACCTCGTACGGGCCTCCGCGGCCCTGCACATCCACCGCAACACCGTCGTCTACCGCATGAACAAGATCGAGCAGATCACCGGCCGTCCGCTGCGTGAGCACCGGACGACCATGGCTTTGTACCTGGCGTGTCTGGCCGACCAGTTGGGCAGCGGCGTACCCCGTGCCGGCGATTCCTAGGCCCGCAGCTCCGCGAGGCGCTCGAGGTCGTCCTGGACCGAATCCCGCTCCTGCGCGCCGAGTTGGGCCGCGACCGCGGCGGCCTCGGCGAGCGCGGATGCCGCAGTCTCCACGTCACCCAGGCGCCCGGCGACATCCGCACGCAGTACGAGGAGGCGCAACCGCTGCACGGGCGTGGGGCGCTCGTCCTCGAGACCCAACACTCGGTCGATGACCTTCGCGGCGGCAGCCGGATCCTCCTTCGAGTCCGCGAGGAGTGACGCGTGATGCAGGGCCCGCGCGAAGGTCTCCTTGGGCGCGGGCCGGTGGCGCTGGTCCTCACTTGTCGGCTGCCCGATCCGGATGCAGTTGCCGCCCGGATCGGTCATGAGGAACTGCCGCATGCCGTACGACATGTCCTTCAGCACCCCGATGCGCGGCAGCCCGCGGGTCGGGATCTTCCCGTACGCCGCCTTGAGTCCGGTCCGGAAGGACTCGTGCAGCCCGTCGACGTCATCGGTCAGTACGTAGCACGTGCTGTACGACTCGGTCGGCTCGTGCTGCTTCAGGCCGAAGAACTGCAGCTCGATGTCGCCACGCTCGACGACCGCGTACGGATTAGGGCTCGTCTGCTGGAAGGTCACCTCGAAGCCGAGAGCGGTGTAAAAGTCGAGAACGGGCTGGATGGTCCGGCACGGCAGGATCGGAATAGTCTTCTCAGCCATACCCACCACTCTAGTCAAAGTTGAATAGAAGTGGGGGGATTATCTCGGTGCATTGATGACGCAGTTGATCGCGGAGGCGACGTCTTCAGCGACATGGGTGGGCCGGTACGAGTCCTGGGTCCACGGTCGGCCGCCCGACACCCACACGCTGCGCAGACCGAGCGCGTTCGCGCCCGCGATGTCGGCGTGCGGTGAATCTCCGATCATCCAAGCGCCGACGAGGGATCCTTCGACACCGGCCGCTGCCGCTCTGAAGATCTCCGGCCCGGGCTTTTTGTACCCGACTTCCTCGGAGACGGCCCAGCCGTGGACGAGTTGGTCGAGTCCGGTGTTGCGGATCTTCGCTTCTTGCTGCCTGGTACGGCCGTTTGTGACGATGACACAGGTCCAGCCGTCGGCCAGCGCCGTACCCAGGGCCTCGCGTGAGGACTCCGTCAGCACGACGCGGTCGGCCGCGCCGTTGTCGAGCAGGGCGCGGATGGCGGTGCCGGGTACCAAGGTCCCGTACCGGTCGGTCATGGCCGCCGCGACGTCCTGACGGGCGGTATAGCCGCCGGCGTCGAGGGTCATCACCCACGTGAGATCGGAATCAGTCAGGTCGTGATCGGCCAGGAATGCCTGGACAGCGAGACGGAAGGCCGCATCGCGGTCGACCAGAGTGTTGTCGAGGTCGAGCATCAGCAGCGGCATGATCGGCAGTAGATCACGAGAGCACCCGCAGTTCATGATCTCTGGTCGGCCGACTCCTCTCTGTCGGAGTAGATCACCAGCCTTGTTCCGGCTGTGGTGCCTGACCGGGCGAGCAACCATCGCCGTCGGCGACCGGGACATGATGGAGCGCGCCCACACCGAACTGACGCCCGCGGCAGAGGAGTTGGTTGGAGCCGGGAGCGGGCTCCTCACCCTGAGACCCGTCTCCCACCACCTCTCCACCCTCGCCGCAGCACTTGGGCGTCACCGCCGGTGAGACTGCTCCTGGGCCTACGCCTCCCTGGCTAGTGCACACTCGCGGCAGGCCGCACCACGATCTCGTTCACGTCGACCTCGGCGGGTCGGCTGATGGCGAAGGCGATGGCGTCCGCGATCGTGGAGGCGGGGATGGCCACCGCGCGGTAGGCCTTCATGTCGTCACGGGCCCGCGGGTCGGAGATGGAGTCGGCGAGTTCGGACTCGGTGACGCCCGGGGAGACGACGCTGACCCGGATGTCACCGGGCGATTCCTGGCGCAGCCCCTCGGAGATCGCGCGTACGGCGAACTTGGTGGCGCAGTACACCGCGGCGGTGGGCACCACCTCGTACGCGCCGACCGACGCGACGTTCACGAACTGCCCGCCGCCCTGCTCCCGCATCACCGGCAGCGCAGCGGCGATGCCGTGGAGCACACCGCGGACGTTCACGTCGATCATCCGGTCCCACTCGTGGACCTTCAGTGCCGCGAGCGGCGAAAGCGGCATCACTCCGGCGTTGTTGACCATCACGTCCACCCGGCCCCAGCGTTCCTGGGCGGCGGACACGAAGGCGCGTACATCGGCGGCGTCCGTGACGTCCAGCAGCTCGTACGCCGCGCTGCCGCCCTCGGCGGTGATCTTCGAGACCAGCTCCTCCAGGCGGTCGGCGCGCCGCGCGCCCAGGACGAGACGGTGACCGTCGGCGGCCAGCCGCAGGGCAGTCGCCTCACCGATGCCGCTGCTCGCGCCGGTGACCAGTACCACCTTGGCCGTGTTCGTCATGCCTGCTTCTCCTGCCGGTAGAGCACGAGGTGCTCGTGGTGGAGCACGCCGTCGCGGATGTCGCCCGTCGCGGTGAACCCGGTGTCGTCGACGTAGTCCAGGTGGCTGCCGGTCACCGTGTACCGGCCGGTGTACGCGCTGCGCCGGTCACCGCGGGCTTCGTCGTAGCGGCCGTTGGGCAGCAGCTCCTGGCGTATGTGACCGTCCGCGGTCACCCACATCCCGACCACGTCGACGCTGTCATCGTCGGCGGTCCTGACCATGCGAATTCCTCTCGTCCCTCGGTGCGGTTCTGTCCTGCGCCACCGAGTCTGGGCAGGTCGGCGACCGTTAACCAGGACGTGTGCTGCCTGGGTGCGGCACACCCAGGCAGCACACCGATCCGCCGCCTAGCCTGAGGTCATGGCTATGGCTGACAACCACTTGGGAGACTTCCTTCGCGCGCGGCGGGCGGGCCTGCAACCGGAAGACGTCGGCATGGCGAGCTACGGGGTTCGACGCGTCGCCGGACTGCGCCGTGAGGAGGTCGCCGTTCTCGCCGGGGTGAACGCCGACTACTACACCCGCCTGGAACAGGGCCGCGAACGCCACCCGGCACCAGGCGGAGCACCGTCACCACGGCTAGACACCGGCAGCGCTGACGAACCGTCATGGCCCAGTTACGGCTCGGTCCCCCGCCGAAGGCACCACCGTGTAGAAGAGCCGCTTCCAAGCGCCGGACCTGGTCAGGGCCAGTCCCAGCGGCTCCAGAGCGGCATTGAGCCTGTCGAGCCGGGCGCGCAGGGCCGCACGGTTCAGGGGGTGTTCGGCGGTGCCGAGCAGTCGGCTCAGGTCGTGGCAGCACCACGGTTGTCGATCGGTGAGCAGCAGACGCAGGAGCAGTCTCTGCGAGCCGTGGTGGGGAAGCATCGAGGCCGGCGGGGAAACCTGCTCGTGGGGTACGGGCCTCGCCGAGGCCAGCGAGCGCCGCTCCGTCGCCAGCCGTACGGCCAGTTCCTGGATCGGCATGTTCCGGGCCAGGACATTGTCGGCTCCCGCGTCGAGGAGGTCGGCGGCATCGGTGCCTTCGGGCACGAGCGCTATGACGGGCGCCAGTCTGCGCAGTAGTCCGACGCGATGCTCGAGGCCGGGTCTCCACCGCTCGTCCGGTACGTCGAGGATCGCGAGCGACTGCGGCTGCGTCAGCAGCTCTTCGTAGGCGTGGTGCGATCCCCACGGGTGGACGAGCGGGGGCAGTAATCGTGCCCCGCGCAGGGCGCGCAGCAGGGGTCCGCTACGGGATCGGTCGAGAGAGACATTGACGTAGGTCATGTTGCTTCTCACTCAGCGGGCGAGTAGGTCTCGGAGTGCCTTGGTGATGTCGGCGGGAACATCGAAGGCAACGTTGTCAACAGGTAGGCGCTGGTGGTCCAAGCTCAGGGTGGTCAGTGTCATGGTGTGCCGCTTCGGTCGACTGCGGGACGCGTCCGCCGGTCCACGGACACGCAGAGCCTGCCATGCCCGAGTCAACATCCGGTCGGCATTCGATCGGACGTGTCCGGAAGTGGCGCACTTGTTACGAAGCCCTGCGGACGCCACGGCCAACTGGCCCGTACGGAAGGGGCGTTCACTGCCGACCGGGTTGGGGCCCGGTCGGCAGCGAACGGTGAGGCAGGGCCGCCGTGATCCCGCGTTACTTCCCGGGGCACTCCTTCCAGGCCAGGTGATAGACGGTGCTGATGTCACCGTCGGTGGAGTCCATGGTCATGAAGCTCGTGCTGCCGGGCGCGGAGGTTCCCGCGCTGACCCGGAGTTCCGTGTTGATGTTGAAGTTGCGCTGCACTCCGCAGGGCGCCCAGACCAGTTGTGCCCAGTCGGTGGTGTCGGTGGCCTGCCAGTTGTCGTTGTAGGGGCCGCGGAACGGATGGGTTCTGGACTCCGTGTTCGGCGATCCCTGGAAGTAGTACGAGGCCTTCTGGGTACTGCTCGCGCCCGGCTGGAGCGAGGCGAAGCCTCTGTAGTCGGCGCTGGCGACCGCGTAGGTGAAGCCCTGCGGTACGTGGACGATGAGGTTGAGCTGGCAGTTCTTGCGGAACGCGGTGGGACTGGCGCCGCCGCCCACCTGGGCGAGGTAGTCGCTGTACGTCACCGTGAAGGCGGTGTTGTCCTGCGAGACGGCGACAGCGGCCGTCCCCTGGGGGCAACCCGACCCGTTGACCGTGGCGACCTCGATCACGATCTTGTCCGGGGGCGGGTCGGTGATCGCGGACGAGCTCTGCGGCGCGGGGAGCGCGGAGGCGAACAGCGCGGCGGCCGCGCTGCTCAGAAGCAGTCCACCAGTCATGTTCTTCCAATCCGGTGCTTCGGTGGTCCGGGCGGTGCGGGCGGGTGCCGGCGCCGCCGGGGTTGGGGGGTGCGGTGTCCGCCTGCGCGGAGACCGTCGCTGACCAGGTGCGTCGGATGGAGCAGGGCGTGCGCATGCACGCGCAGAGACATTCAGGTCATGCGCATGCCAAACACGGGAGCGCACTCACGGCCTCGTGAAGGAAATGTGAAGGCCGCGAGTCATCGCGCATCGTATGGGGCTGCACACCGGCCGACTAGGGCGATCTCCGGCCATTCACGCCAGTGCGGTCGGTCGGACCGATGGCCCCCGCTCAGGTCCTGAGATCGGCGCCGACCGCAGCGCTGACAACCCGGTCGCGTTCGCTCCGGGTGAGCAGGCCCTCGGAGAGCCACTCCCCGGCCAGGGCACGTACCGCACGGACGAACCGGCCGGACGTCGCGAACGGTGCCGGATCCCACACCAGGTCGAGGAAGGTCCTACCGTCGCCGCGGTCACGGTTGGGCACACCGGAGTCGGTCGAGCCGAACACGATGACGGGTTCGGACCGTTTGAAGTACGCGTGGTACTGGCTGTCGTCCCCGATGTGGAACGGTGCGAGGACCAGGCCGTGGGTGGTGAAGTGCATCGGCCTGCCCTCGGGCCGGACCGCGTCCGCCAGGTCACCGCGGAGCGTGAAGTCCTTGTAGAACGAGAACGAGCGGAACGTCGGCTCCGCGCTCCGGGCCACCAGCAGGACCGGCCCGTAGAACAGGGACTGCACGGCGGGATCGTCGGGAGCCTTCTCGATCCGCAGACCGAACGGCGCCGACACCCGGACGCGGTCCCCGCGCGCCCACCTCCGGCTCACCGTGAGATAGCTTCCCGGCACCGCGCGACCGGGCTGCCGTACGCCGTTGACGGTGACCGTGAAGCCCCGGGTGGCCCAGTCCGGAACGCGCAGCTTGAGATCGAGGCGCCCGCTTCCCTCCACCACGGTCAGCGTGCTCGCTCCCTCGTCCGGGAAGTCACTCGTCTGCGAGACGACGAAGCCCTTCTCCGGCCACTCCAGGGTGGCGGCCAGGTACAGGTTGACGTACAGCGCCCTCCCGTCGGCGGAGCGGAAGTAGACCGAGTCCTGGTACTTGGTGTGGTTCTCCATTCCGGTACCGCCACAGCAGGTTCCCGTGTTGCCGTAGTCGCGCCGTACTCCCGGCCCCATCCCGACGAAGTACGTGACCTCGGGGCTGCCGGCACTGCGGCTGTCCCGGCGGGAGGCGAGGATCTGGTTGGTCAGGGCCCGCTCGTAGTAATCCATGTAGGCCGGGTTCTGATCGTGGAAGAACAGATGCCGGCTCAGCTTGAGCATGTTGTACGTCGCGCAGGTCTCGGCGTTCTTGTCGTCGAGGGTGGCCGCGATCGCATCCCTGGCGCGGAACATCTCTCCCTGCCCGGTGCCGCCGAGGCTGTACGTACGCGGGCCGACGACCATCCCCCAGAAGTTGCGGGCCGCTTCGGCGTAGGTGTCCTCCCCGGTGTGGTCGAACAGCCGCAGGTAGCCGGTGAACTGGGGGATGTGCTGGTTGGCGTGTTTGCCCTCCAGGATGTCCCGGTCCTGCGAACAGGCCTCCAGCAGCGCCGTGTTGTCGAAGCAGCGGGCGGCGGCGAGATGCTCCACGCGGCCGGTGAGGGCGTACAGGTCGGCCATCACCTCGTTCATCCCGCCGTACTCGCCGGCGATGTAGATGGACCACATCCGCTCCAGCTGCGCCTTCGGAAGGCGGCCGAGTCTGCTGTGCACCCAGTCGCCCATCTTCGAGGCGACCTCCAGGGCGCGTTCGTCGCCGGCCAGGGTGTGGGCGTCGAGGAGGCCCCTCATGATCTTGTGGCAGGTGTAGTACGGCGCCCAGATGGTCGGGTACGTCGTGTAGCTCTCCAGCAGGATGAACTGCGTCTCCGGGTACGCGGCGAGATAGCCGGGGTGGCTCGGCCGCGGCGAGCCGTGCTCCGCCAGCGCCTCCTGGCACTCCCCGAGCGCCGTGACCAAGTAGTCCAGCTTGGCCTTGAGTCCGGCCTCGCGTGTGTCGGCGTAAGCCTGGGCGAGCAGGGTGAGGAAGTGGCCCCCGTAGTGGCCGCGCAGGTTGCCGTCGGAGGTCTCCCAGCCGCCAGGCGGCTGGGCACCGAGCGTGTCGAGCCCGGCATTGGCCCGGAAGACGGCGAGGATCCGGTCCGCCGGATAGGCCCGCGCGTACTCCAGCATGAGGTCGCGCTTGCTGCGGAAGGTGCCTTCGCCCAGTCGCACGGCGTCCAGCGGGAACGGCCGCACCGTCCAGGTTTCCGGGACGGGCAGTGCGGAACCGGTGGTACCCGTGGGGCCCCCGGGGTACGCGGCGGGTGCCGCGAGAGAGCCGGGCGCGGGGACGGCGGCGGTGGCGGTGGTGGCCGGTTCGAGCAGCGGAACGGCGGCCGCCGCGGCGGTGAGCCTCAGCAGACGGCGGCGGGAAGGGAGATGGGGCATGCTCGGTCTCCGATCGTCGACGGGCAGGGACGGTTCGGTGGCTGCGGATGGTCAGGGCGACGCACGCCCGGCCGAGCCGGGCGGCGGCGCTGTGACGGTGACCGTGGCCGTGGCACGGCGGTCGGTGCCCGCCACCGTTCCGCCGACCTCGAAGGTTCCCGGCTCGGCGTACTGGCCCGGTTCGACCGGATCCCAGGTGACGGGGACGCGGCTGTCCTTCGAGCCGTCGTTGTACGTCGCGACGACGGTCCCCGGCAGCCGGGGCGCCACGCCGGGCCGGGTCACCACCCGCTCACCGGCGATGCTGGTGATCTCTACCGCGTCGGTGAGCCGTACCCAGACGGTCGCCGTGACCGGCCTTGCGGACCGGTCCGCAAGGCCGGTGATCCGTACGCTCGTGCCGCCCTCCGCGACCTGGTCCTCCGTCAGGGCGGGCCAGGCGACGGGCGAACGGGCCGTGGACCCGTCGGCGTAGACCATCGTCACCTCGTCGGGCAGGTCGGGGATCGTCCCTCGTGGCGTCGGGACGTGCACCTCGCGGACGGACTCCGGGGTTTCGGCGTACACCTTCCATTCCTGTACGCCGACGGAGAGCCCGGGGTGTCCGGTCAGCCGGGCCCGCAGACCCGTCGTCGTGACCGGGGCGAAGGTGGTCCGGTTGTAGCTGTTCTCGGCGGTGCCGTAGCCGCTCGGCTGCCGGACCTCGCGCCACTCGTCGCCGTCCAGGTACTCGATCACCCATGAGGCCGGGACACCGACGCCGTCTCCTGCTCCGGGCTGCGCGTCCCGGAAGAAGTACAGGTCCGAGCCGTCGACGCGCACCGGGTCGTCCCAGGTGTACCGGACCCACTGGGTGCCCTCCTCCGGCCAGCTGCCCCAGCGCGGTGTGTCCGAGGACGAGGCCGGCTCCTTGCCGTCGTTGATCGCGGCGGCCGACTCCCAGCCGGAGGTGTAGGAGGCCGTGGGCTTCGCGAAGGGGGCCACGTTGGCCTGCGTGCCGCCGGAAGGGCCCTCCGCCTTCACGACGACCTGCTTCACCGTCTGCTTCGCACCGTCCGTGGCGGTCAGTTCGAGGGTGTAGGTGCCTGCCTCGGTGAACCGGGCGACGGTCGTCGGGGCCCCCGGGTCGTCGAGGATGACCGTGCCGCCCTCCGGGCCGGACACCGGCTTCCACACGGAGGAGAGTTTCCGTGCGGGAAGCCCGTCGTCCTCCACGATCCCCGCCAGCCGGACCTGGCCGGGCCGGTGGTACGAAGTGTCCTGCCAGGCCTCTACGTACGGGGCCCGGTTCTCGGCCGCGGGGACTCTCTCACCGGTGCCGAAGGCCTGGATCTCCTTGAGGCCACTGCTGCGACCGTCCCGGTGGGTCAGCAGAACGCGCAGTTTCTGTGTCGTCACCTGCTCGAAGCGGACGTGATTGCGGTTGGCTCTCGGGTAGACCGGCGACTTGGCCGACCCTGCCACGTCCTTCCATTCTGTTCCGTTCCAGAACTGGACGGTGTACATGGCCGGTTCGGAGTATCCGCCCGGCTTTTTGTCGCTGTAGAAGTAGAGTTTGATGTCGTCGACTTTCCGCGGTCCGGCGAATTCGATCTCGTACCAGTCCTCTTCGGCTCCCGAGCCTCGCGCACCCCAGAAGGGTTCGTTGATGGTGAAGCCGTCGACGGCACCGGAGACTCCGCGCCCCTCAGCCTCGTACGAGGCTCGCGCGGTCGCCCCGGAGGCGAGATTCTCCGCGTCCTTCGCAGGACCGCTCAGGTCTCGCCCGGCCTTGGCGAAGAGATCGGTGACCCTTTCCTTCGAGCCGTACTCGACGTCCTGGGGCGCCTGGACGCGGGCCTTGTTGCTGGTACGCACCTTGGCGTCACCGCCGTCGGGGAACGTCACCTTGCCGGTGGCGGGGTCGTAGAGGAGGTGGGTGAGGGAGTCGACCGTGAAGGCGAGCCTGCCGTCGAGGTAGACGGAATAGCCCTCGGGCACCTGCTTCCCGTACGGCCTTTTCCCGTCGCCCGGTTCGTCCCAGAGGACGGCCAGATTGCTGCCCCGGTAATTGATGTCCGTCACCGCGAAATGCGGCCAGTCGATGTCGATCGGCGAGAGCTCGATCTTCTTGTCGGAACGCGGCCTGAATCCCATCGCATCCTCGATCACCGTCCAGTTGGTGGTACCGAGGATGGTGTGGTGTATCCATGACCGGTACCCGATCTTCTGCGGGTCGGCGCTGCCGTCCGCCCAGAATTCGTTCTGGTCGGGCCAGCGGTTGTCACCGTCCACGTAGTGCGCCCAGGCGTTCCAGGAGAGCAGTTTCTTGTACCACTCGTTGTCGATGTAGTTGTTCGGGTACTTCCGCAGCACCGAGGAGAGGAAGCGGAAGGTGACCGTGGAGTTGATGACCGAGAAGTTGTTGCTGCCCGGGTGTCCCTGTTCCGCGGCCTCAGCCTTGTCGGCCTGGTTGGCGGTGAAGAACGGGAAGACGGGGTACTGCTTCGCGTCGGCCCACAGCCGCAGGGCTTCGAGGTACTGAGGATCCTCGTCCGAGGTGGGCATCAACCCGACGCTGTACGGATAGTAGTTGTTGATCTCTTTCCACGGCACGAGGGAGTCCGAGGCCACGTGCCGGTGCTTGAGGAGTTTGTCCTTCGGATCCCAGAGATGCTTCAGAACCGCCTTCTTCACCCGGTCCGCGATGCCCCGCATCCCGTCGGCCCTTTCGGTCTCACCGAGCAGGTCGTACGCGCGGGCGGCCGCCGAGGCGTTGCTGAACACATACGCCGATTCGGCGCGGTCCAGATTTCCGGGCTTCCAGTCGAACGACACCGCGTCGGCATCGTTCCCGGTCATGGCGCCCCAGTCGTACTCGATCAGTCCGTTGCCGTCGTTGTCGTAGTCGGCCAGTTGACCGCGGACGTCCTTCTCGGCGTACCGGGCCAGATTGCGCACGATGCCGTCCGGCCCGCCGTGCACCTGATAGGAACGCCAGGCGGCCTCGGAGATGTACTGGGTGTAGCTGTTCGACCAGTTCTCGGGATCACCGGGGTTGTCGGTGTACTTGCTGTTCTTCGACACCTCTCCCGCCGATACCCAGGGCCCGTACGAATAGCTCGGGTCGCGCAGGTATTTGAGGTCGTCGACGAACATGCCGACGGTGAGGGCGATCGCGTTGTTGTAGCCGAGGACGCCTTCCATGGAGGTGGGGAACTGGTAGTCGTTGCCCGGGATGTCTGCGTCGAGGAAGTTGTAACGCAGCAGCCACCAACGGTAGTAGAGCGTCTTCTCGATGTTGTCGTCCGGGACGTCCATATAGGGCAGGTTCTCGGCCCACCAGCGGTTGTACTCTCTGACGTGGTCGCGGAAGGCGTTCTTCGGGGAAGCGGCCCGCACGGATTCGTACGCGGTCCGTGAATCGCCGATCTCCTCGGTGACGAAGCCCAGTTGGACCTTGACCGTGACGGTGCCGCCGGCCGGTACGGTCACCGAGCGCGTCAGTGCCTCGCCCTTGCTCTCTCCCTCGCTCTCGGGTTTCATCCCGTCGCCCGAGAGCCGCGGAAAGACCGTCGTGAGGTTGTTCTTCGCCGCGACCGTGCCGGTGAGTTCGGCGCCGTCGGAGGTGGTGGTGTACGGGGACATGGCGCGCAGCGTGAGGGTGCGGGACTGCGAACCGGAGTTGGTGAGCGCCAGGTTCGTCACGGCGGCATTGGCGTCGGTGATGAACTTCGTCTGGGTCAGTTTCAGACCGGTGGCCTCGTGGGCGAATGCGCTGCGCCAGTAACTCGGCGTCTGTTTCCTGGCGTCCACGTTCTCTCGGAGGGCGATGTTCTCGCCGTCCGCCGCCACCGTGACGGTGTACGCGGAGCGGTTGTCGATGCACTCCCAGTACGCGACGTTGCCCGCGAAACCGAGCTTCGTGGGGTCGTGTTCCTTCATGAACACGGCTCGGCCCCGGGTGAACAGCCATGTGCCCGCGGGATCCTGGCCTTCGCGGGCCAGCATCCGGTCCATCCAGAAGTCGGTGCCGTCGCCGCGCCGCAGATCGGCTCGGTACTGGGCGCGCATGGTCTCGTTGACGGTGAAGCCCGCGGGTAATTCGGGGACGGGGCTCTCCGCTCCGGAGAACACGGGGTAGCCAATGGCGTCGTTGTCTGCGTGGGCAGGGACGACGGCGGCCGACGTGGCCACCAATGCCAGGGCGAGCGTCAGGGCTCCGGCGAGGAAACCTCGGCCGCGCTGTCTTAAACGGCTGTGCGGTCTGTGCTCTCTTCGAGGTTCGTGCACGACTGCCTCCCTGTGGGGGTGGTGCTGTCGGGGTCCGCCGTGGGCAGCCACACCCGCATGGTCGAAGGTCCTCTGTTCCCCCAGGAGTGGTAGGGAACGAGGACGATCTCCGTGCGGTCGGCTGCGGTCGTACGACGTGGGGGGTGACTGTGCGGCTCGTACGGCCATGACGCGTCGCGCTGTTCATTCCGGTCGTCCGTCCCGGTCAGCTCACCGGCGACCAGCACCGTGGCGGGTCTGTAGCCGCCACGCCCTCGGTCCAACCGTTCCCGTGGCTGTGCGCGCGGATCCACCCGTACCGCGTCCACGTCCCGCCCGCCGGGCAGATCCGTGGACTCCGCGCAGTACACCAGCGGCCCGCGCTGGACCGCCAGCGTGCCGCGGACCGCGTCGATCCGTGGATCGGCCCGGATCCAGCGGGGCGCGAGGGGCAGTTCCAGCCGGACCTGGTCGCCCGCCCGGAAGGCCCGGGTGACCTCGACCGACCCGGAGGCGGCGGGGCGGCGTACCCCGTCGGGGTCCGTCAGCCAGGCCGTGGCGCCCGCCGTCCAGGCGGGGACGCGTAACGCGAGGGTCCAAGGGCCGTGGTCGGGGGAACGGGTGACCCGTACGGTGACCGCTCCCCCGGCCGGGTAGTCGGTGCGGACACGGAGCCCGATCACGCGGCCGTCATCGAGCGTGGTGGCGATCTCGGCGTCGGCGTACTGGTGCAGTTGGAGGCCGTGTTCGTCGGCCGTGGCCAGATACCCGGACAGCTGGGCGAGGGTACGTGCCACATTGGTCGGGCAGCACGAGACCGCGAACCAGGGGGCGCGCAGGCCGGAGTCGGCGCGCGGACTGTCGGTGTCGGTTCTGGATTCTGTGCCCCGACCGCGCCGGTGGAGGGTGTTGGTGTAGAAGAAGGCGCGGCCGTCCTCGGACGGGGAGGCCGCGATCACGTTGAACAGGGTGCGCTCGGCCAGGTCGGCGAAGCGTGGCTCGCCGGTGGCGAGAAGCAGCCGCCAGCAGAGCATCACCGAGGCGACGCCCGCGCACGTCTCGGAGTACGCGCGGTCCGGAGGCAGGACGAAGTCCTCGCCGAAGGACTCGTCCCGGTGGTGCGACCCCATGCCGCCGGTCAGATACGTCCGCCGCGCGACCGTCGTCTCCCACTGCCGTACGACCGCGGCGAGCAGTTCCTCGTCGCCGGTCTCCATGGCCACGTCGACGGCACCGGCGGCGAGGTAGAGGGCGCGGACGGCGTGGCCGCGCAACACCTTCGCCTCTCGTACCGGTAAGTCGTCCTGGTAGTACGCGCGGCCGAACTCGATGTCGGCGAGCGTGCCGTGGCCGCGCCGCGCGACGAAGAGCGCGGCCTGGTCGAGATAGCGCTGCTCGCCGGTGAGCCGGGCCAGTTCCACCAGGGCCGTCTCGATCTCCGGGTGGCCGCAGACCCGTTCGATGCCGTCCGTGCCGAAGGTGGCGCAGACGTGGTCGGCGGCGCGTCGCGCGGTCTTGGTCAGCTCGCCCTCGCCGCGTGCTCTGCTCTGCGCCACGCCGGCCTGGATGAGATGGCCGTAGCAGTACAGTTCGTGGCCCCATTCGAGGTCGCTGTACCGGGGTGGCTGTCCCGGGCGGCCGTAGGCGGTGTTGAGGTAGCCGTCCGGTTCCTGGGCAGGGGCGATGGCGTCGGTGAGTTCGGCGATCGCCGCGTCCAGGGCGGAATCGGCGCGGCGCCCGGTCTCCCAGGCCATCGCTTCGAGCAGCTTGTAGACGTCGGAGTCGGCGAACTCCCGGCCCCGCCGGTCGCGGTCGATCCGGCCGTGCACGGCGGTCCGGAAGTTGCCGATCCAGCCGACGCGTTCCATCCAGTCGCGGCAGTGGTGCAGCGTGGCCTCGGCGTTGACCTGCTGCCGCCGGCCCCAGAAGCCGCCGGTGATCCTCACCTCGTCGAGGCCGAGCGGCCGTAACCGGCTCCGGCCGCGGCCTGGCGCCACCGGCACGATGGGTGACCGTGTCATGTTGGCCTGTTCCCCCTCACCTGTTCATGCCTTCGGGTCATCCCTTCAGCGCGCCGGACATGAAGCCGCGCATGTAGTGCCGTTGCAGGAGCAGGAAGAGGAGGAGGCAGGGGACGGCCAGGACGACCACCCCGGCCTCGGTCGCCCCGTAGTCGACGGCGCCCATGCTCTGCTGCCTCAGATTGGCGATGGCCAGTGGCAGTGGTGCCTTCTCGCTGTCCGAGATGAGGATCAGCGGGGCGATGAAGTCGTTCCACGCCGCGAGGAAGGCGAAGAGTCCCACGGTGATCAGTCCTGGCCGGACCGCGGGGAGCAGGATCCGCCGGAGCGCGCCCGATGTTCCGCAGCCGTCGACGAGGGCCGACTCCTCCAGTTCGCGGGGCACGGCCTCGAAGGAGATCCGCATCATGAAGGTGGCGAACGGCAGTTGGAACATGGCGAGCACCAGGCTGAGCCCGATGAGCGAGTTCTGCAGGTGGAGTCTGCCGAGCAGCACATAGAGCGGGATGAGCAGCGTGGCGTACGGGACCATGAGGATGGCCAGGGTCAGCAGGAAGAGGAGGTTCTTGCCGGGGAAGTCGAAGCGGGCGAAGGCGTAGCCGCCCAGCAGTGACACCCCCAGCGTGAGCGCGACCGTGAGTGCCGAGACGATCGTGCTGTTGAGCAGGTAGCGCCACAGGCCCGCGTCGTAGTCGAGCAGGGTGCGGTAGTTGCCGAATCCGTAGCCGGACTCCTGTGCGGTGCCGGGCTGTCCGCTGACCGAGGCCCAGGCGTTCCACACCAGCGGGAAGAGGAAGATGACGGCCAGGCCGCCGGCGAGGACGTAGTACGGGGTGCGGCTGAGGGTGTTCTTGAGTCCCATGGTCTCCGTTCTCATGGCTTCTCCAGTGGCTCCGCTCATGGCTCGTCCGCGCGGCGCAGGCCGCGGAACTGCAGGACGTTGAGCAGGAGCAGCACGGCCAGCACGATGATCGAGAGCGCCGCGGCGGTGCCGAGGTCCAGCCGCTGGAACGCCTCGCGGTAGATGAGCTGGACGATGGTGACGGTGCTGTTGTCCGGTCCTCCCTTGGTGAGGATGAAGAACTGGTCGAAGGCGAGCAGCGAGCCGGTCGCACACAGCAGCAGCGTCAGCGCGAGGGAGGGCCGCAGCAGGGGCAGGGTGATGCGGCGGAATATCTGCCATCGGTCCGCGCCGTCCATCCGCGCCGCCTCGTACACCTCGTGCGGGATGCGCTGGAGGCCGACGAGCAGGATCAGCATGTAGAACCCGGCGAACTTCCAGACGACGAGGAACACCGTCGACAGCAGAGCCGAGGTCGGTGCGCCCAGGAAGGAGACCGGTTCGTCGACCAGGCCGAGTCCTTCGAGGAGGGGACTGAGCGGGCCGGTGGTGGGACTGTAGAGACCCCAGAACAACAGGGACGCGGAGGCCAGTCCGAGGGCGCCGGGCAGGAAGTAGACCGTACGGAAGAAGCCGACGCCCGGCCGGTGTTCCTGGACCAGGAGGGCCAGCAGGAGCGCCAGCCCGAGGAGGATGACGGTGACGATCACGGTGTAGAGCAGGGTGAAGCGGACCGCCGGCCAGAATAGGGTGCCGTCGGTGATGTCCGTGTAGTTCTCGGGGGCGTTGCCGCCCCGGTTCCCGGCGAGGAGCGGCCAGTCGCTGAGCGACATCTGTCCGACGAGCAGCAGGGGCAGCAGGAAGAACACCGTGACGAACGCGGCGGTGGGGGCGGCGTAACCGAGGCCCTTGACCTTGCGGGACCGCCACCATGGGCCTCCGGCCTGGTGGGGTGGGTGGGGGCGGGCGGCGCGCCGCGTGCGACTGGTGGACGCCGCGTGGCGTCCGGCCGCCGCCTCGTCTGCCACCTGTGGCTGCATGGCTCTCCTCTGCCGTCGTCCGCGGGGGGGGGCGCTCGTACGGAAGCTGCGGGTGCTTTGCGGCTGGGCGCTCCCCCACTCTCGAATTCGCTCGAGCGGGGGGACCCCCATCGCGGCGGAGCCGCAAATTGACACCGCCCCGCGCCCCTTACGGGGCGCGGTAGTTGGACTTGCTCAGGTGATGGACTGGGTCAGTCCGCCAGGGAGGCTGTGACCGCCTCGTTGTCCTTGTCCAGTGACGAGCCGTCCTTGAAGACGGCGTTGCGCATCAGGGTCAGCCAGGGGCCGTTGGGGTCGTTGAAGGTCTGGCCGAACTTCAGGGCGTAGGGGGTTCGGCCGTCCTTGACGAGCTCGTTGATCGTCACAAGCCGCGGGTCGGCGTCCGAGTGCTTGTTGGACGCCAGGTCCGTGCGTGCCACGACGTCCTTGTTCGCGGCGACGACATCGACCTGGGCTTTCTCGCCCAGGGACCAGGCGAGGAAGTTCCAGGCCTGGTCGGCCGACTTGCTGATGGCGGAGATGCCGATGGCGTCGCCGCCCACGAACGTCGACTTGCCGCCGTCGGGGCCGGGGATCGGGGCGACACCGAGGTCGAGGTCCTTGGGCATCAGGCCCAGGGTCGTCGACGGCATGGGCATCACGCCGGTCTTCCCCTTCGGGAAGACGCCGGTCCAGGTGGTGCCGGTCTCGTCGCGTGCGCCCGGGGCCACGATGTCGTCGTTCACCCAGCCGCGATAGGTCTCGTACACCTTCTTGGCGGTGTCGGAGGCGAGACTCGCCTTCGTCCCGTCCTCGTTCAGGACGTCGTCTCCCGCCGCCCAGATCGACGGCCACCAGGTGAAGACCCCGCAGCCGCCGCAGTTGCCGCCGAAGAAGGTGCCGTTGACGCCTCCTCCGAGCGCGTCGACAGCTCGCGCGTGTTTGTCCCACTCGGCGAGGGTGGTGGGTGGCTTCTCCGGATCGAGTTCGGCCCGCCTGTAGAGATCCTTGTTGTAGAAGAGGACCGACAGATCGAGGGTGTGCGGGACGACGTACTTCTTGTCCTCGTACGTACCGGCCTTGATGTGCGACTGGGCGAGCTGATCGGCGAAGGGCAGGGCGTCGACGCGTTCGGTGAGATCGGCGAAGAGGCCGCTGGACGTGTAGTTGGGCACGAACACGACGTCCGAGGCGAAGAGGTCCGGCAGGTCACGCGATCCCGCCGCGGCACCGACCTTGGCCTGGTAGTCGTCGGTGGGGATGACGGTCAGTTCGATCCGGTTCTTGTGACTGGCGTTGTAGGCCTTCACGAGGGCCTCGCTCTGTGGCCGGGTGGCGGCGCGGGTCCACATCGTCAGTGTCGTCCCGTCGTCGACACCGGTGGCGGTCGCCGCGCCGCCGCCCTCTCCCCCTCCCCCGTCGTCCCCCGACCCGCAGGCCGTGACCAGACCCGTCGCGACGAGCAGTGCGAGCGCGGTGACGCCGAGACGAGCGGCGTTCCGACGCGGTCCGGCT
Organism: Streptomyces flaveus; assembly: GCF_014647675.1. Classification (GTDB taxonomy): domain Bacteria; phylum Actinomycetota; class Actinomycetes; order Streptomycetales; family Streptomycetaceae; genus Streptomyces; species Streptomyces flaveus. The sequence continues at coordinate 388,213 of NZ_BMPQ01000004.1, read as the reverse complement.
GTTCTCCCCATGGTCGATCCCCCTTGTATGGCGGCCGACGGGCTGGCCGGCCGGTCCTCCGGGACGGTGAATGTGGGACTGGCTGCGCTACTGACTCCGCGACGAAAAGGGCCGAAAAGGTTTTCTGGAACGCTATGACCGCCCTGATGGCTCGTCAATCCCCTTGCAACACATGGGCTGATGTCCTTTGCGCCACCGCTTGAAGACCACGTCCGAAATCGATCGAGTACTGTTTTCCGCACGGCATACGACCTCGGACGCGTCGGCACCCGGCGGTGTGGTCGCCCTCGGGACGAGTACGGCCCGTGCGGCGCGTACCGCACGCGACGGGACAGGAGAACCTCACATGGCGCAGGCCACCGGCCCCTCTCGTCCGCAACCGGCCACCCTCGGCGATGTCGCCCGGCTCGCGGGGGTGTCCATCGCGACCGCGTCCAAGGCGCTCAACGGCCGCAGCCAGGTGCGCGCCGAGACGCGGGAGCGGGTGATCGAGGCGGCCGAGCGGCTGTCGTTCCGGCCGAACCAGCTCGCCCGGAGCCTGCTCGCCGGCCGCACCGGCACGGTCGGCCTGCTGACCAGCGACCTCGAAGGCCGGTTCAGCATTCCGATTCTCATGGGTGCCGAGGACGCCTTCGGCGCGGGCGAGGTCGCGGTGTTCCTGTGCGATGCCCGCGGTGACGCGATCCGGGAGCGGCACCACGTACGCGCGCTGCTCAGCCGCCGGGTCGACGGCCTGATCGTGGTGGGCAGCCGTACCGATCCGCGTCCGTCACTGGGCCGCGATCTGCCCGTGCCGGTGGTCTACGCCTACGCCCCTTCCGAGGACCCGTCGGATCTCTCGATCGTCCCGGACAGCGTGGGCGCGGGCCGTATCGCGGTGGAACACCTCCTCGCCTGCGGGCGTACCCGGATCGCGCACATCACGGGGGATCCCGGTTACTGCGCGGCGCGCGAGCGCGCCGAGGGGGCCCTGGCGGCACTCGCCGAGGCGGGGCTCGAGCCCGTGGGCGAGCCGCGTTTCGGTTCCTGGTCGGAGGGCTGGGGACGGACGGCCACCGCGATGCTGCTCGACCGGCGCCACGAGGTGGACGCCGTCCTGTGCGGCAGCGACCAGATCGCCCGCGGGGTGATGGACGTGCTGCGTGAGCGCGGGCACCGGGTGCCGGAGGACGTCGCGGTCATGGGATTCGACAACTGGAAGATCCTTACTTCTGCGGCGCGTCCCCCGCTGACCAGTGTCGACATGAATCTCGAAGAGGTTGGTCGGGCGGCCGCGCAGGCGGTGTTCGCCGCGCTCGCCGGATCGCCGCGCTCCGGGATCGAACAGCAGGGCGGCCGGGTCATCATCAGGGGCTCCACGGCGCCGCTCTCCTGACTGAGGGTCTCACCCCGCCCGCGTACGCGAAGTGTCGGTGAGCGTAAGGGTGCTCAGTCTCTTGCTGCACGCATCTTGACGCGTTCAGCATGGTCGACCTCATAATGTCGCGTCCACATATCTAAACTTCGTTTCTTCTTGTGGACGAAGCTCGAGCAGCCCGGAGGATCAGTGGCCGGTCCAGGCTTATTGCGTACTCGTTCCATCGCTCGTCCTCGCCGGGGGCGAGCGGTGGGCGCGTTCATGTCCGTAGGCGTTCTGCTCGCCGTCTCCGGATGCTCGGTGGCCGGCGCCGACCCCATAGGGGAAGGCCCGGACACTCTGCGCGTCGTCCTGCCCGAGGAGCCGCCGACGCTCGAGCCCTGCGATGCCTCGCTCACCGCGACGGGCCGGGTGACGCGGGCCAACATCACGGAGGCGCTGACCGAGCGCGAGCCGTCCACGGGGCGGCTGGAACAGGCGCTGGCCACCAAGTGGACCCGTACGTCGCCCACTTCGTGGACCTTCACGCTCCGCGAGGGCGTCACCTTCCATGACGGCACGCCGTTCACGGCGGAGGCGGCGGCGTTCTCGATCAAGCGCGCCACGGACTCGGACATCGACTGCAATGTCGACGGCTATATCTTCACGGACAGTGAAGTCACCGCAACTCCAGTCAATGACACGACACTTGAGGTCAAGACGGCAAAGCCGGACCCGATCCTCCCGCTGCGCCTGTCCTTCGTCGAGATGGTGCCGACCACCACCAACCCCGGTGCCAGGGTGCGCGAGCCGGTCGGCACGGGCCCGTACCGGATCGACGAATGGAGCCAGGGCCGCTTCCTTCGCCTGAAGCGCTACCCCGGCTACTGGGGCAAGGCCCCCGAGTACGCCGCGGCGAAGTACGTATGGCGGGCGGAGGGCAGCGTACGCGCGGCCATGGTGACCAATGACGAGGCGGATGTCGCGATCGGGCTCGCTCCCGAGGACGGGGCGGGCGACCGGGCGGTGGAGTTCGCCACCAACGAGGTCTCGTTCCTGCGGATGGACGCCGGCAAGGCGCCCCTCGACGACATCCGGATCCGCCGGGCCATCAACTACGCCATCGACCGGGAAGGCCTGGTCACGGCGGTCTTCGCGGGCCGGCCGAGCGGCCAGCTCGTCGCGAAGGGCGTCACCGGACACAACCCGCGCGTACGGCCCTGGCCGTACGACCCCGAACGCGCGAAGAAACTCGTGGCCGAGGCACGCGCCGACGGAGTACCGACCAACAGGACCATCACGATCATCGGCCGCAACGCCATCTACCCGAAGGCCGCCGAAGCGATGGAGGTCGTCCAGGACGGCCTGCTCAAGGCCGGGCTGAAGGTCGAGATCAAGATGCTCGACGTCAACGCCTGGCTGGAGTACCTGCTGCGGCCCTTCCCCAAGGGCATCGGCCCCACCCTCCTCCAGGCGCAGCACGGCAACCAGGCGGGGGACGCCGCGTTCACGATGGGGCAGATCTACGGCAGTAAGGGCGCGCAGAGCAGTTACGGCACTCCTGAACTGGACGCGTTGATCGACCAGGCCCAGCTGGCCGGGGGCGAGGCGCGGCAGAAGGCGTTCGCGGACACCTTCGCGTACCAGAACGACGAGGTCGTACGGGACGCCGTCATGGCCAACATGACCGGGATCATGGCCCTTTCCTCGAACGTCCGTTACCGGCCGGACTCGGCCACCAATGACGAGATGCGGCTCGCCGACATGCACCGTACGGACTGAGGGAGGAGCGGACCGATGTTCACCATGCTGCGCCGTCGCGCGGTCTCCAGCGTGATCCCCCTGCTGGTCGTGGTTCTCGGGGTGTTCTTCCTGGCCCGCCTCACCGGCGACCCCGCCAACCTGTACCTGCCGCTGAGCGCGACGCCCGAGATGCGGGCCGAGTTCGCCGCCCGCAACGGTCTCGACGACCCGCTGCTCGCCCAGTTCGGTGACTACCTCGGCCAGGTCGCCCACCTGGACTTCGGTGAATCACTGCGCACCGCTCAGCCGGCGGGTGAGGCGGTGCTGCGGGCCTTCCCCGCCACGCTTCAGCTGGCCGGCTGGACGATGCTGCTCGCCATCCTGGGCGCCGTGGTGATCGGCAGCCTGGCGGCGTACCGCCCCAACTCGGCGACCGACCGGGTCGCGAGCTTTCTGTCCTCGACGGCCGCGAGCGTGCCCGACTTCTGGTTCGCCATCATGGGCGTGCTGGTGTTCGCGGTGACGCTCGGCTGGCTTCCCACCTCCGGCACGAGCGGCGCGGCGGCGTGGGTGCTGCCCGTGGTGACGCTGCTCATCCGCCCGTTCGGGGTACTGGTGCAGGTGGTACGCGGCGCCATGGTCTCCGCGCTGTCCGCCCCGTACGTCAAGGTGGCGCGCAGCAAAGGGGCGAGCGAGTCGCGGGTGGTCTTCGGGCACGCCCTGCGCAACGCGGCGGCACCGGCGCTCACCGTCGCGGGTGACCTCGCTGTCGGGCTGGTCAACGGGGCCGTCGTCGTCGAGACGATCTTCGGCTGGCCCGGCATCGGCAAGCTCATGATCGACTCGGTTCTGCAGCGTGACTTCGCGGTCCTGCAGGCCGCGGTGCTGCTCACCGCTCTGGTGATCTTCGCGCTCAACATCCTGGTGGACATCTGTCACGCGCTCCTCGACCCGCGGGTCCGGCAGCAGGCGGCGGCGTGAGTCAAGGAGGTGACATGCTCCCGAAGGACGACGTGCTCCGGCGAGACGTGGAAAAGGACGTCAAGGGTGGGGAGAGCGGCCCGGGTTCCGGGACCGACGGGGCCAAGGGTGCGGTGGTACGGGCGAAGTGGCCTGCTCTGCTGCTCCAGGACCGGTTCGCCTTCGCGGCGGCTCTGGTTCTGTTACTGGTCGCGCTGTGCGCCGTACTGGGCCCGCTTCTCATCGGGGACCTGGCGACACGTCAGAACCTGCGCGACCCCAGCCGGCCGCCCTTCAGTCTCGACGACGGCTGGGCGTACGTACTCGGCAGCGACTCCCTCGGCCGCCCTGTCGCCGCCCGGCTGATAACCGCGGCCGGGACGACCCTGTCCGTCGCCGTACCCGCTGTCCTGGTTTCCCTCGTCGTCGGCTCGGTGTGGGGCATGTGGGCGGGCTATCACGGGGGTTGGCGCGAGAACGTGTCCCTGCGGATCGCCGATGTGATCCTCAGCTTCCCCTCGCTGCTGCTGGCCGTGGTCGTGCTGTACGTGTTCTCGCCGAGCGCCGCGAACATCGTGCTGGTACTGGCCGTCGCCCGGATCCCCGTATACCTGCGCACCGCGCGCGCCGAGGCCGCCGAACTGCGCAGCCGACTCTTCATCGACGCGGCCCGCACCTTCGGCACCAGCGGCTGGTCGACCATCCGACGCCACGTCGCGCCCACGGTGCTGCCCACCCTGCTCACCGTCGCCGCCCTCGACTTCTGCTTCGTGATGCTGACCGAGTCCTCACTTAGCTTCCTCGGCATCGGCATCCAACCGCCGGACGTGAGCTGGGGTCTGATGGTGGCGCAGGGCCGCCAGGAGTTGCAGAGCGCCTGGTGGATAGCGCTGTTCCCCGGTCTCGCCATCGTCATCACGACGGTGTCGGCGACCGTGCTCGCCGCTTGGGCCCGGCTCTCGACCGACCCGGGGCAGCGGTGGCGACGGGGGCTGCGGCGTAGGGGGCGGCGTCCTCAACCCACTCCTACCACCGCCCAAGAGGCGGAAGTTGAGCCGACTCGTGCCGTCCCGGCGGGGAGGACGGCCGAACCGGGCCCGGCCGCCTCGGAGACAAGGGCCGAACCCACTCTCGCCGAAGCACCCCCAACGACCCCCGACACCTTGGCCGTTGACGGTCTCTCGGTCTCTGTACGCACCCCCGCCGGGTCCCTCCCTGTCGTACGCGGGGTGAGCTTCGGCGTGCGTTCCGGCGAGACCCTCGCCCTGCTGGGCGAGTCCGGATGCGGCAAGAGCATGACCGCGCACGCCGTCGCGGGGCTGCTCGATCCCGCTGCCGAAGTCGTGGGTGGGCAGGCGCGGTTGGAGGGTGAGGACCTGCTCGCGCTGGGCGCGCGGGCGCGGCGTCGGCTGGCCGGGCCCGGCCTCGCCATCGTCTTTCAGGATGCGCTGAGCGCACTCAATCCCGTTCACACGGTCGGGGCGCAGCTCGCGGAGCCGTTCCGTATCCACGAGCGGATGTCGCGGCGTGCCGCGCGGGCCAAGGCCGTTGAGCTGATGGAACGCGTGGGCATCCCGGAGGCGCGGTCGCGCGCGGACGCGTATCCGCATCAGTTCTCCGGAGGTATGCGTCAGCGGCTGCTGATCGCCATGGCGGTCGCGCTGCGGCCGAAGGTGCTGCTCGCCGACGAGCCCACGACGGCGCTGGACGTCACCGTGCAGGCTCAGATCATGGACCTGCTACGGGAGTTGCGGAGCGAGCAGCAGATGGCGCTGGTCCTCATCACGCACGACCTCGGTCTTGTGGCCGAGCACGCGGACCGGGTCGCGGTCATGTACGCGGGTACGGTCGTGGAGACGGGGCCGGTGGCCGAAGTGTTCGGCAAGCCCAACCACCCTTACACACGAGGCCTATTGGACTCCGTACCGGCCGAACAGCACAAGGGATCCCGGCTCAGCTCCATCCCCGGAGGCCCGCCCGACCCCCGCTCCGTACCCTCCGGCTGCGCCTTCCGTACGCGCTGCCCGATGGCCCGCGACCTGTGCGCCACCCAGCGACCGCAGCTCGCCGAAACCGGAACCGACCGCGCCGCCGCCTGTCACTTCGGGAAGGAACTGGCCGATGCCTGAGTCCGGGACCCTGCTGGAAGCCACCGGCCTGGCCAAGAGCTTCACCGTGCCGCGTACCGCGAAGGGCAGCACGAAACTGCGCGCGGTCGACGGCGTGGACCTGAACCTGGGGCGCGGTGAAACCCTCGGCCTCGTCGGCGAGTCCGGCTGCGGGAAGTCCACGCTGGCCAGGATTCTGCTGCGGCTGGAACGTCCCGACGAGGGCACCGTGCGGTTCGACGGAGTGGACCCGTTCTCGTTGTCGGGCGCGCGGCTGCTCGCCTGGCGGCGCAAGGTGCAGATGATCTTCCAGGACCCGTTCGGCTCGCTCAACCCCCGCCTGAGCGCGGCGGATCTGATCAGCGAGCCCTGGCGCACCCACCGCGACCTCGTGCCCGCCCCGAAGCGGGCGGCGCGCGTCGCCGAGCTGCTGGAGATGGTCGGGCTGCGCGCCTCCGACGCGCGCCGCTACCCGCAGGAGTTCTCCGGAGGACAACGGCAGCGCATCGGCATCGCCCGCGCGCTGGCCCTGGAGCCCGAGGTCATCGTCTGCGACGAACCCGTCTCCGCGCTGGACCTGTCGGTTCAGGCCCAGGTGCTCAACCTCCTGTGCGATCTACGGGACGAGCTGGGACTGTCGTACGTGTTCATCTCGCACGACCTGTCCGTCGTACGGCACGTCGCCGACCGCGTCGCCGTGATGTACCTGGGGAAGATCGCGGAAACCGGCCCGGCGGAGGAGGTCTTCGAGCAGCCGCGCCACCCGTACACGGCGGCACTGCTGTCGGCGGCCCCGTCCCTGGCGGCCGGCGGCAGGGCGAAGCGGCAACGCATCCTGCTCACCGGCGAGATCCCCTCACCGGCCGACCCTCCGTCCGGCTGCCGCTTCAGGACCCGGTGCCCGCGTGCGGAGGACGTATGCGCCGAAGCCGTCCCGACGCCGGCGCTCGCGGCACCGGAGCATACGGCTGCATGCCACTTCCCGCTGGAGGAGGCGTCCGCGCTCACGGGAGATCACCGGGCAGGCGCCTCCTGAGACGGGATGCCGGTCCGGTCCGCCGAGGACCGGTCCGGAGTCCGGCCCGCTGAAGGCCGGTGCGGCCGACTGGCAGGGCCGCCAACTCGCCCCGGACGCCCACTCGTTCACTCATCACGTCATTGGTATGGACCTGCCCATGATCACCGGTTAGGCTCTGCCCCGGCACGCACCGAGAGCGCTCTCACCGTTCTGCTGTTCCACCCCCACCTTGCTGGAACAACGAAGGGCTACTGCCTTGAGACGCACCACAGCCATGCGTACCGGCCTGGCCACACTCCTCCTGCTCGGCACCTGGGTCGGCGCGGGCACTCTGCCCGCTTCCGCCACCGATGCCACCGACACCTCTCGATCCGTCCGCTCCTCCGAAACCCCGGCCTCCCCCGCCCTCCTCGCCGCCATGCAACGTGACCTGGGGCTGACCAGGTCCCAGGCCGAGGCGCGACTGGCCGACGAGAAGGCGGCGGCAGCAGTCGAAACGAAGGCACGGCGGATCGCCGGAGCGGCATACGGAGGCTCCTGGTTCGACGCCGAGAGCGGCAAGTTGACCGTCGCTGTGACGGCCGCCGCCCCCGACGCCACCGTCGACGCCGTACGAGAGAGCGGCGCGAACGTCCGTACCGTCACCGTCAAGCACAGCGCCCGACAGCTCGACGCGGTCAAGGCACGTATCGACAAGCTGCCCGCGCCGGACGGCGTCAGCGGCTGGCATGTCGATCCCAGGACCAGCGCGGTCGTCGTGAGCGTTGTCGGCGCACAGCGCGCTGACAACGATGTCCAGAAGTTCGTCGAGCGGGCCCGCGCCGCAGGTCCCGTCACCGTCGAAGAGACCGCCGAGGCGCCAGAGACCTTCGCCGCCGGTACGGTCGGCGGCGACCCCTACTACACCGGCAACGTCCGCTGCTCCATAGGCTTTTCGGTGCACGGCGGTTTCGTCACCGCCGGGCACTGCGGCCAGGCTGGAGCTAGCGTCAGCGGCTGGGACCGGTCGCACATAGGCAACTTCCAGGGGTCGTCGTTCCCGGAGAACGACTACGCCTGGGTCAACGTCGGCAGCGGCTGGTGGACGGTGCCCGTCGTGCTCGGCTGGGGCACCGTCCCCGACCAACTCGTCCGCGGCTCCGCCGAGGCACCCGTCGGCGCCTCCATCTGCCGGTCGGGGTCGACCACGCACTGGCACTGCGGCACCGTGCTCGGCAAGAACGAAACCGTCAACTACAGCCAGGGTGCGGTCCACCAGATGACCAGGACCAGCGTCTGCGCCGAACCGGGCGACTCCGGCGGCTCGTACATCAGCGGCGACCAGGCCCAGGGGGTCACCTCCGGCGGTTCGGGCAACTGCACCAGCGGCGGCCGGACCTGGTACCAGCCGGTGAACGAGATCCTCAACCGTTACGGCCTCACCCTGCACACGGCCTGATCGCGCGCACGTCCTGATCCAGCGCACCACTGTCAACGGGCTCCGTCGCCGCGCCGGTGACGGAGCCCGTTCATGGCGTGAGTCCGGAGCGGGCCAGTACACCCCGATTCCTGCGCGAAACAGGCCGGTCGAACATACGATGGGCATGCGTCGGCCGGTCCTGCGGTGAGGCCGCGCCAGGACGCAGACCGCTCGGGGTGGGAGACGTATGGCACAGGGCACCGACGCAAGCCGGACCGTCATCCTGACCGTGGACGACGACCCGGGGGTCTCGCGTGCGGTGGCCCGCGACCTGCGGCGTCGTTACGGCGAGTCGTACCGGATCGTGCGCGCGGAGTCCGGCGAGAGTGCTCTGGACGCACTGCGTGAGCTGAAGCTGCGCGGTGATCTCGTGGCGGTGATCCTCGCGGACTACCGCATGCCGCAGATGAACGGGATCGAGTTCCTGGAGCAGGCGCTGGACGTGCACCCGGGCGCGCGCCGGGTGCTGCTGACCGCGTACGCGGACACGAACGCGGCCATCGACGCGATCAACGTCGTCGACCTCGACCACTATCTCCTCAAGCCCTGGGATCCGCCGGAGGAGAAGCTCTATCCCGTCCTGGACGACCTGCTGGAGGCCTGGCGGGCCACCGATCACCGGGCGGTTCCGATCGCGAAGGTGGTCGGGCACCGCTGGTCGGCGCGGTCGTCGGACGTACGGGAGTTCCTGGCCCGCAACCAGGTGCCGTACCGCTGGTACTCGTCGGACGAGCCCGAAGGCCGGCGGCTGCTGGCCTGCGCGGGGGCGGACGGGCAGCGGCTGCCGCTCGTGATCACCGCCGACGGGACGGCGCTCGTCGAGCCCGAGGATCCGGAGCTGGCCGCCCAGGTGGGTCTGGCCACGACACCGGCGGAGGACTTCTACGACCTCGTCGTCATCGGCGGCGGCCCCGCGGGGCTCGGCGCCGCCGTCTACGGCGCTTCGGAGGGACTGCGGACCGTGCTCGTCGAGCGCTCCGCCACGGGTGGGCAGGCGGGCCAGAGCTCACGGATCGAGAACTACCTCGGCTTCCCGGACGGCGTCTCCGGGGGCCAGCTCACCGACCGGGCCCGGCGTCAGGCGGCGAAGTTCGGCGCGGAGATTCTGACCGCTCGTGAGGTGACAGGTCTCGAGGTCAATGGCGCGGCGCGCACCGTGCGGTTCTCGGACGGCTCCGCGATCGCCGCGCACAGTGTGATCCTGGCGACCGGCGTGTCGTACCGGCAGCTGGAGGCACCCGGCGCGGACGACCTGACCGGGCGCGGGGTGTTCTACGGCTCGGCGCTGACCGAGGCGGCCGGCTGCCAGGGGCACGACGTGTACATCGTCGGCGGCGCGAACTCCGCCGGGCAGGCCGCGATGTATCTGGCCAGGGGCGCCAAATCGGTCACCCTCCTGGTGCGCGGCTCCTCCCTCTCCGCGTCGATGTCGCACTACCTGATCGAGCAGATCATGGACGCGCCCAACATCTCGGTGCGTACGGGGACGGTCGTCGAGGCGACGCACGGCTCCGACCACCTGGAGCAGCTCACCCTGCGCGACATCGAGAGCGGCCACACCGAACTCGTCGACGCACAATGGATGTTCGTCTTCATCGGCGCGGCCCCGCTGACCGACTGGCTGGACGGCACGGTGCTCAGGGACAAGCGCGGATTCATCATCGCCGGACCCGACCTGACCGCCGACGGGCAGCCGCCACCGGACTGGGAGCTGGACCGGCCGCCGTACCACCTGGAGACCAATGTGCCCGGGGTGTTCGTGGCGGGCGACGCCCGCGCCGAGTCCGCCAAGCGTGTCGCCTCCGCCGTCGGAGAGGGAGCCATGGCCGTGATGCTCGTACACCGGTATCTGGAGCAGTCGTGAGCGGGCAGCCGATGCCGTGCGATGCGGCGGAGCTCGGCACGCTTTTCCTGTTCGAGAAGCTGGACGCGGATCAGCTGGCGCGGCTGTGCCGCGAGGGCCGGGTGGAGAAGTTCGAGCCCGGCTATGTGTACCAGGAGGGCGAGCCGGCCACCTGCTTCTTCGTACTCCTCGAGGGCACGCTGGTGATGTCGCGCCGGGTCGGCGCCGACGACGTGGAGATCAGCCGCACCTCCCAGCGCGGGGTGTACGCGGGTGCCATGCAGGCCTATCTCGCCGCATCGGATCAGGCGCGCTACAAGGGTTCGGTGCGGGTCACCGAGCCTTCGCGGTTCTTCGTCCTGCCCGCCGAGACGTTCGCCGCGGTCCTGTGGGACTGGTTCCCCATGGCCGTACATCTGCTGGAAGGGATGTTCTTCGGCAGCCAGAACACCCAGCGGACGATCAACCAGCGCGAGCGGCTGCTGGCGCTCGGCTCGCTGTCCGCGGGGCTGACGCATGAGCTCAACAATCCGGCGGCGGCCGCGGTGCGGGCCACCTCTTCGCTGCGGGACCGGGTCGCGCACATGCGGCACAAGCTCGGTGTCATCGCCGCGGGTCCGTACCACCGTGAGGCGTTGAAGACGCTGATAGACATCCAGGAGAGCACGGCCGAACGGGTCGCCAAGGCACCCTCCCTGAGCCCCCTCGAAGCCTCCGACCGCGAGGACGCGCTCTCCGACTGGCTCGACGATCACGGCATCGAGGGCGGCTGGCAGATCGCCCCGACGTTCGTACAGGCCGGGCTCGACACCGACTGGCTGGAGCGGGTCGCGGCAGCCGTGGACCCTCAGATGCTGCCGGGGGCCGTGGGCTGGCTCAACTACACCGTCGAGACCGAGCTCCTCATGCGCGAGATCGAGGACTCCACGACCCGTGTCTCGAATCTCGTGAACGCGGCCAAGCAGTACTCCCAGCTCGACCGGGCGCCGTACCAGGTCTGCGATGTGCACGAACTCCTCGACAGCACGCTGCTGATGCTGTCCGGGAAGATCGGCTCAGGCATCAAGGTCGTCAAGGAGTACGACCGTACGCTGCCGAGGATTCCCACGTACCCCGGTGAGCTCAACCAGGTGTGGACGAACATCATCGACAACGCGGTCTCCGCGATGAACAGCGCGGACGGCGAGGGCACATTGACCGTGCGGACGGCCCTCGAGCGGGAGCAGCTGCTCGTCGAGTTCCGCGATACGGGGCCCGGGGTGCCGGAGGAGATCCGCGGCCGTATCTTCGATCCGTTCTTCACGACGAAGCCTGTGGGTAAGGGCACCGGTCTGGGTCTGGACATCTCCTGGCGCATCGTGGTGAACAAGCACCACGGGCATCTGGAGGTGCACTCCGTGCCCGGCGACACCCGCTTCCGGGTCTTCCTCCCGCTCACGGCCCCGGATCCCGAGACCCCTGCCGTGGATTCCGAGGCCTCGGCCGCGGATTTCGACAACCCTCAGGAGGCGTCATGACCACACCGGCCGGAATCGACCCAGGCGTTCCGCCGAGCGGCACCGGATGCGTCGAGTGCGGTGAGGTCGGCGGCTGGTGGCTCCATCTGCGGCGGTGCGCCCAGTGCGGCCACATCGGCTGCTGCGACAGCTCCCCCGCGAAGCACGCCACGGCCCACTACCGGAGTGCGGGCCATCCCATCGTCCGCAGTTTCGAACCGGGTGAGAGCTGGTTCTGGAACTACGAGACTTCCGAGCTGTACGAGTCCGGCCCCGAACTCGCTCCCCCGGTCAGCCGCCCTCCGGACCAGCCAACGCCCGGGCCGGCGGGCCGGGTTCCGGCGAACTGGGCGGACACGCTGAGCTGACGCGGCCCAGCGTGCTGTGGGGCCGGCTCCGGTCAGTCCAGTAGAAAAGTGGAGGAAGACCGCAGCGATGATCGAGCCACCACAGATACCGACGTACCCGGGCTCAGACGGGTCCGCACCCTACCTGCCCATAGCGGAGCACGGCCTGATCGGCGACCTGCGCACCGTCGCGCTGGTGGGCACCGACGGCACGATCGACTGGTACTGCTGTCCGTCCTTCGACGCTCCGAGTGTCTTCGGCTCGATTCTCGACGCGAAACGCGGCGGGTCCTTCGAGCTGGCTGCCGCGGTGCCGGCGACGACGAAGCAGTTCTACTTCCCGGACACCAACGTGCTCATCACCCGCTTCCTCACCGAGGACGGGGTCGGCGAGGTGCAGGACTTCATGCCGGTCGCCGACGAGACGACCGCGGCGGCCGAGGCCGACCGGCACCGGCTGATCCGGCGGGTGGTCTGCGTACGGGGGACCATCCCGTTCCGCGCCCGGATCGCGCCCAGGTTCGGCTACGGAGCTCAGCCGCACACCCTGCGGCAGCTCGACGACGGGGCGCTGTTCGAGTCCGCCGACCTCTCGCTCGCACTGACCGCCACCGTTCCGGTCGAGTGCGACGACCTCGACGTGACCGCGGAGTTCAAGCTCAGCCAGGGCGAGAGCGCGGTCTTCGCGCTCGACCGGGTCAACGGCGGCATCGAGGCGCGCGGCTGCCCGCACTTCGAGGCGGAGGAGCAGTTCGCCGCCACGGTGGCGTTCTGGCGGAAATGGCTGTCGGCCTCTCAGTACCGCGGCCGGTGGCGGGAGATGGTGCACCGTTCCGCACTGACCCTCAAGCTGCTCACCTACGCCCCGACCGGCGCGATGGTGGCCGCCCCGACGACCAGCCTGCCCGAGCAGATCGGCGGCGAGCGCAACTGGGACTACCGCTACCTGTGGGTCCGGGACGCCGCCTTCTGCGTCTACGCACTGCTGCGGCTCGGCTTCAGCAGCGAGGCCAAGGCGTTCATGGACTTCCTGTCCGAGCGCGTCGACCGGAACGGCGGCGGGCCCTCGGGACCCCTGCAGATCATGTACGGCATCGACGGGCGCACCGAGCTACCCGAGCGCGAACTGGACCACCTGGAGGGACACCGGGGCTCCGCTCCGGTACGCGTCGGCAACGCCGCCGTCGACCAGTTGCAGCTCGACATCTACGGGGCTCTCATCGACTCGATCTACCTCTACGACAAGTGGGGGCAGCCCATCTCCAGCGACCACTGGGACGCGGTGTGTGCCCTGGTCGACTGGGTCTGCGAGCACTGGGACCAGCCTGACGAGGGCGTCTGGGAGACGCGCGGCGGGCGCAAGAACTTCCTGTACTCCCGGCTGATGTGCTGGGTGGCCATCGAACGCGCCATACGCATCGCCCGGCGCCGTGGCCTGCCCGCCGAGCTGGGCCGCTGGGAGCAGATCCGCGACACGATCTACCGGCGGATCATGGACAAAGGCTGGTCCACGACCCGGGAGGCGTTCGTCCAGCACGAGGACGACCACGTGCTCGACGCCTCGGTACTGATGATGCCGCTGGCGAAGTTCATCTCCCCCCACGATCCGAAGTGGCTCTCCACTCTGGACGCGCTCACCGCCGACCTGGTGTCCGACTCGCTCGTCTACCGCTACGACCCCCTGGCCAGCCCGGACGGTCTGCGCGGGGAGGAGGGCACCTTCTCCATCTGCTCCTTCTGGTACGTCGAGGCACTCACCCGCTCCGGCCGGCTCGACGAAGCCCGGCTGACCTTCGAGAAGATGCTCACCTACGCCAACCACCTCGGCCTGTACGCGGAGGAGATCAGCCACACCGGCGAGCAGCAGGGCAACTTCCCGCAGGCCTTCACCCACCTGGCCCTGATCAGCGCCGCGTTCAACCTCGACCGGGCCCTTGGCTGAGCAGTTGGCGGGCGGTCTTCCTGTCAGTGGTGCGTGCCAGGATGGTTCCGTGCCGACCACCGCATTCACCACGCCGTTCATCGGCCGCGAGGACGAACTCGCCCGTCTTACCCGGGTATTGGAGCGCGCCCGGGCGGGTGAGGCGCGTGCCGTGCTGGTGGCCGGGGACGCCGGTGTGGGCAAGACGCGCATGCTGGCCGAAGCCGCCGGGCACGCCGTGGAGACGGGCATGACCGTTCTCAGGGGGCACTGCGTCGACCTCGGTGACGTCGGCCTGCCGTATCTGCCGTTCACCGAGGTCCTCGGCGTGCTCGCCGCCGACGACCGGTTCTCCGCCACCCTGGCGGAGCATCCCGTGGTCGGCCGACTGCTCGGCGACGGCGGCGGTGCCGTACGCGACGCGGGCAGCCGCCTGCAGCTGTTCGAGGACATGGCCGCTCTGCTGGCCGACCTCTCCGAGGTCACGGCCCTGCTGCTGGTCCTTGAGGACCTGCACTGGGCCGATCAGTCCTCTCGCGACCTGCTGCGCTTCCTGCTCAGCCGGGGCATTCTCCAGCGGCCCGCGGGCGGCGCGCCCGCCCACCGCCTGGCGCTCTTCGCGTCGTACCGGGCCGACGATCTGCACCGCCGCCACCCTCTGCGCCCTCTGCTGGCCGAGCTGGTGCGGCTGCCCGGCGTCGACCGCCTCGAGCTGCGGCCGATGCCCGATGCCGAGGTGGCCCGGCTGGTACGCGCCCAGCGGGCCGCTCCGCTGCCGGAGGCCACCGTCCGCCGTATCGTCGAGCGCGCCGAGGGCAACGCCTTCTACGCGGAGGAACTGCTCGCCGCCACCGCCGACACCGTGCCCGGCGGATCCACTCCGGCGTCCGCCGTGCCCAGTGGCCTCGCCGACGTCCTCCTGATCCGTTTCGAACAGCTGTCCGACACCGCCCAGCAGGTACTGCGCACGGCGGCCGTCGCCGGGCGCCGCGTCGAGCACGAGCTGCTGCACGACGCCGTCGGTCTGCCCGAGCAGGAGCTGGAGTCGGCGCTGCGCGAGGCCGTCGGCCGACAGCTCCTCGTCCCCGGCGAGGAGGACACGTACTCCTTCCGGCACGCCCTCATCCGCGAAGCCGTCTACGCCGATCTGCTGCCGGGCGAGCGAGTGCGGCTGCACCGCGTGTTCGCCCGGCTGCTGGCCGGGCGGGGCCACAAGGCCGAGAGCGCGGCGGAGCGCGCCCACCACTCCCGCGAGAGCCACGACCTGGCCGACGCCCTCGCGGCCTCACTCGAGGCCGCCGACCACGCCGCGCGGATCGGCGCACCCGCCGAGGAACTCCGCCACCTCGAAGCCGTCCTCGACCTGTGGTCGGCGGTGCCCCGTTCCGCTCTGCCGGACGGCGTCCCCGACACGGTGACGCTCACCCTGCGTGCCTCGGCCGCGGCCGCGCACGCCGGCGAGACCCACCGGGCGGTCGCGCTCACCCGTGCCGCGCTCGCCCGGGTCGGCTCGGACACGGACTCCGAACTGGCCGCGCGCGTCCGGTACACCCTCGCGGGCAATCTGATACGGGTCGACAGCCTGACGGCGGCATTCACCTACAGCAGCGAGGCGCTCGCCATGATCTCCGCGGAGCCTGAGTCGCGTACGTGGGTGTGGGCCGCGGCCACCCACGTCATGGCGGCGAGATACGTGGGCGAGGACGAGACCGCCCGCCGCGTCGCCCACCAGGCCCTGCGCGTCGCCGAGCAACTCGACGTGGGCGACGCCCGGGCCGATCTGCTGATCTCCCTGATCGGTCTCGAAGCGCACAACCGCAGCACCCCGGAAGGCCGGGCCCGGCTGCGTGAGGCCCGCGAGCTGGCCCGTCGCGCCGGCAACGTCCCCGTCGAAATACGCGCGCTGTTCAATCTCGCCATCGGCTCATACGAGGCCGGCGCCCTGGACGAGTGCCTCAACTGGCTCTCCGACGGCCTGGAGCGCGCGGACCACGCCGGGCTGCTTTCCTCGCCGTATCCCCTGGAGATGCGCTACCTGCACTCCATGGTGCTCTACACCCTGGGCCGCTGGGACGAATGCGTCGAGGCAGCGGCCACCGATGCCGAACGGCTGCCCGCGGCAGGCGCGTTCGCGATCGGTCCCGCGCTGTACGTGGCTCTGGCCCGCGGCGATCACACGGCAGTCGAGCGGGCCCGCGCCCTCCTCGACGGACCGTTCGACTGGATGGTCACCCTCGTCGCGGGCATCGTGCTCACCGACGCCGCGGCCCTGCGGGGCGAGCCCGAGGCGGCCGTCGAGCAGATGCGTACGACGCTCGAGGCGTTGACCGACGAATCCGTTGTGGATCGCCCCGATGTCGCCGTACGGCTCGCGGCCCTCGCCCTGTCCGCCGTCGCGGACGCTGCCGTGGAGTCACGGCTGACCGGCGACGAAGTGAGGGCTCTCCGCTGGACGGACACGGCCACGGAACTGGTGGAGCTGGCCCGGGTCACCGCCACCAAGGGCGAGAACGGCGCCCAGCAGGGCCCCGAGGGACTGGCATGGCTGGCGCGCGCGGAGGCGGAATGGGCGCGCGCCACCAGCGGACCGGATGTCGCAGCCTGCGAGAAGGCCGTCACCGCGTTCGGCTACGGGGACGTCTATGAGCAGGCTCGCTGCCAACTCCGCCTGACGGAGGCCTTGGTGAGGGCGGAGCGCCGCGACGAAGCGGCTGAGCACGCCCGTGAGGTGCGCGACACGGCCGTACGGCTCGGTGCGGTGCCGTTGCGCGACAGCGTGGACCGACTGGTCCGCCGGGCCCGTCTCGCGGACATCTCACCCGCGGCGGGTGGCGTCCCGGTGCTGACCTCGCGTGAGAACGACGTTCTGCGGCTCCTCGCCCGGGGCCGCACCAACCGCCAGATCGGCGAGGAACTGTTCATCAGCGGCAAGACGGCGAGCGTCCATGTCTCCAACATCCTCGCCAAGCTGGGCGCCGCCAGCCGCACCGAAGCCGTGGCTCTCGCCTACCGCGAAGGCCTGATCGAGCCCGGGACGATCACGTCCGGCTGACGGCTGGGACAGTCGCGATGCGGGAACGGGCCGCCGTCCCATCCCGGCTCATGCCCCGTGACGCAGCATCCGCATCTGTTCTTCCAGCGGGGCCAGACCGACGTCGCGGCGGCGTTCGTCGAGGGTGTCGGGGCAGCGGGTCGGGTACGGGCGGAACGTCGCCGGGTCGATGCGCGTGCCGTAGTACTGCGGCTGGCCCAGTTCGACGGCGCAGTGGTCGGCGATGTAGGCGTGGTGCAGGGCGGGGCAGCGGCCGTCCGCCGTGGCCTGGGCGATCAGGTCGCGGCAGCTGAGCTGGAAGTCGAGTTCCGGGGCGTGCAGCAGGATCATCAGGGCCGCCGTCGACGCCTGCGCGCCCACCAGGTCGGCGGTCGGCCAGGCGTGCCGGCGGACGATCGCCTTGAGCGCCTCGGCGTTGTCCTTGCGGCAGTCGAGGATGCGGCGGCGCAGGCCCGGCGTGCGGTTGCGCTGCGCCTGCCGCATGAGCCGCTGTTCCTCCTCGGCCCTGCGGACGAGTTCGTGGGCGAGGGCGGAGGCCAGCGCGGGAAGCACCGCTGTGCCGGTGTCCCGGGGTGCGTCGTGCGCCGTGTCCGGGAGTTCCTCGGGGGGCGCGTCCTGGGTCAAGTGCCTTGAAGCACCGATGCCGTTCATGAGGGCTCCCGAAGCGTCAGCGTGAACCACACGCTCTTGCCCGTGCTGCCGGGGGCAGGCAGTGCGATGCCCCAGTCGTCGGACAGTGCGGCCACGAGG
This sequence comes from Streptomyces flaveus, assembly GCF_014647675.1. Classification (GTDB taxonomy): domain Bacteria; phylum Actinomycetota; class Actinomycetes; order Streptomycetales; family Streptomycetaceae; genus Streptomyces; species Streptomyces flaveus. Next base: position 370,180 of record NZ_BMPQ01000004.1, on the reverse strand, counting down.
GTGAGTCCGCGTCCGGACTCCTCGGCCACGTCCGCCGCAGAGAGCCGCGGCATGGCCGGCGAGTGGTCGGCGACCGTCACGCGTACGTCGTGGCCGGTGCGCTCGACGATGACGGTGATGGTGTCGCCGGAATCGGAACTCCCGTGTCTGACGGCGTTGGCGAACAGCTCGCCCGTCGCGAGGACGGCGTTGTCGAGCTGCTCCGGCGTCAGTGGCAGGGAGGTGAGGTGCGCGGCGACGGCGCGCCGCACGGCACAGGCGCGCGACGGCTGGGCGGGGACTTCGGTGCGCAGGAGGCCGGGAGGTTCGCTGACCACGACCGGGACGACCTCAGTGGGGGCGATGCCCTGACGGCGGACCGGTTCACCGACCTGGAACGCGAGTGACGGGTACAAATAGCCGGTGTCCTGCAGGGTGGCGGCCAGCACCTTGTCGGCCCCGGCGGGGCCCTGGGCCGGACTCCTTGATTGTCCGTCGGTCACGATGGCCATCCAGGTCTCGCATCACGGTGCGCGGCATCCCCGTACCTGCCGGGCGATCAACTCCCATGCGACCGAGCACGGTTGACCGCCGTCGCCGCTGACTGTGCGACAGGTCACTCGATCACTATGACGGTCTGCACATACAGCCCGCAACACGCGTTCTGATAATTTCAGAACTATCCGCATCACCCTGTCTCTGTCTGCGCCGTCGTGGCACACTGCTCGCTGTGACGGCCGTTCCGGGAGGGTGGACGTGAGCGACAACCGCTCTGGCGGCAACGCGCCGACGGTCCTGCGGATGGTTCTCGGCAAGCGGCTTCGGCAGCTGCGGGAACAGGCCGGAGTGTCGTTCGAGGACGCGGCACGGGCCATCGAGGTGACCCCTCTGACGGTCCGGCGGATCGAGAAGGCCGAGGTCGGTCTTCGTATCCCGTACGTAAAGGAGTTGCTGCTCACCTACGGAGTTCCGGCGGCGGAGATCGACGACTTCCTCGCCCTGGCCAGGGAGGCCAACCAGCCCGGCTGGTGGTACAAGTACCGCGACGTACTGCCCGAGTGGTTCAGCGCCTACGTGAGCCTGGAGAGCGAAGCCAGCGTCATCCGTCTCTACGAACCCCACTACGTACCGGGCCTGCTGCAGACCCACGACTACGCCACCGCACTGATGCGGGTGGGGTTTCCCAACGAGTCGAAGGAGGACATAGAGCGCCGGGTCACGCTGCGCCTCAAGCGCCAGGACCTCCTCGCCAAGCCGGATTCGCCCGCCATCTGGGCCATCCTGGAAGAGTCGGTGCTGCGCCGCCCGGTGGGCGGACGCGAGGTGATGCGGGCTCAGATCGACCGGCTGGACGAGGCCTTGGACCTGCCGAAGGTCCGGATCCAGATCATCGGTCTCGACACAGGAGCGCATCCCGGCGCCTACGGCCCGTTCCACTACTTCCGTTTCGGTTTCTCCGAGCTTCCCGACGTCGTCTACACCGAAAGCCTCGCCGGCGCGGTCTATGTCGATCAGCCCGCCGACGTCGTCTCGTATCTCGAGGTAATGGACCGGATGTCCGTGCAGGCGGAACCGGTCGCTAGGACCAGGGCCATCCTGGGTGAACTGCGCAAGGAGTTGGACGAATGAATTCCAAAGGCCCCATCTACAGCGGCATGCCGGCCACCGACCTGGGCACCGAGGGCTGGCACAAGCCCTGGAGCGGTACGAACGGCGGGAGCTGCGTCGAGGCCAAGCGGCTGCCCGACGGCAGCGTCGCCGTCCGCCAGTCCACGGACCCGGAGGGTCCCGCGCTGGTTTACACCCGGGACGAGATGCTGACGTTCCTGGAGGGCGCGAAGTCCGGCAAGGCGGACTTCCTGGTCGCCTGAGGCATCACGGGAAAACCCGCACGCGGACTCCCCTCGTGCGGGTTGCCCGGCCACACTGAGGAAGTCGGTCGTCCGGAGGGAGTGGTATGCACACGCTCCATCAGGCCGTCGCCCAGTGCCGAACGCTGGTCCTCGAAGGCCCTGACGACATCGGCAGGAGCGGTCTGCTCAGCGAACTCGCCCGCCACGGGTTCCTCATCAGACGCGCACGGGAACAGCTGCAGCAGGTGGACCCGACCCGCCCGTACCGTGAACTGCTCGCCGCACCGGGCCTGTTGGCCGTCGACGGCAGCATCATCCACGAACTCGTCTACGGGCCGCTGCGCCGAGGACACTCCCGGGTGACCTGGATCCAGGCCCTCGACTTCGCCGAGGCGGTCGCCGAACGCGACGGCGCCCTCGTACACCTGACGTCCCCACAAATCCGGGACGCGGAAAGCGCCGAGGCGACCAGCGCGTACGAACGGGCCTTCCGCACCCTCACCCGGCACGTCCCCGTCGTCACCGTGGACGTCAGCGGCCTCAGCCCTCCCGTCCGTGGGCCCGCCTCGTCGTCCCCTTTTCAACTGGGGCGTTGCACAGGGAAGTTGACGGTAGGTTGAGTACAGACCCGTGACGCACGGCAGGAGAATTCTGATGGCAGAAGCCCAGTCCACCCCCGACCAGGACCCTCTGTCCAAGATCGACACCACGGTGCCGCATTCGGCCCGTATCTGGAACTACTGGATGGGCGGCAAGGACAACTACGACATCGACCGGGTGGCGGGCGACGCCTACCGCGAGACCGCGCCGAACATCGAGACGATGGCCCGCGCCTCCCGTGACTATCTGATCCGCACGGTGACCTTCGTGGCCGGTGAACTCGGCATCCGCCAGTTCCTGGACATCGGCACGGGCCTGCCCTCGTACGACAACACCCACGAGGTCGCCCAGCGCGTGGCGCCCGAGTCCCGCATCGTCTACGTGGACAACGACCCGTTGGTGCTCCGGCACGCCCAGGCCCTGCTGACCAGCACCCCCGAGGGCGTCACCAACTACATCGACGCGGACCTGCACGAGCCCGAGAAGATCCTCGCGCAGGCGGGCGAGATCCTGGACTTCAGCAAGCCCGTCGCGCTGATGCTCATGGGCATCCTCGGCCACATCCAGGACTACGAGGAGGCCAAGTCGATCGTCCGCCGCCTCCAGGCCGCCCTTCCGTCGGGCAGCTACTTCGTGCACTACGACAGCACGGACACCGACACGGCACTCAAGGAGGCCCAGCAGGGCTACGACGACACGGGCGCCATTCCGTACGTACTGCGCAGCCCCGAGCAGATCTCCGCGTACTACGAGGGACTTGAGCTCCTGGAGCCCGGCATCGTGTCCTGCCCCCTGTGGCGCCCGGAGCCCGGGACGTCGCCCGAGCCCACGGACGTCTACGGGGGCGTGGCCCGCAAGCCGTGATGACACACCGATCAGCTGGTCAGGAGCCTGTGGCCGGCTGGATGTTCTGGTTGAGCCGGAACAGGTTCCGCGGATCACGGTCGGCCTTCACGCGGGCCAGACGAGCGTAGTTGTCGCGGTAGCTCGCGCGTACGCGTTCCTGGCCCTCGTCCATCATCATGTTGACGTAGGCGCCGCCCGCCGAGAACGGGTGCAGGGCGTCGAAGTAGTCGACGGTCCATTGTTTGATGTGCTCGGCGTTCGCCGGGTCGGAGTCCACGCCCGCGTAGACGGACGCCCAGCGTGCGTCGCGGTAGCTCCAGGCGGTGTCCGTCGGTGCGAGGTCGTGGACGGCGCCGTCGATCGGGTACAGGTGCATCGTCGACTTCCAGGTCGGCAGTTCGGCGCCGAACTTGGCGTGCAGGCCGATCGCGTCGCCGGGGATGTCGTTGACGAAGTCCGCGCGCCAGTACCACTGGTCGCCTGGCGGGTAGAGGCCGTCGAACGCGGACTGGATCGCGGGGTGCGGCATCGGCGCGGGGGCGTGCAGCAGGGGCGCGGGCAGTACGTCGAGCAACGGTGCCATGACCCGTGCCGCCGCGTCCGTGTCCTCGCCCGCGTAGTACCAGACGACGCCGGCGATCTTCCGCAGGTGCAGTTCCTCGGGGAACGGCGGGGCCGGCGGGACGGAGCCGAAGAGGAAGAAGGCGTTGAGGTCGCGGGGCGCGTGCGGGATGAAGTCCCGGTAGGCGGTGAGGACTTCGGCGCCGAGTTCGACGGGCCAGAAGGTGGGCCCGGCGACGATCGTGCTCACCTCGTGCAGGCGGAACAGGAACGAGGTGACGACGCCGAAGTTTCCGCCGCCGCCGCGGATCGCCCAGTACAGGTCGGTGTTCTCGTCCGCGCTCGCGCGCACGTGCGCGCCGTCGGCCAGGACGAGTTCGGCCTCCAGGAGATTGTCGACGGTCAGCCCGCACTTACGGCTGAGATGGCCGAGGCCGCCGCCCAGGGTGAGACCGCCGACGCCGGTCGTGGAGATGATGCCGCTCGGGGTGGCCAGACCGTGCTCGTGGGTGGCGCGGTCCACTTCGCCCCAGACACAGCCGCCGCCGACGCGGACGGTGCGGGCCCGCGGGTCGACCTCGATGTCCTTGAGCGGGGACAGATCGACGACCACACCGTCGTCGCAGGTCCCCAGGCCCGCTCCATGGTGCCCGCCGCCGCGCACCGCGAGCGGGAGGCCGTGGTCGCGGGCGAAGCCGACAGCCTGTGAGACGTCCTTGGTATCGCCGCAGCGCGCCACGAGGGCGGGCCGCCGGTCGATCATCGCGTTGTAGACGGCGCGGGCCTCGTCGTAGCCGGAGTCGTCCGGTCCTACCAACTGGCCTGCGAATCCGGTGAGTTCCTGACGGGCTGCTTGTGCCGGAGTCATGGACATGCGTGTCCCCCGTTCCGGGTCCGGGGCCCTTCGACGGGCCCGATCCGCATGTTCTAGTCCGATGCCCGGGACGCGGATATCCGTGACCGCCACCCAGCTCGGCGACGGCGGCTACCTACGTCTCGGCGCTTCCGGGCAGCAGGCCCTGTTCCGTGGCACGGGCGGAGACCTCGCGCCGGGTGCGGGCCCCCAGTTTGTCCAGTACGGCGGAGACATGGTTGTCGACGGTACGGACCGACAGCACGAGCCGCTCGGCGATCTCGTGGTTGGTGAGCCCCTGGGCGAGCAACCGCATGACCTGGAGCTGGCGCTCGGTGAGACCGGCGGGATTGTCGCGGGTCGCGGCGAGCGGGCCGCGCGGGATGTGCCGTACACCGATCCGGCGCAGCTCGCCACGGATCAGACGGGCAAGCGGCCGCGCGCCAAGTGCGTCCAGGGCGGAGAGTGCGGCCAGCTTGTCCTCCGGTTCCGGGCTCTCGGCGAGCGCGGCGGCGTGTTCGTACGGGCAGCCGGCCGACAGCCAGGCCCGCGCCGCCTCCCGCCATCGGCCGGCGCTCTGGAGGGCGTACGGATGGTCCGAGCCGTCGGGCGGGATGGGATGTCCGGCCTTGGTGAGCCAGTATCCGAGCTCTGCCCGGTACGGTACGGCGGCCAGTCCCCGCGCCTGTTCAAAGGCTTCGGCGGCGGCGTCCACGACTGCGGGCCGGTCTCCACGCAGCCAGGCGGCCTCGGCCCGGGCTGCCGCGACCGGTCCGATGCGCTGTAGCTCACGGGTATGCACGGCGATCTCCCGGGCCTGGTCCAGCAGTTCGCCGGCGCCGCTCCTGCCGCGCCGGACGCGCACCCGCGCGAGCACGGTCAGCGCGGGGCAGCGGGCGGGCACGAAGTCATGGGCTCCCAGTTCGGCGTGCTGCTCGGCGTCGTCCCAGGCTCCGGCGGCGAACCGGCGCAACGCCAGCTCGACGTGGAAGTAGCTGAGGAAGCCGAGGTGTTCGGCCCGGTCCGCCAGTTCCATGGCCGGGGCCAGGAAGCGGTCGGCCTCGGCGTACTGGAGGTTTTCCAGGAGGGACCAGATGAGGTTGGCGTACGAGCGGCAGGCGTGGTCGATCTCGCCGGCCGCCAGCGCCACCTTCAGGCTCTCCTCCACCTGGGCGCGGCCGAGGGGGTCGCCGGACCGCCAGCGTGCGGAGCCCACGTTGTTGAGGGCGTGCGCGAGAATTGCCGGGTCGTCGGTGCGGTGGGCCAGGGCGATGGCGCGTTCACCGAAGTCGATGGCCTCGGTGTGGCGGTCGGAGAGCATGTGCAGCTGCGAGGTGTTGCTGAGGGCGAGGGCGAGCAGCCGGTCGTCGCCTGCCTCCTCGCCCACGGCGATGGCCTCCCGCGCGGCACGCTGCGCCTCGTCGGCGTCGCCGGCCCACCAGTGGATCCGGGACAGCCAGCGCAGGTCGGCACCGAGCGCCCGGGTGTCACCGAGGGACCGGCGCAGCGCGACCGCATCCCGCTCGGCGCTGACGGCCGCCGCGGAGTCCGCGATGGTGTAGCTCTCGACGGCGTACCGCTCGAGTAATTCGGCCAGTTCGGCCGAGCCGAAACGGTCACGCTGCCGCAGTACGAGCCGCAGGTGGGCCGCGGCTTCCCGGTGCGCTCCCGCCTCGGCGGCGTCGCGTGCCGCGTCGGGCCCGTACCGCACGATCGCCTCCTGGTCGCCCGCTTCCGCCGCGTGGTGGACGACACGGGAGGGGTCGGAGTCGGGAGCTGCGACGAGCGCGGCGAGCACGGCCCGGTTGAGTTCGATACGGCGCGCGGCGGGCAGCGAGTCGGCGATGGCGCGGCGGATCAACTCGTGGCGGAAACCTGCCCGTTCGGGGGTCACGGTCAGCATTCCGCGCCGCTCTGCCGCCGCCAGCTCGGCCACGCCGTCCGTGAGCAGTGCGTCGACCAGTGGGCGCTCGACCGCGGAGGGCACCACGGCGAGCTGCTCCAGGACGTCCCGGGTGCGGTCGTCGAGGCCGCGCAGCCGGGCCAGTACGGCGTCGACCACGGTCGGCGGTACGCCACCCGTGCCGCCGGCAGCCAGCACCTCGGCGACGAAGAACGGGTTGCCCGAAGTCACCGCGTACACCTCCGCCGGGTCCAGCCGGCTGGCCGCGCTGAGCCGGTGTACGGCCTGGACGGAGAGCCGGGACAGCGGGAGGCGGTGCACTCGCTCGGCTCTGGACACCTGGCCGAGGAGGTGGCGCAGGGGGTGGGCGCGGTCCAGTTCGTCGTCCCGGTACGTCAGCACCAGGACGGCCGGGAGCCGTTCCACCCGGTGCACGAGGAACCGCAGCACATCGAGCGAGGCCTCGTCGGCCCAGTGCACGTCCTCGACGACGAGGACCGCGGGGTGCGGGGCCGCGGTCAGCTCCGCGCGCAGGGCGTCGTACACCCGGGCCCGGTCACCGCCCTGTGTGAGCGCCCGCGCCAGCTCGGTACCGACGCTTCCGACGAGGTCGCGGAAAGGGCCCAGTGGCCGCCGGGTCGCGAGGTCGTCGCACTCCCCCACCAGGATGCGCGCCTCGGCGGGCAGCACGCACGGCATGGCCTTCACCAGGCTCGACTTGCCGATTCCGGCCTCTCCTAAGACAAGCGCCACCGAACCGGCTCCATCCGCCGCGTCCCGCGCGGCGGCAGCCAGTCGCTCCAGCTCGTGGTCACGTTCGAGGAGCCCCCGATCCACGGTGCGATTCTGGCACGTACGGGGCGTTCCGGGACCGCGCTCGTTCGTATCTCCTGGCCTGCTCACGCCGGAGCGGCCGTACGAAGCGCCGTGCGGGGACGCTTCGTACGGCCGCCTTCACCGTGGGAGGACCGTCTGCGGGCAGGGCCTACCTGTAGGTGATGTCCGAGGTGCTGTACTTGCAGTTCGTGCTGTCGGGGCCCGTGCCGACGGCACTGTTGTTGTTGTACTTCTGGCAGGGGATGACCTTGCGGCCGGAGTCGTTGAGGATCGTGATGCCCCGCAGCGTCGCCACGTCATTGCGGTTGACGTTGATGCCGACCAGGCGCGCGGTGGACCCGGTGCCGGTCACCTCGATGTTGCTGAGGTTCACCTTGCGCGTGTACGACGTGGAGCAGTCGCCGCAGGAGCGGTACAGCGTCTTGAACTCGCTGACGGCGAAGTTGGAGATGTTCACCGTGCCGGGGCCGTTGTGCTGGAAGACCTTGTCGGCGGCCTTCTTGGCGCCACCACCGATCACGTTGTAGGTGGAGCCGCCACGGAAGGTCGCGGCGTCCTCGCCGACATCCGCCCACCACACGTTCTGCAGGGTGCAGTCGCCTTCGCAGTGGATGCCGTCGGCGCCCGGCGCGCCGATGATGACGTTCTTCAGCGTCGCGCCGGCCGCGAGCTTGAAGATCGGGTCCTGGCCCTCCTCCTGGCCGTCGCCGGCCAGGTCCCCGGTGCCGTAGAACTGCTTCATGCCGTAGTCCTTGGTCCCGGACACGGAGATGGTGGAGGAGGTCCCCTGGCTGCCGTTGGGGGTCGGCCAGGTGGCGGCATTCGCCGGGGAGGCGCCGCTGGTCATGATCATGCCAACCGCTAAGCCGAATGCGGCCAGCGAGCCGGTCAGTGCGCGCCCGTGGGCGCGCGGTCGTGTCGCAGAAGTCATGTCCCGATTCCTTCTGTCGTGGTGAGGGGTTGACGTGGTGCCTGGGTTGATGTGGTGCGGGGTTGCTACGGTGCCGGGCTGCCGCGGTGCGGGGTGTCAGAGCTTCCCCGCGCCCGCTCCGGACGTCACCGAGGTGACGACGGACGAGGCGGGCTCGGCGGTGTAGCTGTAGGGCGGGTTGGTGAAGCTGCCGACCCGCGAGACCTCGGTGGCGGCTCCACCCAGGTCGTTGCCGCGCAGGTTGGCGTATCCGTCGACGTCGCTGCTGCGGTTCGTGGTGACAGCGATCTTCGTCGAGCGGAAGACGTTGTTCTCGACGAGCATCTGGGCGCCCATGCGCGAGTGGCAGGCGGTGTCGGCGCCGGACACGTAGTTGTTGTAGAAGTGGCCGGTGCCGAAGCGCAGGCTGGGGATGCGCGAGTAGACGTTGCTGAAGTGGTTGTGGTGGTACGTCACCTTCAAGTGGCCGGTGTCTTCGGAGGCGTTGTTGTCGCTGTGGCCGACGAGTGAGCCCTTGAAGTGGTCCTTGAAGGTGTTCCAGGAGACCGTCACGTGGTCGGAGCCGTGGTTGATGTCGAGCAGACCGTCGTAGTAGTCCTTGTCGTGATCGCGGTCCGCCGAGAAGGAGTTGTGGTCGATCCACACCTTCGTCGACTCCTGGACGGTGATCCCGTCCGAGGGCTTGAGCGGCTTGCTGATGTTGAGGTTCCGGACGACGACGTTGGTCGCCTCCTTGATCCGCAGTCCGCCACCGGTGAACCCGGACGACGAACCGACGCCCAGCACTGTGGTGTTGGAGCCGATGTCGACCTGACCGCTCAGCGAGATCAGGCCGTTGACCCGGACCACCTTCGCCGACGCGCCCGTGACGGCCGTCTTGAAGGCGGCCAGGTTCGACACGGTCACCGCGGTCGCGTTGCCGCCACCGGTGGTGCCGGCGCCGAAGCCGATGGGGGCGGTCTCGGCGGCACCGGCCGACTGGGGAAGGACGAGCACGGTGACGGTCGCGAGGGTGGCCGCGGCTGCCACGGCCAGGGTGGATCTGTGTGCTCGTGCGAGCGGGGGACGAGTACGCATGTGGGGTGCGTCCCTTCAGGAGAACCTGAGGATCCTGTATGTGACTGAAGTTCACTGATCTGATCGCTGTGCGCAGACCGAGGTACCCGATGCAAGGCGCATAGGGCTCTGGCGAGTGCAGTTCCGCAGGTGGTACGAACCAAGGCGCAGCCATCTCATATACGAGATACCTGATACCAGGTCACTGTTCTGAACGGACCGTAAAGGGTAAGCGCTTTCTGGTCAACGGTTCACGCAGAACGTGTTCCGGTTGTCCGGGAGCGCTTCCATACGTACAGCGCCAGGGCCCGCCCGGCGAATCAGGCCGCAGACGGTCAGGAAGCGGTGCGGGACTCCAGGTCGCGGCGGGTGTCGTTGCCGTACACGCCCGTCTCGTCGCCCCTGATGCCATACCAGAGCTGGAACCGCGCAACGGCCTCGGTGAGCGTGGCGTCGTACTCGCCGTTGGTCGCGCCGTCCTGGTACACGTCCGGGATCTTCAGCAGCCGTTCCTGGAGTTCGTTCACCTCGGGGCCGCTGTCGCCCTGGCGAAGGGTGCCGGGGCCGTCCGGGTCGGCCGCCGCAGGCGGCGGGGCGACGGGCGCGGAAGAGGCCGCGGGCGCGGAAGGGGCGGCGGGGGGCTTCGCCTGCGTTTCGCCGGCACCCCTGTCCCAGGTGAGCAGCAGCGCGGCGGCGAATCCCGCCAGGGCGATCGCCACCGCGGCGGCGGCGAACGCCGCGCGACGCAACCATGGCGTACGTCCGTGCGCCGCCGGAGATTCGAGCGGGCCCGGGCGCCCCTCGTCCGCGACGGGCGGCAGTTCCTGCGTGTCGTCCTCTGCCGTCCAGGGAAGCGCGTTGGCTCCGGGCGTCCAGGCCGCCGGGGTGGCCTCGGCCGTCGAAGGAGATACCGAAGGAGGCGGGGTGGCCTCGGCCGCCGGTGCCGCGGCGGCTTCGTGCTCCTTGTTCCGGTTCCGCCGCTCGCGCTCCACGGCGTCGACCAGCCGCACGAGTTCCGACAGGGCCCCGGGTGGGCGGCGCCGCAGGACGTTGGTGGGCTCGAGCGCCGGGCGGCTCGGCCGCGGTTCGGGGTCGTACGGTGTCGACACGCTGCTCTCCCTACCGGTCGTACTGGAGATTGATACGCGTCACCGCGCCCGGGAGTTCAACGCGACGGAAACCCCGCCTCCGCGGCAGCGCCCGTCACCGCCGTACGAGGCGGTTCAGAGACCCACGCGGGTGAACGTCACATGCGTGACTCCGCTGGGCGAGGAGGCGGACTCGACCTCGTAGTCCTTCTCGAGGCCCTCCAGTCCGTCCCAGAGGCGTACGCCTCGGCCGAGCAGGACCGGGACCACCACGATGTGCATGTGGTCGATGAGTCCGGCGGCAAAGAAGTCACGGATCACGGTGGGACCCCCGCCGATGCGTACGTCCTGGCCGCCCGCGGCCTCGCGGGCCGTCTCGAGCACCTTGGCGGGCGAAGCGTCGAGGAAGTGGAACGTCGTGCCGCCCTCCATCTCGATCGACGGGCGCGGGTGATGGGTGAGGATGAACGTCGGTGTGCGGAACGGCGGGTTGGGCCCCCACCACCCCTTCCACTCCGGGTCCTCGTGCCATCCGGGCGGGCCGAACTTCCCGGCGCCCATGATCTCGGCGCCGATCCCGGGCGTGATCTGCCGGGCGAAGGCGTCGTCGAGGCCGCGGGTCCCGCCGGATTCGCCGACCAGTTGGCGCCAGAACCTGGTGGTGAACATCCACTCGTGCAGCCCCTCGCCGGCGTGGCCGAACGGCGCGTCACGGCTCTGACCCTCACCGGTGCCGAAGCCGTCGAGCGAGATGGAGAAGTTGTGGACGCGGCCGAGTGACATGGCCTGCAACTCCTTTCCTTTGCTGGTCGAGTTCTGCTGGTCGAGCAACGAGTGGGCCGCGGTATCCGGCTCACCCCCGAAGGGAAACTCCTGGCGACCGTGAAAGGCCCTAGGACGCGCCGAAGTCGGGAAGGGTGAGCGAGCCGTCCTCGGCGAGGGGAAATCCAGGGTTGTGCGCGATCTCCCAGGCGTGGCCGTCCGGGTCGGTGAAGGCGCCGGAGTAGAAGCCGACGGCGTTGGTGGCCGCGGGCTTGGTGATGGTGGCCCCGGCTCGTTCCGCGGCGGTGAGCAGGTCGTCGACCTCGGCGTCGGAGCGTACGTTGTGCGCCAGGGCGATCCCGCCGAAGCCGGTCGCGGCCCCGTCCGTCAGCCCGCAGTCGGCCGCGAGCTTCTCGCGGCTCCACAGGACGAGGGCCAGGCCGCCCGCCTGGAAGAAGACGGTCTCTTCGACCTCCTGTCCCCGCCAGCCGAGGGCTTCGTAGAAGGTCCGGGAGCGCGTCACATCGGAGACTCCCAGCGTGACCAGACTGATGCGCTGTTCCATGTCAGGACAGTAAAGGCCGTCGGAAGGGACGACAACGCAACAGTCGGGCTCACTCGGCCGGTGCCAGGAAGATCCGTATCCCGGCCGTCCCCGTCTTCCCGCGCCGCAGTCGGCTGCCGAGCAGGACGAGTCGGCCGGTGATGCCGTATTTGCGGGCGATGAGTGTGCGGTAGCGAGCGGTGACGTCCTGGTCGCAGATCTCGGCGGTGGCGGGGATCTGTTCGCCGGTGGGGTTGCCGCGTGCGTCGCACGGCCCCACGAGGACGTCGGCGCGGTTGCGGATCCGCTTGACCTTCCAGGCGTCCGCGGCCGACCAGGCACCGAGCGCCTCGCCGTCCCGCACGACCCATACGGGGGTCGCGACCGCCGTACCGTTCTTCCGATAGCTCGTGATCAGCAGGTACTTGGCGGCGCCGAGCCGCTCGAGCGCAGTGTTCTCCACGCCGGGAGTCTAGGCCGTACGTGTGCGCCGACCCCCTCCGCTGTGCCGATGCCTTCCGCCGTACGCGCCCACGGCCCGGACGCCCCGTGTCAGACTCCCGCGAGGGGGATCAATGGCTGACAACACTTTGTGGGTGGCGGCGCTGACCGCGGGTACCGCCGTGCTCGCGAGTTGGGTGACCAGCCGCGGTACCGCCCGGGCCGCGCGCATCCAGGCCGACGCGGCTGCCGCCACGGTGCAGGCGGACCGGTTGCGGGCGGCGCGGCGGGCGGCGTACGTGGACGTCATCGAGCAGGCGCAGCGCATGGGCGACCTGTACTGGAAGGTGACCGACGCGCACGGGATCACGGACGCCGGTGAGCGCCTTGCCGCGCTCGAGGATCTGCGGCTACGGCTTCGCGGCGAGTACGCCGTGCTGCGGCAGCGTGTGTGGGTGGTGGATCTGGAAGGCCCGGCGGAGGTGGCCTCGGCCGCGGACCGGCTCCGGAGTTCGACCAGCGACAACTGGCGGGCACTTGGCGCGATGATCGCCGGTGAGGCGGACGCGGCCCAGCGGTTCAACGAGTGCTATGCGCCCTTCTGGCAGTCGGTCGTGACCTTCGTCGAGGCCGCTCGCCGCGCCCTCCATGAGACGCGTACGGACTGATTCCTCGGATGCGTGAGGCGGGTACGGGCTGACTGCCCGGGGACTGCTCGGACCCGTTCGGGCTGATTCCTCTCCGCGCCTCGGGTACTCGCTCAGCGACACACAAAAGCCTCGGACAACGGGCTCTTCACCTCGATTGGATACCCCCCTGGGTATTTCTGTTACGGTGAGAGCCAGATACCCCCCGGGGTAAAACCGTCCTGTGAGGAGTCGCAGTCGTGTTCTTCGTCGACACCCTGGAATTCGAGGGGCTGGGCAACCGCAGTTACCTGGCCGGAGGCCCTCAGGCCGCCGTGGTGGTGGACCCGCCCCGCGACATCGATCAGGTCATCGCCGCTGCCGCCCGGCGCGGGGTGCGGATCGCCTACGTGGCGGAGACCCACGTGCACAACGACTACGTCAGCGGCGGCCTGGAGCTGGCCCGTGTCAGCGGCGCCCGTTACCTGGTGCCGGACGGGGCGTCGGTGTCCTTCGCCCGTACGCCTGTCGCCGATGGCGACACGGTCGCCGTGGACGAGGGCCTGGTGCTGCGCGCGGTGGCCACCCCCGGCCACACCCCGCACCACACCTCGTACGTACTGGAGGAGGACGGCCGGCCGGTGGCGGCGTTCACCGGCGGCTCGCTGCTGATCGGCACGGTGGGCCGGCCGGATCTCGTCGAGCCGCGGCTGACCGAGCGGTTGGCCCGTGCCCAGCACGCTTCGGCGCATCGCCTGGCAGACGAGCTGGACGACGAGGTCGCGGTGCTGCCCACCCATGGCTTCGGCAGCTTCTGCTCCAGTGCGCAGGCCGAGGGGGACACGACCACGATCGGCGCAGAGCGCAAGAGCAACGACGCGTTGACGATGGACATGGACACGTTCGTCGCGGAGCTGCTCGCCGGACTGGACGACATACCCGCGTACTACGCGCACATGGGCCCGGTGAACGCCGCAGGACCGGCACCGGTCGACCTCACCCCGCCGCGGCCGGCGGACGCCGAGGAGATCGCCTCCCGGCTGGCGGCCGGGGAGTGGGTGGTGGACCTGCGCAGCCGCGTCGCGTTCGCCGAGGGCCATGTCGCCGGATCGTTCAACTTCGAGGGCGAGGGCAAACTCGCCACCTATCTGGCCTGGTTGATCCCCTGGGGCAAGCCCGTCACGCTGCTCACCGACACCGCCGAGCGGATCGCCGACGCGCAGCGCGAGCTGACCAGAGTGGGCATCGACCGCCCGGCCGCCGCCGCGAGCGGCGATCCCTCCGCGTGGATACGGGACGGGGAGCGGCTCGCCTCCTTCCGACGCGCCCGTTTCGCCGAACTCGCCGATGTACGCGACGACGTGGTGGTCCTGGATGTACGGCGTGACTCCGAGCGGGCGGGCGGTTTCGTCGAGGGTTCGGTGCACATTCCGATCCATCAACTGCCGCTCCACATTGGGGAGTTGCCGCCCGGCGTGGTCTGGGTGCACTGCGCGGGTGGGATGCGCGCGGCGATCGCCGCCTCGCTGCTCGATGCCGCCGGGCGGGAGGTGGTGGCTGTCGATGACGGTTTCGAGGCCGCCGCCGATGCGGGTCTCACCCTGGGGAGCCGCTGATGGACCTCCGCGGCGTTGCGACGCCCGGCACGCAGGCTCGCGGCGGCATGGTCGCCCGGGCTGACGCGGGTCTGCCCGTCACCGGCCCGGGCGGCGGTGTCACCGCGTGAGCACGCTGATCCTGGCTCTGGTCGCCGGAGGTGCGGTCGGACTGGCGCTCGGTGCACTCGGCGGGGGTGGCAGCGTCCTGGCGGTGCCCGCGTTGATCTACCTGCTCGGCTTCTCCCCGGCTGCCGCCACCACCGCCGGGCTCCTCATCGTCACCGCCACCTCCGCCACCGCCCTGTACGCGCATGCTCGGGCCGGTCATGTCCGATGGAAGGCGGGCGCGTTGTTCGCGGCGGCCGGGCTCCTTCCGGCCGCGGCGGCGGGGGCAGCCGCGGCCCGCCTGCCGCAGCCGCTGCTGACCGCCGCTTTCGGCACCGTCGCCGCCGTCGCGGCCTTGCGGATGCTCCGGCCAACCGACGGCATGGTCGTACGGAATGTGGCAGGGGTGCGGCCGGGCAGGGCGGCCGGGGCGGGGGCGGGTCTGGGTGCGCTGACCGGGCTGCTCGGGGTCGGCGGGGGCTTCCTCGCCGTTCCGGCGCTCGTCACCGTGCTGGCCTTCGAGATGCAGGCCGCCGTCGGGACCAGTCTGCTGGTCATCACGGCCAACTCCCTGGCCTCCCTGACCCTGCGCGGCGCCTCCGCATCGGCTCTGGACTGGGCGGTGATCGCGCCGTTCACCGCCGGGGCGGTCCTGGGCGCCTGGGACGGCAAGCGCCTGGCGGGCAAGGTTTCCGGCCCGCTGTTGCAGCGTGTCTTCGCGGTGGTGCTGCTGGCCGTGGCCGCGTTCATGCTCGCGGACGCCGTGGCATGAGCGGAGGCTGTGCTATGAGCGGCCGTCGCCGTTTCGGTCGGCGCCCTGACCAGTACGTACTAGGCCCGGGGATCAGGCGAGCGACAGGAAGAGCTTCTCCAGACGGGCGCGCATCTGTTCGCGGTCACCGTCGGCGGCCAGGTCCGAGTCGGCCAGGCAGTGTTGCAGACCGGTGGCGATGATCGCGAAGCCCGCCTTGTCCAGGGCCCGGGAGACCGCCGCGAGCTGGGTGATCACTTCCTCGCAGTCCCGGCCCTCCTCGATCATCCTGACCACACCGGCGATCTGGCCCTGCGCCCTGCGCAGTCGGTTGAGCACCGTCTTCAGTTCGTCGGCCGCCATCGCCAGTTCCACGAGCCACTCCTTCGACACACACATTCTCCATACCCCTACGGGTATCCTACCCGCAGGCCGCCCCCTCCAAAGAAGAGGAAAGATCCACGTGACCACGACCGCCGTCCTCGCCCCGGAACAGGCCCACGCCCGCCTGCACGAGCTGACCGTCATCGACGTCCGCACCCCCGGCGAGTACGCCTCCGGGCATCTGCCCGGCGCCCACAACATCCCTCTCGACCACCTCGACGAGGCGCTGTCCGCCCTCAGGAGCGTCGCCGACCGCGGTGATCTCCTCGTCGTGTGCGCCTCCGGTGCCCGCTCCGCCCGGGCCTGCGAACGGCTCGCCGAGCACGGCATCACCGCGGCCACGCTCACCGGCGGCACCAGCGCCTGGACCCAGCTCGGCCACGACGTCCACCGGCCCACGGGCGCCCGCGCCGTCTGGGCCATGGAACGGCAGGTCCGTCTGGCCGCCGGTTCGCTCGTCCTGGCCGGACTGGCGGCCGGACGGCAGTGGCCGCGCGTCCGCCTCCTGTCCGCGGGCATCGCGGGCGGCCTGGTCTTCTCCGCCCTCACGGACACCTGCGGCATGGCCCGCGTCCTCGCCAAACTCCCCCACAACCGCCCGCGCGCCACCGACCTGGACGCCACGCTCGCCACGCTCGCCGAGTGAGGCGTCCCGCCGGCGGACCCGGTGTCGGTTACGCACCTCGGCGGCGGGTACCCGCAGGGCCCGAATCATGCGCCGGCCATTCCGAGGTGACCCATGGACTCCAGCGTCGCGACGCAGGTCAGCGCGCGTGGGTGTGAGCCCGTCGTCCCGGAGCCGCGCGGGCCACTGTCCTCCGCTGTGCTGTCCACCCTCGTGCGGCAGCCACCGGGTGGCCCGCTGCCGCTGCACGAGGTCGCGCATTCCGATCCGTACGGCGAAGACCTCCAACTCGCGCTCTACGCCTGCTACGAGCTGCACTACCGCGGCTTCGGCGGCGTCGACCCGGGCTGGGAGTGGGATCCGGAGCTGCTGCGGCTGCGGGCCGCCATGGAGTCCGTCTTCCATGAGGCGCTGCGCGGGGACGTGGCCGGCGGCGACAGCCGCGACAACCTCGATCGCGAGCTGGACATCCTCCTCGCCGAGCCGCGGGAACCGCGCGGTGTCTCCCAGCACTTGAGGCGGGACGGCACCCGGGAGCAGCTGCGCGAATACTTCGCCCATCGCTCCGTTTACCAGCTCAAGGAGGCCGATCCGCAGGCCTGGGTCATCCCGCGCCTGGAAGGCCCCGCCAAGGCGGCCCTCGTCGCGGTGGAGTACGACGAGTTCGGCGGCGGCCGGGCCGAGCGAGTGCACGCCCGGCTGTTCGCCGACCTGATGGCCGAGGCCGGCCTCGACCCGACGTACGGGCGCTACGTGGACGCCACCCCGGCCGTCACGCTCGCCACGGTGAACCTGATGTCGTACCTGGGCCTGCACCGCGCCCAACGCGCCGCGCTGGTCGGCCACTTCGCGGCGGCGGAGATCACCACCGCCCCCACCGCGCGCCGCATGGTCGACGCGATCGACCGCCTGGGCGCGGGCCCGGCCTGCCGGTTCTTCTACAGCGAACACGTCGAGGCCGACGCCGTGCACGAACAGGTCCTGCGCCGCGATGTCATCGGCGGCCTGCTCGACGCCGAGCCGGCCCTACTCAGGGACGTGGTCTTCGGTATCCAGGCGACCGGACTGCTCGACGACCGCATGGAGCGACGCTTGATGGACTGCTGGCGCGAGGGCAGGACCTCGCTGTGCGAGCGCGGGTGGTGACCGCCCCTTTCAAGGGCGCACCTTTCGAGCCCCCATCAAGGGCGACGGCGTCGGTGGCTGGTGTCGCACCACGGGTACGTGCCGCTGCGTCGGCAGGCGCAGAGCGCCACCACGAAACGGTCGGAGACGACCCGACGGCCGTCGTCCAGTTCGACCTCGACCGGGCCCTCGATGAGGATCGGGCCGTCCGGTACGACGACGACGCGTCGCGGGCGTCGCTGACGCTCAGAGTCGGCGTGGTTGGTCGGCACGGATCACCACCAGCTCCTCCGTGTCCTGTCCGGAGCCGATCAGCCCGCGGGAGCGGAGTTCGGACGTGCGGGAGCGCAGCACGGGGCCGAAGGGAACCGTGGCGCGGTCGACGACCGCGGCCTTGAGCCCGGTGTCCCGCAGGCGGGCGAGCGTCTCTTCGACGCCGCACAGGGCCGAGTGCACCATCAGCAGCATCCCGCCGGGTGCGAGGCACGGCGGGGCGGCGGTGCAGAGTCGGTCCACCAGCGCCCTGCCGTCGGGCCCGGCGTCCCAGGCCAGGGCCGCTCCCCCGCGCGACGTCGGGTGCCCGGGCGCGGGCACGTACGGCGGGTTGGCCAGGATGACGTCGAACGTCTCGCCCGTGACGGGTCGCGTCAGGTCGCCCCTGACCACGCGCATCGGCACCCGCCGGACCGTCGCGTTGAGCCGGGCCGCCAGCACCGCCCACGGCGAGAGGTCAACCGCCGTCACCGGGCCCGCGCCCGACCGTGCCGCGGCCAGGGCCAGCGCGCCGGTACCGGTGCCGATGTCCAGCACCCTGGCACCGGGCCGCATCGCCGCCAGCCGCAGGGCCCTGGCCAGCAGCCAGGTGTCGCCCTGCGGCGCGTAGACGCCGGGAGGTCGCAGCAGAAACATGGGGCACGGGTACCTCGGCCCAGCCCGCGAAAACCGTCACCGCCGCTCGTCGGCCTCTCGTGCGGACCGTACGGCCCGCACCCGCTCGACGCACCACTCCTTGGCGGTCTGCGCGACCTGTTCCAGCGCGCCCGGCTCCTCGAAGAGGTGGGTGGCTCCCGGCACCACGTGCAGGGAATGCGGCGCCCGCAGCATGTCGGCCGCCTCCTCGTTGAGCCGCAGCACCTCGCGGTCCCGGCCGCCGACGATGAGCAGCACGGATGCTCGTACGCGGGCCAGGGCGTCGCCCGCCAGATCGGGCCGTCCGCCCCTCGACACGACGGTCAGTACGCGCTCCGGCCGCTCGGCGGCGGCCACCAGGGCTGCCGCCGCGCCCGTACTGGCGCCGAACAGGGCGACGGGGAGCCCCCTCGCCTCGGGCTGTCCGTCCAGCCAGTCGATCGCGGCCACCAGGCGTCGCCCCAGCAGCGGGATGTCGAAACGGTGCTCGGCCGTCAGGGCGTCCCGGATGTCCTCCCGTTCGCTGAGCAGATCCATGAGCAGGGTGCCGAGTCCGGCCGTACGCAACTCTGCGGCCACCATCCGGTTGCGCGGGCTGTGCCGGGAGCTGCCGCTGCCGTGCGCGAACAGCACCACCGCCCTGGCCTGCGTGGGGAGTACGAGATCGCCGACCAGCGTGACCTCGTCGGCCGGCACGGCAACCAACTGGGAGATCATCGGGATCATCTTCTTCCTCGGGCTGGAGGGCCCACGGTTCGCCGTTCGATTTATCTGTTTCTTAACCAGTTTCTCCCCATCACGTACCCCTGGTGGCCCCGGCGAACATCAGGCCCGTACAACCAAAGAGCATGTCAATCCGCGGCCATGTCCCCCGGCTCGCGATAACGCAACAGCACGCCCACTCCGTCGGTCAGCGGGACCCGGTCCGGGTCCACCACGATCAGCTCGGATCCGGTGCGGGCGGTGGCGTACAGCAAGGCGGCGTCGGCCGGCTGGTCGCGTACGGACTTCACCCCGAATGCCTCCAACTCCTCTGCGGACAGGGCAAGTTGGGACGGCTCCGCGCCCATCCACAGCCGCTCGGGGAGGCGTGGGGAACGGGTGAGCAGGAGGGCTCGGGCCCTGCCGCGTTGCAGAGCGTTGACCGCGGCGGTGACGCCCTCGGACTTCTGGCGATGCCTGGCGCGCTGGGCGAGGAAGGTGTCCAGCTGGAGGCGGTCCGGTGCGCTCAGCCGGCCGTCCAGCGTGCGGGCCACTTCCGTCTCCAGCAGGGGTCGGCCGGGGGCGGTGTCGGCCGCCGTGCCGGGCCCGCTCTCGACGACGGTCACGCGGTTCTGTAGGTGGATGGGCATGCGGTTGACCAGGACGCCCGACAGCCAGGGGTCGCCCTCGTCCCGGCGGAGCACGACGAGCCCGGCTTGGTGCCGCCCGGCGAGTTCGTCCAGTTCCTGAGCGATACGGGGCGCCGTACGCGGCCACTCCTCGACCGGCACCAGGCGGCTGAGCCGTGGCCCCGGCGCGACCCGGCTGACGGGCCACCGTCCGCTCTCGGCGACGACCGAGACGTACTCGCCCTTCTCCTCCGAGACGCCTCGGGTGAGGACGACGGCCACGTACGGGATGTCCGGTGCGCGCTGCACCGCCAGCGGCAGGGTGTCGGGCAGGTCGTCGAAGCGGGCGGTGTCGCGTACGGGCGGGTCGGGCAGGTCCGCCACCAGGACGAGTTGCCCGTGCGCGGCGAACAGGGCCTGCCCGTGCCGGCCGGGCAGATCACGGCCGGTGCCCACCGCCGCGTCCAGGACGGAGACGGTGGCCGCGTCCGTCCCCTGGTCGCGCAGTGTGTCCCGCAGGTGGCGCCAGCGCAGATCGATCGCCTTGTCGGGTTCGTCGATGTCCCGGGAGGTGTCGAGGTGGACGCCGGCCCACGGGCCGGGCCGGGAGTAGAGCGGGTCCAGGAACGAGAGCTTCACGGTGGCTCCCTGAGCGGTGGTGCGGTCTGCCGGCCATCGGGACAGCGGGCGCGGAACCGGGTCACGTGCGCGTCCTGCGTGTACCCGTTCGGGCTTTGCGCCATGCGCGGGCGGCTGCTGGGTACTCGGCGGGCCCGTACCCCGTACGTACGACATGGCCGGCGATCCGGCAGCCGATGCCAGGAGGAGAATTCATGGGCGTGCAGCGCCTGCCTGATCCCGTCATCAGCAGGGCACCTGCGCCGCGGATCGACCCGGCCGCGCTGGAGGCCGCGTTACGCGAGCGAGTCGACGGCGAGGTGCGGTCCGACGCGGGCAGCCAGGCATCGTGCTGGACGAGCGGAGCCGAGAGTGAGGGAGCGACCAGCCACAACGAACCCACAGCCGCGACACAACGTGTCGCCCCCTTGTGGGGGCCTGGGGCACAGCCCCCGTTTCGGGAAGGGGCGGGGCACTCCCACACCAGCCGCACCGCCGTCAGACGGCGGCGTGCACCAACGCGTCCAGTTCCGCGGCGGACAGTTCGGCGGTGAAGGCGGTGGTGTCGGGCTGGTGCCTGCGGCCGCCCCGGCCCAGGTAGCCGGCGTCCACCGGGTCGAAGCCGAGGCCGCGGATCAGGCCCGCGACCACCGCCTTGGCCTCTTCGTCGTCGCCGGACAGGGGGATGGCGAGCCGTGCGGGGTCGCCCTTGGGGCGGCCGCGGTCGCGCAGGTTCTGCCAGTGGATGGCGTTGAACGCCTTGACGAGGTCGGCGCCTGTGAGGGCCCGTAGCTTCTCGCTGGAGGTGGTCCTGTCCTCGTCCAGATCGGGGTCGTGGCCGTCCCGTTCCGGGAAGTAGTTGCAGGCGTCGACCACGACCTTGTCGCGCAGCTCCGCGATCGGCAGCTCGTTGATCCGCCCGTAGGGGATCGCGACGACGACCAGTTGCCCGAACCGGGCGGCCTCCTGAGCCGTGACGGCCCTGATCGGGCCGTTGATCTGCGAGACCAGGTCCTTCAGTGTCTCGGGGCCGCGCGAGTTGGCGATGGTCACCTCGTGGCCGATGCCGGCCAGCCTCCTGGCGAGTGTGGAGCCGACGCGACCGGCTCCGATGATCCCGATGCGCATGGTGTTTCCCCTGCCGGTGTCTGCGGGCGGTCGCTGGAATCTCCCGCGATCTCCAGACGGAGTTTCCGGATAAGCGCTGACGAAACGACCGCCGAGAAGACCTCACGCCCGTTTGCGCCACCCAAAGTGACGAAACAGTCACCTTGGGTGTGAATGGTCAGCATCAGCCCTTTGTGGGCGCACCGCACAACCTCATACAGACGAGACGAACGGATGCACCATGCATGTGAAGCGCTGGGCTCCCGTGGCCCTCACCTTCCTCGCCCTGTCCGGGACGTCCGCCGCGCCCGCGATCGCCGACGAACGGCCCGAACTCCCCAGGCCCGATCGTTACTTCCTGCGCGCGGCGCACCAGGGCAACCTCGCAGAGATCGCCGCCGGCTGGGACGCCCGGCGCCACGCCGCCACCGACTGCGTGAAGCAGGCGGGCGCGACCCTGGCGACCGACCACGCCCGGCTGGACGAGCACGGCAAGGCCCTGGCCGACAAGCTGGGCGTCCCCCTGTCCGGCATGCTCACCGCCACCCAGCGGCAGGAACTCGCCGCAGTCAAGGCCAGGGCCGGCACCACCGAGTACGACGAGGCCTGGCTCGACTCCCGGCGGGCTGCGCACAAGACGGCCCTGGCGCTCATCGACCGGCAGCTGGACTCGGGCTCGAACCCCGAGGTCAGGGCCGCGGCGCGGGCCGCCCGGCCAGTGGTGGCCAGGCATCTGCGAATGATGCGCGCAGACACCTGCCGTACGGAGCCGGAGTCGGAGTCGGAGTCGGCGTCTGCTCCCGCGGCCATGCACGCGAATTCCGGCACCCACTCTGCCGCCGACGCGAATGCCAGCGGTCAGTCGGCCGCCGACAACCGGGAAGCCATCCTGGGCGCTGCCGCACTGGGCAGCGGCGGTGTGCTCATGGTCATCGGCTGGCGCATGGCCGTCGCACAGCGGCGCTCCACGGATGAGCACTGAGACGAAGAGACGAAGCACAGCGGGCACTGAGATGGGCGCCAAACAGTCATGCCCACATCGCCGCCCGCCGCCACCGCCCCCTCTGCCATCCTGGCCTCGTGCCGCAGCCGAGCCCCGTCACCCCCGACGCCCCCACCCCGATACGCACTCCCCTCCTCACCCAGCAGTGGCTCGATCTCGCCTTCGTCCACTGGGCCGTCGAACCGGCCCTCGTGGCGGGCCTGTTGCCGAGGGGAACCGTTCCCGACACGCATGACGGCGTGACGTACGTCGGGCTCGTCGCCTTCCGGATGCACCGGGTCGGCTGGCTGCGTCTGCCCGGGGTGCCGTATCTCGGGACCTTCCCGGAGACGAACGTGCGCCTGTACTCGGTGGACGCGCACGGGCGCCGCGGTGTCGTCTTCCGCTCGATGGACGCCTCACGGCTGATCCCGGTGGTGATGGGCCGCGTCGGCTTCCGGCTGCCGTATCTGTGGTCCCGGATGACCGTCCGCGCCGCCGGCGACACCGTCACGTACACTAGTTCCCGCCGCTGGCCCGGCCCGCGCGGCGTGTACGGCCGCATCGCCGTACGGACCGGTGAACGCATCGAGGAACCAACCGAGTTGGAGCACTTCCTCACCGCCCGCTGGGGCATGCACAACGCCTTCTTCGGCTCGGCGTCGTACCTCCCGAACGACCACCCGCGCTGGCCCCTTCACCGCGCCGAACTGCTCACCTGCGAGGAGAACCTCATCACGGCGGCCGGCCTGCCCGCCCCGAGCGACGCCCCGGTCAGCGTCCTGTACTCCCCCGGCGTCCCGGTCCTCCTCGGCCGCCCGTCCCGCCCGGCGGGCATCCCGACTCCGTAATGATCACCGAACGGTGAGGCGGAGTGAACCCAGCCATGCGACCAGGAGCCGGCCCACTTCCTCGGGACGTTCCTGCTGCACCCAGTGGCCGCAGTCCTCGAGGACATGGGAGGAGACCAGGCCGGGGAGGGTCGTCGGGAAGGCCTTGACCGCATCGCCCAGCCAGGCGAGGGAGGCGTCCTTTTCGCCTGCGAGGAAGAAGGACGGTTGGGTGATCGGGGCTCCGTCCCACTCGGCGAGGTCCTCCCAGTCCCGGTCGACATTGCGGTAGCGGTTGAGCGCTCCAGTGAGTCCGGTGCGCTCGAACTCGCCCGCGTAGTAGTCGAGTTCCGCGTCGGTGAGCCAGGACGGCCGGGCCTTCACGAATCGGTCGGACAGCTGTCCGCCTTCGGGGACGAAGAAGACGCTGCCGTCCCCTGACGTGGGCATCGTGTCGGCCGACAGCGTGGCGTAGAAGCCCGCCAGCCAGCCCCGTACGTCCGGCTCGATCTCCGCCTCCGCCCGGCCGGGCTCCTGGAAGTAGCTGACGTAGAACTCCTCGTCCCCGCCGATCATGGCGAAGGCGTCGGTCGGCCGGATCGCGTTCCGTGGTGCGTACGGGACGCCGAGCAGTCCCACGGCGGTGAAGACGTCCGGCCGGAGCAGGGCGGAGTCGGCCGCGATGGTCGAGCCCCAGTCGTGGCCCACGATCACGGCGGTCTCCTCGCCGAGGGCGCGTACGACCGCGACGTTGTCCTCGACGTGTGCCGTCATCCGGTACGCCGCCACGTCGTGCGGCTTGGAGGAGCGCCCGTACCCGCGTACGTCGACGGCTACGGCACGGTAGCCCGCCGCCGCGAGCGCGGGGAGTTGGCTGCGCCAGGAGTACCAGGACTCGGGGAAGCCGTGGACCAGGAGGACCAGCGGGCCTCTCCCCTGCTCGACCAGGTGGATACGGCCACCGGGCACGTCCACCAGCCGGTGCTGCGCGCCCGCCGGGGTGTACGGGTCCGTGACGTGCGGCATACGTCCTCCTCGGAGTCGGCGATCATCCACTGATCTCGATCGTCGTGGGCACAGCCGCGACGACGCGACCGAAGTTGCCACTTCGGCAACAACACGGGTGCTGCACCGCGCCCCTAAGGAGGCCGCAGGCCCTCCTTAGGGGCGCGGGGAACTGCGCGATCAGCCCCCACCGGCCCGCAGCCTCATCACTGCCCTTCCAGCGGAGCGCCTACGTCGAGATCCGGCCAGCTCGGAAGAGTGGGCGGGTCCGGTGAACCGGACGGTATGCCGGCACGTACTCAAGGAGGGCGTCCACCCTGCGTGGGCGCCCGCGCGGATGACGCTGTGTCAGGACAGGCGTACGGGAGCCATGGATGAGGCATGCACGACGGAACGTTCAGCAGTTCGCACGGTTCGCCGCCATCGGCGGGCTGGTCTGCGGAGGGCTGATGGTCTCGCAGGCCATGGCGAGCGAGACGTCGACCGAGCCGGACCGGCCGGGCGCCGCGAGCCAGGCCGCCAACACGGGTCGGGGGCTCGTCTCCGAGCTGGGCACCGAGCGCACGGCGGGTACGTGGCTCGATGCCGACGGGCGCCCGATGGTCGCGGTGACCGACGAGGAGGCGGCGGCCGACGTACGCAGGGCGGGCGCCGGGGCCAAGATGGTGGACCACAGCATGAGCGAACTGCGGTCCGCCACCGCCACGTTGAAGGACTCGCCCCGCGTGTCCGGCACCTCGTGGTCGATGGACTACGCCAACAACCAGGTGGTCGTACGCGCGGACAGCACCGTCTCCGCCGACGAGTGGTCACGGCTGACCAAGGTCGCCGAGAGCATCGGGAAGTCCGTACGGATGGAACGCATCGACGGCACGTACACCACCCGCCTGAACGGCGCCGAGCCGCTCTTCGCCGGCGCGGGCCGCTGCTCGGCGGGCTTCAACGTGACCAACGGCCGGGCCGACTTCATTCTGACGGCGGGCCATTGCGGTCCCGAGGGCACCACCTGGTTCTCGGACCAGCAGGGCACCCAGCAGGTCGGGACGACCACCGACGTGGAGTTCCCCGGCACTGGTGACTACTCCCTCATCCGGTACGACACCGGCACCGTGCTCGAGGGACCCGATGTGGTGGCCGTCGGCAACGGCCAGGGCGTGCGGATCACCGGTGCGGCCGATCCGGCCGTCGGGCAGAAGGTCTTCCGCAGCGGGAGCACCACGGGGCTCCAGTCCGGCGAGGTGACCGGCCTGGACG
Source organism: Streptomyces flaveus (assembly GCF_014647675.1). GTDB lineage: Bacteria > Actinomycetota > Actinomycetes > Streptomycetales > Streptomycetaceae > Streptomyces > Streptomyces flaveus. Next base: position 344,676 of record NZ_BMPQ01000004.1, on the reverse strand, counting down.
CGACGGTGAACTACCCGCAGGGCACGGTCACCGGGCTGATCGAGACCACGGTGTGTGCCGAACCTGGCGACAGCGGCGGCCCGATGTTCGCCGACGGCACGGCGCTGGGCATCACCTCGGGAGGCAACGGGGACTGCGACAACGGCGGTACGACGTTCTTCCAGCCGGTCACCAAGGCGCTGGACACCCTCGGTGTACAGCTGGCCGCCGATCCCGATTCGGCGGGCGGCCAGCAGGCGACGCCCTCGGCCCGCGACGACAACGCGGGCGCGGGCGACGACGCCGACAACGGGGCGGGCGCGGCCGTGCCGCCCGGCGGGGCCTCGACCGCGCCCGGAGGTGTGGGGTCGGTGGAGACGGTGCCCGAGGGCGGGGCGGACGACGACGCCTCGTCGCTGGTCGCGCGGATCGCGGAGTACCGGAATCTCGGGCCGGGGCTGCTGGTCATCGCCGGAAGCCTGATCGCGCTGGTGGCGATCCAGATCCGTATGGAGCGGGGACGCAGGCGGTACCGCAGCGAGTACTCACAGAGCTGGGGCTGACGTGAGCGCCGTACGGTGAACGGTTTACTGGAGGAATGACACTTCCCGGTCCAGCATCCGACGACCATGACCACGCCCCTGTCATTGTCGGCACCGCCGGCTCCTTCGCGCGGAGTGTGCTGGACGAGCGGCATCCGGCCCTCATCGAGCGGGTACGGCAGGCCACGCCGTACCCGCCCGAGCAGCAGCGCGCGCTGGACGCCCTCCTGGAGGAGATCACCGAGGGAGTGATCGAGCCGCTGGACGAGGCTGAACCGGGCGCCGGGCAGTGGCGGGACGAGCCGCACTACGGGCAGCGCTGGCCGGACGTCCCCTTCCTGTGGGCGGAGAGCTTCTTCTACCGCAAACTCCTGGCCGCCCTGCGCTACTTCACGCCGGGCCCGTGGCAGGGTGTCGACCCCTTCGCCCCGTTCAAGAACGCCGAACTCGCGAGCTCCAAGCTCGACGACGAACTCTCCGCACTCGACCGCCTCCCCCAACTCCCCTCGGAGGAACAGGACCGCACGCTCCTGCACTCCTCCCTCTGGGGCAACCGTGCGGACCTCGGCTTCCAACTGTCCGCGGGCGCCGAGGGCTTGGGCGCACGCGTACCGGGACTCGTGGTGGACGACTCGGCCGAGCTGTGGCGGATCCTGGCAGTGGCTCGGCCCGGCATGGTGTGCCTGGTGGCTGACAACGCCGGACCCGAGCTGCTCCCCGACCTCGTACTCGCCGATCATCTGCTGACCACGCGCCGCGCGGCCTCGGTCATGCTGCACCTCAAGCCGTACCCGTACTACGTCTCCGACGCCACCACCGCCGACGCCCTCGCTTGCCTGGACCGGCTGACCGCCGCGTCCGGTCACGCGGCGGACGTCGGCAAGCGGCTGCGGCAGGCGATGACCAGCGGCCGCCTGATCCTGCGGACCCATCCGTTCTTCTGCGCGCCACTCCCCTACGCGTTCATGCCGGACGACCTCCGCCGCGACTTCTCGACCGCCAGGCTCACGATCATGAAGGGCGACCTCAACTACCGCCGCCTCGTGGGCGACCGGCACTGGCCCGCCACGATCCCCTTCACCGAGGTCACCGCGTACTTCCCGGCCGCGGTAGCGGCGCTGCGCACGCTCAAGTCGGACGTCGCCACGGGTCTGGCGCCGCACGCACTCGAGCAACTGGACGCGACCGGGGAAGCCTGGCGGACGAGCGGAACGCACGCTCTGATCCAGGTGAGTGTCTGACCCTTCGCCTCGACAGCCTGGAGACCGAGTGCGTGGGCTGGTCCCGAGTCCGGCATCGTGGGCGTTCGTTTTCTGGCAGGCTCAGGTCATGCGTGGAGGGTTTCGGCGCTGGGCTGGAGGCTTGTGATGGAGACGCTCGACTCGCGGGATCCCCTGTCCGTCGCGGTGACCGAGGCGATCCGTGGAGATGACGTGGCGGCGCTGCGGCAGTGCCTTGCCAAGCATCCCGGCCTCGCCACCGCGCGGATCGTCGAGCGCGGCCCTGGTGCCGGGAGCCGGACGCTGCTGCACATCGCCGCGGACTGGCCCGGTCACTTTCCGCACGGCCCCGCGGTGGTCGCCACGCTGGTGGCGGCGGGTGCGGATCCCAACGCCCGTTTCGACGGGGCCCATTCGGAGACCCCGCTGCACTGGGCGGCGAGCAGCAACGACGTTCCCGTGCTCGACGCGCTCGTCCAGGCGGGCGCCGACATAGAGGCCCCGGGTGCCGTGATCGGCGGCGGTACGCCGCTCGCCGACGCACGCGGTTTCGGCCAGTGGCGGGCCGCGCGCCGGCTCGTCGAACTCGGGGCGCGTACGACGCTTCAGGACGCCGCGCCGCTCGGTCTGCTGGACCGGGTGAAGGCCTTCGTGGAAGGCCCCGGACCGGCCGACGACAAGCCGGCCGAGCAGGAACCGGTCGACCACGACGCCCTCACCCGTGCCTTCTGGGGTGCCTGCCACGGCGGCCAACTGGCCACCGCCGAGTACCTGCTCGTGCACGGCGCCGACCTCGACTGGATCGGCTACGACGACAAGACCCCGCTCGACATCGCCCGCGCCTCGGACGCCGACGCAGTCGTTCGGTGGCTGCGCGATCAGGGGGCGAAGGGGCGCGCCGAACTGCCGTGAGTACCGGCGCGCTCAGCGGACTTCCGGCGACAGCAGCCACGTGAGTACGAGCATGGTCTCCAGGTGTCGTTCGGGATCCGGGCAGGTGCCGTCCGTCAGCTGGGTGATCTGACGCAGGCGGTAGCGGACGGTCTGCTCGTGGACGTGGAGGCGTTCGGCGGTGAGGACGGCGTTGTCTCCGCAGCGGAGGTAGACCAGCAGGGTTTCGAGGAGGGGTTCCCGGCGGCGGGGCGGGAGTTCGAGCAGCGGACCGAGCAGGGTGGTCGCGGCGGCTTCGAGGAGGTCGCCCGACTGGAAGGCGGTCAGGACGGCCAGGTGGTCGACGCAGCGCAGCGGCGCGTCCGCGGACAGCACCCCGCGATCGACCAGGTCGAGTCCGCGCCGCGCCCAGCGCAACGACACCGCGCCCTGGTCCACGGGCACCGCGGGCCCGAGCGCCCCGCCCTTGGCCTTCGGAAGCCAACGCGGGCCAGGGTCACGGGGGTTGGGCAGGATGAGGTACGGCGCGGCGGGGCTGCGGTCGGCGAGCACCTCGGGCGGCAGGACATGCATCTGCGGGTGGTCCCCCGGCGGCAGGGCGAGCACGGCGAGGGTGCGCGGCAGCTGCCAGCCGGCCGCCGCGGCCAGCTCGGCGAGCGGCTGCGGCCCTTGCCCGGGCTCGGCGACCAGCGCGTCCCGCAGCCGGTCCCGCTGGACGTCGACCGGGTCACGGCCGCACACGTCGGCGTACCCGCGCGAGGCCGCCGCGATGACCGTACTCATCAACTCGAAGGCGTCCTCGGTCATCGTCCCAAGGACGGACTCCGGCCAGCCCTCGCGGTACGCGTCCTCGATGAGCCGGCGGCACGCCACCCGCCCTCCCAGGTCGAGCGCGTCTCTCAGCATGTCGAGGGGGTGGCCGAGGCGGCCGTGCTGGGCGCCTATGGCCTCGTACAGGGCGATGAGCTCGGCGATAGTGGCGGGGCCGGGGCGGGGCACGTCGTGGAGCGAGACGAAACAGCTCACCGTCCGGTCGATGACCTGACGTACCGAAAAGCCGTCCGTGTCGTCGGCGATGTGCGTGTAGTCCGGCAGCCCGGAGCGTACGGCCTTCTCCATCTCGTCGACGACGGCCGGCATCTGCCGCAGCAGCATCCGGCGCATCTCGCCCGGGAGCGGATCGGCGTCCTGTGCGTTCGCGAGGGTCAAGGTGCCTCCCGTGGATTCCCGTGGGGCTGAACAATCCTGCGTGACTCCTGTGACGTACGCCAGATTTCGCGCGAGCGCACGGCGAAGGTGTCATCCGCCTTACACTCCAGACCACGATGACTCACCTTCTCGTGCTAGCAAGGGAGTTGCCACGTGTCAGCTGCTGAGCCGTTCTTATCCAGGCGTCCGTGGCACGAACTGCCGCCGGCCCTCGCCCCGCGTCTGCGCACCCGGCTGCCGGAGCTCACCACGGAGATGGTGCAGGCGATCCGCCGGGAGGTACGCGACTATCGGCAGCCGTTCGGCTCCGCCGTGGCCCGGGATGTCGCCGAGGCGGTGCGGCTGGCGGCCACCCAGTTCACCGAGCTGGTCGAGGAGCCGGATGCGCCGCAGCACCACTATGTGCCGCGCTTCAGAAGGCTGGGCAGGCTGGAGTACCTGAGCGGGCGCGGTATGGATGGGCTGCAGGCCGCGTACCGTATCGGCGCCCGGGTGGCGTGCCGCCGCTATGTGGACGTGGCGCGGGACGCGGCGCTGTCGGGAGAGATCGCCGTTCCGCTGAGCGAGGCCGTGCTCACGCATATCCACGCGATGGCCGGGGAGTCGGTGACGGGTTTCGAGGAGGCGCGGGCCGGTGCCGCCGACGACGTACTGCGCAGCCGTCGTCTTCTCGTGGCACGGCTGTTGCAGCGCCGCCGCGATCCGCTCGCGGAACCGCTGCCGGACCTGGCCCGCAGGGCCGCCTGGCCGCTGCCGGAGCGGGTCCGCTGCGTGCTGCTTCCCGCCTCCGTCAAGGTGCCCGGCCTCGATGCGGACATCCTGCGAGTGACCAGGGACGATGAACTGCATCTGGTGGTGCCCGACGAGCGACTGCTGACGGCCTTTCAGGACACCGGTGCGGCGGTGGGCCCGGCCGTCCCCCTGGAGGAGGCCTGGATCTCGCTGCACTGCGCCCGGCTTGCCCGGCGCCTGGGGCGGACCAGCGCCCAGGACCACCTCGCGGAGCTGCACCTGCTGCACGGTTCCCCGATCGGAAGTCTCCTGGCCGACCAGGTACTTGAGCCGTTACGGGACCTCCCGCCGGGCAAGGCCGGGCGCCTCACGGAGACGCTCGACGCGCTGCTCGCCTCCACCGGACGTACCGCCCCGGAGGTCGCCGCCGCGCTGGGCATCCATCCGCAGACGGCCCGCAACCGGCTGCGTCAGCTGACCGCGCTGTACGGCGACCGGCTCGACGATCCGGCGTTCCGCTTCGACGCGCAACTCGCGCTGCGCAGCAGGTCGACAGGGCATTCCTCGCTCCTCTGACAAACTCCCGTACAGAATTCAGCAGTTGAACGAGAAGCGGTACTGAACTTCTGTCAGCATGCTCAGCCGCATGAGACATGCGAGCACCCGCACCGTGAAACGACTCGGTCTGCTCTCCGGCGCCGCCGCCCTGGCGGTGACCGGTGCGAGCCTCCTCCCCCAGCAGGCGGAGGCCGGCCCCACGGACTTCCAACGGGGTCCGGCACCCACCGAGCAGTCCATCACCGCCGAGCGCGGCCCCTTCGCCACGGCCCAGACCACGGTCGACGGCCCGAACTTCAACAAGGGGACCGCCTACTACCCCACCGACACCAGCCAGGGCACGTTCGGAGCCGTGGCGATCAGCCCGGGGTTCGCGTCGCCGGAGGCCGTCGTCAGTTGGTACGGCCCCCGCCTGGCGTCCCAGGGTTTCGTCGTACTGACCCTGGAGACCAACTCCGGCAGCGACCTGCCCGACTCCCGGGCGACCCAGTTGGTCAACGCGCTCGACTTCCTCGTCCAGAGCAGCTCCGTGAAGGACCGTATCGACCCCAACCGCCTTGCGGTGATGGGTCATTCGATGGGCGGGGGCGGCTCGCTCAAGGCCTCGGAGCTGCGTCCTTCACTCAAGGCCGCCATTCCGCTCATGCCGTGGAACAACGACAAGACCTGGCAGGGCGACCGGGTACCCACGATGATCATGGGTGCCCAGAACGACGCCATCGCCTCGCCGGCCTCGCACGCGAAGCCGTTCTACGACAGCCTCACATCCGCACCGGAGAAGGCGTACCTGGAGCTGAGGAGCGAGGGCCACCTGGTCGCGGTCTCGCCCAACGTGACGATCGCGAAGTACAGCATCGCCTGGCTGAAGCGGTTCGTCGACGAGGACGTGCGCTACGAGCAGTTCCTGTGCCCGGCCCCGACAGCGAACCTGCAGATCAGCGAGTACCGGAACACCTGTCCCACGGGTTAGCCGGACCGGCCACGGAGCACACGGCTCAGCCGGCCCGGTCACGGAGCACGATCTCCGCCCAGAGGGAGTCGTGGTCGGAATAGTCGCTGTGCTCGGTCTCGCTCCAGTTGACGGTGGCGGACGGGGGGGCGAAGAGGTAGTCGATCTTTTTCAGGCCGAAGGTCGCCTCACCGGCCCGGCAGGGCACCGTCCAGTTGTTCATGTGGTTGCCGCAGGGACTGTCGGCTTCCTTGAACTCCCCCGCCGCCCCGTCCCCGTAGTCACGGTGGTAGAAGCTGTCGGTGGGCGCGGCATCCGGCGTCGTGTTGATGTCGCCCATGAGGAACTTCTGGTATCCGCGGTAGGTGGTGGCCAGAAGCCGTTTCGCCTCGGCGGCCTCCATCCGACGGGCTTCCTGGAGCTCGGGAGCGGAACCGCTCGACATATGGATCGAGCACACCGCCAGGCGCCGTGCCTGCGAGCGTACGCAGAGCATTTCGCGCTGTTCGCGACCGGCCGGCGAACCGAGGTCGTGGCCACCGCCCGCCTCAGGCGTGAAGCCGAGGTCGTTGCGGTAGAGGAGGGCGTTGCCGAATGCCGAGTCGTGCCAGCACTTCGCCGGAGTGCCGACCTCGGGCACCACCGGGTCGAACACCGCCGTATAGCCGGGCAGTTGGCTGTCGAGCCGCTCCGTCCAGTCCTGGCATCCCTCCTGGATGGACACGAAGGCCGGCTGACGGTCCTTGACGGTGCGTACGAAGTCGTCGGCCGCCTCTTCGCCCGCCGTCCCGTACTTCTTGTTGCCGCCCGCCATGTTGAACGTGCCGAGCCGGTACGTCGTCGCGGCCGGGCCCGCCTGGATGGGCGCCGGGCCGGGCGGTGCGGGCTCCGGGTTCGCCCGCAGGGGTGCCGCGCTGGAGGGCAGGCCGACGAGCAGGACGAGGGAAGCCGCCGCCAGGACGACCCGACGGCGGGACGAAGGCGGGGCAAATCTCGTTGACGCTGCCATGTACGCAGTGCCCCCCTCCTGCTCCGCTGCCCCACCACCATGGCACAGCGCCATCCTGCGCTGGAACAACAGGAGTTCTGGTCAGGTGATCCACGCGGTGGCCGAAACTCGCCGTTACCGCGGGCATAGTCGACCAGGCCGCACCGTGGGGCGTGGAGGGGGCACTCGTTCGTCACCGCCGCGGACATGAGGGACCCCGTCACCCCGGAGGTATCGCCCCCAGGGCCACGAGGGGCCGGGGTCAGGACTGCGGCGGGCGGTCCTGACGCTGCTCGCCGCCGAACTGGTCCTTGAGCTTGTCCTGGGCGGTGTCGACCTGACCGCTGTACTTGCCCCGGGTCTTCTTGTCCACGAAGTCGCCGCCCTTGTCGATGCCCTTGGACGTCTGCTCCGGGTGGCCCTTCAGCATGCTCTTGATCTTGTCCATCATGGACATGAGACATCCTCCTGATCAGTGCACCCCCCACCCATCCAGGGTCACCGCAGGTGGGGGGTTTCGCATCCCAGGGAGGCAGGGTCGAGCCGGGCCGCCGGAGGGCTACGCCTCCGTACGACACTCGGGGTGGCCCCAGCCGTCGGGGTTCTTGGCGATGGTCGCGCCCGCCGCGTAGGGGCGACCGCAGCGGCAGCGGCCCGGGAACTTGGCCTTCAGCGTGCGGGACGACGAGGCGGAGGAGGAGGTGCGCTTTCGAGCGGGCGCGGCCTTCTTACCGCCGCCGGACGGGGGCGGCTCCGGCGATCCCTGCTCGCTGCCCGCCGCTTCCTGGACGAAGGCGGCCTGGCTCGCGGCCCGGTCGGCGAAGTCGTTGAGCGGGTCCCCGCCGACCTGGTGCGCGGGTACGTAGCGAAAGTCCACCTCGCGGCCCGCCAGCAGCTCGTCGATGCGTACGACGAGGTCCTGGTTGGCCACCGGCTTGCCCGCGGCCGTCTTCCAGCCGTTGCGCTTCCAGCCGGGCAGCCAGCTCGTGACGGCCTTCATCGCGTACTGCGAGTCCATCCGGATCTCCAGCGGCACGCCCGGCTCGACGGCCGCCAACAGCCGCTCCAGCGCGGTGAGTTCGGCGACGTTGTTGGTCGCCGTCCCCAGCGGTCCGGCCTCCCACGCGACGGGGGTCCCCGTCGCGTCGGCGATCACCCAGGCCCAGCCGGCGGGTCCTGGGTTTCCTTTCGACGCCCCGTCACACGCGGCGATAACGCGTTCAGCCATGCGTACGATCATGCCAGAGCGCTCCGCTGGGTTTTGCGGTTCGAAGCTGCGGCTCGTTTCGAAGCTGCGGGTCTGTCGTGGCTGGTCGCGCAGTTCCCCGCGCCCCTGAGAGGCCTGCGGCCTCCCTAGGGGCGCGGTGCCGCACCGGACGTCGACAAGCGGTACCGCACCGGACGTGCGCAGGCGGATCACCGTCCGTCCCTCATGCCTCGCTGTATGTTGACCACTGTGGGAGACCAAGGAGGCGCACCGGTGCCATCGCCGCAGCGGGCTCGCGCGCAGGCGTCCGCGATCAGTTCGGGAAAGCCGGTGCCCGAGGCGGAGGCCGCTCCCACGTCACGGTTGCGGGCGCTGTTCGACGGGCCCCGGCTTTCCCCCGGCCAGCGGCGTATCGCCCAGTACCTGATCGAGCACATCACCGAGGCCGCGTTCCTGTCGATCACGGAGCTCGCCGACCGAGTGGGCGTGAGCCAGCCCTCGGTGACGCGCTTCGCGACGGCGGTGGGTTTCAGCGGCTATCCCGCCCTGCGCGAGCGGCTTCAGTCGATCGCGCTCAGCACGCTCGCGTCCGCGCCCGACGCCGCCGAGGAGACCCGCCCGAACGAGCTCCAGGCGGCCGTCGACGCAGAGATCGACAACCTGGAGAACCTGCGGCGCGACTTCGCCGATCCCGAGCAGGTGATCGAGGCCGGCCGCGCGCTGTCGCAGTCGACGCCGCTCACGGTCCTGGGCCTGCGGATCTCCGGCTCGCTGGCCGAGTACTTCGCGTACGCCGCCCGCCGTATCCACCCCGATGTCCGGCTTGTGACGCGGGGCGGCAGTGTCGCGTACGACGCACTGCTGCAGTCTCGCGAGGCGGGCGGGAGCTGGGTGCTGGCCTTCTCCATGCCACGGCACGCGCACGAGACGCTCACGGCCCTGCGGGTCGCCCGGCGCGCGGGCCTGCGCGTCGCCCTGATCACCGACCTGGCGCTCGGCCCGCTCGCCGACGAGGCGGACGTGGTGTTCGCCTCCGGCACCGGCTCGCGCCTCGTCTTCGACTCGTACGCCGCGCCCGGCGTGATGTCCGCGGCCCTGCTCCAGGCGATGACCGACGCGGATCCCGAGCGCACACAGGCCCGCCTCGACGAGTACGAGCAGGGCGCGGAACAGCACGCGTTCTTCCTCAAGGACTGAGTGGTCGCCTGCCGCAAGGCGTGATTCTGGCGTATTCAGCGATGCCTTCACATGAATTTTTTCATGCGCTTGCGTACCCGACGGTATATATGAATACTTCTCGCTGATCGGGAGTCCCCCGAACCGCCCGCCGCCCCGGAAGCGATGACGATGTCCCTGACGTACTCACCGATCAGCACGGACTGGCCCCGCCAGGTGAAGACGCCCGGCAACCGGGACTGGGAACGATCGGCGGCCAAGTGGCTGCGCGAACTGGTGCCGTCCCGCTACGGCAGCTACCCGCTGCTGATCCGCGAGCCCGTTCTGCTCGCCCGCCACGCGCAGATCCAGCTCCAGCAGGAGATACGGGTCGTCCGCACCGCGCTGCACAGCGCCCGGGCGGAGCTGCCTTCCATGGGGATGCCGGAGTCCGTCATCGAGCACACCATCAAGCTGTACGCCGCGGAACTCACGCAGCTGAACCACATCGCCCGCGCCGTACGCGTCGTCACCCAGGCCCTGGTGGACGGCAACAGCGGACGCACCGGACGCTGAGCCGACCAGGCGCCGCACCGCGACGCATGGCACTGAGTTCCCTGCGAACAGCGCACCGAGTGCCATTTCGCCTGGCCGATGCTAGGTTTCCGCACATGACCGTTCCCAAGCCGCCGATGCGGGACGCGCTCGTGGCGGCTGCGTTCCGGTTGTTTCTGGAGCGGGGGTACGAGCAGACCACCGTCGATGACATCGTGGCGCTCGCCGGGGTCGGACGGCGGTCCTTCTTCCGGTACTTCCCGTCGAAGGAGGACGTGGTCTTCCCGGACCACGAGCGCTGTCTGGCCGATATGACCGAGTTCCTGGGCCGAGGCGGCGACGAGCACGATCCGGTGGCGCGGGTCTGTGACGCGGCGCGGCTCGTACTGCGCATGTACGCGGAGAACCCGACGTTCTCCGTTCAGCGTTACCGCCTCACCAAGAAGGTCCCGGGACTGCGCACGTACGAACTCTCGGTGGTCTGGCGATACGAGCGGGCCCTCGCCGAGTATCTGCGCCGGCGCTTCGCGGGGCAGCCCGACGGAACCCTGCGGGCCGATGTGATCGCTGCGGCCGTCGTCGCCGCGCACAACAACGGGCTGCGGTCGTGGTTGCGTTCGGACGGCGAGAGCGACGCGAGCGCGGAGGTCGACCATGCGCTCGCCCTTGTGCAGCGGACCTTCACTCCAAGCGCCGGGCCCGATCCCGCGGAGGACGTCGAGGACGTCGTCGTGCTCGTCTCCCGGCGCGGGGCGCCGATGTGGCGGGTGGTCCAGGAGATCGAGGCGACGCTGGGACACCCTCCCGACCGACAAAACTGAGGGAACTGAGTGCCTTTACGGGTGGCACTCCGTGCCATACGCTGGATTCAATGCGGCGCACAGCAGTTGCGCGCGCATCACATCAGATTCCGGCCCAGTGCAGGGAGATGACATCGTGTTCCACCCGGGAAGCCGGACCACGGCGGGCGTACTCGACGCGGAGACGGCGACGACCACGAAACCGGCCGAAGAGGGGCTCCGCTACCAGCGTTGTCGCTGGTGCGGGACCGCCATGTTCCACCGGCTGCTCTGTCCGGTCTGCGCGGGCAGCGACCTGCGGACGGAGCGGAGCGCGGGCCTGGGCGTCGTACGCCACGCCACCATCGTCCAGCGCAACACCCCCGGCGCCCGCAATGTGTCCCTCGTCGAGCTGGCGGAGGGGTTCACGGTGCGGGGGCGGGTGCAGGGCCCGCTCATCGCGATCCGTGTCGGTGACCGCGTACAGCTCACCACGGCCGCGGACCCGGTGCGCCGCGAGCCGGTGTTCAAGCTCTGCGAAGAGCCGTACTCCGGCTGGTTCTGACCGGTCTTCCGGCGCGCGCGAGCGGCCCGCGCGGGACACTGACAGGGTCAGCTGCCCGCGCGGAGCGTGGAGGATCCCATGCAAGCCAAGGACGTTCTCGTCGACGCGTACAGCCGCATCCAGGAGGAGGTCCACGCCGTCGTCGACGGACTCTCCGCGGACGAACTGAACGCCCGCATCGACGACGAGGCCAACTCGATCACCTGGCTCGTCTGGCATCTCACCCGCGTCCAGGACGACCACGTCGCCGATGCCTCCGGCCTCAAGCAGGTCTGGCTCGCACAGGACTGGGCGGACCGCTTCGGCCTGGGTCTCCCCCGCAGGGACACGGGTTACGGTCACACCTCGTCGAAGGTCGCCAAGGTCCGCGTGGACTCGGGCGACCTGCTCCTCGGCTACCACGACGCCGTCCACGAGCAGACGCTGACCTTCCTGCGCGACCTGGACGACGACGAGCTCGACCGCGTCGTCGACGAGAACTGGTCCCCGCCCGTCACCCTGGGCGTCCGCCTGGTCAGCGTCCTCTCCGACGACCTGCAACACGTCGGGCAGGCGGCGTTCGTACGGGGAGTCCTGCAAGCGCGTTGAGGGCCGTGTATTCGGCGGCTCCAGGGACACTCGCGTGATGTACGGGTCCGCCGGCCATGCCGGAGGAACACGGGCCCACGCACGCGGAGGAGTCGGGAACCATGCGGCACGACGAGCTGATCTCAAAAGTGCGGGAGCGGGCCGACCTGCCCGACCGGAGTTCCGCCGAGCAGGCCACGCGGGCGGTGCTGTCGACGCTGGCGGAGCGCATACCCGTCGGGCTTGCCGACCATCTGGCCGCCCAACTGCCCGCGCCACTGGGCGAGTCGATGCGAGAGAAGGTGTCCTCGCCCGCCGGGAGCCCTGAGCGGCGCGGCTCCGGTGAGCGCTTCGACCTGACCGCGTTCGCGGGGCGGGTCGCCTGGCGTGCCGGTGTGCCCGAGGATGCCGCACTGCGGGAGGCGGTCGCGGTCTTCGAAGTCCTGGACGCGGCGGTCTCACCCGAGGAGATGGAGAAACTGGCGCGCGTCCTGCCCACGGACATCCGTACGCTGCTGCCGGTCGCCCGGGCGGACATCACTGAGGCGTAGGGGGCACGTCCGGGGCGATGTCGAATATGTCCGAGAGCCGGGTCAGCCGCAGGAGGCGCCTGTGGCGCGGGTCGTCGAGGACGAGGAGCAGTCGGCTGCGCTCGCCTCGTAGGCGATTGCGGATCCGGCACAGCAGGGACAGGCCGCTGCAGTCCAGGAACGTGACCTGCCGCAGATCGAGCACCAGCTGTCGGGGCTGTGTGTCGCACACGGCGTCGAGGGAGATCATCAGCTCCGTCGTGGCCAGGAGGTCCAGCTCCCCGGAGAGTTCGATGACCGTACTGCCGCTCAGCGTCCGCTTCCGGAGGCCGTACGTCGGTTGCTGCACCATCGTCCCCACCCCCTTCGGGGTGCGCGCACGTGCGTCGTCATGGCGTGGAGGGACGAGTGGGACAGCTCTCCCTTGGAGCCCTTGGGGTGCGGCTACCCCCTGTGGGCCACGCCAATCGATTCAGTCGTACACGTGGAGGCCGCGCCCCTCGTTCCGCATGGCCCACGATCGCGGGGGTACTCGGCGTTCGCCCTGCCCCCTCACCACCAGGGAGAACGCACTCGGAGGGCGGAAGGAGTGGAGCCCATGCGATTCCGTGACCGAAGGCAGGCCGGTGCGGCCCTGGCCGAACGGCTGCTCGTGCGGCGGGAGGAAGGGGCGCTGCCCGATCCGGTCGTGCTCGCCCTGCCGCGCGGTGGCGTCGTGGTGGCCGCCGAGGTGGCGCGGGTGCTCGACGCCCCGCTGGACGTGCTGGTCGCCCGCAAGATCGGAGCGCCGTTCCAGCCGGAGCTCGGCGTCGGCGCGATCGCCGGGGACGATGAACCGTTCTTCGACGAGCGGGCACTGGACCGGCTCGGGCTGAGCAAAGCGGCCCTGGAGCCCATCGTGGAGCAGGAGCGGGACGAGCTGCACCGGCGCGAACAGCTCTACCGCAAAGGCAGGGCGATCCCCGAACTGACGGGCCACACCGCCGTCGTGGTGGACGACGGCGTGGCCACCGGAGTCACCGCGCTCGCCACCCTGCGTTCCGTACGGCGCCACGATCCCGGCCGTGTCACGCTCGCCGTCCCGGTGTGCTCGCCGGAGGCGGCCCTACTGGTGCGGGAGGAGGCGGACGAGGTGGTCTGTCTGCACGAGCCGGTGGCGTTCATGGCGGTCGGGCTCTGGTACGAGGAGTTCGACCAGGTCACGGACGACGAGGTGCTCGACGTCCTGCACGGGTTGTCGTGACCGGACAGAGGGTCCTGCTCACCGGGTGGTTCAGCTTCCTGGACGGGGAGGCCACGGCCGGTGACGTACTCGCGCTGCGGCGGGTGGAGCAGGCGCTGGCCCGCGAGGGACTGCCGTACGACACGGTGTGGAGCCCCGGTTTCCAGCCCGAGGCCCTGCACTTCGCAGACGTACGGCCGGATGCGTACTCCCACCTGGTGTTCGTGTGCGGGCCGCTGCACGGGCCCCAAGTCGCCCGGCTGCACGATGAGTTCAGGGCCTGCTGGCGTATCGCGGTCGGTGTCTCCGTGGTCGATCCCGACGATCCCGCCGCCACCGGGTTCCACCTGGTGCTGCCGCGGGACGCTCCCGGTACGGATCCGGCGTTGGACCTGTCGGCGAGCGCCCCGATCGGCCGGCCCACGCCCGTCGTCGGGGTGATCCTCACGTACGGCCAGCAGGAGTACGGGTCTCGTCGGCGGCACGGCGAGGTGGCCGACGCGGTGACACGGTGGCTCGCGGGCAAGGACTGCGCGCCGGTCGTGCTGGAGACGCGTCTCGATACACGGGACTGGCGGCTGGACTCGACACCCGAGCAGTTCCAGTCCGTGCTCGCCCGCCTGGACTGCGTCGTCACCGACCGACTGCACGGGCTGGTGCTCGCGCTGCGGACCGGGGTCCCGGTGCTGGCGGTCGATCCGGTCGCCGGTGGCGCGAAGGTGACCGCTCAGGCGCGCGCCTGCGACTGGCCGGCCCTCGTTCCGGCCGAGCGGCTGGACGCCCGCCAGCTGGACCGCTGGTGGGACTGGTGCCTCACGTCGGGGCGGGCCGCGGCTCGGCAGAGCAGGGACGAGTTCCTGCACGAGCCTGTCCGGGACGGCGTGCCCGGGCTCGTCGAGGCGCTGTCGGGGCGCCCGTCCGGTTAGTTAGTTCGCCGGAGCGCGGGGCACTCGTGGCCATCGAACACCGCCCGTCGTAGAAGGAACGAAAATGGCGACAGGCCGACTCCCCGATCGCGAACAGCGCATTCTGGACGAGATGGAAGTGGACCTGCGACGCGACCGACGGTTGCGTCGCAGGCTGCGCACCCTACAAATCAAGCGACGGCTCAACCCCGCACGGGCCGCCGATTACCAGCCCCGCGTACCGACCGTCGTGCTCCTGTTGTCGGTGTCGGTGGTGCTGATGGTGGCGGGTATCCGTACCTCCGAGCCGGTCGTGATCTGGGCCTTCGCCGTGCTGTGGCCGCTGACGCTGTTCGGAGGCTTCCGGCTGTTGTGCCGGTGGACGGAGCCAT
>NZ_BMPQ01000004.1:324607-329653 GCF_014647675.1 Streptomyces flaveus | reverse complement strand
CGTCAGCGTTGGTAGAGCCCGACCAAGGTGCCGCTGGCCAGTTGTTGACGGTCGAGGACGTTGTGCACGTCCTCGGCGGTGGCTTCGTCCGGGATGGAGACGGGGCCGGGGAGGGCGTACAGGCGGAAGAAGTAGCGGTGCGCCTTGTCGCCTACCGGGGGCTGTGGGCCGCCCCAGCCCGGTTCGCCGAAGCCGTTGATGTGCTGGTGACCGCCCGGGGGCTTCTCGTCGGCGTCCAGCCCCTGGCTGCGCGGATCGATGCCCGTCACCAGCCAGTGGATGAAGGTCCCGGACGGCGCGTCCGGATCTTCGCAGACCAGAGCCAACTCCACGGCCTCGTCGGGCACTGAGGACCAGGTCAGAGGCGGGGAGACGTTGTCGCCCAGCTTGGCGTAGCGGTCCGGGATCATGGCGTGATCATTGAATGCGGTGCTTTTGAGTTCGATTCCGGCCATGCGCGCCGCAGTACCCCGAAGGAACGCGGGCACACGTGAGCGCCCTGTAGGGGCGCGGGGCTGTGACATATGCGGCTCCGCCGCGGGGCGCGACCAGCCCCCACCGGCCCGCGCCCGCGGCGGAGCCGCACGTCGATGCAGCATCACCGTTCTCCCAGCGGAGCGACTGCGCTTCCGGCGGAGCGCTCAGCTCGTCAGTACCTGGGGCGAGGTCTCCTTCAACTCGGCGTTCGCCCACCGCAGTTGGCGCAAGGTGTCGGGATGGCATCGTTGCGCGAGGTCGAGCAGCTGGTCGTCCGAGGTGGCCTGGGCGGCCTGGGCCACGAGTTCCCAGTCGACGGAGACCGCCGACGCCTGCTGGCAGATCCTTCTCAGATCCCGGAGCAGGAGCAGTCCCGCGTCGCCCCGGCGTCCCGCCTCGCTGCGGCGGCCGATGATCTCGCTGCCCTTCTCGCGCAGCCGGCCGACCGGCCCCGGCCCGTCGTCGGGTTCCGGGTCGAGGGCGACGTCATAGCGCTCGGCGAGTTCGGCCAGCTCGCGGATGTGCCGGTGGGACCAGTCCGCGAGGTCGAGTGCGAGGTGGTGGATGTCGTGCGAGGTCTTGTGCCGTTCAGCGGTGTGCAGCAGTTCCCGGGCCAGCTCACGCTCCTCGCGGTGCAGGTCCCGCAGCACCAGGCCGATCTTCATGTGTCACCTTCCGTCGGCGGCATACCACGTACGTCCTCATCTGCTTCTGCGGCCTGGCCGCCCCGCGTCTCGGGCACGCCGGCGCCGAGCGGCGCGGAGGCGGCCGTCGTCGGAGCCGGGGCGGGGCTGCCGTCCTGCGCCCGGATGCGGCGTAGCCGGGCCGCGGCGGTCTTGTAGAGGGGTTGTTTGGAGGCGGCGTCCCAGTCGGTGAGGGTCAGCTCGTTGGCGGCCCGGCCGTGCGCTTCGTCGGCTTCGGGCCCCTCGTCGATGTCCCAGTAGCCGTAGTGGAACGGAAGGAACAGCACTCCGTCCCGGATGCCGCTGACCCGGGCCTTGGCACGCACCGAGCCGCGTGGCGTGGAGACCTCGACCAGGTCTCCCTCCATGACGCCCAGCTCGCTGGCGTCACCGGTCGAGATCTCCACCCACATCTCGGGGGCCGCGGCCTGCAGTTGCGGGGCGCGGGCCGTCTTGGTGCGTGTGTGGAAGTGGTAGAGCGTGCGTCCGGTGGTGAGCAGGAAGGGGTGGTCACCGTCCGGTTGTTCATGCGGAGGGAGATATCCGGCCGACTTGATCACTGCCTTGCCGTACGGGTTCATCGCCCGGTACTCCGTGGGCTCCACGGGTGCTCCGGTGACCAGGTCCCGGCCGTAGCTCTCGCAGTAGTCGGGGTCGCTCCAGAAGGCGCCGCCGCTGTAGAGGCGTTCGGTGCCGTCCGGGTGTTCCGCGTCGCACGGCCACTGGATGCCGCTGCCGCCGCGCAGTCTGTCGTAGCTCAGGCCGATGTAGTCGCACGGGCGGCCACGGGAGCATTCCTTCCACGCCTCGAACGCCGACTCCGGATCGTGCCACTTCACCAGCGGGGCGCCGTCCTTGTCGCGCAGGTCCATGCGGCGGGCGTAGTCCAGGAAGATGTCCAGGTCGGGGCGCGCACGGCCGGGCGGGTCGACCGCCTTCTCGGAGAGGTGGACGGTGCGGTCGGCGTTGGTGAAGGTGCCCGTCTTCTCGGCCCATCCGGCCGCCGGCAGTACGACGTCGGCCAGCTCGGTGGTCTCTGTCGGGAACAGATCCTGGACGATGAGGAAGAGGCGCTCCTGGGACAGTACGGAACGGATGCGGGACAACTCCGGCAGGGACACCGCGGGGTTGGTGCCCGTGACCCACAGCATGCGCAGAGAGCCCTGCTCCGCGTAGCGGAACATCTTCATGGCGTGGGTGGGCGGACCGTAGTGCGGAATCCGCGACGGGTCGATGTTCCACAGCCGGGCCAGGTCGGCCACCTGTGCGTCGTCGGCCCAGTTACGGAAGCCCGGAAGATCGCCGTCGGCGCCGCACTCGCGGGTGTTCTGGGCCGTGGGCTGGCCGTTCATCTGCAGCAGTCCGCAGCCCGGGCGGCCGAGCATGCCGCGTACGAGGTGGAGGTTGTTGACCTGCACCGCGGCGGCCGTGGCCTGGTGGGACTGGTAGAAGCCCTGCAGCACCGTGGACACCAGACGCTCGCAGGTGCCCAGCGCCCGGGCTGCCCGCCGGATCTCTTCGGCGGGTACATCGCAGATCTCGGCGGCCCGTTCGGGCGGGTACTCCTTCACGCGGCGCTCCAGCTCGTCGAAGCCCACCGTGTGCCGGGTGATGTACTCCGCGTCCGTCCAGCCGTTGCCGATGATCTCGTGCAGCAGCCCGTTCATCAGCGCCACGTTGGTGCCCGGTCTGGGGGCCAGGTGCACCGCCGCGGCACGGGCCACCGGAGTCGGGCGGGGATCCACGCAGATCAGCGCGGGCGGTTCGGGTCCCGCGAGCCGGTCGAGGATGCGCATCCACTGCACGGGCTGCGTCTCCGCGACATTGTGTCCGAACAGAGCGATGACGTCGGCGTGGTCGATGTCGGTGTACGAACCGGGCTGTCCGTCGCAGGCGAAGGACTGCTTCAGGGCCTCGGCCGCCGTCGCCGTGCACAGCCGGGTGTTGCCGTCCAGGTGGTTGGTGCCAAGGCCGCCGCGGGCGATCAGGCTCAGGGTGTAGTACTCCTCCAGGAAGAGCTGCCCGGTGGTGTAGAAGCCGATCGCGCTCGGCCCCTGGTCCCGCAGGAGTTCCTTCGTACGGGCCACGATGTGGTCCATCGCGGTGTCCCAGTCCGTCTCCACCAGGCGGCCGTCCCGCCGCACCAACGGCCGTGTCAGCCGGTCCGGAGACGCGCCCGCCTGCCAGCCGTACAAGTCCTTGGGGTCCAGACGGCCGTGGTTCACCCGGTCCTCGGCGCGGCCGCGCACTCCGACGATCCGCCCGTCCTTGACCGCGATGTCCAGCGCGTCTCCGTTGGAGTGCAGCACCGAGGCGGAACGTACCCAGCGGTCGGGGTGCTCGGCGCCGATGCTCTCGGCCAGGAAGGTGTCCACCCGCACCGGCCATTTCTCGCCTCGCGCGTACGGCGTACGGGTCCCCCACGGCTCAGCGATCCGGTCCACTCGTCGCATGGGCCCGTCTCTCCCTCCTGCCGCCTGGAATCCGCCCTGCCTCCCGGAATCCGCTCGGTCACCTGGCGACGAGTGCCCTTCGTACGCCGGGCAAACCGCGGCGCGCGCAGTGCCGGCCGACGCCATGCCGATCAACCCGTGTACCGGCGGGCCCTCGAGTGGCGCTGGGTGTGTTCCAGCAGTTTCAGCCGGGCCTCGACATCCGGCGGCAGCACGGTCCGCTCGCGCAGGACCCAGGGCAGCCCGGCGGCCGCCTCGCCGAAGGCCCGGAGGGAGGCGCGGTCGCGGGGAACCGTACGTGCGAGATGCAGGGTCCGGCGCAGTGCGGCGGGGGCAGGGCGGCGTAGCCAGGTGAACCACAGGGTGCTGCGGATGCCGTGCGTGCGGCGTTGTGTGGAATCCCGTACGGGCGACGGCCTGTGATGGATCGTCAGCTCCTCGGCGTAGGCAAGCCACCAGCCGTCCGCCGCCAGGTCCGCGGCGAGCAGCTCCTCCTCGCCGCCCAGCCACAGCCGCGGGCAGAAGCCGCCCGCGGCGCGGAACGCTTCGGTGCGCAGCACGGTGGCGGCGGCCAGGAAGGAGCCGAGGGCGGGGCCGGGCAGCCAACGAGGGCCGGGGATCGGAGAGTTGCGCAGTTCCTCGACGATCGGGTCCTCGGTGCCATGCGGTTCGACGAGGATGCGTGCCGTGACGGCCGCGAGCCGGTCGCGGGGGTCCAGAAGGTCCGCGGCGCGGGACAGCGCTCCGGGTGCCCACCAGGAGTCGTCGTCGCTGAAGGCCACGTACGGCGTGTCGAGTGCGCGTACTCCGTCATTGCGGGCGAGAGCCCCGCGGTTGACGGGCAGCGCGAGCACCCGCACCTCGGGGAACCGTTCGGTGATCATCGCGCGCGTCCCGTCACTCGACGCGTTGTCGGCCACGACCACGGGCGGCCTCTCCGGCAGAGCGAGCAGCCGGCGGAGGGTGACGGCGAGGGAGTCCACCCGGTCGCGGGTGGCGATGACGACGCCTACCGGCCGGTGCTTCCCTGTCATCGGATGCTCCCTCATCACTCGCGCGTACCGTCCAGGGCGGCGTCGAACGCCAGAAGCCTCCCGCCGGCCGTGAGAACGGTGGCGAGCCGCGCACCCCACCACGCGGTGATCCGGGCCGAACCGCGGAACGACCCCAGCGCTTCGAGGAGTTCGTCGCAGTGCCCGACGACGGGCGCGAACGTCATCACGCCACCTCCGAGGACACCGCGTGTCCCACCGCGACACACCGGTAGACCTGCTCGGCGCCGTCCGCGACGCGCCGCCAGGTGAAGCGGGCCAGCACCCGGTCCCGTCCCGCCGCGCCGTAGCGCAGCCGCAGCCCTTCGCTGTCGAGCAGTTCGCGCGCGGCCTCGGCGAGCGCATGGGGGTTCCCGGGCGGCACCAGGCGGCCGGCGACGC
>NZ_BMPQ01000004.1:222612-324578 GCF_014647675.1 Streptomyces flaveus | reverse complement strand
TGGCCGCCGACATCGGTGGCGATCACGGGCACTCCGCACGCCATCGCCTCCAGCGGCACGATGCCGAAGGGCTCGTAGGCCGGCGTGCACAGCACGAGGTCGGCGCTGCGTGTGAGGCCGGGCATGTCGGAGGGGGCCACGGCGCCGAGCAGCCACACCCGGTCGCCGACGCCGAGCCGGTCGGCGAGCCCGAGGAGCCGTTCGGCCTCCGGATCGGTCTCCAGCAGGGCCGGTACGGGGCCGCCCGCGACGAGGAGTTCGGCGTCGGGGATCCGGGTCAGCGCACGGATCGCCTGCTCGTACCCCTTGCGCGGGACGAGCCGGCCGCACGCCAGGAGCCGTCGGCGTTGCGTTCGCGTGGGAGCGTCGCCGGTGTCGGCGCCGGGATGGAAGTGATCCACGTCGACACCGCAGGGCACCACGGACACCTGGCGCGGCGGCACGCCCAGGTCGCGAGTTCGTACACCTCGTCGGTGCAGGTCGCCAGGACCCGGCCGCAGCTGCGGCCGATCCGCCGCTCGACGCCGACGCGTTCGTACGGGCTGGTGTCCCGCTTGCCCTGGTGGCGTCGCTTGACGGTGCCGAGCGCGTGGAAGGTCTGCACGACGGGGATGCCGTGGGCGTACGCGCCGAGTTGTGCGGCCATGCCGGACATCCAGAAGTGGGCGTGCGCGACGTCGGGCGGTTCCTCGTCCCAGGCGCGCGCCAGATACGTGCCGAAGGCGGGCATGGACGGGAAGAGCTCGTCCTTGGGCAGCGGCTCGGGCGGTCCCGCCGGTACGTGCTCCACCACGGCGCCGCCGGGCAGTTCGACGCGGTGGGGCGCTTCGGGCGAGTCGCGGCGGGTGTAGACGGTGACGTCGTGGCCGCGCCGCGTCAGTTCTTCGGTCAGGCGGGCCACGTACACGTTCTGGCCGCCGGCGTCGGGGCCCCCGGGTGTGGCGAGCGGGCTCGCGTGCTCGGACACCATGGCGATCCTCAACGAGTCACCTCCTTGATCGGCCGCTCCCGGTCGTCCGGGAAGCGGGACAGCTCGGTCCTCAAGACGGTGCGACCTCCTGGCCTGGGTTCACCAGAAATTGGGAGGTTCTTCGCCGTTCGTCGCCGGACAGCCGGGGAACTCGGGCGGCATGCAGCAACCCAGATCCCGATCCGCTGCGGACCCCCGGCCTGGAGCCCGGTGGCGGCGTTCCGCCCGGCGAGACGCCGCCTGCCGAGAGCAGTACGCCCGGCGCCGGCCCGCAGGAGACCCACAACCCGCCGCGCGGCTGGGCCAAGGGCCCGCTGACCCTCATCCTCCTTCTCGTGGTACTGGTCGCCGCGGGCTTCCTCGCGTTCGCGCTCGCTCTGTGAGTACGTACGTTCCGTCCATCGGGCCGTCGAACGGGCGGTCAGTCGGGCTGTTCCTGAGGGCCGGGCTCCTCCTCGACCGGCTCGGCCGGGGGAAGCCGGGAGTCGTCGTCGCCACGATGTCCTGAGCCCGCCTCGTCCGGGTCCGGATAGGCCTCCGAAGGCTCCTCCTCAGCGGCCGGAACGTCCACGATGGCCTCCTCCCGCTCGGCTTCCTCCGGCGACGCGGGCAGATCCCGCGGCACCTTGTTCTCCATGCCCGGCTCCTCGGACCGTTTCTCCTCCATGCCGACCGCTCCCTTCGTCGAGCTTCGTCGGAGTCCTCCGTCGAACGAGAGCGACAACCGCTAAGGCAGGGGTGTGCCGCCCGTGGCGTTGAGGATCTCCGCCGTGATGAAGCTCGCCTCCTGGGAGGCGAGATAGACGTACGCCGGGGCCAGCTCGGCGGGCTGGGCCGGGCGTCCCAAGGGTGCCTGTTTGCCGAACTTCACCGTGTCGGGCAGCGTCGAGGGGATCAGCGGCGTCCACACCGGGCCGGGCGCGACCGCGTTGACGCGGATGCCGCGGTCCACGAGCATCTGGGCCAGCCCTTGGGTGAAGGTCACGATCGCGCCCTTGGTGGTCGCGTAGTCCAGCAGATGGGGGCTGGGCTTGTAGGCCTGTACGGACGTGGAGTTGATGATGCTGCCGCCCTCCGGGATGTGCGGCAGGGCGAACTTCGTCAGCCAGAACATCCCGTAGATGTTGGTGCGCATGACCCGGTCGAACTGCTCGGTCGAGATCGCCTCGATGCCGTCCGGCTGCGACATCTGGTACGCCGCGTTGTTCACCAGGACGTCGATACGGCCGAACTCCCCGGCCGCCCGCTCGATCAACGCCCGGCAGTTCTCCTCCTCGCGGATGTCGCAGGAGACGGCGACCGCCTTGCGGCCTGCGCCCTCCACCAGCCGCGACGTCTCGCTCGCCTCGTCCGCCTCCTGTTCGAGGTGGGTGAACAGCACATCGGCGCCCTCCCGTGCGAAGGCCAGGGCCACCGCCCGCCCGATGCCGGAGTCCCCACCAGTGATGACGGTGTGGCGGCCTTCCAGCCGACCGCTGCCGCGGTAGGACTCCTCACCGTGGTCGGGCGGCGGGTCCATCGGCCCTGTCCAGCCCGGATGGGGCTGGTCCTGTGCCGGGAACTCGGGGCGAGGGTGCTGCGTCACTGGATTCTGCTGCGCGTGCTGCGGATCGGTCACGTCGGCCTCCTGACCGCTGGGGGCTCCGGTCAGGAGGCCGAGTTCCCGTCTCACTCCGGCCGAAAAGTCGCGCGGCGGGTCAGCGGCGCAGTTTCACCCGGTCCAGGGCGGTGACGCCGAGGGCGGCCAGAGCGATCTGGAAGAGCCACTCCACCCAGTCGACGCCCTCCGTGTCGCCCACGCCGAAGGCCGACGCGATCGCCGAGCCCACGAAGGCCGCCACGATGCCGACCACGATCGTCCACAGAATGCCGATGCGCTGCCGTCCCGGCACGACGAGCCGGCCCAGCACGCCGATGACGATGCCGATCACAATCGCGCTGAGGATGCCTGAGATCTCCATGATTCCTCGCTCTTCCGCACTGTTGTGCGGTGACGAGTCCCCCCTTCGCCCCGGCCCAGTCCTCCACACCTGTCTCCGCCCCGGACCAGTCCCCCACACCGGTTTCGGTCCCGTACGAGGATGAGCCCCGCGCTCACGGGTACCCGAGGTCGACGACCTCGCCCCGTCCGTCCGCGAGGGGCCGCACACCGACTCATGAGGTGAGGTGATCCTCCATGACTGACCTCTCCGACCACGAAGTCGACGTCCTGTGAGACGAGTTCCATCGCGTGGTCAACATGACCTCGCAGGAGCTGAGTACCTGGCTCAGGACCCGGGACGCGAGCCCCGTCACCGAGCCGCTGCCCGAGCAGGCCGGGAGCGAGGCGGGGCGGCACGTCCTGGCGATCCTGCAGAAACGCCGCCGGGACCTCACCGACGACGACATACGCCTGATGCGCAAGGTCGTGGACCGCATCCGTTCCCTGAGCGACGAGGAGGCGGAGCCCGAGCCCGCCGACCAGAGCAGGCGCCACCGGCTGATGACCCTGGGACACGATCCTCTCAAACCGTCCTGACCGGGCGGTACACCCAGCGGCCCGTTTTCGTCCACGGGCGCGGGGCACCCGGTGCGGGTGTTCACCAGGCGGAGAGCTCGCGCGGCGGCACGGCTGCGGCGGCGCGCGGAGCGGACCACCGACGCGCTGGACGCGCGGCTGCCGGTCTCCGAGGGCGGCCCGCTGCTGCGCAAGGCGTTCCCCGACCACTGGTCGTTCCTGCTGGGCGAGTTCGCGCTGTACAGCTTCGTCGTCCTCCTGCTGACCGGGGTCTGGCTGACGCTGTTCTTCCAGCCGTCGATGAACGAGGTCGTGTACGAGGGCTCGTACCGTCCGCTCGACGGCGTGCGCATGTCTCAGGCGTACGAGTCGACCCTGCGCATCAGCTTCGACGTACGTGGCGGACTCCTCATCCGGCAGCTGCACCACTGGGCGGCCCTGGTGTTCCTCGCGGCGATCGGCGTGCATCTGCTGCGGGTCTTCTTCACCGGCGCGTTCCGTAAGCCGCGCGAGGTGAACTGGATGATCGGCGTGACGCTGTTCCTGCTGGCGCTCGCCGAGGGTTTCGCGGGCTACTCGCTGCCGGACGATCTGCTGTCCGGCACGGGGCTGCGGATCGCGCAGGGCATCATGCTGTCGATCCCGGTCGTGGGGACGTATGTGAGCATGTTCGCGTTCGGGGCCGAGTTCCCGGGCGAGGACATGATTCCGCGGCTGTACTCGCTGCACATCCTGCTGCTGCCGGGCCTGTTGCTCGCGCTCGTCAGCCTCCATCTGATCCTGGTCTTCCACCTGAAGCACACGCACTGGGCGGGGCGCGGCCGGACCAACCGCAATGCCGTGGGCAAGCCCATGTTCCCGCAGTTCGTGGCGAGTTCGAGCGGACTGTTCTTCATCGTCTTCGGCGTGCTGACCCTGCTGGCGGGGGTGGCGCAGATCAATCCGGTCTGGGTGTACGGGCCGTACCGCACGGACCATGTGTCGACCGGCTCGCAGCCCGACTGGTACGTGGGCTTCCTCGAGGGCTCGCTGAGACTCGTACCGCCGTGGGAGACGGCGGTCGCCGGGCACACGGTGATGTGGAACGTGCTGCTGCCCGCGGTGATTCTCCCGCTGGCCCTCTTCGCGGTGCTGTACGCGTATCCGTTCTTCGAGAAGTGGGCCACCGGAGACGACGAGGAGCACCATCTGTGCGACCGGCCGCGGGACAAGCCCGTCCGTACGGGGCTCGGTGTCGCCGCGATCGTCTGCTACGGCGTACTGCTCGCGGCGGGCGGCAACGACGTCATCGCGCACACTTTCAAGATCTCGCTCAACACGCTGACGTGGGTGTTCCGGATCGCCCTCGTGGTGCTGCCGCCGCTCGCGTTCATGGTGACCAAGCGGGTCTGTCTGGCGCTGCGGGAGGCGGAGCTGAAGCGGCTCGCGGAGGGCGAGGAGACCGGCGAGGTGCGGCAGTCGGTCGAGGGCGGCTACGAGGAGAGCCACGCGCCACTGGACGCCGAGCGGCAGTACGTCCTGCGTACGCGCGAGCTGCCTCGGCCGTTGCCTGCGCCGGAGCACGACGGCGGCGTACCGCGGGTGCGCCGACTGCGGGCCTCGCTGAGCTCCTGGTACTACCGTGACCGGGTCGAGGACGAGCCGCCGGCCCGCAAGGGCGAGTTGGAGCCCTGACCGGCCCGGTCGGAGCGTGCGGCGTACTGGAAGACCATCCCGAACACGCCGTGCGCGAGCACCCCGAGGCCGAGCAGGAACAGCCACAGCCCGTAGACCACGCCGAGTGCGACGACGACCGATCCCATGGCTGTGGTGATGGGCCAGGGGCTGTGCGGCGGGAGGAACTCCAGGGGCCCGGCGGTATCCACCACCTCGGCGTCGCCCCGGTCCTGGGCCCGTCGGCCGCGCCTGCGGTACTGGACGTGCAGGAAGAACGCCACGAGCACCGCCATCAGGGAGGCGATGGCCAGAACGGCCGTACCGGCGGGCTCCTCCGAGAACCAGCCGTATCCGGCGGCGGTGACGGCGAAGAAGACCGCCACCCCGGTGAACAGACGTGCTTCGGTCCTCATCGAAAGGCGGTCCTCATCAGAAGGCGTGGCTCCAGCCCGACAGTACGGCCCGTACCCGGTCGACCAGTCCGGGACCGGGGAACAGCAGTTTGTTCGTCGGCGGAACGCCGGGGGCGGCAGGGTAGGGGCGCGTCGGCACGATGGACTTCACCCGGCGGATCCGGCTGCCGAGATCGGTCAGCGCAGGCGGCGGCAGGGCGTCCTTCAGGCGTGGGAAGAGCAGCTCCTGCTCTTCCCGGGTCTGGCGGCGGACCTCGCGCAGCAACTCGTCGACAAGCCGGGCGAAGGTGACGGTGCCCGCCTCGGCGTCCTCCAGATCTCTCATCAGCTGCTCAAGACGGCCGTGGTCCTCCATTCCCTTTTTGGCGAGACCGGCGCCGTCCTCGACACGATCGCTCAGGACCGGATAGACGAATTCCTCTTCGGAAACGAAATGCCGTACGAGCTCGATGGTGGCCCGGTCCGTATAGATCTTGCATATGTGGTCGGCCTCGGGAAGCGCCTCGATCTGCCGGAATATGTCTTCCACGTGGCGATGGTCATCGCTGAGTTCCCTGATGGCGTCCGTCTCACCTGCCATGGTCTCGTCACCCTTTGTTTGTGCCCCGCTCGCGGGGGTACTGCCCGGGCTCATGGGCATGTCCGCGAGGAAGACCGCTCCGCTCGTACCGTCGTCAGCGTCGTCTCAGTCACCGGGCCTGCGGCTGGGACGTGCCCTGTACCGCTGGGCGACCACGACCGATCACAAGGTGATCGGGAATCTCTATATGGTCACCGCGTTCGGGTTCTTTCTGCTGGCCGGCGTGCTGGCTCTGCTGATGCGAGCCGAACTCGCCCGGCCCGGGCTGCAGGTAGTGAACGAGCACACGTACAACCAGCTGTTCACCATTCACGGCACCATCATGATGCTGCTGTTCGCGACGCCGATGTTCGCGGGCTTCGCGAATGCCGTGATGCCGTTGCAGATCGGGGCACCGGACGTGGCCTTCCCTCGCCTCAACGCCCTGTCGTACTGGATGTATCTGTTCGGCGGGCTGATGGTGGTCTCCGGCTTTCTGGTGCCGGGTGGTGCGGCCGCGTTCGGCTGGTTCGCCTACGCACCGCTCAACAGCGCCGTGCGCTCGCCCGGATCCGGAGGCGATCTGTGGACCATGGGGCTGGTGGTCACAGGCGTGTCCACCACGCTCGGTGCAGTCAACTTCATCACCACCATACTGTGCCTGCGGGCGCCCGGCATGACGATGTTCCGAATGCCGATCTTCACCTGGAACATTCTGTTCACCTCTATTCTGGTACTGCCCGCCTTCCCGGTACTGACCGCGGCACTCCTCGCCCTTGAGGCGGACCGCAAATTCGGTTCGCACATTTTCGACGCGGCCAATGGCGGCGCCATTCTGTGGCAGCATCTTTTCTGGTTCTTCGGCCATCCCGAGGTCTATATCGTGGCCTTGCCGTTCTTCGGCATCATCAGCGAGATCATTCCGGTGTTCAGCCGTAAACCCATCTTCGGATACATGTCGCTCATCGGGGCGACCGTCGCCATCACCATGCTGTCGGCGGTGGTGTGGGCGCACCACATGTTCGCCACCGGCGCCGTACTGCTGCCTTTCTTCTCGCTGATGTCATTCCTCATCGCCGTACCGACCGGCATAAAATTCTTCGCCTGGACCGGCACCATGATCAAGGGATCACTGTCCTTCGAGACGCCCATGCTGTGGGCCACGGGCTTCCTGGTGTCGTTCCTGCTCGGCGGGTTGAGCGGGGTACTCATCGCCTCGCCACCGCTGGACTTCCATCTCACGGACTCTTACTTCATCGTGGCGCACCTGCATTACGTCCTGTTCGGCACCGTCGTGTTCGCGATGTTCGCGGGCTTCTATTTCTGGTGGCCGAAATTCACTGGGAAAATGCTCGACGAACGCCTCGGGAAGATCCATTTCTGGCTGCTGTTCATCGGCTTCCAGCTGACCTTCCTGGTGCAGCACTGGCTCGGCGAGAAGGGCATGCCCCGCCGGTACGCCGACTATCTGCCCGCGGACGGCTTCACCCTCCTCAACACGCTGTCCTCTGCCGGTGCGTTCCTGCTCGGCGTGTCCACGCTGCCGTTCCTCTACAACGTGTGGCGGACCGCGCGGTACGGGCGGCGCGTGACGGAGGACGATCCCTGGGGGTACGGCCGCTCACTGGAGTGGGCCACTTCGTGTCCGGCGCCGCGCCACAACTTCGTGGCGCTGCCCCGGATCCGTTCGCATTCCCCGGCCTTCGACCTGCAGCACCCCGAGTTCGCCCAGCAGGACAGCAAACGGGACGAGGCATAGAATTTCGCTTTGCCACCGGCAACACGGCTCCGCTCCATGGTCATCCGCGGTGCTCCGCACGTTTGAGGTGCGGCACCCGGGTACTTGAGAGGTTGAAGGAACAGAGTCGGCGCCTATGAGAGCCTTGGAAAAACAGGGTTACGGGCGCCGATGGTGTCGTCTCGGAGATGAGTACCACGAGCATTTCACTGAGGGGACCGCGCCTTCCCGTTCCATGGCTGGTGACCCTACGAGGAGTCACCCTGGAGACGGGGTGGATGACCGTGCGGCTGGCGGGACTGCCCCTGGATCTCGCTCTGTGGGGTGTGCGGCAGTTCGCCGGGATGTTCGGCACCGTCGATCGCCGGCTGCTGCCGGACGACATGGAGATCGAGCCCGCGGTGTCGGGCATGCCGGTGGTGTTCGTGCACGGGCTCGCCGACCGCCCGTCGATCTTCTCGAAGCTGCAGAACGGGCTGCGCGGCTGCGGAGCGGGCCCGTTCGTCACGGCGACGTACAACGTGCTCAATCCGGACATCCGGGTCGCCGCCCGCATGCTGGGCGAGCAGGTCGAACGGGTCCGGAAGCAGAACGGCGGCCGGCCCGTGTGCCTCATCGGACACAGCATGGGCGGGCTGATCGCGCGCTACTACGTGCAGCGGCTTGGCGGGGACGTGCATGTGCCGCTGGTGATCACGCTGGCCACCCCGCACAGCGGCACGGCGATGGCGCTGTGGGCTCCTCCGCACCCCGTGCTGCGCCAGCTGCGCCCCGGAAGTCCGCTGCTGGCCGAGCTGGCGGAGCCGTGCGCCGGCTGCCGCACCCAGTTCGTGGCGTTCTACAGCAACCTGGACGAAGCGGTCATCCCCAGTTCCAGGGCCCGTCTCGACCACCCGGACCTGCTGGTGCGCAACGTCCTCGTGGACGGCGTCGGGCATCTGATGCTGCCCGTGTACGGGACGGTCATCCACGAGGTCCGCGAGGTGCTCACCGAGGCCATGGAGCTCCCGTTGGCCGGCTGAGCCACCTGTTGAGCCGCCGCCCGTGACAGGGTGCGCAGCCTGCGAGAGGCTGGAGTACACCCAGCGGATGCCGGAAGAAGACGACACACCATGCGCAAGGACGGTGACATCACCGCGGCGCCTGGTCGGCGCGGATGGCGGGTGCGCCCGTACCAGGCCGGGGACGAGTCGGCCGTACGGGAGTTGATCGATGCCGACCGGCTGCCCGGGCAGCCGCGCTGCGTACCGGAGCTGCCGACCGCCGCGCTGCACGGCTGCCCGTGCACGGCGGGCTGGCAGGCACCGGCCCGGGCGCGGCTCAGTGTGCTGGCCGACGCGGGCGACCGGCCCCAGGGAGCCATCGCGTTTCTGTCCTGGCAGGACCTGCGCTCCGGGCTGATCCATCTCCTGCACGCCCGCGAGGACATCCCGGCCCTGCAGGACCTGGTCGCCCACGCCTTGACCGCGCTCGGCAGATGCCCGCGGATCGAGGCGTTCAGCGCCGCCTCGCCGGGCACCCAGGGCCCCGGCGGCTTGCCCCGCGCCCACCGCGCCGCGACTCATGACGTACTGGTCGGCCGAGGCTTCACCGGTCGGCTGAGGGGCCACTATCTGCTCCGGACGCTCCGACCCGGCCCATCGCCCACCAAGCTCGTGGCCGATGTGTACCCCTGCGAGTACCCGCCGGGGTATCGGCTGGTCTTCCACAAGGCGGCCGAGCCGATCGCCGAGATCGTGGTGAGCACGGCACGCGACCGCACCGCGGCCGTGTACTGGATCGAGACGGAGCCCGAGTACCGCCACCGTGGTCTGGCCGGCAAACTGCTCGACCAGGCGCTGGCCCTGCTCACCGAGGAGGGCGCCACGCATGTCGTCGCCGCCGTCGGCACGACGTGGCGAGCGACCGGTACTACCGGCACCGCCCCACGCCTCTTCCACGAGGCCGGCTTCGAACTGGTCGATCAGCTGTGGGAGTACGACCGGCAAGGCGATGCCGCGCCAGTGCCGCACGCGCAGGGGCGGTGACCGGGGCGCCCACCCCGTACCAGTCCGTTTCCGGGGTGTTTGTCGCGCCCGGGCCGGGCAACCCGAGCCCGTACCGGCCAGCCCCGACGCGACGGGAGCGTATGGATGACCCACGCTGCCCAGCGCCCGCCTGTGTCCTCCCGGACGTCGGCCCCACGGATCGGCGTCCTCGGTTCGTACGGCGGCTTCAACATCGGCGACGAGTCCATCCTGGCCTGCGTACTGGGCTGCCTCAGGGCCCATCGCCCGCACGCCCGGATCATCGTCTTCAGCCGGAACGCCGAGCACACCCGCAGCCATCACCGCGGCGCCGACGAGGTGGTGGACTGGGAGGGCGTGGCCCAGCGGCAGTTGCTGGACGCGCTGTCCGACCTGGACCTGCTGGTGCTGGGCGGCGGCGGGATCCTCTACGACGGAGAGGCCCGCCGGTACCTGCGGCTGGTCCGTGCGGCCCAGACCCACGGGGTGCGCACGTTCGCCTACGCCGTCGGCGCGGGCCCGCTGCGGGAGCCCGAGGACCGGGAGGCGGTGCGCTCCGTGCTGCCGGAGATGGACGACGTGGTCGTACGGGACGAGGAGTCCGGGCTCGTCCTCGACGAGGTCGGGGTCGAGCGCGAGCTCAAGGTCACCGCGGACCCGGCGCTGCTGCTGTCCGCGGAGCCGTTCACCGGCCGGATGATGACGCACGAGGGCATCCCGACCGGGAAACGCCTGGTGGGGATGTCGGTGCGGGAACCGGGCCGGGCGGCCGAGAAGCTGGACGAGGGCGGCTATCACGCGCTGCTCGCCGACGTGGCCGACTTCCTGGTCCGGCGCCTGGACGCCCATGTGGTGTTCATGCCGATGGAACGCCATGACGTGCGCCACGCCCATGCCGTGCTCTCGCACATGTCCGCGCCGGACCAGGGCCGGATCATGAACGGCACCTACAGCCCCGGGCAGGTCCTCGGCTTTATGCGCCACCTGGATCTGGCCGTCGGCATGCGCCTGCACTTCCTGATCTTCGCGGCGGTCTCCGGGCTGCCGGTGCTGCCGCTCCCCTACTCGGGCAAGGTCTTCGACTTCGCGCGCCGGGTGGGCGCTCCGGCGCTGGTGGGGGTGGCACGGGAGCAGGCCGGGCTGCTGCTGGCGGAGGTGGACCGGCTCTGGGACGAGTATCCGCAGCGGCGCGAGGAGATGGAGTCGCGGGTCCGGGAGCTGTGCGGGCTCGCCCAGGAGACCTGCGCGCGCTGCGGAACCCTCCTGGACGAGATCGGCGGCGGCCTGCGTACCGGCTCCGGTATGGAGGACCTGAGCGCGGGGGCCTGACGAGGACGTGCGGGGGCCCGACGAGGACCGACCGGAGGAAGCGATGCCGATCCTGGAACCGCCCGACGAGTTCCGTACCGTCACGCTGCCGCCGCGGGAGGCCGAGTACGCGGGCCGGACCGACGTCCTGGTGATCGGCGGCGGTCCCGCCGGCTGCGGCGCCGCGCTCGCCGCGGCCGACGCGGGAGCCGAGGTCGCGCTCGTCGAGCGGTACGGATTCCTCGGCGGCAATGCGACCGTGGCGCTCGTCATGCCCCTGATGTCGTTCCACAACGAGCACAAGCAGGCCGCGTTCACCGAGAACGGCGACGACACCCGGCTGCTGCCCACCGACCACGGCGAGGGCGAGCCGGTGGTCGCCGGCGTCCTGTGGCGGCTGCTGGAGCGCCTGACCGCGAGCGGCGGCTGCGTACCGCCCTCCGTCGAGACCGGCTACACCGTGCCGTTCGACCCGGAGATCTTCAAAATGGTCCTGCTGGAGATGCTCGACGAGGCGGGCGTGCGGATGCTGTTCCACTCCTTCGCCTCCACCGCGCTGCCGCTCGACGACGGCTGGCGCCTGGTCTTCGAGACCAAGTCGGGTCCTGTGGTGATCGACACGGGCGTGGTCGTCGACGGCACGGGTGACGGC
The DNA here is from genome assembly GCF_014647675.1 of Streptomyces flaveus. Classification (GTDB taxonomy): domain Bacteria; phylum Actinomycetota; class Actinomycetes; order Streptomycetales; family Streptomycetaceae; genus Streptomyces; species Streptomyces flaveus. Next base: position 312,779 of record NZ_BMPQ01000004.1, on the reverse strand, counting down.
GATGTGGCGGCCGCCTGCGGAGCCCCGTACGAGATCGGCCGCCCCGAGGACGGACTGGTGCAGCCGATGACGCTCATGTTCCGCGTCGTGGACTTCCTGCGGCCGCGGTTCGCCGAGTACGTACGGGCCCATCCCGACCAGTGGCGCGGCGTGCACGGTCTGTGGGACCTGGTCAGGGAGGCCACGGAGGACGGCGAGCTCCGGCTGCCCCGCGAGGACGTGCTGTTCTTCGGCACCCCGCACCCTCGCGAGGTCAGCGTCAACAGCACCCGTGTCACCGGGGCGCTCGGCACCAGCGTCTGGGACCTCAGCCGCGCCGAGTACACCGCCCGCCGCCAGCTGGCTCAGATCGACCACTTCCTGCGTACTCGGGTGCCTGGCTTCGAGCACGCGTACGTGGCGCAGAGCGGCAGCCACATCGGCGTACGGGAGACCCGTCGCATCGTCGGCGACTACCAGCTGACCGGCAACGACATCCTCGAGGCCCGCACCTTCACGGACGCCGTCGCGCACGGCGCCTATCCGATCGACATCCACAATCCGGAGGGCACCGGCACGCTCCTCAAGCGGGTGCCCACGGGCCGCTTCTACGACATCCCGCTGCGCTGCCTGCTGCCCCAGGACACCGACCGTCTGCTGGTGGCGGGGCGCTGCATCTCCGGTACGCACGTGGCCCACTCCTCGTACCGGGTCATGCCCATCGCGATGGCCACCGGCCAGGCGGCGGGGGTCTGTGCGGCGTTGGCCTCCCGCCTGGGGCGCAGTCCGCGGGAGGTGCCGCATTCCCTTGTGCAGCGGGAACTGTTGCGGCAGGGGGCCCGTTTGCGGGACGGCGTCCCGGCCTCTTGACGTCACGTCAGGCCGTTGCCACACTCACCACCCGCGCCAGAAAGCGCTTGCTAAGGCGCACCCCCGTAGCGCGCCACCCCTGCCCGAGCCGAGTTCGCTCCAGGTCACGCACACCCTGATCATGAATCGATTCAGTCGAATCGGTTTCGACGACGGGGATGGCGGGCCGGACGACAGGGCAGCGGGCGGCGCGTCCACCCCCACAACAGGAGAAGGACGAGATGGGACGCAGAGCCGCACCTCACCTCATCGGCAGGACCTTGGGTACTCGCAAGAAGCGGGCCGGCGTCACCGCCGCCTGCGCCACCGCCCTGCTCACCGGAGCGGCCGTGCTGACGGCCCCGGCCGACGCGGCCCAGGACACCAAGGCCGCCGCATCCGAACCGGCCGCCGTCTCCCGGGCGGCGGCCTGTGGCGACGGCTCGTACCAGGCGGAGGCCGTGCTCAGCGGCGGCACCTGGACCGCCCGCCGAGGCAGCAGCGTCGTCCACACCGGCACCGACATGCGCGCCGCGATGCAGGCCGCTGTCAACAGCCTTACGGCAGGCCGTACTTCGAAGGAGCGGGTCGTCGTGCGCGGCTCGGGCTCCATCAGCGCCGGGTCCAGGGTCTCCCTGCCGAGCTACACCGTCCTCGACGTCTGCGGCACCATCAACGTCACCGGTTCGGGCTCCGGCGACCAGGCCCCGGTCTACGCACGCGGCGCCCGCGACATCGAGGTCCAGCACCTGAACCTCACCGGCACCCCGCTGTACGGCATCTTCATGCGCAACGTGCAGAACGTCGTCCTCGGCCAGATCGACATGCGGCTGTCGCGCGGTCTCGGCGTCCGCATCGACAACCGCGGCGACACCAGCCAGTGGACCAGGAACGTCCGGATCGACAACGTGTACGTGTCCGGGGCGAGCAGCCACGCCGTGGAGACGTACGGCGTCGACGGCTTCACCGTCGGCACCGTCACCGCCCGCAATGTCGGCGAGTCCGGTCTGCTGTTGAACCAGACCATCAACGCCACCGTCACCAAGGTGGACGCGGACAACGCGGGCGCCGGCACCGGTTACGCGGCCTTCCGGATGGCCAACCGCAACGGCCGGGTCGGCAGCAACTACCCGACGAACATCCGCGTGGGCGAGGTCATCGCGCGCGGCGGCGGACGCGGCGTCTTCTGCGTCTCGGAGAGCGGCGGCGCGGTCATCGACAAGGTGTCGATCTCCAACACCGGCAACAACTCGATGCTGATCGAGAACTGCTACAACGTGAACATCGCCGCCCAGAGCGGCAGCGTCACCGGCGGCGGGGAGATCCGGCTCGCCGCGCGCTCCGACTTCCCGAACAACCGGGACATCACCATCCAGAACCTCACGGTGACCGACTCGGCCATCAGGGAAAGCCCCTGCGGCGAGAACACCACGTTCCGCAGCAACCGGCTGGTCAACAGCAGTCAGAACATCTGCTAGCGCGGACCGCGCGACGAGGGTGGCGGCCGGCTTCCCCGCACAACGGCCGCCACCCGGCGTGTCACACAGCAGGACCCGTGAGGGACTGCTCAGCCCAGATGATCTTGCCGTCCCGGGTGTGGCGGGAGCCCCAGCGCTGGGTGAACTGGGAGATCAGGAACAGGCCCCGGCCGCCCTCGTCGGTCGTCTTCGGATGGCGCAGGTGCGGGGCGCTGGCGCTGGCGTCCCAGACCTCGCAGATCAGGGTGGCCCCGGTCAGGATCAGGCGCAGCCGGATCGGTCCTGAGGCGTGCCGGATGGCGTTGGTGACCAGTTCGCTGACGACGAGTTCGGTGGTGAAGATCAGCTCGTCCAGATCCCACTCGGTCAGCCACCGCGCGGTCCGCTTGCGGGCGTCGGCCACGATCGCGGGGTCGCTGGGCAGCTCCCAGGACACGATCCGGCGCGGGTCGAGGCGGCGGGCACGGGCCATCAGCAGCGCCACGTCGTCCGGCGGGCGCGCCGGGACGAGGGCGTCGACGACGGCCTGGCACCGGTCGTCGAGTACGGGCTCCCGCCGCTCCAGTGCACGGCGCAGCCGTTCCCGGCCCGCGGCGGTGTCCTCGCCCGGGTCGAACCCGACGCCTGCGAGCAGGCCGTTGGTGTGGAGGGCGAGCACGCTGCCTTCCGCGAGCGGCAGTTCGACCGACTCGAAGGGCGGCCCTGCCACGCCGAGCAGGGGGCCGGCCGGCGGTTCGAGGAAGTCGACGGTGCCGTCCGGAGCGACGATCGCGGGCGCGCCCTGACCGGCGGCGGCGATGGCACACTGCCCGGCGACCGGGTCGTAGACCGCGTACAGACAACTGGCGCCCACCGCCTGCACGCCGCCGCCGCGCGGGTCCGGCTCGGTGTCGTCCTCGCGCGCGGCCCGGACGACCACGTCGTCGAGGTGCGCCAGCACCTCCTCGGGACGCAGGTCCAGGTCGGCGAGCGTCTGGACGGCGGTGCGCAGCCGGCCCATGGCCGCGGCAGCCTCGATGCCGCTTCCCGCCACCTCCCCCACCACCAGGGCGACGCGGGCGCCCGACAGCGGAATGACGTCGTACCAGTCGCCGCCGAGGCCGGTCAGCTCGTCGGCCGGCCGATAGCGGGCGGCGACCTCCATGGCGTCCTGCTCGGGCAGCCGGCGCGGCAGCAGATTGCGCTGCAGTACGAGAGCGGCGTCGCGTTCACGCGTATAGCGGCGGGCGTTGTCCAGGCACAGGGCCGCGCGGGCGACGAACTCCTCGGCCAGGCTCAGATCGTCCGCCTCGAAGGGGTCCTGCCACTGCCGCCGGAAGAAGGTGGTGATCCCCAGCGTGGTGCCCCGCGCCCGGATCGGCACGATCATCACGCTGTGCAGTCCCAGGTCGAGGAAGGAGGCGGCCCGGCCGCCGGGTATGCCGGTGGCCCACTCCTTGGCGAGCGGGTCGAGCCGTTCCTGGTGCCAGGATCTGCCGCTGGTCAGACTACGGAGCGGGGGTGCCCCGGCCCGGTAGCGGGCGGCCTGCCCGATCTTGACGACGGCTTCCGGGACGCCCTTGTTCACCGACTGGTGAGCCGCCCGTCGCAGCGACACCCTGTCCTCGTCGTTCAGCGGACCGGACGGCGGCTCGCCGCCTTCGAGGACGGACTCCAGGAGATCCACGGCGACGAAGTCGGCCAGTCCCGGCACCGCCACGTCGGCCAGCTCCTGGGCGGTGCGACGTACGTCCAGCGTGCGGCCGATGCGCTCGCCGGCCTGGTCGAGCAGGGTGAGCCGCCTGCGTGCGCGGTAGCGCTCGGTGACGTCGACGACCGTGTAGTACACGCCGATCGGGTTGCCGCGGTCGTCCTCGAGCCGGGTGAACGACATCGCGTGCGCGGACTCCCGGTGCGGCGCGGACCGTACGCGGCCGATGTGTTCGTGGTCGACGATCGGCACACCGGTGTGCAGCACCTGACGCATCACGGCTTCCAGTGCTTCGGCGTCCAGGCCCGGCTGGATGTCGCCAAGCCGCTTGCCGAGCCGTTCGTGTGCGGGTCCGCTGCCGAACTGCTGCATGGCCGTGTTCGACCACACATACCGCAGGTCCGTGTCCACGATGGCGAGGCCGATCGGCGACTGGCTGGCCAGCCGCTCCAGGACCGTACGGCTCATGTCCCAGCCCGGAGCGCCGGTCATGTCGGAGGCCAGCACCATCCAGCGCGCCGGGCCGCCCGACGCCAGGGCGGGGACGACGCGCACCATCGTGGCGACCGGGTGCCCGTCCCGGTGGCGTACGGACAGCGGACCGGCCCAGCCGCCGCCCCGCTCACAGCGTTCGATCAGGTCCGGAAGGCGCGCGGCGTCCTCGGGCATCAGCAGGTCGGCGGCGCCGCGGCCGAGGATTTCGGGCGCGGGGTATCCGTACAGCCGCTGGGCGTCGCCGCTCCAGCCGGTCACCACCGCGGCCGCGTCCAGCAGCACCGGCGCGGCGTCCGCCACGTCGAACCGCCGGCCCGTGACTCCGCTCTCCTCGCTGGTCACCACCGTGACCCTCTCCGTCCCTGAGAGTGGTCTGCTTGCGTACTTCCCGTTCGATGCCCTGTGCGGCTGCCGTCACACGTGTCCGACACTGCCCCAACGTACAGCCGCGAGGGGTCCCAGGCCCTTGGAAGTCGCTCTCAGGCGCGCATGAGGAGCTGGAACTCGAAGGCGTAGCGGGCGGCGCGGTAGACGTGGGTGCCGTACTCGACCGCCCGCCCCGTGTCGTCGTACGCCGTACGCCGCATGGTGAGCAGCGCGGCGCCCGCCGGATCGTCAAGCAGCTCGCCCTCCTCGGCGGTGGCGCAGCGCGCGCCGACGCTCTGGCGGGCGCTGTGCAGGGTGATCCCGGCGGCCCGCATCATCCGGTAGAGGCCGGTCGCCTCGAGGCGGGCGGTGTCGAGGTCCAGGAGTGCGGCGGGCAGGTAGTTGCACAGGTACGCCACCGGTTCGCCATGGGTCAGGCGCAGCCGCTCGAGGACCGTGACGTCGTCCCCTTCGGGGATGCCGAGAGCGGCGGCGACGTCCGCCGAGGCGGGCAGGACCTCGTTGCGCAGGACCTTGGTGGCGGGGCTCTGCCCGGCCGAGTCCAGGTCGTCGTAGAGGCTGCTCAGCTCCAGCGGGCGTTTGACCTGGCTGTGTACGACCTGGGTGCCGACGCCGCGGCGGCGTACGAGGAGGCCCTTGTCCACCAGGGACTGCATGGCCTGGCGGACGGTGGGCCGGGACAGGCCGAGCCGCGCGGCGATCTCCATCTCGTTGCCCAGCAGATCGCCGGGCGCGAGCGTTCCGTGCTCGATCGCGGATTCCAGATGCTGGGCGAACTGGTAGTAGAGCGGGATCGGACTGCCCCGGTCCAGCGCGATCTCGAGGCCGTCGACCGGGGAGGCGGTCCTGGCACGAGCGGCCCGTCCCTTCTTCGCCACCGGAACCTCCTCCCTTCGCGTCGGTTGCTCGAGAGCCGTCAGGAGTTGCTGGGGAAGCCGAGGTTGATGCCCCCGCTGTCGGCCGGGTCGGGCCAGCGGGTGGTGATCACCTTGCCCTGGGTGTAGAAGGCGATGCCGTCGTTGCCGTAGATGTGGTGGTCGCCGAAGAGGGAGTCCTTCCAGCCGCCGAAGGAGTGGTAGCCGACGGGCACCGGGATCGGCACGTTGACGCCGACCATGCCTGCCTGGACCTCGAGCTGGAAGCGGCGGGCGGCGCCGCCGTCGCGGGTGAAGATCGCGGTGCCGTTGCCCCAGCGGGAGCTGTTGATGAGCTTGATGGCGTCGTCATAGGTGTCGGCGCGCACCACGCACAGCACCGGGCCGAAGATCTCGTCCTGGTACGCGTCGGCCGTCACCGGCACCTTGTCGAGGAGCGAGACGCCGAGGAAGAAGCCGTCCTCGTGGCCCTCGACCGTGTAGCCGGTGCCGTCGACGACGACCTCGGCACCCTGCGCCGCCGCACCGGAGACGTACGACGCCACCTTGTCGCGGTGCTCGCGCGTGATCAGCGGGCCCATCTCGGAGGCGGGGTCGGTGCCGGGGCCGATCTTCAGGCCCTTGGCCCGCTCGGCGATCTTGCCGACCAGTTCGTCACCGGTGTCACCGACCGCGACGACGACCGACACGGCCATGCAGCGCTCGCCGGCCGAGCCGTACGCGGCGTTGATGGCCTGGTCCGCGGCGAAGTCCAGATCGGCGTCGGGCAGCACGAGCATGTGGTTCTTGGCGCCGCCGAGGGCCTGGACGCGCTTGCCGTGCTCGATGCCCTTCATCTGGATGTACTTGGCGATCGGCGTGGAGCCGACGAAGGACACGGCGGCGATGTCCGGGTGCTCCAGGAGGCGGTCCACGGCGACCTTGTCGCCCTGCACGACGTTCAGTACGCCGTCGGGCAGGCCCGCCTCGGAGGCCAGTTCCGCCAGCCGGTACGAGGCGGAGGGGTCCTTCTCGCTGGGCTTGAGCACGAAGGTGTTGCCGCAGGCGATGGCGACGGGGAACATCCACATCGGCACCATGGCCGGGAAGTTGAACGGCGTGATGCCCGCGACGACGCCGAGCGGCTGGCGGATGGACGCCACGTCCACCCGGGTGGAGACCTGCGTGGACAGCTCGCCCTTGAGCAACTGCGGGATGGAGCAGGCGAGTTCGACGATCTCCATGCCGCGGGCGACCTCGCCGAGCGCGTCGGAGTGCACCTTGCCGTGCTCGGCGGTGATCAGCGCGGCGATCTCGTCGCGGCGTGCGTCCAGCAGCTCGCGGTACTTGAACAGCACGGCGGTGCGCTTGGCGAGCGAGGCGGCGCCCCAGCTCTCGAACGCGGCCTTGGCGGCGGCGACGGCGGCGTCCACCTCGTCGGTGGTGGCGAACTCGACCTGCTTGTCCTGGGCGCCGGTGGCGGGGTCGTACACGGGGCCGAAGCGGCCGGAGGTGCCCTCGACGGGCTTGCCCCCGATCCAGTGGGTGATGGTCTTCATGGCGTGCGGGTCCTTTTCGTGAGCGGGGGGGGGTCGGGCGAGGGGGTTCAGAGGTGCCGGCGGCGTCCCTGCACGTGCTGGTCGTAGGTCTCGCGGGCCCGGTTCGCGGCTTCGCGGGAGGCGACCTCGGCGACCGGTACGTCCCACCAGGCCTGGGCCGCGGGGGCGGTGGGCGTGGGGTCCGTCTCGACGTACACGCAGGTCGGGCGGTCCGAGGCGCGGGCGGTGGCCAGGGCGTCGCGCAGTTCGCGGACGGTCTTGGCGCGGATGACGTCCATGCCGAGGCTGGCCGCGTTGGCGGCGAGGTCCACGGGCAGGGGCGCGCCGCTGAAGGTGCCGTCGGCCGCCCGGTAGCGGTAGGCGGTGCCGAACCGCTCGCCGCCGGTCTCCTCGGAGAGGCCCCCGATGGAGGCGTAACCGTGGTTCTGGATGAGGACCAGATTGACTGGCAGGCCCTCCTGGACGGCGGTGACGATCTCGGTCGGCATCATCAGGTACGTGCCGTCACCGACCAGGGACCATACGGGAGTTGAGGGCGCCGCCTGCTGGACGCCGATGCCCGCCGGGATCTCGTAGCCCATGCAGGAGTAGCCGTACTCCAGGTGGTACTGGCGCGGGGAACGGGCCCGCCACAGCTTGTGCAGGTCGCCGGGGAGCGAGCCCGCCGCGTTGATGACCACGTCGTCGTCACCGACCACGGAGTCCAGGGCGCCGAGCACCTGCGTCTGGGTGGGGACCTGGTTCTCGTCGTCCGCCCGGTAGACGGCGTCCACGACCTGCTCCCAGCGCTCCTTGCCCGCGCGGTACTCGGCCTCGTACGCCGCGTCCACACGGTGGCCGGACAGCGCCTCGGTGAGTGCGTCGAGCCCTGCGCGGGCGTCGGCGACCAGGGTGCGCGCGCTCAGCTTGTGGGCGTCGAAGGCGGTGACGTTGAGGTTGAGGAAGCGGACGTCGGGGTTCTGGAAGAGCGTGGCGGAAGCGGTGGTGAAGTCGGTGTAGCGGGTGCCGACGCCGATGACCAGGTCGGCGGTGCGCGCGATGTCGTCGCAGACCGCGGTGCCGGTGTGGCCGATGCCGCCGAGGTCGGCGGGGTGATCGTGGCGCAGCGAGCCCTTGCCGGCCTGGGTGGAGGCGACGGGGATGCCGGTGGCGTCCACCAGCGCCTTCAGCGCGTCCTCGGCCTCGCTGTGGTGAACGCCGCCGCCCGCGACGATCAGCGGCCGTTCGGCGGCCCGGATCGCATGCACGGCCTCGGCGACTTCGGCCGGTTCGGGCGCGGGGCGGCGCACCTGCCAGATCCGGTCGGCGAAGAACTCCTCGGGCCAGTCGTACGCCTCGGCCTGCACGTCCTGCGGCAGGGCAAGGGTGACGGCGCCGGTCTCGACGGGGTCGGCGAGTACGCGCATGGCGTTCAGGGCGGAGGGGATCAGGGCCTCGGGGCGGTGGATCCGGTCGAAGTAGCGGGAGACCGGGCGCAGGGTGTCGTTGACGGACACGTCCGCCGAGACGGGGTGTTCGAGCTGCTGGAGCAGTGGGTCGGCGGTGCGGGTGGCGAAGTAGTCGCCGGGCAGCAGCAGCACCGGGAGCCGGTTGACGGTGGCGAGGGCCGCACCGGTGACCAGGTTCGTGGCGCCGGGCCCGATGGAGGTGGTCACGGCCTGTGCGGAGAGCCGGTTGAGCTGGCGGGCGTAGCCGACCGCCGCGTGCACCATGGACTGCTCGTTGCGGCCCTGGTGGAACGGCATGGTCTCCTCTTGGGCCTCAAGCAGCGCCTGACCGATCCCGGCGACGTTGCCGTGCCCGAAGATCCCCCAGGTGCCGGCGATGAGGCGGTGCCGGGCGCCGTCGCGTTCGGTGTACTGCGCGGCGAGGAAGCGCACGAGCGCCTGAGCGACGGTCAGGCGGCGGGTGGAGCTCATCGATACCTCACTGGGACTGAGTGCTGGTGAGTCTGGGGTCGACGGGCTGGCTCGGCCAGGTGTCGCGGATCCAGGCGTGGTCGGGGTGGTCGCAGATCAGCCAGGCGCGCTCGGCGCCGGGGCCCGCCATGACGTTCAGGTAGTACATGTCGTGCCCTGGCACCGCCATGGAGGGACCGTGCCAGCCGTCCGGGATCAGTACGACGTCGCCGCCGCGCACCTCCGCCAGTACGTCCGTGCCGTGGCCGTGACCTGACGGCGAGACCCGCTGATAGCCGAGGCCGGGCGTGCCCTCGTGGTCGGCGAACTCGAAGTAGTAGATCTCCTCCAGCTCGGACTCCTCGCCGGGGCGGTTCGCATCGTGCTTGTGCGGCGGGTACGAGGACCAGTTGCCGCCGGGGGTGATCACCTCGACGGCGATGAGCTTGTCGCACTCGAAGACGCCGGCCGCGCCGAAGTTGTGGACCTTGCGCGAGCAGTTGCCGCTGCCGCGCAGTTCGACGGGGACGGAGGAGGCGGGCTCGTAGCGGGCGGGCAGGCGGCGGGTGCAGCGGGCGCCGGTGAGCGCGAAGCGTCCGCCCGCCGGGGAGGTGAGGCTCGCGGTCGCGTCGCGCGGGACGTACACGAAGTCGCTGGGGCCGCTGAACACGTCGGCGCGGCCGTGCAGTTCGTAGGTCTCACCGCCGAAGTCGTCGGTGACGGCGACGGCGGCGCCGCCGCTGAGCGACAGCACGATCCACTCGCTGTCCCCGGCCGTGAAGTGGTGGGTGCCGCCGGGCGGCAGCTCGAGCACCCGCAGACTGGAGTAGCCCCAGCCGGCGCTCTCGGGGGTGACGTCGACGGCGTACTGCTCGCTCGTGGCCTTCCCCAGGGGCAGGTGGTGCTTGGTCATCGGTCGGCTCCTCCTGGTCCGGTCATCGCGTGGTTCCTCGGTGTCTGGCTCACAGCAGCCCGACCGCGGTGTCCACGGCGGTCTCGACGCTGCCCTCCGCGGGGTAGAGCAGGGAACGGCCGACAACCATGCCCTGCACGGTGGGCAGCCGCAGCGCCTTGCGCCACCTCTCGTACGCGCCCTCCTGGTCCTTGCCGACCTCGCCGCCCAGCAGCACGGCGGGCAGGGTCGAGGTCTCCAGGGCGGCGGCCATGTCGTCCGGGTCGCTGGTGACCGGCAGCTTCAGCCAGGTGTAGGCGGAGGTGCCGCCGAGGCCCGAGGCGATCGCTATGGAGCGGGTGACGGCCTCGGCGGACAGGTCGTTGCGTACCGCCCCGTCGACCCGGCGGGAGATGAACGGCTCGACGAACAACGGGAGTTGACGCTCGGCCATGGCGTCGATGGCCCGCGCGGTGGACTCCAGGGTGGTCAGCGAGCCGGGGTCGTCGTAGTCGATGCGCAGCAGCAGCTTGCCCGCGTCGAAGTTCAGCCGGGCGATGTCCTCGGGGCGGTGTCCGGTGAAGCGGTCGTCCATCTCGAAGGACGCCCCGGCGAGCCCGCCGCGGTTCATCGAGCCCATGACGACCTTGTTCTCCAGGGCGCCGAGGAGCAGCAGGTCATCCAGGATGTCGGCGGTGGCGAGCACCCCGTCCACGCCGGGCCGGGACAGCGCGATGCACAGCCGCTCCAGCAGATCGGCGCGGTTGGCCATGGCCAGGCGTCGGTCGCCGACACCGAGGGCGCCGCGGGCCGGGTGGTCGGCGGCCACGATCATGAGGCGTCCGCTGTCGCCGATGAGCGGGCGGCGGCTGCGGCGGGCGGCCGCTTCGGCGATGGCCTCCGGGTGCCGGGCGCGCACTCCGACGAGGTCGGGGATGGTGAGGCTCAAGGGTTGGCTCCGTTCAGGGGGGCGTGGGGTCAGCCTCGGGAGGCGAGTCGGGGTCAGCCGCGGGAAGCGACGAGTTCCTCGACCTCGGTGGTGGTCGGCATCGCGGAGGAGCAGGCGAGGCGGGAGGCGACGATGGCTCCGGCCGCGTTGGCGTACCGCATGGTCTTCTCCAGCTCCCAGCCGGCGAGCAGCCCGTGGCAGAGCGAACCGCCGAAGGCGTCGCCCGCGCCGAGTCCGTTGACCACCTCCACGGGCACCGGTGGCACCTCGGCGGTGCTGCCGTCCCGGTGGACGGCGAGGACACCCTTGGGGCCCTGCTTGACCACCGCCAGTTCCACACCCGCCTCGATCAGGGCCTCGGCGCAGGCGTGCGGTTCGCGCACGCCGGTGGCGACCTCGCACTCGTCGAGGTTGCCGACGGCGACCGTGACGTGGCGCAGGGCTTCGGCGTAGTACGGGCGGGCCTCGGCCGGGTTCTTCCAGAACATGGGGCGCCAGTCGAGGTCGAAGACGGTGGTGCCCGCCTTGTCGCGCGCCTTGAGGGCGGCGAGCGTGGCCGAGCGGCTGGGCTCCTCGCTCAGGCCCGTCCCGGTGATCCAGAAGATCTTGGCCGAGCGGATGGCGAAGAAGTCGAGCTCCTCGGTGCGGATCTCCAGGTCCGGTGCCTTGGGCTGCCGGTAGAAGTACAGCGGGAAGTCGTCGGGGGGAAAGATCTCGCAAAAAGTTACGGGCGTCGGGTACGCGTCGACCGGGGTGACAAAGCGGTCGTCGACCCCGAACTCCCCCAGCGCCTGGTGCAGATACGTGCCGAAGGGGTCCTTGCCGGTGCGGGTGATGATCGCGGTTCTCCGGCCCAGGCGCGCGGCGGCCACCGCGACGTTCGCCGCGGAACCGCCGAGAAACTTCCCGAAGGTCTCGACGTCCGTGAGGGGGACGCCGGCCTGGAGGGGATAGAGGTCGACGCCGATACGGCCCATGGTGATCAGGTCGAAGGACTCGGTCATGCGTCGCTCCTCGCTCGGTGGATGCCCTCAGGTGTAAGTCGGCGGACGGGACCCTGTCAATAGTTTGTACTGACATTCTCACGTGCTCGTGAAATGATGTCTTAACAAAGTATTGACACGGCGCCTCATCAGGGGCTTACATCCCGTCCCAACAAGTGCAGCCGAAAGTTTCTCGGCACGTGGCCCGGCGTATGTTTTGCGCACGGGCTCCCAGGGTGCGGGCGTATGCCCGGCCCGTCGCCCTCGCCCGCTCCCTATTTCCCCGCAGCACAGTGAGGTGCCGGAAAGATGGACCGTACGTCTCGCCCCCGCTCCCGTAGACTCCCCGTCCTGGTGGCCGCAGCCGCCGCGACAGCACTGATCGTCACCGGCTGCTCCAGCAGCTCCGGGGGCAAGGAAGCCGAGGAGAGCGGCGAGAACCTCGCCGCGGGCAAGGCCAGCACTCCCCGCATGACCGTCGCCCTGGTCACCCACCAGGCCCCCGGCGACACCTTCTGGGACATCGTCCGCAAGGGCGCAGAGGCAGCTGCCGCCAAGGACAACGTCAAGCTGATCTACTCCAGCAGCCCCAACGCGGCCGACCAGGCCAACCTCGTGCAGAACGCGATCGACCAGAAGGTCGACGGCATCGCGGTCACGCTGGCCAAGCCGGACGCCATGAAGGAAGCGGTGACCAAGGCCGAGAAGGCCGGCATCCCCGTCGTCGGCCTCAACTCCGGTGTGGACGACTGGAAGAGCATGGGCCTCCTGTCGTACTTCGGTCAGGATGAGGGCATCGCCGGCGAGGCCCTCGGCAACAGGCTCAACGAGACTGGCGCCAAGAACGCCGTCTGCGTGGTCCAGGAACAGGGCCACGTCGGGCTCGAGGCGCGCTGCGCGGGTGTGAAGAAGACCTTCAAGGGCAAGACGGAGAACCTCTACGTCAACGGCACCGACATGCCGTCCGTGAAGTCGACCATCAACGCCAAGCTCAAGCAGGACACCTCCATCGACGAGGTGGTCACGCTCGGCGCCCCGTACGCGCTGACGGCCGTGCAGTCGGTGTCCGAGGCGGGCAGCAAGGCCAAGGTCGCCACCTTCGACCTCAACAAGGACCTGACCGGGGCCATCGAGAAGGGCGACATCGAGTTCGCCGTCGACCAGCAGCCCTACCTGCAGGGATACCTCGCGGTCGACACTCTGTGGCTCTACAAGAACAACGGAAACTACAGCGGCGGCGGCGAGGCTCCGGTCCTCACCGGCCCGGCCTTCGTGGACAAGTCCAACGTCGAGGCCATAGCGAAGTTCGCCGCGAAGGGTACTCGGTGATCCCCATGACCCAGCAGGCTGCGCCGGCGGTGTCCGCACCGCCGGCCTCCGGCCCGAAGAAGGAAACCGACGGCCGGACCTCCGAGCGCCCCATGTGGCTGCGGCTGCTCGCCCGGCCCGAAGTCGGTGTCTTCCTCGGAGCCGTCGCGGTCTTCGTCTTCTTCCTGATCGCGGCGCCGCCGGTCCGTGAGGCCGGCTCCATGGCCACGATCCTCTATCAGTCCTCGACCATCGGCCTGATGGCTCTGCCGGTGGCGCTGCTGATGATCGGCGGCGAGTTCGACCTGTCGGCCGGTGTCGCCGTACTCACCTCGGCGCTCACCGCGAGCATGGTCAGTTACCAGCTGACGATGAACGTCTGGGTGGGCGTCATCGTCGCCCTGATCGTCTCGCTGGCGATCGGCGCGTTCAACGGCTGGCTGCTGGTGAAAACCGGACTGCCGAGCTTCCTTATCACCCTGGGCACCTTCCTGATCCTGCAGGGCGTCAACCTCGCGGTCACCAAGCTGGTCACCGGCAACGTCGCGACGAACGACATCAGCGACATGGACGGCTTCGAGGGGGCCAAGTCGGTGTTCGCCTCGACCTTCACCATCGGTGGGGTGGGGGTGAAGATAACCGTCTTCTACTGGCTGGTCTTCGCGGCGATCGCCACCTGGCTGCTGCTGCGCACCAAGTTCGGCAACTGGACCTTCGCGGTCGGCGGCAACAAGTTCAGCGCCCGCGCGGTCGGCGTGCCGGTGACCTTCACCAAGATCGCGCTCTTCATGGGTGTGGGCTTCGGTGCCTGGTTCGTCGGTATGCACCAGCTGTTCTCCTTCAACACCGTGCAGTCCGGCGAGGGCGTCGGTCAGGAGCTGATCTACATCGCCGCGGCGGTGATCGGCGGCTGTCTGCTGACCGGCGGCTACGGCTCCGCGATCGGCCCGGTCTTCGGTGCCTTCATGTTCGGCATGGTGCAGCAGGGCATCGTGTACGCCGGCTGGAACCCCGACTGGTTCATGGCCTTCCTGGGCGTGATGCTGCTCGGCGCCACCCTCGTCAATCTGTGGGTCCGCAACGCGGCCACCCGGAGGTGATCTGATCCCATGACAAGCAACGGATCCACGGCCAACGGGGCCCTCGTCAAGGACGCCGCCCCCCAGGACGAGAAGCCGATCGTCGAACTGCGCGGCGCGGGCAAGTCCTACGGCAACATCCGCGCCCTGCACGGTGTGACCCTCTCCGTGCAACCCGGCAGGGTGACCTGCGTCCTCGGCGACAACGGCGCCGGCAAGTCCACACTGATCAAAATCATCTCCGGGCTGCACCAGCACACCGAGGGCGAGTTCCTCGTCGACGGCGAACCGGTGCGCTTCAGCACTCCGCGCGAGGCCCTCGACAAGGGCATCGCCACCGTCTACCAGGACCTCGCCGTCGTCCCGCTGATGCCGGTGTGGCGGAACTTCTTCCTCGGCTCCGAGATGACCAGCGGCCCCTGGCCGGTCCGCCGGCTCGACATCGCCCGGATGAAGAAGACCGCGGACGAGGAACTGCGCGCCATGGGCATCGTCCTGGACGACCTCGAGCAGCCCATCGGCACGCTCTCCGGCGGCCAGCGCCAGTCGGTGGCCATCGCCCGCGCCGTCTACTTCGGCGCCCGTGTCCTCATCCTGGACGAGCCGACCGCCGCGCTCGGCGTCAAGCAGTCCGGCGTGGTGCTGAAGTACATCGCCGCCGCCCGCGACCGCGGACTCGGCGTCATCTTCATCACCCACAACCCGCACCACGCCTACATGGTCGGCGACTACTTCAGCGTGCTGCGCCTTGGCACCATGGAGCTGTCCGCCGACCGCAGCCAGGTCAGCCTGGAAGAGCTCACCAACCACATGGCAGGCGGTGCCGAACTGGCCGCGCTCAAGCACGAGTTGGCGGAAGTCCGCGGCGTCGATGTGGAAGAGCTCCCCGAGGAGCAGGACCTCAAAGCCCCCGTAGTGACGTCCGAAGGAACCGCATCGTGACCAACCCCCTGGACCGCATCCGCGTCGGCTCGGCTCCCGACTCATGGGGCGTGTGGTTCCCCGACGATCCCCTTCAGGTGCCCTGGGAACGCTTCCTGGACGAGGTCTCCGAGGCCGGTTACCCCTGGATCGAGCTCGGCCCGTACGGCTATCTGCCGACCGACCCGGCCAGGCTCACCGACGAGGTGAACAAGCGCGACCTCAAGGTGTCGGCCGGCACGGTCTTCACCGCGCTGCACCGCGGCCCCGACGTCTGGGACTCCACCTGGGAGCACGTCAGCCAGGTCGCCGAACTGACCCGGGCCATGGGCGCGAAGCACCTGGTGGTCATCCCGTCGTTCTGGCGGGACGACAAGACCGCCGAGCTGATCGAGCCGCCCGAGCTGACCGTCCGGCAGTGGGCGAATCTCACCAAGGGCATGGAACGGCTCGGACACGAGGTGAAGGAGCGCTTCGGTCTCGACATCGTCGTGCACCCGCACGCCGACACCCACATCGACACCGAGGAACACGTCGAGCGCTTCCTCGACTCCACCGACAGCGCTCTGGTCAGCCTCTGCCTGGACACCGGCCACTACGCCTACTGCGGAGGCGACAACGTCAAGCTGATCGAGACGTACGGCGAGCGCATCGGCTATCTCCACCTCAAGCAGGTCGACCCGGAGATCCTCGCCGACGTCGTCAAGAACGAGGTCCCGTTCGGCCCCGCGGTCCAGCGCGGCGTGATGTGCGAACCCCCGTCCGGCGTACCGGAGTTGGAGCCGGTGCTGGTCGCCGCGCAGAACCTCGGTGTGGAACTGTTCGCGATCGTCGAGCAGGACATGTACCCGTGCGAGCCGGACAAGCCGCTGCCCATCGCCACACGCACCCGGAAGTTCCTCCGCTCCTGCGGCGCCTGAGAGGGTTCAGCAGAGTGCCGCAGGCCGGCAGCCCGCAAGGGCTGCCGGCCTGCGGGTTTCAAGCGCCCTCGGCGCCGTCCACAGGCGGGAAGTGCCGGCGGGCGAGGTCCTGGGCGTGGGACACGGCGCACTCGACCAGTTCGAAGGCGGGCAGGCCGCCGGCGTAGTAGGTGCGGGCCCGGCCCTGCAGCGCGTCGAGGCGGTCCAGGGCGCCGCCGGCGAGGTCGTCGCTGCCGAAGTGCGGCATGAACACCCACTCGCGCCGCAGATGCACCTCCCCCAGCCGCCCGCCGAGCGCCTCGACGTCGTCCCGCAGCAGCGCGGGGACGTCCTCGGGGCGGCCGTAGGAGTAGAAGGTGCGCACATCGCTGCCCGGGTAACGGTGGTGGTACGAGACGCAGTGGCCCTTCGCCTCGCGGGTGGCGGTGTGGCGGTCGAGGAAGTAGAAGGCGTTCTCCGGCAGGCCGGACGCGGAGGCGAGGGTGGTGTGGTAGGCGTTGCTGCGGATCCGCGCGGCGAGGTCGCGCTCCTCCTCGGTGGCGTCCAGGACCGGCAGAATCCGGTCCAGGCCGACGGCGAGCACCAGGTCGTCCGCCTCCACCGGGCCGGAGTCGGTACCGACCCGCACTCCGCCCGCGTGCCGCTCGACCGACTCCACGCGCACGGCGCACCGTACGTCCTTCAGCTCGTCGGCGACCCGGCGCCACAGCGTGGCGAATCCGCCCACGACGGTGAAATCGCCTGCGTACCCGAGCAGTTCGGGTCTGTGGGAGGACAAAAGACCGGTCATCTCCGCGTACTTCACGAAGTACAGCGCGGGCACGTCGTCGAGATAGCCGTATCCGGCCGCCGTGTATCCGGTGCCGAACGACTCGGCCATGGACTGCAGGCCGTGCTCGGCGAGCCACTCGGTGACGGGGGCGGCGAGCGCCCGCGCGGAGTGGGCGAGCCCGGGTTCGGCGATGCGCGGGAACTCCCGCTCGCGCAGCGCCTGGTAGCGCGGGAGGGCGCCGTCGAGCAGGAAGGCCATGGACTGGCGGCCCGGGGCGCGTGCGGCGACGTCGAGACCGCCGATAACCCGGTAGCGGGCGGTGCGTTCCGTCTCCACGTCCAGCTCGGTCACCAACTCCGCGACCCGCGCGTACTGGCTGGTGCATATGTGGCCGCCGAGGTCGTACGCCCGGCCGTCGACGTGAACGCTCTGGCACTTCCCGGCCACCGCGTCCTGCTCCTCCAGGACGGTCACCCGGTGCCCGGCACGCTCCAGTTCACGGGCGGCCGCCAGACCGCCCGGTCCGGCACCGATGACGACCACGCTCCGGGGGCCGGCGGTGTCGGGTAACTCCTGCATGGTCGTCGCTCCTCGATCGGTCGGGCATGGGCGGCTCTCATGGTCGTACGGAGAGACCACATGCCCGTAAACGGACGCCGGAGGTGCGATGTTCACTCGCCTGTGTCCCGGGTGCCCGAGGCACCCGGGACACAGGCGAGAGCTCTCATCCGGCGCGGACCTCGGTGATCGTCACCGGCCGGTGCTCGTGCAGCGACAGCGTGCAGGCCTCGGCGATCCAGCCTGCCTCGAGCGCGTCGGCCACCGTGCACGGCGAGGTTCGCCGGCCGGCGACGACCTCGGTGAACGCGTCGAGTTCGGCGCGGTAGGCGTCGGTGAAGCGGTCCATGAAGAAGTCGTGCGGCGTCCCGGCGGGGAACGTGACGCCTGGCTCCACGGAGCGCAGCGGCAGCTTGTCCTCCAGGCCGACCGCGATGGAGTCCTGGAAGCCGTGGATCTCCATGCGGACGTCGTAACCGCGGGCGTTGTGGCGGGAGTTGGACACCACCGCGATCGTGCCGTCGTCGAGGGTGAGGATCGCGCCGGTGGTGTCGGCGTCGCCCGCCTCCTTGATGTAGTCGGCGCCCCGGTTGCCGCCGACGGCGTACACCTCGGTCACCTCGCGGCCGGTGACCCAGCGGATGATGTCGAAGTCGTGCACGGAGCAGTCGCGGAAGATGCCTCCGGAGGCGGCGATGTACGTGGCCGGCGGCGGCGCCGGGTCCAGGGTGGTGGACCGTACGGTGTGCAGCGGGCCGAGTTCGCCGCTCTGGACGGCGGCACGGGCGGCCACGAAGCCGGCGTCGAATCGCCGGTTGTAGCCGATCTGGATCTCGACGCCGCTGTCCCGCACGGCGTTCAGGACCTCGACGCCCTCCTTCATCGCGCGGGCGACGGGCTTCTCGCAGAAGACCGGCACTCCCGCCTCGACGGCGGCCCGGATCAGTCCGGGATGGGCGTCGGTCGCGGCGGCGATCACCACGCCGTCCACGCCGGCGGCCAGCACCGCCTCCGGCGAGCCGACCGCTTCGGCGCCGAAGCGCTCGACGGCCGCCGTGACGGCATCCGCGAACGGGTCCGCGACGACGAGGGACTCGACCACGTCGAGCCGGGAGAGGGTCTCGGCGTGGAACGCGCCGATGCGGCCGAGGCCGAGGATGCCGATACGCATGGTTCAGGGGCTCCTTGTTTCCTTGTGCGTCGTACGTGTCAGTGGTGATCCGTACGTGTGTGTCGCGCGGCTCAGTCGAGTCCGCCGAGGACGTTCTGGTCCCAGTCGATGACCGAGCCGGTGACGACACCGCTGCGGTCGGAGAGCAGCAGGACCACGAAGTCGGCGATCTCGTCGGGCCGGCCGAGCTTGCCCATCGGCAGCTTCTGCGCGGCCTGTTCGCGCCAGTCGTCGCCCGCGCCGTGGAAGGTGCGCTGGGTGGCGTCCTCGCCCTCGGTCGCGGTCCAGCCGATGTTCAGGCCGTTGATCCGGATCCGGTCCCAGCGGTGGGCGTGCGCGGCGTTGCGCGTCAGCCCTGCGAGTCCGGCCTTGGCGGCGACGTACGGGGCGAGGAAGGGCTGTCCGCCGTGCTCGGACGAAGTGATGATGTTGACGATCGTGCCGGGCGCCTTGCGCGCCAGCATGTCGGCGACGGCGGCCTGCATGGCGAAGAACGGGCCCTTGAGGTTGATCGCGATGTGCGCGTCGAACAGCTCGGGCGTGGTGTCGAGCAGTGTTCCGCGGGAGGTGAGTCCGGCGGAGTTGACCAGGCAGTCGATCCGACCGTACGCCTCGATCACCCGGGCCGCACTCCCCCGCGCCTGCTGCGCGTCGGCGAGGTCGGCCCGTACGTACATGGCCTTGGTCCCGGCCTCGGTCAGTTCGGTGGCCAGTGCCTCGCCGAGTTCGGGGCGGCGCCCCGTGACGGCCACGGTCGCGCCCTCGCGGGCGGCGGCCCGGGCGACGGCCGCGCCGACGCCCTGGGTGCCGCCGTTGACGAGGACGACCTTGTCCTCAAGAAGTCCCATGTGCTCTCTCGTTCCTCAGCTCTCGCGGCGCTCGGTGGCGGCCCGCAGTGCGTCCCGCAGGTGTTCCGGGGTCCAGTCCTCGCGGAGGGCGCGCCGGACGAGGTCCGCCTGGGAGGGCGGGGCCAGTCCGTCGACGGGCGGGTCGGAGTCCAGGTTCGTCGGGAAGGGGTAGCCCTCGGCACTGGCCGCGATCACCGTGTCCAGCCACTCCTGGCGTACGCCCTCGGCCTTGCGCTTCAGCAGCACCGGGTAGACGGCGTTCGCGATGGCCTCACAGTCGACGGTCTCCATGGCCCGCCCGAAGGCCGAGGAGATCTGGAGCAGGTTCGCCATGCGGCGGATGTCCGCGGACCGGTTGTACCCGGCGGCGTGGAAGAGGGCGGGGTTGAAGAACACCGCGTCGCCCTTGGCGAGGGGGAGCTGGACGTGACGCGCCTCGAAGTAGGCCCGGAATTCGGGCAGTCGCCAGGCCAGGTAGCCGGGCTCGTACTTCTGTGAATGCGGCAGGTACATCGTCGGGCCGGACTCGACGGGCATGTCGCAGTGGGCGACCGCGCCCTGGAGGGTCAGTACGGGTGAGAGGCGGTGGACGTGCGCCGGGTAGGCGGCCGCGGTCTCGTTGGAGAGGAAGCCGAGGTGGTAGTCGCGGTGCACGGTCTGGGCGGCGCCGCCCGGGTTGACCACGTTGATCTGGGAGGTGACCTGGTAGCCGGGGCCGAGCCAGGCCGAGGACACCAGGGCGAGGACGTCGTTGGCGTAGTAGTCGGCGAACGCCTCCGCGTCGTACAGGGCCGCCTTCTCCAGCGCGTTCCACACCCGGTCGTTGGCGCCCGGCTTGGCGAAGTGGTCCCCCGCGGTCGCGCCCGCGGCACGCTGCTCGGCGATCAGGGCGTCGAAGACGGCGGTGGCCCGGTCGACGACCTCAGGGTCAGCGAAGGCGCCCCGGAAGACGACGATGCCCGGGCCCTCGGCGAGCGCGTGCACCAGCTCGGCCTGGAACTCGCGGTCGGCCTCGACCTGGTCGGCGTCGTAGACCGGCACGTTGCGCACGATGGCGGAGGCCTGCGGGTAGTCGGTGGGGTCGGTCTCCTGCTCGACGAGCGCACGGAAGGAGTCCAGGTCGCAGTCCTGCTCGGACAGCCAGGGACGGGGGTGTACGGAGGTGACGGTCATCGTCGTCCCTTCAGGGCACGGAGCGGTGGAGCGCTGTCATTCTTGTCATTACAAACCCCTCGAACAACCAGCAGGAACCCATCAAAAACCCCTCAAGGAGCCGGCGCATGGGCCACCCCTTCCCTGTTCGGGAGATCGCACGTCAGGCGGGCCTGAGCGAAGCCACGGTCGACCGGGTCCTCAACGGCCGGGGCGGCGTGCGGGAGAGCACCGCGCAGGAGGTGCACCGGGCGATTGCCGACCTGGACCGGCAGCGCACCCAGGTCCGGCTCGTCGGCCGTACCTTCATGATCGACATAGTGATGCAGGCACCGGAGCGCTTCACCACCGCCGTACGCGCTGCGCTGGAGGCCGAGCTGCCGTCCCTGCACCCGGCGGTGCTGCGCTCCCGCTTCCACTTCCGTGAGAGGGGCCCGGTCGGGGAGCTGGTCGGCATCCTGGACCGGATCGCCAGGCGCGGTTCGCAGGGCGTCATCCTCAAGGCCCCGGATGTACCCGAAGTCGCCGCCGCCGTCGACCGGTTGGTGGCCGTCGGCATTTCGGTCGTGACGCTGGTGACCGATCTGCCTGCCAGTGGGCGGCTCGCCTACGTCGGCATCGACAACCGGGCGGCGGGCGCCACCGCCGCGTATCTCCTGGGCCAGTGGCTGGGCGACCGGCCGGGGCACGTTCTGACCACCGTCAGCCGGGGTTTCTTCCGGGGCGAGGAGGAGCGCGAGATGGGTTTCCGCGCGGCGATACGCGCCCAGCACCCCGTACGACGCCTGGTCGAGGTCACCGACAGCGACGGCCTGGACGTCACCCAGTACGACCTGGTGCTGGCCGCACTCCGGGACGACCCCGGCATCAAGGCGGTCTACTCGATCGGGGGCGGCAACGTCGCCACGCTCGACGCGTTCGACGCCTTGAAGCGGTCGTGCGAGGTCTTCATCGCCCACGACCTGGACCACGACAACGCGTGGCTGCTGCGGGCGGGGCGGCTGTCCGCCGTACTCCACCACGACCTGCGCCAGGACATGCGCCGCGCCTGCCGGGTCATCATGCGAGGTCAGGGGGCCCTGCCTGCCGATACGGCTCCCGCGCTGCCGTCGCCGATCCAGGTCGTCACGCCGTACAACATGCCTCCGGAATTAGTGGTGAGCGGTAACGCTTAGCGCAACTCTGGGGTTGCACATGGAGGGAGCGATGTGCAACTCTGGGGTTGCACCAAGGACGGCAGTGGATGACAAGGACGAATGACGGCGAAGGAGTCATGTCATGAGCGAGGACCGGATCGAGCGCGAAACCCTGATCGCGGCACCCCTGGAGCGGGTCTGGACGCTGGTGGCCCAGCCCGGGTTCTGGGTGGCCGACAAGGCGAGCCTGCCCGGCACGGTGGCCAGGGAAGGAGAGTCGATGGTGGCGAAGAACGCCGAGCACGGGGACTTCCCGGTGCGAGTGGAGAAGGTTCAGCCTCCGACGTATCTGGCGTACCGCTGGACCAGCGCGTTCCCGGGCGAAGAGCTGCGCGAGGACAACAGCACCCTCGTCGAGTTCACGTTGACTCAGGAGGGCGAGCAGACACGGCTGCGCGTGGTGGAGAGCGGGTTCGCGGCGCTGGCCGGCTCCGAGGAGCTGCGCAGCCAGAACTTCAAGGACCACAGCGAGGGTTGGCCCCTGGAGCTCGACGCGCTCAAGACGCGCGCCGAACAGCCATCCGCATGACGGAGGAGTCTCGCGGCACCGTCGGGCCGGTCGACAGCGTCCTCGCTGCGCTGGCCGACCCGACGCGGCGTCAGCTCCTCGATCAGTTGGCGGCCCAGGGCGAGGCCACCGCGACGACGCTCGCCGCCCAACTCCCCGTCTCGCGCCAGGCGGTGGTCAAACACCTCGCCGTCCTGGATGCCGCCGGGCTGGTGTCCGGGAGCCGGGTCGGACGCGAGATGCGCTACGTGGTGCGGCCCGCGGCACTGGACGCGACGGCGCGGTGGATGGCGACGCTGGCGGCCGACTGGGACAGGCGGTTGGCGACCATCAAGCGCGTGGCCGAGGAAGCGGAGGCTGCGGAGCGGGATTCGAGCTAGGCGGTCCGCCGGGAGGGCGGTTCGACCCTGGCGGGGGCAGCCTCAGACATTGATTCCTATGGTGGAGTTCCACTCCAGCAGCCGGGCAAGTTCCTCGTCCGCCGGCCGGGACGCAGGCGCTTGACCGGTGCGGGACGGTGCGTGGACGCCGCGGGAGATGTTTCCGCTGACGGTGGTGTTGTGTTCCACGCGTGGGCGGCGGAGCGTCTCGTAGACGGACAGCGCGGTGTCGGTGTCGGGGGTGTCGCGCAGGGCTTTGGCGAGGATGACGGCGTCCTCCATCGCCATCGAGGCCCCTTGCCCGGTTGCCGGGGAGGCCGCGTGGGCGGCGTCGCCGATGACCAGCGTCCGTCCCGAGTACCAGGGCGCGCCGGGCGGCATCTCGGTGGCGTTGGTGACCAGGATGTCGCCGGTGGTGGCGGCGACGATGTCAGCGGCCGGGGTGGCGTCTTCGCGCAGCAGCGGCAGCAGCAGGTCGCGCCACTGGCCAGGTGTGCCGTGTGCGATCTCGTCGGCTGCCAGGGCTTCTCCGGCCACACGCGCGAACCAGTACGTCTCCCCGTCCGGCGACACCGCGTAGCCGAAGGCGGCAGCGCTGCCGCGCACCATGGTGATGCGCTCGTCGTCGGCCACCTCGGCCGGAGTGGCGCCGGCGGTGTAGCCGTAGAACACGCACTCGCCCGCGTAGCGCGGTTGTGAGGCAGGGGCGATCGTCCGGCGGACGGTGGAGTTCAGGCCGTCGGCGCCGATGAGCAGGTCGCCGGTCGTGGTGCTGCCGTCGGTGAAGTGTGCGGTGACGCGGTCGGGGCCGTCCTGAACGGACGCCAGCGAGGCGCCGTGCCGGATGCTGATGCCCCGGCGGGCGGCCTCGGCCTGCAGTGCGGCGTTGAGTTCGCCGCGACGCAGGCACCGGAACCGCAGGACGGGGTTGTCGGCCTCGCCGAGCGGCCTCTGTGCGACTTCGGTGCCCGCGCCGTCGAGGACGCGCATCGAGGTCAGCGGGAAACCGGCCGCGGTGACCGCGGCGGAGGCGTCGATCTGCGCGAGGGCTCGCATGCCGTTGCTCGCGAGCGTGAGGAAGGCGCCGATGTCCTCGGCCGAGTCGGGGTGGGCCTCGTACACGGAGACGTCGAAGCCGGCCTTGTGCAGGGCCAGGGCCGTCGTCGTGCCGGCGATCCCGCCGCCGATGACGAGTATGCGGGTCACCATGTATCCGGCTCCTCCATGTATGGCTTGGCTGAGGTGCGCATGTGTTGCGGGGAACGTGCGGGCGAGTGCGCGGGGTTCCCGGGCGCGTGGTGAGCCCGGCCCGGGACATCTCACCCAACTACGGCCCCCCGGGGGCCTGTTGGCTCCGAGGGCTGAGAGGTTTGCTCCATAGGACCACGACGCGGGCATCGGGCGCGGGGTGACCATCGATCAGCCATGGCGGGGGTCAGGTCAGGTTGTGGAAGCGGGACCGGGCGGCAGGTGGACCGTCATGATCAGGCTGCAGGTTTCGGTGCCGGAGCCGCGGTAGGTGTGAGGGCTGTCGCCGTCGAAGGTGGCGGTCTGTCCGGCTTCCAGGGCGTGTTCGGTGCCGTCGACGATCAGGGTCATCCGGCCGGTGGTGACGCTGACGGTTTCCACGACGCCGGCCTGGTGGGGGTGGCTGGGGTATTCCTCGTCCGGTTCCAGTCGCCAGCGCCAGACCTCGACGGGGGCCGGGCCTGAGGTCGTCAGCATGAGCCGGGCCTCACTCCCCCGTTCTCCGGTCCACAGCGGTGCCACGGCGTCCGCGGCCACGACGCGGACGCGGCCTTCGGGCGGTCCCTGCATCAGGTCGGACACCGAGATGCCGAGGGTGTCGGCCAGCCGGACCAGGGTGGCCAGGTTGGGGTTGCCCTGGGCTTTCTCCAGGGCCACCAGGGCTCCCTTGCTGACCTGGGAGCGTCGGCTGAGTTCCTCCAGGGACAGGCCCGCCCGGGTGCGGGCCGCCCGGACGTTGTGCGCGACCGTCCGCAGGGCTGCGGCTGTCTCGGCCATCTGATCTCCATCCTCGCCACTGACCACTTCAATGCACCGCGCGGTCGTTCGGTTGACACGGACCGGTCGTTGCGTTGTACGGTGCGGTCGTTCGAATGAATAGTAAGGGATGTGCTGTGATCGCTCTGCTGCTGGCCCTGGGCAGCTCACTCGCCTACGGATGCGCCGACTTCCTCGGCGGTCTCGGCGCCCGTAAGGCTCATGTGCTGCGTACGGTGATGATCGCGGCCCCGGCGTCTCTCGTGGTCGAGCTGCTGCTGTGGCCGGTGCTCGGCGCCTCGTTCAGCGTCGGCGCCTTCGGCTGGGGTGCCGCGTCCGGGGTCGCCTCCGCCGCCGCGTTCGTCCTGCTCTACCGCACGCTGGCGATCGGTCCGATGAACGTGCTGTCGCCCGTGACCGCGCTGGTGTCCGCGGCGCTACCCGTCGGGGTGGGCCTGTTGCAGGGCGAGCACCTGGCCGTCGCCGGAGTGGTGGGTCTGCCGCTCGCGCTGGTGGCGGTCGTACTGGTCAGCGCCGGACACGGCGCCGGGTCGGCGCGCCCCTCCCGTACGGCGCTGCTGCTGGCCTTCGGCGCGGGCGCCGCCATCGCCCTCCAGCTGGTCTTCCTGCACCAGACGCCGTCCGACAGCGGCGTGGCGCCGCTGATCGTGGGCCGGGCGGTCTCCTCGGCCATCACCCTGGCCGCGGCAGGGGTCATGTACCGCAGGCTGGGCTCGGAGCGGCCCGCGTACGCGATGTCCGCGGCCGCGGGTGTGCTGGACTCAGTGGCGAACCTGCTGTTCCTGCTCGCCGCCCGCAGCGGGGACCTCGCCGTCGTCGCCGTGATCGTCGCCCTCTATCCGGCCGGCACGGTCCTGCTCGCCCGCGGCGTACTCGCCGAGCGCATCCACCGCGGCCAGCTCGTCGGCCTGGGCACCGCCGCCGTCGCCGTCAGCCTCCTCGCCCTGACCTGAGCCCCATAGCCCCACCGCCAACATTCTTAGGAACCAGCATGCTCATCCAGCCCTGGGACGCCAGCCTCGACGAAGCCGAATGGCAAGCCTGGATCGCCGAAGGCCACGACTTCGGACAGCTCAGCGTCAACGGCCTGCCCGGCCACCCGCCCGTCGCCGTGCCCACCCACTTCACCAGCGACGGCGACCATCTCCTGGTCCACCTCGCCCGCCCCAACCCGGTCTGGAAGGCGATCGAGCGCGACCCGAACGTCCTCTTCACCGTCCTCGGTGACTACGCCTTCGTCCCCGGCCCCTGGCGCGCCCAAGCCAACACTCCGCCCACCGACGGCGTGCCCACCAGCTACTACACAGCCGTCCAGTTCACCTGCCGCGCCCATATCGTCGACGACCCCGAGGCCAAGGCCGAGCTGCTGCGCCGCCAACTCGCCCACTTCCAGCCCGACGGTGACCACGCCCCCGTCGCCGTCGGCCGGCCGCCCTACGGCCGGATGCTGCCCGGCATCCGCGGCCTGCGCCTCGAAGTCGCCGACGTACAGGCCAAGTTCAAGTACGACGACCACAAGCCCGTCGAACACCGCACCGCTGTCGCCGACCGTCTCACCGCACGCGACCAGGGCCTCGACGTGCCCACCGCACGCCAGCAGCGCCGCCGCCTGGACCGCATCGGCCCCTGGAAGCCCTGACCCCCGCCCCGATCGCCCACGCCCGGACACAGGAAACGGAAACCCCGCCCATGCCCGCCTTCCGCATCACCCCCGCCGTCGCGGACGCCTTCCCCGACACCCTCATCGCCCTGGTCACCGCCACCGGCCTGCGCGGCCACGAGCCCTGGCCCCACACCACCGCAGCCCTGGCGGACCTGGAGCAGCAACTCGCCGACGGCACCTGGCAGCCCGCCGACGAGACCGACCCCCGCATCGAGGCCTGGCACACCGCCTACCGCTCGTTCGGCACCAACCCCCGCCGTATCCGCCCCAGCGTCGACGCGCTCGGCCGCCGCCTCGCCAAGAAGGGAAGCCTGCCGCGCATCAACCCGGCCGTCGACTCCTACAACGCCGTCTCCGTACGGCACGGTCTGCCCGCCGGCGCCTTCGACCTGGCCCACGTCACCGGCGACGTCGACATCCGATACGCGGACGGCACCGAGTCCTTCACCCCGCTCGGCGAACCCGACACCGTCGAGCACCCCAAGCCCGGCGAGATCATCTACGCGGACACCACCGGCGTCCTGACCCGCCACTGGAACCACCGCGACGCCCACCGCACCCGCGTCACCGAGGATTCCACCCACGTCGCTTTCGCCCTCGAAACCCTCCACGCCACCCGCGACGGGGACGTCCTCAAGGTTGCCGCGGAGGAACTGCAGGGCCTGCTCGCCCCGCACGCCGAACAGACCACCGTGCACTTCCTCAGCCCGGCACAACCCCGGGCCAGCGCCTGAGACCGCCACCCGTCCGGGCCCGCCCCGGTGTAGGGACTGAGGGAGGTCCCTCAGCCCTGACGGAGCGCGGAACCCTCGTCCCTCGTACATGAGCCCAGGTGTCGGTCAGGGGGCGAGGGTCCCGTGCAGCGCGTCCGTCACGAGGGAGCGGACGGCGTCGGCGGTGACCGGGCGGGGGTTGGCGTAAGGCTGGGCAACCGCCTGAGTGGCGATCTCCGTCACGTCGTGCTCGGTCAGCCCGAGTTCGGCCAGGGAGCGCGGGGCGCCGAGCTCGACTGATGTCCTTGCGAGGTGCTTGGGTACGTCGTCGGTGGTAAGGGCGCGGCTCAGGGCCCGCTCCGTTGTAGGGGCCGCGGGGAGGTTGAAGGCGGCGACGTACGGGAGCAGGACCGTGTGGGTGGGTGCGTGTGGTAGGTCGAAGGTGCCGCCGAGGATGTGGCAGAGCCTGTGGTGCAGTGACATGGTCGTGGCGCCCAGGCAGGCGCCGCACAGCCAGGCCCCGCGCAGTGCGTCCGACCGGGCCTCGAGGCCCAGGGGAGCCTTGGCGATGGTGGGCAGGGCGGTGGCCAGGGAGCGGACGCCTTCTTCGGCCATCAGGGAGATGATCGGTGAGGCGTCGGGCGCGTACAGGGCTTCGACCGCGTGGGCGATGGCGTTGAAGCCGCTGGTCACCGACATGTCCACCGGGAGGCGGAGGGTGAGTTCGGGGTCGTAGACGACACTGCGGGGCAGCACGGAACGGTCGCGCCCGGTTCGTTTGCGGCCGTTGTCGGTGAGGCCCCAGATGGGCGTCATCTCGGAGCCGGCGTAGGTGGTGGGAACGCTGATCACGGGAAGCCCGGTTTCCAGGGCGATCACCTTGCCCAGGCCGATCGTGGAGCCCCCGCCGATGGCCAGACAGCCATCCGCGCCGGCCTCCCGCGCGGCCTTGCGGGCCGCCGCCGCGACATCGGCGGGTACGTGCATCCGGGCTTCGGTGAACCGGCCGACGCTCGCGTCTTCGAGCAGCGTTGCCGCGTGCTCGGCGAGGGCCTCTTGCTCCGGCGTGGACAGCACCAGCAGCCGGCGCAGACCCAACCGCTCGGCCTCCTGCGGCAGTTGGGCGAGAGTCCCGGCTCCGAAGATGACCCGCATGGGCAGGGCTTCGTAGGTGAAACTCGGCTGTCGGGCGGTCACGGCGTGGCCTCCGGCGCGGTTGTCAGAACGATGTCGAATGTGGCGTGGGCGAAGGGGGCGGTCACGCCGAAGCGGTCGGCCTCCTGTGCGTCGTGCAACTCGCTGAAGTCGGTGATGAGGCCCCGTTTGACGGCGAAGACCGCGTCGGAGTCGATATACGGACTGTCGGCGACGAACACGTGGGTGGTGACCGGCCGACGGCCGACGGCGCTCGCGATGAAGTGGACGTGGGCGGGCCGGTACGGATGGCGGCCGGTCGCTTCGAGGAGGCGGCCGACGGGGCCGTCGGTGGGGATCGGGTAGTGGGAGGGGACGACGGTGCGGAACCAGTAGCGGCCCTCGTCGTCCGTACGGAACAGGCCCCGCCCGTTACCCGGGGGCTGCACGTCGGGTTGCTGAACGTCGTAGAAACCGTCCTCGGTGCACTGCCACACGTCGAGTTCCGCGTTCGCCAGTGGTGTGCCGTCGGCGCCTGTCACCCGGCCGGAGATAACGCAGGGGCGGCCGGTGCCCAACAGGTCGATGGAGTCGCCGAGTTCACGGCGCGGCGACTCGGTCATGTGGAAGGGGCCGAGAACGGTGCTCTCGGTTCCCTGCTCGGTCCCGTTCAGGGTTTCGACGAGCATGGAGACGCCCAGGACGTCGGAGAGCAGGATGAACTCCTGCCGGGTGTCGTCGCATGTATGGCCGACGGCGGTGAGGAAATCGATCGCGGTCTCCCACTCCTCCATCGTGGGCTCGATGTCGCGGACGAAAGCGTGCAGATGACGGGTCAGGCTCTCCATCACTTCCCGCAGCCGGGGGTCCTTGGTGTTCCGGAAGCTTTCCACGACTGCCGCGGTCGCGGTCTCGACGGTGAAGTCCATGGGGGGCCTAGCGGTTCGTACTGCCGGGGGTGCGGACGAGATGGTCGGTGAACCAGTCGGCGGTGAACGCGTCGCGTTCGGCGGCGTGGTTGTAGAGGGTGTGCTCGCCGTCGGGCCAGATGCGGAGGGTCGCCGCGGTGGGGTCGGCGGCTTGCAGGAAGGGTTGCTGGTCCTCGTAGCGGGCGAGGGGGTCCTCGCCGCCGTGCAGCAGGAGCAGTGGGCAGCCGATGCGGTGCTTGTCCGGGTCGAAGCGCAGGCCGTCCATGACCTCGGCGACACGCTCCAGGTTGTCCGTGCCGACCACGGCGGCCATCTGCTCGCGGGCGGTGCGGAATTCGGGGACTGCCGGAGTGGCAGGGGCGCCGCTCACCACGACAGCGGCCACGCGCGGGTCGGCAGCGGCCAGATGGGCCGCGAACAGGCCGCCGAAGCTCATGCCCTGGATTGCGATGGGGCCGCCGAGACGCTGATCGGCCTCGACCAGGTCGACGAAGCGGGCGAAGCCCTCGGTCACGCGTTCATCGACGTACAGCCCGTGGGCCAGCCGGGATTCGCCCTGGCCGGGACCCTCCGCCAGCAGGCAGGCCAGGCCACGCGCCGTGTATGCCTCGGCGATCGGCAGGTAGGCCGCTCCCCAGCCGCTGAGCCCACCCCACACGATGACGGTGGCGTGGACCTTGCCGGAGGCGGGTCGGCACAGCCAGCCGCCGAGGGCGCCGGCGCGGTGAGGGACCGTGACCCGTTCCATGAGTGGCGTGTGCGGGGACGGCAGGGCGGCGGCGGACATGGTCGCCGCGGTGTGGCGCTCGTACAGTTCCCGCTTCTCCGCGGTGTCGGACTGGTACGCCATCTGCGCGAACATGAACGCGGCGGAGGCGAACCGGTACGCCTGGCGCGCCGTGGTCCGATGGCCGGCCGCCTCGGCGCGACCGGCGCGCTCCAGCTGGGTCTCCGCGAGGGTCATGGCGGAGTCCTGCCACTGCATCCCCGCGGTGGTGTCGGCGAGCAGCCGGCGGGCATCGGCATGGTCCATGCCGCAGTCGACCAGCCGAGTGAAGGGCATGGCCCGGTGCTGGGCCGCGGCCAGCGGTGACAGCACCGGTGTCTGAGGGTTCTCGTTCGTCATGCCGCTGCCTCGACGGCCGCCGTCAGCGCGGAGGCGAGGTCGTCGACCAGCGCGCCGAGGTCCGTGCTGTCGGCTGCCGTGCCGAAGAGGACGAAGTCGGGGCGCGCCAGGTAGGCCGCTGCGCCGAGTTCCCGGAGGTACGCGCGGTGCCGGCCGTCGAGGTCCTCGACGGTGTCCAGGGCGATCACGGCGCAGCCCAGGCGCTGAAGCAGGGCAAGCCGCTCCGGGCCGAGGGCGGCGGTGGGGTCCTCGGCTGCGACCAGGACGAAGCCGAACCCGGTCAGGTCGTCGAGCCGTCCGGTGCGCCCGTCGGCCAGACGGATCCGCCCCTGCGGTGTGAGGGTGCCGACCGGCGCGCTCGTGCCCGCCCGCAGCACTCCGTTACTCAGCGGCGGGAACGGCGGCGGCGGGGGCACCTTGCCCGCGAAGAAGGCCGCGTCCCGGGCCGCCGCGGCCTCGACGTCGTGGGTGTTGGCGACCTTGCCGAGGGCGATCGCCGCGTGGGTGAGGGCGGTGACGTGCGGGCGGCGCTCGCTTTCGTAGGTGTCCAGCAGCGTGTCCGGGGCCTGACCGCCGAGGACGACGTGCAGCTTCCAGGCGAGGTTGGCGGCGTCGCGCAGGCCGCTGCACGCACCCTGGCCGAGGTACGGCGGCATGGTGTGGGCGGCGTCGCCGGCCAGGAATACCCTGCCGGTCCGCCAGCGGCTCGCGATGCGGGCCTCGAACGCGTACACCAGCTGGCGGGTGATGCGCAGGTCGTCGGGGCCGAGGTCGTGGTACTGGCGCAGCAGCCGCCAGGCAGCCTCCGGGGTGGTCATGTCCTGGCTGTTCTCCCCCGGGAACAGGGCGAACTCGAAGCGCTGTCGGGTGTGGCCGATGTTGATGGTCATGTGGCCGCGCGCCGGGTCGCAGTACTGCGTGCCGTAGGCGAACTCCGGCGGCTGCGGGCGCAGCCACTCGGTGTCGACGTTGACCCACCGCTCATTGAAGCCCAAGTCCTGGCGCTCGACTTCGAGCAGCTCGCGTACACCGCTGCGGCTGCCGTCGGCGGCGATCACATAGCGGGCCCGGACCTCGTCGTGCGGGCCGTCCGCCGTCGTCGCCTCGGCGTTCCAGCCGCGCAGCCGCAGGGCGACGCCCTCATCGTCCTGCTCGAGGCCGGTGACGGCCCACCCCTGGCGTACGTCGACGGTGCCGTAGCCGCGCAGTCGTTTGTCGATCGCGCTCTCCACGTCCGGCTGGTACATGGAGAGGTGGTCCGGATACCCCATCAAGCCGTCAGGGTTGGCGGGGATGTTCACGAGTGTGTCGCCCTTGCCGTTGACCCACAGGTACTGGCACAGCGACGAGTCGCGCAGCGCCTCGTCGACATCGGCCGCCGCCTGGACGGTCCGGGCGGCCTCGTCGTCGATGTGGGTGAGCCGGGGCAGCCCGTACAGACCGGGCCACCGCTCGCACACCACCACGCGGTGGCCGAGCCGGCCCAGCAGAGATGCGGCGGTCAGGCCGGTCGGTCCGTAGCCGACGACGGCGATGTCATAGATAGGGGCCATAAAGCACCTCCGGGGGCATCCCGCGCCGTTGCGAGGGTGAGGTGGAACGGAAGAAGAGGTCGGAAACGGGCGCCAGAAAGGCCACCCAAGATCCGTATGTGAGCGTGAATTCACATTAGATGCGAGTTGAGGTTCACACGCCGCCAACATGGCCGTCAAGAGGCCGATCAATAAAATGCGTGCGTGACCGAGTCCCCGACCCACAGGCCCCCGGCCCTTCAAGAACGCAGCCGCCGTTCACAGCAGGACATCCTCCGCGCCGGGTACGCCCTGCTCGAAGAGGGCGGATCCGACGCGCTGACCGTGGCCGCCGTGGCCGAACGGGCCGGCATGGCAGTGGGCAGCGTCTACCGCCGGTTCGGCGACAAGGAAGGACTACTGCTGGCCATCCAGCACGCCTTCACCGAGAACCTGGAAGCCGAGATCACACAGCGCTTGTCGATGAAGCGGCTGCGCATCCTGCGCGACCCGGCCGTGGCCATCGCCGAGGCGGTCGGCGCGTTCATCGACGCGCTCCAGGCCCACGAGGCCCTGTTGCGCGTCTTCTTCCTGCTGGGCACCCGGCATGAGGCGGTGCGCACGGAAGGCTCACGGGCCAGCACCAATGGCAACCGCCGCTTCGCCGAGGCACTGGCCCACGTCCCTGTCGCGCACGCGGACCGCGCGGCCGCACTGGACTTCGCCTACCGCCTGATGTACGCGACCATCGCCCATCGGATCACCCAGGGCGAGCTGATGGAGTCCTACCGTCCGCTGCCCTGGCATGAACTGCGCAGCCACCTCCAGACGGCCACCATCTCCTACCTCCTGAGCGCGCCACAGAGCTCCTGACCTGCACTCTCCCGGCACACGCAGGCGTCCGGCGCCGTCCGCCCGCATCCGGGGCGGCCTTTCGACTGTCCACGGAAAAGGCATCACGGGGCTTGACGCGACGCTTCCCGTCTGTGAACTTGTGCTCAGCGCCGATGTGAGGGTTAACTCACATTATTGGCTTCGCTGCCCACATTGTCATGCCGCGACCGGGGCCTTCCCCTGCCCCAGAGCCCGTCGCGGCACGAGCGACTCAAGGGAGAGTTGCTGATGCAAGCGACCTTGCCTGTCCCCACGTCCGGCATCGATCTGTTCGCCGACGACGTGCTCCACGATCCGTATCCCGCCCTGCGCGAACTGCGCGACGCCGGCCCCGCCGTACGGCTGACCGGATACGACGCCTGGATCCTGCCGCGCTACGAACACGTGCGGGCCGCCCTGGCCGATCACGAACGGTTTTCCTCCGCGCACGGCGTGGGCTACGAGGACCAGTTCAATGCCCTGATGAAAGGCACCGTGCTGGCCTGCGACCCACCGGATCACACCCGGCTGCGGGCGGTGCTCTCCGAGAAACTCGCACCCAAGGCCCTGGCGAAGATGCGCACCCGCATCCTGGAGCTCGGGGACGAGCTGGTCGCCACCGCCGTGGCCAAGGGCGGCTTCGACGCCGTCACGGACCTGGCCGCGGTGTTCCCCGTGACGGTGGTGGCCGACCTGATCGGACTGACCGAGGAGGCACGCGAACCACTGCTGTCCTTCGCGGACGCCGCGTTCAACACCTTCGGACCGTTCAACGCCCGCACGCAGGCCTCCCTCCCCTTCGTCAGCCAGATGTTCGAGTACCTCAACACCGTGATGGTGCCGGCCAACCTCCACCCGGACGGCTGGGCCGCCGCCATCCACCAGGCCGCGGACCGGGGAGACATCGAGGCGGCGTCCGTGATCCCGCTGCTGTCCGCGTACGTGATCGCGAGCATGGACACCACGATCAACGGCATCGGCAACACGGTCCTGCTCTTCGCTCAGCATCCCAAGGCGTACCAGGAGGTGCGCTCCGATCCGTCCCTGGTCGGCCCGGCCTTCGAGGAGTCCCTGCGGCTGGAGTCCCCCGCCCAGGGCTTCTTCCGGCGCACCACCCAGCCGGTGGACATCGAGGGCGTCACCATTCCGGCCGACAGCAAGGTCCTGCTGTCCTACGCCTCCGCCAACCGCGACGAACGCAAGTGGGAGCGGCCCGAGGAGTTCCTCGTCAGGCGCAACCCGGTCGACCACGTCGCCCTCGGCTACGGCGTCCACGGCTGCGCCGGCCAGGGCCTGGCCCGCATCGAGGCGAACGCGGTCCTCGGCGCGCTGGTACGGCGTGTGTCGTCGATCGACCTCGCCGGCGAGCCGGTCCGCAAGCTCAACAACGTGATCAGGGGCCTGGCCTCGCTCCCCGTCACGGTACGCACGGAAGAGCGGTGACATGACCCGGATCCTGGTCGACTTCGACCGTTGCGAGGGCCACGGCCTGTGTGAGCAGACCGCGCCCGAGGTGTTCCGCCTCGACGACGAGGGTGAACTGCACCTGATCCGGGACGAGGTCGGTCCGGAGCACGAGAGTTCCGTCGCGGCCGCCGCGCGGGTGTGCCCTGTTGCGGCGCTGAAGGTCCAGCCGTGAGACGGATCGTCGTGGTCGGAGGCTCCATCGCCGCGCTGACGGCGGCGCAGAGCCTACGCGCCGAGGGATTCGACGGCCAGGTCACCGTCCTTTCCGACGAGGCGCACCGGCCCTACTCACGTGTTCCGCTGTCCAAGGGCATCCTCGCCGGCCGTGAGCCCGTGGAATCGGCCCTGCTCCCGGAACCGGGCGACGACATCGAGTTCCGTACCGGGGCACGGGCCACGCGACTCGACCCCCGTGCCCGGGTGGTGACGCTGGCCGACGACACGCAGGTCCCCTACCAAGGACTCGTCGTCGCCACCGGTGCGCGGGCCCGCCGGCTCGACGGCGGCTCCGACCTGGTCGTCCGCACCCTGGACGACGCCCGAGTCGTCGCCTCCCGGCTGGCCACCGCACGGAGCGCGATCGTGCTGGGTGGCGGCTTCCTCGGCATGGAGATCGCCACGACCTGCCGCGCCCTGGGCCTGGAGGTCACGGTGGTCGACCTCGCGCCGCCCCTGCTCAGGCTGCTCGGGCCGTGGCTGTCCGACCTCGCCGTCGCGGCCGCCCGCGATCACGGCATCGGGGTCCGGGTCGCGCCGGACGGCGTCACCCTCCTTGATGAGTACACCGTGCGCTGCGGGGAGTCGGTCCTAGAAGCCGACGTGATCGTCTGCGCGGTGGGAGACGTGCCGAACACCTCCTGGCTCGAGGGCTCGGGCCTGCCCCTGGCGGCCGACGGCGGCCTCGTGGCGGACGAGCGATGCCTCGTCGCTCCCGATATCGCCGCCGCCGGCGACGTCGTCTCCCGCCACGGCCGCCGGACACCGCACTGGACCAACGCGGTCGAGCAGGGCCGGGCGGCCGCGGCCGCCCTGTTGCACGGAGAAGCGGCCCGGCCCTACTGCCCCGACCCCTACTTCTGGACCGAACAGTCCGGTCTGGACCTCAAGATCAGCGGCGAGCTGCCGCTGACCGGGGCGCCCGAGGTCCTGGCCGGCTCGGTGGACGACCGCAGCGCACTGCTGAGGTGGACCCACGACGACGGCACGGCCACCGCCGTCGCCGTCAACCACCGGCTGCCCATCGTCAAACTCAAGCGCCTCGGCGCCGGACCGCCCGTCGCGACCCCGTCCGGTGCATGAGCCCCGCACCCCACCCGCCCAACGCGACATCACCACCCGAGGGAAGGAGCCGACGATGCCCACCACCCCGACCACCGGCAACAGCCCGTACGACCCCCTGGACCTGACCGCACACGACCCCATCGCGCAACTCGCCGAGGCGCGCAGGCGCTGTCCGGTGTCCCAGCCACGGCCCGGCGTGTTCGTCGTCGCACGGCACACCGACGTGACGGACGCCCTGCGGCGCCCGGACACCCTCTCCTCGGAGGACAACTTCGTCCTCGAGGCCGGCACCCGTACGGCGGCTCTGCCCGCCACGCCCATCACGATGCTGGATCCCCCCGACCACACCGCGCTGCGCGCCCGCCTCCGGCGCTGGTTCGCGCCTGCCAAGCTGCGCCGGGAGGAGCCGCGCGTCCACGGCATCGTGTCCGACGCCCTCGATCAGTTGCGCCCCGGGCAGCCGGTCGAAGTGTGGTCGACGCTCGGCCGCGCCATCCCCGCGCGTACCGTGTACGCCTTCCTGGGCCTTCCCCAGCAGGACTGGGACCGCGTCCAGGAATGGGCCGACGTCGTCAACGACCACTTCCCCCAGGTCTCGTTGGAGATGCCGGAGATGGCGGCCCTGGTCGGCTACCTCGGGGAACTGGTCGCCACCCGGGCTGCGGCCGCTTCCACGGGGACGGGCGTCCTCGACGGGCTGGTGCATCCGCAGCCCGACGAGACCCCCCTCGAACCGGTCGAGATCATCATGCACTGCATCCAGTTGATCCTCGCGTCCACCGACACCACCGGAAGCCTCATCACCAACCTGCTCTACCAGTTGCTCATCGACCGGGATCGCTGGCAGGGGATCGTCGACGACCGCACCCTCATCCCGCGTGCGATCGAGGAGTCGCTGCGCCACGACGCACCCCTGCAGTACGTGCTGCGCACCGCCACGGCGGAAAGCGAGTTCGCCGGCTGCCCGGTGCCGGCCGGAAGCCGGGTCGTGCTCAGCCTCCAGTCGGCGAACCTGGACGAGGACGCCTGGGGCGCCGACGCGGCCGCGTTCTCGGTCGACCGCGAGCCGGGGCAGGCGACACTGGCGACATTCGGGTACGGCATCCACACCTGCTTGGGCGCACCGCTGGCCCGCCTGGAAACGCGTCTGCTGGTCGAGGGGCTGGCGGAACGCTTCCCGGGAATGCGTCTGGCCCCCGACTACTCCTGGCAGCCGGCACCACGTGCCATGGTCCGCCGCCCGGCCCGACTCGACGTCGTGCTCTGAGGCGATCGGTCAAGCCCGCCTCATCCCTGCAGCAGCAGAGCCGAGCACCCCTGCGCAGTGCCGCCCGGCCGCTCTCGCGACTTCGGCCAGATCCGTCGGTGGGACGGAAAGAGACCCGGCCGCGGTCTCCCGAGGGGGGGTCGGGAAGTCCGCGGCCGGGTCGTTCACCGCGCCGACCACGTCCCCACGGGGCCGGTGCGGTCCGGGGACGCACACCGCTCGCCGCGCGTCCCCGGGGTCAGGGTGGTGTCCAAAGGGTCTACGGGCTGACCGCCAGTGGCGCGGTGCCCAC
Organism: Streptomyces flaveus; assembly: GCF_014647675.1. GTDB lineage: Bacteria > Actinomycetota > Actinomycetes > Streptomycetales > Streptomycetaceae > Streptomyces > Streptomyces flaveus. The sequence goes on along the minus strand of NZ_BMPQ01000004.1, from coordinate 275,672 downwards.
GGTCCTGGTGCCGTCGCCGAACTCGACCAGGCCGAGGTAGGCCTGACCGGCCTCGAGGTTCCGCCAGGAGACGGTGGCCTCGACGGGATCACCCGCGTTCACCCGCTGCTCGGCCGGGGTGATGGTGGCCGGCCGGTCCGGCTCGGTGCGAGATCGGGGGCGTCTTGTTGCTGATGGGGAGGTTCGTCACGGCGCGCTGCCCTGCTGGTTCCGGCAACTCACAAGTGGCGTCGGCGAGTTGACCCGCCGGGCGACGGCACACGTGATCACACGTGCAGCGCGTACGTCCGCGAGGGCCGACGTGCCGCTGTACCAACCGGCCCCCGCCGGGTTGCCGTTCGCCTGCGGGCAGTTGGCCCAGGTGTCCCGCCTGGTGAGGGCGGTTTCCGGGGCTCAACGCACCCGGTGGCCCGCCCGGTACACCGCGCGGATGTCGGCGACCGCCGAGATGTCGTCGACCGGAGAGCTGCCGAGCGCGAGGACATCGGCGTCCGCTCCGGGGCGCAGCACGCCCTTGCGTCCGGCCCGGCCCACCGCTTCGGCGGCCTCGGAGGTCGCGCAGCGCAGTACGTCACGGTTCGGCATGCCCAGCTCGGCGAGCTGGGTCAGCGCGTGGGGGTAGACGCCGTGCGGTTTGTCGGCGGTGATGCCCGCGTCGGTGCCGGGAACGATCCGGGCGCCCGAGGCGATGACCTTGGCCACGAGGTCCCACAGTGCGGCGAGGTGGGCGGCCACAGCCGGGGCCGGCGGCGTATCGCCGGGCAAGATGCCCACCGTGAGGCTGATGAACGTTCCTCGCCGTACGACCTCGTCCACCAGATCCTGGCGCAGACCGACGCCTTCGGCGGTGAGGAAGGAGAAGTGCTCGATGGTGTCGAAGCCGGCGTCGGCCACGTCCGCGATCGTCGGAACGGCGTGGGCATGGGCGGCCACGGTGAGCCCGAGCTGGTGCGCCTCGTCGGCGATCAGCCGTAGGTCGGACCGGTCGTACTGCTGGTGCAGGGAGTTGGAGCCGGGCGTCATCATGCCGCCGCTGGCCATCACCTTCACCACGTCGCAGCCGCGCGCGGCACGGTTCCGCACCGCCGCCAGCAGCGCGTCGGCACCGTCGGCCTCGCCGCCGAGGAAGTAACAGTGGCCGCCGTGGGTCGTGATGGGCGGTCCCGCGGCGACGATGTCGGGGCGCTCCGTGGGCGGCATCTGCTCGCGCAGCGCGAGGGTGAGGTAGTCGCGGTCGCCGAGGTCACGGACGGTCGTGACACCGGTCGTCAGCGTGGTCGCCGCGGAGGCGCGTGCGGTCTCCAGTACGGCCTCGTGGTCGTGGGACGCCACATGCTCCACGGCGTCCTTGGTGCCGTCCCAGCACAGATGCACGTGCGCGTCGATCAGCCCGGGAAGCAGCCATCCGTCCGGCCCGAAGTCCGTCACCGCCGCGTGCTCCGGCGGTGACGCTCCCGTGAAGTCCACGTCGCGGATCACGCCGTCCTCGACCAGCACCATGCCGGATGGTCCGACGTTCACGCCGTCGAAGACGTGCCCTGCCCTGAGCGCCAGCAGTTCGCTGCGCATAACAGTCATCTCCAAGAAAGCACAAAAAGTGGGGGGTTGTGGGGAACAAGCTCAGTCGTCGCAGGGCAGACCACAGGCGGATGTGTCGTACCGGTCGGTGAGACGACACGGACCACTCGTCGTACGCCAGTGGCGTGCTCGCGAGTCCAACTCTTGCCGCTGACCAGGTACTTGGGGAACGAGAGATCGCCGATGGCGGTCATAGACGGGATCAATACCCCCGTGCAAGCTTGCTTTCGGGTCAGCTGTGCGGTGTGTCGTGGTGCACGGGAGGCTCTGCCTCACCGGCGGCGACCAGTTGGCCGACTGTGGCCGCGGTCTTCCTCAGCCAGATGTGCGCGGGGTCACGATCATGCACAGGGTGCCACCACAGGGATTCCACCACCCGCCCCGCACCGAACGGCAGCTCGACGACGGTCGTGCCGCTGCCGGCGGGGAACAGGCGGACGGCGCGTTCGGGGACCACGCCCACCCGGTCGGTGCCGGCGATCAGGTACGGCATGGTGAGGAAGTTCTCGATGGCGATCTCGACCCGCGGTTCCAGGCTCTCGGCGTGCAACCCGTGCAAGGGCGAGAAGCCCATCGACGGGAAGTGGAAGGGCAGCACCCAGGGACGTGCGGCGAGTTCCTCGGGAGTCGGCGGCGGCGAGCTGACGGTGTCGGAGGAGACGACGCACACCCAGCGGTCCTCGTACAGATCGATGGCCGGTACGTTCGCCAGCAGACCCTGCGGCAGCACCATGCCGTCAACGGTGCGCAGGTGCTCCTGGGCGCGGCGGGCGATCTGCGGGGCCATGTGCTGGAACCGCAGCCGCACCCCCGGCGCCGTGTCGCGCACGAGGGCGGCCAGTGTCCGGCCGAAGGTGGGCAGATGCATATCGGCCACCACCAGGGTGAACTCGCGCTGCGCGTGGGCGGGTTCGAAGGCGGGGCGGGTCTGGAAGACCCGGTCCGCCGAGCCGAGCGCGTGCGCCGTGTGCGCGGCCAGGCGCTCGGCCAGCGGGGTGAGTTCGTACGTGTTCCCCACTCGGGTGAGCAGTTCGTCGCCGAAGTGGCGGCGCAGCCGGGCCAGCGCGGAACTCACGGTGGGCTGGCTCAGCCCCAGCCGCTCAGCCGCCCGCGTCACACTGCGCTCCTGCAACAGCGCGTCCAACGGCAGCAGCAGGTTCAGATCCAGACCCACGTCGCCAGGCCTCCGCGCGGTATCGCCGTTGTCCACGGCAGCATAGGCGATCTCGGATTCTCGAATTCTCGAAACTCCTGGTGAGCGGCGGAAATTGGGACCGCGGGCACTCCACGAACGTCTACGGCGAGTCGCCGCCCCGGCGGCGCCACTCTTCCGCCAGCAGTTCGTACGAGCGGACCCGGTCCGCATGGTCGTGGGTGATCGTCGTGATGAGCAACTCGTCGGCGCCCGTGGCCTCCTGGAGCTGTTCCAGCTGATCGGCCACCCGGCCCGGGGAGCCGACGAACTGCGTGTCGAGGCGGTCCTGGACCAGGGCCCTGTCCTCGTCCGTCCACGCGTGGGCGCACGCCTCCTCCGGCGTCGGGAACTCGATGGCGCCCTCCGCGGTGCGGATGCTGCGGACCCACGGGCCGTAGCCGGTGGCGAGTTCGCGGGCCGTCGCGTCGTCCTCGGCGACGACGACGTCCGCGGACACGCTGACGTACGGCTTGTCGAGGAACTCGGAGGGCTCGAAGAAGGCCCGGTAGCCCTCCACCGCGTCCAGGACCGTGGCCGGACTGACGTGGTAGTTCGCGGCGAAGCGCAGGCCCCGGGCGCCGGCCACCTCGGCGCTCTGGCCGCCGCTGCTGCCCAGGATCCACACCTCCACGTCGGCCCCCTCACCCGGGACGATGTGCGCCTCGATGCCCTCCGGGGAGCGGTAGGTGCCCGCCAGCAGGGCGAGGATGTCGTCGATCTGCTCGGCGTAGTCCTGCGACTCGGCGCCCGGCAGCAGGAGCAGCTTGCGTTGCAGGGCGATCCGGGGCGAGCCGAGCAGGTGCTCGAAGGAGAAGCGGGGTGGGATGACCAGGCCGTTCGGGGCGCGGCCGTCGACGACCGGGGTCGCGGTCGGCAGCGGGGTGGCCGGTTGTCCCGGTGGACGGCCGCCCGACCGGCCGAGGCCCAGGTCGAGCCGGCCCGGGTGCAGTGCGTCGAGCAGGCCGAACTCCTCCACGGTGGACAGGGCGGTGCGGTGCCCGAGCTGTACGGCTCCGGAGCCGAGCCGGATGGTGGAGGTGGCGGAGGCGGTCAGGGCCAGGACGACGGCGGGGGACGTACCGGCCACACCCGGGTTCAGGTGATGTTCGGCGAACCAGTAGCGGGCGTATCCGAGTCGCTCGGCCTGCTGTGCGAGGTCGATGGAGTTGCGCAGGGCGTCGGCCGCCGTCGAGCCGGACGGGATGGGGACCAGGTCGAGTACGCCGAGGCGGGTGTCAGACATGGGCGGGCTCCTCAGGGATCGGTGGTACGGGGAGCACGGGGCCCCAAGTGAACGGCGGGTCGGGGATCTTGCGGCGCAGCACCGGAGCGACCTCGGACTGGAACAGTTGCAGCGAGTCCCGGTGCTGCCTGCCCGTCAGTCCGCTTGCGTCCGCGTGCAGATGCAGCACCGAGTGGCCGAACTGCTCGTGGTAGCGGTGAACCTTGTCGATGATCTGTTGCGGGCTGCCGACCAGTGCCGAGCTGCGCTCGACGAAGTCCTCGATAGTCGGGAAGACCGGCTCCAGGCCCAGCCGCTTCTGGAACGCCAGGTTGCCCTCGAACACGGGCCGGTACGTGGCGATCGCCTCCTGGGACGTACGGGCCACGTAGATGCCCGCCGTGCCCGCGCCGACCGCGATGTCGGCCGGGTCATGCCCGTAGTGCTCCCAGCGCTCGCGGTAGTGGCGGATCAACTCGGCGTACGGCTCGATGGGGTTGGTGACGTTCGCCGAGAACAACGGGTCGCCGTAGCGGGCCGCGAGGTCGACCGACTCCTTGCTGGTCGCGCTGCCGTGCCACACGCGGATGGGTTGCTGCAGCGGCCTGGGCCACACCTCGGCGTCCGTCAGCTCCGGGCGGAAGCGGGTGTCGGCGGTGACCTTGTCCTGCCGCCAGATCTGCCGGAACACTTCGTAGCTCTCGGCGTTGCGCTCCCACTGGTCCTCGGGTGTGACATGGAACAGCTCGCGCTGGGCGGCGCCGTTGCCCTTGCCGACGATCAGCTCGAGGCGTCCGCCGGAGAGGTGGTCCAGCGTCGCGTAGTCCTCGTAGGCGCGCACGGGGTCGAGGAGGCTGAGCGTGGTCACGGCGGTGAACAGGCGGATGCGCTGCGTCAGTGCGGCGATGTGACTGAGGACGACGGGTGGCGAGGAGGAGATGAACGGCCGCTCGTGCCGCTCCCCCACCCCGAACCCGTCGAAGCCCAACTCCTCGGCGAGCAGGGCGTTGTCGAGGACCTCGCGGAAGCGTTCGCTGGTCGGTTTCTGGACGCCGGTCACCGGGTCCGGGGCGTGCACGATCAGCGTGATGGCGAGGAACTTCACGACGCCACCCGCTCACTCCGCACGTCGCCGCGTACGTCGTCCGGGTGGGCGAGGCCGAGGTGGTCGCGCAGGGTCCGGCCCTCGTACTCCGTGCGGAACACGCCCTGCTCCTGGAGCAGCGGGACCACCTTGTCGGCGAAGACGTCGAGGCCGCCCGGCGTGATGTGCGGGACCAGGATGAAGCCGTCGCTGGCGTCGGCCTGGACGAAGTCGTTGATGGTCCGGGCGACCGTCTCCGGCGAACCGACGAAGTTCTGGCGGTTGCCGGTCTCGATGACGAGATCGCGGATGGACCAGTTGTTGGCAGCGGCGCGCTCCCGCCACTCGCGGGCGGTGGCCAGCGGATCGCGGTACATGCGCACCTGGGCCCGACCCCGCGAGATGTGGTGATCGGCGAGATCCGGGTCGATGTCGGGGAGCGGGCCGTCCGGGTCGTACGAGGACAGGTCCCGGTTCCAGACGAACTCCAGGTGCTTGAGTGCCGTGGCCCCGCTGACCTGCCGGCGGCGCACCTCGCGGGCCCGTTCCTCGGCCTCGGCGTCGGTGTCGCCGAGGACGAAGGTCGCGGCGGGCAGGATCAGCAGCTGGTCCGGGCGGCGACCGTACTTGGCCAAGCGATTCTTGACGTCCGCGTAGAAGGCCTGCCCCTCCTTGAGGGTGGCGTACCGGCTGAAGATCGCGTCGGCGTCGGAGGCGGCGAACTCGCGGCCCTCGTCGGAGTCGCCGGCCTGGAAGATGACCGGACGGCCCTGTGGGGAGCGCGGGACGTTGAACTGGCCCTGGATGTCGAAGTGTTGCCCGGTGTGGACGAAGGCCCCGGCCTTCGCGTCGCGCAGGAAGGTCCCGGTGACCTGGTCGGCGAGGATCTCGTCGCCGTGCCAGGAGTCGAAGAGTTCGTTCGCGGTGGCGAGGAACTCCTTGGCGCGGGAGTAGCGCTCCTCCTGCGGGAGGAAGCCGCCGCGGCGGAAGTTCTCGCCGGTGAAGGCGTCCCAGGAGGTGACGACGTTCCAGGCGGAGCGGCCACCCGAGAGGTGGTCAAGACTAGCGAACTGGCGGGCGACCTCGTAGGGCTCGTTGAAGGTGGAGTTGATGGTGCCGGTCAGGCCGAGGTGCTCGGTGACGGCGGCGAGCGCGGCGAGGACGGTGAAGGTGTCGGGGCGGCCGACGACGTCCAAGTCGTAGATTTTTCCGCCCTGTTCGCGGAGCCTCAGTCCCTCAGCGAGGAAGAGAAAGTCGAACTTGGCGCGTTCCGCCGTGCGCGCGAAGTGGGCGAAGGAACTGAACTCTATGTGGCTGCCGGCCTTCGGGTCGCTCCACACGGTGGTGTTGTTGACGCCGGGGAAGTGGGCTGCCAGGTGGATCTGCTTCAGCGGCTTGCTCATGGTCGTACGGGCCCTCCGGCTCAGGCGGTGACAGCAGTGGAAGCGGTGGGGGTCCCCCCGGGCTCGAGCGAAGCCGAGAGCTTGGGGGAGTAGCGGTTGGCGGGGCGGGCCAGGCCCAGCAGTCCGCGCAGCGTGTCGGCCTCGTAGGCACGGCGGAAGGCACCCCGGCGCTGGAGCTCGGGGACCAGGCCCCGGGTGATCGCCGGGAGGTCGTGGCCGAGGACGGCGGGGCGCAGCCGGAAGCCGCTCAGCCCGGCCGACTGCAACTCCTGGAGCAGGTCGGCGAGTTGGGAGGGCGTACCGGTGAAGATGCGGGCGTCGCTGGTGTACGGGGATCCGGCGAGGGCGTTGAGACGCTCGCGTCGGGCGGTGGCGGCGGCCGGGTCGTCGTCCAGGAAGACCACCAGGTCACCGAAGACATGCAGCGGCTCGTCCGCCCGTCCGGCCGCCTCCTGCTCGGCTCGGATCTCCGCGACGATCGCGCGGGCCTGACCGGCGTCATGCGGGGTGACGTAGCCGATGTCGGCCTGGCGGGCCACCAGCCGGTACGGGACGGTCTGGTGGGCGAGGGCGGTGACGACGGGCTGGCCCTGCGGCGGGCGCGGGGTGATGGACGGGCCCTTCACGCTGAAGTGCCTGCCCTCGAAGTCGATGTAGTGCAGCTTGTCGCGGTCGATGAAACGCCCGGTGGCGGCGTCCCGGATCTCCGCGTCGTCCTCCCAGCTGTCCCAGAGCCTGCGTACGACCTCCACGTAGTCGGCGGCCTCGTCGAAGAGGCCGGTCACCACGGGGCTGTCGTACGTGTCGATGGGTGGGATCGTGCGGCGACCGAAGTGCGCGGCCTCGTTGGGGCGGGCGGTGATCTGCACCCGCAGGCCCGCGCGGCCGGTGCTGACGTAGTCGAGGGTGGCGATGGCCTTGGAGATGTGGAACGGCTCCGTGTGGGTGACCACCGTGGTCGGGACCAGGCCTATGTGCCGGGTCAGCGGGGCGATGCGGGCTGCGAGGAGGACGGCGTCCAGGCGACCGCGGACCTGGTCGGTGCGGCCGTCCGGTTCCAGGAAGTGGGAGGACTGCAGGCCCAGGCCGTCCTCGAAGGTCACGAAGTCGAGCAGGCCGCGCTCGGCCTCGGCGACCAGATCGGCCCAGTAGCCGGCGGCGAACAGATCCCGGGGACGGGCCACCGGCTCACGCCAGGAGGCCGGATGCCAGCCGGTGCCGTCGAGGGCGACGGCGAGGTGCAGCGGAGAGGAGGGTGCTGAGGACACGGGTGGGTGCCTTCCTGGAGGTACGTACGAGATCACCGGCCCGCGCGGCGCGTGCTCGATGTGGCCTGGGCTTCGCCGCCACGAACGCGGCTCACCCCGTACCGAACAGCTGCTCGGCGTGGCGCAGGACGTACCTGGCCACGTCTGTGCCGAGCCTGACTCCGGCCTCGTCGGCGGAGCGGGTGTGGATGCCCGAGTAGACCCGGGCGTCCACGTTCTCGATCGTCAACCGGTGCCAGCTCGTGTAGGTGCGGGTCACGCCCGGCGCGGTGGGGCTGGTCAGGTCGAACGGGGCGGTGCGCGGCCCGACCAGCGCGGTGAGCACCGCCTCCGCCGCTCCCGAGTAGGTGTTGTGACCGCTGGGGTAGTCGGGGTGGGCCGGTGTGTCGTGCAGCGGGGTCCATGCCGGGTCGGGGGCGATCTCCCCGGTGCGGATCGCGGTGACCGGACGCCAGCGCAGGTAGGCGTACTTGGTGTCGGAGGTGGCGATCTGGGTGTCGACCAGGGCGATGTGGAACAGGGCCACCAGCTCCGCCTGCTGTGCGGAGGATGCGGAGGACCGGGCCAGCGCGACGCGCAGCGGTTCGGTGTAGAGGGTCAGTGAGGAGCCCAGCCAGAAGGTGGCTGTCTCCGTCTGCCGTGTGGTGCGTCGCGTGCTGTCCTTCGCGCCGTACGTACGCACCTCGGCCAGCTCGGACCGGTAGCGGGCGGAGTCCAGCGCGGGCGGCGGGCCCAGGCGGAACTGGTTGGCCTGCTCCAGTGCGAAGGGCCGCGCGAGACGGTTGCCGTACTGCGTGGCCGGGGCGTTCGAGGGCGGCGTCGGCTGCCACACGCCGGGCGCGGGCTGCGGCACCGGGAAGGGCGCGTTCACCGACTCCGGGTCGAGGCCGTCGCCCTCGCGGGAGGCCAGCGCGAGCCGGGCCTGCTGTTCGCCGGCCGCCACGCCCTGGTCCTCGGCGGGGCCGTCGGGGATTGTCTCCAGGGTCTGACGCAGCGCGGTGTCCAGCTGCTCGGTACGGCCGGGCGCCAGCGCGGTCAGGGAGTGGTGCACCGCCGAGGCGAGCGCGGCGTCCTGGAAGTCGCCGCGGTCACCGCGGTCGATCCCCGCGGGCACCTGCCGGGCGGCCCGCGCTGCCGCGAGCCAACTGATCGCCCAGGTACGGCTGTTGGTGACCTGGGTCGGTGCACCGGCTGCCGCGATGGTCTCCGCCGTGGTGTCGTACCAGTCGAGAGCCACCGAGGCGCGCGCCGGGGCGGGCGAGGCGGCGGCGGGAGGGGTCGCCGTCGCGGTGGCCAGCAGGGCCGCCGAGGAGAGCGTGATCAGGGCGGGGCGGAGGCGGAGCGGTCTCACGTGAGTTCCTTCGCAGGTGGGGTGGTTGTTGATGGGCCGGCGGGTCATCGCACGGTCTCGTCCGGGTCGGTCTGGTCCGGCTGGTCGATCTGGTCCAGCTGATCGACGCCGAGCAGGCCCAGCAGGCGGTCGCGGAGGACGGTGTACTCCGGGTCGCCGTGGTGGCGCGGTGGCGGGAGGTCCACGGTGAGGTCGGCCGCGATCCTGCCTTCGTCCAGAACCGCGACCCGGTCGGCGAGCACGATCGCCTCGTCCACGTCATGGGTCACCAGCAGCACCGCCGGCCGGTGCCGCTCGCACAGCCGCCGCAGCAGCGCGTGCATCCGGATCCGGGTCAGCGCGTCGAGTGCGCCGAACGGCTCGTCGGCGAGAAGGAGTTGGGGTTCGCGTACCAGGGAACGCGCCAGGGACACCCGCTGCTGCTCGCCGCCGGAGAGTTCGACGGGCCAGGCCCGCTCCCGCCCGGCGAGACCGACCTCCGCGAGTGCCGCCGTTCCGCGCTCGACGGCATCCGGCCCGTCAAGTCCCAGTACGACATTGCCCAGGACGCGTTTCCACGGCAGCAGCCGGGCGTCCTGGAACACCACCGAGGCATGGTCGGGCACGCTCAGCTCGCCGGCCCCGGTGAGCGCGTGATCGAGTCCCGCCAGCGCCCGCAGCAGGGTGCTCTTGCCGGAGCCGCTGCGGCCGAGCAGGGCCACGAACTCCCCCGGACGGATGGTCAGATCGAGCCCGTCGAGCACCCTCCGGTCCCCGAAGGCGCGTACCAGCCCTTCGATACGGACCGCCGGGCGCTCCTCCGCGACGGTTGCCGCGTTCGTCCCGGTCAGCCGGCCAGTGTGCGTCGCCATGACAGCGCCCTCCTCTCGGCCAGCCGCACCGCTCCGTCCGATACGAGGCCGAGGAGCCCGTACACGACCAGGCCGACGATGATGATCTCGGTCTGGCCGTACGTCCGCGCCAGCTCCATCATGTAGCCGATGCCGCTGGTGGCGTTGACCTGCTCGACGACGACCAGGGCCAGCCAGGCGTTGGTGACGGCGAAGCGCATGCCGAGCAGGAAGCCGGGCAGCGCCCCGGGGATCACCACATGGCGCAGGAACTCACGCCGCCGCAGCCGTACGGTCTCGGCCAGTTCGACATACCGGCTGTCGATGGTGCGCAGCCCGTTGTGGGTGTGGATGTAGACGGGGACGAGGACCGCCAGCGCGATCGTGATGATCTTCATGGACTCGCCGATGCCGAACCACAGGATCAGCAGCGGGATCAGTGCCAGCGAGGGAATGGCCCGCTTGATCTGTACCGGGCCGTCGATCACTGCTTCACCGAGCCTGCTGAGGCCGGAGACCAGGGCCAGGACGAGCCCGGCCGCCACGCCGGACAGCAGCCCGATGAGGACCCGCTGCGCCGATGTCCACAGGCTGGACTGCAGCCTGCCTTGGGCGATGAGGTCGTTCGCCGTGGTGACCACCGTCCACGGTTCGGATATGTTCCGCGGATCGATGAGACCGGCGGCCGAACCAACCGACCAGACGGCGAGCAGCAGCAACGGGCCGAGAGCCCAGCCGTACGGGATGGGGCGGCCCGGACCGAGCCGCCGACGGGGGCGCAGCCGGGCCACAGGCACCGGAGTCTCCCTCTCCGGCGACGGCTCGGGGGCAGCGTCAGCGGGCTTGGCCGGTGCCAGCCTCTCTTTGGAGAGTCCGGTACTCATGGGCGCTCCCGCTCTGTCGGCGCCTCAGCCGCAATCGCACGGGCCGCGACCGACTCGTACCGCCGGTCGAAGAGGATCGAGGCGTCGAACTTCTCCTGGCCCGTCTCCTTGGCCAGCAGGTCGACCGTCTTCTGCTGGCGGCCGATGGCCGGCGTCCAGTCCGCCGGGATGTCCGGATGACCGCTCTGCTCGACCAGATACGCGCCGTCTTCGTGGGTCAGGCCCTGGTCCTTCACGTAGTAGCCCTCGATCCATTCCTTCGGGTGCTTGTCGATCCAGATCTGCGCCCGTGCCCAGACCTCGACCAGCTCTCTGATGGCGGCCGCCTTCTGCGGGTCCTTCACGGACTCGGCCGGCGCCCACAGATGTTCGGGGTCGTCGCGCAGCCCGTGCTGGATGGTTCTGGCCCCGTCCTTGCCGTACTTCGCCGGATAGCGCCTGATGTTGACGTCACCGATAGGCGCCGCGTCCACCTGACGGCTGCTCAGCGCGGTCGGATAGACGTCCCCGGTACTGGGCAGTTCGACCAGCTGTACGTCCTCCTTGGTGAGCCCGGCCTTGGCCAGGATGCGCAGGACGAGGGCGCCCTGCGCCTGTCCCGGGCTGTACGCGATCTTCTTGCCACGCAGGTCCTTGAGGGTGTCGATGTTCGCGCCGGGCGCGATGCCGAGCTCGTAGGTGGGGTGGTCGAGCGGGGCCTTGCGGAACCTGGCCGCCACCAGCCTGGTGTCCAGTCCGGTCCAGTGGGCGTGGATGGAGGGGATCTCCGCGGCCGAGCACAGATCGAGAGAGCCGGCGCGAAACGCCTCGGAGCACTGCGGTCCGCCCTGGAGGTTGGCCCATTTGACGGTGAACGGCAGCTTGTCGAGCTGCCCGGACAGCTTCAGTGCCACCTTGAGATCGGGCGCTCCCACGGTGATGGACGTATCGGCTGACACGGTCTTCGGAATCCTGGCCTTGATAGGGGCGGTGTCCGTGCCTCCGGCAGCGGCCCCGGAGTTCTGGCAGCCGGCCAGCAGCAGAGACACGGCCGCGGCCGCTGTGGCCGCCTGGAGTGGTGCGGTACGCATGGCTGTGACTGTGAACATCAGGCGCTGACCACGACCCGGTGGTCCGCCGTGAACGGCCTGCCGGATATCAGCTCGGACTCGCGGCCGTCCGGTACCTCCTCGGGCGACAGAGGCCGGGAGAGGTCGACGCCGGAGATGTCGGCGCCGATGCGGCCCGCGACAGGGCGGACGGTGAGCGTGTTTTCGACGAGGACGGGCATGCGGTGATCTCCCGTGTGTCATGGCCGGGCGTACGGCTGTGGGAATGCGCGGCCGTGGGAAGGCTGGAAAGAATTCAAGAGGAGGTCAGGAACACGCGAAGACGCGCGAAAAGGGGCCGAGAAACGCGGCGTCGACCGCAAGCGGTGTGCGGGCGGCCGGAGCGGTCAGGCGTGACAGATGGCGCTGCTGACGCGGCGCAGATCGACGTGACGACGCATGACCCAGCGCGGGGCGCGGAGCGGAACGAGGGCCGGGTCGTACGCGTACACCGGCCGACGGCGCTGCATCGCGACTCCCCTCTGTTCTCCGCGGATGGCTCCGCCGACTCGTTGCATTCCTTCCAACCGATGCTCCGTGCATGGGGCACCGTTCGTCAACAGCCGCTGTATTGCTGGTCTGTTGCAACCTTGTGCAGCCCGATCCGATCGGTGGGGATCGATCAGTCCCCTGCGGCACCATGAACCATGCTCATCGTCATGGGCGGGCTGCCCGCCACAGGTAAGACAACACTGGCCCGCGCTCTCGCCCGCCAACTCGACGCGGTCCATGTGCGGATCGACACCATCGAGCAGGCGATCGTGCGGTCGGGGCTCGGGCAGCACCCGCTCGGCGCGGTCGGTTACGTGGTCGGGTACGCCTTGGCGGAGGACCACCTGCGACAGGGCCTGACCGTCATCGCCGAGTCCGTGAACCCGTTGGCGGTCACACGCGACGCCTGGCGCGACGTGGCCGACCTGGCGGGTGTTCCCGCCGCCGAGATCGAGATCGTCTGCTCGGATCCCGTCGAGCACGAGAGGCGGGCGACCAGCCGCACCCCGGACATCTCCGGCCTGCCCCTGCCCACCTGGACCGACATTCGCGACCGGGAGTACGAACCATGGCACCGGGATCACCTTGTGATCGACACCGCACGACGCGACGTCGCCGCCTGCGTCGCGGACCTCCGCGACGCCGTCGACGGTCTTCGCACCGCGCGATGATCCCGGCCCGGACCGGCCTGACACCCGGGCCGGACTCACTCGGCCTTGCCGACGACCGTGGTGAACCCGGCCAGGGGCCGGCGCCCTGTGCTGTGCACGGACCAGTCCAGGATCTGCACCGCCGCCCCCGCGGCCTCCAGCCCGTGGCAGTGCGCATGATGCCTGCGGGCGATGCCGTCCAGGTCGAGGTGGGAGCCGAAGGCGGGGTGGGCGGCCAGTCGCCTGGCGTAGGCCCACAGGTGCGGATGGTCGGCGATGGCGTGGACCGCGGCGGCGTCCAGGTGCAGACGGTGAACGGTGTCGAGTTGCACCAGGGTCACCCACAACTGCACGTCGGCGGCGGTCATTTCGTCGCCCAGGATGAAGTCCTGGTGGGCGAGCCGACACTCCAGTGAGCCCAGCACGCGGAGCAGGGAACCGAGGGCGGTCCGGCGCACCGTGACGTCGGCGTCGGCCTGCCCGGCGTGCTGTGCGGCTTCGTTGATGCGGTACTCGCAGAGGCGTCCGACGGCCTCGATCTCCTCCTCCTCGCCGTGCGGGTAGAGGGCGGGCCGGTCGGAGCCGTCGCCACCGAAGTGCCGGGCCAGGTCCCGGAGGATGTCCGGCGTGTGCGTGCTGACGATCCGTCCTGTCCAGTCGTCGCTCAGCACGGGTGCGGTGGCCGGTCCGGGATGCCGGTGCGAGCTGGCCTCGTACAACGGGCGCAGAGAAGAGTGTCCGCCGTCGGGGCTTTCGGGCACGGCCGGCAGCAGTGCAACCGGGAGGGTCTCTTCCAGACCGAGCAGGCTGTGGGTGATGGCGATCCGCAGACAGTGGGGGCAGGACAGCGAGAGGTGGAGGCGGTAGCGGCGCGACACGGCGTAGTAGCCACTGCTCGCGTCACAGCCGATCCTGCCCCGGAACGACGGCGGAGAGGGGAGGGACGGGACGGAGGTCGAGGGTGCGGCGGGCATGTGTCTCCCTGGGTCCGGATCCGGCTTCTGGTTCTCAGAGGTGCGTCGGGAGAGGGCTTGCCGCGCTGCAGACACGCAGGAGATCGATGTGGCGGCGGGAGGTCAGAAGGAGAGACGGCCGAGCCGCGCGTACGGCACGGTCGGCGGGCGACCCCGGACACTCCATCATTTCCTACCAATCCACTAGGGATACCTGATTGGAGTGTCAGGCGGTCTGCGTGCCACGTCAAGAGGGCCTTGCCGTCTTTCCCGCCTCCGGGCGGACCGGGTGGGTCCACAGGCCCTGCTCGGCCAGCCGGGGCAGCACGCCCTCGCCGAACCAGTACGCCTCTTCCAGGTGCGGGTAGCCGGAGAGCACGAACTCGTCGATGCCGAGTCGGTGGTACTCGACGATCCGCTCGGCGACCTCGTCGTGGCTGCCGACCAGTGCCGTGCCGGCGCCTCCCCGCACCAGCCCGATCCCGGCCCACAGGTTGGGGTGGATCTCCAGGTCGTCCCGGCTGCCGCCGTGCAGGGCCAGCATGCGCCGCTGTCCCTCGGACGCGCTGCGGGCCAGACCCGCTTGCACGGCCCTTACGGTCTCCGCGTCGAAGCCGTCCAGCAGCCGCCGGGCCTCGGCCCACGCCTGCTCGGCGGTGTCGCGGGTGATGACGTGGAGGCGGATGCCGAAGCGGATGCTGCGGCCCTCCTTCTCTGCCAGTGCCCGGACCCAGGCGATCTTCTCGGCGACGGCGGCAGGGGGCTCGCCCCAGGTGAGGTAGACGTCCGCATGGCGTGCGGCGACCTCGCCGGCGATGGGCGAGGAGCCACCGAAGTACACCTCGGGGACCGGGTCGGGCAACCGGGCCAGTGTGGCGTCCTCGACCCGTAGGTGCTCGCCCGACAGGTCGACGGTCTTGCCCTGCCACAACTCCCGGACGATCTGCAGGAATTCGCCGGTACGGCGGTAGCGGGCATCCTTGTCGAGGAAGTCGCCGTAGGCGCGCTGCTCGTGGCTCTCGCCGCCGGTGACGACGTTGAGCAGGAGCCGTCCGCCGCTCTGCCGCTGGAAGGTGGAGGCCATCTGGGCGGCGAGCGTGGGCGAGACGAAGCCGGGCCGGAAGGCGACCAGGAACTTCAGGCGTTCGGTGTGCTGGCTGACCATCGCCGTCGTCAGCCAGGCGTCCTCGCACCAGGCGCCGGTCGGGGTGAGCGCGCCGACGAAGCCAAGGTCCTCGGCGGCGCGGGCGATCTGGCTCAGGTAGGCGACGGTCGGCGGCCGGTTCCGTCCGAAGGCGGTGGCCGGGGTGCCGTGGCCGCCACCGACGACGTGGCGGCTGTCGCCGTTGGTGGGCAGGAACCAGTGGAAGGTGAGGGACACGTGGAGTCTCCGATCAGGATCGTCGGGATCGTTCGGCGTTCTTGTGGAAGTCCACGACCGGTTCGGCGGCGCCGGCGAGGGCCTCGGTGTCGCCGCCGAACACGGTCGCGGAGCTCATCCGGTGGCCGCCAGCAACGTGGTACGGCCGCCCAGCGCGGCGGAGAACTGATCCGTGACCTGCGCCAGGGCCTCGGCCGAGCCCGGCGCGACGGTCAGCGTGCCGTCGTCGCCCACCGCGATGTCCTTGTCGAGTGTGAACCAGCCCGGGACGATGTGCGCGGCACCCATGGAGCTCAGCACGGGGCGCAGGGCGTAATCGATGGCCAGAACGTGGGCGGTGGTACCGCCGGTGGCCAGGGGAAGAACGGTCTTGCCCACCAGCGCGTACTGCGGGAGCAGGTCGAGCAGCGACTTCAGCAGCCCGGAGTATGCGGCCTTGTAGACGGGAGTACCGATCACCAACCCGTCCGCCCGCTCGAACAGGGCCGTGGCCTCGACGATCGCCGGGTGCCGGAAGTCGGCTCCGAGCAGCGCCTCGGCGGGGAGGGTACGGACGTCCAGCGGGATCACCTCGTGCCCTTGCGCGACGAGCCGGTCGTCCAGGTGACGCAGCAGCCGTGCGGTGCGGGAGGTGGCGGAGGGGCTTCCTGAGACGGAGAGGACGGTGGACATGGGGAGACCTTTCAGGAGTACCAAGAGGGCTGGGACAGTTCGGGCCGTCCGGCTACTTGTTGGTCTTGGGCAGGCCGGGCGGGTTGATCTCGGACTTGGTCACGGCCTCGTCGGACAGGCCCCAGCGCTTCAGCACCTTGGCGTACATGCCGTTGTCGATGATTTCGTCGATCGCGGCGGCTAGCGGCTTGACCAGGCCGCTGTCCTTCTTGGTGGTGGCCGCGATGAGGCCCTGGAGGGTGGAGCCGGCGCCGGAGTAGGTGCCGACGACCTCCGTCTTCCCAGTGGTGGCTGCGTGGTAGGCGGCGGTCGGGTTGGGGCCGAGGTAGAGGTCGATACGGCCGGACTGGAGAGCAAGGTACGTGTCGCTGTCGTTCTGGTAGTACTTGATGTCCACCGGTTTGCGGCCGGCCTTCTCGTTCTCCTTGCTCCACTCGATGAGCAGCTTCTCCTGGTTGGTGCCGCTGCCCACGGCGACGGTCTGGCCCGCCACGTCCTTCGGCCCGGTGACCTTCAGACCGCTGTCCTTCTTCGCCTCGAAAGCCAGGTTGTCCTCGCGGTAGGTGGCGAAGTCGTACTTCTCCTTGCGCTCCTCGGTGACGGTGATGTTGCTGAGGCCGGCGTCGTACTTGGCGCTGTCGAGGCCGACGAAGATGTTCTCCCAGGAGACCGGGGTGTATTCCGGCTTCAGCCCGAGCACGTTGGAGACCAGGTACGCGAGGTCGATCTCGACTCCGATACGAGTCTTGTTGTCGGTGGCGTAGAAGCCCAGCGGCGCCTGGCTGCCGGCCGAGCCGACGAGCTTCAAGGTGCCCCTCTCGCGGATCTCCTTGGGCACCTCGGCGGCTATGGAGTCGACCTTGCCGGTGGTGATGCGCTTCTGGTCCGGGCTGGTGTTGATCTTCGTGATGGTCTTGCCGTCCCCGGACGCCGCAACGTCGGTCGTACCGCCTTCGTCGGGGTTGGCGCAGGCGGCGAGGACGAGTGCTGCGGCGAGCCCGAACGAGGCTGCGGCGGTGCGGCGAGAGACGCGGACGGACATGGTGGTCGTTCTCCTTGCGTGCTGGAACAGGGTTCAGAATCAGGGGAGTCGGTCAGAGGACCTTGGAGAGGAACGCGCGGGTGCGCTCGTGCTGCGGGGCGTCCAGGACGGCCGACGGCGACCCCTGTTCCACGACGACCCCGCCGTCCATGAACACCACGGTGTCGGCGACCTCGCGGGCGAAGCCGATCTCGTGACTCACGACGATCATGGTGGTGCCGGTACGGGCCAAGTCCTTGATGACATCGAGGACTTCACCGACCAGTTCCGGGTCGAGCGCCGAGGTGGGCTCGTCGAAGAGCAGCACCTTGGGTTCGAGGGCGAGTGCGCGGGCGATGGCGACGCGCTGCTGCTGGCCTCCGGACAACTGCCGTGGATAGGCGTCGGTCTTGTCGGCGAGCCCGACCCGGTCAAGCAGCCGACGAGCGGTTTCCTCCGCCTCCTTGCGGGGGCGGCGCAGCGCGGAGACGGGTGCCTCGACGAGGTTCTCCAGCACGGTCAGGTGCGGGAAGAGGTTGAAGTTCTGGAAGACGAACCCGATGTGGGTGCGCTGCTTCAGAACCTCCTTCTCCTTCAGCTCGTGCAGCTTGCCGCCGGAGCGGCGGTAGCCGATGAGCTCGCCGTCGATGCTGATCCAGCCGCGGTTGACCTTCTCCAGGTGGTTGATGGTCCGCAGCAGAGTGGACTTTCCGGAGCCGGACGGGCCGAGGATCACAGTGACCTCGCCGGCGCGGACTCGGAGGTCGACGCCGCGCAGCACCTCCAGCGGGCCGAAACTCTTGTGAACTCCGTGGACATCCACCATCACGCCGTCGACCGTCGGCTTCGTGTCCTTGACGGCCACCGTCACGTCGCTCATCGGCTGTCTCCCAAGGGCTTCAGGGGTACGACGGGCTGGTTGCGCTGCGCCGCCGCGGCGCGCACGTTGCGGACGAAGCGCCGGGCGCGCTGGAGCGGGGTGGGCGGCGGGGTGCGGTTGGCGCCTCGGGCGTAGCGCCGCTCCACGTAGTACTGCGCGATCGACAGCAGGGAGGTGAGGACGACGTACCAGGCGGTGGCGACCAGCAGCAGCGGGATCACCCGGCCGTTGCGGCCGTAGATGACCTGCACCTGGTAGAAGAGCTCGCCGATCGCCATGACGTAGACCACCGAGGTGCCCTTGAGCAGACCGATGATCTCGTTGCCGGCCGTGGGCAGGATGGCGCGCATGGCCTGTGGCAGCACGATCCGGCGGATCTGCCGCAGCCGGGGAATGCCCAGCGCCGCGGCGGCCTCCAGCTGTCCGTGGTCGACGGCGATGACTCCGCCGCGGACGATCTCGGCGGCGTACGCGGCCTGGTGCAGCGTCAGCCCGATGATGGCGGCGCCGATGGTGCCGATGAGGCTGTTGCTGTCGACGGACCAGAACACCGGGCCGAAGGGGATGCCGACGCCCAACGACTCGTACAACGCGCTCAGGTTGAACCAGAACACCAGCTGGACGATCATCGGGATCGACCGGAAGATCCAGATGTAGGTCCAGGCGACGGTCTGCAGCACGGGGCTGCGTGACAGCCGCATGAAGGCCAGGACGGTCCCCAGGAGGAAGCCCAGCACCGTGGCGTAGGCGGTGAGCTGGAGGGTCACCCACACTGCCTGGACGATCGTCTCCGAGAAGACGTAGTCGAAGAAGACGTTCCACTCCCACACGGGGTTGGTGGCGAGCCCGTGCACGAACTGGGCGACCAGCACGATCACGGCGACTGCCGCCACCCACCGGGCGTAGTGGCGGGCAGGGACGATCTTGAGCGAGGCCGGGTCGTCGGGGGCGGGCGGGGCTTGGGAGCCGGTGCCCGGGGCGTCCGCGCCGGGTGGCGCGGAGGTGGAATCGGTGGTGAGTCCCATCGTGGTGTTCCTGCTCAACTCTCAGTGTGCTCGGGCGGGTTGATCTGCGACGTCTCGATCGCGGAGGCGGAGGTGCCCCACTTCTTGAGGATCCGGGCGTACGTGCCGTCCTTGATCAGCTCGTTGACGGCGGCCTGGAACGCCTTGGTGAGCGGGGAGCCCTTCTTGAAGGCGAAGCCGACGTCGAGGCGGTGGTACTCACCGAGGAAGGTGGTCTGCGACGCGGATTGCGCCGCCTGGTAGCGCAGGCCGTTGATGGTCGACATGACCACGTCGATGCGGCCCTGCTGGAGGGCGGTGAACGTCGCCCCGTTCTCCGAGTAGACCTTCACGTCGTACGGCTTCTTGCCCGCCTTCGCGCACACCCCCTTCTGAGCGTCGAGGGTCGCCTCGAAGGTGGTTCCGGCGCCGGTGCCGACGGTCAGGCCGCACAACTGGGTCAGGTCGGTGACCTTCGTCTTGAGCACGGTGCTGCCCGTCTTCACCGCGAAGCCCTGGCCGTCGTTGATGTAGGTGGCGAAGTCGACGGTCTTCAGCCGCTCGGCGGTGACGCCGAAGTTCCCCGTACCGAAGTCGTACTTGCCGCTGCCGAGGGCGGGCAGGATCGTCTCGAACGAGGCGTCCTGCCGGTTCAGCTTCACACCGAGGACCTTGGCCACGGCGTTGGCGAGGTCGATGTCCTGGCCCGCGGGCGGCTTGTCCGACCCGTTCGGGTAGTACGCCCCCGGCGGGAACCCGACCGAGCTGCCGACCCGCAGCGTGCCCGACTTGCGTACGCCGGCGGGCAGCAGAGCGGCGACGGAGTCCACCTTGCGCACGGCGGCGACCGGGTCGTCGCTCGGTGCGGGGGATGCCTGAGCGCCTGCCGGTGCGGTGCCGGAAGTGCCGCCGGAGCCACAGGCGGTCAGCGCCAGTACGGGCAGCAGCGCGAGGGCGGTGGTGATGCGCAGGCGGGTTCTGATCGTGCGAAGGTTCACTGGTCGGCTGCCTTTCGCGTACGTGCGGTGCATGCTTCGGCCGGCAGGTGCTTCTCGAAGGGCAGCGGGCCGATGGTTTCCGGGTCGGCCTCCGTGTCGAACAGCGGCGTGTAGCCGGTGACCAGGTACAGGCCACGCGCCTCCGGCTGGCGCGGCCCGGTCGTCAGGTAGATCCGCCGGTAGCCGCGGGCGCTCGCTTCGCGCTCCAGCTCGGCGACGACGCGGCGGGCGAGGCCGCGTCGGCGGTGGGCGGAATGTGTCCAGATCCTCTTCAGCTCGGCCGTGGTCTCGTCGTACCGGCGGAAAGCGCCGCCCGCGACCGGTCGGCCACGTTCGAGGAGCAGGAGCAGTACGCCGCCGTACGGAGCGGTGAACTCCTCATCGGGGTAACGGGCCATTTCGGCGTGGGCGTCCTTGCCGTACCGGGCCGAGTACTCGTTGCCGAGTTCGCGCAGCAGCGGCTCCACGCGTGGGTCGGCCACCGTCACGTGAATGACCGTCAGCTCACTGGAGGGCGGCGGTGGTTGCGCGACAGAGGTCATCCGTTCACCGCCGCGAGCGTCTGCGTGCCCCGGGCCGCCCGCTCGGCGTCCCGCTTGGCGACCTCCTCGCGGACGATCGGGATCACGTACCGGCCGAAGTCGGTCGCGTCGCCCAGCAGGTCGTAGCCGCGGGCCGAGAGGATGTCGACGCCGAGGTCGTAGTAGTCGAGGAGCGCCCGGGCGACCGTCTCCGGGGTGCCGACGAGGGCGTTGGAGTTTCCCGCGCCACCGGTTGCGGCGGCGGTCGGGGTCCACAGGGCGCGGTCGTAACGCTCCCCCGCCTCGGCGATGGCGATCAGCCGCTGGGCCCCCGTGTTCTGTGGCTGGGCATTCCCGTTGTGCCGCTTGGTGATCGCCTCGCCCTTCTCCTTGCGGGCCTTGATCGCGCCGACCGTGCGGTGCGCCTTTTCCCAGGCCAGTTCCTCGGTCGGGGCGATGATCGGGCGGAACGCCACCTGGATACGCGGCACATCGGTGCGGCCCGCAGCCTTCGCGGCGGCCTTCACGTGCTCGATCTGCTCGGCGGTCTTCGCCAGGGGCTCGCCCCACAGGCAATAGATGTCGGCCTCGGCGCCCCCGGCGGCGTACGCGGCGGGCGACGAGCCGCCGAACGACACGTTCGGGCGGGGCTGTTGGACCGGGAAGACATCGCTGACGAAGTCGTGGAAGCGGTAGTGCTCGCCCTCGTGGTCGAAGGGCTCGTGGGTGGTCCAGATCTTCTTGACGATGCGGATGTACTCACGGGTGCGGGCGTAACGCTCGTCCTTGGTGAGGGTGTCGCCCTCGCGGCCCTGTTCGTGGTCGTTGCCGCCGGTGATGAAGTGCACGGTCAGGCGGCCCTCGCTGATCTGGTCGAGGGTGGCGAAGGTCTTGGCGGCGTAGGTCGGGTACGAGACGTTGGGCCGGTGGGCCAGCAGGATCTGGAGGCGGTCCAGCCTGCTCGCGATGTACGCGGCGGCCGGTGCGGGGTCGGGCGATCCGGAGCCGTAGGCGAACAGCACCCTGTCCCAGCCGTGGTCCTCGTGCGCCCGGGCGAGCCGGAGTGTGTACTCCTTGCCGAAGGCGGCGCCGGAGCGCGGGGTGGTTTCGGAGCCGTTGTTGGTCGCGGCGATGCCAAGGAACTCCACGGGCATGGGAATGCCTTTCGTACGGGCTAGGGGGCCTGAGGGCGCACGCGGGCAGGACGGAACAGCCCTTTGCGGCGCAGAATGTGACTACACGTCAGGGAATGGCTGACTGGCGGGAGCGTGACGACACCGGGGTGTCGGGTAATCGGGGTGGCGGCAGCGCGCACCAGGGCTCGCAGGGACCGTGTCCGTACGCGGGTCAGCGCCCGCGCGCAACGGTGATACGAAGGGAGAACTCGGCCCGCGACGGGGTTACCGAGGGAGGGAGAGGCCGGTCAGACGGCCCGCTGCCGCGTCAGGCGCAACACGCTGCGGACCACACTCGACCGAAGTCGATGTGGTCACGCGAGACCAAGCGCTGATGGGCATTCATGCGACTAATTGAGCAGTACATCTCGCTCTTCGTCAACCAGCGCTCGTATGCCGGACCGGCCTTGACCGACTCCAACTCCTTGTTGACAGATCCCTGCTGCGGCCCCAAAGATCGATGGCGGATCGGCTCCCGCCGTGTGCGGCAGCCTCTCCGGCCGCGTTGAGGGACGCGGCGAGCGTGATGACGCCGGACCCCGGCCGCACCGTACCTGCGTGAACCTGCTCACAACCTGCGCAGTGCTTGCCCACGTGTGCCACCGGATGGTCACCGACGCCCGCAACTCCCTCTCCCGGAGAGCCTCCCGATGGTCATGCCTCTGCCTTCCGACGTCACCGCTCCCGGCGCCGTCCCCGCCGACAAGCGGCGGAACCCCGGCACCCCCGACGATCTGCCGCGAATCGTGGCGCGCCGGCACATCGGCCGCTGGCTGACAGCCGCCGCGGCACTGTTGGTCTTCGCTACGGCCGTCAACTCCGTGGTCCGCAACGACGCCTTCCAATGGGCCGTGGTGGGCCGGTACTTCACCACCGCCGCCGTACTCGACGGGCTGCTGCTCACCCTGTGGCTGACCGGCGTGGTGATGGTGCTCGGCTTTCTGCTCGGCATCCCCCTGGCCGTGATGCGGCTGTCCGCCAACCCTGTGTTGCGCACGCTGAGTTGGGGCTATGTGTGGATCTTCCGGTCCACCCCGCTGCTGGTGCAGCTCCTGTTCTGGTTCAACATCGGCGCCCTCTACCCGACGCTCGGCCTCGGCATCCCGTTCGGCCCGCAGTTCGTCACCGTCAAGACGGTCAACCTGCTCGGGCCCACGCTCACGGCCGTCATCGGACTGACCCTGCACGAAGCCGCGTACGCCGCCGAGGTGGTGCGCGGCGGCATCCTTTCCGTCGACTCCGGCCAGACGGAGGCCGCCCAGGCTCTCGGCATCGGCCGGCGGCGCACCCTGCGCCGGATCGTGATTCCGCAGGCGATGCGCTCCATCGTGCCGACCGCCGGGAACATGTTGATCGGCACGCTGAAGGGCACCAGCATCGTCAGCGTGCTGGCGGTGCACGACCTGCTGTACTCGGTGCAGTTGGTCTACAACCAGACCTACCAGGTCATCCCGCTGCTGATGGTGGCCACCCTCTGGTACATCGCCGTCACCACTGTGCTCAGCGCGGGGCAGTTCTACGTCGAGCGCCACTACGCGCGTGGCTCCGCCCGCGCACTGCCGCCCACGCCTCCGCAGAGGCTCAGGATCCGTCTGGCCGCGCTTCGCGCCCTGCTGAACAGGGCGACCGCGCCCGACGCCCGCCCGACGGTCGGGGGTGACCGGTGAGACCACCCGCGGTGTTGCGTAGCCTACATTTCCTATCGATTTACTAGGGAAGTATTGACGCCCCGTCCGGCGGGCGCGCAGGATGATGCACATGTCCCACACGCAGCAACGACTCGTCAGTCGTCGGCATGTCGACTTTGGTCACGTCGTCAGCGCCGCCTGCTGTCGCGTGTAAGACACGCGGCCCGCATCTTGCGCGTGTGCCGCATCCGCTCCTTCTCCCCCATCCCAGGTGATCAGGCGCCACCACCCACCGCGCCGACGTACTTCTGAAGGACGACCGCCATGACCACGGCAGTTCCGCCCCAGGCCACTCCACCGGACTCGCTGCTTCCCGACATGCGCCATCTCCGCCTCGTGGACGACACCACACAGGACAGCGACGGGGGAAACGGTTCCGCTCCCCTCGTCGGCTATCTCATCCTCGTCCCCGAGGGCACCGATCCCGCCCGGCTCTTCGCCGAGGACGTGACGCGGCCGGAGATCCGACGGGTCGCCTACACGGACTCGCCTCCCGTGCAGCAGACAGGAGGCGGTGCGATCCGAACCGATTCCGCGCGACATGTCGCAGAAGTGGACGGACACGAACTCGACCTGACCTACCTGGAGTTCGGGCTGCTGGCCCATCTCGTACAGCATCCCCACCAGGTGCATTCGCGAGAGCAGTTGATGGCCGCCATCTGGGGCTACGGCCACATCGGCGACGGCCGCACCGTGGATGTCCACATCGCGCGGCTGCGCCGCAAGCTGGGCAAGGCTCACCGGCACCGGATCATCACCGTACGGCGCATGGGCTACAAGTACGTGCCCGACCAGCAGCAGAGCCCCAACTCCGCACCTTGCCGCCGACCTTGAGGAGACCACCGCCATGGGCGTTGCCACTGCGCCGTCCGGCCCCGCCTCGGAATCCGACCGGACCGGGCCCGGCCGTGCGCACTGGCTGCGCGTGGCCCGTGAGACGGCGGACGACCTGGCCACGGACGCGGTGGCCAGGGAGCAGGCGGGCAAGGCCCCGTTCGACGAGGTGTCCCGGCTGCGTGAATCGGGATTGCTGACGCTCCTCATACCGGCCGAGTTCGGGGGAGGCGGATCGGACTGGCCCGCGGCCTACGCCGTCGTCCGGGAGGTCGCCGCGGCCGACGGTGCGATCGGTCAACTGCTCGGCTGTCACTACTTCCTGTCGTGGAGCGCCCGGTTCTTCACCGAGCCCTCCCTCGCTGCTCACGTCGAGCAGCAGTCCTCGGCGGAGCAGTGGTGCTGGGGCGGCGGCTTTGCCCATCAGGAACTGCCTCTGACGCTGGCCAGGACTGCCGGGGGCTTTGTGCTGGACGGCCGGCAGACCTACGCCACCGGGGTCCTGGTCGCCGACCGCCTCGCCGTGCGGGCCGTACGGGCCGACACCGGCGAACCACTCGCCATCACTGTGGATCCCGCCCGTCACGGCGTCGTGATCGACAGCGACACCGACACTTTCGGCCAGCGGCTCGCGGCCGGCGGCAGCGTGGAGTTCGACGCCGTCCGGGTCTCCGCCGACGACGTACTCGGTTCCCTGTCCGCGGACGAGGACGTCCTGTCACCCCTGGCTGCTATGGCATCGCCGGTCGGACGCCTTCTCTCCGTCCAACTCTGTCTCGGCATGGCCGAGGGAGTACTCGCCGAAGCCCGGGAATACAGCAGGGCCGGCCACTCACCCTGGCACCCCGCCTGGCCAGTCGGCTCTCCCCAGGACCCCCATGTGCTGAGCATCTATGGAGAACTCACACTTCTCACCCGCTCAGCATCCGCGCTCGCCGATCAAGCACTGGCAGCCGTGCACGGCGGACTGGCACGCGGTGCAGACCTCACCTACGACGAGTACGCGGAGATCTCGGTCCTCGTGGCCATGGCCGAAGCCGCCGCCTCCAGGGCCGTGCAGGAGTCGACCTCCCGCGCCCTCGACATCATCGGCGCCCGCTCCGCGTCCTCACGGCTGGGCTTCGACCGCTTCTGGCGCAATGCCCGGACCCACACACTGTACGAGCCCGTCGCTCACCGGCTCCGCGATGTCGGGGACTATTTCCTCAACGGCGCGCACCCTCCGTTCGTCCTGCCTGTCTGACCTTGCTTGCGCTGCCGCTCGGCTTTTCCCGGCGAACTCGACATGATCGGCATTCGCCACGCAACCCGGCATCCAGACAATTGTGAACGCTGTACTTCACTCACATGTCGGGCGGTTGAGAATATGAGACGCTCACGCAGCGACATTGACTTGGCTGGATTTCGCTGCAACTGTCTTGACTGTGAGCAAGTCCGAGAACCTCGCCGCGCGCCTGCACGTCGATCTGCGACGTCAGGCCAGCGCCATCTGTGCCGTCGGCCGCTGAACGCGCTGACCGGCGCTGCTCTCCCGCTCCAATTTCGCAGTCGGCCACCACGACTGTTGTCGGTGTAGACGACTGATTTTCAGCAGGCATTCCTGATGGGCATCATGCCCCTTTCGGTATCCGCCTTGCTTGTGCCCAATTACCGATCACCTCTCTCGGCTATGGCTTCTTCATGCCATCGATTCCACCTCAGTCCCCATTCATGTGAACAGGACCTTTCCATGGCCACTACGGCATCGACCCGACGCCAGTTCCTCTCCCTGCTCGGTCTTTCTGCGGTGGCCGTGAGCTGCGGCACGACCGCCGGGGCCACCTCGGGCAAGAGCCAGACCAAGACGCTCCGGTACCAGGGCTGGGCAGGTCAGGTGACCTTGCCGGAGTTGGCCGAGGATCTCGGCTATCTGGAGGACGTGAAGCTGAAGTGGGTCGGCAACACGATCAGCGGGCCGCAGGACATCCAGTCCGCGGCCACGGGCCAGGTCGACTTCGGCGGCGCGTTCAACGGCGCGGTCGTCAAACTGGCCGCGAACAACGCCCCCATCAAGGCCGTCATCAGCTACTACGGGTCCGACAAGGACGCCTACAGCGGCTACTACGTCCTCAAAGACAGCCCCATCCGCTCGGCCCGGGACCTGCTCGGCAAGAAGGTCGGGATGAACACCCTCGGAGCCCACTCCGAGGCCATGCTCGACATCTACCTGCAGCGAGGCGGTCTGTCCCGGGCGGACATCGGCAAGGTCGAGCCCCTCGTGGTGCCTCCGGTCAACACCGAACAGACGCTGCGTCAGAAGCAGATCGACGTAGCCGTGCTCGGCGGCATCCTGCGCGACAAGGCCCTGGCGGCCGGCGGCATCCGCCCGCTGTTCACGGACTACCAACTGCTCGGTGCGTTCAGCGCCGGCACCTTCGTGATGACGGACCGCTTCCTGAAACAGAACCCCGACACGGCCCGGATCTTCGTCACCGCCGTGGGGCGGGCCATCGAATGGTCCCGTTCCACTCCGCACGAAGAGGTCATCGCCCGGATGACGGACATCGCGAAGAAGCGCCGCCGCAACGAGGACACCGCACCCCTGAAGTACTGGCGCTCCTACGGCGTCGCCGAGAAGGCGGGCCTGATCACCGGCAAGGAACTCCAGCTGTGGATCGACTGGCTGGCCGACCGCGGTGACATCAAGAAGGACCAGGTCACGCTGTCGGACCTCTACACCAATGAGTTCAACCGCAACCAGAAGTCCTCCTCCGCCACGAAGAGCGGGAGCTGAAACCATGCCGGAATCCACCACGGAACCCACTACACCCAAGATCGTGTTCGAGGACGTACGGAAGGACTTCACCGTCAAGGACCGGACGAGGGCCCGACGGGCAACCCGGTTCACCGCCCTCGACGGCATCGATCTGGAGATAGCGGCCGGCGAGTTCATCGTCCTGGTCGGTCCCAGCGGCTGCGGAAAGTCCACGCTGCTGGATCTGCTCGGCGGCCTCAACCAGCCCACCGGCGGACGGATCCTGCTGGACGGCACACCCGTCACCGGCCCGGGCCTGGACCGAGGCATCGTGTTCCAGCAGTACGCGCTGCTGCCGTGGCGGACGGCGCAGGGCAATGTCGAGTTCGGCCTGGAGGCCACCGGCGTCCCACGACGTCAACGTGCCGCTCGAGCCAGGGAGTTCCTGGATCTGGTCGGGCTGACCGGGTTCGAGGACCGCCATCCGCACGAGTTGTCGGGCGGGATGCGGCAGCGGGTGGCGCTCGCCCGCAGCCTCGCCTACGACCCCGATGTGCTCCTGATGGACGAGCCGTTCGCCGCGTTGGACGCCCAGACCCGGGAGTCGCTGCAGGACGAGTTGCTGCGCATCTGGCAGCGCACCGGGAAGACCGTCGTCTTCATCACGCACGGCATCGACGAGGCCGTCTACCTGGGACAGCGCGTCGCCGTCATGACGTCCCGGCCGGGTCGCATCAAGCAGATCGTGCCGGTCGCCTTCGACTCGCGTACGGCGACGGACGACCTCCGCTCCAGTCCCGAGTTCGCGCGACACCGGCACGAGATCTGGTCGCTGCTGCACGACGAGGTGGCCAGGGCCCAGCAGTTGGAGAAGGAGGAGGCTTCCGTATGAGCCCCACAACCGGCACGGCCACCGAGAAGACCAGGGCGCCGGGCGTGGTGAGCGCCGCCGAGCCCGTCCCGGCCGTTTCCCCCGCTACGTCCACAGTGTCCGCTGTGCCGGCGCCACATGACGCATCGCCGGCCGGCGTGCACCAGGCCCGCTCCACGGCGGCCCGGTTGCGCCATGCGGTCCGCCGCCTGCCGTACCTGCTGGTCAGGGGGGCGACCAAGTCCGTTGCGATCGTGGCTCTGCTCCTGCTGTGGGAGACCGCACCGCGACTCGGCCTGGTCGACCGGACCTTCCTGCCGCCGTTCAGCGAGGTCGCCGACGCCTGGTGGGGGCTGGCCGCCGACGGTCAGCTCGCCGACAATGCGCGTGCCAGCCTGACGCGTTCCTTCAGTGGGTTCGGTCTCGCCGTGGCCGTCGCCGTGCCGCTCGGCCTGCTGATCGGCTGGTACCGGCCGGTCGCCGACCTCCTCGGACCGCTGCTCGAGGTGTTCCGCAACACCGCGGCGCTGGCCCTGCTGCCGGTGTTCGTACTGCTGCTGGGCATCGGCGAGACCTCGAAGATCTCCATCGTGGTGTACGCGTGCACCTGGCCGATCCTGCTCAACACCATCAGCGCGGTCCGCAACGTCGACCCGACCCTGCTGAAGCTGGCGAAGTCGATGAACCTCTCCGCGCCCCGGCTGTTCCAGAAGGTCATCCTGCCGGCCTCGGTACCGGTGATGTTCACCGGCATCCGACTGGCCGGAGCGGTGTCCATCCTGGTGCTGGTCGCCGCCGAGATGATCGGCGCCAAGGCGGGACTCGGCTATCTGATCAACGCCTCGCAGTACAACTTCGCGATCCCGCAGATGTACGCGGGCATCATCACGATCTCCGCCATCGGCGTGGCCTTCAACCAGCTCCTGGTCACCGTGGAGCGGCGGCTCAGCTCCTGGCGCGTACCGGCCGACGGCTGACCCGGCCACCCTCTCGTCCCTTTGCGTCTCACCGCCCCCGATCCGAGGAACCCCATGACCGCGACCAGCCCCCGTCGGCTGCATCTCAACGCCTTCCTGATGAACGCCGGCCACCACGACGCCGCCTGGCGCCACCCCCGTACCGAGCCCGAACGCGTCAACGACCTGCGCTACTTCCAGCACCTCGCGCGGACCGCCGAACGCGGCCTGCTCGACTCGGTCTTCCTCGCCGACGGGCTCGCCCTGTGGGGCAAGGTCCGGCACAACGCGCTCGGCGGCTTCGAGCCGCTCACCCTGCTGTCCGCCCTGGCGGCGGTCACCGAGCACGTCGGCCTGATCGCCACCGTCTCCACCACCTTCAACGAGCCCTTCCACACCGCCCGCAAGTTCGCCTCCCTGGACCACATCAGCGGCGGCCGGGCCGGCTGGAACATCGTCACCTCCGGCACCGTGAACGAGGCCCGCAACTTCGGTCAGGACGAGCACCTGGAGCACGGGCTGCGCTACGAGCGGGCACGGGAGTTCGTCGATGTCGCGACCAAGCTGTGGGACAGCTGGGAGGACGACGCGATCCTGCTCGACCGGGAACGGGGCGTCTACGCCGACACCGACAAGGTGCGGGAGATCAACCATCGAGGAACGTACTTCGGAGTGCAGGGCCCGCTGAACGTGCCGCGCACCCCGCAGGGCTACCCGCTGCTGGTGCAGGCCGGTTCGTCGGAGGACGGCAAGGAGTTCGCCGCCCAGTACGCCGAGGCCGTCTTCACCGCCCAGCAGACCCTCGCCGACGGCCAGGCCTTCTACAAGGACCTCAAGTCACGGCTGACTCGCTACGGCCGTGCCGAGGACCAGTTGCTGGTGCTTCCCGGCATAGCACCCGTCATCGGCTCGACCGAGGCCGAGGCCCGCGCGCTGGAACAGGAACTGACGGATCTTCAGGTCCCCGAGTACGGGCTCACCCAGTTGTCCGGCATGCTCGGCACCGACCTGACCGGGCTGCCGCTGGACGGGCCGCTGCCCGAACTCCCCGAGGAGCGGGACATCAACGGCAACAAGAGCCGCTTCACGCTCGTCGCCGAACTCGCCCGCCGGGACGGCCTCACCCTGCGCGAGCTCATCGCCCGCCTCGGTGCCGGCCGCGGTCACCGGGTGTTCGCCGGCACACCGGAACAAATAGCCGACCAGCTCGAGGAGTGGTTCACCCAGGGCGCCGCCGACGGTTTCAACATCATGCCGCCCCATCTGCCGGGCGGCCTGGAGGACTTCGTCGACCACGTCGTCCCGATCCTGCAGCAGCGAGGCCTCTTCCGCACCGAGTACACCGGCCGCACCCTGCGCGAGCACTACGGCCTGGCCCGCCCCGCCAACCGCCTGGCCGCGGCAGCCACGGCAGGAGGGCGGCCCGCATGACCGGGCTGGACCTCACCACGGACGTCCTGGTGGTCGGCGGCGGCCCCGCAGCCGCATGGGCGGCGCTCAAGGCGGCCCAGGACGGAGCGGACGTCGTCCTCGCCGACAAGGGCTACTGCGGCACCAGCGGCGCCACCGCCTCCGCCGGAACCGGCGTCTGGTACGTCCCCCCAGAGCCCGCCGCGCGCGAGGCGGCCATGGCGAGCAGGGAGGCCCTGGGCGGATATCTGGCCGACCGGCGCTGGATGACGCGGGTGCTGGACCAGACGTACGCGGGCATGAACGAGCTGGCAGCGGCCGGACGCTACCCCTTCCCCACAGGGCCGGACGGAAAGCAGCTCAGGAACGGGCTGCAGGGACCGGAGTACATGCGCAGGATGCGCATCCGCGTCCAGCGGGCCGGAGCACGCATCCTCGACCACAGCCCGGTCACCGAGCTGCTCACCGACCCGTCCGGGGCGGTCGCGGGGGCCCGGGGTCATCGGCGCCAGGCCGGGCAGCCGTACCGGGTACGCGCCGGGGCGGTCGTCCTGGCCACCGGCGGCTGCGCGTTCCTCAGCGGCGCGCTGGGGTGCAACGTCAACACCGGCGACGGTGCGCTGTTCGCCGCCGAGGCAGGCGCGGAGCTGTCCGGGATGGAGTTCTCGAACGCGTACGGCATCGCGCCCGAGGGCACCTCCGTCACCAAGACCGCGTTCTACTCCTTCGCAACCTTCTACCGCGAGGACGGCACGGTCCTGGAGGGTGCGGCCAGCCAGGGCGGACGGTCCGTCATCGCTCGTACGCTGCTCGACGAGAAGGTGTACTGCCGCCTCGACCGGGCGGACGCGGCGGCCCGGCAGGCCATGCGGCTGGCCCAGCCCAACTTCTTCCTCACCTTCGACCGGCTCGGCATCGACCCCTTCACCCAGCTCTTCGCCGTCACGCTCCTCGCCGAAGGCACCGTGCGCGGCACCGGCGGCATCCGCATCACCGGCGACGACTGCTCCACCACCGTCCCCGGGCTTTACGCAGCCGGTGACGCGGCCACCCGTGAGCTGATCTGCGGTGGCTTCACCGGCGGCGGCAGCCACAACGCCGCCTGGGCCATCTCCTCCGGCACCTGGGCCGGCCGGGGGGCGGCCCGCCACGCCCGCTCACTCGGCATCCGCGCCGGTACGAGGCGCCTGGTGGCCGCAGGGGGCGCCGGGCTCCGGCCGACCGGCGCCCCGGGCTCCGCCGACGGCTTCCGGGACGTCATCACCGCGGTCCAGGGCGAAGTGCTGCCGTACGAAAAGAACTATCTGCGCCACGGTGACCGGCTCACCGCCTCACTGGAGGTGCTCGACGACGTCTGGGAGGAGACTCGCGCCTCGCTGCACGCCGAGGGCCACGACGCCGTACGGGCCAGGCAGGCGGCGGCGATGGCGGCGCATGCCCGGTGGATGTACGCCTCGGCGCTGGCACGCACCGAGACCCGCGGCATGGCCAAACGGCTCGACTTCCCGGCACAGGACCCCGAGCAGCACCACCGCATCGTCACCGGTGGTCTCGACCGGGTGTGGACCCGCACCGAGCCCCTGACGTCCGCACCGACCGCACCGACGGCACCGGCCGCGTCACTGGAGGTGGCCTCGTGATCGAACTGGTCTCGGCGGAACGCTGCATCACCTGCGACAAGTGCATCAAGGTCTGCCCGACCAACGTCTTCGACCGCGGCGAGGACGGCATCCCCGTGCTCGCCCGCCGCGACGACTGCCAGACCTGCTTCCAGTGCGAGGCGAACTGCCCGGCCGACGCACTGTACGTCGCACCCCTGACCCGTCCGCTGCCCGACGACTCCACCGCCCCGGACGAGGAGGACTTGGACCGTACCGGCCTGCTCGGCAGCTACCGCCGCCACATCGGCTGGGGACAAGGCCGCACCCCCGGCGCGCTACGGGCCGTCGGCCCTCCCCTCGGACCACCGGGGTCCAAGGGAACCTCCCCGCCCATCACCTCCTGACGACCTCCCGACTGATCACATCCCCGCTGATCACCTCCTGAAAGGAACACCCGCACATGACCACCAGCACCGGCTTCGACATCCGCCGGATCGGCGGCCGTATCGGCGCCGAGATCCTCGGCGTGGACCTGTCCACCGACCTCGACCCCGGCGTCGTCACCGAGATCAACTCCGCGCTCCTGGAACACAAGGCGCTCGTCTTCCGCGACCAGCACCTCGACGACGCGGGCCAGCTCCGCTTCGCCTCCCTCTTCGGCGACCTCACCACCGCGCACCCCACCGTCCCCTCCGTCGACGGCCAGCCCAACGTCCTGCCCGTCGACGGCGACGAGGGCATCCGCGCCAACCAATGGCACACGGACGTCACCTTCGTCCGTACGCCTCCGAAGGCGTCCACGCTGCGCAGCATCGTGATCCCGCCCTACGGCGGCAACACCCTCATCGCCAACTCGGCCGCCGCCTACCGGGACCTGCCCGAACCACTGCGCGAGCTGGCGGACAAGCTCTGGGCGGTCCACAGCAACGACTACGACTACGCGGCCCCCAAGAACGAGAAGGCGGCCGAACACCGCAGGCGGTTCGTCTCCCGCAAGTACCGCACCGCGCACCCGGTCGTCCGCGTCCACCCCGAGACCGGGGAGCGCGGACTGTTCATCGGCGGCTTCGCCCGGAGCATCGACGGCCTCGGCCCCTCCGAATCCCGCGACCTGCTGCGCATCTTCCAGTCGTACGTCACCCGCCCGGAGAACATCGTGCGGGTGGTCTGGGCGCCGGGCGACCTCGTCCTGTTCGACAACCGCATCACCCAGCACTACGCCCCCGACGACTACGGCGACCTGCCGCGCCTGCTGCACCGGGTGACCGTCGCGGGAGACGTCCCGGCCGGTGTCGACGGCACCCTCAGTCACGTCGTCGAGGGCGACGAAGCCTCCCACTACACCCCTGCCGCGGCCTGAGCCCATCAGCCGCCGGGGAGGGGCACGTGTCCCTCCCCGGCGGCCGCCCGCATCGGCCCAACTTCCCGCCGACGTGGCCGCGTTGACCGGCCCCGGACGCCTGAGTGAACCCCTGCCACGCTGGGCCACTCACGGTTGATCCCATGATGCGAGATGACATTGTCCACCATGCGAACACCCCCTTGGGATAGGCGCCTCCTTCTGCCACGATCCCTAGCAACCGGGTAGGAAAACTAGGGAAAAGCGGGGGTGGCCATGCGAACTTTCGACCGCACAGGCGGGTCGCTGCCCCTCCTGACCTCGCGCCGTCACATCGACCTTGTCCGTACGTCCAGCGCCATCTGTCGGCCCGTCTGACGCGCAGAACCTGAGTCTGTCCGAACCAGGACTGCCTCCCCGCCCGCTCCGCCTCCGCCGGCGGATCGAACAGCCTCCGCCGGCCACTCCCCCACGTTCCGCTTCTCAGCCCGCGACGGCATGCGTGCCGCCGAGGCCGAGGAGTGGAGTGCTGGCGCGTGCCGCCACATCAGTACGCCTCGCGTTTTCGTACCTCCCTGATCGCCCATTCCCTGAGAGGACACCTCCGTGTCTGCCGCAAGACCGCTCACCGCCCTGCGCACCATCGCCGTCATAGCCGCGCTTCCTCTCCTGCTCACCGCCTGCGGCTACGGCGCCGATTCCGCTGACGACGACAAGCAGACCGAGGTCGCGGCGAACGCCAAGAAGATCGACGGCCTCGACGAGGTGAAGATCGGCTATTTCCCCAACCTCACGCACGCCACCGCCCTGGTCGGCGTCCAGGAGGGCCTGCTCCAGAAAGAGCTCGGCGGCACCAAGATCAAGCCGTCGACCTTCAACGCCGGCCCCTCCGAGATCGAGGCGCTGAACGCCGGGTCCATCGACATCGGCTGGATCGGCCCCTCCCCCGCCATCAACGGCTACACCAAGTCGAACGGCAAGAGCCTGCGCATCATCAGCGGTTCCGCCTCCGGTGGCGTGAAGCTCGTCGTCAACCCGGACAAGATCAAGTCCCTGGACGACGTCAAGGGCAAGAAGATCGCCACGCCGCAGCTCGGCAACACCCAGGACGTCGCGTTCCTCAACTGGATCGCGGAGAAGGGCTGGAAGGTCGACGCGCAGAGCGGCGGGGGCGATGTGTCCGTGGTCCGCACGGACAACAAGATCACCCCGGACGCCTACAAGTCCGGCTCCATCGACGGCGCCTGGGTGCCGGAGCCGACCGCGTCCAAGCTGGTCGCCGAGGGCGGCAAGGTGCTGCTGGACGAGGCCGATCTGTGGCCGGACAAGAAGTTCGTGATCACGAACATCATCGTGTCGCAGAAGTTCCTCAAGGAGCACCCGGACGTCGTCGAGGCCGTACTGCGCGGCTCGGTGAAGACCAACGCCTGGATCAACGCCAACCCGGAGAAGGCGAAGGCCGCCGCCAACGAGGCGTTGAAGAAGGAGTCCGGCAAGGCGCTGCCCGCCGAGGTCATCGACCCGGCCTGGAAGTCCATCACCTTCCTCGACGACCCGCTGGCCGCCACCCTCAACACCGAGGCGGAGCACGCGGTGAAGGCCGGCCTGCTGGAGAAGCCCGATCTGAAGGGCATCTACGACCTAGCCCCGCTCAACAAGGTCCTCAAGGCCGAGGGCGAGGACGAGGTCGACGACGCCGGTCTCGGTGCCGAGTAACGAGTAACCGACAACCAGGCCCGATGAGTTCCCAGGAGGTGACGACCATGGCCACCACGATCGCCAAGGCTGCCGAGGACGCCACGGCGTTGACGTACGCCGCCCGTATCGAGCACGTCTCGAAGTCCTTCCCCGCACCGGGCACGCCCGGCGGACAGCAGCTCGTGCTGGACGACATCACGCTCGATGTCGCACCGGGCGAGTTCGTCACCCTCCTGGGGGCCTCCGGCTGCGGCAAGTCGACGCTGCTGAATCTGGTGGCGGGCCTTGACCTGCCGTCCGCCGGCTCGATCGGCACGGAAGGCCGACCCGCCCTGCTGTTCCAGGAGCACGCGCTGTTCCCGTGGCTGACAGCGGGCAAGAACATCGAACTCGCCCTGAAGCTGCGCGGGGTCGCGAAGCCGGGGCGCCGGCAGGAGACGGAACGGCTGCTGGAACTCGTACGGCTGCAGGGCGCGTACGGCAAGCGGGTGCACGAACTGTCGGGCGGTATGCGGCAGCGAGTGGCCCTGGCCCGTGCGCTGGCCCAGGACAGCCGGCTGCTGCTGATGGACGAGCCGTTCGCGGCGCTGGACGCGATCACCCGTGACGTACTGCACGACGAGCTGACTCGCATCTGGCGCGAGACGGGACTGTCGGTGCTGTTCGTGACGCACAACGTGCGGGAGGCCGTGCGGCTGGCGCAGCGGGTGGTGCTGCTGTCCTCGCGGCCGGGGCGGATCGCCCGGGAGTGGAAGGTCGGCATCCCGCAGCCGCGCCGCATCGAGGACAGCGCGGTGGCCGAGCTGGCCGCCGACATCACCGAAGAACTACGCAGGGAGATCCGCCGCCATGGCCAGCACTGACACCGGCGCCGACAGCAAGAAGGACGGCTCTCCGGCAGCCGGGGAGCCCCAGGACTCACAGGACCTGGCGGGACTGGAGGCCGGGCTCGACGCACTGGACACGGTGCAGGTGGGCCGTACGTCACTGCGCGAGACCCTGGTACGCAAGGTGGTGCCGCCGGTCACCGCGGTCGCGCTGGTGCTGGTGGTCTGGCAGCTGCTGGTGTGGGCGGCGGTCGTCGACAGCTACAAGCTGCCGTCGCCGTCCGCGGTGTGGGACGAGGTGACCGCCGCCTGGCTGCAGGGCACGCTTCTCGACTACATCTGGACCAGCGTCTCGCGCGGTCTGCTCGGCTTCCTGATGGCGCTCGCCATCGGTACGCCGCTCGGCCTGTTGGTCGCCCGGGTGAGGTTCGTCCGGGCGGCCATCGGCCCCATCCTGTCCGGTCTGCAGTCGCTGCCGTCGGTGGCCTGGGTTCCGCCCGCCGTACTCTGGCTGGGCCTGAACGACTCGATGATGTACGCCGTGATCCTGCTCGGCGCGGTCCCGTCCATCGCCA
Organism: Streptomyces flaveus; assembly: GCF_014647675.1. Classification (GTDB taxonomy): domain Bacteria; phylum Actinomycetota; class Actinomycetes; order Streptomycetales; family Streptomycetaceae; genus Streptomyces; species Streptomyces flaveus. Next base: position 239,489 of record NZ_BMPQ01000004.1, on the reverse strand, counting down.
ACGGCCTCGTCGCCGGCATCGACCAGATCCCGCCGCTGTTCCTGCGGGCCGGGCGGACGCTGGGCGCGACGGGGCTGCTCGAGGCCTGGCACATCGTGATGCCCGGGGCTCTCCCCGGCTATCTGGCGGGGCTGAAGCAGGGCTGGGCGTTCTCCTGGCGTTCGCTGATGGCCGCCGAGATCATCGCCTCCTCGCCCGATCTGGGCGTCGGTCTCGGCCAGTTGCTGGAGAACGGGCGGACCAATGCCAGCATGTCGCAGGTGTTCCTGGCCATCTTCCTGATCCTGCTGGTCGGTATCGCCATCGATCTGCTGATCTTCAGCCCGCTCGAGCGGCGGGTGCTGCGCAGCCGGGGTCTGCTGGTCACCCGCTGAACGAAGGGATCGCTCGCGGTCGACACGGGAGGCGCGTCCCACCCCGCCGCACACACGCACACCCGGCGCATGACACCGGCTCCGAAGGTGGGCGCGTTCATGTCGGTGACGCAGGTGTCGTACAGGGCCGCCCGGCGGATGTTCGTCTCGGCCCCGCACTCGCCTTGTTCCTGCTGGTGGGACTCGCCGACGACGGCGGTTCCGTATCCGACGCGGCACTCGAAGTGGGAGCGGACCTGGGTTGGTCCGCTCCCACCTTGCGGGGCAGGGGGGTTACCCCGCGTCTGTGGCGGAGGCTCCGGTCGGGGTGGGCTGCTTCTGCCCGTCGGCGCCGTTCTCGGCCTTCCGCTCGGCGGCCTTGTGCCCGCGCTCGGCGCGCTTGCGGTCGCGATCGTCCTTGGCCTCCTGCTTCCTGATCTGGTCGGCCGCCTTCTCCATCGCCTTCAGTTCAGTCCGTACGGAGTCGGCGGGGCGGCGTTCGAGGGCCGCGTCGTAGCGCATGGCCAGCAGGTTCATGGCCTCGGTGTCGGCCTCCTTGACCCCGGCAAGGATGACGGTGCCGCCCGGCGGGACATGCGGTGTGAAGGCGCCGACGGCCCCGGTCGCCTCGGTGGCCCGCTTGTAGTCGTGGCCTCCGCCGATCAGCGCGCCGATGCCCCAGCCCATCAGCACACCGAGGGGGCCGCCGAGGATGCCGACCAGTGAGCCGACCAGCCCGCCGACCGCGGTGTTGCGTCCGGCTTCCGTGTCCAGGCCTTCGGGGAAGCGGACGGTGCCGTCCTCCAGTCGCTCGATCAGTACGGCGCCGCGGACCTCGGTCGTGGCGGAGGAGAGGTGCTTCAACTCGCTGAGCGCCTGGTAGGCGGTGGCGCGGTCGGCGAAACGGAGGGCGATGGCGTTCTCGGTCATGGTCACGGACATGGGTCTCTCCTTGGAGCCTCAAGGGACGGTTGTGCCTGACGGTGTCCGATGCTGCGGGGTTCCGCACCATCTGTGAGACAGTATGTATCAGATAGAGGTTGTGAGTCAACCCGTCTCATAGACTGCCTGGAACGGAGAACTGCCGCCATGCCCCGCACCAACGACGACCCCCGCACCCTCCGCAGCCGCGCCGCCGCCCTGGCCGCCGCCGCCGAACTCCTCGCCGAAGGAGGACCCGGACACATCACCCACGCCGCCGTCGCCGAACGGGCCAAGGTGGGCCGGGCCACCGTCTACCGGCACTGGCCCGACCTGCAGTCCCTTCTCCTGGACACCCTCACCTCCGCCGCACACCCGATCCTCACTCTCGACGACGGTCCATTCCGCGACCAGTTGGTGGCACACCTGCAACAGCAGGCCGACTGGCTCAACCAGCCCATCGCCGCCACCGTCATCGAACGCGGCGAGCGGGACCCAGACGTACGACGCCTGCGCGACGAGATGTTCGGCCGCGCCGACGAGAAGCTGGCCGACCAGCTCGCCGCCGCCGTCACCCGCGGTGAACTGCGCGCCGGCGTCGAAGAACACACCCGCGACCTGGTCTGCCGGATTCTCGGCCCCCTGCTGTTCCAGCGGTGCATGCTCGGCACGCACCTGGACAAGGACGCCGTGGCCAACGTGGTCGACGCCGCCCTCGCACCCTGGCAGCCCAACGCATGACAACCGCGGACAGTCCGATACGGAACGGTTCGAACGGCAGCCGACCGGCACGCCGACTCCTCGCGGACGCGAAACCGCCGTGAGATGTCGGGCGGCGCTGCGGGCGGGTGCCGACGCCGGCTGCCCCGGTCTGTGCGGGACTCCGTTTCAATCAACGAAAGGTGCCGTTCCTCCCCGCGCCGGGGCCACGCAACATTACGCCCGGACCGGCCTCCGCAGCCGATCCGCGCCGCACGGCCGGCCGGCCGCGGGACGGAGGCACGCGCTACCGGATCAGCACCAGCGACATCGCGCTCGGCGACGCCGCGATCCTGGCCGGCGTTCGGGTGCCGGCGAGTTTCGGCCGCCGGATGAGGCGCTCACCTGACTCGATTCGGCTGTCCTCGATCACCTCCGCCAGTGCCTGAGCGCCCGGCATCTGTCACATCGAAAGGAAGAGCCGTGCCACTTGAGAGAAAGCTGGAGCGGAAGCTGTTGTGGTCCGGTGACGAGGGCTACGAGCAGGCTCGTCGCCATGCCGTATGGAACGGCCGTAAGCCCGCGCGACGCCCGGCCGGAATCGTGCTGGCCGAGGACGCCGACGACGTCGCGGTGGCCGTTCGGCTGGCCAAGGAGCGGGGGCTCCAGGTCTCCGTGCGCGCGGGCGGGCACAGCACTTCAGCTGCCGGTTTGCGAGAGGGCGCGCTCCTCATCGACGTATCACGCCTTGCGAGCATGGACATCGATCCTCTGGCCAGGACCGCGGTCGTCGGACCCGGGGTTCTCGGTCAGGACCTCGATATGGCGCTGGACCCGCTGGAGCTGTTCTTTCCCCACGGCCACTGCTCGACGGTGGCGGTGGGGGGATTTCTTCTGGGCGGAGGTCTGGGATGGAACTGGCGTGCCTACGGGCCCGGATGTGTCCTGGTCCGGGCCGTGGATGTGGTCACGGCGGACGGCGAGGCGGTCCGAGCCGATGAGTCGCAGAACAGCGATCTCTACTGGGCGGCCCGAGGGGCGGGCCCCGGGTTCTTCGGCGTCGTGACCGCCTTCCACCTGGAACTGCGGCCAAGGCCGGCCGTGATCAAAGCCACCGCGCACAACTACCCGCTCGCGATGCGTGGTGAGCTCCTCGGCTGGCTGCACGGGATCCGTCACGAGATGTCACCGATCGTGGATCCGTCCCTCTGCGTCACCCAACACGTGGCCCGCTCCCCGGACGGACCGACGATGTTGCTGGGGCTGTTCGCCTTCGCCGACTCCGAGCGCGAGGCCGAGGAGGCGCTCGCGCCCTTCACGAACGCGCCCCTGCGGGAGAAGGCGCTCTGGCGCATCGACCCCGCCGCGGTCGGGGGCATGCAGGACCTCACGGGCGTGGACGACCTGTACCCGGCGGGTCTCCGGTACAGCCACGACAACATCATGTCGAACGCGTCGGCATCCGCCCTGGTGCCGGCCCTCGACGCGGCTCTCACCTCGCTCCCCACCCCCCGGTCACACGTCAACTGGCTGAACCTGGCCGGCAGCCCGGAACTGCCGGACATGGCTTTCTCCCTGCTCGGGGACACCATGGTCGAGCTGGTCACAGTCTGGGACGATCCGAGCCGGGACGCGGACATGCATGCGTGGGTCATCGACCATGCCCGGCGGCTGGAACCGGTGACCATGGGAAACCAGATGAGCGCCGACTCCATGGCGTCCCGCGGCTTGGGACCGGACGCCTATTTCGCCGCCGACGCGCTGTCCCGTCTCGAGGCCCTCCGTGACCGTTGGGATCCGGACCGCCGCTTCGTGTCGTTCCTGCTCGGCCGAGACACCGTCTGACACTCCCCCTGTCTCGTACGGTGAGGGCGGGCCCACCCGGCCCGCCCGGCCCGCCCTCACAGCTTTCATGCGGCTCAGTGCCCTGTCGGCGCCGCCACCTCAGTGTTGTCCGGCCCTGTCTCACCGGGCTGGGCGGCCGATGTCGTGTCGGGGCCGGGGTCCTTGTCGTCGGCGAGTTTCTTCTCCGGGAGGAGGAAGGCGAGTACGAGGCCGAGGGCGAACACCGGGACCAGGTAGCCGAAGACCGGTGTCAGGGCGTGCTGGTAGGCCAGGATCACCGCGTCCTGGATCTTGTCCGGGAGGGAGTGGACCAGGGCCGGGGTGAGCGAGTGGGTGTCGCCCACGGTCCTGGCGGCGTCGGCGGAGAGGCGGTCGCCGAGCTGGTCGATGAGGCGGTGGGTGAACAGCGAGCCGACGGCCGCGGTGCCGAGGGTGGAGCCGATCTCGCGGAAGAAGTTGTTGGCGGAGGTCGCGGTGCCCACGTCGGAGCCGGGGAAGTCGTTCTGCACGGCCAGGACCAGGGGCTGCATCGTCCCGCCGAGACCGGCGCCCAGCAGGAACACGTAGACGCCGACCAGCACGAGCGACGTCTCGGTGTCCAGGGTGGACATCAGCAGCGCGGCGAGGCACACGAGGACCGTGCCGACGATCGGGAAGATCTTGTAGCGGCCGGTGCTGCTCATCAACCGTCCGGACGGGAGGGAGGTGGCCATCATGCCGACGACCATGGGGATGAGCAGCAGCCCGGACTCGGTGGCGCTGAGGCCGTAGACCATCTGCAGGTACGTGGGCAGGTAGCCGAGGATCGCGAACATGCCGATGCCGACGACCAGGAGTCCGATCAGGGTGGCGATGTTGAAGATCCGGCTGCGGAACAGCCACAGCGGGATGATCGGCTCCGTGGCACGGCTTTGAGAGAAGAAGAAGACCACCCAGGCCAGCAGGCCGCCGACGGCCATGCCGATGATGAGCGGATCGGACCAGGAGTATTCCGTGCCGCCCCAGGTGGTCACGAGCACCGTGCAGGTCACCGCGGACGCCATGAGGGCGAAGCCGAGATAGTCGAAGGCGACCTCGGCGGCTCTGCGCGGCAGGCGCAGGGCGAACGCGCCGACGGCGAGGGCCAGGACGCCGACCGGCAGGTTGATCCAGAAGGACCAGCGCCAGCCGATGCTGTCGGTGAACCAGCCTCCGAGCAGCGGTCCGGCAACGGCGGAGAGGCCGAAGACCGCACCGATCGGGGCCATGTATCTCGCGCGCTGCCGCGGTGGCACGAGGTCGGCGATGATCGCCTGCGAGGTGATCATCAGTCCGCCACCGCCCAGCCCCTGCACGGCCCGGCCGATGATCAGCCAGGTCATGTCCTGCGCCACGCCAGCGACCACGGAACCGACGAGGAAGACGCCGATGCCGCCGAGGAACAGGGACTTATGGCCGATCAGGTCGCCGAGACGGCCGTAGACGGGCATCGCGATGGTGGCCGCGAGGATGTACGCGGTGGTCACCCATGCCATGTGGTTCACGCCGTGCAGCTCGCCGACGATGGTCGGCAGCGCGGTGCTGACGATCGTCTGGTCCAGGGACGAGAGCAGCATCGCTGCCATGAGAGCGGCGAATACGAGACCGAAGTGGCGAGGAGTACCGGAGGAGTTGTGTTCCTCCGCCTCCACTGCCGGGGGCGAGTCGCTCAAGGGGGGCTCCTGAGATGGAGATGGATGAGTGGGGGCAAGGGAGCAGGTGGCAACCGCCTCGGCGAGCGACTTGCAGGAGTAGGCAGCCCCTGCACGCACTCCCAAGGATTTTCACTGAATAAAAGTGACTTTTTCAACTGGCAGCAAACGAAAGCACTGCGACCGAGTGAAGGTCAAGTTCCGGGCATGACAGGCGTGATGGACATCGTGTCGCCGCACGGCTTATCGTCATGGACTGAAAGCTACTTTCACTTCACGAAAGTCATGGAGGAGTGCGCCATGGGTTGGTTGGGACTGGAGGGCCGCCGGGCGCTCGTCATGGGGGCAGGCGGCCTGGGTGCAGCCTGCGCCCGGGGGCTCGCGGAGGCCGGGGCGCACCTGGCCGTCGTGGACGTGGACGAGGCGAAGCTCAAGGCTCTGCGGGACGATCCGGCGCTCGCGGACGCCGATGTGCGCGTGATTCCGGCCGATGTCACGACCTCGGCGGCGTGCGAGGAAACCGTCCGGGCGGCGGCAGATGAACTCGGCGGGCTGGACGTGCTGGTGCACGCGGTGGGAACCAACGACCGCCGGGCGGTGGTCGACACGCCGGACGAGGTGTGGGAACGCATCCTCACGCTGAACCTGTCGAGCGCCTTCTATGCCGGGCGGGCGGCGGGACGTCTGATGCGCCAGGCAGGGCACGGGAGCATGGTGTTCTTCTCCTCGGTCTCCTCCCGGCTCGCCCACCCGCACCATGCCCCGTACGCGGCGACCAAGGGCGGACTGGACCAGCTGGTGAAGGTGATGGCCCGGGAGTGGGCCGCCGACGGTGTGACCGTCAACGCGGTCGGCCCCGGCTACACGGAGACCGAACTGACTCGCGAGTACCTGGACAGGCCGGGGATGCGCGAGGAGATGGTCAGCCTGGTCCCGGCCGGGCGTCTGGGCACCGCACAGGATGTGGTCGGCGCGGTGCTGTTCCTCGCCTCGGCGCAGGCGTCATTCATCACGGGGCAGGTGCTGTATGTGGACGGCGGCCGCACACTCGTCTGAGTCAGGAGCCGGCCGGACGGGACGGCACCGCAGGCCGCCTCGTCCGTCAGCTTCCGCCGAGCAGCCGCGTGATCTCCTGGCATACGTTCAGCAGGCGCGGGCGCAGTTCGTCGAGCAGGCGGGTGACGGGGTACCCCATCGCGGGTACGGCCACATTGGCCGCGGCCACCACCGAGCCGGACGCGTCGCGCACGGGCGCGGCCACCGAGCGCAGCCCGTAGGCGAGTTCCTCGTCCTGCACCGCCCAGCCCCGCTCGCGGATGTTCGCCAGCGCCGGCCGCAGCTCGGCCAACGACCGGATCGCGTTCGGGCCGGTCGCCCCGGCGAAGGACTCTTCCGTCAGGCGCTGCTTCAGCTCGGCATCGTCCAGACTGCTCAGCAGTACCTTTCCGATGGACGTGCCGACTGCCGGAAGCCGCGAGCCCACCTGGATGTTCGCGGTCACCAAGTCGTTGTTGCGCAGCCGGATCAGGTACAGCACCTGGTCGCCGGACAGGGTGCCCAGGTTGACCGTCTGGCCCGTCGCCGCGGCGAGCCGGCGCAGCGGCCCGTCGGCGAGTTCCACCACATCCATGCCGCGCAACGCCGCGAAGCCCAGCGTGAGCACTTTGGGGGCCGGACGGTAGGCGCCGTCCGGCAGCTGCTCCAGGAACCCCTCGGTCACCAGGGTGGCGGCCATCCGGAAGGCGGTCGGCAACGGCACGCCGGCCCCGGCGGCCATGTCTGTCAGCTTCATCGACGACCGCTGTTCGGAGAACTGCCCGAGCAACCGCAGCCCTTTGGCCAGCGCCTCGACCTGGTAGCTGCGTTTGGACGCCGCGGAACCGTCGGCGGGCAGGGGGCTGGTCGGCTTTTCACGCGGCGGCACCAAGGGTCTCGCTCTCTGTCTGCTGGGCACGGTGAGCACTACGACGGAACACGGTCACTTTCATTGTATGGAAGTCAGCATCAGACCATCCGCCATGGGGCGACGACAAGGAGGACGGAATGGGAGTGCGACTGGGCGGGCTACTGCCCGGCGAACTGGACGAGGAGCAGGCCGAGGTCTACCGGGCCGTCACCGGCGGCGCCCGCGCCTTGGGGCCGCAGGCGTTCCCACTGACCGACCAGGAGGGGCGGTTGCGCGGCCCCTTCAACGCCATGCTGCTGAGCCCCCCGGTGGGTCTGGCGACGCAGGCCCTCGGCACCGCCGTGCGCTACAGCTCCTCGCTGAGCGATCGAGTGCGGGAAATGGCGATCCTCGCCGTGGCCGCCCACTGGGACAGCGCCTTCGAGCGGGAAGCTCACGAAGCCGTCGGCCGCACCAGTGCCGGCCTGGCCGAATCGGAGATGGCCGCACTGCGGGCCGGCCGGGTGCCGGAGCTCACCGAGCCGGCCGAGCGCACTGCCCTGCGGGCGACGACAGCACTGCTGCGGCACGGCACATTGAACGACGACGAGTACGCCGACGCCGTGGCCGCGGTCGGAGAGCGAGGCGTGTTCGAGCTGACGACGCTGGTGGGCTACTACTCGATGCTCGCCCTCCAGCTGCGCGTCTTTCTGGGCGAGGGCAGCGCGTCCGGTTCCGATGACCGCGAACCTCAGCCCCCGGCAACGCCTTGACAGTCCACGATGACCCTTCAATACTCAACTCAAAGTTCACACAGTGAATATCACTTTCACTCTTCGAAAGAAAGCAGAGAACCATGAAGCTGATCACCTTCGACGACGGGCGGGTCGGCAGGCTGGAACTCGAGGAACGGCTCGTGCTGCCCCTCGAAGTCCGCAGCACCCGGGAGTACTTCGAGCGCGACGGCAAGGTCCTGGAGACCGGTGAGCGGCTGCTGCTGGACGACGTGAAGCTGCGCGCGCCGATCATGCCGAAGAAGTTCTTCCATACGTCCGGCAACTTCCGTGAGCACGAGGACGAGTCGAAGAACGTCGACTGGTCGCACCCCATGCACAAGGGCATCGTCTTCTTCCAGAACGTCGACGCGATCGTCGGCCCCGACGAGCCCGTCATCTACCCCGAACACCTCACCAGCGAGCTGGACTACGAGCTGGAGATCGCCGTCGTCATCGGCAAGCCGGGCAAGTTCTTCGGAGTGGACGACGCGCCCGACCACATCGCCGGCTACGTCGTCTTCAACGACATCACCGCCCGCGACATCCAGCGCCGAGAGATGGCATCCGGGGTCTTCTCCTTCTGCAAGGCCATCGACACCTTCTGCCCCGTCGGCCCGTACATCGTCACCGCCGACGAGATCCCCGACCCGCAGAACCTCGACATGGAACTGCGCGTCAACGGCGTCGTCCGGCAGAAGTCCAACACCAACCGCATGTCGGTCTCCATCCCGCACCTGGTCGCCTACCACTCCCCGCAGGGCTACAGCGCGGGCGACCTCATCACCACCGGAACCATCCAGGGCGTGGCCGGCTTCAGCGGCGACCCGGACATGTACCTCAAGCCCGGCGACGTCGTCGAGGCCGAGGTCGAGCGCCTCGGCGTCCTGCGCACGCCCATCGTCAGCTGGCAGGAAGGGCACGGGACCCCCGTACCCGAGAAGGTGGACTGGTGAGGCTCGGCGTCCTCGACGGCCGCACCGTCGTGGTCAGCGGCGACCGGGCCGCCAACGTCCGCTGGGCGTCCCGGGGCAGACTGCCCACCGACCCGATGGCACTGCTGGAGGACTGGCCACGCCTACGCGACTGGGCGGCCGGGCTGCCCGAGGACGCGTACGACATCCCGGTCGACCCCACCGCGCTCGGCGCACCGGTGCCCCGCCCCCGCCAGGTGTTCGCCGTGGCCCTCAACTACCCACCGCACGCCGCGGAAGCCGGCTTCACTCCACCCGAGGAACCGCTCGTCTTCACCAAGTTCCCGGCCTGCGTCACCGGCCCGCACACCAGCGTCGCCCTCCCCCGGGGCAAGGTCGACTGGGAGGTCGAACTCGTCGCGGTGATCGGGCGCGAGACGTACCGGGTGAGCGAGGACCGCGCCTGGAAGGCGGTGGCCGCCCTGGCCGTGGGCCAGGACCTCTCCGAACGCGTCACCCAACTCCAGGGAAAACCAGCCCAGTTCAGCCTGGGCAAGTCCTTCCCCGGCTTCGGCCCCATCGGCCCCGTCCTGGTCACCCCCGACGAACTCGACGACCCCGACGACCTGGAGATCACCGGGCTGCTGAACGGCGAGACCGTCCAGCAGGACCGCACGAAGTCCATGATCTTCCCGGTGCCTGAGCTCATCGCCCGGCTGTCGGCCGTGCTGCCGCTCTTCCCCGGTGACCTGGTCTTCACCGGCACCCCGGCGGGCGTCGGCAACCGCATGAACCCGCCGCGCTACCTCACCGACGGCGACGTACTCGTCAGCCGCATCGAGGGCATCGGCGAGATCCGACAGCACTTCACCGGCCCTTGACCCGCCCAGCCGTCTGAGGGCTGAGGGCCGCGACAGCCCGCCGGTTGTCTCCGTCACCCCTGCCCCCGGAACCCGCGTCCGACCATCGCAGACAAGGACCCGCATGTCCGACCACACCCCGCCCCCCGTGCCCATCCCCCGCCGTTTCGAGGGCCGCACCGTCCTGGTCACCGGCGCCGGCACCGGCTACGGCGCCGAGATCGCCGTCCGCGCCGCCCAGGAGGGCGCCCAAGTCGCCGTCCACTACCGCAGCTCGGCCGCCGGAGCCGAGAAGACCGTCGCCCGCATCAAGGAAGTGGGCGGCGAGGCGTTCACCGTGCAGGCCGACATCGCCGTCCACGCCGACGTCATCCGCATGGCAGAGGAGGTGTTCATCCAGTTCGGCGGCCTCGACGTGCTGGTCAACAACGTCGGTGATGTGGCGGGCGACCAGATGTCCTGGCGGGACCTGACCGAGGAGTCCATCGACCACGTACTCGCCGTGGACATCAAGGGAACCATGCTCTGCACGCATGAGTTCGGGGCCCGGATGCTGGACCAGGGCCACGGCGCGATCGTCAACATCGGCTCCACCGTCATCGTGCGCGGCAGCGCGCGAGCCCCGCAGTACGCCGCCGCGAAGTACGGCATCCTCGGCATCACCAAGTCCTACGCCCAGGCCTTCGCCCCTGTCGTACGGGTCAACACCTTCGCACCCGGCTTCATCGAGACCGAGACGCTCCTGGGCCGGGCGGACTGGAAGTCCGGCCGCCGCGAAGACATGATCGCCAAGACCCCGATGGGCCGCATCCCCGGCCCGGCCGAACTCGCGGGCACCGCCCTCTTCCTCGCCACTGATGACGCCGCCCACATGACCGGCGTCTACCTCAACGCCGACGGCGGCTTCAACATGATCGGCGCCTGAGGAGAGCACCGGCCACGGCCGGTCAACCGTGCTGCCGGGCGGCCCGAACGAGGCTTCGCACACGAACGGATGCGGTTTCACCGCGATGAATGATGGGAGTCAAGGATGACTACGGCCGCTACTCCGGTATCCGATGTGGACATCTTCGCCGACGATGTTCTGACCGATCCTTACGCCGCCTACGCGGTGTTGCGGGAGACGGGCGCCGCCGTGTACCTGGAGCGCTACGACTGCTGGGCCTTGCCCCGGTACGAGCACGTACGGGCGGCGCTGCGCGACCACGAACGGTTCTCCTCCGTGGACAGCGTGGGCTATGAGCCGTCGCTGAACGAACGCCGCCGGGGTGGTGTGCTGGCGACGGACCCGCCGGAGCACGAAGTGCTGCGCGCTGTGTTGTCGGAGAGCCTGGCCCCGCGTGCGTTGGCGGGCCTGCGAGACGGCATAGCCCGGCGTGCCACTGAGCTGGTCGAGTCCGTGGTGGCCCGCGGTTCATTCGACGTCGTGAGTGATCTCGCGCGAGTGTTCCCGCTGACGGTGGTGGCGGATCTGATCGGGATGCCCCTGCGCGCACGGGACGAAGTGCTCGTGTTCGCCGACGCGTTCTTCAACACCTTCGGCCCCCTCAACGAGCGGACGACGGCGTCCGTGCAGGTCTCCGACCGGCTGCTCGAGGAGCTCATCTCGATGATGAACCGCGACAACCTCGTGCCAGGTGGCTGGGGCGAGGCGCTGTATCAGGCGGCCGACCGGGGCGTGATCGAGGAGCACCAGGTGGGACGGCTGTTGCGCGCGTACCTGGTGGCGAGCATGGACACGACGATCAACGCGATCAGCAGTGCGCTGTGGTTGTTCGCCGAGCACCCGGCCGCGTGGACGGCCCTGCGCTCCGACCGGACGTTGCTCCGTTCCGCTTTCGAGGAGGTCGTGCGCTTTGAATCACCGGTGCAGGTGTTCTTCCGCCGCACGACGCGGCCGGTCGAGATCGACGGCGTCACGATCCCGCCGCAGGCTCAGGTGGCGATGTTGTTCGGCTCGGCCAACCGGGATCCGCGCAAGTGGCCGGAGCCGGACACGTTCGACGTGGGCCGGGCGCCGATGGACCACGTCGGGTTCGGCTCCGGCGTGCACGCCTGTGCCGGCCAGGGACTGGCACGGGTGGAGGGCAACGCGATCCTGTCGGCGCTGCTGGATCACGTAGAGGCGATCCACCTGGCCGGCCCGCCACGGCGGCACCTCAACAACGTCATCAGGGGTCTGGAAAGCCTCCCGGTCACCGTGACGACGGGAGCACTCAGTTGACTTGCACCTCGGGCTGAAGCCCGGGGATTCTGGCCTTCTCCGCCGGAAACTGTGCCGCTACGCGGCGCAGTTTCCGGCGGGGAATCCGTGGCTTCCTGTTTCTTCGCGCTGTGCCGGGATTGCTCCTGGTCTTACCGGCGCTCCGCAGGCCGATACCGCCAGTCCGGCGGCCGTCTTCACGTTGATCGCGGCATTGGTGTCCCGGTCGTGGACGGTGCCGCAGGCGGTACAGGTCCATTCCCGGACGTTCAGGGGTTTGGGTCCGTCCTGGACGCCGCAGGTGGAGCAGGTCTGGGAGGTCGGTGTGAACCGGCCGATCGTGACCAGGGTGCGGCCGTACCGTTCCGCCTTGTACTGGAGCATGTTGATGAACGATGACCATCCGGCGTCGTGCACGGACTTGCTCAGCTTCGTGCGGGCCAGTCCCGCCACCGACAGGTCTTCCACGGCGATCCCTTGGTTCTCGGAGATCAGCTTCGTGGAGAGCTGGTGGTGGAACTCACGGCGTGCGTCAGCGACTTCGGCGTGGGCGCGGGCGACCTTGAGGCGGGCCTTGGCCCGGTTCTTTGATCCCTTCTGCTTGCGGGACAGTTCCTTGTGGGCCTTCTTCAGCTTCTTCTCCGCGCGCCGCAAAAAGCGCGGGGAGTCGATCTTCGTGCCGTCGGAGAGGACCGCGGTGGGGGAGGGTCAGGCCGAGATCGATGCCGATGGTGCGGTCGGTCTGCGGCATCCGGGCCGCGTCGGCGGCGGGGTCGGTGTCGAGGACAAAGGAGGCGAAGTACCGTCCGGCCGCGTCCTTGATGACGGTGACCGAGGTGGGGGTGACGGGCAGCGTGCGGGACCACTTCACCTTCACCGGACCGATCTTCGGCAGGTTCAGCCGGCCGTTGTCGGTGAGGTGCCAGCGGGCGTTGGCGGTGAACCGGATCGACTGCCGCGTGTCCTTGCGGGACTTCAACCGTGGTGCTCCCACCTTCGGTCCCTTGCGCGTGCCCTTGAGGGAGGCGAAGAAGTTGCGGTACGCGCTCTCGGCGTCCCGCAGGGACTGCTGGAGCACCACTGCGGAGACCTCGCCGAGCCAGGACCGCTCGGCTGTCCGCTTCGCCTCGGTGATCAGCTTCCTCGACAGCTGACCGGCCGTCGGGAACGGCTGCTCGGCCTTTCGGGCGTCTTCACGCACACGCACCGCGTCGTTGAACACGACACGGGCGCACCCGAACGCCTTCGCCAACGCCCTCTGCCGGCCGGGGTCCGGGTACAACCTGAAGGCGTACCGGAGCTGCATGACGGCCACGCTACACACTTGGGTTATGGGTGAAATGCAGAAGATCAGAACTGGTCGGCACTGTACTTTCGTGATGCACGTCCACTTGGTCTTCGTGACCAAGTTCCGGCACAGAGTGTTCACCGATGCCCACTTGAGGCGCATGGAGGAGATCATGCGATCCGTGTGCACGGACTTCGAGTGCGACCTGGTGGAATTCAACGGCGAGGACAACCACGTCCACCTGCTGGTGAACTTCCCGCCCAAGGTCGCCGTGACCAAGCTGGTCAACTCCCTCAAGGGCGTCTCCTCCCGCCGCCTGCGCCAGGAGTTCCCCGACCTGGTACGCCACTACTGGCGGGCCAACAAGCTCTGGTCCGGCTCCTACTTCGCCGGAACCGTCGGCGGCGCCCCGCTCTCCGTGGTCAGGCAGTACATCGAACAGCAGAACCGGCCGCTATGAGCACCGCCCGGCTCTGCCGGGACAAGCCCTCACAACGAGGCGGGCCGGGAAGCCATGGTGGCTTCCCGGCCCGCCGGGCGAGGCTGTGATGCTGGGTCAGGCGCTGGTTGCTGCGGTATAGCGGGCGGTGACATCGTCCCAGTTGACGAGGCCCCACAGCTTGGTGACGTAGTCGGGGCGGACGTTCTTGTATTGCAGGTAGTAGGCGTGTTCCCAGGCGTCGAAGACCAGGAGCGGGGTACTGCCCTGGCCGACGTTGCCGTGGTGGTCGTAGACCTGCTCGATGATCAGGCGCTTGCCGAGGGGCTCCCAGGCCAGGACGCCCCAGCCGGAGCCCTGGACGGACGCGGTCGCGACCGTGAGCTGCTTCTTGAACTGCTCGAAGCCGCCGAAGTGTTCGTCGATGGCGTCGGCGAGGGCCCCGTCGGGGCGGTCGCCGCCGTCCGGGGAGAGGTTCTGCCAGAAGATCGAGTGCAGGACGTGGCCGGAGAGGTTGAAGGCGAAGGTCTTCTCCAGTCCGACCAGCGAGGTCGGGGTGATCTGGTCCTTGTCACGGGCTTCGGCGATCTGTTCGAGGGTGTCGTTGGCGCCCTTGACGTAGGCGGCGTGGTGCTTGGCGTGGTGCAGTTCCAGGATCTGCCCGGTGATGGCCGGCTCCAGTGCGGCGTAGTCGTAGGGCATGTCGGGAAGCGCGTAGGTGCCCATCAGGCACGTCCCCTTTCCGGGTGAGTGATCGTCCTGGGACACCCTATGCCTCTATTGCGAATAGCTTGCAACAACAACTGAAATGCATCAGCATGATCTGTGGCGGGGTCGGCCCGTCAGTCTTCGGTGTCTGAGCGCCTTCCGTCCGTCGGCGTGTCCTTCCTGGAGAGTGATCGTCTTCTCACCCGGCGCCCGCCGGTCCCGGCCGGCCCCGCTCTGGCATGCGACGACCTCACGCACCGAGGGCCAGGACTTCCCTGCGGTGCGCCATGCGGTTGGCCTCGGGATGCGCTGCCAGTCCAGGAAGCTCTGGAGCGCTGTGGGTGTTCGGGGCGTGCGTTCTGCCGTGGGTGTCGTGAGCTCCGCGTTGACGCGCTCGATGTTGACGGCGATGGCGGTGAGGACGTGCTGGACGTGGGCCTTCGGCTGGCTCCGGTAGCGGGCTTGTCGCATGCCGTGGCCGTTGACGAACTCGTTAACCGTGCTCTCGATGCCGACCCGCATCGCGTAGTTCGCCTTCCACGGGCTGGTCTGCTGTGCGGCCCGTGCGGCAGCCTTCCGTTCGTAGAGCTGCTGCGGCAGGAAGGTCAACGTCCGCCGGTCGCTGCGGGTGCAGCTGGACTTGACCGGGCACTGGCCGCAGTCCTCCTTCAAGAACCTGACCTGGATATACGGAGTGATCGCGGGCGGCGTCGCCCACTGCCGGCTCAGCTTGCCCTGCGGACATACGACGTGCTGCCGCTCCCAGTCGATGGTGAAGGCGTCGCGGTCGAAGACGCTGCCCTTGCGTGACTGGCGGGTGCGCTTCTGACGGACCGGACCCACGAGAGTGATCCCGTGCTTGCGGTCGACCTGGTCCTGTTCCACGACCGAGGTGTATCCGCCGTCGACCAGATGCTCGCCAGGCAGAAGGCTCCGCTGGGCCAGCCGCTTGTGGATGGCGGGCAGGGCCCTGATGTCGTAGAGCGTGGCCGGAGTAGTGGTCACGTCGGTGATGATGTTCACCGCGGTGTCGTCGCATGTCTCCGTGACGTGTGCCAAGAACCCCTTCCAGCGCGTGTCATTGCGACGGGCGTAACGGGAGGTCAGGTCGTAGGGCGAAACGATCGCGATCGACGAGGGCGGCAGGCCGGCTTCGCCGTCGCCGGGTTCGCGCCAGCAGACGCGCCCTCGCTCGTCGACCCAGTAGTTCTGCAGAAAGATCTGCCGCAGCGCCTGGACCTGCGACCCCTGCCACTGCCTGCGCAGGTAGGTGCGGACGTAACGCAGCAGGAGATACACGTCGTCGCCGGTGTTCTTGATACGGGTCTTCGGCCGGGTCGGGTTCCTGCCGAGCCGGGCAGCCCGTCCGTAGCGTGTGCCCCACTCTTCCGTGACCAGCCCGACCAGCTCCTGTGGCGCCTGACGTGCGATTTCCTCCAGGGCAGTACGCATGGCCTCGGTGACCAGCTCCAGGCGTGTCAGGTCGCGGACGGCGCTCAGGATGTGCGTGGAATCGGTCCTCTGCCGTCCCCGCTCCGCGACCAGACCAACAGCCTTGATCCGCTCCAGGACGAGGTCGAGGAGCCTGTCAGCCCTGTCGTCCTTGGTCAGGCGCTCGCGGAAGTCCGTCAGGACGCTGTGATGGAAGCCGGGATCGTCCAGTTCCATCCCTAGTGCGTATTTGAAATCGATCCGGCAGCGGACGGCCTCAGCGGCCTGCCGGTCGGACAGTTCCATGAGGAACTGCAGGACCGACACAGTTGCCAGTTGGGCCGGGGAGAGCCCCGGCTTGCCGTCCCGCGGGTACCACTCGGCGAAGTCCTCGTCCCGCCACAGCCCGTCGAGGTGATCACGGATGGCCATGGCAGTGGTGCCCTGCGGGTTGCTGGCGCAGGCGACCTTCACAGTCAGCTCCGGCACCTCCGAGCCGGTACGCGGCTGAATGCACAACTCGGTCTCCTCCGGTCCGATGGAACTTCACCGTCCCAGCACCGCCGACGGCGCGGAGCGGAGATCTCTCGAACTGGCACCGGAAGGGCTAACGCTCACTGCGGGTTGACATAGGCACCATCCTGCACTTCGGCACCATGAGGCGCAGCTGTGGCGTTCGCGAAGCCGTAACAGGGGCCTGATCCTGGACCTCACGGAGTCCACGAAGACACCGCGTCATGCCGTTGATCAGGCGAAACAGCCCGACGTTGGGGAAGCAGGGTCCGGCCGCCACCTGCTCCCCTGAGCTCTCGCTCTTCAAGATCCCCGACAGCGTCACCTACTGAAGGCCGATGCACTACGAATGAATTCCGGTAGCAGTGGTCGGGG
>NZ_BMPQ01000004.1:202403-222563 GCF_014647675.1 Streptomyces flaveus | reverse complement strand
GGGCTCGGCCATCGGCGATCGTGGATGTCCTGTCAGACGAGGGTGGTGGCCCGGATGAACGCGGTGACCTGGGGCCAGGACAGGTCGGTGGCCGCCTTGTTGACCGGGTTGTGGTGCTGTGCGCGGGCGGTGAAGCCGTGCCCGGCTCCGGGGTAGACATGCGCGATGCTCGGCCCGGTGGTCCGCGAGTTCAGAGCGGTCTGCAGCCGATGAAAGCTCTCCACCGACACTACCTCGTCCGCGCCTGGATAAAGGATCATGGCAGGCGCGGCGATCCGGGCGGTGAACTTCGTGGCATCCAGGGTGTGGTTCGGTGCCGGGGTGTCTCGCACGGTGGGGTGGTAGGCGACCACGTTCGCCATCCGGCTGTCCCGTCCACCGAGCAGCAGCGCGAACCGGCCGCCTATGCACCAGCCGATCACACCGACCCGTCGGCAACCCAGCTCGCCAAACATGTGGTCGAGCAGCCGGCCCATCTCGGTCAGGCTGGACTCGTCATCCAGCTCCGACGCCCACTGGAACTGGGTCTCCATCTGTGACGGGTCGTCGCTGCCGGGCCGACCGCGCCAGATGTCCCAGGACAGCGCGTTGACTCCAGCGGCGGCCAGACCGTCGGCGAGCTCGCGCAACTGCGGCGAGATCCCGGTGATCGACGGCAACAGCAACATTCCGCCGGTGGAGGCCTCCCGCGGGCGGGACAGATACGCGTTCAGCCCGGCCACGGTGACGTCCTCACCAGCACACGGGACATCGGCGGTGACGGGGGTACTGATCTCGTTGGCCATACTTTCACTACTCTCTACCGAGCTTGATGAACAGTTGTCAGTCAGAGTGGGTCGCACTCAGAATCCGAAGGCGGGCGCAGTCGCTACGCGGGCGGCACTGCGGGAGAGGCACAAAGGTCCGGCTCGACCGGCAGCCCTCACGCGCCTGGCGCGCTCGCCCCAGTGGTCAGGACAAGCGGATCGAGACGTGTTCCGGGCGTAGTTCGGTGACGCTGTTGACCCCGAGCAGTGCCATGGTCTGGACGACCTCACGCGACAGGATCTCCACGGCACGAGCGACCCCACGCTGACCGCCGGCCATCAGGCCGTAGAGGAAGGCGCGACCCACCAACGCGGCGTTGGCGCCCAGCGCCAGGGCGGCCACGATGTCGGCACCGGTCGTCATACCGGTGTCGACCAGGATTTCCGCCCGCCCGTCCAGCTTCTCGCGTACTGCCGGGACCAACTCGACGGGTACGGGGGCGCGGTCCAACTGCCGCCCGCCGTGGCTGGAGAGCACGATGCCGTCCGCGCCGGCGTCAACCACTCGCTGGGCATCAGACACCGACTGGATGCCCTTGACCACGAGACTGCCCTGCCAGTGGCCGCGGAGCCATTCGAGGTCGGCCACCGTGATCGCGGGATCGAAGACGCGGTCGATCTGGTCGGCGATCGTGCCCTCGGAGGCCGCCAGGTTGGCGAAGGTGAGTGGCTCGGTGGTCAGCAGGTCGAACCAGTAGCGGGGGTGAAGGGCTCCGTTGACGAAGGTGCGCAACGTGAGCTGCTGCGGCACGGTGAGGCCGTTGTGCACGTCGCGCAGCCGAGTCCCGGCGACGGGGGTGTCCACGGTGAGGATCAACGTGTCGTACCCGGCCGCGGCCGCACGGTCGACCAGTTCCTTGGCCGAGCTGCGATCACGCCACAGAAACAGCTGGAACCACTTCCGCGCCTGAGGGCCGGCCGTCGCGGTGTCCTCGATCGTGGTACTGCCCATCGTGGAGAGGGCGTAGGGAATCCCGGCCTGTTCGGCGACGGCGACGACGGCTCGTTCCCCTGCGGTGTGCATCATGCGCGTGAGGCCGGTGGGAGCGAACGCGAAAGGCTGGGCGGACGGTTTGCCGAGGATCACCGTTTCAGCACTCACATGGGAGACGTCGCGGAGCGCCGACGGATGGAACTCGAGGCGCTGGAAGGTCTCGCGAGCTCGACGCAGCGCGAGCTCCCCCGCCCCGGCCCCTCCGTCGGCGAAATCGAAGACCGCCCTGGGCGCCCGTCGCCGTGCCAGAGCGCGAAGGTCGGCGATGGAAGCCGCTCGCGCCAACCGCCGCTCCGTGCCGTTGAGTTGGATCGGAGCGGGGCGCAACAGCTCGCGAAGCTCAGCTGGGCGCGGCAGCCGACGGTGCACCTTGGCGGTCAATGCGATTCATCCCTTCCGTCACCATGTCCAGAGCACATCACGTGCCATGCCCCGGCCAGAGGACCTCCTCGGGGCACTAGGGCCACGAGGAGGTCCTTGATCACCCTCTTGTCCGCCTGCGGTCATCCCTCAATTCAGCAGGTCAGCGATGCTCTTCAGCGCCGCTCCCGCGATGCGGGCGTCCACACCCCCATGGGCCCCGCCCACTCCCAGGCCGCCGATGACTTCGCCGTCGTTCGTGATGATCGGGAATCCCCCCGGCACCGGGTGCAGCTGAGGATCGACCAGATGTACCGGATTCGCTGCCATGACCGGGCTCGCGGCCACCTCGGCGAATTCGGCGGTCGTGATGCCCATGACCGCGGCCGTGTAAGCCTTCAGGCGCGACGTCGAGACCGCGATCGGCCCGGCGCCGTCGTCAGCGAGCACGACCTTCGTGATACCGCTGCGGTTGACCACGGTGACGCTGATTTGCTCTCCTTCGGCACGCGCCGCGTCAAGGGCCGCCTCGGCAGCTCGGCTGGCGATCTCGTAGCTCAGCGGTTCCCTCATGTCGTTCCCTTTTCCATGCGTGTTACCGGCCTCACGACCGGTTCTGTCAGCTGAAGAGTGGTCAGGCCGCACGCCACGTGGCACCGGTGGTGACGGCGGCGTTGTGGTTGGGCGGCCAGAGGTGGCAGGGACATCGATGCGCCGCCCGGGCCGGCCTCTATCGGCGACTGTGTTCCCGCTCATGGCGACGTTCCTCGGTCGTCACGCTCTCTCAGAGGACGGCACACCGAGGACTCGGCACCATCAGACGGGGCGTCATCGACCGCCCCGCCTCCGCGACGCGAACAACGTAACACCGCGACTCGCCTCACTGAACAGCCCTGACAAACTTTTGTCGAAGGTATTAATCAAAGCGACATCTGGGTGCTACGTTGCGGTTTCAGCAGAGGTCGGGCGGCCGCCGAGGCCAGAAATCCACGATGCCGCCCGACGAAAGGCAACGTCATGAAGGCTTCCCCGAGTCAGGGACGTTGCCCTCATCTCCGGTCTGATCGAGCGGTTCTTCCCTCGAAGCCTGCACGGAGAGCCCTCGCATGCCTGACATTCATGGAAGGACAGTGAGATGACCCGGATCGTGGTCGACTTCGAGCGCTGCGAGGGCCACGGGCTGTGCGAACAGACCGCGCCCGAGGTGTTCCGGCTCGACGACGAGGGCGAGTTGCACCTGACGCGTGATGAGGTGGACGCGGAGTACGAAAGTGTCGTCGCGGCCGCCGTTCGGGTGTGTCCCGTCGCGGCGTTGAAGGTGCAGCCGTGAAACGGATCGTCGTGGTCGGTGGGTCCATCGCCGCGGTCACGGCGGCGCAGAGCCTGCGTGCTGAGGGCTACGGCGGCCAGGTGACCGTGCTCTCCGAGGAGCCTCATCCGCCCTACTCGCGCGTTCCACTCTCGAAAGGCGTGCTGGCAGGGCGGGAGTCCGTGGAGTCGGCTCTGCTGCCGCTCCCGAGCGAGGACATCGAGTTCCGTACCGGAGCACGGGCCGTGCGGCTCGACACGAGCGGCCGTACGGTGACAACGGCCGACGGCACCGACATCCCGTACGACGGGCTGGTGATCGCCACCGGTGCCCGGGCACGCCGCCTCACCGGCGACAGCGACCTGGTGGTGCGCACCCTGGACGACGCCTCGAGACTCGCCGCCCGGCTGGCCGCGGCCCACAGCGCGATCGTGCTGGGCGGCGGCTTCCTCGGCATGGAGATCGCCACGACCTGCCGGACGCTCGGCCTGGAGGTCACCATCGTCGACCTCGTACCGCCGCTGCTCAGGCTGCTCGGGCCGTGGCTGGCCGAGCTCGCCGTCGCGGCCGCCCGTGACCACGGCATACGGGTCCGGGTCGCACCGGACGGCGTCGAAGTGCTCGACGAACACCGCGTGCGCTGCGGGGAGTCGGTCCTGACGGCCGACGTGATCGTCTGCGCGGCCGGTGATGTGCCCAACACCGACTGGTTGGAGGACTCCGGCCTGGCCCTGGACGCGGGCGGCGGCCTCGTCACCGACGCGTGCTGCCGCGTCGCTCCCGGCATCGTCGCCGCCGGAGACGTCGTATCCCGCCAGGGGCGCCGAACTCCCCACTGGACCAACGCGGTTGAGCAGGGGCGTACGGCCGCGGCAAGCCTGCTGCACGGCGAGTCGGCGCACCCGTACCGACCTGACCCCTACTTCTGGACCGAGCAGTCCGGACTCGACATCAAGATCAGCGGCGAACTCCCGCTCACCGGAACCCCCGAAGTCCTCGCCGGATCGGTGGACGACCGCAGTGCGCTGCTGAGATGGCACCGCGAGGGGGGCACAGCCACCGCCGTGGCCGTCAATCACCGACTCCCCGTCATCAAACTCAAGCGCCTCGGCGCCGGAGTACCGACACCAGTCCCGGCCCGTACGAGAGCCCGTACGTAAGGACGTGACCATGACTCACCCGCGCCTTGCCCCTTACGATCCGCTCACCCCCGCCCGCCAGGTCGATCATCGGCGCCTCGACCTTCGAGCGGCCCTCTGAGACGGCGACGGCGGAATCATGCCGACCTCGAATGAGCCGGGCCGCAGCAGCACCAGCCGTGTCTTCGCGATTCTGCACGCCTGCCGGCGCAGCGCCGCCCCGATGACGCTCACCGAAATCTCACGCCGGTCGGGGATCCCGGTGGCGACCGCCTACCGACTGTCACGGGAGCTGATAGCCGAGGGCGCCCTGGAGCGGAACGACGACGGCAGCCTCCAGATCGGGATCGGGCTGTGGGAACTGGGCTCCGCCGCACCGCGACAGCGTGGCCTCCGCCGCGCGGCGCGCCCGGTCATGCAGTCGCTGGCGGGCCATACCCGTACGGTCGTCCACTTGGCCGTCGCCGGCCATCACGAGGCCGTGTGCGTCGACAAGGTCGCCGGGCCCCGGGCGGTCTCGAATGTGGCGGAGGTGGCCGGCAGCCTCCCGCTGCATGCGACCGGCGTGGGAAAGGTGATCCTGGCCTACTCGGACGACCCGGACGTCTGCGCCGTCCTGCAGTGCACGTCGCTGCGCCGGTACACAGCACGGACCATCGCCGGTCCCGGCCGGCTGGCAGCCGAGCTGGCCGGGGTGCGGGATGCGCAGGTCGGTTACTCGCGGGGTGAGCTGACGGTCGGAACGACATCGGTCGCCGCGCCTGTCTTCGACGCCGAGGGCCGGTTCGTCGCGGCGCTCGGCGTTCTGGCACCGGAAGCCGAGCAGGTGGACCGGCTGGCACCCGAGGTGCGCAGAGCCGCGGATGCCATCTCACGGCGCCTTCCCGCCAACGCCTGACGCTCCTTGAGGTCTGGATTTGAGGTCTGGATTTCGATGATCGAAAGGCTCGCTGGCGCCGGTCGGCGAGCCCGGTCAAAAGTGGCTCCGTGACAAGGTTTAGTCGCTGTACCGCGGCATTGACCCGATGAAAAACACCTGGAACATCAGCCAGATGCCCGACCTGACCGGCCGCACCGCGGTCGTCACCGGCGCGAACAGCGGCCTGGGCATCCCTACAGCCCAGGCGCTGGGCAAGGCCGGCGCGCACGTGGTGCTCGCCGTGCGCGACCTCGACAAGGGCAGACAGGCCGCGGCCACGGTCCCTGGTAGCCACGAGGTCCGCCACCTCGACCTCGCCGACCTTTCATCGGTGCGTCAGTTCGCCGCCTCCTGGGACGGTGATCTGGACCTGCTGATCAACAACGCGGGCGTGATGATGGCTCCGGAGGGGCGCACCAAGGACGGCTTCGAGACGCATTTCGGTACCAACCACCTCGGCCACTTCGCGCTCACCAATCTGCTGCTGCCGCACATCACCGACCGCGTCGTGACGGTCTCCGCCGCTGCGCACCGGTGGGTGAGCGGAATCAACTTCGACAACCCGGACCTCAGCGGCGCCTACAACGCCCGGCAGGCATACGGCCAGTCCAAGCTGGCAAACCTGCTCTTCACGCTTGAGCTGCAGCGGCGGCTCAGCGAGATCGGATCACCTGTGCGTGCGCTCGCCGCGCATCCCGGCCTCGCGGCGACAGATCTGCTGCGCACCCCGAAACCGGTGCTGCGCATGTTCATCCGAGTGGTCGCGCAGGATGCCGAGGCCGGTGCCCTGCCGACGCTCTTCGCCGCGACCCAGGATCTTCCCGGTGCGAGTTACGTCGGGCCGGACGGCATCTTGGAGATGCGCGGCGGCCCAACCCTGGTCAGCCCTACCGTGGCCGCGAGCGATCCGGCGGCGGCTGAACGCCTGTGGGCGCTGTCCGAGGAACTGACCGGCACGAGCTTCGTCGTGAGTGCTTAGTCCCGATTCGCCGATGAACAAGAGCGTGTCCTACGTGGTGAGGCGGACGAGTCGCTTGTGCAGCAGCTGGCGTCTCCTCGTCGAGATCGGCTGCCGGCCGCAGTGGCGGGCAGTCTCCCGTGAGTATCCGACCTGCGGCATCAGGTCGGAAACAGTACATTCCGTTCATCAAAAACACGCTTTGACACAGCCTCAGGCCCGTCTTCAGCATCGGGAGACTCACGCTTCTACGGCGGTCGTCGGCCGTCCACATCGATACGCGTGTGGCCAGGCCGGCAGTGTGACGAACAGCGCCGTTCCACACCGAAAGGGGCTCCCCATGACGAGCCAGACCACCGTGCCGCAGATCGGGCATCTGATCGGCGGACAGATATCTGCCACCCATCTCCGGAACGCGTACGACCCGGGGCGACTCGACGAGGTCGTCGCCCAGGTGGCCGTCGGCACGGCCCAGGACGTGGACCGCGCGGTCCGCGCCGCGCACGCGGCCTTCCCCGGCTGGCGTGACACGCCCGTCGCCGAGCGTGTCCAGAAACTGCTGGCCGCCGCGGAACTCGTCGCGGGCAGCGCCTGTGAACTCGCCCCGTTGCTCGTGCGCGAGCACGGCGGTGTGCTCGGGGAGGCGCAGACCGACTTCGCCCTGGGCGCCGGGAGCCTCCAGTACACCGTGAGCCTGGCGGAGGAGTTCCTCCGTCCCGTCCAGTTCGACGACGAGCAGAGCTTCATCAGCGTGGAGAAGGTCCCCCGAGGTGTCGTGGCGGCGATCGTGCCGTGGAACATGCCCGTGGTCCTGACGATGATGAAGCTCGCGCCCGCACTGGCCACCGGCAACACGCTCGTGCTCAAGCCGTCGCCGTTCACCCCGGCCGCCCTGACATTGGTCCTGCACAGGATCGCGGACACTCTGCCGCCCGGTGTGCTCAACGTGGTCCACGGCGAGGGCGATGTCGGGGCCGCGCTGTGCGGCCACCCGCTGGTGCGGAAGGTGGTGTTCACCGGCGGCACCACCACCGGCCGGAAGGTCGTCGAGGCCACCGCCTCAACGATCAAGAACGTCACCCTGGAACTGGGCGGCAACGACCCGGCGATCGTCCTGGACGACGCCGACACCGACGCCGTCCTCGACCGGATGCTCAAAGGCGTCTACACCCGAAGCGGCCAGATCTGTTTCGCCGTCAAGCGCATCTACGTGCCGCGCGGCAGATACCGGCGGTTCGCCGACGCGCTGTGCGACCGGGTCAACGAGTACGCCGTCGGCCACGGCCTGGACCCGCAGGCATCCTTCGGTCCGCTCAACAACGAAGCGCAGTTCAAGAAGGTACTCAGCCTGCTGGACCGTACCCGCAGCTCCTCGGCGACCCTGGTGGAACTGGGCCGGAAACTCGACCCGTCCTCCTGGGACAACGGCTACTACCTGCTGCCTCACGTAGTTCGCGACGTCGAGCACTCCGCTCCGGTGTCGTGTGAGGAGCAGTTCGGCCCGGTGGTCCCGCTGATCGCCTACGACGACGAGGAGCAGGTGGTCTCCTGGGCCAACGACAGTGAATACGGGCTCTGTTCGTCGGTGTGGACCACGGACCCGGACCGGGGGCTCGCGATGGCCCGTCGTATCGAGGCCGGCAGTACGTTCATCAACACCCACTCGTTCGAGTCGCTGGATCTGCGCATGCCGTTCGGCGGTATCAAGCAGAGCGGGATCGGCAGGGAGTGGAGCACCACCGGTCTGTCCGCTTACGTCGAGGAACACGCCATCCGTCGGCTGAAGTGACCGGTCAGTGACCGGTCATGGCGGATTGCGGAGCCAGTCACGACACCAGTCGTAGTCTGCTATCGGCGCTGTTCAGAGGCGTAATTCGCCTTGATGCGGGGGCGCGTGACAGCTAGTGCCACGCGCCGACGATTCTGGTCACCGGAGACGGCGTCGTCGGTTACAGCCGAGCTGGGCCCGGCCATCCAGAGCGCGCTCACGGCCGGACGCCCCATCTGTATCGATGTACGCGTGAGCTTCGACCCCATTCCGCCGGAAGGGAAGGCGATCATGGGCGGGTCGCCGTTCGGTGTCATCGAGAAAATCACGCTTGCGACAGGATGAAGCCGGGCAAGCCGGAATTCGACCTCAAACTCAAGAAACAAACGCGAAAGTAGAAAATATGTCATCCAGCGACGGCAACAGAAATCAGCGGTTTCTGTCAAAGGTGTGTCTGGTCACCGGAGGAAGCCGCGGACTCGGGTTGGCGACAGCACAAGCCTTCGCCCGCGAAGGCGCCCGAGTCATCATCGTGGCGCGTGATCAACAGCAACTGTCGGCTGCCTCCGCTCAAATCAAAGGCGACGTGATCGCCATTCCGGGAGACCTCGCCACCCTCGCAGGGATCAAACACGTCGTGGCCGAACTTTCGGCGCATGTCGATCACATCGACGTGGCGTATCTCAATGCGGGTCGGGCGGGCATAAAGCGCCTCGACGCCATGGACGAGGAAACCTGGGACCGCGTCTTCGACACGAACGTCAAGGGCACCTTTTTCCTCGTTCAAGCGATAAAGCCCTTGCTTGTGCCTGGCAGCGCGATCGTGTTCTGCGGTTCGGCGGCGGCAAAAAACGCCACAGCCGGGCTGGCCGCTTACGGAAGCAGCAAAGCCGCGCTCGAGCATCTGACCCGTATCATCGCCGCCGAACTGATCACCGAAGACATCCGGGTCAACATGGTTGTCCCCGGCGGAATGAACACAGACATCGCCCTGCACACCGACGGGCTTGACCCCGAGAACAGCCGGGCTTTTCGCGAGCGCATCAGGCTGGGCACCCCGATGCTGCGTGAAGGCGAGCCGAGCGAACTGGCGGATGCCGTGCTCTTCCTCGCCTCCTCCGAGGCAAGCTACATCACCGGCGCACAACTCGCGGTCGATGGCGGCTCGGCCAACTTTAGGCGCCCCCCTTCCTGATATTCGCGCCATTCCGGCACCCCACCAACTACCGATTGGAATTCCAGTGGTGGACGAGTCGTTTGGTCAGCCCGTCGGTGCCGCCTTCCAGATGGCCTACTTTTTGCCTGACGTCGAAGCCGGAATGAAATGGTGGACAGCGAATTTCGGAGTGGGCCCGTGGTTCGTCATCGACAGGATCGGTGATACCGGAGTGACCTACCGAGGCAAGCCTGCGAATGCAGAATTCAGGATAGCCATGGCCTACTCAGGACATCTGAATATTGAGCTCATCCAGACGCTTGACGACGGGCCGTCCATCTACAAAGAAGCGCGCGAAAGGCGCGGCTATGGCTTCCACCACGTCGCAAAGGCAGTGCCGAACCTTCAGGAGGCCGTTGCGACCTGTCGAGCTCACGGATTCGTCGTGCTTCATCACTCGCCGACCCCTGGAGGGGGTCAGGTCTACATTCTCGACGGCGGAGACGACGGGCCGGGAATGATAGAACTCGTCGAGGACGTTCCTGCAACGCGCAAGGTCTTCACAGCAGTACGGCGAGCATCGATGGGCTGGGACGGCAGTAACCCGCGTCGCGACTTTGCAGAGATCTTGGCAGTACTGGAAACTGTCGACTGAGTTCGACCGGGGTCACGTGCCGGTACCAGGCGGGGCAGAGAGGGCCTGGCGCAGACGAAGAGCGTGGCGTCCGCGATCCGTCGGCCTCACGACACACGTGTCGCCCACATGGACGAGCCACGACTCCTCGACCACGTGGTACGGGCGCTGTGGGCGCGTCAGGCGAAGACGCTGATCGGTCCAGTCGAGGCACGTACGGGCGTGCGGCCGGTGCCGCCCCGCCTGGCCGGCCTGTTCGGCCAGCCGCCGGCAAAGTTCTTGCCCTCGATGTTCGACAGCAGCCCGAGCAGATGTGCACGGACGGTGGCCCGCGGCTCAACTCGTCTGTCCGCGCGGTCTCTCAGGACCAGTACAGACGAAGCGGCAGGGACCGTAGATGCCTGGCGTGGAGGTCGGGCTGGTAGTCGAGCTGGTCCGGTGGGACCGCCAACTCGAAGCGTCGCACCGTGCCCAGCAGCACCTCCAGAGCGGTGCGCGCCTCGAGACGGGCGAGTGCGTGGCCCAGGCACGTATGCTCTCCCCGGCCGAACGCGAGGTGGGAGTAGGGCGAAACGCGATCGAGGTCGATCTCGTCGGGCCGTTCGGCCAGCTTCGGGTCACGGTTGCCGGCGCCGAAACTCACCAGGAGGCGAGCGCCGGCCGGAATCGGCGTGCCGCCGAGCTCGGTGTCACGGGTCGCGGTCCGGTACAGCCCTTGAACGGGTGATTCCAGGCGCAGCGACTCCTCGAGGAACGTCGCCAGCCGCGAGGTGTCCTGCCGCAACTGGTCGGCCAGCCGCGGGTCCTCGGCCAGCAGCCTGGTGCTGCTGCTGATGACATCGGCGGTGGTCACGTTACCGGCGAACAGCAACTCGATGACGAACCGGGTGGCGTCCTCCGCGTCGAGCCCGGACGCTGCGATCGTATGCAGAATGGTGGTCTCCTGCTCGACACCGGCTGCCGCCTCCAATGCTGGCGCCAGGAGCGCACCGAACTCCTCGCAGGCCCGCACGAAGCCGACCGGGTCAGGGGAATCGTTGAGGAAGGAGAGCACCTTCTCCGAGAGCCGTCGCATGGCAGCGGTGTCCGCTTCCGGGATCCCCAACACAGTGCTGATGACAGCGATGGGTAGCTTGACGGCGAAGTCGGCCACGAAGTCAACCTCGGCCCGCCCGCGCAGGCCCTCGATCAGCTCCGCGGACATCGCCCGCATCTGCGGCTCAAAACGAGCGATCCGGCCGGACGTGAACGCCCTGTGCGCCAACCTGCGGCGCCAGCTGTGTTCCGGCGGATCACTCGTGACCAGATAGAACCCTGTCGCCGCCGGCCCGTTCCCCGGCTCGGGCGGCGGGAGGCCGAGCGAGTCGCACGACGAGAACGTCTCGACATCACGCAGCACCGTGCCGATGTCCTCCGCCCGAGTAACCATGAAGGCGTTGACCTCCTCGACGAAGGTCAGTCCTCGCGCCCGCAGTTGGGCGTACAGCGGGTACGGACAGTACGAGGCTTCGGGCCCGACCGGGGCAGTCGCACCATGACTGGACATGACCGACCTTCCTTCCTGTCGATTCAGCGGCTCGCGGACATTCCGGAGCCGGGGCGCGCAAGCCCAAGGCCCGTGGGAGAGTCCTGCCGAGCCATGCTGCAGGGACTCGGCTCGAGACGAAACGGCAGCTGCCGTTGAATGAAAAACCTTGGACGTCCCGGATCCAGGCGGCCACCGTCGAGCCGTTGGCCCGCAGAGATTTCCTGACAAACTTTTGTCAGAAGTATTAATCAGAGCGGCTTCTCGGTGCTACGTTGCCTTCCCAGCAGAGGTGCGACGGCCGATGTCGGCCCGCCCGACAGCGCCGTGTCGTCGGCTTCATCCCCTGTGGCCAGAGGTGCCGCGAACGCGACAGCGTGGAGCCGCGCGAGGCCCGAAACCCCAAGTGAACGTGATCAGTAGCACGCGAGTGCAACCGGCCGGGAATCCGCAGTCCCTGCCAAGGAGAGGTAACGCCATGACGGCAGTGCACCAACCGGAGCCGGGGCATCACGCCGCCGACCGGCGCCGCCCCGACGGACGGATTGCCTGAGGCACCTCCCACTCGCCGGAAGACTGCTCGTCGTGGCCCTCGAAAAGCGACGGTGACGACATTCAGCCGGGATTTCACCCCCTCAACGTCGAGGAGACCAACATGACAGAAACCAGCACTGTGGACACCGGTACCGGTTACGGCCGCGAGACACCGTCGTACGACGCGCGGCTGGCCGAGGTCGGCCCGGGCACGCCGATGGGCGAGGTACTGCGGCGGTACTGGCAGCCGATCGCCGTATCGGCGCAGCTCACCTCCGACACGCCGCACCGCACGCGGATCCTGGGCGAAAACCTGGTCGTTTTCCGCGACGGCCAGGGCCGCCCGGGCGTCGTCTTCGAGCGGTGCTCGCACCGCGGCAGCAGCCTCTTCTTCGGCCGTGTCGAGGAGGACGGCATCCGTTGCTGCTACCACGGGTGGAAGTTCGACGTGCAGGGTCACTGCCTGGAGCAGGCCCTGGAACCGGACCGTGGCCGACGTCGCGAGGTCGCACGGCAGCCCTGGTATCCGGTCGAGGAGCGGTACGGCCTGGTGTTCGTCTACATGGGGCCGCCCGAGCGCAAGCCCGCCCTCCCTCGCTACGACGCCCTGGAACCCCTGGGAGAGGGCGACCAGTACTACGCCGCGTGGCCGATTCCCGGGCTGCCACCGACCGGCCTGGTGTCGGACTTCAGTTGGCTGAACATGTACGACAATGCGTGGGACCCGGCGCATGTGTGCTGGCTGCACTCCAACCACAGCGGCTACCAGATCATGGGTTCGGGCACCACCGGCCTGCCCGAGGCCTTCTTCGATCCGGAAGCCGTCCAGGACAACATCACGTACACCAGGACCGAGTTCGGAGCCAAGTACGACCATCTCATCCGGGACAAGGCGGCCAACGGCGACGCTCGAGAGCGGAGCTTCCGTACGGAACTCCACCTGCCGAACGTCTTCGCGCTGCCGGACTACGTGAGCCTGGCCACAGACCAGGGGCCCGACCAGATGATGTGGGTCGTCCCGATGGACGACACCCACCACCGGGTGTTCTTCTCCATCCGTTCCAGCGACCCCGAGCGCGTGAGCCGCTTCGCCTTCGGCATCAAGCAGAACGGCAAGGACCTGTGGGAGCTGACCGAGGAGGAGCGGCAGCAGTTCCCCGGTGACGGTGAGGCACAGGCCTCGCAGGGAGCGATCCCGATGCACTCCGAGGAGACCCTGGCAACCACCGACCGCGGCGTGGTGATGCTCCGCCGCATGCTCAAATCCATGATCGACGACGTCGAGGCGGGCCGCGACCCGCTGGGCGTGAGCACCCTCGACGGCCCTCCACGCCGCGTCGACGCCGGCATCTACACCCTCTCCACTGGTACGGCACAGACCGCAGCGACGGCGCCCGCGGCCGGAGCCTGAGAAAGGACGCGGCCGTGACGTGGACGGAAGCGGTGGTCGTCTCCCACTCCCTCATGACCCCCGATACAGCGGTGATCGACCTCGCACCCGGCGAGAGACCCGAGCTCCCGGCCTACACCGCCGGAGCGCACATCGATGTCCAGACCGGCTCCGGACGGCTAAGGATCTCGCCACCGCGCAACCGCTTCCCCCTCGTCACGGCCCGCCGGCACCTGCTGTTCGCCGACGGCATCGGAATCACCTCGCTGCTGGCGATGGTGCACCAACTGGACGCCGAGGGTGGCGACTACACGCTGCACTACTGCGCCCGCAGCCGCACCCACGCAGCCTTCGTACCGCAACTGAAGGAACGGTTCGGCAACGACCGCGCCGCCACGCAACCCGACGCGGCCGGAGTCCGTCAACGCCCGAGAGGCATCCGCCGGTACGGGCTGGACCACCTGCGCCGTCGAGGCGTCAACGGCGTGTGAGTCCTCCGTCGACGGCGAGGATCTGGCCGGTGATGAACGCGGCTTCGTCGCCGGCGAGGAATGCCACCGTGTTGGAGACGTCCGCCGTCGTCTGCCGCCGCTTCAGATTCTGCATCTGTACGGTCATGTCGAAGAACTGCTCGCCGGCGCTCTGGAGTGCCTTGGCCGTCGGGACCAGACCGGGGGCGACCGCGTTGACCGTGACATCATGTTTCGCCAGGTTCGCCGCCAGCACGCTGGTGAACCCGTTGAGGGCGCCCTTGGAAGAGACGTACGCGACGAACGGCGGCGGGCTCGTCCAGTAACTCCCGGACGTTATGTTGATCACCCGGCCGGCGTCGGACTGCTTGAGGTCCTCGAGAAAGGCCTTGACCGTCAGGAAGGCTCCGTTCACGTTGACCGCGAAGACCTTGTTCCACTGCTCGAACGTCACGTCGTCGATATCTGCGAAGGGCACGATGCCCGCGTTGTTCACGACGATGTCGACCCGGCCCAGCGCATCCCGGACCTCCGCGGCGAAGGCGTTCACCTGTGCCTCGTCGGAGACGTCGACCTTCGTGCTGAAGAACCGGCGGCCGTTCCCCTCGACAAACCCCTGCGTATCGTCCGCCGCGTCTACATCGGCAACCGCGATATCGGCGCCTTCGGACGACAGCTTCCGGGCGATCTCCTGACCGATCCCGGCACTACCGCCGGTCACCACGGCAATTTTCCCCGCCAGACGTCCCGCCATGACACAACTCCTTTTCCGCGGGCCGGAGATGTCCGTGAGCGTTGCCCGCTCAGCCATCCGCGGCCCTCAAGACCAGTGGCCCCGCGTCCAGTTCCCGGCTCGATCGACGGGAGAGGCCGGGCGCCGCCTCCACAGCGAACGACGACCTGGCCCCCGCCGCCGGGCATGCGGCGCAGCCCCTTGACCGGCCATGATGCGTGGCTTCCACTCGCGGCGATACGGCGCGTTCCGTTCAACGAAAGGCGTTGCGGTACGCCCCGTTGAGCTGAAGCCCACGCCGGTCCCCAGCGGGTCGTGACGTGGACTGAAGTGGTGGCCGGCTGCCACGCCTCCGCGGCCCTGTGCATCGCGGTGATCGGCCTCACGGGCAAGGCAGCCGAATACAGCCGGGGCACCGTCAACTGCCGGGCTGATCCCCGTCCTGTACCTCGTCGACGTCCGGAGAGGGGACCGCCCGACTCCTCGGTCCCTCCTCGGGGGCTTCGGCGATCGCGTACATCACGCGCGCCAGTTGTTCGGCGTAACGGTCGATGAACTCGGGGGAAGCCGGGTCCGCGCCGGTGACGGCGGCGGCCAGCTGCGGCAGCGCTTCCGGCGCGATCGCCGCGGCGAAGAACGCCAGCGTCAACGCGCCGACATCGAGATCGGCGCGGATCTCGCCCCTGGCCTGCCTCTTCCGGGTCTCGTCGACGACGTCGAGCAGGCGGCTCGCCCATGCCTCGGGAGGAGCGGGTCTGCCGTCGAGTTCGGCGCGCATCAGCGTGCGGACGATCGGCACCTTGTCGTCGTGTTCCCAGCGCACGTAGTCCCGGACGATCTCGGCGAACGTCTCCGCGCCGCTCATCATGGTCGCGCCCTTGGTGATCCAGCGCTCGGTGAGGGCGTCGTAGAGGCCCTTCTTGCCGCCGAAATGGTAGGTGATCAGCGAATGGTTCACTCCGGCCGCGGCGGCGATTCGCTCGACCCGTGCCCCCTTGAAACCGTGCTCGCCGAACTCCTCGTTCGCCGCGTCCATGATTTTCTGGCGCGTGCGTTCCGGATCGTGTCGACGGCGCGGATCGGCCGGGCGCCGATGCGGCTTGCGCCGCCCTGCGGGGTCAGGGGCGTGCTCGTCCTTGTCGATCACCTTTCGAATATAGCCCCCCTTCCCTCGGGGACTCAGCAGTCGATGGTGACCCCGCGCCCGGCGATCCGGGACACACAGGCGCACATCTGACGGCCCTCGGCCCGCTGCCGTGAGGACAGGAACACGTCACGGTGGTCAACGGGCCCGTCGCTCTCCAGGATCCGGACGCGGCACAGCCCGCACTCCCCGCGCAGACAGTCGTACATGATCTCGACACCCGCCGCCTGCAAGGCGTCCAACATGCTGGTGCCGACCGGGACTTGGACCGTCACGCCGAGGCGCTCCACGGTGACCTGGTACGGACGGGCGGCATGGTCGCCGCTCGTGCCGAAGGTCTCGAACCGCAGGTCCGCCGGCGATCGCCCCTCCTGCTGCCAGGCCCGGCGGACGTCCCTGAGCAGTCCCATGGGACCGCAGACGTAGAGCACGCCACCCCGGGGAACCCGGGCGACCACCTCGGCGGGGCTCACGCGACCTCCGCGTGCGGATTCGGCCAGGGTCACCAGACCGGGGTGAGCGGCTTCCAACTCCTGCGCGAACGCCATGTGTTCGCGGGACCGGCCCGCGTAGACGATCCGGTAGTCGCTGCTTCGGGAGCGCAGGGCGCGTGCGAGTCCCAGGACGGGAGTGATGCCGATTCCGGCGGCGAGCAGCACGCTGGGGGCAGACCCCGGGTTGAGCGGGAACTCGTCTACGGGGCCCACGACTTCGAGTTCGTCGCCCCGTGTCAATGAGTGCATCCACACCGATCCGCCCCGGCCGTCCCGCCTTCGGCGTACGGCGATGCGCAGGAGGCCGTCGTCGTGGCCGAGATCGACGAGGGAGTACGACCGGGTCTCATCGCCGCCTGGAAGGCGGACAGTGACGTCCAGGTGGCTGCCGGGCGGTGGCACGAGAGCCGGGGTCGGCAGGCGCAGCGTGATCAGGGCGATGTCCGGTGCCGCCTCGTCGCGGGCTTCGACAGTCGCCACGCGCTTCGTGCCGCCGCTCATGCCGACCGCCGTGTCGTGGCGGCGACGGACGCGAGGGTGGTGGGGTGGGTGCGTTCGCGGCCCTGCTCGGCGGCGACCTTGGCGTCGATGATGCGCCGCGCCCACATGCCGCCGATGTCGATGTTGAGGTTGTAGAACTCGTGGTCGGGGTTGGCCTCGATGGCCCGCTGCTGGGCGTTGAGCATGTCGGTGTCCTGGCCGAAGACGCAGGAGACGTTCTGCCGCAGGAGGTTCGTGAGCCCCTGGTCACCGAGGTGGTAGTTGCGCGTGAACGCCCAGAAGTAGTGGCAACGGCCGGGGCCGGCCGGCGTGATGGTGTTGAGCACGTGACCGTTGACGCCCGCGCTTCGGTCTCCCTCCGGCGCTCCCGTGCCGACGGGCGCGACGCCGACGTCGATGGTGACCGTCGAGGGTGCGGTGAATCGGATGATCTGCCAGCGGTCGACCGGGCCGCGGTACTCCGGTGACTTCCGCCTCAGTTGCATGGCCAGGAACGGGGGCGCCTCGATGCCGTGCATCCAGCGGGTGAGGGTGACCGAGTCCGCGTCGTGTGCCACGTCCGGCTCGGCGTCGGACAGTTCGTCGTTGGCGAGGCTGTCGGCGTGCAGGAACTGTTCGTGCGTCAGGTCCATGAGGTTGTCCAGCACGAGACGGTAGTCGCAGTCGAGCTCGATCCGCTCGCCGTCACCGGCCCACGCCGGGTCGTCGTTCCAGTGGAGGTCGGGGACGAGAGCCGGGTCGGCCCTGTCGGGGTCACCGGGCCAGATCCAGACGTAGCGGTGCCGCTCGACGACCGGGTAGGAGGTCACGGCCGCCGAGGGGTTGAGCGTCTCCTGGGCCGGCATCCGCGTGCAGCGCCCGTTGGGGCCGTACGTCACGCCGTGGTAGCCGCACACCAGGTTGTCGCCGTCGAGCCGGCCCATGGACAGCGGGACGAGCCGGTGCCAGCAGGCATCGGCCAGGGCGACGGGGGTTCCCTCTGACGTGCGGTACAGGACGACCGGGCGTTCGCAGATCGTGCGCGGGAGGAGCGTGCGGCCGACCTCGGTGTCCCAAGCCGCCGCGTACCAGGCGTTCAGGGGGTACATGCGGGGAGCCCCCCTTCCAGCGGAGCCGGTGTCGGCGACGGGCAGGTCACTGGGGCGCTCCGGGCCGCTCACTGCCGGCCAGCCAGGCGGCACCCTCCGCGTAGAGCCGGTCGACCGCCTCGCCGACCAGGCCCGGCAGGCCGGGCTTCACCGTGAATCCGGCCTTCGTCTGTACGTATCCCAGGTGGCGGTACCCGGCCGGGAACCGGGCGAGCAGTTCGGGATCGAGCTTGAGGGAGGCGGCGGGGTCGACGACGTCGAGGCGGTCCTTCTCGTAGATGGGCTGCCTGCGGACGATCGTCCACTCGCCGCCGTCCCGGGACAGGAAGTCGTAGAACCGGCCGGTGCACACCACGTCCACCAACACGCCATCCACCTCTGCCCGCTGACTGATCGTCATCTTCGTCTGCGCGATCGCCCGCTCCCCCGCCACGTCCGAGGTGTGGCCGCCCAGGAAGTGCAGGATGCTGACGCCGTTCTCGAAGCCCTGCCTGCTGGCGGCGATGAAATCCGCGGCGGGGCCCTGGAACCAGGTGGCGCTCATCCACCCGTCCGGATGCCACACCGTGGCGAACCGCTCCCAGTCACCGGCGTCCCGCCACAGCACCCAGTTCTCCACCAGCTGCCTGATCTTCGCCTGATCCGCGTCCATCGAGATCTCCATCTCTGGTTACCGCCGGCGCTCGCCTGGTGCGTCCCTTGACCGTGCGGTCAAGCGCCCGGCTGCTCGGCGGCTTCTTCCTGGGACCGGCCTGAATGAAGCCGGTCCAGCAGGCGCAGTCCCTCCCGCGCCCACTCCACCTCGGCGCGGGCGCGGGCGATGAGACCGCTGTACGCGAAGGCCTTGAACTCCACGACCGCTTCCTGCTCGCCCGGCGGCGTCCGCTCCAACCGCGCCAGGAGCAGGGGGACGCGGCGCGCGAGGATGTCCTCGCGCTGCTTCTCGTACGACGCCAGGGCGTCTTCGTAGAACCGCGCGTGCGCCTCCAGTTGGGCACGCGCCGCCTCGGGGCTCGCCCATTCGAAGTACGCCGCCTTGAGCCGCTGGGGGTCCCGCTCGCGCCGCGGTTCCTCGACCTTCTCCACCCAGGCCCGCAACTGCTCCCGGCCGGTCTCGGTGATGCTGTACCGGCGCTTCCTCGCGTGCTCGCCGCGAGGCACCTCCTCGCCCTCGATGAGACCGGCGGACTCCAGCTTGCGCAGCTCGGGGTAGATCTGGGTGTGCGGCGCGTGCCAGAGATAGTCGACGGAGGCGTCGAACTGCCGCATGGCGTCGAAGCCGGTCATCGGCCGGGCGGCCAGCAGAGCCAGCAGAGCCACGCGCAGCGACATGGGGAACCTCCGCAAGGGACGGCGTCACCGCCGACGAGCTGGAACGGGTATTAATGTATCTCCATACATACCTGTGTCAACGGTTTCGGCAGAGTGCGATGGTGCCGAGCAGGTGGATCGAGCTGTGGGCAGAGTAGTTGGCCTATCCAACAAGATCGCGGGTAAGGTCGTCCCGTGGCAGCGGAGGAGACGACGTCAGGAAAGCCGGAGGAATCGTCCGGCAGGCGGCAGCGCCGGAGGCACCCCAAGAATCCCGACCGTCAGCGGGACCCGGTGGGCACCCGGCGGGCCATCCTGGACGCCGCCGGCGCGGAGTTCGGCGCCCATGGCTTCGACGGGGCCCGGGTCGTGCGGATCGCGGAGTCGGCCGGCGTCAGCCATCAGCTGATCACCTACTACTTCGGGGGAAAACGCGGGCTGTACGAGGCGCTGAGTGAGCAGTGGCTCGAGGAGTCCATCCGGGTCAGCCAGACCCACACCTTCGCGGAGGCCGTGCGGCGCTACGTCCACTGGGCCGGGGAGGACCCGGCGTGGGCGCACACGCTGACGCGCGAAGAGCCCGGCACGCGCCCACCCGCGGAGGACGAGCGGGCCGCCGAGCTGTTCAAACATGTCGAGGAACTCCGCGAACGGCAGGCGCGCGGTGAATTCCGCGGTGACCTCGACGTCGGGGCCGTGGCTCTCGTTTTCTTCGCCGCCTCGATCGCTCCGGTGGCCCTCCCGTGGATCGCCCGTGAACTCACCCAGCAGGACCCCACCTCACCGGAGTTCCTCGACCACTACGCGGAGCAGGTGGGCCGGATCATCTCCGCACTCGCCGAAGCGACACAGGCGACGCAGGACGAGGGCTCGCCGGTGAACGGCGAGCCCAAGGACTGACGACGACGGTTGCCGGGCTCCTGGAGC
>NZ_BMPQ01000004.1:0-202374 GCF_014647675.1 Streptomyces flaveus | reverse complement strand
ATTCTCAGCCCGGCGGCAGCCGCCTGGCCAGCTGCAGGTGCGCCAGCTGCCAGCCGCCCGATTCCGCCTGCACCCACACCCGGCTGACGGCGGCCTGGATGACGAACGGGGTCAGCTCGGGCATGAAGGCGACGTGCAACTCCTGGAGGCAGCTGACCACGGCCGTGGTGCCGAAGCGCTGGACCGTCACGTCGTAGGTGTCCACCTGGCTGGTACGGCCCATGCGTGCCGCGTACCGCAGCCAGTCGTCCACGCCGTGGATGTGACCCACCGCGGAGTGCACGATGACGCAGTCGGGGTGGAGCAGGGCGCGGATCGCCGGCTCCGGGTTCGGGAGCGTCTGGGCGGCGAGCCAGGCGGCCTCGGCCTCCTCGACCGTGGCCGGGCGGACCGTCGCCGCTGTGGGTGAAGTGGTCATAGTTCCAGCTCCAGGATCGGGGACCTCGACCGCGACGAGCACGGGGTGAACAGGCCCTCCACGCGCTCTTCGTCGGTCAGGACGTCGTCTCGGTGATCGGGGTCGCCCTCGCGCACCCGCACGATGCATTCGCCGCAGATGCCCTGCCCGCACGAGTTGGGTGCGTCGACGCCGTTCGCCAGCAGGACGTCCAGGACGCTCTGGTCCTCGGGGACGAGGTACTCCGCTCCCGTCGAGGACAGGCGCACGGTGAATCCGCCCTCCCCTCCCCCGTCGGGCTCGGCGGTGGCCGGCGAGGCGCTGAAGCGCTCCTTGTGCAGGGCGGACGCGGGCCATCCCAGCTCGGCCGCCCGCCCCAGCACGTAATCCATGAACCCGCCGGGACCGCAGACGTAGACCGCGGTGTCGGGGGCGGGTTCCCCCAAGTCGCGTCCCAGGTCGAGGAGTTGCTCCGGGGGCTGGTCGTCGAAGTGGAGGGTGACCCGTGGGTGGTTCTCCAGGTCGGCGAGGAAGGCCGCTTCTGTCCGACTGCGGGCGCAGTAGTGCAGGTGGTAGTCGCCGCCGGTGGCGTCGAGCGTCTGGGCCATCGACAGCAGCGGGGTGATGCCGATGCCGCCCGCGAGGAGCAGGTGCCGGCGTGCGGACGTCAGACCGAAGCGGTTGCGCGGTGCGGCGATGCGCAGCGTGTCGCCCTCGGCGAGGGCGTGCATGGCTCGTGAACCGCCGCGTGACGCGGGCTCGTTGAGGACCGCGAGCCGGTACTGCTTGCGGATGCCCGGTGGCCCGCACAGGGAGTACTGCCTCACCAGTGCCGCCTCGCCGACTGCTACATCGATGTGGGCGCCGGGCTCGTACTCCCACAGCTCGCCGCCGTCGGCCCGGGCGAGGTCGAAGACCGCGATTCTCGGCGTGGCGTCGTACCGGGCCACGACGACCGCGTCCGTCCAGGTGGTGCTCACGCCTCGGTCACGCCCCTGCCGCCACGCCTGGGGCGCTCGGGGTCGGGACGGGGTCGCCCTCTTCCTCTCGCCGGATGAAGAGACCGGCCTCCACGCGGCGGACCTGCTCGCCGGGGGCGCCGACGCCGAGCGGGGTCCGTCCGGCCTCGACGTCGTCCAGCATCGTGCGCAGCATGCGCCGGAGCATGACGACGCCCTTGTCGGACGGGGCCAGGGTCTCCTCGGAGTGCTGGGTGATGTCGCCCTGCGAGCGCTGGGCCTCGTAGTCGCCGGGGAAGCGCTGCTTCTCCTCGTCGGTCAGCTCCCAGCCGTTCTTGCCGTTCTGCTTGATGCCGAACATGAAGGAGGTGGCCCGCTCCGGGCCGGCCGCGCGGATCGAGAAGACCAGGCGGTGGTGCGTGTCGTCGGCCGGGACCACCCAGAGCAGCATGTCGTTGCGGCCGTCGGGGGTGGACTTGACGAAGTCGGGCAGGGCGACGATGTTCGGCAGCATGCACTGCGCCGTCCACTCCAGGTCGACGAGTTCGCCGTCGGGGCCCTTGTTGTCCTGGTAGCGCCAGACGTACCCCACACCGTGGTCGGTGCGGTGGTAGCTGCTGCGCTCCGCGGCGGTGCGGTTGTTGTAGTAGCTCTCGGGGAAGCCGACCGTCCCGGTGCCCGCGAACTGGTAGCCGCTGTGGTTGGAGTGCAGCCACGCCGCGTGCACAGGGTCCACGGCGTTCTCGAACAGCTGGAGCCAGTTGTAGTCCCCCTCAAGGCCGATGACCTCGGCGCCGGGCACCATCCAGCTGGTGTGGTAGCTCTCGCCCTCACCCAGGGGCTCCAGGCTGTCGAAGCGCGGCAGCGGGGGCTTGAGCTCGGGCGGGCCCATGTAGACGAAGACCAGGCCGTAGGCCTCCTCCACCGGGTACCACGGCTGACGTGCGAGATTGCGGCGGCGGCCGCCATCAACTTCACAGGCCTGGTCCAGGCAGTGGCCCTGCACGTCGAACTTCCACCCGTGGTAGCAGCAGCGGATGCCGTCCTCCTCGACGCGGCCGAAGAAGAGGCTGCTGCCGCGGTGCGAGCACCGCTCGAAGACGACGCCGGGGCGGCCCTGGCCGTCCCGGAAGACGATCAGGTCCTCGCCCAGGAGGCGAGCGCGGTGCGGGACGTCGCTGGTGAGCGCGGTGGAGCTGGCGATCGGCTGCCAGTAGCGACGCAGTGCCTCGCCCATCGGCGTACCGGGGCCGACCTCGGTCAGGCGGGCGTCGTGGGAGGAGGGCTTGCGGCCGTAGCCGGTTCCCGTGTCGGTCACGGTCGTCTCAGTCACGGTCGTGTCGGTCATGGTGGACCATCTCCTCGGCATTGAGGCAGCGGGGACGCGTATATGAAGGCCACTGGAGGGGTCGGACAGCGTGCGGCGAGTCTGCGGTTGAGGCTTCTTCGTGCTGTCGTCCGGGGTGGCCGCACGAGCGTGCGGCGGCTCTTTCTCCATGGCTGAACGGGCGCGGCGAGCGGTGCGGCCCACATGGCGCTCCTGCCGTTGTACGGCCCTGATGAAAAACTGTCAATGACTCTGACCTGCTTTGATGAATTACTTGCAGACATCTATCGCAGCGTCGAGCGCCCTGTTACGTTGCCTCTGCGCTGAGGTGACGAGCCACTCGCCTGCCTCCCGCCACCTCGCGATCACACCTCAGAACACGCCGCGCGAACGACCGCCTCCCCGCGCTTTCCCGCAGAGATTCCACCGCGCGTTCCTCCAGAGCCGAAGGAGACGATGATGTCTGGACCTTCCGTATGAGCGCCGGGAACGGCGCCGAGTACGACTACGTCGTCGTCGGCGCCGGCACGGCCGGCTGCGTCCTCGCCACACGCCTTTCCGCCGATGCCGGAACGCGCGTACTGCTGATCGAGGCCGGCCCGCCCACGGACCGCAACCTGCTGGTGCAGCTGCCCCTCGGGGTCGGGCTGCTGTCGGGACGCAAGGAGATCAGCTGGGGATACGAGTCGGAGCCCGAGCCGGGCCTGAACGGCCGAAGCATCCCCGTCCCGCGAGGACGGCTGGTCGGCGGTACCGGATCGATCAACGGCTCGACCCATGTCCGCGCACACCGACTCGACTACGACGACTGGGTCAAGTCCGGTGCCAAGGGCTGGGGTTGGGACGACCTGCTGCCCTACTTCCGCCGCGCGGAGAGCAGTTGGCGCGGGGACACCGAGCACCACGGTGGGTACGGACCTGTCACCGTGTCGACCGCCGTCCGCAGAGGCACCTTCGGCCGGCGCCTTGACCGCGCCGCCCGCTCGCTGGGCATCGAGTTCCCCGACGACACCCAGAGCGGTGACCCCACCGGAGCAGGCCAGATCGAGAACGCCATCCATCGGGGTCGGCGGCACAGCACAGCTGCCGCCTACCTGCGCCCCGCGCTGCGGCAACGGCCCAACCTCACCCTGCTCACCGGGGTGCTGGTGGACAAGCTCGTCGTCGAGGGTGGACGGGCCACCGGTGTCCGGGTCGTGAAGGGCGGGCAGGGTCGGACGATCCGGGCCGCCCGCGAGGTCGTGGTCTGCGCCGGCGTCTACAACTCACCGCAGCTGCTGATGCGTTCGGGCATCGGACCGGCGGATCACCTGCGCGAAAGTGGCATCGAACCGGTGGCGGACCTGGTCGGCGTCGGCGCCAATCTGCAGGATCACCCGGCGGCACCCGTGCTGTTCGACGTCAAGGATCCGGTGACCTTCCACGAGCACCTGCGCGCCGACCGCGCGGCGGTGGGCGCGCTCCGCTGGCTCGTCACCGGGAACGGTCCGCTGGCGCAGATGCCGGAGTTCCTCTCCGCGTACATCCGCACCCGCCCCGACCTGGACCGTCCCGACGGGTTCCTCGGCATCCTGGGCGGTGGCTTCGGCGCCCGGCCTTGGTTCCCCGGTATACGTCCGCTGAAGGACCGCCACTGCGTGGCCCTCAACGCCGTCGCGACCCCCCGCAGCCGCGGCGAGGTCCGGCTGCGTTCCACCGACCCGGCCGCGCCTCCGCGCATCACGTTCAACCTGCTCACCGAGCCGGAGGACGTAGCCGCCCTGCGCGAGACGGTGCGCACCACGCTGGCCATCCTGCGCAGTCCCGAGGTCGCCCCGATGATCGGGGCGGAGCTCGCTCCGGGCCCTGATGTACGTACCGACGAGGACTTCGAGCGCTATCTGCGCGAGACCGGCTACTCCGCCAACCACGCCTGCGGCACCTGCGCCATCGGCAACTCCGAGAACGCCGTCGTCGACCCCGAACTGCGGGTGCGCGGCATCGACGGACTGCGCGTCGTCGACGCGTCGGTGCTGCCGAGCGTGCCCGGGGCGAACATCAACGCCACCGTCATCGCCGTCGCCGAGAAGGCGTCGGACCTGATCCGCGAGGTCCCGGTGGCCGGTTCCGGGGCTACCGGAACCCCGCTTCTTGAAGGGACCGAAGGATGAGGGAACCCCTGGCCTACGCCATCGCGCACGGGGCGGCCGAGGCCGCGCTGGAGGCCGCCCGAGCCGAGGGCGCCCGCATCTGCGTGGTGGTCGTCAACCGCAGCGGCATCACGAAAGTGCTGCTCAGCGACGACGGCGTCGGCCCCATCGGGGTCGAGACCGCGCGCCGCAAGGCCTACACCGCCGCCGTCACCGGCATACCGACCGCGGCGTTCGCCGACTTCGCCGCGTCTCCCGCGATGGCGATCGCACCCGTGCACCTCGTCGACGCCGACCTCCTCCCGGTACCGGGCGGGGTGCCGATCACCGTGGACGACGGCGAGGTCATCGGCGGCATCGGGGTGGGTGGCGCCGACGGTGCCACCGACGACCGCCTCGCGGCGGAGGCGCTGAAGAGCATCGCGGCGCTGCTGGCGTAGGCGCGCGAAGACAAGACCAACTCGAGGGACCACAGCAGAAGGAGCGAATGATGATCGAAGACACCTTGGTCGTGGAGGGTGTGGCGCACGACTACAACTTCCTGCCGGAGAACTGCGTCAACCCGGCAATGGGCCGCGGGATCGGCGAGCACATGTACCAACTGCACTCGAGGTGGGGTGGGCCCGGCTACGCCCTCGAGAAGTCGCTCTACCTGGACCACGGCGCGACCGCCGAGATTCTCGGGCGGGCGGTTCTGGCGGAGAGCCAGTCCGACATCGCCGTCTACCACGAGACACCGATCTACGGACTTTTCCACGACGGCGGCTCCCCGCTGTCCACCGGCCTGGAGATGCGGGAGCGCTGGCCGAACCGGGTGCTGGTCTACGGCGCGGTGGCCCCGTTGCGGCCCGGCGCGGTGGACCGCGTCGACGAACTGGTCGACGTGCACCAGGTGAACGCGCTCAAGCTCTACCCGCAAGACCTCGTCGAGGGCCGGATCACGCCGCTGGACATGAGCGATCCGGAGGTGTGCTACCCGGTGTTCGAGCGGGCCCGGGAACGCGGCCTGAAGGTCGTCGCGATCCACAAGGCACTCCCGCTGGGGCCCGGGCCGGCCTCCGCACTGCGCGTCGACGACATCGAGGGGGCCGCGATGGCGTTCCCCGACCTGACCTTCGAGGTGGTGCACGGCGGGCTGGCGTTCGTCGAGGAAACCGCGTTCTTGCTGGACTGCGCCCCGAACGTGGTGGTCAACCTGGAAGCGACCTCCGCCCTGGTGCGCACGGCACCACGCCGGTTCGCCGAAGCGATGGGAGCCTTCCTCGCGACGCACAACGGCGCCCAGCGCATCCTCTGGGGCACCGGATGCATGGCGGCCCATCCGCGCCCGCTCATCGAGGCGTTCTGGGACTTCGAAACACCGCAGGACCTGGTCGAGGAACGCGGCGTGGAACCGCTGACCATGGAAGCCAAGAAGAACATCCTCGGCAGCAACTTCCTTCGGCTGCACGGCATCGACGAGGACAAGCTGCGGGCCACGATCGCCGGCGACGAGTTCGACACCACCGAGCTTGCGGCGCCGTGGGGTGGCCGGGTCGAGCCCGCGGCCGAACCGGCGGCGGTGGCGTGATGAGCGGCGTCACCGAGGACCGCGTCCGGGAGGTGCTCAACGGCATCGTCGACCCGTGCAGCATCACCGCGGGTGTCCCGGCCGGGATGGACGACATGGGGCTGATCAGTGACATCCAGGTACGTGACGACGGGGCGGGCGGCCAGCGGATCAGCGTGACCTTCGGGCTCACCGACCCCACCTGCATGCTGCTGGGCTCGTTCGCGAACGAGGCACGCGAGCGGCTTGCCAGGCTGCCCGGTGTCACCGACGTCGACGTCGCTCTGGACCACGACATGGAGTGGACGCCGGACATGCTGGCCCCGGACTATCAGCGGCGGCTCGCCCAGCACCGCGCGCAAAGGCGTCGTAGCCTCCCGCTCCTGGCCGTGACCGCGACG
The DNA here is from genome assembly GCF_014647675.1 of Streptomyces flaveus. Classification (GTDB taxonomy): domain Bacteria; phylum Actinomycetota; class Actinomycetes; order Streptomycetales; family Streptomycetaceae; genus Streptomyces; species Streptomyces flaveus. Next base: position 195,612 of record NZ_BMPQ01000004.1, on the reverse strand, counting down.
GGGCGAGCCGGTGACCAGTGAGGTCTCACCACAGCCGGACACCTCCGACCTCTCGGCTGTGCAGTCCAACAATGCCGCCGTCATGGGCCGTTTCATGGAAGGGCTCAGCCGGGCGCCACGTCCCCCCGAGAAGATCGACCCGACTGACGTCCGCGTGGTGCGCGACATCGTCTTCAGCACACCGCCCGGCGACCAGGGCCCTACGGAACTGCGGATGGACCTGTACCTGCCGCCGTCCGCGCCGACCCCGGCACCAGTGATCGTATGGCTCGCGGGTGGGGGCTGGCGCATGCAACGACGCGGCTACGGGCCGCGGTTGACCCGGCTCTTCGCCGAACGCGGATACGCCATGGCGGACATCGAGTACCGCTCCTCCGAGGTTTCTGTCTGGCCGGCCCAACTGCACGATGTCCTCGCCGCGTTGCGCCACCTGCACGACATCGCGGACACCCACGGCCTGGACCCGGCGTCGATCGGGCTCTGGGGCAGCTCCGCCGGCGCCCACCTCGCGCTGCTCGCAGCCTTCGCCGCCGATACCGACGGCTCCCCCGCAGCGCCCGGCGTACGGGCCGTGGTGGCGGGCTATCCGCCCACCGATCTGCTGCATCTCAACGCCGACGCCCTGCCCGGCGGAGTCCTGGGCGTGGACCCGTCCGACCCGGCCTGGGGCCTGCTGGGCGCAAGCCCAGCGGACCGGGCCGGCACCGCCGCCGAGGCCAGCCCGGCCCGGCAGGCCCACCCGCGGGTGCCGCCCGTACTCCTGCTGCACGGCGACGCCGACCTCCTCATCGGCCCGGCACAGAGCCACCGACTCCACGACGCCCTGATCGCCGCGCGCGCCGAGTCCCACCTCCTGCTGGTCCACGGCGCCGACCACGGCTTCCTCAACACCGGCGACTGGGAACTGAACCCCATGACAGCCACCGTGCGGTCCTCCCATTCCCCGGACGCCGAACGTTCCGTACTGCTGACCTCCGCGCTGATCGAGCGCTTCTTCGACCGCCACCTGCGAACGGATCCATGGCATGCCTGAGACACCACCGCGCTACGACGACATCGGCCGCGCCCTGTCCCGTCTCGCGCTCGCCGCTGTCTTCGTCTCCGGAGGCCGCCACGTCTGGCAGCACCCGGAGGGCCCCGCGCAGGGGGCGGAGACCTTCCTGAAGCGGTGCCGCCGTACGGTGCCGCTCCTGGACCGCTTCACCGACCGCCAACTGGTACGCGCCAACGCCGCCGTGCACATGACCGCCGGAGCGGCACTCGCGGCCGGCATCGCCCCCGCGACCTCCGCCACGGCACTCGCCGGCTCGCTGGTGCCCACGACCCTCGCCGCCTTCCCGTTCTGGACCCAGCCGGAGGGCCCGCAACGCGCGCGCCAGCAGGGCGACTTCCTCAAGAACCTCGCCCTGGCCGGCGGCCTGCTCGCGGTCGTCGTGAGCGGCGGGCGACGAACCAGGTAGACGGCCGTCACCGTGACCAACGCCCCCCGCACCGGACGCGCGATCCTGGAAGTAGTCCCCGCGAACAACCCACGCCCGGTGACCCACAACAGTCTGCAACGACTGCTGCGAGCCGCATGGCAGGGCGCGGACCCGCTCACGAGGGACGGCGAGGAGCACCAGAGGTTCTTCCGTCGGGCGGAATTCGTATAGAGCGCGCTATTGCCGATCCGGTCCAATCCTCCTCAGTTGTCCTCCGTAAGGCACTGACGAGCCTGGAGGCCCATGCGAGCCGGTGACCGAAGCCGGTAGCCGGTCGTCACAAAGGAGTGATCATGTCTGCTGGTTCGACGCCGATGATTTTCGTGCACGGCTACTGGCACGGGTCCTGGTGCTGGAGTGAGGTCATCGCACGTGTCGCGGCCATGGGCCGCCCTGCGGTGGCGGTGGACATGGCGGGGCACGGGCTCCGTGCCGACCGGCCGCAGTGTCTCACCAGGCGCCCGTTCGCCCCGGAGGCCGTGGCCACAGAGGTGTCGCCAGTGGCCGGGGTGGACCTCGACCAGGCCGGCGACCTGCTCGTCTCCCAGATCAGGGAGATCGGCCAGGGGAGACCCGTCACGGTGATCGCCCACAGCATGGGCGGCACCGTGCTGACGCGGGCGGCACAACTGGTACCCGAGCTGGTGGCGCACGCGGTGTACCTGACCGCTTTCATGCCGCCCTCGGACGTGCCTGGCATCGCCTGCGTGCAGATGCCGGAGAACGCCGGCGAACTGGTCGCACCGTCTTTTCGGGCCGACCCCGCCGCGATCGGCGCCCTGCGGCTCGACCTCGCCTCCGACGATCCCGCCTACCGTCAGCAACTGCGGGACGCGTTCTTCGGTGACGTCGATCCGGCCGTCGCCGACGCCGCCCTCGGGCTGCTGACCCCCGACGCTCCGGCCGGCATCGCGCTCGGTGCCACCACGCTGACCCGCGACGGCTGGGGCTCGGTGCCCCGCACCTACGTCACCTGCGCCCGGGACATGGCGGTCCGCCCGGCCCTGCAGAAGAAGTTCATCAGCGACGCGGACGCTGCCTTCCCGGACAACCCGACCTCCGTGGTCGCGCTCGACTCCTCACACTCGCCGTTCCTGTCGATGCCCGGGCAGGTGGCTGACATCGTGGCGAAGCTGGGCTGACCGAGGTAACTGCTAATGGCCCCGGTCGATCCACTCCTGGAGATGCGGGGACTCGCTGCCGATGATGGTGTCCGCGCCGTGGCCGGTGCGGACCACCGTCTCGGGCGGCAGCACCAGCAGACGGTCGCGGATGGAGCGGATGATGGTCGGGAAGTCGGAGTAGGACCGCCCGGTGGCCCCTGGACCACCGGCGAACAGGGTGTCGCCGGTGAACACCGTGCCCAGGTCGGGGGCGTGCAGCGAGATCGCTCCAGGTGTGTGGCCAGGGGTGTGAAGCACCGTCAGTTCGGTACCGGCCACGGTGATCCGGCGCACGTCCGAGAGGTAGGCGTCCGGGTTCCGGTCCGGGTGGGTGTGCTTCCACAGCAGGCGGTCGTCGAGATGGATCAGGATCGGCGCACCGGTCGCGTCGGCGAGCGCGGGAGCGGCGTCTATGTGGTCGTCGTGGCCATGGGTGCACACGATGGCCTTCAGACGCCGGTCGCCGACGGCGGCCCTGATGGCGTCGGCATCGTGCGCGGCGTCGATGACGATCGCCTCGGAGTCGTCGCCCACGATCCACACGTTGTTCTCGACGTCCCAGGTGCCGCCGTCCAGACTGAAGGTGCCGGACGTGACCAGTTGCTCGATGCGGGCAGCCGTCACAGCACGACCACCGAGCGCAGCACGTCACCCTTGTGCATCCGCGCGAAGGCGTCCTCGACCCCGTCCAGGGCGATCGTCTCGCTGACGAACGCATCGAGGTCCAGACGGCCCTGAAGGTACAGGTCGATCAGCAGGGGGAAGTCGCGGGAGGGCAAGCAGTCGCCGTACCAGCTCGACTTCAGCGCGCCACCCCGGCCGAAGACGTCCAGCAGCGGCAGCTCCAGCTTCATCTCCGGCGTCGGCACACCGACGAGGACGACCGTGCCCGCCAGGTCCCGGGCGTAGAACGCCTGCTTGTACGTCTCCGGGCGGCCCACCGCCTCGATGACCACGTCGGCGCCGAAGCCGCCGGTCAGGTCGCGTACGGCCTCCACCGGGTCCTTCTCCCGCGAGTTGACGGTGTGCGTGGCGCCGAGTGACGCGGCGGTCGCGAGTTTGCGTTCGTCGATGTCCACCGCGATGATCTTCGCCGCGCCGGCCAGCCGGGAGCCCACCACCGCCGCGTCGCCCACGCCACCGCAGCCGATGACTGCCACGGAATCCCCGCGGGTGACCGCACCGGTGTTGATCGCCGCACCGATGCCCGCCATCACGCCACAGCCCAGCAGGCCCGCGGCGGCCGGTGACGCGGCCGGGTCGACCTTCGTGCACTGACCGGCCGCGACCAGGGTCTTCTCCGCGAAGGCACCGATACCCAGGGCCGGGGAGAGCTCGGTGCCGTCGGTCAGCGTCATCTTCTGCCGCGCGTTGTGGGTGTTGAAGCAGTACCAGGGCCGCCCACGCTGACAGGCGCGGCACTGGCCGCACACCGCACGCCAGTTGAGGATCACGAAGTCACCGGGCTCGACTTCGTTCACGCCCTCGCCGACCGACTCCACGACTCCGGCCGCCTCGTGGCCGAGCAGGAACGGGAACTCGTCGTTGATGCCGCCCTCACGGTAGTGGAGGTCGGTGTGACACACCCCGCACGCCTGGATCCGTACCACCGCCTCCCCCGGCCCCGGATCGGGGATCACGATCGTCTCGATGCCGACCGGCTCGCCCTTCGCCCGCGCGACGACGCCTCGTACCTGCTGGGACATTGCTGGATTCCTTCCTGATCAAACGGGCTGGACGCGCACGGGCAGGGACGCCCACGCGCGCAGGGTGTTGTTGGGGTGACGGTGCGGCGTGCCGGTGAGTTCGATGCGCTCGACGCGGCGGGCCAGGGCGGTCAGCAGTGCCTCGGCCTCCAGTCGGGCCACGTGCTGGCCGATGCACTGGTGCAGGCCCATGCCGAAGCCGACGTGGCCGGAGGGGTCGCGGGTGAGGTCGAAGCGGTCGGGGTCGTGCCAGCGGTCCGGGTCGCGGTTGGCCGCGCCGAGGAACATGAGGATCTTCGTGTCCGCGGGGATGAGGGTGCCGGCGATGGTGACGTCGGTGGTGGCGGTACGGAAGAAGGTCTGCACCGGTGACTGCCAGCGCACCGCCTCGTCGAACGCGGCCCGCGCCAACTCCGGCCGCTCCCGCAGCCGTTGCCACTCCTCCGGGTGGGTGGCGAAGGCGTACAGGCAGGCCGCGAGGCCGTGCACGGTGGTGTCGACGCCGGCGGTGAGCAGGGAGCGCACCACCAGCGGCGCCTGTTCGTGCGTCAGGTCGCCGCGGTCGGCGGCAGCCCAGATGGCAGCCCCGAAGCCGTCCTCGGTCAACGCCTCCCGCTCGCACTGGGCGTTCACCCATACCGACAGCTCGGCCACCCGGTGCGCGTCTGCCGCGACGAGGTCGTTGCGCGGGCCGAAGGCGTTGAAGGCCATGTTGCCGTACGGCAGGAGGTTCTCCCTGCCGTCGGGGCCGAGGCCCACTGCGTCCGGGAAGGCGCGCAACGGGAACGCCTCCGCGAGCGCGGTGAAGCCGTCGAAGTCGGTTCCCCCGGCGAGGAGTTGGTCGACGAGATCTTCGGCCACCGTGTGCCACGCCTCGCGCAGACGACGTAGAGCGGGCGGGGCCAGGATCTCGCGCAGCACCCGGCGCGGGGCGTCGTGCCGGGGCGGGTCGGCCTCCAGCAGCAGGCTCGGCGGACGCCACGGCTTCTCGTGCCGGAAGTTGGCGAGGCCCACGCCCGAACCCGACTCGAAGTGCTGCCAGTCCACGAGAGCGGCGTGCACCTGCTCGTAGCGGGCCAGGGCGTGGACGTCGTAGCGCGAGAGGTATACGACCGGACCGGCCTCGCGCAGGGCCTGGTGCAACGGTTCGGGGTTCACGAGGACGTCGTGGGCGAACGGGTCGGCGTCACTGACGGGCGGCACGACGGCACGCTCCAGTGCCTCGGTCATGGCGGCTCCTTGGGAGGCAGGTGAAGAGATCTCAGAGATCGAGGACGAGGCGGTCGCCGCAGGAGCGCGACACGCACGGGAACATGCAGTCGTTCGCGGCCCGTTCGTGGTCGGCCAGGACGGAGTCCCGGTGGTCCGGCTGTCCCTCCAGTACGGGCGTCAGGCACGTTCCGCAGGTGCCCTGCTCGCAGGAGGACAACACGTCCGCGCCGGCCCGGCGGACCGCCTCCAGCACGGAGACGTCCGGGGTGACGGTGACGGTGTGCCCCGTACGCCGCAGCTCCACCTCGAACGGCGTGTCCCGCACCGGCGCGGCCTGCGCGCCGGCGGTGAAGCGCTCGACCCGCAGGGCGTACGGCGGCCAGGCGGCGCAGGCCGCTTCGACGGCGGCGAGCAGCGGAGTGGGGCCGCAGCAGTAGACCCTGGTGTCGGGTCGTGGTGTGCCCAGCCAGGCCGCCAGGTCCAGGAGACCCAGCTCGTCCTGCGGGACGACGTGCACCCGCTCGCCGTACGCCGCCGTCAGCTCCTCGCGAAAGGCCATCGACGACCGCGTACGCCCGCCGTACAGCAACTGCCAGTCCGCGCCGAGCAGTTCGGCCTGGCGCACCATGGGCAGCAGTGGGGTGATGCCGATGCCGCCCGCGATGAAGAGGTACTTCTCCGACGGCACGAGGGGGAAGTGGTTGCGTGGGCCGCCGACCCCGACGCGGTCTCCCGGTCGCAGCCGGTCGTGCACGTACGCGGATCCTCCCCCACTCTCGGCTTCGCTCGAGCGGGGGGACCCCCATCGGCCCGCGGGCTCCCGCAGCACCGCGATCCGGTAGGTGTACGCATCCCATCGGTCGCCGCACAGGGAGTACTGCCGGGTCGTCCCCTCAGGCAGCACCAGGTCGATGTGGGAACCCGGCGTCCAGTCCGGCAGCCGGGCACCGCTCGGGTGGGTGAGAGTGAGTGATACGACGCCCTCGGCGACGTTCTCCTTGGCGGAGACCGTCAGCGTCGCCGCCAACTGCCCTTTGCCGAAGCTGGACTTGGCATCCGCAACCACACTGGTTCCGACCACGTTGTCGCCTCCCGTCGTTGGGTTGCACGCAGGATGCGCGGCGACGAGGGACGGTCGCGACGGCATTCTCAATCAGTGAGAGACGAACTTCTGCCGGCTGTCATACGGCCGTTGCACTGCCGTCACGTGCGTCACCCGGGTCTCGCCGCCTCGGGGCGTCCGGTGCCCCGAGCGCACGGGAGACACCGCGTGCCGCCGTCCGCACCACGGGCACGACGGACGAGGCCCCAGCCTCGTTGGGGACGATCACCGCCAGCGCGGCAACCACGTCACCGCTCGCGTCACGCACCGGCGCCGCGACCCCCAGGGCGTCCGGATGCACGTATCCCGGGCAGTACACGTACCCCTGCCGACGCACCTCGGCCAGCACCGCCCGCAGCCGCGCGGCGGTGGCGGGAGTGTCCGGGGTATAGCGCTGCAGGGGCCCGTCGAGCACCCGCTCCCGCAGGTCGGCGGGACCGTGGGCCAGGAGGACCAGGCCGCTGGAGGAGGCGTGCAAGGGAAGACGGCCCGCGACACGGGTGTAGTTGATGACCGCGCCCGGTGCCGTCAGCCGCTCCAGGAACAGCGCCTCGTCGCCGTCCAGCACACCGAGCTGCACATGATGGCCGACGACGTCGTGCACGCCCTCCATGAACGGCATGGCGGCGTTACGCAGCGAGAGGGAGGGCGAGGCCCGGGTGGCCAGCTCCCACAGGCGCATGCCGACACGGACCCGGCGGTCGGCGTCCCGGGTCAGGAACCCGTACGAGACCAGCTCGGCCACCAGGCGCGACGCGGTCGCCACGTGCAGCCCTGTACGCCGGGAGATCTCCGAGACGGTCAGGGCCGACTCCTCCGGCGTGAACGCCTCGAAGATCCGCACGGCCCTCGCCAGAACCGACTCGCCGTTCTGTGTCCTCACCTCGCCATCATCGGGTTCCTTCCAGACGCGTCAAGCCCGGCGGCGCAGCGAGGTCTCGGTCCGCGGCAGGACGCGGCGGCCGATGCCGGCGCGGGCATGCACCGGCCGCCCGACCGGGGGTGAGCGACGGCCGCGGTGACCTTCACGCGCCGCGGTCGGCAACAGCCTCGGCGCCGGAGCACGCGGCCTCTCCGGCCGCGGGAGGGCTCGCTTCGCCGGGTCCGGCGGCCATGCGGCGGCTCGCCTCGCCAAGTCCGTCGGCGAGCGCCCGTACCTGCTCGGGCGTGAGCACGTCGATGAGCAGTTCCCTGACCGTGTCCACATGGCTGGGAGCGGCCCGCTCCAGCAGAGCCATGCCCTCGTCGGTGAGTACCGCGAAGACCGCACGGTCGTCACTCGGACAGGAGCGCCGGCGCACCAGCCCGGCCTTCTCCATCTGCCCGATCTGATAGGTCAGCCCGCTCTTGGAGTTGACCAGGGCGCAGGCCAGTTCGGCCATCCGCATCTCCCGGTCGGGGGCCCCACTGAGCCGGGCGAGGATCTCGTACTGCAGGCCGGACAGGCCGAAATCGCGCTTGAGCTGCTGCTCCAGCCGTCGGTACAGCAGCGCGTGCGCGGTGGTGAAGGCCGTCCAGGCACGCTTCTCCTCCTCGTTCAGCCATCGCGTATGACCCACGCCACACCCCTCCATGTTGTTCAAATTAGAACTCTCATCCTATCGTAAGCGGCGCGTTCAAATTTGAATCGAAACACATCGCGGAGAAGCCATGAACCGAACAGCACAGGCAGTGCGTTTCGACCAGTACGGCGATCGTGACGCGCTGTACGTCACCGACGTCCCGATGCCCGAGCCGGAGCCCGGAGAAGTCGTCGTCGAGGTGCGGGCCGCGGCCGTCAACCCTTTCGACGCGGTGCTCCGCTCGGGAGTGGCCCAGCACCTGTTCCCGCTGGACTTCCCCTCCGGCCAGGGCAGCGACCTCGCCGGGGTCGTCGTGGCAGTCGGTGCCGAGGCCGGCGGACTCGCCGTCGGCGACGAGGTACTGGGCTGGACGCCGGCGGCGGGCGCGCACGCGACGCACCTGGCTGTCCCGGCGGACCGGCTGGTGGCCAAGCCGCCTCAGGCGAGCTGGGAGGTGGCGGGCGCCCTGCACATGGTCGGCGCCACGGCCTACGCCGCCGCCCGCGCCGTCGCCGTCCAGCCCGGGGAGACCGTCGCGGTGTCCGCTGCCGCGGGCGGGGTCGGTTCGTTCCTCGTGCAGATGCTCACCGGCCGGGGAGTGCGCGTGCTCGGCATCGCCTCACCGGCCAACGCCGAGTGGCTGGACGGGCACGGCGTCATCCCGGTGCCGTACGGAGACAGCCTTCGCGAGCGGCTCGAACAGGCCGCGGGAGCGAGCGGAATCGACGCGTTCATCGACCTCTACGGGCCCGAGTACCTCGACCTCGCGGTCGCCCTCGGCATCAAGCCGGACCGCATCCAGACGACCGTCGCCATGGAACGCGCCGCGGAGATCGGTGCCAGGACCGACGGCCGCCACAACGCGACCGCACGCGAGATCCTGGTGGAGCTGGTCGATCTGGTCGCCTCGGGCGCCGTCGAGATCCCGATCGCCGCCACGTACCCGCTCGACCGCGTCACCAACGCCTTCGCGGAGCTGGAGCAGCGGCACACCCGCGGCAAGATCGTCCTGGTCCCCTGACCGAGACCGAGAGCAAGCCCCGAAGTGACCGTACGGACGGCTCTCCGGGGCTCTCTGTCGTCATGTCACCCGGCGTTGAAGCGGTACGACCCCGCCCGTGCCCGGTAGACCTTGTAGCCCGCACCGCCAGAAGTGTCGTCACGGACGAAGGCGACACCCCGGGGCGCGGTGACGGGCTTGTCCTGGGTGGGGACCCAGATCTCGGCCTCGGCGTTGTACGGGATGGTGACCGCGAGGTCGATCCTGCCGTCCGGGCGGCGCCGCCATTCCGAGGACACCTTGCCGCGCACGGTGTCGATCGAGGCGCTGACGTGGTCGAGGGTCGCGGGCGCCAGGTCGGTGTCCTCGGTGTTCTTCGGGACCCGGCTGTTGACCGGGGCCGAGGGGATGTACGGGCGGATGCGCAGCGACTCGTACGCGGTCGAGGTCGGCTTGATGCCGGCCAGGCCCTGGTAGAACCAGGTGGCCACGTTGGAGCGGTAGTGGTGGTTGACCGAGAGCCGGTCGGTCCACTGTTCCCACAGCGAGGTGGCGCCCTTGGCGATCTGGTGGACGTAGCCGGGCTGGCCGGTCTGCGTGACGGCCTTGAGCGCGATGTCCGTGTAGCCGTACTCGCTGAGGATGTCGAACTCGTAGCGCGAGCCGTACATGTCGTTCTGGATGTGCTGGTCCGTTGCCACGATGCGGTCGGCGAGCAGCTTGGCGAGGGCCTTCTTGTTCTCGGCGAGCGTCTTTGTGCCGGCCAGGTGGCGGGGGTCGTCGGGCTTCAGGTCCGAGCCGGGGACCAGGTCGAAGGCGATGGCCATGGCGTTCTCACTGGAGATGCTGCCCTGGGTGAAGTGGCCCTTGGACGCGTCCCAGTAGTTGGCGATGAACGCCTTGCGGAGCGTGCGCGCCAACTTCGCGTAGTGGGCGGCGCGTTCGGTGCGGCCGAGTTTGCGGCCCACCTCGTCCATGTAGTCGCAGAAGTGGACGTAGAAGGCGAGGCTGATGACGGCGTTGCTGCCGGGGCTCTCGGCGCCGGAGTAGGCGCCGAGGGAGGCTTCGAACTTGTAGTCGTTCTCGGCGGTGAACAGCGTCTCGTAGTACTTCAGGAGCGTGTCCTGGTGGTCGTAGAGCTCCGCGAACAGGCTGCTGTTGCCGTAGTACGTGTACAGCTCCCTCGGCATGACGAAGTACGCCGAGTCCCAGGCAGGCACCGCCTTCCACGCGGCGTTCCAGCCGGGGGTGTGGTCGTAGCCGAATCCGCCCTTGCCGAGGGGGACGACCATGGGGAGCTGGCCGGTGGAGATCTGGGCGTCGGGGAAGTGGCGCAGCCAGTTGGTGAAGACGGCGTTGACGTCCCAGGTGAGGGACTCCGACTCGGAGCTGGCCATGGCGTCGCCGGTCCAGCCGTTCTTCTCCCGTGACGGGGTGTCGGTGGGCTTCTGCACGAGGTTGTTCTGCTCGGCCCACTCCAGGTTGCGCTGGAGGCGGTTGAGCAGGGCGTTGTCCGTGGTGAAGGTGCCGGTGCGGGCGAAACCGGTGCGGGCGACGCCGACGGTCAGCAGGTCCGCGTCACGCTTCAGGTCGGGGGCTCGCCCGAGAACCGCCTCGAGGTTCATCACTTCCAGGTAGCGGAAGCCGAAGTGACTGAACTGCTGTTCCCAGGTCTGCGTCGGCCACCTGCTGAGGGTGTAGTAGTGCGTCTGGAGGTTGGCGTCGTGCTGGAAGTTCTCCTCCTCGACGGAGAGGGGAGAGGCGGCAGTGCCGTCACCGGCGACGATGCGGTTGCCTCCGCGGATGCGCAGGGTGAGGCCCTCCTTGTCGGGGCGTATGCCGGTGAGCTGGAGGCGGACCAGGCCCGTCAGAATCTGGCCGTAGTCCAGGACCCAGGTTCCCGAGCCGGGCGCCGTCTCGGTGATCGAGATCGGACGCAAGGTCTGGTTGACCAGCACCGGCTCCGCCTCGTGGGCCCGCAGGACGGCGGGCTTGAAGCCGTCGGGGATCGTCGTGGCGGGGAGCATGCCGTGGTACTTGGGCGAGGGGCTGGAGCAACTGCCGGGCAGAATAAGGACGGTGGCCGGTCGCCAGTCGCGGCCGGTGCGGTAGCCGGGCGAGCGCCACTCCCCCAGCCGGTCCGCGCGCCGGGCGTCGTACTTCTCACCCGAGTACACGGAGTCGAACGTCGTGGGTCCGTCCGCGCTGAGCCAGTCCTTGTCGGTGACGAGTGTGGTGGCGGAGCCGTCGGTGTAGGTCACGACGAGCTTCGCACGCAGGCGCGGCTGACCGACATAGGGGGCGAGCTGCCAGTACCACTCCTGCGGCGTGGTCACGCCGTACCAGCCGCGTCCGAGTTCGGCGGCGACCACGTTCTCCCGACCGGCCTCCAGCAGCGCGGTGACGTCGAAGGTGTCGTACAGCACCGTGCGGTCGTAGGTGCTCTGGTCGGTGAGCAGCCGGGGCACGTTGGTCCGGCCACGGTTCGCCTGCTTGCCGTCGACGGTGATCGGGTCACCGTTGACGGTGAACGTGACGTTGCCGGCGGCGCTCAGGTGCAGTCGGGCCTTGGCGATGCGGCGGCCTCGGGGCAGGGTGAACGCGCGGCGCAGCACCGGGGCGGGGTTGGCGATGGGCAGTACGGCGTTCTTGGCGGGGATGTACGAGTTCTTGGGCGGGAAAGTCAGTCCGGCGAGGGTGCCAGTGCCTGCCTCGAACGGGTTGGCGCCCGTGGTCAGGTCGACGGAGAAGTCGCGGGCGCCGGTGCCGGTCACCTTGACGCTGCGGACGGTGGCGGAGGTGCCGCCGCCGAAGCCGAAGCTGCCGTGGCGGCGGATCTGGTCGCCGGTGAGCGTACGGCTGTCGACCTCGACGCCGTTGACGGTGGTGGTCACGGTGAGCCCACTCACGGCGACCGCCACCGTGTGGTCACGAGTGGCCCAAGTGTCCTTGGTCAGTCCGGTCGAAACGGGGAGGGTGACAGTGCCGACCGGAACGCTGCGGGTGCCCGCGGTGGTGGGGTTGGTCTCGCTCTGCGGGTCGTAGTGGTTGACGCCCCAGTCGGGCTCGGAGGTGCCGTCGTCGACCCAGGTGTTGCCGGCGTAGTGGCTGGTCTTCATGACCAGCTGCATCTCGTCGTCTGCCTGCTTGATGGTCCAGTTGAGGCCCTCGCCCCAAGTCTTGCCGATGGGTTCGGCGCGCAGCAGCAGGGACAGCCCACCGGCGGCGTCCGAGCCGCCGCGGAAGACGACGGTCGCGGTCAGGTCCTTCCAGTCGTGGTCCTGCGCCTCGCGGCCGCCGATCCACCGAGCCCCCGACCAGTCCTTCTCACCCTTCAGCAGCCCGGTCTCCCACCTCGCGGGCTCGCTCCAGGAGCCGGGTGCGCCCTTCTCGTCCCAGGTCCGCACCCGCCAGAAGTACGCCTGCTCCGACCGCAGCGCGCCACCCCCGTAGGCCACCTCGGTGCTGTTGGAACTCGCCACTTTGCCGCTGCGCCAGACGTCCGCCTTGCCCGGTCCGGTGCCGACCTGGATCTCGTACGCGGTCTGCCGGGCCATCGGAGGCACCCAGCTGAACGCCGGTGCGGTCTCCGTGCCCAGAGGCTCGACCCGGGAGTTGACCTGCAGGTCCGCGGGTGCGGAACCGTGCCTGCGCGATGCTGCCGTGCTCGCCGCCACGGCATTCGGCGCGGCCGCGAGCGGGAGCGAAGCCCCCGCTGCCGCGGCCGTGACGATGCCGAGCATGTGTCGGCGACTCAACGCACTTCTGTACTCCTCGGCCACGGCTCAAGTTCCTTTCGTAAGCGCATCGCGCTGGAACAGGGGTGTCCCTCCCCTACGGCATTGAAACGTTTCAATACCTTCCAAGTGGAAAGCTTACGAGCAGGCTCAGCCGAAGCACAATGGTTCTGCGGCAAGGACGAGGTCAGGTCATGCTGCCGCGGCGCCCGTCAGCCCGGTCGTCGAAGACCACGAGCTCGCGAGTGAGGAGAGAGCCCGGTCGATAAACTGCGCGAATGACCGAGTCCACCACCGGCAGGCCCGCCGCCCTCCAGGAACGCAGCCGCCGTTCACAGCAGGACATCCTGCAGGCCGGGTACGCCCTGCTCGAAGAGGGCGGAGTGGACGCGCTCACCGTGGCCGCCGTCGCCGAGCGGGCCGGCATGGCGGTCGGCAGCATCTACCGCCGGTTCGGCGACAAGGAAGGACTCCTGCTGGCCATCCAGCACGCCTTCACCGAAACCCTCCAGGCCGAGATCACGCAGCGCATGTCCGTGGAGCGGTTGCGCATCCTGCGCGACCCGGCCGTGGCGATCGCCGAGGCGGTCGGCGCGATCACCGACGCCTTCCAGGCCCACGAGGCCCTGCTGCGCGTCTTCTTCCTGCTCGGCACCCGGCACGAAGCGGTACGGGCCGAGGGTTCGCGCGTCAGCGCCGAGGGCAACCGCCACTTCGCCGAGGCACTGCGTCACACACCCGTCGCACATCCGGACCCCGAGGCCGCACTGGACTTCGCCTTCCGCCTGACCTACGCCACGATCGCGCACCGCATCACCCAGGGCGAGTTCCTCGAGTCCGAGCGCCCACTGCCCTGGAACGAACTGCGCAGCCACCTCCAGACGGCGGTCATCTCCTACCTTCTCGGCGCCCCCGCAGGCCACTGAGTCCCCGGCCTGCCGCCGCACACAAGCGCGTAGGGAGCTCTTTGCCGAGCGGCGGGCAGCACATGAACTTGCCCTCAAGTTTTATGTGAGCACAAATTCACATGGGAGATCAGCCGGCCTGGACGAGGTGCTCGGGGACCCAGGTTCCGTGGATGCCGCTGCGCAGGCGAAGGGGGAGATGGAGGGTGGCCACAGGGCCGGCGGCCAGCTCGGCGATGTCGAGGATGAGCAGGTCGTTCAGCATCGTGGTCCAGTTGTTGGCCAGGACCAGGAGATAGCCGTCGCCCTCGGGTGCGTCGTCGTCGCGGGGCACGAACACCGGTTCCTGGAAGGTGAAGTGTTCGGGCAGGACGTACTGTCCGGTGGCCTGCTGCTTGTCGAAGTCGTAGCGGAGGATCGAGTTGAGAAGCGCTATGCCGTTTCCGCCCTTGTGCTCGTCACCGAGGACACGGGCCCCCGCGAACCCGATGCGTTGCCGGCCCGTTTCCACCCGGTCGTCGATGACCGGGAATTCGGTGAACTCCGGCTGGAGTACCTGCTCTTCGAAGCCGTTGCCTTCGTCGGCCGCGTAGTCGGCCGTCCAGCGGGTGACCCTGCTCACGCCCTTGGGGGCGTCGTATACGAGCGTGTCGGGGTACAGGAACGGGGCCGCCTGCGCCTCCGAGACACAGCCGTCGATGTGGATCGTGGTGCCTTCGTTGTGGGCGTTGAAGAAGTGGTAGGCCCACCGGGCCGGGCCGCGGTACCAGCGGATCTGGTCTGCGGTGCCGTAGCGGGGCATCACTCCGAGGCAGGTTCCTCTGGACGGGTCCCACTGCCAGTGCGGTCCGCCCGCCTTGAGCCGGTCGAGGTCGGTGGTGGTGGGCATGACCGGGAAGATCGCATAGTCCCGGGTGACGACGAAGTCGTGGATCATACTGGTGTACGGGGCCTCGAACCACACCTCGTGCAGCACCTTGCTGTGAGCGTCCATGACGTAGTACGCGATGTCCCGGCTGGCCAGGCCCTTCGCCTCGTATCCGAAGGCGAACATCTCACCTGTCACGGGGTCGGTGCGGGGATGGGCGGTGAAGGTGGGACTGGTGACCGCACCGTCGAAGTCCCATTCCCCGTAGGTCTCAAGGGAGTCGGTGTCGACCCGTGTGGCGCCGGTGACGACGATGCCCATGATTGGCACTCCTTCTTGGGTGGGTACGCGACCGACTCTAGAGGGAAGCGCTAACTTTTCATCAGTACCTACCTGAAAGTAAGAGACTCTCCGCGGGGTGACCCCACTTACCGCCTGCGCGCGTGTCCTCCACCTCCCCGAAGCCCAGCACGGCGGAGGAACCCGAGCGGGAGTTGAGCCGCCGTCAGCTCCCTTGTTTCAGAGGCGAGTTGCGATGGGTTTCTGCGGTCGGAGGGGCGGCTGCCAGGCGCTGCCGCTCCACACGCCGGTTCCGCTGCTCGACCGGGTCAGCGACCGGTGCGGCGAGCAACAGGTGCTGTGTGTAGGGGTGTTCGGGTTCGGAGGTGACACGGCCGGCCGGGCCGGTCTCGACGATGTCGCCTCGGTGGACCACGCTCACGCGGTGGCTCACATGCCGGATGACCGCGAGATCGTGGGAGATGAAGAGATACGCGACCCCGGTACGCCGCTGAATGTCGACGAAAAGGTCGAGTACACGTGCCTGTGTCGACAGGTCGAGTGCGGAGACCGGCTCGTCGCAGACGATCAGCTTCGGCCCCGGAGCCAGGGCCCGGGCGATCGCGACGCGTTGACGCTGGCCGCCGCTGAACTCGCGCGGCAGTCGCGCGAAGGTGTCCGCCGGCAGCCCCACCTGATCCAGCAGCTCGTGCACACGCGCCCGGGCGCCGCGTGCGGTCGCCCCCTGCACCACGAGGGGTTCGCTGAGGATGTCGCCGATGGTGAGGGACGGGTTGAGTGAGCTGTACGGGTCCTGGAAGACGACCTGGATGTAGCGCGCGAGGGCGCGTCGCTCCTTCGGCGTGCAGTGGGTGATGTCCTGGCCGAGAAAGCCGATGCGTCCGCCGCTGGGCTTCACCAGGCCGAGCACCGCCCGGCCGATGGTCGTCTTGCCGGACCCGGACTCGCCGACGATGCCGAGCGTCTCGCCCTGGTCCACCGCCAGGGACACCCCGTGCAGCACCTCGTGCGGGCGGGCGCGGAAGCCGCGTCCCGGATAGGCGACGCGCAGGTCGCTCACGTCGAGCAGGGCCGTTGTCATCGCGCCTCCTTCTCGAACGCGTCCGTCTCGAGCCCGTCCGCGGTCGGGCCGTCGGTGCGCGGCGCGTGCTCGTCGAGGATGGAATCCAGCAGCATCCGGGTGTAGGCGTGCCGTGGAGTGGTGAAGAGTTCGAGCACGTCGCCCGTCTCGACGATCCGGCCCTGCTGCATGACGGCGACGCGGTCGCAGATGTCCGCGACCACGCCGAAGTTGTGGGTCACAAGCAGCACCGCCATGTTCAGTTCCTTCTGCAGGTCGCGCAGCAGGTCGAGGATCTCCGCCTGGACGGTGACGTCGAGCGCGGTCGTGGGCTCGTCGGCGATGAGCAGCAGCGGGCGGCTCGCGACCGCGCCGGCGATGAGTACGCGCTGTGCCATGCCGCCGGAGATCTGGTGCGGGTAGGAGGCGTAGGTGCGCTTCGGGTCGGGGATGCCGACCCGGTCGAGGAGGGCGAGGACGCGTTCACGCGCGTCGCGCCGCGACATCGGCGAGGCCGCGCGGACGCCCTCGACAAGCTGGGCTCCCACCGTGAAGTTGGGGTCGAGGTTGGACATGGGCTCCTGCGGTACGTACGCGATGGACGTCCCGCGTACGCCGCACAGTTCGCCCTCGCTCAGGCCGAGGAGTTCGTGTCCGTCGAGCCGGATCGAGCCGCGCGTGACGACCGCTTCCGAGGGCAGCACTCCGAGCACGGCGAAGGCGGTCTGGGTCTTGCCGGAGCCCGATTCGCCGACGAGTCCCAGGGTCTGCCCCGCCTCCAGGCTCAGGGTGACGCCGCTGACGACCTCCTTCAGCTCGCCCGACGGTGTCGGGTAGGCGATGGCGAGGTCCTCGACGGTCAGCAGCCCCGCAGCCGAAACCGAAGTGTCGGACGATGGCGTGGCCGACCGGCGCTCGGGGGCGGCGATCCGGGACGGTTTGGGCCGGCCGCCCTCCAGGGCATCCCGCAGCGAGTTGCCGAGCAGCACCAGCGAGGCGGTGATGATGCCGAGCATCAGGCTCGGCCAGAGGAACTGCAGGGGTTCCTCGTAGAGGTTGGCGAAGCCCTCGGAGATCATCGCGCCGAAGCTGGGAACGGAGCTTGATCCGACGCCGAGGAAGGCGAGGCCCGACTGGACGGCGATGGAGGAACCGGCGAGGAACGCGGTGGCGATGATGACCGGTCCCCGGACCACGGAGAGCACGTGCCGTCGCAGGATGCGTCGGTCGGGCAGGCCCGAGACGCGGGCGGCGTCCACGTACAGCTCGTTCTTCACCCCGAGCACGAGGTTGCGTACGAGGCGGTAGATCCCGGGCGAGAGCAGGACGCCGAAGATCAGCATCGTCGCGCGGTAGTCGCCGTCCGTCACCGGCAGCAGCACGATGAGCAGGAGCAGGCCCGGGAAGGTCATGACGAGGCTGAAGACCCACTCGGTGACCCCCCGGACGCGGCGGCCGAAGTAGCCGCCGACGAGCCCGAAGGTGACACCGATGGCCAGGGCGATGCTCGCGCCGATGAGGGCGGAGACCACGCTGGTGTTGATGGAGGCCAGCAGCCGCGCGAAGATGTCGCGGCCGCTCTCGTCGCCTCCCAGCAGGTAACCGTGGGTTCCGGCACCGGCGTTGACCGCGTCGAGTGAGGCGTCATTGGGACCGTGGTCGGTGAACAGCGGCGAGAGCAGGCCGAGGAGGACCACGGCCAGGAGGAGGACCGCGCTGATGACCGCCTGAGGGTCCGTCAGGAGCTTGCGCAGCGGCGACCTGCGGCGGCCGGGCTCTGCGGCGCGGCGTTCGGTGGCGTGGTGTTCGGTGGCGTGGTGTTCGGTGGCGTGATGTTCGGTGGTCAACTCAGGATCCTCGCCTTCGGGTTGAGCCAGCCGTTGACCAGGTCGACGACGAGGTTGACGCCCACCACGAGCAGCACACCGAACAGGCTGATGCCCATGATGATCGGGATGTCGCCCTGCAAGGAGGCGTTGAAGGCGTACTGGCCGAAGCCCGGCAGCGCGAAGACCTGCTCGATGATGAGGGCACCGCCGAGCATCTGGATGAACTCCAGCGACAGCACGGTGAGTGCCGGGCCCGCCGCGCCCCGCAGGGCGTGGCGCAACACGATCGACCGGGTCGGTATCCCCCGCGTGCGCAGGGTGCGTACGTAGTCCTTGCGCAGTTCGCCGATCATGGCGCCGCGGATCTGGGCGGTGAGGCTCGCGACGCCGCTCATCATCAGGGCGACCACCGGGATGGTGATCGTGGTGACCCAGCGGACCGGATCCTCCGACAGTGGTGTGTAGCCGGTGGCCGGGAACCAGTGCAGCTCGATGGCCAGGACGTAGACAAGGGCGATCGCGATCAGCAGGTTCGGCACCAGATAGCCGGTCATCGACACACCCTGAGCGATCCGGTCGACGGCGCCGCCGCGGGTGGCCGCCAGGACGCCGAGCACCACGCTGATCACCACGGTGACGAGCAGGGCGGCCAGCACGATCGACAGCGTGACGCCGAGGCGGGCCGCGATGGCCGACCGGACGGGCTCGCTGGTGAAGTAGGAGAGGCCGAGGTCGCCGCGTATCGCGTGGGACAGCCAGTCCAGGTACTGGGTGAACAGCGGGCGGTCGAGGCCCAGTTGGGCTTTCTGGGCCTCGACCAGGTCGGGTGTCGCGCCACTGCCGACGATGCTGCTGGCTACGTCGTCGAAGGAGGTGCTGAGCAGGGCGAACGTGATCATGGTCACCAGGACGGCGAGCACCAGACCCGCGACGAGGCGACGCAACACGTAGAGGATCATGATGCGGCTCTCTCACGAAGCCTGGTCGGCGACGCCGAACTGCCGGACGGTGGCGAGTGTCGAGGAGCCGTCACCGAGGTAGGTGATGCCCTTCTTGGTCGCCCAGTCGCTGCCGATGTAGAACACGGGGCCGTACCACGCGTTCTCGACTCCGAATTTGTTGATCTCCTTGTAGATGTCCGCGGCCTTCGCCGGGTCCAGCTCCCGGTTCGCGCGGTCCAGGAGCTTGGAGAGCTTGGGGTCCGTGGAGTTGAACACGTTGCGGTAGCCGGTGGGGCTGTAGAAGCCGCGCGCCTCGACGGGGGTGGTGTTCAACCCGTCGACGATCAGGAACATCGGGTACTTCTTGGAGGCGATGGCGGAGACGCTCTGCTGGGGCGGCACTGGCTGCCACTTCACCTTGATCCCGATGTCGGCGAGCGCCTGCGTGAACGTCGGCTCGAACGGCTTGGTGAACACGAGGCTCGGCATGGTCACGGAGAAGCCGTTCGCGTAACCGGCCTCCGCCAGCAGCTTCTTGGCGGCTGAGGGGTCGTAGGAGTACGTCTGGTCCAGCGCGGGATCGTGGCCCGGCCCCTGGGGGTTGAAGATCTGCTCGGTCGGCGCGCCCGAGCCCCGGAGCAGCTGCTTGACCATCTTGGCGCGGTCGAAGGCCATGTTGATCGCCTTGCGGACTCGCACGTCACCGAGCGGCTCGAGCACGGACCCCTCGCGGTCGCCCAGGACCAGGGACGCCACGGCGGTCGCCTGGACGTGCTTGGTCTCGAAACCCGCCGACTTGAAGGAGTTGACCTGCGCGACGTCGACGGTGCCTGCGTTGGTCTCGCCGGCCTTCAGTGCGTTGGCGCCCGCGGTCTGGTCGGAGATCACCCGGATCTTGACGGTCCGGAAGGGGTACGCCTTCTTGTTCCAGTAGTCGTCACGCCGCTTGAGCACGTACACCGACCCGTTCACCGTCGCGCCCTTGTCGAGGGTATAGGGGCCGGAGCCGACCGGGTTCAGCGCGGCGCTCTTGGACGTCATCGTCTTCGGGTCGCCTATGACGCCCGCGGCCGTGGAGAGCGAGGTCAGCAGCGAACCGTCCGGCTGCTTCAGCTTGATCACCACGGTGCGGGAATCGGGTGCCTCGACCGAGGCCACGGAGGCGAGCACCCCCTGGTTCGGCCCGGGCGTCGTCTTGATCCGCTCCAGCGTCGCCTGCACGGCGGCCGCGTCGACGACGCTACCCGAGCTGAACTTCATGCCGGTACGCAGTTTCAGCGTCAGGGTCCGCGCATCGGCGGAGTACTGCCAGCTCTGAGCCGCGCCGGGCTGAAGGCGGCCCGCGTTGTCCTGGATCAGCAGCGTGTCATAGACCGAGTCCCAGACGTACATCTGCTGGCCTTCGAGGAGCTGGGTGGGATCGAACGAGTTGGGCGTGCCGAAGATCGAGAGTGCCAGCGTGTCCCCCGAGGACGAGGACGCTCCTGTCGACTCGCTGCTGCACGCCGACGATGCGAGCAGCACCGCGGTGACACCCACGGCGGCCAGGGCTCGAGCGTGCGATCGCGGGTGTGGGTGTCGTATGCGCATGGGATGGACTCCTTCGTCCGGGAACCAGCGTCTGACGTGGCCTGCGCCATGGCCCGACGGCCAGGGGTGGAGCTGAAGTGCTGTGTGCCGTAGGGGTGTTGGGGTTGTGCGTCTACCGGTCCGACGATCTGCCGAAGTCGTCGTCCATGGGCGCGTCCGCCTGCTCTGGCGGCTCTGGAGGAGCGAGCACGCCAACCCATACCATGTGGTTAGTTTTCGCTCGGACGTTAAGCCCGTACAGCAAGCGCGGGAAGAGTGCGATCAGCCTTCGTAATCAGAGCGTTATCTTTCGACCGGCCGTTACCGGGGCGCGACGAACACGCAAATCCCAACCAGTGGTAAGTTTTGAGGGCTCAGCTGCTGCCCAGGACCGTCCCGGACCGGCTTCGTCGAGGAGAGTGAACGCACCGTGGGTCAGGCAAAAGCGCGTGGGCCGTACGCCAAGACACCGGCCCGCAAGGCGGAGATCGTACGGGCGGCACGCGACAGTTTCGCCGAGAACGGTTACACCAAAGCCTCCCTGCGCGACATCGCGGAACGAGCCAGCATCACCCACGCCGGCCTCCTGCATCACTTCCGCAACAAGGACGAGCTGCTCGCCGAGGTACTCGCCGAACGCGATACGGAGGAATGGCAGCAGGGCCTGGACGAGGTGGACAGCCTGGATCAGCTCGCCCCGTACCTCGGCGAGCTGATCCGCCACCACCAGAAGGCGCCAGAACTGATGCGCCTGTGGATCGAGCTCGCCGCCGCGGCCTCACGGCCGGATCATCCCGCCCACTCCCACTTCGTCGAGCGCTACGAACGCGGGCGCGCGCAGTTCGTCGAGGGATTCCACGACAAGGCAGACCGCAGCAGCCTGCGCGAAGGCGTCAGCCCCGAGAGCGCCGCAGTCCTCTTCCATGCCGTGCTCAACGGGCTCCAACTGCAGTGGGTACTCGACCAGGACCTCGACATCGTCGGGCCCGTCACCGACTTCGTGCACCTGCTCTTCGACGACGACCACGACGAGGCAGACACAGACGCAGACGCAGACGGGTGAGCGGACAGTCGCCCAACTCGGCGCCGTAAGCGGCGAACGGACCTATCCCAACCGGTTCGGTGTGCAGTACCTTTCGGTCTGACCTTTAGCAGGTTCACCGAAGACGCAACGGCGTCGCGGAGGTGCTCGCACCGTGGACTTCCAGCTCACCGAGGACCAGGAAACGATCCGCAAGACCGTCGCAGGGCTCTTACGCGACTTCGACGACCAGTACTGGATGCGCAAGGACCGGGACCACGCGTTCCCGGAGGAGTTCTACGCCGCCGTCGCGGGCGGCGGCTGGCTGGGGCTGACCATTCCCGAGGAGTACGGAGGCCACGGGCTCGGGATCACCGAGGCCACTCTCCTGCTCGAAGAGGTCGCTCGCTCGGGTGGCGGGATGAACGCCGCGAGCGCGATCCACCTGAACATCTTCGGCATGCACCCCGTCGTGGTGCACGGTTCCGAGGACCTCAAGCGGCGGACACTGCCGCGCGTGGCCACGGGTGATCTACAGGTGTGCTTCGGTGTCACCGAGCCGGGCGCGGGTCTCGACACGACACGGATCACCACGTTCGCGCGCCGCGAAGGCGACCACTACGTCATCGACGGGCGCAAGGTCTGGATCTCCAAGGCCGTCGAGTCGGAGAAGATCCTGCTGCTGACGCGCACCACACGGGTCGGCGAGGTGGCGCGGAGGACCGACGGCATGACGCTGTTCCTCACCGACCTGGACCGCGCGCATGTCGACATCCGCCCCATCGCGAAGATGGGGCGCAACGCCGTCACCTCCAACGAGGTGTTCATCGACGCTCTGCGCGTTCCCGTCGCCGACCGGGTCGGCGAGGAGGGCGAGGGGTTTCGGTATCTGCTCGACGGACTCAACCCGGAGCGGATGCTGATCGCCGCCGAGGCCTTGGGACTTGGCCGGGTCGCCCTGGAGCGTGCGGTGAAGTACGGCAATGAGCGGGAGGTGTTCGGGCGTCCGATCGGGATGAACCAGGGCCTGCAGTTCCCCCTCGCCGACTCGCTCGCCAGGCTCGACGCCGCCGAACTGGTACTGCGCAAGGCGACGTGGCTCTACGACAACGGCCGGCCGTGCGGGCGTGAGGCGAACACGGCCAAGTACCTGTGTGCGGACGCCGGGTTCGACGCGGCCGACCGTGCGCTGCAGACGCACGGCGGGATGGGGTACGCCGAGGAGTACGCCGTCGCGCGGTACTTCCGGGAAGCACGGCTGCTCAAGATCGCACCGATCAGCCAGGAGATGGTCCTGAACTACCTGGGCTCACACACGCTGGGACTGCCGAGGAGTTACTGATGACGACGACGTACGACAGCACGCGCCTGTTCGATCTGACGGGGCGCTCCGCGCTGGTCACCGGGGCGGCCCAGGGGATCGGCGCCGCCGTGGCCGGGGCCCTGGCCCGCGCGGGCGCCTCCGTTCTGGTCACCGATGTCGACGGTGACGCGGCCCTCGCCGCGGCCGAGAAGATCGCCGCGACGGGAGCGAGCGCTCAGGGCATGGCTCTCGACGTACGCGACCGGGAAGCGGCTGACGCCGCCGTGGCACGCGCGGCGCAGAGGACCGGCGACACGCTGCACATCCTGGTCAACAACGCGGGTGTGACGGCACCCGCGATGTTCGACAAGCTCCCCGAGGACGACTTCACTCGCCTGCTCGACATCCATGTGATGGGGACGTACCGGTGCGCGCAGGCGGCGCTGGAGTTCCTCCCGGAAGACGGTACGGGGCGCATCGTGAACGTCACCTCCTCCGCGGGCATCACCGGCACCCTCGGCCAGGTCAACTACTCCGCCGCCAAGGCCGGGATCATCGGCATCACCAAGTCCCTGGCCCGCGAACTGGCGCGTCGCCAGATCCTGGTGAACGCGGTGGCTCCGCTGGCCGCGACACCGATGACGGAAACGATCCGTACGAACGAGAGGTTCGCGCCGCAGATGCTGGCACGCATCCCCCTCGGCCGCTGGGCGACACCGGAGGAGGTCGCCGGCGTCTTCGTCTTCCTCGCGTCCGACGCCGCGTCCTTCGTCACCGGGCAAGTGCTCCCCGTGGACGGGGGTCTGGTCATGTGAGGCTCATGTGACCCGGGGCGAGGACGCGTTGTTCAGAGGGCGCGTTGTTCAATGGTCTGGCCGTCACCCATGTCGTACGTATGGAAAGGCATGTCACGTGGCCTCCAAGGACAGCGCAGGCGCCCCCACCGGGCTCGCAGGGTCCTCCACCGGGCCGCGCTTCACCGCGCTCACCGTGCCGAAAGCGGCCGACGTACTGGCGGCGGACGTGCGCGAGCGCATCCTGTCCGGTGAGCTTCCCGAGGGCTCGGCCCTGCCCCCGGAACGGCAGTTGGTGGAGCAGACCGGGCTGAGCCGGGCCACCGTGCGCGAGGCGCTGCGGATCCTGGAAGTGGAGAAGTTGCTGCGGATCCGGCCCGGTCGAGGCGGCGGCGCGTTCGTGCACCGCCCCGACCGCGAGTCGCTGGCCAGTACCGTCCAGTTGGTGATCCGGGGGCAGCAGATCCGGCTCGACGCGCTGCACGAGACGCGGGAGGCGGTGGAGCCCGCGTGCGCCGCGCTCGCCGCCTCCCGTCGCACCGAGCTGGATCTGGCCGAACTGGACTCGGTGCACTCGGAGTTGGTCGACGCGGGAGCCGCCGGGGATGTCCCGCGGTTTCTGCGGGCCAACGTCCGGTGGCACACCATTGTGGCGCGGGCCTCCGGGAACGAACTGCTGATCGGCTTCATGAGCGCCCTGTCCCGTTCGATCTACTCGGCCACGGACATCGAGGACTTCCTGGACGACGACATCCGTCGGGTCACGGCCCGCGCCCACGCGCGGGTCGCACAGGCCATCCGCGAGCGCGACGCAGCCGGGGCCAAGCGTCGTATGGAGAGGCATGTGTGCGCCTTCGCCCGGGCGGCGTCCCGCGTCGACCGCCGGGAGCGGCTCGAGCTCGACGACACCGACATGGCAGGCGAATAGAATCTCGTCTTACGCATTAGAGAATGGCGTTTTCATAAAACGGTAAGAGCATTGACACCTCTTCGGACTGACCTTTAGCGTGAGCGGCGCGGGTCGCAGCCGCTCTGCGGCCATCGCGTGCCTTCCTACGAGGAGGTTCCATGGGTGGCGAGGAAAGCCCCGTCCTGACCGTCTCCGCCGACGGAGACGTACGCATCGTCACGCTCTGCCGGCCGGACCAACTCAACGGTGTCTCCGCGGAGTTGCACCGACGCCTCGCCGAGGTCTGGGACGAGATCGCGGCGGACGAGCAGGCAAGGGCCGTGGTGCTCACGGGTGCGGGGCGCGCGTTCAGTGCGGGCGGGGACTTCGGACACCTGCTGCGCCACCACAGCGATCCGGCTCTGCGTGAGCGTTCGATCCGGCTCGACCGGGCCATCCAGACCGCGATGATCCGCTTCCCGTTGCCGGTCGTCGCGGCGGTCAACGGGCCCGCTGTGGGGCTGGGGTGTTCGCTCGCTCTGGGCTGCGACCTCGTCCTGATGGCCGACGACGCGTATCTCTGCGACCCTCACGTCTCCGTCGGGCTCGTGGCCGGGGACGGTGGGGTCACGCTGTGGCCGCTGCTCACCAGCCTGTTGCGCGCCAAGGAGTACCTCTTCACCGGGGACCGCATTCCTCCCGCGCTGGCGGTGGAACTCGGGCTCGCCAACCGTGTCGTCGCCACCGCCGAGCTGCGGGACCAGGCACTCGCCCTGGCACACCGGCTGGCGGCCCAGCCCGCACAGGCGCTGCGCGCCACCAAGGCGGCCCTGGCGGTGGTCATGGAGCAGGTGTCGCGCGGCGGCATGGAGGCGGCGCTGATGGCGGAGGAGTCCACCATGACCAGCCCCGATTACCTGCGCATCGTCACCTCGCTCGCGAACGGCGGGGCACGGCGCCGCGCTTCCGGCAGTCAGGAGGTGTGAGGCATGGAGGCGGAGGAGTTCCGGCTGGTCCGGGAGGCCTTGCGCGCCTTCGCCGCCGACCATCGATGCGACGCTGCGGAGGTCGGGCAGGCGGAGCGGACCACCGCCCAGAAGGCGCTCGACGGGCTCGGCCTCGGCGAACTCCGGCGGTCCACCCCACCGTTGGCCTCAGCTCAGGAGTGCGCACTGCTCGCCGAGGAGTACGGACGGCAGCCGCTGGCCACCTCGTTCCTGGGGACCGTGCTCCTGGCCCCGGAGGTGCTGCGGCTGCTGGCGGCCGCCGGGCGCCATGCACCGTACGGGAGCCGGCCCACCGTGGCCCTCACGCGTGACCTGCGCTTCACCGGCCGGGACAGCGAGGCGGATCACGTGGCCTGGGACGCCGAGGGGGCCGAGAGCGCGCTGTGGATCGGCGACGACGGCACCGTGCGGGCGCTCGACCTCGGCGGTCCTGCTCCCACCACGGATCTGCTGCGCGTCGTCCGCGAGGCACATCCGGGGACCCCCGACTCCGTACTCGGCCGGCTCGACCCCGAGCAACTGCACGCCTGGCGGGCCTGGGCGTTGGTGATGGTGAGCAGTGAACTCGTGGGCGCCGCCGCGTCGTTCGTCGAGCAGAGCACGGCTTACGCCCGCGACCGCAGCCAGTACGGACGGCCCATCGGCTCCTTCCAGGCGGTACAGCATCTGCTCGCCGACGCCACCGTGGCCGTGGAGGCCTGCGCGAGCGCCACGCGCTACGCGGCCTGGTGTCTCGACCACGCCGACCCCGACACCGCCCTGGCCGCCGCCCGGGTGGCCAAGGCCGAGGTCGACGTGTCCGCCGTGGAGGCCGTGTACGCGGGGATGCAGGTTTTCGGCGGCATCGCCCAGACGTGGGAGCACATGGCGCATCTCTACCTGCGCCGGGTCCGGGTCGGCGCCACCGTGCTGACAGGCACCGTGGACCTGCTCACCGCCCTCGCGCTCCCGGAGCCCGGGCCACAGGTGGTGGAGGCACCGTGACCGACCAT
Source organism: Streptomyces flaveus (assembly GCF_014647675.1). GTDB lineage: Bacteria > Actinomycetota > Actinomycetes > Streptomycetales > Streptomycetaceae > Streptomyces > Streptomyces flaveus. The sequence goes on along the minus strand of NZ_BMPQ01000004.1, from coordinate 169,171 downwards.
GACGTCCCGCTGGATTTCGGCGATCCCGCCGACCTCGACACGCTGCGCCGCGAGTTACGCGCCTGGCTGGCGGAGCACCCGCTTCCGCGCCGGCGGCACGGCGAACCCATGGCCGAGTTCCTGCACCGGTGGCACCGGCAGCTCCACTCGGGCGGCTGGGTCGGTCTCGACGTCCCCGAGCGCTACGGCGGCCGCGGCCTCACCGCGCTCCACCAGGTGGCGGTCAGTGACGAACTCGGTGCATGCCGCGCGCCCGGCGTGCCCAGGATCGGCTATCTCGCCCACGCGTTGCTGGAGTTCTGCTCGGAGGAGCAGCGTGCCCGGCTGCTGCCTCGCATGCTGTCCGGAGACGACGTGTGGTGCCAGGGCTTCAGCGAGCCCGGCGCTGGATCGGACCTGGCGGGCATGAGCACGTATGCGCGGCGCAGCGCGGACGGCGGGCACTATCTCGTCAACGGCCAGAAGCTGTGGACGAGTTATGCCCAGTACTCCGACTACTGTCTCCTCCTCGCCCGCACCGACCGTGCCGCGCCCGCGCACTCCTCGATCACGGCGTTCGCCCTGCCGCTGAACCGGGCCGGCGTGACCGTGCGGCCGCTGCGTGCGGCCAATGGGGACGACGAGTTCTGCGAGCTGTTCCTCGACGACGTCCGAGTGGCCGTGGACGAGCGCGTCGGCGCGGAGGGCGATGGCTGGCCGCTGGCCATGACCACTGTCAACTACGAGCGCAACGCCCTCGACACCGGCCATCTGTCCAAGTACGGACTGCTGTTGGAGCGGCTGCGCCGACAACTGCGCGAGCACCGTGGCGCGTTGCCGGACGGGCTCGTGTCAGCCGTCGGGCGGTGTGTCGTCGACTACCAAGTGCTCGTCGCGCACGCACGCCGCCGCACGGCCGAACGCCTCGCCGGGCGGGCCGCGGGCCCCGAGTCGTCGGTCGACAAGCTGCTGATGACGCGTGCCGAGCAGCGGTTGTACGAGACGGCGCTCGCGGTCCTGCCGGAGGAACTCCACCGGGACGGCGGGGCGGTGTACGGCGAATACCTCTACTCCCGGGCCGCGTCGGTGTACGGGGGCACGTCGCAGATCCAGCGCAACATCATCGCCAAGCGTCTCCTGCACCTGTCGTCGGCGTCCTGAGCCGCCGCCTCCGCACGCCCGTCGAGATGAGAGCACCGCCCGAACGGAGCCCGTCATTGCGATACGACCAGGAATACCTCAGCATCCCGAACGCCATACGGCGCGCGGCCGAGCGCTTCGACGACGCACCGGCCGTCGTCGACGGCAAGATCCGCTGGAGCTTCCACGAGCTGGAGCGGCAGATGACGCGGGCCGTCCGCGCCGCGCTCGCACTCGGCATCGGGCCCGGCGACAGGGTGGGAATCTGCGCCCCCAACTCGGCGGAGTGGATCGTCGCCGCCCTGGGTGTGCAGGGGGCGGGCGGCATCATCGTCCCCCTCAACACACGCTTCAAGGCCGCCGAACTCGCGTACATCCTGCGGAAGTCAGGCGCGAAGGCACTGCTCACTTCGCCGTTCCTCGGCACGGACTACGTCGCCGAACTGCGCAAGCACGACCCGGAGTTGCCCGCCCTTCGCACGAGCGTCTCGATCCTGGGACCCCGTGGCGAGGCCGATCTGGCGTGGCCGGACTTCCTGGCCCACGGCGCGGCCGTCACCGAAGGCGCGGCTCACGCCTCGATCGACAGGGTGACGCCGCAGGACGTGTCCGACGTGATGTTCACCTCCGGGACCACGGGCCATCCGAAGGGCGTGATCCTCACGCACGAGCAGTCGTTGCGCGCGTACGGCTGGATGGCGCGGGAGTACACCTTCCGCCCGTCGGACACCTTCCTCGTCATCCCGCCGTTCTTCCACTGCTTCGGCTACAAGGCGGGCTGGCTGGCCTCCTTCCTGCATGGGGTGACCGTCATTCCCATGCCGGTCTTCGACGCGAGCCGGGCCCTGGAGATCATCGACCGGGAGAAGGTCAGCATCCTGCTCGGACCGCCCACCATCTTCCAGGACCTGATCGATCTGCCGAGCCGCTCCCGCTACGACACCTCGTCGCTGCGCGTATCCATGACCGGTGGGACCACGATCCCGGAACAGCTCATCCACGCCATGAAGGACGAGTTGTCGTTCGACATCGTGATGAGCGCGTACGGACTGACCGAGTCGACTGCTCTGGCGACCACCACCCGGCTCGGCGACGGGCCCGAGACCGTGGCCCGCACCACCGGCCGCCCGATTCCCGACGTGGAGCTTCGCATCGTCGACGACCAGGAACGCGTCCTGCCCGCCGGGGAGGCGGGCGAGATCCAGGTGCGTGGCTACAACGTCACCCGCGGCTACTGGGAAGAACCAGAGGCCACAGCCGCCGCGATCAGTGTGGACGGCTGGCTGCGCACCGGCGATGTAGGTGTGCTCGACGCCGACGGCAACCTGTCGATCGTCGACCGCAAGAAGGACATGTACATCGTCGGCGGGTTCAACGCCTACCCGGCGGAGATCGAACGACTGCTCCTCGACTGTCCGTCGGTCGCCGAGGCCGCCGTGATCGGTGTGCCCGACGAACGGCTCGGCGAGGTCGGCTGCGCCTACGTGGTCTCGCGTCCGGATCAACAGCCCTCCGAGGCGGACATCGTCGCCTGGTCTCGCGCGAACATGGCCAACTTCAAGGTGCCGCGCCACGTCCGCCTCGTCGGCGAACTGCCGCGCAACGCGAGCCGCAAGGTGCTCAAGGACGAGCTGCGGGCGTGGTTCGGGGAGGGCGCGTGACGGCCGAAGGGCCCGTGGCAGCAGGGCCCTTGGCCGGTGTCACCGTGGTCGCGGTGGAGCAGGCCGTCTCGGCTCCGTTGTGCACGCGTGCGCTCGGCGATCTCGGTGCCCGGATCATCAAGGTGGAGGGGCCGGACGGCGGTGACTTCACCCGGTACTACGACGACGTGGTGCACGGGCTTGCCGCCCACTTCGTGTGGGTGAACCGGGGCAAGGAGTCGGTCGTCCTCGATCTGAAGTCCCCGCAGGGGATGAACGTCCTTCACCGGCTGCTCGACCGGGCCGACGTGTTCGTATCGAACCTCGCACCGGGGTCCGCCGCCAAAATCGGCATCACGGCCGACGACCTGGCGGCACGTCACCCCGACCTCATCACCATGGAGATCGACGGTTACGGACCCGGCGGCCCGCTCTCCCACAAACGCGCCTACGACCTGCTCGTCCAGGCCGAGGCGGGCGCATGCGCGATCACGGGCCTGCCGGGCACACCGGCCAAGCCCGGGCCGCCGATGGCGGACGTGTGCACCGGGCTGTACGCGGCGTTGACGATCACGGCGCTCCTTGCCGAGCGGGGGCGGACCGGCCGGGGGGACTCCCCCGGCCCGGCCTCCACCTCAGCCTCAGCCTCAGCCTCAGCCTCAGCCTCAGCCTCAGCCTCAGCCTCAGTGAGCATGTTCGACACGGTGACCGAGCTGATGGGCTACGCGCTCACCTACACCCGGCACACCGGCATCGACCAGCAGCCCGTCGGCATGGGTTCGCCTGCTGTGGCGCCGTACGGGGCGTACCTCACAGCCGACAGTCACACAGTGGTGCTCGGTACCACGAACGACCGCGAGTGGCAGCGCTACGCCCGTGACCTCCTCGGCCGGCCGGACCTGGCGGACGACGACCGGCTGTCCACCACGGCCGGCCGGGTCGCCGAACGGGAGTGGCTGGACGGAGAGATCGCGCGATGGTGCGCGGAGCGGACGCTCGGCGTCATCCAGGCGGCCGCCGACGCGGCCGGCATCGGAAACGCGAAGCTCAACAAGCCCAGCGAGGTCCTGGCCCACCCCCAGCTGGCCGCGCGCGACCGCTGGCGCGAGATCGGCACGCCCGGCGGGCCCAGTCCGGCGCTCCTGCCGCCTCCCGTGCTGCGGGGACGTGCCGCGCCGATGGGAGATGTGCCTGCCCTGGGTGAGCACACCGAAGCGGTGTTGCGCGAACTCGGCTTCGAAGAGGATGAGTTGGCCTCTCTCGAGACGTCAGAAGGTGTGTCGGCCGTGGCGGCCGCTGCCCCGGACGTTTCCGCGCCACCAGCCCGAAGCGAGCACCGATGAGCAACAACGAGGTTCTCCTGACCCACGACGACGGACAAGGCGTACGCACCCTCGTCCTCAATCGACCGCACCGCAGGAACGCGCTCGACGACAGGCTGTGGCAGGCCCTGCGGGACGCGCTCGCGGAGGCCGGCGAGGACCGTGGCGTACGTGCCCTCGTCATCACGGGTGCGGGCGGCGCGTTCTGCTCCGGGGCCGACATCTCCGGTGGCCCGCGGGCCGAACACCCGACGTATCGCATGCGCACCCTCAGCGAGGTGGCCCTGCTCCTGCACGAACTCCCCGTGCCTACCGTCGCCAAGGTCACCGGTGTGGCGGTCGGCGCGGGGTGGAATCTCGCGCTGGGCTGCGATCTGGTGGTGGCCACGCCGACGGCCACGTTCTCGCAGATCTTCGCGCGGCGCGGACTCTCGCTCGACCTGGGCGGCTCCTGGCTGCTGCCCAGGCTCGTAGGGCTGCAGCAGGCCAAGCGTCTCGCTCTGCTCGCCGAGACCCTCGACGCCGAACAAGCCCGGGCGTTGCATCTGGTGACGTGGGTGGTGCCCGACGCGGAGGTCGACGCCTTCACGGACGACCTGTGCGCCCGCCTCGTCGGCGGCCCGCCCGTGGCCCTGGCCCAGAGCAAGGCACTGCTCAACGAAGGAGCGGATCGCACACTGCGGGACGCACTCGCCAACGAGGCCCGCGCCCAAGCCGTCAACTTCGCCACGAGCGACGCGGCGGAGGCGTACGCGGCCTTCACGCAAGGGCGCGACGCCCACTTCACCGGCACCTGGGCAGTGCCGGTGAACACCTTGTCCGACACCGCCACCGAGGAGACCCCGAACAGTGATGCGTGAAGCCGTCATCGTGGAAGCGGTCCGCACCCCCGTCGGTAAACGGAACGGCGCCCTGGCCGGGGTTCACCCCGGCGACCTGTCGGCCCATGTCCTCAACGCCCTCGTCGCACGTACCGGCATCGACCCGGCCGCCGTGGAGGACGTGGTGTGGGGCTGCGTGTCGCAGGTCGGCGACCAGTCAGGAAACATCGGGCGGTACGCGCTTCTTGCCGCCGGGTGGCCGGAGTCCGTTCCGGCGACGACGGTGAACCGGGCGTGCGGTTCGAGCCAGCAGGCCCTCGACTTCGCCGCTCAGGCCGTGCTGTCGGGCCAGTACGAGATGGTGGTGGCGGGCGGAGTGGAGACGATGAGCCGGGTGCCGCTCGGCGCGGCGAGGACGGGCGGTGTTCCGTACGCACCCAGTGTCCTGGCCCGTTACGACAACTTCTCGTTCAATCAAGGAGTCTCCGCCGAGAAGATCGCGCAGAAGTGGGGGTTCTCGCGGGCCCGACTCGACGCGTTCGCCTCTCTGTCGCACGAGTTGGCGGCAGCGGCTCAGGATTCGGGGGCGTTCGACGCTCAGCTCGCCCCCGTGGGCGCGGACGGCTCGAAGACGCCCGCGCTGCGGACCGACGAGGGTGTGCGGCGGGGCACCAGCCCACAGACGCTCGCGGCCCTGAAGCCCGTCTTCCAGGAGGACGGCGTCATCCATGCCGGTAACGCCTCCCAGATCTCCGACGGCGCGGCGGCCCTGCTGGTCACCACCCCGCAGAAGGCCCGTGAGCTCGGGCTGATCCCGCTGGTTCGCTACCGTGCCGGAGCGGTCGCCGGAGCCGATCCGGTGCTGATGCTGACCGGCCCGATCCCTGCGACGGAGAAAGTGCTGCGCAAGGCCGGACTCACGCTCGACGACATCGGGGTCTACGAGGTCAACGAGGCTTTCGCGTCCGTGCCGTTGGCGTGGCTCGCGGAGACCGGCGCCGATCCGGCCCGGATGAATCCGCTCGGCGGCGCGATCGCACTCGGCCATCCGCTGGGCGCCTCCGGAGCGGTCCTGATGACCCGGATGATCCACCACATGCGGGCCCGCGAGATCCGTTACGGCCTGCAGACCATGTGCGAGGGCGGCGGCACGGCCAACGCCACCGTCGTCGAACTCGTCGACTGAACCAGGGGAACCAGAGTGCGCCGCGACCTCTTCACCGCCGATCACGAGTCCTTCCGCCACCTCGTACGCGACTTCGTCTCGCGTGAGGTCGTCCCGCACTACGAGGAGTGGGAGCGGGCCGGGCGGCTGCCCCGAGGCGTCTTCGAGCAACTCGGGGAGCTGGGTGTCATGGGCCTCGCGCTCCCGGAGGAGTACGGGGGCGCGGGCGTCGACGACTACCGGTACAACGTGGTCCTGCAGGAGGAGGCCGCCCGCGCTCTGGTCACCCTCGGCACGGTCCGCACCCAACTCGACGTCATCCTGCCGTACTTCTTGACGTACGCGAACAAGGAGCAGCGCGCACGCTGGTTCCCCGGCCTCGCCGCCGGCAAGCTCCTGACCGCCATCGCCATGACCGAGCCCGGCACGGGGTCCGACTTGGCCGGTATCCGGACGACGGCTGTACGGGACGGCGACCACTACGTCCTGAACGGCGCCAAGACGTTCATCACCGGCGGGCTCCTGGCCGACCTGGTGATCGTCGTGGCCCGTACCGCGTCCGATCCGGACAACCGCAGGGCGGGCCTGACGTTGCTGGTCGTCGAGGACGGCATGCCCGGTTTCAGCCGTGGCCGCGAGCTCGACAAGATCGGCATCAGGGTCCAGGACACCGTCGAGCTCGCCTTCGACGACGTGCGGGTCCCGGTGGCCAACCGGCTCGGCGAGGAGGGCGAGGCATTCTCCTACCTCGGCCGCAATCTCCCGCAGGAGCGGATGACCGTCGCCGTCGGATCGGTCGCGCAGACCCGGGCGGCACTCGAGACGACACTCGCGTACGTCAAGGATCGCAAGGTGTTCGGCAGTTCCGTGTCCTCGTTCCAGAACACCAAGTTCGAACTGGCCGCGGTCGCGACGGAGATCGAGGCAGCGCAGACGATGCTCGACCGCGCGGTCCTGGAACTCGTCGAGGGGAGGCTCTCAGGCGCGGACGCGGCGAAGGTGAAGCTGTTCTGCACCGAGATGCAGGGTCGCTGCGTGGACCGGTGCCTTCAACTCTTCGGCGGTTACGGCTACATACGGGAGTACCCGATCGCCCGGTTGTACGCCGACGCGCGCATCACCCGGATCTACGCGGGGACCAGCGAGGTCATGAAGGTCATCGTCGCCAAGTCACTTGGCCTGTGAGGGAGTTGCCGTTGTCAGGGAGAGACTTCGCCGAACGGAAGGGCGCCGCGCTGGTCGCGGGCGGAACCGGAGGCATCGGCGCGGCGATCGTACGGACCCTGGCCCGGCGCGGCAGCGCCGTGGCCTTCACGTTCCGGTCCAACGAGTCCGCCGCCCAGGACCTCACGGCCGAATTGACGACGGAAGGCGCTCGCATCCGTGCCCTACGCGCCGACTTGGCGGTCGAGGAGGACGCCTCCGCCGCCGTCCGGGACACCGTCTCCGAGTTCGGCGGGCTGCACACGCTGGTGTACGCGGCCGGTCCGCACGTACCCATGGTGCACCTGAGTCAGGTGGCGCCGGGCCGCTACCGGGAGCAGCTGCACACCGACGCCCTGGCGTTCTACAACCTCGTGCATCCGGCTCTCACGGCGCTGCGGGAGTCTGGTGGGAACACCGTCGCGGTGACGACGGCCGCCACCCGCCGTTACCCGGTGCGCGACGGCCTGTCCGCGGGCACAAAAGGTGCGGTGGAGGCCGTCGTACGAGCGCTGGCCGCCGAGGAGGGGCGGTACGGCGTGCGGTTCAACTGTGTGGGGCCTGGAATGCTCACGGACGGGATCGCGGCCCGCCTGATCGACAGCGGAGAACTCGACACGGACGCGCTCGCCGTGACGCGTCGCAACATCCCGCTGCGCCGGTTCGGCTGCGCGCAGGACATCGCCGAGGCCGTTGCCTTCCTGGCGTCCGACCGGGCCGGTTTCATCACCGGCCAGCACCTCGCGGTCGACGGGGGCTACAGCGTCTGACCGGCCACGATTGCGGCGCGTACGGCATCGGCGGTGAGGTTGTCGAGCGCGGCATTCAGAGGCAGGTGGAGCAGGCACAGGTCGGCCGGTGCGCCGGGCGCCACGGTCCGCCGCGGGCCGCCCGGTGCCATGGGCGTGCCGAGGAAGAGGCCGAGGGCGGCGCGGGGCGGCAGCCCTTCGGGGCCGGCCCGCCCGACTGCCATCCGCATCACCGCCCACGGATCCGCGGTTCCGTACGGTGCGTCGGTACCGGCGGCGACGGGGATCCCGGCGGCGATGAGCGTTCCGCAGCGGTAGAGGTGGGGCTGATCGTCGGGGTGCACATCGGCCTCGTAAGCGAGGGCGCGCTCGACTGGGAAGTGCGGTTGCGTGACCACGGTGACGCCGAGGCGCCGCAGCCACGCCAGGGATTCGGCGGGGATCACGGCGCCGTGCTCGATGCGGTCGCCGGGCACGCTTCCTGCCTCGTCGAGTGCGAGCAGGGTCACGAGGAGCTGGACGCGGGTGACGCAGTGGACGGCCACGGGACGCGGCCGGGCCCGCGCGATGCGCTCCGCCAACTCGCCGGGAAGGGGCAGCGTGAGGTCGTCCAGACGGATCTTCACAGGCGCCTCTCGGTCCAGGCTCATCACGGTGATCCGTTGCGGCAGGTCCCGGAGCAGTGCGCGCAGGTCGTCGGCCGGGTGCGGGTCCGCGTTGGTGAAGCCGGTGACACCGCGAGCAGCTGCCCTACGACCAACTCCTCGCAGGTCCAAGGACGTTGGAGGTACGGTGGCGCGCAGGCACTCGTCCGACCGCCAGAACCGCCCGTCCCCCGCGTCGTCCATGCCCGCGGCCCGGAGCGCGGCCCCGTTCCACACCCACAGCTCACCGCTGCGGTGCTGCACGCGCACCGGCCGATCGGCCACCAACCGGTCGAGCGTCGCACGATCCAGCTCACCGGCGACACTTTCGTGGTATCCGACCGCCCGGACCCACTCCCCCGGCGGCCCGGCCCGCAGGGCTTCGGCGAGTTGGTCGAGTCCCGTCACGTCCTGCGGGCCGACACGCACCGAAGCCGGTTCGGCGGCCAGGGCAGCGAGGTGGACGTGGTGATCGTGCAGCCCCGGCAGCAGGGCGCCGCCCCGCCCGTGGATTCCGACGCGACCGCCCAGATGTCTGCCGACCTCGGCAATACGCCCGTCCCTCACCCGTACGTCGACCCGGCCGCAGCCCTCGACTTCGACGTCTTTGATCAGCACGGGAGATGACCCTTCACACACGGCCGTCTCTGTCACCGTCACCCGGCGCCGGCGCGGAGTCGGCCAACTCGGCCGCGCACGCCGCCATGGACACGCACACGAGGTGACCGCCTCCTTCCCGCAGCGAGCGGGCCGCCGCCTGAGCCGCGTAGATACCGGTGACGGGATCGGCGATCGCGTCACCCAGGAACGTCGGGCCACCGCCGTCCGGCCCGAGGGACACGAGGCCCCCCGCGACGGCCGCGTCGTCGCCGAAGGCGATGCGGTCGTCGTCCCGCCCGTATCCCGTGACGCTCACCCACACCCGGCCGGGTCGAGCGGCGAGGAACCGTTCCGCGCGCAGCCCGAGGCGGCGCAGTGCGCGAGGACGGGAGGCCTCGATGACGACGTCGGCGTCGGCCACGGTGGTCAGCAGAGCGTCGCGGTCGGCGAAGTCGACGACCAGGCTGCGGTGGCCATGGTGCAGATGCCGGTAGAAGGCAGGGGAGCCGCGTCGCACGCCATCAGGCCGCCCGGCGCACTCCACCTTCAGCACGTCGGCCCCCGCCAGACCGAGCAACCGCGCGCACAGCGGCCCGGCCCACAGCGCGGAGAAGTCCGTGACGCGTACGGCGTTGAACGGCCTCGGTGTTCCCACGCGCCCGACACGCTCGCGCAGAACAGGCGGGCGCCGCCCGGCCTCGGACCCGAGGAACGCCGCGGCCACACCCAGGAGTTGGGCATGACCCGCAGCCTCCGCAGCCGGGCGCGCGGCCACCGCCCTCCTCAGCCGAACCAAGGGGTCTCCCTCCAAGCCCCCTTCGGCACCCAGGAGGTTGAGCAGGGCGGGGAGGGCGGCGTGATCGTCAGGGCGGGCCAGGTTGACGGCCACCCAGCCATCGGCGGCCCGCATCAGATGACAGGAGCCACCGGCCGAGGTGCGGCCAGGCACCGCGAGGCCCGCGAGACGGGCGCGCAGGAACAGCTCTGTCTCGAGGTCGACCGGTACGCCTGTGAGCTCGGTGATGTCACGCGCGACAGCGACAAGGGGGTGGAGACGATCGCCCGCAGACCGCGTCCAGGCGGGCGCCCGGCCGACAGTAAGAGCATGGTTCTCCATTTTCGCAGCCACCCTTCTCTCTCCGCGGCAGCCAAATTACACTCGCGTCGACATGAGCGGGAGAGGGGAGCACCAGCCGGCATGCAGGCGCCCCTCAGGCTCGTCGACCTGGACAGCCCTCGCGCTTCCCTGCCGAAGGGCGCCCCCTTCGAGGCGAATCCGGCCATCGTCATCGGATACGCCGCCGAACCCGTCGACGTCCCGGTGGAGGAGTACGACGTCCTTCTCACCGCCGCGCCGGACGCACCACGCCCCTGGGTCATCCACGCCGATCCGCCGGCGGCGGCAGACCGGCTCGCCCGCGTGGTGGCGGAACGCACCGAGTCGGCCGTCGCCCTGATCCAAGTGCTGCGCATGGGGAGGAACTTGGGGCCGGAGGAACGACTTGTCACCGAATCGCTCGCGTACTCCGTCCTGCAGAGCGGCGCGGCTTTCCGGCATTGGCTCGCCACCACGCCGCGCAATGCGGCGCGCCCCTCCTCGCAGCCGGTGCGCCTGGCCCGGTGCGGTGAACGGCTGACCATCACTCTCGACCGCCCCTGGGTGCGCAACGCGGTGGACGCGGCCACCAGGGACGCCCTGTGCGAGGCCCTGTCGGTGACCCTCGCGGACCCGTCGGTGACACGGGTCGACCTGCGGGGCAACGGGCCCGCCTTCTGCAGCGGCGGCGATCTCTCCGAGTTCGGGACGTCGCACGATCCCGCCCGCGCTCACCTGCTGCGCGTCGACCGCAGCCCGGCGGCCCGGCTCCTGCGGTGCGCCGAGCGGGTGACCGCGCATCTGCACGGGGCGTGTGTGGGTGCGGGCATCGAGCTCGCGGCGTTCGCCGCCCGGGTCGTCGCCACACCTGACACCCGGATCCGACTTCCCGAGATCGGCATGGGCCTGATCCCCGGGGCCGGCGGCACAGCAAGCATCCCCCGCCGGATCGGGCGCCACAGGACCGCGTACCTCGCCCTGTCGGGTGGGACTTTGACGGCAGGTCAGGCCTTGTCGTGGGGGCTGGTGGACGAGGTCGCACCCGTCGCGGGACCGGTGACGTACACGTGACCCGCCGCTGGGCCACGCCTCGCGGGACGCCGACTCATCGCACGTGATGAAGGCGTTGACTTCACCCCGACCACATGCTTCGATTCCCGCCAGATGAAAATGTAATTCTCCTCTATGCGTAACACTCCTCTCCCAAAATGTGATGTCGTGGTGCAAGGAGCGGTCGTTCGATGAGTATCGATCTGCACAACGCCGTCGCGGTGGTCACCGGCGCGGGCAGCGGGATCGGGCGTGCCGCCGCGCACGCCTTCGCCCGGCGCGGCGCTCGGGTGGTGGTCACCGACCTCGACGCCCAGCGTGCGCACGCCGTCGTGGAGGAACTCGGCGCACTCGGGGGCGAGGCCGTCGCCGCGGCGTGCGACGTCACCGTCATCGACGACCTCCAGGCCGTCCGCGACCTGGCACTGCACCGGTTCGGCCGCGTCGACCTGGTGATGAACAACGTCGGGATCCTGGCCGTCGGCCCCGTGGAGGACATCCCTCTTGAGGCATGGCAGCGCGTGATCGACGTGAACCTGTTGAGCGTGGTCCGCAGCAACCTGGTGTTCCTGCCCGTGCTTCTGGAACAGGGCGCGGGACACGTCGTCAACACCGCCTCCACGGCAGGCCTGTTGCCCTACGGGTACGACCGCCTGCCGTATACGGCGACGAAGCACGCGGTCGTCGGGCTGTCCGAGGCGCTCGCCCTGTATCTGCGGCCGCGCGGCATCGGGGTCTCGTGTCTGTGCCCGGCCGGTGTGGCCACCAACATCGTCGAGCAGATCACCTTCTACGGAGAACCGGCACCGCCGCAGGGCCCCGCATTCCCGGTGGTGGACGCCGAGTCGGTCGGTGAGCTCGTCGCCGACGGCGTCAGCGAGAACCGTTTTCTCATCCTCACCGCACAGGAAGCCGCCGCTGAGCTGCGTGAACTCGGAGCGGACGTCGATCACTACCTGTCCCGACTGACCAAGGACATGCCATGAGCAGCACACTCGACCGCCTGAGTCTGGACGGCAAGGTCGCCGTCGTCACCGGTGGCGCAGGAGCCATCGGCCAGGTCTACGCCCGTGCCCTGGCCGAGGCCGGCGCCCGGGTCGTCCTGGCCGACCTCGACGCCGAGGGCGCCGACCGAGCGGCCAAGTCCCTCTCCTCCGACGGTCTGCGCGCCCTCGGGGTGCGGGTCGACATCACCGACCGCGATTCCGCCGCCGCCATGGCCGAGCAGGCCATCGGTGCGTTCGGCGGGATCGACATCCTCGTCAACAACGCCGCGTTGATGGCCGAGATACCCCAGGTGGACCTTCTGGAGCTGCCGACCGAGTGGTTCGACCGCGTCATGCGGGTCAACGTGCTGGGCGCCATCATCTGCGCGGGTGCGGTCAAGGCGTCGATGGTCGAGCGCGGTGGCGGGCGGATCATCAACCAGGTGTCCGCCGGGGCCTTCATGGGGGGCGGCATCTACGGCGTGAGCAAGCTCGCCCTGGTCAACGTCACCGTCGGCCTGGCCCGTTCGCTCGGCCCGCTGGGCATCAACGTCAACGCCATCGCGCCCGGCCTCGTGGAGAACGAGCCCGGATTCAGGAGTCTGCCCGCGGACCACCCCGCCCGCGCCGCCCTCGCCTCCGCCATCCCGGGCAAGAAGTCCGCGCCCCCGGAGGACCTGCTCGGCACGCTGCTCCTGCTGGCGTCTTCCGCCGGTGAGTGGATCAACGGGCAGACGATCAGCGTCGACGGCGGCTGGGTCACGCGGCTGTGAGCCCGACTCCGCGGAATCAGAGGCGGGTTGAGAGAGGGGCATACCCATGACGGACGACACGCCTCGCGCGCGCGTCGGCTTCATCGGTCTGGGCAGTCAGGGCGGGCCGATGGCCCGTCGCATCGTCGAGGAGTCGTATCCCCTGACGCTGTGGGCGCGGCGCCGTGCCTCCACCGAGGGGTTCGCCGACACGGCCGCCGTCGTGGCCGGCTCGCCGGCCGAGTTGGGGGCGGTGAGCGACCTCGTGTGTCTGTGCGTCGTCGCGGACGCCGACGTCGAGGACGTACTGCTGCGACCCGACGGCGTCCTGGCGGGCATGGCACCCGGCGGGGTCGTGGTCATCCACTCCACGATCCGCCCGGACACCTGCCGGCACATCGCCGACGAGGCCGCCAAGCGCGACGTATCCGTCGTGGACGCCCCGGTCAGCGGCGGGGGCGGCGCGGCCGCGGAACGCAGGCTGCTGGTGATGGCCGGTGGAGAGGACGCGGATGTCGAGCGCTGTCGTCCGGTGTTCGAGACCTTCGCGGACCCGGTGATCCACCTCGGCCCTCTGGGCAGCGGCCAACTCACCAAGCTACTCAACAACTTCGTGTTCACCGCCCAGGTCGGGCTGGCCCTCGACACCTTCGCCTTCGCCGAGCGGCTCGGCATGGACCGCGCGGCGATCGCGCAGGTTCTCGGGCACGGCAGTGGCGGCAGCCGGGCGGCGGCGATCCTGTCCGCGTCCGGTTTCGACACCGCCGGGCTGCGCCAGGCCCGGCCCCTGTTGCTCAAGGACGTCGACATCATGCGGGACGTCGCCCGCACCGCCGAGGTCACCGAACCGGCCAGGCTCGCCCAACTGGCCGCGCACACCTTGTCGTTGCTGAACGCTCCACCGACACCGTGACCCGGCGCACCGCCCATCCGTACGAGAACGAGAACAAGGCGGCCGACATGACCACAACCTCCTCTCCTTCCTCCCGTTCCTCCAGTCCGGGCGCGACCGGCGATCTCGGCGTCACCGGTCCTCTCGTCAACGGCACCTGGCTCGACAAGACGTCCATGGGCGCGGTCGACCACATCAATCCCGCGACCGCCCGCACCAACGGCTCCGTCCTCCTGGCCGGGCCGCAGGAGGTCGATGACGCCGTCGCCGCGGCCAAGGCGGCCCACCCGGAGTGGCGGGCCATGTCCCCGGACAAGCGTCGGCGGATCCTCCAGCGTGTCGAGGAGTTGATGCTGGCGCGCGTCCCCGAGCTGGGCCGTCTCACGACCCTGGAACTCGGCGCCCCCATCACCATGGCGTCGGCGCTCGCCCACCTGTGCGCCGGGTGGTTCGGGTACTACGCCGGCTGGGCCGACAAGATCGAAGGCGCGACGATTCCGCCGAGCCCGGTGATGGTCCCGGGCCTCGACTACACCGTCCCGGAGCCGTACGGGGTCGTCGGGATCATCCTGACCTGGAACGGTCCGATCATGTCGGTCGGCATGAAGATCGCGCCCGCGCTCGCGGCCGGGAACTGTGTCGTCGTCAAGTCTCCCGATCTCGCGCCGTTCACGGTGGCGCGCTTCGCGGAGATCGCCCTGGAGGCAGGGCTGCCGCCCGGGGTGCTGCACATCCTGCCCGGCGGGCCCGAGGCCGGCGAACACCTCGTACGCCACCCCGACGTGGACATGATCTCCTTCACCGGCGGGATCCCGACCGCGAAGAAGATCCTCGACTCCGCGCGCCACAGCCTCAAGCCGGTCCTGCTCGAACTCGGCGGCAAGACGGCGAGCGTGGTGTTCCCCGACGCCGATCTCGACGAGGCCGTCGCCTCAACGGTCCGCTCCTGCTTCAATCTCTCCGGCCAGGGCTGCAACCTCACCACGCGCCTGCTGGTCCACCGCGACGTGTACGAGCGCGTCGTGCGGACGGCCGCCGGGGCCGCCACGGCGCTGGGGGTCGGCGACCCCTTCGCCCCGACCACGGCGCTCGGTCCGGTGATCGGGGCCGCGGCCCGCGACCGGATTCTCGGGGTGATCGAGCGGGCGGCCGACAGCAGCAGGCTCGTCGTCGGCGGCCACGCCGTCGACCCGGCGGCGCTGACACCGGAGGTCCGCGACGGGTACTTCGTCGAGCCGACGGTCCTCGCCGATGTCGATCCCGGCAGTGACGTCGCGCGGCACGAGGTGTTCGGCCCGGTCCTGTCGATTCTCCCGTTCGGCACCGAGGAGGAGGCGGTCGCACTGGCCAACTCCACCCCGTACGGCCTGGGCGCCGTCCTGTACACCCGTGACGTGTCGCGGGTGCAGCGTGTCGTTCCCCAACTGCAGGCGGGCACCGTGCACGTCAACGGAGCGTCCGGGCAGCCGCCGGGTGCCCCCTTCGGCGGCTACAAGCAGAGCGGTCACGGCCGCGAGGGCGGAAAGGAAGGGCTGTTCGAGTTCCTCCAGACCAAGAACGTCTTCATCCGCGCGTAAGCACGCCAGGAGGCACTCATGAACGACAGCCAGGCGGACCGGACCGCTACCGAGGTCCTGACGACCGATCAACTCCCTTCAGCGCTGACACCTTTCGGACGGGCATCACGCGACTTCCTGTACGGGCAGGTGTGGTCGCGGCCCGGCCTGAGCAGGCGGGACCGCCGCTGGGTCACCCTCACCTGCGTGGCCGCCGCCGACTCGCCCGACCCGATCGAGGAGCACGTCCACGCGGCACTCGCCGGCGGGGACATCGACCTCGCGGAGATGCTGGAGTTCGTGCTGCACTTCGCGGTCTACTGCGGCTGGCCCAAAGCCTCGCACCTCGAAGGTGCCGTCGGCCGCCAGTGGGACCGCATCCACCGCGAACGCGGCGAAGAGACCCCGCCCTGGCCGGTGCTGGACAACGGCACGCTCGGCCCGGGTGACATGGAGAAGCGGCTGGAGCGTGGCGTGGAGGAGTTCATCGACGTCAATCTCACGCCCGCCCCGCCGGCCAACTCACCGTACCGGCACGCGGGAATCCTGGGCTTCGTGTTCGGGCATGTCTGGCAGCGGCCCGGCCTCACGCGCCGCGAGCGACGGATCATCACGGTCGCCAGCGTCGCGATCGACGACTCGCCGCTCCCGCTGCGCACGCACGTCGGCGCGGCGCTCCACTCCGGTGACCTCACCAAGGAGGAGATGGACGAGATCGTGCTGCAGTTCGCCGCCTACTACGGCTTCGCGAAGGGCGACGCGCTCGCGGACGCGGTCGAGGCGGCGTGGGCGGCCAAGCCCGCCTGACCGACCGTGCGCCGTCCGGAACGGACCGGTCTCATGGACGGACGGGCTGCGCGCCCGGGACCAGGCGCGCGTCCGGGAACCCGTGATGCGGCACCGGCCCCGCCTCCAGAAGCTGTACCTCGCAGTCCGCGACACCGGTCCAGGGTTCCCTTCCTTGCTCTGCGAAAATATCATTCTCTTGAAGAGAGAATATTAGATTCAACCATGTCGTACAGGAGCCCCCATGACAGATACACATGCATCGACAGCGGCCAGCACGGCGGTCGAGACCGAGGCCGAACACGCCGGACCGAGCGCCCCGGACGACCACGAGCCCCTCACGGACTCCCTGATCGAGGACATCTCCATCGACGGCATGTGCGGCGTGTACTGATGCCCACGGACAGGCCCGGCCCCCGGGCCGACCTCGACCGGGCATGGGTCCTGCACCCTCAGGTCTCCCTGCGGCCCGAGCCGTTCGGCGCGCTCCTCTACCACTTCGGCACCCGTCGGCTGACCTTCCTCAAGGACCCTCGCCTGGTCGAGATCGTCCGCCGCCTGCCCGAGGCACCTTCGGCGCGCGCCGCGTGCGCGGACTGCCGCATACCGGATGCCGAACTGCCCCGGTTCGGTGCGGCGTTGGCGTCCCTGGCGGAGTCCGCCATGCTCGTCGAGCGCGCGCAGTCCGGCCGCCACGACCTGAAGGGCTCGGGACTCGCATGACCACCGCCCCCGCCGACGCTCGACAGCCGCGCCTGACCGAGCTGTTCGAGGCCGGCCTCGACGCACCCATCTGCCTCACCTGGGAACTGACCTATGCCTGCAATCTGGCGTGCGCCCACTGCCTGTCCAGTTCGGGGCGGCGTGACCCACGCGAACTGACCACCGCGGAAGCCAAGGCCGTCATCGACGAGCTGGAGGCCATGCAGGTCTTCTACGTCAACATCGGCGGCGGAGAACCGACGGTCCGCCCCGACTTCTGGGAACTGCTCGACTACGCCACCGCGCATCACGTCGGCGTGAAGTTCTCCACCAACGGTGTGCGGATCACGCCGGACACCGCTCGGCGGATCGCGGCCAACGACTACGTCGATGTCCAGGTGTCGCTGGACGGCGCGACGCCCGAGGTCAATGACGCGCTGCGGGGGCCGGGTTCGTACGCGACCGCTCTGCGCGCCCTCACCCACCTCGCCGAAGCCGGCATGCGGGGCGTCAAGCTCTCCGTCGTGTGCACCCGCCACAACATCCCCCAGGTCGACGACTTCAAGGCCCTCGCGGACCGCTTCGGGGCACAGCTGCGACTGACCCGGCTGCGGCCGTCCGGACGCGGCGCCGACGTCTGGGACGAGCTGCGTCCCACGGCCGGCCAGCAGCGGGAGTTGTACGCATGGCTGCTCGACCACGGCGACTCCGTGCTGACCGGGGACTCGTTCTTCCACCTGTCGGCGTACGGACGTTCCCTGCCCGGGCTCAATCTGTGCGGGGCCGGCCGGGTGGTGTGTCTGATCGATCCGGTCGGTGACGTGTACGCGTGTCCGTTCGCGATCCACGACGAGTTCCTCGCCGGGAACGTACGGGATGCGGGCGGTTTCACCGGAGTCTGGCGCGCGTCCCCTCTCTTCCAGCGGTTGCGCGCGCCGCAGACCGGGGGTGCTTGCAGGTCGTGCGGCTTCTACGACAGTTGCAAGGGCGGCTGCATGGCCGCCAAGTTCTTCACGGGTCTGCCGCTCGACGGGCCGGACCCCGAGTGTGTGCGCGGCTTCGGTGAAGAGCTGCTGGCGCGGCGGGCCACCGACGGCACGGACCGGCCGAGGCCGAGCGTGGACCATTCGCGGCCCGTCCTTGTCCCTCTGACCCGTCGGCCGCCCGCGCCACCCGTGTCGGCCTGCGACGAGAGCCCACTGTCCGGATTCCGTCCTTGAAGTACCCGAGGAGGCAACCGAGTTGAGCCCCATCAACTCCCTGCGCAGAAACCCGTGGTTCGAGACGGTCGCCGAGGCCCGCAGGCGGGCGAGGCGGCGGCTGCCGGGCAACGTGTACGGCGCCCTGGTGGCCGGGGCCGAGCATGGCCGGACGGTGGACGACAACACGGCTGCCTTCGGCGAGCTCGGGTTCGCCCCGCGGGTAGCCGGACACCACGGCGCGCGCGAACTGGCCACGACCGTCATGGGAGTCGAGACGTCGATGCCCGTGGTCGTCTCCCCCACCGGGGTCCAGGCGGTCGATCCCGAAGGTGAGGTCGCCGTCGCCCGTGCCGCGGCCAACCGTGGCGTGATCATGGGGCTCAGTTCGTTCGCGAGCAAGCCGGTGGAGGAGGTCTGCGCCGCCAACCCGAACGTGTTCTTCCAGGTCTACTGGAGCGGCGAGCGCGACGTGATGCTGCAGCGGATGGAGCGGGCGCGCCGGGCCGGCGCCAAGGCACTCGTCGCCACCTTGGACTGGTCGTTCTCGCAGGGGCGCGACTGGGGCAGTCCGACGATCCCGGAGCGGATCGACCTGTGGACGGCCCTGCGCATGGCACCCCAGGTCCTGCCCCACCCGGGCTGGTTGTGGCGGTACGCGCGCACCGGACACGTACCGGACCTGACCGTGCCGAACCTGCGGCCACCCGGCGGCCGGGCGCCGACGTTCTTCGGTGCGTACGGCGAATGGATGGGTACGCCACCGCCGACATGGGACGACGTCAAGTGGCTGCGGGAGGAGTGGGGCGAGCCGTTCCTGCTGAAGGGTGTGTGCCGGGTCGACGACGCGCGGCGGGCGGTCGACGCGGGCGTGAGCGCGATATCGGTGTCCAACCATGGCGGTAACAACCTGGACACCACGCCCGCGACCATCCGCCTGCTGCCGGCGATCGCCGAGGCGGTGGGCAGCGAGATCGAGGTCCTGCTCGACGGCGGAGTGCGGCGGGGCGGCGATGTCGCCAAGGCGCTCGCCCTGGGCGCGCGAGCCGTGCTCATCGGCCGCGCCTATCTGTGGGGGCTGGCAGCGAACGGGCAGGCCGGCGTGGAGAACGTCCTCGACATCCTGCGCGGCGGCCTGGACTCCGCGGTCCTGGGCCTCGGCCGCGCCTCGGTCCACGAACTGTGCCCGGACGACCTGCACGTGCCGCCCGGGTTCGCCGTGGCCCTCGGCAGCGGCTCCGGCCCGGGGCGCTGAGGTGGCCGACCGGCTCGCGGACACGTCCTGGCCGGACATCCCGGACGACGCCCTGGTCCTCGTGCCCCTCGGCTCGACCGAACAGCACGGCCCGCACCTTCCCTTGTCCACGGACACCCTGATCGCGCGGGCCGTGGCTCGGCGCGCGGCCGGCCTCCTGCCCGGCAGGGTGCTGGTGGCACCGGCGATCCCGTACGGGGCGAGCGGGGAACACGCGGGCTTCCCGGGCACCGTGTCCATCGGCCATGAGGCCCTGCGGCACGTACTCGTCGAGACGGTCCGTTCCCTCGCGCTGTGGGCCGATCGGGTCGCCTTCGTGAACGGGCACGGCGGCAACGCCGAAACACTGCGGGCGGCCGTCGTCGAGCTGCGCCACCAGGGGCACGACGTGGGCTGGGTCGGGTGCGAGGTCCCTGATGGCGACGCCCACGCCGGTTTCACGGAGACGTCTGTGCTGCTGCACCTCGCGCCGGAACACGTGCTCATGCGGCGCGCGGCCCCCGGGGACCGGCGGCCGCTCGCGGCCCTCATGCCGCGGCTGCGGGCGGCCGGCGTCCGAGCCGTCTCGCCGACCGGTGTCCTCGGCGACCCGACCGGCGCATGTGCTGACCAAGGGCGACGGATATTGCGGGAGTTGGCTGCGGACGCGGCCTCGCGGCTGGCCGCCTGGCGTGCCGACGATCAAGGAGGGCTGTCGCGATGAACCGGCACACGTCCATCCCGGCCGCGCGACCGGCAGGACAGGCCGGTGCGCCGGCCACGAGCTCGCTGACACCTCCTGGACTGCGGGTCGCGCTCGCCCGCTCCACGTCGTTCAGGGCAGGCCATCGTGTGGCAACGGGCGGCGCCCCGTGGGGAGTCGCCCGATTCAAAGAGGCCGCGCTCCCGTACCTCGCGGCCCTGCGCCGAGCCGGACGCACCGGCCTTGCCCCCGACACGACCGTGGGCCGAGCCCTGGCCCGGCAACTCGTCGACCGAGGGCTCGCCCACCCGGTGCCCGCGCCCCGCCCCGGCCCGCACCCGGTGACGGTGGTGGTCCCCGTTTTCGGGCGGCCGACCGAACTGCACCGCTGTCTGGCCTCGTTGCGGGGACTGCCCGTGGTGGTCGTGGACGACGGATCGCCCGACCCCGACCCCGTGCGCGTGACCGCCGAGACGCACGGAGCGCGCCTTGTCCGCCATGAGGTGAATCGCGGCCCGGCCGCAGCCCGCAACACCGGGCTCGCACTGGTCGACACCCCGTTGGTCGCGTTCGTCGACTCGGACTGCCGCCCCGACAACGGCTGGCTGGACGTCCTCGTCCCGTCCTTCGACGACCCGAAGGTGGCGGCGGTCGCTCCGCGGA
This sequence comes from Streptomyces flaveus, assembly GCF_014647675.1. GTDB lineage: Bacteria > Actinomycetota > Actinomycetes > Streptomycetales > Streptomycetaceae > Streptomyces > Streptomyces flaveus. Next base: position 148,289 of record NZ_BMPQ01000004.1, on the reverse strand, counting down.
TCGTGCCGGATGTCCCCTCGCCCCCGACGGGTCTGCTCGCGCGCTACGAGGCCGCGCGCTCCGCCCTCGACCTGGGACAGGAGCAGGACCTCGTGCGTCCGGGCGCGCGAGTCGGTTTCGTACCGACGGCCACGCTCGTCGTACGAAGGGACGTACTGCGCGAGGTCGTGTTCGACGAGGACCTGCGGCTCGGCGAGGACGTCGACTTCGTGTGGCGGCTGCACGACCGCGGCCTGCACGTGCGCTACCAGCCGCGGGCGCGCGTCGCCCACACGCCCCGGCTCGCCTGGCGTGACGCGGCACGCCGCAGGCACGAGTACGGCACGTCGGCCGCCGCGCTGGCCGAGCGCCACCCTGGCCGGCTCGCTCCTGCCCGCCCCTCCGTCTGGAACCTGCTGACCCTGGTGTGCGTCGCCCAGGGCCGTCCGCGTGCGGGGGCCGTGAGCGCGTTGGTGTCCGCGGGGCTGTTGCGACGCCGCCTTTCGGGGATGCCGGGTGCTACGGGACTCAGTGTGTCGGTGGTGGCACAGGGTTTGGTGGCCGATGCGGCAACCATGGGGCTCGCGCTGCGCCGTGAGTGGTGGCCGCTGGGGCTGCTGTGTCTCGGTGCCGCGCCCCGCGCGCGCGTCGCCCGTGCGGCCACGGCGGCCATGCTCCTGCCTGTCGCCGCGGAGTGGGTCACGCGCGGGCCGGCCCTGGGCCTCCTCCCCTGGACGGTCCTCCGGTGCCTCGACGACCTGGCGTACGGCACCGGGGTGACCGCCTCGGCCTTGCGCCACCGTTCACTCGCCGTGCTGACCCCTGAGGTGCGCCTGCCCTTCAGGCAACGGTCTACAGGCACCGCGCCGCATGAACGCGTTCCCAGGAGCGGTCAGGACACGTGACGTACGACCGTCGTTGCTGTGCAGCGCACTGACACTTCATCAGGTAACACTCTGATCACGAAGCCGAACGGCAGTCTTCCCGCGCTTACTCCCGCGGCCTACCTTCCGACGAAAACCAACCGCGTGGTAATAGTTGGTTCTGTCACGGCTTCGGCGGACCCGTAGCCGCCGAAGTGCCCCCACTCGCAGCTACGTTCCCGGCTTCACGTATGGCATCGACGCACTGACGAAGGTCTCGGCTCTCCCGGTCCCGGACGAAGGAATACGCCCATGCGCATTCGACACCCGCACTCCCGGCCACGACCGCACTCGCGGGTCCTGACCCTCATCGGCGCCGACCGGGCCGCCAAGAAGGGCATCACCTACCTCGGCGACGGCTCCTCGGCCATGTCCGCCATCCGGCAGTTCGGCGTGACCGAGGCCGTCCGCGGAGAGGCGCAGTGATGGCCAGGCTGCCCATGCACGGACTTCGCCGTACCCCTGAAATCGATCTGACCGGCGAGTGGCAGTTCCGGCTTCTGCCGCACGGCACCTGGAAGACGGTGCAGGTGCCGGACCTGTGGACGATGCGTGAGGACGATGACCGGCCGCACTACACCAACGTGCCGATGCCGTTCCCCGAAGTGCCACCGCGGGTGCCCCAGGACAATCCGGTCGGTGTCTACCGGCGCCTGGTCGATCTCTCGCCGCAACCCGGGCGGCGGACGATCCTGCACGTCGGCGCGGCCGAGGGCCTGCTCCACGTGACCGTCAACGACCGCGACCTGGGCACCAGCACCGACTCCCACCTGGCCGCCGAGTTCGACATCACCGACGCGGTACAGGCGGGGCCGAACACGATCCGGCTCACCGTGCACAAGTGGTCGGCCGCCAGCTATCTGGAGGACCAGGACCACTGGTGGCAGTCCGGGCTGAGCCGTCCGGTCCGTGTGTACACGGTGCCGGACACCCGGCTGGCCGATGTGCGGGTGGTCGCCGACTACGACCCGCAGACCGCGATGGGCGCCCTTGACGTGGACGTTTCCACCGACGGGCTCGATCATCTGCCGGAGTCGGGCTGGACGGTCAGGATCGGAGTACTCGGGCAGACGTACACGGCACCGGTGAACCCTCGACTGGCGGCGGCGACCCCGCCCCGGTCCGCCGACGCTCGCTCGGTACGGCCCGAGCCGATGCTCCCCGCCGATTTCGACTTCTCGGGCCTGGTCGGCCTCAAGGCGTCCGGCGCGCCGTTGAAGGGGCCGATGCGCCAGGCGGCAGAGATGATGGTCAGCCACTCCCACCCGACCGTGCGGCCCGGCACGGCGACCTTCGCGCTCGGCGACCTGGCGGTCCGGCCCTGGTCGGCGGAGATCCCCCGTCTGGAGGGACTCGACGTCGAACTGGTGGCGCCGGACGGCACCGTGGTCGACCGCACCAGCATGGAGATCGGCTTCCGCCGCGTACGGATCGAGGGTCGAGACCTGCTGGTGAACGGCGAGCGCGTGCTCATCCAGGGGGTCAACCGCCATGACGTCGACGCGCGCACCGGCCGGGTGGTCTCCCGGGAACTCATGCTGGCCGAGCTGTCGTTGCTCAAGCGGTTCAATGTCAACGCCATCCGCACCTCGCACTACCCCAACGACCCCTACCTCCTCGAGCTGGCCGACGAACTCGGCTTCTATGTCGTGGACGAGGCCGACATCGAGGCGCACGCGTTCACCACCACCGTCCCGCACGATCCGCGGTACCTGCCGGAATTCCTGGAGCGGGTCTCCCGGATGGTGCTGCGCGACCGCAATCACCCGAGCGTCGTCATCTGGTCGCTGGGTAACGAGACCGGGTACGGGGCCAACCACGACGCCGCCGCGGCATGGGTACGCCGCTTCGATCCGACCCGTCCTGTGCAGTACGAGGGCGCCATCGCCGTCGACTGGCATGGTGGACATGGCGCGAGCGACATCGTCTGCCCGATGTATCCCCACCTCGACGCGCTCCGGGCCTTCGACGGCGACCGGCCGGTGATCCTGTGCGAGTACGCCTATGCGCAGGGCAACTCCGCCGGTGGCCTGGCCGACTACTGGGAGCTGTTCGAGACACTGCCGGGCTTGCAGGGCGGGTTCATCTGGCAGTTCAAGGACCACGCGCTCGATCCGGACGGTGACGGCCGTTACCGTTACGGCGGCGACTTCGAGGATCACCCCAACGACGGTCCCGTCCTGCTGAACGGTCTGGTCTTCCCCGACCTCACCCCCAAGCCGGCCTTTTATGAGGCGCGTGGCCTGTTCAGTCCGGTGAGTGTCGCGTCGGACGACTCGGACGGCCGCCGGCTGACGATCCGCAACCGGCAGTTCTTCGCCGACCTGAGCGGCTACGAACTGGAACTACGGGTGGAAACGGAGGCGGGACCGACCGCCTCCCGAACGGTACCGACACCCGCGGTCGCACCACGGGGCGAGGCCCGTATCCCGATCCCCGACGACCTCGTCAAGCAGCTCGACGACGCGCTGGCGCTGACGGTGACCGTACGCACCCGGCAGGACAGTCGCTGGGCCCCCGCAGGCACGGAGATCGCCGTCCATCAGGTGACTTTCCCGCGCCGGCCGGTGGTACTCCCGCACGGCACAGCCCCGACCGAGGAGATCAGCCACCCGCTGCTGCGGACCCCTCCGCGGCTCTGCCTGTGGCGGGCCCTCACCGACAACGACCGTGCCTTCTCCCTGGACAACCGGTTCGAGCGCTCCGGGTTCTTCGAACTGGTGCCGGTCGAGGGCGGCTACCGGACCGCGTGGGGGGACGAGATCGCGCATCGGCGGACGATCCGTCAGATCGGCGAGGCCGACTGGGTGCTGTCCGAGCGGGTCGTCCTTCCCGAGGGGACGGAGGACGGACTGCGGGTGGGTATGGAGTTCATCCTCGTCGAGGGCTTCGAGCACGCGCGATGGACCGGGCTCGGGCCCTGGGAGAACTATCCGGACCGTCGGGCCTCCGCCCTGCTCGGCACCTGGGAGAGCCCCGTCGACGGGCTGGCCGTGCCGTACATCAGGCCCTCGGAGAACGGGGGGCGTGGCGAGGTCACCCGGCTGGAGGTGAGGGGACCGGCGGGCACGGTGCGCACAGCGCATGCGCCGATGCACATGACGGTCGGCCGTCACACCGTGGCGCGACTCGAAGCAGCCGCCCACTGGTGGGAGCTGCCGCCGAGCCGGGAGACGGTGGTCCACCTGGACGCCGCCCACCGCGGAGTCGGCATGGCCTGCCTGGGCCCCGACACCCGCCCGGAGTTCCGTCTCACGGCCACCGAGTACGCCTGGGAATGGAGGCTCACGCTCTCGACGCCGTCCTACTGAATCGTTTCAACCCATCGCACAGACTGGACACCGTGATCGACGCGGGTCCCTACCTCCGCAGCGGTACGAACACGATCGAAGTGCGCGTCGCCACCACCTTGGCCAACGCCGTCAATCCAGCCGCCGGGCACCGCTACGGTCTCCTGGGCAGCGACGGCGAGGTGACCATCACGCCGTACACGCGCGCCGTCGTCGCGCGATCGACAGCAGGCCGGCGCAGTAACCGGAGGTGATCCGCCGGGAAGGCTTGCCGGTGGCCTCCTGTTCCAGGAACGCTGCCGAACGGCCGCCCGCGCGGGAGCGGGCCGGGACGGCGCGGCACACGAGATCCCACATGCCGTCCCGGCCCCCGCTCATCATTCCGGAGGAAAGACCACTTCTTCTGTGTCCGCATCAACGATCGAAATCGCCTCGATCGGGCAGGACTCAGCGACTTCGAGGACCTCCTCGGAGGCCGGCAGGGTCTCGGAGGTCGCGCGGCCCTGCCCCTGCTCGTCGAGCTTGAACTCCGTTGGGGCCGAGGCCGCACACAAGCCCGTACGGACGCACACGCGCGGGTCGACCGTGACCTTCCAGCGATCCCCCATGGTCACGCTCCTCGGATGACGAGCGGCAGCGTCTTCCAGCCCCGGACGGTCGAGGTCTGGGCCAGCTCCGCACCGTCCCAGTCCACCTCCCAGTCCGGGAAGCGCCGCAGGATCTCCTCCGCCGCCACCTTTCCCTCCAGGCGGGCCAGCGCGGCGCCCAGGCAGTAGTGGGCGCCGACGCCGAACGACATGTGCTGGCTGACCCGGTGGATGTCGAAGCGGTCCGGGTCGTCGAAGCGGTCCGGGTCGCGGTTGGCGGCGGCCTGGATGAAGAGCATGGCGCTGCCGGCCGGTACCGTCCGGCCGTGGAGTTCCACGTCCCTGGTGACGTAGCGGGCGGTGAACGGGCCCGTCGGCTCGAACCGCAGGATCTCCTCGATGGCGTTCGGGATGAGGGACGGGTCGGCCACCAGCTCCCGCCGGGCTTCCGGGTAGCGGGCCATGACCGCGCCGAACCAGCCGATGAGCCGGCCCGTCGTCTCGTTTCCGGCGCCCGCGACCACCGTGCAGTAGGTGAGGACCTCACCGTCGGTGAGGGTGCGGCGGTTCCCGTTCTCGTCCTCGAACTCGGCGGTCATGAGCTCGGTCATGAGGTCGTCGGAGGGGTGCTTCTTGCGCCACTCGATGTAGTCCTGGAAGCCCTCGGTGTTGAGGATGTCCTCCTGGGCGATCCGGCCGCCGTCGCCGGTCTCCAGGGTGGCGTCCGTGCGGTCGCGGAAGGTCGCCTGGTCGGCCTCGGGGATACCGAGCAGCATCCCGATCACCCGCATCGGCATCTCCGCGCCGACGGCCTCCACGAGGTCGAACCGGTCAGCACCGGTGACGGGTTCCAGGACTCGCTCGCAGAAGGCCCGGATCCTGGGCTCCAGTTGGGCGATCCGGCGGGGGGTGAAGACGCGGGCGAGCAGTCGGCGGTGGATGTCGTGGACCGGCGGATCCTCGAAGATCAAGGTGCCGGACGGCATCTCCATGCCGGTCTGGATGATCTCCAGGATGTCGCCGCGTGCGGAGGAGAACGTCTGCCAGTCCGCCAGGCCACGCTGGACGTCGGTGTACCGGCTGACCGCGTAGAAGTCGTGCCGGTCGTTGCGGTACAGCGGGGCTTCCTCGCGCATGCGGGCGTACAGGGGGTAGGGGTCCTTGGCGAGTTCCGCTTCGAAGGGGTCCCAGTACAGGGGCGGCTGGGCGGTGGTCATTTCAGCATGGCTCCCGCGTCGATGGTCATGGTCGTGCCGGTGACGAAGCGGCCTTCGTCCGAGGCGAGGTAGAGGACGGCGTTGCTGATGTCGACCGGCTCGACCCAGGGGGTGGGCAGCAGGTGCATGCCTTGCGACACGACGGCGAAGTCGTCGACGGTGGGGTTCTCCAGATCGGGCCGGAACATCCGGTACGTCTCGTCGTGCATCACCATCGGCGTGTTCACCTGGGTGGGGTGCACCGAATTGACCCTGACGTTGTGCTCGCCCAACTCCCAGGCGAGCGTGCGCATCAGGCCCACCACCCCGTGCTTGGCGGCGATGTAGTGCCCGATGTTGGCGTGGCCGCGCAGGCCGCCGACGGAGCTGGTCAGGATGACCGAGCCGCCCCGCCCGCCCGCGACGATGTGCGGCGTGGAGACCTTGGTGGTGAGCCAGACGCCGGTCAGGTTGACGTCGATCATGTCCCGCCAGGTCTTCTCGTCCATGGTGTCGAGGCGGGCGCCGTCGCTGCCGAGGCCCGCGTTGGCGCAGACGATGTCCAGGCGGCCCAGCTGGGCCACACCGTCGTTCACGGCGGCCTTGAGCGCGTCGTGGTCGCGTACGTCGGCCTGCACGGCGACGATGCGCCGTCCCAGCTTCTGCACCCGGTTGACCGTCTCCTCCAGGTCCTCCGGGGTCGACATGGCGAACTGGACGCCGTCGAGCTGCTTGCACACGTCGACGGCGATGATGTCGGCTCCCTCCTCGGCAAGGCGGATCGCGTGGCTGCGTCCCTGACCGCGTGCCGCGCCGGTGATGAAAGCGACTTTTCCTTCGACTCGTCCGGGCATGGTGTACCTCGTTCCTGGTGGAAGGGCAGGCTCGGGAGGTGTTCTAGGCGGCCGGGAAGCCCGGTCACCGGTGGTGCCGTCGTCGGCCGCGCAGGCCGAGGGCGAGGATCAGCAGGGCGGCGGCCAGCACGATCGGGACGGCCCGCTTGAGGGCGTCCGCGCCGGTCACGTCGATGAGGTCGAGCGGGGCGGCGGCGGTCGCTTTCGAGGCAGCAGGATTCGCCGAACGTTCCACGGCAGCCGGGTGCGCTGAAGGTTCCGCGGCAGCCGAATGTGCTGAATGCCCTCCGGATTCATGGGAGTTGGCGGCCAGTTCGGCGGCGAGGTTCTCGGCGAAGCGGTCCATCAGCGCACCGGACACCTCGGCGAGGGTGCCGCGGCCGAACTGGGCGGGCTTGCCCGTGACGTTGAGTTCGGTCTCCACGTACACGTCGGTGCGGTCGCCGCCGGCGTCGGTGAGGCGGCAGGTCACCAGCGCCTTCGCGGTTCCGTTGCCGCGTGCCTCCCTGCCGCCCGCCTCCAGGACCACGACCCTGGCCCGCTCGTCTCGCGACAGGAAGGTGACGGTGCCGTTGTAGGTGAGACCGATGGGGCCCAGTTTGACCTTGATCCTGCCGCGGTGTTCGTCGCCATCGCTGGCTGTGAGCGTCGCTCCGGGAACGCAGGGCGCGACACGCTCGACGTCGAGGAGAACCCGCCAGGCGTCCTCCACCGCCACGGGAATGCTGAGGGTGTTCTCCAGTTTCATGCCGGGCCCTCCGTCACCGCGGTGCCCGCTGTGTCGGCGGCGGCCCGGACCGCGTTCACGATCCCCTGATAGCCGGTGCAGCGGCACAGGTTCCCGGTCAGCGCCTCGCGGATCTCCTCGTCGGTGGGCTTGGGGTTCTCGGCCAGGAACGCGGTGACCGAGACGACGAAGCCCGGCGTGCAGAACCCGCACTGCAGTCCGTGGTGTTCGCGGAACGCCGCCTGGACCGTGGAGAGTTGGCCATCGGGCCCGGTGAGTCCCTCGACGGTCGTCACCTCCGCGTCATTGGCCTGCACGGCGAACACCAGGCAGGCACGGACCGCCTCCCCGTCCAGCAGCACCGTGCACGCGCCGCATACGCCGTGCTCGCAGCCCAGGTGGGTGCCTGTGAGACCGCAGTTCACTCGGAGGAAGTCGGCGAGGGTCAGCCGGGGTCTTACGGTCTCCCGGCGGCTGGTTCCGTTGACGCGTACGTGAATCTCGATGGTGTCCACGGTGTCCACGTCAGCCATGGAGTGCCTCCTGTACGGCGCGTCGCCAGGCGCGGGCGACCATGGCGGCGCCCACGCGGGTGCGGTAGGGGGCCGATCCGTGCAGATCGGAGGGGACGGAGCCGAGGCCTTCGGTCGCGGACCGCCCGATCTCCTCCGCGTCGGCTTCGAGGGGGTCGGAGCCGAGGAGCGCGGCCTCGGTGTCCCGAGCGCGGACCGCGGTCGGGCCGAGCCCGAACAGGCCGATGGCGCACCGGTCGAGGTGGCCGTCGCCGTCCATGCGGAGCGCGACCGTCGCCCCTGCGATGGCGAAGTCCCCGCTCCGGCGAGCGAACTCCTCGATGGCAAAGCCACAACGTCCTTTCCAGACAGGGAAGTTGACCCCGGTCAGCAGCTCGTCGTCGGCCAGCTCTGTGCTCCACATGCCGGTCAGGAAACGCGCTGCCGGAATGGTGCGGCGGCCTCGCGGTGACAGTGCTTCCAGCTCGGCGTCCAGCGTCAGTGCCACCGCGGGGTACTCGGCCGCGGAGTCGGCGTGCGCCAGCGAACCGCCCACGGTTCCGCGGCTGCGGATCTGGAAGTGCCCGATGAAGGGGGTGGCGCGGGCGAGGAGCGGGACGGCGGCGCGGGCCTCGTCGGAGCGCTGGACGGTGGCCTGGGTGGTGCCGGCCCCGATCCATACGGTGTCGTCGCCGCGACGCTCGATGCCGCGCAGCTCGTCCAGGCGGCGCAGGTCGACGAGATGCCCGAAAGACGCCAGACGCAGGGCCAGCATCGGAACGAGGCTCTGTCCTCCCGCGATGGCCTTCGCCTCGTCGCCCAGCTCGGCCAGCAGACCTACCGCTTCGTCCGCGTCGACCGGGGCGTGATACGTGAAGGGTGCGGGCTTCACAGGGTCACCGCCTGCCGTGTCCGGGCCTCCTCCACGAAGCCGACGACGGACGACGGCGTCAGCGGCAGACGGCTGATCCGCACGCCGAGGGGCGCGAGGGCGTCGGCGACCGCGTTCACCACGGCCGGCGCCGAGCCGATCGCACCGCCCTCGCCCACTCCCTTGTATCCACCGGGTCCCGGGCTGGGCGTCTCTACGTGCCCCACCTCGATGACCGGCACCTCGGTGGCCGTGGGCAGCAGATAGTCCATGAATGTCGTCGAGATGGGGTTGCCGTCATCGTCGTAGGCCAGATGCTCGTAGAGCGCGCCGCCGATCCCCTGGACGGTGCCGCCGAAGATCTGTCCCTCCACGACACTCGGGTTGATCATCGGTCCGCAGTCCTCGCTGACGATGTACCTCAGCAGCTTCACCTCTCCGGTCACCACGTCCACCTCGCACGTGCACACGTGCGTCGCGTTCGCCCAGATCATCAGGTGCGGGGTGTGGTAGCGACCGCTCGCCTCGAGCCCGGCGGGCACGCCGGGCGGCAGGGCGTGGACCTGGTAGTACGCGATGTCGGCGATCTCGGCGAGGGTGAGCCCGGCCTCGCCGGGGCGCCCTTTGGCCCACGCACGCCCCCGGACGAACTCGACCTCCTCGACGGGGACTTCGAGCCGGTGGGCGGCGATCGCACGGATCCGCTCGCGCAGTTCCCCCGCCGTCCCGGCGATCGCGCCCGCCGTCATGGGGCCCGACCGGCTGCCGCCGGTACCCGCTCCGTACGGGGTGACAGCCGTATCCCCCTGCACGGTGCTGACGTCCTCGATGGCGACGCCGAGCGAGTCGGCGGTCAGCTGGACGACCGTGGTCTCCAGGCTGTTGCCGCACGACCCTCCGGCGACGTACACGTTGACCTTGCCGGAGGGCTCGATGCGTATCGTCGCTCCCTCGGTGGCGTGGAAGGGCGTGGCGCCCGCGGTGGGTTCGACATACGTGCAGGTGCCGACGCCCAGATAGCGGCCCTGCTCCCGGGCGCGCACCTGTTCCCGGCGGAACGCCTCGTAGTCGAGCATCGTCAGTGCCTGCTCGAAGGTCTCGCGCGGGGAGATGTGGTCGTAGGGCATGCCGTTGAAGTTCGCCGTGGGCAGTTCCTCACGGCTGAGCATGTTCCGGCGCCGTAACTCGACGGGATCCAGGCCCAGTTGGCGCGCGGCGGTGTCGAGCAGGGTCTCGCGGGCCATCGACTCGTACTGCCATGGCCCTCGGTAGGCGACCCGCCCGCTGGTGTTGGAGAACACGAACCGCGACGAGAACGTGCCCTCGGGGATCCGGTAGGGGCCGGGGAAGAGCATGCCGACCGCGATGCCGCTCTGCACCGGAGACGGGGTCGGGTAGGCACCCGCGTCCTGGACGTGGTCGAGGGTCGCGGCCAGGATCCCGCCGTCGTCGTCGAGGGCCATCCGTGCCTCGCCGTGCTCGTGGCGCGCCTGTCCCGCCGCGAGGAGGTGTTCCTGCCGGTCCTCGATCCACTTGAGCGCGGCGGGCAGTCTGGCGGCGGCGAGCATGACGCACATGTCCTCGCGCTGCGGCAGCACCTTCTGCCCGAACCCGCCGCCGGTGTCCCGCATCACGACCCGCACCCGGTGCTCGGCGATGCCGAGCAGACGCGCGCAGAAGGACCGGACTTCGTGCGGGGACTGGGTCGCCGCCCAGATGGTCATCTCCCCGCCGGCCGCGGCGTATTCGGCGACAATCCCCCGGGTCTCCATCGGGACCGGCCCGTGGGACTGCTGGTACAGGGTCTGGCTGACGACGTGCGGCGCACGCTCGAAGACCGGATCGAGGTCCGCCATGGGACGTCCGCCGAGCCGGCCGACGAGGTTGTCCGGCCGGTCGGCGTGCACCGATTCGGCGGAGTCCAGGGCCGTCGCGTAGTCGACGACCGGCGGCAGTGGCTCATAGTCGACGACGACCAGCTCGGCCGCGTCCTCGGCAATGTAGCGGTCCGTGGCCACGACCATCGCCACCGGGTCGCCGACGAAGCGGACCTCGTCCTCGGCGAGCGGCGGCCGGGGGGTGTCCGGGTTGTCGCGTCCGTTCAGTGTGTACCACTGCTCGTGGACGCCGGGGTTGAGGTCCGACGCGACGAACACGGCGTGCACTCCGTCGAGTTGGAGCGCCTCGGACACGTCGATGCCGAGGACGCGTGCCCGGGCCATCGGGCTGCGGACGAAGCAGGCGTGCAGCATTCCGGGCCGCACGATGTCGTCGACGTACGTGCCGGTGCCGGTCAGAAGCCGTGGATCCTCGACTCGCAAGGTGCGCTTGCCGACGTAGGCCGCGTCGCCCCCGGTTGGTGCCATCGGTCTGGCCCTCCGCTCAATGCTGAACGAGTGTTTAACCGAATGTGCTGAACGACTGTTTAACACCCGCTCTCCGGGAGCGTCAAGCACAATGACGGCATGACTGCGCCTCGACGAATGGGTACCGAGAGCTCCAAGACGCGCCTGCTCCTGCTCGACGTCACGGAGCGGCTGATGCTGGAGGAGGGGTACGCGGCCGTCGGCGTACGGAGGGTGGCGCGCGAGGCCGAAGTGGCCCCGGCTCTTGTCCTGTACTACTTCCGCACGCTCGACGACCTGTTCCTCGCCGTGCTGCGGCGGCGCGCGGACGAGGAGTTGAAGCGACTGGACCGCCTTCTGGGCGGACCTCAGCCGCTGCGGGCGCTGTGGCGGCTCAGCAGTCACCCCGGCAATGCGCTGACCACGGAGTTCACGGCACTGGCCAATCATCGCAAGGCGATCCGTGCCGAACTGGCCGCTTACGCGGAGCGCTATCGCGAGGCCCAGTTGGAGGCACTCACCCGCGGCCTCGCGGAGGCGGGCACGGAGCTGCCGCCCGAGGTGTCCCCGGCCGTGCTGCTCGTGCTCACCAATGCGCTCGGCCGGGTGCTCATGATGGAGAACGCCATGGGCATGAACACCCGGCACGCGGAGACCCTCGCGTTCGTGGAGGAGGTCCTCCAGCGCTATGAGGGCACTTCCGCACCCGCCAAGACCTCCGGGCGGTGAAGCCCGCTCAGCTCCCCTCCCCCGACGGCTTGCGACCGCCCAACTCCCGCCATCGCTGCCGCAGCGAGTGCGCGGCCGTCTTGGGCCGCCGGTCGCGCGTGAAGACGCCCTTCTTGTTGCCGTCGACCCGGTGGATGCCGTGGGAGGTCTGGAAGTCGGCGAAGTTCCAGACGTGTTCGCCGACGACCGCCTCGATCCGGTCGAACGCGCGGTGGCTCGCGGCGAGATAGGCCGCCTGGTACTCCTCCGTCCACGGCTGGTCCCACACGGAGTGCAGGCCGGGCATGGTGTCCGCCCCGTACTCGCTCATGATGAGGGGCTTGCCGAACTTCTCGGCCCAGCCGCGCAGATCACCCTCCATGTACGTCTCGGCCGTCGCGAGGTCGCCCGTCGCGATGTACCAGCCGTAGTACCGGTTGATGCACAGGACGTCGAAGAGTTCGGCGATGCGGTCGTTGTCGGACGTCGCGAACATGACGGCGGCGTAGGTGACGGGGCGGGTGGGGTCGAGTTTGCGGGTGAGTTCGACGAGCGGCTCGAAGTATTCACGTGCGCCTTCCTCGTTGGAGGACGGCTCGTTGGCGATGCACCACATCACCACGCTGGGGTGGTTCTTGTCGCGGGTGATCAGCTCCCGGATCGCCTGGGCGTGGGCGGCGCGGGTCTCGTCGTTGAACGTGTCGGGCGAGAAGGTGGGGCGCTGCGGGGCCCCGGTGAGACCGGCCTCGACGGCCAGGTTGAGGCCCACGGCCGCCGTCTCGTCGATGACGACGATGCCGTGCCGGTCGGCGAAGTCCATCACCTCTTCCGCGTAGGGATAGTGCGAGGTGCGGAAGGAGTTGGCGCCGGTCCACTCCATCAGCTGGAAGTCGTGGACGAGGTACGCGTCGTCGTGTCCCTTGCCGCGCACGGCGGTGTCCTCGTGCTTGCCGAAGCCGGTGAAGTAGAACGGCTCGCCGTTGATGAGGAACTGGGTCCCCCGGACCTCGACGGTGCGCACGCCGAACGGCTGGGCGTACGTGTCGCCGACCGTTTCGCCGTCGCCGTCCACGATCTCGGCGACGAGTTCGTAGAGGTACGCCGCACCGGGCCGCCACGGCGTCACATCCTCCAGGCGCACGCTGCCACTCGTCCCCTCGGACGCGGCGACCTCGGCCCCGGAGGCGTCGAGGACGCGGACGCGGACCGTGGCGGGCGCGCTGGTCTCGACCTCGTACTCGACCGTGCCGCTGGTGCCGTCGAGACCGGTCACGATGCTGATGTCCTCGATGCAGACGGACGGCACGCTGTACAGCCACACCGAGCGGGCGAGGCCGGCGTAGTTGTAGAAGTCGTGCAGGTACGTCTGCTTGCGGCAGCCGTCCTGGGTGACGGTGATCCTGCCGGGCGGGATGGTGGTGTTGGTCAGTTCGTTGTTCACGCCGATCGTCAGCCGGAACTCCTGTCCGGCACTGACGTACTGGGTGATGTCGGCCTCGAACGGGGTGTAGCCGCCGACGTGTTCGGCGACCAGTGAGTCGTCGACGTACACCTGTCCCTGGTGCGTGGCGGCGTCGACGCGCACGATCACCCGGTCTTCGGACCAGCCGCGCGGTACGCGGACAAGGCGCTGGTACCAGACCCAGCCGACGTGGTCGCGGATCGCGCTGTCGGTGAACAGGTCGTTGTAGCTGGCGGGCACGGCGGCTTCGAGCGGGGTGTCGAGTGGTCCGGCCCACGGGCGCTCACCGACGGCGGTCGCGGTGGCGAACCTCCACAGGCCGTCGAGGTTCACCAACTCGCGGGTAGCGGTGGAACGGGGTTTCAACATCGGGTTTCTCTCCTGTGGGGGTGGCGCGGTGAGGATGCGGCCCGCCGAAGCCGCGACACCGCCAACTGTTACCACACGGTTGGTTTTCCCTCGAAAAGTAAGCCGCCACAGCAAGGGCGGGAAGGGCGCGGCTCGACTTCGTAATCAGAGCGTTACCTGATGCGGCGTCAGCAGAAGGCCGCAGAGCTGATACGCGCGGCGCGACGTGCCGGCGCTGTCACTTCGAAGGCTGCTCGTCACCCTCGGAGCCGATGACCGACTGCATGAAGATCTCCAGCAGGCGCAGCGAGTCGCGTGACGGGTCGAGGAGAGCCTGGATGCGGAGTCCGTCCATCATCGCGAGCACCATGACGACCTTGTCGTCGGCGGACAGATCGGGGCTGTCGTACGCCGTGTTCAGGGAGCCGCTGCGGAATCTCGTGCGCATCCGCTCACGCCGTCCGGCGAAGAATTCGTGCGCCGGGTGGGTCGGACTGGTCGCGGCGATCGCCAGGGCGAGCCAGTTGCGCTGGTAGTCGGGGTCCGCGAACTCGTCGGCCAGCACCGCGCCGAGCACCGCAGGTCCCGCCGTCCCCGCTGCGATGATCCGCGCGGCCTGCTCCTCTTCGTCCGCCTCGCGCTGGGCCAGAGCGGCGAGGAGGAGTTCCTCCTTGCCCGAGAAATGCCGCAGCAGCGCCGCGTGGGTCACGCCCGCTCGCGCAGCGATGTCCCGCAGGGAGGCGCGCTCGTACCCGTGCTCGGCGAAGCCCGCCAGAGCCGCACGGACGATCTGCAGCCTCCGGGCCGGCGTCGTCGCGTACGGCCCCCGGCGACGGGTGCCGGTGGGGGAACTCATGCTGCCTCCTGCGCCGTGGCTCGCCACCGGACGGGGGCTTGCCTTCCGCTGCTGTCCGGAACTTTAATCTAGCGCGAATTGTTTCCACTGTGGTTACATTCTGGCCCTCGGGGCGGCTGCCCGACGTCGGCAGCCGCGCCGCAGATCGTCCACGGCCTTCGAACCGCCCCTCTCATACGGCAGTTGAAGTCCCCGTCGGCCTGACCAGCCCCGCTGTCGGCATACGACACGACCACACCTCAAGGACCGCCCATGGACAGCAAGACGACTTTCCTCTGGGGAGCCTCGACGGCCCCGCACCAGATCGAGGGCAACAACATCAACAGCGACTGGTGGGTCCTCGAGGGACAGATGCCCGGCATGGAGCGCAGCGGGGACGCCGTCGACAGCTACCACCGCTTCGAGGAGGACATGCGTCTGCTCGCGGACGCCGGGCTCAACGCCTACCGGTTCGGCGTCGAATGGGCACGCATCGAACCGGTCCCCGGAGAGTTCTCGCGGGCCGAACTCGCGCACTACCGGCGGATGATCGACACCGCGCGAGGTCTCGGACTGACACCTGTGGTCACCCTGCACCACTTCACCAACCCGCACTGGTTCACCGAGGAGGGTGGCTGGCTCGGCGAGCGGGCGGTCGACCGGTTCACGCGCTACGTCGAGACCGTCACCGGGATCCTGGGCGACGTTCCCTGGATCGTCACCATGAACGAACCCAACATGCTGGCGATGATGATGACCATCCAGCGTCAGATGCAGTCGCGTCCCGCGGACGACTGGCAGAGCCCGACCGTGGACAACGACACGCGTCCGACGCTGCCCGCCCCGGACCTGGCGATCGGCGGCGTCCTCGTCAAGGCGCACCACGCGGCGCGCGAGATCGTACGGGCGAACACCGACGCGGCGGTGGGCTGGACGGTGGCGAACCGAGCCTTCGCCGCACGGCCCGGCGCCGAGGAGAAGCTCCGCGAGCTCGAGTACATCTGGGAGGACCTCTACCTCGATGCCGCACAGGGTGACGACTTCGTCGGGGTCCAGTCGTACTCCAGCCAGTGGGTCGGCCCGGACGGCATCGAGCCGCACCCGCCGCACCCCGACAACACCCTGGTCGGGACGGCGTACCGCCCCGACGCCCTCGCCATGGCGGTCCGTCACACCTGGGACGTCACGGGCGGGATTCCGATCCTGGTGACCGAGAACGGCATCGCCACCGGCGACGACACGCGTCGCATCGCGTACACGCAGGAGGCCTTGCGCCACCTGTTCGCCGCCACCGACGACGGCATCGACGTACGGGGATATCTGCACTGGAGCGCCCTGGACAACTTCGAGTGGGGGCACTGGGAGCCCACGTTCGGACTGATCGCCGTCGACAGGGAAACCTTCGAGCGCCACCCCAAGCCGAGCCTGGCCTGGCTCGGTGACGTCGCCCGGCGTGGCCGGCCCTGAGGGACTCCACGATCCCGCGCTTCAACGCCGTGGGTGCGCCGACGCGGACGCTTCGGACACACCTCAGCAACCACAAGTCCTCAACCTGACGCCGCGTCGCACGGGCACCGCAGCCCTGCGCCGGCACCGCACGCTCTAGAGCCGCTTTGACAATGGAGTCACCGTGCAGGACGAGTCCCTGTCCGGCAGTCACCCGGACACATCCGCGGCGTCTCAGCCGCCCACCGCCGCCGTGGAGCAACGCCCCGAGGAGCCCGGCCCACCGCTGGAGCCGGTCAGCAACAGCTATCTCATCTGGATGATGGCCGCCAACTTCGGCGTCGCCATGGCCTACGTCCTGCCCCTGGCGTACACGCTGACCTTACGTATCGATGAGCTCGCTCCCGGCCGGGAGGAGGTACTGGGCTACATCACCGGGACCGCCCAGGTGGTCTTCCTCATCGCCAGCCCGCTCATCGGTGTCTGGAGCGACCGGACACGCAGCCGCTTCGGGCGCCGGCGCCCGTTCCTGATCGGCGGCAGCATCCTCGGCCTGCTGGCACTGGCGGGCATCTCGGTTGCGCCCAGCCTCCTGCTCATCGGGGTCGGGTGGGTGTTCGCGATGCTGGGATGGGCGACGGCGTCCCAGGCGATCATCACCGTCCAGGCCGACCGCATCCCGGAGGAACAGCGCGGCAAGGTCTCCGGACTGACCGGGGTCACGGGTCAGGTGGGGCCCATCATCGGCGTCGGAATTGCCTCGGCCGTGAGCAACTCCTTCCTGGTCTTCGTGATTCCGGGGGTGCTCGGCATCGTCCTCGCGGTGGTGTTCGCGGTCCGCGGGTCGGAGCCCGACTCGCGTCCCCTGGCCCCCACCGGACCTGTGTCCGTCAAAGAGATCCTGGCGAGCTATGTCTTCAACCCGCGCCGGTATCCCGACTTCGGGTGGAACTGGCTGGGCCGGTTCGTCTTCTTCATGGGGCTGTACTTCAACACGACCTTCAGCACCTTCTTCTACGCCCAGCGCCTCGACCTTCCGGTGAAGGAGGTCGCGGGAGCGGTCGCCGTCGTCGGCGCGGTCGGCGTCGTCGCGGCCATCCTCGGCGCGGTCGGCGGAGGCTTCCTGTCGGACAAGCTCGGCCGCCGACGGCTCTTCACACTCATCGGCGCGCTCCTGTTCGTCTGCGGTGCCGTCGTCGAAGCGTTCGCCTACTCCTTCCCCATGCTCTTCGTCGGCTCGGTGCTCATGCAGCTCGCCATCGCGGCGTTCGCCGCCGTTGACTCGGCGATCGCCATGGCCGTACTCCCGAACCGCACCGAGGCCGGCCGGTACATGGCGGTGGTCGCGTTCTCGCAGAAGATTCCGAGCGCGCTCGCCCCGCTGATCGCCCCGTTCATCATCACCTTCGGCACGGTGGGCGACGTCAAGAACTACACCGCCCTGTATCTCACAGGTGCCCTGTTCGCCCTGGTCGGCGGCCTGCTGATCTTCACGCGCGTACGTTCCGTCCGCTGAGATCCGCTCCTCGTCCGGCTTCTGTCACACGCATGGGAACGATACGGAGAAACATGTCCGATCACGCACCGGTAAACCTGAGGATCGACAGCGGAGGTGGCCGGCTCGTCGTCTGCGGTGCTCGACCCCATCTGTCATGGCAGCTGCCCACGGGCTGGCCGGAGCAGGACGGATACGTGCTCGAAGCGCGTATCAACGGCGTCGACCAGGCCCCCGTCCAGGCGGCATCGCCCCGGCATCTGTTCATTCCCTGGCCGTGGCAGGCACTGGCAAGCCGGGACAAAGTCAGCTGGCGTGTACGCAGTCGCCAGAGTGACGACACATCGCCGTGGTCGGCTCAGCACGAGTTCGAAGTGGGCCTCCTGGCGCCGGACTGGACGGCCGCCTGGATCTCGCCGCCGGAGCCCGAGGCCGACTCCACCGAGGCGAACAGGCCCGCGTACACGCTGGAGGGCTCCTTCGTCCTCGATCGCCCCTGCACCAGGGCCCGGCTCTACGCCACCGCTCTGGGGGTCTACGAGGTGTACCTCAACGGCCGCCGCGTCGGCGACACCGAACTCGCGCCCGGGTCGACCTCGTACGCCGAGACGCTCTACGGGCAGGCCGAGGACATCACGGACGACGTCCGCTGGGGACGCAACGAGATCGAGATCGTGCTCTCGGACGGCTGGTACCGGGGCAAGTCGGGGGCGTGGCGCAAGCCCGCCCGATGGGGCACTCGTACGGCCGCGCGCCTGGAGGTGCACATCGAGCACCCCGACGGCACCTGGACCACCGCCGGCACCGGGCCTCGGTGGTCGTCCCGGCCCAGCGCCATCGTCCGCGCCGACCTCATGGACGGGCAGACGACCGACCTCGGCACGGTCCGGCGGGATCCGGCTCCCGTCGTGGTCGACGCCGTGGAGGCACCGCCGGTCGAGTGGTCGCCCGCGCCCCCGGTGCGACGGATCGAGCGGCTCGAACCGACCGGCGTGACCCGGACCTCTCCCGGCTCCTGCGTCGTCGACTTCGGGCAGAACGCGTCGGGCTGGATCGCCCTCACCGACCTCGGCCCGGCCGGCACCCGCACGGTGATCGACCACGGCGAACACGTCGACGCCTCGGGCGACCTGACGACCAGTCACCTGGACAGCGCCCGCCCGGGCGAGCCGCCCGTCCCGTTCGTGCAGCGCGACGTGGTCGTCTCCGACGGGGCGGCGACCGGCTGCTTCGAACCGCGGCACACCATCCACGGATTCCGGTACGCCAAGGTCCAGCGAGACGACGGCGCGGAGCCGGCCCCTTCGGCGATCTCCATGCAGGTCGTGCACACCGACCTGCGCTCCACCGGGACCTTCGCCTGCAGCGATCCGGATCTGACGCGACTGCACGACGTCGCGCGGTGGAGCTTCCGCGGCAATGCCGTGGACGTCCCGACGGACTGCCCCACGCGCGAGCGGCTCGGCTGGACCGGCGACTACCAGATCTTCGTCTCGACGGCCGTGCGACTGTTCGACGTCGACGGATTCTCCCGCAAGTGGCTGCGCTCGGTGCGCGACGACCAGTTGCCCGACGGCCGGATCGTCAACTCCTCCCCCGACCCCAACCACCTCAAGAAGCACCCCGACGCGATGGTCGACCACATCACGGGCTCGGCCGGGTGGGGGGACGCCATCGTGCACGTCCCGTGGGTGCTGTACGAGACCTACGGCGACGACGTCGCGCTCGCCGAGAACTGGGACGCGATGGTCCACTGGGTGGAGTTCGCGCTGGGGGCCGCGCGCTCGAAGCGGCACCCGTCACGCGTCGAGCGGTCGGCGAACGCACGGCCGCACGAGGCGTATCTGTGGGACGGTACCTTCCACTGGGGAGAGTGGAGCGAGCCGAAGCAGCGCGCGGCGGACGGATCGCTCATCGACCCCGTGGGGAGCGATCCCGTGGCGTGGTTCATGACCGACAAGGGGGAGGTCGGCACCGCGTACCTGTACCGCTCGGTGAGCACCCTCGCCAGGATCGCCGACGTACTCGGCAAGGAGGACGACGCACGCCGGTACCGCGGGCTCGCGGAGCGCATCCGCGACGCGTGGCAGACCGAGTTCCTGGACGGCGAGGGGCGTACCACCGCGGGGACGCAGGCCGGCTATGTGCGGGCCCTCGCCTTCGACCTCGTGCCTCCCCGGCTGCGGGACGCGGCGGCGGCGCATCTGGTGACGCTCATCCGTGAGGCGGGCGATCACCTCACCACAGGCTTCCTGTCCACGGCCGACCTGCTCCCCGTACTGGCCGACACCGGTCATGCCGACGTCGCCCACGCCGTCCTGACCCGGCGTACGGAACCGTCGTGGCTGGCCATGCTGGACCGGGGCGCGACGACGATCTGGGAGGACTGGGAGGGCATCGACGCCGACGGCAACGCGACCGCGTCGCTGAATCACTACAGCAAGGGCGCCGTCGTCCGGTTCCTGCACACCCACACGCTCGGTCTGCGCCAGACACCGGGATCGGTGGCGTGGAGCTCGTTCGTCGTCGCACCCGTGCCGGGCCCCGGCATCACATGGGCGTCCGGATCGTTCGAGAGCCCTCAAGGCACCATCGCCGTGAACTGGGCGCTCGACGACGGCACGTTCCGGATCGACGTCGACGTACCCCCCGGATCGACGGCGACCGTCGTCCTCCCGGACGGCACGGCCATCCCCGCCGGCCCCGGACCTGTGCACGCCGAGTGCCCCGTCCCTTCACCACGGGCGCTGCCCGTTCCATGACCGCCATCTCGCCCCAGGCGCCGTTCTCGCCGGCCCGCAGGCACACGAACCCGACACCGAAGGAAGTGCCCCATGCCCATGCCTGATGTCTCCGCCCGTTCCATCGCCGAGCTCACGAGCCTCAACGACCGCAGCGTCGTGGTGACCGGCGGCGGGCGCGGTCTCGGCAGAGCGATCGCCGCCCGACTGGCCGAGGCGGGCGCCCGCGTGCTCGTCGGGGACGTGGACGCCGAACTGGCGAAGGCCGCGGCCACCGAGCTCGCCGACCGGTACGGCGCCGACGTCGTGGGCATCGAGATGGACGTGACGGACTCGGACAGCGTGCGCGGCTCGGCGGACTTCGCCGTGGAGCGGTGGGACCGGCTGGACGCGTGGGTCAACAACGCGGGCGTCTTCCCCAGCGTCCCGATCGCAGAGATGGACGACGCCACGTGGGACAAGGTGTTCGCGGTGAACGCCCGAGGCGTCCTCGCGGGCACCCGTGAGGCCTCCCGGGTCATGAGCGCCGGCGGGCACGGCGGCGTGATCGTCAACATCTGCTCCACCGCGGGCTTCCAGGGCAGCGCTCCGGGACTTGCCGCCTACGTCGGATCGAAGCACGCGGTACGCGGCATCACCCGGCAGAGCGCCATGGAGCTGGCCCCGCACGGAATCCGCGTGCTCGGGGTGGCACCCAGCTATGTCCCGACCGAGGGGAATCAGCTGGCCGCCGCCGGCGTGCCCGTCCAGGAGGACAGTGTGCCGCTCATGATGACCAGCCCGATCGGCCGCATCGGGACGCCCGATGACATCGCCCGCGTGGTGTTCTTCTGCGTCAGCGACCTGTCGATGTTCATGACCGGCAGCACCCTCCTGGCCGACGGTGGCACCACCGCCTGAGCGCGACCACTACTGCCCCTCTCCCGTGGGCAGGGATTCCACAGCCCGTGCAACCGCACGCCGCAGTTCGTCCAGACCGAAGTCGGGCCCGAGGACCATCCGCCGCAGCTGGGGCATGGCGATGCTCCAGCTTGCGAGGGCGAGAGTGAAGAAGACGCGCGTACGGGCGTCGTCGTTCGGGTCACCGGCCTGCGCGGCGGTCACCTTGTCCCCGTAGTGCAGGGTGCGCTCCTCCTCCGCGGGAACGGGACCGTCACCGGCTTCCAGGGCCTCCCACATCACCAGACGCAGCGCCTCCGGGTGAGCCCGGTGGTACTCGAAGAGACGCTCGGCGTAGGCGGGCAGGTCCGCGGAGGGCGGGACGGCCTCGGCCAGCTCGGCCAGCCTGCGTTCCAGTACGACGGCGAACAGCTTGTTCTTGTCGCCGAAGTAGTCGTAGATGGCCCGCTTGTTGGCCTTCGCCTCGGTGGCGATGCGATCGACGCGGGCTCCGGCGACGCCGTACGCCGCGAACTCTGCGGTGGCGGCCGCGATGATGCGCTCTTTGGTCGCCGCGGAGTCGTATGCCATACGCCCATGGTAACGAACTGGTTCGTTTGACCGTCGCGAACCCGACGTGCAACTCTGAACCCGAAAGCGAACCAACTGGTTCGATCGAAGCTGTACGCCGCGCGTCGACAGGAGTTCTCGGCCGTCATGTCCCAGAACACATCACTCGTATCTCCCGCGTCGGTGGGCCTGGGGCGCAGGCTGCCCCTCCTCATGGCGCTGGCCTGCGGCGTCACCGTGGCCAACGCCTACTTTCCGCAGGCAATCACCCCGCTGATCGCCCAGAGCTTCGGAGTCTCCCCGGCCACGGCCGCGACCCTGGCGACGGTGACCCAACTCGGTTACGCCGCCGGGATCTTCCTGCTCGTCCCTCTCGGAGACCGCCTGCCGCGCCGACCGCTGATCACCGTGCTGCTCGCGGTGACCAGCCTGGCCCTCGTGGCCGCCGGGCTCGCCCCGGCCACCGGCCTGCTGCTCGCCGCGGGCACCCTGGTCGGCCTGGCCACCGTGGTCCCGCAGATCCTCCTGCCCATGGCGGCCGGCCTGGTCGAGCCCGAGCGGCGCGGCAGCGTGATCGGCACGCTGCAGGCCGGCCTCATCGGCGGCATTCTGCTGGCCCGAGCCTTCGGCGGCGTACTGGGCGAGCACCTGGGATGGCGCGCCCCGTACCTGATAGCCGCCGCACTGACCGCGCTGCTCGCCGTCGCACTCGGTCTCGTCCTGCCCACGGCCACCCCGGCCGCCCGCGACCGGTACGCCACGCTGCTCGCCGACACCCTGCGCCTGTTGCGCACGGAGAACGAGCTGCGCCGGTCCGTGCTCTTCCAGGTCACCGTCTTCGGTGGCTTCAGCGCGGCCTGGACCGCGGTCGCCCTGCTGATCACCGGCCCGCGCTACGACATGGGCACTCAGGCCGTGGGGGTGCTGGCCCTGGTCGGTGCGGGCAGCATGTTCTTCGCGCCCGCGGCCGGGCGCTGGGTCGACCGGTACGGCGCCGACCGCGTCAACCAGTGGTGCATCGCGGGCGCGCTCGCCGCGGCGGCCGTTCTGACCGCCGGCTCGCTGGGCGGCCCTGCCGGGATGGTCGGACTGGCCGCCGGGCTGCTGCTGATCGACGTGGCGGTGCAGTGCGGACAGGTCGCCAACCAGGCCCGTATCTTCGCCCTCCGCCCCGAGGTGCACAGCCGCCTCAACACGGGCTACATGACCTGCTCCTTCCTCGGCGCCGGCGCCGGGTCCTGGCTCGGTGCCCGCGCCTACACCCACCTCGGCTGGACAGGCGTGTGCGCGCTCATCGCGCTGGCCGTGGCTCTGTCACTCGCCACGTATCTCATGGGTGGCCGCAAGCCGCCCGCCGACCAGGGTGCGCCCGCGCCGACGGCCGAGCCGCAGCCAACGACCGGCCCTCGGTGACCGCCACCGCGACACCCAGGTCTCCGTGCGGACATCACCCGTTGTCGGCCCCTAGTCGGCTGCGGCAGCGGTCACCGCGGCCTCCGCCCGCTTGCGGAAGGCATTGAGTTTGTCCGCCGGGGCGACCACCTGGTGGCTGCGTGCCTTGACGGACACGTCGTGTCCTTCGGCCGCCTTGCGCAGCGCGCCGACCGTGGCCTGCTCGCGCGGGATGTGCTGGAACGGCTCGAACCGGTACCAGCGCATGGCGTTCTCGTGTGTCATCTTGTTGATCTCGGCGTCGGACACGTCGTTCGCCCGCAGCACCTCGTGCAGTTCCTCCGGGGCGTTCGGCCACATGGAGTCGCTGTGCGGGTAGTCGGCCTCCCAGCACATGTTGTCGATGCCGATGTCGTGACGGAGCCTCACTCCGATGGGGTCGCTGATGAAGCAGGTCAGGAAATGCTCGCGGAACTTCTCGGAGGGCAGCTTCCCGCCGAAGTCCTGCAGCGTCCACGTGGCATGCATCTCGTAGGTGCGGTCGATGCGCTCCAGGAAGTACGGGATCCAGCCGGTGCCGCCCTCGGACAGGGCGATCTTCAGGTGCGGGAACTCCTTGAGGACCCGCGACCAGATGAGGTCGGCCGCGGCCTGGACGAGGTTGATGGGCTGGAGCGTGATCATCACGTCCGGCGGGGAGTCCTTGGCGGGGATGGACAGGCGGCCGGAGGAACCGATGTGCAGGTTCATGACGGTGCCGCAGTCGCTGAGCGCCCGCCACAGCGGGTCCCAGTAGTCGCTGTGGAAGCTCGGGTAGCCGAGGACGGCCGGGTTCTCGGGGAAGGTGAGGGAGTGGCAGCCCTTCTCCGCGACGCGGCGCACCTCCTGCGCGCACAGTTCGGCGTCCCAGATGGCGGGGAGCGCCATGGGGATGAAGCGGCCCGGGTGTTTGCCGCACCAGTCGTCGATGTGCCAGTCGTTGTACGCGCGCACCAGCGCGAGGGAGAAGTCCGGGTCCTCGGTGGCGAACAAGCGGGCCGAGAAGCCCGGGAAGGAGGGGAAGTTCATCGAGCCGAGGACGCCGCCGGCGTTCATGTCGGCGACGCGTTCGTCGACGTCGTAGCAGCCGGGGCGGATCTCGTCGAGGCCCTGGGGTTCCAGGCCGTACTCCTCCTTCGGCCGTCCGGCGACCGCGTTCAGGGCGACGTTGGGCAGGACGGCGTCCCGGAAGGTCCACACATCGCTGCCGTCGTCGCGGTGCACGAGCCGCGGGGCGTCGTCGCGGTAGCGGGCGGGCAGGTGCTTCACGAACAGGTCGGGGGGTTCGATGATGTGGTCGTCGACGCTGATGAGGATCATGTCGTCGCGCTGCATTGAGCTTCCTCTCGCGTGGTCGTACGGGGTGACCGGTGGCGGTCAGTCGGAGGCGGGCAGGGGTTTCGCCGCCTTGATGGTCAACGGGGCTCCTCCGGACGTCAGTTGTCCGGCGCCGGGCGAGGTGCACAGCAGCTCGAGGGTGTCGTCGGCGTCGACGTAGCGCTTGCCGAGGACCGTGCCCGGGGACGCGTCCGAGGTGACGGGCGGGGGTGAGGCACCCTCGGCCGGAACCATGGGCTTGCCCCCGCATTCGACGGACACGTCCTTGCCGGCCGGGGCGCGGATCACGACGACGCGGGTGGTGCACACGGTGGAGGCGAGCTGGTCACCGGGACGCGGGGCTGGTGGCGCCATGGTTCGGTTCTCCTTCGGCGGTGGCGAGGACGGCGGACGGGTCCGCGGGCGTCGCGGGACCGGGTGCCGCGGCGAGGCGGTCGCCCAGCGTGGACAGGTCGTACGCCTGCCGGGCGAGCCAGAACCGCAGGAAGCCGGTGAGTGAGTAGCGCAGGTAGAGCGCGCCGCCCACCACCGCGCAGACCACGCCGGTGATCCCGATGGCGAGCGCGTCGCGCTGGGCGAGGGGGTTGTCGGAGGCGTGCGCGAGTGGATAGGTGAGGGCGCCCAGGCACAGGCCCGCCAGCATCAGCACGGCTCCCGTGCGCAGCCACAGGGTGTTACGGGCGGTGGCGGGGTCGGGGATCTTCAGGGCGGCCAGGTCGCGGGCGAAGCGGTCGGCGCGGTCACTGCGCGCGGGCGCCTCGGCGGGGACGGTGTCGGGCGGCGGCGTCATGCGGCGCTCCCCAGGTAGTAGGAGGACAGTTCGGCGTGCAGGGAGCTGTCGGCGTGGCCCTGCCACTGGACCCGGCCGCGGGCGAGCACGGCCGCGTGGTCGGCGATCTTCAGTACGGCGGCGGCGAACTGCTCGACGACGAGCACCGCGATGCCCTGCCGGGCCAGCTGGGCGACTTCCTCGTACAGTTCGGCGACGACCACCGGGGCCAGTCCCATGGAGAGCTCGTCCAGGAGCAGGACGGCGGGGTCGGTGGCCAGGCCCCGGGCGAGGGCGAGCATCTGCTGCTGGCCGCCGGACAGGGTGCCGGCCGGCCGGTGGGCGCAGCGGGCGAGCACGGGGAAGCGGGCGTAGGCGATCTCCTCGATCTCCGGCCGGTCGCGGCCGGTGAACGTCATCATGCGGAGGTGGTCGCGTACGGTCAGGTTCGGGAAGATGCCGCGGCCTTCGGGGACGAGGCAGACCCCGGCCCGCGCCAGGTCCCGCGGATCGGCGCCGGTGGTGTCGCGGCCGCCGAGGTGCAGGGTGCCGGCGCTGGGCCGGTGAGCGCCGGCGATGACGTTCAAGGTGGTGGTCTTGCCGGCGCCGTTGGGACCGAGCAGTGCCACGACCTGCCCTGCGGCGACGGTGAGGTCGACGCCGTGCAGCACGGTGATGCGGTCGTATGCGGCTTTGATGCCGCGCAGTTCAAGCAGCGGGGCCGCGCTGTCGGCAGCCGTGGCACCAGTCATGGGTTCAGGCCTCCCCGAGATAGGCCGCGAGCACGGTCCGGTCCTGCTGGATCTCCTCGGGCGGCCCGACGGCGACGACCTTGCCGAGGTCGAGGACGTGCACCTGGTCGCACACGCTCATCACCAGGCTCATGTCGTGTTCGACGAGGACCACGGCGCAGCCGTCGGCCGCGATATCGCGCAGCAGGGCGGCGAAGCGGAGGGTTTCCTGCGCGTCCTGGCCGGCGGCGGGTTCATCGAGCAGCAGGACGCCGGGCTTGCCGGCGAGCGCCCGGCCCACCTCCAGGAGGCGGGCGGCGCCGGTGGGCAGGGCGTCGGCGGTGGTGCCGGCGTCGGCGGTGAGGCCGATGCGTTCGAGGAGGTCGTCGGCGATGCGGTGGGCCTCGCGCCGCCGGGAGCCGAGTTCGGCGGCCACCCGCAGGTTGTCGCGGACGCTCAGCCGGCCGAAGAGTTCCAGGCGCTGGAAGGTGCGGGCCATGCCGCGGCGGGCCCGCTGGGCCGGGGTGTCGCGGGTGATGTCGCGCCCGTCGAGCACGACGGTGCCGGTGCGAGGCCTGCGCAACCCGGACACGACATCGAACAGGGTGGACTTTCCCGCCCCGTTGGGCCCGATGAGCCCGGTGATCCGCCCGGCCCCGGCTGCGAAACCGGCGCCGTCGAGCGCCCGGATGCCGCCGAAAGTGACGGTCACGTCGTCAGCCCGCAGCGATGCCACGCGCGATCACCTCTCGGTCCTCGGCCCGCCAGGGCCGTCGTATCCCCCACCACTCGACGGGGTCGGGAGCGGGCGGCGGTCCGTCCTGGCGAGCGGTGGCCCGGATCCGCAGGGCGACGGCGACCAGCACAGCGGCGACGAGGAATATCGCCCCGCCGATCAGCCCGGTCCCGTACAGCAGCCACAGCAGCCCGAGAGCGCCGCAGGCTACGGGCAGCAGCACGCGGTCGCGCGCCAGCGGCGCCCACTCCTCGCGCAGTCCCGGCACGACGCCGGCGGGGTTGTGCGCGAGGCCCATGCCGGCGAGGGCGATGCCCAGGGTGGAGACGTCGTGGGCCCACGTGCCGAAGTGGCCGAGGAGGTGGGGCGGGGCGATGTAGGCGAAGCCGGTGAACAGGCCGGTGCCGACCGCGCCGAGGCCGCCGATCACCGCGACCAGGAAGACCGGCAGGTTGGCGAGGAGGTTGAACTGCTCGGCGGTGACGGTGCGCTGCTGCATGCCGTAGAGCGCGCCGCCGAGCCCGGCGATCGCCGCGGACAGGGCGAACACCGCCACCTTCGCGGCGAGCGGCCGGCCGCCGAGCGTCGCGTACGCGGCCTCGCTGTCGCGCAGCGCGATGAGCCCCCGGCCGAACCTCCCGCGCCGAAGCCACCCCACCGCGAGGGAGGAGGCGGCCATGACCACAGCGGACAGCACGAGCAGTTCGGCCGGGGAGTCGAGCCGCCATCCGAACAGATTCGGTCCCTGCACTTCCACGGACCCCTGGTCGAACAGCGCGATCCGCACCCCGAGCACCTCGAAGGACGGCAGGGTGAACACCCACCGGTCCAGGATGACGGCGAACGCCGCGGTGCCGAGGGCGAGATAGATCCCGGACAGCCGCAGCGCCGGTACGGCGATGGCCGCGCCGACAGCCGCCGCGACGAGGACCGCGGCGGGCAGCGCCCACAGCTGCCCGGCGCCGCCCAGATGCGCCCACACCACGGCCCCGATGCCCGCGATGCTCAGCTGGCACAGCGAGATCTGCCCGGCGTAGCCGGCCAGCGGCACGTAGGACAGGGCGACGATGCCGAGCGAGAAGGCGGGCCCGTAGGAGATGAGGCCCTCCTCGTCGAGCACCGTGGCCAGGAGGACCGCGAGCAGCACCACGCAGCCCGCGAAGACGAGGCTGCCGCGCGGCGTGGGCAGCGGCACGCGGACCAGGCGCCGTTCGCGGCCGCGCAGCCGGCGGTGCGGGAAGACGAGGAGGGCGAGGAAGAGCAGCAGCGCGGGGGCCGCCAGGCGCAGGCCCGGGAGATAGTCGTTCTGCGGCAGATAGCCCGTCAGATAGCTCTCGAGCCAGCCGACGACGAGTGCACCGAGGAAGGTCAGGGGCAGGCTGCGCAGCCTGCCGAAGACGGCGGCCGTGTATGCGCTGACGATGAGGAGGGAGAGCTGCTGGGCGTCGAGGGCGATGTTCGGGGCGATCAGGATGCCGCCGACGGCGGCGAGCTGGGTGGCGAGGATCCAGGCGAACCGGGCGGCGCGCTGCGGCGAGGCGCCGGTGAGCCGGGCGAGCGCGCGGTCGTCGACGCAGGCGCGCATCTCGGTGCCGGCGCGGGTGTGGTTCAGCAGCAGCCACAGCCCGGCGGCGATGAGGGCGGCCACGCCGAGGGTGAGCGCCTGGTGCCAGGTGACGGGGGCCGGGCCGAGGTGGAAGGCCGGCTGGTCGGCGAAGAACGGGCGCAGCGGGCGGGGGGTGTTCGGGTCCCAGATCCAGCGGGCCAGGGCGATGCACCCGGTGAGCAGGGCGACGGTCATGACGAGCCGCTCGGCCTCGCCCAGCGACTGCACCGGCCGCATCAGGACCCGTTCCACGAACAGGGCGAAGGCGGGGGCGAGTACGAGCAGCACGACGGCGAGGGCGAGCGGCACCGGCCAGCCCCAGCCGAAGGCGAGCTGCCAGTAGGCGAAGGCGGCCATCATCCCGGCGGCGCCGTGCGCGAAGTTGAAGACGCCGGCGGTGGTGTAGGTGAGGACGAGGCCGCTGCCGATGATCGCGTAGATCGCGGCCGTGGCCAGTCCGACGACCCCAAAGGTGAGGAACTGTTCCATCAGGCGTCCGTTCTCCCGGCCGTCCGTGTGCGGGTGCGCTGGACGGCCCCCACGGCTGGAAATTAGCTTCTCTCAATCAGAGAATCAACCATCCGAACACGGGAGACCATATGCCTGCACAGCGCCGCGGGGCCGCCATCGCCATGACGCGGCCCGAACTCGACGCCTTCCTCCAGGCGGGGCCGGTCTGCCGGCTGGGCACGATCGGCCCTGGTGGGCAGCCGCATGTGAGCGCCCTGTGGTTCGTCTGGGACGGCACGCACATCTGGCTGAACTCGCTGCTGCACAGCCAGCGGTGGACCGATCTCGGACGCGATCCGAGGGCGAGTGCGATCGTGGATGACGGCGGCCTGGATTTCACCCGGCTCCGCGGGGTCGAGCTGCGCGGCCGTGTCGAGGTGGTCGGCGAGACGCCGCGCAGGGGCGCACCGAACGACGAACTACGCACGCCCGAGCGGCTGTTCGCCGACAAGTACGCGGGGGGCGCCCTCCGGCACGACGGTCGGCACGCATGGCTGCGGCTGACGCCGGAGAAGGTGACCAGCTGGGACTTCTCCAAGCTGCGCCGGTGACTGCCGCCTTGACGCCGACCCACTGAGGTGAAAACGTCATACGCTATGAGCGAGAATTCAATTCTCCCCCACGCTTGCGAGGACCTGGCCGACATCCAGCAACTGCTGGCCCGCTATGCCGTCGCCATGACCCGCGGCGACATCGACCGCGTGCTCGCCGTCTTCACTCCGGACGGCAACTACAGCGCCTTCGGCGACACCTACCCGCTCGACGACTTCCCTGAGCTGATCGCCGCCGCACCCAAGGGGCTCTTCCTCACCGGCACGCCCGCCGTCGACTTCGCCGAGGACCGGCGCACGGCCACCGGCATCCAGCCACTGTGCTTCGTGGAGGACGCCACGCACGCCATGCGCATCGGCTACTACAACGACACCTACGTGCGCACCCCCGACGGCTGGCGGCTGCGCACCCGCGCCATGACCTTCATCCGCCGCAGCGGCGCCCACGACTCGGGCATCCCGCACGCCTTCGAGCGCTCCCGGCCGTGACTGTGTTTTCCCGGGGGATGGCCCCCGGACCCCCAGCCGACACCTACCGCAGCGGGCTGCGCGCCTGGCTGGACGAGCACGACCTGTCCCCCGGCGCGGGCTACGACGGCTCGCTCGACGCGCAGGTCGCCCAGCTCGACCGGGTGCGCCGCGAGCTGTGGGACGCGGGATGGATGCGCTACGGCTGGCCGGAGGCGGTCGGCGGACGCGGCGGGCCGAGCGCGCTGCGGGCCGTGCTCGGCGAGGAGGTGGCCGCGCGCGAACTGGCCGAGCCCGGCCTGTACTCGATGGTCGAGGTCCTCGTGCCCACCCTGCTGTCGTACGCGCCCCCCGCCCTGGCCACCGCCATGGTCCCGCGGCTGCTGAGCGGACAGGAGCAGTGGTGTCAGGGCTTCTCCGAGCCCGGCTCCGGCAGCGACCTGGCCTCCCTCACCACCCGGGCGGTGCGCGACGGCGACACCTGGGTGATCAACGGGCAGAAGGTGTGGACGAGCCTGGCGCAGTACGCGGCGCGGTGTGTCCTGCTGGCGCGCACCGGTCCCGACCCGGGCCATGCCGGGATCAGCGCCTTCTTCCTCGACATGGACACCCCTGGGGTCACGGTCCGCCCGCTCCGCACGATGCATGGCGTCGACGAGTTCGCCGAGGTGTTCCTGGACGACGTGCGCATTCCGGCCGACCGGATCCTCGGCCGACCGGGCGACGGCTGGCGGCTGGCCATGGACCTGCTGCCGCACGAGCGCTCCACCTGCTTCTGGCACCGCGTGGCGCACCTGTACACCCGCCTGGACCGGCTGCTCGACGATGCCGCCGCGCCCGGCGACGAGGCAGCGGCCCTCGGCGAGGCGTATCTCGCGTTGCATACGGTGCGCTGCCGCTCGCTCACGACGCAGCACCGGCTCGCCGACGGCGCCCGGCTGGGCCCGGAGACCTCGGTGGACAAGATCCTGCTCGCCACGGCGGAGCAGCAACTTCTCGACACCGTCCGGGATGTGCTGCCGGGCGCCGTCGAGCTGCACGACTCCGCCTGGCGCACCGAGTATCTCTACTCGCGGGCCGCCACCATCTACGGCGGCACGGCCGAGGTGCAGCGCAACATCGTCGCGCGGCGCCTGCTCGGGCTGGGAAAGGAGTAGGGCCGTGGACGCCGAGGAACGCGAACTGCTCGAGGAGACCCTGCGCAAGACGATGACCGCCACGCCCTCCGGGGGTGGACTCGACGCGGCACTGACCGAACTCGGGTGGCCCGACATGCTGGCCGAGGAGCCGTCCGCCGCAATCCGCGCCGTCTTCCGCCTGCTCGGCGAGACGGGCGCGCACGCGCCGCTGGTCAACGACGTGCTGCTGTACGAGATGGGCCGCCCGCTCGGCGGCGCGCTCCCCATGCCGTATGCCGGCGGAAAGTGGGTCGAGTGGAGCCGCGAGGCGAGCGTCACCGGCACCGCCGTCGACCCCGGACTTCCGCTCCTGAGCGTCGCCGAGGGCGCCCCGGTCCCGCTGACGCTCGGCCGACAGGCGCTGGCCTGGTGGCTGCTGGGCACGGGCCACGCCATGCTGGCGCTCGCCCGCCGGCACGTCCTGGACCGGCATCAGTTCGGCCGCCCGCTCGCCTCCTTCCAGGCCCTCCGCCACCGCCTCGCCGAGACCCTGGTCGCCCTGGAGGGCGCCGAGGCGACGCTGGTGCACGCCGACGGCGAGCTCAGCTCGCTGCTCGCCAAGGCCGCCGCGGGCCGGGCCGCGCTCACCGCCGCCCGCCACTGCCAGCAGGCGCTCGGCGGTCTCGGCTTCACTGCCGAGCATCCGCTGCACCGGCACGTCAAACGCACGCTCGTCCTCGACGGCCTGCTCGGCAGCACCCGCGAACTCACCCGCGAGGCGGGCCGGGTGCTGGCCGCCCGGGGCGCGGCGCCCCGCCTCGTCCACCTGTGATCCCCGACCCGCCGGACATCCGATGGGAGCCGACAACATGACAGACCGCTGGACCGACCTCCTGGACTGCCTGGTCCTCAAGCCCGTCGGGGATCAGGCGTACGAGGGACGCTCGCAGCAGCTTCCGTACCACCGGCTCTACGGCGGGCAGCTACTGGCGCAGTTCGTGCAGGCGGCCTGCCTCACCGCCCCCGGCAAGGCGGTCAAGTCACTGCACACGGTCTTCGTACGCGAGGGGAGCAGCGAAGAGCCGGTCAGGTACACCACCGACTGCCCCCACCAAGGCCGCAGTTTCGCGACCGTCCGCCTGGAGGCGGCGCAAGGGCACCGCACGGTGGCGGTCGCGACGGCGAGCATGCACACGTGGGAGGACGGTCCGGACCGCCAGACCGCCGCTCCCCTGCCGGACCTTCCCGGGCCCGAGCATGCCCTGTCGCTCGACCTTCTGCCCTTCCAGGCGCGTTCGCACGCCGACCTCGACGCGCCCGCCGTGGGCCCGCCGACGCTGGATCTGTGGCTGCGCACCCCGCCCGTCGCACCGGAGCTGGGGCCGGCGCTTCTCGCGTACGCCACGGACCTGACCCTCATCGGCACGGCGCTGCGCCCGGTGGACGGCCTGTCCCAGCGGGACGCGGGGGGCGCCTTCGCCTCCGCGGTCACCTCGCACACCGTGTGGTTCCACCGTCCGCTGCGCACGGACGACTGGCTGCTGCTGCGCCAGCGAAGCCCACTCGCCGCCCACGGCCGCGCGTACGGTCTGGGCGACGTGCTGAGCCGGCAGGGAGCGCTGGCGGCCGCGTTCACCCAGGAAGCACTGCTGCGCTTCCGGGACTGAGTGGTCCCCGTACCTACAGCACGACCCATCACTGCGGCGCGAGAAGGCGGCCCTGCGCTCGCGCCGTCCCGTACGTCGCGCGGCACCGGGCACGAGCCGGGCGGCGGCTCAGTTCACCTCCACCACTGTCGCCGCTCCCATCCCGCCGCCGGCGCACATCGCCGCCACGCCCACGCCGCCACCGCGGCGGCGTAGTTCGTGGACCAAGGTCACCAGCATCCGCGCGCCGCTGGCGGCCACCGGGTGGCCGAGGGAGCAGCCGCTGCCGCTGACGTTCACCTTCTCCTCGTTCAGGCCCAATTCCTTGATCGCCGCCAGCGGTACGGACGCGAACGCCTCGTTGATCTCGAACAGGGCCACGTCCGCCACCGAAAGCCCGGCCCGCGCCAGCGCCTTGGGGATGGCGGTGACCGGCGCCAGGCCCATGAGCGCCGGGTCCACGCCGACCGACGCCCAGGAGCGCACCGTGGCCAGGGCCGGAAGCCCGAGCCGGTCACTCGCGACGACCAGCGTCGCCGCCGCGTCGTTGACGCCGGAGGCGTTGCCTGCGGTGATGCTGAAGCCCTCTATCTCCGGGTGCAGCGGCCGCAGCGCTGCCAGCTTCTCCAGGCTGGTGCCGCGGCGCGGATGCTCGTCGGCTGCGAACGTCCCGTGCGGGGTGTCGATCGGTACCGTCTCTTCCTTGAACCGGCCCTCGTCCAGCGCCTGGATCGCCTTCTGGTGCGAGCGCAGCGCCCAGGCATCCAGCTCCGCCCGGCTGAGCCCGGCCTTGACGGCGGTGTTCCAGCCGACGCTGATCGACATGTCGAGGTTCGGCGCGTCCGGCCGGTCCGGGTGCGTGGGCGGCGTCCACGGCTCGTACCACTCGCCGTCGACGCGGTAGGCGCTCTTCGGGGCGGTGGAGAAGGACTGCACGCCGCCTGCGATCACCAGCCGTTCCATGCCGGCCATGATGCTCGCCGCCGCGGCCTGGACGGCCGAAAGGCCGGCGGCGCAGTGCCGGTTGACCGCGAGGCCCGGCACTTCGGCCAGGCCGAGGCGGACGGCCGTGTGCCGGGCAATGACGCCACCGCCGTAGTGGCCCTCGGCGAGGATCAGGTCGTCGATGTCCTGCGGGTCCAGGCCGTCGACGGCGCCGCGTACGACGTGCTCGGCCAGTTCGTACGCGGTGGTGTCGCGCAGGGTGCCCTTCATCGACGTGCCGATGGGCGTACGCAGCGCGGCGGTGATGACGGCTTTCGGCGCTTCAGGCATGGGTCGGATCCCCTTCTGACGCGGCGTGGTCGGCGAGTTCGGTGACGAGGGTGCGGCGCAGCAGCTTGCCCGTGGTGGTGCGCGGCAGTTCGGCACGCAGCACCACCGTGTCGGGGGTCTTCGACGAGCGCAGCCGCTCCCTGGCGTACGCCCGGATCTCGTCCGGGTCCGCGGTGCCGACCAGGACGGCGACGATCCGCTGCCCCCACTCCGCATCGGGGACGCCGACGACTGCGGCCTCTTCGACGTCCGGGTGGCGCATGAGGACGTCCTCGATCTCGGCAGGAGCGATGTTCTCGCCGCCGCGGATGATGGTGTCGTCCGCGCGCCCCTCGATGAACAGATAGCCGTCCTCGTCCATGCGGCCCTGGTCCCGGGTGGCGAACCAGCCGTCGTCCGCCCCGCGCTCGGCTCCGCCGTACTCGCCGGAGATCTGCTCGCCGCGTACGAAGACCAGTCCGGTGGAGCCCGCAGGCACGGCGGCCCCCGAATCGTCACGGATCTCCACCTCCACGCCGGGCAGCGGCTGCCCGACCGAGCCGAGGCGGGCCCGCACGGCGTCATTCGTCGAGCCCATCGCCTCCCGGTGGTCGTCCGGGCCGAGAACAGCGATGGAGGACGACGTCTCGGTGAGCCCGTAGGCACCCGCGAACCCCGTGTCGGGGAACTGGCGCAAGGCCCGCTCGATGACATGGCGCGGCGTGCGGGCGCCGCCGTAGGCCAGGCTGCGCAGCGCGGGGGCATCGGCCGGGCCCGCGCCGACCGCTTCGGTGATACGGGCCAGCATCGTCGGCACCACCATGGCGTGGGTGATCCGCTCCTGGCGTACGGTCCGAAGCCAGCGGCCGGCGTCGAAAGCGGGCTCGTACACGACGCGCCGCCCCGAGTAGAGATTGCTGAGCAGGTTCATCAACCCCGCGATGTGGTACGGCGGGAGCGCGACGAGCGCCGCGTCGGCAGGATCCGCCGCGCCGAACTCCTGCGTGGCGAGGACGTACGCCATCAGGTGGCGGTGGCGCAGCAGCGCGGCCTTCGGGGCGGCGGTGGTGCCGCTGGTGTAGAGGATGACCGCCACTGCGTCCCGGCTGTCCGGCGTTGTGAGGGCCGGTGCGTCGCCCGGCGGCGCCTGAAGCAGCGCGTCGAGCTCGTCCGGGCGCAGCACCTCGGCGCCGGGGTGGCGGGTCGCCAGCGCGGCCAGCTGGTCCTCGCTGAGCCGGTAGTTCAGCGGAACGAACGGGACGCCGGCCAGTGCCGCGCCGAACAGGGCTACGGGATAGGCGAGATGGTTCGCGCCCGTATACAGGACCGCGGGGCGGTCGCGGAAGCGGTCGGCGGCGTGCCGGGACAGGCGCAGCAGCTCCGCCGCGTCGAGCCTGCGGCCCGCGCACGCGACGGACGGAGGCTGCGCAGAAGCGGCCGCCATTTCAAGAATCACGGCTATATTCATGAGAACAGGATTCTCTCTCAGGTAGATCTCGACTTGCAAGGAGGAGGAAGGGTGTGCTGATACAGGGAAGTTCGGCACTGGTGGTCGGCGGTACGGGCGGCCTCGGCGAGGCGACGGTGCGCCGGCTGCACGCCGCCGGTGCCCGGGTCGTCGTGGCGGACGTGGCCGACGACAAGGGCAAGGCCCTCGAGGGCGAACTGGACGGCGTGCGCTATGTCCGTACCGACGCGGCCGACGAGGAGTCGGTGCGGGCGGCCGTCGACGAGGCGGCAGGTGCGGGGGTGTTCCGGATCTGCGTGGACTGCCACGGCGGTCCGGCCGGCGGCGGCCGGCTGGTCGGCAAGGACGGCACGCCGCTGCCGCTGGACGCCTTCCGGACGACGGTCGAGCACTATCTGACCGCCGTGTTCAATGTGATGCGGCTCGCCGCCGCCACCATGGCCCGCACCGAGCCGTACGGGGAGGACGAAGGGCGGGGCGTCGTGGTGACGACGTCGTCGATCGCCGCCTACGAAGGCCAGATCGGGCAGCTCCCCTACGCCGCGGCGAAGGGCGGGGTGGCCGCGATGACCCTGGTCGCGGCGCGCGATCTGGCGCCGGCCGGCATCCGTGTGGTGTCGGTCGCCCCCGGCACGGTCCTCACGCCCGCCTACGGCAAGGCGGCCGACCAGCTCTCCGCGTACTGGGGCCCGCAGGTACCGCATCCGCGCCGGATGGGGCGTCCCGAGGAGTTCGCGGCCCTGGTGCAGCACCTGTGCGAGAACGACTACCTCAACGGCGAGGTCGTCCGGTTGGACGGCGCGTTGAGGTTCCCGCCGAAGTAGCAACGAGCCCACCCCGGCGGCCGTCGCCCCACCTGAGCGCGGGTCAGGCGGATCCCGCCGGGTGCACCCCCGGTGGGGCCCCCTCCCCCGCCGCGATGTCGGCCAGCAGGCCCTCGACGCGGGTCCGGGCGCGGCGGGCGACGCCGGCGCCCGGGGCGGTGTGCACCCGGCCCGCCGCCACCGCGGCCAGCGCCGCCTCCGCGACTTCGCGCCGGGTGAGGATACCGTCCCGACCGGCCGCCGCACTGCGCATCGAGTCGGCGCCCGGCGGGAGCCGGATCGCGCCGAGGGCGGCCGAGTTCTCGCCGAGCGGCGTGTCCACAAGACCGGGACACAGGACGGTCGCGCCGAGCGCCTGCGACACCTGCTTCAGTTCCGCGTCGAGGGTCTCGGTCAGTCCGACGACCGCGTGCATGGTGCCGGCGTAGGGCGTGCGGCCGGGCAGCGGGGCGAGGCCGCCCGCGGAGGCGGTGTTGAGGAAGTGCCCGGTGCCCTGCGCGATGAGCAGCGGCGCGAACGCGCGCACACCGTGGACGACGCCGCGCAGCTTGACGCCGATCATCCGCTCCCAGGTGCGGTCGTCCTGTTCCCACATCGGCGCGGCCGGGCACACGACCCCGGCGTTGTTGCACACCAGGTCCACCCGTCCGTACGCGGCGACGGCGTGGTCGGCGAGGCGGCGGACCGATGCCGCGTCGCTGACGTCGGTGGCGGCGGCGGTGACCTCGGCACCGGCCGCGCGCAGCGACTCCTGCGCCTCCGCGAGCCCGTCCTCGCGGATGTCCGCGACGACCAGCCGGACCCCACGGGCCGCGAGCGCCTCGGCGAGGCCGTAGCCGATGCCGCTCGCGCCGCCGGTGATGACCGCGACCTGTCCCTTGTCGATACGCAATGCCAACCCCTCCGCTCAGTCCCGAGCCATCTCCACGCGCGCCTTCGCCCACAGCCACTGCGCGTAACCGTGCATCGCCTCGCCCGTCTCCCGGTCCCGGCGGCCCTCCACGGCGGCGTACCAGCTGCCCTCCAGCAGCGCGGCCAGCCGGAAGCAGGCCAGCACCTCGAACCAGCGGAAGGCGGAGATGTCCCGGCCGGTGGACTCGGCGTAGTACGCGATGAGTTCGGCGCGCGACGGCATGCCGTCCCAGGGCTTGAGGTACGGCTCGCCGCCGGGCGGGTCGCCGTCCTCGCGCCAGGCGGTGAGGATCCAGGCGAGGTCGAGCAGCGGGTCGCCGAGGGAGGCCATCTCCCAGTCGATGATCGCGGCCAGTCGCGGGGCGTCGTGGGACAGCATCACGTTGGCGAACTGCAGGTCGCCATGGACGATGGCGGTGCGGCCCTGCTTCGGGGTGTGGGCCGACAGCCATGCGGCCACCGCGTCGACGTGCGGGGACTCGGTCTCCCGGTAGGCGGCGCTGCCGCGG
This sequence comes from Streptomyces flaveus, assembly GCF_014647675.1. Classification (GTDB taxonomy): domain Bacteria; phylum Actinomycetota; class Actinomycetes; order Streptomycetales; family Streptomycetaceae; genus Streptomyces; species Streptomyces flaveus. The sequence continues at coordinate 110,650 of NZ_BMPQ01000004.1, read as the reverse complement.
TAGCCGTACAGCATGCGCAGGTAGCGCTCCGGCTGGCGCTCCACCCAGCCCTCGGGGCGGCCGAGTTCGCCCGCCCCGACCGCGTACGGGTCTACCGTGGCGAGCTTCGCCGCCCCGTCCACCAGGGCGAACGCGGCGCGGCGGCGCCAGTCGGAGTCCTCGGCGTAGCGGCCGGGAAAGCGGCCCTGTGGGGTGAAGCCGTCGATCTTCTCCAGGATGGAGAAGGGCCCGCCGAGCGGGGAGTCGTCGTCGCCGCTGTGAGCGTACTGGCGCGGATGCGGTACGTCGGTGCCCGCGAGGGCCGCGAGCGCGCCGCTCTCGCGGCGGAAGGCGTCGGCGGCGCGCTCCTTGAGGTGGCGGCCGGGCATGCGCAGCACGAGTTCGGTGCCGTCGGCGCGGCGCAGCACGAAGAGGATGTTCTGCCCGCCGCCCGTGAGCGGAGACAGCTCGGCCACCGGTCCGTCACCGGGCAGGCCGGTGAGGCCCGGCCAGTCGTTGAGGAGTGCCAGGGTGTCGGTCACCGGGTCGTCGCCTCCTCCGACCGGACCAGGTCCGCGTACTTCTCGCGGGCGGCGGCGAGCCGGGCCGGCAGGTGTGCGGAGCCGAACAGCCGGTCGTCGGGGGGCTCCACGTCCTTCAGCAGCAGCCGGGCGACAACGTCCTTGTGCGCCTCCGTGGGGCCGTCCGCGACGCCGAGCACGGGGCCGGCCTGCCACATGCGGATCAGCGGGAGCTCGTTGGAGACGCCGAGCGCGCCGTGCAGGTGCATGGCGCGGTAGGCGATGTCGACGAGGATCGTGGGCGTGGCGGCCTTCACGGCGGAGATGTGCAGCCGGGCCGCGCGCGCGTCCTCCTTGGCGCCGGTACGGGCGGCGTTGTCGGCGTGCCAGGCGGCGTGCAGCACCTGGAGGCGGAACTGCTCCAGCTGGATCCAGCTGTCCGCGAGCGCGTGCCGTACCGCCTGCTGGTCGGCGAGCGGGCGGCCGCGGGTGCGCCGGCCGGCGATGCGCTCGGCCATCATCTCCAGCGCCCGCCGGCACTGCCCGACCGTCCGCATCGCGTGGTGCAGGCGGCCGCCGCCGAGGCGGGTCTGGGCGATGGCGAAGCCGGTACCCGGCTCGCCGAGGAGGTTCACGGCGGGCACCCGGCAGCCGGTGAAGCGCAGATAGGCGTGCGCGCCCTCGCCTAGCGGCTCACCGGCGAGGCCGGTGGCGCGCACCATCTCCATGCCGGGGGTGCCGGCCGGGATGATGAACATCGAGGAGCCCTGGTGCACCGGGACGTCCGGATCGGTGATCACCATGGCGATGACGAAGGCGGCGTGCGGGTAGTTGGAGGCGAACCACTTCTCGCCGTCGATCACCCAGTCGTCGCCGTCGCGGACCGCCCGGCAGGTGAAGCCACCGGGGTCGGCGCCGCCGGTCGGCTCGGTCATGGCGAAGGTGGAGACGATGTGGCCGTCCAGCAGCGGCCGCAGGTACTCCTTGCGCTGCTCCTCGGTGCCGTAGTGGGCGAGGATCTCGGCGTTGCCGGAGTCGGGGGCCTGGGTGCCGAAGACCATCGGGGCCCAGCCGGAGCGGCCCAGGATCTCGTTGAGCAGGGCGAGTTGGAGCTGCCCCATGCCCATGCCGCCGAGCTCGGGCGGCAGATGCGCGGCCCACAGCCCCTGGTCGCGCACCCGCTGCTGGAGCGGGCGGACGCCTTCGGTGTAGACGCGGCTGGTGCGGTCGTACGGGTCCGCGTTGCCCGGGAAGAGCACGTCGAGCGGCTCGACTTCGTCGTGTACGAAGGCGTCGGCCCAGTCGAGGCGGGCCTGGAAGGCGGCGTCGGTGCTGAAGTCCCACATGGGGCGTCCCTTCCGGAGAAGTCAGAACGATATTCGCAAGCTAGCAGAATGACATTCTCCCGTCCAGGAATCACTGTTGGCGCAAACTACCGGGTACTCAGACCCGGGCGCCGGCCACCAGGAAGCGCATCAGCTGCTCGATATCCACCTCATCCGGCGTCCGGCCGGCCAGCAGCCAGTGCTGCAGCGCCGCGACCGCCGCGCCGGCGACCGTCCTCCCGGCACGCTCCGGGTCCGTGGCCCCCAACTCGCGGGCGGGGGCCGCGAACAGCGTCCCCAGGTCGTCCACCAGCACGACCATCACATGCCCCGCGTCCGGCACCGGCGCCACCCCCGCCGACAGCACGGCGCGGATACGCGCGGCCAGGCCGGGGTCGGTCGCCTGCCGCACCACTGCCGCGACACCGGTGCGCAGCCGCTCCTCGGGGGCGGCGTCGGCGGCACGCTGCAAACGTTGGCGGACCCGGGCTGCGAGCTCTCTGGCGCCCCGCTCGACGATCGCCTCGACCAGGGCGTCCTTGCCGTCGAAGTACCGGTAGAAGGCGTCATTGGACAGGCCCGCGGAGGCCACGATGTCCGCGACCCGGGGCGAGCGGCGGCCACCCTCGGCCATCAACCGCAACCCGGCGTCGAGCAGGGCGTCCACCTCGGCGCGGGCCCCCTCCTCGGCGGCCGCCATCCGGCGGCGCACGGCACGCTCGGCGAGCGTGGGGGGATTGGGGTCGGTCGCAGTCACAACATCCACTTCCTGTGCAAGAGTTCCGTTCTCCATAAGGAGAATGCTAATCTCGCACGCACTGCCGGACCTGTCGATCGGGGCAACGCACATGGGATACGCGGACGGCCTGTTCGACCTCAGCGGGCGCGTGGTGCTGGTCACCGGCGGCAGCCGCGGACTCGGCAGGGAGATGGCCTTCGGCGCGGCTCGCTGCGGTGCGGAAGTCGTCATCGCCTCGCGGACGTCCGAGGCGTGCGCCGCCACCGCCCGCGAGATCGAGAAGGAGACCGGCCGCGCCGCCCTGCCGTATGCCGTGCACGTGGGCCGCTGGGAGCAGCTGCCGGGTCTGCTGGACGCGGTGCACGAGCGCTTCGGCCGGCTGGATGTGCTGGTCAACAACGCCGGGATGTCACCGGTGTACGAGGATCTGGGCGAGGTGACGGAGAAGATGTTCGACGCCGTCGTCGCCCTCAACCTCAAAGGGCCCTTCCGGCTGTCGGTGCTGGCCGGACAGCGGATGGCCGAGGCGGGCGGCGGGTCGATCGTCAACGTCAGCTCCACCGGCTCTGTACGGCCACGCGCGCCGATCGTGCCGTACGCGGCGGCGAAGGCGGGGCTCAACGCGATGACCGAGGGCCTGGCGCACGCGTTCGGTCCGACGGTCCGCGTCAACACCCTGATGTGCGGCCCGTTCGCCACCTGGGCCACCCGGCACTGGCAGGACGACCCCGAGGCGCTGGCGGCCGGCGTGCGCGGGCACGCGCTGCGGCGCATCGGCGATCCGCGCGAGGTTGTCGGGGCCGCCCTCTACCTGATGTCCGGCGCCGCCTCGTACACCACCGGCGCGACCCTGCGGGTCGACGGCGGCATGCCCTGAGACGGAGGACCCAGAACCTGGGCCGGGTGCGGGTGGTCGTCCGCGCCGACTCGACCGGAAGGGATGACGCATGACCGCTCCCGACGACAATGCTCTGCGCCAGGACGTGCGGTATCTCAAGGACCGCATCGAGATCCTCGACTGCATCGCCCGGCATGCCCGGGGCTGCGACCGCCATGACACGGACCTCGTCACCAGCGCCTACCACCCGGACGGCACCGACGAGCACGGATCGACGATCAACTCGGGGCCCGCGTATGCCGGTTGGGCCAATCAGGTCCACGCCGCCGCCTCCAGCGTCCACACCCACAACATCACCACCCACTCCTGCGACATCGACGGCGACACCGCACACTGCGAGAGCTACGTGATCGTCATCCTCCTCGGCACCGACGACCGCACGGCGCAGTTCATCAGCGGCCGCTATCTCGACCGGCTGGAGCGCCGCGACGGCCATTGGCGGATCGCGGTGCGCCGCTCGACGGTCGAGGTGATGTTCACCGCCGATGCTTCCGCCCTGCGGTCGACGGCCTTCCGTGACCAGGGATATCTCAAGGGCACTCGCAGTTTGGACGACCTTTCGTACGCCCGGCCCCTGCTGCCGGACGCACCCGCACCCGCCCGCTGGAACACAGGAGGCGGCACATGCGCATCGGCCTGACCGGCGGCGCGGCGACGCCGGACAAGCTGGTCCGGCAGGCGCAGCGCGCCGAGGCGGACGGCTTCACCTCGCTCTGGTACGCCTCGACCGTGCTGGGCGACCCGCTGACGCCCATGGCGTGCGCCGGACGCGCGACGTCGACGATCGAGCTGGGCACGGCGGTGCTGCAGACCTACCCGTGCCATCCGCTGCTGCAGGCCAACCGGGCCGCCTCCGCCGCCGCCACGATGGGCCGCCCCGGCCTCACACTCGGCATCGGGCCGTCTCACGAGGCCCTGATCCGCGGCGTGTACGGCCTGTCGTACGACCGCCCCGGCCAGAGCACGGAGGAATACGTCCGCATCCTCACCGCCCTGCTGCGCGGCGAGGAGGTCGACTTCGAGGGCGAGGAGTGGACGACCCGCAGCGCGGGCGGCCGGATGACGGCCACCGGCCGACCACCCGTGCCCGTCCTGCTGTCGGCCCTTTCTCCCCGCATGCTGCGCGTCGCCGGCCAGTACGCCGACGGCACCGTGCTGTGGATGGCGCCCGCGCGGGCGGTCGGCGAACACATCGCGCCGCGCCTGACCGCCGCCGCCGAGGCGGCAGGGCGCCCGGCCCCGCGGATCGTCGCGGGGCTGCCGGTGGTGGTGCACGACGACACAGCCGAGGCGCGGGCGGCGGTCGCGGCGACCTCGGGATCGTACGCGGGCATGCCCAACTACCAGCGCATCCTGGACATCGGCGGCGCCGATTCTCCTGCGGACGCGGCGATCGTGGGCAACGAGGAATCGGTGGGCAAGCAACTGAAGTCGCTGCTGGACGCGGGGGCGACGGACATCTGGGCCGCGATCGTCCCGGCGGGGCCGGATCCGGCGGCATCGGTGCGCCGCACCCGCGACCTGTTGCGGGAGGCCGCGGCGAGTCCTCACTGACTTTCCGTCGTTCTGGCCGGGCCGGGCGCAGCCCAGGCGGACGAACCCACAGCAGCGGCCGAACCCGCGGCCACTAGGACTCCGGCAGGGCGCTGACCAGATGCGGGAGATCGAGCGTCGAATGGATGCCCGGCGGGGCGGCGACCACCGCCGGGATCGCGTTGACCGCACGATTGGCGGTGTATCCCGGGGAGATGTCGGCCATCCGCTCCAGCGGGATCGGGAAGCGCAGGTCGATGTCGAGTGGGGCGTCGCCGTCCACCGCGATGTGCCAGCCGGTGGGGCGCAGCTCCCAGGCGGGGTTCAGGTCCGGGGTGCAGTACCAGGTGGCGGTGAAGCTCAGCACCGGGCGGCCGTCGTGCATGGCGGCCACGGTGGTGCGCTGTGCGGCGACGCCGCCGGCCTCGATGACGCCCGCGGCGATGCGGGTGTCTTTGCGCGCGGTCGCCACGTCGCCAGTGGCCTCCACCGCGTCGAGACGGAGCCCGAACGCGTCGCCCAGCAGTCGCAGCGACGGGCCGAAGCTCTCCCGCATGTGGGCCAGTCGGCGGGGGTCGGGTCCCTCGGCGGCGCGGCCGAAACCCATGAGGTCGAAGAGCATCTCCGGTGAGGGGCGCTGCGACAGATCGGCGTACTCCGAGATGGCCAGGCGGTCGAGGCGGCGCTGGATCGAGGCGAGCGTCAGCGGCAGCGCCTCGGTGATGAAGCCGGGGCTGCTGCCGGTCGCGTGGACGGCGGTGCCGCCCCGGGTGCAGGCCGCTGCGATGCGGGCGCGTACGTCCGGGTCCATGCTCGGCGGGTGGTGGAGGGCGCCGCAGGTGGTGACGACGTTGGCGCCCGATTCGAGGAGGGTGCACAGCTCGTCGACGTCGAGGACGCGGGGCATGTGCAGGATGCAGTCGGCGCCCAGGGTGAGGATCTGCTTGGGGTCCGTGGTCGCGTGGATGCCGGTCGGGGGCAGGCCGCACAGGGTGCCCGCGTCCGCGCCTGCCTTGTCCTCGCCCGTGACATGGACGCCGGCCAGGTCCAGCTGCGGGTGTTCGATGACGGCGCGCAGGGCTCGGGCGCCAATGGTGCCGGTGGCCCACTGGACGACGCGGATCATGTGGCCTCCTCGTGTTCGCCGAGACGCGGCGGGTCTGCGTACGACGGCGTGTGGCCGGCTACCCGGATCGGGCTCCCGATCAGGCGGAATCGGCCCGCCTGGACGATCACGGAGGGGTCCGCGGCCAAGGCCTCCGGCAGGGTGCGTACCGCCGCGGCGGCGACCCCGAGCGGACGGAGTCTGGCCTCCCAGCCGAGCGCGGTGTCCGCCGACAGCGCCTTGGTGACGGCGGCCACCACCTCCTCGCGGCGGGCCGAGCGCTCGGCCATGGTTGCGAAGGCCGGTTGGTCCACGTCGGCCTCGGTGGCGAAGGCGCGCCAGAAGGTGTCGTGGGTGATGAACAGCGCCAGGTGGCCGTCGGCCGTGGGGAAGAGCTGTGCCGGTACGTAATACGAGTGCGCGCCGCCCGCCCGGCGCTGCGGGGCCGTGCCCTCGTTGAGCCAGGCGGAGGCGCGGTAGTTGAGCTGGGAGAGCATGACGTCCCGCAAGGTCACCTCGACCTGGCCGCCGCGCCCGGAGTGCACCTGCGCGAGGAGGCCGAGAGCGGCGGTCAGGCCCGCGGAGTTGTCGGCGGCCGAGTAGCCGGGGAGTTGGGGCGGCCCTTCGGGGTCGCCGGTCAGCGCGGCGACGCCGGTGGCGGCCTGGATGGCGTAGTCGAAGGCGGGCTCGTCGGCGCCGTCCAGGCCGTAGCCGGTGACGGCCACGCAGACCAGGCGGTCGTTGACCGGGGCGAGGGCCTCGTAGGTGAGGCCGAGGCGGCGGATGGCGGAGGGCTTGAGGTTCACCAGCAGGGCGTGGGCGTCGCGGGCCATGTCGTGCAGGCGGGCCTGGCCGGCAGGGGTGGTCAGGTCGAGACGGACGGAGCGCTTGCCCCGGTTGAGGCTGGCGAAGTACGCGTCGGAGACCTGGCGGGAGAGGTCGCCGCCCGGCGGTTCGACCTTGGTGACCTCGGCGCCGAGGTCGGCGAGGAGCATGGTCGCGTACGGGCCTGCGAGGATGTGGCCGACCTCCAAGACGCGCAGCCCGGCCAGCGGGCCGGTCCGGCCACGGGCGTCCCCGACGCCGGAGACCGAACCGCACCGCACCGGATCCCCGTCCCGGACCGGATCCCTCACCGGAACTCCCGCGCGATCGCCGCCACCGCGTCCCGTGTCCGCAGTTTGGACGCCACCAGTTGCTCCCGCCCCTCCCCGATCGGCAGCAGCCGCACCGACAGATCCGTCACGCCGGCATCAGCGAAGCGCTTGAAGCGGGCCGCGATCGCCTCCTCGTCCCCCGCCGCGCACAGGTCGCCGACGTCGCGGGCGTCCCCGTACTCCAGCAGGCGCTGGTAGTTGGGCGATATCTCCGCCTCGCCCAGGATGCGGTTGGCCCGCTCGCGGGCCTCGTCGACGCGGGACGGCTCGCAGAGGCAGACCGGTATGCCGGCGACGATGCGCGGGGCCGGCCGTCCGGCCGCGGCAGCGGCCTTGGTGATACGTGGCGCGACGTGCTCGGCCACGGCCCGCTCGTCCGCCATCCACAGCACGGTGCCGTCGGCCCGCTCCCCCGCGATGCGCAGCATGACCGGACCGAGCGCGGCCACCAGGACGGGCAGCGGGGCGACGGGGGCGAGGCCCAGCGGATTGTGCACGGTGAAGCGCTCGTTGGTCACGTCCACCGAGCTCGCCCCGCTCACGCCCGTACCCAGGACCTCGATGTAGTCGCGCAGGTAGGCGGCGGGCTTCTCGTACGGCAGGCCCAGCATGTCGCGCACGATCCAGTGGTGCGAGGCGCCGACGCCCAGCGCGAGCCGGCCCCGGGCCGCGGCGTGCGCGGACAGCGCCTGCCGGGCGAGGGCGATCGGATGCTGGGCGTGTACGGGCACGACGGCCGTGCCGAGTTCGATGCGCGTGGTCACCGTGCTCATCAGGGCGATGGCGGTGAGCGCGTCGAAGTCCGTGGGCACCTGCGGCACCCACACGGTGTCGAAGCCGGCCTCCTCGGCCCAGCGCGCGTCGTCGAGCATCCGGGCGGCCTTACGCGCGCTGTCGCCCCGCTCCGGGCCGGTCATCACTCCGATACGCATACGGTTTCGGTCCTCACGATCGGTCGGCGGCGGCGGTCAGCCGGCGGATGTCGGTCACGATCTCGTCCAGGGGGGTGCCGGTCGGATACACGGCCGCCGCGCCCGCCTTGTGCAGGCGGCGGATGTCCGAGGCGGGAATCGAGCCGCCCACGACGACGGCTATGTCGCCGGCGCGGGCGGCGCGCAGTCCCTCGACGGTGCGGGTCGTCAGTGCGATGTGCGCGCCGGAGAGGATGCTCAGCCCGATGAGGGCGACGTCCTCCTGCACGGCGGTGGCGACGATGTCGGGCACCCGCTGCCGGATGCCGGTGAAGACGACCTCGAAGCCGGCGTCCCGCAGCGACCGCGCGACGATCTTCGCGCCACGGTCGTGGCCGTCGAGCCCGGGCTTGGCGATGAGTATGCGGGCGCCCATCAGAACACCACCGGCTGCCGGAACTCGCCCCACGCCGCCCGCAGCACGTCGGACATCTCGCCGACGGTGCAGTACGCGGCGGCGCAGTCCACCAGCGGCTGCATGAGGTTCACGTCCGGCGTGTCAGCAGCCCGCCGCAGTGCTTCCAGCGTGCGCCGCACGCCGGCGGCGCTGCGCTCGGCCTTGACCCGGGCGAGCCGCTTCAGCTGGCGCTCGCGTCCTGCGGCGTCGAGTTCGTACGTGGCGATGTCGGGGGCCGGCTCGTCGGTGGTGAACCGGTTGACGCCGACCACCGGGCGGACGCCGGACTCGAGGTCCAGGTGCGTGCGATATGCCTCGTCGGCGATGAGGCCCTGCAGGTAGCCGTCCTCGATGGCGCGGACCATGCCGCCGTGGTGCTCCAGGTCGTCCATGATCTCGATCACCTTCGCTTCGGTCGCGTCCGTGAGCGCCTCGACGAAGTACGAGCCGCCGAGCGGATCGGCGACGGCGGCAACGCCCGTCTCCTCGGCCAGGATCTGCTGGGTGCGCAGCGCGAGCGTCGCGGACTCCTCGCTGGGCAGCGCGAACGGCTCGTCCCAGGCCGCGGTGAACATCGACTGGACGCCGCCGAGCACCGAGGCCAGGGCCTCGTAGGCGACGCGCACGGTGTTGTTGCGGGCCTGCGGGGCGTACAGCGACGCGCCGCCGGCCACGCAGCCGAAGCGGAACATGCACGCCTTGTCGGTCGTCGCACCGAAGCGGTCGCGGACGATGCTCGCCCACCGCCTGCGCCCGGCCCGGTACTTGGCGATCTCCTCGAAGAAATCGCCGTGCGTGTAGAAGAAGAAGGAGATCTGCGGGGCGAAGTCGTCGATGGTCATCCGCCCGCGTTCCAGGACCGTCTGGCAGTAGGTCACGCCGTCGGCCAGGGTGAACGCCATCTCCTGTACGGCGTTGGCCCCGGCGTCGCGGAAGTGGGCGCCGGCCACCGAGATGGCGTTGAAGCGGGGCACTTGCCCGGCGCAGAACTCGATGGTGTCCGCGATCAGCCGCAGCGACGGCTCCGGCGGCCAGATCCAGGTGCCGCGGGATGCGTATTCCTTGAGAATGTCGTTCTGGATGGTGCCGGTGAGCTTCGCGCGCGGGATGCCGCGCTTCTCGGCGGCGGCCACGTACAGGGCGAGGAGGATCGCCGCCGTGCCGTTGATGGTGAAGCTCGTGCTGACCTCGTCGAGCGGGATCGAGTCAAAGAGGATCTCGGCGTCGGCGAGGGTGTCCACGGCCACGCCGACCCGGCCCACCTCGTCCCCGTACTCCGGGTCGTCGGAGTCGTAGCCGCACTGGGTGGGCAGGTCGAGGGCCACGGACAGGCCGGTCGAGCCCTGGTCGAGCAGGTAGCGGTAGCGGCGGTTGGACTCCTCCGCCGTGCCGAAGCCGGAGTACTGGCGGCGGGTCCACTTCCGGCCCCGGTAGCCGGTGGGGAAGTTGCCGCGGGTGAAGGGGTACGCACCGGGCGCGGGCGGCTGCCGGGTGACGTCGTCCGGCGCGTAGACGGACTTCAGCGGCAGGCCGGACGGGGTACGCACGTCGTCGGCATCGGTCATGACTGCGGTGCCACCTCCTCGGCGGCCAGCCGGTTCTTGAGCACCTTGCCGGTGGCCCCGAGCGGCAGCGCATCGCGGAACTCGACGTACCGGGGCACCTTGAACCCTGCCATCCGCTTCTTGCTCCAGGCGATCAGCTCGTCGGCGGTCACCTGCTGTCGTGCCACCACGAACGCCTTGCCGACCTGCCCCATCCGCTCGTCCGGCACCCCGATGACGGCGGCCTGCGCCACGGCCGGATGCTCGAGCAGGAAGCCCTCGATCTCCGCCGGGTAGGCGTTGAAGCCGCCGACGATGAACATGTCCTTCTTCCGGCCGACGATCTTCAGCCGGCCCTTCTCGTCCAGTTCCCCCAGGTCGCCGGTGTGCAGCCAGCCGTCGCGGTCGACGGCCTCGGCGGTGGCGGCGGGGTCGTCGAGGTAGCCCTGCATCACGGCGTAGCCGCGGACGAGGACCTCGCCGTCCTCGGCGATGCGCACCTCGAAGCCTTCGCAGGGGCGGCCGACCGTGGTGGCGACGGCCTCGTACGGGTCGCCGGGGCGGGACGCGGTCACGGTGCCGGCCTCGGTGAGGCCGTAGCCGGTCATCAGGTGCTGGAAGGGGAGTTCGGTGGTGATCCGGCGGACCAGTTCGACGGGGATGTCGGCGGAGCCGGTGACGGCGACGCGCAGCGACGACAGGTCCCGGCCCGGCGGGGCCGCGAGCAGCGAGTGGTAGAGCGTGGGCGGCCCCGGCAGTACGGTGACGCGCTCGCGCTCCACGAGGTCGAGCACCGTGCCGGGGTCGAAGACGGCGACCGGCAGCATGGTCGCGCCGCGCAGGAAGGAGGCGACCAGTCCGGCTTTGTAGCCGAAGATGTGGAAGTACGGGTTGACCATCAGGTAGCGGTCGCCGCGGCGCAGCTGGGCCAGGTCGCACCACTCGTCGTACAGGCGCAGCGTCTGGCCGTGGGTGGTCATGACGCCCTTGGGGCGACCCGTGGTCCCGGAGGTGAAGATGATGTCGGCGAGGTCGTCCTCGCCGACATCCCGCTCCAGCGGGGTGCCGGCAGCGAGGAAACCGGACCGCACGTCGACGACCGGCACACCGTCCGGTGCCGTGAACTCGCGGTCGAGGAAGCCGTCCTCGACAAGCACCGCCTTGGCCCCGCTGCGGCGCACGATGTCGTGCGCCTCCGCGTCCTTGAACCGGGTGTTCACGGGGACCAGCACGCCTCCGGCAGCCAGCAGCCCGAACGCCGCGACGATCCACTCGACGGAATTGGGCGCCCACAGCGCCACTCGGTCGCCCTTGTGGATGCCGAGCTCCGAGGCGTAGGCGCCGGCCGCCACCCGTATGCGATCGGCCAGCTCGCGGAAGGTGAGACGCGCTCCCCCGTCGACGACCGCCTCCGCGTCACCGAACCGGTCGGCGGCGCTGAGCGCCAGCTCAGGGATGCTGCGCCACCTCGACCCGCTCACGGGGCCATCAGGCGGGCCAGGTTGCCGCCCATGACCTTGGCCTTGTCGGTGTCGTCGAGCTTGCCGAGAAAGTCGACGTACGTCACCGGGTCGGCGAGGCCCTCCGGGTGGGGGTAGTCGGAGCCGAAGAGGATCCGCTCGATGCCGATCAGGTCGCCGAGGGCGGCCATGTCCTCCTCCCAGAACGGGCTGATGTGGATGTGCCGCTTGAAGACGTCGACCGGATTCTCCTGGAACTCGTGCGGCATCTTCTTGTACACATCCGCGAGCCGGCCCAGCACCGGCTCCACCCACGCGGCTCCCTGCTCGATCACCGCGATCTTCAGCTCGGGGAAGCGGGAAAGCATGCCGTGGCAGATCATCGAGGACACCGCGTCCTCGATCGGCCGCCACTCGTTCACCTGCCGGAAGGCGTTCGGCTTGAACGGCAGGAACTCGCGGGTGCTGCCCTCCCAGTCGTTCGCGTAGTTGGCGTAGCCGCTGTCGGAGGAATGGAAGGTCACGAGGACGCCGGTCTCCTGCACCCGCTTCCAGAACGGGTCGAACTCGGGCAGGGCGAAGGAGCGGGTGACGCCGCCCACCCCTGGCACGGGCGCGGGTCGCACGAGGATCGCGCGGGCGCCGCGTTCCACCACCCAGTTCAGCTCGTCGATCGCCTTGTCCACGAACGGCAGCGTGATCACCGGCACCGTGAAGATGCGGTCCTTGTAGACGAAGCCCCAGGTCTCGTGCAGCCACTGGTTGAGGGCGTGGATGACCGCGTGGATGAGCTCCGGGTCGTCCTTCATCCGCTCCTCGATGAGGCTGGCGAGGGTCGGGAACATCAGCGAGCGCTGGATGCCGAGCTCGTCCAGCAGCTCAAGCCGCGGGCCCGGCTCGCGGAAGGCGGGGATGGCGCGCATCGGCTCGCCGAAGATCTCCCGGCGCGTCTTGCCGTCGGGGTTGCCGACCTTGAAGTACTCCTCCATGGCGCCGGGACGGGCGACGACGTCGAAGGTCGGGTTCGGGATGTACTCGCTGATCTGCCCCCGAATGGCGATCTTGGTGCGGCCGCGGACGTCGACGTACTCGATCGCCCCGTCGTACTCCTTCGGGAGGAACCTGGTCAGGGCCTCGCGGGTCTCGTAGAGGTGGTTGTCAGCGTCGAAGAGCGGAAAGGGCAGCGTGCGCGAGGGCATGAGATCCTCCTTTGCTGATTGAGAGAACCTTATTCTCGCGACTGTGGCGAGGCAAGGCTGCGGCCGTCCCCGTTCCTGATGCCGCCGTGCGCCTCGACGAAGGGATAGACGCGCGTGAAGTCGGCACCGGGCTCCGCGTCCGCGAACCGCCGCCACAACGCGCCGACCAGCGCGCCGACTTCGTCCGGGACGTCCAGCTCCGCAGCGGTCCGCAGATACAGGTCCACGTCCTTGGCCATCAGCGAGTTGGCGAACCCGGAGTCGTAGTGGCCGGTGAGGACGTGGCGGGGGAACTTGTCCTCGGTGGCGCCGCTGCGGCCGCTGGAGGCGTTGACGACGTCCAGCAGCAGCTCCGGGTCGAGGCCGGCGGCGCGTCCGAACGCGACGGCTTCGCTGGTGGCGGCGAGCGCGGCGGCGGAGAGGAAGTTGTTGGCCAGCTTGAGCGCCTGCGCCATGCCCTGCCGGTCGCCGACCCTGCGGCGCCGGTCGCTGAGATCGGCGAGCACGGGCTCGACCGCGGCGCAGACGCCGTCCGGGGCGGCGTACATGACGGTGAGCGTCCGGGCGCGGGCCCCGGCCACGCCGCCGGATACGGGAGCGTCGGTGTAGCCGATCCCCTCCGCCGCGAGGACTTCCGCGATACGGCGGGCCGCGGCGACGCCGACGGTGGAGGTGTCCACGATGTATCCGGCACGGCGTCCCGCCGTCTCCGCGACCTCCCGTGCGACCTTCTCGCTGATCTGCCCGTCGGGGAGCGAGAACACCACCGTCCGCGCCCTGCGGGCCACCTCGGCGACGTCCTTGGCGAACGCGGCACCCGCCGGTGCCCGCCCCGGGCCTGCCGCGTCGTGCGCGACGACGTGGTGGCCGCGCTGCACGAGGTTGACTGCGAGCGCACCGCCCATGTTGCCGAGCCCGATGAATCCGACCGTGGCCACGCTCAATCGCCGCCTCTCGCGCCATCCGACGCCGCCCGCCGCGCGGCATCCCGCACCTCCTCGGTCTCGGCGAGACCACGACGCGCGGCGACACCCGCCGGCGCACCGCAGTAGGCGGCGATCTGGAACGGCAGTTCGCCCAGCTCTTCCTGGGTGACCCCGGCGCGCGGCGCGGCGGCGGCATCGACATAAGCGTCGCCGAGCACAGCTCGGCGTACGGCCCAGGTGTCCTTGAGGGGATCAGTTTGTTCCATGGAGCTCCTCCTGCCGCACGCATCTGCCATTCTCAGAAAGAGAGAATATGATTCTCGCCATGGTGAATCAACAGTACGGTTCGCGCCGACCGCAAGGAGATCGACGTGAAGCTGGGCTTCGTCGGTGCTGGACGGATAGGGCTTCCGGCGCCCGGCTACGCCCTCACCGAAGTCCCCCGCGCTTGACCGGCTGGGCGGCGATCACGGCGCGTGGCGCCTGGTGCTGCAGCCGGACGAGCGCCTCCTCTTCCGTATCAGCGCCCTCACCGCCGACGCCCACCGCATTCACTACGACGTCCCGTACTGCCGCGACGAGGAGGGCCACCCGGGCCTGGTGGTGCACGGTCCGTTGCTCGCGCTGCTGATGCTGGAACTCGTGCGCCGGTACGCGCCCGAGCGGCGGCTGCGCTCCCTGTCCTATCGGCTGCGGCGGCCCGTCTTCGCGGGCGAACACATCGCCGCTGCCGGGGCACCGACGGCGGACGGCGCCGAGTTGAGCCTCGCCACCGCGCGCGAGCGCCGCCACGCCACGGCCGAGGTGACGTTCTCACGCGCGGGGTGAGGCGATGTCCTGGCGGAGCACGAACTTCTTGACCTTGCCGCTGGCGGTGCGCGGAAAGTCCTCGACGGCATGGACTTCCTCCGGCCACTTCTGCCGGGCCAGGCCCGCCTTCGCGAAGTGGTCCCGCAGCTCCTCCAGGCCCGGCGGGCGCTGCCCGGGCAGCATCCGTACGACAGCGGCCGCGTGCTCGCCGAGGCGCGCGTCCTGGGCGGCGACCACGGCGGCCTCCGCGACGCCGGGCATGGTGAGGAGGATCTCCTCGACCTCAAGGGCGCCGATGTTCTCCCCGCCCCGGATGATGATGTCGGCCTTGCGGTCGGTGATGGTCAGGCAGCCGTCCTCGTCCACCGCGCCGATGTCGCCGGTGCGGTACCAGCCGTCGGCGTCGAAGGCCGCCTTGGTGAGTTCGGCGTCGGTGTAGCCGAGGCAGAGGTCGGGGCCGCGGGTGAGGATCTCGCCGTCGTCGGCGAGCCGCAGCTCGACGCCGTCCAGCGGCGGGCCGTCGGTGTGCAGGCGGATACGGGCAGGACCGTCGTAGGGAGTCCAGGTGACGGACGGGTGCTCGGTGGAGCCGTACGAGCGGAACGGCGTGATCCCGAGCGCTTCCAGCCGGGTCGTCACGGCCGAGGGGACGGCGGAGCCGCCGAGCCCCGCGTACTTCAGGCGGTCGATGTGCTCCGGCGTGCAGTCGGGGTGGTCGAGCAGGCTGGTCATGTAGTACGTGGCTCCCCCGCCGACGACCAGCCCCTCGGTCAGGATCAGGTCGAGAGCCTGTGCCGGGTCCCAGGCGTCACCGAGGTTGACGGGCGAGCCGTCCAGTACGGGGATGAGGAACGCGTTGATCATGCCGATGAAGTGGCCGACGGGCGCCACGGTGAACTGCCGTCCCCGGTCCGGCGGATAGGCCCCGGAGAGCTGGCGGGTCTCGCAGGCGAGAGTCTGGTGGCTGTGCACCACGCCCTTGGGATCGCGGGTCGTGCCGGAGGTGAAGGCGACGAGCGCGGGCGCGGCCGGGTCGGCGTCGAGCGTGCCGGGCAGTTGCTCGTCCGCGAGCAGTTCGTCGAAGTCCCGGCCCACGCCGCCTCCGACCACGCCGACCACCGGGACGTCGGCGCTGAGCGCCGGGTCGAACTTCAGGCGGCCGAACCCCTCGGCGGCGAAGAAGGCCCGCGGCCGGGTGGAACGCAGGATGTAGCCGACCTCCTTCGGCCCGTAGAAGTGCACGATCGGGACCACGACCGCGCCGAGGAACGCCGACGCCCAGAACACAGCCGCCGCTTCCATCCAGTTGGGCAGCTGGAAGGCGATCACGTCGCCGGGGCCGACGCCGCGGCGCCGCAGCCCGGCCGCGAGCCGCCGGGCGGTGCGCTCGACATCGGCGAAGGTGCCGTTCCAGGGGCGCACCCGCGAGTGCACGCGGAACTCGACGTCAGGGGTTGACCGCAAGCCGCGGGTCAGCAGGTCGCCGAGCGATTCGCGGGTCCACCAGCCTTCCTCCTCGTAACGCCGGACCAGGTCGGGCGAGATCGTCCTGAGCGCGGTGGCCGGGATCGTATCCATGGAATGAACCGCCTCCTCATTACATGAGAATTGCACTCTCTCATGCAGAGAAGGTAAGTTCCATACATGGCACGCGACCACGGTTTCCATCCTGTGCGTATCACGCGGATCGTCGAAGAGACCCCGGACGTGCGCACCTTCGCGCTCGATACGTGGTTTCCGTACCAGGCAGGACAGTTCGTGACCGTGCGGGCGTGCGGAACGCTGCGCAGCTACTCGATGTCCAGCTCACCGGACGTGGACGACGAGCTGTGCGTGACCGTCAAGCGGGTCCCAGGAGGGGTCGTGTCCTCCTGGATGCACGAGGAGTTGCGGGCCGGGGACACGCTGGAGGCCACCTTGCCCAGCGGCTCGTTCTGCCTGCGCGAGAACGCCACCCCGGTGGTCGCCTTCGCCGGTGGCAGCGGGATCACGCCGGTCTTCTCACTGGTCAAGAGCGCGCTGGCGACGACCGGGCGCGAGGTGCGGGTGCTGACCGCCAATCAGGACGCCGACTCGGTCATCTTCCGCGACGCGCTGGACAGCCTGGCGCACCGCCATCCGGACCGCTTCCGCCTCCACCACCATCTCGACGACCGGCAGGGGTTGGTGAGCGCTGACGAGATACGGGCCGTGGCGGCCGGGGCGCTCGACGGCGACTTCTACGTCTGCGGCCCCGAGCCGTACATGGCTCTCGTGCGCGGGGAGCTCGCCGGCCTCGGCATACCCGACGAACGGCTGCTCGTCGAGCGGTTCACCCCCGTCGGGGCACCGTCCGCGCCGGCGCCGGAGACCGATCGGGTGCGGCAGGAGGGCACCGTCACCATCAGGCTGCGCGGCGATCAGCGCACCGTTCCCCAGCGAGCCGGCGAGACGCTGATCCAGACCGCCCGGCGCGCCGGATTCACTCCGCCCTTCTCCTGCGAGGCGGGCGACTGCGCGACCTGCATGGCGCGGATCACCGAGGGCGAGGCGAAGATGCGCGTCAACAACGCCCTCGACGAGGACGAGGTCGCCGAAGGCTGGGTGCTGACCTGCCAGGGCGAGCCCATCACGCCACAGGTCTGTGTGGTCTACGACGACTGAAAGGCCGGACATGGTCGACCTCGAAATCGACGACGGGCTCGCCGTCATCACCATCGACCGCCCGCACGTGCGCAACGCCATCGGGCCGGACACGATGGCGGGCCTGGAGAAGGCACTCGACACCGTCACCGACGCGGCGGACGCGGTCCATGCGCTGGTCGTGACGGGCACGGGCGACAAGGCCTTCGTCTCCGGCGGTGATCTCAAGCAGCTCGCGGAAATCCGCACCGAGGAGGGCGCGCTGGAGATGGCCCTGCGGATGCGGGCCATCTGCGACCGGATCGCCGCCTTCCCGGGCCCGGTCGTCGCCGCGCTGAACGGGCACGCCTTCGGCGGCGGCGCCGAGTTCGCGCTGGCCGCCGATATCCGCGTCGCCGCCGACGACATCCGGATCGCCTTCAACCAGGTCACGTTGTCGATCATGCCTGCCTGGGGCGGCGCCGAGCGGCTCGCCGCCCTCGTCGGCCCTGGGCGTGCGCTGCTGCTGGCGGGCACCGGCGAGGCCCTCGGCGCGTACGAGGCCGAGCGGGCGGGCCTGGTGGACCGGGTGCTGGCGCGGGCGGAGTTCGCCGACGGATGGCGGGAGCTGGCGCGCCGGCTTGCCTGCCGTCCGTCGCGGGAGATCAAACAGGCAATGCGACCCGGCTGCCCGCCGCGGGAGGCCGCGCGGGCCTTCGCCCGCCTCTGGGTCGCCGATGAGCACTGGCAGGCGGCGGAGAGGATGATGGCACGTGGCAAGTGACCTTCGCGTGGCGGAAGGGCCGTTCGGGCCCGAGGTGCATCCGCTTGGCCGGGCGGTGGACCACATGGTGCTGTACGTCCACGGGGACCCACGGCTCGGCGGCACTCCGCACGACGCGCTCCCCATGGCCCGGGAGCTGTCCCGGGCGACGGGCTGCACCGTGGTCTGCGCACGCTATCGGGCCGCTTTCCCCGCGGCCCTGGACGACGTGTGCACGGCGTATGCATACGCACGCGAGCGCGGCCCCGTCGCTCTGGCCGGGAAGCGGCTGGGGGGTGGACTGGCCGCCGGGCTGCTGCTGCGGCTGCGCGACGAGGGCGTGGACCTGCCCGTGTGCGCGGCTCTGCTGACGCCGCTGCTGGACCTGACCCTCGACGCGCCGAGCCTGCTGCTCAACGCGGCGGCGGACCGTACGACGGACGTCGATGTGCTGCACCGGCGCGCCGCGTCGTATGCGGGCCGAGCCGCCCGCGACGAGCCGCTGCTGAGCCCACTGCACGGCAATCTGCACGGCCTGCCGCCCCTGCAACTGCAGGCCGCCGGCACCGATGTGCTGCTCGACGACGCGCTGGGGTTCGCGGCCCGCGCGGCTCGTTCCGGCGTCACGGTGGACCTGCGAGTGCACGAGGACGCGTCCGCGCTGGGTCTGGCCCAGACCGGCGCGACCGCGGCCTTCCTGCGCGCGCACGCGAGCGCACACCGCGTACCACTGCCGTCCGACGGCGCGCGCTGACTTCTCGCCGTCCGTACCGCCCGGTCACCCGGCGGTACGGGCCTGTCCGCCCCGCTCGCCGGCAGCGGGTGCCTCGGCCGACCCGAGCAGTAGCGCCCTGATCGAGTCGCGGACGAGCACAGGATAGGTCTCCTCCTCGTCCGCCTGCACCAGCCACTGCTGCTGGAGCCCCGCCACCAGCGCCAGCAGCGCGGCGGCGCCCGCGCGCGCGGTCAGCCCGCTGGGCAGCCGGGGGCCGTAGCAGGCGGTCAGCTCGCGGGTGATCATCTCGTTGAGCTCGCGGCTGCGCGCACGTGCGAACCCGCGGGCGGGTTCCTGTCCGATGGCGGCTTCGGCCATGACGACGCTGTGCACCTGCGCAAGCGAGGGGATGCCCAGGTCGAACTCGAGGGCCTCTGCGAAGCGGCAGGCCATGTCCGGTGGCTCGTCGTCATGGTCCACATGCTGCCGGGTGAGCGCCTCGCGGAAATGGAGCAGAGCGAAGTACAGCCGCTTCTTGCTCGGGTAATAGTGCAGCACGCCCTGCCGGGTCAGTCCCGCCCGCTCCGCCACCGCGTCGATCGACGTACCCCGGTAGCCGCGCTCGACGAACACCTCCACCGCCGCCCGCAGTATCTGCTCGTGCCGCACCGAATCCATGGCTTCACCCTCTCGTCCCGCAGGTGACCGTGAACCCTGTCACCTTACGGACGCGCCGGATCGCGCGGGAGAGGCCGGCCACTCTTCATCAGCGGCTCATCAGCGGCGCCGCGGCCGCCAGAACGCGCCCAGCAGTCCGGCCGTGCCGGCCGCGGCCAGGCCGGCCGCGAGGCCCGCGCCCGCCCAGCCCGTCACCTCGATGCCGGCGGCGGTGTCCACGGCGTAGTCGCCGGGGCCCAAGGCGGCCAGGGCCAGGGAGATGACGGCGAGGACCAGGACGTATTCGTAGCCGTCCTTGAAGACGAAGAAGCCGTTGCGCCGGTGCGCGAGCAGCCCGGCGACCAGCATCACCGACACGACGGCGGCGCAGGCGAGCGGCGTGCACAGGCCGAGCAGCAGCAGCGTGCCGGCGCCCACCTCGGTGCCGACGCTGAGCCATGCCTGCAGCCGCGGCCGGCGCAGGCCGAGCCCGCCGAACCACCTCGCGGTGCCGTCGATGCCGCCTCCGCCGCGCCAGTGGTTCAGGCCGTGCACGATCATGACGGCCCCGAGGACCAGCCGGACCGCCAGCAGGGCCGTGGCGTCCGCGTCACTCATCGCCGCCTCCGAGTCCGGGTACGCCCTCGATGCTCTGCACGCATTCCTCCACGAACGACAGCACGTTGAGGTGGTAGGCGAGGGCGGTGCGGCCCACGCTCGTGTTGTGCCCGGCGCCCGCCTGCTCCTCGGCGATCACGCGCGGGGCGGCGCTGAAGGGGCAGCTCAGGTCGGCCAGCGCCTGCGGCCCCGTGGCCCACACCCGCTCGTGCTCGGCGATCGTGATGTGCACGGGCACGCGGACGCGGGCGGCATGGCTGCTGAAGATCTGCCGCCACTCGCGCCGCCGCCCTTCATAGGCCGGTGACGGCGCGCCGATGTGGCGGCCGCCGTGCACATCGGGCGGGTAGGCGTCCGGGGGATTCCACAGGGCGCGCCGCAGTCCGGTCCTGCCGCCGGGCGAGTCGCGGCCCCAGGCGTCGAGGGCGCCGAGTACGCCAGGGTGGTGCTCAAGACCCGTTCCGGCGATTTCCAGTCCGAGCAGGTCGGGGCCGCGCGCGTCGTCCGCGGCCATCCGCAGGGCCAGTTCGCACCCCGCCGAATGCCCCCACACGAAGACGCCCGCGCCCCTTTCACGCCCGGCGAGCAGCGCGTCCACGGCGCGCCAGGCGACTTCGGTGCGGTGCTCGGCCGACTCCAGTTCGCTCTGGTGCGGCGCCGAGGTGCCGTATCCGGGGCGGTCCAATGCGAGAGTGGTGAAGCCGAGCGCGGCGGCGGTGCGCAGCAGGGACAGGCGCGGGTGGCCGGGGTGGTCGAAGTACACGGAGTGGGTGGCGCCGCCGTGCAGGGCGACAACGACCGCCCGGGGGTCGGGTGCCTCGGCGACCCGGGCGGACAGCGGCATGCCGAGAACGCGTACGACGCGCTCGGCGACGGTCACGGGTGGCCCGGCGGAGTCCTCGGTGAGCGGATCCGTGGGGGCCGTCATGCGTCGTTCCGCAGCATCAGCACGCCACTCGGGGTGAGTCCGCCGCTGCTGACCACCGCGCAGCGGGCGCTGGCGACCTGGCGGGCCCCGGCCTCGCCGCGCAGTTGCAGCACGGCCTCCTGGAGCAGACCCATGCCGTGCGTACGGCCGTGGGAGAGCTGTCCACCGTGGGTGTTCAGGGGCAGCACGCCGTCGCGGGCGATGTTCTTGCCGCCGTCGAGGAAGTCCTTGGCCTCGCCGATGCCGCAGAAGCCGAGGGCCTCGATCCATGACAGGCAGTTCATGGTGAAGCCGTCGTAGAGCAGGGCCACGTCCACATCGGCCGGGCGCAGGTCGGTGCGGGTCCACAGGTGGGCGGCCTGGCCGAGGACTTGGGGCTCGTGAGTGAGGGTGGACTGGTCCCACTCGGGCCGCTCCAGGATCTGGGTGCCGACGGCCTCCACGCGCACCGGCGGCTTCGCCAGGTCGGGTGCCGTCTCGGCGGCCGAGACCACGACGGCGACCGAGGCGTCGCAGGGGACGTCGCAGTCGTAGAGCCCGAAGGGAGTGGTGATGGGGCGGGCGCCCAGGTAGTCGTCCATCGTCAGCGGGTCGCGGTAGACCGCGTCGGGGTGCAGGGCGGCGTTGGCGCGCTGGTTGAGGGCGATCCGGCCGAGGGTCTCGCGGGTGGTGCCGTAGCGGTGGAAGTGGCGCTGGGCGTTCATGGCGAGGGTGTGAGACGGGGACACGCAGCCGAAGGGCTTGAGCCAGCCGTCCACGCTCGGACCTGATGGTGCCGGTATCCGGCCCTGTTTGAGCAGTTCGCCGTACGTCGACTCCCACACCGTGCGGAAGCACAGCACATGGCGCGCGAGGCCGCCGGCCACGGCGAGCATCGCCGCGATCACCGAGCCGCCGGGGCCGAAGGTCTCGCCGCCGCCGTTGTGCCACACCGGGTGCAGGCCGAGCGCGGCCTCCAGCGCGCTGACACCGCCCTCGGCGAAGCCGCCGAACGGGCCGGCGCCCGGGTAGGTGGCGAGGCCGTCGATGTCGTCGAAGGTCAGGCCGGCGTCGGCGACGGCGCGTTCGCACGCCTCGACGGTCAGCTCCAGCGGGGGGCGCATCAGCCGGCGGCCGATGCGGGAGGCGCCGGCGCCGCTGATGACCGCCTTGTCCTCGAACTTGGGGCTGGCCCGCCGGGTACGGGGCCGGGGCGGCACGTCCGCCGGCAGCGGCCGGTAAGGCGCGTCGGGAACCGGCCGGAACAGCGGCAGCCACGCCTCGCCCGCCTGCTGGAAGGTGACCTCCATCGGCATGCCGAGCTCGAACTCCGCCGGCTCGGCCCCGACGACATTCGTGGTGAGCCGGACCCGGGGGTCCTCCTCGATGGCCACCTGCCCGATCACGTACGGCAGGGTGAGCCCGGGGAACGGGAAGCGCTGATTCACCGTGAAGCCGATCAGCGTGGCCCGGCCGGACACCTCACGGACGGCGAAGTCCCGGCCCCGGCAGTGGCGGCACACCGGCTGCGGCGGGTGGATGAGTGCGCTGCAGGCCTCGCACTCCGCAAAGCGCAGCCGCCCGTCCCCGCCGGACGTCCAGAAGAACTCCGTCTCCGGCGCCATCTGCGGGGCCGGTCGGTCCTCCGGCGCGGACTCAGTCACGGTCGGCGTTCTCTCCGTCAGCAGGCTTCGCGGCGGCCTTGCGCTCGGTGATCGGCTTCGCCCAGCCGTGCTCGTCGCAGCCGCGCTGGAGCATGTCCAGGGTCGCGTCGAGACCGGGGCCCAGCGGCCGGCCCGGCGTGAACGTGGCGGGGAGCTTCCGCATCCCCTGAATCACGCCGATGGTGTCGTAGTGGATCGTGCCTTCGGGATCGCAGACGTAGTCGGGGATGCGGTCGAGGACGTGCAGCAGCATCCGTTTGAAGACGGTGCGGGCCACGTTGGAGCCGATGCAGCGGTGGATGCCCAGGCCGAAGCTGGCGTGCCGGTTCCCGGTACGCGCCAGGTCGATGCGATCCGGGTCGGGGAAGACCTGCGGATCGCGGTTGGCCATCGCCCAGGACAGCCAGATGCGGTCGCCCTCCTTGAGCTCGGCACCCGCAAGGGCGCAGTCCTCGGCCACTGTGCGGCCGTCTCCGGGCGCGGGCGTGAAGTAGCGCAGGAACTCCTCGGTGGCGGAGTCCAGCAGCGGGCCCCGCTCGGCGCCGAGCCGGGCCCGGTCGTCCGGGTGCTCGGACAGCCACTCCAGGGCGTGCGCGGTGAGGGCGGTCGTGGTGTCGAAGCCGCCCCCGATGAGCAGCCCGAGCGCGCCGAGCAGCTCCTCGTCCGGGGCCGGCTCGCCGTCGATCCGCAGCCGGATCAGGGCGTCGACCAGCCCGGGGCGCGGCTGCGCGCGCACGGTGTGGAGGGTGGTCGCGAGGTCCCGCATCATCGCGATGTGCGCCTCGACCACCCGCTTCATGTCGGGCGAGTCCGGCGGGGTGTAGACGCCCGCGTGCGCGGGCTCGTTGTACAGCTCCCACTTCGTCAGCGGAATGCCCATCATCGCGAGGGTGAGCACGGCCGGCACGATGTTCGCGAGGTCGTCGACGAAGTCGATGCGCCCCTGCTCGATCCGTTCGTCGAGGCAGGCGCGGGTCACCTCGTCGACGAACGGGATCCAGCGGGCGACGGCGGCGGGTGACAGATACGGGTTGAGCGCGTCGCGGTAGGCGCGCTGCTCGGGTGGGTCCATCTCCAGAAAGCCGCCGCGGATGCCGCGGCCGCGGGCCGGTGCGGGGATGCTGATGCCCTGATAGCCGCGGCGCTCGCCGTGCACGTCGTGGTCGTTGGACAGCACGTCGGCGGCACGGGCGAGGGTCGCCACCTCCCGGTTTCCGCTGGCCACCCAGTGCCCCCCGTACGTGTCGCTGAAGGCCATCGGGCACCGGCCGTGCAGATCGTGCGTGATCTCCTCGAACCGGTCGCGGTATTCGGGCGCGTGGCGGTCGAAGTGGATCCTGGGCCGCAACCGGCCGTCGTCGGTCTGCTCGCTGCTCATCGCTCTCTCCCTGTCCCTGCCCTGTGCCTGCCGTTCAGACGACGCTGATGGCCCGCTCGGGGCAGGAGCGGACGGCATCGATCACCCGGTCCTGCTGCTCTTCGGGCACCTCCTCGGCCACCGGCGACGAATGGCCGTCGATGTCACTCAGCTCGAACACCTCGGGGGCGCGCATCGCACACAGGGTGTGCCCCTGGCAGCGCTCGGGATCGACGCGTACTTTCACCGCGGTCACGCTCCTTACGTCACTTGAGGCCTTACGTCACTTGAGGTCGGACAGGGACTTGCCGACGTCGGCGAGCCGGGCCGGTTCGGTGTAGCTCCGCTTGAACTCCACCACGGGTGCGTCGCAGCGATACGGGCCGCTGTCCTGCTCGAAGGAGGCCGGCTTCCAGCCCTCCGGCGTCGCCTCGACAACCGAATAGCACTTGCCGGGCACGTTCTGCTTGCTCACGTCGAACGGGGCCTGGATGCCCCCGGCGGTCCAGTCGGTGATCTTCAGCGCGTTGTCGTACACGCAACGGCGGGTCAGCTCGTCGCAGTCACGGGCGGCGGTGGCGAACAGCAGCCAGGCTGAGAAGGCGCGCAGCGCGGGATACGTGAGGGGCTTGCCCGGCGCGTACTTCGCGAACAGGGCCTCGACCTTCTTGACCGCGGGATTCTCCTTGCTCGCATCCAGCGGGTGCGTGGCGAACAGTTCGGTGTAGTTGTGCTGGGTGCCGAGCGCCGATCCCGCCAGCTGGATGAAGTTCTGGGAGTAGGCGTTGCTGTTGGCATCGATCCAGTCGGGCGCGTAACCGAGACTGGTGAGCGCCTGCTCCAGCTTGGCGAGGCTGGCGAAGTCGCCGTGGAAGACCAGGCCCTTGACCTTCTCCTTCTTCAGGGCCTGCGCGTACGGCGTCCAGTCGGAGACGCCGGTGGCCGGGTAGAGGTCGGAGTAGCTGACCTTTCCCCCGAGCGTCGCGATCGACTCCTTGTACTGCTCGGCCAGGACCTTGGTCACCGGGCTGTCGCCCGAGATGATGCCGACGTGCTGCGCGGAACCGGGGAACTTCTCCTTGAGCAGCCACTGGTAGAACCCCGCGTACTGGAAATGCCCGGAGAACGGGCCCGCGGACATCACCTGCAGGTCGGAGCCGACGGCGGGGGCGAAGCTGGACTGTGCCGGGAAGGCGGGAAGCAGGCAGCGCAGCCGGTCCTTGGTGGCGAGCCCGTCCATCGAGGCGCCACCGCCGACCAGCATGAAGTCCTCCTTGCATGACTGCTGCATGCGCTGGCGGACCTCCAGGAATTTCGCGTCGCGGATGACGGGCACGAGCTTGCGTCCGTTGATGCCGCCGTTGTCGTTGCACCAGGAGGTGAACGCCTTCGCGGCGTCGACCATTTCGGAGTTCTTGGTGAAGCCCTGGTCGGTGAAGACCCCGAGCTCGACCCTGTCGTCGGTGACGCCCTGCTGGCTCACCGCCTTGGCATCGCCCTTGCCACAGACGTTCTTCAGCGTCCCGAAGTCCGGGCCGTCGACGGCGGGAGCGCTCGACTCGGCGCCGCTGGTCTCCTCGGGCTCGCCGCTGCCCGAGTCCGAGCGGGTGGAACAGCCGGCGAGCAGCACCGCGAGCACGGTGACCACTCCGATCAGCAACCTGCGCATGGGTCCTCCTGGACTCAACGGGTCACGTGACCGCGCCCTGGGCCTTGAAGGCGAGGATGCGGTCCCAGTCGTAGCCGAGCTCGGTGAGGACCTGCTCGGTCTGGGCGGCGAATTCCGGGGCGGCTTCCAGGTGTGCGGGCTCGGTGTCGAACTGCACCGGGCTGGCTGCGAGTTCGAGCTCTCCGGCCCGGGTGATGTAGCTGTTGGCGCGCACCTGCGCGTCCGCGGCGGCCTGCAGGGTGTCCTGGACGGGGGCCCAGGGTCCGGCGAGGGTGGCGAACCGTTCGCTCCACTCGGCGAGCGGGCGCCGGCCGATGGTCTCGGTGAGGATCTTCACGGCTTCCGCCGTGTTCGCCGCGATGTCCTCGGCGGTGGCGAAGCGCGAGTCGTCGGCGAGTTCGGGGCGGTCGATGTGCCGGCAGACGTCCGGCCAGAACTTCGCGGGCTGCAGCATGACGAACGAGATGTAGCGGTCGTCCGCGGTTCGGTAGAGGCCGGAGAGCGGGTTGGCGGGCGAGCCGTGCGCGCCGGGCTGCGGCGCCTCCCAGGTCTTCTCGAGGCGCAGCGATACGGCCATGGCGTGGCCCATCGCCCACACGCCGCTGCCCAGCAGCGACACGTCGACGACCGGCGCCTCGCCGGTGCGTTCGCGGCGCAGCAGCGCGGCCGCGATGCCGCCGGCGAGGTTGGTGCCGGAGATGGTGTCGCCGTACGCGGGCGCGGGCGGCATGATCATGCCGTCGGCGCCGGGCGGGGTGATGCTGGCGGCGGTCCCGGCGCGGGCCCAGAAGGCGGTCATGTCGTAGCCGCCCTTGTCGGCCTCGGGTCCCAGGACGCCGAGGGCGCTCCCCCGCGCGTAGACGATCTTCGGGTTCAGCGCGCGGATGTCGTCGACGTCGATGCCGAGACGGGCCCGGGAGGCCGGCATGAAGCTGGTGAGGAACACGTCGGCGCGGCGCACCAGTTCGTGCAGCACCTCCAGGCCCTCCGGCTTGGACATGTCGAGGCCGATGCTGCGCTTGCCTCGGTTGGCGTGGGCGACGTTCGGGTTGGGATCGCCGTCGACCCGCAGGGTGCCGGTCTGGCGCAGGCCGCGCTGTGGGTCGCCGGTGACGGCGTGCTCGACCTTGACCACGTCGGCGCCCCAGTCGGCGAGCACCGCGCCCGCCGAGGGCACGAACCCGTACATGGCCACTTCCAGGACGCGGATGCCTTCGAGGGGCCCGCTCATGCTGTGCCCACCACCGTCGCGAACGCCTTGGTCTCCAGGAATTCCTCGAAGCCGGCGCGGCCGGACTCGCGGCCGATGCCGGACTGCTTGTAGCCGCCGAAGGGCACGTCGGGTGCGAAGTAGTTGCCGCCGTTGATGGAGAAGGTGCCGGTGCGGATGCGCCGGGCGACCCGGATCGCCCGCTGCTCGTCGGCGCTGTGCACGGCGCCGGAGAGCCCGTACACGGAGTTGTTGGCGATGCGTACGGCATGGTCCTCGTCGTCGTACGGGATGACGACGAGGACCGGGCCGAACACCTCGTCCTGGGCGATCTCGCTGTCCTCATCGACGCCGGCGAGGAGGGTGGGGGCGTAGAAGAAGCCCGGGTCGATCGGCTTGCCGCCCGCGACCAGTGTCGCGCCGGCCTCGACGGCCCGGCGCACCATCCCGTCGACCTTCTCGCGCTGCCGCGCCGAGATCAGCGGCCCCATCGCGGTCTTGGGGTCCGCCGGGTCCCCGACCCGTACCCGCTCCATGCCCGCGGCGACGAGGTTCACGATGGCGTCGTGGTGTGCGCGCGGCACCAGCAGCCGTGAGGTGAGGGCGCAGCCCTGGCCGGAGTGGGAGCAGATGGTGAAGGCGGCGAACATGGCCGCCCTGGCGAAGTCGGCGTCGTCGAGGACGATCATCGCGGACTTGCCGCCGAGCTCCAGGAACACCTTCTTCACGGTGTCGCCGGCGGCGGCCATGATGCGCCGTCCGGTCGCCGTGGACCCGGTGAAGGTGACCATGTCGATGTCGCGGTGCGTGGTCAGGACCTTGCCGGTCTCGACGCCGGAGGAGCTGATGATGTTCACGACCCCCGGGGGGATGTCCGTGTGCCCGGCGATGAGGTCGGCGAGGGCGAGGGTGGTCAGCGGGGTCTCGGGGGCGGCCTTGAGGACGACGGTGCAGCCGGCGGCGAGCGCCGGGGCCAGCTTGGCGAGGGCCAGCTGGTTGGGGAAGTTGTACGGCAGGATCGCGGCGACGACGCCGGCCGGCTCCTTCTCCGCCCAGCGGTGGTGGCGCTGCCCGCGCTGCTCGCTCTCGCCGAGGTCTTCGGTGAAGGTGTATGTCTCGGCGAGGCGGGCGTAGTAGGTCAGCAGGCCGAGCGGCTCGTCGAGTTGCGGACCGTGCGTGAGCATCCGGGGCGCGCCGGCCTCGGCGATGGTCAGGTCCCGCAGTTGCTCGCGGTGCTCGTCGAGGGCGGCGTGCAGCTGGCGCAGGCAGCGCACGCGCAGCTCGGTGTCGGTGGCCCAGGCGGTGGTGTCGAAGGCGCGGCGGGCGGCGGCAATGGCGGTCTCGGCGTCGGCGGCGGTCGCGTCGGGGGCGTGGCCGAGGACTTCGCCGGTCGCGGGGTTCAGGGTGGGGTAGGTGGCCTTCGTCGTCGTCAGTTCGCCGTCGATGAGCAGGCGGCCGGTGAACGGGGTCGTGGCGGGCGATGCGTTCACAGCCGCACCACCGATCCGCCGTCCACGGCCACGATCTGCCCGGTGACCCAGCTCGCTTCGTCGGACAGCAGGAAGAGCAGGGCTCCGGCCTGGTCGGCCGGGGTGCCCATGCGCTTGAGGGCGAAGGTGCGCACCATGGCGTCGCGGTGCTCGGCAGGGATGATGTGCCGGGTCGCCTCGGTGTCGGTGGGGCCCGGTGCGATGGCGTTGACGCGGACGCCGCGGTCGCCGAGTTCGGCGGCGAGGGAGACGGTGAGGTGGTTGATGCCGGCCTTCGCCATGCCGTAGAAGCCGGTGGCCGACCAGGCGGCGGTGGAGGACTGGTTGACGATGGCGGCGCCGTCCTGCAGGTGCGGCAGCGCGGCACGGGTCACGTAGAGGGCGCCGAGCAGGTTCACCTTCAGGAAGCGGTCCAGGTAGTCGTAGTCGACGGTGGTGAGCCCTTCACGGCGCATGTCGTGGAAGATCGCGGCGTTGTTGACCAGGCAGTCGATCCGCCCGAACTCGCCCATCACCGTGTCTACGAGGGTCTGCGCGGAAGCCGGGTCGGAGACGTCCGTGCGGACGTACAGGGCACCGTCGAGCTCCTTGGCGACGCGTTGCCCCTGGGTCTCGTTCAGCTCGGCGACCACCACCCGCGCGCCTTCGGCGGCGAGGGCGCGGGCGTAGCCCTCACCGATCCCCTGCCCGGCGCCCGTGACGATGGCGACCTTGTCCTGGAATCGCATCCGGCCTCCTCGGTTCTGCACCTCGACTGCGACGGAAACTACATTCTCTCTTTGAGCGAATCAACCATCCGAACAGGAGAATCTGATGCTGAACTCTTCCCGTGCCGACATGCAGAGAATATTGTTCTCGTAACTTGGAAGGGGAGTTTCATGCCGGAGACCCATGCCCTGAACCCGTCCCTGGGAGTGGAGTTCACCCACGTGACGGACCCGCTGGACGAGAAGCTCGTCGCCCGCTGCGCCGAAGCCCTCAAGTGGCGCGGCGTGCTGCTGATCCGCGGGCTGAACCTCGACGACGAGCAGCAGATCGCCCTCAGCTCCAAGCTGGGCGAGGTGGTCAGTGTCCGTGGCAAGAGGATCTTCCCGATCTCCCTGGACCCGTCGAAGAACCCCTCGGCCGAGTACCTGCGAGGGACCTTCCACTGGCACTTGGACGGCACGACGGACGACGACGTCCCGGTGAAGGCAACGACCCTCACAGCCCGCCATGTCGCCATGAAGGGCGGCGGCACGGAGTTCGCGAACACCTACGCCGCGTACGAGAACCTGCCGGAGCAGGACCGCAAGCGCTACGAGAGCCTGCGTGTCGTGCACAGCTTCGCCGCCGCCCAACTGCGGGCGAAGCCCGACCCGAGCGAGAAGGAGCTGGCGCGCTGGCGCAGCCTGCCCGAGCGGGAGATGTCCCTGGTGTGGCGGCGCCGCGACGGCCGCCGCTCGCTCGTCATCGGCACCACCGCCGACCGCATCGTCGGCATGGCACCCGACGAGGGCCGCGCGCTGCTGGACGAGCTGCAGGACTGGTGCACCCAGGACCGGTTCCGCTACACCCACGACTGGCAGGTCGGCGACTTCGTGGCCTGGGACAACACCGCCATCCTGCACCGCGCGCTGCCGTACGACCGCTCCTCCGAACGGCTGCTGCACCGCACCACCGTCGTCGGCGACGAGGCCTTCGGATGAGCGGCGCGGCGACGCCGCCGCGGACCGCGGTCGTGACCGGCGGCGCGTCCGGCATCGGGCGCGCAGTCGCCTGCCGGCTGGCGGCTGACGGGCATCGCGTCGCGACCGTGGACCTCGCGCCCGCCGACCTCGACGGCGTGCTCCCGGTGACCGCCGACGTGACGGACCGCGGACAGGTCGACAAGGCGATGGACACCGTACGTGAGCGGCTCGGGCCCATCTCGATCCTGGTCAACGGGGCCGGCGTGGACGGCTTCAAGCGCTTCGCCGAGCTGTCCTTCGAGGCCTGGCTGCGCGTCGTGAACGTCAACCTCCACGGGGTCTTCCACTGCATCCAGGCCACGCTGCCCGACATGACCGCGGCCGGCTGGGGCCGCATCGTCAACATCTCCTCGTCCAGCACGCACTCCGGGCAGCCGTTCATGGCGCACTACGTGGCCGCCAAGTCGGCGGTCAACGGCCTGACCAAATCCCTCGCCCTCGAACTCGGCCCGGCCGGCATCACGGTGAACGCGGTGCCACCGGGCTTCGTCGACACCCCCATGCTCCGCAAGGCGGAGTCCCGGCGGCTGCTCGGCGGGACGGTCGAGGACCACATCGCCCGCACCCCGGTGCGCCGGGTCGGCCGCCCCGAGGACATCGCGGCGGCGTGCGCCTTCCTGGCCTCCGAGGAGGCCGGGTACATCACCGGCCAGATTCTCGGAGTGAACGGAGGCCGCAACACATGACGCGACTCGCCCCCGTGCCGTACGCCGAATGGGATCAGGACGCCATCTTCCCCATGACGGGCGGCCGCACCGTCCCGCACGCCAACTCGATCAGCTTCCTGCTCAATCATCCCGAGCTGACGAAGGCCTTCCTCACTCTCAGCACCCACCTCGCGGCCAAGAGCACGCTGCCGGCGAAACTCCGCGAGCTGGCGATCCTGCGGATCGCCTGGCGGCGGCGCTGCCGGTACGAGTGGGCGCAGCACGTGGCGGGGGCACGCCGGAAGGGCGCGACGGAGGAGGAGATCGCGGCGGTACGGGCCGGCGCGGACACGCTGCTCAACCGCGCGGTCGACGAACTCGACCGGGACTCGCGCCTGTCCGACGCCACGTACGCCGCGCTGACCGAGCAGGAGGGCCTGGACGACCGGCAGATGATGGACCTGGTGTTCACGGTGGGCGGATACGGCACCCTTGCCATGGCCTTCAACACCTTCGAGGTGGAACTCGAGGACGGCCTGGACGACGAGGGATTCGACGAGGCGCATCCGCGGTGAGAGCCCTATGTCCAGCGGACCCGTCCGGCGCCGGCGCTCACCCCTCCTGCTTGAGCTGCTTCTTCATCTCGTCGAGGCGGGTGAGGATCGGGTAGCCGTCGACACTCAGCGCGTTTCCGTGGCCGGTCTGGTGGATGTCGAAGACCGACTGCAGGGCGGCGTAGAAGCCCTGCACGTCGAGACTCTGATTGACGGCGCGCTTGGCCTGCCGCAGGCCGAAGGGCGGCATCTTCGCGATCCGCCCCGCCAGCTCCAGGGCCGCGTCGTCGAGCTCGTCGAGGGGGACGACCCGGTTGACCATGCCGACCTGCTCGGCTTCGCCGGCCGTGAGGGGACGGCCGGTGAAGAGGATCTCCTTGGCCTTGCGCGGGCCGAGCTCCCAGGTGTGGCCGTGGTATTCGACGCCGCCGATGCCCATGTGCACGACCGGGTCGGAGAATTCGGCGTTGTCGGCGGCCACGATGAGATCGCACGGCCAGCACAGCATCAGCCCCGCGGCGATGCACTTGCCCTGCACGGCGGCGATCGACGGCTTGGGCACGTTGCGCCAGCGCAGCGAGTAGTCGAGGTAGCGGCGCGCCTCGGTGTTGTAGATCCACTCCAGGGTCAGCTCGCCGGGTCCGGGCCAGCGGTCCTTCAGGTCGTGCCCGGAGGAGAAGTGCCGGCCGTTGGCGCGCAGCACGATCACCCGGACGTCGTCGTCCTGCGCGGCCCGGGTCCAGGCGGCGTCGAGGTCGTCGAGCAGCGCCATCGTCTGGGCGTTCGCGACCTCGGGCCGGTTCAGGGTGATGACGGCGACGCCGTCCTTCGCCTCATAAAGGATCTGTTCCATGGCGGCTTGCGTCCCTTCTGCGGTACGGGCCTCAGCGCGGCAGGCCGAGGATGCGCTCGGCGATGATGTTGCGCTGGATCTCGCTGGTGCCGCCCGCGATGGTCCCGGCGAAGCTGCGGGCATAGCGCTCGAACCAGCTGGCGCTGAAATCCTCGGCGTTCATGTGGTGGTACGGGCCGGTCAGCTCGGGGTGGCGCAGCCCGTCCGCGCCGTGCGCCTCCAGCGCGTGCAGCGAGGCGTCCTGGACGGCTTCGGAGCCGAGGAGCTTGAGGACGGAGATCTCGGCGGGGTCGGGGTCCGGGCCGAGCTGGCGGTAGCCGAGCAGGCGCAGGGCCTGGGCGTCCATGAGGAGGGTGGCGTACCAGTCCTCGTCGCAGGGGGCGTCGCGGATCAGGTCGTCGAGGCGTTCGGCGAAGCTGAGCCAGAGCAGGGTGCGCTCGTGCCCGAGCGAGCCGTTGGCGACGCGCCAGCCCTCGTTGAGCGGGCCGACGAGGTTCTCGCGCGGGACGCGCACGTCGGTGAAGAAGACCTCGTTGAAGTCGAGGTCGTCGGGCGCGGCGAGGGAGCCGAAGGGGCGCCGGACCACTCCGTCGGTGTCGGTGGGGATGACCAGACAGCTGATGCCCTTGTGCTTGGGCGCGTCCGGGTCCGTACGGACGAAGGTGAGCAGGATGTCGGCGTCGTGGGCGCCGGAGGTCCACACCTTCTGGCCGTTGACCACGAAGTGGTCGCCGTCGGCGACCGCCCGGGTCCGCAGGGAGGCGAGGTCGGAGCCGGCGCCCGGCTCGCTCATGCCGAGCGCGGCGGTGATCTCGGCCCGCAGCACCGGCACCGCCCAGCGGTGCTTCTGCTCGTCCGTGCCGAAGGTGATGAGGGAGGCGGCGACGATGCCGAGGCCCTGGGGGTTGAAGCTGTGGTAGATGCGGCGCCGCGCCAGCTCCTCCAGGTGGGCGAGCTGCTGGGGCAGGGTGGCGTTGCGGCCGCCGAACTCCGGCGGCTGTCCGGGCAGCAGCCATCCGGCGTCGAAGAGGGTGCGCTGCCAGCGCCGGGCCCAGGCGGGGACATGCGCACTGGAGCGGGGGCGTTCCACCGCCTCGGCCGCGGTCGGCAGATGGGCGTCCAGGAAGGCGGCGAATTCGGCGCGGAACCGGCCGATGTCCGGGTCGTCGGCGAGCCTCATCGGGTCAGCAGTGCCCTTCTGTGCGTGGCGGCGGTGCCCAGCAGCAGGTCGCAGGCCTTGGCCCGCTTCAGGTGGATCTGGAGCTCGTGCTCCCAGGTGAAGCCCATGGCGCCGAACAGCTGCAGCCCATGCCGGAAGACCAAGCGCTGGCACTCCCCTGCCGCGGCCTTCGCCATATGGGCGGCGCCGGTCGCGCGCTGGTCGTCCTCGGCGAGGGTGAGCGCGCTGAAGTGGGTGAGGGCGCGGGCGCGTTCGATGGCTACGTACATGTCGGCCGCCTTGTGCTTGACGGCCTGGAACGCTCCCAGGGGACGGCCGAACTGCTGCCGCTCCTTCACGTGGTCGACGACGAGGTCGAGGATGCGCCGGCAGCTGCCGACCGCGGTGGCGGCCAGTCCCATGAGAGCGAGGGCGGGCACCCCGTGGGCTGCGTCCCGTACGTCCACGTGAGCGATGTGAAGGCTGGAGTCGAAGACGTCGACCCGCTCCACCGGCAGCTCGCCGGCGGGCACGATCCGTACGCCGTCCCGGGTCCGCACCGCGATCTCGCCGGCGCGGTCGGCATCAAGGACATAGCGGCCCGCACCGTCGAAGACCGCCGTGCCCGCACCCTCCGGGAGCCGCCCGGCCACCGGGGCGAACCAGGTCGCGGAGGCGAGGAAGGGCGTGCCATCGGCCACGTATCCCAGCTCCTCCAGGATCAGGGCGAGCTCTACGGGCGGCGCCTCGAGCCAGCCCAGCTCCTGGTACAGCGCCCACTGGTCGTCCTCGCCGCGGGCGCGGGACTTGGCGACGGCCTCGCGCACCGTGCGCCTGAGCATCAACTGCTCCTCGTCGAGCACGAATTCCATCGCGCGTCCTCACGTCGGGCCGTCGTGGTGGCGCGGCCCGGCGGCGTGGCCACGTCGAGACAAGAATAACATTCTCCTTTAGCGCAAGTAAGAGTCTCGCTTGTTGGGGTGCCTGATTCGGTAGGGGGAAGCCCCTTGCTTTTCACGGGCGTGGAGTATCGTTCTGCAAATGAACGCCGTCCCCGCAGAGCCCGCTCCGCCGGCCTGGCGCCAGCGCGCCGTCGAGCGGTCCACCCGTGCCGCCAAACTCCGTGCCGAGCAGCGGATCCAGCGTTTCCTGGACGCGGCCCAGGAACTCATCGCCGAGAAGGGCACCACCGACTTCACCGTGCAGGAGGTGGTCGAGCGGTCCAAGCAGTCGTTGCGCAGCTTCTACCAGCACTTCGACGGCAAGCATGAGCTGCTGCTCGCCCTGTTCGAGGACGCGCTGGCCAAGTCCGCGGCCGAGATCCGCGAAGCGACCTCGGCAGCCAAGAAGCCGCTGGAGCGCCTGCGGATCGCGGTGGAGCTGCTCTACAAGCAGTCACAGCCGCGACCTGGCAAGCAGAGCCCCTTGTTCACGGACTTCGCCATGCAGCTGCTGGCCGCGCATCCCGCACAAGTGGCCACCGCGCACATGCCGCTGCTCGACGTCTTCACCGAACTGGTGGAGAAGGCCGTGGAGTCGGGGGACACACGTGCGGCAAAGCCGCGCCGCGTGGCGTCGCTGGTCATGCAGACCGCGATGTTCACGGCCCAGACAACGGGCGTTCCCGCCGAGAGCCATGCGACTGCCGTGACCGCCGAGGAAGTCTGGGAGTTCTGTCTGGGCGGGATCAGCGGGGGCAGCTGATCAGCACTCCCATCAGCCTGGGTGGCATTACAATTCTCTGATGCCGAGAGTACTGTTCTCGGCATGACTGGAGCATCGGACAAGGCGTTGTGCGGGCCCCGCTCTCCTCAGGCGGCAGCGGTGTCGTCGCGGTGGGCCTGTCCGCCTTTCATGACGTAGCGGACGTCCGTGGTGACCGTGATGTCCGAGAGCGGATCGCCGGGAACGGCGATCACGTCGGCGAGCAGGCCAGCGTCGAGACGGCCACGGTCGTCCACGTCGATGAGGTCGGCGGAGACGGTCGTCGCGGCGCGGATCGCGTCGAGCGGGGACATGCCCCGGTTCACGAGGGCGACCAGTTCCCTGGCGTTACGACCGTGCGGGATCGCGGGGGCGTCGGAGCCGCAGGCGACACGGACGCCGCGACGTACGGCCTCGGAGATGGTGGCCCGTGCGCGTGGGAACACCTCGGCGGCCTTGGCCTGGAGTCCTGGGTCGGCCTGCGAGAGGTCCATGTCGTCGGCGAGGGACGTCGTGGCCACGAGGAAGGTGCCCCGCTCGGCCATCAGGTCGAGCGTGGCCCCGCTGGTGAGGAAACCGTGTTCGATGCAGTCGATGCCCGCGTCCAGCGCGGCCCGGACGGCCTGCTCGCCCATGCAGTGCGCGGCGACCTTGCGGCCCGCGCGATGGGCCTCGTCGACGACGGCGCGCAGTTCCTCGTCGGAGTACTGCTGGGCACCGGCCGGGCCGGTGTGCGACATGACGCCGTTCGACGCACAGACCTTGATGACCCGGGCTCCGTACTTGATCTGGTAGCGGACGGCCTTCCGCACCTCGTCGATCCCGTTCGCGATGCCCTCCTCCACCGTCAGGGGCAGGACGTGCGGGGCGAACGCCTGGAACATCGTCGGGTCCAGGTGCCCTCCGGTCGGCGTGATCGCGTGCCCTGCGGGGACGACGCGCGGCCCGTCGATCCAGCCGTGGTCGATCGCCTTCTGCAGAGCGACGTCGAGCAGCAGTCCGCCTGTCTGGATGAACAGGCCGAGATTGCGCACCGTCGTGAAGCCCGCGCGCAGGGTCCGGCGCGCGTTGGCCACGGCACGCAGGGTGCGCACGGCCGGGTCGTCCTGCACCGCGACCAGCGGACTTCGATGGTCCGGGCCTCCGAGCAGCAGGTTGACCTCCATGTCCATCAGACCGGGGAGCAGGGTCAGTTCACCGAGGTCGACCACCACGGTGCCCTCGGGCAGGGAGGTGGGCGAGATCTTGGTGATGTGCTCGCCCTCGACGAGCAGTTCGCCAGGAGTGACGTACTCGCCCTTGTCGACGTCGAGCAGGCGCGCGGCGCGGAGCAGGACGGGCGGTTGCGGGGTGCGCGGTCGGGGCATCGCTCGGCTCCTTCGGGCCAGTGGTCACACGGCCGGTTCGAGGATCGCGTCGATGGTCGACGGGCCCGAGTCGGGAACCCTCGGCTGGCGCCACGCCTCCACGGGGAAGGCGACGGTCACCAGCGCGCAGAACAGCCACAGCAGCCGCTTGTCCTGTTCGGAGATGCCCTCCATGGAGACCTGCTCCAGATAGTCCTTGCTGGACTGGAGCAGTGGGAACGCCACGTTGTAGAAGGCGTCGAGCTCGTCCATGGTGCTGGCGAGGCGCTTCGCGTAGCGGGCTTTCTCGCCCCGGACCGCCCAGTCGGCGAAGGGCTCCAGGGCTTCGAAGCCGTCGGGAAAGACACTGGCCATGGTTCGGTTCTCCTCGGGTCAGGATGTGGCCGGAGTACCGGCTTCGGCGCCGCGTCGCTGGTGATCTTCCACGTACGCCCGGGCGGTCTGGTGCAGGTGCCGCAGCAGAACTTCCTGGTCGTTGAGGGGGAACTCCCGCACCGCGCGGGATTCCAGCATGGTCTGCGTGGCTTCCAGGGTGTTGCCGTCCTGCAGGCCGTACTCCTTGAACGAGACGGCGGCGAGCTCCTGTTGGAGGCGCTGGAAGGCGTTCTCGGGCGGGACGAAGTAGCACGTCCCCTCGAAGATGTGCGTGTTGTACGACGTCGGCCAGTAGTGGTAGGTGAGCACCCAGTTGGGCCGCCAGATCAGCAGCATGAAGTTGGGGAAGAAGACGAACGAGTCCATGCCCCATCGCTTGTCCCGGCTCGGGTTGATCGCGGGCGGCAGATCCTCCGGGGCCAGACCGATGTCGGGCGCGTCCCACGGCCCGAACAGGCCGCTGTGCAGGGCGGCTTCGATGGGCTTGACCATCTTGCGGTCGTGCGGAGGGGCGATACCGCCCCAGGAGGACACCATGCTGTGCGGGCCGTCGATGTCGTAGTGCAGCGCCTCGTAGCCGTATTTCTGGATCTTGCGGGCCTCCTCGGCCATGTACTGGCCGGAGTGCAGGATCGGCGCGTGGTAGAACTCGGCGAACGCGTCGATGAACAGCTTCCAGTTGCTGCCGATCTCCGCGCGGTACTTGTGCACTTGAGTGAGCTTGTGGAACGGATAGCCCTCGATCCCTTTGGCGAACTCCCCCAAGTACTCGCGCAGCGGCGTGGTGTTCTCCGGGTCGAGGTTGACGAAGACGAAGCCTTCCCACACCTCGGTCCGCACCTGCTTGAGCCCGTACGCGGCCTTGTCCAGGTCGAAGAACTCGCCCTCCTGCTGCACGAAGGCGAGCTTGCCGTCGAGGTCATAGCGCCAGGCGTGGTATTTGCACGTGAACTGGCGGCAGACACCGCTGGTTTCCTCGCGCGGGAAGTCGTTCCACACCAGCTTGTTCCCGCGGTGCCGGCACACGTTGTGGAAGGCCCGGACCTCGCCGTCCGTGCCGCGCACCACGACGACGGAGGTACGCGCCGCGTCCAGTTCCTTGGTGAAGTAGCTGCCCTTCCTGGGGAGTTGCTCGACACGGCCGACGTTCAGCCACGTCCGCTTGAAGATGGCCTCGCGCTCGCGCTCGTACTGCTCCGGGGAGATCGAGTCCTCGTAGGAGACCGGCTCCGTCCCGATCTTGAGGTGCTCGGTCCAGCTGCCCTCGGCGGGCTTCTTGAAGTGCGGCATGAGATCTGGTCCTCCGGTCGGGCTGCACCGATCACACCGATCACGATCGGTAACATCGATCTCTGGATACGAGAACGGTATTCTCGCTTTTCGGTGCACGTCAAGGCGGCGCCGCTGATTCGCCGGGATCCGCGCATGAAGTCCTCGACTCCGAGTGCCGCCTGACCTGACGCAACGCCGAACTGTTCACACGGGCCCGCACCGGTTCCACCGACAGCAACCAGGTACTGACCGCCGACGTGTCCGGCAGCGACCGCATGGCGTCGCAGTACGCCTCTGAAGTGCGACGGCAGCTCCCGGCGGCGGTGGGCCCTGCTGAGGCCACGGCGCCCGGACCGCATTGGCCACTGTCTGGCGCTACCGCAACGCCGGTAGGCAGCGGACACGATCGCCCCGCCTGCCGGTATCGGAGTAGATCGGCATCCCGACTTCGCACCGCGCTGATCTCGTGCCCGAAGCACGGCCCGGGTTCCGGTCAGGATGCTTCCGGCCGACCATGCAGTTGAACGCCCGTCCGGACGCGGCACGCCAGGTGGGGATCTCGCTCTGAGCGGTGACCCACTGGACTTCGGTGAACGCACGGCCCGGGGCCTCCGGAACCAGGACCCGCTTCTGCGGTATCCAGGGCTTCGGGGCGGTGGGGGAAACACGCGCCCAGGCGGTAAGTGGGGTCACCCGGCGGAGAGTCCCTGACCGTCAGGCAGGCGCCCGGGGCCGAGGGCAGGCGGACCGGACGCGCACGCGTGTGCTCGGCGCAGGCACCTCGTGCTGCACCGTCCGCAGATGTCCGGCCGCCCCGCCCCGAGGCTGTAGTCCTCCCGTACGGCCCCTATCCCGCAGCGGCAGGCTCCGGGGTCGGGGCGGTGGTCGGTGGGTGCGTGAGGTCGTAGGCGCTCTCCGCGTGCAGGTGGACGTCGACACCCTCCTGCTCCTCCTCGGGGCTCACCCGCAGGCCCATCGTCTTGTCGAGCGCCTTGGCGATCAGCCACGTCACGGCGAAGGAGTACAGGAGGACGGCGAAGGCGCCGACCGCTTGCTTGCCAAGGAGGGAGAGACCGCCGCCGTAGAGGAGGCCGTCGACGCCGTTCGGGGCGTCAGAGGTGGCGAGGATGCCGACCAGGAGGGTACCGGTGAGGCCGCCGACGAGGTGGATGCCGACGACGTCGAGGGAGTCGTCGTAGCCGAACTTGTACTTGAGGCCGACGGCGAGGGCACAGACGGCTCCGCCGATCGCGCCGAGGGCCAGCGCGCCGAGCGGGGAGACGGCGCCGCAGGAGGGGGTGATGGCGACGAGTCCGGCGATGGCTCCGGAGGCGGCGCCGAGGCTGGTGGGATGGCCGTCGCGGAGCTTCTCGACGAGGAGCCAGCCGAGCATCGCGGAGCAGGTGGCGGTGAAGGTGTTGAGTACGACGACGGAGGCGGCGTTGCTGGAGGTCAGCGCGGAGCCGCCGTTGAAGCCGAACCAGCCGAACCAGAGCAGGCCGGCACCGAGCATCACCAGGGGCAGGTTGTGGGGCCGTTCTGTGCCCTTCTGCCAGCCGATGCGCTTACCGAGGACCAGGATCATCGCCAGGGCCGCCGCGCCGGCGTTGATGTGTACGGCCGTACCCCCGGCGAAGTCGATGGCGCCGAGCTCGTTGACGATCCAGCCGCCGACGACGTCGTCGCCGTCGAAGGCGAACACCCAGTGGGCGACGGGCAGATAGACCAGGGTGACCCAGATGCCGGTGAAGGCCATCCAGGCGCCGAACTTGATGCGGTCGGAGATCGCA
This sequence comes from Streptomyces flaveus, assembly GCF_014647675.1. GTDB lineage: Bacteria > Actinomycetota > Actinomycetes > Streptomycetales > Streptomycetaceae > Streptomyces > Streptomyces flaveus. The sequence continues at coordinate 70,984 of NZ_BMPQ01000004.1, read as the reverse complement.
CCGCAGATCAGTGCGGCGGTGAGGGCCGCGAACAGGGCCTGGAAGGCGGCGAAGACGGAGAGCGGGATGGTGGCCTTCGGGTCGTCCTTGATGACGTCGCTCAGGCCGAAGTACTCGGTGACGTCACCGAGGATTCCAGCGCCTCCCATCGAGTCGCCGAAGGAGGCCGAGTAGCCGTAGACGACCCAGATGCAGCCGACCAGGGCGACGGACCCGAAGGTCATCATGATCATGTTCAGGACGCTCTTGGCGGCGACCATGCCACCGTAGAAGAGCGCCAGGCCCGGCACCATCAAAAGGACGAGTGCCGTGCTCGCGAGCATCCAAGCGGTACTTCCGGTGTCCATGCGCACGCTCCGCGGAGAGGTCCAGCAGGAAGAAACGTCGTTTCACCGCAGTAGACTGGAGGTGCGTTACAAGACACTTCCGTGGCCGATTAACACCGGGTTTCAGTGCTGCGGGCTGTCCCCGAAGGCCGTCACCGTCAGGAAGCGGATCGGCAACTCGACCAGCCGCTCCGGGCCGTGCGGGGCCTCGCCGTCGAACTGCAGGGCGTCGCCGGGGCGCAGGGTGTAGCTGGACTTGCCGTGGCCGTACACCATGACGCCTTCCAGCATGTAGATGATCTCGGTGCCGGCGTGCTGGAAGAGCGGGAAGACCTCGCTCTGTTCGGTCAGCGTGACCAGCAGGGCGTCCATCCGTTTGTGGGCGCCCCGCAGCGAGCCGAGCTGGGCGTACTCATGACCGACGCGGGTGCCGCGCCGTACGATCCGGGCGCCGTGCCCGGCGGGGACGAAGACGGCCTCGCGTTCGTCGTCCATGCCGCGGAACAGGGCGGTGACCGGGACGTCGAGACCGCGCGCGAGCCGGGAGAGCGTGGTGAGGCTGCACGCGGTCTGGGCGTTCTCGATCTTCGACAGCATGGCCTTGGAGATGCCGACCCGCTGCGCCATCTCGCCGACCGACAGCCCCGCCGCCTGCCGGTACTCGCGGGCCCGGACCGCGATGATGCGCTCCAGCGCCTGGTCGTCGGAGTCCTGGGAGTCCGCTGCGGGTTCCGGATGCTCGGTCACCGGCGCATCCTAGCCCGCGCGGTCCAGGCGGAATCGGGGGTGGGGCTCGGTACGGCCGGTGGCGAGGTCGGCGGCCATCGCGCCGATGAGCGGGGCGAACTTGGCGCCGTGACCGGAGCACGGAGAGGCGATGACGAAGGGGCCATGGCGGTCGAGGACGAAGTCCTCGTCGGGGGTGGTGGTGTAGAGGCAGGTCGCTTCGGCCACCGGGTCGGGCTCGAGGCCCGGGAGCCGGTCGCGGACGAAGCCGCTCACCCGAGTCCGCGACGACGGGTCGACGACGCCGTTGCGGGTACGGGCGGTGGTGGGCGTGCCGCGGTCGTGCTCGGCGACCTTGACCGCGGGGAGCGGGCCGCCGTCGCTTCCCGACGGCAGGCCGTAGAGGTGCAGCGCGCCGTCCCAGACCAGGGTCGGCCACTTCACGGACGGATCGCGCTGCCGGAAGTGGAAGACCTGCTGCTGGGTCACCTGCAACGGCGGCAGGGCGACGGGCAGTTCGAGCTCGGGCAGCCAGGATCCCGCGGCGATCACCACGGTGTCCGCGACGATCTCACGGCCGTCGTCGGTGTGCAGCAGAACCCTCTCGCCGCCCCGGACGTCGATGCCCGTGACGCGTACACCGATGATCGCTTCCGCGCCGTGTTCGATCGCCCGCCGTACGCAGGCCCCTACGGTCTCGTCGGCGTCGACCACGCCCGCGTCCGGGTGGTGGAGCACCGGGCCCGTGACGCGGATGTACGGCCAGCGCTCCGCGGCGGCTTCCGGGCCGAGGAGTTCGTGCGGCACTCCGGCCGCGTCGAGGAGGGCCGCCAGCGCCTTCGGGTCGCGGTCCTCGCCCATGTCGAGGCCACCGGTCGTGCGCAGCAAGGGAGTCGAGGCGTCGTCCTCCAGCTCGCGCCACTGCTCGTGCGCCTGCCCGGTCAGCCGTACGTAGAAGGGGTCGGCGTACGCCCGCCGGAAGATCCGCGAGCTGCCGTGCGAACTGCCGTGCCTGTGGGCGATGTCGTACGCCTCGATGAGTGTGACCTCGTGGCCACGCCGGGCCAGTTGCCAGGCGGTGGCCGCGCCCATCAGCCCAGCGCCTACGACGGCGATCACAGGCCTTCCCCGGGGATCCAGTTCGTACCCGCGAGCGGGACGCGGGCCATGGCAGCGGACTCGATGGTAAGAGCGACCAGGTCCTCCGGCTCGAGATGGAGGAGGTGGGCCTTGCCGCAGGCGCGGGCGAGGGTCTGGGCCTCCATGGTCATCACGCGGAGAAAGTTGGCGAGCCGGCGGCCGGCCTCGGCGGGGTCGAGGCGGGCGGCGAGTTCCTCGTCCTGGGTGGAGATGCCGGCGGGGTCGCGGCCGTCCTGGTAGTCGTCGAAGTAGCCTGCGGCCGAGCCGAGTTCGCGGTACTCGGCGTCGTACTTCGGGTGGTTGTCGCCGAGCGCGATCAGTGCGGCCGTGCCGATGGCGACCGCGTCCGCGCCGAGGGCGAGCGCCTTGGCCATGTCGGCGCCGCTGCGGATGCCGCCCGAGACGATCAGCTGGACCTCACGGTGGACGCCCAGCTCCTGCAGCGCCTGGACGGCCTGGGGCAGGGCGGCCAGGGTGGGGATACCGACGTGTTCGATGAACACGTCCTGGGTGGCGGCCGTGCCGCCCTGCATGCCGTCGACGACCACGACGTCGGCGCCCGCGTGCACGGCGAGCTTCACGTCGTAGTACGTCCGTGTCGCGCCGACCTTCACATAGACCGGCTTCTCCCAGTCGGTGATCTCGCGCAGTTCGAGGATCTTGATGGCGAGGTCGTCGGGGCCGGTCCAGTCGGGGTGGCGGCAGGCGCTGCGCTGGTCGATGCCGACGGGCAGCGTCCGCATCCCGGCGACCCGTTCGGTGATCTTCTGGCCGAGCAGCATGCCTCCGCCGCCGGGCTTGGCACCCTGGCCGAGGACGACCTCGATCGCGTCGGCGGCGCGCAGGTCGTCGGGGTTCATGCCGTAGCGGGACGGCAGGTACTGATACACGAGGTGCTTGGAGTGGCCGCGTTCCTCAGGGGTCATGCCGCCGTCGCCGGTGGTCGTCGAGGTGCCGACCTCGCTGGCACCGCGGCCGAGGGCCTCCTTGGCCTGGGCGGACAGCGCGCCGAAGCTCATGCCGGCGATGGTGACGGGGGTGGCGAGCCGCAGGGGGTGCTTGGCGTGCCGGGTGCCGAGGACGACGTCCGTGTCGCAGCGTTCGCGGTAACCCTCCAGCGGATAGCGGGACATGGAGGCGCCGAGCAGCAGCAGGTCGTCGAAGTGCGGGAGTTTCCGTTTGGCGCCCCAGCCGCGGATGTCGTAGATGCCGGTCTCGGCGGCGCGCTGGATGGCGTGGATGGTGGCGCGGTCGAAGGTCGCCGACTCGCGCAGGCCGTGGGATGCGGGTTCCATGATCGTCGAACTCCCTCAGTACGCTGTCGTGTTGTCGACCTTGAAGTGGTAGAGCTGCCTGGCCGAGCCGTACCGGCGGAAGTCGGCAGGGTCCTCGTCACGCTCGGCCGCCTTGAGCAACTCGGCGAGTTCTGCGAGGTGTTCAGCACTCATCTCCTTCTCGACGCAGTCGGCGCCGAGGGACTTGACCGTGCCCCTGACGTAGATGCGGGCCTCGTACAGTGAGTCCCCCAGTGCGTCGCCCGCGTCGCCGCACACCACGAGGCGTCCGGCCTGCCCCATGAAGGCGCTCATGTGGCCGACGCTGCCGCCGACGACGATGTCCACGCCCTTCATGGAGATCCCGCAGCGCGCGGAGGCGTCCCCGTCGATCACGAGCAGGCCGCCGTGGGCGGTGGCACCGGCGGACTGGGAGGCGTTGCCGCGCACCCGGACCGTGCCGGACATCATGTTCTCGGCGACCCCTGTCCCTGCGTTGCCGTGAACGGTGACCGTGGCCTGCTGGTTCATGCCGGCGCAGTAGTAGCCGACGTGCCCCTCGATGTCGACGGTGAAGTTGCCACGGATGCCGCAGGCGACGGCGTGCGCACCGCGGGGGTTGAGCACGCGCCAGGACGCCACCGGCGCCTCGTGCAGTGCCTGGTTGAGGTCCCGCACGGGAGTCTCGGCCAGGTCGATCAGCGTCGCCATACGTACACCTCTTCCGGCTCGGGTTCGAAGATGCGGGCGTGCTCGATGCCCGGCAGAACGTCCAGCGCCCGGTACTCGGAGGCCATCGCGACCCACGCGTCGGTTTCGGCGACGAGCGCCGGCTTGCAGGCGATCGCGTCGCGGACGACCGCGAAAGAGTCGCCGGTGGACACGAGCAGCGTGTAGAAGCCGTCGAACCGCTCGCACAGCAGCCGCAGCGCCTTCTCCAGTTCAGCGCCCTGCTCCAGTTGGTGCGCGATGAAGCGGGCGCCGACCTCGGAGTCGTTCTCGCTGTCGAACTCGACGCCCCGCGCGCGCAGTTCACGGCGAATGGTGGCGTGGTTGGCGAAGGAGCCGTTGTGCACCAGACATTGACCGGGGCCGACGGAGAAGGGATGGGCCCCCTCGGGCGTGACGGCCGACTCGGTGGCCATCCGGGTGTGGCCGACGCCCTGCCATCCGGTGACGGTGGAGAGTCCGAAGGCGTCCGCCAACTCCACGGGGTTTCCCGTGCCCTTGAGTACGGCCATGTCAATGCCGGAGCCGATGACGGTGGCGTGGGGCAGTGCGGCCTGGATGGCTGTGAGCAGGTCGGTGTCCCCGTGCACCACCGTGGTGGCGTCGGCTGCGACGGCCACGGCACCGGGCAGCGCGGCCTCCGCCTCGGTCGGCGTGACCCCCAGCAGCGAGACGACGGCGCGTCCCGGCGGGGACAGGCGCGGGTCGCCGTAGACCGCGACACCGGCCGAGTCGGGGCCGCGTTCGACAACCTGGCCGAGCATCGCGGTCAGCAGTTCGCCGAGCCGTGGTTCGAGGGAGGGCTCACGCAGATGGAGCCCCACGATTCCGCACATCTCAAGTCCCTTCAGAAGGCGGTCAGATACCGGTCGAGCTCCCAGGGGCCGACCGTGGCGTGCCAGTCGAAGAACTCCTCACGCTTGAGGTCGGCGAAGTACCGGCTGACCCCGGTGCCTGCTACGTCCAGCGCGCCGCTGATCACGTCGTCCGCCTGGAGGGCCTCGACGGCGTGCAGCAGGGTGGGCGGGAGTTCCGGGCCCTTGCCGGCCTCCCCGGGCTCGCCCGGGTCGAGGCCGCGTTCGATGCCGTCGAGGCCGGCGGCAAGCGCGGCGGCAGCGGCGAGGTAGGGGTTGGCGGCGCCGTCTCCGCCGCGCAGCTCGATGCGGTTGCCGTCGGGGACGCGGATGAAGTGGGTGCGATCGTTGCCGCCGTAACTCGCCACGCGCGGCGACCAGGTGGCACCTGAGCGGGTGTTCACCGCACCGGTGCGCTTGTACGAGTTGACGGTCGGCGCGATCACGGCCTGGAGTGCCCGCGCATGCTCGACGATCCCGGCGACGAAGGAGTAGGCGATCGGGGAGAGACCGAGTCCGCGCCCGTCGGTGGCGTCGGGAAAGGCGGGTTCGTCGCCCCGCCACAGCGACATGTGCAGGTGCATGCCGGTGCCGGTGCGGTCGGTGAACGGCTTGGGCATGAACGTGGCCGTCATGCCGCGCTGTTCGGCCAGCATCGACACCAGGTAGCGCATGGTGATGACCCGGTCGGCGGTGGTGAGGGCGTCGGCGTGCTTGAAGTTCTGCTCGAACTGGCCGTTGCCGTCCTCGTGGTCGTTGGCGTAGTTGCCCCAGCCGAGCGCGTTCATGGCACTGGAGACCGCGGTGAGATGGTCGTACATCCGGGTCAGGCCGCGCGCGTCGTAACAAGGCTGCCGCGCGGTGTCCTTGGCGTCGGCGACACTGAGCACGCCGTGCTCGTCCCGGTTGACCAGGAAGTACTCGACCTCTGCGCCCACGGCCAGGGAGAGTCCCCGGGCCGCGGCCCGCTCCAGCAGCCTGCGCAGGATGACGCGGGGTGCATAGGGCCAGGGTTCGCCCTCCACGTACGGGTCGCAGTGGACGAGGGCGAGACCGGGCTTGATGAAGGGGACCGGTGTGTACGAGGAGGCGTCCGGCCGGGCGATGACATCGGGGTCGCTGGGCTGCTGGCCGAGGGCGCCGGCCGCGTATCCGGCGAACCCGACGCCCTCGTCGCGGAGTTCCTCGACGGCCTGGGCCGGGACGAGCTTGGCGCACGGCTTGCCGGTCAGGTCGACGAAGACGGCAAGCACGAACTCGATGCCGTCGGCGCGGACCAACTCGGCGAGATCGGGGGCGTCCGCTGTTGGGTCGGTCGTCATGGGGCCTCCCTGGCCGGAATGAGGTGTCTACTGTGATGAATCATCGTTGCCTACGAGTAGACACCCCTGGAGTTACGGGAGGATTTCAGCGGTGGAAGGTCCCCGTAAGCCGAAGGGCCGGGTGCCGCCCCCGAAGAGGCGGAACCCGGCCCTGATATACCGTCAGAAGATTGCGGCATACGGCTCGTTGGCGGCCAGGTGGGCGCAATGAACGGGCTGGGTGGGCCTGGTATCAGGAACCTGCCGTGCCGAACCTCTCGTTCGCACCGCCGATGGGCAGCCCCGCCAGCAGCGCACGTCGACTGGCCCTGACGTGCTCACGCATCACGTGCTCGGCGCTGTCGCCGTCCTTCTCCAGGATCAGCTCCAGGACGAGGTGGTGTTCACGGTCCGACTGGAGGGGGCGGCCAGGCTGACTCAGCGACGTGTTCACCAGCCGGGAGTAGGCCAGCTGGTTCATGAGCATCCGGTAATGGGCTTCCAGTTTGCTGTTGTCGGCCCCGGAGATGAGCAGGTCGTGGAACTCCTGGACCAACTCCGCGTACCGCTCCCTGTCGTCCCGTGCCACCGCTTCATCGGCCTCGCGCAGGTTTCGCTCGAGCATGTCGATCTCCGGGACCCGGCCCCGCCGGGCGAGAAGGCGGGCGGCCGCGCCCTCGAGGAGCTCCTTCATCTCGAAGAGCTCGGTTATTTCGCGGCGGGAGGGAGTGGTGACGAACGTCCCGACGCGGGGCCGGATTTCCACCAGCCCTTCGGTCTGCAGCTGCTTGAGGGCTTCGCGTACCGGCGTACGACTGACGCCGAACTCTTCCGCGAGAGCGAGCTCCGAGAGCGGAGCCCCGGGCTCGATGTCTCCCTTGATGATCCGCCGGCGCATTTCGGCGATCACCCTGGCCTGCATCGACCCTCCCCCGGCCTCCGGCCGGGGGGACCCCCCCTTCGGTTCGCTCGTTGCGCGATTCACCGAACCCTCCTCCGTCTCCCGAGCCACCCGCCGGTCACCCCAGCGGCGCGAGCGCGCCGCCGTCGAAGAACTTACCCGCGCTGTAGACCATCGGATGGTGCCCGGCGACCGCAGCGTGCACCACGCGGCAGATGAACACGGTGTGCGTGCTGGCCTGCAGCCGCTCGCGGATCTCGGCCTCCATCTGCGCGCTGCTCCGGGCGATCAGCGGACTGCCGAACGGGCCGCTCTCCCAGTCCAGGTCCTTGAACTTGTCGTCGGCCTTGCTTGCGAACGTACCGACGACGTCGAGTTGGTCCGTGGACAGGATGTTGATCGCGAGGTGGTCCGCCCGGAACAGACAGTCGTGGGTGGACGAGGTGCGCTGGACGCACACCATCACGGTGGCGGGGTCGAGCGAGATGCTCGAGAACGCGTTGACGGCCAGCCCTCTGGGGGTCTCTCCGTCCATCGCGGTCACGACCGTGACACCGGTGACGAACTGCCGGTTGACCTGCTTCATCACATCGAGGTCGGGCTTCGAGGCAAGCGGGGCCATGGAGATGCTCCTGGTCATCTTGATCGTCAGTCCTGTCCCACCCGGATGACGCCCAGCGCCGAGAGCAGCGCTCTGGGATCCCACGTCACGTGCTCCTCGACGATCCGGTCCCCCTCGAAGCGGGCGAACGTGGCGCCGCTGACCTCGACGTGCCGCTTGGTGGGAGGGACACCGAGGAACGAGTTCACATGGGTTCCGCTGCTGTGCCAGCGGATCGCGGCCCTGTCGCCTTCGACGACGATGTCGTCGATGGTCGTGACCAGGTCCGGGAAGGCCTCTCGGGTCGAGACGATCGCGGCTTTGAAGGCGTTCAGGTCCTGCGGGTGCGGGTTTCCGCCGTGGCGGAGGTACGCCGGGCTCAGCAGCGCGTCGAGGGCATCGACGTCACCCTGGCCCCAGGCCGCGGCCCACTCCTTCTCGATGAGCCCACGACGGGCGTCAGAGTGCGACATCGGTCTTCTCCTTTCGATCTGCACTCAGCTCCTTCCAGAAGGACACCGCCAGGCCGGCGATGATCACGAGGAAGGGCAAGGACGTCACGATGACGGTGTTCTGAAGGGCGTTCAGTCCGCCGGCGAGCATGAGGACGACGGCGGTGACACCCGTGAGGACGCCCCAGAGGATGAGTACCGAACGACGCGGGGTGAGCGATCCGTCCGAGGTCATCATGGACAGCACGTAGGTGTTGGCGTCCGCGCCGGAGACGAAGAACATCACGACCAGGATGATCGCGATCACCGATGTGACAGTGGCGAGCGGGAAGTGGTCGAGGGTCGCGAAGAACGCGCTGTTGATGTCAGCCGTGGTCTGCTTGGCGATGTCGCCGCCCTCGAACAGGTCGAGGTGGATCGCCGTGCCGCCGAAGACGGTGAACCAGGTGAAGAACACCACGCTGGGGACGACCAGGACACCCGTGATGAAGCCGCGGATGGTGCGGCCGCGTGAGATACGGGCCAGGAAGACACCGACGAAGGCACCCCACGAGACCCACCAGGCCATCATGAAGTACGTCCACCACTGCATCCACTCCAGGCCGCCGAACGCGGTGCCCTGCAGGCTCATCCGGAAGAAGTCGGTGGCCCACTGGCCCACGGACTCGATGTACAGGTTCGCGAGGAACACGGCCGGGCCGACGATCAGCATGAAGACGAACAGCGCGGCCGCCAGCAGCGAACTGCCCTGGCTCAGGAACTTGATGCCCTTGCTGACACCGGTCACCGCCGAGAGCGTGAAGACCGATGTGACGGCGGCGATGATGAGCACCTGGCTCACCGAGTTGACCGGGACCCCGAACAACCTGCCGAGACCGTTGTTGACCTGGAGAGCTCCAAGGCCCAGGGACGTCGTGGTGCCGAAGAGCGTCGCGAACACGGCGAGCACGTCGATCGCCTTGCCGATCGGCCCGTTCACGCGGTCGCCGAGCAGCGGCACGAACAGCTGGCTCACCAGGGTGCGCCGGCCCTTGCGGTAGGTCGAGTACGCGATGGCCAGACCGAAGACGGCGAAGATCGCCCAGGCGTGCAGGCCCCAGTCGAAGTAGGAGTACTGAAGGGCGCGCACCGCTGCCGCAGGCGTGTTCGGCTCGGCGAGACCGTGCGGTGGCGTCGCCAGGTGGGAGATCGGTTCGGCGACGCCGTACGAGACCAGTCCGATGCCCATGACCGCGCTGAGGATCATGGCGAACCAGGTCGGCGTCGAGAACTCGGGACGGTCGCTGTCCTTGCCCAGTCGGAGGTCGCCTGCGGGGCTGAAGGCCAGGAACACCAGGAAGACCAGGATGGCGAGCGTGACCACCAGGTAGCTCCAGCCGAACGTGGCTGTCACCCAGTTCAGCGAGTCGTTCGTGACCTCGTTCAGGTTGTCGGTGAAGAGCACCGCCCAGGCTACGAAGACGGCGGAGATACCGATCGAGGTCCAGAAAACGGAGCCGAGCTTGCCGCCGCCGTCGTGGCCGGTGCCGGTGCCATCCGTGGGGCTTTCCCCACCGCTCCCCGACGGCGTGGCGGGCGTCGTTTCCGCGCCTGTTCCAAGGTCACTGGACATGAAACTCCTTGGGTCCGCGGGGCCCGATGGCCACCGATACTGGCATACAAGTGGCAGTAAGGCAGGTCGCGGATTGAGCGTCAAGGGTCCGGTGTAAGCGGATCGTAAATTCGTGTGCGGTCGCACGTAAACGCACAGGTCATTGGCACAGAATGGAATGTATGCAGCTGCGGATAGGGGACTCGATGGTGTCCTCCAGTTCAGCACCTTGACCGATACGAGAGGCGTCCCTATCGTCCTGTGGCATGCAAGAGCGCATCAAGGATCGTCCTGACGACAGCATCGGTCTCCGCAAACTCGTGCTCTACCGCGACGTCGTCCTCACCGAGGCGGGCGAGGCGCCCGCACAGCCCGCACGGCGAGCCAGCGTCGCCGCCGTCATCCGGAACCCCTGGGTGGGTGTCGGCCCTTCGGCCGATCTGTCCGAACAGCAGGGCCAAGTCGCTCCGGTGCTCGCGAAGTTGCTGACCGAGCGGCTCATCGGCGCCCTCGGTGGCGTGGACGAGATCGAATCGTTCGGCAAGGCCGCCATCGTCGGCACGGCGGGCGAGATCGAGCACGCCGGTGCCCTCATCCACACTCCGTACTTCGGCAACCTGGTCCGGGAGTTCCTCCAGGGCGAGTCGATCATCTGCTTCGCCGACACACGCGCCGAGGCCGGCGAGACACTGATCGTCCCGCTCTGGCACAAGACACATGCCGCGACTCGCAGTCACTACCAGACCATCAGCGCCCGTGTTTCCGACGCCCCGCGCGCCGACGAGATCGTCGTCATCGCCGCCGCGTCGACGGGGCCGCGCCCGCACCCCCGTATCGGGGACCGCATGACCGACCCCGTCGTCAGCACCGAAACCCTGGAGGTAGTCCCTTCATGAACGTCCGCAAGATCGTGACCGTCGTCGAGGAGATCCACACCGAAGGCGGCCGCGAAGTGAGTCGTCCCGCCCGGGTCGCCGTCGTCGCGGCCGTGATCGAGAACCCGTGGGCCGGTCAGGGTTTCGTCGAGGACCTCACTCCCGGAATCGACGCGAACGCCTCCGACCTCGGAGCACTGCTGGCCCCAGCGGTCCTCGACGCCCTGGAGTCCCCCGCAGAGGCGTACGGCAAGGCGGCCATCGTCGGCCTGGACGGCGAGGTCGAGCACGGCTCGGCGCTGATCCACACGCTCAAGTTCGGCGACCACTTCCGCAAGGCCGCAAACGCCACCACCCTGCTGCCCGCGGTCGAGAAGCGCGGGCCCGCCGGCATCGTCTTCGACATCCCGCTGAAGCACATCACCGACGCCACGATCCGTTCGCACCACCAGAGCATCGAGGTCCGGATCAGCGACGCCCCCCACCCGAACGAGATCGTCATCGCGCTTGCCGCGGCCGCCCAGGGGCGCCCCCAGCAGCGGCTGGCGCCGCTCTCGACCGAGCAGTAGGCGTCCATGAACAAGCCCACCGTGGTCCTGCTGCACGGCGTCGGGCTCGACCACACCATGTGGGAGCCGGCCGCCGCGCTCCTGGCCGACCGCTTCACTGTGATCGCCCCCGACCTGCCGGGCCACGGCACTCGCCCGCCGGTGAGCGACGGGGTGACACTCGCCGACCTGGCCGACGGGGTGGTCGGCGAGATCCCGACGGGCTCGCACCTGGTCGGATTCTCGCTCGGGGCACTCGTCGCCCAGCATGTGGCGCTGCGCCACCCGGAGTTGGTGGCGACGCTGACCTCGGTCAGTTCGGTGTGCGAGCGTACCGCCGAGGAGCGGGCGTCCGTACTCGACCGACTGCGCACCGCGGAGGCCGACTTCACGGCGAGCGCGGCCGCGTCCCTGAAGCGGTGGTACGCCGGCACCGACGTCAGCCCCGAACAGGTGGCGCGCACCGAGGCCACGCTGCTGTCCAACGACATCAGGTCCTTCCTCAACTGCTATCGCGTCTTCGCCACAGCGGACGCCGACATCGCACCGGACCTGGCCGCCATCGCCGTACGCGCCCTGGCGGTGACGGGCGAGAACGATCCCGGGTCCACCCCCGAGATGACCCACCGACTCGCCGCGGCGCTTCCCGACTGCCGTGCAGAGGTCACCCCCAAGGCGCGTCACATGCTGCCTGTCGAGCGCCCCGAGGCGTTCGTCGACTCCCTCACCACCTTCATCGGAGAGTGCGCACATGTCTGACCTCACCACGTTGCAGCACTTCATCGGCGGGACGTGGGTCGAGCCCGCATCGGGCGAGTACTTCGAGAGCACCAACCCGGCCACCCTCGAGGTCCTCTATCGGGCCGCGCGCGGAAACGCCGCCGACATCGAGAAAGCCGTGGCCGCCGCGAGGAAGGTGTTCGAGGACCCGCGCTGGCGCGACCTCAGCCAGACGCGGCGCGGACACCTCCTGCGGCGCCTGGGTGACCTGATCGCCGAGAACGCCGAAGACCTGGCCCGCATGGAGACACAGGACAACGGCAAACTGCTGCGCGAGATGCGCGGGCAGCTGGCTGCCTTGCCGGAGTATTACTACTACTACGCCGGGCTGGCCGACAAGATCCACGGCGACTTCATCCCCACCTCCGACCGACAAGTACTCAACTACACGGCCCGTGAGCCCCTCGGTGTGGTCGGAGCGATCACGCCCTGGAACTCTCCGCTGACGTTGACCAGCAGCAAACTGGCGCCCGCGCTCTGCGCCGGCAACACCGTCGTGATCAAGCCCTCGGAGTACACCTCGGCCACGGTGCTCAAACTCGCCGAGCTGGCGCTCGAGGCGGGATTCCCGTCGGGTGCGGTGAACGTCGTCACCGGGTTCGGCGCCGAGGCCGGGCAGGCCCTGGTCGACCACCGCGACCTCGCGAAGATCTCCTTCACCGGCAGCACCGCCACCGGGGCGCGCATCGCCGCCGCGACGGCGAGCCGTTTCATCGGCTCCACGCTCGAACTCGGCGGCAAGTCGCCCAACATCGTGTTCGAGGACGCGAACCTACCGAACGCCGCGATGGGCGTCGTCGCCGGCATCTTCGCCGCCGCCGGACAGACCTGCATCGCCGGCAGCCGGGTGTTCGCGCACAGGTCCGTCTACGACGAGCTTCTCGAGCGTGTCTCGGAACGCGCCCGGACCATCCGTATCGGCGACCCGATGGACGAGAAGACCGAGCTCGGTCCGCTGGCCTTCGAAGGCCAGCGCGACAAGGTCGCCGGGTACGTCGACCTCGGACGCGGCGAAGGTGCCCGGGTGCTGACCGGTGGACGGGCCACCGACGGCGGCCTCGGCGGCTGGTTCTACGAGCCGACCGTCCTCGTGGACGTCGACAACAGCATGCGCGTCGTGCGCGAGGAGATCTTCGGGCCCGTCCTGGCGGTCATGCCGTTCGACACCGAGGAAGAGGTCGTACGTCTGGCGAACGACACCGAGTACGGTCTCGCGGCCGGCGTGTGGACGACGAATCTCGCACGGGCGCACCGGATGGCGGCGCGCCTGGATGCCGGGACCGTGTGGGTCAACACCTACCGGGCCATGTCCCCGATGTCACCGCGCCAGGGCTTCAAGACCAGCGGCGTCGGCGTCGAGCACGGCACCGAGACGATTCTGGAGTACACGCGGCTCAAGAGCGTCTGGATCAACACGAGCGAGGAGCCCGTGGCCGATCCGTTCACCATGCGGAGCTGACATGCCACAGGTCTCCATTGGTGTGACCGGCGCGAACATCCCGAGGCAACAGAAGCAGCGGAGGAGCAGTCATGAGGTTTTCGTTGTTCGTGCACATGGAGCGCTGGGACGAGGAGGTCAGCCACCGGCAGCTCTTCGAGAACCTCTCCGAGCTGGCCCTGATGGCCGAGGCCGGCGGGTTCGGCACCGTGTGGATCGGGGAGCACCACGCGATGGAGTACACGATCTCCCCCAGCCCGATGCCGCTGCTCGCCCACCTGGCCGCGAAGACCTCGACCATCCGCCTGGGTGCCGGGACCATCATCGCCCCGTTCTGGCACCCACTCAGAGTCGCCGGTGAATGCGCGCTGCTCGATGTCATCAGCAACGGCCGGATGGAGGTCGGACTCGCCCGGGGTGCCTACCAGTTCGAGTTCGACCGACTGGCAGGCGGACTGCCCGCCGCCGACGGCGGAAAGCACCTGCGTGAGCTCGTGCCGGCGGTCCGGGCGCTCTGGCAGGGCGACTATGCCCACGACGGCGAGATCTGGCAGTTCCCGACATCGACCAGTGTGCCCAAGCCGGTGCAGCAGCCCACCCCGCCCATGTGGATCGCCGCTCGCGACCCCGCCTCCCACGACTTCGCAGTGGCGCAGGGCTGCAACGTCATGGTCACCCCGTTGATGAAGGGCGACGAGGAAGTCGCCGACCTCAAGGGGAAGTTCGACACCGCCGTGGCGAACCATCCAGAGGTGCCGCGTCCCGATCTGATGGTGCTACGGCACACGCATGTCCACTCCCCTGACGAGCCCGACGGCTGGCGCCCGGCCGCGGAGGCGATCAACCGCTTCTACCGGACCTTCGACGCCTGGTTCGGCAACAAGACCACCCCGCGGAACGGGTTCCTGCCGCCCAGCCCGGAGTCGAAGTTCGAAGGTCGGCCTGAGTTCCAGCCGGAGGAACTGCGCAAGACCGCGATGATCGGCACCCCGGCCGAGGTCATCGAACGGCTGCGCTCCTACAGGGAACTCGGCGTCGACGAGTACAGCTTCTGGATCGACAACAGCATGTCGCACGAGGAGAAGCGCAAGTCGTTGGAGCTGTTCATCAAGGAAGTCGTACCGGCCTTCCAGTGAGTCGAGACTGTTCGGCGAAGCCGTCGCGGTCATGTAAGGCGTGGCCACGGAGCCCGTCCCAGTGGTACCGCGGTACCACTCGGGCACCGAAGTGTCCCCTGTGGTCCCAACGTTTCGACCGGCCGTCCTCGTAGTTTCGAACACAGAAGCGCGGCCCGTCCGCGGCCGGTTCCAGGCGAGGAAGGCCCACTCCATGATCGAAGCACGTGAACTGACGAAGCGGTACGGGGACAAGACGGTCGTCGACCACCTGTCCTTCACCGTCAAGCCGGGTGAGGTGACCGGCTTTCTGGGACCCAACGGCGCGGGCAAGTCGACGACGATGCGCATGATCATCGGCCTGGACTCCCCCACCGCAGGCTCGGTCACCATCAACGGACGGTCCTACGCCAAGCACGGCTCACCCCTGCACGAGATCGGCACCCTGCTGGAGGCCGGGTCCGTCCACCCGGGGCGTACCGCGTTCAACCACCTGATGGCGCTCGCGTACACCCACGGCATTTCGCGCCGCCGGGTGGACGAGGTCATCGAGCTGGCCGGGCTGGGCAGCGTGGCCGGCAAGCGTGTGGGCGCCTTCTCCCTCGGCATGGGCCAGCGGCTCGGCATCGCCGCGGCCCTTCTCGGCGACCCGGCGATCGTCATGCTCGACGAACCGGTCAACGGCCTCGACCCCGAGGGCGTGCTGTGGGTGCGCAATCTCCTCTCCGGGCTGGCCGATGAGGGCCGGGCCGTGATGCTCTCCTCGCATCTGATGGGCGAGACCGCGTTGATCGCCGACCATCTGGTGATCATCGGGCGCGGTCGGCTGCTCGCGGACACCACGGTGGACGACTTCGTCCGGGAGGCCGGCGGCGGGGGTGTGAAGGTGGCCACCGCCGAGGCCGGGAAGTTGCGTTCGCTGCTGGCCGGCCCGGATGTCACGATCAGCTCCTCCTCGGCCGAGGAACTGCTGGTCTCCGGACGCAATGCCCGCGAGATCGGGGCGATCGCCGCTGAGCACGGGGTGGCGCTGTACGAACTCACCCCGCAGTCGGTCTCGTTGGAGGAGGCCTTCATGGAACTCACCCACGACGCCGTCGAGTACCACAGCGCTTCCGCCGACACCGAACGAAAGGCCGCCTGATGACTGCCGACACGCTTTCCGCGGCGCCTGCTCACACGACGGTTCGGAAGGTGACCGGCCGCCGGGTGCTGCGTTCGGAGTGGGCCAAGTTCTGGTCGCTGCGCTCCAGTTGGATCACCCTGGGCGTCGCTCTGTTCCTGCTGATGCTTTTCGGTGCGATCGCCTCCGCCACCTACAGTCCGGACGCCCTCCCGAGTGACGGGCCGCCCGGCCCGGGTGCCGGCGGCGACAGCGACGCGGTCAGCCTGGCGCTGACCGGCGTCACCTTCGCGTCGCTGGCCGTCGGCGTGCTCGGGGTGCTGCTGTCCGCCGGCGAGTACAGCACCGGCATGATCCGCTCCACGCTCGCCGCGGTTCCGCGACGGCTGCCGGTCCTGTGGTCGAAGAGCGCCGTGATCGGGGTCATCGCGCTGGTCTGCACCACGATCGCCGCGCTGGCCGCGTTCCAGCTGGGCGCTCTGGGCCTGGACGGCGAGAAGATCGCGCTCTCCCTGGGCGACGACGGCGTGCTGCGCAGCCTGGCCGGGGCCGGTGCCTATCTCGGTCTGGTGGCCGTGTTCGGCGTGGCTCTGGGGGTGCTGATCCGCTCCTCCGCCGGGGCCATCGCGGCCCTGGTCGGCATCCTGCTCATCCTGCCCGGGCTGGCCTCGCTGCTGCCCGACTCGTGGTACGACACGATGAACCCCTACTTCCCCAGCAACGCGGGGGCGGCCGTCTACGCCCTGCAGGAGTCCTCGGACGCCCTCTCGCCCGGGGCAGGGCTCGCGGTCTTCGCCGGCTGGGTGGCACTGACACTCGCCGGGGCGGCGTACCGGCTGGTCCGAACCGACGCGTGACCAGCGCACCGGCGACAATGAGGGCCATGAGTCCGAAACGGGCGGCAGCCGCCGCGGACACCACCCGGGGGACGGCGCACCCGCCGTCCCCCGGGCTCGACGCCGCCTGGGGGCATCCCCTGCTGGGGCGACTGCTGCGCGGCCAGAGCCACCAACAGCGGTTGGACCGACGGCACCCATGGCTGCTCGACACCACAGTGGTGCTGATCGTCGCCCTCGTCAGCCTGCCCGACCTGATCTCCAGCGCCCCTAACGGCCCCTTCGGGGAAACGGACTCCCGCGGCGAGCTGCCGTCCGGCGTTCCGTTCGTTTTCGCCGCCGCCCTCATCGTGCCGCTGTGGTGGCGACGCAGGGTCCCGGCCGTCACGTTCTTCGTGATCGCACTGGTGTCCCTCGTCCAGTGGTCGCTGGGCATCTGGCAGCAGGCCGGAATCAGCATGCTCATCGCCCTGTACACCCTGGCTCTGCACGGTTCATTGCGGGTGCTGGGCTGGGCTGCAGCGCTGATCGTCGTCGAATTGACTCTGGCGGTCTGTGTCATTGTGCCGGTCGAACGTCCACTGCTCAGCCTCTTCTTCCTGCTGGGGACGTCGACTGCGGCCGTCGCCATCGGCCTGACGCTCCGTATCCGCCGGATGTATCTGGCGGCGCTGGAGGACCGTGCCAGACGCCTCGAGATCGAGCACGACCAACGCGTCCAGCTCACGGCCGCGGCCGAGCGTTCCCGGGTGGCGCGCGAGATGCACGACATCGTCGGCCACAATCTCTCGGTCATGGTCGGTCTCGCGGACGGCGCCGCGACGCTGGCGGCCAACAGGAACGAGCAGTCCGCCGAGGCCCTGCGCATCCTGGGCGACACCGGCCGGCAGGCCATGGGCGAACTGCGCCGCGTTCTGGGCGTGCTGCGCGAGGAGCGGCAGGATGACGTACGGCCGCTCAGTCCGCAGCCGGGAATCCGCGAGCTGGACCCCTTGCTGGCACGGGTCCGCGCGGCGGGGCCGGCTGTGACCTACCGGTCCGTGGGCGAGCTCGACTCACTGGGCAGCGGCGTCCAGCTCACCGTGTACCGCATCGTCCAGGAAGCCCTGACCAACACGCTCAAGCACGCCGGTACGGGCACCGCCGCCGAGGTCACCGTGACCGCCGACGCCGGCAAGGTGCGGATACGGGTCGCCGACACCGGCGTACCGCAAGGCGCACACAGGCCGGCGGAGCCGAGGCCGCGGACCGGCGACGCCGGGCACGGCATGATCGGCATCCACCAGCGGGCCGCCATGTACGGCGGTGCCGTCACCATCGGCCCTCGCGAGGCGGGGCACGGCTGGATCGTGGACGTCGTGCTCAACGTCCCCTCCGCCCCCGCCCCGTCGGTCTCGGCGGAACCTCTGCCATGACCACCGTACTGATCGCCGACGACCAGCCCCTGCAGCGCATGGGCTTCCGCATGCTCCTGGAAGGCACCCCCGGCCTCACCCCGGTCGGCGAGGCCGAGCACGGGGCGGAGGCCGTCCGCCTGGCCGCCCAACTGCGCCCCGACGTCGTCCTCATGGACATCCGCATGCCCGGCATGGACGGCCTCGAAGCGACCCGCCGGATCACCGCCACCGGCGGTCGCACCCGCGTGCTCATCGTGACCACCTTCGATCTCGACGAGTACGCGTACGACGGTCTACGGGCCGGCGCCAGCGGCTTCCTGCTCAAAGATGCCCGCCCCGAGGAACTCGTGGCGGGCATCCATGCGGTCGCGACCGGCGACGCCGTCGTGGCCCCGAGCCTGACCCGGCGTCTGCTGGACGCCTACGCCCACCAGGTCCTCGCCCCGACCGACGCCCCCGCCCTGGAGGATCCCCGGCTGCAGACGCTCAGCGACCGCGAACGCGAGGTACTGGTCGCCATCGGCCAGGGTTGGACGAACACGGAGATCGCCGAACGGCTCCACCTCACCGAGTCCACGGTCAAAAAGCACGTCGGCCGGGTCCTCGCCAAGATCGGGGCGCGCGACCGCATCCAGGCCGTCATCATGGCGTACGACGTCGGGTTGGTCAGGGCGAAGCCGTAGCCCACCTGTGTGGGCCCGAGGCGGGCCTGGACCTGCCCGGACGACGCGCCAAAAGCCCCTCCCTCTGCCGACCAGGGCAGGCAGTGGCGTCGGCTCCCTCGACGGGGTGCGGGAGGCTCGCGACGGGCGCACGGTACGCCGTGGAGATCAGCGGTGGGGTCACGGTGCCGACCGGCGGAGCACCGTGGCCAGCGCCTTGCGCAGCAGGCGGGTCGCTTCGGCGGTGTCGGAGGCGCCGCTCGGCCTGCGCCAGGCCACGTAACCGTCGGGCCGGATCAGCAGCGCGCCGTCCTCGTCGATCTCCGCGCGGCGGGCCCACTCGCCGTAGGCGTCGTGCGCGTCGCGGTCGATGACGACGCCGCGCAGGTCGAGGTCGAGTTCCTGGGCCAGAGTGTGGGCGGCGTCGGCCCACTGGGTTCCGGACAGGCCGGTCAGGACGGAGAACTTGCCGCCGCCGACCAGGTCGAGTGTCGAGATCCGCTTGCCGTGCGGGTCGACGAGCCAGGCGTGCGGCAGCTTGGCGCCGGGGCGGGAGGTCGGGCGTCCGAAGAGTTCGTCGTCGCGGGAGATCGTCTCGACGGTGCCGTCTGGGATGACGGCCGCTGACTCGTAGCGCTGGTTGTGCTCGACACCGTGGGCGTTGAACTCGTAGTGCTTCAGCTCGATCGCCTCGCGGATGGCCCGCCGTTTCTTGGCTCCCTCGGCGTCCGGCTGCCGGGCCGCGTGCAGCGCCTTCGTGATGCCCTCCTCGTCACCGCCGACGACGCCGAGGGCCTCGAACAGGGGGAGGAACTGGTCCCGGGAGAGGTTGGCGCGTTCGACGATCTGCCGGGCGACGGGGGCCCTTTCGTCGGTGTAGGTGTCCAGCAGTTCGGGCCCGGCTTGTCCGTTGATGACGGCCGCCAGTTTCCAGGCCAGGTTGTAGGAGTCCTGGACCGAGGTGTTGGAGCCGAGGCCGTTGGACGGGGGATGCCGGTGGACGGCGTCCCCGGCGCAGAAGACGCGGCCGACGGACAGCCGGGCCGCATAAGCGTGGTTGACCGTCCACAGCGAGGCGTTGTCGATCTGGACATCGAGATCGTCGTCGCCGACGAGGTCGCGGACGATCGCCTCGGCCGCCTCGTCGGTGAGCGCCGGCGGGTTGTCGATGTCGTAGCCCCAGACGATGAGCCACTCGTTCCACGGCCGGACCATGCGCAGCAGGCCCATGCCGATCCCGCCGACGTCGGCGCCCGGGCGCATGATCCAGTACAGGACGCTGGGGCGGTGCTCGACGTACTGCGCGAGGTCGGCCCTGAAGACGATGTTCATGCTGCCGGCCTTGCCCATCTGCCCCTCCATGGGCAGTCCGAGCTTGTCGGCGACGAGGCTGCGGCCGCCATCGGCGCCGATCATGTAGCGGGCGCGCACGGTGTACTCACTTCCGCCAGGCCGGTCGCGCAGGCGCGCGGTCACTCCGTCGGCGTCCTGCTCGAAGTCGATGAGTTCGGTGTTCAGCCGGACCACGGCACCCCGCTTGGCGGCGTTGGCCAGCAGGATGGGCTCCAGGTACGTCTGCGGGAGATCGATCATCCCGCACGGGCTCTGGGCCGCGTACTCGGTGAGGCTTTCGTCGCCGGTGCCCCAGGTGCGGAGGCGGGCGATCTCCTCGCCCAGGAGCGAGGTGGCGAACACCGTGTCACCCATCAGGGAACTCGGCGTGCCCTTCTCCAGAGCCTCCTGCTCGATCCCGAGGTCGCGGAAGACCTCCATGGCACGCTGGTTGGTGATGTGGGCGCGTGGAGTGTCGGCGAGCCATCCGTACTTGGTGACCAGTTGGGTGCGCACTCCGTAGGTGGCCAGCATCAGGGCCGCGGAACCACCGGCGGGTCCGCTGCCGACGACCAGGACGTCGGTGTCGTAGCTTTCAGGCAGGCTCATGCTGTCTCCGTCTGTACTCATCAGTCGATCGTGGGGTCAGTGCCCGAGACGTGCGATGCGGAAGGTGAACTCGAGCAGGCGCCACTCACCGTCCACCGCCCGGCCGTCGGGTGTCGGGCCGGTGCGCGGGGTGAAGTCGGTGATCAGGTCGTCCTTGACGCCGAAGACGGCGTCGCGCTGCCCGGGGGCTCCGTCGAGGTAGGCCCCGCCCCGCACGAACAGCTGGGTGATCAGCGGCTGGTGTCCGGGGGCGTTGATCAGGAAGTGCACATGCGGTGCGCGGTACGGGTGACGGCCCACGGCGGAGAGCATCCTGCCGACCGGACCGTCGTCCGGGATCGGGTACTCCGACGGGAGGATCGACCAGAACGTGAACCGCCCGTCGGCGTCGGTGGTGAACCGGGCGCGCAGCACCGGCCCGTCCAGATCGGGGAGTTGGACGTCGTAGAAACCGTCCTCGTTGGACTGCCAGACGTCCACGACGGCACCGGCGACCGGTTTCCCCTCCGGGTCGGTCACCTTGATGTCCGACCACAGCGGCGTACCCGTGAACCCTCCCGCGATGTCACTGCCGTGTTCGGCGGCGGGCGGCCCGGCCACGTAGAAGGGGCCGAGGATCGCCGAGGAAGTGGTGTCGGGAGTACGGGAGTTGGCGAGGGCGTCGACCACGCTGGACACCCCGAGCGTGTCGGAGAGGAGGATGAACTCCTGCCGCGTGTCGGTGGTGATGTGGCCGGCCTCGGTGAGGAAGGCGATGGCTTGCTGCCACTCCTGCGGGGTCAGGTCGTTGCGGATCGTGTAGGCGTGCAGGGTGCGGGCAAGATCGGTCAGCAACTGCCTGAGCCGCGGGTTGGCGCAGCCATCGAAGCTCGCCACGACCTCATCGGTCAGCGGGCTCAGGGGGTCGGCTGCGGACACGGCGGGGCGGTTGCCCTGCCAGGCGTCCCGCAGCAGGTCCGCGATACCGGCACGGGTCAGCTCGCGCGGGTTCGGATACGGCTGTGCGGTGGCCAGTTCCGCCGCGTGGTCCAGGTCGGCTTCGGTCATGCCGAGATCGCGCAGCGACGTCGGGCCGCCGACCCGGTGGATCAGGTCGAAGACGCCGGTGGGCGCGTCGTCCACGCCCAGTGCGCGGGCGATGCGTTCCATCGCCTCCGGAGCTGCGGGCGCGTTGTACGCCATGGCGTGCGGAAGGACCACGGTGTGGGTCTCGGCGTGCGGCAGACCGAAAGTGCCGCCCAATGTGTGACAGAGCTTGTGGTGCAGTCCCATGCCGACGGCCCCGAGGCAGACGCCCGCCAGCCACGCCGCTTGCAGCAGCTCCGCCCGTGCCTCCACGTCGGACGGGTCGTCGTGGACGGCGGGCAGCGCACGGGCGATCGCGGCGACCGCCTCCAGGGCCATGGCATCGGTGACCGGGTCGGCGTCCGGCGAGTAGAGGGCTTCCACGGCGTGGGCCAGCGCGTTGACGCCGCTGGTCACGGAAGCCGTGACGGGGAGACCGAGGGTGAGCTCCACGTCGTACACGACCGTTTCCGGCAGGATCGCGGGTGAGGACCGGGTGGTCTTCCGGCCGTCCACCGTCTCGCCGAGCACGGGTGTGACCTCGGAACCGGCGTAGGTCGTCGGCACGATGAGCTGCGGCAGGTCCGTACGTACCGCCAATGCCTTCGACAGGCCCGTCGTCGAGCCGCCGCCGATCGCCACCAGGCAGTCGACTCCCTGGTCACGCACCAGCTCCAGCACCCGCTCGGTCACCTCGACCGGGGTGTGCATGGCCGCACCGTCGAACTCGGCCGCCACCAGGTCGCCCAGATCTTCACGCAGGCGTTCGGTGTCCTTCCGCAGTGCCGGTGACCCGTCGGAGAGCAGCAGTACCCGGAATGCACCCAGCCGCTCCGCCTCCTCGCGGACCCGCCGGACCGTGCCCGCCCCGAACAGCACGCGGCTCCGGCTGGCTGTGTGCACGAAACTCCTCATGAAGCTGCTCTCCACACTGCGGGTGTCAGGGGCGTGTGCCGCAGTATTCAGGCCCGTGCGGCCGCCTTTCCTGCACGTTCGCGGCGTCCCTCTGCACAAAAGCAGCGGCTGACGCTGTGCGGGGCCGTCCTTGCCTGCTTCCGCCGGGGACGGAGAGACTGTGGGGCATGAGCGAGCTCGGGCTGGGAGACACCAATGGAATCCTGGCTCTGCCAGGGGTGCGCCCGGTCCGCAGCAGCGAGGGGCTCGGCTGGGATCGGCTGTACGTGTCCACGCAGCGGGAGTTGCCGTACCGCGAGTCCTTCCCGGGAGCCCGCAGCCACCTGGTGATCCTGCATCTGGACGGCCCGGTCACCGTCAGAAGGGGACGCCGAGGTCTGACCGCCGCACGGCAGGTGCCCCGCGGCGGCCTGTTTCTGCACCCTGCTGACACCGAGCTGGACGTGGAACTCGGCGGGCTGTTGAACACCGTGCACGTCTATGTGTCGGACGCGGCTCTCCAGGCCACCGCGGACGACGGCCGACCGGTGCGGCTCAAGGAGGAGTTCGGGGGCACGGACCCGCTGCTGGAGCAACTCGCCCTGACACTCGACGGTGTCATGCGACGCTGGGAGCCCAGTGGGCGCACCTATGTGGATCAGCTCGCGCTCATGACCGCCGCCCACCTGGCCCGGCGGCACAGCGTTCGCCGGCAGGACGCCGAGCGGTCGGGACGGCCGGGCGGGCTCAGCGACCGCCAGTTCGCGGCCGTTCGGGAACTCCTCGACGCCCGGCTCGCCGAGCCCTTGTCGTTGGCGGACCTTGCCTCGGCGGCGGGGCTGAGCGTCAGCCAGTTCGCCCGGCGTTTCAAGGCCCGCACGGGGTGCCCTCCCCATCGGTACCTCACGGGCCTGCGCGTGGAGCAGGCCGCCCGCTTGCTGCGTGCGGGGGACATGCCCATCGCACAGGTGGCGGCGATGTGCGGCTTCTCCCACCAGGAGCACCTGACCCGGGTGATCCGTTCCCACCTCGGTACGACACCGGCCGTCCTGCGCCGCGAGGGTTGACGAGGCTCACAGCGTTCCCCGCGGGGTGCCTCCGGCGGTTGGGCGGGGCGCCTACGGGGGTGATGGGTTCAGTCCGTTGGCGACTGCGGGCCGTCTGTGGCTGGTCGCGCAGTTCCCCGCGCCCCTGGGTGGGTGGGGGGTGCGGGGTCGTGGGCCGGTGCGTCAGCCCGTCGCAGGCCGGGCATACGGCCCTTAGCTGGTACACGGTCCTGGTCCTCCGAGACCGGACCTAAGCGACGGGCATACGACGCACCGGCCCACGCCCCCTCCCACCGGAGAGAAACTGCGGGTGCGTAGGGGTGCGGGCTCCCCCGGGGCGGGCTCGCCCGGGGCGCGGACTTGCTCAG
Source organism: Streptomyces flaveus (assembly GCF_014647675.1). GTDB lineage: Bacteria > Actinomycetota > Actinomycetes > Streptomycetales > Streptomycetaceae > Streptomyces > Streptomyces flaveus. Next base: position 47,001 of record NZ_BMPQ01000004.1, on the reverse strand, counting down.
GGCGCGAACTTTTCTGGGGCGCGGGAAGCCGCAGGCTTTTGCTTTTCAGGGGCGCGGGGAACTGCGCGACCAGCCACGACGCACCCGCAGCCGCGACACGACATGTCACCCACCACCCCCTGGCGGGGGCCTGGGGGCGCAGCCCCCAGCTTCGGGAAGGGGCGGGCTTGGGGAAAGGAACCCCTCGTTCTGGCGGAGGCGCAGGCCTGGTGGTGAAAAATTGAAAATGTCAGGGTTGGTGCATGCCAACTGCCTTTCAGGGTGCGACCCCGTACTGCTACGCGAACTCGCTCGCCATGGTCTTGGACCCGGATGCGCCGCCACCCTCGGCGATCGAGGTTCTGACCGGCTCGCCCTTCGGCGCACAGTTCGAGGGCGGCCTGCCGTACTTCGATCCGCTCGGCTGGAACCCCGATCTCGGCCTCGACCAGGCCATCGGGCTGCTCGGCTGGACCTGCCGCCGCACCACGGGCGGTACGGCGGCAGAGGCCGTCGGCCGCCTGCGGGAGGCGACCGGGCAAGGGCCGGTGCTGGTCGGCCCCGTGGACGTCGGACTGCTTCTGCACCAGCCCTGGTCGAGTGGCACCGCCAACGGTGGCGACCACTGGGTGGCGGTGCTCGGCGTCGACGACCGTACGGTCCTCTTCCACGATCCCGCCGGCTTCCCCTTCGCCACGTTGCCCGTCGATGCCTTCGTCGCGGCCTGGCAGGAGCAACTGCCGGACTGCGCGGGCCCGTTCACCATGCGCAGCGACTTCCGGCGCAACGAGCAGGTCGATGCGACCACGGCTCTGCGTCGGTCCCTGCCCGCCGCACTGGGATGGCTCACGGGCCAACACAGCGGAACCAGCAGGCCCTCGAAGGACGGCGGTGCCGCCGCGGTGGAGCGGCTCGCGGACGACGTACAGACCGGGTTGGGCGGCCGTACCCTCAGCCACCTCACCGAGTTCGCCATCCGGGTCGGCACCGGGCGTCTCGCCGACGCCTCGCTCTGGCTGGCCGAGATCGGCGAGATACGCGCCTCCGAAGTCGCGGAGCGTCAAGCGCGGCTGCTCGGCAGCGTGCAGTACGGACTCGTCGTGGGTGACACGCGGTCGGCCGCCAGTGCACTGCGGCAACTGGCGACCGGGTACGACGAGTTGGGCGCCGCGCTGATGTGATCCCTTGACACGGCTGCGCCAGGAAGAGCAGTTCGACGGCGACGAGTACGTCTATGACGCCGCACCACTCGGCGAAGGGCCTTACTCGACCTGGAGATGCCGCCCACCATGTCTGGCAGCAGGGCTGGATCTGACCTGCAACTCCCCCTCGTTCGACTAAGTTTGGTGTTCGTTGACCGCACAACGATGCGCAGGAGGCACTTTCGTGTCCGATCAAGACCCCCAGCTCGCCGCCGCTGCCGAGATACGCGCCCGGATCGACACGAGCAAGCCGCACTCCGCGCGTTTCTGGAACTACTTCGTGGGCGGCAAGGACAACTACGAGGTGGACCGCGAGATCGGGGACCACATCAAGGAGATCTTCCCCGGCCTCGTGGACGTGGCGCGCACGAGCCGCCAGTTCCTCGGGCGGGCCGTCCGGCATCTGGCCGGCGAACAGGGCATCCGGCAGTTCCTCGACATCGGCACCGGACTGCCGACCGCCGACAATACCCACGAGGTGGCCCAGAGCGTGGCGCCGGACTCGCGGATCGTGTACGTCGACAACGACCCCATGGTGCTCGCGCACGCCCGCGCGCTGCTCACCAGCACGCCTGAAGGCGAAACGGCGTACATCGACGCCGACTTCTACGAGCCCGAGGCCATCCTCAAGGCGGCGGCGAGCACGCTGGACTTCTCGAAGCCCGTCGCCCTGATGATTCTCAACACCCTGGGCCATGTTGCCGATTACGACCAGGCCCGGGCACTGGTCGCGCGTCTCATGGCCGGTCTGCCGTCCGGCAGTTACCTGGTGATCAGTGACAGCACCGCGACCAGCGAGGGCATGATCGCCGCGTCGAACGCGTACAACGAGAGCGGGGCCGTTCCGTACTACGTACGCAGCGTGGAGGAGATCGCCGGGTTCTTCGACGGGCTGGAACTGGCCGAGCCCGGCGTCGTCCAGGTCACCGAGTGGCGCCCGGAATCCGGCGTGTCGGTGGTCGACGCCTACGGCGGGGTGGGCCGCAAGCCGTAGCGGTACGGCGCCGGGGCGGTCAGGTGGCGAGAGGGTCCGTACGCCTGCTGACCGCCCCTCCCCGCTACCAGCGGTGGTGGACCTGCGCCCGGATGCTGCGGTCGTACAGCTCCCGTGCGGCGTCGAGCGTCGCGTCCGGCAGTGGCGTCAGCGCGGCGGCCTCCGCGTTCGCCCGTGCCTGCTCGGGAGAGCGGGCGCCGGGGATGACCGAGGTCACGCCGGGCTGCTGGATGATCCAGCGCAGGGCGGTCTGCGCGGGCGTGGCTCCCTCCGGGGCGAGTGCCGCGAACTCCGCGGCCGCTTCGAGCCCCGACTCGTAGTCGACGCCGGAGAACGTCTCGCCCTGGTCGAAGGACTCGCCGTGCCGGTTGAACGTGCGGTGGTCGTCGGCCGGGAAGACGGTGTCCTTGGTGTACTTGCCGGACAGCAGCCCGGAGGCCAGCGGCACCCGCGCGATGATGCCCACGCCCGCCTCGGCGGCGGCCGGGAGCACCGCCTCCAGCGGCTTGAGCCGGAAGGCGTTGAAGATGATCTGGACACTGGCCGTGCCGGGCCTGGCGATCGCGGTCAGCGCCTCCTCACAGGTCTCCACGCTGACGCCGTACGCGGCGATGCGCTGCTCCTCGACGAGAGTGTCCAGGGCGTCGAAGACCGCGTCGGAGGAGTAGACGGGTGTGGGCGGGCAGTGCAGCTGTACGAGATCGAGCGTGTCCACACCCAGGTTCGTACGCGAACGGTCCGTCCAGGCACGGAAGTTGTCCAGGATGTAGTGCGCCGGCTCCTGCGCCACACGGCGGCCCATCTTCGTGGCGACGAAGAGGTCCGCGTCCGGGCGTTCGCGAAGATAGCGGCCGATGAGCTGCTCGCTGCGACCGTCGCCGTACACGTCGGCGGTGTCGAAGAAGGTCACGCCGCTGTCGACGGCGGCGTCCAGCACGGCGAGCGCGTCCTCCTCCTTGACCTCTCCCCAGTCGGCGCCCAGCTGCCAGGTGCCGAGGCCGACGACGGAGACCTGCTGGTCGATCCTGCCGATTACCCGCTGTTCCATGGTGTCTCTTTCAGTGGTGCCCGTGGGACTTCAGTGCGATGCCGAGCCTCCAGCATCGGGCCTGAGAAGATCGCCCGTCCAACAGAAGAACCCGCACGCATTCATGAACCCGCCTTCTCAATGAGCCCCGTGTCCGCGTCCCGCGGCCGAGGGCCGACGACGGGACCGGCCGTGCGGTAGGCGTGCGGCGCGACGCCGGTCACCCTGCGGAAGACACGGCTGAAGTACGCCCGGTCGGTGAAACCCACCGCCCGCGCCACGCTCTGGATGCTGTCCTCGCTGCCGCGCAACTGCTCGCAGGCCCGCTGGATCCGAAGGCGCGTCAGGTACTCCCACACCGTGAGGCCGTACTGCTGGTGGAAGAGCCGGCCGAGATGATCGGCGCTGACGCCGACGGCCTGGGCGATCTGCCAGCGCGAGATCCGCCGGCGGTAGTGCGTCTGGAGGCAGACCAGGGCCTGGTGGACGAGAGCCCGGTTCCGTCCGGCGGCCTGCGCCCCGTCGCCCGTCATCGTGACGACCAGCCGGGCGGTCTCGTCCGGGGTGAGGATGTCGCGGTCGAGGAGGACGAGACCGGGATGGGACTTGGCGCGGTGGGCGTCGGCGTGGGTGAACCCTTCGGTGCTGAGCAACAGTACGGGGCACGGCGGGCGCCCTCCGAGAAGGTGCCCGCCGGCCAGTCCCGGTCCCGGTCCCTCGAAGCCTCCTTCGGCGAGCCGCCCTTCGGAGAGGCGTCCTTCCGCCACCCGTATCCGGTCGACGAAGTCGAACCCGTCCATGTCCGCGAGCGTCCGCTGCGCGATCACCAGGTGCGGTTCCTCCTCGGCGATCAGGGCGAGCGCCGTGGTGCCGTCGGCCGCGGTACGGACCGGGTGGCCGCGTAACGCCGTGGCCACCGAGCGTCTGAGACGTTCCCGTGACGGTGTCGCTCCGTCGACGACGATGACCGGCCGCGGACTCTTGCTGGGCCGCTGTCCCCGTAGCGCCTGCGCGAGATCCTCGCCCGTCGCCCCGAACAGCACGAACGGGGTGCCGCTCAGCGCCGGTTCGTCGTGCAGGCGCTGCGCCACCCACCACTCCTCGGGCCCGGCGGCTTCGGCGTCCCACACCACTGCGGCCACCGTGCGCTCGCCGGTGGGCGGGTCGGCGTCCGCGTCGGGGTCGGGGTCGGGGTCGACCGGACGGAGCCGTAGCCGGTGCTGCCTGGCGAGGGCGGCGACATCCCCGGCGGGCCTGCCCGTACCGACGGCCAGCAGGGTGCGCCCGGCTCCGGCCGAGGGCGCCCGTGGCCCCGGCGCGGCGGGCAGCGGCAGGTCCACGGTCAGCCGGATGTGCGGCGGGCTGTCGCCGACCGCGTACGAACCGCCGTGCAGCATCACCAGACGACGTGCCGTGGTCGACCCGAGGCCCGCACCTTCGGCCTCGCCGGAGCGCGGGTCCGCGGACGGATCGGCCACCGCCGTGACGGTGACCCTGACGGACGTCGGCGCGGTGCGCGCCGTCAGCACGACGCCGCCCTGCGTGTCGGCTCGTGCCGCGGCGTCCAGTACATGACAGACAGCTCTGGTCAGCTGTTCCCGGTCGGCGAGCACGGCGGGCAGCCGACGGGGCAGTACGAGTGACCAGTCGGCTCCGCCCGGTGCCGTGGCGGCGACGGCACGGAACGCCTTCACCAGTACGGGACGCGGGTCGATCAGCTGTGGGGACAGGCCGAGTTCGTCCGTCCCGGTGCGGGACCACTCCAGCAGATCGTCGACCAGCCGCAGCAGCCGGTCGGCATCGCGATGCACCAACTGGAGCGCCTCGCCCCCGCCCGCTTCGTCCCCGCCCGCTTCGGTGCCCGCATGCCGCCGGATCTCCTCCAGCGGTCCGCGCAGCTCCTGGGTGACCTGGGTCAGCAGCCGTGTCTTGAACGTGCTGGCCCGTTCCGCGGCGTCACGGGCCCGGCGTACCTCCGCGAACAGCCTGATCCCCTTCAGCGCCGCGCTGATCTGGTCACCCAGCGCCCGGTAGAGGCTTCCTCGCCGGTCCGCCTCGTGCCCCGTACCGGATTCGAAGACGGCGAAGCCCAGTTGCTCGTCACCGACGTGGAGGGGTTCGAGCACGAAGGTGAACCGGTCGGCCTCGGGCAGCAGTTCGTCGGGAAGCAGCAGGTGCGCGGGGTACGGATCCGGCTCGGGGCGCGCCCCGTCACGGTCGCCCGATGCGGACGGGACCGGCAGGACCCGCGCCAGTCCGCGGCCGGGGCCTGGGCCGGAGAGCCGGTCCCACGCATCCTCGTAGAGCACCACCCGGCACCCCGGCAGCCCGCCCGCCACCGCGTGCCGCTCCAACACCTCGCCGAGCCCGTCGAGATCGACCACCGTGGCCAGCGCCGTGCCGAACTCCCGCAGTCGGCCTGCCTCCTGAGCATCCAGCCACCGCTCGTACTCCAGCAGCCGCCGGGAAGCATCGGCCGCCAGCAGCCGCGCCTGCGCGAGGAGCCGCTCCCCACGGACACGCGCGGGCTCTGGCAGACACCTCACCGCGTCGTCCCGTATCTCCAGCAACGCCCGCTCCCAGGCCGCCACCGTGTCCGGCCTGCGCACCTGCTGGCCCAACAGGCGCTCCAGCATGGGCAGAAAGCCCTGGACGCCTGGGCCATGCACACCGGGGCCATCGGCGTCAGCCGCGGGACCGGCATCCGCCGGCGTGGGATCGGCATCCGCCCGGAACGCCGCCGCCAACTCCCGCCCGGCGCAAGGAAGCACCGCGAACACCTCGTCGTACGAGCCCGGTCCTTCCGAGCCCGACCCGTCCGAGAGCCGCCCGTCCACGGGCGCCCCGCCGCCCACCGACGCCTGCGCCACCAGCGGCGAAGGGCATCCACAGGAACGGCGTACGACCACGGCACCCGCGACCGCCGTACGGTCCGGCGCGCGATCGCCCCGCAGCCGGGCCACCAGCGTGTCCACGGCCAGCCCGCCCAGCTCCGCGAAGGGCAGCGAGACCGAGGTCAACGGCGGCTCGGACAGCCGGGCTTCGGGGGAATCGTTGAAGCCGACCACGGCGACGTCCTCGGGTACCCGGATGCCCCGCTCGGCGAGCAGCCGCAGCGCGTCCGCCGCCAGTACGTCGCTGCAGGCGACCACGGCGTCGAAGTCCACGCCGGGCCGCAGCCCGCGCGCGTCCAGCAGCACCCGCATCGCCGAGGCGCCGGCGCCCGCCGCGAAGTCGCCCGCGGCGCAGACGAGTTGGCGTTCCGCGGGCAGACGATACTGGGCCAGGGCCTGGGTGTAGGCGCGGTAGCGGCCGAAGGAGACCGGGTTGGTGAGCGGCCCGCGGATGCACGCGGGGCGCCGTACGCCGTGCCGTGCGACCAGATGACCGACGAGTTCCCGCATACCCGCGTACGAGTCCAGTGTCAGGGTTTCGTGGTCGTCGACGCCCTCCAGGGCGTGGTTGAGGCTGACGACCGGCAACTGTCTCAGCGAGCGCAGCAGCCGTTCGGCGTGGTCGCCGGACGCCGGCAGGCCGAGGGTGGAGCTCCAGCAGACGACGCCGTCGAGCCGTGCCCGGTCGACCAGTTCGTACAGTGCGCTCCGCGACGCCTCGCCGCCCGGGCGCAGTGGTCCTCCCGGGAAGCACACGAGGTTCACGTCGTCGCGTTCCGCGGCCCTCAGCGCCCCGGACCACAACGTGGCTCCGACTCCGAGATGGATGTTCGCCGTGACCAGCCCGATCGTGAGCCGTTCCGCTGCCTCCCGCAGCCCCGCGCCTGAGGCGGGTCCCTGTTCCGCCATGTGTGCCTCACTCGTCAGGGGTGCTCCCGGGTGCCTGCCCGGTGATGTCCCGTCGGGTGGAGGAACGTAGGGGAAAGCGCTTACCGGGGCAAGACCTGCGGCACGGCTCGTCCGCAGGTCCTGCCCCGGCCTCCGTGCGGCTGTCAGGTGCCGCACGGTGGGATTCCGGTACGTACCGGATCAGATGGTGCGTCAGATCTTGCCCACTCCGGCGCCCGCCATCACCGCGGCCTTCACGCCGGAGGCGGCGTCGGCGGTGTAGTCGTACGGGATGCTCGCCACGCTGCCGCCGGCCTGGCCCTCGCCGGAGCCGACGAAGTGGTTGTCCTTGGCCACGAGCGTGCCGGGTCCGGAGTCGCCCTCGCCGAGGTGGAAGGGGTCCTCGGTGTTCTCGAAGTAGTTCCCCTCGACGAGCACACCCGCACCTTCGGTGGATGCCACGCCATAGGACCCAATGTCGCTGAAGTAGTTGTTCAGCACGTGCACCGGGTTGCCGAAGCGGACGCGGGGGTTGCGCTGGCCGGTGCCGTCGAACCAGTTGTGGTCGTACGTCACCTTCAGCTTGCCGCTGTCCTCACTGCCGTTGTCGTCGGAGTGGCCCAGCAGCATGTTCTTGTCCTGGTCGTGACTGCGGTTCCACGAAACGGTGATGTTGTTCGAGGCCCGCTTGATGTCGACTCCGCCGTCGCCGGCGCCGGAGATGTCGTTGTGGTCGATCCAGACCTTCTCGGCGTACTCGACGTTGATCGCGTCGTCGCCGGAGCCCGAGAAGGCCAGGTTCTGGATGATCACGTTGTTGACCTTGCTGACGTTCAGACCGCCACCGGTGATCTTGCCGTTGGTGCCGACGCCGACGATGGTCTTGTTGCCGGCGACCTTCGTCATACCGCTCAGCGAGATGGTGCCGTCGACCTTCACGATCGCGGCGCCGCTGCCCTGAACGGCCTCGGTGAAGGCGGAGGCGTTGGACACGGTGACCGTGCTGCCGCCCGCCCCTCCCGTCGTACCGGCGCCGAAGCCGATGGGGCCCGCTGCCGCTACCGCTTTGTCGCCTTCCGACTCGGTCGGGGCTCCGTTCGCGGTGGTCGCCGCGGTGACGGCCAGTACAACGGCCGTACCGGCGGCGACGCTCATCAAGGTGAACCTTGCGCTCGTCCTGCGCATGGGTTTCTCCATCCGTGGGGGTTTGGAGAGCTGATGTACGCGTACGTGTGAGTGAGCCGCGCGACTGGCTTTGCACGATGCTAGAGCGACCGTTGTGGACGATGACGGCGGCTGTGTGGACTATTGCGCGCAGCGGACGAAGTAACGTGTGCGGCGGGATCTTGACGAGCCTTTGACGAGCGCTTGACGCCAGGGATACACGGCGACAGCTTTCGGGATACGGGGAAGGAACGGGCGGTGGCGGGACTGCTGACGCGGCTGCGGTCATGGTCGTCGCTGCTCGCGGCGCATCCCGCGCGTGCGGTCGTGGTGGCGTTCGCCGTCGTGGTGCTGGGCGGTGCGGTGCTGTTGACGCTGCCGGTCGCCGCCGAGGACGGCTCCGCCACGGCCTTCGTGACGGCGTTGTTCACGTCCACCTCCGCGGTCTGCGTCACCGGTCTGGCGGTGGTCGACACGGGAACGTACTGGAGCGGCTTCGGCGAGGGCGTGATCCTCGCGCTGATCCAGGTCGGCGGCTTCGGGATCATGACGATGGCCTCGCTGCTGGCGCTGCTGGTCTCGGGCCGGCTGCGGCTGCGGCTGCAACTGACGGCGCAGGCCGAGACGAAGAGCCTCGGCATCGGGGACGTACGCCGGGTGCTGATCGGTGTCGCCGGTACGACCCTGATCGTCGAGCTCGCGGTGAGCGCCGTCCTCGCGCTGCGTTTCCGCTTCGGATACGGCAACGGCTTCGGCGAGGCGGCGTACCTGGGCTATTTCCATGCCGTGTCGGCGTTCAACAACGCCGGGTTCGGGCTGCACGCCGACAACCTCACCCGCTATGCGCAGGACGCCTGGGTCACGCTGCCGATCGCCGCCGCCGTGATCCTGGGCGGCATCGGCTTCCCCGTCATGCTGGAGCTGCTGCGCCACCGCAACCGGCGGCGGACGACCGGGCGCCGCAACTGGACGCTGCACACCAGGCTGACGCTGATCATGACGGCTGTCCTGCTGGTCACGGGGACCGTGCTGACGTGCCTGCTGGAGTGGACGAATGCGGCGACGCTGGGCCCGCAGGGCGTGGCGCACAAAATCCTCAACGGCTTCTTCCACTCGGCCGTGTCGCGCACCGCCGGGTTCAACTCGCTCGACATCGGCGCCCTGCACGCCTCGACGCTGCTGATGACCTGCGTGCTGATGTTCATCGGCGGCGGCAGCGCCGGAACCGCGGGCGGCATCAAGGTCACCACCTTCGCCGTCCTGTTCGCCGCGATCGTCGCCGAGGTGCGCGGCGAGAGTCACTCCGTGGTGCTGGGCCGCCGGCTGGCCCCGCAGGTGCTGCGCCAGGCGCTGACCGTGGCGCTGCTGGGCATCGGCCTGGTCATCGCGTCCACGCTCGCCCTGCTCACGCTCACCGAGGAGCGTCTGGAGACGGTGCTGTTCGAAGTCGTCTCCGCCTTCGCCACGGTGGGCCTGTCCACCGGCATCACCGCCGACCTGCCGACGACCGGCCAACTGCTGCTGATCGCCCTGATGTTCGTCGGCCGCCTCGGCCCCATCACCCTCGTCTCGGCCCTCGCCCTGCGCGAGCGCACCCGCCGCTACGAACTGCCCGAGGAGCGACCCGTCATTGGCTGACTACCTGCGCTCTCTGCGTGAGCGGCGCCGCAAGCGCCGCGCCGACACCCACGCCCGCGGCGGCGCCGACCAGCGCGTCGCCGTCATCGGCCTGGGCCGCTTCGGCTCCTCACTGGCCGGCGAGCTGATGCGGCGCGGCTGGGACGTCCTCGGGATCGACACCGACGCCCGGCTGGTGCAGAAATACAGCGACAGCCTCACCCACGCCGCCGTCGCCGACTGCACCGAAGCCGAAGCGCTGCATCAGCTCGGTGTCCACGAGTTCACCAGTGCCGTCGTCGCCATCGGCAACGACGTCGAGGCGAGCATCCTGGTCAGCTCGAATCTGCTGGAGGCGGAGGTGCCCAACCTGTGGGCCAAGGCCATCAGCCGCCAGCACGGCCAGATCCTGGAACGCCTCGGTGTGCACCATGTCGTCCTGCCCGAGCACGAGATGGGCGAACGCGTCGCGCACCTGGTCACCGGCCGGATGCTGGACTTCATCGAGTTCGACGACGACTACGCCCTGGTGAAGACCGTCGCCCCTCAGGTCGTCACCGGCATGCCGCTCGGCGAGAGCCGGGTCCGCGCCAGGTACGGCGTCACGGTCGTCGGTATCAAGCGGCCTGGCGAGGGTTTCACGTACGCGACCGCCGACACCGTCGTCCAGAAGGGCGACGTCCTCATCGTCACCGGCAAGACCCACGCGGTGGAGTCCTTCGCCGAGCTGAGTTGAGGCTCAGCTCCGTGACATACGTAATCCGTCAACGAGCCGTACGGGATCCATCAAGCCGGCCCGAGGCGGTCGACGAACGAGGCTCGCCGTGCGTATCTATGGGAGAACGGCAACCGCGTACGGACAGCGACGGGTGAGGAGAGCGGTCATGGTGGAGTGGTACCCGCTGCGGACTCCCGTCGTCAGGCCCGTGCCCGAGCCGGTGGCGACCGGCTTCGTCTGGATGGCGGCCTTCGCGGGGTCCTGTCTCCTGGTGGCCGTGCTCGGTGCCGTAGGCGGACTGTCCAGCCCGTCCTTGGCGCTGGGTGCGTTGTGCGGGCTGGCGGTGCTGCTCGGGTTGCCCGCCCGTTTCCGCGCGGCGCCCGGTATCGCTCTCGTGTGCTGGCTGTTCCTCAACAACTTCGCCATCGCACCCCGCGGTGAACTCACCTGGGACGGCCACCTCGACGCCGCCCGGCTCGTCCTGCTCCTGGCTGCCGCGTTCCTCGGCACGGTCGTCGCCCGGATCATGCACGCCCGCGGCGCCCACCACCGCGTCACCCCGGAGCGGGAGCGACAATGAACAGGGCGGCGACGGAGCAGGAGACAGGAGCCGATCGTGCGGGCACGTGATCTGGCGGTGGAGTACGAGACGGTCGGTCTCGACACCGACGCCTTGGAGGCGGCACGGCTGATGGCCAGGCACCGGCTGCCCGCGCTCCTGGTGGTCGACGAGTCGGGCGCGCCGAAGGCGATCCTGCCGGCCTCCCAGATGATCAAGATCCTGGTGCCGGCGTATGTCATAGAGGACCCGACGCTGGCCGCCGTGGTCGACGAGCGCCACGCCGACCGGCTGTGCCAGGCGCTGAAGGGCCGGACCGTACGGGACTGTCTGTCGAAGTCCGTGCCCGCGCCGCCGGTCGCCACGCCGGACGACACCGCCCTCGAGGTCGCGGCGCTGATGGCGCAGGTGCGCAGCCCGCTGGTGGCGGTGGTGGAGAAGGACAAGGCCGGTCTGCATCTGCTCGGAGTGATCACTGCCTCGCATCTGCTGGACCGGCTGCTCGGCGCCGTGTCGTAAGGGCGGCGTCCCGCTCCGTACTGCCGGAACCCGGCAGGATTCCGGCTACTCCCCTGCGCAGAGGCCATCTGCCGAAGACGCGTCAAGGACGGGTAGGGTTTCTCCCGGTGTGCCGGGAAGTCTGGTCGGCGAGCAGAGGATCACTCTCTCTTCCTCTCTTCCGATCGGTGTGAATCGTGAACGACTGGCACAGCTGGGCCGCGATCGTCGTGTTCGTCGGCGCGTACGCCCTGATCATCAGCGAGAAGATCCACCGCGTCGCCGTGGCCCTCGGCGGTGCCGGCCTGATGCTCGCGATCGGGGCGACCGACGACGTCTCGGCGTTCTACTCCGAGCACTCCGGAATCGACTGGAACGTCATCTTCCTGCTCATGGGCATGATGATGATCGTCGGTGTGCTGAAGAAGACCGGCATGTTCGAGTACCTGGCGATCTGGTCCGTGAAGAAGGCACGCGCCAAGCCGTTCCGGGTGATGGCGATGCTCGTCGTCATCACGGCGGTCGCCTCGGCACTCCTCGACAATGTCACCACGGTCCTGCTGATCGCCCCCGTCACCCTGCTGGTCTGCGAGCGCCTCGGCCTGCCCGCCGCGCCGTTTCTGATCGCCGAGGTGCTGGCCTCCAACATCGGCGGCACGGCCACCCTCGTCGGCGATCCCCCGAACATCATCATCGCCAGCCGCGCCGGCCTGACCTTCAACGACTTCCTGATCCACCTCGCCCCGCTGTCCGCGTTCCTGATCGTCGTACTCGTGCTGCTGTGCCGGGTGATGTTCCGCAAGACCTTCGTGTACGACGAGGACCGGGCCGCCGAGATCATGGCGCTGGAGGAGCGCGAGGCGATCCGCCATCCACGGCTGCTGATCCAGGGGCTGGTCGTGCTCGCCCTGGTCGTCGCCGGGTTCGTCCTCCACCCGGTGCTGCACTACGAGCCCAGCATCGTGGCCCTGCTCGGCGCGGGGCTCCTCATCGCCATCTCTTCGGTGGAGACCAACGAGGTCCTGGCCGAGGTCGAATGGCCCACGCTCGCCTTCTTCGCCGGTCTCTTCATCATGATCGGCGGACTGATCGACACCGGCGTCATCGGCGAGGTCTCCACGACTCTGGCCGACGCGATCGGTGACAACGAACTGGGCGGATCCCTGACGATGCTGGGCGCCTCCGCGGTCCTGTCGGGCGTCGTCGACAACATTCCGTACGTCGCCACGATGGCGCCCATCACCGGTGACCTGGTCGAGAACATGGGCGGCGGCAGCGATCACGTCATGTGGTGGTCCCTGGCCCTGGGCGCCGACCTGGGCGGCAACGCCACCGCGATCGGCGCCTCCGCCAACGTCGTCGTCCTCGGCATCGCCGAACGCAACCGCCAGCCCATCTCCTTCTGGCAGTTCACCAAGTACGGCCTGATCGTCACCGCGGTCACCGTGGCATTCGCCCTCGCCTATGTATGGCTGCGGTACTTCGCCCTCGCGTGACCTACGCCGATGCCGGCAAGCTCCGACGCATACGGCCCCGGGATCCGGGCACTCGTCGCGACTGCACGGAACCTCGGCGGGTGCGAAGGGGTGAGCACCATGCAGGCACGCCTCAACTGGCATATCGACCTGGACATCGAGCAGTCCGACATCGAGAGCGAGGCGACCGCCACCCTGCGGTTGCCCGACGCCACGCGGCTGACGACCCGCGGTCATGCCCGGCGCAATCCCAGCGATCCGGAACAGGACCGGGTCGGTGAGGAGCTCGCCGCGGCCAGGGCGCTCAACGACCTGGCCCGACGGCTGCTACGCAAGGCCGCCCACGAGATCGAGGAGGCCACGCACGCCCCGGCCCGCCCACACCTGTGACGTGGGCTGTTGACCGTCTCGTCCGCAGACCGCGCGGTCGATCAGCTCGATGGTGGCCTTGGCCTGCTGGACGACCCGGTTCTCAGAGCGATCACGTTCTCAAAGCGATCACGGCAGTGGCTGTTCGGTCCAGATGATCTTTCCGTTGGTGGTGTAGCGGGTCCCCCATCGCTCGGTGAGCTGGGCGACGAGGAAGAGGCCGCGTCCGCCCTCGTCCTCGTTCCTGGCTCTGCGCAGCCGGGGCGAGGTGCTGCTGCCGTCGGAGATCTCGCAGATCAGCGCCCGGTCGCGGAGCAGCCGCAGCTGGACGGGGCCAGTCGCGTGCCGGATGGCGTTGGTGACCAGTTCGCTGGCGATGAGTTCGGTGCTGAAGGCCAGTTCGTCGAGGCCCCAGGCGGTCAGCTGGTCGGTGACCGCCGCGCGGCAGCGGGAGACGACCGCCGGGTCGCTGGGCAGCTCCCACTGGGCGACCTGCTCGGGCCCCATCGCTTTCGTACGGGCGACGAGCAGGGCCACGTCGTCGCTCGACCGGCTCGGGAGCAGGGCGCCGAGGACCGCCTCGCAGGTGTCCTCCGGGGCGCGGTCGGCCTGGGCCAGGACGGTGCGGAGCGTGTTCAGTCCGGCGTCGATGTCCCGGTGCCGGTCCTCGATCAAGCCGTCGGTGTACAGCACCAGTTGACTGCCCTCGGCCAGTTCCAGTTCGACGGTCTCGAAGGGCAGCCCACCGAGACCGAGCGGCGGCCCCGAGGGCAGATCGACGAAGTCCACCGCTCCGTCGGGTCCGACGACCGCGGGGACCGGGTGCCCGGCGCGGGTGAGGGTGCAGCGCCGGGAGACCGGATCGTAGACGGCGTACAGGCAGGTGGCGCCGACGATTCCGGCGTCCGCCTGGGCATTCTCCACGGCCCAGCCCTCGCCCCGGTCGAGCCGTCCGACCAGGTCGTCGAGATGGGTGAGGAGCTCGTCGGGCGGCAGGTCCAGGGCGCAGAAGTTGTGCACGGCGGTACGCAGCCTGCCCATGGTGGCCGCGGCGTGCAGGCCGTGGCCGACGACATCGCCGACGACCAGCGCGACCCGGGCGCCGGACAGCGGGATGACGTCGAACCAGTCGCCGCCCACCCCGGCCTGGGCGGGCAGATAGCGGTAGGCGACCTCGACGGCGTTCTGCTCGGAGCGGCCCCGGGGCAGCAGGCTGCGCTGCAGGGCGAGTGCGGTGTTGTGCTCGCGGGTGTAGCGGCGGGCGTTGTCGATACAGATCGCCGCGCGGCCGACCAGCTCCTGCGCCAGGTAGAGGTCGTCGTCCTCGAAGGGGCTGGGCTTCTCGGAGCGGTAGAAGCTGACCACGCCGAGGGTGGCGCCGCGGGCCCGCAGCGGCACGGTGATCAGGGAGTGGATGCCCGCCTCCAGCACCCGTTCGAGCCGTGGCGGGTCCTGGGCGATCCAGCCGTCGGCCTCGGCCAGTACGGGTTCGAGTACGGGCTGCCCGCTCTCCAGGCAGCGCGCCTGCGGCGTGGAGGGGACGTACCGGACCGCATCGCCGACGCCGTACAGATGGGACTCCTCATGAACGGCGCCCATCGCGATCCGGTGCAACGCGCTGTCCCCGCCGATCGGTTCCGGCTCCTCGCCGCGCAGTACGCATTCCGGCAGGTCTACGGCGGTGACGTCGGCGAACCGGGGAACGGTCACCTCCGCCAGTTCCTCCGCGGTGCGGGTGACGTCCAGGGTGGTGCCGATCCGGACGCCGGCGTCGTGCAGCAACTCCAGCCGCCTGCGGGCGAGTACGGCCAGCCGGCCGACGCCGGGCTCGCCGACGAGCAGCGGCCAGCCGTCGGCTCCGGCTCCGTTGCCGTTGCCGTCCGTTCCGGCCCGGCCGTGGGGTGCCGGCCCGGCCGTGACAGGCGTCTGCGGGACGGCGGTACGTACGCCGACCAGGGGCGTTCCGGCAGGACGCCACACCTGGGAAGCCGAGGCGACGGGCACGGCCGGGGCGTTCACCGGAGTCGAGCCGGCCGGCGTGGCCTGTGCCTCGAGTGCGGGATGACGCAGCCGGGGGCCGCCGAGAAGGCGGGCCTCGACGACCACGCCCGTCTCCCCCGCCGCTCCCCTGACCTGGCGACGCAGCAGGGTGGCGATCCGCCCGCCGGACAGGGGCACCTCGTCGAGGGTGCGGTTCGGCGAGGCGATGAGTTCCTCGGCCCTCTCCCTCAGCACGGCCAGGTCGATCGGGCGGAGGTGGCCGCCGTCGTCCGCGCTCCCGTGCCTCGAAGGCGCGTGCCCGGGCCGCCCGAGCCAGCCGCCGGCGCCGCTCGTGTCGTGGGAGGCCCGCCGGTACGCGGCGAGCAGCGCCCGCTCCCGTGCCGTGGCCTGCTCCAGCAGTCGTGTCTCTATGTCGCGGGCGGCTTCCCGAACCAGCCGCACCATGGCGGGGTCACCGTTGTCGCGCAGGCAGGTGATGTCGAGGACGGCCTCGATGCGTCCGCTGAGCGGGTCCCGGACGGGCGCGCCCGCGCAGGCGAACGGCTGGAGGCAGTCGGCGAAGTGCTCACGGCCCATCACGTAGCAGGGGCTCCGTTCCG
The DNA here is from genome assembly GCF_014647675.1 of Streptomyces flaveus. GTDB lineage: Bacteria > Actinomycetota > Actinomycetes > Streptomycetales > Streptomycetaceae > Streptomyces > Streptomyces flaveus. The sequence continues at coordinate 31,017 of NZ_BMPQ01000004.1, read as the reverse complement.
CCAGCGCGGTGCCGACGCCGTTGGTGCCCGCGGTCTGCTCGGAGGCGTCGAAACCAGGAGCGAAGCTCACCTCGTCGAGGCGTTCACGCAAGCGCCGGTCACCGCCGAGGCGCAGGACCATGCGGGCCTGCGCATCACAAAGGGCGACCGTCATGCTGACCTGGGTGAGCGCCACGCTCAGACCCTTCAGCACCGGGTCGGCCGCGCGCAGGAACCGTTCGTCCAGCGCCAGCCCCGGCGCGTACGGGACCACGAGGCGGTGCGGCTCCACCCCCGCGGACCGGCTCCGCTTCCAGGAGTCGAGTACCGGACTCCGGACGTCCGAGTCGACCCGTACACCGGCCATGAAGCGCTCGTGGGCATCGACAAGTCCGCCGATGTCGTCCCAGACGACGGACAACGGGATCACTTCCTCGCCTGAAGGCGTCCCCGCAGCGCACCGCTCCTCGGCTCGCCGCCAGGGTGAGCCTCCAAGTGGTTACACCCTAGACCTATTGTGACACAAGTCATAAGTTTGTCCGCTTGTGGATTCAGTCCGGCCTTGGCGAAGTCCGGTGCGGTACCGCGCCTCTTCAGGGGCGCGGGGAACTGCGCGACCAGCCACGACGAACCCGCAGCTTCGAACGCACCCCAGCCCGCTCAGGGGCGCGGGGCTGTGTCTATTTGCGGCTCCGCCGCGTGGGCGCGACCAGCCCCCACCGACCCGCAGCCGAATCACCGCACCCCCAGCGGAGCGCCTACGCACGGGCCAGTTCCGCCGCGCCGAACGAGACGTTGAAGCGGTCGCACCAGATGCTCACGCTCGTGTACGCGGCCGGGTCGGTGTCGGCGGGCAGGACGTAGTTCTGGTCGCCCTTGTTCCCCTTGAGCTTGCCGAGGCTGACGTACTTCCCGTCGTCGAAGACACCCCAGCCGGCCCTCCCCTCCTTGACCGGCGCGTCGGTCAACCACACCCGCAGATCCGGGCCGTTGCTGGTGTCGAGGTTCTCCAGCCGCAGTACGTGGGAACCGTCGGCCAGCCGCAGCACCGTCGCCGTACCGGACGTCGTGTGCTCGTGGCTGATCAGGTCGCCACGCGCCAGCGTCCGGGGTCCGGCCGGTTCCGGTGGCGTGGAGGCGGCCTTCGAGGGTTCGGCCGCGGGGTCCGGTGCGGAGGGGGCCTGTGTGGCGGCAGCAGCGGGCAGGGACTCCTGCACGGTCTCGTCCTGCCACAGCTTCCACGGCTGGAACCAGTACAGCCCCGCGCCGACCGCCACGACGGCCATCACCACGAAACCCGCGATCACCGGCCTACTCAACACCCTGCGCACGTGCCTCACCCTGCCTTCCACAAGCTCAGAACATCTCGCCCTCATTCAAACCGACCGAAGCCCCCACAACACCGATCAAGAGCTGACGGAAGACTTACGGCTGCGCTTGCTGAGGCCCGGAAGCGGGAGGAGCCTCGAGGGGAGAGGCCGTTCGCGGCCCGTTCCCCGCCGGGCCCGGCCTTCGAAGAAGGTCCACCAGGAGGTTCCTCATGGGCACAGCCGCAGCCCCCGGCTTCGACACCGAAACTCTGCGCCGGGCCATCGAAGGCCAGAACGCGGAGGCACTCCTCGCGCTGTACGACGACAACGCCGAGCTCCGCGTCGTCGACCGCAACACCCAGCCCAGCCACCCGAAGGTCATGCACGGCCGCGACCAGATCAGCGAGATGCTCAACGACGTCTACAGCCGCGACATGACCCACAAGGTGGAACAGTGCGTCGTCCAGGGCGACCACCTCGCGTACACGGAGTCGTGCCAGTACCCCGACGGCGTCAAGGTCCTCGCCAGCTCGATGGTGGAGCTGCGGAACGGCAAGATCGTCGACCAGACGCTGCTCCAGGAATGGGACGACGAGGGTTAGGAAGCGACGTACCCGAGGCCCGGGTCACCTCCCGTCCGACCCGGGCCGTCTCCGCTCGCCAGGACAGGGCGACATCCGCCCCCGGAGCGGGACTTACGTTCTCTCCACCCGCCACCACACCGGCCGCAGAACTCCCAGAAGCAGCTGCACGAGTTCGTCGACGACCTCGTCGAGCGTCGCGTCCACCCAGCCCGAACTCCAGTCGTGCAGCAGTCCGTTGACGCTGCCGATGAAGGCCGCGGCGGCGACGCGGTAGTCGCGGGGAGCCGCCTCGCCGCGATCGGCGGCGGCATCGGCCTCGCCGCAGATGAAGTCGATCCAGCGGGAGCGGCGGGCCAGCCGCTGGCGTTCCAGGCGGGGGCTGACGCCGATGATCTCGACGAAGGCGATACGCAGGCGCCGCGGATCGCCGGTGACATTGGCGGCGTAGGCGCGGAAGGCCGCGGTGGTGCGCTCATCGACGGGCCGGCCGTCCGCCTCGGCGAGTGCGGACAGGGCGGCTTCCTCGGCCCAGTCGTTGACCTGGAGGTGGAGGGCGGCCAGTACGTCCTCCAGGTTGCGGAACTCCTCGTAGAACTGACGGGTCGACAGCCCGGCGGCCTCGCTCAGGGCTGCGACGGTCGTGGCGCGGTAGCCGGGGCTGTCGCCGAAGAGCTGTAACCCGGCGTCCAGAAACCGTCGGCGTCGCTCGGCCTGCCGCTCCTGAGCGGATTTGCCGCCATAGCGGCCGGTCGGCGCTTTGAGCTTGCCCGCCACTGGGGCCTCCCAGATCTCAGTTGTCACTCAGGTGACCAATTTTGTCGCCTTCGACGTCTTGTGTAGAGCGGCTTCGACTCCTTACTTTCCAGTAAGTAACTCTGAACGCCCGCGTCTTCAGATTCCCCTCCCGTACCCCTTGTCATGCGCCAAACAATCAGGAGTAGTCATGACCGCCTTCAAAGCCCGGCACGTCGGCTCCCTCGCAGCCGCCCTCGCCCTGACCGTCGCCGGGTCGGCGGCGGCCACGGCCGACACTCAGGACGCCTCCGACAACACCAGGAAAGCCGCCACCGACCTGCGCGAGGTGATGTTCGTCGGCAACAACTGGGACGGCACCGCCGACGTCATCAAGTCCGGCGGCGACCTCGCGAAGATCGGCCGGATCAACGTCATTCCGGACAAGGAGGAGCGGCTCGCGGAGATCAACGCCGACCCGATCAAGTGGATCTACTTCACCGCCATCCGCAACGGCGTCGGCGAGGGCCACGACCAGTACGTCGACGACATGTACTCCACGCCGGACGGCTCGGCCATGGTGGTCTCGCGGCCCAGCTTCGCCGATGTCGTCTCGATCGACCTCGCCACCGGGAAGATCAACTGGCGCTTCCCCGTGTCCGGTTACCGCTCCGACCACATGGCGGTCTCCCCCGACGGCAAGCGCGTCGCCGTGTCGGCCTCGATCTCCAACACCGTGCACGTCCTCGACATCGCCACCGGCAAGCAGCTCGGCTCGTTCAAGACCGGCGACAAGCCGCACGAGAACGTCTTCTCCGCGGACGGCAAGTACTTGTGGAACATGTCGATCGGGGACGTGAACACCGGCCTCGACGACTCGTGGCTGGACTGGACGAAGGGCGACCGCAAGATCACGGTCGTCGATGCGAACACGTACGAGCAGGTCAAGGTCATCGACATGCGCGAGCGGCTCGACACCTTCGGCCGCAAGGACCTGTCCGACGCCGTACGTCCCGTCGCCTTCACCCCGGACGAGTCGAAGCTCTACTTCCAGGTCTCGTTCTTCAACGGCTTCGCCGAGTACGACGTCGCCACCGACAAGATCACCCGGGTGAAGACGCTGCCCAAGAACCCGGCGACCAGCGAGGACCGTACGACCTGGGTCAACGACTCGCGCCACCACGGCATGTCGATGAGCCCCAAGGGCGACAAGCTGTGCATCGCCGGGACGATGGACGACTACGCGACCGTCGTCAACCGCTCCACCCTCCAGGAGGGCCCGCTCGTCACCGCCTCGAAGCCCTACTGGGCCACCGTCAGCGGTGACGGCAAGTCCTGCGTCATCTCCGAGAGCGGCTCCGACCGGGTCACCGCCATCGACTTCGCCACGGGGCAGAAGACGGCGTCGGTGGAGGTCGGCGACCACCCTCAGCGCGTACGCCTGGCGAAGGTGCCGGCGGACTGGGCGGGCCCGTCCGCGTAAGCGCTCCGCGCGGGGTTCGTGATTCGGCTGCGGGCCGGTGGGGGCTGGTCGCGCCCACGCGGCGGAGCCGCACATTTGATACAGCCCCGCGCCCCTGAAGGAAGGCCTGCGGCCTCCTTCAGGGGCGCGGGGGCGCACCGCACCTCGGCAAATCCGTTTAACCGGCCTTCGCAGCAGCCCAGTTGGCCAGCTCCGTCCGCGCGGCGCTCAGCAGCTCCGCGGACGGAGCCTTCGCGCCATTGGTGACCAGGGCGTAGTGCGTGCCCGAGCCGGGTGCGGTCAGGAGCAGTCGACGGCTGCCCGTGCCGCCCGGCTCGTCCGCGACCGCGATCGGGGTGGTCTTCGTGTACGAGGGCGGAGCCGTCGTCGTACCGAGGTCCGAGACCACCGTGGTGGACGAGGTCGGGAAGGACGCGGGCAGGTGCAGTTCGGTGGGGGCCGAGCTGCCGTCGGAGCGCCACATGTGGAGGGCGTACTGGCCCGAGCCCACGAGCTCCTTCACGCGCGGGAGCGAGTTCGGCACCGGGTTCCAGGTCAGGGTCGTGGAGCCGTCGCGGGAGCGGTCCTCGTAGGTGAACGCGACGGTGCTGCCCGCGGTGGCGGTCGGGTAGACGCGGTCGAGGAGCCGGGCGTCCTGGCGCAGTACGGCCTTTCCGGAGTCGTCGAGGCGTACGGCGGACAGGTCCTCGTCGTTCCAGGCGTCGCCGTGGGTGAGCACCTTGTCGGGGTTGCCGTTCATCAGCTCCTTGTGGCGGCCGTTGTAGATGTCCCACTGCCACTGCGAACCCGAGAGGACCGGCCCGGAGTCGGTGGGCTTGGACCACCAACTGGCGCCCGGCAGACGGGAGTCGAGGGCCTGGTACATCCCCTTGAGGACGGTCGGGGCCTTGTCGGACACGCCGCCCGCCAGCGGATGGCCGAACTCGCTGATGATCCCCGCCGTGCCGGCCGCGGCGGCACGGTCACGCACCACCCCGAAGTCGGTGGAGTACTGACCGTCGCCCGCCTTGCCCGGCATGAAGATGCCCGAGATCGCCTTCTGATCGTAGAAGTGCGTGTTGAAGACGTAGTCCGGGCCGATCTTGCCCGCGTCGAGGAGACCGCCCTCCTGCTTCTGGAAGTCGAGGTTGGCGTTCCAGAAGAGGTTCGGCTCCACGAAGGCGGGCTTGTCCTGCCAGCCGGCCGCGTCCATCCGGGCGCGGAACTTCTCGTAGAACGGCCACAGCACGTCCTTCTCCCACGTCCGGCTGGTCTGCCCGGAGTCCAGCGTGCCCGGGTGCGGTTCGTTGTACGGGTCGAAGCCGATGACGCCCGCGAACTGGGCGTCGGTCAGGTTCTGTTCGACGTACGCCATGGTCTTCTGGGCGGTGGTGAGGAAGGCCTCCTGGAGGCCGTGCTTGTTGTGCCAGAAGTCGTGGGTCGCCTGCGTCACGGCCGCGTTCTGAGTGATGTTCTGACCCCAGAAGGGACAGATCCCGCAGTACTCGTCCGGGTAATTGCCCGCGTCCACGGCCCACTTGGGGGCGCCGTCGCCGGTGTACCAGCTGTCCGGGTCGAAGAGGTGGCGCGAGTAGAGGTCCTGGTGGAAGTCCGGGTACACGCGGATTCCGGCGTCGAGGAAGGCGCGCATCTGGTCGGTCGCGGCGGCGAGGTACTTGGTGTCCGCCTGGCCGCGCACCGGCTCCGCGTACGCCCAGGAGAGCAGGAAGCGGACCGAGTTGCCGCCGCCCAGTGCCCGGAGCGCGGTCGCGGACTTCTTGGCGTCGGCGACCGAGGCGAAGGGCAGGCCGTTGTTCTCCGCCAGTTTCGTCTCGCCGGAGACGTTGTAGCCGCGGAGCACCACCTCGCGGCCGAGGCCGTCGGTGAACTGGCCGTTCTTGACCGTGAGGGTGGCCGCGGCGGGTCCGTCGAACCAGAGGTCGCCGGGGAGAGCGGTGGCGCGCTGGGCACCCGCCGTGGTCAGCAGGCCGGTGAGCAGCAGGAACGCACCGAGCACAGGCATACGCAATCGGAACATGTCCGTCATCTTTGACATGCACATTACATTCGCAATGCTTCAGCGGCCCGTCAACACCTCTGACTCCAGAGTAAGTACCCAATTTACTCGGGAGTAAGTGACCTTTCCCTCAAGGGCAGTTCGCGTTCACCCGCCGACACGTCGCGTCACGTTGAGTAGGTACTCCTTCCGGTCCAGGGGGTTGTGATCGGTCCGCTCACGCTCGGGGGCCATGCCTCGGGCGACCGGTGCGTAGTGGTCGAAGGCGGTCTCCAGCTCACCCTCGCCGCGGGTCAACGCCGGGAGCTGCTGCTCCAGTCGGTGCACCTGGGCTGCCGGGATCCGGCCCTCGAGGACGGACGCCGTGCCCCGCGCCTGAGTCGTCTGCGGTACGGCGCGCAGCTTCGCCAGGACGGGCAGCACCGCGCCCAGCGTGTCCGCCGGGGCCTCGAGGCGGAAGGCGTGCATCGGCTCGTGCACCAGGGTGCCCGCCTGCCGCAACGCGTCCATCAGCACGAGCGGCGTCAGTCCGCGGAAGTCCGCGCCCGTGCTCGACATGCTCTTGTCGAAGCCCTGGTGCGCATGGCTCTGCCGCGGTGAATAACCGGAGTGCGTCATGGTGACCGTGCAGTCGGTGACCTGCCAGCCGTGCGGTCCCTGGCCGAGCGTCTCCCGCACGGTGTCCTCGACGGCCTTGAAGAAGGCGTACGGCATCGACCCCAGCTCGACCTCCAGCCGGAATTCCACGCCGGAGCCGACCGGCGCCGGATCGACGCGTAGTCCGACGGTCGCGAGAAACGGGTTCGGTTCCTTGCCGTTGAACTCCACGGCCGCACCGGTTCCGACCGGCCGCTCGATGCACAGGGGCGTCGTCTCACGGAAACCGACGTCGAGGCCGAACTCGTCGGCCAGCGTGGCCTGGATGACCTCCTTCTGCACCTCCCCGTACAGGGACACCGAGGTCTCCTGCCGGATCTCGTCCTGCCGCAGATTGATCAGCGGGTCCTGCTCGGCGAGTTGGGTGAGCGCGAGATGCAGGGCGCCCTTGTCGGTCTTGTCGCGGGGCACGACGACGGTTTCCAGGGTCGGTGGTGCGAAGTAGTGCTCGTCCGTCCCTTTCCGCGGTACGCCCAGGGTGTCGCCGATACGGATGCCGGTCAGCCCCCAGAGCCTGCCGATCCGACCCGCGGGCACCTGATCGCCCCGCAGGTCCGAGCCCCGGTCGAAGACGGTGATGCCGGTGACCTTCCCGTCCTCGCCGTCGCCGAAGGTCACGCGGTCGCGGGTGCGCAGCGTGCCCGAGAACATCCGCGCGTACGCGATCTTCTCCCCCGCCGGTCCGCGCTCGACCTTGAAGACGGTGCCCGAGACCGGACCGTCCGCGTCCCCCTCGGCCGAGGGCAGCAACTCCCGGATCCCGCCGATGAGTTCATCGACCCCCGCGCCCGTGACGGCTGAGCCGAAGAACACCGGGTGCACCAGTGACTGCCCGGTCTGCGCGGCGAGTTCGGTGCGCAGCCGGTCCTGCGAGACGGATCTCTCGTCGTCGACGTACGCGGCCAGCAGCGCGTCGTCGTGCTCGGCGAGCAGTTCGAGCAGGCGTGCCGGGAAGCCGTCGTGCGGGGTGAAGTGGGCGCCCCGGGTGCCCAGTTCGCCGACCTCGCCCATCGGGACGATCGCCGGGTTGAGCCGCGTGGAGATGCTCTCCAGCAGGTCTGTGTAACGCGCTCCGGCGCGGTCGATCTTGTTCACGAAGATCAGGGTCGGAATGCGCAGGCGTTGCAGCGTCCGCATGAGGACACGGGTCTGCGCCTGTACTCCCTCCACGGCCGAGATCACCAGGACCGCGCCGTCGAGCACGCTCAGTACCCGCTCGACCTCGGCGATGAAGTCGGGGTGGCCAGGGGTGTCGATCAGGTTGACCGTCACGTCGTCGATCGCGAAGGAGACGACGGCGGACTTGATCGTGATGCCGCGCTGCCGCTCCAGCGCGAGGGAGTCTGTCTGCGTACTGCCGTCGTCGACGCTGCCGATCTCGTCGATGACCCCGACGGTGTGCAGGAGCCGCTCGGTCAGGCTTGTCTTACCGGCGTCTACATGGGCGAGGATTCCCAAGTTCAGCGAGTACAACTGGCGTCATGTCCTTTGGAGTGAGGGGGATTCCTTCCTGGGGGGACATAAACGCTGCTCGCATCGCTGCTCCTTGATCTTTCGGACGGCTCGTCCCCCGTAGTCCAGCAGGCGGCCATAGGCGACAGCAACGGATTAACGCTCAACAAGGCCTGCCGCAGCACTCGCCGCCCTCGCGACGCGGTCATAGAGTGACGTACGCCCGTGTCGACCGGATCGACGTCTCGCCCGCCCTTGAGTGGCCGGGTGTGATCGCTGCGTTCAGCGGCGGTGATCTCGCGGAGGGGATGGGATCGCTGTCGACGAGGTGCGCTACGCGGGCGATCCGGTGGCGGTCGTGGTGGCCCGCGACCGGTACGCCGCGGCGGCCGTCTCCGTGGTCCTCGCCGTCCTGAGCGGCTCAGGCGTCGTCGCGGAAGTCGGCGGTAAGCGCGCCGTCTGCCGGATTGCGGGGCGGCAGCCGGTGCAGGCGTACGTCCGTCAGTCGGCCGCCGTCCACGAGCGCGGTCATGTACGTGCAGTGGGGCTGGCGGCGGCGGTCGGTGGGTGAGCCGGGGTTGAGCAGGCGCAGGCCGGTCGGTGCCGTGGTGTCCCAGGGGATGTGGCTGTGGCCGAAGACGAGGACGTCGAGGTCTGGGAAGCGGGCGGCGCAGCGGCGTTCGCGGCCGGCGGCGGCGCCGGTCTCGTGGACGACGCCGAGGCGCAGGCCGTCCAAGTCGGCGCGGGCCACTTCGGGCAGGCGAGCCCTGAGTTCGGGGCCGTCGTTGTTGCCGTACACGCCGATCAGCCGCTGCGACCGGCTTTCCAGGAGGTCGAGGGTGGCGGCGTCCACCCAGTCGCCTGCGTGGATCACGACGTCGGCGCGCGGGAGTTCGGCGAAGAGCGGGGCCGGGAGTTCCTTGGCGCGCTTGGGGAGGTGGGTGTCGGACATCAGCAGGAGGCGGAGCACATCTCAAAGCGTAGGCCGGTCAGGGGGCGTACGGCTCAGTCCAGGGCGATCTCGCTCCAGACCTGTTTGCCGCCGCTGACCGGGACTGTTCCCCAGGCCGCCGACAGGGCCTCGACCAGGAGGATGCCCCGGCCGCCGGTTGCCTCCCAGCCGATGCTGGTGGGCTTGATGGGCGTACGGGGCGAGATGTCGGCGACCGCGACGCGGAAACGGTTGTTGATGAGGGTGAGATCGAGACGGACCTGGCCGTCGGTGTGGACGAGGGCGTTGGTGACGAGTTCGGAGACGACCAGGAGGATGGCGTCGGTCTGCTCGGTCACGCCCCAGGCGCGCAGGGTGCGCTTGGTGAAGCGGCGGGCGTGGCCGACGGCCTGGGGTACGCGCCACACCGTCCAGCTTTCGCGCTCGGGGCGCAGCGCCATGCCGTCGTAGCGCATGAGCAGCAGGGCGACGTCGTCGCTGCGGTTGGCGTAGGTGAGCAGGGCGTCGGCCACGAGCCCGAGGTGGGCGGGGTCGGAGGCGGTCATCTGGTCGGCCATGCGGCGCAGGCCGTCCTCGAGGTCGAGTTCGGCGGACTCGACGAGACCGTCCGTGGTCAGTGCCAGCAGCGCGCCGGGGCGCAGCGGTATCCCGGTCATCGGGAAGTCGGCCTGGGTGACGACGCCGAGCGGGGGTCCGCCCTCCGTGACCACGATCTCGGTGCTGCCGTCGGGATGGCGAAGGAGCGGGGGCAGATGTCCGGCCCGTACGCACCAGGCCATGCCCTCCTCCATGTCGACGTCGACGTAGGCGCAGGTGGCGAAGAGGTCGGTCTCCATGTCCACGAGCAGCCGGTTGGCGTGCGAGACCACCACGTCCGGGGGGTGCCCTTCGACGGAGTACGCGCGCAGGGCGGTGCGCATCTGGCCCATGAGGGTCGCGGCTCCGGCGTTGTGCCCCTGGACGTCGCCGATGACGAGGGCGACATGGTTGTCGGGCAGCGGGATCACGTCGTACCAGTCACCGCCGACCTCCAGGCCCGCGGTGGTGGGCAGGTAGCGGGCGACGGCGACCGCGCCGGGCAGGGTGGGCAGTCGGCGCGGGAGCAGGGTGCGCTGGAGGGTGCCGACCAGTTCGTGTTCGGCGTCGAAGGCGTGGGCGCGCATCAGGGCCTGGCCGGCGAGCCCGGCGGAGGCGGTGAGCAGGGCGCGCTCGTCGGGGCCGAAGTCGTGCGGGGTGTCCCAGCCGATCAGGCAGGCCCCGGCCATGCGTCCGCCGGCCGGCAGCGGCAGGACGGCGAGGCCACCGGGCCCGACGTCGGCGAGCGCGGGTTCCAGCGGTGTCCCGGCGGGCCAGATCGCGGCGCGGCCCTCGCGCAGGGCGGCGGCCAGGGTCGGCATGGTGCGTATGGGCGCGTCGGGCCACTCCGAGCGCCATTCGGTGCGCCACAGCGCGGGCCAGGCCTCCGGTTCGGGCGGGTCGAGGACGGTGACGACGAGCCGGTCGCCCTCCAGTTCGGCCAGCGCGATCCGGTCGGCCAGCAGGGGCTGGCGCAGGGCGGTGACGACGGCCTGGCTGACGTCGCGGACGGTGCCCGCGGTGGCGAGGGCGGCGGCGAGGCGCTGGACGCGGGCCACCTCGTTGACGCCGGACCGCAGTTTGGAGGCGTCAGCGACGGTGCCCACGAGCCGGTCCGGGCCCCCGTCACCGGCGATCAGCAGCCGTCCGCGCAGCCTGAGCCACTTCTGCTCGCCGGAGGGCCGGCGGATACGGAACTCCAGCTCGCGGTCGCCGGTGGACATGTGGTCCGCCTCCACCACGGACATCAGCGAGGGCAGGTCCTCCGGCACGGTCATGCCCAGCAGCGTCTCGACCTTGCCGTCGAAGTCCTCGCGGCCTATGCCGAACAGCTCCAGCGTCTCGTCGTCGACCTCGACGCGCCCGGTGTCCATGGCCAGGCTGAACGAGCTGTGGGGCAAGTCGTCCTCGGCGTTCTGCGGCGGGGGCCGGGCCGACTCCGGGCAGACCATGGCCTCGGCCAGCAGCCGGAGGCACTGCCGGTCCTCGATGTCGAAGCCGCCGGGGCTGTCGCTCACGGCGAGCAGACAGCCGCCGTCGCGCGGAGCCGGAGGCAGCGGCACGGCGGCCAGCCAGAAGTCCCCCATGGACGTCCGCCGGGTGTCGGGGCCCACGGCGAGTTCCTCGGGGCCGAGCCACTGCGGCTGTCCGAGGCGGTACGCGTCCACCGCGGGCGAGCCGTCGGCGAGCGGATAGCTGTCGCGCAGCCCGTACAGGATCCGCGGTACGCCCGCCGACTCGACGAGGGCCAGCCGGTTGTCGTTCTCCTCCGGCGCGTACACGGCGGCGACGACCGCGCCGCTGAAGACGAGAGCCAGCTCGATGACGCTGCGTAGCCGCTCGTGGGAGCCGGGCTCCGCCTGGAGGGTTTTGAGGGCAAGTTCGGCACGCAGCTTTCTCCTTCTGCGTCCGGCGCCGCCCTCACTGACCACGTCCGCAATTACAGCGCGTCCTGGACGCTTGCGCAGCCCCTGCGACTGCTTGGGGATCCCGGGCCCGGATCAGGCAGTGGTATGCGGCGGTATGTGGACCGGTCGTCACCCTGGGTACTCCCTATGCGGGAACCGCGTGCAAGGAGGAGCCTTGACGCCTGGGGCTGCTTCGCAGCTGCCGTGGGAGGAGGTGGTCGGCGTGTCCGACCAGACGTCCGGACGGCAGTCGGAGCGCCCGGCGGCACCGGTGGGCCGGCCGCTGCTGTCGCTGACGCTGGCCGCGATCATGGACGATGTCGGCGCCCACTCCGGCGCCGTCTATCTGCTGACCCCGGGCGAGCAGGTCCTGGAGATGGCTGTGATGGCCGGTCTGCCGCGGGCCTTCGCGGCGCCCTGGGAGCGGGTGGGGCTGAGCGCGCCGGTCCCGGTGGCGAAGGCGGCGCGCGACCGCCGGCTCGTCTGGGTCGGCGGCGAGGAGGACATGGCCCGCGACTATCCGCGGATCGCCGTGGTCCTGCCTTATCCCTTCGCGCTGGCCTCGGTGCCGGTGGCGACCGAGCGTGCCGTGTACGGGGCGATCTTCGTGACCTGGCCGGGTACGCGTCCGGCGGAGCTGTCCGACCGGGAGCGGGACCATCTCATCGCCGCCTGCGGCCGGCTCGCGCTGCGCCTTGAGCGGGCCGCCGAGGAGGGCCACCCGGTACGCCCCGAGCCGGATCTGCTCGCCCCCGCGTCGGCGGCGACCGTGACGGGGACGCTCGGCGCGGTGGAGGCCGTGCGGATGGTGGCGCGGCTGCCGTACGGGCTGTGCGCGCTCGATCTGCACGGCCGGATCAGCTTTGCCAACGCGGCGGCGGGCGAGTTGCTCGGCCTGCCGGTCAGCGCTCTGCTGGGCTCGCATCTGTGGGCGTGCCTGCCATGGCTGAACGACCCGGTCTTCGAGGACCGCTACCGTGCCGCGCTGTTCGGCCAGCAGGTGACGTCGTTCGTGGCGCTGCGCCCACCGGCCGACCGGCTGTCGTTCCGGCTGTATCCCAGTACGAACGGGCTGAGTCTGCGGATCTCCCGGGCGCGGGCGGCGGAGGGGGCCGACCGCACCGAGCAGCGGCCCGAGGACGGTGCCGAGGGCGGTGGCTCGCGTCTCGTCACCATCTCGCACGTCCTGAACCTGACCGGCGCGCTCACCCAGGCGGTCGGCGTCCAGGATGTGGTGCAGCTGGTCGCGGACGAGATCGCGCCCGCCGTCGGCAGCCAGGCGCTGGTCCTGCTCGGCTCGCAGGGCGGCCGGCTGCATGTGCTCGGGCACCGCGGTTATCCGGACCCGCATGCCGTGGAGCGGTTCGACGGGATGCCGCTCACCGCGCAGACCCCCGGGACTCACACGCTGACCAGCGGTGTGCCCGCCTTCTTCGAGTCCCGCCGGCAGCTGGACCGCCTCTATCCGGGGCTGCCCGCGGCGGCCGGCGACATGAAGGCCTGGGCGTTTCTGCCGCTGATCGCGTCCGGCCGGCCGGTGGGCACCTGTGTCCTCGCGTACGCCGACCCGCATCCCTTCCCCGCCGACGAACGTGCCGTGCTGACCAGCCTCAGCGGGCTGATCGCGCAGGCGCTGGAGCGGGCGCGGCTGTACGACGTGAAGCACCAGCTGGCGCACGGCCTGCAGGCGGCCCTGCTGCCGCACTCGCTGCCCTCGCTCCCCGGCGTCGAGGCCGCCGCCCGCTATCTGCCCGCCACCCGGGACATGGAGATCGGTGGCGACTTCTACGACCTGGTGCCGACGCCCGGCGGAGCCGTCGCGGTGATCGGCGACGTACAGGGTCACAACGTCACCGCCGCCGGGCTGATGGGACAGATCCGTACCGCCGTACGCGCGTACACGACCGTCGGCAAGCCGCCCGAGGAGGTCATGAGGAGCACCAACCGGCTACTGATCGACCTGGGCAGCGATCTCTTCGTCAGCTGCATCTATCTGCGTCTGGACCCCGCACAGGGCCAGGCCGTGATGGCCCGGGCCGGACATCCGCCGCCCCTGCTGCGAAGGCCCGACGGGCAGGTTCGGGTGCTCGATCTGGCCGGCGGTCCGCTGCTGGGGATCGACGCGGCGGCCACATATCCGACGACTCGGGTGTCGCTAGCCCCCGGGTCCGTACTCGCCCTCTACACCGACGGGTTGGTCGAGTCCCCCGGTGTCGACATCGAGGACGCGCTGGCCGGGCTCGCGGGGCGGCTCACCGAGATCGGCGACCAGCCGCTTCAGGAGCTGGCCGACGCGCTCGTACGGCACAGCGGGACGGAGCGGGAGCGGGTCGACGACGTGGCGCTGCTGTTGCTCCGGGCGACAACGCTCCGCGTTGGCGCTCCGCTGGGGACCGGTGATTAACCTGCGGGTCGGTGGGGGCTGGTCGCGCCCACGCGGCGGAGCCGCAAATCGACACAGCCCCGCGCCCCTATCGGGGCCTGCGGCCCCTCAAGCGGGCGCGGTACCGCACACGCAACGCGGGGCGGGCCGGCTCTCCCGCCGGAGAGCCGGACCGCCCCGCCACGGCCGCTGTGAGCGTACGGCCGGAATCTGTGGTGCGTCAGCCTGTCAGGCCCTCGATCAGACCGGTTTCTTCGTCGGCGTCCGCTTCTTCACCGGTACCGGCTTCTTCACCCATGCCGGCCTCTTCACCAGCGCCCGCTTCCTCACCAGCACCGGCCTCTTCGCCACCAGCACCGGCGGCTCCGCCGTCGCCGATCGTCGCGCCGACCGCCTCGAGGGCGGTGGTGACCGGCTGGAAGAAGGTCTCGCCGCCGACGGTGCAGTCGCCGCTGCCGCCGGAGGTGAGGCCGATCGCGTTGGTACCCGAGAAGAGCGAGCCGCCGCTGTCGCCGGGCTCGGCGCAGACGTCGGTCTGGATCAGACCGGTGACCGTGCCCTCCGCGTAGTTCACGGTGGCGTTGAGGGCGGTGACCGTGCCGGAGTCCTGGCCGGTGGTGCTGCCCATCCGGGTGACCGGCATACCGACCTCGGCCTCGGCGGCCTGCGCGATGTCGACCTGCTCGCCGCCGAGGTTCACCGTGCTGGGCGCCTCGGTGGCCGGGTCGTCGTAGTTGACGAGCCCGAAGTCGCCCTCACCGGGGAACGTGGCCGTCTGAGCGTCGACCGTGCCGATCGGCGCACCGCCCTCCTCCTCCGACCACTCGGCGGCCGCGACAGCACAGTGACCTGCGGTCAGGAACGCGGGGTTGCCCTCGGAGTTGGTGACGTTGAAGCCGAGCGAGCAACGCGAGCCGCCACCGAAGATGGCGTCGCCGCCCGCGGCGAACGTCTTGAACTCACCGGCGGACCTCTTGACGGACGCCATGTCCGAGCCGAGCGACTTGACCGTCGACTCCACCTGGTCCCAGTTCGAGCCCGTGACCGTGCTGTCGGCGGTGACCTGGATCTTGTTGGTCCTCGGGTCGACGGACCAGGCCGTACCGGGGACGGTGGCCTCGGACTTCAGGGTCTGCTCGGCGGCCTTGAGTTCGGACATGCTGTTGTCGACTTCGCGTACGACCGCGCCTGCCTGCTCGGCCCCGACGATGACGTTGTTGTTGTCGCCCACGACGTTGATGATCAGCTGCTGCTGGTCCTTGTCGTAGTACGAGCCGGCGAACGCCTCACCGAGCAGCGACTCCAGCTGCGAGGACAAGTCGGACGCCTGCGCGGCATTGACCGTCTTGGGGGCGGCGGAGGAGTCGGTTCCTTCGTCCTGCGACGCCATCGCGTTGGGCAGTATCAGTGCCGCCGCTCCGAGCGCCACCACGCTGCCCGCAGCTATTACGGCCTTGCGCTTTGGTGTTCGCTTGTGACTCAACTTCTTGACCTCCTGTGGGGACGGGGTCCGCGCTACCGCTAGGCAGCTGATGGCGGCGCCTGGATGCCGACTGGTACGGATGCGGCGTGTGGGGTGTTCAACTCCCTTGCCGAACTTCCTCGTTCACTCGCCCTCCGCTACCGCGAAGTGACAGCGCGTCCCCGCGGGCAACCGGAATCCCGGCTTCAGGAAATCTGCACACCGATTACGCAGCCGGGTCACGGCCGGTGGTGAATCTGCACAGCGGATCGGCGCCTGCCGCCTCATTGGTTCGGGAGTGTCTGTTTCGCCAGTACGTCCGCAAGGGCATCGGAGCGATCACACCGGGGATCGTGTGAAGAAGTCGCTACCGAGCCGTGCGCAGGCATGCACGCTTGGGCTTCTTCGGGCCGCAAACGCCCTGATCACATGGGCCGTTGATTGGAAGCGCGGCGCGGCAGCGTGCTTTGATCCATCGCACCGCAGGGTCACCCCACGGTTCCCGGCAACGGGTGCCTGATGCCTGCGGACGCGGCCGACCATCTGTCCCCCAGAGGGGGCCGCTCCCCCCTTGTGAATACCAATAGGAAGGGAAGTTCCATCATGAACTCCACCCCCCAGGTCGAGACCGTCGAGATCTCTGACGCCGACCTCGACACCGTCTCCGGCGGCCTGTCCGTCAACGCCCTGGGCACCGTCACCGGCGCGCTGGACTCCGTTGCCCCGGTCTCGGGCATCGTGGACACCGCCGTCGGCACCGTCGAGGGCGCGACCGGCCTGAACACGGCCCCGGTCACCAGCCTGGTCGCCGGTCTCTGATCGCATCAGCGTGCCGTGAGTCCCGGAACCGCTCCATGGTTCCGGGGCTTCCGGATGTCGTAAACCAACCGGCCGTACGGCAGGCGTCCGCCGTGGCCGTACGTCACGTCGTCCGCAGGTGAGGGAAAGTTCCCCGTGCAGTTCCGCCAACAGGCCCTCGCCAAGCTCCAGTCACCGGAGGAGCTCGACCTTCCGGTGCGCTTCGCCCGCCCGCAGGGCTGGCTCGTGCTGTCCGTGACGGTCGTCGTGATGGCCGCCGCCTCCGTCTGGGCCGTCACGGGATCCGTCGCCTCCACGGTGACCGCGCCCGCCGTCCTCACGCACGGGCAGGGCAGTTACGTTCTGCAGAGCCCCGTCTCCGGCCAGGTCACCGCGGTCCTCGCCGAGCAGGGCGAGCGGCTCGCCGCCGACGCCCCCGTACTGAAGGTCCGTACGGCGAAGGGCGAGACGGTCGTGCGCACCGTCGCCGCGGGCCGGGTCAACGCCCTCGCCGCCACGATGGGCGCCATCATCCAGACCGGCGCGAACGTCGCCTCCGTCGAGAAGGTCGCAGGCGCCAAGGACCCGCTGTTCGCGACGGTGTACGTGCCCGCCGAGAACGCCGCCACGATTCCCGACGACGCGGCCGTGGATCTCACTGTCCAGTCGGTACCCACGCAGGAGTACGGAGTGCTGCGCGGCCATGTGAAGAAGGTCGACCGGAACGCCCAGACGCCGCAGCAGATCAGCGCCTTCCTCGGCGACAACCAGCTGGGCGAGCAGTTCACCAAGGACGGCAGGCCGGTGGCCGTGCTCGTCCGGCTCGACCGTTCGTCGGGCACGAAGTCCGGCTACAAGTGGTCGTCCGACAAGGGCCCGCCGTTCCGGCTCGACTCCATGACCATGGCCTCCGGCTCGATCCGGATGGCCGACGAGCGCCCGATCGATTGGCTGCTGCCGTGACCGCCCCCCAGGAGACCGGCACCGGCACCGCGGAGTCCCAACTGCCGCCGCCCGTACGGGGCCGACGCCGCGCCGCGCCGCCGAAGCGCACCGTACCCAAGGGCCGCCGCAAGACCGTCCGCACGCCCACCGTGCTCCAGATGGAGGCCGTGGAGTGCGGCGCCGCCTCTCTCGCCATGGTGCTCGGCCACTACGGGCGGCACATCCCGCTCGAAGAGCTGCGCATCGCCTGCGGTGTCTCTCGGGACGGTTCGCGGGCCAGCAACCTGCTGAAGGCGGCGCGCAGTTACGGCCTCACCGCCAAGGGCATGCAGATGGACACGGCGGCGCTCGCCGAGGTCCGCGCCCCGGCGATCCTCTTCTGGGAGTTCAACCACTACGTCGTCTACGACGGCATGGGGCGCCGCTTCGGCCGGCGCGGGGTGCACATCAACGACCCCGGCAAGGGCCGCCGTTTCATCCCCATGGAGGACTTCGACACCAGTTTCACCGGTGTCGTCCTGGTCATGGAGCCGGGTCCCGACTTCGAGAAGGGCGGCCGCAAACCGGGTGTCCTGGGCGCCATGCCGGCCCGGCTGCGTGGTACTTCGGGCACCATGCCCGCCGCAGTGCTGGCGAGTCTGCTGCTGGTCGCGGTCGGGGCGGCGGTGCCCGCGCTCAGCCGTACGTACATCGACATGTTCCTGATCGGCGGGCAGACCTCGCTGCTCACCGTGCTGTTCGCCTCGATGGGCACGACCGTGCTGCTCACGGTCGTGCTTACGTGGTTGCAGCAGGCGAACCTGCTGCGCGGGCGCATCATCTCCTCGACGCTGAGCAGCGCGAAGTTCCTGCGGCATCTGCTGCGGCTGCCCGTCACGTTCTTCTCCCAGCGCAGTCCGGCCGACCTGGTGCAGCGGCTCCAGTCGAACGACGCGGTGGCCGAGACGCTGGCCCGGGACCTCGCGGCGGCGGGCGTGGACGCGGTCGTGGTGGTGCTGTACGCGGTCCTGCTCTACACCTACGACCCGCAGCTCACGGCCGTGGGCATCGGGGTCGCGCTGCTCAACCTGGTGGCGATGCGGGTGGTGATCCGGCTGCGGGCGACGCGTACCGCCAAGCTGCGCGCGGACAGCGCACGGCTCACCAACACGGCGTACACCGGGCTTCAGTTGATCGAGACGATGAAGGCGACCGGCGGTGAGGACGGCTACTTCCGCAAATGGGCCGGGCAGCACGCCACCACGCTCGAGGAGCAGCAGCGGCTCGGGGTGCCGAGCGCCTGGCTGGGTGTGGTCGCGCCGACGCTGGCGACGCTCAACAGCGCGCTGATCCTGTGGATCGGCGGAATGCGCGCCGTGGAGGGCCACATCTCCGTCGGTCTGCTCGTGGCGTTCCAGGCGCTGGTGACCCGCTTCACCGCCCCGATCACCCGCCTCAACGGCGTCGCGGGCCGCATCCAGGACTTCGCCGCCGACGTGGCCCGCCTGAAGGACGTCGAGAACTTCGCAGCCGACCCCCTCTACTCACGTCCGGGCGCGGGCGACAGCACCCGCCGGCTGCACGGCCATGTGGAGCTGGAGAACATCACGTTCGGCTACAGCCCGCTCGACAAGCCGCTGCTGTCCGGCTTCTCGCTGACGGTCGGGCCGGGGCAGCAGGTGGCGCTCGTCGGCGGTTCCGGCAGCGGCAAGTCGACCGTGTCCAGGCTGATTTCGGGTCTCTATGCTCCCTGGGAGGGCGTGATCCGGATCGACGGACAGCGGCTGGAGGACATCCCCCGTGGCGCGCTCGCGGCCTCCGTGTCCTTCGTCGACCAGGACGTCTTCCTCTTCGAGGGCACGGTCCGCGACAACATCGCACTGTGGGACCCCTCGGTCCCGGACGACGCCGTGGTCGCGGCGCTCCAGGACGCGGCGGTGTACGACGTCGTCATGCGCCGCCCCGGCGGCATCCACAGCAAGGTCGAGCAGGACGGCCGCAACTTCTCCGGCGGCCAGCGCCAACGCCTGGAGATCGCACGGGCGTTGGTGCGCAGGCCCAGCATCCTCGTCCTCGACGAGGTGACCAGCGCCCTGGACGCGGAGACCGAGCAGACCGTGATGGACAACCTGCGCAAACGCGGCTGCGCCTGCGTGGTGATCGCACACCGGCTCAGCACCGTGCGCGACAGCGACGAGATCGTGGTCCTCCAGCACGGCACGATCGTGGAACGCGGGCGCCATGACGCCCTGGTGGCGGCCGGCGGCGCGTACGCCGAGCTGGTCAGGGAGCGCTGAGATGACATCCGTACCCGACCAGCAGCATCAACAGCCCGTCGCCGAGGGCGACTACGTGCTCGCCGCGCTCGGCGGCATGGGCACTCCGGTCGACGGCTCCGGCCTCACCCGCCTGGACCTCGAAGGCCCGCACGTGCTGTGGCTCATCGCCTCCGGCGCCATGGACCTGTTCGCGGTCGACGCGGTCCAGCAGGGCCACTGGCACCACCTCGGCCGCCTCGAAGCGGGCACCCTGCTGCTCGGCCCGGTCGCTGGACCGCAGCACAGCCTGGTCGGCAGGCCGCTGCGCGAGTGCGTACTGCGCCGTATCGAGATGCGCGAGCTGTACCAGCCGCCGGGGACCGAGACATGGACGTACGACGCGTACGGCAACCCCGTGTACGTACCCCCGGCCACGAGCCCTCTGGAGTACGCCCTCTCCCTGGGTGTCGGCCGGGGCCTGGCCCTCCTGTTCGAGGCGCCCCTCGCGACCGAGCGGGGCGCGGCCCTGACCGACGACGACATCCTGTGGATGCAGGTGCCGCCGGGCAGTGTGCAGTACGGGTCCGTGTACGGCGCCGAGGCCGCGGCCGATCTGCTGGTGGACCCGGCGATGTGGCAGGCCATGGTCGACCAGCAGTACCGGCTGCTCGCCACTCTCGACCGCTGGATCGAGCAGCTGGAACGCACCCATGAGGACCGTACGGCCGAGGGCATCAAGGCCGGTGAGGAGGTCCGCGCCCGGGCCGACCGCACCCTGATCGCCTCCATCTCCAAGCGCTCGTCATCGACCGGGCCCGCGGCGGACGCCGACGCCACCTACGCCGCCTGCAAGCTCGTCGCCCGCGCGGCAGGGCTCGCGCTCGCGGACCCCGCGCAGAGCGGCACGGAGAGCGACCGGCTCGACCCCGTCGAGCGGATCGCGCTCGCCTCCCGCGTCCGCACCCGGGCCGTACGCCTGGACGGGCGCTGGTGGCGCGACAACATCGGTCCGCTGGTCGGCCACCGGTCCGGGTCCGGCGCTCCGGTCGCGCTGCTGTGGCGGCGCGGCGGCTATGTGGCCGTGCACCCGAGCGGTCGTGAGACACCGGTCGAGAAGGCCAACGTGGCGGAGTTCGAGCCGCGCGCCGTCATGTTCTACCGGCCGCTGCCCGAACGCCGGCTGGGCCCGCTCGGTCTGCTGCGGTTCAGCCTCCGCGGCACCGGCGGCGATCTGCGCAATCTCATGCTCAGTGGTCTTGTGACGGTGGCGTTGGGCGCGCTGGTGCCGATCGCGACCGGGCAGGTGCTCGGGGTCTATGTGCCGAAGGCCCAGGAGAACCTGATCGTGCAGTTCTGCCTGGCGATCATGATCGCCAGTGTGGTGTCGGCGGCGTTCATGCTGATGCAGAACCTCACCATCCTGCGGATGGAGGGGCGTATCGAGGCCACGCTCCAACCCGCCGTGTGGGACCGGCTGCTCAGGCTGCCCACGAAGTTCTTCACCGCACGCTCGACCGGCGAACTGGCCAGCGCCGCCATGGGCATCAGCTCGATGCGCCGCATGATGGCGGGCATCGGCCCGGTCGTCGTCCAGGCGGGCACGGTCGGCCTGATGAACCTCGTCCTGCTGCTCGTGTACAGCGTCCCGATGGCGCTGGCCGCGATCGGCATGCTCGTCGTGATCGCCGCGGTGTTCCTCGGGCTCGGACTGTGGCAGGTGCGCTGGCAGCGCCGCCTCGTCGTGCTGAGCAACAAGCTCAACAACCAGGCGTTCCAGACGCTGCGGGGCCTGCCCAAGCTGCGGGTCGCGGCGGCCGAGAACTACGCGTACGCGGCCTGGGCGAGCGAGTTCGCGCGCAGCCGTGAGCTGCAGCAGCGGGTCGGGCGGATCAAGAACCTCAACACGGTGCTGGGCGCGGTGTATCTGCCGCTCAGCTCGCTGATCATCTTCATGCTGCTTGCGGGACCGGCACGCGGGTCGATGTCGGCCGGTGCCTTTCTGACCTTCACCACCTCGATGACCATGCTGCTGACCTCGGTGACCCAGCTGACCGGCGCATTCGTCTCGGCGGTCGCCGCGCTGCCGATGTTCGAGGAGATCAAGCCGGTCCTCGACGCGACGCCCGAGGTCCGCGTGGCGAGCACCCGCCCCGCCGCGCTGTCCGGCGCCATCGAGGCGAAGAAACTGTCCTTCCGGTACACCGACGACGGTCCGCTCGTCCTCGACGACGTGTCCTTCGCGATCCGGCCGGGCGAGTTCGT
The DNA here is from genome assembly GCF_014647675.1 of Streptomyces flaveus. Taxonomy (GTDB): domain Bacteria; phylum Actinomycetota; class Actinomycetes; order Streptomycetales; family Streptomycetaceae; genus Streptomyces; species Streptomyces flaveus. The sequence goes on along the minus strand of NZ_BMPQ01000004.1, from coordinate 9,302 downwards.
GGCGATCGTCGGCCCCAGCGGCTGCGGCAAGTCCACCCTGCTGCGGCTGCTGATCGGCTTCGACAAACCGGTCTCGGGCAGCGTCCTGTACGACGGTCAGGACCTGGCGGCCCTCGACCAGTCGGCCGTACGCCGTCAGTGCGGTGTCGTACTCCAGCACGCGCAGCCGTTCACCGGCTCGATCCTGGACTGCATCTGCGGCACCGAGCCGTACACACCCGAAGAGGCCATGGCCGCCGCCGAGATGGCCGGGCTCGCCGAGGACATCAAGCGCATGCCGATGGGCCTGCACACCATCGTCTCCGGCAGCGGCGCGATCTCGGGCGGCCAGCGTCAGCGGCTCATGATCGCCCAGGCGCTGATCCGCCGGCCACGCATCCTCTTCTTCGACGAGGCGACCAGCGCCCTGGACAACGAGACGCAGCGCACCGTCATCGAGAGCACCCACGCGCTGAACGCCACACGTGTCGTGATCGCGCACCGGCTGTCGACCGTGCTCGACGCGGACCGCGTCATCGTCATGTCCGAGGGCCGCGTGGTGCAGCAGGGCCCACCCGCGCAGCTGCTCGCCGACACGGGCGGGCGGCTGCACGAGCTGGTACGACGCCAGATGGCGTGAGCGCCACCCAAGTCCCGTACGGGCGCTGCGGATTCAGGCACCGGGATGCGTTCCCCGGGCGGTCGGGTGCCGGCGCGCACCGGAGTCACTGCCCGTGCGCGTACCGGCGAGCCAGGGTACGCAGGGCGGCCCTGCTGTTCTGGCCGGTGCGGTCGCGGAGGCTCGCCAGGTGCTTTTCGACGGTGCGTGGCGAGAGGAAGAGCTGCTCGGCGATCTCCTGGTTGCCGAGCCCCCGGCCGAGCAGGCGCAGCACCTCGTACTCCCGGGCTGTCACCCCCGCCCGCCGCAGCTCCTGCGGAATCGTGTCGTGGCCCTCGCGGCGGCGGGGTACGGGAGAGCCCGCTTCCCGTAGCAGGGCGCGGCAGGCTGCCGACACCCGTGTCGTGCCCCGGTCGTGGAAGAAGTGCTCGGCGGTGCGCAGCCACTCGACGGGCCTCCCCCAGTTGTCGGTGAGTGCCGCCTGAGCGCCCAGGCGCAGACACAGGTGGCGGGCCAGGGGTATGACGTCCGTCCCGGCCAGGGCCTCCTCGGCCGCCTTGGCGGCCTCGGCGGCGCGGCCTTCGCGGCCCAGCAGCACGGCCCGGGACCAGCCGACGTAGGGCCGGTCCGAGTGGGCCTCGGAGAGCCGGCCGGCGACGGCCCCGTCCAGCTCCGCCCAGCCGGCCGCGCCCCGTACGGTCCGCAGGAGCAGGTACGGGCCCAGGAAACCGGTGACTCCCCGGGTGCTGGGCAGTGCCTTCATGACCTGGTCCGCGTCGGTGAACTCGGCCATCGCCCGGTCGTGTTCCTCCCGCAGCAGGGAGCAGATGCCCTGGGCCCAGCCCCACACCGAGGTGTCGGCGTAGCCCCAGACTGCTCCGGCACTCCCGCCGGCCAGTGCGTTCTGAAGGACGTGCAGCGCGGTCTGGAGTTTCTCCCGCTCCCCACGGACGGCGGCGATGATGCCGTCCACTCCGGCACCGAGCAGCTCCACTTCGTCCAGCCGCAGTCTGCGAGCCGTCACCCGGAGCCGCCGGGCGGAATCCGCGGCCGCGTCCAGGTCGTCGCGCAGCACATGGGCGAGCGTCAGATGCATGTCGGCCCAGGCCGTCATCAGCACCGCGCCGGTCTCGTCGGCCGCCTTCCGCGCGGCCAGCAGCCGCTCTATCCCGGTGAAGCGGACCCGGTCGAGCGCGCCGAGTTCCAGCAGGCCGCGTATCCGCCAGACCGGCAGCCCATGGGTCTCGGCCGTGGCCACCAGGCGTTCGAACACCTTTTCCGACTCGGCCAGGTCCAGGGGCCTCAGGCAGTACCCGAGCATGTTCAGCGCCTTGCAGCTCACTTCCGGCAGCCCGACCGCTTCGGCGGTCGCCACGGACCCTTCGGCCAAGGCCCTGGCGCTCTCCAGCCGGTCCGGGCGCTGCGAGTTGAGCATCAGGTGCGCGGCGACCGCGTCCAGGGCCGCGCGGGACGCCGGGTCGGGCTCGGCGCCGAGCAGCTCCCGCGCCCGCCGGACGGCGGTCAGTCCCTCCTCCCAGCGCTGGACGGTGGCCGCGGCCCCGGCCTGCGTCAGGAAACCCGCGGCTCGCCGGGCGGGCGGCGCGCCCCACGCGGTCAGAATGTGGTCCAGCCGGTCGCCGAGTTCCGGGACGCGCTGGACGTCGCCCGTGAGGACGAGTGTCCTCAGCAGTTCCTCCAGCAGCCGGGCCACGGCCTCGGGCGGGGCGTCCGTGGCGTCGGCGGTCAACTCCAGGCCCCGGTCGAGGAGTTCCACCGCGGTCAGCAGGGCGCCCCGCTGGACCGCCTGCCGGCCGGCCCGGGTGAGCAGTACGGCCGCCCGTGCCCGCTGCCCGCCGGCGACGCACAGCTCGGCGGCCAGGCGATACAGGTCGTCGCCCGAGTCACCGCCGATCAGACCGTGGGGCTCGCCGGGCCGGCCTGCGCCTCCCGTCCCCCGCTCCGACGCGTCGGCGGACTCGGTCGCGTGGCTCGCGTGGGCGGACTCGATGGCGTCGGCGGCGGCGAGACAGAGCGCCGCCCGTTCCGCGGGCAGCAGCCGGTGGGCGATGGCATCGGCGGTCAGGGCGTGGCGGAAGGTGTGCCAGCCGGGCTGCTCCGCGGTGGGGCCGTGGGTGGTGCCGTCGGCGACCAGGTGGGCGCGTGCCGCGTGCCGCAGCTGGCGGTGCGCCGTCGGCCGGTCGAGTCCGGCGACACGGGCGGCGATGTCCACGGGGAAGCGCCTGCCCAGGACGGCCGCCGCTTCCAGGAGCGCGACTCCGGGCGGTTCCAGGTGGTCCACGCGCTGAAGGACGGCGGCGGCGACCGTCGCGGGTACTCCGGCGTTCAGCGCGCCGGTCACCGTCCAGCCGGCGCGCTGCCGCTGGACGAGATCGCCGCTGTCGACCATGGCTCGCAGCAGTTCCTCCACCACGAAGGGGACGCCGTCGGAGACGGCGTGCAGCCGGTCCAGTACGGCCGCCGGTACCGCGCCCGCGTCGTCGTGGCCCAGACAGCGGGCGGCCAGTTCCGCGGTGTGGGCGGGCTTGAGGCGGGCGAGGCGCACGGTGCGGGCCGTACGGCGGGAGGCCGCGGCCTCGGCGAGGTCGAGGGCGGGTCCGGGCCCACCGCGCAGGGTGGCCAGCAGGACGGCACGCTGGCCGGGGAGGTTGTCCGTGAGGTAGTCGACGATGGTCAGCGTGTCGGCGTCCGCGTCGTGCAGGTCCTCCAGCACCAGCACGCAGCCGCCGGTGCGTCCGAGGACACCCAGGAGCCGCAGCACCGCCTCGGCGTAGCCCACCAGCGGCGCACCGTCCTGCGGCGCCAGCCCGCACAGCCGCGACAGCAGCGGTTCGTAGGGGCCCAAGTCCCCGTCCGCGGGCGCCCCTTCACCCCGCAGTCCGGAGAACACGGCCTCCGCCAGCGGGCGCAACGGCACCGCGCGCCCGGCGGACGCGGCCCGCCCGCGCAGCACCCGTAACCCGGCGCGAACGGCGGTGGCCGCGGCCTCCTCGACCAGGCGCGACTTGCCGATGCCCGGCTCGCCCAGCACGAACACCGACGAGCCCCGCCCTTCGCCCGCCGACCGGCCTGCCTCGGTCAGCAGGTCCAGCTCCGGTCCTCTGCCAATCAGCGTCGGTGACGACAACGACGACACTCAGGCCCCCTGCGCCCTCTTCCGGGATGCCCCGGCCGCCCCCTCGAATGCTCCTTCGAGCGAGTTCAGACAGCGTAATACCCACGAGTCACAGGGGCCGCACCACTAGATGGGGGCTCATCCCCCATGCCCGCGGCCGAGTCGCACGGCACGCTCTTCTCCAGCAGGTAGGGGGGACAGGGCATGTCCGGGGGACATGCCCTGCTGCTGTTCTTTCTTCGATGGGGGGTTCCCAATGTCTATGCCTTCAAGGTCTTCGATTCTGGTCACCGCCGGGCTTCTGGGTGTGGTCCTGTGCGGATGCTCGTCGCTCACCGAAAGCTCGGAAGTGGGTGCCGGCACATCGCAGTCAAAGGGTTCGGCAGCGGACGGGCCGGAGGTGCCGGACTCCGTCCTGGACCTGGAGCGGGTGTGCAAGGACGGGCTCGGCTTCTCGGGGATGCCCGCCTACGACCGTACGAAGAAGACCGTGCACCCGGCGATACTCATGAACAACCCCGGCGACGACTGGTCGCAGTTCGAGCCGCCCGCCGGAGATTTCCCCAAGGGCTGGTTCCTCGGCTACTCCGACAAGCCGGCCGCCGCCGAACTGGTCGTCTGCGTCGAGCGCACCAAGGCGACCGCGACCGGCAAGGTGTGCGACATGGAGACCGAGGACGGCAAGCCGCTGAAGATAAGCACGTACAACACCTCGTACCAGCTGAAGGTCGTCGAAGCGCGGACGGGCAAGGCACTGCACGAGTACAACGGTGAGGCCAAGTCCGACGAATGCCCGGTGTACATCTACACCTCGGAGGGCGAGGACAAGAACAAGTACTACAACGAAGTGTGGCCCAAGGACTACCGCAAGCGCGTCCAGCCCTTCATCGCGCCGTAAGCCGTCCCGCCCCCACCCTCCCCTGGAGGACAGCGTGCCCGTCACGACCACCACCGTCGATCTCACCGAGTTCAGCGCCGCCCTCGGCGGCTCCCGTCAGCTCAGAGGCCATCTCACCCGGCCCACCGGGCCGGGCCCCTGGCCCGGTGTCGTCGTGATCCATGAGGCGCTGGGCGTCAACGATGTGATGCACCGTCAGGCGGAACGACTGGCGAGAGCCGGGTACCTCGTCGTCATGCCCGACCTGTTCACCGACGGAGGGGCCGTACGCTGCCTGGTGCCGACTTTCAGGGCCGCCCTGTCCGGACGCGGCCGAGCCTTCCATGACATCGAGGCGGCCCGTACCCACCTCGCCCGGGATCCCGACTGCACCGGGCGGATCGGCATCATCGGCTTCTGCATGGGCGGTTCCTTCGCCCTCCTCGCCGTGGCCGGCGGCGACTTCGACGCCGCCTCCGTCAACTACGGCCGCCTGCCGAAGCATCCCGAACGGGCGCTCACCGGTTCCTGCCCCGTAGTCGCGAGTTACGGAGCCCGCGACCGGACGCTGAAGGGCGCGGCCTCCGACCTGGAGGCGTCACTCGACCGGCTCGGCATCGTCCACGACGTCAAGGAGTATCCGGAGGCCGGCCACTCCTTCCTGAACGACGCCGAGGTCGGGCCACGCGCCCTGCGTCCACTGACGCGCGTCGCCGGAATCAGACCGCACCCGGAGTCCGCCGTCGACGCCTGGCAACGCATCGACGGCTTCTTCGCCACGCACCTCAAGGCGGAGAGCCGGGAGGGCTGACCGACCGAGGTGGCGTCGAGGGGGACAGCCTTTGGGGAGGGGACGACACTGTTGGCGAAGCCTGGGGCTCAACGTGACGCGGGGATGGGGGCGTCTACGAGGTCGCGAGAGGCTGGGAACCGGTCGACACTGCGACGTAGGCCAGTCCGTCGTACTCCTCGGCCAGGGAGGCAGGGCTCAGGTTGAAGCGATAAAACCAGCGCGGCACCACGGCACCGAAGCTTCGCATGCAATGCCGACCGTTGAGCCACTCCCGTACTGCCGTCGGCGCGTTGGCTGCGCTGCGCAGGTCCACGAGGTGGTTGCCCGGACTGGCGGTGGCGAGCTGGGCTTCCACGGTGTCCGGGCGGGCGGGGCCGATCCGGTTGGTGACGAGGGCGCCGGCTCGGGGACGAGACCAAGGGCCGGGCCACATCCGACGGGCCCGGAAGGAGCCGCTGCCGAACAGCAGGCCGAGTGCGTAGTAGGCGTCGCCGTACCGTGTATGCAGGTGCTGCCCCATCGCTGGTACCCCGCCACCGTAATGGCTCTTGGTGATGTGCCCGTTGTGAGCCCAGAGGGCGATCTTGGTGGATGGATCATTGAGGAGTTCCCCGACGGCCTCGGCCATGTACCGGTCGCGTGCGGCGAAGACGGTCTGCTCCGGGTTGGTGTGCTGCCTGGCTCGCGTCACCAAGTCGGCGGCCTGCACCAGAATTCGGGCATGCCGAAGAGCGTCGGCCTCTCCGGGGCCGCGTCCACGGAGGAACCCCAGCAGTTCTTCTGCATCCTGCACCAGGCGCCGCCGAGGATCAGGTTGCGATCCCGGATACGCCTTGGCGAGCACGCGGAGCGGGGAGAGAAGTCCGGCCTCGCGATCCGGTGCCACCTTGCGCAGGAAGGAGCCGAGCACGGCCAGGGAGCCGCCGCACTGTTGCGGGTCGATACCTGCAAAACGCACCTTTTGATCTTCTGGGCGCCCCCGGTTGTACGCGCGCATCCATTCGATCATCCCGAGCACCTCACGGGTCCGCCAGGTCCAGAACCCCAGCCCGGCCAGCACCCCCGCGGCGTCACCGACGCCTTGGCGGACGTAGGCGTCCACTGCCGGCCCGGCCGATGCGCTGGCCTCCATGGCCAGGACCGAAAATCCCATCTCTTCGACGAGGAACTCCAGCAGGCGGTGCTTGAGCTGGAAGAACTCGCTCGTCCCGTGGGTGGCCTCCCCCAAGCCCACGATCCGCACACCGTCGAGGATGCTCTTCAGCGGCTGGAGGTCAGCAGTGGACACGCCCGCGGTCAGGCCGCTCAGAGGTAAAGCGGTCCGGGCCAACCAACTCGTCACCTCACCAGACACGGCCTCCCCCTCCGTCGCCGCCACGCCCGATGACACTACCCATGCCGTCATGCACTCAGCGAGTAAGGCCGTCTCAGGCCCGCCCCTCACCCCGGCGGCAAAGTTCATCCGGAAGAGCCCGCACGGCAGTGCTACGCACAACGCGACGGATTGAACTCGCCAACAGTGTCAGGGGACGGGCAGGGGTGGCGGGGAGAGTTCGTGGCGACCGTCGGCCCGAGCGGTTACGGAAAGTCGACCCATGGTTTGTACACCCCAATATCCCCACAAGGGCGCAACCATCCGTAGCTCTGCGCTCCCATCGTGCAAACCCTCAGGTCAGGGCACACAAGCAAGAGGCCACCAACTATGCGCCTTGCTCACACAGTTGGGGCGCTCAGTGTTCGCGCGGCCGGTACGGCAACTGTGTCAGCCTGCCCCGCTGCGGTTCCGGACCGGGGCACGGCGGCGGGTCCGGAGGCGCGACAGGCTCACCGCATGCCAAGCAGAAGACCCACCCCGTCTCGGATGTTGACGCCAGAGCGGGGACGGCAGGCGTAGCTGTGCGCCTTTGATCGTGAACAGCCAGCCTTCGGACAGGGATTGGGAACTCGGCGTGAGACGGAGGTCTTGACGGATACGATCCGTGCCGTGTCCGACACAGCCACTTGGCCGACCGCCACTCTCGTCATGACTTCACGCCTCCAGCTCGAACCGCTGCAGGTCGAGCACGCGCCGGAGGCCGTGTCGGTCTTCGACGACGTACGACTGCACAAGTGGACTGGCGGGACACCGTCCACACTTGAGGAGCTCGAAGCCAAGTACCGGCGGCAGTCGGCCAGGCAGTCCCCGGACGGCAGGCACGGCTGGCTGAACTGGATGCTCCGGCGGCTCGCGGACGGGCAGCTCGTCGGTACCGTTCAGGCCACCCTCCACCACCCGAACGCGGGCGGAATCGAGGCCGAACTCGCCTGGGTGATCGGCAGCGACCACCAGGGCAACGGCTACGGACATGAGGGAGCACTGGCCATGGCCGGCTGGCTGCGCGCACACGGCGTGGACGGCCTTACCGCGCACATCCATCCACAGCACGAGGCATCGATCCGTATTGCACAGGCGCTCGGTCTGAGTGCGACGGACAAGGTGTCCGGGAATGAAGTGCTCTGGAGAGACTCCGACCGGTGAACCAGCCGGACGTGTCGTCGCCATCTTCCTCTGGTCCGCGACCACAAGCCTCGATACACCACTGGCCGAGGGCATCGATGCCGAAGTCGACCCGCCCCGGCAGATTGACGCCCGCGACCGACGCGTCGATGACGTCAGGCGTTCCTGGCAGTGTGTGGCTGCGCCACGCACGCCGCTCTCTCCGCCCTGCATGAGGTCGCCGTGTGGAGCTTCCCGGTGAATCTTCGGTCGGCCACTGTGAGCATCGTTGTTGGCCAGGGGAACCCCGCCGGCCGAAGGCCCAGTCAGGGTGGGATCATTCAACACAGCAGGTCACATCCCCACAACGGGGAGTACACGCATGCGCAGGGCAACGACCATAACGGCGCTCATCGCGGCAGCCGGGCTGATGACCGCGTGCGGCGGCAGTGGTGATGACGGCAAAACGGAGCGCGCCGGCAAGAGCACGCCCACGTCGTCGAAGCCGGCCTCCGATGGCCAGGACAAGACGTACGAGGTCACCTTCGAAGTCGGCGGAAAGGGCAAGTCGCGCGTCGCCTACAACCTCGACACGAACCACTTCGAGCAGATCACGCTGCCGTGGAAGAAGTCGGACCAGCTCACCTTGAGCAGCACCCAACGCAAGGTCGGGACCACCGTGTCCGTCGTGCCAGGGCCCGTGATGCTGTCCAACGGCCAGCTCGGCGTTGCTCCTTGCTCAATCACCGTCGATGGGAAGAAGGTCGCCGAGAACCCGGGTGGTGCCGACGGCAAGCACATGTGCGAGTACACCCTGCGGTAACAGCACACCGGTCGGCGGCACATGCAGTCGGTGTCAGTCAGTGCGACTCGTGACCTTTCGCAGCGAAGATTGAGCGATGTCAGCGATGTTTGAGTGACCTGGGTCACGCTTGGTGGTCTAGCGCCGTGACTGGATAGGTCACTGCTTCTCGATCGCTCCAAAGAGTCGCCGGGTACGCTCCTTCAGTCCTTGGTCGAGAGGAGTTGCCGAGTGGCCCGGTTAAGCGGACCCGTTCTGCGCACCCAGAAGCTTGTGATGGAGCCGATCCGCCGCGGGGACAGCGACGATCTCTTTGAGGCCGTGGTCAGCCAGGACAGCGTCATGCGATGGCTGGCGACCGGCCGGGCGGACAGCCGAACCGCGGCCGAGGCCATGTGCGACGACCACGCCGTCCACTGGACCAGACACGGCTACGGCGACTTCGCGGTCAGGGACGCCGCAACGCACGCGTTTCTCGGCCGGGCAGGACTGCGCAATCGGGCTCAGCACGGGGTTGACCTCGGTTTCGCCCTGCACCCACGGGCCCAAGGCCGTGGCATCGCCGGCGAGGCGGGCCGCGCGTGCCTGGACCTGGCATTTCGCCGCCTCTCACTCCCCGCCGT
>NZ_BMPQ01000003.1:322372-585268 GCF_014647675.1 Streptomyces flaveus | reverse complement strand
GCGCCCCGCACGGTCTCGCGCTGACCCGTCAGGGCGTACCGACGTACGAGCCCAACGAGGAGGCCGCGCGCGGCGGTTATGTGCTCTTCGACGCCGAGGGCGTCGAGCCGCAGGTCGTGCTCATCGCGACCGGTTCCGAGGTGCACGTCGCCGTCGAGGCGCGCGAGCAGCTGCAAGCCGCCGGGGTGCCGACGCGGGTGGTGTCCATGCCGTCCGTGGAGTGGTTCGAGGAGCAGGACCAGGGGTACCGGGACAGCGTCCTGCCGCCGTCCGTCAAGGCGCGTGTCGCGGTCGAGGCCGGGATCGGTCTGACTTGGCACAAGTACGTGGGGGACGCCGGACGCATCGTTTCCCTGGAGCACTTCGGTGCTTCGGCCGACGGCAAGGTCCTCTTCCGCGAGTTCGGCTTCACTGCCGAGAACGTCGCATCCGCCGCCCGGGAATCGATCGCCGCAGCCCAGCGCTGACGCTGACATACGACACGTAGGAGATGCATTTTCCATGACAGACGCACTGAAGCGCCTCTCCGAAGAAGGCGTCGCGATCTGGCTGGACGACCTGTCGCGCAAGCGGATCACGTCCGGCAACCTCGCCGAACTGATCGACCAGCAGCACGTAGTGGGCGTCACGACCAATCCGTCGATCTTCCAGAAGGCCATTTCGAGCGGTGACGGTTACGAGCAGCAGGTCGCCGACCTCGCCGCCCGTGAGGTCACCGTCGAAGAGGCCATCCGCATGATCACGACGGCGGACGTCCGCGACGCCGCCGACATCCTGCGCCCGGTCTTCGACGCCACCGGCGGCCAGGACGGCCGGGTCTCGATCGAGGTCGACCCGCGCCTCGCGCACAACACGCGGGCGACGGTCGCCGAGGCCAAGCAGCTCGCCTGGCTGGTGGACCGTCCGAACACGCTCATCAAGATCCCTGCCACCCGGGCGGGCCTCCCGGCGATCACCGAGACGATCGGCAACGGCATCAGCGTCAACGTCACGCTGATCTTCTCGCTGGAGCGCTACCGCGAGGTCATGGACGCGTACGTGAGCGGACTGGAGAAGGCCAAGGCCAAGGGCCTGGACCTGTCCAAGATCCACTCCGTGGCGTCCTTCTTCGTGTCCCGCGTGGACACCGAGATCGACAAGCGGATCGACGCCCTGGGCACCGACGAGGCCAAGGCCGCCCGCGGCAAGGCGGGCGTCGCCAACGCCCGGCTCGCCTACCAGGCGTACGAGGAGGTCTTCTCCTCGGCTCGCTGGCAGGAGCTGGACAAGGCGCAGGCCAACAAGCAGCGTCCGCTGTGGGCCTCGACCGGCGTCAAGGACCCGGCCTACAAGGACACTCTGTACGTCGACGACCTGGTCGCGCCGAACACGGTGAACACCATGCCGGAGGCGACCCTCTTCGCCGCCGAGGACCACGGACAGATCACCGGCAACACCATCGCCGGTACTTACGAGCAGGCCCGTGCCGAGCTCGACGCGGTCGAGAAGCTCGGGATCTCGTACGACGAGGTGGTCCAGCTTCTGGAAGACGAGGGCGTCGAGAAGTTCGAGGCGTCCTGGAACGACCTGCTCAAGTCGACCGAGGCGGAGCTCAAGCGCCTCGCCCCCTCGGAAGGCTGAGATCTTGACTCCTTCTCCCGGCACCGGAGCGAATCCGCTTCGTGACGCCGCAGACCGACGGCTCCCGCGTATCGCGGGGCCGTCGGGCCTCGTCATCTTCGGCGTCACGGGCGATTTGTCCCGTAAGAAGCTGATGCCCGCTGTCTACGACCTCGCCAACCGCGGCCTGCTGCCGCCGGGTTTCTCACTCGTCGGCTTCGCCCGCCGCGAGTGGGCGAACGAGGACTTCGCTCAGGAGGTCCACGACGCCGTCAAGGAGCACGCCCGCACCCCCTTCCGCGAGGAGGTCTGGCAGCAGCTCATCCAGGGGATGCGGTTCGTCCAGGGCACCTTCGACGACGACGACGCGTTCGAGCGGCTGCGCGAGACGATCGGGGAGCTGGACAAGGCGCAGGGCACGGGCGGCAACTTCGCCTTCTACCTCTCCGTACCGCCGTCCGCCTTCCCCGTGGTCATCCAGCAGCTGAAGAAGCACGGTCTGGCCGACCAGTCGAGCGGTTCCTGGCGGCGCGCGGTCATCGAGAAGCCGTTCGGCCACGACCTCAAGTCCGCCGAGGAGCTCAACGCGACCGTCGAGGAGGTCTTCGCCCCGGACCAGGTCTTCCGTATCGACCACTACCTGGGCAAGGAGACCGTCCAGAACATTCTGGCGCTGCGCTTCGCCAACCAGATGTTCGAGCCGATCTGGACCCGTTCGTTCGTCGACCACGTACAGATCACGATGGCCGAGGACATCGGCATCGGTGGCCGTGCCGGCTACTACGACGGAATCGGCGCCGCCCGCGACGTCATCCAGAACCATCTACTCCAGCTGCTCGCGCTGACCGCGATGGAGGAGCCCGCCTCCTTCGACGCGGACGCGCTGGCCGCCGAGAAGACCAAGGTGCTGGGCGCGGTGAAGCTGCCCAAGGACCTCGGCCGCGACACGGTGTTCGCGCAGTACGCGGCCGGCTGGCAGGGCGGCCAGAAAGTCATCGGCTACCTCGAAGAGGACGGCATCGACGCCAAGTCGAAGACCGACACCTACGCGGCCGTCAAGCTGGAGGTGGACAACCGGCGTTGGGCGGGCGTCCCCTTCTATCTGCGCACGGGCAAGCGCCTGGGCCGCCGCGTCACCGAGATCGCGGTCGTCTTCCAGCGCGCCCCGCACTCCCCCTTCGACCACACGGCGACGGAGGAGCTGGGCCAGAACGCGCTGGTCATCCGCGTCCAGCCGGACGAGGGCGTCACGGTCCGCTTCGGCTCCAAGGTGCCCGGCACCTCCATGGAGGTACGGGACGTGTCGATGGACTTCGCGTACGGCGAGTCCTTCACGGAGTCCAGCCCGGAGGCGTACGAGCGGCTGATCCTCGACGTCCTGCTCGGCGACGCCAACCTCTTCCCGCGCACCGAGGAGGTCGAGCTGTCCTGGAAGATCCTCGACCCGATCGAGGAGTACTGGGACAAGCACGGCAAGCCCGCGCAGTACCCGTCGGGCACCTGGGGCCCGGCCGAGGCTGACGAAATGCTCGAACGAGATGGACGGAGCTGGCGCCGGCCATGAAAATCGACCTCACGGACACCACGGCCAGCAAGATCAACAAGGCGCTGGTGCAGGGCCGCCGGGACATCGGCACCCCCGCCGTCGGCATGGTGCTCACCCTCGTCATCGTCACCGACGAGGAGAACGCCTACGACGCGCTGAAGGCCGCCTCCGACGCGTCCCGCGAGCATCCCTCGCGCACCCTCGTGGTCATCAAGCGCATCTCCCGCTCGCCCCGCGACCGCACCGCATCCCGGCTCGACGCCGAGGTACGGGTCGGCGCGGACGCGGGCACCGGTGAGACGGTGGTGCTGCGGCTGTACGGCGAGGTGGTCGACCACGCTCAGTCGGTGGTCCTCCCCCTGCTGCTGCCGGACGCGCCGGTCGTCGTCTGGTGGCCGGTGAACGCGCCGCTCGACCCGGCCAAGGACCCGCTGGGCGCCCTGGCGCAGCGCCGCGTCACCGACACGTACGCCGCCGAGCAGCCCGTACGGGAACTCGGCGCCCGCGCCGACGCCTACACCCCCGGCGACACGGACCTGTCGTGGACCCGCATCACGCCCTGGCGTTCGATGCTGGCCGCGGCCCTGGACCAGGTCACCTGCGAGGTCACCTCGGTCGAGGTGGAGGGCGAGGAGTTCAACCCGAGCTGCGAGCTGCTCGCCATGTGGCTCGCGGACCGGCTCGACGTCCCGGTCAAGCGCTCGCTGTCCTCCGGGCCAGGTCTCACCTCCGTCCGGATGGCCACCAGCTCCGGACCGATCGTCCTGGACCGCGCCGACGGTTCCCTGGCGACGCTGTCCATCCAGGGCCAGCCCGACCGTGCGGTGGCACTGAACCGCCGCGACACGGCCGAGCTGATAGCGGAGGAACTGCGACGACTGGACCCGGACGACACGTACGCGTCGGCGCTGCGGTTCGGCGTGGAGCGGCTGGGCAGCGGGGGCTTCAAGTCCGGTTCGCTCGCGGGGGGTTCCGCGGGCGGATGGGCTGAGGGCTCCGGGAGCGCGGCTGCTACGGCGGCGGGCTCCCGGGCTGCGGCCTTCCGGGCCGGGGTCTCCGGATCCGGTGCTTCCGAGGCTGACGCTTCCGGGACCGTGGATTCCGCGAGTTCTGCGGATTCTGCGGCGAGGACTTCCGAAGCTGGAGGTTCCGATGCCGGGGCTTCCGCTGCGGAGTCGTCGCCCGAGGCGTCCGCCAAGGAGTCGGCGAAGGAAACCGACAAAGCTCCGGCCACACCCGCCGACCTGGCCAAGAGGGTGGCGTCCAAGTGAGCACCGCGCCGCAGCTCGTCGTCCACCACGACAAGGACCTGATGGCCCAGGCCGCCGCGGCCCGGCTCATCACGAAGATCGTGGACGCGCAGGCCTCCCGGGGCTACGCCTCGGTGGTGCTCACGGGCGGGCGCAACGGCAACGGCCTCCTCGCGGCGCTGAGTTCGGCCCCCGCGCGGGATGCCATCGACTGGGGCCGCCTGGACCTGTGGTGGGGTGACGAGCGGTTCCTGCCCGAGGGCGACCCGGAGCGCAATGTCACCCAGGCCCGCGAGGCGCTCCTGGACTCGGTACCGCTGGATCCGCACCGCGTGCACGCCATGCCCGCGTCGGACGGCCCGTACGGCAAGGACGCCGACGCGGCGGCGGAGGCGTACGCCGCCGAACTGGCCAAGGCCTCGGGCCCCGAGAACCACGGCCCCGTCCCCACCTTCGACGTCCTGATGCTGGGCGTCGGCCCGGACACGCACGTGGCGTCACTCTTCCCTGAGCTGCCCGCCGTACGGGAAACCGAGCGCATGGTGGTCGGCGTACACGGCGCGCCCAAGCCCCCGCCGACCCGTATCTCGCTGACCCTGCCCGCTATCCGGGCGGCTCGCGAGGTGTGGCTGCTGGCCGCGGGCGAGGACAAGGCGAAGGCCGTGACCATCGCCCTCTCGGGCGCGGGCGAGATCCAGGCCCCAGCCGCGGGCGCGTACGGCCGCTCCCGCACCCTGTGGCTGCTGGACGCGGCAGCGGCATCCCAGCTGCCCCGCTCTCTGTATCCGCCGGCGTCGCCCTGAACACCCGTTCCGCACACGTCGTAGCTCCGCCGGATGACATCCGGCGGAGCTACGACTGCCCACGGCTTAGAAACCCGCACCCCGACGAACCCCACACCCTCCCTCCGGCGGGAGGGGTCGTGGGCCGGTGCGTCGTATGCCCGTCGCGTAGCTCCGGTCTCGGAGAACCCGCACCCTGTACCAGCCCAGAGCCGTACGCCCACCCTGCGACGGGCTGACGCACCGGCCCACGACCCCGACCCACCACGCACCTAAGGGGCGCGGGGAACGGCGCGACCAGCCACAACGAACCCGCAGCTTCAAACCGCACCCAGCGGAGCGCTCAGGCGGCCGCCACGCGATAGACGCTGCCGTCCCGCTCACGTACGAGCAACCCGTTCTCCACGCAATAGCGGCGCAACGCCGACGTGTCGTCGTGCACGGTGCGGAACGCCTCGTTGACCTCACGCTCGGAGTAGCTGCGCTCGGTCTCGAAGAGGGTGCCGGTGAGATGAGTGAGCAGCTCACGGCGTACGGCAGGGCGCACCGGAATCGCGGTCAGCCGCCCTTGCGCGAAGAACCCCACGAGGCGACGGGGCACACCGGGGTGCGCCTCCTCCGCCACGGGCCGGGCACGGCGAAACACGGCGGGATCGGCCCGCAGGGACCCATCCGCCGTCCGCTCGACGAGCCCCGCGGCGACCAGGCGCCCCAGGTGCTTGCGCATCAGGGCGGAGTCCTGCTCGCGCGGGGGCAGTTGGTCCAGCACGATGCGGGCGTACAGCTTCTGGCGTTCGGGATCCGCGAGTGCGGCGAGCAGCTGGTCCATGACATCCTCCCGGCGGGTGACAGCGCCGGAGCAGTGTCACCCGCCGAGCGGGGGCCGCGCATCCGATTAACGGTGCCGCGACCCGAGGCCCCTGCCTGAGCCGCCTGGGCTCAACGCCCGCGCAGCTCCCGGTACTTGGCGACCAGCGCCTTCGTCGACTCGTCAAGGCCCGGCACCTCGGCCCCCTCGGTCAGCGCCGGCTCGACGCGCTTGGCGAGCACCTTGCCCAGCTCGACGCCCCACTGGTCGAAGGAGTCGATGTTCCACACGGCACCCTGCACGAACACCTTGTGCTCGTAGAGCGCAATCAGCTGGCCGAGCACCGACGGAGTGAGCTCGCGGGCGAGGATCGTGGTCGTCGGATGGTTGCCCTGGAACGTCTTGTGCGGCACCAGTTCCTCGGCCGCCCCCTCCGCGCGCACCTCGTCCGGCGTCTTCCCGAAGGCCAGCGCCTGTGTCTGCGCGAAGAAGTTGGCCATCAGCAGATCATGCTGGCCCACAAGACCCGGCAGCAGATCCGCGACCGGCTCGGCGAACCCGATGAAGTCGGCCGGGATCAACTTCGTACCCTGGTGGATGAGTTGGTAGTACGCGTGCTGCCCGTTGGTCCCCGGCGTACCCCACACGACGGGCCCGGTCTGCCACTGAACGGGCTCGCCGTCCCGGCCCACGGACTTGCCGTTGGACTCCATGTCCAGCTGCTGCAGGTACGCCGTGAACTTGGACAGGTAGTGCGAGTACGGCAGCACCGCGTGCGACTGCGCGTCATGGAAGTTGCCGTACCAGATGCCCAACAGGCCGAGCAGCAGCGGCACGTTGGACTCGGCGGGCGCGGTACGGAAGTGCTCGTCGACCAGCCGGAAACCGTCCAGCATCTCGCGGAACCGGTCCGGACCGATCGCGATCATCAGCGAAAGGCCGATCGCCGAGTCGTACGAGTACCGGCCGCCGACCCAGTCCCAGAACTCGAACATGTTGGCCGTGTCGATACCGAAGTCCGACACCTTCTCGGAGTTCGTCGACAAAGCCACGAAGTGCTTTGCGACCGCGTCCTGGTCCGCCTTCAGCTCGGTCAGCAGCCAGTTGCGCGCCGAGGTCGCGTTGGTGATCGTCTCGATGGTGGTGAAGGTCTTCGAGGCGATGATGAACAGCGTCTCGGCCGGGTCCAGGTCCCGTACCGCCTCGTGCAGATCGGCCCCGTCCACGTTCGACACGAAGCGGACCGTCAGCTCGCGATCGGTGAAGGCCCGCAGCGCTTCGTACGCCATCGCCGGACCCAGATCCGAGCCGCCGATGCCGATGTTGACGACAGTGCGGATGCGTTTGCCGGTGTGCCCCGTCCACTCGCCCGAGCGGACGCGGTCGGCGAAGCCGGCCATCTTGTCGAGCACCGCGTGCACACCCGGCACGACGTTCTCACCGTCGACCTCGATGACCGCGTCGCGTGACGCGCGCAGCGCGGTGTGCAGCACGGCGCGGTCCTCGGTCGTGTTGATCTTCTCGCCGCGGAACATGGCGTCCCGCAGCTCGAACACATCGGCCGCGGCGGCCAGTTCACGCAGCAGCCGCAGCGTCTCGTCGGTGACCAGATGCTTGGAGTAGTCGACGTGCAGATCGCCGACCTGAAGTGTGTATCCGGCGCCGCGCCCCGGGTCCGCGGCGAACAGCTCACGCAGCCGCACCTCGCCGAGTTCCTCGCGGTGCTTGGCCAGAGCGGTCCACTCGGGCTTCTGGTTGAGCCGGGTACGGCTATCTGCGTTCATCTCGGACTTCAGCCTTCTTTCGTACCTGTCCTGCTGCGTACGTTGCCCCGCTGCCGGTCCCAACTTAATTGATCAGGGCTCGACGTGAGCCGTCGTCCCACCGTCATCCGGCCCAACAACAAATGCGTCTCAACAACAGATACGTCCGACGTGCGCACAGGTATCAGGTCCCGAAGCCCGAAAGGCCACGAAGCACACGAAACAGCTCCGGCCGCACACCTGTGAGTGCCCGGCCGGTTTTCAAGTCCTAGATTTCGCCTCGCAGTTTGGCGAGCGCCTCGGCGAGAATCGCCTCGCCGTCCTCGTCGCTGCGCCGCTCCCGTACATACGCGAGGTGCGTTTTGTACGGTTCGGTGCGCGGCGGGTCCGGCGGGTTGTCCCGGTCCTGTCCGGCCGGAAAGCCGCAACGCGGGCAGTCCCAGGTTTCGGGAACCTGCGCGTCGCTGGCGAAGCTCGGCTGCGTCTCGTGCCCGTTGGAGCACCAGAAGGAGATGCGCAGCCGCGGCGCGGACTCGCCGCGCTCGGCCTCGCCCATCGGCCCCGCCCCGACCCGGCTTCCACGGATCGCGTTGCCACTTGCCACGGTCGTAACTCCCTGCCTAATGGTGCCGCGAAGCGAGTCGGCATGACGCTTCGCTGCGAGCGCCTCAGTCTACGTAAGGCCCAACGCGCGTCCAGTGATTGGAGTTACACCCCGCCCAAAGACGCAAGCCCCATGATAGGCCGCGCCCGCGGGCGCGTACCGGACATGGGGCTTTATGCGAAAGATGCGCTGTCGTACCGACGTCAGCCGCTGGTCAGTTGGTGACCTTCATCAGGATGCCGAGCACGACAATGCACGCGAACCACAGCAGACCGACCACGACGGTGATGCGGTCGAGGTTGCGCTCGGCGACCGAGGAGCCGCCGACGGACGACTGCATGCCGCCACCGAACATGTCGGAGAGGCCGCCGCCCTTCCCCTTGTGCATCAGCACCAGCAGCATCATCAGCAGGCTGAAGACGATCAGGGCGATCGAGAACCCCATAACCACGGCTGGACCAACTTCCTCGGATCTGGATGACGACGGGGGTTCAGCGGGTATCCGCTGAACCCCCGCAAGGGTACGACGTATCGCCGCTACCGCATACTTACTGGTCGCGGAACCGGTACCTACTGGTCACGGAACCGGACGATCTTGACGAACTCGTCGGCGTCCAGCGAGGCGCCGCCGACCAGAGCGCCGTCGATGTCGGGCTTCGCCATGATCTCGGCGACGTTCCCGGCCTTCACGGAGCCGCCGTACTGGATACGGATCTTGTCGGCCACGTCCTGCGAGTACAGCTCGGCGAGCTTGCCACGGATCGCCGCGCAGACCTCCTGGGCGTCGTCGGCGCCGCAGACCTTGCCGGTGCCGATGGCCCAGACCGGCTCGTACGCGACCACGATGGACTCGACCTGCTCGGCCGGGACGTCCTTGAGGGCGCCCTCGACCTGGGCGAGCGTGTGCGTGACGTGGTTGCCCGCCTCGCGGACCTCCAGTTCCTCACCGACGCACAGGATCGGCGTGAGGCCGTGCTTGAAGGCGGTCTTGACCTTGGCGTTGCAGAGCTCGTCGCTCTCCTTGTGGTACTGCCGGCGCTCGGAGTGGCCCACCGTCACGTAGGTGCACTTCAGCTTGGCCAGCATCGGGGCGGAGATCTCGCCGGTGTAGGCACCGGAGTCGTGCGCCGAGACATCCTGGGCGCCGTACTTGATCTTGAGCTTGTCGCCGTCGACCAGGGTCTGCACGGAGCGCAGGTCGGTGAAGGGCGCCAGGACGGCGACCTCGACGGCCTCGTAGTCCTTGTCGGCCAGGGCGAAGGCGAGCTTCTGGACGTGGGCGATGGCCTCGAGGTGGTTGAGGTTCATCTTCCAGTTGCCCGCCATCAGCGGCGTACGAGTGGTCATACGGGGTCAGTCCTCCAGTGCGGCGAGGCCGGGGAGCGTCTTGCCCTCGAGGTACTCGAGGGAGGCGCCGCCGCCGGTCGAGATGTGGCCGAATGCCGTCTCGTCGAAGCCCAGGATGCGAACGGCCGCGGCGGAGTCGCCGCCGCCGACGACCGTGAAGGCCGGGGAGTCGAGAAGGGCCTGGGCGACCGCCTTGGTGCCCTCGGCGTAGTCGGGGTGCTCGAAGACGCCCATGGGACCGTTCCAGAAGACGGTGGCGGCGTCGGCGAGCTTCGAGGCGTACAGCTTGCGGGACTCAGGGCCGATGTCGAGGCCCATCTGGTCGGCCGGGATGGCGTCCGCGGCGACGGTGGTGGGATTGGCCGGGGCCTTGGTCTTCAGGTCCGGGAACTCGGACCCGACCAGTGCGTCGACGGGCAGGACCAGCTCGACACCAGACTTCTCGGCGCGCTCGATGTACTCGATGACGACCGGGATCTGGTCCTCCTGAAGGAGGGAGCTGCCGATCTCGTACCCCTTGGCCTTGAGGAAGGTGTACGCCATGCCGCCGCCGATCAGCAGCCGGTCGGCCTTGCCCAGGAGCTGGTCGATGACGGCGAGCTTGTCGGAGACCTTGGCGCCGCCGAGCGCGACGACATAGGGGCGCTTGACGTCCTCGGTGAGCTTCTTCAGGACACCGACTTCGGTGGCGATGAGGTGGCCCGCGTAGTGCGGAAGGCGTGCCGGAAGGTCGTACACGGAGGCGTGCTTGCGGTGCACCGCACCGAAACCGTCGCCTACGTAGACATCGGCCAGGGCCGCGAGCTGGTCCGCGAACTCGCCGCGCTCGGTGTCGTCCTTCGATGTCTCACCGGCGTTAAAGCGCAGGTTCTCGATGACCGCGACCTGGCCGGGCTGCAGGCCGCTCACGGCGTCGTGGGCGGCGGGGCCGACGGTGTCCTGGGCGAACGCGACGGGCGCGCCGAGGAGTTCACCGAGCCGCTCGGCGGCGGGCAGCAGCGAGAACGCCGGGTCCGGGGCGCCCTTGGGGCGGCCCAGATGCGAGGCGACAACCACCTTGGCGCCCGCCTCTGTGAGGGCCTTGACGGTGGGCAGGACGGCGCGGATGCGACCGTCGTCGGTGATGCGGCCGTCGGCCAGCGGCACGTTCAGGTCGGCGCGCACGAGGACCCGCTTGCCGTTCACGCCTTCGGAGAGGAGTTCGTCGATCGTTTTCATTGAGTGACTCCTGAGTGGGACTCTGAAGTATTTCCCCGCGAATAGATCAGCCATCAATTGAGGAACCACGACGGCGAGCAACCAGGTCCGCGAGAGCGGCGCCGGTTTAGGCGCAAAAGAGCCGGCCCGGGCAGCGCGGCGTCGCGCTGCCCGGGCCCTGTGCTCACATCGAGGTGCCTTGCTCTGGGACTTAGAGCTGGCCGCCGACGAAGACCGTGAGGTCCACGAGGCGGTTGGAGTAGCCCCACTCGTTGTCGTACCAGCCGAGGATCTTCACCGAGTTGCCCTCCTGGACCATGGTCAGGGAGGAGTCGAAGGTGCAGGAGGCCGGGTCGCCGACGATGTCCGAGGAGACGATCGGGTCCTCGGTGTAGGTCAGGTAGCCCTTGAGGTCGCCGTCGTCGGAGGCCTTCTTGAACGCGGCGTTGACCTCGTCCTTGGTGACCTCGCGCTGCAGCGTCACGACCAGGTCGGTGGCCGAGCCGGTCGGGACCGGGACTCGCATCGCGATGCCGTCGAGCTTGCCCTTGAGCTGCGGGAGCACCAGCGCGGTGGCCTTCGCGGCACCAGTGGTGGTCGGGATGATGTTCTCGGCGGCGGCGCGGGCGCGGCGCAGGTCCGAGTGCGGGAAGTCCAGGATGCGCTGGTCGTTCGTGTACGCGTGCACCGTCGTCATCAGGCCCTTGACGATGCCGAAGTTCTCGTCGAGAACCTTGGCCATCGGGGCCACACAGTTGGTGGTGCAGGAGGCGTTCGAGATGACGTGGTGGTTGGCCGCGTCGTACTTGTCCTGGTTGACGCCCATCACGATGGTGATGTCCTCGTCCTTGGCCGGAGCCGAGATGAGGACCTTCTTGGCGCCGCCGGCGATGTGCTTCTCGGCGTCGGCCTTCTTCGTGAAGATGCCGGTCGACTCGATGACGATGTCGACGCCCAGCTCGCCCCAGGGGATGTCGGCGGGGTTGCGCTCGGACAGCACCTTGATGGTGCGGCCGTCCACGGTGATGGTGTTCTCCGTGTGGGACACCTCGGCCTTCAGGCGGCCCAGGATGGTGTCGTATTTCAGCAGGTGAGCGGTGGTCGCGGTGTCACCCAGGTCGTTGACAGCCACGATCTCGATGTCTGCACCCTGCTCCAGCAGCGCGCGGAAGTAGTTACGACCGATGCGGCCAAAGCCGTTGATGCCTACGCGGATCGTCACGAACCGATCTCCTCGTTGGTACGCCGGCTTTCGATGCCGGCGAGTTGTATGGGATGTCCCCGACCGCCTACGACCCTACCCCCCTTGAGGCCCCCAGAGTGACATCCAGAGGGCCCGTACACGGCACCACGGTCCATACCCACCAGTAGGGGTACGGACCGGCCCATGCACCGAGGTCCGTAGGGGTGTGACGGGCGGAGCGGTCAGCCGACGAGGTTGTCGGCCAGTTCTTCGGAGAAGCTGGACTCCGTTCCCGGGATGCCCAGGTCCTGGGCCCGCTTGTCCGCCATGGCGAGCAGCCGGCGGATGCGGCCGGCTACGGCGTCCTTGGTCAGCGGCGGGTCGGCGAGCGCGCCCAGCTCCTCCAGGGAGGCCTGCTTGTGCTCCATGCGCAGGCGTCCGGCGGCGGCGAGGTGTTCGGGGACCTCGTCACCGAGAATCTCCAGGGCACGCTGCACGCGGGCTCCGGCGGCGACGGCGGCGCGGGCGGAGCGGCGCAGGTTGGCGTCGTCGAAGTTGGCGAGACGGTTGGCGGTGGCGCGCACCTCCCGCCGCATCCGGCGTTCCTCCCAGGCCAGCACGGCTTCGTGGGCGCCGAGGCGGGTCAACAGGGCGCTGATCGCGTCACCGTCACGGACGACCACCTTGTCCACGCCCCGCGCCTCACGGGCCTTGCTGGCGATCTGGAGCCGCCGGGCCGCGCCGACCAGCGCGAGCGCCGCCTCGGGTCCCGGGCAGGTCACCTCCAGCGAGGACGAGCGGCCCGGCTCGGTCAGCGAGCCGTGCGCCAGGAACGCCCCGCGCCAGGCCGCCTCGGCGTCACAGGTGGCACCCGAGACCACTTGCGGGGGCAGCCCGCGGATCGGTCGGCCCCGGCCGTCGACAAGCCCCGTCTGACGGGCCAGCTGGTCGCCGCCCGCGACCACACGGACGACATAGCGGGAGCCGCGGCGCAGGCCCCCGGGAGCCATCACGATCAGCTCGGAGCTGTGGCCGAAGATCTCCAGGATGTCCCGCTTGAGGCGGCGCGCCGCCATCGCCGTGTCCAGCTCCGCCTCGATCACGATGCGGCCGCTCACCAGGTGGAGGCCGCCGGCGAACCGCAGAAGGGAGGAGACCTCCGCCTTTCTGCAGCAGGTCCGGGTGACGGGGAGCCGGGAGATCTCATCCTTCACCGCTGCCGTCATCGCCATGGGCCGATCCTTCCATGCATCCGAAAAATACGGTCGTACGCGGCCGCCAACAGCTCCGGGTCGTGCCTCGGAGTTCCGTCGGTGCGGGCCACCGGCGCCAGCTCGACCGCGGCCCCGAACCGCTGGGCGGCTTCGGTGAGCAAATCGCGGTCGGGCACGGCGGCCTCGTCGGCGAGTACCACGTCCAAGGCGAGTTTAGGGGCGTGTCGTCCCAAAACCTCCAAATGACGCTGCGGGGAGAAGCCCTCGGTTTCTCCCGGCTGCGGGACGAGGTTCAGCGAGAGCACCCGGCGCGCCTTCGTCTCCGTGAGGGCGTCGAGCAGCTCGGGTACGAGGAGATGCGGGATCACCGAGGAGAACCAGGAGCCGGGGCCGAGGACCACCCAGTCCGCGTCGAGGACCGCTGCCACGGCCTCGGGGACGGCGGGCGGATCGTGCGGCACGAGGTGCACCGACTGCACCTCGCCGCACGTGAGGGCGACGGTGGCCTGGCCGCGCACCGTTTCGATGCCCTCGGGCCGCTCCGGATCGTGGCCCTTGACGAGGGCCTGGAGCTCCAGTGGCACGGCGGACATGGGCAGCACGCGTCCGTGCGCGCCCAGGAGCTTGCCGACCAGGTCGAGGGCCTGGACATGGTCGCCGAGCTGCTCCCAGAGGGCGACGATCAGCAGATTGCCGACCGCGTGCTCGTGCAGTTCGCCCTGGGACTGGAAGCGGTGCTGGATGACGCGGGCCCAGGTCTGGCCCCAGTCGTCGTCGCCGCACAGCGCGGCGAGGGCCTTGCGCAGATCGCCGGGCGGGAGTACGCCCAGCTCGTCCCGGAGGCGGCCGCTGGAGCCGCCGTCGTC
This sequence comes from Streptomyces flaveus, assembly GCF_014647675.1. Lineage (GTDB taxonomy): Bacteria > Actinomycetota > Actinomycetes > Streptomycetales > Streptomycetaceae > Streptomyces > Streptomyces flaveus. The sequence continues at coordinate 571,109 of NZ_BMPQ01000003.1, read as the reverse complement.
GGCGACCGTGACGACCGCGGTGAGGTCACCGGTGATACGGCGCAGGGCGGTGAGCGAGGCGGACAGACCCATGCCGCCGCCGAGCGCGACGACCTTGGGCTGCGTGCCGCGGCGGCGTGGCTTGCCGCCGCGCGCCTCGGCGGGCCTGCCGCCCTGGCCTTCGGTGCCGACCCGGCGCAGCCTGCTCAGTCGCAGCGTACGACCCGTCATTCGCGGCCCATGTCCCGGTGGACGACGACCGTCTCCACTCCCTCGGACACCAGACGGGCGGCGAGCTTCTCCGACATCGCGACGGAGCGGTGCTTGCCTCCGGTGCAGCCGACGGCGATGGTCACATAGCGCTTGCCCTCGCGGCGGTAGCCGGCCTGGACGAGGCGGAGCAGCTCGGCGTACCGGTCGAGGAACTCCTTGGCGCCGGGCTGGTTGAAGACGTACGCCGCGACCTCCTCGTTGAGGCCGGTGTACTGGCGCAGCTCCGGGACCCAGTGCGGATTGGGCAGGAACCGCATGTCCACGACCAGGTCGGCGTCGACCGGCAGGCCGTACTTGAAGCCGAAGGACATCACGGTGGCCCTCAGCTCGGGCTCCTCCTCGCCGGCGAACTGGGCGTCCATCTTGGCGCGCAGCTCGTGCACGTTCAGGCTGGAGGTGTCTATCACCAGGTCGGCGTCGCCGCGCAGTTCACGCAGCAGCTCGCGCTCGGCGTCAATGCCGTCGACGATGCGGCCGTCGCCCTGGAGGGGGTGCGGGCGGCGTACGGACTCGAAGCGGCGCACCAGGGCGTCGTCGGAGGACTCCAGGAAGACGATCCGCCGGGTGACGCTCTTGGCCTCCAGGTCGGCGAGGGACTCGCGGAGGTTGTCGAAGAAGCGGCGGCCCCGTACGTCGACGACGACCGCGATCCTGGCGACATTGCCCTGGGAGCGGGCGCCGAGCTCCACCATGGTGGGGATCAGCGCGGGCGGGAGGTTGTCGACGACGAACCAGCCGAGGTCCTCCAGACACTTGGCGGCGGTCGACCGGCCCGCGCCGGACATACCGGAGATGATCACCAGCTCGGGGATGGCCGCCTCGGGGACCCCGGCTGTTTCGATGCCCGTACTCACTTCTGCTCCGTCTTGCCGGCCCGCTTCGGACGGCGACTGGTCTTTGCTCGCCGTCTTCGGCTGTTTCTTGTGTTCCGCCGTGCGCCCGGCTTCCTGTCCGGCTGTGCGCTCGGTGTCTTGTCCGTCCTGCTCGTTCATGGTTCCTGCCCCCGTCGCTCGTTCGAGGCGCCCGCGGATACGGGCTCCTCCGTGGAGCCCGCCGTCGTCTCGGGCGCCGCTTCTTCCTCGTCTTCCATGATCTCTCCAGTCGCCGTGTTCACGGCGGGTGCGGCCGGGGTCGCCTGGGCGAGGGCCACAGCGATCACCTCGGCCGTCTTTCGGCCTATGCCGGGGACCTCACAGATCTGCTCGATGGTCGCGGATCGCAGTTTCTTCACCGAACCGAAGTGCTTGATCAGCGCCTGTTTGCGCGTCTCGCCGAGGCCCGGCACATCGTCCAGCGGGCTCGACCTGAAACGCCTGGCCCGCTTGGTGCGCTGGTAGGTGATCGCGAAGCGGTGCGCTTCGTCGCGTACACGCTGAAGAAGATAGAGCCCTTCGCTGGTGCGCGGGAGCACCACCGGGTCGTCATCGCCGGGCAGCCAGACCTCTTCGAGGCGCTTGGCCAGGCCGCACACGGCGATGTCGTCGATACCGAGCTCGTCCAGGGCCTTCTGGGCGGCCGCGACCTGAGGCTGCCCGCCGTCGACGACGACCAGCTGCGGCGGGTACGCGAACCGCTTGGGCCGGCCGTCGTCCTCGGTGAACGTGTTCTCCCCGTCCGCCCACTCGCCGGTCTTCTCCTTCTCGGCGAGGTAGCGCTTGAAGCGGCGGGTGATCACCTCGTGCATGGAGCGGACGTCGTCCTGCCCCTCGAAGCCCTTGATCTGGAAGCGGCGGTACTCGCTCTTGCGCTGAAGGCCGTCCTCGAAGACCACCATGGAGGCCACGACGTCGTCCCCCTGGAGGTGCGAGATGTCGTAGCACTCGATCCGCAGGGGCGCGCTGTCCAGGTCGAGGGCCTCGGCGATCTCCTCCAGGGCGCGCGAGCGCGTGGTCAGGTCGGAGGCGCGCTTGGTCTTGTGCAGCACGAGCGCCTGCTGGGCGTTGCGCTCCACGGTCTCCATGAGGGCCTTCTTGTCGCCGCGCTGCGGGATGCGCAGAGAGACGTTGGAGCCCCGGCGCGTGGTGAGCCACTCCTGGACAGGCTCGACGGGATCGGGCAATGCCGGGACGAGCACCTCCTTGGGCACGGAGTCGCCTCTCTCCTCGCCGTACAACTGCTGGAGGGCATGCTCGACGAGATCCCCCGTGGTGACGGCCTCCACCTTGTCCGTCACCCAGCCGCGCTGACCGCGCACCCGACCGCCCCGTACGTGGAAGATCTGCACGGCGGCTTCCAGCTCGTCCTCGGCGACCGCCATCAGGTCGGCGTCGGTCGCGTCGGCGAGCACGACCGCGTTCTTCTCCATGGCCTTCTTGAGGGCCTCGATGTCGTCGCGGAGGCGGGCCGCCCGCTCGTACTCCATCTCCTCGGCTGCGTCCTTCATCTGCCGCTCCAGACGACGGATGTACGTCCCTGTGCGGCCGGCCATGAAGTCGCAGAATTCCTCGGCCAGCTGACGGTGGTCCTCGGCGGAGATCCGCTCGACGCAGGGGGCCGAACACTTGCCGATGTAGCCGAGCAGGCAGGGGCGGCCCGTGCGCTCGGCGTTCTTGAAGACGCCGGCGGAGCAGGTGCGGACAGGAAAGACGCGCAGCAGGAGGTCCACGGTGTCGCGGATCGCCCACGCGTGCCCGTACGGGCCGAAGTAGCGCACGCCCTTGCGCTTCTGGCCGCGCAGCACCTGCACGCGCGGGAACTGCTCGTTCATCGTCACCGCGAGGTACGGGTAGCTCTTGTCGTCGCGGTACTTGACGTTGAACCGGGGGTCGTACTCCTTGATCCAGGAGTACTCCAGCTGCAGCGCCTCGACCTCCGTGGACACCACCGTCCACTCCACCGACGCGGCTGTCGTCACCATGGTGCGCGTACGCGGGTGGAGGCCCGCCAGGTCCTGGAAGTAGCTGGCCAGGCGCTGGCGCAGGCTCTTCGCCTTTCCGACGTAGATCACCCGGCGGTGCTCGTCGCGGAACCTGTAGACCCCCGGCGAGTCGGGGATCTGCCCCGGCTTGGGGCGGTAGCTGGAGGGGTCGGCCATGCCTCACACCCTACTGGCGCGGTGTGACACCGCGGCGGCCCTGTGGACGGAGCCCCCGCGCCCCTGTGGACAGGACTCTGCCGGGAGTTGCCGAGTTTTGACCGCTGGGCGCCAAGTGTTGCCCGGCCATGATCAACACGCTTCAATGCGGGGTGACTTGGGGCCGTAAACCTCGGCATTCACAGAAGGGCTCCTGCATGCGGCACGGCATACAGCACGCGGACGTCGCCACGGCCGAACTGGAGACCGCCCTGCGGGACGGCCCCTTCCATGCGGCCCTGCGCGCCGCGATCACCGCCCGGGGACTGCCACTGCAGCGCGTCCAGCACCATCTGTCGCGGTACGGGGTCAAGGTCGGCGTGACGAGCCTGAGCTACTGGCAGCAGGGCGCCCGCCGCCCGCAGCGCCCCGAGTCGCTGCGGGCCGTACGCGCCTTGGAGGAGATCCTCCAGCTGCCCGACGAGTCGCTGGTACGACTGCTCGCCCAGGCCGAGGAGCGCCCCGGTCCGGCACACCCCGCGGCCCGTTCATACCGCTCCCGGGTGGAGGCGTCCGGCGCCCTGGAGAAGCTGCTCGCCGAGCTGGGAGCGTCGCTCGACGGCGGGCTGCACACGCTCAGCCACCACGAGAGGGTGCGGATCGGCTCGCGCCGGGAGCTGTCGGGGCGTGACTCGCAGTACATCGTGCGCGCCCACAAGGACGGCATCGACCGTTATGTGGCCGTTCACCACGGCGACCCTGAGTGCGCACCGGAACGCATGACGGTGCACGCCCTGGAGAATTGCCGTACGGGACGCGTGCGGTGGCACCACGACACCGGGGTGCTCGTGACGGAGCTGCTCTTCGACACACGGTTGCGGATCGGCGACACCTGCCTGTTCCGCTACGGCGTCGAGGACGGCACGGCCGGCGCGTCCAGGGAGTACGTCCGCGACTTCGGCTCCCCGGGCGGGCAGTACGCCCTCGAGGTGCGGTTCGCCGAGGACGCGCTGCCCGTGCGCTGCCACCGGTTCACCCAGCACTCGGCGGCGGCGCCGCGCAGCGGCCGTCAGGAACTGACGCTGAGCGGGCGCCATCGGTCGGTGCACATGGTCGAGCCACGGGTGCGGTCGGGGCTCGTGGGGATCGGGTGGGACTGGGAGTCCTGACGGTGAGGGGCTGAGGCGGGGCTTGGAGCGGGTGGCGTAGGGCTGGACGTAAACGCCGACGTTAAACGATTGCGTAAGCGCTCGCGTAAAGGCTTGCGCAAACGCTTACGTAATCGTTTGCGCAAGCGTTTACGTCTGCCGTCCCGTGAGGTACGGTCCGTCCAGACAGCGCCCGGCCGGTCGGCCGGAGCGAGGGCGAGGGGAGGAACCGCATGGCGACCATGGTCGACGTGGCCCGCAGCGCGGGCGTTTCCGTCGCGACGGTCTCGCACGTCCTCAACAACACCCGCACAGTGCGGCCGGCCACCCGCCAGGCCGTGCTCGACGCCATGGACGAGCTCGGCTACACGCCCAACTCGCTGGCGAGATCCCTGGTCACGGCGCGTACCCGGTCCATCGGGCTCGCGGTGTCGGCGATCAGCAATCCGTACTTCACGGAGATCCTGCAGGGTGTCGAGGCCGGTGCCCTGGAGCAGGGGTACAGCCTGCTGATCGCGGACCCCCACGACGATCCGGAGCACGAGCGCAAGGTGGTCCAACTGCTGCACGAGCGGCGGGTGGACGGCATGATCGTCGCGCCGTCGGTGCGTCCGGGCGAGCTCATCGGCTACCTCGGGCGGCATGACGTACCGACGGTGTTCCTGGACCGGCTGGTCGACGAGTCCGCGGCGCCCGGCTTCACGTTCGACCAAGTCTGCGCGGAGAACGCCGAGCCCGTCAGGCATCTTGTGACCCATCTCGCCGAGCTGGGCCACAAGAGGATCGGCCTGGTCGGCGGTCTGCCGGGGCTCAGCACCACGAGTGAGCGGATCTCGGGTTACCGGCACGGGCTCGCGTACGCGGGGCTCCCGTTCGACGAACGTCTCGTGGTCTGTGGCAGCTCGGAGGCGGAGGGCGCCGAGCGCGCGACCGGCGACCTGCTGTCCCTCCCGGCGCCGCCGACGGCACTCGTCACCGCGAACAACGCCATGACCATCGGTGCGCTGCGAGCCCTGCGGGAGCGGGGTCTGTCCGTGCCCGGTGACGTGGCCCTGTGCTGTTTCGACGACTTCTCCTGGGCGGACCTCTTCTCGCCCCGGCTCACCGCGATCTCCCAGCCCAGCAAGGAGATCGGGGCCCAGGCCGTACAACTGCTCCTGGAACGGCTGGCCTCCCCCGACCGTCCGGCCCGTACGCTCCGGCTGCCCTCCGCCTTCGTTCACCGCACCTCGTGCGGCTGCCCCGAGAAAGGACCCGACTCGTGATCGTCGTCGCCGGTGAGGCCCTGATCGACCTGGTGCCGCAGGAGGCGGGCGCGCTCGCGGGACTCGATCCGCGCCGCGGCGGCGGCCCGTACAACACGGCGGTGGCGCTGGGCCGCCTCGGCTCCCCCGCCGCCTTCTGCTCCCGGGTGTCGTCCGACGCCTTCGGCGAGGCCCTGCTCGGCGGGCTGCGCGAGGCGAATGTCGATGTGTCGTCCGTGCAGCGGGGCGCGGAGCCGACGACCCTCGCGGTCGCGTCGATCGGCACGGACGGCTCGGCCCGTTACTCGTTCTACGTCGAAGGCACGGCTGACCGGCTGTTCTCGGCTCCGGACCAACTCCCGCCCGGGACAAGGGCGGTGTCCTTCGGTACCTGTTCGCTGGTGCTGGAACCGGGCGCGAGTGCGTACGAGGAGCTGATGCGGGTCGCGTCCGCGCAAGGTGTGTTCACCGCGCTCGACCCGAACATCCGCTCGGTGCTGATCTCCGACGCGGACGCCTACCGGGCCCGGTTCAAGAGCTGGCTGCCGTCGGTGTCGCTGCTCAAGCTGTCCGAGGAGGACGCGGACTGGCTCGGCGGCACCCCACGCGAGTGGCTGGCGTCGGGCCCGGCGGCTGTCGTGATCACGCGCGGCGGCGACGGCCTGACCGTCTTCACCCGCGACGGCGCGGAGTACGCCGTGCCGGGCGAACGGGTCGACGTGGTGGACACGATCGGCGCCGGCGACACGGTGAACGCGGCCCTGCTGCACGGCCTCGCCGCCCGCGACGCCCTGTCTACGACGGCACTGGCCGGCCTGGGCGCCGACGGCTGGGGCGAGTTGCTGCGGTTCGCGGCACGCGCGGCGGCGATCACCTGCTCACGGGCGGGCGCTGAGCCGCCGTACGCCTATGAGGTGGGCGACTTCTAGGGCGACCTGTGCGGCCACCGGCGGGCGTCAGCTGTTGACGGCGCGCAGCGCGCCGGGCCGGCGGCCGTTGAGCCGGTCGAGCGCGTCGGCCGTGGCGTCGTCGGCGGGCAGGTGCACGATCAGGCGCTGGCCGTCGTTCGGCAGGGCGAGCGTCTCGTGGGCGAGGCGCAGCCGGCCGACTTCGGGATGGGCGACGAGGTCGGCCCCGGCCGACCGGGGCATGACGGGCACGGCGGCCATACGGTCGGCGAACGGGGCTCCGGCCGTGATGGTCAACTCGTCGATCAGCGCGGCCACATGAGGATCGCTGGACGGCGCCTCGTGCCGGAAGGCAGCGACCTGCTCGTCGGCCACGCGGTCCCAGTCCGGGTAGGCGGTGCGGGCCCTCTCGTCGGTGAACACGTAGCGGAGGATGCTGGGATGCGCGCCGTCGAGCAGCCCCAAGGGAGCCGCGAGCCGTTCATAACCGGTGGTGTACGCGAGGATGTCGCCGAGCCAGTTCAGCAGGACGGCGGGGGTGGGCTCCAGCCGGTCCAGCAGGGCCCGCGCGGTGGGGCGCACCGTACGGGTCGGAGTCATCCCGCCGCTGCAGAGCACGGAATCGTCGCCCGACTCCTTCGCCAGGCGGCGCAACAGGATCCGGTCGTGCACGGCCAACCGCAGCGCGTCCGCCAGGGCGCCGAGCACCTGGGACGACGGATTGTGGTCACGGCCCTGTTCGAGCCTGGTCAGGTACTCGACACTGATGCCGGCCAGTGTGGCCAGCTCGGCGCGGCGCAGCCCCGGAGTGCGACGACGGGGTCCGGTGGGCAGCCCCACCTCGGCGGGTGTGACCGCCTCACGGCACGTACGCAAGAAGGTGCCCAACTCGTTGTCGCTCACCCAAGGAACGTATCAACGCACGAGCACTGGAGGGTGGCCCTGTCACTACCATCCTCAGCCGGGTCTCCCTCCCGTCCGGCACCTCTCGCAGAGTGGCCGCATGGCTAACGACAACACCTCGACCGCAGTGACCGCTTCCGCTCTCCCGCTGCTCCCCGGCGACTGGGAGCTCGACCCCCTCCATTCCGCCGTGAACTTCACCATCCGCCACCTCGGCATCGCCAAGGTGCGGGGCCGCTTCAGCGAGGTGAAGGCCGAGCTGTACGTGGGTGAGTCGGCCGACGACATCAGGGTGAGCGCCGAGATCGCGCTGGCCTCCATCGACACCGGCAACGCCGACCGTGACGCGCACACCCGCTCCCCCGAGCTGCTCGACGTGGCGAGCCGCCCGACGATGACGTACCGATCCACTCGTGTGTCCGGAAAGGGCGAGGAGTGGTCGATGGAGGGCGAGTTGACGATCGGCGGGGTGGCCCGTCCGGTGACGTTCGCCGTGGAGTTCGGGGGCGTGGTGGACTCCGTCATCGACAACCGTAGGCACGCCGGCTTCGAGGCGACCGGCGAGATCCGGCGCAGCGACTTCGGCCTGGATTTCGCCCCCGGGCTGCTCGGCGATGTGGTCAAGATTCAGTTGGACATGCAGTTCGTCGAGCCGCAGGGGCAGGGTGGCTGACTGTCCAACGCGCCGCGCCCCACGGGGAGTTCCCGTGGGGCGCGGCGCGTTCGTGCGAGCTGGACGTACGCGTACGAACCCGGCTCAGGCCTTCCGGGCCCCCGCCGTCTTCTTCGCCGGAGTCGCCTTCTTGGTGGCGGTGCTGCCGGCGGTCCTGGCCGTCGCCGCCGTCCTCGTCGTCGACTTGGCGGCCACCGTCTTCCTGGCCGCCGCCTTGCGCGGGGCCTTCACCGGTTCGGCGTCGCTGATGCGCTCGGCGTCCAGCACCTCACGCAAGAACTTGCCCGTGTGGCTGGCCGGTACTCCGGCGACCTGCTCGGGCGTGCCCTCGGCGATGACGAGGCCGCCGCCGCTGCCGCCTTCGGGACCCATGTCGACGACCCAGTCCGCGGTCTTGATGACGTCGAGGTTGTGCTCGATGACGATGACCGTGTTGCCCTTGTCAACCAGGTCCGACAGGACCGAGATCAGCTTGCTGATGTCCTCGAAGTGCAGACCGGTGGTCGGCTCGTCGAGTACGTAGACCGTGCGTCCTGCCGACCGCTTCTGGAGTTCGGAGGCCAGCTTCACGCGCTGGGCCTCGCCGCCGGAGAGGGTCGGCGCGGGCTGGCCGAGCCGCACATAGCCGAGACCGACGTCGTTGAGGGTCTTCAGGTGGCGGGCGATCGCGGGCACTGCCTCGAAGAAGCCGTGGGCCTCCTCGATGGGCATGTCCAGGACCTCGGAGATGGACTTGCCCTTGTAGTGGACTTCGAGGGTCTCCCGGTTGTAGCGCGCCCCGTGGCAGACCTCGCAGGGGACGTACACGTCCGGCAGGAAGTTCATCTCGATCTTGATGGTGCCGTCGCCGGAGCAGTTCTCGCAGCGGCCGCCCTTGACGTTGAAGGAGAAGCGCCCCGGCATATAGCCGCGGACCTTCGCCTCGGTCGTCTCGGCGAACAGCTTGCGGACGTGGTCGAAGACTCCGGTGTACGTCGCCGGGTTCGACCGGGGTGTGCGGCCGATGGGCGACTGGTCGACGTGTACGACCTTGTCGACGAGGTCGTCGCCGTCCACGCGCGTGTGCCGCCCGGGAACGTTCCGGGCTCCGTTCAGCTCGCGGGCCAGGTGGGTGTAGAGGATGTCGTTGACGAGTGTCGACTTTCCGGAGCCCGAGACGCCCGTGACGGCCGTGAGGACGCCCAGGGGGAAGGACACGTCGATGTCCTGGAGGTTGTTCTCGCGGGCACCGTGCACGGTGAGCTTGCGGATCGGGTCGGCGGGGCGGCGGATCTCCGGGAGTGCGATCTCCTTCTTGCCCGCCAGGTACTGCCCGGTGATCGACTCGGGGTTGGCCAGCAGCTCCTTCAGGGGGCCGCTGTGCACGACCTTGCCGCCGTGCTCGCCCGCGCCGGGGCCGATGTCCACGATCCAGTCGGCGACCTTGATGGTGTCCTCGTCGTGCTCGACGACGATGAGCGTGTTGCCCATGTCCCGTAGCCGGACGAGGGTCTCGATGAGGCGGTGGTTGTCGCGCTGGTGCAGGCCGATGGAGGGCTCGTCCAGCACGTACAGGACTCCTACGAGGCCGGAGCCGATCTGGGTGGCCAGGCGGATGCGCTGGGCCTCACCGCCGGAGAGGGTGCCCGCCGCGCGGTTCAGCGAGAGGTAGTCGAGGCCGACGTCCACGAGGAATCGCAGGCGTTCGTTGACCTCCTTCAGGACGCGCTCGGCGATCTTCTTGTCGCGCGCGTTGAGCTTCATCTCGCCCAGGAACTCCGCGCAGTCGCTGATGGACATCGCGGAGACCTCGGCGATCGACTTCCCCAGGATGGTGACCGCGAGGATGAGGGGCTTGAGGCGTGTGCCCTCACAGGTGGGGCAGTGCACCTCGCGCATATAGCCCTCGAAGCGCTCGCGGCTCGCGTCGCTCTCGGCCTCGCCGTGCCGCCGCTTCACGAAGGGGACGGCCCCTTCGAAGGGCGTGGTGTAGACGCGCTCGCGACCGTAGCGGTTTCTGTACCGCACCTCGATCTGCGTCTTGTGCCCGTACAGGAGGGCCTTCCTGGCGCGCTGCGGGAGGCCCGCGAAGGGGATGTCGGTCCGGAATCCCAACGCGTTGGCGAGGGCTCCGATGAGGCGTCCGAAGTAGTCCTTGGTGTGGCCGTGCGACCAGGGGTGGATGGCGCCCTCGTCGAGGGACTTCTCCTCGTCGGGGACGATCAGCTCGGGGTCGACCTCCATGCGCGTGCCGATACCCGTGCACTCCGGGCAGGCGCCGAAGGGCGAGTTGAAGGAGAAGGAGCGGGGCTCCAGCTCCTCGAAGGACAGGTCGTCGTACGGGCAGTAGAGGTGCTCCGAGTACATGCGCTCGCGCTCGGGGTCGTCCTGGGGGAGGTCGACGAAGTCGAGGACGACCATGCCGCCGGACAGGCCGAGCGCGGTCTCCACGGAGTCCGTGAGGCGGCGCTTGGCGCCCTCCTTCACCGTGAGGCGGTCGACGACCACCTCGATGGTGTGCTTCTCCTGCTTCTTCAACTTCGGCGGTTCGGAGAGCTGGATCGTCTCTCCGTCGACCCGGGCCCGGCTGTATCCCTTGGTCTGGAGATCACCGAAGAGGTCGACGAACTCGCCCTTGCGCTCACGCACCAGCGGCGACAGAACCTGGAATCGGCTCCCCTCGGGCAGCTCCAGGACCTTGTCGACGATGGCCTGCGGCGACTGACGCGAGATGGGACGGCCGCACTCGGGGCAGTGCGGCTTGCCGATACGCGCGAAGAGCAGGCGCAGGTAGTCGTAGACCTCGGTGATGGTGCCGACCGTCGAGCGCGGGTTGCGCGAGGTCGACTTCTGGTCGATGGAGACAGCCGGCGACAGGCCCTCGATGAAGTCGACGTCCGGCTTGTCCATCTGCCCGAGGAACTGCCGGGCGTACGAGGACAGCGACTCGACGTACCTCCGCTGTCCCTCGGCGAAGATCGTGTCGAACGCGAGCGAGGACTTGCCCGACCCGGACAGACCCGTGAAGACGATGAGCGAGTCGCGTGGGAGGTCGAGCGAGACATTCTTGAGGTTGTGCTCGCGCGCCCCACGGACGATGAGACGGTCGGCCACGCCGGTCCGCACCTTTCTTGAGAGAAGTGACAGGGGCGGGGCCCCCGTCATTTTTCAGACTAGGGGGAGCCACTGACAGCGCCGGTTGGTTTCCCCGGTTGGTAACAATCCCGGGCCATCCAGCATGCCCGACGCCGCGCCTGAGCCTATAGCACGCGCATTCGATTTGCAGGGGTGGTCCACCACCTTCACCCGAACGTGTGGCGAAGCTAGGGTCGTTGACATGAACGATCATGTGCGCGACCTGGCGTCAGTACGTGACGCGACCGAACGGCTGCTCACCGCAGCGACCAAACTCGACAACGCCTCCGTGGCCGAGCCGTCACGGCTGCCCGGCTGGAGCCGCGGCCATGTCCTGGCCCACCTCGCCCGCAACGCGGACGCTCTCGTCAACGTCCTCGAAGGGCGCCCCATGTACGCCTCCGCGGACGCCCGCGACACCGACATCGAGCGGGACGCGCCACGGCCGCTGGACGTCCAGCTGGCCGACGTACGCAAAAGCGCGGCCCGCTTCCAGGCGACGGGCGCCGCGCCCGCGGACTGGTCCCGCACGGTGGAACTGCGCAACGGGGTCACCGACGCGGCATCCCGGGTGCCGTTCCGGCGATGGGTCGAGGTGGAGCTGCATCACGTGGATCTGGGGATCGGGTACGAGCTGGAGGACCTTTCCGAGGAATTCACTCAGCGGGAGATCAACTTCCTCGCCGAGCGCTTCCGGGGCCACTCCGACGTACCGGCCCTGTTGATCAAGCAGGACGACGGCCGCATGATTCCCACCGGAGCCGTCGAGTCCGTCTCCCAGGAGCAGATCCAGAGCGGCTACATGCCACCCCTTCCCGGGCTCACGGTCAGCGGCCGTCAGGCGGACCTCCTCGGCTGGCTCTGCGGCCGCCGCGACGGTTCCGCACTGAGCACCGACGGCGGACCGCTCCCCGCACTCCCCCCGCTATAGGCTGAGGAACATGACGTACAGCGGAACGGTGAAGGTCGGCGGCCCTGCGGATGTGCACGAGTTGCAGGACCTGATGATCTCCAAGGTCGCGGTCGGCCCGATGGACAACAACGCCTATCTGCTGCGCTGCCGGGCCACGGACGAGCAACTGCTGATCGACGCGGCCAACGACGCCGGGACGCTGCTCACGCTGATCGGCGCCGACGGCATCGCATCCGTGGTAACCACCCACCAGCACGGCGACCATTGGCAGGCGCTCGCGGAGGTCGTGGCGGCCACGGGCGCGCGTACGTACGCGGGTCGGGACGACGCCGAGGGCATTCCCGTACCGACCGATGTCCTGGTCGACGACGGCGACACGATCCGGGTGGGGCGCGTGGAGCTGACCGCGCGCCATCTGGTGGGACACACGCCCGGCTCGATCGCGCTCGTCTACGACGATCCGCATGGGCATCCTCATGTGTTCACGGGTGACTGTCTTTTCCCGGGTGGTGTCGGCAACACCCGTAAGGATCCAAAGGCGTTCGCCAGTCTGATCCACGATGTCGAGACGAAGATCTTCGATGCGCTCCCGGACGAGACGTGGGTCTACCCGGGGCACGGCAACGACACGACGCTGGGCGCGGAGCGGCCGCATCTGCCGGAGTGGCACGCACGGGGCTGGTGAACTGTGCGGCGTCGACAGTGAGTTGGTGAACTGCTCAGCGCCAGGCGTGGGTTGGCGAACCGTCTGACGCCGGGCGCGCGTTGGCGTTGGTGGCACGGCGGACGAGGACGCGCGTTTCGCGGGCGCGCGCCGTCGCGCGCCCCGTGTGAACCGAACGCACGCGCCGGTGTCACGCACGCGCTCCCGGCGCACGAGACCGCGCGGTCCACTGGAAGCAGCCCGCGCAGGAAGACGGCTCCTGAGCGGAGGGGCCGCCGGCCAACCGATCCCCGCCCTCGGGCCGGCGGCCCACCACGGCGGCGGCCGGTCGACGTCCGGCGGCCGGCCACCACCGTGGCGTCCGCCGACTCCGGTGCTCAGCGAGTCCAGAGGTCACGCGTCCGCTTGCCCCGCGCCCGCCAGCGCCGCGACCCGCTCCACCCCGAACACGTATCCCTGCACGCCGCAGCCCGCGATGACCCCGTCGGCGCGGAGCGAGACGTACGAGTGGTGCCGGAACTCCTCGCGCTTGTGGATGTTGGAGATGTGGACCTCCAACACGGGCATGCCGTCACAGGTGTTGAGGGCGTCCAGGATCGCGACGGAGGTGTGCGAGTAGGCACCGGGGTTGATCACAATGCCGACATGGTTCTGGCGTGCCACGTGGATCCAGTCGACCAGTTCGCCCTCGTGGTTGGACTGGCGGAAGTCCACGGTGCCGCCGTACGTGGCTGCCGCCTTGGCGCACATTCCCTCGACGTCGGCGAGCGTGTCGGAGCCGTAGATCTCCGGCTGGCGCTGCCCCAGGAGGTTCAGGTTGGGGCCGTTGAGGATCATGATCGGGGCGTTGGCGAGGGTGCGGGGCACTGTTCCTCCGGTCCTGTCGGCTGAGCCGTCGCCCGAGGGCGCCGTTCAGGTCTGCTGCTCAGACTCGGTTTATCACGGTGCGCCGGGGCGGGGACGGCTCGTACGCTCCGGTCATGACGCCCCTTACCTATCCGCCCAAGCCGTCGCCCGGCGACCGGATCGCCGTCATCTCACCGTCCGCGGGACTCCCGGGCCTCTTCCCACTCCCCTACGAGCTGGGCCTGGAGCGGCTGCGCAAGGAGTACGGCCTCGAACCGGTCGAGTACCCGGCCACCCGCACGATGGACGCGACACCTCAGGCGCGGGCCGACGACATCCACGCGGCGTTCGCCGATCCGACGGTCAAGGCGGTCATCGCGTCGATCGGCGGCGACGACCAGATCACCGTGCTGCCGCTGCTGGACCGGGAGTTGATCCGCGCGAACCCGAAGCCGTTCTTCGGCATGAGCGACAACACGAACCTGCTCGCGTATCTGCACCACACCGGGATCGTCGCCTATCACGGCGCGAGCGTGATGTGCGAACTCGGCCGGCCGGGCGCCATGCACCCACTGACCGCGGAGTCGCTGCGGGCCGCGCTCTTCACCTCCGGCGAGTACGAGCTCAAGCCCGCCGAGCGTTTCCGTGACATCGACCTGCCATGGGACTCCCCGGAGACCTTCATCTCCGAACCGCCGACCGAGCCCGGTGGCGGCTGGGCCTGGCACCGCCCGGAGCGGGTGGTCGAGGCGCGCTCCTGGGGCGGCAACATCGAGATCCTGTCCTGGCTGCTGATGGCGGACCGCGAGATCGCCCGCGATCCCTCCGTGTACGACGGCTGTGTGCTGCTTCTGGAGACCTCCGAGGACATGCCGAGTGCCAACGACGTCTTCTGGATCCTGCGGAGCATGGGCGAGCGCGGACTGCTCGGCCGCTTCCCCGCGCTCCTGATGGGTCGCCCCAAGACATGGTCCTTCGAGAAGCCCAACGCCCCGGAGGCGAAGGCCCGTTACGCGCGCGAGCAGCGCGAGGCGGTGCTCCGGGCGGTGGACATGTACGCCCAGGACATGATGGTCGTCCTCGATGTGGACTTCGGTCACACCGATCCGCAACTGGTCATTCCCTACGGGGGCGTGATCCGCGTGGACGGCCCGGCTCGGCGTATCACTGTGGTGTATTGAGCATCGCTGTGGTGTATTGACGCTGCATGAGCCCCCGCACGCCCCCGTAACCACTCGTCACGGTGGGTAGTTGACGCGGCATGCACGAAGTACGCTCCGTAAGGACACCCTCCATGCTGCGGCTCGCGGCTGCCTCGCTCGCCGGGACCGCGATCGAGTTCTACGACTTCTTCATCTACGGGACGGCGGCCGCGCTCGTCCTGGGCCCTCTGTTCTTCCCGACGTTCTCGCCGGTGGCGGGCACGCTCGCGGCCTTCGCGACCTTCGGCGTCGGCTTCGTGGCGCGGCCCCTGGGATCGGTGCTGTTCGGACACATCGGGGACCGGCACGGACGGCGGCCCGTTCTCGTCGTCTCCTTGTTGCTGACGGGCGCCGCGACTGTCGCGGTCGGCTGCGTACCGACGTACGACGCGATCGGTGTGACCGCTCCGGTGCTCCTTCTTGTGCTGCGTTTTCTGCAGGGGCTCGGGCTCGGCGGGGAATGGGGTGGAGCGGTGCTGCTGACTGCGGAGCACGCGCCCGCCGAGCGGCGCGGGCTGTGGTCGAGTTTCCCGCAGATCGGTCCGGCGGTGGGGTTCGTGCTGGCCAACGGGGTGGTGCTGGTGCTGTCGGCGACGCTGTCGGAAGCGCAGTTCGCGGCCTGGGGGTGGCGGGTGCCGTTCTGGGCGGCGGGGGTGCTGGCCGTGGCGGGGCTGTGGCTGCGCTCCTCGCTCGCCGAGAGCCCTCAGTTCCTCGGTATCGACGACCACGCGCGCGTGCCGCTCGCCGAAGTGCTGCGCGGTCATTGGCGGCTGTTGCTGCTGACGGCGGGGGCGCTCGCCATCGGGTACGCCGTGTTCTACGCGGTGACGACCTGGTCCCTCGCCTACGCGACCGAACGGCTCGGGGTGAGCCGTACCGTCATGCTCGCCTGCATCATGGCCGCCGTGATCGTGAAGGGCGCGCTGACGCCCGTGGTCGCGCTCCTCGGCGACCGCTACGGCCGACGGCCGCTGTGCCTGATCGGCTGCGCGGCCGCCGCGCTCTGGATGTTCCCGATGGTCGCCCTCCTGTCGACCGGCGAACCCCTGCTGATGTTCCTCGGCTTCCTGGTGGCGATGCTCGCGTTCATCACCATGTTCGCGGTGGTCGCCGCGTATCTCCCGGAGTTGTACGAGCCCCGCGTGCGCTGCACGGGCGCCGCCGTGGGCTACAACCTCGGCGGGGTGCTCGGCGGCGCGCTCACGCCGATCGTGGCGACGGCGGCGGCCCAAGGTGAACGCGTTCCCTGGGGCGTGGCCGCGTATCTGACGGGAATCGCACTGCTGAGCCTGGGGTGCTTCGCACTGCTGCCGGAGACACGACCGGTGCGCGTGGTCGCGGCCGAGGCCACCGCGGGCTGAAAGCCGCGGGATGACAACGCCGGGAGCGGTGGTCGGCAATGCGCCGAACGCCGCTCCCGGTGCTGGTTGTTCCTGCGTCCGCGGCTGTCAGGCCTCGATGCTGTCCTTCGAAGTGCCTTCGGTCTCCTTCTGCGCCGCCTCGGCCGCCGCCTGCTTCTTGGAGGCCATCAGGCTGGTGATCGTGGTGACGATCAGGACCGCGCAGATCACACCGAGGGAGACCGGGATGGAGATCTCCGGGACGTGGACCCCGGACTCGTGCAGCGCGTGCAGCACCAGCTTCACGCCGATGAAGCCGAGGATGACCGACAGGCCGTAGCTGAGGTGGACCAGCTTCTTGAGCAGACCGCCGATGAGGAAGTACAGCTGTCGCAGACCCATCAGCGCGAACGCGTTGGCCGTGAACACGATGTACGGATCCTGGGTCAGGCCGAAGATCGCAGGGATCGAGTCGAGGGCGAAGAGAACGTCCGTGGTGCCGATCGCCAGCATGACGACGAGCATCGGCGTCATGACCCGCTTGCCGTTCTGCTCGATCCACAGCTTGGTGCCGTGGTAGCGGTCGGCGACACCGAAGCGCTTCTCGACGGCCTTGAGCAGCCTGTTCTCCTCGTACTCTTCCTCGGGCTCGTCGGCCCTGGCCTCCTGGATCAGCTTCCAGGCGGTGTAGATCAGGAAGGCGCCGAAGATGTAGAAGACCCAGGCGAAGCTGGAGAGGATCGCGGCGCCCGCGGCGATGAAGATCGCACGGAGCACGAGGGCTATCAGCACACCGACCATCAGCACCCGCTGCTGGTACTGCGAGGGCACCGAGAACTTCGCCATGATCAGGACGAAGACGAAGAGGTTGTCGACGCTTAGCGATTTCTCGGTGATGTAGCCCGCGAAGAACTCGCCTGACGGCTGTCCGCCGCCGAAGACGAGCAGTCCGAGTCCGAACAGTACGGCCAGGACGATCCAGACGATGGTCCAGATTCCGGCTTCCTTGATCGATACGTCGTGGGGTTTACGGCCGATGAAGAAGTCGACCGCGATGAGGGCGACAAGGCCCACGATGGTCAGGACCCAAAGGGTCGTCGAAACATCCACTGCGCCTCCGGCAGTACGTAACGGCAAATGTCAGCGTCGTCGCTGCCGGAGGTCTCTTCCACCCGGACCCCTGGGGCGCATGAGACGCCTGGAGCCTTCGGGCCGACGCCCCGGGATCTGGCCAGATCCGTATTGACGGGTACGCCGCAGTAGGTAGGGAGTACTCCCCTCCGCACGAACTACGGTACCCCAATCACCAAGGATTGGTAAAGAGATTGGCAAAGGAAAGGCCAAATACCCTGGTCAGATGGGTTGACGAAGTCTTGGGACGACGCGTGAGACGGCATACGACGGGCAGGCGACGGACTCCGCGGAGCGTCAGCGCTTCCAGGCGCGGCGGGCTGCCGCGACCTGAGTGAGGACGTGCTGGAGCACCTGGCTGCCGGGCGGTACGAGTGAGGGCTCGTACGTCCACGCGTGCCCGACCCAGGGATCGGCGAGGTGGTCGTCGGGCACCGGGGTGAGGCGCAGGAGGGAGCGCCAGAGCGGGTCGAGCAGCGGTCCGTAGGCGGCGGCGTCCTCCCGGTCGGCGACCAGCATGAGGTGGACGCCGACGGCCGGGCCTTCGTCCGCGAGGTAGCGCAGCTGGGTCACCGCGCGGTCGTCGAAACCGTGCGGGAAGTCGTTGACGATCAGCAGCTGCTCGGCCGTGTCGAGGTCGGGCGGGAGTGAGTCGGCCGCGCCTGCGCGGATCGCCATCTGCACCAGGTCGACGCGCTGGGTGAGCCTGGCCAGGACGTCGTTCACGCCCGCGGCGCCGACGGCGGGCGGAGTGTGGAGCACACCGGTCTGCACGAGCGGCGTGAGCGCCGAGGCGCCGGAACCCGCCGGGTCGATGACGTGCACCGTGTACTCGCCCGCCGGGTAGACGGCGAGCAGCCGGGCGGCATGCGCCACTGCTGTGTCCATGGCGAGGCGGCGCAGCTCGTCGGAGTCGGCGAGCGAGCCGTCGAGGGATCCGGCGCGGCCGCTGTCGATCCACAAGCCGCGCTCCAGCGGCAGTCGCACCAGCATCGGGATGCTCAGGCCGGAGCTCTCGGGCAGCTGGAGGTCGCCCAGGCGCAGGGCCATGGGGATCTCCATAGGCACGCGGTAACCCTGCCAGACGGGGCTGTCCCAGCGCGCGAACGCCGGAGGCAGCGCAGGCTCGACGACCTCGGATTCGGCGCTGAGCTGGGCGAGGTCACGGTCGAGCGCGGCCCTGGCCTGATCGACGAGCTGGGAGTGCTTGGCGCGGGCCGTCTCGCGCGCGGCATCCGCCTGTCCGCCTATGCGGCTGCGCGGGTCGGACAGGACCTTGTCGAGCTCCTGTTCCATACGCGAGTCGGCGAAGTCGACGGCGCTGCGATAGGCGGCCATGGTGCGGGCCAGATCCTCGAACATGCCCCACACCTGGTTGTAGAGCCGCTCCTCCATGGACCAGCCGGTCGCGTCACCCGCGACGGGCTGCGCGGGCTGTCCGGGCTGGGCCGGTGGCGCGGTCGGCGGGGGCGACGGAGGCGCGGCGGCCTGTCGGCCGGGGTGACTGTAGTTGACCGGACCACCGGCTCCCGGCATGGAAGGCTGCGTGGTGGCGGACGGATCTGTCTGAGCGGGTCCTTCGGGATAGCCGGCCTGCGGCGGTACGTGACTGGTGGCGCCCTGAGGGATGGGCCCACCCTGGTCGGAACCCAGCGCCGATGTCGCGGCGTGCCGGGAGCGGTCGCCGTCGGCCGGGCGCGGCGGAGGCGCGGCCACCGAACGTGCCAGGCCCTGAACCACCGCCTCGTTGATGTCGTGCGCGAGCTGGGGTGCCTGGACCAGGCCCTGGTCGGCGAGGAGTTCGGCGAGGCCGCCCGCGTACCCCTGGCCGACCGCGCGCACCTTCCAGGCACCCTGCCTGCGGTACAGCTCGAGAGCGACGACGGCCGCCTCGGCGTCGAGACCCGTGATCGTGTAGCTGGCGATCTCGGAACCGTCGAGTCCGGTGACCGCCACGAAAGGAGCGGCGACGGAACCGAACTGGACCGGGCCCCCGACTCCGGACGGCAGTGCGAGCAGCACACTGACCCGGTGCACGGCCTCTGTCAGGGCGTCCAGGTCGAAGGCGAGACGGTGGTCGGCCGCCGCCTGCTTGGAGACCTCGAGGCCGGGCAGAGTGGGCGAGCCCGGGTGGGCCACCCACTCGACGCCTTGCACCTTGCCGTTCTCGTCGCTGAGCGTGGCTCCCGCCACGATCGGCTTGCCGGCCGACACCCGGATCTCGAGTCGGGCTTGGGGCAGCGGATGGTTCTGTCCCCGCACCAGCTCGGCCGTCATCGCCTTCTCCCCCTCGTTCTCGTTTCGTCTGCGCCGGGCTGCCTACAGATGCGGCAGGATCGCCGGCATCAGGTCCTGGAAGGTACGACCGTTGGCCGGCGTACCGAGAGCGGTCATCTGCCAGCCCGGGCCCGCGCGGTGCACCTTCGCCATGATCTGTGCCGTGTACTGGCCGCCGCCCGCCAGTGTGTAGCGGGCGAGTTCCTGGCCGTTGGTCTCGTCGACCAGTCGGCAGAACGCGTCCTGCACCTCCTGGAACGTCTGGCCCGTGAAGGAGTTCACGGTGAAGACGATCTGGTCGATGTGGACCGGGATACGCGCGAGGTCGACGAGGATCGCCTCGTCGTCGCCGCCCTGGCCGACACCGCCGACGAGGTTGTCTCCGGTGTGCCGCACGGAGCCGTCGTCGCTGACGAGGTGACGGAAGAACACCACGTCGACCGGCTGCTTGTCCGCGAAGAGCACGGCCGAGGCGTCGAGGTCGATCTCCCGGGTGCGCGAGCCGAACAGGCCGCGGCGCGGGGCCGCCTGCCAGCCGAGCCCCATGCGCACCGCGGTCAGGGTGCCTCCGTCGTTCTTCTGCAGACTGATGGCCTGACCCTTGGTCATGTTGACCGTCACGCGCTGTTCCCCTCTCGAACGTCCCCTGTTGCCGCAGAATCCTGCGGTTGACCAGCAACCCTACGCAGGGGCACCGACAGTGCCTAAGCCTGGCCCACACTTTGTGTCGGTCTTGCAACACAGCGCGCCATTCGCGGTGGTCAGGCGATGCCCGCCTCCTTCATCTGGCGTAGTTCCTTCTTCATTTCCGAGACTTCGTCGCGCAGCCGGGCGGCGATCTCGAACTGCAGGTCGGCGGCGGCCGCGCGCATCCGCTCCGTCATCTCCTCGATCTGTCCGGCGAGTTCGGCCGCGGGGCGGTCGGTGGGCACGGTCTCCTTGGCCTTGCCCTTGGAGGGCTTGGCTCCCTTGGCGGCCTGCGAACCGAGCGCGGGCACCGGGGCCTTGGCACCCTTGCCGTCCTTCAGGTTGCGATAGCCCGTGCCGAGCAGCTGCTCCGTGTCGACGTCCTCGCGGGCGATCTGCGCCACGATGTCGTTGATCTTCTTCCGGAGGGGCTGCGGATCGAGGCCCCTCTCCTTGTTGTAAGCGACCTGCTTCTCCCGGCGGCGGTTGGTCTCCTCGATGGCTTTCTCCATGCCCTGGGTGATCTTGTCGGCATACATGTGGACCTGACCGGACACGTTGCGCGCCGCGCGGCCGATGGTCTGGATCAGTGAGGTGCCGGAACGCAGGAAGCCCTCCTTGTCGGCGTCGAGGATCGACACCAGGGAGACCTCGGGCAGGTCGAGCCCCTCCCTCAGGAGGTTGATGCCGACCAGGACGTCGAACTCTCCGGCACGGAGTTCCCGCAGCAGCTCGACACGGCGCAGCGTGTCGACGTCGCTGTGCAAGTAGCGCACCTGGATGCCCAGTTCGAGGAAGTAGTCGGTGAGGTCCTCGGCCATCTTCTTGGTGAGCGTGGTGACCAGGATGCGCTCGTCCTTCTCGGTGCGCTTGCGGATCTCGTGCACCAGGTCGTCGATCTGCCCCTCGGTCGGCTTGACCACGACCTCCGGGTCGACGAGGCCGGTGGGGCGGATGATCTGCTCGACGAAGCCGTCCCCGCGCGAGAGCTCGTACTTGCCCGGAGTTGCGGACAGGTAGACGGCCTGGCCGATGCGCTCCTGGAACTCCTCCCACTTCAGGGGGCGGTTGTCCAGGGCGGAGGGCAGCCGGAAGCCGTGGTCGACGAGGGTGCGCTTTCGGGAAGCGTCGCCTTCGTACATGGCGCCGATCTGCGGCACCGTGACGTGCGACTCGTCGATGACCAGCAGGAAGTCGTCCGGGAAGTAGTCGAGGAGGGTGTTGGGCGGGGAGCCGGGATCACGGTCGTCGAAGTGCATCGAGTAGTTCTCGACGCCGGAGCAGGAGCCGATCTGGCGGAGCATCTCCAGGTCGTACGTGGTTCGCATGCGCAACCGCTGGGCCTCCAGGAGCTTGCTCTGCTTCTCCAGCTCGGTGAGGCGCTCTTCGAGCTCCTTCTCGATGCCGTTGACGGCCTTCTCCAGGCGCTCCGGGCCCGCCACGTAGTGCGATGCCGGGAAGACGTACAGCTGCTCGTCGTCGCTGATGACCTCGCCGGTGAGCGGATGCAGCGTGGAGAGAGCCTCGATCTCGTCGCCGAACATCTCGATGCGGACGGCCAATTCTTCGTAGACCGGGAAGATCTCGATCGTGTCCCCGCGGACCCGGAAGGTGCCCCGCGCGAAGGCCATGTCGTTGCGCGTGTACTGGATGTCGACGAAGCGGCGCAACAGGTCGTCCCGGTCGATCTCGTCGCCGACCTTGAGGGCGACCATCCGGTCCACGTACTCCTGCGGTGTGCCGAGGCCGTAGATGCAGGAGACCGAGGCGACCACGACGACGTCACGGCGGGTGAGCAGCGAGTTGGTCGCGGAGTGGCGCAGGCGCTCGACCTCCTCGTTGATCGAGGAGTCCTTCTCGATGTAGGTGTCCGACTGCGGGACGTACGCCTCGGGCTGGTAGTAGTCGTAGTACGAGACGAAGTATTCGACCGCGTTGTTCGGCAGCAGCTCGCGGAACTCGTTGGCCAGCTGGGCGGCCAGGGTCTTGTTCGGCGCCATCACGAGGGTGGGGCGCTGGAGCTTCTCGATCATCCACGCGGTGGTCGCGGACTTGCCGGTGCCGGTCGCGCCGAGGAGGACGACATCCTTCTCACCTGCGCGGATGCGTCGTTCGAGCTCGGCGATGGCAGCGGGCTGGTCGCCGCTGGGCGAATAGGGACTGACGACCTCGAAGGGCGCCACCGTGCGTTCGATCTTGGATACGGGCCGCATGAATCAACCGTACGACTCCCCACTGACAACGGGGCCGGATCACTACCTCTGCGGGGTCCGGGAGCCGGGGCGGTCGGGGCGGCGGCGCGGGCGGGACGTGGGACGGCGGCCGGTGTGACGGATCATGTGGGCCGGGATGCCGGGCTTCTGCTGGGCCGGGCTCCAGTCGGCTTTGCCCATGACCATCAGCGGGTCGAACATCATGACGACGCCGGCCAGGAACAGGAAGGCGAGGGGGCCGATCAGCATGGGGGCCAGCAGGCTCGCGGGCGAGTCACCGGAGGTGACGTCGGTGGTGCCGTGCAGATGGACGCTGAGCGCGGCCATGCCCGTGTAGTGCATGCCGCTGACGGCGAGGCCCATGACGAGGCTCGCTCCCACGCTCCACAGGAAGCCGCGGACCTGGCCCGCCGCCCAGAGTG
This sequence comes from Streptomyces flaveus, assembly GCF_014647675.1. Classification (GTDB taxonomy): domain Bacteria; phylum Actinomycetota; class Actinomycetes; order Streptomycetales; family Streptomycetaceae; genus Streptomyces; species Streptomyces flaveus. Next base: position 548,159 of record NZ_BMPQ01000003.1, on the reverse strand, counting down.
CCGCAGTCGCGGCCGCGACGGCTATGACGACTGAGGCGGCCACGGTGAAGGTGTTGTACTCGAGCTTTCCGTTGAGCTGCATTCCGGCCATGCCCAGGTAGTGCATCGAGGCGATGCCCAGGCCGGTGATGGTGCCTCCGGTGAACAGGGCCGTTCCGGAAGCCCCCTTGTAGCCGACGATGAAGATCCCGATGCCGACCATGAGGATGGCGACGCCGAGGCTCGCGAACGTGATCGGTTTGTCGTAGCGGATCGGGGTCTCCTGGACGGAGAAACCCATCATCGCGATGAAGTGCATGGTCCAGATTCCGGAGCCGATCGCCGCGGAGCCCAGCGCGAGCCAGCCGGGCCTCCAGGAGTGGGCGACCAGCATCGATCTGGTGGTGCAGCGCAGGCCCAGCGCGCCGCCGAGGCAGGCCATGAGGTATCCCACCAGCGGTGTGACGAGTCCGTAGCTGAATCCGTCGACCGTGCCCTGCATGCGCGGTTGCCCTTCCGCCCTGTTGCGTCCCGGAATTTCCTGCAATGCCCCCGTCCCAGGACCGCCATGGCGGCCGGGGTTGACGCAGAGAGTATGACCCCCACTAGAGCGCTCGAACGATTTTCCGGCAAAGAAACACGCTCTTACCTCAGTTGTGCGGCACCAGTGATTGCCGCCGGGCAACTCCGTTCAACCTGTGGCCATCCTGTACCTCCCTCCTGTTGACACTCCGCTGTCACCATGGAGCGGCCCGTGACCACAGACGCAAGGAGTACGCATGCACGCGCGCGCTGCCGCCGGCACGACCACAGCACTCCTGGGAGCCGCCGCCCTTGTTCTGCCCCTCTCCCCCGCTCACGCCGCGGTGGGCGACGACCAGCCGCTGGTCGTCGCCCACCGCGGTGCTTCCGCCTACGCTCCCGAGAACACCCTGGCCGCCATAGACAAGGCGGCGGAGCTGGGTTTCCGCTGGGTCGAGAACGACGTCCAGCGCACCAAGGACGGCGAGCTCGTGGTGATCCACGACGACAACCTGGCGCGTACGACCAATGTCGAGGAGGTCTTCCCCAACCGGGCTCCGTGGATGGTCAAGGACTTCACCGCGGCGGAGATCGCACGCCTGGACGCGGGCAGCTGGTTCAGTCCCGAGTACGCGGGCGCGCGCGTGCCGACGCTGAAGCAGTACATGAACCGGGTCTCCCGCAACCATCAGAAGCTCGTGCTGGAGATCAAGAAGCCCGAGCTCTACCCGGGCATCGAGAAGGAGACCCTCAAGGTCCTCAGCAACGAGGGCTGGCTGGGTCCGCAAGCCGTACGGAGCAAGCTGGTCATCCAGAGTTTCAGCGCGGACAGTGTACGGACCGTGCACGGGCTGCGGCCCGCCATCAAGACGGGCTTCCTGGGTACGCCGGCGGTCGCGGAGCTGCCCGCGTACGCGAAGTTCGCCGATCAGATCAACTCGACGCACACGTCCATCTCGGCCGACTACGTCGCCTCGATCCACGCGCTCGAGGGACCGCACGGCAAGCAGCTGGAGATCTTCGCATGGACCGTCGACACCGCGGACGGTGCTCGACGCGTCGCGGACTTCGGTGTGGACGGCATCATCACGAACAAGCCGGACGTGGTCCGGGCGGCGCTGAACGAGCTCTGAGGTTCTCGACCGGAGCGCTCACCGGTGGCGCGGACGCCTCACGCGTCCGCGCCACCGGCGTTGTCAGTGGTGCGCCGTACGGTGGGGCGCATGAACAGCCATGGGCAGAACGAGCAGCGGGTGGTGTGGGCCGTCGCCGGCAGCGACATCGGTCCGCTGCTGCTGGCCGCGACCGGCGAAGGTCTGGTCAACGTCGTCTTCCACGCCACGGACACGGTGCGCGACAAAGCGCTCGACCGGCTGCGGTCCCGGCTCGGCGCCGAGCCCGTCGAGGCACCCGACTCCCCACTGCTGGCCGAGGCGATACGCCAGATTCAGGCGTACTTCGCGGGCGACCGGCACGACTTCGAGCTGCCGCTGGACTGGTCCCTGATCTCCGGCTTCAACCGCCAGGTGCTGCACGAGCTGGCGTCCGGCGTTCCGTACGGGAAGGTCGTGGGGTACGGCGACCTGGCAGGCCGGGTGGGGCAGCCGGGCGCGGCTCAGGCCGTGGGCATGGCCATGGGCGCTAATCCACTCCCGGTCATCGTGCCGTGTCACCGGGTCGTCGAGAGCGACGGCGGGATCGGCGGCTTCGGGGGCGGCCTGGAGACGAAGCGGAAGCTGCTGGCGCTGGAAGGGGTGCTGCCGGAGCCGTTGTTCTGAGGGTGTCCCGAGTTCGGGAGAGGGGGGAGACTGCGCCGGTGACCACATCCTTCATGCGTGCGCACACATCCGACGCGGCTGGTTCGCCATGAGCGCCGTCGAGCGGCAGACCGCCGTGCCCGCCGACGCGGACGGGCTGTCGGCTCTGCGGCGCCGTACCTCCGCTGTGCTCATCGCCAGTCAGATCCTGGGCGGACTGGGCGTCGCCATCGGTATCGCGCTCGCCGTCGTGCTGGCCGAGGACATCAGCGGTACGGAGTCGCTGGCGGGACTCGCGCCCACCGCGACGGTCACGGGGACGGCGGTGCTCTCTGTGCCGCTGGCCGCGCTGATGACCGCGCGCGGTCGCCGCCCGGGACTCGTCCTGGCCTATCTCATCGGTGCCCTCGGCGCGGGCCTCGTCGTAGTCGCGGCGGTCGTCGGCAGCTTTCCGCTGCTGTTGCTGGGCATGGCGGCTTTCGGCGCGGCCTCGTCGGCGAATCTGCAGGCACGCTTCGCGGCCGCCGACCTCGCCGAGCCCCAGCGACGGGCCCGGGCGATCTCGAACGTCGTGTGGGCGACCACGATCGGTGCGGTCCTCGGTCCCAACATCGCCGCGCCCGCGGGGCGCAGCGTCTCCGGGCTCGGCATACCGGAGGCGGCGGGCCCCTTCCTGTGGGCGGCCGGGGTCTTCCTCCTCTCGGCGCTTCTGGTCGCCGTGCTGCTGCGGCCCGACCCGTTGCTGACCGCCCGCGCGCTCGCGCCGGTCGAGGAGCAGTCCGCTGAGGCGCGCTCCATACGGGCCGGGCTGGCCGCGGTGCGGGCCTCGGCGCGCGCCCGTCTCGCCCTGGTGACGGTGGCCGTCTCGCACACCGCGATGGTCTCGGTCATGTCGATGACACCGGTCGATCTCGATCACCACGGCGCGAGCATCGATCTGATCGGGCTGGTCATCAGCGGCCATATCGCGGGCATGTACGCCTTCTCGCCGATCATGGGGCGGCTCTCGGACCGGCTCGGGCGCCTCTCGGTGATAGGCCTCGCCGTGGGGCTGCTGGCCTGTGCGGCGCTGCTCGCGGGCACGGCGGGCGGCAGCCACTGGCAGAGCGCCGCCGGACTCTTCCTGCTGGGCCTCGGCTGGTCGGCCGGCCTCGTCTCGGGCTCCGCCCTCCTCACGGACTCCGTGCCCCAGCCCGCGCGCGCCGCCGCACAGGGGCTGTCAGACCTGACCATGAACACCTCGGCGGGCGTCGGCGGCGCGGCAGCGGGCCTCATCGTCGCGCAGGCGGGCTACGGATGGCTCAACCTCATCGCCGCCTGCCTGCTGCTGCCGCTCGGCGCGCTGGCACTGTTCACCCGGGGCAGACGCAAGGCGGACACGGCGATATCCGAAATACCTCGAACACCTCGCGACACCGACGGCTGAGGGGTGTCCACGCGCGCGTGGACACCCCCTTTTCCCTACCTGAGATACCTGAGCTACTCGTAGTGCCGTGCCTCGAAGATGTTTCCGTCCGGGTCCCGGAAGTAGAAGCTGCGCTTGGCCATTCCGCGGGCGCCGAACGCGTCGTACGAGAAGTCCGAGACGGGCACGGACCGCTCCTCGAGACGAGTACGGAGCGCGTCGAAGTCCTCACCAGGGAGGGACAGACATACGTGGTTGACCGGGTGGCCGGCACTTTCTGCCGCCCCGGGGACAGCGTCCATACGCGCGGCCAACGGCAGGGGCGCGAGGTCGAAGATGGTCTCCTCGTTGAGGCGTACGGAAGGGAACGATGCCGTCCCCGCGGCGTATTCGGTGACCCTGAGGGGCTCCATGCCGAGCGTCTTCTCGTAGAAGTCGGCCGAGGCGACGGGGTCGCGCACCCAGAGGACGACGTGGTCGAGACGTATCGAGTTGTCCGTCATGCCCCCAGGCTGCTGCCCCCTTCCGGGCCGCCGCAAGGGTTTGGCCACACGTGCCGCCCGCCAGGAATGATGGGGAGAGCCGACAGACAGGAGGCACGCGCGTGCTGGTGGTGTCCGAAGAGGTACGGGAGGCGCTCGCCGCGCACCGGCCGGTGGTGGCCCTGGAGTCCACGATCATCGCCCATGGGCTGCCGCGCCCACGCAATCTCCAGGTGGCGCTGGAGCTGGAGGAGGCCGTACGCCAGGAGGGGGCCGTTCCCGCGACGATCGCCGTCCTGGACGGACAGCCCCATGTGGGCCTCGACAAGGAGCAGTTGGAGCGGGTCGCGAACGAGAACGGCATCCGCAAGCTCGGCCATCGCGATCTGCCGCTCGCCGTCGCCACGGGAGCGAGCGGGGCGACCACGGTGTCCGCGACGGCATTGCTGGCCGCGCGGGCAGGCGTCCGGGTGTTCGCGACGGGTGGGCTCGGTGGCGTGCACCGGGAGTGGACGGTCACCCAGGACGAGTCCGCCGACCTGGGGCTTCTGGCACGTACCCGGATCACGGTGGTGTGCGCGGGCGTGAAGTCCATCCTGGACGTGCCGGCGACCCTGCAGCGCCTGGAGACACTGGGCGTCGCGGTCGCCGGGTACGCGACGGTGCGCTTTCCCGGCTTCTATCTGTCCGACTCGGGGCATCCGGTGGACTGGACGCTTCAGTCACCTGCCGAGGTCGCGGCCGTCATGCGCGCACAGGACACGCTCGACGGGCCCGAGTCGGCCCTGATCGTCGCGAATCCCGTGCGCGAGGCGGAGCAGCTCGATCCCGAGCTCCACGCGCGCGTGCTGGCCGACGCTCTGCAGGCGTGTGAGGCGGAGGGCGTGACAGGCCAGGCGGTCACGCCGTTCCTGCTCGACTATCTGGTCCGGCACACGGACGGGGCGTCGCTGAGCGCCAATCTGGCGGCCGTACGCGGCAACGTACGGCTCGCGGGGCGGATCGCGGCGGCCTGGGCAGGGGCGTGACCGGGGCGGGCGAACCCGTGATCGGGGCCGACGGGAGTATGAGGGAGCCGGGCTGGGACGCGACGAGCCCGTATCGTCGTGACCATCGCGACGGAGCCCTTCTTGTCGTCGGCGACGTCGTCACGGACGTCGTCGCCCAGTACCGCGGACCGCTCGCCTCCGGCACCGATACGGCCGCCGCCGTCCGGACCGTGCCGGGCGGCGCGGGCGCCAATGTCGCATGCTGGGCGGCCCATTGGGGCTGTGCTCAGGTGCGGCTCCTCGGCCGGGTGGGCGCCGACGCCGCCGCGTGGCACGAACGGGAGCTGACCGCTTCAGGGGTGCGTCCTCACCTGGTCGTAGATCCCGCGGCGCCGACAGGCACGGTGATCTGCCTGGTGGACACAGGCGCCTCGGCGGAGCGTACGTTCCTCACGGACAGCGGCGCCGCCCTGCGTCTCGACCCCGGCGACTGGTCGCCGTCGCTGCTCGACGGTGTCGCGTGGCTGCACCTGTCGGGCTACCTGTTCTTCTCCGAGTCGTGCCGGGCGCTGGTGGCGGTGGCATTGGAGTCGGCACGCGCGCGTGGCGTGCCGGTGAGTGTGGATCCCGCCTCGGCGGGGTTCCTCACGGAGCTGGGCGTGGATCGTTTCCTCGCGCTCGCCGAGGGGATCGACGTACTGCTGCCGAGCCGGGACGAGGCCTGCCTGCTCACCGGGCTGCCCGATCCGGCGGACGCGGCGGCCAAGTTGAGCCGCCACGCCCCGCTGGTGGTGGTCAAGCAGGGCGGCGCCGGGGCTCTGGTGGCCGAGTCGGGCACCGTACGGGATCTCGTCCCGGCGACGCCCGCGGCTCCCGTGGACACAACGGGAGCAGGGGACGCTTTCACCGGCGCTTTCCTGGCCGCCCTGCTCTCGGGCAGCCGGCCCGGGGAAGCGGCGGCGGAGGGGTGCCGGGCGGGGGCGCTTGCGGTGGAGCGGGTGGGCGGGAGGCCTCATCGGGAGACCTCATAGGGACATATGGCGGCCGCTCCCGCCAACTCCCGCCCCGGGGTTACGCCTTGCGCCCCCACGCCGAGATCAGCGGTGCCGTGGCCAGGTCCATGGCGCTCGCCGTCACGTTCGCCAGGTGGCGGTCGATGTCCTGGTCCGTGACTTGGCCCGCCGCGACGAGCTGGGCGCGGACCTGGCGGATCGTCGCCGATTCCAGGGCGGCGCAGGCGGGCGAGGTGATGGGGAAGTACGCGTCGGCCTCCACCTGTCGCAGTCCGGCCTCGCGGAGCAGTCGCGGGAGCCGACGACCGTACGCGAGGTCGGCGCCGCGCTCGGCGAGCAGCTGGCGGAAGGCGTGGCGCAGCCGGTTGGCCAGCTGCTGCTGGGTGCCGCGCTCGTCGGGCCAGAGCAGGGGTTGCAGTGCGGGATCGGCGTCCTCGACCAGGAGCCGTCCGCCCGGCCGCAGGGCCTTGATCATTGACCGCAACGCCCGTTCCCTGTCCGGTACATGGGACAGTACGAGCCGGGCGTGCACGAGATCGAAGCCGTCGCCCGGCGGCTCGTCCGCGCCCACGTCGTGCACGTGCACCTCGATCGGCGGCCGGGTGGCCGAGGCCGCCCACGAGGTGTCGATGTCGGTCGCGACGACCCGTCCGGTGGGGCCGACCTTCTTGGCCAGCCAGGACACCACGGATATGCCGCCCGCGCCGACCTCCCAGCAGCGCCAGCCGGATCCGATGCCGAACTGCTCGATGTGGCGGAACGTCGTGGAGTCGAAGAGTGCGGCGAGGGCGTCGAAGCGCTGCCCCGCCTCGGTCTGCCGGTTGTCGAGGAGATACCCGTCGGTTCGCGTCATGCGGCAATCATCCCAATTGTCCGACGTATCCGCGATGGGTGATGCTTCCTTCGGCGACATGCCGGAACTCCCGGAGCGGAATGTTCCGTTCCCACAGGCTTCCCCCGCCGTCGAAGCAGCCTGGCAGACTGGCCGCGGCAAGGCGCAGAGTGCGGCGCAAGGAGATCCACGCGAGGAGATTCCAGATGTCGATGGCAGGGAATCTGCGGAAGGTCACGGGCCTGGGCAGGGGCGGCGGCCTTCGCAGGGTGGCGCGGTTGGCACGGCGGCGTCCCCGTGTGGACCTGAGTCACCCGGCCCGGTCCCCGCTGGGCTCCGCGGTGGTGAACTGCGTGGCGTACGAGGACGGGACGAGAGTGCCCGGCGGTCGCGATCTCGTCGAGACGGTGGAGCAGATCAGCAAGGCCGGCGACGGCTTCGTCTGGCTCGGGCTGCACGAGCCGACGGAGGCGGAGTTCGCGGGCATCGCCGAACTCTTCGACCTGCACCCGCTGGCGGTCGAGGACGCGGTGGACGCCCATCAGCGCCCGAAGCTGGAGCGGTACGGCGAGACGCTGTTCGCGGTGTTCAAGACGGTCTGCTACGTCGAACACACCGAACTGACCGCGACCAGCGAGGTGGTGAACACAGGCGAGATCATGGTGTTCGTCGGTCACCACTTCGTGATCACCGTGCGGCACGGCCGACACGGTTCGCTCGGCCCGCTGCGCGAGGAACTGGAGGCCGATCCCCAGCAGCTCGCCAAGGGACCGGCCGCGGTGCTGCACGCGATCGCGGACCATGTGGTCGACGACTATCTGAACGTCACCGACTCGGTGCAGGCGGACATCGACCAGGTCGAGACGGATGTCTTCTCGGCGAACGGCGCGCGGGCCGACCCCGGGCGCATCTACCAGCTCAAGCGTGAACTCCTCGAGCTGAAGCGGGCGGTGGCGCCCCTGAACCGCCCGCTCATGGATCTCGCCACCCGGCCGATACGGGTGGTCGATCCGGAGATACAGGCGTACTTCCGGGACGTCTCCGACCATCTGCTGCGGGCGACCGAGCAGATAGCCGCGTTCGACGAGCTGCTCAACTCGATTCTGCAGGCGCATCTCGCGCAGGTCAGCGTCGCGCAGAACGAGGACATGCGGAAGATCACGGCATGGGCGGCGCTGATCGCCGTGCCGACGATGGTCTGCGGTGTCTACGGCATGAACTTCGAGCACATGCCGGAGCTGCACTGGAAGTTGGGTTACCCCATGACGCTCGGTGTGATCGCCACTGCCTGCTTCGTCCTGTACCGGGGCTTCAAGCGCAACGGCTGGCTGTGACACCGACCGTGACGCACCTCGTCCGACACGGCCGGCCGGACGAGAGCGCGTTCCCGGTGGCGACGGGATCCCGGCGTCAGCGTGTGGCGGTCCTCGCGTAGACGCTCTCGGCCCAGTGCGCGAGCTGGTCATCCGTCAGATGCGCGGCCAGATCGGCCTCGCTGATCATTCCGACCAGACGCTTGTTCTCGATGACAGGAAGGCGGCGGATCTGGTGCCCCTGCATTTCGCCGAGCACTTCGCTGACATCGGCGTTCGCGTCGATCCAGCGCGGTGTGCCCTTGGCCATCTCGCCCGCGGTGACGCGTGCCGGGTCGTGGCCCATGGCCACACAGCCGACCACGATGTCGCGGTCCGTGAGGATGCCGCAGAGCCGTTCGTTCTTGTCGCTGATGGGCAGCGCGCCCACATTGAGCTCGCGCATCAGCTGGGCGGCGCGGTCCAGGGTCTCGTGGGCGGGGATCCACTGGGCACCGCGGTGCATGATGTCTCCGGCAGTGGTCATGAAGTACCTCCCGATGCCGGCGGGCCGGCGCGGCGCGGGGACGCACCGCTAGGGCGCCGCTGATGGATCTCCGTGGAAGAAGGAGCGACGTCCGGTGCGTGCGATCGGCGTGCGGTGTGAAGGGTCATGTGGCGGAGCCACCTGTCCCTTCGCGCCGTGCGGCGAGCGTGCGTGCTGGGCGCCGCGACGCCGCGGAGATCCATCAGCGGCGCCCTAGTCCCGGCGCCCTACATTCTCGTCGGGCGGGAGACGATACGCACCCGCAAGTGCCCGGATTCCGACGGCCCGGTCCTTGCACAAGTGGTCCGGAACCGCTCGCCGAAGTCAGGGTCAGCCGTTCCATGCCGGGCGACGCGGGTCGTCCGCGCGTACCAGGATGTCGGCTGTGTCGCCCGGGGCCACCTCGCTCTCGTAACGCTCGTACGCGGGAAGCGTCCAGTGCTCGCTTTCAGGGGTGCGTCGGCGCAGGGCGCCCGGGGAGAGGCGTACATGGACGGTGAAGTCGAACGGGAACCAGTGGCGTAGAAGCAGCGGACCATGCAGCAACAGCAGGGCGCCGGGCGGTAGTTGGACGTAGGGGCTGCGGGTGGCGCGGTCGGCGGCCGGGTCCCAGAGGTCGGGCAGGACGCGGCCGTCACCGCCGGGGTCCAGCGGGCCGAAGACCTCGCGCCACAGGGCGCCCGTGTCGAACCAGCCGTCGTAGTACGCCTCCACGTCCTGATGACCGTGCTCGAACCGGAGCGACGCGGGGCGCAGGAAGCCCTCCGTGCCGACGACGAGGGCGGACCGGCCGCGCAGGCGCAGCGCTTCGGCCACGCGTTCGGCGAGCTCGCCGGGGTGGGCGGCCGGTGCTCCGTCGAAGGCGATACGCGGCCAGGGGCTGCCGTCGTCCGGTTTCAGGTCGAGGAACCGCTCGGCGAGGAGGTCGCCGAGCCGTTCCCAAGTGATCGCTTCGAGTCGCACAGGGCCATGATGCCGCGCGGACGAATGGACACCGCCCCGAGCCCCAAGCCGAGCGGCTCGCGTATGCCCCCGAGCCTCTCACCCATGGTGACCCTGGTCGTACCGGACTTCACTTGTGGTGACAGGGAGCGCCAGGCAGGATCTTTCAACATGCGGGAGTTGCCATGATCGATGGACCGTACTTCGTGCTGACGGTGCTGGGTGTGCTCGGTACGGGGTTGGTTGCCGGAGTCTTCTTCGGGTTCTCGACCTTCGTCATGAGGGGACTTGCCGCGCTGCCGCCGGCGCAGGGCGTGGCCGCGATGAAGTCGATCAATGTGACGGTGTTGGCGCCGGCTTTCATGATCGCGTTCGTCGGGTCGGCCGTGCTGTGCGCGGTGCTCGCGGTGGTCACGTTCGTACTGTGGCCCGACGAGGGCACGGTGGAGCTGCTGCTCGGCAGCGCGCTGTATCTGTTCGGCTGCTTCGGAGTCACGATGGTCGCGAACGTCCCGCGCAACGAGAAGCTGGCCACGATGGACCCCGGCACCCGGGAGGCCGCCGCGTACTGGTCCTCGTACGTGAGCGAGTGGACGACGTGGAACCACGTCCGCACGGCCGCGTCCGCCGCCGCGGCGATCTCGTACGTGCTCGCACTCGCCTGAGGCGCTGAGGCAGAGGCGCATGCGCCGGCGCGCACCTTGAGGCGTGCGCGCCGCGGGCGACGTATCGTGGCGGAAAGAGTCTGCCGCAAGGCCCTACGCGTCCGCCCCCGGCCCGCCGCCCCGGCCCGGAGACCGGATGCCGTACGGGTCCCGTTCGCGTATGTAAGGGAAGACGGCCATGGCCGATCCCAAGGGTTTCCTCAACGCCTCCCGCGAGGACTGGCCGCGCCGCCCTGTCGAGGAGCGGGTCCGTGACTGGGACGAGATGTACGTCCCCGGCGCGCTGCTGCCCATCATCCGCACGCAGGCCGACCGCTGTATGGACTGCGGCATTCCCTTCTGCCACGAGGCCTGTCCGCTGGGCAATCTGATCCCCGACTGGAACGACCTGGTCTCGCGCGACGACTGGCGCGCGGCGAGCGACCGACTGCACGCCACGAACAACTTCCCCGAGTTCACCGGGCGGTTGTGCCCCGCGCCCTGCGAGGCGGGCTGCGTGCTGGCGATCAACCAGCCCGCGGTCACCATCAAGAACGTCGAGGTCGCCATCGCCGACCGGGCCTGGGAGGAGGGCTTCGCGCCGCCACGACCGCCGGACCGGCTCTCCGGGCGTACGGTCGCGGTGGTCGGCTCGGGGCCCACCGGCCTTGCCGCGGCACAGCAGTTGACGCGGGCCGGGCACACCGTCGCCGTGTACGAGCGGGACGACCGGCTCGGCGGGCTGATGCGATACGGGATACCCGAGTTCAAGATGGAGAAGCGGCATCTGGAGCGGCGGCTCGAGCAGATGCGGGCGGAGGGAACCAAGTTCCGTACGTCGACGGCCGTCGGCCGGGACATCGATGCCGCCGGGCTACGGGCCCGTTACGACGCCGTCGTGCTCGCCGTGGGCGCCACGGCCTGGCGTGAACTTCCCGTGCCGGGGCGGGAGTTGGACGGCATACACCAGGCGATGGAGTATCTGCCGTTGGCCAACCGGGTTCGCGAGGGGGACATGGAGGCCTCTCCACTGTCCGCGGCCGGGAAGCATGTCGTGATCGTCGGCGGCGGTGACACGGGCGCCGACTGCCTGGGCACGGCGATACGCGAGGGCGCCGCGTCCGTGACCCAGCTCGACATCTATACGCAGCCGGGCACGGAACGCGACGAGGACGCCGAGCCATGGCCGACGTACCCGAAGATCTACCGGCTGTCGGCCGCGCACGAGGAGGCCCGCGAGCTGCGGACGGCGCCCTCGGCGGACGCCGACGCACGGCTCTTCGCAGCGTCCACGCTCCGCTTCACCGGCGATGCGAGCGGGCACGTACGCGCGCTGCACCTGGTCGAGGTCGACGCCGAGCGCCGACCCGTCCCCGGCACCGGACGCCGACTCCCCGCCGACCTCGTCCTGCTCGCCCTCGGCTTCTCGGGCCCCGACCGCTCCGACGGCCTCGTAGACCAGCTCGGCCTCGGCCTCGACCCCCGCGGCACGATCACCCGCGACGCCGACTTCGCGACCAACGTCCCCGGCGTGTACGCCGCCGGGGACGCCGCGCGCGGCCAGTCCCTGATCGTGTGGGCCATCGCCGAGGGCCGAGCGGTGGCAGCGGCGGTCGACCGCCAACTGACGGGGAGCTCACGGCTTCCGGCGCCGATAGGGCCGTACGACCGGCCGATGACGGCGTGAGACGCCAGGCACACCAGGGACAGGAACACCGAGGTCAGCGCTCGTCCGTGCCCGCCACCTTCCCCGTCGACAGCGCGATCCGGTTCCATGTGTTGATCGCGAAGATCAGCGCCAGGACCTGGGCAAGTTCCTGCTCGTCGAACTGGGCGGCGGCCTGCGCATAGACGTCGTCCGGGACGCCGCGGTCGGCCACCAGTGTCACCGCCTCCGTCAGGGCGAGCGCCGCCTGTTCCCGCTCCGTGAAGAAGTGGCGGGCCTCGCGCCACACCGCGACCATGTGCAGTCGGTCCTCACTCTCGCCCGCCTTGCGCGCGTCGTTGGTGTGCATGTGGAGGCAGTACGCGCAGTGGTTGAGGTGCGAGGCGCGGATCTGGATCAGCTCGACGAGGGCCGGGTCGAGCCCCTCGCGGGCGGCGGCGTCGAAGCCGATGAGGGCGCGAAAGGCTTTCCGGGCGGACTTCGCGAAGTTGAGGCGAACGTTTTCGGCCACCGTGACCCCGTTCGCCACCTTCGTTGCACTCACCGTGTTCGCCGCGTTCACCATGTCTGCCTCGTTCGTCGTGTTCGTCGTCATGACTACGAAACTACGGCTCGGAAAGACCCTCTGTAGAGTTCATTTCCATGGCGGAATCATGGGTCAATTCGGCGGAGCGCATCGGCGCCGACCTGCACCTGGAACTGTCGGGCCAGGGCGGCCGTCGCGCCGCCCTCATCCACGCCCTGCGCGAGGCCGTACGGAGTGGCCGTCTCGCCCCAGGCACCCGCCTCCCCCCGTACCGCTCGCTGGCCGCCGATCTCGGCGTGGCCCGCAACACGGTCGCCGACGCGTACGCCGAACTCGTCGCCGAGGGCTGGCTGACCGCGCGCCAGGGCTCGGGCACCCAAGTTGCCGAGCGCGCCGAACCGTTGGGCACCCACGCGCGCGTACCCAAAAAGGCACCTCCACGCGCGCATGGACCACGACACGACTTGCGGCAGGGCACCCCGGACGTGTCGGCGTTCCCGCGCACGGCCTGGCTCGCCTCGTACCGGCGGGCCTTGCAGCAGGCGCCCAACGAGGCGTTCGGACCGGGAGACCCAGCCGGCCGTCGCGAACTACGGGAGGCGCTCACGGAGTACCTGGCACGCGCGCGTGGCGTACGCACCGAGCCGGGCCGGATCGTGATCTGCTCCGGTTTCGCACACGCGCTGCGGCTCCTCTTCGGTGGCTCCGGAGGCGGGGTGCTCCAGGGCCCGCTGGCCGTTGAGGCGTACGGGCTGCCCTTCCACCGCGAGTTGCTGGCAGCGGCAGGCGTACGGACGCTCCCGTTGCCCCTCGACGAACACGGCGCCCAAGTCGAGAAGTTGGGCAACGAGAAGTTGGGCAGGGAGCGGGCTGTACTGCTCACACCGGCGCACCAGTTCCCGACCGGCGGGCCCCTGCATCCCTCGCGCCGCGCCGCCGTGATCGACTGGGCACGCGCGCGTGGCGGGGTGATTCTGGAGGACGACTACGACGGGGAGTTCCGCTACGACCGCAAGCCCGTGGGCGCCGTGCAGGGTCTGGACCCGGAGCGGGTCATCCACATCGGCTCGGTCAGCAAGAGCCTGTCGCCCGCGCTGCGGCTGGGCTGGATGGTCCTTCCGGAGCGGTACGTCGATGCCGTACTGGAGGCGAAGGGTGAGCGTGAGGCGTGGGCGAGTGTCCTCGATCAGCTGACGCTCGCGGACTTCATCGTCTCCGGGTCGTACGACCGTCATGTGCGGCGCATGCGGCAGCGGTACCGGACGCGACGGAACCGTCTCGTCGTCGCGCTGGCCGCGCACGCACCGCACATCGAGGTCACCGGGATCGCGGCCGGGCTGCACGCGGTGCTACGGCTGCCGCCCGGCAGCGAAGAGGCCGCCGTCAGGGCCGCCCACTGGCAGGGGCTGGCCCTGGACGGGCTCGACGTTTTCCGGCACCCGGAAGCGCCCACTTCCGCGCCGGACGGACCGGACGGCCTGGTCGTCGGCTATGCGACGCCTCCGGAGCATGCGTACGGGGCCGCGCTGGACGCGTTGTGCGCGGCGTTGCCGCCCGGACGATTGGCCGAAAAGTGAGCAGATCCAGTGAATTCCAAGATAGGGAAACACTCTGAACAACGAACAAAGGGACAGCCGGCAAGGGAGTTGATGAACAAGAGCCTCAAGACAGCAGGAAGTCCGCCTCCCCCGCCTTGGCGCCCTGAATGAACGCGGTCATCTCGCCGGGGGTGTAGATGAGGGCGGGTCCGTCCGGATCCGCGGACTGACGGACCGCGATACGGCCGTCGGCGAGTTTCATCGCCTCCAGGCAGTTGCCGCCGTTGCCGCCGCTCCAGGGCTTGTGCCAGCCTTCGCTGCCCAGCTCCCGTGCGGGCATGCCGTTGTAGATCCGCCCGTTGTGAACCCGGGCCTTGATGCGATTCATTCACAGCTCCTTGCGGAGATCCAGGAGGATCTCGTTCGTGCGATGTGCTGTGGCGGCCTGCGCCGCCATGCGGTCCATGACCTCGAGATAGGTGGACACCTCGGCACGCGCGTCCAGGTAGACGGCGCCGGTCAGGTACTCGCTGTAGACCATGTCCGGAAGTTCGGGCACGGCGAATCGGAAGAGCACGAAGGGCCCGTACGTACCCGCGTGCGGCCCCGAGGAGAACGGAGCTATCTGCAGGGTCACGTTCGGCAGTTTCGTGATCTCGAGGAGCTTGTCGATCTGGGCGCGCATCACCTCGGGGCCGCTGACGGGCCGGCGCAGGGCCGTCTCGTCCATCACGACCCAGAACCGTGGCGCGTCCTCACGCGTGAGCAGCTCCTGGCGATGCATGCGCAGCGCCACATGACGCTCTATGTCCTCGGGTCTCGTCTGGCCGATGGCGCCGGATTCCATGACGCCACGGGCGTACTCCTCGGTCTGCATCAGTCCGGGCACGAAGTGGGGTTCGTAAGAGCGGATGAGGCCGGCCGCGCCCTCCAGGCTGACGTACATCGAGAACCAGCCCGGCAGGATGTCGTGGAACCGCTGCCACCAGCCGGGTTGGTTGGCCTCCTCGGCGAGGGCGACGAAGGCGTCGGACTCCTCCTCGGAGACGCCGTACGCCTTCAGCAGAAGCTGGAGATACGGGATCTTGAGGGCGACCTCGGCCATCTCCATGCGGCGGACGGTGGCGGCCGTGACGCGCAGTATGCGCGCCGCCTCCTCGCGCTTGAGCCCCGCGCGCTCCCTCAGGTCCAGCAGGCGCCGTCCGAGGACGACCTGCCCGACCGTCGGCGCGGACCGTGGCTCACTCACGTCCACCTCCACATAGTCCTGAACAGCCCGGGCGGCGCCCGGTGGCTACCCGGCGGGTACCCAACAGACGCCGCGTCACGTGCTGTTGCGTTGCAGTGTGCCATGGTCCCCTCGACACGGAACACTGCACTCTGCAATTTTCAGAGTGACTCTTGCCAAGTGTTCACGGCGGGGAGATAGTGGCAAGCGTGACTCCGCCTTCGTCGTTAAGAGCAGACGCCGCCGATGCCGCCGGGAGCCGGTTCGGTCTCGGCGCCGCCGATGCGGCTGCCGAGCGCCGGTTCCGTTTCGAGCTGGCCGCTCATCCGGGTTCCGCCGCGCAGGCCAGGCGCCTTACGCGCGCCCGGCTTTCGGGGTGGGCCGTCTGTGAGGACATCTGCGACACGGCGGAGCTGGTCGTCTCCGAGCTGGTCACCAACGCGGTCGTGCACACGGCGAGCCGCCAGGTGGTGTGCGAACTGCACGACGGCGACGACCGGGTGCGAATAGCCGTACGCGATGAGGGGTGTGCGACGGGTGAACCCCACCCTTCGCCACAGCGCCCCGAGGAGGAGCACGGGAGGGGACTGCTTCTCGTCGCTGCGGTGTGCAGTGCCTGGGGCGCCCAGGATTCCGGACCCGGACTGCTGGTCTGGGCGGACCTTCCGCGATCGGCGAACAACGGCGCCGAGCCGCGGTCGGACCTGGGCTGGAGTGCGAGGAGCCGGCCGGCCCCAGCCGGCTCCTCGCGAACCGGCACGGACGGGCTCTCCGCCGGGCACGAGTGGTTCTGAATCGCTTCGACAACTCGAGAACGGACGGGGCTGGCTGAATGGGTGTGAGGGCTACGTCGGCCGGGGTGCCTCGGGTGCTTCACCTGGACACGCTGGTTCGTCTGCGGCATTCACTGCGGACCCCCTCCGGGGCCGAGGCGCTGCGACGTCTCACCGTCCCGGAGGGCATGCGCGCGCCGCTCGGCTGCGACGCGGTGGCGATGCCCGCGCGGTTCGGCCCCCTGCTGATGTCCCGGCTGCCTCGCGTCGGCTGTGTGTACGCCGACGATTCGCAGTGGTGGTGGCTGGTCCCCTCCGACTCCGACGTCTCCCTGGAGTGGCCCTCGCCCACGCACTACGCGACGGGGGCGGTGGTCCCGGGCCCATCCACGCTTCCTCTCCCGGACCTGATCCACAAGCCGGACAGCACGCTTCCGTACACGCCGCCGATACCGCTGTATCTGGCGCTGTGCCGGGTTACGGGGACGGCGCCGGTGTGGTCGAAGGTGGTTCGCGCCTGACCTGGTCAGGCGCGAACCACCTTCGACCACACCACCCCCGTAGGCACCCCGCCCCACCGCCGGTGGTACCCGCTCAGCCGCCGGAGGTGTCGGATACGACCACCAGGAAGGCGTCGGAGGTCAGGTCCATAACGACCTCGGCCTGCTGCCCTTCCAGGCGGCAAGCCTGCGCGAACTCCTCCGCCGGCCACGAACCACGCGGCCCACCGGCCGGAAAGCGCCCAAGCACTGTTCGCCCGTTCACTTTGCACCTCCATGTAGCGCTGCTCCCGTAGAAGCGCTGTTCTCCTAGAGTTAATAAACGCCAACCATGGGGGAAACGGATCGCTGAGTGACCGTACTGAGACGTAGCTGACACTCGGTTACTGCCTCGGTGTGAGTGATCTCTCAGCTTTCGTGACGTTTCGTGTCAGTCTTCGTACTCGTAGTGATATCGGGCCTCTTCCACTCCCGCCCCACGCCCACCGCTCTCAGGCGTCGTACTCCTGGATCTTCCTGCCATGGCTCCGGTCGAGCAGCGACGGCATCCGTTCCCCCAGCTCACCCACGATCCCCGGCACATCGAGCGTCAACAGCTCGCGGTCGCGCATGAGGACCCGGCCGTCGACGATCGTCGTGCGTACGTCGCTGGAGCGGGCGCTGTGGACCAAGGTGGCGGGGAGGTCGTGAACGGGCTGGGTGTGCGGGCCGGTCAGGTCGACGAGGATGATGTCGGCCTTGCGTCCCGGGGCGAGGCTGCCGATCTGCTCGCCGAGTCCGACCGCCCGCGCGCTCTGCAGCGTCGCGTGGTGCAGGGCTTGCCGTGAGGTCAGCCAGCGCGCGTCACGCTCCGTGAACTTCTGCACCAGCGCGGTGAGGGCCATGGCGTCCCACACGTCCAGAGAACCGTTCGAGGCGGCCCCGTCCGTGGCGAGCCCGACGGGGATGCCGAGTTCCCGCAGGGCGCGTACCGGCGTGGTGGTGGGCCAGGCGAACTTGAGGTAGCCGCGCGGCGCGCCGGCCACGGCGACCCGTCCCGTGGCTCCGGCGAGGACGGGCAGGTCACGCTCCACGATGCCCGTGCCGTGGGCGATGAGCAGGTCGGCGTCGAGGAGCCCGGCGCCCTGAAGGATCTCGATCGGCGTGCGGCCGTGCCGGGCCAGGCTGGTGTCGGTCTGATCGCGGTTCTCGGAGGCGTGGATGTGCACCAACAGGCCGTGTTCGCAGGCGAGTTGGGCGGTGGCGGCGAGGTCGGCGTCGACGACGGTGTACGGGGCGTGCGGGGCGAGCGAGGTGGTGATGCGGCCGTCGGCTGCGCCCCGCTGTCGTAGCGCGAAGTCCAGTGACCGCTCACGGCCTTCGGTCCCCTGCGAGGAGAAGTAGGCCTCTCCGAGGTTGGCGCGCATCCCGCAGTCGGCCACCACGGCGGCGACCGTGTCCATGGAGAAGTAGTGGTCCGCGAAGCAGGTGACGCCGCCCCGGATCATCTCCGCGCAGGCGAGCCGTGCGCCCAACTCCACGTCTTTGTCGGTGAGGTTGGACTCGATGGGCCAGATGACGTCGTTGAACCATTCCTCGAGGGGCAGGTCCTCGGCGATACCGCGCAGGGTGACCATCGGTGCGTGCGTATGGCAGTTGACCAGGCCGGGCATCGCGATCTGGCCGTGCGCGTCGATGCGTTCGGTCGCAGGGGTGTCAGCGGGGGTGTCATCCGGGTCGTCGGTGGTCACGGTCTCGATGAGCCCGTCCCGTACGACGATGGTGGCGTCCTCGACGAAGTCGATCTGTTCATGATCGTCGTGCACGAGGGCGGTGCATCCGGTGATGATGAGATCGGCGGCGTTCTTCGCGTCGGGCGATGTCATCACGCCACGGTACGACGAGGTCGTACGGCCGGGTGACGTGAACCGTGCATCCGGTCCTCGCCCTGTCGCCGCAAGGGTTCGGCGCGCACTCTGGCGTCACCGATCCACGTCACCGTCCCATGAGACCTTCGACCGGCAGTGCTCCCCGGAAGGAGCCCGGCATGCTTCTCGGCACCTGGAATCTGGAGAACCTGTATCGGCCCGGCGGCCGGTTCGGACCGAGGAACGAGGCCGCGTACAAGGCGAAGCTCACCGCCCTGGCCTCGATGATCACGGATCTCGACCCCACACTGCTCGGTGTGCAGGAGGTCGGCGACCCGGCAGCGCTGCGGGATCTGGCCGACATGCTGGACGGCGACTGGCACATCGCGCTCTCGGAGCATCCGGACGGCCGCGGCATCAGGGTCGGCTTCCTCAGCCGCCCCGTCCTGCGGGTTCGGGCCGACACGAACGCCTTCCCCGCACCACTGCGGCCCGTGCAGGGTGACGACGACGGTGAGCCGGTGGACCGTACGGGCCGCGGTCTGCTGGCGGTGGAGATCGCCATGGGGGCGATGACCCTGACGGTGGCGGTGGGCCACCTGAAGTCGAAGCTGCTGACGTATCCGGGCGGACGGTTCCAGCCGCGGGACGAGGGCGAGCGGGCGCGCTATGGCGCGTACGCCCTCTGCCGGCGGGCCGCCGAGGCCACGACACTGCGTGCGCTCGCCGACCAGTTCCTCGACGGCAAGGGCAGGGAGCGGAACGTGGCCGTCCTCGGCGACCTGAACGACGAGGTCGCCGCCGCCACGACCCAGATCCTCCAGGGCCCGCCGGGTTCCGAGATCAAGACCCCCGGCTTCGAACGCCCCGACAAGGGCGACGCGTCCCGCCTCTGGAACATCGCCCCTCTGATGGACGAGAAGCAACGATTCTCCCGCGTGCACGCCGGCCGCCCTGAGCTGATCGACCACATACTGGTCAGCCGCCTCCTCCTCGACCATGTGACCGGTGCGGGGACCGGGGCTCCGGCCCAGGAGGTCGCCACGCTGCCGTCGGTGGGCGACGATCCGAGTGTGCGCCGGGACGAGGCGGGGTCGGATCATGCTCCGGTGTGGGCACGAATACGGGTGTGAAGCTACGGGTGTGAGGGCGACTTCCTCGGATCAGGCACACAGGTTCATCAGGCACACAGGTTCATCAGGCGCTCAGGTTCAGTGGGTTCCCCGACCGGCCGTCCTCCGAGGTGAGCCCCGCCCGCTCCCGCTGCTCGACGAGTTCGTCGAGCAGGGTGGCGAGGCGTTCGGTGTGCTGGGGAGTGAGCCGTCCCGTGTCGTCGAGGTGGACGGCGCATGCGGTGGTCGTGTCCACGAGGCGTTCGAGTGTGGCCGCCACCTCGTCGGTGCCTTCCGTGTGCCGTGCCAGGGTGGGGAGTTCGGCGGAGGCGCGGTCGATCGCGGCGCGGGCATCGGCCAGCGTCCGATAGGCCTCGCGGCGCAGGGCCCAGCGCGCCGCCCGGTCGTCGGCCCCGCTCAGCACATGCGCCAGGTACGCGTGCGCCGCGTCGGCCGCCTGCCCCAGCCGGGCCCGTACGTTCCCGCCGCGCTGCCCCGGCGCCGGCAGGTGCCCGACGAGCAGCACGATCGCGCAGGCCAGCAACGTCTCGCCGATCCGGCTCCAGGAGGCCTGCGGTTCGCCGCCGACCATGACGAGCGAGAGCACCAGGACGGTGACGACGGCGGTCTGGGCGGCGAAGTGCCGGGTGGCGATGGGGATCAGGGCACCGCTGATCGCCACGACCGCCACAAGCCCTCCCGGCTGAGGCAGCAGGGCCGCGAGCCCCGCGAAGAGGACGGCACCGAAGACGGTGCCCGCCGCCCGGTTCAGTACGCGCGAGACGAGCGGACCGAGGTCGGGCTTGACGAGGAAGACGGCGGTGGCCGGAAGCCAGTACCAGTGCACATGGTGCAGCGCCTGCGCGACGGCGGCACTCGCACCGAAGCTCAGCGCCACCCGGAGCCCGTACTCGCGGCCTCCGGCGCCGGTGACCGTACGCAGGAGGGCCCTGGCGCGGAGGGGACGTAGGTGCAGACCATGGCGCGCGGTCTGCTGGGCACCGAGGTCGATGGGCCCGCCGGCACCCTTGGGGGCGCTCTTCCCGCCGCCCCGGTCGAAGGCCTCGGCCGCGTGCAGCAGCGCGTCGTCGAGGGCCCGCAGCCCCGGTACGGAACGGGCGGGCGCGGGCAGCGGCCCACAGGCCTCCCCCGTCCGTACGGCGGCAGCGAGCCGTCGCGGCCCCTCCGCCGCGCGCGCGGGCAATGCGTCCCCGGCCCAGGCGAGCGCGGTCGCGGCCTCGGCGAGGGGCAGCGCGGCGGCGTACTGTGCCCGCAGCCGCCGCTCGGCCGCGGAACTGGCGTACCGCCGCAGCCGCGGCCCCCCGAGCGCGTCCTGCGCGTGATCGAGCGCAGCGGTCAGCGCGGCGCGCCGGGCCATGGCCTCCTCACCGCCCACGGCGGCGAGCAGCGCGGCGACGGCGTCGTACACGGAGGCGACGGCTTTCCGTTCCCCGTCGAAGCGGAAGTCACTGACCAGGGCCCCGGGCGTCGGCAGCACAAGCCGCAGCACAATGAGCCAGAGCGCACCGCCGAGGAAGAACAACGCACGCTGCCACCCCGCTTCGGGCAACGGCATCCCGGCCCCCACGGCAGCCGCGACCAGCAACTGCGTCCCGGCTCCTGAAGCCACCGGCCCCACAGCGCTGACGGCCCCGCCCACCAGACCGAGCCCGGTCAGCCCCAGGGTCAGCAGCACCGCTCCGGCCTGCTCCCCGAGGTACGTCCCCAGGTACAGTCCCGCGGCTCCGGCGAGCGCCGGCACCCCGAGCCGCCTGATCGACGACCTCCGGCTCCCGGGCCGGTCGTTGATCCCGGCGAGCATGGCGCCGAGGGCGGCCACGACCCCGATGGAGGGACGGTCGACGAGGACGGTCACGAGCAGCAAAGGACCGGCGGCCAGCGCTCCCCGTACGACCGCGCTCCACGGCACGGGTCCCCGCTGGGCGCGCAGCGCATGGGTGAGCCAGGGAGGCAGAGCAAGGGCAGGGCGGGACACGGGGCTCCTGTCAGTACGAGGGCGGGGGTGTGCCTTCGGGCGACGTCGGCCGGGCGGTGGTGTGGTGCCCACGGTAGGCCGCGATCCTGGAGCAAATGCAACTCTCGCATTTCAGCGAGGTGAAGGACGGCGGGGAGGTCGCGTTCTTTATGAACGCAATGCGGATGAACGCAATGCGGGTTTACGGGTCTCGGGGCGGGTCTACGAGTCTTGGGGCGGGCCTCCGGATTGCGGACGGCGTACCCACCTGAGACGTCCGCAAAAAGGAGCGGACCCGGGGGCGTAGCCGGCCCCCGAGCCCTGTGATGCCGCCCATGTCGCACGCCAGCACGCTTGAGGACCCAGGTCAGTATGAAGTCGCCGCGTCCTGCCTTTGGACCACCGCACATCGAGCTGTGCGGGCCGGACTTGAACCGGCATTTCGACGTCCGGGGCCTGGGCCCGGTTGATCCGGCGATCGGCGGCGAATGCTGAGTCTGGAGCAATAGTCTGAGATTGAATCGCGGTCCCTGATCCGGGACCGCGCAGTCACGACAAGGCTCAGCTTCAGCTTTGCGCTCCTCGCGCACCCCGGCCGAGGTGGCTGATGGCCGGGGAGTTTCTGAGGCTACCCGAACAGGTAGCCGAACACGGCGTCACCGACTCGCTGGTCGACGACGTCGACGCCGTTCGCCTCTTCCCGCGCGAACTTGACGGCCTGCTGCAACTTCTCGACCCGGTCGAGCAGTTCGTTCACGCGCCGGGCGGGAAGGGCACCGGAGAACTTGACGGTCGTCCAGTAACCGACAGGTATGTCCTCGTAGTACACCTCGACCTGCGCCGGATGCTTCTCGGTGGCTTCGGCCTTCACATGGTTCCGAGGCACCTTCTTCGTACGAAGCGTCCGGACCGGCTCGGTCTTCCAGGCGTCGGTGGACGGGTCCTGCACCCACGACTCGGAGGCGTCGAGCACCGGCAGCTTCCGCACAAAAGTGTTGAGATCGGTGAGCTGCTTCTCCAGGAAGAGCAGATAGGACACCGGCACATCGGCGACGAGCACCCGCCCGTCGACGGTGATGTCCGCCCTGGCCGAGGTGTTGGCCCAGTCCTTGGTGGCGGTCACATCGAACAGCCGCGTAAGGACCGCCGCGGTGTCCCGCAGCACGTCCTCGGCCTTCACCTGCACCCGAGTCGACTCGGGCGGCAACTGCTCACCCTCCTCGTCCTTCGGCTGGTACGTACGCGAGATGCCGGCCAGCAACGCGGGCTTCTGCAGCCCGTGGTGAGCGGACGTCAGGTCCTGATGGGACTTGGCCTTGACGCCCTTCTCGACTGCGATGATCTGATTGAGTTTCGCCACGTCGGAGACGGTAGCAGTAACAACTGGGCCTATACGAAGGAGTATTCGACGAGGTTCCTTGTCAGCGACGGCGTCGAGGGTCTCGTCCCACGGGAGCCCGAAGCCCGGGCGGGCCGAGCGCGTGGCTTCCGCTGTGGGAGGTCACCGGCCGGCGGGCCGGAAGTAGTGCCTCAGTGCCCAGCGGGAGACTGCGCGGCCCAGCTGGTTGCCGTCGGTCGTCGCCTTACGGAAGTGGATGCCCAGCCAGATCCGGGCATTCTTCGTCTCCTGGTTCAGCGCGTCCGCGGTGGCATAGTGCCGGGTCGTGCCGGTGACGGCGGAGTCCACCGTCAGGTCGATGTTCCGCGCCCCGAACAGATGGCTGAGGCCGGCCGTGGTGGCGCCGGTGAGGCAGGCGTGTCCGCTCGGGTAGTCCGGGTAGGGCGGGTTCGCAACCAGCGGGCTCCACGCCGGGTCGGGTGCGGTGGCCGGGTTGGAGTCGGTGTCGGCGAGCTGGATCGCGGTGCTCGGACGCCAGTAGGCGTGGTCGTACTTGCCGCGCCAGCAGGCGATGGCCGCGTCCGCGGTGGTCGTGTTGAGGAGGGCGAACATCCGCGCGCTGTCGGCGATGTCCAGATGCCTGCGGGCGGCCTGGTCACGGAACGCGGTCTGGAACTGGCGGGGCAGGTTGTCGTTCCAGAACCTGGCGGTCTCGGTCTGCGCCGGCGTACGACTGCCGCCGGAAGCCACGCCGACTGCCTTCACCTCGTTGAAGTCCCGGGTGTAGGCGGTGCTGTTCAGCGCGTCAGGGCCGGCCAGGGGTATCTGGCTCGGGGACTTGAGCAGCAGCGGCCGGACGAACCCGAGCCAGGGAGCCAGCATCGGCGCGAACGCGGGCGGCGCCGGCCGCCACACCCCCGGCGCCGGGGTCACGTCCAGCGTCACGTCGGCGCCGCGGCCATCACCCGTACGCAGCCGCACCAGGGTAGCGGCGGCCGCCTTTCCCGCCCGGATGCCGTGCGTCTTGCCGACACCCTCGCGGATCTTCGCCAGCGACGCGGCGTAATCGGAGCTCAACGCCTGCTGGGACGCCGGGAAGTAGTGACTGAGCACCTTGTACGCGGCCGTCGCCGCGGCGGCCTGCGAGGAGGCGTGCGGGCGGGGGCGCGGCTGCTTGGCGTACGGTACGTACCTGCCGTCGATGGCCGCCACCGCGTCGTACACGGCGGTCGAGACGAAACCCAAGTACAACTGCGCCACCGGCGGGGGCTGCTGCCCCTCCGCGAAGATGGTGCGCACGGCGATGGCGTTCCAGTCCGTGATCACCGCGGGGTCCGCGGCGGCGCGCGGGGCCGCCTGCGCGGTGGACACGAGCGCGGTCGGCGTCGCGACCGCCATCGCCGTGGCGCATCCGACGGCCAGCCGTAAGAACGTCCTGACAGGCATGATCCCCCCAACCGGAGCGGTCGGCGGGACCAGGAGGCGGGGTCCACCCGTGTCGTCGTCGGCTCGGTCCCGCCAATCTCCTCGCGCCACCGACCCTCGTCAAGGTCCCTGACGTCCCGGCGGCGAAGGCGACGCTCGGCAGGTCATGCGGACAGCGCGTCCATCGCCTCTCGCAGGGCTTCGGCGACAGCGAGCACATCAGCAGCGGAGCCGATTGCGGCGAAAGGACAACGTGAAGTACCGATACCAGTTCGAGAGCAACTCCTCCGTGACGGCTTACACCGCTGACTGACCCCCTGCCGCCCTGCACTTCGGCTCCGGCCTGCGCCTCCTCAGGGTGGCCGGTGGCCGAGGGATACGCGGCGCGTCAGCCCACCGGCCGCACGTACTCTTTCGGCTCGCCCTGCGGACAACGCTGAAGCGCAGGGAAGAAGTGATGGGAAGGGCGGCGCACACGGCAGTGCCGGGCCAGTTGGCGGGCCTCACCGTTTCAGGCTGACGATGATGACCTTGTACGCGGGGTCGCTGCTCGCCGATGCCACGGAGCCGACTCCGAGGATCTTGTCGGTGCCCGGGACCGCCGTGATGGCGTTCAGCCGGAACCATGCCTTTCCCTTGATGCCGTAGCTGCTCGGCGGCTCCGGGTCCGCGATGCGTTCGCAACTGCCGTCCGCGGTGAGGTACTTGCGGGCGCTGAGGACCTCCCCGCGCTCGCCGTCGCGGACCGCGTGGCCGCGGTCGGCGCATGCTCCCTCGGTGTTCGGCAGTTTGGTCCAGCGGGTGCCGTTCCAGCGCAGGTGGATGTGCTCCGCCGGTGGGTCGGGTTCGTCGTCCTCGCTGACGGAGGTGAGCTCGCCGTAGGCGTGTACGTCGCCGTCCAGCGCGACGACCTGAGTGAGGAGCACCGTCTGCTCGGGGGCCGGGACCGTGTAGTGGTACTCCGGCGTCGGTACGAGCTTCCAGGCGCGGCCGTCCCAGTGCACGGCGGCGGGCTGGCCGCCAGGCAACCCCGGGCCCTCGTCGGGCCCCTTTCCGTAGCGGCTGCCGACCGCCCACAGGTCGTCGGACGCGACGCCGTCGAGTGCGGCGACGGTGGTGGGCAGGTCCATGGCCGTCCAGCGGGTGCCGTCCCAGTGGTACGCCCTGGTCCCGCCGTCGAGGACCCAGATGTCGTCCGGGGCGAGGGCCTTGATGTCGGCGGCCCGGGGATCGCCGGGGAGCTCGGGCAGTGCCGTCCAGCGGGTGCCGTCCCAGTGAGCCATCCGCAGCGAGTTCAGGTCCAGGCTCGCTGTCAGCAGGAGTCCGCCGGAGTCCACGGCGTCGAAGCGCGCGTCGTAGACGCTGGTGCCGAACGACGCCGGCAGGGGGCGGCGCTGCCAGTGGGTGCCGTCGTGGTGCAGGAGGAAGCCGTCGTCGGCCGACTCGTCTCCTGGTTGGCCGATGGTGGGGGTGGACTGGCCCGCCGCCCAGATGTCGTCGGCGGCGGTCGCCCTCACGTCGGACAGCACGGTCGTGCCGTTGGCCCTCTGGTCGAATGCCTCGTCGTAGTTCCAGGTCATGTCGGAGTCGCTGTTCCGGGTCACGCCAGAGTCGCTTGTGGCACGTAAGGCCACCACGGCAACGACCAGAAGCAGGACCACAGCGATCGCCACGTTGATCTTGACCGCGCGCGTGTTCACGTACGTGTTCCCCATCTCGTACTCACCCCCAGTCCCAGGCCCGGGGCCGCAGAGCATACGTTCCGGCTCCTGGTCCGGAGCCACTCGAACCGTGCCCTTGCCGGATGGGCATCCCGGTGCGACGAGACATGACCTTGTGCATGTGGGTCTAGATCAGCCGGGCAGCCGCAAGGTTGCCTACCTTCACCCTTTCTGCACCGCTGCCTTCGCGCATCCGCTCTTCAGCAGGCGAATGTTGTGCTGGGCACGGCCGCGTCGGCCTCCCTGTTCAGCCAGTCCTCGGCGTGCTCCACGTAGAACGGGTCGACGAAGATCCGCAGCACCAGGTCGCGGGTGCCTCCGTCCCGCGTACCGACGGTCAGCCGCCGCATTTCGGCAGTGATGCCGCCGTGCAGCGCCTCGGTTCTGACGATCCGTTCACCGACCTCCAGGTGCCGACTCACCCAAGCCAGGGTCAACGGTCGGACAGCCACCACCTCATCGTGGTTGGTCACTGTGCCACCGCATCATCCGGACGGCGGCACGCGTAAAACTTTTGTTGGAGCAGATCCGTGCGCGACCGATGAGATCGGCGCCGCGGTCCGGTCGTACCGAATGACGACCCCAGCGCGAAGGGAACTGCGACCATGAAACTGACGACCGTCACGAACGTCTCCGTCGACGGAGTGACGCAGGGACATCGACGGATTGATGCAGGGACCCGGCGCGAAGCCGACGCGCCGGACGAGGATGGCAGCGGCGGATTCGAGCGCTTCGGATGGGCCCCGCCACTGCTCGACGACGAGGCCTCGACGTTCATCAGCCTGGCCTTCCAGCGCGCCGACGCGTTCCTGTTCGGCCGGCGGACCTACGAGATCTTCGCCGGCTCCTGGGGAGCAGGCATGGATCCGGGAAACCCCGTCGGAGAGGCGTTGAACACGCGGCCCAAGTACGTCGCCTCGACCACACTGACCGACCCGCAATGGGCGGACACGACCGTCCTGTCCGGTGACGTCGCGGGCGCCATCGGTGAGCTGAGAGCCGAGCCGGGCGGTGAGCTGCAAGTGTGGGGCAGTGGCACCCTGATCCGCTGGCTGCTCAACCACCGGCTGGTCGACGAGATCGTACTGCTCACCTATCCCGTGATCGTCGGCCAGGGCACGCGGCTCTTCCCCGCCACCGGCTCGGACACAGGACTCGAGCTGGTCGACTTGCAGTCCACCCCGAAGGGGCTGACGATCCAGACCTACCGCACCACCGGTCGCCCGCAGTACGAGACGGCCACCGCCTGAAGCAGGCGACATAGGTCCGCTGTAGACGAGGAGCACTCGGCGTCTTCCGAATCATCGCCTTCCGGATCACCGCGGCCTCCGACCTCGCCGCCGCGCTCAACCACCCCCGCCCGGACGGAGGGGAGGGTGGCCAAGTGGTCGAGGAAAGCGGAGCCGTTCAACTCTCGTACGGGTCACACCTCACGAGCAGTTCAATGATTGACGTCCTCAGGAGCGGCTACTGAGAAACTGCCCGGTTGAAGAGCGTCTCGGCCTCCGCGACCGCTCGGACGAGGGCCGTCGGGTCCGAGGTCAAGTTCCCCACCAGCACGTCGACTTCACGCAACCCGGCCCGCTCCAACAACCGCTTCTCATTGGTGACCCACTCCCCCCGCGCCGCCAGCACCGCATGCGCCGTCTGCGTCGCCGCGACGGCCATCGCGCCCGCGACCTGAGTGAGGGCGCCCTTCGGGGCGTGGCCGGCCTTCGCGTAGGCGAGGGTGGCGGTGGCCATGTCGTGCCAGCGGTCGGGGGCGGTCTTGCGCAAGGCCTGCGGATAGGCGGAAGGGCGGCGCAGTTCACCCCGTAGCACCTGGTTGATCGCGAGTTCGGCGACGAGCAGGTACGTCGGGATTCCCGCGAGGTGGAACATCAGGGGTTCGATGCGGAAGCGGCCCTCCTCGACCTCCGCGTACACGTGCTCGACGACGTCCAGGTCCCGGTAATGGACGTCCACGCGCCGCCCCTCGATCGTCAGCCACGCGCCGCCGTTGAAGACTCCGCCGCCCCAGCCGCCGATCTCCGAGACCTCGCCCTCCCAGCCGACGGCTCGCAGATCCTCGGGGTCGAAGGCGCCGCGGTAGTACACCGCCAAATCCCAGTCACTGTCCGGGCGGTGGGTGCCCTGGGCCCGGGACCCGCCGAGGGCCACCGCCTGGACAGCGGGGAGGGCGGCCAGGCGGTCGGCGACTGGGTCGATGAAGGCGGATTCGTCGTTCACTGCGGGTCACTCCACGAAGGTCGCGAGGGGTGTACGGCCGCAGTCGGCGCGGTCAACTCGGCGTCCATGGGGCCCCTTCGTCGCCGTACGCAATGCGCGTGATGCGGAGCCTCCACCGTAATCTCTCCGACTGACAATCCTCGCGGACTGACAGCTCTCCGCCGGCCGCCAGGGGATGCCGGCACGTTCGGCCTGGCATCCCCTGGCGGGCTGATCGGGCTGGTCGAGCTGGGCTTCAGGGTCCCCCGTCCCCCGTCCCTAGGTGCCACCGAGCCCCCGGAGGGGTCAGCGACCCGCGGCCACCGCGTCGCGCAGGGTGGCCAGTTCGTCGTACATCACCTGGCCGGGGCACTCGGTCGCCATCCAGTCGCGGTGACCGCTGATTTCCGGTACGTCCCTGGTGGTGCCGTTGATCGGGTTGGTGTACGTGACCTGGGCCTTGGGGTCGACTCCGTGGAGGCGGACCAGGATACGGGTCAGGCGGGTGAGTGCCGCGCGGGCGGCTTCGGTCGGGCCCTGGGTGGTCAGGGTGCCGAGGAGGGCGATGCCGAGGTTGCCGGAGTTGAAGCCGGCGGCGTGGAAGGCGGTGACGAGGTTGCCGTCGCCGTCGTGGGCGGGGATGCCGTCGTCGCCGGAGAAGCGGCCCTCGTAGATGGTGCCCGCCTCGTCTATGAGGAAGTGGTAGCCGATGTCGCCCCAGTCGTTGGTGACCGCGTGGAGCTCGTAGATCGCACGCATCGTGGCGGCCGGGTCGGGGTCGGCGTTGACGGTGGCGGTGTGGTGGACCGTGAGGGTCTGGAACGGGAAGTACGCGGTCGGCGTGTTCTCCGAGCCGTCCGGCTTGAAGCGCAGCGACTCGTCCGCGCCCCAGGCCGCGCGCGTCAGGTAGGCGACGCCGCGCACCCGGGTCGTGTCGGCCGGGACGGCCACCTTGCGCGCCGGGCCCTGCTTGGTGTCGATGGCACAGGAACGCAGGTCGGTGGCGCCGTTCGGGGCCTTCACCTCGTAACCGGACGCCTGGCCTGCGGAGACGAGCAGGACACCGCCGTTGCTGTCCGAACAGCCGCTGGCGCTCAGGTCTTTCCAGGCGCCCTGGCTGCCGTCGGCGTCGGTCAGCCGGATGCCGCCGCCTGCGGCTTCGCGCGTGCCTGCCCAGCGGAGGCCCACGTAGGCGATGGGAAAGGCGGCCTCGACGGGTGTTTCGCCGGTGGCCGCCTTGGTGCGGGTCTTGGGGAACTCCTCCGGTGTCGTACCGGGTTCGGCGGCCGTGGTGTCGGCGTCGGTGGAATCCGCGTCGGCGGAGTCCGAGTTGGTGGTCGCCATCACGGCGGGGGTGATCACGGCACCTGCCGCGACCGCGCCTGCCGCGCCGATCAACCCACGCCGGGTGACGCGGGATTTGGGGCGATGAGAAGTGGGGGGAACAGTCATCGGGGGGATCCTTACAGGGTTCCGTGGTCGTTCCTGACGGCTACAAGGGCATACGGGCCCCGCGCGCCAGCCGTACTTGAAGACGCAAGGGATCATACGGTTCCGGGATAACGTTTCGGCCGCCACCCCCTGGGAAATTGGCGGGAGTTGACCTACTCCGCAGTAGGTCCGGCTCGCCTCACGAGACGAGACGAGACGAGGCGAGCCGGGGCAGAGCGGGACAGAGCCGCTGCCCACCCCGTCCCGTCTCCCGCCCGAATACTCGGATGCGCGACCACCCCCGCCACCCGCACGATCGACAGGTCATCTCTCGTCAAGTCGCCGGAAGCCAAGCCAAGTCACCGGAAATCACCGCTTGACGAGACCTCGCCGAACCCGGGAGACCCCATGCTCAAGCGCGTCACCGTCCCCACCCTCTTCCCGCCCCCGGCCTACTCCCACGCCTCCGTGGTCGAAACGGGCACGCGTCTCGCCTTCCTCGCCGGATCCGTCCCCCTCGACGCCGGCGGAAAGCTCGTCGGCGAAGGCGATCCCGTACGGCAGGCCGAGCAGGTCATCGCCAATCTGGGCGAGCAACTGCACGCGGTCGGCAGCGACTTGGTACACGTCGCGTACACCGACGTGTACGTCGTGACGAACGACCCCGCCGTGCTCTCGCAGGTCTGGGACGTCGTCGAGGCCTCCGGTCTCAGCGTCGGCCCGCACTCGTCGACCCTCCTCGGCGTCGCCTGCCTCGGCTACCCGGGCCAGCTCGTGGAGATCACGGCGACGGCCGTCGTGCCCGAGTCCGGCGCCACCCCCTAACGAACCTCCTTCGGCCCCCAACTCCGGCTCTTCGGCAGCGGCTTCGCGTAACTCCCGGCGCGGCTCGTCGTCAGCCCCAGGCTCACCAGCGACTCGGCGAGCTTCACGGCAGCGGCCACTCCGTCGACGACCGGCAGCCCCAGCTTGTCGCCGACCACCCGTTGAAGTCCCGTCATCCCGGCGCAGCCGAGCACCAGTACCTCGGCGCCGGCGTCGCGGGCCTGTTCGGCGGCGGTCACGAAGGCCTCCTCCGTGCGGAGCAAGTCGCCGAGGTCGAGGACGCCGAGGCCCGTGCCCACGACGGCGGCGCAGTTCTGGGCGACCCCGGCCGCGTACAGGCTGTCCTCGATCTGCCCGCGCGAGCGCTCCAGCGTGGTGACGACGCCGTAGCGCCGGCCCAGGAGACACGCGAGGTGGGCGGCCGCTTCGGTGATGTCGACGACGGGTACGTCCACGAGTTCCCGTACGCCCTCACGCCCGTGTTCCCCGAAGCCCGCCATGACGATGGCGTCGTACGCCTCGTCGTACGTCCGCAACGTGTCGAGGACGGCCGCCGCCGAGAGGTAGCTGTCGAGCCAGCCCTCGACGGACTCGGGCCCCCATGCGGGGGTCAGACCGGTCACGGTGGTACCCGGGCCCGCGGCGGCCCGGGCACCTCGTACGATCTCCGCGGTCATCTCCTGCGTCGTGTTGCAGTTGGTGACGACGATCCGCACGTTCAGCCCTCCACAGTGGCGGGCTCGGAGGCGGCGGCTTCACCGGCGGCGCGCTCGGTGCGGCAGAGCAGGGCGTACAGCCCGGCGGCCATCGCCGTTCCGATGAACCACGAGTACGGGGCCACGTTGCTGAAGTCCTTCACCAGCGCGAGCACCGCCGACACCGCCGCCGCGGGCAAGAACGCCCACAGGGCCTTGGGGTTGACGCCCTTGCGGTAGTAGTAGCGGGACCCGGGTGTGGCGTTGAAGAGCGCGTCGACGTCGATACGGCCGCGCTTGACCCAGAAGTAGTCGAGCATGATCACACCGAACAGCGGGCCCAGGAAGGCGCCGAGGCCGCCGAGGAAGTACTGGACGACCGTGGGGTTGGAGAAGAGGTTCCACGGGGTCACGACCAGCGCGGCCACCGTGCTGATCATGCCGCCGACCTTGAAGGTGATCTTCTGCGGCCAGACGTTCGCCAGGTCGTATGCCGGTGAGACGAAGTTGGCGACGATGTTGACGCCCATGGTGGCGATGGCGAAGGTGAGCGCGGCCAGTACCAGCACCCAGGTGTTGCCGACCTTGGCGACGAGTTCCGCCGGGTCGGTGATGGCCTCGCCGAACACCTCGAGCGATCCGGCCGTGACGATGACCGACACGACGACGAAGGCCGTCGAGTTGATGGGCAGGCCCCAGAAGTTGCCGCGCTTGACCGTCTTGTAGGTGGGCGCGAAGCGCGAGAAGTCGCAGAAGTTGAGCATCAGCGTGCCGTACGTGGCGAGAATGAGCCCGATCGCGCCGAACCACTGCCGCCACTGCTCGCCCGTCGAGACCGGGTGCGGGGTGTCGGTGAGCGAGATGGTCCAGCCGGCCTTGGCGAGGATCCACACGGCGAGCGCGATCATCACGACCCAGATCGCCGGACCGCAGAAGTCCTGGAACTTGCGCACCGACTCCATGCCCTGGCTGATGATCAGCGCCTGGATGATCCAGAGGGCGAGGAAGGAGATCCAGCCGAGCGCGTGCAGACCCAGGAAGTCGCTGTGCGTCCAGGACTCCAGTCCGGGCCAGGCCGCGAGCAGCATGACGTTGACGGCGACGGAGGCCAGGTAGGTCTGGATTCCGTACCACATGATCGCGATGACGGCCCTGATCAGGGCGGGGATGTTGGCGCCCCAGACGCCGAAGCTGATGCGGCTGACGACCGGGAAGGGCACGCCGTGGCGCTGTCCGATCCTCCCCATCCAGTTCATGCCGATGTAGATGATGACGAAGCCGACGAGCAGGGACGTGAACACCTGCCACACGTTCATACCGAGGACCAGAAGGCCTGCCGCGAACGTGTAGTTGCCGAGGTTGTGGACGTCTGACATCCACATGGCGAAGAGATCGAAGACCTTCCAGTTCCGCTTCTTCGCGGGCGCGAGGTCTTCGTTGGTGAGCCTGGGATCGGGGACGAACTCGGTGGCGCTCTGGGCTGCGGCCGGATCGGCGAGGGACACGGAGCCTCCAGGGGGAGAGCGGAGAGCAGGGAGTGGGGGGCGGGGACGAGCGTGAGCGGCGGGGTGATCGCTCGCGTTCGTGAGCGGAGGGTGGTCACCTCGCTCGCGATTTTGGTATACCAAACTTGCATTATGGTCCCGCCGCCAACGGCACTCGGCAATGTCCGTGCGGTTACGGCTCGGTAAAACAGCCCCCGGTTCGGTGAAGATGGAGCCATGACAACGGTGGAACCGCTGGGGGCGGTGCGCGAGCGAGTCCTCGCCACGCTGCGGCAGGAGATCATCACCGGACGGCTGCGGCCCGGCGACCGGCTGGTCGAGCGCGAGCTGGCCGACCGCTTCGGGGTCTCCCGCGTCCCCGTCCGCGAGGCGATCCGCGCCCTGGTCGCGGAGGGCTTCGTCCACTTCGAGACCCCGCGCCGCACCGTCGTACGCCCACTGACCCCGACGGACGTCAAGGAACTCTTCGAACTCCGCGAGGCCCTCGAGGTGTACGCCACCGGACTCGCCGCGCAGCGCGCCACCCGGGCCGACCTCGCCGAACTGGAAGAACTGCTCGACCGCGCGGAGACCGCCACTCGCACCCAGGACGCGACGGCGATCCCCGAGATCAACACCCGTTTCCACGACCGCATCCTGACGATGGCCGGCAACGGCCTGCTGGTCTCGGTCATGGAACCGGTCGCCGGCCGCGTGCGCTGGCTCACCCACCAGAACGAGGAGTGGCCCCAACTCCTCATCGAACACCGCGAGTTGTACGCCGCCATCGCCTCCGGCGACCCGGAACGCGCCCGCGCCCACGCCCTCGCACACGTCCAGGCCAACTACCGCTCGACGGTGCGGCAGCTCTTCGGCGACACCGAGGCCGGCTCCGGCGGATCCGGCACGGACGGCTCCGGCCCCGACGGCTCCGGGACCGGGGCCGGGGCCGGGGCCGGGGCCAACAAGTGAACGGGCTCGGCGCTAGCGAGCCGCCGCGTACTTGTCCGTAGCCGCGATCAACGCGTCCACGACATCCGCCGCCCCCGCGTTGTGCCCCACGTCGTCGATCATGACCAGCTCACTCCCGGGCCAGGCCTGCTGGAGACGCCAGACGGTGCCGAGAAGGTTGCCGAAGTCGAGGCTGCCCTGGACGAGGGTGCCGGGGATGTCCTTGAGGAGCGGGGCGTCGCGGAGGACCACTCCCTCCTCGTTGCCCTCGCCGAGGAAGTGGTCGTTGCCCCAGTAGTGCGTGACCGTGCGGGCGAAGCCCATGCGGAACACCGGATCCTCGTAGCGGGGGATCGAACGCGGCGGGGCGGGAGTCATGGCCGTCTCCCAGTCCGTCCAGGCCCGTGCCGCCCGCGCCCGCACCTCGGGGTCGGGCGACTCGATCAGCCGGTTGTACGCCACCGCCAGATTCCCTTCGCGCTCGTCCTCGGGCAGCTCCGCGAGGAACCGCTCGAAGGCCTCGGGGAAGAACTGTCCGAGCCCTCTGGTCATCAGGGCCACTTCCCGGTTGGCCGCGGTCGCGACGGCTGTCAGCACCAGCTCGGAGACGGCGCCGGGGTGCGTCTGCGCATACCGCAGCCCGAGCACCGACCCCCACGACACGCCCCACACCAGCCACCGCTCGATCCCCAGGTGCCGCCGCAGCCGCTCCAGGTCGGCGATGATGTGCGCCGTCGTGTTGACGCTCATGTCGGTGTCGTACGCGCTCGCGTGCGGTGTGGACTGTCCACAGCCGCGCTGGTCGAGGACGACGATGCGGTACGCGGCCGGGTCGAAGTACCGCCGGAAGAAGGGGCTGCTCCCGGAACCGGGCCCGCCGTGCAGCACCACCGCGGGCTTGCCGCGCGGGTTGCCGCACACCTCCCAGTAGACGTGGTTGCCGTCGCCGACGTCGAGCATGCCGTGGTCGTACGGTTCGATCTCCGGATAAAGAGGCATCGGGCGACCCTAACCGGCATACGGGCGGGTCGGTAGGCCTGCCGTCGCGGCGGCCGTACACAGCACGTTCCGCAACATTTCGGGCGTGAGGCGCCCGGTGAAGGTGTTGCGCTGGCTCACGTGGAAGCATCCGAAGAGCTCCAGCGGGCTGTTCGGCGGAGTGTCAGTCGGGCTGTCGGTCAGGCTCTCCAGTACGACCTGCGCGCCGTGGGAGAACACCGGCCGGGGCCGGGGCACGGTCCACCCCGCCTCGGCGAACGCGGGCAGCGCGGCCTGCCACCCGAAAGCCCCGAGCACCACGACCGCCCGGAGGGTGGGTTTGAGCAGCTTCAGCTCGCTCACGAGCCAGGGGCGGCAGGTGTCGCGCTCCTCGGGGGTCGGTTTGTTGGCGGGCGGCGCGCAGTGCACGGGCGAGGTGACGCGTACGCCGTACAGGGCCAGCCCGTCGTCCACGCTCACGGACGTGGGCTGCGAGGCCAGCCCCACCTCGTGCAACGCCGCGTACAGCACGTCCCCGGAACGGTCCCCGGTGAACATCCGTCCGGTCCGGTTCCCGCCGTGCGCCGCGGGTGCGAGCCCGATGACCAGCAGCGGCGCGTCCGGCGGTCCGAACCCCGGCACCGGGCGGCCCCAGTACGTCCACTCCGCGAAGGCCGCGCGTTTTGTACGGGCCACCTCCTCTCGCCAGTCGACCAGCCGCGGGCAGGCCCGGCAGCCGGCGACCCGCGCGTCCAGCTCGGCCAAGCTGTTGTCCATGCCCACAACGGTATGCCTGCGATGTATGCCCGGGATGCGGGTGTGAGGCGGGGTGCAAAAGGGCTCCGGCTACTCGCTTCCCGAGGACTAAGGTCGAAGCATGGCTTCAGGGACTCAGGGGAACGGCACGGACAGTGCGGGTGGCGCGGGCGCGGGCGAGCGCGAGGCCGGCTCGGCCGAGGCGGTGGCCGCCGCGAAGGCTGCCGCCCCCGCGAACGGTGAGACCGTCCGCGCCGACAGCTGGATCTGGTCCGTACGTCTCGTCAAGACCCGCTCGATGGGCGCCACCGCCTGTCGCGGTGGCCACGTCCGCGTGAACGGTGAACGCGTCAAGCCCGCACACGCGCTCCGCGTCGGCGACGAGGTCCGCCTGCGCCAGGGCATCCGCGAACGAGTCGTCGTCGTCAAGCGCCTGATCCGCAAGCGGGTCGGAGCCCCAGTCGCCGCCGAGTGCTACATCGACAACTCCCCACCACCCCCGCCCCGCGAGGCCGTCGCCCCCGCAGGCATCCGCGACCGAGGCACCGGCCGCCCCACCAAACGCGACCGCCGCGAACTGGAACGACTGCGGGGGTTGGCGGGGCCTGGCCCCGCCACGGGCCCCGGCCCCGGAGCCAGCCCACGTTGATCACGCTGCCCGGCGCAAGCACCCGGACGCTGTTGGTGAGGCGGTCCAGCGCGGGGTCGCGGCACCGCAGGGTGGGCGTGCTAGCCGGACTTGCCGAAGTCCACGCCCCTTAAGAGGGGCGCGGGGCTGTATCGATGTGCGGCTCCGCCGCGATGGGGGTCCCCCCAGGTCCTTAAGGCACCGGGGGAGGAGCCGAGAGTGGGGGAGCGACCAACCACAACGAACCCGCAGCTCCGAACCGCATCCCCAGCGGAGCGCCCCGCGCGGTCCCCTCCCCCGCGCCGGGAGCCGTCCGACTGGGGGAGGTCACGACCGTCGTCGTATGAGCTCCAACAGCTCGGCGTTGTGACTCCGGCGTGCGTAGGCGATCAGGGCGAGCGGGACTATCAGGATGAGCGGAGTCGCGGCGTACTCCCCGTCGAAGACGGCGAGTTGCGTGATGAATGCCCCCACCATCAGCGCGCTCAGCGAAACCGCCGCCACCGACGACAGCAGCGGGATCAACAGCGCGACGCCACCGAGGAGTTCGAGCACGCCGATGCTGTACATGCCCGCGCTGCCCCAACCGATCTTGTCGAAGGACTCGACGGCCGACTCGTGCGCGATCAGCTTGGGCAGCGCGCTCGCGAAGCCGAAGAAAAGGGCGAGCACAACCTGCAGACCACGCAGGGCGATACGGGCACGGCGGCCACGAGCGGTCGCGGATTCGGCGACGACAGTGCCGGACGTTACGGAAGCGGCGGTCTCGGACATGAGGCTCTCCTGCGTGAAGCGGTTCGCGTTGCTGTCACAGAGGTAGACCGGTCCGCCTTCCGAAACTCATCGCTCGGCAACCGGAGTTCTCCGTCGAACCACGAAACCCATCGCCCCCGAGCCAAGCTCACGCCCCCACCGGAACCGCCCGCACCCAGACCCCGTCTCCCGTCAGATACCGGTCGACCTTCAACCCCGCCTCTGCCAGCACCCCCTCGAACTCCTCCTTCGTGAGCGGTCGTGCAAGAAATGTCTGGGTCCATATCGCGTCCGGGAAGACATACTCCGCGTGCACCGAGTTCACCCCGTCCCCCACCGGCTCCGCAGACAGCATCCGCACCGTGAACCCGCTCGGTTCCTCACTCTTCCAGCCTTCGGCCGGGAGGACCCCCATCTCGCTTCGCTCGCGCGGCAGATTCGTGTGGTAGTCCTCCCCCTCGCGCTGGATCAACACGCACCCGTCGTCCGCGACATGGCTCCGGCACACGTCCAGCATCCCGCGCCGTACCTCGACGTCGCCGGTGTGCACCAGGAACGACGCGAGCATCACCACGTCGAACTTCTCCCTCAGGGCGAGCGTCTCGATGGGACTGCATATCGTGCGCGCCCCACGCACCCGCTCCAGCATCTCCGCCGACTCGTCCACCGCCGTGACCGTGAACCCCCGCTCCAGAAGCGGATGCGTCACCCGCCCCACCCCGCAGCCCAGTTCGAGGATGTGCGCCTCCGCGGGCACGGCCGCGCTGATGATGTCCGGCTCGTCCCGGACGGGCAGCCGCGCATACAGCTCCACCGCGCAGCCGTCCGGCGTAATCGCTCCGGGCCCGGTCCCCTCGTATCCCGCACGCATCTCGATCGTCATACCCGTCAAACGGCCCGTGCCCGCCGCCCCGTTCCCCCTCCCCGCCGCTTCACCCGTTCGAGTTACAGCGCGAACCAGCCATGCCCGCCGTACCAGTGACCGCCCGCCCGCAGATGATCCCCGACCGCCCGCTCCACACTCGTACGCCGAGGCAGCCGCTTCACCGGCAGTTCCGGATCACCGAAGACGAAGCCCACCGCGCTCTTGTCGTCCGCTTTCGTCTCCTCGTACGCGAGCTGAAACCGCTCCTGGAAACGGACGATGTTGGACTCCGCCGGCAAGTACCGCTTCAACTGCGGGTCGAGCAGCCAGGAATGGCAGACAGCCACCTCGTACCGCTCGTCCGGGTAGTGGCGGGCGAAGAACTCCCGTGCCAGGCCCAGCGATTGGTCACACGCGTGCGGTGACAGGGGCCCACGGAAGTCGGCGATGTGCAGGCTCAGGCAGAGGCCGCCGGGGCCGGTGTCGAGACCCGCGGCCGCGGCCGCCTGACCCGTGCGCCCGCCGAGCCGCGTGCGCTGGAACTGCAGCCGCCCCAGCTGGTACAGCTCCCCGTGGAAGTGCAGGGCGAGCCACCACGGCGCCAGGAGCCCGCAGGTACCGAGCCGCCGACGGTGCACGGCCATGTGCCGCCCCAGATCGGCGAGGCTGCGCCGGGACACGGCCTCCGGGATGCCCCGGTCCCGGTGGTACGCGCGTACGTACGGCAGTGCGGCGACGAACACGAACACGTGGAAGCTTCGGCCGAGCGGTCCCGTGGACTCGGGGAAGGCCGGCGGCTCCCACCCTTTGCCGATCTCCCCCATGTCACGTACGAACCGGCCGACGCACCGTCGCAGCAGCGCTGTCGCCTCCGGATCCGCCGCCAACCTCTCCCGCTGCGCGACGAGTTCGTTGACGCACTCATGCGGCACGGACAGATCGAGGAGTACGTCCGGCAGTACGACGGCGTCCGGAAGAACGGCCTCCACGCACGGGACGGCCTCGCTCTCCAGATCCCTCAGCCATTCCGCGAGCCTCTCGTCGGCCCGCAGCGCCTCCAGCAGCACAGCCGCTCCCCGTTCGTCCGCCTCTTGGTGAACGTGCACCACGAAGAGTACGTTTCCGAGTAGGAGTAGTGATCCGGATGCGTACGGGCAGTGAACCGACGACTGCGCGCAGTGCGCTACGAGCGCGCATGTGGCTCAGCGCGTGGGGTCTGGTCTGGGCGATTGCGGGAACCGCGGCCTTCGCCCTCGCCGGGCGGCCCGGGTGGGCGATCGCCTGCGGGGTGCTGTGGCTGATCATCACCGTCGACCTGGCGATGATCCTCCGGCACATCCGCCAAGGTCCCCACTACCAGCCGGGCCCCGACATCCCGCCCTACCCGCCGCCGAACAAACGCCCCTGAGCGCTCCGCCGGCAATGCGGTTCGAAGCCGCTGGGGCGTCGTGGCTGGTCGCTCCCCCACTCTCGAATTCTCCCCCAGTGCCTTAAGGGCCTGGGGGGACCCCCAGAGCTGGGGGACCCCCATCGCGGTGGAGCCGCACATCGACACAGCCCCGCGCCCCCACGGGGCGCGGTAGCAATCGAACCAGCAGTCAGGTGTCAAAGCGGGCCGCGGCCACATACTCCGGCTGCGGATCCAGTGCCGCCGCGAGCCGGAAGTGGCGTATGGCCTGCTCGGGACGGCCCGAGCGCTCGTACGTACGCGCCAGCGCGAAGTGCGCGAACGCGTTGTCCGGCTCGCGCTCCAGCACGATCGTGAACTCCAGCTCGGCGGGCCGCAGTTGAGCTGCCGCGAAGAAGGCACGCGCGCGCAGCAGCCGTGCCGCCGTGTTCTCCGGGTGTGCGGCGATGACCTTGTCGAGCAGCTTCACCGCGCCCCGCGGATCACGCGCGGCCAGCAGCTGCTCGGCGGCGCGGAAGTCGATGACATGCGTCTCCGGAGTAGGTCCGGTGGAACCACTGAACTCAGGCACGCCCCACTCCTTCCCTCACTGCCCAGCTTCAACGCCCCGGACGGGGCCTGCTATTCCAAGGTCGTTTTCTGGTGTGCCCGCCGCACAAGATCCGCCCACACCTCCCGGACGCGCCGCTCCAGCTCCTCCAGCGGTACGTCGTTGTCGATGACGATGTCCGCTGTTTCCAGGCGCTTCTCGCGGGTGGCCTGGGCGGCCATGCGGGCGCGGGCGTCCTCCTCGGTCATGCCGCGCAGCCGTATGAGCCGGTCGAGCTGGGTCTCGGGGGCGACGTCGACGACCACCACGACGTCGTACAGCGGCGCGAGGCCGTTCTCGGCGAGCAGCGGGACGTCGTGCACGATGACGGCGTCCTGGGAGGCGGCGGTTTCGAGCTCGCGGGAGCGGGCGCCCACAAGGGGGTGCACGATCGAGTTCAGCAGAGCGAGCTTCTCCGGGTCCGTGAAGACGATCGCGCCCAGCTTCGGCCGGTCGAGGCTGCCGTCCGGGGTGAGTATGTCCTCTCCGAAGGCGTCGACGACCGCTGCGAGGCCGGGAGTTCCGGGCTCGACGACCTCCCGTGCGATCTTGTCGGCGTCGATCAGCACGGCGCCGCACTCCACGAGCAGCCGCGACACCTCGCTCTTGCCGGCGCCGATCCCGCCGGTCAGGCCCACTGTCAGCATGCTCGAAAGCTTAGGACCTGCCTCTGACAACGCCATCGACAGGCCTCGTTGGCCCTCCGCCGCTGCGCTATGCGTCGCCTTCCCGCTCCGCCAGGAACCGCTCGAACTCGAGCCCGATCTCGTCCGCCGACGGGATGTCCAGGGGTTCGGCGAGCATGTTGCCCCGTGTCTCGGCGCCCGCGGCGGCGTCGTACTGATGCTCAAGGCCCTGGACGAGCGCGACGAGTTCCTCGTCGCCCTCCTGGATCTGCCGGTCGATCTCGGTCTGCGTACGGTGCGCGTCGGTGCGCAGGGCATGTGCGATACCCGGCAGAACCAGGCCGGTCGCTCCGGTGATCGCCTCCAGTACGGTCAGCGAGGCGTCCGGGTACGGGGAACGGGCGATGTAGTGCGGCACGTGCGCGGCGACACCCAGGACGTCATGTCCGGCCGCCATGAGGCGGTACTCGACGAGCGACTCGGCGCTGCCGGGGACCTGGGCCTCTTCGAAGGGGCTGCTGTGGCCGGGCACCAGTTCGTTGCGGTTGCCGTGCGGAGTGAGGCCCACGGGACGGGTGTGCGGAACACCCATGGGGATGCCGTGGAAGTTCACGGCCAGGCGGACGCCGAGCCGCTCCACGATCTGCTGGACGGCCACGGCGAAGCGCTCCCACTCGACGTCCGGCTCCGGGCCGGAGAGGAGCAGGAAGGGGGCACCCGTCGCGTCCTGGACGAGCCGGACGTCGAGCGTGGGCTCTTCGTAGTCGGCCCAGTGGTCGCGCTTGAACGTCAGCAGCGGGCGACGGGCGCGGTAGTCCACGAGCCGGTCGTGGTCGAACCGGGCGACGACCTGGTGGGGCAGCGAGCCGAGGAGCCGGTCGACGATCTGGTCGCCGGTCTCACCCGCGTCGATGTATCCGTCGAAGTGGTAGAGCATGACAAGGCCCGCCGACTCCTGGGCGAGCGCCATGTCGACGACGGCCAGGCCCTTCGGCTCCCATGCGTACAAACCCTGCGGATCAAGCACTGTGACCGCTCCTCCTCGTGTTCGTACTTCACAACGAGTCCTGGAACGCGGGCATTCCCGAAGCGCGCCCCTTCCTGACCCTCTTATCGCCTTCTCATCCGCTACGGCGTCATCGGTACGCGCGCGTGGAGGGCAGAGGGGGGCACGCGCGCGTAGAGGTAGAGGGCGATTAACCGCCTCGCGGGCGGCCAAAGGGCGGACGAGCCCTCGGCGGGGAGCGCGGGCAGCCCCCTGCGGGGGCAAAGGCACTGGGCCCGCACCCCCAACAGGGGTGCGGGCCCAGTTACTACCTACTCGGACTGGCGCCGACGATCAGCTCTGGCCGCCGGCCAGCTTCTCGCGGAGGGCAGCCAGGGCCTCGTCCGACGCCAGGGCGCCGGAGTTGTCGTCCGACTCCGAGGAGTACGAACCGCCACCGCCACCGGAGGCAGCCGGAGCCGCACCCGGGGTGCCGCCGCCGGCAGCACCCTCGGCCTCGGCCTGGGCGTCCGCCTCGCGGGACTTGATGACCTGCGCCTGGTGCTGCTCGAAGCGCGCCTGCGCCTCGGCGTACTGGCCCTCCCAGGCCTCGCGCTGCTTCTCGTAACCCTCGAGCCAGTCGTTGGTCTCGGGGTCGAAGCCCTCGGGGTAGATGTAGTTGCCCTGGTCGTCGTACGACGCGGCCATGCCGTACAGCGTGGGGTCGAACTCCACCGAGGCCGGGTCGGCACCGAAGGCCTCGTTGGCCTGCTTC
Source organism: Streptomyces flaveus (assembly GCF_014647675.1). GTDB lineage: Bacteria > Actinomycetota > Actinomycetes > Streptomycetales > Streptomycetaceae > Streptomyces > Streptomyces flaveus. The sequence goes on along the minus strand of NZ_BMPQ01000003.1, from coordinate 506,148 downwards.
AGCGAGAGGCTGATGCGACGGCGCTCGAGGTCGATGTCGATGACCTTGACGAAGATCTCGTCGTTGACCTGGACGACCTGCTCCGGGATCTCCACGTGGCGCTCGGCCAGCTCGGAGATGTGGACCAGACCCTCGATGCCCTCGTCCACGCGGACGAACGCACCGAACGGAACCAGCTTCGTGACCTTGCCGGGCACGACCTGGCCGATCTGGTGGGTGCGGGCGAACTGCTGCCACGGGTCTTCCTGGGTCGCCTTCAGCGACAGGGAGACGCGCTCGCGGTCCATGTCGACGTCCAGGACCTCGACCGTGACCTCCTGGCCGACCTCGACGACCTCGGAGGGGTGGTCGATGTGCTTCCAGGACAGCTCGGAGACGTGAACCAGACCGTCGACGCCACCCAGGTCCACGAAGGCACCGAAGTTGACGATCGAGGAGACCACGCCGGAGCGGACCTGACCCTTCTGGAGGGTCGTGAGGAAGGTCTGGCGGACCTCGGACTGGGTCTGCTCCAGCCAGGCACGGCGGGACAGGACCACGTTGTTGCGGTTCTTGTCCAGCTCGATGATCTTGGCCTCGAGCTCCTTGCCCACGTAGGGCTGGAGGTCGCGAACGCGGCGCATCTCGACCAGGGAGGCCGGGAGGAAGCCACGGAGGCCGATGTCGAGGATGAGACCACCCTTGACGACCTCGATGACGGTACCGGTGACGATGCCGTCCTCTTCCTTGATCTTCTCGATGGTGCCCCAGGCACGCTCGTACTGGGCACGCTTCTTCGAGAGGATCAGGCGGCCTTCCTTGTCCTCCTTCTGGAGAACAAGGGCCTCGATCTCGTCACCGACGGCGACGACCTCATTGGGGTCGACGTCGTGCTTGATCGAGAGCTCGCGGCTCGGGATAACACCTTCGGTCTTGTAACCGATGTCGAGCAGGACCTCGTCCCTGTCGACCTTCACGATGACGCCGTCGACGATGTCGCCGTCGTTGAAGTACTTGATCGTCTCGTCGATCGCGGCGAGGAAGGCTTCCTCGTTACCGATGTCGTTGACCGCAACCTGCGGGGTGGTGGCGGTGGTCTCGGTGCTGCTCGTCATGTGGGAAAGGGCTCCGGTACGGACATTGAAGTCGTAGGTACTGCTCACGCCGGGAGCCCGTTTCGCTCTGCAGAAGCCGGACAGCCAAGGAAGCGCCGAAATCCGATGACCGGGGCGCCTCGACAACCGAGGGGACATACATACAGATGCGAGCGCAGCCTGCTACGTCTGAGGAGCGCAGGCCCGCAGCGCAACTTGTAGCATACGGGGGCAGCCGGACACGGTCAATGCGCGAAGGCGCACACCCGGGGCGGATCGCCCCATACCCGGCACAAGACCACTCGCGGCCGAGCCGCGTATCAGACACCGTCTGGAGTCACACAGGCCCAAACGCCCCTTCCGTGACACCACCGGGACGGGTCGGACGGACGAGGCCGCAGACTAATACGAGGGAGCCGATCATCCAAGAGCCCGAAGAGCCCCAACCGCTCGAGCCGGAGGCGACACGACGCCCGGCGGACGTCGCGGAGACCTCCCGCGCCAGTCGAGGGTGGTGGGACCGGAACGCGGACGAGTACCAGGTCGAGCACGGCACGTTCCTCGGTGACGACCGCTTCGTATGGGGGCCCGAGGGGCTCGACGAGGTGGAGGCCGAGCTGCTGGGACCGGCCGAGGAGCTGAAGGGCAAGGACGTCCTGGAGATCGGCGCGGGGGCGGCACAGTGTTCGCGCTGGCTGGCGGCCCAAGGGGCCCGCCCGGTCGCTCTGGACCTCTCGCACCGGCAGCTTCAGCACGCTCTGCGGATCGGCACCCAGGGCGTGGCCCTCGTGGAGGCGGACGCCGGGGCGCTGCCCTTCGGGGACAGCACGTTCGACCTGGCGTGCTCGGCGTACGGGGCGCTGCCGTTCGTCGCCGATCCGGTGCGGGTCCTTCGGGAGGTACGCCGCGTGCTGCGGCCCGGCGGCCGGTTCGTCTTCTCCGTCACGCATCCGATCCGCTGGGCCTTCCCCGACGAGCCGGGGCCCGAGGGCTTGAGCGTGTCCGCCTCGTACTTCGACCGCACGCCGTACGTGGAGCAGGACGAGAAGGGTCGCGCGGTGTACGTCGAGCACCACAGGACGGTCGGCGACCGGATCCGGGACGTGGTGGCGGCGGGCTTCCGGCTGGTGGACCTGGTCGAACCGGAATGGCCATCCTGGAACAGCCAGGAGTGGGGCGGCTGGTCGCCGCTGCGCGGAAACCTGATCCCTGGGACGGCGATTTTCGTGTGCGTGCGGGACGAGCGGGACGAATAACCGAACGGGCACGCGCGCGCGTGCGGGTGATTGCGGGGGCACGCGCGCGTGCGGGGCGTTTTGGCTGTCGTACGACACTGGGGGCGTGATCCGTACCGACGCTCTGGACCGGTTGCCCGTTCGTTCCGTCGTGCCCGCGTTGCGGGATGCCCTGGAGGGGCATGGCACGGCTGTGCTGTGTGCGCCGCCCGGGACGGGCAAGACGACGCTGGTTCCCCTGGAACTGGCCGGGCTGCTGGGCCCGGCCTCGGGTGCGGACGCGGATCGTCCGGTCGTACGTCGTGTCGTCGTCGCCGAGCCGCGGCGGATCGCCGCCCGGGCCGCCGCTCGGCGGATGGCGTGGCTGCTCGGTGAGAAGGTCGGCGGGCGCGTCGGCTACACGGTGCGCGGTGAGCGGGTGGTGGGGCCACGCGCGCGCGTGGAGGTCGTGACGACCGGTGTCCTGTTGCAGCGATTGCAGCGGGACCAGGAACTCGCCGGTGTCGACGTGGTCGTGCTCGACGAGTGCCATGAGCGGCATCTGGACGCCGATACGGTGGCGGCCTTCCTGTGGGACGTACGGGCCGCTCTCCGCCCCGAGCTGCGGCTGGTGGCCGCTTCCGCGACGACGGACGCGGAGGGGTGGGCGCGGCTGCTGGGCCATGCCCCCGTGATCACGTCAAAGGACGCCTCGTATCCCGTCGAGGTGGTGTGGGCGCCGCCCGCGCGGCCGGTGCGGCCGCCGCACGGGATGCGGGTGGATCCGGCGCTGCTGACGCATGTGGCGTCGGTGGTGCGGCGGGCACTGTCCGAGCGCGCGGGGGACGTGCTGTGCTTTCTGCCCGGCGTCGGGGAAATCGCCCGTGTCGCCGGGCAGTTGGGGGATCTGAGCGGGATCGAGGTGCTCCAGGTGCACGGACGGGCGCCCGCAGCCGTCCAGGACGCGGTGCTCTCGCCCGGTGCACGGCGTCGGGTGGTGCTCGCGACGTCCGTGGCCGAGTCGTCCCTCACGGTGCCCGGCGTACGGGTCGTCGTGGACGCCGGGCTGGCCCGGGAGCCGCGCGTCGATCACGCGCGGGGGCTGAGTGCGCTGACGACCGTACGGGCGTCACAGGCGGCCGGACGGCAGCGTGCGGGGCGGGCCGGGCGTGAGGCGCCCGGGGCGGTGTACCGGTGCTGGGCGGAGGCGGAGGACGCCCGTCTGCCGCGTTTCCCCGCGCCGGAGATCAAGGTGGCCGACCTGACGGCGTTCGCCTTGCAGACGGCGTGCTGGGGCGATCCGGACGCGTCCGGGCTCGCGCTGCTGGACCCGCCGCCGAGCGGCGCGCTCGCCGCTGCACGCACCGTCCTGACGGCCATCGGGGCGGTGGACTCCGCGGGGCGGGCCACGGAGCGGGGGGGTACGCATGTCCCGGCTGGGGTTGCATCCCCGGCTGGCCCGCGCCCTGCTGGACGCGGCACCCGAGGTCGGCGCCGACCGGGCAGCCGAGGTGGTCGCCCTGCTGAGCGAGGAGCCACCACGCGAGTACGGCGACGACCTCGCCGCTGCCTGGCGTACCGCCCGGCGAGGGGGCGACGCGTATGCGCGCCGCTGGCGCGCGGAGGCGCGGCGGCTCCGTGCCGCGACGGCACCCGCTCCGCTCAGTGGCGGGGCGACCGGCGCGCACGCTCCCGGCGCCGACGAACCCGTCTTCAACAGCGCCGCAGCGCCCGCACCCCCTCATGCCGGACGTCCCGGTCAAGGACCCGACCGCGCCGACCGGCCCGCGCAGTCGGCCGGCAACGTAAACAGCACCCCGCCGGAAGCCACCGCCAACGCCGTGCCCGCCCGATCACGCGCCGAAGCCTCACCGCCATCCGGACCCGCCAGGCCCGGCGCGCGTGCGCGGGAAACCTTCGGCGACGACCACGTCGCAGGCCTCGTCGCCGCTCTCGCGTTCCCGGAGCGGGTTGCTCGTGCGCAGGGCGGCTCGTATCTCATGGTGTCCGGTACGAGGGCCGAGCTCGGCGGAGGGACGGGGTTGCGGGGAGCCGGCTGGCTCGCTGTCGCCGTCGCGGATCGGCCGGTGGGAGCGGGGCACGCGCGCGTGCGGCTCGGGGCCGTGGTCGATGAGGAGACCGCGCGGCGGGCCGCCGGGGCACTGCACGGCGAGGGCGAGGAGGTGCGCTGGGCGGAGGGGGACGTGGTCGCCCGGCGTGTCGAGCGGTTGGGGGCCGTGGAGTTGGCGGTGCGGCCGATCAGGAACGCCGACTCCGGGCTCGTACGACAGGCGCTGCTGGACGGGTTGCGGGAGGAGGGTCTTGGGCTGTTGCGATGGTCGCGGGATGCCGAGGTGCTGCGGCAGCGGCTCGGGTTTCTGCGTCGCCATCTGAGGGCTCCCTGGCCCGATGTGTCGGACGACGCCCTGCACGCGCGCGTGGACGACTGGCTGGAGCCAGAGCTGAGCCGGGCGCGGCGGCGGGCCGATCTGGCACGGATCGACGCAGGGCAGGCCCTCGGGCGGCTGTTGCCGTGGGCCTCCGGGGAGGCGGCGCGGTTCGAGGAGTTGGCGCCCGAGCGGATCGAGGTGCCCAGTGGGTCCAGAATCCGAATCGACTACGCGGATCCCGAACGGCCCGTGCTCGCTGTGAAGTTGCAGGAGATGTTCGGGCTGCAGGAGTCCCCGGCCGTCGCCGGTGTGCCCGTACTCGTGCATCTGCTGTCGCCCGCGGGACGGCCCGCCGCCGTCACCGCCGACCTCGCCTCGTTCTGGCGGGACGGATACCGGGGCGTACGGGCCGAGTTGCGTGGGAGGTATCCGAAGCATCCGTGGCCCGAGGATCCCGCGACGGCGGAGCCGACCCGGTACACGAACGCGCGACTCAGGCGCTGACGGGCTCCGGTTCGTGCGTCTGGGTGGACGAAGGGTCCGCGGGGCGGCGGCTGCGGGCCTCCAGGTACAGGGACAGCGACAGCAGCCCGGCGCCCAGGATCAGGAAACCCCAGGGCAGGTACGAGGTCAGCAACATGATGAGTACGCGCTGGGACTTGACCAGGTCGACCGTCGACTCGATGTAGTCCTCGCGCATTTTGACGTGCCCGGAGAACGCGGTCACCTTGTCGCGGTCCCCCAGGAGCGTGCCGCCGCGCAGTTCCTCCTTGTGGATCTCCTCGCCGTAGACGGGCGCTCCGGTGGCGGGTTCGACCCAGAACTTGCGGACGGTGGTGTACCAGCGGGTGGTGCCCGTCTTGGCGACCGACTCCGGAGTGATGCCTTTGACCGGCATGGTCTTGGGGAAGGGCACTTTGGTCCAGGGGATGGTCTGCTCGAAGTAGTAAACGTTTACGCCCCGGAAGTCCTGCTCGCCCTTGTAGTGGATGGGCGCGGTGACGCGGGCCTGCGCGTCGAAGTACTCGTAGTCCCGTTTCTCGGTCAGGAAGGGCCACTTGAACTCGATGCCCTCGCGCCTGACGGCGTCGCCGTCGACCATCTCGCCGGTGGCGTGGACGGGTTCCTGGGTGTGCGCGTCGAAGATGTAGCGCTCGGGGATCTTGGAGACCATCTTGCCGTCCGGGCCCTGGACATAGGACAGGCCGTCCCATACGACGACGTCGCGGCCCGCTGTCTTCTCGATCTTTTCGGAGGCCTCGACGTTGCCCTTGAGGGTCTGCACGATGCTGACCTTGTCGACTTTCCTGGACTGCATGGTCCCGTAGTCGAGGAGGGTGGCGTCCTTCGCCTCCAGGACCATGTCCTGGTACTGGTGGGCCGGGATCTTGGCGAGGCGGGGGAAGGCGTACCAGCGCAGCAGCGGGGACAGCGCCGTGCAGAACACGGCGAGGGCGAGGAGGATCAGGCTGGCCTTGCGGCGCATCTGGGCGGCCCTCCCTAGGGGTTACGGGTGCTCGGGGATGGTGGTCAGCAGCGGTTTCGGTGAGGTCTTGCCGGCCGGCGAGCCGATAGCCGTGATCGTGAGGACCAGCGCGAGCGCGACGGCGAGACCGGTCGCGGCGGCGATCAGGGCACGCATGCGGGGCCTCCCCAGTGAGCTGATGGAGCGTCAGGGCTGGGGCACCGTAGCAACGGCAGAGCGAGATGAGAACACGTTGCACACACAGACAGCGGCGCCCCCTCCGTACGGCCGTACGGAGGGGGCGCCGCTGATCCGGAGGACCTACGAGGCGGAGGGGCTCGGCGAGGCGGTCGCCGCCGCCACCTCCAGTTCGACCGTCAGTGTCGCGCCGCCGGTGGTGGAGATGCGCAGCAGGAACGTGCCGGTCGTGTCGTCCGCGTACAGCTTCGGCAGCTTGAGCAGGCCGTTCGCGTCCGTCTCGAGGCCCTTCAGGGTGCGTACGGTCTTGCCGTCGGCGTCCTTGAAGTAAGGGCCCTTGTCGTTCACGGTCGCGTCGTCCGCCGACGTGATGAGCGTGGCGGTGGCCGCGACACCGTCGGCGGCGGCGCCCTTGTACGTGGCCTTCACCTCGACCTGGTCTGCGAACTCGTCGCCCGGGGCACAGGTCAGCGCGGTGTCGCTGGTGCGTGCGAGGGCGTCGGCCTGGCGGGCGGTGACCGTCGCCGTGTAGTCGAGGCCGGGCACGCTGCGGCCGACGACGGTGGCGCGGACCGTGAACTCGCCCGTCTTCTCACCGGCCTTGAGCGCGGGCGCGGTGGCCACGCCCGCACTGTTGGTGACGACCGTGGCGACGCTTTCGCCGCCGCTGAAGGTGGCGTCCGTGTCACCGACGATCGTGAAGCGGACCCGGACCTTCGGCACGGCCCTGCCGGCCTTGGTCTCGGTGCGCGCGGCGATCTTCTCGGTGAAGGCGTCGCCCGCGGTCGCGGTGAGCTTGCCGGTGCCCGCGTCCTCCAGGTGGTCGACCGTGTCGGTGCCGGTGGGGGGCGGGGTGGTGCTCGGGGGCGGCGAGCTGGGCGGGGGCGGGCTGGGAGACCCAGGAGGCGTGGGACTCGTGGACCCGCCACGCGGAGGCGTGGGACTGGTGGAGTCGCCGCCGTCAGGCGTGGAGTTGGAGTTCGGCGGCCTCGATGTGGCCGGAGGGGTCGGCGACGGGTTGTTGGGGCTCGCCCCGCTGTTGTTGTCGTCGCTGCGACCGGAAGGCAGTGTGCCCGTGCCGTCCGGCACCTCGTGGGTGCCCTTGCGGTAGTACTCGAGCCACGACAGGACCAGGTTCAGGTATTCCGTCGATGGGTTGTAGCTGAGGATCGCGCGGTTCAGTTCCTTCTGGACGTTCATGTCGCGGTCCAGCCGGCAGAGGTAGTGGCCGGCGGCGAGGGCCGCGTCGTAGATGTTGTTGGGGTTCTTCGTGCCGTCGCCGTTGCCGTCCCGGCCCGCCCAGGCCCAGGTGGAGGGGATGAACTGCATGGGGCCGACGGCGCGGTCGTGCGTCGTGTCCCCGTCGAAGGAACCGCCGTCCGTGTCGGAGATGTTCGCGAAGCCGTTGCCGTTGAGAACAGGGCCGAGAATCGGGGTGATCGTGGTGCCGTCGGCATCGACGCGACCACCGCGGGCCTGGCCGGACTCGACCTTGCCGATGGCGGCGAGGAGTTCCCAGGGGAGGTTGCAGCCGGGCTTGGACTCCCGCAGTGCCGCCTCGGCCTTCTTGTAGGCGTCGAGGACGGTCGCGGGAATGCCGGCCTCGGCGTCGCCCGCGGCGATGGGGCCCTCGGTGCCGGGAGTCGGGCTCGGGGTCGGGCTGTTGAGCGGCGGGAGGTCCGTGTAGTACGGCGAGTTACCGGTCGCGCTCTCTTCGGGGTTGACCTCGGTCGAGGGCTGCGAACCGGCGTTCTGGCGGTCTTGCGTGTTGTCGGTCACGCCCGGGGCCTGGGACGCGGACAGGGCCGCCACCGCGGCCGCGGCCACAGCGGTCGTTACCGCCCCTTTGGCAAGCCTTCTGCCGAATTGCGCCGCCATCGCGTGAATCCCTCCCGTCGTCGACTGCCCGCGCTGCGCGCGCCGCCCTGCCATCCGGCCGCGCTCCCCAGCGCGGCAACTCAGGTGACCCTACGACAACTTCCGGCGCGTATACACCTGTCCGTGCCCGAAGTTCACCGGTTGGCCAGATCCGTTTTCTGCTGCCCGCGTACGCCAGAAGCATGCGGCGCTCGTCCCGCATACTGGCGTACTCGATCAAGGAAGCGTTCAGGGCCATCAAGTTCGGTCAACGTCGTCAACATGGAGCCCAGTTGCCGTTCACTCTCAGCCATGCCGCGGCCGTCCTGCCCGTCGTACGCATGGACGGAACCGGCCGGGGCCCGCTGGTCCCCGCGGTGCTCGTTGCGGGGTCGTTCGCACCCGACTTGACCTATTACGTGGCGAGTGCGCTGCCTGAGGCGATGGAGTTCGGCGAGTTCACGCACTCCTTCACCGGCGTGTTCACGATTGACGTCCTCATCGCCTGGGCATTTGTGGGCGTTTGGCTGTTGCTGCGGGAACCGCTGGTGGCGCTGCTGCCGCCGCGCAGGCAGGGGCGTACGGCGGCTCTGCTGCGATGTGGCGCGCCACATGCGCCGTTCCGGCCGGCGCGTGCGCTGTGGTGGTACGTGTCCGCGGTGCTGGGCGCACTGACGCATGTCGTGCTGGACGCGTTCACGCATCTGGACCGGTGGGGGATGCGGGTCTTTCCCGTACTGGGGCGGGAGTTGGCGGGTTCGCCGCTGTACTGGTACCTGCAGTACGGAGGTTCGGCCGTCCTGGCGGTGGTGATCGCGGTCTTCGTGGCGGTCGCTCTGCGGCGACTGCCCGCCGCGGAACCCGTGGGGGTGCCGGTTCTGTCCGTACGGGACCGGTGGCTTGCCGCTCTCGTGATCGGTGGCTGTGCGGTGGTGGCCGCTGTGCAGCGGGCGTCTCGGTGGTGGGCCTACTGGGGGTCGCGTGCGGAGCCCTGGGAGCTGATTCCCACCGTGTGCTTCGGGGCGGGCGCCGGGCTGGCCGTCGGTCTGCTCCTGTACGGCTTCGGGGTCAGGGTGTGGCGTCCGGCTCCGGTTCGTCCCAGCCCGGCAGCGGACCGTACGGAGCCGAGCCGTCCGGCTCCTCGCTGAGCCGTTTCAGGCCGTACGCGCGGGTGCGCAGGAAAACGCCGGTGTTCGTCAGTACGTCCAGCAGTCGCACCCGGTCGGCGGCCGTGGTGCGGGCCGAGTCCTACTGTCACGCGCTCGCGAACGCGCAGGTCCAACCGCTTTTATCGGCCCCTGTCACGGCGATGGGGGTGTGGAAGGAGCGGCAGGGGGCGCTGGGGACGGGTGCGGTGACAGGCGCTCCCCCTTGTGGGCGCCCACCCCCGGCCCGCCGGAGACTAATGCGCCGCCGACTCCCAGTCGTCGCCCGAGCCGACCGAGACGTCCAGCGGGGCTCGCAGGTGGACCGCGTTGGCCATTTCGTGGCGGACGAGGGCCTCGGTCGACTCCCGCTCGCCGGGGGCGATTTCGAGGACGATTTCGTCGTGCACCTGGAGCAGGATGCGGGACTTGAGGTTCGCTTCGGTGAGGGCACGGTCGACGTTCAGCATGGCGATCTTGACGATGTCGGCGGCGGTGCCCTGAATGGGCGCGTTCAGAGCCATCCGCTCGGCCGCCTCGCGGCGCTGGCGATTGTCGCTGTTGAGGTCGGGGAGGTAGCGGCGGCGACCGAACAGCGTCGCCGTGTAGCCCGTCGCCCGCGCCTCGTCCACGGCTCGGCGCAGGAAGTCGCGGACGCCTCCGAAGCGCTCGAAGTACGTGTCCATCAGCACCCGCGCCTCCCCCGCGTCGATGTTCAGCTGCTGGGACAGGCCGAACGCCGACAGGCCGTACGCCAGGCCGTACGACATCGCCTTGATCTTGCGCCGCATCTCCGCGTCGACCGCGGAGCGCTCCACGGAGAACACCTGTGAGGCGACCGTCGTGTGCAGGTCCTCCCCCGAGGTGAACGCCTCGATGAGGCCCTCGTCCCCGGAGAGGTGGGCCATGACGCGCAGCTCGATCTGGCTGTAGTCGGCGGTCATGAGGGACTCGAAGCCTTCGCCGACCACGAAGCCGCGGCGGATCGCGCGACCCTCGTCGGTGCGCACCGGGATGTTCTGGAGGTTGGGGTCCGTGGAGGAGAGGCGGCCCGTGGCGGCGACCGTCTGGTTGAACGTGGTGTGGATACGGCCGTCCGCGGCGATCGACTTGATGAGGCCTTCGACGGTCACACGCAGCTTGGCCTGCTCTCGGTGGCGGAGCATGATGACCGGCAGTTCGTTGTCGGTCTGGGTGGCCAGCCAGGCGAGGGCGTCCGCGTCCGTGGTGTAACCCGTCTTTGTGCGCTTGGTCTTGGGCAGGGCCAGTTCTCCGAAGAGGACTTCCTGGAGCTGCTTGGGCGAGCCCAGGTTGAACTCGTGCCCGGCCGCCGCGTGCGCCTCCTTTATGGCCTGCTGCACGGCGCCCGCGAACAACTGCTCCATGGCTTCGAGGTGTGCGCGGTCCGCGGCGATGCCGTGCCGCTCCATGCGGGCGAGCAGCGCAGAGGTCGGCAGCTCCATGTCGCCCAGCAGATCGGCCGCGCCGACCTCCTTCAGCCGGTCCCCGAAAGCTTCGCCCAGGTCGAGTACGGCGCGGGCCTGCACCATCAGCGTCTCCGCCTCGGCGGCCTCGTCTGCGCCGAAGGCGAGCTGCCCGTCGGCCGCGGCAGCGGGTGCCAGCTCCCGGCCGAGGTATTCCAGGGACAGCGCGTCCAGGTCGAAGGAGCGGCGTCCGGGCTTGACGAGGTAGGCGGCGAGCGCGGTGTCCATGGAGACGCCGGCGATGCTCCAGCCGTGCTCGGCGAAGACGCGCATGGCGCCCTTGGCGTTGTGGAACACCTTGGGCTTCTTCGGGTCGGCGAGCCACTGCGCGAACGCGTTCTCGTCGGCCTCGTCCAGCTGCGTCGGGTCGAACCAGGCGGCTGCTCCTGCCGCCGCGGCGAGCGCGACCTCGGCCACCGCGCCCGTACCGAGCGCCCAGGTGTCGACCGTGGCGACACCGAGGACCGCCTTGCCGTGCTCGGCGAGCCACGGCTTCAGCTCGCCCGCGCCGAGCACCGCACCGTCCAGTGCCACACCCTCGGCGATCACCGGTGAGGTGTCGGCCTCTTCGGCTCCGGGGTCGACGGCCAGCAGCCGCTCGCGCAGCGAGGGGTTACGGATCTCCAGGGTGTCCAGGACCGTCGCGACGGCCTTGCGGTCGTACGCGGCGCGCTCCAGGTCGGTGACCGTCCTGGGCAGCTCCATGTGCCGCTCCAGCTCGGTCAGCCGGCGGTTGAGCTTGACGGCCTCCAGGTGGTCGCGGAGGTTCTGTCCCGCCTTGCCCTTGACCTCCTCGACGCGCTCGACCAGCTCGGCGAACGATCCGAACTGGTTGATCCACTTCGCGGCGGTCTTCTCGCCGACGCCGGGGATGCCCGGCAGGTTGTCGGACGGGTCGCCGCGCAGGGCCGCGAAGTCGGGGTACTGGGCCGGCGTCAGCCCGTACTTCTCGAAGACCTTCTCCGGGGTGAACCGCGTCAGCTCGGAGACGCCCTTCGTCGGATACAGCACCGTCGTGTTCTCGGAGACCAGCTGGAAGGAGTCGCGGTCACCGGTGACGATCAGCACCTCGAAGCCCTCGGCCTCGGCCTGGGTGGCGAGGGTGGCGATGACGTCGTCCGCCTCGAAGCCCTCGACCGCGAACCGCTCGGCGTTCATGGCGTCGAGCAGCTCGCCGATGAGCTCGACCTGGCCCTTGAACTCGTCCGGGGTCTTGGAACGGTTCGCCTTGTAGTCCGTGAACTCCTCGGAGCGCCAGGTCTTGCGGGAGACGTCGAACGCCACCGCGAAGTGCGTGGGCTCCTCGTCGCGCAGGGTGTTGGCCAACATCGACGCGAAGCCGTAGATCGCGTTCGTCGGCTGTCCCGTCGCCGTCGTGAAGTTCTCCGCGGGCAGCGCGAAGAACGCTCGGTACGCCAGCGAGTGCCCGTCCATGAGCATCAGTCGCGGGCGCCCGTCGGCGGAGGTCTTCTCGGTCTTCTTCGATGCTGTTTCTGCCACGACCCCGATCCTGCCACGAGCCACTGACAACACGGCCCCCTCGGCCCGGCCACGGTTGTTGTCACCGGCGCGTGGCAGGATCAAAGACGTACCTCACACATGCGCTCGATCGAGGAGGCCGAGATGGCCGGCAAGCCGCCCCAGGGTGATCCGGTTCAGGACGCGCCGCAGGTCGCCGGGCCGAAGCACGCGGCGGCCGGTCTGCCCGCCATCGGCCACACGCTGCGCGTCGCCCAGCAGCAGATGGGAGTGCGGCGTACGGCGCTGACGCTGCTGCGGGTCAATCAGAAGGACGGTTTCGACTGTCCGGGCTGCGCCTGGCCGGAGCCAGAACACCGGCACAAGGCGGAGTTCTGTGAGAACGGCGCGAAGGCGGTCGCCGAGGAGGCGACGCTGCGCCGGGTCACGCCGGACTTCTTCGCCGCGCACACGGTGGCCGACCTCGCGACCCGCAGCGGCTACTGGCTGGGCCAGCAGGGCCGTCTCACGCACCCCATGTATCTGGCGGAGGGCGCCGAGCACTACGCGCCGGTGTCCTGGGAGCGGGCCTTCGACATCATCGCGGAGGAACTCACCGCACTCGGTTCCCCAGACGAGGCCCTCTTCTACACCTCGGGCCGCACCAGCAACGAAGCGGCGTTCCTGTATCAGCTGTTCGCCCGCGAGTTCGGTACGAACAATCTGCCGGACTGCTCCAACATGTGCCACGAGTCGTCGGGTTCCGCGCTCAGCGAGACGATCGGCGTCGGCAAGGGCAGCGTCCTCCTGGAGGACCTCTACAAGGCGGATCTGATCATCGTTGCCGGGCAGAACCCGGGTACGAACCATCCGCGGATGCTCTCGGCCCTGGAGAAGGCGAAGGCGAACGGCGCGCGGATCATCACGGTGAACCCGCTGCCTGAAGCGGGCATGGAGCGGTTCAAGAACCCGCAGACCCCCCAGGGCATGTTCAAGGGCGCCGCCCTGACCGATCTGTTCCTGCAGATCCGCATCGGCGGCGACCAGGCCCTCTTCCGCCTTCTGAACAAGCTGATCCTCGAGACGGAGGGCGCGGTCGACGAGGCCTTCGTCAGCGAACACACCCACGGCTACGAGGAGTTCGCACAATCGGCCCGCGCCGCCGACTGGGACGAGACGCTCACCGCGACGGGCCTCACGCGCGCGCAGATCGACGAAGCGCTGCGCATGGTCCTCGCCTCGAAGCGCACCATCGTGTGCTGGGCCATGGGCCTGACCCAGCACAAGCACTCCGTGCCGACCATCCGCGAGGTGGTCAACTTCCTTCTGCTGCGCGGCAACATCGGCCGCCCGGGCGCGGGCGTGTGCCCGGTGCGCGGCCACTCGAACGTGCAGGGCGACCGCACGATGGGCATCTTCGAGCGCCCCGCACCGGCCTTCCTGGACGCCCTGGAGAGGGAGTTCGGCTTCGCGCCGCCGCGCGAGCACGGCTACGACGTCGTACGGGCCATCCGCGCGATGCGCGACGACAAGGCGAAGGTCTTCTTCGCGATGGGCGGCAACTTCGTGTCGGCGTCCCCCGACACCGAGGTCACCGAGGCGGCCATGCGCCGCGCCCGGCTCACTGTGCACGTCTCCACGAAGCTCAACCGCTCGCACGCCGTCACGGGCGCGCGGGCCCTGGTCCTGCCGACCCTCGGCCGCACCGAGCGTGATCTCCAGGGCAGTGGCGAGCAGATCGTCACCGTCGAGGACTCCATGGGCATGGTGCACGCCTCACGGGGCCGCCTCGAGCCCGCGAGCGAACACCTGCTGTCCGAGACGGCCATCGTGTGCCGCCTCGCGCGCCGCGTCCTCGGCGACGAATCCCGCACGCCCTGGGAGGAGTTCGAGAAGGACTACGCGACGATCCGCGACCGCATCGCGCGCGTGGTCCCCGGTTTCGAGGACTTCAACGCGCGCGTGGCCGATCCGGGAGGCTTCGCCCTGCCGCACGCACCGCGCGACGAGCGCCGCTTCCCGACCGCCACCGGCAAGGCCAACTTCACGGCCGCGCCCGTCGAGTACCCGAAGCTCCCCGAGGGCCGTCTCCTGCTGCAGACGCTGCGCTCGCACGACCAGTACAACACCACGATCTACGGCCTGGACGACCGCTACCGGGGCATCAAGAACGGCCGCCGGGTCGTGCTCGTGAACCCCGACGACGCCCGTGAGCTGGGCCTGGCCGACGGCTCGTACACCGATCTCGTCAGCGAGTGGCAGGACGGTGTGGAGCGGCGTGCCCCCGGCTTCCGGGTCGTGCACTATCCGACGGCCCGGGGCTGCGCGGCGGCGTACTACCCGGAGACCAACGTCCTGGTCCCTCTGGACGCCACCGCGGACACCAGCAACACCCCCGCCAGCAAGTCCGTCGTGGTCCGTCTGGAACAATCGGCCGCCAACTGAGCGTTCGCTTAGCGAGCGCGCCGACAGACGGCCGAAAGACGAAGGAGCCGGACTCCATGGGCGAGCACCAGCACGTGAACTTCCCGCAAGAGGTCATCGACGAGTACGCCGCCCTCGGCGTCGATCTCGTCGCCATGTTCTCCGCCGGGCACCTGGGCACGCGCATGGGCGTCGAGATCACCGAGGCCTCCGCGGACCGCATCGTGGGCACGATGCCGGTCGAGGGCAACACACAGCCGTACGGACTCCTGCACGGCGGCGCCTCCGCCGTGCTCGCCGAGACGTTGGGCTCGATCGGCGCGATGCTGCACGCCGGCAGCTCCAAGATCGCCCTCGGTATCGACCTCAACTGCACCCACCACCGGGGAGCCAGCTCCGGCCTCGTCACCGGTGTCGCGACACCCCTGCACCGCGGCCGGTCCACCGCTTCGTACGAGATAGCGATCAGCGACGAGGCGGGCAAGCGCGTATGCACCGCGCGACTCACCTGTCTGCTGCGCGATGTGACGGCGAGCGACGAGGAACGCGTACGTGCCGCGGACTGACCCACGCCCTTTCGGGGAACCGGGACCGCCGGACCCCAATCACCCTGGCGGGTACCGGAGTTGTCCACAGCACCGCGGCTGTCCACAGGGCCGTTGCTCCCCGGCACCCGGCAGCTTAGCGTCAAGGCATGAAATCGGGAGAAGCCCCCTGGCCGGGGGCACCGCTCGGATTCGGGCTCGGGCTTGCGCTGTTGACCGGCGCCCTGATCACCGGATGCGGGCAGGCCGACTCGAAGGACAGCGCGGGTCCGCGGGATGCCGCGCAGACCGGCGTCGGCTCGCCGTCGCCGTCGGCCACTCCTCCCAAGGACCTGTGCACGCGGATCGTCACGTACTGGTCGCGGGAGGCCCTGACGGGGGACACTTACGGGGACTATCAGTCGATGGGCCTGTCGGGCGGGCAGTACGAGATCCTGATGAAGGTCGTGGACGCCGCCCGGGCCGAGAAGAAGAGCAAGGGCGCACAGGCCGCGGAGCGGCTGATCGACCGCGAAGCGCGCGCGGGCTGCGAGGACCTGTACCGCGACGGCATCCCGAGCGGAGGGCCGTGGGGGTGAGCGGCGTCGGCCCCGTCGAGCCGGGCGAAGGCACGCGCGCGTGGGACATCCCAGGCCCGGGCACTCCGCCGGAGCCCTCGCCCGAACCACCGCGCGGGCGCCTCGCGCAGACGTACACCCGGCATCGCCGCGTCGTCCTGTCGATCGCGGCAGCAGCCGTTCTCCTCGCGGGCGGCGGCTATCTCTACGCCACCCGGCCCGAACAAGCCCCGCCGGACCCGCCGCCGTACCCCTCACAGGTGGTCGGCATCACCTACCTCGGGCCGGAGCCCTCGCCCGACAACGCTCCGCCCAAGAGCTTCAGCATCGGCGTGGAGCTGACCGTCCAGTCCGGCCCTCAGGTCACCGTGCTGCGGATAACGCAGCCCTATGCCGGTCTTTCGCTGGCCTCCGTTCCGCGTCTGCCTTTCCGGACAAGGACCGGCTTTCCCCACAAGATCAACATCACCATGCAGGTGACGGAATGCGCACAAGTGCCAACGAACGCCGGACTACCTTTCCTGGACGTAACTCTGCGTAATATGCGCGCAATACAAGTGCACAGTTTCATCCTTGGCGAACGGTATGCACACGACCTCTCGGAAGCCGTTCAAGGCGCCTGCAGCACCAACTCCGCGACAGCACCAAAACGGTAGTACACTCCTGACGACACCCGGTGAGGCCTGCGAGTTCTCACTATGCGGACCGGGCGAATCGGCCGTAATTCGACTCTTCCGCCCACTGAGTACCGCTCTGCATTACCTCGTGTCATAACAAGAGCGTCACAGCATTGGCCAGACCCTCCTCCACGTTCCCCACACACGCTTAGAGTCACGCCCAGTCACCGCGCCATCGGATCCGAACATTTTTCGGACCAGCGCTCGACTCGGCCGCTTCTACGGGGAAGGGCCGCGCCAGGGAAAGGACTGATCGTGCGCCAACGTTCGCTCATCGCCATCACCGCCGCGCTGGCGGCGGGAGCACTCACACTCACCGCCTGCGGCTCGCGAGACGACGACGGCGGCGGCTCCTCCGGCGACGGTGGCACCACCGTGGTCATAGGCGTCGATGCCCCGCTCACCGGCGACCTGTCGGCCCTGGGCCTCGGCATCAAGAACTCCGTCGACCTCGCCACCAAGCAGGCCAACAAGGAGAAGGTCGTCGACGGCATCACCTTCAAGATCGAAGCCCTCGACGACCAGGCACAGCCCTCCTCCGGCCAGCAGAACGCCACCAAACTGGTCGCCAACAAGGACGTCCTCGGCGCCGTCGGCCCGCTGAACTCCTCCGTCGCCGAGTCCATGCAGAAGGTCTTCGACGACGCCAAGCTCGTCCAGGTCTCCCCCGCCAACACCAACCCCGCCCTCACCCAGGGCCAGAACTGGAACGGCGGCGAGAAGGCCCGCCCGTACAAGTCGTACTTCCGCACCGCGACCACGGACGCCATCCAGGGCCCGTACGCCGCGCAGTACGTCTACAACGACGCCAAGAAGACCAAGGCCTTCGTCATCGACGACAAGAAGACCTACGGCGCCGGCCTCGCCGCCACCTTCTCCGACGAGTACAAGAAGCTCGGCGGCAAGATCGTCGGCACCGAGCACATCGACCCCGAGACCAAGGACTTCTCCGCGGTCGCCACCAAGGTGAAGAACTCCGGCGCCGACGTCGTCTACTACGGCGGCGAATACCCGCAGGCCGGCCCGCTCAGCAAGCAGATCAAGGCCGCAGGCGCCAAGATCCCGCTCGTCGGCGGCGACGGCATATACAGCGCCGACTTCATCAGTCTGGCCGGCGCCAGCGGAGCCGGCGACCTCGCCACCTCCGTCGGCGCACCCGTCGAGGAACTCCCCTCCGCCAAGGAGTTCGTCGCCAACTACAAGGCCGCCGGATACAAGGACGCCTACGAGGCGTACGGCGGCTACTCCTACGACTCCGCCTGGGCGATCATCCAGGCCGTGAAGAAGGTCGTCGAGGACAACAACGGCGAACTCCCCGACGACGCCCGCGCCAAGGTCACGGAGGCCATGCAGAACGTCTCCTTCGACGGTGTGACCGGCAAGGTCTCCTTCGACGAATTCGGTGACGCCACCAACAAGCAGCTCACCGTCTACTCCGTCGAGGGCACCGACTGGAGCCCGGTGAAGTCCGGCACGTACGAAGGCTGATCCACACCCGCACCACTGAACGAGCCGCGCGGGGCGCTGCACCACTGGCGCCCCGCGCGGACTCGCATCCGGTCACATCCCTCGACAAATCCGAAGTCTCGGAGGACATGCGGTGAACGAACTGCCGCAGCAGCTGGTCAACGGCCTGCTACTGGGATCCATGTACGGGCTCGTCGCCATCGGCTACACGATGGTCTACGGCATCGTCCAGCTCATCAACTTCGCCCACGGCGAGATCTTCATGATCGGAGGGTTCGGCGCCCTCACGGTCTACCTGTACGTCCTGCCCGACGGCACCACCATGTGGATCGCACTGCCCCTGATGCTCCTCGGCGCCGTCATCGCCGCGGTCATCGTCGCCGTAGGAGCGGAACGGTTCGCCTACCGCCCGCTGCGAGGCGCACCACGCCTCGCCCCCCTCATCACCGCCATCGGCCTCTCCCTCGCCCTCCAGCAGGCCGTATGGGCCTGGTACCCCGGCGCCAAGGAATCCATCAACTTCCCGGAGATCGCCGGCGGCCCCTTCGAGATCGGCAGCGTCACCATCCAGACAGGCGACGTCTTCCTGCTCGCCGTCGCCCCCATCAGCATGGCGATCCTCGCCTACTTCGTCATGAAGACCCGCACCGGACGCGGCATGCAGGCCACCGCCCAGGACCCCGACACCGCCAAACTCATGGGCATCAACACCGACCGCATCATCGTGGTCGCCTTCGCCCTCGGCGCCGTGTTCGCCGCCGTCGGAGCCGTCGCGTACGGCCTCAAGTACGGCCAGGTCCAGTTCCGCATGGGCTTCATCCTCGGCCTCAAAGCCTTCACCGCCGCCGTCCTCGGCGGCATCGGCAACATCTACGGAGCCATGATCGGCGGCCTCGTCCTCGGCATCGCCGAAACCATGGCCACCGCCTACATCGCCGACGTCCCCGGCATGTCGCAACTCGGCGGCCAGTCCTGGGCCAACGTCTGGGCCTTCGTACTTCTCATCCTCGTCCTCCTCTTCAGGCCACAAGGCCTGATGGGTGAGCGCGTGGCGGACAGGGCGTGACACCGATGACCACACAGACCACTGCCCCCCAGACGCCGAGCACCCCGGCCAAGGGCAAGCCCAGCGGCCTCATCGGCATCCCCGAAAACCTGGGCCGCACCCTCGCCACCGGCGGCGGCATCCTCACCGTCGTATCCACGTTCCTCGCCTGGACCTGGACCGACGCGTTCCCCGGTGACCTCACCGTCTACGGCTACCCCGGCGGCCTCCAGGTCCTCGTCCTCATCACAGGCGCCCTCACCGCACTCTTCGGCCTCGCCTCCTATGGAGTGAAGGGCCTGCGCTGGCTCACCCCCGGCTCAGCCGACAGCGCCATCAAGCTGGCCGCACTCGCCGCCTTCGCGACCGCCTGGTTCACGATCATCGCGATCAGCGTCAACCTCGGCGGCCTCGCCAACCTCGAGCCCGGCGGCTGGGTCGTCGCCATCGTCACCCTCGCGACCGTCCTCGGCGCCCTCTCCCTGCCCTTCGAACGGCCCGTAACCGAACCGGCCGACCCCGATGACACCGACTGGGAGCAGTTCCGCCACAACACCCGCAACAAGCTGACGGTCTTCAAAGCGGCCTTCGCCTCCAGCGAGGTAACTCCGGCCCGCAAGCTGCCCGCGTACGCCGAAATCCTCATCATCGTCGCGGCGCTCGCCCTCGGCCTGACCGTCTTCACCTACGGCATCGGCACCGAATACGACGAACTCTTCGTCGGCTTCATGATCACCGTCGGCTTCGGCTTCGCCGCCGTCACCAAGGCAGGACTGGTCGCCAGGGTCTCCGCGATCACCGCCAAGCACCGCAACGTCACGATGATCGGCGCCTTCGTCGCCGCCGCGGCCTTCCCCTTCACTCAGTCCGACGACCAGTACGCGACCATCGGTGTCTACATCCTGATCTTCGCGACCGTCGCCCTCGGCCTGAACATCGTCGTCGGCATGGCGGGGCTCCTCGACCTCGGATACGTCGCCTTCCTCGGCGTCGGCGCCTACACCGGGGCCATGGTCTCCGGCTCGCCCTCCTCGCCCTTCGACATCCACCTGCCGTTCTGGGCCTCCGCCCTCCTCGGCGCGGCAGTCGCCATGGTCTTCGGCGTCCTCATCGGCGCCCCCACCCTGCGCCTGCGCGGCGACTACCTCGCCATCGTCACCCTCGGCTTCGGTGAGATCTTCCGCATCGCCGTCCTCAACGCCGACGGCACCTCAGGCCCCGACATCACCAATGGCTCCAACGGCATCTCATCGATCCCGAACCTCAACATCTTCGGCTTCGACTTCGGCCAAGAACACAGCATCGCCGGATTCACCATCGCCCGCTTCGCCAACTACTTCCTGCTGATGCTCCTCATCACCCTCATCGTCGTCATCGTCTTCCGACGCAGCGGCGACTCCCGCATCGGCCGCGCCTGGATCGCCATCCGCGAAGACGAAACCGCCGCCCTCGCCATGGGCATCAACGGCTTCCGCGTCAAACTCATCGCCTTCGCCCTCGGCGCCGCACTCGCCGGCCTCGCCGGCACCGTCCAGGCCCACGTCACCTACACCGTGACCCCCGAGCAATACCAATTCGCCCACGTTGTACCACCGAACTCGGCATTCCTCCTCGCCGCGGTCGTCCTCGGCGGCATGGGCACCATCAGCGGACCCCTCGTCGGCGCCGCACTCCTCTACCTGATCCCCGCCAAGCTCCAATTCCTCGGCGACTACCAGCTCTTCGCCTTCGGCCTCGCGCTCGTCCTGCTGATGCGCTTCCGTCCGGAAGGCCTCATCCCGAACCGGCGCCGTCAGCTCGAATTCCACGAAGAAGCGGAAGCGCCCACAGTCCTCAGCAAGGCAGGGGCCTGACCACCATGACAACCGACACCACCACCAAGGACACCGCACCGGCCGCACCCACGCCCGGCCAGACCGTCCTCGACGCACGCGGCGTCACCATGCGCTTCGGCGGCCTCACCGCCGTACGCAACGTCGACCTCACCGTCAACAGCGGCGAAATCGTCGGCCTCATCGGCCCCAACGGCGCCGGCAAAACCACCTTCTTCAACTGCCTCACCGGCCTCTACATCCCCACCGAGGGAGAGGTCCGATACAAGGGCACCGTCCTGCCGGCCAAATCCTTCAAGGTCACCGCCGCCGGAATCGCCCGTACATTCCAGAACATCCGGCTCTTCGCCAACATGACGGTTCTGGAAAACGTACTCGTCGGCCGCCACACCCGTACGAAGGAAGGGCTGTGGTCCGCGCTGCTCCGCGGCCCCGGCTTCCACAAAGCCGAAGCCGCCTCCCGCGAACGGGCCATGGAACTGCTCAAGTTCATCGGCCTCGACAAGAAGGCGGAACACCTCGCCCGCAACCTCCCGTACGGCGAACAGCGCAAGCTGGAGATCGCGCGGGCGCTGGCCAGCGAGCCCGGCCTGCTGCTGCTCGACGAGCCGACTGCCGGCATGAACCCGCAGGAGACCCGGGCGACCGAAGAACTCGTCTTCGCCATCCGGGACATGGGCATCGCCGTACTCGTCATCGAGCACGACATGCGCTTCATCTTCAACCTCTGCGACCGCGTCGCAGTCCTCGTACAGGGCGAAAAACTCGTCGAAGGCAGCAGCGAAGTCGTACAGGGCGACGAACGCGTCGTCGCCGCCTACCTCGGAGAACCCTTCGAAGACGCCCCCGGCGCCAAAGAAGTAGCGGAAGTCGAAGCCGCCGAGGCCAACGCCGCCACCCAGACGGACGCCGCGCCCCGCAAGGAGAACGACCGATGACCGCCCTCCTCGAAGTCGACGAACTCCGAGTCGCCTACGGCAAAATCGAAGCCGTCAAAGGCATCTCCTTCAAGGTCGAAGCCGGCGAGGTCGTCACCCTCATCGGCACCAACGGAGCCGGCAAGACCACGACACTGCGCACCCTGTCGGGACTGCTGAAGCCGCTGAGCGGCCAGATCAAATTCGGCGGCAAATCGCTGAAGAAGACCCCGGCCCACCAGATCGTCTCGCTGGGACTCGCCCACTCCCCCGAGGGGCGGCACATCTTCCCCCGCATGACCATCGAGGACAATCTGCGGCTCGGCGCCTTCCTCCGCGACGACAAAGCAGGAATCGAAAAGGACATCCAGCGCGCCTACGACCTCTTCCCCATCCTCGGGGAACGCCGTAAGCAGGCCGCCGGAACCCTCTCCGGCGGCGAGCAGCAGATGCTCGCCATGGGCCGCGCCCTCATGTCACAGCCCAAACTCCTCATGCTCGACGAACCCTCCATGGGCCTCTCACCGATCATGATGCAGAAGATCATGGCCACCATCGCCGAACTCAAATCCCAGGGCACCACCATCCTCCTGGTCGAACAGAACGCCCAGGCGGCGCTGTCACTCGCCGACCACGGACACGTCATGGAAGTCGGCAGCATCGTGCTCACCGGCACCGGACAGGACCTCCTGCACGACGAATCCGTACGCAAGGCGTACCTCGGCGAGGACTGAGCTCCTCACCCTGTACGACCGTTGTACGACGAGGCCCGCACCCCCTCGCAGGGGGCGCGGGCCTCGTCGCATGTACGCGCGTGCAGGTACCGACCTCAGTCCTTCGCGGCCTTCTTCTCCTCCGCGTCCTGAATAACCGCCTCCGCCACCTGCTGCATCGACATCCGACGATCCATCGACGTCTTCTGAATCCACCGGAACGCCGCCGGCTCCGACAACCCGTACTCCGTCTGCAGAACCGACTTCGCACGATCCACGAGCTTCCGCGTCTCCAGACGCTGCGTCAGATCGGCGATCTCCTTCTCCAACTGCTTCAACTCCGTGAAGCGCGAGACAGCCATCTCGATCGCCGGGACGACATCGCTCTTACTGAACGGCTTCACCAAGTACGCCATCGCGCCGGCGTCACGGGCCCGCTCGACGAGATCGCGCTGCGAGAAGGCAGTCAGCATCAGTACGGGGGCGATCGACTCCTCCGCGATCTTCTCAGCGGCGGAGATCCCGTCCAGCTTCGGCATCTTCACATCGAGGATCACAAGATCCGGACGGTGCTCCCGAGCCAGCTCCACGGCCTCCTCGCCATCGCCGGCCTCACCAACGACGGAGTAGCCCTCTTCTTCGAGCATCTCCTTGAGATCGAGACGAATCAACGCCTCGTCCTCGGCGATGACGACACGGGTCGTCAGCGGAGGCACGTGCGACTTGTCGTCGTCGGGCGCGTCTGTGGGCTGGGGCGACTCGGGGGCGGTCACGGGGGGCTCCTCGTTCAGGGCAGAGGTACTGCTTTCCAAGAGGGTACCCAGCTGCGATATGGTGGACGGGCAGCGGGTCGAGGTTAACCTTCGATTCGCTGGGCCCCGGTAGCCCAATTGGCAGCAGGCAATGGATTCAAAACCCATACAGTGTCGGTTCGAGTCCGACCCGGGGCACTTTTCCTTAGATTCCAAGGTCACAATCGAGAAGCGGATGCTCACGTTGTCGTGAACATCCGCTTCTTGCTGGACTCCCCCTACTTGGGCGCGTCATCCTCGCCGATGTGATGCACACGGACCAGGTTCGTCGAGCCCGAGACCCCCGGCGGCGACCCGGCGGTGATCACCACGATGTCGCCCTTCTGGCAGCGGCCGATCTTGAGGAGTTGTTCGTCGACCTGGTCGACCATCGCGTCGGTGGAGTTGACGTGGGGGCCGAGGAAGGTTTCGACGCCCCAGGTCAGGTTGAGCTGGGAGCGGGTGGCCGGGTCGGGGGTGAAGGCCAGGAGGGGGATCGGCGACCTGTAACGCGAGAGGCGGCGGACCGTGTCGCCGGACTGGGTGAAAGCGACCAGGAACTTCGCGCCCAGGAAGTCGCCCATCTCGGCGGCCGCTCGGGCGACGGCGCCTCCCTGGGTGCGGGGCTTGTTGCGTTCGGTCAGGGGCGGGAGGCCCTTCGCGAGGATGTCCTCCTCGGCGGCCTCGACGATGCGGGACATCGTGCGAACCGTCTCGATCGGGTACTTGCCGACGCTTGTCTCGCCGGACAGCATCACCGCGTCCGTGCCGTCGATGACCGCGTTGGCGACGTCGCTCGCCTCCGCGCGGGTCGGGCGGGAGTTGTCGATCATCGAGTCGAGCATCTGGGTGGCGACGATGACGGGCTTGGCGTTGCGCTTCGCCAGCTTGATCGTGCGTTTCTGGACGATCGGGACCTGTTCCAGCGGCATTTCGACGCCCAGGTCGCCTCGGGCGACCATGATCCCGTCGAAGGCTGCGACGATGTTGTTGATGTTGTCGACGGCTTGGGGTTTTTCGACCTTGGCGATGACGGGGAGGCGGCGGCCCTCTTCGTCCATGATGCGGTGGACGTCCTTGATGTCGCGTCCGCTGCGGACGAAGGAGAGGGCGATGACGTCGAAGCCGGTGCGCAGGGCCCAGCGGAGGTCGGCTTCGTCCTTGTCGGAGAGGGCGGGGACGGAGACTGCGACGCCGGGGAGGTTCAGGCCTTTGTTGTCGGAGACCATGCCGCCTTCGACGACGGTGGTGTGCACGCGGGGGCCGTCGACGGCGGTGACTTCGAGGCAGACTTTGCCGTCGTCGACGAGGATGCGTTCGCCGGTGGTGACGTCGGCGGCGAGTCCGTCGTAGGTGGTGCCGCAGGTCTGGCGGTCGCCTTGGATGCCTTCTTCGACGGTGATGGTGAAGGTGTCTCCGCGTTCAAGGAGTACGGGGCCTTCGCTGAAGCGGCCGAGTCGGATCTTCGGGCCTTGAAGGTCGGCGAGGATTCCGACGCTGTGGCCGGTTTCGTCGGAGGCCTTTCGTACGTGCTGGTAGCGCTCCTCGTGGTCGGCGTATGTGCCGTGGCTGAGGTTGAAGCGGGCTACGTCCATTCCGGCTTCGACCAGTGCTTTGATCTGGTCGTACGAGTCGGTTGCGGGGCCCAGGGTGCAGACGATCTTTGCTCGGCGCATGGTTCGAGCCTAGGGCTTACCGGTGGGTAGGGAATTGGTCATGCATGACTACTCAACGACCTTTGCGTGAAGGGCTATTGACAAGTGTTGAATTGTGCGCCGGGGTGCTCCGATGAGCATTTGAGCTCGTTACCAGAGCTCTCGTTGCTAGAGCTGGGGCGGCGCCATTGTGAAGCGGGCGTTGATGTGGGCGTAGACGTGTTGGCGTTGGGGTTCGAGGTCGAGGGGTGCGGCGGCGGTGTCTTCGGCGGCTCGGGCGTAGCCGGCGCTGCGCATGCGGCTTGAGCCCGGTGCTGCGAATTGCTGGGTGTTTTCCGCGCCGATGTCGGCGAGTTCGACGAGTGCGGCGAGTGTCGTACCGAGTGCTTCGGCGTATTCGCGGGCGCGTTGGACGGCTTCGCGTACTGCTTGTTGGCGGGCTTGGCGGTGGGCGGGTGAGCCTGGGCGCAGGGCCCAGAAGGGGCCGTCGACGCGGGTGAGGTCGAGGTCCGCCAACTGTGTTGTCAGTTCGCCGAGTGCGGTGAAGTCGGTGAGTTCGGCGGTGGTGTGGACGCGGCCGTGGTAGGCGCGGATGCGTTCGCCGCGGCCGTGTTTGGTGAGTTCGGGGCTGATGGAGAAGGCGCCGGTTTCCACGCGTTCCACGGCTTCGCCGTATGTCTTGACGAGGTCGAGTGCGATGGCGTTGCGGCGGGTGAGGTCGTCGAGGGCGGTGCGTCGGTCGGTGCCGCGGGCCATGACGGTGATGACGATGCGGGCGATTTCGGGGTCGACTTCGAGGTGGGCTTCGCCTCGGACGGCGATGCGGGGGGCCTCCGGTGTGCCGTAGGGGGTTGCGGGGCGGGGTTCCTCTGCGGCTGGGGTCATACGTCCCACTCTGTCATCGGTGGCCTGGTTGTGGGGCTGGTTGGTCATCAGATCGAAACCTGGGGGGTCTGTTGCTGCTGGTCATGACCGGGTCAGAATCTACGCGCGTTGTTGACCATGCGCGCGCCGGATCCCACCCTCCCAGGGAGTTACGAGTCATGCCGTTGAACCGCCGGAAGTTCCTGAAGAAGTCCGCCGTGACTGGGGCGGGGGTGGCGCTCACCGGTACGGTCGCGGCTCCGGCGGCGCGCGCTGCGGAGACGAGGAGAGGCAGGAAGCCGGTGAAGCGGTATGCACTGACCGTCATGGGCACGACGGATCTGCACGGCCATGTCTTCAACTGGGACTATTTCAAGGACGCGGAGTACGCCGACACAGCGGGCAACGCACAAGGCCTGGCCCGCATTTCGACCCTGGTGAACCAGGTCCGTGCGGAGAAGGGCCGCCGCAACACTCTGCTCCTGGACGCGGGCGACACGATCCAGGGCACTCCGCTGACGTATTACTACGCGAAGGTCGATCCGATCACGGCCGAGGGCGGGCCGGTGCATCCGATGGCGCAGGCGATGAACGCGATCGGGTATGACGCGGTGGCGCTCGGCAATCATGAGTTCAATTACGGCATCGAGACGCTGCGGAAATTCGAGGAGCAGTGTCACTTCCCGCTGCTGGGTGCGAACGCGCTGGATGCGAAGACGCTGCGGCCGGCTTTTCCGCCGTACTTCATGAAGACGTTCCATGTGCGGGGTCTGCCGCCGGTGAAGGTGGCTGTGCTGGGGCTGACGAATCCGGGGATCGCGATCTGGGACAAGGCATATGTGCAGGGGAAGTTGACGTTCCCGGGGCTTGAGGAGCAGGCGGCGAAGTGGGTGCCGAAGCTGCGGTCGATGGGTGCGGATGTGGTGGTCGTTTCGGCGCACAGTGGGTCGTCGGGGAGGTCTTCGTACGGTGATCAGTTGCCGTATGTCGAGAATTCGGCGGCGTTGGTGGCGCAGCAGGTGCCGGGGATCGACGCGATTCTCGTCGGGCATGCGCATGTGGAGATTCCCGAGTTGAAGGTGACCAACGAGAAGACCGGCAAGGCCGTGGTGCTGTCGGAGCCGTTGGCGTATGCGGAGCGGTTGTCTCTCTTCGATTTCGAGCTGGTTTTCAAGCGGGGGCGGTGGGAGGTCGAGTCCGTGGCGGCCTCGGTGCTGAACTCGAATGCGGTCGCCGATGATCCGGAGATCACGAGGCTGCTGAAGGACGAGCACGACGTCGTGGTCGCGTACGTGAATCAGGTGGTCGGGGCGGCGACGGAGACGCTGACGACGGTCGATGCCCGTTATAAGGACGCGCCGATCATCGACTTGATCACGAAGGTCCAGGAGGACGTGGTCAAGGCGGCGCTGGCGGGGACGGAGTACGCCTCGCTGCCGGTGATCGCACAGGCGTCCCCCTTCTCCCGCACCTCTGAGATCCCGGCCGGCGAGGTGACCATCCGGGATCTGTCGAGTCTGTATGTGTACGACAACACGCTGGTCGCGAAGGTGATGACGGGTGTGCAGGTGCGGGCGTATCTGGAGTATTCGGCGGAGTATTTCGTGCGGACGGCGGCGGGTGCGCCCGTGGATGTGGAGAAGCTGACCAATGCGGGTGGCCGCCCGGACTACAACTACGACTATGTGTCGGGGCTGACCTACGAGATCGATGTCGCGCAGGCGGCCGGTTCGCGGATCAAGAACCTCTCCTACGGCGGTGCGGCGCTGGATGACGCGCAGGAGTTCGTGTTCGCGGTGAACAACTACCGGGCCAATGGTGGTGGAGCGTTTCCGCATGTGGCGGCGGCTACGGAGGTGTGGTCGGAGTCGACGGAGATCCGTACGCGGATCGCGGAGTGGGTGACTCAGAAGGGCACGCTGGATCCGAAGGAGTTCGCTTCGGTGGGGTGGAAGCTGACGCGGGAGGGTGCCCCGGTTTTCCCGTAATTCCCCGGTTTCCGGTAATTCCGTGTTTTCCCGGCGTGCCGTCTTCGAGGCCGAAGGTGGTGAAGGCGGTGCGCTGCGGGAGTGGGTAGGGGTCTTTGCCGGTGAGGGAGTTGAGGATGGTGGCGCTGCGCCAGGCGGCGAGGCCGAGGTCGGGGGTGCCGACGCCGTGGGTGTGGAGTTCGGCGTTCTGGACGTAGAGGGAGCCGGTGACGGTGGGGTCGAGGGTGAGGCGGTACTGGTCGTCGATGTGGGGGCGGCCGGCGCTGTCGCGGAGCACGTAGGGGTCGAGGCCGGCGAGGAGGGGGTCGAGGGGGCGTTCGCGGTAGCCGGTGGCGAGGACGACGGCGTCGGTGGTGAGGCGGGTGCGGGTGCCCTGCTGGACGTGTTCGAGGTGGAGTTCGATGCGCGTCCTGGCGATGCGGCCTGCGGTGCGGACGTGGATGCCGGGGGTGAGGACGGTGTCGGGCCAGCCGCCGTGGAGGGTGCGCTGGTAGAGCTCGTCGTGGATGGCGGCGATGGTGTCGGCGTCGATGCCTTTGTGGAGCTGCCATTGGGCGGGGACGAGGCGGTCGCGTACGGGTTCGGGCAGGGCGTGGAAGTAGCGGGTGTAGTCGGGGGTGAAGTGTTCGAGGCCGAGTTTGGAGTACTCCATGGGGGCGAACGCTTCGGTGCGGGCGAGCCAGTGGATTTTTTCGCGGCCTGGGGGGCGGTGGCGGAGGAGGTCGAGGTAGATCTCGGCGCCTGACTGTCCTGAGCCGATGACGGTGATGTGGTCGGCGGTGAGGAGTTGTTCGCGGTGTTCGAGGTAGTCGGCGGCGTGGATGACGGGTACGCCGGGGGCTTCGACCAGGGGGCGGAGCGGTTCGGGGATGTGGGGGGCGGTGCCGATGCCGAGGACGAGGTTCTTGGCGTACGTACGGCCGTGGGCTTCGCCTTCTTCGCTGTCGTCGCCGTCGAGGTCGGGGCCTTCGGGGTCGGGGCGTCGGGTGAAGTCGACTTCGAAGAGGTCGAGCCCGGGATTCCAGCGGACGGCGTCGATGTGGTGGCCGAAGTGGAGTGCGGGCAGGTGGTCGCTGACCCAGCGGCAGTACGCGGCGTATTCGGCGCGGTGGATGTGGAAGCGCTCGGCGAAGTAGAAGGGGAAGAGGCGGTCGCGGCTGCGGAGGTAGCTGAGGAAGGACCAGGGGCTTACGGGGTCGGCGAGGGTGACCAGGTCGGCGAGGAAGGGCACTTGGAGGGTGGCGCCGTCAATGAGGAGGCCGGGGTGCCAGTCGAAGGCGGGGCGCTGGTCGTAGAAGGCGGTGTCGAGTTCGGCGAGGGGGTGGGCGAGGGCGGCGAGGGAGAGGTTGAAGGGGCCGATGCCGATGCCGATCAGGTCGCGGGGTGCTTCGGGTTCGTGCTGTGCGGGGCGGGGCCTCGGGATCATCGGGGGGTGTGTCCTTCCACCAGTTTCAGGAGTGCGGCGAGGTCGCCGGCTGTGGTGTGCGGGTTGAGCAGGGTGGCTTTGAGCCAGAGGCGTCCGTCGGGGCGGGCGCGGCCGAGGACGGCGTGGCCTTGGGTGAGGAGTGTGCGGCGTATGTCGGCGACGGCGTCGTCGGTAGCTTGGGTGGGCCTGAAGAGGACGGTGCTGATGGTGGGCGGCGCGTAGAGCTCGAAGCCGGGGTGTGACGCGATGAGGTGGGCGAACTCGCGGGCGTGGGCGCAGACTTGGTCGACGAGTGTGCCGAGTCCTTGGCGGCCGAGTGTTTTGAGGGTGACGGCGGTTTTGAGGATGTCGGGGCGTCTGGTCGTACGCAGGGAGCGGCCGAGGAGGTCGGGGAGGCCCGCCTCGGTGTCGTCGTCGGCGTTGAGGTAGTCGGCGTGGTGTTCCAGTACGCGGAGGTCGTGCGGGTCCTGGACGGCGATCAGGCCTGCGGCGATGGGCTGCCAGCCGAGTTTGTGCAGGTCGAGGGTGACGGTGTGGGCGCGGGTGAGTCCGTCGAGTCTGCTGCGGTGGCGGTCGCTGAAGAGGAGGGCTCCTCCGTAGGCGGCGTCGATGTGCAGGCGGGCGCCGTGGGTGTGGCAGACGTCGGCGATGGCGGGGAGCGGGTCGATGAGTCCGGCGTCGGTGGTGCCGGCGGTGGCGGCGACGATCAGTGGGCCGGGCAGCTTGGTGAGGGTTTCGTCGAGGGTGGCGGGATCGAGTGTGCCTGTGGGGGCGGGGACGGTGACGGGTTCGGGGAGGCCGAGTAGCCAGGTGGCGCGGTGGAGGGAGTGGTGGGCGTTCTCCGCGCATACGAGTTGGACGTTGCCGTTCAGTTCGCGGGCGAGGAGGAGTGCGAGCTGGTTGGACTCGGTGCCGCCGGTGGTGACGAGGGCGTCAGCTTGTTTGCCGTACACCTCCTTGGCGAGGGCTGCCGTGACCAGGGTTTCCAGCTCGGAGGCGGCGGGGGCCTGGTCCCAGGAGTCGAGGGAGGGGTTGAGGGCACTGGCGGCGAGGTCGGCGGCTGTGGCGACGGCGAGGGGCGGGCAGTGGAGGTGGGCGGTGCACAGGGGGTCGGCGGGGTCGGCGGCGCCTGCCGCGAAGGCGTGGACGAGGGTGCGGAGGGCGTCCGGGTCGCCGTGTTGGGGCAGGGGGTCGCCTAGTGCGGTGCGTATGCGTGCGGCCACCGTTTCGGGGCCGCCTGTGGGGAGTGGGCCTCTTCTTGCGGCGGCGCCGGTGCGTAGTGCGTCGAGCACTGTGGTGAGCAACGGGCGTAGGGCGGCGGGGCCTTGGGGGCCTGATGCGAGGCCTGGTGCGACGTCTGATGCGAGCGGGCTCATGGTGGTCCTCCGGGGCGCGGGGTTGGGGCTGCGCGCCCGGAGGCTCAACGATCGTTACCCGAATGGGGGTACGGTGCGCTCCGCGGGTTGGGCGGGGCGCCTACGGGGGTGGTGGGTTGGGTTCGTGGGCGAGTGCGGGTTCGTTGTGGCTTGTCGCGCAGTTCCCCGCGCCCCTTGGGGCCTCCGGCCCCTCGGGGTCACCCGCACCCCCGGCCCTGCTCACGAGGGTGCCGTTATGCCTCCCTCACCCTCAACGCCCGCTCCATGTCATCCAGTTGATCCACCAGCTTGCGCTGCAGCGCCGGTGTCGGGTCGGCCTTGTTCAGGCACTTCTTGCCCAGGCGGAGTGTCTCGGGTGAGACCGCATACACCGGGAACGCCCAGCGGCCCGCCGCTTCGGCGATCGCGGGGCCTCGGCGGGCTGCCACGGCCGGGGCGTTCTTGAAGTAGCGGGGGACGTAGTCCCGTACCAGATCCGCCTGTTCGGGTTGCCAGAAGCCCTTGGCTGTGGCGGTGAACAGGTAGTTGGAGAGGTTGTCGGTGGTGAACATGGCCTCCCAGGCCTGGCGTTTGGCTTCGGGGTCGGGGAGGGCGGCGTGGCAGCGGGCGGCGCCTTCCTGGCCGGTGGCGCTGGGGTCCTGGACGAGTTCGGCGTCGATGACGGCGTCGTCGATGGCGCCGAGTACGGCGAGGCGGCCGAGGATGCGCCAGCGCAGTTCGGGGTCGAGTTCGGGGCCGCCGGGGACGGTGCCTTCGGAGAGCCAGGCGGTGATCGTGTCGGGTTGGGCGGCTGCGTCGATGAAGTGGCGTACGGCGGTGAGGCGCAGTCCGGGGTGGGAGCCGTCCTCGGTTCGGCGGATCAGGTCGCGGCACAGGGAGGTGAGGGTGGCGAGGGCGGCGGGCCGGTCGGGGGCGGGCAGGTAGCGGTCGGCGATCTGGGTGGCGGCGAAGGCAAGGACGCCCTGGACGAGGGCGAGGTCCGTCTCGTGCGGGAGGTGGGTGCGGGCGGTGTCGAGGTAGGCGGTGGGGGCGAGTTCGCCGTCGCGTACGCAGTCGCGGAGTGCGTTCCAGACGACGGCGCGGGTGAGCGGGTCGGGCAGGGCGGACAGGTGGGCGCGTACGGTCGCGAAGGAGTCCGTGTCGAAGCGGATCTTGGCGTAGGAGAGGTCGGCGTCGTTGAGGAGGAGCAGGGCGGGGCGTTTGCCGATGGGGTGGGCCGGTTCGGTCTGGGGGACGTCGACTTCGAGGCGTTCGCGGAGGCTGAGGCGGCCTTCGTCGCTGAGGTCGCGGTCGTAGAGGCCGACGGCGATGCGGTGGGGGCGGCTGCCGTGGTGGGCGATGGTCAGGGTGCAGGTGCCGTTGTCGGTGGGGCCGATCTTCGGGGTGAGGGTGTCGACTCCGGTGGTGCGCAGCCAGGAGTCGGCCCAGGCGTGGACGTCGCGTTCGGTGGTGTCGGCGAGGGATTCGATGAAGTCGGCGAGGGTGGCGTTGGCGAACTTGTGCCGGGCGAAGTGGGTGTTGATGCCGGCGAGGAAGTCCTTCTCGCCGAGCCAGGCGACGAGCTGGCGTAGTGCGGAGGCGCCCTTGGCGTAGGAGATGCCGTCGAAGTTGAGGAGTGCGGAGGCGGTGTCGGGGACGGTTTCGGGGTCGGGGGCGACGGGGTGGGTGGAGGGCCGCTGATCGGCTTCGTAGCCCCAGGGTTTGCGGGTGACGCCGAAGTCGGTCCAGGTGCCGGTGAACCGGGTCGCTTCGATGAGGGTCTGGTAGCCCATGTACTCGGCGAAGGACTCGTTCAGCCAGATGTCGTCCCACCAGCGCAGGGTGACGAGGTCGCCGAACCACATGTGGGCCATTTCGTGGGCGATGACCATGGCGCGGGTCTGGCGTTCGGTGTCGGTGACGGCGGAGCGGTAGACGAACTCGTCGCGGAAGGTGACCAGGCCCGGGTTCTCCATGGCGCCGGCGTTGAACTCGGGGACGAAGGCCTGGTCGTAGGAGTCGAAGGGGTAGGGCTCCTCGAACTTCTCGTGGTAGCGGTCGAAGCAGGCGCGGGTGATGTCGAGGAGTTCGTCGGCGTCGGCGTCGAGGTACGGGGCCAGCGAGCGGCGGCAGTGGATGCCGAAGGGGAGGCCTCGGTGTTCGGTGCGCACGGAGTGCCAGGGGCCGGCGGCGACGGCGACGAGGTAGGTGGAGATCAGCGGGGTCTTCGCCGCCTTCCACCTGCCCTCCCCCAGATGCTCGGTGATCCCGTTGGCGAGGACGGTCCAGTCCTCGGGGGCCTTGATCGACAGTTCGAAGACGGCTTTGAGGTCGGGCTGGTCGAAGGCGGCGAAGACCCGCTGGACGTCGTCCATGAACAGCTGGGTGTAGACGTACGTTTCGCCGTCGGTGGGATCGGTGAAGCGGTGCATGCCCTCGCCGGTGCGTGAGTAGCGCATGACGGCGTCGATGTGCAGTTCGTGCTCGCCCGGGGTGAGGTCTTTGAGGGGCAGCCGGTTCTCGGCCAGGGTGTCCAGGTCGAGCAGCTGTCCGTCGAGGGCGGCCTTGCGCAGTTCGGCGGGCTTGAGCTCGACGAAGGTGTCCACGGCCTCCAGGTCGCTCCGTACCGTGAAGTGGATGACGGTACGGGAGTCGAAGAGCTCGTCGCCGCGCGTCAGGTCGAGTTCGATCTGGTAGCGGTGGACGTCGAGAAGCCGGGCACGGAGCTGCGCTTCGGCGCGCGTCAGTACGGACATGGGGACATGTTGCCTGATGGGTGGGGTTCGGCGCAGGTGAGGTCGGGTTCCGATCGGGTTCCGGTCGGCTGCCTCGTATGTGCGCGGTCCTCGGGGTCGCAGATGGTCCTACGCGGTTTGGTCGTGCTCGCGCAGGACGGGCCGCTGCGGCGGTACGCGGGTGTCGAGGCGGGTTTCGGGTTCGAGGGTCTGGTTCGGGGGCGGTAACTCCTTTACCAGCGACCGGAGTTCGCGTACCTCTTGCTTCATCCGCAGGTAGCGCTGGTGGGCGTCGTACAGGTATCGCACCTTGGTGCGCAGGGCCCAGGGGTCTATGGGTTTCATCACAAGGTCGGCGACGCCGAGCCGGAAGGCGGTGGTGGTGAGTTCGGCGTCCGGGCCGAAACCGGTGACCAGGATGACGGGAATGTGCTGGGTCTGTTCCAGGCGGCGCAGGTAGCGGACGACGTCGAAGCCGCTGACGTCGGGCATGTGCACATCGAGGACGAGCAGTCCGACCTGGCCGCGCAGGACTTCCTTGAGGGCGGCGTCGCCGCTGGAGGCGCGCGCCAGCCGGTAGCCGAGCGGGGCCAGGGCGCTTTCCAGCGCATAGAGCGTTTCCTCATGGTCGTCGACGATGAGGATCTTGGCATCCGACGGCATTGCGCGAAGTCCCCTCGCTTGGACAACCAGATGGTGCCCGGCCCGGTTGACAGGGAGTACTCACAGACTGACAAGGAGTGCTGCGCGCAGGATGCCTCATTTCGGCCCTGAGGCCGAGGGGGTGCGCGGACAAAAGCGCGAGGAACAGGGCCAGCCGGTAAAAGACGGTTGCCGTCGGGACGGCTGAGAAGCCGAAACCGGTTACTGCTGTTGCTGAACGATGTTCGTGTTGTCGGCGATGCTCTCGTGATGGCGGATGACCTCGGCGATGATGAAGTTGAGGAGCTTCTCGGCGAACGCGGGGTCGAGTTTGGCGTTCTCCGCGAGCCGGCGCAGGCGGGCGATCTGGTGGGCCTCGCGGGCCGGGTCGGCGGGCGGCAGCTGGTGGGCGGCCTTGAGGTGGCCGACCTGCTGGGTGCACTTGAAGCGTTCGGCGAGCATATGGACGACGGCGGCGTCGATGTTGTCGATGCTGTCGCGCAGCCTGGCGAGCTCGGCGCGGACAGCGGGGGCAACAGGCTCGACGCCTTCGGTTCCGTTGTTGCTGGTGGTCATGACCGTTCACCCTACTGTCGGCTCTCACCGCCACCCGCAGGCACCGGACGCTTATCGTGGATGTGGGTTCAAGCCTCCTGGGGGGTGCGGGCGTGGCGAACGGCGGTCCCGTCGAGCATGGCTACCCGCACCTGGACACGGTGCGGGCGGCGATCACCGCGCTGTACAAGCGGCTCTCGTACGACACCATCCACACCTTCGACACCAGCGTGGCCCCCGCCGACGTGGCCTTCGCCGATCATGACGACCTGTACCTGGGCGCCCAGCGCGTGGCCCGCGAGCTGGTCCAGCACTTCCGGCTGCCGGACGCCCGCATGATCGTCGGCTTCCGCGAGATGCACCACGCGGCGAGCGTCGAACTCGCCGCGGGCCCCGAGTACTTCATCGAGCTGAACGACCGCTTCCGCTCCCACCGCAGGGACATCGGCGCCGCCCTCGCCCACGAGATCATGCATGTCTATCTGCACCGTCTGGACCTGTCGTTCCCGGGCACGCGCGACAACGAGATCCTCACGGACACGGCGACGACGTATCTGGGCGCGGGCTGGCTGCTGCTGGACGCGTTCCGCGAGGACGGTGCCTCCTCGCAGAAGCTCGGCTATCTGACTCCGGAGGAGTACGGATACGTGCTGGCCAAGCGGTCCCTGGTCTTCGGCGAGGATCCCTCGACGTGGTTCACCAGCCCGCAGGCGTACACGGCGTACACGAAGGGCATGGCGCGGGCCCGCCACGACGAGCAGCAGCCCCCGCTGACCGCGGCCGGCTGGGCGGGCCGCCGCCGCTACGCCAAGGACCGCCGCCACGCCCAGGACCACCTCGGCCGTCCCGTCGGCGTCCCGTACGACTTCACCCCCGACGGCCATGGCCCGCTGCGCGTGTCGTTCCCCTGCCCGACCTGCCATCAGCGGATCCGGGTGCCGGTACGGGGCCGGGTGCGGGCCCGCTGCGGCCTGTGCCGCACGGTGCTGGAGTGCGATACCTAGCCCAGTGCGACGTATGGGCAACGTCACGTGATTCATGGCGAAATGCTTTGCCCCGCACACGTCTGACGGGCGAAGGTCGAAGGATGAACACGCACGATCTGGCGGCCGCTCTTTTCACCGCCGTGTACGAGGCCGACGAGGACGCGGTCGTACGGCAGCTGTGCGCGGGCGCGAGTCCGGAATCGGTGGACGAGGACGGCCAGACGGTCCTGTATCTGGCGGCCATGACGGACGACCCAGGTGTCGTACGCCTCCTCCTGGCGGCCGGAGCCTCACCGGACCGGCTCAGCGCGGGCAGCGACTCGCCGCTGTGCGGAGCGGCGTGCGGCGGGCACACGGAGGTCGTACGTGCGCTGCTGGCGGCCGGGGCGCGGCCGGATCTGGTGGAGGAGGGCGGGTTCACGGCCCTGACCTGGGCTGTCCAGCGCGGCCACGCGCCCGTGGTGGCCGCGCTGCTCGCGGGCGGCGCGGACCCGAACCGTCCGGGCCCCACCGGCGAGTCCCCGCTGGTGACGGCCGCGCGCCGCGGCTCCCCCGGTTGCGTACGCGCCCTGCTCGTGCACGGGGCGCGGGCCCGGTCCGAGGCGCTGACCGAGGCCCGGCGCCGGCTGACCGTGGACGTGGAGGCGGAGCTGCGGGCGGGCCTGGAGCGCACGCACGGGCCCGGCCATGAGTACGTCACCCACCGTTTCCCGGAGGACGGCGGCGTGACCGTCGAGGTCCTACTGCTGATGGACGGCCGCCCGAGCTCGGGCAACGACCAGCAGACGGGCCACGCGGCCATCGTCACCCTTCTGGAGACATCGCTGAGCATCGCGGCCCCCGCCCCCGAACTCGCCGACCGCGCCCTGCGCTTCGGCGACCCCGACAACGACGACTGGACCGAGGCGGTGACCGCGCTCGCCCGGCGCGGCGACGAGGAGACGTTCCGGGCGGCGGCCCTCTGGTGCGGCGACGGCGCGAACCCGTTGCGGCAGGCGTTCGGAGCGGATGTGCTGGGGCGGTTGGGGGCGGAGGGCGGGCCGGAGCAGGACGAGACAGCCGTACGCCCCTTCGCGAGCCAAAGCGTGCCGCTGCTGCGGGAGTTGGCGCGCGAGACCGAGCAGCCGTTGACGTTGCGATCCGTGGTCGCGGCGCTCGGGCAGCACCAGGACCCCACCGCACTTCCCGAGATCCTCGGGTACGCCGGCCACCCGGACACCGGCGTACGACGCGCCGTCGCCGTCGCCCTGTGCGGGCTCGTTCCCGCCTCTCACGCGGAGGGCATCGCGCGGCTCGTCGCCCTGGCGGGGGACGCGGACAGGGACGTACGCAACTGGGCGACGACGGCCCTGGCCGTACTCGACACGGACACCCCCGCGCTGCGGGACGCCCTTGCCACGCTCCTCGACGACCCGGATCCGGAGGTGGTGGCGGAGGCGGCACGCGGGCTGGCCGTGCGTCAGGATCCACGTGCGATCGCCGCGTTGGAGCGACTCCTCGCCGAGGAGAAGCCCGACAGCCCGCCTCGCACGACCGCCGAGGAGGCGGTCGAGCACATACGGGACGACCGCGTACGGACATTGCTGTCGTGGACGCTGCCACGCCGCCGAGTATGACGAGGTCTCCGGAACCGGACGGCGCAGACACATCTCCTGGGTGTCGTACGCCGATTGCCCTCCCGATTGCTCTACCGGGCCCCGTAGACCGGCTGCGGCGGCTCCGCCTGAGCGAGCAGCTTGAGTGCCGTATCCCCGGCCTCGGACGGCGTCCAGCGGGCCCTCTTGTCGGCGCTCGGCCCGGCCCGCCAGCCCTCCATCACGGTGATACGGCCGCCTTCGGCCTCGAAGACCCGGCCGGTGACCCCGGCGCTGGCGGCGGACCCGAGCCAGACGACGAGCGGCGAGACGTTCTCGGGCGCCATCGCATCGAAGCCGCTGCCAGGCGCCGGCGCCGCCATCGTCTCGGCGAAGGTTCGTTCGGTCATACGGGTGCGCGCGGCTGGCGCGATCGCGTTGACCTGCACTCCATAGCGCCCCATCTCGGCGGCGGCCACCAGCGTGAGCCCGACGATGCCCGCCTTCGCCGCGCTGTAGTTGCCCTGCCCGACCGACCCCAACAGCCCCGCCCCGGAGCTGGTGTTGACGACGCGCGCCTCAGGCGTACGCCCTGCCTTCGCCTCCGCCCGCCAGTACACAGCGGCCTGCTGAAGCGGCAGGAAGTGCCCCTTCAGGTGGACGCGCATGACGGCGTCCCAGTCGTCCTCGTCGAGGTTCACAAGCATCCGGTCGCGCAGGAACCCGGCGTTGTTGACGAGCGTGTCCAGCCGCCCGAACGCGTCGAGTGCCGTCGCGATCAGCGACTCGGCGCCCTCGCGCGTGGCGATGTCCCCGCCGTGCGCGACGGCCTCGCCGCCCGCCGCGCGGATCTCCTCGACGACCCGTGCGGCCGGGCTGTCGGGCCCGGGCGCTCCGTCGAGGCCGACACCGAGGTCGTTGACGACGACCCGCGCCCCCTCGGCCGCGTACGCGAGGGCGTGCGCCCGTCCGAGGCCACGTCCCGCGCCGGTGACGATCACGACCCGGCCGTCGCAGATTCCGGTCATGTCACTTCTCCTTGTTGACGGTCGCAGCGTCCAGGAAGGCGGGCCGCTCTCCCCCGCCATGCACGAGCAGGCCGGCCCCGGTGATGTACGCGGCGGCGTCCGAGGCGAGGAACACGGCCGCCTCGCCGATGTCGGAGGGCGCGGCGAGGCGGCCCAGCGGAACTGTGCGGGACACGGCGGCGATGCCCTCCTCGTCCCCGTAGTGGAGAGGGGACAGTTCGGTACGGACCATCCCGACGACCAGCGTGTTGACGCGGACGTCCGGCGCCCATTCCACGGCCATCGACCGGGCCAGATTCTCCAGGCCCGCCTTGGCCGCACCATAGGCCGCCGAACCGGGAGAGGGCCGGGTCCCGCTGACGCTGCCGATCATCACGACCGAGCCCCGGGCGCGTTTGAGGTGCTCGTACGCCGCCAGGGACACGGTCAGCGGTGCGGTGAGATTGAGCTCGATCACGCGCGCATGCCGCTCGGCGTCCGCGTCGGCGAGCAGCCGGTACGGGGCGCCGCCCGCATTGTTGACCAGGACGTCGAGCCGGGGCAGCGCATCGAAGAAGTCGCGTACGGCTGTCGGGTCACGCACGTCGAGGGGCATGAACTCGACACCCTCGACCGGTGCTTCGGGCGGTCTGCGGGCGCAGGCCACGACCTCGGCGCCCGCCTCGGCGAACGCTCGGGCGATCCCGGCGCCGACGCCGCGGGTTCCGCCGGTGACAACCACGAGTCGCTTGTCCTGCCGGGTGTCCTCCCGGTTGTCCACAGGGCCTCCCGCTGGTCGGCATTCGCTGTTACCTTCACTTCAGATCGCACCTAACAAATGTTTGGTGGAAAGGTAGCTGATGCGTCCATGGGTGTCTCCACCTCGTCCCCGGAAAAGGGGATTTCCGTAGTCACGGTCGACTTCCCGCCCGTGAACGCGCTTCCGGTGCGCGGCTGGTTCGACCTGGCCGACGCCGTGCGCACGGCGGGCCGCGACCCCGAGATCCGCTGTGTCGTGCTGACCGCCGAGGGGCGGGGGTTCAACGCGGGCGTCGACATCAAGGAGATACAGCGGGACCAGGACCGGCCGGAGCAGGACCGGCGGGATTATGGGCGGCAGCAGGACGGTCGGCGTGGCGCGACGGGCCATGATGCGCTGATAGGCGCCAACCGCGGCTGCGCGGAGGCGTTCGCCGCGGTGTACGAGTGCGAGGTGCCCGTGGTGGCGGCCGTGCGGGGCTTCTGCCTGGGCGGCGGCATCGGGCTTGTGGGGAACGCGGACGCGATCGTGGCGAGCGATGACGCCACCTTCGGCTTGCCCGAGCTGGACCGGGGCGCGCTGGGTGCGGCCACGCATCTGGCCCGCCTCGTGCCGCAGCACCTGATGCGCGCGCTGTACTACACCTCGCGTACGGCCACGGCGGCCGAGTTGCACGCGCACGGTTCGGTGTGGCGGGTCGTTCCGCGTGCCGAAGTTCTGGACGCAGCCCTGGAGTTGGCGCGGGAGATAGCGGCCAAGGACGGGCAGCTGATCCGGCTCGCCAAGGCCGCCATCAACGGCATCGACCCCGTCGACGTGCGCCGGAGCTACCGCTTCGAGCAGGGCTTCACCTTCGAGGCGGGCCTCAGCGGGGTGGCGGACCGAGTTCGGAGCACATTCGGCCATGACGCGTCCAGCCATGACACATCCGGAAAGGAGGGCCGGTGAGTTGAGCGACAAGACCATGTCGGCGGATGAGGTCGTCGGCCGTCTGGAGAGCGGGATGACGATCGGCATCGGAGGCTGGGGGTCTCGCCGCAAGCCGATGGCGCTGGTGAGAGCACTGCTCCGTTCCGGGATCACCGATCTCACGGTCGTCTCGTACGGCGGCCCGGACGTCGGCATGCTCGCGGCCGCCGGGCGGATACGGAAACTGGTCGCCGCCTTCGCGACCCTCGACTCGATCCCGCTCGAACCGCACTATCGCTCGGCGCGCGAGAGCGGTGCTCTCGAACTGATGGAGATCGACGAGGCGATGTTCATGTGGGGTCTGCACGCCGCCGCGAACCGGCTGCCCTTCATACCGGTGCGGGCCGGCGTCGGCTCGGATGTGATGCGGGTCAACCCCGGCCTGCGGACGGTCACTTCACCGTACGAGGACGCGTCGACGGGACTCCAGGAGACCTTCGTCGCCATGCCCGCCCTGCGCATGGACGCCGCGCTGGTCCATGTGAACCGCGCGGACCGTCTCGGCAACGGGCAGTATCTGGGCCCGGATCCGTACTTCGACGACCTGTTCTGCGAGGCGGCCGACACCGCGTATGTCTCCTGCGAGCGCATCGTCGACACGGCCGAGCTGACGAAGGAGGCCGCCCCGCAGACCCTGCTGATCAAGCGGCACAGCGTGACCGGCGTGGTGGAGACGCCGAACGGGGCGCACTTCACGTCCTGCGCGCCCGACTACGACCGGGACGAGGGCTTCCAGCGGCTGTACGCGACCACACCCTGGCCGGAGTTCACCGAGCGGTTCCTGCACGGAGGCGAGAAGGACTACCAGTCCGCCGTACAGGCCTGGCACGCGTTGGAGGAGGAGCGGCGATGAGCGAGGTACTGAGCGACGTGACGCGCGCCGAGTACTGCGTGATCACCTGCGCCGAGGCCTGGCGGGACAACGGCGAGGTGCTCGCCAGTCCCATGGGTACTGTCCCGTCCATAGGCGCCCGGCTCGCCAGGCTGACCTTCGCCCCCGACCTGCTCCTCACCGACGGCGAGGCGATGCTGGTCGGCCCGGACGGCACTGTGGAGGGCTGGCTGCCGTACCGGCAGCACCTCACGATGGTCACCGGCGGCCGACGGCACGTGATGATGGGCGCGAGCCAGATCGACCGGTTCGGCAACCAGAACATCTCCTGCATAGGCGACTGGGAACGGCCCGCACGGCAGCTTCTCGGGGTGCGGGGCGCGCCGGTCAACACCCTGAACAATCCGGTCAGTTACTGGGTCCCCCGGCACTCCACCCGGGTCTTCGTCGAGAAGGTCGACATGATCTGCGGAGTGGGGTACGACAGCGCCGCGGCGGCCGGTCCCACGACGACCCGTTTCCACCGCATCCCCCGGGTCGTCTCCAGCCTCGGCGTGTTCGACTTCGCGACCCCGGACCGCTCGATGCGGCTCGCCTCGCTGCATCCGGGGGTGACGGTCGAGGAGGTCAGAGAGGCGACGGGGTTCGAGCTGACGGTTCCCGAGAAGGTGCCGTACACGCGCGAACCGACCGGGGAGGAGCTGGAGTTGATACGCGAGGTGCTCGACCCGCAGGGGCTGCGCAACCGTGAGGTCAAGGGCTGATGGAGACCGCGCTGACGAAACTCGTCGGGGTGCGCCATCCGATCGTGCAGACCGGTATGGGCTGGGTCGCGGGCCCTCGCCTGGTCTCCGCCTCCGCAAACGCGGGCGCTCTGGGGATTCTGGCCTCCGCGACGATGACCGTGGAGGGGCTGAGGGGGGCCGTCCGGGAGGTCAAGTCCCGTACGGACGCGCCGTTCGGCGTGAACCTGCGAGCGGACGCGGGCGATGCTCACGAACGGGTGCGGATCATCATCGACGAGG
Source organism: Streptomyces flaveus (assembly GCF_014647675.1). GTDB lineage: Bacteria > Actinomycetota > Actinomycetes > Streptomycetales > Streptomycetaceae > Streptomyces > Streptomyces flaveus. The sequence continues at coordinate 464,523 of NZ_BMPQ01000003.1, read as the reverse complement.
GCGTGAAGGTCGCCTCGTTCGCGCTCGCGCCCTCCCGTGAGCTGATCGCCGAACTGAAGGACGCGGGTGTCGTGGTCATCCCGTCCGTCGGGGCCCGCCGCCATGCCGAGAAGGTCGCGGCGTGGGGTGCGGACGCGGTGATCGTGCAGGGCGGCGAGGGCGGCGGGCACACGGGCGAGGTGGCGACGACGGTGCTGTTGCCACAGGTCGTGGACGCGGTGGAGATACCCGTCGTGGCGGCGGGCGGCTTCTTCGACGGCCGGGGCCTGGTCGCGGCGCTCGCGTACGGGGCGGCGGGGATCGCCATGGGCACCCGTTTCCTGCTCACCTCGGACTCGACGGTGCCGGACGCGGTGAAGGCCGAGTACCTCGCGGCGACGGTGAAGGACGTCACGGTGACGAGGGCAGTGGACGGCCTGCCCCACCGCATGCTCCGCACGGACCTGGTCAACTCCCTTGAGGGAGCGGGCCGTACGAGATCCTTGGCCCGCGCAGTACGCCGAGCCGCCGGCTTCCGGAAGCTCTCCGGCCTCACCTGGCCCGGAATGATCCGCGACGGCCTCGCCCTGAAGCACGGCAAGAACCTGTCCTGGAGCCAGGTCCTGCTCGCCGCCAACACACCGATGCTGCTGCGCGCGTCGATGGTCGAGGGCCGTACGGACCTGGGGGTGATGGCCTCGGGCCAGGTGGCGGGAGTGATCGACGACCTGCCGTCATGCGCGGAACTGGTGGAACGCGTGATGGCCGATGCCGAGCGGGTGCTCCAGGAACTGGCTGTCGCCAAGCACTGAGGTGACCGGCGGGCGTCAGAGCCGCTCGATGATCGTCACGTTCGCCTGACCGCCCCCCTCGCACATCGTCTGCAGGCCGAACCGGCCCCCCGTGCGCTCCAGTTCGTGCAGCAGCGTCGTCATCAGCTTGACGCCGGTCGCGCCCAGTGGGTGGCCCAGGGCGATCGCGCCCCCGTTGACGTTGACCTTTGCCGGATCCGCGCCCGTCTCCTTCAGCCAGGCCAGGACGACGGGAGCGAAAGCCTCGTTGATCTCCACAAGGTCGATGTCGTCGATGGTCAGGCCGGTCTTCTTCAGGGCGTGTGCCGTGGCCGGGATCGGAGCCGTGAGCATGCGGATGGGGTCCTCGCCTCGTACGGAGAGGTGGTGGACGCGCGCGCGTGGCGTCAGGCCGTGTTCGCGTACCGCCCGCTCGGAGGCCAGCAGCATCGCGGCGGCGCCGTCGGAGACCTGGGAGGAGCAGGCGGCGGTGATGGTGCCGCCTTCGATGACCGGCTTCAGGCCGGCCATCTTCTCCAGTGAGGTGTCCCGGCGCGGCCCCTCGTCGACCGTGACGTCGCCGTACGCCACGGTCTCGCGCTCGAAGCGGCCCTCGTCGATCGCCCCGATCGCCCGCTGATGGGACCGCAGCGCGAACTCCTCCTGGTCGAGGCGGCTGATACCCCACTTGGCGGCGATCATCTCGGCGCCGACGAACTGGTTCACCGGCTGGTCCCCGTACCGCGCCCGCCACCCCTCGCTCCCCGCGAACGGCCCCTCCGTGAGCCCCAGTGGAGCGGTGGCCCGCCCGGAGGCGAACCCGATGGGGACCTGCGTCATGTTCTGGACACCGCCCGCGACCACCAGGTCCTGCGTGCCGGACAGCACACCCTGCGCGGCGAAGTGCACGGCCTGCTGCGACGAACCGCACTGCCGGTCGACCGTCACCCCCGGCACCTCCTCGGGCAGCCCTGCCGCCAGCCAGCACGTCCGCGCGATGTCACCGGCCTGCGGCCCCACGGTGTCCAGGCAGCCGAAGACGACGTCCTCGACGGCGGCCGGGTCGACGCCGGCACGCGCGACCAGAGCCTTCAGCACATGCGCCCCCAGGTCGGCGGGATGCACCCCGCTCAAGCCACCTTTGCGGCGCCCGACGGGCGTACGGACCGCTTCGACGATGTAGGCCTCGGCCATGACAACTCCCAGTCAGATCAAGTCGATCCAGTTCGCTACGGTCGATCCAGTGCGATGTCGATCCAGTTCGGTTACGTACGTACTGCGATCCCGTCCAGCACCATCGACAGGTACTGCCGGGCGATCTCCTCGGGGCCGTGCTGTCCGCCGGGCCGGTACCAGGACGCGGCGACCCACACCGTGTCGCGCACGAACCGGTAGGTGAGCCGTATGTCGAGGTCCTCCCGGAAGACCTCGGCGGCCACCCCCCGCTCCAGCGTGCTCAGCCACGCCTTCTCGAACTTGCGCTGCGAGTCGGCGAGAAACGCAAAGCGCTCCTGCGACGCCAGGTGCTTGGACTCCTTCTGGTAGATGGCGACGGCCGCGCGGTGCCGGTCGATCTCCCGGAAGGACTCGATGACCAGGGCCTCCAGCGTCTCCCGGGGCCCGAGCTCGGCATCCAGGACGGTGTCGTACCCGTCCCACAGCTCGTCCAGGAACGTCCGCAGGATCTCCTCCAGCATCGACTCCTTGGAGTCGAAGTGGTAATAGAGGCTGCCCGCGAGCATGCCCGCGTGGTCGGCGATCTTGCGGACGGTGGTGGCGTTGTAGCCCTGCTCGGCGAAGACCTCGGCGGCGGTGCCGAGGAGTTCACTGCGCCTGGCGGGCGAGGCGGTCACCTGGGGCTTCTTCTTCGTAGGCACGGATCCATTGTCGTCCTAGGCATGCTGGCTGCTGACGGACACGACCTCGCCGGTCATGTACGAGGAGTAGCCGGACGCGAGGAACACGATCACGTTGGCCACCTCCCAGGGCTCGGCGTACCGCCCGAAAGCCTCGCGCTCGGTGAGTTCCTCCAGCAGTTCGGGGCTGGTGACCTTCACCAGATGCGGGTGCATGGCGAGGCTCGGCGACACGGCGTTCACCCGCACCCCGTACTCGGCCGCCTCCATGGCCGCGCACCGGGTCAGCGCCATCACGCCCGCCTTCGCGGCGGCGTAGTGCGCCTGGCCGGCCTGGGCGCGCCAGCCGACGACGGAGGCGTTGTTGACGATCACGCCGCCGCCACCGGACTCCCGCATCGCCCGCAGTACCGCCCGCGTACACCGGAAGGTGCCATTCAGCGTCACGTCGAGCACTCTCGACCACTGCTCGTCCGTCATGTCGACGAGGTCCGAAGTCCCGCCGAGACCGGCGTTGTTGACCACGATGTCGAGCCGCCCGTGCAGCCGCTGGGCTGCGTCGAAGAGCGCCTGCACCTGAGCCTCGTCGGTGACGTCACAGGCGAGCGCCGCGACCCCCTCGAACTCGGCCGCCAGCTCCCCCTCGTACTCCTTCAGCCGCCGCGCGTGCGCGTCGCTGATCAGTACGCGCGCGCCCTCCTCCAGGAAGCGGCGTGCCGTGGCCCCGCCTATCCCCGCGCCCGCGGCAGCCGTGATGACGGCCGTACGCCCCTTCAGCAGCCCGTGCCCGGGCACGTACGCCGGACCCTCGACGTCTGTCATGGAGCCACGCTAACCTACCAAACACTTGTTAGGGAAGCCCGTTCTCGCTGCGCGGAGCCTCGAGGGACTCCGATGAACTTCTAGAAACTCCTGGGAACTCCGAGGAAGGTGACCGTGGACCTGAACCACTCCCCCGCCGACGAGGCGTTCCGCGCCGAAGCCCACGCCTGGCTCGCCGCGCACGTACCGCCCGAGCCCCTCCCCTCCCTGGAGACCGAGGAGGGCTTCGCGGCACACCGCGCGTGGGAGGCCGAACTGGCCGCGGACCGCTGGTCGGCGGTGTCCTGGCCGGTCGCGTACGGCGGCCGGGGCGTCGACATCCTCAAGTGGCTGATCTTCGAGGAGGAGTACTACGCGGCGGGCGCCCCCGGCCGCGTCGGCCAGAACGGCATCAGCCTCCTCGCCCCCACCCTCTTCGATCACGGCACCGAGGAGCAGCGCGCCCGGATCCTGCCGCCCATGGCATCCGGCGAGGTGATCTGGGCGCAGGCGTGGTCCGAGCCCGAGGCCGGTTCGGACCTGGCCTCGCTCAGGTCAAGGGCGGTGCGCACGGACGGGGGCTGGCGCTTGAGCGGGCAGAAGACGTGGTCGTCGCGGGCCGCGTTCGCCGACCGCGCGTTCGGCCTGTTCCGCAGTGAGCCGGACACCCCGAAGCCCCACCAGGGGCTCACGTACGTGATGTTCGACCTGCGCGCGCCGGGCGTCACCGTCCGCCCCATAGGCCGCCTCGACGGGAAGCCTGCCTTCGCGGAACTCTTCCTGGACGAGGTCTTCGTGCCGGACGAGGACGTGATCGGCGAGCCCGGCCAGGGCTGGCGGGTCGCCATGTCGACAGCGGGCAACGAACGCGGTCTGACCCTCCGCTCCCCCGGCCGTTTCCTCGCCGCCGCCGACCGGCTCGTCGACCTGTGGCAGGCGCACGGCGACCCGTCCGACACGGCCCTGCGCGACCGCGTGGCGGACGCGGTGATCGGCGCCCGCGCGTATCAGCTCTTCACGTACGCCCACGCCTCCCGCTTCCTCCAGGGCGAGCCCCTCGGCCCCGAGTCCAGCCTGAACAAGGTCTTCTGGTCGCAGTACGACATCGCCCTGCACGAGACGGCGCTAGATCTGCTGGGCGCGGAGGGCGAGCTGGCGGACACCGACTGGTGCGAGGGCTACGTCTTCTCGCTCGCCGGCCCCGTCTACGCCGGCACCAACGAGATCCAGCGCGACATCATCGCCGAGCGCCTCCTCAGCCTGCCGAAGGGACGCCGCTGATGCGCTTCCTCCTCGACGACGAGCAGCAGGCCTTCGCCCGCTCGCTGGACGCGATGCTGACGGCCGCGGACACCCCGTCGGTCATACGGTCCTGGAGCGCCGGGGACCCCACGGCCGGGCGCGCGCTGTGGACCCGTATCGCGGAGGCGGGAGTGTTCGCGCTGGCGGTTCCGGAGGCGTACGAGGGAGTCGGGCCGCTGCCCGTCGAACTGGCCGTCGCCTTCGTGGAGTTGGGCCGACATGCGGCGCCGGGACCGCTGGTCGAGACGGTGGCGGCGGCCGTGCTGCTCACCGAGCCGGAGGCCGCCAAGCGGCTGCTCCCGGCGCTGGCGTCCGGCGAGGTGATCGCGACGGTGGCGTCGGAAGGCTCGTACGCCCTGGACGGAGACGTGGCCACGGTCCTTCTCACGGTCGACGGCGAGGCACTGCGCCTGGCCCCCGGGCACGGCCCGGTACGTACATCCCTGGACCCGGCCCGCCGCCTCACCCGCCTCGACCCCGGCGGTGAACTCCTCGCCAGGAACCAGCCCCTCCCCCGGGCCCTCACCTGGGCCCGGCTCGCCACCGCCGCGCAGGCCTTGGGGGTGGGACTCGCCCTCCTCGACAGGACGGTCGCGTACGTCAAGCAGCGCGTCCAGTTCGGCGTGCCCATAGGCTCGTTCCAGGCGGTCAAGCATCAACTGGCCGATGCGAAGATCGCGTTGGAGTTCACGCGCCCGCTCGTCTTCGGCGCCGCGCTGTCCATGGACCCGGCCGATGTCGCCGCGGCCAAGGTCACGGCGTGTGAGGCGGCGTACGCCACGGCGCGCACGGCGCTGCAACTGCACGGCGCGATCGGCTACACCGCGGAGTACGACCTGTCCCTGTGGCTGACCAAGGCACGCGCCCTGCGAACCGCCTGGGGCACCCCGGGCGAGTGCCGAGCCATGGTGCTCGACAGCGGGCTCAGTGGTGATGGTCGCCGCTCGTGAGCTCCCGGTACTCCTCGGGGGTTGGTTTGGGGATGTGCGTGTGCGGTCCGTACATGGCGCGGGCGAGCCGGGCGCGCAGCCGCTCCGCGGGTCTGACCTTCCGGACGACGCCGTTCGCGTCGACAGTCGGGCCCACCTCGTACGGCGGGGCCTGCTCGTGCTGGGTGAGGGTGAACCGCTGTGCCTGCGAGAGCGGTTCGTGCACCTCGACGAACTCGCCGTTCGGCAGCCGCTTGATGGTGCCGGACTCCCTGCCGTGCAGCACCTTGTCCCGGTCGCGGCGTTGCAGCCCCAGACAGATCCGTCTGGTGATGATGAAGGCGAGGACGGGCACCACGAAGAAGCCGATCCGTACGGCCCACGTGATCACGTTGATCGACAGATGGAAACGCGTGGCCACGATGTCGTTGCCGCCGCCGATCAGCAGCACCCCGTACAGACTCAGCCAGGCCACGCCGAGGCCGGTGCGCGTGGGCACGTTGCGCGGGCGGTCCAGGATGTGGTGCTCGCGTTTGTCGCCGGTGATCCAGGCCTCGATGAACGGGTACACGCCGATCGCCAGCATGAGCAGCGGGAAGAGGGAGAAGGGGATGAAGACGCCCAGCGCCAGGGTGTGGCCGAAGGCGTTGATCTCCCATCCCGGCATCACCCGGATCAGGCCCTCGGAGAAGCCGAGGTACCAGTCGGGCTGGGCGCCGGTGGTGACCAGGTCGGCCCGGTAGGGGCCGAAGGCCCACACGGGGTTGATGGTCGCGATCGCGCCCATCACCGAAAGCACACCGAAGACCAGGAAGAAGAAGCCGCCCGCCTTGGCCATGTAGACCGGCAGGAACGGCATGCCGACCACGGACTTCTGGTCGCGTCCGGGCCCGGGGAACTGCGTGTGCTTGTGGTAGAAGACCAGGATCAGATGGGCGACCACCAGGCCGAGCATGATCCCGGGCAGCAGGAGAATGTGGATCGGGTACAGCCGGGAGATGATGTCGTCCCCGGGGAACTCTCCGCCGAAGAGGAAGAAGGAGAGATACGTTCCCACGACCGGCACCGACAGGATCGCGCCCTGGGCGAAGCGCAGGCCCGTGCCGGAGAGCAGGTCGTCGGGGAGCGAGTAGCCGGTCAGTCCGGTGATGATGCCGAGGAACAGCAGCGTCCAGCCGAACAGCCAGTTCAGCTCGCGCGGCTTGCGGAAGGCGCCGGTGAAGAACACCCGCATCATGTGGATCAGCATCCCGGCGACGAACACGACCGCCGCCCAGTGGTGGATCTGCCGGATGAGGAGTCCACCGCGTACGTCGAAGCTGATGTCGAGCGTGGACTCGTACGCCCTGGTCATGATGATGCCGTTCAGGGGCTCGTACGAACCGTGGTAGACGGTCTCGGCGCTGCTCGGCTCGAAGAACAGCGTGAGGTAGACGCCCGTGAGGATCAGGATGAGGAAGGTGTAGAGGCAGATCTCACCCAGCATGAAGGACGGGTGGTCCGGGAACACCTTGCGCATCTGGGACTTGGCAAGCCCGTAGACCCCGAGCCGTCCGTCGGCCCAGTCCGCCAGCCGCTCACCCTTGCCCGTCTGCACCGGCCGCCCGCCGCTGCCGTGCCGGTCCGCCGATCGCGCGCCCATATGCCGCCTCTCGCCGCAGATCCTCCCAGAGTGACACGACGATCACACAAATCCAACGGGGTCGCTAGCGATCTTTCAGCCGACGATGCCCCGGGCCCGGGCCGCCGACAGCCACTGCGGGAACTCGGCCACCAGACGGTCGTACAACTCGCGGTCGGAGACCCGTCGCGGATCCGCACCGGCGTGGAAGAAACCGGCGTTGTCGACGATCCGCTTGCCCGGCACCGCCAGTTCGTCGAGCTTGCGGAGGAAGTCGAACTGCTTGCTCGTCGCGTCGCCGAAGCCGATGAACTGCCAGAAGAGGGGGAGCTTCGCGGCCTTGCACAGGTACCGCTCGGCGGCGAGCTTGTTGATCGGGCCGCCGTCGGTCTGGAAGACGACCAGGGCCGGGTCCTTGGAGCCGCTGTCCAGGTAGTGGTCGATGACCGCGTCCATGGCCAGGTGATAGCTGGTCTTGCCCATGTGGCCGAGGCCCGCGACGATCTGTTCGATACGGCCCTGGTGGTTGTCGAGCGCGATGTCCGTCACCGCGTCGATGTCCGTGGAGAAGAACACCACGGGTACGGTCCCGTCGTCGTCGAAGTGCGTCGAGAGGCCCAGCACCCGGTCGGCGAGCGCCTGTACGCTGCCGTCCTTGTAGTACGGCTTCATCGAGCCCGAGTAGTCGACGACGAGATAGACGGCGGCCCGCTGTCCGCTCAGCCCGTGCTCGGCGAGGCTCGCTCCCGCGCTCTTGTAGAGGGAGACCAGCGCGGGCGCGGTCTCCTCCACCTTGCTGAGACTGATCCCGGCCACAGCGGCTCCTTTCGGTCAAGGGCTGACCGGGTGAGCGTAGCTGGGAGAACCGCTCGCCAAGCCGGCGTACGGCGGAACGTACCCTGAGCGCCATGAAGCGTGCCGGTTGCCTGTTGTTCGCTGCCGTACCCGTCGTTGTGACGGCCACGGTCTACCTTTCCACGCCCGAGACGAAGTCGGACGGCTCCGGCTCCGGCTCCGGGGGAAAGCCGTCGGCCACGCAGCCGACCGGGCGGGCGGCCGAGGATGCGCTGATCGCGAATCTGCCGCCCGGGCTCGCGGCGCCGGAGAAGAAGGAACTCGCCAACAAGATCGTGACGAGCGCGGAGAACTCGACACTGAACTGGCGCGGCCAGTACGGCTACATCGAGGACATCGGCGACGGCCAGGGCTACACCGCGGGCATCATCGGCTTCTGCACCGGTACCCACGATCTCCTCGTCCTCGTCGAGCGCTATACGAAGGACCACCCGGACAACGGGCTCGCACGTTATCTGCCCGCTCTGCGCAAGGTGGACGGTACGGATTCCCACGAGGGCCTGGACCCCGGGTTCACCGCTGCCTGGAAGAAGGAGGCGGAGGTGGCGGCCTTCCGTGAGGCCCAGAACGAGGTGCGCGACCGTATCTACTTCGACCCCGCGGTGCGGCTCGCCAAGCTCGACGGTCTCGGTACGCTCGGTCAGTTCATCTACTACGACGCCATGGTCATGCACGGTCCCGGCACCGGCCCGACCGGCTTCTACACCCTGCGTGAGCGCGCCGTCTCCGAGGCGGACACGCCCGCGCAGGGCGGCAAGGAGAAGGCGTACCTCGACATCTTCCTGGACACCCGCCGCAAGGCCATGAAGTCCAAGAAGTCCCACCGTGACACCAGCCGAATCGATACGGCACAGCGGCGTTTCCTGTACGACGGGAACTTCGACCTCAAGCCTCCGCTGGAGTGGGCGATGTACGGGGAAACGTTCCGGGTGACCCGGTAGCGGGGCGGAACACCACAACGCCCGCCCTGCGTCCGGTCGGGGACAAGGGGCGGGCGTCGTGGTGTTCCGTACGCCTTTGTACGGGACGTTCTGGGAGGGGCCGTCAGACCGCGAGTGCGCGGTCCGTCGGGCGGATGGGAGCCGGGAGGCCGCTCGCGCCCGTGAGGAAGCGGTCGACGCCGCGGGCGGCCGAGCGGCCCTCCGCGATGGCCCACACGATCAGCGACTGGCCGCGGCCGGCGTCACCCGCCACGAAGACACCCGGAACGCTCGTCTGGAAGTCGCCGTCACGGGCGACATTGCCCCGCTCGTCGAGGTCCAGGCCGAACTGCGAGACCATCCCGTTCTCCTGGTCGATCCCGGTGAAGCCCATCGCGAGTGTGACCAGCTGAGCCGGAATCTTCCGCTCCGTACCAGGCTTCTGGTTCAGCTTGCCGTCCACGAACTCGACCTCGACAAGGTGCAGCCACTGCACGTTGCCGTCCTCGTCGCCCTCGAAGTGGGTGGTGGAGACGGAGTACATCCGCTCGCCGCCCTCCTCGTGTGCGGAGGTGACCTTGTAGAGCATGGGGAACGTCGGCCAGGGCTGGCCGGGGTTCCGCTCCTCGCCCGGCTGCGGCATGATCTCCAGCTGCGTGACGGAGGCCGCGCCCTGACGGTGGGCGGTGCCCACGCAGTCCGCGCCCGTGTCGCCGCCGCCGATGACCACGACGTGCTTGCCCTCGGCGGTGATCGGAGGCGTCACATAGTCGCCCTCCTGCACCTTGTTGGCCAGCGGCAGGTACTCCATCGCGAAGTGGATGCCGTTCAGCTCACGCCCGGGGACGGGAAGGTCACGCGAGACGGTCGACCCGGCCGCGATGACCACGGCGTCGTACCGCTTGCGCAGATCCGTCGCCTTCATGTCGCGGCCGATCTCGATGCCCGTACGGAAGCGGGTGCCCTCCGCGCGCATCTGCTCGATACGGCGGTTGATGTGCCGCTTCTCCATCTTGAACTCGGGGATGCCGTAGCGCAGGAGACCGCCGATACGGTCCGCTCGCTCGTAGACGGCGACGGTGTGGCCGGCCCGCGTCAGCTGCTGGGCGGCGGCCAGGCCGGCCGGGCCCGAGCCGATGACCGCGACCGTCTTGCCGGACAGCCGCTCCGGCGCCTGCGGCGCGACATCGCCGCTGTCCCACGCCTTGTCGATGATCGAGACCTCGACGTTCTTGATGGTCACGGCGGGCTGGTTGATGCCGAGGACGCACGCCGACTCGCACGGGGCGGGGCACAGTCGCCCGGTGAACTCCGGGAAGTTGTTCGTGGCGTGCAGCCGCTCCAACGCCGCCGACCAGTCCTCGCGGTACGCGTAGTCGTTCCACTCGGGGATGAGGTTCCCCAGCGGACAGCCGTTGTGGCAGAACGGGATACCGCAGTCCATGCAGCGCGAGGCCTGCTTGGAGATGATCGGCAGCAGCGAGCCGGGGACGTAGACCTCGTTCCAGTCCTTGACGCGCTCCTCGACGGGACGGGTCCTGGCGACCTCGCGGCCGTGGTTGAGAAAGCCCTTGGGATCAGCCATTGGTCGCCGCCTCCATCATCTTCTCGGTGATCTCGGACTCGGAGAGCCCGGCTCGCTCGGCGGCGTCCTTGGCGGCGAGCACTGCCTTGTACGTACTGGGGATGATCTTGCTGAAGCGGTCCACCGACTCGGACCACTCGGCGAGGAGCTTCCCGGCGACCGTGGAGCCGGTCTCCTCCGCGTGCCGGCGCACCACGTCGTGCAGCCACTGCTTGTCGGTGTCGTCCAGCTTCTCGATGGCGCCGACGTTACCGACGTTCACGTTGTCGCGGTCCAGGTCGATGACGTACGCGATGCCGCCCGACATGCCGGCCGCGAAGTTGCGACCCGTCTCGCCGAGGACGACCGCGTGCCCGCCGGTCATGTACTCGCAGCCGTGGTCGCCCACGCCCTCGGACACGACGGTCGCGCCGGAGTTGCGGACGCAGAACCGCTCGCCGGTACGGCCCCGGAGGAACAGCTCGCCGCCGGTCGCGCCGTACGCGATGGTGTTGCCCGCGATCGTCGAGAACTCGGCGAGGTGGTCGGCACCCCGGTCCGGGCGGACGATCACACGGCCGCCGGACAGGCCCTTGCCGACGTAGTCGTTGGCGTCGCCCTCCAGGCGCAGCGTCACACCGCGCGGCAGGAAGGCCCCGAAGGACTGGCCCGCCGAACCCGTGAAGGTGATGTCGATGGTGTCGTCGGGCAGACCCGCGCCGCCGAACTTCTTCGTCACCTCGTGGCCGAGCATGGTGCCGACCGTGCGGTTGATGTTGCGGATCGCGACCTGGGCGCGGACCGGCTGGGCGTCGGTCGCGCCGGCCGCGGCCAGGGCGTCGGCGGAGAGCTTGATCAGCTCGTTGTCGAGCGCCTTCTCCAGGCCGTGGTCCTGCGCGATGACCTGGTGGCGCACCGCGCCCTCGGGCAGCTCGGGCACGTGGAACAGCGGCTCCAGGTTCAGGCCCTGCGCCTTCCAGTGGTCGATGGCACGCGTGACGTCAAGCGTCTCGGCGTGGCCGACGGCCTCCTCGATGGAGCGGAAGCCCAGCTCGGCGAGGATCTCGCGGACCTCCTCGGCGATGAACTGGAAGAAGTTCACGACGTACTCGGCCTTGCCCGTGAACCGGTCGCGGAGCGTCGGGTTCTGCGTGGCGATGCCGACCGGGCAGGTGTCCAGGTGGCAGACGCGCATCATGACGCAGCCGGACACGACGAGCGGCGCGGTCGCGAAACCGAACTCCTCGGCGCCGAGCAGCGCGGCGATGACGACGTCACGGCCGGTCTTCAGCTGGCCGTCGGTCTGCACGACGATGCGGTCGCGCAGGCCGTTGAGCAGGAGGGTCTGCTGGGTCTCGGCGAGGCCCAGCTCCCAGGGACCACCGGCGTGCTTGAGCGACGTCAGCGGGGACGCGCCCGTACCGCCGTCGTGACCCGAGATCAGTACGACGTCCGCGTGCGCCTTGGAGACACCCGCGGCGACCGTGCCGACACCGACCTCGGAGACCAGCTTCACGTGAATCCGCGCCTGCGGGTTCGCGTTCTTCAGGTCGTGGATCAGCTGGGCCAGGTCCTCGATGGAGTAGATGTCGTGGTGCGGCGGCGGGGAGATCAGGCCGACACCGGGGGTGCTGTGCCGGGTCTTGGCCACCCATGGGTAGACCTTGTGGCCGGGCAGCTGGCCGCCCTCGCCGGGCTTGGCGCCCTGGGCCATCTTGATCTGGATGTCGTCCGCGTTGACCAGGTACTCGGACGTCACGCCGAAGCGGCCGGAGGCGACCTGCTTGATCGACGAACGGCGCGCCGGGTCGTACAGCCGGTCCGCGTCCTCGCCGCCCTCACCGGTGTTGGACTTGCCGCCCAGCTGGTTCATCGCGATGGCGAGCGTCTCGTGCGCTTCCTTCGAGATGGAGCCGTACGACATGGCGCCGGTGGAGAAGCGCTTGACGATCTCGCTCGCCGGCTCGACCTCGTCGATGGAGATCGGCTCGCGGCCCGACTTGAAGCCGAACAGCCCGCGCAGGGTCATCAGCCGCTCGGACTGCTCGTTCACGCGGTCCGTGTACTTCTTGAAGATGTCGTAGCTGCCGCTGCGCGTGGAGTGCTGGAGGCGGAAGACCGTCTCCGGGTCGAACAGGTGAGGCTCGCCCTCGCGGCGCCACTGGTACTCGCCGCCTATGTCGAGGGCGCGGTGCGCGGGCGCGATGCCGCTCGCCGGGTACGCCTTCGCGTGGCGGGCGGCGACCTCCTTGGCGATGACGTCGATGCCGACGCCGCCGATCTTGGTGGCGGTGCCGTTGAAGTACTTCTGGACGAAGGCCTGGTCGAGACCGACGGCCTCGAAGACCTGGGCGCCGCGGTAGGAGGCGACGGTCGAGATGCCCATCTTGGACATGACCTTCAGGACGCCCTTGCCGAGGGCGTAGATCAGGTTGCGGATGGCCTTCTCGGGCTCGATGCCGGGCAGGAACGTCCCTGCGCGGACGAGGTCCTCGACGGACTCCATCGCCAGGTACGGGTTCACGGCCGCGGCGCCGTAGCCGATGAGCAGGGCCACGTGGTGGACCTCGCGGACGTCACCGGCCTCGACGAGCAGGCCCACCTGGGTGCGCTGCTTCGTACGGATGAGGTGGTGGTGGACGGCCGCGGTGAGCAGCAGCGACGGGATCGGCGCGTGCTCGGCGTCGGAGTGCCGGTCCGAGAGGACGATCAGGCGGGCGCCGTTCTCTATGGCGGCGTCGGCCTCGGTGCAGATCTCCTCGATACGGGCCGCGAGGGCGTCGCCGCCTCCGCCGACCCGGTAGAGACCCGACAGGGTCGCGGCCTTCATGCCCGGCATGTCGCCGTCGGCGTTTATGTGGATGAGCTTGGCCAGCTCGTCGTTGTCGATCACCGGGAAGGGCAGCGTGACACTGCGGCACGACGCGGCGGTGGGCTCCAGGAGGTTGCCCGCGGGGCCGAGGGACGAACGCAGCGAGGTGACGAGCTCCTCGCGGATGGCGTCCAGCGGCGGGTTGGTGACCTGCGCGAACAGCTGGGTGAAGTAGTCGAAGAGCAGCCGCGGGCGCTCGGACAGGGCCGCGATCGGCGAGTCCGTGCCCATGGAGCCGAGGGGCTCGCCGCCGGTCTTGGCCATCGGCGCGAGGATGACGCGCAGCTCCTCCTCGGTGTAGCCGAAGGTCTGCTGGCGGCGGGTGACCGAGGCGTGGGTGTGCACGATGTGCTCGCGCTCGGGCAGGTCGGAGAGCTCGATCTCGCCGGCTTCCAGCCAGTCCGCGTACGGCTTCTCGACGGCGAGCTCGGCCTTGATCTCGTCGTCCTCGATGATGCGGTGCTCGGCGGTGTCCACGAGGAACATCCGGCCGGGCTGCAGACGGCCCTTGCGGACGACCTTCGCCGGGTCGATGTCGAGGACGCCGACCTCGGAGCCGAGGACGACGAGGCCCTCGTCGGTGACCCAGTAGCGGCCGGGGCGCAGGCCGTTGCGGTCGAGGACCGCGCCGACCTGGGTGCCGTCGGTGAAGGTGACACAGGCCGGGCCGTCCCAGGGCTCCATCATCATGGAGTGGAACTGGTAGAAGGCGCGCCGGTCCGGGTCCATGGAGTCGTGGTTCTCCCACGCCTCCGGGATCATCATCAGCACGGAGTGCGGCAGCGAACGGCCGCCGAGGTGGATCAGCTCCAGGACCTCGTCGAAGGTCGCCGAGTCGGACGCGTCCGGGGTACAGATCGGGAAGATCCGCTCCAGCTTCTCCGACGGGCCGAACAGATCGGAGACCAGCTGGGACTCGCGGGCGCGCATCCAGTTGCGGTTGCCCATGACCGTGTTGATCTCGCCGTTGTGCGCGACGAAGCGGTACGGGTGCGCGAGCGGCCAGCTCGGGAAGGTGTTGGTGGAGAACCGGGAGTGCACGAGCGCGATCGCGGAGGCGAAGCGGCGGTCGGACAGGTCCGGGAAGAAGGGCTCCAGCTGACCGGTGGTCAGCATGCCCTTGTAGACGATGGTGCGCGCGGAGAGCGACGGGAAGTACACGTCGGCCTCACGCTCGGCGCGCTTGCGCAGCACAAAGGCCTTGCGGTCGAGGTCGATGCCCTTGCTGACGCCGTCGCTGACGAAGATCTGCCGGAAGGCGGGCATCGTGGAGCGGGCGGTGGCGCCGAGGAGTTCGGGGGCGACCGGGACCTCGCGCCAGCCGAGGACGGTCAGGCCCTCTTCGGCGGCGATCGCGTCGATCCGCGCGACGGCGTCGGCCCCGTTGTGCTCGGGCAGGAAAGCGGTACCGACCGCGTACGCACCGGCCTCGGGCAGCGCGAAACCGGCCACCTCACGGAAGAAGGCGTCGGGGACCTGGGACAGGATGCCGGCACCGTCGCCCGAGTCGGGCTCGGCGCCGGTGGCACCACGGTGCTCCAGGTTGCGCAGAACCGTGAGCGCCTGCTCGACCAGCGTATGGCTCGCCTCGCCGGTGAGGGTCGCCACGAAACCGACGCCACAGGCGTCGTGCTCGTTGCGGGGGTCGTACATACCCTGCGCAGCAGGGCGAGCATCCATGAACGACCACTTCTGGCCGTTCTCGGAATGCTGGGACGGCTGGCGCGGCGTACGCATCGGCTCTCCCGTCGTCGTGTTGTGGCATATGCAGATTGCCGAGGGACGACGCTGGCCCTCTGCTGAGATCAAAATTTCGTGCAGGTTACATGATGGAGCGGTTCTCGGGAACCGGATACCGCGTTCCAACATGCGGACACCGCGGGTCGCGGTGGGAGTACCGCTCGTGGCGGTGAAATAAGGGGGCCAACGGGGACAGATCCTGCCCGCCGGTCCGGGTTCGCGGCGGGCAACGTCGCCCACCGCACTGGTGCACAGCAGGCCTCATTGCCCGCAGCGCTTACGGCTCATGCCCAGTGGTTAAGGATTCGAAACCGCCGAGTAACAGTTACTTATGCAGCCCAATGCATAGAACCCTCAGCCGATCCATCATACGGCCGCACCGAACAAACTGCCCAGGGCGTACGTCACACCCGCCGCGGCACCGCCCAGAGCGAGCTGCCGCAGCCCGCTGTACCACCAGGAACGCGCGGTCACCCTGGCCACAACCGCCCCGCACGCGAAGAGCCCGAGCAGCGCCAGCAGCACCGCCGGCCACAGCGCGGTCGCACCGAGCAGATACGGGAGTACGGGCAGCAGGGCGCCCAGCGCGAACGAGCCGAAGGAGGAGGCGGCGGCCACGGCCGGCGAGGGCAGGTCGCCGGGGTCGATACCCAGCTCCTCGCGCGCGTGGATCTCGAGGGCCTGCTCGGGATCCTTGGACAGCTGCCCGGCCACCTCGCGGGCGAGCTCCGGGGTCACACCCCGGCCTTCGTACAGCTTGGCGAGCTCGTGCTCCTCATCCTTGGGATGCTTGCGCAACTCCCTGCGCTCCACGTCGAGTTCGGCCTCGACGAGTTCGCGCTGCGAGGCGACGGAGGTGTACTCGCCGGCCGCCATGGAGAAGGCGCCGGCGGCGAGTCCCGCAAGGCCGGTGAGAACGACGGTCTGGTGGGCGACGGCACCGCCCGCCACACCCGTCATCAGCGCCAGGTTGGAGACGAGACCGTCCATCGCGCCGAAGACCGCGGGACGCAGCCAGCCACCGTTGACGTCCCGGTGGGTGTGGTTGTCGCGGTGCGCTTCGTGCAGGCTCGCTTCGGTCTCGATGATGGCCACGCCGGTTCCCCCAGAGAGCTTTGCTGGACTGATTCCACGTCTTGACCACATCAAAAGTACGCCGGGAATTTCGCCCCTGCCAGCAAGGAAGGCCGTACTTACCCTGCGCTTTTGCGCGATGTCGGCATGACGAAGGGGGCGCCCCGAGCAACCGGGGCGCCCCCTTCGACGTACAAACCGATGTCAGGTCTTCTTGGCCGACTCGGCGTCCTTCACGTCGGACTTCGCATCGGAGGAGTCAGAAGAGTCAGAGGACTCCGCGACGTCGGCCTTCTTGAACCCCTTCGCCGACTCCTCGCCGGAGGCCTCCGCGTCGCCCGCCGGACCGTCGGCGACAGCCGCCGGCTCGACGACCTCTTCCCGGCCCGGCCGCCTCTTGGCCGACAGCACGATGTAGAGGACGGCGAGGAGGAAGACCACGATCGCGGTCCAGTTGTTCAGGCGCAGCCCGAGGAATTCATGGGCCTCGTCGACGCGCATGTACTCGATCCAGAACCGGCCCGCGCAGTACGCGGCGACGTACAGCGCGAACGCCCGCCCGTGCCCGAGCTTGAAGCGCCGGTCGGCCCAGATCACGAGCAGCGCTACGCCGATGCACCACAACGACTCGTAGAGGAAGGTCGGGTGGTACGTGCCAGGAATGCGCCCGTCGTCCGAGGACGTGATCTTCACTGCCCAGGGCAGGTCCGTGGCCCGCCCGTACAGTTCCTGGTTGAACCAGTTGCCCCAGCGGCCGACGGCCTGCGCGAGAGCGATGCCCGGGGCGACGGCGTCGGCCCAGGCGGGCAGCGGGATCCCGCGGCGACGGCAGCCGATCCACGCTCCCAGGCCACCCAGCGCGATGGCGCCCCAGATACCGAGGCCGCCCTCCCAGATCTTGAAGGCGTCGACCCAGTCCTCGCCCTCGCTGAAGTAGAGCTGGTAGTCCGTGATGACGTGGTACAGCCGGCCGCCGACGAGACCGAACGGCACCGCCCACACGGCGATGTCGGCCACGGTGCCGGACCGGCCGCCGCGGGCGATCCACCGTTTGTTTCCGAGCCAGACGGCCAGAAAGACGCCGATGATGATGCAGAACGCGTAGCCGCGCAGCGGAATGACACCGCCGAGTTCGTACACTCCGCGCGACGGGCTGGGGAAAGAGGCAAGTTCCATGGCAGGGTCGACGCTACCCTGCCGGGCGGGAAGTGCGGCAACCCGCCCGGGCTACGGCTCCATAACGGGATGACGGGCCATGGGCCCCAGGCCCCGAAACCCGCGCCGACGCTACGACTTGTCCGACTCCTCGATCATCCGCTTCAGCTTCGCCGGGGTCATCGCCCGGTCCTGGTAGATGTTCTTGCCGTTCAGCAGCACCGTCGGCGTGCCCTGGAAACCGCCGGCCTGGAAGGCCTTGTTGGACTTGGCGACCCAGCTGTTGTGCGTACCGTCCTCGACGCACTTCCGATACGTGGGGGTGTCGAGTCCGTCGACCTTGCCCGCCAGCTCGATCAGCTTGCCGTTGTCGGCGAACTCGTCGCTCGTCTCCGGAGGCTGGTTCTGGAACAGCACGTCGTGGTACTCAGGGAACTTCCCGGCGTTCTGAGCGCACGCCGAGGCGTTGGCGGCGCGCAGGGAGCCGCTGCCGCCCATGTTCCCGTCGATCAGCGTCGCGAGGTGGTACTCGACCTTCAGCTGTCCGGAGTCCGTCAGCTCATGGATCGTCGAGCGGTACGCGTCCTCGAAGCTCTTGCAGGCCGGGCAGCGGAAGTCCTCCCACACGGTGAGCGTCGATCTGGCGCTCTCCTTGCCCACGGGGATGGCGGGACTGTCGCCGCCGGTCGCCTTCGAGGGCGCTCTGACCGGGCCCTCGGGATCTGCCTTGCCGTTGCCCGCGTTCGCGGCCAGGGTGCCGATCACACCCGCCAGTGCCAGTACGCAGACCACGGTGGAGCTCACGATCAGCGCACGGCGGCGCCTCTCCCCGGCCTTCTGCTTCTCTCGCTCGGCCGCCAGCCGCTCGCGGGCGGTGCGCTTTCCTTCACGGTTCTTCTCGCTCACATCCGGCAGAACGAACCGGGGAGGCAACAAGCGCCTCCCCGGTCCCAGGTCCACCCGTACGAGTGAGCGGATTTTCCGTTTCTCCCCCGTCTGAGGGACCGCCCGTCACGCCGTCCCGCGCACGCCCTTCGCGAGGTCCGCGGCGAGTGCGCGTACGGCCTCCAGAGCCGCCGTCTCGTCCGGCGCGTCCAGCATGCGCTTGACGAAGGCCGAGCCGACGATGACGCCGTCGGCGAAGCCGGCGACCTCGGCGGCCTGTCCGGCGTTGGAGACGCCGAGGCCGACACAGACCGGCAGTTCGGTGGTGGCCTTGGTGCGGTGTACGAGGTCCTGCGCCTGTGCGCCCACCGACTCGCGGGTGCCGGTGACGCCCATCAGGGAGGCCGCGTACACGAATCCGGAGCCCGCCGCGGTGATCTGGGCGAGCCGGGCGTCCTTGCTGCTGGGCGCGACGACGAAGACGGTCGCGAGGTCGTGCTTCTCGGCGTGCTCCCTCCAGAGGGCCGACTCCTGCACCGGGAGGTCGGGCAGGATGCAGCCCGCCCCGCCGGCTTCCGCCAGCTCGGCGGTGAAGCGCTCGACGCCGTAGCGGTCGATGGGGTTCCAGTACGTCATGACGAGTACCGGCTTCCCGGTCGCCTCGTAGGCCTCTCGGACCGTGCGCATCACGTCCGCGATCCTGACTCCGCCGCGCAGGGCGATGTCGTCGGCGGTCTGGATGACCGGGCCGTCGAGGACCGGGTCGCTGTGCGGCAGCCCGACCTCGACGACATCGGCGCCGCCGTCGAAGACGGCCTTGATGGCGGCGATCCCGCCGTCGACGGTCGGAAAGCCGGCCGGGAGGTACGCGATGAGGGCGGACCGGCCCTCCGTCTTCGCTGCCGCGAGGGTGTCGCTCAACAGCTCGATGTTGCCGCTCACTTGGCGTCCCCTTCGATCTCGGCGGTGTCACTGTCGGCATCCGCGGCGACGACGGCGTCGGCGCCCTTGTCGTACAGGCCGAAGTAACGGGCGGCCGTGTCCATGTCCTTGTCGCCGCGTCCGGACAGGTTGACGATGATCAGCCCGTCCTTGCCCAGCTCCTGGCCCACCTCCAGGGCACCGGCGAGCGCGTGCGCGCTCTCGATGGCCGGGATGATGCCCTCGGTGCGGGACAGCAGGCGCAGGGCCTGCATGGCCGCGTCGTCGGTGACGGCGCGGTACTCGCCGCGGCCGCTGTCCTTGAGGTACGAGTGCTCGGGGCCGATGCCCGGGTAGTCGAGCCCGGCCGAGATCGAGTACGGCTCGGTGATCTGGCCTTCCTCGTCCTGGAGGACGTAACTCCTCGAACCGTGCAGGATGCCCGGCTCACCGGCGGTGAGGGTGGCCGCGTGCTCGCCGGTCTCGATGCCGTGGCCGGCCGGCTCGCAGCCGATGAGGCGTACGTCCGTGTCGGGGATGAACGCGTGGAAGAGGCCGATGGCGTTCGAGCCGCCGCCGACGCAGGCGATGGCGGCGTCGGGGAGACGACCGGCGCGCTCCAGGAGCTGGCGCCGGGCCTCGACGCCGATCACCCGGTGGAAGTCGCGCACCATGGCGGGGAAGGGATGCGGGCCTGCCACGGTCCCGAACAGGTAGTGCGTGTGCTCGACGTTGGCGACCCAGTCGCGGAAGGCCTCGTTGATGGCGTCCTTGAGCGTCCGGCTGCCGGACTTCACGGCGATGACCTCGGCGCCGAGCATGCGCATACGGGCGACGTTGAGGGCCTGCCGCTGGGTGTCGATCTCGCCCATGTAGATGGTGCACTCGAGGCCGAAGAGGGCGCAGGCGGTGGCGGTCGCGACGCCGTGCTGGCCGGCTCCGGTCTCGGCGATGACGCGGGTCTTGCCCATGCGCTTGGTGAGCAGGGCCTGGCCGAGCACGTTGTTGATCTTGTGCGAGCCGGTGTGGTTCAGGTCTTCCCGCTTGAGGAAGATCCGGGCGCCACCGGCGTGTTCGGCGAACCGGGGCACCTCGGTCAGGGCGCTCGGCCGCCCGGTGTAGTTGACGAGCAGGTCGTCCAGCTCGCGCGCGAACTCCGGATCGGACTTCGCCTTGTCGTACTCCACGGCGACCTCGTCCACGGCGGCGACCAGCGCCTCCGGGATGAACTTGCCGCCGAACACGCCGAAGTAGCCCTCGGCAGTGGGGACTTGACCCTCCGGGTCAGGAATGAAGAACTCGCTGGGCATGCGGTTACCTCGCAGGGGCGTGAGGCCCCAGGTCTCGAGTCTGACAATGGTCACGGTATGCCTCGGGTGGGACACCTGCGGGGGCGTCGTCACCTTCGGCGGGAGTCGGTGCCGTCCTGCGCCTCGGCGGACAGTGGCTGCCGCCTGTGCCTCCGGCGGGCTCTGGCTGCCGCCACGGGGTGGCGGTCCGCCGGAATCCGACGGTCCGAAACCACGGGGCTGGTCGCCGCCTCGGCGGGACAGAGGCGTCCAGGCGGGGCGCACCCGGTCCGTGGCGGACCGATGCGCGCCCACAGGGGACACGCCCGGGAACGAACCGGCGGAGCCTACCGGCGGCTCAGAGCTCCGAACAGAGTGGGCACACGAGGCGCCGACGCCATCGCATCCCGTTGACCTGGCCCGGCTCGTCGCCGATCACGTACCGCACCCGGCGTCCGTGGACCCGGCGGGCGGGTGCCCGGCAGCCGCGCGGGCGGCAGCCTCGGGCGAGGCGGGCGTAGGGGTCGCGGGCCGCCGTGAGGGCCTCGGCGACCGCACGGGCCCCGAGGCAGCCGGGGCGGGTGAGGCCCCGCGGCGCGAGGCCGGCCGAAGTGCCATGACCGACAACAGGGCGCGCCGCAAGGCGGTGAGCGACCGCGCATACGCCGGGGCGGGCCTCCCCGGCACGCGGGGCCGCCGCGACCGGGCGCCCTCCGAGAAGGGCCACGCCGTCACTCGGATCGTGCGGTGCAGCCGACCGTACGCGCGCCGAGTCCCCGTCGGGGCGCAGGCCCGGACGGGTGGCGGCGGCGTCGGAAACGGTGTGCACCGGAGCGTCAGCCCCGTCCGTGCCGCAGCGCGGGGTGCGCGCCCGCCGCCACCAGGTCGGAGACCGCTGCCTTCGGGTCGCGGCCCGTGACCAGGGACTCGCCGACCAGGACCGCGTCGGCACCGGCGTTGGCGTAGGCGATGAGGTCATGGGGGCCGCGGACGCCGGACTCGGCGATCTTGACGATGGTGTCGGGGATCTCGGGGGCGATGCGGTCGAACGTCGAGCGGTCGACCTTCAGGGTCTTCAGGTCGCGAGCGTTGACGCCGATGACCTTCGCACCGGCCTCCACCGCACGCTCGACCTCGTCCTCGTCGTGCACCTCGACGATCGGGGTGAGCCCGATGGACACGGCGCGCTCGATGAGGGACTCCAGGGCGGGCTGGTCCAGGGCCGCGACGATCAGCAGGGCCAGATCCGCGCCGTACGCCCGTGCCTCCCACAGCTGGTACGACGTGACGATGAAGTCCTTGCGCAGGATTGGGATGTCCACCCGGGCGCGGACGGCCTCCAGGTCGGCCAGCGAACCTCCGAAGCGACGCTGCTCGGTCAGTACCGAGATCACCGCCGCGCCGCCCGCCTCGTAGTCCGCCGCAAGCCCTGCCGGGTCGGCGATCGCGGCGAGCGCGCCCTTGGACGGGCTCGAACGCTTCACCTCGCAGATGACCTTGACGCCGTCGCCGCGCAGGGCGGCCACGCCGTCCTTGGCCGCAGGAGCCTTCGCCGCACGCTCCTTGAGCTCGTCGAGGCTGACGCGTGCCTGCCGCTCCGCGAGGTCGGCACGGACTCCGTCGATGATCTCGTCGAGCACACTCACGCGAGCGGCCCCCTTCCTGACGGTGGACGGTTGTAGCTGTCGAGCTGCTGAGCGGTTGATTCGAAGGTCGCCCGCATCAGACGAAACCGATGGTCACTGCGATGGTATCCGCAGGAGGGCTCAGCTCTCGCATCCGGTTGACGGCGGCCCCTCCCCCACCCTCGAACCAGCTTCGCACGGCTCGGACGGGAGGTGCCCCCGTACTGGGCATTCGCCAGTCGATCAAGGGTGAAGCCAGCCACCGAACGGCAGGTTCCGGACAACCGTGAAGACCAGCAACAGCGCCCCGAGCCCCCACAGGTGAACGGTCCTCAAGTCGAGGCTCAGCGGGCGGCCCCGGACCGATCGGACCGCCCAGACGATCCACAGCACCGCGAACACGAAGTACGCCACGACCGCGACCGCGTTGGCCTGGAGCGCCGCCGCGAAGTCCCCGTGCACGAAGGCGTGCGCGCTGCGCAGTCCGCCGCAGCCGGGGCAGTACACGCCCGCGTACTGGAACAGCGGGCAAGCGGGGTAGTGCCCCGGCTCGTTCGGATCCACGGCGGCGACGTACGCGAAGGCGCCGGCGACGGCCGCGAGCACACCGCCGGGCACGGCGAGCCGCCGCACCACGGATCCGGGAGGGGACGTCGCCCTCTGGCTTTCGGGGTCCACTCAACGCATTCTGCCTCGCGCACAGGAAACCGCGCACAGCAAAAGGCGGCCCCGGCTTCCAGCGCC
Organism: Streptomyces flaveus; assembly: GCF_014647675.1. GTDB lineage: Bacteria > Actinomycetota > Actinomycetes > Streptomycetales > Streptomycetaceae > Streptomyces > Streptomyces flaveus. The sequence continues at coordinate 441,600 of NZ_BMPQ01000003.1, read as the reverse complement.
GGTGCCGCCTTAACTCGTCGCCGTGGTGGGGGTCCCCCCGCTCTGGGGGTCCCCCAGGCCCTTAAGGCACTGGGGGAGAAGCCGAGAGTGGGGGAGGATCAGCTCTCGGAGGCCACCTTGTGCGGCGGGTGGGTGGACTTCGGCTGGCCGAGGCCCGCCGCGCGCATGGCCATGCCGACCACTCCGCCGAGGACGCAGATGACCATGCCGGCCCAGAAGCCCAGCGGGTTGGCCAGCACCATGAAGGCACCCGAGACGCAGAAACCGATGAAGACGATGATGACACCGGTCCAGGCGGCCGGGGTGTGACCGTGGTGGTTGCCCGCCATGACTTGCTCCTCGTTGCTGATTGCGTGTGTGGCTGTATGTGCCTGTGCGAGTCGCCTGAGTGAGTCGGACGCTCGAAGCCCATTGTTCCGCACGCGCGCGTGCGTGTTGATCGGGGGTCCTGCCTCCAGCAGCCGCGCTAGGCCCCCGTGGGGTCCTCGCCGCGGTCCAGCGCCTTCCACATCTCCTCGGGCCGGTCCGGGTCCGCGGCAGGCCTGGGCTTACGGGGCCTGGGGGTGCCGTCCCGCTCGTACCGGCCCGACATGGCCGGCCACAGCCGTCCGTAGCGCAGCGCGAGCAGTCCGGCGAGCAGGAGCAGCACTCCGCCCGCGGCGGCGACGTACGGCCAGGCGGTATGGCTCATGGAGTCGACGGTCGCGGCGGTGTCGCCGGAGGCCTGCGCGGCCTTGTCGTCGAGTGCGGAGCTGTCGGAGGCGCCGAGGAGGGCCGCGGCCACGGTACCCGCGCCGGAGAGCGCGAGGAGCCCGGCGACCAGGAAGCGCCCGGCGCGGCGGACGGCGAAGACGGCGACGAGGGCGGCCAGGCCCACTATGGCGAGGGACGCGGGCACACCCGTGACGTCGCTGCCCGTGGCCTTCAGCGGGAAGTCGCCGCCGGCCACCGTCGCGGTGCCCTCCGACCAGCCCTGCCGCGTGGCGAGCAGCGCCACGGCCGCGCCGAGCGCGCCGCACAGCAGGGCGATGGCAAGGCTCCGGCGGCCGGACCGGGCGGGTCCGGCGGCTTCGGATCGGGAGTGAGGTACAGCAGTCACGTACCCCACTATCGCCTGGACCCGGGGCGAACGGTCACCCGGGGCCCACGTGAGAAGTGCCCTATTGTCCGAGCCGGTTCGCCGTATGCACCGCACGCAGGACGGCCGCCGCCTTGTTGCGGCACTCGTCGTCCTCGGCCACGGGGTTCGAGTCGGCGACGACTCCGGCGCCGGCCTGCACGTACGCCGTGCCGTCCCGCAGCAGGGCCGTACGGATGGCGATGGCGGTGTCGGAGTCGCCCGCGAAGTCGAGGTAGCCGACGCAGCCGCCGTACACGCCGCGGCGGCTCGGCTCCAGCTCGTCGATGATCTGCATCGCGCGGGGCTTGGGGGCGCCGGAGAGGGTGCCTGCGGGGAAGCAGGCGGTCAGGACGTCGAAGGCCGTACGCCCCTGTGCGACCTTGCCGGTCACCGTCGAGACGATGTGCATGACGTGCGAGTACCGCTCGATGGACATGAAGTCGACGACCTCGACGGAACCCGGCTCGCAGACGCGGCCCAGGTCGTTGCGTCCCAGGTCGACGAGCATCAGGTGCTCGGCGCGTTCCTTGGGGTCGGCGAGGAGTTCGTCGGCGAGGGCCTGGTCCTCCTGCGGGGTCGCGCCGCGCGGTCGCGTACCGGCGATGGGGTGCACCATCGCGTGCCCGTCCTCGACCTTGACGAGAGCCTCCGGGGAGGAGCCCACGACGTCGAAGCCGTCGAAGCGGAAGAGGTACATGTACGGGGAGGGATTGGTCGCCCGCAGTACACGGTAGACGTCCAACGCGCTTGCCGTGCAAGGGGTTTCGAAGCGCTGGGAAGGTACGACCTGGAAGGCCTCGCCTGCCCGGATGCGCTCCTTGATGTCCTCGACGGCGACCTGGTAGTCGGGGCCGCCCCACAGCGCGGTGTACTCGGGGAGTTCGGAGGGCGGGAGCGCGGCCGGGGGCTGGGAGACGGCGCGCGAGAGGTCGGCCTCCATGGCGTCCAGGCGGGCGACGGCGTCCTCGTAGGCCTCGTCGACGCCCGTGTCGAGGTCGTTGTGGTTGATCGCGTTGGCGATCAGCAGGACCGTGCCGTCCCAGTGGTCCAGGACCGCGAGGTCGCTGGTGAGCAGCATGGTCAGCTCGGGAAGTTTCAGGTCGTCGCGCTCGCCGGGGCCGATCTTCTCCAGGCGGCGCACGATGTCGTAGCCGAGGTAGCCGACCATGCCGCCGGTAAACGGGGGCAGTCCGCTGTCGTGGACGAGGTCGTGCGGGGTGTGCAGCGCCTCGACGGTGGCGCGCAGGGCGGCCAGCGGGTCCCCGTCGACGGGAACACCGACGGGCGGGGTGCCGAGCCAGTGCGCCTGCCCGCCGCGCTCGGTGAGAGTCGCGGCGGAGCGGACGCCCACGAAGGAGTAACGGGACCAGGAGCGGCCGTTCTCGGCGGACTCCAGCAGGAAGGTGCCGGGGCGCTCGGCGGCGAGCTTGCGGTAGAGCGCGACGGGCGTGTCGCCGTCCGCGAGGAGCTTGCGGCTGACGGGGATGACACGCCGGTCGATGGCCAGCTTGCGGAACGTCTCGAGGTCCATGGCGGCTGACCTTACTGACCGAGGGACTGTACGTCGGACACGGCGTCCTCGATCAGGACGTCGGCGTCGAAGCAGGTGCGGGCGCCCGTGTGGCAGGCGGCGCCCACCTGGTCGACCTTGACCAGGACGGTGTCGGCGTCACAGTCGAGGGCGACGGACTTGACGTACTGGACGTGCCCGGAGGTGTCGCCCTTGACCCAGTACTCCTGACGGCTGCGCGACCAGTAGGTGCAGCGGCCCGTGGTCAGCGTGCGGTGCAGCGCCTCGTCGTTCATCCAGCCCAGCATCAGCACCTCCCCGGTGTCGTACTGCTGGGCGATCGCGGGGACGAGCCCGTCCGTGCTGCGCTTGAGGCGCGCGGCGATGGCGGGATCCAGGCGACTGGATGGAGAACTGTGGCGCGAAGCGCCTCGATGAGGGGCGGTGGTCGGGTGACGGGCGGGATGGGGCTTGCGGGTCATGGGAGCCATTGTGCCGCGCTCGTACGGGCCGTTCGGCGGGCGTCCACTGTCCGGACCGCGAAGCCGGTCGTAGGCTGGCAGGCATGTCGACCCATGCAAAGCGTGAACGACTTCTCCTCGCCGACCTGTTGGAGGCCTCGGGCCCGGATGCCCCGACCCTGTGCGAGGGCTGGAACACCCGGGATCTGGCCGCCCATGTGGTGGTGCGCGAGCGCCGCCCGGACGCAGCGGGCGGCACCCTGATCAAACAGCTCGCGCCGCGCCTGGACCGGGTGATGGCGGAGTTCACCGAGAAGCCGTACGAGGAACTGATCCAGCTGATCCGTACCGGCCCGCCCCGCTTCTCGCCCTTCTCTCTCAAGCAGATCGACGAGGCGGCGAACACGGTCGAGTTCTACGTCCACACCGAGGACGTACGGCGCGCGCAGCCGGACTGGACCCCGCGCGAACTGGACCCCGTCTTCCAGGACGCCCTCTGGTCCCGCCTGGAGCGAACGGCCCGCCTCGTGGGCCGCAGCGTCCCGACCGGCCTGGTGCTGCGCCGCCCGGACGGCCAGACGGCGGTGGCCCACCGGGGCACCCCGGTGGTGACAGTGACCGGCGAGCCCTCCGAGCTGCTGATGTTCACCTACGGCCGCTTGAACGAGGCCGACGTGGAACTGGAAGGCGACAAGGCCGCGATCGCGAAGCTGCACGAGACGAAGCAGCTGGGGATCTAGGCGGGGACTGATACGCGCAGGAAGGCCGCGCAACGAGCGTTGCGCGGCCTTCCTCGTCCATCCTGTCTACGCGGCCCAGTCGCGCAGCAAACGGGCCGTTTCCGTGAGGTCGGCCTCGTCGCTGCGGATGTCGGCTACGAGTTTCGCAACCTCGCCGTACGACAGCTCGAACGGCATCCCGGACTGCTCCATGTACTCCCAGGCGCAGGCGATGCCGATCGAGGCGTTGTAGTCGCTGAAGGGTCGCAGCCTCAGGGCGGTGTGCAGGAAGGTCGCCGCCCGTGCAGGGATCTCCTCGTAGTAGGGCTCGCCTGCGACACGTTCGTACCTGTGCCGTTCGGCCATGCAGTGCAACGCGCCCCAGTCGCGGATCGGCGTGTTCTGCGGGGAGACGTTCACCTGGATGTTGAGGACCCATCCGGTGTCCACGTAGAGGGTCACCGCAGGCCCTTCGGGAAGCGCTCGTCGAAGTCCGCCATGATCTCCCGGGCCTTCTTCGACGCCCCCTCGACGAACCGCTGCTTCTGCCGTCGGCGCACAACATCCTCGGTCAGTATGTCGTGCGCCAGCCGCTTGATCGCGACGCCCTGTTCCTTGGCCTCGGCGCGCAGCTCGGCCAGCTCTTCCTCGGTGAACTCGATCGTGATTCCAGGCATGCGATCACGATAGCCACGAAAGAAACCTGATTACTACCAAATTCACTACCAAGAGTGATACCTCGAACTACCGTACGGGGTGTCCCGCCCCCCGCAGCGTCTCCTTCACCTCGCCGATCCGCAGGTCCCCGAAGTGGAAGACGGAGGCCGCGAGTACCGCGTCCGCGCCCGCGGTGATCGCCGGCGGGAAGTCGGCGAGCCGCCCGGCTCCGCCACTGGCGATCAGCGGGACGGTGACATGCCCCCGTACCGCTTCGATCATCTCGATGTCGTAGCCGTCCTTCGTGCCGTCCGCGTCCATCGAGTTGAGCAGGATCTCGCCCGCGCCCAACTCGGCTGCCTGATGCGCCCATTCGACGGCGTCGATGCCCGTGCCCTTGCGACCACCGTGCGTCGTCACCTCGAAGCTTCCGGACGACGTCCTGCGCGCGTCGACCGACAGGACCAGGACCTGCCGGCCAAAGCGTTCGGCGATCTCGCGGATCAGCTCCGGACGGGCGATCGCCGCGGTGTTCACGCCCACCTTGTCCGCGCCCGCCCGCAGCAGTTTGTCGACGTCCTCGGTGGTACGGACCCCACCGCCGACCGTCAGCGGAATGAACACCTGCTCCGCCGTGCGCCGCACCACGTCGTACGTCGTCTCGCGGTTGCCCGAAGACGCCGTGATGTCCAGGAACGTCAACTCGTCGGCGCCCTCGGCGTCGTACACCTTGGCCATCTCGACGGGGTCGCCCGCGTCGCGCAGGTTCTGGAAGTTGACGCCCTTGACGACCCGGCCGTTGTCGACGTCCAGGCAGGGGATGACTCGGACCGCCAGGGTCATGAATTCACGGCTCCTCACCAGCAAAAATGCGCTTCTAGCCTCTGAAGGCTTCCAGTTCCACTTCGACCAGGATGCGCGGATCGACGAAGCCGTCCACGATCAGCAGGGTCGAGACCGGGCGCACGGAGTCGAAGAGCTCCTTGTGGGCCCGGCCCACCTCGTCCACGTCCCGTGCGTGGGTGAGATACAGCCGCGTACGGAGCACGGAGTCGACGCCGAGGCCGAACTCGCCGAGTGCGTCCAGGGCGTTGGCGAACGCCACCCTGGCCTGCTCGTACGGGTCACCCTCCCCGTACAGCACGCTGCCCTTGAAAGACGTCGTGCCCGCCACCAGGACCCGGTCGCCCGCCGCGACGGCGCGTGCGAAACCGAAGGACTCCTCCCAGGGGCTTCCGCTCTGCACGCGCCGCACGGCATCGCTCATGACGCCACAGCCTCCAAGGCCTCTTCCAGGGTGAACGCCTTCGCGTACAGGGCCTTCCCGACGATGGAGCCCTCGACACCGAGAGGTACGAGCTCGGCGATGGCCCGCAGGTCGTCCAGGGAGGACACCCCGCCGGAGGCCACCACCGGGCGGTCCGTCGCCGCGCACACGTTGCGCAGCAGTTCCAGGTTCGGGCCCTGCAGCGTGCCGTCCTTGGCGATGTCCGTCACCACGTACCGCGCGCAACCCTCCTTGTTGAGGCGCTCCAGCGTCTCGTACAGGTCGCCGCCGTCTCGGGTCCAGCCGCGCCCGCGCAGCGTCGTACCGCGTACGTCGAGACCGACCGCGATCTTGTCGCCGTGCTCGGCGATGACCTTGGCGACCCACTCGGGGGTCTCCAGGGCGGCCGTGCCCAGGTTCACGCGCGTGCAGCCGGTGGCCAGGGCGGCGGCCAGCGAGGCGTCGTCCCGAATGCCGCCGGACAGCTCGACCTTGATGTCCATCGCCTTCGCGACCTCGGCGATCAGCGTCCGGTTGTCGCCCGTTCCGAACGCCGCGTCCAGGTCCACCAGATGCAGCCACTCGGCACCCGCCCGCTGCCAGGCGAGAGCGGCCTCCAGAGGAGAGCCGTACGAGGTCTCCGTACCGGACTCGCCGTGCACCAGGCGGACCGCCTGGCCGTCACGGACGTCGACAGCGGGGAGGAGTTCGAGCTTCCCAGAGGGATTCGACGTCATCAGAGGGTTCCGATCCAGTTCTTCAGCAGCTGCGCTCCGGCGTCGCCGGACTTCTCGGGGTGGAACTGCGTCGCCCACAGGACGCCGTTCTCCACGGCCGCCACGAACGGCTTGCCGTGCGTCGACCAGGTCACCACGGGCGCCCGCATCGCCGCGTTCGCGGTCTCCATGGACCAGTCGTGGACGGCGTACGAGTGCACGAAGTAGAAGCGGGCGTCGGCGTCCAGGCCCGCGAACAGCTCCGAACCGGCCGGTGCCGTCACGGTGTTCCAGCCCATGTGCGGGACGATGTCGGCCTGGAGCGGCTCGACCGAGCCGGGCCACTCGTCCATGCCCTCGGTCTCCACGCCATGCTCGATGCCGCGCGCGAACAGGATCTGCATACCGACGCAGATGCCCATCACCGGGCGCCCGCCCGACAGTCGGCGATCGATGATCCAGTCACCGCGGGCTTCCTTCAGTCCCTGCATACAGGAGGCGAAGGCGCCGACTCCCGGCACCATCAGCCCGTCCGCGTTCATGGCCTTGTCGAAGTCGCGGGTTATCTCGACCTCGGCGCCCGCGCGCGCGAGAGCGCGTTCGGCGGACCGTACGTTCCCAAAGCCGTAGTCAAAGACGACTACTCGTTTTGAAGGGGTACTCAATTCCATACCTCCAGCCGGAGGATCCCCGCCACGAGACACATCGCGGCACCGATGGAGAGCAGCACGATGAGGCTCTTCGGCATCTGCTGCTTGGCGAAGGAGATGATGCCGCCGACCAGGAAGAGCCCGACGACGATCAGTACGGTGGACAGGCCGTTCATGGCTTTACAGGGCACCCTTCGTGGACGGAAGGATGCCGGCGGCCCGCGGGTCACGCTCGGAGGCGTAACGCAGCGCCCGCGCCAGCGCCTTGAACTGGCACTCCACGATGTGGTGCGCGTTGCGCCCGTAGGGCACGTGTACGTGCAGCGCGATCTGAGCCTGGGCGACGAAGGACTCCAGGATGTGCCGGGTCATCGTGGTGTCGTACTCGCCGATCATCGGCGCCATCTTCTCGGGCTCGGTGTGCACGAGGTAGGGGCGGCCTGAGAGGTCGACGGTCACCTGGGCGAGCGACTCGTCCAGCGGGACCGTGCAGTTGCCGAAGCGGTAGATCCCCACCTTGTCGCCGAGCGCCTGCTTGAAGGCGGCGCCCAGCGCAAGAGCCGTGTCCTCGATGGTGTGGTGCGAGTCGATGTGCAGGTCGCCCTCGGTCTTCACGGTCAGGTCGAACAGACCGTGGCGGCCGAGCTGGTCGAGCATGTGGTCGTAGAAGCCGACCCCGGTCGACACATCGACCTTTCCGCTGCCGTCGAGGTCGATCTCGACGACGACGGACGTCTCCTTGGTGTTCCGTTCGACACGGCCTACGCGGCTCATGCGTTCTGCTCCTTCTTGAGTTCACGTACCGCGTCGAGGAACGCGTCGTTCTCTTCGGGCGTACCGGCGCTGACCCGCAGCCATCCCGGTACGCCGTTGTCCCGGACCAGGACGCCCCGGTCGAGGATCTTCTGCCAGACCTCATGGGCGTCGGCGAACCGCCCGAACTGCACGAAGTTGGCGTCGGACTCGGTCACTTCGTAGCCGATCGCGCGCAGCTCGCCGACCAGCCGGTCCCGCTCGGCCTTCAGCTGCTCGACGTACTTCAGCAGCGTCTCGGTGTGCTCCAGGGCAGCCAGCGCGGTCGCCTGCGTGACCGCCGAAAGGTGATACGGCAGCCGTACGAGCTGGACGGCGTCCACCACCGCCGGGTGCGCGGCGAGATAGCCGAGGCGCAGCCCGGCCGCGCCGAACGCCTTCGACATGGTCCGCGAGACGACCAGATGCGGCCGTCCTTCGAGCAGCGGCAGCAGCGAGTCGCCGTGGCTGAACTCGATGTACGCCTCGTCCACGACCACCATGGACGGCTTCGCCGCCTGCGCGGCCTCGTACAGCGCGATGACCGTCTCGGGCGGAACCGCGTTGCCCGTGGGGTTGTTGGGGGTCGTGATGAAGACGACGTCGGGTCGGTTCTCGGCGATCGACTCCTCGGCGGCGGCGAGATCGATCGTGAAGTCCTCGTTGCGGGGCCCGGAGATCCATCCTGTCCCCGTACCGCGCGCGATCAGGCCGTGCATCGAGTACGAGGGCTCGAAGCCGATCGCCGTACGGCCGGGCCCGCCGAAGGTCTGCAGCAGCTGCTGGATGACTTCGTTCGAGCCGTTGGCCGCCCAGACGTTCTCGAGGCCGACCGCGTACTTACCGGTGTCCGTCAGGTACTTGGCCAGCTCGGTGCGCAGCTCCACCGCGTCCCGGTCGGGATAGCGGTTGAGGTTCCGGGCGGCTTCGCGCACCCGCTCGACGATCCGCTCGACGAGGGGTTCGGGCAGCGCGTACGGGTTCTCGTTGGTGTTCAGGCGTACGGGAACGTCGAGTTGGGGCGCGCCGTAGGGGGACTTGCCGCGCAGCTCGTCGCGTACGGGGAGATCGTCAATACCGAAGGAACTCACTTGCTCGGCACCTTCCAGTCGAAGCGTGCCTTGATGGCCGCACCGTGCGCCGGCAGGTCCTCGGCCTCGGCGAGCGTCACCACGTGGTGCGCCACCTCGGCGAGGGCCTCGCGCGTGTAGTCGACGATGTGAATGCCGCGCAGGAAGGACTGGACGCTGAGTCCCGAGGAGTGGCAGGCGCAACCGCCGGTCGGCAGGACGTGGTTGGAGCCCGCCGCGTAGTCGCCCAGCGAGACGGGCGCCCAGGGGCCGATGAAGATCGCGCCCGCGTTCGTCACGCGGTCGGCCACCGAGGCAGCGTCGGCCGTCTGGATCTCGAGGTGCTCCGCGCCGTACGCGTTCACGACCCGCAGGCCCTCGTCCACACCGGAGACCAGCACGATCGCGGACTGCCGGCCCGCGAGCGCCGGGGTGATCCGGTCCTCGATGTGCTTGGTGGCCGCGACCTGTGGCTGAAGCTCCTTCTCGACCGCGTCGGCCAGCGTCACGGAGTCCGTGACGAGGACGGCTGCCGCGAGCGGGTCGTGCTCGGCCTGGCTGATCAGGTCGGCGGCGACGTGCACCGGGTCGGCGGTCTCGTCCGCGAGGATCGCGATCTCGGTCGGGCCGGCCTCGGAGTCGATGCCGATCTTGCCGGTGAAGTAGCGCTTGGCGGCGGCGACCCAGATGTTGCCGGGGCCGGTGACCATGTTGGCGGGCGGGCAGGACTCGGTGCCGTACGCGAACATCGCGACGGCGGTCGCACCGCCGGCCGCGTACACCTCGTCGATCCCGAGCAGCGCGCACGCGGCGAGGATCGTGGGGTGCGGCAGGCCGCCGGCTGGGTCATTTTCAAAAGCGGAGGCCTGCGCCGGAGAGGCGAGGGCGATCGACTGGACGCCGGCCTCCTGCGCGGGCACCACGTTCATGATCACGGAGGAGGGGTAGACGGACCGGCCGCCGGGCGCGTACAGCCCGACCCGGTCGACCGGCACCCACTTCTCGGTCACCGAACCGCCGGGCACGACCTGGGTGGTGTGCGTCGTGCGGCGCTGCTCGCGGTGGACGATGCGGGCGCGGCGGATGGACTCCTCCAGGGCCGCGCGCACAGCGGGGTCGAGCTCCGCGAGGGCCCGCTCGATCGCCGCGGCGGGTACGCGCACATGGTCCAGCCGTACGCCGTCGAACTTCTCCGCGTAGTCGATCAGCGCCGCGTCGCCCCGATGATGCACGGCCTCGCAGATCGGACGCACCTTCTCCAGGGCGGCCGAGACGTCGAAGTCGGCTCGGGGCAGCAGGTCGCGCAGGGCGGGGCCCTCGGGGAGGGCGTCGCCGCGCAGATCGATTCGGGAGATCACGTGGCCAATTCTCTCAGACGGGGATCGAGCGCCGGACGGCTGTATCAATCGCTGATACGACACCCTCCCCGAACCCACCCCGACGGATCACATTCACCGTGAGTGTTCAAGCCGTCACACAGCGGGCATCACCTGAACGACTGTACGAAACCCGCGAGTAGCCAGGGGAGGAAGGAAGAGCCGTGGCCGAGGGTGCCGCCATCCGGCACGGGATCCGGGACGCGGATCCGCCGGACGATCTGACCGCCGCCGAGACGGGAATGTGGCAGGCGTTCCGCAACGGCAGCATGTACGACCTGCGCACCGGGGACACCACCGCGGACGATCCGCACGGCGGCCGTCCATGGGGCCCGGAGCGGAGTGTGCGGGCGCGCGTCGTGGCCATGCTGCTGCTGAACGGACCGCCCGCGCTGGACGGCCGCGTCTCGTCCCTGAAGCTGACCGGCATCCGGATCACCGGCGTACTCGATCTCGCGGGCGGCACGATCGTCCCGTATGTCGAGATGAAGGGCTGCCGTTTCGAGAAGGAACTCCTGCTGCCGGAGGCCCGGTTCACGACCGTGCGCCTGGTCGGCTGCTCGGTGCCGCGGTTGGAGGCGGCCCGGCTGCACACCGAGGGCGATCTGCATCTGCCGCGCTGCCGCTTCCACAACGGCGTACGCCTCACCGACGCGCACATCGGCACGGATCTGCTGCTCAACCAGGCCGTGGTCCACCGGGACCGGCACGGCCGCTCGATCACCGGCGACGGGATGACCGTAGGTCAGGACCTGCAGGCCGAAATGCTGGAGTCCGACGGCGAGTTGAGCCTGCGCGGCGCCACGGTGGGCGTCTCGCTCAGTCTGCGCGGCAGCCGGCTGAAGAACCCGCACGACCGGCTGGCGCTGAACGCCCCTCAGCTGACCGTCGAGCGCACGCTCTATATGACGCCCGCGGGCGTCGGCAATCCGCTGCAGACCAGCGGCCGGACTCCGGCGCGTGGAACGCGGGTGCAGCGGTTCGCGTGCGAGGGCGGGATCCGGCTTGACGACGGGCGGTTCGGGGACGCGGTGGACTTCGAGCAGGCCCGCTTCGTCCTCAGGGACGACCAGGAGATATCGCTGCGCCGCGTGCAGGTTCCCGAGCTGCGCTTCCTCGGGGAGCGGCCGCGACGCGGGCGGGTCGTGCTGTCCGGCGCCCGGGTCGTCAACCTCATGGACGCGGCGAGCAGTTGGCCGGGCGCGGGCCAGCTGCAGATGGGCGGCTTCCAGTACGAGAACCTCGTGCCGCGCGGCCCGTTCCCGCTGGCCCGGCGCCTGGAGTGGGTGGCCGCGGCGACCCCCGAGTACAGCCCGGAGCCGTACGAGCGCCTGGCGGCCGTGCTGCGCGACGGCGGCGAGGACGAGGACGCGCGCGAGGTGCTGCTCGCCAAGCAGCGCCACCGCCGCGAGTTCCTGCCGCCCGCGGCCAGGCTCTGGGGGTACGTACAGGACTGGACGGTCGCCTACGGGTACCGGCCGGGACGGGCCGCCGTATGGATGGCGGTGCTGTGGGCGGCGACCTCGCTCGCCTTCCGCCATGCCGACCATCCGCCGATCAAGACGGGCGAGCATCCGCCGTGGAACCCCTCCCTCTTCGCCCTGGACCTGCTCCTGCCCGTCATCGACCTCGGCCAGGTGGGCTATTGGCAGCTGCACGGCAGTTGGCAGTGGCTGGCCGCGGCGGTGATCCTGCTCGGCTGGATCCTGGCGACGGCGGTGGCAGCGGGCGCGACACGGCTCCTGCGCCGGGGCTGAACCGTAATCTGAACACGCACAACCCTGGCCGCATTTCAGCCGTCTTCTCACCGAACCATCAATTGAGCAACCACGACGGCGAGCAACCCGGTCCGCGAGAGCGGCGCCGGTTCAGGCGCAAAAGACAGTCGCAGAGGGGAGCACCTCCATGGCCTTACTGCGCGCGCTCGTCCGTACCGCCCGGATGGCACGGAACACCTCCCGGCTCGCCGCCGGTCTGCCCGGCGACGACGAGGTCCTGCTCGACGCCGCGGACGAGCGGCTCGCGCCGGCGCTGGTCGCCGCGGGCCAGGGCGAGTACGAGCCCGCGGCCAAACTGCTCGCCACCACGCGTGAAGCCGCCGAGTGGGAGAATCGCGACCGGTACGCGACGCGCCTCGCCGCCTTCGCCCGTTCCCGGCCCGAGTGGTTCGCGCTCTGGCGGTACGCGGCCCCGCACGACCCCGACGCGCTGCTGATCAAGGCCGAGCTGGCGATGTGCCGGGGCTGGGAGTCACCGGCCCGCGCCGAACTGCTGCGCCAGGTCGCGCCGTTGATCGCCACGGCCGCCGAAGGCGACCCGCGCGATCCGGTGCCGTGGCGGATCGCGCTGGACCACGCCCGGGGCACGAACGCGTCGCACACCGAGTTCGAGGAGCTGTGGGCTCAGGCCGTACGCCGCTCCCCGCACCACTACGGCTGCCACGTCTCCGCCCTCCAGTACCTGTCCGCCGCGTGGTACGGCTCGCACCGCGAGTGCTTCGACTTCGCCGAGCGGGCCGCGCAGGACGCGCTGCCGGGCTCCCTCGTCCAAGCACTGCCCGTGCGCGCGGCCTTCGCGTATCTGACCGAGGAGGGCGGCAGATCCACGGTTCCGCGCGACCGCCTGGACGCGGCGGCCGATCTCGCGATCGCCCTGTCGCGGGAGTACGCGCCCGCCGACCCGTGGCCCGCCCAGGTCCGCAACCTGCTCACCTACGTGCTGGTCCGGCTCGAACGCTGGGAGGACGCCCTGGCGCAGCTGCGCCGGATCGGGCCGTACGCCACCTCGTTCCCCTGGGACCGGATCTCGGACGACCCGCTCGGGCAGTTCCTCGAACTCCGGGACGGCGTACGGCTGGAAGTGGCCGCGCGCACGCCGTTCAAGCTACGGAGCGCGGCGCCCGCGCGTCCGCTGAGTGACCACGGCGAACCTGCCCACCCCGGAGACCATTAGGCTTTTGCGTCGTGACCACCGTCCGGCTTCCCCTCTTCCCCCTGAACACGGTGCTGTTCCCGGGGCTCGTGCTGCCCCTGAACATTTTCGAGGAGCGCTATCGCGCCATGATGCGTGAGTTGCTGAAGACTCCCGAGGACGAACCGCGCCGGTTCGCCGTCGTCGCCATCCGCGACGGCCACGAGGTCGCGCCCAGCGCGCAGGGGCTGCCGGACCAGACGGCCGTACCGGAGCGCGGGCCCGCGGCCGGTTTCGGCGACGATCCCGCGGGGGCCTTCCACAAGGTGGGCTGCATCGCGGACGCGGCGACCATCCGGGAGCGGGCCGACGGCAGCTTCGAGGTGCTGGCCACCGGGACGAGGCGCGTACGGCTGCTCTCGGTGGACGCGTCCGGCGCATTCCTGACGGCCGAGCTGGAAGAGCTGGAAGAGGACCCGGGCGAGGAGGCGGGGGCGCTGGCCGAGGGGGTACTGCGAGCCTTCCGTCAGTACCAGAAGCGGCTGGCCGGGGCGCGCGAACGGTCCCTGTCGACCGGGGGCGAGCTGCCGGACGAGCCGTCCGTCGTCTCCTACCTGGTCGCGGCGGCGGCGATGCTCGACGTACCGGCGAAGCAGCGCCTGCTCCAGGCCCCGGACACGGCGTCACGCCTGCGCGAGGAGCTGAAATTGCTGCGCGCGGAGACGGCGATCATCCGTAACCTGCCGTCACTGCCCGCGACGGAGCTGACTCGCGGGCCGACGAGTCTCAACTGACGTAAGGCTTGGTTCCGTTGGCGAAGAAGTCGAAGAAGCAGCAACCCGGGGGAACCCCCGCCACGGTGGCGCTCACCGCTGCCGGGGTCGAGTTCACGGTGCACGCGTACGAGCACGACCCCTCCCACCCCTCATACGGCGAGGAGGCGGCCGAGGCGATGGGCGTGTCCCCCGAGCGGGTCTTCAAGACCCTGGTGGCGGACGTCGACGGAGCCCTGACGGTCGCCGTGGTCCCGGTCGCGGGCTCGCTGGACCTGAAGGCGCTGGCGGCGGCGGTGGGCGGCAAACGCGCCACGATGGCCGACCCGGCGGCGGCGGAGCGCACGACCGGCTACGTCCGCGGCGGCATCTCCCCCCTCGGCCAACGCAAGAAGCTCCGCACGATCCTCGACTCCTCGGCCTCGGTCCACCCCACGATCTGCGTATCGGCAGGTCGCCGCGGCCTGGAAGTCGAACTTTCCCCGAGGGACCTGGCCAAGCTCACGGAAGCGACCTCGGCGCCGGTGGCCCGCACGTGACCTCTCGACGAATGCCGCACTTTCGGCTAAACCGAGAACATGTCGAAGAAAACACGCAAACGTAAGTGGCGCATGAAGAAGGGCCGCTCGAATCATGGGCATAGGCCCGCGTAGGGATAAGGGCGGTTGGTGCCGCTGAGGCGGCACCAACCGCCCGCCTGCACACCCGCACTCACCTGCGCTCACGTGCACTGACGTGCACTGACGTGCACTATTCAGCCAAGCCCAGCCACAACCAGCCCGTCCGGCGCTTGAGGACGAGGCCGTTCAGGCCGATAGCGGGGATCTGGGGGCGCAGCCCCCAGCGGGGTCCAGAGGCGGAGCCCCTTGGTATGGGACGGGTAAGGGCGGCGGGGGCGAAAACCCGTGGCCCAGCCCCCGCAAGAACCCCGCCCCTACGCCGGAGGCGCCCCGTAAGGGCCTTGCGGATAAGGATCCAGTTCAGGATCCCGCGGCCCGAACAACGCCGTCAGCCCCAGGTGAACCACCAGCGCCGCCACGGACCAGGCCAGCAACGCCCCCTTCGCCTCAAGCTCCAGCGGCGCCGCGAACGTGACCCCCCGGCCCACCTCCCGAGCATGCGCCGCCACATCCTGCGTAGGCCCGAGCCAGACCCCAAGCCGCCAGGCGAGCAACGAACCGAGCACACCCCCGACCGTGAGCGCGACGACGACCCCGATCCCCCCGCGTCGCCACAGAGCGAACACGACCAGCGCACTCACCAGCCCGAACCCGAGCGCGAGCAGAGTGAACGTCCCGTCCACCGCGATGGCCTGCTCCCCCTCCGTGTCCTTGAGATAGACCGCGGACGCGTCCGAGACCAACGGCACCTCAGGAGCGAGCCACCACCACAGCACCCCGAGCAACACCCCGCCGACCGCCATCGCGAACGCGATGACAGCGGCCTGACGCACTTCGGTCTTCATCCCGGGGCCGTCCTCCTGATAGCCGACGGATCCGCCCGCACCAGCAGCGGCGGCGGGCGGCGCCTGCCAGGCAGGGTGCGGAGACTGGTACTCCGGAGACTGCTGATCCGGAGAAGGGCGATGCGGCGGCTGGGGCGGAGTAAGCGGTGCGGTCACCCTGACATCGTGCCAGGCTCGGCTGTGGGCCGCGTCATCGGACGGCAGCCCGACGATAGGCCCAGGTCGCGACGGCCAGCGAGACGACCCCGACCCCCGCGCACACGGCGAGGTCGAGTACGACGATCCCCCAGTCGGGATTCGCCCCGAAGGTCAGCCCGAAGGCCTCGACACCGTACGTGGACGGCAGCAGATCCCGCGCGTACTGGACGACCGCGGGCAGCCGGTCCGCCGGCAGCACCCCGAGCAGCAGCGCCGCCGACATCCCCAACTGTCCGAGCAGCGTGGCGAGTTCGGGCCGCGGCGCCAGCAGCCCGAGCGCGGCTCCGAGCCCGGCGAGCGCCGCACCGGCGAGCGGGATCACGGCGGCGAGGATCCACAGATTCGCCATCGGCAGGCCGAACAGCACACACCCGAAGACGGCGGTGACCACGGTCCCCGGCACGGTGAAGGAGGCGTACGCACCCGCCGCACCCAGCACCACCGCCGCCGGCGGCACCGGCAACGTCGCGTAATGGTCGAGCCCACCGCTCGCACGCAGCTGCCCGAAGTACTGGGCGAGCAGATTCAGCGCGACGAACGCGACGACGAGCACCGACGAGCCCGCCACCACGGCCCGCGCCTCGCCCCCGCCGTCCACCACCCCGCGCATCAGGACCATGATCCCGATCGACTGGAAGGTGGCCACGAACAGCAGCGGAATCCGCGCGACCCGTGCCCGGGACAGCTGCGCCCGGTACACGGCGCACAGCGCGGGCCACAGCCGGGCACGCGGTCCGAGCTCGGCGGCTTCTTGCGCGACGGCGTCCTCGACGGGGAGGGCGCGGCCCGGCAGGACCTCGGCGGGTACGACACTCACGTCGAGCGGCTCCTGTTCGCTTCAGCTGTCGTCCTGTTCCGTACGGCCAGAGCGGCCCGAACACTCACGCCTTGACCAACCCCCGTACATTGCCGGCGCTCCCGCCCAGCGCCAGATACACGTCTTCGAGGCTCGGTGTGGCGAGCGTGAAGTCGTCCAGGGCGGCGAACGCGGCCCCGCCGGTGACGGCGGCGACCGCTGCGCGGGCCTCCTCCGGGGCGAGACGCAGCGCCCAGCGGCGGCCGGACTCGACGGCGCGGTCGCGCAGCGCGGCGACCTCGGGAACGTCGAGGGGCGCGCGCTCACGCCAGACGAGTTCGAGGCGCACCTCGCCCGCGACCTGCTCCTTCAGCCCGGAAGGGGTGTCGCAGGCGATGACCCGGCCCTGGTCCATCACGGCGACGCGGTCGAGAACCGTCTCGGCCTCGATGACGTTGTGGGTGACCAGGAGAACCGTCGTGCCGTTCTCGGCCCGGCGCCGGTCGACGGCTCCCCAGACGGCGCGCCGGGCGATCGGGTCCATTCCGGCGGTCGGCTCGTCGAGTACGAGCAGCGGGCGTTCACCCACAAGGGTGGCGGCGAAGCAGGCGAGCCGCCGTTGCCCGCCGGAAAGTTTCCGCAGCGGCCGTGAGGCGAGAGGAGTGAGACCCAGCTCCTCGAGGACGGTGTCCCGCTCGGCCCGCGCACTGCGCACATCGAGCCCGCGCAGCCGCCCGGTGGTCTCCGCGGCGAGCGACACCGTCAGCTCGTCGAGCGCGGTGGACTCCTGTCCGAGGTACGCGAGGATCCGCGCCGCCCGCTCGGGATGGCGCACGACGTCGTGCCCGAGGATCTCGACGCTGCCGCGATCGGGGCGCATCAGTCCGGTCAGCTGCCGTACAAGGGTGGACTTCCCGGCACCGTTGGGCCCGAGCAGCCCGAAGATCTCGCCACGCCGGATGTCGATCCGTACGCCGTCGGTGGCCCGCACCTCGGGTGTCCCGGGTGCCCCGCGCCGTCCGCGCACCGCCGGATAGGTCTTGGTCAGATCCCGCACCGCGCACACGACATCCCCACCGTGCCCTTGCCGGGCTGTCTGTGCGGTGCGCGTACTCACGAGGGACGAGCCTACGGGGTCCCCGGCGCGGAACCACGATCGGGGCACGAACGTGGTCGAAACCGGGACACCGAGGCGGGCCCGCGTCACTGTCCGCGGGCGCGTACTCCAGCGCCCCATAGGGGCGCGGGGAACTGCGCGACCAGCCACAACGAACCCGCAGTCGCCTACGAACAAAACCCCCCGAGCTACTAGGCGCTCACTCCCCCGCGGGAGCGTGCTCCGCAGCTGTCCGTACATCGATCTCCCGCCAGAACCCGGCCCGGATCGCGTACCGGTCATGCTCGTCGATCTGGTCGTCCTTGTGCGCGAGCAGCCCGAACCGCGCCGCGTACCGCAACAGCTCCCCGTCGATCCGGTGCGGCACCCGCGGATACATCGTGGACAGCTTCTGCAGCTGCACCGGGTCGGACAGCCGTCCCATCCAGCGCCGCGCGAACACCTGCCCGACCTCGTACGGATCCCCGCTCACCGCCGTGATGTCCTCCTCGCGGTCGGCCCACCGCTGCTCGGCCGTGGTGAGCTGCGCGAGCGTCGGCAACGCGGCCGCGTCCGCGGACTCGGCCGCGCCGGGCCGGTCGACCCACCCCTTGTCGGAGGACCACCGCAGCGTGGCGTTGGCGGGGGCATGCTGGGTGGCCTGCGCACCGGGCGCGCGCAACGCCGCCAGATCCTTCGGCGTCGGCACCCCCTTCGCGGCCGACCCTCGTTCCTGAGTGCCGTTCTCACTCGGCGCCGGCTGCGAGTGGTCCTGCTCCCGCGCGCCCCGCTCGCTCCTGGAGGGCATCGCGGACTCGGGCAGCGGAGCGGAGAGGATCGCGGCGATCTCGGGCCGCGGCGCGGGCGGCGGCGCGCAGATCCCGCCGAACTCCTTGGCCCGTACGGCCTTGGTGATCCATGTCCGGTCCAGTACGCGGCGCTCGTCGGCCTCCGCGACCAGGTCCTCGGACTGGTTGTAGTCGCCGTCGGCGGCCTGCACGGCCCACAGGTGTACGGCGACCCCGTGCTCCTTGGCGGCCATCATGCCCGGCAGCAGATCCCCGTCACCGGTCACCAGAACCACGTCGGAGCAGGCCCGGTTACGCGCCAGCTCGGTGAGCTCGGCGTGCATTGCCGCATCGACGCCCTTCTGCGCCCACCGCCCGTCACTGCGGGTCAGTGCACCCAGACGTACGGTAACCCTGGGCATCACGCGCAGCCTGCGGTGCTCGGGCTGCGGCACGCGGTCGGGGGCGCCGTCGAACCAGTAGATGCGCAACAGGGGCCGTTCCGTGTCGGACTCGGCGCGCTCGCGCAACCCCTGGATCAGGGCGGCGTGGTCGACGGTGATCCGGGACCTCGAAGGCTCCCCGGCCAGAAGACTGGCGGCGGCCCCGAGCAGATACCCGGCGTCCACCAGGACGATGCAGCGGTCCACGCGATCCACCCTCTTTCCGGGAGGTTTGCTTCGGGCTTCCTTCGAGTCTGCCCGACTGCGCGGAGGTTAACGGCCGGAACTCGATCTTCGGCGTGGCGTATCGGAAGTTCACTCTCCGCCGTGCCTTATTACGCACGGTAATTCTCCGACATGCGCGGCTTCAGCGCCTATGTGAATCTGATCCCGGTCCTGGCCCCTAGGTAACCCCAACAGGAGGCAGATCACCATGGCCAAGAACAAGAACCGCAAGCAGGGCGGCCCGCAACAGCGCGGCACACAGGAGCAAGCCCGGCGTGGCACCGAGGAGTTGGCGTCCGCCGCCGAGCAGACCGAATCCGCACCGGGCCCCGACCGGTTCACCTCCGGCGGCAAGCGGCAGAAGAAGTTCGGCCACAACTAGGGCCCGCCCGGCGGATCATGCCGGAGACGCGGGGTAGCACAGGGCGAGAGGGGCGCACCCGGATCGGGGGCGCCCCTCATCGTTTTCCGTACGCGGTGTGCAGTACGTGTCTGCTCAGTACGCGCCTGTTCAGCCGGCCAGGCAGGACGGGCCGAGCAGTACCTTCAAGTCCCCGAAGAGCGCCGGGTCCGGCTTGACCCGGTGCCGGTCGAGCCGCAGGACCGTCGTCTTGCGCGGGCCCTGGAGCTTGATGCGTACCTCGCTGTCGCCCTTGTGATGGCTGAGGATCTCGCCGAGCCGACTGACCATGGGCGGGGTGACCTTCAGCGCCGGAATCGTCAGGATGACGGGGGCGTTGGTCCCCGCGTTCGACAGATCCGGGACCTGGAGTTCCATGGCGACGAGGCGGGGTACGTCCTCCCGCTTGTCGAGGCGTCCCTTGACGAACACCACGGCGTCCTCGACGAGTTGGGTGGACACCAACTGGTAGGTGGCAGGGAAGAACATGCACTCCAGGGAGCCGGCCAGGTCCTCGACGGTGGCGATGGCCCAGGCGTTGCCCTGCTTGGTCATCTTGCGCTGGAGGCCGGAGATGATGCCGCCGATGGTGACGACCGCGCCGTCGCCGAAGTCGCCGCCGGTGAGCTGGGCGATGCCGGCGTCGGCCTTGTCGGACAGCACGTGTTCCAGGCCGAACAGCGGGTGGTCGGAGACGTACAGACCGAGCATCTCCCGCTCCTGGGCGAGCAGATAGGCCTTGTCCCACTCGTCGTCGGTGAAGCTGACGTCCAGGCCGAAGCCGGGCTCGCTGGTCTCCTCCTCGCCCATGCCGCCGAAGAGGTCGAACTGGCCCTCGGCCTCCTTGCGTTTGACCGCCACCACGTTGTCGATCATCGGCTCGAACTGGGCGGTCAGCCCCTTGCGGGTGTGCCCCATGGTGTCGAACGCGCCGGCCTTGATGAGCGATTCGGTGGTGCGCTTGTTGCAGACGACCGCCTCGACCTTGTCGAGGTAGTCGGGGAAGGAGGCGTACTTTCCCTTCTCCTTGCGCGAGCGGATGATCGACTCCACGACGTTCGTGCCGACGTTGCGGACGGCCGAGAGGCCGAAGAGGATCACGTCGTCGCCCTGGGCGGCGAAGTTGGACATCGACTCGTTGACGTTCGGCGGGAGCACCTTGATGCCCATGCGCCGGCATTCGTTGAGGTAGACGGCCGACTTGTCCTTGTCGTCCTTGACCGAGGTGAGCAGCGCAGCCATGTACTCGGCCGGGTAGTTCGCCTTGAGATACGCCGTCCAGTACGACACCAGCCCGTACGCGGCGGAGTGGGCCTTGTTGAAGGCGTAGCCGGCGAAGGGGACCAGAACGTCCCACAGGCCCTGGATCGCCTCGTCGCTGTAGCCGTTCTTCCGGGCGCCCGCCTGGAAGAGGACAAAGTTCTTCGCCAACTCGTCGGGCTTCTTCTTGCCCATCACCCGGCGCAGGATGTCGGCCTCGCCGAGCGAGTACCCGGCGATGATCTGGGCGGCCTTCTGCACCTGCTCCTGGTAGACGATCAGGCCGTAGGTGACCGCCAGGACCTCCTCGAGGGGCTCTTCGAGCTCCTTGTGGATCGGTGTGATCTCCTGGCGGCCGTTCTTGCGCTCCGCGTAGTTGATGTGCGAGTTCATGCCCATCGGGCCCGGCCGGTAGAGGGCCGAGACGGCGGAGATGTCCTCGAAGTTGTCGGGCTGCATCTGGCGGAGCAGCGAGCGCATCGGGCCGCCGTCGAACTGGAAGACACCGAGGGTGTCACCGCGGCAGAGCAGTTCGAAGGTCTTGGGGTCGTCCAGCGAAAGGGAGAGCATCTCGAGGTCGATGCCCTTGTTGGCCTTCACCATCTTGATGGCGTCGTCCATGATCGTGAGGTTGCGCAGGCCCAGGAAGTCCATCTTCAGCAGGCCGAGCGACTCGCACTGCGGGTAGTCCCACTGCGTGATGGTCACGCCGTCGGTGTGCCGCACCCAGACCGGGGCGTGGTCGACGATGGGCTCGCTGGACATGATCACGCCGGCCGCGTGCACGCCCATCTGCCGGACCAGGCCCTCCACGCCCTTGGCGGTGTCGATGACCTTCTTCACGTCCGGCTCGTTCTCGTACATCGACCGGATCTCGCCCGCCTCGCTGTAGCGGGGGTGCGAGGGATCGGTGATGCCGTTCAGGTCGATGCCCTTGCCGAGTACATCGGCGGGCATCGCCTTGGTGAGCCGGTCGCCCATCGCGTACGGGTAACCCAGCACGCGCGCGGAGTCCTTGATGGCGTTCTTCGCCTTGATCTTGCCGTACGTGCCGATCATGGCGACCTTGTCGGCGCCGTACTTCTCCGTCACATACCTGATCACCTCCACGCGCCTGCGCTCGTCGAAGTCGATGTCGACATCGGGCATGGAGACACGCTCGGGGTTCAGGAACCGCTCGAAGATCAGGCCGTGCGGGATCGGGTCCAGGTCGGTGATGCCCATGGCGTACGCCACGATCGAACCGGCCGCGGAGCCACGGCCTGGTCCGACGGCGATGCCCTGCTCCTTGGCCCACATGATGAAGTCGGCGACGACGAGGAAGTACCCCGGGAACCCCATCTGGATGATGACGTCCATCTCGTACTCGGCCTGCTTCTGCCGGTCCTCAGGGATGCCGCCGGGGAAGCGGCGCTCCATGCCCCGGCGCACCTCCTCCTGGAACCAGGTGACCTCGGTGAAGCCCTCCGGGATGTCGAACTTCGGCATCAGGTTCTTCGCCTCGAACATGCCGGCGGTGTCGACCTGCTCGGCCACCAGCAGCGTGTTCGCACACCCCTGCTGCCAGGCGTCCGAGGAGTCGATCGCATACATCTCGTCGGTCGACTTCAGGTAGTAGCCGGTACCGTCGAACTTGAAGCGGTCCGGATCCGAGACGTTCTTGCCGGTCTGGATGCACAGCAGGGCGTCATGCGCGGCCGACTCGTGCGCGTACGTGTAGTGCGAGTCGTTGGTCACCAGCGGCGGAATACCCAGCTTCTTGCCGATCTCCAGCAGCCCGTCGCGCACCCGGCGCTCGATCTCGATGCCGTGGTCCATCAGCTCCAGGAAGTACCGCTCCTTGCCGAAGATGTCCTGGTACTCGGCGGCCGCCTTCAGCGCCTCGTCGAACTGGCCGAGCCGCAGCCGGGTCTGCAACTCTCCCGACGGACACCCGGTGGAGGCGATCAGCCCCTCCGACCACTGGGAGATCGTCTCCTTGTCCATCCGCGGCCACTTCTGCAGCCAGCCCTCCGCATACGCGTCCGAGGACAGCTTGAACAGGTTGTGCAGGCCGGTCTTGTTCGCCGCCCAGATCGTCTTGTGCGTGTAACCACCGGAGCCGGACACGTCGTCCCGCTTCTGGTGCGGCTGGCCCCACTGGATCTTCCGCTTGTTGCGCCGTGACTCCGGCGCCACGTACGCCTCGATCCCGATGATCGGCGTCACCCCGGCCTTCTTGGCGGAGTGGAAGAAGTCGTACGCCCCGTGCAAGTTGCCGTGGTCGGACATCGCGATGTGCGTCATGCCCATCTCGTTGCACGCGTCGAACATGTCCTTCAGCCGCGCGGCACCGTCCAGCAGCGAGTACTGGGTGTGGACGTGCAGGTGCGTGAACGGCGGCTTTGACACGGTTTCGGCCTCCAAGAAGAACACGGGTCGACGGGGATCCGACAGGCTGCGGACAGTCTGGGGTCAGCGTCGAAGTCTATGCCTCGGCACTGACAATTCGAGGCGTCCCCCGCGTACGTTCACATGCGGGAAACGGGCACTCCCGCGTACCTTCGTCCGTTGGAAGAGGACGGACGATTCTGTCCCACTTGTCATGCATCACCCTGCACCTGGAGGCACCCCGCGATGTCGGATCCGCAGCTCAGCGCCGAGCACCGCGGCGAACAGATCCTCGCCGTCTTCGACACCGCCTTCGGCGAGCTGCTTGCCGCCGACCCGGCCGCGTTCCGCGTGAAGTTCCGGAAGATGGCCGCTTCGGCCTTCGCCTTCTACCGGGGCACGGCGTGCCTCTTCTACCACGACCTGGAGGAAGAAAAGCGGGGCGGCCCCTACCTGGACGAGCGGACGTCCCGCGTCTGGGTCCACGGCGACCTGCACGCCGAGAACTTCGGCACGTACATGGATGCCCAGGGCCGCCTGATCTTCAACGTCAACGACTTCGACGAGGCGTACGTCGGCCCCTTTACCTGGGACCTCAAGCGCCTCGCGGCCTCCGTGGCACTGATCGGGTACGCGAAGGCGCTCAGCGACGAGCAGATCACCGAGCTGGTGCGGATCTACGCGGCCTCGTACCGCGACCGGATCCACGCGCTCGCGACGGGCGCCAAGAGCGACGAGGTGCCTCCCTTCACGCTGGACACCGCCCAGGGCCCGCTCCTGGACGCGCTGCGCGACGCCCGCTCGCTGACCCGCTTCGGGCTGCTCGAGTCGATGACGGAGATCCGCGACTTCGAGCGCCGTTTCGCGCCGGGCGGCGGCTCCATCGAGCTGGACGCGGCCACGCGCTACAAGGTGCTCGCGGCCTTCGACGGCTACCTGGAGACGCTGCCGGAGTCTTCTCTGGCCCGCCCGGACTCGTATCGCGTGAAGGACGTCGTGGGCCGCCGCGGCATCGGTATCGGCTCGGCCGGTCTGCCCTCGTACAACATCCTTCTGGAGGGCGCCACCGACGCCCTGGAGAACGATGTGGTGATCTACATCAAGCAGGCCCAGACCCCGGCCGTCTCCCGGCACATCACGGACCCGGCGATCCGCGAGTACTTCCAGCACGAGGGCCACCGCACGGTGATCTCGCAGCGCGCCCTCCAGGCGCACGCGGACCCGTGGCTCGGCTGGACCGAGCTGGACGGCGCGGGCCAGCTGGTCGCGGAGGTCTCGCCGTACGCGGTGGACCTGGACTGGGGCGACATCGACGACCCGGAGGAGATCGCGGCGGTCGTCGCCGACCTGGGGCGGGCCACGGCCACCATGCACGCGGCGGCGGACGACGAGAGCGGCCACTCCGATCTGGTGCCGTTCTCCACGGAGCGGGCCATCGACGCGGCGATCGCGGCGGACGAGTCCGGCTTCGGGGACCTCCTGGTGGACTTCGCCCACGCGTACGGGACACGCGCGCGTGCCGACCACCAGATCTTCGTGGACCTGTTCCGCAACGGAAGGATTCCGGGGTTGTAGACCTGCCGTAGATCTGCGGCAGGCCGGTGACCGCCCACCCGCTCACAGGGAGCTTTTAGCGCTCCCTTACAGGAGTACGTGACACACTCTCCACCGCTATGGACATATCCGGGACCCAGCTGAGAGCCGTACGCGCGGCACTGTTCACGGCAGTCGTCGTGACACTGTCCGTCGCGTCGCACGTGCTGCTGTCCCGGGCCCCGCTGCCGCTGGCCACCGTGGCCGCGCTCACCGCCGCCGTCTTCGTCATCTCGTACGCGTTGGCAGGACACGAGCGCGGCTTCGGGCGGATCGCCGCCCTGCTGATCCCGCTGGAGCTGGCCGCCGACACGCTGTTCACAGCGGGCCAGCACGCCTGTTACGGCAGGGCGGGCGGCCCGGTGGCGGGACCGTTGCGTTCGGTCGGCTTCGACTTCCTGTGCGCCGGCGAGGTCGGCACTCCGCTGGCACGGGTGACTGGCGAAGGCGACGGTGCCGCCGCCTTCCTCGCCCATGCCGATCCGGCCGCCGCCTGGGTGCTGCTCGCCGCACACGTCGGCGTCGGCCTCCTCGCGGCCGCCTGGCTGCGGCGCGGCGAGCGGGCCCTGGCCCAACTCCTGTGCGCGGCCGTCGCCTCCACGTTCCGGCCGCTGCTGGTCGCCGTCGCCATGGTGACCGTGCGGCCGGCGCCGGTACACCGGCTGTCGCGCCCCGTGCGCCGTACGAGCGCGCCCCGCAGCCACTTCTTCGTGCACTCCCTGGGACGGCGTGGACCGCCGTGTTCGCTCGTTCCCGCCTCAACGGCGTGAACCACGGCTGAGCCCAGCAGTCCACATCCCCATGCCTTCACACGGAGAAAACGATCATGAGCAAGAGGAACAGCCAGGCAGCAAAGACGGCGGCCCGTGAGCGGCTGCGCGCCGAGCGCGAGCGCCAGGCCAAGCGCGCCAAGGTCAAGCGGCAGATCGTCGTCGCCGGCTCCGTCGTCGGTGTCCTCGCGATAGCCGGCGGCATCAGTTACGCCGTCGTCCAGGGCAACAAGCCCGGCTACTGGGAGGCCGCGAAGGACGACAAGCTCGTCAAGCCCGCCCACACCACCGGTGAGAACGGCACGACCGTCGTCATCGGCAAGAGCAGTGCCAAGAAGACCCTGGAGATGTACGAGGACCCGCGCTGCCCGATCTGTGCGCAGTTCGAGCAGACGGTCGGCTCGACGGTCGACAAGGGCATCGAGGACGGGAAGTACAAGGTCCAGTTCATCGGCGCCACGTTCATCGACGACGCCACCCAGGGCGAGGGCTCCAAGAACGCGCTCAGCGCGATGGGCGCCGCCCTGAACGTCAGCACGGACGCCTTCCTGGAGTACAAGGCCGCGCTCTACTCGGCGAAGTACCACCCCGAGGAGAGCCAGGACAAGTTCAAGGACGACTCGTACCTGATCGAGGTGGCCGACACCGTCGACGCGCTGAAGGACAACAAGAAGTTCCAGACGGCGGTGGAGAACGGCACCTACGACAAGTGGGCACTGCTCATGTCGGAGAAGTTCGACGACAGCGGTGTCCAGGGCACGCCGACGCTGAAGATGGACGGCAAGACGCTCACCGGCTCCGACGGCAAGAACGCGCCGATGACCGTCGCCGACTACGAGGCGGCGATCAGCAAGGCACTGGCAGCCTGAGCCGCCCAGAGAGCGCTCAGGCCCTTTGCTCGGGTCCCTGAGCGAACCCGCGCCGAAGAGCGGGCGAACTTTCCGAGTTCGCCCGCTCTCGCCATGTACTGATCAGTAATCTGAGCGCCCGTGACCAGTCGCATCAGATCCCACTCCAACCCCAATCCCCCCAACTCTCTCAATTCCCCCAACTCGCCCGCCCCGCGCCGCCGTACGGTCGTCAAGGCGGCAGCGGCGACCGCCGCGCTCGCGGGCACGCTCGCCGCCGCGACACCCGCCCGGGCCGCCGCCGAGGCCCCCGCGTTCCTGCACGGTGTCGCCTCCGGTGACCCTCTGCCCGACGGCATCCTGCTGTGGACCCGGGTGACGCCCACGCCGGAGGCCGTGCCCGGCTCCGGGCTCGGCCCGGACGTCGAGGTGAGCTGGACCGTCGCCCTGGACAAGGCGTTCATGAATGTTGTCGCCAAGGGCTCCACCACCGCGTCCGCCGCCTCCGACCACACCGTGAAGGCGGACATACGCAGCTTGAAGCCCGCCACGGACTACTGGTTCCGCTTCTCCAGCGCGGGCACCGACTCCCCGGCCGCCCGCACCCGCACCGCCCCGGCCACCGACGCGGCCGTGGCCGGCCTGCGCTTCGGCGTGGTGTCCTGCGCCAACTGGGAGGCCGGCCACTTCTCGGCGTACCGGCACCTGGCCGCACGCGGCGACCTGGACGCCTGGCTGCATCTGGGCGACTACATCTACGAGTACGGCACGGGCGAGTACGGGACGCGCGGCACCGTCGTACGCCCGCACGCTCCCGCCCACGAGATCCTCACGCTCGCCGACTACCGCACGCGGCACGGCCGTTACAAGACCGACCCCGATCTACAAGCTCTGCACGCCGCCGCCCCCGTCATCGCCATCTGGGACGACCACGAAATCGCCAACGACGCGTGGTCGGGCGGCGCCGAGAACCACACCGAGGGCGCGGAGGGCACCTACTCGGCCCGCCAAGCGGCCGCCAAGCAGGCCTACTTCGAGTGGATGCCGGTCCGCCCGGCGATCGAGGGCACGACCTATCGTCGGCTGCGCTTCGGCAAGTTGGCCGATCTCTCGCTGCTCGACCTGCGGTCCTTCCGTTCGCAGCAGGTGTCGGTCGGCAACGGTGGTGTCGACGATCCGAACCGTACGCTCACGGGCCGGCCCCAACTCGACTGGCTGAAGGCGGGGTTGACGGCGTCCGACACCACCTGGCGGCTGGTCGGCAACTCGGTGATGATCGCGCCGTTCGCCATCGGCTCGCTCTCCGCCGAGATCCTGAAACCGCTCGCGGAGCTGCTCGGCCTGCCCAAGGAGGGACTGGCCCTCATCACCGACCAGTGGGACGGCTACACCGACGACCGCCGCGAACTGCTCGCGCATCTGCGCAGCAACGCCATCCGCAACACCGTCTTCCTCACCGGCGACATCCACATGGCCTGGGCCAACGACGTGCCGTACAACGCCGGTACATACCCCCTGTCCCCCTCCGCCGCCACCGAGTTCGTCGTCACATCGGTCACCTCCGACAACCTGGACGACCTCGTCAACGTCCCCGAGGGCACCCTCTCCGCCGTGGCCGCACCCGTGATCCGCGCCGCCAACCGGCACGTCCACTGGGTCGACACCGACCGGCACGGCTACGGCGTACTGGACCTCACCGCCGAGCGCACGCAGATGGACTACTACGTCCTCTCCAACCGCACGAGCGCCAACGCCACAGCGTCCTGGGCCCGTTCGTACCGCACACGCAGCGGCACGCAGAAGGTCGAGCGGGTGTACGCGCCGGTGAACTGACCCCTTCTTCTGTCCCTCAGAGGCTCTCGAGGAAGCCGAGCGCCACCCGCCAGGTGGCCTCGGCCGCCTCCTTGTCGTAGTCCGGCAGACCGGGATCCGTGTAGAGGTGACCGGCTCCCGCGTATCTGTGGACCTCCACGTCGGCGCCCGCCCTGCCCATCCGGAGATACCAGGCGTTCAGCCAGTCGTCGGGCTCGAAGGCGTCCGGCTCGGCCACGTGCAGCTGGACCGGCAGCTCGTCCACCGACGCGTTCTCGGCGATGTCCGAGGTGCCGTGCAGCAGCAGGAGCCCTCGCGCCTTCTCATCGCCCAGCGCCAGCGTCTGGGCGGTCGCGGCGCCGAGAGAGAACCCGGCGTAGACGAGACCTCGCTCCGAGTAGGGCGCGGCGGCCAGAATCGCGCGCTTGAGCAGCTCGTCCTTGCCTATCTCATCCTTGAAGGCCATGCCCTCCTCGACGGTCTCGAAGGTCCGCCCCTCGAAAAGGTCGGGCGTCCACACCTCGTGGCCCGCTGCGCGCAGCCGGTCCGCCGCATCACGCACCGCGGGCCGCAGCCCGTAGGTCGAGTGGAAGAGCACAATGTCCATGAGGCCATCGTGCCAGCCGCCACTGACATCAACGGCGCCGGACGGAAGCCCGGGCCGGGGCTACATGTTCATGACGGGCCGGAGCCGGTTACCGTCGAGGGCATGGAGAACGTACTGCGCCCGCTGATCGTCGTCGGCGGCTCCGTCGTCCTCACCCTGGTGATCGGCTGGGCCGTGGACCGGACGATGCGACGCATCGACGACCGGCACAGCGAGACCCCACTGTGGGGCCTGCTGCGCCGCGCCCGCATCCCCTTCCAGGTCGTACTGCTCACGGCCTTCCTGAGAGGCTCGTACGACCAGGCGCGAATCTTCCCGTCCCACTCCTCCGCGATAGGCCGAGCCCTGACGCTGGTGCTCATCGGATCCGCCGCCTGGCTGGTGGTACGTATCGCGGCGGCGATCGTCGAGACGTCGTACGCCCGTTACGCGTCCACCCACCGCGACCCGGCCCGGGTCCGCCGCGTGCGCACGCAGGTGTCGCTGATCATGCGCGTGGTCACGGCGATCGTCGGTGTGGTCGCGATCGCCGCGATGCTGTTCACCTTCCCCGCGATGCGGGCGGCCGGGGCCTCACTGCTCGCCTCGGCCGGCATCCTCGGCATCGTCGCCGGTGTGGCCGCACAGTCCACGCTCGGCAATCTCTTCGCGGGGATGCAGATCGCCTTCGGCGACATGGTGCGGCTCGGCGACGTGGTGGTGGTGGACGGCGAATGGGGCACGGTCGACGAGATCACACTGACATTCCTGACCGTACGCACCTGGGACGAGCGCCGGATCACCATGCCGGTCTCGTACTTCACGTCCAAGCCCTTCGAGAACTGGTCCCGCGGCGGCGTCCAGATGACCGGCACGGTCTTCCTGCACGTGGACCACAGCACGCCCCTGGAGGCGATGCGAGAGCGGCTCCGCGACATCCTGCGCGAGTGCCCGGCCTGGGACGGCCGCCACTACGATCTGACCGTCACCGACTCGACGCCCACCACCATGGAGCTACGCGCCCTGGTGACCGCCAAGGACCCCGACGACCTGTGGACGGTCCGCGTCACAGTCCGCGAACACCTCCTCCGCTGGCTCACCGAACACCACCCCTACGGGCTCCCCCGCGTCAACACAGCCGACGCGATCCTGCCCCCGGGCTCCCCGCCGGACGGTTCGATACCACGCACAAACCGAGGCCGCATCCATGCCCCACCACGAACGGACCGCGCCCCTTAGCCAAGACACACGCTCCCGCACTCGCCCGCCGACGGAAAACACCCCGACGTGCCCGCACTTGCCCACCGGCGGGAGGGGTCGTGGGCCGGTGCGTCCTATGCCCGTCGCTTAGCTTCGGTCTCGGAGAACCCGCACCCTGTACCAGCTAAGGGCCGTATGCCCGCCCTGCGACGGGCTGACGCACCGGCCCACGACCCCGACCCACCCACCCAGGGGCGCGGGGAACTGCGCGACCAGCCACCCACACACCCGCACCCGCCAACGAACCCAACCGCCGGAGGCAACCGGCTCAGTGGCTACATTCCACCCCACCATTGACCTGGACGACCTGGGCAGCCAAAGCCAGAACAGCAGCTAAAGAGAGCGCCTCATCGCCTGATGAGGAATCCCCGCTTCGAGATATTCCGGGCCGTACGCCACATACCCCAGCCGCTCGTAGAACCCCAGCGCATGCGTCTGTGCGTGCAGATCGACCGCCGTCAGCCCACGCGCGCGTGCCGCGTCCTCGATGCCCCGGACGAGCGCGATACCGACACCGAGTCCGCGCGCGGACTTCAGGACGGCGAGCCGCCCCAGGGACCCGACGGCCCGGTCACCGCCGGTCTTGGCGGCCGCCGCCTCGCCGTACAGCAGGCGCCCCGCGCCGATCGGCACCCCGTCCTCGCGGATGGCGAGGACATGCACAGCGTCGGCGTCGTACACGTCGTACTCCAGGTCCTCGGGGACCTGCTGCTCGCTGACGAAAACCTCCTTGCGCACCGCGAAGCAGGCCTCACGGTCGGCGGGGTCCTCGGCCACCCTCACCGCGTACGACGCGCTCATGCGTAGGTCTCTTCCCGCACCTGGTCCAGCGCCTGCTGCAGGTCCGCGGGGTAGTCGCAGGCGAACTCCGCCCACTGCCCGTCCCCTGGGTGCTCGAAGCCGAGCCGCACGGCGTGCAGCCACTGCCGGGTCAGCCCGAGCCGCTTGGCGAGCGTCGGGTCCGCGCCGTACGTCAGGTCACCCACGCACGGATGCCGGTGGGCGGCCATGTGGACGCGGATCTGATGCGTGCGCCCGGTCTCCAGCTTGATGTCGAGCAAGGAGGCCGCCCGGAACGCCTCGACCAGGTCGTAATGCGTCACGGAGGGCTTGCCCTCGGCCGTGACCGCCCACTTGTAGTCGTGGGTCGGGTGGCGGCCGATGGGCGCGTCGATGGTGCCGCTGGTCGGGTCCGGATGGCCCTGGACCAGCGCGTGGTAGCGCTTGTCGACCGTGCGCTCTTTGAACTGGCGCTTCAGCGACGTGTACGCGTACTCCGACTTGGCCACCACCATCAGGCCCGAGGTGCCCACGTCCAGGCGGTGCACGATGCCCTGGCGCTCGGCGGCGCCCGAGGTCGAGATGCGGTATCCGGCAGCTGCGAGCCCGCCGATCACCGTGGGGCCCGACCAGCCGGGGCTGGGGTGCGCGGCGACCCCGACGGGCTTGACGATCACCACCACGTCCTCGTCGTCGTGCACGATCTCCATGCCTTCGACGGGCTCGGCGACGATCTGCACGGGCGCGGGCGCCTGTGGCATCTCGACCTCCAGCCACGCACCGCCCTGCACCCGCTCGGACTTGCCGACCGCCGTGCCGTCGACCAGCACCTTGCCTGCCGCGGCCAGTTCCGCCGCCTTCGTACGGGAGAAGCCGAACATGCGTGATATGGCGGCGTCGACGCGCTCGCCCTCCAGGCCGTCGGGCACGGGCAGGGTACGGATCTCGGGACTTGTGCTCACCCGTCGAGTATGCCGGACGGGTCCGACATCCCCTGACGCGAGCCGAAGAGCGCCAGGGTCCGACGGACTCTCAGTCCTTGTGGACGGTCCCGTCCGGGTCGAGGCCTCGGAACGACAGCAGCACGATCAGGATGCCGCCGCAGACGATCGCCGAGTCGGCGAGGTTGAAGACCGCGAAGCCCTTGGGGGCGATGAAGTCGACGACCGCGCCCTCGAAAACGCCCGGCGAGCGGAAGATGCGGTCGGTGAGGTTGCCGAGCGCGCCACCGAGCAGCAGGCCGAGCGCGATCGCCCAGGGCAGGCTGTAGAGCTTGCGCGCGAGGCGGGCGATCACCACGATCACAGCCGTCGCGATCACCGTGAAGATCACGGTGAAGGCCTCCCCGAAGCCGAAGGCCGCGCCCGCGTTGCGGATCGCCTCGAACCTCAGCCAGTCCCCGATGATCTCGATCGGCTCATGGTGCTCCAGCTTCGCGACCACGATGATCTTGCTGACCAGATCCAGGGCATACGCCAGGGCGGCGACCGAGAACAGCACGGCGATCCGGCGCTTGCCCCTGGGCCGCTCGGCCTGCGCCGCCTTCTCCTCGGAACCGGAGTCGGAGCCGGACGGCTCGGCCGGCTCTCGCGCCCCTGAGGAGTCGGACCGCTCGTCCGACGCCGCGCTCTTGTCGGTGTGCTCCGGCTCGGCCCCAGCCGCCCCCGGGATATCCGGCGTACCGATGATGCGCTCCGCCTCTGCCACGTGTGTCCCTCAACCTAGGTGCCTGACTGAGGAGAGGGTACGGCACGGTTCCCCGCTCCCATGTGCCCCTTGGACGCACTGTGCCGCTCAGTGACGGCGCTCCGTCTTCTGCTTGCACTCGACGCACAGGGTGGCGCGCGGGAAGGCCTGCATACGGGCCTTGCCGATGGGATTGCCGCAGCTCTCGCAGAGGCCGTATGTGCCCGCGTCCAGGCGCTCGAGGGCGCGCTCGGTCTGCTCCAGCATCTCCCGGGCGTTGGCCGCGAGCGCCATCTCGTGCTCGCGCGTGATGTTCTTGGTGCCGGTGTCCGCCTGATCGTCTCCGGCGCCGTCCCCGGAGTCGCGCATCAGGCCCGCCAGGGACTCCTCGGAGTTCGTGATCTCGGCGCGCAGTCGCACCACCTCCGCGAGCAGCTCCGCACGTGCCTCCGCGACCTCTTCCGGGGTCCAGGGGTCCTCACCGGGGCGTACGGCGAGCTCGCCGGGTTCCGCCGCGGAGAGCCGTGCCTTGGGAACCGCGGTGGCCTTGCCCGCCGCCGTGGCCGTACCAGGAGTCTTCTTCGCAACCACCGTCGTGGCTCCCGTCGTCTTCGCGGCCTCGGCCGCACCTTTGGCCGCGGAGGCGACCGCTTTCCTGGCCGTACGCGTGCTCTTCCTGACCGCACTCTTGGAGGACCTCTTCGTGGGAGCACCCGCAGTGACGGCACTCTCCGCGCTCTTCATGACGCCGCCCTCCTTGACGGCGCCCTTCTCGGCGACCTCCTTCTTGCCGGCCCTCTTCTTGGTGACTCTCTTCTTGGTGGCCGCCTTCGAAGCCGTCTCCTTCTTGGCGGCCGTTTTCTCACCAGCCCTCTTCGTAGCGGCCGATTTCGTACTCGCGGTCTTCGAAGCAGCTGTTTTCGTACCCTCCGGCTTCCCGCCCCCAACAGCACCACCGGCACGGGCGTCGGCACGACCTCCAGTACCGGAACCACCCCGTACGGTCTTCACCGGCTTCGCGGCACCCCGCGTGCTCTTCTTGCCGCTCACATCCTTGGCCGCCGCTCCGGCACCGCCTGCCGCCCCCGTGGTTCTGCCGGACACCGACTGCGGTACGGCCGTCTTCTTCGCCATCATGGCCGCGGCCCCTTCACATATTGTGATCTTGTTCGCGAATCGTGCTGGGACGATAAATCGACTTCTGACCCGCGGCAACGGGGCACGCTGCCCGATTCACCCGCCTCTCAGGTGCCACGTGGCGAGCCTGCAAGCGTTGTGCCCAGCTCCCCGCCAGGTAATCCGCCGAGTCGGCCGTACCGGGACGCGAACCCCGACCCCTGGCCATTCGGGTCAGTCCGTGCGCCGCCCCCACGCCCCGTGAACCCCTGCCCACGAGTCCCGGAAAACCGGTCGGCCGCTGTCTGTCCGGCGCCGTACACTGGGCGGAGCGAAAAGCGTGGATGGGGACGAGTAGCGGCGTACGCAGCCATGAGCGACCCGGGGACGGTGCGAGCCCGGGGGCGAGCGCGACGTGAAAATCACCCCGGAGCCGCCGGAAGAAAGCCGCAGTGACCAGCCGCGGCCAGTAGACCCGGCATCGCGACCCCAATGAGGGGGCTCACCGGAGCACAGCGCCCCGGAGGGCCAAGGAGGGTGGTACCGCGGGAGCGCGCCGCACACGGCGTAGGTGGCAACACGACTCTCGTCCCTCCGACGGAAGGCAGAAAGTCCGCCGGAGGAAGCTCGCCGATGAAACCGACGCAGTACCGCCAGGTGCCCGCCCAGGTCGACCTGCCCGCCCTCGAGCACGCCGTGCTCGACTTCTGGCGTGAGCAGAAGATCTTCGCCAAGAGCCTGGAGCAGTCCGAGGGCCGCCCTGAGTGGGTGTTCTTCGAGGGCCCGCCCACCGCCAACGGCATGCCGGGCACCCACCACATCGAGGCCCGCGTCTTCAAGGACGTCTTCCCGCGCTTCCGCACCATGCGCGGCTACCACGTGGCCCGCAAGGCCGGCTGGGACTGCCACGGCCTGCCGGTGGAGATCGCGGTGGAGAAGGAGCTCGGCTTCAGCGGCAAGCAGGACATCGAGGCGTACGGCATCGCCGCGTTCAACGCCAGGTGCCGCGAGTCCGTGACCCGCCACACCGACGCCTTCGAAGAGCTCACGACCCGCATGGGGTACTGGACCGACCTCAGCGACCCGTACCGCACGATGGACCCGGAGTACATCGAGTCGGTCTGGTGGTCGCTCAAGGAGATCTTCAACAAGGGCCTGCTGGTCCAGAACCACCGCGTCGCCCCCTGGTGCCCGCGCTGCGGCACGGGCCTGTCGGACCACGAACTGGCGCAGGGCTACGAGACGGTCGTCGATCCCTCGGTGTACGTCCGTTTCCCACTCACCTCCGGTCCGCTCGCGGGCGAGGCCGCGCTCCTGGTCTGGACGACGACGCCGTGGACCCTGGTCTCCAACACGGCCGTCGCCGCGCACGCCGAGGTGACGTACGTGGTCGCGACGAACGGCGAGGAGAAGCTCGTCGTCGCCGAGCCGCTCGTCGAGAAGGCCCTGGGCGAGGGCTGGGAGACCACCGGACAGTCCTTCACGGGCGCCGAGATGGAGCGCTGGTCGTATCAACGTCCGTTCGAGCTCGTGGAGTTCCCGGCGGACGTGCCGACCCACTACGTGGTGAACGCCGAGTACGTCACGACCGAGGACGGTACGGGTCTGGTCCACCAGTCCCCCGCCTTCGGTGAGGACGACCTCAGGGTCTGCCGCGAGTACGGCCTGCCGGTGGTCAACCCCGTCCGTCCCGACGGCACCTTCGAAGAGGACGTCCCGCTCGTAGGCGGCATCTTCTTCAAGAAGGCCGACGAAAAGCTCACGGAGGACCTCCAGAACCGCGGTCTGCTCTTCAAGCACATCCCGTACGAGCACAGCTACCCGCACTGCTGGCGCTGCCACACCGCGCTCCTCTACTACGCGCAGCCGTCCTGGTACATCCGCACCACGGCCGTCAAGGACCGCCTCCTCCAGGAGAACGAGAAGACCAACTGGTTCCCGGATACGGTCAAGCACGGCCGCTACGGCGACTGGCTGAACAACAACATCGACTGGGCCCTGTCCCGCAACCGCTACTGGGGCACCCCGCTGCCCATCTGGCGCTGCGAGGCCGACCACCTCACCTGCGTGGGCTCCCGGACCGAGCTGACCGAGCTGACCGGCACGGACCAGTCGAACCTCGACCCGCACCGCCCGTTCATCGACGAGGTCACCTTCGCCTGCCCCCAGGACGGCTGCGGACAGCCGGCCACACGCGTTCCGGAGGTCATCGACGCCTGGTACGACTCGGGTTCGATGCCGTTCGCGCAGTGGGGCTACCCGTACAAGAACAAGGAGCTCTTCGAGCAGCGCTACCCGGCGCAGTTCATCTGCGAGGCCATCGACCAGACGCGTGGCTGGTTCTACACGCTGATGGCCGTCGGCACGCTGGTCTTCGACAAGTCCTCGTACGAGAACGTCGTCTGTCTGGGCCACATCCTCGCCGAGGACGGCCGCAAGATGTCCAAGCACCTGGGCAACCTGCTCCCGCCGATCCCGCTGATGGACCAGCACGGCGCGGACGCGGTCCGCTGGTTCATGGCGGCCGGCGGCTCCCCCTGGGCGGCCCGCCGCGTCGGCCACAACACCATCCAGGAGGTCGTCCGCAAGACGCTCCTGACGTACTGGAACACGGTCGCCTTCCAGGCCCTGTACGCCCGCACCTCGAACTGGACGCCCAGTGAGGCGGACCCGGCCCCGGCCGACCGCCCGGTCCTGGACCGCTGGCTCCTTTCCGAACTCCACGCGCTCACCGACCAGGTGACCCAGTCCCTGGAGGCGTACGACACCCAGCGCGCCGGAAAGCTCCTGTCGGCGTTCGTCGACGACCTGTCCAACTGGTACGTACGCCGCTCTCGTCGCCGCTTCTGGCAGGGTGACAAGGCGGCGCTGCGCACCCTGCACGAGGTCCTCGAGACCGTCACGCGCCTGATGGCCCCGCTGACGCCGTTCATCACCGAGCGGGTCTGGCAGGACCTGGTGGTGCCGGTAGCGCCGGGCGCCCCCGAGTCCGTACACCTGTCGTCCTGGCCGGATGCGGACCTGTCCGCCATCGACCCGGAGCTGTCGAAGCAGATGGTGCTGGTGCGCCGTCTCGTGGAGCTGGGCCGTGCCACGCGCGCGGAGTCGGGTGTGAAGACGCGGCAGCCGCTGTCGCGCGCGCTGGTCGCGGCGAGCGGGTTCGAGGCGCTCAACCCCGAACTGCACGCGCAGATCACGGAGGAGCTGAACGTCTCCTCGCTGGCGTCTCTGAGCGAGGTGGGCGGCTCGCTGGTCGACACGACCGCCAAGGCCAACTTCCGTGCGCTGGGCAAGAGGTTCGGCAAGCGCGTCCAGGACGTGGCCAAGGCCGTCGCCAACGCGGACGCGGCCGCTCTGTCCCTGGCCCTGCGCGAGGGCACGGCGTCGGTCGAGGTCGACGGCGAGACGGTGACGCTGGCCCCGGACGAGGTCATCATCACGGAGACCCCGCGCGAGGGCTGGTCCGTCGCCTCGGACTCCGGTGCGACGGTCGCCCTCGACCTGGAGCTCACCGAGGAGCTGCGCCAGGCGGGCCTGGCCCGTGATGCGATCCGCCTGATCCAGGAGGCCCGCAAGAACAGCGGCCTCGACGTGGCCGACCGCATCGCCCTGCGCTGGACCTCCACGGACCCGAAGGTCACCGCGGCCCTCACGGAGCACTCCGGCCTCATCGCGGACGAAGTCCTCGCCGCGGACTTCTTGAATGAACACAGCGCGTCCGGCGAGGCGGACGACACATACGGCGCCCCGTTCACGGACGAGTCGCTGTCGCTGACGTTCCGCCTCCGCAAGGCGTAAGCACGCACAGCACGCACAAAGGCCCGGGCCCACCGAACTTCTTCCGTGGGCCCGGGCCTTCGGCGTTGCGTACCCACGTACAGACGCTCGCCGGGTCAGCACAAAAGCGCGAGACAAAAGGGCGAGGCCCCCGGAAATCCGGGGGCCTCGCCCTGAACGCTGCCGACGCCTAAGGCGTATTAGAGGCCGTCAGTTGTCGTCCTCGTCGATCAGGAACCCACGCATCGGGGAGGGAGCCTGTCCCATCGGCGACGGGCCCTGCGGCCGGACCGGCGCCATCGGCTGGGTCATGGCCGGCGACATCTGCTGCTGGCCGCCGTAGGACGGAGCAGCGGGGGCCGGGCCACCCATCGACTGGTTGCCGCCGTACGACGGCGCGCTCGCACCGGCCGGCGCCATGGACGGCGACGACGACGGCAGCGAGGCGGCCGCGGGCTGACGCGGCGGAGCCAACGAGTCGTCCGCCTGAGTCTCCAGCTGACGCAGCTGGGACTCGAGGTAGGACTTCAGCCGCGTACGGTACTCGCGCTCGAAGCCGCGCAGGTCCTCGACCTTGCGCTCCAGCGTGGCGCGAGCGGACTCCAGGGAGCCCATCGCGACGCGGTGCTTCTCCTGCGCGTCCCGCTCCAGGGCGTCCGCCTTGGCACGAGCGTCACGCTCCAGACCCTCGGCACGGCTGCGGGCCTCACCGACGATCTTGTTGGCCTCGGAACGCGCCTCGGCGATCGCCTGGTCGGCGGTCTGCTGAGCCAGCGACAGCACGCGGGCGGCGCTGTCGCCACCGGGACCGCCCTGACCGGGGCCGCCCATCTGCTGCGGGGGGCCACCCATCGGGCCGCCCATCTGCTGCGGGGGACCGCCCATCGGGCCGCCCATCTGCTGCGGCAGCTGCCCCTGCATCGGGCCGGGACCCTGGCCCATCGGCCCCTGACCCATCTGGCCCTGACCCATCTGGCCCTGACCCATCTGGCCCTGACCCATCTGCCCCTGGCCCATCTGGCCGGGACCCTGCTGACCGCCCTGCCCGCTGGGACCCGCGGGCAGCTGCGGTGCACCGCTCGGCAGCTGGGGCGGACCACCCATGGGGCCACCCATCTGCTGCTGCGGCGGGCCCGATATGCCGGCGGGCACAGGAGCACCCGGACCACCGCGCATACCCTGCGGCGGCCCTTGCTGCTGCTGGTCCTGCTGTTCAGGCGGCTTGCGCATGCCCTGCTGCTGGTTCTGCGCGGCGGCACGCGTGGCGGCGGCCAGCTTGGCGCGCAAGTCCTCGTTCTCGCGGAGCAGGCGGGTCAGTTCGGCTTCGACCTCGTCGAGGAAGGCATCGACCTCGTCCTCGTCATAGCCTTCTCGGAGGCGGACGGTCGTGAACTGCTTGTTCCGCACGTCCTCGGGGGTCAACGGCATCTCTTCACCTCAACGTAGTCGTCGGCATCGTCGGCGTTCGGCAAGACCGTATCGTTCACAGCCGGCTCACAACGGAGATCAGGATGTAGACGATGATCATCAGTACGAAGAAGGACAGGTCGAGCGCCACGCCCCCGAGACGCAGCGGCGGGATGAACCGCCGCAGAAGCTTGAGCGGTGGATCCGTGACAGTGTAGGTGGCCTCCAGAACGACCACCATCGCCTTGCCGGGTTTCCATGAGCGGGCGAACTGGAAGACGTAGTCCATGACGAGCCGGAAGATCAGCACGATGAGGAAACACATCAGCGCGATGTAGACAACATCCAAGACCACGCTCATGATCCGCGTTTCCCTCTCCCCTGTTTCCGACTCTGTCCGGTCCTGCGTCTCAGCTCTGGTTGAAGAACCCGCCCTCTGCGATGCGGGCCTTGTCCTCCGCCGTGACATCGACGTTAGCAGGCGACAACAGGAACACCTTCTGCGTCACCCGCTCGATGCTCCCATGAAGACCAAACACCAAACCGGCGGCAAAGTCGACAAGTCGCTTGGCATCGGTGTCATCCATCTCGGTCAAGTTCATGATCACCGGGGTGCCTTCGCGGAAGTGTTCCCCGATGGTACGGGCCTCGTTGTAGGTCCGGGGGTGCAGTGTGGTGATCCGGTACGGCTCTCGTTCCGACACGACCTTGGGCATGATCACCGGTGCGTTCTTCTCCAGGCTTTGACGTTCTTGTGTGATGGATGCCACGGGGGCGATTCGTGCCGGACGTCCCGATTCCGCCGATAGCGAAGCGGAATGTGACACGGGGTCACGCTGCACCGGGGGCTGCACCACCCGTACCGATTCGTCCCGTTGGGACTGATGCGGCTGGTGCGACTGATGCGGCGGCTCATGCCGCCGGCGGTCCCGATCGGGCTCCGGATCAAGCTCGGGCTCGAAGTCGTCGTCGGGGTCGAAGCCCCTGCCGTCGTACCCATCGTCCTCCACGAGGCCGAGGTAGACCGCCATCTTGCGCATCGCGCCGGCCATTGCTCTGAGTCCTCCGCTCTGTGGTGGATCGGCTGACTATTGCCAAGTGCCCGCGATCCACTAGGTCGTTATGCCCGCTTTCGGCGGTAATGACCATATTTTCTGCTGTGGTCCGACTTCTTGGCGACGTTACCCGAGCCCGGGACGGACTCCGAGTACCGCGGTGCCGACGCGTACATGTGTCGCTCCGGCCGCCACGGCCTGTTCGAGGTCCGAACTCATCCCTGCCGAGACCATGTTCGCAGCCGGATGAGTCCGGCGCAGGTCAGTCGACAAATCCATCAGCCGCTCGAACGCCGCCTGTTCACGCCCTGCGTACGGTCCGGTGAGCGGAGCGACGGTCATCAGTCCGTCAAGTCGCAACCCCGGAGCCTTCGCGACAAGCTCGCCCAACTCCTCGATTCCGTCCGGCCCTACGCCCCCGCGCGCCCCCCGGCCGCTCTCGTCCGCGTCGAGCGCGATCTGGATGAGACAGCCCACCTCTCGTCCGGTACGTACGGCTTCCTTCGACAGAGCCGTGACGAGCCTGGCCCGGTCGACCGACTGCACAATTCCCGCATAACCGACCACGGAACGTACCTTGTTGGTCTGCAACTGACCGACGAAGTGCCAGGTGAGGGGCAGACCCGAACACTCTGCGGCCTTGGGCGCCGCATCCTGGTCCCGGTTCTCGGCGACGTGACGCACGCCGAGTTCCGACAGGATCCGCACATCGCTCGCGGGGTAGGTCTTGGTGACCACGATCAGGGTCACCTCTTCGCGCTTGCGGCCCGCGGCCACACAGGCCGCCGTGATGCGCTCTTCAACTTGCGTGAGGTTTCTGGCGATTTGCGCCTTACGGTCCGTCATGTCCCATCAGTCCAGCCACACATAGCCCGCGAGCCGACCGGTGATGCGATCGCGGCGGTACGAGAAGTGGTCGCCCGATTCGAGCGTGCACACCGGCGACTGCGCCCGGTCGCACACCCCGAGCCGCTCCAGTTGCGCGTGCACTCCGGCGGTCACATCGACTGCCGGAGTGCCCCAACTGGTCTCGGCGTACGCCGCCGGCTCGACGGCGGCGACCTCGGCGCGCATCTCGTCCGGCACTTCGTAGCAACGGCCGCAGACGGCGGGGCCGGTGCGGGCGACGATCCGGCCCGGCTCCGCGCCGAGTTCGACCATCGCCGCGACGGCTGCGGGCACGACTCCGGCGACCATGCCGGGCCGCCCCGCGTGAGCGGCGGCCGCGATCCCGGCGACCGGGTCGGCCAGCAGGACCGGCGTGCAGTCGGCGGTGAGGACGGCGAGGGCAAGACTGCGGCGGGTGGTGACGACGGCGTCGACCTCCGGCACGGGACGGTCTCCCCAGGGTTCGCCGATCACTGCCACGTCCGGCCCGTGCACCTGGTTCATCCAGACGACCCGGGCCGGGTCGAGACCGAGGGACTTGGCGGCCAGTTCACGATTGGTGCGTACGGCGTCGGGGTCGTCACCAACCGCTCCGCCGAGGTTGAGCTCCTCGTACGGAACGGCGCTCACCCCGCCCCACCGGTCGGTGAAGGCGAAGTGGGCGCCGCCCACTGTGCTCGTTTCGGAGCGGTGTCCTATCACTTGAGGAAGTCCGGCACGTCCAGCTCTTCGGCCGCGCTGTCGGAGTAGGTCCGCGACGGCGGGACCGGCGGGGAGACCGGCAGTTCGTTCACGGGCTCGGGGGCGGGCTCCGGGGCGTCCTCGCGCGGCGTGACGCTGCCGAGCGAACCGAAGGACGGGCGGCTCTCGGAGGGCCGTACCGGCGCGGACTCCTCGCGCTTGGCGGAGGAGCCGAGGACGTTGTCCCGCTTGGACGGGGGCTGTCCGCCGTCGAAGCCGGCCGCGATGACCGTGACCCGGACCTCGTCGCCCAGCGCGTCGTCGATGACCGCGCCGAAGATGATGTTGGCCTCGGGGTGTGCGGCCTCGCTCACCAGCTGGGCGGCCTCGTTGATCTCGAACAGGCCGAGGTCGGAGCCGCCGGAGATGGAGAGCAGTACGCCACGGGCGCCGTCGATGGAGGCTTCCAGGAGCGGCGAGGAGATCGCCATCTCGGCGGCGGCCACCGCGCGGTCGTCGCCGCGGGCCGAGCCGATGCCCATGAGCGCCGAACCCGCCTCGGACATCACGGACTTGACGTCGGCGAAGTCGAGGTTGATGAGGCCAGGGGTGGTGATGAGGTCGGTGATGCCCTGGACACCGGAGAGCAGTACCTGGTCGGCGGACTTGAAGGCGTCGAGCACGCTGACCTGGCGGTCCGAGATGGACAGCAGCCGGTCGTTCGGGATGACGATGAGGGTGTCGACCTCTTCGCGGAGTTCGGCGATGCCGTCCTCGGCCTGGTTGGCGCGGCGCCGGCCCTCGAAGGTGAACGGGCGCGTGACCACGCCGATGGTGAGGGCGCCGAGGGAACGGGCGATGTTGGCCACGACGGGCGCGCCGCCGGTGCCGGTGCCGCCGCCTTCACCGGCCGTCACGAAGACCATGTCGGCCCCCTTGAGGACCTCCTCGATCTCCTCGCGGTGATCCTCGGCGGCCTTGCGGCCGACGGCCGGGTTGGCTCCGGCGCCGAGTCCGCGGGTGAGTTCACGGCCGACGTCGAGCTTGACGTCGGCGTCGCTCATCAACAGGGCTTGCGCGTCGGTGTTGATGGCGATGAACTCGACGCCCTTGAGACCGACCTCGATCATCCGGTTGATGGCATTGACACCACCGCCGCCGACACCGATGACTTTGATGACTGCGAGGTAGTTCTGCGGTGCTGCCACGTCGAAGGCCTCTCGCCTCGAGTTACGTGTCGTCGCCTCGCGGTGGCCCGCGATCCGACGACTGATGCCGAATGGGACGGTCCGTTTCGCCGACCCGAACCCTAACGTTGAAGTTTAGGGTTACCAGTATGTCTGTTCCCTGGACTCTTCCGAACAGGACACTAAGTCGACAAGTGGCGCACGTTCAACGAACACGCCGAACCTCCCGTTTTTCTTTTCACCCTATGTGATCAGCCGTAGCGCTGCCCAACCAGGGTGCTGGCCTGCGCGTATGTGCGTCAACTCCCTGAGGATGCAGGGGCGGTGGGAACGCTGACGTCGAAGTGCCGTGCCTCGGGAGCGGCTTTCAGGAGAGCGGTCAGCGTTCTCGCCTTCGCCCGGCCCTCCTCTGCACTGCCCCACGCGACGGTCCGGTTTCCGCTCAACTCCAGTGAGATGGCGTCGTATGAGCGGACCTTGACGGCACGGGCGTCGCGCGCGACGGCGGCCGGAAGGGCACCCGCGACGCGCACCGCCTCGCGCACGAGCCGGTCTGTTCCGAAGCGTCGCAGGCTCGCGGACTGCGAGGTTCCGGAAGGCGACTCAGGCACAGTCAATTTCAGTTCGGGTACGCCCTTGGGGGCGCGCGAAACCGTGGCAAATCGCACTCCCTTGGCGTCCACTTCGACAAACTTTCCACCTTTTTTCACCATCAGAACCGGAGTGCGTTCGTTCACTTTTATCCCGATTTCGTTAGGCCAAGAACGGGTGACATCAACCGAGTCAATTCGGGACAATTTATTGCGCAGAACTGCTTCAATCGCATCGGTGTCGATGGAAATCAACGGCGATCCGACCGGAACGTCCGCCGCCGCGAGCACCTGCTCGTCCGACAGGACCCGCATCCCCGAAGCCGATACGCGCTCCACCCGCAGCCACCCCGAGCCGTAGAGCACCCAGACGCCGCCCACGGCGAGCAGTACGACGCAGACGAGCAGCACGACGAGCGTACGAGGCCGGGGCAGCCTGTCGAGACGGGGCGGCCAGGGCGGGCCGGACTGAGGGCGCTGGCGTTCGCCTCGCTCTGCGGTCGTCGGTCCGGCCACGCTCCCCTGCCTTCTGCCACGCGCTAACGGCGTGACGCGATCGCCTCGTACACCATCCCGACGAGCAGCTCGTCGGCGTCCCGGCGGCCGAACTCCGCGGCGGCACGGGACATCTCGAACAGCCGGTGCGGATCCGCGAGCACGGGCAGGACGTTGGCCTGGATCCACTGCGGCGTCAGCTCCGCGTCGTCGACCAGCAGCCCGCCGCCGGCCTTGACCACCGGCTGGGCGTTCAGCCGCTGTTCGCCGTTGCCGATCGGCAGCGGGACGTACGCGGCGGGCAGTCCGACGGCGGAGAGTTCGGCGACGGTCATCGCGCCCGCCCGGCAGAGCATCATGTCGGCCGCGGCGTACGCGAGATCCATCCGGTCCACGTACGGTACCGGGATGTACGGGGGCATCCCCGGCATCTGCTGGACCTGCGGCAGTTCGTTCTTGGGGCCGACCGCGTGCAGGACCTGGATGCCGGCCTGCTGGAGGTACGGGGCGACCTGCTGGACCACCTCGTTGAGGCGGCGGGCGCCCTGCGAGCCGCCGGAGACCAGCAGGGTCGGCAGGTTCGGGTCGAGCCCGAAGGCGGCGCGGGCCTCGGGGCGTACGGCGGCACGGTCGAGGGTGGCGATGGTGCGGCGCAGCGGGATGCCGATGTAGCGGGCGCCGCGGAGCTTGCTGTCCGGAGTCGAGACGGCGACCTGGGCCGCGTACCGCGAACCGATCTTGTTGGCCAGGCCGGGTCGGGCGTTGGCCTCGTGGACGATGATCGGGACGCCTAGACGCTTGGCCGCGAGGTAGCCGGGCAGGGCGACATAGCCGCCGAAGCCGACGACCGCGTCCGCTTTGGTGCGCTCCATGATCTGCTCGGCCGCCTTGATCGTGCCGCGCAGCCGCCCGGGGACGGTGATCAGCTCGGGGGTGGGTTTGCGGGGCAGCGGGACGGCGGGGATCAGCGCGAGTTCATAGCCCCGCTCGGGTACGAGCCGGGTCTCGAGTCCGCGCTCCGTGCCCAGGG
The DNA here is from genome assembly GCF_014647675.1 of Streptomyces flaveus. Taxonomy (GTDB): domain Bacteria; phylum Actinomycetota; class Actinomycetes; order Streptomycetales; family Streptomycetaceae; genus Streptomyces; species Streptomyces flaveus. The sequence continues at coordinate 396,977 of NZ_BMPQ01000003.1, read as the reverse complement.
CTGTGATGCCCACGGTCGGGTCCTGCCTGCGCAGGGCGTCCGCGAGGGCGAGCGCGGGCTCGATGTGGCCGGCGGTCCCCCCACCGGCGAGTACGACATGCACCGAAATTCACCGCTCTCCGGACGAACGCGCCGAGGCGCGCCGTCGCATCGTGTTCCAGCTCCGAGGTCTCCGACTGTTTCCGGAACCTCCAGCCCGCTTTCTACCAAAGCGTGGTTGTCGCATCGCAAGCGCCGCCCGCGCAGCGGGATCCTCCCGCGCGAAGGCGATCAGGAGCCCGATGGCGAACATGGTCGGCAGCAAAGCGGAACCCCCGTAGGAGAACAGCGGGAGCGGGACTCCGGCGATCGGCAGCAGGCCGAGCACCGCACCGATGTTGATCACGGCCTGGGCCGTGATCCAGGTGGTCACGCCACCCGCGGCGTACCTCACGAAGGGGTCCTCCGTGCGTCCGGCCACGCGGATACCCGCATAGCCTAGAGCCGCGAAGAGGGCGAGTACCGACAGCGTCCCCGCCAGGCCCAGTTCCTCCCCGGTGATGGCGAAGATGAAGTCGGTGTGCGCTTCGGGGAGTTGGCCCCATTTCTCCACGCTCGCACCGAGACCGGAACCGAAAATTCCGCCGGAGGCGAGAGCGTAGATTCCGTGCACGGCCTGCCAGCAGTCGACGGGTCCTGACTGGGGTTCGGTGGCGCCGATGCAGGAGAGTCGTGCCATGCGGTTCGGGCTGCTCGTGATCAGCATCAGGCCGATCGTCCCGGCGATGGCCAGTACGCCCGCGAAGAGCCGCGTCGGGGCTCCGGCCAGCCAGAGCAGCCCGAACAGGATCGCGGTGAGGATGATCGCCGTGCCCATGTCGCCGCCGAGCATGATCAGTCCGAGCAGCATGAAGGCCGCCGGCACGAGCGGCACCAGCATGTGCTTCCACTGGGTCAGCAGCCGCTTTTCCTGTTTGCGGGCGAGCAGATCGGCACCCCACAGCACGAGCGCGAGCTTGCCGAACTCGCTGGGCTGGAGCTGGAACGGGCCGCCGATGGAGATCCAGTTCTGGTTGCCGTTCACCGCCACCCCTATCCCCGGGATCTGCACCAGGACCATCAGGAAGACCGAGCCCAGGAGCATCGGATACGCCAGCGCGCGGTGCAGCTTGGACGGCATCCGTGAGGCGATCAGCAGCAGTACGGTGCCCAGCACGGCCGCCAGGAACTGCTTCCGGAAGAAGTACGTTCCCGGCAGCGACAGTTGCAGCGCCTTGATCTGGGAGGCCGAGTACACCATCACGATCCCCAGCACGGTGATCAGCATGCTGCTGCCGAGGATCAGGTAGTACGCGGTCAGCGGCCGGTCCCAGGCGCGGCGCGCACGCGTGTAAAGGCGGCGCACGGGGTTGTCGCCCGGCGGGCGGGAGACGGCGGGGCGCCCGGTGGCGCGCGGAGCGGAGGACCGGCCGGTGCGGTTACCGGCCATCGGTACCGCCCGGCCGCCCACGATGCACCGGCCACGATGGCGTCACGCGTCCCTCCCAGAGGTACCGGGCGCCTCCCGGCGCGGCAACGGCCGAGTCAGGCGCTCGCGGCGCCGAGTTCGCGGACGGCCTCCGCGAACATGTCGCCGCGCTGGTTGTAGTTGGTGAACATGTCCATGGAGGCACAGGCGGGAGCCATGAGCACCGTGTCTCCCGCGCGGGCGAGCCGCGTCGCCTCCTGGACGGCCTCGAGCATCGCCCCAGTGTCGGTCCGGTCGAGGTCGACGACCGGCACTTCGGGCGCGTGTCGCGCCAGCGCCTGCCGGATCAGGTCCCGGTCGGCGCCGAACAGGACGACGCCCCTAAGTCGCTTTGCCGACTTGGCGACCAGCTCGTCGAAGGTCGCACCCTTGGCGAGCCCGCCCGCGATCCACACGATCGACTCGTACGCCGCCAAAGAGGCTTCCGCGGCATGCGTGTTGGTGGCCTTGGAGTCGTCGATGTACGCGACGTCGCCGACATCGGCGATGTGCTGGATGCGGTGCGCGTCCGGACGGAACGCCCGCAGACCGTCGCGTACGGCCGCGGCGGGCACTCCGTAGGCGCGCGCGAGGGCCGCCGCCGCAAGGGCGTTGGCGATGTTGTGCGGGGCGGGCGGCTGGACGTCGCCGACCTCCGCGAGCTCCTGGGCCTGCTTGTGCCGGTCCTCGACGAAGGCGCGGTCGACCAGGAGGCCCTCCACGACGCCGAGTTGGGACGGCCCGGGCGTACCCAGCGTGAAGCCGACCGCCCGGCAGCCCTCCTCGACGTCCGCCGCGCGCACCAGGTCCTCGGTGGCCTTGTCCGCGACGTTGTAGACGCAGGCGACCCGATTGCCCTCGTAGATAAGGCCCTTGTCGGCGGCGTACGCCTCCATGGAGCCGTGCCAGTCGAGGTGGTCGGGCGCGAGGTTGAGGACGGCGGCGGAGTGGGCGCGCAGGGAGGGCGCCCAGTGCAGCTGGTAGCTGGAGAGTTCGACGGCGAGGACGTCAAGAGCGCTGTACGGCTCCTCGCCCAGCACGACATCGATGATCGGCGTGCCGATGTTGCCCACGGCGGCCGTACGCAGGCCCGCGGCGCTCAGGATCGACGCGAGCATCTGCGTGGTGGTCGTCTTGCCGTTGGTGCCCGTGACGGCGAGCCAGGGCGCCGCGTCGGGGCCGCGCAGAAGCCAGGCGATCTCCACGTCACCGACGACGTCCACGCCCGCCTTCGCGGCTGCGGCGAAGAGCGGCGAGGTGGGCTTCCAGCCCGGCGAGGTGACCACGAGGTCGGTGCCCTCAGGAAGGGTCTCGGCGTCCGCGAGACGTACCGAAATGCCTTCTCCCTCAAGGGAGTCGGCCCGCTCCCGGAGTGCCGGGGAGGAGCCCCCGTCGACGACCGTGACGGACGCGCCGAGGCCGGCCAGGGCGCGGGCGGCACTGATGCCGCTCACGCCGAGGCCGGCGACGGTGATGTTCCGGCCCTGCCAAGTGGTCACTTGTCGGCTGCCCACCCTGCGTAGAAGAGACCCAGACCCACGATCACGCACATGCCCTGGATGATCCAGAAGCGGACCACCACAAGGACTTCGGACCACCCCTTGAGTTCGAAGTGGTGCTGGAGCGGGGCCATACGGAAGACGCGCTTCCCGGTCAGCCGGAAGGAGCCGACCTGGATGACGACCGACATGGTGATCAGGACGAAGAGACCGCCGAGCAGCGCGAGCAGCAGCTCGGTGCGGGAGCAGATGGCGAGTCCGGCGAGCGCGCCGCCGAGCGCCAGAGAGCCGGTGTCGCCCATGAAGATCTTGGCGGGCGAGGTGTTCCACCACAGGAAGCCGAAGCAGGCGCCCATCAGCGCGGAGGCGACGACCGCGAGGTCGAGCGGATCGCGTACTTCGAAGCAGGCGGCCGGGTTGGTGAGGGTCTGCGCGTTGGCGCAGGACTCCTGGAACTGCCAGACGCCGATGAAGGTGTACGCCCCGAAGACCATCACGGACGCGCCGGTGGCGAGGCCGTCCAGGCCGTCCGTCAGGTTCACGCCGTTCGACATCGCGAGGATCATGAAGAGCGCCCAGACGACGAACAGCACCGGGCCGATGGTCCAGCCGAAGTCCTGGACGAAGGAGATCTTGGTGGAGGCCGGCGTCTGGCCCTGGGCGTCCGCGAACTGCAGCGAGAGCACCGCGAAGGTGACACCGACGATCAGCTGACCGGTCATCTTCGCCTTGGCCCGCAGACCGAGCGAACGGCGCTTGACGATCTTGATGTAGTCGTCGAGGAAGCCGACCAGGCCCATGCCCGCCATCAGACCGAGCACCAGCACTCCGGAGAGCCTCGGCGGCTCGCCGCTGATCACCTTGCTGAGGAAGTACGCCAGGATCGTGGCCAGGATGAAGGCGATACCGCCCATGGTCGGCGTACCGCGCTTGGCATGGTGTTCGCGCGGGCCGTCGTCGCGGATGTACTGGCCGTAGCCCTTGCGGGCCAGGAGTTTGATCAGCAGCGGGGTGCCGATCAGGGTCAGGAAGAGGCCGATGGCGCCCGCGAACAGGATCTGGTTCATCATCGGGCGGAAACCTCACCCTCGGCACCGCCGTCGAGCAGCGCCAGTGCCACCCGTTCGAGCCCGACCGATCTGGACGCCTTCACGAGCACGACGTCCCCCGGGCGCAGCTCATTGCGCAACAGGTCGACAGCCGCCTGTGCGTCGGACACGTGCACCGACTCCTCACCCCACGAACCCTCGTTATATGCGCCCAGTTGGAGCCAGGACGCTTCCCTGCCCCCGACCGCGACGAGCTTGCTGACGTTGAGCCGGACGGCGAGCCGTCCGACCGCGTCGTGCTCGGCGAGCGCCTCGTCCCCGAGCTCGGCCATCTTGCCGAGCACCGCCCAGGTCCGGCCCCCCCTTGCCCGTGAGGCTCCGCCCATGGCAGCCAGCGCGCGCAGAGCCGCCCGCATGGATTCGGGGTTCGCGTTGTAGGCGTCGTTGACGACCGTCACGCCGTCCGGGCGCTCGGTGACCTCCATCCGCCAGCGGGAGAGGGAGCCCGCCTCGGAGAGCGCGACGGCGATCTCGTCTGCGGACATGCCCAGCTCATGGGCGACGGCGGCCGCGGCGAGCGCGTTCGACACGTGGTGCTCACCGTACAGGCGCATGGTCACATCACTTGCACCGGAGGGTGTGTGAAGCCTGAACGCGGGCTGTCCGCTCTCCGTGAGCCGCACGTTCTCGGCCCGTACGTCCGCTTCGCCGGACTCCCCGAAGAGGAGCACGCGTGCCTTCGTACGGGATGCCATGGCGCGTACGAGGGGATCGTCGGCGTTGAGAATCGCGGCGCCGTCCTCCGGAAGGCCCTCCACCAGCTCACCCTTGGCCTGGGCGATCTGCTCCCGTCCGCCGAACTCGCCGATGTGGGCGGTGCCGACGTTCAGGACGAGGCCGATCTTCGGCGGGGTCAGCTCCGCGAGGTAGCGGATGTGGCCGATACCGCGGGCGCCCATCTCCAGGACGAGGAACTTCGTGTCCCCGGTGGCGCTGAGCGCGGTGAGCGGCAACCCGATCTCGTTGTTGAGCGAGCCCGGCGTGAACACGGTCGGGGCCTTGCGCTGGAGTACCTGCGCGATCAGGTCCTTGGTGCTGGTCTTGCCCGCGGAGCCGGTGAGGGCCACGAGGGTCGCGCCGAGCCGCTGGACGACATGGCGGGCGAGGGCTCCCAGGGCCGCCTGGACGTCGTCCACGACGATCGCGGGCACGCCGACGGGCCGGGACGCCAGAACGGCGGCAGCGCCCTGCTCGACGACCTGCACGGCGAAGTCGTGACCGTCCACGCGCTCGCCCACGAAGGCGACGAACAGGCTGCCTGGCTCCACCTCACGGGAGTCCCTGACGACCGGTCCGGTGATCCGGACCGACGGATCCGGTATGTCGTACGTCTGCCCGCCGACGACTGAGGCGATCTCGGCGAGAGAGAGGGCGATCACAAGTTCATCCCTGGGTCTTCTGGATAGCTTCGCGAAGCACCTGGCGGTCGTCGAAGGGACGGACCACTCCGGCGATGTCCTGGCCCTGCTCATGGCCCTTGCCCGCGACCAGCACGGTGTCGCCGGGCTCGGCGCGGGCGACGGCCGCGGCGATGGCGGCGGCCCGGTCCTCGAAGACCGCGACCTCGCCGCGCTCGTGCGCCGGCACCTCGGCGGCGCCCGCGAGCATCGTGGCGAGGATCGCGAGGGGGTCCTCGGAGCGGGGGTTGTCCGACGTCAGTACGGCGGTGTCGGCGAGGCGGGCCGCCGCGGCACCCATCGGCATCCGCTTGGACTTGTCGCGGTCTCCGCCACAGCCGAGCACGATGTGCAGCTTGCCCTCGGTGACCTTGCGCAGCGCCCGCAGCACCGATTCCACGGCGTCCGTCTTGTGCGCGTAGTCGACGACCGCGAAGTACGGCTGACCGGCGTCCACGCGTTCCAGGCGGCCGGGCACACCCGGTACGGCCGCGATGCCGTCGGCCGCGGTCTGCGCGTCGAGCCCGGCAGCGGCCAGGGCGACGATCGCGGCGAGCGTGTTGGCGACGTTGAAGGGGCCCGCGAGCGGCGACTTGGCGCTGATCCGCTCCCCCTTGGGGCCGATCGCGACGAACGTCGAGTCCAGCGGACCCACCTCGACGTCCTCGGCGCGCCAGTCGGCGTCCGGGTGCCCCTCGGCGGAAAACGTCACCACAGGGACGATGGCTTCCTTGACGAGCCTCCGTCCGTACTCGTCGTCAAAGTTGACTACGCCGAACCTGCTGCGTTTCGGCGTGAACAGCTGTGCCTTGGCCCGGAAGTAGTCCTCCATGTCGGAGTGGAACTCCATGTGCTCCGGGCTGAGGTTGGTGAAGACGGCGATGTCGAAGACGCAGCCGTCGACCCGGCCGAGGACCAGCGCGTGGCTGGAGACCTCCATGGCGACCGCGTCCACGCCGCGCTCCCGCATCACCGCGAACAGCGCCTGGAGGTCGGTGGCCTCGGGAGTGGTCCGCTCCGACTTGATGCGCTCGTCGCCGATACGCGTCTCGACCGTGCCGATGAGTCCGGTGCTGCGGACCGTCTTGAGGCCGCCCTCGATGAGGTACGCCGTCGTGGTCTTGCCCGAGGTGCCGGTGATGCCGATCTGGAGGAGGTCGCGGCCTGGGTGGCCGTAGATCGTGGCCGCCAGCTCGCCCATCCGTCCGCGCGGATCGTCGACGACGAGGGCCGGGAGGCCGGTCGCGGCGGCGCGCTCGGCGCCGGTCGGGTCCGTGAGCACCGCCACCGCGCCCAGGCCCGCGGCCTGCGTCACGAAGTCGGCGCCGTGCAGCCGGGCGCCGGGCAGGGCGGCGTAGAGGTCACCCGGGCGCACGGCCCGGGAGTCGTGGGTGATGCCCGTGACCTCGGCCGCAGCGGGGGCGGTGACACCCAGCTGATCGGCGAGGTCCGCCAGGTCTGTGGCGGAGACCTGAACCGGTCGCGGCGGCCCCGGAAATGTCACAGGAACGCCCTTCTGGGTGATTTGGGACTGATCAGCGTGTGGCACGGCGGTGAGCGTACCGGGCGCGCCCCTGGCTGAGCGAAGCGAGGGGCTGGGCTCCGGATGTTTCCCCGGGTCGGGAGTGATCGTTGTCACGAATTGGTTCCTGCTCGGTGTTCCGGGTGACCGGACGTGTCCGGTGCTGATCAGGGTGTGAAGGTGACAGGAAGTCGGGCGGGTGCGTCCCCGGTCGGCGGCACATGGAGGGTCTTGAGGGCGAACTCCAGGACCTCCTTGTAGACGGGCCCGCAGATCTGGCCGCCGAAATAGCTGCCCTGGGTGGCGTTCTGGATCGCGCAGTACACGGTCACGCGGGGGTTGTCGGCGGGAGCGAATCCGGCGAACGAGGAGGTGTAGCCGCGGTAGCGGCCGGTGGCCGGATCCACTCGGTTGGCGGTGCCCGTCTTCCCCGCGACACGGTAGCCGGGGATACGGGCCTTGGTGCCGGTGCCCTCCTCGTCGTCCACGACGGACTCCAGCATCTGCGCCAGCGTCTTCGCCGTCTTCTCGCTCACAACCCTTGCCTTCTGGGGCTTCGGGGCCGGTATGAAGCGGCCGTCCGCTCCCTTGGTGCCTCGTACGAGGGTCGGCTCGACGCGTACGCCTCCGTTCGCGATCGCCGAGTAGACGGAGGCCGCCTGCATCGCGTTGATCGACACACCCTGGCCGAAAGGAATCGTGTACTGCTGCGAGGTCGACCACTTGTCGGCAGGTGCGAGGATGCCGTTCGTCTCGCCGGGGAAGCCGAGTCCGGTCTCGCGGCCGATGCCGAACTTGCGCAGATACGAGTGGAGGACCTGGTTGGCCTGCTTCTGGGTCTTGCCGAGCTGGCCGGTCGCCAGGATGGTGCCGATGTTGCTGGACTTGGCGAGGACGCCGTTGAGCGTCAGATACCAGGTCGGGTGGTCGATGTCGTCCCGGAAGAGCCGGTCGCCGCGGTGCAGCCGGTTGGGCACGACCACATGCGTCCCGGGCGTGGCGACGTTCTCCTCCAGGACGGCCGCCATCGACATGACCTTCGCGGTGGAGCCGGGTTCGTACGCGTCCTGGAGGGCCGCGTTGCCGAGTGCCGCCGAGCCGGCCTGGGAGAGGTCGTTCGGGTCGAAGCCGGGCGAGTTGGCCATCGCGAGGATCTCGCCGGTCTTGTTGTCCTGCACGATCACATAGCCGCGGTCCGCCTTGGACTCCTTCACCTGCTCCGTGATGGCGTTCTGCGCGGCCCACTGGATGTCGCGGTCGATGGTCAGCTCGACCTCGGAACCGGCCACGGCGGGCGTCTCCGTACTGCCCGCGGTCGGGACCCGGTGGCCGCCGGCCTGGGCGTAGCGGATCTCGCCGTCCTTGCCGGTCAGTTCCTCGTTCAGCTGCTGCTCGATACCGCCGCCGCCCTTGCCGTCGGCGTTGACCCAGCCCAGTATCCCGGCGCCGAGGCCGCCGTTCGGATAGACCCGCTTGCTGCTGGGCTCCTGGAAGACGCCCGCCAGCACGTTCGCGGCCGTCCTGTCCTTCTGGGCCTTCTCGGCGAGCGTCGTCTTCAGGTCGTTGATCTGTGTCCAGACCTGCGGGGTCTGGCGACGGGCCAGCAGGACGTACTGGGTGCCCTTCGTACGGAGCTTCTCGGCGAGCTCGGCGGGTTCCCTGCCGAGGATCGGGCCGAGCAGCGCGGCGGCCTGCTCAGGAGCGTCGCCGATCTTCGTCGCCTTCCGCGTGAACATCGTGGGGTCGGCCGTGATGTCGTTCGCGTCCACGCTTGTGGCCAGCTCGACGCCGTTGCGGTCGGTGATCCCGCCGCGCTCGGCGGCCAGGGTGCGGCTGAAGTACCGGTTCTGCTCGGCCTTGGCCGAGTACACGCTCGCGTCGACCGCCTGCACCTGAAGCAGCCGCACCACGAAGGCGATCACCACCAGCGTCAGGGCGAGGCTGACCAGGCGCAGCCGCGGGCGGGGGCTGCCCAGCCGGATCATCCGCGGCCCCGGTGCCCGCCCGGCGCGGGGCGTGGCCGGGCGGCGCGCGGGGCGGGCACCGGGCCCCGGGCGCCGGCTGCCGGGGTGTACGGGCCTGTCGGGCGACGGAACGCGGCGGCGCGGGGGTTCCTTGTCGGACACTTCCGTCACCTGCCGGGGGTTGTAGGGGGCTGCTTGGACGGGGTGGGCATCAGTGGCAGCTTCGGCTTCGGCGTGGAGTCGGGCTTCTCGGGCCTCGGCACCATGGGGACGCGTACCGAGGACCGCTGGGCTGCTTCAGGAACGCCTCGTACCGTGCCGTCGGGGTTGAGGAAGGCGGGGTCGCCGCCGGGGACCATGCCCAGCTCGCGGGCGCGGCGCTGGAGGGCGTCGGGGGCGGAGTAGGAGTCCACGTCCCGCTGGAGCGCCTGCTCCTCGTCGGTGAGGCTCTTCGTGTCGTCCTGGAGGTCGTCGAGCTTGAACGCCCCTTCACTGAGAGCGGAGTTCAGCACCAGCAGCATGATGAGGCCGCCGCCCAGGAGGAGCACGACGAGGAGGACGAAGGGGGTACGGGCGGCCTGTCCGGAACCGGACGGGATGAGCCGGGCGAGCCGGGCGGCCCGCCCCCTCAGTTCGGGTTTCCTACTCACTCGCCCGCTCCCTTCTTGTGCCTCACGCCCCTCATTCCATGGACTCCCTGATGCGCTGTGCCCCGCGCAGCCGCGCCGGTGCGGCCCGCCGGTTCTGAGCGACCTCTTCCTCCGTGGGAAGCTCCGCACCGCGCGTCAGCAGCTTCAGCCGGGGCTGATAGCGCTCGGGCACCACCGGCAGGCCGGGCGGCGCGGTGATGGCGGCACCGGCCGCGAACACCTGCTTGACCAGACGGTCCTCCAGCGAGTGATACGACAGGACGGCGATCCGGCCACCGACGGCGAGCGCCTTCACGGCCGCCGGAATCGCCCTCTCCAGGACGGTGAGTTCGCCGTTGACCTCGATACGCAGCGCCTGGAAGGTCCGCTTGGCCGGGTTGCCGCCGGTGCGCTTGGCGGCCTGCGGCAGTGCGTCCCGGATCAGCTCGACGAGACGCGCGCTGTTGCTGAAGGGCTCCTTCTCGCGCTCACGCACGATCGCGGACACGATCCGCTTGGCCTGCTTCTCCTCGCCGTACACCCTCAGGATCCGGACGAGCTCGCCCGGCGGGTACGTGTTGAGCACCTCGGCCGCGCTCACGCCGGTCGTCTGGTCCATACGCATGTCGAGCGGGGCGTCCTGGGCGTACGCGAACCCGCGGTCCGCCTCGTCGAGCTGCATGGAGGAGACGCCGAGGTCGAAGAGGACGCCCTGGACCCGCGGGAGCCCGAGCCGGTCGAGTACGTCGGGGAGTTCGTCGTAGACCGCGTGCACCAGGGTGGCCCGGTCACCGAAGGGATCGAGCCGCTCTCCGGAGAGGCGCAACGCCTCCTTGTCGCGGTCCAGGGCGACGAGGCGGGCCTCGGGGAACCGGGTGAGCAGGGCCTCGCTGTGGCCGCCGAGGCCGAGCGTGCAGTCGACGACGACGGCTCCGGGCCGCTCCAGCGCCGGGGCCAACAGGTCCAGGCACCGCTGGAGCATCACCGGGACATGTCGAGTCTGTCCCTCCTGTCGCCCGCCACCACCCCTGTTCGAATGCGCTTCGCGCCCCATTTGATCTGGGCCCTCTCAGTTCCGGCGCGGCGTACGTACCACCGGGTCCCCTCTCGCTCGGTGAAGGGGAGGGCCTGCCGGCGCCGGAAGCGTCGTCGACCGGGAGCGGGAGGAGGCCGAGCCGTACGTACGCGCCGCGCACGCGGGGAGATTCCGGCACGTCGCCGGGCCCTCCGGGGGACAACAGTCCAGATGGGAGGGTCTCGCCTCCCAGTTCGCGTCACTTTAGTCCACCGTGTCTCACGGTCAATCAACCGGCCTGCGCGTCGCGGGACCCCGCCGCCACCGACGCGGCACATCGCGGAGAACCAGCCTTACGGGATCCTCGCGGCACCCATGTGGGTTAGCTCACAACAACGCTTGTTGATGTTCTTTGTCCCCTCTCACAGAAGGGACGGAGGGACTGTGACGATTACCGTCATGGGTATGACGACTTCCGCACCCGTTCCCACCGAGCCCGAAGGCGCCATAGCCGGCGGCGGCACCGTCACCGACCGTCTCGTCGAGGCCAACGAGCGGTACGCCGCCGCGTTCACCGACCCGGGCATGGATGCCCGCCCTGTGCTGCAGGTAGCGGTCGTGGCCTGCATGGACGCCCGACTCGACCTGCACGACGCGCTCGGCCTGGAGCTGGGCGACTGCCACACGATCCGTAACGCGGGCGGTGTCGTCACCGACGACGTGATCCGCTCCCTCACCATCAGCCAGCGGGCGCTCGGCACCCGCAGCGTGGTGCTCATCCATCACACCGGCTGCGGTCTGGAATCCCTCACCGAGGACTTCCGGCACGACCTGGAGATGGAGGTCGGCCAGCGTCCCGCCTGGGCGGTGGAGGCCTTCCGAGACGTCGAACAGGACGTGCGGCAGTCCATGCAGCGGGTGCGCACTTCTCCGTTCCTTGTCCACACCGACGACGTACGTGGTTTTGTGTTCGATGTGAAAACGGGACTGCTGCGTGAGATTGACCCCACCTGACCCCACCCAAAGGCCGCAAGCCCCGACATATCACAGCCAGTTATCCACAGGCGAGTGACACGAACCGGTAACGGCAACAAGAATGCGGGTGTGGCGTCACGCGGAACTTTTCACGCGTGGTGTCCGTGTTCGAGGTGGGCCGGTTCGCGTCGTGAGCGTCGGCCCGGAGAAAGAACGGGCCGAGGAGGGCCGGGTGACGACCTATGACGATCGAGCGAGCCTTACAGATCTGACCACCACTGTGGAGCGAGTCCGCAGTTCGGTGGAGGGAGTGATCGAGGGCAAGCCTGAGGTCGTGCGGCTTTCGCTGACCGTACTGCTCGCCGAGGGACATCTCCTGATCGAGGATGTGCCCGGTGTCGGCAAGACCATGCTGGCCAAGGCACTGGCGCGGTCCATCGACTGCTCGGTGCGGCGTATTCAGTTCACGCCGGACCTGCTGCCCTCGGACATCACCGGAGTGTCCATCTGGGATCAGCAGCGCAGCGAATTCGAGTTCAAGCCGGGCGCGATCTTCGCGCAGATCGTGATCGGAGACGAGATCAACCGCGCGTCGCCCAAGACGCAGTCCGCGCTCCTGGAGTCCATGGAGGAGCGCCAGGTCACCATCGACGGGCATACCTACGAGCTGCCCAGCCCCTTCATGGTGGTGGCCACGCAGAACCCGGTCGAGATGGAGGGCACGTACCCGCTGCCGGAGGCACAGCGCGACCGCTTCATGGCCCGTGTCTCCATCGGTTATCCCAGCGCGGAGGCCGAGCTGGAGATGCTGGACATTCACGGCGGCGTCTCCCCGCTGGACGACCTCCAGCCGGTGGCGCACGCGCACGACGTCGTCAAGCTCATAGACGCGGTCCGCACGGTCCATGTCGCCGACCCGGTGCGGCGTTACGCGGTGGATCTGGTCGCCGCCACGCGTGCTCACCCCGACCTGAGGCTGGGCGCCTCCCCGCGCGCGACGCTGCACCTGCTGCGTGCGTCGAAGGCATCCGCGGCGCTCAGCGGCCGGGACTACGCACTGCCGGACGACGTCCAGGCGCTCGCGGTGGCGGTCCTCGCCCACCGTCTGCTGCCGACCGCGCAGGCCCAGCTGAACCGCCGTACGGCCGAGCAGGTCGTGCTGGAGATCCTGCAGCGCACCCCTGTGCCCGCGGCGCCTGCGTCGCAGAGCGGTCTGACGATGGGCCGGCCGGTTCCGGAGTTCGGCCAGCAGCCGCCCCGGAGGCTGTGATGACCACCGGGGGCATGCCGGCGGCGCAGGCCGAGGAGGACAAGGGCGGGCTGCGCACGGCACTCGCCGGGCTCACCACGCGCGGTCGGTCCTTCCTGGCGGCGGGCGTGGCGGCCGCGGTGTGCGCATACGTCCTGGGGCAGAGCGATCTGCTCCGGGTCGGGCTGCTGCTGGCCGTGCTGCCGCTGGTGTGCGCGGCCGTGCTGTACCGCACGCGCTACCGGGTGGCGGGCAGCCGCCGGCTTTCGCCCGGGCGCGTGCCCGCGGGGTCCGAGGCCCGGGTCCATCTGCGGATGGACAACGTCTCGCGGCTGCCCACGGGACTGCTGATGCTCCAGGACCGGGTGCCGTACGTGCTGGGGCCGCGTCCCCGGTTCGTACTGGACCGGATGGAGGCGGGCGGCCGGCGCGAGGTGTCGTACCGCGTGCGCTCCGACCTGCGGGGCCGTTATCCGCTGGGCCCGCTCCAGCTGCGGCTCAGCGACCCGTTCGGAATGTGCGAGCTGACCCGCTCCTTCTCGACGTACGACACCCTGACGGTCATCCCGCGCGTGGAGCCACTGCCGCCGGTGCGGCTGACCGGCGAGGCCAAGGGGTACGGCGACGGGCGGAACCGCTCGCTTGCTCTGGCCGGCGAGGACGACATCATCCCGCGCGGGTACCGCTACGGCGACGATCTGCGCCGGGTCCACTGGCGCTCGACCGCGCGCTACGGCGAGTTGATGGTGCGCCGCGAGGAGCAGCCGCAGCGGGCCCGCTGCACGGTGCTCCTCGACACCCGGGGCATCGCCTTCGAGGGCGCGGGCCCGGACTCGGCCTTCGAGTGGGCCGTCTCGGGCGCGGCGTCCACGCTGGTGCACATGCTCGAACGGGGCTTTTCGGTGCGGCTGTTGACGGACACCGGCAATTCGGTGCCCGGCGAGGGGGCCGACGGGTTCGCGGGCGCCAACCAGGAGTCGGCGGACGCGGCCGGGCTGATGATGGACACCCTGGCGGTGATCGACCACTCCGACGATACGGGCCTGTCCCGGGCGTACGACGTGCTGCGCGGGGGGAACGAAGGGCTTCTGGTGGCTTTTCTCGGCGACCTCGACGAGGAGCAGGCGACGGTGCTCGCCAAGATGCGGCAGCGCAGCGGCGGGGCGGTCGCCTTCCTGCTGGACAGTGAATCGTGGGTGCAGGGCGAAGCCCACGAGGACAGCGAGGAGCGGCTTCGGATGCTGCGGGAGGCGGGCTGGACCGCTGTGACCGCGCCGCCGGGTGCGGACCTCACCGATCTGTGGCGGGAGGCGGACCAGCAGCGCAATCAGGTCACGCCGACGGGTAGTACGGCGGGAGGCGGTGGCTCATGAGCGGGCGCGCGCGACTGGCGCTGTGCGCCGCGGCGGCGACACTGATGGCGGCGAGCGCGCTGCTGCCGCTGGTCACCCCGGCGACCTGGCTGCTGCAGGCGGCGTTCCTGCTCGCTGTGCAGACCGGTGTGGGCGCGGCGGCCCGGCGGGTTCCGCTGGCCCGGCCGCTGACGATCACGGCGCAGGCCCTGGTGAGCCTGATACTGCTGACGCTGATGTTCGCCCGTGAGCAGGCCATCTTCGGGATCATCCCGGGCCCGGAGGTGTTCCAGCACTTCGGGGTGCTGCTGCAGACGGGCGGGGAGGACGTCGGGCGGTATGCGATCCCGGCGCCGCTGTCCGACGGCATCCGGCTGATGATGGTCGGCGGTGTCCTGGTGATCGGGCTGGCGGTGGACGCGCTCGCGGTGACGCTGCGCAGCGCTGCCCCGGCCGGGCTGCCGCTGCTCGCGCTGTACTCGGTCGCCGCCGGGCTCTCGGACGGCGGCGCCGGATGGCTGTGGTTCCTGCTGGCGGCCGCCGGTTATCTGCTACTGCTGCTGGCCGAGGGCCGCGACCGGCTCTCGCAGTGGGGCCGCGTCTTCGGCGGCGCACCCCGCATGCCGGGCCCCGACCCGTCGCCGGGCGCGGTCGCGCCGATCCGCACGGGCCGGCGCATCGGTGCCGTCGCCCTCGGCATAGCCCTGGTGGTGCCGCTCGGTCTGCCGTCCCTCGACGGCGGCCTGCTGGACGGTACGGGGACAGGTGTCGGCTCGGGCTCCGGAGGCGGCGGCACGATCTCCGCGGTGAACCCGCTGGTCTCGCTCCGCGACAGTCTGAACGTGGACGAGGACCGCCAGGTCATGTCGTACAAGACCAACTCCGAGGAGACGCAGGACCTCTATCTGCGGATCGTCTCGCTCGACGAGTTCGACGGCACGGCGTGGAAGCCCTCCAAGCGCAGCATCACGGATGTACCGGAGACCTTCCAGACACCACCCGGTCTCGGGGACGAGGTCCAACGCACCGAGGTCGAGACGAATATCGCGGCGGCGGACTGGTACGCGCAGGACTGGCTGCCCATGCCCTACCCGGCCAGCCAGGTGGACATCAGCGGCAAGTGGCGGTATGAGCCCGTCGGGCGCACGCTCGTCGGCGACCACGGCCAGACCACGCGCGGCCTTGAGTACTCCGTCAAGAGCCTGATCGTGCAGCCGACCGCCAAGCAGCTCGCCGATGCGCAGGAGCCACCCGGGTGGCTGCGGCGCGAGTTCACCGATGTGCCGGAATCGCTGCCCCCGATGGTCTACGACACGGCACGGCAGGTCACGGCGGGCGCGAGCAACGACTACGAGCGCGCGGTGAAGCTCCAGGACTGGTTCGCCCTGGAGGGCGGCTTCGTGTACGACACGGAGGTGCAGGTCGGCAGTGGTTCGCAGGCGATCGAGCGCTTCCTGAGGGACAAGGAGGGCTTCTGCGTCCACTTCTCCTTCGCGATGGCCTCGATGGCCCGCACGCTGGGCATACCGGCCCGCGTCGCGGTCGGCTTCACACCCGGCTCGCCCCAGTCGGACGGCACGATGTCCGTGGGCCTGCGGGACGCGCACGCCTGGCCCGAGCTGTACTTCGAGGGCGTGGGCTGGACCCGCTTCGAGCCGACGCCGAACCGCGGCACGGTTCCGGAGTACACCCGGACGACCACGCCGGGCACCACCCTCCCCGAGCCGGGCACTTCGCAGGAGGTCGCGCCTCGGCCCTCCTCGGCCGCCCCGTCGACCAGCGAGAGCTGCACGGCGGAGCAGCGGAGGCTGCAGGAGCCGTGCGGCAGCGAGTCTCCCGAGGCGGCGATCACGGCGACGGACGACGGTCCGCCGTGGCCGCAGATCCTGCTGTGGGTTCTGGGCGGTCTCGCCGTGCTCGCGATACCACTGCTGCCGATGATGTGGCGGGCGAGAGTACGGTCCGTACGGCTCGGCACGCATGGCCGCACCGAGGCGGACGCGGCGGCTC
Organism: Streptomyces flaveus; assembly: GCF_014647675.1. Lineage (GTDB taxonomy): Bacteria > Actinomycetota > Actinomycetes > Streptomycetales > Streptomycetaceae > Streptomyces > Streptomyces flaveus. The sequence goes on along the minus strand of NZ_BMPQ01000003.1, from coordinate 380,770 downwards.
ACACACTGGCGGCGTGGCATGAAGTGACCGATACGGCCTGGGACTTCGGTATCGCGCCGGATGAGTCCCAGACGCCCCGCAAGGCGGCGGCCCGGATCGTCCGGCTCGGGCACCTCGACCCGGCGACCGCGACATCCGTGCACCGGATCGCGGACGCCGTGGAGCAGGTCCTGTATGCGCCGCGGCCCCGGCCCACACCGGGTCTGGCCGACGACGTCCGCAGGATGACCGACGGCCTGCGTGCCACGGTCAGCAGCGGCACCCGCCTGAGGGCACTGCTGGCGCCCCGCTCGGCTGTACGGGTGGTGTGGGCGGCCTCGGAGAGCTGGGCGTCGCTCAAGTCCCGAGTACTCAAGTCCCGGGTGGTGGCTCGCTGGACGACGCTGGTCCGGCGACCGTCGGCCGGGCAGGGCAGCGGCTGAGGGGGCCTGGCCCTTGCAGAGGGGGCGCCCACCCGGTCTCGGGTGGGCGCCCTCGGTCGTTTCGGCGGGGTGCGGTGTCGGGGGATTCGACGGGCCACTCGGACCGGGCCGTGCCCAGCTTCAGCGCGGCTCGGTGCCGAACACCGATGCGGCGTGGCGCCGTATGCCGGTGCCGTATGCCGGTGAGGTGTGGTGCCGTACGCCTCGTGAGCGAGGGCCGGTGGGAGACCTCGCGTACGCGAAGCTCAGTCGGGCAGCAACTCCGGGGCTACGCCGGGGCGTTCGCAGGCATGCCGAAAGGGGCGGCCACCCGCGGGTGGCCGCCCCTTTCGCGCTGTGTTGGCTCTCCGCCCGGGGGCTAATGGCCTTGTTCGTCGCGGCGCCGCTGCCAGCGCTCTTCGATGCGGTCCATCATGGAGCGCCGCTGCCGGCCCTGACGGCGGGCTTGCGGAGCGCCCGGCGCACCGGCACCCGCGGCGGGCTGCTCGCCCGGCTTGGGGGCTTTGCGCCAACCGGTGACGGCGAGCACCGCGCAGCCCAGCATGACGAGGAATCCCACCACGCTGACCCAAATCTGCTGTGCGACCATTCCGGCCATGAGGAGCGCGATACCAACCAGGAAGCCAACGACCGCCTGGTAAACCCGTTTCCGGGTGTACGTACGCAGCCCGCTTCCCTCAAGCGCTGTCGCGAACTTGGGATCTTCGGCGTACAGCGCTCGCTCCATCTGCTCGAGCATTCGCTGCTCGTGCTCCGAGAGCGGCACGGAGTCCTCCTCATCGTGCAGTCGCCGGGGCGACCGGGGGTCCCCTTCAGGATAGGCAGGGAATCGCCCCCGTGAAACCCGCCCCTCTACGCCAATTAGCCAACCGGATTCCGCCATGGCACTCCGGTTCACTGAAGCGTGCATTCCCCAGCGACCGGCCCGTCATGCCGGACGGTCTCCTCCGATCATACGGCTCCGAGCGCGCGATCGGGGGCGCTGTGGCGTACTCCATCTGCCGCCGAGCTCCTGATCAGCGACGGGGGCACGGGAGCCGGCTCAGGCCTCGGCGGCTTCCCTGGTCTCGCCGAGCACGTGGAGCTGGGTCGCCACGGAGTGGAAGGCTGGCAGCTCAGCCGCCGCGGCCTCCAGCTTGAGCAGGGCGTCCAGGGCTCCCGGCTCGGTGTCCACGAGGACTCCGGGGACGAGGTCCGCGAAGACCCGTACGCCGTGCACGGCGCCGACGCGCAGACCGGCGCCCTCGACGAGAGCGGTGAGCTGTTCGGCGGTGAAGCGCCGAGGAACGGGATCGCCCTCGCCCCAGCGGCCGTCCGGGTCGCTGAGTGCTTGCCGGGCCTCGGTGAAGTGCCCGGCGAGGGCGCGCGCGAGCACCGCGCCGCCGAGGCCCGAGGCGAGCAGGCTGAGGACTCCCTCGGGGCGCAGCGCGGCCACGGCGTTGGCGACGCCCTCGGCGGGGTCGTCCATGTACTCGAGCACGCCGTGGCACAGCACCACGTCGTAGCCGCCGCGCTCTACGACGTCGAAGAGGCCGTGGGCGTCGCCCTGGACGCCCTGGACCCGGTCGGCGACATCGGCCTCGGCGGCCCGGCGCTCCAGCGCGAACAGCGCGTTCGGGCTGGGGTCCACGACGGTGACGCGGTGGCCGAGTCGGGCGGCGGGCACCGCGAACCTGCCGCTGCCGCCTCCCGTGTCGAGCACGTCGAGCGACTCCCGGCCGGTGGCCTTGACCCGGCGGTCGAGGGCGTCCTTCAGGACGTCCCAGACCACGGCGGTACGGAGAGAAGCGCGGGGGCGCGACGGGTCCGACACGGCAGTTGACTCCTCGGCGCGGCGCCGCCTCGGCTATGGCGGAGCGATCGGGATGCCTTCCCCGGACCTGTGCGGCCAGGGGAAGGCGCAGGCGCTGCCAACCCTATTGCCTCCGGCCCCGTCCCCGGCCCTCCGTCTCGCGCGGCGGACGACCGTACCTCGCCGGCTCCGGGCAGACGCGGCCTCGCTCATCGGTCTCCCGCACCGTTCATCCCGCATCCGGTACCTCCGGTACGTCTGGCTCCTCCTGGTCGACGTCCTGCTGTGGCTGGGGCAGGACGGGCTGCAGGACGAGCATGCGCTCGACGAGGCGCAGGAACATGGCCACGTCGCGCAGCAGGTCGTCGGCGTCGCGGCTGCTGGCCGCGCCCTGTATGCCTGCCTCCGCGCGGGCACGGCGGCGGGCGCCGGAGGCGAACAGCGCGCTCCACTCGGCGAGTTCGGGCGCGATCTCGGGGAGCACTTCCCAAGCACTCCGGATCTTCGCCCGGCGCCTCGGGGTGGACTCCGGGCGGCCCCGGGCGGCGAGCACCGCGGCGGCGGTGCGCAGGGCCGCGAGATGGGCCGTCGCGTAGCGCTCGTTGGGCGTTTCCAGCAGGGCCGCCTCGTCGAGTCCGGCGCGGGCCTGGGCGAGCAGGTCGAGGGCGGCGGGCGGGGCCGTGGCCCGGCGGAGCACGGGGTGTACGTCGCTCGCCGGTCCGGTCAGTGAGGGGGCAGGGCCGGTGGCGCGGCGCCGGCGGGCGGCGGCTGCGTGATAGCTGGCCATGACGAACCTCCTGTCGTCTGTGTGACGGCGCAGTGGCCGTATGTGCCCATCGTGAGGTATGCCACTGACAATGCGTTCTGACCTGGGGTTTTGCTTCGATCGAGCGTTCGGGTTAGATTTTGCACTGACCAGTCAGTTTAATTCCTCGTGGGTTGGGGGAAGTGGTGGGGGAAGTTGTGGACGGACCGCGTGGTCTCCGCGTCACGGCTGAGGACTTCGGGCTCAGGGGCCCTCGCGGCTGGGCGTTCCGCGGGGTGGGCCTCGACGCGGAGCCCGGTTCACTGATCGCGATCGCGGGGCCGTCGGGCTCGGGGCGTACATGCCTGCTGCTCGCGCTCACCGGACGCATGAAGCCCACCGAGGGGCACACGACGGTCGGACCGTTCCGCCTGCCGAAGCAGATGGCGGCCGTCCGCCGGATCAGCGCGCTCGCCCATGTGCCCGGGGTCACCGACCTCGACCCCGCCCTGACCGTCGGCGAGCACCTGCGCGAACGGGCACTGCTCCAGCGGCGGTTCGGCGGTTCGGTGCGGGGGCTGCTGCGGCCCCGCAGCGAGCGGGCGGCGGAGGCTCGGCTGCGGATCGACGCCGCGCTGAGCGCCGCCGGGCTGGACCGGGAGGCGCTGCCCAAGGGCTCCCGGACTGCCGTACGCGACCTGGAGCGGGTCGAGGCGCTGCGGCTCTCCGTGGCGCTGGCCCTGATCGGCCGTCCGCGGCTCCTCGGCGTCGACGACACCGACCTGAAGCTCTCGGAGCCCGAACGGGCCGAGGTCTGGGCGCTGTTGCGCTCGCTCACCGAGGCGGGGACGACCGTGCTCGCGGTGTGCAGGGAAGCACCCGAGGATGCCGTCGCGGTGTCCGCCGGGTCCGCCGACGAGCCCACCCACGAGGAAGCCGAAGAAGACGTCGAAGAAGACAAGGAGGCGGCGGATGCGCTCGCCGAAGCTGGCCGCGCTTGAGCTCAGGCGGTTCGGCAGGGGGAGGCTCCCGCGCGCGGCCATGGCCGCGCTCCTGTTGCTGCCGCTGCTGTACGGCGCCCTGTACCTGTGGTCGTTCTGGGACCCGTACGGCCGTCTCGACCGCATCCCCGTGGCTCTCGTGAACGACGACAAGGGGGTGACGGCGGACGGCGGGAAGATCGCGGCGGGCGACGACATCACCAGGGGCTTGCACAAGAGCGACACCTTCGAGTGGCATGAGGTCAGCGCCGCCGAGGCGCGCAAGGGCGTCGAGAACGGCACGTACTACCTGTCGCTGACGATGCCCTCCGACTTCAGTGAGCGGATCGCCTCCAGTTCGGGCGACTCCCCGGAGACGGGCGCCCTCCAGGTGCGTACGAACGACGCGAACAACTACATCGTCGGGCAGGTCTCCAGGACGGTCTTCGGCGAGGTGCGGACGGCGGCGTCCACGAAGACGTCGCGGTCGTTCCTCGACAGGATCTTCATCTCGTTCTCGGACATCCACGGTCAGACCGTGAAGGCCGCCAAGGGAGCCGATCAGCTGAAGGGCGGGATCGGGAAGGCCAAGAAGGGCTCGAAGGATCTCGCCGACGGTCTGAAGGACGCCAAGAAGGGCAGCGGCAAGCTCTCCACGGGCCTGAAGAAGCTCGACAAGGGCGCGGGCGACCTGGAGAGGGGCTCGCGGCAGGTCTCGGAGGGGACACGGGCGTTGGCCGACAGGGTCAACGGCGTCGCGGACAAGGTGGGCCCCTTCCTGAAGGGCAACGAGAAGGAGATCGGCGACACGGCACAGCTCGTCGCGGACTCCGCCGCGGCCATCCGCCGCAACCTCGACACACTGGCGAAGACCGCCCCGACCGCCGCCAAGTCGGCCCGCACGGCCTCCGACACGCTGAACGACGTCTACAAGGCGCGCTGCGAGACCGCGCCGCTGCCCGACGCCGCCTGCCCGCAGCTGAAGGAGGCGAAGGACGCGGCCGCGGACGTGGCGAAGGTCGCCGACGACGTCAACACGCTGGTGGCCGGTCAGGACGGCGATCTGGACGCGCTGGACCAGCACCTGGCCACCCTCCAGAAGCAGGCCCAGGCACTTGCCGACCGCTCGCCGCACCTCTCCGAGGACCTCGCCACCGCCGTCTCCAAGATCAACGAACTCGACAAGGGAGCCGGACAGGTCGCCAAGGGGGCGAAGACCCTGCACACCGGGCTCGGCACGGCCAAGACCGGCGCTGCCGACCTCGACACCGGCATCGGTGCCCTCAAGACGGGGGCGATCGACCTCGAAGGAGGCATGTTCAAGCTCGTCGACGGCTCCGGGAAGCTCGCCGGCGGACTGCACGACGGCGCCGGAAAGATCCCCGACTACGACAAGAAGGACCGCGACCAACGCACCGAAGTGATGGCGGACCCGGTGCGGCTCGCTTCGAAGGACCTGCACAAGGCACCCAATTACGGCACCGGTTTCGCCCCGTACTTCATCCCGCTCTCCTTGTGGGTGGGCGCGATGGTGGCCTACATGGTGATCCAGCCGCTCAACCGGCGCGCTCTCGCGACGGGCGCCTCCGCCTGGCGCATCGCGCTCGCGGGCTGGCTGCCGGTGGCCGCCCTGGGCGTGCTCCAGACGGCCACGCTGATGGCCGTACTGCACTGGGGGCTCGGCCTGCAGATGGCACAGGCCGCCGGGACGGTGGGGTTCCTCTGCCTGGTGACGGCGTGCTTCGCGGCGATCGTGCAGTGGCTGAACGCGCGCTTCGGAGCAGCGGGCCGGATCCTCGTCCTCGCCTTCCTGATGCTGCAACTGACGTCGGCAGGCGGCACGTACCCCGTGCAGACCAGTCCGGCCTTCTTCAACGCGATCCACCCCTTCTTGCCGATGACTTACGTCGTCGACGCCCTCAGGAGGCTCATCACGGGCGGCGGCCTCGGCCCGGTCTGGCAGGCATGCGTGGTCCTCACGGCGTTCACCGCGGGCGCCCTCGCGCTCACCGCCGTTGCCGCGCGCCGCAAGCAGGTGTGGACCCTGGACCGGCTGCACCCGGAGCTGAGCCTGTGACAATCAGGGCCATGGAAAGCAGCAGGGCCGTGGACAGCGGCAGCAGCCGGAGACAACTGACCCGGCAGAAGCTCTACGAGGCGGCCGTGACGCTCATCGCGGAGCAGGGCTTCTCGGCCACCACCGTGGACGAGATCGCCGAGCGCGCCGGGGTCGCGAAGGGCACCGTCTACTACAACTTCGCGAGCAAATCCGTCCTCTTCGAAGAGCTGCTCCGGCACGGTGTGCGACTCCTCACCACCTCCCTCCGGGAGGCGGCCGAGAAAACCGCTCAGGACGGCGGCAGCAAGGTCGACGCGCTGGACGCGATGATCCGGGCGGGGCTCGTCTTCATCGATCGCTATCCGGCCTTCACCCAGCTGTACGTGGCGGAGTTGTGGCGTACGAACCGGGCCTGGCAGTCCACCCTGATGGTGGTCAGGCAGGAGGCCGTCGCGGTGGTCGAGGGAGTTCTGCGCGACGGCATCGCGAACGGCGAGCTGAGCGAGGAGATCGACATTCCCCTGACGGCGGCGGCCCTGGTGGGCATGGTGCTGGTGGCTGCCCTGGACTGGCAGGCCTTCCAGCCGGAGCGCTCCCTGGACGACGTCCACGCGGCGCTGTCGAGGCTGCTTCAGGGGCGGGTGAGCGGCAACCGCTGAAGTGCACAGGGGCCGAAAAGAGAGCGCCGGCCCGAGGTGGCCGCGTCCCCCGCGGGCCACGCCGGACCGGCGCCCCTTCTTGCTCCCCCGTAGTCCCCCGTTGCTTCCCCCCGTTCGGTCTCCCCCGGTCCCCCGTGCCTCGCTCCCGCCGACTTCTCGGCGGAAGGAGCGGCCAAGGGCGCTGCACCGTTCCGCCGCCCCGTGTCGGCGGTACCGGAGCCGCGCCCCTTTCCGTGCCCCCACTCTTTCGTTCGCGCAGGTCGTGCCCCATCCGCGCGCGTACTCAACTCACTTACTAGGTACGGATACTCAGACCTGCGCACTCACACCCAGGACGCACCGTTGCCGACTGGTTACGATCGCGTCCGCGCCGCTACTCCCCGGGTACTCCCCCGACGGGAATCGGGGACCGCCACCTGCGAGGCGGTGGCAGTCCGACCGTGGCGGCCGGATTGTCAGTGGTGGCCGATACAGTCCCTGGCATGGCACGAATTGCGGTGATCGGCGCCGGGATGGGCGCGCTGGCGGCCGCCGCCCGGCTGGCCGTCGCGGGCCACCGGGTGGTGGTGTACGAGCGCGCGGCGACGTACGGCGGATCGGTGGGCGTCGTCGAGCGCGACGGCTTCGTCTTCGACACGGGCCCGGGGCTGCTGCCGCTGCCCGCGGTCTACCGCGATCTGTTCGTCAAGACCGGCAAGGAGCCCCTGGAGAAGTGCGTCGACCTGGTCCAGGTGGCCCCGGCCTCGCGCCACGTCTTCGCGGACGGCACGGAGGTCTCGCTGCCGAACGCCTCGCGCGCGGGAGTCGTCTCGGCCCTGGAAGCGGCCCTCGGTGCGGGCGCGGGAGAGCGGTGGGGCGATCTCCTGGTGCGGGCACGCGAGGCCTGGGACCGTACGCGCCGACCGCTGCTCGAAGAGCCCCTGTGGCCCAACTGGCGGGTTCTCGCCGAGCGTGAGCCCTATCCGCCCGTCAAGCAGCGGCGTCTGCTGCGCACCCGGACGGCGACGACGCTCGCGGAGGTCGGTGCCTGGGAGTTGGGTGACCCGCGGCTCGCGGCCCTCTTGGAGAGCCACGCCCTCGCGTACGGCCTCGACCCGCGCGTCGCTCCGGCCGCCGCGACCGTGCTGCCGTACATGGAGCACGCCTTCGGCACCTGGTATGTGCGCGGTGGGATACGGGAGTTGGCGCGGGCGGCGTACGAGCGGTGCCTGGCTCGGCGGGTCGAGTTCCACTTCGATACGGCCGTCGAGCGGATCGTCGAGAAGGACGGCCGGGCGGCGGGCCTGGAGCTGGCCGACGGCACCCTCGAAGAGGCGGACTTCGTGGTCGCGGGCGTGGCGCCCGGAGTGCTGGACCGGCTGGCCTCCGGGATCGCGCTGCACGGTGAAGGCGAAGTGCCGCCTCAGCGGGGGCTGCCGAGCCGCCTGACGGTTCACCTGGCGCTGCGCGGCGGGCGGCCGGAGGGGGTGGCTCATCGGACGGTGGTGCACGCGGCGGATCGCGAGGCGGAGCTGCACTCGTTGTTCGGCGACCGACCCGGCCGTACGGCTCCTGCGGGCCCTGGGCTCCCGGCCGCGCCCACCCTGACCGTGCTGCGCCCCGGCGATCCCGCGCTGGTGCCGGACGACGACCACGAAGCGGTCACACTGAGCGTCACGGTGCCGTCAGGCCTGGAGCCGACCGAGGATGACGTCAAAGGCGTTCTCACCACCGCCGAGCGCGCGATACCAGGCCTGCGCGACCGCCTCCTCTGGCACGAGGTCCGCACCCCGGCGGACGTCGCGGAGGCGACGGGCGCGGACGGCGGCGCGGTTCCGGCACCGGCGCTGGCCGCCGCAGGCGGACGTCTGCTGCATCCGTCCAACAGCACTCGTCTTCCGGGTCTGTTCACGGTCGGCGGCTGGGCACACCCCGGCGGTGGACTGCCGCACGCGGGCATGTCGGGAGCGCTGGTCGCGGGACTGATCGTGGAGGGACCGGACTTCAAAGGCTCGCAATAAGGCCCGACCCGGTTGGTTGTCAGTACGGGTTGTCAGAACCGGTACTGCTCGTCGTACCCGCTGCCGCTGCCGTTCCCGTTCCCATTCCCGTTGCCCTCGTACGGATACTGCTGCTGCTCCGGCGGGAGTTCGCCGCCGTACGCATCGTCGGAGCGCTGCTGCGGTACCCAGACGCCGCCCGGCGGGGTCTCGCCGCCGTAGCCCCCGCCCCCGCCTGCGTACTGGTCCTGGGCGTAGCCCTGCTGCCCGTACTGCTGCTGCGAGGCGTCGTAGGAGGAGTCGTACGAGGCGCCCTCGTACGACTGCGTGCCGAGGTACGGGTCGGAGTAGGCGGCGTACTGCTGCTGGCCTGTGTCGTGGCCGTACTGCTGCTGGTCGTAGCCGGAATAGCCGTCGTACCCGTAGTTCTGGCCGGTGTCCGGGGACTGGGCGGACGCGGCGTAGGACGGGTCGGTGGCCGCGGCGTAGGCGCTGTCGCTGTAGACGCCGTAGTTGCCCGTGTCGTCGGGCAGGGGCTGCGGCTCGTAGACGGCGGTGGACTCGGCCGCCGTCTCGACGGACTGTCCGAAGTCGGACCGCTGCCCGAAGACGGAGTCATCGCGCCCGTAAAGGTCGTCGCCCTGGCCGAAGTTGTCCCGCGGGCGCATTCCGTTGTCCGCCGCCTGAAGGTCGGAGACCTCGAGCGTCGGATCGCGGTCCGGCTCGCCGCGGCGGCGCTTGCTGGCGCCCGGGCGGCCGGCGACGGCCCAGCCGGCCGCGAAGCCGCGGCGGAACGACAGCGTGACGTACGTCTGCCCGACCGCGAAGGCGGCGGCGCCCAGGCCGATGACCGGCACGGACGGGATGAGTACGCCGAGCACCACGCCGAGGAAGCCCGCGAAGGCCAGCAGCCGCCAGCGCAGCCGTGCCTTGTACTGCAGCAGCACCTCGCCGAGCAGCCACAGCGCGACAATGCCGAACGCGATGTAGAGGACCGTCCAGCCCATGTACGCCCCTCTCCCAGTGGCCGTTACGCAGTGTGTCGTACGAGGATGCGTCCGGTCTAGGCCTGCTGCGGGTGGTGCAGTCCCAGATTCTCGTAGATTTCCAGCGTCGCGGTGGAGTTGTTCAACGTGATGAAGTGCAGTCCGGGGACTCCCTCGGCCAGCAGCCTCGCGCAGAACTCCGTAGCGAACTCGATTCCAATGGAGCGTACAGCCGCCGGATCGTCCTTGGAGTTGAGGATCCGCTCTTTCAGGACGTCCGGGAACGAGGCGTTGCTGAGCTTCGGGAGCCGCTCCAGCATCTTCACGCTGGTCACGGGCATGACCTCGGGGATGACCGGGGTCTCGCAGCCGGCCGCGTCGACTCGGTCACGTAGCCGCAGGTACGACTCGGGATGGAAGAACATCTGCGTGATCGCGTAGTCGGCGCCGGCCCGGCATTTGTTGACAAAGTGCGCGACGTCCATGTCCCAGTCGGCGGAGCGCGGATGCATCTCGGGGAAGGCCGCGACGCCCACGCAGAAGTCGCCCGACTCCTTGATGAGTCGGACGAGTTCGGCTGCGTAGGTCAGGCCCCGGGGATGCGGGATCCAGTCGCCCATGGGGTCGCCGGGCGGGTCGCCGCGCACGGCGAGCATGTTGCGGATCCCGGCGTCCGCGTACTGGCCGATGATGTTGCGCAGTTCGGCGATGGAGTGGTTGACCGCGGTGAGGTGGGCGACCGGGGTGAGCGTCGTGTCCGCGACGATCTGCTCGGTCTCCTTCACCGTGCCGGCGCGGGTCGAGCCGCCCGCGCCGTACGTCACCGACACGAAGTCCGGAGCGACGGCCTCGACCCGGCGGAGCGCGTTCCACAGGTTCCGCTCGCCCTTCGGGGTCTTCGGCGCCGAGAACTCGAACGAGTACGTCGTCTTGCCGGTGGCGAGCATGTCACGCACAGTGCGTGCGCGGTCAGTCCTGGTGGACGCAGATCCTAGGGCCATACCCGCAGGTTAGTCAGGGGCTGGCGGTCCCCCAACCAGACGATGAAAGTTGCCCGGTTTGTCGGCCAATTGTCCATGCCCCGGACGACTAACCGTGACGCAATCGTTTCGCGAACTCCCGGGCCGCCGCGCCCGGATCGTCGGCCTCCGTGATCGCCCGTACGACGACGACGCGGCGGGCGCCCGCTTCGAGCACCTCGTCGAGGTTGCCGAGGTCGATGCCGCCGATGGCGAACCAGGGACGGTCGGTGCCGAGCGCGGCCGTGTACCGGACGAGGTCCAGGCCAGGCGCATGGCGGCCCGGCTTGGTGGGCGTAGGCCAGCAGGGGCCCGTACAGAAGTAGTCCACGCCGTCCTGGACCGCGGCGGCTGCCGCCTCCGGCTCGGCGTGCGTGGAGCGGCCGATCAGGATCTCGTCGCCGAGGATCGCGCGGGCGGCGGGGACGGGCAGGTCACCCTGGCCCAGGTGCAGCACGTCGGCGCCTGCCGTGTGGGCGACATCGGCGCGGTCGTTCACAGCGAGCAGCCTGCCGTGCCGCGCGCAGGCGTCGGCGAACACCCGGAGGTGCTCCAGCTCCTCGGCGGCCTCCATGCCCTTGTCGCGCAGCTGCACTATGTCGACACCGCCCGCGAGGACCGCGTCCAGGAACTCGGCGAGGTCGCCCTGGCGCTTCCGGGCGTCCGTGCAGAGGTAGACCCGGGCGTCGGCGAGCTGTGCGCGTGCGGTGGCTTCGGGCATGCGGAAATCCCCCGTTGTCGGTGGCGTACGGACCCTGCCGTGCGGGGCACGACCCGTACGCCGGGACGGTGTGTTCAGGTCAGACGGCGAGCGCCTGGGCTCGGCGCTTCACCTCCGTACCGCGGTTTTCGCTGAGGGCCTGCGCGGGGGTGCCGGGCAGGCTCGGGTCGGGGGTGAAGAGCCACTCCAGCATCTCTTCGTCGGAGAAGCCGTCGTCCCTCAGGAGCGTCAGGGTGCCGGACAGGCCCTTGACGACCTTGTCCCCGTCGATGAAGGCGGCGGGGACGTGCAGCGCTCGGTTCTCACCACGGCGTACGGCGATGAGCTGGCCCTCCTTGACCAGCTGCCGCACACGGGTCACCTCGACGCCGAGCTGTTCGGCGATGTCGGGGAGGGTGAGCCAGGCGGGGACGAGAGCATCGATTTTTGCGTCAATCTCGGTCACGGGATCAAGCGTGCCATCCCGGACTGACAGTCGGAAGTCGTGGCCGCCCCGCCTGGGCCGTTCGCCGGACCCCGGCAACCTACGCAGTGGCCGATTTCAGGGGCCGGGACGGGTCCGACAGCAGGTCCGGATTCATCGGGGCGCCGGCCTCGATCAGCTTGCGTCCCTGCGCCAGGTCCCGGGGCCTTCCTACCGCGAGCACGGCGACCAGCCGGCTCTCCCGGAGCCAGCACACCGACCAGGCCGGGCCCGTCGGGTCGCCGCGCCAGATCGTGGCGTCCGCGCGCGCGTGGTGACCCGCGTACTGGACGAAGCGGCCGAACTGCTCGGACCAGAAGTACGGCACGGGGTCGTACGCGGCGGGCGTCTCACCGATGATGTTCGCCGCGACCGTACGGGGCCCCTGGAGGGCGTTGTCCCAGTGGTGGACCAGAAGACGCTCGCCATACCTTCGTGAAGGGAAGGAGGCGCAGTCGCCGACCGCGTACACGTCCGGGACAGAGGTACGCAGGTGGTCGTCCGCGACCACCTCGCGCTGGGCGCCGAGCTCGATTCCCGACCCGGTCAGCCAGGCGGTGGCGGGCCGCGCCCCGATGCCCACGACGACGGCCCCCGCGGGCAGCCGTGAGCCGTCGTCCAGCACCACCACGCCGGGTTCGATGCGCTCCACGCGCGCGTGGGTGCGCAACGAGGCGCCGCTGTCCGCATACCAGGCGGCCATGGGGGCGGCCACCTCGGCGGGCAGCGCTCCGGCGAGCGGCCGGCCGGCGGCCTCGACGACGGTCACCGCGCACCCGGCCTCCCGCGCCGCCGTGGCGAACTCGGCACCGATCCAGCCCGCGCCGACGACCACGATGTCGTGCTGGCGGGCGAGTACGGGCCGCAGCCGCTCGGCGTCGTCCAGGGTGCGCAGCAGATGCACGCCCGGTACGCCCTCCGCGCCCGGCAGCCGCATCGGTTCCGCGCCTGTGGCGACGACCAGGACGTCGTACGGAACGGGCCCCGTGGCCGTGTCGAGTTCGTGATCGAGGGGGCGTACGCCGGTCACCTCGAGTCCCAGGCGCAACTCGACGCCCAGCGCCTCGAAGTCGACGTCGAAGGCGGAGTCCTCGGCCTTGCCGAGCAGGACGGCCTTGGAGAGCGGCGGGCGGTCGTACGGCTGATGCGGCTCCGCGCCGATCAGCGTCACGGTGCCGGTGAAGCTCTGTTCCCGCAGGACGACCGCGGTCTGCACGCCGGCCATGCCCGCGCCGACGATCACGACACGTCGTCGCGCCGGCCGGCTCCGTTCCCGCGTCTGCTCGTCCACCGGATCACCATAGACACTGACGTTTTGTCAGTCAGCGGGTGCGATCAGTGACGTGTTGCACAACCATCGATCGTCCCGCACCGCCGTCAGCGGTCGTCGGCGAGCTGCTCCACCACGCTCGTCCCGCTGCCCGCCTGCGACTCCCACTCCCAGGTCTCCTCCAGGCGCAGCCGCCCGTCGGCCAGCTCGACCACCCGGGACACACAGTGCCCCGAGGAGGTGCTCCCGTCCCGCTTCAGCTGCACGTACCGGAAGTCGAGGCGGTCACCCTCACGCGTACCCACGAGGTGGCCGCGTACGACGTCGCCGCCCGAGTACTCGGCCCAGATCTCCCCGTCCTTCTCGTGGTACGTGAAGCGGGTGCGCGTGCCCACCTGGCCTGGGGCCTGGTCCTCGACCGGGGCTAGGACGAGACCATTGAGCGAGCGGGCCATGCCGTACGGCTCCCTTACTGAGGTGTGACACGAAGAGTTAGGGTGGCCAACGTAGAGCACTCGCGGGAGTCCGGACGCACCGGGCTGAGAGGGAGGCTGGGACGGCCTCCGACCGTACGAACCTGATCCGGGTCATGCCGGCGAAGGGAGGGGCTGGACGCCCATGTCGCGTACATCAATCGCATCGCACGCGTCGTCAAGCACATCCGACGTCCTGGTCGTCGGGGGCGGAGTCATCGGCCTGGTGACCGCCTGGCGGGCCGCACAACGCGGATTCGCCACCGCACTCGTGGACCCCGAACCCGGCGGCGGAGCGGCCCAGGTGGCCGCCGGGATGCTGGCCCCCGTCACCGAACTCCACTACGGCGAGCAGACCCTGCTCGGCCTGAACCTGGCCTCCGCCCGGCGCTACCCGGAGTTCGCCACCGAGCTCACCGAGGCGACGGGCGTGGACCTCGGCTACCGCCGGTGCGGCGCGCTCGCCGTCGCGCTGGACGCCGACGACCGCGCCCATCTGCGCGAACTGCACGCCCTGCAAGCCCGGTCGGGCCTGGAGTCGGAGTGGCTGAGCGGGCGCGAGTGCCGGCGCCTGGAGCCGATGCTCGCGCCGGGCGTGCGCGGGGGGCTCAGAGTCGACGGCGATCACCAGATCGATCCGCGGCGGCTCGCCAAGGCGCTGGTCACGGCGTGCGAGCGGGCCGGGGTGGTCTTCCACCGGGTCTGGGCGGAGCGGCTCAGCGTCGCAGGTGACCGGGCCGCCGGAGTCGTCACCACCGAGGGCACCGAACTGACCGCGGACCGGGTCGTCCTCGCCGCGGGCAGCCTCAGCGGGCGGCTCGCGGGCGTTCCCGACGCCGTGCTGCCGCCCGTACGGCCGGTGAAGGGCCAGGTGCTGCGGCTGACCGTGCCGAAGCGGTACGCGCCGTTCCTTAGCCGCACCGTGCGTGCCGTCGTCCGGGGCAGCCATGTGTACCTGGTGCCACGCGAGAACGGCGAACTGGTCGTCGGCGCGACCAGCGAGGAACAGGGCTGGGACACGACGGTGACCGCGGGCGGCGTGTACGAACTGCTGCGCGACGCCCACGAACTGATCCCCGGCATCACCGAACTCCCGCTCACCGAGACCCGCGCGGGACTGCGCCCCGGCTCCCCCGACAACGCGCCCCTGCTCGGCCCGACGGAACTGGACGGCCTGCTCCTGGCCACCGGTCACTACCGCAACGGCGTCCTGCTCACCCCCGTCACGGGCGACGCCATGGCTCACCTGCTGACCACCGGCGAACTCCCGGAGGAGGCCCGCCCGTTCACGCCCAAGCGCTTCAGTACGGCCCGCACGGAGCAGCCCGTATGAACGTCTTCGTCAACGGTGAGCGACAGGAGATCGCCGCCGGCACCGCCCTCGACACGCTGGTCGCCACCCTCACCGCGGCGCCCTCCGGGGTCGCCGCCGCGCTCAACGAAACCGTCGTCCCGCGCGCGCAGTGGCCGAACACATCCCTCTCCGAGGGAGACCGCGTCGAGGTCCTCACCGCCGTCCAAGGAGGCTGACCCATGGCCGACGACCCGTTCCTCATCGGCGGTACGTCCCTCACGTCCCGCCTCATCATGGGCACCGGCGGCGCGCCCAGCCTCGACGTGCTGGAGCGCTCGCTCGTCGCGTCCGGCACGGAGCTGACGACGGTCGCGATGCGGCGCGTAAACGCTTCCGTGCACGGTTCGGTGCTCTCCGTGCTCGACCGGCTCGGCATCCGTGTCCTGCCGAACACGGCCGGCTGCTACACCGCCGGGGAGGCCGTCCTGACGGCCCGGCTCGCTCGCGAAGCACTTGGTACCTCGCTGGTGAAGCTGGAGGTCATCGCCGACGAGCGCACGCTGCTGCCCGATCCGATCGAGCTGCTCGACGCGGCCGAGACCCTCGTCGACGACGGCTTCACAGTCCTGCCGTACACGAACGACGACCCTGTACTCGCACGAAAGCTGGAGGACGTGGGCTGCGCCGCGATCATGCCGCTCGGGTCGCCCATCGGGTCCGGGCTCGGGATCCGAAACCCGCACAACTTCCAGCTGATCGTCGAGCACGCGCGCGTGCCGGTCATTTTGGACGCGGGGGCCGGTACGGCGTCCGATGCCGCCCTTGCCATGGAGCTGGGGTGCGCCGGTGTGATGCTCGCGTCTGCCGTGACTCGGGCGCAGGAGCCGGTGCTGATGGCTGAGGCCATGAAGCACGCGGTGGAGGCGGGGCGGTTGGCTCGCCTTGCCGGCCGCATCCCTCGCCGCCACTTCGCCTCGCCGTCGTCTTCTGGGGAGGGTTTGGCTCGGCTGGATCCGGAGAGGCCGGCCTTCTGAGTTGCGGTGGGTGGGGGAGGGTTTTCTTTCCCCAGGCCCGCCCCTTCCCGAAACTGGGGGCTGCGCCCCCGGGCCCCCGCCAGGGGGTGGGGGGTGACACTGCGTGTCGCGGCTGCGGGTGCGTCGTGGCTGGTCGCGCAGTTCCCCGCGCCCCTGAAAAGCAAAAGCCTGCGGCTGCCCGCGCCCCGGACAAGCCCGGGCCTCGGGAAAGCCCGCACCCCCGACGACCCGCAGCCTCCCTCCGGCGGGAGGGGGCGTGGGCCGGTGCGTCGTATGCCCGTCGCGTAGGTTCGGTCTCGGAGAACCCGCACCGTGTACCAGGCCAGGGTCGTATGCCCGGCCTGCGACGGGCTGACGCACCGGCCCACGGCCCCGCACCCACCACCCACCCAGGGGCGCGGGGAACTGCGCGACCAGCCACACTCAACCCGCACCCGCCCAACCGCGATATGGAATACGTCACAGCTCCGCTTCAGGACCGCCCCGATCTCAACCGATCCCGCAGCGTTGACAGTGTCGGCTCGTACACTCACCTGCGTGGATACGACCCTTCAGGACCCGTTGGTCGGGCAGGTGCTCGACGGCCGCTACCGCATCGACGCACGGATCGCGGTCGGCGGGATGGCCACGGTCTACAGGGCCGTGGACACCCGCCTGGACCGCGTGCTCGCGCTCAAGGTGATGCATCCCACGCTGGCCGCCGACGCCACGTTCGTCGACAGGTTCATCCGCGAGGCCAAGTCGGTGGCCCGCCTTGCGCACCCCAATGTGGTGCAGATTTTCGACCAGGGGACCGACGGGCCGTACGTCTACCTCGCCATGGAGTACATCGCCGGGTGCACTCTGAGGGACGTACTGCGCGAACGCGGCGCCCTGCAGCCGCGGGCGGCGCTGGACATCCTGGAGCCGGTGCTCGCCGCGCTCGGCGCCGCGCACCGCGCCGGGTTCGTGCACCGTGACATGAAGCCGGAGAACGTCCTGATAGGGGACGACGGCCGGGTCAAGGTGGCGGATTTCGGCCTCGTACGGGCCGTGGACACGGTCACCAACACGACAGGGTCCGTGCTCGGCACGGTGTCGTATCTGGCCCCGGAGCAGATAGAACACGGCACGGCCGATCCGCGGGTCGACGTGTACGCCTGCGGAATCGTCCTCTACGAAATGCTGACCGGCGACCGGCCGCACCTCGCGGACTCGCCCGCGGCGGTGCTCTACAAGCACCTCCACGAGGACGTACCGCCGCCGTCGGCGGAGGTGCCGGGCCTGCCCTACGAGCTCGACGAACTGGTCGCGTCGGCGACCGCGCGCACTCCGGACGTACGTCCGTACGACGCGGTGGCGCTGCTCGCACAGGCCCGGAACGCGCGCAGCGGGCTGACCGCCGAGCAGCTGGACGCGGTACCACCGCAGGCGGTCAACGAGGGCCATGACATCGGCGAGGACCGTACGAGCGTGATCCCGCGCTCGCTGTCCGTGCCACGGCCGCTCCCCGTGAACGAGGACGACGGCGATCGCGGGCCGCACCACACGAGCATCCTTCAGACCCCGCCCCCCGACCCTCCCTCGCGCCGCCGTACCCGCACCCCGCGCCCCCGGCGCGGCATGCTCGCGATCGTCGCCGCCGTACTGCTGGTCCTCGGCCTCGGCGCGGGTGTCTGGTACATCAACTCCGGCCAGTTCACCAAGGTCCCGCCGCTGCTCGCGATGAGCGAGGCGAAGGCCAAGGACCGGCTCGAGAGCGCCGGGCTCGATGTGGGGCCGGTCGAGCGCGAGTACAGCGACACCGTCGAGCGCGGCACGGTCATCAGCAGCGATCCCGAGGCGGGCGCCCGGATCCGTGACAACGACCCGGTGTCGCTGACGATCTCCAGGGGCCCGGAGACCGTACGGGTGCCGAATGTGAAGGGCTACGCGCTGGACGAGGCCAGGGCGCGGCTGAAGGACAAGGGCCTGAAAGCGGGCATGATCACCAGGGACTTCAGTGAGGAGATCCCCTTCGGCTACGTGATCAGCACGGATCCGGATGCGGGCACCACGCGCCGCGCGGACTCCGCCATCGCGCTCATCATCAGCAAGGGCAGCCCGGTGGACGTACCGGACGTCACGGGCGACGAACTCGCCGACGCACGGCAGGAGCTCCAGGACGCGGGCCTGAAGGTCGAGATCGCCCCCGAGCAGATCAACTCCGAGTTCGACGCGGGCCAGGTCGCCCAGCAGTCGCCGGCCGCCGACCGGCAGCTGGGCGAGGGCGACACCGTCACCCTGACGATCTCCAAGGGCCCGGAGCAGATCGAGGTCCCGGATGTGGTGGGCGACAAGGTCGACGACGCCAAGCGGGAGCTGCAGGCCGCCGGCTTCAAGGTCAACGAGGACCGGGGCTTCCTCGGGCTCTTCGGGGACACGGTCAAGAGCCAGTCGGTGACCGGTGGCGACACGGCACCGGAGGGCTCAGAGATCACCATCGAGATCGAGTGACGACAGATCGGCAGAGGCCGGGCGGCATCCGCCGACGGGGCGCGCAGGACGCCGTGACACCCTGGAAGGGTGAGCACTCAGCAGTCCCGCAACCCCGTCGGCAGCCATGTCCCCGTGGCCGGTGGCCTCGCCTCCGTAGGCTTGTCGTACGCGCGTGATCTGGCCGCCGAGACCGTCCAGGTCTTCGTCGCCAACCCGCGCGGCTGGGCGACCCCGCAGGGGAATCCACGGCAGGACGAGGAGTTCCGCGCGGCCTGCGCCGCGGGGTCGATCCCGGCGTACGTGCACGCGCCCTATCTGATCAACCTGGGCTCACACACCGAGGCGACTGTGGTGCGATCCGTGGAGTCGTTGCGGCACTCGCTGCGGCGGGGGCGTGCGATCGGGGCGCGGGGAGTCGTCGTACACACCGGTTCGGCGACCGGTGGGCGGACGCGGGCGGTCGCGCTGAAGCAGGTACGCGAGCATCTGCTGCCGCTGCTCGACGAGCTGACCCACGACGACCCGGACCTGCTGATCGAGTCGACCGCGGGCCAGGGCGCTTCCCTCTGCTCCCGGACCTGGGACTTCGGCCCGTACTTCGAGGCACTCGACGCCCACCCGAAGCTCGGCGTCTGCCTGGACACCTGCCACATCTTCGCGGCGGGCCACGACCTCACCGGCCCCGCCGGAACGCACCAGACCCTCGACCTGCTGGTGGACACGATCGGCGAGGGCCGGCTGAAACTGATCCACGCCAACGACTCCCAGGACGTCGTCGGCGCCCACAAGGACCGCCACGCCAACATCGGCGCCGGCCACATCGGCGAGGACCCCTTCCGCGCCCTGATGACCCACCCCGCCACCGAGAACGTGCCCCTGATCATCGAGACGCCCGGCGGCAAGGAGGGCCACGCGGCAGATGTGGAGCGGCTGAAGAAGCTGCGGGACGGCTGAGGACCTGAGGACGACCGGCCAGGGCTCAGAGCTCGGGGCCGTCCCCCGGTTCCTCCTGATACGAGTAGCGCTGTTCGCGCCAGGGGTCGCCGATGTTGTGGTAGCCGCGTTCCTCCCAGAAGCCGCGGCGGTCGGCGGTCATGTACTCGATGCCGCGGACCCACTTGGGGCCCTTCCAGGCGTACAGATGAGGCACCACCAGGCGCAGCGGGAAGCCGTGTTCCGCGGTGAGGAGTTCGCCGTCCTTGTGGGTGGCGAAGATCGTGCGCTCGGAGGCGAAGTCGGTGAGGCGGAGATTCGAGCTGAAGCCGTACTCCGCCCAGACCATCACATGCGTGACGCCGGCCGCGGGCGGGGCGATCTCCAGGAGCGTACGGGCCGGGATGCCGCCCCATTCGGCCCCGAGCATGCTGAACTTTGTCACGCAGTGCAGATCGGCCATGACCGTGGTATACGGCAGGGCCGAGAACTCCTCGTGGTTCCAGCAGTGCTTTTCTCCGTCGGCGGTGGCGCCGAAGACCCTGAACTCCCAGCGCTCGGGCCGGAACTTGGGAACGGGCCCGTAGTGCGTAACCGGCCAGCCGCGCTGCAGTCGCTGCCCCGGCGGAAGCTCCGACTGCGCCGCTCCTCCAGATTCACGCTCCACCGGCTGACCCATGTCTCCATCCTGACAGACCGGAGTCGGTGCAGATGACCAGGCCTGTCCCGATTCGGGCATCTGCTACTAAGCCTGCACTTACTGGACGGCCTCTGATGCCGGTGGAATTATGCGGCGCATTCCGCCAGTCCCCCGCGTGGAAGGAGCCTCTGCAATGCAGGGCGACCCCGAGGTCATCGAATTCCTCAACGAGCAGTTGACCGCCGAACTGACCGCGATCAACCAGTACTTCCTGCACGCGAAGATGCAGGAGAACTTCGGCTGGACAAAGCTCGCGAAATACACCCGGGCCGAATCGTTCGACGAGATGAAGCACGCGGAGGTGCTCACCGACCGAATCCTTTTCCTGGAGGGCCTGCCGAACTACCAGCGGCTCTTCCACGTCCGGGTCGGACAGACGGTCACCGAGATGTTCAAGGCGGACCGGCAGGTCGAGGTCGAGGCGATCGACCGCCTCAGGCGCGGTATCGAGGTGATGCGGAACAAGGGCGACATCACGTCCGCGAACATCTTCGAGTCGATCCTCGCGGACGAGGAGCACCACATCGACTATCTGGACACCCAGCTGGAACTGGTGGAGAAACTCGGCGAGGCGCTCTACATCGCCCAGCTCATCGAGCAGCCGGACAGCTGAGCGGCTGCACCCCTACGCAGCTTCATGCCTAAGCGGCTTCGTCCAGCTCCGAGACTCCGGAGAGAGCGGGCTGCGCCTGGTCGGCCACCTCGGTGCGGCACGCGCCCCGGCCCAGCAGTGCCTGAATGCGCCGTACACAGGAACCGCAGTCCGTGCCCGCCTTGCAGGCGGACGCGATCTGGCGTGGCGTGCAGGCACCGGCTTCCGCGTGCTTCCTCACCTGCGCCTCGGTGACACCGAAGCAGTTGCAGACGTACACGCGGTTCACCACCCGACGGGAGAGAAGCGGGACGGACAGGTAGCGCCATCCCGACTTATCAGCAGATTTATCGGTGAGGCAAACCTAACCTTACCCGTCGGGCGTCCGTCTTAAAAGTGGGATGGGGCGCGGATCGTATGTGATCCGCGCCCCATCGCATGTCTTGTGCAACGACGAACCACTACTGGTCGCGGTACATCTCCGCCACCAGGAAGGCCAGATCCAGGGACTGGCTGCGGTTCAGACGCGGGTCGCAGGCCGTCTCGTAGCGCTGGTGCAGATCGTCGACGAAGATCTCGTCGCCACCGCCCACGCACTCGGTGACATCGTCACCGGTGAGTTCGACGTGGATGCCGCCCGGGTGCGTGCCGAGCTCCTTGTGGACCTCGAAGAAGCCCTTGACCTCGTCGAGTACGTCGTCGAAGCGGCGGGTCTTGTGGCCGGAGGCCGCCTCGTAGGTGTTGCCGTGCATCGGGTCGGTGATCCAGGCGACGGTCGCGCCCGAGGCGGTGACCTTCTCGACCAGCTCGGGCAGCTTGTCGCGGACCTTGTCGGCGCCCATGCGGACGATGAAGGTCAGCCGGCCCGGCTCGCGGTCCGGGTCGAGGCGCTCGATGTACTGCAGCGCGTCCTCGGCCGTCGTCGTCGGGCCCAGCTTGATCCCGATCGGGTTGCGGATCTTCGAGGCGAACTCGATGTGCGCGCCGTCCATCTGTCGGGTGCGCTCACCGATCCACACCATGTGCGCGGAGACGTCGTACAGGTGGCCCGTACGGGAATCGACCCTGGTCAGCGCCGACTCGTAGTCGAGCAGCAACGCCTCGTGCGAGGAGTAGAACTCGACGGTCTTGAACTCCTCCGGGTCGGCCCCGCAGGCGTGCATGAAGTTCAGCGCCTGGTCGATCTCGCGCGCCAGCTGCTCGTAGCGCTGCCCGGAGGGGGACGACTTCACGAAGTCCTGGTTCCAGGCGTGCACCTGACGCAGGTCGGCGTAGCCGCCGGTGGTGAAGGCGCGCACCAGGTTCAGCGTGGAGGCGGAGGCGTTGTACATCCGCTTCAGGCGCTCGGGGTCCGGGATGCGGGCGGCCTCGGTGAACTCGAAGCCGTTGACGGAGTCACCGCGGTAGGTCGGCAGGGTCACGCCGTCGCGGGTCTCGGTCGGCTTGGAGCGCGGCTTGGAGTACTGGCCGGCGATACGGCCCACCTTCACGACCGGCACGGAGGCCGCGTATGTGAGGACGGCGCCCATCTGGAGAAGCGTCTTCAGCTTGGCCCGGATGTGCTCGGCGCCGACGGCGTCGAAGCTCTCCGCGCAGTCGCCGCCCTGAAGGAGGAACGCCTCGCCCTTGGCGACGGCTCCCATCCGAGCGCGCAACTGGTCGCACTCGCCCGCGAAGACGAGGGGCGGATAGCTCGCCAGCTCGGCGATCACTTCGCGCAGGGCCTCGGCATCGGGGTAGTCGGGCTGCTGCGCCGCGGGCAGGTCTCGCCAGGTCGCTTGGGCGGCGACGGCTCGGGTATCAGCGTTCACGGTCACCCCGTAAACATTACGGGGTCGTGTCGACTGATTTTCGTCCCGCTCGACTGATGAGACGGATGAGCGACGGATGAGACGGATGAGCGACGGATGAGACGGATGAGCGACGGATGAGACGGATGAGCGACGGATGAGACGGAGCGGAGTACGCCCGCGACCGGCCCTCGGCATGGGATAAGGTGCCGCACATGTTCGCGCACTCGACCCAGAACCAGAACTGGTGGTGGACCGCTCACCCGGCGGCCCACTGACTGCGCGTACGCAAGACTTCGCGAAGGCCGCCCGAGGGGCGGCCTTCAGTGTTTTCACGACCAGGGCCGTTCCTCCCGATCACCGACGATCACGATGAAGAGGAACCCATGGACCTGGCCCGGCTCCTGCACGACGACCGCCCGTTCGCGCTGCTGCGTCGCCGTACCCCCGGACACGACCACGACACCGTAGAAGTCCTGCTCGGCCCGGTCGCCACGTACGACCGTCTCGCCGACATTCCCGACGAGGGCCTGGCCCTCATCCCCTTCCGCCAGATCCGCGAGCGCGGCTTCGACGTCCGCGACGACGGTACGCCGCTCACGGTGCTGACCCCCGAGGAGGCGTACGAACTCCCCCTGGACCAGGCCCTGTCGCAGCTGCCCGCACACGACGTGAAGGTGACGGGCGGCGGCTTCGACGTCGATGACGAGGAGTACGCGGAGATCGTCGGGCGCGTGCTGCGCGAGGAGATCGGGCGGGGCGAGGGCGCGAACTTCGTCATCCGGCGTACGTACGAGGGCGAGATCCCCGGCTTCGGCAGGGCGGACGCGCTCGCACTGTTCCGGCGGCTGCTCGTCGGGGAGCGGGGCGCGTACTGGACCTTCGTCGTGCATACGGGAACGCGGACGCTCGTCGGGGCAAGTCCCGAGGTGCACGTCCGCATGTCAGGTGGAAGGGGCGATCGCGAAGCGCTCTCGGTTGAGGGCGGTGGTGGGAGACGGGCGGGCGGGACCGTCGTGATGAACCCGATCAGCGGGACGTATCGCTATCCGGCCGAAGGGCCGACCCCCGAGGACCTGCTGGACTTCCTCGGCGACGGCAAGGAGATCGAGGAGCTCTCGATGGTCGTCGACGAGGAGCTCAAGATGATGTGCACGGTCGGTGACATGGGCGGGGTCGTCATCGGGCCGCGGCTGAAGGAGATGGCCCATCTCGCGCACACGGAATACGAGTTGAGGGGGCGGTCGTCGCTCGATGTGCGCGACGTCCTGCGCGAGACCATGTTCGCGGCGACCGTCACCGGGTCGCCGGTGCAGAACGCCTGCCGGGTGATCGAGCGGCACGAGGTGGGGGGCCGCGGGTACTACGCCGGGGCGCTGGCGCTCGTCGGTCGTGACTCCGGCGGTGCCCAGACCCTCGACTCCCCCATCCTGATCCGTACCGCGGACATCGACGCGGGGGGACGGCTGCGGGTGCCGGTCGGCGCCACGCTCGTACGCGGCTCCGATCCGGCGAGCGAGGTCGCCGAGACACATGCGAAGGCTGCGGGGGTGCTGGCCGCGCTGGGGGTACGTCCGGGAAGGCGGCCCGAGGAGCGCGTACGGCCGGGGCTGGCCGAGGACCCGCGGGTGCGGGCCGCGCTCGACGAGCGGCGGTCCTCGCTCGCGCCGTTCTGGCTGCGGATGCAGGAGCGTTCGGCCGAGTTGGAGGGCCATGCGCTGGTCGTCGACGGGGAGGACACCTTCACGGCGATGCTCGCGCATCTGCTGCGTTCGTCGGGTCTTGAGGTGTCCGTGCGGCGGTACGACGAGCCGGGACTGCGGGAGGCGGTTCTGGCGCACGAGGGGCCGCTGATCCTGGGCCCCGGTCCGGGTGATCCCTCGGACACGGCCGATCCCAAGATGGCGTTCCTGCGCGGGCTCACCGCCGAAGTGCTCGGCAGTCACCCGCACGGCGTGCTCGGTGTCTGTCTCGGGCATGAGCTGATCGCGGCGGAGCTGGGCCTGGAGATCGTACGGAAGGAAGTCCCGTACCAGGGCGCGCAGACGGAGATCGAGCTCTTCGGGCGGACGGAGACCGTCGGCTTCTACAACAGCTTCGTGGCGCACTGCGACGACGAGCGTGCAGCGGAGCTGGCGGCGCATGGCATCGAGGTCAGCCGGAGTGAGACCGGGGAGGTGCACGGCCTGCGCGGGCCTGGGTTTGCCGGCGTGCAGTTCCACCCGGAGTCGGTGCTGAGCCTCAACGGCACCGCTGTCGTACGGGAGTTGATCGGTCAGTTGCGGGGCACCGGCCCAGTCTCCGAGCGGCGCCCCGCCGTGTAGGTCGCATACGTGTGGTGGAGCGGCCTCAGCCGAAGAACACGCCGACCTCGTTGTACAGCTTCGGGTCCACCGTCTTCAGCTGGGCCGTGGCCTGAGCGATCGGGACGCGCACGATGTCGGTGCCGCGCAGGGCGACCATCTTGCCGAAGTCGCCCTCGCGGACCGCGTCGATGGCGTGCAGCCCGAAGCGGGTGGCGAGCCAGCGGTCGAAGGCGCTGGGGGTGCCGCCGCGCTGGACGTGGCCGAGGACCGTCGTACGGGCCTCCTTGCCGGTGCGCCTCTCGATCTCCTTGGCGAGCCATTCGCCGACGCCGGAGAGCCGGACGTGCCCGAACTCGTCCAGCGAACCGTCCTTGAGCACCATGTCGCCGTCCTTGGGCTTCGCTCCCTCGGAGACGACGACGATCGGGGCGTACGAGGCCTTGAAGCGGGAGGTGACCCAGGCGCAGACCTGGTCGACGTCGAAGGGCTGCTCGGGGATGAGGATGACGTTGGCGCCGCCGGCCAGTCCGGAGTGGATGGCGATCCAGCCCGCGTGCCGACCCATGACCTCGACGACGAGGACGCGCATGTGCGACTCGGCGGTGGTGTGGAGGCGGTCGATGGCCTCCGTGGCGATGTTGACGGCCGTGTCGAAGCCGAAGGTGTAGTCGGTGGCCGAGAGGTCGTTGTCGATGGTCTTGGGTACGCCGACGCAGGGGACGCCGTGGTCGTCGGAGAGGGTGGCGGCGACGCCGAGGGTGTCCTCTCCGCCGATCGCGATCAGCGCGTCGACCTCGCTCTTGGCGAGGTTCTCCTTGATCCGGCGGATGCCGTTGTCCACCTTGAGGGGGTTGGTGCGCGAGGAGCCGAGGATGGTGCCGCCGCGGGGCAGGATGCCGCGTACGGCGGGAATGTCGAGCTGGATGCTGTCGCCTTCCAGCGGACCGCGCCAGCCGTCCCGGAAGCCGGTGAAGTCGTAGCCGTACTCCTGCACGCCCTTGCGGACGATGCCCCGGATGACGGCGTTGAGTCCGGGGCAGTCGCCGCCTCCGGTCAGTACTCCGACCCGCATGGAAATGTCCCTTCGCCAGCGGTTGCCTGATGAAGGTCACGCTAATAGTGATCCAGGTCACTTAGGCATGGTCCGGAGGGTCAATTCCGGTGAATTGCGCGGAGATTGATCAACGAAGTTCACTCGAAGGGGTCTGCTCGTCGGTGTCCAAAGGTTGTCCACTCGTCAGGTTGTCCACTCGTCAGGTTGTCTACTCGTCGTCCAGGCCGCGCTCTATCGCGTAGCGGACGAGTTCCACGCGGTTGTGCAGTTGGAGCTTGCCCAGGGTGTTCTGGACGTGGTTCTGGACGGTGCGGTGGGAGATGACGAGGCGTTCGGCGATCTGCTTGTAGCTCAGGCCCTTGGCCACCAGGCGCAGGACCTCGGTCTCGCGGTCGGTGAGCTGTGGGGCCTTGGGCTGGTCGGCGCCCGGGGCGGGAGCGGGCTCGGAGGCGAGTCTGCGGTACTCGCCGAGGACCAGGCCCGCGAGGCCGGGCGTGAAGACGGGGTCGCCCACGGCCGTGCGGCGCACCGCGTCGATCAGTTCCTCCGTGGAGGCCGACTTCAGCAGGTAGCCGGTGGCTCCCGACTTGACCGCCTCCAGGACGTCGGCGTGTTCGCCGCTCGCGGAGAGGACCAGGACGCGCAGGGCCGGGTTGGCTCCGACGAGTTCCTTGCAGACCTGGACGCCGGGCTTGGCGGGGAGGTTCAGGTCGAGTACGAGCACGTCGGGGCCGGCGGCCTGGGCGCGGCGCACCGCCTGGTCGCCGTCGCTCGCCGTGGCGATCACGTCGAAGCCGGCCTCGGCCAGGTCCCGGGCGACGGCGTCCCGCCACATGGGGTGGTCGTCCACGACCATGACCTTGATCGGGTTCTGTTGCTCTCTCATCGTTGCTCCGCCTTCGCCGTTTGTTTTTCCCCAGCCCCGCCCCTTCCCGGAACGGGGGGCTTCGCCCCCAGACCCCCATGGGTCGTATTTCGGCTGCCGGACCGTTGGGGCTGGTCGCGCAGTTCCCCGCGCCCCTATGGGGCGTCTCATGCTCAGGTCGCCTTCTTCGGCGCCCGCAGTTCTACCTCTGTGCCCTGGCCCGGTATTGAGATCACCTCAGCCGTGCCGCCGATGTCTCGCAGGCGACCGCGGATCGAGAGGGCCACGCCCATGCGGCCCTCGCCCTCGGCCTGGGCCAGGCGGCCCTCGGGGATGCCGGGGCCGTCGTCTCGTACGGTGACGATCACCGCGTCCGGTTCGTCCTCGACGAGGATCCAGGCACGGGCGTTCTCGCCCGCGTGGCGGTGGACGTTGTCCAGGGCGGCGCCGACGGCGGCGGCCAGTTCCTTCGCCGCGGACGGGGCGAGGAGGACGGGGGCGCCGGGCTCGGAGAAGGTGATCTTCGCAGTGGCGTACGGGGTCAGCAGTGCGCGGAGGTCGGAGGGGTCGTCCTCGCCTGCCTCGTCGTCGGGTTCGTCCACCGCGCGCACCAGGGCTCCCTGCGCCGCGTCCTCCGAGACGCGGGAGGCCGGCAGCCCGCCCGAGACCAGCGTGCGCAACGCCACCTCCTGCTCGCCCGCCATGCGGCCCAGTTCCGCCGCCTCGCCGCCGAGCGCGGAGCCGCGTCGCTGCACCATCGCGAGGACCTGGAGGACGCTGTCGTGGATGTCGCGGGCCAGCCGCTCACGCTCCCGCGTCGCGGCCTCGATCTCCAGGGCCCGCGCGAGGGTGCGCTCGGAGGCGCGGGCGACCTCGACGACGTACCCGATGGCGATGGAGGCGACCCAGACGAGCAGTACGTTGTGGAGCGTGTCCTGGCTGAGCGTCCCGCGCTGGACGACGTTCGCGATGCCGACGAGCGTCGAGGCGAAGGCCGCCCAGCGCCAGCCGCCCTTGACCGCGAACGCCAGGACGGAGCCCGCGGTCCATATCGACGGCAGCGTCGGGCCACCGGCCACGATCCGGTCGTGGGAGTGCGCGACCGGTGTGAGCAGGATGCCGGTGAGCGCCACGGTCAGGTCGGCGGCCAGGAACCGCTTGGTGCAGCTCGCCTCGTTGGCCACCTTGGGCAGCGTCACCAGCGTCCACACGAAGAGTACGGAGAAGAAGGCGATGGCCACTTCGGGCCGGACGAACTCGTCGTACGCGGAGACGAAGAGCCCGATCGCGTAACACATCGTCAGTACGCGGTATGCCGAGAGCGCACGCCACAGCGGCTGCTCGACCGACATCCTCATGACTCTCTCGCGCTTGGCCATGTCCCCCGCCCCCACCTTTGACGATCACCCCACCCCCCAGACGGACGCTCCTAGGGGTCGGATCGTTCCTTCCCGGCCGCCTTCTCCGCTTCCCGTTCGGCCGCTTCCCGTTCGGACGCCTTCTCGGCTTCCTTACGCGCCTGCTCGGCCTGCTTCTGCGCCTGTTTCTCCGTCTTCGCCGCCTCCGCGAGCTGCCGTTTGGCGGCGGTCGCGTAGATGTCGACGTACTCCTGGCCGGAGAGCCTCATGATTTCGTACATGACCTCGTCGGTCAGGGCCCGCAGCACGAACCGGTCGTGCTCCATGCCCTGGTACCGGCTGAAGTCCAGCGGCTTGCCGATGCGGATGCCCGGGCGCATCAGCTTCGGCATGACCTTGCCGGGGGGCTGGATCTTCTCGGTGTCGATCATGGCGACCGGGATGACAGGGGCACCGCTGGCGAGCGCCACGCGCGCGAGGCCGCCGGGCTTGCCCCGGTAGAGGCGGCCGTCGGGCGAGCGCGTGCCCTCGGGATAGAGGCCGAACAGCTCGCCGCGCTCGAGCACGTCGAGGCCGCTCCTGATGGCCGCCTCGCCCGCACCGCGTGCTCCGGAACGGTCCACCGGAAGCTGGCCGACGCCCTTGAAGAAGGCGGCGGTCAGGCGCCCCTTGATGCCGGGCGTCGTGAAGTACTCGGCCTTCGCGATGAAGGTGACCTTGCGGTCGAGGACAGCGGGCAGGAAGAAGGAGTCGGAGAACGACAGGTGGTTGCTCGCCAGGATCGCGGGCCCCTCGGCCGGAACGTGCTCGAGGCCTTCCACCCAGGGCCTGAAAGCGAGCTTCAGGGGCCCTCCGATGGAAAACTTCATGGCGCCGTAGATCACCCGAGTGCCTCCTGTGTCCGTGCGTCAGACCCTAACCCGGCGCACTGTCAAAGGGCCCGACGGCCCTGGTCGGTGTCAGTGCCGTCGCGTACGGTGAAGTACACCTCGAAGTCCCGGGGTGATCGTTTTGTCGCCTTCGTCGGATGAACGCCCCTTTGAGCAACACCCCTTTGCACGTCCTTTATGTACGTCCCTTTGTACGCCCCTTCAGACGAACAGGAGACCGAAGGTGCCGGTCCTTCCTGGAGCCGAGCCGTACCGCCACGAGGGCGGAGAGGTCGGCGTCCTCCTCTGCCACGGCTTCACGGGTTCCCCGCAGTCGCTGCGCCCCTGGGCGGAGTATCTCGCCGAGCGCGGTCTGACCGTCTCGCTGCCCCTGCTGCCCGGGCACGGCACACGCTGGGAGGACATGCAGCTCACCGGCTGGCAGGACTGGTACGCGGAGGTGGACCGGGAGCTGCGCGCCCTGCGTGAGCGCTGCTCCCGGGTCTTCGTCTGCGGCCTCTCCATGGGCGGCGCGCTGGCCCTGCGGCTGGCCGCGAAGCACGGGGACGCGGTGAGCGGCATCGTCGTCGTCAACCCGGCGAACAAGGTGCACGGTCTGTCCGCGTACGCCCTTCCGCTGGCCCGCCACGTCGTCCGTACGACGAAGGGAATCGCCAGCGACATCGCCAAGGAGGGCAGCGTCGAGATCGGCTACGACAAGGTTCCGCTGCACGCGGCGCACTCGCTGCGGAACTTCTTCCGGCTGGTCGACGGTGAGTTGCCGCAGGTCACGCAGCCTCTGCTGCTCCTGCACAGCGTCCAGGACCATGTGGTGCCGCCTGCCGACTCGGCGCGCGTGCTGAGCCGGGTGTCCTCGACGGACGTACAGGAGATCGTGCTGGAACAGAGCTACCACGTCGCGACGTTGGACCACGACGCGGACCGTATTTTCGAGGAGAGCTTCGCCTTCGTCGAGCGGCTGGCGCCGGAAACCGGCAAGCAGCCCGACACGGTTCGGCTGGACCAGTCAGGTCAGGCAGGTCAGGTGGGTCAGCAGGAAGGGACGGCCACTGGTGGCTGAGCACGACGCGGACCGCGAGCCCGAGGAGAAGGACGCACCGCCCGGCGAGGAGCAGGGCCCGTCGTTCGACGAGGCCGCGGCCTGGGCTGCGATCGTCGCCGGGTACGGCGAGGAACCGCCGGACCCGCCCGGCGCCAAGCCCTTCAAGTCGGTCGAGGACCTGGCACTCCTGGAGTCCGAGACGAACGGCGCGAGCGAGGCGAACACAGCCGACCCCGAGCGACCCGGGGACATCATGGAGAAGCCCAGGAACTCCGAGGTGTCCGAGGGCTCCGACGGCGAAGAGGGTGACAGGGCGGCCGGCAAGAAGACGGACGACAAACCCGCCGCCGAGAAGCCGCTCGGCAGCTCCGTAGCCTTCCCGCCCGGCGTCGGGGGGCCCCGCGACTACCAGGCGCCAGAGCCGTCCGAGGAGGACTTCGAAGAGGACGACGAGGGCCACTTCGTACCGCCCGAGCCGCCCCCGCTGCCCGCCGCGGACGCCACGGCCAAGTTCGCCTGGCTCGCCGTGCTCGGCGGCCCGCTCCTGCTCATGCTCGCCGTTCTGCTCGGCTGGCACATGACGTGGTGGCTGACCACGCTCGGCATCGGCGGCTTCGTCGGCGGCTTCGGCACGCTGGTCCTGCGAATGCGCTCGGACGACGAGGACGACGACGATCCGGGGCGCGGCGCGGTGGTGTGACGCCGCGCGTCTAAGAGGCGGGAACTCTGAGGGCGGCCAGTACGGGCAGATGGTCCGTGGCCGCCCTCAAGTCCGTTTCCGTGACGCCCGGTTGCCCCAAGGGCACGCCGCAGCCCAGGACTTCGATGCCCTCGGTGGCGAAGAGGGCATCGATCCGCTGATGCGGCTCGGTGGGCGTGGAGGTGTACTCGCCGCCCCAGGGGGCGACCGTCCAGCAGTCCTGGAGCTCGGTGGCAAGGCGCTTGAACGTACGTCCGCCCGGGCGTTCGTTCAGGTCGCCGCCCACGATCGTGTGCGGCGTCCCGAGCGCGGCCAACTGGTCGAGCAGCATGCCGCCCTGCTCGTACCGTTCGTCCTTCTGCAGCGAGAGATGACAGCTCAGCACGCCGAGCCGCGCACGCCCGAACCGTACGACCGCGGTGGCGAAGCCTCGCCGGTGAAGGCCGGGTGTGAGCGGCAGGAGTACGTCCTCGGTACGCTCCACCGTCGCCCGGAGCGAGGAGAGCAGGGCGGGGCCGGATGCGGTGGCCCCGCCGGAGAGGATCACCTGGCCCGACGCGGCGGCGAGGCGGGCCAGTTTCTTGCGCCAGCGGAAGAAGCGGGGGGCTTCTTGTACGAGTACGAGGTCGGGCGCGCAGGCGCGGATGACCCGGGCGAGCGCCTCGGTGTCGTCGCGCATCGAGCGGATGTTGTAGCTGAGGACTCGGATGACTGCCGAACCGTCCGGCTCGGTACGGGAGGTTGGGAGCGGCGTTGCCATGCGGTCAATTTACGTAGGGACCGCGGGTTGGGGCGCTTAATAGCTCGGGGCGCGGGGGTTGTAGGCGACTGACGGTTGTCTGTGGCTTGTCGCGCCCACGCGGCAGAGCCGCATATAGACACAGCCCCGCGCCCCTTCGATGTGCGCCCCGGAGGCGCAAAGGACACCGTTACATGATCGGGTCCGGCTCCCTCGCCAGGTCCGCCGCGCCCACCAAGCCCGCCTTGTTGCCGAGTTGGGCGGCGATGACGTCTGCTACTGGGCGCCAGTTCCCGCCGACCAGCCAGCGCTTGTAGGACTTGCGGATCGGGTCGAGGACCAGCTCCCCCTCGTCCGAGAGGCCGCCTCCCACGATGAAGGCGGAGGGGTCGAAGAGGGAGGCGAGGTCCGCCAGGCCCGCGCCTGCCCAGCGGGCGAGTTCGCGGTACGAGTCCACGGCGACCGGGTCGCCCTGTCTCGCCGCCATCGAGATGTGCTTGCCCTCGATCCCCTCGGGGGTTCCGTCGCCCAGCGAGAGGAGGATCTCCGCGTTCTCGGGGGTGGCGTTGGCCCGCTGCTTCGCGTACCGGACAAGGGCGCGCCCGGAGGCGTACTGCTCCCAGCAGCCCTGGCTGCCGCAGCCGCAGAGGAGGCCGTCCGGCACAACCCGGATATGGCCGAACTCGGCGGCGACGCCGAAGTGGCCGCGACGGAGCTTGTTGCCGATGATGATGCCGCCGCCCAGGCCGGTGCCGAGCGTGATGCAGATGACGTTGCGGTGGCCCTTGCCCCCGCCGAACTTGTACTCGCCCCAGGCGGCCGCGTTGGCGTCGTTCTCCACGACGACCGGCAGGCCCACCCGGCGCTCGACCTCGTCCTTCAGCGGCTCCTGCCGCCAGTCGATGTTCGGCGCGAAATAGACCGTGGAACGCTGCCGGTTGACGTACCCTGCGGCGCCGATGCCCACGCCGACGATCTCGTGTCCGGCACGGGCGCCCTCGACGGCGGAGGCTATGGCGTCCACGATGGCCTCGGGCGTGCCCGGAGTCGGCACCTTGTGGGTCGAGAGGATGTTGCCTTCCTCGTCGACCACACCGGCCGCGATCTTCGTGCCGCCGATGTCGACGCCGATGGTGAGTCCCATGAATCCCTCAGTTTCGGTCGAGCCCCGCTACGGCCAACCTTATCCGAGGGCCTGTCGTCGGCTTCCCGTCGTCCGCCCAGCGGGCAGGCGGGAAGCCGAGGCAGGGCCTCAGGGGCCTTCAGTCCAGGTCGATGTGTTCCCCGGGACCGGAGTCCTCGTCGGGCCGGTTCTGGGGCCGGTCCTGGGTCCAGCGGCGCTCCTGCGACTCGACGGCGGAGCGGTACGCGGCGAGCAGCTCGTTACCGGCCGCGGCCAGGTGGTCGAAGAGCTCGGGGTTGCGCTCGATCACGGGCTCGACGGCGGCCTTGGCCTGCTGCACGACCTGGTTCACCACCTGCTGGGCGGCACCGCCGGCCACGGCACCGAGCAGCGGCGACTGCAGTCCGGACAGCCGGTCGGCGACGGTGTCGAAGAGCTTGCGCAGCTCCTCGCCGGCCGAGCCCGGGGGCGGGCCGTACTGGGTGCGGCGACGGGCCTTCTCGGCGGCCAGATCCTCCGCGCAGGCCGTCGCCCAGGCGTCGGCGTCGGTCGCTCGCACCTCGTTGCCGTGCGCCTTCTCGAGCGCGTCCTCCGCGGCGTCGGACGTGGGGCGCTCATCGCTCATGGCGGACTCCAAGCATTGGCTCTGTGTCTCTTGACGTTACCCGAACGGGGATGCGCCGTTCACCGTCTGCGGCGGCACAGAATCCCGTACGGACAGGGTCTCGGCCAACGTACCGAAGACCGTCACCTTTCCTGCGGCCACAGCTCCGGGTCCGGTGCGAAACGGATGCGCAGCTCACCGTCGCGCAGGGCGGCGCCTTGCACGGTGCAGCGGCGGAGGGCCGACGGGAGCGGGACGATGCGGTGGAACGGGCCGACGGTGACGACGAGTTCGTCGCCGCGCCGGATGAGGTCGAGGTCGTCCCGTATCGCACCGGGGAGCGGGATGTGCCAGACGATCACACCGTCGGTGGCGAGTTGGTCGGTCATCGGCCACTCGACCGGGCGCGGGGCCTGACCCGCGCCCGGCACGGTCAGCGCGGTGAGGTCGTCGGTGCCGCGCGGATCGCGGCCGAGGTGTGACACCTCACACACCTCGTACGTGCCCCGCCACTCGTCCAACGCCTTGCGCTGCTGGGCGGCGAGGCCCGCCAGCCAGGTGTCGGGGGACGCGTCGGGCAGGACGCGGTTCGCGACCAGGGCGTCGGCGCGCAGTCCGCGCAGGGCGAGGCCGGTGGTGGCGGTGCGTAGGGCGTCGGTGCCGGCCGGGCCGGGTTCGGCGACCAGGCGTACGGTCGTCGTCCGGTCTGCCAACACCGCCGCTACGGCGGCGAGTTCGAGGTCCCAGCGGGCGGCCGTCTCGTACAGCCTGTCCGTGGGCATCGGGACGCCGGCGAGACGGCCGAGTACGGGGCGCAGGGCGCGCGCCGCCTGGCGCTCCGCGGGGAGCAGGCGGCTCAGGTAGCGGCGCAGTTGCTCCGGGAGCGCGAGGAGGGCGAGCGCCTGGGGGGTGGGGGGCAGGTCGACGATCAGGAGTTCGTACGTGTCTGCCGTCGCCGCGTCGCGCAGGGCGCGCAGGAGGGCGAGTTCCTCGGCGCCGGGGAGGGGGGTGAGCTCCTCCGCTTCCAGGCGGGTGGCGCCCAGCAGATCCAGGGCGGAGGCGGCCCGTTCCTGGAAGGCGAGGAGGTCGTCGCGGAAGTCCTCGCCGGAGTCGGGGCGCCAGGTTGTCAGGTGCGGTTCCGCGTCCGCGGGGGTTGGGCCGGTGGGTTTGCCCAGGGCGGCGCCGGGGGTGTCTGTGCGGTCTGCGCTCAGGAGCAGGGTTCTTTTGCCCTGGCGGGCGGCTTGGAGCGCCGTGGCCGCGGCGATTGTGGTGCGGCCGGAGCCGCCGGGGCCGGTGATCAGGACTGTGCGCATGCGCTCCGCTCGGGGTTGCTTGGTGTGCGGGCTTGCTTGGGACGGCACCCGGTGCTGGTGTGCTGTGCCCACCCTCCCCCACTCTCGGCTTCGCTCGAGCGGGGGGACCCCCATCGCCCTGCGGAACGACTGCCCACAGCGGTAGCGGCGGCGGGGCTACTTGCCGCCCGTCTCCACCCTCTTCTTCAGACCCGCCAGCGCCCTGTCGATGATGACCTTCTCGGCCTTGCGCTTGATCATGCCGAGCATGGGGATCTTGACGTCGACCGTGAGCTTGTAGGTGACCTCTGTCGCGCCCGCGCCCGCCGGCTTGAGGATGTAGGCGCCGTCGAGTGAGCGGAGCATCTGGGACTTGACGAGGGTCCAGGAGACCTCGTGGGGGCCGGTCCAGGTGTAGGCCAGGACCTGGTCGTCCTTGATGGCGCCGGCGTCCATGACGAGGCGTACCTGCTCGGCGCGGCCCTGCTCGTCGCTGGCGAGCACCTCCGCCTCCTTCACCTCGCCGGTCCAGTCCGGATAGCGCGCGAAGTCGGCGATCACCCCCATGACGTCGGCCGGTGCCGCCTCGATCGTGATACTCGAGCTGGTGTGTTCCGCCATCGCTGTGGCTCCTCCAGATGCGGTCCGGACAAGAGGGGTGTTTCTCGGTGCTTCTCGATGCTGCTCAAGGTTCTTACCTGCGGATGCAGCGTGAAGGCTACCGCGTGACAGCGGGCCATCCGTCGCCGGGAGCCCCAGGACACCACCACTTCGGGCATCACCACTCCAGAACCCACGGCTTCCCCGATCCCGCGAAGTGCCCGACGTTGACGCACTCGGTCGCCCCAAGCCGCATCCGCCGCACCAGCGGCTGGTGGACGTGCCCGAAGAGGGAGTACCGCGGCCGGGTCCGCCGAATCGCGTCCAGCAGCGCCCGGCTGCCCCGCTCGAAGCGCCGCGCCACCGTGTCGTAGACGAGTTCGGGCACCTCTGGCGGGATGTGCGTGCACAGGACGTCGACCTCGCCGAGAGCCTCGATCTTGGCCGCGTACTCCTCGTCGCTGATCTCGTACGGTGTCCGCATCGGCGAGCGCAGGCCCCCGCCGACGAAGCCGAAGGTCCAGCCGCCGATCTCGACGCGCTGCCCGTCGAGCACGGTGGTGCCGGGTCCTGCGTACTCGGACCACAGGGTCGGCATATCGACATTGCCGTACGTGGCGTACGTCGGCGTGGGGAATGCGGCGAACATCTCGGCGTACTGCTTGCGTACGGCCTTCTCGATGGCCGAGCCGCGGTCGACGCCCGCCCAGAGCCGGTTGCCGAACTCCCGCGCCTCCTCGTAGCGGCGGGCGGTGCGCAACTCGACGATGCGGTCCGCGTTCTCGGTTCCGAACAGGTCGGGGAAGATACCGCGTGAGTGGTCGGCGTAGTCGAGGAAGAGCACAAGGTCACCGAGGCAGATCAGGGCGTCCGCGCCGGTGCCGACTCTGGCCAGGTCACGGGCGTTTCCATGGACGTCGCTGACGACGTGGATCCGCGTCCTGGGGGTGCCGTCTCGTGTGCCTGCCATGGCGATCAAGAGTAAGCCTGTGAAGCAAACGTGTGTAGACGTGGTCGGACCTGCGATGACTTCGTGGGGCGTAACGGATTGGACTACGCTCGCAAGGAAAGGCCCGCGCGCGTGACGCCATTGTGACGCGGGGAACATCTCCCGGACCCCCCTGTCGTAGAAGTGGTACTGGCGGGTAACGTCCGGGGAGTCCCGTTGTACTTAGGGTTTCAACAACTGATTCCCCGAAGTACCCGCCCGAGCCTTGGACCGCTCCGTCGCAACACACGAGGTCGTGGCGTCGGCGCACTATGAGGAGCAGCAGTCTTGCGCGAGTTCAGCCTTCCGGCTTTGTACGAGGTCCCCGCGGACGGCAATCTGACCGACATCGTCCACAGAAACGCCGCGCAGCATCCGGATGTCGCGGTCATCGCCCGCAAGGTGGGCGGCAGTTGGACGGATGTCACCGCGACCGTGTTCCTCGCCGAGGTGCAGACCGCCGCCAAGGGGCTGATCGCGTCGGGGGTGCAGCCCGGTGACCGGGTCGGCCTGATGTCCCGTACGCGCTACGAGTGGACGCTGCTGGACTTCGCGATCTGGAGCGCGGGCGCGGTCACCGTGCCGGTGTACGAGACGAGTTCGCCGGAGCAGGTGCAGTGGATCCTCGGTGACTCGGGCGCGACCGCCTGCATCGTGGAGCTGGACACCCACGCCGCATCCGTCGAGTCGGTGCGCGACCGGCTGCCCGAGCTGAAGCATGTCTGGCAGATCGAGGCGGGCGGCATCGAGGAGCTGGGCCGCGCGGGCAAGGCCGTCGCCGACGAGACGGTCGCGGAGCGCAGCTCGGCCGCCAAGGCGGACGACCCGGCGACCATCGTCTACACCTCCGGGACCACCGGCCGCCCCAAGGGCTGTGTGCTCACCCACCGCAGCTTCTTCGCGGAGTGCGGCAACATCGTGGAGCGGCTGCGGCCCCTGTTCCGTACGGGCGAGTGCTCGGTCCTCCTCTTCCTCCCGCTCGCGCATGTCTTCGGGCGGCTCGTGCAGGTCGCGCCGATGATGGCGCCGATCAAGCTGGGCACCGTCCCGGACATCAAGAACCTCACGGACGAACTGGCCTCCTTCCGGCCGACGTTGATCCTCGGTGTGCCGCGGGTCTTCGAGAAGGTCTACAACTCGGCGCGTGCCAAGGCGCAGGCGGACGGCAAGGGCAAGATCTTCGACAAGGCGGCGGACACGGCGATCGCGTACAGCAAGGCGCTGGACACCCCGTCGGGCCCGTCGCTCGGTCTGAAGATCAAGCACCGGACGTTCGACAAGCTCGTCTACAGCAAGCTGCGGGCCGTTCTCGGCGGCAAGGGCGAGTACGCGATCTCCGGCGGCGCCCCGCTGGGTGAGCGGCTCGGGCACTTCTTCCGCGGCATCGGCTTCACGGTCCTGGAGGGCTACGGACTGACCGAGTCCTGCGCGGCCACGGCCTTCAACCCCTGGGACCGGCAGAAGATCGGTACGGTCGGGCAGCCGCTGCCCGGCTCCGTGATCCGGATCGCGGACGACGGTGAGGTGCTGCTGCACGGCGAGCACCTGTTCAAGGGGTACTGGAACAACGAGGGCGCGACCGAGGAGGCGCTGGCCGACGGCTGGTTCCACACCGGTGACATCGGCACGCTCGACGAGGACGGGTACCTGAGGATCACCGGCCGCAAGAAGGAGATCATCGTCACCGCGGGCGGCAAGAACGTCGCTCCGGCGGTGATCGAGGACCGTATCCGTGCGCACGCGCTGGTCGCGGAGTGCATGGTGGTGGGCGACGGGCGGCCGTTCGTGGGCGCGCTGGTCACCATCGACGAGGAGTTCCTGGGCCGTTGGGCCGACGAGCACGGCAAGCCGGAGGGTTCCACCGCGGCGTCGCTGTGCGAGGACGCGGACCTGCTGGCCGCGATCCAGTCGGCGGTCGACGACGGCAACGCCGCGGTGTCGAAGGCGGAATCGGTGCGGAAGTTCCGCATTCTGCCCTCCCAGTTCACGGAGGATTCGGGCCACCTGACGCCGTCCCTGAAGCTCAAGCGGAACGTGGTGGCGAAGGACTACGCGGCCGAGATCGAGGCGCTCTACCAGAAATAGCCGACCCCGGTCGTACGACGGCTCATGGCGCGGTGTCCTCGGCGAGGACCCGCGCCATCGTGCGTTCGGCGAGCGCCGTGATCGTGACGAACGGGTTCACCCCGATCGAGCCGGGCACCAGCGAGCCGTCGGTGACGTACAGCTTCGAATATCCCTTCACCCTCCCGTAGTTGTCCGTCGCCTTGCCCAGCACGCAGCCGCCCAGCGGGTGGTACGTGAAGTCGTCGGCGAAGATCTTGTTGGACGAGCCGAACAGGTCGTACCGGTAGATCGTCGAGTTCGCGGAGTTGATCCGGTCGAACAGCTTCTTGGCCATGGAGACGGAGACCGCGCTCTGGGCGGCCG
This sequence comes from Streptomyces flaveus, assembly GCF_014647675.1. Classification (GTDB taxonomy): domain Bacteria; phylum Actinomycetota; class Actinomycetes; order Streptomycetales; family Streptomycetaceae; genus Streptomyces; species Streptomyces flaveus. The sequence goes on along the minus strand of NZ_BMPQ01000003.1, from coordinate 342,411 downwards.
TCCAGCCGAGCCTCACCCCGCCGGTGCCGCTGTCGTACGAGAACGACGCCCGCTGCGGGTTCTTGGTGATCGCCAGATAGAGGCTGACCCAGTGCTCGAGGCCCGTGGGCAGCGGGGCGATCTCGGCGAAGACGGGGTTCGCGGTGTTGGCCCAGTCGTCGATGCCCATGACGGGCATGGTGGACTGGTTGGCCCCGACGGTGTCCCACAGATGGTTGGCCCGCCCGAGCATCACGTTCCCGTTGGTCCCCCAGCCGCTGCCGACGCTCGCGTCCAGAGCGGGAAGCGTCCCTGTCTCCCGCGCCCGGACGAGGAGTTCGGTGGTGCCGAGGCTACCGCCGCCGAGGAAGAGGTACGTGCAGCCGTACTGCTTGGTCTCGACGACCGTGCCGGTGGCGTCGACGCGGTCGGCGGTCAGGACGTACGTGCCGTCGCTCGCCCGGCTGATGGCCCTCACCTTCTCCATGGTGTGGATGGTGACGTTCCCGGTGCCGAGCGCCGATGCCAGATACGTCTTGTCCAGGCTGCGCTTGCCGTGGTTGTTGCCGTAGATCACCTCCTGGGCGAGCGCCGACTTCGTCGCTGTCCCGGCCGCCTCGCGCTGCATGTGGCCGAAGTCGTAGACGCTCGGCACGAACGTGGTCCGCAGGCCGGCGTTCTGGGCGTGTTTGCGGGACACACGCGTGAACTGGTACCACTCGGTCGACTCGAACCAGGCGGGGTCGACGGAGTTGACGCCGAGCACGGAGCGGGCGCGCGGGAAGTACGTGCCGTACATCTCGTTCACGTCCACGGTGGGGAACTGCTCGGCGAAGTACGACTGGAGCGGGGTGACCGCCATGCCGCCGTTGACGAGCGAACCGCCCCCGACGCCCCGGCCGACGAACACGGACATGTCGGCGAAGCGCACACGGTCCAGGACCCCGGGGTACCGGCTGATGTCCCTGTTGACGACGTCCAGCCACAGGAAGGTGGCGAGCGGCGCCTCGGTGCGGGTGCGGAACCACATGGACCGCTGGTCGGGGGCGGCCGTGGAGCAGAAGACCTTGCCGTCGGAGCCCGGCGTGTTCCACAGCCGGCCCATCTCGAGGACGATCGTGCGGATGCCTGCCTGACCGAGGCGGAGGGCGGCGACGGCACCGCCGTAGCCCGAGCCGATCACGATGGCGGGAGCGTTGTCGACGGCGGCCGGTTCGGCGGCCGACGCCGACTGCAGACCGATGCGGGTGAGACCGGACGCGGCGGCGGCCTGCAGGGCCACCATGCCCAGGATTTGACGTCTCGTCAGCTGATGCTGCATCAGTTTTGCTGTCATGTGCGCAGCATGTGCGGATTTTCCGGTTCCGCCTAGGTCTCCCGCTACAGCAACTCCCGCAAGCGGTCCGCCAGCAAGTCCCAGCGCCACTTCTCCTCGACCCACTCCCGTCCCCGCTCCCCCATCCGGCGACGGAGCTCCGCGTCGCCCAGGAGCGTGACGATGCGGTCCGCTGCCGCCTCCGGGGAGCCGCCTCGGACGACCCAGCCGGTCTCGCCGTCCAGCACGGCGTCCGGCGCGCCGCCGGAGTCGCCGGCGACGACCGGCAGGCCCGTCGCGGAGGCCTCCAGGTAGACGATGCCCAGGCCCTCCACGTCGAGCCCGCCCCGGCGGGTGCGGCAGGGCATGGCGAAGACGTCGCCCGCGCCGTAGTGGGCGGGGAGTTCGGACCAGGGGACGGCGCCGGTGAAGTGCACGGAGTCGGCGACCCCGGTCTCGTACGCGAGTTTGCGCAGCTCCTTCTCGTACGGCCCGCCGCCGACGATCAGCAGGACCGCGTCCGGCTCCTTCGCGAGGATGCGCGGCATGGCGAGGATGAGCGTGTCCTGGCCCTTGCGCGGGACGAGCCGTGAGACGCAGACGACGACCGGGCGGTCGGTGAGGCCGAGGCGGGCCCGTACGGCGGCTCCGCCCGAACCGGGGTGGAAGGTCTTCTCGTCGACGCCGGGCGGCAGTTGGACCATGCGGCCCGCCGCCGCGGGCGTCAGCGCGGCGGCGATCCGTGAGCGGGTGTACTCGCCGAGGTAGGTGATCGTGTCCGTGGACTCGCCGATACGGCGCAGGAGTTGGCGCGAGGCGGGCAGCTGGGCCCAGCCCGCCTCGTGGCCGTGCGTGGTGGCCACGAGGCGCTCGGCACCGGCCTTGCGGAGTGCGGGTGCCATCAGGCCGAGCGGCGCCGCCGCGCCGAACCACACCGACGTGCAGCCGTGTCCTCGCAGCAGCCCGACGGCCCGTCGCGTGGCGTCCGGTGTCGGCAGCAGCATCGTCGTGCGGTCGCGTACGACGGTGAAGGGCTGCTCGGCGTCGAAGGCGGCGGTCGCCTCGATGCCGTCGCGTCCGCGTTTCCACGTGGACGCGTAGACGACGAGCCGGTCGGGGTCCAGGCGTAGCGCCATGTTGTGCAGGAAGGCCTGGATGCCGCCTGGTCTGGGCGGGAAGTCGTTGGTCACGATGAGGGTCTTGTGCATCGGGCCCGACAGTATCGAACCCGTCCCGGACCGGCTCTCACGGCTCCGCCCGGCCTCGTTTCATTGGCCCGCTCACAGCCGGGCAGGCCATCATGGCCACACACGGAATCCGTACCGAGAGAACTGGGTGGCCATGGCGGGCGCAAGGGCGACAAGGGTTCCGTACGGACTGCTCGTGGTCTGGTGCCTGACCAGGATTGTGCTGCTCCTCTTCGTCTTCAAGGTGGTCGTGTTCCCGGGTCCGGACGTCACGAGCGACGTCTCGGGGATCTACCAGGGCTGGTACCACACCCTGCGCGACGGCACCTTCCCGCTGAGCGACGTGGCCTGGCAGTACCCGCCCGCCGCCGCGCTCCCCATCCTCTCCCCCGCGCTGCTGCCGTTCCTCGACTACGCCTCGGCGTTCTTCGTCCTCGCCTGCCTCGCCGACCTGTGCGTCCTCGCCCTGCTCGCGGTCGCGGGCCGGCGCCCCGGCCGGAGTCCGCGCGGCGCCTGGGTGTGGGCGGTGGGCGTCCCTCTGCTCGGCCCGACGGTGTACGCCCGCTATGACGTGATGGTGACGGCCGTCGCCGTGGCGGCGCTGCTCGCGGGCCTAGGGCGGCCACGGCTGCTGGGCGCACTCGCGGCCTTCGGCGCGCTCCTGAAGGTGTGGCCGGCGCTGCTGCTCGTGGGCACCACGAAACGGAAGCCCTGGGACGCCGCGGCGGTGACGGCCACGTCGCTCCTGTTGCTGTTCGTCGCGATGCCCGGCTCGTTCGCGTTCCTGACCTCCCAGCGCGACCGGGGCACCGAGGTCGAGTCCGTCGGCTCCCTCGTCTTCCATGTCGCCCGGCACTACGGCTGGGAGGGCGAGGTGAAGCTCAACTACGGCTCCGTGGAGTTCGTCGGCCCGTACGTCGGCGTCGTGAGCACCGCGGCTCTCATGCTGACCGTGCTCGCCTTCGGCTGGCTCCTGCTGTGGCGGCTGCGCGCCAGGCGGTTCGCGCCGCACACGCTCGCGGACGTCGCGTTCGTGGCCGTGCTCCTGTTCACGGTCACCAGCCGGGTGATCAGCCCGCAGTACCTGGTGTGGCTGATCGGCCTCGCCGCCGTCTGCCTGGTCTTCCGCGACAGCCGGATGTCCCTGCCGACCGTCCTGCTGCTCGCGGCGGCCTTCCTGACGGTCCTGGAGTTCCCTCTCTGGTTCGGCCATGTCGTGGCCAGCGACGCCCTGGGCATCACCCTCCTCTTCGCCCGCAACGGCCTGCTGGTCGCCGCGACGGCCATCGCGGCGCTGCGCCTCTGGCGGGACACGGTCCCGTCCGCGCCGCCGGCTCCGGAGCCCGGTCGGGCGCCCCGCGCCGAGGAACTGATTCAGCCGAGTTGAGAGCGCAGATACGCCCGCCACCGCTCGGTGAACTTCTCCGGGGTCGTGTCCAGCACCTCCCGCATCGCGGTCTGAACCGCACCCTCACGCCTCCCGTGCGCGCCCACGGCACGGTAGAACTCGCCGAGGCGCACCTCGCCCCACCGTTCGGCGATCAGCCGGCAGGCCATCCAGCCGGCCTCGTACGCCTGCGCAAGGCCGCCCGTCTCCCCGCCGAACTCGAAGTCCTTGTCGGCCGGGAGTCCGCCGGGCATCCGCCCCTCGCGGACCGCGTCCCGCAGTTCGGGGGCGGCCTGTGCGGGGGCACGGCCGGTGCCGCGGTAGCCGACCCAGTCCGCGTAGCCCTCGGAGAGCCACAGGGGGGTCGCCGCCGTGGTCTGGGCGCGGGTTGCGACATGGGTGGTCTCGTGGGTGAGGACGACCTGCCGGCCGAAGTCGCCGAGGACGGCGTACGCGTCGGGGTTGACCACGATCCGGTCCGCGGGCGCCTGCGCCGCGCCGCCCGTCTCGCCGGTGGTGACCGCCGCTATCCCCCGGTATCCGGACGCGGGCGCCCCGAGCAGCTCCGCCATCTTCTCCAGCGACTTCGGTACGAGGACGACGACCCGTTTCGGCCATTCCTCGCCCCACGCCTCCTGCACCGCGGGCACCGCGCGGTCGGCCAGTTGCGCGTACCCGCGCAGGGCCTCGGCCGTCTGCCCGACGCCGAGGACGAGGCTGTGCTCCCCGCGTACGGCCTCGACGGCCCCCTGCTCCCACAGCTGCTCGCCGGCGTCCTCGGCCGGCCGGTCGGAGGCGACGTACCAGCGGCTGTCGGCGCGTCTCAGGCTCAGGGTGCGGGCGGCGACGAGAGGCGCCTTGTCGTATCCGTCTATGCGATAGCGGAGGTCCGCATCGGCCGTGGCACGGTCGCCGGAGCGGTGGAAGCCGGTCACGCGGTAGGACCAGGACGCCAGCGGCAGGGCCCGTAGCCGCTCGAACTCGGTGCGGGCGGCGGCCCGTTCACCGCTGGGCTCCTGCGTCGCGACGTACGCGCTCTCGCTGTCGTCGAGCACCGCCCGCGCCCGCCGGTCGAGCAGCCGCTGGACGTCCGCGGCCGCGGCGTCGGAGCCCGTGGAGCCGCAGCCCACCAGGCCGGCCAGCAACAGCCCGACCATCCACCACGGCGCACGCCCACGACCAGCCACGAGTCCCGATCGTACGGGGCCCGTGTCTGAGGAGTCAGGGGCGCGTCACGGACGAGATCGGCATCATGCCGACGGGGTCGTAGCGCACGGGAGCACCCGGGTGGGGCGCGTGGATCACCTGTCCGTCGCCCATGTACATCCCGATATGGCTGGCGTCGTCGCGGTAGGTGACCAGGTCGCCGGGCTGTGCCTGCGAGAGCGGCACCTGGCGTCCGGCGTACGCCTGGGCCTGCGAGGTGCGCGGCAGGCCGACGCCGGCCTGCGCGTACGACCACTGCATGAGGCCCGAACAGTCGAAGCCGGTGGGCCCGTTGCCGCCCCAGACGTACGGGCGGCCGACGGCCGAGCGGGCCGCGGCGACGGCGGCTGCCGCGCGCGCGGAGGACGGGACGGCGCCGCCGAGGTCGAGGACGCGGCCGGAGCGGGAGGTCCGGTCGTAGGTGGCGCGCGCGTCGTCCGGCAGTGCGCCGAGGAGCTGCTGTGCCCTGGCGAGATTGCGCTCGACGGTGTGTTTGTGGCGGGCCACGGCCGCGCGGCTCTGCTCCAGCTCGGCGAGGTCGCGGGTGGCTTCCTCGCGTTCCTGGGAGAGATCCCGCGTGGTGCTCCTCAGGACCCGGAGTGCTCCGGCCTGGCGGTCGCTGATCCGGTCGAGTACGGCCGCCTTGTCGAGGTAGTCGTCGGGGTCGTCGGAGAACATCAGCGCCAGGGCGGGGCCGAGGCCGCCCGAGCGGTACTCGGCCCCGGCGAGCAGGCCGAGCGCGTCCCGCATGGTGTTGATGCGGTCCTGCTGCCGGGCGATCCGGTCCTGGGCGTTGGTCACCTTCTCGCGCAGGGTGTCCGCGCGCTCGTCGGCCTTGTTGTGCGCCTCGGTGGCCCACTCGGCCTCCGCGTACAGCCGGTTCACCTCGGCGCGGGTGTCCTCCTGCGGTGCGGCCGGTTCGGCGCCGGCCGGAATGACGCCGAGGGCCGCTGCCGCGGCGGACAGTACGCAAAGGGTGGCGCTGCGGGCGCCCCGGTCGAGACCGGATGGTGCGGGACGGCGATGTGACCCCATGGGAAGCCGCTCTCCCTTCCGCTTACGGACCCCCTGAGTTGGGGGAAGCGCGCCAGACAGTAGCCGCGCGATCACGCAGCGAACAAAGCACCCGGCGTGCACAGAACGTGACGTCCCGCCTCAGAAGCAGGTCATCAGCGGGGCGTACGGTCCGTGGGAGGCGGAGGAATTCCCCCGTTCGGGCGGGCCGGTCACTCAGCGAAAGCGCTGCTCGCTCAGCGAAGGTGCCGCTCGAAGAACGCCATCGTCCGGTCCATCGAGTCCGGCCACCGGGGCGCGAACGTGTGCCCTTCACCGGCGTACTTCACGAACTCGACGCTCTTGCCCGCCGCCTCGAAGTCGGCGACCGTCCGCTCCGACCAGGCGATCGGGCAGGTGTCGTCGGCGGTGCCGTGGAGCAGCAGCAGCGGCTCGGTGACCCGGTCGACATGGGTGAGCGGCGAGATCTGCTCCCAGAACTCCGGGTTCTCCTTGGGAGTGCCGTGCTTCGCCTCGATCTCGGCGACGACCGGATCGCCGTTACGTCGCTGGAAGTGGTCGAGATTCTCGGCCGGACGTGAGCTCACGGGTGCGAAGACCACCGCGGCGTCGAAGAGGCCGGGTGCGACCACCAGCGTGTTGTAGACGACGCCGCCGCCCATCGACCGGCCGAGCAGGCCGATCCGCTCACTGTCGATCTCCGGGCGGCCGGAGGAGCGCAGTGCCATGGCGGCGCCGATGACGTCCTCGGTGTAGCCGAGGCGGAGGTTGACGTCGTTGTCGGCGTCCTTGTCGGAGCCCGCGTGGTTGCGGTAGTCGGTGTGCAGGACCACGTAGCCGTTGCGGGCCAGCAGGTCCTGCTCTCGCGCCAGCCCGCGACCGGTGGTGTAGACGGCCGGGTCGATGTAGCCGTGGGCCAGCACCAGCGCCGGGAACGGTCCCTTGCCCCGGGGGATGTTCATCAGGCCCGAGATGGTGAGCCCGTTCGCCTCGTACGTGACCGTGTAGCTGGTGTAGGCGTCGGTCCGTGCGCGTACGTCGCCGAGCCGCAGGGCGGAGCCGGTGTGCTTGCGCTCGATCAGGCCCGGGATCGACACCGGGTTGGCCGGCGAAGGGCTCGGACTGGGCGTCGCGCTGGGGGACTTGCTCGCCGCGCGGGTGGACGCCGGTGGATTCGTACGCCCGGCATCGTCGCCGTCATCGCTTCCGGTGCAGCCGATCGCCGCCACCAGGGCCAGTGCCAGCCCGGCGGTGGCACGGGCCGTGCGCAGTATCCGCATGCGGCCCAGTATCGCCCGAGCGCGAGGGGATCAGACGCGTACGCCGAACTGGAAGGTGCCGATGGTGCTCATCGACTCGAAGCGGACGACGGCGCCAGGCTTCGGGGCGTGAATGATCGTGCCGTTGCCTGCGTACAGGCCGACGTGCCCGAGGTTGTTGAAGAACACCAGGTCGCCGGGCGCGAGCTCGCCGCGGCCGATCTTCGTGCCGTCGTTCTCCTGCGTGTACGTGGTCCGGGTGATCCCCACTCCGGCCTGGGCGTAGGCCCACTGGGTCAGCCCGGAGCAGTCGTAGGAGTTGGGGCCGCTGCCACCGGAGACGTACGGCTTGCCGAGCTGGGTCTCGGCGGCGGCGAGGGCGGCGGCACCGCGGCCGGAGGCCGGCTTCTCGTTGCCGAGGTCGACGCGGTCCCCGGCGGAACGGCTGGCGCGCTGCTCCTCGGTGGCGAGCGCCGCCTTCTCCTGGGCGGTCAGGGTGTTGAGGAGCTTCTGCGCGTCGGCGAGTTTGCTCTGGACTTCCTTCTTCTTCTTGGCCAGGGTCTCGCGGGTGTCGGCGAGGTCCTTGAGCTTCTTGGCGGCTTCCTGGCGCTGCTGGGCGAGCGTGCGCTGCTTTTCCTGGACCTTCTTGAGCGTCTCGACCTGCTGAGAGCTCAGCTGGTCCATCGCGGACGCCTTGTCGAGGTAGTCGTCCGGGTCCGAGGAGAGGAACAGCTGCACGGAGGGGTCGATGCCGCCCGTGCGGTACTGGGAGCTGGCCATCAGGCCGAGGCCGTCGCGGAGTTCGTTGAGATCGCCCTGGCCGCGTGCGACCTGGTCCTGGAGGGTGTCGATCTCCTTCTCCAGCTTGTCCTGCTTCTCCTTGGCGCCGTTGTACTTGTCGGTGGCCAGCTCCGACTCGTGGTAGAGCTTGTCGACCTTGGACTTGACCTCGTCCTTGCTGGGCTTTTCGCTGGGCGCGGCGTTGGCCGCCTGCGAGGTGAGGGCCACGGCAGCAGCGGCGGCGGTGGTGAGCACGGTCACGCGGGTGCGGCTCGGCTGCTTAGGTCGACGGTGGGACGCCACGTGGGCGAGCTCCTTCATTACCTCAGCCGCCACCGAGAACACCGGTTGGCGGTGCCCCTCCACCGTCACTCCCAATGAGTGATCGCCCGAGTGGAGGTTCGAGGCCAGACCTTAGTGATCCTCCTGTGATCAGATCAAATCCTTGCAGGAAAATTCTCGGTTACCGAGCGTTTTCTTTACTCCGAACTCACATGCGGTAATACGTGCTTGACACTACGTTGCGTGAAGATCATGTCAATTCGGGCAAGCAGCACAGAAGTTGCGGTTGGGACCTATGGCCCTCATGGGGTGTATGACGCAGAAGCTCCGCCCTGCTGGAGACGGCCGGATTACCTGCCCCGAACGGCCCGGCTCAACCCCGCGAAAACCGCTTGAGCAGCACCGCGGAAGCCACCGGCCGCGCGCCCGCCTTGGCCACTCCGTCGGCCACCTCACGGTCGGTCGAGGCGACGATGACGGGCCGCCCGGGCGGCTCGGCGCGCACCAGCTGGCGGATCAACTCATCAGCGGTGACGCCCGCTTTGGAGAACAGCACCCGCACGCCGCGCGGCGGCGCGAGCAGCACCGGGGCGGCCAGCTCGGCCCCGTCGAAGACGCAGGTGACCTCGGCGCCGGTCTGCGCGGCGAGCTGCGAGAGCTGGCCGAGGAGGCGCAACCTCTGCTTCTCCAGCGGCATTTGGGGATAGCCGGTCTTGGTGACGTTGTAGCCGTCGACGACCAGATGCGCGTGCGGCAGCGCGAGCAGTTGGTCGAGGACCGCGGGATCGCTGTCGGACAGTGCGCGGGCGGCGATGTCCTTCGGGGTCATCTGTCCCGGTTCGACCGCGTCCACCGTTTCCGCGGGCCGCATCGACAGGGGCGGCAGGGCGAGCTCGCGCCGCAGCCCCTGTGCCGCGTCGAGCACGGTGTCGAGCAGCAGCCGTACGCGCATGTCCTCGACGCTGCGGCCCTCCCGCGCCGCTCTGCGGGCGGTCTCCAGGGCGGCCTCGGCCTCCCCGAGCCGCGTCTTCAGCCGCCGGCTCTCGCTCTCGGCGGCCGACACCTGGGCCTGCCCCTCGGCCCGTACGGACTCGATCTCGCCGCGCACCTTCCGCAGGGCGGCCTCGCCGCGTTTGACGTCACTGAGGGCCGAACGCAGCTTGCGATGCAGCGAATCGGCCTCTCTCTTCGCCGACTCCAGCTCCGTACGCAGCCGTTCGGTCTCGGCCCGGGTCTGGTCGCGGGCCTCGGCGAGCTCCTCGCGCAGCCGCTCCAGCTCGGCGCGGCTCTCCTCGTCGGCGCGCTCGGCGTCCGCCCGCTGGGCCTCCTCGCCCGCGGCGGTCACCAGCTTCACCCAGCCCGTGGGCCGGAGCACATAGGCCGCGGCCGCCACGTCGAGCGGGTCCGCGGCCGGGGGCGGCGAGCCCGAGTCGAGGGCGCCGCAGAGCTCCGGCTGGGTCTCTCTGAACCGCTCGCCGATCCGCTGCCGGAAGAGCGGATCGGTCTCCAGGGCCGCGGCCATGGCGTTCCCGGCGAACTTGGCGCGGCGGGTCGGGGTGAAGCGGGCGTACTGCCGCAGCTGGGTGGGCAGTTCGGCGACCGTCAGTCCGCCGAAGCCGTCCGAGACGATCTGTACGACTCTGCGGCGCACTCCGTCGGGCATCGGACGGTCGAGCACCTCAGCGGCGCCGTCGGCCGGCTCCCCGCCTGTGGTCTCCACCATCGGTCACCCCAATATCTCGACGGGGCCCGCTCCCTCAGGAGCCGGCGCCCGGCCTGTCCACCAGTTCCACCTGATCCACCGCGTTGCACCAGCGGCAGCGCACCGACTCGATGGTCTCACTGACCACCTCCCGCTCCTCGACCTTCGGCTCACCGGCCAGATCGAGGTGCACGTACTCGACAACCTTCGACGAACGGGTCACGTCGAAGCGTGTGAGATTGCCGCAGAGCGTGCAGCGCCACCGGGTCTCGGCAGTCGGCAGGGGAACCGTCATCGTCGCAGTCGCTCGCTTTCCTCGAGTTCTCGTTCCGCGCCGGGCATACGCCGGAGCGTGTTGGCTCGTAACCCTACGGCCTGGCGTGTAGTCGACGCCCGTCACCGGGGAACGGCGAGGCACTATGCACTGCCTGGTCCGGTTACGTCATGATCTGTTCATGATCGGCAACTGGGGTACGACCGTCGTCCGTGCGGCCCGGAATCAGTCCGCACCGGTGACCCACTCACTGATCACCCTGTGCTGTCTGATCTTCCTGGTCGGCCCGGCCTCGGGGCTCAACCCCGCGTACGGCACCGGTGACGAGCTCCTTTCCGCGCAGCGGGCCTATTTCGAGCGCTGGGGTGTCGTGCCCGTCGAGCTGTTCAGCGGGGCACCGCGCGCCGCCCTCACCCCGGCCACGGCGCTCTTCGTGCACGGCAGCTGGCTGCATCTCCTCGGCAACATGCTCTTCCTCCATGTCTTCGGTGGGATGGCCGAGGAACGGATGGGTCACATCCAGTACGCCCTCTTCTACGTGGGCTGCGGCTGCCTGGCCCTGCTGGGCTACGCGGCCGCCCACGCCGACTCCGGACACACCCTGGTCGGCGCCTCCGGTGCGATCTCCGCGGTCCTCGGCGCGTTCCTTTACCTGTTCCCCAAAGCCCGGGTGACCAGTCTTTTCCCGTTCCTGTTCTTCCTGCCGCTGCGGTTCCCGGCCTGGGTGGTCCTGCCGTTCTGGGTGTCCCTCCAGTGGCTGGCGGCGACCCGCGAGACGCCGGGTCCGGGGGTCGCGTATCTGGCCCACTTGCTGGGGTTCTCGTTCGGCTTCGGCTACGCGTGGGTGCGCTATCGCTGGACGGCTACAGTGAAATCCCCAGCGAAGGCCACCGAGGGAGAAAACCAGCCGTGATCACCGCGATCGTGCTCATCAAGACCAGCGTGGACCGGATTCCTGAGATCGCCGAGTCGATCGCGGCGCTGGACTCCGTCAGCGAGGTCTTCTCCGTGACCGGCACCTACGACCTGATCGCCATGGTCCGGGTGAAGGCTCATGACGATCTGGCGGACATCATCCCCGGGCAGATCAGCAAGATTCCGGGGGTGGAGGCCACGGACACGCATGTGGCGTTCCGTACGTACTCGCAGCATGACCTTGAGGCCGCGTTCGCCCTCGGGCTCGACAGCTGACGGTCGTCATGGCCGCCGGATGAAGAGTTCCTCATCTTGGGCTCATCCTCCGTGCCGGGTTCCGGCCGGAGGATCTGGGCCATGAGCTTCTCTCATCGCATCGCAGCCCTCACGGCCGTCGTGGCCATTCCGCTGGGGATCGCCGCGACCAGTTACGCCCTGACCGACAGCCCGGAGTCTCCCAAGGTCCCTGCCAAGGTCGAGCTCGACAAGGGTGGGACGCCCTCGGAGACCCCCTCGAAGAAACCCACCCCCAGTGACGAGGTCGTCTCCCGGCCTCCGGTGACCGACGACAACAACGACGACGGCAGCGGAGCGGGAGCCGGGACGGACGACGGAGCAGGTGGCAAGACGAGCGGCGGCGGAACAGGTGGCGGGTCGGATGACGACGGGCCCGGCGACGACGGAGCCGACGACGACGGTCCCGGTGACGACGGCTGAGCCCGTTCCCGTACGCCGGTGGATCACGGCCCGGGTCCGCATCCTGCTCTGGCTGCTGCTGGTGACGGCGGTCGCCTTCGCGGCGGTGGCCATGACCACCCGCTCGATCCTTCTGCGCGACGTCGACAACCGGGTCAGCCGGCTGCTCGCGCAGGAGACCGGCGAGTTCGCCAACCTCGAGAACCGCGGCAAGGACCCGGAGACCGGTCGCCCCTTCACCGACCCCAAACGACTGCTGGAGGTCTTCCTGGAACGGCAGTACGCCGATCCCGACGAGGAGCTGATCGGCCTGATGGAAGGCCGGCCGGACGAGGACCCCATACAACTCACCCAGCAACGCGAGATCGACGTCCCCCGGCCCCTGCACAACGACCGGGAAGCCCGCCGCCGCATCTTCGAGTCCCCGGACTCCACCGGTACGCTGCACCGCGCCTCCGGAGAGATCCGCTGGGCCCAGGTCGCCGTCGCCCGGCCCGGCGGCGAGCCCGAGGCCGCCTTCGTCGTCGCCTTCCACCCCGGGCGCGAGCAGGCCCGCGCGAACGAGGTGTTCCGTATCCTGCTGGCCATCTCCGGGGTCGCGCTGGTGATGACGACGGGTATCGGCTGGGTGGTGGCCGGGCGGATCCTCAATCCCGTACGCCTGGTCCGTACCGCCGCCGCGCAGCTCACCGAGCAGGACCTCACCCAACGTATCCCGGTCCGCGGCCGGGACGACGTGGCCGCGCTCGCCGAGACGTTCAACGCGATGCTGGACCGGCTCGAGCGGGCCTTCGCCGCCCAGCGGGAGTTCGTCGACGACGCGGGCCACGAGCTGCGTACCCCGATCACGATCGTGCGCGGTCACCTGGAGCTGATGGGCGACGATCCGGCCGAGCGCGAGGAGACCGTACGCCTGGTCACCGACGAGCTGGACCGGATGAGCCGCATCGTCGAGGACCTGCTGCTGCTCGCCAAGGCCGAGCGCCCCGACTTCGTGACCCCCGAGCCCGTACAGCTCGCCGAGCTCACCGCCGACGTCTTCGTCAAGGCCCGCACACTCGGTGAGCGCCGCTGGGAGCTGGCCGAAGTCGCCGACGGGGAGGTCCGCCTCGACCCGCAGCGCATCACCCAGGCGATGGTGCAGCTCGCGCAGAACGCCGTACAGCACACGACTCCCGGCCAGTCCATCCGCATCGGCTCGCGCCTCACCGGCTCCCGCATCGAGCTGTACGTCGCCGACTCCGGGCCCGGTGTGCAGCCGCAGGACGCCGAGCTGGTCTTCGAACGGTTCCGCCGGGGCACCGCACGGCGCGGCGCCCGCGGCTCCGGAGCCGGCCTCGGCCTGTCGATCGTCCGGGCCATCGCGGAAGGGCATCGCGGACAGGTGGAGCTGCGGGACACCGAAGGCGGCGGGGCCACCTTCGTACTCGTACTGGAAGAGGAACGCACATGACGGGTTGTCGCGGATGAACCGGATCCTGATCGTCGAGGACGAGGAGCGCATCGCCTCCTTCATCGAGAAAGGCCTGCGCGCGGGCGGCTTCACCACGACCGTCGTCGGGGACGGCGACGCGGCCTACGAATACGCGCTGACCGGCGGCTTCGACCTGGTGATCCTCGACATCGGACTGCCGGGCCGGGACGGCTTCACGGTGCTGCGGGAACTGCGCGAGGCCCGGGTGACGGTCCCGGTGATCGTGCTGACCGCCCGGGACTCCGTACGCGACACGGTGGCCGGCCTGGAGGGCGGCGCCGATGACTGGATGACCAAGCCGTTCCGCTTCGAGGAACTCCTCGCCCGGGTACGGCTGCGGCTGCGTACGGCGGTCGGGGCACCCGAGGTGACCATGCTGCGCGGCGGGGACCTGACCCTGGACCTGCGCACCCGCCGGGCCCGCGCGGGAGAGCGGACAGTCGATCTGACGGCGCGCGAGTTCGTACTCCTGGAGCTGTTCCTGCGCCACCCCGGGCAGGTCCTCTCGCGCGAGCAGATCCTGTCCCATGTATGGGGCTACGACTTCGATCCGGGGTCCAACATCGTTGACGTGTACGTCCGTTCGCTGCGCAAGAAGCTGGGGGCGCAGAGCGTGGAGACGGTGCGCGGGATGGGGTACCGGCTGCCCGGATGACGCCGGGCCCGGCCGCATGAAGTTCCCTTCATCCAAGGCTCATTGAGGGCTCACCGCGCGCATGAACTCTGAATGTCGTGAGCCTGACTTCCCCACAAATACGCCAAGCCGCCGCCCTCTGCGTGGCCCTCAGCATCTGCGCCCTGCTGATCGTGCCCGGTAACTTCCCCGGCCTCAGCGGTGACGCCAGACTGACGCTCGCCGTCTTCGCGCTTGCGACCTGCGCCTGGATCGGTACGCCCATCGACGACACGTACATCGCCCTGGGCGCGGGACTCGCCCTCACGGTGACCGGCGTGATCAGCAGCGAGACGCTCTTCGGCACCCTCGGCGACTCCACCGTGTGGCTGCTGATCTGCGCCTTCGTGCTCGCGGCGGCGGTGGCCCGGACCGGACTCGCCGGGCGGGCGGCCGCGTTCCTGGTCAGCGGCGCGCGCAGCGTCCGTCAGCTGGCCCACCTGACCACGGCGGCGCTGGTCGTGACGGCCTTCGCGGTGCCCGCGACCTCCGGCCGGGCGGCGCTCGCGCTGCCGGTGTTCCTGGCGCTCGCCAAGGTACTGGCCGACCGGAAGCGACTGGTCGTGATGCTGGCGCTGCTGTTTCCGACCGTGATCCTTCTGTCCGCGGTGGCGACCCTGATCGGTGCGGGAGCGCATCTGATCACGGTGTCGGTGCTGTGGGAGGCGACCGGCAACCGGGTCGGCTTCACACAATGGCTGCTGATCGGCCTGCCGTTGGCGGTGGCCTCCTCCCATCTGGCCGCCGAGGTCGTGCTGTTGACGACCACACGGCGCGCGGACCGCCGAGGTCCCGTACGGATCACGGCCGATGACATCCAGCGGCACAGCGAGAACCCGGTCACCGGTCCGTGGTCGTCCGCCGAGTCCCGCTGTCTGATGCTGCTCGCCACCGTGGTGGCCCTGTGGTGCAGCGAACCGCTCCACCAGGTGCCCCCCGCGATCGTCGCCCTGATCGGTGCGATCGTCGCGTCCTCGCCCGCGCTCGGCACCGTACATCTCAAGGACGCCCTCAAGACCGTCCCCTGGTCGCTGCTCCTCTTCATGGCCGCGACGATGGCGATGGGCGTCGCGCTCGCGAATTCCGGGGCGGCGAAGTGGCTGGTCGCCGGCCTGCCGGTCGACGTGGAGCCGTGGCTCTTCCTCGCGCTCGTCATCGCGGTCAGCACGGCGGCGCATCTCGTGCTCCAGTCCCGCTCGGCCCGCTCGTCCGTCCTCGTCCCGCTGGTCATCGCGGCGGCCGTGGGCGCCGGCGTCAACCCGGTGGCCGCCGCACTGGCGTCCACCGCCGCGGCCGGCTTCTGCCACACACTCCCGGCCTCCGCGAAACCGGTCACGCTCTTCGCCGAGATCCCCGGCACGCCGACCTACACCTCGCACGACCTGCTGCGCCTGTCCGCCGTACTGGCCCCGCTGACCGCCGCACTCGTCCTGCTCTTCGCGCTCGCGGTATGGCCGCTGCTGGGCGTGCCGGTCCTCAAACCCTGACGCCCGCAGTCCCCACGTCCCGAAGCCCTCACCCCTCTTCACTCCCCTCAACCCCCTGAAGTCCACAAGGAGTTCCACCATGCTGACCCGTTTCGCCGTGGCCCCCAGCGGCTTCAAGGAGTCCCTGTCCGCCCGGGCCGCCGCCGATGCCATCGCGGCCGGCGTACGCCGTGTCGTCCCCGACGCCGAGATCGACCTCATCCCCCTGGTCGACGGCGGCGAGGGCACGGCCGCCGCACTGGCCGCCTCGACCGGGGGCAGGCTGGTCGCCCTGCCCGCCACGGGTCCGGTGGGAGAACCCGTCGGCACCCACTTCGCCCTCCTCGGCTCGCGGGACACGGCGGTGGTGGAGATGGCGGCGGTCGCGGGCCTCTCCCTCGTCCCGCACAGCCTGCGCGACCCGGGCGCCACGACCACGTACGGCGTCGGCGAACTGATCCGCGCCGCCCTCGACACGGGCGTACGACGGATCCTGGTGGGCTGCGGCGATTCGGGTACGTCGGACGGGGGCGCCGGTGCGCTCCAGGCACTCGGCGCCCGGCTGCTCGACGCGGACGGCTTCGAACTTCCGCACGGCGGGCGGGAGTTGATCCGCCTGCACCGAATCGACCCGACCGGCCTCGACGCCCGTCTGGCTGAGACGGAACTGCTGGTCGCCTGCAACCCGTACAACGTGCTGTGCGGCGAGCGCGGCGTGGCGCGGGTCTTCGGCCCGCAGAAGGGCGCGACGCCCGCGCAGGTCGAGGAGCTGTCGGCGGGCCTGGAGAACTGGGCGTACGTCCTCAAGCGGGACCTCTCGGTCACCTCCGACCTGTACGGCGGCCCCGGAACCGGCGCCTCCGGAGGCCTGGGCGCGGGCCTGGCCGCCCTGGGCGCCCGCCTCCTCCCCCGCTTCGACGTCCTCCTGGACCACCTCGACCTGGACGCCCGCCTGGCCCGCGCCGACCTGGTCCTCACCGCCGAGGGCGCCCTGGACCTGCAGACGCCGCGCGGCAAGATCCCGGCGGAGGTGGCCCGCCGCGCCAAGCTGCACGGGCGTCCGGTCCTCGCCCTCGCGGGCACGCTCGGCGAGGGCGCGCACACGGTGCCGGGCGTGGACGCCTTCACTGGCATCCTGCCCGCCCCGATGGCCCTCGCCGAAGCACTGGTCCGCGGCAGCGAACTCCTCACGGACGCGACCGAGCGGGCCCTGCGGATGATCCTGCTGGGCGCCCGGCTACCGGTTCACACGGAGGTTGCGGCAGACGTGCCGGTGGAGGTGTCCGGGACGCAACGGCCGTCCTCCGTACGGTAGTTCCACCGCGCGCCGTCCCTCACCAGCTCCTTGACCGCGCCCACGAACCGTTCCACATGCTCGTCCGGCGTCCCCGCCCCGAAGCTCACCCGGATCGCGTTGAGCGACTTCTCGCCGGGTGCGGCCTCGGGTGCGCCGCACTCGCCCTGGGTCTGCGGGTCACTGCCGAGGAGGGTACGAAGGAGAGGGTGGGCGCAGAACAGCCCATCCCGCACCCCGATGCCGTACTCGGCGGAGAGCGCGGCGGCGAAGTGCGAGCTGTTCCACCCCTCGACGACGAAGGAGATGACGCCGACGCGCGGGGCGTCGTCCCCGAAGAGGGAGAGGACCCGGACCTCGGGCACCTCGGCGAGACCTGCCCGTACGGTGTCGATCAGGTACTGCTCGCGGGCGACGAGCGTGTCGAAGCCGGCCTCGGTGAGGGCCTTGCAGGCGGAGGCGATGGAGTAGGCGCCGATGACGTTGGGCGACCCGGCCTCATGGCGGGCGGCACTGTCATGCCACTCCACATCGACGCCGCCGTCCGTACGCCGGGAGACCTTCCTGCTCGCACCCCCGCCCGCGAGGTACGGGTCGGCCGCACGCAGCCAGTCGGAGCGCCCGGCCAGCACGCCCGCCCCGAAGGGCGCGTACAGCTTGTGCCCCGAGAACGCGACCCAGTCGACGTCCAACTCCCGTACGGAGACGGGGTGATGGGGCGCCAGCTGTGCGGCGTCGAGCACGATCCGCGCGCCGTGTGCGTGCGCGGCAGCGGCCAGTTCGCGTACGGGCCACAGCTCGCCGGTGACGTTCGAGGCACCGGTGACGCAGACGAGAGCCGGCCCTTCGGGGTCGCGTTCGGCGAGAGCGCGCTCGAGGGTGGCGACGGCCTGAGCGGGCGTGCGCGGCGCGTCGAGGTACGTGACGCGGGCCTCCCGCCAGGGCAGCAGCGAGGCGTGGTGCTCGGTCTCGAAGACGTAGACCTGGCAGTCGGCGGGGAGGGCGACGGCGAGCAGGTTCAGCGAGTCGGTGGTGGACCGGGTGAAGACGACCTGGTCACCGTCCCGGCAGTCGAGAAACTCGGCGACGGTCTTCCGGGCGTTCTCGAACAGGTCGGTGGACAGCTGGGACAGGTACCCGGCCCCACGGTGCACGCTCCCGTAGTACGGCGCGTACGCGGCCACGTCGTCCCAGACCCGCTGGAGGGCCGGGGCGCTGGCGGCGTAGTCGAGTGCGGCGTACGTGACCTCGCCGCCGGTGACGAGCGGGACGGTGACGTCACGTCCCAGAACGGGCAACGGCTCGACGACGGACTGCTCGGCGACAGCGGTGGAGACAGACATGACACTCCCTCAAGACCAGGACCCCTGGTCTGTGCGAGGGGTCCGCGCTTGTCGCAGGCCTTGCTGCCTACGACCTGGTCTTCACCCGGGGCACCCCGCCACGGACGGAGGGTTGCCGGACAGCCGGCCGGGGCCTTTTGGCTGTCACTCATGACCTGCCATCGAACATACGCAGTCTGATCGTCCGCCCGCAACTCCCGTCCGGATCCCGGACCGCCGGGGTCGGGGCAGGGGGTTTCTTCGCCCCCGCCGCCCCTACCCGTCCCATCCCTGGGGCTGCGCCCCTGGCCCCCGCCAGGGGGTGGGAATGACACGTTGTGTCGCGGCTGCGGGTGCGTCGTGGCTGGTCGCGCAGTTCCCCGCGCCCCTGAAAAGCAAAAGCCTGCGGCTGCCCGGGCCTCGGGAAAGCCCGCACCCCCGACGACCCGCAGCCTCCCTCCGGCGGGAGGGGGCGTGGGCCGGTGCGTCGTATGCCCGTCGCTTAGGTTCTGTCTCGGAGAACCCGCGCCGTGTACCAGGCCAGGGTCGTATGCCCGGCCTGCGACGGGCTGACGCACCGGCCCACGACCCCGCACCCACCCACGCACCCAAGGGGCGCGGGGAACGGCGCGACCAGCCACACTCAACCCGCACCCGCCAGGTGCACCTCGCCCCCCACCCCGTAGGCGCTACCCGTTACTGACCGCGACCCAGCGGTCCAACGTCCGCTTCGCCGCCCCGGAGTCAATGGCCTCCGCCGCCCTGGCCATCCCCTCACGCAGCTGGTCCGCAAGCGGACCGTCACCCGGCGCCAGCGCCACCAACGCCGCCGCCGAGTTCAGCAGCACAGCGTCCCGTACAGGACCCGTCTCCCCACCCAACAGCCGCCGCGCGACATCCGCGTTGTACGAAGCGTCAGCGCCTCGCAACGCCTCCACCGGCACCAACTCGATGCCCACGTCCCTCGGATCGAAGGTCTCCTCGCGGACCTTGCCGTCCCGTACCGCCCAGACACGCGACGTGGACGTGGTGGTCAGCTCGTCGAGGCCGTCGTCGCCGCGGAAGACCAGGGACGAGTTGCCGCGCTCGGCGAACACGCCGGCCATGATGGGCGCCATCCGCGCGTCGGCGACCCCGACGGCCTGCGCCTTCACCCGGGCAGGATTCGTGAGCGGCCCGAGGAAGTTGAAGATCGTCCGGATACCCAGCTGCCCCCGCGCGGCGCCCACGTGCCGCATCGCCGGGTGGAACTTCGCCGCGAAGCAAAAAGTGATCCCGGCTTCCTCGGCCACCTCCGCGACCCGCTTCGGCGTCAGCTCCAGATTGACACCCAGCTTCTCCAGTACGTCCGAGGCCCCGGAGGCCGACGACGCCGCCCGGTTGCCGTGCTTGACGACCTTCGCACCCGTACCGGCGATGACGATCGCGGACATCGTGGAGATGTTGACCGTCCTGGCCCCGTCCCCACCCGTACCGACGATGTCGACCGTCTCCCCCGGCACCTGGATCACGTTCGCGTGCTCGTACATCGCCCGGACACACCCGGTGATCTCGCCGACGGTCTCACCCTTGGCCCGCAGCGCCACCGCGAACCCGGCGATCTGAGCGTCGGTCGCCTCGCCGCGCATGATCAGGTCCATCGCCCAGGCGGTGTCGTCCGCGGTCAGGTCGCGCCCGTCCAGCAGTCCGTTCAGCAGCGCGGGCCAGGAACGGCCCGCCGCGGTGTCGCCTCCAGCGGGGGTCACAGCGTTCATCAGCCGCTCCTGGTCGTCATCGTCCGTCCCGAAAGGTTGGCACCCACCCTATCCAGCCCC
>NZ_BMPQ01000003.1:311823-322318 GCF_014647675.1 Streptomyces flaveus | reverse complement strand
CTTTGCCGTGGCGAACGATCGGAGATCAGTGGTGGCCGTGGCCGCTCGTGATCTCCTGGTACTCCTCGGCGGTCGGCTTGGGGATCTGGCCGTCCTCTCCGTAGTACGCCTTGCTGAGCCTGGACTTCAGCTTCTGCGGAGCCTTCACCTTGCGCTCGACGCCGTTCTCGTCGACCGTCGGGCCGATCTCGGCCGGCTCGTACTGCTCGTGCGCGGTGAGCACATGCAGCTGCTCCTGGCTGAGCGGCTCGTGGACCTCGACGAACTCACCGTGCGGCAGGCGCTTGATGATGCCCGACTCGCGGCCGTGCAGCACCTTGTCCTTGTCGCGGCGCTGCAGGCCGAGACAGATCCGTTTGGTGACGATGAACGCGATGACCGGCCCGGCGAAGAACCCGATCCGGACGAACCAGGTGACCGCGTTGATCGACATATGGAAGCTGGTGGCGATGATGTCGTTGCCACCGCCGATCAGCATGATCATGTACGCGGTGATCCACGCGACACCGAACGCCGTCCGGGTCGGCGCGTTGCGCGGCCGGTCCAGGATGTGGTGCTCGCGTTTGTCCCCGGTGATCCAGGACTCGATGAACGGATAGAGCGCGATCACTCCGAGGAAGAGACCGAAGATCACCAGCGGGATGAACACGCCCAGGACGAGCGTATGGCCGGCGAAATTGATCTCCCAGCCGGGCATGGCGCGGATCAGTCCCTCGGCGAAGCCCATGTACCAGTCGGGCTGGGCGCCCGTGGACACCTGGTCCGCGCGATACGGCCCCAGTACCCAGATCGGGTTGATGGACGCGACGGCGGACAGCATGGCGATGAACCCGAAGACCAGGAAGAAGAAGCCTCCGGCCTTGGCCATGTAGACCGGCAGCAGCGGCATCCCGACGACGTTCTTGTTGCTCCGGCCGGCACCCGCGAACTGCGTGTGCTTGTGGTAGAAGACCAGGATCAGGTGGCCGACCACGAGCCCGAGCATGATGCCGGGCAACAGCAGGATGTGGATCGAGTAGAACCGCGCGACGAAGTCGCCGCCCGGGAACTCCCCGCCGAACAGGAACATCGAGATGTACGTGCCCACGATCGGCGTGGCCAGGATCGCGCCCTGTGTGAAGCGGACACCGGTGCCGGAGAGCAGGTCGTCCGGGAGCGAGTAGCCGGTGAAACCGGTGAACATGCCCAGTACGAACAGCAGGAAGCCGAACAGCCAGTTGATCTCACGCGGCTTGCGGAAGGCGCCGGTGAAGAAGACGCGCATCATGTGCACGAACATGCCGGCCAGGAAGATGATCGCCGCCCAGTGGTGGATCTGCCGGATCAGCAGACCGCCGCGGACGTCGAAGCTGATGTCCAGCGTGGAGGCGTACGCCTCCGACATCAGCTGGCCCTGCATCGGCACATAACTGCCGTGGTACTCGATCTCGTTCATCGACGGGTGGAAGAACAGCGTCAGATACACACCCGTGAGGATGATGATGATGAAGCTGTAGAGGCAGATCTCACCCAGCATGAAGGACCAGTGGTCCGGGAAGATCTTGCGCATATTGGCCTTGGCCAGGCCGTAGATGCCGAGGCGGCCATCAGCCCAGTCGGCGACCCGCTCGCCCGCGGGTGCCTTGCGGCGGTCGTCGTCGTGTGAGGTGCTCATCCGCGCTCCCAGAAAGCAGGACCGACGGGCTCTTCGAAGTCGCCGAGCGCCTCGAGGTAGCCCTCGTCGTTCACACCGATGCGCAGCTGCGGCAGGGCGTGACCAGCGGGGCCGAAGATCACTCGGGCACCGTCGGAGAGGTCGAAGGTGGACTGGTGACAGGGGCAGAGGACGTGGTGCGTCTGCTGCTCGTACAGGGAGATCGGGCAGCCGACGTGGGTGCAGATCTTCGAGTAGGCCACGATGCCCTGGTGGGACCACTCGAGTTCCTGCTTGTCCTTGATGTCGTCCGGCTGGATCCGGACGATCATCAGGGCCGACTTGGCGATCTCGTTCTGGAAATCGTGGTCGTGCTCCTCCAGGCCCTCGGGCTTGGCGAAGGTCAGTGAACCGACCGCGACGTCCGAGGGACGCAGCGGCTCGTCCGTGTTCATGTTGACGAGCAGCTTGCCCTTGCGCCACAGCGTGTGCCGCAGCTTGTCCTCCGGCAGCGGACCGAGGTCGCGCAGAAGGACGACGCCGGAGAGCGGGAACAGGGCCAGCGCGCCGAACATCGTGTTGCGGATCAGCTTGCGGCGGCCGAGCGCGGACTCCTTGGCACCCTGCCGGAAGTCCTCCATGACCTTGGCCTTGACCTCGGGCGTGGCCTCGATCGCGTGCCGCTCGTCGGCGAGTTCCACGTCGGACATCAGGGTGCGGGCCCAGTGGACCGCACCCGCACCGATGGCGAACAGCGCCACACCGAGGGTCATACCGAGCGCGAAGTTCAGCGCGCTGATGCGCCCGAGCGGGAAGACGTAGATCGACTTGTCGACCGGGATCGCCACGAACGCGGCGATGAAGGCGACGGTGGACAGCATCGACAGCGTGAACAGGAGGGCGACCGTACGCTCGGACCGCTTGGCGGCCCGCTCGTCGATGTCCTGGATCCGGTGCTCGTGGGGCGGCAGTCCCGGGTCCGCGAAGGGGTCCTTCTCGCCCGGGACGGCTACCGCACCGTGCTCGTCGTCGGCCCGCTCGGCGGGCAGGTTCTCTTGTGGAGTTTCTTGGCTACTCATGACTTCCTGGCCTTTGCGGTCCGGGCGGCGACCCACACGGCGACGGCGATCAGTCCACCGAGACCGAAGACCCAGCCGAACAGGCCCTCGCTGACCGGTCCGAGGCCGCCCAGCTCCAGTCCGCCGGGGCTCTCCGACTTGTCGCTGTTGACCTCGTCCAGGTACGCGATGATGTCCTTCTTGTTCTGCTCCGTCAGCGTGGTGTCGGGGAAGGACGGCATGTTCTGCGGGCCGGTCTCCATGGCCTCGTAGAGGTGCTTCGGATCGACGTCTTCCAGCGTAGGGGCGTACTTGCCGTTCGTCAGCGCGCCGCCCTTGCCGGTGAAGTTGTGGCACTGCGCGCAGTTGGTACGGAACAGCTCGCCGCCCTCGGCGATGTCCGCGCCCTCCGGGCTGTACTGGTTCTCGGTCGGCACGGTGGGACCGGCACCCAGCGAGGCGATGTACGCCGCGAGCTGGTCGATCTCGGCCTGCGAGTAGATGTTCTTCTTCTTCGGCACCTGAGCGCCGGGCTGCTGCGCCGGCATACGGCCGGTGCCGACCTGGAAGTCGACGGCCGCGGCACCCACGCCCACCAGGCTCGGCCCGTCGGTGGTGCCCTTACCGCCCGTGCCGTGGCAGCTGGCGCAGCCCACGGCATAGAGCTTCTGGCCCTCTTCGATGGTGAGGGTCTGGGCGGTCTCATCGGCCTTGGCCTTGTCCGGGGGCGCGACCAGGGTGTAGATCCCCCCGGTGGCCGCCAGCGCGATGAGTAGGACGACGACCGCCGCCAGCGGATGGCGTCGTCGTGCGGAGAGCTTTTTCACGGATTACCCCGGTGTCAGGATCTTCTGCGTCGGTGCTTCTGGACAGTGCGCGGGAGCGGGCCCGGCTACTTGATCATGTAGATCGTGGCGAAGAGGCCGATCCAGACGACATCGACGAAGTGCCAGTAGTAGGACACGACGATGGCGGCGGTCGCCTGCTCGTGCGTGAACCTGTGGGCCGCGTACGTACGCCCCAGGACCAGCAGGAAGGCGATGAGACCACCCGTCACGTGCAGGCCGTGGAATCCGGTGGTCAGGTAGAACACCGAGCCGTACGGGTCGGACGAGAGCGAGAGGCCCTCGTGCTTGACCAGCTCCGTGTACTCGAAGACCTGACCGCCGATGAAGACCGCACCCATGACGAAGGTGACGATGAACCACATCCGGAGCTTCTTCACATCGCCGCGCTCGGCGGCGAACACGCCGAGCTGGCAGGTGAGGGAGGAAAGCACCAGGATCGTGGTGTTGGCCGCCGAGAACGGGAAGTTGAGGGTGTCCGCCATCTCCTTCCAGTGAGTCGGTCCGGTCACCGATCGCAGGGTGAAGTACATCGCGAAGAGGGCCGCGAAGAACATCAGCTCGGAACTCAGCCAGATGATGGTTCCGACGCTGGTGAGGTTCGGCCGATTGACCGACGGGTGCGCGTGCCCGGTTTCTACTGTCGTTGCTGTCGCCACGACCGACATTATGTCGGTCGCTTATCCCGCCCTCACCCCGGGGGGTGCTGTTCGGAGTGTCCGTGCGCTGTGCGCTGCTCGGATGGCTCAGGGAAGGGGCTACGGACCGGTGTGTAGCAGGTGTCCGAGGGAGTAGCATCCGCGCAGCGGTCCATGACCGTATGACCCATGTCCGTACGACGTTCTTACGACGCGAGTCCCGAAGTCACGGAGGAACAATGCAGGCGACCGCCACGGTGCTGGTCTACAGCGACGACTCCAATACGCGGGAGCAGGTGCGGCTCGCCACGGGGCGCCGGCCGGCGAGTGATGTTCCTCAGGTCGAGTTCATCGAATGCGCGACTCCTGCGGCGGTTCTGAAAGAGCTGGACCGGGGTGGCATCGACGTCTGTGTGCTGGACGGTGAGGCCGTACCCATGGGCGGCATGGGGATGTGCCGCCAGATCAAGGACGAGGTGTTCAACTGCCCGCCCGTGCTGTTGCTGATCGGGCGGCCGCAGGATGCGTGGCTGGCCACGTGGTCTCGGGCGGACGCCACGGCAATCCTGCCGGTGGAGCCTGTTGAGTTCGCGTCGGCGTTGGCTTCTCTGCTGAGGCAGAAGGCCCTGAGCGCCTGAGAGCTCGGTCCCAAGGGGCAGTTTGGCGGCTGCGGGTGCGTCGTGGCTTGTCGCGCAGTTCCCCGCGCCCCTTTGGGGCGCCCCACTGAGCGTCCGCATAGGCCGACACTGTCACGCCGACACCGGGCTCAGACGTGCCCGGTCCTCCGGGCGTGACCCCTCCACCAGCGCGCTGCCCTTCTGCCACTTCTGCCAGTCGAGGTTCCAGTCGCCGAAGCCGTTGTCGAAGGGGGTCATCATGTCGCCTTCCGAGTTGACGACCTTGACGATGTCGCCGGGGCGGACGGTCTTGAAGAACCAGGCGGCGTTCGCGGTGCTCATGCCGGTGCAGCCGTGGCTGACGTTGGCGGAGCCCTGGGAGCCGGTGGACCAGGGGGCGGCGTGGACGTACTCGCCGCTCCAGGTGACGCGGGTCGCGTAGTACACGGGCAGGTCGTAGTCCTCCGCGCTGCCCTCGGCGATGCCGATGCTGGTGCCGCGCATCCGTACGAAGTACTCCTTGCCCAGCACTACCTTTACGCCGTTGCGGGTCTCGAAGCCGGGCTTGCCGGTGGTGATGGGGATCCGCTTGATCACCTTGCCGTTGCGACGGACCGCCATCGAGTGCGCGGCGGCGTCCGTCACGGCCTCGACGCGGTCGCCCGTGGTGAGCTTCAGGGGCTTGGCCTTGCCGCCCCAGAGCCGTTCGGCGACCTTGATGCCGGAGAGGTTGCTGTACGCGCGGATGGTGGCGTGGGCGGGCCAGTACTCCCTGGGGCGGTAGTGCAGGGTCTTGGCGTCCACCCAGTGCCAGGCGCCCTCCACTGCGGGCTGTGAGACGACCTTGAGGGCACGCTCGACGACCTTGCGGGCCGCCTTGCCCCTGAGGGGGGCGCTGAGTTCTGCCGTGACGGGCTGGCCGACACCGTACGTCCCCGCGTCAGGGCCGAACTTGACGCCCAGCCGCTTCTTCGTGGTGGGCCTGCCGGTGTCGAAGGCGAGGACCTTGCGGCCGGGCGCCCCGTCCCCGTTCTCCGTGCTCACCCGCACCGTGTAGCGGGCGCCCGCGGCGAGCGGTGAGGTGCTGTGCCAGCGGGTGCCGTCCGCGGAGAGTTCGCCCGCCACGTACCGCCCGGCCGCGTCCGTGGCCGTCACGTCGGTGATGCGTCCGCCGGAGCCCTCGGCGGTGATCTCCAGGGGTTTGTCCGGGTCGGCCTTCTTGCCGTTGCCGACCGGGGCGTTGAAGGAGATCTGTTCCGCCGCGTCGTACGGCCTGGCCGAGAGCGGGTGACCCTCGGAGTCGCAGGCCGTGACGCCCGCGCCCAGGGTGACCAGCAGCAGGGTGCAGCTGGTGATGGTGGGGACTCGCGGTGAGGGGCTCATGCGTTCAACATAGGAACGCACGACCACTGCGGCGCGGCGAGTGGTCCGTGTGGGGGATGCCCTGCCCGACAGACGAGGGAGCCCGGACCCTCCGTGACGGAGTGTCCGGGCTCCAGAGCGCCGAGCGCGTGTTACTGGGTGCGGTTCTCACCGTGGTAGTACTCGAAGACCCAGCCCCACAGGCCGATCATGATGATCGGCACCGAGAAGTACAGCAGCCACCAGCCGAAGATGACGCCCATGAAGGCGAGCGCGCCACCGATGCCGAGGGAGAGCGGCTGCCAGCTGTGCGGGCTGAAGAAGCCGATCTCACCGGCGTCGTCCGCGACGTCGGCCTCCTTGTTGTCCTGGGCGCCCACGTCGACCCGCCGGGCCGTGAAGGCCAGGTAGTAGCCGATCATGATGCTCAGGCCGAAGCCCAGGAAGAGCGCCGTGGTGCCGGCCGGCTCCTCCGACCAGTAGCCATAGACGATCGCCATGGCGAGGATGAAGACGGCCAGCCAGATGAACATCTTGCCCTGGATCTTCACTTGCCGGCCTCCTTGCCACCTGCGAGGGACTTCTCGGCGGGACCGACGTTCTCGAGCTGGTCGATGGCGGCGATCTCCGGGTGGTGCAGGTCGAACGCCGGGGATTCACTGCGGATCCGCGGCAGGGTGAGGAAGTTGTGCCGCGGCGGCGGGCAGGACGTGGCCCACTCCAGGGAGCGGCCGTAGCCCCACGGGTCGTCGACCTCGACCTTCTTGCCGTACTTGGCGGTCTTCCACACGTTGTAGAAGAACGGCAGGATCGACAGGCCGAGCACGAAGGAGCTGATCGTCGAGATCGTGTTCAGCGCGGTGAAGCCGTCGGCCGCGAGATAGTCCGCGTACCGCCGTGGCATGCCCTCGGCACCCAGCCAGTGCTGGACGAGGAACGTGCCGTGGAAGCCGATGAACAGCGTCCAGAAGGTGATCTTCCCGAGGCGTTCGTCGAGCATCTTGCCGGTCATCTTCGGCCACCAGAAGTGGAAGCCGGAGAACATCGCGAACACGACCGTGCCGAACACCACGTAGTGGAAGTGCGCCACCACGAAGTACGAGTCCGAGACGTGGAAGTCCATCGGCGGCGAGGCCAGGATGACACCGGTCAGACCACCGAAGGTGAAGGTGATCAGGAAGCCGGTGGCCCACAGCATCGGGGTCTCGAAACTCAACGACCCCTTCCACATCGTTCCGATCCAGTTGAAGAACTTCACGCCCGTCGGCACGGCGATCAGGAACGTCATGAAGGAGAAGAACGGCAACAACACGCCGCCGGTGACGTACATGTGGTGCGCCCACACGGTGACCGACAGGCCGGCGATCGCGATGGTCGCGCCGATCAGGCCCATGTAGCCGAACATCGGCTTGCGGGAGAAGACCGGGATGACCTCGGAGATGATGCCGAAGAACGGCAACGCGATGATGTACACCTCTGGATGGCCGAAGAACCAGAAGAGGTGTTGCCACAGCAACGCGCCACCATTCGCGGCATCGAAGATATGCGCCCCGAATTTCCGATCCGCCTCCAGCGCGAACAGCGCGGCGGCCAGCACCGGGAAGGCGAGCAGCACCAGCACCGCGGTGAGCAGCACGTTCCACACGAAGATCGGCATGCGGAACATGGTCATGCCCGGGGCGCGCATGCAGATGATGGTGGTGATGAAGTTGACCGCGCCGAGGATGGTGCCGAAGCCGGAGAACGCCAGACCCATGATCCACATGTCGGCGCCGATGCCCGGCGAGCGGACCGCGTCGGACAGCGGCGAGTAGGCGAACCAGCCGAAGTCGGCGGCGCCCTGCGGGGTGAGGAAGCCGCCCACCGCGATCAGCGAGCCGAACAGGTACAGCCAGTAGGCGAACATGTTCAGCCGCGGGAACGCCACATCGGGGGCACCGATCTGCAGCGGCATGATCCAGTTCGTGAAACCGGCGAACAGCGGCGTCGCGAACATCAGCAGCATGATCGTGCCGTGCATCGTGAACGCCTGGTTGAACTGCTCGTTCGACATGAGCTGGTTGCCGGGGCGAGCCAGCTCGGCGCGCATCAGCAGCGCCATCACGCCGCCGATGACGAAGAACGCGAACGACGTGACCAGATACAGCGTGCCGATCGTCTTGTGGTCCGTGGTGGTGAGCCACTTGACGACGACGTTGCCGGGCTGCTTCCGCCGTACCGGGACCTCGTTCTGGTACGTGTCTTCCGGCGCGGCACCCTGAGGTTCGTTGAGGATGCTCACAGTTGGTTCGTCTCCCGGTTCTTCTCGTGGTCCGTCTGCTCGATACCGGCCGGGACGTAACCGGTCTGGCCCTTCTCCGCGAGCTCCCTGAGGTGGGCCTCGTAACGCTCGGGAGAGACGACCTTCACGTTGAAGAGCATCCGGGAGTGGTCGACGCCGCACAGTTCGGCGCACTTGCCGAGGAAGGTGCCCTCCTTGTTGGGGGTCACCTGGAAGGAGTTGGTGTGGCCCGGGATGACGTCCTGCTTCATCAGGAACGGCACCACCCAGAAGGAGTGGATGACGTCACGCGAGGTGAGGACGAAGCGGACCGTCTTGCCCTTGGGGAGCCAGAGGGTCGGGCCGGGGTTGCCCGTCTGCGGGTTCTTCGAGCCGGGCGTGCCGGCGTCGTAGACACCGCCGGCGTTCGCCGGGAAGTCGTCCTTGAACCGCTGCGGAATCGCGTCCAGGTTCTTGTCGGTCTTCGCGTCGCCGTTCGAACCCTCGACGTTCTCGACGTAGTTGAAGCCCCAGCTCCACTGGTAGCCGACGACGTTGACCGTGACGTCCGGCTTCTTGTCGAGGCTGAGGAGCTCCGACTCGTCGCGGGCGGTGAAGTAGAACAGCACCGAGACGATGATGAGGGGGACCACCGTGTACAGCGCCTCGATGGGCATGTTGTACCGGGTCTGCGGGGGAACTTCGACCTTGGTGCGGCTGCGCCGGTGGAAGAAAGCACTCCACAGGATCAGGCCCCAGACCAGCACGCCCGTGGCGAGTGCTGCGGCCCACGAGCCCTGCCACAGGGAGAGGATCCGCGGAGCCTCTTCCGTGGTCGGGGTGGGCATACCAAGGCGGGGGAAGTCTTCCCAGTTGTACGAGCAACCAGAGGCTGTCGCCAGGACCAGGCCCGCAGTCAGTGCCTGCAGCAGCTTCCGCCGCATCGGGCGCTGCGGCGTGGGGGTACCGCCCGCGCCCCCCAGGGCGTGGGGGAGGTCGGAGCCGTTGGGACTCACGTAGCGCCTTCCCGAGAGTCTCGCCCGCGCGTGTTGGCTGCGGCCTTCTCGGTGGTCGGTCGCCGCCCTGCGTCGGGCAGGGGTTTGGATGTTTATGCGGACCAAACCCTAGCCGACGCCCTTCGGGGGTTCGCGGGGAGGGGGGCCCTCCGTGCCGCCGGTCAGCCGAAGGGTGGTTGGGGCGCCTGATAGCTCGGGGGTTCGGCTTTGTGTGGCGAGTACGGGTTGTCTGTGGCTGGTCGCGCCCACGCGGCGGAGCCGCAGATTGATTACAGCCCCGCGCCCCTGGGTCCGCTTCCCTCAGGTCCGCTGTCCTGCTGGAAGTAGCGTTGCTATGTGGCTTACTTCGACACTGCTTCCAGTGCTCCCCTTCATCCCGTTGCTCGGCAGGCTCTTGTTGCCGCGCTCGACGAGGGGTGGGCGGACCCCGCTCGGCTCTACCGCGAAGGGCGCCGCGCCCGGCTGCTGCTCGACGCGGCGCGTGAAGCCGCTGCCGAAGCGGTGGGCTGCCGTCCGGACGAGTTGGTGTTCACGTCCTCCGGGACGCGGGCCGTGCACACGGGGATCGCGGGGGCGCTTGCGGGACGCCGCCGCGTCGGGCGCCACCTGATCGTGTCCGCTGTCGAACACTCTTCGGTGCTGCATGCGGCGGAGGTCCACCGGGCCGAGGGCGGGTCGGTGACCGAAGTGCCCGTACTGCGTACGGGTGCCGTCTCCCCCGACGCTTACGCCGCCGCCCTCCGCCCCGACACCGCGCTCGCCTGTCTGCAGTCGGCCAACCATGAGGTGGGTACGGAGCAGCCGGTCGCCGCGGTCGCCGCCGCGTGTCGTGAGGCGGGCGTACCGCTGCTGGTGGACGCGGCGCAGTCGTTGGCCTGGGGGCCGGTCGAGGGTGACTGGTCGGTGCTGACGGGCAGCGCCCACAAGTGGGGCGGGCCGTCGGGTGTCGGGCTGCTCGTCGTACGCAAGGGGGTGCGGTACGCCCTTCAAGGCCCCGTCGACGAACGGGAGTCGGGCCGTGCTCCCGGCTTCGAGAACATCCCCGGCATCGTCGCCGCGGCGGCCT
>NZ_BMPQ01000003.1:285013-311776 GCF_014647675.1 Streptomyces flaveus | reverse complement strand
AGTTGACGGACCGGATCCGCGCGCGGGTGCCTGAACTGGTCCCGGACGTGGAGGTGGTGGGCGACCCGGTACACCGGCTCCCCCACCTCCTCACCTTCTCCTGTCTCTACGTCGACGGAGAGACACTGCTGCACGAGCTCGACCGCGAGGGCTTCTCGGTGTCGTCCGGTTCGTCCTGCACGAGCAGCACGCTGACGCCGAGCCATGTGCTGAAGGCGATGGAGGTACTGACGGAGGGCAACGTCCGGGTGTCGCTGCCGCTGGGCACGCCCGAGGAGGACGTGGACCGTTTCCTGCGCGTACTGCCGGCCGCGGTCTCGACGGTCCGCCAGAAACTGGGCGCCCCGGTCCACACCCCGAAGGCCCCCGCCGTCGAGGACACCCTCACCGTGGACGCCCTCGGCAGGCGCTGCCCCATCCCGGTCATCGAACTCGCGAAGGTCATCGACGACGTCCCCCTGGGCGGCACGATCCGCGTCCTTTCGGACGACGAGGCGGCCCGCCTGGACATCCCGGCGTGGTGCGCGATGCGGGGTCAAGAGTACGTCGGGGAGGAGCCGGCGGACCACGGTTCGGCTTACGTGGTCCGCCGTACGTCGTAGCCGGGCGACTGTCCGGCCAGCTGCCAGGCCGGCCGTCAGGCCAGGTGCGCCTGGACCTCCGCCGCCGCCTCATGGCCGTACGCCTTGGTGAAGCGGTCCATGAAGTGGACGCGGTGCAGCTCGTACTCCTGCGTGCCGGTGGTCTCGATGACCAGCGTGGCGAGCATGCAGCCGACCTGGGCGGCGCGCTCGTGCGAGACGCCCCAGGCCAGGCCCGAGAGGAAGCCCGCGCGGAACGCGTCGCCGACCCCGGTCGGGTCCGCCTTCACCGTCTCCTCGGCGGTGGCGACCTCGACGGTGTCCTCGCCGACGGCCTCGATGCGGACGCCGCGCGCGCCGAGGGTCGTCACGCGGTGGCCGACCTTGGCGAGGATCTCGGCGTCCGTCCAGCCGGTCTTGGACTCGATGAGCCCCTTCTCGTACTCGTTCGAGAAGAGGTACGTCGCGCCGTCCAGGAGTATCCGGATCTCCTCGCCCTCCATACGCGCGATCTGCTGGGAGAAGTCGGCCGCGAAGGGAATCCCCCGGGTCCGGCACTCCTCGGTGTGCCGGAGCATCGCCTCGGGGTCGTCCGCGCCGATGAGGACGAGGTCGAGCCCGCCGACGCGGTCGGCGACCGACTTGAGCTCGATCAGCCGGGCCTCGCTCATGGCGCCGGTGTAGAAGGAGCCGATCTGGTTGTGGTCGGCGTCCGTGGTGCAGACGAAGCGCGCGGTGTGCAGCACCTCGGAGATGCGTACGGACGCGGTGTCGACGCCGTGCCGGTCCAGCCAGGCCCGGTACTCGTCGAAGTCGCCGCCCGCGGCTCCGACCAGGATCGGCCGGGAGCCGAGCTGACCCATGCCGAAGGCGATGTTGGCGCCCACACCTCCCCTGCGTACGTCCAGTTTGTCGACCAGGAACGAGAGGGAGACCGTGTGCAGCTGGTCGCCGACCAGCTGGTCGGCGAATCGGCCGGGGAAGGTCATGAGGTGGTCGTTGGCGATGGAGCCGGTGACTGCGATACGCACGGCTAGGACACGCTCCTGCGAGAAGGGAGAGTTGACAGTTCACGCTATCGGGTCGGCTCCACAACTTCGAAAACTTCGAAGCGGGAAGAACTACCCAATAGTAGGGCTTTTGCCGTAGGCCATCCGGTGCATACGGTTCCGATATGACGAACCTCAAGATCCACGGCTCCGCTCCGCTGGGCCTCGAAGGCGGTCTCGACCTCGAGGGCGGTCTCGCGGAGCTGCGCGGCGACTGCGCCCGGATGGTGCCGCACTGGACCGCACCCGCCCGGATCACTCCCCTCCCGGTCTCCCCGTCACTCATCCACGGCGTAACGGTTCCGCCGAAGTCCGCCCGCCTGCTGGACGCGATGTCGGACTACGGGGACTGAGCGCTCCGCTGGTTAGGCGGGTTGAACACTGCGGGTTCGTTGTGGCTGGTCGCGCCCACGCGGCGGAGCCGCAAATCGATACAGCCCCGCGCCCCTGAGAGGCCTGCGGCCTCCCTAGGGGCGCGGGGCCTCCCTAAGGGCGCGATGCCGCGAACGGCTCCATGGAGGGAACCAAGCGCTCCCCCGCCGCGTCCCATGGCTGTCCCCCGTAAAGGGGAGACGGGATACGACCCTGCTGCGCCCTGCCCTGTCAGGGCTGGGTCTCATGGGACCGCGGTGCGGTAGAAGGAGCGATGCGGTGAACACCGAGCGACCCGACGACGATGCCGTCCGGGAGGAAGCCGCCCCGGACGAAACTGTCAGGGACGACGCCGCCCGGGACGAGACGGTCCGGGAGGAAGCCGCCACGGACGAGACCGTCCAGGAGGAAGCTGCCCGGGACGAACCCGTCGGGAGCGATGCCGGCCAGGACGAGGCCGGTCAGGACCAGGCCGCCCAGGACGAGGTCGTTCAGGACGAGGTCGTTCAGGACGAAGCCGTCCGGGACGAACCCGTCCGGCCGCGCCGGAGGCGTTCGGTGGCAGTCGCCGCCTCGGTCGCGGCCGCGGTGCTGCTCGTCGGAGGCGGCGGGGCGTACTTCGCCACGACCGCGTCGGGCAGCGGTGGCGTGGACGACCGGGGTGGGTCCGGTACGCCGGGAGGCGACGGCGATCCGCCGCCGCTCGCCCTGGACGGCTACACCGAGAGCGGTACGGGCGACACGACCGGCATCGCGCCCGGCGAGCCCGACCCGAACGGTACGAAGTACCGCTTCGAGGGCACGGCCCCCGACGGCCCCGACTCCGCTCCCGTGTACCGCACGAAGGGCGAGGTCACGGCCGCCGAGGTCGCCGAACTGGCGAAGGCCCTTGGCGTGGCGGGCAAGCCGACGGCTCAGGGCGAGGCCTGGAAGGTCGGGGCCGGCAAGGACGGTTCGGGACCGGGCCTTCAGGTGAGCAAGAAGGCGCCCGGCACCTGGACGTACAGCCGCTCCGTCCCCGACATCGACCCCTGCGAGAGCACCACGGTGTGCGAGAGCGGCGCGACCACCCCGGACGCCAAGGCCGACCCGGTGAGCGTGGACGCCGCGAAGAAGGCCGCCGCGCCCGTCCTGAAGGCGATCGGTCAGGACGACGCGAAGCTCGACGCGAGCCAGCTCATGGGCACGAAGCGCGTGGTGAACGCCGAGCCGAAGGTCGGCGGGCTGCCGACGTACGGCTGGACGACCGGTGTCCAGATCGGCGCGGACGGTCAAGTGGTGGGCGGCAGCGGCCAGTTGAAGGCCCCGGCGAAGGGGGACACGTACCCCGTCCTCGGCGCGGAGAAGACGCTCGACCTGCTGAACCGGTCCACGGCGGGCGACGGACGTGTGGGCATCGGCGGGTGCGCCACCCCCGTCCCCCTGGAGGGTATGGAGAATGCCCCGTGCGAGCCGTCGACCTTGAAGTTCACGCCCGCCGCGGTCGTCGAGGGTGCCACCTTCGGCCTGGCGTCGCAGTTCGTGGACGGGCGGCAGGCGCTGGTGCCGTCCTGGCTCTTCGAGGTACGGACCGATGGGGCCGAGGAGAGCTTCACGGTGACGCATCCGGCGGTCGAGCCGAGGTTCCTGACGTCTCCGGGCCAGCCGAAGGACACTCCGAGCGCAAAGCCCGGGGAGCCCGGTGACGATCCGAGCGCCGCGCCGGCCCAGCGGGACGTCAGGGTCGAGGGCTACAGCGCGGACGGCAAGAAGCTGACCGTGCGCTTCACGGGCGGCGTGTGCAGCGACTACTCGGCGTCGGCCGAGGAAACGGGCGACGCCGTGACGGTCAAGGTGACCGAGACACCGTGGAAGGACAAGGTCTGCATCATGATCGCGAAGACCTTCCACAAGACGGTGGAGCTGAAGGAGCCGCTCGGGGACCGCAAGGTCGTGAGTACGGACGGCAAGGCGCTGCCGCTGGAGAAGGACCTGCCCAAGCCGACCGAGTAGGCGCCTGCGCTCCGCTGGAAATGCGGTTCGAAGCGCAGGTCCGTCGTGGCTGGTCGCGCAGTTCCCCGCGCCCCTAAAGGACGCGGTACCGCACCGGACTTCGGCAAGTCCGCTCAGCAAGCCCGCCGCACAGGCTCTGAGCACGCGAAGGCGGCGCCCCGTTGGAGGGGGCGCCGCCTCTCTGCGTGACACGGCCTTCCGTACCGCGAGGTACGAGGCCGGGCTCGGGTCAGCTGAAGGAGTCGCCGCAGGCGCAGGAACCCGACGCGTTCGGGTTGTCGATCGTGAAGCCCTGCTTCTCGATCGTGTCCACGAAGTCGATGGAGGCGCCTCCCAGGTACGGAGCGCTCATGCGGTCGGTGACGACCTTCACACCGCCGAACTCCTTGACGACGTCTCCGTCGAGGGAGCGCTCGTCGAAGAAGAGCTGGTACCGCAGGCCGGAGCAGCCGCCGGGCTGAACGGCGACGCGCAGCGCCAGATCGTCGCGGCCTTCCTGCTCGAGCAGGCCCTTGACCTTGGCCGCGGCGGCGTCCGACAGGAGGATGCCGTCGCTCACGGTGGTGGTCTCGTCCGATACGGACATCTGCTTCTCTCCCGGGTTGTACGGAGACTGCTTGCCGACGGTTGCAACCGGCGGGGCCGCGGATTCATTCCGGGCCGAGCGCGTGTCTTTCGCTTGCTCCTTCATGCTCGCACATGCGGTCGGGACCGGAAAATGCCCTGTGGACAAGCCGCGGACCTGTGGACAACCCCCGGAAGCAGCCTTCCTGGATGGCCCTGGACCGCTCTGGACAGCCCCGGGTGTACGCCTTCGATGTACGCCTTCCCGCAACCTGCCCGTTCATCGCCTCTCACCGACTCGGAACGCGGCGGGATTCACGTCACATCGACAATATGGCCGTCGTCAAACTGACGTGAAGCGGTTATGATAGATAACGTCAATTCGACGAAAAGGCTTGTCCTGCTTGATCGTTCCAGGTGATTCAAGCGAGCCGCAGAACAGAAAGGGTGCGTGTTTAGTGACCACCGCCCAGACCCAGGAGCTCGACGTACAGCCGACGCCCCTCGCCCTGTTGCTGCTCGGCCGTGAGGCCGACCCGAGGAGCGAGCGCGGCGTCGAGTGTCCCGGTGACCTGCCCTCGCCGTCCGACCCGGACCTGGTCGAGCGCGCCCGCGCGGCAAAGGAGAAGCTCGGGGACAAGGTCTTCGTGCTCGGCCACCACTACCAGCGTGACGAGGTCATCCAGTTCGCGGATGTCACCGGAGACTCCTTCAAGCTCGCCCGGGACGCGGCGGCGCGGCCCGAGGCCGAGTACATCGTCTTCTGCGGTGTGCACTTCATGGCGGAGTCGGCGGACATCCTGACCGACGACGACCAGAAGGTCGTACTGCCGGATCTCGCCGCCGGCTGCTCCATGGCCGACATGGCGACGGCCGAGCAGGTCGCCGAGTGCTGGGACGTACTGGCCGAGGCCGGGATAGCCGAGCAGGTCGTCCCCGTCGCGTACATGAACTCGTCCGCGGACATCAAGGCGTTCACGGGCAAGCACGGCGGCACGATCTGTACGTCGTCCAATGCCAAGCGGGCCCTGGAGTGGGCCTTCGAGCAGGGCGAGAAGGTGCTCTTCCTGCCCGACCAGCACCTGGGGCGGAACACCGCGGTGCGGGACATGGGCATGTCGCTCGAGGACTGCGTCGTCTACAACCCGCACAGGCCGAACGGCGGGCTGACCGCCGAGCAGCTGCGCGACGCGAAGATGATCCTGTGGCGGGGCCACTGCTCGGTGCACGGGCGCTTCTCGCTGGAGAGCGTGGCGGACGTGCGCGCGCGGATCCCGGGCGTGAACGTCCTCGTCCACCCCGAGTGCAAGCACGAGGTCGTGGCCGCGGCGGACTACGTGGGCTCGACGGAGCACATCATCAAGACCCTGGAGGCGGCTCCGGCGGGCTCCAAGTGGGCGATCGGTACGGAGCTGAATCTCGTACGCCGCCTGGCGAACCGTTTCGCACCCGAGGGCAAGGAGATCGTCTTCCTCGACAAGACGGTCTGCTTCTGCTCGACGATGAACCGCATCGACCTGCCGCACCTGGTCTGGGCGTTGGAGTCCCTGGCCGAGGGCAACCTCGTGAACCGTATCGAGGTCGACCGGGAGACCGAGCAGTTCGCGAAGCTGGCGCTGGAGCGGATGCTGGCGCTGCCGTAGCCCTGTCCCCGGCCCCGTTCACTCCGCGGCGGGTTTCCGCTCGGGGTGGGCGGGGTCGATGGCGAAGAGGGTGCCGTTCGGAGTGGACACGACCAGCGTGCCGTCGTGGAGCAGCACCTTGGGCTGGAAGATGCCGGACGTCACCCACTCGGTGCGCGGCAACGTCTCCCACAGCACCTTTCCCCTACGGCCGTCGAGGGCCGCCACGCGCCCGCTGGCACTGGTCATGTACAGGGCTCCGGCCCGTGGGTCGTACCGTGCCTCTCCCGGTTGTTCCAGGCTGGTGCTGGTCTTCCACAGCACCTTGCCCGTACGCGCCGACACGGCGGTCACCTGACCGTTGGACGCGGTGAACCACAAGGTGGCGTCCGCCAGCGTCACGTTGTCCCCGTAGTCGTCCGCCAGTTTCGTCGAGGTGCGGGCGCCCGTCTTCGGGTCCAGCAGCAGGATCCGGAAGTAGTTCAGGTCCTCCGCGTCCATCTCCAGCAGGACCAGCCGGTCGTCGAGGGCGCCGAGGATGCCGCTGGCGGCCGGGGTCTTCAGGGTCCGCACCGAACCGTCGGTCCGGTCCACCTCCAGGAGCCGGGCGGTCGTCTGATCGGCGGCCTCGGCCGGGCTGCAGTTCGCGTACAGCCCCTCGCCGGCCGTCAGGAACGAGCAGTAGTAGCCGGCGGGCATCCGTGCGGTCCAACGCACGGCGCCCGTGCGCGGCGACCTGGCCGTCGCCTCCCGGCCGGTGTCGGAGGTCAGCACGATGTCGCCGGACAGGGCCAACTCGAGGTTCGCGTCGTTCACCGTACGGTGCCACCGCTCGGCGCCGGTCGCGATGTCGAGGGCGAAGACGTCGACCGGGTCGCTCTCGGCGGATTCGCTGGAGACGGACTGGCTCAGGAGCAGCGTGCCGTCCTGCACGCCGAGCAGCGAGGCGGAGTACATCCCGCTCCCGATACGGGACGGTACGACCTCGGCGCGCCAGACGGTCTTGCCGGTCAGGGCGTCCACGCGTACCGGAAGGATGCTCTCGCCCGCGCAGTAGACGGCGTCCTCGTGCAGCAGACAGTCGGGCTCACCCGACGTCAGACCCTCCTGCGCTCCCAACGCCTTCTCGGCGCCGAGCGGCGCCGCCTTGAACACCGTGGTCTGCCACGGCTTCCAGCCGCTCGGCGGCGCCGACCACCGCGCGGTCGCGGACGGCGAAGGGGTCGCGCCGTCGCCGCTGTCCGCCCATCCCGGCCCGAGCATCAGATAGGCCGTCAGCCCGAGGGCGAACGCCCCGACCGTGCCGGTGGCGGCCAACAGCGGGCGGACACGGCGGCTCCGGCTGCCGGGGCCGGTGGAGGTGGCCGGGTCGGTGAAGGTGCCGATGCGGGTGTCCGGCGTGGCCTGCAGCTCCTCCAGGCGCAGTGACATGGTGGCCAGGTCGCCCGCGTCGGGTTCGGGCAGGGCGGTGGCGAACTCCGCGGCCAGCTCGTCCAGTCCGGGGCGGTCCGCGGCCTCCTTGGCCAGGCAGCGCTCCAGGATCCCGCGCAGCGGCTGCCCCACCCCGTCCAGCACGGGTTCGTCATGGACCACCCGGTAGGCCGTCAGATAGGGGCTGTCGGCGTCGAAGGGCCCCCGCCCGGTCGTCGCGTAGACCAGGAGCGCCCCGAGGGAGAAGACGTCGGATGCCGGACCGACCGTGCGGGCGTCGGTCAGCTGCTCCGGGGACATGAACGGCGGGGTGCCGATCATCTGGCCGGTCTCGGTCAGGGTCTGGTTCTCCGCCGCGCGGGAGATGCCGAAGTCGATGACCCGGGGGCCGTCCTCGGCCATCATGACGTTCGCCGGCTTCAGGTCGCGGTGCACGACCCCGGCCCGGTGGATGTCGCGCAGTGCCTCCACCAGCCCGAGCGCCAGCTGCCGCAGCTCGGCGTCCCGGAGCGGGCCCCGGTCGCGGATCCGTTGCGCGAGCGAGCGGCCGGGCACGTACTGCGTCGCCATCCACGGCCGCGCCGCCTCCGGGTCGGCGTCCACGACCGGTGCCGTGAAGGCGCCGCTCACCTTGCGGACGGCCTCGATCTCCTGCCGGAACCGGGCCCGGAAGACGCCGTCCGCGGCGTACTGGGCGTGCACCACCTTGACGGCGACCTCGCGCCCCGAACGGGCTCTGCCCCGGTAGACGACCCCCATGCCCCCGGCTCCGAGCCGGTCGACCAGCTTGTACCCGCCGACCGACTTCGGGTCGTCCCTGTGCAGTGGCACCGCCCGAATCCCCTTCCCCCGTAAAGCAGTTCGAGCCCACAGGATACGTAACGGCACACAACGGCGGCCGGGCACCGAACCGTTGGGGTTGGGGACCCGGCCGCCGCCGGGGACGCTGCGGTCACACGGACGCGGGCTCCGGCCAGGGCTCGGCGATGAAGCCGCCTCCGCCCGTGATGCCCAGAGCCAGGGGGAGGACAGCGAAGATCGTTGCCAGGGCCGTCGTCAGGA
Organism: Streptomyces flaveus; assembly: GCF_014647675.1. Lineage (GTDB taxonomy): Bacteria > Actinomycetota > Actinomycetes > Streptomycetales > Streptomycetaceae > Streptomyces > Streptomyces flaveus. Next base: position 303,103 of record NZ_BMPQ01000003.1, on the reverse strand, counting down.
TGGGGCGGAGGCGGCGGCCGCCTTCCAGTACGGCCGTCGCCCGCGGCCCCTGGGGGCGCCGCAATGCGGGCTCGCCCATGTCCATCGACGTGTGTTCTCGTTTTTAGAGATGTACTTCTTAGAAGTACGGCACTAAAAATAAGGCGCCTTGTGACGCGACGTTCTCACCGCTCTATCCGCTACATCCTGGGACTCCTCACACCCCGAGGCATCGACACGAGCCATGCCCGCCCCGCCTGTTACAGCGGCATCGGCTCCACACCGGCCCTACAGGCAGCGGCCGAACGCGGCGAAGTGGTCCTCGTGGATCTGGGGCGCCTGTACGGCGGGGCGTAGACGCTCTGTCGGGCAACGCCAGCGAGGGGTGTCCCTTGACAGCGGGCGCCCCTGCGCCGTGCCGCGGCGGCAGCCCTGCGGATCAGGCGATGAGGAGAGCTGTGTAGTCGACGAAGGTTGTGCTGACGTCGCCGATGTCAGCCACCAGCCGCAGGTGCCCGCCCAGGGCCGCGATGTAGACGGCGATGGACTCGACCTGCATGCGGTCGATGTCACCGTTCTCCATGTGCGACACACGGACCTGCGAGACCCCCATTTTGTCGGCCACCTCGGCCTGGGTCAGACCGCGCTGTCGACGGAGTTCGGCCAGATGGTGCCCAAGGGTGGCCGCCTCCCGGGCCGTGCGTGCCGCAGCGATGCGTTCGGGGTCGTCGATTCCCGGGTCTGCGGAGCGCCTGGCAGCCAGCGAGGTCTCCCACCGGTAGTGCTTGCTCATTCGATCTCCTCACAGGGGGTCTCGAGATAACGGTCGTACCGTTCCTCGGCAAGCTTGATCGCATCGGGATACCAGCCCTGCCAGTTTCCCGCCTTGTCCCCGGCCACCAGCAGTAGGGCCTGCCGTTCCACATCGAACAGGAACAGGATGCGAATCTCACTCCTGCCGGACGAGCCTGGTCTCAACTCCTTGAGGTTGTGCAGTTGTGAGCCGTGGATCCGGTCCACAGCAGGCCTGCCCAGCATCGGCCCTCGATCGGCGAGCAACTCGATAGAGTCGCGCACCAGGGACGCGCTGGCGTCGTCAAGCCCGAGGAACCAGTCATGGACCTCGGGAGTGAGGATGATCTCCCAGCTCATGACCGGAACGTATAATGCCTAGATTATCAAGCGGCCCGGATCATAGCCTCGTCACCCGAACGAATGAGGCCTGGCGGCCTTTGCCTGAGCTCCCCACCATCGCGCCCTCTCCAGGCCCGCGCGGCCTCGCGAGCCCAAGGCCATCCCGTCCCAGAACTTGAAGCTTCGCCTTCATCCCTGGGCTCATTCGGCGCGCTGTCCGACACGGAGGACGCTCAGGTAACGGCGTGATACTCGGTCGCCCATCCGCGTGCGGATGCGCTCAGCGATGGCGTCGAGCAGGGGCTCACGGACGTCGCGGTCGAGCCTCCGGTACAGCGACAACGAGCGAAGGTGATCGGCAAAGCCGTCCCCGTTGAACCACTGAACGGTTGGATACCAGCGCACGATCGTTGGGCCGAACAATCCTCCCGGATCGTCGACCAGGCCCCAGCCCTCGTCGGTGGTGCGCACGTCGTCCTCCAGGGGAGGATGACCCCAGTCGGGGTTCCCGGGGCAGAACCGCTCGTGGAGATCGGCGGTCTCGGCGTACACCTCCGGCTCTCCCGATCGGCGGACAACAACGTTGCCGAGCAACGCCATCCAACCTCCGGGACGGAGCACATCGTGCGCTCGCTGCCAGCCAATCGACGGATCGATCCAGTGCCACGCCGACGCAGCCACAAGGACATCGAAGCGCGCACCGCGGTCGTCCCACTCCTCAAACGTCGACGTCTCGACTTCGATGTTGCGGAAGGCAGCGAGCCGCCTGCGAGCGAGTGCGGCCATTCCCGCGCCCTGCTCGACGGCGGTCACTGGGCACCCGAGCGCTGCCAGCGAGCGCGTCGCCTGGCCGGTACCGCACCCCACCTCAAGCACCGACGACCTTTCGCCCATGCCGGTGACAGTGACGAGATCCGCGAACAGTTCGTCGGGGTAGCTCGGCCGGACCCGGTCGTAGAGCTCCGGCACCTCGTTGAACACCTGACCGAGAGCACGTCGATCCGCGCCTGCCATCGCACCATCCTGCCGAAACTGTCACCGACGGGCCGCCCCTGGGAAGCCTACTGTTCCGAACGGAAGCTTCTCGACAGCAGCCGTGCCGGTCCATTCTGCCCGCTCCGCGACGAACTCCCGTACCCCACCTATGCTTTGAGCGGTCAGCTCTCCGGTAGCCGCGCACCCCTGCTCACCGCGATCCGCAACGCGTCCCCCAACGCTTCGGCCAGCCGTACGCCCGCGAAGTGCAACTCTCGTTTCCCCGCGCCCGGTTCGTCGAGCAGCGACTTGGCTGCGTCCAGGACGTACGCGGCCGAGCCGAGCAGCTCCGTCTCCAACTCATCCGCCATACGGGACAGTCGGCTGTCGGCGTCGTCCGTGCTGAGGTAACACGGGCGGCCGTCCGGCGTGGTCCAGGGCAGCAACCGCAAGGGGGTGCCCGTTCCTTCGCGCATCATCTTCCGTCGCTCCTCCGAACCTGGCCCTCTGCCGGGCATGACCACCGGTGATTGATTACCGTGTGTGTCGCCATCGTTGCGCTATGGCAGATTGCTTCAACAGGAGTGCCCCGTCCCGACGTTGAGATCGGGACGACAACGGCCGACAGCTGACAGCCGAGAGGCGAGACCGATGACGTTCAAGCCGCAGACCCTGACCCCGTACCTGTCCGCCCGCCACTACTTCGGCGCCGAGCAGCGCCGCCACCGCGAGAGCGCGGGCCTGTCTCTCGTACAGCTCGCGGGCATCGTGAACTCCAGCAAGAGCACGCTCGCGCGCGTCGAGACGGCGGAGTTGATGCCACCGCCGGACCTGCCGGACCGGCTGGACGCCGGGTTCGGCACGGACCGGCACTTCCACGGGCTGTACGAACTGGCCAAGCGCGAGGCGCATCCGGACCAGTACCGGCGGTTCATGGACTTCGAGGCGCAGGCGGAGGTCATCGAGAACTTCGGAGCCCAGGCTCTCCCCGGGTTGCTGCAGATCAGGGAGTACGCCGACGCCCTGCTCAGCCGCCAGGAGGACCTGACCCGGGAGCAGATCGAGGAGCGTGTCAACGCCCGCCTGTCCCGTCAAGATCGGCTGCGCTCGGCTCAACCGCCCCTGCGCTGGGCGATCATCGACGAGTCCGTGCTCCGGCGACAGGTCGGCAGCGAGGAGTGCATGTACAGACAACTGGCCTGGCTGCTCGAACAGGTGGATACTCCGGACAGCAAGGTCCAGGTGATGCCCTTCAGTGCCGGTCCACACTCGCTGATGGGCGGCGCCCTGACCCTGCTCACCCTTCCCAATGGCTCCAACGTGGCCTACGAAGAGGGCATCCAGGTCGGTCACCTCTACGAGGACCGGGACTCGGTGAAGAAGTGGCGACGACAGTACGAGGTACTGCGCGCCAACGCCCTCCCACTGGCGGCTTCGGCGGAGCTGATCCGAGACGCGATGGAGGATCACAAGCCATGCAGCACACCCCCGAGCTGAACTCCGCCCGGTGGCGCCGGAGCAGCTACAGCAACACCAACGGGGGCGAATGCGTCGAGATCACCGACGACTTCCCCGGCGTCGTCCCCGTCCGCGACAGCAAGAACCCCCACGGCCCCGTACTCCTCGTCCCAGCCGCTGCTTGGGACGAGTTCGTCAACTCCCTGAAGGCGTAACGCACGATGGTGCCCCGTACGCGAACGTACGGGGCACCATCAACCCATCAGACGCTCGCCGGCTCCGGCTCCCCGGACTCCGCCTCTGCGGAGGACCCGGACGCGGCCCCGACCTTCTTCTCCCGCTTCGCCGCGCGCTTCTTCGCCCGCCGCTCCTTGCGGAGTTCCACCATCGCGTACAGCGTCGGGACCAGCAGCAGCGTCAGCAGCGTCGATGTGATCAGGCCGCCGATCACCACTACCGCCAGCGGCTGGGCGATGAAGCCGCCCTCGCCCGTGATGCCCAGGGCCATGGGGAGGAGGGCGAAGATCGTCGCCAACGCCGTCATCAGGATCGGGCGGAGGCGGTGGCGGCCGCCCTCCAGGACGGCCTCGACCACTCCGTAGCCCTGCCTGCGGTACTGGTTGATCAGGTCGATCAGGACGATCGCGTTCGTCACCACGATGCCGATGAGCATCAGCATGCCGATCATGGCCGGTACGCCCATGGGGGTGCCCGTGGCGACCAGCAGACCGATCGCGCCCGTCGCCGCGAACGGGATCGACACCAGCAGGATCAGCGGCTGGATCAGGGACCGGAAGGTCGCCACCAGGAGCATGAAGACGATCGCGATCGCCGCGAGCATCGCGAGGCCCAGGGACGCGAACGCCTCGTCCTGGTCCTGCGAGACACCGCCGATCTCCGCCGTCGCCCCGTCGGGGAGCTTGAGCGCGTCGAGCTTCGTCGTGAGGTCCGCGCTCACCGCGCCGGTGTTCTCGCCCGTCGGCTTCGCCGTGATCGTGGCGGCGCGCTGGCCGTCGATGCGGGTCATCGAGACCGGGCCGTCGACCAGTTCCACCGTGGCGATGTCACCGAGTACCACGCCGGGGCCGAGCTGGAGTTTCTTCAGCTCGGCCAGCGTCTGGGCCGGCTTCGCCGACTTGATGACCACGTCGCGCTCGGTGTCGTCCAGGATCGCCTTGCCGCTGGGGGTACCACGTACCGCCTGGGCTACGGCGGCGCCGAGCGTCGTGTCGTTGAACCCGGCCGCGGCGGCGTCGGAGTTGGCCTTGACGGAGATCCGCGGCACGGACTGGGCGAGGTCGCTGGTCACGTCCGTGACGTCGTCGAGCCCGGCGACCGCGTCCCGCACCTCCTCCGCGGCCTCGCGCAGCACCTCGGCGTCGGCGGACTTGACGACCACGCTCAGCTCCTGGGCGCCGAAACCGTCTCCGGCCGAGATCGTCGTCGTACCGATTCCGGAGAGCTTGCCGAGCCCCTCCTCGATCCGGTCCTGGACATCGTCGTACGAGGCCGAGTCCGCGACCTTGACGGTGTACGAGGCCTGGTTGGAGTCCGTGCCCCCGCCGAACGCGGCCAGGAAGCCGGACGAGCCGACCGTGACCTGGTAGTCCTCGACGCCCTTCACACCGTCGAGCAGCTGCTCGACCTTCTTGGCCTGGGCGTCGGTCGCGGCCAGGCTGGTGCCGGGCTTCAACTCCTGCTTGACGGTGAGGACTTCCTGCTCGCCCTGGTCGAAGAAGTTGGTCTTCAGCAGGGGCGCCATGGCGAACGTACCGATGAGGACGACGATCGCGATCGCCACGCTGGTGAGGCGGCGCCGGGTGGCGAACCGCAGGACAGGCACGTACGAGCGCTGGAGCCTGCTGCGGGCCTCCTTCTCCTCGGCCTTGCGGCGTGCTTCGTCGGCGTCCGCGGGCGTGCCCTTGGGGGCGCGCAGGAACCAGTACGAGAGCACCGGTACGACCGTCAGCGAGACGAGGAGCGAGGCCAGCAGCGCCGCCGTCACCGTCAGACTGAACGAGCCGAACAGCTCGCCGACCATGCCGCCGGTCAGGCCGATGGGGAGGAAAACGGCGACCGTCGTGAGAGTGGAGGACGTGACCGCGCCCGCGACCTCCCGTACCGCCTTGAGGATCGCCTCCTGGCGCTCCTCGCCGTAGCCGAGGTGCCGCTTGATGTTCTCCAGGACCACGATCGAGTCGTCGACGACGCGGCCGATCGCGATCGTCAGGGCGCCCAGCGTCAGCATGTTGAGCGAGAGGTCCCGGGTCCACAGGACGATCAGCGCGAGGACGACCGACAGCGGGATCGAGACCGCGGTGACGAGGGTCGAGCGGACCGAGGCCAGGAAGACCAGGATGATCACGACCGCGAACAGCAGGCCGAGCGCGCCCTCGGTCGTCAGGCCCGAGATGGACTTGGAGACCGCCGGGCCCTGATCGCTGACCACGGTGATCGTCGAGCCGGAGCCGAGATCCTTCCGCAGGTCGGGCAGCTTGTCCTGGACGGCGTCGGAGATGGCGACCGCGCTGCCGTCGTGGTCCATCGTCAGCGCCACGGAGAGGCTGGGCTTCCCGTCGGTGCGGGTGATGGACTGCGCCGTGGCAGGCTGCTCCTCGACCGTGGCGATGTCCCCGAGGCGTACGGGCTTCTTGACGCCCTCCCCGGTGACCATCAGGTCCTGGATCTGCTTGAGCGAGGTGAAGCCGCCACCGACCTGGACGGTGCGGTTGCTGCCGTCCTCGTCGAAGGAGCCGGCCGGTACGGTCGCGCCGCCTGCCTGAAGTGCCTGGCCGAGGACGGCAGGGTTGACCCCCGCGCGCGCCATCTCGGCGTCGTCCGGTGTGACGGTGACCTCGAGGTCCCGTACGCCGTCGACCGTGACCTGGCCGACGCCGTCGATGTCGCGCAGCTCGGGCACGACCGTGCGGTCGAGCTGGTCCGAGAGGGCCTGCTGGTCCTTGTCGGAGGTGACGGCGAGCACGACGGTCGGGATGTCGTCCGTGGAACCGGCGACGACCTGCGGGTCCACATCGTCCGGGAGCTGGACGCGGGCGCGGTTGACGGCCTGCTGGACGTCGGCGACGAGTTGCTCGGTGTTGTTGCCGTAGTCGAAGGACGCCATGATCAGGGCGTTGCCCTCGCTGGCGGTGGAGGTGACGCCGGAGATGCCGTCGACGCCTTCGAGGTTGTCCTCGATGGGCTCGACGACCTGCTTCTCGACGACGTCGGGGGACGCGCCCTGGTACGGCGCGAGCACCGACACCATGGGAAGTTCGATGGTGGGCAGCAGCTGCTGCTTGAGCTGCGGGATCGCGATCGCTCCGAAAGCTAACGCGACGATCGACATCAGCCCGATCAGGGCCCGTTGCGCGAGGCTGAACCTGGACAGCCAGGACATGGGTGGCGGATCTCTCTTCTGTGGCTGGGGGTGGCTGTGTGTGCTGGAGCGGCATGAAGGGCACAAGTGAGCGCCCACCCCTACACCCTGAGCCACCGTCGAGAGCCGATCCGTCGCTCCCAGGTCCCGTTCCTTATCCGGCCCCTACTGCGGGCGCAGTACGGGCGGACGGGGCTCACTCCACCCTTGGACGTACCAGCCCCGACTCGTAGGCGATGACGACCAGTTGGGCCCGGTCGCGGGCGCCCAGCTTGGCCATGGCGCGGTTGACGTGGGTCTTCACGGTGAGCGGGCTGACCTCGAGGCGTTCGGCGATCTCGTCGTTCGAGTGGCCGCCCGCGACCTGGACGAGAACCTCGCGTTCCCGTCCGGTCAGCGCCGCGAGACGTTCGGCTCGGGCGGGGTCCCGGTCGTCGTCCGCTCCGTCGCCCTGCGCGAGGAACTTGGCGATCAGCCCCTTGGTGGCCACCGGCGACAGCAGCGCCTCACCGCTCGCCGCGACCCGGATGGCGTTGAGCAACTCATCCGGCTCGGCCCCCTTGCCGAGGAAGCCGGAGGCCCCGGCCCGCAGGGACTGCACCACGTACTCGTCGACCTCGAAGGTCGTCAGCATGACCACGCGTACGTGCGTGAGGCCGGGGTCGGCGCTGATCAGCCGGGTGGCGGCGAGGCCGTCCGTGCCGGGCATGCGGATGTCCATCAGGACGACGTCGGCCCGCTCCTCGCGCGCGAGCCGCACCGCCTCGGCACCGTCCGAGGCCTCGCCGACGACCTCCATGTCGGGCTCGGAGTCGACCAGCACGCGGAACGCGCTCCGCAGCAGGGCCTGGTCGTCGGCGAGCAGGACGCGGATGGTCATGCGGGGTCCCCCGTGGGTGCCGTTCTCCTGGATGCCGCAGTCGTCGACGGCACGTTCGCCGAGGCGGTGCCTCTGGTCGTGCCCCCGGCCTTGTCGGCGGTGCGGCTCTTGACCGGCAGGATCGCATGGACGCGGAAGCCGCCTCCGTAGCGGGGTCCGGCGGTGCAGCTGCCGCCGAGCGCGGAGACCCGCTCGCGCATTCCGAGCAGCCCGTGCCCGCCGTTCTTGTCCTGCCGGGCCTCCGCGTCGTCGCCTGGCCCGTTGTCCAGCACGGTGATCTCCACGTTCGGCCCCACGCGTACGACGCTGACCTCGGCCTTCGCCTCCGTACCCGCGTGCTTGCGCACATTGGTGAGGGCTTCCTGGATGATCCGGTACGCGGCCAGGTCGACGGCGGCGGGCAGGGCGGTGCCCTGGTCGGTGCGGGCCACCTCGACGGGCAGACCCGCGCTGCGGAAGGTGCCGACGAGTTCCTCGAGCCGGTTCAGCCCCGGGGCCGGTTCGGTGGGTGCCTCGGGGTCGCCGGACTGCCTCAACAGGCCGACGGTGGCGCGGAGTTCGTTGAGCGCGGAGCGGCTGGCCTCGCGTACGTGGGCGAGGGCTTCCTTGGCCTGGTCGGGGCGCTTGTCCATGACGTGGGCGGCGACTCCGGCCTGGACGTTGACGAGCGCGATGTGGTGGGCGACGACGTCGTGCAGATCCCGGGCGATGCGGAGGCGTTCCTCGGCGACGCGGCGGCGGGCCTCTTCCTCACGGGTGCGTTCGGCGCGTTCGGCGCGCTCCCTTATGGCGTGCACGAAGGCGCGGCGGCTGCGGACCGCGTCGCCCGCGGCTGCGGCCATGCCGGTCCAGGCGAAGATGCCGAGGTTCTCCTGCTCGTACCAGGGCATGGAGCCGGCGAGCATCGCGACGCCCGTCAGGACAGTCATGGTGAGCGGTCCGACCCGCCAGGTGGTGGATCGGTCGGTCGCCGACGCCACGGTGTAGAGGGCGACGACGGCGGACATGACGACCGGGGTCCGCGGATCGCCACTGGCCAGCTCCAGGAGGGAGAGGGCGCCTGTCACCGCGAGCACCGGCAGGGGGGCGCGACGGCGGAAGACCAGGGTGATGGCGGCCAGCGTCATCAGGGTGAGGCCCAGCGCGTCGGGTGTCTGCGTGCCCCAGGTCTTGCCGTGGTCGCGCTCGTCCGGGGCGACGAACGACCCGACGATCATGCACGCCAGTACGGCTGCCGCCAGCGCGCCGTCCACTGCCAGCGGGTGGGTCCGCAGCCAGTTGCCGGTGCGCTTGATTGTGGTCACGCGTTTACCGTACGGGGCCACTGCGTGGGGCGGAACGGCTGGTGGCGGTAACCGGGGGTTGAGCTGGGCGCCTACGGGGGTGGTGGGTTCGGGTTTGCAGCGAGTGCGGGTTCGTTGTGGCTTGTCGCGCAGTTCCCCGCGCCCCTGACGGGGCTGCGCCCCGCCCGCGTTCGAAGGCGCCCGAGTTTTCGTCAGCCCGGGATCAAGCCGTCCTCGGTCAGCATTTCCCGGACTTCCTCCAGTGTTGCGTCCGGGGACGGGAGGATCAGTTCCGAGGGTTCGAGGGCGTCGTCGGGAAGTGGGGTGCCCAGGCGGCGTACCGCTGCGAGGAGGGCTCCCAGCGTGCGCCGGAAGCCCTCTTCGTCGCCGGACTCCATTTCCGCGAGGAGCTCGTCGTCCAGCTTGTTCAGTTCGGTGAAGTGGGCGTTGTCCAGCCTCACCTGTCCCTCCCCCATGATCCGTACGATCACGACGCCCTCCTCAAGGCGTGGGACTGCTACGGCGTGGGACTCACTGCTTGTCGAAGCGCGGAGTGTCCCGCGGCTGGTCCTGTGACTGGGACTGGTCCTGGGACTGGCCCGTACCGCCCTCGATCGCCTGCTGCTGCGACGAGGGGCCGGCCAGCTCGGCCTTCATGCGCTGGAGCTCCAGCTCCACGTCCGTGCCGCCGGACAGCCGGTCCAGCTCGCTCTGGATGTCGTCCTTCTGCAGCCCGGACGAGTCGTCGAGGGCACCGGAGGCGAGCAGTTCGTCGATGGCGCCGGCCCGCGCCTGGAGCTGCGCCGTCTTGTCCTCGGCGCGCTGTATGGCCATGCCGACGTCGCCCATCTCCTCGGAGATGCCGGAGAAGGCCTCGCCGATCCGGGTCTGCGCCTGGGCGGCGGTGTACGTGGCCTTGATGGTCTCCTTCTTCGTACGGAAGGCATCGACCTTGGCCTGTAGCCGCTGGGCGGCGAGCGTGAGCTTCTCCTCCTCTCCCTGGAGGGTCTGGTGCTGCGTCTCCAGGTCCGTGACCTGCTGCTGGAGCGCGGCACGGCGCGACAGCGCCTCACGCGCCAGATCCTCCCGACCGAGGGCGAGGGCCTTGCGGCCCTGGTCCTCCAGCTTCGAGGACTGGCTCTGGAGCTGGTTCAGCTGCAACTCCAGGCGCTTGCGGGAGGTCGCCACGTCGGCGACTCCGCGGCGCACCTTCTGCAGCAGCTCCAGCTGCTTCTGGTACGAGTAGTCGAGGGTTTCGCGCGGGTCCTCGGCCCGGTCAAGGGCCTTGTTCGCCTTCGCGCGGAAGATCATCCCCATACGCTTCATGACACCGCTCATGGGCTTCGCGCGCCCCCTTCTGACGGACTTCCAGCTCCAGCGACTGCAACAGAACCCACGGTACGGGCTCTGCATCTATTACCGCACTGTTCGGGGACGGATGCGCTCATCCCCAAGGACGACTGTGGTCGGCACCGCTCCGGCGTAGGGAGTAGGTGCCTCCCAGGGTTAGGTACGGGACAACTTCGGGATTGCCTCAGGCGCACTGGGGGCGAACCGTCGGCGACGCCCTCTCTGTGTCCCCCCTGTGCCCCTACAGACGACCGGTGTTGCCGGATCGTTCCCCGCAGGACTGTGGTCCATGCCTGCGAACCCCTTACCCTTGGGTTTTGTGTTCCGAAGCCGTGCCAAGGAAGAGAAGGCCCTCGCCGACAAGGCGCAGGTGACCGACTCCAAGCAGCCCCGCGACCCGCAGGCCCCCAAGGGTCGCCCCACGCCCAAGCGCAGTGAGGCCCAGTCCCAGCGCCGCAGTGTCGCCAGTACTCCGACGAACCGCAAGGAGGCGGCCAAGCGACAGCGCGAAGACCGCCGCGCGGCGTTGGCGAAGCAGCGCGAAGCGCTGGCCAGCGGTGACGAGCGCTATCTGCCCGCCCGTGACAAGGGCCCGGTGCGGAAGTACGCGCGCAACTTCGTCGACTCGCGGTTCTGCGTCGCCGAGTTCTTCCTGCCGATGGCTGTGGTCATCCTCGTACTGAGCATGGTCCAGATACCGCAGCTGCAGAACATCGCTCTGCTGCTGTGGCTCTTCGTCATCGTGATGATCGTGGTCGACTCGATCGGCATCGCGATCCGCTTGAAGAAGCAGCTGAACGAGCGCCACCCGGACGAGCCCAAGCGCGGCGCGGTCGCCTACGCGCTGATGCGCAGCCTCCAGATGCGTCGCCTCCGGCTGCCGAAGCCGCAGGTCAAGCGCGGAGAGCGGCCCTGAGCGCGGCAGCTTTCGCGGGGGGTGCGGCGGATGCCTGGCTGAGCAAGCTGGGCGGCCTGCGCGATGTCGTACGCCAGGAGCTGGTGGCCCGGCAGCTCGACGAGCAGATAGCCGGGCGGTTCCCCGTGGGGCAGCGGCTGCGGGTGCTCGACGTGGGCATGGGCCAGGGCACCCAGGCGCTCCGCCTGGCGCGGGCCGGGCACAAGGTCACCGGCCTCGAGCAGGACCCGAAGATGGTCGCCACGGCCCGCGAGGCGCTCGCCGCCGAGCCGGAGGGGATACGCAGCCGGGTGCGGCTCTTCGAGGGGGACGGGCGGGAGACCGGCGTCCACTTCCTGCCGGGCAGTTTCGATGTGGTGCTGTGCCACGGCGTGCTCATGTACGTCGAGGAACCCGACGCCCTGGTCGCAGGCCTGGCCCGGATGCTGGCCCCCGGCGGACTGCTGTCGCTGCTCGTACGGAACGGGGACGCCCTCGCCATGCGGGCGGGCCTCGCCGGTGACTGGCCCGGTGCGCTGGCCGCGTTCGGCACCAGCGCCTATACGAACCGGCTCGGCCTCGACGTACGCGCGGACCGGCTCGACACGCTCACCGGCACGCTGGCCGGGATCGGGGCGCCGTTGCACACCTGGTACGGGGTGCGGATCTTCACGGATCTGGCCGCGGACGACGCGCCCGTTCCGGACGATGTGGAAGCGCTGCTGGCCGCCGAGGAGCGGGCCGGGCGGACGGATCCATACCGGGGAGTCGCGGCCTTGCTGCACCTGTGCGGGGTGCGGGGCTGAGCCCCTGAAGCTTCAGTGGCCGCGACCGTGCGTACGGTCGCGGCCACTGTGCCTGTTGCGATACATCTGCGATACGTCTACTCCGAAGAAGCCTCGGCGTGCAGGCTCATCGGGCCGTAGATCTCCGTCGCGTCCTCGAACAGCCGTACCTGGTCCGCTCCCCCCTCGGCCAGCGCCTTCCAGTGCTCACCGATCCAGGACTCGGCGTCTCCCTGCGTGGTGAACTCCTCGGGCTGTACCGCGGGCTGGACCTCCGCCCCGTCGGCCTTCTCGAACCGCCACGTCCATGCCGCCATGTCGCCTCCCAAGTACCGAACCAGTACCGAACCAGTACCGAGCAAGATCGGGTTGCGTCCCAGACTAGGCGCTCCGCCGCAGGTTCGGGGTTCGCGCGTCCAAAGGGTGCGTCCCTAAAGGGGCCCCTGTCGCGCAGGCGGTAGGTCGAGGCGGAAAAATCACCCCCGTGGAACTCACTCTGCTCGGGACCGGTGCTCCCGATGGTCTGCCCCGCCCCGGTTGTCCCTGTGCGGCCTGCGCGGCTGCGCTCGGGCGGGAGGCGCGGGCTGCCACCGCCGCTCTCGTCGACGGCACGTTGTTGCTCGACCTCACTCCAGGGGCGGCGTTCGCGGCTGCTCGGGTGGGGCGGTCGCTCGGTGGTGTGCGGCAGGTGTTGTTGTCGCATCCGCATGACGGGCCGGCGGTCGAGGTGCCCGCGGGGCTGCCGCAGCCCGGACGGGTGCCGGACGGGCGGGAGTTGGCGCTGCTCACCGGGCATCGGGTGCGGGCGGTGCCGCTGGACGCGCCCGGGACGGGGTACGCGGTGACCGGGCCCGACGGGCAGCGGCTGCTGTATCTGCCGCCGGGCGCGGCACCCTCGGGGCTCGATGGTGGGGGTCCCCCCGCTCGAGCGAAGCCGAGAGTGGGGGAGGACACGGCGGACGAGTCGTACGACATGGTCGTCACCGATGTCCTCGGGCGGCCGGACGCGCTGGCCCGGTTGCGCGCGGCCGGGGCCGTCGGACCCACGACCGACGTGATCGCGGTCCATGTCGGCCACGATGTGCCGCCGGGCCCGGAACTGCACAGGCGGCTCGCGGCGGCGGGCGCGCGGGCGGTGCCGGACGGGACGACGCTGATCGTGGGCGTGTACGAGGACGTGCCCGACGTACCGCGCCGGACGCTGGTCCTCGGCGGGGCGCGGTCCGGGAAGTCCGTGGAGGCGGAGCGGCGTCTGGAGGCCTTCCCGGATGTGCTGTACGTGGCGACCGGTGGTGCCCGCGACGGTGACGGCGAGTGGGCGGCGCGGGTGAGCGCCCATCGTGAGCGGCGCCCCGCGTCCTGGCGTACCGCCGAGACCTGCGATCTCGTACCGCTCCTGAAGGAGGACGGGCCGCCGCTGCTGATCGACTGTCTGTCGCTGTGGCTGACGGACGCGATGGACTCCGTCGACGCCTGGGACGACGACGAGTGGGCCGGCGGCGGCGAACCCGCCCTGCGGGCCCGGGTCGAGGAGCTGACGGCCGCGGTCCGCGAGACCCGCCGCACTGTCGTGGCCGTCTCGAACGAGGTCGGGTCCGGGATCGTCCCGGCCACGCCTTCGGGCCGCCGCTATCGCGATGAACTGGGGCGGTTGAACGCGGGGTTCGCGGCGGAGTGCGAGCACGTGTTGTTGGTGGTGGCGGGGCAGGCGGTGTCGCTGCGGGGGTGAGGGCCGCGGAGGGGCCGGGATCGGGGGGCCGCGGAGCGGCCGGATTCGGGGATCGCGGAGCGATCAAGACGGGCGGGCGGGTGGGAAAAACGTCGCGGAGCGGCGGGGAGAACAGGACCGCGGAGCGGTCAAAGGGCTCAGCGCCGCGCAAGCACGCGGTACGAGTTGGAGAAGCGGGTGCGGCGCAGCAGCGGGGCCAGGGCACGGTCCAGGGCGAACGGAACGGCCAGCACAGGAGCAAACCCTCGCCCCGCCAAGCGCAGCGCCACCGCTCCGGTGAGGTCGTACGGGACATGCGGTGCCCGCCGGTCGACGGAGACGACCGTGCAGCCGAGCCCGTCCAGCTCGCCCAGCAGATTGCGCAGCGGCACGAGGTGCAGATGCCGCGGCTGCCCGTACGACAGCCACCACTTGCCGAGCAGCGCGCCGAACGCGCAGTCGGGGTCCGGGACTTCGACCAGCAGATGCCCGCCGGGCCGCAGCACGGCGAGCGCGGCGCGCAGCTCCTCGCGCGGGTCGGGGCTGTGTTCCAGGTGGTGGAGCATGCTCACCACGTCGTAGCGGGCCCGCAGCCGCTCGACGAGGCCGGGCAGCCGGCCGCGGTGCGCCTCCTCGATGCGGCCCAGCGCCCGCGCCCTCTCGACGCGTGCGCTGGGGTCGGTCCCGTCGAAGGCCGTGTACGGGTGCACCTCCCTGGCGGCGGCCGGGAACCGGCCGTATCCGGTGCCGACGTCCAGCCAGCTCTCGGGCTCGCCGTACGGGAGCATCGCGCGGGCCACGGCCAGGTGGCGTCCGCGTCCGGCCCGGGTGCGGAGGATGCGTAGGGGCAGGGTCTCGTGAGGGAAGTCCCGGTGGTGGAAGGCCAGGCCCTGGGCGGTGAGGCGGGGGTTCTGGAAGGTGTGGCCGCAGTCCTCGCACACGTCGAGGACGAAGGTGCCGGGCTTGCGCTGGAGCAGGTCCGGCGTACGCAGCCGGGTGCGCAGCCGCCGTGAGCCGCACCAGGGGCAGTCGGGCCTGCGGGGCTCGCGGAACTTGTCGGGATCCAGGGCGAGTTCGCGGGGATACGCGATGCGGCGCGTGGCACTGGTCTGCGGTGTGGGGGGCATGAGCGGCTCCTGCCAAGAACGACGCGGTACGACCCGTAAGACCCGTACGGCAATTCACTGCAAACCGGAACGTAGGGGATCACCCTCACCGATGCAATGACGTAGTGGAGTCGTTGCTTCACCTGCCGTGACAGGGTGCTGACGGGGGCCTTGTCGCGTGGGCGGCCCGTCCAAGGTCGGGTGCGGCCTCTGCCGGTACTGTTCGGCGAATGAGCTCGCTTAATCTCGACGACTTCACCGACCTGATCGAGCGCCCCGACGGCGGGATGCGCCGGGACGCCGAGGCGCGCCGGGAGCGGCAGATCGTGCCGCCCGGGTCCCTCGGGCGTCTCGACGAACTGGGTGAGTGGCTGGCGGCCGCGCAGTCGGCCGTGCCGGTGCGGGCGATCGAGCGTCCGCGTGTGCTGTTGTTCGCGGGTGACCACGGGGTTGCCGAACTCGGTGTCTCCGCCCGGCCGCCCGGCAGCGCCGACCAGCTGGTGCGGGCCGTGCTCGACGGCGCGAGCCCCGCGACGGTGCTGGCCCGGCGGCTCGGCGTGCCCGTACGCGTGATCGACATGGCGCTCGACTGCGAGCCGGAGACGCTGCCCGACGAGGTCGTACGGCATCGGGTGCGGCGTGGCTCCGGGCGGATCGACGTGGAGGACGCGCTGACCATCGAGGAGGCGGAGGCGGCGTTCCGCGCGGGGGTCGCCCTCGCGGACGCGGAGGCGGACTCCGGGACCGATCTGGTTGTCCTCGGCGATGTGAGCGTCGGCGGGACGACGGCCGCGGCCGTACTGATCGCCGCGCTGTGCGGGACCGACGCCTCCGTGGTCACCGGGCGCGGCGGGCGCACGATCGACGACCTGGCCTGGATGCGCAAGTGCGCGGCCGTACGGGACGCGCTGCGGCGGGCCCGGCCCGTACTCGGGGACCAGTTGCAGCTGCTCGCGACGGTGGGCGGCGCCGACCTCGCGGCGATGACCGGTTTCCTGCTGCAGAGCGCGGTCCGCAAGACTCCGGTGATCCTCGACGGCGTCGTCTCCGCCGCCTGCGCGCTGGTCGGGCAGCGGGTCGCCTTCCGTGCCCCCGACTGGTGGCTCGCGGGCCAGAACAGCGGGGAGCCCGCGCAGGCGAAGGCCCTCGACCGTATGGCTCTCGAGCCGCTGCTGGACCACGGGGTCACGGTCGGCGAGGGCGCGGGGGCGCTGCTTGCCCTTCCCTTGGTCCAGGCTGCGGCTGCGCTGGCCGCTGAGCTTCCGGAGATGCCGGAGGCGGAGGAGCCGAAGGGCTCGGAAGACCCGGAGGAGTCCGAGAGCTCCGTTGGGTAAGGCAGTTTTCAAGCTGCGGGTTCGTTGTGGCTGGTCGCGCAGTTCCCCGCGCCCCTGACGGGGCGCTGTCGCGCCCGCGCGGCGGAGCCGCACATCGATACAGCCCCGCGCCCCTGAGAGGCCTGCGGCCTCCCTAGGGGCGCGGGGTCGGGTCCGGTCTGCCGCCGATCAAGTCCTCCAGTCGGCGGCGGGGGCCGGACCAGCGGCGGTCGTGGCGGTAGGCGCGCAGGCTTGATCTGGCGCGGGCGCGCGGGCGGCGGCGGTAGAAGCGTTTGGCCCACGGGGAGCCGGGGCGGGCGAGGCGGACGGCGCCGATCAGGGCGACGAGCGGGACGATCACGCCGAAGATCGCGAGGCGGGCCTTGCCTTTGCTGAGGGCGAGCAGGGCGATGAGGAAGTTGCCCGCCACGCTGCTGATGACGGCGCCGCGGTCCTGCAGTTCCTCCTCGCTGAGGTCGTTGACGCCGAACGGCACGAAGCCGAGGAGGACCAGGCCTCCCAGCGCCGTCGTGATCGCCACGACCTCGACGCTCTTGCGGCCCTGCTCGCTCCAGTAGACGTCGTCGAGATGCAGGATCAGCGCGAACTCGTCGAGCACCAGGCCCACGCCCATCCCGAAGAGCACCGCGCTCACCATCGTGCCGAAGCCGTGCCCTCCGCCCGCCACCGAGCCGAAGCCGCCGACGACGGTCAGGATCACTCCGGGGACGACGTGGTGGATGTGCACGCCGCCGGTCTTGACGTTGCCGAACGGGCCCTTGCCCGCGCGGATGAGCCGGGTGATGACCCGCGTGATCACGAACGTGAGCACGAACGAGGCGAGCGCCAGCAGCAGTGGCAGCTTCCCCGGCTCGAGAATGTTCCGGTACCACCAGTCACCCATGGACCCATCCTGCGACCGGATCCGGCCCGCTGCCTGCTGTGCCGTACCCTGCCGCCCGTGTCCAAGCCCGAGAACGAGCCCGCGCCCGAGCCCGCCGCGAATCCCTGGCCGGACGGCCTCCGCTTCGCCTTCGGCACCCTCACCGTGCTCCCCGTGCCGGTGTCCCGCTGGGACCGCGAGGCCGCCCGTACGGGCATGCTCTGCGCGTCCGTCGCGGGTCTGGTCGTCGGCCTGTGCGCGGCCCTGACGGGCTGGCTGTTCCTGCTCCTGGGCGCCGGCCCGCTGCTCGCCGCCGTGGCCACCACCGCGGTACCCGCCGTGCTCACGCGCGGCCTCCATCTCGACGGGCTTGCCGACACGGCGGACGGGCTTGGCAGCGGCCGACCCGCCGCGGACGCGTTGCGCATCATGAAGCAGTCGGACATCGGGCCGTTCGGCGTCATCACCCTGCTCTTCGTGCTGCTGGCGCAGGTGGCCGCGCTCTCCCAGGCGTACGGGGCCTCCTGGACCGGCGGGGTGTACGCGACCGTCGTCTCGGCGACCGTCGCGCGGCTTGCGCTCACCCTGGGCTCCCGCGCGGGGGTGCCGGCGGCTCGGCCCGAGGGCCTGGGGGCGGCGGTCGCCGAGACAGTTCCCCTGCGGGGGGCGCTGCTCGTGGTGGCCGTCGTCACGGCCATCGGCGCGCTCCTGGGAGCGTACGACGGGATGTACGGCGTCGTGCGCGGCGTGTTCGCCGTACTCGTCGCCTGCGCAGCGGCCGAGTTCCTGCTGCGGCATTGTGTCCGCAGGTTCGGTGGGGTCACGGGTGACGTGTTCGGCGCACTCGCGGAGACGGCGGCGACGACGGCGCTGGTCGTTCTGGTCCTGAGCTGAGGGGGTTTCTCGCCCCCGCCGCCCCTACCCGTCCCATCCCGGGGCCAGCCCCGGACCCCGCGTCCTCA
>NZ_BMPQ01000003.1:274513-284968 GCF_014647675.1 Streptomyces flaveus | reverse complement strand
GGTCTGGGGGCGCAGCCCCCAGCGGGGTCCAGGGGCGGAGCCCCTTGGTATGGGACGGGTAAGGGCGGCGGGGGCGAGTCACCCTCTCCCCAGCCCCAGCCCCAGCACATGCGGCAGCGTCCCCCACGGGTGTGCGCCCGTCCCCGGCACCCCGCAATGCACCGTCGCCCCCCGCGCATGCGCCAGCTCCCCCACACGGGCACCCGCCGGCACCCCGTACACAAGGTGGCACAGGCGGGTGCGCGTACCGCCCGGCCACGGGTCCGGCCGCAGACTGCGGTACGTCTCCCACGTTCCCTCGAAGGTCACGAGGACGTCCGCCAGCCTGCCGTACGCGGGATGCGGCGCCACCCCGTGGTTGAAGGTCAGGGTCTCGCAGCCGACACCCCAGGCGGCGGTGGCGAGCTGCTGGTAGTAACCGAACTCACCGAGCCCGGTGGCGACTTGGTCGAGGAAGGCGCCGTTCGTGCCGTACCAGTCGCGGTGTCGGGTCAGGTCGGCGACGACCTCGGTGCGCGGTCTTCGGCCGTAGGCGGTGTCGACGTACCCGAGCACCCGGACGTCCGCCGCGCGCAGCCGCTGCGCGATCTCGGCGAACGCCGGGTCGGGGTGCTCTCCGGGGCCGCTGGCCGGGTTCAGTACGACTCCGTAGAGGCGGGGGGCGGCAGCGACGATCGCCTCCCATTCGGCGGGGCGGACGGACGGGTGCTCGTAGTACGGGACCAGCAAACGGCTCACCGGTGGGCCGTCGCTCTGCCCAGCAGCCAGCACACCAGGCCCGCCAGCACCCCGGCGGCCGTGGCGTACACGACGAGGCCGATCAGGTGCGGGTCCGCGCCGTCCACCAGCAGCGCCACGCTCTGCGCGAGCCCCGCGGCGCAGCAGACCACCGCGGCGCTCAGAACCGCGCCGAACGACTGGAGCAGCAGGCCCGTCCACAGGACGACGCCGAGGAGCATCAGGGCGGTGAGCCGTACGCCGCCCAGGCCGGGCGCGTCGGGCCACAGCGCGGCGGTGGCGAGGCTGAGCACGAACAGCGCCGCGAGATAGCCGCTGAGGCACTCCACGAGGGTGACCGCGGTGGTCCGCCAGAACGCACGGCTCGTACGGCTGGAGCGCAGCCCGGCGAGACTTCCGCTGCGGAACCGGTACAGCAGCCACTCCGCGGGCCCCATGCTCAGCGTGAGCGCCACGGCGGCCGGTGCGGCGATCGCGGCGTCCGCCCCGGCGCCCTCGGCCAGGACGTCGCCGAGCGCCACGTACACGACGAGTACGCCGCTGCCGATCCCGAAGAAGGCGTACGGCAGCGAGGCGCCGAGCCAGGGCGCGGCGCCGGGGCGGGGTCGCTTCCCGTCGCTTCGGAAAGGCAGCAGCGCCGTGAACCCCGCCGACCAGCTGATCCGCTTCCCGTCCCCCGACTCCCGTACGGCCGGGGCGACTTCACGCATAGCGAGCGCCGAGACCGCGGCCAGGGAGCCGAGGAGCAGGGCCAGTCTCGCGGCGTCCGGCACCGGGCGGGCCAGTGCCAGAACGGCGCCCGCCGCCATGGGCAACAGGGCTGCCAGCAGGGCCCGCTCGCGGCCCATCACCAGCAGCACGGTGGCCGCCCCGAGGTAGCAGGACTGCCCGGCCGCGAAGGCGACCGCGCCGAGGTGGTCCGAGGCGACGGCCAGCGCGACCAGCGAGCCGAGCAGGGCGCCCACCGGAGCGCCGAGAAGGAGCGAGCGGCGGGAGGCGGTGCGGTCGCCCAACCCCAGCCAGGAGTACGCCCGATGGGCCAGCCCCTGGTTCCAGGCCCAGCCGCACAGGGCACCGGCCAGCAGCGGCGCCGTACCGGCCGGGAGCCCGAGGCCGTCCTCGGGGCCCGCGAGGAGGGGCGCCCCGAGGACGTAGCCGAGTCCGGGCAGCGCGAAGACGACGCCTCTGAGCAGGCAGCCCAACAGGCCTGTGCGCCAAGGGTCGTGGGCCGGGCCCGCCGGTTCGGGGTGGCGGCGTTCGACGCGTGCGTACAGTTCCTCGGCGAGCGAGAAGGAGTCCTTGCAGCCGTACTTCTCGCGTATCTGGTCGTCCGACATGCCGTCGGACTCCAGGAGCGCTGCGATCTCGTCGGGGTGGACGGCGGCGGCGACGAACTCCTCCAGACGCGTGGCGAGTTCGTCCACCGGATCGGCACCCGCCCAGCTGGGCCGGCGTCGGCGCGGCACGGTGGGGAGGGTGTCGCCGTGCGTGCCCGGGGGCATCCGGATCGATCCGCTCACCAGCCCGTCCCGTCCGTGGCGACCGCCTGGTACCAGGGGTCACGCAGCTCGACGGTCCAGTCGACGACGGTCTCGACGGTGGGCTCGTACACCTCGGGCAGGCCCGCGAGCTCGTGGTAGATGGTGCGGAAGGCATCCACGGAACGGCGGAGGGTGAACCGGTCGATGACGCGCTGCCGCGACAGCCGGCCCAGTGCCAGGCGCCATTCGTCGTCCTTCAGCAGCGTGAGCGCCGCCGCGGCCATCTTCTCGGGCTCACGCGGCGGCACCACCAGCCCGGTGTCGCCGACCGCCTCGCTCACTCCGCCCACATCGGTGGAGACCGTGGTCCGCCCGCACGACATTGCCTCGATGATCGAGAAGGGGAAGCCCTCCGAGATCGACGACAGCATCACCACATGCCCGGCCGCGTACGCCCGCCACACCTCGCTGATCCGGCCCTCGAAGCTGAGCCCGTCCGTCACACCCAGCTCGGCGGCGAGCTTCTCCAGCCTGGTCTTGTACGCCTCTCCCCCGGCCGGCACGGGGCCGAACAACCGCAGCCTGGTCTCGGGGAGTTCGGCGCGCACCATGGCGTACGCGTGGATCAGTGTCTCCAGGTCCTTGATGGGGTCGATACGGCCGCACCAGGTGAGCGTGGGCACCTCCGGCTCGGGTCCGGCGTGCGGGAAGGCGTGCGGGTCGACGCCGTTGTAGACGGTACGGATCTTGTCGGGGTCGGCGCCTCCGCGCTCCTCCCAGCGGCGGTTGTACTGGTTGCACGGGGTGATCAGGTCGGCGGCTTTGTAGCCGAGGGTGTTGAGTTCGCGGTAGAAGCCGAGCATCAGGGCCTTGACGGGCCAGCGCTGGGCTTCGCTGCGGTAGCCGAGATAGCGCTCGCGCAGATAGATGCCGTGCTCGGTGAGCAGGAAGGGTATGCCGTCCAACTCCCGTGCGGCCAGGGCCGGAAGGGTGGCGAGGCCGCTGCCGGTGGAGTGCGAGACGGAACCCTCGGGGAGCCGTACGCCGAGCGGGCGCAGTGCGTGCTCCAGCAGGTCGGTCGCGGTCAGCGCGTCGTGCACGGTGGGCCGCGCGGCGGCGGTCGGCAGATGCGGCATGGTCCAGATCCACATCAGCGAACGCAGCGCGGCCTCGGTGCGCAGAGCCGCCGACAGCCGTCCTTCGCGGGCGAGCCGGGCGAGTTCGTAGAGCGCCTCACCGAAGTCGCAGTGCGCCTCGGGGTCGAGGAAGGACAGCAGGAACCGTTCGTAGGTGTCGATGAAGCGGCGGCGGGCGCGCCCGCGTGGTGGGCGCCGGGAGCCGGGGCGGGTGCCCCACAGGGGTATGGATGTGTGCTGGTAGACGTTGGACGGCAGCTCCCAGGTCACGGGTTCGCGACCGCTGCCGGCGAGCGATATGAGGTTGAACTCGACCTCGGGCATGCCCTTCACGAGCTGGTCGCACCAGGTGCTGACCCCGCCGTGGACCAGCGGATACGTGCCCTCCGTGAGCATGGTGACATGACGGCCGGTGGTCATCGTGGGGGTCCCCCTGGAACATGTCTACGGCTCGGTGGCGCGCCCCGGCCGGTCTTGGCGGGGGCGCGCCTCGTGCTGGTGCGCTGCTCTGGTCGTTAGGCGGGCAGTCTCAGGGTCAGGGCGGTCTGCGTGGCTTCCGGCGTGGTCCAGGCCGAGCGTTCGCCCGCGTACGGAGTGCCGAACTCGGTGGTTCCGGCCGGGAGTTGCTTGAGCGTTCCCTCCGGCGCGGTCACCGGGATGTCGGTCCCGGACGGGGCGGTGACGGTGACCGTGTCGCCGACGCGGTACGCCGTGACGTCACCGTCGGCGACGGCCTGCTGCCAGTCGGCGCGGCGCTGGAACTCCGTGCCGATCGCGCTCTGCCGCGGGTTCTCCAACGGGGTGTTGTCGGCGAACAGCGCGCGGTAGTCGGCGAGCACCTTGTCCAGGACCGGGTAGAGCAGCCGGTCCTCGGCCAGGTTGGACTGGTGCACGTAGTGCGGGCGCGGGTCATTGTGCACGGCGTGCCCGAGGGCGATACGGGCCTCCTGCGGGGCGATGTACGACTCGAAGCCGGTGGCCGGGTCGAGCGGGTCGTCCAGGCAGGTGGACGTCGGATTGTTCTCGCAGACGCCGCTGCCGCCGTCGGCCGTGGAGGTGTAGACCCAGTTGTACTCGTCGGTCATCTCGGCGGCCGTACCGACGTTGTAGTACACGTTCATCGGATGGCGCGGCACGGTCAGCGCGGCGCCCACCGAACGCTGCTGCGGCTCACGGGAGTTGTCGGAGGCGATCCACTTGACGCCGTTGTCGGCGAGGGCGCCCGCGAGGTTCGGGTTGTCGTCCGGCTGCTGCGGCAGCGTCTTCAGACCCGAGTGCTCCCCGGTCACCAACTCGGTGGGGTCGACCGGGAGTCCGTGGCTTTCCGCCCACTGCTGGTTGTCGCCGATCTGCGCCGAGATCTCGGCGCGGCTCATGTACTGGGTCGTGCCGTCCGTGTTCTTGGCGCAGCTCCACGGCACCGTGCTGGTGTCCTGGACGCAGCCCAGGAAGGGGTGTGTGTACGTGTGGTTGATCCAGCGGTACTCACCCTTGTCGGCGAGGAGTTGGTCGGTCAGCGCATCGGTGCCGCCGTTCTCGGCCTTCCACTCCTCGCCGGCACCCGCGTTGTAGACCATGTCGAGGGTGAAGTCGCTGGTCTCCTGCCACCGCGCGGCGTACACCGCGTCGTCCGCGGTCATCCGGATCGGCGTGGTCCCCTCACCGTCACCGCCGACGCAGTCGAAGTCGCCCGGTGTGCAGTTGCGTTCGGTGTCCCAGCGGCTGTCGGGCGCGAAGACGTCGTCGACATGGACGGAGAAGTAGTTCCTGCTCTGTCCCAGGTGTACGCCCTGAGTCAGCCATTCGACGATTCCACGGGCCAGGACCCGGAACTGCTGCTGGTCGTCGTTGTACGCGAAGGTCACGACGAGTTCGCGGCGGCCGTCGTGGGCGTACTCGCCGACCAGGCTGCCGCGGCCCTCTCCGCCGGGCACGGCGATGTCGACGTAACTGGTGAAGCCCTCGCGCGGCCGGGCCACGTACCCGTAACTCTCCTGAACGGAGCCGGAGTTGTCCTCGAACCTCAGCGGCCCGTCGAGGTAGCCGAAATACCCCGCCTGCCCGGCCTCGGTGACCGAGGCCTCCCGGCCGTCGAGCGTGCCGGCCCAGCCGCCCTGGTCGGTGTAGTCGAGACCGACGCCGGGGTGCGCCCAGGTGTAGGCGTCGACCTGGGGGATGCCGAAGGTCCTCTCGTACGTCTCCAGGGCGGTCTGCTCGGCCGAACCCGCCCCGAACGGCGCCTCGTTGGGCAGGACGACGCCTTGGTACCTGGCGCGCGGGACACCGTCCACCGTGTCGCTCAGAAACGCCTCGTCGATCGTCGGGCGGTCCGCCTCGTCGAGGTCGACGGTGGTGTACGGGATGCCGGTGCTCTTCAGCTCCTCGGTGATGGCCTCGACGGGGCTGTCGCCGTTGTCGACGACCAGCACCCTGAGATCGATACGCGGCTCCTCGGCCGCGGACGCTCCGGGTACTCCAAGACCCAGCGCCAGCATGCCCGCCGCCGCCAGGCCAACGGCTGCGGATTTCCAACTGCGCGCTCTCTGCGCCACGGTGACTTCCTCCCCTGACGGATCCTCATGTGGTCGGCCGAGGGAGGATCCGTGGAAATCATGCAAAGCGGAGAGCGGATCACTCACACCGAATACGGCGAGTGTGACTCAGGTCACTTCATGTGAGGGCCGAGAAGTGGCCCCTCCGCCACGGCGGGGTGAACGGCCGCTGGAATGAGCGAAACCCGCCACCGAGCGTAGGCTCATGTCCGGTACTCCTCCGGTCCGGTCCAGCCTGCCGATCCGCCGTCTCCTAGGCTCCTTCGTCGGGCCCGGCCGAGCCACCCCCCTCGGCCACAGCAATTCAATGGAAGCGAGATTTCACCACCGTGACTGCTCTCACTCTCAGCACCGCCGCAGCGCCCGGCCTGCGGGCCGACGCGATCGTCGTCGGTGTCGCCAAGGGCGGCTCCGCCAAGTCATCGGACCTGGTTGTCGCACCGGGCGCCGAGGCCGTGGACAAGGCGTACGACGGCGGGCTCGCCGGCGTTCTGGAGACCCTCGGCGCCTCCGGTGGCGAGGGCGAGGTGACGAAGCTGCCGGCGCCGTCCGGCTTCAAGGCACCGGTCGTGCTGGCGGTCGGTCTGGGTTCGCAGCCCGACAAGGACGCCTCGTTCGGCACGGAGACGCTGCGCCGCGCCGCCGGTGCCGCCGCCCGCGCGCTGGCCGGCTCGAAGAAGGCCGCGTTCGCCCTGCCGATCACGGACGCCGCCGACGCGGGCGCCATCGGCGAGGGCGCGCTGCTCGGGGCGTACTCCTTCGACACCTACAAGGAGAACGGCAAGGACGGGAAGAAGGACGCGAAGAACGGCAAGGCCCCGCTCGCCGAGGTCGCGCTGCTCGGCGGAAAGCCCCGCGACAGGGCGTACAAGGCGGCCGTCGAGCGCGCCACCGCCGTCTCCCAGGAGCTCAACCGCGCTCGTGACCTCGTCAACACCCCGCCGAACGACCTGAACCCGGAGGCCTTCGCCGCCGTCGCGCAGGCCGCGGCCAAGGAGCACGGCATCAAGGTGCAGGTGCTCGACGAGAAGGCCCTGGAGAAGGGCGGATACGGCGGCATCCTCGGCGTCGGCGCCGGGTCCGCGTCCGCTCCCCGCCTGGTGCAGCTGTCGTACACCTCGTCCAAGGCGAAGAAGCACCTGGCCTTCGTCGGCAAGGGCATCACGTACGACTCGGGCGGCATCTCGCTGAAGCCCGCCGGGCACAACGAGACGATGAAGTGCGACATGAGCGGGGCCGCGGCCGTGTTCGCGGCGGTCGTCGCCGCCGCGCGACTGGGTCTTGAGGTCAACGTGACCGGGTGGCTGGCGCTCGCCGAGAACATGCCGTCGGGGTCGGCGACCCGGCCCGGTGATGTGCTGCGGATGTACAGCGGCAAGACGGTCGAGGTGCTGAACACCGACGCCGAGGGCCGCCTCGTCCTCGCCGACGCGCTGTGGAAGGCGTCCGAGGACAAGCCGGACGCGATCGTGGATGTGGCGACGCTGACCGGGGCGATGGTTCTCGCTCTGGGCAACCGCACGTTCGGTGTGATGGCCAACGACGACGCGTTCCGCTCCGCGATCGTCGAGGCCGCGGAGGAGGCCGGTGAACCGTCGTGGCCCATGCCGCTGCCGGACCACCTGAAGAAGGGGATGGACTCCCCTACCGCCGACATTGCCAACATGGGTGAGCGGATGGGGGGTGGGCTGGTCGCCGGGCTGTTCCTCAAGGAGTTCGTGGGCGAGGGGATCACGTGGGCGCACCTCGATATCGCTGGGCCTGCCTTCAATGAGTCCGGGCCGTTCGGTTACACGCCCAAGGGGGGTACTGGGTCGGCGGTGCGCACGCTGGTGCGGGTTGCCGAGCTGGCGGCTTCTGGGGATCTCGGCTGACGTTGCGTGGCTGCGTGCGCCCAGTAACTCGGTCCGTTCTGTCGTAGCGCGGCTGCGGGCCGTATGTGGCTGGGCGCGCAGTTCACCGCGCCCCTTCGGGGCGCGGTGGGACGTCTCACACACCGGCCCGGCGTCCACGTTCCCGCGGACAAGTGCAAAGATGGGTTCTCGGCAGGACAGGGCCCCACCACAGGGCCGAAGAAAGAGCGGCCGGACACCAGCCGCCGCCCGGTCGGGAGACCGGCGTACGGCGCACATGCATGGAGGACGTGACGTGGCGAACGACGCCAGCACCGTTTTCGACCTAGTGATCCTCGGCGGCGGTAGCGGCGGCTATGCCGCGGCCCTGCGCGGAGCGCAGCTGGGCCTTGACGTCGCCCTGATCGAGAAGAACAAGCTCGGCGGTACCTGCCTGCACAACGGCTGCATCCCCACGAAGGCCCTGCTGCACGCCGGCGAGATCGCCGACCAGGCGCGTGAGGCCGGCCAGTTCGGCGTGAAGGCCACCTTCGAGGGCATCGACATCGCGGCCGTCCACAAGTACAAGGACGACGTGATCAGCGGCCTCTACAAGGGCCTGCAGGGTCTCGTCGCCTCCCGCAAGGTGACGTACATCGAGGGCGAGGGCCGACTGTCCTCCCCCACCTCCGTCGACGTGAACGGCCGCCGCGTCCAGGGCCGCCACGTGCTCCTCGCGACCGGCTCCGTGCCGAAGTCGCTGCCGGGACTGGAGATCGACGGCAACCGCATCATCTCCTCGGACCACGCGCTGACCCTGGACCGCGTCCCGCAGTCCGCGATCATCCTCGGCGGCGGCGTCATCGGCGTCGAGTTCGCCTCCGCCTGGAAGTCCTTCGGTACGGACGTCACGGTCATCGAGGGCCTCAAGCACCTCGTGCCGGTCGAGGACGAGAACAGCTCCAAGCTTCTTGAGCGCGCTTTCCGCAAGCGCGGCATCAAGTTCAACCTCGGCACCTTCTTCGAGAAGGCCGAGTACACGCAGGACGGCGTCCGTGTGACCCTCGCCGACGGCAAGACCTTCGACGCCGAGGTGCTGCTTGTCGCCATCGGCCGCGGCCCGGTCTCGCAGGGCCTGGGCTACGAGGAGCAGGGCGTCGCGATGGACCGCGGCTATGTCCTGGTCGACGAGTACATGCGGACGAACGTGCCGACCATCTCGGCCGTCGGTGACCTGGTCCCCACGCTCCAGCTCGCGCACGTCGGCTTCGCCGAGGGCATCCTGGTCGCGGAGCGTCTCGCCGGTCTGAAGACCGTGCCGATCGACTACGACGGTGTGCCGCGGGTGACGTACTGCCACCCGGAGGTCGCCTCCGTCGGTATCACCGAGGCCAAGGCCAAGGAGGTCTACGGCGCGGACAAGGTCGTCGCTCTCAAGTACAACCTCGCGGGCAACGGCAAGAGCAAGATCCTCAAGACCGCGGGCGAGATCAAGCTCGTCCAGGTCAAGGACGGTGCCGTCGTCGGCGTCCACATGGTCGGCGACCGCATGGGCGAGCAGGTCGGCGAGGCCCAGCTGGTCTACAACTGGGAGGCGCTGCCCGCCGAGGTCGCGCAGCTCATCCATGCTCACCCGACGCAGAACGAGGCGCTCGGCGAGGCCCACCTGGCCCTGGCCGGCAAGCCGCTGCACTCGCACGACTGACAGCCCTCGGGCGCGACGACACAGACTTCCGCAATTCGTTAAGGAGCAACAGAAACCATGGCGGTTTCCGTAACCCTTCCGGCGCTCGGCGAGAGCGTCACCGAGGGCACTGTCACTCGCTGGCTGAAGGCCGAGGGCGAGCGCGTCGAGGCCGACGAGCCGCTGCTCGAGGTGTCGACCGACAAGGTCGACACCGAGATCCCCTCGCCCGCCGCCGGCGTACTGGCGTCCATCAAGGTCGCCGAGGACGAGACGGTGGAGGTCGGCGCCGAGCTGGCCGTCATCGACGACGGCACGGGTGCGCCCGCTGCCGCTCCGGCCCCGGCCGCCGCCGAAGCCCCCGCGGCTCCGGCTCCGGCCGCGCCCGCCCCCGAGGCCACCCCGTCCGCCGAGGCCGCAGCTCCGGCTCCGGCCCCGACGGCCGAGGCCGCCGCCGGTGGCGGCACCGCCGAGGGCACCGACGTGGTTCTCCCGGCGCTGGGCGAGTCCGTCACCGAGGGCACCGTCACGCGCTGGCTCAAGGAGGTCGGCGAGAGCGTCGAGGCCGACGAGCCGCTGCTCGAGGTCTCCACGGACAAGGTCGACACCGAGATCCCGGCGCCCACCTCCGGTGTGCTCCTGGAGATCACCGTCGCCGAGGACGAGACCGCCGAGGTCGGCGCCAAGCTCGCCGTCATCGGCGCCCCGGGCGCGGCTCCGGCCGCCGCTCCGGCTCCGGCGCAGCCCGCCCCGGCCGCTGCCGCTCCGGCTCCGGCCCAGCCCGCTGCCCCGGCTGCGCCTCCGGCCCCTCCGGCTCCGGCCGCGCCCGCCCCCGCTCCGGCCCAGGCAGCGGCTCCGGCCGCTCCCGCGCCGGCCGCGCCCGCTCCCGTCACTCCGGCTCCGGCGGCTCCGGCCGCCGCGCAGCCCGCCGACGAGGGCGCGTACGTGACCCCGCTGGTGCGCAAGCTCGCCGCCGAGAACGGTGTCGACCTGTCCACCGTCAAGGGCACCGGCGTCGGCGGCCGTATCCGC
>NZ_BMPQ01000003.1:249968-274441 GCF_014647675.1 Streptomyces flaveus | reverse complement strand
GGTCCGCGCGGCTCTGAAGGGCACGTCGGTCTCCGCGGAGGAGGCCGCGAAGGCCGCCGCCGCTGCTCCGGCTCCTGCCGCCGCTGCCCCGGCTGCCACCGCCGCGAAGAAGGCCCCGGTTCTCGAGGCCTCCCCGCTGCGTGGCCAGACCGTCAAGATGCCGCGCATCCGCAAGGTCATCGGCGACAACATGGTCAAGGCCCTGCACGAGCAGGCCCAGCTGTCCTCGGTCGTCGAGGTCGACGTCACGCGGCTGATGAGGCTGCGTGCCAAGGCCAAGGACGCGTTCGCGGCGCGCGAGGGCGTCAAGCTCTCCCCGATGCCGTTCTTCGTGAAGGCGGCGGCCCAGGCCCTGAAGGCCCACGCGCCCATCAACGCCCGGATCAACGTCGAAGAGGGCACGATCACCTACTTCGACACCGAGAACATCGGTATCGCGGTGGACTCCGAGAAGGGCCTGATGACCCCGGTCATCAAGGGCGCCGGCAACCTCAACCTCGCCGGTATCGCCAAGGCCACCGCCGACCTGGCGGGCAAGGTCCGGGGCAACAAGATCACTCCGGACGAGCTGTCCGGCGCGACCTTCACCATCAGCAACACCGGTTCGCGCGGCGCGCTGTTCGACACGATCATCGTGCCGCCGGGTCAGGTCGCGATCCTCGGCATCGGTGCCACGGTCAAGCGTCCGGCGGTCATCGAGACCGACGAGGGCTCCGTCATCGGCGTACGCGACATGACGTACCTGACGCTCTCCTACGACCACCGCCTGGTGGACGGCGCCGACGCCGCCCGCTACCTGACGGCGGTCAAGGCGATCCTGGAGGCGGGCGAGTTCGAGGTCGAGCTCGGTCTGTAACTCCTTTCGTACGTACGCGCCCTCGTCCTCTTCGGAGGACGAGGGCGTCGTCGTGTCCGCATGGAGTATCCGTACGCGTCATGCGCACGGTTCTTTACAACTGGCGGGCCCCTGGCAGCATGTAAGGCTGGTCTCACCTGCGCTGAAGCAGCCCTTCACGCCCCTCTCCGACGGGAACTCGGCCTTATTGTCTAGACGTCAACGCCTCGGGGTCCTCGTACACCCCCTTCAAAGGAGCCCCTCATGACCGCGCCCGTCGTCCACTCGCTGCGCGAACAGATCCGCGAGCACATCGTGGACGGCATCGTGAGCGGGCGCTGGAAGCCGGGCGAACGGATCGTGGAGCGGCGGATCGCCGTGGAGCTGGAGGTCAGCCAGACGCCCGTACGGGAGGCTCTGCGGGAACTGGAGGCGCTGCGGCT
Organism: Streptomyces flaveus; assembly: GCF_014647675.1. Classification (GTDB taxonomy): domain Bacteria; phylum Actinomycetota; class Actinomycetes; order Streptomycetales; family Streptomycetaceae; genus Streptomyces; species Streptomyces flaveus. The sequence goes on along the minus strand of NZ_BMPQ01000003.1, from coordinate 273,163 downwards.
GATCGAGTCGGCGCCGAACAAGGGCGTGCGGGTCAGGAGCCTGACGGCGGCCGACCTGGAGGAGATATATCCGGTACGGGCCGGTCTGGAGCAGATAGCCGCCGAGCTGGCGGCGCAGCAGCTGGCCGAGGACTCCTCGGCGCTGGAGCCCGAGGTCGCGGCGCTGTACGAGGCGGACCGCACGGCCGACGGTGAGGCCCAGGTGCGGCACACCGTGGCTTTCCACCGGGAGATGGTGCGGGCGGCCGGGAACAGCGTGCTGCTGCACACCTGGGAGGGGCTGGGCATCGAGGTGTTCACGGCCCTGTCGATCCGGTGGCTCGGCACCCGGCAGCAGTCGTACGCGGAGGAGCACGAGGCGTTGGTCGCGGCGTTCAAACGCCGGGATCCCGACATCGGTCGGCTGGTGAAGGAGCATGTGCTGGGGTGCGCCCCGCGCGCTGACGCGTAAGCGCTCCGCTGGGGGTGCAGTGATTCGGCTGCGGCGCCGTCGTGGCTGGTCGCGCAGTTCCCCGCGCCCCTATCGGGGCCTGCGGCCCCTCAAGCGCGCGGTACCGCGCCGGGCGCAAGCCACCCATGCATGCACATACTGGTGTAAGTCGCGTCTTCCCCTGGGACGCCGCCCACCCCCGCCGCCGGTCGATGGTGGAGTCCGCATGATCCTGCCAGTGCTCTCCTCCGTGCTCGCCAAGTCCGTGCTCTTGCCTTCGGCCATGTGCTCCATGGCGTCCTCCACGGTCCGTTCCGGCGCGGAGCGGCTGGCCGCCGTGCCGACGGCGCTGTTGCGGTCCTCGACGTCGGCGCCCCGGTTCTGGCGGACCCCCGGAGGCGTGCAGATCGAGGTCCGGCGTCTGGGGCGGCCCGGTACGGCGGGCGCGGCACGTGAGGTGGAGGCCGGGCTGCGGCGGGTGCCGGGGGTGAGCCGTGCCGAGGTGAACGGCGCGCTGGGCTGCGTATACGTCGGCTGCGGGCCCGGGACCGACCTGGAGCGCGTCACCGGACTCGTCGCCACGGCGGACGCCCGGCGGGCGGGCGAGGCCGGGCGGGCGCGGAGCCAGGTCGGCTTCCCGGGTGATCCGGGCGCCGCGGTCGGGGCGGCCGTCCGGCTCGGCACGGGCCTGGTGGCGGTGGGTGTGGCGACGGTGGGCAACCGGCTCCGGCTTCGGGGTCTGCCGCCGGTGGTGATGTCGGCGGTCCAGCTCGTGGAGTCGGCGCCGCCAGTGCGCGACGGGCTGGCCCGCCGGATCGGCGAGAAGGCCACGGAGCGCGGCTTCGCCCTGACGAACCTGCTGGTGACGACGCTGACGTTCCGGCCGCTCGGCGCCACGGTGGCCGCCGCGCTGGCCGCAGCCCGGTATGTGGAGGTGCAGGCCCGGCGCGGGGCATGGGCGGACTGGGCACGCAGGCTGGCCGTGCACGAGGGGACGTACCGGCATGACGCGGTACCGGGGTACGAGCGGCCCGCCCCGCTGCCGCCGGGGCCGGGCGACCGGTACGCGAACGTGGCGGCTCCGGTGTCCCTGGCGACGTACGCGCTGACGGCGATCGGCCCGCTCAGCCACGACCGGAGCCTGGCGCTGCTGATCGCGGGGACGCCTCGGGGCCCGCAGTTCGGCCGGGAGGCGTTCGCGTCCTCGGTGGCCCGGGCGGTCTCCGACCGCGGGGCACTCGCGCTGCGGCCGGAGGCGATGCGCCGCATGGACCGGATCGACACGGTGGTCCTCGACGCCAGGGTGCTGGCCACCGGCGGCTGGACGGTCGAGGGCGTGGCGCTCCTGAACGGCGGCCCGGAGGGCGCTGTCGAGCAGGAGCAGGACGGTCCGGACGACGACGAACTGCACGCGCGGATCCACGAGTTGATGGAGCCGGACGGTCCGCCGAGGCGCGCCCGGCCGCCCGGTGCCGGTCCCTTACCGCCACAGCGGCAGGGGGACTGGGAGCTGCGGCCGTTCACCGGTGTGGACGCCGCCCCGGGCGCCGAGCTGCCCGCCCGGCCCGCCGCGCTCGCCCGGCAGTGGGCCGAGGAGGGGGCGCGGGTCGTGCTCGTCCTGCGGGCGGGCAGGCCGGTGGCCGTGGCCGCCCTGGCCCCCCAACTGCATCCGCTCGCCCACCACTTGGTGCGCGCGGCACGGGAGTGCGGCCAGGTGCGGCTGGTGGGCGGCCCGCCCGGTCTGCACCGCCGGTTCGGGCTGCGCGAGGCCGCGCGCACGGGGCATCGGCGTACGGCCGCCCTGGTCCGCTCCCTCCAGTCGCAGGGCCACGGTGTCGCCGTGGTCTCGGCACGGACCCGGCGCGCCCTCGTCCGCGCGGACCTGGGCATCGGAGTGATCACCGGCCTGCGCCATGTGCCGTGGGACGCCGATGTCGCCGCCCCGCCCGATGTCGTCCACCTGCTGCTGACGGCCCTGCCGGAGGCCCGGCGGATCAGCCGGCTCTGCACCCGCCTTGAGGCTGCCGGCGCCGTGGCGGGCTCGGGCCTCGCGCTGCTGGTGCCCCGGCCGGGGGCCTGGGCGCGGGCCCGGCTGGTGACGGACGCGGTGACCATCGCCGGGATCGCGACGGGCTTCTGGGCGGGCTGGCGGCTGCACGGACGTCCGGTCCCGGCGGCGGCCGAGCGTACGCCCTGGCATGCCATGGCGGTACGTCAGGTGATGACCCGGCTCGGCACCTCGTCCCGGGGCCTGGACGAGGCCGAGGCTGCGCGGCGCCGGCAGTTCGCGGGCCGTGACCGGCGCGACGGTGCCGTCACCCTGGTCGGCAGGGTCGCCGAGGAACTGGCCAATCCGCTCACGCCCATCCTGGCGATCGGCGGCGGCATCTCGGCCGCGCTCGGCTCCGTACTGGACGCAGTGCTCATCGGCGGCGTACTCGGCGTCGACGCGCTGGTCGGCGGGGTGCAGCGGCAGCAGGCGGACCAGGCTGCGGAACGGCTGGTCGAGGCCACCTCGGCGCGGGTGCGCGTACGCCGGCCCGGCCGGACCGAGGCGGTGGAGGCGGCAGGTGAGCACCTGGTGCGCGGCGATGTGATCGAGCTGCGGGCCGGGGACGCGGTCCCGGCGGACTGCCGGGTGGTGCGGGCACAGGGCCTGGAGGTCGACGAGTCCAGTCTCACCGGCGAGTCGCTGCCGGTCGTGAAGAGCGCCGCGCCGACCGCGGCCCGGGTGGTCGCGGACCGTACGTCCATGCTCTATCAGGGGACGACGGTGGCGGCCGGCGAGGCGCTGGCCGTGGTCGTCGCCACCGGTACGGCCACCGAGGCGGGCAGCGCGGCGGAGGCGGGCCCCGAGGGCGGGCCGCCGGAGAGCGGTGTGGAGCGACGGCTGAAGGCGCTGGGCCACTGGTTCCTGCCGCTGTCCGTCGCCGCGGGTGTCGTCCTCTTCGCCGTGGACCTGCTGCGCAGGCGGCCCCTGGGCGCCGCCCTGGGGTCCGCGGTCAGCCTGTGCGTGGCAGCCGTGCCCGAGGGGCTGCCCTTCGTCGCCACGGTCGCGGAGCTGGCCGCGGCCCGCCGGCTGTCCACCCGCGACACCCTCGTACGCAGCGCCTCCACCATCGAGGCGCTGGGCCGTACCGATGTGCTGTGCTTCGACAAGACGGGCACGCTCACCGAGGGCCGGATCAGTCTCCAGCAGGTCTCCGACGCCCGGGAGGAACGTCCGCCCGACCGGCTCACTCCGGCGCTGCGCCGGATCGTCGCCACGGCCGCCCTCGCGGGTCCGCCGGGTCGGGCGGCGACGCTCGCCCACCCCACCGACCGTGCCATCGCGGCCGGCGCCGAACTGCTCGGTGCCCCTCCCGCCCGGGCCGCCGGGCTCGGTACGGACTCCTGGGAGGGCCTTGCGGAGCTGCCGTTCGAGCCGGGGCGCGGCTACCACGCCGTGCTGGGCCGCTCCGACTCCGAGACGCGGATCGTCGTCAAGGGCGCACCCGAGGTCGTACTGGCCCGCTGCGTGAGCATCCGCCGGGACGACAGCCCCGAGCCCTTCGACGACCAGGTGCGGGAGGAGTTCGAAGCGGAGATCGACCGGCTGGCGCGGCGCGGTCTGCGGGTCCTCGCGGTCGCCGAACGGGTGCTGCCCACGGGCGCAGGTGCTCCCGAGCCGCCGGAGTCGCTCGAGTCGCTCGATGACGAGGACGTCGGCGAGCTGAGTCTGCTGGGTCTGCTCGGCCTCGCGGACCCGGTGCGGTCCACAGCGGCCGAGAGCGTGGACCGGCTGACCAGGGCAGGGGTACGTATCGTCATGCTCACCGGCGATCATCCCAGCACCGCCGCCGCGATCGCCCGGGAGCTGCGGCCCGAGGAGGAGCCGCGGCTGATGACCGGGGCGGAGCTGGACTCCCTGGACGACTCGGCGCTCGCGAAGACGCTGCCGGAGATCACGGTGTTCGCCCGGGTCACCCCGGGGCACAAGGTCCGTATCGTCACCGCGCTGCGCGCGGCTGGCCGGATCGTCGCCGTCACCGGCGACGGTGCCAATGACGCGCCCGCCATCCGGATCGCCGACGTCGGTATCGCGCTGGGTTCCCGTGCCACCCCGGCGGCCCGCGCCGCCGCCGACGTGGTGGTCACCGACGACCGTATCGAGACCATCGTCGACGCCTTCGTCGAGGGCCGGGCCATGTGGGCCTCGGTGCGCAAGGCGCTGGGCATCCTGCTCGGCGGCAACCTGGGGGAGATCGCCTTCACCCTGGCGAGCACCCTGTTCACCGGACGCAGCGCGCTGAACGCGCGGCAGCTCCTGCTGGTCAACCTGCTCACCGACATGCTGCCCGCCATGGCGATCGCCGCCCGCCCGCCCGCCGACAAGACCGACCGGCTGCTCGCGGAGGGCCCGGAGGCATCCCTCGGCAAGGCCCTGATGCGGCACATCCGGCTGCGTGCCGCCGTCACCACGGCGGCGGCCACCGTCGCCTGGATCGCCGCGCGGGCGACCGGCACCCGGACGCACGCCGACACCGTCTCGCTGGTCGCCCTGGTGGCGTCGCAGTTGCTCCAGACGTTGCAGGACGCGGGCCGCGACCCGGTGGTCGCCGCGGCCGTGGTCGGATCCTTGGTGGTGCTGGGTGTGGTGGTGAGTGTGCCCGGGCTCAGCCACTTCTTCGGCAGTCGGCCGCTGGGTCCGGTGGGCTGGACGATCGCGGTGGCGTCGGCGGCGGGCTCGGTTCTGATGCCCGCCGTGGCGCAGGGCGTGGCCGGGGCGGTCACGCGGATGGGAAGTTCAGCGGGCGGCAGGGCTTGACCTGACCGGACCGCAAGGGGATATTCACGCGCAGGTCACCTTGGGGCAGCCCGCCGGATGGTGTCGGGGCGCACAAAGGAGCCGTAACCCCGCACGCCCTCATGAAAGGCGGCTCACCATGCCGCAGATCCTCAGCACGATCCTGACCCAGGTGGCGGTCGCCCTGGTCGAGGCCATTCTCATACGTCTGATCATGCAGCTCTGGAAGTCGTTCGCCGCGAGCGGGCGCCCGGTGGCCGCCGCTGCCTGACCGACCGCCCCCGCCTGACCGCCGGCTCGGACCCTGAACCCCTGAGGAAGTTTGTCCGCTTGAGGGGTTTATCGACCCGTATGCATGGAAGTCGCTCCGGGGAGACCAACGACTCACGCTTTCCAGCATGGGAGGGCGGAGATGATTCCCCCACACGCCGAGCCACAGTCCCAGGAAGAGCCCCAGAAAGAACAGCAACCGGCCGAGACACAGGCCGAGGAGACCGGCACCCAGGAGGCGCAGGACCAGGAGAAGCGGACCGGCGGCGGCAAGGTGGTGCACCTGCACACCGCGCACGCCAAGGTCCCCATCCCGTACGTGACCCCGGGCGACGCCTTCTCCAAGATCCGGCTCCCCGACGTCCGTACGACCGCTTCCGCAGCCGCGTCCGTGGCCACCACCGCGGCCTCCGCGGCCACTTCGCTGCTCCCCTCGCCCCGCAAGCTGGCCTTCTACGGCGTCCTCGGCGGCATGACCGCGGCCGGGGCCATCGGCTGGCCGGTGGCGGTGGCCGTCGGCGCCGCCACGGAAGTGATCACCCGAGAGCAGTCCGCACGGCAACGCGAGGAACACAAACGCATCGAGCGCGAACGCGCCGAACGCGAGGAGCGCAGGCAGTCGCCCTCCGCCACCGAACAGCCAGAGGGCGCGAAGCCCGCCCAGACGGCGACGGCGTGACGCCGACGCGTCCGCGGGCCAGCCGACGTCCAGTGCGGTAGCGCGCCCCTGAAGGAGGCCGCAGGCCTTCCTTCAGGGGCGCGGGGCTGTATCGATGTGCGGCTCCGCCACGCGGGCGCGACCAGCGCCCCGAAGGAGGCCGCAGGCCTCTTAGGGGCGCGGGGAACTGCGCGACCAGCCACAACGCACCCGCAGCCAAAAACCGCGCAACCCAGCGGAGCGCAAGGCACCGCGTGCCTGAATGTGCGGCACCGCATGCCAATTTCTCGACATCGACAGTTTTTGCCCTGCAGCCCTTTGATCGATCATCGATCAGAGAGTTACAGTCACCGACGGGCTGCCACACAGCCCGCCGCCCTGTCCTGCCAAAGACAAAGGGCACATCCCACCCCTTACCGCTGAGGGAGACCGTCGAAGGAACCCCCTTCACGTGCCCCCTCCGTATCCGGAAGGCGGCGCAATGACCGACCCCACCGCTATCCAGCCGAGCGAGCTCGACCAGCTCCCGGACCGCGACCCCGAGGAGACCGCCGAATGGCGGGCCTCCCTGGACGCCGTCACCAAGGCGGCCGGGCCGCACCGCGCCGCGTACCTGATGCGCCGCACGCTGGAGCGCGCGGAGGCGGGCGGTCTCGCGCTGCCCAAGCTCCTTGAGACCGACTACGTCAACACCATCCCCACCGCCGCCGAGCCCACCGTGGACGGCGACGAGGCGATGGAGGCCCGTATCACCGCGTGGAACCGCTGGAACGCGGCCGCGATGGTGACCCGGGGTTCGAAACACGGCGTCGGCGGCCACATCGCCACCTTCGCCTCCGCGGCCTGGCTCTACGAGACGGGCTTCAACCACTTCTTCAAGGGCAAGGAGGGGGACGGCAGCGGCGACCAGCTCTACATCCAGGGCCACGCCTCCCCCGGCATCTACGCCCGCGCCTTCCTCGACGGCCGCCTGAACGAGACCCACCTGGACAACTTCCGCCAGGAGGCGGGCGGCAAGGGCCTTCCCTCCTACCCGCACCCGCGCCGCCTCCCGTGGCTCTGGGAGTTCCCGACGGTGTCGATGGGCCTCGGCCCGCTCTCCGCCATCTACCAGGCGCGCTTCAACCGCTACCTCACCAGCCGCGGTATCAAGGACGTCTCGCAGTCGCACGTGTGGGCGTTCCTCGGCGACGGCGAGATGGACGAGCCGGAGTCCACGGCCGCACTCGCGCTCGCCTCCCGCGAGGGTCTGGACAACCTGACCTTCGTCATCAACTGCAACCTCCAGCGCCTCGACGGCCCGGTCCGCGCGAATTTCAAGATCGTGCAGGAGCTGGAGGCGCAGTTCCGCGGCGCCGGCTGGAATGTCGTCAAGTCGCTGTGGGGCAATGCCTGGGACGAGCTGTTCCAGCTCGACATCACGGGCGCGCTCGTACGCCGCCTGCGCGAGGTACCGGACGCGCAGGTGCAGACGTACCAGACCCGCGACGCCGCCTACATCCGCCAGGACTTCTTCGGCACCGACCCGGCACTCGTCGAGATGGCGAAGCTGCTCAGCGACGACAAGATCCTCGAGTGCTTCCACCTCTCCCGCGGTGGTCACGAGGCGCGCAAGGTGTACGCCGCGTACAAGGCCGCCGTCGAGCACAAGGGCGCCCCGACGGTGATCCTCGCCCAGACGGTGAAGGGCTTCACGCTCGGCCAGGGCTTCGCGTCCAAGAACGCCAACCACCAGATGAAGAAGCTGTCGACGGACGAGTTCAAGCAGATGCGTGACCTGCTCGAACTGCCCATCTCCGACGCGCAGTTCGTGGACGGCGTCGTCCCGTACGGCCACCCCGGCGCCGACTCCCCCGAGGTCCGCTACCTCCAGGAGCGCCGCGCGGCCCTCGGCGGCCCGGCCCCGGCCCGCCGTACGCACGCACTGGCTCCCCTCCCTGCCGCCGCCGACAAGACCTTCGCCGCGTTCGACAAGGGCTCCGGCTCGCAGAACGTGGCGACGACCATGGCCTTCGTACGCCTGGTCAAGGACCTGGTACGCGACAAGCAGACGGGCAGGCGCTGGGTGCCGATCGTGCCGGACGAGGCGCGCACCTTCGGCATGGAGAGCCTCTTCCCCTCCCTCGGCATCTACTCGCCGAAGGGGCAGACGTACGAGCCGGTCGACCGCGACCAGCTGATGTACTACAAGGAGGCCAAGGACGGCCAGATCCTGAACGAGGGGATCACCGAGGCCGGTTCGATGGCCGACTTCATCGCCGCGTCCACCGCGTACTCCACGCACGGCGAAGCGATGATCCCGTTCTACATCTTCTACTCGATGTTCGGCTGGCAGCGCACGGCCGACCAGATGTGGCAGCTCGGCGACCAGCTCGGCCGCGGCTTCCTGATCGGCGCGACGGCCGGTCGTACGACGCTGACGGGCGAGGGCCTGCAGCACGCGGACGGCCACTCGCCCGTCATCGCGGCGACCAACCCGGCGGCGCTGACGTACGACCCGGCGTTCGCGTACGAGGTCGCGGCGATCGTGAAGGACGGTCTGCGCCGGATGTACGGCGAGGCGGCCCCCGGCGAGGACCCGAACGTCTTCTACTACCTGACCGTCTACAACGAGCCCCTTCCGCAGCCCGCGAAGCCCGCCGCCCCCGGCGTCGACGAGGGCATCGTCAAGGGCCTGTACCGCTTCAACACGGCCGAGTCGGCGGGGCTGGACGTGGCCGCTGCCAACGCGCCGCGCATCCAGCTGCTGGGCTCCGGCACGGCGATCCACTGGACACTTCAGGCGCAGAAGCTGCTCGCCGAGGAGTGGGGCGTGGCTTCCGACGTGTGGTCGGCGACGTCCTGGACGGAGCTGCGCCGGGACGCCCTGGAGGCGGACGCGGCGCTGCTGCGGGGCGAGGAGCGGGTGCCGTACGTCCGTCAGGTGCTGCACGGTGCCGAGGGTCCGGTCCTCGCGGTGTCCGACTACATGCGTCAGGTCCCCGACCAGATCGCACAGTGGGTCGAGCAGGACTACTCCTCGCTCGGCGCCGACGGCTTCGGCCTCTCGGACACCCGCGAGGCGGCCCGCCGCCACTTCGGCGTCGACGCCGAGTCAATCGTGGTCGCGGCTTTGGCCCAGCTCGCCCGACGGGGCGAGGTCAAGGCTTCCGCCGTGAAGGAAGCCAGGGAGCGGTACGGCCTGTAAGGGCCACGAACACACAGAAGCGTCCCTGACTGTCCTGCCTCGCCCGGGCAGTCAGGGGCGCTCAGGCGCTCAGTCCGCGAACCGCTCCCACAGCCGGGGAAAACGTTCCGCCAGCACCTTCTGGTTCTCGAAGTCGATCGGCGTGCCCGTCGGCTCCGGGGGCGCGGGCGGGATGCCGAGGTCCGGGGCGTCGGTGCCGGTGAGCTGTTCGTACGCCTCGTCCGCCGCGTAGCCGAGCTCCTCGCCGTCCCCGTCGACCTCGTCGTCGAAGTCGGTCAGGAGCTCGGCGAGCTGGTCCGGATCGTGCACGGCATGCTCGTACACATCGCGCCCCTGACCGATCAGCCAGCAGCGGAAGTAGTCGAAGGCGTCGTCGCTGGCCCCGTCGAGGAGGATCCAGGCGGCGCCCCAGAGGTCCCAGGTGTAGGCGCGGTTGTAGCGGGCCTCGAAGTGACGGGCGAAGTCCAGGACCGAGTCCGGGTCAAGGCCGAGGAGCCGTTCGACGAGCAGGTCGGCCTGCTCGTCGGGGTCGCCCTCGGCGGCCTCGCGGGCCGTGTCCACCAGCTCCCAGAACTCCGTCTCGTCCATCACGTGCACCAGCATCGGGCCTGTACCCGGCCCGCGCACCTGGGCACAGGCAGATCGTTATGCGCGCACATGCCGACGGAAAACCCGATGGAAAGCCGGACAGCAGCTGTCTGCTTTCGGCGAGATGCTCGTCGCATGGAGACTGCACAGCCACTCAAGGGAAAGATCGCCCTGGTCGCGGGCGCCACGCGCGGCGCCGGACGGGCCATGGCGGTGGAGCTGGGACGCGCCGGAGCCACCGTGTACGCCACGGGACGCACGACCCGTGACCACGTCAGCGAGGTCGGCCGGTCCACCGAGACCATCGAGGAGACCGCCGAGCTGGTCGACGCGGCGGCCGGAGCCGAAGGCCGGGGCATCGCCGTGCCGACCGACCACCTGGAGCCGGAGCAGGTACGAGCCCTCGTCACACGCATCGACCGGGAGCAGGGCCGTCTCGACATCCTCGTCAACGACCTCTGGGGCGGCGACACCCACCTCGACATGGGTTCGCGTGAGCAGCCGAAGATGTGGGAGATGGACCTTGACAAGGGACTGCGGGTCATGCGCCTCGGCATCGAGTCGCACATCGTCACCAGCCACTGCGCACTGCCGCTCCTGACCCGCAACCCCGGCGGCCTGCTCGTCGAAGTCACCGACGGCACCGAGGAGTACAACCGCGCCACCTACCGCAAGCCGTTCTTCTACGACCTCGCCAAGACGACCCCGATCCGCATGGCGTACGGCCTCGGCGAGGAGCTGAGGGAGTTCGGCTGTACGGCCGTCTGTCTCACGCCGGGCTGGCTGCGCTCCGAGGCGATGCTCGACTCCGCCTTCCACGTCACCGAGGAGAACTGGCGGGACGCCTGCGAGCAGGCCCCGCACTTCGCGATCTCCGAGTCGCCCACGTACATCGGACGGGCGCTGGCCGCGCTCGCCGCCGATCCCGAGGTGGCGCGCTGGAACGGGCAGTCGCTCTCCAGCGGAGGCCTGGCCCGGGAGTACGGCTTCACGGACTCCGACGGCTCGGCGCCCGACGCCTGGCGCTATATCGCGGAGGTCGAGCAGGCGGGCAAACCCGCGGACGTCACGGGCTATCGGTGACCTGCACGTCGTAGTACGCCGCCGTCCGGGCCGCCGCCTGCGCGAAGCGCTGCCGCAGCCCGGACGGCTGAAGGACCTCTACCTCAGGGCCTAGGGCGAGGAGTTGGGTGTACGCCACGTCATGCGACTCGACGGGCAGCGTGAGCGTCACCCGGCCCTCGCCGTCGGGCGGCCCGGCCTCGGCCAGCGCCTCCTGTGCGGAGAGCGGATCGACGGCGTACCTCAGCTGCCGCCTGCCGACCTCCGTCAGCCGCACCACCACCGTCGCCCGCAGGATCGAGCGCGCGAACTGCGCCGCGCGCTCCGCCCAGAAGCCGGGCAGGTCGAATGCCTCGTCGCGTACGAAGCGCTCGTCGCCGCTCTCCACCGCCGTGAACCGGTCGATGCGGTAGACGCGGAAGGAACCGGGGTTCGGCACGCGGGCGCACACGTACCAGACGCCTGCCTTCAGCACGAGACCGTACGGCTCCAACTCCCGCTTCACCTCGGCCTCTTGGCGCCGGTAACGGGCGATGATCCGGCGGTCGTCCCACACCGCTTCCGCGACGGCGGGCAGCAGCTCGGGCGTCTTCGGCTCGGCGAACCAGGCGGGCGCGTCCAGATGAAACCGCTGCGCCGCGCTGTGCGGGGCGTCGCGCAGGGACGGCAGCAACGCCGCCGACACCTTCAGCCGCGCGGCCGAGGCGGCGTCCTCGAGCCCCATCTCGCGCAGCGCACCGGGCACTCCGCTGAGGAACAGCGCCTCGGCCTCGCTCCGGGCGAGGCCGGTGAGCCGGGTCCGGTACCCGCCGATGAGCCGGTATCCACCGGCCCGCCCTCGGTCCGCGTACACCGGGACGCCCGCCTCCGACAGCGCCTGCGCGTCCCGCGTGATGGTCCGCTCGGAGACCTCCAGTTCGCGGGCGAGTTCGGCGGCGGTCATGGAGGGGCGGGACTGGAGGAGCAGCACCATTTTGATGAGGCGGGCAGCGCGCATGGGTTCATGATGCCGTTGCGCTCCGCTGGGTTGCGCAGTTTCAAGCTGCGGGTTCGTTGTGGCTTGTCGCGCAGTTCCCCGCGCCCCTGAAGGAGGGCCTGCGGCCTCCTTCAGGGGCGCGGGGGCGCACCGATCTTCGGCGGGGCGCTGTGCGGGGGTGCCGCGTTGGCGTGGTCGAGGGCCGACGCGGTGGCGGCGGAAGGGCCGACCACTACGGCGGCCACCACGCAGGCCACGGTCCAGGGGCTTCGTACGGCCCGTGTCCACAGGGATGTCCGCCGGGGCCGCTGCCTGCCGTTCTCGTGGCTGTTCTCGTTCTGGTGACTGTTCATGATCCCCACCTCCGGTCAGTGCGTGCCTCGACGCTAGGAGGCGTGGCTCTGGGTGGTCGGTGAGCCGGCTGTGGCGTACCTGTGAGCTACCGCCTGCCCTGGAGGTGGGCCGCCCGTTCCCGGATCTCGGGGAGACGGGCCGTCAGGGCCTCGCCCGGGCAGGCGGTGTAGTAGCCGTCGGCGTGGCCCGCGACGGCCGCGAAGGTCGCGGGTGTGCCCGCCTGGTACCTGCTCATGCTGTTCGTGGAGACCAGCTGGACCGGGAGGCGCGGGTCGATGTCGCCGAGGCCCAGCTTCCAGGCGGCGACGGCCGCGATGGCGTCGGTCATGGCCTGGGGGACCGGCACTCCGGCGGTGAAGGTGCCGATCGCCGCGATCCCCGTCGTACCGACGTTGAAGCCCTGGGTGTGCGCCCCGACGACGGGCCGCTCGACTCCGCCCGCCCGGCCCTCGTAGATGGTGCCGCAGCGGTCGACGAGGAAGTTGTAGCCGATGTCGTCCCACTGCCGGCCGCCGGCCTGCCCGACGTACATGTCCCGGATGATGCGGGGCACGTCGGCGCAGTCGTAGTCGTTCGGCGAGTCGGTGTGGTGCACGAACACGGCCAGGACGCGGTCGGCGTACCGGGTGGGCGGGCGCGTGTACGCGGCATCGCCGAGCCAGCGCTCCCTGGGCACGATGGCGGGCCGGTCGGCACGGTGTCCCGCGGGGGTCCGCGCCGTGGCGGGCCGTCCGGGACCCGACTGCGTCCGGTCGGCGCCCGCGGCCCAGAGGACCAGCGCGGTGACGGCCGCGAGGCCGGGCAGACAGACCAGGGCCACCCGCACCACACGCGGCATACGCGACAGCGGTGCACGGAAGACACGCATGAGGCCCACTCTCCGGGACACCCGTGCCTTCCGCGATGTGTGCTGTGCCACCCGGTGGAACCAACGCCCTGGCCCTGCACGTTTCTTAGGTTCCACGCACGTGTACGGATTCCGGCTGGGGATCCCAGGGGTCATCCCCGGGAGGACGCGGCAGCTCCCACACGCGCGTGGCCGATTTACGGGCTCCACGCGCGCGTGCTTGATCACTGGGCCCGCTGCGTGCGTACTGAGGGGTCCAAGAGAAAGGGTGCTCCGTGGACCTGCTCGACATCCTGCTGTTGCTGGTGATCCTCGTTTATGCGGCGTCCGGCTACCGGCGCGGGCTCGTGGCGGGCTGCGTGTCGCTGGCCGGTTTCGTGGGCGGCGCGGTCATCGGCGTATGGGTGCTGCCCTGGATGATGGACCTGGTGTCGCCGGGGACCACAACGGCGACGATCACGGCGGTGCTCACGGTGCTGGTGCCGGCCGCGGTCGGGCACGAGCTGGCGGGGCGGCTCGCCCTGCGGCTGCGCCGCGAGCTGGACCGGGGCCCGCTGCGCATCGCCGACGGAGTCGGCGGAGCCGCGGCCAACATCGTGGCCGTCCTGGTGGTGTCCTGGGTCGCCGCGAGCGTGCTCGCCGTGTCCGCCTCCCCCGTCCTCAACCAGGCCATCCGCGGCTCCTCGCTGCTCGGCACGGTGCAGGACGTCATGCCGGAGACGACCCCGGCGTGGTTCTCCCGCGCCACCTCGGCGCTGACGGAGGCGGGGTTCCCGCAGGTCTTCAACCCGTTCGAGAGCGAGCCGGCCACGAGCGTCGCCAGGCCCTCCGGGGACAGCGTCACCGCGGTGGCGAGCCGGGCCGCGACGCGTTCCTCGGTGAAGGTCGAGGGCGTCGCGGACGGCCAGGGCCGCGAGGGCAGCGGCTTCGTCTACGCCTCCGAGCATGTGATGACCAACGCCCACGTGGTGGCGGGCATCGACGAGCCGACCGTACGCGTGGGCGGCACGGGCCGGGCGTACGAGGCGAAGGTCGTCCTCTTCGACGCCGACAAGGACGTCGCCGTCCTCGACGTACCGGGCCTCGAAGCCCCCGTACTGCCCTTCGACACCAGCGCGACCCGCGGCGACGCGGCCGTGGTCGCGGGCTACCCGCAGGACGGCGGCCTGGACCTCCAGGCGGCCACCGTCGCGAACAAGATCCAGGCCAGGGGCCAGAACATCTACGGCTCCGAGATCGTCACCCGCGAGATCTACTCCATCCGCTCCACGGTCCTTCCCGGCAACTCCGGCGGCCCCCTGCTGACCACGGACGGCAAGGTGTACGGGGTCGTCTTCGCCAGGTCCACCAGCGACGCCGAAACGGGTTACGTCCTGACCGCCGACGAGGTCGCGGACGACGCGGCGCAGGCGGCGAGGTCGTCGACGCCGGTGGACACGGGCGACCTGGTCACGTCTTGAGCACTGGCGGGGGCAGGGACGGTGCCCTGACGGGGACTCAGAGGCTGCGGCCCATCAGCACGTCGTCTACGTACTTCCCGTCGAGGTAGAACTCCCCCGGCTGGACGCCCTCCACGACGAAGCCCTCCGACTCGTACAGCCTGCGGGCCGGGGTGTTGTGACCGAGGACGCGCAGCGAGATGCGCAGGGCGCCCTGGCGGCGGGCCTCGGAGATCACCGCGCGGATCAGCGCCCGGCCCACGCCGAAGCGGCGCGCCTCCTCGGCGACGGCGAGGCCCTGGATCTGCCGTACGTGTGCGTTGGAGACGAGCGGGGTGGGGAAACCGAGGCGCACATAGCCGACGAGGCGTCCGTCCAGCTCCGCGACGAGATGGTCGCGGGGCCCGTAGCGGTCGCCGAAGAACGGCTCGTACGGCGGCTCTTCCCGGGGCCGGACCGCGTGCAGATACGACCAGGTCGCACGGTCGAGCCGGCCCAGCGCGTCCTCGTCGTCGTAGCTGGCAGGGCGTATGTGCAAGGCGGGCATGAAGGTCACTGTACGGCGGGGCTGCGAGCCCTCGTCCGGGGTTCCGGCACGCTTCGGGCACCCTCGGCGCGGTGGCCCGGAGAGCGTGGGCGGAGGATGGGGGCATGGAAGCTTCCCGAATCGCCGTGGCCGGGGCGTCCGGTCTCATCGGTGCGGCACTGGTGCGGTCACTGACCGCGGACGGGCACGAGGTGGTGCGGCTGGTGCGCCGTACACCCCGGGCGAAGGACGAGGTGGAGTGGGATCCCGAGCGGCAGTACGTCGACGCGGCGGGGCTCACCGGGTGCGACGCCGTGGTGAACCTCGCCGGGGCCGGCGTCGGTGACCGCCGCTGGACGGACGCGTACAAGCGGAAGATCCGCGACAGCCGACTGCTCGGGACGGCGGCGCTCGCGGAGGCGGCCGCCTCCCTCTCCCCCTTGCCGCGGGTCTTTGTGAATGGCAGCGCGATCGGCTTCTACGGAGAGACCGGCGAACGGGCCGTGGACGAGAACTCGCCGCCCGGGGACGGTTTTCTGCCCTCGATGTGCGTGGAGTGGGAGGAGGCGGCGGCTCCGGCCGAGGAGGCGGGCGTACGGACCGTCTTCGCGCGCACCGGACTGGTGGTGTCCGCCAAGGGCGGCGCCTGGGGGCGGCTGTTCCCGCTGTTCAAGGCGGGGCTCGGGGGGCGGCTGGGCGACGGACGCCAGTACTGGAGCTACATCACACTGCACGACGAGGTGGCCGCACTGCGGCACCTGCTCGACACGGAGTCCCTGTCGGGCCCCTTCAACCTGACGGCTCCACAGCCGCTCACCAACCGCGAGATCACGGCCGCCATGGGCCGCGTGCTGCACCGGCCCACCCTCTTCGCGGTGCCCGCACCCGCACTGCGGCTCGCACTCGGCGAGATGGCCGGGGACGTACTGGGCAGCCAACGGGTGCTTCCCACCCGGCTGTTGGAGTCGGGCTTCTCCTTTGCGTTCCCGGGGATCGAGGACGCGATTCGGGCGGCGGCCCGGGGCTGATTCCGGTGCGGGTACGCGGGGGCTGGGGTTGGAGAGGTTTCTTTCCCCAGCCCCGCCCCTTCCCGAAACGGGGGCTGCGCCCCCGGCCCCCGCCACGGGGTGGGGTGACACGTCGTGTCGCGGCTGCGGGCCCGTCGTGGCTGGTCGCGCCCACGCGGCGGAGCCGCATATAGATACAGCCCCGCGCCCCTAAAAGCAAAAGCCTGCGGCTCCCCGGGCCCCGAAGATCCCGGCGCCCCGGGGAAGCCCGTGCCCCCGACGACCCGCAGCCTTCCACCGGCGGGAGGGGGCGTGGGCCGGTGCGTCGTATGCCCGTCGCTTAGGTCCGGTCTCGGAGAACCAGGACCTTGTACCAGGTAAGGGCCGTATGCCCGCCCTGCGACGGGCTGACGCACCGGCCCACGGCCCCGACCCCCAACGAACCTAGGGGCGCGGGGAACTGCGCGACCAGCCACCCACCAACCCGCACCCGAAAACCGCGCCCCCAGCGGAGCGCCCCCGTGCGCCGCCCATGCGCGGCTCAGCGCAAAGCGCCCCACCCCCTAACCTCGTCCAGAAACTCCGGAATTCCGGAAGCATGTCGGGGGCATGACGTCCCCAGGAGCCGCGCGACCTCGAGGAGGGGCACGTGCTTGAGCCCGCTTATCAGGCGGACGTCGTCATAGTGGGGGCCGGGGTCGCGGGACTCTCGGCTGCCCACCGGCTGACCAGCGCAGGAGTAACGACCGTAGTCCTGGAGGCCGCCCCTTACGTCGGCGGCCGTATGTCGACCGAGAAGGTCGACGGTTTCCGGCTCGACCGGATCGGCCGGCTGTTGTCCACGGCGTACCCGGAAATACGTCTCACTCCGGGTCTCGACACCCTGACCCTGCGCCCGTTCGCACCGGGCGTACTCGTCCATGCCGACGGGCGTACGCACCGGGCGGGCGAGCCCGGGGGCGTAACGAGCGCCGGGGGCGCAAGGGGCGCACTCGGCGCGGCACGCGCCTTTGTGGCCGCCCCCCGGAGGCCACGCGCCGCCCGGCGGGCAGGGCCGTCGCCCGACGGCACCGTGGCCCGGGCGGCGCCACAGGCCGCCGCCCGGCCCCTGCCGCGGTCCTTCCCACCCCTCGGCAGCGCCATCGACCAGGCACGGCTCGCCGCCGCGCTCGGCCGGATCGCCGCCGCCCCGGTGGAGCGCCTGCTGGCGCGACCGGACCGGCCGGCCGGTCACGCGCTGGCGGCGCGCGGAATGCCCGCCCGTACCGTCGAGGGCTTTCTGCGGCCGCTGCTGGCCGCACTGCTCTGCGACCCGGATCTGACGATGTCCAGCCGGTCCGCGGACCTCGCGCTGCGCGCCTTCGCCGCCGGACGGCTGTGCGTGCCGGAGGGCGGCGCCGACACCTTGCCGGAGCTGCTCGCCGCCGCTCTGCCGCCAGGGACGGTCCGCACCGGCGTACAGGTCACGTCCGTGTCCACGACGTCCGTGCGTACCCAGGAACACGGCGAACTCCGTTGCCGGGCCGTCCTGTTGGCGACCGACGCCCTCGCCGCCGCCGAGCTGCTGCCCGGCCTGCGGGTGCCGCCGTTCCACCCGGTGACGGTGGTGCACCACACGCCCGACGAGGTGCCCTCGACCGGAGCGGGGCTGCTCCTCGACGCGGACCGTCGCGGCCCGGTGGCCCACACCGCCGTCCTCAGCGAGGTCGACCCGTCCCGCGCCCCCGCGGGCCGCGCCCTGGTCTCGTCCACGATCCTCGGCGCACCACCTCCGGACGTCGACCGGGTCGTACGCGCCCACCTGGCCGACCTCTACGGCACGTCCACGCTCCGCTGGGAGCTCCTCGCCGTCCACCACACCCCGGACGCCGTCCCCGCGATGCCGCCTCCGCACGATCTCCGCCGCCCCGTCCGCCTCCTAGCCGGCCTGTACGTCTGCGGCGACCACCGCGACACCAGCACGGTCCAGGGCGCCCTGCACTCGGGCCACCGCGCGGCCACGGCCCTGCTGACGGAGCTCGGCGCGGACTCGGCGCACACGGCGGCCCCGTTACCCAGGGCCGCGTGACCAGACAGGGTTGGAGGCCCCGTCGCGGGGCGGGACCTCCAACCCCGCACCACTACCCGAGCGCGGCGACCTTGTCGCGATACCCCCGCACCGGCGCCGCGTCCCGATACGGCTCCAGCCGCCGCTCGAAGTCCCGTACGTACTCCACCGCCCGCACCGAACGCATCTCGGCGGCCTGGGCCGCCGCCTCCGCGCCCAGCCGGCAGGCCTGGTCGAGTTCGCCGAGACCGAGGCGGGCGGTGGCAAGGACGACGCGGCAGAAGAGGCGGCTGCGGGCGTAGCCGGGAGCCCGGAGCTGGAGGGAGCGTTCGGCGTGCTGGGCGGCGGCGCGGTACTGCTGGAGGTCCCGGTGGCAGTGCCCGAACTCGTCCGCGAGCTGCGCCTGGTCGAAGAAGCGCGCCCAGTACGGGATGTCGTCGGTGGGCCGGGCCGTCTCCAGCGCCCGCTCCGCGCGTACGAGGGACGCCGTGCAGGCCCGTACCTCGCCGAGCACCCCGTGCCCGCGAGCCTCGGCCGCGTGCAGCAGCGCCTGCACGACGGACGGCGCGGACGAGCCCGCGCCCTGCTGGGCGACCCGCGCCAGCTGCACCGCCTCCCGGCCGTGGCCCAGGTACACGGCCTGCCGGCTCATCGTCACCAGGACGTACGCCCCGTACGCCCGGTCCCCCGCCGCCTGCGCGAGCCGCAGCGCCTGCACGAAGTACCGCTGGGCCAGTCCGTGCGCGGCGATGTCGTACGAGGTCCAGCCCGCGAGCCGGGTGAGATCGGCGGCGGCGGCGAACAGCTGACGCCCGGTCTGCTCCCCGTACGTGCCGCGCAGCATCGGCTCCGCCTCGTGCTCCAGGTAGCGCACCAGGGCCTGCCGGGCGTGGCCGCCGCCGTAGGCGTGGTCCAGTGCCCGGAACAGCTCCCCGACCTTCCGCAGCGCCGCGATGTCGCCCGCGGTCACCCGTTGCCCGGGCTCGCGCTCGGTCTGCCGCTCGGCCTGCGCGCGCTGCCGGGACACGGCGCCCGGGCGGCCCTGCGCGGGCACCCGTACGGCCGCGGGGTCCCCGGCGCGGCCCACCCGGTCGTCGGGCCGCCCGATCAGCCAGTCCCGGCTCGGCACGACGAGCCCCGCCGGGGTGAACGCGATCTTGCGCAGCTCCGCGTGGCTCCCGGAGTCCTTGCGCCACAGTCCGCTGACGATGTCCACGGCCTCCTCGGGCGTGGCCGCGAACTCGAGCCCCGCGTACACGGGGGCGCAGGCGTCCAGGCCCAGATCCTGCGCGGTGAGCCGACGCCCGAGCCGGCGCGTGAACACCTCTGCGATCAGTGCCGGTGTCGTGCCGCGCGGTTGCTGGCCGCGTAGCCAGCGGGTCACCGATGTCTTGTCGTATCTCAGATCGAGCCCGTGCTCGAGACCGAGCTGGTCCACGCGACGGGCTAGTCCCGCGTTGGAGAACCCCGCTTCTGCGATCAGTGCGGCGAGCTGACGGTTGGGGGTGCGCTGCGCGGGTCGTTCCGTCATCTGCGGTGCGAACTCCTGCCTTCCAGGCCTCGGGGAAATGGCCTCGTGAACGGCGTGAATGTAGCGCTCCGTAAGCACGCGATCGCAGGCTTCGATACGCATTCATCCGATCGTGTGAGGATTGGCCCGAGGATGACGGGCGCGACGCGGGCTGCCGCCCTGTCAGCCGGACGGACAGGGCCGAACTCGGCCGACCAGAGCCCGGACGTACAGTGGCGTGGGGCGCGTACGCGCCTTACGGGTCTTCCAGGGAGGCGTTTGCCGTGGGTGAGTTGCGGTTCGTCCGGATGGGTTTCGGAGCGGACTCCGTCGAGTACCAGCAGGCCTGGGACGAGCAGCGCCGCGTGCACGCCGCCCGCTTCCAGGACGAGATCCCCGACACCTGTCTGCTCCTGGAGCACCCGCCGGTCTACACGGCGGGCCGGCGCACCGCTCCCGAGGAGCGGCCCCTCGACGGCACCCCGGTCGTGGACGTGGACCGCGGCGGCAAGATCACCTGGCACGGCCCCGGCCAGCTCGTCGGCTACCCGATCCAGAAGCTGCCGCGGCCCGTCGACGTCGTCGCCCATCTGCGCCGCCTCGAGGACGCGATGATCCGCGTGTGCGCCGACTTCGGCCTCGAGACCTCGCGGGTCGAGGGTCGCGCGGGCGTGTGGATACTCGGCGACCCGGTGGAACAGCGCCCCTCCCGATATGGAGGGGCAGCGCGCAGCGCTTCGGCTGAGGGTGGTGGCGGGCGACGGGCGGGACTCTCACTCGACCTCGACCCACGCCTGACGGACGACGAGTTCGACCCCCGGCTCAACGGCCCCGAGTACGCCCCCTCGAACGCCGGCCAGCGTCGCGAGGACCGCAAGATCTGCGCCATGGGCATCCGCGTGGCCAAGGGCGTCACGATGCACGGCTTCGCCCTGAACGTGAACCCGGACACCTCCAGCTTCGACAAGATCATCCCCTGCGGCATCCGCGACGCGGGCGTCACGTCACTGGCGTACGAGCTGGGGCGCGAGGTCACGATCGCCGAGGTCCTGCCGGTGGCCGAGAAACACTTGCGGGACGTACTGGAGAACGCGGACCTGAAGCCGCGGGAGACCGAGAAGGCGACCGCCTGACGCAAGGAATGGACCTTGAGGCCCACAGGTTGGCCTCACAGAAAGGCCCATCAAACACGGGCGTACGCTGGTGTGCGCCGAAGAATCGAATGCACAGGGAGCCGGTCGTGTCCGCAGTCACCCCCGACGGACGCAAGATGCTGCGCCTGGAGGTCCGCAACAGCCAGACCCCCATCGAGCGCAAGCCCGAGTGGATCAAGACCCGGGCGAAAATGGGCCCCGAGTACACCAAGATGCAGAACCTCGTGAAGAGCGAAGGCCTGCATACGGTCTGCCAGGAGGCGGGCTGCCCCAACATCTACGAGTGCTGGGAGGACCGCGAGGCCACCTTCCTCATCGGCGGCGACCAGTGCACCAGGCGCTGCGACTTCTGCCAGATCGACACCGGCAAACCGGAAGCACTGGACCGTGACGAGCCCCGCCGCGTGGGCGAGTCCGTGGTCACGATGGACCTCAACTACGCCACGATCACCGGCGTCGCCCGCGACGACCTGGAGGACGGCGGCGCCTGGCTGTACGCCGAGACCGTGCGCCAGATCCACGCCCAGACCGCGAACCGCGAGGCGGGCCGTACCAAGGTCGAGCTGCTGGCCCCCGACTTCAACGCCGAGCCGGCCCAGCTCGCCGAGGTCTTCTCCTCCCGCCCGGAGGTCTTCGCGCACAACATCGAGACGGTCCCGCGCATCTTCAAGCGCATCCGCCCCGGCTTCCGCTACGAGCGCTCCCTGAAGGTCATCACCGAGGCCCGCGACGTCGGCCTGGTCACCAAGTCGAACCTGATCCTCGGCATGGGCGAGACCCGCGAGGAGATCAGCGAGGCGCTGCGCCAGCTGCACGAGGCCGGCTGCGAACTGGTCACCATCACGCAGTACCTGCGCCCGACCGTGCGCCACCACCCCGTGGAGCGCTGGGTCAAGCCGCAGGAGTTCGTGGAGCTGAAGGAGGAGGCCGACCAGATCGGCTTCTCGGGTGTGATGTCCGGGCCGCTGGTGCGCTCCTCGTACCGCGCCGGGCGCCTGTACCAGATGGCCGTCGAGAAGCGCGGATCGTACGTCGCCTCGCAGGCCGTCTGAGATCTCGTACGACCTGCGCGATGGCACGCAGTGCCAGCTGATCGTGTGAATCCGCACACAAGACGTTACCCGTGAGTAGTGTCCGATACGACGCGGTTCTGACCGTTCCCGCAGATGGGAGCCACCGTCAGGGCCGCGTCGGCGTTTTCGGGCCTCGCATCCAGGCTTCATTGGCGTTTGACCGTTTGGTCATGCCCTGGTAACACCATTCAGTGACTCTGTTCTCACGCCACGTACAGACTCATCCCGGAACCATCACCCGAGGGGGGACCTCCACTATGCAGGCCGCGCCCGTACGCGCCACAGCGATTCCGTCTTTCACCGATGCACTCCGTGCCGTCGAGTCGGTCCTCATGAGCGGCGGACAGCGCACCGCCCGCCGTAACGCATGGACCTCTGTCATGGAGGACCGCCGCCGGGCCAAGGACAGGGTCGAGGCGCAGCGCGTCCTGGACCAGTCCTTCGTACAGTCGTCGTTCGCCCCTCGCCCGTGACCGCCCGCCGACGCGGCACCGCCGTCGTCGGCACTTCCCGCGCCACGTAGACTTCTCGGCATGGCGAGGAAGGACAACGCAGCGGACGCTGCGAACCCCGGGCGACTCAAGCAGATCGCTCTGACCTACAAGATGACCCGCAGGGCCGACTCCAAGATCGGTCTTGTACTCGGGGCTGTCGGAATCGGCACCCTCGGTGTCTTTCTCGCGATCGGTTTCCTGATCGGGCACCCGGTCTA
Organism: Streptomyces flaveus; assembly: GCF_014647675.1. Classification (GTDB taxonomy): domain Bacteria; phylum Actinomycetota; class Actinomycetes; order Streptomycetales; family Streptomycetaceae; genus Streptomyces; species Streptomyces flaveus. The sequence continues at coordinate 250,537 of NZ_BMPQ01000003.1, read as the reverse complement.
TCTCGGCATTCTCGGCTTCCTCCTCGCCTTCCTCGCGATGGCGATCGTCTTCGGACGACGGGCCGAACGTGCCGCCTTCGGGCAGATGGAGGGGCAGCCGGGAGCGGCGGCCGCGGTGCTGGACAACATGAAGCGCGGCTGGACGACGACCCCGGCGGTGGCGATGAACCGCCAGCAGGACGTGGTGCACCGAGCCGTCGGCAAGGCCGGCATCGTGCTGGTGGCCGAGGGCAACCCGAACCGAGTGAAGAGCCTGCTGGCCGCCGAGAAGAAGCGTATGGCGCGCATCGTCTCGGACGTACCCGTCCACGACATCCTCGTGGGGACCGGCGAGGGCCAGGTCGAGCTGAAGAAGCTCCGTACGACGATGCTGAAGCTGCCCCGCGTACTGACCGGCCCTCAGGTCACCGCCACCAACGACCGACTGCGCGCCCTGGGCGACATCATGTCGAACCTCCCCATGCCGAAGGGCCCGATGCCCAAGGGGATGCGGATGCCGCGTGGGGGCCCGAAGATGCGGTAGCGCTGCCGCTGAGCTTGGCAGTACGCCGAAGGGCGCCGGAACCTGG
>NZ_BMPQ01000003.1:209120-249931 GCF_014647675.1 Streptomyces flaveus | reverse complement strand
GTCGGGGTGGTTCTGCAGTTTGCCGAGTGCGGGTCCGTCGTGGCTGGTCGCGCCCACGCGGCGGAGTCGCAAATTGACACAGCCCCGCGCCCCTAAAAGACTGCGCCTCCCGCGCCCCTGAGTAGGACGCACCCGAAGCCGTACCCCTGAGTGGGCCGCACGAAGGGGCGGCCCACTCACTGGCGCGTTCCTCAGATCCGTACCTCTACCGTGCGAGCCAAGCGGTCGTGCAGCCCCCTGCCGTCGCGGTCCCAGATCAGGGCGGGGATGGCTACGCACAGCAGGACCGTACGCAGAAGGGCGCGCACGGGCTGGACGGTGCCGGTGTCCAGGGTGAGGACTCGCAGGCCGAACAGGCGCTTGCCGGGGGTGAAGCCGATCGTGCCGACGGTCAGGACGCTCATCACGAAGAAGATCAGCAGCGCCCAGTTGCCCGTCGCCTGGTTGTAGCCGTCGGTGAGCAGCCCGTATGCGATCAGGAGGCACAGCCCCCAGTCGACCGCGAGGGCACCGAGGCGTCGGCCCGGGCGGGCGATCGAGCCGGGGCCCGACTCCGGCAGGCCGAGCTGCTCGCCCCGGTATCCGAAGTCGGCACCGGCTTCCTCCGCGGCGGCGCGCGGTCCGGAGAGCCAGGATCCGATTGCTTGCCTGTTGTCCACGCGTCCACGGTACTGCGCCGGTTTTGATATGCGGACAGGTGGGGTCAGGCGGGCCGGGGTCGGTTAACTTGGGCGAAACAAATGGGTCACGCTCGAGAAATCACCCGTCCCTATTGTCGGGCCTCAGCGTGTGCCACCGCACTGGCCGCACGAACGAACTACCACCCCGGCACGGACGGTCGGGAGTAGGAGGAGCTGGATGTTCCAGAACGCCGACGAGGCCAAGAAGTTCATCGCGGACAAGGACGTCAAGTTCATCGACGTCCGATTCTGCGACCTGCCTGGCGTGATGCAGCACTTCACGGTGCCGGCAGAGGCCTTCGACCCGAGCGAGGAACTGGCCTTCGACGGCTCCTCGATCCGCGGCTTCCAGGCCATCCACGAGTCGGACATGGCGCTTCGGGCCGACCTGTCCACCGCGCGCGTGGACCCGTTCCGCCGCGACAAGACGGTCAACATCAACTTCTTCATCCATGACCCGATCACGGGCGAGCAGTACTCCCGTGACCCGCGGAACGTGGCGAAGAAGGCGGAGGCGTACCTCGCCTCGACCGGTATCGCCGACACCGCGTACTTCGGTCCCGAGGCCGAGTTCTACATCTTCGACAGCGTCCGTTTCGAGACCAAGTCGAACGAGGCCTTCTACCACATCGACTCCGAGGCGGGCGCCTGGAACACCGGTGCACTGGAGGACAACCGCGGCTACAAGGTCCGCTACAAGGGCGGTTACTTCCCGACTCCGCCGGTCGACCACTTCGCCGACCTGCGTGCCGAGATCTCCCTGGAGCTGAACAAGTCCGGTCTCCAGGTCGAGCGCCAGCACCACGAGGTGGGCACCGCAGGACAGGCCGAGATCAACTACAAGTTCAACACGCTGCTCGCCGCGGCCGACGACCTCCAGCTCTTCAAGTACATCGTGAAGAACGTCGCCTGGCGCAACGGCAAGACGGCCACCTTCATGCCGAAGCCGATCTTCGGCGACAACGGCTCGGGCATGCACGTCCACCAGTCGCTGTGGGCGAACGGCGACCCGCTGTTCTACGACGAGGCCGGTTACGCGGGCCTGTCGGACACCGCCCGCTTCTACATCGGCGGCATCCTCAAGCACGCCCCGTCGCTGCTGGCCTTCACCAACCCGACGGTGAACTCGTACCACCGCCTGGTCCCCGGCTTCGAGGCCCCGATCAACCTGGTCTACTCGCAGCGCAACCGCTCCGCGGCCATGCGTATCCCGATCACGGGCTCGAACCCGAAGGCCAAGCGCGTCGAGTTCCGGGCGCCGGACTCCTCCGGCAACCCGTACCTCACCTTCGCGGCCCTGATGCTGGCCGGCCTGGACGGCATCAAGAACAAGGTCGAGCCGGCCGAGCCGATCGACAAGGACCTCTACGAGCTGGCTCCCGAGGAGCACGCGAACGTCGCGCAGGTCCCGACCTCGCTCCCGGCCGTCCTCGACTCCCTCGAGGCCGACCACGAGTTCCTCCTCCAGGGCGACGTCTTCACGTCCGACCTGATCGAGACGTGGATCGACTACAAGCGCACGAACGAGATCGCTCCGCTGCAGCTGCGTCCGCACCCGCACGAGTTCGAGCTGTACTTCGACGTCTAGGACCAGGCGTCCCAAACAGCGCTCGAGTCAGCACTGAGGGCCGTTGCTCCCGGATTTCCGGGAGCAACGGCCCTCAGCCGTTCGTACTGAATAACGAGGCGGCGTCATTCCCTAACTCCCGCCCGCAACAAGGGTGTTCGCCCCCTTGATGCCGTATCTTGGACCTCTTGGGGCATCAGAAGACAGGTCAACATCAAGATTCGGTCGGGCCGGTGACGACAGCTCTTCCTTTGCGCACAGCGTTGATCCTTACAGCACTCGATGTGGAGTGGAGGGCCGTCCGCGAGCACCTCAGGACCACCGCGGAGTACATCGGGAGCAAAACACTCAAAGATGGCATATATGTAGACGTATACCTTCTTGCCAGTGAGCGCGCCCGGTGGCTCGTGCATCTCGTCGAGATAGGTACGGGGAACTCCGGCACCGCTGTACTGACGGAGCGCTACCGCAACGAGCTGCAGGTCGAATCCGTGCTCTTCGTCGGCGTCGCGGGCGGGGTGCAAGGCCTCAGGCTCGGGGATGTCGTCGTCCCCGACCACGTGTATCCCTACCAGAGCGGCAAGCAGTCCCCGGGCGGCTTCGGTGCACGCCCCCGCTCCTGGGCGCCCCCGCACCGTTTTCTCCATGCGGCGAAACACGCGGCGCGCGAGCTCGAGCAGCTCGACTCGACCGACTACAAGATCCACTTCAAGCCGATCGCATCCGGCGACGTCGTCCTCAATGACGCGGAGAGCGACCTCAGAACGCAGATCCTGCACCGTCACTACGAGGACGCGGCAGCCATCGAGATGGAGGGTGCCGGCTTCGCTCAGGCCGCGCAGCTCGCCGACAGTCTTCAGGCACTCATCATCCGCGGCATCAGCGACCTCGCGGACGGCAAGAAGTACGCCGCCGATGCCGCCGGATCCCAGGAGCGCGCCGCGGCCAACGCGGCGAAGGTGGCCATCGCCGCCCTCGCCGCACTCACCCTCCCTGAGCCCGGCGAGTCCACCCTCGGCCGCGGCTTAACCAGTCAGGAACCGGCCGAGCCGCCCGTTCAGGTACCGAGCGCGCCGCCCCCCGCCCAGGGACTGAACGAACCGCCTCGTGCCACCGAACCGCGGACCGAACCGGTCCGCGCCTCGCAGCCGGACGAAATCCTCGGCCCCCCTCTCCCGCCGCCGCCCGAGCGGCCGGCGACCGGGCCGGGCGCGAGCACTCCGCCGCCCCGGCGCCCCAGGCGTGGGCCACGCCCGAGTACCGAGTCCCGGCAGAAGTTACTCAAGCGAGCACTGCCCGCCGTGGCGCTCGTCGCGGTGGCGGCGGTCATCGCGGTCGTCGTCCTGCCGGGGCGGGGCGATGGTACGGACGACAAGGCGTCCTCCGCGCTGTCGGACTGCGGAGAAGCGACTGACAGACTGCGTATCGCCGCCTCGGTCGACAAGTCGGAGCCCCTGAAGCGGGCAGCCGAGGCCTACGGAAACCGCTCAGCCGAGGGGCAGTGCGTAGAGGTCAAGGTCGACGGCGTCAACTCCGGTACCGGGATGCGCGCGCTGGCCCGCGGCTGGAAGGAGTCCGACGGGTATGAGCCGGACGTGTGGTCACCCGCCGGGAGCACCTGGCTCTCGCTGGCCCGCGCCCGCGCGACGGAGTCGAACAAGGCATTGTTCCCGCAGCAAGCGGAGTCGATCGTGCAGAGCCCGCTGACCATCGCGATGCCCAAGCCGATGGCCAAGGCCCTGAATTGGCCCGAGAGACGGTTCGACTGGGCCACGCTCGCGGAGTGGGCCCAGAACGCCGACAGCTTCTGGGCGGACCACGACAAGCCGGAGTGGGGAGCGTTCAAGCTCGGCAAGACCAACCCCGGGTACTCCACCTCCGGGCTCAACGCGACGGTCGCCGCGTTCTTCGCCAAGACGGGCACCAGCAGTGAGCTGGGCAAACCCCACATCGACAAACCGGCCAACCGGGCATTCGCGAAGAGCATCGAGGAGTCCGCGGTCCACTACGGCGACACGACGCTGACCTTCCTCTTCAACCTCCGCCAGGCCGACCGGAGCAGCCCGGAGAAGGCCATGTCGTACATCTCGGCCGTCACCCTGGAGGAGAACACCGTCGCGGCCTACAACGCGGGCTACCCCTGCGGCGCGCTCAGCGGGGAGAAGGGCTGCGAGAAGACCAGCAAGCCGGACACTCCGCTGGTCTCCTTCTACCCGAAGGACGGCGTCCCGTTCTCCGACCATCCGTACATCGAACTGACCGGGATGAGCCCCGCTCAGAAGGCGGTGTCCGGGGACTTCCTCGCGTACCTGCACGACACCACCGTCTTCGACAAGCAGTTCGCTCCCTACGGATTCCGCAACCACAAGGGCGATGATCCCAAGGGTTCCAAGGTGCTCAACGCGGCCAACGGAGTGCTGCACGATGCGCAGTTCACCCGTATGCCGATGCCCGGCGGAGAGGTGCTCGACCATCTGCTGAACGTCTGGCCCACCTTGCGCCGGCGTGCCAACGTACGCATCGTCATCGACACCTCCGAGTCGATGAACGAGACGGTTCCCGGCAGGGGCGAGACCAAGATCAAGCTTCTGAAGCAGGCCGAACCCGCTCTGTTCGGCGAGTTCACCGGCACCGACCGGGTCGGACTGCTGAAGTTCTCCGACGCCGACGTCCTCGGCGGGGGCAAGGACTACAAGGAACTGGTGCCGCTCGGCCCGTACAACGAGAAGCTGCCCGGAGGCACCCGCGCGGACCTCCTGTCCGACAACGTCAAGAGCCTCGAACCGGAAGGCGCGACCGGTCTGTACGACACCCTCGACCACACCACACAGGCCATGCGCGACGACTACGACCCGAAGGCCATCAACGCGATCGTCCTGCTCACCGACGGCCGCAACGAGGACATCGGCAGCCTGTCGAAGGAAACGCTGCTGAAGCGGATCGGCGACCCCGACCAGCAACAGATCCGCATCTTCACCATCGCCTACGGAAACAAGGCGGACGAGAAGGACAACAACGGCCGGAGCGTGCTCCAGGAGATCGCGGACGCGAGCGGCGGGCGGGCGTACGACGCCCGGCGGGCCGAAACGATCAGAGACGTGCTCACCAGTGTGATCTCCAATTTCTGACGAGCATGTTCCTTGCCCGGGCTTTGCCCGGAGCGGGGGAGATCGGCACTCCTTCGTGGAAAAGGCCGGACCTTTTCATGGACTTACGTGGAAATGCCCGGGTGCACACTGGAATCGAAGCGAGTGCCCGATTTCGAGGTGATCGTGATGCAGAGCCGCTTTCAGGCCGATCGACGGCTGACCGTGCGGATGGGGGTCACGCTGTTCCTGCTCGGGCTGTTGTACGTGGCGTTCGTGGCCGCGTTGATCGTGCTGCTGAAGTCTTGGGTGCTGGTGGTGGTGATCGCGGCTGGGCTGCTCGGCGCGCAGTACTGGTTCTCGGACCGGATCGCGCTGTACGCGATGCGCGGCCGGGTCGTGGAGCAGGAGGAGTATCCCCAGCTACACGGGGTCGTCGACCGGCTGTGCGCCATCGCGGACATGCCCAAGCCCGCGGTCGCCGTATCCGATATGGACATGCCCAACGCCTTCGCCACCGGGCGGAATCCCGATCATGCCGTGCTCTGTGTGACCACAGGACTGCTGAGGCGGCTGGAGCCGGACGAACTCGAAGGCGTGCTGGCGCACGAACTGTCGCATGTGGCACACAAGGACGTCGCGGTGATCACCGTGGCCTCGTTCCTCGGGGTGCTCGCCGGGCTGATCGTACGGTTCGTCTTCTACTCCCAGGTGTTCGGCGGGCACGGCCGCAAGGACCAGAACGCGGCCGTCGTGCTCATGACGGTGATGGCGGTGTCCGCGGCCGTCTACGCGCTCAGCTTCTTCCTCATCCGGGCGCTCTCCCGCTACCGGGAGCTGGCCGCCGACCGCGCCGCGGCCATGCTCACCGGCCGCCCCTCGGCACTCGCCTCCGCGCTGACCAAGCTCACCGGCGACATCGCCAAGATCCCCACCCGCGATCTACGGACCGCGCAGGCCTTCAACGCCTTCTACTTCACGCCCGCGTCCGGCAAAACCCCGGGCATCCAACGCCTCTTCTCGACCCACCCGAGCCTGGAGGAGCGGCTCGATCAACTGGGCCGGATCTCCCGCGAGTTGGGTGAGTCGTCGCCCTCCGGAAAGGCGGGTTGAGCGGGATGGGGCTCCTGGACATCCTGCTGGGCCGCAGCAAGCCGGTGGCCCCCGACCTCGACCAGCTCTTCGCCCTGCCGTCCGCCGCGATCACCCTGGAGGCGGCGGCCGGCTTCACACCGACCGGGCACGGCTCGGTGTGCTTCGCGACGGTCGAAGGGGCGGCCTTCGAGGACGTACGCCAGGAAGTACGGGCGTTGTTGGACGCGGATGCCGAGCGGACGGGACCGCCGGTGGAGGTGAGCCGGGACTCGTACGGGTATACGTGGCTGGTCTCGCGGCGGTCGCCGGAGGACCTGCCCGCGCTTGTGAGTGATCTGCACGCGGTGAACACCGCCCTGGAAGGCAGCGGGTTCGGGCCACAGTTGCTGTGCTCCGTCGTCGGGTTTCGGGGCGGTGGTGACGAGCGGCGGCCGCTCGGGCTCGTGTACCTCTATAAGAGAGGCAGCTTCTACGTTTTCGCGCCGCTCCCCAGTGGCGGGGAACGGCGCGACAGCGCCCTGGAGTTGCAGGTCAGGGCAGTGCTTGCGAACGACCTGCGGCTGGAGCCGGATCTGAGCCGCTGGTTCCCGGTGTGGGGAGCGCCGGGCGTGGGTTAGCCCTTCTGCTGCCGGGACGCCCAGCGGCGCTCGCGACGGTAACGGCGCTCCCACCTGGCCTGACGGTCACGGCGCTGGCGGTACGCGCGGTAGCTTTCGTCCACGCGAGCCGGGGATCCCGAGGAGCCCGCGGGGCCGCCGGATGACGGGGACGGTCCGGTGTGGCCGTAGCGGACATGCAGATACAGCAGCGCGGCGGCGGCGATCCACCAGACAGGGTTACTGAACCCCATGACGACCAGCACGAGGATCGCCAGAATGATCAAGGTACCCATGACGAGCCTCCTTCGCGTGAATGGTTGGGACGCACGCTGCGGTTTGCGAACGTCCGTTCGCCGGTGGGTTGAGAGTAATCCTCAGGATGCCGGGTGACGCCACTTCGCCGAAACCGAATTACTTCGCCGGGTCGGGCGGTTGGGGCGGAGCTCCCGGTTTCGGGAAGGGGTGGGCTTGGGGAAAACCCAGCGCCGGCCACCCCCAAGGGCGACCGGCGCTGGAAAGGAAACCCGGAGACCTCAGCGGGCGTAACGCATCAGGGCTCGCACCATGTGACACGTCGTGTCCGACGGCGGGTGGACGCCGATGAGTTCGGCCGTGCGGTGGATCGTCTCGTTGCGGGCCTGGTTGGGCATGTAGACGCCGGAGTCCAGCAATGCGATGGCGAGCCGCATCGCCTTGAGGCGCCGGTTGTGCGTGATGTACCAGTCGCGCGGACGCCCCGGCGGGAGCGGCCGCTTCTCGACGGGCTCGTACGGCAGGTCCAGTGGAACCGGCCTCTTGGCTGTGGACTGCGTGGGCAGCGGGAAGAGTGCGGCAGCGGGCACGAGCATCCTCCTGTCGCGGTCAGGGAGCCGTCCGTCGGCGCCCTCGAACACTACTCATAGTTTACTGCCCACCACTGACATCGAGACAGTCCGCCAAGGCGGCAAAAAGACCAGGTGAGATAGGGAATTGGCGTGGCGTCACCCCAGGTCCGCGAGGTGCGAATGAGGCGGCGTCAAATTCGAACAAGGCCATCGACGGGCGTGCGCACGGAGGGCAGCACCCAGGCGGCACCCCCGCCCGGGACCGCACTCGGCCAGGAGAGGGATTACTCAACTTCCTTTGTGATCTAAGCCACTTGAGTGACTCGTGTGAACTGTCGAGTAACCCTGTTCGGCATCTCGTACATAGCGGCGTACTCCCCGCTCACAACAGGTCGCCGCCAGGGCGGCCGGAGACAGGAGGCCCGCTATGCCGCGTACGTCCCGCAGGAGAACGATCAGCCCCAAGAAGAAGCTCGCGTTGCTGGTGAGCGCCGCGGCGGTCGCCGGAGGCGGGGCCTTCGCTCTGGCGGCCACCTCGAACGCCGCGCCGGCCGGTCAGGCACAGTCCTCCACGGTCTGCGAGGGTCTGGCCACGGCGCTCGGGAACAACGAGAAGTTCATCGAGGGGCAACGCGCCAATCCCGACGCACAGTCCGAGGCCCGGATCGCCAACCGGGAAGCGGTCATCGCGGAGATCGAGCGCAAGCAGGAAGCCTCCGGCTGCACGCCCGGGGAGTCGGCTCAGGACACCCCGGCCGAGCAGCCGGCATCGGCTCCCGCAGACACTTCCGGCGACGCGACGGGGGTCGCCGGCGGTGAGCAGGTCTGCGCGGGTTCGACCGTCACACTCTCCGGCGAGGAGGGCGCCCCGGCCGCGTCCAGCAACCAGTTCCCGCCCGGTACGCAACTGAAGGTCACGAACCTGGACAACAACAAGTCCACGACAGTGGAGGTCACATCAACCTCCGGCAGCTGCACCCTCCTCAACAACGCGGCCTTCGAGCAGGTCCGCGAGCCCGGCAAGTTCCTGATCCGTCGGGCGCTGATCGAGAAGGTGGGGTAAGGCTCGGACACGGAGGAGTCAGCCACCGAGGAAATCGGTGAGGCGGCGGCCCAGTTCGGCGGGTGCGGCCTGCGGCAACGCGTGATGCGAGATGCCGGGCAGTACGTCCGTCTCCACGCGCGGCAACAGCCCGCCTGCCCTCGCCGCCACGGCGCGCGCGTCATGAGTCCTGCTGTTCCCGGCCAGGCACAGCAGGACCGGCGCCTCCAAGCCCCGCAGCGCCTCCGGCGTGGGGCGGGGTCCGGTCACGGGCTTCACGGAGGGGAAGCCGGCGGCCGTCTCCTGGAGGCGGAGCCAGTCCGGGTCGAGAGCCACTCCCCCGGCCTCCCACTCCAGGAAGGCGCGGACCCGGTGGGGTGCGGGGCGCAGCAACATCGGCAGGGCATGCAGCAGGTACGCCGCCTTGTACCCGGCAAAGCACTGGGTCGGGTCCAGGAGGAACAGGCGGCGCACCCGGGCGGGCGCCAGCAGCGCGTAACGCAGGGCGATCCAGCCGCCGTACGAGTGCCCGCCCATGTCCGCCGTCTCCGCACCGAGGCCGTCCAGGAGCGCGTCCAGCCAGACGGACAGGTCGGCGACCGTACGGGGGTGACGGTCGCCGGCCCGTTCGCTGCGGCCGGGGGCACCGATCAGGTCGACGGCGAGGACACGGTGGTTGCGGGCGAGGTCGGCGGCCTGGGCGTGCCAAGAGGCGGAGGTCGCACCTCCGCCGCCTGGCAGGAGGAGAAGCGGGGGCGCATCGGGCGGTCCGCAGGCGTTGACGTACGTCGTGCCGAACGGCGTGGAGACGCGGATCGCCTCCCGTTCCGCGGGCCACTTGGCCATGACCTTGTCGTAGGCCGGCTGAAAGGCGTCGCTGTCGTACGTGCTCATGGAGCCCTCCCGTATTATCTCGCTGAGCGAGATATTCGACGAGCGAGATGATAGCCGGAGGCGGCACATGCGGAACCAGGGCCCCGAGATGGAGATCGTCCATCTCCTGCGCGCGGTGACGGTCGAACTCGGCCTGCGCAGCGCCCGGTTCGCGAGCCACAACGGCATGCACCCGACGGACGTACGCGCCCTGATCGAGCTCATGGATGCCTCCCGGGCCGGCGAGGAGATGACGGCCGGGCGGCTCGGTGCTGCGCTCGGGCTCAATTCGGCCGGGACCACCTCGCTGCTCGACCGACTGGAGGGGGCCGGGCATGTGCGGCGGGTGCGGGGCCGGCAGGACCGGCGCAAAGTGGTCGTCGAGGTGGACGAGCGGGCGGTCGAACTGGGGTGGTCCTTCTTCGGGCCACTCATCGGGAAGGCAGTGGAGCTGCTCCAGAACTGTGACGAGCGGGAGCGGGAGGCGATCCGGGGCTTCCTGGAGGGAATGCGGGAGGCCTCGGCCGGGGGCGAGTGACGCCCCCCATACAGCCTTCGCTCCGCCTCCTCCGTTCCCGTACTCCCTCGTATACGACAGAGCCCACCCGCTCTCAAGGCGGACCCCCAGCCCACAAGCACCAGGTAACACGGGGTTCACGACCGAGCAATGATCGGGAAATGGCCGGTTGACAGGCTGCGAGCATCCCCGCGGCGCCCAGTGCCACGGCGCCCCAGTGCCGCGGCGCCCGAGGTGCCGCAGACTCCGCGGCAGCGCCCCGCGCCCGTGACGACCGAGCGCAACAAGACCCACCCCGAAGGATGTGGCCCGTGACCTTCAAGGCTGAGTACATCTGGATCGACGGCACCGAGCCGACGGCCAAGCTGCGTTCCAAGACGAAGATCCTGGCCGATGACGCCAAGGGCGAAGCGCTGCCGATCTGGGGCTTCGACGGGTCCTCCACGAACCAGGCCGAGGGCCACGCCTCCGACCGCGTGCTGAAGCCGGTCGCCACCTTCCCGGACCCGATCCGCGGCGGCGACGACGTGCTCGTCATGTGCGAGGTCCTCAACATCGACATGACGCCGCACGAGTCCAACACCCGTGCCGCGCTCACCGAGGTCGCGGAGAAGTTCGCCGCGCAGGAGCCGATCTTCGGCATCGAGCAGGAGTACACCTTCTTCAAGGGCTCGCGCCCGCTCGGCTTCCCCGAGGGCGGCTTCCCGGCCGCGCAGGGCGGCTACTACTGCGGTGTCGGCTCGGACGAGATCTTCGGCCGTGACATCGTCGAGGCGCACCTGGAGAACTGCCTCAAGGCGGGTCTCGCCATCTCCGGCATCAACGCCGAGGTCATGCCCGGCCAGTGGGAGTTCCAGGTCGGCCCGGTCTCCCCGCTGGAGGTCGCCGACCAGCTGTGGATGGCCCGCTGGCTGCTGTACCGCACCGCCGAGGACTTCGACGTCTCCGCGACCCTCGACCCCAAGCCGGTCAAGGGCGACTGGAACGGCGCCGGCGCCCACACCAACTTCTCCACCAAGGCGATGCGCGAGGGCTACGACGCGATCATCACCGCGTGCGAGTCGCTGGGCGAGGGCTCCAAGCCCATGGACCACGTCAAGAACTACGGCGCCGGCATCGACGACCGCCTGACCGGTCTGCACGAGACCGCCCCGTGGAACGAGTACTCCTACGGTGTCTCCAACCGTGGCGCCTCGGTCCGTATCCCGTGGCAGGTCGAGCAGGACGGCAAGGGCTACATCGAGGACCGCCGCCCGAACGCGAACGTCGACCCGTACGTCGTGACGCGCCTGATCGTCGACACCTGCTGCACGGCCCTGGACAAGGCCGGCCAGGTCTGACCCGTACCCGTACGACGCAGCTCCGTACGACTCCGTGAGGGGGCGTCCATCACAAACGGTGGACGCCCCCTCACCGTTGTCCGCTTCGTCTGCTTCAATGGGCCCATGGCCAGCCCCCAGAAGCACCCCGCGACAGGTCGCCATGACCTCGAGCCCTTCTGGCCCTCCCGTCAGCACCACGTCTTCGACCGGGAGTGTTGCCGCGCGGTGAACGCGCCGGCCCTCTAAAGCCACACCTCGGCCTTCGGTCGGCGCGCAATGACGTACGTCCCCCGACGAACCTCTCGCGCGAAAAGAGCTGACCTCTCATGGCGAACACTCGTTCCCTCTCCCCCACCGCACCCCTGAACTCCCCCGCCCGGCACCGGCTGCGTGCCGTCGACCGGGACGAGGTGGTGGACGTGGCGGACTTCCTGCCGCCGGGCGCCACCCTGCTGCCCGCGCCCCCGCACACCCTGCCCACCCTCCCGGGGCGGCCCCCGATGGTCGGGTATCTGGTGCTCGTCCCGGCCGACCAGCAGCCGCCGTTCGCGCCAGTGGCGGTGCCCGAGCGGGCGGAGACGGGTGCCGGGGCCGCCGACGACCCGCTCGTGCGGGTCGACACCGTGCAGCGCACCGCCGAGGTGGACGGGCGGGCGCTCGACCTCACCTACCTGGAGTTCGAGCTGCTCGCCCACCTCGTCACCCACCCCCACCGGGTGTACACCCGCGACCAGTTGGTCACCACGGTGTGGGGGTACGGGCATGTGGGTGACGGCCGTACCGTCGACGTCCACATCGCCCGCCTGCGCCGCAAGCTGGGCGCCGAGCACCGGCAGGTGATCCAGACCGTGCGCCGGGTGGGGTACAAGTACGCGCCGCCGGCGGGGCGTTGACTCTCTGCTGAGGGCAGATTCCCGTTCCGTCCCGCGGACCGGCCGGGCAGAGTCACCGGTATGAGACTTCTGCTGCTGGGTGGGACAGAGTTCGCGGGACGGGCCGTCGCGGAGGCGGCCCTCGGGCGCGGCTGGGAGGTGACCGTCTTCCACCGGGGACGGCACGCGCCTCCCGCCGGTGTGCGGTCACTGCACGGTGACCGCACCGCGCCCGACGGGCTCGCCGCCCTCGCAGAGGGAGAGTGGGACGCCGTCGTCGACACCTGGTCGGCGGCGCCGCGTGCCGTACGGGACCCGGCGCGGCTGCTGCGGGGCCGCGCCGGGCGGTACGTGTACGTGTCGAGCTGCTCGGTGTACGAGTGGCCGCCGGCCGCCGGTTACACCGAGGACGCTCCCCTGGTGGAGGACGCCTCCGCCGACGCCGGGGAGACCGACTACGCCCGGGACAAGCGGGGTGGCGAGCTGGCCGCCGTGGAGGCCTTCGGTGCGGATCGTTCGCTGCTCGTGCGGGCCGGGCTGATCCTCGGGCCGTACGAGAACGTCGGGCGGCTGCCGTGGTGGCTGGGCAGGATCGCCCGCGGCGGGCCCGTCCTGGCGCCCGGGCCACGCGACCTGCCCCTCCAGTACGTCGACGTCCGTGACCTCGCCGAGTGGATTCTCGGTGCGGTGGAGCGGGAGTCGAGCGGGCCGTACAACCTCATCAGCCCGCAAGGGCACGCCACCATGGGCACCCTGCTCGACGCCTGTGTGCGCGCCACCGGCGGTCCGGCCGAGCTGCGGTGGACCGACCCGGACGTGATCCTGGAGGCGGGTATCGAGCCGTGGGTCCAGCTGCCGGTGTGGGTGCCGCCGGGCAGCGACCTGCACGACGCCCTGCACGCCGCGGACGTCTCCCGGGCGCTGGCGACGGGACTGGACTGCCGGCCCGTCGCCGACACCGTGACCGATACCTGGAAGTGGCTCCAAGGCATCGGCGGTACGGCGCCGCAGCGGCCGGACCGGACGGCCAAGGGCCTCGATCCGGAGGTGGAGGCGAAGGTGCTGGCGAGCGGCGGAGGTGTACCTGGCAACACCCCCTGATCCGGAGCCCAACCCCCGTGCCCGGCGCCGCCCCCTCGGCCAGACTGACGCCATGACGACCATCGAGACGAAGAGCGGCAGCGGTTCAACCAGGGCGCGGGGGCTCGGGCTCGCGGCGGTACGGGGGCTCGGGCTGGCGCTGGTGCTGCTGCCGGGGGCAGTGCTCTGCTTCACGCTCTCCCTGGTGTCCATCGCGTTGATACCGATCGGGATCGGGCTCGTCACCACACCCTGGGTGCTCACGGGGGTGCGGACGTTCGCGGACTGGCGGCGGGTGCTGGCCGCCCAGTGGTGCGGGGTGAAGATCCCGTCGGCGTACCGGCCGGTCCCGGAGGGCGCCAACCCGTGGACGCGTACGTTCGCTTTGCTGCGCGACCCGGCGACCTGGCGGGACCTGAGGTGGCTGCCGGTCGACATGACGGCGGGGTTCCTCACCGCGCTGCTGCCGGCCGTGCTGTTGTTCTACCCGCTGGAGGGGTTCGCGCTCGCGGCCGGGCTGTGGCGGGTCTTCGCGGACGCCGGTTACGTCGCCTACTGGTACGGCTTCGTGCCGGTCACGGGCCAGGCCTCCGCGTTCGGCGCCGCCGCGCTGGCGCTCGCGCTCCTCTTCCTGGCTCACTTCGCCGGCCCGCGGCTGCTGAAGGCCCACTTCCAGCTCACCCGCGCCCTCCTCGCCCCGGGTCAGGGCGAGCTGGCCGAGCGCGTCCGCGTCCTGACCGAGACCCGCCGGGACGCGGTGGACACCTCGGCCGCCGAACTGCGGCGCATCGAGCGGGACCTGCACGACGGGGCGCAGGCCCGGCTGGTCGCGATGGGCATGGACCTCGGCACCGTCGAGGCGCTCCTCGACAAGGACCCCGAGAAGGCCAGGCAGTTGCTCGCCGAGGCCCGCCGGAACTCCGCCGACGCGCTCACCGAGCTGCGCGACCTGGTGCGCGGCATCCATCCGCCCGTGCTCGCCGAACGCGGACTGGGCGACGCCGTACGGGCGTTGGCGCTGCGGCTGCCCGTCAGCACCGAGGTGGACGTGGACCTGCCCGGGCGCGCGGACGAGCCCGTCGAGTCGGCCGCGTACTTCGCCGTCAGCGAGATCCTCACCAATGCAGTGAAGCACGCGGAGGCGGATCGGATCTGGGTCGATGTGCACCACGCGGAGGGGATGCTGCGGATCGCCGTCACCGACAACGGCCAGGGCGGTGCCGTGATCGGGGCGGGTTCGGGACTCTCCGGAGTTGAGCGGCGACTGGGTACATTCGACGGCGTCCTGGCCGTCAGCAGCCCTGCGGGCGGTCCCACCATGGTGACCATGGAGATCCCTTGCGAGTTGTCCTAGCCGAAGACCTCTTCCTGCTGCGCGACGGACTGGTGCGGATGCTCGAGGCGTACGACTTCGAGATCGCGGCGGCGGTGGAGAGCGGGCCCGAACTCAACCGGGCGCTCGCCGAGTTGAAGCCGGACGTCGCCGTCGTCGACGTCCGGCTCCCGCCTTCGCACACCGACGAGGGCTTACAGTGCGCGCTCCAGGCGCGGCGGGCGAGACCCGGACTGCCGGTGCTGGTGCTGTCGCAGCACGTGGAGCAGTTGTACGCGCGGGAGTTGCTGGCGGACGGGGCCGGCGGGGTCGGCTATCTGCTGAAAGACCGGGTCTTCGACGCCGAGCAGTTCATCGACGCCGTACGCAGGGTCGCGGCGGGCGGCACCGCGATGGATCCGCAGGTGATCCAGCAGCTGTTGTCGCGGCGTCAGGCGGAGAGCCGGCCGCTGGGGCGGCTGACGCCGCGCGAGCGGGAGGTGCTGGAGCTGATGGCGCAGGGCCGCTCGAACGCGGCGATCGCGGAGCGGCTGGTCGTGACGGAACGGGCCATTGCGAAGCACACCTCCAACATCTTCGCGAAGCTGGGTCTTGAGGTGTCGGACGATGACAATCGCCGCGTACTGGCCGTTCTCGCTTATTTGGACCAGGGCCGCTGAAAAGGAACCGGCAGAGGACGCCGTGGGGCCGACGGAGGGCCGGTACAAGAATTGGACTCTTACCGAAGATTCATTGAATCAGATTCAGCATTCCCCCCTCAACTGCCCTTGAAACAGGGGGTTCTGGGCCCCTTGCGCCGGAATTGCTCCACCAATCTCTCACCAATTTCTGATGCCGCTGAACGCCCCATGAGCCCCTTGCGTACTGAACGACGCCGCTTCACCTCCTGTCGGGCGCCTCAATGCCCCGCAAGGAAGCCAGAGGAGTTCCATGGGACGCACGAACCGAAAACGCCGCTCAACGCTCGCCAACCGGGCGATAGCCGCATCGGCGGCTCTCGCGCTGGGTGGCGGCGGCTTGCTCGCGGCCAATATCTACGCATCGGCGGGTGAGGAGAACTCGCAGCAGAACGCGCAGACGACCGCCGCAGGGGTGGCAACGATCAAATGCCCGGACGTCGGCCAGCAGCTGACGGACGTGCCGGACGGCGCACGCCAGGGTGTCGACCAGGAGCTGGCGAAGCTCGACCAGCAGGTCACGGAGGCCTACAAGCGCCTCGCGGACACCCGCCAGGCCCAGGCCGGTGACTCCGGCTACGTCGACAACGCCATCCTCGGCCCGCTGAAGTCCAAGCGGACGGCCACCATCGACCGGATCGGCATCAACATCCGGAACGCGGGCGGTCAGCCTCCGCAGGGGGCCGAGCAGATGGCCCAGTGCGAGGGCGTGCCGGCCGAGCAGCCGGACCCCGCCGCGGGTGACGGTCAGGACCAGGCCGATGGCCAGGATCAGGGCCAGGACCAGGGTGACGGTCAGGATCAGGGCCAGGACCAGGGCGATGGCCAGGATCAGGGCCAGGACCAGGGTGACGGTCAGGACCAGGGCCAGGAGGGCAACGGCCCGGTCGCGGACGACTTCCAGGACATCACCCAGGTTCAGCCGACCGGCGGCCCGCAGGGCGTGGACGGAAACGGGCTCGCCGCGAACGGTGACAGCGGTTCGCAGGGCACCTTCACCACGAACTGCGGCACCAACGAGAACGAGAACCGCAACTCGGACAACGTGATCGTCGCTCCCGGTGTCAGCAACGGTGCGCAGCACCAGCACGACTACGTCGGCAACCAGGCCAACGACGCTTTCGCGAGCGACGAGGACCTGGCGAACGGCGACACCACCTGCGAGAACCAGGGCGACAAGTCGTCGTACTTCTGGCCGGTGCTGCGTGTGCAGGACGGTCAGGACGACATTGACGCCAACGCCCCCGGTGGCGGTCAGGACGGCAACGTCGGCACGATCATCCAGGCCAGCGAGGCCCAGCTGAAGTTCGTCGGCAACAAGCAGAGCGATGTCACCGCGATGCCGGAGGCCCTGCGCATCATCACCGGTGACGCCAAGGCCTTCGTGAACGGCAACGGTAACGCCAACACGAACTGGAGCTGCACCGGCTTCGAGGACCGCCAGCTGACGGACAAGTACCCGCTCTGCCCCGAGGGCAGCTCGGTGGTTCGGACGACCAACTTCCAGAGCTGCTGGGACGGTCAGAACATCGACAGCGCCAACCACCGCGATCACGTGGACTTCGTGAACGAGGACGGCAGCTGCTCGAACGGTTTCCAGGCCATCCCCCAGCTCCAGGTCCGCCTGGTCTACGACGTTGACGCGCCGCAGATCCAGAACGGACAGGTCCAGAACCCGTTCGCAGTGGACTCCTTCCCGGACCAGCTGCACAAGCCGATCACCGACCACAACGACTTCATCAACTTCTTCAACGAGGAGACGATGAACCAGGTGGTCGACTGCATCAACAGCGGCCAGGACTGCCAGTAGTCCTGAACCACTAGGAAGCCGGCGGTGGGATTTCCCACCGCCGGCTTTCGCTTGCCCCGAACCGGTGCGGTCAGTGACCGCCGCTGTTGTGACTGCCACCGGGATTCATGTGCTCGGACCCCTCCTCCATGGTCCCGCCGAGCGAGCCGCGCAGCGCCGTGACCGTCTTCTCCTCGCCGACGGCGACCCACTTGCGGCCGACGAGGTAGTAGCCGCCGTAGTCCTTCGCCCCGTTCAGCCACTCACGCTGACCGCGGTCGGTGGCGAAGGTCGCCAGGACGTACTTTTCGGCGCCCTTCTTGCAGATGGCCTGGCGGATCGTGTCCGCGTCCGTCTGGATGTTCGGCTTGCACTTCGCCTCGGCGGCCAGGCTCTCCAGGCTCCCCGTCGCCGTCTCCGGCACACTGGCGCTGTCGCCGCCGTCGTCGGACCCGCAGCCCGACAGCGCCAGCACCGCCACGGCCCCGGCCGCGGCCAGCTTCTGTCGCGTCAACCTCATCTTTTCCTCCGGTCCCGTCCGGCGACATGAACTCCACGCCGCAGAGAGCCCTGGCAAGGGCCCTGTACTCGATACGGCTCCCACCCGCCCCACGCTCAATCGCGCCCAGATCCGGCGTGCCCATGGGCACGCTTGTGCGAGGGTATGCCCATGAGCCCTGCGAACGAGGACGCGGACAAGGACTGGGATGAACGCGTGGCGGCAGCCTGGGCCACGCTGGACGACTATGACGAAGCACATGCGGCGGACTTCCGCGCGGTGATCGACGCGCTGGTCGCCGAGCTGCCCGCCGACAGCCCCGTCGGCCCGTTCGAGCGGGCCTGCGCCTGGGACTCGACGGGCCACTCGGACCGGGCCGTGCCCCTGTACCGGGAGGCGCTGGCCCGTGGCCTCGACGGCTACCGCGCTCGGCGTACCAAAATCCAGCTGTCCAGCTCGCTGCGGAACATCGGACAGCCGGAAGAGGGCGTCAAGCTCCTGACGCCCGAACTCGACGCACCCTCCGACGAGTTGGACGATGCCGTACGCGCCACTCTGGCACTGTGCCTGGCCAGTCTCGGCCGGGAGCGCGAGGGGCTGGCCCTGGTGCTCGGAGCGCTCGCCCCGCATCTGCCGCGTTACCAGCGCTCGATGGCCAACTACGCGCGACTGCTGATCGAGCCCGAGGAGTAACTCGCCTCGCACGCCCACGCATTCACGAACTGCCGATCACTGGACTCCTGCTCCACACATCTCCCACAGACATACGGAGTTCGGCGCTGGACATGTGAACACCCTTGCGGGACCGTCCCGTTGGAGGCCGAATCCGATCGGTAAGGTGTTCGTATGACAACCGGGGTACAGGTACGCCGCAGGATGGGTGTCGAGGAGCGGCGGCAGCAGTTGATCGGCGTCGCGCTCGAACTGTTCAGCCGACGCTCGCCCGACGAGGTCTCCATCGACGAGATAGCGTCGGCCGCCGGTATCTCCCGGCCCCTGGTCTACCACTACTTTCCCGGCAAACTCAGCCTGTACGAGGCGGCGTTGAAGCGGGCGGCGGACGATCTGGCGACCCGGTTCGTGGAGCCGCGGGAAGGCCCGCTGGGCGCGCGGCTGCTGCGGGTGATGCGGCGGTACTTCGACTTCGTCGACGAACACGGGCCCGGATTCTCCGCGTTGATGCGGGGCGGCCCGGCTGTGGGCTCCTCCGCGACCAACGCCCTCGTGGACGGCGTACGGCAGGCCGCGTACCTCCAGATACTGGCGCATCTGGACATCGACCGGCCGCCCGCCCGCCTTGAACTGGTCGTCCGCTCCTGGATCTCACTCGCCGAGTCGACGGCCCTGATCTGGCTGGACGGCCGCCGTATCCCCCGCGCCGAACTGGAAGCGCAACTCGTCCACGACTTCGCAGCGCTGACGGCGGTGAGCGCGGCGTACGACGACGAAATGGCGACGCTGCTGCGCCGCATGCTCAAGGACGAGCCGGCCGAGGGCCCGTTCACGGACCTCGTCGGCCGGCTCGTCGCGCTCGCGTCGTAGCTCTGCTCTTACTCCTCGAACTTGGTGTACGAGGCGTCCAGGTCCCGCACCTCCGCGGAGGCGTGCAGCGTGATCCCGCCGCCGGGCTTCACATGCGCCCGCAGCACCTCCAGCGTCCGCTCGGTCAGCGCCGCCTTCGTCTCCTCGGTGCGACCGGGCAGAAGCGCGACCGCGACATGCACCAGCGCGTGCCCGTCCGCCTCCGCGCCGATCACCAGGTCCTCGGTCGGCCGGAACCGCGTCTTGCACGCCTCGAGCTTCGCGGCGGCCGTCTCCACCACCATCGTGTGCAGCGCGAGCGCGAAGCCCTTCCGGTCGAAGGCGTCGGCGAGCGGCGCCGAGTAGTCGACGGTGATCTGCGGCAT
Organism: Streptomyces flaveus; assembly: GCF_014647675.1. GTDB lineage: Bacteria > Actinomycetota > Actinomycetes > Streptomycetales > Streptomycetaceae > Streptomyces > Streptomyces flaveus. The sequence goes on along the minus strand of NZ_BMPQ01000003.1, from coordinate 230,169 downwards.
GGGCACTCCTGTTCTACGGGTCTTGCGGTCAGCCTAGCCTGTGGCCTGCGAGAAGACCGCGACGCTGCGTCCGGGAACAGCGAAGGTGCCCGACTCCGTCTCGTACGACGAGCCCCTGACGACCGGATCCGCGCCCGCGGCCTGCACCGGATGCAGCGCGTACGCCTGCCCCGCGAGCGCCGCGACCCGCTGCGTCTGCCGATCGGGCGTCGCGTTGAAGACGACGACCAGATCGCCGAGCCGCATCGTGATCACACCGGGCGTCTCGCCCTTGCCGGACAGTGGGAAGGCCAGCTCCGACTGCACCTGCTCTGCGGTGGCGAGCCCGAAGACGGTCTCGCTCGTACGGATCTTCAGCACATCCCGGTACGCGGCCGAGGCACCCTCGATCTGCGGGCAGCCCACCTCGATGGAGCTCAACAGGGGCTTGGCGTATGGCCACTTGGACTGGTTGTCGGCGGCCATCGGCAGGCCGCGGCCGAAGCCGTTGCCGTCCCGGCAGTCCCAGTGGATCGCGTTGAACCAGTCGCCGCTGTCGTACGAGTTGCGGTCCAGGGACTTGGAACGCAGCAGGTCGGTGCCCGCCTGGGAGAGTGCCGGGCCCTGCGAGAGCGTGGCGGTGGCCATGGCGAGGACCTGCATACGCGCCCGGTCGCTCGCCGACGTGCCCTTGGGCAGCTTGAAGGCGAGCGCGTCGAACAGCGACTCGTTGTCGTGCGCGTCCACGTAGGCGAGGGCGTCGCCCGGCGCGTCCGCGTATCCGGCGGGCGCCCCGTTGTAGTCGACCTCGGAGCCCTTGACCTGCTTGCCGCCGGAGTCGGTGAAGCTGTAGTCGGCGAGGTTGCCCGAGAGCCCCACCTTGATCAGGTCCTGGTAGTGCAGCAGGCGGGCCTTCTGCTCGTCCGAAGTGCCGTTGCCGCCCGAGGAGTTGGGGTCGGTGTAGAGCCCGGACGCGAAGCCCTGGACGCCGGGGTCCTCGTCGAACGGGCCGCCGCCGCGCACCGCGTCACGCGCGCGGTCGGAGAAGGTCGTGATGCCGGTGCCGGCCATGTTCTTCTGCGTGGCCTGCACAAAGCGGGCGTCGTCGGCCACTTCTCCGAAGTTCCAGCCCTCGCCGTAGAGGATGATCTCCTTGCCGTCGACGCCGTCCTTTTCGAGGGTGAGCGCGTCGAGTGCCTTGCGTACGGCGAGGATGTTGGCCTTGGGGTGGTGTCCCATCAGGTCGAAGCGGAAGCCGTCGACCTTGTACTCCTTCGCCCAGGTGACGATCGAGTCCACCACCAGCTTGCCCATCATGGCGTTCTCGGGTGCGGTGTTGGCGCAGCAGGTGGAGGTAGCCACAGAGCCGTCGGCGAGCAGCCGCTGGTAGTAACCGGGCACGATCTTGTCGAGCACGGAGGTGCCGGCCTGACCGCTGGCGGTGGTGTGGTTGTAGACCACGTCCATGACGACCCGAAGCCCGTCCTCGTTCAGGGACTTGACCATCTGCCGGAACTCGACCGTACGGTCCGTGCCCTCGGGATCAGTGGCGTACGAGCCCTCCGGCACCGTGAAGTGGTACGGGTCGTAACCCCAGTTGTACGCGTCCTTCGCGGCGCTCTTGGCCACGCACTCCTGCTGCTTGTCGGAGTCGGCGGGGTACGAGGCGAGGTCGCAGCCGGGGGTCGCCTGGTCGGACTTCTTCTCCGGGATGGTGGCGATGTCGAAGGCGGGCAGGAGATGGATGTACGAAGTCCCGGACTCCGCAAGCTTCTTGAGGTGCCGGGAGCCGTCACTGTCCTTGTCGGTGAAGGCCAGGTAGGTGCCGGGGTGCTTCGCCGTCCTGTCCTCGATGGAGAAGTCCCGGATGTGCAGCTCCTGGATCTGGGCATCCTTCAACGGGACGGCCTTCGGCTTTCTCAGACCCGACCAGCCGCTGGGGGCAAGGGAACTGTCGGCGAGGTCGACGACGAGGCTGCGTTCGGAGTCGGTGGTCAGGGCGAGAGAGTAGGGGTCGGTGACCTTGTTGGTGACGACCTTCTGGACCGTCGGCGCCCAGACCTTCACGACGTACCGATAGGGCTTGTTCTTCCAGGACTTGGGGCCGGAGACCGACCAGACGCCGGTGTCGCCGTCCCGCTTCATCGGCACGACCTTCTCGCCGATCTCCAGTGACACGTCCTGGGCCGTGGGTGCCCAGACGGAGAGCGTGGGCCTCCCTTTGCGGAACACCGGGCCGAGGTCCGCCTTCGTCGCGTCGTACACATCGTCGAGTACGCCCGCGAGTTGCACCCCCGTTCCGGCCACCACGGCGCCGTCGGCGGCCCGTTGGGTTGCGACGACGCGTCCGCGCAGCGCCTCGCGGACCCGGTCGCGGTCGCGTGGGTCGATCGACCAGGCGGTGTACTTCGCCAGGTGCGGGAACTTCTCCTTCTGCGCTTCGGTGAGTTCGCTCCCCCGCAGCCGCAGCATGTGGGCGTCGGAGAGGTCGCCGTCACGGGAGTACAGCAGCTGTGTGGAGGCGGCCGACTTGACGCCGTTCCAGGCAACCGTGTCCGCGTCGAGCCAGACCGCTTCGGCCTTGGTGTAGTCGGGGCCGGTGGCGACGGGCTGCGGCAGCAGGTACTTCTCCTGGCCGCTCAACAGCCACACCTCGTGGCCGTTGGCCTTGAGGTCCAACGACTGATCGGCGGGCAGGTCCTTCTCGTCGCCCTTGTGGATGATGTAGCTGAGACTGCCGGCACCCGCTGCGAGCGGCACCTCGAAGACCGCGCCATACGCGTCAGTCTTCACCGGCTCCAGGGGCTTCGACCAGTCCGTGGGGTTCGCGGCTCCGGTCCAGGTGTGCAGACCCCAGCCGTCGTAGTCGCCGTCGGCGCGGTGGTGGTGGAGTACGGCCTTGGTCTTGTCCTGTGGCGGGTACGCGCCGTCCGGCGCCGTCGTCGCCTGCCCCTCCTCGCCCTGCTCGATCCACACCTCGCCGGTGTCGGCGAGCGGGACGGTGCGCTGCGGTCCGTCCGTGGCGCCGTCGCCCTTGACGACGGTGTACGAGAGGGCGTCGGCGCCCTCGGGGACCTTCAGCCAGGCGAACGCGCCGTAGGCGTCGCGGCCGGTGAAGTCCGCCACGCTGTCACCCGACTTGAGCTGCCAGCCGTCGTAGTCGCCGTCGGTCCGCTGGTAGTGGACGACGGCGTACTCGCGCTCGACGGCGCTCGGGTCCTCCGCCGCCGGAGGCTCGCCCGCCGTGGTCGAGGCGAGATCGCTCGCGGTACGGCCCGCCGAGTCGACGACAACGGCCTTGTAACGTACGGGAGTTCCGGCGCCCGCCTTGATCGTGTGGGTGACCTTGTAAGGGGCGTGATCGGCGGAGCCGAGCATCTGCCATCTGCCGTTGCCGGTCTGGGCGGCGAAGACGACGCGATTGAGCTGCCCGCCGTCGACGTCCGCCGAGACTTCCACGGTGCCGGTGGCGCCCGCAGGAGGAGCCTTCAGCGTGATGCCCGGCTTGGAGGCGGGTGCGTCGAGCCGGCCCGCCGCCTTGAGGACTACCGAGGAACCGGGCGGGACGGTGACCGTGACCTTCTTGTCGGCATCGCTGGTGAGTGCATCCGAAGTCCCGTAGATCCCACGGAACTTCATGCTCGCCGATCCCGTCGCGAAGGTCACCGTCCTCGCCTCCTCCGCGTTGTTCACTGCGACCACGTATTCGATGCCGGTCTTCGCGTCCGTACGGGAGAAGGCGTACACACCGGCGCCATCGGCGGCGTACCGCTCCGTCTGCACTCCGTCCGCGAGGGCCGGGTTGGCCTTGCGGAGCTTTGCGAGAGCGGTGATCTGCTTGTAGAGCGGTGCACTTGTGTCGTAGGCGTCCTGCGCGTGCGTACGGTCCGTGCCCAGCTGGTCGTCGTCCAGGTAGTCCGCGACCTTGGAGCCGAACAGCGTCTGACGGGCGTCCTTGTCGCCGCCGGCGCCCGTGAAGCCCTGCTCGTCGCCGTAGTAGACGACGGGGTTGCCACGGCTGAGGAACATCAGCTCGTTGGCGAACCGGTCCTTCTTCAGCAGCTCGGCGTCGGGCGCCCCGGGGCTGTCCTGCTTCAGGAAGGTCCCGATGCGCCCCATGTCGTGGTTGCCGAGGAAGGTGACCTGCTCGTACGCGTTGGCCTTGTCCGTCGTGTACTTGTAGTCGTCCCCGAAGACCGAGGCCAGCCGCTTCGCGCTGCCGCCTTGCGAGGCGTACGCGCGTGCCGCGTCCTGGAAGGGGAAGTCCAGCGTGGAATCGAGGCGGCCTTCGGTGACGTACGGCGAGGTGATGGACGTGTCCGACGAGTACACCTCGCCGAACATGAAGAAGTCGTCCCGCCCTTGCTTGGCGGCATAAGCGTCCAGCGCGGTGGCCCACTGGGTCCAGAACTCCGTGTTGACGTGCTTCACGGTGTCGATCCGGAAACCGTCGATGCCGAAGTCCCGCACCCACCGCTGGTAGATCTTCTCCATCCCGCTGACGACCTCGGGGCGCTCGGTCCACAGATCGTCGAGGCCGGAGAAGTCTCCGTACGTGGAGCTCTCGCCGGCGAAGGTCGAGTCACCGCGGTTGTGGTACATGGTGGGGTCGTTGAGCCATGACGGGACCTTGACGTTCTTCTTCGCGTCGGCCACAACGGGCGTACGCGGGAAGGAGCCGGCATCGACGGAGGGGAACTCGGCCCTCCCGTCCGCGTGGTCGGCGTCGTCGAAGGGCCCGCCGTCCTCGGTGAGGTACGGGAAGGCGCCCTTGGAGAGGTAGTCGTACGACTTCTCCTCAAAGTCGACGACATCGGCGGTGTGGTTGGTGATGACGTCGAAGAAGACCTTCATGCCCTTGGCGTGCGCCTTGGAGATGAGGGTCTCCAGATCCTTGTTGGTGCCGAAGTGCGGGTCGACCTGGGTGAAGTCGGTGACCCAGTACCCGTGGTAGCCGGCGGAGGCATTGGTGCCGGTGCCCTGCACGGGCTGGTTCTTGAAGATCGGCGCCATCCAGATGGCGGTGGTGCCCAGGCCCTTGATGTAGTCGAGCTTCTGGGTCAGGCCCTTGAGGTCGCCGCCCTGGTAGAAGCCCTTGTCGGTGGGGTCGTAGCCGGTGGCGAGGCGCGAACCGGTAAGTCCGCCTCTGTCGTTGCTCGTGTCGCCATTGGCGAAACGGTCCGGCAGGACGAAGTAGAACTGCTCCCGGGTGGCGTCGTGGCGGGCGGGCTCGGCGGCGAGCTTCGCGTCGGACGGCGGCGAGGGCGGGGTGTCGGCCCGGGCGGCGAGGGGCTGAACGAGCGCTGCGGCGAGCGCGGCCATGGCGACGGCAGCGACCCGTCTCACCTGGGCGGTACGGCGCGTGCGGGGCGCCGGCCATCTCGGTATCACAGGCGTGAACTCCTTGCGAGTACGGCTTGATTGAGGGTTCCGACCCCTGCGCCGCGGCACGGCTCCGTCGCCGGGCGCCGGCGTGACCGTATCGCTGGCGAAAGTCTTTCAGCAAGAGTCTTGAAAGACTAAGCAAGAACTTTCAAGAACGGAGTGTACGTTCGTACGTTCCAGAGGGTACGGTCGTACGCATGCCGACGGACTACTTCGCTGACGACCCGCGCACGAACCTGGAACGCATGCTCGCGGGCGACCCCTACATCGCTGACGACCCGGAGATCGCACGGCGACAGCAGCGCGCGATGCAACTGGCCGCCCACTACCAGAACGCCTATATCCAGGACGCCGACGGCGCCAGGCCCCTCCTGGCCGACCTGCTCGCGTCCGTGGGCGAGGGCGTCGACGTACGGCCGCCGCTGTACGTCGATTACGGCAGCAACATCACCATCGGGGCCCGCACCTTCGTCAACTACAACCTGACCGCTCTGGACGTCGCACGGATCACCATCGGCGAGGACTGCCAGATCGGCCCGAACGTCCAACTCCTGACTCCCACCCACCCGGTGGAGCCGGAACCCCGGCGCGACAAGCTCGAAGCAGCGCGCCCCATCACCATCGGTGACAACGTATGGCTCGGCGGCGGAGTCATCGTGTGCCCGGGAGTGACCATCGGCGACAACGCCGTCATCGGCGCCGGCGCAGTCGTCACCAGGGACATACCCGCCAACGTCGTCGCCGTCGGCAACCCCGCCCGCCCTGTCCGCAACTTCTGACCGCACGTCCCTCATGGCCACCGGACACACCGACCCTCAGCGGCGCGAACGGATCCTCGCCGCCACCCTCGACCTGATCACCGACGAGGGAGTCGCCGGCGTCTCCCACCGCAAGATCGCCACCCGGGCGCAGGTACCCCTCGGGTCGATGACCTACCACTTCACCGGCATCGACGACCTGCTGCGCCAGGCCTTCACACGCTTCGCCGACCAGATCGTGGCCGTCTTCGAGCAACACCTCAACCGAGCAGGCAGCCCTGAGCAGGCCAGGGAAGCCGTCACCGACCTCATCCACACGCTCTCCGAGGGACCTCGCCGCGATCTCGTCCTCGCCCACGAGCTCTACACCCTTGCCGCCCGCCGGCCGGAATACCGTCAGCTGACCCAGGAGTGGATGAACCGCAGCCGCCACCTGCTGGAACAGCATTTCGACGCGGACACAGCCCGCCAACTGGACGCGCTGATCGAGGGTCTGACCCTGCACCGTGCCCTGGCCGGCTCGCCCCACGACCGCGCACTGACGCGACAGGCCGTCGACCGCATCACTGCCCCGTAGGCGGCACCCCCAGCAGCCCGTGGGGAGCGGCCCTGACACCGCACCCCACGGGCCCGGGAGGGGTGGCCGGCGTCGGCCGTCCCTCAACTTGGTGTTCAGCAGCTGGACTTGTCGGCGTGAATCGCCAGGGCCGTGTTGGAACCGAGGGTGGCCGTGAACTGTCCCGAACCGTTCACCGTGACGGTCGTGTTGCTCTGCACGTCGCAGTACGTGCCCGCCGGGAGCGACGTCTGGTACGTACGGCTCAGGGCGCTCGACTCGTGGTTGACGGCGACGTAGCCCTTGCCGCCCCGCCCGAAGGCGATCGCGTCGCCGCCGTTGTCCCACCAGTTGGTGACCGGCTCACCGCGGGTGGCGTTGCGGAAGGCGACCATCGACTTGATCTCCGGCCAGGCGTGCTGGCACTTCCAGCCGTCCTGCCAACAGGCGTTGACAGTACCGCCGTTGGGCGGACCGGCGTCGTAGTCCGACCATTCATAGCCGGAGTTGATGTCGGGTGCGCCGTAGGGCCAGGCGAGCATGAAGACGTTGGCGAGCGTGTAGTTGGCGTCGTCCTTGTAGCTGAGGGTGGAGCCGTTGCGCTCGGTGTCGTGGTTGTCGACGAAGACGCCGGAGACGCCGCTGCCCATATAGCCCCAGCCCTCGCCGTAGTTCTTGAGATAGGCGAGGTTCTCGCTGTTGAAGACCCGCTTGAGGTCGTACGCGTACCGGAACTCCTGGACGTCCCCGTTGCCCGTGTACTCGGTGGGCTGGACGGCCTCTCCGCTGCCGTGGATGACCTCCTGCTTCCAGTACGCGTCCGGATTGCTCAGCCGCGACTTGATGGCCGCGAGGTCGCCCGCCGGGATGTGCTTGGCCGCGTCGATGCGGAAGCCGTCGACGCCGTGGCCGAGCAGGGTGTTCATGTAGCCCGCGATGGCGGCGCGGACGTACTCCTCGCCCGTGTCCAGGTCGGCGAGTTCGACGAGCTCGCAGTTCTGGACGTTGGTGCGGTCGGTGTAGTCGTTGATGGTCGTGGTGCAGTCGTTGAGGTCGTTCGACGAGTACAGGCCCGGGTAGTCGTACTTGCTGTACGAGGAGCCGCCGGTGCCGGTGCCGCTGCCCGCCGACATGTGGTTGATGACGGTGTCGACGACGACCTTCACGCCCGCGTTGTGGCAGGCGGTGACCATGTCCGTGAAGTCGGTGGTGTTGCCGAGGCGTCCGGCGATCTTGTAGCTGACCGGTTGGTACGAGGTCCACCACTGCGCGCCCTGGATGTGCTCGGCGGGGGGTGAGACCTGGACGTAGCCGTACCCGGCCGGGCCGAGCGTGCTGGTGCACTCCTTGGCGACCGAGTCGAAGTTCCACTCGAAGAGGACGGCGGTGACGTCCTTGGTGCCGGGCGGGGAGGCGGACGCGGTGCTCGTGGGGGCGGCGAGCACCGCCGACGCGGCCGCCACGAGGGCGAGGGTGGCGGAGAGAGTTCTGCTGGACATGTGGGGGGTCCTTCTTCTTTGAAGGCGCCATGGGATGCGGCGTTGAAGGTTCTTGCTGCAAGGCAGCTGAAATCTTTCAGCGGAGCTGACGGTATGAGGTCGCCGTTCAAGGGTCAACCCTCTGGACATGGGTTTGCCACCCATGCGAAATCCCTTCCCGCTCAAGGTGGTTGACCTGCTCCGGCATGTGCGACGACAACCAGGGGCCTGCCACCCGGGTTGGCGGCAAGTCCCTGGAAAGCAGCCGGAATCCCTTGCGGACCGGATGTCCGTCCTGCGGCGGGCAGCGGAAAACGGTTCGACCAGCCGGGGCCGGACGGGCCATGATCCGCACTCGTGACGAAGCCGCAGCAGTTCCTGGTCCAGGTCGCCGCGCGCAACAACGCCGAGTGGTGCGCAGCGATGAGCCGATCGCACGGCTTGGCGGGCGAGTTCGAGGCTGAGGCATGGGCCGCCCAGGTCCGCACGCCGCTGTACTACCCCGACGCGGTGACGCTGGTGTCGGGCACCGATCCGGCCGCGCTGGTGGCCCGGATCGACACCACCACGCCCGGCGCCTCCGTCAAGGACAGCTTCGCCGACCTCGATCTGAGCGAGGCCGGCTTCCAGGTGCTGTTCGAGGCGGAGTGGATCCACCGCCCGGCGGGTGTGCCGCCCGCCACCTCGCCGGATCTCGCCTGGGACGTGGCGGGCGACCCGGACACGCTGCGCGCATGGGCGCTCGCCTGGGACGACGGGGACGGAAACGCGGACCTCTTCCGACCCGAACTGCTCGCTGACCCCGCCACGTTCGTACTCGCCGGGCACTCAGCCGACGGCCGGGTGGTCGCCGGAGCGGTGGCGACCCGCAGTGACCAGGTGGTCGGAGTCTCCAACGTCTTCGCGTTGGACGGTGGCCCTGATGCGGCCTGGCCGGTCGTACTGGGTGCTGTGCACCGGCTGTTCCCCACTCTGCCGGTGGTCGGCTATGAACACGGCGACGATCTGGCGGTCGCCGTGCGCCATGGCTTCGAGCCGGTCGGTCCGTTGCGGATCTGGCTGCACGGCTGACCGGCGGCCCCGGCGACGCGGGCGGCCGGGCGGCCGGGCGGGCAGAAGAGCAGCGCTGGGTCCGCAGGTAGGTGTTCGTGGGAATGTGACACTCGGCCCCCTCACTGTCACATTCCCACGAACACCTACCTGCCCCGGCACCAGCCGCCATGGCCCGCGTGGTCAGTCCCCGCCGCCCCCACCGCCACCACCACCATCGCCGCCCCCACCACCGCCGTCGCCTCCACCGTCGCCCCCGCTGCCCGCGTCCCAGCCGTCTCCGGCCCCGCCTCCGGAGCCGTTGTCGTCGCTGCCGGAGCCCAGGTTGGTGAACCAGGGCTGGTCCCAGACGAGCTCGGCCGTGGGCTCGACCCGGCGGGCGCGGAAGCGGACCGTGCCCGTCGTGTCGCCGAGGCCGAAGGCGACCGCGAAGGTGTGGGCCATGACGGCATCCAGCGGGTCGGGGCTGTCGTGCCGTACGTCCGCGAGAGGAAGAAGCACCGTGCCCGGCACGGCCGCGCCAGGCCGGGGACGAGTGAGTAGAGCCACGGGACGGCCGTTGCAGGTCAGGCGGGAGGTCAGCGTGTTCTCGCGCGTCAACTCCCAGCGGCGCTGCGGGAGTCCGACGGCCACGGAACGCTTCGACTTCCGCATGGCGGAGATGACGGTCAGCGTGGCGGGCGCCTCGCCCACCGTCAGCAGCAGCCCCCGGCCGGGGTTCCTGCGGTCGGCCGACACTCCGTGCGGTGCCCGGATCCGTACCACGGGGGCCGACGGCGACCAGACGTCGACGCACACGGACCGCCGGTCCACCGCCACCACGACCGGCCCGCCCGGACCGTCGGCGAAACGCCGTGCGATCCACAGGGGCACACCCTCCGCCCGCGCCCGGTCGGCGAGCACGCTGACCGCCGCAGGGCCACCGGCATGACGTACCGCCATCTCCCCAAGGCCCTGGGCGAATTCGGCGGCCCGACGCGCCTTCACCGGCTTCGTGGACCCGGTGATACGCGTGACCGGCACGATCCCGGTGCCGGAGGGGAAATGCGCGAACGGCCGCTCGGAGCCCCCGCCGCCGAGCCACTGCCCCCGCAGATACGCGTCCGCCATGGCCGCCACGTGCAACTCGGCCAAGGGGGTCGTCCTGCTCCCCACCTTCAGCCCGCCCTCGGTCAGTTCGACCGTCCTGGCCAGCGGATTCCAGGACTGCTCCGCGTACACGGCCTCGCTCACCTGCGCGTCCCCCATGTCTCAGACCGTTCGATGCACTGTTGAAGCGCACTGTTGAAGTCGCTCAGGGCGCCATGCGTGGTTCCGGTTCGAGGGTCTGGTCCGGGTGAATCACCTGGCCGAAGGTGCACGGGTAGCCCTGAGTGTCTGTGGCGCAGGTCACCGGAACCACCCGCACCCGGCGGAGAGTCACGGGTGTGAGGTGTATGAGGTGCATAGGACATGAGTGACCGCTTGCGCGCGCGTATACGGGCGGGTGACCGCGAGGCCTTCGCGGAGATCTACGAGGAGTACGCGCGCACCGTCTACAACCATGCCTTCCGGCTGACCGGCGACTGGTCGACCGCCGAGGAGGTGATGGCGGACACCTTCCTCGATGCCTGGCGCACCCGGGAACAACTGGAGCCGGAAGGCGGCACGGTGAAGCCCTGGCTGCTGGGCATGGCGACGAACAAGTCCCGGAACGCCAACCGGGGCCTCGGCCGCCGTCTGGCCTTCCTGGCCCGCCGCCCCGCACCGGACCCGGTGGCGGACTTCGCCGACGAGACCGCCGGCCGCCTCGACGACGCCCGCCGGCTGGCCGCCGTACGACAGGTGTACGACCGTCTGCGGCGCGGGGAGCGGGAGGTCCTGGCGCTGTGCGTGTGGTCCGGCCTGGACTACGCACAGGCGGCCGAGGCCCTGGGCGTCCCGGTGGGAACCGTGCGCTCACGGCTGTCCAGGGCGCGGGCGAGGCTGTGGAAACTGACTGATCAGCAGCTGCGGGAAGAAAAGCCGGAAACCCGAGGAAACAAGGAAACCCGCGCAAACAATACGGAACCGCTGCGCCGTCGCGGAGAGCTACCTGGTGAGGCCGCGTTGACGGCCGTTCCGTTCCAGGAGATTCAGGAGGGATCCCGATGAACGCCGCCGGCTCCGGGCCGAGGCCCATCCGGGTCGAGCGTGAGGAAGAGGCGCGCGAGGAGCTGCCCCGTCTGCTCCCGCCCCCACCCGAACGGGACCTCCCTTCTGGTCGCCACTCCCACCACAAGGACCGTTTGATGCAGCTCATCGACGACGACCACAGCCGTACGTCCTCCGGCCAGGCCTCCGGAGACACCCCGCAGACGAGGCAGCCCCGCCTCCGGCTGCCGCGCCCGGCGCTGTGGATGCCCGCCGCGGCCCTGGCGCTGGCCGGGGCGCTGACCGTCGGCCTCGTCACCACCATGGATTCCGGCTACGGCGTCGAAGAGTCCGGCGGCGACAGCGCCGTGGTCCTGCTCGACCGCATCGCCGAGGTCGCCGCGAAGACGGAGGCCACGCCCGTACGCGACGACCAGCTGGTCTACGTCAGGAGCCTGGACGCCGGAGCGGAGTGCCAGGAGGACGGCTCGTGCGAGCCGGGGCGACTGAGCGAGCGGGAGGCGTGGTGGTCGCAGGAGCCGGGCCCGGTGAGGAAACTGGCCGAGTTCTACGAGAACGGTGACTACGTCCCGCTCAGGGAGCTGCTGCCGCCGGGTTCGCCCGGCACCCCGGCGGGCGTCGACCGCCCCACGTACCAGTGGCTGGCGTCCCTGCCCACCGACCCGGACGAACTGCTCGACGAGCTCTACCGCCTGACGAAGACGGTGAAGGGCGAGGAGAAGGCACAGGCCGTCTTCGACAAGATCGGCGAACTGCTGAACACATCGGTCATGCCCCCGCGGACCGCCGCCGCGCTGTACGGAGCCGCGGCGAAGATCCCCGGGGTCGAGCGGGTCGAGGACGCGGTGGATCCGGCGGGCCGGCACGGGGTCGGCATCATCCGCGTCGACAAGCGGGTGTCGTGGGCCACCGAGTGGATCTTCGACCGTGACACCCTCACCTACCTCGGCGAACGCACCTACCTGACGAAGGACAGTCGGACGGGCAAGAAGGGCACGGTCCTGGAGGAGACCGCCATCCTGAAACGAGCCATCGTCGACGACTACCGCCAACGCCCCGGCTCCACCACGAATTGACGTGCTCCCTGGCCTAAAGTCCAGGGATTCCGGCCTGGGCCGTCGGGCCCTTCCGGGGGCTTCCTGCTTCACCGCGCTGTGCCGGGACTTTCGTCCTGGTCTTACCGGCGCTCCACGAGGCGTTTAGCGTCTCCGCCCGTCCGGCGGCGACGATACGGCGTCCCTCGAAGAGGACGTTACGTGCTGCGTTGTGGTCGCGGTCGTGCACGGTGCCACAGGCCCCGCACGTCCACTCCCGGACATGCAGGGGTTTGGGGCCGTCCCGAAATCCGCAGGCCGAACAGACCTGAGAGGACGGGAAAGCACGGTCCACCTTGGCGAAGGTGCGGCCGTGCAGAGCCGCCTTGTACTCCAGCATGCCGACGAACGCGGACCATCCCGCGTCGTGCACGGACTTGGCGAGCCGGGTACGGCCGAGGCCGGACACCGCGAGGTCTTCCACGTACACCGCTTGGTTGTCGCGAATGATCTGTGTGGATGCCTTGTGGTGCCAGTCCCGGCGCCGGTCCGCCGCCTTGGCGTGCTGGCGTGCGACCTTGAGACGGGCCTTGGCCCGGTTCTTCGATCCCTTGACCTTGCGGGACAGCTCCCGCTGAAGGCGCCTGAGTTTCTTCTCGGCCCGGCGCAGGAAGCGGGGGCTGTCGATCTTCCGGCCGTCGGACAGGACCGCGAAGGCGGACAGGCCGAGGTCGATACCTGCCTCTGCCTCCACCTCGGGGAGGGTGTCCGGCTCGGTGTCCACGACGAAGCTGAGGAAGTACCGGCCGCAGTTGTCTTTGGTGACGGTCAGGGAGGTGGGCGCGGCCGGCAGCCTGCGGGACCACTTGACCTTGAGGTTGCCGACCTTGGCCACGTATACGGTGCCGTTCTCCTTCAGGGAGAAGGCGTTGGTGTTGAGGCGGATCGACTGCCGGGTGTCCTTCTTCGACTTGTAGCGGGGAGGGCCGACCTTGCGGCCCTGCCGCTTGCCCAGAATCGAGTCGAAGAAGTTCTTGTAGGCGGTGTCCAGGTCCCGCAGGGACTGTTGCAGGACGACCGCCGACACGTCGACGAGCCAGGCCCGTTCCTCGGTGCGCTTGGCCTGGGTGATGCGAAGTCGGGACAGCTCGGCCGACTTCACATACGGCAGCCCCGCCGCGTGCGCTTCCTTGCGGTCGCGCAGGCAGTCGTTCCACACCACGCGGGCGCACCCGAACGCGCTCGCCAGCGCACGGCGTTGGGTGGCGTCCGGGTAGGCCCGGTAGTTGTAGCGGAGCTGCACGGCCAAGATCCTACTACGATTGGTCTCATGGATGAGCAGGACGACTACAGGCGTGGCAGGCACGTTGTTTCGGCGATGCATGTGCACTTGGTCTTTGTGACGAAGTACCGGCGTGGAGTCTTCAATGACGAGATGCTGACACGCTGCGAAGAGGTCATGCGCAAGGTGTGCGAGGACTTCGGAGCGGAGCTGAAGGAGTTCAACGGCGAACGCGATCACGTCCACCTGTTGGTGCACTACCCGCCCAAGGTGGCCGTCTCGAAGCTGGTCAACAGCCTCAAGGGTGTCTCCGCCCGCCGGATACGGCAGGAGTTCACCGGCCGGATCAACGGCGCCATCCTGCACGGGCACCTGTGGTCGCCCTCATATTTCTCCGCATCGTGCGGCGGGGCGCCGTTGGCGATCGTCCGTCAGTACATCGAGCAGCAACAACGTCCGCTCTAACGCGCACGTCAGAGCAATCTCAAGACGCATTCATCCCCGGCGTGAACGCCGGGGCTTTCCGCAAGAGTCCCGGTAACACCTCTCCAGCCACCGCGGATCGTCCGGCATGACCGGAGCCCAAGCCGTGGGCGTGGAACCGTCGACCTGCTGGAAGAAGCCCCCGCGAAGGAACTCATGGCGCGGAACCGCAGACACCGCCGCTCGCCAAGGCTCGGTACGCAGATGCCCGCTGTCCGTCAGCCGTTCGACGAGCCGTGCCCTCAACTCCTTGTCGTTCATCCCGTCTTCCTCTCCGGGAGGTCGGACCTGGGCGACCTTGGGTCGGCGCGATCTTGGTATGGCTCGGCGATCCGGGCGGCACGCTCCGCACAAGATCCGCTGCTTGCGGCGTATCAGGCCGGCAGCCTCGCGCAGTTCGAGGCGCACGCCGGGAATGGTGCGCAGGCGCTCAACCTCGCGCGGAGTGCACTACGGTACCTGGGCGAGCAACGCCCGGCAGTGGCTGATGCATGGATGTGCTCCGTTGACGCGCTCGCTCACGCAGCGATCGGTGACCGGCGTGCCGCTGACCGCGCGCTGACGCGGAGCAGGGCAGTGGCGGAGAAAATCGCGCATGAAGAGCCGCCACCGTGGCCGTGGGTCTTCCATTTCGACGCGAACAAGGTGGCCGCCTGCCGCGTCACCTGTGGTGCCCGTCTCGGCCTCGCGGAATGGGTACTCGGCGATGACGTCGAAGCGCTGGCTTCCGGACACGCGAAACAACGGGCGTTGGTCGTCCTGGACTTGGCCGCCGGCCATCTTGCGGCCGGAAGAATCGAGGCCGCGTTCGCCCTGGCGTCCAGGGCACTGGACACAGGCCTCCAGTACCGTTCTGGCCGGATCGTGGAGCGCTCACGCGCGGTGCGCCGGTCGCTGTCGCTGACGTCGCCGCCCAAGGTGGTGCGCGACTTCGATGAACGCCTTCACGGCGTCTACCTGTAGCTGTGGGAGGAAGCGTCCATGCGCGTCGGGATCACCGGACACCGCGGGCTGAGCCGAGAGGTCGAGCAGCGGGTTCGGCAGCTTCTCGCAGAGGCCATTCGCGAGTTCGACGCAACCGAGTTGGTCGGGATCTCGTGCATCGCCGACGGTCCGGATGCGTGGTTCGCCGAAGCGGTACTCGAGCACGGGGGAAGCCTCGAAGTCGTCGTACCCGCCGAGCAATACCGCGAGGGCCTGCCGGAAAGCCACTGGCCGGTCTATGACGAGTTGGTGCGCCGGGCGGCAGAAGTGCACCACACCGGCATGACGGCTTCAGACTCTCAAGCGCATATGGCAGGCAGTGAGATCCTCGTCGGCCTGGCCGACGAACTGTTCGCTGTATGGGACGGAAAACCGGCGTGGGGATACGGCGGCACGGCTGACGTGGTGTCCTACGCCCAGCGGAACGGGGTCCCGGTACACGTGTTGTGGCCGGAGGGTGCGACGCGCGAGTAGGCGACCTCGGCTTCCTGCCGATCAGCGGCTTGGTTGGACAACAGTCGTAGCGCGTCGGCCGAGGCGGTGTCGTTGGGTGTGTAGATCTCGAGCCGGTGGTCGGGACTGTCGGGCTGGAGCCACACCTGGTAATCGACGTCGACCCCTCCGACGGTCGGGTGTTGCAGGCGCATGGTGCCCACCGTGCAGTCTGCGACATCGCCTGTAGCCCAAAGCGCGGCGAAGTCCCTGCTGTGCATGGCGAGTTCGCCGATCAGTTCCGCCAACCGGGCGTCGGTGGGATACCGGCCCGCGGTGAGCCGCAGGTAAGCGACATGGATTCGCGCGAGTTCGTCCCAGTTCCGGTGCAAGTCGCGGGTGAGCGGGTCAAGGAAGAACATCCGGGGGATGGACGGCCGTCGCGCGAGTTCGTGGGGCGCGTCGAAGTCGACGTGTTCTGCGACGAGGGCCTGTCCGGTGCAGTTCCAGGCCAGCACGTCGCCGCGGCGGCCGAGCACGACAGCCGGCGTGGTCTCACCCAGGGACGCCAGGAGCGCCAGTACTCGTGGGTGCGGCCTTTCAGGGCGAGGACGGACCAGGCGTGGTGTGGCGGGCTGACGGGCGAGGTTGTGCAGGTGGGCTGTCTCGGCCGGATCCAGCTGGAGCACGCGGGCGAGCGCATCGAGGACCTGTTGGGAGGCAGTACCGGCCTGATCTTGTTCCAACCTGGTGTAGTAGCCGGCGCTCACACCGGCGAGTTGGGCGAGTTCCTCGCGGCGCAGGCCCGGTACGCGGCGGGTGGTGCCGTAGGTGCGCAGTCCAACGTCGACGGGGGTGATCCGGTCGCGGCGGGTCTTGAGATACGCCCCGAGGCTCTCGAGCTCCATGGCTCCGAGCGTAGGCGGCAAGGTTCCTGTCCGGGTGTCCCTACGAGGTGTACCCATGACGCGGGTCTGGTTGCCGAGTGGACGGCGTCGCACCGTCGGGGCATGGATGAACAGCGCGTTTCTCACTCGCCCGATCTGCGGGCGTGGCTCGGTCTGCTGGTGATACTCGGCCCGGTACTGCTGGTGGCGATGGACGGGTCGGTCCTGTTCCTGGCGATGCCCAAGGTCACCGAGGCTCTGTCACCGACTGCCGACGAGGCCTTGTGGATCCTGGACATCTACGGATTCGCGGTCGGGTCGTTACTCATCGCGTTCGGCAGCATCGGCGACCGGTACGGCCGACTGAAACTGCTGGTGATCGGCGCGGCGGTGTTCGGTGTCGGCTCGGCAGGAGCGGCGTTCGCGACGAGCCCGGAACTGCTGGTCGTCTTCCGGGCGCTGATGGGCGTGGCCGGTGCCACGCTGCTGCCGTCGGCGCTGGCGGTACTCAGCGAACTGTTCACCGACCCACGCCGACGAGCGCAGGCGATCGGGATCTTCGCAGCCGCCTTCGCAGCCGGGTTCGCGATCGGTCCGGTCGTCGGCGGACAGCTGCTGAGCAGGTTCTGGTGGGGATCGGTCTTCCTGATCAATCTCCCCGTCGTCCTGCTGTTCCTGATTCTTGCCCCGATCCTGCTCCGTGAGGTACGCGCCACCCGGCCCGGTCGCGTCGACGCCTTGAGTGTCCTGCTCTCCGCTGCGGGCCTCCTGCTGACCGTCTACGCGATCAAGCACGCTGTCGCGAAGGGGCTGACTGCAACGCCAGCGGTCACAGGGGTCGCCGGCATCATCATTCTGGGGTGGTTCGCCCGGCGGCAGCGCCGCCTCGAGCACCCGCTGATCGACTTCCGTCTGTTCCGCGACCGGGTGTTCACGATCGCGATCATCACGGGACTTTTGCCTCTGGCCGCATGGTCGGCAGCCGCATACCTCGCCGGCATCTACCTCCAATCCGTCCTTGGACTGTCCGTCCTGCACGCAGCTCTCCTCGCGCTCCCAGGCGCCGCTGTGCTCACCGTCACCTGCATCGTCACACCGGCACTGGTCGGGCGTATCGGCAAACGAGCAGCGCTCATCACCTGCCACTTCTGCGTCGCCACAGGTCTGCTCCTGCTGTTGCCCACCGGCGTCTCCGGCGGGATCGGTTGGTACATCGCATCTACGGTCATCGCCGGTATCGGCTACGGCATCTCCTTCAGTGTTGTCGCCGACACCGCCGTCGCCGCGGTTCCCACAGAACGCGCCGGATCCGCAGCCGCGATCGCCGAAACCAGCAACGAGATCGGCAACGCCCTCGGCATCGCACTCCTCGGCTCGCTCGCCGCCCTGATCTTCAGGCTCCATGGACCAGACCTCGCCGACACCCTCGACGAGACACTCCAGATCCCAGACCTCGCACCCGCGGTGATGGGCAACGCGAAGACCGCCTTCGTCAACGGTCTGCACGCCGCTGCCATCACCGCCGGCATCCTCCATGGCGCACTTGGCATCCTCGCCCTGCGCTGGATACCGAGAACCCTCCCCAACACAGGCGATGCCGACGCGGAGCCCCTGGCCCAAGACGCCGCCGAAGAAAGCAGCGTTCGGCGCACTCCCCCTCGCCCGTGCCTCTGATGACTTGCCCTTGGCGGCGCACATCGCCGCGAGCAGCAGCCATGCGGAAGAGGCCATGATCCTGCGGGAGGCGGGCCGCACCCGCTCTCTGGCCTTGAGCAGGATCACGCTGGTGGACATCCACGTACGGCGCGGCGACCTGGACGCCGCCGTGAGCGTCGGTCACGACCTGCTCAGCACCAGCCCCACGCTCGGTTCCATCCGCGTGGTACGCCAACTCGACGGCCTCCGGCACCTGCTGGAGCGGCACAAGGCGTACGGGCCGGTGCGTGAGTACCTGGTGCGCTTTGACGACGCACGACGCGCCAGAATGCTCCTGCTGGCCAACATCATCCCGACATCACCGGGAGGCACCCCCGAATGAGGCGCACCGCAGATACCCCCACCCCCGCAGACCCGGAGGCCTGGAACGCCTACCTTGCGGAGGGCAACGCCAAGCAGGCCCGTAAGCGGGTCGCCGTTGACGTGCTGTTGCGTGATCCGGCCGGGCGGGTGCTGCTGGTGAACCCCACCTATAAGCCGGACTGGGACATGCCCGGAGGAATGGCGGAGGGGAGCGAGCCGCCGGAGCGGACGGTCGAGCGGGAGCTGATGGAAGAACTCGGTCTGAGGGTGTGACCCTGCACGGGCTACTGGTGGTGGACTGGGTGGCGCCGCACGGCCCCTGGGATGACCAACTCGCGTTCATCTTCGACGGCGGCACCATCAGCCAAGAGCAGGCCGACCAACTGAGGCCTCGAGACGGAGAGTTGTCCGAGGTCGCCTTTGTTGCGCCGGCACAGGCACCTCGGATGCTCGGAGCCCGTATCGGCCGCCGCTTCGCCGCCGCGCTGGATGCCCTCGCCGGCGGCCGGGCACGGTACCTCCGGGACGGAGTGCCGGTCGCGTAAGCCGGAACCGCCGTCGTCCTCTTGTATAGGTGCACTTCTTATAAGTCCACCTATACAAGCGGGTTGCGCCGCCCGTCGCCCACTGAGGCCCGCCCTCGCGGTCCGGAGATCGCAATGGCTTGCGGTTGACCTTCAGGGCCCGCTGCCTGGTTCGGGCGGCGGGCCCCGGAGAGCGAGCTGTCAGCCCGTCGTCCACCAAACCGTCGTATCCCCCGGCACCTTCGCCTCCCCCTCGTCCGTGACCGTCACCTCGCCGCTGGCGAGCAGGACTCGGCCGTACGCCGGGACGGTCACCGCGTCGCTCCCGGTGTTCGCCGTGCAGGCGAACTCCCCGCGGCGGAAGGCGAGGACGCCCTCGGGTGCCTGCAGCCACTCGACGCGGTCGCCGGCGCCGAGGTCGGGCTGCTCGCGCCGTACGGCGATCGCCGAGCGGTACAGCTCCAGGGTGGAGCCCTCGGCCCCGGTCTGCGCCTCGATGCTCAGCTCGGCCCACTCGGCGGGCTGCGGCAGCCAACTGCCGCCGGCGCCGAAGCCGTACGACGATCCCGTACGCGTCCACGGGATCGGCACCCGGCAGCCGTCGCGGAAGCCGTCCTGGCCCTCGCCCCGGAAGTACGCGGGGTCCTGGCGCACCTCGTCCGCCAGGTCGACGACGTCCGGCAGGCCCAGTTCCTCGCCCTGGTAGATGTACGCCGATCCGGGCAGCGCCAGCATCAGCAGGGTCGCCGCCCGCGCCCGGCGCAGGCCGAGTTCGCGGTCTCCGGCGGTACGGATCTGGGTGCCGAGGCCGGCCGGGTTGGCGAACCGGGTCGCGTGCCGGGTCACGTCGTGGTTGGACAGCACCCAGGTGGCCGGGGCGCCCACCGGGCGCATCGCGTCGAGGGTGCGGTCGATGCAGGCGCGCAGCTCGGCCGCGTCCCAATGGGTGCTCAGATACTGGAAGTTGAAGGCCTGGTGCAGCTCGTCGGAGCGTACGTAGTTGGCCGTGCGTTCGATGGTCGGTGTCCACGCCTCGGCGACGAAGATGCGGGCGCCCGCGTACTCGTCGAGGACCGTGCGCCACTGCCGGTAGATGGCGTGCACGCCGTCCTGGTCGAAGAACGGCATGACATCGTTGCTCAGCAGCTTCACCTGCTCGCGCGTGCCCAGGTCCGGCAGCCCCTCGGCCTTCACCAGCCCATGGGCGACGTCGATACGGAAGCCGTCGACGCCCATGTCGAGCCAGAACCGCAGGATCGAGCGGAACTCGTCGCCGACGGCCGGGTGGTCCCAGTTGAAGTCGGGCTGCTCGGGCGCGAAGAGGTGTAGGTACCACTCGCCGGGCGTGCCGTCCGGCTCGGTGACCCGGGTCCAGGCGGGTCCGCCGAAGATGGACTCCCAGTCGTTGGGCGGGAGTTCACCGCTCGCGCCCTTGCCGGGGCGGAAGTGGTAGCGGTCCCGCAGCGGGGAGCCCGGCCCCTCGGCGAGCGCCCGCTTGAACCACTCGTGCTGGTCGGAGGAGTGGTTGGGCACCAGGTCGACGATGATCCTCAGGCCCAGCCCGTGAGCGTCGCGGATCAGCGCGTCCGCGTCGAGCAGGTTGCCGAACATGGGGTCGACGGCCCGGTAGTCCGCGACGTCGTAGCCGGCGTCGGCCTGCGGCGAGGCGTAGAAGGGGCTGAGCCACACGGCGTCGACGCCGAGGTCTCGCAGATACGGGAGTCGGGAACGTACGCCCTCCAGGTCGCCCATGCCGTCGCCGTTGCTGTCGGCGAAGCTGCGCGGATAGACCTGGTAGATCACCGCGTCCCGCCACCAGTCGCGGTGTCTGGCGACGGTGGCGAGAGCCGACGTCGAAGCGGGGGCCGGGGCCGGGTCGGTGAAGTGCTGGCTCATGGCGTCCTTGATGCGTGACTGGGATCGGTTCACGGAGTTCGGTTCACGAAGGTCTGTTGTTGGGGCTACGGATCGGCGGGTCCATGGATTCACGGTTCTAGGGAATTGTGGCGCTTGCAGGTTTTCGGCGTTTTACGGAAATCTCGAGGCTTGCCGGGGTACGGCTGTG
>NZ_BMPQ01000003.1:0-209097 GCF_014647675.1 Streptomyces flaveus | reverse complement strand
CCCCCACCCGCGCGGTGTGCGCGCGGGAGCCGTACGGCAGGGACGGTCAGCCCTTCGTGCCGCCCGCGGTGAGGCCCGTCACCAGGTTCTTCTGCACAAGGTAGAAGAACGCGGAGACCGGCACGGCGATCAGCACGGCCGTCGCGGCCATGTAGTGCCGCTGTGCGTCATGCTCGCTGATGAAGCTCTGCAGACCGACGGCGAAGGTGTACTTCGTGTCGGACAGCATGAACGTCGAGGCGAAGGCGACCTCTCCGAACGCGGTGATGAAGCTGTAGAACGCGGCGACCGCCAGGCCCGGTTTGGCCAGCGGCAGGATCAGCCGCGCGAACGTGCCGAAGGGGTTCAGCCCGTCGACGCGTCCCGCCTCGTCGATCTCGAACGGGATCGTGTCGAAGTAGCCCTTGAGCAGCCAGGCGCAGTACGGCACGGCCGTCGAGCAGTAGACGAGGACCAGGCCAAGGTAACTGTCGATCAGCTGGAGTTCCGACAGAATCTGGTACATGGGCACGATCAGTACGGCGATCGGGAACATCTGGGTGACCAGCAGCACCCACATGAACTTCCTGTAGCCCGGGAAGCGCATCCGCGAGACCGCGTAACCGGTCGTCGCGGCGACCAGCACGCCGATGAGTGTCGTACCGAGTGAGACGACGAGCGTGCTCGTCAGCCAGTCGAAGAACTTAGTCTCCTGGAGCACGAAGAGGTAGTTGTCGAAGGTCATCTTCCCGAAGATGCGCCCGGGGTGAAGGTAGTCGTCCTTGTCCGGGCCGAGGGACAGGAAGAACAGCCAGGCGATCGGGAAGAGCGCGATCAGGCTCGCGACGATCAGGATGCCGTGCGCGGCGAGGGAGGCGCCGGGGCCACGCTCGCCGCGGCGGCGGGCCTTGCGCGGCCGAACCGCGTCCGGGGTCTGATCCGCAGCGGAGGTGGTCGGAAGGGTCGAGGTGCTCATCGAGGTGCTCATGGGGACTCCTGCCTCAGATCGCGAGCTGCGGATCGTTGCGGTTCAGCCAGCGGCGGTAGCCGGAGGTGAAGACGATCAGGATGGAGAGGAGCAGGATGCCGTACGCCGCCGACTGCGCGTAGTCGCGCGGTTGCTGGCCGAAGCCCAGGTGGTACGCCCAGGTCACGAGGATGTCGACGTCCGGGGCGGTGTTGCCGAACAGCAGGAAGATGATGGCGAACTGGTTGAAGGTCCAGATGACGCCGAGGAGTACGACGGTGGAGCTGACGGACCGCAGGCCCGGCAGGGTGACGTACCGGAACCGCTGCCAGGCGCTCGCGCCGTCCATCTCGGCGGCCTCGTACAACGACGAGTCGATCGACTGCAGTCCGCCGAGCAGCGAGACCATCATGAACGGCACCCCGCACCAGGTGTTGACCATGATCGCGGCGAACCGCTGCCAGAAGGTGTCCTCCAGCCACAGCGGCGTCGGTAGGTGGAGCGCGTCGAGGGCCGAGTTGATGACGCCGCTGTCGGCGAGCATGAAGCGCCAGCCGAAGACGGTGACGAAGGTGGGCACGGCCCACGGCAGGACCAGGATGAGCCGGTAGAGCGTCCGTCCGCGCATCTTCTGGTTGAGGAGCAGCGCGAGGCCGAGGCCGATGGAGTAGTGCAGGGCGACGCAGGCGGCCGTCCAGACGATCGTCCAGACGAAGTGCGACCAGAAGCGGTCGTACGCGGTCTCGCCCCACAGGAGGTCGGCGTAGTTGTCGAGGCCGATGAACTTGTACGTCGCCTCGATCTCGTTGACGCCGATCGTGCGGGCCGTGTTGTCGCTGGTGGCGTCGGTGAGCGACAGGTAGAGGCCGTACCCCAGGGGGTAGAGCACGAGGACGCCGAGCACGATGACCACGGGCGTGATCATGGCGTACGCGTACCAGTACTTCTGGAAGCTGTGCCTGAGGCGCCTCAGTGGCCCGGGGCGCGGCGCTCGCTCACCGCGGCGCTTGCCGGTCGCGCGGTCGATGGCGACTGTCATGGTTTCGACACCTTTGGGAGATCAGGGGCAGGGCACGCAGGCCGGTGGCCGCCGGGTCCCTCCCCCGAGATCAGGAGGACCCGACGGCCACGCGGAGTCACTTGCTGAAGTCCGGGACCAGCTTCTCGATCGCGGTCTGAGCGCTGCTCAGGCCCTCGTCGAGGGACTTCTTGCCGCCGGCGACCTCGTTGAGCTCGGTGTCGAGCGGAGTCCACAGCGAGCTGTACTCGGGCAGCGCCGGGCGCGGCTGGGCGGCGGGGAGCACGGCCTGGTAGCCGGCGATGCCCGGGTCGGCCTTGACCTCGGCGGTGTAGGCGTCGTCGCGGGTCGGCAGCGTGGAGTTCTTGAGGGCGATCGTCTCCTGGGACTTCGCGGAGGTCATGAACTTCAGGAACTTCAGCGAGGCCTCCTGGTGCGCCTTGTCCGAGCCGGCGTACACGGAGAGGTTGTGGCCGCCGGTCGGGGCGCCCGCCTTGCCGGTGGAGCCGGCCGGGACGGTGGCGATGCCGAGGTTGGCCTTGTCCTTGAAGGCCGAGCCCTTGTAGAAGTTCGTGATCTCCCAGGGGCCCTGGACGATCGAGGCGACCTTGCCGCTGACGAACGCCTCCTGGATATGGGCGTACGCGTCGGCGGTGGTGTCGGCCTTGTGCAGGCCCTTGCCGTCGAAGAGGCTCTCCCAGGTCTCGTAGCCCTTGACCGCGGCGGGCGACTTCACGGTGATCTTCTTGGCGTCGGCGTCGACCGTGTCGGCGCCCTCGCCGTAGAGGAAGGACTGCGCGTAGTAGGCCTGGGTGGAGCCCCAGTAGCCGTCGACGCCGGTCTTGTCCTTGATGGTGGCGGCGGCCTTCTTCAGGTCGTCCCAGGTGGCGGGCGGCTTGCTGATGCCGGCCTGCTTGAAGAGGTCCTTGTTGTAGACCAGCGCGAGCGTGTCGGTGACCAGGGGGACGCCGTACGTCTTGCCGTCGTACTTGGCCTGCTCGATCAGGCTGGACTGGAACTTGTCCTGGTCCGCGAGGGCCTCGGTGCCGTCCAGCGGCAGGAAGAAGCCCTTCTTGGCGAAGGCGGGGGTCCAGCCGACCTCGGAGCGCAGGACGTCCGGGGCGCCCTTGGCTCCGGCGGCGGTGTCGAACTTGTTCTGCGCCTGGTCGAAGGGCACGTTGACGTAGTCGACCTTGATGTCAGGGTTGGCCTTCTCGAACTCCTTGACCAGGGCCTGGTACGTGGGTGCCTCATTGGTGGCGTTGGAGGTGTCCCACCAGGTGATGGTGACAGGGCCGTCCGACTCGTCGCTGCCGCTGTCACTGCCGCCGCAGGCCGTCGCCGTGAGGGCGAGGGACGCCGCCAGCGCGGTGGCCGCTATGCCACGCCGCATGAGTTCTCCTTGAGGGTGAAAGCCCGTTGGCCGGAGAGCGGCCCCGTCCGCCGCTCGCTGCCGGCCTGCGGACTGCGTCGCTGCCGCCGCCGGGCGACGCTGAACGTAACAGCGCTGCAAGAGTTGCGAAAGTCCTTGCAGCAAAAAACCGCAAGAGATCTTCGAAGTTATCCGGGCGTGACCCTGGAGCGACCGTCGTGAGACGCTTACTCACGGGCGTAGAGCAGCCAGGACTGCTTATGCAAGACTCTGCAAGCTCTTGCCACCACTTCCATGAGGGAGCGCGATGACCCAGCAGCCCGGACCGGGCCGGCCGGCAGGCCGCCCACCACGCCGGATCGGTGAGCAGGGCGACACCCGGCCGGTACAGTCCACCCCTGTGACCACACGGCTTGCCGACATCGCAGCCCAGGCGGGGGTGAGCGAAGCGACCGTCAGCCGCGTCCTGAACGGGAAGCCGGGCGTCGCCGCCACCACCCGCCAGTCCGTACTGGCCGCACTGGACGTCCTCGGCTACGAACGCCCGGTACGGCTGCGGCAGCGCAGCGAGGGACTGGTCGGCCTGATCACGCCGGAGCTGGAGAACCCGATATTCCCGGCGCTCGCCCAGGTCATCGGCCAGGCCCTGACCCGGCAGGGCTACACCCCGGTGCTCGCGACCCAGACTCCGGGCGGCTCCACCGAGGACGAGCTGACG
This sequence comes from Streptomyces flaveus, assembly GCF_014647675.1. Taxonomy (GTDB): domain Bacteria; phylum Actinomycetota; class Actinomycetes; order Streptomycetales; family Streptomycetaceae; genus Streptomyces; species Streptomyces flaveus. The sequence goes on along the minus strand of NZ_BMPQ01000003.1, from coordinate 205,043 downwards.
GAGATGCTCGTCGACCGGAGCGTCGCCGGGATCATCTTCGTCTCGGGCCTGCACGCCGACACCTCCGCGGACATGCAGCGCTACGAGAAGCTGCGCGGCCAGGGCGTCCCCTTCGTGCTCGTCGACGGCTTCTCGCCGAAGGTCCAAGCCCCGTTCATCTCGCCGGACGACCGCGCGGCGATGACCCTCGCCGTCACCCACCTCGTCTCGCTGGGTCACACGAACATCGGGCTCGCCCTGGGCCCGAAGCGGTTCGTGCCCGTACAGCGGAAGATCGAGGGCTTCGTGCGTACGATGCAGGACCTGCTGGGCCTGAGTGCGGACGACGTCGAGCAGCGCCTGGTGCAGCACTCGCTCTACACCCTGGAGGGCGGCCAGGCCGCGGCCACCGCACTGATCGACCGCGGGTGCACGGCCGTCGTCTGCGCGAGCGACATGATGGCGCTCGGTGCGATCCGTGCGGCGCGCCAGCGTGGCCTGGAGGTTCCGCGGGACGTCTCGGTGGTCGGCTTCGACGACTCCCCGCTCGTTGCGTTCACCGACCCGCCGCTCACGACGATCCGCAAGCCGGTGCCTGCCATGGGGCAGGCGGCCGTGCGGACGCTGCTGGAGGAGATCGGCGGAACACCCGCTCCCCACAGTGAGTTCGTGTTCATGCCGGAGCTGGTTGTACGGGGTTCGACCGCTTCGTCCCCTGGGGATCGCAATCGTCCTTAGGCAGTAGAAAACGCCGCTTCCACAGGTCCCTCAGGCGTAGAACGTGCGACCAGGACCCGACCGGCGGATGATCGGTGGGAGACGGATTCTCTGGCAGACTCTTCCCCTATGGGTGAGACGACGGTGACGGCTACGGAAGGCCTTCAGCAGGCCGGTCCGGCGCCCGTCGCGGACGAGGTCGAGGGCCGCGCGGGCCAGGATTTCCTGCGCCGGTTGCGTAGGCCTCGTCGCCCTCGCCTCTGGTTCGAGATCCTTCTGATCGCGGTGAGTTACTGGACGTACTCGCTCGTCCGCAACGCCGTTCCGGAGCAGAAGGCTCAGGCGCTGCGGAACGCCGACTGGATCTGGAAGGCGGAGCACCACCTCGGGATCGCCGTCGAGGAGAGCGTCAACCACGCCGTGAATTCGGTGACTTGGCTGATCGTCGGCATGAACTACTACTACGCGACACTGCATTTCATCGTCACGCTCGGTGTCCTGGTGTGGCTTTTCCGTAGCCATCCCGGCCGTTACGCGGCGACCCGCATGGTGCTGTTCGCGACCACGGGTGTCGCCCTCGTCGGCTACTACCTGTATCCGCTCGCGCCGCCCCGCCTGATGAACGGCAACGACTTCATCGACACGGTCGTCGTCCACCAGACCTGGGGCTCCATGGCCTCCGGCGACCTGAAGAACATGTCGAACCAGTACGCGGCGATGCCCTCCATGCACATCGGCTGGTCCGTCTGGTGCGGCCTGACGATCTTCGCCCTCGCCTCCGTCCCCTGGGTACGGGTCCTCGGCCTCCTGTACCCCACGGCCACGCTGGTGGTCATCGTCGCCACGGCCAACCACTTCTGGCTGGACGCGGTGGGCGGCCTGCTCTGCCTGGCGTTCGGCTTCGCGGTGGCGTGGGTCTGGTACGGGTCGTTGCCGTACGCGCTGCCGCGACTGGTACCGGCGCCGCCCCGCAGGCAGGAGCGTCGGCTCCTGCCGACCAGAGCCTGAGGGGCAGAAGCCGGGGGTTGTGCGGCCTGGACAGTGGGCAGGACGGCAGCTTCGAACAGTGCTCCGCCATCGCCGCCGGTGCTGGCGGCGATGGCGGAGCGTGGCACCCGGGGTGCGTGGCATGAGAGTTCTCCGTGGAGGTCGAGTGCCGTCGAGGACTCGTTGAGGGAACTCCCTGCTGCGGATCACATGTGGACGACGGGCGCCGCATCGGGGTCCTCGGCGGGGACACCGCGTCGGTAGAAGAGCACGCTGGCGACCAGGCCGACGGCGAAGAAGACGGCCGACCACCAGTAGGCGGTGGAGTAGGCCTCCAGGCCGGCCTGGGCCTGGACGGCGGGGTCCCTGGGGTCCTTGCCCACGAGGTAGTCGGCGGCGGCGCTGGTGGCGAGGGTGTTGAGCAGGGCCGTGCCGATCGAGCCGCCGACCTGCTGCATGGCGTTGACGGTGGCGGAGGCGACACCGGAGTGCTCGGCGTCCACGCCGGCGACGGCCAGGCTCATGGCCGGGGCGATCACCAGGCCGAGGCCGAGTCCCGCCACCAGGATCGGCGGCAGGACGCCGGTGGTGTAGCTGCTGTTCAGGTCGAGGCCGGTCAGCCAGACCATGCCGGCGGCGGCCAGGCCCATGCCGAGCGGTACGACCGGCTTGGGGCCGAGGCGGGGGGTCAGCACGCTGGTGGCGAGGGTGGCGCCGATCATGAGCGTGGCGGTCATGGGCAGGAAGGCGAGCCCGGTCTCGACGGGGGTGTAGCCCAGGCTCTGCTGCAGGTAGTAGGTGAGGAAGAGGAAGACACCGAACATGCCGGCGCCGCTGATCAGTACGGAGAGGAAGGAGGCGCCGCGGTTGCGGTCGAGCAGGACCTTCAGGGGGAGCAGGGGGTGGGTGGAGCGGGTCTGCCACCAGGTGAACGCGGCGAGCAGGACGGCTCCGGCGACCAGCCAGCCCCAGGTCTGCGGGGAGCTCCAGTCGTGGCTCTCGGCGTTGGAGAAGCCGTAGACCAGACCGAACAGGCCGCCGCCGACGAGGAGGGCGCCGGGGATGTCGAGCGTTGCGCTCTTGTCGCGGGTGGTGCGCTGGAGCAGGAGCAGGCCGCCGATAAAGGCTACGACGGCGAAGACGAGGTTGACGTAGAGGGTCCAGCGCCAGTCGGCGTACTCGGTGAGCAGGCCGCCCAGGAGCAGGCCGATGGCGCCGCCGGCGCCGGCGATGGCGCCGTAGACGCCGAAGGCCCTGGCGCGTTCCTTGGCGTCGGTGAAGGTCGTGGTCAGCAGGGCCAGCGCGGCCGGGGCGAGCAGCGCGCCGAACACGCCCTGCCCGGCCCGCGCGACGATGAGCATCTCGAAGCTGGTGGCGGCGCCACCGAGGGCGGAGGCGCCGGCGAAGCCGACCAGCCCGACCAGGAAGGTCTTCTTGCGGCCGAACAGATCGCCTATACGACCGCCGAGCAGGAGCAGGCTGCCGAAGGCGAGGGCGTAGGCGGTGACGACCCACTGCCGGTCGCCGTCGGAGAAGCCCAGGTCCTTCTGCGCGGAGGGCAGGGCGATGTTCACGATCGTCGCGTCCAGGACGACCATGAGCTGGGCCACGCCGATGACGGCGAGGATCCACCAGCGATGGGGTGGCGGTGTGCCGGCGGACGGGAGGGTGGACACGGTGGCCGTGCCGGCCGTGTCCGCGGGGGTTTGGGACATGACGAGAACTCCAGAAGAAGTGGGACAAAGAGAGGGAACGTTCGGTGGTGCGGGGTCGGACGGCTGCGTCGTTGGAGCTCGTCAGGTGATGCGGTAGGCGACCGGGGCGCCGACCGTCACTGCTCGGCGAGGTCGAGGTGAGGCGGCGCGGAGGAAGCGGGACTTCCCTTCCCGGAGGCGGCCATCGTCGGTCGCGTGTCGCAGGAAGGACATCGCGGAAGGTCGCGGAAGGACGTCGCGTCAGGAAGGAGAGTCAGGCCGCCCAGGCGCCCGGGCGAACGGCTCCCGCGGTACGACGGCAAGAGGCGTCACAGGAATGTGCGGCTGTTCGCAGTTCCGGCCCTGATTCCTCCAGAGCCCGGCGGCGGGCTTCGGGGGCCGAGGCCGAGGAGTAGGTCTGCCAGTAGCGGGCCTGGCGATTGAGCTGGCCGATCAGCGGCATGAGATCGGTGGCGGCGGGGACATGGGGGATGCCCAGGCGGTCTCCCCACTCCTCGCCGAAGGCCCGCCGCAGCACGCTGTCGATGAGGTGGCGCAGCTGCTCCTCGGACAGCACGGCGCCCGGCGCGCCGGCCATCGCGCGGGCCTGTGCGTCGACCATGGCGGCGGTCAGTGCCGTCGAGTTCTCGTCGGGGGTGTCCGTCGTGGCGTCCAGCAGGTCCTGCAGTCGGCGGGCGCCGGCGTGGTCGACCACGTCCTTGTAAAGGCGTTCGTCGAGCCCCAGGAGATGAGCGACGTACGACCAGTACTGGTAGAGGCTGCGCTCCTCCTCGTCGGTGATGTCGATGCCGACGGCTGTGAGGGCCTGGAAGGCGATGAGGGTGAAGCCGAGCCAGGTGCGGGCCATGTCGAGCTGGCCGATCGGCAGGCCCCAGCTGCCCCTGTCCCAGTCCGTGAGGGTCGTGGCCCGCATACGGGCATGGGCCAGCCGGAGCTCGACCGTGGCCAGGTACCCCGGTCGTCCGCGCAGCAGCCCTCCCGGCCGTATGGTCTGGCGCGCCCACACCCCCATCTCCGCGAGCCGGAGCGCGGCAGCCATGTCCGCCGGCCTGTCTGTTGCGGCCAGCAGTCGTGCGGTGGCCGGGGAGGCGTAGCTGTGTGCGAGCGCGCCGGTGATCGAGCAGAGCCCGAACCACATGGGGGGCACGGACAGGCTCACGGCATCGCCCTTGTGGAGCAGCAGCGGGTCCACCCAGGTGGGGGTGGTCTCCAGGTGCTTCAGCAGCGCGCCGATGGCCGCGGAGGGCTGTCGGCCAAGGCTGGGCAGGCCGCGCCTGAGGCCCGCGTCGAGGGCACGCCGGGCCCGCGGGCCGTAGAAGTCCAGTTCGGCGATGACGGCATCGGCGAGCGGGTCCCCGGCGGTGAGCAGGGTCACCACATGGTCGGCCCTGGTGCCGTACCGACGGCGCGCCGCATCCAGGTCGACCACGCGCTCAGGGGCCTTGCGGGGCGTGTGCTTCGCATCCATGGGGTTCTCACTTTCGAGCAGGTACGGCGGTCCGGCCGCCGGGTGAGGGGGGAGACGTGCTCGGGTGTCGATCCGCGCGGATCAGTTCTGGGAAACGGCTGCTCAAGTCGCTTCCCTGCATCACAGGGTCGATTTCTGACACCTGTCAGGTTAGCCTGATTCTGACAGGTGTCAAGTAAGCTGTTCATGGGTTCACGAGAGGGCCGCGGAGCGCCTGTCGGGACGCAGGCAACGCAGGTCACGCGGACATGAGCAAAAAGTCAGCAACCAGTCTTGGAGGCAACGGTGGGAGCAAGAGCCGAATCCACTCGACGGCCGGGGCGCCCCGGTGCGGGCACCCCCGCGGTGCCCGAGGAGGAAAGCATCCTGCAGCGAGGCCTTGAGGCCTTCGCGGAGCTGGGCTACGAGCGTGCTTCCGCACGCGAGCTGGCCCGCCGCCTGGGTGTCAGCCACAACTTCATCAACGACCGCTACGGGTCCAAGGCGGCCTTCTGGCGCGCGGCGATGGACTCCGCTCTGGAGGCGCCACTGGCGCGTCTGGCACAGGTGGATCCCTCGCTCGACGACGCCGAGCAACTGCGGCAGCTCATCACCGGCTTCTACCGGACCGCCGCGGACACATCGCGGATCGAGCGGATCATGCTCGATGAACTGTCCCGGGACACCGAGCGGCTGGACTACCTGTACGAGCGCTACATCGCCCCCACCCTGCAGCTCATGATGCCGAGCATCGAGCGGCTCGTCGCCTCCGGACGCATGGCGCCCATCCCGATGGACATGCTGTTCTTCGTCGTCATCCCTCCCGTCTCGGGAATCCTGGAGGGGCCTTTGACGCGGCGGCTGGGCAGGCCCATGCCCGCCTCGCCGGAACAGCTCACGGCCACCGCGGAATCACTGGCGGCGATCGTGGTCAACGGGCTGCTCGCGACAGGCGCGGCGGGGAGCCCCTGAAGCTGGACTCGGGCCCGTTGGCTACCGCCGGGGGTGCCCAGAGGCGCCCCCGGACGGGCTGATTCTCAGCCCGTCTACCCCCCGTAGAACAGCTCCTCCACCACACCCCGAGCCCGCCGCGTCGTACGCCGGTACGCGTCCAGCATGTCGCCCACATGCCCCGGACCGAACCCCAGATACCGCCCCACCGCCGCCAGCTCACGCCCGTCCGACGGGAACGTGTCCCCGGCCCGCCCCCGCACCAGCATCACCGCGTTCCGCACCCGAGTGGCCAGCACCCACGCCTCGTCCAGTGTCGAAGCGTCCTCGGCGGAGATCAGTCCGGCGGCGCACGCGGCGGCCAGGGCCTCGCGCGTACGGGTCGTACGCAGGCCCGGCTCCGCCCAGCCGTGCTGGAGCTGGAGGAGCTGCACCGTCCACTCCACGTCGGACAGCCCGCCGCGCCCCAGCTTGGTGTGGAGGGTGGGATCGGCGGCGCGGGGCAGGCGCTCGGACTCCATCCGGGCCTTCAGCCGCCGGATCTCGCGTACGGCGTCGTCGCCGAGCCCCTCCGGGGGATACCGCAGGGGGTCGATCAGTTCGATGAACCGCTGCCCCAAGTCCGCGTCCCCGGCGACGGGTTCGGCCCGCAGCAGGGCCTGGGACTCCCACCCCAGGGACCACCTCCGGTAGTACGCCTCGTACGAGTTCAGGGTCCGCACCAGCGGCCCCGACTTCCCCTCCGGCCGCAGATCGGCGTCGATCAGCAGCGGCGGGTCGGAGCTCGGGATCTGCAGCAGCCGCCGCATCTCCGACACCACGGCATGGGCGGCCCGCGAGGCCTCCTGCTCGGCCACGCCCTCGCGCGGTTCGTGCACGAACAACACGTCCGCGTCAGAGCCGTAACCCAGCTCGTGTCCGCCGAACCGGCCCATCCCTATCACCGCGAACCGGGTCGGCAGCGTGTCCCCCCAGCCCTGTCGCACGACGGCACGCAGCGTCCCGGCGAGGGTCGCGGCCGTCAGGTCGGACACCGCACCGCCGACCAGATCGACGAGCGCGCCCTGATCGGCCGCGGCGGGCGACTCCTCCGTGCCGTACGAGCGGACGATGTCGGCGGCGGCCGTACGGAACAGCTCGCGTCGCCGCACCCCACGCGCGGCGGTGACCGCGGCCTCTCCCCCGTCGGCGCGCCCCACGGCGGCGAGGATCTCCTGCTCCAGGTGGGCACGGTCGCGGGGGCCGAGACCGCCCCCTTCGCCGTCGCCGAGCAGTGCCACCGCCTCCGGGGCCCGCATCAGCAGGTCGGGCGCGAGCCGTCCGGCGGACAGGACCCGGGCCAGGTTCTCGGCGGCGGCTCCCTCGTCCCGGAGCAGCCGCAGGTACCAGGGGGTTTTGCCCAGGGCGTCGGACACCTTGCGGAAGTTGAGCAGTCCCGCGTCGGGGTCGGCGGAGTCCGCGAACCAGCCAAGGAGCACGGGCAGCAACGTCCGCTGGATCGCGGCCTTGCGGCTGACCCCGGACGCCAGCGCCTCCAGGTGGCGCAGCGCGGACGCCGGGTCCTTGTAGCCGAGAGCGACCAGCCGCTCCCGGGCTGCGTTCGCGCTCAATCGGGCCTCGCCGGGGGCGAGTTGGGCCACGGCGTCGAGCAGCGGCCGGTAGAAGAGCTTCTCGTGCAGGCGTCGTACGACGGAGGTGTGCCGCCGCCACTCGCGGTTCAGCTCGGCGACGGGGTCGGTGCGCAGGCCGAGCGAGCGGCCGATACGGCGCAGATCGGCGTCGCTCTCCGGCACGAGATGCGTACGCCGCAGCCGGTAGAGCTGGATGCGGTGCTCCATCAGGCGCAGGAACTTGTACGCCTCGTCCAGCTGTACGGCGTCGGAGCGCCCCACGTAGCCGCCCGCGGCCAGTGCCTTCAGGGCTTCCAGCGTGGTCCGGCTCCGTAGCGACGTATCGGCCCGGCCGTGCACCAACTGCAGGAGCTGTACGGCGAATTCGACATCCCGCAGGCCACCGGGACCGAGCTTCAGCTCACGCTCGATCTCGGCCACGGGGATGTTCTCGACGACGCGGCGGCGCATCTTCTGGACGTCGGGGACGAAGTTCTCGCGTTCGGCTGCCTGCCAGACGAGGGGGGCGAGCGTGGCGACGTACTCCTCGCCGAGTTCGACGTCCCCCGCGACCGGCCGGGCCTTGAGCAGGGCCTGGAACTCCCAGGTCTTGGCCCAGCGCTGGTAGTAGGCGAGGTGGCTGGAGAGCGTACGGACCAGCGGGCCGTTTCTGCCCTCCGGCCGCAGATTGGCGTCGACGGGCCAGATGGAACCCTCGACGGTGGTCTCGGAGCAGATCCGCATCAGGTGGGAGGCGAGCCGGGTCGCGGCCCGCAGGGCCTTGCCCTCGTCGGCTCCCTCCACGGCCTCCGCCACGAAGATGACGTCGACGTCGGAGACGTAGTTCAGCTCCTGTCCCCCGCACTTGCCCATCGCGATGACCGCGAGACGGCACATGGCGGCGTCCTCGGGGGCGGCGGCCCGGGCGATGGCGAGCGCGGCGCGCAGGGTGGCGGTCGCCAGGTCCGCGAGTTCGGCGGCGGTCTCGGCGAGGTCGGTGGTTCCGCACACGTCGCGTGCGGCGATGGACAACAGGCAGCGGCGGTAGGCGACGCGCAGGGACACCGGGTCGGCGGCTTCGGCGAGGCCGAGCTCGAACTCCGCGATCCCGGGGTGCAGGTCCTGCGGCTCGTACATCACGAGCGCCTGCCAGTCGAGCGGGTGCCGGGCGAGATGGTCGCCGAGCGCGGCGGAGGCGCCGAGCACTCCGAGGAGCCGGTCGCGCAGCGGCTTCGCCGCGATCAGCGTGTCCAGCAGCTCGCTCCGGCCCGCGTGGTCCTTCTGCGCCTCCACGAGCCGTACGAGCCCGAGCAGCGCCAGGTCCGGATCGGCTGTCGCCCCGAGTGCGTCGAGCAGGACCGGGTCGTTCCTCACCGGCGTCAGCTCGCCGCTCTCCAGAAGCCGCTCGGCGGCCGACGGATCGGTGAAACCGTGCCGCAGCAGCCGCGAGAAGGTACTGCTCCTGCGCCCCGGCGTCGCCATCCCCGGCCTCCCCTCGGATCAAGGTCCTACGGCCTTGAGCCTAACCGGAGTACTTGAGGGAAGCGCCCGGGCGGAAGTGCATGCGATGCGAACGATGAGTTCGGGTGGGCGGCGGAGTCTGCTCTGGTGAGGAGGAGAATCCATATGGAACCACTGGAACCGCAAGCTGAACTCGACGCCCGATACAGCAGCGAAGACGCCACCGCACTCCCCTGGTCGGAGACCGAGGCGATGCTCTCCGAAGCCGAGCTGTTCTGGATCTCGACGGTACGGCCCGACGGGCGGCCCCATGTCACACCGCTGCCCGCGGTGTGGGCGGACGGCGCGCTGCACTTCTGCACCGGGCCCGAGGAGCGCAAGGCACGGAACCTGGAGCGGAACGCGAACGTCGTGCTGACCACCGGCACCAACACCTGGAACAAGGGCTACGACCTGGTGGTGGAGGGCGAGGCGGTCAGGGTCGCCGACGACGGCCGGCTGCGCGAACTGGCCGACGCCTGGGAGCGCAAGTACGGCAGCTTCTGGCACTTCGAGGTACGGAACGGCCGCTTCCACCACGGGCCGGGCGATGCCCTCGTCTTTTCGGTGGCGCCCCGGACCGTTTTCGGCTTCGGTAAGGGAGAGCCGTTCAGTCAGACCCGCTGGCGGTTCGAGTGACTCTTTCGTCGGGGCGAACTGGAGGACCAGTGATCGAGTACACGCTCGAAGTGATCCCACTGCCGGTCAGCGACATCGACCGGGCCCGGGACTTCTACCGGGACAAGGTCGGCTTCCATGTCGACATCGACCAGGAGGTCATGCCCGGCATGCGCATCGTCCAGCTGACGCCTCCGGGCTCCGGCTGCTCGATCGCCCTCGGTGACACCCTCTGGGAGACGATGGACGGCCCGACGCCGGCCCCCGGCTCGTACCAGGGCCTTCAGCTGTGCGTCACGGACATCAAGGCGGCCCACGCCGAACTGACCGAACGCGGCCTGGAGATCTCCGAACCGGTGCAGTACACCCCGGAGGACGGCGCCACCTTCATGCACTTCAAGGACCCGGACGGCAACAGCTGGTCCATCCAGGAGTACCGCCGCCGGGCCACGGAGCCCTTGCACGAACTGCTGGCCGAGCAGAGGCGGCAGCGGGAGAGCTGAGCGGGACGGGGAAGGGCAGGCGCGCTCTCGGAGATCCTTCCGAAGGATCTCCGAGAGCGCGCCTGTCGCCGCCGGAACCACCCGAACCGGAGCCCCGCGCCAGACCCGACGAACCGCTGAGAAGGAGGCGCGGCACTGAACCAGCCGGGCTGATCCCCGCCCTGTCAGCTGGGCTCCGGCAGACGGCCGAGGTGCTTGGTGACGCGGTCGCGCAGAAGGAGGTACTCCTTCCAGCGGCGGGGCAGAGGGCCCGGTGGGCGCTCCACATGCCGGGCGGCGGTGACGGTCTGGCCGTGCTGGAACTGCTCGCGTGTCAGGTCGAGCTCCACACCGCTGGGCAGCCGGTTCCACCAGTGGAAGCCGTGCTGGGTTCCGTCGAGATACACCTCGCCGACCACGAGGTCGCCGCCGAAGACGTCGTTGACTATCAGGGCAGTGATGTCGCAGTGACCCCAGGCCGGATTGCCTGGCTGCCAGTCGGCGCGAGCAAGGTCGTCCGGGGAACAGGTGTCGGCGGCCCAGCTGGATCTCAGGGCCTTGTCAAGATCGAGAAGGTTCCAAGGAGTCATGCCCTCCAGCATCACAGCCACCACTGACATCGGAGCGGAAGCCTGGCGAGACGCCGCAGGGGCGACGGTTCGCGAACCGCCGCCCCTGCGTGGGGTTCCAGCGAGACACCCCGACTGACCTGCGCCTACAGAACCGGCAGGTTCTTCCGCAGCTCGAAGGCCGTGACCTCGGAGCGGTACTCCTCCCACTCCTGGCGCTTGTTGCGCAGGAAGAAGTCGAAGACGTGCTCGCCCAGGGTCTCGGCGACCAGGTCGCTGCGTTCCATCAGGGAGAGGGCCTCGCCGAGGTTCTGCGGGAGGGGCTCGATGCCCATGGCGCGGCGTTCGGCGTCCGTGAGGGCCCAGACGTCGTCCTCGGCGCCCGGCGGGAGTTCGTAGCCCTCCTCTATGCCCTTGAGGCCGGCGGCCAGCAGGACCGCGTACGCCAGGTACGGGTTCGCGCCCGAGTCCAGGGAGCGGACCTCGACCCGCGCCGAGCCGGTCTTGCCGGGCTTGTACATCGGGACGCGGACCAGGGCGGAGCGGTTGTTGTGACCCCAGCAGATGTACGAGGGGGCCTCGCCGCCGGCGCCCGCGGTGCGCGCGGCACCGCCCCAGATGCGCTTGTACGAGTTCACGAACTGGTTGGTGACCGCCGTGATCTCGGCGGCGTGCTTCAGCAGGCCCGCGATGAAGGAGCGGCCCACCTTGGAGAGCTGGTACTCCGAGCCCGACTCGTAGAACGCGTTCCGGTCGCCCTCGAAGAGCGAGAGGTGCGTGTGCATGCCGCTGCCCGGGTGCTCGGAGAACGGCTTCGGCATGAAGGTCGCCTGGACGCCCTGCTCCAGCGCCACCTGCTTCATGACCAGGCGGAACGTCATGATGTTGTCGGCCGTGGACAGCGCGTCCGCGTACCTCAGGTCGATCTCCTGCTGGCCCGGCGCGCCCTCGTGGTGCGAGAACTCGACCGAGATGCCCATCGACTCCAGCATCGTGATCGCCTGACGGCGGAAGTCCATGCCCACGTTCTGCGGAGTGTGGTCGAAGTAGCCGGAGTTGTCGGCGGGCGTCGGCCGCGAGCCGTCCAGCGGACGGTCCTTGAGCAGGAAGAACTCGATCTCCGGGTGGGTGTAGAAGGTGAAGCCCAGGTCGGAGGTCTTGGCGAGGGCGCGCTTCAGCACGTAACGCGGGTCCGCGAAGGACGGGGAGCCGTCCGGCATGAGGATGTCGCAGAACATACGGGCCGTACCGGGGGCCTCCGCGCGCCACGGCAGGACCTGGAAGGTCGACGGGTCCGGCTTGGCGATCATGTCGGACTCGTAGACCCGGGCGAAGCCCTCGATCGCGGAGCCGTCGAAGCCGATGCCCTCGTCGAAGGCCTGCTCCAGCTCGGCCGGGGCCACGGCCACGGACTTGAGGAAGCCCAGCACGTCCGTGAACCACAGCCGTACGAACCGGATGTCGCGCTCCTCCAGCGTCCGGAGTACGAACTCCTGCTGCTTGTCCATCTTCCGCTTCCACCCATCCTTGCTGGTCAGACCGCCTGCTCCCGCGCCACGGGAGGCGGTCGGGCACCTGAGCATCCCACCACAACACCATTTCGTGCGCATTGCGGACCTTGATCGGGCGGCCGACCTCGGTCTGAACGTCTCACGTACGGCAGGTGTCCTGCTCTGCCGCCCATACTGCCTGCTCACCCGAGCCCTTGTAATGCCGGGGCGCGAAATGTATGGCCAACGACCAGGGGCCCTACGTACGCCGCTACCGGCCGGACTACGATCAACCTCACCCGACCGTCTGTCCCCCAAGGCCCCTAAGGACTCATCATGGGTTCCGCGAAGAACAAAGCGTCCGCGTCGCGCAAGGCGCGCATAGAGGAGATGCGCCGTGCCGAGCAGGCCCGCGAGCGCCGCAACCGGATACTCACGATCACCGCGAGCGTGGTCATAGTCGGCGGCCTCGTGGCCGGAGGTACGTACCTCATCAACTCGCAGTCCGAGGACGACAGCAGCAGCAGCGCGTCGGCCGGTCAGAAGGGGAAGTTCGTCACGGGCGAGGACGGCGTCAGGACCTGGAGCACGAAGCTGACCCAGACCCACGTCAACGGCGACGTCAAGTACGCGATGAACCCCCCGGTGGGCGGCGACCACAACCAGGTGTGGATGAACTGCGACGGCGATGTCTACACCGAGGAGATCAAGAAGGTGAACGCCGTGCACTCCCTGGAGCACGGCGCGGTCTGGGTGACGTACAACAGCAAGGCCTCGGACGCGGACGTGAAGGCGCTCGCGGACAAGGTCGAGAAGACCCCGTACTCGTTGATGAGCCCGGTCGAGGACCAGAAGGACCCGATCATGCTCTCCGCCTGGGGCGCGCAGCGCACGGTGACGAGCTCGAAGGACCCGAACGTGAACAAGTTCTTCGAGAAGTACGTACAGGGCGAGCAGACGCCGGAGAAGGGCGCCGCCTGCACCGGCGGCCTCGACAAGTAGCAGCAAGTACGTACGTACGACAGCGAACAGGAAGCCGTGGCAACGATGAAGCACGTCGGCTGGATCGCCGGGGCCGCCGGGGTCGTTTTCATGGCGGCCGTCGGCGGGATCACGTACACGGTCACCGACGGCGACTCGGGCGTGCGGGTCCCGGCGGCCGATTCCGCGGACGCGGGTTTCGCGCGCGACATGGCGGTCCACCACCAGCAGGCCGTCGAGATGTCGTACATCGTGCGGGACCGCACCGAGGACGAAGAGGTACGCCGTCTCGCGTACGACATCGCGCAGACGCAGGCCAACCAGCGCGGCATGATGATCGGCTGGCTGGACCTGTGGCAGCTGCCGAAGGTGTCCGCGGACCCGCCGATGACGTGGATGGGCATGGGCGACATGCCGTCCGGTGAGGACGGCGCGCTGATGCCGGGGATGGCGAGCGATGCCGAGATGGAGTCGCTTCAGAAGGCGAGCGGCAAGGCCGCCGAGGTCCGCTACCTCCAGCTGATGTACGCCCATCACGTGGGCGGTGTGCACATGGCCGAGGGATGCGTGGAGCGGTGCGAGGTCGGGGTGGAGCGGGATCTCGCGCGGGGCATGGTCGAGGCGCAGGAGTCGGAGATGAAGCTGATGACGGACCTGCTGAAGAAGCGCGGGGCAAAGCCCTCCGAGTAACGCCCAGCTGAGGGCGTGGGGCTTCCCACACCCCATTGCGTCGCTTTGACGATTACACTGGGCCCGTGCCTCAACTACGCCTCGCCCTGAATCAGATCGACTCGACCGTCGGCGATCTCGCCGGTAACGCCGAGGCGATCGTCCGCTGGACCCGGCACTCCGCCGAGCAGGGAGCGCATCTGGTGGCGTTCCCTGAGATGGTGCTGACCGGGTATCCCGTCGAGGACCTGGCCCTGCGGCCGTCCTTCGTCGAGGCCTCCCGCGCGGCCCTGCGCAGTCTCGCCGCGCGCCTTGCCGACGAGGGCTTCGGCCGGCTGCCGGTGGTCGTCGGCTATCTCGACCGGTCCGAGGCCGCCCAGCCGAAGTTCGGGCAGCCGGCCGGGGCGCCGAGGAACGCCGCCGCCGTGCTGCACGGCGGCGAGGTGGCGCTCACCTTCGCCAAGCACCACCTGCCGAACTACGGCGTCTTCGACGAGTTCCGCTACTTCGTGCCCGGCGACACCCTGCCGATCGTGCGGATCCACGGCATCGACGTCGCCCTCGCCATCTGCGAGGACCTCTGGCAGGACGGCGGGCGGGTGCCGGCCACCCGGACCGCCGGGGCCGGGCTGCTGCTCTCCGTCAACGCCTCCCCGTACGAGCGCGACAAGGACGACACCCGCCTCGAGCTGGTGCGCAAGCGGGCGCAGGAGGCCGGCTGCACGACCGCGTACCTCGCCATGATGGGCGGGCAGGACGAGCTGGTCTTCGACGGGGACTCGATCGTGGTCGACCGGGACGGTGAAGTCGTCGCGCGGGCCCCGCAGTTCGCCGAGGGGTGCGTCGTACTCGACCTCGATCTGCCGGCCGCTGCCGCCGAGCCGCCGTCCGGCATCGTCGACGACGGGATGCGGATCGAGCACCTCGTCATCTCCGAGGACCCGCTGCCCTCGTACGAGCCGGAGCTCACCGGTGGATACGCGGAGCGGCTGGACGACGACGAGGAGGTGTACTCGGCGCTGGTGGTGGGGCTTCGGGCGTACGTCGCGAAGAACGGTTTCCGTTCCGTGCTGATCGGGCTCTCCGGTGGCATCGACTCCGCGCTGGTGGCCGCGATCGCCTGCGACGCGCTCGGCGCGGAGAACGTGTACGGGGTCTCGATGCCGTCCAAGTACTCCTCGGACCACTCCAAGGGGGACGCGGCCGAGCTGGCGCGGCGGACCGGGCTCAACTTCCGGACCGTACCGATCGAGCCGATGTTCGACGCGTACATGGGGTCGCTGGGGCTCACGGGTCTCGCCGAGGAGAACCTCCAGTCGCGGCTGCGCGGCACGATGCTGATGGCGATCTCCAACCAGGAGGGGCACATCGTGCTGGCGCCGGGCAACAAGTCCGAGCTGGCGGTGGGCTATTCGACGCTCTACGGCGACTCGGTGGGGGCGTACGGTCCCATCAAGGACGTGTACAAGTCGTGGGTCTTCCGGCTCGCGCAGTGGCGCAACCGCGCGGCGGCCGAGCGCGGCGAAACGCCGCCGATCCCGGAGAACTCGATCACCAAGCCGCCGAGCGCGGAGCTGCGCCCGGGCCAGGTCGACACGGACTCGCTGCCCGACTACCCGGTCCTGGACGCGATCCTGGAGCTCTACGTCGACCGCGACACGGGCGCCGACGCGATCGTGACGGCAGGCTTCGACCGCGAGGTCGTCACGAAGACGCTCCGTATGGTCGACACGGCCGAGTACAAGCGCCGCCAGTACCCGCCAGGCACGAAGATCTCGGCGAAGGGCTTCGGCAAGGACCGGCGGCTGCCGATAACGAGCCGCTGGCGGGAGCAGGCGTAGCAGTACGAGGTGGGGGCGCCCGGTGCACACCGGACGCCCCCACCTCGTATCCAGTCAGGTCAGCGGCGAGCCGCTTCCTGCCGCTCCGGTACATGCGTGGCGACCAGACGGCTGACGTGCGTCGTCGGCACCGCCCGGCGGCGGTCCACCGTGTACGCAAACGCCGCGACCCCCAGGCCCAGCACCGCCAGCGCCGCGCCCGCCAGCGCCGGGGAGGTCGCCCCGAAGCCCGCCGCCAGGGCGAGGCCGCCGACAAGGGCGCCGCCGGCGTTGGCGAGGTTGAAGGCGGCCTGGTTGGCGGAGGAGGCGAGGGAGGGGGCCGCGGAGGCCTTCTCCATGACCATCAGCTGGAGCGGGGAGCCGGTGACGAAGGCGGCCGTGCCGAGCAGGAGCACCGCCAGGGCGGCGGTCCACTGCGTGGTCATCAGCAGCGGGAACAGGGCGAGGACCGCGGCCAGCGCCGTGAGGCCGCCGAAGAGGGTGCCCCGCAGGGAGTGGTCGGCCAGGCGCCCGCCGAGCAGGTTGCCGGCGGTGGCACCGACGCCGAACAGCGCCAGCAGCACGGTCACACGGGAGTCGGCGTATCCGGCGGAGTCCGTCAGCATCGGCGTGATGTAGCTGTACGCGGAGAACAGCGCGCCGAAGCCCGCGACCGTCGTCCCGAGGGCGAGCCAGACGGGGAGCGAGCGCAGGGCGGTCAGTTCGCCGCGCAGTCCGGCGGCGGGGGCGCGCGTGTGGTCGTGCGGCAGGAGCAGGGCGAGCGAGGCGATGGCGGCGAGGCCGATCGCGCTGACGCCGAGGAACGTGGCACGCCAGCCGAGGTGCTGGCCCATGAGGGTCGCCACGGGAACCCCCGCGATGTTCGCGACGGTCAGGCCCAGGAACATCAGCGAGACCGAGCGTGCCTTGCGCTCGGGGGCGACCAGGCCGGTGGCGACGACGGCGCCGACGCCGAAGAACGCGCCGTGCGGCAGACCGCTCAGCAGCCGGGCGGCCAGCAGCCAGTGGTAGTCGGGCGCGAACGCCGAGAGCGCGTTGCCCGCGACGAACAGCGCCATCAGGCCGATCAGTACCTTGCGGCGCGGCATCTTCGCCGTCACCGCGGCGAGCAGCGGGGCGCCGACGACGACACCGAGCGCGTACGCCGAGACGAGGTGCCCGGCGGTGGGGATGGATATGTGCAGGTCGTCGGCGACGTTGGGCAGCAAGCCCATCATCACGAATTCGGTGGTGCCGAGACCGAAGGCGCCCACGGCGAGCGAGAGCAGGGGTGCCAGGGGCATGGAGGGCCTTTCAGAGTTGCAGAGCGGAGTTCCGTACATCGTATGTTCAAGTACGGAACAAACTCTCTCAGGCCCAGTATTCCAAGGAGTTACGAGCCGGTGTCCGCAAGCTTCACGCGGGCGGCGATCGGGAGATGGTCGCTGCCCGTCTCCGGCAGCGACCAGGAGGTGACCGGCTCGACGCCCTTCACCAGGATCTGGTCGATCCGCGCCATCGGGAACGACGCCGGCCAGCTGAACCCGAAGCCGCTGCCCGCGGCGCCCTGTGTGGAGCGCATCTGCGCGGTGATGCCGTTGAGCGCACGGTCGTTCATCGTGCCGTTCAGATCGCCGAGCAGGACGGACATCGGCAGCTTCTCGGCGGAGATGGCATCACCCAGCGCGTTGGCGCTCTTGTCGCGCTGCCGCGCGGTGAACCCGGCCTCGATCTTCACCCGCACCGAGGGCAGGTGCGCCACGTACACCGCGAGTTGCCCGCCCGGCGCGGTGACGGTCGCCCGCATGGCGCGCGTCCAGCCCAGCTTGATGTCGACGGCCTTGACGTCGCTCAGCGGGTACTTGCTCCACAGGCCGACGGTGCCCTGCACGGAGTGGTACTTGTACGCCCCGGCCAGCGCCTTCTCGTACACCGGGACCACGGTCTCCGTCAGCTCCTCCAGGGCCACCACGTCGGCCCCGGAGGCGGCCACGGCGCGGGCGGTGCCGGACGGGTTCGCGTTGTCCGCGTTGACGTTGTGCTGGGCGACGGTGAGGTCGCCGCCGCTGCCGGTCTTGTCGAAGACCAGTGAGCCGAAGAGGCTGAACCAGACGATCGCGGGCAGCAGCACGGCGATCAGTGCGGTCGCGGACCGCCTCAGCAGCGCGAGGCCGAGCAGCACCGGGATGAAGACGCCCAGCCAGGGCAGGAACGTCTCGTTGAGGGAACCGAGGTTGCCGACCGTGTTCGGGATCTGCGCGTGCAGCACCATCAGGAAGGCGATGAGGACCGCACAGACGGCGAGGACGATGCCGCGACGCCAGATACGGCGGTCGCCCCGAAGGGTGTCGAGCAGGCGCTGAAACCGGGGCTCTCTGCGGTCGGGCTCCTGGCCGCCGCTGCCCGCCTCCGTCTTGTACGCCTGCGCCATACTCTCGACCTCACAACGTGCCGTTCACCCATCCCCCGCACCCAAGAACCCTAGGGGATGATCGCGTTCACTCCGGCCGCCCCGACGGACGGCGATACGGGCACGATGACGCCCTTGCCTGCGTACCCAGTTCCGATCGTCCACCCTGCGGGAGCGGTCTGTGACGAAACCCTCACATTCACTCAGGGGTCGGCCAGGCTTAAGCAACTTGGCGCCTTGACGGCCTGGCGCTCTCACCCCTTGCCGGGGCGCAGTCCCTCCAGGACGGTGTCGACGATCTCCTCGGCGAGGCCGTCGGGGAGTTCGGCGTCGGGGCGCATGACGGTGCGTACGAGCATGGGACCGGCGAACAGGTCACCGATCAGCTCGACATCGAGGTCGGAGCGGATCTCGCCGTTCTGCTGTCCGCGGCGCAGCACCTCGTGGGTGAGCCGGCGCCGTGGCTCGATCACGTTCGCGTCGTACGCCTTCCACAGCTTGGGGCTGCTCTTCATCTGGGCGAGGACGTTGTGCGCGAGCGACGAGGTGCGGTTGGCCAGGCCGCGCCTGCGTATCGACTCGAGGAGGGCGATCAGGTCGTCGCGCGTCGAGGTGCCGGGCAGCTTCAGGTCGACCTGCTCGGCGGCGCGCATGACGTCGCAGAAGAGCTCTTCGCGGTTGCTCCAGCGGCGGTAGATGGTGGCCTTGCCCACCCCCGCGGTGCGGGCGACGCGCTCGATGGAGATCTCCGCGAGCGGGACGCCGTCCTCCAGGAGTCCGATGACGCCCTCGATGATGGAACGCTCCACGCTCTCACTGCGCGGGCGCCCTCTCACGGCCCCACCACGTCCGGCCCCCTGCTCCGCGAGGTCCACGCCAACTCCCTTCGTCCGCCGCCCGGTTCGGGCCGATTCTCTCAGTGTTCGGCAGCCATCAGTTCGGATTCCTCTCCCCCGGGCTCCTTCGGGGCCGGGTCCCGGCCCGGCAGGAACAGCGCCACGACCAGGGCTCCGAAGAGGGCGACACCGGCTCCGCCCAGAGCGGTGAGATGCATGGCGTGCAGGAAGGCGTCGTGCGCCGGGGTGACCAGGGCCTCGCCCTGGGGCCCGAGCTTCGCGGCGGCACCGAGGGTGGCCTCGATGGATTCGCCCGCGTGGTGCCGGAGGTCGGCGGGCAGCAGGGTGAGCTTGTCCTCGATGCCCGAGCGGTACGACGCGGACAGGACCGAGCCGAGTACGGCGATGCCCAGGGCGCCGCCGACCTGACGGAAGGTGTTGCTGAGCGCGGAGGCGGAACCGGCCTTCTCGCGGGGCATGGTCTGCATGATCACGACGCTGGTGGGCGTCATGACGTGCGCCATCCCGGTGCCCATCAGGAAGAAGATGACCTCCAGGACCCAGATCGGCGTATCGGCGTCCAGGATGGTGAACGCGGCCAGCATCACGGCGATGAGCGACATGCCGCCGGTGGTCGTGATCCGGTAGCCGAAGCGGTCGACGACCAGCCGGGCCCGCGGTGCGAACACGAGTTGTGCCACGGCCAGCGGCAGCATCAACAGGCCTGTCTGGAAAGGCGAGTAGCCGCGCACGGTCTGCGTGTAGAAGACCGCGAAGAACGTCACGCCCATCAGCGCGAAGAAGACCAGCCCTATGGCGCCGATGGCCGACGAGAAGACCCGGTTCTTGAAGTACGTGACGTCGACGGACGGGTGGTCGATGCGCTTCTCGTACCAGACGAATCCGGCGAGTACGGCGAGTCCGGCACCCATGGTCGCCAGCACCTCGACGTCGGTGAAGTCGGCGAGCTGGCCGCCCTTGATGATGCCGTACACGAGCAGGACGAGCCCGACGACGGACAGCAGCACGCCCACCGGGTCGATCCGGCCGGGCTTCGGATCGCGGGAGTCGGGAACCAGCACCGTCATGAGCCCGATCGCCAGGATCACGATCGGCACGTTGATGAGGAACACGGACCCCCACCAGAAGTGATCGAGGAGCACCCCTCCGGTGATGGGCCCGATGGCGATGGCGAGTCCGACGCCGCCCGCCCAGATGCCGATGGCCTTCGGCTGCTCGTCCCGCTCGAAGACGTTCATGAGGACGGCGAGGGTGGCGGGCATCACGAAGGCGGCACCGAGCCCCATCAGGGCACGGAAGCCGATGAGCTGCTCGGGTGAGCCGGAGAACGCGGCGAGCGCCGAGGCGCCACCGAAGACGGCGAGCCCGCCGAGCAGCACCTTCTTGCGCCCGAGCCGGTCGCCGAGGAGGCCGGCCGTGAACAGCAGCCCCGCGAAGACGAGCGTGTACGCGTTGATGGCCCACTCGAGCTCACTCTGGGTGGCCCCCAGGCCGGTCGGGGCGGGCGTCGAGATGGTCTTGATCGCGACGTTCAGGATCGAGTTGTCGAGTACGACGATCAGCAGGCTCAGCATCAGCACGCCGAGGATCACCCAGCGACGCCGATGCACGGCCTCCGGTACACGGGAGCCGGTGGCGGCGGGAGTAGTCATGCCGTCGAGGTTAGCGAATAACGATACGAGACGGTCTCGTATCTGAATTCCTTTACCGAGAACTTACGCGGAAAGAGTTGCCGCGGTCACAACGGGAGGCCATGAGAGCCCCTAGCCGTTCCATGGCACGAGGTGCCACCATGGAGGGGATCCGGGGACGCCGTCAGGGCGCCTCGAGATGACAGAAGGAGCCGTTGCGATGACGCAGCTCTCGGCTGCCCAGAAGACCCCCGACAGCAGCAGGACGCTGTACGGCGGAAAGGGCACTCGCCGCATCACTGTCCGCGACCTCAACGCCGCCAAAGAGCGCGGCGAGAAGTGGCCCATGCTCACCGCGTACGACGCGATGACCGCGTCCGTCTTCGACGAGGCCGGCATCCCGGTCATGCTCGTCGGCGACTCGGCGGGCAACTGCCACCTCGGGTACGAGACGACCGTGCCCGTCACGCTCGACGAGATGACCATGCTCTCCGCCGCGGTCGTACGGGGCACCTCGCGCGCCCTGATCGTCGGCGACCTGCCCTTCGGGTCGTACCAGGAGGGCCCCGTGCAGGCCCTGCGCTCGGCCACACGCCTGGTGAAGGAGGCGGGGGTCGGCGCCGTCAAGCTGGAGGGCGGCGAACGCTCGCACCGCCAGATCGAGTTGCTCGTCGAGTCCGGGATCCCGGTCATGGCACACATCGGTCTGACCCCCCAGTCCGTGAACACCATGGGCTACCGCGTCCAGGGCCGCGGCGAGGAGGCCGCCCAGCAGCTCCTCCGCGACGCCAAGGCCGTCCAGGACGCCGGGGCCTTCGCGGTCGTCCTCGAACTCGTACCGGCCGAGCTGGCCGCCGAGGTCACACGTGTCCTGCACATCCCGACGATCGGCATCGGGGCCGGTCCTGACACCGACGCGCAGGTCCTCGTCTGGACGGACATGCTCGGGCTGACGAGCGGCAAGATGCCCCGCTTCGTCAAGCAGTACGCCGACCTTCGGTCGGTCATGACGCAGGCCGCGCAGGCATTCGCCGAGGACGTGGTCGGCGGGGCGTTCCCGACGGAGGAACACTCCGTTCACTGAGCGGGTTGCCTCCGGCGGTTGGGCGGGTGGGTTCGTTTTTGGGTGCGGGTGTGTGGGTGGCTGGTCGCGCAGTTCCCCGCGGGGTGCCTCCGGTGGTTGGGCGGGTGCGGGTGCGTCGTGGCTGGTCGCGCAGTTCCCCGCGCCCCTGGGTGGGTGGTGGGTCGGGGTCGTGGGCCGGTGCGTCAGCCCGTCGCAGGCCGGGCATACAACCCTGGCCTGGTACACGGTGCGGGTTCTCCGAGACCGAAGCTAAGCGACGGGCATACGACGCACCGACCCACGCCCCCTCCCGCCGGAGGGAGAGTGCCGGTTCGTTGTGGTGCGGGCTTTCCCGAGGCCCGGGCTTGTCCGGGGCGCGGGCAGCCGCAGGCTTTTGCTTTTCAGGGGCGCGGGGAACTGCGCGACCAGCCACGACGCACCCGCAGCCGCGACACAACGTGTCACCCCCACCCCCCCCCTTGGGTTCTAGTGCCGCATCAGGCAACGTTCGCCCTCAAGTCCACCTGATCTGGAACCGTGTCAGTCATCCTCCAGAGACTTTCCCGGTTCGTGTCGCCGCGCGAACCTGGCACGAGCGGCGTCGTGGGCGCTGCGCAGAAGCTGCACGACCGTGTCCGTTGTCCTCTCACCAGGATTGACGACACAGATCCAGCCGAGCGCCCCGTACACCGGGTGCGGCATCGCGCTGTCGGCGGCTGCGTAGTCGCGAGGTCGGGTGAGGCTGCGCGGTTCCTCCCCCGTGAGTTCTCGGAACGTCGCACGGTCGGCGTGGATGTTCACGCGCCAGCGGCCCGGAGGGTCAAGGTCACAAGCGGCATCGTCGGGGTAGTTCTTGGTGACGATCGTTCCGTAAGGCTGGACGTTCTGAGGCATCTGGCCGTCGGGGGCGTAGTAGAAGAACGCATCCCCCCACGCGATCTCGGGGAAGTCGCCGCCCGGCTCCGGGACAACCACGAGCGCCCCGGCGAAGCCTCGCACGGTCGCGATGATCTGTTCCATACTCATGGTTCAAGCATCACCTTCAAGTGCTTATGTGGGGTTGGCCGATGGGCGAGGCGGTGAGCGGTTCGCAACAGGTACCGCTCCGAACCGCCGATGTCGCCAAGGAGTCGGGGTACTCGGTGCAACAGGTTCGCGACCTGGAGCGGCTGGGAGTCATTCCCCCAGCCTCTCGATCGAGCAACGGTTACCGGTCCTACACGCCGCTGCACGTGCACGCCCTGCGCGCCTATCGAGGACTCGCAGGTGCTGTTGGGCCTGTCACAGCCCGGCAGATGCTCGCGGAACTGCGAACCGAGACGATCACGGAGGCAGCCTCAGCGATCAGCACGGTCCATGTTCGGCTCGCGCGGGAACGCGAGGAGGCCCTGCGTGCTCAACAAGCGTTGCGTGCGATCCAGGCCGAAGCGAACACACCCGAGTTCGAGCAGGAGAGCGACGCGATGACGATCACGGAGCTCGCCAGAGCGCTTGATGTACGCCCCTCGACCCTGCGGTTCTGGGAGCAGGAAGGGCTTGTCACCCCCGACCGGGTGACGTCACTGCGAGCGCGCCGCTACGACCTGTCAGCCATCAGAGCGGCCCGAATCGTTGCGGCCCTGCGCAGCACCGGTTACGGCATTCCCGCGGTGCGCGAGATCATGGGCTCCCTGCATCAACTCGAGGGCCTGGGAGAGATCCGACGCATCCTGCAACAGCGTCTTGACCAGATCGCCATGCGGACCGTGGCGCTCCTCCGGGCGGGCGCAGACCTGGCAGCCGTCGTCACGGCCGCCCAGGAACCGACGACCACTTAGTGCCGCATCAGCAACGTTCGCCCTGTCATGAGGCAGCGCTCGGTTGCTGCGCCGGGCTGCACCGGACGGCCAGAATGATCACGTGACTGAACGTGTGCGGGTCCGGGAAATCGACGACGACGAGGGCAGGCGGTTGCTGCGGATCATCCGCAGAGACACCGGTTCGGTGGTGACCTGGCGGCGGGCCCAGATGATCCTGCTGTCCGCGCAGGGCCTGCCGGTGGCGAAGATCGCCGAAGTGACGTTCACCAGCGACGACCGGGTCCGCGACGTGATCCACAACTTCAACACCGACGGCTTCGACTCCCTGTATCCGAAGTACAAGGGCGGTCGGCCGAAGACCTTCACCCTGCCCGAGCGGCGCGAGATCAAGAAGATCGCGAAGTCCAGGCCGGCCGAACACGACCTGCCGTTCTCGACCTGGAGCCTGACCAAACTGGCGGACTTCCTGGTCGCCGAGGGGGTGGTCGACGACATCAGCCACGAGGGCCTGCGCATCCTGCTCCGCGAGGAAGGCGTCTCCTTTCAACGCCTGAAGACCTGGAAGACCTCCCGCGATCCGGACTACGCGGCCAGGAAGGCCCGCGTCGAGCACCTCTACGCGATCGCCGACGGCGAGGTCATACCCGAGGACGGCGAGCCCGAAGTCGTCTTCTGCATGGATGAGTTCGGCCCGCTCAACCTGATGCCCCACCCGGGCCGGCAGTGGGCCGAACGCGGCGGCAGGCACAAGGACCCCGACCGCGAACCCCGCCGCAGGCGGCGGGCGACCTACAACCGCTACGGCGGAGTACGGCACCTGTTCGCCGCCCTGGACCTGACCCGGGACCGGCTCTACGGCCACATCAAGCCGGTCAAGAAGCGCACCCAGTTCCTGGAGTTCTGCCGCTACCTGCGCACCCTCTACCCGCCCGGGGTCAGGATCGCGATCGTCTGTGACAACTTCTCCCCGCACCTGACCACGAAGAAGTGCCAGCGGGTCGGCACCTGGGCCACTACGAACAACGTCGAGATCGCCTACACCCCCACCAACAGCTCCTGGCTCAACCGCATCGAGGCCCAGTTCACCGCCCTGCGTTACTTCACCCTCGACGGCACCGACCACGCCAGCCATAAGGAACAGGGCAGCATGATCCGCCGCTACATCATCTGGCGAAACCACCATGCCGATGACCGGCGCCTACGAGCCCTCGTCGACAGGGCAAACGTTGCCTGATGCGGCACTAGCCAGCTGACCAGCAGTGTTGCAACGACCCCTCGAATTCGCCCCCTGGCGGGGGGCCTGGGGGCACAGCCCCCTCACGCGGCGGAGCCGCAAATTGATACAGCCGGGAAGGGGCGGGGCTGGGGAAAAGAACCCCTCCCACCCCAATCGCCCACTCGTAACGCCGCGTTCACCCCGAATTGGCCCCCAGCGGGCAAGGGGGCCCAACACCCCCACCCGTGGAGGCCCCGATGGCAGAATCGTCCGTACCCTTCCGCGCAGGCCAGGAAGGCTACGCAAGCTTCCGTATCCCGGCCGTCGTCACCACGGCGGCCGGAACCCTGCTCGCAATGTGCGAGGGCCGCGTCGGCTCCCACGACGACTTCGGCAACATCGACATCGTGCTGAAGCGGTCCACGGACGGCGGCCGGACCTGGGGCCCCCTGGAGGTCGCCGCCAAGCACGGCGACAACCTGGCCGGCAACCCCGCGCCCGTCGTGCTGGACACCGGCCGCCTCCTCCTCGTCCACGTACGCAACGCGGCCCTCGCCACCGAGGACGCCATCCGAAGGGGCAAGGTGAGCGCTGCCGACGGACGCCGCGTCTGGGTCCAGCACAGCGACGACGACGGGGTCACCTGGTCGACGCCACGCGACATCACCGCGCAGACGAAGCAGGCGAGTTGGCGGTGGTACGCCACCACACCGGGCCACGCGATCCAGCTCGCCGGCGGCCGCGTGGTCGTGCCCGCCAACCACTCCCTCCCGCCGGCCGGCCGGGACAACGGCACCGAGGGAAAGTACAACGGCGGCCACTGCCTGCTCAGCGACGACCGCGGCAAGACCTGGCGCATCGGCTACCTCGACGACAACACCGACGGCTACATCAACGTGAACGAGACGACCGCCGCCGAACTCCCCGACGGCCGCGTCTACTTCAACACCCGTAACGACGCGACAGCACCCGGCACCCGCGCCGACGCCTACTCCACGGACGGCGGCCAGACGCTCGTGAAGCCCTTCCGGCCGCAGGCGGGGCTGGTCGCGCCGGTCTGTGAGGGCAGCGTTCTCCAGCTCCGTGACCCGGACGTGCTGCTCTTCTCCGGCCCCGCCGTCCCCGGCTACCGCGCCCTCATGACGATCCGCGCCAGCACCGACGCCGGCGTCACCTGGCGGCCCGTGCACACGGTGGACGGACTGCCCGCCGCGTACTCCGATCTCGTACGTCTCGACGCCTCGACCGTCGGCCTCCTCTACGAGACGGGCGACTTCAGCGCGTACGAGACGATCACCTTCCGCAGAGTGCCTGTAGCAGACCTCACCTGAGCGCCGGGGCGGATCGGTACGGACGTAAAGTCGGCCCATGACCTCTACCGACAACAGTGCACAGCAAGCCGCCAAGGCCCCGGCCAAGGACCCCTGGGACCTGCCCGACGTGTCCGGGCTCGTCGTGGGCGTGCTCGGCGGCACCGGCCCGCAGGGCAAGGGCCTCGCCTACCGGCTGGCCCGGGCAGGGCAGAAGGTGATCATCGGCTCGCGGGCCGCGGAGCGGGCGCAGTCCGCCGCTGACGAACTCGGGCACGGCGTCGAGGGCGCCGACAACGCCGAGTGCGCGCGGCGCAGCGACATCGTGATCGTCGCGGTGCCGTGGGACGGGCACGGCAAGACGCTGGAGTCGCTCAGGGAGGAGCTGAGCGGGAAGCTCGTCGTCGACTGCGTCAACCCGCTCGGTTTCGACAAGAAGGGTGCGTACGCGCTGAAGCCGGAGGAGGGCAGCGCCGCCGAGCAGGCCGCCGCGCTGCTCCCCGACTCGCGCGTCACCGCGGCCTTCCACCATCTGTCCGCCGTACTGCTCCAGGACCCGGAGGTCGAGGAGATCGACACCGATGTGATGGTGCTCGGCGAGGTACGGGCGGACGTCGAGATCGTGCAGGCGCTGGCCGGCCGTATCCCCGGCATGCGCGGCATCTTCTCCGGGCGGCTGCGCAACGCCCACCAGGTCGAGTCGCTGGTCGCGAACCTGATCTCGGTGAACCGCCGCTACAAGGCCCATGCGGGCCTGCGCGTCACCGACGTATGAGTGGGTGGGGGACACTGGTGAACAGGAAAGCAGTGTCCCCCCGACAGGAGTCCGTCCGATGCCCCGCCTCGCCCTCTACGCCCTCGTCGTCTGCGTCCTCTCCGTCGCCGCGGCCGTCGTCTCCTTCGCCAAGGGCTACTGGCTGGGCATCGTGTGGGTACTGCTCGCGGGCCTGTCGTCCAACATGGCCTGGTACTACCTGCGGCGCGGCAAGGCGCGGAACGGCTCCGTCACGAACTGACGGTCAGGCGCTGACGGTCACGAACCGACGGTGCAGAACTGGTCGGTGTCCGTCCAGAAGCGGTAGAGGTTCTGGCCGCAGTACGTGCTGATCTCGTCGATTCCCAGGCCGCGCAGGAGCGTGTCGATCACGTCGAAGAACACACCGTTCACCGCCGGGATCCACAGGATGGCGATCACGAGGAGCAGCCCGAAGGGCGCGAGCGGCTCCACCTGTTGGCGGATCTTGTACGACAGCCAGGGCTCGATCATGCCGTAGCCGTCCAGGCCCGGCACCGGCAGGAAGTTCAGCAGCGCGGCCGTGACCTGGAGCAGCGCCAGGAACGCCAGGGCGAACCGGAAGTCGGCCGGTACGCCGTCGAGCGCGTCCAGCCAGAACGGGGCCGTGCAGACGACCGCGAACAGCACGTTCGTCAGCGGGCCCGCCGCCGAGATCAGGCTGTGCTTCCAGCGGCCCTGGATGCGGTTCCGCTCGATCCAGACCGCACCGCCGGGCAGACCGATACCACCCATGATCACGAAGATGACGGGCAGCACGATGCTCAGCAGGGCGTGGGTGTAGGCGAGTGGGTTGAGGGTCAAGTAGCCCTTCGCGCCTATGGAGATGTCGCCGCTGTGCAGGGCCGTACGCGCGTGTGCGTACTCGTGCAGACAGAGCGAGACGATCCACGCGGCCGTCACGAACAGGAAGACGGCGACACCGGGCTGTTCCGCGAAACCGGTCCAGGTGGCCCAGCCCGTGACCGCCATGACGGCCACGATCCCGAGAAAGACCGGGCTGATCCGCCGGTCGCTGTGGCGGTTGGTAGCGGTGGTCATGGGGTCGGGCTCCCTGGGTTCGTACAAACGGGCGTGCCCGACCGTACCGGGCGTATGCGGAAAACGTCTCGCGGTCGGCTGTGAGTTCCGTACAGGGTGGGGCATGCCTTAGCTCGCCGCGCCGCCCCAGCCCTGTGACCTCTCCTCAATTCACCAGAGACAATGGACCCCGTGCGCTATCGCATCCTCGGTACCACCCAGGCACTTCGCCCCGACGGCAGCCCCGTTCCTGTCGGCGGGGCGCGGTTGCGTGCTCTGCTGACCGTGCTCGCGTTGCGGGGTGGCCGTACCGTGCCCGCGGGGCTGCTGGTCGACGAGGTGTGGGACGGGGATCCGCCCGCCGATGCCACGGGGGCGTTGCAGGCCCTGGTCGGGCGGTTGCGGCGGGTGCTCGGGGCGGCTGCGGTCGTGTCGGAGGAGGGCGGGTACCGGCTCGCCGCCTCGGCCGACGACATCGATCTGCACCGGTTCGAGCGTCTCGTCGGCGAGGGCACGCGCGCGCTCGCCGACCGCGACCCCGCCAAGGCGGCCGTCGTCCTCGACGACGCCCTCGGCCTGTGGCGCGGCCCCGCCCTCGCCGACCTCCCCGACCGCACCGTCGAGTCCGCCCGCTGGGAGGCCCGGCGGCTCGACGCCCTCCGCGCCCGCCACACCGCCGCCCTCGCCCTCGGCCACGCCGCGCAGTCCCTGCCCGAGCTGACCGCCCTGTGCGACACCCACCCCCTGGACGAACCCCTCCAGGCCCTGCGCCTGCGCGCCCTGCGCGACGCGGGGCGCACGGCTCAGGCGCTGGCCGCCTATGAGGACGTACGAAGGCTGCTGGCAGAGCAGCTCGGGACGGATCCGGGGCCGGAACTGCGGGCGCTGCACGGGGAGTTGTTGAGCGTGGGAGACAGTCCCGCCGTGGCCGCACCCGCTCCTGCCGTTACGGTCGCCGACGACGCCCGTACCTCCGAGCCCCGCGCCCGCGGCAACCTCCGCGCCCGGCTCACCTCCTTCGTCGGCCGGGAGTCCGACATCGAGGCCATCCGTGGCGACCTCGTGACCGCCCGGCTCGTCACCTTGCTCGGCCCCGGTGGGGCCGGGAAGACGCGGTTGTCGCAGGAGGCCGCCGAGAGTGTGCGGGACGTCGTCCGGGACGGGGTGTGGCTGGCCGAACTCGCGCCCGTCGACGACCCGGACGCCGTGCCGGAGACCGTGCTCACCGCCGTCGGTGCCCGCGAGACCGTGCTGTACGGCGCCGGGGCCGAGGCCATGCGGGCCGGATCCGACCGGCATGACGACCCCGTCGAGCGGCTCGCCGAGCACTGCGGCAAGCGGCGCATGCTGCTGATCCTCGACAACTGCGAGCACGTCGTCGACGCCACCGCCCGGCTCGTCGAGGAGCTGCTGGAACGCTGCCCGGAGCTGACGGTACTGGCCACCAGCCGCGAACCCCTCGGCGTACCGGGGGAGTTGCTGCGGCCCGTGGAGCCGCTGCCGGAGCCGTACGCGCTTCGGCTGCTCGCCGACCGGGGCGCCGCCGCCCGGCCCGGATTCCGGATCGAGGACGATCCGGAGGCGGCGGCCGAGATCTGCCGACGCCTCGACGGTCTCCCCCTCGCCATCGAACTCGCCGCCGCCCGGCTGCGGATGCTCACGCCCCGGCAGATCGCCGACCGGCTGGACGACCGTTTTCTGCTCCTCACCTCCGGCAGCCGTACCGTCCTGCCCCGCCAGCAGACGCTCCGGGCGGTCGTCGACTGGTCCTGGGAGCTGCTGGACGAGGGCGAACGGGACGTGCTGCGCCGGCTGTCCGTCTTCGCCGGCGGCTGTGACCTCGCCGCCGCGGAGGCGGTCTGCGGGCCGGGCACGCTCGAAGCGCTCGGCTCGCTCGTCGACAAGTCCCTTGTCGTGGCGGCCCCTTCGGGCGACGGCGACATGCGTTACCGGCTCCTGGAGACCGTCGCCGAGTACGCGCGCGATCGGCTCGACGAGTCCGGGCGGCGGGCGGCGGCCGAACGCGCGCATCTGACGTACTTCCGCGAACTCGCCCGCACCACCGACCCGTTACTGCGCGGCCACGGTCAACTCGCCGCCATCGAACGCCTGGAACGCGAGAGCGAGAACATCCGCGCCGCCCTGCACCACGCCGTCGCCGTGGGTGAGGAGCAGGAGGCGCTGTGCCTCGTACTGTCGATGGCCTGGTACTGGCTGATGCGTGACCTGCGGATTGTCGCCCGCAACTGGTGCCGCGAGGTCCAGGGCCTCGGCCCCGACCCGTTCAGCGAGCCCGTGCGGCCCGTCGTCCCGCTGTGGGAGCGCTGCACGGCCACCCCGCCGCCGTGGACCGGCGAGGTTCTCGACGAGGCCCGGCGCCAGATGCACCTGGTCCATCTCGCGTGCATGGACACCGAGTTGGATGCCTGGCAGACACCCGAGGCGCAGGCGAAACTGCGGGCCGTCGCCGGGACGTACGAGCCCCGGCTGCCGCAGGCGTGCCGTTTCCCCGGCTCGCTGTGGTTCTACGCCGTCATGCTCACCGGTGACATGGAGCGGGTGCGGACGATCATCAACGCCGCCGTCGACACCTCCCGTGGAGTTCCCGGATACGAGTGGGACCTCGCCGCCAACCTGCAGATGCGGGCCAATCTGCTCGCCAACCGCACCGAATGGGAGGGCGACGCCACCCACGACGCCGACGAGTCGCTGGAGATCTACCGCCGCCTCGGCGACCTGTGGGGCACCGCCGAGGCGCTCTCGGCGCGCGGTGAGGCGCATGAGCGCAGGGGCGAGTACGGCAGGGCCGCCGCCGACTACCAGGCGGCCATCGAAAGCGCCGAACGCCTCGGTGCCCACGCCCAGATGGCCGTGCTCACCGCCCGGCTCGGTGGCGCGCTGATCGAGGCGGGTGAGGCCGAGCGCGGCGAGCGCCTGGTGCGCGAGGTGATCGACCAGAGCATGGGCGGCGGGTCCGGGCAGGCAGGGCCCTTCGCCCGGCTCATCCTCGCGGGCGTGCTCAGCATGACCGACCGGATCCCCGAGGCGCGCGAGCAACTCCGGCTGCTGCGCGAGGAGTTCAAGATCGCCAACTTCATCATCTTCGACGCGTTCATCCTCGGCTCCGAGGCCTGGCTGGACGCTGTCGACGGCCGCTACCCGGAGTCCCTGGACACGATCAGGCGCGCACTGGAACGCGCAGAGGACCCGCTGTCCGAGGCCATCGCCCCGCAGATGCGCTCCGCGTATCTGACCACCGCCGCGTACGCCCTCGCCCACGTCGACGGCGGCTCCCGCGCCCGTGACGCCGCCCGCTGCCTCGGCGCCGCCGACGCGCTGCAGCCGCCCCGGCACGTCTCGTCCTCCCAGGAGCGCGAGGTGTACCGGAGGGCGGTGGAGCGCACGCGCGCCGTCCTCGGCGACGAGGCGTACGCGGCGGCGTACGCGGAGGGCGGCGGCCTCTCCTCCGTGGAGGCCGCCGCCCTGATCTGACGCCCGCCGGCGCGGGGCCGGGTGCGTCGACGTCAGCTCTTCGTACGGAACTTGTGGATGGCGACCGGTGCCATGACCGCCGTGAGACCGGCCGACCAGGCCAGGGTCATCCACACGTCGTGCGCGGCCGGGCCGCCCACCATCAGTCCGCGTGCCGCGTCCGCGAGCGAGGACAGCGGGTTGTAGTCGGTGAAGTTCTGCAGCCAGCCCGGCATCGACTGGGTCGGCGCGAAGATCGACGAGCCGAACTGCAGCGGCATCAGCACCAGGAAACCCATGGCCTGCACGGACTGCGCGTTCTTCATGATCACGCCGAGCGTCAGGAACACCCACATCAGGGCCGAGCCGAAGACGGCGGACAGTCCCACGGAGGCGAGCAGACCGGCCCAGTTGGTGATGTCGAAGCCCACCAGAACACCGACGATCATCAGGACCACGGTCGCGAACAGCATCCGCATCAGTTCCACCGCGATCTTGGCGAACAGCACCGAGCCGCGCCCGATCGGCAGGGACCGGAAGCGGTCCATGACACCGGTGTTGAAGTCCTGGTTGAAGCCGGTGCCGACCCCCTGGGCCATGTTCATGCCCATCATGGCCATCAGGCCGGGCACGACGTACTGCACGTACGCCTCCTGGCCGCCGCCGAGCGACTGCCCGATGGAGCCGCCGAAGACGTACACGAACAGCAGCGTGAAGATGACCGGGAACAGGACGGCGTCGAACATCGACTCGGGGTCCTGCCTGATCCACAGCAGGTTGCGGCGGATCAGGGCACCGGTGTGCCGCACATGGGCACGTGGGCTGATCCGCGCATCGCCCTTTACGTCCTTTACGGCATCGGTGGTGATCGTGGCGGCACTCATACGGGGACCTCTTCGCGGGCGTCGGTGGGCACGGCGTCCTGCGGGGCGCTCGCGCGGTGGCCGGTGAGGGACAGGAACACCTCGTCCAGGCTGGGCAGTTCGGTGGTGATGGAGGCGAGCGTGATGCCCCGCGCGGTGACGGCGCCGACGATGGCGGTGAGCTGCTCGTCGCTGAGGACCGGGACGAGGAGGGTTCCTGTCTCGGTGTCCACGGTGGTGGTCGCGAGCCCGGTGATGCCCAGCTCGTCCAGCGCGGCGGCGAGCGGGCGCAGCTCGAGCGGGTCGGCCGGGCGGATCCGCAGGGAGCGGCCGCCGACCTTCGCCTTCAGGTCGTCGATGGCGCCGTTCGCGATGACCTTGCCGCGGTCCACGACGGTCAGCTCGGAGGCGAGCTGCTCGGCCTCCTCCATGTACTGGGTGGTGAGCAGCACGGTCACGCCGTCACCGACCATGCGCTTGACCTCCGTCCACACCTCGTTGCGGGTGCGGGGGTCGAGGCCGGTGGTCGGTTCGTCGAGATACAGCACGGTCGGCCGGCCCATCATCGACGCGGCCAGGTCCAGCCGGCGGCGCATCCCTCCGGAGTACGTGGCTGCCGGGCGCTTCGCCGCCTCGGTGAGCGAGAACCGCTCCAACAGCTCGTCCGCGCGGGTCCTTGCCTCTTTGCGGGACAGGTCGAGCAGGCGGCCGATCATGTAGAGGTTCTCCCAGCCGGGGAGCTTCTCGTCGACGGAGGCGTACTGGCCGGTGAGCCCTATCACTCGGCGCAGCTGGCGGGGCTGGCGTACGACGTCGTAGCCGGCGACGGTCGCCTGGCCGGAGTCGGGCTGGATCAGGGTGGACAGGATCCGTACGAGGGTGGTCTTGCCGGCGCCGTTCGGCCCGAGCACGCCCATGACGGTGCCCTCGCGTACGTCCAGGTCCACGCCGTCCAGTGCCTTGGTCTCGCCGTAGTGCTTGACCAGCCCCCGCACGGTGACCGCACTGCGTGCGCGGCCGTCGGGGTTGTTGTCGATTCGCGTCATGCCGCCACGGTGTCAGGGGGCACTGACAAACCGCCGACAGCCCGCCTACAGGGGGCTGTCGGTGGTTTGTCGACTACGGGGGAGGTGGGTTGAGGTGCGTATCTCGACTGCGGGTGCGTCGTGGGTGGGGTTTCTTTCCCCAGGCCCGCCCCTTCCCGGCTGTATCAATTTGCGGCTCCGCCGCGTGGGGGGCTGCGCAGGTGACGGACACGCAGGCCACCGCCTGCTTCAGTCGTCCTCCCCGCCGCGCGGAGCGCCGTCGTGCCAGCGGGGGTCCGTTTCCCATTCCAGGTTGCGTTCGCGGGCGATCTCCAGCGCGTGCTCCGCCTCACCCCGGGACGCGTACGGGCCGATGCGGTCCTTCGCGGGGCACTCGGGGCCCTCTTCGACCTTCTTGTGCTCCAGGCAGTAGTACCACTCGCCCGGTTTGCCGACCGTGCGCTTCTTGAACAGGGCCATGGCTACGGCTCCTTTCGCCAGGGTCATCGTCCCCCAGCGGGCGCTGGTTAGACTCGCTGGCATGTCTGGCCAGTCGCTGCTCGTACCAGGGGAGCTCTCTCCCACCCGTCCCGTCCCGGGAAACATCAGGCGTCCCGAGTACGTGGGCAAGCCCGCCCCCACGCCGTACAAGGGTCCGGAAGTGCAGACCCCCGAGACGGTCGAGGCCATGCGGATCGCCGGGCGGATCGCCGCGCGGGCGCTGGCCGAGGCCGCGAAGAAGATCGCGCCGGGGGTGACGACGGACGAGCTGGACCGGGTCGCCCACGAGTACATGTGCGACCACGGGGCCTACCCGTCCACGCTCGGCTACCGCGGCTTTCCCAAGTCCTT
Organism: Streptomyces flaveus; assembly: GCF_014647675.1. Classification (GTDB taxonomy): domain Bacteria; phylum Actinomycetota; class Actinomycetes; order Streptomycetales; family Streptomycetaceae; genus Streptomyces; species Streptomyces flaveus. The sequence continues at coordinate 171,198 of NZ_BMPQ01000003.1, read as the reverse complement.
GTGCACCTCGGTCAACGAGGTCATCTGTCACGGCATTCCGGACTCCACGGTGCTGCGGGACGGCGACATCATCAACCTCGACGTGACGGCGTACATCGGCGGGGTGCACGGCGACAACAACGCCACGTATCTCGTGGGCGAGGTGGACGAGGAGTCGCGGCTGCTCGTCGAGCGCACCCGTGAGTCCCTGACCCGTGCCATCAAGGCCGTCAAGCCCGGCCGGCAGATCAACATCATCGGGCGGGTCATCGAGTCGTACGCGAAGAGGTTCGGCTACGGGGTCGTACGGGACTTCACGGGGCACGGGATCAACTCGTCGTTCCACTCCGGGCTGATCGTTCCGCACTACGACAACCCGAACGCGACCACCGTCATCCAGCCCGGAATGACCTTCACCATCGAGCCGATGCTCACGCTGGGCTCGTACGAGTACGACATGTGGGACGACGGGTGGACGGTCGTGACGAAGGACCGCAAACGGACGGCTCAGTTCGAGCACACGCTGGTCGTCACCGACAGCGGGGCCGAGGTCCTTACGCTGCCGTAGCCCGTTGCCCAGCCGCGCACGGCGTGAGAGCCGCCCGCTCCCTCCCCTTGGGAGCGGGCGGCTTTTTCATGCGGGTCTGACATGTGGGTGTGATGGTGATTCGGGGTAGGGTTTTACCGACAGGGCGTCGGGAAATCTGTTGACTTAGGTAAGCCTAACCATAGAAGATGAGCCCGGCTCTCGTCTCCCCTTCGGCCTCGGAGGTCCACATGAACTCGTCGAGTACACCGTTCTCGACGCTCATCCGTACCGCGTCGCACGAGCTGCACGGGGAAGCGCACGACTCGACGTTCATGAGCGACCTGCTGGCCGGCACGCTCGGCGTGGATGCGTACACGCGCTACACCGAGCAGCTGTGGTTCGTCTACCGGGCGATCGAGGAGAGCGGGCGCGAGCTGGCCGACAACCCGGTGGCGGGACCGTTCCTCCGGCCCGAGCTGATGCGACAGGCCGCCCTGGAGCGGGATCTCGCGCATCTGCGGGGCGCGGGGTGGCGCGAGAGCATCACAGCACTGCCCGCCACGGAGGAGTACACGACCCGCATCAAGGAGTGCGCGCGTACGTGGCCCGGTGGGTACGTCGCGCATCACTACACCCGCTACCTCGGCGACCTCTCCGGTGGGCAGGTCCTCAGGAGCAGGGCGGAGACGACGTGGGGCTTCGCGCGCAAGGGGGACGGGGTGCGCTTCTATGTCTTCGAGGACATCAGCAACCCCGCCGCCTTCAAGCGGACTTATCGCGAACTGCTCGACCAGGTCCTCGCCGATGACCTGGAGAAGCAGCGGATCATCGCGGAGTGCAAGCGGGCGTTCACGTTGAACATCGGGGTGCTTCGTGCACTGAGTGAGGAGTTCCGAGTGAGTGCGTGAGCGCTCCGCTGGGGGCGCGGTTTTAAGCTGCGGGTCGGTGGGGGCTGGTCGCGCAGTTCCCCGCGCCCCTGACGGGGCGCCCGTTCCGGGCAGCCCCGCACGAGACGCTCCCGTACGGCCACCCACAGCCCTCAGTGCTCCAGGAACACCCGGCCCCCTACCTCGACCCACCCCTCCGGCTGCGGTGCCGTAAGGATCTGTGAACCCGCGCCCTGGGTGATGTTCAGGGCGCGGCCCAGTTGATGGGTGAGCAGTAGGGCCGCCGCGCCCGTCGCCTCGTCTTCCTCTATGCCGTCGCCACGTCCCGGGAAGGCACGAGCGCGGACACGGCCCGCGGCCTCGTCCTGCCAGGCCCAGGCGTAGAGCCACTCCCCCGGTGAAGGCACCTTCAGGGCGTCGACCTCGGCAGCCGACCCGTACTGGCGCAACGTACGCGCCGGAGCCCACTCCGGACGCGCCTCGATCCAGCTGAACTCGCCGTCGAGACGTGCGCCCACCACGCCCGCCGGAGTGACGAGTTCGGGTACGTCGAGGAGCCAGGCCGTGCCGACGCAGGGGTAGCCGGCGAAGGGCAGTCGCGCGCCGGGTGTGTAGATGTCGATGACCCCGCGCTCGGGGTCATCGACGAACACCGTCTCGCTGAAGCCGAGCTGGGCCGCGAAGGCCTGGCGGTCGTCGCGTTCCGGCATCCGGGTGCCGTCGCGTACGACCGCCAGGGTGTTGCCGTGTCCTCCGCGGGGTCCGCAGAAGACACGTAGCACGTCGTAGTCAGTCACGCGGGCATTCAAGCACCCACCCGCGGCCGGCTGTCGATCAGCCCTGCTCACCGGCCCTGCGGCGACGTACCGCGAAGACCACGCCCGCGCCCGCCGCGACCGTCACGGCGGCCACCGCGCCGAGGGCGCCGGCCGGGACGGAGGAGCCGGTGGCGGCCAGGCCGCCCGTCACCCCGCCGCCGGTGGTGCCGCCCGTGGTGGAGCCCGTCGTGCCCGCGCCCGTGCCGCCGCTCGTGCCCGCGCCGGTGTCGGAGGTCGGGGTGGCGGAAGCGCCCGGGTCGTCGGTCGGCGGAAGTCCGGCGTCCGCCGACAGGGCCACCGAGAGGTCCAGCGGGTCGAGTTCCTCGCCGGCATCGTAGAAGCCGCCAAAAGCGTCCGATCCCGCCGCCGTGATCTTGGCGGTGACGTCCGACAGCGTGATGACGTCGTCCTCGGCTACCAGGTCCGCCGACCCCGGCTGAAGGTCGGCGAGGACCACGTCGTCGGACTTCTCGCCGAGGCTGTTCACGTCGGCGGTCAGCGTGCCGGAGTCGCCGTCGATCTTCGCCTTGAGGTCGCTGAGGGTGAGGTCGAGTCCGTACGTCCCGTTCTCCTCATGGCCCTTGAAGTTCACGGACCCCTTGAAGGCGGCGGAGAGAGCGTCGGCCTCGGTGTCGTACGTGCCGGAGCCGTCGACGAAGGTGAAGGCCCCGTTGCCGGAGGCCTGCGTCGCGCCGCCGGAGACGGTGACCTCGCCCTTGGCGATGCTGCCCACGACGTACTCACGGAAGGACTGCTTCACGCCCCAGCCGAGGGTGCCGTCGGCGATGTCACCCTTCGTGGGGGCGGTGGAGGGCGGGGTGTCCGCGGGCGGCGTGGTCGACGGCGACGTGGGGTTGCCGGCCGTGGGAGGCGTGGTCGGGTCCTCCGTGGGCGCCGTGGTCGGGTCCTCGGTGGGAGGCGTGGTCGGGTCGTCCGTGGGAGGCGTCGTCGTGCCCTTGTCCTCGACCGTCAGCGGGTCTCCGGCCGCCCCCGTGTAGCTCGCGCTGCCGAAGGTGTCCGCGGCCTCCTTCGTGAGCTTGGTCGCCATGTTCTTCATGTCGCGGGTGACGGTGACGTCGGCGAGCGGTACGTCCTGCGTCGTCGCGGCGCCCTTTGTCACGTCCGCGGTGATCACGGCGTCTTTGCTGTCGAACTTCACGTCGGACAGGGTGAGTTCGAAGCCGTGCGCCGTGGACTGGATCTTCAGGCTGCCCTTGAAGCCCAGGTCGACCGTGTGGGCCTGGTCGTCATAGGTGCCGGTGCCCTCCACGAAGGTGAACGCCCCGTTGCCCGCCGCCTGCTTCGCGCCGTCCGCGGGCGTGAAGGTGCCTTGCGCCATCCCGGTTACGTAGGTGCGGTACGACTCCTTGATGCCCCACGTCAACTCGTAGTCCTTGAGCGGGACTTCGGCGGCGGACGCGGTCGTCGCGACGAGTGCGGTGGCGCCGAAGGCGAGCACGGTCGCTACGGCGCCCGCGAGGGCTATGGGGCGGCGGCGGTTGGCTGCCATGGGCTCGGGTCTCCTCATGAGTATTCTCCTGTGTCGGCGTCGGACGCCGGTCGCGTACGACGCCCTCGTACGACCATGAAGGCGGCGCCCACCGCGAGCAGCGAACCCACCGAGAGGCCGATCGGCAGCACGGGCACGTCCGAACTGCTCGACGTGGCCTCGGTCTTGGGCTCCGCGGACTCCTGGGCCGCGTCGGCCTTCGGCGAGGCCTCGGGGGTGGCCGACTGCGCGCTGCCCAGGTCGGGCAGTGCGGGGAGTTGGGCGCTGTCGGTGAGGGCGACGGCGAGGGAGACGGGGTCCATTGCCGTGCCCGCCTTGTACATCCCGCCGAAGGCCTTCGCGCCCTCGGCGGTCAGCTTCGCGGGCGCCTCCGTCAGCGCGACCAGGCCGTCCTCGGGCTTGAAGTCCTTGGCCTCGAAGGTGACCAGCGGGACCTTCTTCTCTTCCAGCTCGGGGCCCGTCACATCGGCGTAGAGCGTGCCCTTGCCGTCCGCGACGGCCACCTTGACCGCGCTGAGCCGCAGGTCAAGGCCGTGTTCCCCGGTGAAGCGCACCGCTCCGGTGAACGAGGCGTCGAGGGTCTGCTTCTTCTCGTCGTACGTCCCCGAACCCTCGGGGAAGCGGTAGAGCGCACCACCGTCCTGAGCGCCGCCACTGAGTTCCCATTCGCCCTTCGCGATGTTCCCGGTGACGTACTCGCGGAAGGTCCGGCGTACGCCCCAGTCGACGGCGCCGTCCTTGATGGCGCCCGAAGTGCCCTGCGTCTGTTCGGACTTGGGCTTCGACTTCGTCGGGGAGGGGGTGGCGGACGGCTTCGCGGCGGAGGCCGCCTTGACGTCGGCGGACAGGCTCACCGGGTCGAGAGCCGTGCCCGCTTCGTAGTAGCCGGCAAAGGACTTGGCGCCCTCGGCGGTCAACGTGGCGGGCAGGTTGTTGAGTTGGACCGCGTTGCCGCCGCCCCTCATGTCGATCCCGCCGAGGGAGAGGGACGCGAAGGGCACCTGTGAGGACGTCGTGACCCTGCCGGTGTCCCTGGCCTTGCTGACGATGTCGACGTGGAGCGTGCCGCTGTTGCCGGAGATACGGACCGTGGGGCGGCTGATCGTGAGGTCGAGCTGGTTGGTTCCGTCGTCCTTCTTGTGCCCGACGAAGTGGACTCCGCCGGAGAAGGAGGAGTTGAAGGCGCCCGAGGAACCGTCGTACGTCCCCGTCGCCGAGTGGAAGCGGAACTGGCTGGCGCCGGCCGTGGCCGCGCCGCCCGTGAGGGAGAAACTCCCGTTCGCGATGGGCCCGGTGACGTAGCTCTGGAAGGACGACTTGATGCCCCAGTCGAGCCGGCCGCCCTGTACTGCGCGGCTCTCCGCGTGGGCGGCCTGGGCCGGGAGCAGGGTTCCGAGAACGGCGGCGCACAGCACGGTCATCAGGGCGCGTAGGCGCGCGGGCATGGAAAGTCCTCCGGGTGCGACTGCCGGTAGCGAACAAAGGTAAGGCTAACCTAAGCTTGCGAGTCAGGTGCCGGAAGTGGACCGAGAGGAATGAAGAGGACCGTGCAACGCTTGCGCACAAGACTGGCGGGCGCACTGCTGTCCGCCCTCGCCCTCGCCCTCACCCTCGCCGGGTGCTCAGGCTCCGCAGAAGACTCGGGCACATCAACTGCCGAGAAATCAGGGCAAGTTGAGAAGGCGGCCAACCGGGTCGAGCCGATCGAGGACACCCCGAAGCCCCAACTGCCCGTCACCGTCCGCTCCGCCGACGGCAAGAGCATCACCGTCCGGAAGGCCGAGCGCGTCGTTCCGCTCTCCGGCAGCCTCAGCGAGATCGTCTTCACCCTCGGCCTCGGCAAGAGCGTCGTCGCCCGCGACATCACCGCCACCTTCGAGCAGGCGGAGAAGCTGCCGGTGGTCACCCGCAACCACGACGTCTCCGCCGAGAGCGTCCTGTCCCTCAAGCCCGACCTCGTGCTCGCCGAGTCGACCACCGGCCCCGACGAGGCCATGGACCAGATCCGCGACGCGGGCATCCCCATCCTGGTCGTCGCCCCGGCCAAGGGCCTGGACGACGTGGGCCCGCGGATCGAGGCGGTGGCCGGTGCCCTCGGCGTACCGGCCGCCGGGGAGGAGCTGGCGCAGCGCTCCGAACAGCGAATCGCCGCCGTACGCAAGGAGGTTCCGGACGGCGACAAGCCGCGCGTCGCGTTCCTCTACCTCCGCGGCTCCGCCTCCGTCTATCTGATCGGCGGCAAGGGATCGGGCGCCACCTCACTGCTCGAAGCGGCGGGAGCGGTGGACGCCGGGGCCGAGTCGGGCCTGGAGAAGGACTTCACGGCGATCACCACGGAGGCCCTCGCACAGGCCGCGCCCGACGCGATCCTCGTGATGTCCAAGGGCCTCGAGTCCGTCGGCGGCATCGACGGGCTCGTGAAGATCCCCGGTATCGCGCAGACCCCGGCCGGCATGGAGCGCCGGGTCGTCTCGATCGAGGACGGCGTACTCCTCAACTACGGGCCGCGTACGGACGAGGTACTGAAGTCGCTGGTCGGTCAGTTGTACGGGGACGCCGAGTGACCGTGACGGACAAGGGGGCGGCACCCGGCGCCAAGGCCCCGGCCCACGAGGCACCGCCCGTCGGCGACCTCCCCGCAAGACCCCGCCGCGGCACGCCCTGGCTGCTCACCGCCGCCATGACCGCCCTCCTCGTCCTGCTCACCCTCACCTCCGCGGGGCTCGGCGCGTACGACATCTCCCCCGGCGACGTCCTCACCTCCATCGCCCACCGCGCGGGCCTCGGCGGCAGCGAACTCTCGCGCGTCCCCGAGTCCGTCCTGTGGAACGTCCGCTTCCCGCGCATCGTCCTCGCGCTGCTCATCGGCGCCTCGCTGGGCTGCGCGGGCGCGCTGATGCAGGGCGTGTTCGGCAACCCCCTCGCAGAACCGGGCGTCATCGGCGTCTCCTCGGGCGCGGCGGTCGGCGCGGTCGCCGCGATCTCGTTCGGCCTGAACTTCCTCGGCAACTGGACCATCCCGGCCTTCGCCTTCGTGACGGGCCTCGGCACGGTCCTGCTCGTGTACGCGATGTCGCGCTCGGGCGGCCGTACGGAAGTGGTGACGCTGATCCTCACGGGGATCGCCGTGAACGCCTTCACCGGCGCGCTGATCGGCCTGTTCATCTTCTTCGCGGACACGGCGGCGGTGAACCAGATCACCTTCTGGCAGCTCGGTTCGCTCTCCGCTGCGACCTGGCCGAAGGTGCTCGCGGTGCTGCCGTGCGCGGCCCTCGGACTGGCCGTCGCGCCGCTGTACGCGCGGAAGTTGGATCTCCTCTCCCTCGGTGAACGCCCGGCCCGGCACCTGGGCGTGGACGTCGAACGGCTGCGGATCGTTCTCGTCCTGGTCATCGCGCTGCTGACGGCCGCCGCGGTGTCGGTCTCCGGGATCATCGGCTTCGTGGGCCTGGTCATCCCGCATCTGCTGCGGATGGCGGCCGGTCCCGGCCACCGTTTCCTCCTGCCGGGCAGTGCGCTCGGCGGTGCGGTGGTGCTGCTCGCGGGCGATCTCGCGGCCCGTACGGTTGCCGAGCCCGCCGAGTTGCCGCTCGGGGTGCTGACCGCGCTGTTCGGCAGCCCGTTCTTCTTCTGGCTGCTGCGCAGGACCCGCCGCAGGCAAGGAGGTTGGGCATGAACGGCATGAAGTGGCTCCGGCTGCCCGGCGCGAGGCCCACGCCTCCCGCCGCCGTGCACCCAGGCGACGTACTCGCCGAGGCCGAGGCCCTGCACGTACGGCTCGGCACCCGCGAGGTGCTGTCCGGCGTGGACGTCATGGCCCGCGCGGGCGAAGTACTGGCGCTGGTCGGCCCCAACGGGGCGGGAAAATCAACCCTGTTGAGCGCGCTGGCCGCTGATCTCCCGACCGCGGCAGGGCTCGTACGGGTCCATGGTCGCCCGGCGGCCGACTGGTCGGCGCATGAACTCGCCCTGCGCCGGGCCGTGTTGCCGCAGTCCGCGACGCTCTCCTTCCCGTTCGCGGTCGAGGAGGTCGTACGGATGGGCCGGGCGCCCTGGGCCGGTACGGCACTGGAGGACGAGGACGACCCGGCGGTGGCCACGGCGATGGCGGCGACCGAGACATTGGACTTCGCGGCCCGCCCCTTCTCGGCACTCAGCGGCGGCGAGCGGGCCAGGGTCGCGCTCGCCCGCGTGCTCGCCCAGCGCGCCTCGCTCCTGCTGCTCGACGAGCCGACGGCCGCCCTGGACCTGCGCCACCAGGAACTGGTGCTGCGGATCTGCCGGGAACGGGCCCTCGCCGGGGACGCGGTGGTCGTCGTGCTGCACGATCTGGGGCTCGCGGCGGCGTACGCGCACCGGGTGGTGATCCTCTCCGCCGGACGCGCCGTGGCCGACGGGCCACCGGCCGAGATCTTCACGGACCGGCTGCTCTCGGACGTCTACCGACAGCCGGTGGAGGTCTTCCCGCATCCGCGCAGCGGGGAGGTCCTCATTACTCCGCGACGGGGTTCTTGACCCGGCTTTGACCGTTTCGTGGGGTGCGGATTGAGCCACCGTGATGCGGCCGTGTCGGTACGTCATACATGAGAGCTGAATCACTGGACGGGCAGGGGGCACTGAGGTAAGCCTCAGATAAGTTAGGGCGGCCTCACCTCGGAGTCTTTGGCTCCTCTGTGCACTTCCCTTGAGTTTCCTTGGAGTCCGTATGCGCGCCGTCCGCCTCTCCGTCGTCACCGCCGCCGCCACCGCGGCGGCGCTGACCGCCGTCACGGGCTGCACCGAGAAGAGCGACGCCGCCGCGGGCGACGAGGGCGTCATCGCGGTGACCGCCACCGACACCAAGTGCGAGGTGTCCACAAAGGAGTTCCCGGCCGGGCACGTCGAGATCGCCGTGGAGAACAAGGGCTCCAAGGTCACCGAGGTCTATCTACTCTTCCCGGACGACCGGATCGTCACCGAGCGCGAGAACATCGGTCCCGGCACCAGCCAGAAGGTCACCGCCGAGGTGAAGGCGGGCGACTACCGGATCGCCTGCAAGCCGGGCATGAAGGGCAAGGGCATACGCCAGGACGTCACCGCCACGGGCGGCGGCAAGGTCGCCAAGCGCGACCCGCGCCTGGACAAGGCCGTCGCCGACTACCGGGCGTACGCGCAGCAGCAGGCCGACGAGACGCTGCCCAAGGCGAAGGTCTTCGCCGAGGCGGTCAAGGCGGGCGACATCGAGGCCGCGAAGAAGGCGTACGCCGACTCGCGCATCGGCTGGGAGCGCACCGAGCCGGTCGCCGAGTCCTTCGGTGACATCGACCCGAAGGTCGACCTGCGCGAGGACGGTCTGGAGGAGGGCCAGGACCTGGAGAAGGACTGGACCGGCTGGCACCGTCTGGAGCGCTCGCTGTGGCAGGACAAGAAGCTCACCGACCGCGACTCCGAGCTCGCCGACCAGCTGATCACCGACCTGACGGACTGGCAGAAGCGCGTCGGCAGGGCCGAGATCACCCCGACCTCGATGGGCAACGGCGCCAAGGAACTCCTCGACGAGGTCGCCACCGGCAAGGTCACCGGCGAGGAGGAGCGCTACTCGCACACGGACCTGGTCGACTTCAAGGCGAACGTCGAGGGCGCCGAGAAGTCGTACGAGCTGCTGAAGCCGGTCGCCTCGGAGAACGACGCGGCGCTGACGAAGGAGCTCGACACACAGTTCGCGGCGCTGAACACGCTGCTGGACAAGTACCGCGCGGACAAGAACTCCTACGAGTTCACCTCGTACGACAAGGTCGGCAAGGCCGACCGCAAGGAGCTCTCGGACTCGGTGAACGCGCTCGCCGAGCCGCTGTCCAAGCTCGCCGCCGCCGTCGTGAAGTAAGAGGGGCCCCTCGCCATGACGGACACCACGAACAGCACAGACACAACGAACACAACGGAAGCCACGGGCCAGACCGACGAGAGCAACGGGGCCGCCGAGACGCGGGACTCCAACTCCCGTACTCCGTCCCGGCGTTCACTGATCGGCTGGGGCGGTGCCGGGCTCGCGCTCGGGGCCGCCGCGGCCGGCGGTGCGGTGGCGATGACCCGTACGGGCGACGACGCCGAGCCGACCGCCGCCGAGTCGGGCGCCGCGGTCGCCTTCCACGGCGTGCACCAGGCGGGCATCGCCACACCGGTGCAGGACCGGCTGCACTTCGCCACCTTCGACGTGAAGACCGAGGACCGTGCCGAGTTCGTCCAGCTGCTGAAGGACTGGACGGCCGCCGCTCGCCGGATGACGGCCGGGCAGGCGGTCGGCGAGGGCGCGTACGGCGGTCTGGCCGAGGCGCCGCCGGACGACACCGGTGAGGCGCTGGGCCTCAAGCCGTCGCGGCTGACGCTGACGATCGGCTTCGGGCCGTCCCTGTTCGGGAAGTTCGGGCTGGAGGGTGAGCGGCCCGAAGCCCTCGTGGACCTGCCGAAGTTCGCGGGCGACAACCTCGACAAGAACCGCAGCGGCGGCGATCTGTGCGTCCAGGCCTGCGCGGACGATCCGCAGGTCGCGGTGCACGCGGTCCGCAACCTCGCCCGGATCGGCTTCGGCAAGGTCGTCGTCCGCTGGTCCCAGCTGGGGTTCGGCAAGACCTCGTCGACGACTCCGGAGGAACAGACCCCCCGCAACCTCATGGGGTTCAAGGACGGCACCCGCAATATCGCGGGGACGGAGACGGACCGGCTGAAGAAGTTCGTGTGGGTGGAATCGGAGGGGCCGTCCTGGATGACCGGCGGCTCGTACCTGGTGGCGCGGCGCATCCGCATGAACATCGAGACCTGGGACCGTACCTCGCTCCAGGAGCAGGAGGACATCTTCGGCCGCGACAAGGGCGAAGGCGCTCCGGTGGGCAAGGCGAAGGAGCGGGACGAGCCGTTCCTGAAGGCGATGAAGCCCGACGCGCACGTCCGGCTCGCGCACCCCGACTCCAACAACGGGGCGACGCTCCTGCGCCGCGGCTACTCCTTCACCGACGGCACGGACGGTCTCGGCCGCCTGGACGCGGGGCTGTTCTTCCTCGCGTACCAGCGTGACGTGCGCCAGGGCTTCATCCCGGTGCAGCGCAGCCTGGCGATCGACCCGCTCAACGAGTACATCCAGCATGTGGGTTCGGCGATCTTCGCGATCCCGCCGGGCGTCCGGGACACGGGCGACTGGTGGGGGCGGGCGCTGTTCTCCGAGGAGGCGTAGACCGTGTTTGCCAACTACCTGATCGGGCTGCGCGAAGGGCTGGAAGCCAGCCTCGTCGTCTGCATCCTGATCGCCTATCTGGTGAAGACGGACCGCCGGGATGCTCTGAAGCCCATCTGGATCGGCATCGGCGTCGCCGTCGGCATCTCCCTCGGCTTCGGCTTCGCGCTCGAATTCGGCTCCCAGGAGCTGACGTTCAAGGCGCAGGAGGCGCTCGGCGGCTCACTGTCCATCGTCGCGGTGGTCCTGGTGACGTGGATGGTCTTCTGGATGCGGCGTACGGCCCGTCATCTGAAGGCAGAGCTGCACGGCAAGTTGGATGCGGCGCTGCAGATGGGCACGGGCGCGCTGGTCGCGACCGCGTTCTTGGCGGTGGGCCGCGAAGGCCTGGAGACTGCGCTGTTCGTGTGGGCGTCGGTGCACGCGGCGAACGACGGGACACCACGCCCGCTGATCGGCGTGGCCCTGGGCCTGACGACGGCGGTCGTCCTCGGCTGGCTGTTCTACCGCGGTGCCCTGCGCATCAACCTCGCCAAGTTCTTCACCTGGACGGGCGGCATGCTGGTGATCGTGGCCGCAGGCGTCCTCGCATATGGCTTCCACGACCTCCAGGAGGCCGAGTTCCTGCCCGGCCTGGCGAACAAGGCCTTCGACATCAGCACCACCATCCCGCCGGACAGCTGGTACGGGACGCTCCTGAAGGGCATCTTCAACTTCCAGCCCGACCCGACTGTCCTCCAAGTCATCGCGTGGTCCCTGTACTTGGTGCCGACGCTCGCCCTCTTCCTGTCACCGATGCGGCTCGGCGGCGGGCCGGCGAAGACGCCCGCTCCGGTGCGCGAGAAGGTCGAGGAGGCCTGAGGTCCGCCCTTGTACGTGATCCCGTTACGTGATCCCGTGTGCGGCGCGTTTCCCGGCCCCGATAAGGTTCGCCTCCGGGAAGGGGTAGGTGAGGACGAACCGATGAAGACGCCGCAGACACTTCGCAGGTGGGGCCGGTTGAGCACGTCGGCGGCAGCGGTCACCGTGCTGTCGGTGACAGCGAGCGGGTGCATGGTGGTGCACGGGGAGCGGGAGATCCTCCCGGGGGCCACGAAGACCGAGGCCGCGCGTGCCCTCAAGGACTTCACGGCCGCCTACAACGACGCCAACGCGGCCAACGACCAGGCCCTGGACTCCGACCGGGTCACCGGCCCGCTCGCCGACATCGACGGCGCCAAGCTCAGGGCGGGCGCGAAGAACCAGCCGGGCGGCAATCCCGACTATGCGCCGCTGAAGCTGACGGACACCGAGTACACCATCCCCAAGAAGGCGGGCTGGCCGCGCTGGTTCGTCGCCGACTCGAAGGCCAACAAGGGCGCCGACAACACCCGTTGGCTGATGGTCTTCACCCGGGGTGGCGCAAACGAGGTGTGGGAGGTGTCGTATCTGACGATCCTCGCCGCCGACGACGTACCGGAGTTCAAGAAGGACAAGGACGGCTGGGCCGATCCCGTCACCGCGAACGCCGGGGATCTGGCCGTACCGCCGCAGGACCTGGCCGAGACGTACGCGACGTACCTGCAGGACGGCGGCGCCGCCTTCGCACCGGGCCCGCACACCTCCGCATGGCGGGACGCCCGCCAGAAGAACGCGGAGAAGCCGGGCCTGGTCCGCCAGTACCTCGACGAGCCACTGACCTCCGGCGACTACGCCCCCCTCGGCCTGCGCACCACGGACGGCAGCGCCCTGGTCTTCTTCACCACCCGCCACTACGAGAAGCAGACGGCGGCCCAGGGCGTCCCCCTGAACGTCTCCGACGCGAACGTGAAGGCCCTGATGACGGGCGAGGCCAAGCAGTCGATCACGCTGGAGTCGGTGTCGAACCAGGCAGTACTGGACCCGGGGCCGGGCGCGGCGGACCAGAAGGTGGAGTTCTTGGCGAGGATTCAGGGGTTGACGGGGGCGAAGGGCGAGTAAGGGGCACCCTTCGGAGCGTGGGGTGCGGGGAGCGCCCCTTCAGGGGCGCGGGGAACTGCGCGACCAGCCACAACGAACCCGCAGACGAATCACGCGCCCCCCGCGGAGCGGCTGGCGTCAGCCCCGAAGGGGCCACGCCGCCAACTGCTCAGGCTCAGCGCCGGCGAACCGCGCACACTCGTCCGTGAGGAACTCAAGCAGCGTCAGCGGGTCCGGCAGCGGATGTTCGGGCCCGCGTACCCAGGCGACCGTCAGGTCACCGGGAAGCTGCGCGGGCGGCACGAGGACGTACGACCCACGGCAGTGCCACCGCAGCCCGGGGTGCTCGTCCATCGTCTCGGGGTGGCAGTCCAGCTCGCAGGGCCACCACTCGTCCTCCTCCTCGGGCGTACCGCGGGTCGCCGTGAAGAAGAGCATCCGGTCGCCGCCGGACTCGGCGACGGGTCCGACGTCGATGCCGGAGGCGAGCAACCGCTCCAGGGCCTTGCGGCCGGCGTCCAGGGGTACGTCGAGTACGTCGTGGACCATGCCCGTCGCGGTGATGAAGTTGGCCTGCGGCTGGTGCCGGGCCCAGCGCTCGATCTGTGCGCGGTCGGTCGTGGACTGGGTCTGCCAGGCGAACGACACGGGATGCCGGGCGGGGGTGGGACAGCCGACGCGGTCGCAGGAGCACCGGTAGCCGGAGGGGTGGGCGGCGGGCGCGAGCGGCAGCCCGGCGCGGGCGGCGGCGAGGAGCAGATCCTCACGGCTGGTGTCGTCGGCGGCGTCGGTCATCGAGGGACGTCGGCGCCCGCGCAGCCACTGGGAGATCCTGCCCTGCCCGCCCGAACGGCGGCCGAACTCTGCGCTCATCTATCCCTCGCCTCGCTGTTGTGCGGACAGCGTGTTGCGGACAGCATGCCTCATGCTCCCACCATCGTGCGGCACGGGGTGCCGAAGCACCCGTCCTGGGGTGGGTGGGGCGATGCGTACGCGACCCAGGGATCGGGTGCTATCGCGCACTTTGAAGGCATTTAAATGCCTCATTTACGTGCCTTCAGTGTCACCCTGGTCACAATCGGAGCTCAACGCGCCGCTCAGCGTGCCGATCAGTGCGGCGCGCAGTGCATCGCTCAGCGCCGGGCGAGGCCGTGGAGGGCGTAGTCGACGAGGGTGTCGACGTACTCGTACGAGATCGGACCCGTGTACTGGAGCCAGCGCTGGGCAAGCGGCGAGACGAAGAGCTCCAGGGCGATGCGCGGGTCGATTTCGGGGCGTACGGCGCCCTGGTCCTGGGCGGAGCGCAGGCGCTTCACGTACAGCTGAAGTTGGGGTTCGAGGAGCTTGCCGACGAATTCCCTGCCGAGCTGCTCGTTGACGACCCCTTCGGCTGCCAGCGCGCGCGAGGGGATCTCGAACTTGGGGTCGAGCAGCTCGTCGACGGTGGCCCGCAGGACCTGCTTGAGGTCGGCCTCCAGATCGCCGGTGTCCGGGATCTCGTACTCGGCCGCTTCCCCGATGACCTCGGGCCGGTGCGCAGCCTCCGCCGCCTGGGCGCTCAGGTCGATGAACGCCTCGAGCAGGACGTCGGCCTTCGATGACCACCATCGGTAGATCGTCTGCTTGCCGACGCCGGCGCGGGCGGCGATGCCCTCGATGGTGGTCTTCGGATAGCCGACCTCACTGACGAGGGCGAGGGCGGCGTCGTAGATGGCACGCCGGGATCGCTCGCTGCGGCGGGTGGAATTGGGGGCGGGCTTCTGCTGCGTGGGCTTCTGGACCATGGGCCGAATTTATCAGGTTGACAAGACGGTTCGTCTCGCCTGACAGTGGGGAAGCTTTAGCGAGACGGTTCGACTCGTCTCGACAAGCCTTCCCGCACCCATGACCAAGGAGCCCAAGATGACCCGATCCGGATCCGGAAACATGCTCGGAGTAGGCGGCACCCGCAGCAAGCTGAGCCGCAAGGCACTGCGAGGCGGCGACCGTGGCGCCCGAACCGGCGGACGACTCGACCCACAGGCCCAGAAACGGGAGCTGCTGCGCAAGCTCCAGGAGAAACGACAGGGAGGGCGCACGAGCGGCGAGTCGTTGTGAACCGGAGCGGGGTCGCCCCGCCGTAGCCTGTCGAGGGCTACGGCGGGGCGGCTTCGCATACGGAGCCCGCACCGGGCGGGGCGTGGACTCAGGCCGTCGCCAGAACCCCCACCGTCTCGTCCTCGCTGACCTCGCCGGTCGGACGGAAGCCGAGGCCGAGGTAGAAGGCCTCGGGGCCGTCGGGGCCCGGGTGCCAGGTGACGTAGAGGTGTTTGCCGCCTCGGCGGCGGATCTCGGCGGCCACGGACTGGACGGCGAAGCGGCCGTAGCCCCGGCCCTGTTCGTCGGCCGCGATGTTGAGGCGCCAGAGGCCGGAGCGGATGTCGGCGCCGGTGCCCGCGCCGGTCCAGTCGATGTCGAAGAAAGCCATGAGGAAGCCGACGGCGCGGTCACCGTCGCGGATGAGGCGGGGCCAGGCGACACCGGGGTGGACGTAGGCCTCGGCGAGGGACTTCACGACCGGGGCGACCAGGCGTTCCTGGTCGGGGCGGACGCGAAGACCGACAGCGGTTTCGAAGTTGGCGGGCGTTACCTCCTCCAGGCGCAGCGATGCTGACGATGACGGCGACGACGTTGACATACCTGAGGACTTATCCGTAGGCCGGGTGGGCGCTGCAAGTGGTTTTAGCTCAGGTCTCGTTGTGCGCGGCAGGCGGCCAGGCGTCTCCCCAGTCGGCGTCGCGCGCCGCCTTGTAGAGCAGACCGTGGCGCTTGGTGACCGTGGTCCGGTGCAGTGACCGTTCGGTCTCGCACAGGTCGAGGAGGACTTGGCCCTTGCGGATCTGGGGCCTGCGGATGACGCGGGAGGGGGCCGGGGTGACCGGGAAGCGGGTGGCGGCGACGTAGCTGAACTTCTCGTCCTCGTATGGCAGGGAGCCGCCCTTGACCTGGCGATGCAGGGAGGAGCGGCTGACCCGGGCGGAGAAGTGGCACCAGTCCTGGCCGGGGGCGATGGGGCAGGTCGCGCTGTGGGGGCAGGGGGCCGCGATGTGGAAGCCGGCGTCGATGAGGCGGTCGCGGGCCTCGATGACGCGGGTGTAGCCGTCGGGGGTGCCGGGCTCGACGATCATGACGGCCTGGCCGGAGGTTGTGGCGGCGTCGACGACGGCGGCGCGGTCGGCCTCGGTCAGCTCGCCGAGGACGTACGAGACGGTCACGAGATCAGTGCTCTCGATCGTGAGCGCCGCTCCAATACGAGAGCGCTGCCACTCGGCGGCCTTCAACTCCGGGTTGGCGGCGGCGATTTCGCGCCCGAGTGCCAGTGCCGGCTCGGCCCAGTCGAGCACGGTGACCGCCCGCTCCCCCGCCCAGGTGGCGTTGACGGCCCAGGTCGCCGCCCCGGTCCCGCCGCCGACGTCCACATGACCTGCGGGCACCCACCCGGGCACCGCCTCCGCGAAGGCCTCCAGCGCCGAGCGCACCGCCTCGAACGTCGCCGGCATCCGGTACGCCGCATACGCGACCACATCGGAACGATCCCGCAACACCGGTGCGTCCGTCGGCGTCCGTCCCCGATAGTTCGTGATCAGCCGCTCGACCGCCTGAGCAGCCCTCTTCGGCGGCAATCCGTCGACCAGCCTGGCCAGGGCGGTGCGCAGGGAGTCATCAGGGGACAGTGGGACGTTCACATGGTGATTCTAAGGTTGAGGGCACTACGACGACCGAGAGCAGTCCGGGAAGGACCGACACATGATCATCTTTGGCACCAAGGGATACCTCTACCAGCTCGCGATACTGACGTTCATGTGCGGCAGCTGCGGCAACCCCACGGCACACACGCTCAAGAAGCGCGTCACGAAGTTCACGCTGTTCTTCGTGCCGCTGTTCCCGTTCTCGACGAAGTACATGACGCAGTGCACCTTCTGCGGCGCGGAGATGAAGATCACCAAGGAGCAGGCGGAGCAACTGCAGGCACAGGGCACGAACGGGCCCGGCGGCCAGGCGTACGGACAGGGGCAGCCCCAACAGCAGCAGCCGTACCAGTCCTGAGGAGCCGAAGAAGCCGAAGGAGCCGAGCGGACTCGGACAGACCGCTCAGCCCTCCTCGCCCTTCAGCAGGTCCGCATAACCCCGCGCCCGCTCTGACGCGTTGCGGTGCCAGTCGGACAGGGTGCGGTGTTCTTCCGCGAGGGAGGGTTCAGCGGTGGCGAGTTGGTCGTAGATGGTGGCTATCTCGTCGTGGACCGCGGCGATGGCGAGACGGTTGGTGCGTACCGCTTTCGCGTGGCCGCGGTGGGCGGCGATCACCAGGGGGTCGCCGGTGGGTGAGGCCGCGGGGCCCTGGGCATGCAGGGTGCCGTACTCGTCGTTGAGCTTCGTGGCCCGCGCGTCCAGGTCCATGCGGCGGGTGTGCAGGGCCAGGCCGCGGGTGCGCAGGCTGGCCTCGTAGGCATGGGAGCCGGGGAAGCGGACCGCGTCCAGGCCCGAGGTGACCGCGTGCGGACGGTCCGGGCGCAGGGCGGCGTAGCGGGCGTCCGCTTCCGCTGCCACTTCGAGTGTCTTCAGGTCCGGCGGGAGGGCGCTGCGGCCTGTGGCCGCCCAGGCGTGGACGTCGCGGTACCACTTCTCGTGGGCGGACTGCCGGGTGATGCCGGCGGCCTCGCCGATCTGGTACCAGGTGGTGCCGCGTTCGCGTTCGGCGACCACCGCCTCGCGTACCACGTCCTCCGTACGGCGCTGGAGCCGCAGCGCGGTGCGCAGCAGGTCGCCGGGCTCCGGGTCCGGCTCGACCGGTACGGCATCCAGGACGGCGTCGGCCAGTTGACGGAGGGTCAGAGCCAAGGCGACTCGGGACTCGTCCCGGGGCGACAGTCTGTGGAGCTCGGGTGCGGCCGGAGCGGAGGACGCGTCTGCGGCATCGTTCATGCCGTCAGGCTAACCCTGACATCTCGCTGTCGAGAGGGAGTTGGGGCGGCCCCGGCCTCTCAGCTCAGGAGCACCGCTCACTGGTCAGAGCATGGTTCGCGCACAAGAGCACCGCTCACTGACCAGAGCGCCGCGCACATACGAGAGCACCGCTCACACACGAGAGCGCCGCTTCCCTCGGAGCTCCTCTCCCCCGGGGCTGTTGCGCGAAATTGTGACACTTGCACGTGCAAGTGTCACAATTTCGCGCAACAGCCCTGCCCCCCACCCCTCACATCCCCCGCACCGCCCCCGCCAGCCGCGTCCCCGCCGCCGCCCGCGGCCCGTTGTCGGGGACAAGGCGCCGCCGCGGATGCACCGCGTTCGTCAACAGCACCAGGAACGTGTCCGTTGCCGGGTCCAGCACCAGCGACGTACCCGTGAAGCCCGTATGCCCCGCCGCCCCCCGCCCCGCCAACTCCCCCATGAACCAAGGCTGGTCGAGCGCGAAGCCCAGGCCCGGTGGGATGAACAGCAGCTCGACGTAGTCGGGGCCGAGGATGCGGGCCGTACCGTACGAGCCGCCCGCGAGCAGTGTGCGGCAGAAGACCGCCAGGTCGCGGGCCGTCGAGAAGAGGCCGGCGTGGCCGGCGACGCCGCCGACGGCCCAGGCGTTCTCGTCGTGGACCACGCCGCGCAGCATGCCGCGGTCCGCCTTGGCCCAGGGTCTTCGCTGGTCCTCGGTGGCCGCCGCGCCCGGGCACGGCCCGAAACCGGTCGCCCTCATCCCGAGTGGCCGGGTGATCCCCTCCCGCACGAGGACGTCGAGCGGGCGCCCGGTGATCCGCTCCAGGACGTGCTGGAGGAGGAGCATGTTGAGGTCGGAGTACACGTACGCCTCGCCGGGCTCCGACACCGGCTCCTCCGCCCGCAGCAGCTCGAGCCGTGCCGCGTCGCTGCGGCAGTCGTACAGCGGGAGTTCTGGGCGTAACCCGGAGGTGTGGGTGAGTAACTGCCGTACGGTGACGCCGTGTTCGGCCGCGGCCGTGAAGTCCGGGAGATACGCCGCCACGCGCGCGTCGATGCCGAGCGTGCCGCGTTCCAGTTGCTGGACGGCGGCGACGCTGGTGAAGAGTTTGGTGAGGGACGCGAGGTCGAAGGGCGTGTGCACACTCGCCGGCACCCATGCGCTGTGCGGCAGTTCGAGGCCGCGGCCGGTGTCCTCGTCGTAGGCGGAGTAGCGCACCGCCCAGCCCGCCGCCTCCTCTACGGCGATCACGGGGCCACGTCCGGCGATCACCACGGCACCGGCGGCCCAGGGCGGATCCCCGCTGGTGAGTTCGCGGACCTCCCGTACGAGTTGAGCCAGTTCATCGGGATCGAGCCCGGCACGTTCCGGTGTGCCGGGGCGCAGTCTCGGTGCGCTCAGCTGTCTGCTCCCTTTTTCTCGGCTGCGCTCGAAAAGGGGGAACCCCCACCCTTCGCGTCCGCGTGTCGCTGCCAGGGACGGCACAGTCCCATGAAGCAGCCCACGGCCACCAGTGCGCAGGCCAGTTGGACGACGGCCATCGGGACGGCCGTGTGTTCCCCGGCGATGCCCACGAGGGGTGTGGCGATCGCGCCGACGAGGAAGGAGGAGGTGCCGAGCAGGGCGGACGCGGAGCCCGCGGCGTGCGGGGTGCGCATCAGGGCGAGCGCGTTGGTGTTGGGCAGGCACAGGCTCATCGCGGACATCAGCACGAACAGGCCTACGGAGATCGGTACGAGGCCCACCTCGCCGAAGACTCCCGCCGCCATCAGCAGCAGCGCGGCCGACGCGGCGGTGATGATCACGAGTCCGGCCATGAGCACCTTGTCGAGGCTGACCCGGCCGACGAGGACCTTGCCGTTGATCTGGCCGACGAGCACGAGGCCGACCGAGTTGACGCCGAAGAGGATGCTGAACGTCTGCGGAGAGGCGCCGTAGATCTCCTGGATCACGAACGGCGAGGCCGAGACGTACGCGAAGAGTGCGGCGAAGGCGAAGCCGCCGGTGAGCATGTAGCCGGTGAAGACGCGGTCCGCGAGCAGTCCGCGCATGGTGCGCAGGGCCTCCGCGACGCCGCCGCTGTGGCGTTGTCCGGGCGCGAGCGTCTCGGGCAGGAAACGCCAGACGACGACGGTCAGTACGACGCCGACGGCCGCCAGGATGTAGAAGACGCCCCGCCAGTCGGTGATCCGCAGTACCTGCCCGCCTATGAGCGGTGCGACGATCGGCGCGACTCCGGAGATCAGCATGAGCGTGGAGAAGAACCGCGCCATGTCCACGCCGTCGTACAGATCGCGTACGACGGCCCGCGCGATCACGATCCCGGCCGCGCCCGCGAGCCCCTGGAGCAGCCGGAAGGCGACGAGGAGTTCGATGGTGGGCGCGAACGCGCAGACGGCGGTGGCGACGATGTAGATCAGCAGCCCCACCATCAACGGCCGCCTGCGCCCCCACCTGTCGCTCATCGGCCCGACGACCAGTTGCCCGAGCGCCATCCCCGCGAGGCACGCCGTGAGCGTCAACTGCACGGTGGCCGCGGGCGCGTGCAGCGAGTCGGTGACCTCCGGGAGCGCCGGGAGGTACATGTCCATGGACAGCGGCGGTACGGCGGTGAGGCCACCGAGGATGAGCGTGACGAGCAGGCCTACGGAGCGACGGGCGCCCGGCGGGCGCACGCCTGGCTTCCCACTCGATGGGGGTACAGGGGGCGCGTCCGCGGCGGTCACTCCCGTGACCGAAGCGATCGCCGCGCCCGGCATGTGACCATTTCCGCCCCCCTGACTGCTCTGCCCGGCCCGTCCTTCTTCGTACCGTCTTGTGCCGCCCTGCTCGGGCATGCGCCCCTCCCTGTCGGTTGAACCTTCCACCTATGCTCTCAGCTCGGACAAGCTGGCGAATCACAGATTCATGGAGCGAGGGTTCGGGGATGGCGGAAGTGGCGGCAGAACGGGTGCGTTGGGGTGTGCTGGCGACCGGAGGGATCGCGGCGGCGTTCACGGCGGATCTGGTGGATCTGCCGGACGCGGAGGTCGTGGCGGTGGCCTCGCGGACCGAGGAGTCGGCGAAGGCGTTCGCGGACCGGTTCGGGATCCCCAGGGCGTACGGCGACTGGGGCGCCCTCGCGGCGGACGAGGACGTGGATGTGGTGTACGTCGCCACGCCGCACTCCGCGCACCGGGCCGCGGCCGGGCTGTGCCTGGAGGCGGGGCGCAACGTGCTGTGCGAGAAGGCGTTCACGCTCAACACGCGTGAGGCCGAGGAGCTGGTCGCCCTCGCGAAGGAGCGCGGCAGCTTCCTGATGGAGGCCATGTGGATGTACTGCAATCCGCTGATCCGGCGCCTCAAGGAACTCGTCGACGACGGTGCCATCGGTGAAGTCCGCACGGTGCAGGCCGACTTCGGGCTTTCCGGCCCCTTCCCGCCCACTCACCGGCTGCGTGACCCGGCGCAGGGTGGTGGCGCGCTGCTCGATCTGGGCGTGTATCCGGTGTCGTTCGCGCAGTTGTTGCTCGGGGAGCCCTCGGAGGTGATGGCGAGAGCGGTGCTCTCCGACGAGAGCGTTGATCTCCAGACGGGAATGCTGCTCTCTTGGGAGAGCGGTGCTCTCGCTTCGTTGCACTGCTCTCTCGTCGGCGGCACGTCCACCTCCGCCTCGGTCACCGGGTCCGAGGGCCGTATCGACATCCCGTACGGCTTCTTCCACGCCGACCGCTTCGTACTGCACCGCGACGGCCGCGACCCGGAGGAGTTCACCGCGGCCGACGCGACCCGGGCCGGCCTCAAACACGAGGCCGTCGAGGTCATGCGCTGCCTGCGCGCGGGCGAGACCGAGTCGCCGCTCGTCCCGTTGGACGGCACCCTCGCGGTGATGCGAACGCTCGACGCGGTACGGAACCGCATCGGCGTGACCTATCCAGGAGAGACCAGCTGAAGGGGCGCCCCATAGGGGCGCGGGGAACTGCGCGACCAGCCACATACGGCCCGCAGCCAACGAACGACCGCAGTTCCCCGCCTCTCCCAGCGGAGCGCCTACGCCGGCTTGAGACCCTGATCCCCCACCTCGGTAACAAAAGACGCGGCGGTCGTGATCGCCGCCCCCGGCGTCGTCACTGCGGACACCGTCTTGAAGTCCACGTTCGCCGCGCCCTGGCCAAGGGCAACGGTCACATACCCCCGCTGCCCGTTGTAGTGCTTCATGTGCGGATTGGCGGCCAAGTAGCCCGCCCAGTTCGGCGGCTGCGCGGCCCCGTTCTGCCCGCTGGAGATCGACGTGGTGACGATCTCCGTACCCATCGTGCGGGAGCCCTGGTTGTCGAAATCGCGCTTGATGTCGAAGCCGTACGACACATGGACGTCGCCGGTGAGCACCATCAGGTTCTCCACACCGGCCGCCTCGGCACCCTTGAGGAGACGCTCGCGGGAGGCCGGGTAACCGTCCCAGGAGTCCATGCTGCGGGTGGTGTTGCCGGGGGTGGCGTGGTTGCGGCGGGCGAAGACGACCTGCTGCGGGAGGACGTTCCACAGCGCGTTCGACTGCTGCCAGCCGTCGGTCAGCCAGCGCTCCTGCTCAAGGCCGGGCAGGGTCTGCGACTCGGCCTCGGACTCGGGTGTCGGCGTCTTCCAGCCGTCGCCGTTGGCCTGGTTGGTGCGGTACTGCCGGGTGTCGAGGATGTCGAACTGCGCGAGCCGGCCCCAGCGCAGCCGCCGGTAGAGCCGCATGTCGGGACCCTGCGGCTGCTGCGGACGGCGCAGCGGCTGGTTCTCCCAGTACGCGCGGTAGGCGGCGGCGCGGCGCAGCAGGAACTCCTCCGGCGGTACGTCGTTCTCGGGGTTGTCGTCCGCGTAGTTGTTCTCGGTCTCGTGGTCGTCCCAGGTGACCACGAAGGGGTGCGCGGCATGCGCGGCCCGCAGGTCCGGGTCGGACTTGTAGAGGGCGTAACGCAGCCGGTAGTCCTCCAGCGTGACCGTCTCGCGGTTGAAGATGTCGGGCAGCGTGCGGTCCGTGTAATTGCGGGCGCCGCCGACGGAGTTGACGGCATACTCGTAGAGGTAGTCGCCGAGGTGGAAAACGATGTCGACGTCGTCCTCGGCCAGGTGCTGGTACGCGGTCCAGTAGCCGTCGTGGTACGCCTGGCAGGAGACGGCGGCCAGCGTCAGTTCGGCGACGCGTGCGCCGGTCGCGGGCGCGGTGCGCGTACGGCCGGTCTCGCTGACCCAACGGCCCGTACGGAAGCGGTAGTAGAAGGTGCGGTCGGGGTCGAGGCCGGTCACCTCGACATGCACGGCGTGGTGGAACTCGGGGTGCGCGGCGGTGGTGCCGCGTCTGGCGATCCGGCGGAACTTGGCGTCGTGGGCCAACTCCCACTGCACGGGGACGCGTTGCCGGGGCAGTCCGGAGTCGGCCTCGAACGGGGTCGGCGCGAGGCGTGTCCACAGCAGTACGGAGCCGGGCTGCGGGTCGCCGGAGCCGACGCCGAGGGTGAAGGGGTCGTCGGTGATCTTCGCCGCGTCGAGTTCGGCGGCGCCGGCCACGCCCGCGGTCGGCAGGTTGGTGGCGAAGGCGAGCGCGGCGGCGGCGCCGGTGACGGTGAGAAAGCGGCGCCGGCCGAGGTGACGGGCTGCGGCGCGAAGCTCGGGGGCGTGCCGTGAAACGCTTTTCTGCGGCGGTAGTTGACGGGCTGCGGGTGTCATCTGGCCCTCCCCTGACGGTTGTTGTACGACGCATTGGAGTGGCCGGGGTCGACGGCAACCCGTCGTGTACACAACAGATGGGTGTCGGGAGGATGAGTTCCGGATGCCGGGCCCTCCCGTACGCTGCGGGCCCATGAACGACAAGGAAACGAAGATCGCGCTGGTCACCGGGGCGGGCTCCGGCATCGGCCGCGCCGTGACCGTGGAACTCCTGCGCACCGGCTGGTCCGTGGCCCTCGCGGGCCGCCGCGCACAGACCCTGGAGGAGACGGCAGCCCTGGCGGATGCCCGGGCAGCGAAGGGCGCCTCCCTCTGTGTACGCGCCGACGTCTCACGGCCCGACGATGTGGCCGGACTCTTCACCGCCGTACGGGAGCGCTTCGGACGGCTCGACCTGCTCTTCAACAACGCGGGTACGTTCGGTCCTGGCGGCGTCCCGTTCGAGGAACTCCCCTACGACGCCTGGCGCCACGTGGTCGGCACGAACCTCGACGGCGCGTTCCTGTGTGCGCAGGCGGCGTACCGGCAGATGAAGGAGCAGGACCCGCAGGGCGGCCGGATCATCAACAACGGTTCGATCTCGGCGCACACGCCGCGCCCGCACTCGGCGGCGTACACGGCGACCAAGCACGCACTGACGGGTCTCACCAAGTCACTGTCCCTGGACGGCCGTCCGTACCGGATCGCCTGCGGTCAGATCGACATCGGCAACGCGGCGACCGACATGACCGAGCGCATGCAGACGGGGGCCCTGCAGGCGAACGGCGAGGTGGTTCCGGAACCCGTGATGGACGTCGCGGACGTGGCCCGGACGGTGCGGCACATGGCGGAGCTGCCGCTGGAGGCGAACGTGCAGTTCGCGACGGTGCTCGCGACGACGATGCCGTTCATCGGTCGTGGTTGAGTGTGACTGAGCACGCCAGTTGGCCACTTTGAGCATCACAGTTGGCCGCGATGGCGGGTGCGTCACCGGCCAAGCGGGAAGGGGCTCACTGCCAGCGCAGGAACCGCAGCACCGCCTGCACCCGCCGGTGCTCGCGCTCGCCCGGCTCCAGGCCGAGCTTGGTGAAGACACTGCGCACGTAGCCCTCGATCGTCTTGGGGCTCAGGACCAGTTCCTCGGACAATGCGGCGTTGGTCAGCCCCTGGGCCATCAGCGACAGCACCTCCCGTTCGCGGTGGGTGAGTTCGGCGAGCGGGTCACGTTCCCGTCGTCGGCCGACCAGCCTGGACACGAGTTCGGCGTCGATCACGACCTCGCCACCGGCGACGCGTCGTACGTCGACCGCGAAAGCACCGAGGTCGGACACTCGGTCCTTGAGCAGGTAGCCGACCGCACCGTCGAACTCTTCCATGAGCCGCAGTACGTGATGCACCTCGACATACTGCGACAACAGCATCAGGCCGACCTGCGGCGCGAACGAGCGGATCTCGGCCGCGGCCTCGATGCCCTCGTCCGCGAAGCCCGGCGGCATCCGCAGGTCGGTGATCACCACGTCCGGTGTGTCGCGGCGGACGAGGCCGACCAGCTCGGCACTGTTCCGCGCCTGGGCCACCACGTCGAAGCCCTCCTCGGCGAGGATGCGAGCCATCCCCTCACGGAAGAGGACCGCGTCGTCGGCGACGATCACTCGCACGGCAGCACCGCCCTGACCCGCGTCCCGCCGCCGGAGGGGCTGTCGACCTGGAGGTCACCGCCAAGGGCGGCGAGGCGATCCGCCAGCCCCTGCAACCCCGTTCCCGGTCCTGGGCGTGCGCCGCCGCGGCCGTCGTCGGTGACCTCGACGCACAGCCCGTCTTCGACCGGGGCCACGTCGACGACGACTACACCTGCGCCCGAATACCGTGCGGCATTGGTGAGCGCCTCGCTCACCACGTAGTACGCCGTCGCCTCGACGTCGCGCGGCAGGCGACCGGCGCCGGCCACGTGCAGTCGCACCGGGATCGCCGACCGGTCCCCGAGGGCCGCGAGCGCGGGCTCGAGACCCGACTGGGCCAGCACCATCGGGTGCAGACCACGGGCCAGCTCACGCAGTTCGGCCGTGGCCTCCAGCAGTTGCGCCCGCGCCTGTTTGACCCGATCCGCCATCGCCGCGCCGTCGGCCTCCGCCTGTTTGGCCAGGGCGCCGAGTTCCAGCCCCAGGGTGACCAGTCGCTGCTGGGCACCGTCGTGGAGGTCACGCTCGATGCGCCGGCGTGCTGCGTCCTCGGCGGTGACGATCCGGCGGGCTGCCGCCTGGATCTCCCGCGCCTGTTGCTGCTGCACGATGACCAGGCCGGTCTGGGCGACCAGGTCCGACAGCAGACGGCCCTCCGTGGCGCTGAGCGACTCGCCCGCCGGCTTGCGGACCGTGACCGCGCCGCGCACGGTGCCGCGGTGGACGACCGGCCTGACCAGCCGGCGGGGCTCGTCCAGCGCGGCGAGCGCTGCCGGGCCCACCTCGACGGTCGCAGTCGGCCACTGGCCCCGCGGCATCAGATGATGCTCGTCGCCCACCCACACGACCACCTCGGTGGCGCCGACCGCGCCTGCGGCCGTGGCCGCGATGGCATCAAGCAGGTCCTGTGGCGGGTCCTCCAGGTGGGCCGACAACCGGGACAGCGCTTCGTACGGCGTCGCACGATGTCCGTACACGAGACGATCCGCCAGGCGCTGGGCCCGCCGTCGCAGCGGTTCGAACGCGACCGCGACGACGGCCGTTGTGACGAGCGCCAGTGTTCGTTCGTCAGCTGGAACCACAGCTCCCGCACCGACCACGATCGCCACGTACGCGGCCGTGATCAGCAGCAGCATGGCCCCGACGACGAGGGTCTTGTTGATGACCGGGTCGATGTCGTAGAGCCGGAACTTGAGAATCGCGAACCCTGCGGCAACCGGGATCAGCGGGAGCGCGAGCAGGCCCGGCACCGGGCTGCCGAACGCCAGCAAGCCGACCACCAGCAACACGATCGCCGTGACCACCGCGAACGCGAGCCAGCGCATCTGGCGCACCTCGTCGCCGCGGGCGCGGCGGATCCGCACCACGATCGCGACAGTCCACAGCACCTGGAAGAGCAGGTAGCTGTACTGGGCGTACTCCCAGACACGGTCCGCCGCCTCCCCGCCCGGCACAGCCAGCGGGTGGGGAGCAGCCAGCCCCATCCGGTCGTACTCCACCGGCCACAGCGCCGACACCACCGCGAGAACGGCTGCGACCGTCATCATCGCGACCACGGCGAACCGCCACCAGGGTGACGGGAGCCGCCCGTCGGGGAACGCCATGAGCGTCCACCCGGCCAGCGCGATCGCCAGCGGCAGCGGCCACACCCCGGCCCAGCCGAGCCAGGAGGCCCCGGCCAAGGCGCCGTCGTACAGGCCGTACTGGCGGCCGAAGAACATCACCGCGTGCAGCACGCCGGTCGCGACGAACAGCCAGCCCTCCGGGTGCCGCGGCCGCACGCGTAGGACGTACAGGCCCACGGTGGTGAAGGAGGCGCCGATCAGGCCGTTGTGCACGTTGTCCAGGTGGAAGCCGAGGTACCAGCCGTAGCCGACGAGGGTCGCGACCAGCAGCGCCACAAGTGCGGCTCCGGCTTCGCGGACCGTCGGCGGGGCCTGGTCGTTCGCCTCCGCGGCTGCTGCCATCCGGCCATGGTGGCACAGCGGCGACGCTCGCGGATGAGGGTTTTCCCTGGTCGAAGTGCAGGGTGCGCACCGTGTCCCAGGACCCCGGGGAGGGACACCGTGGGGCCACCGACTCGTCCCGACCGAAGGAGTCACCATGAGCACGTCGACTCGGGTCCGAACCCAACTGTCCCGTGCCGGACGTCCCGAACGGGTCGCCGGGCCCCTCCTGATGCTGGGCGGCATTGCCTTCTTCGCGGGCGGCGCCGTCCACCCCGGTGACAGTGGTGAGGGATCGAAGGTCTCCCAACTCCACGAGATGCTGGTCGACTCGATGTGGTATCCCTCGCACGCGCTGCTGCTGGCCGCGATGGCGTGCTTCGCGGCCGCGGTCCTCGCCTTCCGGCGCCACGGCGGTCTCGGCTCCGGCATGGCCCGGGTGACCGACGTCGTCTCCGTCATCGCTGTCATCGCCACGATCGGGATGACGGTGCACTTGTTCGCCGCCCTCGGTGCGGACGGTATCGCCGATGGCGAGAAGACGTTCCTCTACCACGTGCAGACGTGGAACGAGACGATCGTCGATTCGCTGTGGGGCCTGGGCATCGCCGCCCTCGCCGCCGCCGGCGGCCTCACGCGCACCTTCGGCAACCGGATCACGCTCGCGCTCGGCCTCGTCGGAGGGCTGGCCTTCGCGTTGGCGTCCGCGACGATCGCATTCACCGACCGCTTCGACGCGCTGTTTCCGCTGGCCTCGCTCATCGGGATCTGGGCCGTCGTGGTCGGCCTCATGATGTCGCTACGGAAGGCCCGGTCCGGGCTCGCCGCATCTACCCCGGATTCCGACCGGGCCGGGACCTCCAACTGACCTGCGAGAGACCACCGTGCTCCGCCTTCACAGCACAACGCTGAGCACCCAAGTGGCCGACCAGAGTCGCTCAATGGCCAACTGAAGCGCTCAGTCACATTGAGCGCGCCGGAATCTGCACAAACGGAAGCTGCACAAACGGAAGTCTTACGTCCGGTGCATTTCTGCCGGTGGAGGGATTATGCTCAACTCACCTCCACCAGAGCTTCACATCTGGAGCACAAGACTTCCTTGGCCACACTCAAGGGGGAGGCGGCAGCCGTTCCGGGATACGGGTGGGGTGGGAGGGGACCCCGCGTGGGATCGCGGGATGACCCGGGCCGCGGAACGGCTGCCGCACAACGAACGCCGATGACCCCGTCACGAGACGGGTCGGACTCAGCGGGCCAGGATTTCGTCGATCTCGGTCAACTGCTCTGTGGTGAACGGACCTTGGGAGAGTGCCCCGGCATTCTCCCTGGGAGGCGGGCTTCCCGCGCCCCGGTCAGATGACGTTGACGGCGTCGAGGAAGCGGGCGGCGAGCTCGGTGTCGCCGGTGACCGTCACGTCGCGGTCGCGCCAGGAAGACCGCCGCGTGCCCCAGTCGGGGAAGGTCAGTGCGGGGGCGGTGACGTGCGCGGCGACCGCGCCGTCGGACGGAGCCAGGCCGCCTGCCTCGTCGAACCACCAGGTCCCGCCGCCGGGGCCGGTGAGAGTCAGTGCGACGCGGGCGTCGAGCCCGGCGACCGGCGCCTTGGCGACCTGATTGCTCAGTACGGCGATCATCCAGGTCAGGACCGCGCGCATCCTGTCCGCATCGGTGGGCGGTGCGGGTCGGCCGAGCGCTGGGGCCATGTCGTGGCGCAGGTGGGTGTGGTGGTCGAAGACGAGTGCGCCGCTGATCATCAGGGCCAGGGGGTGGCGGCCGAGATCGGCCAGCGGTACTCGCAGTCGGGCGGCGGGTGTGCGTCTGACGACGTCGAGGAGCGTGGTGGCTCGCCGGCCGGCGCGCTGGTACTCGGCCATCACCTTGGCACGGCTCCAGTCCCGCCGTCGGTCGACGGGGTCTTCGTTCGCTTGTTCCAGGCTGGCGGCGAAGGTCGTGCGCAGCCCGGCGGGTACGTAGAAGCTCCGCGCCGTCGCACCGATGTGGGCGACGACGTCGGCGATGCGCCATCCGGCCGCGGCACTGGGCGCGGTCCACTCGTCGTCGGTGAGGCTGCTGGTGAAGTCCAGCATCTCGGCGCGTTCGGCGCGCAGCGCGGCGGCCATGTTCGGCAGGTCGGCGGGGGGGCAGGCGCTTGCTCACGTCGTTGTCTTCTCTGGTGGTGAGGCGGGGCGGCGGATGGCCTGCACGGCCGCGTCGTACAGGTCGAACTGGTCGGCCTGTCCGCCCAGGCGCATCCACTCTTCTGTTGCCGCCTGAAGGCAGGTGATCGCCGCGGCCGCGATCGCGCGCGCCTGCAGGGCGCGGCGGTCGGAGTCGGGCAGTCGCGGCTCGATCAGCGGTGCGAACAGGTCCTGCCAGCGGGCCTGCTTCTCGGCGTGGCCGGCGCGCAGGGATTCGTTGCCGAACAGCAGCGTGGTCATCTCGAGCCGGCGCTCGGCCGTGAGGTCGATCTCCTCGAGCACCTGGAACGCCGCACGCAGCGACGTCCACGGGTCCTCGTCGGCCGGGCGCTCGGCGAGCCGCGCGGCGATCAATTCCCCTTGCTCGGACAGGCCGTTGAGCGCGAGGTCCTCCTTGTTGCGGAAGTAGTTGAACAGGGTCCGTTTGGAGACGCCCGCTGCGGCGGCGATCTCCTCGAGTGTCGTGCCGTCGTACCCCTTGGCGGCGAACAGTTCGAGGGCGGTTTTGGTGAGGAGCGCGCGAACCACCGAGCGGGTCTGTTCCCGGAGGGGTGCCGGTTTCTGGGCCATGCACCGATGGTACATCTCTTCGCTGGATGCAATCACTTGCACTCAGTGCAAGAGCGTGCATAGAGTGCAGCCATGAGCAAAATCGACTATCGCCGCCAGACCGTCATCGTCACCGGAGCCAGCTCCGGGCTCGGCGCGGAATTCGCCCGCCAACTGGCCCGTCGCGGCGCGGATCTCGTACTCGTCGCCCGCCGGGCGGACCGGCTCAAGGACCTGGCCGACGAACTCACCCGCGCCCACGGCGTCACGGTGACCGTCGTCGCCCGCGACCTCGGCCAGCCCGACGCCGGCCGCACGCTGCGCGCCGAACTCGAATCCCGAGGCATCCACGCCACCGGACTCGTCAACAACGCCGGCTTCGGCACCCACAACGCCCTCACCGACGAGGACCCGGACCGCCTGCAGAGCATGATCGCGCTGAACGTCAGCGCCCTGGTCGACCTCAGCCACGCCTACATCGACCCGCTGACCTCCGCCGACACCGGAATCCTGATCAACGTCGCGAGTCTGCTGGGCTTCCAGCCGACCCCGTACCTGAGCGTCTACGGCGCCACCAAGGCCTTCGTCCTCAGCTTCACCGAATCACTGTGGGAGGAGACCCACGACACCGGCCTACGCGTCCTCGCCGTGTGCCCCGGCGCCACGAACACCGAGTTCTACGACGCCGCCGGCAGCCAGTCGGCCGACTACGGCACGAAGCGAGCCACCCCCGCCCACGTCGTCAGGATCGCCCTCGACACGCTCGACCGCCGCTCCGCGCCCCCGTCGGTGATCACCAACGGCCGCCCGCTCGCCCTCGCCAGCAAGATCCTGCCGCGCCGCCTGACCGTCCGGCTCATGGGCCGCATGGCCCACCGCTAACCGGCGCCGCCCGCCTCCTCCATGCCCCCTTCAGCAAGCGCACCGACGCTCTGCTCAACTTCTTCCTTCGATGACCGGCGGGTTACTTGTTCCCCGGTGTCCGAGCCAGGACTACGGGGCCGGGCCGACGGGGGTGCGCCCCGGGCCCATGGCACGCTGGCCGCCATGAGCGATCACGACACAGCAGCAGCCTCGGCCACGTACGACGACATGTGGGACACGGTGGGCCGCCTCCAGGAATGGCTCGTACGTGCGCAACCCTCGCGTCCCCCTCAAGAGGCCCTGCTCCTGCGGATGTTGAAGCTCTCCGAGGAGGTCGGCGAGGTCGCCGAGGCGGTCATCGGCGCCACCGGTCAGAATCCGCGGAAGGGTACGAGCCACTCCTGGGACGACGTCCAGGCGGAGCTGTGTGACGTGATCATCACGGCGGCCGTCGCGCTGCGCACGCTGACACCCGACGCTCGTGAGGTCTTCACGAGCCACTTGGAGCAGGTGCGGAAGCGTTCGCTCGGGTCGGGGCAGCTGCCCTGACGTCCGCCCTCAAAAGTTGATCATGTGTCCGGCGAGGCCGTGGACGGCCTCCTTGACCGCCTCGCCGAGCGTCGGGTGGGCGTGGACGTTGCGGGCCACCTCGTGGACGGTCAGGTCCCACTGCTGGGCCAGGGTCAGTTCGGGGAGGAGTTCGGTGACGTCGGGGCCGATGAGGTGGCCGCCGAGGAGCTCGCCGTACTTCGCGTCGCTGATCAGCTTCACGAAGCCGCTCGCGTCGCCCAGTCCGTGGGCCTTGGCGTTCGCGGTGAACGGGAACTTGGCCACCTGGACGTCATAGCCCTTCTCCCTCGCCTGTGCCTCGGTGTAGCCGAAGCTGGCGATCTGCGGCTGGCAGAAGGTGGCGCGCGGGATCATCACGTACTCCAGCTCCATGGTCTCCGCGTCCGCGATGGTCTCGGCGGCGACGATGCCCATCGCCTCGGCGGCGTGCGCGAGCATCAGCTTGGCGGTGACGTCGCCGATGGCGTAGATGTGCGGGACGGAGGTGCGGCAGCGGCCGTCGACGTCGATGGCGCCGCGGTCCGTGACCCGTACGCCCGTCTTGTCCAGGCCGTAGCCCTCGATGTTCGGGGCGAAGCCGATCGCCTGGAGCACCTTGTCGGCCTCCAGCACCTGCTGGGAGCCGTCCTTGGCGGTCACCGTGACGCGGACCTGAGGGCCGGACTCGTCGATCGACTCGACGCGGGTGGAGGTGAGCACGTCGATGCCCAACTTGCGGTACTGCTTGGCGAGTTCGGTGGACACCTCGGTGTCCTCCAGCGGGGCGATCCGGTCCAGGAACTCGACGACGGTGACCTTCACGCCGTAGTTGTGCAGCACGTAGGCGAACTCGACGCCGATCGCGCCGGCGCCCGCGATCACGATGGAGGCCGGCAGGTCCTCGGCGAGGATCTGCTCCTCGTACGTCACCACGCGGGAGGTGCGGCGGGTGCCGGGCAGGAGCTTGGGGGTGGCGCCGGTGGCGATGATGCAGTGGTCGAAGGCGATGGTGCGGGTGTTGCCGTCGTAGTCGGCCACCTGGAGGGTGTGCGCGTCGAGGAAGGTGCCGCGGCCGCTGAGCTCCGTGATCTTGTTCTTCTTCATCAGGTAGTGGACGCCCTTGACGCGGCCGTCCGCCACCTTGCGGCTGCGCCGGTAGGCCTCGCCGTAGTCGAAGGAGACCTCACCCTCGACCTTGATGCCGAAGGTCTTGGCCTCGCGGGTGAAGATGTGCGCGAGTTCGGCGTTGCGCAGCAGGGCCTTGGTGGGGATACAGCCCACGTTCAGGCAGACACCGCCCCAGTACTTCTCCTCGACCACCGCGACGCGCTTGCCCAGTTGGGCGGCGCGGATGGCGGCGACATAGCCGCCGGGGCCCGCTCCGAGTACGACGACGTCGAAGCGCTCACCCTGCTCGTCCATGGGGTGTCCTTTCCGATGAGGGGTGGCGACCGGGCACCTCGCCGCGACCGCCCTCGGCCTCAAACAGCATGCGCCATGGGTGGCGATGGCCCGTCACCCTGGTCACCCGTACGGCGCAAACGCCCGGTAGGGCCCCCGGCCACGGTCACCTACAACCCGCCCCCGGCCGGAGGCGCAGCCACCCCGTAAGAAAAGATCACGCCCGGGTCCGACGGTGCCTGGTTGAGGACCCAGAGGCCGATCAGGGTGGCGAGGGTGAAGACCACCGCTATCAGGACGGCCAGGACCAGGCGGCGGCGGCGTTCGCGGCGGAGCCAGTCGCCGCGGGCCGTGCGGTAGGCGTCGGGGGCGGCCTGGACACCGCCGGCCAGCGTTCCGAGCGCTTCGCGCAGCGCCTGCTCCGTACGATCGACTTCGTTCATCGCCGGGCCTCCATCGCCTGGGTCAGGGCGGCGATACCGCGCGAGGTATGGGTCTTGACCGATCCGGGGGAGATTCCCATCGCGGCGGCTATCTCGCTCTCCTTCAGACCGAGCCAGTGCCGCAGCACCAGCGCTTCCCGCTGCCGGGCGGGCAGTTGCTGCAGGGCGTCGATCAGTACACGCTGGTCGTCGCGGAGCAGCGCCGTGCTCTCGGCGGAGGCGACGACGTCGCTCGGCGGCTGCTGGACGTGCTTGCGGGCGACCTGGAGGTGGCGGATGCGCATACGGGTCAGATTGCACACCGTGGAGCGCAGATACGCCTCCGCCGCCTCGGCGTCCCTGAGGCGCCGCCACTTCCGGTAGATCTGGTAGTACGCCTCGGCCACCACGTTCTCCGGGTCGTCCGCGCCGAGCAGTACGGCCAGGCGCAGCATCGAGGCGTAGTGCAGCTCGAAGAGGCGGGCCAGGGCGGCTTCCCGCTCGAGGTCGGCCGGATCGCTCACGGGTGGGGACAGCACCTCGTCGGCAGTCGGGTCGCCGGTCGGCGGGGATGCCGCCGGCTCGCCGGTGGCGGCGGGCCGCGGGATGTGATCGGTCGCGGCGAGCCGCGGGATACGGGGATCCGGGATACGGGGATCGGTGACCGCGGCCGGAGCGGCCTGCGGCGCCGGCAGTCGCGTGTGCTGTCTGCGTCTCACGGGTTGCTCGCTCCCGTCTCTGGGCGCCGCCTGACGGTCAGGCGGGACGGTAGGTCGGTGAGGTCGGCGCCACGCGGGACGCCGAGGCGTTCGAGGGCCGCGGTGCCGGCCACGGCGACGGTCAGGTTGAGCAGCAGGGCGACGAGCCCGGCGTAGATCTCCAGCGGCTGGTCGCCGCCGCCGAACGGCACGATGGACGAGAAGCCCTCGCGGACCACCAGGAAGGTGCCGGCCGCCATGCCCACGGCCCACCCGGCCAGCAGCGCCCGCGGATGCAGCCGACCCGTGAAGAGCCCTATGGCCACCGCCGGGAAGATCTGCAGGATCCATACACCGCCGAGGAGTTGGAGGTTGATGGCGTCCTGGTCGCGCAGCCCGAACACGAACGCGACCGCCCCCACCTTCGCGGTGACCGAGACCGCCTTGGCGATGCGCACCTGTCGTTTGGGCGTGGCGGTGGGGTGGACGTACTCGACGTACACATTGCGTACGAAGCAGGTGGCGGCGGCGATCGACATCACGGCCGCCGGGACCAGCGCCCCCACGGTGATCGCCCCGAAGACCAGTCCGGCGAGCGGGCCCGGCATCAGCCGGTCGACCAGCATCGGTACGGCGGTCTCGGCGCCGCCCTCGGGTGCCCGTACTCCCGCCGCGAGTGCCGCGATGCCGAGGAGGCCGAAGAGGGCGAGCAGTCCCGTCCAGGCGGGCAGCGCCACGGAGACCTTGCGCAGGGTGCGCGGGCCGTCGGCGGCGAACCCGGCGGTGAGGACGTGCGGATACATCAGCAGGGCCAGCGCCGAACCGAAGGCGAGCGTGGCGTAGGCGGGTTGCTGCTCGGGGGAAAGGAGCAGGGCGGAGTCCGCCACGCCGGTGCCGCCGAGCCGTCGCGCCGCGCCCTCGAAGACCGCGCCGGGTCCGCCGAGCCGGGCGAGGACCAGCCAGCACACGGCGGTGAGCGAGACGAAGACGGCCACCGCCTTGAACGCGGAGATGACGGTCGGCGCCCGCAGCCCGTGCCGGTACGTCGCCACCGCGAGCCCCGCGAAGAGCGCGATCAGCACGAGATCGCCGCCCGCGCCCCGCGGATAGACACCGCCGGCGGTGAGCACGGCGCGGATGCCCAGCAGTTGCAGCGCGAGGTAGGGCATCGTCGCGAGGATCCCGGTCAGCGCCACCACCAGGGCGAGCGGCGGCGAACCGTACCGGCCGCGTACGAAGTCGGCGACGGTGATGTAGCCGTGCCGGCGGGCCACCGTCCACAGCCGGGTCAGCAGGACGAAGGCGAGCGGGCAGACGATCACCGTGTAGGGCACGGCGAAGAAGGCGGGCGCCCCGTTCCCGTACGCCAGTCCCGGTACGGCGGTGAAGGTGTACGCGGTGAAGATCGTGCCGCCGAGCAGCATCCAGGTCCAGACGGGCCCCAGGCTCCGGTCGGCCAGTGCCCAGCCCTCCAGGGACGGCAGCCGGTCGGTGGGACGCAGCCGGCGCGCGGTGACGGCGAGAAGCGACGCTCCGCCGATCACGGCGAGGAACGTCGCGGTCATGGCGCCGTCCGCCATGGGTCACCGTCCTTGGTGTGCCTGAGGCCCCGCATAGCCCGAGCCCTTGCCGGAGAGTTGCGCGGGCAGCCCGTCCGGTTGACACGGGTGACGGAAAACCGCCGGGAAATCTTCTGGAAATTCCTTGTCAACCAGTTCCGGCCGGCGGGCAACTCTTGCACAGACCGACAGCGAGCGGGAGAGGAGCGCCGACCAATGGCACCCACTGGTCATCACCGGCTGCGGCGACTCGCGATCGCCGTACTGCTTCTCGCGCCCGCCGCAGGGCTGTTGTGGGTGCCCTGGTACGCCGGGGCGGACCCGCGGCTGGCGGGGACGCCGTTCTTCTACTGGTACCAGCTCGCCTGGGTGCCGGGGTGCGGTCTGTGCCTGCTCGCGGCGTACGCGCTGACCAGGCACGATCGCGACGACCGGCACGACCGGCCCGATCCCTGAGCCGGTTTTCCGCCACTTCCCCACCGCGTACCGCCCGGCACCACCACCCAGTAGCGCCGCACACGACCACCTCGTAGCACGCCGCACACCATCACCCAGCACCACGGCCAGGAGCCGCCATGCCTACGTCAGCCATGCCCGAATCCGCTCCCCCGGCACCGGAAAGCCCACCCCCCTCCGGGTCCGCCCGGCCCCGTATGACCCCACGCTCCATCCTCCTGTGGAGCACCGTCGCCCTGGTCGGCGCCGTCTGCTGGGGTGTCCTCGCCCTCTCCCGGGGCGAGGAGATCTCCGCCGTCTGGCTGGTGCTGGCCGCCCTCGGCTCGTACGCCATCGCCTACCGCTTCTACGCCCGCTTCGTCGCCCGGCGCGTACTGAAGCCGGACGACCGCCGGGCCACGCCCGCCGAACGCCTCGAGGACGGCGTCGACTTCCAGCCCACCGACCGCCGGGTGCTGCTGGGCCACCACTTCGCGGCGATCGCCGGGGCCGGACCGCTGGTGGGGCCCGTACTCGCGGCGCAGATGGGCTATCTGCCCGGCACGATCTGGATCGTGGCCGGGGTGATCTTCGCCGGGGCGGTGCAGGACATGGTGGTGCTGTTCCTGTCGATGCGGCGGGACGGGAAGTCGCTCGGGCAGATGGCCCGTGACGAGATCGGCCGGGCGGGCGGGGCGGCGGCACTGATCGCGGTCTTCGCCATCATGATCATCCTGCTCGGTGTGCTGGCCCTGGTCGTCGTCAACGCCCTCGCGCACTCCCCCTGGGGCACGTTCTCGGTCGCCATGACCATCCCCATCGCCCTGTTCATGGGCTTCTGGATGCACGTCATCCGTCCTGGCCGGGTCGTCGAGACCAGCCTGATCGGTGTGGCACTGCTGCTGCTCGCGATCATCGGCGGCAGCTGGATCCAGGAGTCCTCGCTGGCCGACACCTTCACCCTGAGCCCGACGACCCTGGTGTTCTGCCTGGTCGGGTACGGCTTCGTCGCCTCCGTACTCCCCGTGTGGATGCTGCTCGCGCCGCGCGACTACCTGTCCACCTTCATGAAGATCGGCACCATCGCGCTGCTCGCGGTCGGAGTCGTCGTGGCCGCACCCGTCATGCGTGCGGAGGCGGTCAGTGACTTCGCGTCCTCGGGCGCGGGCCCGGTCTTCGCGGGCTCCCTCTTCCCCTTCCTCTTCATCACCATCGCCTGCGGCGCGCTGTCCGGCTTCCATGCGCTGGTCGCCTCCGGGACGACGCCGAAGCTGATCCAGAAGGAGTCGCAGGTCCGGATGATCGGCTACGGCGCCATGCTGATGGAGTCGTTCGTCGCGATCATGGCGCTGATCGCCGCCGCCACCCTCGAACCGGGCCTGTACTACGCGATGAACGCGCCCGCCGGACTCCTCGGTACGACGGCCGAGTCCGCCTCGCAGGCGGTGGCGAACCTCGGCTTCACCATCAGCCCCGACCAGTTGACGCAGGCGGCGAAGGACGTCGAGGAGTCGACGCTCATCGCCCGTACCGGCGGTGCGCCGACCCTCGCGGTCGGTATGTCGGAGATCTTCTCCGGGGTGTTCGGCGGGGCCGGGATGAAGGCCTTCTGGTACCACTTCGCGATCATGTTCGAGGCGCTGTTCATCCTGACGACGGTCGACGCGGGGACCCGGGTCGGACGCTTCATGCTCCAGGACATGCTCGGCAACGTCTGGAAGCCGATCGGCCGGGTCAACTGGAAGCCGGGCATCTGGCTGTGCAGCGGACTCGTCGTGGCCGCCTGGGGCTACTTCCTCTACACCGGCGCCACCGACCCGCTCGGCGGAATCAACCAGCTCTTCCCGCTCTTCGGCATCGCCAACCAGCTGCTCGCCGCCATCGCCCTCACCGTCTGCACCACCGTGCTGATCAAGTCCGGGCGGCTGCGCTGGGCCTGGGTCACCGCGATCCCGCTGGCCTGGGTGGTCGCGGTCACCTTCGTCGCCGGCTGGCAGAAGATCTTCTCCGACGACCCGCGGATCGGCTTCTTCGCCCAGCGCGAGCGGTACGCCGACGGCATCGACGCCGGCGAGGTCATCGCCCCCGCCAAGACCCTCGACGACATGCACACCGTGGTCACCAACTCCACGGTCGACGGCGTCCTGATCGCCGTGTTCCTGCTGCTGGTCACCGTGGTGATCGTCAACGCGGCGGTGGTCTGCGTACGAGCCATCCGCTCTCCGGGGTCGTTGGCGACGACGGAGGCGCCGTACGTCGAGTCCCGTATCGACATCCCCGAGCAGGCCGGCGAACCACTGGTGGGAGCCCGTTCATGAACGCCCCGTCCATGAACGCCCGGCCCTGGGCGCGGACCGCGCGTTGGGTCCGCTGGTATCTGCGCGAGCTGACCGGCGAGTCGGAGTACGACCGCTACTGCGAGCGCCACCGCCGCCGGCACCCACACGCTCCGCCGCCCAGCCGACGGGAGTACGAGGTCCTGCGGACGCACCACCGGGAGAACCATCCGCAGAGCCGCTGCTGCTGAATGCGCGGACCGCACCCCGCGTGCGGTCCGCGGACTGCGGGACGACAACCGGACCGCGGAACGGGCAACCGGACCGCGGGACCGGCAGCCGGACCGCGGGGCGGGCGCGCCTCCCAGCCCTGACGCCGCCCGCCCCGCACCGCAACCACTTCCTGCCCCCGACTCCGCCTGCCCACCGAGCCCTCCGCGAGACCGAGATGCTGAGACGCCGCCCCTCCCTGCTGATCCGGCCCGAACTCGACGACCACCCACTGCACGCCATCCTGGCCGAACTGCGCCCCGCCCAGCAGCTCCACGGCCTCGGCGCGGGCCGTATCCGCCCACTCTGGGAGCCGGTCGCCGACCTGCTGCGCGCCACCGGGCGCGACTGGGACCGTCGGGTGCACCGGATCTCCGTACTGGCGGGGAGCCTGCCCGCGGCGGTCTCGCAGCGGTGGGTCACCGACCGGCCCGGTGACGGGGACGCCCTGGTCCTGCGGGCGTTCGCCCTGTCGGAGCGTGCCCCGGACGAAGGGCCGGCCGCCGCCCGGCGGGCCGAGCAGGCCTGCCTTCGGGCCGCGCAGGCCTGTCCCGAGGACCCCACGCCCTGGCTGGCGCTGCTGTCCCTGCTGCAGTCCTTCGCGGCTCCCCCCAAGGACGCCGTGCCCGTGTGGACCGAGGCCGTCAACCGCGCCCCATGGAACAGGACCGCCTATCACCGGTTGCTGCGCTATCTGTCCCCGCGCGGACACGGGACGGTTCCCGACATGATGGACTTCGCCCAGCAGGGCGCCGCCCGCGCACCGTATGGGTCACCCCTGGTCCTGCTGCCCGTGGCGGCCCGCGTGGAACTCGTCGCCCACCGTCAGCGGCAGGATCCCCTCGTCGCGTTCGGGGCGAGCGGCCACTGGAACGACCCACGGGCGGCCGAGGAGGTCGACACGGCCTTGACCGGCTGGTTCCACACCGCCGCCGCACCGCACGCGGAAGCCGTCACCGACCTCAACGTCCTCGCCTTCGCCCTGACCCGCACCCACCGGCCGGCCGAGGCCACCGCCGTCTTCCACCGCATCGGCCGCCATATGACGCACCACCCGTGGGACCTGCTGCCGGACCCGGAGCGCACGTTCCTCTACTGGCGGGATCGAGAGGCCGGCCGCCACCGGACGTGAAGGGCCGTGAACCGGCGGGCCAGGGTGGGACGGGAGACTCCCGCCAGAGCGGCCTGTTGTGCAAAACGTTTTGGATATCTAGCTTGTGCGCCATGAGTGAGCGCCATGAGTGAGAGAGCGCCCGCGTCGGCGGGCGGCCTGCTGGTGTCCGGCTGCGATGTGCTGCGCGTTCCGCCGGAGGGCGAGTGCGAGATCCTGCGGGCGCAGGACATCGTCGTGGCGGACGGCCTCATCGAGGACGTACGGCCGACCGGTACCGCCGGCGCGAAGGGCGGAGCGGGTACGCGGGAGGTGATCGACGGGCGTGGTCTGCTGGCCGTCCCCGGCCTGGTCAACGCGCACACGCACAGCGCCATGGTGCTGATGCGCGGC
The DNA here is from genome assembly GCF_014647675.1 of Streptomyces flaveus. Classification (GTDB taxonomy): domain Bacteria; phylum Actinomycetota; class Actinomycetes; order Streptomycetales; family Streptomycetaceae; genus Streptomyces; species Streptomyces flaveus. The sequence goes on along the minus strand of NZ_BMPQ01000003.1, from coordinate 131,341 downwards.
GCGGCCGAGGACGTGACGGTCGAGGGCTGGTTCAACGACCGCGTCTGGCCGATGGAGAGCAACCTCACCCCCGCCGACGTACGGACCGGCGCCCGGCTGGCCTGCGCCGAGATGATCCGCTCGGGTGTCACCACCTTCGCCGACCACTACTTCTTCCCCGACCAGATCGCCGAGGCGGTCGCCGAGACCGGTCTGCGGGCCGACATCGCGCCCACCTACTTCAGCAGCCGGGGCCGGGAAGCCCTGGAAGCGACCGTGGAATTCGCGGAGCGGTGGCACGGCGGAGCCGAGGGCCGGGTGACCGTGTCACTGGGGCCGCACGCCCCGTACACCGTGGACGACGAGGACCTGCGGACCCTGAGCGAGCACGCCCGGCGCCTTGGCCTGCGCATGCACATTCACGCCGCCGAACACCTGGAGCAGACCCGGTCCAGCCTGGAGCGGCGCGGCCTGACACCCGTGCGAGTGCTGTACGAGACGGGGGTGCTGGAGGCCGGAGCACTGATCGCGCACGGCTGCGGAATCGTCGAGCAGGATCTTCCACTGCTGGCCGAGTACGCCGGCACGACCGCGGTGGCCTGCTGCCCCAAGGTGTACCTGAAGCACGCGCTGTCCCCGCTCACCCCGGTCCGCGAACTGCTCGGTGCCGGCGTCACGGTGGCGGTCGGTACGGACGGCGCCGCCGGTCACAACACGCTCGACGTGTGGGAGGCGCTGCGGCTGGTCGCCCTCACCCAGAAGCAGGCCGTGCGGGACGCGACCTGGATGACCGTCTCCGACACCCTGCGCCTGGCCCTGCGCGGCGGGGCCCGCGCGCTCGGGCTGCAGGACCGCATCGGAGCGCTGGAGCCGGGCATGCGCGCCGACATCGTCCTCACCGACCTGACCGGGCTCCACTGCCGCCCGCTGCACGACCCGCGTGCCGCGCTGGTCTACAGCGCCCGTGCCAGTGACGTGCGGACGGTGGTCGTCGACGGCCGGGTGCTGATGCGGGACGGCAGGCTGCTCACCGTGGACGAGCCCGCGCTGCTCGCCGAGGCCGACGCCCGGGTGGCCCGGATCCTGGACACGTCCCACGGACGGGCGGTGCAGCACTATGACCCATGAGTCCTACGGGGCCTACGAGTCCCACGGGCCCGGCCGCCGGTCGGCCGTCCGCAGACCCGCGTCCATCAAGGACGTCGCCGCGGCGGCCGGGGTCAGCGCCACCACCGTCTCCCATGTCCTCAGCGGCAACCGGCCCGTGAACGAACAGACCGCCGCCCGGGTCCGCAGCGTCGTCAACCGGCTCGGGTACGTCCCGGCCTCGCTCGCCCGCAGCCTCCAGGCCGGCTCCACCTCGGTGATCGGTCTGCTCATCCCCGACATCAGCAACACCTTCTTCGCCGAACTCGCCAAGGGCGCCGAGGACGCCGCCCACGACCTGGGCTACGGACTGATCCTGTGCAACACCGAGTTCGACGCCGACCGCGAGGACCGCTATCTCGGCATGATCCGCAGCCGGTTCATCGACGGCATGGTGTACGCCTCGGGATCCCCGCCGTCCCGGCGGCGGCTGGAAGCCCTGATGGGCAAGTTCCCGATCGCGCTGGCCGACGAGGAGGTCGAGGGGCTCGAGCGCGCCCTCATCGCGACCGCCGACCATGAGGCGGGCGGGCGGCTCGTCGGCGAGCACCTGCGGGCGCTTGGCCACCGCCGGGCCCTGATGCTGACCGGCCCACGCGCCCTGAAGAGCGGCGTCGCCCGGGCGAACGGCTTCGTGCGGGCCTTCCGCGGCGAAGTCGTCGAACGCGCCGGCGACTTCAAGGAAGGCTCCGGCTACCGCCTCGTCGCCGAACTCGTCCAGGAGGGCGGTCTCCACGGTGACTGCACGGCCGTCTTCGCGGCCAACGACCTCATGGCGTTCGGCGCCCTCACCGCGCTCAGGGAGGCGGGGCTGTCGGTTCCGGGGGACATCTCCGTGGTCGGCTTCGACGACATCCGGGCGGCCTCGCTGGCCCATCCGCCCCTGACCACCGTCCACCAGCCGGCCTACGACGTGGGCCGCACCGCCACCGCGCAACTGCTCCAGTACGTCACCCGGGGCGAGGTCCCGCCCGCCTCCCGCCACACCCTTCCCGTCGAGCTCAAGGTACGGGGCAGCACGGCGCCCATCGCCCGCTGACCTCAGGCCTTTTACCTCGAATTGCCTCGAGTTGCTCCGAGTTGCCCCGAGACCTTTTGCCCCGCACTCCCCGAAAAGGCGGTTCGCCATGCCCAGAGTCCTCGTCGTCGGCGAGTCCTGGTTCACGTACACGGTCCATCAGAAGGGCTTCGACGCCTTCCACACCTCCGAATACACCGAAGGGGGAGGCGTCTTCCTCGACGCGCTCCGTTCCCGGGGCCACGAGGTGACGTACGTCCCCTCGCACGAGATCCCCAGCCGGGTGCCGGCTTCCACCGACGGATTCGACGCGTACGACGTCGTGGTCATCAGCGATGTGGGCGCCAACAGCTTCCAGCTTCCGCCCGAGACCTTCAGCTGCTCCGTGCCCTCCCCCGACCGCTCGGAGCTGGTGCGCGCCTTCGTGGAGCGGGGCGGCGGGGTGCTGATGATCGGCGGCTATCTCACCTTCAGCGGCATCGACGCCCGCGCGCGCTGGGGGCGCTCTCCGCTCGCTGCCGCCCTGCCGGTGCTGATTGCGGACCGCGACGACCGCGTGGAGCTCCCGTCCGGTGCCGTGCCCGAGGTGGTCGGCAAGCATGGGATCGTACGAGGACTTGAGCGTTCCTGGCCCGCGCTGCTGGGCCTCAACGAGGTCACGGCCCGGCCGGAAGCATCGCTGCTGGCCGAGTGCGCCGGGCACCCGCTGCTCGTGGTCGGTGACCACGGGGCGGGCAGATCGGCGGCGTTCACCTCCGACGTGGCACCGCACTGGGCACCACCACCGTTTCTGGCCTGGGACGGCTACACCGAACTCTGGGACCGCCTGGTGCACTGGCTCGCCGGAGCGGAACTGTGACGCCGGCCCCGGCCTCCGGGCCCCTGCCCGACTCCGGCTCCGGGCCAGTACCGCACCAGTCCGGCCCCGGCTCCCCACCTGCGCCACACCAGCCCAGCTCCGGGCCTGTGCCCGGGCACGCGCCTGGATCCGCGTCCGGGCTCGCGTCCTCGCATCCGCCCGGTCCCGCGCCCGGGCAGAGGCAGGAGCGCAGACCGGGCGCCGGCGCCAGAACCCCGCACATCGCCGCCGCCCCGGGCGACTTCGCTCCGCTGGTGCTGATGCCGGGCGACCCGCGCCGGGCCCGGCGGATCGCCGAGACGTTCCTTCAGGACGCCCGGCTGGTCACCGACGTGCGCGGCATTCTCGGCTACACCGGCACCCACCAGGGCGAGCCGATGTCGGTCCTCGCCTCCGGCATGGGCATTCCCTCCGTCTCCATCTACGCGACCGAACTGTTCCGCCACTACGGCGTCCGCCGGATCGTCCGGGTCGGTACGGCCGGTGCGATCACGGAGTCGGTCGCGGTACGGGACGTGGTGATCGCCTCCGCCGCTCACACCGACTCCAGCCTCAGCCGCATCCTGGTGGACGGCGTGACCCTGTCGCTGGCTCCGTCCTACCGGCTGCTCCACGCGGCGGCGGAGGCCGCCCGGCAGCGGGAGCGGTCCGGTGGGGAAGCGGTCCACATCGGCCCGGTGTTCACCAGCGACCACTTCTACCTCGACCGTCCTGCCGTCTTCGACGCCCTGGAACGCAGGGGCACGCTCGCGGTCGAGATGGAGGCGGCGGGACTGTACGCCGTGGCGTCCGCGGAGGGCGGCGAGGCCCTCGCCGTGCTGACCGTCTCCGACCACCTCCGCACCGGTGACGTCCTCACCGCCGAGGAACGTGAGACGGACTTCGACCGGGCGCTGCGCATCGCCGCCACCGCGCTGCTCGCCGATGCCTGAAATTCCCACACCGGAAATCAAACAGAAACCGGGCAACGTAGCCAAAACGTTTTGCACTTCCTACTGTCAACGCAGCTACTCACTCAGCAAGAAAATGATCAGGAGGTCCATGATGCGATACGGAAGAAGCGCCGCCCTCGCGGTGACGGGCATGCTCGCATTGACCGCGTGCGGAGGATCGGACGGGGACGATTCCGGAGCGGCCGCCTCCGACAAGCCGCGCATCAAATTGGTGATCAATGGCGGGCTGGGTGACAAGTCGTTCTTCGACTCCGCCTACGAGGGGCTGAAGCAGGCCGAGAAGGACCTGGGCTACGAGCTCAAGGTGGTCGAGCTGGGTTCCGACCGCACCAAGTGGGAGCCCGGATTCGAGGACGCCGCCTCGGCCGACGACTACGACATCCTGGCGGCCGGCACCTTCGACGTCACCGAATACATCGGCGAACTCGCCCCGGAATTCCCGGACAAGAAGTTCTGGGTGTTCGACGCCCCCGTCGACTACAGCGGCAAGAACGGCACCTGTTCCAACAAGTGCGAGAACGTCTACTCCGTCACCTTCAAGCAGAACGAGGGGGGTTATCTCGCCGGGTTCCTCGCCGAGAGGCTGGTGGCCGAGAAAGCCCTGAAGGGAACCGAATCCCAGAACAAGGTCGGCGTCATCGGCGGCGTGAAGATACCGGTCATCGAGGACTTCGTCGTCGGCTTCAAGGCGGGCTTCAAGGACGCCGGCGGAAAGAACTCCGACGTCCTCGTCCAATACGTGGGCGGCGACAAGCCGTTCGGCGACCCCGCCAAGGGCAAGGAGATCAGCACCTCCATGTACGGCCAGGGCGCCGCACTCGTGTGGCCGGTCGCCGGACTCTCCGGGCTCGGCACCTTCGAGTCGGCGGTCACCACCAAGCGGTACACCTTCGGCGTGGACTCCAACCAGTACCAGACGCTCACCGACCAGGCGCAGAAGGACACCGTCGTCACCTCCATCCTCAAGAACGTCGGCAACGCCCTGGTCAAGGCCGCGGAGGCGGACCAGAAGGGCTCCCTGAAGTACGGCGCCGTCGACACCGTCGGTCTCGCCGAGGACGCCGTCGGCTATGTGAACGACGAACACTTCCGGGAGTTGGTGCCCGAGAAGATCCGTACCGAGGTCCAGGAAGCCGCCGACAAGGTCAAGTCGGGCTCCGTCACGGTCCCCAGCGCCTTCTAGCCGAACGGCCTTGACGATGAACGAGCCATGGGGCAAGGACGGTCCGGCCCTCGCGGCCCGTGCGGTCACCAAGACGTACGCCAACGGGGTGCGCGCGGTGCGCGGCGTGGACCTGGAGGTCCCGCCGGGCGAGATCCGGGCGGTCGTGGGTGAGAACGGCGCGGGCAAGTCGACGCTGATGAAGCTGTTCTACGGTCTCGAGCAGCCCTCCTCGGGCACGATCCTGATCGGCGGACGGCCCCGGACCTTGCGCGGCCCGGCCTCGGCGATCGCCCTGGGCGTGGGCATGGTGCACCAGAACCTCATGCTGGTGCCCTCCTTCACCGTCGCCCAGAACGTCGTCCTCGGCGTCGAACCGGGCCGTCGCGGTCTGGTCGACCCGAAGGCGGCCGTGGAGACGACCGCCCGGCTCGCGGCGGAGGCGGGGCTCTCCGTCGACCCCAGAGCGCGCGTCGACGAGGTGTCGGTCGGGATGCGGCAGCGCGCCGAGATCCTCAAGGCGCTCCACCGGCAGGCGAAGGTGCTGATCCTGGACGAGCCGACCGCCGTGCTCACCCCGCAGGAGACCGAGGACCTGTTCGCGGCGGTGCGCCGGCTGCGCGACGGCGGGATGACCGTGCTGTTCATCTCGCACAAGCTGCGCGAGGTACGGGAGATCAGCGACCAGGTCAGCGTGATGCGCGCCGGTTCCCTGGTGGGGACGGTCGCCACCGCCGACGCCACCGAGCGGTCCCTCGCCTCCATGATGGTCGGCCGCGACCTGTCCCTGGACGTGGACCGCTCTCCCGCCCGTACGGCGCAAGTCACCCTCCGGGTACGGAATCTCGGGTACGAGGCACCGGTCGGCCAGTCCCTGCACGGCCTGGACTTCGACGTGGCCGCCGGGGAGATCGTCGGTGTGGCCGGTATCGAGGGCAACGGCCAGAGCGAACTCGCCGAGATCCTCGCCGGGTTGCGCCGCCCCACCGAGGGCACGGTCCACGTCGGCGGCACCGACACGGCCGGGCTCGACGTCGCGGGCCACCGCAGGGCCGGCATCGGCTACGTACCGGAGGACCGGCTGCACAACGGAGCCGCCCTCGACGAGTCGATCGCCGACAACCTCGTCGTCGACCGGCACGACCGCCCGCCCCTCGCCCGCCGCGGCATCCTGCACCCGAACGCCGTACGCGCTCACGCGGAACGGCTGATCGAGGAGTACGCGATCCGCACCCCCGACCCGTCGGTCCCGGTGCGCGCCCTGTCCGGCGGCAATATGCAGAAGGTGATCGTCGCCCGCGAACTCTCCGCGGGGCCACGGCTGTTGATCGCCTCTCAGGTCACCCGCGGGGTGGACGTCGGCGCGATGCGGTTCATGTACGAGCAGTTGATCGCCGCGCGCGACGCGGGCGCCGCCGTCCTGCTGTTCTCCGCCGACCTCACCGAACTGCTCGCCCTCTCCGACTGGTTGCTCGTCCTCAGGGAAGGCCGCCTGGTCGGCCGGTTCGACGACACCACCGGCCTCACGGAGAAGCGCGTCGGCCTCTACATGCTCGGCGTCGAGGAACACGACCGCGCCCACCTCACGACGGGCCTCGGCCTGACCGGGACCGGGACCGGGGAGGCGTCCACCGCATGACCACCACCCCCATGACCGCGATCGAGGCCGAGGACCGACGCCAGTACCGCACGACCCGGCGCCGTGACCTCGCGGTCGACCTCAGCATGGCCCTCGCCACGATCCTGGCCGCCCTGGCCATCGGCTTCCTCGTCATGCTCGCCACCGGCAACGACCCGGTACGGGCGTACGAAGTGATGCTCACCGGCCCGCTGGACCGCTCCTTCCGTGTCGGCCGCTGGCTGGAGGACGCCACCACGCTCACCCTGCTCGGACTGTCGGTGGCCATCCCCTTCCGCGCCCGGCAGATCAGCCTCGGCGCCGAGAGCCAGCTCTACGCGGGGGCGCTGGCGGCCGCCGCCGTCGCGATCTTCCTGCCGCTGCCCGCGGTCGCCGCCGTGATCGTCCCCATGGTGGCGGCGGCCATGGCGGGCGCCGGAATGGGCCTGGTGCCGGGCTCGATGAAGGCGCGGCTCGGCGCCAACGAGATCGTGGCCACGCTGATGCTCAACGCCATCGCCGTACGTGTCTACGACTACCTGGTCAACGGCCCGCTGAAGGAGCCGGGCAGCAGCGCCGTGCACTCGAAGTCCATCCAGGAGGACTCCGCGCTCACACCGCTGAGCGAATGGTTCGGCATCCCGATGGGCCGAGCCAACGTCGGTCTGGGGCTGATGCTGGTCACCGCCGTCGCGCTGTGGCTGCTCATCACCCGTACCCCGCTCGGCTACCGCATCCGGATGACGGGCTCCAACCCCGACTTCGCGGCGTACGGAGGCATCAAGGTGCCCCGGGTCATCGAATGGAGCTTCGTCATCGGCGGCGCGGTCGCCGGCCTCGCCGGAGCGCACCTCGTCCAGGGCGTGTACGGGCGGCTGGAACCGGGCCTGGCCGGAAGCCTCGCCTTCGAAGGCATCGTGGTGGCCCTGCTGGCCCGCAACAACCCGCTGGTCGTCGTGGTCGCCGGCCTCTTCTACTCCTACTTGCGCGCCGGGGGCGACATCATGGAACAGCAGACGGACGTCGGTACGGAGATCGTGGTCGTGATCCAGGCGGTCATCGTGCTGCTGGTGACCGCCCAGGCGCTGCCGGACCTCCTCAAGCGCCGGATCGCGCGGAGGCAGGTGGGCGTCCGATGAGTTCCGTACTCGACGTCGTCCTCAGCAGCGCCTTTCTGGCGGCGGTGCTGAGGGTCGCCACCCCGTATCTGCTCGCCGCCTTCGGCGGACTCGTCGCCGAACGCGCCGGCGTCAGCAACATCGCCCTGGAGGGCCAGATGCTGAGCGCCGCCTGCACGGGCGCCCTGGTCGCCGGTTACAGCGGGTCGGTCGCGGCCGGGGCGGTGTGCGGGGTCGCGGTGGCGACACTGCTGGGGGTTCTCCTGGCCGCGCTCCGGCTGGAGCTGGGCGCCGACGCGATCATCGCGGGCATCGGCATCAACCTGCTCGCCTCGGGCGCCACCGCCTACGCCGTCTACACCCTCCTCGACGACAAGGGCGGCACCTCCGGCCTGAAGAGCGGCACCCTGCCGACGGTCACGCTGCCGGGCATCGAGAGCATCCCCGTGGTGGGCGATGTGCTGAGCGGCCAGAACCTGATCACCTGGCTGGCCTTCCTCGTCGCACCGTTCGTCGCCTGGCTGTTCTACCGCACCCGCTTCGGCTTCCATCTGCGGGCGGTCGGCGAGATGCCGGACGCGGCGGCGTCGGTCGGGATTCCGGTCCGCCGCGTCCAGTACGCGGGGCTGGCTCTCAGCGGTGCCCTCGCCGGACTCGCGGGCGTCTTCCTGAGCATGGGCTACGTCTCCTTCTTCGTACGGGACATGACGGCCGGCCGCGGCTTCATCGCCCTCGCCGCCGTCTTCCTCGGCGGCCTGCGGCCCTGGGGCGTCTTCCTCGCCGCGCTCGGCTTCGGCGCGGCGGAGGCCTTGGCCGTACAGCTCGGCACGCTCGACGTGCCACCGCAGCTGGTGTCGACGATCCCCTACGCGATGACGCTGGTGGCGCTCGCGGTGTACGCGTGGCGACGAAAGCGGCGCGGCACGACCACGGAGGTCGCCGCCTCACTCTGACGACTGCCGCGGCCTTTCCACTGCCTTCCCTCAACTCGGCGGCTTCGCCTACCCGTTGGGCCCCTGAAGGGGCTTGCCACCCATGCCCGCACCCACCCACTCCCCCGCTCCCTCACTCCCTCCGGAAGGACACCCATGCGACACAGATCCCGAGCGCGCCGCGGACGCGCGCTCCTCGGCGCCCTCACCGTGGCCGGACTTCTCGGCAGCCTGTCCCTCGCGAACGGGTTCGCGGCGGAGACCGGCGCGGACACCGCCGAGAAACCGCAGGCCGTGCGACTGCTCGACACCCTCACCGTGCCCGCCGGGACGACGGAGTTCGACATGCCGTTCGGCGGGCTGTCGGGGATCGACTACGACAAGGGATCCGGCGAGTACGTCGCCCTCAGCGACGACCGTTCGGAGAACGGCAAGGCCCGCTTCTACACCCTCCGACTGCCGCTGGACGGGGCCGCCTTCGCCGACGCCAAGCCCGCCCTCGACGGCCTGACCGTACTCGACGACACCACCGGCGCCCCCTTCGCCCCCAAGGCGGTCGATCCGGAAGCGATCCGCTGGACACCGGGCGGCAAGAGCCTGCTGTGGACCAGTGAGGGCGCCTCCTCGTCCGGACAGCCCGCCTTCGTCCGGGAGGCGACCACCTCCGGCGGGTACGTACGGGAACTGCCGCTGCCCAAGGCGTACGCACCGGTCAGGTCGGCCTCGGGCACGCTCACCGCAGGCGTCCGCAACAACCAGGCCCTGGAAGGGCTGGCCCTCTCACCGGACGGCAGCAAGGCCGTCACCATCACGGAGAACGCCCTCGTCCAGGACGGCCCCGCGGCCGGACTCACGGCCAAGAGCCCGTCCCGGCTGCTGGTGACAGACCGCAGGACCGGAGCCGCGCAGGCCGAGCACGTCTACGAGGTCGACCCGGTCTCGGACGCGCCCACCGCCCCGCTGCCCGCCCCCGTCGGTACGTACTCCGCGGACCGGGGAGTCTCCGAGATCCTCGCCGTCAACGAGACCGACTACCTCACCGTCGAGCGGTCCTTCGCCTCCGGTGTCGGCTTCGCCATCCGCCTCTACTGGACCAGCACGATCGGCGCCACCGACGTCAGCGGCAAGGAGGCGCTGTCCGGCACCGAGAAGCCGATGCCGAAGAAGCTGCTGTACGACTTCACCACCTCCGGCACCGAGGCCGACAACGTCGAGGGCATCACCTGGGGGCCGGCCCTGCCCGACGGTTCCCGCTCCCTCGTCCTCGTCGCCGACGACAACTTCGGCTTCAACGGCAGCGTCACCAAGTTCCACCTGTTGTCCGTCCGCCCGGGACTGCTGGCGACCCGTACCCCCGACATCAACGGCGACGGCACCGTCAACCGCAAGGACCTGGCAGCCCTCACCACCGCGGGTGCCGCCGGTGACCTCGACGGCAACGGCCGTACGGACGGCAGGGACGTCAAGCTCTGGACCGCGTACACCCGGGCCTTTCCCACCGCTTCCCGGCTGCTCTGACAGCGGCTCCTCCGTAATGTTCCGGCCATGGATTCCGAACAGCAGCCGTCCGCACGGCACTTCGACCACTGCCCCTGGCTGTTCGCCGACGAGGCGACCGAGGAGCAGCTCACCGCGCAGCTCAAGCGGCAGGAGATGATCGGCGGAGACCGCGGGATCGGCGAGCGATGCTATGTCGCCGATTCCGCGGCGGTGTTCACGGACCGGCTGTGGCTGGGGGACGACTCGTACATCGCCGCGCATGCCTATGTCACCGGGGAGTTGACGACCGGGGCGGACTGCACGCTGAACCCGTTCAGCGTGGTGCGCGGCACCGTGACGCTGGGGAGCGGGGTGCGGATCGGCGCGCACACCTCGCTGCTCGGCTTCAACCACGGCATGGCCCCCGATCGGCCGGTGTTCCAACAGCCGCACACCAGCCGGGGGATCACCGTCGGCGACGATGTGTGGATCGGTTCGCATGTGGTCGTGGTGGACGGGGTGACCATCGGCGATCACTGTGTGATCGGCGCGGGGGCGGTGGTCACCAGGGATCTGGCGCCCTGGACGGTGGCCGCCGGGAATCCGGCACGGCCGCTGCGCGACCGGCGGGACAGCGCTGCGCGGCCGTCCCGCACGGACCATGCCCATGCCGGTGACCCCCTGGCCCGGTTCGCCGACACCGCCCGCGCTCAGGTGGCCGACATCCTCGGCCGGTGCTGGGACGGTGAGAGGTACGTGGATCGCCCCGGGGCGGCGCCCACCGTACGGGCGCACTGCGACGCCGTCGAGATCGCCGACCTTCTGCTGGGCGCCGCCCCCGGCCAGTTGACCGCCGAGGAGCATGCCGAGCGTCTGAGGGGCGCCCAGGATCCGTACACCGGACTGGTACCGGAGTTCGACGAGCCGCTGCCGGCGGCGGACGAGGACGGCTTCATCGGCGAAGGACCCGCCCTGTACCACGTACTGTCCGTCGGCTACGCCCTCGATCTGCTCGGCGCCTCCTTCCCGCATCCGGTGCGCGGCGTACGGGAGATGTCAGCACGCCAACTGGTCGCGCGCCTGGAGGAGTTGCCCTGGCGGGACGGTGCGTGGGGTGCCGGTGCCTGGATCGACTCCTGGGCGACGGCGGCCCATTGGAACCTGCGGCACGCAGACGTCGGCGGTGACCGTCCCGGCGTCGAACCGGGCGCGTTGGAGGCGCTGTTCGGCTGGCTGCTGACGAGGGCCGACCCGTGGACCGGGATGTGGGGCAGCCCTTCGCCCGAGGCCGGCCGGCTCCAGGTGGTCAACGGCTACTACCGGCTGACGCGCGGTTCGTTCGCCCAGTTCGGGCTGCCGGTGCCGCATCCGGAGCGGGTCGTGGACGCGGTCCTGGACCACGCCCGCGACGCCCGCTACTTCGGAGCGAGGCAGGAGAACGCCTGCAATGTGCTGGACGTCGCCCACCCGTTGTGGCTGTGCACCCGGCAACTCGGCGGGGGTGCGGGGGCGGGCGGTTACCGATCGGCCGAGATACGCACCTGGGCCGAGGGGCAGTTGGCCGCCGCCCTGCCGCGTTGGCAGGACGGCAGGGGCTTCGGCTTCGGTCCCGGTTCCGCCGGTCCCGGACCGGAACCGGGGCTCCAGGGCACCGAGATGTGGCTGGCCATCATCTGGCTCCTCGCCGATCTGCTGGGCCGTTCCGACACCCTCGGCTACCGCCCACGCGGCGTCCACCGCCCGGAGCCGGCCCGCGCCCGGACACCGTAGCGACGTACCCGATCAAGGAATATCCCGAACGAGCCGCTGGTTGGGGCTGCTGCGACAGGTTCGTACGACAGTGCACAGCGTTCGGAAGGAGTCGGAGCCGATGACGGACGACGTCACGACTGGGGTTCGCGACAGTTCACCCAAGGAGGCAGTCGGACGGTACGGCATCTGGAGTGCCGGGCTGCGTTCGGAGGACCCGGCGCAGCGGGGCGAGCTCGCCGAGGCCGCCGCCGAGCTCGAAGAACTCGGCTTCGGCGCCGCCTGGTTGGGCGGCAGCAGCGGCGTACAGCACGCCGTGCCACTCATCGAGGCGACCTCACGGCTCACCGTGGCGACCGGTATCCAGAGCATCTGGCAGTACGAGGCCGCCGACACCGCCACGCGTTTCGCCGAGCTGGACGCGGCCCACCCCGGCCGGTTCCTGCTGGGCCTCGGGGTGAGTCACGCCAAGCTGGCGGACCAGTACCGGCGCCCCTACTCGTCCATGGTCGAGTATCTGGACGCCTTGGACGCGACCGGAGTCCCCGCCGGGCGCCGGATTCTGGCCGCCCTCGGCCCGAAGATGCTGAAGCTGTCCCGCGACCGCGCCGCCGGCTCGCACCCGTACCTGGTCACTCCCGAGCACACCGCGGACGCTCGCGAGATCCTCGGCGAAGTCCCGCTGCTCGCACCGGAGTTGAAGGTCGTCCTGGAGACGGACCCGGACCGCGCACGCTCGCTCGCCCGCGACAGCCTCGCCATGTATCTCACCCTGCCGAACTACACCAACAGCTTCCTGCGGTTCGGCTTCACCGAGGACGACTTCGCGGACGGCGGCAGCGACCGCCTCATCGACACGCTCTTCGCCTGGGGCGACGACGACCGCATCCGCGAACGGATCGACGCCTTTTACACCGCCGGCGCGGACCACGTGGCCTTCCAACTGGTCACCGACCAGGACCGCTCGGCCCTCCCCCGCCCCGAATGGCGCCGCCTGGCCGAGCTGTTGGCCTGACGGCGACGGCTCCCGCGCCCCTAGAAGGAGGCCGCAGGCCTTCCTTCTAGGGGCGCGGGGAACTGCGCGACCAGCCACAACGAACCCGCAGCTTCAAACTGCCCAACCAGCGGAGCTACTCCGCGTAGTACGTAGCGTCCTGCCGGTCAAGAGCCGTACTGATCGGCTGGATGTGAAGCAGATTCTCGTAGTGCCGGATGTAGCGCCCCGGGAAGTTGTACGACTCGAAGGAGACGCCGCTCGCGGTGTCGGCGAGGCCCGCGCGCTGCGAGAAGGTGGCGTCGTTCTTGAAGGTGGTCGAGCCGTCGTTCTTCTCCACCCACAGCTCGTAGTTCTTGTGGCGGAGGTAGTAGCCGGGGAAGTTCGCCGACTCCAGGGAGACGGTGCCGCTGCCGGCGAGGCCGGCGACGACGCGGAACTGGGAGTCGGCGAGGTTGGTGACGTTCGGTTCGAGCTTCGCCCGGTACTCCCAGTGGCGGATGTAGCGGTCGGGGAAGTTGTACGAGGAGAAGCGGACCGGGGTCAGGCCGTCCGCGACCGGGATGCCGAAGTTGGGCGTGCCGTCCGCGTTCCAGTACAGCTTCTGGTAGCGGGTGCGCCGGTTGGGGTCGTTGAGCGGGTCGCCGCTGATGTCCTTGTAGTTGCGGTCGTGGTAGACGATCACGTCCGACTTGCCGTCCTCGGAGACGGTGAAGCAGTTGTGGCCCGGCCCGTACTGACCGGTGGCGTCGTTGCTCCTGAAGACCGGCTGTGAACTCTTCGTCCAGGACGCCGGGTTGAGCAGATCGGCCGAGGCGGAGGCGGTCAGCAGGCCGAGGCAGTAGTTGGCGTCGGTGGCGGCGGCGGAGAAGGCCATGAAGACCTTGCCGTTCCGCTGGATGACGGCCGGGCCCTCGTTGACGCGGTGGCCCACGGTCTCCCAGGCGTGCGTCGGCGTGGAGATGCGTACCGGAGTGCCGGAGATGGTCCACGGGTTGGACAGTTTCGCGAGATAGAGGTTGGTTCCGCTTCCCACGGCCGGATCGTTCTGTGCCCAGCTCAGATAGCGGCTGCCGCCGACGACGAAGGTCGTCGCGTCGAGCGAGAAGGTGTCCAGCGGCAGGGCGATCCGCCCCTTTTCCGTCCACGTCCCGGTCATCGGGTTGGCGGAGCTGCTCTCCAGGACGTACGGCCGGATCTTCCAGATGTCGCTGGTGGAGCCGGCGGCGAAGTAGATGTACCACTTGCCGTCGATGAAGTGGATCTCCGGGGCCCAGATGTGGGCGCCCATCTCACCGCTCGAGTGCTTGGTCCAGATGGTGGTCTCCGAGGCGGTCGAAAGGCCCTGGAGGGTGGTGGCCCGGCGCATCACGATCTTGTCGTACGCGGGCACGGTGGCGGTGAAGTAGTAGTAGCCGTCGGTGTGTTTGTGGATGTGGGGGTCGGCGCGCTGCAGGGCGATCGGGTTGGTGAAGGTCACGGAGGGCGAGGCGGGGGCGGCGGCGTGGGCGGGGCCGGCGGTGGCCAGTACGGCCGACCCGGCGGCCATCGCCGTGGCCGCCGCCCCGGCGAGGAAGGTTCTGCGTCTCATGGGGGTCTCCTGATCAGGCAAGGTCAGACGGTGGTCAGGCGGGGGTCAAGCGGTGGTCAGGCGGTGGTGGGCTGGATGCGCCACTGCTGGCAGTTGTTGTTGAGCCAGGTCCACTGGCGTACGTCGGAGCCGTTGGCCGTACCGCAGTTCGCCACGTCGGCGACCTTGCCGCTGTTGGCGTTCACGATCCGTACGTGGTCGCCCGTGGCGGTGTGGACGAGGCGGAACTTCTGGCAGGCGTTGTTCAGCCAGGACCACTGCTGGATGTTGGCGCCGTCGGCGGTGGAGCATTCGGCGGTGTCCATGACCTTGCCGGTGGCCACGTTCACCAGGCGGCTGGTGTCGTCGCCGAGGTCCTCGATCCGCCACTTCTGGTTGGCGCCACCGGTGCAGGTCCACTGGAAGATGTCGGTGCCGTTCGCGGTGTTGCCGCCCGCGACGTCCAGGCACTTGCCGCTGTTGCGGTTCACCAGCGTGTACGCGGTCGGAGTGGCCGCCGTTTCCCCGGCCGGACCTGGCCGGGTGGTGCCGAGCGCGAGCGGGGTGCCGAAGTTCGGCGTGCCGTCGGCGTTCCACGTGAACTTCTGCGCCCGCGTCGTACGGCCGTTGCCGCAGCCGCCGTCGGCGGAGTTGTTGCCGTGGTAGACGATCCAGTTCTCGGTGCCGTCCGGCGAGGTGAAGAACCCGTTGTGGCCGGGCCCGTAGACCCCGGCGGCGTCATCGCGCTGGAAGACCGGCGTCTGCTTCTTCGTCCAGGAGGCGGGGTCGAGCGGGTCGCTGCCGGTCAGTTCGAGCTGGCCGAGCTTGTAGTCGGGGGTCGTGCAGGCGCTGGCGGAGAAGCTCACGAAGGTCCGGCCGTTCCGGTAGAGCGGCTCGGGCCCCTCGTTGACCGGATTGCCCTGGGTCTCCCAGCTCAGCGTGGGGCTGGAGATGATGCGGAAGGTGGAGCTGCTGAGCGTGTACGGGTTGCTCATCGGCGCGATGACCAGGCTCTGCGTACTGCCGTTGATGAAGCCGCTGCCCATCAGGTACAGCCGGTTGTCGTGCTTGAGCACACTGGCGTCGATGAGCCAGCCGCCGGGGCTGAGGTTGGACCCGGTGAGCGTGTTCTTGTACGTGTACGGGCCCATGGGATCGGAGCCGGCGCTCTCAAGCACATGCGTGCGCTGCGAGTCACAGCAGGCGGCTCCGCGCTCCCCGGCCGAGTAGTACAGGTACCACTTGCCGTCGAGGAAGTGGATCTCCGGCGCCCATATGTTCCAGTTGCGCCCGGCCGTGGTGTCCAACCACACCTGGATGCTGGGAGCCGTGGAAAGCCCCGCCAGCGTGGGCGACTTACGCATCGTCAGCTCGTTCGTGAACGAGGTCGTCACCAGGTAGTAGTTGCCGTTGTAGTACTCCAGCCAGGGGTCGGCGCCCTTCTGTGTCTTGACGGGGTTGGTGTACGGGCGGCCTTCGGCGGCGGCACCTGGCTGGGCGGTGACGAGCGAGCCCAACAGGGCCAGCAGGGCCGCCCCGAGCATGAACCAGTGGCGTGTGCGGAACACGGTGAGTCCCTTCCGGGGCGGCAGGTTGGACATGTAGAGCGGGCTCGGCGGACGTGACTGCGGATGCGACTGCGGCAGCTCGTTCGAGATCGCGAACACTGTGCGTAACTTCGACCAGAAGGTAAAGGTGGGGCGTATGGAGCGTCAATGGATGCGACGGGTTTGATTTCGATCAGTTTTCCGGAGCGTGACGCCGATTTTTTGTTATCGCCCGCGAGACCACGCGTCTCCTGTTCGAACTCGTACGCAACTTCGTACTCGTACGCATCGGCACGCACCCCACCCCTGAGGACCGAAGCCGTGAAAGCAGAGATCAACCGCCGGAGCATGCTGAAGATCGCCGGTACGGCCGCGGGCGCGGCAGCCATCGGCGCCGCCGTCCCCACAGTCCCCGCGTCAGCGGCAGGCACGGCGTTCGCGCACCCCGGGCTGCTGCACACCCGAGCCGACCTCGACCGCATGGCGGCCAAGGTGAAGGCGGGCGCGACCCCGTACACGGCGGGCTTCGCCAAGCTCACCGCAAACCGCCACGCGCAGACCGGCTGGAAGCCCAACCCGCAGGCCACGGTCTACCGGGGCGTGGGCTCGCCGCAGAACTACGCGATCCTCTACAACGACATCCACGCGGCGTACCAGAACGCGCTGCGCGGCCATGTCACCGGCGAGGACGCGCACTTGGACACCGCCGTCGCCACCCTCAACGCCTGGTCAGCGAAACTGACCGGCGTCGAGGGCTCCGCGGACCGCTTCCTCGCGGCGGGCCTGTACGGCTACCAGTTCGCCAACGCCGCCGAACTCGTCCGCGACCACGCCGACTTCGACCTGCCCCGCTTCCAGAAGATGATGCTGGACGTCTTCGCCCCGCTCAGCGAGGACTTCCTCAAGAACCACAACGGCGCCGTCGTCTCCAACTACTGGACCAACTGGGACCTGACGGCCATGTGCAGCGTCCTCGCCATCGGCATCCTCTGCGACGACCAGGCCAAGGTCGACACCGCGGTCGAGTACTTCAAGCACGGCGACGGCCTGGGCGCCATCAAGAACGCCATCCCCGTCGTACACCCCGACGACGGCCTTGCCGAGTGGGTGGAGGCGGGCCGCGACCAGGGCCACGCCCTGCTGGGCATCGGCCTGATGGGCACCTTCTGCGAGATGGCCTGGAACCAGGGCATCGACCTGTACGGCTACGACGACAACCGCTTCTTCAAGGCCGCCCAGTACGTGGCGAAGTGGAACCTGGGCGGGGACGTGCCGTTCACGCCCAACACCCGCGACAAGGGCGCGATCAACGGCTGGTCGGGCACGGAGACCGTGAGCGAGGAGGCCCCGGTGGACCCGGCCATGACCCGCCCGGTCTGGGCCATGATCGCCAACCACTACACCAAGCGCCGGGGCCTGTCGGCCTCCTACCTCACCCGTATCGCGGCGAAGTCGGCCCCGGAGGGCGGCGGCGGCGACTACGGCCCCAACAGCGGCGGCTACGACCAACTCGGCTTCGGCACCCTGGCCTTCACCCGAGACCGCTCCACCAAGCCGGAGTCCCCGACCTCCCCGCCGGCGTCGCCCTCCCCCGCGTCCGGCTCCGGCTCAGGCCCCGACTCCGGTGCCGCGCCCGCCACCCCCTCCCCCTCGTCCAGCCCCCAGGGCAGCAGGAACGGCGACCTGGCCGCCACCGGCTCCTCGGACCTCCCGGCCTGGACCGCCGCCACCGGCCTCACCGCCGTCGCGGGCGGCCTGCTCCTCCTACGACGCCGGGCTCGCGCGAACCGCGACGCCCAGTGACCGGGCACCCGGGCCCCTGAAGACCGGACCGCACGCACCACGAACGAGGGCTCTGCCGAAGCCGTACGACCTGGGCAGAGCCCCGCTGGCACAGAAGGCGCATGCTGTCACCCAACGAAGTCATCTTGTTACTCAAATTCTCCATACTATGGTTCACTTGAGTATGTTCAACATGAGCAAACTCGAAAGGTGACCTGATGCCCGGTTTTGTAGGCCGCAAATCCGAGCTGGCCGCCCTGAACCGTCACCTCGCCTGGGTGCGCGAGGGCCGAGGCGACCAGCGCGGTCGGGCCCTGCTGCTCCGTGGCCGGCGTCGCGTCGGCAAGTCACGGCTCGTGGACCTCTTCTGTGAGCGCGCCCAAGTGCCGTACGTCGTGCACCAGGCCACCCGAGGCGAAGACGCGCACCGCGAACGCGCCCGCTTCCTCACCGAGGTCCGGAACTCCTCACTGCCCGACACCACCCTCCTCACCGGCGTCACCACCGTCGCCGAATGGGACACCGCCCTGCGTCAGCTCGCGGCGGTGCTCCCGGACGACACCCCCAGCATCGTCGTACTCGACGAGCTGCCCTGGATGCTCAAAGGCGACCCGGTCCTGGAGGGAACCCTGCAGACCGTGTGGGACCGGGTGTTGAGCCGGAAACCCGTACTCCTCATCCTCATCGGCAGCGACCTGGCGATGATGGAGCAGCTCTCCACCTACGGTCGTCCCTTCCACCAGCGAGGGGTCGAGATGGTCCTGGCGCCCCTCTCCCCCGCCGAGGTCATGGCGATGACCGGGCTCCCGGCCGCGGAGGCCTTCGACGCCCATCTGATCACCGGCGGCCTGCCGCTCATCTGCCAGGAGTGGCAGGAAGGCGAGAACCGCAGCGACTTCCTCGCCCGCGCCCTCGACGATCCCACCTCCCCCCTCCTCGTCTCCGGTGAGCGGATACTGGCCGCCGAGTTCCCCACCGCCCTCCAGGTCAGGCACGTGCTCTCCGTGATCGGAAGCGGAGAGCGGACCTTCGCAACTATTGCCGCGAAAGCCGGGACAGTCGACCGACCGCTCCCGCCCGGCTCACTCACCCCGGCCCTGCGCACCCTCGCCGACAAGCGACTCGTCGCCGTCGACACCCCTCTTGCCACTCAGCCAGGAGACCGCGAACGCCGTTACCGCATCGCCGATCCCTACCTCCGCTTCTGGCTCACCTTCCTGGAACAGGGAATCCCGGAGATCGAGCGAGGGCGCAGCCGGGTCGTGGCCGAGGCGGTCGAACGCGGATGGACCTCGTGGCGCGGGCGGGCGATCGAGCCCGTCGTGAGGGAGTCCCTGGCCCGGCTGCTCCCCGACGACACATGGCCGCAGGTGCGGGAGGTAGGCGGCTGGTGGCCTCGTACGAACAATCCAGAGGTGGACTTGGTGGGGGCGGACCGGGTGCCCGCGCGCGAGATCGGGTTCGTCGGCTCCATCAAGTGGCACGAGCGCGGCTCCTTCGACCGTCGCGCCCTGGCATCGCTCGCTCGGGACGCCCTGGCCGTCCCCGGTGCCGACGAGGACACCCCATTGGTCGCGGTGTCCCGCTCCGGATTCACGGTGGACGGGCTGGCGGCGACGTACGGGCCTGAGCAGCTGATGGAGGCCTGGGGTTCGGCTGCGTGAGCGGCCTCGGGGAACATCGATACAGCCGTTGACGCTGAGAACGATCATGGTCCGATCGGTGCGAGGGTGCTGCCGCGGTTCTCGCACTCGCGGCGGGTCCTGCGCTGGGCCGGGACTGCCGGGGCGCCTTGGCTGCCGTCGAGCGGCTGGCAGCGGGCGAGGAGCCTGCGGTGCACGGAAGGGACGGCGCTGACGCGCAGGGTGTAGCCCTGGCCGCGGCGCACGGTCACGCCGTGGTCGAGCGCGGCGCGTTCGGCGGGCTCCAGGTCGGCGGCGCCCCGGCGTCCCTGAATGTCCGGGTTCATTGGACGCGCGGGCTCCCTGTGGTCAAACGTCGTTTGCCGACAGGCGAGCGGTCGAGAATCGGGGGGTTGTGGCTACTCGGGCAGCGGTCTGTCCTGGACCACGTTCTTCATGACAAGGGTCGAAGTCAGCCGCTGGACGCCGGGCAGCCGGGCGAGCTTCTGGTCGTACAGCTCCTGGAACGCGGCCAGGTCGGCAGTCGCGACGCGCAGGAGATAGTCGGGTTCACCAAAGAGGCGCTGGGCCTGGAGGACGTGGGGGATGGCGGTCACGGCCGTTTCGAAGCTGATGACGGTGTCGGGGTCCTCCCAGCGCAGGGTGGCGAAGACGAGGGCCTCGAAGTTCAGACCGACGGCGGCCGGTTCCACTACCGCCCGGTAGCCGCGGATCGCGCCCTCGCGTTCGAGGTCGCGCAGTCGGCGGTGGCAGGGCGAGACGCTGAGCTGCACGCGGGCGGCCAACTCGGTGACCGTCAGGCGGCCGTCCATCTGCAGCTCGGTAAGAATCTTCCGGTCCAGGGCATCCATGGAGAAGATTCTCCCTCACATCGCGCGATCTTGGAGTAAGGACGCAAACACTTTCGGGCATATCCGGCCTAGCCTTCCCTCTCAGAGCAAGACATGCGAGAGGGAACGAGCGATGGACACGACGACGCTGGCGGCCTTCCTGGCAGTGGATCTGCTGCTCGTCTTCACTCCGGGCGCGGACTGGGCCTATGCGATCTCAGCGGGTCTGCGGGACCGGTCGGTCGTCCCCGCAGTCGCCGGTCTGATCGCTGGACACGCGGCGTACGCGCTCATGGCCGTCGCCGGCCTGGCGGTGATCGTGGCGAACTCACCGACCGTGCTCACGGCACTGACCGTCGCCGGGGCCGGATACCTGCTGTGGCTCGGCTGGGGCGTGCTGAGGCAGCCGGCCACACTGGCGGCCTCCGGGGAGGCCATGGGCTCCTCCCGCATGCAGACCATGCTCAAGGGCGCCGGGATCAGCGGCCTGAACCCCAAGGCGCTGCTGCTGTACTTCTCGCTGTTCCCGCAGTTCCTCGACCCTGCCACGGGGTGGCCGGTCGCCGCGCAGACCGGGCTGCTCAGCACACTGCACCTGACCGCGTGCGCCGTCGTCTACCTCGCCGTCGGCATCCTGGCCGGCACGGTCCTGAAGACCCGGCCCTCGGCCGCCCGGGGCGTCACCCGCATCAGCGGCGCCTTGATGATCGCCATCGGCGCCTTCCTGCTGGTGGAACGCCTGGCCGGCTGAGGAAGCTGCTCCGCTCCACCCGACACGGACCCGAAGGAGAGCACCTACGTGGAAGACCAGACGCAGCGGGAACTGGCGAGCCCCGCGGTGCAGAAGCGCGTCAAGGACAGCTTCGACCGCCAGGGCCTGATGGCCCACCTCGGTGCGCGTCTCGCCCACATCGGACCTGGCCGCGTCCGCATCGTGCTCCCGGCCCGCCCCGAGGTGACCCAGCAGCACGGCTACGTCCACGCGGGCGCCACGAGCGCCATCGCGGACAGCGCCGGCGGCTATGCCACGCTCACGCTCTTCGACGAGGACTGCGAGGTCCTCACCGTCGAGTACAAGATCAACCTGCTCGCCCCGGCCGCGGGCGACTACCTGGAGGCGATCGGCACCGTCCTGAAACCCGGACGCACCCTGACCGTCTGCCAGCTGGAGGTGTACGGCGTCCGGGAGGGTGGCGAGCGGAAGCTCGTCGCCAACGGTCAGCAGACCCTGATCCGCGTGAACAGGCCCGCGCGGTGAGCCTGCAGCCGTCCCTGCCGCCCTGGGCGACGTGGTGGCAGCGGCCGTTTCCCGACGCCAACACCCTGCTCCTACAGGACCGTCGGCCCGCGCTCATCGACAGCGGGTTCGTCGGCCATGCGGAGGAGACCGCCGCCTGGGCCCGAGCGCAGGCCGGGACCCTCGGCCTGGTGGTGAACACCCACTGGCACTCCGATCACGTCGGCGGCAACGCCCTCCTTCAGGCGGGCGGCGCCACCATCGCCGCCGGAGCGCCGGAGGCAGAGGCGATCTTCCGCCGCGATCCGGGCTGCTGCGCGGCCGAGTACCTCAACCAGCCCGTCGCCCCGTACACGGTCGACATCCCGCACGACGACGGGCAGGTACTGCGCCCCGGCGACGCCGACTGGGCGGAAGCGCGGGCTGAAGTTGTAGCCGAGGCCGGTGAGCGCCCTCCCAAGGCGAGGAGCGAGCACGACCCCGCGTGCCGTGCCGCAACCCTGCTCCAGGCGTTCGACAGCGGCGACCACGGCGTAACGCGGCGACTTGAGCCCACACCCTCCGCCTCTCCCCCGGCGGCAATCTCCTGACGCAACGCCCTTGACACGCTCTGGGAAACGAGCCGATAGTACCGTTACTTAAAGCGCTTTAAGTAACGGTCGCCGGGAAGCCCGCCCCCTCCAGAAGCCGCAGGTCACCGGCCCTGCCATCGCCACCTAGTTGCACAGCGAGGTGCACGAACCATGAACCGAACGTCCCCTCCCCGCTCCCGCAGAATCACCCCCGTCGCGGCCACGGCCGCTGTGCTCGCGCTCGCCCTCGCCGGCTGTTCCAGCAGCTCCGGTGGGAAGGGCGCCGAAGAGGAAGCCGCCGGTATCTCCGCGGGCAAGGCCGACACCCCCCGCATGACGATCGCGATGGTCACCCACGCACCGTCCGGCGACACCTTCTGGGACATCATCCGCAAGGGCGCCCAGGCCGCCGCCGCCAAGGACAACGTCAAGCTCATCTACTCCAACGACGAGAACGCCGCCAACCAGGCCAACCTCGTCCAGAACGCGATCGACCAGAAGGTCGACGGCATAGCGGTCACCCTGGCCAAGCCGGACGCCCTGAAGAGCGTGGTGGCCAAGGCGGTGAAGGCGGGCATCCCGGTGGTGGGCTTCAACTCCGGGATGGACCAGTGGAAGGCACAGAACCTGCTGTCGTTCTTCGGCCAGGACGAGGGTGTCGCCGGCGAGGCCTTCGGCGAGAAGCTGAACGAGACCGGCGCGAAGAAGGCCATCTGTGTAGTTCAGGTCCAGGGGCACGTGGGCCTGGAGGCACGCTGTGCCGGGGTGAAGAAGACCTTCAAGGGCAAGACGGAGAACCTGTACGTCAACGGCAACGACATGCCGTCCGTGAAGTCGACCATCACCGCCAAGCTCAAGCAGGACAGCGCCATCGACCAGGTGGTCACGCTCGGCGCCCCGTTCGCGCTGACGGCCGTACAGTCGGCGGCCGAGGCGGGCAGCGAGGCCAAGGTCGCCACCTTCGACCTCAACAAGGACCTGACCGGCGCCATCGAAAAGGGCGACATCGAGTTCGCCGTCGACCAGCAGCCCTACCTCCAGGGCTACCTGTCGATCGACTCCCTGTGGCTCTACAAGAACAACGGCAACTTCCCCGGCGGCGGCGAGCAGCCGGTGCTGACCGGTCCGGCCTTCGTCGACACGTCCAACGTCGAGGCCGTCGCCAAGTTCGCCGCGAAGGGCACCCGGTGATGAGCATGACCCAACAGGCTGCCGGCGCCACGCGCAGCGAAGTCAGCCTGGAAGAGCTCATCAACCACATGGCCGGTGGCGCCGAACTCGCCGCACTCAAGCACGAGTTGGCGCAGGTCCGCGGCGTTGAGGTCGAGGAACTCCCGGAAGAGGAAGACATCACCGCATCTGTGGCGGCCTCGTCCGAGGTCTCATCTCCCTGACAACGGCGTCGCCGCACGCGTACGGCGACAGCGACACTCCGCACCCGCCACCCTGATCCGAAGGCATTTCCCCATGAAGATCGCCCTCGACCCGTACATGATCCGTCACGTGCCCCTGCTCGAACTGCCATCTGTGGTGGCCGAGTTGGGATACGAGTGGATCGAGCTGTCTCCCCGGGAGGACTTCATTCCCTTCTTCCGCCATCCGCGCGTGGACGACGCGACAGTGCGGAAGTTCCGTAAGGCACTGGACGCGGCGGGCGTCGGCATCTCCTCGCTGCTGCCGCTGTTCCGCTGGTCCGGCCCGGACGAGGACGCCCGGCAGGCCGCCGTACGATACTGGAAGCGCTCGATCCAGATCGCCGCCGACCTCGGTGTGGACAGCATGATCTCGGAGTTCAACGGGCGACCGGAGGACCCCGACCGCAGCGAGGCGCAGTTCTGGAAGTCGCTGGACGAGCTGCTGCCGGTGTTCGAGCGCGAGGGCGTCAAGCTGGCGCTGGAGCCGCACCCGGACGACTTCATTGAGAACGGCTACGACGCGATCAACCTGATCCGGGGTATCAACAACCCCAACGTCACGTTCCTCTACTGCGCCCCGCACACCTTTCACATCGGCAACGACGCCCCCGGCATCATCGAGTACGCGGGCGACCTGCTCACCCACGTCCACCTGGCCGACGCCTTCGACCACACGGCGTCCTCGGGCAACCGCTACATCCTCAACCCGCCCGGCACCCCGGCCCGCATCCACCAGCACCTCGACATGGGGCAGGGCGAGGTGGACTTCGACGAGCTCTTCCGTGAGCTGCGCGCGAACGGCTTCGACGGCACGCTGACCGCCTGCGTGTTCGCCTGGGAGGAA
This sequence comes from Streptomyces flaveus, assembly GCF_014647675.1. GTDB lineage: Bacteria > Actinomycetota > Actinomycetes > Streptomycetales > Streptomycetaceae > Streptomyces > Streptomyces flaveus. The sequence goes on along the minus strand of NZ_BMPQ01000003.1, from coordinate 106,894 downwards.
CGCGCCAAGGAGTCCTCGGTGTTCATGCGCAAGAAGATCGACGAGTACCTGACCACCTGGTCGTGACAAATCGTGAGCCAGTGGCTTGAAGCGCTTCAACTCATCATCCCCGGAGTCTCCGGAGCTGACTCGCCGATCCACGGCCCGGAAGGCCTCCGCTTCTACCCCCGCCCCAAGGCCGTCACCACCCGCTGGACCCAACCCGCCCAGCAACTCACCGCCGGCTTCAACTTCCCCACCTCTCACTGAGAGACGCCCACAGACCGGCACCGGGTACCGGCGGTTCGCCGCCTGGTCATTACTCCTTTGAAAGGCACCGCCATGACCACGTCCGCCAAACCCGTCTCCGTCGCGGTGATCGGGGCCGGCATGGCCGGCCGCAGCCACGCGGCCGGTTACCGCAACGTCAACACGGTCTTCGGTGCCGGTCTGCCGCCGGTCCGGCTGGCCGCGATCGCCGACGCCAATGTCGTACTCGGCGAGGACGCCGCCCGTCGCTACGGGTTCGAGAAGGCGCTGCCGAGCTGGGAGGCCGTCGTCGAGGACCCCACCATCGACGCCGTCAGCATCGTCGTCGGCAATGACCTGCACCGCCCCATCGCGGAAGCTCTCGTCGCCGCGGGCAAGCATGTGCTGTGCGAGAAGCCGCTGGCCGGATCGCTCGAAGACGCCCGCGCCATGGCCGAGTTGGAGCGCGGTGCCGATGTCGTGACCGCCGTCGGGTACTCCTTCCGGCGTTCGCCCGGCATCGCCGCGATCCGTGAGCATGTGCGTGCCGGTGAGCTGGGCGATCTGACGCTGTTCAGCGGCCGGTACTGGTGCGACTACGCCACCGACCCGAACGGCCCGCTGGCCTGGCGGTTCAAGGGCGGCCCGGGCTCCGGTGCACTCGGGGACGTCGGCTCGCACGTCATCGACATCGCCGAGTACGTCGCCGGGCCGATTGCCGCGGTCTCCGGTGCCTCGTTGTCGACGCAGATCCCCAAGCGGCCGCTGCCGCTGGGCGCGGTCGTCGGGCACAACGCCGCTCCCGTCTCCGACGAGTTCGGCGAGGTCGAGAACGAGGACACCGCGTCCTTCACCGCCCGCTTCGAGTCCGGGCTCGTCGGCACCTTCTCGGTGACGCGCACCGGCTTCGGTCTGCCCAACGGGCTCGCCTTCGACGTCCTGGGCCTGGGCGGCCGGGCCGCGTTCGACCAGCACCGGCCCGCCGAGTACCTCTTCGACGACGCCCAGCCGGAGGTCCGTACGCGCGGCGCGCGGCAGGTCATCGCCGGGCCGCAGCTGCCGTACTTCGCGGGCGGGGTCCCGATGGAAGCGCCGGGTGTGGGCGCCAGTAACGCCGACCACTTCACCTACCAGGCCCGCGCCTTCCTCGACCAGGTCGCGAGCGTCGCCGACCCGCAACCGGTCTGCGCCACCTTCGCCAACGCACTGCGAACCATGGAGATCATCCAGGCCGTCGTCCAGTCCTCCCTGGGCGGCGGTGCCGCCGTCACGGTTCCGCCCGCCGCCTGACCTCCGCACGTATCCAAGGAGTACGCACATGGCTCTCAAGCTCGGCGCCTACACCGCCTGCCTGCACGACCGCACCCTCACCGAAGCCCTCGACATCCTCAAGGAGAACGGTCTGACCTCCGTGGAGGTCAACACCGGCGGCTTCATCCCCGCCCCGCACTGCCCCGTCGACCTGCTGTTGTCCTCGGCGAAGGCACGCGAGGAGTACCTGGCGACCTTCGCCGACCGCGGCATGGAGCTGACCGGCCTCAACTGCAACGGCAACCCCCTCAACCCGCTCCCCGGTGTCGGCCCGAAGCACGCCGACGACCTGCGCCGTACGATCCGTCTGGCAGGTCTGCTCGGTGTGAAGCACGTGGTCACCATGTCCGGCACTCCGGGCTCCGACCCGGACGCCAAGTACCCCTCCTGGGTCGTGAATCCGTGGGACGGCGTCTACATGGACGTACTGGACTACCAGTGGGCCGTGGCCGTCGAGTTCTGGAAGGAGACCGACGCGCTGGCCCGGGAGAACGACGTCCGGGTCGCCATCGAGATGCACCCGCACAACGTCGTCTTCTCGCCGGTAACTTTGAAGCGGCTGGTCGACGAGACGGGCGCGACGAACCTCGGCGCCGAGATGGACCCATCCCATCTGATGTGGCAGGGCATGGACGTCGTCGCCTGTATCAAGTGGCTGGGCCCGCTGGTGTTCCACGCCGCCGCCAAGGACGCGACGCTCTGCCCCGGCGCCGACATCCGCGGCGTACTGGACACGTCGTTCACGCGCGTACCCGCGGACGCGCCCGACAAGGTGCCCACGGGCTACGGCTTCTGGTGCAACGCCTGGCCCGAGAACCCCGCGTGGAAGTTCGTCGCGGTCGGCCTCGGAAACGACGTCCCCTACTGGACGGAGTTCCTGCGCGCACTCGCCGAGATCGACCCGGGCATGGCGGTCAACATCGAGCACGAGGACGCCGCCTACTCCCAGGCCGAGGGGCTGGCTCTGGCGGCGAAGAACCTGCATGGTGCGGCGGCGGGGCTGTGAGGCACGCCGGTACGTGGCCCCGGTTGTCGGGCCGCCCCGACCGTGGGGGCACTGGAGTCAGCGTTTGACGCGGTTACGGACGGCCAGGACCGCCAGGCCCAACAGGACCGGCTCGGTCACGCGGGACGCCATCTCGATGTAGGTGCCGGTGGTGGTCAGGTCCTGGCCGGAGGAGCGGAACACCACTGAATTGAGCGTGACGTTCAGGGCCTTCTCGAAGCGCTCGCCGGTGAACCTGTTCCCCGTGGGGTTCTGGGGGTCTGCCTTGTCGATCTCGAAGGTGATCTTGCCGCCGCCGGGCGGCACGGTGCCGGTCGCTTCCTGTTTCGGGGAGTCCTTCGGGAGCCCGAAGCCCATCAGCAGCACGATGGTGATGAGCATGGCGGCAGCGAGCCAGCCCAGGGCGCGGGAGGCGCGCAGGCCGTAGCCGGACAGCATCCAGTAGCCGTGCAGGAGCCCGCGTTCGGCGCGGGAGGTGCCGGTGCGGTCGTGGCGGCGCATCTCCATCTCGCCGTAGTAGAAGTCCGCCGCCCCCGGCTCGTCCTTGCCGTCCTCGAACGCCTTGCGCAGCGCCCGGTACACCGGCGCCAGCTGCGCCGGTCCGACGTGTCCGGCGCCGAACACCGCCACGTTCCAGCCCCGGACTGCTGTCGGCCGGCTCGCGCGCCAGTGGTGTTCTTCGGCGAGGGTGCGGCGCTGGGTGAACCGTACGGGGTGCCAGCGCAGCGTGTTGAGCGGGACCTTGTCGAAGAAGCAGAGGCCCTCCAGGCGCAGCTGGTCCAGATGCACGGTCCCGGTGAACAGGCACCCCGACAGGTCGACGTCGGCGAGGACCAGATGGGCGGCGTCGACGCCACGCAGCGTGGCTATGCGCACCGTGGAGTCGGGTGCGCCTGCAACTGCCTGTTCTGCCACCGTCTGCCCATTGGGGAGCACGAAGGGTTCGGCCTCCGCGGCGATCGTGAGGGGGTATTCGAAGACCGCGTGGGCGAAGTCCACCGTGGCGTAGCGCAGACGCAACTCGGCCGTTGACGACCAGCGGGTCCGCCGACATTCCAGACGGCGCGCGGCGAACGAGAGGGTCACCGGGCTGCTGAACACCGCGCCGGACAGCACCACGTGCCCGGCGCACACCAACGGCCCGAGGCTGACCGACCGCTCGAAAACCGCCTGTTCGAACCAGGCGTTCCCCTGGAAGGTCGCCGACTCGAACCAGGCGCCGCCCTGGAAGGTTGCCGACCAGAACCTGGCCTCACGTTGGAAGGTCGCCGACCCGAACCCGGCGCCGCCCTGGAAGGTCGCCGACCCGAACCCGGCATCGCCCTCGAAAGTCGCCGACCCGAACCCGGCGCCGCCCTGGAAGGTCGCCGACCTGAACCAGGCGTTCCCCTGGAAGGTCGCCGACTCGAACTGGGCGAAGCCGAGGCGCGGGTGTCCGGTGGCCGGGTCGTGTAAGGCGTCGAGAAGGGCGTCCAGAAGCGGTTGGGTGAAGGTGGTGCCGCGGTGGTCGATGACGGCGCCGGGGGTCAGGCCGGCCAGGTAGACGTCGCGGTCGGCGTCGTCCAAGTGGGCGAGGCATGCGGTGTGACCGGGGACGTGGATGCCGCGGCAGCCGACCGGGTCCTCCGTGGTGGTGCCATGGCCACAGTGCGGCCAGATAGGCGGAGTTGGGGCCGGTTCGGGGCTCGGGTGTGACATACCCGAAGGACGATCGAGCACGGCCGGATAGTTGCCGATCCAGCCTCCGAGACCGCACTGAAATCTTCCGTATGTACGGTCCCGACACCAGGACCGGTGCATGGCGTTGGAGCAGACGATTCTGCCCCGATTCCGGAATAGGGTGCCGTCATGCGAGTGCCCGCGATCCTCACAGTGAGCGAAGCCCGAAGTGGCCTGTCACGGATACTCACCGAACTGGCCGAGGCCGGCCCGCAGGCGGAGCCGGTGCTGATTGGCGCCCACCGCAAGGCGCAAGGTGTGCTGCTCTCGATCGAGGCCTACGAAAACCTGACGGGCCGCGTCTCTCGCCGGGAGGCAGCCGAATCCGCCACAGGGTCCCTCGACGCCGAGGGTCTCCGGCCGACCTCTGCCTCCGACCAGGACGCCGAAGCCTACGTACGCGGCACTCTGTCGGCCGAGGAGATGGCTACTCGTGCCCTGGCCCGCCATCGCCCCAAGCCTCCTCACCACGAAGCTGGATGAACGACCCGTACGCCACGTCCTGAGGAACCGCCTCGGTATCACCGAACCAGGTCTCCCGTGAGGGCTGCGCGGGCGCCGTTCTCAGGGAAGGTCGAACTCCGCCCAGATCGTCTTGCCCGGACCGTCCGGGCGCGGGTGCCAGTCCCAGCGGGTGGCGAGGCGGTCAACGAGGAGGAGTCCCCGGCCGGTTTCGTCATCTGCGGGGTCAGGGAGGGCTCCTGGCCGGGGCGGTACGCGTTCGGTGCGGGTGTCGGTGATCTCGACGCGGGCGGTGCCGGTCCGGACCGTGAGACACAGGCAGAGGTGGAAGTCCCGGCCGGGGACGTGGCCGTGCGTCACGGCGTTCGCGCTCAACTCGGCGACGATCAGCACGATCGCGTCGTGGGCTTCGGTGTCGTACGGGATCCCCCACGCGTCCAGCCGGACGGCTGCCAGGCGGCGGGCGAGACGGGCTCCGCGAGGTGTGGAGGTGAACCGCATCTCGAAGGTGCGGTCGCGGGGATCGGGGGCGGAGGTCAAGTCCGAGGTGAGGGCGGTGAGTTGGGTGGTGCCGGTGGGGCTGGCGGGGTTGGTCGTCATGGTCACCACGGTCCTCTTGGTGGCGTAGCGTGACCAGAGGTGACGCACCGACGCGGACCGGCTGTACGCGCTGTGTGTCCACGGGTACGAGGCGCGCGGCGTGACGGCGTCCACTGCGGGGGCGTTGGGCCGGGGAGGAGGCGGTAGTTGATGGCGGAGCGTACGGGTGTGGCGGCGGAAGCCGAGACGGTTCCGGACGGGGGCGGCGGAGCGGTCGTGAGCGTCGGGGACGGCTGGGACAGCGACGACGAGGGCGGGCGGCGGCCGGAGGACGAGGCCGGGAAGGGCGTGGTGGCCGCGTTCGGGCAAACCCTGAAGACGCTGCGACTGCGGGCAGGGATGGAACGGGCGGAGCTCGGGAAGCGGCTCGGGTACTCCGCGTCCACCATCGCCTCGTTCGAGCAGGGGCGGAGAATTCCGTCGCCTCGGACCATCGACCGGGCGGACGAGGTGGTGGAGGCGGGCGGGTTGCTCTGCCTGTGGAAGGAGCAGCTGGAGCGGGCTCAGTATCCGGTGTTCTTCCAGGGGATGGCGGGGCTGGAGAAAGAGGCCATTGAACTGCTCTCGTACAGCACGCTCGTGTTCAACGGCCTGCTGCAGACCGAGGAATACATGCGAGCCGTGCTGGCCATGCGACGCCCGGTCCTCGACCAGGAGACCATTGAGCAGCGGGTTGCCGCACGGCTGGCCCGCCAGGAGATCTTCGAGCGCTGGCCCGCTCCACTGCTGAGCTTCGTGACCGGAGAGGCGGTTCTGCGGCACCGGTACGGCGGAAAGGACGTGCTGCGGGGGCAGTTGGAGCACATTTTGCTGATCGGCCAGAGGCGGAACGTCGAGATCCAGGTCATGCCCCTCGACGGTGAGGACAACGCGGGCGTGGACGGGCCGTTCACCATCGTCACGCGCAAGGACTGCAAGAAGTTCGTGTACGCCGAAGCACAGGGAACCAGCGCCCTTCAGACCGGTCAGGAACAGACAACGCTCGCCGCCGCCCGCTATGGGATCATCCGGTCACAGGCTCTCGGTCCGAGAGAGTCACTGGATTTCGTCGAAGGGTTGCTGGGATCGCTATGAACAACGCTGAGTCCTCGACCACCGCATCCGGTCTCGCCTGGTTCAAGAGCAGCTACAGCGGAGCCGAAGGCGGCGAGTGCGTAGAGGTCGCGGCCAGTACGGCTGCTGTGCACGTCCGGGACTCCAAGGCCCTCGCCGGGCCCGTCGTCACGGTGTCACGTGAGGCGTGGGCGGGACTCGTGGGGCTGGCCTCGTCGGGGCCGGGCGCCTGACGCTCGTACGATCGCGAGAGCCCCGCCGGTCCACGTCCGGATCCACGGGGCTCTCCCGTCCTTCAGCAGCACGGAGCCCACCCTCCTGGGGGAAACAGGGCTCACCGCTCAGTCAGCGGTACCGGCGGGGACGACGCGTCGTACGTCAGGTCGATCTCCCCGCTGTCGATGGCGTCCATGAACGCCATGCGACGGTGCAGCTTGACCGCTTCGTCCATGGCACGTCTGACGGCCGCGGCCTTGCTCTTGACGTTGTAGATCCCCATCAACTCGGCAGTGGCTTCGTCATCGAGGTCAATCACGGTACGGGACATAGCAGATACCCCCTGAGGGCCGGCGTGGACATCGAAACGATGTCACTCACTCCTAGCGGGCACACGTCACGGCGGCGTGCAGCTCCCGCACACTCAGGACTGTGCGGACGCCGTGGACGGCGCGGAAGTGAGCGACGTGGCGGCCTCCCAGGCGAATCCGTCCGGGTCGGTGAAGGAGCCTGCAGTGCTGCCGAGGACGATGCGGTGCGAGCCGGTGCCGTCGGCGGGGACGCCGAGGTCCTTGGCCAGGCCGCGGCGCTTGTACAGCGCCAGCTTGACGGGGCTGGACTCGTCGGAAGCGAACTCGGCGTACTTGCCGCCGAAGCTCCTGGCCACGGTCAGGCCCCGGTCGACGTAGAACCGCTTGCTGGCCTTCACGTCCTCGACGCCGAGCAGGAGGACGATCTCGTCGATCTCGCGGGTGGCCGGGCCGGTGTCCTTCTTCGCCGAGGTCGCGACCTTCCAGATCGTCCCGTCCGGCGCCTGGACGACACCGCCGTAGCCCCACAGCGACTTCGTGGCGGGCTTCAGCACCGTGGCGCCGGCGTCCACGGCGGTGCTGAGGAAGCTGTCGACGGTGGCCGGCCGGGAGACCGTGAGCGCCAGGGTGAAGCCGCGGAATCCGGTGGAGTGCGCCTCGGACGCCCGCAGGCGTATGTGCGTGTCTACTCCCAGGGCGGTGTGGAAGCGGTGGGCGGCCTCAGGGTCGGCCACCTCGACGGTGACGGAGGTAATGGACGCGGTGGTTACGGTGGTTGCCATGGCCATCACGCTATGGGCTGCTCGGCGGCCGTGGCTTCTCGATTCCTGACCGGTCTTGTCACCTGCTTCGCCACACACGTCGGCATCCCCTCCACGGTGAGGTCCTGCACCCGCTCCACCTCCGCGCGGGCGATGAGACCGCCGTACGCCAACGCCTTGAACTCCACGACCGCCCCCTGCTCGTCCGGCGGCGTGCGCTCCAGGCGGGTGAGGAGTCAGGTGTTCCGTTGCTGCCAGGCGCGTACGTAGGCGCGGCCGTAGTCGTTGCCGTGCGGAGTGCGCAGCACGGTGTGGATGTGGAACGGCTTGGGGGTGTCGTAGTCGAGGAAGACGCCGCAGTGGTGGTCGAGTTCGGCGATCAGCACCGGCGACTGGAGGCGGTAGTAGAAGACGTCGCCGGCCTCGTGTCCGCCGATCCAGCTGAACCAGGTCTCGTCGAGGTGGTCGCGGATCTCCCGTATCCGGGCCGCGCGCGGGCCGTCGGGCAGCAGGGACACGAACGACTCGGCGATCTCCAGGAGGGTCTGCCGGGCCCGCTCGGGCATGTCCGCGGCCCGCAGGCCCTCGAGCGGGATCACCCGGTTGTCCTGGAAGGCGCCGGCGAGGTGGCGTTCGTCGCCGGGGTGGATGCGGCCGGGTGGCATGGCGGGGTCGACGATGTGCCGGTACACGGTCGCGGTGGCGCGCTGGTCCGGCGGGAGCGCGGCCATCAGGTCCGTGCCGAGCCGGATTCGGTCGGTGAACGCCGGCCTGCCCGCGTGGGGGCCCTCGTCGATCTCGTTGGGTTCGGCGCCGAGGAAGACGGGGCTGACGACCATGCGGCCCTCGACGACGAGGCAGTGGACGGCGCAGTGGTGGCCGAACAGCTGCCAGCCCCACGGGCTTGTGGAGTCGGGGTTGCCGTAGAGCGCGAAGTTGTAGCTGAACTCGTTGAGGATGCTCTGAAGGCCCACGACCTCGCCGAGGAAGCCGTTGATCAGCATCATGTCGTGCACCAGACGGAAGCCGTCGCGGCTTAGCGACGCCTCGACCAACGCGAGGGCCTTCTTGCGGACCTCGGGCGACTGGAACTCCAGGCGGAGGCCGGTGTCGAACTGCAGGAACTCCGGGTTGGCCCAGGTCTGCCACTCGACCGCGTCAACCGGGTGGAGCAGCTTGCCGCGGGCGTTCTCGTCGAGCGCCGCCAGCAGGTCCCGCGCCGCGGCGACCATGGCGGCGACGGGAGCCTCCTCACCGGGACGGGCCGGCTCCCAGGCGTGCACCTCGGGCCGTAGCGTGCCGTCCTCGGTCACCCCGCGGAACTCGGCGAGCTGGAGGGGTTCCCAGCCCTGGATCAGCCCGCCGGTGAACGAGTCCTTCTTGGCCGCCTCGCGGTATTCGTAGGCGTCCATGCCTCTGATCGAGGACAGGCGCGGCGCATCCGACGGGTAGAGGTACCTGCGGTACTCGGCTGATGGCATGACGGCTCCTGCGTGCTGTGCGTTCAGTCGGTGTGGTTGTGGCGCGCGACGGCCGCGCGGACGGCGTCCTCGTCCCCGGCGGCGATCGCCTCCACCAGGTCGGCGTGGATCCGCAGCCGCGCCGCTCGGTAGGCGTCGGCGTCCCGGTCGGCGGTGCGCGCGGTGGACGACGTGAGGTGGCCGAGCGTGCCGACGTAGACCGCGCGGGCCATCGCGTTCGGGCACAGCTGCGCGATTCGCTCGTGCAGCGCCCAGTTGGCGCGCAGGAAAGCGTCCCAGTCCGGCGCGGCCGCCATGGCGTCCAGGCAGGCCCGCAGCGCCGGGATGTCGTCCTCGCCCGCGCACCGGGCGGCGCCGACGGCGATCAGCTCCTCCAAGTGGTTACGGAGCTCGATGGCGTCCGCGACCGCGCCGGGCTCCCCCGCGACGCTGAGCAGGGTGTGGCGCAGCCGGACCACCGGGCTCTGGTCGGCGACGAACAGTCCGCCGCCGCGACCGGGGCGGATCTCGATCGCCCTTCGGTCGCGCAGGAGCCGAATGGCCTCGCTGACCGTGGCGCGGGCCAGGCCGGACTCCTGCCGGATGTCCTCGATGGTGCCGATCGCGGAGCCGGGACTCAGTTCGCGGATGCGGTCCTCCAGTGCCGCAGCGAGCTGTTCGGCTCGCGTGCCGCCCGGGGCGCTCAGACCTGCCAGCAGGGCGCGTTTCTCGGTGACCATGACTCCATTCAAGCATAAAGGTTGTAACCTTTAGCAGGTATGGCGAGATCGAATCGTCCCAGTCCTGAGGAGTGCGGATGCAGATCGTGGGAGTGGCGGGCGCCGACAAGGTGCAGGCGGCGAACCTGTCGCCCGATGGCGAGAGGCTCACCGTGGTGGCCGGGCTCCGGGAGTTCTGGGCCGACCCCGAAGGATGGCTGGCCCGCCCGTCGGTCGGCGAGACGCTGCCGGCAGGTCAGGCACGCCTGGTGCCGCCGGTGCTGCCGGAGGCACAGATGCTGTGCGTCGGGCTGAACTACCTCGACCACGCCGCCGAAGGGTCCTACCGGGACCAGGAGCTGCCCGAGCACCCCACGCTGTTCGCGCGGTGGACGCGCTCGCTGACGGTCGGCGGAGCCGCCATCCCCGTACCTGCCACCGAGGACGGCCTGGACTGGGAGGGCGAGATCGTGGCCTGGGTGGGCCGCACGCTGGTGGACGCGGACCCCTCCGAGGCACTCGACGCGGTGGTCGGCTACTCGACGTTCAACGACGTCACCGCGCGGCGGGCGCAGAAACTGACCTCACAGTGGATCCTCGGGAAGAACGCCGACCGCTCCGGCCCGCTGGGTCCCATGGTGCCCGCCGGTGAGGTGGGCGACCTGCGGGACGGGCTGCGGGTGCACACCCGGGTCAACGGCACAACCGTCCAGGACGCCTCCACCAGCCAGATGATCCACCGCGTGGGAGAGACGCTGGCCCACATCTCACGCACCCTCACGCTGCACCCCGGTGACCTGCTGGCCACCGGCACCCCGTCCGGTGTCGGCTACGCCCGCACACCGCCCTGGCTGCTGCGGCCCGGCGATGTGGTGGAGGTCGAGGTCGAACGCCTCGGGATCCTGCGCAACACGATCGTGGGCGCGGAGCACCGCCGGAATTCCTCTCTCGGGGATCTGCTCGATGAGGACGCCGGTGTTCCTGCGGTCTTCTCTCGGCAGGAGTAGTCGTCTTCCTCCGACGGGACGGGCGGGTTGGATCCGGTTCCGGACACGGGAAGGCCACTGACCGCGTCCGGAACCGGGGTCGGCCAGTCGATCCCGCAGTCTCCGGGGCACCTGGCCGAGTTCCTGCCCCTGAGCCAGCAGGCCCGCGACCAGGTTCCCCAGCGGGTGAGGTGCATCGTGGGCCGTTGCGGCAAAGGCAGGGTCGTCCGGCCGGTCGGCAGTCGTGGGCGAGCATGACCGTCGCCTCCGTCTCACGGTCGGATCGCCCACCGGCTCACGGCCGGATCTCGTACACCACGTTGAACGGCGTCTGCGCGGCGCGGCGGAACCCGGTGAAACCGGCGTCGGTGATCACCTGGCGGACAGCGGTCTCGCCGGCCTGTGCGCCCAGGGCGTAGCCGCCCGGCTGGGACAGGCTGTTGGGCACGCAGAGGAACGTGGAGCCGCTGTAGTAGAGCCGGCCGACCGGGTTGAAGTTGTCCTCGACCGTGTCGGAGGCGAACGGCTCCACCAGCAGCCAGGTGCCGTCCGGGGCCAGCGCCTCCCGTACCCGCCGGGCGGCGCCGAGCGGATCGCCCATGTCGTGCAGGCAGTCGAACGTCATCACCAGGTCGTAGTCCGTGCCGACGAAGGTCTGCGCGGTGGCCACCTCGAAGGTGACCCGGTCGGTGACCCCGGCCTCGGAGGCCTTCTTACGGGCCAGCTCGATCGACGTGCCGTGGTAGTCCGAGCCCACGACGGTGGTGCGCGGGTAGGCCTCGGCGAGGAGCAGTGACGTGGAGCCGAGACCGCAGCCGATGTCGGCCACGCGCGCGCCGGCGGTCAGTTTCGCGTCGACCCCCTCCAGAGCCGGGATCCAGCTCGGGATCAGCTCGGCCACGTAGCCGGGCCGGTAGAACGCGTCGACCCCGAAGAAGACGTCCTCGTGGTGCTCGTGCCAGCCGACGCCGCCTCCGGTGCGGAACGCTTCGGCGATCCGCGGTTCGGCGCGCAGCATCCCCAGAGCGGCGAGGAAGGCCGCGGGCACGTTGGGGCCGTTCGGGTCGGCCAGACAGAATGCCTGCTCCTCGGTCAGCGCGAACCGACCGGTTTCCGGTTCGTAGTCGGCGTACCCGCCGGCGGCCTGTCCGCGCAGCCACTCGGTGAGGTAGCGCGGGTGGCACCCGGTGCGCTCGGCAAACTCCTCGGGCGTCGCGGGGCGCTCCGCGAGTGCGCGGTAGAGCCCGAGCCGATGGCCGATCGCGACGGATCCGGCGGCTTCGGTCGCCCCCAGGTCGGTCACGAACCGGCCCAGGAACTCGTTGACCTTCTCGTGGTCCATCACAGTTCTCCTTCTTGTCGAACCGGCTCGTTGCCGGTCACGACAGAAAGGATTGGCGCGCGACCTGTCACAGCCCTCGCACGGGCTATCGTCGTGCTAACAGACCCAGTTCGTCCTCGTCGCACGCGCATGCCGGACACGGGGGTTCCCATGGCAGCCGGGCATCTGTCGCCGTCGCCGTTGGTTCGTGTGGAGGTACTCGGGCCGCTGCGGCTGCTCGTCGGCGGTGCCCCCGTCGACGTACCCGGTCCGAAGCGGCGTGCGGTGCTCGCGCTGCTCGCGCTCGCCGAGGGCCGGACCGTGACGGTCGACCATCTCATGGACGCGCTGTGGCCGTCGGAGGTACCTGAATCAGGGCGTCAGGCCCTGCACAACCAGGTGTCCCGGCTGCGCGGACACCTCGGTCCTGCGGTGGCCCGGCTCGAGACGCGGCAGGACGGCTATCGGCTCGCACTCGGACGCGATGAACTGGACGTCGCGCAGGCGCGGGCGTTGCTCGCGACGGCGCGTACGACGGAACAGCGCGACCCGGCCGGCGCGTTCCGCCTGCTTCAAGAGGCGCACGGGCTGTGGCGAGGGCCAGTTCTCGCCGACCTCACCGACATCGTGCCCATCGCCACCGCGGTCGAGGAGTACGCACTGCTGCGCCGCGAGGTGACCGACGCGCTGATCGCCGTCGCCGTCGCCGCGGGACAGGCCGACCGGATCCTTGGCCTCGCTGCCACGTCATCGGCCGCCGACCCACTGCGCGAGCCCGCGGTCCTCCTGCTCATGCGGGCGCTGGCGGCGACCGGGCAGGCGCCGGACGCGCTGCGCGTCGGACGGGAATACCGGCGTCGGCTGGTCGACGAGACCGGCCTCGATCCCTCACCCACGCTGGACGAGCTCGAGCGCGAGATCATCGCAGGCGCCGAGAGTTCGGCGTCCGGCCTGCCCGGGGTGCCGGCCCGGCCGACCACCCGGCTGATCGGCCGTGCGGCGCAAGTCGCGGCCCTGCACCGGCTGTTGGCGGCCGAGCGGCTGGTCACGCTCGTCGGTCCCGGCGGCGTCGGCAAGACCCGGGTCGCTCTGGAGGTCGCGCGGCAGAGCGGCACGGTGACAGTGCTGCTGCTCGCGCCGGTCACCGATCCCGCCGCCATCCCGCACGCGCTGGCGGCGGCCCTGAACCTGAAGGTCGACCGGGGCGACGTTCTGTCCGCCTGCGTCGCCATGCTGAGCGACCGCCCCGGTCTGTTGGTGATCGACAACTGCGAGCACCTGCTCGACGGCGTACGAGACACGGTGGACACGATCCTCTCCACGTGCTCCGGAATTTCCCTGCTGGCCACCAGCCGCGAACCTCTCGGTCTGGCGGCCGAACATGTCTCACGGCTGGCACCGCTGCCACTGCCCCACCCCGATCAGGATCCTTCGCGGGTTCCGTCCGTGGCGCTCTTCCTGGACCGGGCCCGCCGGGTTCGCCCCGGGCCGCCACCGACGCCGGCACAGCTGCGTACGATCGCCGACATCGTGCACCGGCTCGACGGGATGCCGCTGGCCATCGAGCTCGCGGCCGGCCGGCTGTCCACGTTCTCCCTGGCTGATCTGCGGGGCCGCCTCGACCGCTCGCTCGACCTGCTCGGCGGGGGCAGCCCCAGCGCGGATTCCCGGCACCGGACGCTGCGCGCGACCGTCGAGTGGTCGTACCAGCTCCTCACCGAGGACGAACGGCGGCTGTTCCGGCATCTGTCGGTCTTCGTCGACGGTGTCGACCTCGACACCGCGGAGCGGCTCGCCGCCGGCCTGGGCTTGGAGAGCGACCCCGGAAGCACTCTGGCCCGCCTCGTCGACGCCTCCATGGTCGAGGCCTCCTTCGAGGGGGCCACCCGGTTCCGCATGCTGGAGACGTTGCGGGCCTTCGGTCTTGACCGGCTCGCGGCGGCCGGCGAGGACAAGGCCGCGGCCGAGCGCATGCTGCGCTGGGCCGTCGAGCTGACCTCATGGATCGGCACCGTCATGGACACCGAGCGGGAGCCCGAGGCCGACGCCGTCCTGCGCCGCGAACTGCCGAACCTGCGGGCCGCGTGGCGGCTGGTCCGCGGCCAGGGATCTCTGGACGACGCCGTGGCGATGGTCGTCGCGCTGTTCGAGGCGGTCGCCTACCGCGATCTCGTCGAGATTCGCGACTGGGCGGAGGAACTGGCCGACGATCCGGCGCTCGCCGGCCACCCGAGTGCTGTGGCCGTGCTCGGAGTCGCGGCGGAAGCCGCCTACCACCGCGGCGACTACCGCCGGGCCGACCGGCTCTCCCGTACCGGGCTGGAGAAAGCGGCCAACAGCGCCGGATCATGGCACTGCCTGATGGTCCTCTCGGTGGCCGACCTGGCTCGCGGCGCCTACGACGACGTGGTCGAGCACTGCCTCGCCGCGGTCGATCTCGTCGGCCCGCAGCGGGAGAGCCTCGGGATCGCCGCCCTCGCGATGGCCTACGCGGGCGATCTGGAGGAGGCGCGGAGACTGAACGACCGAGGGCTGACCGCCGCGGTGTCGCCCTCGATGCTCTCGTGGGGCGCCTACGTCGCCGGGGAGATCGACAGCCTCGCGGGCCACAGCGAGCCGGCCGAGCGGCACTACCTCCGTGCCATCGACCTGGCCCGCACCTCGGGCGCCACCTTCCTCGTCGGCGTCGCGACCGTCGGGCTCCACTCGGTACGCGCCTGTGCGGGCCGGGTCGACGAGGCGCTGGACGGCTACCGCGACGCCATCGAGTACTTCGCCCGCAACGGCAACTGGACCCACCTGTGGACCGCCCTGCGCAACCTCGCCGACCTGCTGCGCCGGCTCGGCGACGACGAACCGGCGGCCCTGATCGACGCCGCGGCCGACCAGGCCCCCGACGCACCCGCCGTAGAGGGCACCCGCCCCGCCCCAGACCGCTCTCACGGCGCCGAACCCACCGCGCACCCCGCGACCGCCGCAGCGACACCGATCCCCGGCCGGCCGGCCGTCCTCGAAGCGGCACGGCAGGCGATCGAGCGGAACCTCAGACGACCATGACAGCCCTTGAGGGCAGCTCGGCAGCCGCTTACCGCTCTCAGTCCGGGGCGGCTGCTTTTTATGGGCGTCGTTCCACAGGCCGGTGACGGTGTTGCCGTCGTAGTAGTCCATCACCTCGCTACTCGGCGGCAAGCCGTCGATAGGCGCCGATCGACAGGCTGAAGGTTGTGCCGGCGAGCCCGACGATGAACGCGACGCTGATTCCGATGAAGCCCCAGTCGGGGTGGCCGGAGAGGATGGACCGGGTGGCGTCGAGGTACCAGGTCACGGGGTTGAAGCGGGCGACTTGCTCGAAAGACGGGGCGCGGGGTCAGCCGCCGACGTGGATGCCGGGGCGGCGATCGGGGTCGGGTTCATTGCTGCGGATGATCTCGCGGGTGACCGGAGCGGTGTCGCCGCGGCCGAGCAGGAAGTAGCGGAACATGTGCATCAGGGGGCTGCCTTCGGCCCACGCGAAGTAGCAGTGCGGCTGAACACCCGTGGCGTTGCGCAGGGCGAGCAGAATCGCGGCGATGGCGTTCGGCGCGGCCGGTGCCTCGGCGCGCAGGATGCGGTAGCCGTCGACCTCGACTCCGCGTACAGCGAGGACTTCACTGAAGTCGGACGGGTCGACCACATCGATTTCCACGAACAGCACATCGGCCGGGGCGGGCACCGGATTGCTGCCGCGCTGCTCGCGCTCCTTGCCGGAGTACTCGGCGCCATCGCCGGCCTCACGCCGGTTGGCGATGATGTTGATGGAGTTGTCGTGGGCAAGGGTGTCGGTGATGAACCGGCGGGCGGCCTCGTCGAAGACGATGCGGTCGGCGCGCAGTTCGGTGGTGCGTGAGACCCGGGAGATCAGCGACACGGCGATGATGCCGGTGATGAACATGCCGGAGATGGCGATGCCGTCGGGCTTGTCGACGATGTTGGCCATCAGGGCGTAGAGCAGGACCGCGGTGAGCAGTGCGAAGCCTGCGGCGGTCGCGCGCCGGCGGCGGCGTACGACCGAGACGGTGACGGCGAAAGCGCCGGAGACCATCATGGCCAGGATGCCGGTGGCGTAGGCGCCGGCCTGGGCATCGACGTCGGCGTCGAACGCGATGGTGATGAGGACACAGAGAACGGTGTAGACGATCACGACCGGGCGTACCGCGCGTCCCCACTCCGGGGCCATGCCGTAGTCGGGCAGGTACCGCGGGACGATGTTGACCAGCCCCGCCATCGCGGAGGCGCCCGCGAACCACAGGATCAAGATGGTGCTGACGTCGTAGACGGTGCCGAACGCCTCCCCGACGTGCTCGTGGGCCAGCCAGGCCAGGGCCCGGCCGTTGGCCTCGCCGCCGGGCTCGAACTCCTTGTGCGGGATGAGGACGGTGGTCACGAAGCTCGCGGACAGCAGGTAGACGCTCATGATGAGCGCGGCGGTGGTCAGCAGCCTGCGGGTGTTGCGGATACGTGAGCGCAGCCGCTGCTCAGGATCGGCGCCGTCGGCGGACACGAGCGGCATCATGCTCACCCCGGTCTCGAAGCCGGACAGCCCCAGCACCAGCAGCGGAAACGCCACCAGCGCCGGCCCCGCCAGATCGCCGAGTCCGCCTCCGCCCTCGCCAAGCGCGTCCGTCCACGCCGACCACGCCCCCGGATTGGTGAACACGTCCACCAATCCGACGGCGATGACCACCGCGTTGAGGACCAGGAAGACCGCGACCAGCGGGATGGCCACACTGACCGCTTCGCTGAACCCGAGCAGGAACACCCCTCCGAGCACCAGCAACAACGCCACCGTGATGGCGACCTCATGACCGTGCAGGGCATGGGGCAGGTAGGGGTTCTCCACCATGTGGACGGAGGCGTCCGCCGCGGACAAGGTGATCGTGATGATCCACGACGTGGCGACAAAACCCAGCAGGACCAGCACGAACAGCTTGCCCCGCCAAAACGGCAGCAGATCCTCCAACATCGCCACCGACCCGGCTCCATGCGGGCTTTCCCGGGCCACCCGCCGGTACATCGGCAGCATCCCCACCAGCGTCAACGCCACGATCAGCAACGTCGCCAACGGCGACACCGCCCCGGCCGCAAGCGCCGCGATCGCCGGCACATAGGCCAGGCTGGAGAAGTAGTCCACGCCCGTCAGGCACATCACCTTCCACCAGGCGTGTGGCTCGGTATGCCCCTCACTCGCAGCCGGCCCGACCGGCTGCACCCGGTGGCGCAGCAACCACCGCGCCAGGCTGCCGCTCGGCTGCGCCCGAAGAGCGGGACTGTCCACCACTTCCGGCACGGCAAGTTCGTTCGCGTCCTTCATATCCCCCAACAACCCTTCTACCTGCTCAGCCCACCGGTCACAGCAGTCACCGCACTCACGGCACCGCGACGATCACCGAGTATGCGGACCTCTCGGCAGCGCCGACCCACCGGGGGCCACACACCGTCGACCGTGCGCGCCCTCGCGGAGGCTTCCGGCCCCCGCCGCCTGGGACGGTACGAGCGGCGACTACCCGAAGTGCGCCGGTACCACCCACACCAACGTCGGCGGCGCGGCGGTGGAGGACTACAGCCCGCACCACAACGCCTTCGCCTACTACAAGTCGACCGCCGACCCGCACCACCTGGCCCGGAAGAGCATCGCCGAGGTCGGGTACAGCGGGCGGGCCAACCACAACTACGACCTGACCGACTTCGACGCTTCCCTCAAGGCCGGCAGCCTGCCCGCCGTCAGCTTCCTCAAGGCCGGCGAGTCCGGCCCGGACGCCAAGGGCGGCTACGCGGACCACTGCGGCCCCGGCACCCGCCAGCCCCCTCCGGCGACTCGGTGACATCACTCATCGAACCCACCGCCCGAGACCGCGCCCCAGTGCACAACGCGTGCACACTCGCGCGGGAACTCCCGGGAACTCGCAGGTAGAAGCGGGATGTGCCCAGACACGACAAAAGGCTCCGACCAGACCATAAGCCCAGGTCAGAGCCCTACTGGCAGACGAGTCGGGCTGTACGCCGGGAAGAGCCACCACAGCTCTATGACCTGGGCAAACATGTAAAAGGCTCTTGTGTGGCTACCTTGATGGCTACATAAGATGACATCATGCCCTGGAGCGGTCTGAACGGGGGCTTCGTCACTATTGGGGGGTCAGGCGGTCTGCTCGATGCGCTCGAAGACGTCCGAGTCCGTCTCCATGCGGCTGCCTTCGCATACTGCAGGCGAACCCGACGGTGGTCGCGTAGACCGCGAGCCCATCGACGGCTGGGCGGTGCGGCACCTGCGCGGTGTCGGCAGGCGGACGCGATCCGATCCCGACTCGCCGCACGCGGCCTCAAGGCCACCACGGTTGGACACCGCCAACCGCCTCCAGGGCCGCGAGTTCGATGTAACCCTCGTTTGACACTCCTTCTCCGGCCGCCACAATGCCTCCGCCTTGCAGCGGTGACGGAGCAGTTGGGGCGGGCGTAACCCCAACCGTCCGATTGAAGCGGCCTTGGGGGCTTTCCGATTCAGCCGTCGTACTGAAAGCGCGCCGACTCACCGAGCACCGAGGGGGCGCTCTCGAAGTCGGCCAAGCGGGCCGCCACCGTGGCCACGGCGAGGCGTTCCGGGAGAGCGGCGGAGAACTTCAGGCCGCGTACGGCCCGGCGGTCCATGTCAGCCAGGACGAGGTTCTCGCCGACGTTCTCACGGGCCGCACGCCAATCGGCCGGGGTGAGGTTCTCGCGCAGGCGCAGCCAGCTATCGGTGGGCCGTTGCAGGGGGTCGGTGACCGACTGGAGGGTGGCCGCCAAGGTGGCGTTGGCGCGGTAGCCGGCCCAGGTTCACCAACGGACGTCGGGGCCGACGCGCGTGATCAACGTGCCCTCGGGTGGACGGTGCCAGGTGCGTCGGTTTCGCGCTGTTCTGCCAGGCAGGCCTCCGCACGCCGGGTGAGGGAGACGGGCGGGGCTGTGCCCAGCAGCACCTCGCGCATGGCACGCGTCAGGACGACAGTCCGGCGACGCCGCCGTTCATCCACTTGGCGATTCCGCCGCCGTCGGCTGGCTCGACGAAGACTCGTTTGCGCAGCCAGTCGATGTACGTGACCTGCCAACTGCGTCCACCAAGTAGCAACCGCCTGGGGCCGGGGTGTTCCTCCGTGAGCACGCTCGGGCCAGGGCGGCCGATCTCCGTGCGTCCGGACAGGACGGTGAACTGCGGAGGTGCGGTAAAAGAGGCGGTGAGTTCGATGAAGTGCCTTTTGCCGAAGCGGCGTTCCGCCTCGGGGCCGACGAACAGCATCCCACCGTCGCTGTCGAGGAAGCCCTCCTCGGTGAGGAAGCGCAGGATGGGGGCAGCCGACTTGTCGAAGGGGACGACCGGTTCCACCCAGCCCCGCGACCACAGCAGCAACAGGCCCGCCGCCTGCAGCAGCGTGTCCTTGCGGGTGGTGAGGAACAAACAGTTGCGCACAGTGCCGGAACGCCGGCCGGTGCGGCCGATGCGCTGCAGGAACGAGGCAACGGAGGCCGGTGAGTCGATCTGGATGACACGGTCCAGGTCACCGACGTCAATGCCGAGCTCGAGGGTTGACGTGGAGACGATGACGCAATCGCGGGCCTCGGCGAACGCCTGCTCGGAACGGGCGCGTTCATCGACGGAAGGCGAGGCGTGGGAATCGAACTCGGACTCGGTGACCGTGACCCACCGGCCTTCCCGCATGCCTGTTCCCCGCTCCTCGTGCCCCTCGAAGACCACCGTTCCCCATGGTCAGACCCTCGGGGCAGATCCTAGTGGGTGCATGTGACATGAGAAGGGGCGGTGAAGGACGGGATTGCAGGACGAAACAGTCTGCGCGAGCAGAAGAGTGGAGACACAGACGTCCAGTGACTGCGCCTAACGCCTGCACCGTCGCCCCGCGCAATCGAGGCGCACTCGATCGTGTGAGGTGACCCTGATCTGGCCTGTGAGCCGTTGGACTGGCGAGAGCCGATTGCCCCAGGTGTCCGGCCCGGCACGCGGTCGGACCGTCAGACAGCCGTGGCTCCCCGAGCCACTCCCCCGCGGCTCCGGTTCCTCGTGGAGCCTTCTACAGCCCCTGCCCGGGCTGCTGCCCAAGCCCCGCTGGACCGAGACCCCGCCCCCGATCCGCCCACGGCCCCGTCCCCGCCGGACTCCCCAGCCCCAGCCGGTTGAGGAACTGCTGCAGCGTGAAGGCCGCCATACCGAGGGCCACGGCGTTGCCCGGGACCCGGGACGGCTCGACGGTGAGGCCCGGTAGGGAGCCGGGCATGACGTGGTGGGGGAGTTCGTCGCGTACGGCGGGCAGGAGATGGGCGGCCAGGGCCTCGGAGGCCCAGCCGGTGAGGGTGACGGTGGGGACGTTGAGCATGTTGACCAGGTCGCCGAGGGCCGCGGCCAGGTAGTGCGCGGTGCGGTGGGCGAGGTCCTTCAGGGCCGGGTCGCCCTCGGCGAGGCCTTCGGCCACCGCCTCGACGAAGTCACGTTGCCGTGGCTGCCGCAGTGTGCGGTGTTCCGGGTCGATCCCGGCGAGCGTCGTCCGCAGCCCGGGGGCGCCGAGGTACGCCTCGACGCAGCCGCGCCGACCGCAACGGCACGGTCGGCCGTCCAGCTCCAGAAGCGTGTGGCCCCATTCACCGGCGTTGTTGGTGGTGCCACGGACCAGCGCGCCGTCGATGGCGATGCCGGCACCCACCCCGGTACCGAGGTTGACGACGGCCATCGTGTCGACCACGCGCCCGGCGCCGAACCACATCTCCGACAGGACCACCGCCTTGAGCGGATTGTCGACGTACACGGGGACCAGGAGGTGCGCCAGCATCTTCTCGATGTGCACATCGCGCCAGTCCCAGTTCGGCGCGAAGACCGAGACGCCGGCTTCGGGATGGACATGGCCCGGCATGCTGACACTGACGCCGATGATGTGCTCGTGCTCGGCTCCCCCGGCCGCGACGGCCGACTCGATCGCGCGGACGATCCCGTCGGCGACGTAGGACGGGTCGTTCTCGTGCTCGTCCAGCGCGACCTCGCCCTGGCCGAGCGCGCCGAGCGCGAGGTCGTACACCGTGGCGTCGACGTAGGTCTCGGCGACGTCGACGCCGACGATGCGGCCGCGGCCGGGGTCGACGGTGAGCCGCTCCTGCGGCCGTCCCCCGGTGTTGTTCTCCACGGTGGCGATACGCAGGACGCCTTCCGACAGGAACTCGGTGACCAGGGTGGCCACCGTCGCCGGACTGAGTCCGGTGTGCCGGGCGAGTTCCTGGCGGGTCGACGGCCCGAGTTCGAACAAAGCGTGCAGAACCTCGAAACGGTTCTCGCTGCGAAGGTCCCGAGCCGTGCGCCGCGCCACCATGCCCCCCAACTGCTCCCTCAGCCGTCCGGAGACTCCAGCCGCAGTGTACGGAGCTCCGGATCGCCCGGCCCGGCGGCACCCCGCACCAGCAGGGCCAGCCCGGACCAGCCCGCCGGGACCCATATTATGTTCGAGTCCCCGCCGGAGAAGGTCGGCCGGTCACCGTCGCCGGCCCAGACGCGGCCCACGCACTCCCCGGCGGCCCATCCGGTCACGCGGATCTGCGTCCCGTCGAGCCGCACCAGGAAGCCGTCACCGGACGTCGGCAGGTCGACGTCGAGCCACGCCTCCTCTCCCGGTTCCAGGGTCAGCGGCAGCTGGATGTCCTGCCCCTGCGAGGGACCGGTGGCGGCGAAACCGGTCAGCAGGTCGTCGTCCTGTACCGAACACGACCAGTCCGTCACCGGTTCGAGGCCCAGCAACTCGGCGCCGAGGCCGCCGCCGCTGGGGTGGTGCGGCAACGCGACCGAGATCTGGTGGGTTCCCGCGGGCAGCAGGACCCAGGGGTCCTCGGCGGTGACAGTGCGCGGCTCACCGTCGTCCACGCTCACCCGCACCGGCTCGACCACGCCCCGAAGGTGCAGCGCCGAGGCGGTGTCCGACCGGACGTCGCGCGTGTAGGTGACCGGGAGGCCGACGCGGGTGCTGCTCCAGCCGCCGAGCGCGCGCGTGGGCGCCGGCAGGCCCGCCCAGTGGCCGCGCACCGACCACAGCGCCGACACGTCCGTCACGTCCCGGACCGTCCACAGCGTGCCCAGTCCGCGCAGCGCGCCGAGGCGGAGGGCCGGCAGGCGCGCGTCGTCGAAGTTCGCGTGCCCCCAGATCTCCACGACGGCCTCGACGGCGACAGCGCCGGTCGCCTCACGCACGTCGATCCGCCGAGCCGCGCCGAATCCGGTGATCGTCGGGCGCGCCCTGCCGTCGATCGACAGGTCGACGATGTCCGCCGCGCCGACGAGCAGGAGCTCGTCGACATCCGTCAGATCAGCTGTGGTCCGGTACGTTCCGCGCCCCCGGTACACGCCGAGCGACTCCAGCGTGGGCGGCAGTTCGTGGCTTCCGGCCGGCTGCTCCGGAGCACCGGCCGATCGCCGCCGCGCGGCCCGTACGGTGCTGGGCGGCAGCGGCGGCAGTGGCGGCGTGCTCCGCGACGGGGGCGCGTCGGTCAGGTGCGCTGTGCCGTCGGTGTCCGTGGCTCGCAGCCGTGCGGCGTCCGCCGGTGCCAGCGCGACAAGTGTCAGGCCTCCGACGGTCGTTCGCTCGGGCGCGCCTGCCGTGGGCGCCGGAATCTCGCCCCGGGTTTCGCCTACGACGACGGTGACCGGTATCTCGGAGGAGAACGTCAGCACACCGTCCGACGCCGCCACCAGATCCGCCGACGCCAGGGTGAGCGTCCCGTCGTACCCCCACGACCGCAGCGGTACGTCCACCAGCATCAGCGGACACGAGTCCGGGGCGACGGCGACGGGTACGCCGTTCACGACCGCCGTGCCCGGTGCCGTAACCGGCGCCGTGCCTGCGGTATCCGCAGCGCCGAGATGCGGCACGGCGACGAGCCGCCCACCCCCGTCCAGGTCCAGCGCCGACGGCGACGAGCTGGTCGGGAAGTCGGCGGTCACCGGCCCGCCCGGCACGCTCGCCCCGGCGGAAGTGGCGAGCGCCAGTCGCGGCCCCAAGGTGTCGATCACGCGTGCCAGCACCTGGGCCTGGATGTACTCGGGCCGTTCGGTGCCGGTGGACGAGACGTAGCCGCCGAAGTCGTAGCCGTGGCTCATGAAGTTGGCGGGGTCGCCCCAGTTTCCCGTGGACGGCGTGTACCCGAAGTTCCATCCGGACGACTGCAGATAGGGCGCGATCAGCGAGGCGCCGCTCGCCAGGAGCCGCCGCAGGGTGCGGTGCCGCCGGTTCGTCTCGGTGATCAGCAGGGGCAGGCCGCGGTCCGCCAGGAGCTCGGCGTAGCGCCGTACCTCCGGCTCGAGGTCCGGGGAGTCGTCGTCCGGGTAGAAGTTGCAGGCCGGTACGACGCCGGGGACGTTCCCGGTGGCTCCCTCGATGTCGCCCTGTCCGGAGCAGGCGACAAGCGGCACGGTGATGCCGTGGCGGATCGTCTGGTCGCGCAGGGCGGTGAGGTATCCCGCGCGGTCCGCACAGTCGAAGAAGTCCAGCTCGTTCTCCAGCTGCACCATGATGACGGGTCCGCCCGCCGGGTACTGGCGCTCGGCGAGCAAAGGCAGCACCTGGTCGAACCAGGCCGTCACCTGGGCGAGGAAGCGCGGCTCGTTCTGACGGACGCTCAACTCCGGGTCCAGGCCGAGCCATGCGGGCAGCGCGCCGCCGTCCCACTCGGAGCAGATGTACGGGCCGGGTCTGGCTATGACGTACAGCCCGGTCTCCTGTGCGAGGTCCAGGAAGGCGGCGACGTCACGCCGGCCCTCGAAGGACCAGCGGCCGGGCGCCGTCTCGTGGAAGTTCCAGGGCAGGTAGACGTCCACGCAGGTGTACCCCGAGGCACGTACCTGTTCGAGCCGGGCACGCCACTGCTCCCGCGGAAGGCGGAAGTAGAACAGCGACGCGCACAGCACGACGCGCGGACCGCCCTCGATCCGGATGCCCCGGGCGTCGAGTTCGATGGCACCGCTCTCGACGGCGCCGCTCTGGATGGCGCTGCTCTCGACGACTCCGCTGACCACTGTCGTCGGACGACTCACTTGACCCCCGCGCTTCCGCCGCTGATATCCATTTCGTACAGGTACTTCTGACCCAGGTAGTAGACGAGGATCATGGGCAGGGCGAGCAGGATCGAGCCGACCATCACCATGTTCCAGGGCGGGGCCTGGCCCGCCTGCGAGGTGGCGGTGATGTACTGCACGCCCAGGGCGAGCGGCATCTTCGACTCGTCGTTGAGGTAGATCAGGGGGCCCATGAAGTCGCCCCAGGTGTGGGTGAGCGTGAAGATGCCGATGGCGATCAGGACGGGCCTGAGCATCGGGAACATGATCCGCCGGTAGATGCCGAAGAAGCCCAGGCCATCCATCATGGCCGCCTCGTCGAGCTCGCTGGGCAGCCGGGAGACGAACTGCCGTACCAGGAAGACGTTGAAGGCGTTGGAGAAGAAGTTCGGCACGATCAGCGGCAGGAAGGTGTTCACCCAGCCCAGGTCCCGGAACAGGATGAACTGAGGGATCATCGTGATCTGCGTCGGGATCATCATGGTGGCGATGACGATGAGGAACATCGTGTTCTTGCCCGGCGCCCGCAGCCGGGCGAAGGCGTAGCCGACCAGGCCGCTGGAGAGGACCTGCCCCGCCACCGAGAACAGCGAGATGAGCACAGAGTTGAGCAGGAAGGTGCCCACCGGCAGCTCGGTGCCGAACACCCGGGAGAAATTGTCCCAGTGGAACTCGCGCGGGATGATCGTGAACGCGCCGTTGTTCACGGTGGCGTCGCTGGACAGGGCGATCGAGCCGACGAAGACCAGCGGGGTGGTCAGGATCGCCGCGACGATCAGCAGGGTGCCGTAGGTGAAGGGCGTCGCACGGAACGCCCGTACGGCAGGGGCTTGTCGGTCCTCGTGCCCGCGCTTGCGCACAGGGGTCGCCAGGGTCGCCATCACTTCACCTCGGTCTCGTAGAACACCCAGCGCCGGGTGGTGCGGAAGGCGATCACCGTGAACACCAGGATCACCAGGAACAGCAGCCAGGAGATCGCCGAGGCGTAGCCCATGCGGTAGTAGCTGAACGCCTGGTCGAACAGGAGCGGCACCATCGTCTGGGCCGCGTCGTAGCCGGCGGGGTTCTTGCCCTTGGGGATGAGGATGTAGACCTGCGAGAAGATCTGGAACGCGTTGATCAGGCCCATGATCAGGTTGAAGAAGATGATGGGCGTCAGATGCGGCAGCGTGATGCTCCAGAACTGCCGCGTCGCGCTCGCGCCGTCGACCTCGGCCGCCTCGTACAGCTCACGCGGGATGCCCTTCATCGCGGCGAGCAGCAGTACGGTCGCGGCGCCCGCGCCCCACGCCGACATCAGGATCAGGGCGGGCTTGACCCAGGGGCCGTCGAGCAGCCAGTTGGGGCCCGACAGTCCGAACAGGCCGAAGAAGTCGTTGATCGGGCCGTTCGGTGCGAGCACCATCCGGAAGATCATCGCCGTGGCGACCAGCGGGATCAGCGTCGGCAGATAGATCAGAGTGCGGAACAACTTGCGGGCCCTGACCTGCTTGTTGAGCAGGTTCGCCAGCCAGAGTCCGAGGACCAGGCCCAGCGGGACCGAGATCGCCGCGTAGTAGAAGGTGTTCCACAGGGCCTTCCAGAACACCGGGTCGTCGGTGAGGAGCTTGACGTAGTTGTCGAAGCCGACCCACTTCGGCGGGTTGAAGGAGTCCCAGTCGGTCAGGGAGTAGTAGATCGACGCGATCATCGGCCCGAGCAGGAAGACCAGGAAGCCGATCACCCACGGCGAGATGAACAGGTAGAAGGAGAGGGCCTCACGGCGCCGGCGCTTGGAGAACCTCTGTTTCCCCGGTGACGCGGGCTTCTTCGCGGCCGCCGAGGACGCCTCGGGGGTGGGGGCCGTCGTGGTCGCCATCGCCGGTCATCCCGCGGACTT
The DNA here is from genome assembly GCF_014647675.1 of Streptomyces flaveus. Classification (GTDB taxonomy): domain Bacteria; phylum Actinomycetota; class Actinomycetes; order Streptomycetales; family Streptomycetaceae; genus Streptomyces; species Streptomyces flaveus. The sequence continues at coordinate 80,753 of NZ_BMPQ01000003.1, read as the reverse complement.
GATGAGGGACTCGAGGTCCTTCTGCACGGCGGTCAGCGCCTTCTTGGCGCTGCGCTCCTTGCCGAGCCAGAAGTCGGCCAGGCCGTTGGAGATCGTGTCGATCATCTCGTTCCACTCGGGGATGAACGGCGCCCGGAAGACGAACTCGCTCGACTCGGCGAACACGCCCATGTCGACGTCCGTCTTCATCCACGACGGCTTGAGGAACGTCTGGCTCTTCTGCACCTCCAGGTTGGCCGGCACGTCCTGGCCGGAGGCGATGATCTGCGCCTGCGCCTCGGTGGAGGTGAGGAAGTCGATCGCCTTGAATGCCTTGTCGCGCTGCTTGGAGGTGCGCGAGATCGCGAGTCCGCTGCCGAACGCCGACACGGCCTGCTTCTTGCCGCGCCACATCGGCGCGATGTCCCAGCCGAACTTCACCTTCGTCAGACCCGACATGACCCAGAAGCCGTTGGCGTGGGTGGCGACCTTCTGGTTGGGGAACGCCTGGTCGCCGCCGATGTCGGGGCCCATGTCGGCGTAGTCCGCCTTGCTCGGCACCACCTTGTGCTTGAAGACCAGGTCGCCCGCCCACTGGAGCGCCTCGACCACCTCGTCGCTGTCGACCGCAGGCCGGCCGTTCGCGTCGATGATGGTGCCGCCGTTCTGGTACGCGAGGCTCCACCACTGCGGGAACCATTCGGCACCGCTGTATCCCCACACCTTGCCGGGGACCGTCAGCTCCTTGAACGCGTCGAGGGCGTCGTCCCAGGTCCACTCCGCGGTGGGGGCCTTGATGCCCTTCTTGTCGAACATGTCCTTGTTGTAGAACACGGTGACCGCGCCGGAACGGTCCGGTATCGCGTAGAGCTTGTCCTGGTACGTGTACAGCGAGCCGACCGGGCCGAACCGCTGCTCGGGGTCGAGCTTCGCCGTCTTGGCGAGGTCGTCGAGCTCCAGCAACTGGTTCTTGCTGGAGTACGTGTTGACGCTCTCGGCGACCTGCATGATGTCCGGCCCGTTGCCGCCGGCGATCATCGTCTGGACCTTCTGCGGGTACGAGTCGCCCGGGATCAGCTGGAGCTTGACCTTGAGGTCGGGGTGCTTCTTGACCAGCAGGTCGATGCGGGCCTGGTACGTCTTGCGGTCGGGGTCGCCGCCCCACACCGTCATCACGAGCGGCTTGTCACTCGAACCCGCGCTGGAGCCGCACGCCGTGAGCGTGATGACGCCCGCCGCGACTCCCAGACCAAGAAAACCCCGACGGGAAAACTGCGCTCTGCCAAGCGTCATGGCATGCCTTTCGATGAAGTGTGCACACGCCCAGGAGGTCACCCGGCGATCAGTCAGACGATCAGGACGGGCTTCGAATGGCCGTTAAATTAACCCTCGTTTTAAGTCCCGACAAGACCTTGTTTCCCACAAGTTTCAGAAGGCGCGACAGGTACACGGGCAGAGGGGCACAAGAGTCCGCATGACATGCGAAAGGACCCCAAGCCGACGGTAAGCACAGGTCAGAGTGGGGGCTGTCCGCCGGAGCAGGAAGCCGAAGCTCGTCCGCCGCCCGCTGTCACCGGGCTGGACGGACACGACGGGCAGCCTGGTGGCCAACGAGGTGCGTGCCGGCCCGCGGCACGTACATCCCCCTCTCCTACGCCCGCGTTCTCCTGGAGGACGACTGCACGCTCGGGCCGAGGGGCGGGCGCATCTTCAGCTACGAGCGGGCGAACCGCTACCTCGTCGGCTCGGAGTTCGCGGAGCTGGTGAAGCTCAGACTGGTCGGGACCGTAGGCACCAGCGTCGAGCAGCTGAGGGACTTCGGGCTGCAGCGAGCGCACGAGGGGTACAGCGTCATGCTGTCGAGGTGGTAGCGGCGCAGCAGGGTCAGTGCGTCGGCGCAGCTGGTCCACGCTTCCGGGCCGGAGGGGTCGCGGTCGAGGCGGGACAGGACGGACTGGGCCGCGGTGAGGGATTCGGCGAGTTCGCGTCGCAGCTCCTCTGCCGCCAACGCAAAGCGCGGCCACAGACGTCCGTACTGTCCTGGTGGCCGCACAAATCCCGCTGATCCCCCTGGATGCGGAATTCTACGGTCAGCGCACCAATGCGTGAAGCGTCAACTACGGAACGATTTTCTCGCTGTTCACGAAGCCTCGGTGTGCCCGGCCCGCAGCTCCCTGAGGAACAGCGACAAGAGCACAACCCACTCCGTCGCCCTGCCACGACCTCGACAGTCCGCCCGTCCGGCGCGGACGTCTGTTTCAGGTACTGGCGCGGCGTTCCACCAGCCGGCAAAGCCGCAGGTGGCGGCAGACGAGTCGGGCTGTACGCCGGATTTTGTCGCCCGGTCGCCTCGCGGCGGCCGGGGAGACGGCCATCCATCTAGGGCCGACGTTGCCGCCGACCTCGTGCGGTCTACCCGCGGACTCGGGCGGGCAGCCCTCGAACGTCCGCGCAGAGCACCTGTTACGGCGGCTCCTTTTGACCTTGCTCCGGGTGGGGTTTACCTAGCTGCCCAGGTCACCCTGGGCACTGGTGGTCTCTTACACCACCGTTTCACCCTTACCGAGGACCGAGGTCCCAGGCGGTCTGTTTTCTGTGGCACTGTCCCGCGGGTCACCCCGGGTGGCCGTTAGCCACCACCCTGCCCTGTGGAGTCCGGACGTTCCTCGGGAAGCCCCCTAGGGGGACTCCACGCGGCCGTCCGCCCGGCTCGTCTGCCGTGTCGACCATGGTACCGGGCGTACGGCCTGCCCTGGTCCGCGCTTCGATCCGGACACCGTCCGCCGGTGGCTCAGAGGAAGTCCGTGGTGTCCAGATCGAAGGAAAGAGGCTCGGGGAGGGCCAACGGATCGCCGAAGGAGCGCTTGGTCCGCTGCCGATAGTCGTCCTTCTCGGGCTCGCTGAACAGCGTCACCATGGAGGCTTCACGGTCGACGAGCAGGTACAGGGGGATGCCCCCGCGGGCGTAACAGCGACGCTTGACCTCACGGTCGGCCTTGGGCTTGGTGGAAGTGACCTCCAGCACCATGGTGACGCCGTCGCACGGCATCCAGGACTCGGCACCCCGGTAGAGCCGTAGCGCCTTGGGTGCGAACGTGCCGTCCGGGATCACATAGTCCTTCGGGCATCCGCCCCCGCTCTTCAGCTTCAGCCCCTTGTTCCCGGAGAATTGCATCTTGGTCCGGGACCGCAGGTACACCTGCTCCACGATCAGCCCGATGTAGTCCTCGTGGTCCCCGTCCGGCGGCGGCGTCACGACGATCTCCCCCTCGACCAGTTCCGCCCGGAAACCCTCCGGGGTGTCCAGGGCAAGAAAGCCCTCCAGCAGAACGTCCGCCTGCGTGAGCGACTCGTGTGCCATGGCAGTCATGTCACGCCCCTCCTTCGGTCGGTCGCCAGACTGGGACATCGAGAGATCACCCGTCCATGAGATCGGGAACTGTTCCCTCGATCGTGGCACACGATCACCGACCCCGTCAGGCACCGCCGGAGGCCACCGCTTGACCCCGCCGCAACGTCAACGTTTCTACTGATCGCATGCGAATCGGAGAGCTGGCCGCGGCCGTCGGCGTCACCACGCGGACCCTGCGGCACTACCACCACCTCGGGCTGTTGCCCGAACCTGAGCGGCGGCCCAACGGCTACCGCGACTACGGGCTGCGGCACGCCGTCGTGCTCGCCCGGATCCGGCGGCTGACCGAGCTGGGGCTCGGGCTCGCCGAGGTGCGGGATGTGCTCGCGGACGATGCGGGGCGCGACCTCGCCGAGGTACTGGCCGAGCTCGATGACGACCTGGCGCGGCAGGAGCAGGCCATCCGGGAGCGGCGGGCTCGGCTGCGGGGGTTGCTGGCCGACGCCGAGGCGGGGCGGTTGCCCGTCGAAGGGCCCGTGTCCCCCGAACTGGCCGCGCTCTTCGCCGACTTGGCGCAGACCTCGATGGGACTGCCCGAGTCCCCCATGGCCGCCAAGGACCGCGAGATCATCGCCCTGCTGGACACCGCCGCACCCCCGGAGGAGCGGGAGCGGCTGCTGTCCGCGCTGGGCAGCTTTGCCGGCGAGCCGGGCGCGGTGGACCGTGCACACGAGGCGTACGCACTGCTCGACGCACTCGTCGACGCCGACCCGGGCGACCCCCGCGTGGACGAGGCCGCCGAACTGCTCGCCTCCTGCCTGCCGGACTCCGCTCTGGACGGGCTCGGCATCGGGAACGTAGGCGAGGAGCACAGCTTTCTGCGGGCCTTCCTTGCCGACTTCGCGCCCGCGCAGGCGGAGGCGATCCGGCGCACGATGCGGCTCCTCGTGCAGCGCCACGCAGGAGGTGCGCGGTGAAGGCCGTCGGACCGGCGCGGCGCCTGGCCGAGCACGAGCTGCGGCTCCTCGTGAGCATCGCCCTCTGGATGGCCCGGCGTCAGCACGGCACCCGGAGCGGGCGAGCCTTCGGGTACGCGCGGGGCCAGGGTGCGCCCATGCTGGGATTCGGCTTCGTGTGCGTGCTCGAGACGATCGCCATGGCGGTGCTTCTGCGGCCCTGGCCCGCCATCGAGCGGTCCGTACTCGTCCTCGACCTCTACGGCGTGCTCCAAGTCGTTGGCATGCACGCGGCCTCCGTGAGCCGCCCACACGTTCTGGACGACACCTCGCTGCGCATCCGCCGGGCCGCCCACGTGGACCTCAGCGTCCCCCTGGACCTCATCGCGTCCGTACGCCGCGAGACGCGCTCCACACACGAGAAGCGCGAGGGCGAGCTCGACCTGGCCATCGGCGCGCAGACCACGATCACCCTCGAACTGACCGAACCCATACGGCACTTCACCTTCCTCGGCCGCCCCAGGAACGTACGCCTGATCCGCTTCCATGCCGACGAACCGGACGTACTCGTTCGGGCGATACGCGAGATGCGTACGCTGGCGCCTGCCCCTCGTACGTACTGAAGGAGAACCACCGTGCTCGTCCTGCTGCCGCCGTCCGAAGGAAAGGCGCCCTCCGGGCGGGGCGCGCCGCTGAAGCCGGAGTCGTTGTCGCTGCCGGGGCTTGCCGAGGCGCGGCAGGCGGTGCTCGACGAGCTGGTCGAGCTGTGTGCGGGCGATGAGGAGAAGGCACGTGAGGTGCTCGGGCTGAGTGAGGGGCTGCGGGGCGAGGTCGCCAAGAACGCGGTGCTGCGGACCGCGGGGGCGCGGCCCGCCGGGGAGATCTACACGGGGGTGCTGTACGACGCCCTTGACCTGGCCTCGCTCGACGCGGCGGCGAAGCGGCGGGCGGCGCGTTCGCTGCTCGTCTTCTCCGGGCTGTGGGGCGCGGTCCGCGTGACGGACCGGATTCCCTCGTACCGCTGCTCGATGGGTGTGAAGCTGCCGGGTCTTGGGGCGCTGGGCGGGCATTGGCGTATGCCGATGGCCGCCGTTCTGCCCGAGGCTGCCGGGAACGGGCTCGTGCTCGATCTACGTTCCTCTGCGTACGCGGCCGCGTGGAAGCCGAAGGGGGAGGTGGCGGGGCGTACGGCGAGTGTGCGGGTGCTGCACGCGCCGACCCGGAAGGTGGTCAGCCACTTCAACAAGGCGACGAAGGGCCGGATCGTACGGAGCCTGCTGCTGGCCGGGGCCGCACCGAAGGGACCGGCGGAGCTGGTGGAGGCATTGCGGGACCTCGGGTACGTGGTGGAGGCGGAGGCGCCGGGGCGGGTGGGGACGGCGTGGGCGCTGGATGTGCTGGTGGACGAGATCCACTGAGCGCTCCGCTGGAAGTGCAGTGATTCGGCTGCGGGCCGGTGGGGGCTGGTCGCGCAGTTCCCCGCGCCCCTGAAGGAAGGCCTGCGGCCTCCTTCAGGGGCGCGGCACTGCACCGGACTTCACCAAGGCCGCCGCACTGAGCACTGAGCGAGCATTGCAGCATGTGCAATGCTCTTTGCGCATGCTGCTCGGCGGCGGCACGATATGGAGCATGGTCGTCTCCGTGCTCGATCTCGCCCCTGTCGTCCCCGTGGTCGTCGTACGGGACGCCGCCGACGCCGTTCCTCTCGCGCGGGCACTCGTCGCAGGCGGCCTGCCCGCGATCGAGGTGACGTTGCGGACGCCGGCCGCGTTGGACGCGATCCGGGCGATCGCCGGTGCGGTGCCGGAGGCGGTGGTCGGGGCGGGGACGGTGCTTACGCCGGGGCAGGTGACGGAGTCGGTGGCTGCCGGAGCGCGGTTTCTGGTGAGCCCGGGCTGGACGGACGTACTGCTGGAGGCGATGCGGGCGTCGGGGGTGCCGTTCCTGCCGGGGGTGTCGACCACGTCGGAGGTGGTGGCGCTCCTTGAACGCGGGGTGCGGGAGATGAAGTTCTTCCCGGCTCAGGCGGCGGGCGGTACGGCCTATCTGAAGTCGCTTGCCGGGCCGTTGCCGCAGGCGCGGTTCTGCCCGACGGGCGGGATCGGGCTCGGGTCGGCTCCCGACTATCTGGCGCTGCCCAACGTCGGCTGTGTCGGCGGGAGTTGGATGCTGCCGGAGGACGCCATCGCCGCGAAGGACTGGGCGCGGATCGAAGCACTGGCCCGCGAGGCTGCGGCGCTCAACGCAGATGAGACATGTCGTTGAGCAGGCGCAGGCTCGCGTTGCCGTCCGCGTAGTACGCCACCTCCGAGAGGGAGGCGGCCGACAGCTCCATGCGGAACAGGGACTCGGACGGGGCGCCGAGAGCCAGCCGTACGAGGGTCTTGATGGGCGTGACGTGGGAGACGACGAGCACCGTACGGCCCGGGTGGGCGGCGAGCAGCTTGTCCCGGGCGGCGGCCACGCGCTCGGCCACCGCCGCGAAGCTCTCGCCCCCGCCGGCCGGCTCGGCATCCGGCGCCGCCAGCCACTCGTCCAACTCCTCCGGATACCGCTCCCGAACCCCCCCGAAGGTCAGCCCTTCCCAGGCCCCGAAGTCGGTCTCCCGCAGCCCGTCCTCGATACGCACGGCAAGGCCGAGCCGCGCGGCGACGATCCCCGCGGTCTCCCGGCACCGGGCAAGGGGCGACGAGACGATCTCCTGAACGCTCTCCCGCCCGGCCAGCGCCTCCGCCACCCGTTCGGCCTGCCCCCGCCCCACCTCCGACAGCCCCGGATCGCTCCCCCCACTCCCGGAGAACCGCTTCTGCGGCGTCAGCGGCGTCTCCCCATGCCGCAGGAGTACGAAGGTGACGGGCGCCCCGAGATCAGCAGGCACGGCGGCCGGGGCGACGCCCCGCGCCGCCCGTACGGACTCACCCACGCGCGGCCCCTACAGCCCCGACTCGGACGTACGGACCAGAATCCGGCGGCAGTTCTCGCAGCGCAGCACCGCGTCCCGTGCCGCCGCCTTCACCTCGTTCACCTCGGTGATGTTGAGCTCCAGGCGGCAGCCCTCGCAGCGGCGCTGGTAGAGGCGGGCCGCGCCGACGCCGCCCTGCTGCGCGCGGAGCTTGTCGTAGAGCTTCAGCAGGTCGGCGGGGACCGAGGCCGCGATGACCTCGCGTTCCTTCGTCGCCGTCGCGATCTCGCTGTCGAGGGACTCCGTGGCCGCGTCCCGCCGCGCCATCGCGTCGTCGGTCTTCGACTGGACGGAGGTGACCCGCCCGGTCAGCTCGGCCACCCGCTCCTGCGCGGACTCGCGGCGCTCCATGATCTCCAGGACCACGTCCTCCAGGTCGCCCTGCCGCTTGGCGAGCGAGGCGATCTCGTGCTGGAGGTTCTCCAGGTCCTTGGGGGACGTGACGGCGCCGGAGTCCAGGCGCTGCTGGTCGCGGGCGGCGCGCTGGCGCACCTGGTCGACGTCCTGCTCGGCCTTCGTCTGCTCGCGGGTGCAGTCGCTCTCCTCGGTCTGCGCGGCGACGAGCAGGTCACGCAGCTGGGTGAGGTCCTTGTTCAGCGATTCGATCTCGGCGTGCTCGGGCAGCGACTTCCGCTTGTGCGCCAGCTGCTGAAGGCGTACGTCGAGGGCCTGGACGTCGAGAAGTCGGATCTGGTCGGCGGGCTCGGCGTTCAGTTGGGGGCTCCAGGGGTGTTCGTCGGGTTGGACGCCGCGTGGGTCGTCCAGGGGTCGGTGACCGTCTTGGATACGTGGACACGAAGTCCCCATCCGTTCCGGTCGGAAATCTCGTCGAGCTGGGAGGCGGCCAGCTCGCACCAGGGCCATTCGGTGGCCCAGTGCGCCGCGTCGAGCAGCGCGAGAGGACTGTGGGCGCGGGCCTCTGACGCCGGGTGGTGGCGCAGGTCCGCGGTGAGGAAGGCGTCGGCACCGGCGGCGCGTACGTCGTCGAAGAGGCTGTCTCCGGATCCGCCGCTCACCGCCACGGTCCGTACGAGCGCCTCCGCGTCGCCCGCGACCCGGATGCCCTGCGCCGTGGCGGGCAGCCGCTCGGCGGCGCGCGCGGCGAGTTCGCGGACGGTCAGCGGATGGTCCAGCTCGCAGACCCTGCCGAGGCCCCGGCGGCCCTCGGGGTCGGTCGGGTCCGGCACGAGGGGCCGTACGACCCGGATGTCCAGCGCACCCGCGAGAGCGTCGCTGACGCCCGGATCCGCACGGTCGGCGTTCGTGTGGGCGACGTGCAGCGCGATGTCGTTCTTGATGAGGGTGTGGACCACGCGGCCCTTGAAGGTCGAGGCCGCCACCGTCGTCGTACCGCGCAGGTAGAGCGGATGGTGGGTGACCAGCAGGTCAGCGCCCAGCTTCACAGCCTCGTCCACGATCTCCTGGACCGGGTCGACGGCGAACAGTACGCGCGTGACCTCGCCGTCCGGGTCTCCGCAGACCGTGCCGACCGCGTCCCAGTCCTCTGCCCTCTCGGGGGGCCAGAGGGATTCGAGCGCGGCGATGACTTCAGACAGACGGGGCACGTAAGAAAGGCTACTCGCCTCTCCCGCGTGCCCCGTCGGCGCCGGCTCACTTCACGAGGTAACCGCGCAGGTCGTCCAGTACCTTGTCCGCCGCGGTGCCCCCGAGCCCGAGGTCATGTTCAGGTGAGCCTCACCTTGAACCGTCGGATCCCGGCCAGCACACCTGCCCCCGTTTCATCAGGCGAATCGCGACATTGCCACCCGTATGTGTGAAGCGTCCGCCAGTCGATGCTCCGTCTGTACGTACGAAAACTACCTTCATGGCCGGAGGTGACCCAGACGATGACGGCCTGTGCCATCGAATCCGCCGCTGAGAACGAGACGCGGGCAGGATGCGTGATCACCACTGACGGGTCCTACGCGGCCCGCCTCGCCCCGCGCGGCGACTCCTGGTTCCCGGAGCGCTGGACCCTGGACGGCCCCGAGCCGTACGCCGTGCCGCTGCCGGGCGAGCGGCCGGAGAAGCCCGGCACGGAGGTGCAGCCGATGGCGGACGGGCGGGTGCTCATCCACCGGGTGCCTCAGGGGCGGCACACGTTCGCGCTGCTGTATCCCACAGGGCCGGGGACGGGCGAGGTGCCGCTGGGCGCGGTGGAATGCCGGGACGGGACAACGGAGTTGCGGTTGCTGCCACCCGCACCGGGCGGCCTTCGGGCGTACGCCGTTGCCGTGGGCCTCGGTTCCACCTCCGTGTGGCTGGTGGCGGGCGGCGCCTTCGGGCCCGAGCGTCTCGCCACGGTGCCGGGTCGCTGCTCGGGCGGGGTGTGGCTGTCCGGCGGGGACCGACTGCTCGCCCTGGACCGGGAGTTGGACGGCCGGACCAAGACGGTGGTGGTCGACCTGGAGCGTGGCGGCGAGGTGTCGCCGCTTCTCCAGATCGCTGAGGAGAGCAACGACCGGTTGCTGCTCGCGGACGCCGACAGCGGGCTGCTGCTGATCCGCTCGGACGCGGCGTCGCCGGGGCGGGATCGGCTTGGGTGGGGCGTGTTGGGGAGCACGCTGCCGGTGCGCTTTCCGGACTCGCTGCGGTTGGCCGGCCACACGGCGACGCCTTTCGCCATCCAGCCGGGGCAGATGCTGATGCCGGAGTACTGCGCGGTGGCGTTGCGGATCGATGGCGGGGGCGGGCGCGGGGGCAGTTGGCTGGGGGTGTGGCGGCCCGTTGAGCGACAGGTGCACCAACTGGCCGCGCCCGTAGGGTGGTTGACGGGGGCCGGGCTGTGGACCAGGGATGGGGTGCTTCGGCTGCCGTACGCGACGGGGACGTTGCCGTGTGGGGTTTCGCGGGTGGTGGCGCCTGTGGAGGCGGAACCTGACGACGGGTTGCCCTCGTCGGGGCGTCCTGTGCCCTTGCAACAGGCGCCGTTGAGCGTGCGGAAGCTTTCTAGTGCTTTTGCCGGGCGACGTGCTGCCTCCGGCGGTTGAGCAGGGGTGCCTACGGGGGTGGTGGGTTCAGTCCGTTGGCGACTGCGGGCCGTCTGTGGCTGGTCGCGCAGTTCCCCGCGCCCCTAAAAGCAAAAGCCTGCGCCTTCCCTCGCCCCGGGGAAGCCCGTACCCCCAACGACCCGCAGCCTCCCTCCGGCGGGAGGGGTCGTGGGCCGGTGCGTCGTATGCCCGTCGCTTAGCTCCGGTCTCGGAGAACCCGCACCCTGTACCAGCCCAGGGCCGTATGCCCGCCCTGCGACGGGCTGACGCACCGGCCCACAACCCCGCACCCACCACCCACCCAAGGGGCGCGGGGAACGGCGCGACCAGCCACCCACACACCCGCACCCAAAAACGAACCCACCCGCCCAACCGCCGGAGGCATCAGGTGAGCGTTTCGTGCTTGAGGCCCAGTACCTCCGTTGCTGCGAACGTTTCGTTCGGGGGGCGTTCCGCGTAGTGCGGGGTGAGGTGCGTGTCCAGTTCGTCGTAGGTGAAAGCGTCCTGTTTGGTGTCGAACTTGGCTGACACTTGGGGGCGTTCGACTATTGCGACCATGCCGCCGTGGACTACGAGGAGTTGGCCGTTGATGCGTGCGGCGGCGGGTGAGGCCAGGTAGCCGACCAGTGGGGCGACATGCTCGGGGGCGAGCGGGTCGAGGCCGTCGGTCGACTCCCCGGAACCGGCGAAGACGTCCGCTGTCATCCGGGTGCGGGCGCGCGGACAGATCACGTTCGCGGTGACGCCGTACTTTGCGAGGGCCAGTGCCGTGGAAGTGGTGAGGCCAACGATTCCGCCTTTGGCCGCCGCGTAGTTGGGCTGGCCTGCGGAGCCCGCGAGGAAGGCCTCGGAGGAGGTGTTGACGATGCGTCCGTACACCGGCGCGCCCGTCGCCTTGGAGCGGTTGCGCCAGTGCGCGGAAGCGAAGTGGGTCGTGTTGAAGTGGCCCTTCAGGTGGACGCGGATGACGGAGTCCCACTCCTCCTCGGACATCGAGAAGACCATCTTGTCGCGCAGGATGCCCGCGTTGTTGACGAGGATGTCCAGCTGCCCGAACGTGGCGACCGCCAACTCGATCAGTCCCTGGGCCTGTTGGTGGTCGGCCACGTCACCGGTGTGGGCGACCGCTCGGCCGCCGGTCTGACGGATCTCGTCCGCGACCTCCTCGGCGGGCCCGGCCGAGGCGTCGCCGGAACCGTCCCGCCCCGGCTGGCCGAAGTCGTTGACGACGACGGCGGCGCCGGGGCGGGCGAGTTCCAGCGCCTCCGCCCGGCCGAGCCCGCGGCCCGCACCGGTGACGATCGCGGCTCGCCCTTCAAGTGGCAGTGACATCAAGGCCCCTTCAGCCATCGGTATCGGTGATCGGTCGGCGGAATGTGACACATCGACCCCGATGTGTCACATTTCCGCGAATACACCTGGGTCAGATCTCGATGCACGTGCGGAGCGCGACCCCCGTACGCATCTGGTCCAGCGCCTCGTTGATCTCGCTCAGCGGCACCCGGTGGGTGATCAGCCCCTCCAGGTCGATGCGTCCGGCACGCCACAGCGCGATGGTCCGCTCGTACGAACGCAGGACGTCCCCGCCGCCGTACATGCTCGGCAGGATCCGCTTCTCGTCGAAGAACAGCTCGAACATGCTGAGCTGCAGGAAGTCGTCCATGGCGCCTGCGCCGACGACGACCAGCGTGCCGCCGCGGCGGGTGTTCTCGTACGCGGTGCGGGCTGTGGCGGACTTGCCGACCACCTCGAAGACGTAGTCGAAGCCCTCGCCCGCGGTCAACGACTGCTTGGTGTCGGGGAGTTCGTCCGGTGATACGGCCCTGGTGGCGCCGAACTTCAGCGCGGACTCGCGGCGTGAGGCCACCGGGTCGACGGCGACGATCTCGGCGGCGCCCTTGAGCCGAGCGCCCTGGATCGCGGAGATGCCGACGCCGCCGCAGCCGATGACCACGACCGACGAACCGGCTTCCACATCGGCGGTGTTGAGGGCGGCGCCGAGTCCCGTGGTGACCCCGCAGCCGATGAGGGCCGCGATGTCGAAGGGCACGTCGTCCGGGATGGGCACGGCGCAGCCCGCGTCGACCACGACCTCCTCGGTGAAGGTGCCGGTGCCCGCCATGCCGAAGACATCTCCTGCGGGGCGCTTGAAGTTGGGCGTGCCCGCGTTCATGAACCCGGCCAGGCACAGCTCGGTCTGGCCGCGCTTGCAGGCGGGGCAGGCGCCGCAGGCGGGCAGCCAGCAGACGACGACGCGGTCGCCGGGTTTGACGTTCGTGACGCCTTCGCCGACGTCGAGGATCTCGCCCGCCCCCTCGTGCCCGGGCACGAACGGCCCCGGCTGCGGCAGGACCCCGGACATCGCCGAGAGGTCCGAGTGACACAGTCCGGTGGCCCGTACCCGGATCTTCACCCGGCCGGGGCCGAAGCCTGCCACCTCGATGTCGTCGAGGACCTCCAGCTTGTCCTGGCCGATCTCGTGCAGTACGGCTGCCCGCATGGTGCGGCTCCCCTCAGGAGTTCAAGAGTGTTCGACGATGGTGTCGGCCAGCACCGGCGCGTCGTCACGCTCGACCGCCGTCACCGTCACCCGGACCCTGCCGTCCTGGCCGCCTTGGCCGTCCTGCCACATGCGGATGCGGAGGGTCTCACCGGGGAAGACGACCCCGGCGAAGCGCGTGCTGTAGGAGCGGACCCGTGCCACATCGCCGCCGAGCAGCGTGTCGACGACCGCCTTGAGCGTGATCCCGTACGTGCACAGCCCGTGCAGGATCGGCCGGTCGAACCCGGCGCGCTTGGCGAACTCCGGGTCGGCGTGCAGCGGGTTCCAGTCGCCGGAGAGGCGGTAGAGCAGGGCCTGGTCCTCGCGGACGTGACGCTCGACTTCCCGGCTCGGGTCGCCTGTCGGCGGGTCGAGGCGGGTGGAGGGGCCTCGTTCGCCGCCGAAGCCGCCTTCCCCGCGTACGAAGATCTGGGCGTCGTTCGTCCACAACGGGCCCTCGTCGTCGGCGACTTCGGTGCGCATGACGAGGATGGCGGCCTTGCCCTTGTCGTACACGGCCGCGATCCGTGCGGTGGCAACAGCCTTGCCCTCGGCGGGAATCGGGCGGTGCAGCTCGATGCTCTGGCCGCCGTGCAGCACGTGTGCGAGGTCGACCTCGACGCCCGGCATGGACAGTCCGCCGATCACGCCCGGGGAGCCCGCGCCCGCGACGGTCGCGAAGCTCGGCAGGACGTGCAGCCTGGACTCGAGGGTGTAGCGCAGCTCGTCGGGGTCGGTCGCCGGGACGCCCGCGCCGATTCCCAGGTGGTAGAGCTGGACGTCCTTGTGGTTCCAGGTGATCTCGCCGGTCCGGGGCTCGGCGGCGAGGGCCTTGGCGGGGTCGATGGGCATGCGGCTCCTGACTGCTGGCGGATCTTCGGCGGAGAAGACCTCGGTGCGGCCGTCCGCACCGTCGGACGCACCGAGGTCGACCTCGGGCCGCGGAACCCGCCCGTTCTAGAACGCGTTCCAGTACGGCGACCCTCTGTATAGCCCAGCTCCCAGCACTTGTGAAGACTCCTGACGCTATGTCAGATGAGCTGCCCAGGGCTATGGGCTATGGGCTATGGGGCCGTGGGGAGCGGGCAGTGACATTTGTCCCGCTCGAGTGCGTACAAGCGCATCTGCCGCGTCCGGCCCCCGGATTCGTAGCGTCGTACTCATGAAGAAAACGACTGGGACGACGCATCAAGCCGTGTCCTTCACGGGGGCGGTCAAGACCTTCGGCTCGGTACGCGCCGTGGACGGGATCGATCTGGAGATGGCGGGCGGCGAGACCGTCGCGCTGCTCGGCCGCAACGGCGCCGGAAAGTCCACCGCGATCTCGCTGCTCCTCGGCCTGAACGAGCCCGACGAGGGTGTCGTACGGCTCTTCGGCGCGGCGCCGGAAGAGGCCGCACGCGCGGGCCGGGTGGGCGCCATGCTGCAGGACGGCCGGCCGGTACCGCGGGTGACCGTGGGCGAGCTGGTCGGATTCGTCGCCCGTACGTATCCGGCGCCGATGCCTGTCGCCGAGGCACTGGAGCTCGCGGGCATCGCCGAGCTGGCCGGGCGGCGCGTCGACAGGCTCTCCGGGGGCCAGACGCAGCGGGTGCGGTTCGCGGTCGCGCTCATCGGGAACCCCGCGCTGATCGTGCTCGACGAACCCACCGCCGCCCTCGATGTCGAGGCGCGGTACGCCTTCTGGGACTCGATGCGGGCGTACGCGCGGCGCGGCCACACCGTCCTGTTCTCCACCCACTATCTGGAGGAGGCGGACGCAAATGCCGACCGGATCGTGGTCATCGACCGGGGCCGCATCGTCGCCGACGGCAGCGGTGAGCAGCTCAGGCGGTCGGCGGGCGGCAACCTGGTCGTCTTCGACCTGGCGGGCCGCTCCACGGAGGGCCTGACCCTGCTGCCCGGTGTGGTGTCGGTGGAGGTGCGCGGGGACCGGGCGCGGCTGCGTACGGAGGACTCGGACGCGACGGTGATCGCGCTCGCCGGGATGGGTGCCGTACGGGGCCTGGAGGTGGCGCCCGCGTCGCTGGACGACGCGTTCCTGGCGCTGACGTCGGGCTCGTCGAACGTACTGGAAAGGGTGTGATGGCGGTGACTGGCGTGGTGTGGGAGTACCTGCGGCTCGAAGTACGCCGGACGCTGCGCGACACCGGTTTCGTGATCGGTGGCGTCGCCATGCCGGTGGCGATGTACCTGCTGTTCACCAACCTCGGTGACGGCGACGACAGCGGCTGGAAGACCGCCTCGATGGTCGGCATGGCCGCGTACGGGGCGATGAACTCGGCCCTGAACACCGGTGCTGGCGTCGCCGAGGACAGGTCGACCGGCTGGCTGCGGCAGCTGCGGATCACGCCGATGACTCCGCGCCAGGTCGTGATCGGCCGGGCGCTGACCGGGGCGGTGACGGTGCTGCCCGCACTCGTCGCGGTGCTGGCGGCGGGCGGGCTCGTCAACGGCGTACGGCTGGATCTGTGGAAGTGGGCGGCGATCGCGCTGCTGCTGTGGCTGGGCTCGATCCCGTTCACGCTGCTCGGTCTGGGCAACGGCTACCGGCTGACCGCGCAGACGACCGGGGTCGCGAACATGGCCTGCAACCTGGTGCTGGCCGTCGTCGGCGGCCTGTGGTTCCCGCTCGCTCTCTTCCCGGAGTGGCTGCGCTCGCTGTCCGCGTACACACCGACGAACCGGTTCGCGCAGCTCGGCACGGCGGTCGCCGACGGGCATGCGCCGACCCTGGGGACGGTACTGGTGCTGAGCCTCTGGCTGCTGGCCTTCGGCTCGTACGCTGTTACTTCGTACCGCAGGACCGCGCGAACCGTCTGAATCTGTCTGGAACCGTTTGAGCGGGGGCAGGGCATGTCCTGGATGACCAGGGTCAATTACTGGCTGGCCTTGCGGCACGCCGAGGGCTGTGAGCGGGCCCGGGCCCAGAAGAAGACCGACCGGAAGAAGACCGGCCGGCCGCCGGAGGAACTAGGCCCGCCGCCCAGCGGCTTCGCCCTCCTCCCCTGGCTCCTGATGGGCCTGGGCTCCTTCTCCAACCTGTTCCAGGGCAAGACCCCGAACCCCTGGATCGGCGGCATCGGCCTGGTGGCCTTCAACTCCCTCTACATCGCGCTGGTGTTCCGCGCCTTCTCGAAGGAGGCACGCGAGGCCCGCTCCACCCGCCTGATGCTGATCGCGCTGGGCGTGGTGACCTGCACGCTGGCCATCGTCTACGGCGGCAGTTGGCTGCTCTTCTTCCCGCTGCTCGGCCTGGCGACGGGCGCGATCGTACGGGGCCCGTGGCTCGGCAGGGTCGGCGTCGGCCTGACCCTGCTCGCGGGGGCCACGGCCGCGGTCCGGGACGGCTGGGGTGCGGTGAACGTCGCGTACGGCACCTTCCTCTCCACCATGGTGACCGCGGCGATCCTCTCCCTCTCCGAGGCCGTACGTGAACTCCGCGCCGCCCGCGAGGAGTTGGCCCGCCGCGCGGTCGAGGAGGAACGGCTCCGCTTCTCCCGCGACCTGCACGATCTGCTCGGCCACACCCTCTCCGTGATCGTGGTGAAGTCGGAGGCGGTCCGTCGTCTGATCCACCGCGACCTGGACGCGGCGCTGGTCCAGGTCGGGGACATCGAGTCGGTGGGCCGCCAGGCGCTCACGGAGATCCGCGAGGCGGTGACCGGCTACCGCGAGGGCAGCCTGGCCACCGAACTCGACCGGGCCCGCTCGGCGTTGCAGGCGGCCGGTATCGAACCGGTCGTACGCCAGTCGGGCCCGCCGCTCGCCGCCCAGACGGAAGCGCTGCTGGGCTGGGTGATCCGCGAGGCCGTCACCAACGCCGTACGCCACAGTGGCGCGACCCGCTGCGAGATCGCGGTCGAGGTCGCCGCGGAACGCGTCCGCGTCCGCATCTCGGACGACGGCCGCGGTGCGCTTCCCGCGTCCGACCCGCCCCCGTCGATCCCCGGCATCGGCGGCACCGGGCTCAAGGGCCTCACGGAACGCCTCGCGGTGGCGGGCGGCTCACTGGAGGCGGGGCCCGGTCCGCGGGGCGGCTTCGTGGTGACGGCGGAACTGCCGGTGGAGACGGCGGAGTTGGGTGAGGCGGGGGTCCCGGCGGACGTTTCGGAGGGGGCGCGTGTGCTGAAGCTGCCGGGGACGGCGGCCTGAAGGGCCCTGATCGGAGTGCGTCCGCCCGGCCTACGCTTGGGCCGTGAACGAGATGCCCCGGGACCACCGTCCCGCCAAGTCCATCCGCGTGCTGCTCGCCGAGGACCAGGGGATGATGCGGGGCGCCCTCGCTTTACTGCTCGGGCTTGAGGACGACATCGAGGTGGTCGCGCAGGTGGCGGCGGGTGACGTGATCGTGGACGCGGCGCTGGAGTCGCGGCCCGATGTCGCGTTGCTGGACATCGAGTTGCCGGGGATCAGCGGGCTCGACGCCGCCGCGCGGTTGCGGGACGAGGTCCCCGACTGCCGGGTGCTGATCCTCACCACCTTCGGCCGCCCCGGGTATCTGCGGCGGGCCATGGAGGCGGGCGCCGCGGGGTTCCTGGTGAAGGACGGGCCCGTGGAGGAGCTGGCCGCCTCCATCCGACGGGTACTGACCGGCGAGACGGTGATCGATCCGGCGCTCGCCGCGGCCGCGTTGAGCGCGGGACCGAGTCCGCTCACGGCTCGCGAATGCGACGTACTGAAGGCCTCCGCCGACGGCTCGACCGTCGCCGACATCGCCACCAGACTCCACCTCTCCGAGTCCACGGTCCGCAACTACCTCTCCTCCGCGATCGGCAAAACGGGCACCCGCAACCGCATGGAGGCGATGCGGGAGGCACGCCAGCAGGGCTGGCTCTGAGACCCCGCGCCCCGAGGA
This sequence comes from Streptomyces flaveus, assembly GCF_014647675.1. Taxonomy (GTDB): domain Bacteria; phylum Actinomycetota; class Actinomycetes; order Streptomycetales; family Streptomycetaceae; genus Streptomyces; species Streptomyces flaveus. The sequence continues at coordinate 63,114 of NZ_BMPQ01000003.1, read as the reverse complement.
GGCCGCAGGCCTCTAAGGGGCGCAGGGCTGTATCGATGTGCGGCTCCGCCACGCGGGCGCGACCAGCGCCCCGAAGGAGGCCGCAGGCCTCTAAGGGGCGCGGGGAACTGCGCGACCAGCCACAACGCGCCCGCAGCCGCGAAACGACTGTCACCCCCCACCCCCTGGCCGGGTTAGGGCCGCGGGCACAACGAACCCGCAGCTTTCGAACCACCTAACCAGCGGAGCGCCGTGGCAGCCACAGCAGCATCAGTACCGCGCCGCCGAGCAGCAACCCCATCCCCGTACGGAAGGCCAGCGCGTACCCCTCCGTCAGTGCCGGGGCCGACGTGTCGGCCCCGGTCCGCGCCGCCGCGATCGTCGACATCACCGAGAGGCCGAGCGAACCGCCCATCGTGCGCGAGGTGTTGACGAGGCCCGAGACCAGTCCGGCGTCCCCCGGCGCCGCCCCCGACGTGGCCAGCGAGCCGAGCGGCGTCGCCGCCAGTCCGGCGCCGAGCATCATCAGGATCCCGGGGAACATGATCGCGGTGAGGTACGTACCGTCCGCGCTCATCGTCGACTGCCAGCCGAACCCGACGGCGGCCACCAGGGTCCCGAACACCGCGACATGGCGCGCCCCGACGACCCGCATGAGACGCGGCGCAAGCTTCGCGCCCAGCACCACCGCGAGCGAGCTGGGCATCAGCGCGAGGCCGGCCTCCAGAGGCGTATAGCCGAGCACGTTCTGGGCGTACAGCGTCATGAAGAACCACATGCAGAACATGGCCGCGCCGCACAGGAACATCGCCACGTTCGCCGACGACACCGACCGTATACGGAACAGCTTCAGCGGCATCAGCGGCGCCTTCGTCCGCGCCTCGACCAGCAGGAACAGCCCGATCAGCGCGACCCCGGCAAGCAGCGGGGCGACGGCCGCGGACGAGGTCCAGCCCTCGGCCTCCGTCTGCACGATTCCGTACGCGAGGGTCGCGAGGCCAGCCGTGACCAGCAGCGCCCCCGGCAGATCCAGCCGCCGCCCGTCACCGGCCCGGCTCTCGGGGAGCCACCGCAGGGCGCCGGCCAGGACGACGGCGCCGACGGGCACGTTGATCAGCAGCACCCATCGCCAGGACAGCCCCTCGACCAGCAACCCACCGACGAGCCCGCCCGCCGCGCCGCCGCCCGCGCCGACAGCCGTCCAGGTCGCGATGGCACGGGCGCGTGCCGCCCCTTCCGGTACGGCCGACGTCAGGATCGTCAGCGTCGAGGGCGCGAGTACCGCCGCGCCCAGCCCCTGCACGGCCCGCGCGAGCAGCAGCTGCCACTCCGCCTGGGCGAGCCCGCCGCCGAGCGAGGCGAGCGTGAAGAGGGCGAGCCCGATCAGGAACATCCGCTTGCGCCCGTACAGGTCCCCGGCCCGCCCGCCGAGCAGCATGAATCCGGCGAAGGCGATCGTGTACGCGTTGACGACCCACTGGAGTCCCGTCGCGCTCAGCGCCAGGTCGGCCCGCATCGAGGGCAGGGCCACGTTGACCACGGAGATGTCGAGCACGACGAGGAACTGGCCCGCGCAGGCGAGCGCCACCACCACCCAGGCGGGCGGCGCGGAACGACGGGACACGGGTCTCTCTACGGCGGCTCTGAGCATGGCAGTCATGCTCTCAACCGGCCCGCGCCCCGTACATGGGATTTACGTCCCAGGGGCCCTCGGCCATGAGACCTACAACCGCACCAGTACGGCAGAAAAACGTGACGCCTCCGGCCGCCGGACCGGAGGCGTCACGCCCCACACACATGTGCGAGTGGATCAGTCGGTCACGTCCGTGACCCTCCAGCGCTGGTTGGAGCCGGAGTTGGGCGTCCACAGCGTCACGGCCGCGCCCTCGTTGGTGGCCTGTCCGCCGACCTCCAGGAGGCGGCCGGTGGCTGCGTTGACGAGGGTGAAGGTGCCGTCACCGGTCGTGGACATGATCCACTGGGTGGCCTTGTCACGTCCGCCCTTGTCGGGCTCCACGATCGGGGCGCCGTCACGGACGGCGAGGCGCTTGCCCTCCACGGGGTTGGTGAACACGTACCGCTGCCGGTTGTCCGTGTCACCGCTGATCTGCTGCAGCTGCCACTGCTGGCCGGCGTTGGCCGTGCCCGTGGCGGCCGACCTGATGACCAGGTTGGTGCCGTTGCCGGCGACGGTCAGTGCCTTGTTGCTCTGCACGCCGGTCAGCTTGTAGGTGTGGCCCTTCTGGAGCAGCGCGGCGTCCTTGGCGACACCGGACACGCCCTTGATGACGAAGGAGGTCACCGACTGGGCGGGCACGGTGAAGGTGGCCTTGCCGTCGCTGACCTTGATGCGCTTGTGCCGCTCGAGCTTGTTGTCGGCGCTGGTCACCACGGGGGTGACGCTGGCGTGGCGGCTGATCTTGCCGAACTTCGACAGGTCGACGGTGACCGTACGGGCGCCGGTGGTGCTGTTGACGTGGACGACGCTCGCCCTGTCGCCCTTCTTGGAGACGGCGGCGGCGCTGGAGGTGTCGTTCACCTGGATCAGCCGGTCACCGGGCTTGATGTAGTGCGTGAAGTTCCGGGCGGTGTCGAACTTCGTGTTGGTGTAGATCGGGCACGACTCGAGGGTGTCCTCGGAGGTGCAGCTGAACGGGAGCTGGATGGAGCCCCAGTTGCCGCCCTTCGCGGACTCGCCGCCGGGCTTCATGTTGTCGTAGTCCTCGACCGGCTGCCAGAACACCCAGGCGCTGGGCTCCAGTTCACGCAGGTCGTCGACGATGCGCTGGGCCAGGCCCAGGCCCGGACGCATGTCCGTGAAGCTCTGGCCGTCGCCCCAGTCGCCCTCGACCTCGCTCATCCACAGCGGCTTGTCCTCGGCCTTGGCGAGGTCGCGCGCGCTGGTGCGGCCGCCGGTGCCGTAGGTGTGGACGTTCATCTGGTCGACGAGGTCGCGCACCTCCTGCGGGTAGCTGAGCCAGTTCTGCGTGAAGGTGCTCGGGTTGGTCTCGTCCATCGCGGAGATCTCCGCGTCGGTACGGGACTTGTCCAGGACCGGGGCCAGCGCGCGGAGCACCTTCTGCTGGAGTTCGGGGCCCATGTGGGCGCCTTCCTGACGGCCGCCTACGGGCTCGCCGTCGGGTCCCAGCTTGGTGCCCCAGTAGTCGGTGTTCGGCTCGTTGAACGGGTCGAGGGTGTCGACGTCGATCTTGTGGGCCTTCTCGAGGCGCTCGGTGGCGCCCACCAGGTACTTGGCGAAGTCGTCGATCGACTCGGGCTTCAGCTGGTCGGTCTTGGAGTCGAAGCCGCCGGAGACGTAGCCGCTCTCGGTCATGAACCAGGGCGGCGAGTTGCTGAACGTCTCCCAGTGGGTGATGTCCTTCTTGATCCGGTCCACCCACCAGCGCTGGGTGGCGTCGGCCTTCGGGTTCCAGTCGTTCTTGTCCTCGGCGCTCCACCAGTCGGTGTCCTCGCGGGTGGTGCCCGCCGGGGCCTTCCACCAGCCCTCCACGGCACCGCCGGCGCGCAGGTAGTCCTTGACGTCCGGGGCGTTGCCGCCGCCGATGTTGTAGCGCGCGATGTTCAGCGCGAGACCGGAGTCGTCGAAGAGAAGCTTCGCCAGCTTCTCCCGTACCGCCGGCGGATAGTCGCCGGTGGCGTTCGCGAACCAGACCAGGCTGGTGCCCCAGCCCTCGAACTTGTCGTGCTTGTAGGACGGGTCGGGCCGGACGGTGACGGAGGGGGTGTCCGCCTCCGGGACCTGTGCCGTGGACGACGGGGCGGAGAGCAGGGCGGCCCCGGTGGCCAGGGCGGTGAGGCCGGCGGCTCCGAGGAGCCGTCTGTTGCGGGTGCGGCGTGCCATCGTGTCGTGTGCTCCCAACTGCGGTGGTGGTAGCTGCGGTTGACCTCCCACCCGTCGGGCAGGAGGGATGGCCCTCGGACGGGTGCGGTGCTGTCCGAGGAAGTCCAAGTGCGGGGGTCAGGTGGTGGGTTGCCGTAGTACGGCGACGCCCCTGGGTTCCAGTACGAGATCGCCGTCGGCGTCGGTGGTGCCGTGCAGGACCTCTCCGGTGAGGCCGGTCAGCGGCACTGCCGAGTCGGTCCGGTTGACCAGGAACAGGAAGCGGGCGTCGGTGCCGCGGCGTACGGTCTGCTCGACCGACCCGCGTGCGGCGGCGGGCAGTTCGCTCTCGACGCCGGCCGGGGCGAGCAGCCGCGGCAGCAGGGCGGTGAGCCCTTCGACACCGAGCCGGGTGGAGACGTACACGGCCGAACCGCTGCCCGTGGACCGGCGGGTCACAGCGGGCCGGTCGGCATACGCACCCGTGCGGTAGTGGGCCAGGACCTCCGCCTCCGGGTCGGTGACGGTGATCCGGTCGGTCCACAGGGAGCCCGTGCCGACGCCGTCCAGGTCTACGGTCTCGCCTTCGAGCAGGGGCCCGAACTCCTCGATGCGGATGCCGAGCAGCTCGCGCAGGGCGCCCGGGTAGCCGCCGAGCCAGATGTGGTCGTTCTCGTCGACGACTCCGGAGAAGTACGTGGTGACCAGGTGGCCGCCGCTCTCGACGTACCGCGTGAGCTCCTTGGCGAGTTCGGCGGGGACGACGTGGAGCACCGGCGCGATCAGCACCCGGTGGCGGTCGAGGTCGGTGCGGCTGGTGATGAGGTCGGCACGGATGCCGAGGGCGAGGAGCGCGGAGTACCAGTCGAGCGCTTCCTGGCGGTAGTCGAGCAGGGAGGTGGGGTGGGAGTCCTGTTCGCTCGCCCACCACGAGTCCCAGTCGAAGAGGATGCCCACCGGGGCAGGTTCGCGCTCGCTCCCGGCGACGGGGGCCAGGGTCTTGAGGGTGTCGCCGAGGGCCACCACCGCGCGGAAGAGGTCACTGTCCTCACCGGCGTGCGGCACCATCGCGGAGTGGTACTTCTCGGCGCCGGCCGCCGACTGCCGCCACTGGAAGTAGCAGACGGCGTCGGCGCCGTGCGCGACGTGCAGCAGCGAGTCGCGGGCCAGGTCACCGGGGCGCTTCGCGACGTTGACGGGCTGCCAGTTGACGGCGCTGGTGGAGTGCTCCATGAGGAACCAGGGGCGTCCGCCCGCGATGCCGCCGGTCAGGTTGGCGGAGAAGGACAGCTCGTCGCGGTCCTGGGGGCCGGGGTGGACGTAGTGGTCGTTGGAGACGAAGTCGATCTCGCCCGCCCAGTCCGGGTAGTTCATGCCCTTGGTGCCGTTCATCACCATGAAGTTGGTGGTGATGGGCACGTCGGGGGTGATCTCCCGCAGTACGTCCCGTTCCGCGCGCAGATACTCCTTCAGCGCGTCGGAGGAGAAGCGCTTGAAGTCCAGCTGCTGGGTCGGGTTCGGGTGGGAGGCGGTCAGCCGGGGCGGCAGGATCTGCTCCCACTCGCTGTAGCGCTGGGACCAGAAGGCCGTACCCCAGGCGTGGTTGAGGGCGTCGAGCGTGGTGTAGCGGGCGCGCAGCCAGTCGCGGAAGGCACGGGCGGCGTCGTCCGAGTAGTCGTAGATGTTGTGGCAGCCCAGCTCGTTGGAGATGTGCCAGGCCACCAGGGCGGGATGGCCGACGTAACGCTCGGCCATCTTCCGCACCAGGTGAAGTGCGTACTTCCGGAACACCGGCGAGGTGGGCCGCCAGTGCTGCCGCGCCCCCGGCCACACCGTCTCACCGGAGGCGGTCACCGGAAGGATCTCCGGGTGCGCCGTGGTGAGCCAGGGCGGCGGGGACGCGGTGGCGGTGGCGAGGTCGACCCCGATGCCGCCCGCGTGCAGCAGGTCCATGATCTCGTCGAGCCACCCGAAGTCCCACTCGTCCTGGGCCGGCTGGATGCGGGCCCAGGAGAAGATCCCCACGGAGACCAGGTTGACGCCGGCCTCACGCATCAGCCGTACGTCCTCCTCCCACACCTCACGAGGCCACTGCTCGGGGTTGTAGTCGGCGCCGTACACGAGGCGTGGGGTGGGGTCACCGTCCGGCCCGTGCAGCTGGGACAGGAGGGTGGAGATCATGGCGGTCCTTCCGGTGTGTCGCACGGGGCGGCGGGGGGGCGTACCTCGGCTGAGCAGCCTTGGTGAAGTCCGGTGCGTACCGCGCCCCTAAGGAGGCCGCAGGCCTTCCTTTAGGGGCGCGGGGAACTGCGCGACCAGCCCCCACCGACCCGCAGCCGAATCACTGCACCCTCAGCGGAGCGCTGTCGCACGGGCGGCGACGTGAGGGCGTACCTCGACTACTCGACGGTGAAGCCCTGCTCCTTGCCGTACTTGATGGAGGCGTCCTGCCAGGTCTTCAGGCCCTCGGAGAGCTTGGTGTCCGAGACGTACGCCTTGCCGACGGTGTCGTTGAAGATCGAGTTGGCGTACTGCTGGAAGGGCAGGTACGACCAGTCGTCGGCCACGTTGGCCGCGGACTCGGCGAAGATCTCGTTGGCCTTCTGACCGCCGAAGTACTCGAACTCCTTGCTCTGGAACTCCGGGGACTCCAGCTCCGCCTTGGTCGCCGGGAAGGCGCCCTCGTCGATGCGGGTCTGCACGCCGTCGCCGGAGTTCGCGTACTCGGCGAAGGCGTAGGCGAGTTCCTTGTTCTTGCCCAGCGTGGGCAGGGCCAGGGAGCTGCCGCCGTTCTCCGCGCTGGCCTTGTCGCCCTTGGTCCAGGCAGGCATCGGGGCCGCGCGCCAGTCGCCGGAGGCCTGCGGCACGCCGGTGACGAAGTTGGCGGGCATCCAGGCGCCGGTGACCAGGGTGGCGAGGGTGCCGTCGCCCAGGCCCTTGTACCAGTCGTCGGTCCAGCCGGCGATGGGCGCGACGAGCTTCTCGTCGATGAGCGGCTGCCAGGTGTCGGTGTACTTCTTGGCCTTGGCGTCGGAGAAGTCGACCTTCACATTGGTGCCGTCGACCTTGTAGGGACGCGAACCGGCCTGCCACAGCGCGCTGGTGGTGAAGCCCGCGTCACCGGCGTCGGCGGCGATGAAGACCTTCGGGTCGGCCTTGTGCAGCTTGCGGGCCGCGTCCACGTACTCGTCCCAGGTGGTCGGGACCGCGACCTTGTGCTTGTCGAAGACCGCCTTGTTGTAGAACATCGCCATGGGGCCGGAGTCCATCGGCAGGCCGTAGACGGCGTCACCCTCGTTCACGGCGTTCCACGGGCCGGGGGTGTACTTGTCCTTGAGCTTGTCGGCGCCGAAGGGGGCCAGGTCGGAGAGGCCCTTGGTGAGGGCGTACTGGCTCAGCGCGAAGTACTCGACCTGCGCGACGTCGGGGACGCCCTTCTCGGCCGAGATGGCGTTCGTCAGGGCGGTGTAGTGCTTGTCGCCGGACCGCTCGGCGACGAGGTTGATCTTGACCTTGGGGTACTTCTTCTCGAAGTCGGCGGCGACCGTCTTGAGCGTCGGCTCCCAGGCCCAGACCGTGACCGTGCCGCCCTTCTCCAGGGCCGCCGTGATGTCGTCGCCGGAGACCGGCTCCCCGCCGGCGCTGTCGTCGGAGCCGCCGCAGGCGGTCGCGCCGAGGGCGAGGACGGAGAGGACTGCTATGCCGCGCATCAGGCGGCTTGTGGTTCTGCGCATGGAGGTGCTTCCACTTCTTCGTGGGTGGGACAGGGTGAGGGTTTTGACGTTGTGTGGGGGCGTGGGGCCTTCGGGGAGGGTCAGGGGGCTTCTGATGGGTCCCCCTATTCCTTGACGCTTCCGGCGGCGAGCCCGGACTGCCAGTACTTCTGCAGCAGCAGGAACGCGGCGATCAGCGGCACGATGGTGAGCAGCGAACCGGTGATCACCAGGTTGAAGATCACGTCACCGCCGATCGTCTCTGCCTGGGAGTTCCAGGCGCTCAGCCCCAGGGTCAGCGGATACCAGTCCGGGTCCTTGAGCATGATCAGCGGCAGGAAGTAGTTGTTCCAGGTCGCGACCGTGGTGAACAGCAGGACGGTCACGATGCCGGGGGCGAGCAGCGGCAGGGCGACCTGGAAGAAGGTGCGCGCCTCGCTCGCTCCGTCGACCCGGGCGGCCTCAAGGAGTTCGACGGGGATGGCCTCGGTGGCGAACACCCACATCAGGTACAGGCCGAAGGGCGAGACGAGCGAGGGCAGGATCACCGCCCACGGGGTGTCGGTCAGCCCCATCTTGCTGAACATCAGGAAGGTCGGCACCGCGAGAGCCGTACCCGGGACCGCGACCGCGCCGATGACCGTGGCGAAGACAGCGCGCTTGCCGGGGAAGTCGAACTTCGCCAGCGCGTAGCCGCCCAGGATCGCCAGGAAGGTGGCGCCGCCGGCCCCGAGGACGACGTACAGCAGGGTGTTCAGCAGCCAGCGGGTGAAGATGCCGTCGTTGTACGTGAACGTGTCGCTGATGTTGGACCACAGGGCGAAGTCGTCGGCGAACCACAGCCCGGAGGAGTCGGCAAGACCTTCCTGGGTCTTGGTGGCGCTGATGACCAGCCAGATCAACGGCACCACGGTGTAGAGCAGCATCAGGCCGGTGAGCACGGTCAGCAGAACACTGCGCTTGGGGCGCCCGGGGGTGTGCTTCTTGCCGGGCGTACGCAGCCGGGGGGTGCCCTTGCCGGAGCCTGCGGCCGGAGCGGCCGGGGTCTTGGCGGCGGCGGTGAGAGGGGTGCTCATCGGGTCACGCTCCCTTGCGCATGCCGCGAAGCTGCACGATGTAGGCGATCACCATGGTGATCAGCCCCATGATGATGGCGACCGCCGCAGAGTAGTTCTGCTGCTGGCCGTTGAAGGACAGCGAGTACGTGTAGAAGTTCGGCGTGTAGTCCGTGGTGATGGCGTTGCGCGCCAACTGCCGCAGGATGTTCGGCTCGTTGAAGAGCTGGAAGCTGCCGATGATCGAGAAGATCGTCGCGATGACGAGGGCACCGCGGATGGCGGGGAGCTTGATGGCGGTGATGACGCGGAACTGTCCGGCGCCGTCGATCTCCGCGGCCTCGTAGAGGGAGTGCGGGATGACCCGCAGCGCGGAGTAGAAGATCAGCATGTTGTAGCCGACGAACTCCCAGGTGACGATGTTGCCGATCGACGCCAGGACCAGGTCGGTCGAGAGCGGGTCGGGCAGCGTGACACCGAAGGCTTCGTTGATGTCGCCCACCAGGCCGTAGCGGGTGCCGTACATGAAGCCCCACATCAGGGTGGCGACCACGGCGGGCACCGCGTACGGCAGGAAGATCGTGATCCGGAAGAAGTCCTTGCCGTACAGCCGTCCGCTGTCCAGGGCGAGCGCGATCAGCAGGGCGATGCCGAGCATGATCGGCACCTGGACGACGAGGAAGAGCGAGACCCGTATGAGGGAGTCCCAGAACCGGTCGTCCTCGATGGCCTGGGTGTAGTTGTCCAGGCCGACGAACTGGTTGCCGCCGATCAGCTGGTCCCGGAAGAGGCTGAGGTAGATCGAGTAGGCGATGGGGGCCAGGAAGACGAGGGCGAAGACCGCCACGAAGGGGCCGATGAACCCCCACCCCTTCCAGGAGCGGCGGTTCCGTTTTGCCGGGGGCCGGGGGCCAGGGGGCCGGTCCGCGGCCACCGGCGGTTCTAGCGTCGTCATGTCGTTCCTCGTTCAATCCATCCCGGAACCGGCGTTGTGCGCCGCCGAAGATGTTTGCGTAAACATTCCTCTTTGCGAGGGTCCATGGGCTGTTATGTTTACGTAAACATCTGATGGCGGAATGTCTACACTGCCCCGATGACGACGGTCAAGGGTCGGCAGCGGAAACTGCGCCCCGAGCGACAAGGGAGACGGGTGGACACTGCGGACGGTGCGCCGGCGCCCCGGGCACGAGTGCGTACCAGAACAAGAGCAGGTCGTCGCGCACAGAGCGCTTCCATGGCGGATGTCGCCCGGCTGGCCGGCGTCTCCTCACAGACGGTCTCCCGCGTTTCCAATGGTTATGAAGGCGTGACCGAGGAGACCCGCCGCCAGGTGCTCGCGGCGATGGAGGAACTGGGCTACCGCCCCAACAGCGCCGCACGCGCACTCAAACGCGGCGAGTTCCGCACCATAGGGGTCATCACCTTCGGCCTGGCCACCACGGGCAACGTCCGCACCCTGGAGGCGATCGCCACCTCCGCGGCCCACGAGGGCTACGCCGTCACACTCCTGCCCGTGGCCCTCCCCACCCAGAACGAGGTCCGCGGCGCGTTCTCCCGCCTGGGGGAACTGGCCGTCGACGCCGTCATCGTCATCCTGGAGGTGCACCTGCTGGACGCGGTGACCCTCTCCCTGCCACCGCACGTCCACATCGTCGTGGCCGACTCGGACGCCGACGACCGCTACACCGTGGTCGACAGCGACCAGGCAGGCGGCAGCCGCACCGCCGTACGCCACCTCCTGGACCTCGGCCACTACACGGTCTGGCACCTGGCCGGCCCCGAGGAGTCGTACGCGGCGGAGCGCCGCGCCCAGGCCTGGCGCACCGAACTCACCGAGGCCGGACGCCCCACCCCGCCTCTCGTACGGGGCGACTGGTCGGCCGAGTCCGGCTACCGCGCCGGGCTCGAACTGGCCCGCCAGAAGGACTGCACGGCGATCTTCGCCGCCAACGACCAGATGGCGCTCGGCCTGCTGCGTGCCCTGCACGAACAGGGCCGGAAGGTACCGGAGGACGTCAGCGTCATCGGCTTCGACGACATCGCCGAGGCCGGGTCCTTTCTGCCTCCCTTGACCACCGTTCACCAGGACTTCGCCGAGGTGGGGCGGCTGTGCGTGGAAGGGGTGCTGCGGCAGATGCGGCACGACGAAACCGAACACGGCACCACGCTCGTCCCGACACGACTGGTGGTACGCGACAGCACGGCACCGCCGCCGCCCCGGTAACCGCCTCACCCCACCGGCTCCGGACTGTACGACGACCGTGCGCAGACGCGGCAGAAGCCCTACGGCCCGACGATGGCGCGCAGGGCGGCGAGATGGGCCTGATAGGCATCGCGTCCCTGGCGGGTCAGGCGTAGCCATACGCGTTGGCGGGTGTCACGGACGGCCTTGCGCTGTTCGACATAGCCGGCCTCCATCAGCACGGTGACGTGCTTGCTCAGCACCGAGGCGGAGACGTCGAGCTGCCGCTGGACCACAGCGAACTCGGCCTCGCCGGCGGTGTCGAGCAGGGCGCAGATGCGCAGCCGGTTGGGGGCATGGATGGTGGTGTCGAAACCGTCCATGGGGTCGGTGACGGCGTTGTTCACGAGGCTTTCCGGTGCAGGCGTACGAAGGCGAGGTGGAAGCCGATCGACACCGCGACGCCGACGACGGAAGCGGCGAACAGCCACAGCGGCTCACCGGTGAGGCGGAAGACGAGGGGCGAGCCCACCAACAGCGCGGGCAGCCCGATCATGAGCGGCACGACGGCACGCTTGGGCAATACGTCCAGGCGCAGCGCCACGCCGGTCGCCTTGCGCCAGTTCGCGGCGGCGACCCCGAACAGCACGAAGAAAGCCGCGGTCATCACCGCCATGAGGACGCCCCAGGCCAGATTGGGCAGCAGCCACTCGGGGCTTGCCACCATGCCCCCGTAGACCGGCGGGAAGGCAGCGATGTACAGCGCGTGTGCGGTGACGAACCAACGCGGCCACGGGGTGGCGGACAGAGCGGCGGCGGACGCCCGGACCTGCTCGGTGTCGGCGAGCGCGGCGCGGGCCTGCTCCGGGGTCGGGCGGACGACGCCTCCGTTGGTTTCCATAACGGAAAGACTAGCCGTGTGTTTCCAGCACGGCAAGACGCGACTTTCCATTACGGAAAACATCGGGCGCGGCGAGTCCGTACAACGGAGAAACGTCAGTCCCGCGGCAGTCCGAGAATCCGCTCAGCGACCACGTTCAGCTGTACCTGTGTCGTGCCGCCGGCGATGGTGAGGCACCGGGAGAGCAGGAAGCTGTGTACGGCCCGCTCCCCCGGTCCCTCGCACAACGCGCCCTCCGGGCCGAGGAGTTCGAGGGCGAGTTCGGCGACCTTCTGCTGGTGCACCGTCTGCATGAGCTTGCGTACGGAAGCTCCCGCGCCCGGCTCGAGGCCCGACACCTGCTGCATGGTCGTACGGAGGCCTATACAGGCCAGCGTGTGCGCCTCCGTGATCAGGGCGCTGAGCCGGAGCCGTACGGCATCGTCCAAGTCCCTGGCCAGGAGCGCCTCGATACCGGTGCCGAAGGTCAACTGGTCGGCCATGTGGACGCGTTCGTTGCCGAGGGTGTTGCGGGCGACCTTCCAGCCGTCGTCGACGGAACCGACCACCGCGTCCGCGGGAAGCAGGGCATCGTCGAAGTAGACCTCGTTGAAGAGGGATTCGCCGGTGATCTCCTTCAGCGGGCGGACATCGATACCCTCCGTGTTCTTCATGTCGACGACGAAGTACGTGAGCCCCTTGTGCTTGGGCGCTTCCGGGTTCGTACGGGCGAGGAGGATCCCGTAGTCCGCCCAGCGGGCCGAACTCGTCCACACCTTCTGCCCGTTGACCCGCCAACACCCGTCCTCCATCCGCTCGGCGCGCGTCCGCAGCGAGGCGAGGTCGGACCCGGCGCCGGGTTCCGAGAACAGCTGGCACCACAGCACGTCCCCGCACAGCGTCGGCAGCAGATACCGCTCCTGCTGCTCCCGCGTCCCGTACGCGATGAGTGACGGTACGACCCAGGTGGCGATCCCCAGATCACTCAGCCGTACGCCCGCCGCTGCCAACTCCTCCTGTGTGGCGAGCTGTTGGACGGGCCCGGCGCCGAGTCCGTACGGGGCGGGCAGATGCGGGGCGGCATATCCGGTGGGCGCCAACTCCCTTCGTACGGCGGCCGGTTCGAGCCCTCGCACGCGCTCGACGACCGCCCGGGCCTGAGCACGGTAGGCCGCTGCCTCCTCCGGCAGATCCAGCCGCAACTCCCTCCGTACGCCGCCCTCCGCGAGCCGCACGGCACGCAGCCGGTGTGCGTCACCGGTGCCGAACAGCTGCCGCGCCACCACCGCCCGCCGCAGATACAGATGGGCGTCGTGCTCCCAGGTGAACCCGATCCCGCCGAGGACCTGGATGCAGTCCTTGGCGCAGGAGTACGCGGCGTCCAGGGCATCGGCGGCGGCAAGGGCAACCACCAACTCCCGTACGTCGTCCGGTTCTTGAACCGCCCGTGCCGCGTCCCAGGTGAGCGCCCGGGCCCGTTCGACCCGTACCAGCATGTCGGCGCACAGATGCTTCACGCCCTGGAAACGCCCGATGGGCTGCCCGAACTGCTCACGGACCTTGGCGTATTCGGAGGCGGTGTGCAACGCCCAGGCGGCGGTGCCGCAGGCGTCCGCGGCGAGAACGACGGCGGCCAGGTCTCGCACCAGCGCGGAGTCGACGGCCTCGACGGGGAGCACGCGCTCGGCGGGGACGCGCACCCCGTCCGCCCGGACCTCGGCGGTCGCGCGCGTAGGGTCGGCGCTCTCGTGCGCCCGTACGACCAGGTCGGCGGCATCGACGGCCAACCACACCGGACCGCTTGCGCTGTCCGAGGCGGTCAGGATCAGCAGGTCGGCGTCGGCCCCGGACAGCACGGGCGGGGCGGTCCCGTCGAGGAGATACCCGCCCCCCTCACACGAGACAGCGGTCAGCGACCCCGCCCCGAACGCGACAGCCGCCACCCGCTCCCCCGAGGCCAGCGCCCGCACCAACTCGTCCGCGCCCGCGCGGACGAGCACGAGCGAAGCGATCAGGCTCGGGACGTACGGCCCCGGCAGCGCGGCCCGCGCGGCCTCCTCCACCACGACGGCCAGATCGAGGAGATCGCCGCCTCCACCGCCGTACGCCTCGGGCAGATGCACACCGAGCAGCCCCTGCGCGGCGAGCCCGTCCCAGTACGGAGGTCTGCCCTCGCCGGGCGAATCGAGGAGTTTGCGCACTTCTTCGGGCGGCACCGCACGCGCGATCCACCCGCGCACGGCTTCGGCCAACTCCCGCTGTTCACGCGTGATCCCGATGCCCATACAGGCCTCGCCTCCCCAAGGTCGGCGAAAGAGTAGAACACGTTCCAATCCGATGGAAGGTCAGACACTGCCCGGATACTGACGCCGGGTCAGATGGTCAAGAATTCGTTAGGGACCCGAAGCAACGGAATAGTTGCCTTGGCGCACGGGGTTCACCATGCACGTACCGCACTCACGTCCCCGGAGGCCCAACCCGATGCCCGAGACCCAGACAACGACGGACCAAGGCCCCACACGGAGGCCGATCGGGGCAGGCGCCGGCACCGGCGCCGGAATCGTCCCGGTACTGGCCTTCGCGGGCATCGTTGTCGCGGTGATGCAGACCCTGCTCGTGCCGCTCATCAAGGACCTGCCGGAGCTGCTGAACACCTCGCCCGGCAACGCCACCTGGGTCATGACCTCGACCCTGCTCGCCGGCGCCGTGGCCACCCCGATCATGGGCCGCCTGGGCGACCTCTACGGCAAGCGGCGGATGCTGCTGACGAGCCTGGCCGTGATGGTGGCGGGTTCGCTGATCGCCGCTTCAACCAGCGAACTGCTGGTGATGATCATCGGCCGCGCCCTCCAGGGCTTCGCGATGGGCGCCATCCCGCTCGGCATCGGCCTGATGCGCGACGCGCTCCCGCGCGAGAAGCTCGGCTCGGCGATGGCCCTGATGAGCTCGTCGATCGGCGTAGGCGGCGGACTGGCACTGCCCCTGGCCGCCCTGGTCGCACAGAACGCCGACTGGCACGCGCTGTTCTTCGGCTCGGCGGCCCTCGGCACCCTCTCCATCCTCCTCACCCTCGCCTTCGTACCGGAGTCCCCGCTGCGCGCAAAGGGCACCTTCGACGTACTGGGCGCACTCGGCCTCTCCGCGGGCCTGGTCCTCTTCCTCCTGCCGATCACGAAGGGCAGCGACTGGGGCTGGAGTTCGGGCACGACGCTCGGACTGTTCGCAGCGGCGGCGGTCGTCCTCTTCCTGTGGGGCGTGATGGAACTCCGCGTCCAGGCCCCCCTCGTGGACCTGCGCACCACAGCCCGCCGCCCCGTGCTCTTCACCAACCTCGCCTCGATCATGGTCGGCGTAGCCTTCTACGCCGTATCCCTGGTCCTCCCCCAACTGCTCCAGCTACCCACGACGACCGGCTACGGCCTCGGCCAGTCGATGGTCGTAGCCGGCCTGTGCGTGGCACCGCTCGGCCTGACGATGATGTTCACGGCTCCGGTGTACGGGCGCCTGTCCGCCAAGTACGGCCCTAGGACCACGCTCATGATCGGCATGCTGATCATCGCGGTCGGCTACGGCGCCGGCCTCGGCCTGATGAGCGCGGCCTGGCAGACGGTGGTCATCGCGGTGGTCCTGGGCGCGGGCATCGGCCTCGCGTACTCCTCGCTGCCCGCACTGATCATCGGCGCCGTCGACCCGTCCGAGACGGGAGCGGCGAACGGCCTCAACACGTTGATGCGCTCGATCGGTACGTCGGTGTCGAGTGCCGTGATCGGAATGGTGCTGGCGAACACGGCGAACCAGGTGAACGGGGTCGCGGTTCCCACGATGCACGGGTTCAGGGTGTCGTTCTTGATCGCAGCCGGGGCTGTGGCGGTGGGGCTGCTGTTCGCACTGCTGCTGCCACGCGCTCCGCGGGAAGGGCGGTTGAAAAGCCGCGGGTCGGCTGTAGCTGAGCACCAACCGCTCCGCGGGAAAGGGCCGCACGAAAGCCACGAGCCGGCTGTGGCCGAGCACGCCCGCGCGGCGGATCCGACCATGGATACAGCCGCTCGCCCCTGAAGGGACGCCCCGCCCTCTGCGCGGGCCGCCCGGGCACGGGGCGACATGTGTCCACCGCGAATGTGACACTTCGGGGGTCACCTGTCACATTTTCCAGAAACAGCCTCCCCCTCCCCGGCTGGCCGCCGCCCACGCACAATCAGGAGGATCCTCATGCCCGCGGCCCCCAAGCCCGAGACCCTCGCCGCCTTCGAGCGGGCCAAGGGCTTCATGCCCACCCGCGAGGGCCTCGCTCTGTACGCCGCCGCAGCAGAAGCGGGCACACTCGGCCTCCCCCTCCTGGAAGTCGGCACGTACTGCGGACGCTCCACCATCCTGCTCGCAGCCGCCGCCCGCGAGACCGGCGTCACCGCGATCACCATCGACCACCACCGCGGCAGCGAGGAGCAGCAGCCCGGCTGGGAGTACCACGACCCGGAGACGGTCGACCCGGAACTCGGCCGGATGGACACGCTCCCCACCTTCCGCCGCACCCTCCACAAGGCCGGCCTGGAGGACCACGTGGTCGCGATGGTCGGCCGCTCACCCCAGATCGCGGCCTTCTGGCGAACACCCCTCGGCCTCGTCTTCATCGACGGCGGCCACACCGACGAACACGCGACCGCTGACTACGAGGGCTGGGCCCCGCACCTCGCCGAGGGCGGCCTCCTCCTGATCCACGACGTCTTCCCCGACCCGGAGGACGAGTTCACCGGCCAGGCCCCGTACCGCGTGTACCTCCGCGCCCTCGCCTCCGGCGCATTCACCGAGGTCTCGGCCACCGACTCGCTGCGGGTCCTCCGGCGGACGAGCACGGGGATCTGACGGCGCCCGGCGGCAGCCCCGTAAGGTGGCTGCCGTGTCGTATGTAGGTCCGGACTTCGATCCTCCCCGCCCGCCGCGCCGTTCCCGGCGCGGACCCCTGACCATCGCTGTTGCCGCGCTCGTACCGGGCGCGTTGGTGGGGTGGCTGGTGTGGCAGGCGGTGGGGGACTCGGGCGGGGGCGGCTCGGACGGATCGGTGGCGCAGTCGTCGCCGTCGCCGGATACGTCCGCATCGGACACGTCCTCCTCACCCACCACCGGGACGGACGACGCCGACGCCAAGGAGCCCGGCAAGTCCCCCTCCCCCTCCAACTCCTCGACCTCACGCCCCGCCGCTTCCGGCCCTCTCAAGGGCAAGGTCGTCGTGATCGACCCGGGTCACAACCCGGGCAACTTCCGCCACACCGCCGAGATCAACCGCCAAGTCGACATCGGTACGAACTCCAAGGAATGCGACACGACGGGTACGTCCACCAACGACGGCTATACGGAAGCCCGCTTCACCCTCGACCTCTCCCACCGCATCCGCACACTGCTCGAAAAGCAGGGCGCCACAGTCAAGTTCACGCAGGACGGCGACCGCCCCTGGGGCCCGTGCGTCGACGAGCGCGCCCGCATCGGCAACAAGGCGAAGGCGGACGCCGTGGTCTCCATCCACGCGGACGGCTCGGGCGCCGGAAACCGCGGCTTCCACGTGATCCTGCCGGGCGCCGTGAACGAGGGCGAAGCCGACACCCGCCCGATCGTCGCCCCGTCCCGCGAACTCGGCGAGCGCATCGCCGGCAACTTCGTCAGCGCCACCGGCAGCGCACCCTCGAACTACATCGGCGACGGCACCGGCCTCGACGTACGCACGGATCTCGGCGGTCTCAATCTGTCAACGGTTCCCAAGGTGTTCCTCGAGTGCGGCAACATGCGCGACAGCAAGGACGCGGCACTGCTGACCAGCGGCACGTGGAGGCAGAAGGCGGCGCGTGGGATCTCTGCGGGAATCGTGAGTTTCCTGCGGGGGTAATGATCTGCGAACGGATCCGGACACCCACCCCTCGCGGTCGGACGATAGTGTCGTCCCTACGATGAGGGGCCACTCCCGCGCTTCACACCGCGGCCATACGGCGACATGGTGACAGCGACGCCTCCACCGGAGACGAGACGACGACTGATGAAGGACACGAAGTGAATATCCGCTCTCTCACTCGAGGCGACGGCGTGGTGATCGGAGCAGCGGTGTTGCTGTTCATCGCGTCGTTCCTCGAGATCTACTCCGTCGAAGGGGCCGGCGAAGGCGCCGACATCCCGAGCGCCTGGGGCAGTGGCCCGCTCCTCATGAGCGTCACCCTGGCCGGCATCATCGGCGCCGCGCTGATCGTCGTCGCCCATGGCCTGCCGCAGGTGCCGAAAGTCGCCGGTCTCGACCTCGGCCAGTTCGGCATCGCCTTCACGGTGTTCGCCGCATGGAGTGCGCTCGGGAACGTCTTCGACCCGGCCGGCGGCTTCGACAATAACGGTGGGCTCAGCACCATCAGCGCCGGAACCGGCCTCATCCTCAGCCTGGTCGCCGCCCTCATCCTCGCCGCCGCCGCGATCGCAGCTCCGCTGGTGCCCGCGCTGAAGGGCCCCCTCCTCCCCGCCCCCAAGCCTGCCGCCCCCCAGCCCTACGGCGCCCAGCCGCAGGGCGGTTACGGCTACCCGGGCGCCCAGCAGCAGCCGGGCCAGCCGTTCGGCGGTCAGCCCGGTCAGCCGCAGCAGGGGCAGCCGTTCGGCGCGCAGGGCCCGCAGCCCGGTCAGCAGCAGCCCCATCCGCAGCAGGCACAGGCTCCCCAGCCGCAGCAGGCCCAGGCCCCGCAGGCACAGCACCAGCAACCGCCCGCCGCGGACTTCTCGCCGTTCTGGTTCGCGGTGCCGCAGCCGCGTCCGCTGTACGGGGAGGACGGCTCGCCGACGCCGATCGCCGAACTGGCGCCCGGTACCTGGTACTTGGCCGTCGAGCAGCGCGGCCCCGGCCTGGTGGCCCAGACACAGGACGGCCGTCGAGGCGTACTGCAGGACACCAGCGGAATCCAGCGCGGCTGACCCGCCCGCTCCCGCGCACGACTCACGGCTTACGGCCCTTCGCTCTTCCGAGCGGGGGGCCGTTGTCGTACAGTCACCGTCTTGGCTGACGCTCCGTCAGAAAGGGGCAGACATGCGACTCGGCCTCGCACTCGGCTACTGGGGACGCGGCCCCAACCCGGACCACGTCCCGCTGGCGCAGGAGGCGGAACGCCTCGGCTACGACTCCGTGTGGACCGCCGAGTCCTGGGGCTCCGACGTCTTCACCCCGCTGACCTGGCTCGCGGCGCACACGTCCCGTATCAAACTGGGCACGGCCGTGGCGCAGATGGCCGCCCGCTCCCCCACGACGACCGCCATGCACGCGCTCACCCTCGACCACCTCTCGGGCGGCCGCATGATGCTCGGCCTCGGCCTTTCGGGCCCGCAGGTCGTGGAGGGCTGGTACGGCCGCCCGTTCCCGAAGTCACCGCTCACAGCGACGCGGGAGTACGTCGATGTCGTACGCCAAGTCCTGAGCCGCGAGGCCCCCGTTGAGCTGAACGGCCGCTTTCACACCCACCCGTACCAAGGCCCGGACGCCACAGGCCTGGGCAAACCCCTCAAGCCCATCACCCACCCCCTGCGCCCCGAACTCCCCATCCTCCTGGGCGCGGAGGGCCCGAAGAACATCGCGCAGACGACTCGGATCGCGGACGGCTGGCTCCCGTTGTACTGGTCTCCCCTGCGCCCCGACGTGTACGAGGCGTCCCTGACGGACGTACGCGACGACTTCCTGATCGCCCCCATGGCCCAGGCCAGAGTCTGCGACGACGTGTCGGAAGGCCTGCTCCCCGTAAAGACGATGCTCGGCTTCTACATCGGCGGCATGGGCCACGCAAAGCACAACTTCCACGCCGACCTGATGGCGCGTATGGGATATGAGGAGGAGGCGCGGCGGATCCAGCGCCTGTTCCTGGAGGGCCGCCGGGAGGAGGCGGTCCTCGCCGTACCGGACGCCTTCGCGGACGAGATCTCCCTGGTCGGTCCCCGCGAACGGATCGCGGAACGCCTGGAGTTGTGGCGCAAGGGCCCGGTGACCGACCTGCTGGTCCTGTCCCCCGACCGTCACACCCTCCAAGTCCTGGCGGAGCTCAACGAGGCCTCGACGTAAGGCGAATCGAACCCCTGGGCGGTTTCATTCAGAATTCAAGGGGCAATCGATGAGCATGCCCTCTCGATCTCGCAGCAACCAGGCAGGCAGAGCCATCGCGATCGTCGCCGACATCATGGCGGCGATCCTCGGCCTGTGGATCCTGATGTACCTACTGGACGCGAACCGAGCGAACGACTTCGTGCAGTTCATCCAGGATGCGGCCCGCTGGCTCGCCGGCTGGTCCTACGACCTGTTCACCTTCGACGAGGACTGGGCCCGGGTCGTCGCCGGGTACGGGCTGGCCGCCATCGTGTACCTCTTCGTGGGTCACGTGATCGCCAACCGCATGTACCGCCATCACTGAGGCGTTACGAGCAACAGTCGGCGTCCAGCCCCCACGGCAGCCGCTCCCCGCTGAACACCGCGCACGTCGCCTCGTCCCCACCCAGTGCGGCCACGGCGAGCAGCAGCGAGCCCGCCGTCCAGGCCGTCAGCTCCTCGGGCCAGACCGCCCCGTCCTCGAAGACGTAGCCCGTCCAGTACAGGCCGGTCTTCGGGTCGCGCAGGTGCTGGATGGACTGGAGGATCTCCAGGGCCCGGTCGGACTCGCCCACGACCCAGAGCGCCAGGGCGAGTTCGGCGGACTCGCCGCCCGTCACCCACGGGTTGGGGACGACGCACCGTACGCCGGCTTCCGGCACCACGAAGCGATCCCAGTCCCGCTCGATGCGTTCCTTCGCCTCGGCCCCGGTGAGCGCTCCGCCCAGCACGGGGTAGTACCAGTCCATGGAGTAGCGGCTCTTGTCGAGGAACCGCTCGGGATGCCGCCGTATCGCATGCCGCAGCGCCCCCACCGCCAACTCCCAGTCCGGCTGCGCCTCTTCCCGCTCCTCGGCGATCGCGAGCGCGCAGCGCAGGGCGTGGTGGACGGACGAACTCCCGGTCAGCAGCGCATCGTCGGCTCCGCTCCCGTCGTCCTCGCACCGCCAGCTGATCTGCCCGCCCGGCAGCTGGAGTCGCAGGACGAACTCCATGGCCGAGTAGACGGTGGGCCACATCCGGTCCAGGAAGGTGTCGTCGCCGGTCGCCAGGTAGTGGTGCCAGACGCCGACGGCGACGTACGCGCAGAAGTTGGTCTCCCGGCCGCGGTCGGTGACGTCGGCGGCGTCCCCGTCGGCGTACGCCGCGTACCAGGAACCGTCCTCGTTCTGATGCCGGGCCAGCCAGTCGTACGCCCGCTCGGCGGCCTCGTGCTCGCCCGCCGCGTCCAGCGCCATCGCGGCCTCGGTGTGGTCCCACGGGTCGAGGTGGTGCCCGCGGAACCACGGTATGGCGCCGTCCGCTCGCTGCACGGCGAGCATGCCCCGCACCGTCTGGGCGGCCTGCTCCGCGGTGAGCACCCCGGTCAGGACGAGGTGTTCTGTACGGGGCGTCGTCACGAAGCGTCCACCGAGGCGTCGGTCGAAGCGGCCTCGACCGGCAGATGCGGCTTGGTCGCGTACGCCACGAAGCTCTTGCCCATCAGCGGGTTCAGCGCCTGCTCGGCGACCCGCGTGGCCAGCGGCTTCTTCATGATGTCCCAGACCAGAAGCTTGTGATACGCCCGCACCGGCAGCGCCTTGTCGTTGTCGACGCCGAACGCGCACTTCAGCCACCAGTACGGCGAGTGCAGCGCGTGGGCGTGATGCGTGCCGTACGGCTTCAGCCCCGCCTCGCGCATTCTGCCGAGCAGTTGGTCGGCCTTGTAGATGCGGATGTGTCCGCCCTCGACCTCGTGATACGCGTCGGACAGCGCCCAGCACACCTTCTCGGGCCCGTAACGCGGGACCGTGACGGCGATCCGCCCGCCCGGCTTCAGCACGCGCACCATCTCCGCGAGCACGCCCTTGTCATCGGGTATGTGCTCCATGACCTCGGAGATGATCACGACGTCGAACGACTCGTCGGGGAACGGGAGTTGAAGCGCGTTGCCCTCCATGGCGACGGCGCTCGCGCCCTCCGGCGCCTCCCCCGCCTCCTTCATCGCGGCGAACCATGTGGCGACCTCGCGGATCTCCTCGCCGTTCTGGTCCAGCGCCACGACGTGCGCCCCGCGCCGGTAGCACTCGAAGGCGTGCCGGCCGGCTCCGCACCCGAGGTCCAGTACGCGGTCGCCCGGGGCGAGCGGGAACCGGGAGAAGTCGACGGTCAGCACGTGGCCCTGCTTTCGCGATCGGTTACGACTACTTCTGCGGCTGCTTCTTCGACGGCTGCGGCTTCAACAGCGCTTACGGCGGCGGGCCGCGGGGCTGCCCCGGCGTCGGCGATCGCCTCGCGGTACCGCGCCACCGTTCCCTCGGCCGCCCGCGCCCAGGTGAACCGCTCAAGGACCCGCGCACGCCCGGCGGTTCCGAGCCGCGCACGCAGCGAGGGATCCGAGAGGAGCCTGCTCAGGGAGGCGGCCAGCGCCCCGGGATCGCCCGGCGGGACGGCCAGGCAGGTCTTGCCGTCAGGTCCGGCGACCTCCGGGATGGCTCCGCCGGTGGTGGCGACGAGCGGCGTGCCCGTCGCCATCGCCTCCGCGGCGGGCAGCGAGAAGCCCTCGTACAGGGAGGGCACGCAGGCGGCCTCGGCGGACCGTACGAGGTCGACCAGTTCCTCGTCCGAGATCCCCTTCACGAACTCGACGGCGCCTTCGAGCCCGTACCGCTCGATGGCCTGGGCGACCGGTCCGTCCTCGGCACGCCTGCCGACGACGACGAGGTGGGCGGCGGGGTGCTCGGTGCGCACCTTCGCGAGCGCCTCGACGAGGAAGACGAGTCCCTTCAGCGGCACGTCCGCACTGGAGGTCGTGACGATCCGCCCCGGCACCTGCGGCACGGACGGATCCGGCGAGAAGAGGTCGGTGTCGGCGCCGATGTGCACGACGTGGATACGTTCGTCGCGTACGCCGAGCTGGTCGACGATCTCCTGGCGTGACGTACCGGAGACGGTGAGGACGGACGGGAGGCGGCGCGCGACGCGCTTCTGCATGCGGGTGAAGGCGTACCAGCGGCGTTTGGAGGCCCGCTCGCGCCAGCCGTTCGCCGCGTCCAGCTCCAACTGGCGGTCCACGGTGATGGGGTGGTGGATCGTCGTGACGAGCGGCGCGCCGATGTCGCCCAACAGGCCGTAGCCAAGTGTCTGGTTGTCGTGCACGATGTCGAACTCGCCGCGGCGGGCGCGGAGATGGCGCCGGGCGCGCAGCGAGAAGGTCAGCGGCTCGGGGAAGCCGCCGGTCCACATCGTGCCGACCTCGAGGGCGTCGATCCAGTCGCGGAACTCGCCGGGCTTCGGGGTGCGAAAGGGGTCCTCGGGGCGGTACAGGTCGAGGCTGGGCAGCTCGGTGAGGGAGAGCCTGCCCGGGCCCTCACCCGCGTCGAGTACGTCCGCGTCGAGTACGGGGTACGGCTGGGCGCCGATGACCTCGATCCGGTGACCGAGGCGGGCGAGCTCGCGCGAGAGGTGCCGTACGTAGACGCCCTGGCCGCCGCAGAACGGGTTCCCTTTGTAGGTGAGGAGCGCGATGCGCAACGGTCGGTCGCCGTCGGCGGCCGAGCCCTCCTCGGGACCCGCCTCCCTGGCCTCAGCGGTCACTCCGGGCCCCTTTCTTCCAGCAGTTTCCCGCGAGATTACTTCGGGACGGTAATCTAGAACAAGTTTCAGAGTTGATCGTTCAGGGAGCACTGAATCTACCGGCAGGTAGTCCTCCTGTGAGCGGTGGATGGGGTGATTCACGCCACGACGAGGCCCTAATCTGCTGTCGCTCACCCCACCCCCCACCGACCCTCTGCACGAACGTCACGGAACGGGACACATGCCAGCGGAAGCCAACCCACCGGCGAAGACTGCGCTGCCGAAGAACGCACAACCGAAGACCGCGCAGCCGAAGAGCGCGCAAGCGACGACGAGTTCGGCGGTACGAACGGTCCAGTCGGACTCGCCGCCGCTCACCGAGCGGCAGGAGGCGCGGCGGCGGCGCATCCTGCACGCGAGCGCGCAGCTGGCCAGCCGGGGCGGTTTCGACGCGGTGCAGATGCGCGAGGTCGCGGAGTCCTCGCAGGTCGCCTTGGGCACTCTCTACCGCTACTTCCCGTCGAAGATCCACCTGCTGGTCGCCACGATGCAGGACCAGCTCGCCCACATGCACGGCACCCTCCGCAAGAAGCCCCCGGCCGGCGACACGGCGGCGGAACGCGTCGCCGAGACCCTGATGCGCGCCTTCCGCGCCCTCCAGCGCGAGCCGCACCTCGCCGACGCCATGGTCCGCGCCCTGACGTTCGCGGACCGCAGCGTCAGCCCGGAGGTGGACCAGGTCTCCCGCCAGACCACCATGATCATCCTGGACGCCATGGGCCTGGACGACCCCACCCCCGACCAGCTCTCCGCGGTCCGCGTGATCGGCCACACCTGGCACTCGGCCCTCATCACCTGGCTCTCGGGCCGCGCCTCCATCGCCCAGGTCAAGATCGACATCGAGACGGTGTGCCGCCTGATCGACCTGACGTCACCCTCCGACTGAGCGGAGCCCACCGAGGCGCAGGACTGCTACTCCTCCGGCGGAAACACCGGCTCCCCCGAGCCCACCAGGCTGATCATGATCGCCTCCACCGGGCAGCCCTCCGCCGCCTCCAGGACCTTCTCGTTGGCGTCCGTGTCCGGGTCCAGGGGGTGGGACTGGCGGGCGGAGTCGAGGTGGAAGGCGTGGGGTGCCTGGTTGACGCACTGGGACGAGCCGATGCAGACCGAGCGGTCGACCTCGATGTGCCAGCGATCACCCATCTTCTAGGCCTCACCCTCGTAGCCGTTGGGCAGGTGGATCATCTTGTGCTCGAAGTACTCGCCGTACCCCTCGGGCCCGAACTCCCGCCCAAGACCGGAGTTCTTGTAGCCGCCGAACGGGCCGAGCATGTCGAGGCTGAAGGTGTTGACGGAGTACGTGCCTGTACGGACCTGACGCGCGACCTCGATGCCGCGCTCGACGTCCGCGGTCCACACGCTGCCGCTCAGCCCGTACTCCGAGTCGTTCGCGATCTTCACAGCCTCGCTCTCGTCGCCGTACGGGATGAGGCAGATGACCGGCCCGAAGATCTCCTCGCGAGCGATCCGCATGGAATTGTCGACGTCGCCGAAGAGCGTCGGCTCGACGTACCAGCCCTTGTCGAAGCCGGCCGGACGCCCGCCACCGGTGAGGATCTTGGCGCCCTCCTCCTGGCCGATGCGGATGTAGTCGAGGGAACGCTGCTGCTGACGCCGGGCGACCAGCGGGCCGAGTTCGGTGGCCGGGTCGAGCGGATCGCCGATCTTCAGCGCGCCCGCGACGGCGGCGAAGGCCTCGGCGAACTCGTCGTAGCGGGAGCGCGGCACGAGGATGCGGGTCTGGGCGACGCACGCCTGCCCGTTGATCATCCACGCGAAGGGCGCGATGCCGCCCACCGCCGTCTGGGCGTCGGCGTCCGGCAGGATCACCGCGGCCGACTTACCGCCCAGTTCGAGAGTGACGCGGGTGAGGTTGCGCGAGCAGACCTCCATGACCCGCTTTCCGGCGCCGACCGACCCGGTGAAGGACACCTTGTCGACCCCCGGATGCCCGACCAGGTACTCACTCACCTCACGGTCGGCGGGCAGGATCGACAGCACACCCTCCGGCAGCCCGGCCTCGGCCGCGATCTCCGCCAACAAATAGGCGTCGAGCGGGGTTTCGGGCGACACCTTCAGGATCGCGGTGCAGCCCGCGAGCAGCGCGGGCGCGAGTTTGGCGGCGGCCGTGAACTGCGGCACGTTCCACGGCACGACGGCCGCGACCACACCGACGGGTTCGCGCCGCACCAGGATCTTCCCGAGCACGCCGTCGCGCTGCTCCTCGTACGTGAAGCCGCGCGCGGTGGTGATCGCCGCGTCCCACACCATCATCGAGGCGAGCGCCTGCACCATCACGGAGGAGGTGTACGGAGTGCCGTTCTCGGAGGAGATGACGCGGGCGATCTCCTCGTGCCGTACGGCGAACGCGTCCTTGATCCTGCTGATGACCTCGATCCGCTCGTCAAGGGTCATACGAGGCCAGGGCCCCTCGTCGAACGCCGTACGCGCCGCCGCGACCGCCCGGTCCACATCGGCCGCCGAGGCGTGCGGCACCCTCCCGATGACCTCTTCCGTGTGCGGCGAGACCACCTCGATGACGTCCTGGCCCAGGGGGTCCGTCAACTCCCCGCCGATGAACAGCTGTCCGTGTTCCACGAGCTCGGTCATGAGCGACTGCCTCCTGCGGAGCCGGGCGATCCCAGTTGCTGATCTCAGTTACTGATCTCAGGTACTGACACTTTCTGACGCTGTTTCAGATGCGTACGAGGAACTGATACCAGTTCTAGTTACCATGAGCAATGGCCATGTCGAAGAGGAGCAGGATGAGGACCAGGATGGGGAATCGATGGACGGGGAATCGATGACGCAAGTGACCGACCATGGCGGGGGCGTACGGTCCATCAGGGTCCCCATTCCGGACAACCCGCTCGGCTACACGCTGGTGTACGTGCTCGACACCGACCGCGGCCCGGTCCTGGTCGACACGGGCTGGGACGATCCCGAGTCCTGGGAGACACTGGCCAACGGCCTTGCCGGGTGCGGCACTTCGGCATCCGAGATCCACGGGGTCGTCATCACCCACCACCACCCCGACCACCACGGACTCTCCGGCAAGGTACGGGAGGCCTCCGGCGCCTGGGTCGCGATGCACGAGGCGGACGCCTCGATCGTGCGGCGCACGCGCGGGACGCGGCCGGAGCGCTGGTTCACGTACATGACGGACAAGCTGACAGCCGCCGGCGCGCCCGAGGAACACGTGGCGCCCATGCGCACAGCCCAGCCCCGCAACCTCCCCGGCCTCTCCCCCGCCCTCCCCGACCGCGAGATAGTCCCCGGCGAACTCCTCGACCTCGCGGGCCGTCGACTCCGCGCGATCTGGACGCCCGGCCACACTCCGGGCCACGTCTGCCTCCACCTGGAGGAGGACCACCCGGCCCAACTCCCCGGCAAGGGCCGCCTGTTCTCCGGCGACCACCTCCTCCCGGAGATCACCCCGCACATCGGCCTGTACGAGGACCCCGACGACGCCACGGTCATGGACCCCCTCGGCGACTACCTCGCCTCCCTCGAACGCATCGGCCGCCTGGCCCCCGCCGAGGTCCTCCCGGCCCACCAGCACGCCTTCACCGACGCCCCGTCCCGCGTACGGGAACTGCTGACCCACCACGAGTCCCGCCTGACCGACCTCCTCTCCCTCCTCACCACTCCCCTCACCCCCTGGCAGCTGGCCGAACGCATGGAGTGGAACCGCCCCTGGGCCCAAATCCCGTACGGCTCACGGAACATCGCCGTCTCGGAGGCTGAGGCCCATCTGCGGCGACTGGTGAAACTGGGGCGGGCGGAGGCGGTTACGGGGAGCGATCCGGTGACGTATGTGGCGGCGTGAGGGCGGAGGCTGGCTCAGCAGCGTACGGAGTCGCCGAACCGGCGCCACATAGCCAGGCCTCAGCGTCTCCCTACGGGCCGGTACAGTAAACAGGTCGTCATCACGCTCGTACGGGGGGAAGCCGGTGCAAAACCGGCGCTGACCCGCAGCCGTGAATCGCCCAGCGCATCAGAGCAGAGCAACGGGCGGTGAGCCGGAATGCCTCGTGCGGAAGTGACCGGCTCGCGTCACCGGGAATCGCCGGTGACCGGCACCGTCGAGGCATACGGAGCCGAGCCGCCCGGGGCTCTGGGCTGCCCGGCTCCCTGTAGGGAGAGCCGATGAGCTCAGAGAGGCACTCGCCGATCATGATTGTTCGCCGTAGCGCCGCGGTACTGGCCGCCACCGCCGTGATCGGTGCGGCATGCGCGCCGGTCGCCCTCGCCGCCGAGTCGCCCTCCCCGTCGCCGTCGTCCAAGGCGTTGCCGTCCGGGCTGTTCGGCAGCGCCGATCCGACGTACGACGGCGTATGGCGGCAGTCGCTCGCGCTACTCGCCCAGCACACCGTGGGTGTGAAGCCCGCGAAGTCGGCCGTCGACTGGCTGGTCGGGCAGCAGTGTGAGAGCGGGGCGTTCGCGCCGTACCGCGCGGACGTGAGCGTGAAGTGCGATGCCAAGACGATGGTCGACACGAACAGTACGGCCGCCGCGGTGCAGGCCCTGGAGGCGCTGGGCGCCGATGACGCCGTGACCGGCGCCGCCGTGAAGTGGCTGAAGTCCGTGCAGAACGCGGACGGCGGCTGGGGGTACGCCCCGGGCGGAGCCAGCGACGCGAACTCGACCTCCGTCGTGATCAGCGCCCTGGAATCCGCGGACAGCGACCCCGAGGACCAGCTGACGAACGAGGAGAAGACTCCGTACGACGCCCTGCTCACGCTCTCCGTTCCGTGCGAGGAGGACGGCGGGGGCGCGTTCGCCTTCCAGCCCGACAAGAAGGGCAAGCTCGTCGCGAACGCGGACGCCACGGCGGCGGGTGTGCTCGGCGCGCTGGGGAAGGGGCTGGTGACGGAGGCCGGGGACACCACGAAGGGTTCCGAGAAGTGCGTACGCGGTGACTCTTTTACGCGCGAGAACGCGGCTACGAACGGTGCCTTGTATCTCGCCGACGCGATCGCCAAGGACGGCTACCTGAAGTCCGCCCTCGCAGGCGCCGAGGACCAGCCCGACCACGGCAACACCGCCGACGCGGTCGTCGCGCTCGCCGCCGCGGGCCGGACCGCCGACGCCACGAAGGCGCTCGCCTGGCTGGAGAAGAACTCCCGCGCCTGGGCGGCGCAGAGCGGCCCGGCCGCGTACGCACAGCTGATCTTCGCCGCGCACGCGACGGGTACCGACCCGCGCGACTTCGGCGGCGTGGACCTGGTGAAGCAGCTCGGCGCGACCGGCCCGGCGGGCTCGAACGCCACCGCCACCGACACCGCCGTCCCCAGCAAGGAGAAGGACCAGGACGAGGACAGCGGCGTCAGCGTCTGGTGGATCGTCGGCGTCGGCCTGGTCGGCGGCATCGGCGTCGGCTTCCTGATCAGCAGCCGCAACAAGAAGCAGCCGCAGCCGTGATCCGCCTCCGCCGTCGTACGTTCCTGCTGGTCCTGGCCCCACTGTTCGCCGTCATCACCATGCTCGCCTCGTCGGGGCAGGCCCACGCGGCCGGTTATCGCTACTGGTCCTTCTGGGACCGCGACGGCGACACCTGGGTGTACGCGACCCAGGGCCCGTCGACCGCCAGCCCCTCCGACGGCGACGTACAGGGCTTCCGCTTCTCGGTGAGCGAGGACTCCCGGGACGCCGCGAAGCCGCGCGGGGCCGCGGAGTTCGCGACGATCTGCGCGAAGACGCCCGCGCGGGACGGCTCGAAACGGGTCGCCCTGGTCCTCGACTTCGGCACGAGCGCGGACGCGCCGTCCGGCGAGACACCGCCCCGTCCGCGTACGGCCTGCGCCCGCGTCCCCGAGGACGCGACGACGGCGGACGCCCTCGCCACGGTCGCGAAGCCGCTCCGCTACGACACGAACGCCCTGCTGTGCGCCATCGCGGGCTACCCGCGTACGGGTTGCGGCGAACAGATCTCGGCCACGGAGCCGACTACGACGCCTTCGGCCACTCCTCGCGATACGAGCGCCTCCGGCAAGAGCGACTCCGACGACCAGGGCCCGTCGCTGGGCCTGCTCGCGGGCATCGGGGCCGTTGCCGTGCTGGGCGCGGCGGCGGTCTGGCAGACGCGTCGGCGGCGCAGCGGCTGACGGTGGACGCGATGAGCGAGGTCAGCCGTCCCGCCGCACCGGGTGCGCAGGCAAGCAGGGCCCAACGACGGAACGCCCTGCACCCGGGCGCCTGGTGGCTCTGGTCCCTGGGCCTGGCCACCGCCGCCTCCCGCACCACGAACCCCCTCCTCCTCGGCCTCCTCATAGCGGTGACGGGCTACGTCATAGCCACCCACCGCATGCAATCCCCCTGGTCCCGCTCCTACACCGCCTTCGTCAAACTCGCCCTCGCCGTACTCGCCATCCGCCTCGTCTTCGCCGTCTTCCTCGGCTCCCCCATCCCCGGCACCCACACTCTCGTCACCCTCCCCGAACTCCCCCTCCCCGACTGGGCGCAGGGCATCCGCATCGGCGGCCGGGTCACCGCGGAGGGCCTGGTCTTCGCGCTGTACGACGGCCTGAAACTGGCCACGCTCCTCATCTGCGTGGGCGCCGCGAACGCCCTCGCCAACCCCGCCCGCCTCCTCAAGTCCCTCCCGGGCGCCTTGTACGAGGCGGGAGTTGCCGTGGTCGTCGCACTCACCTTCGCCCCGAACCTGATCGCGGACGTCCAACGCCTACGCGCCGCACGCCGCCTCCGCGGACGACCCGACAAGGGGATACGCGGACTGCTCCAGGTCGGACTCCCGGTCCTGGAGGGCGCGTTGGAGCGCTCGGTCGCGCTCGCGGCGGCGATGGACGCCCGCGGTTACGGCCGCAGCGCCGAGGTGGCGCCCGCCGTCCGCCGCACCACCGCCGTACTCACGCTCGGCGGCCTGGTCGGCGTCTGCGCGGGAACGTACGGCCTGCTCACCGCCGAAGGCGGCACGTACGGCCTGCCCGTGCTGCTCGCCGGACTCGGCGCGGCCCTCGCGGGGCTCCGGCTCGGCGGCCGACGCTCGCTGCGCACGCGGTACCGGCCGGACGTGTGGGGCGTACGGGCGTGGCTGGTCGCCGCGTCCGGCGCGGGGGTCGCGGCGCTGCTGATCCTGTACGCCGCGTACGACTCCGCCGCCCTGCACCCCGGCGTCGTACCCCTGACGTCCCCCACCCTCCCCCTCTGGCCGGCCGCCGCGATCCTGCTCGGCCTCGCCCCGTCCTTCATCGCCCCCAGGGAGCCGTCGTGATCCGCTTCGAGGATGTCTCCGTGACGTACGACGGGGCGACCGAGCCGACCGTACGGGGTCTTGAACTCACCGTTCCAGAGGGCGAGTTGGTGCTGCTGGTCGGGCCGTCCGGAGTCGGTAAGTCGACGATCCTCGGAGCGGTGAGCGGTCTGGTCCCGCACTTCACGGGCGGCACCCTGCGCGGACGCGTCACGGTGGCCGGCCGGGACACCCGTACGCACAAGCCGCGCGAACTCGCCGACGTCGTCGGCACGGTGGGCCAGGACCCGCTCGCGCACTTCGTGACGGACACGGTCGAGGACGAACTCGCGTACGGGATGGAGTCGTTGGGCCTCGCACCGGACGTGATGCGCCGCCGTGTCGAGGAGACCCTGGACCTGCTGGGCCTCGCGGACCTCCGCGACCGCCCGATCGCCACCCTCTCCGGCGGCCAGCAGCAGCGCGTCGCGATCGGCTCGGTCCTCACCCCGCACCCCAGGGTCCTGGTCCTCGACGAGCCGACCTCGGCGCTCGACCCGGCCGCCGCGGAGGAGGTCCTCGCCGTCCTCCAACGCCTCGTCCACGACCTCGGCACCACGGTCCTCATGGCCGAACACCGCCTGGAACGCGTCATCCAGTACGCCGACCAGGTCGCCCTCCTCCCGGCCCCGGGCGCCCCGCTCGTGCTGGGCCCGCCGTCCGAGGTCATGGCCGTCTCCCCCGTGTACCCACCGGTCGTCGCCCTGGGCCGCTTCGCCGGATGGTCACCGCTGCCGCTGACGGTGCGCGACGCACGCCGGAGGGCGGGGGCGCTGCGGGAACGGCTGGAGGGGATGAAGGGGGTGGCGTACGAGGACGAGTCCGCAGGCCTGACTCCGGCTGCGCCCGCACCCCGCCCCGCACCACCCCGCTCCCGCCTCTTCCGCAAGCGCGACACACCAACTGCCCCGGCGGGAACCGCAGTTGCCGCGGTCGACCACCTCACCGTCCGCCGAGGCCGTATCGAGGCACTCCACGACGTCACCCTGACCGTCGCCCCCGGCGAGACCATCGCCCTCATGGGCCGCAACGGGGCCGGAAAGTCCACGCTGCTCAGCGCACTCGTCGGGCTGGTCGAGCCGGCGTCGGGTTCCGTACGGGTCGGTGGCGCCGTACCGCACCGGACGGCGCCCCCTGAACTCGTCCGCCGCGTCGGCCTCGTACCGCAGGAGCCTCGCGACCTGCTGTACGCGGACACGGTGGCCGCCGAGTGCACGGCCGCGGACCGCGACGCGGACGCGGAACCGGGCACCTGCCGCGCCCTCGTCTCCGAACTGCTCCCCGGAATCGCGGACGACACCCACCCCCGCGACCTCTCCGAGGGCCAACGACTCACCCTGGCCCTGGCCCTCGTCCTCACGGCCCGCCCCCCACTCCTCCTCCTGGACGAGCCGACCCGCGGCCTCGACTACGCGGCCAAGTCCCGCCTGGTCACAGTCCTACGGGACCTGGCAACCACGGGCCACGCCATCATCCTGGCCACCCATGACGTGGAACTGGCCGCCGAACTCGCCCACCGGGTAGTGATCCTGGCCGACGGCGAACCGGTGGCCGACGGCCCCACCGTCGAGGTGGTCATGGCGTCCCCGTCCTTCGCCCCGCAGGTGGCGAAGATCCTGGCCCCGCAGAAATGGCTGACGGTCTCCCAGGTACGCGCTGCTGTGGGCGCAACGGAGCGGGAGCCGGAAGGCCGGGAGACGACGGCAGACCGGGAGGCGAAGGCGTGACCCCCCAGTCGATCCTCCAAGCCCGCGCGACCCCTCAAGCCCGCGCCATCCGACTCGGCCCCCGCTCCGTCGCCGCCCTCGCGCTCGTCAGCGCCATCGGCCTCGCGGCCTTCACCTGGCCCCTCTTCTCCGGGCCGACGTCCCAGGTCAGCGCCCATGCACAGGATGCGCCCTGGTTGTTCGCGGGGCTGCTGGTGCTGCTGGTCGGGGTCGTGGGTGCGGCGGTCTCGGAGTCGGGGATCGGGGCGAAGGCCGTGGCCATGCTCGGGGTGCTGGCGGCGACGGGGGCGGCGTTGCGGCCGATCGGGGCCGGGACGGCCGGGATCGAGCCGATGTTCTTCCTGATGGTGCTGAGCGGCAGGGTGCTGGGCCCCGGCTTCGGCTTCGTGCTCGGGGCGGTCACGATGTTCGCGTCCGCGCTGCTGACCGGCGGGGTCGGACCGTGGATGCCGTTCCAGATGCTCAGCATGGGCTGGTTCGCGATGGGCGCGGGCCTGCTACCGGGTCCCGACCGGCTACGCGGCCGAGCCGAGCTGCTCATGCTCGCCGCGTACGGCTTCGTCGCGGCCTTCGCCTACGGCACGCTCATGAACCTGGCCGGCTGGCCCTTCATGAACGCACTGACGTCGAGCGTCGCCTTCAACCCGGACGCGGACGTCACCACCAACCTGACCCGCTTCCTCGCGTACTGCCTGGCCACCTCCCTCGGCTGGGACCTCGGCCGAGCGGCCATCACCGTCGCCCTGACCCTCACCCTGGGCCCAACCATCCTCAAGGCCCTGCGCCGGGCCACCCGCCGAGCGGCTTTCGAGACGGCGGTTACGTTCGAGCACCCGCGCACCCAGCAGCCCTGAAGACTCCTAACAAAAAGTGGCTTCTGGACCTCTGGGGCAGTTTCCTGAGTGGCGAAGCCTGCCAGTCAGGAGCATCGCTGTGATGCCCCGACCGTTGGTGACGGTCAGTCCTTTCCTGAAGTCCGCCACCGGGGAAGAACGTCCGCGGCGATCCGGTCGACCACCGACCGCGGCGCGGAGAAGGGACCCTGCGCACGCGGCCACGGGGCGACGACATCGGTGAACCCCAGCTCGTCGGCCCGGCCCAGAAAATCGTCGAAGCAGTCGGCCGACTGGATACTGAGCACCGGTGCGGCATCGGTCTGCAGCACCCGCCGGAACTGCGGATCGGCCTCGCGTCCGTGCGTCGCAAGGGCAGCCGTCATCCGGTCGCTCGCCTCCGAGACAAGACCCCACCACGCGTCGAGCCGCTCCGCCATCCCGCCGATCGTCACCCACCCCTGCCCGTACCGCGCCGCGACAGACGCTGCCCCGGGACCGTTGGCCGCCACTATGAACGGCAGCCGCGGCCGCTGCCGGCACCCGGGCACCGAACGAGCGTCGACGGCGGAGTAGTAGTCACCCTGGAAGGAGACATGGTCCTCGCGCAGGAGCCGATCGAGCAGCTCGACGAACTCGCCGAACCTGCGAACCCGGCTCTTCGGCGCTCCCGCCCCGAAAACGTCGACGTCGTACCCGCCCGTCGCGCCGGCGCCGACGCCGAGAGTGAGACGCCCTTCGCTGATCTCGTCGAGGCCGATCAGGTCGCGGGAGAAGGCCACCGGGTGGCGGAAATTCGGGCTGGCCACAAGCGTGCCGATCTCCAGCCGCGACGTGACCAGTGCGGCGAGGGTCAGCGTCGGCACCGTGCCGTACCACGGGCCGTCGAGCAGCCCGTCCCAGCCCAGATGGTCGAAAGTCCAGCCGTGGTCGAACCCGTACTCTTCGACACTTGCCCAGATCTTCCGGGCGGATTCCCCGGAATACTCCGGCAATACCGTCATCCCCACGCGCATGTGCGCCTCCTCGTCCTCGATGGCAGTACTTCTATGTCCGCGTATCGGTCACTGCATCCGGGATCTCAGCACGTCGACCTCACAGCCCGGCGCGAACGGGTCGAAGCCGTGCTCGATCAGCCAGCGAACCGCCAGCAGGCTTCGCAACGACCACCACGCGTGGATCACGTCGAGGTCGATGTCGGTGCCATAGCCGGCGACGACGTCGTCGAGGTGCTCCTCGTGTCCGAGCGTGAAGGTGGCGAGGTCGTACAGGGCATCACCCTGGCCCGCCTCG
Organism: Streptomyces flaveus; assembly: GCF_014647675.1. Classification (GTDB taxonomy): domain Bacteria; phylum Actinomycetota; class Actinomycetes; order Streptomycetales; family Streptomycetaceae; genus Streptomyces; species Streptomyces flaveus. The sequence continues at coordinate 28,655 of NZ_BMPQ01000003.1, read as the reverse complement.
GACCAGTCGATGATGCCGGTGACCTCGTCGCCGTCGACGAAGACGTGCGCGATCTGCAGGTCGCCGTGCGTGAACGCCGGAGTCCACGGCCGGAGCGCGGCCTCGGCGACCTGGCGGTTGCGGGTGACCACGTCGGCGGGCAGGACACCGTTCGTCACGAGCAACTCGCACTCGTCGTCGAGTTCCGCCGCCAGCGCGACGACGCTCCGGCCGGCCCGGCCCGGCCGGGGCGGCAGGGGCGCTTCGTGCAGCTTCCGGATGGTGGCACCCGCCGCGGCCCACGCCGCCGGCGACCCGGTCGACGGCCCGCCAAGGCGGCCGAGCGTCGTCCCCGGGAGTGCGGCGATCGCGAGCACGGGCGGCCTGCGCCACAGGACCTCCGGGGTCGGGACCGGCGCCAGGGCCATCGCATCGACCTCGACGTCGATGCGCGCCTGATCGGCGTCCACCTTCAAGAACACGTCACCGACGCGCAGAGTCGCGCGCTCGGAATGGGCGACGACGACTTTGACCTCATCCATGGGCGACCAGTATCCCGAGGATGATCGCCGACGTCGCCAGGTTTATCGCGGCCAGGTTTATCGCGTGCGATTACGCGGCTGACCGCGTCCCGCCACCCGGCGGCCTCGTGCACGGCACCGACCCCTGACCAGGTCAAGCCCACCACTTTTGTCAGGAGTCCTGAAACTAGGACGAGGGCCATGGCCAACCTGTGGATCCCGCGGGTCACCAGAGACCGTGGTAGAGCAGGCCCAGGGTAAGGGCGGCCACCGCGATGGCCAGGAACGCGATCCCGCCTACGATGTCGCGGGAGCCCACCCGCAGGTGGGCGATGATTGCGCCGATGAAGTACAGCACGAGGCCGGAGGCGGCGAGAGTTCCCAGTAGCGGAACGGCGAGCCCGGCCAGCAGCCCCACGGTGCCCGCTGCCAGCAACATGCCCAGCACCGGTACATACTTCCGAGGTATGCCCTTCATGTCCGCCTGGGTCTTGGGGTATTCATGGCCGATCAGGTACGTGACAGCGGCGGCACCGTTGAAGACCGCGCCGAGGATGGTGACCGTGACGAAGGCGACGAACACGTTCTCTCCGCTCTGTGGGGACGATGTTGCTGGGCGCCCCGTTGTGGGATGCCGTTCTCTGGATGACAAGCCGGCGACTCGATTTGTGACATCGGTTGGCCGCCGGGTGTGCCAGTGGCTCGAACGCCTGGTAGTCGTTGCGCAACACCACGCGATGGTGCTGTCGGGAGGGATGCTTCCTGTGCGCTGATGCTCGCACCGGCCGCCCCGGGGCGAGCAACTGGCCGTACGTGCTACTCCTCCGTCGCCATCGCCGTCCTGGCGGTCCTCGGCCCGAAGGAGTTGACGGAGGCTGCCGCACCGTTGTCGGACGCGGCCAGGGCGACAGGCGCCGACTGGCTTACACCGGTCGTACGTGTCGGTGCTGCCGTGGCCGCGCTCGGCTCGCTGCTCGCGTTGATCCTCGGCGTCTCCCGCACCACGCTGGCCATGGCCCGTGATGGGCACCTGCCGCGTGCTGTGACCGCGGTGCACCTGCGGTTCAAGGTGCCGCACCGCGCCGAGTTGGTGGTCGGCGCGGTGGTGGCGCTTGCTGGCGGCGACCACGGACGTACGCGGGGCGATCGGGTTCTCCTCGTTCGGTGTGCTGGCGTACTACGCCGTCGCCAACGCCTGCGCCTGGACCCTGCGGCCGCAGGAGGGCCGTCCCGCGCGGATCACCCCCGTGGTCGGGCTTGCCAGCGCCTGCTCCTGGCCTTCGCTCTGCCGCTGTCCTCGGTGCTCTCCGGGGCTGCAGTGCTGGCTGTCGGTGCCGCCGCCTACGGGGTCCGGCGCGCGGTGGCCGCACGCACGCCGTGACCCGGTGGCGGTCAGACGGTCATCCGATCGATCGGCCGGTCGGCGCCGCGGGAGCGGGTCAGCGCCCGACGGCCGAGGAGCGCGGCGCCCAGCCCCAGCGGGACGGCGACGATGGCGCCGACGAGCCCGTTGCCGGTGCCGGGGCCGCCGCTGGAGGTGGCCAGGTGCAGCACCGCGAGGGCCGTGCCGGCCAGACCCACCGCGATGGCCGACATCCCGCCGGTGCGCGCGTTGCCGATGCTGATCCGGCCGCCGGCGCGGGCCAGGGCCAGCCAGCCGATAGCCAGGCCGAGCAGCCCTACCCCCAGGGCCAGGTTGGCCCCGGTCCGCCCGTCGCCGATGATCCCGCCCTCGGCGGCCACCATCAGCGCTGCTGAAGCACTCATGCCGCTCTCCTCCTTCTCCGTCGCTGACTGCGAGGTTCGATGCGTCTTGAGCATGCGCGCCGGCCTCCTGCCGATCGTCCAGCAGACGCAGGCACTTTCCACTGCCGCATCCGCGGCATCCGGATGCCGCGGATGCGGCAGACGGCGCGCCGGTACCGCATACGCGGTAGCCGACCGCTCGTCCAAGAGCCGGACTCGCCCACAACCGCACCCGGCTACGGTGCACCCATGGACAAAGGACGGTTCGCTGTCCCGGCCCCGGTCACCGACTGGGCGATCGCCGTGGGCGTGGCGGCGCTGCTGCTGGGCACCGGGCTGTCCGGGCCACCCCCGGCCGGGGGCCGCGAGTTGCTCGGCTCCGTGCTGCTGGCGGCCGGCGGGCTGGCGCTGGCCGCGCGCCGCCGGGCACCGCTCGTGGTCCTGGCCCTCACCGGGCTGTCTGCGGTGGGCTATCTGGCGGCCGGGTTCGAGGTGCTCGCCGTCTCCTACCTGGTCGCCGTCTACGGCGCGGTACGTGCCGGGCACCGCGCCGTCGCAGTGGTCGCATCCGTGGGCCTGGTGGCCGTGCTCCACCTCACCTCCCTGGTCTTCCACGACGGGCCCGCGCGCGAGGTCGTGGCGCAGGCCCGGAACACCCTTGAGATCGCCTGGCTGATCGCCGCCTTCGCCGCGGGGGAGGCGGTGCGGCAGGCCGAACGGCGGGCGGACGAGGCCGAGCGCACCCGCGAGGAGACCGCCAGGCGCCGGGCCGACGAGGAGCGGCTGCGCATCGCGCGGGAGCTGCACGACTCGCTCACCCACCAGATCTCGGTCATCAAGGTGCAGTCCGAGGTCGCCGTCCACGTGGCCCGGCGGCGGGGCGAGCAGGTGCCAGAGGCCCTGCTCGCGATCCAGCAGGCCGGCCGGGAGGCGAGCCGGGAGCTGCGCGCGACCCTTGAGGCGCTGCGCGACGACGACACCACCCCGCCGCACGGACTCGACCACATCTCGAACCTGGTGAAAGGGTTCCAAACAACCGGCCTGGAGACGACGCTGACGATCGAAGGACATCCGCACGCCGTGCCGGCCACAGTGAGCCGTACCGCTTACCGGATCGTTCAGGAGTCGCTCACCAACGTCGCCCGGCACGCCGCCGCAACCACTGCCTCGGTGCTCATCGACTACCGGCCGGACGCCCTCGCCATCCGCGTCGACGACAACGGAAAGGCCACCCCGCACCCCGCGCCGACGCCCGGCCTCGGGCTGCTCGGCATGCGCGAACGCGTCACGGCCCTGGGCGGCCGATTGCGCACCGGGCCGCGCAGCGCGGGCGGCTTCACCGTCCAGGCCGAACTCCCCACGAACGGAGCGTCGTGATCCGGGTCCTGCTGGTCGACGACCAGCCGCTCATCCGCAGCGGCTTCCGCGCGCTGCTCGACCTCGAAGACGACATCGAGGTCGTGGCCGAGGCCGCCGACGGCCAAGAGGGCCTGGCGCTCATCAAGGAGCAGCTGCCCGACGTCGTGCTCATCGACATCCAGATGCCCGTCATGGACGGCATCGAAGCGACCCGGCGCATCGCCGCAGACCCGGCCCTGGCCGGCGTACACGTCGTCGTGCTGACCAACTACGGCATGGACGAGTACGTCTTCGACGCGCTGCGCGCCGGCGCCGCCGGGTTCCTTGTCAAAGACATCGTGCCGGAGGACTTCCTGCACGCCGTACGTGTCGCCGCCCGCGGCGACGCCCTGCTCGCGCCCGCGATCACCCGCAAACTCATCGACCGGTACGTCACCCAGCCGCCCCCCACCCGCGCCGGCAGCGGGCTGGAGGAGCTGACCAGCCGCGAACGCGAGGCCGTCGCCCTGGCTGCACAGGGCCTGTCCAACGACGAGATCGCCGACCGCCTGGTCATCAGCCCGTTGACCGCCAAGACCCACATCAACCGGGCCATGGCCAAGCTCCACGCCCGTGATCGCGCCCAGCTCGTGGTCCTTGCCTACGAATCCGGCCTGGTAGCCCCGCGCAACTCCTGACCCCAGCGCGCCGTTGACTGGCCAGGACGCTACGGCGCCTCGTCGCCCAGGACCTCGCGGGCCAGTTCCTTGAGCGCCTTGCGGTCCTGCGCGAGGGCCTGCTTCCCGGCCTCGGTCGCCCGGTAGACGCGCCGGACCCGGCCGTCGACCACCCGCTGCTCGGAGACCAGCAGCCCGTCGGCCTCCAGCCGGTGCAGCGTCGGGTACAAGGTGCCGGGGCTGATCTGGTAGTCGTGGCGGGCCAGTTCCTCGGTCATCCAGGCGCCGTGGATCTCCTCCTCGGCCGCGTGGTGCAGGATATGCAGCCGCACCGCACCCCGCTGGAACTCCCGCACCGCAGCTGTTACAGATCTCCCGTCATTGTCACATTCGCAGCCGGTACACCATGCCCGCGGACGTGGCCTGCTCCCATGTGCGCCCGGCCGGCTGGTGAGACGGAGTAGGTCAGGTACGGAGCAGGTCAAGCGAGGTCGACCGGGACCCGATGGTCCGGTTGGCCATCCTTGGCCAGGATCGAGTGGTCGTCGGCCACCGCGCGGTACAGCCTCAGGCCGGAGATCTCGTTCACGTCGGCGGCTGTCCAGGCGCGGTCTCCGTGTGAGAGGGAGCGGCGGGAGAACACCTCTATCGCGCGCTCGAGCCCGGGGCCGTCCACCGGTTCGGCGACTGCGGACATGTAGACGCCTTGGCCGGTGCCGATCGGGGCCGACGAGTCGAAGATCGCGATGCCCACCTCGGGGCGCACCGCGATGTTGCATGAATGGACGGCCTCGGGCGAGGAGAGCCAGAAGAACTCGCGGCACCCCACGTGAGCGAAGTACACCGGCGAACTCCACGGCCGTCCGGCCGCGTCGGCGGTGGCCAGCACCATGTACAGGCTCGCGTCGATGATGCCGCGCGCGATCTCGGCAGGTGACCCAAGTGATCCAGGTGATCCAGCGGGAGTCATCTCAGCTGCTCCTTCGGTACGTGAGCTCGAAGTCCTTCTCCCATGCGGCCGAGCCGTCCGACGACATCTCCCAGACGCCACGGATCGTATTGCCGTCGTCGCCGACCTGCCCGGTGAACCGCTGCCGGAACGCCAGTGGCGAAAAGTCCGGCGCCTCCCGCAGCAGCCGCCACACCCCGTCGGCGAAGGTCATCGCGTACACCCGTACGACGCCCCGCGAGTCGAAGTAGTGCTGTGTGTACGTGCCCGTCTCCGGGTCGACCGCGACGATCGCCATGCTGTCCGGGGCCTCGGCCAGCGAGATCTCCGTGCGCTGGACCAGGAAACGTCCGTCCAGTGTCCACTCGAACACGCTGCGTGCAGCAGGGGTGGCCAGACCGGGAAAGTCGGCCTCCACCGCCTATTCGCCGACCAGAACGTCCAGCCTCTCCAGGGCTTCCTGCCGTGCCGATTCACTCATTGCCAACACCTCCTCGTCGTATATGACGGCAGCGGCAAGGAAAACTCATCGCTCCCCGCACTCGAACCACACCGTCTTGCCGCCCCCGGCCTCCGGCCACACGCCCCACTTCGCGACCACCGCATCGAGCAGGACCAGCCCGCGCCCACCCTCCGACTCCATCGACAACTCGGCTGACGTGGTTGGCAGTTGGGGCGAGCCGTCCGTGACCTCCACCCGTACCCCCGCCGCCCCCTGCCGCAGCAACAGCAACTCGCACCGCCGGTCCGGGACATGGCGTACGACATTGGCGATCAGCTCGGTCACGCCGAGTTCCACGGCGTCGGACAGCTCGGCCATGTCCCACTCGTCGAGAAGCGAGCGGACGATGCGGCGGATGTACAGCGCCGAGTGGTCGCCTGCGGTGAGTCGCATGCGGTACTGGGCGGGGCGGGGGCTCATGAGGAAGCCCGGGAGCGTGGGAGGAATGTGTTCGTTCACACCACGAGAGTGACCCAGCGCAACTACTCTCGGCTACTGAATGGATACAACCGGTCCCGCAGTGGGCCGAGTTGCGCGAGAGGGGATCGCCGCGTGACCCACATCAACATCCTCGACCCAGGCGCTTCGCCGCTCGACTACTACGGCTTCGAGCTGCGCCGCCACCGCGAAGCCGCCGGGCTGACGCAGAAGCAGCTCGGCGAAATCGTCAACTACACCGGCTCGCTGATCGGCCAGATCGAGACGGCGCGGAAGCTGCCGACCCCGACATTCAGCGAGCGGGTGGACGCTGCGCTGGGGACGGGCGGGCTGCTGACGCGACTGGTCGACCTTGTGATGCGCAGTCAACTTCCGGCCTGGTTCCAACAAGTGGCGGAGTTGGAGGCTCGGGCCCTTGAGATCTGCACCTTCCAGACGCACATGGTCCACGGGCTCCTCCAGACCGAGGCATACGCGCGTGCCGTGCTCGGTTCGCTGGACCAGACCGACCTCGACGACCGCACCGCCGTACGCATGGCCCGTCAGCGCATCTTCGAGAAGAACGAGCCGCCGGTCTTTTGGGCGGTCATCAGCGAGGCCGCGCTGCACCAGGAGATCGGCGGACCCGAGACCATGCGCGCGCAACTGGCCCGCCTGTTGTCCTTCGAAGGCAATCCCCGGATCAACATCCAAGTGCTGCCGTACTCGGCAGGCGCGCACGCGGGGCTCCAAGGCTCGTTCAACCTCTACCGCTTCGCGAGCGATCCGGACATCGTCTACACCGAGGGCTACGGCAGCGGGCATCCGACCGCCAACCCGGACACCGTCAAGGACTGCTCACTCCGTTACGATCATCTTCAGGCCGCCGCCCTCTCCCTCAGGGACTCGGCGGAGCTGATCCGGCGGGTGATGGAGGAACGCTATGGAGGACAACTCGATGCCGACGGGGATCCAGTGGCGTAAGTCCAGTTACAGCAGCGACCAGGGCGGCGAGTGCGTAGAGTGCGCGCCGCTCGGCCCCCTGGCCTGGCGCAAGTCGACGTACAGCGGCGACCAGGGTGGCGACTGCCTGGAGGTCGCCGAAACCCCCCGCACCACCCTCGCCGTACGCGACTCAAAGAACCCGACGGGCCCTCATCTCACCTTCGCCCCCGCCACGTTCACCACCTTCATCGACTGGACGAGGAACGCGACTACAGCCGCTGAATGATCGTCCCGGTGGCCGACGCCCCACCCGCGCACATCGTGACGAGCGCGAACTCCTAACCCCTGCACTCCAGTTCATGCAACGCGGTCGTGATGAGCCGCGCTCCCATGCCGCCCACGGGGTGACCCGATGCCCCCCGCACCACCACCCCGTGGCGTGATTCCTTCGTTTCTTGTGGAGACCTCAGGCCTCTTCTGTTCACTTCGTTGACACGAGTCATCAGCGGACATAGTTTCCGCCGCGTACTCGTGGCACCTGATGGCACGTCAATAGCTCTGGCCCCACAGCGGGTTCAAGGGTCGAACGCCGACTGCCGCTGGTGGCACGTGTACACACGGTCCCCACAACGACGTGCCCGCACACGAAGGAGTGACGGCTCTTGTCCGACACCGTGTCCCGGCGATCGGCCCTGCGTCTGCTGGGCGGTTCGATCGCGGTCGCAGCCGCGGCCACCTCCACCGGATTCACCACCTCCTCGCACACCACCGCGCTCAAGAGAGCCGAACCGAGCGCGGGTCCGCGCGTGGAAGGCCTGATCGCCAAACTCACCCTCGACGAGAAGATCTCCCTGCTGCACGGCGCCACCGACCCGAACTCGCTCGGCCAGGCCGGCTACATCCCCGGCGTGGAGCGCCTCGACATCCCCCCACTCCGTCTCGCCGACGGCCCCGCCGGAGTCCGTATCACCCGGCACGCCACAGCGCTGCCCGCCCCCGTCCTCCTCGCCTCCGCCTTCGACCTCGAACTGGCGCGCCGCTACGGCCAGGTCATCGGCCGCGAGGGCCGCGCCCTCGGCCAGGACGTACTGCTCTCACCGATGGTCAACGTCATCCGCACCCCGTACGCGGGCCGCAACTTCGAGACCTTCGGCGAGGATCCGCTGCTCTGCGCCGACCTTGTGGCGGAGGAGATCAAGGGCATCCAGGGCGAGGGCCTCATCGCGACGGTCAAGCACTATGCGATGAACAACCAGGAGAAGGACCGCATGACCATAGACGTGCGGGTCGACGAGCAGACGATGAACGAGGTCGAACTGCGCGGCTTCGAGTCCGCCGTCCGCGCCGGCACGGGCGCGTTCATGGGCGCCTACAACAAGGTCAAGGGCACCTACGCCTGCGAGAACCAGGAGCTCCTCACCGACATCCTCCGCGACCGCTGGGGCTTCGAGGGCTGGGTGATGTCCGACTGGTACGCCACCCACAGCACGGTCGCCGCGATCACCGCCGGCCTCGACATGGAGATGCCGGACGGCAAGTACCTGGGCAAGGCCCTGAAGAGGGCGGTCGAGAACGGCAGCGTCTCCGAGGAGTACCTCGACCGCGCCGTACGCCGCACCCTCGCGACGATGGACGACTTCGGGCTGCTCGACGGCAGTGCACCGCCCCGTCCGGACCGCGACCCGGCGGCGGGCGCGGCGGTCGCCCTGGACGTGGCGAAGGCCGGAGCCACGCTGCTGCGCAACGAGAACCGCGCCCTTCCCCTGACCGGCGCCGCCGCCCGGAGCATCGCCGTCATCGGACCCACCGGCTCCATCCCGTTCGTCAGTGGCGGCGGCAGCGCCCATGTCATTCCGGACCGGGCCGACAGTCCGCTCGACGCCATCAAGTCCCGCGCGGGACACGGCGCCCAGGTGTCCTACGCACTGGGCGAGGACATCTTCGGCAAGGCCATCCCCGAGGGCGCCTTCTCGCCGGGTTTCGACGCGGAGGGGCAGCGGGTCGCCGCCGGGGAAACCTGGACGTACGAGGGAACGCTCACCGCACAGGACGCCGACGAGTGGACCTTCGTCATCCACTACTCGGGGACTACGCGCCCCAAGGTGCTCCTCGACGGCGAGGAACTCTTCCCGGTGCTGCCCGACTTCGGCGAGTACTTCACCGGCGGCCTCGTGTCGGCGGCGCCAGACGGGCTCGCCGTGCGCCGCAAGACACTCGACCTCGCCAAGGGCACGCACAAGGTGGAGATCACCGCAGAGGGCGGCGACAAGGGGCAGTTGTTCCGGCTGCGGCGCATCACCGGGGCGACCCGCGCCCAGGACGTCGCCCAGGCCGTGCGGGCCGCGCGCGCCGCCCACAGCGTGGTGCTCTTCGCGTACGAGGACGCCACCGAGGGCCAGGACCGCACGACTGTCGCGCTGCCCGGTCACCAGGTGCGCCTCATCGAGGCGGTGACGGCGGTGAATCCCCGTACCACCGTCGTCCTCAACACCTCGTCCTCGACGTCGATGCCCTGGCTGCGGCGTGCCGCCGCCGTGCTGCAGATGTACTACCCGGGCCAGGAGGGCGCGGCCGCCACCACGGCTGTCCTGTTCGGCGACTGCGACCCCGGGGGACGCCTCACCCAGTCCTTCCCGGTGGACGACGATCACCACCCGGTCGCCGGTGACCCGCGCCGTTACCCGGGCGTGGACGGCATCGAGGAGTACTCGGAGGGCATCCACGTCGGCTACCGCTGGTACGACGCCGAGGGCGTGCGCCCGCTGTTCCCGTTCGGGCACGGCCTCTCGTACACCACGTTCTCCTACAGCGACCTGCGCGTACGCGGGTCACGACATGGTCTGGAGGTGACCTTCACCGTGCGCAACACCGGGCGCCGTGACGGCGTCGACATCCCACAGGTGTATGTCGGCCCCTCACCGGAACTCCAACTCGACCAGCCGGTAAAGGTGTTGGGCGGATATCGGCGGCTCGCACTGCGGGCGGGAGAGGAGCGCCGGGTCACCGTACGCGTCGACGAACGCACCCTCTCCTCATGGGACCCCGAACGCCACGACTGGGTGCTCGGAACCGGCCGCCGCACCGTATGGGTCGGAGCCTCGGCGGGCGAACTGCGCCTGCGTACGGTCGCGGAGGTGCACGCGTGATACGCCGACTCACCATCCGTCGTCTCGCTGTCATGCTGACCGCACTGGCGACCACCGTCCTCACGGCGGCCGGTTCCACCGCGGCGGCGCCCGCCCCGACCGCGCAGAACCCCCCACTCGTCCGGACCGAGTCCGGCTGGATCCGCGGGGAGACCACCGCCGAGGGGCGGCAGTTCCTCGGCATCCCCTACGCGCAGCCGCCCGTCGGCGACCTCCGCTGGCGAGCCCCACGGCCCGTCGAGCCGTGGTCCGGCGTGCGCACCGCAAGCGACTTCGGCAACCGCTGCGTACAGACAGCGAGTTGGGACCCCGGCTACGAGAATCCCAGCCACACCGAGGACTGCCTCGACCTGAATGTGTACGTCCCCGAAGGCTCCGTCGGCTCCGTCGGCTCCGCACAGCGGCCGGTCATGGTCTGGCTGCACGGCGGCGGACTCACCGCCGGCGCGGGTGAGGACATCGTGCCGGACACCTTCGCGCGGCAGACCGGTGCGGTCGTGGTGACCGTCAACTACCGCCTGGGCGCGATGGGTTTCCTCGCCACCTCCGGTCTCGACCGCGAGGCGCGCGACCGCGTCTCGGGCAACTTCGGGATGCTCGACCAGCAGGCGGCCCTGCGCTGGGTGCGGGCCAACATCGCCCGCTTCGGCGGCGATCCGGGCCGCGTCACCATCGCGGGTGAGTCCGCCGGGGGCCGCTCGGTCTGCACGCAGATGGCCTCGCCGACATCAAGGGGCCTGTTCCACGCGGGGATCGTCCAGAGTGGTGCGTACGCCGACTGCGCGGCCCGTACGCACAAGGAGGCGGTGGCTCAGGGCGCCGACTTCATGGAGAAGCTGGGGTGCGCGAGCGTCGCGTGTGTGCGCGGCAAGCCCGCCAAGGAAGTTCTCGCCGCCCAGGCCGACTTCGACTGGGGGCCCGTGGTCGGCGGCGACTTCCTGCCGGTGCAGCCCTTCGAGGCGTACGCGAACGGAGCGGCTGCCCGCGTCCCGGTACTCAACGGAGCCAACCAGGACGAGGGGCGGATGTTCGCTTTCGCCCAGTTCGACAACAACGGCACCCCGCTCACGGCCGAGCAGTATCCCCAGGTGGTGCGCGCCGTGTTCGGTGCCGAGCAGGGCGAGCGGGTGCTCCGGCGCTACCCGCTGTCGGACCACGCGTCGCCGACCCTCGCGTACGCCGCCGCCTACGGCGACTACCTGTTTGCCTGCCCCGCGCTCCGGCTCGACGACGTGCTCGCGGCCCGCGGACCGGTCTACGCGTACGAGTTCGCCGACCGCACCTCGCCGCCTTTCGCCTCGCTGCGGAACCTCGGCACGGACTTCGACTTCGGCGCGACCCATGTGAACGAGGTGCAGTACCTCTTCAAGCACTTCGGTCTGAAGTCTCCGCTGAACGCCGAGCAGCGGGTGCTCTCGCGGCAGATGATCCAGTACTGGGGGTCGTTCATCCGGAACGGCGTGCCGCGTGCCGACGGGCAGCCGACGATGCCGGACGGCCAGGAGAGGGTGCTCTCCCTGCGCACCGCCTCCCACGGCGGCAACAACCAGAGCACGACGGTCCATCGTGAGCATCAGTGCGACCTCTGGGACCGAGACCGTCCTTAGAGCTTTAGAGACTGTGGCGGCGGCCTTCGATCCCTGGGCCGCCGCCTTCCCTCTACAGCCGCTGGATGATCGTCCCCGTCGCCAGCGCCCCACCCGCGCACATGGTGACGAGCGCGAACTCCTTGTCCCTGCGCTCCAGTTCATGCAGCGCGGTCGTCAGGAGCCGCGCCCCCGTCGCACCCACCGGATGCCCCAGCGCAATCGCGCCACCATTCACGTTCACCTTCTCCAGGTCCTGCTCGAAGACCTGCGCCCAGCTCAACACCACTGAAGCGAACGCCTCGTTGATCTCGACGACGTCGATGTCCTTCAGCGACATGCCCGCCTTGCCGAGCACGGCCCGCGTCGCGTCGATCGGCCCGTCCAGGTGGAAGTGCGGGTCCGAGCCCACCAGCGCCTGGGCGACGATCCGTGCCCGTGGCCGGAGTTTCAGCGCCCGCGCCATCCGCTTGGACGCCCACATCAGGGCCGAGGCGCCGTCGGAGATCTGCGACGAGTTCCCCGCCGTATGGACCGCCGTCGGCATGACCGGCTTCAGGCCGGCCAGCGCCTCCATGGACGTGTCCCGCAAGCCCTCGTCCCGGTCGACGAGCCGCCACATGCCCTGACCGGCCCGCTGCTCGTCCTCCGTGGTCGGGACCTGAACGGCGAACGTCTCCCGCTTGAAGCGTTCCTCGGACCAGGCGTTCGCGGCGCGCTCCTGCGAGATCAGGCCCAGCGCGTCCACGTTCTCGCGCGTCAGCCCACGGTGACGAGCGATCCGCTCCGCCGCCTCGAACTGGTTCGGGAGGTCTACGTTCCACTCGTCGGGCGTCGGCTTTCCGGGCCCGTGCTTGGAGGCCGAGCCGAGCGGCACCCGGGACATGGCCTCGACGCCGCAGCTGATGCCGACGTCCACGACCCCGGCCGCGATCATGTTGGCGACCATGTGCGAGGCCTGCTGCGAGGAGCCGCACTGGGCGTTCACGGTCGTCGCGGCCGTCTCGTAGGGCAGGCCCATGGCGAGCCACGCGGTACGGGCGGGGTTGCCCGACTGTTCGCCGGCGTGGGTGACGGCGCCGCCGACGATCTGCTCTACGCAGTCGGCGGGGATGTTCGTACGGCCCAGCAGTTCACGGTAGGTCTCGCCCAGGAGATAGGCGGGATGCAGATTGGCGAGCGCGCCACCGCGCCTGCCGATCGGAGTGCGTACGGCTTCGACGATGACGGGTTCCGCGACCATGCTCTCGCCCCTTCCTCGCGCCGAACTAGAACGCGTACTAGTTCTTAGTGCAGTCTGCTGACCGGACACCCGGCACCGCAAGGGTCTTGCACGCTCCGAAGTCGCGATCTGCACGAACTCCGCACGCAATTAGCCCTGTCGCGCCTCTTGCTACTTCTAGAACCCGTTACTACCTTCACGGCAATTCACAGTTCCTGATGGACCGTCAGAACCTCGATCGCCCCCGAGCGCTTCCGACCCTCCAGAGCTCCAGACCGCCAACGATTCCGACCTCCAGAACCCGACCGTCGTACGACTTCGGAGTTGCCGATGCCCTGTCCAGCGCTGCCCGACGGGTTCGATTTCACCGATCCCGATCTGCTGCACCACCGCGTGCCTCTCCCTGAGTTCGCCGAGCTGCGTCAGGCCGAACCGGTCCACTGGATCCCCCAGCAGCCCGGTATCGCGGGCTTCGAGGACGAGGGTTACTGGGCCGTCACGCGGCATGCGGACGTCAAATACGTCTCCACGCACCCCGAGCTGTTCTCCTCCTGGCTCAACACCGCGATCATCCGCTTCAACGAGCACATCCCGCGCGACGCCATCGAGGTCCAGCGGCTGATCCTGCTCAACATGGACCCGCCCGAGCACACCCGCGTCCGCGGCATCGTGCAGCGCGGCTTCACCCCGCGTGCGATCCGCGCGCTGGAGGACACGCTGCGCCGGCGCGCCCACTCGATCGTCCAGGAGGCCGTCGCACAGACCGGCCCCTTCGACTTCGTCACCCAGGTCGCCTGCGAACTGCCGCTCCAGGCGATAGCCGAGCTCATCGGCATCCCGCAGGAGGACCGCCTCAAGATCTTCGACTGGTCCAACAAGATGATCTCGTACGACGACCCGGAGTACGCGATCACCGAGGAGGTCGGCCAGGAGTCGGCCACCGAACTCATCTCGTACGCCATGAACATGGCCGCCGACCGCAAACAGTGCCCCGCCAAGGACATCGTGACGCGGCTGGTGGCGGCCGAGGACGAGGGCAACCTCACCTCGGACGAGTTCGGCTTCTTCGTCCTCATGCTGGCCGTCGCGGGCAACGAGACGACCCGTAACGCGATCACGCACGGCATGCACGCGCTGCTCACCCACCCCGACCAGTGGGATCTCTACAAGAGGGAACGCCCCTCGACCACGGCCGAGGAGCTGGTCCGCTGGGCGACCCCCGTCGTCTCCTTCCAGCGCACCGCGACCCAGGACACCGAACTGGGCGGCCAGCTGATCAAGAAGGGCGACCGCGTAGGCATCTTCTACTCCTCCGCGAACAACGACCCCACCGTCTTCGACTCCCCCGAAGTCCTCGACATCACCCGCGACCCGAACCCCCACCTCGGCTTCGGCGGCGGAGGCCCGCACTACTGCCTCGGCAAGTCCCTGGCCACCCTAGAGATGGACCTCATCTTCAACGCCATCGCCGACGCCATGCCCGGCCTCCGCCTCGTCGGCGACCCACGCCGGCTGCGCTCGGCCTGGCTGAACGGCGTCAAGGAGCTCCAGGTCAGCGCCAGTTGACCCACGCAGTAGACCCCATCAGGTCCCGCAGATCAGGAGGCGGGGGCATCCCCCCTACGCCCCGCCCCCGCCTCCTGCCACCGCGCCGGCGAAGGCAGTCGGCTCCGGCGGTGCGAGAGGAATAAACACGCCAATTGACCGGTAACCGTCGAGCCTTTGTCTGAACAAATGCCCGTTGCCGCGATCCGGCTCATTCCGTGACCGGAGTCACGGACTCACGTTGAGTGGTGGAGATCGCAGGGAGAAGACGTGACAGAAGTTCACATCTTCGCCTGTTGATCAATACACATCGCTACGGCTCGCGCGGCGAGCTTTACAGCTCGCTGCCGGTTGACTGGTATACACCTTTTCCTTCGGGGCCAACCTGTGCGTAAGTTGTGGCTGCCTCGCCCGCGGGACCTCACGCGCTCTGCGTGCAGCGGGCGGGTGAGCCCGGTTCGCCGGGCTGTTCAGTCATCCATGTGCAGACACCAGGGGGATACCTATGTCCATCTTCAGGAGATCGACCATGTGTGCGACCGTCGCGGCGGTCGCGATGGCGGCCTTAGGGCTGGCCGCCCCGCAGGCGTCGGCCGCCTCGGAGGCAGCTGCCGCCACTGTGTGCGGCTCCGGGTACACGCTGAAGAAGGCGATTCCTCTGCCGGTCGGGACTGCTCCCGCAGAGCGCCTGGCCACCCTCTTCGCCTATGAGAACGGCGGAAAGGGCTGCGCCATCCTCGACAACAACGCGGGGAACTCGGAGTACATGTACCTCAAGGTCTGCAAGGTGGACGGCACCGGCTGCGACACCGACTCGGGCAACTTCAGCGAGTACGCGGGCCCTGTGTACGCCTCAAGCTTCGCCTGCGCACCGGTGACCGCCAAGATGGGGCAGACGTCCGGCAGCCTCTACATCGACTACAAGTCCAGCCGTGTGTTCCCCTGTGGCTGACGGTACGTCCGGCCGGTCCCGGAACCGGAAGTCCGTACGTTCTCTGTTCCTCGCCCTGGTGACCGCACCACTCGTCCTGACGGCCTGCGGATTCCAGGACGAAGGGGTGGCGGAGAGCAGGTCCACGGCAGATGCTGCGGCTCCCGCGGACGGCGAATCCGCCGGGCCCAGCAAAACCGACGTCCCCGAGGCCGAGGACTTCGACTTCGGCCCTCCGGCGGCCACGGCGCACAACGGAGAGGTCGTCGCCTACGTGCCGCGCCTGGACAACCGCCGCGTGGTCGTGCCTCTCACGATGCACAACACAGGCGAAAAGCGTGCATCTTACACGGTCACGGTTACGGCCGACAGAGGCGAGAGGGGTGCTCCGGTGACGGTGACGAAGAAGGCCCTCAACGTGGCCTCCGGCACGACCTGGCCGACCAAGGCCGACATCAGCGCTCCCGGGGTCTGGGTCCCCGAGGACACGAAGATCAGCCTGACGGTGACCAAGGACAACTACCCCTTGGGCGACTCTCGCTGACCGGCCGGCGGCCTTCCGACGGCTCGCTTCGCCGAGAACATGACGCCGTAGCGCGCGTACGCACGCCGTAAAACCGCACACGACCGGGGCCGCCGCACGGCGGCTCCGGTACCGCACTGAAAGGGAATCATCCATGGGGTCCGGCGCAGGCGTCATCATCGCGATGCCGCTGTTCCTCTATCTCGCTCTGATGACGCTGCTCTGCGTCAAAGTCGGTGACAAGACGTCATGGAAGGTGGGCTGGCTGATGGCCGCGGGCTCCGTCTTCATGCCGCTCGCCTTGTTCGTCGCCTTCCTGGTCCCTTGAACCTCACCGGTGATTCGGGGTACCGGCTGGTGACCACGGTTGGGATGAGTCGTTGCACGGCTCGTGAGTCCCCGGCGCCCGTATCGCAGTGACCCAGTGAACGTTTCCGTGCCGCTCGACGTCTTCGCACGTGACACAGCACAGACACAGCCTCGACGACTTCGAACGGAAACGCTGACCGTGGGCTCTGCCGCCGAGCTGTCCTCCGCCCGTCCGGTCGAACCGGCTGCCGGTACGCGGAAGGAGCCGTTCCGGGAGTTCAAAGGGTTCTGCCGGCGGCATCGTGTGCCGCTGCTCGCCACGCTCCCGACCGTTCCGCTGTACGGGCTGTGGTTCGCGTTTCTCGCCACCGGTGGCGGGGATCTCGCGGCGCAGCAGGCGTGGGCCCAGTTCGTGTCGCGGCACGGAGACTCGGCGTACAGCCTCTTCTGGTACGGCGGGATGCACACCGCCAACTACAGCCTGATCTCGCCGTACCTGATGGCCACCTTCGGTGTGCGCACGGTCACGGTCGTCGCCGGGCTGCTCGCGACCTGGCTGGCCGCGGTGCTGCTCGTGCGTACGGGAATCCGCCGTCCCCTCGGCCCCGCGCTCCTCGCGTCGCTCGCGCTGTGGTGCAACGTCGCGTCCGGCCGTACGACCTTCGCGCTCGGCGTCGCCTTCGGGATCGCGGCCCTGGTGCCGCTCACGCGGGAGCGGCGGCTGCCGCTGGCGGTGGCGTACGCGGCGCTTGCGACCATGGCGAGCCCGGTGGCCGGACTGTTCCTGGTGGTGGCGGGGGCCGGTTACGTCCTCGTACGGGACTGGGGGCGGGCCGCCGCTCTCATCGTGCCGCCGTTCGTGGTGGTCGCGGTGACCACGTTGCTGTTCCCGTTCAAGGGCGAGCAGTTGATGCCCGCTGCCCGGATCTGGCCGCCCGTCCTGTTCGGTGTCGTACTGCTGGTCTTCGCTCCGCGCCGCTGGTGGGTGCTGCGGTGGGGCGCTCTGGTGTACGCGGCCGGGACGGTGCTGACGTATCTCATCCCCTCGCCGATCGGCACGAACGTGGAGCGGCTGGCCGAGCTGTTCGCGCCCACCGCCCTGCTCGCCGCGCTGCTCGCGCAGAAGGGGCAGAAGGGGCCGAGATACAGGCGTCTCGCCCTCACCGCGACGCTGGTCTTCTCCGTAGCCTGGGTGGGCACGAAGACCGTCGACGATCTGCGGATCTCCACCAAGGTGCCCGCCTGGGCCGCCGACACGCGCGGTGTCGTCCGCGCCCTGGACCGGCTCGGCGCCGAGCGCACCCGGGTCGAGGTGGTCCCGGCCCGCAACCACCGCGAGGCCACCGCGCTCGCCCCGCATGTGAACCTCGCCCGCGGCTGGAACCGGCAGCTGGACATCGAGCGCGGGCGGCTCTTCTACGACGGAACGTTCTCGGAGTCGACGTACCGGGCCTGGCTGGACCGTTGGGCCGTCGGCTTCGTCGTGCTGCCCGCCGGGAAGCCGGACGGCTTCGCCGAGGACGAGGCGCGCCTGGTCAGGAGCCGGCCCGCCTGGCTGGAGCCGGTCTGGCAGGACGCGCACTGGCAGGTGTACCGGGTGCGCGACGCGGTGCCCCTGGTGACGTCGCCCGGCTCCGTCGTACGGGCCTCCAGCGCCGAGGTCGTCGTACGGATGCCGAAGCCAGGCTCGGTCACCGTGCGCGTCGCCTACTCGCCGTGGCTGTACGCCGAGGGCGGCTGCCTCAAGAAGCGGGGCGAGTTCACGCGGCTGACGGTGACCGAACCGGGCGTGTACCGGATCAGCTCGGGGTACGGTCCTTCGCCTGGTCCGGCTCCTCGATGCTGACCTCGGCGGGCTTGCCGCGCGAGCTGCCCCGGGGCCCCTGGAGCAGGTAGGTCAGCGCGAAGCCGGTGCCGACGACGGCCGCGCCGCCCGCCGCGTCCAGCACCCAGTGGTTGGCGGTCGCCACGATCGCCGAGACCGTGAACAGCGGATGCAGGAGACCGAGTGCCTTCATCCACCACTTCGGCGCGAGGATCGCGATCACCAGACCGCACCACAGCGACCAGCCGAAGTGCAGCGAGGGCATCGCCGCGTACTGGTTCGTCAGCGCGGTCAGCGTCCCGTAGTCCGGCTGGGAGAAGTCCTGCACGCCGTGCACGGTGTCGATGTAGCCGAGGCCCGGCATCAGGCGCGGCGGGGCCAGCGGGTAGAGCCAGAAGCCGAGCAGCGCGAGGATCGTGGCGAAACCGAGCGCCGAGCGGGCCCAGCGGTACTCGGCGGGGCGGCGCACGTAGAGGACGCCGAGGACGCTGAGCGGCACCACGAAGTGGAACGACGTGTAGTAGAAGTCGAAGAAGGCGCGCAGCCAGTCGACGTTCACCACCGCGTGGTTGACCCAGTGCTCGACGTCCAGGAACAGGAACTTCTCGATCGCCAGGATCTGCTCGCCGTGCTGCTCGGCGGTGGCCCGGGCCGCCTCGTTGGAGCCGCCGTGCGCCTCCAGCCTGACCTGCTGGTACGCGGAGTAGCCGACGCGGATCAGCAGCAGTTCGAGGAGCAGGTTCGGGCGGGAGAGGACCCGGCGCAGGAACGGCAGCAGGGGTACGAATTTCCAGCGGGCCTCGACCGGTGGCGCGTACTGCGTGGGGATCGGGACCTGGTAGTGCGGCGAGGTGCGGGACAGGAACGGAACCACGCAGGCGGCGCTGAGCGCGGCGAGCAGGACGACGTTGTCACGCAGCGGATGGAGCACCGGCATGTTCGGCAGCATCATCTTCGCCGGGAGCGTCATCACCAGGACGACGGCGACCGGCCATACGTACCGGTCCGAGGCCTTCTTGCCGACCCGGCCGACCAGCGCGAGCAGCACCCACAGCAGCTGGTGCTGCCAGGTGGTGGGCGACACCACGATCGCCACGCAGCCGGTCACCGCGACGGCGAGCAGCAGCTGCCCGTCGCGCGCGTAGCGCACGGCACGGCGCAGGCCGAGGACCGCGACGGCCGCGCCGAGGAGCAGGAAGAGCGCGATCTCCAGGGGCCCGGTCAGGCCGAACCGCAGCAGCGCGCCGTGCAGCGACTGGTTGGCGAGGTCGTCGGCGGGCCGGCCGAGGCCGACTCCGGCCAGGTGGTTCACCCAGTACGTGTACGAGTCGTGCGGCATCGCCGCCCAGGCCAGCGCCGTGGTCGCGGCGAAGGTGACGCCGGTGGAGAGCGCGGCCCGGCGGCGGCCGGTGAACCACAGCAGCGGGGCGAAGAGCAGCACGGTCGGCTGGAGGGCCGCGGCGACGCCGATCAGCAGCCCGCTGGTCCGCTCCCCCCGGACCGCGAAGCAGCCGAGCAGCACCAACAGCACGGGGATGATGCTGGTCTGGCCCAGATACAGCGTGTTGCGCACCGGCAGGGACAGCATCAGCAGGCTGATCGCCACGGGCGCGGCGAGCAGGGCCGTGCGTCTGCTCACGGGCTGCGGCAGGGCACGGGCCGCGACCAGGCCGAGCGCGACGACCAGCAGCAGGGTGCCGAAGGTCCAGCCCCAGCCGAGGGCCTCCTCGGCCGCGCGCGTGAGCGGTTTGAGGACGAGTCCGCCGAACGGCGTGCCCGTGAAGCGCGTCGAGTCGTACAAGGATCCGTTCACATGCAGCACGCCGCCCGGGCCCACCCAGGTCTCCAGATCCGTCAGGCGTTCCCCCTTCGGCGTGCTCAGGACGACGGCGACCTGCCGTACCGCCAGTACGGCGGCTACCAGCCACAGGGCTGCGCGCACCATGCCCAGCCGTGCCTTCGCCGTGCCCGCGGTTCCCGCCGCGAAGGCCTCACCTGGTCGCCCGCCGTGCTCCACATTCGCCACGCCCCGTCGGCCCTCCCGCCCCGTTGGTCACCCGTGTCCCGTGGGTGTCAGCTGTTCGTTTTCACTGCGCGAACTCTATGAGGCTCGCACTACCCCCGCGGAGAGACGCAGGCAACCCCTGCTTTACCTGACGTCCTTCCATCTTTTGTCCGGAAGAGGGTGTGACGCGACCGGAGGTTGCGGTGGCGTCCCGGCGGATTACGCGACCCTGCGTCACAGCCGGGCGGATCCGGTGGTGGCGGGCTATATTCGACGGAGAACTAGTTAGCTCCTCTAACTAGGCAGACGAAAGGCATGGTGCATGACCGAGCCACGACTGTGGAACGACGTGGACGACTACTTCACCGCTCTCCTCGCTCCGCCCGACGACGCCCTGTCCGCCGCGCTGCGCGACAGCGACGCCGCCGGGCTGCCGCACATCAACGTCGCCCCGACCCACGGCAAGCTGCTGCACCTGCTCGCCGTGATCCAGGGCGCCCGACGCATCCTGGAGATCGGCACCCTCGGCGGCTACAGCACCATCTGGCTGGGCCGCGCCCTCCCGGCTGACGGGCGCCTGATCAGCCTCGAGTACGCCGAGAAGCACGCGGAGGTGGCCCGCCGCAACCTCGCCCGGGCCGGCCTCGACAAGATCACCGAGGTACGGGTGGGCCCCGCCCTGGACTCGCTGGCGGAACTGGCCGACGAGCGCCCCGATCCCTTCGACCTGGTCTTCATCGACGCGGACAAGGTGAACAACCCGCACTACGTCGAGTGGGCCGTCAAACTCACCCGTCCCGGCAGCCTGATCGTCCTCGACAATGTCGTACGCGGCGGCGCCGTCACCGACGCCACCGGCGACGACCCGAACATCCGAGGCACCCGCGCGGCCCTCGAACTCTTCGCCTCCCACCCGAAGCTGGACGCCACGGCGATCCAGACGGTGGGAGTGAAGGGGTACGACGGGTTTGCGCTGGCGCGCGTACTGCCGTAAACCGCCCGCCAGCCGCCCGGACCTACGCCGCCTGGCCTGAGGGGTCCTTGCACTATGCCCGCCCGGGTCGCGCGGCCTGGCACCGCACCTCGCCGCGTTGCCGAAAAGCCCTAGTAGCTCCTCCCCCACTCTCGGCTTCGCTCGAGCGGGGGGACCCCCATCGAGGGCTCTCCGGCGCCTTGCGATGCACGGCACCAGACCACGCGACCTGATCGGGCGCTCATAGTGCAAGGACCCCTTACGCGCCCGGCCTCAGGCCTCGTGGTAGAAGCCCACGTTCACGCTGCGCGGGGCGGTGCGGTCCTGGATGACCAGTTCACCGGAACCGTTCCGGGGCAGCTTCGCCGTCCCGCCGTACGGCAGGGGCTGCGGGGTCCCGCCGACCAGCACGAGCCGCACCTCGGAGGAGGGGTCGGCGTGCGAGCCCCGCAGCCACGTCACCTGCCACGTCCCGTCGGGCCCGCACAGGAACTCCAGGTGCACCCGCGAGACGAACAGCCAGTCGTCGGGCGTCGCGAGGCGGCAGAAGCCCCGGTCCCGCCCCACCCGCAACACGGCCCCCGGTTCGCTGGGCGAGTCGGCCATCTGCATCCCTGCCGTGGCGCCCGCGTCCGCCTCCGACACCGTGGCCATGGTGAGCTCGAGCACGTGCGCTCCTTCGGTTCCCGCAATCCAATGGTTCGGCGCCGGAGCATGGTGGCGCACCGGCGACGATGTATCGCGGCCGAATGATAGATCGCCCGGGTGACATGCTGTCCGGCACACTGGGCTACATGACCGAGCGAAAACCTCCCGGTGTCAGCTTCGAGTCCTGGATCGACAAGCAGATCCGCGAGGCGGAGGCGCGTGGGGAGTTCGATCAACTCCCTGGTGCGGGGAAGCCGCTGCCTGCCGCCAGCGACACCACGTACGACGAACTGTGGTGGATCAAGCAGAAGATGGCCCGCGAGGGGCTGTCCGTGCTCCCGCCGACGCTGGCGTTGCGCAAGGAGGCGGAGGACGAGCTCGCGCGGGCGTTGGACGCCCCTTCGGAGCGAGTGGTTCGGGAGATCATCACGGCGATCAACGTGAAGATCCGTGACGTGATGTTCAAGCCGCCGCCGGGGCCGCCGCTGGGCCTGAAGCCGTACGACGTGGAGGAGATCGTACGGGACTGGCGCGAGCGGCGTGGGCGGCACGAGGACTGACGCGCACAACCCTCGTACGCAGACTGTGCTGCGTACGAGGGTTGCTTGCTGTGCTGTGTACGGGAGTTCAGATACGCAGGAGGCGTTCCGCGAGCTCCCGGTAGTCGCGCAGGGCGAGCCGTAGTTGCTCGGTGTCGGCCTTCTCGTCGCCGGTGGTCTGCCAGGACGTGCGCAGGGTGCGGCGGCGCTGGGTGACGGCGTCCGTGAAGCGGGCCGTGACCTCCTCCAGTACCTGGTCCGCTTCTTCGAGGGACTCCCGCGGGCCGTCGACGAAGCCGGAGACCGCGTGCTGCAAGCGCAGGGTCCACTTGTCGGCCTCGTCGTGGGACATCAGTCGGCCGCCGGAGCCGCCGATCGTCTTGCCGGTGTCGACCGTCTTGCCGGAGCCGATCGTCGTGTCGGGACCGACCGTGCTCTCACGCTCCGGCTGCTTCGCCGGCAGACCGGCCATGTTGCCTGTCATACGTCTCAACTCCCCTTTGCGTGACGCCTGTTGAACGCCCATGGCGTGTGCAGGCGTTCGCCGAGGCGGTTGGAGCGGGCGGGGGCGGGCTCGTCGGCCGCGCCACGGTGCCGCGTCGTGTCCTCGCGGCCCGGTGTCACCAGGTCCTCGAAGAGGGCGCGGGCCTCGATCATGGCTTCGCGGAGTTCCTCCGTACCGGTGCGGCTCTCGTCGCCGTCGGCGAGGGGCGCGTGTGCGGCCCGGTGGATGCGCCGGTAGCCGTGGACGTGGGGTGCGTGGTGCACGGAGAGAGCGGCGAGCTGCTCGTCGTAGCGGTCGCCGTCGGGGAAACCGCGGGCGCCGGCCAGTTCGCCGAGCAGCCGGTCCGCCTCGGCCACGGCCTCCCGCGGCGAGTCGACGAACCGCTCCTGGGCGGCGGCCCAGCGCGCCTCGTACCGCTCCCGCGCCGCGGGCTCCAGCGGCTGACTGCGCAGCGAACCGTGCCGCTTCACACGATCCGCCAAGTCGCGTTCGGCGGCCTTGGCGTCGCCGTCGTGCTGGGCTACGGTCCGGTCGTACTCGGGCCCGAAGCGCCGCCGCAGGTTACGCCCGCCGCCGCCCGCTCCACGGGACATGGCAAGCCAGACGGCCGCGCCGATGATGATCGCCGCGACCACGATCAGAACGATGATCACGCCTGTGGACATGGAATACCTTCCGGTTACGGCCCGTTGGGGCCGGCTCCCTGACCGAGTTGCCCTCAGAACGCCGCCCAAACGACTCTGCCGCGGGCCGAGGGCTCCGGTAATTGGCTTGCGGACGGCGGACCGTACGTACCGACAATGCCCGCCATGACCACTCGTACCGAGACGTCCTGGAGCGTCGCCCCCGAGCCCTTCGACTCACCCGCCGCGGCTGCCCTCTGGCGGGCGTACTACACGGAGGTCAGCGACCGCTGGTATCTGCTCCACGAGGGGCACGCCACCGACCCGGCCGAGCTGGAGCGCGAGATCGCCGCCGGGACCGGGGCCGAACTCGCCCCGCCCACCGGTGTGTTACTGCTCGCGCGCTACGACGGCGAGCCGGCCGGCACGGTGGGCGTGCGCCTGCTCATGCGCGAAGGAACCTCCGTCGCGGGCACGGGCGAACTCAAGCGGATGTTCGTACGGAAGGAAATGCGCGGCAAGGGCGGCGGCTCCGTACTCCTCGAGGCAGCCGAGGAGGCTGCGCGCGGGCTCGGCGTGGAACGTCTCGTGCTCGACACCCGCAACGACCTCGTCGAGGCCCGCGCGATGTACGCGCGGCACGGATACGTGGAGATCGAGCGGTACAACGACGAGGAGTACGCCGAGCATTGGTTCGCCAAAGGGTTGGTTGGTTAGACCGCCCTGCCCAGCGCCCTCGGCGCCCCCCGCTCGTGTGGGCGTTCCGCGTCCGAGCCGCACATCTCCGCGTTCAGTTCCTTGATGAGCTGGGCCAGGTCGGTGGGGCGGTCCGGGGTCCACCAGTCGCCCAGCAGTTCGGCGAGGGATTCCTCGCGGGCCTTGGCGAGTTGGTCGGCGACCTCCCGGCCCTCGGCGGTGAGGACGAGGTCGAGGCCCTCGCGCAGGGCCAGGCGGCGTTCCTCGACCTGGCGGGACGCCTCCATGATGACGTGCAGCGGGACGGCGCTGTGTTCGGCGAGGACGGCGGGCTCGGCCCAGCCGTAGCGCCGGATGCGCAGCAGCAGCCAACTCGCCGCGGGCAGCAGGTCGTAGCCGGCGCGGGCGGTGATCTTCTCGTAGATCGCGCGCCGCCCCTCGCGCGTGCCGAGCACGGACAGCGCACGGCAGACCTCGTCGTACGAGGAGCGCTCCACCGGATTGCTGGCCAGCGTCTCCGTGGCGTCGGGCACCGTCACCGAGCCCCGCAACTTGTCCTCGCGCAGGAACCAGGCCAGTACGAAGCCGAGTACGGCGACGGGAGCCGCGTACAGGAAGACGTCCGTGATCGCCGAGGCGTACGACTGCACGGCCGACAGGCGCAGTGCGGAAGGGAGTTCGGCGATGCCGCGCGGGTCGCTCTCGAGGGCGTCCGGGGTGATGCCGGGCGGCAGCGGCTGCCCGGCGAGCGCGGTCGTCAGCTTGTCGGCGAGGCGGCTCGCGAAGATCGTGCCGAAGATGGCGACGCCGAACGCGGCGCCGATGGAGCGGAAGAAGGTGGCGCCGGAGGTGGCGACGCCGAGATCCTCGTACGAGACGGCGTTCTGCACGATCAGCACCAGGACCTGCATGACCAGGCCGAGACCCAGGCCGAACACGGCGAAGTACGCGCTCATCTCGAACGTGGAGCTGTTCTCGTCGAGTTGGTGGAGCAGCAGCAGGCCGACCGTGGTGACGCCCGTGCCCGCGACCGGGAACACCTTCCAGCGGCCGGTACGGCTGACGATCTGGCCGGACGCCGTCGAGGCGAGCAGCAGACCGGCCACCATCGGCAGCATGTGCACGCCCGACATGGTGGGCGAGACGCCCTGGACGACCTGCAGGAACGTCGGCAGGTACGTCAGCGCGCCGAACATCGCGAAGCCCACGATCAGGCTGATCACGGCGGAGAGGGTGAAGGTGCGGATACGGAAGAGCTTCAGGGGGAGTACGGGCTCGGCGGCCCTCCGTTCGACGGACACGAAGGCCACGGCCAGCACGAGGGCGAGCGCCGCGAGGCCGATGATCTGCGGCGAGGCCCAGCCCCAGGTGGTTCCGCCGAGCGAGGCGACGAGGACGAGGCAGGCGGCGACGGCCGCGATCAGGAACGTACCGAGA
This sequence comes from Streptomyces flaveus, assembly GCF_014647675.1. Taxonomy (GTDB): domain Bacteria; phylum Actinomycetota; class Actinomycetes; order Streptomycetales; family Streptomycetaceae; genus Streptomyces; species Streptomyces flaveus. Next base: position 3,068 of record NZ_BMPQ01000003.1, on the reverse strand, counting down.
TAGTCGATCGTGTGCCGCGTCGTCCGGACCGGGATGCGCAGGACGGTGGCGATGACGGCGAGCGCGACCACGCCGACGGGAAGGTTGACGTAGAAGACCCAGCGCCAGCTCAGATGCTCGGTGAACAGCCCGCCGAGCAGCGGGCCGAGCACACTGGTCGCGCCGAAGACGGCACCGAACAGGCCCTGGTACTTGCCCCGTTCGCGGGGCGGAACGAGGTCGCCGACGATCGCCATCGACAGCACCATCAACCCGCCGCCGCCCAGGCCCTGGAGCGCCCGGAAGCCGATCAACTGGGGCATGTTCTGCGCCATTCCGCAGAGCGCCGAGCCGATGAGAAAGATCACAATCGCCGTCTGGAACAGCTTCTTGCGTCCGTACTGGTCACCGAGCTTGCCCCAGAGCGGGGTGGCGGCGGTGGCCGCGAGCAGATACGCCGTGACCACCCAGGACAGATGGTCCAGGCCGCCGAGTTCGCTGACGATGGTCGGCAGCGCCGTCGACACGATCGTCTGGTCCAGCGCCGCGAGCAGCATGCCCAGCAGCAGGGCGCCGATCGAGACAAGGACGCCGCCCCGTACGTATTCCTCACCGGGGGCGCCGCGTGTGTGGTCACGGGGCGGTGGCAGGTGGCCCCCGTCCGCCGTCTCGTGGGCGTTCGTGCGGTGCGCTTCCTCGGCCATGCAGACCTCCCGGCCGCGAGGGTCCCCTGGGCCCCCGTCGTCCTTGCATTCTGGTCGGAGTGACCGGTTATGGCCTGTTGAATCCGCAGAGGAGTTCGAGATTCCGGCGGTAACTGGGAGATGGTGTGGAGGAGGTCTGCATAATCGCTGAAGTTCGTTTTGGGGAGGGATCCATACGTGAGTGACCGGAGCGTGCACGTCTGCCCGGAGTGCGGGACACCGCGTGAGCCGGGAGGTGCGCCGTCGTGCGCGTGTGCGCAACGGGCGGCGGACGAACTGCTGGAGACCCGCTACGCGGAGACTGCCGCGGCGGAGGACTTCGATCCGTTGCGGATACGGCCCTATGTGGATCTGGAGGCGATCGAGGTCGAGGTCGACGCCGAGGAGGGCTCGGCGGCGGGGGCTTGGGCGGGCTCAGGCTCGGGAGCGAGCTCGGGTTCGGGGGCGGGGTCGGGCATGGGGCCGCCGGAATCGTTAAGCGAGCCCGGGTCCTCGGCGGCCGGCGATGTGCTGGACGGGGCCGGGGCCTCCCGGGCGGCTGACCCGCTGGTCGAGCACACGTCCTCGGGGGCGGCTGACCCGTTCGTCGAGCACAACTCCCCGGCGTCGGGCGACCCGCTGGTCGAGCCCGGTGAGCCGGGCCCGCCCGCGGCCCCGCCGTGGCCGTCCGAGACGCCCGCGGGGCAGCATTCGCCCGAGCCGCTCGCAGGGGAGCAGTGGTCCGAGCCTCCGTCGGTACCGAGCTCGCCTCCGGCGGCTCAGGCCCCGACTTCGGGTGGCCAGGCCCCGACTTCGAGGGGCCGAGTTCCGTCTTCGGGGACCCAGGTCCCGTCTTCAGCGGCTCAGGGCGCGTCAGCGGCGGCCCAAGCTCCCTCGGCCTACGACGCCCCGACGACCGACCTCCATCTGACGGACCTCCACCGGTTCGGAGCGCAGGCCCCCGGCCCGGACCCGGTTACCGGCCCTCTGCCCCTGCCCGAGCCCGAGCAGCCCGCTCGCAGGGGCGGCCGTCGGCGTCGGCTCGCCTTCGTCGGTACCGCGGTCGGCGTCGTGGTGATGACCGCCGCCGGGTTCGCGAGCGGGCTGTTCTCGTACGACACGCCGTCGCGGGACAGCGCGGGCCCTCCGGGCGACATGCGCGCGAGCATCCCGGACGCGGTCTCGCCGGAGCCGCCGTCACCGTCCCCGTCGAAGACGACACCGCCGGCCCAGCCACCCCCGTCGACCCCACCGACCGAGCCGTCCGAACCAGCCACCCCGAGCACGTCCCCGCCGACCCAGGAGCCGACGGACCGGACCACCCCGCCCCGCGAGACCCCCTCGACCCGCCCACCGTCGACCAAGCCCCCCGCCGACTCGGCACCCCCCGACTCCGGCGGAGGCGGCGAGCGCAGCAACCAGCAGGTCCTACGCCCCGGCGACTCCGGCGACGACGTCACGGAACTCCAACTGCGCCTACGCCAGCTCTTCCTCTACGCAGGCCCCACCACGGGCACGTACGACGACCAGACGGAAAACTCCGTACGGAGCTTCCAGGGTTCCCGAAACGTCGACGACGAACTGGGCATCTACGGCGAACCGACGCGAGAAAGCCTGGAGTCGGAGACGGACGAACCGTAACGAGGGTGTGAGCGAATACGGTTTGGACGTGCCGGCCTTGCCGGGGCTCTCCTGGTGGGACGTCAGTGGGCAGCGGCGCGGATGAAGAACGAGTTCGACATGAACACCCGCTGCCCTCTTCAGGTTCCGAGGGAGCCCGCACCCGGCCGTCGCACCATGTAGACGTCGATCGGGTCCTGAACCTCCGCGGTGAACCCGTGGCGCTCGTACAGCCGCCGGGCAGCGCTGCCCTGCAGGACGTTCAGGCGGACGAGCACGCCGTCGGCATCGGTCCGCTTCAGCAGTGTCCTCAGGACAGCCGATCCGAGCCCCCGGCCCTGCAGGCCCGGAGCGAGATAGAAATGCTCCAGCCACCGCCCGTCCTCGGCCGGGCGCACAGTGACGCAGCCCGCGAAGGCGCCATCGGCCACGATGACCGACGTGTGCTGCGCGGAGAAAGAATCCCGCAGCCGCTGCCGGACCCGATGCTCGTCGAACCGTCCCAACCGCTCCAGGTCCGGGCGCATCACCGTTGCCCGCAGCTCCGCGATCGCCTCGACATCTGTCGGCTCCGCGGGACGCATGGCCCATTCCATGGGACAGCCCGACTCGGTCCCCGGCGCCGGTCGGCCCGGCCGTATCCCGTCCGCCATCGCACTCGTATCCACGGCCGGAGTATCTCAACGGTCCGCTTTGAATCCTCCCCTCCCTGAAGGGGGAGGGGATTCCTGGCTCAGGCCGCCTCCTGGAGCAGCGCTCCAGGAGGTCTTGTGCCCTCGGCACCAG
>NZ_BMPQ01000002.1:664825-747221 GCF_014647675.1 Streptomyces flaveus | reverse complement strand
CCCCCGGCAGCCCCACCGAGGACGGGCTGCGCCTGCTCGCGGGCCTGGGCACGGACGGCGGTGACGCGCATCCCACAGTGAACGTCCAGGTCCGCGAGCAACTCGACGACGCCCACCCACCGCCGGGAATGCCTCAACACTGACGGCTTTCCGGTCCCTGGCCTACTTGCGGCTGGTGACACGCTTCCTGCTCACGCTGTTGCTCCCCACGTGCCGGGTTGCTGTCTCGTGCGGCTGTCGGCGTGGCTTGTGGCTGTGTCGCGCTTCTCGCTCAGGAGCCCCCTGGCAGGAGGCATGTCCGGTGGTGTTCGAACGGGCTGGACGAGATGGCAGATTTACGGATGCCGGGATGGTTGCTGGGGTGGAGGTCAAAGCGGCCGCCACGGTCAAGGACAGCGACTTCGCGGGCGGAGTGGTGATCAACCTGGGGAAGCGGTCCTACACCTACGAGGACCGGCTGCACGTGCTGCCCCTCGGCACGCTGTGGCGCTGACGACCGCATCCGCCAGCAGAGACGCCTCGCGGAATGCCATCCAACCGGGTCCCCAATGCATGGTTTCCGGCGGCTGGATCCTGGCTGGATACACCCCGATTCTCCGGTGTTTTCGCAGGTTGAAACCCTGGGGTGGATGTTCCGCTTCAACGTGTAGTGCCTGGTTCCTTGATCGGCTGAAGTGGCTGGTCAGGGTAGGAAACCCCAGGTCAGGGGCCAGATCTTCGGGTCTGGCCCTTTCCTGTTTTCTCCGGCTGATTCCGGGCTTTTCCGGGGAGCGTGCTGACTTGGTGCTGACCCGCCGACGGGGTTCTGAGGCCCGCTGACCTGGGCTGCGCGAGGGGCGAGGCCCTCCTGGCGTGTCCACGAGCTGAGTCGCGATGCCGGTCGAGCCGCTCGGTGAGCACACCCCGCGAAGTAGAGGATTCGCTACACTTCAGGTGTGAAGGAGTGGGAGATCCGTGTAACGGATGAGTGCCTGACCTGGATCCATGGATTGGAAGAAGGGTCCAAAGCGCAGGTCGTCGACTCCATTGACCGCTTGGCCGATGGCGGTCCGGGGATGGGGCGACCGCTCGTCGACCGGCTGGAGGGCTCCGTGGTGCACAACCTGAAGGAGCTGAGACCCGGGTCGGCGGGGCGGTCGGAGATCCGCATCATCTTCGCGTTCGATCCGTGGAGGTCGGCGATCCTGCTGCTCGGTGGCGACAAGTCGGGGAACTGGTCCGGCTGGTACAAGCAGGCCATTCCGCGGGCGGAGGAGCTGTACGCGGAGTACCTGAAGGAACGGGAAGCGGAGGAAGGGGAGAAGCGATGACGGGTTACCGGAAGTGGAGCGATGTCCGGGCCGAGGTGGTGTCCGGGGCCGGTGGCGAGGAGGAGGTGGCACGGGCCCGGAAGCGGAACCAGGCGTACATCGACGGCCACCGGCTGGCCGACCGGCGCGCGGCGCTGGCACTGACCCAGGCCGAGCTGGCCGAGCGGATGGGGGTCACCAAGAGCAGGGTGTCGCAGATCGAACGGGGCGAGGTCTCCACGGTGGAGGCGATTGCGCGCTACGTGGAGGCGCTGGGCGGCAGTATCCAGATCTCCGCGGTCTTCGGTGACGATCTCTGCATTCTGCGGGGGGCGGACCCGCACGTTGCCTGACCGGCGCCACTGTCGGCCCTGGGGTGACGTTTCGGCGCGCTGTGGGACAGCGATCAGCCAAGCCGAAACACGCCAGTCGAAGAGCCCCCGTCAGTCTCCATCATGGCCGGCGGGGGCTCTGCGCTGTCCGGGTGTCCGGTGACATGCGCGAGTTCGGGACGGGGGAGCGGGTGAATGGGACGTTCTCCCAGTGGCCGTACGCGGCCCGGTGCGATCACCATCAGGACAGGCTTCAAGGGACAGAACAGTCCTCAAGTGACTCCGCTGGAGTCCGAAGAGCCAGAATCAGAGGCTGGAGAAGGTACCTGAGCGGTTGACGAATCACCTGCGCGCCGCGATGTCCCGTGCCGCGATGTACCCGAACGTCATCGCGGGTCCGATCGTCGAGCCCGCGCCCGCGTAACTGCGGCCCATGACGGCGGCGCTGGCGTTTCCCGCCGCGTACAGCCCAGGGATCACCGAGCCGTCCGGGCTGAGAACCCTCGCCCGGGCGTCGGTGAGCAGACCGCCCTTGGTACCGAGGTCGCCCGGAACGATCCGGAAGGCGTAGTAGGGGGCCAGCCACAGCGGTGCCAGGCCGGAGTTGGGGCGGACGGAGGGGTCCGTGTAGTAGTGGTCGTACGCGCTGTCGCCGCGCCCGAAGTCGGTGTCGTCGCCGCTCCTGGCAAGGGAGTTGAAGCGGTCGACGGTGGCGCGCAGAGCGGCCGCGGGTACGCCGATCGAGGTGGCCAGCGCGTCCAGTGTCCACGCCTTGTGGACGGCGCCCGACTCGTACCAGGCGTCGGGGAACACGAAGGTCGGCGCCACGTCCTTGAAGAGGTAGCGGTTGCGGTAGTTCTGGTCGACGATCAGCCAGGCGGGGATGTGCGAGGCGTTCGGGGTGTCGCGGTCGTACATGGTGTGCACGACATCGCTGTACGGGGCGGCCTCGTTGACGAAGCGCGCTCCGGCCGCGTTGACGAGGAGCCCGCCGGGCAGGGTGCGTTCGGCGAGGCAGAAGTACGGCTGGCCGGGGAGCGGGATCGCAGGGCCCCACCACGCGTCGTCCATCAATTCCAGCGCCGCGCCTGCCCGTTCACCGGCCCGGATACCGTCGCCGGTGTTCTCCTTGGCGCCGACCGTCCACTGGGTGCCGATCGGCTGCTCCTGGTACCGCTCGCGCATGGCCGCGTTGTGCTCGAAGCCGCCCGAGCCGACGATGACGCCCCGGCGGGCACGCAGCAGTCCGGGTACGCCGTTCCTGGTGACGACCGCGCCGGTGACGGCGCCGTTCTCCCTGTACAGATCGGTCAGCGGCGTGTTCAGCCACACGGGCACGTCGGCCGTGAGCAGTCCGGCGCGCAGCCCCGCCGCCAGTGACTGCCCCATGGTGAGTGGCTTCTGGCCCAGCAGCGCCGCCTTCGTCCCCCGGGCCAGGCACTCGGTGGCCACGGCGAGCCCCTTCGCGCTGACCGCGGAAAGGACGAGCCACTTGTAGTCGGCGCTGAAGACGACCATGCCGGCGGGGACCGTCATGTACGCCGGGTTCAGGCGGGCCAGCTCCGCACCCAGGATGTTCCCGTCGAGCTGGTCGGGCTCGATGGAACGGCCTTGCGCCAGCCCGCCGGGCAACTCCGGGTAGTAGTCGCTGTAGCCCTCCATCCACCGGAAGCGCAGCGGGCTGTTGGCCATGACGAAGGAGAGCATGGCGGGCCCATGGTCGAGGAAGGCCTTCTGCCGGTCGACCGGGACGTCGTCGCCGACCACGGCCGCGAGGTAGGTGGCGGCCTTCGCCGGGGTGTCGGGCACCCCGGCGGTCAGGATGACGGAGTTGTTCGGGATCCAGATGCCCGCGCCGGAACGGGCCGCCGAGCCGCCGAAGGTGGCCGCCTTCTCCACGACGACGCACGTCAGGCCCTGCTTGGCGGCGGTGAGCGCGGCCGTCATGCCGGCGACTCCGGAGCCGACGACCACGACGTCGTACGTGCCGAGGAGGGGCAGGTCGGCGGCGTCGGCGGCGTTGGCGTAGGGGCCGCCGGGATACGGCAGCCCGCCGGCGAGGGCGAGCCCGGCGCCGGCGGCACCGATCACACGGCGGCGCGAAGGGGCGGAGAGCGACGTACGTCTGACGGGATCGGCGTGGGTGGACATGGCAGGTCTCTCCAGTCTGGTCAGGGAAAGGGAGGCCGTGCTGTGCTGCCCGGGAACACGAAGGGCCCCGGTGCCCCGTTTCTGATGCAGAGTCAGGAATGTGACGCGGGAACCGGGGTGAAGTCAAGGGGTACGCCACCCCCAGCGGCGTACGCCATGCGGAGCCCGGTGCTCCTGCCCCGCATCCGCCGGCCCCTGCCCGGCATCCGACCGAACCGGACCGCAATGACGCGCCGGCGGCGGCGGGCTGAGTCGGCCTCGGCGGCGGACACCACGTCGTTCAGGACAACGACGGCAGCGTTTCCTTCACGCGAGTACGCCCCCGGCATTGGGCGTTTCATCTCCGTCGACCCCCTCATGGACCGGGCGAACCCTCCAGTAGCTCAACGGCCGCAGTGACTCTCTTCGGTGGCACTGGGAGCACTCCGGTGCATGCGGTTTGCCGCGGACACCGGCCTGGGTGGGGCAGGAGCACGAACCGTCAGCCGGTCAGGAACCGAACTCGTCGTCGCGGGTCTCCGGCAGGGCGAGCAGGCACAGGAGACTCAGCAGGCAGAGCCCGCCGGTGTAGAAGCCGAGGACGAGCGGGGAGTCCCAGTGGCTGTTCAGCCAGGTGGCGATGCTCGGGGCGAAGCCGCCGCCGAGGGTGTTGGCGAGGATGAAGGTGGCGGAGGCTCCGGTGTAGCGCAGGCGGGCGGGGAAGAGTTCGGCGAGGAAGGCCGCCATGGGGGAGAACATCAGCGCCAGCAGCATGAGTCCGACGGTGTAGGCGCCGGTGATCACCAGGGCGTTGCGTGAACTCAGCGAGGCGTACATCGGCACGGCCCACACCACACTGCCGATGGCTCCGGTGAGCATCACGGGGCGGCGGCCGATCCGGTCGGCCAGCCTGGCGACCGGGAGGGTGACGGCGATTCCGGCCGCCGCGCCGATGCTCGCGGCGGTCAGCATCGTGTTCCGGGGGATGCCGAGCGACTGCGGCGCGTACGACAGGCTGTAGACGATCGTCAGGTAGTAGACGGCCGAGCCGCCGATCGCCGCGCCGGTGCCGAGCAGCAGGCGGCCGGGGTGCTGCTTGAGGAGCGTACCGAGCGGAAAACGGGACACAGGTGCGGGTGTCGTAGGGCCGGCCGCCGAGCTGAACACAGGTGACTCGGAGACCGTCGACCGCACCCACAGGCCGATCACGAAGAGCACGATGCTGAGCAGGAACGGGATCCGCCAGGCACCGTCCGCGAAGCCGTCCTGGCCCGCGATGTTGAGGGTGGGCAGGATGACAGCGGTGGACAGCAGGAAGCCGAGCGACGGGCCGACATTCGGGATGGCGGCGTACAGCGCGCGGCGCCCGGGCGGGGCGTGCTCCGCGGCGAGCAGCACCGCCCCGCCCCACTCACCGCCCATGCTCACGCCCTGCAGCAGACGGAGCGTCACCAGCAGTACGGGAGCGAGGAGTCCGGCGGACTCGTACGTCGGCAGCAGTCCGACGCCGACCGTCGCCACGCCCATCAGCAACAGCGAGATGACCAGGGCCTGCCGACGGCCCAGCCGGTCACCGATCGTGCCGAACAGTACGACGCCGAGGGGGCGGGAGAGGAAGGCCGCGGCGAACGTGAGGAACGCGGCCAGGGAGGAAGCGGTGGCATTGCCGGAGGGGAAGAAGGCGGGTCCGAGGACGAGCGCGGCGGCGGTGCCGTACACGGCGAAGTCGTAGTACTCGATCGTGGTGCCGACCAGGCTCGCGACGGCGACCCGCGACGACTGGCCCTTCGCTGCCGCCGATGGTGCCGCGGCCGGTCTGGGGCCGGCGGTCTCGGGAACGGTCTTGGAAGTCGAATCGGGCATGGGGGATCACTTCCGGTACGCCCGGAGCGGGGGAACGGTCCGGGTCCAGGTGGGGGACGGCCTCGCATGTAACACGAACCGGAGTGCGCCTGTCACCCTAATCCCGGGAATTCAATTCCAACAAGGTTGCCGCCTCGTCCGATTTACCGAACAAGGTCGCCGGGATCCACGAAAGAATAAGAACTCGTTGACACGTGGCATCAACAAATAGGGCCTCGATGCGGCTGCGGGCAGGGAGAGGCCGCCTCGGTGCATATGCAGCACACTGCACCCACCTTCTGGTGATTTACTGCACAAAACCCCCACGATCACCACACCTCGACGCCGTCAACCCTGTCATTCCTGTCAATTCCCTATCAATATTAATGCAGGTTACGGCATAGAAATTCATCGGTTATCGCATCTTGCCAACCGGAGATCGTCCATGAATGCTTACGCGGGATCGAACTTGAAAGTTCTACGACCCTCGTTTTTCGGACACCGGAACCCCAAACGGGATGATGCTGTTCGGCTTTCCGAAGTGTTCGATCGAAGTCGCTGCCGGACCTTTGCCATGCAGCCTTTGGGCTGGGAGGGCGCATTATTCATGCTGAAAACTGGCAAGCCATTGCGTCTACGAAGACTGTCGTTGGCGGGTGATGGCCGATACCTGTTCGTCCCGCTCGACCACAGCGTGTCGGACGGCCCGCTCGTCCCCGCCGGCCAATGGGACGATCTGTTGCGGGCGCTGGTGGCCGGCGGGGCCGACGGGATCATCGTCCACAAAGGACGTGCCCGTGCCCTCGCGCCGGAGGTCATCAGAAGCTGCGCGCTGGTGGTGCACCTGAGCGCCAGCACCGCCTGCTCCGCCGATGTCGATGCCAAGGTGCTGGTCGGCGACGTCGAGGAGGCGCTGCGGCTCGGCGCGGACGCGGTCAGCGTCCATGTGAACATCGGCTCGGACACCGAGGGCCAGCAGCTCGCGGATCTGGGGGCGGTGGCCCGCTCCTGCGACGACTGGGGCATGCCGCTGATTGCGATGATCTACCCGCGGGGCCCCCGGATCGAGAACCCGCGCGATCCCGCCCTCCTCGCACATCTGGTCAATGTCGCCGCGGACCTGGGTGCCGACATGGTGAAGACCTCTGTCGCTCTGCCGCTCGAGCGGATGGCCGAGGTGGTGGCGCACAGCCCCATCCCCGTCCTGGCGGCCGGAGGGCCGCCGGACGGCTCCGACCTCATCGAGTACGGCACCGCGGTGATGGCCTCCGGCTGTCAGGGGCTGGCCGTCGGTCGCCGGATCTTCTCGGCCCCCTCACCCACCTCTCTGGTGGCCGGGCTCGCCGCGGTCGTGCACGGCCGCGGCGCGGACGGCACCACGCCGGGGGACACCGGGCAGGCGACGCATCCAGACGGAACGACTAATGGCATGGGCATGACTCATTACTCGACGATCGGAGCAGGTGTCGCATGAGGTTCGCGTGGATCGATCTCCGTGAAGTCCCACGGCCGCAGCTCCAGGCAGTGGTGGACGCGGCCATCCACACCCGGATGGCCGGGGTCCTGGCCACCGATGCCGAGCTGCTCGGAACGCTGCCCCCGACCATCACCCGGGTGCTGGTCGCCGCGAGTCCGGCCACGGCCGGCGCGAAGAAGCCGGGCGACAAGGAGGTGCAGGGCACCGGGGGCACGAAGGATGCCAAGGACCCCAAGGGTGCCAAGGAGACGAAGTCCTCGGTCGACGCCACCTCCCCGGCCGGAGCCGGAATCGACGTCCTGCTGCGGCAGTTCAGCACCCAGGACGAGCTGGACGCGCTCGCCGCCGACAACCGTGCCGCCGGTGGCACGCCCGTCGTCGGCCTCATCGACGTACGGGACGACCGCACCCTGCAGCTGTCGTGCGCGGGCGCCGTGGCGCTGCCGTACACCGTCATCCACTTCGCCGACCCGACCAAGATCCCTCTGGAGATCGTGCTCGCCGCAGCGGACTCCGCCGACGGCAAGCTGGTGACCGTCGTCGACGACCTGGAGGAGGCCGCGATCGTCTTCGACGTTCTCGAGCGCGGCTCGGACGGCATCCTTTACGCGCCCCGCAGTGCCGACGAGGTGTTCGCGCTGGCACGGCTGCTGGAGGCCACCACACCCCAGCTGGAGCTGTCCACGCTGACCGTGGAGAGCATCCGGCACGTCGGGCTCGGCGACCGGGTCTGCGTGGACACCTGCTCGCACTTCGACGAGGACGAGGGCATCCTCGTCGGCTCGTACTCCTCCGGGTTCGTGCTCTGCTGCAGCGAGACCCACCCGCTGCCGTACATGCCGACCAGGCCGTTCCGGGTCAACGCCGGTGCCCTGCACTCGTACACGCTGGGGCCCGACAACCGCACCAGCTACCTGAGCGAGGTCGGCTCCGGGATGGCCCTGCTGGCGGTCGGCGCCGATGGCCGCACCCGGCGGGTCGTGGTCGGCCGGGCCAAACTCGAATCCCGGCCGCTCCTCGAGATCCGCACCCACGCCGAGGACGGACAGCTGGTCAGCCTGACGGTGCAGGACGACTGGCACGTACGGGTGCTCGGCCCGGGAGGGAAGGTCCTCAACGTCACCGAACTGCAGACCGGCGACGAACTGCTCGGCTATCTGGCCCAGGACAAGCGCCATGTGGGCCTGCCGATCGGCGAGTTCTGCAAGGAGGTCTGATGGGCGAGCCAGTGGACCTCGTGGATGACGCGGACGACGAGATGGGTCCTTTCGTCCAGCGGCTGTTCGACGCACGGGACGACGGCCTGCCGTATCTGACGCACCAGCAGGAGACCGTCACCCGGGGCGAGTTGCGGGAACGGGTCGCCAAGCAGGCCGCGGTGTTCGCCGGATACGGCATCGGTCCTGGCAGCACGGTGGGCCTGCGGACACCGCCCAGCTTCACCCAGGTCGAGGTGCTGCTCGCGCTGTGGCGGCTGGGCGCCCAGGTGCTGCTCTTCGACTTCCGGCTCAAACCGGCCGAGGTGGAGGCGCTCTGCGCGTCCTGCCGGCCGCAGTTCATGGTCAGCGCCGGCGTCAACGTCCGGGCGACGTTCGGTTTCCGGCCCGAGTACGAGGTCGTCACCGAGTGCCGTGGCACCGGCCGGGCCGCCACCACCGGACACCGGCTTGTCCAGTTCAGCTCGGGCTCCACCGGGAAGCCGAAAGTGATCGGCAGGACTGCCCGCTCGCTCGCCGCCGAGGTGGAACGGTTCGCCGCGATCCTCGGGATGCCGGGGGAGGGCGACCGGCTGCTGCTGCTCAGTTCGACTGCGCACAGCTTCGGTCTGATCGCCGGTCTGCTGCATTCGCTGGCGGCCGGTGTCTGTGTGGTCTTCGCGCCCCGGGTCTCGGCGCGCGACATCCTGCGCACCGCGGTGGAGCACCGGATCACGGCCCTGTTCGGGGTGCCGATGCACTACGAACTGCTCGCCGCCGCCATCGATCCCCCCGAACTGCCCGAGCTGCGGGTCGCGGTGTCGGGCGGCGAGCTGATGCCTCCGGCCATCGCGGCACGGTTCGCCGAACGGTACGGCGTGCCCGTCGGCGAGTCTTACGGGACCACGGAGACCGGAGTCGTCGCCATGGACGCCGGCGGCACATCGCGGCCATCGGTCGGCCGGGCCGCACCGGGTGTGGTGCTGCGGGAGCACAAGGGCGAACTGGACGTCGCCCTCGAGGAGTCGCCGTACCTCTTCGACTCGGGCGGTACGCAGTACGCGGACGGCTGGCTGCACACCCGCGACCGGGCCACGGTGGACGGCACCGGAGCGGTCCGGCTGCACGGCCGCGCCGACTCCCTCGTCGTGATCGGCGGGCTCAAGGTGGACCTCACCGAAGTCGAGAACGTGATCCGCGAGCACCCGGCGGTCGAGCAGGCGGTCCTGGTCCACGAGGGCATGACCGAGGCGTACGTCGCGGTCGCGGACGGGCAGGAGCCTCCCTCCGCCGAGGAGCTGCTGCGCTGGTGCCGGGAGCGGCTGGCCGACTACAAGCTGCCGCGGGTGATACGGGTCCTGGAGGCCTTGCCTCGTACGTCCAACGGGAAGCTGGTCCGCGATGCGGCAGCGCTCCGCTGGGTGAGCCAGGGTAGCGCCGGTTGTTAGTCGGCTGCGGGCACGTCGTGGCTGGTCGCTCCCCCACTCTCGGCTGCGCTCGAGCGGGGGGACCCCCATCGCGGCGGAGCCGCACATGTCACAGCCCCGCGCCCCTTCGGGGCTCAACTCACTCACGTGAACCCCTCAATGGAGATTCTGATCATGAGTACATCAACCTTGGAAGACGAGATCCGCGAGTTCGTCCTGACCTCTGTCATCGACGAGATGAACATCCTGACGAGCCGCGACGGCATCACGGACGAGAGCCCGGTGACCGTCGGCGGGCTGGATGTGGACTCACTGAGCCTGATCGAGCTCACCCTGCGGCTGGAGTCGCGGTTCGGCGTGGAGATCCCGGACACCGACATCGAGCCGCTGGCCTCCCTGACCCTCGGCGGACTCGTCGCCGAGGTCGTCCGACGCGGTGCGAAGGCATGAGCGCGGGAGCCACGGCGAGCGACGCGGACTCCTCGCTGTCCGCCATCACCACCGACACCGTCCGGGAACTGCTGTCGGACCGCAAGATCTTCCCCGGGCTGCCCGACGACCTCGGCGAGGACGCCGAACTGGTCCTGGACTCCCTCGGATTGGTGTGGCTGCTGCACGTGGTGGAGGAGCGCTACGGCCTGGTCGTGGAGCCCACCGACGAGGACATCGCCGGGCTGACCTCGCTCCGGCGGCTCACTGGGTTTCTGCGCGCCGCCCAGACGGACCGGGCGGAGGGGGGCGGCCGCGATGAGCGGTGAGGTGACGGTGACCGGATTCGGCGTACGCACCGCGTTCGGTACGGGTGCCGAGGCCCTCCGGCGCGGGGTCTTCGCGGGAGTCCCCTCGTTCGGACCCACCACGAGGTTCGACACCGGCCCGTACCGTACACCGATGGCGGCCGCCGCCCCGGACGGGCCCGACGCGGTCGAGGACTGGGCGCTGCGGCACGCGCTCGCCCAGTGCGGCGCGGAAGCCCTCGACATGGCCGGCCTGAGCCCGGGCACGGAGGCGGCGGTACTGCTCGGCGTCGCCGGGGACCACACCAGCGTCACCCGCTATTGGCGAACCGCCGCCGACTCCCCGTCCCCGCCCCCGTCTCCAGAGTCCGTCCCGGACGGGGCGGACGGTCCAGGCGGTGCGGACGGCACAACAGCCCGGTACGCCGACGCCGTGCCCGCGCACCTCGCCGAGTTGCTGGCCGGCGGCCTCGGGCTCACCGGGCCGCGGCTCACCTTCACCAATGCCTGTGTCGCCTCCGCCGCCGCGATCATCCACGCGTGCCGGCTGATCTCCTCCGGCCGGATCGACACGGCGGTCTGCGCGGGCGGATACCTGGTGGAGGAGGAGACCTTCGGCAAGTTCGACTCCGGCCGGGCACTGTCCCGCGACGGCATGGTGCGCCCGTTCAGCGCCGACCGCAGCGGGCTGCTGTTGGGCGACGGGGTGGCGGCCGTCGTGCTGGAGTCCGCCGAGCACGCCCGGCGCCGCGGTGCCCGGCCGCTGACGACCATCGCGGGCTGGGGCGCGGCCACGGACGCCCACCACATCGCCCAGCCACACCCGGAGGGAGTCGGCCTGGCCCGCGCGGCACGCCAGGCGCTGCGGCTCGCCGGCGACCCGGACGGCGCGATCCTCGGCTATGTCAACGCCCACGGCACCGGCACCAAGTACAACGACGGTGCCGAGACCCGCGGGCTGCGAGCCGCCTTGCCGGAGCGGGCCGAGTCGATACCGGTCAGCTCCACCAAGAGCACCACCGGCCACCTCCTGGAAGCGGCGGGCGTCGTGGAGTTCGTGATCACGATGCTGGCCCTGATGGACGGCGTACTGCCGCCGACCGCCGGATACGGCCGCCCGGACCCCGAATGCGACCTGGACTACGTACCGAACCAGCCGCGCCAGGCCGACCCGCGCCGGGCCCTCACCATCAACGCCGCCTTCGGGGGCGCCAACACCGCACTCGTGCTGGAGCGGCCATGACGACCGAGAAGACGGTACTCCGCTCGCCCCTCGGCATCCTCGCGACCGCCACCGCGACCCACGGCACCGGGCGGTCCGAGGGCGCCACAGGTAAGACGGCCAACGCAGACATCCCGCTGCCGCGACTGCCCGGCTTCGTGGAGTCGGTCTTCAGCCCGCTGGCGTACGAGGTCAGCAGGCAGTGCCTGACCGAACGGCCCGGGGACGGCTCACGTACCGCCGTGGTGCTGGCCACCCTGATGGGGGACACCACGACGGCGGACCTGGCCAGTAGGCGCATGGTCTCCGGGCGGGTCCACAACCCGCTGCTGTTCATGCAGGCCACCGCCAATGCCGTACTGGGCTATACGAGCCAGGAGTTCGGGATCACCGGGCAGACGTTCAGCCTCTCCGCCCTCGACGACCCGCTGGCCGAACTGCTGGCCATGGCCGATCTGCTGCTGGAGGACCCGGAGCTGGACCGGGTCCTGGTACTGGGCGTGGAGCTGGGCGGCAGCGAGCGTCTGGCCGCCGCGTACCGGGAACTGGCCGCCGACAGCGGCCGCCCGGTCCCGGACCTGCCCGCGACCGCCGGCCTGGCGGCGGCGGTGCTGCTGGGCCGTCCCGGAGGCGAGGCACCGGTACCGGTGTCGGTCCGGTCGGCCGAGGCGTACGACGCCGACGACACAGGGGCGGCCGGGCATCCCGGAAGCATCCAGGGCCTGTTCGACCTGGCCGCCGCCCACCGGCGACTGCTTCGGGACGGCGGCAGCCACCTCCTGGTGACCGAGCCCCGGTCGCCCGCATTCATGCTCACCGCTGGCGCCGAAGCAAGGAACGAGACGGAGAACCATGCTCATCAGTAGGCAGGAGCGGGCTCGGATCTGCTCCGACACCGAACTCGGCGCCGGCAACATCCTGGAGCGCCTGAAGGCGTACGGCCGCCCGCTCGACGAGCCCGTGCTGCGGACGGACGGCAACTGGCAGGCGCCGGACGGCAGCCGGCCCGAGGTGCTGACGCTGCGTCAGCTCTGTGAGGCCGTCGAGACGTACGCGGGCTGGTACGCGGCCCACGGCGTGGCACCCCGCGACCCGGTCGCCGTGCACTCCCACTCCAGTGCCGAGAACGCGGTGAACTACCTGGCCCTGACGTCTCTCGGCGCGATCCCCTCGCTCGTCAACGGCAACCTGCGCCCCGAGATCGCCCGCGAGTACGTGCGCCGTCAGGGTGCGGTGGGCGCGTTCACGGACGCCGAGCACCACTCCGTGCTGTCGGGCCCGGAGCCGGGGCTCGGCTTCTGCGTGACCGCCGACGGGATCGGGCCGGAGTTCCGCGGGCGGCTGCCGCAGTCGTACCCGTACCGGCACGACCCCAGCGACCCGGTGATCATCTCGCACTCCTCCGGAACCACCGGTATGCCCAAGGGAGTGCCGCACACCCACCGGACGCTGATGTACTCGCAGGTGCACCGGCTGCGCTACTCCACCGGAGCCGACATGGCGCGCACCCTGGTGGCGCTGCCGGGACCGCACAACGCCTCCATCGCGACTCTCCTGTACTGCCTGCTGCTGCGCGCGGACATCAAGCTGCTCTCCAGCCAGCGCGGCACCGAAGTGCTCGACGCCATCGAGGAGTTCCGGCCGAGCACGGTACTGGCCTTCGCCGGAACCTTCGGTGAGATGGCCGGGGAGGACCTGGCGGCCCGTGACCTGTCCAGTGTCGAGGTGTGGTTCAACACCGGCGACGCGGCGCACGAGGCGCACATCCGGGCCCTGGTGCGGTACGGCCAGCACGAGGAGATCAGCAGGGACGGCGGGGTTCTGCGCCGCAGGCGGGTCGAGGGTTCCGTCTTCATTGACGGGCTCGGCTCCTCCGAGGTCGGCCACTCGATCTTCCACAACCGGCACACCAAGGAC
The DNA here is from genome assembly GCF_014647675.1 of Streptomyces flaveus. Taxonomy (GTDB): domain Bacteria; phylum Actinomycetota; class Actinomycetes; order Streptomycetales; family Streptomycetaceae; genus Streptomyces; species Streptomyces flaveus. Next base: position 733,652 of record NZ_BMPQ01000002.1, on the reverse strand, counting down.
ACCTCCGCGTACTCGCGCTGCATCGGCAAGCCGTTCAGCTTCGCCGAGGCCGCCGTGCTCGCCGAGGACGGCACCCCGCTGCCGCCCGGGGAGATCGGCCGCCTCGGCCTGAAGTCGCCGACGATCACGCCCGGTTACTGGAACGACTCGCTGACCTGGAACCGGATGCGGTTGGGCGGCTACTGGCTTCCCGGGGACCTCGCCTACCAGGACGAGGAAGGCAACTTCTACCACCTGGACAGGGCGACCGACGCCATCCGGACCCGCGACGGAATCCTGTTCAGCACCCGCACCGAGGAACTGCTGCTGCGGGAGCTGCCCGAACTGGCCGACTGCACCGTCGTCGGGGTCGCCCCGGCCGGCGTACGAGCCGACTGGGACGGCGACGGAGAGGCCGAGGCGTACGCGCTGCTCCAGCTCACGCACGACGGCGCCGACGACAAAGACGGCGACGAGGCGTGGACCGGGCGGGTCAACGCGGTCCTGTCGGGCGCCGGTTTCCCTCCGGTGACCCGGGCCGTGCCGATGAAGTCCGACGACGTGGCCAAGGGCGCCACCGGCAAGGTTCTGAAACGCGTGATGCGCGACCGCTTCGCCGCCAAGGAGCTCGCATGAGTACGGAAACGGGTGCCGGCGAAGTCAACCACCGCGCCCGGGCGTCGGAGGCGTACCGGCTGTGGTGGCAGCACGACGCCAACTGGTACCAGGGAGTGGCCGCGCGGTTCGGGCAGCAGGCCGCGAACGAGATCAACGCCGAGGCGATGCGCAAGGTCGCCCTCAAGGTCGCGCAGCAGGTCGCACGCCGGAGCGGCCCGCTCCCCGGCACCGGCGACAGCGGCAAGGACCTGGAGGAGCTGCGCCGCCGCTACGACGACTGCGGGGACCGCATGTTCCCGCCGGAACTGCGCAACGCCTCCACCGAGGTGGAGGGCGACGACCTGATCGTGCTCACCCTGCGGCGGAACTTCGCCATCACCATGGTGCGCATGTCCGGTTCGCTGGAGGGCTACCAGTGCCCGTGCACCGATATCCACGCGGGCTGGTCCGAGGGACTCGGCGTGACCCTGACGGAGAACCGGGCCGAGAGCTGTCTGCGGGACGGGGACAAGGCGTGCCGCCTGCTGATGCGGGTCGCCACTCCTGTCGCTACTCCTGTCGCTTCTGGCGGGGAGGGCTGAGCCGTGCGGGTGCTGGTCGCCGGGGCCACCGGAGTGGTCGGACATCCGCTGGTGGGCGCGCTGCGGGCGCGAGGACACCAGGTGAGCGCGCTGGTACGTGAGGAGTCCCGGGCCGGGGCCCCGGAGGCGGACGCGGTCGTGGCCGCCGACGCCCTCGACCGTCAGGCCCTGCTGTCGGCGGTGTCGGCCGCCAGGCCCGAGGTGGTCGTCCACCAGATGTCGGCGCTGCGGCTGCTGCGCGACGACCCCGCGGGGGCCTTCGCGCTGACCGCGCGGCTGCGTACCGAGGGCACCGCCAACCTGGTCGCGGCGGCCCGGGCGGCCGGTGCGCGGCGGCTGGTCGCGCAGTCCATCGCCTTCGCCGCCGCACCGGCCGGGGATCCGGTCCTCGACGAGGAAGCGCCTCTGTACGTGGACGCCCCCGACCCCGGCTGGGCCGCCACCGTACGGGCCGTCGCCGAGCTGGAGCGGCTGGTCCTGGGCGGCGGCCCGGATCTCGCGGGCGCGGTGTTGCGGTACGGCACGCTGTACGGCGCCGGGACCGCATACGCCCGTGACGGCGGGACCGGGCAGCGGGTGCTGGCCGGGAAGCTTCCGCTGCCCGAGGGCGGCTCCGGGATCATGTCGTTCCTGCATGTGGAGGATGCCGCGGGGGCAGCGGTGGCGGCCGTGGAGTCGGATGCCACCGGGGTCTTCCACGTGACGGACGACGACCCGGCCCCGGCCGCGCAGTGGCTGCCGCTCTACGCCCGCGCGCTGGGCGGCCCGCCCCCGCGCACGGTCCCGGCGGCGATGGCGCCCCGGCTGCTCGGCTGGTTCATGGCCCACCAACTCACCGCGGCGCGCGGCGCGGCCAACGACCGGGCCCGTGCGGCGCTGGGCTGGAAGCCGCTGCGGCCGAGCTGGCGCGACGGGCTGGGCGGGGAATGACCGAGCCAGGACTGACCGGGCCGGCACAGAGCGGGCCCGGTGACGCCCTCGTCATCTGTGTGATCGGTGCCGGTCCACGCGGGCTCTCGGTCCTGGAGCGGATCTGCGCCAACGCCGACGGCACCTCCGGGACCACCCGTCCGGTCTTGGTCCACCTCGTCGACCCGTACCCGCCCGGCGCGGGCGCGGTGTGGCGTACCGATCAGCCGGACGAGCTGCTGATGAACACGGTCGCCTCCCAGGTGACCCTGTTCACCGACGACAGCGTGGACTGCGTGGGGCCGTCGGTGCCGGGGCCCAGCCTGTACGAGTGGGCGCGCATGGTCAGCCAGGGAGCGTTCGCCGAGGGCTGCCCGGACCGGGTCCTGGACGAGGCGCGGCGGCTCGGCCCGGACACCTACCCGACCCGGGCATTCCACGGCCACTACCTGAAGTGGGTGTTCCGGCACCTTCTGCGCACCGCCACTCCCCGAGTGACGGTCCACACGCACCGGGCGACCGCGGTCGCGCTGGACGACGCCCCGGACGGGCGGCAGACGGTGACACTGGAGGACGGCGGCCTGCTGTCCGGGATGGACGCGGTGGTCCTGGCCCTCGGCCACGGGGAGCTGACCCCGAGCCAGGAGGAACGGGAGCTGCGCTCCTTCGCCGACCGGCACGGCCTGGCCCATGTGGGTCCCGCCAACCCGGCCGACGCCGATCTGAGCGGCATCCCGCCGGGCACGCGGGTGGCTCTGCGCGGTCTTGGGCTGAACTTCTTCGACCAACTGGCGCTGCTCACCGAGGGCCGCGGAGGCACGTTCAAGGAGAGCCAGTCCGGACTCGTGTACCTCCCGAGCGGCAACGAGCCGGTCCTGTACGCCGGTTCGCGGCGCGGTGTGCCGTACCACGCCCGGGGCGAGAACGAGAAGGGCGCACTCGGCCGCCACCATCCCCGGTTCCTGACCCCGGAGGTCATCGCCGCGCTGCGGCGGCCGGCGGACGGCGGGCAGCCCGTCACCTTTCGCCGTGACATCTGGCCGTTGATCGACCGGGAGGTCCGCACCGTCTACTACGAGGCGTGGATCCTGGCCGCCCACGGGCCCGGGGCCGCCGATGAGTTCGTACGGTCCTGTCTTGCCGGGGCCAGTCCTGCCGGGGCCGGGGAAGCGGCCCTGCTCGACCGGTACGCGGTGCCGCCCGGTGAGCGGTGGGACTGGCAGCGGATCGAGCGTCCGTACGGCGAGCGGACCTTCGCCGGCCGGGACGACTTCCGGCGCTGGCTGCTGGACCACCTGCGGCGGGATGTCGCCGAGGCCCGGCTGGGCAATGTGAGCGGGCCGCTGAAGGCCGCGCTGGACGCCCTGCGGGATCTGCGCAACGAGATCCGGCTGGTGGTCGACCACGGCGGTGTCTCCGGTGAGTCGTACCGTGCCGAACTGGACGGCTGGTACACGCCGTTGAACGCGTTCACCTCGATCGGTCCGCCTGCCTTCCGGATCGAGCAGCTGATCGCGCTGATCGAGGCCGAAGTGCTGCACATGGTCGGTCCGCGGATGCGGGTGCGGCCCTCGGCACGCGAAGGCGGTTTCCTCGTGGACGCGGAGCTGGTGTCCGCGCCTCCGGTACTGGTGAGCGCACTGGTCGAGGCGCGGTTGCCCGTTGTCGATCTGCGGCGGAGCACGAATCCGCTGCTGCGGGGGCTGCTGACGGCCGGCCAGTGCGGCCCGTACCGGCTGACCGGCTGGGAGACGGGTGGACTCGCTGTGACAGGGAGCCCGCCCCGGCTTGTGGACGCGGCGGGCCGGGCGCATCCGCGCCGGTTCGCCTTCGGGGTGCCGACGGAGGGCGTGCGCTGGGTGACGGCGGTCGGCATCAGGCCGGGCGTCGGCTCGGTGACGCTGGAGGACTCGGACGCGATCGCACGGGCGGCTCTGCGGCTGGCGGGGAAAGAACTGCCGCTGTCCGCAAGCACTTTGACCGTACGTCAGACACCAGGCGCAGGGGGCCGAAGAGCGTGAACGGGATGTCTGTGGGCACCGACGCGGGCCTGCTCGCCCCGACCTGGGCGGGCACGCCCGTCGCGGCCGAGGTGACCGACGAGGCATGGCTGCAGGCGATGCTGGACGCCGAAGTGGCGCTGGCCCGGGCCCAGCACGCCGTCGGGCTGACGCCCGCCGCGGCGGTGGAGGCGATCGCCTCGGTGGCCCACGCGGACCGCCTCGACCTGGTCGCCCTGGCCCATGCGGCCCGGGCCGCGGCCAACCCGGTCGTCGCGCTGGTGAGCGCCTTCACCGAGGTGGTCGCCGCCAGGGACGTGGCAGCCGCCGAGTACGTGCACCGCGGGTCGACCAGCCAGGACATCCTCGACTCGGCGGCCATGCTGATCGCCCGCAGAGTGCTCGGCCTGATCGCCGCCGACCTGGAACGCACCGGCGCCGCCCTGGCCGCGCTGGCCGACACCCACCGCCACACCGTCCTGGCCGGGCGCACCCTGGCCCAGCACGCGGTGCCCACCACCCTCGGCCTCAAGGCAGCGGGCTGGCTCCAACTCGTCGCCGACGCCCTGGCCCGGGTCCGTACGGTCGCGTCCGCGCTGCCGGCCCAACTCGGCGGCGCGGCAGGCACGCTGGCCGCGTACCGCGAGTACGCGGCCTTGGACGGCGGGGCGGGTGAGGGCGGCGTGGAACTGCTCGCCCCCTTCGCCGAGGCACTGGGGCTGGCCGAACCGGTGCTGCCGTGGCACACCGTGCGCACTCCGATCGCCGAACTGGGCGCGGTGCTCCAGCTGGTCACCGGAGCGCTCGGGAAGTTCGCGCTCGATGTGCAGACGCTGTCCCGTACCGAGATCGGCGAGGTGTCCGAGCCCGCAGCCGCGGGACGCGGCGCATCTTCGGCGATGCCGCAGAAGCGGAACCCCGCGCTCGCCACGCTGATCGTGGCGGCGGCCCGTCAAGTGCCCGCCCATGCCCTCGTACTGGCGCAGTGCATGCTCGCCGAGGACGAGCGGCCCGCCGGGGCGTGGCACGCGGAGTGGCAGCCGCTGCGGGAGGCGCTGCGGCTGGCGGGCGGGGCCACACACACGGCCGTCGAACTCGCGGAGGGGCTGATCGTCCACCCCGAACGGATGCTCGCCAATCTCGAACTGACCGGCGGCGCCATCGTCACCGAACGGCTGACGGTGGCGCTAGCCCCGGTGCTCGGCAAGGTACGGGCGAAGAAACTGCTGACCGCCGCCTCGGCCGAGGCCGCCGACACCGGGCGCACGATCGGCGAGGTGCTGTCCGGCCATCCCGAGGTGACGGCCCGGTTCACCCCCGACCAGCTGTCCGAACTGCTCGACCCGGCCCGCTACACGGGTGCCGCCGACGCGCTGGTCGACCGGGCGCTGCGCGGCTACGGGCACCTCGGCGACACCACGGACGGCGGAGGCATCCGATGAGCACCGTGAGCCCGACGGAAGAGAAGGCCGCGCCGTCCCGGTCGTGGCCCGTCCTGGTGGTCGTGGTCTGCGCCCAGATGCTGATCTGGCTGGACACCTCGGTCCTCAACGTCGCCGTCACCACCCTCGCCGACCCGGACGAGGGCCTGGGCGCGAGCCCCGCCGAACTGGAGTGGGTGGCGAGCGCCTACACCCTGGTCTTCGCCGGCACCCTCTTCGCGGGCGGCGCGCTGGCCGACCGTTTCGGCCCCCGTACCACCCTCATCGCCGGTCTGGCACTGTTCGGCGCGGCCTCCGGCGCCGGGGCGTTCGCCGGGAGCCCGGCCTGGCTGATCGTGGCGCGGGCCTTCATGGGCGCGGGCAGTGCGCTGCTGATGCCCGCGACCCTGTCGGTCATCGTGCAGAGCACTCCGGAGGAGAAACGCACCCGGGCGATCGCGATCTGGAGCTCGTCCAGCGGTCTGGGCGTAGCCGTCGGCCCGGTCGTGGGCGGGGCGCTGCTCAGCCACTTCTGGTGGGGTTCGGTGTTCCTGGTCAACGTGCCGATCGTGGCCCTGTGTCTGGCCGGGGTGGTGGCCGTCGTACCCGAACTGAAAGGTCCCCGGCGCCGGGTGCTCGATCTGCCGGGTATGGGCCTCTCGGTGCTCGGTCTCGGCGGCGTGGTCTACGGGATCATCGAGCTCGGCAACGGACGGACCTGGTACGGCCCGCACGTCCTCCTCCCCCTCCTCCTGGGCGGCGCACTGCTCACCGCCTTCGTGGCCGGTCAGCGCAGGTCCCCGGCCCCCAGCCTGGACCTACGGCTGTTCCGGCAGCCCGGGTTCACTGCCGGGAGTGTGGTGCTGCTGATCGCGTTCATGGCGCTGGCCGGGCATCTGTTCTACGCGGCCTTCTATCTCCAGGGGCCCCGCGGCCTTTCCCCCGCCGACGCCGGAACCGTGATGATCGCCGCCGCGGTCGGCATCGTCCTGGGCAGCCAGGCCTCCCCGGCGATGAGCCGACTGCTGTCGGCCCGGTGGACGGTCGCGGCCGGAGTCCTGGCCACGGCCGCGACGTACGTCGGTTATCTGTGGTTCGACGGACAGACCCCCATCCTGACCGTCGCCGCGCTGCTGTGGGTGCAGGGGTTCGGGATGGGTCTGGTCGGTACGCCGGTCACGGCCGTGATGATGAGCGGGGTGCCGCCGCATCTCGCGGGCGCCGGATCGGCCGTCAACAGCGTCACACGGCAGGTGGGCGGGACGCTCGGGGTGGCGATGGCAGGCTCGGTCCTCTCCGGGGTGTACCGGGCGCGGATGGCGGACGCCGAACTGCCCGGTGACGCACAGGGGTTGACGGCGGGCGCCGAAGAGCAGGCCCGGACCTCGGCCGAGGCGGCACGCTCGCTGGCCGGCTCGCTGCGCCTGCCGGAACTGGCGGCCACGGCCGACCGCGCCTTCCTCGACGCGATGTACGCGGCCACGTTCTGGACCGCCGTACTGGCCCTCGTCGGGTTCGCCGTGTGCGTCGTCGGGTTGCGCGCGCGGGACTTCAGCAGCGGGAACAACGGGAACAGCGGGACGGGAACATCGGAAGCGGGGAAAGCACAGGAACAAGGGCGGGGGACCGGGGCACGGTGACCTACCGGGGCGCTGACCCATCATCTGATTCCTCCGTGGATACCCGCGCCTTCAGGCGGGGGAGGAAACGGACTCCTGCGGAGCAGGGCAAGGGGCTGAGATTCGCCGCCAGGGCGGATCGCAGTGCTCTGACCCGCAGGTTTGAGCTTAAGCCCCAGCCCCGCTAGTTTGTGAGCGTGACCACGACGTGCGTGAAGCGGGCGTTCAAGTACCGCTTCCATCCGACCGATACGCAGGCAGCAGAGCTGTCGCGCACGTTCGGCTGCGTCCGCAAGGTCTACAACCTCGCCCTCGCCGCCCGTACGGAGGCGTGGGCGCGGCAGGAGCGGGTCAACTACAACGCCACCTCGGCGATGCTGACGGCGTGGAAGAAGACCGGGGAACTGGCGTTCCTCAACGACGTGTCGTCAGTGCCGTTGCAGCAGACGCTGCGGCACCTGCAGACCGCGTTCACCAACTTCTTCGGCAAGCGGGCCAAGTACCCGCGTTTCAAGTCGCGGAAGAAGTCGCGGAAGTCCGCCGAGTACACCACCAGCGGTTTCCGCTTCCGTGACGGCCGCCTGACCCTGGCGAAGATGAGCGAGCCGCTGGACATTGTGTGGTCGCGCCCGCTCCCGGAGGGGTCGCAGCCGTCCACGGTGACCGTGTCGCAGGACAGCGCGGGGCGCTGGTTCGTCTCCCTGCTGTGCGACGACCCGACGGTCAAACCGCTCCCGGCCACCGACGGCGCGGTCGGGGTGGATGTCGGCCTGGACCACCTGCTGACCCTCTCCACCGGAGAGAAGGCCGCCAACCCCAGGCACGAGCGCAAGGACCGCGCCCGGCTCGCGCTCGCTCAGCGCCGCCTCGCTCGCAAGGCCAAGGGCGACGGCGCCAACCGGGCCAAGGCCCGGCGCGAGGTCGCCAGGATCCACGCCCGGATCGCCGACCGCAGGCGAGACGGGCTGCACAAGCTGACCACTCGACTCGTTCGTGAAAACCAAACGATCGTGATCGAGGACCTGACCGTGCGCAACATGGTCAAGAACCGGAGCCTGGCCCGCGCCATCAGCGACGCGGCCTGGTCGGAGTTCCGGAGCATGCTGGAGTACAAGGCCGCCTGGTACGGGCGTGAGGTGATCGCCGTCGACCGGTGGTTCCCCTCCTCCAAACTGTGCTCCACCTGCGGCACCTTGCAGGACAAGATGCCGCTCAACGTCCGTACCTGGACGTGCGACTGCGGCACGACCCACGACCGGGACGTGAATGCCGCGAAGAACCTTCTGGCCGCCGGGCTGGCGGTGTCTGTCTGTGGAGCTGGTGTAAGACCTCAACGGAGTACTCCGGGCGGGCGGTCGGCGACGAAGCAGAAAACCCCACGGCGCGAGCCGTGAGAATCCCCCTCCTTCAGGAGGGGGAGAAGTCAACGAAGCGCACTCCGACCGTGAGGTCCTGGTACGCAGTCCAGAGGCTGCCGCGCTGCACCGGATGCTGGCCTCGGCCGTGGACGTGCGTACGGATGGTGCGGACGGACTGGTGGTGACCGGTCTGGAGGCGGCCGTGAGCGCGTCGCCGGTGCGCGGCCCCGGCCGGCGGCTCTCGCTGCGCGGTCCGGGCGGACGGCTCTCGCTGCGCGGCCGACTGGTGATCATCTCCCTGCTGCTGCTCGTAGTGGCCCTGCTCGGCAGCAATGCGCTGCTCGTCGCCTTGCTCCAGCGCAGCCTGGTGCACCAGTTGGACGGCCGGCTGCATACCGCTGCCAGGGTGGCGGCACGTCTGCCGGACCTGTCCGGCACACCCGGCGATACGGCGCCACAGGTGCGGGACACCGTGGAACGAGAGCTGACGGGAGACGTCCATCTGGCCTACCTCGACTCGGACGGGCGCGTACAGCGAGTCCTTCGGCCGGCTACCGCCAGCGCACCCGAGCTGCCGACGCTCGACGCGGCGGCGGTCGACGCACGCAGCGGACATCCCTTCGAAGCCCCGGCCGAGAACGGCGGCGCTGCCTGGCGAGTGATCGTCGTATCCGTGACCGCGCCGGACGGTGAGCGACAGGAGCAGCGGGCAGGGGCCGTCCAGGGCGGAAGCGTTGTCGTCGCCGGTTCACTCGCCCAGGTGGACGCGACGATCCGTCAGCTCGGCGTCCGGGTGCTCGTGATCGACTCCCTGGTGCTCGCGCTGCTCGGCGGGGTCGGGTGGTTCGCCGTACGCGCCGGGCTGCGTCCGCTGCGCCGGATCGAGACGACAGCCGCGGCCATCGCGGCCGGCGACCTCTCCCGTCGCGTCCCGAAGCCGGCCTCGACGCGAACCGAGCTGGGCCGCCTGTCCGCCGCGCTCAACGGCATGCTGGACCGGATCGAAGCAGGCGACGCCGCGCGGGCCGCCACCGCCGAACGCATGCGCCGCTTCACCGCGGACGCCAGCCATGAACTGCGTACCCCTCTCTTCGGCATCAAGGGCTTCACCGAGCTGTACCGGATGGGCGGCATGCCCGAACGCACCGACGTCGACGCCGCGATGAGCCGCATCGAGCGGGAAGCAGCCCGGCTCGTCCGGCTGGTGGAGGACCTGCTGCTGCTCGCTCGCCTCGACGAGGACGCCGCCGGTGCGGACCTGCCCCTCCGGCTCACCCCCATGGACCTGCGCACCCTGGCCGCCGACGCCCTGCACGACCTGCGCGCGCTCAACCCCGGCCGCCCGGTCTCCCTCACCGGCCCGGGTGGAGGCCCGCCCGGCGGCGCACCGGTCCTCGGCGACGAAGCGCGACTGCGACAGGTGACCTCCAACCTCGTCGGCAACGCCATCGCCCACACCCCGCCCGGCACCCCGGTACGGATCGGCGTCGGCGCCCAGGACGGCCTGGCGGTCCTGGAGTTGTCCGACGAAGGCCCAGGAATGTCACTCGAACAGGCCGCCCGTGCATTCGACCGCTTCTACCGCGCGGACAACGCCCGAGGCCGAGCCGAGGGAGGCGGAGCGGGCCTCGGCCTCTCGATCGTCGATTCCCTGGTGACAGCCCACCACGGCCGGATGGAGATCAACACGACCCCTGGCGCGGGCGCCACCTTTCGCATGCTGCTGCCGCTGCATCCCTAGCGGGACGGCGATCTCGTGGCGCTGGTGAAGCCGGGACGGTTCAGGTGACCAGGCCTTGGCGGTAGGCATAGACAACCGCCTGGACGCGGTCCCGAAGGTTCAGTTTGGTGAGGATGCGGGACACGAAGGTCTTGACCGTCTCCGGGCTGATCACGAGAGCTGCGGCGATTTCGCTGTTGGAGAGGCCGTCGGCGATGAGGCGAAGGACCTCCAGCTCGCGCGGGGTCAGCGGGATGTCGTTCGGGGCGCCCTCGGCGGGCCGGATACGGGCGGCGTACCTGCCCACGAGCCGGCGTGTCACCTCGGGGTCGAGCAGTGCCGCTCCCGTGCCCACGGTCCGGATGCCGTGCAGCAGTTGGGCCGGCGGTGCGTCCTTGAGCAGGAAGCCGCTGGCCCCCGCGCGCAGCGCTTCGTAGACGTACTCGTCCAGGTTGAACGTGGTCACCACGAGCACCTTGACGGGGCGCGGCACTCCCGCACCGGCCAGCAGGCGGGTGGCCTCGATGCCGTCGAGTACCGGCATGCGTACGTCCATCACCACGACGTCCGGGTGCACTTGGCCGGCGAGGTCGACCGCGGCCTGCCCGTCTCCGCACTCGCCGACCACCTCGAGGTCGGGCTGAGCGTCGATGATCGTCACCAGCCCGGTGCGGATCAGCACCTGGTCGTCACAGACCAGGACCCGGATCGGCGCGGTCACGACGGGCTCCCCGCAGGTATACGCGCCCGTACGACGAAGCCACCGGCCGTCTGCCGGCCCACGCTGAAGTCGCCGCCCAGGACGTCGACCCGTTCGCGGAGACCGGCCAGGCCCCGCCCGCTGCCGCCGGGGGAGGCGGCCTGCGAGCCGGAACCGTCCGTACTGACCTCCACGGTGATCTCCCTTTCGGCATGGCGCACCTGGACCGAAGTGCGGCTGCCGTGAGCGTATTTGAGGGCGTTGGTCAGGGCCTCCTGCACGACCCGGTAGGCCACGAGTTCGGCGCTGCCGGTCGACTCCGGCGGCGTGCCCTCCTCGGTGAAATCCACCGGCTGCCCGGCCCGGCGCGTCTGCTCCACGAGCGTGAGCAGTCGGCCGACGGCCGGTGTCCTGGCCTCGGCCTGGTGGTCGTTGCCGTGGTCGGGGTTGAGCAGGTCGAGCAGGTGCCGCAGGTCGGTGATGGCCCGCCGGCCGGTGTCGGTGACGGCGGTCAGGGTCTGGTCGAGGCGATCGGGCGCGGCGGTCAGGTAGCGCGCTGCCTCGGCCTGCACGACCATCGCCGTCACGTGATGGGTCACGACGTCGTGGAGCTCGCGGGCGATGCGAGTGCGTTCGGCGGTACGGGTGTCCTCGGCGATACGGCGGCGGCGTTCGGCCTCCGCGACCCGGGTGGAGCGCAGCCATGACCCGATGCCCCACGCGAGGACCAGCGCCAGGTAGAACATCACGAACCCGCTCAGCGGCTCGCCCGAACCGAGCCGGGAGAGCGCGACCGCCAGCGGCACGTACACCACGGAGAAGAGAAGCGCGGTGGTACGCCGGTGCCGTTCCAAATGGGACCCCACGCTCAGCAGCGCGATGGGCAGCGCGGTGCCCGCGAGCGAGTGGTAGCCGCGGAGCTGGTCGACGGCGAAGCCGAGCGACACCAGGGCGAGACAGACGACCGGCCACCGCCGGCGCACGGCGAGCGGGAGGCATTCGAGGGCGATCGCCACGACGGCCAGCGCGTCGAAGGGACGGGCCGGCACGCCGCCGAGCTGTGTCCCGTGGGTGTGGAACGCCGGCAGGAGCGATGCGGCGAGGCACAGTACCCCGAGCGGGAGATCTCGGACCGTGACGTCGGACCGGCGCCACCGATCCGGGACCCGTCGAAGGCTGATCATCGGGGGAGTTTAGCGGTGGCGTCGATCCGCTCGGCGCGCCGGCGGCGGGGCACCACATGGCCACGCCGGTAGGCCAGCCACATGAACGCGATCGTCGTCAGTACGCAGAACAGCACCGAGTACACACTTCCCTCCGGGCCGAAGTCGCCGCCGGTGAGCAGCGCCGGGCCCGACGTCGCGGAGTCCAGCAGTCCCTGGGGGGTGTCGTTGCCCGAGACCTCGGTGCTGAAGATGCCGGACGCGGCGAAGTTCCAGCCGAAGTGCAGGCCGATCGGTACCCACAGCTTGCGGGTGGCGACGTACGCGGCGGTGAGCATGCCGCCGGCCTCGATGGCGATGGCGGTGGCGCCCCACAGGCTGGCGTCCGGATTGAGCAGGTGCGACAGGCCGAACAGCGCACCGGTCAGCACCAGCGCGATCCATGTGCCGATGCGTTCTTCGGTGATGCGGAACAGGACGCCGCGGAACATCAGTTCCTCCGTCACCGCGGCGGCGGCCATGAAGCCGAACAGCCCCACCGCGCCCGTCACCGAGCCCAGGCCGTCGACCTCGTAGTACCCGGAGGTGAAGAGGTTCACCATGACGGCCCCGAACAGCGCGGCGCCGATCAGCGTTCCGCGGACTGTCGCGGCCGGGGCACCTTCCAGGGCCACCTCCGTGGACGGGCGGCGCTCGGTCCGCCGTACCACCCACCCGTAGACAAGCACCGCGAGCACGGCTGTCGGGACGCCGACGGCCAGCTGGAGCCACGGTTTGTCCTCCGCCGCGGCAAGCCCCTGACCACCGAGGAAAGCGACCGCCGCGACGGCCACGAGTTGCCAGACCAGCCTCATGAGAACTCCTACGCCAGATCCGCGACCGGAGTGCCGCGGGCTGTGCAGAAAGCTATGGATCCGACGGCCCGGAATCGTCACCACTCGGTGGACACCTGCGCGTAGCTCGCACGGGGGACAGATCCCACGGGCCGGCCTGCCGCCGCCCCTTATGGGGAAACCGCCGAATCCCTGACAGCTCGGCCCTCGCGCCGCCCTGGCCGCACGTTCCGGTCCCGTCGCCGGATGCCTGCTGGATGGACGAACCACCGGGCGAACGCTTCACCGCCTGCCGCATCACGCGCCGGCTGCCCGTGAAAGGCCCGCGTCGCCCATTCGCGCTCGCGGTGGACCACCCGCTTCGGTTTGGCGGGGATCTGCAAGAAGCGCTCCGTTCCATGGAAAACCTGATCAGGTGGTGCGTCGCGTTACCTAATCAGGTTGGCTCATGGCCGTGCCAGCTCCGCACCGCAGTGATGCGGGCCGCGACGAGGGCGGAGGCAGGGTCGGCTGTGGCCAGGGCGGTAAAGCCGCACCCGGCGCGCGCAGGGTGCGAGCGGCACCTCGCCTGCCTGGGTCAGTCGGCCCCTTCGACATACGACGCCAGGTTGGCCAGCGAGGAGGCGATCCCGGCCTCGTGGGCCGCTTGGTCGATGCCGGGTGGCACGTCCGTGGCGGTGACGGTCACCTCGGTTCCGTCACCGTTGGCAGCGAGGTGCCAGGTCATCGTCATGGTGCCTGCGTACGACGGGTCGTCAGCCTCGAACACCGCCCGCTGCACCACGCGCTCCGGTGGCACCAGATCGGCGAACCCGACGTCGACGACATCCGTCGCATCCGAAGTCTTGCCGGGGCTGTCGGAGGCGTCGAGGTAGGTGAGGGCCATCCGGAACCCGCCACCGGGCCGGGGGTCCCACCGCTCGACCCGCCCGCGCATGCCGTCCGGCGGCAGCCAGGCCTCGATGGAATCCCGGTCGAGGAGGGCGCCGTAGACAGTCGCCGGTGGTGCCGCGATCACCCTGCTGGCGCGGTCGGTTCTGTCCATGGCTCGATTCTAGGAGGGGCGGTGCCTGCCTTGTGGTGGCCACTCGCGCAGCCTGTTCCTAGTCGTCGCCGGCAGTACGGCCAGGGCGGTAGACAGCCTTGTCCGTCAGGTCCTCGAGGTCCAGGGCTGCGGCGGCGATATGTTCGGCCGCCATGCGGGCCTCGTGGCGCTTGACCCGGTCGCTGACCTCGCGCAGGGCGCGGTTGACGGTGTCCTTCTTCGTCTTGGTGCCGCACGCCTCCTGCGCCACGGCCAGTGACTCTTCATCGATCTCGATCAGCGTCTTGCCCATGCGACACTCCTCGTCTGCATATCCAAATCCAGCACCGATCTATGGTCTCGGGTTGCGACACGAGTGTGGTGGTGTTGGGGGCCGAGGGGGAGATGGCCCGAGGGATCTTCGGGAGTTTGGCGTGAGCCTCGGGCCGGAAGTGGTGCGGTACTCACTGGCTGCGCGACAGCGTCTCCCTCATGACGTCTTCGATGGGGATACCGGCCGACGGGTTCGCCGTGCGCTCGTCGATGATCCGGTTGATCTCGCGCTCTTCCCATTCCTGGTACTGCCGAAGCACCTGGATGGACACCACCGCGGCCACCTCCTTGCCTCGGCGTGCGATCACTGTGGGCACGTCGTCGTGCTCGGTCCGCTCCACGACCGCGGCCAGGTGCGCGCGGTCTCGGATGGACTCCCTGAACAGTGGCTGCGTCACGCGCTCAAGTGTGCCGCGTGTCCCCTGTGTACACGTCGCCGGACACCGTGTTGATCACCGCGCGGCTGGACACCGGCGCCGACCGGCGGCCCGATCCGGGAGATGTGCGTCGCCCAACGGAATGGTCAGCGCCAGGTTCGTCGTGATGTCAATCCCGCCGGATTGTCAGGGTGAGCAGTTCGCTACTGGTTGTTATTTTTCATTGGGCGCATGATATCCTGCGCCCAATGAAAGTTTCGCCGGTCCTGCTCCCCATCCTCCGATCCCGTATGCAAGGCGAGCTACTCGCGCTCGTGCTCCTGCATCCGGAACGCGAGTACAGCCTCACCGAGCTGGCCGCTGATCTCGGAGTGACGCCTACGGCTGTCCTGCGCGAGGTCGACCGGCTGACCGGCGGTGGCATCCTGACCGATCGGCGCGTGGGGCGCAGCCGCCTCGTCAGGGCTCGTACCGATACCCCGCTCTACCGTCCGCTGAGCGACCTCATGGCCGTCTCCTTCGGCCCGATGCCCTTGCTCACCGAGGCGTTGGCGGAACTCGAAGGCGCCCAGCGGGCCTACATCTACGGCTCTTGGGCCGCCCGATACAGCGGCGAGCCAGGGCCGCCGCCCGCTGATGTGGACGTCCTCGTTGTGGGCGATCCCGATGCCGACGCGCTCTTCGACCTTGCCGAGGCGGTGTCCCGCCGGCTCCATCGTGAGGTCAACGTCCATCGGGTGCCTGCCGAGGCGTGGGAGGCCCGCACGGACGATCCGTTCCTCACCAGCGTTCGCGAACGTCCGCTGGTCCAGTTGAACCTTGCCCCGGAGGCGCAGTGACGCGTTGGAATCAAGGGCGATCGACGGTCGACTCGCTCATCGGCAGTGGCGAGCTTGAACGCGTACCCGCTTCCCGGCAGGCCGCCGAAGCGGAACTGGTCCGGGCCCGTACGCATATCGGCTCCGCACGGCAGCTGTCGGCCACGGACCCGGAGGGTGCGTACACGCTCGCCTATGACGCCGCGCGCAGAGCGCTGGCCGCGGTACTGCAGAATCAGGGGCTACGTGCCACCAGTCGGGGCGGGCATACGGTTATCTATGAGGCCGTGCGGGCGCAGCTCGACCCGCCGCTCGGGTCCATACTGCGTCCCTTCAACCGCATGCGGGCGCGGCGCAACGAAGTCGAGTACCGGTCGTCGGAGGCTCCGTCCGTGACGCCCGAGGAGGTTGCCGCCGACTTGAAGAAGGTCGAGGCGCTCATCGAGCTCGCCGAGAAGGCGATCCCGAACATGCCGCGCTATTGAGGCCCACCCCGATTGGTGCACGAGGCGTGTCCCGGCAGGACGCGAAATGCGATGGACACGACGATCTCAGCGGCCGTACCTTCGACCGGTCTCGGCCTTCTCGCGTCCGAAGAGGTGCATTTGATGACGGTCCAGGTAATCGCGGCCAGCTTCCGCCAGCCGCCTTCCCCAGCCGTTCTGACCTCCTCGGACCGAAGGAATCCCAGTAGTGGATCTGCCACGTAGCTTCACCATCCGCGAGAGCGGACATCGCATCTCCAACCCGTTCACCAGCGAAAAACTGGCCGTCCTGGGTCAGGCCATCAGCCCGTCGCCGGGCACGCGCATGCTCGACCTCGCCTGCGGCAAGGGCGAGATGCTGTGCACCTGGGCACGCGACCACGGTGTGACCGGCACCGGGGTGGACATCAGCACCGTCTTCCTCGACGCCGCCCGCGCGCGGGCCGTGGAGCTGGACGTGGCCGACCGGGTCGGCTTCGTGCACGCGGACGCGTCGGGCCATGTCGCCGACGATCCGGTCGGCATCGCCGCCTGCCTCGGCGCCACCTGGATCGGCCCCGGTGTGCCGGGCACCGTCGAACTCCTGCGCCGCAGCCTCGTACCCGGCGGCATGATGCTGGTCGGCGAACCGTACTGGCGCCGCGAGCCTCAGGACCAGGCCACCGTCGAGGGCTGCCACATGGCCCGCAAGGATGAGCTGCTCCCGCTGCCGGAACTGCTCGAACAGTTCGGCGCCCTGGGCTGTGATGTCGTCGAGATGGTCCTCGCCGACCAGGACAGCTGGGACCGGTACGTCGCGGCGCAGTGGCTCAACATCCGCCGCTGGCTGGATGCCAACCCCGACGACGAGCTCGCCGACGAGATGCGCGCGGAACTCACCGTGTCACCCGTCCAGCACGCCAGGTACCAGCGCGAGTACCTCGGGTGGGGCGTCTTCGTACTGATGGACCGCTGACACACCACTCCGAGTGAGCCCCGGCGCAACCTGCCGGGGCTCACTCGCGCGGCACCGCACCGACCAGCTGCGTCTGTACTTCGCCAACGTGCCGCCGGAATCACGGGTACGTACCGCCCCCGCCCCCGCCCCCCAGACCACCCCGCCGCTGTCAGTCCCCCATGGAAAGATGTGCCTCCACCGCGGCAGACAGCACACAAGCGGTACAGAAGCGGCACAAGTACGGGGCAAGAGGGGCGGCATGGCAGTCGGTGAGGGGGTGGGCGGCGGGACCGTGTTCGCGCCGGTGGGCCGGAAGGCGCGGCACGTGCTGGCGCGGGGCGAGCGGCTGCACGGGGACGCTCTGGCAGTGCTCGACGACCACCGGCGGGCGGTCGATGAGGTTCGCGGCGCCCTCGCGCCGATCCAGGCCGGGCTCGTCGTCGAGGAGTTGGCGGGGATTCCCGTTTCGCGGCTGAAGGACGCCACCGAGGGGCGGTTGCGGATCGCGGCTCTGGAAGCGGCCGGGGTCGGGTCCGTGCGCGAGGTGTACGAGGCGAGCCGGTTCGAGCTGCGGCAGATCCCGGGGGTCGGGGCGCAGACCGCCGATCAGGCGCTTGCCGCGGCCCGGCAGATCGCCCGGGCGGTCGAGGAGACCGTGTCCGTACGGATCGACGTCGATCACCCGGAGCCCCGGACCACCGCTCTCGTGATCGCGCTGCGGCGGCTGGTCGAGGCGGGGCCCGAGCTGCGCCGCGCCGTGGACGCCGCCGAGCGGCTTGAACGGAAGCTGAAGGTGCTGCTTCCGGCGGCCAAGCCCGCCGGTGGGCGGCTGCGGATGGCGCTGTCCACGAGAGCCCGGCGGGAGAGCGCGCTCGTAGCGGTCGCGGAGCTGCACGAACTCACCGCAGACGCCGAGGACGTACGACTGCTGCTGGCGCAGGCCTCCACCGATCTGCTGCGCGAGTCCGCCTCCGAGGCCGAGGCATGGGTCGACTTCGAGCTGCGCTCCACGGAGTACTACAGCCAGCTCGCCGAAGTCGCCGGCAGCGCTCCCGACGTCGCGGCCGCCGAGGGCTTCCTGCCGGCGGAGGTCGCCGAGCGGGTGCACGCGCAGGGGCTGGACGACACCCACCGCCGGGTCTCGCTGCGCGGCTACCAGTCCTTCGGTGCGCGGTTCGCACTCGCACAGCGGCGGGTGGTGCTCGGTGACGAGATGGGGCTCGGCAAGACGGTCCAGGCCATCGCCGTGCTCGCGCACCTGGCGGCGCACGGGCACAGCCACTTCCTGGTGGTCTGCCCGGCGAGCGTACTGATCAACTGGACCCGCGAGATCCGCTCGCGCAGCACCCTGCGGACGATGCCCGTGCACGGCCCTGAGCGTCGGCACGCGTACGCGGAGTGGCGTGAGCGTGGCGGAGTCGCCGTCACCACCTTCGACGTGCTGCACAGCCTGCCCGCGCCGGACAGAGCGACGGCACCCCCGGCCGCACTCGTCGTCGACGAGGCCCACTACGTGAAGAACCCCGACGCCCGCCGTTCCCGTGCCGTCGCCGCCTGGACCGACCGGTGCGAGCGCGTCCTGTTCCTCACGGGTACGCCGATGGAGAACCGCGTCCAGGAGTTCCGTACGCTCGTCCGCTACCTCCAGCCCGAGCTGGTGCCCCAGATCCAGGGAGGGGACGCGGTCGCGGGCCCGCACACCTTCCGCAAGTCCGTCGCCCCCGCCTACCTGCGCCGCAACCAGCAGGACGTACTCACCGAACTGCCCGCGCTGCTCCAGGTCGACGAGTGGGAGGAGTTCAGCGCCGCCGACCAGGAGGCCTACCGCGAGGCGGTCGCCGCCGGGAACTTCATGGCGATGCGCAGAGCCGCGTACGCGGACGCCGAGAAGTCCGCGAAGCTGCAACGCCTGCGCGAGCTGGTGGCCGAGGCGGCCGAGAACGGGCTCAAGGTGGTCGTGTTCTCGTACTTCCGAGACGTACTCACCGTCGTCCAACAGGCCCTGGGCGATGGCGCGTTGGGGCCGCTGGCCGGCGGGGTCCCGGCCGTCCGCCGACAACAGTTGGTCGACGAGTTCACGGCTGCCGACGGCCACGCCGTGCTGCTCTGCCAGATAGAGGCCGGTGGCGTCGGCCTCAACCTCCAGGCGGCGTCCGTGGTGATCCTGTGCGAACCGCAGGTCAAGCCCACCCTGGAGCACCAGGCCGTGGCCCGCGCCCACCGTATGGGCCAGGTCCGCCCGGTCCAGGTGCACCGCCTGCTTGCCACGGACAGCGTGGACGACCGGCTGCTGCGCATCCTGGAGAACAAGGCCCGACTCTTCGACGCGTACGCCCGCCGCAGCGATGTCGCCGAGGCGACCCCGGACGCCGTCGACGTCTCGGACGGCACCCTCGCCCGCCGGATAGTGGAGGAGGAGCAGCAGCGGCTGGCTGCCGTCACGTAAGCTCGCGCGGTTTATGACGTTGTGTCATGACTGGCGTATGGCGCCTGTGTTACGTCCGTGCAGGGCTCTTGTGCAATTCCTGTGGAAGCCTCAATCTTTCGGCTGACGCACAGGGTTGTCACCGAACTTGGCATGACCCTGTCTTCTTTTGTGTGCCCGCACCAGCCCGCACCACCTGCGTGTGCTCCACCGGCACCACCCCCCACCAGCGCGCCACCTATTGAGGAGGATCCCTCAGATGGCAGTGATGCGTCATGCCCGGCGAAGACTTGCCGGAATCGCCACCGGAATCAGTGCGACGGCCCTTGTCGCCGGCCTCGTCGCCGCTCTCCCCGCCCAGGCCGCCGCGGATCCCGTGGGCTCCGTCCAGTACGCGGGCGCACCCGGGACGATCGCGAACAGCTACATCGTGACCCTCGACGCGGACGCCGCGAAGGCGGGCTCCGCCGAGGGCAGGGCACTCGCCAAGGAGTACGGCGCCACCATCGAGCGTACGTACAAGAAGGCGCTGAACGGCTACGCCGTCGAGGCGACCGAGGCCGAGGCGAAGAAGTTCGCCGCAGACCCGGCCGTCGCCTCCGTCGTCCAGAACCGCGTCTTCTCGATCGAGGCGACCCAGCCCAGCCCGCCCTCCTGGGGCCTGGACCGCATCGACCAGGCGGCCCTCCCGCTGAACCAGAGCTACACCTACGACGACACCGCAGGTGAGGGCGTCACCGCCTACATCATCGACACCGGTGTCCGCATCACCCACACCGACTTCGGCGGCCGGGCCGCCAACGGCTACGACGCCGTCGACAACGACAACACCGCCCAGGACGGCCACGGCCACGGCACACATGTCGCCGGTACGGTCGCGGGCACCGCGTACGGTGTTGCCAAGAAAGCGAAGATCGTCGGCGTCCGCGTCCTCAACAACTCGGGCTCCGGCACGACCGCCCAGGTCGTCGCGGGCATCGACTGGGTGACGACCAACGCCGTCAAGCCGGCCGTCGCCAACATGAGCCTCGGCGGCACCGTCGACACCGCGATCGACACCGCCGTACGCAACTCCATAGCCTCCGGCGTCACCTACGCCGTCGCGGCCGGCAACGAGACGGTCAACGCCAGCACCCGCTCGCCCGCCCGCGTCACCGAGGCCATCACCGTCGGCGCCACCACCAGCACCGACGCCAAGGCCAGTTACTCCAACTTCGGCACCGTCCTGGACCTCTTCGCCCCCGGCTCCTCCATCACCTCCACCTGGGCCACGAGCGACAGCGCGACGAACACCATCTCCGGTACGTCCATGGCGACCCCACACGTAGCCGGAGCCGCCGCCCTCTACCTGGCGGACAACCCCACCGCCACCCCGGCCGCCGTCCAGACCGCGCTGGTCAACTCCGCCACCACCGGAGTCGTCACCAGCCCCGGCACCGGCTCGCCCAACCGCCTCCTGCGCGTCGGCAGCGGCGGCACCACCCCGCCGCCCACCGGCTCCCGCTTCGAGAACGGCGGCGACTACGCGATCGCCGACAACGCCACCGTCGAGTCACCGCTCGCGGTCACCGGCGTCACGGGCAACGCACCCTCGGCCCTGAGCGTGCCGGTCAGCATCGTCCACACGTACATCGGCGACCTCCAGGTCCAGCTGATCGCCCCCGACGGGACCGCCTACACGCTGAAGGCGTACGGCACGGGCGGCTCCGCCGACAACATCAACACCACGTACACCGTGAACGCCTCGTCGGAGGTCGCGAACGGCACGTGGAAGCTCCGAGTGAGCGACAACGCGGCGCAGGACACCGGGCGGATCGACTCGTGGGCACTGCAGTTCTGAGCCCTCGCCGCCAGTAACCCCCGTCCTCAGCCTCATCCATCCTCAACCCTCGTCCTCGCGGTACGGCTTCGGGTCCGTGACCCGGCCCGCCGCGAGGACGAGGCGCGAGCGGCGCCGTCCGCCATCCGCGTTCCGCCCCCATCCGCCCCCCGCATACCATGCGCCTGTCGTACGTCAGTTCTCGCACCGCTCGGACGAGGAGCACGGTAGTAGTGGACATACCTCCGCCCCCTGGGCCCCAGCAGCCCCAAGGCGGCCAGTACCCGCCTCCGGGCCCGTACGGCGCTCCACCCGGCCAGGGCCAGGGACCGGCCCCGTACGGCTATCAGTCCTGGGGCCAGGGCTACCCTCCGCACTCCCCGTACCCCCCTCCCGCTCCCCCTCCTCCCGTCAACGGCTTCGCCATCGCCGCCCTGGTGCTCGGCATCCTCTGCTTCCTGCCGCTGATCGGGCTGATCCTCGGCCTCATCGCGCTGGCGCAGATCAGGAGGAAGGGCGAGCGCGGCAAGGGCATGGCGATCGCCGGCATGATCCTTTCGGGGATCGGCACCGCCTTCCTCGTGTTCGCGTTCGCGAGCGGCGGCGCGGCCGAGTTCTGGGAGGGCTTCAAGGAGGGCGCGCGGGAGGGCGCGACCTTCTCCGTCGACAAGGGCGAGTGCTTCGATGCGCCGGGCGGCTCGCTGGAAGGCGTGGCGTACGACGTCGACGAGGTGCCGTGCGCGGGCGAGCACGACGGCGAGGTCTTCGCGAACTTCCAGCTGGACAACGGCGGTTACCCGGGTGACACCGCCATCACCGAGGCCGCCGACGACAAGTGCTACACGCTTCAGCACACGTACGCCATGGACTCCTGGGCCCTGCCGGACGACGTCGACATCTACTACTTCACCCCGACCCGGCAGAGCTGGGACCTGGGTGACCGCGAGATCAGCTGCCTGTTCGGCAACGTGGACGCGTCGGCCGGCCTGACCGGCTCGCTGCGCAGCGACGAGACCACGCTGGACGCCGACCAGATCGCGTACCTGAAGGCGGATCAGGTCCACAACGAGGCGATGGAGTCGGTGCCCCTGGAGGGGAACATCGAGGACGACCTGCCCGGCCACAAGCAGTGGGCGACGCGGGTCTCAGGCGCCCTGACCGAGCAGGTCGGCATACTCCGCGGCCATGACTGGGGCGCCGACGCGCAAGGCCCGGTCACCGCGCTGGTCAAGGACCTCGACGCGGCCCAGAAGGAGTGGCAGAAGGCCGGCACGGCAGCTGACCTGGACGCCTACTACGAGCACTACGTGAAGGCCGAGAGCCTCACCGACCCCAAGGGGACGATCACCGCACGCAAGGCTTTGGGCCTCGCCACGACCCCGCCGACCTACGACGAGGAGCCTGGCGAAAGCGGCGGCAGCACCGGGGGTGGCGGCGCCGAGGTGTGACAGCCGGGCATACGCAGATCCCGGCGTCCATAGCGGAGAGAAAGCGCCTGGTAAAGACCTGCCCCACCCTCTGTCATCACATCGAGTGATTCTCTGGCCTTTACTTGCTTGATGCAACCCTGGGTTGCCACGCTGTTGCTGTCTGTACAACCTGATGGGAGCGGCCAGTGGCATTCGGTGAGCAGCCGGCGTACCTCCGTGTCGCGGGTGATCTCCGCAAGAAGATCGTCGACGGCTCGCTGCCACCCCACACCCGGCTCCCGTCCCAGGCCAGAATCCGCCAGGAGTACGGCGTTTCGGACACGGTGGCCCTGGAGGCCCGCAAGGTGCTGATGGCCGAGGGGCTGGTCGAGGGCCGCTCGGGATCCGGTACGTATGTGCGCGCACGCCCCGTGCCACGCCGCATCGCCCGCTCCGGATACAGGCCGGAGAGCGGCGCCACCCCGTTCCGCCAGGAGCAGGCCGACGCCGAGGCGCGCGGCACCTGGGAGTCGCACAGTCGCCAGGCCGAGGCAAGCGCCGCGATCGCCTCGCGGCTGGCCATCGCTCCGGGTGACCGCGTGATGTGCACGCAGTACGTCTTCCGGGACGCAGGCGAGACGATCATGCTCTCCACGTCCTGGGAACCGCTGGCCGTCACGGGCCGCACCCCCGTGATGCTCCCCGAGGAGGGCCCCCTCGGCGGCATGGGCGTGGCCGAACGCATGGCGGCCATCAACGTCATCGTGGACAACGTCACGGAGGAAGTCGCCGCGCGGCCTGGTCTCGCGGAGGAGCTGGCCGCTCTGGGCGGTGTTCCTGGCCACGTGGTCCTGGTTATCCAGCGCACGTTCTTCGCGTCGGGCCGGCCGGTGGAGACGGCGGACGTGGTGGTACCGGCTGACCGGTACCGGGTGTCTTACCACCTGCCGGTGAGGTAGTCGGCTACGGGTGCCTCCGGCGGTTGGGCGGGGCGCCTGCCGGGTGGGTGGGTTCGGTCCGTTGGCGACTGCGGGTGCGTTGTGGCTGGTCGCGCAGTTCCCCGCGCCCCTGGGGTGGGTGGGGGGTGCGGGGTCGTGGGCCGGTGCGTCAGCCCGTCGCAGGGCGGGCGTACGGCTCTGGGCTGGTACAGGGTGCGGGTTCTCCGAGACCGGAGCTAAGCGACGGGCATACGACGCACCGGCCCACGACCCCTCCCGCCGGAGGGCAAGTGGCGGGTCCGTCGGGGCTGGCGGTGAGTGGAGCCGCAGGCTTTGGTTTTTCAGGGGCGCGGGGAACTGCGCGACCAGCCACGACGCACCCGCACTCGCCCATGAACCGAACTCACCACCCCCGTAGGCGCCCCGCCCAACCGCCGGAGGCAATCCGCACCCGAAAGTAAAAACTCGTACGCGCAGCGTGAAGGTTAGGCGTAGGCTCGGGCATATGCGGATTGCGGTTTCCTTATGGAGCGGTTCAAGCAGCGGAGCGCAACGCGGAGGGGAAGCGCGATGAGCGACGGCACCATCACCCTGCCCTGGCTCGTCGTGCGCCGCGAAGACAACGGCAACCGCTACACCGTCAGCAGGTGCGCGACCAGAACCGAAGCCGAGAAGATCGCGGACCGCCTCGACGGCCACGGCCCCCACCAGCTGTACCTGATCGAGCGCATCGAACAGAACGGCCAGAACGGAAGCCCGTAGGCTCCACCGCATGACGGAACGGATCATGGTGGTAGGAGCCGCCGTACTGAACGACGGCCGCCTACTCGCCGCCCGTCGCAGCGCACCCCCGGACCTGGCCGGCCGCTGGGAACTCCCAGGCGGCAAGATCGAGCCCGGCGAGACCCCCGAGCACGCTCTCGTGCGCGAGCTGCGCGAAGAACTCGGCGTAGAGGCGGAGCCGGTCGCACGGATCCCGGGGGAGTGGCCCCTGAAGCCCCCGTACACCCTCCAGGTCTGGACGGCTCGCCTGCTCCCCGGCTCCGGCGACCCCAAACCCCTTGAAGATCACGACGAGTTGCGCTGGCTGACGCCGGACGAGCTCTGGGACGTCGATTGGCTGGATCAGGACGTACCGGCCGTCATGGAGGTAGTCCGCCACGCCTGGGGAACCCCGACACCGGAGGCGTGAGGCCCGCGGCAAGGGGTACGCGGATGCCGCCGCAGCTGTGACATGCACAACGCCGCGGGGCGCGCGATACCCACCTCCGGGGGCCCGCGGGTGCAGGGAGCGCGAGGCGTGGATGACGCCCGAGGCTCCCGCCCCCATCCCGCCCCGTGCACCGTTCGTGCCGCAGCGAGCCCCGGCATGCGGTGCGTGCGGTACCCCACCCCGCATACCGGGTATGTCCCCATTAACCCCATGAAATCGGACACAGTCCGCTTCAGGCCCGGGAGTGATCTGCGTGATCCACACCGATGGCGAAGTCGCCGAGTGGACCTTCCCCGCGGATCCCGGTTCCGTGCGAACCGCCCGTACCGTCGTGCGGAGCCAGCTGCGTGCCTGGGGCCTCGAATCTCTCGGTGATGTGACCGCGCTGCTGGTCAGCGAGCTGGTGACCAACGCCCTGCGGCATGCCACGGGACCCATCGGCGTACGTCTCGTACACCCTGCGGAGCCGCCCGGCGGGCTGCTCGTGGAAGTCTCCGACCCGCTGCCGGACCTGCCGCACGAGCGGGCCCCGCGCCCCGAGGACGAGGGCGGTCGCGGGCTCCAGCTGGTGGCGTGCTCCTCGAGGCGCTGGGGTATGCGGCCCGGCGCGACGGGCAAGACGGTGTGGTTCGAACTGGCCCTGCCGGGCTGAGCGGGAGCGGCTTGCGGGCCGCCCGGGGCCGTTGGGTCGCAAGGGTTTACCGGAGTTCGGCCATGACGGCTTGATACCGGCTTCATGACGGCTTGCAGGAGACTGGGATTCGACGGGGTGCGCCCTGGTTAGAAGACTGGGAGTGTGTGTCGCGGCCGGTCCAAAATGCATCGGGACCGTGCTGTGATCGTGAACACCGTGTTGTGCGGCGCCGTACTGCTGGATACTGCGGGCAGCCGCCCCCGGTGACCGATGCCGGACGCGGTGAGCTGGAGGGGACGGTTCGCGTGAGCGAGATACCAGCGAAGGCCACGGAGGCTGCGGAGTCCATGGACTCCGAGAACCCGGTGGGCGGCGCGATGGCCGGTGTGCCGGTCGGTGACGGCGACGGCGAGGCCGACGGCGTGGTCTGGCAGAGCAGTCCACCCGGCTCGATCTACGACTACATCAAGGTCGCCTCGTTCTCGATCGGCCCGGACGGCCTCGTCGACCAGTGGAGTCTGCGCGCGGAGCAGCTCTTCGGCGTCAAGGCCGAGCGGGCCGTGGGCATGGATCCCATCGAGGCCTTCGTCGATCCCGACCTGCGTGAGCAGGGCCAGCGGAAGATGGCCGAGATCCTCGACGGCCGGGAGTGGACGGGCGCCGTCCCCTTCCGTGTGCCGGACGACGCGGAGTCCGGTGCGGGTACGGAGGGACTCGCCGAGGTCTACGTCATGCCGACGCGCACGGAGGAGGGCGAGCGAGCCGCCCTGTGCATCGTCGTCGACGTCCGCACCCTGCGCGGGATCGAGGCGGATCTTGCCGCTTCTCAGTCGATTTTCGGTCAATCCCCGTTCGGTTTCCTGCTGCTCGACACAGAGCTGAAGATTCGTCGTGCCAACGAACGGTTCGCCTCGACCTTCGGCGGCACCGTCGACGACCACCGCGGGCGCACTGTCAGGGACTATCTGACAGGGGGCGAGGTCGAGCGGGTCGCCGCGACGCTGCGCCGCGTCCTGGAGACCGGCGAATCCGTCACCGACATGCAGGTCACGGGCACCGTGCCCGGCTCCTCCGAGCGCCGCAACTGGTCCATCAACCTCTATCGCGTACACAGCGGTGCCGGTCGGCCGATCGGAATCGCCTGGCTGGGTACGGACGTCACCTCGCGTCGCGCCGCCGCCCGCGAGGCCGCAGCCGCCCGGCGCAATCTCGCCCTCCTCAACGAGGCCGGGGCGCGCATCGGCAACTCCCTCGACCTGGAGACCACGGCCCGCGAACTCCTCGACGTGGCCGTCCCCGGCTTCTGCGACCTCGCCTCCGTCGACCTCTACCAGGGGCTTCTCGCCGGCGACGAGACCCCGCCCGGGCTCGCCGACGGCAGCGCCGAGCTGCGCCGGGTCGCCTTCGCCAGCGCCGTCTCAGACGCGCCCTTCATCGGCGGCCCCGAGCCCGTGAACGTCGGCGCCGTACACCACTTCGCGTTCAACTCGGAGTGCGCGGACGCCCTGCGCACCGCCCGCCCGAAGGCCGTCCCCGGCGAGGAGGGCGGCCTGATCCAGTCCACGCTCGCCGTCCCGATGGTCGCGCACGACACGGTCGTCGGCCTCGTCCAGTTCTCCCGTACGAAGGGCAGTGAGCCGTTCGGGGACCGGGACCGCGGGCTCGCGGTCGAGCTGGCCGCGCGCGCCGCCGTCTGCATCGACAACGCCCGCCTGTACCGCCGCGAGCACCAACGCGCGCTGATACTCCAGCGCTCCCTGCTGCCCCCGGGCGACCCGGAGGCCTCAGGGCTGGACATCGCCTGCCGCTACCTTCCGGGGAACGCGGCGACCGAGGTGGGCGGCGACTGGTTCGACGTCATCGAACTCCCCGGCCACCGCACGGCGTTGGTCGTCGGCGACGTGATGGGCCGCGGTCTGCGCGCCGCCGTCGCCATGGGTGAACTCCGTACGGCCGTACGCACCCTGGCGCTGCTCGACCTCGAACCCGCCGAGGTCCTCTCGGCCCTGGACGAGATCGCCCGCGGCCTCGGCACACCCGGCGGCATCCAGCAGGCCACCCGCACCGCGGGCCGCCAGTCGCAGCGCGACGCCGACCTCTCCGAGGTGTACCTCGCCACCTGCGTGTACGCGGTCTACGACTCCGTCACGCGCCGCTGCACCTTCGCCAACGCGGGCCACCTGCCGCCCGTACTGGTCGAGCCCGGTGAGAACGCGCTGATGCTGGACGTGCCGCCGGGCATGCCGCTCGGTGTCGGCGGCGAGCCGTTCGAGGAGGTGGAGGTCGAACTCCCCGAAGGTTCGCTTTTGGCGCTCTACACGGATGGACTGGTCGAATCGCGCGATCACCCGCTGGACGAGGGCCTGCAGGCCCTCGTGGGCGCCCTGACGGACCCGTCCCACCTGTCACCCGGCCACCCCGGGGCGACGGCGCGGCGCGCCGACACCTCCCGATCGCTGGAGGACGCCTGCGACCACGTCCTCAACACCCTCGACACCCATCACGGCGAGGACGACATCGCGCTCCTGATGGCACGTGTCCAGGGGCTGCCCGCCGAGTCCGTCGGCGACTGGACCCTGCCGCGTGAGCCGCGCAGCGTGGGCCGCGCACGCGAGCTGGCCCGCGGCCAGCTCATCAGCTGGGACCTCGAACCACTCGTCGACACCGCGGAACTCCTGGTCAGCGAGCTGGTGACCAACGCCCTGCGCTACGGCGAGGGCGAGATCAGGCTCCGGCTCCTCCTCGACCGCACCATGGTCTGCGAGGTCTGGGACGCCGGCCTGGTCCAGCCCCGCCGCCGCCGCGCCCGCGACACGGACGAAGGCGGCCGGGGCCTCCAGCTCGTCGGGCTGCTCAGCGCGGCGTGGGGCTCGCGCCGCACGCCGCGCGGCAAGACCGTCTGGTTCGAACTCCCCCTGCCGAACGGCACCACAGGCCTCACGGACCCGGCGGAGGCGTTGCTGAGCCTGTTCTAGGAGGTCCCGGGGGCCATCCAGGAGATCTAGGAGGTACGCCTCCTGATCTTCGACCCCAGCCACACCAGCGGATCGTACTTGCGGTCAACCGCCCGTTCCTTCAAGGGAATCAGGGCGTTGTCCGTGATCTTGATGCCCTCGGGACAGACCTCCGTGCAGCACTTGGTGATGTTGCAGTAGCCGAGCCCGTGTTCGTCCTGGGCCGTGGTCTTGCGGTCGAGGCCGCTCTCGGACGCCGCGTCCAGCGGGTGCATGTCCAGCTCCGCCACCCGCATCAAGAACCGGGGCCCCGCGAACGCCGTCTTGTTCTCCTCGTGGTCCCGCACGACATGGCAGGTGTCCTGGCACAGGAAGCACTCGATGCACTTGCGGAACTCCTGCGAGCGGTCCACGTCCTCCTGCATCATCCGGTACTCGCCGGGACCGAGGTCGGCGGGCGGCACGAACGACGGCACCTGCCGCGCCTTCGTGTAGTTGAAGCCGACGTCCGTGACGAGATCACGTACAACGGGAAACGCCCGCAAGGGAGTCACCGTGATCGTCTCCTCGCGCGAGAACACCGACATACGCGTCATGCACATCAGCCGCGGCCGGCCGTTGATCTCCGCCGAACACGAACCGCACTTGCCCGCCTTGCAGTTCCAGCGCACGGCCAGATCCGGGGTCTGGGTCGCCTGGAGTCGGTGGATGATGTCCAGCACCACCTCGCCGTCGTTGACTTCGATCTTGAAGTCCTCCAGGCCACCGCCCTCGGCGTCCCCGCGCCACACCTTGAAGCGGGCCTCATAGCTGCTCACTCGTACAGCTCCTCTTCGGCGAGGTACTTGACCAGCTCTTCCTTGTCGAAGAGGGCGAGCAGGTCCTGGCGGATGGGCTCGGTGGTCTCGCGGACGAGCCTGATCTGGCCGCGTACCGGATCCGTGGCCGCCAAGCCGCCCGTGGGGTCGGTCGGCTGGCAGAGCAGGTTGATCCGCCGCCACTCCCGCTCCATCGTCGGATGGTCCTCACGGGTGTGGCCGCCGCGCGACTCCGTACGCTCCAGGGCGGCGCGCGCCACGCACTCGCTGACCAGCAGCATGTTGCGCAGGTCGAGCGCGAGGTGCCAGCCGGGGTTGAACTGCCGGTGCCCCTCGACTCCGGCCCGCCGCGCCCGTACGCGCAGATCCGCCAGCTTCTTCAGCGCCGCCTCCATCTCCGCCTCCCGGCGGATGATGCCGACGAGGTCGTTCATCGTCTGCTGGAGCTCCTGATGGAGGGTGTACGGGTTCTCCGGCGGCCGTCCGGTCTCCTCCGTACCCGCCTCGGGTCCCTCCGCGGAGAACGGCCGCAGCGCCTCCGCCGCCGCCGCGTCGATCTGGCCGTCGTCCACCGCGGGCCGCTCGCCCAGACCGGTCGCGTACCGCGCCGCGTGCAGCCCGGCCCGGCGGCCGAACACCAGCAGGTCGGAGAGCGAGTTGCCGCCGAGCCGGTTGGAGCCGTGCATACCGCCCGCGACCTCCCCGGACGCGAACAGCCCCGGCACCCCGCGCGCCGCCGCCGTGTCCGACTCGACCGCGATCCCGCCCATCACGTAGTGGCAGGTCGGCCCGACCTCCATCGCCTCGGCGGTGATGTCGACGTCGGCGAGCTCCTTGAACTGGTGGTACATCGACGGCAGCCGCCGCTTGATCACCTCGGCGGGCATCCGCGTCGACACATCGAGGAAGACCCCGCCGTGCGGCGAACCACGGCCCGCCTTGACCTCCGCGTTGATGGCCCGCGCCACCTCGTCACGCGGCAGCAGCTCGGGCGGACGCCGGTTGTTGTCCGGGTCCTCGTACCAGCGGTCGCCCTCCTCCTCGGACTGCGCGTACTTCTCCTTGAACACGTCCGGGATGTAGTCGAACATGAACCGCTTGCCCTCGGAGTTCCGCAGCACCCCGCCGTCCCCGCGCACCGACTCGGTGACGAGGATGCCCTTCACGGACGGCGGCCAGACCATGCCCGTCGGGTGGAACTGCACGAACTCCATGTTGAGCAGGGGTGCCCCGGCAAGCAGCGCCAGTGCGTGCCCGTCGCCCGTGTACTCCCACGAGTTCGACGTGACCTTGAAGGACTTGCCGATGCCACCGGTGGCGATCACGACTGAAGGGGCTTCGAGGACGAAGAAACGGCCGGATTCCCGCTCATAGCAGAAGGTCCCCGAGACCCGCTCCCCGTCCTTCAGAATCCTCGTGACCGTGCACTCCTGGTAGACCTTCAGCCGCGACTCGTAGTCCCCGGTCTCCTTGAAGTCCTCCTGCTGCAAGGACACGATCTTCTGCTGGAGCGTGCGGATCAGCTCCAGGCCCGTACGGTCGCCGACGTGCGCGAGCCGTGGGTACTCGTGCCCGCCGAAGTTGCGCTGGGAGATCCGCCCGTCCTTCGTGCGGTCGAAGAGGGCGCCCCAGGTCTCCAGCTCCCAGACCCGGTCGGGGGCCTCCTGCGCGTGCAGCTCGGCCATCCGCCACTGGTTGAGGAACTTCCCGCCGCGCATGGTGTCGCGGAAGTGGACCTGCCAGTTGTCGCCGGAGTTGACGTTGCCCATGGCCGCCGCGATGCCGCCCTCGGCCATCACCGTGTGCGCCTTGCCGAACAGCGACTTGCAGATCACGGCCGTACGCGCCCCGCGCTCACGTGCCTCGATGGCGGCCCGCAGCCCGGCGCCGCCCGCGCCGACCACGACGACGTCCCACTCCTGCCGGTCAACTACGGGCATCAGAACAACCTCGGATCGTCAAAGGCACCGGACGCGACCAGATACACGTAGAAGTCGGCGAGCGCCACGCTCACCAGCGAGGCCCAGGCGAGCAGCATGTGCCGGGCGTTGAGCTTGCCGACCCACTGCCACATCCGGTAGCGCACGGGGTGCTTGGAGAAGTGCTTGAGCTGCCCGCCGACGATGTGCCGGCACGAGTGGCAGGAGAGGGTGTACGCCCAGATCAGCACGATGTTGACCAGGAAGACCAGGGTGCCGAGACCCATGTGGCCCCACTCGTAGTGCTCGTCGCGGAAGGCGAGCACGGTGTCGTACGTGAGGATGCCGGCGACCAGGATCGCGGCGTAGAAGAAGTAGCGGTGGATGTTCTGCAGGATCAGCGGGAAGCGGGTCTCGCCGGTGTACTTCTTGTGCGGCTCGGCGACCGCGCAGGCCGGGGGTGAGGCCCAGAAGCCCCGGTAGTAGGCCTTGCGGTAGTAGTAGCAGGTCAGCCGGAAGCCCAGCGGGAAGATCAGGATGAGCAGGGCGGGGGACAGGCCCCACCAGCCGCCGAAGATCTCCCAGTTCGGGCCCGCCCGCATCGGCTCGCAGTTCTCCGCCAGGCAGGGCGAATAGAACGGCGAGACATACGGCGCCGCGTAGTAGTCGGTGTTCGCGAACGCCCGCCACGTCGAGTAGACGATGAAGGCCAGCAGACCGCCCGCGGTGGCGGCGGGCTGCAGCCACCAGCGGTCGGTCCGCAGATGCGGGGCGGCGATCGCGGCGCGCGTGGGAGTTCTTACGCCGCCGCTGTTCAGTTCGGGTTCCGTACCAGTGGCCAAGGGGGTGGACTCCAGTCGGATCAGGGTGCGTGCCGGTCGCGGGCGCCGAGACCCTCGTCGTCCGAGTCCGTCCACAGAGTGCTGTCGTACGGGGTGTCGGGGATGGACACGAGGTCGGGGCGCCGCGTTGTCTTGAGGCCGGGGGCGGCCTCGCGCAGCAGCGCCACGCTCTCGCGCAGGTGGTCGGCGTCGGTGCGCACACGGCGCATCTCCAGACCGCCACCGATCTGCTGTTCCAGGCGCCCCACTGACCGGTACAGGTCGTCGAGAGCGCGCTGGACTGTTGTCAGGTCGTCTTGCACGGACATGACTTGCCCTCACTTCCGCGGACCCAGCGGCCCAAGGCGGCAACGTTCATGCGCCTGCGAGTGTCGCGCGTCACATCGGCCCCTGTGAAGGGATCTGCATGGATTAACCGATCGTGTCGCGCATTTACACCAGGCGCGCGCCCCCGCCGTCGGCAGCGCGCCGTCTCTTGGGCCGCATGGGTGAGCTTTCGCGTACCCATCGCCGTGGCGCCGTTCCAACTCGGGGGCTTGGCCCTTCAGTAGGGCGATAGATCTGATCAACTCCATTATAGCCCAAAAGTGATCTAGCTAACCCAAATGCGACATTCCGCGTGATCGGTATGCGCGATCAGTCCACGTGATCAGAACCGCCCCGGAGGTATTCAGTCATGTCCCACCACGGCGTCGGACCACGCGCGGTCATGCGCTCGGCCGCGTTCCTCACGGCGGGCGTGCTCGCGGTGTCCTCTCTCGCCGCGTGCAGCGAGGACGACCCGGACACCCGGCCCCTCGCCGGTCAGGACATCGCCCCCGCCGACCGTGACCGGATCGCCGACGGCGGCACCGTGCGCTGGGCCGTGGACACCGTCCCGGAGACCCTCAACACCTTCCAGTCGGACGCCGACGCGACCACCTCCCGGGTCGCCGGTGCGGTCCTGCCCTCGATGTACCGGCTCGACGAGAGGGGCCGGCCCGAGCGCAACGCCGACTACCTGGAGTCCGCGAAGATCGTCGAGCGCGAGCCCCAGCAGGTCGTGCTCTACAAGCTCAACCAGCAGGCCGTCTGGAGCGACGGCCGCGAGATCGGCGCCGCCGACTTCGCCGCCCAGTGGCGCGCCCTGTCCGGCAAGGACACCGCGTACTGGACGGCCCGCAACGCCGGCTACGAACGCATCGAGAAGATCGAGCGCGGCGACAGCGACCTCGAGGTGCGGATCACCTTCCGCAAGCCGTACGCGGACTGGCAGTCGCTGTTCTCGCCGCTGTACCCGAAGGACGTGATGGGCACCCCGAACACCTTCAACGACGGCGCCCGCCGCAAGCTGAAGGTCACCGCGGGCCCCTTCGCGATCGACAAGATCAACCGAAAGGCCCGTGAGGTCAGGCTGAAGCGCAACCCGCGCTGGTGGGGCCACAAGCCCAAGCTCTCCGAGCTGGTGCTGCGCGCCGTACCGCGCGACAAGCGCGCCGCCGCGCTCGCCGCCGGCCGACTCGATCTGGCCGAGATCGACCCCTCCGCGGCACGGCGCATCACCACCGCCGCCGGCGGAAAGGGCTCCGCCGGGGCGCCGCTCGCCCACGGCCCCGACGCCGCGCTCACGCCCGCCCAGGCGCTGCGCTCCTGGGCGATCGCGAACGGCTCCGACAAGGGGGCGGCCGACGAGGAGACCACCGCCCGCGAGAAGCGGAGCAAGGCGATCGCGAAGTACAACAAGGAGCAGTCGGTCCTGCGCCGTCTCGTGGTCCGCAAGTCCCTCGAACCCGCCTACACCCAGCTCGCCCTCAACGGCGCCGAGGGCCCCCTCGCCGACGAGCGCGTCCGCCGGGCCGTGGCCCGCGCCCTCGACCGCGACGAGCTCGCCAGGGTTGTACTCCAGCCCCTCGGCCTGCCCGCCGAACCCGTCGGCAGCCATCTCGCCCTCGCCGGACAGGCCGCGTACGCCGACAACAGCGGAGCCCTCGGCGAACAGGACACCGAGGAGGCGCAGGCACTGCTGGCGGACGCGGGCTGGGTACGGGGCGGGCCCGTCAAGAAGAAGGCGAAGCAGGAAGAGAAGGCGGCGAAGGGGGCCGGCAGCGAGGCCTCCAAGAAGCCGGACGACGGTACGTACATCGTCGGCGCGGAGGACAAGTCCGGTGCGGTGTACGACCCGGCCTCCGACGAGGGCGTCGGCGACGACAGTAAGCCCGGCGGCCACGGCACCTCCACCGTGCTCGTGCCCGCGCCCATCGCCCAGCTGCGCACGGCGCTCCTCGACCAGGCCGCCGCGCAGGCCGAGCGCAGCGAGGCCGACAAAGCCGATGAGGAGAAGCAGGAGCCGGCGCGGGACGGGAAGCTCAAGGACGGCGGGGGGCCAGGTGCGTACGCGCCGAAGGGCACCGCCGCTCCCGCGGGTGCCGCGGCCAGGCCGCTGGCCAAGGACGGCAAGGCCCTGTCGCTGCGCTTCGTGCTCCCGTCAGGGCCTGGCACGGAGCCGCTGCGGGCGGTCGGTGAGCGCATCGCGCGGATGCTGGACCGTATCGGCGTCCGTACGGAGATCTCCAAGGTCTCCGACGCGAGCTACTTCAAGGACCACATCGCCTCCGGCCAGTACGACCTGGCGCTGTACTCCTGGCCCGCCTCCGCCTTCCCCGCCACCGACGCCCGCCCCATCTACGCCAAGCCGGTACCGGCCGCGGACGGCTCCCTCAACGTCGAGCAGAACTACACACGCGTCGGCACCGACCAGGTCGACCAGCTCTTCGACCAGGCCGTCGCCGAACTGGACGAGAGCGAGTCCCGCTCCCTGGTCCGCAAGGCCGACGCCCGCATCTGGGCCGCCGCCGGCTCGATCCCTCTCTACCAGCGCCCCCAGCTCGTAGCGGCCCGCCCGAACCTCGTCAACGCGGGCGCCTTCGGCTTCGAGACACCGGTGTACGAGGACATGGGGTACCTGAAGAAGGGCGTGAAGCGAGTGTCGTGATCGGGTGCGCCCCTTGAAGGAGGCCGCAGGCCTTCCTTCAAGGGGCGCGGGGAACTGCGCGACCAGCCCAAACGGACCCGCGCTGTGGGCACCGCCAGCACCCGTCGAGCCCCAGCGGCCAGCGGCCCCGTACGATGGGGTAAGGCCGTGGCACGTTCAGCCCGGCAGGGCCCGCGTAAACAAGATCTGCGCGTCGGCCGTTCACTCACTCCGGGAGAAGCGCCTCACTATGGCCACGCGCCACGACATCCGCAACGTAGCCATCGTCGCCCACGTCGACCATGGCAAGACCACTCTGGTCGACGCCATGCTCAAGCAGGCCGGTTCCTTCGCCGCGCACGCCGCCGAGTCGCTCGACGACCGCATGATGGACTCGAACGACCTGGAGCGTGAGAAGGGCATCACGATCCTCGCCAAGAACACGGCGGTGAAGTACCACCCGAAGGCCGGCGGCGACGTCATCACCATCAACATCATCGACACCCCCGGCCACGCCGACTTCGGTGGTGAGGTCGAGCGCGGTCTGTCGATGGTCGACGCGGTGGTCCTGCTCGTCGACGCCTCCGAGGGCCCGCTGCCGCAGACGCGTTTCGTGCTGCGCAAGGCGCTGCAGGCCCGGCTGCCCGTCATCCTGTGCATCAACAAGACGGACCGCCCGGACTCCCGCATCGACGAGGTGGTGAACGAGGCGTACGACCTCTTCCTGGACCTCGACGCCGACGAGGACCAGATCGAGTTCCCCATCGTCTACGCGTGTGCGCGTGACGGAGTCGCCTCGCTGACCAAGCCGGAGGACGGCACCGTCCCGGCCGACAGCGACAGCCTGGAGCCGTTCTTCTCCACGATCCTGGAGCACGTCCCGGCCCCGGTGTACGACGAGGAGGCCCCCCTCCAGGCGCACGTCACCAACCTGGACGCCGACAACTTCCTCGGCCGTATCGCGCTGCTCCGCGTCGAGCAGGGCGAGCTGCGCAAGGGCCAGACCGTCGCCTGGATCAAGCGTGACGGCACCGTCAGCAGCGTACGCATCAGCGAGCTGATGATGACCGAGGCGCTGACCCGCAAGCCCGCCGAGAAGGCCGGCCCCGGTGACATCTGCGCCGTCGCCGGTATCCCGGACATCATGATCGGCGAGACCCTCGCGGACCCCGAGAACCCCGTCGCGCTGCCGCTCATCACGGTCGACGAGCCCGCGATCTCGATGACCATCGGTACGAACACCTCGCCGCTGGTCGGCCGCGGCGGCACCGGCAAGGGCGCGGACGCCAAGGCGGCCGTCAAGGACCGCAAGGTGACGGCCCGCCAGGTGAAGGACCGTCTGGACCGCGAGCTGGTCGGCAACGTCTCGCTGCGCGTACTGGACACCGAGCGCCCGGACGCCTGGGAGGTCCAGGGCCGTGGTGAGCTCGCGCTCGCGATCCTCGTCGAGACCATGCGCCGCGAGGGCTTCGAGCTGACCATCGGCAAGCCTCAGGTGGTCACCCAGGAGATCGACGGCAAGGTCCACGAGCCGGTCGAGCGCATGACGATCGACGTCCCCGAGGAGCACATGGGCGCGGTCACGCAGCTCATGGGCGTCCGCAAGGGCCGCATGGACAACATGTCCAACCACGGCTCCGGTTGGGTGCGGCTGGAGTTCGTCGTGCCGTCCCGCGGTCTCATCGGGTTCCGTACGGAGTTCCTGACGAGCACGCGCGGCACGGGCATCGCCCACTCCATCCACGAGGGCCACGAGCCGTGGTTCGGCGCCCTCCAGACCCGTAACAACGGTTCACTGGTCGCCGACCGCGCCGGCGCCGTCACCGCGTTCGCGATGACGAACCTTCAGGAGCGCGGCGTGCTCTTCGTGGAGCCGGGCACCGAGGTGTACGAGGGCATGATCGTCGGCGAGAACTCGCGCGCCGACGACATGGACGTGAACATCACCAAGGAGAAGAAGCTCACCAACATGCGGTCGGCCTCGGCCGATTCGTTCGAGGCGATCGTCCCGCCGCGCAAGCTCTCCCTGGAGCAGTCCCTGGAGTTCTGCCGCGACGACGAGTGCGTCGAGGTGACCCCGGAGTCCGCCCGCATCCGCAAGGTGAAGCTGGACGGCCGGGAGCGGGCGCGGGCTGCCAGCCGCGCCAAGCACGGCTGACTGACGGCCCCTTAGGCCCACGGGGCCCTGGATTTCTGCCAGTTGTGGTCCGCTCGCGACATCTGGTCGCGGTGGGCCGCTACGACTAGTCTCACCTGGAGCCCGCCCCCGTTCACTTCTCGGGGCGGGCTCCGGTGCGTTTCCCAGGGGCCAATTCGACAGACCGAGGGATAACCCTCTGTCAACCCGGTTATTCGAGCCTGGCGTCCGTTTATCGGTGAGCCATCACCGCAAGTTGTGTTAACAGTCCGTTTCGCGTGTGTCTGTCTGGGCTCATTTTGTCCAGATTTCGGGTCTACTCGGGTTGATGATGTGACCAAAATGAGACTCCTTAGGTGTGGTTAACGCTGCGGGGTTACTTAATAGTTGGGTTCGTTGAGCTCGGGTCAATGAGTCATGCGCGTTGGGGAGCGCCGACTCACGAGCACACTCAGGGCAGGTACCCTCCGGCGTCACTGGCGTCGGTGGGTTCTTCATGCCCCCAATGGTGAATCAGTGGACTCATGAGGAGGAACCCATGCGCGGTGCCAGGAGCGCCAAGTGGGTCGCGGGGGCAACCGTCGTAGCCCTGGCGGCAACGGCCTGTGGCGGCAGCGACAGTGGCGACGATGACAGCGCGTCGACGCCCCAGGTTGTGATGGAGCTGGGTGAGCCGCAGCACGGTCTCGTCCCGTCCAACACCTATGAGTCCGAGGGCTCCGAGGTGATGAACGCGCTGTTCACCGCCCTCGTGCGGTACGACGAGAAGAACGAGACCCAGCTTGACCTGGCCCAGTCGATCGAGAGCCCGGACAACAAGGTCTGGACGATCAAGCTCAAGGACGGCTACACCTTCCACAACGGTGAGAAGGTCACGGCCGAGTCCTTTGTGAACGCCTGGAACTACGGCGCCAACCAGGACAACGCCCAGGAGACCAACCCGCTGTACGCCAAGATCGACGGCTACGCGGACCTGAACCCGGGCGAGGGCAAGAAGCCCACCACGGACAAGATGAAGGGTCTGAAGGTCGTCGACGACCTCACCTTCACGGTGACGCTGTCCGCGCCGTTCAGCGCGTTCAAGACCATGCTCGGCTTCAACTCCTTCTACCCGCTGCCGAAGGCCTTCTTCGACGACCCCAAGGCGTTCGAGACCGCTCCGGTCGGCAACGGCCCGTTCAAGATGGACGGCAAGTTCGAGCACAACGTCCAGATCAAGACGGTCAAGTTCGACAAGCACCCTGACGCGAA
This sequence comes from Streptomyces flaveus, assembly GCF_014647675.1. GTDB lineage: Bacteria > Actinomycetota > Actinomycetes > Streptomycetales > Streptomycetaceae > Streptomyces > Streptomyces flaveus. The sequence continues at coordinate 695,468 of NZ_BMPQ01000002.1, read as the reverse complement.
AGACATCAAGATCGCCGGTGTGACCTTCAAGATCTACACCGACCTGGACACCGCGTACCGCGACCTCCAGGGTGGCGCGGTCGACATCAACGACACCCTGCCGGTCTCGGCGCTCGCCACCGCCAAGGCGGACCTGGGTGACCGCTACCTGAAGGGCGTGGACTCCGCCGTCGCCTACGTCGGCTTCGACCCGACCACGCTGAAGGCCACGGACGTCAACACCCGCAAGGCCCTCTCCATGGCCATCGACCGCGAGGCCATCGCGGAGAAGGTCTTCCTCGGTTCCAAGACTCCGGCCGACGACTTCATCAACCCGCTGGTTCCGGGCTACCGCGAGGGCGCCTGTGGCGACGCCTGCAAGTTCGACCCGGCCGCGGCCAAGAAGCTGTACGAAAGCTCGAAGGGCTTCGCCGGCGACACGCTGAACCTCGCCTACAACGCGGACGGCGACCACAAGACCTGGATGGAGGCGGTCGCCAACCAGCTCGAGGAGAACCTGGGGCTCAAGGTCACCGTCGAGCCCAAGGAGCAGTTCGCCACCATCCTCGACGAACTGGGCGACAAGAAGTACAAGGGCGCCTTCCGGATGGCCTGGTCGATGGACTACCCGTCCGCCGAGAACTACCTGCGCCCGCTCTTCTCCGAGGAAGCCATCACCAACGGCTCCAACTACTCGGGTTACATCAACCAGGACGTCGAGAAGTTCCTCGACACGGCCGACCAGGCACCGGACGAGCAGACGGCGCTGGAGAACTACCAGAAGGCCGACGACCAGATCCTCGCCGACATGCCGTACATCCCGGTGTACTTCTACACACGTGACGCGGGTCTGAGCAAGGACCTGAAGGCCGCGACGATCGACTCCCTGGGACAGGTCGACTGGAGCACCGTCGAGCCCTCATGAGGATTCGCCAGCTGACCGACTGAACAAGCGGAGTGGGGTGACTGGGGGTTTCCCCCAGCGCCCCTCTCTGCCGTTCCCCCTGAATCAGTCCGGCGCCGAACGGGCCACCCCTCCCGGTCCCTGCGGCCCGGCACCCGTACCACTGGAGACCTCATGGGTCGTTATCTGATCCGGCGGCTGGTGCAGGCGATCCCCGTCCTGCTCGGCGCCACCTTCCTCATCTTCTGCCTGGTCTTCGCGCTGCCTGGTGATCCCATCCAGATGCTGGCCGGCGAGAAGCGGGCCGACCCCAACATCGCGGCGATCCTGCGTGAGCAGTACCACCTCAACGATCCGCTGTACCAGCAGTATCTGCACTACATGGGCGGGGTCCTCACCGGTGACTTCGGGGAGACCTACACCGGACGGGCGGTGGCCGACATCATGTCGGAGCGCTTCCCCGTCACCGTGCAGCTCGCGCTCATCGCCTTCGCCGTCGAGGCCGTCATCGGCGTCGCGGCCGGCGTCTCCGCGGCCCTCGGCCGTGGCAAGTTCCTGGACAACATCGTCCTGATCAGCACGCTGCTCCTGGTGTCCGTACCGGTGTTCGTGCTCGGTTCGATCGCCCAGCTGACACTGGGCGTCCAGTGGGACCTGCTGCCGATCTCCTACGACGAGAACGACCCGATGAGTCTGCTGCTCCCCGGCATCGTGCTCGCCGCCGCCTCCATGGCGTACATCACCCGGCTCACCCGGACCAGCATGATGGAGACCCTGCGCGCGGACTACGTCCGTACGGCGATCGCGAAGGGGCTGAGCCGGCGACGCGTGATCGTACGGCACGCCCTGCGCAACGCGCTGATTCCGATCGTCACCTTCCTGGGTGCGGACCTGGGGGCGCTCATGGGGGGCGCGATCATCACCGAGCGACTGTTCAACATCCCCGGCGTCGGTGGACAGTTGGCACAGTCGGTGTACCTGCGCGAGCAGCCCGTCGTGATCGGGATCGTCACCTGTCTGATCCTGATCTACATCGCGGCCAACCTGATCGTCGACCTGCTCTACGCGGTGCTGGACCCGAGGATTCGCTATGCCTGACATCACTGACAAGGTGCCCGCACCGGCGGCGATCCCGCCGAGCCCCTCGACCGAGGACGGGGGCGGCAAGGACACGGGGAAGGCGAAGCCCGAGCGCGTGGCGAGCATGTGGTCCGACGCCCGTCACGACCTGATCCGCAACCCGATCTTCGTGGTCTCGGCGATCATCATCCTGTTCCTGCTGGTGCTGGCCGCCGCCCCCGGTCTGTTCACCGAACGCAGCCCCTTCGAAAAGGGCTTCTGCCAGCTCTCGGACTCGGCCTCCAAGCCCAGCTCGGAGAACTGGTTCGGCTTCGACACGCTGGGCTGTGACGTCTACACCCGGACCATCTACGCCACCCGGAACTCGATCATCGTCGGTATCCTCACCACCGTGCTCACCACGCTCGTGGGCAGCCTGCTCGGCATGATCGCCGGCCTGCGCGGCGGCTGGCTGGATTCCGTGCTGTCCCGGTTCACCGAGATCTTCTTCGCGCTGCCCCTGATGCTCGGCGGTCTGCTGGTCGCCTCCATCTTCCAGACCGGCAACGTGGTGACGGTCGCGCTGGTCCTGGCCGTTCTCGGCTGGCCGCAGGTGTTCCGGATCATGCGTGGTGCGGTGCTCGCCAACAAGCACAACGACTACGTGATGGCTGCCAAGGCGCTCGGTGCCGGGACCTGGCGGATCGCGATGCGTCATGTGCTGCCCAACGCCGTCGCCCCGGTGATCGTCATCACCACCATCAACCTGGGTGTGTACATCTCGGCGGAGGCGGCGCTGTCCTACCTGGGCATCGGCGTGCAGTCGCCCAACATCTCCTGGGGACTGATGATCAGTGACGCGCAGTCCCGCTTCCTGATCTCCCCGCACATGGTGCTGTTCCCGTCGCTCTTCCTGAGCATCACGGTGCTCGCTTTCATCATGCTCGGCGACGCGGTACGCGACGCCCTCGACCCCAAGCTGCGCTGAGGAGGGCGTACGTGACCATCATCGACAAAACCGCAGATGTGCCGGCGCCCCGCGAGGCCGGCAGCGACGGCGTCCCGCTGCTCGAAGTACGGGACCTGCACGTCGAATTCCACACCCGTGAGGGCACCGCCAGGGCCGTCAACGGAGTCAACTACTCCGTGAGCGCCGGCGAGACCCTCGCCGTGCTCGGTGAATCCGGGTCCGGCAAGTCCGTGACCGCCCAGGCCATCATGGGCATCCTCGACATGCCCCCGGCCACCATCCCCCGGGGCGAGATCCTGTTCCACGGCGAGGACATGCTGAAGATGTCCGGCGAGGAGCGGCGCAAGATCCGCGGTTCCAGGATCGCGATGATCTTCCAGGACGCCCTGTCGTCCCTGAACCCGGTGCTGAGCGTGGGCTACCAGCTCGGCGAGATGTTCCGGGTGCACCGCGCCCTCTCCCGCAAGGAGGCCAAAGCCAAGGCCATCGAACTGATGGACCGGGTGAAGATCCCCGCCGCGGCCGCCCGGGTCGGCGACTATCCGCACCAGTTCTCGGGCGGTATGCGCCAGCGCATCATGATCGCCATGGCGCTGGCCCTGGAGCCCGACCTGATCATCGCCGACGAGCCGACCACGGCTCTCGACGTGACGGTCCAGGCCCAGGTCATGGAGCTGCTCGCCGATCTCCAGCGCGAGTTCAACATGGGTCTGATCCTCATCACCCACGACCTGGGTGTGGTCGCGGACGTCGCCGACAAGATCGCGGTGATGTACGCGGGCCGGATCGTGGAGACCGCCCCGGTGCACGAGCTCTACAAGCGCCCCGCGCACCCGTACACGCGTGGTCTGCTCGACTCCATCCCGCGCCTGGACCAGAAGGGCCAGGAGCTGTACGCGATCAAGGGCCTGCCACCCAACCTGACCAGCACCCCGCCGGGCTGCGCCTTCAACCCACGCTGCCCCAAGGCGCAGGACATCTGCCGTACGGACATTCCGCAGCTGTTCCCGGTCACCGAGCGGGACGGCGGCGAGCTGGCCGGCCGCGGCAGCGCCTGCCACTTCTGGAAGGAGACGATCCATGGCTGAGCTCAAGAAGACGGACGAGCCCGTGGACGCCACCCCCAACGTCTCCGAGGTGGACGTCGTCGACGCCCACTCCGAGGAGGAGGCGGTCGCGGCGATCGAGGCGCCGGTCGAGCGCGGTGAGCCGATTCTTCAGGTACGTAACCTGGTCAAGCACTTCCCGCTGACCACGGGCATCCTGTTCAAGCGCCAGGTCGGCGCGGTCAAGGCCGTGGACGGGATCTCCTTCGACCTCTACCAGGGCGAGACGCTCGGCATCGTCGGCGAGTCCGGCTGCGGCAAGTCGACCGTGGCCAAGCTGCTGATGAACCTGGAGCGGGCGACGGCCGGCGAGGTCTTTTACAAGGGCCAGGACATCACCAAGCTGTCCGGGCGCGCGCTGAAGGCCGTACGACGCAACATCCAGATGGTGTTCCAGGACCCGTACACCTCGCTGAACCCGCGGATGACGGTCGGCGACATCATCGGGGAACCCTTCGAGATCCACCCCGAGGTCGCCCCGAAGGGCTCGCGCCGGCAGAAGGTCCAGGAACTGCTGGACGTCGTCGGGCTCAACCCGGAGTACATCAACCGGTATCCGCACCAGTTCTCCGGCGGTCAGCGCCAGCGCATCGGCATCGCCCGCGGCCTCGCGCTCAACCCGGAAATCATCATCTGCGACGAGCCGGTGTCGGCCCTGGACGTCTCCGTGCAGGCGCAGGTCATCAACCTGATGGAGAAACTGCAGGACGAGTTCAACCTGTCCTACATCTTCATCGCGCACGACCTGTCGATCGTCCGGCACATCTCCGACCGGGTCGGCGTGATGTACCTCGGCAAGATGGCCGAGATCGGCACGGACACGCAGATCTACGACCACCCGACGCACCCCTACACGCAGGCGCTGCTCTCCGCCGTGCCCGTTCCGGACCCGGATGCCCGTGAGGGCCGGGAGCGGGTCATCCTCACCGGCGACGTGCCTTCCCCGGCCAACCCGCCGTCCGGCTGCCGCTTCCGCACGCGCTGCCAGAAGGCCCAGGACAAGTGCGCCGAGGAGGTCCCGCTGCTCGCGGTTCCCGAGGTCTTCAAGGGCCTGGACTCCCCGGTGGCGCACGAGTCGGCGTGCCACTTCGCGGAGGAGAAGGACGTCGTGCACGCGGTCTGATTTGTATTGGCTTTGGCTCCCGGCACCGGTTTCGGTGCCGGGAGCCATCGTTTCTAAGGGTGGAGGACGTATGAGTGCGGCCATCCAACTCGTGATCGCCCCGTGAGCGCGACCATGGTCGTAAGCGCATACCTGGCCCAAGGAGGACTCATGAGTGCGCAGCACGCCGAGACACCGCACCCATCACTGCCACACCTCAGGACCGTGGCCGATATCCGCGCCGCGCTCCGGGACGGGCGGGGTTTCCCAGGCGACGCCGAGAGCTTTGAGGCCGACCTCGCTCGCGCCCTGGACACTTCCACGGCCACTGACTTCCACCAGGTCGCCGACGTCATCAAGATCTATGCCGGCAGCATCCGCGCCTTCAGCGATCCCGAGTTCGACGAGGCGCTGCAGGAGGGGCTCGACCTCATTGCAGAGATCAAGAAAGGCAGCCAGGAGTGAGCCGAGCCATCGCCGTGATCACGGCCTCGGCGGCAAAGCGTCTCCAGATGCTCGGTCTGGTCGCCCAGCAGGCTGTCGAAGAACTGCGGCGAGAGCTGGAGGACAACCTCAGGCTCGGTATCCGGCCGACAGACCCTAATGACGGACCAGACAGAATGGATGCCCTGCCGGGTCGGCGTAGACGCGCCAGCTCCGTCCGGCGAAATCGTCGTCCAGTACCGTCGCTCCCCGGGCCAGCACCTGCTCCTGAGCCCGGTCCAGGTCAGTGACACCGAAGTCCAGATGAAACTGCTGAGGCCGGGCGGGGTCCGGCCACCGTGGCGGCAGGTAGTCCGCTGCCCGCTGGAAGGCGAGGACGAGACCGGACGGTGTGTGCAGGGTCGCCCAGTCGTCGTCGAGTGCCCACCGTGGGTCCTGCTGGTTGACGGTCCCGCCGAGCAACGACTGGTAGAAGTCGGCGAGTTCCGCCGGATCGGAGCAGTCCAGCACCACGCATTGCAGGTCAGCGATCATGGACAGATCCTAAGCGGCCGCCAGAGACGGTCAGCGGCTGATGCGGCCGCTAAATCGGTCGACACCGGAACGGGCGGCGGGGATGCTTCACCCCGATGACTCGAACTGATACGCCCCCCTCGTGGGGCGAGCGCACGCAGCTGACCACCTTCCTCGACTACGCGCGCGACACCGCCCGGGCCAAGTGTGAGGGCGTCTCGGCGGAGAACGCCCGCACGGCGCCGCTGCCCGGCTCCCCGTTGATGACCCTGTGCGGACTGATCAGCCATCTGAGATGGGTGGAGTACTGGTGGTTCCAGGTGGTGTTCCTCGGTGAGGAGGACGAAGGGCCCTGGACGGACGAGGACCCCGACCGGGAGATGCGCATCGCGGTCGACATCCCGCTCGTGGACCTCCTCGCGGAGTACGAGGCACAGAGCGCCCGCTACCGCGAACTGGTGGCCTCCCACGACCTGGAGGCGACGGCGAAGCGCCCGATCCGCGACGGCCGGCACGTGAACCTGCGCTGGATCGTCCTGCACCTGATCGAGGAAACCGCCCGCCACAACGGCCACTTGGACGTCGTACGGGAACTGCTGGACGGACACACCGGTGCCTAGCTCGTCTGCAACAGAGGACTGGAACAGAGACGAGGAAAGCCAGTTGAACCCCACGATCCGCCACATCACCTTCGACTGCACCGGAGATCCGTACGATCTCGGGCTGTTCTGGAGCGAGTTGCTCGGGCGGCCGCTGGCCGACGACGACAAGCCCGGTGATCCGGAGGCGCTCATCGCGGATCCCGCCGGTGGTCCGGGCCTGCTGTTTGTCCGCGTGCCCGAGCCGAAGACCGTCAAGAACCGGGTGCATTTCGACCTGCGTCCGCAGGGGCGCACCCGTGCGCAGGAGGTCGAGCGGGCGATCAGGCTCGGGGCCCGGCTGATCGCGGACCACACCCGGCCGGACGGCCGGGGCTGGGTCACACTGGCCGACCCCGCGGGCAACGAATTCTGTGTGGAGCGGGGCGAGTTGGGCTAGACGTGGCTGGTGCTGGGATCGAAAGGTTCGCTGCCGACCGGTGGGCGTGTGCCCTGTGCCCTTGGGTGTGACGTCACTGCACCGGGTCGCTGAGAGGCGCAGCCGCCTACAAAGGATGCGTTGCAAAGAAGTCGTTGCAACGCATCCTTTGCAAGGCTATCTTTGTACGCATGAACGAGCCACAGGACCCGCAAGTCCACAGCCTCGACGCCCGCTCGCTGCGTGGACTCGCACATCCGCTGCGTATGCGGCTGCTGAACGCGCTACGGCGTGGCGGGCCGGCCACCGCGTCGCAACTGGCCGCGAAACTGGGCGAGTCCAGCGGTGCCACCAGCTACCACCTGCGTCAGCTCGCCGCATACGGCTTCGTCGAGGACGCGCCGGAGCACGGCAAGGGGCGCGAGCGGTGGTGGAAGTCGGTCCACATGGGCGTGCACTTCGACGAGGAACTGTTCATGGACCGTGACCCCGAAGTGCGCGGAGCCGCTGACGTGTTCATGCATGAGCTCGCCAACCAGCACACCCGGGAGCTGGCGACCTGGATCGGCACTCGCGACGACTGGTCCGAGGCGTGGCGCCGCGCCTCGGACATGAGCGACTGGACGCTGGACCTCACACCCGAACTCGCCCTCGAACTCAACAACAAGATGCACGACCTCGTGGAGAGCTACCGCGCGCTGGCCCCCGACGACGGCACCCCGGACGCCGAGCAGGTCCGCGTCCACACCCACATCATCCCCACCCGCACGGACTGAGAGGCCGCCCGATGCACCCCGAGACCCACCTCGCCCTGCACCACGCCCGCGCAGCCGAGCTCCGTGCCGAAGCCGACTCGTACCGCCTCGCCGTCGCGGCCCGGCGTCCCCGGGATCTCCGTACCCGCCTCGGGTGGACCCTTGTGGAGGTCGGTCTGCGGTTGGCCACCGCCCCCAAGACGGTGGCCGCTGTTCCCTAGAAGCGCCCCTTCGGAAGCGTCCCTTCGGGTCCCGTACGGAAAGGGGCGTACCCGCGCCGAGAAGGTCGAGCGGACGCTCGCGCTTGGCACGGCGACATAGCGACGCAAATGCGCATCAACCGCGTTAACACGCAAGCAACTTCGCTGACCCGATACCGATATACGGACGCGTCAAGCTCGACAGCGTACGGCCGTGCGGGTGCCGTAGACCGGCCGGGGCGCGCCATGTCTCCCCGGCCGGTCGCACGTTCAGGCCACGCCCAGTGAGCGCTTCAGGAAGTCCACCTGGAGCAGCAGCAAGTTCTCGGCCACCTGTTCCTGCGGGGTCATGTGCGTGACGCCCGAGAGTGGCAGCACCTCGTGAGGGCGGCCGGCGGCCAGAAGCGCCGAAGACAGGCGCAGGCTGTGGGCCACCACTACGTTGTCGTCGGCCAGGCCGTGGATGATCATCATCGGGCGGGCCGGCTCAGCGGCGCCGACAAGGCCGTTGTCGTCGATGAGCGAGTTCGCGGCGTAGACCTCGGGCTGGCGGTTCGGGTCGCCCAGGTAGCGCTCCGTGTAGTGGGTGTCGTACAGGCGCTGGTCGGTGACCGGGGCGCCCACGACGGCCGCGTGGAAGACGTCAGGGCGGCGCAGCACCGCGAGTCCCGCGAGGTAGCCGCCGAACGACCAGCCGCGGATGGCGACCCGGTTCAGGTCCAGCGGGAAGCGTTCGGCGAGTGCCTGGAGCGCGTGGATCTGGTCGTCCACGACGAGCGCGGCCATGTCGTCCTTGATCGCCTTCTCCCAGGCCGGCGAGCGGCCCGGCATCCCGCGCCCGTCCGCGACGATCACCGCGAAGCCCTGGTCGGCGAACCACTGCGAGGTGAGGTACGGATTGTGCGCCGCCAGTACCCGCTGGCCGTGCGGGCCGCCGTACGGGTCCATCAGGACCGGCAGCGGACCGTCGCCGTCGGTGTAGCCCGTGGGGAGCAGGACGGCGCACGGCACGCGGCGCTCGCCCGCTTCCGTGAGGCTCACGCGCGGGCTCAGTCCGGGGTCTTCGGCGTACGAGGCCACAGTCGCCGCCGTCTTGCCCTCGCGGCCCTCGCGCAGCACCCGCACCTGAGCCCCCGGCCGGCCCGGCACCGCCGAGACGAGCACCGTCACGGGGCCGGAACGCACCGCCGAGTGCACCCCGGGCTCCTGCGACAGCCGTTCCACGCCGAGGTCGCTGACCCGGTAGACGTGAACCTCACCGATCTCGGGAGCAGCCGCCGCCTCGCCCGCCGACGCGGACACCAGCACCTCGTCGTCCGAGACGTCGAGCACCGCGCGTACATGCAACTGCGGCCCCGTCAGCGGGCGTTCACCCACCGCGAGCACTCGCGCCCCGCCCTCGTCGGCGATCCGCACGAGGTGTCCGCCGGGGCTCCAGCACGGTACGCCGGGGAAAAGATCCAGCCATTGTGGATCTTCGTCCGCGTGCACCATCCGGGTCGCCCCGTTGTCCGGATCCACGGCCAGATAGAGCTGGCTCCGCTGGTCCCGCGCCTGCACGAGCAGGAGGGGCGCTCCGGCCGCTGACCAGTGCACTCGTGCCAGATAGGGGTAGCGCGCCCGGTCCCACACGACCTCCGTACGCGCCCCGTCGAGCGCGAACACGAAGAGGCGTACGTCCGCGTTGTCGGTTCCGGCCGCCGGATACGCGACCTGCTGCGGATCCTGGTCCGGCCGCGCGGGATCGGCGATCCACCAGCGGCGTACGGGCGCGTCGTCGGCCCGCGCGACCAGCAGCCGGTCCGAGTCGGGCGACCACCAGAAGCCGCGCGAACGGCCCATCTCCTCCGCCGCGATGAACTCGGCCAGGCCGTACGTGACCGTCTCCGACTCGGGTTCCACGAGCGCCCGGTCGTCCTCGCCCTCGGCGCCCACGACCCGCAGGGCGCCCCCGGTGACGTACGCCACGAGCCGCCCGTCGGGGGACGGGCGCGGGTCCAACACCGGGCCGGGAACGGGCAGTTCACGTGCCGTACCGGCCCGCAGCTCGGCCGTGAAAAGCCGCCCGGACAGCGCGAAGGACGCCAACTCCACGGCCGTGTCGGTGGCGTAGCCGACGATGCCCGCGCCGCCCTCCCGGCTGCGTTCCCGGCGCGCCCTCTCCTCGGCCGACAGCCGCTCGTCGGCGCCGCCGAGCAGCGCCTGCGGGTCGGCGGCGACGCGTTCCGTACCGTCCGCGACATCGAGGATCCACAGCAGATTCGCCCGGTCCGTACCCGAACGGGACCGCAGGAACGCCACCCGGGAACCGTCGGGTGCCACGGTGAACGCGCGGGGCGCGCCGAGAGTGAAGCGCAGGGTGCGCGCCTGCCTGCGCGGAAAGGAGAGAGGCTCGGTCGTCATGCCCCGACCATATTGGCCATGCGCCCCCTTGTGCGGCCGTGCGCCGATCGATGCGCAGGTGGGAATAGTTATGATCAATGGCGCTGCCTGGGTATGAACCCGCTGGCTGCCGTACTGACCTGTACTGACTGACCCGTACTGACCGAACGCGTCCCTGGGAACCTTGGAGGTGAACCGCCGTGGCACTCTCGATTTCGGCGGTGGTGCTGCTGGCGATCATCGTCTTCCTACTGGTCAAGAAGTCAGGGCTGAAGGCCGGGCATGCGGTCGTCTGCGTCCTGTTCGGCTTCTATCTGGCCAGTTCGACGATCGCGCCCACGATCAGCGAGGTGACGTCGAACATCGCGGGCATGATCGGGGACATCAAGTTCTGAGCGGCCTCATGAGTCGCGCTTCATAGGCATGCGCCGGGGCCCTGTGGGGGGCGGGGCTCCGCCCCTGGCCGACCCGAATGCCGCCTACGTCAGAGCCGGGCAGTTCGGCGAGGTGCTGGCCGAGGAGATCGTCCGCGACCTCCAGTCCGCCCGCCAGGCGCCCCCTCTGCAACTGCGACGGCTGCGACACCGCCTTCCGCGCTCCCGAACCCGGCACCCACTGCCGCAACTGCCGCGAGCGCCAAGCCCGGCCACCCGCCCTCACGGCCCTCTGACGGAACGCCGCAGGCTCACCCCTGCGGGTGAATATCACCAACTGGGCTCTGTCTAGGGCGTGTTGTGGCCTTACGCTCGCCACGGAACTTGCCTATGGCATGTGCCAAAGGTGACTTCCATCAGCTTTCCGTCCGCCCCCTCCCACAGGGAACCCTCATGGTCAACTCGCCCCACGAGGCGATGCACCGCATCTTCCAGGAGTATCCCGGCCTGTTCACTGGCGTCTCCAAGGTCCTCGGCCTCCCGTTCATCCAGCCCACGTCTGTCACGGTTCTGCCGACCGATCTGACAGAGATTCAGCCTGTTGAACGCCGCGTCGACACGCTCCTGCGCTTCGACGGCGCCGAGCCGATGCTGCTGGCCGTCGAAGCACAGAGTGCGAAGGACCCGAACAAACCCGCCAGCTGGGCCTACTACCTGTCCTTCCTCTATACGAAGTACAAGATCCCGCCCGTGTTGCTGGTCGTCTGCCAGGACCGGACCACAGCCGAGTGGGCCGCCCAGCCCGTACCCATCGGCCCTCGGTGGTGGGCCGCCCTCACCGTGCACCCGCTCGTGGCCGGTCCGCACAACATGCCTTTGATCACCGACCCGGAAGAGGCCCGCGCCGACCTGGCGCTGGCCACGCTGTCCGCCATCACCCACGCGAAGGATCCGGATGTCGGTGGGATACTGAAGGCCCTGTCCACCGCTCTGCAGGACGTGCCCGAAGCAGTCGCAGACCCCATCATCGAATTCACCGCACAAGGCCTCGGTGCCAACCGCCGGGCCGGAGAACTCTGGAGGAACCTGGTGGCCGTGGACCTCTCCTTCTACAAGTCGTACATCTCCGAAGAGATCCGTGACGAGGGGCGTGTCCAAGGGCGTGTCCAAGGGCGTGCGGAGGACATCCTGCTCGTCCTGGCGGCACGCGGCCTCGACGTCCCCGACGAGATCCGCGAACGCATCATCGGCTGCGACGACCCGGACCTCCTCCGACTGTGGCTCACCCGAGCCGTCACCGCGCCGTCCGCCGAAGAGATCTTCATGGAAGAAGACGTCTGATTCCCGCGCCCAAGCCCGGAACCCACCGGGTTTGACGACGAGGAGTGCCAGGAGGAGGGGCGACAGGCGGCCGGGAAGCCTTGTACGACCGGGGTTCAGGGAGCCTCGTACGGCCGAGGCTCATAAGGTGGGCCCATGACGGAACTGCCCGGCCGCCGGCTGCTCCTGGTGCACGCGCACCCGGACGACGAGTCGATCAACAACGGCGCGACCATGGCCCGGTACGCGGCCGAGGGCGCCCATGTCACGCTGGTGACCTGCACGCTGGGCGAGCGCGGCGAGGTCATCCCGCCCGGGCTCGCCCATCTGACCGGCGAGGCCCTCGGCAGCCACCGCCGCACGGAACTCGCGGCGGCCATGGACGCGCTCGGCGTGCACGACTTCCGCTCCCTCGGCGGCCCCGGCCGCCACCAGGACTCCGGGATGATGGGCCTGGCCGACAACGACGACCCGCGCTGCTTCTGGCAGGCGGACCTCGACGAGGCCGCCGCGGAGCTTGTTGGGGTGATCCGCGAGGTACGCCCGCAGGTGCTGGTCACCTACGACCCCGACGGGGGTTACGGCCACCCCGACCACATCCAGGCCCACCGGGTCGCGATGCGTGCCGCGGACCTGGCCGCCGAGCCGGGCTTCCGCCCGGACGACCTCGGCGCACCGTGGACGATCACGAAGATCTACTGGAACCGCGTACCGCGCTCCGTGGCCGAAGAGGCCTTCGCGCGCCTGAAGGACGTACTGGACGAACTGCCCTTCCCCGCATCTGCCGCCGTCGACGACGTGCCGGGCGTGGTGGACGACACCCTGATCACGACGGAGATCGACGGCACGGCCCACGCCGCCGCCAAGGCCGCGGCGATGCGGGCGCATGCCACGCAGATCGAGGTCGTCGAGCCGTGGTTCGCGCTGTCGAATCAGCTCGCGCAGCCGATTTTCCTCGTCGAGTGTTACGAGTTGGTACGGGGTGCGCGTTCAGAGGAGCGGGAGACGGACTTGTTCGCGGGGATATCAGGGATATCGGGAACATCCGGGACATCAGGGACTTCTGGAGTGGGTGCGTGATGAGTACGGCGAACAGATCGAGTGCGCGCAGCGCCGCAGGTGCGGGGAGCATGCTCGCCCAGCCGTTGGGGCCGCCGTCGGCCGTACGGATCGCCGCCTACCTGGGGCTGTTCGTGCTGGGTGCCGTGGTCGGGGCGGCCGGGGGGCTGGTCCAGTCCGGCTGGTTCCCGGGCGGGTTGCTGCTCGCGCTCGTGGGTGCGGCCGGGCTGTTCCTGGGTGGGGCGCGGGCCGTCGGCAGCCGGGCCGGGGCGGTGGCGCCCGCGGCCGGGTGGATGGTCGCCGTCATCCTGCTCACCGCCAGCCGCCCGGAGGGCGACTTCCTCTTCGCCGCGGGAGCCGGCTCCTACCTCTTTCTGCTCGGTGGGATGGCTGTTGCTGTGATGTGCGCCACCCTTGGCTCGGGGCGGCAACCGGATGGCTCCGGCGCCCGACTTGCCAAGTGACGTACTACTTCGCCGCAGAACGCGGGTGGGGGTCCGGTGTGGGTTTCCTCAGCGGTCGCCGGATAAGCACCAGTGATGGCCAGTATGGTGGTGCGCGCCGCCGAGCCGCCCGAAACGAGGTTGAGGTCGAGTACACGGGCGGCGGAGCCAACCGGGAGAACCTGCCTTGAGTCGTGAAACTGACAGTTCGTCCTCCGGGCCCAACGGGCGCGGCGGAACCGCCTACCCGTCGGGCACGCCGCCGTACGGGACCCCCACGGTTTCCGAAGACGGTGCCGACGCGGGGCGTTCCGCCGGTGAACGGCCGGAGGAAATCAAGACCGAGACCACGCTGACGACGCGGATCCGGATCAACATCCCTGGATCAAGGCCCATTCCGCCGGTCGTCATGCGGACGCCCGTCGCGGACTCGGAGAGTTCCGACAGCGGCTCGTCGACTAGCACGACGAGTACGAACGGTGCCCACGGGTCCGCGTCGGCCAGACCGGCGTCGGCCGCGGCCGACGCCGGGCCGAGCGCTTCCCCGGGTGCGCCCAGGTCCTCGGATCCCGCGCCCGCGGCCTCTTCCGGCTCCGGCGCTCCCGCCGAGGAGAAGACGAGCGAGTGGTTCGCCCCTCGTAGGTCCGGCGCGCCCAAGGGCGGTCAGGGCGGTGGCCCGAGCAACGGGGCGGGTATCTCCGTCGGTTCGGCGGGTACGGGCTCGGGTCCGGGTGCCTCCGGTGGGGCGGGTGCTGCCGGTACTCGTCCCGGTCCCGGTGCGGGTGCGCGTCCTGGTGGAACGCCTCGGCCCGGTGGTGGGAAGGCGAACGGTACGAACGGTGCGGGGCTGCCCGGTGCGGGCGGTACCAGTGCTGTGGCGCCGGGGCATGGTGGCGGTACCGGGTCCTTCGACGTTTCCAGTGTGCTGGCGGCTGGGCCGTTGGGGGCGGCCGGTAGCGGGGATGGCCCTGGGGACGCGAACGGTGGCGGTGCCGGTTCCGGTGACGACGTGTCGCGGCGCGATGATCTGCCGTACTTCTCCGAAGGGGGCCGCGGTGGCCAGAGCGGCCCAGGCGGTCCGGGTGGCCCAGGTGGACCGGGCGGTCCCTCGGGGCCGACCGGTGGCCCGGTCACGGGCGACGGGCCGTTGGCGGCGCCTGCCGGTGCCGGGCGGCCGGGGGGCCAGCGAGGCCCTGACAGTTTCGGTGGTCCTGGCGGGATCAGTGGTCCCGGCGGGCCTGGCGGTCAGGGAGTCCCGGGCAGCCATGGTGCTTCCGGTGGACCGGGTCGGCCGAGTGCTCCCGGAGGGCCCGGTGGACCCGGCGCCCCAGCCGGTGGCCCCGCTCACCTCAGCGGCGGCCTGAGCGACGACACCGCGATCCTCACCCCGCAGAAGCCGGCACCCGAACCGCCCGGTTATGCAGGCGGACCCGGCGAGAACGTCTCCGGGCACACCCTGACCAGCGGCATTCCCGTCGTACCGTCGCACCAGAACTCGCCGTTCGGACCCGGCGCGCCCTCCGACGGAGCGATGACGCACCAGCCCCCGAAGCTGCCCGAGCCGGTCTCGCCGACCGTGCCCGCGGCCTCGAAGCCGAAGAAGAAGGGACGCAACAAGCTGGTGCTCCTGGGGGTCGGCGTGGTGGGCGTCGCCGGTATCGCGTACGGCGCCGGGCTGCTCATGAACCACTCCGACGTGCCCAAGGGCACCACCGTGCTCGGCGTCGACATCGGCGGCGGCACCCGCGACGAGGCGGTCCAGAAGCTCGACGAGGCCTTCGGGAAAAGTACGGACGCTCCGTTGAAGCTGTCCGTCGACGGCGAGACGGTGTCGCTCCAGCCGGACCAGGCGGGCCTCCAGTTCGACACCCAGGCCACGGTGCGTGGCGCGGCGGGCGCTGACTACAACCCCGTGTCGGTGATCGGTTCGCTGTTCGGCGGCGAGCGTGTCGTCCAGCCCGAGATGCCCGTCGACGGGGAGAAGCTGCGGGCCGCCCTGGAGCGCGCCGCGGGCGGCGCCGGAACGGCGACCGAGGGCACGATCAAGTTCGAGTCGGGCAAGGCCGTCCCCGTGTACGGCAAGGCGGGCAAGGGCATCGCCGTCGCCCAGTCGACGAAGGCCGTCGAGGAGGCGTACCGCACGCAGGTGGAGACCGGCAAGCCGGGCACCGTTCAGGTTCCGACCACGACGAAGGAGCCGGCGGTGTCTAACGCCGAGGTCGACCGGGTGATGAAGGAGTTCGCGGAGCCCGCGATGTCCGAGCGGGTCACCATTCAGACCGACGCGGCGCACTCCATCCCGTTCGGCCCCGTGTCCCTGCCGAAGATCCTCAGCTTCAAGGCCATAGACGGCAAGCTCGTGGAGACGTACGACCTCGAGGCGCTCAAGGAGGCGTACGGCACGACCTTCGACGGCGTGCAGATCACCACCGCCACCGGCAAGCGCGACGTGCTGCCGCAGGACGTCGTCTCGGCGCTGCGCAAGGCGCTGCGCGGCAAGACGGAGGCGGAGCGCGTCGGGGTCATCGACACCAATCCGAACTGACTTCCGCCAACGCGTGCAGGCCCGTCCTGGGAGGACGGGCCTGCACGGGCTTCACACGGTCACGGACGCGTGATGCAGTACAGAGCCACGTAGCCCTTGATGCCCTGGTAGTTGATCGCGATCCAGAAGAATCCGTTGGTGTGGCCGCAGGCGGTGTAGGTTCCCCCCTCCGTAGAGCCGCCGCATTCCGCCCCCGCCCCCTTGGGGAAGAGCCCGAGGGAGGTCGCGCTGGTCGACTTCGACTTCCGGATCCGTACGCTCTCCTTGGCAATGCAGTTGATCGCCTGGACCGAGACCGTGTCGGACGACGCAGCCTGCGCCGGAGCAGAGAAGGCGAGGCTGGCCACGGCGACCATGGTGGTGGCGGCGCCGGCGAGGAGTTTGCGCATCACAGATTCCCCCTTGTGTGGTGGTTTTGCCCGGCGGGTCGGGCCGAGTGGTGATCAAGCTATCTGCGTTTACGTGTCCATGCCATGAGTTCTTGCCTGTGTAGGCGCGCACCACGGCGGGTCGGTCAGGGCACGACCTGACATCTGTCACGCGGCACTCCGGACGGCCGACACTGCCCGCGGCCGCACGCCCGAAGCCACCATGGCCGTATGACTACAACAGCCTCGGTGGTCGCATTCGACCAGGTGAGCAAGACATACGGCACCGTCAGGGCCGTGGACGGACTGAGCCTGACCCTGCACCCGGGGGAGACCGTGGCGCTGCTGGGGCCCAACGGTGCCGGTAAGTCGACGACGCTCGATCTGCTGCTCGGTCTCAAGCAGCCCGACAGCGGCACGGTCCGGGTCTTCGGGACGGGGCCGCGTGAGGCTATCGTCGCCGGGCGGGTGGGCGCGATGCTGCAGAGCGGCGGGCTGATGGACGAGGTCATGGTCGCGGAGCTGGTGCGGCTGGCCTGCGCGCTGCACCCGAAGCCGTACCCGGCGAACGACGTCCTCGCCCGCGCCGGGATCGCGCAGATCGCCGACCGCAAGGTCAACAAGCTCTCCGGCGGCCAGGCCCAGCGCGTCCGCTTCGCCCTGGCGACCGCCGGCGACAGCGACCTGATCGTCCTGGACGAGCCGACCACCGGCATGGATGTCACCACCCGCCAGGCCTTCTGGGCGACCATGCGCGAGCAGGCCGACCAGGGTCGGACCGTGCTGTTCGCCACGCACTACCTCGAAGAGGCCGACGCCATCGCCGACCGGGTGCTGGTGCTGCACCGGGGCCGGCTGCTGGCCGACGGCACGGCGGCCGAGATCAAGGCGAAGGCTGGAGCACGGAGGATCTCCTTCGACCTGCGGGATTCCATCGACGAGGCCGCGCTGCGGGCGCTGCCCTTCCTCACGCATCTCGACGTGTCCGGCCACACCGTCCGCATCCAGTCCGCCGACGCCGACGCCACCGTCCACGCCCTCTACGGCCTCGGCGCCTACCCCCGCAACCTCGAAGTCGCCGGGCTCGGCCTGGAGCAGGCGTTCGTGGCCATCACCGAGGCCGAGGAGGCCCGTACGCGATGAACAGTCTCATCGGGCTCGAGCTGACCCGCGCCCTGCGCAACCGCAAGTTCCTGTTCTTCTCCGTGCTGTACCCGTCGGTCCTCTTCCTGCTCATCGCGGGCAGCGCCGACAGCACCACGAAGGTCGACGGGACGGGCCTGACGCTCCCGACGTACATGATGGTCTCCATGGCCTCCTTCGGCGCCCTCACCGCCGTCCTCATGGGCAACAGCGAGCGCATCGCCAAGGAGCGGGAGAGCGGCTGGGTACGGCAGTTGCGGCTGACGCCGTTGCCGGGCCGCGGGTACGTCCTCGCGAAGACGGCGAGCGCGGCCGTGGTGAGTCTGCCGTCGATCGTGATCGTCTTCGTGGTCGCCGCGACCGTGAAGGGCGTACGTCTGGACGCCTGGCAGTGGCTCGCCCTGACCGGCGCGATCTGGGCCGGCAGCCTCGTCTTCGCGGCGCTCGGCGTGGCCATCGGCTATCTCGCGAGCGGGGACGCGGTCCGCCCGATCACGATGATCACGTACTTCGGGCTGTCCATCCTCGGCGGTCTGTGGATGCCGACGACGACCTTCCCGGACTGGCTGCAGGACATCGCCAAGTGGGCGCCCACGCACGCGTACGCTGCCCTGGGGCAGGCGATCGAGCAGAGCCAGGCGCCGCACGCCAAGGACATCGCCGTCCTCGCCGTCTTCTTCGCCCTGTTCACCGGCGGTGCGGCCTGGCTGTACCGGAAGGACACGCTGAAGGCGTGAGCGGCATCGGCATCGGGCAGCGCCCGCAGAACCGCCGGCAGAAGGCCGTCAAGCTGCTGTGGATCGGCATCTGGCTCGCCTATCTGAGCGCGCCCGTCTCCGACCTGCTGCACGGAGGCCACAGCGACGGCGTCCGCGTCCTCGGCTGGATCGGCCTGGTCGCCTTCGTCGCCTGGTACTTCGCCCTGATCTTCCGCACCGGACGCGGCGAGACCAACGGCGTCGTCCTCGGCTCGGTGGCCGTCCTGGCCACCCAGTCGACCGTCCTCTCGCTCACCCTGGGCCGCGAATGGCTCGTCCTGTTCGTGTACGTCGCCATCTCCTCCGGCGCGGCCCTCTCGTTCCACCTCGCCCGCTGGACCATCCCGGCCGTGTCCGCCCTGTTGACCGGCGTCGCCCTCGCCGTCCCCGGCGGCACGTCCTACCTGGCCGGACTGCTCTTCCCGGCCCTCCTCGGCGGCTTCTCCATGACCGGCATCCGCGAACTCGTCCGTACGACCATCGAGTTGCGCGAGGCCCGCACCACGGTCGCCCAACTCGCCGCCAACGAGGAACGCCTGCGCCTGGCCCGCGACCTGCACGACCTGCTGGGCCACTCCCTGTCCCTGATCACGCTGAAGAGCGAACTCGCCGGCCGTATGCTCCCCGCCCACCCCGACAAGGCGGCCCAGCAGGTCGCCGACATCGAACACGTCAGCCGCCAGGCCCTCGTCGACGTACGCGAGGCGGTGTCGGGTTACCGCCGTCCCCGCCTCGTCGCCGAACTGGCAGGCGCCCAGGTCGCGTTGACCACCGCCGGAATCACCGTCGACCTGCCGCCCGCCGATCCTGACCTCACCGGCGTCCCGGAGGACAGCGAGACAGCCCTCGCCTGGGCCCTGCGCGAGGCGGTCACCAACGTCGTACGCCACAGCGGCGCCCACCGCTGCACGGTGGAACTCCTCCTCCGCCAGACCCTCGACGGCCCGATGCTCGAACTCTCCGTGCAGGACAACGGCTCCGGCAGCCCCGGTGGCAGTCCCGGCCACGGCCTCACGGGCCTTACCGAACGCCTGGAGAAGGCGGGCGGCAGCCTCGAGGCAGGCCGCGTCGGACACGGCTTCCGCCTGGTCGCCCGGGCCCCCGCCGGCCGGACGACCGACGTAGGATCCGGCACATGAGCCGCACGATCAAGGTCCTGCTGGCCGAGGACCAGTCGATGGTCCGCGAGGCACTGGCCGCACTGCTGGGCCTGGAGGACGACATCGAGGTCGTCGCCCAAGTGGCAAGAGGCGACGAAGTGCTGGCGGCGGCCCGCGCCCACGACGTCGACGTGGCCCTCCTGGACATCGAGATGCCGGGCATGACGGGCATCGAGGCGGCGGCTCAGGTCCACCGGGAACTCCCGGCCGTAAAACTGGTCGTCCTCACCACCTTCGGCCGCCCCGGCTACCTCCGCAGCGCCATGGAGTCCGGCGCCGACGCCTTCCTCGTCAAGGACGCCCCGGCGGCCCAGTTGGCGGAGGCGGTGAGGAAGGTACTGGCGGGGGAGCGGGTCATCGATCCGACCTTGGCGGCAGCGGCACTGGCGGAGGGCGCGAACCCGCTGACGGACCGCGAGCGAGAGGTGCTGCGAGCGGCGGAGGACGGCTCGACGAACGCGGAGCTGGCGAAAGCTATGCACTTGTCGCAGGGCACGGTCCGCAACTACCTGTCGACGGCGATCCAGAAACTGGCGGTGCGGAACAGGGCGGAGGCAGCGAGGATCGCAAGGGAGAAGGGCTGGCTTTAAAACGCAGGCTAGGGGCAGCGTCCCCAGGGGCGCGGGGCTGTATCAATATGCGGCTCCGCCGCGATGGGGGTCCCCCCGCTCGAGCCTGTTCGAGAGTGGGGGAGCGACCAGCCCCAACGCACCCGCACCCGCCCATTCAGTTCAACATGGCACGAGCCTCATGCGCCTGCCCCCGCACCTTCTCAGCAGCAGCTGCATCCACTGCCCCGATCACCTCCGCATACGCCTCCAACTCAGCCGCACCCCGGAGGAAATCCCCCCGCCGCACCAGCAACTGCGCCCGCTCATACCGCAACCGAGCCGGATGCGAAGGCAACAGCAACGACAGCTCCACCCCCCACAACGCCACATCCGACCGCTCAGGCCGAGCCGCAGCCCAGGCCCGCACGTTGTTGAGAATCCGCACGACCACCTCCAACGGATCAGCCGGCGCCAACATCGACGGATGCAGCGCGGCTCCCGTCGCACCCGCGACCATCAACTCCACATCACCCCCGCTCAACACCCGTCCCCCATCAAAGGGATCGGCGAGCACCTGCTCCTCCGCGTCCCCGAACCCGACCACGAAGTGGCCCGGCAGGGCGACCCCGTACACGGGTGCCCCGGCCCTGCGGGCGACCTCCATCCACACCACCGAGAGCAGGATGGGCAGCCCGCGCCGCCGCCGCAGCACCGCGTGCAGGAGCGAGGACTCCAGCCGCTGATAGTCACCGGGCGTACCGCGGAACCCCTGGTGCCCGCCGAGATGCTCGGCCAGCGCCGTCGCCCAGGCCCGTGGCCCGCCCGGCCGGAACGGCAACTCCCCGGCCAGCCGGTCCAGTTCGATCTGAGCGGCGTCCATGCCTGCCTCGTCCAGGGACCCGTCCGCTTCGGCGCCGATGAGAAGGCACAGCGTCGCCAGATCAGGCCGCTCGGCCCGCGCCTCATCAGCGAACCGCCGCCGCCATACGGCACTCTGCTCCGGCCCAGGAGGATGAGGGGGACCCATAACTGCCTCGTGCCCTTTCACGCCGATCGATACCGCTGCGCGCTGCTTCCACCAGTTTCACCGCACTACCGGGCTCCGGCGCGCCCGCCGGAGTCGCTCTCCAGGGCCTCCGGCGCGCGGTAGTGGTGGTACGCGTGATGCGCCGCGAACCCCATCCCCGCGTACAGCGCCCGCGCCCCCGCGTTCTCCGTCTCCACCTGGAGCCACGCCGCCGAGGCGCCCTCGCTCAGGGCCTGGCGGGCCAGGGCGCCCATCACCATAGTGGCCAAGCCCTGGCGGCGGAGCGACGGATCCACCTCGACCGCGGCGAAACCGGCCCAGCGGCCGTCCACCACGCAGCGGCCGATCGCCGCCGGCGAACCCGGATCGGCGCCGGGCACCGTCGCGAACCACACCGAAGGCCCTCCCCCACTCTCGGCTTCGCTCGAGCGGGGGGACCCCCATCCCAACACCTTCAAGGCCACATCGCTCATGCCCTTGCGCTGGTAGCGGCCCAGCCACGCCTCGTCCGCCGTGCGGGAGAGGACCACCGGACGGGCAGGGTCCGGCACATCACCGAGCGGCGCCAGTGCACCGGTCCACAGCTCGGCGCTCACCTCACGCGTCCACCCCCGCCCCTCCAGCTCCGCGCACAGCAGCTCCTGCGTGCCCTCGGCCCCGGTCGCGGTCTGCACGTACGCGGGCAGACCGCGGGCCGCGTACCAGTCCCGTACGAGCGACAGCGCTTCGTCGAGCGGTACGCCAGGATCGCCGAGCGGCAGGACGGAGTTGGCCCGCCGTGTGAATCCGGCGGCTGCCCGCAGCTCCCAGTCGCCGAGCCGCTCCCGCTCCACCGGCTGCCAGCCCCGCGCGGCGACCCGCGCCAGCTCCTCGTACGACGCCGAAGGGCCCCGGCGACGGGCAGGCGCCGACGGCACCACCTTGCCCGCGACCAGGGAGGATTCCGGAATACGGACACGTTCCCCGGACCGCCGTGTGATCAGCAGCACACCGTCGTCCCATGATGTGAGAACGCCAACCGTGTCGGTGAACCTCTCACCCTTGGGGGCGTCTTCGTCCAGCTGCCGTACCGAAACACGTTTGCCCACGTCAGCAGGGGTGACGCGGACCTCAAGCCGTATACGCGAGGAGAAATCCACAGCTCCGTACAACCCTCCTGTTCGGATCACGCCCGGGAACGGAGATACTAGGTGCGGGCATCGACGACGCCGCGCTCCCGCGCGCCAGGCGGCGGAGCCTGAGGAGGCCCGCCAGCGCCCTACCGAGGAGGAACGACAGCGTGACCTACGTCATCGCGCAGCCTTGTGTCGACGTCAAGGACAAGGCGTGCATCGAGGAGTGCCCGGTCGACTGCATCTACGAGGGCTCCAGGTCCTTGTACATCCACCCGGACGAATGCGTCGACTGCGGAGCCTGTGAGCCGGTATGCCCGGTCGAGGCGATCTTCTACGAGGACGACACTCCCGAAGAGTGGAAGGACTACTACAAGGCGAACGTCGAGTTCTTCGACGAACTCGGCTCGCCCGGCGGCGCCAGCAAGCTCGGCCTGATCGAGCGCGACCATCCCTTCATCGCAGAGCTGCCGCCGCAGAACCAGTAAACGGCGCGCCCGCATCCGCGCCGCCTCGGTCCCGTACGCCCTGATCACCTTGATCGTCGTACGGGACCGAGGCGTTTGCCCGAGCGGCCCGGCGCTCCGCCGCCCAAGCAGAAAGTGAACCCCGTGTCCGCAGTCTCCGACCGGCTTCCCACCTTCCCCTGGGACAAGCTGGAGCCCTTCAAGGCGACGGCCCGCGCTCATCCGGAGGGCATCGTCGACCTGTCCGTCGGCACCCCGGTCGACCCGGTGCCCGAGCTGATCCAGAAAGCTCTGGTGGCCGCGGCCGACTCGCCCGGCTATCCCACGGTGTGGGGCACGCCGGAACTGCGGGACGCGCTCACCGGCTGGTGCGAGCGGAGACTGGGCGCGCGCGGCCTCACCCACCGAGGCGTCCTGCCGGTCGTCGGCTCCAAGGAACTGGTGGCCTGGCTGCCGACCCAGCTGGGCCTCGGCCCCGGAGACAAGGTCGCCTATCCGCGCCTCGCCTACCCGACGTACGAGGTCGGGGCCAGGCTGGCCCGCGCGGATTACGTCTCGTACGAGGACCCGACAGAGCTGGACCCGACCGATCTGAAGCTCCTCTGGCTCAACTCCCCGTCGAACCCCACCGGCCGCGTCCTGTCCAAGGACGAGCTGACCCGGATCGTCGCCTGGGCGCGCGAGCACGGCATCCTCGTCTTCTCCGACGAGTGCTATCTCGAGCTCGGCTGGGAAGCCGACCCGGTCTCGGTCCTGCACCCCGACGTGTGCGGCGGCTCGCACGAGGGGCTCGTGTCGGTCCACTCGCTCTCGAAGCGGTCGAACCTCGCGGGCTACCGGGCCGCATTCCTGGCCGGTGACCCGACCGTCCTCGGCGAGCTGCTGGAGATCCGCAAGCACGGCGGCATGATGACGCCCGCGCCGACACAGGCCGCGGTGGTCGCCGCCCTGGGCGACGACACCCACGTACGCGAACAACGCGAGCGTTACACGGCCCGCCGTACCGCCCTTCGCGAGGCCCTGCTGCGGCACGGTTTCCGCATCGAGCACAGTGAGGCGAGCCTGTACCTCTGGGCGACCCGCGACGAGTCCTGCTGGGACACGGTGGCCCACCTGGCCGGGCTGGGCATCCTGGTCGCGCCGGGCGACTTCTACGGGCCGGCGGGCGAGAGGTTCGTGCGCGTGGCGCTGACGGCTACGGACGAGCGGGTGCGGGCGGCCGTGGGGCGCTTGTAGGTCTCGTACGGCGGCGAAATCGTAGGTACGGCGAAGGGGTCCAGGTGGTGTGCACCTGGACCCCTTCGCCGTACGAGCGTTGCGTCAGGCGAGCGGCAGGTTCTGCGCCGGCAGGGTCTGGGCCGGCAGCGTGTCCGCGCCCGGGAGACCGCCCTGGGTGAGGCCCTTGGTCGGCAGGGAAGCGCCGCCCGGCTTCGTGGCGTCACCGGCCACGTCACTCGCGGAACCGGCGACATCCCCGGCGGTGCGCTGCGCGACGGGCGCCGCCTGCTTGACGGCCTTGTTGCCGGCGTCGCTCGCGAGGCCGGTGGTGGTCTGCGTGGCACCGTCGACGGTGGTGCCCGCGTTGTCCAGCGAGGACACCCCGCCGAGGTCGGGGGTGGCGGGCACCTGGGGCGCCGCGCTGGCGGAGCCGGCCGCACCGACCCCGGCAGCCGCTCCCGCTGCGACGAGCAGCGCGGTACGGGCGATCCGACGGGTCAGGGGGAGGGACATGATGCTCCTTAGACGGGGAGAAAACGGTGAAGTGTGCGACCGTGCCCGGGAGCTGGCGGTGGCCGACTGGATGTCGCCCAACTGGTCGGTGATCGTCGTGGTTGCTCGTTCCGGGCTCGGACGCAGTGACTACCGCTCGAAGTCCGCGAAGGTTGCGGTGGCCCGACGTAAAGAGTTGGCAATGCGTCGCATTATCGGCTGCGGATAAAACCGGACAAAGGGTGTCCGGTGTGAAAGTCTGCTGAATCCTTACGGCCCTTGATTCCCCAGGGATTCGGTCGATTCGAGAGTGGCCGGACGAAATCCCGTGCGCGCCGTGGACATCGCGCGCACGGGCTCCCTCCAACGGGTGAGGGTCCGTACTACTGCCCGGTGACGATTCGGACTTCGCCCGTGGAACTCCGGGAACTCGAGGCGTCCGCGCGCCACTCGCTCCGGGTGTTCCCGGCTGTCCAGACCTGGCCCGCGTACGAGACCCGCTTGATGTGCAGCGCGGAGGCGTTGGCCACCGCCCAGTGCGCAAGACCCCAGCCGCGCTGCCGCTCCCCGGCCTTGGCGCCCGGGGCGTCGGGGACGGGGACGGTCATGGTGCGGGGGCGCGCGGGACCGCCCGCGCCGGTGGCCGAATCCGACGGTGTGGGGCTCGCCTCAGCCCCCAACTTCCGCTCCACGCCAGCCTCTTGGAACATGTCCTGCCCGAAGTCCCGTACCAGCGCGGCGCGCACCGCGTCCGGGCCGCCGGGCCGCGTATCACCGGTCCGCATCTCCGGGCGCCCCTCGCAGGTGAGCGTGCCCGCCGCGCGCCCCGTCAGGGCCGCGGCCAGCAGGGCGGCGTCGGTTTCGTGCTTCGCGTACGCGTCCGGGAAGCCGCTGCGCTGCACGCGCTGGGCGGCGACGGTGAGCGGCAGCTCCGGGTAGTCCGGCACCTTGGCCAGGTGCTCGTAGAACTCGCTCGCCGCGTACGTCGGGTCCATGACCTGCGTCTCGGTGCCCCAGCCCTGCGACGGCCGCTGCTGGAACAGGCCCAGCGAGTCCCGGTCGCCGTGGTCGATGTTGCGCAGGCCGGACTCCTGGATCGCCGTCGCGAGGGCGATCGTGACGGCTCGCTCGGGCAGGCCGCGGTTGGTGCCTACCACCGAGATCGTCGCCGCGTTCACCGCCTGCTCCGCTGTGAACTCGTACTCGTACGACGCGCCGTCGCCTCTGCCCGAGACGACCGTGCAGCGGGGGGCGCCCGTGCCCCCGGTGACGTACTGGAAGGTGAGGTACGCCGCGAGGGCGAGCAGCATCGCGAGGGCCGTTCCGAAACGGGGGAGGCGGCGGCGACGGACGTTACTGATGGGTTCGTGCACGCTCATCAAGGTAGCGAAGGACAGATGGTCGGGTGGCCGGGCTGTGGACAATTAGTCAACAAGGTGTGGAGGGTTGTCTCAAAGCGGCCGCCGGGAAGGTCCGTACGGGGGCGTGCCTGAACTTCCCCGGGGTCGCTTAGGGTCGACGGCATGGCCGACACCCCACTTGACCTCACCCTTGACGCCGCCCGGCTCACCGCGCAGCTCGTCGACTTCCCCTCGGAGAGCGGCAGCGAGAAGCCACTCGCGGACGCCGTCGAGACCGCGCTGCGTGCCCTGCCGCATCTGACGGTCGACCGGTACGGCAACAACGTCGTCGCCCGTACGAGTCTGGGGCGGGCCGAGCGCGTCATCCTCGCCGGGCACATCGACACGGTGCCGATCGCCGGCAACGTCCCCTCGCGCCTGGACGAGGACGGCGTGCTGTGGGGCTGCGGCACCTGCGACATGAAGGCGGGTGTCGCCGTGCAGCTGCGGATCGCGGCCACCGTGCCCGAGCCCAATCGAGACCTCACGTTCGTCTTCTACGACAACGAGGAGGTGGCCGCTCACCTGAACGGCCTGAAGCATGTGGCCGAGGCTCATCCGGACTGGCTGGAGGGCGACTTCGCGGTACTGCTGGAGCCCTCGGACGGGCAGGTGGAGGGCGGTTGCCAGGGGACGCTGCGGGTGCTGCTGAAGACGCGCGGCGAGCGCGCCCACTCGGCGCGCAGCTGGATGGGCTCGAACGCGATCCACGCGGCTGCCCCGATCCTCGCCCGTCTGGCCTCGTACGAGCCGCGCTATCCGGTCATCGACGGTCTTGAGTACCGCGAGGGGCTCAATGCCGTCCGGATCGAGGGCGGAGTGGCGGGCAACGTCATCCCCGACGAGTGCGTGGTGGCCGTCAACTTCCGTTACGCGCCCGACCGTAGCGAGGAGGAGGCCCTGGCCCATGTGCACGAGGTGTTCGCGGACTGCGGGGTCGAGGAGTTCGTGGTCGACGACCACAGCGGGGCGGCGCTGCCCGGTCTGTCCCACCCGGCGGCCGTCGCGTTCATCGAGGCGGTCGGTGGCACTCCGCAGCCCAAGTACGGCTGGACGGACGTCTCCCGTTTCAGCGCGCTCGGCGTCCCGGCCGTCAACTACGGTCCCGGGAACCCGCACTTGGCGCACAAGCGAGATGAACGGGTCGAAACGGGGAAGATTCTGGCAGGGGAGGAACGGCTGCGGGCCTGGTTGACGTCCTGACCCGTACATGAGGTCCTGCCCCGTACCTGAGGGCGGTTCATGTCGGACATGCCGACGTCCCCCCACCGTAACCAGCGTAGATCTACGCTGGGGCGGAACGACCTGCAAGCGGAGGGAGCGGACATGGCTACTGGCGACCCGGAGGGCAAGAAGCGACCACCGGAGGAGCGGCAGCTCGGCCCCGTGCTGCGCAGACGTGGCCAGGTGCAGGCGAGCACGACGGACCAGCGCCTGCTGGACGCGGGCGGGCCCTCGGACTGGGTGCACACCGACCCCTGGCGGGTGCTGCGCATCCAGTCGGAGTTCATCGAGGGCTTCGGCACGCTTGCCGAACTCCCGGCCGCGATCAGTGTGTTCGGCTCGGCTCGTACGCCGGTGGGATCGCCGGAGTACGAGGCCGGGGTCGCGCTGGGCTACGGGCTGGTGAAGGCAGGCTTCGCCGTCATCACGGGCGGTGGCCCGGGCGCCATGGAGGCCGCCAACAAGGGTGCCTGCGAGGCGAAGGGCATCTCGGTCGGGCTCGGCATCGAGCTGCCCTTCGAGCAGGGGCTCAACCCCTACGTCGACATCGGCCTCAACTTCCGCTACTTCTTCGTGCGCAAGATGATGTTCGTCAAGTACGCGCAGGGTTTCGTGGTCCTGCCCGGCGGCCTCGGCACCCTCGATGAACTCTTCGAGGCCCTCACCCTCGTCCAGACCCAGAAGGTCACGCGCTTCCCCATCGTCCTCTTCGGCACGGAGTACTGGGGCGGTCTGGTGGACTGGCTCACGAACACGCTCATCGCCCAGGGGAAGGCGTCGGAGAAGGACCTGCTGCTGTTCCACCTGACGGACGACGTGGACGAGGCGGTGGCGTTGGTGTCGAAGGAGGCGGGGAGGTAGGGGCGGGGCGAAGAACCCTCCCCGGCGCCACCCCGCCAGGACTACGCCAACCCCCGCCGAGCGACCGTCGGCGGCCGGTGCCCGGCGATCGACGCGACCATGTCCAGCACCTGGCGGGTCTCCGCGACCTCGTGGACGCGGTACACCCGCGCGCCCAGCCACGCCGAGACGGCCGTCGTGGCGAGGGTGCCGAGGACCCGTTCCTTGACCGGCTTGTTCAAGGTCTCGCCGACGAAGTCCTTGTTGGAGAGGGAGACCAGCACGGGCCACCCCGTGGCGACCATCTCGTCGAGTCTGCGCGTGGCCTCCAGACTGTGCCGCGTGTTCTTGCCGAAGTCGTGCCCGGGATCGATGAGCACGGACTCCCGCGGTACTCCGAGCGAGACCGCGCGCTCGGCCAGCCCGAGGGTGACCCGCAGGATGTCGGCCATGACATCGTCGTACGCGATCCGATGCGGACGTGTACGAGGCCGCGTACCCCCCGCGTGCGTACACACCAGCCCCACCCCGAATCGCCCGGCGACCTCCGCGAGCCGCGGATCGACGCCGCCCCACGCGTCGTTGAGCAGATCCGCGCCCGCCTCGCAGACCGCCTCACCGACCTCGTGCCGCCAGGTGTCGACGCTGATGATCACGCCGGGGAACCGGCGCCGCACCTCGGCGACGAAACCCACCGTGCGTCGCGCCTCCTCCTCGGCGCTCACCTCCTCCCCGGGACCGGCCTTGACCCCACCGATGTCGATGATGGCAGCACCCTCTGACACCGCCTCTTCCACGCGCGCGAGCGCCGGCTCGTCGCGGAAGGTGGCCCCCTGGTCGTAGAAGGAGTCGGGGGTCCGGTTCACGATCGCCATGATCACCGGCTCATGCGCGTCGAACTCGCGCCCGCCCAGCCTGAGCATCCCCTGTGACCTCTCCCAGTCGTTCGCAGTGGTCGCCGTCCCGCGGCCTGGATCGGCCGCCTGCGACCCTAACTGTCAGAGTCGCATGGCACGATCGGAGCCTGACACTTTCCGCGTCGACGCGCAGCGCGTCGGCAACAGCCGGCGGCAGCCGGAAGCAGAGCGTGGGGGACCGCAGCGATGTTCATGTTCTTGTTCCTGGTCGTCGCCCTCGTCGTGGTCGTCGGCGCGGTGACCCTCTCCGTGGTGGGCGGCGACGGCACCGCCCTGCCCGAGGCCCCGCCCGAGCGCTTCGTGGACCCCCTGCCCCTGGACCGCCCGCTGCATCGCGGCGACGTGGAGATGCTGCGCTTCCCGGTGACCGTCCGCGGCTACCGCATGGCGGACGTGGACGACGCCCTCGGCCGTCTCGCCGCCGAACTGGCCGAGCGCGACGCCCGGATCGCCGACCTGGAGTCCGCGCTGGCCGGAGCGAGAGCGTCCCGGGACGCCTCCCTGGAGCAGCACACGGAGGACGACCACCGGTGAGCGAGGCTCTGAAGGGACCCGACGGAGCGCTGCGCTGCCCCTGGGCCCTGTCGACCGAGGACTACGTGACGTACCACGACCAGGAGTGGGGCCGCCCGGTCCATGGCGACGACGCGCTGTACGAGCGGCTGTGCCTGGAGGCCTTCCAGTCGGGCCTGTCCTGGATCACGATCCTGCGCCGCCGCGAGGGCTTCCGTACCGCCTTCGCCGGCTTCAAGATCACCGAAGTCGCCACCTTCACGGACGCCGACAAGGAGCGGCTCCTCGCCGACCCGGGCATCATCCGCAACCGCGCGAAGATCGAGGCGACGGTCGCCAACGCGCGCGTGCTGGCCGACTGGTCCCCCGGAGAGCTGGACGAGCTGATCTGGTCGTACGCGCCGGACCACGCCTCCCGTCCAGCTCCGAAGACCCTCGCCGACGTACCGGCGGTCACCGACGAGTCGACGGCCCTCTCCAAGGCCCTGAAAAAGCGCGGCATCCGCTTCGTGGGCCCGACCACGGCGTACGCGCTGATGCAGGCGTGCGGGCTGGTCGACGACCACCTGGCGGACTGCGTGGCACGCGGCCACTGAGCCGCGCCCGCCGGCCCCTGTTGATCGCGGCTGCCCTATCGGCCGAGATACTTCGGCTTCTCCTTGTTGATGAACGCCTGGACCGCGATCAAGTGATCCTCGGAAGCACCCGCCCGGGTCTGCAGCTCGTCCTCCTTCTCCAGGGCCTCGTCCAGGGAGTGGGACAGAGCGTAGGAGAGGGACTCCTTGAGGGCGGCGTACGCCAGCGTCGGTCCCTCGGCCAGTGTGCGGGCCACCTTCACGGCCTCGGCGGCCAGCTCGGCGGCGGGGACGACGCGGTTGGCGATTCCGAGTTCGTACGCCTCCTGGGCGGTGAGGTTGCGCGGGAAGAGCAGCAGGTCGGCGGCCCGGCCGGGGCCGACGATGCGCGGCAGCGTCCAGGACAGGCCCGAGTCGGCGGTCAGCGCGACCCCGGCGAACGACGTGTTGAAGGAGGCCGTATCGGCGACGATGCGATAGTCCGCGGCGAGCGCGAAGCCGAAGCCGGCCCCGGCCGCGACACCGTTGACGGCCGCCACCACCGGCTTCGCCGCTCCGGCCAGGGCCCGCAGGGCCGGGTTGTAGTGCTCCCGCACCGTGCTCATGACGCCCCCGCTGTCCTTGCCGGCGCCTGACTCGCGCGCCGCGAGCAGCCCGCCCACGTGCTCTTTCAGGTCCTGGCCCACGCAGAAGGCCCGGTCACCGG
>NZ_BMPQ01000002.1:657555-664810 GCF_014647675.1 Streptomyces flaveus | reverse complement strand
GCCCGTACGGAGCCGTCCGCCGCTGCCGCCTGTGCCGCGTCCCGGAAGGCGACCTTGGTCTCGGTGTTCATCGCGTTCATCGCCTCGGGGCGGTTCAGCGTGATCGTCGCGAGTCCGTCGCTCACCTCGTAGAGCACGGTGTCGGCCATGGTGGGTCCCCTCCGGTGTTACGGCTTCGTCGTCGTCTTCATAGTCGTTTTCGTGGTCGTCCGAGGACAGCATGGCGTAGATCATGAGGAGTGGCTGCGTTCAGACATGTGACCTGCGTCAAAGAATTCCGGCACCCGAAAGTCGACACGGCGGCGCAGTATCGCAGTCACATCGCCGAATTGAGTGGTTTTGCTCAAGTGCGTTGCGCAAGCGATGCCGACTGATGTTGGTCATCGGGTCCTGAGATGCGGGATAATGGCTTGGAAGCAATGTGTTCGATGCCGGTGACGCGTGTCCGAGAAGTGGACGTGTGCCCTCGAAGGGGCCGTCGGCGACGATGAGCTGGTTTCAGGAAGGGGAACGAGCATGGCGGCCATGAAGCCGCGGACGGGTGATGGCCCGCTCGAGGTGACCAAGGAGGGGCGGGGCATCGTCATGCGCGTTCCGCTCGAAGGCGGCGGTCGGCTCGTCGTCGAGCTGACTCCTGACGAGGCCGACGCGCTCGGCGACGCCCTCAAGAAGGTCGTCGGCTGACGCGGGAGCGACGATAAGTTTTCAGCTGCCCCGGCACCGCGATTGGTGCCGGGGCACTGTTTTCACGGGCCACTGCAGCTTTAGGGCCACTGCAGCATTCGGCGCCCTACAGCGAGTGAGCCGAAGGGGCGCGACGGTGTCGAGAGGGCATGGGGGTCCCCCCGCTCGAGCGAATTCGAGAGTGGGGGAGCGCGGAGGCCCGACGAAGGAGGGTCGAGCACGATCGGCCTCTCGACACCGGCTGCAGCGCCCCGGAGGCGAACCGAGCTCCAAAAAAGGGGGAGGGCCGCTCAGCGCTTGACCGCGCACAGCAGGCCGTCGCCCACCGGCAGCAGTGAGGGCACCAGGTCCTGGGTTTCGCGGACCGTGCGCAGCAGCTCGCGCTGGCGCAGTACTTCCGTCGGCTGCGGGCCCGAGTCCACTGTCCGGCCGTTGGAGAAGACGCCCTCGAAACAGACAAGGCCGCCCGGGCGCAGCAGACGCAACGATTCAGCGAGATAGTCCAGGTATTCCAGACGGTCTCCGTCGCAGAAGACGAGGTCGTATCCGGAGTCCGCGAGCCGGGGCAGAACATCCAGGGCGCGGCCCGGAATGAAGCGCGCGCGATTACTGGCGAAGCCGGCGGCGCGGAAGGCCTGCCGGGCGAACTGCTGGCGCTCCGGCTCTGTGTCGACGGTGGTCAGTACACCGTCCGGTCGCATGCCGTGCAGCAAATGAATTCCGGAAACTCCGGTTCCGGTTCCGATCTCCGCCACTGCTTTGGCGCCCACGGTGGCGGCGAGCAACCGCAGCGCGGCGCCGGTGCCGGGCGACACCGAGCGCAGCCCTGCCTCCTGGGCCCGGTCCCGGGCCCAGTGCAGCGTGTCGTCCTCGGCGACAAAGGCGTCGGCGAACGCCCAGCTCGTCTGCCGGTTGCCGCTAATGACCCTCTCCCGTCCCCGTGGTTGCCTGGGCGTGACTGTATCCGTTGGCGTCGGGAACCCGCAGATGGGACCGGGCGTTTAGAGGGGTGTGGGACGACGCGGGGGGTAGCAGATGAACCAGGACACCGAGCAAGTGCTGACGCAATCGCGGAAGCGCGCATCAATTTCTCGTAAAACCGCTTATCCGGAGCTAACGGGCGAGGTGGCTATGGTAGGGGCTCCACTGGACACCACCAGAGCCGACAGGGGAGGTGCGGCTGCGCCTGGGGATCGAGGAGGGGTGCTGAGGCGCCTGCTCAGATCGGCAGGTGAGCCGAAATCCGTGACCAACACAGCTGACAAGTACCGCGCTGCCGATTCCGCTCAGACCGCGACCTTCACGTCCGACGCGGACTCGCAGGCGTGGACTCCGCCCACCTGGGAGGAGATCGTCAGCATGCACAGCGGCCGGGTCTACCGGCTCGCATACCGCCTGACGGGCAATCAGCACGATGCCGAGGACCTGACCCAGGAAGTCTTCGTCCGGGTCTTCCGCTCCCTGTCGACCTACACGCCCGGCACCTTCGAGGGCTGGCTGCACCGCATCACCACCAACCTCTTCCTGGACATGGTGCGCCGCAAGCAGCGCATCCGGTTCGACGCGCTCGGCGACGACGCGGCCGAGCGGCTGCCCAGCCGTGAGCCATCACCGCAGCAGGTCTTCAACGACACGCATTTCGACGCGGACGTCCAGCAGGCACTCGACACCCTTGCGCCCGAATTCCGTGCCGCGGTCGTCCTGTGCGACATCGAGGGGCTTTCGTACGAGGAGATCGCCGCGACTCTGGGCGTCAAGCTCGGCACGGTCCGCAGCCGGATCCACCGCGGCCGCTCCCAGCTCCGCAAGGCCCTCGCCCACCGGTCGCCCGAGGCCCGCGCCGAGCGTCGTGGCCTGGTCGTCACCGGAGTGCCCGCTCTGGGAGGAGGGGGCGCGACCGCGTGAGTGGATCACGTCCTACGCCGGCAGAGCAGCACCTGGGAGACCGACTCTCCGCCCTGGTGGACGGGGAGCTCGGTCATGAGGCGCGCGAGCGCGTCCTGGCCCACCTCGCCACCTGCGCGAAGTGCAAGGCCGAAGCAGATGAGCAACGACGACTGAAGAACGTATTCGCGGAAGTAGCCCCACCACCGCCCTCCGAGAGCTTCCTGGCCCGCCTCCAGGGGCTGCCCGGGGGAAGTGACGGGGGTGGGGGCGGCTCCCGGCTGGGTGGAGGAGGCTTCGGGTCGTCCGGCGCCTTCAGCGTGCGGCACGATCCGTTCGAGTATGTGCCGAACGGCCCGCATGCCGCCGTGCTGCCCTCGGAGCAGCGCGGGTTCCGTATCCATGACATCAGCAGACGTGAGGCCGACCGCTCGGCATCACGCGGGCTGCGCTTCGCGTTCGTCGCGGCCGGGGCCGTATCGCTGGCCGCGGTCGCGCTCGGCGGGGTGTCGACCGGTGTGCCCGACAGCGCGGACGCACGGGCCGGGTCCGGCTCGGGCAGCAATGTGACCCCGGCGCGTGCGCAGGGTACGGGCGCGGCGACGACGCCCGAGCAGCGCCGCCGTGGCTTCGCGCCGCTGCTCGCACAGGGGCAGCGTTCCTTCAACGCGGAGCAGGTCGCACCGACCGAGGTGTCCGCACCGCTGCTGCCCGGCGTGCCCCCGCCGGCCGGACAGCAGAACTCGCGTTCGCCGCATCCGCTGACCGCGCCTGCGGTGGGCGGTGCCACCGCGATGTCCCCGCTCATACGTCCCCTCGAGATGCCTCCGCCGGTCTCGCTGACCTCGTGGTCGACGACGTCTCACTTCACGATGCCCGGGCTGTCGGCCCTCGTGCCGATCCCCGAGCCGTCCGCCTCGCCCTCGCCTCCCTCCGCCCGCTGAACCCGCCCTCTGCGCGGCGGCCGGCGAACCTGGTTGAATCCAGGGATGGGCCGCGCCCGCCGGAGGGACCCGGGGCGCGGAGTCGACAATCCGCGGTGCACGCCGATGCGCCGTGCCGCGGGCCAGGTGTGGGGAGAGCATGGACGAGGGGAAGCACTCCGCTTCCGCGGGGGACGGGACGAATCCAGCCACGCCTGACGGCACCCCGACCCCGATCGGGCACGCGGAGGACACCGCGAGCGGGCTCCGCCGTGAGAACACCGAGGGCGACTTCGAGCTGGAACGGCCTGCGGGCGCCGCGCCTGTCCGGGAGGCGGGCGACGGCGGTCCGTCCGGGGGGCTGTACGGGGCGGGGACCGCGCCGGGGGGCGGTTCCGTGTCGGACGACGTCCGCGGCGGCGTGAGCGCGCCTGCTGACCACGTGCCTGCCGGCCGCGCGCCCGGTGAGCGCACCGAGCCTCTGCATGATCCGGATCCGTACAGCACGCCTCCGTACGGGGAGCCCGGGCCCTACGCGCCCGCGCCGCCGGTGCAGCATCCGGGGGCGACTCCTGCGCAGGGCACGGCCGTTCCGGCGGCGACTTCGGGGCATGGCACCGGCACACCACCCGGTGCGACCGCGGGCCATGGTGTGCCCGGACAGGCGGTGGCTCCGCCGCAGAACGGTCCCGTCGGAGCCGCGGCTCCGATGCACGCTGCCGCGCCTGGAGCGGGCCCCGCCCACGGAGCCCACCTACCCGCGCCTGCAGCGCCTGGAGCGGGCCCCGCCCACGGAGCCCACCTACCCGCGCCTGCAGCGCCTGTCCCGCCCGGCCCCCACCTGCCCGCACCCGCGGCGCCTATCCCGCCTGGCTCGTACACGGCCCAGGCCCACCACCCAAGCCCGGCCGCAGGCCCCCAAGCCTCACCCCCTCAAGCCCCAGCCCAAATCCCTCAATCCCCGCAACCCGTTCAAGGCCCCCAAGCCCCCCAACCGCCAACCCCCTGGCAGCACTACGACCCCTGGGCCGCCGCCCCTCTCCAGCAGAACGGCGCCGCCGTCGACAGCAAGGGCAACCGGCGTAAACGCGTCAGGCGGTTGCTGGTTCTCGGAGCCGCACTCGTCGCGCTGGTGTCCGGAGGCCTCGGAGGCGCCGTAGGGGCGTATCTCGAGCGGAACGGCGGGATCGAGGACGTAGAGCTGCCGCAGGCCGGGACGGAGGCCAAGGGGCGGGCGCCGGACAGCGTGGCCGGGATCGCGGCCAGTGCGCTGCCCAGCGTGGTGACCCTGCATGTGAGCGGGTCCGAGGCGCAGGGCACGGGCACCGGCTTCGTGCTCGACGAGCGCGGGCACATCCTCACCAACCACCACGTCGTGGAGCCCGCCGGAGCGAGCGGCGACATCTCCGTGACCTTCAGCGGCGGCGAGAGTGCCAAGGCCAAACTCGTCGGGGGAGACACCGGCTACGACCTCGCCGTCGTGAAGGTGAGCGGAGTCAACGGCCTCAAGCCCCTGCCGCTCGGCAACTCCGACAACGTCCAGGTCGGCGACCCGGTGGTGGCGATAGGCGCGCCGTTCGACCTCGAGAACACCGTGACCTCCGGGATCATCAGCGCCAAGGAGCGGCCCATCACCGCGGGCGGCGAGTCGGGTGACGGCAGCGACGTCTCGTACGTCGACGCCCTGCAGACCGACGCTCCGATCAACCCCGGCAACTCGGGCGGCCCTCTCGTCGACTCCAAGGCCCGCGTCATCGGCATCAACAGCGCCATCCGCTCCGCCGACAGCGGCTCCGACCTGGAGGGCGGCCAGGCGGGATCGATCGGTCTGGGCTTCGCCATCCCCATCAACCAGGGCAAGCGTGTGGCCGAGGAGCTGATCAACACCGGCAAGGCCACGCACCCGGTGATCGGTGTCACGCTCGACATGGACTTCACGGGCGACGGTGCTCGCGTCGGCACCAAGGGCGGCGAAAGCGGCCCGCCGGTCACCAAGGGCGGCCCCGGCGACCGGGCCGGCATCGAGGCCGGCGACGTCATCACCGAGGTCGACGGCCAGCGCGTCCGCTCAGGTGAGGAGCTCATCGTCAAGACCCGCGCTCACCGCCCCGGCGACCGCCTGGAGCTGACCCTGGAGCGCGACGGCAAGGAGCGGAAGATCACCCTCGTCCTCGGCTCCGCCGACGGCGGCTGACAGCAACGGACGGGACAGCAAGGGAGACCACAGAGGGGACGACAGGGGGACAACAACAGACGGGAACCAACAGGAACCGCATCACGAACTGACAGGAACGGCACGAGTAAGACGCCGGACAGTACCGGACAGACAGGAACGCCGGGTACCGTGGATCCGGCCCGGACCACGGAAGAATCCCGCCGAGGCCGAGGACATCCCGAGGAGCTGCAAGGTGTTCAATGACATAGGACCGCTCGAGCTGGTGGCGCTCGTTGTCCTTGCCGTGCTCGTCTTCGGTCCGGAGAAGCTCCCGAAGATGATCCAGGACGTCACGCGCACCATTCGCAAGATCCGTGAGTTCTCGGAGAGCGCCAAGGCGGACATCCGTGATGAACTCGGCCCGGAGTTCAAGGACTTCGAGTTCGAGGACCTCAACCCCAAGACGTTCATCCGCAAGCAGCTGGACAACGACGAGCTGGGGCTCAAGGAGATCCGTAACGGCTTCGACATGAAGAAGGAGATGGCCGAGGTCACGGACGCGGTGCACGGCCGCGAGTCAGAGTCGGCCTCCTCCACCTCCTCGGGCTCCTCGGGGTCCGGCGGCACCGTCGACATGACGAAGAAGCCCGAGCAGCTCGAGCGCCCCCCGTTCGACGCGGACGCGACCTGAGGCGTACGCCCCCTGGGCCGTTTGCCCTCGAGCTTCAAGAGCCCTGCGCCACCGAGTTCTGCCTGCTCACAGCGGTCGCAGCCTGACGCGTACGCGACCCACCCGCCGACCGGTTTCACAGCTCGCTCCGCACCTGTGGCTATCCTGCCTAGTTGTTGTGCGGACCGGAGGGACGCCCGATGGGGGGCGGGCCGTTTCGGTCCGACGAGAGCGAGGAGGCGTCCGGGCAATGGAGACGACAAGTCGGGTAGGCGCGCAGGCGCCGGACGCGGAGGGCGGACAACCGGCCCCCTCCGCCCGGCGCACGGTCGACGGCTACCTGCTGGCGCCCTTTCCGTGGTACGGCCTCGACGAGGCCTTCACAGGACCGCGCTGGCTGATGAAGGTCGGCACCGCGGCCGACGGAGCCGTGGAGCACGGCTCGATCGGGCACGGCGACGAACCATCCGTACGCAGTGAGTCGACGATGGACGACAAGGAACGCTTCGCGGTCGTGGTCACCGTCGCGGCCAACCCCGTGCGGCGCAGCGCCGACGGCACCGGAATACTGGAGGCCACCTCGGTGTCCTCCGCGGCCTGGCTCGCGGGCGTGGGACTGCTGTCCTGCACCTGGCCCGGCCACATGGACCACACCCTGCGCGACGACTGGCTGGACCAGCAGACCGAGACGGCGTGGGCCCTGGCGGACGACCTGACCGGCCCGGACTGGTCCCGCCTCTCGCTCCCCGTGGACGGGGCTCCGGAGTCCTTCCACTACCGCGAGTCCGAGTTCGGCTGGGTCCTCGCGGGCTCCACGCAGCAGGGCGTGCACCTGGGGGCGTACGGGCGGGGAATGAGCGCGTACGGCCTGGGCTTCGCCGTGATCAAGGACATCGCGGCGTACGCCTAGCCGGTACGCCGTAAGCCCAGCCGATACGC
>NZ_BMPQ01000002.1:642039-657526 GCF_014647675.1 Streptomyces flaveus | reverse complement strand
CGCCCCCACCTGCGTACTGGCCTCAGAACTTGTTGCGCGGCGTGATCCCCAGCGACATCCCCGACAGCCCCCGCTGGCGGCCGCCCAGCTTGCCCGCGATCGAGCGCAGGGCCGAGCCCGCGGGGGAGTCGGGGTCGGTCAGGACGACCGGCTTGCCCTCGTCGCTGCCCTCGCGGAGGCGGACGTCGATCGGGATGCTGCCCAGCACTGGGACCGTCGCGCCGGTCGTGCGCGTCAGGCCGTCGGCGACCCGCTGGCCGCCACCCGTGCCGAAGACGTCGACCATCTCGCCGCAGTGCGGGCAGGGCAGACCTGCCATGTTCTCGACCACGCCCACGATCTTCTGATGAGTCTGGACGGCGATGGAACCGGCCCGCTCGGCGACCTCCGCGGCGGCCTGCTGAGGCGTCGTCACGACCAGGATCTCGGCGTTCGGCACCAGCTGCGCGACCGAGATCGCGATGTCGCCGGTGCCCGGAGGGAGGTCCATCAGGAGGACGTCCAGGTCGCCCCAGTACACATCCGACAGGAACTGCTGAAGTGCGCGGTGGAGCATCGGGCCGCGCCATACGACCGGTGTGTTGCCCGGGGTGAACATGCCGATCGAGATGACCTTCACGCCGTTCGCGGACGGCGGCATGATCATGTTCTCGACCTGGGTGGGAAGGCCGTCGGCGCCCAGCATGCGGGGCACGGAGTGGCCATAGATGTCGGCGTCCACGACACCGACCTTCAGACCGTCCGCCGCCATCGCCGCCGCCAGGTTCACGGTCACCGACGACTTGCCGACGCCGCCCTTGCCGGAGGCGACCGCGTACACGCGCGTGAGCGAGCCCGGCTTGGCGAACGGGACCTCGCGCTCGGCCTGCCCGCCGCGCAGCGCGGACGCCAGCTCGCGGCGCTGTTCGTCGCTCATCACGTCCAGCGTGACGTCGACGCGCGTGACACCGTCGACCGCCTCGACCGCCTTCGTCACGTTGTCGGTGATGGTCTCGCGCATGGGGCAGCCGGAGATGGTCAGGTACACGGTGACCGCGACCGCGCCATCCGCCCCGATATCTACCGATTTGACCATCCCCAGCTCGGTGATGGGCCGATGGATCTCGGGGTCGTTCACCGTCGCCAGCGCTGCGCGCACCGCGTCTTCCGTAGCCATACCAACGATGGTACGGGGCCGCCGCCCACCCTGGAGAAGCCCGTCAGCGGTCGCTTACATCACGTCCGCGCGGGTGTTCTGCCGGGAATACGACCCGTCCGTCGGGGCGTCGCTCCTCCAGCTCCCTGACCAGGTCCTCGAGTTCGGAGCGGATCCAGTCGCGGGTGGCGACCTCGCCGAGACCGGCGCGCAGCGCGGCGATCTCACGGGTCAGATACTCGGTGTCCGCGATCGACCGTTCGTTCTGCTTGCGGTCCTGTTCGAGATTGACCCGGTCGCGGTCGTCCTGCCGGTTCTGCGCGAGCAGGATCAGCGGGGCGGCGTACGAGGCCTGGAGCGAGAGCATCAGGGTCAGGAAGATGAACGGGTAGTCGTCGAAGCGCAGGTCGTAGGGCGCCGCGACGTTCCACAGCACCCACAGGATGATGGCGACCGTCATCCAGAAGAGGAACCGCCCGGTCCCCAGGAACCGAGCGATCCGCTCCGACAGCCGCCCGAAGGCCTCCGGGTCCCACTCGGGCACCATCCGGCGGCGCGGCGGCAGCGGCTGGTCGAGCCGGATGCGCGGGCGTCCGGTGACGCCCATGGGGACCCGCTCGCGGGGGTCGCGCTCAGGACCCATGAGCGACCCCCTGAGCCTCCGCCTCCAGATGGAACTCCGTCTCGCGCCAGTCCTCCGGCAGCATGTGGTCGAGTACGTCGTCCACGGTCACCGCGCCCAACAGTGACCCGCTCTCGTCGACGACAGGCGCCGCGACCATGTCGTACGCCGCGAAGAAGCCGGCCACCACCGGCAGCGGGGCCTCCGGTTCGAGCGGCTGGAGATCATCGTCGACGAGCGCGCCGACCAGCGTGTACGGAGGGTCGCGCAGGAGCCGCTGGAAGTGGACCGTGCCGAGGTACTTGCCGGTCGGTGTCTCGTCGGGCGGGCGGCACACGTACACCTGGGCGGCCAGCGCGGGGGAGAGGTCGGGGTTGCGGACCCGGGCCAGCGCGTCGGCGACCGTCGCGTCCGGCTGCAGCACGATCGGCTCGGTGGTCATCAGGCCACCCGCGGTCCGCTCCTCGTACGCCATCAGCCGTCGTACGTCCGCCGCGTCGTCCGGGCGCATCAGCGCGAGCAGTCGCTCCTTGTCCTCCTCCGGCAGCTCGGCCAGCAGGTCGGCCGCGTCGTCGGGGTCCATCGCCTCCAGGACGTCGGCGGCGCGCTCCTCCTTGAGCTTGCCCAGGATCTCGATCTGGTCGTCCTCGGGCAGTTCCTCGAGGACATCGGCGAGCCGGTCGTCGTCGAGGGCCGCGGCAACCTCCGCGCGCCGCTTGGCCGAGAGATGGTGCAGCACGTTCGCGAGGTCGGCCGGGCGCAACTGCTCGAAGGTGGCGAGGAGGCTCTCGGCGCCCTGCCCCTGCTCCTCGAGCGAGAACCCGGTCACGGCGGACCACTCGACGGTCAGCGTCTCCCCCTTGGACCGCCGAAAGGTGCCGGCCTTCCCCTTCCGTACGAAAACCCGGTCGATCTCCCAGTCGCGGCGGGCCGGCAACTGCTGGACCGACACATCCAGGACCGTCACCTCCTCGTCGGTCTCGACGAGATGTACGCGCCGGTCGAGCAGTTCGCCGATGACGAGCCGCTCGGTGGGCCGCTGCTCGAAGCGCCGTACGTTCAGGACGCCGGTGGTGATGACCTGGCCCGACTCGATGCCGGTCACCCGCGTCATGGGCAGGAAGATGCGCCGGCGCGTGGACAGCTCGACGACGAGACCGAGCAGTCGGGGCGGGCGTCGTCCGACGCGCAGCATGGCGACGAGATCACGCACCCGGCCCACCTGGTCGCCGTTCGGGTCGAAGACGGCGACGCCGGAGAGGTGTGAGACGAAGATCCGGGGAGCGCCTGCGGCCATGCCGCACACCTCCTCCCTACTTACCGATCTCTTATCGATATATCCGCTTTTGCGGGCTTCAGGCTAGCCCGTCCCGACTGGACGCGCCCTGGTACACAGCCTGGACGGACCGCCTCCGGAGTGCGCAGACGGCACAGGTACGCTGCCGTACGCCGTTGAGGACTCCCGCACGAGAGGCGCCCCCCCACCTGTGTCTGCATTTCTCCAGGGCCGTACCCGCCGGGCCGCACTCATGAGCGCGATATGTGCACTGGCCGTGACGGGGACAGGGCTGACGGGGTGCGGTGACGAGGACCCGAACGCGGGCACGAACGGGGTCGGCAAGCTCTCCGCCGAAAAGATCCAGGCCAAGACGACCCAGGCGGCCCGAAGTGCGGACGCGGTCCATCTCTCGGGCTCGGTCGTCAGCAACGGGCGTACGTACAAACTCGACATGCGCCTCAAGGCCGACGGCGGCACCGGTTCCGTCACCACACAGGACACGACCTTCCGGCTGCTGCGGGTCGGCGAGCACCTGTTCCTGAAGGCCGACGCGGACTTCTGGGCCGACGAGGACGACAAGGGCGGCGAGGGTGGCGAGGG
Source organism: Streptomyces flaveus (assembly GCF_014647675.1). Taxonomy (GTDB): domain Bacteria; phylum Actinomycetota; class Actinomycetes; order Streptomycetales; family Streptomycetaceae; genus Streptomyces; species Streptomyces flaveus. The sequence continues at coordinate 653,890 of NZ_BMPQ01000002.1, read as the reverse complement.
GGAGGACAGCGACGCGGACGCGGAGGCCGCCGAAAAACTCGGCGGCCTGTACGTGAAGGTCCCGCAGGGCGACCCCGCCTACCAGCGCTTCACCGGCTTCACCGACAAGGATGTGCTCCTCGACGGCCTCCTCACCCTCCACGGCACCCTCGCCACGGACGGCCACCACGAGCGCTCCGGCATCCGCACGATCCGCATCACCGGCGACAAGGGCTCAGGCGGCACCCTGGACGTCTCCCTGGAGGGCAAGCCCTACCCCCTGGTCCTGGCCCGAGCAGGCGGCGCGGGAACGATCCGCTTGACCGACTGGGGCAAGGACTTCCCCCTGGAGGAACCGGCGAAGAACGAGATGGTGGACTACGGCCAACAGCTGCCGGAGTCGTAGGGGCTCACAAGCGCCCCGTCAGGGGCGCGGGGAACTGCGCGACCAGCCACAACGAACCCGCACCCAAAAAACTGCCTGCCAGCGCAGCTACCTCCGCTTGCGCCCACGAAACAGCAACCGATGCACCCCCGCCGGGACCGGCCCCCGCGTAATCGCCGGCGAAGGCGCCGGCACAGCCGCAAGCGACCCGTCAGGCAGCGGCGCCGTATCCCCCGTCGGCTCGAGGCGAAGCACCCGACACTCCCGAGCCCACCGCTCCGGCATGGCCTCGCCATCCGGAGCGTTCAGCCGCTTGCCCTTCAGCTCGCCGACCGCGGCGTCCCACTCGGGGGACCCGGGTGCCGGCTCCACGACTTTCGCCGCCCAGGAGACGAGCCGCCCGCCCTTGTCCTTGCTGCGTACGGTGACCAGCGCCTCGCCCCCGTCGACCAGCCCCGGCAACGGCTGCTCACCGGGCCCGTCCCCGACCAGGCACACGGCGCCCTCGAACCACACGTGCCACAGGGCACGGTCCGGCTCCGGTGCGCCACCACCCCGCACCCACACGAGCGCGGACTTCTTGGTGGCCTCCTCGACGAGGGCCTGGTCGAGCAGCTCATCCGTCATGGCAGCAAGGGTATCCAGCCCGCTCACAGCCACCCGTTGCGCTTCAGCGTGCGGTGGATCGCGAAGCAGATCCCCACCGTGACGCTCAGCACCAGCGGGTACCCGAACTTCCAGCGCAGCTCCGGCATGTAGTCGAAGTTCATGCCGTAGACGCCACACATCATCGTCGGCACGGCGATGATCGCCGCCCAGGACGTGATCTTGCGCATGTCCTCGTTCTGCGCGACCGAGGCCTGGGCGAGGTTGGCCTGGAGGATCGAGTTGAGCAACTCGTCGAACCCGACGACCTGCTCCTGCACGCGCGCGAGGTGGTCGGCGACGTCGCGGAAGTACTTCTGGATGTCGGGGTCCACCAGCCGCATCGGCCGCTCGCTCAGCAGCTGCATGGGCCGCAGCAGCGGGGACACCGCCCGCTTGAACTCCAGCACCTCACGCTTGAGCTGGTAGATCCGCGCCGAGTCGACACCACGCGAGGTCCCGCCCTTGCGCCCCGGCGAGAACACCTCCGTCTCGACCTCGTCGATGTCGTCCTGCACGGCGTCCGCGACCGCGATGTACCCGTCGACGACATGGTCGGCGATCGCGTGCAGCACGGCCGACGGCCCCTTGGCGAGCAGCTCGGGGTCGTCCTGCAGCCGGTGCCGCAGTGCCCGCAGCGAGCCCTGCCCGCCGTGCCGCACGGTGATGAAGAAGTCCCGTCCGGTGAAGCACATCACCTCGCCGGTCTCCACGATCTCGCTGGTGGCGGTGAGTTCGTCGTGCTCCACGTAGTGGATGGTCTTGAAGACGGTGAAGAGCGTGTCGTCGTAGCGCTCCAGCTTGGGCCGCTGGTGGGCGTGCACCGCGTCCTCGACGGCGAGCGGGTGCAGCCCGAACTCGCGGGCGATGACGGCGAATTCGTCCTCCGTGGGCTCGTGCAGCCCGATCCAGGCGAAGCCGCCGTCACGGCGCACCTGGAGCATCGCCTCATGAGGCGTGAGGGGAGTGGGGAACGCGACGCGAGCGCCGTCGCGGTAGATGGCGCAGTCCACGACAGCCGAGTTCGTCCCGGCCGCGCGGGTGGTGTCGTACGTACCGCCGTCCTTGCGCAGCGAGGGGCGGACCGCGGCGCGCAGGTCTCGGATCATCGACATGGCAGGCTCCTTCGCGTACGAGCCGCCGGCAACGGTTGGAACTGCCCGGAATGGGGACGTCCTGACTGAGGATGTTTGGCACGTCCGCAAAGCGGGAAGCACCGCACCGTCGCGGTGGCAGCTTCGCTACTGATACAGATCAGACAGATCAGGCAAAAACGAAGTGCTCTTCCGTCATGCACCGACACGCGTGACGCGAGTACGGGAGGCGGCAGCCAGTAGAGCTCGGTTTTGAGGAACTCAGCAGCCGGAAGAGCGGGTAGTACTACACGGTCGACTTCGATCCATGGAGCCCCACCTCCTCCGGCCGGTCCCCCGTAGGGGAGATCCATCCCCCGTAGGGGAGTGTCCGTGCGTCGGGACTCGAGAGCGACGCTTCTGCGTGCTGCCCCGACCAGCGGCCAAGACTATCAGTCGACTGGCGTGTCAAGCCGCTTCTTTGGCCTTGCCGTTCCCGGGAACCGGGCAGAAACCCCCGAAAAGGCGCAGCATATGCTCGCCGTATGGCTGATGTTCTTCCCTTGGTGGAGGCCCGGTTGCGCACCGCGCTGGGCGAACCGGACGCGCGCGCCGCGGTCACCTTCCTCGGCACGGACCGTATCGAGGTGCTCCGCTTCAGCGGCGGAGCCGCCGGGGAAGAGATCGTGCGCTACGCCACGCTCGGCATGTCCGCGCAGCCGATGACCGACCCCACGGCGGCCCTCGCCGACCCGCTCAGGGGCCCGCGCGCCGAACTGGTCCTCTCCGTACGCGCGGGCTTCGCCGACACCGACAAGGTGCTCCGCCCGCTCGCTGTACTGGCCGCGTCTCCGCAGGTCGAGGGGCTGGTCGTGGCCCCCGGAGCCTCGCTGGACGTCGGCGAACCCCTGTGGCCGGGTGCCCCGTTCACCTCCGTACTGGTCGCCGAGCCGGGTGGCCTCGTCGAGGACCTGGACCTGGACGAGCCCCTCGATCCCGTACGTTTCCTGCCGCTGCTCCCGATGACGCCGAACGAGGCGGCGTGGAAGCGGGTGCACGGCGCGCAGGCGTTGAGGGAGCGCTGGCTCACCGGCGGAACGGATCTGCGCGATCCCTCGCGCGGATCCGTGTCCCTCGATTGAACCGAACCGTCCGCTGGCATCAGCCAGTTGGGAATGTCACACTCGTTCAGTCGGCGGCGACGTGGCTCGCCGGACGGGTGATCGTCCTTGACGCGGCGACAGCCGGGGAGGACCGTTGGGGCCTATGAGGGGCGAACCCAGTTGCCCGAAGTGTGGTGGCCGGGTCAGGGCTCCCGGACTCTTTGCCGATTCCTGGCAGTGTGATGTGCACGGCCCTGTGCACCCACTGCAGCCCGTGATCCCGCCCAGCGTCGAGGCCCTCAGCGTCGTGGTGCACCGTGCGCACGTACCGGTGTGGATGCCATGGCCCCTGCCCGTCGGCTGGCTCTTCACGGGTGCGGCCTTCGCGGGCGACGACCGCAGCGGCGGCCGTGCCACGGCCGTGGCCTGCTCGGGCCCGGGTCCGCTCGGCGGTATAGGAGAGCTGGTGCTCATCGCCGAGGAGCTCGGCGTCGGCCTCGGCGCGCGATACGCGGGCATGGACGGCCCGGACCCGGGCCCGTACATGAACGTCGAGAAGCCGCCCCAGGCGAAGGTCCTCGCGGCGGGCCGCCCGACCCCCCTCTGGCTCGTCTCCGGCACCCCCGACGACCGCGCCGTCTTCGCCGGCGAGGCACTCGGCCTGTGGCTGTGGGCGGTCGTCTGGCCCGAGCAGTCGGGCCTGCTGATGTACGACGAGCTGGTACTGACCGACGTGCGGGACGCGGGCGCGGAGGTGGACCTGCTGCCGTGCGGGGCGCTGTCACCGCGCATTCTCGAGCCCTAGTACGGCGCTCAGGGGCGCGGCCGGGGGCGGGTGCGGCTCCCGTTACCCTGGAGTGCCCCCTTCCGCCCGGTCAGAGCCTGGAGTCCGCGCTCGTGCGCATTGATCTGCACACCCACTCCACTGCCTCCGACGGTACGGACACCCCCGCCGAGCTGGTGCGCAATGCCGCCGCGGCCGGTCTGGACGTCGTCGCGCTGACCGACCACGACACCACCCGCGGTTACGCCGAGGCCATCGCCGCGGTTCCGGAAGGCCTCACCCTCGTCACCGGAGCCGAACTCTCCTGCCGTCTCGACGGCGTGGGCCTGCACATGCTGGCGTACCTCTTCGATCCCGAGGAGCCCGACCTGCTGCGCGAGCGTGAACTCGTACGCGACGACCGGGTGCCGCGGGCCCACGGCATGATCCGTAAGCTCCAGGAGCTGGGTGTGCCGGTGGCCTGGGAGCAGGTGGCGCGGATCGCGGGCGACGGGTCCGTGGGCCGGCCGCACATCGCGACCGCGCTGGTCGAGCTGGGCGTCGTGCCCAGTGTCTCCGACGCCTTCACGCCCGACTGGCTCGCCGACGGCGGCCGGGCCTACGTCGAGAAGCACGAGTCGGACCCCTTCGAGGCGATCCGGCTGGTCAAGGCCGCGGGCGGCGTGACCGTCTTCGCGCATCCCGCCGCGGCCAAGCGGGGCCAGGTCGTGCCGGAGTCCGCGATCGCCGAGCTCGCGGCGGCCGGACTCGACGGGATCGAGGCCGACCACATGGACCACGACCCGGCGGCCCGGGCCCGACTCAAGGGCCTGGCGGCCGAGTTGGGGCTGCTGACGACCGGGTCCAGCGACTATCACGGCAGCCGCAAGACGTGTGTACTCGGGGAGTTCACCACGGATCCCGAGATCTACGGGGAGATCACGCGGCGGGCCACTGGGGCGTTCCCGGTGCCGGGCGCGGGCGGGGCCGCGGGAATCTGACCCTCCCTGCCCTGTCGCACCCCTTCCCACACCAAGGCTCACTGTGTTCGACCTCGCCGTTTTCGGCTCACTCTTCCTCACCCTCTTCGTCATCATGGATCCCCCGGGGATCACCCCGATCTTCCTCGCGCTCACGTCCGGACGACCGGCGCGGGTGCAGAAGCGGATGGCGTTCCAGGCCGTCTGCGTGGCCGGCGGTGTGATCACCGTGTTCGGGCTGCTCGGGCACCAGATCCTGAACTACCTCCATGTGTCCGTGCCCGCGCTGATGATCGCGGGCGGCCTGCTGCTCCTGCTGATCGCCCTCGACCTGCTCACCGGCAAGACGGACGAGCCCAAGCAGACCAAGGACGTCAACGCCGCCCTCGTACCCCTGGGCATACCGCTGCTCGCGGGACCGGGCGCGATCGTGTCCGTCATCCTCGCGGTGCAGAAGGCCGACGGCGTCGCGGCACAGATGGCGGTGTGGACCGCGATCCTCGCCATCCATGTCGTGCTGTGGGTGGTGATGCGGTACTCGCTGCTGATCATCCGCGTCATCAAGGACGGCGGGGTCGTCCTGGTGACCCGGCTCGCGGGCATGATGCTCTCCGCGATCGCGGTGCAGCAGATCATCAACGGAGTCACGCAGGTGATCCAGTCGAGCTGAGCGGAGCCGGACATGCAGAACCCCGTACGGCATCGATGCCGTACGGGGTTCTGAAGTGTGCTGTGCTCGGGCGTCCGCGCGTTACGAGGCCTGAGACTCGGCCGGGCGGATCAGGATGCGCTGGCCGATGGCGGCGGCCTGCTGCACGATCCGGTTGACGGAGGCGGCGTCCACGACGGTCGTGTCCACGGCGGTGCCGTCGACGTCGTCGAGGCGCATGATTTCGAAGCGCATATGGCTTCTCCCTTCGTCTGGTCATCCTCCTGAAGGAGAACTACTGGTAGGTGGAGCACGGGGCGTCTGTGCCCTGCGTTCTCTAACGAGTCAACGGGATGCCAGTTACAAACATTCCCTACGCTAAATAAATTTTTCGAACGCCTAACTACCTGCTGGTAATGGACCGCTTGTGTTCACACAGTGACGTCCTGCGACAATGAGGCGCATATGAATGACGACTTCGCGGGAACCGACGCACTGGCTGCCCTCAGTGCGCGTATGGACCGCACGAACGAGCTGCTCCAGCGCATGCTCGCCGAGGTGGCGAAGACGCCGTCCACCCATGCGATCTTCGTCGACGCCGGTTACCTGTACGCGGCCGCGGGCCGGCTCGTCGCCGGTACGGAGGACCGCCGGGCCTTCGATCTCGATGCCGAGGGCCTCATCGAGGCGCTCATCGACAGGGCTCGCACGATCTTCGCGGACAGCAGGCTGCTGCGCGTCTACTGGTACGACGGGGCCCGCCGCCGCATCCACACCGCGGAGCAGCAGTCCATCGCCGAGCTGCCCGACGTCAAGGTCCGGCTGGGCAACCTCAACGCCAACAACCAGCAGAAGGGCGTCGACTCCCTGATCCGCAGCGACCTGGAGTCACTGGCCAGGCACCGCGCCATCAGTGACGCCTCACTCATCGGGGGCGACGAGGACCTGGTCTCCGCGGTCGAGGCGGCGCAGGGGTACGGGGCGCGCGTCCACCTCTGGGGCATCGAGGCACCGGAGGGGCGCAACCAGGCGGAGCCGTTGCTCTGGGAGGTCGACAGCCAGCGGACCTTCGACCTCGAGTTCTTCAAGCCGTACGTCTCCCGGCGCACCGCCGCCTCGTACGAAGCCTCGGCCGGGGCGCGGCCCACGCGGGAGGACGTGCGGTTCGTGGGGGCGCAGATCGCCGCGCAGTGGCTGGGGGCGCGAGGGCGGGAGGCACTGGCGGACCTGCTGCCCGGGCATCCGTATCTGCCCGGGCCTGTCGACCAGGATCTGCTGGTGGAGGCGGAGGGCTTGCTGCAGTACTCGCTACGGGGGCAGGCGGATCTGCGGCGGGCGTTGCGGGACGGGTTCTGGGGGCACTTGCAGGCGCAGTACTGAGTCTTTGAGTCTTTACTTGGTGAGTCCTTACTTGGTTTGGTACTTGGTTCGGTCGGTCCGGTTCCAGAAGGTGGCCAGGGCTTCGGCCGTTTCCAGCGGGCGGTCCGAGTTGGGGGAGTGCTCGGCTCCCCGTACGACCGTGCGGTGGGCCTTGAGGCGTACGGCCATGTCGTCCAGGAGGGGCACCGGCCAGGTGTCGTCGCGTTCGCCCGACAGGACGTGAAACGGGATCGGTACGGCGGCCAGTTCGGCGACGCGGTCGGGTTCCGTGCTCAACTGGCGGCCCGCGGCGGTGAGTTGAGCGGGACTGTGGCCGAGCCAGCGCTGCCTGAGATCTTCGAGGTCGTCGAGTCCGGCGTCCAGGTCCTGCTGGTCGGCCGCGTCCTCCGGGGGCTCCAGCGCCTGGATCGCGTCCCACACCTGCGCCATGTCCATCACGGCGAGCGCGTCCCGCAGCAGCTTGACGCGCAGCTGTTGCGAGGGGGAGATCTCGGCCGGCCCCGAGGCCATGAGGGTGAGTGAGCGGAAGCGGGTGGAGTCGAGCAGTACGGCGGCCCGGGCGACCTGTCCGCCGAACGAGTGGCCGACGAGGTGGACACGGTCCTGCGGCGGGTCGGTGGGCGTGTCGGTGAGCGCGTCGACCTGGGCGAGTACGTCCCGCGCCAACTCGGCCTGCGCGTACGGGGCTTCGTCGTCTCTTGGACCGGGCGTCTCGTACTGCCCCCGTCCGTCCACGGCGACGGTCCGGTATCCGGCCGCCGCCAGCGGTTCGTGCAAGGCGATGAAGTCCTCCTTGCTGCCGGTGAACCCTGGCAGCAGAAGCGCGGTTCCCTTTGCTTCGACGCCGGGTGCCGCGGGGGCGTCGATCACAGCGAAGTCACCGCGCGCGGTGCCGAGCCGATACGCACGAGCGCCGGGCGGGGGGACGAAGGTGGCGGGCCTGCTCATGAGGAGGAGGGTATCCGGGGAAGCTGTCGGGCGGATTGCGGGGCGAGGTGGGGCCGTTTTCGAGTTACGGCAACGGCAACGGCCCGGCCCCAAGTGCTGGGGCCGGGCCGTCGGAGAGAGGCTCAGCTCTCTGCTGCCTCGGTGGCTGCCGCCGTCTTGCGCGTGCGACGGCGGGGCTTCGCCTCCGGCGCCTCGGCGTCGACGGGCGCCGTGGCCGCTGCCTTGCGCGTACGCCGCGGCTTGGCCGGGGCCTCGTCCGTGACAGGCTCGGCCGCCTGCGCCGGGATGCCGGCCTCTGCCGCCTTACGGGTACGGCGACGCGGCTTCGCCTCGGTCGCCTCGGCCGTGTCCACGGCGACCTCAGCAGCGGCCGCGGTCTTCCGCGTACGGCGCGGCTTGGTCTGAACCGCCTCGACCGCTGTGCCTTCCGCCGTGTCCAACGCGGCCTGAGCCACCTTGCGCGTGCGGCGACGCGGTGTGGCCGCGGGCTCCTCGGTCACCTGGGCCGGGATGTCGGCCTCGGCGGCTACGGCAACCTTGCGCGTACGGCGGCGGGGCTTCGTCTCGGCCGACTCGGCCACCTCGGTCGCGATGGCCGTGCCGGCCGCGGTGTCCACGGCCGTTTCGGCGGCCTTGCGAGTGCGGCGGCGGGGCTTGGCCTCGGTCACCTCCGTGACCTCAGCGGCCTCCTCGACGACGGTGACCGCTGACTCCGCGGTCTCCGCCGTCTTACGCGTACGACGCCGGCGGGGCTTCGTCTCGGCCGGCTCCAGCGGCTCTGCCGTCGGCTCGATGGCCTCCGGCGTTGTTCCCTCGGCCGTGGCGACAGCCGTCTCGGCGGCCGACTCCCCGGTGCGCGTGCGGCGGCGGCGACGCGGCGTACGCGGCTCGGCGGCCGGGGCCTCCGCAGCTTCCGCAGGAGCCGTCGTGTCCGTGGCGTCGAGCGGCGCACCGTTGCGCGTACGGCGGCGACGACGCGGCGTACGCGCCGGGCGCTCACGCTCGCGTTCCGGGGCCGAGGAGCGCCCACCACGACCGTGCGCGCCACGCCCGCCGGTCTCGCCGAGGTCCTCGACCTCCTCGGCCGCGAGCCCGGCGCGAGTGCGGTCGGCGCGGGGCAGGACGCCCTTCGTGCCCGCCGGGATGCTCAGCTCCTCGAAGAGGTGCGGGGACGTGGAGTACGTCTCCGGCGGGTCGTTGAAACCAAGCGCCAGCGCCTTGTTGATGAGCTGCCAGCGCGGGATGTCGTCCCAGTCGACGAGCGTGATCGCGATGCCCTTGGCGCCCGCGCGGCCCGTACGGCCGATGCGGTGCAGGTACGTTTTCTCGTCCTCGGGGGACTGGTAGTTGATGACGTGCGTCACGCCCTCGACGTCGATGCCGCGCGCGGCCACGTCGGTGCAGACGAGCACATCCACCTTGCCGTTGCGGAACGCCCGCAGCGCTTGCTCACGCGCCCCCTGGCCGAGGTCGCCGTGGACCGCGCCGGAGGCGAAGCCGCGCTGCTGCAGCTGGTCGGCGAGGTCCGCCGCCGTCCGCTTCGTACGGCAGAAGACCATCGCGAGCCCGCGGCCGTCGGCCTGGAGTATGCGCGAGACCAGCTCGGGCTTGTCCATGTTGTGCGCGCGGTAGATGAACTGCGCGGTGTTCCGGACCGTCTGGCCCTCGTCGTCCGGCGCCGTGGCGCGGATGTGCGTGGGCTGCGACATGTAGCGGCGCGCGAGACCGATGACGGCGCCCGGCATGGTCGCCGAGAACAGCATCGTCTGGCGGCGGGCCGGCAGCATGTTGATGATCTTCTCGACGTCGGGCAGGAAACCCAGGTCGAGCATCTCGTCGGCCTCGTCGAGGACGAGCGCGCGCACGTGCTTGAGGTCGAGCTTCTTCTGGCCCGCGAGGTCAAGGAGACGGCCCGGGGTGCCGACGACCACGTCGATACCCTTCTTGAGGGCCTCGACCTGCGGCTCGTACGCCCGGCCGCCGTAGATGGCGAGAACGCGTACGTTACGGACCTTGCCCGCGGTCAGCAGGTCGTTCGTGACCTGCGTGCACAGCTCGCGCGTGGGGACCACGACGAGCGCCTGCGGGGCGTCGGTGAGCTGCTCCGGCTCGGCGCGGCCCGCCTCGACGTCCGCGGGAACCGTGACGCGCTCGAGGAGCGGGAGGCCGAAGCCCAGCGTCTTGCCGGTGCCGGTCTTGGCCTGGCCGATGACGTCGCTGCCCGAAAGGGCGACGGGGAGCGTCATCTCCTGGATGGGGAAGGGATTGATGATGCCGACGGCTTCCAGGGCCTCGGCTGTCTCGGAAAGGATTCCGAGCTCTCGGAAAGTAGTCAGGGTGCTGCCTCTTCTGTGTGTATGCGGTGCGAGGCGAGCGCGGGGGTCGTGTAGGGACCGTGCCGGGGACGTCGGCCGCTCTTGACCAGCGGGCCGGGTGGCATGGGACCACTGCCGACGCTCGAGCTCTCGTACCGCTGAGGGTCCCTCCGTATGGTCCGTATGCTTCTGTGCCGTACGGGCGAGGAGGGCTGTCGGGTCGGAGCCGATCGGGCCACCGACCGGGCATCCTCATTCGTGCGGCCCGTCGAGTTGGTCGAGTTACGTAGATCAACTCAGCGGGCGCATTACCACCATACCCCGGAATCGCGCATATGCGATGGTCGATTTGGTCACGTAGTGGTTGTCACACTGACTGACCAGGGACTTCCGTGTCGCTGTGAGCGGGCTATTGTGCGCTTCATGACGACGCCTGACAACGCTCCCGACGCATCCGCCGACCACACCGGAGTCGCCGCCCAGGACTGGACGAAGGCCTCCGTCGACCCTCAGTACCGCGCAGCGGTCGTCGACCTGCTCGGAGCGCTCGCGTACGGGGAGTTGGCGGCGTTCGAGCGGCTCGCGGAGGACGCCAAGCTGGCGCCCACGCTCGCCGACAAGGCGGAGCTCGCGAAGATGGCGTCGGCGGAGTTCCACCACTTCGAGCAGTTGCGGGACCGGCTCGCGGCGATCGGGGCGGAGCCCACGGAGGCGATGGAGCCGTTCGTCGCGGCGCTCGACGGCTTCCACCGGCAGACGGCGCCGTCGGACTGGCTGGAGGGCCTCGTCAAGGCGTACGTCGGCGACTCGATCGCCAGTGACTTCTACCGCGAGGTCGCGGCGCGGCTCGACGCCGATACGCGGGCTCTGGTCCTGGCCGTACTCGATGACACGGGGCACGCGAGCTTCGCCGTCGAGAAGGTGCGCGCCGCGATCGACGCGGACCCGCGCGTGGGCGGACGGCTCGCGCTGTGGGCGCGACGGCTGATGGGCGAGGCCCTGTCCCAGTCGCAGCGCGTGGTCGCCGACCGGGATGCCCTGTCGACGATGCTCGTCGGCGGTGTCGCGGACGGCTTCGACCTCGCGGAGGTCGGCCGGATGTTCTCGCGTATCACGGAGGCACACACCAAGCGGATGGCCGCGCTGGGCCTCGCGGCCTGACACTCCGCCCGGTCCGGGCGAGGGGCGCGTCAGCGGTCCTCGCCCGAGTCCGGAGTCACACGGTCGCCGAGTGGCGGCGGAGTCTTCCCGCGGGGCGGACGAGGAGGGACACGGACGCCGTGGCGACGGCCACCGCGCCGATGAGGATCAGCAGAAGGTTTCCACCCAGCGCGCTGTGTGTGAGGAACGCGCCGAACAGGCCCCCGGCGGCGCCCGTCGACAGGACCAGGCGGCGGGCGGGCAGGCGGTGCGGCAGGCGGTACACCGCCAGCCAGGCCACTGCCAGACCGAGGATCACGGAGCCGAGCGCTTCCAAGAACATCTGGGGGTCCCTCCCGCACGGCGGTGTGCACTTCGGTCGTAGCCCGTCATACCCGTGACCTGCGGAATGCAATCCTTCCCTGTGGGTGACTTGTGCTCAATCTGTGAAGCGCGCGGACGCGTGGAAACAGTGTGGAGTGGGCATGGGA
>NZ_BMPQ01000002.1:545070-641988 GCF_014647675.1 Streptomyces flaveus | reverse complement strand
CCTCACAGCGCGCCGAAGCCCACCTTGCGCGGGGCCGGCTCGCCGATCTCCACGTACGCCAGACGGTCGGCCGGGACCAAGACCTTGCGGCCGTGGTCGTCCACGAGGCTCAGCAGCTGCGACTTGCCGGCCAGCGCTTCGGACACCGCCCGCTCGACCTCCTCGGCGGTCTGACCGCTCTCCAGAACGATCTCGCGAGGCGCGTGCTGCACGCCGATCTTGACCTCCACGGCTATGTCCCTCCGACGGTCACTGATGTGCGCGTTCGTCCGCGCCGTACGCAGCACACATTAGCCCGGTGAGGGGACGTGCACGCTGCGTCCAAGAACGCCAGGAGCGAACAACGGACGGGAACAAAGAGACGGCCCTCGCCGCATGCCCGCCGTCAGTGGTGCTCGCTGCCGTGCAGCGGGAAACCGGCGATGCCGCGCCAGGCCAGCGAGGTCAGCAACTGCACAGCCTGGTCACGCGGCACGCTGCGGTCGCTGTGCAGCCAGGAACGCGCCACCACCTGCGCGAGCCCGCCCAGACCCGAGGCGAGCAGCATCGACTCGTCCTTGGACAGGCCGGTGTCCCCCGCGATCACCTCGCTGATCGCCTCCGCGCACTCGAATGTGACCTTGTCCACGCGCTCACGCACCGCGGGCTCGTTCGTCAGGTCCGACTCGAAGACCAGCCGGAACGCACCGCCGTCGTCCTCGACGTACACGAAGTACGCGTCCATCGTGGCCCGTACGCGCTGCTTGTTGTCGGTGGTCGAGGCCAGAGCGCCCCGGACCGCTTGAAGCAGGGACTCGCAGTGCTGGTCCAGCAGAGCCAGGTAGAGGTCGAGCTTGCCCGGGAAATGCTGGTAGAGCACCGGTTTGCTGACCCCCGCGCGCTCGGCGATGTCGTCCATCGCGGCCGCGTGATATCCCTGCGCGACGAACACTTCCTGGGCTGCGCCGAGGAGTTGGTTGCGTCGGGCACGGCGCGGCAGGCGTGTGCCCCGCGGGCGTGCCGCCTCTGTCTGCTCGATGGCTGTCACGCCGCCTCCCAAAATCGTCCACGTGCGGTGTGCGCCGCGCGGCCATCGTACTTTTCGGTAACCGTGGTGTGCGCGGTGCGAGCGCAGAATTTCACGGACCGGATGCCGGAGAAAACCGCGCAGAGCGCATCAAAAAGGAGCACTACGGGCAGGCCGACCCGCCGATGCGCGCCTCTGAGAGGTCACCGGTCATCGGGCCGCATTCGCCTCACCGATGGTCGGCTCACCGATGGCTGGCCTCGACTTCCCCGGTGGCCGTCACCGAGGCGGCACCGGCAGTCGTCTTCACCGGTAGTCGTCCTCGTCGAGTTCGACGATCCTTGCCTGCTCCGCGCGGTCCGCCTCGTTCGCGTTGTCCGTGTCCGCGCCGGTCAGCGGGTCGTCCCGGTGGGGTGCGAGATCCGCGTGCTGTTCGGCGGCGTCGGCCTCGGGAGCCTCCACGTCGAATTCGGTGGATTCCGTGGAATCGGATTCGGCGAGAGTCTCGGGGTCGGTGGGGTCGAAGGTCATAAGTCCTCTTCCCGAGCGGTCGGTGCGAGTGCCTGCTTGCACGAGTACGTGTGCCCTCGTTTACGAAGCGTATGAGAGCGCGGATCGAGTCGCTATGCGATCCCAGGGCGACCCGTCGCCGGTACGGCGGGGCGTGCGATGGCGGTCCGGGTGGGCTTGTCGTGGAATTCGAGGGGGACTTGTGATGGCGAACACACGATCCAGCACGTGATCGTCTCGTAACATTGCCGCATGTCTTCGACCGAACTGCCGTCCGTTCTGGCCACCTCTGCCGCACCGAAGGTCGGTGCCGTCAGGGTGGCGGCGGGAGAGCGGCTGCGTTCGGTCGGGTTGCCCGGGATCACGCTGACGATCCGGTCGAGACCGCCGGCCCGCGAGGGGCTGCCGCCCGCGCTGTACGTGCACGGGCTGGGCGGTTCCTCGCAGAACTGGTCGGCGCTGATGCCGCTCCTCGACGGCCTCGTGGACAGCGAGGCCGTCGATCTGCCGGGCTTCGGCGACTCACCGCCGCCGGACGACGGCGACTACTCCGTGACCGGGCACGCGCGCGCGGTCATCCGCTATCTCGACTCGGCCGACCGCGGGCCGGTGCACCTCGTCGGGAACTCGCTGGGCGGCGCGATCACGACGCGCGTCGCGGCCGTACGTCCCGATCTCGTCCGGACGCTCACGCTGGTGTCGCCCGCGCTGCCGGAGATCCTGGTGCAGCGCCAGGCGGTGCCGACGGCGCTGCTGGCGCTGCCCGGGGTCGCGAAAGCCTTCACCCGCTACACCAAGGACTGGTCCGCCGAGCAGCGTGTACGGGGCGTCATGGCGCTCTGTTACGGGGATCCCGCGATGGTGACGCCCGAGGGGTTCCGCAACGCCGTCGAGGAGATGGAACGGCGGCTCGCCCTCCCGTACTTCTGGGACGCCCTGGCGCGCTCGGCCCGCGGCGTCGTGAACGCGTACACGCTGGGCGGCCAGCACCGGCTGTGGCGTCAGGCGGAGCGGGTGCTGGCCCCGACGCTGCTCATCTACGGCGGCCGTGACCAGCTCGTCTCGTTCCGGATGGCCCAGCGGGCGGCGCGGGCCTTCCGCGATTCCCGGCTGCTCACGCTGCCGGACGCGGGGCATGTGGCGATGATGGAGTATCCCGGTACCGTGGCCACCGCCATTCGTGAATTTCTCGCGGAAGCGGGCGAGTTGGCCGACACCGACACCATGAAGAGCGCGGGGAGCTGAGGCGGCGCGTGGGACGTCACAGCCGACGTGGGTCGGCCCGCAAGGGCGACACCGCCGAAGTACCCGTGGTTCCGGGGGGCCGCCCGGAACCGAGCACGGGACAACGCCGGGTTCCCTCCGGGCCGCAGCCCCAGCCGCAGCCGCCACCGAGGGGCGGCGGCCCCGGCACTCCGGCGGGTGGGATTCCACGGCTGCCCGAGGGGTGGGTGCCGCGTCCGGATGCGAACGGGGTTCCACGTTTCCCCGACGGGACGCCTGCGGGCGGGGTTCCGCGGTACGCCGACGGCACTCCGGCTCGTGGGGTTCCTCGGCTGCCGGACGGCACTCCGGCTCGTGGGGTTCCGCGGGTTTCTGACGGTACGCCTGCTCATGGCGTGCCTCGGCTCCCCGACGGTACGCCCGCTCATGGCGTCCCGCGGTACGCCGACGGCACCCCTGCCCACGGTGTCCCCGGGGTCCGTGGCGCGCATCCCGAGCAGCGGGAACCCGGCGGTGGCTGGGGGATGTTCAGCGGGGCGCCCGGATACGGCGCGCCTCAGGGGTCGTACCCGGGAGTGTCGCAGGGTGCTGGTCCGGGGCACACGGTTCCGCGGCAACGGCAGGCGCAGCAGCCGGGTCCCCGCCAGGCCTATGTCGACGCCTTCGGCAAGGGCGACGACGTGTTCGAGCCGCACTCCGCCGACCAGGCGCTCCGCTCGGGCCCGTACTACTCCGCAACCGACTGGGACCCCGACCCCGCGGAAACCGAGCACAAGGCGCCCCCGGCGCCCGATCTGCCGGAGAAGGCCAAGGGCGGTAAGGGCTGGACCTTCACCGGGATCGCGGCCGCCGCCGTCACCACCGTGCTCGCCGTCGTCGTGGCCGGGCAGGTCACCGAGGGGCGCGAGGACACCTCCGCGAGCCCGCAGGCTTCGAGCGGCGCGGACCGGGAAGTCAAGGGCTCCGCGGCGCGCGGCGACACCAGGCCGACGCCCCCGTCCGAGGTGGAGGGCGCGGCTCCGCCGACGTACAACCAGTTGATGGCGAAGAAGTACCCGCTGGACGCGAATCTCAAGGCCGACGGGGAATTCGAGGCGATCCGCGGATTCGACCAGGCGCCCGGCACGGGGCAGAAATTCACCTACCGCGTAGACGTCGAGAAGGGCCTCGGTCTCGACGGCGGACTCTTCGCACAGGCCGTGCACAAGACCCTGAACGACGACCGGAGTTGGGCCCACGACGGCGGCCGTACCTTCGAGCGGGTCTCCACCGGGAGGCCCGACTTCGTCATCACGCTGGCCAGCCCCGGCACCACCGCGTTCTGGTGCGCCAAGTCGGGCCTGGACACCACCGTGGACAACGTCTCCTGCGACTCCGCGGCCACCGAGCGCGTGATGATCAACGCGTATCGCTGGGCCCAGGGTGCCAAGACGTACGGCGACAAGATGTACGCGTACCGGCAGATGCTGATCAACCACGAGATCGGCCACCGGCTCGGCTACGGCCATGTGACCTGCGACAAGAACGGCGAACTCGCGCCCGTCATGCAACAGCAGAGCAAGTTCCTCGAGTACGACGGGATCAAGTGCCGGGCCAACCCCTGGCCGTTTCCCGGAGCTTGAGACTCGCGCGATGCGTACTCGATTGATCTCTTAGCGCGACGGAACGCGATCCGTACGGGAAAGTTACGCCCGTTCACCCCTTTTGGTGGCGCGATGGACAACCGTCCATCGCGCCACGGTCATGTCCGCGTACGTTCGTTCCGCTGTGAGTCGCCGGGTCAACGGCGGCTCCCCATACGGAAGATCAGGGGTGCACTCGTGCGCATCGGACTGCTTACGGAGGGTGGCTATCCATATGTGAGCGGTGACGCCAGGCTCTGGTGCGACCGGCTCGTACGCGGGCTCGGGCAGCACGACTTCGACGTCTACGCGCTCAGCAGGAGCGAACGGCAGCGGGGCGAGGGCTGGATCGAGCTTCCGCCCCAGGTCGGCCGCGTACGCACGGCGCCGTTATGGACCGCGGGCGATGACGGCGCGGGGTACGGGCGCCGGGCGCGGCGGCGGTTCGCCGAGTGCTACGGGGAGTTGGCGGCGGCTGTGTGTGCGGGAGACGCCGTCGCGAGGGACGCCGCCGGAGAGGCTTCCGGGGGTGGCTCATCGAGTGCGGCGGACCGTTTCGGCAGTGCGCTGTACGGGCTTGCCGAACTCGTCCGGGAGGAGGGCCGCGGCCTGACCGGAGCCCTGCGTTCCGAAACCGCCGTGCGCGCCCTGGAGAGCGCCTGCCGCGCGCCCGGCGCACTGCATGCCGCGCGGGGCGCGCGCATCCCGGATCTGCTCACCGTCGCCGACCGCATCGAGCGCGCCCTGCGGCCCCTGTCGCTCGACTGGTACGACGAGGAGGACGGACTCGGCTCCGTCGACCTGTGCCACGCCACGTCCGGGGGAGCCGCGGCTCTGCCCGGGCTGCTCGCACGGCACTTCTGGGGTGTGCCGCTGCTGGTCACGGAGTATGGCGTGCAGTTGCGGGCGCACTACTTGGGCTCGCGCGAGGAGTCCGGCCCGGCGCGGGCGTTGCTCGCGGCGTTCCACGGCCGGCTCGCGGCCGAGGTGTACCGGCAGGCCGCGCTCATCACGCCCGGCAATACGCACGCCCGCCGCTGGCAGGAGCGCTGCGGCGCCGACCGCGCCAAGCTCCGTACGGTCTATCCCGGCATGGACGCGTCCCGCTTCCGGGACGTGGGCGAGCGGGCGGAGTGCGCCGATCCGGACACGCTGGTCTGGGTCGGGCGGATCGAGCCCGGCAAGGACCTCGTCTCGCTGCTGCAGGCCTTCGTGGAGGTCCGCAAGGCGCGGCCGAAGGCGCGGCTGCGGATTGTCGGCGTGCCTGCGGGAGGGCCGGTCGGGGCTGCGTATCTGGCTCAGTGCAAGGCGCTGGCCGTACAGCTCTTCGCCGATGAGGCGGAGGGCGTACGCGAACTGGGCGACGACCCGGTGCCGCCGGTGCCGCCGGTGTCGTTCGAGGAGATCGGCGGGCCGGACCTGCCGAGCCTCGCGGAGGCGTACGCGGCCGGGGCCGTGGTCGTTCTGTCGAGCGTCGTCGAGGGCTTCCCGATCAGTCTCGTCGAGGCGATGTTCTGCGGGCGCGCCACGGTGTCCACGGACGTCGGCGCGGTCGTGGAGGTCATCGGCGGTACGGGTCTGGTGGTGCCGCCGCGCAATCCGAGGGCGCTCGCCGAGGTGTGCGTCGCCCTGCTGCGCGACCCCGAGCGCCGTGCACTCCTCGGCGCGGCGGCACGCGCGCGTGCCCTCGAACTGTTCACGGTCGAGCAGAACGTCGCGGCATTTCACGGCATTTACCTGGAGATCGTCTCGCACTGCCCGGTCCGCCGAGCTGCCGCCGACGGCACCGGCGAACCACTGCCCTTCGCCGTACCGGCCGAGGCTCATGTGCGAGGTCGCTGGGCCGAGTCCGGGACCCGGTCCGTGGCGGCGAGCGGTCCGCGGTGGGCTGCTGGGACTCCGTCGGGGCCCGGGGCGGCAGGTGCCGGGGCGGCGGGCGCCCTTTCCGACTCGGCTCAGGAGCGGGTGCCCGCCGGGGAGGGAACGCGATGAGCGGGCGGCGGCAGGACGTGGACCTGCCCGGGGTGCCGGGCAGTGCCGCGGTGTGGAATGCGGGGTCGGACGAGTGGCTGGTGACTGCCGACGCGCCTGATGCACTTGATGCGCCTGATGTTCCGGGGCTGCCGGGTTCGTCGGACGAGTCCAGCAGCCGGGCTCCCGCGGACCCCGTGAAAGCCCTGATGCAGCGTCACCGCGAGCTGTGCGAACGGGCCGTGGATCCCTTGGAGATCGCGGCGGGGCTGGAGGCGCACGGGGTGACCGACCGGACCGTGGCCCGCTTCCGGCACCGCGACGTGTTCTCGCTGGCCGAGGAGATGTACGCGCGCGTGCCCCGTGACGGCGAGACGGGTCCAGCGGTGGCTGCCGTCAAACTCCCCAAGGTGCGCGCCGGTTGGGCCGTGCTCGCCCTGCTGCCGGGCGCCGCGTGCGCGGCGGCGGTGACGGGGCTGCGCCTCACCGAGGACCGGCCGCGCCTCGCCGTCGTGATCGCCGTCATGGGTGTACTCGCCATCGCCCTGAGCCTGCGTCTGGCCCTGAGCCGTGGCTCCCTGCACACCACGCGCGCGTGGCGCACGACAAAGGGCACGCGCGCGTGGACGTGCTGGATCCTCGCGTACGCCCTCCTCGGCGACGGCCTGCTCGGCGCCGCCCTCGCGGGTGGCCCGGACGGCTGGCCGAACGGTGGCCTCGACGGTCCCTGGCCGGTGCGCCTCGGTTCCGTACTGGCGCTCGGCCTGGCCTGTGCCCCGGCGGTCTGGTTCGCCCACCTCTTCGCCGTACGCGCCCGGCGCAGGCTGGCCGCCAGCCGAACTCTGGAGGAGTTCGCCGCCTCCGCACGGCCCTTGCTCCTGGGCGTATTCGGGCTGTTCCTCTGCGTTCTGAGCGGACTGCTCGCATTGTGCGAGGTGCTGCTGGACGAGCCCGTCGATCCCGCCGCGTACGCCGGAACCGGCGCCCTCGGCGCGCTCCTGCTGCTCGCCCGGCTGCTCACCGTGCACGGCTTCACGCATGCCCCGGCCGTCATCCTGGCCGCCGCCGGCGCGGCCGAGGCGACGGCTGTGGCGAGTGCCTTCGCGGGCCGCCTGTCCGGCTGCTCGTTCCTCGCTGTTCCCGTCGAGACCGTGGTCGGCGCATGGGGGGCCGGTGTCGTGCCGGCCCTCGTCTGCGGGGCCGCGGCGCTCGTACTCCTGGTCCACGCGACCAGGACCCTCACCCGGGCCTCGGCCCACGCGGACCACGGTGGGACACCGTGAACCGCACCCCGAGCCCGGCACCGGCGCCCGGCCCTCGTGCCGAGCGCAACCCTCCCGCGGGGCCGACACCGCGGGCCTCCCTGACGAACCATGGCAACACCCTTGAAGGAGACACGAAATGATCACCCTCCGTATCGGAGAATTCACCCCGGGAGCCGCCCGATGAGGGTGCTGCTGATCGGAGCCAACGGATTTCTGGGCCGGTACGTCGCCGACCGCCTCCTCGCCGACCCGGCCGTGCAGCTCACCGCGCTCGGCCGGGGCGACGACGCGGATGTGCGCTTCGACCTCGCCAGTGGCAGCCCGGGCGCACTGACCCGCTTCCTGGACGCGGTGCACCCCGGCGTCGTCATCAACTGCGCCGGCGCCATCCGCGGCGGCGCGCGCGAACTGACCCGGCACAACACCGTCGCCGTCGCCACCGTCTGCGAGGCCATGCGCCGCAGCGCCTGCCACGCGCGCCTCGTGCAGATCGGCTGCGGCGCGGAGTACGGCCCCAGCCAGCCCGGCTCCTGCACGGCCGAGGACGCCGTGCCGCGCCCCGGCGGCCCGTACGGCGTCAGCAAGCTCGCCGGTACCGAACTCGTCCTGGGCTCCGGCCTGGACGCCGTTGTCCTGCGGGTCTTCTCGCCCGCCGGACCCGGCACCCCCGCCGGTTCGCCCCTCGGCCGCCTCGCCGAGGCCATGCGCCGGGCCATGCAGTCCGGCGACGGCGAACTGAAGGTGGGCGGACTCGGTATCCAGCGCGACTTCATCGACGTACGCGATGTCGCGCGCGCCGTCCACGCCGCCTCCCTCTCCGCCGCGCAGGGTGTCATCAACATCGGCTCCGGACGTGCCGTACGCCTCCGGGACGCGGCCGCCGTCCTCGCACGCGTGGCCGGCTACGGCGGCGCGCTGCACGAACTCGACAGCCCGCCCGGAATCGTCAGGCCATCCATCGGTCACCCCCGCTCCGAACCCGACCACACGGCTCCGGCCGCGAACCCCTATCCCGACGGCTGCGGCAGCTGGCAGCAGGCCGATGTGCGCACCGCACGCGACCGGCTCGGCTGGCGACCCCGCATCCACCTCGAAGAGTCCCTCGCCGATATCTGGATGGAGGCGGCATGCCGCATCTGACCAGCACCGCTGTGGGCACCGCGAGCACCGACATACGTCTCGGCTTCGGCGTCCCCGGCTATGCACACCCCCTCCTCGCCCCTCTCGAATGGGGCGAACTCACCCGCCCCGGCACCCCCTTGCACTGGGTCGTCCTCAATGTCGCCGACGGCCCCGGCACCCGGCCCGACCCGCACTGCCTCGCCGCAGCGGGGCGACTGCGCAACGCGGGCATCCGGGTCCTGGGACACCTGGATGTGAGGTACGGCGCACGTACCTTCGCCGAGCTGATATCGGACGCGCACCGGTATCTCGACTGGTACAGGGTCGACGGCTTCTTTCTGGACCGCTGTCCCACGGATCGGACAGCGCTTCCCGAGGTCAGCCGTACGGCCACGACCCTGCGCGCGTTCCTCGGCGAGGGCCATATCGTCCTCGGACATGGCTCCCACCCGCATCCCGGATATGCCGAAGCCGCCGACCAGTTGGTGACCTTCTCCGGCCCCTGGAGCGAATACCGCTGGTCGCAGGTGGCGGAGTGGACCGCCGACCACCCGGCCGACCGCTTCTGCCACTTCGTGCACAGCGTGCCCCGCGGCCATCTCGAGGAAGCGCTGCGCATAGCCCGCTGGCAGGGCGCCTCGACGATCTACTTCACCGACCGCACGGACCGCGGCGGTCGCGTCGACCCCTGGGAAACCATGCCCGGCTACTGGGACGAAATCGTCTCGCGCCTCGGAACGGGTGTCTCGGAATGAAGAGGGGCGTGGCAGTGTTACGCGGAGAACAACCGTAGTGATTGACCGACCAACGGAGTCCCCGTGTCGCTGCCACCCCTGGTCGAGCCAGCTTCTGAGCTCACCGTAGACGAGGTCCGCAGGTACTCCCGCCACCTGATCATCCCCGACGTCGGGATGGACGGGCAGAAGCGGCTGAAGAACGCCAAGGTGCTCGCTGTCGGCGCCGGCGGCCTTGGTTCGCCGGCCCTGATGTACCTGGCCGCGGCGGGCGTGGGCACGCTCGGCATCGTGGAGTTCGACGAGGTCGACGAGTCGAACCTGCAGCGCCAGATCATCCACAGCCAGGCGGACATCGGCCGCTCCAAGGCCGAGTCGGCCCGCGACAGCGTGCTCGGCATCAACCCGTACGTGAACGTGATCCTTCACGAAGAGCGGCTCGAGGCCGAGAACGTGATGGACATCTTCAGCCAGTACGACCTGATCGTCGACGGCACCGACAACTTCGCGACCCGCTACCTGGTCAACGACGCCTGCGTGCTCCTCAACAAGCCGTACGTCTGGGGCTCGATCTACCGCTTCGACGGCCAGGCCTCCGTCTTCTGGTCCGAGCACGGCCCCTGCTACCGCTGCCTCTACCCGGAGCCCCCGCCGCCGGGCATGGTCCCCTCCTGCGCCGAGGGTGGCGTCCTCGGCGTGCTGTGCGCGTCCATCGGCTCCATCCAGGTCAACGAGGCGATCAAGCTCCTCGCGGGCATCGGTGAGCCGCTCGTCGGCCGCCTGATGATCTACGACGCCCTGGAGATGCAGTACCGCCAGGTCAAGGTCCGCAAGGACCCCAACTGCGCGGTCTGCGGCGAGAACCCCACCGTCACCGAGCTCATCGACTACGAGGCCTTCTGCGGCGTCGTCTCCGAGGAGGCCCAGGAGGCCGCCGCCGGCTCGACGATCACTCCCAAGCAGCTCAAGGAGTGGATCGACAACGACGAGAAGATCGAGATCATCGACGTACGCGAGATCAACGAGTACGAGATCGTCTCGATCCCCGGCGCCAAGCTGATCCCGAAGAACGAGTTCCTCATGGGCACCGCTCTGGAGACCCTCCCGCAGGACAAGAAGATCGTCCTGCATTGCAAGACGGGTGTTCGCAGTGCGGAAGTCCTCGCCGTGCTCAAGTCCGCCGGTTTCGCGGACGCGGTGCACGTCGGTGGCGGCGTGATCGGCTGGGTCAACCAGATCGAGCCCGAGAAGCCGGTGTACTAGACGCAGGCTTTGGCTTTGCGGAGAGGGGTCCGGCACCGGGTGCGCCGGGCCCCTTCCTGCTGTCCGAACTTCTGCAGCCCGGGCTACGACTCGCAGACCTTCCCGTCCTCCGGCACCTTCCCGTCCAGCAGGTACGCGTTCACCGTGTCGTCCACGCAGGAGCTGCTCCCGTACGCCCCATGCCCCTCGCCCTTCCAGGTGAGCTCGACACCGACGTCCTTGCCCAGCTCGTCCGCCATCTTGCGGGCACCCTCGTACGGTGTCGCCGGGTCGCCGGTGTTGCCCACGACCAGGACGGGATCCGCTCCGGGTGCGCTGACCTCCGGGGTCTCGTGCTGACCGGCCACCGGCCAGTTGTGGCACCAACCGGCCGTGTCCCAGCCCATGAACTCGCCGAAGACAGGCGAGATCTTCTGGAACTGAGGGAGCAGCTTCCTCGTCTCCTCGATCGTCGGCCGCTCCTTGTCGTCCAAGCACGATATGACCCGTTGTGAATGCGTCGTCGTGCCGTAACGACCCGTCGCGCCACGCTCGTTGTAACTGTCGGCGAGGGCCAGCAGTTCCGAACCGTCGCCCTGCTCCGCCGCGTCCAGCGCGCTGGTGAGGCCGGCCCAGGTCTGCTCGCTGTAGAGCGGCAGGACGATGCCGGTGAGTGCCAGCGTCTGGGTGAGCTTGCGGTCGCTCGATGTCGGCAGCGGCTCGGCGTCGATCTTCTTCAGCAGGTCCGCGATCTTCTGAGAGCCTTCCTTGGGGTCCTGTCCGGTGGACTTGAGGTAGTTGTCCAGGGCGCGCTGGAAGCCGCGCGTCTGGTTCTTGGCGTGGCCGACCGTGCCCGCGCTCGGGTCGACGACCGCGTCCAGTACGAGGCGGCCCACGTTCTTGGGGAACAAGTGGGCGTAGACACCGCCCAGTTCGGTGCCGTACGAGATGCCGAAGTAGTGCAGTTTCTGATCACCGAGCACGTGGCGCATCAGGTCCATGTCGCGGGCCGTGTCGGTCGTCGAGACATGTGCCATGAGCTTGCCGGCCGACTCCTCGCAGCCCTTGCCGAAGTCGGCGGAGTCCTTGAGGTAGGAGGTCTCCTCGGCCGCGGTGTCCGGCGTGGAATCGACCGACTCGGCGGCCTGGATCTCCTGGTCGCTGCGACAGCGCACGCCCTCGCTGGCCGCGACTCCGCGCGGGTCGAAGCTCACCAGGTCGTACCGCTCCTGCAGTTGTGACGTCAGTGCCGCGTACGACGGCATCATGGAGATGCCCGAGCCGCCCGGGCCGCCGAAGTTGAACAGCAGCGAGCCGATGCGTGAGTCCTCGTCGGTGGCCTTGCCGCGGATCAGAGCTATGCCGATCGTTTCGCCCGTCGGCTTCTCCCAGTCCAGCGGGACTTTGAGCGTCGCGCACTGCCAGTCGTCGCCCGGCGCGGGTCCGTCCGCAGTGGCCCCGCAGCGGCCCCAGTCGAGCTTCTGTGAGGTGAGCGAGGCCGGAAGCTTCCCCGTCGGACCGGACGGCGCCGCGGTCGGCGGGGCGCTGGCCTTTCCGTCGTCGTTGCCCTCGTCGGACGAGCCGCCACCGCAACCCGCCGCAAGCCCGGTGACCAGCACCGCGGCCGCGGCCAGCGCCGTGGATCGTACGAAACGCACCATGTGCCCCTTACCCCCTCGCAAGTCATCCGCACGAGCCGCGAATGACGGTCAGGCCATGGTAAGCAGACCGCGAGTGAAGCCGTGCCAGCCTGTGGATAACTCTGTGACCTGCTCTTTTATGAGCAAACCTGGCCCGGCGACGGGACCCTGCCGTCCAGCAGATAGCCGTCCACCGCGTCACGCACGCACTTGTTCCCGCTGCCGTATGCGCCATGTCCCTGGCCCCGGTACGTCAACTCGACGCCGACGCCCTTGCCCAGCTCGTCCGCCATCTTGCGGGCGCCCTCGTACGGCGTGGCCGGGTCGCCGGTGTTGCCGATCACCAGGATCGGTGCTGCCCCGGCGGCGCTCACGGCGGGGTCGTCGACGGCTCCCGGCACGGGCCAGTCCGTGCAGCCGAGCAGGCCCCACGCCAGATAGTCGCCGAACAGGGGAGAGGCCTCGCGGAACTGCGGAAGCTTCTCCTCCACATCGGCCGTGGTGTAACGCGGCTTGCTGTCCGCGCAGTTGATGGAGACGTTGGCGGCGGCGATGTTGCTGTATTCGCCGTTCTCGTTCCGTCCGTTCATCGCGTCGGCCAACAGCATCAGCACCGTGCCGTCACCGGCGTACGCCTGCTGGAGCCCCTGGGTGAGGTACTCCCAGTAATCCCGTGAGTAGAGCGCTTGCGCGATGCCGCTGGTGGCGACGGTCTGGGTCAGCTCGCGCGGGAAGGCGCCCGGGATCGGCTTGCTGTCGAGGTTCTTGAGCAGCCCGGCGATCCGGTCCTTGACGTCCTGCACGGTGTCGCCGAGCGGGCATGGCTCCTGCTTCGAGGTGCAGTCCTCGGCGAAGTTGTCGAGCGCGAGCTGGAAGCCCTTGGCCTGCCCGAGCGAACCCTGCTCCGGATTCCGTGTCGGGTCCACAACGGCGTCGAAGACGGTCCGCCCCACCTTCTTGGGGAACAAGTGGGCGTAGACACCGCCCAGTTCGGTGCCGTACGAGATGCCGAAGTAGTGCAGCTTGTCGTCGCCGAGGGCCTGCCGCATCAGTTCCAGATCGCGGGCCGCGTCGGTGGTGCGCAGGTGCGGGAGGATCTTCCCGGAGTTCTTCTCGCAGGCCGAGTTGAACGCTTTCGTGTCCTCCAGGAGTGCTCTCCGCTCTGCGGCGTTGTCGGGGGTGGCGTCCTGCTGGAAGTACTCGTCGAGCTGTTCGTCACTCAAGCACTCCACGCCCGCGCTGCGGCCGACCCCGCGCGGGTCGAAGCTGACCAGGTCGTAGCGGGTGCGCAGGTGCGCGAACTTGTTGGCGAACGCGGGCAGCGAGGCCACTCCCGAGGATCCGGGGCCGCCGAAGTTGAAGACCAGTGAGCCGATCTGCTTCTCCTCGGCGCCGCTCGCCTCCGCCCGGATCAGCGCGAGCCCGATCGTGTCTCCCTTGGGCTCGTCCCAGTCGAGGGGCACCTTCAGAGTCGTGCACTGCCACTGGTCGTCGTTCGGCAGAGCCGACGGGGCCTCTCCGCCTCCCTGGGACTCGGACGGTGCCGGGCAGTCCTTCCAGCTCAGCTCCTGCGCCGCCGGGTCCTCGTCCTTGTCGGCGGCGTCGCTGTCGCACCCGGCCACGGTCACGGACAGCACAAGAACGGCGGTCAGGGCAGCGGCGCGCAGCCGGGAAGGATTCGGCACGTTCCCATCCTGAGCTCGTGGAGGACGGGACGCTCGGGGCGCGGGCTGTGCGGGTGAGGGCTGGGTCTGTCCGGAGAGGCCCTAGAGCGCGCCCTTGCGGGTCAGGTAGTTGAAGAACAGCCACCCGGGCAGCACCGGCAGCCACAGCGTGAGCAGCCGGTAGAGCAGCACCGCGGGCGCCGCGACCTCCTTGGGCAGGCCCACGGCGATCAGGCCGACCGTGAGGGTCGCCTCGACCGCGCCCACGCCGCCGGGGGTCGGAGCGGCCGAGCCCAGCGCGTTACCGGCGAGGAAGACGACGGCGACGCTGGCGAGGCTGAGCGCGGGCATGTCGTCGCCGCCGAACGCCCGGATCGACGCGTCCAGGCACATCACGAAGCAGGCCGTCAGCAACACCATG
Organism: Streptomyces flaveus; assembly: GCF_014647675.1. Lineage (GTDB taxonomy): Bacteria > Actinomycetota > Actinomycetes > Streptomycetales > Streptomycetaceae > Streptomyces > Streptomyces flaveus. The sequence goes on along the minus strand of NZ_BMPQ01000002.1, from coordinate 627,567 downwards.
CCGCCGATACCGGTGATGAGCTTCTGCGGTCGCTGGAGCACGTCGAGCATGCGGGGGATGACACCCGCGAAAAGCGACCGCACGCGCGTGACGACGAATTTCCGCAGGAACGGAATCGAGCTCATCACCAGCACCAGCACCGCGACCGTCAGCAGACCCGCGATCACCGTGCGGGACGGCGACAGCGACGGCGTCTTCTCCGTTCCGGTCAGGTAACCGAAGGCCAGCAGCAACACGATGTGGCTGCCCAGACCGAACAGCTGCGAGGCACCGACACTCGCCACCGCCAGGCCCGGCCGCACTCCCGCGCGCTGCAGGAAGCGCGTGTTGAGGGCGACGCCGCCCACCGCCGCGGGCGCCACGATCTTCACGAAGGACCCGGCGACCTGCGCCGCCACAGCCCGCAGGAAGGGCACCCGCTCGGGCACGAAGCCCAGCAGGCTCATGGCTGCCGCGAAGTAGCTCAGCGCCGAGAAGAGCACGGCCGCGGCGACCCAGCCCCACTCGGCGTTGTCGAAGAGCGTGCCGAACTCGATGTGCGTGAGTTGCGACAGCAGGAAGTACGCGCCGATGGCACCGGCGATGAAGCTGATCAGCGTGCGCGGCCGGATGCGCTCCAGGCGGGCCGGTTCGACCGGCGCCTGCGGCCTGATCAGCAGCACCTGGTGGCGGATCTGGGTGAGCAGATCCTCCTCGCGTGCCTCTTCCAGAGCCTCGTCGATCGCCCGCTTCTCGGAGCGTTTCTCGGCCCGTACGGCCTTCTTGTCGGGCTTTTCGAGTACGACGGGCCCGGTGTCTTCCTCGGCTTCCTCGGCGGTGCGTCCCAGCCTGGCATGCCGAGAGGCCTCCAGCACGGCCTCACGCTCCCGCTGCGCCCGCTCCCGGGCCAGTTTTCGCAGCGTCGCGCGCGTGGCGCGCGTCAGCGCGATGGGCTGCAGCATCGGCAGGCAGTCGGCGACCGTGTCGGGGCCGAGCACCTCGACCGCCGAGGCCACCGCACGCTCCGCGCCGACCCGCAGGGCCAGCGTGGTCACCAACTGGGCGATGTCCATGCGCAACAGCAGCTCACCGGCCGCGATCTCACCGCCGCGCAGATCGGTGAGGATCACCGTGCCAGAACGATCCACCAGAATCGCGTCGCCCGCCAGCCTGCGGTGCGCGATGCGCCGCGACTGCAGCGCCTGCACCTGATGCCAGGTGTCGCGCAGCAGCTCGTCGGTGATCTCCTCGTCCGGCAGCGAGTCCAGCGTGCGGCCGCCGATGTGCTCGTAGACGAGCATCACTGCGTCCGGGCCCAGTTCGGAGGTGGCGATCAGCTTGGGCGCGTTGGCTCCGGCCGCGATGGCCGCGTACGCGAGAAGCGCCTCCTGCTCCAGAGCCTGGCGCAGCGACTGGAGGCTGCGGCGCGTGGTGATGCCCCGCAGCGTCAGACGCCGCCACACGCGGTAGAAGAAGCCCTGCGCCTGCTGCTCACGGTCGACCACCGTGACGTCCAGCGGCCGGCCGTCCTCCAGCGTCACGAAGTACCGGCGCCCGCGGTCGCCGCTCTCGGTGGACTCCGGTGTCTCCTCACGGGAGGCGCTCACCGGATGGAAGCCGACATGCCGCAGGCCCGCCATCAGCGTCCGCCCCGTGGGCCGCACGTTCGGCGAGCCGACCGCGTACAGCGTCCCGTACGCCACGCTCCAGCCGATCAGCACCGTCAGGATGATCGAGAAGGGTGTCGTGTAGCCGGTGACCAGCATGGAGAAGGCGTCGAGCAGCAGCACCACCCACAGCACCGCACGCCAGCGTGGCCGCCGTGCCATGCCGACGGCTGTCATGTACGCGATGACCGGCGCCAGATAGCCGTGCACCGGGTCGGTGAGGGCGTGGATGTCCTGCGGCAAGGGCTGCGTGAGCGCCTTCTGGATCGAGTCCGGGGCGGCCTTGGCGACCCAGAGGTCTGTGGCGAGTGTCACGCCGTGAGCGAGGACCGCGGCCAGCACACCGTCGGCGATCCGTAGTCCGTCCCGCTTGATCAGCCGCTCGATGGCGAAGGCGACCGGCACCAGGAGGATCGCGATGCTCGACGCGAGCCCCGCGATCTCGCTCAGCAGGTCGGGTGCCTCGTCGGTGCCCTTGTTGATGTCCTGGGCGAGTCCCGACGTCGTGCCGTGCGCGAACGCGGCGATCCCCAGCAGCACCGCGACCGCGAGGACGCCCACCAGGAGACGCATCAGATCGGAGGGACGGTGCACGCGTGCGGGGAGCAGCGGTTCGTCGCCCTCGACCGCTTCGGAGTGGACGTCGTCGGCTTCGGAGTCCGGGATGCCGGCGGCCGGGACACCCTTCTTCTTGTACGCGTCCGAGGTGTGGTCGCCCTTCTTGTGTGCGTCCGAGGTGCGCTCGTCCGAGTCGTCGCCGGTGTCCGGGCGCGACGAAACCTCAGAGGTGCCCTCCGCGTCTTCGGGGTGCACGCCCTGCTGTTTCATCGTCTCTTCTTGATCTCGTATCACCAGTCACCGCCCGGATGATGGTGGCATGCCCCACCGACACAGAGGGGCATCAGGGGGCATTGCGGGGGCGCACAGTCTGCCCGAAGTGCCGCTCCCGGGCGAGGTATACGTCCCGTAACCGCTCCGTCACGTTGTCGGTGGGGTGGGGCAGGATGGGGCGGATGAGCGAGGAGAGTCTTCCGGCGGACGCCCTGCCGGAGTACGCGGAGCGAGTCCTTGAGGTCGCCGAGCTGATCCCGCCCGGCCGCGTCATGACGTACGGGGACGTCGCCGAGTGGCTCGAGGAAGGGGGGCCGCGCCAGGTCGGCCGTGTGATGGCCCTCTACGGAGGAGCCGTCCCGTGGTGGCGCGTCATACGCGCGGACGGCGTGCTGCTCCCGGGGCACGAACTGCAGGCCCTCGGCCACTACCAGGCGGAGGGCACACCCCTGAAGGAGGCGAGCAGGGCCTCCGAAGGCCACCTGCCGCGCGTCGACATGAAGCGAGCGCGGTGGGACGGCGAGCAGCGCGCGGAACGTCACACTTGACAGCTTCCGCCATCGGACGCCCGAAAGGGGGATCAGCGGCCCGTACGGGGGAAACTGGGCACGTCCGTGGCATGGCGTACGTTCGTGATGCGGGGGACAGAAGCGTTCTGAGGGATGGGAGGGAAGAAGCGGAAGCCCTCCTTCCGCTGTCCTCGCGGGCGTAGCGTCAACGGCGCGCATCCCCCTCACCACGCGGCCACCGCCGCCCACGCGCGGCGGTAAGCCAACCAGCACACCCACCAGGACCGGCGAACCACGTGAGCTCCTCTTTCTCCACCAGGCGCCTGTCGCACCACCAGGGGCGACAGGGGAACCGTGGCGCTTACCGACTGGTGCGTACCCCGCCGGTCCGGGTGGATCCCCCTCTTTTGGACGCAGCTCAGCGGTCAGTGGTTGACCACAAGGGGGGCCCGCTGCTCGTCCTCGCAGGTCCGGGCACCGGCAAGACGACGACACTCGTGGAGTCGGTGGCGGCCCGGATCGGGCGCGGTACGGACCCCGAGCGGATCCTGGTGCTGACGTTCAGCCGCAAGGCCGCCGTGGAGCTGCGCGACCGCATGGCGCTGCGCATAGGGGCGGCCGGCGCGCCCCAGGCGACCACGTTCCACTCCTTCTGCTACGCCCTGGTCCGCGCCCACCAGGACAGCAACCTCTTCGTGGAGCCGCTGCGGCTGCTCTCCGGCCCCGAACAGGACGTGGCCGTGCGTGAACTCCTCGCGGGCCAGCCCGACCTGGAGCGGCTCGGCCTCGCCCATGTGCGCTGGCCGGACGAGCTGCGCGCCTGCCTGACGACGCGCGGCTTCGCCGACGAGGTTCGCGCGGTGCTGGCCCGCAGCCGTGAACTGGGGCTCGGTCCGGACGCGCTGGACTCGTTCGCCTCCCGCATCGGCCGTCCCGACTGGCGCGCCGCGGCCGCCTTCCTCGCCGAGTATCTCGACGTTCTCGATATGCAAGGAGTGCTCGATTACGCGGAACTGGTGCACCGCGCGGTGCTGCTCGCCCGCCGTCCCGAGGTTGCCGCGCGGCTCGTCGCGCAGTACGACGCGGTCTTCGTCGACGAGTACCAGGACACCGATCCGGCGCAGGTACGGCTGCTGCACGGACTCGCGGGCGGCGGAAACACCCTTGTAGCCTTCGGCGACCCCGACCAGTCGATCTACGCGTTCCGGGGCGCCGATGTGAACGGCATTCTGGAGTTCCCGGAGGCCTTCCCGCGCGCGGACGGCACTCCGGCGCCCGTCGAGGTCCTGAGGACGTCACGCCGGTCGGGCGCCGGACTGCTGGCCGCCACCCGGCTGCTGACCCGGCGCATGCCTCTGACTCGCCTCCCGGCGGAGAAGGTCCGCGCCCACCGGGAGCTGACTCCCGTACAGGACGATGGCTGCGTCGAGGCCTACACGTACCCGACCTCCGGCACGGAGCTGGACAACATCGCGGACATCCTCCGCCGCGCCCACCTGGAGGACGGCGTCCCCTGGAGCGAGATGGCCGTCCTGGTACGCGCCGGGCACCGCACCATCCCGACCGTCCGCCGCACCCTCACCGCGGCCGGCGTCCCCCTCGACATAGACGGCGACGACCTTCCCCTGCGCCATGAACCGGCGGTGGCACCCCTGTTGACGGCTCTCAAGGCGGTGGCCGAGGCGGCACTCCGGGATGCAGCGGGGGCAGCCGAGCGGGCCGGAGCCGGGGCCGGGGCGGGTGCCGACAGAGAGGGGTCGGCTGAGGGAAGTGCCGAGTCCGCGCGCGCGGACACCGTCACCCCTGCTCCCACCGACGATGCCGCCGAGCCCGAGGCCGTCGTCGTTCCGGAAGCACCCTGGCTCGACACCGAGACCGCGCTCACCCTCCTCGCCTCCCCGCTGGCCGGCATGGACGCCGCCGATCTGCGCCGCCTGGGCCGTGCTCTGCGCGAGGAGGAGCGTGCCGGGGGCAATCTCGTCCCGCCGCCCTCGGACGAGTTGCTGGCACGGGCGCTGGCCGAGCCGGAGCGGCTGGTCGCACACGACCCCTCGTACGCGCGCGGAGCCCAACGTCTGGGCGCGTTGCTGCGCAAGGCCCGTGAGCGCCTCGCCGGCGGCGGCACCGCCGAGGAGGCGCTCTGGGAGCTGTGGGACGGCACACCGTGGCCTCAGCGCCTGGAGCGGGCCGCCCGGCGCGGCGGCGCGGCCGGCCGCAACGCGGACCGCGACCTCGACGCCGTGTGCGCGCTGTTCGCGACGGCGGCCCGCGCCGAGGAACGCACAGGTGGCCGTGGCGCCCTCAACTTCCTCGAGGAGATCGAGGCCGAGGACATCGCCGCCGACACGCTCACCCGCAGGGCCGTACGCCCCGAGGCCGTACGCCTGATGACGGCACACCGCTCCAAGGGCCTTGAATGGCGCCTGGTCGTCGTCGCGGGCGTCCAGGAGGGCCTGTGGCCGGACCTGCGCCGCAGAGGCTCCCTTCTGGAGGCCGACCGCATCGGACGCGACGGCCTCGCCGAACCGCTCACCCCAGGGGCGCTGCTCTCCGAAGAACGCCGTTTGTTCTACGTGGCCGCCACGCGCGCGCGTGAACGTCTCGTCGTCACCGCCGTGAAGGCCCCCGCCGACGACGGAGACCAGCCGTCCCGCTTCCTCACCGAACTCGGCGTCGAACCCAAGGACGTCACCGGCCGCCCCCGCCGCCCCCTGTCCGTCGCCGCCCTCGTCGCCGAACTGCGCGCCACGATCGTCGACCCCCGCGTCTCGGACACCCTCAGGGAGGCCGCCGCCCGCCGCCTGGCCCGGCTCGCCGCGCTCGGCGACGAGGACGGCCGCCCTCTCGTGCCGTCCGCGCACCCCTACCGCTGGTGGGGCATGTACGAGCCGACCGAGAGCAAGGTTCCGCTGCGCGACCGCGACCAGCCCGTCGTGCTCTCCGGGAGCGCACTCGACCAACTCGCCAACACCTGCGCCCTCCAGTGGTTCCTCGGCCGCGAGGTGAAGGCCGACGCCCCCGCGACCGCCGCCCAGGGCTTCGGCAATGTGGTGCACGTGCTGGCCGACGAGGTCGCCTCCGGACGCAGTCCCGCCGACCTCGCCGTCCTCATGGAGCGCCTCGACTCCGTGTGGAACGCGCTCGCCTTCGACGCCCCCTGGAAGTCGGCGCAGGAGAAGGAGCACGCACGCGTGGCGCTCGAACGCTTCCTGAAGTGGCATGTGCTGGACCGTGCGGGCCGTACGCCGGTGGCCAGCGAGCACGACTTCGACGTCACCCTCGAAGCGGGCTCCTACGAAGTACGCATCCGCGGCTCCATGGACCGCGTCGAGCGGGACACCGAAGGCCGCGCCTACGTAGTCGACTTCAAGACCGGCAAACAGGCACCGACCGCCGCCGACGTGGCCCACCACCCCCAACTCGCCGTCTACCAGCTCGCCGTACGCGAGGGCGCCGTCGACGAGGCCTTCGAAGGCGAGCGCCCCGACCCGGGCGGCGCCGAACTCGTCCAGCTCCGCCAGGGCGCCCCCAGGAAGGACGGCGGCGAGACCCTGCCGAAGGTGCAGGCCCAAGAGCCCCTCTCCGGGGAGTGGATCGGCGACCTCCTTGCCACCGCCGCGGGCAAGGTCCTCGACGAGCGGTTCACCCCGAGCACAGGACAGCACTGCACACACTGCGCGTTCCGGGCGTCGTGCAGCGCACAACCCGAGGGACGCCACGTGGTCGAGTGACCCTGCACCGGGGTGCCGCGTCGTCAAGAGATGTCGGAAGTGACGTACCGCACCACGTGTGCTGACCAGCGCATCTTCCGGCCCGGCGGCTGTGGCGGCCCCCGCTGTCAGTGAGCGCGGCTAGCCTCGCTGAGGTGCCCGCCAGTATCACCGATCCCGAACAGCTCAAGGAGCTCCTCGGCATCCCGTTCACCCCGGAGCAGACGGCCTGCATCACCGCACCGCCCGCCCCGCAGGTGATCGTGGCCGGAGCCGGCTCCGGCAAGACCACAGTGATGGCCGCCCGCGTGGTGTGGCTGGTCGGCACCGGGCAGGTCGCCCCCGAACAGATCCTTGGCCTGACGTTCACCAACAAGGCGGCCGGCGAACTCGCCGAGCGCGTACGCAAAGCCCTCATCAAGGCCGGCGTCACCGACCCCGAGGTCATCGACCCCGACAACCCGCCCGGCGAGCCCGCCATCTCCACGTACCACGCCTTCGCGGGCCGCCTCCTGACCGACCACGGTCTGCGCATCGGGCTCGAACCCACCGCACGCCTCCTGGCCGACGCCACCCGCTACCAGCTCGCCGCCCGAGTTCTGCGCGAGGCCCCTGGGCCCTACCCCGCGCTCACCCGCTCCTTCCCCGACCTGGTCAGCGACCTCCTCACCCTCGACTCCGAACTCGCCGAACACCTCGTACGCCCCGAGGAACTGCGCGCGTACGACGCCACGTTGCTGCGCGACCTGGAGAGCGCCAAGCTCACCAACGCCGACCTGCGCAAGGTCCCGGAGACGGCCGCCGCGCGCCGTGAACTGGCCGAACTGGTGGGCCACTACAGGGCGGCCAAGCGTGAGCGGGACCTCCTCGACTTCGGAGACCAGATCGCCCTCTCCGCGACGCTCGCCCGCACCCGGCCCGAGGTCGGCGACATCATGCGCGACGAGTTCCGGGTGGTCCTGCTCGACGAGTACCAGGACACGTCCGTCGCCCAACGCATCCTCCTGGCAGGCCTGTTCGGCGGCGGCACCGGCCACCCAGTGACCGCCGTCGGCGACCCCTGCCAGGCGATCTACGGCTGGCGCGGCGCCTCCGTCGCCAACCTCGACGACTTCCCCGAGCACTTCGCGCACACCGACGGCCGCCCCGCCACCCGCCAGGCGCTCAGCGAGAACCGCCGCAGCGGCGGCCGGCTCCTCACCCTCGCCAACGGTCTCGCGGAGCCCCTGCGCGCCCGGCACGCGGGCGTGGAGGCCCTCCGCCCGGCCCCCGGTGCCGAACGCGACGGCATGGTGCGCTGCGCGCTGCTGCGCACCCACGCCGAGGAACTGGACTGGCTCGCCGACTCCATCGCCCATCTCGTACGCACCGGAAAGGCGCCCGGCGAGATCGCCGTCCTGTGCCGCACCGCGACCGACTTCGCCGAGATCCAGGGCGCGCTCGTCGCCCGCGACATCCCCGTCGAAGTCGTCGGTCTCTCCGGGCTGCTGCACCTCCCGGAAGTCGCCGACCTCGTCGCCGTCTGCGAAGTCCTCCAGGACCCGGGCGCCAACGCCTCCCTGGTCCGCCTGCTCACCGGCCCGCGCTGGCGCATCGGCGCCCGCGACCTCGCCCTCCTGGGACGCCGCGCACGGCTCCTCGTGTCCCACGCACGCGTGGGCGCCGACGACGACCCGGACCGCCGGCTCGCCGCGGCCGTCGAAGGGGTCGACCCGGCCGAGGTGATCTCGCTCGCGGACGCGCTCGACACCTTCCTGGAGACGCCGTTGGGAGGCGACGGGGACGACGACGGGCTGCCCTTCTCGCCGGACGCGCGCGTACGGTTCGCACGGCTCGCCGCCGAACTGCGCGACCTGCGCCGCTCGCTCTCCGACCCGCTGATGGACGTCCTGCACCGAGTCCTCGCCACGACCGGCCTGGAGGTGGAGCTCTCCGCGTCCCCGCACGCCCTGGCCGCCCGCCGCCGCGAAACCCTGTCCAACTTCCTCGACATCGCCGCGTCCTTCGCCGCCAACGACGGCGAGGCCACCCTCCTCGCCTTCCTGGGCTTCCTGCGCACAGCCGCCCAGTACGAGAAGGGCCTCGACAACGCCCTGCCGGGCGGCGAGAACACCGTCAAGGTGCTCACCGCCCACAAGTCCAAGGGCCTGGAGTGGGACGTCGTCGCGGTCCCCGGACTGGTCACCGGCACGTTCCCCAGCACCCAGGGTCGCGAGAAGTGGACCGCCCAGGGCAAGGTCCTGCCCCACGAACTGCGCGGCGACGCCGACACACTGCCCGACATCGAAGCGTGGGACTCCAGGAACATGAAGGCCTTCCACGAGGCCATGAAGGACCACCAGCACACCGAGGAACTCCGCCTCGGCTACGTCACGTTCACCCGACCCCGCTCCCTGCTCCTCGGCTCCGGTCACTGGTGGGGCCCCTCCCAGAAGAAGCCACGCGGACCCTCCGACTTCCTGCAGGCCCTGTACGAGCACTGCGAGGCCGGACACGGTGAGATCGAAGCCTGGGCGGACGAACCCGAGGAGGGCGAGGAGAACCCGGCGCTTCACGAGGCCACCGGCGACCACGCGTGGCCCCTCCCGCTGGACGACGCGGCGCTGGCCCGCCGACGAGCAGCCGCGGCAACGGTGCTGGCCCACCTGGAGTCCGAGCACTCCCACGAGGCGGCTCACTCGTCGGCTCACGACGTCCACGCCCCGTACGACGATCCGGACTGGCCGCCTCCGCCCGAGGAGGACGAACCCCCTTACGGGGACGGTGACTTCGCCGACGAAGCTCCGTACGCGGACGAGGCCTTCCATGAAGAGGCCGGTTTCGCCGACGGGCCATATGGAGAAGCCGACTTCGCGGACGGGCTGTACGGAGAGGCCGAATTCGCGGACGAGTCCCCGGCCCTCCCGGAGCCATGGCCCCGGAACCGGCCGAGGATCCCGCGCCCCGCTCCCGCCCCGGACGCCCGCCCGCACCCACGTGACACCGCGCCCCTCACCCCCGAGGAAGCCCGCACCATCGCCTCCTGGGACCGCGATCTGGACGCTCTCACCGGAGAACTCCTGCGTGCCCGCGAGAGCGTCAAGGACGTACCCCTGCCGATCTCCCTGACCGCGTCCCAGATGCTGAGCCTGGCCGCCGACCCGGACGCCTTCGCACAGGAGCTCGCGCGCCCCATGCCGCGCCCCCCACAGCGCGCCGCACGCCGCGGCACCCGCTTCCACGCCTGGGTGGAGACCCGCTTCGAAGAGCTGCGGCTGCCCATGCTGGAGCCGGAGGAACTGCCCGGCAGCGAGGCCGAGATCGCGGACGAACGCGACTTGGAGGCACTCAAGGACGCCTTCGAACGCACCCCGTACGCCCACCGTACGCCCTACCGCGTGGAAGCCCCCTTCCAGCTCGAGATCGCCGGACGAGTCGTACGAGGCCGCATCGACGCCGTCTACAAGGAGAGCGACGGCGACGGGGCGACGTACGAGATCGTCGACTGGAAGACCAGCCGCAGCCGCACCGCCGACCCCCTTCAGCTCGCCCTCTACCGGCTCGCCTGGGCCGAGCAGAACGGCGTGCCCCTGGAGTCCGTCAAGGCCGCATTCCTCTACGTACGCGGCGGCGAGATCGTACGGCCCGAGAATCTGCCGGACCGGGCCGCACTGGAGCGGCTGCTCCTGGAGGAGCCGTCCTCGGGCGAACCGCCGGACCAGCATGTCGGTGCGGGCCGATAGGCTCGTGAGCATGAGCAAGACTTCGGACAGCGCCGTCCGCCCGTACATCGAGAATCACCGCGCCGCCTTCCTCGGCGCCCCCACCGAGTGGCCGCGCATCCCGTCCGTGCCGGCCCGGCCCGAGCGCACGGCGGACATACGGCGCAGCGCCGACCGGCTTGCCGCGAAACCCCGGGAGACCGGCTTCCCGACCGCCGAGGGCGGTGCGGGCCCCGCCGCGGACGTGGCGACCTAGCGGACAACGCGCGCGATGCACACTGAAAGAGCCCGCCGAACGCCGCCGAGTCCTGCCGCACGTCCCACTGAAATACCCGTTCCACCGGGGGAGTTGGAAGCACCCGTGACCACCTGGACCGATCACACCGCCGACCGTCCCATCTCGCTCACCGCCCCGAGCGGCATCGACCGGGCCGCCCACCACCGGCTCGACGAGGCCTGGCTCGCCGCGGCGTGGAGCCACCCCACAACCCGCGCGTTCGTGGTCTCCGGCGGCCAGGTCCTCATCGACGAGACGGAGGACGGCACCACCGAACTCGTCATGACCCCCTCCTTCGAAGCACCCCTCACCGAGGCACACCGCTACTTCCTGGGTACCGACGACGACGGCGTCAGCTACTTCGCACTCCAGAAGGACGCGCTCCCCGGCCGCATGGACCAGTCCGCACGCGCCGCGGGACTGCGTGAGGCAGGCCTGCTCCTGTCGCCCCGTGACACGGGACTCATGGTGCACGCCGTCGCCCTGGAGAACTGGCAGCGCCTGCACCGCTTCTGCTCCCGCTGCGGCGAACGCACCGTGATCGCAGCGGCCGGCCACATCCGCCGCTGCCCCGCCTGCGGCGCCGAGCACTACCCACGCACCGACCCGGCCGTGATCATGGCCGTCACGGACGACGACGACCGCATCCTGCTCGGCCGCCAAGTGCACTGGCCCGAGGGACGGTTCTCCACCCTCGCCGGATTCGTCGAGCCCGGCGAGTCCATCGAGCAGTCGGTACGCCGCGAGGTCCTGGAGGAGGCCGGCATCACCGTCGGGGAGGTCGAGTACATCGCCAGCCAGCCCTGGCCCTTCCCCTCCAGCCTCATGCTGGGCTTCATGGCCCGCGCCACCTCGGCGCACATCGACGTCGACGGCGACGAGATCCACGAAGCCCGCTGGTTCTCCCGCGAAGAGCTACGGGCCGCCTTCGAGTCCGGGGAGGTGCTTCCTCCCTACGGCATCTCGATTGCGGCCCGCCTGATCGAACTCTGGTACGGCAAGCCCCTGCCGAAACCGGGCACGGCTCTTTAGAGAGCTCAGGCCCCTATCTTCTGCTTGACCTGCGCCAGCGAAGGGTTCGTGAGGGTCGAACCGTCAGGGAACAGAACGGTGGGAACCGTCTGATTGCCCCCGTTCGCCTTCTCCACGAACGCCGCCGACTCCGGGTCCTGCTCGATGTTGATTTCCTCGTACGTGATGCCCTCGCGGTCCATCTGGCCCTTCAACCGACGGCAGTAGCCACACCACGTGGTGCTGTACATCGTCACAGTGCCCGGCATATGTCTCGCGCTCCTTTGCTGCTGAGGGTGCGTATTCGCAGAGAGTGGAACGTACGTGACCGTTCCACCATTCCCGTACGCCGCCGGTGCGGGGCCCGGAGGCCGACGCAGCGCCTGCCGCATTAGTACGACTGCGAGCATTTGCCTGTGGACAACCGGCGCACCGGTCACCGCCGAACTGGCAGCATGGCGGGGTGACAGCAGCAACGCACTCCACCCTCTTCCCGCAGGGCTCCGGCAGCTCGCAGTACCCGGCCCCGCCGGGCGGGGCCGACGCGGTGCTCGAAGGCCTCGACCCCGAGCAGCGCGAAGTCGCCACCGCCCTGCGCGGGCCGGTGTGCGTACTGGCAGGAGCCGGCACGGGCAAAACCCGGGCGATCACCCACCGCATCGCCTACGGAGTGCGCGCCGGAATTCTCCAGCCCTCCAGCGTGCTGGCCGTCACCTTCACCAACCGCGCCGCCGGCGAGATGCGCGGCCGCCTCCGCCAGCTCGGCGCCTCCGGAGTCCAGGCACGCACGTTCCACTCCGCCGCCCTGCGCCAACTTCAGTACTTCTGGCCCAAGGCGGTCGGTGGCAGCCTGCCGCGGCTCGTCGACCGGAAGATACAGCTCGTCGCCGACGCCGCAGCGGCTTGCGGGATCCGCCTGGACCGGGGCGAACTGCGCGATGTCACAGCCGAGATCGAATGGTGCAAGGTCACCCGGACCGTCCCCGCCGACTACGCGGCGATGGCCGCCAAGACCGGCCGGGAAGCCCCCCGCCACCCGGGCGAGATCACCCAGCTCTACGCCGCGTACGAGGACGTCAAAAGCGACCGCGGTGTCATCGACTTCGAAGACGTCCTGCTGCTGACCGTCGGCATCCTCCAGGACCGGCACGACATCGCCGATGCGGTCCGCGCCCAATACCAGCACTTCGTGGTCGACGAGTACCAGGACGTCAGCCCCCTCCAGCAGCGACTCCTGGAACTGTGGCTCGGCGAGCGCGACAGTCTCTGCGTCGTCGGCGACGCCAGCCAGACGATCTACTCCTTCACCGGTGCAACCCCCGACCACCTACTCGACTTCCGCACCCGCCACCCCGGCGCAACGGTCGTCAAGCTGGTCCGCGACTACCGCTCCTCGCCCCAGGTCGTCCACCTCGCCAACGGCCTGCTTGCCCAGGCCCGCGGCCGCGCCGCCGAGCACCGTCTGGAGCTGATCTCCCAGCGCGACTCGGGCCCCGAGCCGGTCTACACCGAGTACACCGACGAGCCCGCCGAGGCCGAGGGCGCCGCCCGCCGTATCCGTGACCTCATCGCCTCCGGCGTTCCCGCGAGCGAGATCGCCATCCTCTTTCGTACGAACGCCCAGTCCGAGATCTATGAACAGGCCCTCGCCGACGCCGGGGTGCCCTACCAACTGCGCGGCGCCGAGCGGTTCTTCGACCGCCCGGAGGTGAAGAGGGCCATCCACGGTCTGCGTGCGGCAGGCCGCTTCGGGGGCAACGACTCCCTCCTGGACGACGTCGTGGACCTGCCCGCGCAGGTACGAGCCGTCCTGTCGAGCGAGGGCTGGACCAGCGAGCCGCCCGCCGGATCCGGCGCGGTCCGTGAGCGCTGGGAGTCACTGGCCGCCCTGGTTCACCTTGCCCAGGACTTCGCCGCCGCCAAGCCCGACGCCACGCTCGGCGATCTCGTCGCGGAACTCGCCGAGCGTGCCGCCGCCCAGCACGCCCCGACCGTCCAGGGCGTGACTCTCGCCTCCCTCCACTCCGCCAAGGGCCTGGAGTGGGACGTCGTCCTTCTCGTCGGCGTCGCCGAAGGCATGATGCCGATCACCTACGCAAAGACCGAGGAACAGATCGAGGAGGAGCGCCGCCTTCTCTACGTCGGCGTCACCCGTGCCAGACAACACCTCTCCGTTTCCTGGGCGCTGTCCCGCTCGCCCGGAAGCCGTCCCAACCGCCGCCCCAGCCGTTTTCTCGACGGACTGCGCCCTGGCTCCACCGCCGCCCCGACCCGAGGCGGCGCAGGCGGCCCCGGCGGCATCGAGCGCGGTGTCGCCGGTGGTGTCGAGGGCGTGGTGCGGCGGGTGCCCCGTCAGCCCGCCCGCTGCCGGGTCTGCGGCCGCACCCTCACCGACGCCGGTGAGATGAAACTGATGCGCTGCGAGGACTGCCCCTCCGACATGGACGAGGGGCTGTACGAGCGGTTGCGCGACTGGCGAGCGGCCCAGGCGCAGCGCAGCGGACAACCGGACTTCTGCGTCTTCACGGACAAGACACTGATGGCCATCGCCGAAGCGGTACCGGCCACTCCGGCTGAACTGGCCCGCATCCCGGGCGTCCTCAACCGCAAGCTCAACCGCTACGGAACCGAAGTTCTTGCCATCTGTGCAGGTCAGGAGCTTGAAGAGGGAAACGATGAGGACTGACGCAAACTCGTCGAGAAAATAGTTTGCGCATGCCCCAGGAATCCCCATAGGTTCTTAAGCACGGAAGCGGCGGCCTTCTCCAAGGCCCTGGTTCCGTGCTGTACTTAATAACCGTCGGACTGGCTCACCCCGGTCCCCCAAGACGCCGAGAGGAGGCGATTCCAGTGATCAGCATCAACACCAGCTCCATCAGCACCGTCAAATTGACCGATCGCTCGGTCGTCTCCACGTGCCTGCTCGGCGTCTCGAACCTGGGCACCGGTCTGTCCGGCATTCCTGCTGTCCGGCCGGCGTCCTCCGTGTCTCTCGCGGTCCTTCCTGTCCGTGAGCGCAATGAGCGACCGATGAAGGCACTGGAAGCAGTAGGGGCACAGGCGCAGGCCTATGCCTTTGCGGCCGCCGGTGCCGGAGCCGCCAAGCAGACGCACCACACGATGTGGGCCTTCCGTGGGCCTGAACCCTGGAGTGATCCAGCCTGATCGGCGATCAGGCCGGCGCCTTCAGGGCCGCGGAACCCCACCCGGGATCCGCGGCCCTTCTGTTTGTCCCCGACCAGGGACGACAGAGCGAAGGGGCCTCGGGACAAGAAAAGAACCCGGTACCAGCCGCCAACCGGCCAACCGGCCGGCACGACCAGACGAGGAAGACGAACCGTGCAACTCGAAGCGCACGCCCCGTCCGTACCGCCTTCCGAAACGATCCCCCCGCCCGGCCTCACGGAGGACTCCACCTTGATCCCGCTCACTGCGCTCACCGCGCTCGACGACGCCATCGAGAACCTCGGCGTGCCCGTCCCCTGCCGCTCCAACGACCCGGAGGTCTTCTTCGCCGAGTCGCCGGCAGATGTCGAGTACGCCAAGTCCCTCTGCCGCACCTGCCCGCTGATCGAGGCCTGCCTCGCAGGCGCCAAGGAGCGGCGTGAGCCCTGGGGCGTCTGGGGTGGCGAGCTCTTCGTCCAGGGTGTCGTTGTCGCCCGGAAGCGGCCGCGTGGTCGCCCGCGCAAGAACCCGGTCGCGGCATGACCACCACAGGAACGATCGATCGCCCCCTGACGCACGACCCCAAGGATCAGGCCCCGATGAAGCCGTCCAACAGCGAGCCCGCCGGCTCCGCGACTCCAGACTTCACCACCACCGGCGCGAACGACTCGCGTCAGAACAGGACCCGTGAGATGCAACTCATCCAAGAAGCCCTGGCTCGTGCGCATATGCACGAGCGGCAGCGCGCCGCCGAGGCCGAGCGCCAGGCGATCCGCCTGGTGACGGCCCGCCGGATGCAGCGCCGCGCCGAGCGCGCGTCGCTGCGCGCTCGCCGCGCCCTGGCCATGGCGGTCATGCAGTAAGGCCGCATCGCCGCAACAGCCGCAATGGCCTTGGTGTCGGCAACGGCAGTTGAAGCAAACCTCTGATCGCGGGGGCTGGTCCGAACGGACTGGCCCCCGCGGTGCGTTGTACCTCCGGGGGCCCCACCCCCCCCGCCCCCGTCGGACCCCGGCTTACGCACGTACGCGCTCAAGCCCCCGCCCGGACCTCACGCCTCGGCCGCCGACTCCCCCTCCTCCAGGGCCGTTTCGTCCTCCGGGAGAAACCCCGGCAGCCACTCCTCGAGTTCCTCTCGGAGCCGTACCGTGGCGCCCAGTTGGCACAGCACGCCGATGGTGCTCAATGTCACCCGGTGTATCAGCAGATACGCCGGAGGGAGGTTGAGCTGCTTGCCGAGCTGGTACGCGGGGGAGCGGGGGTCGCCGATTCGCGCCGCCTGGCTACGCATCCAGCCTCGGGTGAAGGTGAACTCGTCGACCTTGGCCGGCTCGATGATGGGGAGCAGGTAGTCTAGGACTGCCTCCGGGTCGAGCTCTATCGACTCCTTGACGAAGCCCTCCTCGCAGAGCAGTTCGTAGACCTGTTCGGCATCGCCGTCGAGGGTCATCCGCAGCGAGTCGCCGATCGTCGGCGGCAGGCCGCCCGGGAGGCGGTCCACCGTGCCGAAGTCCATTACGCCCAGGCGCCAGCCATCCATACCGTCCTTGCCGTCGGGGTCGCCGGACTCGTCGGGCAGGAGCCGGAAGTTGCCGGGGTGCGGGTCGGCGTGCAGGAGGCCGGTACGAGCCGGGCCGGAGAAGAGGAAGCGGGCGAGGAGCTGTCCTGCCCGGTCCCGCTGCTCCTGCGTACCGTCCGTGATCACCTCGGACAGAGGGATGCCGTCGATCCACTCGGTCACCAGCACCTGCTCGCACTGGTGGACCACAGCCGGCACCAGTACATCCGGGTCGTCCGCGAACTCCTCCGCGTGCGCCTGCTGGGCCTGTGCCTCCAGGCCGTAGTCGAGTTCCTCGGACACCCGGTCGCGCAGCTCAGCGATGAGCGGCTTGACATCCATCCCAGGAATCAGCGGCCCCAGAAGCCGGGCGAAACGGCTGAGTTGGTTCAGGTCGGAGAGCAGCGCCTCGCCCGCACCCGGGTACTGCACCTTGACGGCGACCTCCCGGCCGTCGTGCCACACCGCGCGGTGCACCTGTCCGATGGAGGCCGCCGCGGACGGCTTGTCCTCGAATTCCACGAACAGGTCGTGCCAGTCCTTGCCCAGCCGCTCCTCGAGCACGGTGTGCACCGTGCGTGTCGGCATCGGCGGTGCAGCCTCCTGAAGCTTCGTCAGTGCCGCGCGATACGGTCCCGCGACCTCCTCGGGCAGCGCCGACTCGAAGACGGACAGCGCCTGCCCGAACTTCATCGCGCCGCCCTTGAGCTCGCCGAGCACCTTGAACAGCTGCTCCGCCGTGCGCTGTTGCAGCTCGCGGCCCACGATCTCCGCCGACTTCCCGCCTATCCGTTTGCCGATGCCCCAGGTGGCCCGCCCGGCGAAGCCGAGCGGTAGGGCGGCGAGCTTGGCGGTCCGGGTGACCGCCTTCCGGGGAAGATCAGACATGCGCCCTCCAAGTACCGGACAGCCGAGTCGCTTGCGGCTGTTGCCCGGCCATTGTCTCGTGCGGCCTCTCGTCCTCCGAGGTCTGCTCCCCCTTAGCTTTCTCCGCAGTCCCGCACGAGCATGCGGGATGCGGCCACACGGGGCGTGCATGCCAGTCGAAACCGGGCACCGACGTCTCCCAACGAGCACCCGCGCTGGACGGCAACTCCCCGTCCAGAAAAGCGAGTGCGTGTCCCGCGGCCAGCCCGGCGACCGTGGCCGAGAGTGTCAGATCGCACGCCTGCACCTGACGAGGCTGTCCGGAGCGCCACTGTGCGACCAGGCGCGGCCAGCTCGGGTCGCGGTCGGTGCGGCCCCGGTCCAGGCAGCCCGCGCAGGCCGTGTCGCCGGGCAGGACAAGCGGGCCGACGACTCCTGTGCCCTCCACCACCCCGGCGTACAGATGCGGTGTCCCGGATGCGATCAGCGGCTCGGCGGTGGCCGGGTCGGGGGCGTGGGCGGCGAGGCCGTCCCGTGGCGCGAGGATCACCAGGGAGAGCCCCGGCTCCTGTTCGTCGGGAGGTGACTGTGCGCCGCCGCGCCGTGGTGGGCGGTTCGGTGCCGAACGGCGCACCGCCCGCCGCGCCGCCTCTTCCCTGCGCTCGCCGATCGAGCCGGCGGGCAGTCCGCCCGGTGCGACATCCCACGGCTCGACGCAACCGCCGTCGCGTACGTCGACATGGCCCACGCCCGCGCCTGCCAGCGCGCAGGCCATGGCCACACCCACCCGGCCCGCGCCCCACACCTGCACGCGCAGGGAACGGCGGGCCGCCAGCCGACGCATGCCCTCGCCCGGTCCGAGGGCGACCAGGGAGAGGGACGCGAGATCGGCCCGCAGCCGGTCCAAGGCCGCCTTCTTCTCGCGCAGGGCGTCCGCGTCCGGGCCGCCGCCCGTCGTGTCGTCCAGCAGTCCTGCTCGGGCCAGCCGCTCCACGAGCCCGTCGACATGGCCGTCGGGCAGACCCATGCGGTGCCCCTCGTCGCGCAGGAGAGGAAGCCCACGTGTCCCGTCGAGCAAGGTCAGGAAACTGCTCGTCGCCGTGTCCATCGGGCCGAGCATCATCGCGTGTGCCGGTGCCATCCCGAACTGCACGGTGTTCAGATCCCGCCAGGCGCGCCGAAGCGCGGGTTTCACCATCGGATGCATGACAGACCCCCGTACGTCCCCGTTGTGCCGGTGGTGCTCGTCCTGCTCCGCCGGTCGGATTGCCAGCATGCACGTCCCGGCTGTCGAGTGCCGAAAGTTATCCACAGGCTGGGTGCATTCGTCGTACAAACCAGGCGTACGGAGTATGGACAAACTGGGCGCGCAGAGCGCGGATCGGCATCGAACCGTCCCGGAGGCGGGACTTCCACCATGCGCAACAGGTACCGTCGGGGCGTGTCCGCCGACCCACTGAACCGCGGAAAACCACAGCGCAGCACGACGAGCGAGCCGCCGAGCGGCTCGGGGGCGAGCGCGATCGAGGTCCGCCGGAGCACTCGCCGACGCAGAACGGTCTCCGCGTATCGCGAGGGTGATCGTACCGTCGTACTGATCCCCGCCCGGATGTCCGAGGCGGAGGAGCAGCGTTGGGTGGGCGTCATGCTCGACAAGCTCGCCGCCCAGGAGAACAAACGGGTACTCGGCGACGCGGAGCTCTCCGAGCGTGCCGCCCGGCTCTCCGACCAGTACTTCGACGGCCTCGCCCGGCCCTCCTCGGTCCGCTGGGTCACCAACCAGAACACCCGCTGGGGCTCCTGCACCCCGGCCGAGGGCAGCATCCGCCTGTCGCACCGCTTGCAGGGCATGCCCGAATACGTCGTCGACTACGTCCTCGTCCACGAACTCGCGCACCTGCTCGTGCCCGGCCACGGGCCCCGCTTCTGGCAGCTCCTCGATGCCTATCCGCGTACCGAGCGGGCCCGCGGCTACCTCGAAGGGGTGGTCGCCGCCGACCGGCTGCCCCATCTGCCCGCCGCGCACGACGAGTGACAGGGGTCCGGCGGCGCGACTGTGCTGGTACGGGCCGGAAGCAGGGATTGTGTACCGGGTCTGTACCGGCTTCGTCCGCGGCCGGATTTTGCGGTTAGCCTGACGCGCGACGCACTCGTATCGGGATGGGGGACGGTCGTTACGCATGGCCAGGGAATTCCAACGCGGCCACAAGGCCAAGATCAGTGACCTCACCGCGGGCACCGATCTGTACGTAGGCGTGCAGATCACCGGCCCCGGGCTGACCTTCGACATCAGTTGCTTCGGTCTGGACGCCGACGAACGGCTTTCGGACGACAGGTACTTCGTCTTCTTCAACCAGCCGAAGACTCCTGAGGAGTCCGTTCAGCTCCTGGGAGCGCAGGCGGGCGACACGGAGTCCTTCCGCGTCACGCTCGACAAGATCCCGCCGCAGATCCAGAGGTTGTCGTTCACGGCGACGCTCGATGGCGCCGGGCAGTTGTCGCAGATCGCCCCCGGATACCTCCGTATCGTCGCGGGAGGCGAAGAGGTGGCCCGGTACCCCTTCAGTGGCGCCGAGTTCTCCACCGAACGCGCCGTGATGCTGGGCGACTTCTACCTCAAGGACGTATGGCGGTTCGCGGCGGTCGGTCAGGGCTTCGACGGCGGACTCGACGCGCTGCTGAAGAACTTCGGCGGCGAGGTCGCCCAGGAGGAGCCCGCCGCCGCACCGCAGCCGGGGGCCGGCGCTCCGTCCTTCGCGCCACCCGCGCAGGGCACCGCGCCGCCCGCGTTCGGCGCCCCGTCGGGTCCCGCAACGCCGGCTCCGGCCCCCGCTCTGCAGCCCGCCCAGGGCTTCGCGCCGCCCCCGGCAGCCACCCCGCCACAGGCACCCGCACCTCCGGAGCCCACACCCCCCATGCACGCCGCACCGACCATCGCGGCGCCCATGACCCCGCCCGGCGGCGGCCCTGTACCGCCTCCGGCACCCGCTCCCGCGCCCTACGGGCAGCCGCCGGACCAGCAGCAGCCTCCGTACGGCCAGCCCCCCGCCCCGAGCGCGCCTCTGCCGCCCGGCTACGGACAGCCTCAGGCACCCCAAGCACCCCAAGCACCCGCCCCGCCGCCCGGCTATGGCCAGCCGACCCCGCCTCCCGGGTACGGGCAGCAGCCGCTGTTCGGCCAGGTCCCCGGCCAGCCCGGTGCTCCGGCCGCGCCTGCCGGGTACGCGGTACCGCAGGGCGCTCCCCAGGGAGGCGCCGGTGTTGCCGCGGCGCTTCAGCCGTACAAGGAGGCGCCCACCGGGCAGCGCTGGACCCAGCAGAACAAGAAGATGGTCCGTGTCGACCTCGGCATGGGCGGTGATCAGGCAGTGCTCGCCCGCCAGGGCAGCATGGTGCTCTACCAGGGCAAGGTCGACTTCAGCTACAAGAGCGCCGGATTCTCCGGCCGGATCGTGGGCAACGCGACCGGCCAGGAGATGCAGCTGATGCGCTGTTCGGGCAAGGGCCAGGTGTTCCTCGCCGAGAAGTCCGCCATGCTGCACCCCATCGAGCTGCAGGGCGACGCCATCTGCGTCTCCGCGGAGAACGTTCTCGCGTTCGACGAGACACTCCAGTACGAGGTCCGCCGCGTCGAAGGACACGGCATCCCCGGAGGCGCGCTGTTCACGATGCAGTTCCAGGGGACCGGCACGATCATCGTCAAGACGCAGGGAGCGCCCGTGGTGCTGCCGGTCACGCCGACGACGTTCGCCGACTGCAACGCCGTCGTCGCCTGGTCCGCCGCCTCCCAGGTGATCGTCTCCAGCCAGGTGCGGATGCGCCGCAACGCCTACCCGGGCGACACCGGAGAGAGCGTGAACCTCCAATTCCGCGGCGCGCCCGGCAATTTCATCGTCGTCCAGCCGTACGAGGTCTGAGGGAGCCCGTCATATGAACCAGCAGCTCGCGGGCTTCGCCCCGGCACCCGTTGCCGCACGCATGGAGAACCACGGCAACCACATGCTCAAGGTCGCCATGCAGAGCGGAAGCGACCTCCTCGCGCGCGTGGGGTCGATGGTCGCCTACGAAGGCTTCGTCCAGTACGAGCCCAATCCGCCGGCCGTGCGCCAGATCGCACGCGACTGGGCCACCGGTGAGGGCGCGCCCCTGATGAAGTGCTCCGGAGACGGTCTGCTCTATCTGGCCGACTACGGAGCGAACGTGGTCGTCATCAACCTCAACGGCGACGGAATCTCCGTCAACGCCACCAACCTGCTCGCCTTCGACGCACACCTCCAGTGGGGCGTCGAACGCGTCAAGGGACTGGCGAAATTCGCCGGACAAGGCCTGTGGAACACCAAGATCTCCGGGCAGGGCTGGGTCGCGCTGACCTCCCGGGGCAAGCCCATCGTCGTCGACTGCGGCGGCGGGGAGGACGAGACGTACGTCGACCCGGACGCGCTCGTCGCCTGGTCCCCGAACCTCAAGGTGAAGGGCAAGCGCAGCTTCAAGGCGCAGTCGCTGATCGGGCGGGGCAGCGGAGAGGCGTTCCAGATGGCCTTCTCCGGACAGGGCATCGTCGTCGTCCAGCCCAGCGAGGACAGCACCGACCGCCTCCGACTCCGGGGCTGAGGGGGAGCCACACATCATGCAGAGCCCGCTTTTCGCCTACAACGAGCAGCAGTCCCAGGAGCGCTACAGCCTCCAGAACAAGCAGATGCTGCGCGTCGCCCTGGAGGGCCACGACGACGTGCTCGCCCGCAAGGGCACCATGGTCGCCTACCAGGGGCTGGTGGAGTTCGACGCCGAGTTCCAGAGTTCCGGTCAGCGGCGCTCCCGCGCACAGACGGGAGAAGGCCTCGACCTGATGCGTTGCCATGGGCAGGGCACCGTCTATCTGGCCAACCTCGCCCAGCACATCCATGTGGTGGACGTCGACCAGGACGGCCTCACCGTGGACAGCAGCTACGTCCTGGCCATGGACTCCTCGCTGCACCACGAGGTGATCGCCGTGGACAGCCAGTACGGCATCTCCGGCTCCGGCAAGTACCAGCTCAACATCTCCGGGCGGGGCAAGGCCGCCCTGATGACCTCGGGGATGCCGCTGATGATGCAGGTCACCCCCGACCGCTTCGTCAACTGCGACGCCGACGCGATCGTCGCCTGGTCGACGAGTCTGCGTGTACAGATGCAGGCCCAGACACACTCCTCCGGAGTGTTCCGGCGCCGCGGCAACACCGGTGAGGGCTGGGAGCTCAGCTTCATGGGCCAGGGTTACGTACTCGTCCAGCCCAGCGAGCTGCTGCCGCCGCAGAACGCGACGATCGGCTCCGGCCTCGGCGCCCAGTACGGAGTGGGCCAGCAGGGAGCCCGGGGGCAGAACCAGGGCAACGTCTGGAGTTGAGCCTCCCAGGAGGCAGTTGTAAGGGGCGGCCGCCATTGCGGCCGCCCCTTACATATTCAGAGCCTGGCCCGCGTGGCCCCGAGCAGCCGCACCACGGACTCGTCCGCCACGTCCGCCACCTCGTCATACGCGAACCAGCGCAGGTCGAGCGACTCGTCGCTGATCTCCTGGACCGCGGCGGCAGGCGCCAGCACCGCGTACTGCACGTCGAAGTGACAGTGGCACGGCGGCGGGATCGGGTGCCGGTCGAGCCGTACGGGCCCGCCCGGGAGCAGTGTCAGACCAGTGATGCCCGACTCCTCCGTGGCCTCACGCAGGGCCGCCGCCTCCACAGTCGCGTCCTGAGGCTCGCAATGGCCGCCCATCTGAAGCCACATGCGCAGTTTCTTGTGAAGCGTCAGCAGCACACGCCCCTGTTCCGGATCGATGACCAGGGCACTCGCCGTGATGTGCCCGGCCTCGCAGGCCTTCCACATGCCGTCCGGATGAGCCTGAAGATGGTCCAGATACGCCTGTCGCAGCTCTTCCTGGTCCTCGTAGCTCTTCAGCACGAGGACCGCGTCGTCATGGAGGCTCACTCGGCGACGTCGCCCTTGCCGTCGTCCTTCTTGTCGTTGTCGTCCTTCTTGAGGTTCGGCTTCTCGGTGGAGCCGCCTGCGGCCTCCCCGAGCATCTTGTCCAGCTCGGAGAAGTCCATTTGCTCGCGGTGTACGAAACCGTCCGGGTCGTCCAGGTCGGAGGCGGTCGGCAGCATGTCCGGGTGCGCCCACAGAGCGTCCCGGCCATCGACACCGCGCGCGTCCGTGAGCGAGGCCCACAGCCGCGAGGCATCCCGCAGCCGACGCGGGCGCAGCTCCAGGCCGATCAGCGTGGCGAAGGTCTGCTCGGCGGGACCGCCCGACGCACGGCGGCGGCGCAGCGTCTCACGCAGCGCGTCCGCGGACGACAGACGCGGCTTCGCCGCCGCGTGCACGACCGCGTCCACCCAGCCCTCGACGAGCGCCAGCGCCGTCTCCAGGCGGGCCAGCGCCGCCTTCTGGGCCGGCGTGTCCTCCGGTTGGAACATGCCCTGCTGGAGCGCGTCCTGAAGCTGTTCCGGGTTGGACGGGTCGAGCTGGCCGACCACATCCTCCAGCTTGGCCGTGTCGACCTTGATCCCGCGTGCGTAGCCCTCGACCGCTCCGAACAGGTGCGAGCGCAGCCACGGCACATGCGCGAACAGACGCTGGTGGGCGGCCTCGCGCAGGGCGAGGTACAGCCGCACCTCCTCCTTCGGTACGCCGAGGTCCTTGCCGAACGCCTCGACGTTCACCGGAAGCAGCGCGGCCCGGCCGGCCGGGCCCAGCGGCAGTCCGATGTCGGTCGAGCCGAAGACCTCGCCCGCGAGCACGCCCACGGCCTGACCGATCTGCGTACCGAACATGGCGCCGCCCATGGAGCGCATCATCCCGATCAGCGGGCCGGCCATGGCCTGCATCTCCTCGGGAAGCACATCGCCCATGGCCGCGCCGACGCGCTCGGCAACGGGGTCGACGAGCTCCTTCCACACGGGAAGGGTCGCCTCGACCCACTCCGCGCGGCTCCACGCCACCGCGGAGCCGGCGCCGGACGGCAGGGACGTCGCGTCGTCCAGCCACAGGTCGGCCAGGCGCACGGCCTCCTCGACCCCCGAGCGCTCGGCTGGGCCGACACTTGAGTCCTTCGTGCCGTCAGAGGTGCCCTGGGACACCGTCTGACGGGCGATCTGTTTGGCCATGTCCCAGTTCACCGGGCCGCCCTCGTACGAGAGCATCTGGCCCAGCTGCTGGAAGGCGGCGCCCAGATCGTTGGGGTTCATGGAACCGAACATCGCGGCGAGCGGGTTGTCGGCGCCGGGTCCGCCGGCTCCGGGGAACCCGAAACCGAACGGGTTGGCCGGTCCCTGGCCACCACCGCTCTGCTGGTCCTTCTCCTTGCCCTCGTCGCCGTCGTCCGGCTCCTCCGGCGGAAGGCCGAATCCGAATGGGGTGTCACTCACGGGATTCCTCGGCTGGTAAGGCCGCCGGTTCTCTCCGACGGCGCGGTTGCCCGACAACACCACCCAGCGTAGACACCGCGGCCGGTTCAGGCCTCGATGCTTCGCCGACTCCTGGGCTGCGGCAGGATGGATGCCACCTGGTACGTACGCATCACGCGCGTTCTTACTGAAGACAACCGCTGGAGACGCCCGGTGAGTTCCCCAGATCCACAGGTTCGCGCAGCGCGAAACCTCTCAGCCCACCCGTCGCCCGACCACCGTCCCTCGACGACGGCGCTGCGCGCCGGAGAGTCGACTGCCCTGCGCGGCCCCGTCGTCGCGGTCACCGGCGCCGCCGACGGCATCGGCGCTCTGCTCACCGAGCGGCTCGCCGCCAGCGACGAGATCAAGCAGGTCATCGCCATCGACGAGCGGCGTGGTGAGTGCGCGGACGCCCACTGGCACATCCTCGACGTACGAGACCCGGCGATCGCCGAGAAGCTCCGCGGCGCGGACGTCGTGGTCCATCTGGCGCTCGACCTCGACCTGGAGACCGATCCCGCGGCGCGCACCGCGTACAACGTGCGGGGCACCCAGACCGTGCTCACCGCCGCGGCCGCCGCCGGAGTGCACCGGGTGGTGCTGTGCACCTCGGCCATGGTCTACGGAGCGCTGCCCGACAACGAACTGCCCCTCTCCGAAGACGCCGAACTGCGCGCCACCGCGGAGGCCACTGGCGTCGGCGATCTCCTGGAGATCGAACGGCTCGCCCGGCGGGCGCCCCGCGCGCATCCCGGGCTCAACGTCACCGTCGTACGGCCCGCCGTGCTCGTCGGCGGCACCGACACGGCCCTCACGCGCTACTTCGAGTCACCCCGGCTGCTGGTCGTCGCCGGGTCCCGGCCCGCCTGGCAGTTCTGCCACGTCGAGGACCTGTGCAGTGCCCTGGAGTACGCCGTCCTGGAGAAGGCCGACGGTGAGCTGGCCGTGGGCTGCGACGGATGGCTGGAACAGGAGGAGGTCGAGGAACTCAGCGGGATCCGGCGGATGGAACTGCCCTCGGCCGTCGCCCTGGGTGCTGCGGCCCGGCTCCACCGGATCGGACTCACGCCGTCGCCGGCCGGAGACCTCGCCTACACGATGTACCCCTGGGTGGTCAGCGGGAGCCGGCTCCACGACGCCGGATGGCGCCCGCAGTGGACCAACGAGGAGGTCCTCGCCGAGCTCCTGGAGGAGGTTGCCGGGCGGCACACGGTGGCCGGCCGCCGCCTCGGCCGCAAGGACGCCACCGCCGCGGGCGCCGCGGGCGCGACGGTCGCGCTGCTGGGTACGGCCGCGCTGGTCCGCCGGGCGCGGAAGGCCCGACGGCGGATCTGACGCGGCCGGTGCGCCGGGTTGTCTCGCCCCGCCGCCCCTACCCATCCCTGGGGCTGCGTCCCCAGCCCCGCTTATCGGCCTGAACAGCCTCGTCCTCGATCGCCGGACGGGCTGAAGTTGGCGTGGGGCAGGAAAACGCTGTTCCGTGCTGTCAGCGGGGTGGGGCACGATGGGGTCATGGCACCTATGAACGATCACCCCGGTGAGCAGGCGGCGCAAGACCCGATCAAGCTCCTGGCCATCCGGGAAACCGCCCTCTCCGTAGACGAGGTTTTCCGCGCTGTCGGGGACGACGCCTCCGGAGGGACCGCGCTGTTCGTCGGGACCGTCAGGAATCACGACGGGGGAGCGGACGTCGACGCGCTCGGGTACTCCTGCCATCCCAGTGCCGAGGCGGAGATGCGGCGGGTCGCCGAGAAGGTTGTCGCCGAGTATCCGGTGCGGGCGCTTGCGGCCGTTCACCGGGTGGGGGATCTCAGGGTGGGGGACCTGGCCGTCGTCGTCGCCGTTTCCTGTCCCCATCGTGGCGAGGCCTTCGAAGCCTGCCGCAAGCTGATCGACGACCTGAAGCATGAAGTGCCGATCTGGAAGCACCAGAAGTTCTCGGACGGGACAGAAGAATGGGTGGGCGCCTGCTGATCCGCGCACACGCGCGTTCCGGTTGCGTAACCTCACCCCTGCCGTGAGCGTTGGACACGGGCATGGTTAATCTGCTGATCAGTCAGTTGCGGTGGCTTCATGGGGTTGGGAGGTCGGCATGGCGGCGCTCGCCTGGTTGCTGATTCCGCTTTTGGCTGCGATCGGTGCCGGAGTGTGGGGCACTTGGGCCAGCCGGAACCGCAGGACCATCGGGGACGGCGCCGAACTCGCGGGCTATACGCGCTTCCGCGAGGCCATGGAGAAACAGCACACGGAGAAGCAGCCCACCGAGAAGTCGCCCACCGACGTCTGACCACCGGCACCGAAGCCGCCTGAGGACGTCTGCGCCCCGGCCCCGATGTCCCGTACAGGCGGCCCCGACGGTGCATTGACAGGGTGGTCCCGTACTGTCGTTCCATGCCACGCCGCACCGCGACGATGCTCGCCTCCACCCTGATGCTGATCGCGCTCCTGTGCGCAGGGGTCTTCATCAATGTGCCGTACTCGGAGATGTCACCGGGTCCGACGGTGAACACGCTCGGCGAGCACGACGGCGAGCCGGTGCTCCAGATCTCCGGCCGCAAGACCTACCCGGCGAGCGGCCATCTCAACATGACGACGGTCCGTGTCACGAGCGCCGACTACAAGATGAACCTCGTCGAGGCCGTCTACGGCTGGCTGGCGCACGACAACAAGGTGGTCCCGCACGACACGCTCTACCCCGACGGCAAGACGGAGGAGCAGTCGACGCAGGAGAACGCCGAGGAGTTCAGTCAGTCCCAGGAAACCGCCAAGGTCGCCGCCCTCAAGGAGCGGAACATCGCGGTGAAGTCCTGGACCATCGTCTCCTCCGTGCTCAAGGACAGCCCGGCCGAGGACAAGCTGCACGCGGGTGATGTGATCAAGGCCGTGGACGGTACGCCGGTCAAGGCGTACGACGAGGTGGCGAAGCTCGTCACCAAGCACAAGCCCGGCGAGAAGGTCGTCTTCACCGTCGTGCCCGCCAAGGAGCAGGCCGCCGCCGAGAAGGAGAACCGGACGGCGACGAAGACCGAGGACATCACCATCACCACGACGAAGTCGGACGACGACGGCGAGGAGCGCGCGATAGTCGGCATCGCGGCCGGGACCGATCACACGTTCCCGTTCACCATCGACATCAAGCTCGCCGACGTCGGCGGTCCGAGCGCCGGTCTGATGTTCGCCCTCGGCATCGTCGACAAGCTCACCCCTGGCGATCTCACCGGCGGCAAGTTCGTGGCCGGCACCGGCACCATCGACGACGACGGCAAGGTCGGCCCCATCGGCGGCATCGAGATGAAGACGGTCGGCGCCCGCGCCCAGGGCGCCCAGTACTTCCTGACGCCCAAGGACAACTGCGCGGCAGCCGCCCGGGACATCCCCGACGGGCTCACCCTCGTCAAGGTCGACACCCTCGACGACGCGATGAACGCCCTCAAGGACATCCGGGGCGGCAACACCGACGACCTGCCCCAGTGCACGAAGAGCTGAGCCGGCTCGTGAAGTACTACAAGTGCTACTCGGCGAATGTCGCCACCAGCGCCTCCGCCAGCCCCGGCACCAGATCGGAGCCGGTGAGCACCTCGGTCGCCGCGTCCTTCTCGCGCAGCCGCAGCGCCGACTCGCGCTTCCCGCCGCGCAGCACGCCGACGGTCATCCGGACCTCCTGGCGCTCGGGGTGCTCGGCGACCCACTTCGCCAGACGCTTCTCGTCGAGACCTTCCGGAACCGACGCCTCCGCGGACGGCGGCAGCATCAGCCGCTCCACGGACAGCGCGCAGCCGGCCACCGCGTCCGGCCAGGCGATGGTGCCGAGAAACTCGTCCAGAGGGCTGCCCGCGGGGAGTTCCTCCTGTTCGATGGGGGTAAGAGCGCCGGCGGGAGCGTCGTCGGCGAGACCGAGACGTGCCGCGAGGCCGGGCTCCTCGGAGCGCAGCTGAGCGGTGTCGACCAGCGCGAAGAGCCGTGCGGGCTGGTCCCAGCCGAGCCCGGATACGTACTCGTCGATTTCGAGGACGGCACGGGTCAGGGGACCGGCCGCCATGGGGGTGCCTGTGGAGGCGGAGTTGGACATGGTCACAATCCTGCCTCGTTCGGACCCGAAACCGGGAACCGAGTAAAGCATCAGTAAGTTGCATAGATGTGGCCCTGTGTTCGCAGGGCCCAAAAAGACCCAGACCGAACTTCGAGGTGCACACCTTGGCTTTCCAGATGCCGGACCGCGGCGGAGGCCCGACGGGGCCACGGATCAGAGTGGGCCGACCGTCCCGGCGCGTCCGGACCCTGCTCATGACACTGGGCGTACTGGCCGTGCTGGCCATGGCGTTCGTCATGTTCGCGGGGTTCTGGACGGACTGGCTCTGGTACCGATCGGTCAAGTACTCCTCAGTCTTCACGACCACCCTGTGGACCAAGATCGGCCTGTTCTTCGTCTTCGGACTGCTGATGGCCGTGGCCGTCGGCGTGAACATCTGGCTGGCCCACCGGCTCAGGCCGCCACTGAGCGCCATGTCGATGGAGCAACAGAGCCTCGACCGCTACCGCATGGGCGTGGCCCCGTACAAGAAGTGGATCCTGTTCGGGATCACCGCCCTCATCGGGCTGATCGCGGGTGCCTCCGCGTCAGGCCAGTGGCGTACGTGGCTGATGTGGGTGAACGGAGTGTCCTTCAACCAGAAGGACCCCCAGTTCCACCTCGACGTCTCCTTCTACGCCTTCGACCTGCCCTGGTACCGCTTCCTGGTGGGCTTCGGCTTCGCCGCCACGATCCTGTCGGTGATCGCCGCCGCCCTGACCCACTACCTGTACGGCGGACTGCGGGTCACCAGCCCCGGAGCGCGTGCCACAGCCGCGGCCACCGGCCATCTCTCCGTGCTGCTTGGCCTGTTCGTCGCTTTGAAGGCGGTCGCGTACTGGCTCGACCGGTACGGACTCGCCGTGAAATCCAGCGACTTCAAGGCGACGGACAACTGGACGGGCCTCAGGTACGTCGACGCCAACGCCTACCTGCCGGCCAAGACCATCCTGTTCTGCATCGCCGTGATTTGCGCTCTCCTGTTCTTCGCCACGCTGTGGCGGCGCACCTGGCAACTGCCGCTGATCGGCTTCGGTCTGCTGGTTCTCTCCGCCCTGCTGATCGGCGGGCTGTACCCGGCGATCGTGCAGCAGTTCCAGGTCAAGCCGAACGAGCAGGCCAAGGAGACCTCGTACATCGAGAAGAACATCGAGGCAACGCGCAAGGCGTACGGCATCGACGGCGTCAAGATCGACGAGATCTCGGGTACGGGCAACGGCGGCGACGCCAAGCAGCAGCGCGACCAGGCCGATTCGGTCGCGAGCTACCGGCTGAACGACCCGAACGTGGTCTCGCCGACGTTCCAACAGCTGGAGCAGGAGCGGAAGTACTACCAGTTCCCGACCACGCTGGACATCGACCGGTACAACGGCCAGGACACGATCATCGGTCTGCGTGAGCTGAACCTCGACCGCGTCGACAAGAAGAACTGGATCAACCAGCACTTCATCTACACGCACGGGTACGGCGCCATCGCGGCCAAGGGCACCGAGATCCAGCCGGGTTCCGAGGGTTCCCCGGCCTTCACCGAGCAGGGCCTGCCCACCACCGGCACCTTCAACAAGGGCTACGAGCAGCGCATCTACTTCGGCGAGAAGACCACCCAGTACTCGATCGTGGGTGGCTCCCAGAAGGAGCTCGACTACGAGGAGGCGGGCGGCCAGAAGACGTACCAGTACAAGGGCAACGGCGGTATCGACCTGTCGAACCCGCTGAACCGCGCCGCGTACGCGGCCGCTTTCAGTGAGCCGCAGATGCTGTACTCAGGCGCCATCGGCGAGGGATCGAAGATCCTCTACAACCGCACGCCGAAGGAGCGCGTCGAGGCGGTCGCGCCTTGGCTGACCATCGACGGTGACGCCTATCCGACCGTCATCGGCAAGCGGGTCGTGTGGGTCGTCGATGCCTACACCACCACGAACGGTTATCCGTATGCATCGCGCACGACACTCGGCGACACCACCACGGATGCGCTCACGGACGAGGACAGTGCGCGCACGGTGGTCGCCCAGCAGAACCAGGTCAACTACATCCGCAACTCGGTGAAGGCGACCGTCGACGCGTACGACGGCAGCGTCAACCTCTACACGTGGGACGAGAAGGACCCGGTCCTGAAGACGTGGAAGAAGGCGTACCCGGGCACGGTCAAGGCGAAGGCCGACATCCCGGCCGAGCTGAAGGAGCATCTGCGCTACCCGCAGGACCTGTTCAAGGTGCAGCGCGAGCAGCTGGGCATCTACCACGTCACCAACGCCGACCAGTTCTACAACGCGAGTGACGTGTGGCAGGTGCCGAACGACCCGACGAGCCGAAAAGACAGCATCGCCGTACCGCCGTACTACCTGTCGCTGAAGATGCCCGGAGACGATCAGCAGCGGTTCTCGCTGACGACCACGTTCACCCCGAGCGGACGGCCGAACCTGGCCGCGTACATGGCGGTGGACGCCGATGCGAACAGCGACGAGTACGGCACGATGCGGCTGCTCAGAGTCACCGGCGAGTCCGAGGTGGACGGACCGGTGCAGTGGCAGAGCAAGTTGAGTTCGATGCCGGCGGTCCAGGAGTTCACGCGGAACGCGGAGACGTCGAAGTCGAACATGATCTTCGGAAATCTGCTCGCGGTGCCCATGGACGCCGGATTCCTGTACGTCGAACCGATCTATGTACAGGGCAGCAACGCCGAGTATCCGCTGCTGAAGAAGGTCGCGGTGTCGTACGGAGGCACCACCGCCTTCGAGGACACCCTCAGCCAGGCGCTCGACAAGGTCTTCGCGTCGGAGGCCACGCCCCCGCCACCGGACGAGGGTGACGACACCACCGAGCCACCACCGGCAACGGGTGACACAACGCTCCAACAGGCGCTCGACGACGCCCAGGAGGCCTACGAGGCCGGCCAGGAAGCCCTGAAGAAGGGCGACTGGGAGGCGTACGGCCGGGCGCAGCAGGACCTCGAGGAAGCGCTGCAGCGGGCCGAGGAGGCCCAGGCCCAGCCCGACAACACCGGTGGTGAGGGCGCGGCCAACAGCGGCGACACTCCCGAAGGGAGCGGCGGAAGCGGCTGACCAGCGCGGCTGTCAGCGACTGAGTGAAAGGCCCGTCCCGCGCCGTGATACGGTTGCCGAACAACGGCGCGGGGTGGAGCAGCTCGGTAGCTCGCTGGGCTCATAACCCAGAGGTCGCAGGTTCAAATCCTGTCCCCGCTACTGAAGACGAAGGGCCCGAATCCTCAAGGGGATTCGGGCCCTTCGTCGTGTGGAGATCGTGTATGTGTTCCCCATCCGAGCAGAACTGCCCCAACAAAGGCCGCTCCATGCGGGGAGAGTTGAGAAATCTGTGTTTGACTTGTCTCTCTGTGGGCATGTCGACAAAACGCTGAAGTGACCTCACTGGCTGCGGTATACCAGGTGTACCCAGGTTGCAGGTGGTGCGACGATGGACGTTATGGGGGACAAGGCAACTCTGTTGGAGACAGGGCGATTTGTGCAGCCCTCCGACCGGGACGAGACCGGCGAGGCTGCGGAGGAGGCACGCCATCGGCTCGCCGCCGAAGCCGGCGACGTCGAGGCGATGAGCGTCCTCGGAAGCCTGCTGCTGCGCCGCGGCGATCTCGACGGAGCCGAGCCTCAGCTGCGTGCTGCCACCGCTGGTGGTGACCGTGCCGCCGCCAACAACCTGGGTGTCCTCCTGCATCAGCGCGGATACGCCGACGAGGCCGCCGGCTGGTGGCGGATCGCCGCCGTCGCCGGATCGGCCGCCGCCGCACACGCGCTCGGCCGCCACCACCGTGAGCGCGGGGACGAGCCCGCCGCCGAGTACTGGCTGCGCCAGTCCGCCGAGCAGGGCCACACCCTCGGTGCGTACGCGCTCGCCGACCTCCTCGAGCACCGCGGTGACGCCGCTGCCGAGAAGTGGATGCGGGCCGCCGCCGAGCGGGGGCACCGCGAGGCGGCGTACCGGCTCGCCCGCGCGCTGGACCGGCGGGCTGCCGCCGGCGAGCCCACAGTGCCCGCACAACCCTCCGCACAGTCCACGGAACAGGGCGGCGCCGACAGAGCCGACAGGAGCGCCGGGCTGTCCCTGATGGCCGAGGCCGAGCAGTGGTACCGGCAGGCCGCCGCGCGCGGACACCGCAGGGCCGCGCTGCACCTCGGAGTCATCCTGGAGAAGCGCGGGAAGCTGAAGGAGGCCGGGCGCTGGTATCTGACGTCCGCCAAGGACGGCGAGGCACGCGCCGCCTGCGCGCTCGGGTTCCTGCTGCGGGACGCGGGCGACACCGAGAGCGCCGCCGTGTGGTGGCTGCGCGCTGCCCAGGACGGCGACGGGAACGCCGCCAACGCCCTGGGCGCGCTGCACGCCGGGCGCGGCGAGACGCAGACCGCCGAGCGCTGGTACCGGGCCGCCATGGACGCCGGCGATGTGAACGGCGCGTACAACCTCGCGCTGCTCTGCGTCGAGCAGGGGCGGACCGGGCAGGCCGAGCAGTGGTACCGGCGTGCGGCGTACGCGGGACACCGCGAGGCCGCCAACGCGCTGGCGATCCTGCTGCTCCAGGTCGGCGACGCGGCCGGGGCCGAGCCCTGGTTCTCCAAGGCCGCGGAGGCCGGCAGCGTCGACGCCGCGTTCAACCTCGGGATCCTGCACGCGGGCCGGGGCGAGGACGCCGCGGCGCTCAGGTGGTACGAGCGGGCCGCTGCCGCCGGGCACACCGAGGCCGCGCTCCAGGTCGGGATCGCGCAGTTGCGGGACGGGGACGAGCAGGAGGCCGAGCGGCATCTGCGCTGCGCCGCCGGCGGGGGCAGCCCGGAGGCGGCGTACCGGCTGGCCGCCGTGCTCGACGCCCGACGGCCGCCCGCGTCCGCACATGAACTGGGGGAGCCGGCCACCGAGAAGAGCGAGTGCGAGGAGTGGTACGAGCGGGCTGCCTACCAGGGGCATCGGCGGGCACAGGTGCGGGTCGGAATGCTGGCGTCCGCCCGCGGGGACGTCGTCGAGGCGGCCCGGTGGTACCGGGAGGCCGCGGAGGCGGGGTCTCGGAACGGGGCGTTCAACCTCGGTCTGCTGCTCGCCCGGGAGGGCAGCGAGCCGGAGGCCGCTCTGTGGTGGACCCGGGCCGCCGATGCGGGGCATGGGCGGGCGGCTTTGCGGCTTGCCCTCGTCTACGCGCGTCGGGGCGAGCTTGCGGAGGGCCAGCGGTGGGCGGACCGGGCGGTCGCCCTGGGGCCCGATGAAGTTTCCGAGCGGGCGGCCCGACTGCGGGATGCGCTGAAGGACGAACTGTCCGCTTGAGAGGCCTGCCAGGGGCGCCGGGTCTGGAGGTATCGCCTGCCCACAGACCCGGCGAACCGGCCGCTCACAGGCCGCCCGTAAAGCGATTTGCGCTGGTCGACGCTGTTGACGTAGTGTTCAGTTCATCGCCGCGGGGTGGAGCAGCTCGGTAGCTCGCTGGGCTCATAACCCAGAGGTCGCAGGTTCAAATCCTGTCCCCGCTACTGAAGGCCGGAGGGCCGGAATCCGAAAGGGTTCCGGCCCTCCGGTGTGTTTGCGATGGCGCGTCTGCGACCGGGTGTGTTCACGGCCGGTGGCCCACCGCCTCCCCGTACAGCGCACGGTCCACCAGTCGGGACTCCGGGAGCGGGTCGCCCTCCGAGACGCCCGCCGCGCGGTACGCGGACTGGAGGCGGTTCGTCGTCCCCGCGCGGATCTCCCAGTCCATGCGGAGGGAGGGCGTCGACTCCAGGACCGTACGGTCCGTCTTCATGAGCTTGGCCAGCTCGGCCACGAAGGCCGGGTCCTTCTTGTAGTCGCCGGCGAAGTACGTGTTGATCGTGCGGATGTACGCCCGCAGCAGCGCGACCCCCGCGTCCACGTCGTCCTTCAGCAGGTTCGGGCCGAACAGCATGCCGCCCAGCGGTTCGCCCGCGGGCTGGCCGCCGAGGAAGGCGTAGCGGTCGTCGCCGTCGACCTTGCGCCAGACCGGGTCGAGGAGCCAGGCGGAGTCGACGCCGCCGTTCTGCAGAGCGGTGAGGACATCGGCCGAGCCGAGCGCCTGGAACTGGACCTTGTCGAGGCCGCCGCCGTGCTTCTTCAGGGCCTGGTTCATCGGGTACGCGATGACCGACCCCTTGCCGATCATCGTGCCGAGCTTGCGGTCGGCCATGGGGACGTGCGACGCGCTCTCGCCGTCCTTCAGCCGCACCCACAGGCCGCTCTTCGACTTCGGGTCGGGCGAGAAGTTCCCGGCGACCCACTTGATGTCGAAGCCGCTGTTGACGCCGTTGATCACGGCGGCCTCGGGAGCGGCCCACTGGGCGTCGACGTCGCCCTTCGCGAGCAGCGGCAGCGCGTCCGGCGTCGGCAGCACCTTCAGCGTGACGTCGAGGCCCTCCTTCTTGAACTCGCCCTTCGCCACGGCCACTTGAAGCGGAGCCACGTACTCCGCACTGAGCGTGCCTGTCGCGATCGTCAGCTTCCGGCGCTCGGTCAGAGGCTGTGGGGCCGGGGTGCCCTCGGCGCAGCGCGCGGGGGCACGGTCCGCCGCCAGGTCGGCCGGATCCGTCCAGCTCCCCTCCCCGCAGCCGGACACCGCCTTGATGGTGCGCGGCTCGGACGCCCCCGCACCCTCCCCGGACTCCTGGGCGGCACACCCCGCCGAAACCAGCAGCGCACCCGCAGCCAGCACGGCACTGCATGCGAAATGCCTGAAACGCCTCATGACTGCCCCCGTCCCCGGTCGCGCGGCGCCCACGGGGTGAGCAACCGCCCCAGAATCCGCACCAGTTCGGAAAACACGACGCCGAGTACGGCGACGCAGACGATCCCGACGAACATCACGTCGTTCTGGAAGAGCGCCCGCGAGTCGAAGATCAGATGGCCCAGGCCGTTCGCCGCGGCGATCTGCTCCGAGGCGACGATGACCAGCACCGCCACCCCCGCCGCGATCCGCGCGCCCACCAGCACCGCCGGCAGCGAGGCCGGCAGCAGCACATGCCGGAACATCTGCCAGGACGAGGCCCCGAAGACCTGTCCCGCGTCGCGATACCCGGCCGGTATCGACATCACGGCCGACATCGTGGAGATCCACACGAAGAAGAAGACGGTGGCCGCCACCAGCGCCACCTGCGGGCCCTCGCCGAGCCCGAACATGTTCAGGAAGATCGGCAGCAGCGCGAGCTTCGGTACGACGTACAGCGCGTCCAGAAGCGGCTCGAGTGCCGCGCGTACGAGCGAGAGCGAGCCCATCAGCAGGCCCAGCGCATAGCCCGAGGCCGTACCGATCGCGTACCCGGCCAGTACGCGCTTGAGGGTGGCCCACACGTCCGGCCACAGGTCGCCGGCCGCCGCACGGTCCCAGCCGTCGGCCAGGATCGTGGTGGGCGCCGGGTAGACGCGGTCGTCGATCCAGGCCTGGGCGGCCGCCAGTTGCCACAGCAGGACCAGCACCAGGGGCACGGCGAGAGCGAGGGACAGCTCCAGGGCGCGGCGCCTGCGATGGGTGCGTTCGGGGTGCAGCTCCCGTGGGCCCGGGCGGCGGACCAGTACGGCGGTCGAATCGGTACATTCCTTGCGTACGGCCGTGTTCATGCAGGCACCGCCTCCGGGCGCAGCAGCTGCCACAACTCGCTCTTCAGGGCGGTGAATTCGGGGGCCGAGCGGACCTCGCCGGAGCGCGGGCGCGGGAACGGCGGGCGGCGTTCGGCGATGAAGCGGCCCGGGCGCGCGGACATCACCAGGACGCGGTCGCCGAGGACGATCGCCTCCTCCAGACTGTGCGTGATGAAGAGGGTCGTCGTGCGGGTCGTCTGGGTGAGCTCCAGGAGCTCGTCCTGGAGGATCATGCGCAACTGGGCGTCGAGCGCGGCGAACGGCTCGTCCATCAGCAGGATTTCGGGCTCCACGGCCAACGCGCGGGCGATCGCCACGCGCTGGCGCATCCCGCCGGAGAGCGTGGCGGGGTACGCGGAGGCGAAGTCCGCGAGGCCCAGGCGCGCGAGCCAGTCGCGGGCCCGGGCGTTCGCCTCGCGGCGCGGCAGGCGCTGGATGTCCAGGCCGAAGCGGACGTTCGCGAGGACGGTCTTCCAGTCGTAGATGCCGTAGTCCTGGAAGATCATGGCGGCCGGGCGGGGGCTGGTGGTGCGGATCGCCAACTCGCCCGTGCTGGGGCGCAACAGGCCTGAGGCGATCCGCAGGAGCGTGGACTTTCCGCAGCCGGACGGGCCGACGATGCAGACGAACTCGCCGGGAGTGACGGTCAGGTCCAGCGGGCCCAGGGCGTCCACGGCGCCGGGGCCCCGGCCGAAGGTCCGGCTCAGATCAGTGGCTTGGAGTTTCGGGTGCGGCTCTCCCACGGTGTCTCCTCGCGGAGTGCGGTACGGACTGGTGGGCGCCGTCGACGATATGACGACCCGTCAGATTCGGGAAGTCCGCGCGCAGCAGAAAGCCCCGGCTCCCAAGGTCTTGGGTGCCGGGGCTTGAAGGGGTCGTACCTGCGGATCAGGCCGCCGCGCAGTTCGGGCACACTCCCCGGTACGTCACCTCGACCGCCGAGACGGAGAAGCCGAAGCGCTCGGAGTCGGGGAGGTCGGCGAGGGGATTGCCGCTCGGGTGGACGTCGCGGATCGCGCCGCACTGGGCGCAGACCAGGTGGTGGTGCGGACGGTGTGCGTTCGGGTCGTACCGCTTGGCGCGCTTGTCCGTGGCGACTTCCATCACCTCGCCGAGCGAGACCAGCTCACCCAGCGTGTTGTAGACGGTCGCGCGGGAGATCTCGGGCAGCTTGGCGACGGCGCGGGAATGGACCTCGTCGGCCGTCAGGTGGACATGGTCGCCGTCGAGGACCTCGGCCACGACGCGCCGCTGCGCGGTCATACGCCAGCCGCGTCCGCGCAGTCGTTCCAACAGGTCGCTCATAAGGCGCAGTCTAACAGCAGGTGAAGCCAATCCCGAACGGGTGTGATTTTGGAGCACTACTCGACTTGGACTTTATTCAGAGTGGCCCAGGGTGGCCCAGAGTGGCGGCGCGATCGGGCCGGACCCCTGCACAGGTCGGGGCGCGGGTCCGGCCCGGTCTGCCGCTCAGGCCGGTGCGTGCTGCCGCAGCGGGGCCCAGCAGCGGATGATGTCGCGGACCGAGACGATGCCGATGGGCTCGTCGTGGTCGAGGACGATCAGATGCCGGAAGCCGCCGTGCGCCATGGCGTGCGCCGCCTCCTCCAGCGTCCAGGACGGCGCGGCGAACACGACGTCGGTGGTGGTGTGGGCGTGTGCCCGCTCGGCGTCCGGGCTCTGGCCCAGGCCGACGGAGTTGAGGATGTCGCGCTCGGTGAGGATGCCGAGCCCGGTGCCGTCGGGGTCGAGGACGACGGCCGCGCCGATGCGGCGTGCGGACATCAGCGCGGCGGCCTGCCGGAGGGTGTGATCGGGCCCGATGGTGAGGACCACCGTGCTCATGGCGTCGCGGACGAGCATGGACGGAGCCACCTCCTACGAATCCGTTCGTTAACGGATTCACAAGTTCACAAGTGTGGGGACTCTCAGAGTCGCAGTTAAACGGTGGGTCAACAAGAGGGCGCGTGGGGACGCTTTGGGGCGCGCTGTCTTCCGGTTAGCGCCCCGGATGTCTCAGTAGCGGTGGTTCAGGTAGCCCAGCAGCTCGTCGTGGAGGAGGCCGTTCGACGCGGCGGCGTTGCCGCTGTGCGGGCCCGGGCGGCCGTCGAGGCCGGTGAAGCTGCCGCCCGCCTCGGTCACGATGATCGCGTTCGCCGCCATGTCCCACAGCGACAGCTCGGGCTCCGCGCAGATGTCGACCGAGCCCTCGGCGACCATCATGTACGGCCAGAAGTCGCCGTACGCGCGCGTGCGCCACACCTCGCGGGTCAGGTCCAGGAAGCCGTCCAGCAGGCTCCGCTCCTCCCAGCCGCCCAGCGAGGAGTACGCGAAGGACGCGTCCGATATGCGCGAGACCCGCGAGACATGCAGCCGGGTCGCCGAGGACAGGCTGCGCCCGCTGA
Source organism: Streptomyces flaveus (assembly GCF_014647675.1). Classification (GTDB taxonomy): domain Bacteria; phylum Actinomycetota; class Actinomycetes; order Streptomycetales; family Streptomycetaceae; genus Streptomyces; species Streptomyces flaveus. The sequence goes on along the minus strand of NZ_BMPQ01000002.1, from coordinate 588,795 downwards.
ACGCGCCATGCCCCTTCGCGGCCCACCAGCGGCGGCCGAGCGCGGGCGCCGAAACGACGCCGACGACCGGCTGGTAACCGCCTTCACTCGCCTCCATCAGGGCGATCAGGGTCGCCCACACCGGCACCCCGCGTACGTAGTTCTTCGTGCCGTCGATCGGATCGATCACCCAGCGGCGCGGGCCGGTGCCCTCGACGCCGTACTCCTCACCGAGGACCGCGTCCCGCGGCCGGGCCCGCTGCAGGTGGCCGCGGATCAGCTCCTCGGCGGACTTGTCGGCCTCGCTCACCGGCGTCAGGTCCGGCTTGGTCTCGACCTTGAGGTCGAGCGCCTTGAAGCGGTCCATGGTCGCGGCGTCGGCGGCGTCCGCCAGGACATGGGCAAGGCGCAGGTCATCGCGATAGTCGGGCATGCCCGCACCGTATCTGCCCCGTTCGGCCCGGGGCCATACCGTCCGGGTGGTCGCTACAGGACCTCCCCGCCGAAGTCGTGATCACTTCGTCCGCGCATGACGTCGACGTACGCCCCTTGATGCCGTCGCGAACCCTTGACAGTGCCCCCGTCCGCGTCAACTCTGAGCGAGAGCCGATCGCCCCAGGGAGGCGACGATGCCTGCAGCCCGGGAATCTCTTCTCGATGCCGCCTATACGTCGCTTGCGCGCCGCCCGTGGTCCACGGTGCGGATGGTCGATGTGGCCGCTGTGGCCGGGGTCTCGCGGCAGACCCTCTACAACGAGTTCGGCAGCAAGGAGGGGCTCGCGCGGGCCCTTGTACGGCGCGAGGCCGACGCGTATCTCGCGGGCGTGGAGCGCGCTCTGGTGAGCCATGGCGAGCCGCGTGAGCGGTTGGCGGCGATCGCGGAGTGGACCGCTTCGGCGGCTCGCGGGAACCCCTTGGTGCGGGCCGTGCTCACCGGGTGCTGGAGTGATCGGCTGCCGTCGCCGACGCTGTCCGCCGTGCCGTCCTCGTCCGCTGTGCCGGCTCAGCGGCGGGCCGACGGGCCGTTGCCGTCGCCGGGGGACTTCGTGCAGCTGGTACGGGACCGGGCGGTCGCGGTGCTTACGGCGACGGGGGCCACGAAATCCGAGTCGGCGGAATTGGCGCGGGCCTGTGAGCTGGTGGTGCGGCTGGGCTTGTCGTGCGTGTTGGCTCCCGCCGGGGAGGGGGGGACCGCGGGGCTGGTCCGGGATGCCTTGGCTACTGTGCGTGTGGTTAGTTGAGGCAGTTCGAAGCTGCGGGCTCGTTGTGGCTGGTCGTGCCCCCGCGATACAGCCCAGCGCCCCTACGGGGCGCTCAGTGTGACGAGCCCGACAGCTGCAGGCCGATCACTCCCACGATCACCAGCGTGATCGAGACGATCTTCAGGGTGGAGACCAGGTCGCCCAGGAAGATCATGCCGTAGATCGCGGTGCCGGCCGCGCCGATGCCCGTCCAGACCGCGTACGCGGGGCCGACGTCGAGCTTCTTCAGGGAGAGGGTGAGGAGGCCGAAGCTGCCCAGGGCGAAGACGGCGAAGGCGATCGTCGGCCAGAGCCTGGTGAAGCCGTGCGAGAGCTTCAGACAGACCGCGAAGCCGGTCTCCAAGAGTCCGGCGACGACAACCAGCAGCCACGCCATGTGATGCCCTCCCACGCTCCGTGACCGCTTCGTCTGGCTTGGGTCCCGCTTGGTGCGATTATGCCTTTACCGTCGTGGCGGAGATGCAAACAAAGCTGAGGTCACCGGCGATCAGTCGCCGTCAGTCGCCCTCGCGCCGCTCACGCGTAGCGAGCAGCCGGCGCAGCGAGTAGAGCCGGGCCGGATCCGCGTGACCGTCGGCCACCCACTCGTCCAGCGCGCAGTCCGGTTCGTCGTGGCTGCACGCGCGCGGGCAGCCCTCGGTCCCCGGCTCCAGGTCGGGGAACGCGTGGATGACCCGGGACGGGTCCACGTGGTGCAGCCCGAAGGACCGTACGCCCGGAGTGTCGACCAGCCACCCCTCGTCGTCCGGCAACGGCAGCGCGAGCGCCGACGTCGTCGTGTGCCGTCCGCGGCCCGTCACCGCGTTCACGACCCCCGTCGAACGCCGCCGCTCCTTGGCCACGAGCGCGTTGACCAGAGTCGTCTTGCCGACGCCCGAGTGCCCCACGAAGGCCGTGATCTTGCCGTCCAACTGCTTGCGCACCCGGTCCACCGCCTCCCCGCTCTCCAGTTCCGTACGGCTGGTCACGACATACGGAACACCCAACGCCCCGTACAGCTCAAGGAGTTCGTCCGGCGGGGCGAGGTCCGACTTGGTGAGCACGAGCAGTGGGTCGAGTCCGCCGTCGTAGGCGGCCACCAGGCAGCGGTCGATCAGACGTGGGCGCGGCTCCGGGTCGGCGAGGGCGGTGACGATCGCCAGCTGGTCGGCGTTGGCGACGACCACGCGCTCGTACGGATCGTCGTCGTCGGCGGTGCGCCGCAGGACCGAGGTGCGCGGCTCGATGCGGACGATGCGGGCCAGGGTGTCCTTCTTGCCGGTGAGGTCGCCGACGATGGCCACCTGGTCGCCGACGACCGCGGCCTTGCGGCCCAGTTCGCGGGCCTTCATGGCGTACACCACGCGGTCCTCGACGAGGCATGTCAGCCGGCCCCGGTCGACGGTGAGGACCATGCCCTCGGCGGCGTCCTCGTGCTTGGGCCGGATGTTCGTACGCGGCCTGCTGCCCTTGCGGCCCGGGCGGGTGCGGATGTCGTCTTCGTCGGTGTGCTTGCCGTAGCGGCGCATGGTCCGTGTCCGCCCGTCAGTTCCCGAGCATTCCGGTCCACAGGTCGGGGAAGTCCGGCAGGGTCTTCGCCGTCGTCGCCACGTTCTCGATCTGTACGTCCGGCACGGCGAGACCGATGATCGCGCCCGCGGTGGCCATGCGGTGGTCGTCGTACGTGTGGAAGACCCCGCCGTGCAGCGGACGCGGGCGGATGTGCAGTCCGTCGGCGCTCTCGGTGACGTCGCCTCCCAGCTCGTTGATCTCCTTGGTGAGCGCGGCCAGGCGGTCCGTCTCGTGCAGACGCAGATGGGCCACGCCCCGGAGGGTGGAGGGCGAGTCGGCGAGGGCCGCCACCGCCGCGATGCCGGGGGTCAGCTCGCCGACCTCGCCGAGGTCCACGTCGATGCCGTGGACCGCGCCGGAGCCGGTGAACTCCAGGCCCCGGTCGGTCAGTTCGCAGGAACCGCCCATCTCGGTGAAGATTTCGCGCAGCCTGTCACCGGGCTGGGTGGTGTGCGCGGGCCAGTCGGGGACGACGACCCGGCCGCCGGTGACCAGGGCCGCCGCCAGGAACGGCTGGGCGTTCGACAGGTCGGGCTCGACCGTCAGATCGCGGCCGAGCAGCGCGCCGGGCGTGACCCGCCAGACGTTCGGCTCGCCGCCCGACTCCGGGGTGTCCACCTGGGCGCCGACCGACCGCAGCATGTCGACGGTCATCCGGATGTGCGGCATGGAGGGCAGCGTCGAGCCGGTGTGCCGTACCTCGACGCCCTGGTTGAAGCGCGGCCCTGACAGCAGCAGCGCGCTCACGAACTGGCTGGACGAGGACGCGTCGATCTCCACAGGACCGCCCTCCAGGGCCCCGCCGCCGTGCACGGTCAGCGGCAGCGCGCCGCGGCCGTCGTCGTCGATACGGGCGCCGAGGGCGCGCAGTGCGTCGATCACGCCGTTCAGGGGACGCTCGTACGAACGCGGGTCGCCGTCGAAGCGGATGGGGCCGTCGGCGAGCGTGGCGACCGGCGGCAGGAAGCGCATCACCGTGCCGGCGTTGCCGACGTCGACCGTGGCCGGGCCCTGCAGGCCCGAGGGGATGACACGCCAGGCCTCGCCGGAGCCGTCCGGGCCCACGCCCTCCTCGATGCCGACGCCCATGGCACGCAGGGCGTCGGCCATCAGCACGGTGTCGCGGGAGCGCAGGGGACGGCGCAGCCAGCCGGGCTCGGCCGCGAGGGCGGCCAGCACCAGGGCCCGGTTGGTGACCGACTTGGACCCGGGCACGTGGACGGTCGCGTCGACGGCTCCGCTCGCGTGCGGGGCGGGCCAGAGGGCGGTGTTCGCGGGGTTCGGGGCCATGGGCCCCACTCTAGTAGTCGGCCGTGCTTCGAGTGCGGGAGCGTTGTGGCTGGTCGCGCCCCCGCCGGGCGCGCCGTGCTTCAGACCTGCAGAAGCCACCTGCCCCCGCCTATCAGGGAACACAGGCTCACCGCGTGGAACAGGAACAGCCACATCCCGGCCGGGACATGGGTCAGCCGGGACAGCTGGTCCGCGTCCGAGTCGCCCGCCCCGCCCCGGCTTCGCTTCGCCTGCAGCTCGAAGGCCGGGCGTACGCCGCCAAGCAGCAGGAACCAGACCACCGCGTACGCGAACGCCGCCTGGACCTGGGGGCCCGTCAGCCAGGACACCGCCACGAACGTGCCGCCGGTGAGGAGCACCGTGAGCGCGCCGTACGCGTTGCGGATCATCACCAGCATCGCCACCAGGAGCAGCGTGGCCAGCCACAGGAGCGCGGTGATGTGACCCGCGGCGAGGAACGCGGCGCCGCCGAGGCCCAGCAGCGGGGGAGCGGTGTAGCCGGCCGCCGCAGTGAGGATCATGCCGAGGCCGGTCGGCTTGCCGCGGCTGACCGTGAGGCCGCTGGTGTCGGAGTGCAGTCGTATACCGCTGAGGCTGCGGCCGGTGAGCAGCGCGACCAGGCCGTGGCCGCCCTCGTGGGCGATGGTGATGGCGTTGCGCGAGAGCCGCCACAGGCCGTGCGGGACGATCACGGCGAGAGCGGCGACCATGGTGGCGCCGACCACCCAGATGTCGGGGTCGGGCTGGCTGCCGAACACCTCGTCCCAGAGGGTGGCCAGGGAGGTGGCTGCGATGGCGTCCATTGTCTGCGTGGGTCTCCTCTTGGATCCGCCAAGTCTGGCAGGGTGGGGCGTATGTGCGGACGTTATGCGTCGAGTCGTAGGCCTGAGGATCTCGCAGGAATCTTTGAAGTCGAGCAGTGGGAGCCGGAGGAACAGTTCGAACCCGACTACAACGTGGCTCCCACCAAGGACGTCTACGCGGTACTGGACCGTCCTCTTAAGGACGCCGAGGACCCCAAGCCGGTTCGCCAGCTGCGCCGGCTCAAATGGGGCCTGATCCCGTCCTGGTCGAAAACCCCCGAGGGCGGCGCCCGGATGATCAACGCCCGGGCGGAGACCGTGCACGAGAAGCCCTCGTACCGGCGGGCCTTCTCCACCCGGCGCTGCATCATCCCTGCGGACGGCTACTACGAGTGGGTGACCGGCAAGGCCGAGCGCGACCTGGAGGCCGAGGGCAAGAAGAAGCGGCCGCGCAAGCAGCCGTACTTCGTGCTGCCCGCCGACGGCTCCGTCTTCGCGATGGCCGGGCTGTACGAGTTCTGGCGGGACAAGACGCTGCCCGACGACCATCCGCAGTCCTGGTGGGTGACCTGTTCCGTCATCACGACCGAGGCGGAGAAGTCGCCCCTCGCGGTGGCCCCGGCCGAGGGCCCGTACACGCTGGCCGACATCCATCCCCGTATGCCCCTGATGCTCACCCCCGACCGCTGGGACTCCTGGCTCGACCCGTCCCGAACGGAAGTCGAGGACCTGCGGTCCCTGCTCGAGCCGCCCCCGCCGGGTCTGATGCGCGCCTACCCCGTCTCCACGGCGGTCAGCAACGTACGCAACAACGGCCCCGAGCTGCTGGAGGAGCTGGAGGCGCCCGAAGAGGGCACACTCTTCTGACGTGTCTGACGTGACTACGCACAGCGAGACGGTCGAGACCGACGCGGGTACGGCCCGCCTCACCTGGCACCGGGCGCAGCGGGCGCGGCTGGTGCTCGCCGTGAGCCACGGAGCCGGCGGCGGCATCGAGGCGCGGGATCTGCGCGCCCTCGCCGCCGAGCTCCCCGCGCACGGCGTGACCGTGGCCCTCGTCGAGCAGCCCTGGCGGGTGGCGGGAAAGAAGCTGGCGCCCGCGCCGAAGACGCTCGACGTGGGCTGGCGCGGGATCTGGCCGACGCTCGCCGGGCCCGGTCTGCCGGTCGTGGCGGGCGGCCGTAGCGCGGGCGCCCGTGTGGCCTGTCGTACGGCGAAGGAACTGGGCGCCGTCGCCGTCCTCGCGCTCAGCTTCCCCCTCCACCCGCCGGGCAAGCCGGAGAAGTCGCGCGCCGACGAGCTGCTCGGGGCCGGTGTGCCCACCCTCGTCGTCCAGGGCGGCAACGATCCGTTCGGGAAGCCGGAGGAGTTCCCGGAAGGTCCGTACGACCTTGTGGAGGTGCCGTACGGAGATCACGGTTTCGCCGTGCCCAAGCGGGCCGAGATCGGTCAGGAGCAGGCGCTGGGCATCCTCACCGAGGAGGTCGTGAAGTGGCTTGCGTCACTCGTATAAGCCCCTGTAACGGGGCGGGAATGTTGCCGTAGCGGCTTCTGTTGAGAGCGGCAGAAGTACTCACACCGAGTACTTACCGTTCGTACGAGAGGAAGTCCGCCGCATGGGTTCGACCCTTTGCCCGAACCGCAGCAGTGCAACTGACCTGGACTGGTCCGTCCTGCATGCGGCCAAGACCGTCCCCGTACGGGCAGCGGGTGGACCCAATCGGCACGCCGCCCCGACCGCAGGTCGTCTATCCTCCGATTCGAGTGGGACCGGTTTCGGTTCTACTACATCGTTTGAGGAGGTGGGTCCGGTCACTGGGACCGACGCAGGGGCCGAACACGGCCAGGCGGAGCAGCCCGAGGGCCAGGGCAGCGGTACGGAGTCGACCGCCGAGCGCAACGCGCGCTTCGAGCGGGACGCCATGGAATTCCTCGACCAGATGTACTCGGCCGCGCTGCGGATGACGCGTAATCCGGCCGACGCCGAGGACCTGGTGCAGGAGACGTACGCGAAGGCCTACGCGTCCTTCCACCAGTTCCGCGAGGGCACCAACCTCAAGGCCTGGCTGTACCGGATTCTCACGAACACCTTCATCAACTCGTACCGCAAGAAGCAGCGCGAACCCCAGCGCAGTGCGGCCGAGGAGATCGAGGACTGGCAGCTGGCGCGCGCCGAGTCGCACATGTCCACCGGACTGCGCTCCGCCGAGTCGCAGGCGCTCGACCACCTGCCCGACTCGGACGTCAAGGAAGCGCTCCAGGCGATCCCCGAGGAGTTCCGCATCGCCGTCTATCTGGCGGACGTCGAGGGCTTTGCGTACAAGGAGATCGCGGACATCATGGGGACACCCATCGGTACGGTGATGTCCCGGCTGCACCGGGGCCGCCGCCAACTGCGCGGCATGCTCGAGGACTACGCCCGTGACCGTGGCCTGGTCCCGGCTGGCGCCGGAGAGTCGGACGGAACGAAAGGCTCGGGGTCATGAGCTGCGGAGAGCCGCACGAGACGGACTGCAGTGAGGTACTCGATCATCTCTACGAGTTCCTCGACAGTGAGATTCCGCCCTCCGATCGCGACAAGTACAAGCAGCACTTCCGGGAGTGCTCGCCGTGCCTGGAGAAGTACGGGCTCGAAGAGGCCGTGAAGAAGCTGGTCAAGCGGTGCTGCGGCCATGACGAGGTGCCGACCGATCTGCGGTCGAAGGTCCTGGGCCGTATCGACATGATCCGCTCCGGCGAGACCGTGCCCGAGCACGACGTGACGGCCTCTCCCCGGGCGACGCCGCAGGAGTCCTGATCTCCGGACGTGCCGTACAGACGTGACGTACATACGAGTGGACCGTGATCCCACCAGGATCACGGTCCACGCGTATGTACGTCAGCGGGTTCGGATCGAGGGCCTGTTCAGACCTCCAGGCCGCTCTCGATCCGCTTCAGGGCATGCCGGGCCAGCGCCAGGTTGCTGCGGGACCGGTCGAGTGCCAGGTAGAGGAAGAGCGTCCCCTTGCTGCTGGTGAGCGGCCTGACCAGGTGGTATTGCCTGCCCAGTGTGATCAGGATGTCCTCGATCACGTCGTCCATGGCCAGTGAGGCCAGGGTGCGCATCTTGGCGCGTACGACTTCGGTGTTGCCCGCCGCCGCGAGTTCCAGGTCGAGGCCCTGGCCGCCGCCGAGCGTGCCGAGCGACATGCCGCTTTCGTAGTCGACGAGGGCGATGCCGATCGCGCCCTCCACCGCCATGGCTTCCTTGAGCGCGGTGTCGATGTTCATGGTCTTGCCCCAATTCCTCGGTGCTGCTGACCGGTCGATGTCCGGCCATCTACGATCGGATGCAAGTGCTTGTGGGTCGCAAGCGGTCAACTTTGTTGTGAGTTATGGAAGTTGTCGTTCAAAGTACTGTGCGACCCAGGGAGGTGGAGGGCGAATGGGGGAAATGACTACGGCGCTCCAGGCTTCCCTGGACCGGCTCCTCGATTCCCCGGGGGTCACCGGCGTCGCTCTTGTCGACGCGGTCACCGGCCTGACCTACGCCACCGCGGGAGACATCGCCGAGGCGGGGGACGGGCCGGAGGTCTCCGAGTTCGCCACCCTCATCGCCGAACGGCTGGGCGCGGCAGGTGCCGACGGGGAGTTGGAGAGCGTGGTCACCACCACCACGAAACGCCATCATGTGCTGTTCTCCGTGGCGCGACCGGGGGGCGATCCGCTGATCCTGGCGGCCGGCCTCGACCGGGACCGGGTCAATATGGCACTGGCCCTGCGCAGTCTGGGCGACCGGGCCTCGGAGGTACTGGCGTGATGGCGCCCACGGCACGCAATGTGCCCGCGCTGCTGCAGGGGCTCCGCGCAGAGGGCTTCAGCGGAACGGTGCGCGTCTCCGGTTTGCCGGGCGGAGCGATTCACCTGCGGAACGGGCTGGTGGGCGCGATCGAGACGCCGGGGGCGCCGACCGCCACATCGGCGCTCCTCACCTCGGGGCGGATCGGTGACGAGGACTGGCTGGCCGCGTGTGCCGCGGAGCCCGACGCGGACCGGCTGGCCGGACACCTGGTGGCCGAGGGCCTGATCGGCGCCGCCGAACTCGAAGTCGTCTGTACCGCAGCCGTGTTCGACGCTGCGTTCGCCATGGCGCTGAGCCCTCCGGGCAGTTGGGAGCTGAGCGACCGGGAGCCCGCGCTCGTCGCGGAGCCGGGAGTCGAGCCGCGGCAGCTGACCGAGGAGACCTCCCGGCGCATGACGCTGCTGTCGCGTCTGTGGGGGCCGCCGGGCGAGCTGACACGTGTCCGGCCCGCTCCGGTCGCCGGGGCGGGGCCCCGTGGCTCCGACGGATGGCTCGCGCGTCGGCACCGGGACGTCCTGGACAGCGTCAACGGACGTCGTACGCCACGTGACATCGCCTTCGCGCTGGGCCGCGGACTGTACGCGGTCATGCTGGACCTGATCCGCATGGAGGCCCTCCACCTCGTCCAGTGGGAGACCAGGACCACCGCCGACGGCCGGCCGAGCACCGCGCCTCGTGTGCCGCAGGCAGGCGCGACCACCGCCGCACCGGCGCCCACCCCCGTACCGGCAGCACCCGATGCCGCGCCGCTGCCGAAGCGCAGACCCGGCGGTGTGTCCCCCGCACAGGACGTCGGACAGCAGAAGAAGGGAGGGTGGTGAGCACCGACGACGACCGAGCGGCACAGTCCCGGGACCGCGAAGACGCCGCGCCCTCGCAGGAACAAGACCAAGAACACGAGGACGAGCAGGAACACAAGGACGAGCAAGAACACAAGCGGGAAAGCGCCACGACGGACGCCCGCCCTCCGCCGGATGCCGAACCCGCTTCCTTACCCGTGCGGACACCGTTGCCCGCACGCCGACCGTTGCCCCGACGTGGCGCGCCCCCGGAACCCTGTAGCGCGAACCCGCCCCCGGTCGCGCCCGCACTCCCGCCCGCTCTCTTGTCGATGCTGTCGGCCGAGGAACTGGCCGCCGAGGCGCCCTCGATCGAAATGCTGCGGCGCGTACGCCGGGCGCTACGCGACCTTCCGGATTCCGACTGACCGCAACGGCTGACTCCTCCGGCTGACTCCGTCGAGCCCGTATCGAACATATCAGCGCCGCATATGCCAGAACCCTAGGAGCACGATCCATGACCGAAATCCCACCGCCCGATTCCCTGACCGGCATTCTGGCCTCGCTGCGTGAACGGGTGATGGGGGTCTCCGAGAGCGTCCTGTCCACCGTGGACGGCCTCCTCGTCGTCGCGGACACCGACACCGTTCACCCCGAGTCGGTCGCCGCCCTCGCCGCCGCGACCCTCGGTGTGGGACGTCGCATGGCCGAAACCGCCGGGGTGGGTGCGCTTCGCGAGGTGGTGGCCCGCTGCGGTTCGGGGCACGTCATCGTCGTCGCCGTCGGCGACCGTGCCCTGCTCACCGTCAAGGGCGACGACGGCCTCGATCTCGCCGCGTTCCAGCGCGAGTCACCGGCCACGGTGGAACAGTTGACCAAGGCACTCGCCTCCGACGTGGCGCACTGAACCGTCCCTCGGCGGCCTCGTCGACCGCCGGACCGGCATGGACCCGGGGGAGGGAGGGGAGAGAGGAGGTCAGGCGGTCTGACCCCGGTCCAGGCTGGGTAACCCCTGGGTAATGAGCGCCCGTCCGGCCGTACGTGGTTGGATGCGAGGAAGAGGACAACAGGGGGCACAGTCCAGCCCGAGGCTGCACGCTCTTCGACGAACTGGCAGGCGGGAATCGTGAGGATCTTCGGCAAGGGACGGCACCGGCCCTCCGCCTCATGGCGGCAGGCCACCGACCGTGCGTTCACGCTGATCGGCGACGGCCGGTACGAGGACGCGGGCGCGCTGCTCACGCGCGCGGCGGACCTGGAGCCCTGGCTGTCCGAGTCCTGGTTCAACCTCGCTCTGCTGCACAAGTTCCGGCACGACTGGGAGCAGGCGCGAGCCGCAGGCCTCAGGGCCGTGGCGCTGCTCGACCGGGAGACCGGGGCGCCCGACTGGTGGAACGTGGGCATCGCGGCCACCGGCCTGCAGGACTGGCCCCTCGCCCGCCGGGCCTGGCAGGCGTACGGGCTGAAGGTGCCCGGCGGCGCCACCGCCTCCGGAGAGCCCGTCGGGATGGAGCTGGGCAGCGCGGCCGTACGGCTGTCGCCCGAGGGCGAGGCCGAGGTCGTATGGGGGCGCCGGCTGGACCCGGCCCGGATCGAGGTGCTGTCCATTCCGCTGCCGTCCTCCGGGCGGCGCTGGGGCGAGGTCGTCCTGCACGACGGCGTACCGCACGGTGAGCGGACCACCGCTGCCGGGCACGCGTATCCCGTGTTCGACGAGATCGAGCTGTGGGCACCCTCACCGGTCCCCACCTGGGTCGTACTCCTGGAAGCGGAGACCGAGGACGACCGGGACGCCCTGGAGCGGCTCGCGGCCGACGCCGGCTTCGCCGCCGAGGACTGGTCGTCCTCGGTGCGGCTGCTGTGCCGTATGTGCTCGGAGTCCCGCATGCCGTCCGACGAGGGCGACGGCGAGCATCTCGACCCGCACGACCACAGCGAGCCCGGGCATCCCGGGCCGCTCGGTCACCGCACCGACGGGTCGCTGTGGATGCCCGAGCGGGAGTGCGGGTTGGCTGCGCCGGCCTCGCTGGTGAGGGGGTTGCTGGACGGGTGGGTCGCGGACAGCCCGGACACCCGTGACTGGCGGGATCTGGAAGAGGTCTGTTAGGCGGCTGCGCACCTTACGAGGGCTGGACGGCTGCGCGGCCTCGCGGGGCGCGGAAAGCCGCTCAGTCATCGCCGTAGGCTGTACCCGAACTTTTTCTTGAGGATCCCAGGAAGGCAAACGTCGGTCATGGCGCAGCAGGACACCGATCAGCAGCACGCGGGCGTGCTCCCCGTGGACGACGAAGGCTTCGTCATCGACACGGAGGACTGCGAGGAGCGCGAGGCGGCGTATCGCGAGCGCGGCACCTCGCGGCCCATCACGGTCGTCGGGAACCCCGTGCTGCACAAGGAGTGCAAGGACGTCACCGACTTCGGCGACGAACTGGCCAAGCTGGTCGACGACATGTTCGCCAGCCAGCGCACCGCCGAGGGCGTGGGCCTGGCCGCCAACCAGATCGGCGTCGACCTGAAGGTCTTCGTCTACGACTGCGGGGACGACGAGGGCAAGCGCCACGTCGGTGTGGTCTGCAACCCGAAGCTGGTGGACCTGCCCGCCGACCAGCGCCGACTCGACGACGGCAGCGAAGGCTGCCTGTCCGTGCCGACCGCGTACGCGCCGCTCGCCCGCCCCGACTACGCCGAGGTCACCGGGCAGGACGAGAAGGGCAACCCGATCAAGGTGCGCGGCACGGGCTACTTCGCGCGCTGCCTCCAGCACGAGACGGACCACCTGTACGGCTACCTCTACATCGACCGGCTCTCCAAGCGTGAACGCAAGGATGCGCTGCGGCAGATGGCCGAGAACGAACCGCGCTACCCGGTCGTGGCCAACGACTGACCCTGCGCGCTCGCTGCCGATCCCGTGCCGACCGCCTTGTGAACGGCGACTGAACGACTGCCGAACGACCGGGACAGAAAGCGACAGTTGGGGCCCGCGCATCTCCCCGTGAACGACGCCTGGTCGGGAATCCCTCCCGACCAGGCGTCGTTCGTGTGTCCGTCGGACGTTCGATCCCTTTTGTTCTTCATAGAACCAAAACAAGTCACGCAAGAGGGCGTTCTCGGCACCATGGGGTAGTGCGGGGAGCAGATCTGTTCCCTAACAGTCGGTTGTGGTGCTTCATGGAAGGGCGGGGATACGCAAACGACACATGCTCCAGCAGAGCGAGTGGGGCATATGTCAACAGGCGGCTGAGAGGGGTTTGTTCGTGCCTGCTTTCTCACAGAGCACCGCAACAACGCACACCCGGATCGCGGTTCCACCGGCGCTCACTCTCCCGGTGATCGAGACCGAGTTTCCCCGGCAACTCCACCCGTATTGGCCCAGGCTTCAGGAGAACACCCGAGCCTGGCTACTGGAAAAGCGCCTGATGCCGCCCGACAAGGTGGCGGCTTACGCCGATGAGCTGTGCTACACGGACCTGATGGCCGGCTACTACATCGGTGCCCCGGACGACGTCCTCCAGGCGATCGCGGACTACAGTGCGTGGTTCTTCGTCTGGGACGACCGGCACGACCGCGACGTGATCCACAAAAGGCCGGTGGCCTGGCGACGTCTTAAACATCAACTGCACGCGGCCCTCGACTCACCCAGGGACTATCTGCGCCACAGGGACCCCCTGGTCGTGGGGTTCGCGGACAGCATGGTGCGGCTGTACTCGTACCTGAGCAGAAGGTGGAACGCCCGCTTCGCGCGGCATTTCCACGCGGTCATCGAGGCGTACGACCGGGAGTTCCACAACCGTACGTCGGGAACCGTGCCCACCGTCGAGGACTATCTCGTACTGCGGCGGCTGACGTTCGCGCACTGGATCTGGCTCGATCTGCTGGAGCCGAGCGCGGAATACGAACTCCCCACCGCCGTACTGAAGAATCCCGCATACCGGCGGGCGGCCCTTCTGTGCCAGGATTTCGCCGCCTGGTACAACGATCTGTGCTCACTCCCCAAGGAAATCGCGGGAGATGAGGTCCACAATCTCGGAATCAGCCTCATTCACCACGAGGGGCTGACGCTGAACGAGGCCATCACGGAAGTACGGCGTCGAGTCCAGGGCACCATCACTGAATTCCTCCTCGTGGAAAGGGAGGTATTGCGGTACGCCGACCGGCTCGACAACGGATCCGCGCGCGGCGCCGCATTAGCGGCTGCCGTGAGGGCGTGTCTGTTCAATATGCGGAACTGGTTCAGTTCCGTGTACTGGTTCCACCACGAGTCCGGCCGGTACCGGGTCGACAGCTGGGACGACCGCTCCACACCCCCCTACGTCAACAATGATGCGGCAGGTGAGAAATGACCGTCGAGTCCGCACAACCCGAGGCGACCGAGGCCGCCTCGAAGCCGCTGGAACCCGAATTCGCCGGGGGCGCACTGCCCGTTCTCGGCCACAGCTGGAAGATGGCGCGCGACCCGGTGGGTTTCTTCACCCGGCTGCGCGACCACGGCGACATCGTCCGGATCAGGCTGGGACCGAAGACGGTGTACGCCGTCAACAGTCCGGAACACACCGGAGCCCTGGGCCTGAGCCCCGACTTCGGGATCGGCGGACCGCTGTGGGACACCATGGAAGTCCTCCTCGGCAAGGGAGTCGTGACCAGTAACGGTGCCCGGCACCGGCGCCAGCGGCGGACGATCCAGCCACCACTGCGCATGGACGCGATCCAGCGGTACGAGTCGGTGATGGTCGAGGAGGCCCGCGCCCTCGCCGAGCGCTGGGAGTCCAAAGACACCGTCGACGTCACGGCGGAGGCCTTCCGTACCTCCGTCCGCATCATGGCCCGCTGCCTGCTCAGGACCGAGAACATCGACGAACTCGCCAACCGGCTGAACGCCGCGCTGAACATCGTGATCACGCGGATGTTCCGGCGGATGTGCCTGTCGTTCGGGCCGTTCTACCGGCTGCCGCTCCCCTCCCACCGCGAATTCGACCGCGCGCTGGCCGAAATGCACCGACTGGCCGACGAACTCATCGCCGAGCGCCGCCGCGTCCCCATGGAGGGCCACGATTTGCTGTCGGCCCTGCTCGAGGCGAAGGACGAGAATGGCGAGCCGATCAGCGAGCAGGAGTTGCACGATCAGGTCATTTCGCTTCTCACGGCAAGCACCGAAACGACCGGGGTCCAGTTGATGTGGCTCCTGGACCTGCTCACCGAGCACCCGGAACACGCGGAGCGGCTGCGCGAAGAAGTCGAATCCGTCGTGGGTGACCGGACGATCACGATCGGCGACGTCAGGAAGCTCACGCACACCAACAATGTCATCACCGAGGCACTCCGGCTGCGCCCGGCGGTGTGGATACTGACCCGGCGGGCATTCGCCGAAACCGAACTCGGCGGGTACCGCATTCCGGCCGGTGCGGATGTCGTCTACAGCCCGATGGCCGTCCAGCGCGATCCGAGGTCGTACGAGCGGCATCTGGAGTTCGACCCCGACCGCTGGCTACCGGAACGCGCCAAGGACGTCCCGAAGTACGCGAACGTTCCGTTCAGCGTGGGCAATCGCAAGTGCCCCGGCGACCACTTCTCCATGGCCGAACTCGCCATCATCCTGGCGACGGTGATCCCGAAGTTTCGCTTCGAGTTCCTGCCCGAGGCGGACCGCTCGACCCATATCGGCCTCACGCTCCAGCCCACCCGGCTGCTGCTGAAGGCCGTACCGCGCTGAACCGCGCACCGATCAGCGGACGGCGCACGTTCAGGCGACCTCGGGCTCGGCCCGCGGACCCCTGAACGTGCGCCGGTAGGCGTTGGGGGTGGTCCCCAGCGCCCGTACGAACTGATGCCGCAGTGCCGCCGCCGTACCGAACCCCGTGCGGCCCGCGATCGCGTCCATCGTCTCGTCCGTCGCCTCCAGCAACTGCTGGGCCAGCAGCACCCGTTGGCGCAGGATCCAGCGGTACGGCGTGGTGCCGGTCTCCTGCTGGAAACGGCGCGCGAAGGTGCGCGGGGACATGTGCGCACGGGCGGCGAGCTGCTCGACGGTCATCTCCTCGTCGAGGTGGCGCTCCATCCACACCAGGACCTCGCCGACCGTGTCGCACGAGGAGAGGGGCAGCGGGCGCTCGACGAACTGGGCCTGGCCGCCGTCCCGGTGCGGAGGCACGATCATCCGGCGGGCGATCTTGTTGGCCACCTCCGTGCCCTGTTCCTTGCGGACGATGTGCAGACAGGCGTCGATACCGGAGGCGGTGCCGGCCGAGGTGATCACCGGGTCCTCGTCGACGTACAGCACATCGGGTTCGACGATCGCCCGCGGATGGCGGAGAGCGAGCTCGTCCGCCTGCCGCCAGTGCACCGCGCAGCGCCGTCCGTCGAGGAGCCCGGCCGCGCCCAGCACGAAGACGCCGGAGCAGACGCTGAGCACGCGGGCGCCGCGGTCTGTGGCCCGGCGCAGGGCGTCGAGCATCTCGGGCGGGTATTCGCGCCCGATGTAGTCGCTCCCGGCCGGTACGGCGATCAGGTCGGCCTCTTCGAGCCGGTCCAGGCCGTACGGCGTGGAGACCGTGAACCCGGGGACATGGGTGCTGAGTGACGGGCCCTCCGCGGAGACGATCGCGAAGTCGTACACGGGCAGGCCCTCGTCGCTGCGGTCGAGGCCGAACACCTCGCAGAGGACGCCGAGTTCAAAGGGGTGCACTCCGTCGAGCAGGACTGCGGCCACGTTTTTCAGCATGCCTGTCAGTATGCCCGAGAGATGGCAGGAATTCGAGGGTGTGCGGCAGTCCTGCCACTGACGGTAAGGAGCAATCGGCGCGACAGTGGTGTCCATGGAAACGACACACATGGAAGCACTGATCGGAATGCTCACCGTCCTCGGAATCCTGGTCCTGCTCGTCCTCCCCGCAGTGATCGGCATCGTGCGCGACCGGCGCATCGACCGTCAGCTCAGGGAGGCCGAGCAGGGACACCCGGAGGATCAGAAGTCCTCGTCGAAGCCCACCGAACCCTCCACCGCCACCTGGTACGCCGAAGGCCGCCGCTCGAAGAAGTTGGTCAGCTCCTGAACGCCCTGCAGCTCCATGAAGGAGAAGGGGTTCTCGGCCCCGTAGACGGGCGCCAGGCCGAGGCGTACGAGTCGCTGGTCGGCGACGCACTCCAGGTACTGGCGCATCGAGTCGGTGTTCATGCCCGGGAGACCGTCACCGCACAGGTCGCGCGCGAACTGCAGCTCGGCCTCGACGGCCTCCCGGAGCATGTCGGTGATCCGCCGGTCCAGCTCCTCGTCGAAGAGATCCGGCTCCTCCTTGCGGACGGTGTCCACCACGGCGAACGCGGCGTCCATGTGGCAGGTCTCGTCCCGGAAAACCCAGTTGGTGCCGGTCGCCAGGCCGTGCAGCAGGCCGCGGCTGCGGAACCAGTAGACGTACGCGAAGGCGCCGTAGAAGAACAGGCCCTCGATGCATGCCGCGAAACAGATGAGATTGAGGAGGAACCGGCGGCGGTCGGCCTTGCTCTCCAGCCGGTCGATCTTCTCCACCGAGTCCATCCACTTGAAGCAGAACTCCGCCTTCGCGCGGATGGACGGGATGTTCTCGACCGCGTCGAACGCGGCGGTGCGGTCCTCCGGATCGGGGAGATAGGTGTCGAGCAGCGTCAAGTAGAACTGGACGTGCACGGCCTCCTCGAAGAGCTGACGGCTCAAGTAGAGCCGCGCCTCGGGGGAGTTGATGTGCTTGTACAGCGTCAGCACCAGGTTGTTCGCGACGATCGAGTCGCCGGTCGCGAAGAACGCGACGAGACGGCCGATGAGGTGCTGCTCGCCGGGTGACAGTTTCGCGAGATCTGTCACATCCGAGTGGAGGTCCACCTCCTCCACGGTCCAGGTGTTCTTGATCGCGTCCCGGTAGCGCTCGTAGAAGTCGGGGTAGCGCATGGGGCGGAGGGTCAGCTCGAAGCCCGGGTCGAGCAGGTTCTTGTCACTCATGATTACTGGCAGGCCTCGCAGGACTCGGGGTTTTCCAGGGAGCAGGCGACCGCGTCGGGGTCGACGGCCTGCTGTACGGGGACGGGGGCGGCGGCCGAGGAGGAACCGGCCGCGCGGGCGATGCGGGTCGCCGGGCGCGAGCGCAGGTAGTACGTCGTCTTCAGGCCCGACTTCCAGGCGTACGCGTACATCGAGGAGAGCTTGCCGATGGTCGGCGTCTCCAGGAAGAGGCTCACGGACTGGGACTGGTCCAGGAACGGGGTGCGGGCCGCGGCCATGTCGATCAGCCCGCGCTGAGGGATCTCCCACGCCGTGCGGTAGAGCCGTCGTACGTCCTCGGGGATCCAGGCGAAGTCCTGCACCGAACCGTTCGCCTCGCGCAGCGCCTCGCGGGTACGGGCGTCCCAGGCGCCCAGCTCCTTCAGCTCGTTCACCAGGTACGAGTTGACCTGGAGGAACTCGCCGGACAGGGTCTCGCGCTTGAAAAGGTTGGAGATCTGCGGCTCGATGCACTCGTAGACGCCGGCGATGGAGGCGATCGTGGCGGTGGGCGCGATGGCGAGCAGGAGGGAGTTGCGCATGCCGGTGGTGGCGATGCGCTCGCGCAGGGCCGCCCAGCGCTCGGGCCAGGTGAGCTCGGCGTCGTAGTGGTCGGGGTGCAGCACACCCCGGGCCGTACGGGTCTTCTCCCAGGCCGGAAGCGGGCCGCTGCGCTCGGCGAGGTCGGCGGAGGCCTCGTACGCGGCGAGCATGATGCGCTCGGCGATGCGAGTGGAGAGGGCCTTGGCCTCGGCCGAGTCGAAGGGAAGCCGCAGCTTGAAGAAGACGTCCTGGAGGCCCATCGCGCCCAGGCCGACGGGGCGCCATTGCGCATTCGACCGGCCCGCCTGCTCGGTCGGGTAGAAGTTGATGTCGACGACGCGGTCGAGGAAGGTGACGGCGGTGCGGACGGTGGCGTCGAGCCGTTCCCAGTCGAGATCACCGGTCGCCATGTCGACAAAGGCACCCAGGTTCACGGACCCCAGATTGCAGACCGCCGTCTCTCCGTCGTCCGTCACCTCCAGGATCTCCGTACAGAGGTTGGAGGAGTGGACCGTGTGGCCGGGCAGGGCGGTCTGGTTGGCGGTGCGGTTGGCGGTGTCCTTGAAGGTCATCCAGCCGTTGCCGGTCTGCGCGAGGGTGCGCATCATGCGGCCGTACAGATCGCGGGCCGGGAGGGTCTTCCTCGCGAGGCCGTCCGCTTCCGCCTTGCGGTACGCGGCGTCGAACTCCTCGCCCCACAGGTCGACCAGTTCGGGTACGTCGGAGGGGGAGAACAGGGACCACAGGCCGTCCTCGTCGACCCGGCGCATGAACTCGTCCGGGACCCAGTGCGCGAGGTTCAGGTTGTGCGTACGGCGGGCGTCCTCGCCGGTGTTGTCGCGCAGCTCCAGGAACTCCTCGATGTCGGAGTGCCAGGTCTCCAGGTAGACGGCTGCGGCACCCTTGCGCCGGCCGCCCTGGTTCACGGCGGCGACCGAGGCGTCGAGGGTCTTCAGGAACGGGACGATGCCGTTGGAGTGCCCGTTCGTGCCGCGGATCAGCGCACCGCGGGAACGGATCCGGGAGTACGCGATGCCGATGCCGCCCGCGTGCTTCGAGAGCCGGGCGACCTGGTGGTAGCGCTCGTAGATGGAGTCCAGCTCGTCCTTGGGGGAGTCGAGGAGGTAGCAGGACGACATCTGGGGGTGCCGCGTACCGGAGTTGAAGAGGGTGGGGGAGGAGGGCAGGTAGTCGAGGCGGCTCATGAGTCCGTAGAGGGCCGCGACTTCGTCCACGGACCGGGAGGTGCCGTCCTCGGCGAGACCAGAGGCGACGCGCAACATGAAGTGCTGGGGCGTCTCGATGACCTCGCGGGTGATCGGGTGCCGCAGGAGGTACCGGCTGTGGAGCGTACGCAGGCCGAAGTAGCCGAAGCGGTCGTCGGCCTGGGGGTCGATGAGCGAGTCGAGTCGCTCGGCGTGGATGCGTACGAACTCGGCGGTCCGGTCGGCGATGAGCCCTTCCCGGTGCCCCACGGCGACGGACTCGGTGAAGGACGTGACGCCCTGCGAGGCGGCCTCGGCGCGGATGCCGATGGTCAACAGGCGGGCGGCCAGCCGCGAGTAGGCGGGGTCCTCGGAGATGAGGCCGGCCGCCGCCTCGGTGGCCAGCTCGCGCAACTCCGTCTCGTCCGCGCGGGCGGACCGGCCGCGCAACGCGGCGGCGGCGACCCGGCCGGGGTCGGTGTCGGGGAGGTCGGCGGTGAGGCCGGTCAGGGTCCGCAACAGCGCAGTTCCGGGACTGTCGGTCTCCGGGGCTGCTGAAACCGGTTCGGCTGGCGCGATGGTCACGTGGGGCTCTCCCTCGCTCGGCAAGGGGCCTGCGGGGAGAGGGGGTTCGGGGCACACGGGCGTACGCGCTCTGCGACAGCGGGACGCCGCGTCCACCGGCCCACTCCGCGAGGCCCGGACGGTCATGGTCGCCCGGACCGGATTGGCCTGGGCGCGCTGTCGGCAGGTCCTCGGACTGACGCTCGCGCACGGCCGGTCCCGGGGACAGGCATGCACAAGTACACCGTTGCGGGACAGTTCCGGATTCGCACCGGATTCCCCTGCGGCGACAGCGAACATGAGCATACATGTTGTGTCGGGCTACGAGAGTGAACCCCACATGTTGTGTTGCATCGCGGAACCTCGGTGGGACGCAACAGGCGAAGGCGTTGCGTTACGGTGCCTCCATGACGCCGGAGACCATCAGCTTGCGCCTGGACGAAGAGACGTATCGCGAGCTGCAAGAGCTGGCTGCCGCCTGGCGCGTCACGCCGGCGGACGCCATCGGAATGGCTGTGCACGAGGCGTACGTCCGGGAGCAGTACCGGCGCGCAGCCGCCGAGCTGGACGAGTGGCGCAATGACCCGGCCTACCAGGCGGAGATCGCCGAAGTGCGGGCGGAGGTTGAAGAGCCGCGTGCGTGGTGACGGCCTCTACAGCTCCAACTCGTAGGCCAGCAGGCTGATGTCGTCGAGGTGCGGGATCGGGTTCCAGTCGCGTTCCGGAGTGCGGGTGAAGCCGAGACGTTCGTAGATGCGATGGGCTGAGTGCATGGTGCGCTGGGTCGACAGGACGATGCGTACGCAGCCTTCGGTGGCCCGTGCGCGATCTGTGCAGGCGCGTACGAGCGCCTCTCCGACGCCCCGGCCGCGGGCTTCCGGGGCGACCGCGAGCATTCGTATCTCGGCCTCCCCGGGGCCCGCGATGTCGGCCATCGGCCCGCCGGACGGTACGAACGTCACGCCGCCCAGCACGCGGTCGTGCTCGACGGCGACCAGCACCTCGGCCGCGGCGGCCCGCTTGACGACGTCCCGCAGCTCGCCCAGGTACCAGTCACTTTCCCCGAAGTCGAGCAGCCCGTCCCCGAGATAGGCCTGCGCGGTGATCTCGCCGAGAGTCTCGTACTCCTCCGGGGTTGCCCGCCTGATCGCGATGTCCATGCGGTGCAGTGTGCATCAGGGGTACGACAACGGCCTGCGGTTTTCCCGTACGAGGATGTCAGTACGGGGGGATCTCAGCCCACGCCCGGCCACGGCGGCAGCGTAGCCGTGACCAGCCGGGCCGCCAGGGGGCGGCGAACTCCCCCTGGCGGCCCGGCACCTAGTGCCCGGCCCCAGCCGTAGCCGGAGGCAGCTCCACCTGCACTCCCTCATCCCCCGCGTCTGCCGTGTAGTCCCCCGGAGACGTCTCGTCGATGCCGTCCGGCGCCTTCGCCGCCTTCAGTACGAAGGTCAGCACCACCGTCACCACCACGTTCAGGACGAACGCCGTCAGCCCGATGTAGCCCATCTCGCCGAGCCCCGGAATCTCCGCGTTGGAGCCGCCGAAGTGCTTCTGGGTCGGGGAGGCGACCCCGTACGCGGCCACCGTCCCGTACACCATGCCGACCGCCCAGCCCGCGAGCAGCGCCCAGCGGTGGAACCAGCGGGTGAACAGGCCGCCGACCAGGGCCGGGAAGGTCTGGAGGATCCAGATGCCGCCCAGGAGCTGGAAGTTGATCGCGACCGTCTTGTCCATGGTCAGGACGAAGGCCAGCGCGCCCACCTTCACAAGGAGCGAGACCAGTTTCGAAACCTTGGTCTCCTGGGCCGGAGTCGCATCGGGCTTGATGAAGTCCTTGTAGATGTTGCGGGTGAAGAGGTTCGCCGCCGCGATGGACATGATCGCCGCCGGTACGAGCGCGCCGATGCCGATCGCCGCGAACGCGACACCCGCGAACCAGGCGGGGAACATGTTCTCGAAGAGCTGAGGGATGGCCAGCTGCCCGTTCTCCACCTTGATTCCGGCCGCGATCGCCATGAAGCCGAGCAGCGCGAGCAGGCCCAGCATCAGGGAGTACAGCGGCAGGATCGTGGTGTTGCGGCGGATCACCTCACGGCTGCGTGAGGACAGCGTCGCCGTGATCGAGTGCGGGTACATGAACAGCGCGAGCGCGGAGCCCAACGCCAGCGTGGCGTAAGTCCATTGGCCCGCCTCGGCCGGGACCAGCGCACCGCGCGGCGCCCCTGTCGCCTCGTTGGTCTGGCTGTACGCGTCGCCGGCCGCGGCGAAGATGTCGTCGAAGCCGCCCAGCTTGATCGGGATGTAGATGATGGCCACCGCGATCACGATGTAGATCAGAGTGTCCTTCACGAACGCGATCAGTGCGGGGGCGCGAAGCCCCGACGAGTACGTGTACGCCGCCAGCACGCCGAAGGCGATGAGCAGCGGCAGGTCCTTGATGAACCAGTTCGTGTTCTCGCCGCCGCCGACACCCATCACGTCAAGGACCGCCTGGATGCCGACCAGTTGGAGCGCGATGTACGGCATCGTGGCGAGGATGCCGGTCACGGCCACCGCCAGCGACAGGCTCTTCGAGCCGAACCGCCCGCGCACGAAGTCCGAGGTCGTCACGTACCCGTGCTTGTGCGACACCGACCACAGCCGCGGCAGAAAGGTGAAGATCAGGGGGTAGATGAGGATCGTGTAGGGCACGGCGAAGAAGCCGGCCGCGCCCGCCGCGTAGATCGCCGCCGGGACCGCCACGAAGGTGTACGCCGTGTAGAGGTCGCCGCCGAGCAGGAACCAGGTGACCCAGGTGCCGAACGACCGCCCGCCCAGGCCCCATTCGTCGAGGCTGTGCTCGTTCTCGGCCCTGCGCCAGCGCGAGGCCAGGAAGCCCATGACCGTGACGGCCAGGAAGAAGAAGATGAAGACGGCGAGTGCGACGCCGTTCACGCCGTCGTTCATGCCGACGCACCCCCGTTCTGGGAGGCCTCGGACCGGTCGGCCTTGCGGGCGCGCTGGTCACGCTGCCACAGCTGGTACGCGATCATCGTGAGCGCCGTGGAGATGAGCACCCACAGCATCTGGTACCAGTAGAAGAACGGGATGCCGATGAAGGCCGGGTCGACCTTCGCGTACGAGTCCACCCAGAGCATCGCCACGAACGGCGCGAACAGGCAGAGGGCGATCACCACACGGACCGGCGTCACCACCGGTGGTTTCACTTCGGACGCTCTTGGCGCATCGGACGTTTCTGACATATGGCGACTCCGTCCCCTCACTGATCACCTTGCAACGCGCAGGAAATCTAAGGGACAGTTCCGCCTCATGGAACCCCCGTCCGGAATACGGAAGCAAATGTGCGCATTCCGTGGCGACCGCGTGTGATCAGCAGCAACGGAACCCCTGCCGTGGATCCGACTCCTGACGCTCCGTGCGCTCCCGCTCGAACTCGCGGCGGGACGGTACGAGTGCGTCCGGATGTGCCGTACGGACATGGGTGACGTAACGGTCGTACGCGGACTCGTCGGTCAACTCCCGCACGTACCACCGCACGGACCTAAGAACCCGGAGCAGCCCCGACAGCATCGTGTTCCTCCTCCTTCTCCTCCCGGGTCGGGATCAGCCCGGCCGGGGCGACGATCTTCGACTCCACGTACGGCGCCTCGCTGAGCGTGGACAGCGCGGGACGGCGTACATGCCTGATGCATACCCTGGTCGCGTCCACGATCACGATCACGATGAGCAGCGCGAGAACCGCCGAAAGGACGCCGTCCACCGTGGAGTTGGTGACGACGGTACGCATGTCGTCCATGTTCTTGGCGGGCGCGAGCACCTCGCCCCGGTCGATGGCGTCCTGGTAAACCGAGCGCTGCTTGAAGAAGCCGACGCGCGGATCGCTGGAGAACACCTTCTGCCAGCTTGCCGTCAGCGTGACCGTGGCGTCCCAGGCGAGCGGAACCCCGGTGACCCAGGCCCACTTGAGGCGCCCGGACTTCACCAGCAGCGTCGTGCAGACGGCCAGCGCGACCGCTGCGAGCAGCTGGTTGGAGATACCGAAGATCGGGAACAGCTGGTTGATGCCGCCGAGCGGTTCATGGACGCCCACCCACAGGAAGTAGCCCCACAGACCGCAGACGATGGCACTGGTGATGACGAGCCCGGGCTTCCAGCTCACGTTCTTGAAGGGCTTGTAGAGGTTTCCGAGCGTGTCCTGGAGCATGAAGCGGCCCACGCGGGTGCCCGCGTCGAGCGCGGTCAGGATGAACAGTGCCTCGAACATGATCGCGAAGTGGTACCAGAACGCGCGCAGACTGTCCCCGGTGATCTGGGAGAAGATGTCCGAGATACCGATCGCGAGCGTGGGAGCGCCGCCGGTCCGCGACAGCAGCGACGCCTCCTCGACGTTCCGCGCCGCCGCCGCAAGGTCCTCCGGGGATATCTGGTAGCCCCAACTCCCCACCACCTGCGAGGCGTTCTGCACCGAGTCGCCGATGACCCCGGCCGGGGCGTTCATCGCGAAGTACAGACCGGGGTCGATGACGGACGCCGCGATCAGCGCCATGACCGCGACCGAGGACTCCATGAGCATGGAGCCGTACCCGATCATCCGGACCTGCGTCTCCTTCTGGATCATCTTCGGCGTCGTACCGGACGAGATCAGCGAGTGGAAGCCGGACAGCGCCCCGCAGGCGATGGTGATGAAGACGAACGGGAAGAGCGAGCCCGCGAAGACCGGGCCGTCACCGCGTGAGGCGAAGTCCGTGACCGCGTCCATCTTCAGCGTCGGCAGGGCGATCACGACGCCGAGCGCGAGCAGGAAGATGGTGCCGATCTTCATGAACGTGGAGAGGTAGTCGCGCGGTGCAAGGAGCATCCACACGGGCAGGATCGAGGCGATGAAGCCGTACGCCACCAGCCAGATCACGAGTGTGGAGGGTTCCAGCGTGAAGGTGTCGGCCCAGGACGACTCCGCGACCCACCGCCCGGAGACCAGCGCGAGCAGCAGCAGCGCGATGCCGATCAGCGAGACCTCGGTGACCCGTCCTGGCCTGAGGACCCGCAGGTAGAAGCCCATCAGCAGGGCGATCGGGATCGTCATCGCGATGGAGAAGGTGCCCCAGGGCGACTCGGCGAGGGCGTTGACGATGACCAGGGCCAGCACACCGAGCAGGATGATCATGATGGCGAAGGCGGCGAGCAGGGCCGCGGCCCCGCCGAACGGCCCGATCTCCTCGCGCGCCATCTGCCCGAGCGACCTGCCGTCGCGGCGCGTCGAGAAGAACAGCACCACCATGTCCTGTACGGCGCCCGCGAAGATCACGCCGACGATGATCCAGATGGTGCCGGGCAAATACCCCATCTGCGCGGCCAGTACGGGCCCCACCAGCGGACCCGCGCCGGCGATCGCCGCGAAGTGATGGCCGAGCAGCACGCGCCGGTCGGTCGGATGGAAGTCGATGCCGTTGTTGAGCCGCTCGGCGGGCGTGGCGCGGGTCTTGTCGACCTTGAGGACCTTGTTCGCGATGAACTTCGAGTAGAAGCGATAGGCGATGGCGTACGAGCCGAGAGCCGCCGCCACCATCCAGGCGGCCGACACCTCCTCGCCCCGCGAGAGCGCCAGTACGGCCCAGCCGGCCGCGCCCACCAGCGCGACGAGCGTCCAGATGACGATGGATCGAGTGTTCGCAGTGCGCACCGGGTCGTCCTCCCGTCCATGCGATGACGGGGAGGACCGTAAAGCAGGTGAGGGAACAGCGCCACACCGCGTGCACCAGTAGTTTTGCGCCGCACGAACTGGCGTGCCCCGCAGGGACTTTGATGGTTCTACTCCTGAGGGCGCTTCAGCCGCGCCACGAACTTGTACCGGTCCCCCCGGTACACCGACCGCACCCACTCCACCGGCTGCCCGTCCTTGTCCAGCGAGTGCCGCGACAGCATCAGCATGGGCAGGCCCACGTCCGTGCCGAGCAGGCCGGCCTCGCGCGGATTGGCCAGGGAGGTCTCGATGGTCTCCTCGGCCTCGGCGAGACGGACGTCGTACACCTCGGCCAATGCCGTGTACAGCGACGTGTACTTGGCGAGCGACCTGCGCAGCGCCGGGAAGCGCTTCGCGGACAGATGTGTCGTCTCGATCGCCATCGGCTCGCCGTTGGCCATGCGCAGCCGCTCGATGCGCAGCACACGGCCGCCCGCCGAGATGTCGAGAAGCCCGGCGAGGGTGTCGTCGGCGGTGATGTAGCCGATGTCCAGGAGCTGCGAGGTGGGTTCGAGGCCCTGGGCCCTCATGTCCTCGGTGTACGAGGTGAGTTGGAGCGCCTGCGAGACCTTCGGCTTGGCGACGAAGGTGCCCTTGCCCTGGATGCGCTCGAGCCGCCCCTCGACGACGAGTTCCTGGAGTGCCTGGCGGACGGTGGTGCGCGAGGTGTCGAACTCGGCGGCCAGAGTGCGCTCGGGGGGTACGGACGTTCCGGGCGGCAGCGTCTCCGTCATGTCGAGCAGGTGCTTCTTGAGGCGGTAGTACTTGGGCACACGCGCGGTACGGATGGGGGACCCACCCTCGTTCTCCGCACTGCTGACGTCGGTGCTCATGCTCTGCCTTCCCGGCTCCTGGTGCCGATGCGGCCGACGTACGCGTCGGCACGGCTCACATCGTGGCACGGCCTGTCGTGCGAGTGTCCCTCGCACGCTCCGTGATCTCTCCTATATACCGTTCGCTGTCCCCTCTGGTCTAGTCCACCACATTGGAGTGGTCCACCCGGGGTCAGTGAACTCACCTGCTCTTTTTGCCACTTTCTTGCTTAAAGGTTCTTGAATATGTAGTTCCCATAACGGACGTCCGGACGGGTCTGCCTTCCCTTGACACCCCTCCAGGTCTAGGCCAAGCTCCCGCCAACTGGTCTACACCACTGGGGGCCAGGCGAGGAGGGGTGACATGAAGCGCAAGCTCATCGCGGCCGTCGGTGTCGCGGGCATGATGGTCTCCATCGCGGCGTGCGGAGGCGGCGGCAGCGAGGCGGCCGAGGATCCGAAGGACCGCAAGGGCGAGTTGACGGTCTGGCTGATGGTGGACGCCCAGACGAGCTGGCCGGAGCTGGTCAAGCAGGCCAACGCCGAGTTCAGCGAGAAGTACCCGGGCGTCAAGGTCAACGTCCAGTACCAGCAGTGGGGCGACAAGACGAAGAAGCTCGACGCCGCCCTGTCCGGCGACAAGTTCCCCGACGTGGTCGAGCTCGGCAACACCGAGACCATGACGTACATCCTCAACGGGGCCCTCGGCGAGATCGATGAGAAGAAGTACGACAACTCCGACACCTGGATCGACGGCCTGAAGGACACCTGCTCCTACGAGGGCAAGATGTACTGCGTGCCCTACTACGCCGGTGCGCGCGTGGCCATCTACAACAAGGACATGTTCAAGGCCGCCACCGGCAAGGACACCATCCCCGAGACCGAGGCCGACCTGACCGAGGCGCTCGGCCAACTCGAGGCCGAGTACGGCAAGAAGGACAAGGCGTTCTCGCCGCTCTACCTGCCGGGACGCTACTGGTACGCCGCCATGTCGTACGTCGCCGCCTACGGCGGCCAGATCGCCGAGTACGACGAGGGCAGCAAGAAGTGGAAGGCCACGCTCTCCTCTCCCGAGGCGCAGCAGGGCATTCAGCACTACGTCGACCTGGTCAAGAAGTACAACAACGGCGACCAGACCAAGGACGAGCAGGACCACGCCAACGTCATGGCCAACCAGAAGACGGCCTTGATCTACGGCAACGGCTGGGAGTCCGGCAGCGTCATCGACCCGGCGGCCAACGGCAACCCCAAGCTGAAGGACAAGATCGTCACAGCCGGCATGCCCGGCCCGAACGGCAAGGCGCTGCCCAGCTTCATCGGCGGCTCCGACCTGGCCACCGTCTCCAAGTCGGAGAACCAGGATCTGGCACAGGACTGGATCTCTATCTTCACCAGCGAGAAGTCGGAGGCCGCGCTCGCCGAGAAGGACATCCTGCCGAACAACACCAAGCAGCTGGAGCCGCTGAAGGCGAAGCCGGAGACGGCTCCGATCGCGAACGCCGTGCCGGACGCCTGGTTCACGCCCATCGCGCCGGGCTGGGCCGCGGTCGAGAAGAAGGAAACGCTCGAGCTGATGCTGCTCGACATCCTCAAGGGCACGTCGGTCGAGGAGGCCACCAAGGCCGCCGACGCGGAGATCGACGAGCTGATCAACGAGGCTTCCTGACGCCTTGATCCGTCGGGGACGGCGGGCCAACCCCTGAGCCCGCTGTCCCCGCCCCCGGTTACCGGTTCGAACGGAAGGCCAGCACAGTGAGTGCCGCCGAAATGAAAGCACCCGCCCCTCCGGTGTCCGTCCCACCGCCCCCCGCGCACCACGACACTCCGCGGCCGGCAGCCGGGAGAGCGCCGAAGAAGCGAGCGGGCGCCTATCTGCCGTACGCCCTGATAGCCCCGACGGTCGTGGCGATCGCCGCGGTGTTCGTCTGGCCGCTCGTCAAAACGGTGATCATGTCCTTCCAGGACGTGGGACGCCGGGAGCTCTGGACGGGTCAGGCTGCCGAGTGGGTCGGCTTCGAGCAGTTCACCAACATCCTCGGCGACGGCGAGTTCTGGGACGTCGTATGGCGCACGGTGCTGTTCATGGTCGCCTGCGTCGTCACCACCATGGGCGCCGGGCTGTTCCTCGCCCAGGCCATGCAGCGCATGAGTACGTGGATCCGGCTCGCCCTGACCGCCGCACTGGTCGCCGCCTGGGCCATGCCGCTGCTCGTGGCGACCTCGATCTTCCGCTGGTTCGCCGACTCCGACTACGGCGTCGTCAACATGGTGCTGACGAAGTATCTGGGGCTCGACTTCCGCGGCCACAACTGGTGGCTCGACCCCAAGCAGGGCTTCCTGATCATCGCCGCCGTCGTCATCTGGGGCGCCATCCCGTTCGTCACCATCACCCTCTACGCCGCCCTCACCCAGGTGCCCAGGGAGCTCGAGGAGGCTGCGGCGCTGGACGGCGCGGGCGCGTTCGGCGTGTTCCGCTACGTCACCTGGCCCGTCATCAAGCCGGTCTTCCAGATGGTCGCCACGCTCTCGGTGATCTGGGACTTCAACGTCTTCGGCCAGGTCTTCCTGATGCGCGGCAACGAACCGGAGCCCGAGTACAGCCTCCTGGGCATCTACTCGTTCGAGAAGGCCTTCGAGTCCAACTCCTTCAGCCAGGGCGCGGCCATCTCGCTCATCACGGTGCTGCTGCTCTCCGGCGTGGCCGTGTACTACCTGCGCCAACTGCTCAAGATCGGAGAGGTCGAGTGAGCGCCACGACGTCCACGCGCCCCGGGCCGCCCACCCGCCCGGCACCGCCCCGCCTGGGGCGCCGTCCAGCACCGCGTCCGGACCGCAAGAAGAAGAGCCGGCACGTCTACAACCTCGTCGGCGTCCTCGCCCTGGTCGTGATGGCTTTCCCGGTCTATTGGCTGGTGGTCAGCGCGCTGCGGCCCAACCACGAGATCCGCAGCTACGACCAGACACTGTGGCCGTCCTCGATCTCCTTCGACAACTTCAAGCGGGCGATCGACGCTCCGAACTTCGGCTCGGCGATCCAATCCAGCCTGATCATCTGCGTCACCGCCGTGGTCGGGGCGATGCTGCTGTCGACGGTCGCCGCGTTCGCGATCGGCCGGTTCCACTTCACCGGCCGCAAGGCGTTCATGATCGCGCTTCTGGTGATCCAGCTGCTGCCGCCGACCGCGATGCTCATCCCCATCTACATCCAGCTCAACGGCCTGGGCGCGCTCAACGAGTACTGGGGCGTCATCGTCATCTACCTGGTCTCCGCGCTGCCCTTCGCCACCTGGATGATCCGCGGCTTCGTCATCAACATCCCCAAGGAGCTCGAGGAGTCGGCGATGGTCGACGGCTGTAGCCGGATGGGCGCCTTCTGGCGCGTCATCTTCCCCCTGCTCGCTCCGGGCCTCGCCGCGGCCTCGATCTTCTCGCTCATCAACGCGTGGAACGAGTACCTGCTCGCCTACGTGGTGCTCCAGGACAACGACAAGTACACCCTGAACGTGTGGCTGATGAACTTCACCACGTCCCGAGGCGTCGACTACGGCGCGCTGATGGCCGCCTCGACACTCATCGCCCTCCCGGTTGTCGTCTTCTTCATGCTCGTCCAGAAGAAGATGGCCTCGGGCCTAACCTCCGGCGCCGTGAAGGGATAACGCCACCGATGACGACACTCACCGATGGAACCTCCACCCTGACCCGCGACGCCCTTGCCGTCCTGCAGCCAGGCTTCACCGGAACCTCGGCTCCCTCCTGGCTGCTGCGGCGGCTGGGAGAGGGCCTGGCCTCGGTCGGCCTCTTCGGCCGGAACATCGCCTCGCCCGCGCAACTGTCCGCCCTGACCGCCCAGTTGCGTGCCGAGCGCGACGACGTCCTGGTCGCCATCGACGAGGAGGGCGGCGACGTCACGCGCCTGGAGGTGCGTACGGGGTCGTCGTTCCCGGGCAACCACGCCCTGGGTGCGGTGGACGACGTCGCGCTGACCCGGGAGGTCGCCGCCGGACTCGGCCGCCGCCTGGCCGCCTGCGGCGTCAACCTCAACTGGGCCCCGTCCGCCGACATCAACTCCAACCCCGGCAACCCGGTCATCGGCGTACGCTCCTTCGGCGCCGACGCGTCCCTGGTGGCCCGGCACACGGCCGCATACGTATCGGGACTCCAGTCCGCGGGCGTGGCGGCCTGCACCAAGCACTTCCCGGGCCACGGCGACACAGCGGTCGACTCGCACCACGCACTACCGCGCATAGACGCCGAGCTGTCGGTCCTGCACTCCAGGGAGCTGGCCCCGTTCCGCGCGGCCATCGAGGCGGGCACGCGCGCGGTGATGAGTGCCCACATCCTGGTCCCGTCCCTGGACCCGGCGCATCCCGCGACCCTCTCCCACCGCATCCTCACGGGTCTGCTCCGCGAGGAACTGGGCTACGACGGCCTCATCGTCACCGACGGCATGGAAATGCAGGCCATCTCCGCGACGTACGGCATCGAACGGGGCAGCGTCCTCGCGATCGCCGCGGGCGCCGACGCCATCTGCGTGGGCGGAGGCCTGGCGGACGACGCGACGGTACTGCGCCTCAGGGACGCACTGGTCTCGGCGGTACGTGCGGGCGAACTGCCGGAGGAACGGCTGGCGGACGCGGCGGGACGAGTACGGGAGCTGGCGGCCTGGACGGCTTCGGTGCCGGGCCCGCCTTCGGGGACGGGGGCCGTTTCGGCCGGGCTCTCCGGGACGTCGCCCCGTGCCGACGTGGGCCTGGTCGCGGCGCGGCGTGCACTGACCGTGACACGTGCGGAGCACTTCGTGCCGCTCACCGAGGCGCCGTACGTCGCCGCCTTCACGCCCGTCGCCAATATCGCCGTCGGTGACGAGACGCCGTGGGGAGTCGCCGCCGAGCTTCGGCGGATGCTGCCGGGTACGGAGACGGGGCGTTTCGCGGGGGAGCGGGCCGGGGCCGATGCGCTCGCGGCCGCGGAGGGCCGGCGGGTCGTTGCCGTGGTGCGTGATGCTCACCGTCACGCCTGGATGGCCGGGGCCCTGGACACCCTCCTCGCCGCCCGCCCCGACACGATCGTGGTCGAGATGGGCGTACCCCAGTCCCCGCCGCGAGGCGCGCTGCACATCGCCACGCACGGGGCGGCCCGTGTCTGCGGTCTGGCGGCGGCGGAGGTCATCGCCGGGGCGTGAGCCGACGGCCACGCCCACCCGAGCGAGGCAAGCGACAAACAAGGTGCCGGGCCCCACGGAAGGGGCCCGGCACCTTCGCACGCCCGGAGGCGAACCCTAAATGCCCTGCCAGTCCGGCTTGTTGGCGTACGTGTGCCGGAAGTAGTCCGCGAGCTTCAGCTCGGAAGCCGCCGCCTCGTCCACGACGACCGTGGCATGCGGATGCAACTGGAGCGCCGAGGCGGGACACACCGCGGCCACGGGCCCCTCGACCGTCGCCGCGACGGCATCCGCCTTGCCCTCGCCCGTGGCGAGCAGCACCAGATGCCGCGCCTGAAGAATCGTCCCGATCCCCTGAGTGATGACGTGATGCGGAACCTGCTTGATGTCCCCGTCGAAGAACCGCGCGTTGTCGACCCTGGTCTGCTCGGTCAGCGTCTTGATCCGCGTACGCGAGGCGAGTGACGAGCAGGGCTCGTTGAACCCGATGTGCCCGTCGGTCCCTATGCCGAGCAACTGGAGATCGACCCCGCCGGCCTCCGCGAGCGCCTTGTCGTACGCCTCGCACGCCCCCTGCACATCCGAAGCCGCCCCGTCCGGCCCCATGAACGCCCCGGCTGCCAGCCCCAGCGGCTCCAGCACCTGACGTCGCAGCACGGAACGGTACGACTCGGGATGCTCGGCCGGCAGCCCCACGTATTCGTCGAGCTGCGCGATCCGGGCCCGCGAGACATCCACGGCTCCGGCGCTCACCTTCGCCGCCAACGCCTCGTAAACGGGCAGCGGAGTCGAGCCGGTCGCCACGCCGAGCAGGGCGTCGGGCTTGCGCCGGAGCAGCGCCGTCATGGCCTCGGCGATGAGCTCGCCACCTGCCGCGGCGTCCGGAACGATGACAACTTCCACGCTGGGCCTGCCGTTCTGAAGGAGGGGGACTCAACGAACTCAACGACATCTGTGGTTTAGACCAATCTAGCAGAACTGCGATCTGCTCCCGCTTCTGAACCGTCCGGGGTTAGGGTGCGTGGTGGATACTGAGCGCGAGGTTGTTGGATAAAGAGACAACAACAAACATCCGTCAACGCATGGACACGGTGGAGTGGTCTAGTCCACAATTGCGGAGACAAGCTTGAAAGCGCAACGGAACGATCAAGCAGTCTGACCGACCAAGCCTCCGCCTTCCCCGCACAGGAAGGCGGACCGAGGAACCGGGGCTCTCTGCCCTGACTGCGCCGGCTCCTCATCCTTCGGCCGACCGGGACCGCACACCCCACGGCCGTTGCTGCTCCGGGCTGCGGTGCCGGGAGGGTTGAGGGTCCCTCTCAGGCGCCGCGGCCCGCGGGTGCCGCATCATTCCGGGGACGACCCCCGGACCCCCAGCCGTTTGCTCGCCTAGCCATGTTTTCGGGCCATGTCCGAGTGCCCAGGTACGCTCGCACTCGTGCCCTCCATGAACGACCTCGTCCGCCAGCACACCGCTCTCGGTGACTCCGATCTCGAGTGGCTCCATCTGCTGGTCTCGGAGTGGCAGCTTCTCTCCGACCTCTCCTTCGCCGATCTCGTCCTGTGGGTCCCCACGCGCGACGGCACCCGCTATGTCTCCGTGGCCCAGATGCGGCCCAACACCGGCCCCACCTCGTACCAGGACGACATGGTCGGCCACCTCGTCCCCCGCGGCCGTCGCCCCATGCTGGACATCGCCCTGGACGAGAGCCGGATCGTGCGTGAGGGCGACCCGGAGTGGCGTGAGGAGGTTCCGGTACGGGTCGAGTCCATCCCCGTGAGCAGGGAGGGCCGCGTCCTGGGCGTCATCGCCCGCAACACCAACCTGCTCACCGTGCGCACCCCCTCACGCCTCGAACTGACCTATCTCCAGAGCGCTTCCGACCTCGCGCAGATGATCGCGGCGGGCTCCTTCCCGTTCCCGAACCAGCAGGTCGACATGGACGCTTCGCCCCGGGTGGGCGACGGCCTGATCCGGCTGGACGCGGACGGCGTCGTCCAGTACGCGTCGCCGAACGCGCTGTCGGCGTACCACCGCCTGGGCCTCGCCTCCGACCTCGTCGGCCACCACCTCGGCAGGACCACCTCCGAACTCGCCCCGTCCCGGGGCCCGGTGGACGAGGCCCTGGCCAAGGTCGCCAGCGGCTGGGCGCCCCGCGAGTTCGAGATCGAGAGCGACGACGGCGTGATCCAGCTCCGCGCGATCCCGCTCAAACCCAAGGGCACCCGGGTCGGTTCCCTCGTACTCCTGCGGGATGTCACCGAACTCCGCCGCCGCGAGCGCGAGTTGATCACGAAGGACGCGACCATCCGGGAGATCCACCACCGGGTGAAGAACAACCTCCAGACGGTCGCGGCCCTGCTGCGGCTCCAGGCCCGCCGTATCGACTCCGACACGGGCCGCGAAGCCCTCGAAGAGGCCGTACGCCGTGTCGGCTCGATCGCGATCGTGCACGAGACGCTCTCTCAGAACCTGGACGAGCGCGTCGAGTTCGACGAGATCGCCGACCGCGTACTCGCCATGGTGGCCGAGATCTCGCCGGGCAAGGTCACGGGCCGGCGCACCGGCCGCTTCGGCATCCTCGACGCCGAGGTCGCCACCCCGCTCTCCATGGTCCTCACGGAAATTCTGCAGAACGCGCTCGAGCACGGCTTCCGCGAGGGCGACCGCGGCACCGTCGAGGTCTCGGCGGTCCGCGGCGGCACCACCGCGGAGACCCGGCTCCTGGTCACCGTCCAGGACGACGGCATCGGCCTCCCGCAGGGCTTCGACCCGCAGCGCTCGGGCAATCTCGGCCTGCAGATCGTACGGACCCTGGTGGAGGGCGAGTTGGGCGGTACGTTCGACATGGTCCCGGCACCCGAGCGCGGTACGCAGGTGATCCTGGACATCCCGGTGCGGGTGCGTAAGTAACGCACGCGGACGCAGGAGGTAGGACCAGGAGGTAGGACGCAGAAGTCGCACCAGTGGTCACACACAGCAATGAGCCCCGGATCACTGAGTGATCCGGGGCCAGTGCTCGTGTGCTATGCGCTTGCGCATCGGCGGGGTACTGCGCGCTGCGGCTCGGGGGCGGGAGATGCGTACTCGCCGTACGCGCCGCCAAGCTCAGGCTGTTGCGGGGTGGGTTGTCAGGCGGAGGCCTGACGGGCCCGGTTGCGGGCGGCGCGGCGCTTCATGGCGCGGCGCTCGTCCTCGCTGAGACCACCCCAGACGCCGGAGTCCTGGCCGGACTCGAGCGCCCACTGCAGGCACTGCTCCATGACGGGGCAGCGGCGGCAGACGGCCTTGGCTTCCTCGATCTGCAGCAGCGCAGGACCGGTGTTGCCGATGGGGAAGAAGAGCTCGGGGTCTTCCTCGCGGCAAACGGCGTTGTGACGCCAGTCCATGGCTGCTACCTCTCCTTGGTATTACATACAGGTTGCTTGTGAATGTGAACGCTTTCACGAATCCCTCAACAAGTGAAGGGTCGACTACCAGATGGACTGGCGTCGTCCTTGATGTGAGGAGGGGTTCTGGCTCTCTGTGGGGCCGATTCTGCGGGCCGCCCCGAGCGCCACGTAGAGACTCGCAAACCTCAGCGGCGGATACAACCCCTTCTGGAAAGTTTTTTTTGATTCCTCGGTGTCGACTAGGTCACAGCCGTACTTCCATGGGGTGGACCCTGGCCTAAACGTTCGAGTGAAAGGACTTTAGCCCCTTCTGCTCACACAATCACACGCAGTGCACGGCGAACGCCTGTGAACGTCACGCTCGTACGCAGCCCCAGATGGTCGCCGTCCATCTGAAGGGGGAGTGGCACCTTCGAATGCAAGGTGAAGTCCGTCAGATCGTGCAGGGAGAGGGCGTGCTTGCCATGGGGGCCCTTCTCGGGGGACGAAGTGAGCAACTGCGTGGCATATCGGGCGACCGCCGGCGTGGACATCCGGCTGAGACCCAGTACGTCCAGGCCAGTTTCGAACGAGGCCTTAGGTGACGCATACACCGGGCGATTGCCGAGATACGTCCACGGAGAGGTGTTACAGACAATGGACATCACCAGATCGGACACCGGATCCTCACCGGCCCGCTCCAAGGTGATCATGCCGTGCCGGCGATGGGGCTCGTCCAGGAACTGGCGTACCGCCTGGCGCAGATAAAGGGCGTGCGTGGAGCGCTTGCCGCGCTCGCGCTGTTGCTCGACCCGGCCTATGACGCCCGCGTCGAAGCCGAAGCCCGCGCAGAACGTGAACCAGCGGGACGGGACCGCCTCGTCCTCCGTGCCCGCGGTGCCGGCCGCGATACCGAGGCCGACCGTACGTTCCCGGCTCTCGCGCAGCGCGTCGAGCAGGGCGCCGGTGGCCTCCACGGGTTCGTTGGGCAGACCCAGGGCGCGGGCGAAGACGTTGGTCGAGCCGCCGGGGACCACGGCGAGGCGGGGCAGACGGTCGGGGGCGGGGCCCTGGTGCAGCAGGCCGTTCACGACCTCGTTGACCGTGCCGTCGCCGCCGAGGGCCACGACCAGCTCGATGTCCTTGCTCTCCGCCGCCTGCCGGCCGAGGTCCTGGGCGTGCCCGCGGTACTCGGTGGTGACCGCCTCGAGTTTCATCTCGCTCGCCAGGGCGTGGATCAAGACGTCACGCGTGCGTGCGCTGGTGGTAGTAGCTGCCGGATTGACCACAAGAAGTGCACGCATGCGATGCAGCGTACCTACCTGGGTGTACTCGGCCCATACCGAGGGGATCGGGAAGGGGGATCGGGCAGCCGCGGGAAGGGGGCCGAGGGCTACCCTTCAGGTGTGAGCTCTGCGAAGACCCCCACCCCGGACGCCCCCGAGACAGGCCCCCGCCCCGGACGGCTGACCGCCGCGGCGGCGCTGGCCGCCCTTGAGGGCCTCGCCCTGGTCGCGGCAGGCGTCTACATCCTGGTGATGGGTCTGGCCGGTGACCCGGACGACCGGCAGCAGGCCGTCACGGGCGGGATCACGCTGGTCGTGCTCGCGCTGCTGCCGCTGCTGGCCGCGCGCGGTCTGCTCAAGCAGCGCAGCTGGAGCCGGGGTCCCGCGATCATCACGCAGATCATGGCGCTGCCGGTGGCCTGGACGCTCCTCCAGGCCGACAGTCTGGCCATCCCGGGCGGCATCGCCCTGGCCGTCGTCGCGGTCGCGGCGCTGGTGCTCCTGCTGAACCCGGAGACGACCCGGGCCCTTGGGATCCGCGGACCCGGGAACGTGCAGAACCAGAAGTAACCGGCGCATTCAGGCCCGTACAAGAACAGGTTCGTACGAGAACAAGCCCGTACCGGTTCCTACTCCTCGACGAGCAGCTTCTCCCGCAGCTGGGCCAGTGTCCTGGCCAGGAGGCGTGAGACGTGCATCTGGGAGATGCCGACCTCCTGGGCGATCTGCGACTGGGTCATGTTGGCGAAGAAGCGCAGCAGCAGGATCCGCTTCTCGCGCGGCGGCAGGTCCTCCAGGAGCGGTTTCAGGGACTCGCGGTACTCGACGCCCTCCAGGGCCTCGTCCTCGGAGCCCAGTGTGTCCGCGACCGCCGGGGACTCGTCGTCCGTGTCGGGAACGTCCAGGGAGAGCGTGGAGTACGCGTTGGCCGACTCCAGGCCCTCCAGGACCTCCTCCTCCGAGATGGCCAGCTTCTCGGCCAGCTCATGCACGGTGGGGGAGCGGCCGTGCTGCTGCGAGAGCTCCGCGGTGGCCGTGGTGAGCGACAGGCGCAGCTCCTGGAGCCGGCGCGGGACGCGCACCGCCCAGCCCTTGTCGCGGAAGTGTCGCTTGATCTCACCGACGACCGTCGGCGTCGCGTACGTGGAGAACTCGACGCCGCGCTCCGGGTCGAAGCGGTCGACCGACTTGATCAGGCCGATGGTGGCGACCTGCGTGAGGTCGTCCAGCGGCTCGCCGCGGTTGCGGAAGCGGCGCGCGAGATGCTCGACGAGCGGGAGATGCATCCGGACCAGTTGGTTGCGCAGCTCCGCGTACTCCGGGCTGCCCTCCGGCAGCATGCGCAGCTCGATGAACTTGGCCCGCGCGCCGCTGCGGTCCTGATGGTCGTGCCGTACGTGCTGTACGACCGAGGCGCCCTCGGTGCCGTTACCGGAGTGTCGCTCGTGCTGCTCGCTCATAGTCCCGCCCGTCACCCGCAGCCGCCCTTCCGGGGGCGATCCCCCAGACTCCGTCCCGGGAGATCCCCCTGGACCCCCGAGCAGAGGGGCTCCGGCCGCCGAGGAGTCGTCCTCCGGATGCGGCCGGGCCTGCTGCTCGGGGATGCCGTCGACACCCTCCGACGCCATGCGTCGGGGCCCGCTGGGGCTGCCGACGCCCTCAGCGGGAAGTTTCCTTGTGCCGCGCTCTTCGTCCCGCACCGGCCCGTCCCCGTTCCTCACGCCGGCCCGGGTCCCGCGCCGCGCTGTTTGTAGAGGCTGATCGAAACGGTCTTGTCGTCGGCGACCGAGGAGGACACCTTGCCCGCGAGGGCCGACAGCACGGTCCAGGCGAACGTGTCCCGCGAAGGGGCGTGGCCGTCGGTGGTCGGGGCCGAGACCGTCACCTCCAGCGAGTCGTCGATCAGGCGGAAGACACAGCTGAGTACCGAACCGGGCACGGCCTGCTGCAGCAGAATCGCGCACGCCTCGTCGACCGCGATGCGCAGGTCCTCGATCTCGTCGAGGGTGAAGTCCAAACGCGCCGCGAGGCCGGCCGTGGCCGTACGCAGCACCGACAGGTAGGCACCCGCAGCCGGCAGCCGGACTTCCACGAAGTCCTGGGTCGCGGGCTCGCCTGCGATCTGGGACACCCTCACCTCCAAGGTGGTACAAGCTCTATCGGGGACCGAGGGTCGCCCCTCGGGGTAACGCGCTACGTGGTTCAGCGGTGACGCTACCGCGCTCTCAGGTTTTCTGTCCCCGGGACCCCAACCCCGTTGTTGTCACTCATAGTAAACATAGTTATACGCACAGTGGCTAGGGGGTCTGCGGGCCCAATTGGGAAGAACGCGCGCCGGGTTGACGTACCCAGGCGTCGGACCGTCGAATCTCACGGATCCGGGGTCACACGATGACGTGGTCGACGAAGCACCATCGCCAGCTCTCACCGGGCTCTAGTGAGCGCATCATCGGATGTCCCGTCTCCTTGTGGTGCTCTGTCGCGTGCCGCATCGGCGATGTGTCGCAGCAGCCTACGTGACCGCAGTCCAGGCACAGCCGGAGCTGCACCGGGTGCGTACCCGCGGCACGGCACTCGAGGCAGGTCTCGCTCAGCGGTCCGGGTTCCGGACGCGGCAGCGAGGCGGTGTGCGTGCACTGTTTCATGATGGCCAGGTTACGACGGGCGCGGTGAAAACATTTCAAGAACGAAGGCGGGCCGGAACCGATGCATGTGATGCCCCTGCTTCTGCTGATCGCGGGCTGCGCCGCGATCGCCGGTGTGGCCCGCCGCACCCCGGTCCCGCCGCCCCTGCTGCTCGTCACGGTGGGCCTGGCCGTCTCGTACGTCCCCTGGGTGCCCGAGTACACCCTCGACCCCGAAGTGGTGCTGCCGCTGCTGCTGCCCCCGCTGCTGTACACGGCGGCCACGGACAGCTCGTATCTCGATCTGCGGGCGTCCATACGGCCCGTGGCGCTGCTGTCGGTGGGGTACGTGCTGTTCGCGACGCTCGTCGTCGGCTGGGCCGCGTATCTGATCGTGCCGGACCTGCCGCTCACCGCGGCCCTGGTGCTCGGCGCGGTGGTGGCGCCGCCGGACGCGGTGGCGGCGACGGCGGTCGCGCGCCGGGTCGGGCTGCCCTCGCGGCTCACCACGATCCTGCAGGGCGAGTCCCTGGTGAACGACGCGACCGCGATCACCGCTTTCAAGGTGGCGCTCGCCGCCGCCGTCGGGGAGGGCGCGAGCTGGGCGGGCGGCATCGGCGAGTTCCTGATCGCGGCGCTCGGCGGCATCGGGATCGGGCTCCTGCTGATGGTGCCGATCCACTGGCTACGTACGCACCTGAAGGAGGCGCTGCTGCAGAACACCCTCTCCTTGCTGATCCCCTTCTTCGCGTACGCGGTCGCCGAGCAGGTGCACGCCTCCGGAGTGCTCGCCGTGGTCGTCGTCGCCCTCTATCTCGGGCACCGCTCCTGGCAGGTCGACTTCGCCACCCGGCTCCAGGAGGAGGCGGTGTGGAAGATGGTCGCGTTCGTCCTGGAGTCGGCGGTCTTCGCACTGATCGGCCTGCAACTGCCCGTCGTCCTGAGAGGGCTCGGGGAGTACGAGGGTGTCAGCGCCGCCTGGTACGCGGTGGCCCTCTTCCTGGTGGTCGTCGCCGCCCGGTTCGTGTGGGTGTATCCGGCGACCTTCCTGCCGCGCATGCTGTCCCCGCGGATCCGGAAGCGGGAGGAGAACCCCAGCTGGAAGGGGCCGTTCGTCGTCGGCTGGGCCGGGATGCGGGGTGTCGTCTCGCTCGCCATCGCGTTCTCGATCCCGCTGACGATGCACGGCGGCGAGGACTTTCCCGGACGTAACCTCATCCTGTTCCTGACCTTCACGACGGTCATCGGGACGCTGGTCGTGCAGGGCCTTTCGCTGCCCCCGCTGATCAGGATGCTGAAGCTGCCCGGGCGCGACGTGCAGGCGGAGACGCTCGCGGAGGCGAACGCCCAGGCGCAGGCGTCCCGGGCCGCCGAGCGGCACCTGGACGAACTCCTCGCGGACGAGCGCAACGCCCTGCCGCCCCCGCTCGAAGAGCGCCTCCGCTCGGTTCTGGAGCGGCGCCGCAACGCGGTGTGGGAGCGGCTCGGCTCGGTGAACCCCGTGACCGGGGAGACCGTGGACGACACGTACCGCCGCCTGGCGCGCGAGATGATCGGCGCCGAGCGGGAGGTGTTCGTGAAGCTGCGCGACGCTCGCTTCATCGACGACGAGATGCTGCGGACGCTGCTGCGGCGGCTGGATCTGGAGGAGGCGGCTGCCTACCGGGAGTCGGCGACCTGAGGGAGCCCTCGGGTGCCGGTCAGCGGATGCCCTCCGCGCGCAGCCGGGTCGCCAGGCGCTGGGCGTGCTCCTGGAGGACCGTGGCGACCTTGGCCGTCGCCTCGGCGGTTTCGGCGTCGGCGAGGGGCATGGAGCAGCTGATCGCGTCGGTGGCCGGGATGCGGTAGGGGACGGTGACGCTGACGCAGCCGATGCCCCGGGTGTTCTGCTCGTGTTCGACGGCGTACCCGCGCTCCCGGGTCTCCCGCAGTTCGCGGGCGAAGGTGTCCCGGTCGGTGACCGTGCGTTCGGTGAGGGCGGTGAGGGGGCCCGACGGCAGCAGGGCGTCCGCCTCGGCCGCCGTCAGTTCGGCGAGCAGGGCCTTGCCGAGGGCTGTGGCGTACGCGGGGAGGCGGCGGCCCACGCGTGAAGTGGCCCGGTGCGGTTCGGTGGTCTCGCGGGTCGCGAGGTAGAGGACATGGGAGCCGTCCAGCCGGGCGTAGTGCACGGTGTAGCCGGTGTCCTCGCGGATCTCCTCCAGGGTGTGGACGGCGTACGGCAACGCCTGGTCGGCATCGAGGTACGAGGTGCCGACGAGCAGCGCCCTGCTGGCCAGCCGGACCGACGTACCGTCGGCGGACGGCTCGACCCAGTGCATCGCGATCATCGTGTGCAGCAGCTGGTGCAGGCTGGAGCGCGGAAAGCCGGTGCGCCGGTGCAGCTCGGTGACGGGGATGAGCCCCTTCGCGTCGGCCAGCACCTCCAGGACCACCAGGGCTCGTTGCGCCGACTTCACCATCCTCGGCTCCTCCGCGACGGCGGACATGTGCGCTCCTCCCGAGATGTGCGGCCAGTGGTGACGGCTGAATTGGCGGCTGATACGGAACCGTACATTCCTTGACACGTGGCCGAAACCATTCTACGTTGCAGCAACCTTTTAGATTCATGAATCGCTTTCGCGTATGTGAATGGAGGTGGCGCATGGCTCAGCGACAGCAACGGGGCCGCCGCACAGCCGCCACACTCGCCGCCACGGCACTCGTCTTCTCGGCCGCCGCCTGCGGATCCGGATCGGACACCGCGGACTCCGGTGATCCGAACACCCTGGAGGTCTGGACCCGGAGCAATCCGGACGCCGCCGCCACCTACGAACGGGTCTTCGCCGCCTTCACCAAGAAGACCGGCATCAAGGTCGACTTCCAGCCGATCGTCAACTTCGATCAGCAACTCCAGAGTCGCGCCTCCATCAAGGACCTGCCCGACGTCATGATCAACGACAGCGGCTCGCTGGGCAGTTACCAGCGCCAGGGCCTGCTGAAGCCCATCGACCCCGACGCGATAGCCGGCCACGAGCAGATCGACGGCGAGACCTGGGGCACGGCTCGAGGACTCGACGGGCGTACGTACGGAATCCCGTACTCCCGCCAGGCCATGACCCTCATGGTCCGCAAGGACTGGCGCGAAAAGGTCGGCCTTCCGCAGCCCAGGACCTGGCAGGACCTGCTCACCCTCGCCAAGGCATTCGCCACCCGTGACCCGGACGGCAACGGCAAGAACGACACGTACGGCATGGTCGTCCCCGGCAGTGCCCAGAAC
This sequence comes from Streptomyces flaveus, assembly GCF_014647675.1. Lineage (GTDB taxonomy): Bacteria > Actinomycetota > Actinomycetes > Streptomycetales > Streptomycetaceae > Streptomyces > Streptomyces flaveus. Next base: position 546,719 of record NZ_BMPQ01000002.1, on the reverse strand, counting down.
GGGTACGCCGCCTGGTGGGCCGCCACCTTCCTCTGGCAGGGCGGCGCCTCACTCGTCGAGCCCGACCCTGACAACGTTGGCAAGTACCGCGCGGTCGCCGACTCGGAAGCCGCCGTACGCACCGTGTCCTGGCTGAAGGACAACCTCTTCTGCGGCGCGAAGAACATCGTCCAGCCCAGCGCCCTGACCTCCACCACGGGCAACGCCACCAACTTCCAGGACGGCACCGCCGGGATGTACCTCACCGGCCCGTACAACATCGCCACCTTCGACGCGACGCCCGGCAAGGACAAGTACGAAGTCGTCCAGGCCCCGGCAGGCCCCGACGGCGCCACCGCGCTGGCCGAGGGCGAGAACATCTACTTCGGCGCGAAGACCGGCAAGGCCGAGCAGGAGAAGGCCCTCGCCGAGTTCCTCATCACGCCCGAGGCGCAGCAGCTCGCGATGACCGGTGAGAACCAGCCCGTCGTCCGCATCCCCGTCAACACCACGCTCGACGCGGCGCAGGTACGGGACGACGAACGCTGGGCCACCGTGCAGCAGGCGTACCGCGACGCCTCGAAGCAGTTCCCCGCCGCTCTGGACTTCGCCCCGATCAGGCAGGACACCGCCGACAGCCTCAACGCGGTGTTCACCTACTGCGGCAGCGACGTCCGCGCCGGTCTGCAGGAGCTCAACGAGACGCTGACCGGTGATCTCAAGGACCAGGACCTGATCTCATGACCGCAACCCTGACCCCCGCGGGCGTACCCAAGTCCCCAGGGCCCAAGTCCGAGGCGCCCAAGTCCCGTCGCCGGGGCGGCTATCGGCGGGCCGCGCTCCCCTGGCTGTTCCTCGCCCCCGGTCTCCTCCTCGCCCTCGTCTTCAAGTTCGTCCCGATGGGCAAGGGCCTCTGGCTCAGCCTCTTCGAAGTACGGCCCTTCCTCGGCGACAAGTGGGTCGGCCTCGACAACTACACCCGGGTCCTGACCGACCACCGCTTCCTGGACGCCATCAACAACACCCTGATCCTGGGCATCGGTCAGGCGGCCGGCGCGATCCTCGTCGGCTTCGTGCTCGCTCTGCTGCTCGAAGGCCAGACCCGCTCCCTGAAGTTCCTCCGTACCGCCGTCTTCCTGCCCGTCGTCACCGCGACGGCCGTGGTCGGCGAGATGTGGCGGCTGCTGTACTACCCCACCTCCGACGGCTTCCTCAACAGCGTGCTGGGTGTGGTGGGCTTCGGCCCTGTGCCCTTCCTGGACAACCCCGACACCGCCCTGTGGTCCGTGATGGCCATGGGCGTCTGGATCGGCGCTCCGTACAACATGGTGATCATCCTCGCCGGTCTCGCGGGCGTCGACCGGACGCTGTACGAGGCCGCCGCGATGGACGGCGTCTCACTCTGGCAGCGGCTGCGCCATGTCACCCTGCCCGCCATCCGCCCCGCGCTCGCCATCGTCGTCACGCTCGCCGTGATCCGCAGCCTGCGCGTCTTCACCGAGGTGTACGTCCTCACCGGCGGCGGCCCGGCCGGCTCCACCGAGGTCTGGATGACCCGCGCCTACACCCTCGGCTTCACCCGCAACGACATCGGCGGCGCCTCCGCTGCCTCCGCCCTGCTGCTCGCCGTGACGTTGCTGCTCACGGTGACGGTCTATCGGCTCCGCACG
>NZ_BMPQ01000002.1:365170-545032 GCF_014647675.1 Streptomyces flaveus | reverse complement strand
CCCGCCCCGGCCGCCGCTCGGCCTTCCGTACGACGTACCGCCAAGGAACCCCGCCACAGCACGCCCGCGCGGTTCGACACCGCGCTCGGCTGGAGCGACCGGCCCGGCCTCGGCATGGCGCTGCGGATCCTGCTCTGTCTGCTCGCCCTCGCCGTCTTCGCGGCGCCATTCCTGACGATCATCTCCGGCGCCTTCGACGAGAACGCGCGGGGCTCGGTGCTGTCGTTCTATCCGCACCACGCCACGCTCACCAACATGCGGGTGGCGGGCGACAGGGGCATCTGGGACTACTTCACGAACTCCCTCGTGATCGCGGGCGGCGGGCTCCTGCTCCAGCTGACCGTGTCCGTGCTGGCGGCCTACGCGCTGGCCCGGCACAGGTTCCGCGGACAGGCCCTCGTCATGACCCTCTTCATGCTGACGATGATGCTCCCCGAAGAGGTCATCGCCATCCCGCTCTCGCTCGTCCTGGGCGATGTGCCGGTGGTCGGCATCGACCTGAAGGGCACCGCCTTCGGCGTGATCCTGCCGGTCGGCGCCTGGGGTTTCTCGGTGATGCTGCTGGCCGAGTTCATGCGGGAGATACCGACGGAGATCGAGGAGGCCGCGCGGATCGACGGCGTCGGCGAGTTCCGGATGCTGTGGCAGATCGTGCTGCCGCTGTGCAAGCCCGCACTCGGCGTCGCCGGGGTGCTCGGCTTCATCATGATCTGGGACCAGTACCTGCTGCCGCTGATCGCCGCCAAGGACCCCACCGACTACACCGTCACCGTCGCTCTGTCCGTCCTCCGCAACGACCCCGAGATCGGCTCGGGCGTGGTCTTGGCCGGTTCCGTCATCGCACTCGTACCCAGCCTCGTCGTCTACCTGCTGCTCCAGCGCTCGCTGGTCAGCGGCATCACGGCCGGCGCCACCAAGGGCTAGGCCCGACTCTCACCGGCGCCACCAAGGGCCAGGCCCCACTCCCAGAGGAAGAGATGAAGTTCCCCAAGCTCAAAGGCGTGCAGTTCTTCCCGGTCACCCCGTTCGGCACGGACGGGGCCCTGGCCGGGGAGCTGCTCGCCCAGCACATCGACTCCGGCGTACGCGCCGGAGCGGGCGGTGTCTTCGTCGCCTGCGGCACCGGCGAGTTCCACGCGCTGTCGCCGGAGGAGATCGAACGCGCGACACGCGTGGCCGTCGAGACGACCGCGGGCCGCGTCCCCGTCCTGTCCGCGGCCGGCGGGCCGGTCCCCACGGTCCTCGACCAGGTGGCCCGCATCGAGCGGGCCGGCGCCGACGGCATCCTGCTGCTTCCCCCGTACCTGGTGACGGCCCCGCAGGAAGGCCTGCTGCGCTACGTCGAAACCGTGACCGCTGCCACCACGCTGCCCGTCGTCTTCTACCAGCGCGGCACCGCCCGGCTCACCGCCCCGACCGCGGCCGCAATCGCCGCCCTGCCCGGGGTGATCGGCCTCAAGGACGGCATCGGCGACATCGAGCTGATGCACCGCATCGTGCGCGCGGTGCGCGCCCTGCCCGACAGCGGCGACTTCCAGTTCTTCAACGGCCTGCCGACGGCCGAGATGACCGTACCGGCCTACCAGGGCATCGGAGTCGAGCTCTACTCCTCGGCCGTCTTCGCCTTCGCCCCGGAGATCGCGCTGGCCTTCCACCAGGCCCTGGCACAGGGCGACCAGACCCTGGTCGCCACCCTCCTCACCGAGTTCTACGCCCCACTCGTCGAGCTCCGCGACGAGGTGCCCGGATACGCGGTCTCGCTGGTCAAGGCAGGGGTACGGATCCGGGGGCTGGACGTCGGCGGCGTACGGCCCCCGCTGCTCGACCCCACGCCGGAGCACCTTGCCCGGCTCACGCAGTTGATCGACCACGGCCTGGAGGCGGTAAAGGCATGACCCTCGGCACCCGGATCCGCGAACTGGCCATCACGCCCATCGCGTTCAGCGACCCGCCGCTCCTCAACTCCAGCGGGGTGCACGAGCCGCTCGCCCTGCGCTGCGTCCTGCAACTCGTCCTGGAGGACGGCACCACCGTCGGCCTGGGCGAGTCTCCGGGCGGCACCGACCGCCTCGAACGGCTCCGGACTGCCGCCCGTGTCGTCCCCGGCATGGACGTCTTCGACACCACCGCCATCGCCGCCGCGATCGACGCCGCGCTGCTGCCGACCGTCCCCAGCTCCCACGAACGCGGCTGGACCACCTCCGCCGTCGAGGTCGCCTGCCTCGACGCGCAGGGCAAGCTGACCGGTCGTTCCGTCTCCGACCTGCTCGGGGGCACCGTCCGCGACGCCGTCCCCTTCGCCGCGTACCTGTTCTACAAGTGGGCCGGACATCCCGCCCTCGACGGCCGCCCGGCCATCGGTGACGACTGGGGCGAGGCACTCGATCCGGCCGGCATCGTCGAGCAGGCCCGGCTGATGCAGGAGCGGTACGGCTTCCGTTCCTTCAAGCTCAAGGGCGGTGTCTTCCCGCCCGACGAGGAGATCGCCGCGATCCGCGCCCTCGCCGAGGCCTTCCCCGGCCGGCCGCTCCGCCTCGACCCCAACACGGCGTGGACCGTGGAGACTTCGCGCCACGTCGCCCGGGAACTGGACGGCGTCCTCGAATACCTGGAGGACCCCACCCCGACCATCCCCGGCATGGCCGAGGTCGCGCGAAGCGCCCCCATGCCGTTGGCCACCAACATGTGCGTCATCGCCTGGGAGCATCTGCGCCCCGCCATCGAGCAGGGCGCGATCCAGGTCCTGCTCACCGACCACCACTACTGGGGCGGCCTGCGCCGCACCCGCGAACTCGCCGCCGTCTGCGAGGCCTTCGGACTCGGCCTGTCCATGCACTCCAACTCGCACCTGGGTATCAGCCTCGCCGCCATGACCCATGTCGCCGCGGCCATCCCCAACCTCGACACCTCCTGCGACACCCACTACCCCTGGAACTCGGCCGACGACATCATCGTCCCGGGCGCCCTGGAACTGAGCGACGGCTGCGTCAAGGTCCCCACCGGTCCCGGTCTCGGCGTCGAACTCGACCCGGAAGCCCTGGAGCGGGCACACCGCCGCTACGTCGACTCGGGGATCAAGGACCGCGACGACACGGGCTACATGCAGCGGTTCCAGCCGGAGTACGAGCGGAAGCTGCCCCGGTGGTGACCGGGTGAACGGACTTACGACCGGGTGAGCGGCGCTCCTGTGATCACGGCCGCGAGCCTCGTCCCGCGGGGGAAGGCCCCTTCCTCCGTGAGGGCCAGCAGTCCGTACAGCATCTTCGCGACATAGAGGCGCTCGACGGGCAGACCGTGGCGCTGCTCGAAGTCGGTGGCGAAGGCGTCGAGTTCGGGGGTGGTGCGGGCGTAACCGCCGCAGTGGAAGCGGTCGTCGAGGGACCAGTTGCCGCGAGGGCCGCCGAAGGACTGGTGCTGGAGGGTGCGTATGTCCGCGTCGAGGAAGCCGCCCTTGAGGACGGGGATACCCAGGGCGCGCTGAGCGGGGCTGAGTCCCGCTGCCAGGCCCGCGAGTGTGCCGCCGGTGCCGCAGGCGAGCGCGATGACGTCGGCGTGGCCGCGCAGCTCCTCGCCGAGGGCGTGGCAGCCGCGTACGGCAAGGGAGTTGCTGCCGCCCTCGGGGACGACGTACGCGTCCTCGGCGCCGGCCTCCCGGAGGATGGCGGCCAGCGTTTCCGGCTCGCTCTTGTGACGGTAGGTCGATCTGTCGATGAAGCGCAGCCGCATACCGTCGGACGCGCACCGGGCGAGGGAGGGGTTGAGGGGACGTTCGGCCAGCTCCTGGCCGCGGATCACGCCGATGGTGGGCAGGCCCAGGAGGCGGCCCGCGGCGGCGGTGGCGCGCAGGTGGTTCGAGTACGCACCGCCGAAGGTGAGGACCGTACGGCCCGCCGCGGCGCGCAGGTTCGGGGCCAGTTTGCGCCACTTGTTGCCCACCAGGTCCGGGTGGATCAGGTCGTCCCGCTTGAGCAGCAGCCGTACGCCGTGACGCGCGAAGCGCTCGTCCGCGACGTCCCGCAGCGGCGACGGCAGTCGCGGCCGCAGGACGGCGGGGTCGAGCGCTTCGGGGATGTGGGGGGCGTCGGAACCCTTGAGGGCCACCGGGTTGTCCGGGTCGTCTGAGTCGTCTGGGCTGGCCACACGACCATTGTCGGACAGGTGTCCGGGGCGGCGTCGTCGGACGCCCGTACGCCTGTGCCCTTACGCCCCGTACGTCACTTCAGGCGGTCGCGGATGCGCCTCCGCATGGAGGCCATGGTGAAGCCGCGCGGGTCGACCTTGCCCGGCTGCCATTCGAGGTGGCCGATCACCGAGCGTTCCGTCCAGCCGTGGTGGCGGCAGATCGCCGCCGCGGCCCGCTCGATCGCCTCCAGCTGGGCCGCGGGCCAGGGATCCTCGCCGTCGCCGAGGTTCTCGCACTCGAAGCCGTAGAAGTAGCGGTTGCCGTCGGTGTTCGCCTCGTTGTCCCGCGGGAGGCCCCTCTCGGCGATGACCGCGCGCAGTACGTCGTCGTCGCCGTACCCGGCGTGGTTGGCGCGGCCGTAGCCGACGAGGTGGACTCGGCCGTCCTTGGTGATGACGCCGTGGCACAGCGGGCCCGGCAGGCCGCTGTAGCCCTTGCGGCAGATCTCCACCGTCCGCTTGCTGCCCGATGTCACCGTGTGGTGGATCATCACGCCGTGGACGGGGCCCCAAGGGCCCTTGTGATTGCGGTTGTGATGCTCCCAGTCGCCTACTTCGACGACGGTGCAACCTTCGTCCCGCAGCCGCTCCAGGAATCTGCCCGCGGACATGGGTGAGGCCATGACCGCCTCCTTACATGGGGGGCGCGACGGCCACCCATCGCGACCGCCTCGTACCGCCGCTTTTACCCGGAACTCCACGGCGGGGACCACTTGTTCGCACACTGTGCGAGCCGATTCGGTCGGCTTGATCGGTGAGGGGTGATCAGCACTCGGTGATCGGCGGTCCTTGCCGGTGGTCCTTGGCCGGCGGTACGGGCGGGTCGCGTCAGGAGCGCAGCACTCCGTCGCCGTGCGTCGCGATGTGGCTCTCCAGGGCCTGGAGGGCGCGCTGTGTCGCGTCGGGGGAGCCGGTGCCGTGCCGCTCGGCGTAGTAGGCCGCGCCGAGACTCTTGAGCAGGTCGCCGCCCGCTCGCTGCGCCTGCACTTCGTCGATCTTGTGCTTGCCCTGCGTGAGGCCGCGCTGTGCTTGTTCCTTGGCGCGGTCCAGGAAGCCTGCCATTGCTGTCTCCTCGTCGTTCGTCCGTCGCTGGTCCAACGCCTGGCTCGATCTTGGTGTTCCCGGCCGGAAATGTCCGTGGACCCGGTCGGCGGCTGCCCAGCCCGACAAGTCCTATGCCGTCCCTCTTTGTCAAAGATCCACCCCTGCCCCTTCGGGCCACCCCTGCGAGTGATGATGTCGATGCGGCTCGCATAGGCTGCAACCGCCAGTTGACGACGGGTGGTTGAGGCGGAGGTATCGGGCATGGGCGTGGCGATTCGCAGAGCCGGGGAAGGCGATCGGGAGGCCGTGACGCGGCTTCTGGACGACGCTTTTCAGAACGACCCGGTGAGCAGCTGGGTCTTTCCCGACGCCGAGGATCGTCGCCGTACGCATCCCCTGTTGATGGGAGCCTTCCTCGGCATCGTGCTCGAAGCGGGCTACGTGGATGTCACCGAGGACGGTTCGGCCTGTGCGCTGTGGCTGTCGGTGCCCGCGGAGGCTCATGAGGAGGACGAGGACGGGCCTGCGCAGATACGTGAGGCCGTCGATCCGGACAACGAACGGATCGAGCAGATCGCCCAGTTGACGGCCCAGGTGCACCCGTCGGGCACGGCCCACGAGTACCTGTGGATGATCGCCGTATCTCCGGAACGGCAGGGCGAGGGCCTCGGTACGGCGCTCATCCAGCACGTGCTCGACCGCTGTGACCGCGAGCACCTGCCCGCGTACCTGGAGGCGAGCAGCGCCCGCAGCCGCACCCTGTACGAACGCCTCGGCTTCACCTCCATGGACCGCACCCTCGACCTGCCCGACGGTCCGCCCATGTGGCCGATGTGGCGCGATCCGGCCCCGCGCGCCTGACGGAGGGTGCCCCGGTACGCCGATGTTCGGCTCCGCCTTCGCGCTCACCGAGTTCACGCTCGGCACGGTGCGCACCTTCAAGAACGGCGTGCTCGTCCGCACGTACCAGCGCAGGCGCTGACGCGGGCACGTCGCTCGTCTGTCGGCTTGGCCCGTCCCGCAATACCCTGGAGACATGGCCAGTGATGAGTACGTCTGTCCCGTTTGCGGCCACCCCGTCGAGCAGGTCGTGCGCCGCCACAAGACCCTGGGCGTGTTCGTGCCCCTGTGGCGTCCCGGCCCGTGCAAGAACCCCGAGTGCCAGGCGTACGCGGCGGCAGAGGTGGAAAAGGCGGAAGAGGCCGAGCCGCAGCCCGTCGTCACGGCGGAGTCCGGACCGGCGGTCGACAGGGTCGAGGATCGGGACTCCTGACGCTCTTCCCGCGAGCCTGAAAAAACTTCCGCGAGTGTGTAGAGAAGCGCGGCCCGGCTCCGACGTCCCCTGTGAGAACCGCCCACCACGGGCGGCCCGAGCCGAAGGAGCGGACTCATGAAGTACCTGGTGATGGTGCAGGGCACGCAGGCGGACTACGAGGCCCAGGCGGGCAAGCCCACCGCCGGTGTCCCGGTCTGGAGCAAGGAAGACATTCAGGCCATGTACGCGCACATGGGGGCGATCAACGACGACCTCGCCGAGTCCGGTGAGTTCATCGACGCTCAGGGGCTGGCCGAGCCGGCCCAGACCCGCCTGGTCGGCAAGGGCCCGGACGGCAAGCCCGTGATCACCGACGGGCCGTACGGCGAGACCAAGGAAGTGATCGCCGGATACTGGCTCCTGGAGTGCGCGAGCCTGGAGCGGGTCACGGAGATCGCCGAGCGCGTCATCCAGTGCCCCGTCCCCGAGGGCGCGAACGAATACCCCGTCGTCATCCGGCCGCTCGGCGACGACGGAGGCGATGCGTGAGCATGGGAGACGCTTGAGACGTACGACCGAGGTCGAGGACCTGCTGCGCCTGCACGCGCCGCAGGTCCTCGGCGCGCTCGTCCGCCGGTACGGGCACTTCGACGCCGCCGAGGACGCCGTACAGGAGGCGCTGCTGGCCGCGGCCGGGCAGTGGCCCGAGTCGGGGGTGCCGGACAACCCGCGAGGCTGGTTGATCAAGGTCGCCTCGCGGCGGCTCACGGACGCGCTGCGCAGTGATCAGGCGCGGCGGCTGCGTGAGGAGAAGGCGGCGGCGCTCACACCGCGCGACGCCTTCACCGCGCCGCCGCCCGGGCCCGACCGCGCGCCCTCCGAGGACGACACGCTCACCCTGCTCTTCCTCTGCTGCCACCCGGATCTGCCGCCGCCCGCCCAGATCGCGCTGACGCTCCGGGCCGTCGGCGGTCTGACGACGGCCGAGATCGCCCGCGCGCATCTGGTGCCCGAGGCGACGATGGCGCAGCGGATCAGCCGGGCCAAGCAGCGGGTGAAGGGCACGCGTTTCGGCCGCCCCGACCACTGGGAGGAGCGGCTGCCCGCCGTCCTCCACACGCTCTACCTGATCTTCAACGAGGGCTACACGGCCACCTCCGGAGCCTCCCTCCAGCGGGCCGAACTCGCGGGCGAGGCCATCCGGCTGGCCCGTACGGTGCACCGCCTGCTGCCCGGCGACTGCGAGGTGACCGGCCTGCTGGCCCTGATGCTCCTCACCGACGCCCGTCGCGCCGCGCGCACCGGCCCGCACGGTGAACTGGTCCCCCTCGACGAGCAGGACCGCGGGCTGTGGGACAAGGCGGCGATCGAGGAGGGCGTGGCCCTGGTGACCCGGGCCCTGTCCCAACGCCGCCCGGGGCCCTACCAGTTGAGGGCCGCGATCGCCGCCGTCCACGACGAGGCGGACTCGCCCGACAGCACCGACTGGCACGAGATCCTCGGCCTCTACGACGTCCTCGTCCACCTCGTCCCCAGCCCCGTCGAACGCCTCAACCGTGCCGTGGCCGTCGCGATGGTCCACGGACCGAAGGCCGGTCTGGCCGAACTGAACGCGCTCGCACCGGAGTTGACGGCAGGCCATCGCCTCGACGCGGTCCGCGCCCACCTCCTGGAACGCGCCGGTGACCCGGAGGCGGCCCGCGCCGCCTACGAGTCGGCCGCCGCCAAGACCCTGAGTCTCCCCGAACAGCGCTACCTCCGGGCCCGCGCGGCCCGCCTCCAGGACATCACTTAGCGTGTCGCCCATGCCCGAACTTCTGCACATCACTGAACGCTCCCTCTGGGACGCGGCCCGCAAGACCGGCACGTACGAGATGTCGACGCGCGGTCGCACCCTCCAGGAGGAGGGCTTCATCCATTGCTCGACCCGCGCCCAACTCCCGCGCATCGCAGCCTTCCTGTACGGCTCGTACGAGGGCCCCGACGACCTCGTGGTCCTGGTCATCGACCCCGAACAGCTCGGCGTGCCGTTGAAGTACGAGGCCCCGGAGCCGGGCGGCGAGGAGTTCCCGCACATCTACGGGCCGATACCGGCGGACGCGGTGATCTCGGTGGAGCCCTGGGGGCGGGCGTGAGCTAGGCGGGCAGGCCTCCGGTCACGGGATCCCGGCCCGTCAGGCAGTACGTGCCGCCCGCCGGGTCCCGCATCACCGTCCACCGGGCGCCGCGGCTCACGAACGAGGCGCCCAGCGTCTCGTGCCAGGCACGGGTCGCCTCGATGTCCGAGCAGGACAGGTCGAGGTGGGCGGCGGTGGGGCGGTCCTCGTCGAGGCGCTGGAGGAGGATGCGTACGGGGAGGCCGGCGGGGGACTGGACGATGTGGAACTCCGGGCGCGAGCCCGGGTGCGCGTCCCAGCCGGTGAGCGCGGGCCAGAACGCCACGTCACGGTCGTACGCCGGCGGGGCCAGGTCGACGCACACCTGGTCGAGGCGGTTCGTCGAGCCGTCGGGGCCCTCGGTCACCGGCGGCCGGGCCGACTCGCCGTGCCAGGGCACCACGCAGAACAACTGGCCGCCGGGGGAGCGCAGTACGGCCCAGCCCGGGTTGTCGGAGACCATCTCCGCCCCCAGCCGCAGCGCCGACTCCACCAGCGCGGGAACGTCCTCGGGGCACAGGTCCAGATGTGCGCCCCCGCCACCCGACGCGACGCCCTGTGCCTTCACGCAGGCGTCGGCGCCGTCCTCCGGCAGCAGGGTCACGAACTCGGCCCGCTCGCCCCGGGGCGGCGACAGGCGTGTCCTGGTGACCGCCGTCCAGAAGTCACAGGCCCGGCCGAAGGCCTCGGCGGGACGGTCGACGAAGGCGTACGTCCAGCGGATGGTCATCGGGCGATCGTAGGTCAGGACGTCAGCGCTCCGCCGCTTGCGGCGAGGGTGAAGGCCGTCTCAGAACTGTTCTGGCTCCTGGTGGTCAGCCGACCCGCACAGGATCTTCGGCCGATCCTCTCCCCACACGGGCCGCGGACTTGGCACGGTAGGGGCATGACAAGCACCGAATCGAACGACCCCGACGCACCGAAGACCCCCGACACGGCAGGGGGCTCCGGGCGTGTGACGGCCGCTCAGGCCATGCGCGGCGCGGCGGTTCAGCTCGCCGAGCTGCTCGGCACCGACCCGGATTCCGTCTCCGCCCTCCGGCCGGCGCAGGACGGCTGGACGGCCGACGTGGAGGTCGTGGAGCTGGTACGGGTCCCCGACACCATGACCGTCATGGCCACCTACCGGGTCACGCTGGACGTGCGGGGCCAACTCCTCGGCTACGAACGGGTGCGCCGCTACGCCCGCGGCCAGCTCGACCGGGAGCGCTGAGACCCCGACCTGCCTCTGCTCCAACTCCCGCTTTCCGGCGGCGGTTTTCGGCCTCGCCCGTGAACACGGCCACTGCGGCTCCCGTACGTACCAGTGGAACGGCCCCGTACGGAGCACAGCGAAGGGAACCCGAACCCGTGACCGTCATGACCCAAGCAAGCGGAACGCAACCCGTTGCCGCCTCCAGTTCCAGCGGTTCGGGGACCGCCGGGCTCTACGACATTCTCGAACTCATCCTGGACCGCGGACTCGTCATCGACGTGTTCATCCGCGTCTCGATCGTCGGCATCGAGCTGATCAAGATCGACATACGCATCGTCATCGCCAGCGTGGACACGTATCTGCGCTTCGCCGAGGCCTGCAACCGTCTCGACCTGGAGGCGGGCCGCAAGGCGCCCGCCCGGCTCACCGACATCGTCGGCGACATGGTCGAGAGCGGAGCCAGGGGCACGACCGGCGGCGCGATCAGCGGAGCCGTCGACGGCGCAGTCGACGCGATCGGCGACCTCTTCGGCGGCGACGACGAGGAGGAGAAGAAGCGGTGAGCAACAAGGAGAAGGGGGAGAAGGAGGAGGAGCGGTGAGCGACGTCCCGACGAACCCGTCGCCGGCGGAACAAGCAGCCTCGGAGCCGGCGCCGGACTCGCCCCTGTACATCTACGCCATCACCGGCTCCGACCATCCCCTGCGACTCGACGGCTTACGGACCGTCGGCGGCATCGGCGGCTCCCTGAGCGCGGTGGTCCGCGGCGGGCTCGCCGCCGTCGTCAGCCCCGCACCCCCCGAGCTGCGCCCCAAGCGCCGTGACCTCACCGCCCACCAGGAGCTGCAGGAGCGGCTGATGGCGGACGGGGCGGTCCTGCCCATGCGGTTCGGGATGCTCGCCCCCGACAGTGCGACCGTCGGAAGAGCGCTGGAGGAGAAGAGCGAGGAATACACGCGCAGGCTCGCCGAACTGCACGGCACCACCGAGTTCAACCTGAAGGCCGCACGCGCCCAGGACGACCTGTTGCGCGAGGTGCTGAGCGAGTCCGAAGAGGCCCGCCGTCTCAACCAGCTCACCCGTGACGGCAACGGCACCCACGAGGATCGCGTGGCCCTCGGCGAGCTGCTGGCCCGGCAGGTCGACGCCCGGCAGCGGCTGATGGCCGAACAGGTCGTCCAGCAGCTGTCCTCACTGGCCCGCGCCAGGGTCGAAGGCGCCCCGGCGAAGGACGACTTCCTCAACGTCTCGTTCCTCGTCGCACGCGCCCAGGCCCACGAGTTCACCGAAGCGGGACAGCGGCTGGCGCGCGACTTCGGCGAGGGCTACGACTTCCGGCTGCGCGGCCCCCTGCCCCCGTACAGTTTCGCGGCCTGACCCATGGGCCTGCTGACCGGCATCCTCACCCTCCCGCTCGCGCCCCTGCGCACCACCATCTGGGTCGCCGAGCAGGTACGGGACGCCGCCGAAGCGGAGTACTACGACCCGGCCCCCGTCCAACAGGCGCTCACCGAACTGGAACGCGCACTGCTGGACGGACGTATCGACGAGGACGAGTACGACCGCCGCGAGGACGAACTGCTGGACCGACTCGACGAGATCACCGCTTGGAGACGAGCGTCCCGACCATGAGGCGATGACCATGACGCAACCGGTAGCAGGCGCACTCGGCGGATCGCCCCGCTTTCCGTCCCCGTACGACCAGGGGCCGGGCGGCCAGGGCGCCAATCTCGCCGACATCCTCGAACGGGTCCTCGACAAGGGCGTGGTGATCGCGGGCGACATCCGGATCAACCTGCTCGACATCGAGCTGCTCACCATCAAGCTGCGGCTCGTCGTCGCCTCCGTCGACAAGGCGAAGGAGATGGGCATCGACTGGTGGGAACACGATCCGTCCCTCTCCTCGCGGGCCAGGCCCGCGGACCGGTCCCGCGAGGAGCAGCCGCCGAACGGGGCGCTCGCGGAGCAGCCGGACCGGCGGTCCCTCGCTGAAGATCCCGCCCGCTCCCTCGCCGAGGAGAACGAACGCCTGCGCGCGGAGATCGCCGCGCTGCGATCCGCCGACAGGAGTCCTGCCTCATGACCGACACCGATATCAAGACCGCCATCGACGCTGACATCGACCTCGACGCCGAGATCAACGCCGAGATCGACAACGACGCCAAGTCCGACCTCGACGCCGAGATGAGCAACGACGTCAAGACCGACGTCGACCAGACCGCCAAGACCGACATCGTCTACGCCTACGCCGTGCTGCGCCGCACCCCGGAAGCCGCCCGTGCGGTCGCGAACCTGCGCGGGGTCGCAGGCGAGCCCATCCGCCTCCTGGAGTTCGGGGACGACGCACCGGATGGCACCCCGGATCCGGACGACACACCGGAACGCCGCCCCCCGGCGCTCGCCGCGGTCGTCGGCCCCGTCCCGGCCGCGGACTTCGACGAAGCGTCCCTCAAGGCCGGACTGGAGGACCTGGGCTGGCTGGAAGCCACGGCCCGGGCCCACCACGCCGTGGTCGCCGCGCTCACCGGGCGCGGCATCGCCGTGCTGCCGCTGCGCCTGGTCACCGTCTACCGCGACGAGGACCGCGTACGGCAGACCCTGGAAGCGCGCCGCGACGACTTCCTGCCCCTGCTGGACCGCGTCACGGGGCACGTGGAACTGGGCGTCAAGATCTACGCGGCTCCCGACACCGAGTCATCCGACCCCGAGCCGACCAAGGCCAAGGGCCTGGGCGTCGGCCGCGCCTACCTGGCCGGACGCCGCCGCCGAAAGCGCTCGACGGAGGACGCCTGGCAGGCGGCCACCGACACGGCCGCCCGCCTCAGGGAGCTCGCGGGCACCCTGGCCGTCGACCACGTGGCCTTCCACCCTCAACGCGGCGAACTCGCAGGCTCGGTCCCCGGCCCCAACGTCAGCAACGACGCCTACCTGGTCCCCGAGGACCGCGTCGAGGACTTCCGCACCCGCGTCCTGGCAGCGGCCGAGGGCCTCCCCGGCGTCCATGTGGAAGTGACGGGCCCCTGGGCCCCGTACTCCTTCTCCCTCCCGGCGGAGCCCGTCTCGTGACCGTAGTTCCTGTCGCCGACCGCCCGGTCGCCCTCATCGACCTCCTCGACCGCCTCCTCCAGGGCGGTGTCGTCATCACCGGCGACCTCGTCCTCTCCATCGCCGACGTCGATCTCGTACGCATCGATCTGCGCGCCGTCATCGCTCCGGTCGCCGCCGCGGCCGTCGACGCCGCCACCCAGCCGTTGTGAGGCCTCCATGCCCCCGCCGCCCCCGCCTTCAGACACCCGCGCCGCCGCCCACCGCCTGTCCACCGACCCGGACACCGTCGAGCGCGACCTGGTCAAACTCGTCCTGACGGTCGTCGAACTCCTCCGCCAGCTCATGGAACGCCAGGCCCTCCACCGCGTCGACAACAACGACCTCACGGAGGACCAGGAAGAACGCATCGGCCTGACCCTGATGCTCCTCCACGACCGCATGCAAGAACTCTGCGCCCACCACGACCTCCGCCTGGAGGACCTCAACCTGGACCTGGGGCCACTGGGAACTCTGCTGCCACCGGCCGACTGAAGGCCGCAGCCTGGAAACCGTGGACGCCGTACCGGTGACCGGGCCCTCGGCCGGTCCGTGGGGTGGCGGACGGTACCCGGATACCGGGCCGTGTGCTCGGGAGTCGGCTGATGGACGGGAAAGCTCTGCACGCGCGCCTGCTGAGCGGCATGGATCTGCGCAGCGGAGAACGGCGGCTGGGGCCGCTGGACTCCGCTCGTGCGGAGTCGCTGCTTGCCTACCTGCTGCTGCACCGGGACGCGCCGCAGCCGATCACGCCCACCAAATCGCCTGCCGCTGACCTCCGTGGACGGAGCACGCGGGGGGCGACTGCGCCTGAGTACGCGTACTCAGGCGCACTGTGTCGCTCGGCGCTGTCGCGGCCGGTCCGCGTTCCCCACGATGGGACGGGCCCACCCGCGTCGAAAGAGGTACTCATGGGACGTGACCTGCAGCTGCGCGCTGCCACTCCGGAGGATCTGGAGTGGATCCACGAATTGCGCCACCGGGTCTACGCACGGGAGCTGGGCCAGCATGTGCCGGATCCGTCCGGCCGGCTTCGCGACGGGCTGGACGGCGACAACGTCTACCTGGTCGCGGCGCGAGGCGCGGACCGGATCGGCTTTGTCAGTCTGACTCCGCCCTGGTTGGGGCGGTACGCGCTGGACAAGTACCTGACCCGCGACGAGCTGCCGTTGCTGACCGAGGACGATCTCTTCGAGGTACGCATCCTCACCGTCGAGCCGCGCTGGCGGACCACCGCCGCGGCACCGCTGCTGATGTACGCGGCGCTGCGCTGGATCGCCGCCCGGGGCGGTCGCCGGGTGGTGGCGATGGGGCGCACCGAGCTGCTCACCATGTACCTGGCCGTCGGCCTGCGCCCGGTCGGCCGTACCGTCCACAGTGGTGCGTTGACGTTCGAGGTGCTGACCGGCAGCGTGACCGAGCTGACGAAGGTCACGATGGACCGTTACGGCACCATGTTGGAACGTCTGCGGTCCGAAGTGGACTGGCGGCTGGACATGCCGTTCGCACCCCGGCCGGACGGCTGCGAACACGGCGGCGCCTCGTTCACCGCCATCGGCACGGACTTCCGTAGCCTGCACCGGCGCCTTCAGGTCGTCGCGGCCGACGTGCTGGATGCCTGGTTCCCGTCGGCCCCCGGGGTGCGGGTGGCGCTCGCGGAAGATCCGGCCTGGGCCGCCCGGACCTCGCCACCGACCGGTGCCGAGGGCCTGCTGGCGGAAATCGCCGAGGCCCGGGCCCTGCCGGCTCAGACGCTCGCGGTCGGCGCCGGTTCATCCGACTTGATTTTCCGGGCGTTCGGCCAGTGGCTGACCCCGCAGAGCAGGGTGCTTCTGATGGACCCGGGCTACGGCGAGTACGCCCACGTCACGGAGCGGGTGATCGGATGCCGGGTGGACCGGTTCCGGTTGCGCCGCGAAGACGGCTGGCGGATCGATCCGGCCCGGCTGTCCGCTGCCGTCGCCTCCGGCCGCTACGACCTCGTGGTGGTGGTCAACCCGAACAACCCGACCGGACGCCACGCACCGGCCGCGGAGCTGCGCTCGGTGATCGCCGCCGCGCCGGCCCGGACCCGCTGGTGGATCGACGAGGCGTACCTGGGCTATGTCGACCTGGCTGAGTCGCTCGCCGGCCTCGCCGCGACGGATCCGCGGGCAGTGGTCTGCAGCTCACTGTCCAAGATGTATGCGCTGTCCGGTATGCGCGCCGCGTACCTGGTGGCCGAGCCGACCACCGCGGCGCGGCTGCGCCTGCGAACACCGCCCTGGCCGGTCAGCCTCCCGGCACAGCTGGCCGCCGTGGCAGCCCTGCGCGACCCGGCGTACTACAGCGACTGCTGGGTTCGTACCCACGCGCTGCGCCGGCAGTTGGCCGCCGACCTGGCCGGGCTGGATGAGGCCGTGGTGGTCGAGGAGGGTGTGGCGAACTTCCTCACCGTGACCCTGCCGTCCGGCGGGCCGAGTGCCGCACAGGTGGTGAACGAGTGCCGCCGCCGCGACGTCTACCTGCGCGACCTGTCGCCGTTGTCGTCGGCGTACCAAGGGCGCACCGTGCGTATCGCGGTCAAGGACACCGCCGAGAACGCGCGCATTGTGGGCGGCTTTCAGGCAGCCCTGGATGTACTGCGGCCTGGTTCGGCCTCGCCCGTTTCGATGCCTGCCGGTGTTCCCGCCGCCGGATCCGCACGGTGATCACCGTGGCCTCCCTGGCGCCCTACCTCGGTGGGGCGCTGGCGCTTGGCGGCATCGCGGTGGCGGCGTCCCGGCGCCGCGAGCTGCTGATCCGGTGGTGCGCCTGGGCGGTCGGAGTGCCACTGGTCACCGGTGCGTTCTGGTGGGGCAGCCCGGGCGCCGCGGCCATCGCCATCGCCGTCGGGGTGATCGCGGTGATGGAGTTCGGCGGGCTGATGCAGCTGGGCCGGGCGGACCGGGTGGTACTGGCCGCGGCGGTGGCAGGCGTGGTGCTGGCCGCCTGGCTGGCGCCCGGACAGGAGCTCCGGGCGGTCGCGATCGGGGCGCTCGCGGTGGCCGCGGTGCCGCTCCTGTCCGGCGACGCCGACCACGGCCTGCACCGGCTCTGCACCGGTCTGCTCGGGCTGGCCTGGCTGAGTGTGCTGGCCGCGCTGGTGCCGCTCGGGGCGAGCGCGCTCGTGCTGTTCGTGGCGGTCTCGGTCGCCGACATCGCGGCGTACTTCGCCGGTCAACGGCTGGGCGGGCCGCGGCTGTCGCCGCTGTCACCGGCCAAGCGGTGGAGCGGGACCCTGGCCGGGGTCGTGGCCGGCGTCGGCGTGCTCGCCGTGCTGTCCGCGCTGACCTGGCCGATGGCGGTCGCGGTGGCGGTCGGCGGCCCGGCCGGCGACCTTCTCGAATCCATGATCAAAAGAGGTGCACAGGCAAAGGACGCCGGCCACTGGCTACCCGGCTCCGGCGGCCTGCTGGACCGGATCGACTCGCTGCTGATCGCGCTGGCCGTCCTGCTGGTCCTGCGCTGACCTCTGAGCGGCGTTCCGGTGAGACCGAGCTCTACGCGCTCACCGACGCCAAGCCACGCAAGGAAGAGAACCTCGAACTCGGCTACCTCTGCGGCCGTTACGGCGGGATTCCACGGATCACCGCCGGAGAGATCAAGCGCGAACTGTCGTGGCGGGAGGCGAAGAAAACAGCGTGAGCGGGTGGGGTGCCTCAAGGCCAAGCCCGGGCAGTCCACTTCACGCCGCTCAGAAGGCGCTGAATTGGATGGACACGGCTCGGTACCGTGACCGATGATCTCCGGCATGATCCGTGCCGCCACAGTGAACGACGTCGCGGAGATCCGCGCGATGATCCGCGAGCTAGCCGAGTACGAACGGGCTGTTGAGCAGGCCCGTACGACCGAGGAGCAGCTCCGCGAGGCGCTGTTCGGAGAATCTCCCGCTGCGTTCGCACTGATCGCCGAGGACGACGAGACGGGCGAGGCAGTGGGCTTTGCCCTGTGGTTCCCCCGTTTCTCGACCTGGACCGGCACGCGGGGCATGCACCTGGAGGACCTCTACGTACGGGCGCACGCCCGAGGCGGCGGACACGGCAAGGCTCTGCTCGCCTCCCTGGCCGCGATCTGCGAGCGACACGGCTACGAGCGCTTCGAGTGGTGGGTCCTGGCCTGGAACGAACCGACGATCGACTTCTACAAGTCGCTCGGCGTGGAGCTCCTGGACGAGTGGACCGTATGCCGACTGAGCGGTGAACCTCTCCAGGAACTCGCTGCCCGGGCCCCGGCTGTCCGCAACCAGAGCCCGGCCCTGTAGGGCGGGGGCACGCAACCTCCTGTCGCGGCAGTGATCGAAGTGAGGCAGCAACACATGGCGGCTGGACGGTTTTTCTCCGCGGTGTGAACGGCAGCCGGCCGCAGATCTCGGATGCGGTGCGGCACTGTCCCGTGGTGGGATGCGCCGCATGAGCGACTCGCTGCGTGCCCGCATCGAGCAGTACTACGCCACCGTGCCGTTGCTGTTCGCTGACGCCGAAGAGTTCGGTTCGTTACGGCTGTTCGTGCGCAGGAAGCCGGGTGCCCCGTACTACGGTGGCCCCGGCCATGCCCAACCCACCGCGGAGGGGGCCTCGGCCGTTACCGCTGTGGACATCGCCCGGGTGCGGGCCCGGCAGCGCGAGCTCGGCGTGCCAGAGGCTTTCGAGTGGCTGGCCGAGGCGGCGCCGATGCTGCGTTCCTCCATCGAGGCCGCCGGCCTGCCCGTGGCGGAACGCCCGCTGATGGCTCTGGATCCGCACCACCGGATCAGCCCGCAACCGTTGCCCGAGGGCGTGACGCTACGTGCGCTGAAAGCCGACGACCCCGCGTTGCCCGCAGCCCTCGCCCTGCCCCGCCTGGCCTTCGCGGAGGAAGGCACCGCGGTGGGCTCGGCGGGCCGTAAGGAACTGTCGGTGGTGGCCGAGGAGTTGACCGAGGACGGCACCGTGGCAACAACCCGCCCCACGATCCGCGCCGGGCACAAAACGCTCATCGCCGCCCTCGCCCCGGACGGCACCCCGCTGGCCGTCGGCCACTACCACCCGGCGAACGGCACCACCGAGATCGGTGGCATCGGCACCCTTCCCATCGCCCGCCGCCAGGGCCTGGCCGCCGCCGTCACGGCGGCCCTGGTCACCCACGCGCGCGACCACGGGGTGAACACCGTCTTCCTCGCCTATGCGGAGGACGCCGTTGCTCGCGTCTACTCACGCCTGGGCTTCCGCCCTGCCGGCAGCACCCTTCTGATCGCCAACCAACCCGCGCGATCGTAGGTTCGCAGACTGGAAAGAGAGGGCCCTGTCGAGGGACGATCCGGCTTCCGGGCGGCCGGGGGCCGGCCAGGCGCGCAGTCCCCGACGGATCGCCGCGTACAACTCCACCTTGGACCTCGGCGCCGTCGACATACCCGGCCGGACAAAAAGACCGCACCCGATCCATCACGGCCGCCGCTCTGGGCGACCCGAGGACCGGGTGCGGAAAGGGAGACGCTGCAACCAACGTAATCGCAGGTCAGAGAGCATGATCGAAGATCAGGCCTTCTTGGTCTCCCAGAAGATCTTGTCGACCTGGGCGATGTAGTCGAGCGCCTTCTGGCCGGTCGCCGGGTCCGTGGAACCCTTTGCGGCCGAGAGGGACTTGAGGGTGTCGTTGATCAGCTGGTGGAGCTCCGGGTACTTCTCGAAGTGCGGCGGCTTGAAGTAGTCGCTCCACAGCACCGAGACGTGGTGCTTGGCGAGCTCGGCGCGCTGCTCCTTGATGGTCGTCGCCCGGGCCTGGAAGTGAGGGTCGTCGTTGCCGGCCATCTTTTCCTGGATGGCCTTCACCGACTCCGCCTCGATGCGGGCCTGGGCCGGGTCGTACACACCACAGGGCAGGTCACAGTGTGCGCTGACCTTGACCTTGGGGGCAAACAGGCGGGAGAGCATTGAGCTGTCCTTCCTCGTGATCGTCTTCTCAGGTGGGACATTACTCCGTGCTGGACGGGATTTCGCGAGTGCCCCCATGGGCTTAGGACAAAAGTCCGGGGTCAGACTGAGACTGGTGGAGGATCGGACCGGGGAGGTGCCGGTGATGCCGGAGCTGTCGCAGGAGACCGAGCGCGGGAGGGCTGTCGTGCCTTTCGGGGTGGCCGAAGTGACCGGGCCGTCCATGGTGCCCACGCTGTATCACGGGGACCTGCTCGTGGTGCAGTACGGGGCGCGCATCAGGCCCGGAGACGTGGTCGTTCTGCGTCATCCGTTCCAGCAGGACCTGCTGGTCGTCAAGCGTGCCGTGGAGCGGCGCGAGGGCGGCTGGTGGGTGCTCGGGGACAACACGTACGCGGGTGGGGACAGCACGGACTACGGGACCGTGCCCGAGGAATTCGTCCTCGGGAAGGCGTGGTTCCGGTACCGGCCCCTGAAGGAGGGTCAGCGTTCGCCGCTCGCGGTCGCGCGCTGGGCGTTCTCGGCCGCGCGGCCGGTGTTCCCCGACCGGTCGGCCTCCAGACGCTTGCGGGCGCGGTAGGCGGCGACATTGGCGCGGGTCGCGCAGCGGTCCGAGCAGTAGCGGCGGGAACGGTTCGTCGAGGTGTCGAGGTAGGCGTTGCGGCACGGCGCGGCCTCGCACAGGCCGAGGCGGTCCACGCCGTACTCGGTGAGGTGGAAGGCCAGGCCCATCGCGGCGATCGCGGCATAGCCGGCGGTCGCGTTCGAGGGGTGGTCCGCCAGGTGCATGTGCCACAGCGGGCGGCCGTCGTCGTCCCGGAAGTCGTGCCCGGAGATCTGCGGGCTGACGGGGAACTCGAGGAGGAGCGAGTTCAGCAGGTCCACGGCGAGTGTTTCGTCGCCGCCGTCCGCCGCCTCGAAGACCGCCCGCAGCCGCCCCCGTACGCCCCTGAAGCGGGTGACGTCCGCGTCCGTGGCGCGGCGGGCCGCCGAGGCGTTGCCCCCGAAGAGGTCGCGGACGGCCTCGACCGAGGTGAGTGAGTCCTTGCCCCGGGCCGGTTCCTCGCTGTTGACGAGACGTACGGCGTAGTCCGAGTAATAGGCCAGTTCCACTTGTAGTCCTTACGAGGGCGCTCTATGGTCGTGGTGCGAGCGCGTAATGGCTGACTGTGATTCCAGGGTATTACTCCTGGAGGGGAGGGGCTTCCATGACCACCGTGACCGGAGCCGACTGGCCTGCATGGCAAGCGAGCTGGGATGCGCAGCAGGAGTGGTACCTCCCGGATCGTGAGGAACGCTTCCGGGTCATGCTCGACATGGTCGAGGCCCTGGTGGGCCCCGCACCGCGCGTACTCGACCTCGCGTGCGGTACGGGAAGTATCACGGCCCGGCTCTTCAAAAGGTTCCCGGAGGCCGTCAGCACCGGCGTCGACCTCGACCCGGCGCTCCTGGCCATCGCCGAGGGCACCTTCGCCGATGACGACCGCGTCACCTTCGTCACGGCCGACCTGAAGGACCCCGACTGGACGACCAAGCTGCCGTACGACTCGTACGACGCCGTCCTCGCCGCGACCGCCCTGCACTGGCTGCACCTCGAACCCCTCGCGGCCCTCTACGGTCAGATCGCGGAACTCGTCCGCGACGGCGGTGTGTTCATGAACGCGGACCACATGATCGACGAGTCCACCCCGCAGATCAACGCGGCGGAGCGCGCGCAGCGGCACGAGCGCATGAACCGTGCCAAGGAGGCCGGCGTACTCGGCTGGACCGAGTGGTGGCAGCTCGCCGCACAGGACCCGGTACTCGCCGAGCCGACCGCCCGCCGCTTCGAGATCTACGGGGAGCACGCCGAGGGCGACACCCCGTCCGCCGAGTGGCACGCGCGCGTGCTGCGCGAAAAGGGCTTCGCCGAGGCCAGGGCCGTGTGGCGGTCACCGTCGGACGCGCTGGTCCTCGCGCTCAAGTGACGACGGCATGAGGAAGGGGTGGTACGGAGGACCCGTACCACCCCTTCTCGTCCGTACCCTCAGAGGACCTTGGACAGGAACGACTTCGTCCGCTCGTGCTGCGGATCCGTCAGTACGTCGCGGGGGTGGCCCGACTCGACGACCACGCCGCCGTCCATGAACACCAGGCTGTCGCCGACCTCGCGGGCGAAGCCCATCTCGTGAGTGACGACGATCATGGTCATGCCGGACTCGGCGAGGTCGCGCATGACGTCGAGGACGTCGCCGACCAGCTCCGGGTCGAGGGCCGAGGTCGGCTCGTCGAAGAGCATCAGCTTCGGCTCCATGGCCAGCGCACGGGCGATCGCCACGCGCTGCTGCTGGCCGCCGGAGAGCTGCGAGGGGTAGCTGCTCGCCTTGTCGGCGAGGCCGACGCGTTCGAGCAACTGGCCGGCGCGCTCCCGCGCCTGTGCCCTGCTGATGCCCTTGACCTGGACCGGGGCCTCCATGACGTTCTCGAGCGCCGTCATGTGCGGGAACAGGTTGAAGCGTTGGAAGACCATGCCGATGTCCCGGCGTTTTACCGCGACCTCGCTGTCCTTCAGCTCGTACAGCTTGTCGCCCTTCTGGCGATAGCCGACCAGCTCCCCGTCGACGTACAGACGACCCGCGTTGATCTTCTCGAGGTGGTTGATGCACCTCAGGAATGTCGACTTGCCGGAGCCGGACGGGCCGATGAGGCAGAAGACCTCGCCGGACTGCACTTCCAGGTCGATGCCCTTGAGGACCTCGACCAGGCCGAACGACTTGTGGACGCCCTCGGCCTTCACCATGGCGGTCATGCGGCACCTCCCGGCGTCGATCCCGGACGGTTGGACAGGGACAGCATGTTCGCCTTGATCTTCTGGAACGGCGTGTCCGGGAGCGTGCGGCTGGAACCGCGGGCGTAGTACCGCTCCAGGTAGTACTGGCCGACGCTGAAGACCGAGGTCAGCACCAGGTACCAGGCCGCGGCGAGGAACAGCATCTCGGCCGGGGCACCGGAGGTCTGGCCGATGTCCTGGGCGACGCGGAGCAGCTCCGAGTACTGGACCACGGACACCAGCGAGGTCGTCTTCAGCATGTTGATGACCTCGTTGCCCGTGGGCGGCACGATCACGCGCATCGCCTGCGGGACGACGATCCGGCGCAGCGTCTTGGCGTGGCTCATGCCCAGCGCGTGCGAGGCCTCGGTCTGGCCCTCGTCGACCGAGAGCAGACCGGCCCGGCAGATCTCCGCCATGTACGCGGCCTCGTTGAGGCCGAGGCCCAGCAGCGCCGTCAGGAACGGGGTCATGAACTGCGACCACTCGTCCTTGTAGACCGGCCCGAGGTTGATGTACTCGAAGACCAGGCCCAGGTTGAACCAGACGATCAGCTGGACCAGGACCGGGGTGCCGCGGAAGAACCAGATGTAGAACCACGCGATGGACGAGGTGACCGGGTTCTTCGACAGGCGCATCACCGCCAGCAGGATGCCGCCGACGACGCCGATGAGCATGCACAGCACCGTGAGCAGGATCGTATTGCCGACGCCGCTGAGGATGCGGTCGTTGAAGAAGTAGTCCGGGATCGCGCCCCAGTTGATCCTGCCCTGGGAGAACGCGTAGATGACCCCGCCCAGCAGGGCGAGGGCGATGACGGCGGAGACGTACCGCCCATAGTGACGGACCGGGATGGCCTTGATGGCCTCCGGGCCGGCCGGCGGGGTGTCCGCCGGCCCGTCCGTCTTGTCGATGTCAACAGTCACGGGTGTTGCCTTCCAGTGCCCGCCGGCCGCGCGGTCACTTGCCGCCGTTGATGGTGGCCTTCGTCACGGCGCCGTCCTCGACGCCCCACTTCTTCATGACCTTCTCGTATTCGCCGTTCGCGATGATCGCGTCCATCGCGGCCTGGAGGGCGTCCCGCAGCTGGGTGTCGCTCTTGGCGACCGCGATGCCGTACGGGGCGGCCTCGACCTGCTCGCCGACGAGCTGGAAGTCGTTGCCGCCGCCGGAGTTCGCGACCGCGTACGCGGCTACCGGGAAGTCGGACGAGCCGGCGTCCGCGCCACCCGAGCGCAGGCGGGTCTGGGCCTGCTGGTCGTTGTCGAAGGACTCGATGGTCAGCTTCTTGCCGCTCGGGCACTTCTTGGCCTCGGCCTTGGCGAGGTCCTCGGAGACCGAAGCGCGCTGCACCACGATCTTCCGGCCGCACAGGTCGGACCAGGTCTTGATGTCGGTGTTCTTGCCCTTCTGGGTGTAGATCGAGACACCGGCGGTGAAGTAGTCCACGAAGTCGACGCCCTCACCGACCTTCTTGCCGGTGTCGGAGTCGACGCCCTCCTGGCGGTCCTTGGTGTCGGTCATCGCGGACATGGCGATGTCGTACCGGTCGGAGCGCAGACCCGTGATCAGGGTGTCGAAGGTGCCGTTCTCGAACTCGAACTTCACGCCGAGCTGCTTGCCCATCGCGGCCGCGAGGTCGGGGTCGATGCCGACCGTCTTGCCGGAGTCGTCCTTGAACTCGACCGGCGCGTACGCGATGTCGGAACCGACCTTGACGACGCCCGCGTCACGGATCTCCTTCGGCAGCTTGTCGGCCAGCGGGGCCGCACTCGCCGAGGGGGTGTCGGTACTGTCCGAGCCGCTGCTCTCGGTCTGGTCACCGCAGCCCGTGAGCAGCAGGGCGCCGGCGACCGCGATCGCACCGACCGCGGCTATCCGGGAGTGCGCGGCGGTCGTACGACGGGTGGAGCTTGCGGTCATGGTGATTCCTCCGGCGGAAGGGTGGAGTGCCGATGGGTCGAGAGAACACACACCTTTGGGTGTCGCGACCTCGTGTGATGACGGCAATCTTGCCATTCGGACGGATGCCCCCAGGGTGCCCGCCATGTCAAAATCGGATAACGGGTGACCCCCGAACCGTGCCGGACCGGCCCATCCTGACCGGATCATGTACGGATTTTTCTCCTTCCGGCCGGAATATCTTCGGCGCTTCGCGCGATGCGAACGACCGCATCTCCGCACTTGCGGCGCCCTGTTGACCTGTCAGGATATGTCCAGGCATTCAGCCACAAGTCATGTCAGCGTCATGTGACCTTCGTGTTATGGACTCGTCGGCGATGCCGTCCGTCCGGTAAGAAGGTTCCTTACACCCCTCATCCGGGGCTCAGGGCGCGTGTGCGGCGCGCCCGTCGCGTATGTGCCCGTACGTACCCGTACGTAGCCGTCACATCAGGGACATACGCGGTGCCCGCCCACCCCTCACCCGGAGTGGACACCCTCAACCGTTCAAGACTTAAGGGGTAAAACAAAGTGGCAGCGGAGATCGTCAATCCTCGCAGCGACAGCAGTACGGGGCAGGAGGCCGGGGCCGAGCCCCTCGATTCCTTCGATCCGGCGTTCGCGTTGCACCGCGGCGGCAAGATGGCCGTGCAGGCCACCGTGCCGGTCCGCGACAAGGACGACCTGTCCCTCGCGTACACGCCCGGCGTCGCGAAGGTGTGCAGCGCCATCGCCGAGCAGCCGGAACTCGTCTACGACTACACGTGGAAGTCGTCCGTGGTGGCCGTGGTGACGGACGGTACGGCGGTGCTCGGGCTCGGGGACATCGGCCCTGAGGCCTCCCTCCCCGTGATGGAGGGCAAGGCGATCCTGTTCAAGCAGTTCGGTGGGGTCGACGCCGTGCCGATCGCTCTGGGCACGACGGACACCGACGAGATCATCGAGACCGTGGTGCGGCTCGCGCCGTCCTTCGGCGGGGTCAACCTCGAGGACATCTCGGCGCCCCGGTGCTTCGAGATCGAGCGGCGGTTGCAGGAACGGCTGGACATCCCGGTCTTCCACGACGACCAGCACGGGACCGCTGTCGTCACGCTGGCCGCTCTTCGGAACGCGGCCCGGCTGACGGGGCGGTCGCTGGGGGATCTGCGTGCGGTGATCTCGGGTGCGGGGGCGGCCGGCGTCGCCATCGCCAAGTTCCTGCTCGAAGCAGGGATCGGGGATGTCGCTGTCGCGGACCGCAAGGGTGTCGTGTCGGCGGACCGGGACGATCTGACGCCGGTCAAGCGGGAGCTTGCCGAGCTGACCAACAAGGCGGGATTGTCCGGGTCGTTGGAGGCCGCGCTCGCCGGTGCCGACGTGTTCATCGGGGTGTCCGGCGGTACGGTTCCGGAGCCGGCCGTCGCTTCCATGGCCGAGGGCGCGTTCGTGTTTGCCATGGCCAACCCGAACCCCGAGGTGCATCCCGACGTCGCGCACAAGTACGCGGCCGTTGTGGCGACCGGGCGGTCCGACTACCCGAACCAGATCAACAACGTGCTGGCGTTTCCCGGGATCTTCGCGGGGGCGCTTCAGGTGCGGGCCTCTCGGATCACGGAGGGAATGAAGATCGCTGCGGCCGAGGCGTTGGCTGCGGTCGTCGGGGACGACCTTGCCGCGGATTACGTGATTCCGTCGCCGTTCGATGAGCGGGTTGCTCCGGCCGTAACGGCGGCGGTTGCCGCGGCGGCTCGGGCGGAAGGAGTCGCTCGGCGTTGACGCCGGCGCCTCCGGCGGTTGGGCGCGTTGTCGGCTGCAGGTTCGTCGTGGCTGGTCGCGCAGTTCCCCGCGCCCCTGAAAAGCCTGCGGCTCCCGCCAGCCCCAAGCCACAATGTGCCGACACTTGTCCGTCGGCGGGAGGGGGCGTGGGCCGGTGCGTCGTATGCCCGTCGCTTAGGTTCTGTCTCGGAGGACCAGGGCCTTGTACCAGGTCAGGGTCGTATGCCCGGCCTGCGACGGGCTGACGCACCGGCCCACGGCCCCGCACCCCAATGAACCCAGGGGCGCGGGGAACGGCGCGACCAGCCACCCACACACCCGCAGTCGCCAGTGAACCGAACCCACCCACCCGGTAGGCGCCCCGCCCAACCGCCGGAGGCAAGGGCTAGGGTCAGAACATGTTTGCTGCATACGCCGCACGTATTGATCGGGATCAGCCCTTGAGCGGGCTGGAGTTGGGGGAGCGGCCCGCTCCCGAGGTCCGGGACGGCTGGACGACCGTGAAGGTCAAGGCGGCCTCCCTGAACCACCATGACCTGTGGTCGCTGCGGGGCGTAGGCCTCCCGGAGGATCGGTTGCCGATGATCCTGGGGTGCGACGCCGCAGGGGTCGACGAGGACGGCAACGAGGTCGTGCTGCACTCCGTGATCGGGCAGACGGGACACGGAGTCGGACCCAAGGAGCCGCGTTCCATCCTCACCGAGCGGTACCAGGGGACGTTCGCGGAACAGGTCTCCGTACCCGTCTGGAACGTACTGCCGAAGCCCAAGGAGCTCTCCTTCGAGGAGGCCGCCTGTCTGCCCACCGCCTGGCTGACGGCGTACCGCATGCTCTTCACCAACGCCGGCGTACGCCCCGGTGACTCGGTTCTCGTACAGGGCGCCGGAGGCGGTGTGGCCACCGCCGCGATCGTGCTGGGGAAGGCGGCGGGGCTACGGGTCTTCGCCACCAGCCGTGACGAGGCGAAGCGTAAGCGGGCCGTGGACCTGGGCGCCGTGGAGGCCGTGGAATCCGGTGCCCGGCTGCCACAGCGCGTGGACGCGGTCATCGAGACCGTCGGTGCCGCCACCTGGTCCCACTCCGTCAAGTCCCTCAAGCCCGGCGGCACCCTCGTCATCTCGGGCGCCACAAGCGGCGACCGTCCCTCGCACGCCGAACTGACCCGCATCTTCTTCCTCGAACTCAAGGTTGTCGGCTCCACGATGGGCACGAAGGACGAGCTCGAGGACCTGCTGTCCTTCTGCGCCGCCACCGGTGTGCGCCCCGTCATCGATGAAGTCCTGCCCCTGGACCGCGCCCGTGAGGGCTTCGAGCGGATGGAGTCGGGCGAGCAGTTCGGGAAGATCGTCCTCGCTGCCTCCTGACGCGTCGGCCTCACACTCACCCGTCTCTTGCACGCCCCTTGATGTCAACTGAGGTTGACGTCAAGGGGCGTGTCAACGTATGTTGACGTCATGACCGAAGCAACAGATCTCGCCGAGCGTGCGGGCGACCGCGATCCGCGGATCGGGCTGCGGGCCGTCTCCGCCTTGCGGCGGCTGCTGGAGCAGCTCGAAGCGGTGCAGGTGCGCAGTGCGCGCAATCAGGGTTGGTCGTGGCAGGAGATCGCCGCGGAACTGGGTGTCAGCAGGCAGGCCGTCCACAAGAAGTACGGGAGGCAGTGATGTTCGAACGGTTCACCAAGGACGCCCGCGCGGTGGTGCTGGGCGCGGTCGAGCACGCCGAGCGGATGGGTGCGGAGACGGTTGAGGAGGGGCACCTGTTGCTTTCCTTGCTCGACCGTGAGGGCAGTCGCGGGTCGTTCGCTCTCGCTTCCCTGGGGCTCGACCGTCAGAAGGAGTCGGTGAAGGAGGCTCTGGCCGAGGTGCGCCGCCGCGGGGGGCTGTCGCGCGCCGACGCCGACGCGCTGTCCGGCCTTGGCATCGATGTCGCGGAGATCGTCTCCCGGGTTGAGGAGACCCATGGCGTAGGCGCACTCGGCGGCGACAAGAAGGACAAGAGGTGGTGGTCAGGCCACCGCACTTTCACCCGCGGCGCCAAGGACACCCTGGAGAAGTCCCTGCGCATCGCCGTGGGCCGGCGCGACCGGCATATCGGCGACGAACACATCCTCCTCGCCCTCACTGTCCTCCCCGGAGTCGCCGCCGAGGCCCTTGCCGACCACGGCGTGACGTACGAGACCGTCACGCGCGTGCTCTACGGCGGCGGCGAGGCGAAGGCAGGCTGAGGCGAAGGGCCAACTGGGGTGCGGCGCCCGGCGCTTCCGCGGGCGCCGCACCCCCGAGGGCTCCCCGCTCAGCCCTTGGGCCGCAGTACCACCCCTATGTGTGCCGCCGCCGTCGACAAGTGGCGGCGGCACTCCCGCAGTTGGTCCTCCGTCACGCCGTTGTCGCGGGCCGCGTCGCGGATGTCGTCGCGGAAGCGATCCAGGAGGCGGTCGAGGTCGCGGGTGGGTTCGCCGGTCGAGTCGTCGTGTGCCCAGGCGGGTTCGTAGTCGGCGGGGAAGTCCTCGGGGGTGACCGTGTAGTCGGGCTCCGGCGTCCGCTCCCTCTCCGGCCGGCCGGCGCCGGCGTCCTTTCCGAAGCCCTTGCCGAACTCGCCGAATTCCTTGGCCAGTTCGGAAAGGCCCTCCCGTACACCCGTCGGCCAGTCGCCCCGTGCGAAGTGGTCCTGCACCTGGTCCTGGACGCGCTTGGCGACGCGCTGGAGTTCCTGGGCCTGGGCCCGCGCCCTCTCCTGC
The DNA here is from genome assembly GCF_014647675.1 of Streptomyces flaveus. Lineage (GTDB taxonomy): Bacteria > Actinomycetota > Actinomycetes > Streptomycetales > Streptomycetaceae > Streptomyces > Streptomyces flaveus. The sequence goes on along the minus strand of NZ_BMPQ01000002.1, from coordinate 516,941 downwards.
GCCTCCTTGGCCTGGCGGCGTGCCCGCTGGGCCTCCTCGCGGGCTCGTCGGCTCTCGTCCTTCGCGCGCCGGGCCTGTTCCTTCCACTCCTGCTTGACGCGGCGCATCTCTTCCTTCGCGGTACGCCACGCCTCCTTTTCCATGTACTCGGTGGAGTCCCCGTGGGCGGTCTCGTGTTCCCCTCGCCACCCCTTGGCGCCGCCCGTGGTGGGCCCCCGGCGTGCCTCGCTCGCCGCCGCCCGCATCTCGCGGCGCAGGTCACCCGCCGCGCCCCGCACATCGGCCCGGATCTCGGCGGCCAGCTCTGCCACCGACTCGCGGATCTCCAGCTCCAGGTCGGCCAACTCGCCGCTGCGGTCGGCCAGCTCGGCGCGGCCCGCGTCCGTGATCGCGTACACCTTGCGGCCGCCCTCGGTGGTGTGGGTGACCAGGCCCTCGGCCTCCAGCTTGGCCAGCCGGGGATACACCGTGCCGGCCGAGGGCGCGTACAGGCCCTGGAAGCGTTCCTCGAGGAGCCGGATCACCTCGTACCCGTGGCGTGGCGCCTCGTCCAGCAGCTTCAGCAGGTAGAGCCGGAGTCGTCCGTGGGCAAAGACGGGAGGCATGTCAGAGCCCCTTCTTGTCGTTCGGGCCGGAGGTGGGGCTGTCGGGTGAGCCGCTGGGGGAGCCCTCGGAGGGAGGGACGGTCGGGCGGTCGGAGGGGTGGTCGGGGCTTTTGTCGGATGGGCCGGTACCGGTGTCCTCCGGCTCGGCGTCCCATGGCTCGTCCTCCGCCGGAGGCCTCCGTAGCAACGCGATCGAGCCCGAGACGGTCGTCGCCTTCAGCTTTCCGGTGCCCGAGCCCAGGCGGCCGGTGATCTTGTGGGCGCCCCACTGGCCGCTGACCCGGAGGTCGTCGAAGGCGTTGGAGACGGTGCCGCTCGCGGTGTTGGCCTCGACCTCCGCGTCCGCGGGGTGCGGCAGCCGGATGGCGATCTCCCCCGAGACGTTGTTCAGCACGACGTCGGTGGGGCTGTCCGTGTCGAGGTCGACGATCATCGAGCCGCTCACGGAGTCGGCCCGTACGGTGGAGCCCGAGCCCTCGACGACGGTGAGGTCGCCGGAGACGGAGTTGAAACGCAGGTCGCCGGTGACGGCCTGGGCCTCCAGATTCCCCGAGACCGTGTCGGCGCGTACGGAGCCGGAGAGGCCGACGAGTGTCGTGTCTCCCGTGACGCCCTTCACCACCGTCGGGCCGTCCACCCCGGAGACCACGGCGGCGGCGCCGACCACGCCCACCTCGACGCGCGTATGTGCCGGAACCGCCAGGGAGACCACCGCGTCGCGGCGCCAGCCCTTGCGGTCGAGCCACTTGAGGAAGCCCTTCCACGGCAGGTCCTCGTACGCCACCGTGAGCGTGCCGTCCTTGTGGGTCACCGTGAGAGGCGGTCCCTCTATCTCGGTCACCTCGAGGCGGGTGGAACCCTCGTCCACCCCCACGACGTTCACCGTTCCGTTGACGAGGCGCACATGGAGCTCCGTCACGGGGTCATCGAAGGTGAGCTTCTTGGGCTCGGCGACGGACCACTCGGACATGGTGCTGACCTCCTCGACGCGAACGAACGGGACGTTGCGAAACATCGCGACAGGGGGCACCAGCCAGCACGAGCCAAGGCCGATCGCGCCATATCGCGTCTTCCGTTATTCACGATATATCGCGGTCACGGAAAGTCAAGACACACGTTCCAGTGATCTCGCAAGAGGTGAATGCGCAGGTTCGACGCCCGCCGCCGGACTGCTGAGGCGTCGCGAGCCCTACTCGTCGTCCTCGTCGTCGTCCAGTCGCGCCAGCCAGGTCGCCAGCCGCTCCACCGGTACCTCGAAGTCCGGGTTGAGATCGACGAACGTACGGAACTGCTCGGCGAGCCACTCGAAGGTGACCTCTTCCTCGCCGCGCCGCTTCTCAAGTTCCTCGATGCCACGGTCGGTGAAGTACACGGGTGCTCTCCTGGGGGCGTAGGTCTGACGTCTCCAGGTTATGCGGAGCCGGACCTTCAACCGCACGCGCCCGGATACGCCAGAGGGCCCGGCCCCGAGACGAACTCGGTGCCAGGCCCCGCAGAGGACGTACGCCCGAGGCCTACGCCTCGAACACCTCCCGAACCAGCTGCTCCTGCTCGGCCTGGTGCCGCTTGGCCGAACCCACCGCCGGAGACGAACCGTGCGGGCGGGAGATCCGCCGCAGCCGCTCGCCGTGCGGGATGTCCGCGCCGACCGCCAGGTCCAGGTGGTCGATGAGGTTGAGGGCGATGAACGGCCAGGCGCCCTGGTTCGCCGGCTCCTCCTGGGCCCAGAGGTACTTCTCGACGTTCGGGTACTTGCCGATCTCGGCCTGGAGCTCGGCACCCGGGATCGGGTACAGGCGCTCGATGCGGATGATCGCCGTGTCCGTGATGCCGCGCTTCTGGCGCTCGGCGTCCAGGTCGTAGTAGACCTTGCCGGCCGTGAAGACGACCTTGCGGACCGCCGCCGGGTCCACCGACGCGTCACCGATGACCGGACGGAAGCCGCCCGTCGTGAACTCCTCCGCCTTCGACGCCGCCGCCTTCAGACGCAGCATCGACTTCGGGGTGAAGACGACCAGCGGCTTGTGGTGCGGGTTGTGGACCTGCCAGCGCAGCAGGTGGAAGTAGTTCGACGGGAGGGTCGGCATGGCGACCGTCATGTTGTTCTGGGCGCAGAGCTGGAGGAAGCGCTCCGGGCGGGCGGACGAGTGGTCCGGGCCCTGGCCCTCGTAGCCGTGGGGGAGGAGAAGCGTGACGCCGGACGTCTGGGCCCACTTCTGCTCCGCCGACGAGATGAACTCGTCCACCACCGTCTGCGCGCCGTTGACGAAGTCGCCGAACTGCGCCTCCCACAGGACCAGCGCCTCGGGACGGGCCAGGGAGTAGCCGTACTCGAAGCCCATGACCGCGTACTCGGAGAGCAGCGAGTCGTAGACGTTGTAGCGCGCCTGGTCGCTCGAGAGGTACTGGAGCGGGGTGTAGTCCTCGCCCGTGTTCTGGTCCACCAGGACCGCGTGGCGCTGGCCGAACGTGCCGCGGCGGGAGTCCTGGCCCGAAAGACGGACCGGGGTGCCCTCCATCAGCAGCGAGCCGAAGGCCAGGGTCTCGCCCATGCCCCAGTCGATCGTGCCGTCCTCGATCATCGCCGCGCGACGCTGCATCTGCGGCATCAGACGCGGGTGGACGGTGATGTGGTCGGGGATGTTGACCTGCGACTCGGCGACCCGCTTCACGACCTCCTGGGAGACCGCGGTGTCCACGTGGACCGGGAACTCCGCCTCCGGCTGCGGGACGTGCACCTCGGCGGGGGCGTGGACGGCCTCGCGGACCTCGGTGAAGACCTTCTCCAGCTGTCCCTGGAAGTCCTGCAGCGCCTGCTCGGCCTGTTCCAGCGTGATGTCGCCGCGACCGATGAGGGACTCGGTGTAGAGCTTGCGCACCGAGCGCTTCTTGTCGATCAGGCTGTACATCTGCGGGTTCGTGAACGACGGGTTGTCGGTCTCGTTGTGACCGCGGCGGCGGTAGCAGATGAGGTCGATGACGACGTCCTTGTTGAACGCCTGCCGGAACTCGAAGGCCAGGCGCGCGACCCGGACGACGGCCTCGGGGTCGTCACCGTTCACGTGGAAGATCGGCGCCTCGATCATCCGGGCCACGTCGGTGGAGTACATCGACGAGCGCGCGGACTCCGGCGGAGCCGTGAAGCCGACCTGGTTGTTGATGATGATGTGGACCGTGCCGCCGGTGCGGTAGCCGCGCAACTGCGACATGTTCAGCGTCTCGGCCACCACGCCCTGGCCCGCGAAGGCCGCGTCGCCGTGGAGGGCCACCGGCAGGACCGTGAAGTCCGTGCCGCCCTTGCCGATGATGTCCTGCTTGGCGCGGGCGATGCCCTCCAGGATCGGGTCGACCGCCTCCAGGTGCGAGGGGTTGGCAGCCAGCGAGACCTTGATCTGCTCGCCGTCCAGGCCCGTGAACGTGCCCTCGGCGCCCAGGTGGTACTTCACGTCACCGGAGCCGTGCATCGACTTCGGGTCGAGGTTGCCCTCGAACTCGCGGAAGATCTGCGCGTACGACTTGCCGACGATGTTCGCCAGCACGTTCAGCCGGCCGCGGTGGGCCATGCCGATGACGACCTCGTCCAGGCGGGACTCGGCGGCGCTGTCGATGACCGCGTCGAGGAGCGGGATGACGGACTCGCCGCCCTCCAGCGAGAAGCGCTTCTGGCCGACGTACTTCGTCTGCAGGAAGGTCTCGAAGGCCTCCGCCGCGTTCAGCCGACGCAGGATGCGCAGCTGCTCCTCGCGCTCCGGCTTGGTGTGGCCGCGCTCGACGCGGTCCTGGATCCACTTGCGCTGCTTCGGGTCCTGGATGTGCATGAACTCGACGCCGGTGGTGCGGCAGTACGAGTCGCGCAGGACGCCGAGGATGCTGCGCAGCTTCATCATCGACTTGCCGGCGAAGCCGCCGACCGCGAACTCGCGCTCCAGGTCCCACAGGGTGAGCCCGTGCTCGGTGATGTCCAGGTCGGGGTGCTTGCGCTGCTTGTACTCCAGCGGGTCGGTGTCGGCCATGACGTGGCCGCGGACCCGGTAGGAGTGGATCAGCTCGAAGACGCGGGCGGCCTTCGTGACGTCGTCGTCGTGCGAGGCGTCGATGTCCTTGAGCCAGCGGACCGGCTCGTACGGAATGCGCAGGGCCTCGAAGATCTCGTCGTAGAAGCCGTTCTCACCGAGGAGGTAGTTCGCGACGATGCGGAGGAACTCGCCGGAGGCGGCGCCCTGGATCACCCGGTGGTCGTAGGTCGACGTGAGCGTCATGACCTTCGCGATGCCGAGCTTGTTGAGCGTGTCCTGGGACGTGCCCTGGAACTCCGCCGGGTAGTCCATCGAGCCGACGCCCATGATGACCGACTGGCCGGGCATCAGGCGGGGCACGGAGTGGACGGTGCCGAGGCCGCCGGGGTTGGTCAGCGAGACCGTGACACCGGAGAAGTCGTCCATCGTCAGCTTGCCGTCGCGGGCGCGGCGGACGATGTCCTCGTAGGCCTGCCAGAACTCGAAGAAGTTCAGCGTCTCGGCCTTCTTGATGCCGGCGACGACGAGCTGACGGTCGCCGTTGGGCTTCACCAGGTCGATCGCCAGGCCGAAGTTGATGTGCTCCGGCTTGACCAGGGTCGGCTTGCCGTCCTTCTCCGCGTAGTGGTGGTTCATCGACGGCATGGCCTTGATGGCCTGCACCATCGCGTAGCCGATGAGGTGGGTGAAGGAGATCTTCCCGCCCCGGGCGCGCTTCAGATGGTTGTTGATGACGATGCGGTTGTCGAACAGCAGCTTCACCGGGACCGCGCGCACGGACGTGGCCGTGGGCAGCTCCAGAGAGGCGTTCATGTTCTTCGCGACGGCGGCGGCCGGGCCGCGCAGCGGCACGTACTCCGGTCCGGCCGGAGCCTCGGTCGCGGGCGCGGCCTTGGCAGGCGCGGGCTTCGCCGCGGCCGGCTTGGCGGCGGCAGCGGGCTTGGCCGGAGCCGGAGCTTGGGCCGGGGCAGCGGCTGCGGGCTTCGGCGCCGCGGGGGCGGCCGGAGCCTGACCGTCGGCGGAAGCCGGGGCAGCAGGAGCCGGAGCCGCGGCGGGCGCGGCCTGAGCCGTCGTCGTGGGGGTCCCTGCGGCCCCCGCGGCCGCAGTACGCGACGTGGCCGAGGCGGCGACGCCGCCCGGCTTGTAGTCGGCGAAGAAGTCCCACCAGGCGCGGTCTACCGAATTCGGGTCCTGGAGGTACTGCTGATAGATCTCGTCGACGAGCCACTCGTTCGGACCGAAGGCGGCGGCCGGGTTCTTCCCGGCCTTCCCGGCTTGGTCGTCTGTGGAGATGCTCGAGTTACTGGGGGACTGTGGCGACACGGCGGCAACCGCCCTCTTCCGCTTCACAAGGTGATGGACAGCGGGAATCAAGGCTACGCCCCCATGGCCGCCGGATGCAGACCGGGCCAGGCGATCGTCATGTAAGTCACATCGAAACACGTGTTTCGATGCTGGAAATGGCGGGAAACAAGCGCGGTTACCCTGCGGGCGCCCCGCGGAATCCAGGGATCTTGCGACCCGATCCGTGCATCTTGCGATGATCTGGCGATCCGGATTCGAACCGTACGTCAGCCCGTGAGCGGAGGCAGCCCCGGAAGGGTGACCTGGATTCGGCAACCGCGCTGGGATTCGGCCACCCGGATCCGGCCGCCGTGCAGATCGACGGCCCAGCGCGCGATGGCCAGCCCCAGACCCGTACCGCCGTCGCTGCCCGGACCGTGCGGTGCGACGACTCCGCCCCGGTTGAAACGCTCGAAGACCCGGTGCCACTCCGACTGCGGGATCCCGGGGCCCTCGTCCAGAACCTCCAGATCGAGCGACTCCGGATAGTCCCCGCGCCGTGCCTTCACCGTCACGCGGCCGTGCGGAGGGCTGTGCTTGACCGCGTTGTCGATGAGGTTGGCGACGACCTGGTGGATCCGCTCCGGGTCGGCGTGCGCGGTCAGCTCGGGCGGCCACACGTCCAGGTGCAGATGCACATCCGTACGCGTGTGGGTGCCGGAGCCCGAGGAGATGCCCGCGCGCGCGGAGGACACCATGTTGGCCTCCTTCAGCACGCCGGACAGATACGGCCACACCTCGAAACGGCGCCTGCGCAGCGGTACGACGCCGTTGTCCAGGCGCGAGAGGTCGAGCAGGGTCTCCACCAGGCGGCCGAGGCGCTCCGTCTGCTTCAGGGCGATGCGCATCGTCTCGGGGTCAGCGGCCGACACGCCGTCCACGACGTTCTCCAGGACCGCGCGCAGGCCCGCGATGGGGGTGCGCAGCTCGTGCGAGACGTTCGCCACCAGCTCCTTGCGCTGGAGGTCCTGGGCCTCCAGGTCGTCGGCCATGCGGTTGATCGTCTGGGCCAGGTCGCCCAGTTCGTCGCGGCGGTCGGCGCCCCTGACCCGGCTCGTGTAGTCGCCGTGCGAGATGGACCGGGCCACGGTGTTCATCTCGTCCAGCGGGGCGGTCAGCGAGTGCGCCACGAACTGCGTGATCAGCAGCGTCGCGATCATCGAGAAGACCGTGATGAAGCGCAGCTCGGTCTCGGTGCGCACGGCGATCGTCATCAGACCGGTGGTGATGAAGACCGAGACGACGACGAGCGTGCCGAGCTTCGTCTTGATGGAGAAGGGCCGCAGATGCTGGAGCGCCGCACCGAGAGGCCCGAAGAGCCTGCCGGCGACGGGCCCTTCCTTCGTGCGGAGCACGGCTTCGGCCCGCAGGCGTGCGGCGTCGGACCGCCGACGCAGGCTGTCGGACCGCCGGTGCAGGATCTCGGAGCGCCGCAGCAGCACGTCGGACCACCACAGCAGGGCCTTCGACCACCACAGGAGGGCGGTCGCGAGGAGCCGCCCCGGGGCGGGGCGGCGTCCCTGCCCGGCGTACGGCTCTTCCGTGCCCTCCGCCTCGCTCACGGCGTCGGCGTCTCCAGGGCGTATCCCACACCGTGCACGGTGCGGATCCTCTCGGCACCGATCTTCCGGCGCAGGGCCTTGATGTGGCTGTCCACGGTCCGGGTGCCGGAGGCGTCCGCCCAGTCCCACACCTCGGCGAGCAGCTGCTCGCGCGAGAGCACCGCACGCGGCGTGTTGGCCAGGCAGACCAGCAGATCGAACTCGGTGGGCGTCAGATGGACGTCCTCGTTGTGCACCCGCACCCGCCGCTGCGCATGGTCGATCTCCAGCTCGCCCAGGCGCAGGATGCCGGAACGGGGAGTCGACGCGGCGACCACGGCGCGCTCCACGCGGCGCAGCAGCACGTGTACACGCGCGGCCAGCTCACGCATGGAGAAAGGCTTCGTCATGTAGTCGTCGGCGCCCACGCCGAGCCCGACCAGCATGTCCGTCTCGTCGTCGCGCGCGGTCAGCATCAGCACCGGCACCGGTCGCTGCGCCTGCACCCGACGGCAGACCTCCAGGCCGTCGAAGCCCGGCAGCATGATGTCGAGGATCAGCAGATCGGGCTGCCAGGCCTCGGCCGTGTCGACGGCGGCCGGTCCGTCACCTGCGGTCTGTACGAGAAATCCCTCGGCACGCAACCGGGCGGCGATGGCGTCCACGATCGTCGGATCGTCCTCGACCACCAGCACCCGGCGCTGTGCGCCCGGCGTGGCCGCCGTGCCGTTTTGGGATGTGTGGGTCTGCTCCATCGCCCGCCCCTGAAGTGTGCTTTCCGGAATCGTGGGGGTGATTCCATGACTGCGCTTGACGCTTGAATGATCCGCGTCGGTGAGCAGAGTACGGGCAGTTACCACCGCTCGGCTATCCAGGCCCGACCGCGAGATGCACGACGTCCGGAACGCCCCGGGCAACCGGGATCTCTTCGGTACGCACCTGCTGGAACCCGGCATTCCGCAAGGTTCCCTCGAAATCAGACGATGGCTGGGCCGACCACACGGCCAGCACCCCGCCTGGCCTCAACAACCTTGCGCACGCGGTGAGTCCGGCCGCCGAATAGAGGCTTTCGTTGCCCTCCGTCACGGTCCATCCGGGCCCGTTGTCGATGTCCAGGCACAGCGCGTCGTATGTGTCCGATGTCTCATTGACGTAAGCGACCAGGTCGTCTTCGACGATCTCGGTACGCGAATCCGCGAGCGCGGCTGCCGAGATTTCCGCCAGCGGCCCCTCCAGATGCCAGTCGATGATCGCCCGCTCCCGCTCGACCACCGCGATACGCCCCCATCGCGGATCGGCGGCCGCGTGCGCCAGCGAGAACCCGACACCGAGACCGCCGATCAGCACGCTCGGCTCCGGCCGCCGCCCGTCCAGGGTGTCGCGAGCGGCGTCGATGAGCAGCCGCTCCGAGCGGCCGTCCGACGTGTCCATCAGGAAGCATCCGTTGGCGATGATCTGCAGCAGTTCGCCGTGGCGGCGCAGGACGACTTCGCCGTACGGGCCGTCGCGGCGGTCGATGACTACGGGGGCTTCCGGGTCTACGGGGGTGTCGTACGGGGTGGTCATGGGGCCATCCTGGCAAGTCGCTCCGGCGAGGGGCAGCCGAATTGGCGGAGCCACGTGGCGTCGGTCCTGCGAGGGCGGCGTTGGCCGGGCCCGGCAGGTCAGCCGGCGGGGCGGAGGTCGGCGACGAGGCGGAAGCGTTCCAGGACCGTGGGCGTCGTGTCGTCCACGGTGAACCCGGGGTCCTCCAGTGCCGCGCGCATCTCCTCGCTGTGCCAGAACCGCTCGTGGCCCGCCCGCCACTCGGCCACGCCGGTGTAGCCCTCACCTTCGTCCACCGCGTGGGCGAGAGCCACCTGCGCCAGCGGTACGACGCGGACGTCGGTCACCTCGATGACTCCCACCGGCCGGTCGTCGGAGTCGACGACCACCGAACGGCTCCCCGCCTCGGGCAGTGGCTCACCCTCGTGCTCGTAGTCGACGAGAAGCCCCGTCGTGGACGTCTTGGAACCGTCGAGAATCGCCGCGACAAGCTGGTCGCGCAGCGGTCCGGGGAAGGCGAACTCGGCTTTGGGTAACGATGCGAGGTCTTCGGGTGAGGCCGAGTCGGTCGTCATGCGGTCACGGTAGTCCGGGGCCGGTCACCTCCCCCGGAGGGGAGGGGGAGGGGCGTGCGCGGGAAAATGTGACAGTGATGGGGGAAGGTGTCACATTTTCCGGACCCACCTGTCGGTGGGCAGCAGCGCTTGATGGAGCGCAGCCGCCCGCTTGGGGCGAGCCGATAGCGTGCGGCCATGGCCGAACACGCGGAGCGCCCGCTGCTCTTCCTGGACGTCGATGGAACGCTCCTGCCCGTTGGGGGAGCGCGGCTTCCCTCGGCGCTTGAGGACTGGGACGGCTGGCAGGACGTGTCGAATCCTCAGCTGGCGAAGATCGATCTCGCGCACGGTCCGCGTTTGCTGGCGCTGCCCTGCACCCTGATGTGGGCCACCGCGTGGATGGACGACGCCAACGAGGTGATAGCTCCCCTGCTCGGGCTGCCCGAGCTTCCGGTGGCGGACCTGCCGGACGCGCCGGAGGAGGACGAGGCAGGCGTGCTGCACTGGAAGACCCGAGCCCTCGTCCAGGCTGCGGCGGGGCGCCCGTTCATCTGGGTCGACGACGAGATCACCGATCTCGATTGCGCCTGGGTGTCGACGCACCATCCAGGGCAAGCCCTCCTCCACCGCGTCGATTCCACGGTCGGCCTCGTCGATACGGACTTCGCCGTACTCGACGACTGGCTGCGCGAGGCGTGCGGTTCGCCCCGAGGGCTGAGTTAAGAGTTCGGCGATGCCCCGCCGAACCCATCAGTCCGACGTCACGCGTCTCGGTCGGCTTCCCGAGCCACACGCTCCAGTCGGCTTCGATGGTTCTCCCACCATGCCGAGTCACCCGGCGGCATGCTGTCGTTGCCCTTGTTCATCCCCACGGCGCCGTCCATGAGTTCCCGGACGATGTCGGCGTGCCCGGCGTGCCGGTGCGTATCAGCGATCACGCGCACGACGGCATGATGCAACGTCACCTCGTCCCTGCCGTCGGGCCACCACGGCACCCTGCCGGTCGTGTCCAGCGTCAGTGCGTCGATCGTCGCGTCCGCGTGCGCCCACGCCCGGTGGTAGAGCCCCACGATGTACTCGCGTGACTCGTCGGCGGTGGCCCACATGTCCGCGTTGGGCTCAGCACCCTCGTCGAGCCAGGGCAGCGGCTCGCCGGACGGTCGTCCGAAGGTGTCGCCGAGGTAGCCCAGCTCCGGGGTTGCCGCGTGTTTCACCAGGCCCAGGAGGTTGGTGCCGGTCGGCGTCAGTGGGCGGCGGGTGTCGTACTCCGAGAGCCCTTCGAGCTTCCACAGCAGGGCATCGCGGGCGGACTGGAGGTAAAAGCGAAGGTCAGCCTTGGGATCCGATGCGGTCATGGGGTCAGTCTGCCGCTCGCGTGATCTTTGTTCGCCGCCTTCCTCAAGGAGGAGAGCGTAGTGCTCTGTGATCGCTGACAGCGAACGGTCCCCAGCGCGGGGAACATTCCACAACCCCTGTGCATTGAGTCTGCATAACTCAACTTGACTGCCATAGGGGAGACCATGACTTCGACGTCCACACCGCTCACCCTGCCCGTGCTGCCGCTCGACGAAGAGGTCGTGCTGCCCGGAATGGTGGTGCCCCTGGACCTGAACGACGCCGATGTACGAGCCGCGGTGGAGGCCGCACAGGCCGCCGCGCGTTCCAGTGGGAGTAGCAAGCCGAAGGTACTGCTTGTTCCACGCATCGACGGGACATACGCGAGTACGGGTGTGCTCGGGACCGTCGAGCAGGTCGGCCGGCTGGCCGACGGTGACCCGGGCGCGCTGATCCGCGGGCGCGGGCGGGTGAAGATCGGGGCCGGGACCACCGGGCCCGGAGCCGCGCTGTGGGTCGAGGGGACCCGGCTGGACGAGAGCGTGCCCGATCCGCTGCCCGGTCACGCCGCCGAGCTCGTCAAGGAGTACAAGGCCCTTGCCACCAGCTGGCTGCGCAAGCGCGCCGCCTGGCAGGTGGTCGACCGGGTGCAGGCGATCGACGACGTGTCCGCCCTGGCCGACAACTCCGGGTACTCGCCCTTCCTGACCACCGCGCAGAAGGTCGAGCTCCTCGAGACCGCCGACCCCGTCGCCCGCCTCAAGCTCGCCACCGAGCAGCTCCGCGAGCACCTCGCCGAGCAGGACGTCGCCGAGTCCATCGCCAAGGACGTACAGGAAGGCGTCGACAAGCAGCAGCGCGAGTTCCTGCTGCGGCGGCAGCTCGAAGCCGTACGCAAGGAGCTGCGCGAGCTGAACGGTGAGCAGGAAGGCGAGGAGTCCGACGACTACCGGGCCCGAGTCGAGGCCGCCGACCTTCCCGAGAAGGTCCGTGAGGCCGCCCTCAAGGAGGTCGACAAGCTGGAGCGGTCGAGCGACCAGTCGCCCGAGGGCTCCTGGATCCGGACCTGGCTCGACACCGTGCTCGAGCTGCCCTGGAACGAGCGCACGCAGGACGAGTACGACATCCAGGGCGCCCAGGCCATCCTCGACGCCGAGCACGCCGGGCTGCAGGACGTGAAGGAGCGGATCACCGAGTACCTCGCCGTGCGCAAGCGGCGCCTGGAGCGAGGGCTGGGAGTCGTGGGCGGTCGCCGCGGCGGTGCCGTGCTCGCGCTCGTCGGCCCGCCCGGTGTCGGCAAGACCAGCCTCGGCGAGTCCGTCGCGCACGCGATGGGGCGGAAGTTCGTACGGGTCGCCCTCGGTGGCGTACGCGACGAGGCCGAGATCCGCGGTCACCGGCGTACGTACGTGGGCGCGCTGCCCGGTCGTATCGTCCGCGCCATCAAGGAGGCCGGGTCCATGAACCCGGTCGTGCTCCTGGACGAGATCGACAAGGTCGGCTCCGACTTCCGGGGCGACCCCGCCGCCGCCCTGCTCGAAGTCCTCGACCCCGCCCAGAACCACACCTTCCGCGACCACTACCTGGAGGTCGAACTCGACCTGAGCGACGTGGTGTTCCTGGCCACGGCCAACGTCCTGGAAGCCATTCCGGAGGCGCTGCTCGACCGGATGGAGCTGGTGCGGCTCGACGGCTACACCGAGGACGAGAAGGTCGTCATCGCCCGGGACCACCTGCTGCCGCGGCAGTTGGAGAGGGCCGGTCTGGAGGAGGCCGAAGTCGCCCTGGACGAGAGCGCGTTGCGCAAGCTCGCCGGTGAGTACACGCGGGAAGCGGGTGTACGAAACCTGGAGCGGGCCATCGCACGGCTGCTCCGCAAGGTCGCCGCTCAGCACGAACTCGGCGAGCGGAAGCTGCCGTTCACCGTCGGCGAGGGCGATCTGCGTGAGCTGATCGGCCGGCCGCACCATGTGCCCGAGTCCGCCCAGGACCCGGCCGAGCGTCGTACGGCCGTCCCCGGTGTCGCCACCGGGCTCGCGGTCACCGGCGCGGGTGGTGACGTGCTGTACGTGGAGGCGTCGCTGGCCGATCCGGAGACGGGAGCCGCGGGTCTGACCCTCACGGGTCAGCTGGGCGACGTGATGAAGGAGTCCGCGAAGATCGCGCTCTCCTTCCTCCGCTCGCACGGCGCCGAACTCGAGCTGCCCGTGGCCGACTTGAAGGACCGGGGCGTGCACATCCACTTCCCGGCGGGCGCGGTCCCCAAGGACGGACCGAGCGCGGGCGTCACGATGACGACGGCTCTCGCGTCGCTGCTGAGCGGGCGGCTCGTGCGTACGGATGTGGCGATGACAGGTGAGGTCTCGCTGACCGGGCGGGTGCTGCCCATCGGCGGCGTCAAGCAGAAGCTGCTGGCCGCGCATCGGGCCGGTGTCACCACCGTCATCATCCCCAAGCGCAACGAGCCCGACCTGGACGACGTCCCCGCCGAGGTTCTGGAGAAGCTCGACGTCCACGCCGTCACGGACGTCCGCCAGGTGCTGGAGCTGGCGCTGTCGCCGGCTACGAACGGGGCGGCTCCGGAGGTTCCGGTGGCGGCGTGACGGACGCCATCGGGAATGAAGACCCGGGTCCCCTTGCGGGGCCCGGGTCTTCGGCATACGGCCGGGTGGGGTGGGGGTGGGTTTTGGGTTCGTTGCCGGGTGCAGGTTCGTTGTGGCTGGTCGCGCCCACGCGGCGGAGCCGCAAATCGATACAGCCCCGCGCCCCTAAAAGCAAAAGCCTGCGGCTTCCCGCGCCCTGACGGGGCGCACGTGCCCTGGTCTGCTTCTCGGGGCGCCCGCAGCCCGGAAATACCCCCGGAGCTGCGGGAATGACTAAGCTTCGGCCAACTTTCAGGATCGGGAAGCAGAGTCAGGGGCCGATGTGGGCGAGGGCGGAAACGGTGAGGAGCAGCCGTTGCGGTCGGGGCAGGGTGTGGATCAGGAGTTCCTGGCCCTGGAGCGGGAGTTGACCGTTCTCCTGCGGCGCGCGAGGGCCTCCTCCGGGGAGATGGCCCGGGAGGTCCACCCCGATCTGGAGTCCGCCGCGTACGGGCTGCTCGCACGCCTGGATGAGCGCAGCGGTCAGCGTGCCACCGAGCTCGCCGCCTTCATCGGCGTCGGCAAGGCCACCATGTCCCGGCAGTTGAGGGCCCTCGAAGAGCTGGGCCTCATCGCCCGCGAGCCCGACCCCGCCGACGGCCGCGCCTGGCTGGTCCACCTCACGGAGGAGGGGCGGGCCAGGTTCCGTATGGTCCGGGATGCGCGACGGGCGCGTTACGTGCGCCAGCTCGCCAACTGGGATCGCAAAGAGGTCGCCGAACTGGCCCGGCTGCTGAACCAGTTGAACCGGAGGAGTGAGGGCTGACCTCCGGGGGAGTACGAGTGGATCACAGCTCCACGTACACCACCGTCGCGTCATCATGCGTCTTGCTCCGCCCCAGGAACTCCCTTCCCGTATCGGCCCGTTCCAGCTCCCGTACCCGGTCGACGAGCGCCTGGCCGCCCTCCTTGCGTACCAGCGTGACGAGGTCGGCCCAGTCGCCCTGGCGGAACTTGTCCACCCAGCGTGTGGCGCCGTCCGTCAGGGCGGTGAGCGTGCGGACGTCGGCGCGCGGGAGAGTGCCGGTCACCGCGCGTGCCGCCACCGAGGGATCCGCGGCGGCCGTGAAGAAGCCGCCCTCCTTGTTGCGGATCGTCGCGTCGGTGATCGCGTGTGTGGCCAGGGAGGTGCGGGGGACGCGGGAGAGGCGGTCGTCGAGGAGCGGGGTGACCGTGCCGGAGGGGGACTCGGCGAGGAGGGCGGAGTCGGACAGGACCAGGTACTCGACCTCGTGCGCGGACCAGCGAGCGAGGACCACAGTGGCCTGAGGGGTTCGTGGGTGAGAAAGGTCACATGTGGTGCGATGGGCGTCAGCGGTTCGTGAGATGGCCTGGCCCAGCACCTCGGTGAGGGGCAGATCTCGGCGTGAAACGGACAGTTCCCCCAGCGCTCCGCCGAGCCGCGCCGTGAACCACGGGACCGAATGCCGACAGTCCACCTCGGTGGCCGGCGGAGTCACACCGTCAAGCACGACAAGCGAACCGCCCTGACCGGAGGCCGGGAGCCCGGCCGCCGCGTAGTCCTCGTTCGGGCGGGCGGGGTCGCCGGGCACCGAGATCAGTTCCGTACGCATTCGGCCAGTCTGCACGAGCTCTTCACAAGCTTCTTCAAAGGCTGGCAATCGTCGCCGAATTGGCGCGGAGCGGCAGGTCACGCGCCTGAAATGGGGCGGAATAAAAGGCTCCGCCGGGGCGTGGCGGCGCATCTTGCCACCGGCCGCTGTGGGAGTCCAACCGGCCCGCCGCGCAAGGTCGCTGCACTGGCCAGAAGAACTTGCCCACCCCTGCCCCACCGGGGTTCACTCCTTTGGGTGGTGGGTCAGGCGTTGCGCGGCCACCGCCCACCGGCACTGGGAGGGTCGGAAGCCGTAACGGTGGCGACACGTCTGTTTACTGATCGTCACCCGGGCCCATGGGTACACGAGTCAAGAATGCGAGCATCGGTGCAGAAGATGCGGCCTCGGCGCAAAGGCAATCAGACGGCCTCGAACGAGGCCTCCGGGCGCCCGCCGGGCTCCCCGAACTCCCCGGCGCGAGAGCCCGGTCGCCCCGACCCCGCAGGAAAAGGCCGCCCCGCCCACGTACGCACCCGGCTGATCGTCGCCGTCGCCGTCGTGGCCGCCGCGATCGCCGGAGCCGGTACCCCCTCCATCGTCACCGCCTCCAGCGACCTGAACGACTCCCAGAACCTGGTCACGCTCGCCGATCACACCAAGGACGCGCTGACCCTCGCCCACGCGCTCGCCGACGAACGCGACGAGGTCACCTCCTACATCGCGGCCGGCCGCCCCGACGGCGAGGGCCCCTCCGAACGGCACAGCGCCCGCGTCGACCGGCAGGTCGACGAGCTGAGCACCGAGGAGGCGCCCGCCGAGCTGCGCAAGGACCTCGACGAGATCGCTTCCGTACGCAGAGCAGCGCTCACCGGTGAGAGCACCGCTCTCGAAGCGCATCGGGCGTACTCCGCCGCCATCACCGAACTCCACGGCCTCGCCGAGGACCTGGCCGAGCAGCTGCCGCCCCGCGCGGGCTCCGGCGCGCACGCGCTCGCCGACCTCGACACCGCCGTCCAGCAGGCCGCCGCCACCCGCGGACTGCTCCTCGCCGCGCTGAACGTGCCCACCAGGACCGAGACCGTCACCGACCCGATCACCGGCGAGACCAGCAGGGAGACCACGTCTTCCGCGGCCGACACCAGGACGCGCAACGCCCTAAGCGCCGCCGCCCAGCAGGCGAACGTCCGCGAGCAGGCCGCACTCGCCGACTTCCACGACGGCGCGCCGAACACCGACAGCGCCTCGTACTACTCCACGGTGACCGGCCCCGACGTCACCTCCGCCGAGAGGTACCTCGCGACCCTCGTCGACCGGGCGACCCTCTCCGAGTCCGAACTCGGCACCAACACCGAGAAACTGGACGCCGCGCTCTCCGCCCGCGTCGAGTCGATGCGCGGCATCGAGGCGTCCCTCAACAGCCAACGGGCCAGGGATCTCGCCCAGTTGCGCGACGACGACGTCACCGCGCTGGAGATCCGTATCGCACTCCTCGGCTTCCTGATGCTGCTCGCCGTCGGCGTCTCCACGGCCATGGCCCGTACGCTGACCCGCCCGCTGGCCGTGCTCCGCCTCGGCTCGGCCCGCCTCGCCGCCGCCCCGGCCACCGAGGAGCCGGTGAAGTTCACCGGCCGCAACGACGAGTTCGCCCAGGTCGTACGCTCCGTCAACGCCCTGCACGCGCACGCCGTCGCGCTCCAGGAGCGGCTGAAGACCCTGGAGAGCGACCGCAAGCACCTCATCGGCGGTCGGCAGCACATGGCCGACGAGCGCGACAAGCTGCGCAGTGAACTCGCCGAGGCCACCGCCCACTTGGCGCAGGTACGGCAGAACATCCACGGCACCTTCGTCAACCTCTCGCTGCGCACCCTCGGCCTCGTCGAGCGGCAGCTCTCCGTCATCGAGCAGCTCGAGGAGCGCGAGCAGGACCCCGACCGGCTCGGCACGCTCTTCCGTCTCGACCACTTCGCCACCGTCATGCGCCGCCACAGCGAGAACCTGCTGGTCCTCGCGGGCGCCGAACACGGCCACCAGCACCCCGAGCCGGTCCCGCTCATCGATGTCGTACGCGCCGCCGTCAGCGAGATCGAGCGCTACGAACGGGTACGGATCGCCGCGGTGCCGCCACACGCGCACCTCGCCGGGTTCGCGGCGGACGACATCAGCCACCTGGTGGCCGAACTCATGGAGAACGCCACGTCGTTCTCGCCGCCCGACATCCCCGTCGAGGTCTCCGGCTGGCTCCTGGAAAGCGGCGAGGTCATGCTCTCCGTACAGGACGAGGGCATCGGCATGACCACCGAGCGGCTCGACCAGCTCAACGCCCGCCTCTCGGACTTCAGCCCCGATGACAGCTACGACACGTACGACCAGGAGGGCGGCGAGGGTCTCGGGCTCGGCCTGTACGTGGTGGCGCGGCTCGCCCACCGGCACGGCGTACGGGTACGGCTGCGCGAGCAGAAGCAGGGCGGTATCGCGGCGGTCGTGGTCCTGCCCAAGTCGCTGCTCGCCGCCGCACCGGCCATAGCGGTCCCGTCGACGACCCACCCGGCGGTCGGCAGCGCCGGCTCGCTGTCGTTCCCCGGCGCCGACTCCGAGGTCAACTCCAATGTGCTGCAGGGCCGTTCGGGCCAATCGAGCGGTTCGAGCCGGGATCCGCTGATCGCGGCGGCGGAGGGGGCGGTACGGGAGGACACCGGAGCCGACGTCGATTCCGACACCGGCGCCGGGGAAGCCGTACGGGACGACGCGGCGTCCCTCGCGCCCTCCGCATCGGAAGCCGAGCGCGCGCCCGCGAAATCCGCTGAGCCCTCTCAGCCCGATCAGCTCCCGGAGCCCGCTGAGCTCGATCAGCCCGCTGGGCTCCAGGAGCCCGCTCAGCCGGGCGAGGCCCCAGATCCCGCCCACGCCCCAGATCCCGCTGAGGCCCCAGAGCCACCAGAGCCCGCTCAGCTCGCAGAGTCCGCTCAGCCGGGCGAGGCCCCAGAGCCACCGGAGCCCGCTGGGCCTTCGGAACCACCCGAGCCTTCCGGGCCTGAGACCACCATGGCGCTCATCGCCATCCCCGCCCAGGCCGGCAACCCCGACCCCTACGCCATCGGCCCCGACTCCCACGAACGGGCTCACGACGACCGTTTCGCAAGCGAGCGGGTCGCAGGCGAGCAAGTCACGGACGGACAGGTCGCGGACGAGCCGGAGCGGGTCACCGACAAGGGCCTGCCCAAGCGGACGCCCAAGATCAACGCGCCTGCACCGGCTGCCAGGCCGCGCGCGGCCTCCGTGGACGCCGAGGCGCTGCGCCGCAGGCTGGGCGGGTTCCACCGGGGCGCGATCGAGGGCCGCCGGGACGTCGAGGCGGAGCTCGACGAGCAGCAGACGGCCGGGACGCGGGCGCCGACAGGGGAACGCGCGGAACGCGCCACAGAACCCGCAGCGGAACGCGCAGCACAAGTCGTGGAGACCGAGGGGGACAACGTCCAGGGGGACACCGTCGAGGAGGCAAGCAGTTGAAGGCGCCGAGTACCTTCGGACTGAGCAATGAGGCCCGCAATCTGCACTGGCTGCTGACGAACCTCGTCGAGGAGGTGCCGGGCATCCTGTCGGTCGCGGTGGTCTCTTCCGACGGCCTGCTGCTGCTCTCCTCCGACCCCGGGAGAAACGCGGAGGCTGTCGCCGTGGCGGGCACGGCCAGGCCCACAGGACCCAGGGGTTCCTCCGCCGACCTCGCCACCGTCGTCTCCGGCATCGGCAGCCTCACCATCGGCGCCGCCCGGCTGATGGACTCCGGCCGCGTCAAGCAGACCATGGTCGCGATGGAGGAGGGCAGCCTCTTCGTCATGTCGATCAGCGACGGCTCGCTGCTCGGTGTGCACGGCGCGTCGGACTGCGACATGAGCGTCGTCGCGTACCACATGGCGCTCTTCGTGGGCCGCGCCGGGCACGTCCTGACCCCCGAACTCCGCAGCGAGCTGCGCCAGTCGATAGAGGACGCGTCGATAGGGAGCACCCAGTGAGCAGCCAGGCGCCCAAGCTTCCGGTACGAGGTGCCGACCGGAAACCGGCCCGCGTACGCCCCTACTCGCTCACCGGCGGCCGTACGCGCTTCGGCCACGTACTGCTCGTCGAGACCTTCGTCGCCAGCACCGCCGCGCTCGAAGCCCCCGAAGAACGGCGGGAGTTGACGAACGGCTCCCTCAACACCCGCGTCATGCCCGAGATGCGGGCCATCGTCGAACTCTGCCGCCGGATGCGCACGGTGGCCGAGATCTCCGCGCTGCTGAAGATGCCGCTCGGCGTGGTCCGCGTACTCATCAGCGATCTGGCGGACCAGGGAAAGATCCGCGTGTACGGAACCGGTCACGGCACCGGACAGCCGGACCGCGCACTGCTCGAAAGGGTGCTGAATGGACTCCGCCGTCTCTGAGGCCGTCGCCGAACCCATAGCCGTCCCGGACGCGGACGAGAACCTCCAGGCCTGGCAGACGGACCCGACACGCGCCCCGATCGCCACGAAGATCGTGGTGGCCGGCGGCTTCGGCGTCGGCAAGACCACGCTCGTCGGCGCCGTCTCGGAGATCACGCCTCTTGAGACCGAGGCGCTGATGACCGAGGCGAGCGAGGACACCGACGACCTCACCGCGACGCCCGAGAAGCTGACGACGACCGTGGCCATGGACTTCGGCCGCATCACGCTCGACGACGACCTGGTGCTCTACCTCTTCGGCACACCGGGCCAGCAGCGGTTCTGGTTCATGTGGGACGACCTCGTACGCGGCGCGATCGGCGCGGTCGTCCTCGCCGACACCCGCCGCCTGAAGGACTGCTTCCCCGCTCTTGACTACTTCGAGAGCTGCGGACTGCCGTACGTCGTCGCCGTCAACCACTTCGACGGCACCGACCGGTACGAGCCCGAAGACGTACGCGAGGCCCTCACTGTGCCCGCACACATACCTGTCATGATCATGGACGCGCGCCGCCGGATCTCGGTGATCGAGACCCTGCTGGCCCTCGTCGGCCACGCGCTCGAAGTAAGCCCCGAGTAGTCGCCAGTAGTTCCAGGCCAGTAGTGCCAGGTAGGAGACAGGACCCGCATGCGGAAGATACTCGTCGTCGGAGCCGGCCAGTCCGGACTCCAGCTCGCCCTCGGACTCCAGTCGCACGGGTACGAGGTCACCCTGATGTCCAACCGGACGGCGGACGAGATCCGTACCGGCCGCGTCATGTCCACGCAGTGCATGTTCCACACGGCCCTGCAGCACGAGCGCGATCTCCAGCTGAACTTCTGGGAGTCCCAGGCCCCGAAGATCGAAGGACTCGGCGTCTCGGTCGCGGCCCCCGGCTCCCACGACCCGGGCCCCACGCAGCGCGCGATCGACTGGGTGGGCAGCCTCGACGGGTACGCGCAGTCCGTCGACCAGCGCGTGAAGATGGCCGGCTGGATGGAGACGTTCGCGCAGCGCGGCGGCCAGCTCGTCATCCACGGCGCGGCGGTGTCCGACCTCGACTACTTCTCCCGTACGTACGACCTGGTGCTGGTGTCGGCGGGCAAGGGCGAGCTGGTCTCCATGTTCGGCCGGGACGCCGCCCGCTCCCCGTACAGCGAGCCGCAGCGCGCGCTGGCCGTCGCGTACGTGCACGGCCTGGGCCCGCGCCCCGAGCACCCCGACTACGAAGCGGTCCGCTGCAACCTGGTCCCCGGCGTCGGCGAACTCTTCGTCATGCCCTGCCTCACCAACTCCGGCCGCGCCGACATCCTCTTCTTCGAGGGCATACCCGGCGGCCCGCTCGACGTCTTCCAAGGCGTCAAGGACCCGGCCGAACACCTCTCCCTGACCCTGGAACTCATGGAGCGGTTCGTGCCGTGGGAGTACGCGCGGGCCACCAAGGTCGAACTGACCGATGCCAACGGCACGCTGTCCGGTCGCTACACCCCCACCGTCCGCAACCCCGTCGGCCACCTCCCCGGCGGCGGCCTGGTCCTGGGCGTCGCGGACGTCGTCGTGGCGAACGACCCCATCACCGGTCAGGGCTCCAACTCCGCCTCGAAATGCGCGGCTTCGTACCTGGACTCGATCCTCTCGCACGGTGACCAGCCCTTCGACGAGGCCTGGATGCGGGGGACCTTCGAGCGTTACTGGGACACCGCGCAGTACGTCACCAAGTGGACCAACGCGATGCTCGGCGCCCCGCCGGAGCACGTCCTGAACCTGATCGGCGCCGCCGGCCAGCTCCCGCCGGTCGCCGACCGCTTCGCCAACGGCTTCAACGACCCGGCGGACTACGAGAACTTCTTCTACGAGCCAGAGAAGACCGAGGCCTATCTGGCGTCGGTGGCGGGAGCGTAAGCGCTCCGCTGGAGGTGCAGTGATTCGGCTGCGAGTCCGTCGTGGCTGGTCGCGCCCACGCGGCGGAGCCGCATATCGAAACAGCCCCGCGCCCCTAAGAGGCCTGCGGCCTCCTTAGGGGCGCGGTACCGCACCGGACTTCACCAAGGTCGCTCAGCTCTCACCCTCGTACCCCTCGTCGGATCCGTCCGTCGCGCCCGGGGGGAGCTTCGGTGGTGTGTACTGCCGCAGGGGCTCCCCGGCCGGGTCCGGGCGGACCGCGCCGAGGACGGGGTTGGCCGCGAGCGGTGAGACCTTGACCGTCGCGTCCGGACGGGGTGCGTGGATCACCATGCCGTCGCCCAGATAGAGGGCGACGTGGGTGGCTTCGGGAAAGTAGACCACCAGGTCACCGGGCCGCAGCTCGCTCAGCGGAATCCGGGGCAGCCGGTCCCACTGCTCCTGGCTGGTACGGGGGGTGGGCTGCCCCGCGTGCCCCCAGGCCTCGGATGTCAGCCCCGAGCAGTCGTACGTGTCCGGCCCCTCGGCGCCCCACTCGTACGGCTTGCCGATCTGCTCCACGGCGTACCGCAGCGCCGCCTCGCCCTGCCGCGAGGGCGGGCGCGCGCTGCTGCCGAGCGCGCCGGAGGCCACCAGCTCCTCCTGCGCCTCGGCGACCTCGGCCTTCTCCAGCTCGGCCAGTTCGGCGAGCTGATCCGCACTGAGGGAGGTGAGCAGTTCCTCGACGTCCTTCAGGCGCTGCTGTACGGCGTCACGGTCCTTCTTCTGCCGTTCGGCGAGGGCGAGTTGGCCGTCGAGGGCCTTGCGGGCGGCGCGGGCGAGTGCGTCGGTCTTCTTCTCGCTCCCGATCAGCCGGTTCACCGTCGCGGCCCGCCGCTTGGAGAGCTGCCGGATCACATGCCCCTGGTCGAGGGCGTGCTGCGGGTCGCGGGCGAGGAGAAGGCGTACGTACGGGGAGATCTCGGTGCTGCTCTGGTACTGCTGCCGGGCGAGCCGTGCGGCGGCGCTCCGACTGTCGTGCAGGGAGAGCCGGGCCCTGGCGAGCCGCCGGTTCAGTTTCGCGACCTCGGTGCGCTGGTCGGTCAGCTTCTCCTCGGTGGCGTTGTAGGTCTCGGTGGCCTGTTCGGCTTCCTGGTAGAGGCGCTGAAGGTCTGTCAGCAGCTCGGCTACGGGCCGTTCGCCGGGCTCGGCCGCCGCGGGTACGGATGTTGGCGAGAGAGCTGCGCCGGCTGCGATCGCCGCCGTACAGACCAGACGCAGAAACCTTCCTGACACGTCATCACCTCCGGTACGGGGTGGCCCCTCCACCCCGTACCGCGAGCATCAGACGGCTGCGTCGCGCTCGCGCGCGGGCAGTGGTCGGTTCGGCCCAAGGGGGTCACTCGTCGGCGTCGTCGGGCTTGCCGCGCGGCGTGGCGTCTGGATCGGTGTGCGGTGCGGCGTCCGGTGTGGTCTCCGGCTTGGACCACGGCCATTTGAGCCTGCCGCCCTTGTCGCCCTCGGGGTCGAACTCGTACTTCCACCCCGGGTGGAGACTGAGCGGTTTGCCCTGCGCCGCCGGTATGCGCCGGTAGACCAGAACCGTCGGCGGACCGCCCGCCGCGTCCGGCACCGGAACCCGGTACACCTTCGGCGGGTGCCCGGTCATGCCGAGCAGAACCGGCAGTACGCGCCCGTCGAGAGGGCCGCCCACGAAGGGAGTGTCTTCGCTCTTCACCGGGCCAGTCTCACAAACGGGCGTCGCCGACCACCGGGAGCACCCTGCGGACCAGCTCGCCGAGCGGTCCCTCCGCGGTCTCCAGCGCGAGCGCGGCCCGTACGACGCCGGCGGTCTGCGGGTCGCGTCCGGCGGTCGCCACGAGACAGGCCACGAACTGCTCGACCAGCCAGTCGCGCAACTCGTCCAGCGGCGGTTCCTTCTCCTCGTCCAGCCAGATCAGCGAGGCGGCCTCGACGGCGGTGATCCACATCCGTACGGTCATCCGGAGCCGCGGCCCCGGCTCCTTCACGTCCAGGTGACTCAGGATGTGCTCGGCGGCGGCCCGTCGTACGCCGTCCACGATGGCCGTGGTCCGGGACGTTTCGATGACGCTGCCGCCCTGGAGTAGCGCGCTGAATCCCGCGTCGTGCTCGTCCACGAAAGCCAGATAGCGGTCGAGCGCGCGGGCCAGCCGCTGGGTCAGCGGACCCTGAGGGGGCTCGGCGAAGCAGTGCTCCAGTTCTTCGGCGGCGGAGCGCAGGGCGGCCTCGTACAACTGCTGCTTGCCGCCCGGGAAGTACCGGTACACGAGCGGCCGCGACACTCCGGCGGCCTCCGCCACGTCGTCGAGCGACACGTCTTCCGGCACTCGGTGGGCGAACAAGTCCAGCGCCGCGTTCAGTAGCTGGCCGCGGCGTTCTTCGACTGAGAGTCGGCGGTATGTGCGGGTGGGGACCTCGGAGGCCATATGGCTCAGCGTATCCCTCCGGGGGTTGGGCGGTTGGGTTCGTTTTTGGGTGCGGGTGTGTGGGTGGCTGGTCGCGCAGTTCCCCGCGCCCCTGGGTGGGTGGGGGGTGGCGGGGTCGTGGGCCGGTGCGTCAGCCCGTCGCAGGGCGGGCATACGGCCCTGGCCTGGTACAAGGCCCTGGTTCTCCGAGACCGGAGCTAAGCGACGGGCATAGGACGCACCGGCCCACGCCCCCTCCCGCCGGAGGGAGAGCGCGGGTCGTCGGGGGTACGGGCTTCCCCGGGGCCCCGGCTCCTCGGGGTGCGGGAAGCCGCAGGCTTTGGCTTTTCAGGGGCGCGGGGAACTGCGCGACCAGCCACGATGCACCCGCAGCCGCGACACGCAGTGTCACCCACCACCCCCTGGCGGGGGGTCTGGGGGCGTAGCCCCCAGTTTCGGGAAGGGGCGGGGCTGGGGAAAGAAACGCCTGCCCAGCCCACCGCAAGGGTCACGCCAGCAACCCGGACGCCCTCCACAAGCGCCGCCCCGCCCCCCGCAGCACCCCGATGTCGTCGAGGAAGTCCGTCAGGCGTTTGGCTCCGGTCTGCATGATCTCGCGCCGATGCGCGCTGGCCCGGACCTGGGCCAGCGCCTCGCCCCGGTCGAGCCCGACGTTCGCGTACACGTCGGGATTGATGAACGCGAGGGAGAAGACGCGCGCGAACTCCCCGGAGGAGACACGCGTGAACTCCTGGGACCAGCGCGGAGCGGTCACCATCTGCCGGCGGAGTTCCTCGCGGGCGTAGCGGACGTGGCGGGACTCCTCCACGACGTGGATCCGCGTCACGCCCCGGATCAGCGGCTGGACGCGTTCGTCCGGGAACGTCAGGCGTTGCATCCAGTCGAGGACCTCCTCGCCGAGCAGCGTCGCCGTGAAGGAACCCGGGGTGGTGGAGATCGTCTTGAAGAGGCGGCCCAGGTTGTGGTGGAGGCGGCTCACCGGGTAGTACGGGGTGTCGCCCCGGCTGATGAGGCGGGCGAACATCTTGGAGTGGCGGCACTCGTCCTCGATCTCCGTGAGCGCGTACCGCACGTGGGCACTCGTCGCCGCCTTGTCGTAGATGTGCCGTACGAGCAGCTGCATCAGGATGATCTCGAACCAGATCCCCAGCGAGGCCAGCGCCGCGGCCTCGTGCCGGGAGAGGAGTATCCGCTGCTCCTGGGACATCCGCTGCCACATCGGCGTGCCGTACAGCGACACCAGCTCCGGCGGCCAGAACCACTTGCCCTCTTCGAAGGGCGCGTCCCAGTCCAGCTCCTCGTCGGGGTCGAAGGAGTGCTTCGCGGACGCGTCGAGCAGCCGTGCGGCCACCTGTTCCCGGTCCTTGAGCAGGCCGAGCGCGTCGCGCACACCGTCGAGCGCATCGGCTTCCGTCACGGGCGTCATGGTCGCGCCACCTCTTCGAAGATCCGGACAGGCCAAGGGAGTTACCGGCGGTCAAGGCTTATGAGACCGCTTGTCAGCAAGCTCGTCAATCCCTCGCGTAAGACTTGTTGACACTTCGTCTAGCACGCGAGAGCCTGCGCATCATGCCGACCTATGACCTCTACGCCCAGGACCCCGGAGACCCCCTCTGGCAGGTGCCCGCGAGCGGTGCGGCACGGTTCAGCTGGGAGTACGACGACGGACGCGACCGGCTCCTTGCCCTGTACCAGAAGGGCAAGGACAAGCAGTGGGACGGACAGCGGCGGATCGACTGGGACCTGGAGGTGGACCCGTACGATCCGCTCGGAATCCCCGACGAGTCACTCACCCTCTACGGCACCCGGCACTGGGCGAAGATGACGGAGCGGGACAAGGGTGAGCTGCGCAAGCACTACGCCTCCTGGCAGTTCAGCCAGTTTCTGCACGGCGAGCAGGGCGCGATGGTGTGCGCGGCCCGGATCGTGGAGTCCGTGCCCGACCTGGACGCCAAGTTCTACTCCGCGACCCAGACGATGGACGAGGCCCGGCACGCGGAGATCTACGGACGCTTCCTGCACGAGAAGATCGGGATGGTCTACCCGATCAACGACAACCTCCAGTCCCTGCTCGGTGACACACTGCGCGACTCGCGCTGGGACATGCCGTATCTCGGAATGCAGGTCCTGATCGAGGGCCTCGCGCTTGCCGCCTTCGGCATGATCAGGGATACGACCGACAAGCCGCTGCCGAAGCAGATCCTCGCGTACGTCATGCAGGACGAGGCCCGTCACGTGGCCTTCGGCCGCATGGCGCTGCGCGACTACTACAAGCAGCTCTCCGACGCCGAACTGCGCGAACGCGAGGAGTTCGTCATCGAGGGCTGCTACCTGATGCGCGACCGGCTGCGCGGCGTCGAGGTCCTGGAGAACTTCGGCATCCCCAGGGCGGAGGCCGAGGAGTACAGCGAGCAGTCCGAATTCCTCGCTCTCTTCCGCCAGTTGCTCTTCAGCCGCATCGTCCCCTGCGTCAAGGACATCGGCCTGTGGGGCAAGCGCCTCCAGCAGGCGTACGTCGACATGGGTGTCTTCGAGATGGGCAACTCGAATCTGGATCTGCTGATGGCGCAGGACGAGGAGATCGCGGAGAAGCTGGACGCGGAGCGCTTCGCGGTGGAGGAGCGGGAGCGGGTGGCGGAGGTGGAGGGGGCGATCGAGGCAGGTCAACACCTCGATGGTTGATCACTCGATGGGGCGGCGAATCGCTGTTCGTCCTGGGTACGCTGACGATGCCAGGCAGACTCCGTTCCATGGGAGTGATCATGAGCGCCGGACGCGAGTACGGGCTGGACGAGGACTACGAGTGGCCCCGTCCGCCGGAGGGCGGCTGGACGGCGGATGACCTGGACCGGCTCCCGAATCTTCCTCCGCACACGGAGCTGATCGACGGGAGCCTCGTCTTCGTGAGTCCGCAGACCCGCTTTCACCTGCGCACGATCCGGCTTCTGGAGTACGCCCTGCTCAGCCAGGCACCGGATGCGTACGACGTCGATCGGGAGTTCAGCGTCAGGCTGGACCGACGCAACCGGCCCGAGCCTGACGTCCTCGTGTACCGGGCGGACGCAGCTACCGGACCACATCAGACTTGGCACCACTCCGATGCCGTCGTCCTCGCCATCGAGGTCGTCTCCGAGGACTCCACGGCGCGTGATCGTGAGGTCAAGCCCCGCAAATACGCGGCAGCGGGCATTCCGTACTTCTGGCGCGTGGAGGAGAGCGAGGGCCTGCCCGTGGTCTACACCTACGAGCTCGATCGATCCACGAACACCTACGGCGTCACCGGCATCCACCACGATCGGCTGAAGCTGACCGTCCCGTTTCCCCTTACCATCGATCTCACTGCCATCAACCGCCGACCGCCAGTCGCGCCCCCCTCGGAGTTCCCGGACCTGCAGGCCTGAGCCACTTAGACCGAGCAGCCCAGCCCCTCCGGCACCTCGCCGAGCACCGGCTCCGAGGCTCCCGGCGGGAACGACGTCCGCAGCGTGAACGCGTACGGCGTGGGCCCGTGTGTCCGCAAGTGCAGCAGACGGGCCTCCGCCTCCGCGACCGTGGGGCGGTGGCCCGCCGGGACCCACCACAGGGCCGTCACCGCCTCCTGGAGCTTCTCGAACCACTCGCGGCGGCGGGACAGCAACTCCCGGTGCTGCCCCTGGTACATGAAGGCCGTGAGGGCGTTGGTGTCGCGCCATACCGACATGTTGACGATCAGCCAGTCGTCGCCGAAGACGGGGACGTCCGTCGCGTTGCCCGAGTCGCTCTGCAGGCGCCAGATGAAGCCGTCCGAGGAGTCGGCGACCGCGTTCACCGGGTCGAGGGCGTCGACGAAGTCCTTCAACTGAGGGGAATCCAACGGGGCCTTGAGGCGGGCGATGTTGACCTGGGCGAGTTCGTACGCGGCGGGTTGCGTCATGGACCGAACGTTAGGTCGGCTCGATGGCGTGCTCAAGGCCTTTCTCAACCCTCGGACACGAACCCGTCCGGCCGGGCGGACGATGTGGGCGCGCCTCCGTCCCGTACCTCCCCTTCTCACAACTGCCCCCGACGCAGCGTGAGTTCCTGTGAACCGACGTCTTACGGGCGGGAAACCGCCGCCTGACCGGCCCGCCCGTAGCCTCGCGGAGCATGACGGGGAACGTGCTGACCAAACTTCCCACCCTTCCTGCCCTTCCCGGCTGGAACTCCATCCGTGGGCGCATGGCCATCGTGCTGGCCGTGCCGACCTGCCTGCTGCTCGTGCTGACGGGGCTGGGCGTCGCCGACCGTGCCGCCGACTGGTCCGCCGCGCGGGGGACCGAGGCGCAGGTGGGCGTGCTGTTGCGGGTGCAGGATCTGGTACGGGAAGTGCAGCGCGAACGCGGGCTCACCAACGGGCTGTTGGGTGGTGCCGAGGAGTACCAGGACGACGTACGGAACCAGCGGGACCGTACCGACGACGCCCGCTCCGCATTGCGAACGGTGCTCTCGGAGGAGAGCGGTGATCTGCCGGACGCAGCCTCCTCCGCCCTCGACGATGCCCAGCTTCCCCTCGCCGACCTTCCCGCCACCCGTGCCGAGGTCGACGCCGGCACCGCCGACCGGGCCGACACCCTGGCCTACTACACGAAGGCCGTCACCGCCCTCATCGACGCCGAGTCCGCGGGCGCGGCCCACGGCGAGCGCCGTATCACCGAGGGCGTCCAGGCGCTGCAGGCCCTGGCCCGCGCCACCGAGGCCGTGGCCCTCGAACGCGGTTCGCTCAACGGGGTGTTCGCGGCCGGACGCTTCCGCGGCGGCGAGTACCTCGACTTCACCGAGATCCGCGCCACCCGCCTCGCCGCGCTCGGCCAGTTCCGCCAACTCGCCACATCCGCCCAGCAGTCCGATCTCGACGCCGCCTTCAGGACGGCCGCCGCCCGGCGCGTCAGCGGCTACGAGACGCAGGCCGAGCGCGGTGCCGACGGCTCATCGCTGAACGTCGCCCCGGCCCGCTGGTGGCGGGACATGACGACCCTCGTCGACGACCTGCACGACGTGCAGCGCACCGTCGGCGACGACGTACGGGCCGACGCCGCCGACAGCGGCAGCGCCGCCACCCGCGAGCTCGGCGGCTTCCTCGGGCTCGGCGCGCTGATCGTCGCCGTGGCCGTCGCGCTCGCCGTCATCTCCGCGCGCTCCATCACCCGTCCCCTCGGCGCCCTCGCCGACGAGGCCGACGCGGTCGCGGGCACCCGACTGCCGACGGTCGTCAAACGCATCCAGGAGGCCGACCCCGACACGCCCCAACCGGGCGACCCGGACGGCTCGGACCGGACCCAACTCCCGGGCAGCGCACGGGAGATCACCCGCCTGGCCGCCGCCCTGCGCAACGTCGAGCACACCGCTGTGGGCCTCGCCGCCGAACAGGCCGTCCTGCGCCGCAACAGCACCGAGTCCCTGGCCAGCCTCGGCCGCCGCAACCAGACGCTGCTCAGGCGCCAGCTCGGCCTGATCACCGCCCTGGAGAACCAGGAAATCGACCCGGACGCCCTCGCCGAACTCTTCGAGCTCGACCATCTGGCCACCCGCATGCGCCGCAACGCCGAGTCCCTGCTCGTCCTCGCCGGCGAGGAGGCGCCCGCCCGCTCCTGGCCGGGCATGGTCTCCGTCACCGAGGTGGTGCAGTCGGCCGTCTCGGAGGTCGAGCAGTACCGCCGGGTCACGGCCGTCGACGTCGCGGCCTGCCGCATCCGCGGCCACGCCGTCGCCGAGCTGTCCCATCTGCTGGCCGAACTCCTCGAGAACGCCCTGATGTTCAGCCCGCCCCAGCAGCCCGTCGAGGTCTACGGCTGGCAGGACGGCGCCGAGTACTGCCTGGCCGTCGTCGACCGTGGCATCGGCATGACCCTGGAACGCATGGCCGAGGCCAACGCCCTGCTCTCCGGCAGCGGCTCTTTCCTCACGGCACCCACCCGCTTCCTCGGCCACCACGTCGTGGGCGCGCTCGCCTCCCGCCTCGGCGCCCATGTGGAGCTGCGCCCCACCGCGGGCTCGGGCGTCACGGCGTACGTGGCCCTGCCCGCCGTGCTCGTCCAGGAACCCTCGTCAACGGCCATGATGAGCGGGTGAGTTGAATACCAGTCGGTCGAGTACCGGCCGGTCGAGTACCAGTCAGTCGAGTACCGCTTTCATCACGGCCCGTGCGATCGGTGCCGCGTCCCCGCCCCCGCTGATCTCGCCCCGGTCGGCCGCCGCGTCCTCGACGACGACCGCCACGGCGACCGCCGGTTCCACGGCGTCGCGGGCCCGGGCCCAGGAGATGAACCAGGCGTACGGGGTACCGGCGTTGCCGATGCCGTGCTGGGCGGTGCCCGACTTGCCGCCGACCTCGGCGCCGGGGACGGCGACCTTCCGGCCGGTGCCCTTGCGCACCGCGTCCGTCATCAACTCCCGTAGCAGCCTGGCCGTGGACGGGTTCATGGCCCGGCTTTCGGCCCGCGGGCCGGTGGTCGACACCGGGGTGCCCGCGGCCGTGGTCGTCCGCTCCACCAGATGGGGCGCGCGCACCGAGCCGCCGTTCGCCACCGCCGCCGCGATCATCGCCATCTGCAGCGGTGTCGCCCGGGTGTCGAACTGGCCGATGGAGGACAGTGCGAGCTGCGCCTGGTCGAGGCCGCTGCCGAACGTGCTGGTGGAGACCGGGAACGGGATCCTGGGCCCCGGCTCGTCGAAGCCGAAGCCGGAGGCGGTGCGCGCCATGTCCGCCAACCCCACGTCCACGCCCAGCTTGGCGAACACCGTGTTGCACGACCAGGCGAAGGCGTAGCGCAGCGAGGCGCCGGCGCAGTCGTCGACCGAGTTCGTCAGCCGCGCCGAACTGCCCGGCAGCCGGTACGGATCGGGGGCCTTGAGGGGCGCGTCCAGGTCCTCCACCACGCCCGCGTCCAGCGCCGCCGCCGCGGTGACCACCTTGAACGTCGAACCCGGCGGATAGGTCTGGCGGACGGCCCGGTTGAGCATCGGCCGGTCCGCCGCGCCGTTCAGCCGTGCCCAGGCCTTCGCCACCGCTTTGTCCGTCCCGGACAGCTCCTGAGGGTCGTAGGAGGGGGTGGAGACGAGCGCCAGGATCCGTCCCGTCGAGGGTTCGACGGCGGCCACCGCGCCCCGCCGGTCGCCGAGTCCGTCGTACGCCGCTTGCTGCGCGATCGCGTCGAGGGTGGTGACGACGTTGCCGCCGGGGTTGCGGGCGCGTGTGAGGTCGTTCCACAGAGGGAGAGGGGAGAGCATCGGGTCGGTGCCGGAGAGGAGGTCGTCCTCGGCGTTCTCCAGGAGAGTCGTTCCGTACGTCTGCGAGGCGAAGCCGGTGACGGGTGCGTACAACGGGCCGTACCTGTACGTCCGTTCGTAGCGGAGGTTCTCTCCCGAGTCCCTGGAACCGGTGACCGGGCTGCCGCCGACCAGGATGTCGCCGCGTGGCTGGCCGTAACGGGCGATCGTCTGGCGGCGGTTGGCCGGGTTCTCGTCGTACGAGCGGACCTGGACGATCTGGAGGCGGGTGGCGTTCACCAGGAGCGCGAGCAGGAGCAGGGCGCAGAAGGCGGCGGCGTGCCGGATGTACCGGGGCATGGGGCGGCCGTCCCCGGTCATGGTGCGCCCTCCGCGTCGTACGGCGCTCCGTCGTACCGGCTGCGTGCCGAGTCGCTGAGGCGGATCAGCAGGGCCACGATGATCCAGTTGGTGACCACCGACGAACCGCCCTGCGCCAGGAACGGCATCGGCATCCCGGTCAGCGGGATCAGCCCGGTCACCCCGCCCGCGATCACGAACACCTGGAGCGCCACGATCGAGGCGAGCCCGACCGCGAGCAGCCGCCCGAAGGGGTCGCGCAGGGCGAGGCCCGCCCGGTAGCCGCGCTCGACCAGCAGCCCGTACAGCAGGAAGATCGCGGAGAGTCCGGCCAGGCCCAGTTCTTCGCCCGCCGTCGCCAGGATGAAGTCCGACTTGGCGGCGAAGCCGATGAGGATCGAATGGCCGAGGCCGAGGCCGGTGCCGAGCAGCCCGCCAGCGGCGAACGCGTAGAGGGACTGGGCGAGTTGGCTGGGCCCAAGGCCCGCCTCGACGGACGCGAAGGGGTGCAGCCAGTCCTCGACGCGGCTGTGCACATACGGTTCGAGACGGCCGACGGCGAAGGCTCCGAGGGCCGCGAGCAGCAGGCCGACCGCGATCCAGCCGGTGCGGCCCGTGGCGACGTACAACAGGATCACGAACAGGCCGAAGAAGAGGAGCGAGGTGCCCAGGTCCCGCTCCAGGACCAGGACGCCGACGCTCAGCACCCAGATCGTGAGGATCGGGCCGAGTACGCGTCCCGCGGGCAGTTGGAGTTTCCAGATGCGGCGGCCCGTGTACGCGAGGGCGTTGCGGTTCGCCGCGAGATAGCCGGCGAAGAACACCGCGAGCAGCACCTTCGCGAACTCGCCCGGCTGGATGGAGAATCCGCCGACCCTGATCCAGAGCCGGGCGCCGTTCACGGCCGGGAAGAAGATCGGCAGCATCAGCAGGACGAGCGCGGTGACGACGCAGACGTACGCGTAGCGCTGGAGCACCCGGTGGTCGCGCAGGACGAGAACGACCGCGATGAACAGGCCGACTCCCAGCGTCGACCAGACGAGCTGCGTGGGGGCCGCAGGATCGGCCGGAGTCTCCAGGTCGAGCCGGTGGACCAGCACCAGGCCGAGGCCGTTGAGCAGTACGGCGATCGGAAGCAGCAGCGGATCGGCGTACGGCGCCCGCCACCGCACCGCCACATGCGCGAGAAGCGCGAGCACGCCGAGCCCGGCGCCGTAACGTGCGGCGCCGGGCGGGAGGGTGCCGTTCCTGGCGAGGCCGACGGCGCAGTAGCCGTACACCGAGAGCAGCACCGCCAGGACGAGGAGCGTGAACTCGATGCCTCGGCGCCGGGGGAGGCGTACGGCGGGAGTGGGCGGATCCGCCTGCGCTGTCGGTCCGGGCGAGAGCATGCCCGGAACGTAACAGGATATGTGGCTCATGTCCCGTTATGTCGGCCTCAGCACCAGCGGGGCTGCTTGTGGCCGAAGGTGTCGATGTAGCGGGCCGGACCCCAGGCCCAGGTGCCGTCCGCGAGGAGGTACCAGAGGTTGTTGCCGTCGACGGTGCTGCCCGGCGTCCGGCAGAAGATGCGGACGGTCGAGCCCTGGGGTGCGTGGCCGATCGCGGCGCTGTTGCGGGTCGGCCGGTCGCGGAGGGTCAGGCCGCCGATGGCGGTGACGCGGCCCTGGGTGAACTCCTGGTTGTTGTTGGGGTTGTTGGGGTTGCTATTGGGATTGTTGTTGGGGTGGCCGTCGGGGCGGCCGTTGTTGCCCCCGTTGCCGCCGCCCGGGTTGGCGCTGGGGTCGGCGTTGCCGTTGCCGCCGGTCGAGTTGGCGTCGGCATTGCCGTTGCCGCCGGTCGAGTTGGCGTCGGCGTTGCCGCCACCTGGGTCGGCGTGGCCGTGGACGTGGACGTGGACGTTGACGTTGTCGTTACCACCGCCCCAGTGGGCATTGGCGTTGCCGCCACCCAAGTTGGGTTTGCCGTTGCCGCCACCCAAGTTGGGTTTGCCGTTGCCGTTACCGCCGCCCTCGCTGGCGTTGGCGTTCCCATTTCCGTTCCCGCCGCCGCCGCCGTCGTCGCCGTTCGCGAGGGCGGGACCGGTGGCGGTGAGGGCGAGTGCGGCGGCGGTGGTGGTGACTATGGCGAGGCGGGTGAAAGCGGAACGCAGGGGCATGACTGAGTCCTCCTTGAAAGGTGCGGTGGTGACTGAAAGGTGATCAATCGCCACGCTAGGAGTCGACCTTGGAGGGCGCCCGTCGTGCTGGGCCATCGGGGTACGTGCCGGTTCTGAGCCGCGGTTCGTCGTGGATGGTCGCGCTCGGTGACTCCGCTGATCACTCGGCCAGTTCTTCGAGGAGCCGGACCGTGTCGAGGCCGGTCTTCAGATACTCCACGAAGAGTTCGTTGTGCAGGGCCCACCGTGAACGGCGGCTACGGATCAGGCGGATCGCCTCGTCGGCGGTGTGGCCCGCGCCGATCAGGGCGTGGGCGACGACCAGGCCCGAGCGGTTGTAGCCGTGGTAGCAGCGGACCAGGACCCGGCGGCCCTGCGCCAGCCCCTCGCCCGCGGCCCGTGCGAGCCGCAGGACGCCCGCGAGCTGCGTACCGTCCAGAGGGCCGTCCGGGATCGGCCACACATGGTGTTCCACGTCGTCGTCGGGGCCGTGGCCGGGTAGTCGGAGCAACGTCAGGACCAGGTCGAACTCATCGTGTACGACAGCGAACTCCAGCCCGCCGGACCGGCCCTTGTACTCGTGCCCGCCCATCCACAGGCCGGGCACGATCTCGCTCCACGGGCTGTCCGGGGCCGGCACATCGGGTTGCTTCCTGCTGGGCAGCAACGGCGCCTCCCGCTCGAGTCGTGACAAAGGTAGCTGGGTTCTTGCCCCTGGAGTACCCCGCCTGTTCCCATGGTCGTGGGGTGATGGCGCATGAACGGACTGCGCGTTGTACCGACCTGGCGGCACGGTCAGGAACGGCTGTACATCTGTCACACCGACGGCAGGAACGTCGCCTGGTACGACAGGGAGGCGGGGCGGGTCAACCTGCTCAGCGAGGACCGGCGCGAGGATGTTCTCGACGCGCTCGGCCCGTTTCTGACCGGGCCCGTGACCGTGGGGCCGCCCCCGGTCCCGACCCCCGCCGAGCTCGCCCGGCTCACCCTCCACCCCGACGACGACCTTGCCCCCAACCGGCCCGGTGAGGCCCTCCAGATCGCTCTGGACCGCGATCCCTCGCCTCCGCACCGGCTGCGGCCCGATCCCCGGCGGCGGGCGCTGGCGTCGGAGCTGGCGGTGGGGGAGGCGCTTGACGGGCTGGAGGGGACGGGGTGGCATGCGCTGCATTCCCTTACGCTGCCCGGCGGCGACCGTCTTCACCACCTGGCGATCGGGCCCGGCGGGCTGTTCGCCGTCCACACGCTGTACGCCCGTAAGCAGCGGGTGCTGGTGGCTGACCCCATGGTCACGGTCGGCCGTCGGGAACCGACACCGTTGCTGCGGCGGGTTCGGGCTGTCGCGGACCGGGCGTCGTACGCGCTGACGGCGGAGGTCCATCCGGTGCTGGCGCTCTACGCGCCGTCGAACGTGTCGGTGGCGACGCCGCTGCGTGAGGTTCGCGTTCTCCAGGACACGGATGTCGCGTCGCTGGCCAGTGCGGGGGGCGTGCTCAAGCCGGCGGATGTCGAGGCGCTCCATGCGATGGCCCGGGACCGGGGGACCTGGGGTCGGGTCTGAACCCGGCCCGGGCGGGACGCAGCGCTACCGGTGCTATCCCCAGTGCTGACGGAAGAGGCGGGTCGACGGCCTCACCGGCCCGTGCCGTCCAGGCCGAAGAACGTGATCACCCGGGCCCCCATGCCCCAGGCGTACAGGTTGTGGCCGACGCCCTGGAGGCTGATGGCCTCCACGGGAGCCCGGTCACCGGTGGAGCCGTAGCGGGTACGGGTCCAGCCCGCCTGGGGTGAGTCGGTGTGGGCGGGTGTCTGGCCGACGCCGTGCACGTTCGTCCACTGCTTGATCTCCTCCCCGAAGTTGGGGTAGCGCAGGACGTCGTCCTCGGTGCCGTGCCAGAGCTGCATACGCGGCCGGGGCCCGTCGTAGCCCGGGTAGGCGCCGCGGACCAGGTCGCCCCATGCCTGCGGGGTGCGGATGAGGTTGCCGCCCGAGCAGTCGCTGTTCCACTCGGACCCGTTGGTGGTGGCGAAACAGGCGAACGGCACGCCCGCGAACGCCGCGCCCGCCGCGAACACGTCGGGGTAGTCGCCCAGCAGCACGTTCGTCATCATCGCGCCGGAGGAGATGCCGGTGGCGAAGATCCGGTCGGTGTCCGCGTCGTACGTACGAGTCACCCAGTCGACCATGGACTTGATGCCCACCGGGTCACTGCCGCCGTCCCGGCGCAGCGCCTGCGGCGAGGAGACGTCGAAGCACTTGCTGCTGCGCGTGACGGACGGATAGATCACGACGAAGCCGTACCGGTCGGCCAGCTGGGCGTACTCGGTGCCGGAGTGCATCGCCGGACCGGACCCCGTGCAGTAGTGCACGGCCACCAGGACCGCCGGGTTGGGGGCGACGTTGTCCGGGACGTACAGGTACATCTGGAGGTTGCTGGGGTTGGTGCCGAAGTTCGTGATCTCGGTGAGCTCTGCGGTGGGGGCCGCGGCGGGAGCCTCTGTACGGGCGGAGGCCGCGGAGGGAGCCTCCGTACGCACCCCGACCGCCCCCGACGACGGCCCGGCAACGCCCACCACACCCAACAGCCCCAGAAGCAGCCCGCCCACAACCACACGCGCAAGCGAAAACCTCACAACTTGCCCCTCTCACGAAGGAGCCCCCAGGGCATCGTGACATGAACACGCCTCTCATGGAAGCGCTCCCACACGATGGAGCCTCGGGGTCCGCGCTCGAGCCGTAAGAGAACCGTCAAGGGCGTATGCGTCGGCGTATGGGACCCGTCAACGGTGGCCGAATCCGGTCGGAGTGGAGGTTTCCTCGGAATCGTCCTTGTCCACCCATTCACTCCGAACCTCATCCAGGAGCTCCCATGGCCGACGTGGCCTTCGTCGTCACCACGATCGCGGTGTTCGCGTTGGTGGCGCTCATAGCCAAGGGGGTGGCGAAGCTGTGACCGCCGAGAACATCGTCGGCCTGATCGTGGCCGTCGCCCTGCTGGGCTATCTCGTCCTCGCCCTCATCTTCCCGGAGAGGTTCTGACGCCCGCCATGAGCCCCGTACTTGCCGGTGTGCTCCAGCTGCTCGCGCTCATCGCGGCGCTGGCGCTGGCCTACCGACCCCTCGGCGACTACATGGCCCGGGTCTACTCCTCCGACAAGCACCTGCGCGTCGAGAAGTGGATCTACCGGGGCATCGGCGCCAACCCGAACACCGAGATGCGCTGGCCCGCGTACCTGCGCGGCGTCCTCGCCTTCTCCGCGGCGGGCGTGCTCTTCCTGTACGTCCTGCAGCGCGTCCAGGGCATCCTGCCCGGCTCGCTGGGCTTCGCCTCGATCGACCCGGACCAGGCGTTCAACACCGCCGCGTCCTTCGTGTCGAACACCAACTGGCAGTCGTACTACGGTGAGCAGGCCATGGGCCACGTCGTGCAGACTGCCGGTCTGGCCGTGCAGAACTTCGTCTCCGCGGCCGTCGGCATCGCGGTGGCGGTCGCTCTCGTACGGGGCTTCGCCCGCTCCCGCACCGGTGAACTGGGCAACTTCTGGGCCGACTTGGTACGGGGAGTCGTACGCATCCTGCTGCCGATCTCCGTGATCGCCGCGATCGTGCTGGTGGCGTGCGGCGTCATCCAGAACTTCTCCGGGATTCATGAGGTCGGACAGTTCACGGGCGGCTCCCAGCAGTGGAACGGCGGCGCGGTCGCCTCCCAGGAGGCCATCAAGGAGGTGGGCACCAACGGCGGCGGCTACTTCAACGCCAACTCCGCCCACCCCTTCGAGAACCCCAACCCGTTCTCCAACCTCTTCGAGATCTTCCTGCTCCTGCTGATCCCGTTCGCGCTGACGCGCACCTTCGGCCGGATGGTCGGCTCGCTGAAGCAGGGCTACGCGATCCTCGCCACGATGGCGACCATCTGGCTGGGCTTCATCTGCCTGATGTGGTGGACCGAATTCGCCCATCACGGCCCGGCGTTCGAGATCGCCGGCGGTGCGATGGAGGGCAAGGAGCAGCGTTTCGGCATCGGCGCCTCGTCGATCTTCTCGATCTCCACGACGCTCACCTCGACGGGCGCGGTGGACTCCTTCCACTCGTCCAACACCGGCCTGGGCGGCGGGCTGAACCTGCTGGGCATGCAGCTGGGCGAGATCGCGCCCGGCGGTGTCGGCTCCGGTCTCTACGGCATGCTGGTCATGGCGATCATCGCGGTGTTCATCGCGGGCCTCATGGTCGGCCGTACGCCCGAGTACCTGGGCAAGAAGATCGGCACCCGCGAGATCAAGCTGGCGGCCTGCTACATCCTGATCACCCCGGCGCTGGTGCTGGTCTTCACCGCTGCGGCGATGGCGTTGCCCACCCCGGGCAACTCGATGACCAACAGCGGGGCGCACGGATTCTCCGAGATCCTTTACGCCTACACCTCGGCCTCGAACAACAACGGTTCGGCCTTCGCGGGTCTGAACGCGGACACGCAGTGGTTCAACAGCACCCTGGGTCTGGCGATGCTGCTCGGCCGGTTCCTGCCGATGGTGTTCGTGCTGGCGCTGGCCGGATCGCTCGCCGAGCAGAAGCCGGTGCCGGCCACCGCGGGCACCCTGCGTACCGAAAAGCCGCTGTTCACCGGCCTGTTGGTGGGCGCGATCCTGATCATCACCGGTCTGACCTACTTCCCGGCGCTGGCACTGGGGCCGCTGGCCGAGGGGCTGGCGACATGACCACCGACATCACGAAACAGAAGAAGCAAGAGGACGCCGTGTCCACGACTACTCCCACCCGGGCGCCGCACAGCGACGTGCCCACGGGTCACAAGGATGAAGGCCGTGTCGGCGCGGGACTGTTCGATCCCAAGCTGCTGCTGAAGTCGCTGCCGGACGCCATCCGCAAGCTCGATCCGCGGGTGATGGTCAAGTCCCCTGTGATGTTCGTGGTGTTGGTCGGGTCGGTGCTGACCACGGTGTTCTCGTTCACGGACCCGGGCGACTG
The DNA here is from genome assembly GCF_014647675.1 of Streptomyces flaveus. Lineage (GTDB taxonomy): Bacteria > Actinomycetota > Actinomycetes > Streptomycetales > Streptomycetaceae > Streptomyces > Streptomyces flaveus. Next base: position 478,289 of record NZ_BMPQ01000002.1, on the reverse strand, counting down.
GTTCGGCTGGACGATCAGCGCCTGGCTCTGGCTCACCGTGATCTTCGCGAACCTGGCGGAAGCGGTGGCCGAGGGCCGCGGCAAGGCGCAGGCCGACACCCTGCGCAAGGCCAAGACCGACACCGTCGCCCGGCGGCTCGTGGACGACCGCGAGGAGCAGGTCCCGGGCACCGAGCTGCGTATCGGCGACCTGGTGGTGTGCGAGGCGGGCGACGTCATCCCCGGCGACGGTGACGTCGTCGAGGGCGTCGCGAGCGTCGACGAGTCGGCGATCACCGGTGAGTCGGCGCCGGTCATCCGGGAGTCCGGCGGCGACCGCTCGGCTGTCACCGGGGGTACGAAGGTGCTGTCCGACCGCATCGTCATCAAGATCACGACGAAGCCCGGCGAGACCTTCATCGACCGCATGATCAACCTGGTCGAGGGCGCCGCCCGGCAGAAGACGCCCAACGAGATCGCGCTGAACATCCTGCTCGCCTCGCTCACGATCATCTTCCTGCTGGCGGTGGCCACGCTGCCGCCGCTCGCGGACTACGCGGGCACCCACCTGACCATGGTCGTGCTGGTGGCTCTCCTGGTCTGCCTGATCCCGACCACGATCGGCGCGCTGCTCTCCGCGATCGGCATCGCGGGCATGGACCGGCTGGTGCAGAGGAACGTACTCGCCATGTCCGGCAGGGCAGTTGAGGCGGCGGGCGACGTGTCGACCCTCCTCCTCGACAAGACCGGCACCATCACGCTCGGCAACCGGCAGGCCGCCGAGTTCCTGCCGGTCAGCGGCACCTCGGAAGCCGATCTGGCCGATGCCGCCCAGCTCTCCTCGCTGGCCGACGAGACGCCCGAGGGCCGCTCCATCGTCGTACTGGCGAAGGAGAAGTACGGGCTGCGGGAGCGGCACCAGGGCGAGCTGGCGCAGGCGGAGTGGATCGAGTTCACCGCGCAGACCCGGATGTCGGGTGTGGACGTGGACGGGCGCAAGGTCCGTAAGGGCGCGGCAGGATCGGTCATCGCCTGGGTGCGGGAACGGGGCGGTGAGGTGTCCGAGGACGCCGACACCCTGGCCAACCGGATCTCCGAGGCGGGCGGCACCCCGCTGCTCGTGGCGATCGAGGACACGGACGGCGCCCGGATCCTGGGCGTCATCCACCTCAAGGACGTCGTCAAGGACGGGATGCGCGAGCGGTTCGAGGAGCTGCGCCGTATGGGCATCAAGACCGTCATGATCACGGGCGACAACCCGCTGACGGCCAAGGCGATCGCCGACGAGGCGGGCGTCGACGACTTCCTCGCGGAGGCGACCCCCGAGGACAAGATGGCGCTGATCAAGCGTGAGCAGGCGGGCGGCAAGCTCGTCGCGATGACGGGTGACGGCACGAACGACGCGCCCGCCCTGGCGCAGGCGGACGTCGGCGTCGCGATGAACACGGGCACGTCGGCCGCCAAGGAGGCCGGCAACATGGTCGACCTCGACTCCAACCCGACCAAGCTCATCGAGATCGTCGAGATCGGCAAGCAACTCCTCATCACCCGGGGCGCGTTGACGACCTTCTCGATCGCCAACGACGTGGCGAAGTACTTCGCGATCATCCCGGCGCTGTTCGCGGCGGTCTACCCGGGCCTGAAACAGCTCAACATCATGCAGCTGTCCTCGCCGGACTCCGCGATCCTCTCCGCGGTCATCTTCAACGCGCTGATCATCATCGCGCTCGTACCGCTCGCCCTGCGCGGTGTGCAGTACCGCCCGATGAACGCCGACAGGATGCTGCGGCGCAACCTCGGGATCTACGGCCTGGGCGGGCTGATCGCCCCGTTCATCGGCATCAAGGTCATCGACCTGCTCATCTCCCTCATCCCCGGGCTGTAACTACCTGAAGGCGTGCTGATCGGCTATGAACAACTCGGTTACGAACACGGCCCGGTTGCTGGCGGCAGGGCTGCGGGCGTTGCTCGTACTGACGCTGGTGTGCGGTGTGCTGTACCCGCTGGCCGTCACCGGTGTGGCCCAGGCGCTGTTCAACAACAAGGCGAACGGCTCGGAGATCAAGGCGGACGGCAAGGTCGTCGGCTCCTCGCTCATCGGCCAGCAGGGCTACAGCCTCGACTACTTCCAGCCGCGGCCGGCCAACGGACTCGGTGAGAACTCGGTCAACACCCAGTACAAGCTGATCCTGTCCGGCGCGACCAACCGTGCCGGTGACAACCCCGAACTCATCAAGTGGGTCAAGGAGGCCAAGGCCAAGGTCGTCAAGGACAACTCGACGGCGGACTACAAGGTACGGCCCTCCCAGGTCCCCGCCGACGCGGTCACCTCCTCGGGCTCGGGCCTGGACCCGGACATCTCCCCGGCGTACGCGGACCTCCAGGTCCACCGTGTCGCCGAGCGGAACGGGCTGCCCGCCGCCCAAGTCCAGAAGCTCGTCGACGAGCACACCGAGGGCCGCACCCTCGGCTTCATGGGCGAACCCCGCGTCAACGTCCTCGAACTCAACATCGCGCTCAAGGACCTCGCGGCGAAGAGCTGACTCCCGACGGCGTGACTTCGCCCCGGACTCACCTCCCCGAGTCCCCGAGGCCGCTCAGGGCTGCGCCTCGGACTCCAGCGGCCGTGGCTCGGGCAGCGCGGGTGTGTCCGGGCCGTTGCCGGTGAGGCGCATCGCCGCGTAGGCGCCCAGGTAGAGCGCGGCGACGACCAGCAGCAGCGTCTGATAGCCGGTCAGCAGGGCGAGGTACTCCAGGGTGCCGCCGGTGAGGGCGCCGAGCAGGTTGGCGCCGAAGGCGGCCGTGGGGTCGGGGGCGGAGGCCAGCCGGTCGGAGAAGATCAGGTTGGCGCAGAAGATCGGTGCGAAGGCGAGGGCGATCGCCGCGGCGAGCCGTCCGGCGAAGGGCAGCGCGAGGACGGACTCCGCGGGGACCAGCCAGGCGACGGCCAGGGTGGCGAGCAGGACGAGCGTCATGACGGGCTGGTTGAGCCGCCGCATCCGGCGGCGCACTTCGACGCCGGCCAGCACGGCGAGCAGTACGCCGATGAAGACGAGCGCGTTGACCAGCCAGGTGGTGCCGAAATAGAGGGCGAAGCCGATGACGCTCTTGGTCTCCAGCAGCATGAACGCGGCGCCGAGCAGGAACATGTCGGCGTAGCGGACGGTGTGCCGGACGCGGACCCCGGTGAGGCGCACGGACAGCACGGTGACCAGCAGGATGCCCCCGAGTGCGCCCAGGTAGAGGCTGGGGATGGTGCGCTGCAGCAGATAGGGGAAGGGGTGGTCGTCGGTCGCGGGCTCCGGGACGGGGCCACTGGCCTGCCAGGTCTTCTCGCAGGACTGGTCGGCGGTGGTCCGGCCGGTCACGAACACGGCTTGCCGGCCGCCGTAATCGGTAATGCAGGGGGCGTGTCCGAACACCGTGGTGAGATCACCGGCGAACCGGTCGATCAGCCAGTCCTTGCGATAGTAGTTGTACATCGTGAACGCGCCGTTCGGGGCCAGATGTTCGTGCGCGGCCTCGAATGCCTGCCGGGTGAACAGATAGCTCTCCAGCCGGAGATTGCTCGCACCGGAGACGAGTGTCAGTGAGTCCGGCAGCGCGAGGACGATCAAGTCGTAGCGGGCATCGGTCCGTTCGAGAAAAGCGCGGCCGTCGTCGATATATGTGTGCACCCTGGGGTCGTCGTACGGCTTTTCGGGATGCAGCCGCGCGCCGGTTTCCCGCAGTTCCGGGTCGATTTCGACGGCGTCCACGCGCCGCGCCCCGTGGGCCAGCGCGACGGCGACGTCGTTGCCGTTGCCCGCGCCGATGACGAGGACCCTGCGATAGGGGTTGTCCGGCGTCTCGCGGTACGGCCGGCCGTACGGCGATTCCGGCCTCATCAGGACGCTGAGCGGTGCGATGCTCTGGTGCGGGACGCCGTTGGCGGAGATCTTGTAGTCGCGGGTGCTGCTGCCGGCCGGGGGCCGCTTGACCTCGATCTTGTAGTACGGCGACCAGGAGACGCCCTGCGCCGCCGATTCGAAGGCCAGGACCGCCACCATCGCGGTGAGCGGTACGGCGTAGCGCACGCCGTTGCGTCGTCCGCCGAGCATGAGCATGGCCAGTCCGGCGATGACTCCCCAGGCGACCGAGGGGGCGCTCAGCCAGGACAGCAGGGCGAACGCCACGGACCCGGTGAGGGCGCCGAGGAGGTCGTACCGGTACGCCTCCAGGGACGGCAGCTGCCGGAACAGGTCCGCGGTGATCTTGCCGATGGCCGCCATGACGACCGCGGCCAGCAGGAACAGGACCGGGAGGGTGACCCATTCCGGCAGTCCTGTGGTTTTCACGGCGGTGAAGTAGATGACCTCACCGCTGGTCTGTTGCACCTGGACCGGGAATTCCCGTACCAGGACGACGAGGACGGCCAGTGGGACGGGCGCCCAGCGTTTCAGCCACTGCCCTCGGTGGGCCGGAATGAGGAATCCAAGACCGATACCGAGGAACGAGCCGAGGAGAATGAAGTTCGAGAAGTAACTCAGATGGACGATGTTGGCGCCCGTCCAGCGGATCAGGGCCAATTCGACGAACAGCATGGTCGCGCTGGCCAACAGCAGCTTTCCGCGGATTTCCCAGACACCGGCACCAGCGCGATATTCCATGTCCCGAAAGGTGCCACTTTCGCCGCGACGAGTCGAGTACCCGCGTATCCGGCCCGGTGGCCTTCCTCCATCCTGCGAACGCGGCTGCGGATCTCCCTGGCCCTGGGCGCCTAGTCTCAAGCAGGTGATTGAGACCATCGTTCTCGACGTCGGCGAAACCGTCACCCGCGATGACCGCTACTGGGGTTCGTGGGCCGACTGGCTCGGTGTCCCGCGGCACACGCTCTCGGCCCTCGTCGGCGCAGTCGTCGCGCAGGGCCGTGACAACGCCGATGCCGTGCGCATCGCCCGCCCGGGCATTGACCTCGCCGCCGCGGCACAGGCACGTGAAGCGGTTGGCCGCGGCGAGTATCTCGACGAGACGGACCTGTACGACGACGTACGGCCGGCCCTCGCGAGCCTGCGCGAGCTCGGCGTTCGCGTCATCATCGCCGGGAACCAGACGGCACGTGTGGGCGAGTTGCTACGAGGCCTCGACCTGCCCGCCGACCTGATCGTGACCTCCGGCGAATGGGGCGTCGCCAAGCCGCAGCCCGAGTTCTTCGCCCGGGTCCTGGAAGTCGCCCGCGCCGAACCCGGGGCAACCGTGTACGTCGGCGACCACCCGGCCAACGACTTGTGGCCGGCCAAGACCGCCGGCCTCCGCGCGGCCCACATCCGCCGTGGCCCGTGGGGACACCTGTGGGCCGACGATCCGGATGTCGCGGCAGCAGCGGACTGGACGATCGACAGCCTCGTTCAACTGACGGCGATCGTCGCTGACTGACTGCCCAGTCGAAGGCGTCACCGGCTCCCCGCCCCTGCCGAACGCCCCGACGGGATACGCAGGTCCGCCGCACCCGCTGCCCCCTCCGCCGTCTCGGCAGCCCGGCTTCCGGTGCTCCCGCTCGTGCCCTCGGTGGAGGACCGGGCGTGGGGCGGGACGGAGCGCAGGTCGCCCGCGGTGTGCGACACCGTCTCGGGAGCCGTTGCCGCGCCGGCAGGCGCCTCGGCAGCCGTCGGCTTGCGGAGCAGCAGCAGCGCCGCGTCGTCGTGCAGGTGGCCGCCCACGTGGGCGAGCAGTTCGTGGTGGAGCGCGGTGAGGGTGCGGGCCGGGTTGTCGGTCAGGTGCCGTTCCAGGCCTTTGGCCAGCGGATAGAAATCGCGGTTGTGGTCTCGGGCTTCCGTGACGCCGTCCGTGTAGAGCAGGAGCTGGTCCCCGTCCGTGAAGGGGAGGACCTGGAGGGTGGGGGCCTCGCCGGTGAGGGCTCGCAGGCCGAGGGGCGGGGTCGGGTGCGTGGGCTCCACCGGGACGACTTCGGAGTCGCGTACCAACAGGGGAGGCGCGTGGCCGCAGTTGACCACCTCCAGGCGTCCCTCCCGGGGGTGACCGGCGACGACGGCGGTGACGAAGTCGTCGGCGTCGAGGTTGCGGGCCAGGCTCCGCTCGATCCTGTCGACGACGGCGAGGAGATCGGGTTCGTCGTAGGCAGCCTCGCGGAAGATGCCGACCACGAGGGCGGCGGTGCTCACGGCCGGCAGGCCCTTGCCCCGTACATCGCCGACGAGCAGGCGTACTCCGTACGGCGTGGGCACCAGCGCGTAGAGGTCGCCGCCGATACGGGCCTCCGCCGCCGCGGCGCTGTAGCGGACGGCCGTCTGGAACGGGCCGACCGTCGCCGGCACCGGCTTGAGCAGCGCGTGCTGGGCGGCCTCCGCCACCGAGCGGACGGCCGCGAGCACCTTCTCGCGGCGCCCGCGCAGCGCGCTGGCCAGAGCGCTCGCCAGGGTGACGGCCACCAGGGCGGCCAGGACGACCACCAGCTCATGGCACGGCACACCGTCACGGATGCCGAGTGCGGTGCCAAACCCCGCGGCGAGGAACCCGACACCCAGGACCCCGCGCGGCCCGCAGGTGGTGGCGGCCAGCGCGGGCCCGGCGGCCAGCAGCGGCAGCCACATCATCCCCGAACCGCCGAGGAGATCGACGAGCACGATGACGGAGACGATCAGTATGGGCAGTACAGCCGTACTCGCGGCCACGTGCGCGGCGGCGCGTAGCCGGGCCTTCGCCCCGGTACTGGCCACTCGGTTCCTGAACGGCCGTATCGGCCAGTGGTCGCCACCGTGGTGTCGGGCCTGAGTCATGTGGTGTCCGCAGTCCTCTCACTGTCGCGGGGCACGCCCCCTGATATATCCGTATTTATCAGGAAACGGGTTCGACAGGGGTCGCCGCAAGGAGCGGAATTTCAGATGATGAGCAAGGGCCCCGGCCAGATCCCGGTCACTTGGTGAGCGAAAGGCCCCTGGTCACACGGCTCGCGGTCGGGATCAGCCGGGCCCGGATCTCCTCGAGCCGGGAGAGCCGGTCCTTCGGCAGCGAGACGCCGAGTGAGCCGAGCATGTTCCCGCTGTAGACGGGCACCGCGACACAGACCGTGCCGAGGGCGTACTCCTCCAGGTCCGTGACGGCCGGGGCCACGGGCGAGGAGTCGACGCGCCGGAGCAGTTCCGGAGGGCTGGTGATGGTACGGGGCGTGAGGTCGGACAGGGTGTGCCGGGACAGATACTCCTTGCGGGACTCGTCGTCCAGCTCGCGGAGCACCGACTTGCCCAGCGCGGTGGCGTGCCCGGCGTCCTCGAAGCCCACCCAGAGGTCGACGCGGGGCGCCCGGGGACCGTCGACGATCTCGGCGACCCGGATCTCGCCGTCCTCGTAGAAGGTGAGGTAGGCGGCGGTCGAGAACTCGTCCCGCAGCGCCGCGAGCGCCGGACGGACCCGGCTGAGCAGCGCCTGACCGCGGCCCGCGGTGTGCAGCGTCTGCAACTTGTCGCCCAGAATGAAGCCGCCGTCGTCCAGCTTCCGTACGTATCCGTCGTGCACCAGCGTCCGCAGCAGGTGGTACGCGGTGGCCAGCGGCAGCCCCGTCTCCCGCGCCAACTGCTTGGCAGGCGCCCCGTTCTCGTGCGCGCTCACCACCTCGAGCAGCCGAAAGGCCCGCTGTACGGAACCGATGAGCGTAGGGCCGCCGCTTCTAGCCATACGACTAGCGTGCGCCCGGCACACGACACGGGCAACACTGGCGCCCCGTAGGGGCGCGGGGAACTGCGCGACCAGCCACGACGCACCCGCAGCCGCGACACGACTGTCACCCCACCCCCTGGCGGGGGGCCGGGGGTCGCAGCCCCCAGTTACGGGAAGGGGCGGGCCTGGGGAAACAGGCTTGGGAAACATCGGTACAGCGGTTGGCGCTGAGAACGATCTTGAGCAGTGAGCGGTGAACTTCTAGCACGGGTGGTCTGCTTCCTGGGGCCCTTCGGCCAAAGATCCACGGTCTGTAGCGGCAGGTGGTTGGCTCCGCCGCATGCCGGTGGAATTTCTGACGGATGACCAAGCCGAGGCGTACGGAAAGTTCGTCGAGGAGCCGACGCGCCCGGAGTTGGAGCGCTTCTTCTTCCTGGACGACGTGGACCGCGACCTGTGTCAGTTTCCGAAGTCGCGTGCACAGGTGAGCTGGTGATTCGCTGTCGCGTGCAGGGAACTGCGAACGCGCCGGACGGGCCGAACTCGCCTGCGTTACGGTCGAGTTGTCCGTAGTCGTGTGCGTGACGGGGGCTTCCGGATGGCAGAGGAACCGGTGGCCGAGCGCGGGGTGCTGATCGCGCCGACCCAGATGTGGGAGACCGCGGTGCGGCAGGCCGAGGTGATCGGGCCGCTCGCGGCGAAGGACACAGTGGGGCTGGCCGAGGCGGATGAGGCCGCCGAGCGGCTGCGGGTGTCCCGGCGCCAGGTGTATGTCCTGCTTGGACGGTGGCGCGCCGGTGAGGGAGTGGTGTCGGACCTGCTGCCTGGCCGTTCCAGCGGAGGCCGCGGCGGCGGGCGCCTGTCTGGTGAGGTCGAGACGATCGTCCAGGAAGCGCTACGCACCCGGTACTTGACGCGGCAGCGCCGCTCGGTGGCGGCGGTCTGCAAGGAGATCACGCGCCAATGCCGGGCTCGTGGCCTGCGGGCTCCTTCGCGGGGGTCGATGCAGCGGCGGATCGAGCGGCTGGACCCGGTGGCTTCGGTCTCGGGACGCGAAGGAAGAGAGGCGGTTCGTCCTCTCCGGTCGGCCGGGGGTGTGCCGCCGGCGGTCACCGGGCTGCTGGAGCAGGTTCAGGTCGACCACACGCCGGTGGATGTGATCGTGGTCGACGAGCGGCACCGGCTGATGAGGATCTCTGAAATCGGCCAGGGACGCTCTTCCCTCCACTTCGTTGCGTCTTGAAGCGTGTGGGGAATGTGGGGAGTGAAGAGCGCGTGTGAGGGCCCAGCGACCGAAGGTCGCCGGGCCCTGTTGATCGGTGACGGTCAGGCGAAGTCGTTGCCCGCGGTGCTCACGGAGTCCGCCGCAGGGAGGTGATCTCGCGAACTCTGCTGGCGATGGTGGGACGGGCCCTTCCGGGGTGGCCAGCAGGGCGACGATGGTGACGGGCTGATCGCAGTGCGGGCAGTTCCGGACGGCTCCGCGCCCGCCGGCGCCGACCTGGCGGCCGTCCAGACCGGCGGACGGGGCGACATCACGCAGGGACGCCGAGCGGCGGGTGCTCGAGCACGCGGGGCTTGTACTCGACCAGCTGGATGCGGCCGTCGAAGGTGCGGTGCTCGATCATCTCGAGGGCAACGTCCGGATAGCCGTCGTAGATGCGTTCTTCGCCCGTGGCCCCGGTGATCACCGGGAACATCACGACCCGGAAGCGGTCGACGAGTCCGGCCCGTAGCAGGGACCGGCACAGGCTGAGGCTGCCGATCGTGCTGAGGAGCCCCGAGCCGCTCGACTTCATGGCGCGGACCGCCTCGACGGCGTCGTCGCGGACGAGCGTGGAGTTGGCCCACGTCAGTGGCTCCTCGAGCGAGGAGGAGAACACCACCTTGGATGCTTGCGTGAGCTCGTCGACGGACGCCTCTTCTTCGGGCCTGAACTCGTCTTGGCCCTTCGGGACCTCGCCTGCGGCGAAGCCCGACATCAGGCGGTAGGTGTTCGCTCCCACCAGGTAGGTGGCCTCGGGCTGCTCGCCGAGCCATGCGAGGTACTCCGGGCCCTCGAGGCCCCAGAACCCGGGCCATCCCTCTCCCGATGCGTGGCCGTCGAGGGAGGTGATGAAGTCGACGAGAAGCTCCGACATGGCGGTGTCCTTTCCTAGGGTGTCACGAGCTTGGACCGGCCGGGAGCCACAAACTCATCGGCCGCGCTGTGGAGTAACGAGAAAACCCATGACGCTGCAGCCGATCAGGTCGGCGGAGCGGCACTGCTTCGGAGGGCCGGAGGCCCACATGATTGCACTATGCATGCAGTCGGGTAATGATCTCCACGCGATTGAGAACGGCGGTTTGCGTTCTGTCAAAGCCCCAGCTCAGCCCCATCCGCGAACGGCCCACCACGCTCTACTGGGTGATCGGTGAGGCTTCGCTGCCCGACGTCGACAGCGGGTACTTCATCCACTCACCTGCGACGGCGGCGGAGCACTTCCGTGAGTACGGCCCCGCTCCGATCGACGGCGAACCGATCGCGCTGGTCTTCGCCAGCAACGGCGGGGTCCATCTGTTCGCGATCGGAGCCAGCGGACAAGTCTGGAAGTCCACCACGGCCTCCTGGTTTGACGACTTCGAGGTCACCGCGTCCAGCTTGCAGAAGTTTCTCGAACAGCTCGGCCGCCGGATCGCGAACCAGACCTAATCATCGGCCGAGGGCAAACGGGCCCCTGCCCCAGGAGGTCATTCCACAGCTGGGGAATCGCGAGCAGGTGTGGGGACACCCCTGAGCAGGGGGCGGCCAATTTCAAAGAGCGCCATCACCACCTCATCTGACGCCGTTCCATATCCTGGAAGTGGAACAGAGCACCCGACGCCCCGTCAGGACGCTGACATCCTGCGGTGATCGCCGAGCCCATCGTTCCGCAAATCGTTCCACAACAAGTGTTCCGAAAGGCGCGTGCGGGGACAACTCCCGGTACGGTGCGGCAATGGCAACCGACCGACGGCACGCCGCCCAGGGACTCGAACTCGCGTACGCCCGGGTCTCCACCACCAAGCAGAGCCTGGAACGCCAGCTTGACGCCCTCGGGGCAGCGGGCATCGCGGACGAGCGGATCTACGTCGACAAGAAGAGTGGCACCACCGTCGAGCGCCCCGGCCTGACCGACCTGCTCGCCTACGCCCGGCCCGGCGACACGATCGTGGTCTACACCCTCGACAGGCTTGGAAGGAACCTTCGCGAAGTCCTCAACCTCGTCCACGACCTGAACGAGAAGAACATCGGCGTGCGCTCACTCGCCGACCCGCTGCCGATCAACACCGCCGATGAAGGCATGGGCCGCATCGCCTTCCTGCTGCTGGCCCTGTTCGCCGAGATGGAGTGCACGTTCACCACCGAACGGGCCGCCCATGCCCGAGCTGTCGCCGAAGCTGCCGGTCGGCGCATCGGACGCCCCGTCGCACACTCCGACGACAAGATCGAATGCGCCAAGCTCCTCAAAGAGCAGGGCGGCAGCCTCGGCCAGATCGCCGCGAAGACCGGAATCCCCAAGACCTCGCTGCACCGATACCTTCAGGCGTAGCGCGCCGAGACTGGCGGTCCACCGATCAGGCGCCCAGCCCATTGCTCACCGTGAGAGAACCGAGGCCACATGGAAACTGCGAGCGAAGCACGCATACGACTCGGCGCTCGCCGACGCGAACTGTTGGCTGAGCTGGGGCAGGTGGAGCGGCAACTCGCCCAGTTGGAGACGAAGGTCTTCGTATCTCAGTGGTGGCAAGCCCCCAGCGGTCCACAGGGACGCGGAACCATCTACCACACGGGAACGGTCCAGCGCTGCCGTCCGGGGAACAGGCCGGTCGAGATCAGCTTGTACGAGGCTCTGCGTGAAGGGCTCAACCCATGCGGCACGTGCAAGCCCGTGACGGCACCGAACTACGTGAGCGCGTCAAATCGGTGATCCGCAATTACTGACTTCGGCTCGTCAGGGTGAGGCTGGGTCGTCGAGGGTCAGGCCGGTGCCCGCTATGAAGCCGTCGAGGGTTTCGGGCCGGTACTGGAGGCGTTTGAGCCGGTTGCGTACGAGGGCTTCGAGCCGGTCGAGAGCGACCACGGCGAGGTTGGCCAGGCTGCGCTTGACGTGCGCCCATACCCACTCGACGGGGTTGAGGTCGGGAGAGTAGGCGGGCAGCAGGAAGACCGTCAGCCAGTCACGCTCGGCGATCAGCTCACGCATGGCGTGGGAGACGTGGGTGTTGAGCCGGTCCCAGACCAGCACGATCGGCGCCTTGAGGAGCTGGTGGACGCCGTCGACCAGTGCGATGAAGTCGCGCTCGCCCATGCTGCGGCGCTTGCCCTTGCCCGCTCGGTGGATGCGCAGGCGGTGGCACAGCCGGGTGCGGGAGCCGGGCCGCATGGCGATCAGCCCAGCCACCGACAGGCGTCCTGAGCGTCGACCGCTCACCGTCACCTGCGGGGTGTGGCCGCGTCGGCCCCAGGTGCGTCCTTTGGGCGGCTGTCGCGTGAAGCCTGCCTCGTCCTCGAAGCAGATGTAGCCCCCGCAGGCCGCCCGGGCTCTTTTACCTCGGCCCAGGTCGCCTCCTTCCACAGGGTCACGGCTTGCTCGTTGCGTTCGGCGACCCGCCGCGCAGGGACCTGCGGGCTGAAGCCGAGCCGGTGCATCAGCCTCGTGGCTCCCGAAACGCTGTAGGAGATGTGGAACTTCCTGCCGATCAGCGTGGCTACCCGGGCGGCGGTCCATACCTGGTCCTCCCCCCCATCCGTGCGTGGCGGGTCCTTCATCGAGGTACGCGGCCAGCTTTTCCAGACAGCGCGGGGACAGCCGGCATCGCGATCCGCTCGGGCCGCGGGAGGCCAGCGCCTGCACGCCGCCGTCCCGCCACAACTGATGCCACTGGGAGGCCGACTTCGGGCTCACCCGCAGGCGCCGTGCCACCTCGGGCGGCTTGATCTTCTGCTCGAACAGCTCGGCCGCCTGCATCCGCACCGTCTCCCGGCGCTGACGTCCCGCAGGGGGCAGCCCGCCCCCATCCGCATACCTCACACACCACGGAATACAGCCACTACCCCAGGCCCAGCAGGGACTTCAGGAAAGCTCACCCTGACGAGCCGAAGTCAGTAGCGGGTGCAGACGACTTCGGTCATCCGCGCAGCCGACTTCGGAAGCTGACACCAAGATTGCTCTGACCTCATCTTGAGGCACGGGTCTGCACTGTCCACCTCGGCCGGGTCATACGGGGCGCCGCTGGTTCTCGATGTACTGGCGTACGACGGTCAGCGGTGCCCCGCCGCAGCTCCCTGCGAAGTACGAGCGGGACCAGAACCGCCCGTGCATGATCGCCTGGTTCGCCTCGCCCGTGTACTCGAAGCGGAGCCGCCGTGAGGAGACGCCCTTGAGGCTGTTGACCAGCTTCGAGAGAGCGACTTTCGGCGGGTAGTGCACCAGGAGATGTACGTGATCGTGTTCGCCGTTGAACTGCTTCAACTCGGCTTCGAAGTCCGTGCACACGTCGCGCATGATCTCTTCGCAGCGCGTCAGCATCTCGGGCGTGAAGACTCCGCGCCGGTACTTCGTGACGAACACCAAGTGCACGTGAAGGTGGTAGACGACGTGCGCTGAGCGTCTGATATCGGGTTCTGCTTCCCATCGCGGTGACATACACCAATGCTAGTATGCTCAGCGAACCGGCCAACGAGCTGACTGGGGAGGGAAGTTGAAGCGTCAGCGTGGCCACAAGGCCCGGCTTCACCTCACCCCCGATCAGCTCGCCCAGGTCGATGGCCAGGGCCACGGCGCCCGCGCCATGTGGAATCTGCTGCACGAGCTGTGGCAGATGACGCCGAAGTGTCAGCGTTCCCTCGCCCGCATGGACCAGGCGATACGCCAGGCCCGCAAGGACATTCCCTGGCTGGGGGCCGTGCCCGCGCAGGCAGCCCAGCAGGTCCTCAAGACGTATCACCGGGCCTGGGTGAACTGCTGGGAAGGCCGCGCCGAAGCGCCGGCCTTCAAGAAACGCGCCGCACGCCGTGCCGTCGACATCCCCCAGGGCCGCGACCTGCGGATCACCCGTCTGTCCCGCCGCTGGGGCCAGTGCTGGGTACCCATGGTCGGCCTGGTGAAGTTCCGGTGGACCAAAGCCCTGCCGTACGGTAAACGTGCCGACAAGCACAACAAGGTCACCGGGGCACGGCTGGTGAAGGAAGCGAACGGCTGGCACATCGTCTTCCGCGTCCAGACCGAGGTGGACGAGCCCAAGCCGCACGAGGGGCCGATCACCGGCATCGACCGGGGCATCGCCAAGCCCCTCGCGCTTTCGGACGGCACCTTCCGCGAACACGAGCCGTGGCTCACCCCTGGTGAGGCCATGCGGCTCAAGCGGCTGGAACAGCAGCGGGAACGCAGGCGCGCCCACCGCAAGCCGGGTGAGCGCACCAGTAGCCGTCTCAAGCGCACGTACGACCAGATCAAGCAGCTCCGCGCAAGAGCCACGCGCCGCGCCCTTGACTGGCAGCACAAGGCCACCACTGAGCTTGCCGGGACCTTCGGCGTCATCGGGGTGGAAGACCTGGCCATCACGAACATGGTCAAGTCCGCCAAGGGCACCGTGGAAGCCCCCGGCACGAACGTCCGGCAGAAAGCCGGCCTGAACCGGTCGATCAGCGGCGAGGCATGGGGGCGAACCGTCACCTTCCTCGAATACAAGCTGGCCGACCGGGGCGGAGTCCTGGTCAAGGTCCCCGCCCCGAACACCTCCCGGCGCTGCTCGGCCTGCGGGTTCATCACCCCCGGCAGCCGTGAATCGCAGTCCCGATTCGTCTGCAAGGCGGACGGCTGCGGATTCGTTGAGAACGCGGACACCAACGCGGCCCGGAACATCGAACACGCCGCAGGACATGCGGTGTCAGGACGTGGAGACCTCGGGGTTACCCGGTCTTAGAAGCGTCAACCACCCACCGGGCCGCACTGCGAAACGGATGGGATTCTGCCCCGTTCACGGGGCAGAGGATGTCAAAGAGGAGCCACCACGTCCTCGGTCTCCTTGCTGCGAGCCCGCTCCCGCACGAACGAGATCGCGATCACGATCGCAGCCACAAGCACCGACAGCAGCACCTGGCTCCGCCCGCCACCCTCCTTCTCGTCCGTGAGCATGTACAGCAGCACGAACGAGATCATCCCGATCGTCGCCCACGTCAGATACGGGAACAGCCACATCCGTACGACGAGTTTCTCGGGGCTCTCGCGCAGGATGATCCCGCGCATCTTCAGCTGCGAGAAGCAGATGACCAGCCATACGAAGAGCGCGACGGCGCCGGAGGAGTTCAGCAGGAACTGGAACACCGTGTCCGGCCACAGGTAGTTGAAGCCGACCGCCACGAAGCCGAAGGCCACGGAGGCCAGGATCGCGGCCTGCGGGACACCTCGCGTGTTGGTCTTGAAGAAGGACCGCGGAGCGTCACCGCGCTGGCCGAGGGAGAAGGCCATCCGGGAGGCGGTGTAGAGGCCGGAGTTGAGACAGGACAGCACGGCGGTCAGCACGATGAAGTTCATGATCTGGCCGGCGTGCGGGATGCCGATCGCGTCGAGGGCGGCGACGTACGAGCCCTTCTCGGCGATCGACGGGTCGTTCCACGGCAGCAGGGCGACCACGACGAGGATCGAGCCGACGTAGAAGACACCGACCCGCCAGATCACGCTCCGGGTGGCCTTGGCGACCTGCCGCTGCGCGTCCGGGGACTCGGCGGCGGCGAGGGTGACGATCTCGCTGCCCATGAAGGAGAAGACGACCAGCAGGATGCCGGTGAGGATCGCGCCTGGCCCCTCCGGCAGGAAGCCGCCGTGCGCGGTGAGGTTGCTGAATCCCGTGTCGGCGTCGGAGCCGGGCAGTATGCCGAAGATGGCCAGCCCGCCGAGCACGATGAAGCCCGAGATGGCGACGACCTTGATGCCCGCGAACCAGAACTCGAACTCGCCGAACGAGCCCACCGAGACCAGGTTCGTGGCGGTCAGCACCACCATCACGATCAGTGCCCAGGCCCACTGCGGTACGGCCGGCACCCAGCTCTCCAGGATCACCGCACCCGCGGTGGCCTCGACCGCGAGCACGACGACCCAGAAGAACCAGTACAGCCAGCCGATCGAGAACCCGGCCCAGCGGCCGAGCGCCCGGTCCGCGTAGGCGGAGAACGAACCGGAGGACGGGTTGGCCGCGGCCATCTCGCCGAGCATGCGCATCACGAGGACGACGAGGGCGCCGACCAGGGCGTACGACAGGAGAATGCCGGGCCCGGCGGCGGCGATACCGGAGGCGGAGCCCACGAAGAGCCCGGCGCCGATCACGCCGCCGATGGCGATCATGGACAGATGGCGGTTCTTGAGACCGGCCTTCAGACCGTCCTGCTCCGGAGGCTGACCACCGGTGGGTGGAGCGGTGTCAGAGGCCAGAGATTCAGGGGGACGTGTAGTCATGGCGACATCCATTGAGTGGTTGGGGGGGGTGCCGTACGAGTGCCGTGCGGGGCGTGGCTGTCCGGAACGCCGGGTCGCCTCGATGGCGGGGGACGAGCGGGCCGGGCTGCGTACGTGGGGGCATGCGCAGTGGAGGGCGGTCAGGGCACTGACGATTCCCGTAAGCGTTCACGGTGCGGTTCGCGGTTTCCGGATGCGTGCTGGTGAGGTGGTTGTCACCAGTACGTCCGCGATTCGCTCCGTCTCCTCGTGGGAGGTGGGCCGCATCACTTGCGGAAATGGATTTGCGCAAGCGTATGGGGGGTCATGGGGCTACGTGTTTGTGAAGCCTGAACAAACTCGCCCTCGATGGCTGTACGAACGGCCAATGCGGAACCGGGGTCAGTGATGCGGAAACCGGCGTCAGTCGGTCGGCGGCAGCCTCAACTGGAGCATGGCCAGCAGCCGTTGATCAGGGCGGCTGAGATCGAGACCGGTCAGCTCCTCGGCCCGGCGCAGGCGGTAGCGCAGCGTGTTGGGGTGCACATGGAGCTGGGCGGCGGCAGCCCGTACGTCACCGAAGGAGTTCAGATACGTCAGGAGCGTCTCGGCGAGGCGGCCCTGATGCCGGCTGTCGTGCTCGACCAGGGCGGTCAGCCGTGGATCGCGTATCTCGGGGTGGGCGGACAGCAGCGTCAGCATCTCGCTGACCAGCACCTCCGCCTGGATGTCGGGCAGCGCGGCGACCGCGGCGGACACTCCGGCGCTCACCATGGCCTCGAGGATGCGGTCCGCCTCCCGGCGCGAATCGGGTACGGCCCCGAGGCCCGGCACCAGGCAGCCGACCGAGCCGCGCAACGGCAGCCCCAGGTGGCGGCGCGCCGCGTCGGTGATCTCCTGGGCCCAGCCGCGCAGGGTGTCCGTGTCGATGCTGCGGGGCAGCTGCGGCAGGAGCACGTAGATACGGGAGTCGACTTGGGTGACCAGCGCGCTGCGGTGCCGGGCGGCGATGTGTACTGAGACCAGGTTGGTGACCTCGGTGTGGGCCAGCTCCGGTGCACCGACGGCGTCCCCGGCCTCGTACGCCTCCGTCGTCCCGTACGAGAAGCCCAGCACGGCGGCCGGGCGAGTGGCGTCGAAACCCAGGTGGGTGGCCAGCGGCTGCGGTCCGGTGCTGCCGTCCATGAGTCCGGCGAGCAGGGTCCGGACGAGCGTCACGTCGTCCGAGAGCTCCCGGCGGCGGCGTACGAGATGCAGCGCGGCGACACGGGCGGCGCCCAGCAGCGCCTGGCGCGAGCGTTCGGACAGCGGAGTCGAGCTCTCCTGCACCCAGATGGTGCCCAGCTGCCGGTCACCGGAGCGGATGGCCACCGCGAGCCGACGGCGGATGCCCAGTTCGGGGTGGCTGTCTATGGCGATCACCTCGTCGCTGGAGTGCAGGTGCTGGAACACGCCCCACTCGCGCAGCTTCGCCAGATAGCCCTCCGGTCCCTGCCAGCCGAGGATGGAACGCCGCCGCAGATCGTCGGCCTCGTCGGAATCGGTGGTACGGGAGTACGCCAGCACGCGGTTCGCGGCGTCCTCGATGCTGACGATGCCGCTGGTCAGGATGGCGGTGGTCTGGGCGAGCGAGAACAGGTCGCCCTCCTCGGCGCTAGCGCCGGGGTCGTCCGGCGGGGCCTCGTCCAGGGCGGCGCGGGCCAGGGCGCTCACCTGCTCCCAGCGGGCGTCGCTGCGCAGCGAGAGCAGGGCGATGCCGGCCTCGGCGGCGGTTTCGCTGAGCGCCGTGGCCTGGCCGGTCGTGGCCTGGCCGGGGGCGCCCAGCTTGACCACGACGGCGGTGGCGCCGTCGCGGCCGGCGGCCCGCAGTGCGGGCAGCGCGGCCCTTCCTCGGGAGCCGATCGCGAGGACCAGGTCGCCCGGTTGGGCGGTCGGTGGGTCCTCGGGGTCGAGGAGGGCGATGCCGCGGATCTCTACGTCCAGGCCTGCGGGGGCGGCCTGGACCTCCAGCATCGAGTCGCCCAGCGCCATTACCAACTGGCGCAGGGTGATGCTCGTGGCCGGGTCCATTGGGTGTCGCCTTTCTCCGTCGGGTGCGGGTGTGTGGGTGGCTGGTCGCGCAGTTCCCCGCGCCCCTGGGTGGGTGGTGGGTGCGGGGCCGCGGTCCGGTGCGTCAGCCCGTCGCAGGCCGGGCGTACGGCCCGGTGTTGGTACAGGGTGCGGGTTCTCCGAGACAGAACCTACGCGACGGGCATACGACGCACCGGCCCACGCCCCCTCCCGCCGGTGGGAGGGGGCAGGGTTCGTCGGGGTGCGGGCTCCCCCGGGGCCCAGGCTCCTCGGGGCGCGGGCAGCCGCAGGCTTTTGCTTTTAGGGGCGCGGGGAACTGCGCGACCAGCCACGACGGGCCCGCACTCGCCCATGAAACCGAATCCACCACCCCCGTAGGCGCCCCCGCCCAACCGCCGGAGGCGCCCCGCTAGGGCCGGTCGGCCCTGATATGGGCCCGGGCAGGAGGCCGGAGGTCCTCGGCCCCGGGGCCGGTGGTCCCCGCTTCGGGCGGCGGGTGCTGTTACCCGGCGAAACGGCCCCCTCCGCTTGCTATACAGGATCAGCGGCCGCCAAGTCCGTGGTCCCGCAGTCGAGTTCATCCTCGCCTTTCCTACCCCCTGGTTCCCCCTGTCCAGTTGCTGGGAGTCTTCATGCTGTCCGCAGAATCCGCCGCCGTCATACGGGCCACCCTTCCCGTGGTGGCCGAGTCGCTCGACGAGATCACCACCCGCTTCTACGGCGCGATGTTCCGCGACCGGCCCGAACTGCTCGACGGCATGTTCAACCGGGGCAACCAGGCCAGCGGGGCCCAGCGCCGTGCCCTGGCCGGTTCCATCGCGGGCTTCGCGAGCGCGCTGCTCGCCGACCCGGAGGCCCGGCCCGACGCGCTGCTGGCCCGGATCGCTCACAAGCACGCCGCGGTCGGGGTCACCGAGGACCAGTACGTGATCGTGCACAAGTACCTGTTCGGCGCGATCGCCGAGGTGCTGGGTGACGCGGTCACCCCGGAGGTGGCCGCCGCCTGGGACGAGGTGTACTGGCTGATGGCCGGGGCCCTCATCGCCCGCGAGGCGCTGCTGTACCAGGAGGCGGGCGTGCGGCCGGGCGAGATCTGGCGGCAGTGGACGGTGGTCGAACGGCGCGAGGAGACGGCGGACGTGGCCTCGTTCCTGCTCCGCCCCGCGGACGGCGAGCCGGCTCTCCGGGCCCGCGCGGGCCAGTACGTCAGCGTGCGGGTGCGTATGCCGGACGGAGTGCGTCAGCTGCGCCAGTACAGCCTGTCCTCAGACCCGGGCGGCGACCTGCGCCGTATCACCGTGAAGCGGGTCGCGGGCGCCGAGGACGCCCCGGACGGTGAGGTCTCCACGCTCCTGCACCGGCGGATACGGCCCGGCGACGAGCTCACTCTCTCCGCGCCGTTCGGTGACGTGGTGCTCGACGAGGACGACACCCCGATCGTCCTGGTCTCCGCCGGCATCGGCTGCACCCCGATGGTGGGCATGCTCGACCGGCTCGTCGCGACCGGCTCCGACCGGCCCGTACTGGTCCTGCACGCCGACCGCTCCCCGGCCGAGCACGCGCTGAGGAGGGAGACACGGACGCTGGCCGCCCGGCTGCCGCGGGGGAGCACCCGCTTCTGGTACGAGCAGTCCGGGCCGGGCAACACGGCGCCCGGTGACCGTTTCGGCCTCATGGACCTCGCCGGGGTCGACATCCCGGCCGACGCCAGGGTCTATCTGTGCGGTCCGCTGCCGTTCATGCGCTCCGTACGCACTCAGCTCCTGCGCTCCGGAGTCTCCGCTCGCAACATCCGTTACGAGGTCTTCGGTCCGGACCTGTGGCTGCCCGGCACCGTGGACGCGGCCGACGAAACGGCGGACGCGGCCTGAGCCCGGCGGGGTCTCAGAGGCGGATGACGACCAGGGCCGTGTCGTCGGCGGTGCCGGTGGACGGGAGCAGGTCCGCCAGGAGGGCGTCGGCCAAGGGCTCGGGCTCGGACTTCCGGTGGCGGGTCAGGGAGTCGGCGAGGCGGGCCAGGCCGGTGTCGATGTCCTCGTGGCGGCGTTCGACCAGTCCGTCGGTGTACAGAGCGAGGGTGGCGCCCTCGGTGAAGGGCGTACTGGCCTGGGGGCGGCGAACGTGCTCGGGACGCGCGCCCAGCGGTGGGTCGGTGGCCTGGTCGAGGAAGGTCACGGTGCCGTCGGGGTGGAGCAGGGCGGGCGGTGGGTGGCCGGCGCTGCTGTAGGTGATGGTGTGGCTCTCCCAGTCGATGAAGGCCTTCACCACGGTGGTCGACTCGGCCCCGTCGACGGAGAGGGCGTACAGCCCGAGGGCCTCCAGGGCCTGCGCCGGGCCCTGGGCGACGCGGGCGGTCGCGCTCAGCGCGCTGCGCAGCTGTCCCATGACGCAGGCGGCCCCGAGGCCGTGGCCGACGACATCGCCGACGGCGACCGTGATGCGGTCGCCGGGCAACTCGACCAGGTCGTACCAGTCGCCGCACACGTTCAGGGCTCCGATGGCGGGCCGGTAGCGCACGGCCGCTCGGTGGTGTCCGAGCGGGCTGGGGGCGGGCAGCATCGCCGCCTGCAGGGTCAGGGCGACCTCGCGTTCGCGGGTGTGGGCCTGGCGCAGGCGTTCATTGACTTCTTGCAGTTCACGGGCGCGGGTGTAGAGCTCGGCCTCCAGCACGCGGGCCCGGCTGTCGCTGCCCGGGCCGCCGCGGGCTCGGATGAGCTCGGTGACCTCCTCCACCCGGTGCACGACCAGCGCCACCTGCCCGTCGGCGCCGAGGACGGGCGCGTTGACCGGGCTCCAGTAGTGCTCCTGCCAGTGGCCCGGCCGCTCGGCATCCTCGATGTCGTAGCGGATCAGCGCCATGGTGTCGCGCTCGCCGGTGGCCACCACGCGGAGCATTGACTCCCGGGTCTCCCGCATGCCGGCGGCGGCCGGGTCGTTGGGGTTCTCGGGGAAGACGTCGAAGATGTAGCGGCCCAGCAGCTGGTCGCGGGTGCGCCCGGCCAGCCGCAGGAAGTCGTCGTTGGCGTCGGCGTACACCAGCTCGGGGGTGAGCAGCGCCACCATGCCGGGGAGGGCCTGGAAGACCGCCGCGTAGTCGATCTGCGGTTTCCTCATGTGCTGACCGCCTCGGCGCCGACCGTTCAGTGAGCTTCCACGATAGAAGCGAACGGTGCGGGTGGCCCGGTCACGGCGTCGGACGGTTCCGGCCCACGGCTTCGTACACGGTTGTGCCCCTGTGTCGTACCTGCGAAGTACGGACCGGGTCGCGTGTACGGCGACTTCAGCAGGCCACTGCCAGCATAGGCACGACGACGGCAGGGGCCCCGCACGGGGAGTCTGAGGCGCTGTCCGAGGCCGGATGCACCGGCCGGCATGGGGAGGCAACCTCAGATGCGAACCCGTACCCAACTCACCCTGGCGGCAGCCATCTCGTGCGCCGGGCTCCTCGCCGCCGTCGGTATCGGCCGAGGCGGCGACGACGGCGCCCCGTCGTCCGCCCTCGCGCCCCCGAAAGGGCCGTACGTCGCGCTAGGCGACTCCTACACGGCCGGCCCGAAGATCCCCGGCCAGCACGCGAAGCCCGCGGGCTGCGACCGCTCGGACCGGAACTATCCGGCACTGGTCGCCGCCGAACTCGGCCTGGCGGCGGCCGAGTTCCGTGACATGAGCTGCAGCGGGGCAACCATGGCCGACCTGTTCGCGCCGCAGTCCACGGACCACGGAACCAACCCGGCGCAGCTGTCGGCCCTCTCCGCCTCGACCCGGCTCGTCACTCTCGGCATCGGCGGCAACGACATCGGCTTCAGCTCGCTGATCAAGAGCTGCGTCACGTCCGGCGTCCTGTATCAGCTGGAGAACCGGATAGGGGACGCCGCGGCGAACGAAGCCCCGTGCCGGGAGCGGCACAGCTCCGCCGGCAGCGACGAGGCCGAGGTGAAGATCAAGGCGGCGGGCGGGCGGCTGTCCGACGTGCTGGGCGACATCAAGCGCCGGGCGCCCGAGGCCCGTACGTACGTCGTCGGATATCCCGCGATCCTGCCCGACAAGGGCGCCGACTGTGAGCGGGCGATGGGGCTGGCGCCGGGCGATGTGGGCTTCCTGCGGCAGAAGGAGCAGCAGCTCAACGCCATGCTGCGGGATGCGGCGGAGGCCGCCGGGGCCGTGTACGTCGACACCTACGCGCCCTCCGCCGGCCACGACGCCTGTACGGAGGCCGGGACGCGCTGGGTCGAGCCGTTGATGCCGTCGGCTCCGGCGGCGCCCGTACACCCCAACGAGCGCGGTGAGCGCGGGATGGCGGGGGCCGTGCTCCGCGCGGCCGGGGTCTCGGACTGACTGACGCGGGGCCGTCGTACCGCCCGGCACAGGCGCAGGAGGACGACGGTCGGACACGTACTGCGGATTCAGTAGCGGCGGTCGCAGTAGCCGCACGACGACGAGCCCTCGCCCTCATGTGGTGACCGTCCTGGCCTTCGTCGGATTGACCGCCTTGCAGGCCAAGGGACCGTCCAACGACGAGATCGCGGAGAAACTCGTCCTGAGCGTGCTGACCGTCCGCTCCCACATCCAGCGCGCCCTGACCAAACTCGGCGCCCGCGACCGCGCCCAACTCGTCGTCATCGCCTACCAGACCGGGCTCGTACGACCTGAATCGTCCAGGTTCTGACGCCAGTTGGCGTCTGAAGGTCAGGGGGCTCGGGGACCGGTCCCGAGCGCGACGGCTTAGGGTGCCCGTCGGCCCGAACCGACCACCCCGACCGTGAGGAACCCCCATGCCCAGCACCCGGACCCTCGTACTGGCGGGCATCACCGCGACAGTCTCGACCGCGGCGCTCACGCTGTCCGCGCAGGCCGCCACCCCGCCCTCGTACCAGCCGGTGGCAGCCCAGTGCGCGTACCCGGCGGAGGTCCTCGACCTGACGAACTGGAAGCTGACCCTGCCCACCGGCGAGGACGAGGACCCCACCGAGATCACTCAGCCCGAGCTGGCGACCTTCTCCGCCGATCCCTGGTTCCGGGTCGACGACACCTGTGACGCGGTCCGGTTCCGGGCCGCCGTCAACGGTGTGACGACCGGAGGCTCCAGCTATCCGCGCGCCGAGCTGCGGGAGATGACCGATAACGGCGCGGACGAGGCCGAGTGGTCCACCACGGAAGGCAAGCACACGCTCACGGTCACCGAGGCGTTCATGGCACTGCCCAAGGAGAAGCCCCAGGTGGTCGGCGCGCAGGTGCACGGAGGGGACGACGACGTCACGGTCTTCCGTCTCGACGGCAAGAAGCTCTACATCACCGACGGCGACGACAGCCGCCACCACCTCGTCACCGAGAACTACGAACTGGGCACCGAGTTCGAGGCCAAGTTCGTGGCGCAGGACGGGGAGATCGACGTGTACTACAACGGCGAGCTGGAGACCACGATCGAGCACGACGGCGACACCAACTACTTCAAGGTAGGCGCCTACACCCAGGCCAACTGCGACAACTCCGACCCGTGCGCCAAGGGGAACTACGGAGAGGTCCGCATCTCCGCCATCGAGGTCACCCACTCCTGATCGGCGGACGCGGCGGTTGGCCGGTCTTGGCCGCCGCTCAGGCCGTCTTCGCTCAGGCCGTCTTCTCCGGGGCGATCTCCTCGATCAGACCCTCGACCAGCTTCTTGATCTCGTCACGGATGGGCCGTACGGCCTCCACGCCCTGGCCCGCCGGGTCCTCGAGCTCCCAGTCCAGGTACCGCTTGCCGGGGAAGACGGGGCAGGTGTCGCCGCAGCCCATGGTGATGCAGACGTCCGACTCCTTGACCGCGTCGACGGTGAGCATCTTGGGGACCTCGGCGGAGATGTCGATGCCGACCTCGCGCATGGCCTCGACGGCGGCCGGATTGACGCCCGCGCCAGGGTTGGAACCGGCGGAGCGGACCTCGACAAGGTCCCCGGCCAGGTGGGTCAGCCATGCGGCGGCCATCTGGGAACGGCCGGCGTTGTGGACACAGACGAAGAGCACGGAGGGCTTGTCGGACATCAGCGGATCTCTCTTGTCTCACGTCGACATCAGGCGCGCAGGGCAGCAGCACCCGGTGGTATCAGCCACCACTGATGTGACAGTATCAGCCCATGATGACGTCAGTAGACGCTGACCTGATCCGGGTGCTGGCCGACCCGCTCAGGCTCCGGATTGTGACCCTGCTCGCCAAAGAGATGCTGTGCACCACCCACCTCGTGGAGGAGACCGGTGCCCGCCAGACCAACCTCTCCAACCACATGAGAGTGCTGCGCGAGGCCGGAGTCGTCGAGACGGAGCCCTGTGGCCGGTTCACCTACTACCGGCTCAAGCCCGACGTCGTCGCCCTGCTCGCCGGTCAGTTCGCCGACCTGGCCGAGTCCGCGCGCACCGCCGCCGAGAACAAGAGGGCCTGCCCGTGACCCCCGCCGAAGCCGCCCCGATCTCGGAGGCCGCGATGCCCGCTGCCGAACCCGAACCCGGCACCGTCGCGCCCGCACCGGGTGCCACCCCGCCGCGCAACCCCTTGGTCTCCCGGGCCTCCGCCGAACTCGTAGGCACGGCGCTGCTGGTGGCGGTCGTGGTCGGCTCCGGCATCCAGGCCACCGACCTGACCGAGGACGTCGGCCTGCAACTGCTGGCCAACTCCACAGCCACCGTCTTCGGCCTCGGCATCCTGATCCTCCTGCTCGGCCCGGTCTCCGGCGCCCACTTCAACCCGGTGGTCACGCTGGCCGAGTGGTGGACGGCCAGGCGCGGCGGCGCCGGTGTCACGCTGCGCGAGGCGGCTGTGTACGTACCCGCGCAGATCGTCGGCGCGATCGCGGGCGCGATCCTGGCGGACGCGATGTTCGGCGAGCCGCTGGTGAAGTGGTCCACGCACGACCGCTCGGCGGGTCATCTGCTGCTCGGCGAGGTCGTCGCCACGGCGGGTCTGATCCTGCTGATCTTCGGCCTGGCCCGCGCCGACCAGCTGCGGTACGCACCCGTGGCCGTCGCCTCCTACATCGGCGCGGCCTACTGGTTCACCTCGTCGACGTCCTTCGCCAACCCCGCGGTGACGATCGGCCGCGCCTTCACCGACACCTTCGCGGGCATCGCGCCCGGCTCGGTCGCGGGGTTCATCGGCATGCAGGTCGTCGGTGGCGTGGTCGGACTGGCACTGGTGGCCCTGATCTTCATGCCCGGACGATCGGCCGACTGAGGTCCGGGAAGTCTGGGCGGAGGTCAGGCCGCGGGGGCGGCCGCGGTCAGCATCTGCCCCATCGCGGCCATCACCGACGGCTCCACCCGGTAGTACACCCAGGTGCCACGGCGCTCGGAGGAGAGCAGTCCGGCCTCCTTGAGCTTCTTCAGGTGGTGGGACACGGTCGGCTGGGAGACGCCGACGTCGGAGATGTCGCATACGCATGCCTCGCCGCCCTCGTGCGAGGCGACCAGGGAGAACAGGCGCAGGCGGACCGGGTCGCCGAGCGCCTTGAACATCGCGGCGGTCCGCTCTGCCTCCTCGGCCGTCAGCGGCCGCTCGGTGAGCGGCGGGCAGCATGGCGCGACACCCTCGGGGACCTCGGGTTCCAGCAGCGGCAGCGCCTTGATGTTCGACATACGTCTATGTTGACACACGTCGAACTCTTATTTAGATAAATGTCTATGTTGACGCTTGTCGAAGTAGGTGTCATGCTGAAGACCTAAGAGATCGATAGATGTCGAAATAAGGGGAATCCCGTGGCCGCGTCCACCAACAGCGCGCTCAGCACCGACCAACTGCCCGTCGTGGTCATCGGCGCCGGACCCATCGGCCTGGCCGCCGCCGCCCACCTCGTCGAGCGCGGTATCGAACCCCTCGTCCTGGAAACCGGCCCCGCCGCGGGCAGTGCCGTACGGGAGTGGTCGCATGTACGGCTGTTCTCCACCTGGGGCGAGGTCGTCGACCCGGCGGCCGAGAAGCTGCTCGCCCCGACCGGCTGGGTCCGCCCCGACGCCTCGGCCTACCCGACCGGCGGCGACTGGGCCGAGCGCTACCTCCAGCCCCTTGCCGACACCCTTGGCGACAAGGTCCGTTACGGCGCCACGGTGACCGGCGTCGCCCGGTCCGGCCGGGACCGGATCGTCGACACGGGCCGCGACGGGCAGCCGTACACGGTGCACGTCCGGTTCACCGACGGCGCCGAGCAGCGGCTCACCGCCCGCGCCGTCATCGACGCCTCCGGCACCTGGTCCACCCCGAGCCCCGTCGGCGCGAACGGCCTGCCCGCCCTCGGCGAGAAGACGGCCGCCGAGCACATCTCGTACCGAGTCCCGGACCTCAACGACCCATCCGTACGCGCCCGTTATGCGGGCAGGCGCACGGCCGTCGTCGGTTCCGGTGCCTCCGCCTTCACCGCCCTCGCCCTCCTCGCCGACCTGGCCGGGGAGGAGGAGGGGACGCACGCGGTGTGGATCCTGCGACGGGGCATCAGCGCGAGCACGTACGGCGGCGGCGAGGCCGACGAACTCCCCGCTCGCGGCGCCCTCGGCCTGCGCGCCAAGGCGGCGGTCGAGGCCGGCCACGCGAGCGCGGCCACGGGATTCCGTACGCAGGCCGTGGAGCGGGCGGACGACCGGCTCGTCCTCGTCGCCGAGGACGGCCGCCGTCTCGACCCGGTCGACGAGGTGATCGTCCTGACCGGCTTCCGCCCGGACCTCTCCTTCCTCTCCGAGGTCCGCCTCGGCCTCGACGAGCGCCTCCAGGCCCCGACCGCGCTCGCCCCGCTGATCGACCCGAACGTCCACTCCTGCGGCACGGTCTACCCGCACGGCGTGCGCGAGCTCTCCCACCCGGACCAGGGCGTCTACCTGGTCGGGATGAAGTCGTACGGCCGTGCCCCCACGTTCCTCGCGATGACCGGCTTCGAGCAGGTCCGCTCCATCGCGGCGTCCATCGCCGGCGACCAGGAGGCCGCCGAGCGCGTCGAACTCACCCTCCCCGAGACCGGAGTGTGCGGCGGCGCGGGCCTCTTCGACGAGCCGGAGAACGCCGAGCAGTCCGGTGGCGGCTGCTGCGCGCCGGCTCCCACCACCCTCCAGATCGGCATCGGCGCCCCGGCCACTGCCTCCGGCGGCTGCTGAAATCCCTTACCACTCAAGGAGGTTCGCCATGTCCCGCGTACAACTCGCCCTCCGTGTCCCCGATCTCGCCGAGTCCGTCGCCTTCTATACGCGGCTCTTCGGCACCGAGCCCGCCAAACTCCGCGACGGTTACGCCAACTTCGCCATCGCCGAGCCCCCGCTCAAGCTCGTCCTGATCGAAGGCACCGCGGGCGAGGCGACCCGCATGGACCACCTCGGCGTCGAGGTCGACAGCACCGAGGCGGTCCACGCCGCCACCGCCCGCCTGAGCGAGGCGGGCCTGGTCACCGACGAGGAGAACGACACCACCTGTTGCTACGCCCTCCAGGACAAGGTCTGGGTCCACGGCCCCGGCCAGGAACCCTGGGAGGTGTACGTCGTCAAGGCCGACGCCGAGCTGGGCGCCAGGCCCCCGTCCCTGCCTCATGCGTCCGGTACTCGCTCGGACTGACGCCGTGTTCCCTCTTGAACGCGGCGCTCAGGGCGAAAGCGCCCGCGAAGCCGACGCGGTCGGCCACCACGGCGAGGGTGGCGTCGGGTTCGCGCAGCAGGTCCGCGGCGAGGGCGAGGCGCCGTTCCCGTAGATAGGTCATCGGCGGCTGTCCGACCAGGGCGGCGAAGCGCCGGGCCAGGTTCGCCCGGGACGCGCCGGTCCGTGCCGCCAGCGCCGGCAGTGTCCACGGGTGGGCGGGGTCGGCGTGCAGCAGACGCAGGGCGGGGCCGACGACGGGGTCGCTGTGGGCCCGGTACCAGGTGGGGACCTGGGCGCCTGGGCGGGTGAACCAGGCGCGAAGGGCCGTGATGAGCATCAGGTCCAGGGCCCGGTCGAGCAGGATCTGCTGCCCCGGTTCCTCGCGGGTGATCTCTTCGAAGGCCGTCGGGCTGACCGGGCAGTTGCCCACGTCCGCCTCGATGACGGCCAGCGGGGGCAGGGCGGCGAGCAGTCGGCCCGGTGTGCCGCCGTCCACGGTGTACAGGCCGTTCACCAGCAGCGTGCTGTCCGGCCCCGCCGTGTCCCCGGCCCGTACGCCCGGAGTCCGCGCGCTGATCAGTTCCTCGCCCTGCAGCGTCGTACAACGGCCTCCGGCACGGATCACCACATCCGGCTCGGTCGCCGGATCGTCCGCGATCACATACGGCGCGCCCCCGGACAGCACCGCGACATCACCGGGACCGAGCCGCACCGGGTCACCGTCCTGAGGCATGACCCAGACCGAGCCGCGCAGGAGCACCGCGAGAGCCAGCGGTGAGCCGTCCTCGAAGCGTGCTGCCCAGGAGCCGGAGGGGGAGGACTGGTTGAAGACCGCGCCGCTGGTCCGTACGCCGTTCAGCAGGTCCGTCAGCGGATCCACGCTGGTCAGCCCTGAGGGGTCCATGCCGGTGAGGTTAGCCGAACGGATGGAGCCGAACGGACTGCGCCAAGGCCGCGGCCCGGCAGGGCGTCTGGAACACCTAAGTCAGCGGTTCAATGCCGCTCGCGTCCAGCACGTCGCCCTTGGCCGGGGCGCGTACATCGACTGGCTTGTCGAAGTCGCTGAACGTGGTGGTGGTCCGGTAGTCGGTGCCCTTGTAGGCGACCTTGAGGAGGTACGGCTTGCCCTCGGTGGCGACGTAGAACGTGTAGGCGCCCTCCTTGACCGCCTTGTCGGTCACCACCAACGGAATCGCCCGCCTGCCGTCGACCTCGGTCGGGTCGCCCTTCGTCGCCTTGCCGAAGGAGCCGAACTCCCGGGTGCAGTGGGAGAGTCCGGACTCCTCCGATTCAAAGGCTGTCTGCTTGGCCGGGCTCTTGACCCAGCGCTTCTGTTCCCCCTTGGCGGTCCCATCCTTGCCCGCCATCTTCAGGTAGGCGCGGTTCGGGCGGACGTAGTCCACGTCGCCGATCCGGATCTGTTCGAGGCGGGCGCTGTTGGTCCAGGTCTGGCTGAAACTGCACGTGCCCTTGAGGTCGGTCGTCAGACGGGTGGAGAAGCCTTCGCCGGTGGCCACGGTGGTGGTCTTACCGTCCACGGTCACCGACTTGAGCGCGTTCATCGTGTCGTTCGCGTCGTCAAGCATCTGCTTGGCGGAGGGCTCGTCTCCGGAAGAGCCATCGGCCGAGCAGCCGGCCACGGCAGCGCCCACCACTAAGCAGCCCAGTACGGCCGCCACGGCAGCCGATTTCGTTCGCACAAGATCCCCCCGGCTCACACAAGATCCCCACAGGTCATGGGCGGATCATGGTACCGGAGCTGATCACGCCCCTGGTTCAGCCGCCCGTCGACCCCCGGATCACCACAGAGAAGTGGCTCACGAACTCCTCGCGGTCCGTCCCGGGCTGCGTCTGCTCGATCCGTCCGGCCAGCAGGTCGACCGCCCGTCGCGCCATCGTGTCGTGGTCCGGATCGATGGTGGACAGCGAGGGGATGAGGAACTCGCTCTCCTCGACGTTGTCGAAGCCGATCACCTTCACCTGCTCCGGCACCTGTACCCCGGCGTCGGCCAGGCCGCGCAGCACGCCCATGGCCACGGTGTCGGTCACGCAGAACACGCCGTCGAAGTCGAGCCCGCCGTGCACCATCTCCCGGGCGCATCGCGCACCCGCGCGCATGGTGAGCGTCTCCATGCTCTGCACGAGGCCGGGGTCCAGGGGCAGGCCGGCGCTCCGCAGTGCCTTCTGGTAGCCCGTGAAGCGGAGGCTGGACACGTCGACTTCCTCTCCCACCGGTCCGCGCACCATCGCGATACGGCGGCAGCCCCGCTCGATCAGGTGCTCGGTGGCCGCCTGTGCCCCGTCGACGTTGGGCATGGCCACGTGGTCGACGGGACCGCCGAAGATCCGCTCGCCCAGGATGACCACCGGGTGGTCCACCTTGAGCAGTTCGACGTCGGCCGGTCCCATACCCACCGTGCTGAGGATGAGCCCGTCGTAGAGCCGGTTGCGCGACAGGGACAGCGCGTCCAGCTCGTTCTCCCTGGAGGCGCCGGTCTGCTCGATGCACACCCGCAGGCTGTGCCGCTCGGCAGCGGCGATGATGGCGGCGGCCAGCTGCGCGTAGTAGGGGCTGTTCACCTCGGGCACGGCGAGACCGACGGTGCCGGTGCGGCCCTTGCGCAGATTGCGGGCGGCGACGTTGACGCGGTAGTCGAGCCGGGCCATGGCGTCGAGGACCTTCTCCCGCGTGGCCTTACGCACATTGGGATGGTCGTTGATGACGTTCGAGACGGTCATCGCCGAGACTCCGGCCGCCTTGGCCACGTCCTGGATCGTCGCCACGTTCGCCTCGCTCAGGTGCTGGTGTCGGACGGGCTGAGGCGGTAGAGCGCCGCGCCGTGGGCGGGGAGTTCGGCCCGCAGGGACTGGCCGTCGTGCGGGGTGTCGGTGGGTGTCCACAGTTCCCGGACGCGGTCGTCGAGGACCAGCGGGGCGTCCGCGTTGTAGCCGTGGGCGCGGGCCGTGGGCTCGTACCACTGGATGTCCACGACCACGGTGTCCCAGCCGTACGCGAGCATGTGGTCCCGCATGAACGTCGCGTTGGCGAGGACCTCTTCCTCGGTGACGGTGGTGCCGTAGCAGTCCCAGCTGTTCCAGCCCATCGGCGGACGCAGGCGTCGTTCGGGGATCGGTCGCGCGGGTCGGGTCATGGGTGAACTATTCCTGATCTTCTTCTGTACGAGTACCCGGACGGCTGCGGAGAACGGTGAAGGAGTACGGCGGGATGTCGCAGACCGGCCCGGTCAGCCGGTCCTCGGCGGGGGAGGCCGGGGCGGGCCCGAACCGGCTGGTCGCGTGGGGAGGAGCGGCGAGAGACGTCCGTACGAGACCGGTGCCGACGTCCGCGCCGGCCAGCCGGAGCCGCACGGCGACGGGCTCGGACGTCGAGTTGGCGATCTTGACGATCACGTCACCGGCCGAGCTGTCGCGGACGGCCGAGACGGCGAAGACCTCCGGGGCTGCCGGGTCGTCCTCCAGATCGTGGACCAGCTCGCCGTCGCGGAAGCAGCGGATGCGCCGGCCGTCCACCTCGACCCGCAGCTCGTACCAGCGGCCGGTCTCGACGGGGCCGGCCACGGCGTCGTTGAGGTCGTGCACCACACCGTCGTCCACCCGCTGGAGCCGCATGCCGCGATTGAGCCAGCCGCCGACCGACCACTGGTACCGGTTGCCGGGCGACGCCTCGGCGAAGCCGATGGTGAAGCCCTCGCCGCCGCCGTTCTTCCTGGCCCGCACGGAGAAGGCGTACGACGGGCCGGCCGCTGCCTCCGCGAGCACCAGCCTGGAGTCGTCCGCTCCGTACGCCGTCTGCTGGATGAGGCCGTCGCCCTCCGGCTCCCAAGTGCCGGACTCGGCAGCCCAGTTGGCGAAATCCGGGGCCGGTTCCGCCTCCGCGCCCAGGGGGCCGATACGCGCATCGGTGAACTCGGCGCGGGTGTCGTGACCCGTACCGACGTGGACACCGTGCCGGTCGGTCTCCGGGACGGGGCGAGCGCGGGGCGCTCCGACGACGGTGACGGGCAGGGCGGTGTCGCCCGAGTTCACCGAATGCATGTGCTGGACGTGGTAGTTGAGGGTGGGCCAGACGTTCGTGTTGTCGAAGTAGACCAGGTCGGGCAGCCACTGGGTGTGGCCGCGCTTGGCGAGCAGCGGCGCGTAGGAGGCCAGCCGGACGACATCGCCGTTGCGCTCCATGCCGATCATGTAGGCCGCCTCGGCGACGGCGCTGCCCATGTCGTTGTCCCGGGCCGCGTACTCGCCGATGTACAGGTGCGGGCCCTCGCGGTCCATCCCGTCGAAGCGCCGGGTGTTCTCCAGGAACCAGCGCGGTGATTTGTACGAGTGCTCGTCCACGACCGGGACGCTCCGCTCGCGGGCGAACGCCCAGCCCTTCTCCCAGTCCTCGCCGGTGGGGGAGGGGCCGACGGTGCCGACGACGATGATCTCGGGGTGGTGCTCACGCAGTGCGTCGTGGATACGGGAGAAGCGGTCGCGGAAGGTGTCGGTGATGGTGTCCTCGTTGCCGACCCCCAGGTACTCGAGGCCGAACGGCTCGGGGTGCCCGGCTGCCGCGCGCAGGGAACCCCAGGGGGAGTCGGCGGGGCCGTTGGCCCACTCCACCAGGGCCAGCACCTCGGCGACGTAGGCGGGCATCTCCTCCTCGGGGATGCCGACCTGGCCGGTCGGCTCGGTGTTCTGGCAGCAGACGCCGGCCGGTACGACGGGCAGGGGCTTGGCGCCGATGTCCTCGCAGAACTGGAAGTACTCGTAGTAGCCCAGGCCCATCGACTGGTGGTAACCCCACAGATTGCGCTGCTGCCGGCGCTCGTGCAGCGGCCCGATGGTCTCGGGCCAGCGGTACATGTTGCCGAGCCCCACTCCGTGCGCGAGGCAACCACCCGGGAAACGTACGAACTTGGGCTTCAGGTCCGCGATCACCTGCGCCAGGTCGGCGCGCAGGCCGCCGGGCCGGTCGTGGAAAGTGGCCTGCGGAAAGAGCGAGACCAGATCGAGGTGGACGGTGCCGACCCCACCCGCCACCACGGTGAACCTCGCGTCCGGGTCCGTCGCCTCACAGGTGATCACCGCCGAGTGCCGCTCCCAGGACCCGTGCACCGGACCCAGCTCCGCCCGGCCGTACACCCGGCTGCCGTCCCGGCTCTCGATCTGCGCCACCAGACGATCCGCGGTGCCGTCGGCCAGGCGGGCGAAGAGGCTGACGTCGTAGCGTTCGCCCTCCCTTACGGCGACCCCGTCGAAGCCCTCGTTGCGCAGCGCCGCCCCGCGTCCGTCCGCACCGGCAGTGGTGGTACGCAGCACCGCGTGGTGCGGGTTGGCCGGATGCAGCGGCGCTTCGACGGACACCGTCACCGACCCTGCGGCGCCGTCCCGCTCCAGCAGCTCCCAGGCGGTCAGGGCGTGCCATTCCGGCCGGTGGTCGGGGGAGTACTCGAAGGACCGGTTCTGCACCAGCTCGGCGTAAAGACCGCCGTCCGCCGCGTGGTTGAGGTCCTCGAAGAACACCCCGAACAGATCGGGCGAGATGGCGGTGCCGGGTGCCGCCGCGTCCACCTCTACGACCGTCTCGGTTTCCATCGCTCTCACAACTCCTGGGTCAGCGGCCGTCAGGCCAGCGGGGCCTGAACGGTGAGGAACGAGTGGGGCGGCAGCGTCAGGATCAGGCCCTGCTCGGTGACCTTCAACTCGTCGAAGGAGCGCGGGCTGACCGTTCCCGGTGCCTCCGCGCTGTTGTGGTCCTGGAGCCGGTCGGCCGTCAGGAGACGGGCGGTCGCCTCACCGATGGAGCGGCCGCGCAGGTCGAGCGTCACCTCGGCGGGCTCCTCGGCGTCGAGGTTGGACAGCGAGATGAGTACCGTTCCGTCCTTGACGCTGGCGGAGGCGGAGAGGGTGTCCAGCTCGGCGTCCCCCACGGTGCGACGGGCGCCCTCCGTGCGCAGGTGCACGGCGAGCGAGGCGGCGTCCTGGTGCCCCTTGTTCATCTCGAACACGTGGTAGGTCGGGGTCAGGACCAGCGCGTCACCGTCGGTGAGGACCATCGCTTGCAGGACGTTGACGGTCTGGGCGATGTTCGCCATGTACAGGCGCTCGGCGTGCTTGTGGAAGATGTCGAAGTGCGTGCCGGCCACGAGTGCGTCGCGCAGGGAGTTCTGCTGGAACAGGAAGCCCGGGTTGGTGCCCGGCTCGACGTCCCACCAGGTGCCCCACTCGTCCAGGACCAGACCGACCTTCCGGCCGGGGTCGTAGATGTCCATGACGGTGGAATGGCCGGTGAGAATGCGGTCGATCTCCCGGGCGGAGACCATCGTCCGGTAGTAGTCGTCCGTGTCGAAATCGGTGGCGCTGCCCTTCGCCTCCCAGGGACCGGCCATCGTGTAGTGGTGGACGGAGATGCCCTGGTAGAAGGTGCGCGGGGTGGCCTCGCAGCCGAAGCAGTTGATCTGCTCCATCAGCGTCCGGGTCCACTTGTAGTCGTCGTCGGACGCGCCCGAGGCGATGCGGTACAGCTTGTTGTCGCCGTGGTCGCGGCAGTACGTGGCGTACTGGCGGACCAGGTCGGCGGAGTACTCGGCGCGCATGTTGCCGCCGCAGCCCCACGTCTCGTTGCCGATGCCCCAGAACTTCACACTCCAGGGCTCCTCGCGGCCGTTGGCCTTGCGCAGCCGCACCATGGGGCTGTCGCCGTCGCGGGTCAGGTACTCGACCCACTCGCTCATCTCCTGGACCGTGCCGCTGCCCACGTTGCCGCTGATGTAGGGCTCGGTGCCGAGCAGTTCGCACAGGGCCATGAACTCGTGGGTGCCGAAGTGGTTGTTCTCCTCGACGTTGCCCCAGTGGGTGTTGACCATGCGGGGGCGCTGATCGCGGGGGCCGATGCCGTCCTTCCAGTGGTACTCGTCGGCGAAACAGCCCCCGGGCCAGCGCAGGTTGGGGATGTCCAGGGCGCGTAGGGCCTCGACGACGTCGAGGCGGATGCCGCCCTCGTTGGGGATCGTCGAGTCCTCCCCGACCCAGAAGCCGCCGTAGATGCAACGGCCGAGGTGCTCGGCGAAGTGGCCGTAGAGGTGACGGCTGATCTTCGAGCCCTCGAGGTCGAGGTTGATGATCGCGGTGGCGTTGGCCACGGAGGTACTCCAGGGGTGGGTGGCTCGGCAGGTTTGTATCGATAAAAACCGCCTTCTCGTGAAGGTGTCAAGAGGCGTGCGGGAACTGTTTGGTCGTCAGGATGCCGCGGTGCCATGAGGTCGGGCGGTGCGGCGTGTGGGCGTTGCGGGCCGGTTTGCCGGACCCCTTGACACCTTCAGACGCCGCCACCTAATGTCCGCCGAAGTTTTACGCAACCGGTTTTCCGAGACGGGCATCGGCGGCATAACGGCCACAGCCGGAGAGCCGGTCAACGCGCGACAGGAAGCCCAGAGCGAGCCGACCCACTCCCGCACCCTTTTCATCCGCCCTTCGCGGAGCCGCACTCTTTTATCGATACAAACCCTCCTGGCCGACCGCGGCCGGCCGAGCTTCGGCCTGCCCGCACAAGCCACTTGAGCCGAGCGAGCCCTGCGCTTCATCCCCCTTCCACCCCATCTCGCCCCCTTCCCTTCCCTTTCCACCGTGGCTCAGCCCGGCGTTCCGCCCCACCCGCTGCAACCACCCGCACGAAAGGCCCACCAACGTGTCCGTTCCCGCCACAGGGTCCCTCGACAGACGTCGTTTCCTCACCTACTCCGGTGCCGCGCTCGGCGCCGCCGCACTGTCCGGCTGTGCTGCCTCCGTCGACGACGGCTCGGGCGGCACCGGTTCGAAGAGCGGCAGCACGACGCTCACGGTCATGTGCCAAAAGGAGGACCTCGACATCAAGGCCGCCGGGAAGGCACTGGGCCTGAAGATCAGGTACCTCCAGCCCGACCCCGCCAAGCTCAACGCCCTGCTGGCCGCCAAGACCCCGCCGGACGTCGTGCTCGGGTCCGGCGCCACGGATGCCCCGTACTTCGCCGCGCGCAACCTGATGACCGACCTGGACCCGTACTTCGCCAAGAGCACGGTGCTCAAGCGCTCCGACCTCGACCCGGTCAACGACCTCTGGCGTTACGACGGCAGCAAGCAGGGCGCGGGCCCCCGCTACGGCATGGCCAAGGACTACTCGCAGGACCAGATGATCTGGTACCGCACCGACCTGTTCGAGGCCGCGAAGGTGGACCTGCCCAGCGAGACCGAGCCGCTCTCCTACGAGGAGTTGCTGGACCTCGGCAAGCGCCTGGTCAAGCGCCGGCTGGGCAAGGTGAAGGTGTACGGCCTGAACGTCACGGGACTCGGCTCCTTCTCCTCGCTGCTGGGCATGACCGCGTCGGCCGGCGGCAGCGTGTTCGCCGAGGACCTGAGCTCGGTGGACTTCTCATCCCCCGAGGCGCTCAAGGCGCTGAAGTGGATGCTGGAGTACACGAAGGCCGACATCGGCCCGAGCACCGTCAACCCGAACCCGGACGGCTGGGACTGGCCGACCTTCCAGGCGGGACGGATGGCGATGGCCACCGACGGCTACTGGTTCGGCGGCGCGATCGCCGGCGATCCCAAGGTCGCCGAGGTCTCGCGCCTCGCCCCCGCGCCCCAGCTGGGCAGCAGCCGCATCAGCCCCTGCTTCGGCGCCACCGGCTTCTGGATACCCAAGGAGTCCAAGAACAAGGACGCGGCCTGGAAGTTCTTCGAGTGGTTCTTCGGCGGAGAGCCCGCCCAGGGCCGGGCCGCCGGCGGCTGGGGCGTTCCCAGCCTGAAGTCGCTGCGCGAGAAGATGCCGCAGGACAAGCCGTACCAGAAGCAGGCCTTCGAGGTGCAGGAGCAGGAGTTCGCTTACTTCAAGCCCCTGACCTTCACCCCGTACGCCCAGAAGGACGCCCTGGACGGAGTGATCAGCAAGGTCCTGCCGGGCGCGGTCAAGTCCGGTACCTCCGCGGGCAAGGTCGCGGACGAGCTGAACAAGCAGATGAACGCCCTGATCGCCAAGGGCAAGGACGTCCTCGGGTGAGCACCGGACATCTCACCGTCGCTGCCGGGCCTGCTGTGCAGAGCCCGGCCGGCGCGCCGGCCACCCGGCCGCCGCGCCGGCGCCGCTCGCTGGCGACGCGAAGAGCCTGGGCCTTCTATGCCTTCGCCGGTCCCTGGGTGCTGGGGTTTCTGGCCCTGACGGCCTATCCGCTCGGCTACGCCCTGTGGCTGAGCTTCACCAACTCCGACGGGCTGTCGGACAACTCCCGCTTCGTGG
Source organism: Streptomyces flaveus (assembly GCF_014647675.1). Lineage (GTDB taxonomy): Bacteria > Actinomycetota > Actinomycetes > Streptomycetales > Streptomycetaceae > Streptomyces > Streptomyces flaveus. The sequence continues at coordinate 441,277 of NZ_BMPQ01000002.1, read as the reverse complement.
GCCTGGACAACTACAAGGAGGTCTTCTCCGACCCGGAGACGCTGGCCTCCCTGGCCCGCACGGGGGTGTTCACCGCGATGACCGTGCCGCTGACGATCGTGGCGGGACTGTTCCTCGCGGTACTGGTGAACCAGCCGATCCGGGGCCGCGGCCTGATCCGCACGCTGCTGTACCTGCCCGCCGTGGTGCCGCCGGTCGGTGCCGCCATCACCTTCAGGATGATCTTCGACCGTGACTCGGGGGCGGCCAACGGCCTTCTCGACCTCTTCAACGTCAACGGGCTCGCGTGGCTGGCGGATCCCTACGCCCGCTGGGTGCTGATCGTCCTGACCCTGTGGGGCGTGGGCAACGTCATGATCATCTCTTTGGCGGGACTGCAGGACATCCCCAAGGAGCTGCACGAGGCGGCCAGGGTCGACGGCGCCAGTCCCTGGCAGTCCTTCACCCGGATCACCCTGCCGCTGCTCTCCCCCGTCATCTTCTTCCAGGTCGTCACCGGGATCATCGCCTCGCTGCAGACCTTCGTACCGCTGCTCATCTCACTCGACCCCACCCCGAAGGGCATCGGATCCGTCCCGGAGAGCAACTCCCTCTTCATGATCCACGTCCTCGACCAGTACCTCCTCGGCGGCCGCTACGGCTACGCCTCCGCCCTGCTCTGGGTGCTGTTCCTGATCATCATCGCCGTCACCCTCATCGTCTTCAAACTCAGCAAGGGCGCGGTCTTCTACTCCGTGGAGCCGGAGCGCGCGAAGACCAAGTCCCGCACGATCGGAGGTGGGTGATGGTGCTCTCCCGGCGCAGTGTCGTCTACATGCTCCTGGTGAGCGTCCTCGTCCTCATACTCAGCCCCTTCGCCTGGCTCGCGATCACCGCGTTCAAGGACGCGTCGGAGCTGCGTGCCGTCCCCATCCACTGGTGGCCGCACCACCCGAGCCCGGGGAACTTCGTGAAGGCGCTGACCAGTTGGGACTACTTCGGCTACGCCCGCAACTCGCTGACGATCGCCACCATCTACGCGGTGCTGGCGACCTTCGCCTCGGCCTGGGCCGGGTACGGCTTCGCCCGGCTCGAAGCACCGGGAAAACGAGTGATCTTCGGCGTGCTGCTGTCGACGATGATGCTGCCACAGGTCATGACGCTCGTCCCGACCTACCTGCTGTTCGCCAAGTTCCACCTCATCAACACGTACATGCCGTGGGTGCTGTGGGGTCTGTGCGGCATGCCGTATCTGATCTTCCTGTTCCGGCAGTTCTTCACCAACATGCCCAAGGAACTGGAGGAGGCGGCGATCGTCGACGGCTGCGGGCAGATGCGCATCTTCTGGCGGATCTTCCTGCCCCAGTCGTGGCCGGTCATCGCCACCAGCCTGATCCTGTCGTTCTCCTGGACCTGGGGTGACTGGCTGGCGCCCGCGCTGCTGCTGGACACCGGCCGCACTACCCTCGCCGTCCAGCTCGCCACCGGTTACCACAACGCGCACGGTGGCACGCTCAACAACCTCGTCGCGGCAGGCACTCTGGTGTACGTCGTGCCGGTGCTGGTGCTCTTCCTGATCCTGCAGCGCGGCTTCGTCTCCGGGATCGCCACCTCCGGACTCAAATAGCCGATGCCTCGCTCATGGCAGGAGCTGCCGGGCGAGCGCGTCCGCCGCCCAGCGCTGCCACTGTGCTGGTGACCAGCCGCGGCCGGTCACCAGCAGGCCGGTGGGTCACCGACGGGACCAAGAGTGGCTGTATACATGGATTCCTGAATTCAGGAATCCATGTATCGTCGTGAGGGTGCTGACTCTTGCCACCGAGATCGACGTACTCGCCCGCTTCGGCCGTGCACTCGCCGATCCCATCCGCTGCCGCCTGCTGCTCGCTCTGCGTCAGGCGCCGGCCCACCCTTCCGATCTGGCCGACCAACTGGGCATTTCGCGCACCCGCCTGTCCAACCACCTGGCGTGCCTGCGCGACTGCGGCCTGGTGGTCGCCGTACCCGTCGGGCGCCGCATCCGCTACGAACTCGCCGACCCCCGCCTCGGACACGCGCTGGACGACCTGCGTACCGCCGTAGTGGCGGTGGAGACCGACCGCACCTGCCCCGACACGGACGAGAAGGGCTGCTGCTGACCGTGACCGCGATATCCCTCGGACCCTCGCCCGCCCGGCGCGAGGCGCTCACCCGCCGGATACGCCTGCTCGTGGCCGTCACGATCACCTACAACGTCATCGAGGCGATCGTCGCGATCATCGCGGGCACGCTGGCCTCCTCCACCGCATTGATCGGCTTCGGGCTCGACTCGGTCATCGAGGTCTCCTCGGCCGCAGCGGTCGCCTGGCAGTTCTCCGCCCGCGACCACGCCGTGCGCGAGGCCCGCGAGCGGACGACGCTCCGGATCATCGCCGTCTCCTTCTTCGCCCTTGCCGCGTACGTCGCTGTGGACTCCGTACGCGCCCTCTCCGGTACGGGAGAGGCGGAGCGCTCCGTTCCAGGCATCGTGCTGGCGGCTCTGTCGCTGGCCGTGATGCCGTTCCTGTCCGCGGCCCAGCGCCGCGCGGGGCGTGAACTGGGCTCCGCCTCCGCCGTGGCCGACTCCAAGCAGACGCTGCTGTGTACGTACCTCTCCGCGGTCCTGCTCGTCGGCCTCATCGCCAACGCCGTCCTCGGCTGGTCCTGGGCCGACCCGATCGCGGCCCTGGTCATCGCGGCGGTGGCGGTCAAGGAGGGGCGGGACGCCTGGCGCGGGGACGGCTGCTGTGCCGCGCCCGTTTCCGGCACGGCCGCACGGACCGGGGGCGACTGCGGCTGCCGGGACGGCTGCGAGTGCTGCTGACCGCGCTCCGGTGGTCAGGACGGGGACCTCGGGGTGCGAACGGACCGGTGGGGTCAGCGGTCGGTGTCGTCCGACTCAGTCGCGCCGGTGTGGTCACGCATGTCCATGATCAGCGTCGGCAGCCTGCCAAGGCGCGCGGACTGAGAGCCTCCTCGCTTCCCGGCGCTCAGTCCATCAACCCGGCCGCGACCGTCGCGCCGAGCTCCCAGCACGCCTCGATGTCGGCCTTGCCCGGCTCACCGGTGACGGTCACCGGCTCGGCCGCACGGCGCCAGCCGAGGCCCGTCGTGATCGACTCGATCCCGCGCAGGGCCCCTGTCGTGTCACTTCCACCGTGCACGTAGAAGCCGAACGGGCGACCGCGTGTCGCGTCCAGGCACGGGTAGTAGACCTGGTCGAAGAAATGCTTGAGGGCGCCGGACATGTAGCCGAGGTTCGCCGGAGTGCCGAGCAGATATCCGTCCGCGGCCAGTACGTCCGACGCCGTCGCGGACAGCGCGGCGAGCCGTACGACCCGTACGTCCTCGATCTCCGGTGCCGTCGCGCCGGACACGACGGCTTCGAACATCGCCTGGCAGTTGGGCGAAGGCGTGTGATGCACGATCAACAAGGTGGCCACGTCCCGAAACCCTGCCGTGCCGGCACATCCCTCTGCAAGCGGCGCCGCCGGCGGAGGTGTTCACCGGGTGTTGACGACAGAACGCAAGCCGGTGCCCGCTGTGCGGATGAAGTCGGCCGGGGCAGTTCGGGAGCCGGGAACCCGAACTCCTGTCAAGTCCGTGGGCGAAATGGCATCCGATCAGCTGAAACGCCCCGGAGTATTGCCGGGGATCCGGCACGATACGTGCATGAACGAAGACGTATTCCTGGAGAGCACCAAGCAGTTCGCGCTCTACCTGTCCGAACTCCAAAGCGGCCTCGACCCCGAGTCGTACGAGCTGCTGCTACGCATCCTCAAGGGTACGAACGACGCGCTCGTCCACCGCAACGTCGATATCGACATCGAGCTGTCGCCACGCGAACAGGAGCTGTTCACTCCCGAGTTCGGGCGGAGGCTGAACCAGCTCCTGGATCTTCTGGGCCCCCTCGGTGCGCACACGCTCGTCGACTTCAGCACCCTCACCGGAACCGAACCCGTGCAAAGCGACGCCGAGCGGGAGCACCTACGGCGTGAGATCGAGGGCATCGCCAGGGCCAGCGGGCTGGAGCCCTGACACCGACGTGGTCACACGGTTCACGCGCCACTCACGCGTGAACCGTGATCAGCAACGACAAAGAGCGGGACCCAGTGAGACTGGGTCCCGCTCTCTGCCATCACCGACACCGCCACGTCCGAGCCGGACGAGCCGCCACCCGAATCCGCCGCGGCAGCTTCGGCCTGCGGGGGCGGTCCCGCCGGAGAGGGGTTCACAGCCTGTGGACAACGAACCGCCGCCCAGCGGTATGGGTGACGACTCTACTTTCGAGGTTGTACGTCGGCGTTCCACCTCGTTGTCATGCAGTTCAGAAGCGTGACTCCTTCTGCCGATTGGAGTTGTGGGACATGTCCATTCAGGTGGGGGCACATCGAGAGGCAACACTGATGCACAGGTCTGCATACGAGCAGATGGAACTCTGCGTGAAGGAGTACATGCCGACGAACCGGCGGCACCGGGTCGTGGATCTGGGATCGCGTGTGTCGGACAAACAGAGTGTCACGCATAAAGACATGCTGGGTCAGCACGACATCGACTATGTGGGCGTCGATGTGCTCGATGGACAGAACGTGGATGTGGTCATGGCCAAGCCGTACCGCATTCCAGTGAAGTCCAACAGCACGGACTTTGTGCTCTCGGGCCAGGCGTTCGAACACATCCCGTTCTTCTGGGTGACGATGATGGAGATCGCGCGTGTGCTGAAGCCCAGGGGAATGGCATTCATCACGGCACCGTCGCGCGGCCATGTGCACGATGCACAGGATTGCTGGCGCTACTACCCAGACGGGTTCCGGGCCATGGCTGCGTACTCGGGACTCGAATTGCGCGAGGCCTACACCGATTTCCCGCCGATGACAGGAATCCGGCACAATTACGCGGCCATTGACGCCAAACATGCCTACTGGGGTGATTCCGTCGGGGTCTTCCAGAAGCCCCGCCGCTACCGGCGACTGCCGATGTTCTTCGTACGCGAACTGACCGTCTGGTGGGCCAACCGCGTCGGAGGTGTCCAGAACACGCCCCTGCTCAAGCCAGTCGAAGGACGCGCGCTCTGCGGCCGCCCGGTCACGTCCGCGGACGTGACCGACTGATCCAGCGGCAGCGCGGTGACCCGAGGGACAGCAGCACTGCCTCTGACATACACCCATGTACCGACGTAACTTCAAGGTCAGTGCGCGGAGTTGCTGCAGGAGGTGGTCACCGTGAACGGGAGCCTCTTGCGGGGAAGCGGACACGAGGCCCAAGCCCGTGACGCTGGCGCAGGGCTTCACAGTTTGCGGGCGAGCCCCACATACAGCGGGATCTGCTCCCTCTGACTGTGCTGTTCCCCAAGCTCTGGGTGCCAGAGTGCGGCGAGTTCTATGCCAGGGTCGACCAGCTCAAGGCCTTCGAAGAACCTCGAAAATTCGCTGCGCGATCGAACTGTCGCGGGAGTTCCTCCCTTGCGGTAGACCTCGACAACGCGCTCCCATGTCTCGGGATCGAAATCTCCTGTCGCATGGGGAAGCGCCAGATAGCTCCCGGCTGCCAGCGGCTTGAGTAGCTCACCCACGATCCGGTAGGGATCGTCGTCATCTGCCACCAGATGCAGGAGGGCCGCCAAAGACAGAGCGATTGGCTGCTCGAAGTCGAGGGTCTCTTTCGCCGCTGCGAGGATCCTTCCCGGCTCTCTCACGTCGGCTTGGATGTAGGCGGTCCTCCCTTCTGGAGTGCTGTGAAGAAGCGCCTCGGCGTGTCTGAGGACGATCGGGTCGTTGTCCGCGTAGACCACACGGGCGCTGGGTGTGATGGCCTGGACGACCTGATGGAGGTTCGGCTCGGTCGGTATTCCAGTGCCGATGTCGAGGAATTGATTGATCCCTCGCTCAGCCAATAGCCGGGAAGTCCGGTGCATGAAATCGCGGTTGACCCGTGCCATTTCTTCGACGGCGCGGCGGCCAGATGGCTTCTTGGATCTGCGAGGTGGGTGCTCCTGTGCACCTCCGCCGCCGCCCATGCTGAGCGTGCTCGCATAGGAACGGACGAAGCCGCTGGTCGGTGCGGGTGAGATGGCGATCCGGGCGGTGATTCAGTTTGGGCGACCCTGAACAAACTGATCATTTCGGGTGCCGTTGACGGGTGCTTACTTCGTACTGAACTTCAGTACGGCGCCGTCCTTGTTGACCGCGATGGCGTCGACGGTGGTCTCCTTGCCGCCCGCTGTGGAGAACGCGCCTCCCCCGCCGTCGCCGAACGACATAGTGCTCACGAATCCCGAGGAGCCGCTGTGCGTGATGGTGACCGTGGAGTCCTTCACGGTCACGTGCGGATTCCAGTCGCCGACCACGAAGTCCACCGGCTTGGTGACGAGGATCTCGCAGTCCCCGTCCTTGCAGGCTCCGGTGTCCCTGCCGTCCTTGGCCTTGGGCAGCGGGCCGGTCGAGGCCGGGCTCGGGGACGCGGGCTCGGGGGCGCTGGGCGACGGCTTGGCGGGCGGGACGCAGCGGGGCGCGAGTCCGTAGGCGGCTTTGAGCCTCGGTTCCTTGGCGACCACGGCCGGCAGTGCGGGTTTCGGCATCTTCAGGGCTTCTACCAGCCCGGCCAGGCGCTCGGCGCGGTCGATCTGCTCCTTCTCGGAGAGGCTGTAGAGGGTCATGGTGTCGGACAGCTCGTCGGCCTCCGCGGCGGCCTTGGCGACGTCCTCGGCCAGCCGGTCGTGCAGCCGGTCCGCGGCGGTGATGCCCGTCTTCCGTACGCTGTCGAGCCCCTGCGCGACCGTGTCGAGGGACGACGAGGTGTTCGACAGATAGCTCTGTGTCTCCATGTCGATCGGCATGAACGCGTCTTCGGGGGGATCCGTGACGTCCTTGATGTCCTCGGCGCTCTCCTTCTTCAACGTCTCGAAACCGTCGGTGGACTCACACATCCCGTCGGCCCAGACGACGAGCGCACGGCTCGGTACCGGGCTCGCCGACTGCTTGGCCTCGGACGTGTCCGTGTCCTTGTCCGACGAACAACCGCCGACGGCCAGTACGCCCCCGATCACCACCGCCGCGACGCGCTTCACTCGTGCGGGCATGCCCATCCCCTCACCGCTCACCAGTCCACTTCTTTCTTGCCGGTGTCCGCTGCCGGTGTCCGCTTCCGAGGAGCTCACCATCGCCACCTCCGTCCTCGACGTCGACGAGCACGGTAGGCCGTCCCCACGGGGACCCCTCCCGACGCTGGGTTCGTTGTCGGATGCGGGTGTGGGTGTATACCTGGCCCCCGCTCAAGCCGCAGGCCACACCCTCCGGGCCGGCGAGGGCGGAGGGATCGCCTGATGACGTGCGGTAACTGCTGTAAGGCCGCTCTTTTCCGCGGCGCTCACGACGGGGCGAGAGGGCTACCGGGGCACTAGGGTGTGCGATGTGGCCGTATCCGCCGCAGAACCCGGGGCGGCCGGGAAGAGGTGAGGCGCCGATGAGCGGCGACGAGAGCCTTCAGCGCCGGCAGTCGCCGACGGCTTCCGGTCCGGCCGGGGATGCGGACCTGGTCGGCATCGCCGAGCAGGTCGGACAACTCACCCGGGCTCAGGGACGCATGCAGGCGCTGCTGGACGCGGTGCTCGCGGTCGGCCGCGAGCTGGAGCTGCCGGTGGTGCTGCGGGAGATCGTAAGCGCCGCGATGCAGCTGGTGAACGCCCGCTACGGCGCCCTCGGCGTGTTCGCCGAGGGCCGTACGGGCCTTGAGGACTTCATCCCGCTGGGCCTGAGCGACACCGAGCACCAGGCCCTGGCCGACATACACCCCCCGCACGGCCGCGGCCTGCTCGCCCACCTGATCGAGCAGCACGAACCGCTGCGCGTGGACGACGTACCGCACCATCCGGACGCGGTCGGCTTCCCCACCGGGCATCCGCCGATGCGGACCCTGCTCGGGGTGGCGATCGGCGTGCACGGGCGCATCTACGGCAACCTCTACCTGACCGACCGACGCGACGGCAAACCGTTCGACGAACAGGACGCGGCGGTCGTCCTCGCGCTGGCCGGGGCCGCCGGCATCGCCATCGAGAACGCCCGGCTGTATCAGCGGGTGCGTACCTCCGCCGAGCAGTTCCAGCGTCTGCTGCTGCCCACCCTGCCCGACCTGGCTCCGTTCACCGCGGCCGCGATATACCGGCCGGCGACCGCCCCCGACCACCACCTGGGCGGCGACTGGTACGACGCCCTGCTGCTCCCGGACGGTGCGTGTGCCGCGATCGTCGGCGACGTGCTGGGCCACGACCTGACCGCGGCGGCCGTCATGGCGCAGATCCGCAACATGCTCCGCGCCCTGCTGTACGACCGGCTCACCCCGCCGAGCCTGGTCCTGGACCGGCTCGACGACATTCTGCACTCCATCACCGAGGCCCCCGTCACCACTGCCTGCCTGGCCCGCATCGAACCCGACGGCGACGGCTGGCGCCTGCACTGGTCGACGGCCGGCCACCTGCCGCCCATGCTCCTCACCGCCGACGGCCGCACCCGCTACCTGCAGGCCGAACCCGGCGTGCCGCTGGGCGTCGACACCCGCCTGCCGCGCCCCGACCACACCCACCCGCTGACGCCCGGAGACACAGTGCTGCTCTTCACCGACGGCCTGGTGGAACACCCCGAGCACCCGCTGGACGCCGGACTGGACATGCTTGCCGCCACCGCCTCCGCCCACGTCGGGCTGCCCCTCGACGCACTCTGCTGCACGCTGGCCGACCAGAACCCCGGCGACGGCCACGACGACCTCGCTCTTCTCGCCGTGCGCACCCCGCGCACCGGTCCCGGGAACGGTTCCTCAGCCGCTGGTCGTGAATCAACCGGCCGGAGCCGGAATCCACATCCGTAGAGTCACCGACTGTCATCCGTAGAGTCATCGACTGTCTCGGCGTACGTGCCGGTCACGGATGGTTGCTGCCCCATGGCACAGGTGTGGCGGGTGGGGCCGTTGCGGGCTCACTGTCCGCGTCGCACAGGTCCGGATCCGACGGCGGGAGCAGCCCGTACGCGCCGATCCGGTCGGTTCCGAACTCCGCGTCCGCGGTACCGAAGAGGTCCAAGGGGCCGATGTCCTCGGGTAGTTCGGCCACGGTCAGGGGCGTGCCCGGGTACGTCGCCATGAGGACGCCGGTGCAGGCGCCACGTTCCCCGGCGGAAAGGCCCCGGGGGAAGCCGAATGGCGCGTCCGTCACGCCACACCTGTCCAGGTCACGTCAGACCGCGGACGGGCCCGTCGCCGTACAGCGCAGCGAGGTCGACCAGGAGGACATCGTGGCGGCGGCCGGCGGCGTCGATGACGTCGGGATGGAAGCCGTGCAGGGAGAACAGGGCGAGGACCGCGTCATCGGGCCGGTGCCCCTGGTCGGCGAGGAGGGCCCGGATGTGTTCGAGGCGCTCGAGGTCCTTGAGGCCGCGGGGCTGGACGGTGGCCTTCGCCTCACCGATCAGGCTGATGGCGGCTCGGGGGCTTTGCGGGCGCTCTCCGGGAGCCATGGCGAGCAGGTCGATCTCGTGCTTGGTCCGGGCGGCCGGGTCGGCGATCTCCGCCGCGCCCACCGCGCCCAGCGACAGCCCCGTCTCATCGATGGCGAAGGAGCGGACCCATTCGCGCGCGGTCTCCTCGAAGTGCGGGCCGAGGATCTTCGAGTGGTACGTCGGCCGCGACGACTGCCACACCTGGGTTCCGCGCCGCCGTTCCACCAGATCCACCATGGGCAGCGTGATCAGCTGGTTGAAGCGGATCACCGGGTCCGCCACGCTGATGACCGGGTGCCGTGCCTTGAGGAGGTCCTGTTCCTTGCGGACGTAGCCGGTGGACTCCAGCACCTCCAGCGGGGCGACCATGGCGGAGCGGGACCGCTCCAGCACCGAGCCGACCTTTGCCGGGGTCGAGGCGCCCCGGGCCACCGCGGACAACACGTCGTAGTACAGCGTGCGGTGGGTGATCCGCGGATCCTCGCGCAGCAGGTACTCCGCCTCCACGCGCGAGTACAGGGCCCGCCCCGGGTCCAGCAGAGTGCGTTCGACCCAGGGAGGGAACTCCGCCTCGCTCTGCGGCGTCGGCCCTGCGGCCAGCGGCCGGTAGCCGGGGGCGCCGCCCAGCACGGCGTCGACCTGCAGCGCCACCGCCGGGTCCTCGATTCCCCAGTGGGTGCGGGCGGTGCGGTAGTCGAAGGCCGGCAGGCGCAGGTCCAGCACAGCCCGGCCGCGCAGCGGCTTGGTGCCGGACAGCAGCTCGGACATCACGCTCATGGCCGAGCCGCACAGCACGATGCGACCGCCGGGCGCCTTGCCCGACTGCGACTGGTCGTACAGCAGTTGCAGGAACCCGGGGATCTCCGGGGAGTGCTGGAGCAGGTACGGCAGTTCGTCGATGACGATCAGCGGCGCCCCCGGCGCCCGGTTCACCACCTCCAGCGCGGCGGTGGGCACATCCCGCCAGTCATCCAGCCGCATCGCCCCGGGCCGCACTCCCGCGTGCGCGGCGATCGCCTCGGTGAACCGGTGCAGCGCGGGCACCCGGCCTTCCTCCTGCACCGCGGTCAGGTACAGCCCGCCCACTGCTTCTGTGAGTGCCTCCAGCAGGAACGACTTCCCGTTCCTCCGGCGCCCCGAGACGATGGCCAGCCGCAACTCGGGGGCTGGATCGGCGAGGAAACCGTTGAGCAGCGCCCATTCGTGATCACGGTCAAGCAGCCGCCCCGGCTTCGTCAGCTGTTCACCCATGACTTATCCAAATCCGTTTAGGTCAACCTGAACCAAATCCGTATAGCTGAACCTTATCTGCGTGCGGGCCATGAGCGTAACGCTGCGGATGGGGCACTCCTGCGGATTCTTCTCGCTGACGGTGTCGCCGCTCCGCACCTGCTCCGGCCGGAGCAGGTGACAGACCGGGGGATGAGGTGCGGTGGCGGCGGCAGTCCCCCTGCATCCAGCAGGCCGGGCGCCTGACGGAGCCGGCGGACTGCGAGAGCCAGAGCCTCGGGTGAGTCGCCGTCCTCGGGGTGGCGGTCGCGAGCGTTCTTCGGGTGCCTGTATTACGCGGCCATGCGGCCCGGTGGGGCGCTGGGTCTGGGTCGCTCGGACTGCACGCTCCCGGCGAAGGGTTGGGGCGTATCGAACTGGCCGAGAAACGTCCGACGGCGGGCAAGGTGTGGACCGACTCCGGAGAGGCGCAACCGAAGGCTGAATACGGCTCACACGGCACTCACACGAAAGCCCCGGAGGGATCGGGGCTTTCGCCGTGTCGGAGGTGTGTCGGGAGGCTACGCTCAAGGGGTCGGAAACGGCCATTGACCTGCCGCGAAGCCCCGCAACATCAACACGCTATTACAACGTGATCACTGTCATGGGGCCGCTCAGGGCTGCATACGGCTGCACACACGCAAAGACCCCGCACGCAGCGAACACGCTGGTCACGGGGTCTTCAGGCACCTCATACAGGGTGCCCCCGGCAGGATTCGAACCTGCGCACACGGCTCCGGAGGCCGTCGGCTTCCCGCGCGTTTTCCCAGGTCAGAAGCATACTTGACGGTTTGTCAGGCTCGCCGTCCCGCGCATGTCCCACGGAAATGAAATGCCCTATTTGCTCGCCTTGTCTCGATCATTCTCGGCGGCGGTCGATCCATGCGCCATGACGTAGATCACGACTTTCTCGGGCGAGCGTAGGGGTATATCGGGCGCCCTTCAATTGAACAGGGCGGCAGTCCGGAGTGCGCGGGCAAGCGAAGTGAGCTGGTACCTGCCACGCAGAGCCAGGGCCGCGGCGAGCACGGCTTGCCAGGTCACGGGTGTCCGGGAGGCCAAGTGGTGCCCCGTGATGGCCAGCACCGTACCGGCGCCGGCGAAGATGCCGGCATGGGCAGCCGTCGCTCACGCGGCGGCCAGCGTTCTCCGCGCGGCACGGCGCGCTCCCGGACCCGGCTGCTCCACTCCATGGCCGGATCATCATGGAGCATTGCCGCCGCGCACGGGCCGGGTATGTGCGGTCCCCTGATGCTCCGCGTGACGCGCGCCACACATCGGCTCCGGAACCCGACCCCCGGCACACCCGACTCCTGAACCGGTACGGCTCGAACCGACCCGCGTCGTACGGCGACGCGATCCAGGAGACCGGTGATGGAAGAGTCCCAACGACGCTCCTCCGGGGCGGGTATGGCGCTTCGGAGACTGACGCCCCCGCCCGCGCTGTGCGGCGCCGACCTCGGGATCGCGATGGGCAGCGGGACCGACGTGGCCATCGGGGCTGCCGACGTAACGCTGGTGCGCGGCGACATCGAGGCCCTCGCGGACGCGGTACGGCTCGCCCGGCGAACCCTGGGCACGATCCGCGCCAATCTCGTGTGGGCCTTCGGCTACAACGCCGTGACCGTGCCGCTCGCCATGGTCGGCCTGCTCAACCCGATGCTCGCTGCGGCGGCGATGTCGGTCAGCTCGCTGCTGGTGGTCGGCAACAGCCTGCGGCTGCGCGGCTGGCAGCCCTCTACCCCGCGGAGGCCCGTCCGATGACCGAACAGCGCCTTTGGCGGCCGACCCGTCGCGGGCTTACCGACACCCTGCTCGCCGCGCTCGCGCCCATCGCCGCGTGCACCATCGCCCTGGGCGGCCTCACCACCTGGACCTCTTCCGGCAACGCGGGCACCCCCGCGAAGATCGCGGTCACCGACGCACATGTGTACCTGCCCTACGGGAACACCCAGGACACCGCCGCGTTCTTCCGGATCACCAACACGGGAGGCGCTGAAGACCGGTTGCTCAAGGTGACGTCCCCCGACGCGGATGGCGGCACCGCACTCAGCCGTCACCGCATGACCAATGGCCGGGCGGCGTACGCGGAGACGGTGGACTCGGTCACTGTTCAGGCCGGCGACAGTCTTGCCATGTCGCCGGCCGGCCTGGATGTGACGTTGCGGGCGAATGCGAGGTGGCGCGAGTTCGACTTCGTGCCGTTCACGCTGCATTTCCAGCGCAGCGGGCAGGTCAAGGCGCTGGCGGTCGTGGTCCGCCCCGGCAGGTTCGGGGCGTGACCGTATCGACGCTACGGCTGTCTCCTTGCCCGGGCGTCGACGACTTCACGGCACGTACTGCCCTGAGGCCGTGACGGCAAAGCAGCTGTCCGATCTGGCGAAGAGCCAAGGCGCGCGGCCGGGATGGCGGGCGCAGGGTTCTGGCTCGTCGCCGCCGGAAGATATGACTCGGCACTCCCTATTAGTCGGCCCGAACCTCCGTTGAGTTCCGGCCTGTTTCTGTGTTCTGGTTCATGCGTCCCGGATTGAGTCTGGGGCCGGGGAAATTTCCGTACCCCACCATGACGACCGAACCTCGGATGCAAGGATGAGGCCCGTCATGACTGTTGGGTGGTGTTCTCGCACGCTTCGGGCCGCGGTGTTCGCGGCCGTCTGCGTGCTGCTCGCCGCCCTGGGGCACGTGATGATGTCCGGCGGCCGGGTGCCCTGGTGGGTCTTGGTCGCCGGCGCGGCGGTGACCGGTGCCGTGGGCTGGTGCCTGGCCGGCCGGGAGCGTGGACTTCCGCTGATCGTGTCCGTCGTGGTCGTCGCACAGACGGCCCTGCATTCGGCGTTCTCTCTGACGCAGTCCGGCGCGCACCCGGCGGCCTCGGCGCCTGGGGACATGGCCTCGATGGACATGAGTTCCATGGGCCACGACATGGGGTCCATGCCGATGCACTCCGTGCACATGGACTCCATGGACATGGCGCACATGGATCACCTCGGCCACACCACGGGCGGTACGTCGTCGTTCGGCATGCTCTCCGCCCACCTGCTGGCCGCGCTGCTGTGCGGCCTGTGGCTCGCGCACGGAGAGCGCGCCGCCTTCCGCATCCTGCGGGCCGTGGGCGGCTGGCTGGCCGCACCGCTGCGGTTGCTGCTCGTCCTGCCCACGCCACCGCACCGTCCACGCATCCGCGTACGCCGCCGCTCGGACCGGGCGCCGCGGCGTCTCATGCTCGTCCACGCGATCACTTCTCGGGGCCCGCCCGTGGGGACCGCTGTCGTCTGACGGCAGCCGGTATCCCGAGGCAGCCCGTGTGCGCCTCGGGCCTTCGCCGTACGTCCTCGTACGGCCGGTACCCCACTCGCCGGACCGCCCCGCCCACGCGCGGGTCCGGATCCGGATGACCCGAGAAGGACACCAGGTGACCATTCCTGTCCTGCCCGCCTCGCCCGAGAAAACGGCGTCGACCGACGACTCGATAACGGCCTGGGCACTCGCCGCTCGTGGTGGCGACCCGGACGCCATCGATCGTTTCGTACGAGCCCTGCACCGCGACGTCGTACGCTACGTCGCCCACCTCTCTGCCGACCCTCAGGTGGCCGACGACCTGGCCCAGGACACGTTCCTGCGAGCGCTCGGCAGCCTGCACCGATTCGAGGGACGCTGTTCCGCCCGTACGTGGCTGCTGTCCATCGCGCGCCGCGCGGTGATCGACAGCTTCCGGCACGCGGCCGCCCGCCCGCGACTGTCCGACGAACAGGACTGGCAGCTGGCGGTCGAGCACGCCCAGCCGCACGACCTGCCCGGCTTCGACGACGGCATCGCCCTCCTCGACCTGCTGGCCGCACTGCCCGACGAACGCCGTGAGGCATTCACCCTCACCCAACTCCTGGGCCTGCCCTACGCGGAGGCCGCGGCGGTGAGCGACTGCCCCGTCGGGACGGTTCGCTCCCGCGTGGCCCGCGCCCGTGTGACCCTCATGGGCCTGCTGGCCGAGGCCGAGGAGCACTGCCCGGAGCTGGCCGACCGAGAGAACTCGGGTGCGGCCCCAGCTGCCCTGGCCGCGTGACCGAGGGGCTGGTGCCCGCCGGACAGGCGAGCACCGGCCCCCTTGGATGCCCTGGCGGTTGAACACCGGCCGACGAGCAGATCCTGAACACACGACGCGACAGCGAGGTGGCAATGAATCGACCGCGTGAGATGGGCCGGCGGCACACGGTGGTCATGCCGCTCTTCGACGGGGTACAGAGTCTCGGCTTCTCAGGTCCTGCGGACGTCTTCTCCGCGGCGAACGCATCGGACAGGGCGACCGCGGATAGGTTCCGGTACGAGGTTCTGACGTCGTCCCTCGACGGGGCTCCCGTACGCACGTCCAGTGGGCTCACGGTCATGCCGGACTGCGCCATCGCTGACGTGACCGACGTCGGCACGGTGATCCTGCCGGGCGCCGACGGAATTCCCGTCATCGACAGGGAGACCACCGGCGCGCTCGGCGCGCTGGTCAAGTGCGCGCAGCGGGTCACGTCGGTGGGTACGGGGACCTTTGGCCTTGCCGAGACCGGGATCCTCGACAGTCGCAGGGCGGCCACGCACTGGGAGTTCTCCGATGAACTGGCCCGCCGGCACCCGGACATCCACGTCGACTCCCGTGACACGGTGGTGCGGGACGGTCACATCACCACTGCTGGAGGTGGAGCGTCCGGCATCGATCTGGCCCTCTCATTGGTGGAGGAGGACCTTGGCCGTGAGGTCTCCCAACTCGTCTCCCGATCACTCGTCACCTATGTGAGCAAACCAGGTGGGCAGGCGCAGTTCGCCGAATTACGGGCCCGTGATGCCCAAAGCCCTGCGTTACGCGACGTGCAGCATCTGATCCGTTCCCATCCTGGCGGAGAGCTGTCGCTCCGGGCTTTGTCCGGCCACGCGGGCCTCTCGCAGCGTCAGTTCACCCGCCTGTTCCGCTCCCAAGTCGGCATGTCGGCGAGGGAGTACGTGGAGCGTGTCAGGGTGGCCAGCGCGTCACGCATGCTGACGGAGAGGGTCCGCAGTCCCGAAGAGATCGCGCGCGAGGCGGGTTTCGGCACGGAGGCCACCATGCGCAAGTCGTTCCTGCGTGTTCTGCAGGTCTCGCCCCTTGAGTACCGGAAGCGGTTTTCCTGACACGGAACCGGGCGACGGCTGTCCGCCCGCCCGCGAACCGATCCCCCGCAGACAGAGAGAGTTGGTGAACCCGGCAGCATGAATTCTTCGCTGACCATCGGCATTTACGTGTTCGAGGATGCCGAAGAGCTTGATGTCGTCGGCCCGTGGGAGGTCCTCGGGTTCTGGGCTGCGCACGTGGCGGAGTTTCCCGTCCGGCTGCTGGCGATCGGTCGGGAGGAAGGGGTGGTGCGCTGTTCCAAGGGGCTTGGTCTCGTTGTCGACCAGAGTCTTGCCACGGCTCCCGCTCTCGATCTGCTGGTGCACCCCGGCGGTGACGGGACGCGTCCCCTGGCGAAGGACAGTGCGCACTTGGACTGGCTGCGGGAACTGCACCGTCAGGGGACCGTGTTGGCGAGCGTGTGCACTGGCTCTCTCGTGCTGGCGGCAGCGGGCCTGCTGAAGGGGCGGCCGGCCACGACGCACTGGAACTACGTCGAGAGGCTCGCGAAGATCGACGAGACGGTCGATGTGCGCGCGGATGAGCGGTACGTCGATGACAGGGACATCGTCACCAGCGCCGGCGTGTCCGCCGGTATCGACATGGCCCTCCACATGGTGGGGCGTCTCGACAGCCCGGAGGCGGCGGCCGAGGTCCGTAAGGCCATCCAGTACGACCGGCCCGTCAGCTGATCACTTCGTCCGGCATCAGGTCCAGGGCAAGGGGCTTGGCTCCGTAGGTGACGCGTACGACGCCGTCGGGATGGCGGTCGGCCGTGGCGGTCACGCCGAAGACATCGCGCAGCAGGTCGGGAGTCAGTACGTCCAGGACGGGGCCTGCCGCGACCACTTCGCCGTGGTGGAGCGCGACGAGGTGGTCGCACAGGCGGGCCGCCAGGTCGAGGTCGTGGAGGACGGCCAGGGTGGTGATACCGGTGGAGCGGATCAGGTCGAGCAGTTCGAAGCGGGCGCGGATGTCGAGGTGGTTGGTGAGCTCGTCGAGGACGAGGAGCTTGGGGCGCTGGGCGAGGGCACGGGCGAGCAGCACGCGCTGACGTTCGCCGCCGGACAGCGAGGTGAAGTCACGGTCGGCCAGCGGGCGGGCGCCGCACTGGTCGAGGGCCTCCTCGACGGCTTCGTGGTCGTCGGCGCCGTCGCGGCCGAGGAGGCCGTGGTGCGGGGTACGGCCGAGAGCGACGATCTCGGTGACGCACAGTCCGGTCGGACTGCCGCCCGACTCCTGGAGCACGGCAGCGGTGCGAAGGGCGGCGCTGCGGGGGGACAGGGCCCATACGTCGTCACCGTCGACGCGCACCACACCTTGTTGCGGGCGCAGGGAGCGGTAGACAGTGCGCAGAAGTGTGGACTTGCCGCTGCCGTTGGGGCCGATGAGGCCGACGATGTCGCCCGGTTGGGCCTCCAGAGCCACGTTGTGGAGGATCGGGTGGCGGTCGAGGGTGATGTGGAGCTGGTCCACGGTGAGTTTCATACGGTGTCCAGGCTCTTGTTGCGGCGGAGCAGCCAGAGGAAGAACGGTGCGCCGAACAGGGCGGTGAGGATGCCGAGGGGCAGCTCGTTGGGGCGGTTGACCGAGCGCGAGAGCAGATCGACGACGACCAGGTAGATGGCGCCGACCAGGGCGGACTGGGGTATTAGCCGACGGTGGTCGGCGCCGGTGGTGAGGCGGACCAGGTGGGGGATCATCAGGCCGACGAAGCCGATGCCGCCCGCGACGGCGGTGACGGCGCCGGTGAGGAGCGAGGCCAGCACGAGCATCAGGGCCCGCAGCCGGTGGACATCGACGCCGAGGGCCGTGGCGGACTCGTCACCGGCCAGCAGGGCGTTGAGCCGTCTGCCGAAGAGTGCGAGGAGCACTGTGGTGGTGAGGACGACGGTGCTGACGAGGGGCAGCTGATCCCACTTGGCGCCCGCGACGCTGCCCAGCATCCAGAACATGGTGGTGCGCAGTTCGGTGGGGGTTGCCAGCAGCTGCAGAAAGCTGGTCGCCGAGAGGAAGACGTAGCCGATGGCGACCCCGGACAGCACCAGCCGGGTCGGGGCCAGGCGTCCTTTGCGCTGTCCGAGGACGAATACGAGGGCACCCGCCGCGAGGGCACCGAGGAACGCCGCGGACGACACCCCGAGCCCGCCGAGCGATGCGCCGGTGGCCAGGGTGATGACGATGACGGCGCCGAGCGAGGCTCCGTAGGAGAAGCCCAGGACGATGGGGTCGGCGAGCGGATTGGCCACCACGGACTGCAGAATCGCGCCGGAGACCGCCAGGCCCGCGCCGGCCACGGCGGCCAGAACAACACGCGGAGTCCGGAAGTTCCAGACGATCTGGTCCAGAGCGGGGTCACCGGTCGCGCCGCCGCCTCCCAGATGATGGAGCACGATCCGCCACACATCGCCCAGAGGGATGGTGACGGCGCCGATGCTGATCGCCACCATCATGACGACGGCGAGCACGACCAGCAGTGCCGCCAGCACCAGCGTGGGCTTCAGCCGGTTCGGACGCTTCAGAACGCGTCGGGGTGCAGCATCCTGGCGATCTTGTCCACGGCCAGGTCGTTGCTGGGGCCGAGGTAGATCGAGTCGGACAGAACGGTGTAACGCTTGTTCTTCGCGGCCGGCCACTGGGGGAACTCCTTGAGCAGTTTGCGGGCGTACGCCGCGGGGTTGGGGTCGTTGTAGCTGATGACCACGAGGGCGTCGACGGGCTCGGCGGCGACCTTCTCCTTGCTGAGGTCGGCGAAGGAGGTTTTGGAGGCGGAGGAGAAGGCGTTGCTGCCGCCGGCCTTGGCGAGGATGTCGTTCCAGATGCCGTTGGCCGCGATGGAGCTGAAGTCGTTGCCGCCCATCGACATGTTGGAGAACACCACCATGACGTTGGGCGCCTTCTCGCCCTTGACCTTGGCCGATACGCCGCTGATCTTCTTCTCGGATGCCGCGATGAGCTTCTCCGCGCGATCGCTGACGTGGAAGATCTTTCCCAGGTCGCGCAGCAGCTTGTAGCTGTCGGCGACGGTCATGCGGGAGGTGTCCTGGTCGCAGCCCTGGGGGGAGATGTAGGTGTTGGCGTTGACCGCCTTGAGGTCGTCGCGGGTCGCGAAGCCGTTCTTCGAGTCGAAGCCGTAGGACGTGGTGGACAGGACGAGGTCGGGGCTCAGGCCCAGCATCGCCTCGCGGGGAATGTCGTAGGCGTCATTGAGCTCGATGTCCCCGGTGGGCAACGCCTTGATGGCCTTGGCGCGGCCGGTGACCTCGGACATCCCGTACGACTGCCCGTTGGCGACGATGCGATCGCCGAGACCGAGCGCCAGCAGCGAGGAAACCTCGGCGACGGAGGCACCGTTCATGACGACCACCCGGCTCGGCGCCTTGGTGTATGTGGTGGTCTGCCCGCAGTTCTTGATGCTCACCGGGTAGCCGGGGGCGTTCGCCTCCGCAGCGGTCTCAGCCGTCGGGGAGGACGAGGCTCCGCAGGCCGCGGTGGCCAGGCAGAGTGCTCCGGCCAGGACCGCGGCAACGGGCCGTTTCGTCAGCATGCAGGCTCCTTGGGGTAGGGCGGACTCCGCTCAGGTAGTCGGTGCGAAGTCCGCCCGGGTTCCCAGGAGTTAGACCTCTCTTGCGGCCGGGTCCGGGAGCGTTCCGGTCTTGACGCAGTGGTCGAGGTAGCGGAACACCAGGGCGCGGTCGGCCAGCGGGCAGGAGATGCCGCTGCCTTCGAGGCCGCGCAGGACGTTGTCGGCCCGGACGCGGCCCAGCCCGAGGTCGGGTTCGGCGTCGCTGCTTTCGGCGTCACCGCTGCCGGTCCAGGAGTCGAAGAACGCGCCGGTCGTTGCGGCCACGTCGGCGGAACGTGGCAGTTCCGTACGCCACTGTGCCAAGGGCAGCCGCTTCACCGCGTATCCGTATTCCTGCACCCAGTCGTAGAGGTCGGCCAGCCGGAGCGGGGGTACGGGGGCGTGGTTGAAGACCGTGCCGGATGGTGGGGCCGTCAGGGACAGCCGTACGACGGCTCGGGCGACGTAGTCCACCGGCGTCCAGACTTCTGCCTCGAACAGGTCAGGCAGGATGCCGGCGGGGATGCCTGACTGGAGCACGCTCCACAGGAAGTCCCGCTCGTTTACAAAGCCGGTGTCCGGTGCTCCGACGACCCGGCCCAGACGGTGCAGCGTGACCGGCAGCCCGCGCTCGGCGGCCTGCTCCAGCAGCCGTTCGGAGGCCCACTTGGACTGCTGGTAGCCGTAGACGAGCCCGGGGTGCGGCGGGAGGAACGCCTCGGGTACTTCGGGACTGTGGCCGCGGGGCGGGGCGACGGACAGGGTCGAGACGAGGTGGAGCGGGACCGAACGTACCGATGCCATGCGCAGCAGCTCGCGGGTGGACTCGGTGTTGGCAGCGCGCAGACTGGCGTAGTCCCGCATGATGCTGACCGTCGCGGCGTTGTGGAAGATCACGTCGCAGCTCTTGGCCAATTCCGCGAACCGGGCGGGACCGAGCCCGAGATGGGGTCGGGCGAGGTCGGCGGGCAGGGCGGTGATGCGCTGCGGGTCGGCGGGCAGCGGAAGCTGCTGGTCGGTCAGGGCTCGGCGGATGCGGTCGGCTGCTTCGGCCGGACTCGTCGCGCGGACCGGGCAGATGATCTCGGCATCGGTCGCGGTCAGGAGTTCCGCCAGTAGATGTGAGCCGACGAAACCGGTGGCGCCGGTAAGCAGGATCCTGCGCGGCGCGCTTCGGGTATCGGCCGGGGCTGCGGGTGCGATGTCCTCGTCGAGTACGGCGTCGGCGAGGACCGTGTCCGGAAGGCCGGGGGTGGTCGCCGGCGCGTCCTGGTGGTGTTCCAGGTGGCGTGCGAGTTCGGAGGCTGTCGGGTGCTGGAAGAGCCAGGCGACGCGGACCTCCC
This sequence comes from Streptomyces flaveus, assembly GCF_014647675.1. Taxonomy (GTDB): domain Bacteria; phylum Actinomycetota; class Actinomycetes; order Streptomycetales; family Streptomycetaceae; genus Streptomyces; species Streptomyces flaveus. Next base: position 420,487 of record NZ_BMPQ01000002.1, on the reverse strand, counting down.
GTGCCAGCTCCACGCCGAGCCGGTTGGCGACCTGGATGGCCTGGAGCGACTGGGCTCCGAGGTCGAAGAAGTCGTCGTGGGGCGAGATGTGCTCGGCGCCCAGAATCTGCTCCCAGATGCCCGTGATGGCCTGTTCCAGAGAACTGCCGGTTGTCGGAGCCGTGGTGGTCACGTTCTCCACACTGTCCGCGGCATTCACGGCCGTGCTGAGCGCATTCCTGTCGATCTTTCCCGAGCCGGTGCGGGGCAACCGGTCGGTGAATTCCACAGCGGAGGGGACCATCGCTGCCGGCAGCGTCGCCCGCAGATGTTCCCGGACCTGGGCCGCCGCCGGCGCGGGGTGTTCGGCGACGACGTGCGCCGCCAGCCTCCGTGTTCCGTCCGGCAGCACCTGTCCGACCACGGCGGCCTCACGGATCCGTGGGTGCGTGAGGAGGACGGTCTCGACCTCGGCCGGCTGCACGCGGTGGCCACTGATCTTGAACTCGTCGTCGGCCCGCCCGACGAACCGCAGTTGTCCGTCGTCGCCGAGCCGCACCAGATCGCCGGTGCGGTAGCCGCGAGGGCTGCCGGGCAGTTGGGAGAGCGGGGCGAACCGGGTGTCGTCCTGGGGCCGATCGCCTCGGTAGCCGAGGGCCAGCGCATCGCCGACGAGGTACAGCTCATCGCCGATGACGGCAGCCCGCATGCCGGGCAGCGGAACCCCGATCGGCACGTCGCCGGGAGACAGAGCGGGGTCGTGGAGTGCGGCGACGGTGGCGACCACGGTCGCCTCGGTCGGGCCGTAGGTGTTGAACAGCTGCACCGACGGGCCGACCGACTCCCGCCAGCGGCCGACGCGTTCGGGCAGCGCGGCCTCGCCCCCGATGATGACGGTGCGTACCTCGGTGGGAAGGGCCGCGGCACCGGTCGAGACGGCGTAGGCAAGTTCGTGCCAGTAGGCCGTGGGAAGGTCGAGCACGCTGATCCGCAGCCGGTCGCACGCCTGCAGGAGCTGGGGCACCGACTCGGTCATCTCGGCGGTGCGGACGACGAGCGTCGCGCCGACGCACAGGGTGAGGAAGATTTCCTCGACGCTGGCGTCGAAGTGCAGGGGCGCGAACTGCAGGACACGGTCCTCGCGGCGGAGACCATAGCGGTGGGTCGCACCGGTGACGAACGTGGCCAGCGCGCCGTGGCTGATCTCCACGCCCTTGGGTCGGCCGGTGGATCCCGAGGTGTAGATGACGTACGCCGGATCGCCTGGATCGCCGGAGGCTGAAGCCGGTGCCTGGGCGTCGGTGTCCGGGGCGTCGATGAGCAGGACGGCACGGTCCGGGAACCGGGCGGCGTATGTGCTGGAGGTGAGGATGAGGGCCGGTTCCGCGTCCTCCAGGAGCGTCGCCCTGCGGGACTCCGGCGCGCCCGGGTCGAGCGGGCAGTACGCGGCCCCGGAGAGCAGGACGCCGAGGATCGCGGTGACGGCGTCGATGCCTCGTGGCAGGGCGACGGCCACGAGCGCGCCCGGTCCGACACTCTGGGCCGCGAGCCGCCGCGCAAGGTGCCGTGCGGAGCCGAACAGCTCCGCATAGGTGATGCTCTGCCCGCCGTGCTCGACGGCGGTGGCGCCGCCGCGCCGGGCGGCGTGGTCGGCGATCAGGCCCAGCACTGGCCGGGCAGGCAGGGGAAGCGGTCCGCCGTCGAGTACGGTGACGGGCCGATGCCCGCCGATCACCTGGGCCGGAGCGGCGACCGCCTCACGCAGCAGGCCCAGCAACCCCTGCTGGTGTGCGGCCAGTTCCGCCTCGTCGTAGAGGTCCGGGTTGGCGTCGACGGCGATCCTCAGGCCCGAGCCCTCCGCGCGGTCGTACACATTGACCGCCAGGTCGTCGACAGGACCCGCGGACACGTTGTGGACGGTGCTGCGATGCCCGGCGAAGCGCAGGTCATACTCGAACGGCATGATGTTGACGCCCGGACCGGACAGCCGGCGCTTCCCGCCGACCAGCTTCAGATCGCGCCGCAACTGCTCATAGCGGTACCGCTGGTGCGGCAGCCCGGCCCGCATCTCGCCGGACACCCGCACCGCCAGATCCCGCAGGCTGTCCTGCTCGTTGACGACAATGCGCAGCGGCAGGATGTTCCGCACCATGCTCGGCACCCGCAGGGAAACGGAGCCGAGGCGGCCCATGGCCGGCAGGCTGAGGACGATTTCGGGCGCTCCGGTGGCCCGCTGGATGTACGCCGCGGTCGCGGCCAGCACGACATCGGACCAGGACACCGAGAGTTCGCGGGCGACGGAGTGCAGCGCCTCCACATCACCCGGATCGAGGTCCGTGATGCGACGCAGGAAGTCCCGCGCCGGGAGCGCCTGTCCTTCGGCGAGGCCGGCCACCGCCGGACGGTCCGCGAACCGCTGTGTCCAGTACGTACGGTCTACCACGAAGCGTTTCGACTCGCGGTACGCGCGCTCTTCCTGCCGCACCGACTCCAGGGTTCCGAAGCCGCTGTCGCCGAGGGGCGCGCCCTCCACCAGGGCGGTGTAGACCTGCGCCACGCGCTGTGCGACCAGGGAGAGGCCGAAGCCGTCGAGGGCGATGTGGTGGACGCGGTGATACCAGAGGAACTGGTCGGGGGCCGTCCGCAGCAGGGCGTGTCCGAAGACGGGGTCGTGCTCGAGATCGACCGGGCGGGCCATGTCGTGTGCCATCCAGTCGAGGGCAGCACGGTGCGGGTCCGCGTTGATGGTGAGGTCGGCGATGTACGGCTGCCAGTCGATGCCGGGAACGCTCAGCTGCCAGGGCTGCCCGTGGCCGTCGACGACGAAGCGGACGTTCAGGGCCTCGACTTCGGCCACCGTGTGGCGGAGTGCCTCCTCGAAGGCCGCGGAGTCCACTGGTCCGTGGACTTGCACGTATTCGGCCGTGTTGTAGGCGGGGCTGTCCAGGTCGAGTTGCTGGCCGGTCCAGATGCCTTCCTGGGCGGCCAGCAGTGGGTGCCGCTCGCCGTGCGCGTCAGGCGTCGGCATGGGCTGCTCCCGCCTGGCGTTCGGACAACAGTTGCCACCACTGGGCGAACGAGGTGCGTTCGGCGAGCTCCAGGAAGCTCACGTCCGCGCCGGCGTCCCGCCACCGTGCGGCCAGGGTGGTGATACGCAGTGAGTCCAGGCCGGCGTAGAGGGGGTTTTCTTCCAGGTCGACTTCGTCGGGTTGCTGATGCAGGAACTCCGCCAGGTCCGCACGGAAGCCCGCCAGCGTCAGGGGCTCAGGCATGTCGCTCTCTCTTGGTAGCTGGTGGGTTGCAGCTGTGTGCCGGTCAGTTGACCTTGCGTTCGGAGTCGGTCCAGAAGCGGTCGCGCAGCTCCCGGCGGAGGATCTTCCCGCTCGGGTTGCGCGGCACGTGGTCGATGAACTCGTACCGGGCCGGCAGCTTGAAACCGGCGAGCCGGTCGATGAGGAAGCGGTGCAGGTCCCGGGGGGCCGGTTGCTGTCCGGGAACCGCTACGACGAAAGCGTGGACGGTCTCTCCCCACTGCTCGTCGGGGGCTCCCACGATCACCGCCTCGGCCACGCCGGGGTGGTGCTCCAGCGCGTTCTCGATCTCGGCGGGGTAGACGTTCTCGCCCGCGACGAGGATCGCGTCCTTGATGCGGTCGCGGATGAAGATGTAGCCGTCTTCGTCGACGTATCCGGCGTCCCCGGTGTGGACCCACCCGTCGACCAGGGTCTCGGCGGTCTTCTCGGGCAGGCCCCAGTACTCGACCATGTGGGCCGGGGTGGCCAGGCAGACCTCGCCGATCGCGCCCGGCGGCAAGTCGTGGCCGTCGTCGTCGATCACCTTGCTGCGGACGCCGGGGTAAGGGTGGCCTGCGGCCTGCATGCGGGGGTGGCCGGGAATGTGGTCGGCCGGGGGCAGGCAGACAGCGGTGTTGCCGGTCTCGGTGAGTCCGTAGATCTGCGCGAACTCGGCTCCGAACATGGTCAGGCTCTCTTCGAGCAGTGCTTCCGAGATCGGCGACCCGCCGTACACGATTTTGCGGAGCGTCGTGAAGTCACCTGGTGTGGCTCCGGGTTCGCTGAGCATCATGCGCAGCATCGCGGGGACGACACAGGCGGTGGTGATGCCCAGGTCGCGGATGAGGTCGATCGCGTCGCGGGCCGCGAAGGCGCGCATCGCCACGACGGTCACGCCGGCGTTGAAGTTCTGGGTGGCCCACCACAGGCCGCCGACGTGGAATCCGGGGATGCCGATGAGGGCCGTGTCGCCGGTGCGCCAGTCGATCCAGTCCAGCCCTTCGCTCGCCAGGGCGTCACGGATGGCGAAGAAGCTGCGATGGGCCAGGACGACGCCCTTGGGCAGGCCGGTGGTGCCGCTGGTGTAGAGCTGGGCGACCGGGGTGTCGGGGTTGGCGGACGGTGTGAGGTCGGTGGTGGGCTGGGCCGCTTTCCAGGCTGGGAAGCCGTTGGCGGTGCCGAGCCGGACGACCGTCTTCGGGGGCGCGGTCGGCAGCCGTTCCAGGACCGGCGCGAAGTCCTCCTCCAGGAAGAGCAGTTCGCTGCCGGAGTCCTGGAGGATGTGGCTGACCTCGGGCGCGGTCAGCCGCCAGTTGATGGGTACCAGGACGGTCTCGCTCTTGGCGCACCCGAAGAGGATCTCGTAGTAGTGCTCGGACTCCTTGCCCAGATACGCGATCCTGGCGCCTGGGGCCGCTCCTGCGGCGCGGATGGCGTGGGCGACGCGGTTGCTCTCGCGATGCAGTTGTTCGTAGGTGAGGCTGCGCCCTTCACAGAGAACGGCGGTGGCCAGCGGTTGGTGTGCGGCGTGGAAGCGTGCCGTGTCGACCAGGGTCTTCAGTTCCGGGTAGTGCAGTTCGCTGCCGGTCTTCTGCGGCGCCGACAATTCGGCCATGTTCAGGATCTCCGCTCTCGGTCGTCCGAAAGCGCGCCGCCATGTGGCGGCGGCGCGCCGTGGGATCGGTTCCTGCTTACGGTCCGTTCACGATGGCGAGCTTCACTTCGCCGTCGCATCGGCCGCCCGCGCTGTCCCAGTACCGGTAGGAGGTGTCGGCGACAATCAGCGGATTTCCGCCGGGTGACCGCCGTCCCACCGACAGGAATTCGATCTCTCCGGAGAAAGAACGGGCGTTGATGGGGCGCCGGAAATTGCCGCCGAACCGGGCGATGAGGATGTCCGGGAGCTGATGCCGCCAGTAGTCGTCCAGGGTCCACGACTTGAAGTCTTCCAGCAGGCCCTCTTTTACCGACTTGGCGACGGCGTAGTACATCATCTGGTTGTAGCTGATGTTGACTTCGACCGCGTTGAGATGGCCGGTGTCGTCGATGTAGCAGGATTCCGGGATGGAAAATTCGCACTGCGCCGTCACGCGACCGGACTGTGAGCTGACCGACGCGGATTTCAGATACTTGCAGTTCGCCTTGTACGGCCTCAGTACCTGAACCAGGAGTTCGTCGTCGCTTTCGAAGTCCTGTGCTGGCGAAGCCAGTCGTACGGCGGCCTTTGCGCTCATGCCGCGGCCTCGTCGTAGAGCTTGCGCTCGTCGTGGACGGTCAGCCGGAAGGAGACCGTCGGCTCGGGCGTGGTGGTGTGCCGGGCCCGGTGGATGAGGCTGCGGTTGTCCCAGACCAGCAAGTCACCCTTCTCGAAACTCTGCAGGTGGATGTTGCTGTGGGCGAAGGTGTCGTCGAGTTGCCCGGTGGCCTCGAAGAGCTCGTGGAGCAGGTCCCTCTCCAGCGGCTTGCCGTCCTCGTCCTCGATGCCGACGGTGAAGCCCTCGCTGATGTAGAGGACCGTTTCGCCGGTCATGGGGTGGGTGAAGGTGGTCGGCTTGACGACGGCAGGGGTCTTCGTCTCGACCTCGTCGATGATCTCGGAGATCGGCCGGTACACATCGTGCGGACGGATCTTGAAGTACTTGCGAACCGAGTGCCGGCAGTAGGTTCCCGCGAGTTCCTTCTTGAGCTCCTCGGGGAGCCTCTCGTACGCCTTCCCCATGTCGATGAAGTAGGTGCCCCGGTTCTTCTCGGGTATCACCTGCGGGTAGATGAGGGTGAGGCCGAACGGGTCCGGCATGAACTGGTAGTCGGCGTGCCAGAATTTTCCGGTCTTCGGCACGCCTATCTGCTTTCCGTCCTTCGGTACATTGGAGGAGACGAATATCTCCTCGACCTCGGGGTGCTTGTACATGGGCTCGTAGTAGGTCTCCGGACGGCCCAGCAACTTGCCGAGTTCGAGAAACTGCTGCGGCGTCAGGTCCTGGTTCTTCAGGACCGCGATCTTCTTGGAATAGACCGTCTCCTTGAGCTTCTCGAAGTCCGCCGGTGAGGCGGTGGCGTAGTCGAATCCCTCGACGGCGGCGCCGATTTCCTTGCCAGCCTGTGCCTTGATTTCCACGGTTCTCCGCTTTCCGTTTGGGACGGTTACTGGGCGAGTTTCGAGTCGATCAGCTTGGCGGTCGCGTCCAGGGTGAGGTCCTCCTGGAGTTCGTTGTCCTCGACGGTGACGCCGAGGTCGCGTTCGATGCGCATGCTGATCTCGACCATGGTCAGCGAGTCGACGTCCAGCCCGGCGAAAGTGACGTCCGGGCCGATCCGGTCAGGGGGCGCATCGTGCAACTTCGCGAGGATCGCGACCAGTTGGTCATAGGTGGTGCTCATGATGCGGGTACTCCTCCTCTGTCGTACGGACGGCTGATCTGGGAGAGGGCGGGCCAGCTCAGGAGGCAGGAGCCCCAGGTGAGACCGCCTCCGAACGCGGTGAGCAGGACGCGCTCCCCCTGCTGGATGGTCTGGTGAGAGGCCGCGTCGGCCAGGGCGAGGGGGATGGATGCGGCGCCTGTGTTGCCCACCGACTCGACGTTGGACACACAGCGTTCCGGGGGCAGTCCGAGGTCTTCCGCCACCGAACGCAGGATGCGCAGATTCGCCTGGTGGGGAACGAAGTGGTCGATGTCGTCGGCCTTGTAGTCGGCCAGGGCGAGTGCGGTGCGCGCCGAGGCCGCCATACGTGTGACCGCATGCCGGTAGACCTCTTTGCCCTGCATCGAGAAGTGGTGGTCCTGCGGGCCCACGTCGCCCGGCGTCGAGCGCTGCCGGGAGCCGCCGGCGGCCACCATGATCAATTCTTCCCCGGTGCCGTCGCTGCCGAGGTCGAAGTGGCCGACGGCGCCGGGCTCGTCTGGGCGCCCGGCCCGCAGGACGACAGCTCCGGCCCCGTCCCCGAAGATGATCGCGTTGGCGCGGTCCTGCGGGTCGACGATCGTGGAGTAGGTGTCCGCGCCTATGAGCAGGACGCGTTCGGCCACACCGGCGGCAATCAGACCGGCGGCCGAGGCCAGTCCGTAGACGAATCCGGTGCAGACGGCGCTGATGTCGAATGCCGCCGCTTCCGTCAGGCCCAGTCTGGTGGCGACGAGTGGGGCGGTGGCCGGGCAGGAGCGGTCCGGGGTCGTGGTGGCGACGATGACCGCGTCCGCGGCTTCCGTGCCTGCGGAGAGCAGAGCGCGGCGGCCGGCCTCCACCGCCAGGTCCGAGGTCGCCTGGCCGGGCTCGGCGAAGTGCCGTCGGCTGATCCCGGTCCGGGTCCGGATCCAGTCGTCGCTGGTGTCGAGCCGCCGGGACAGTTCCTCGTTGGTCACGACATGCGGGGGAACCCAGCCGGCCAGCCCGCACAGGACGGCTGACCGCTCCTGCGGTGCGGGTGGCGGCGGATCGTAGGGGTTGAGCGGGCGTGCGGGCATGCTGGGCACAGCGGTGTCTCCTCGTTGTCGTGCTCTGGGGTGCGGATGCGGGGGTGCTCAGAGACAGCAGGGAGGGGGGCTGCGGGCAGGGCGGTGCCGGGCCGACCGGGTGGAGCGCGGCGGCCTCTACCGGTGGGAGCGCCTGCGGAGCGTGAGGATGGCCACGGCGCCGAGACAGATTCCGGCGGCGATGACATACATGGCGTCACGGACCGCGTCGAGCAGCTCGGAGCCGGAGAGGTCATGGTCTCCGGTATTGGCGACGGCGACCAGGACGGCCAGGCCCACGGCGCCGCCCACCTGCAGCGTGGTCGATGCCATGCCGGAGGCGATGCCCTGGTCGCCGGGGGCGACACCGGCCGCAGCCGCGACCCACATTCCGGTCCAGGCGGCGCCCTGGCCGAGGCTCAGCAGCACGATGCCCGGCAGCAGGCGCACGTACGAGCCGTCGTCGGTGAGAGCGACGGCCAGGAGCAGCGCGCCGACAGCCCCCACGGCCATGCCGCCCAGCATGGTGGTCCGTACCCCGAGGGCGGACACGGCTTTCTCCCCTGCCTGTGTTCCGGCGGCGACAACGACGGCGGGGACGAGGAAGGCGAGTCCGGTGCCCAACGCGCTGTAGCCGTGCACCGTCTGGAAGTACAGGGTCAGGAAGTAGGGGACGGAGCTGAACGTGGCGCTGAACAGCGCGGTCAGGGCCATGGCGCCGACCAGGCTGCGGTGGGCGAACATCCGTGTCGGTGTGAGGGGATCGCTGGTACGCGCCTCGATGAGGGCGAAGAGCGACAGCAGGACGACGGAGAGGGCCGCGCAGATCAGGACGCTGCTGCTGCCCCAGCCGGCTTCGGGTGCGTGGACGAGGACGAAGACCAGCAGCGTGATCCCTGAGGTGGCGGTCAGGGCGCCGAGGAGGTCGAAATCCCGTTGCCGGGACAGCGGCCCGTCGGCGGGGAAGAGAAGCGCACCGGCCAGCGCGATTCCTCCGGCCAGGGGGATGTTGACGATGAACACCGACGGCCAGCCGAAGGCGTCCACGAGTACCCCGCCCAGCAGTGAGCCGAAGCACAGTCCGCCCGCTCCGGCGGCTCCCCATACGGCCAGTGCCCGGTTACGGCTCGGGCCCTCGTCGTAGAGCGTGTTGATCAGGGAGAGGGTGGCGGGAAACAGCAGGGCGCCGCCGATGCCCTGGATGGCGCGCACCGCGACGAGGACGCCGGCGGAGCCGGACAGCCCGCCCACCAGTGAGGAGAGGGCGTACAGCAGCGCGGCGAGGATGAAGATCCGGCGTCTTCCGAGCAGGTCGGTGGCCCGTCCTCCGAGCAGGAGGAACCCCCCGGTGGCCACGACATAGGCGCTGACCACCCATTGGAGGTCCTGGCCGGAGAAGCCGAGCCCGCTGCCGATGCTGGGGAGGGCGACGTAGACGATGTTGAAGTCGAGCGAGATGACCAATTGCGCGGTGGCCAGGACGAGCAGGGGCAGTCCGAGACGTTGGCGCGGCGGAGCGGATGGCGACTTCAGTGCAGACATTTCCGGACAATCCCCCTTGAGGTCCACCAGGCGGTGCGCGGCGGATCCCTTGTTTCACGTGCACCGCTGCGATAGGTGATCGCAGCGGCAGCGACTTTGAGCATGTGCTGCGTATCGAATTCGCCGGCCCTCGGGCTGTGAATCACCCGCCTGGAGCGCGGCTCGTCCTGGATCGTGGCTCACTCCGTGCACTGCGACAAGCCATCTCCCCCCGTTTTTGGACTGGCTCAGATTCCGGTTGTTGGACTCGCTCGTGCGTACGACGGAACCGTGGGAGAGTCGGTCGCCCGGGGTGACCCTTTCCTGATGTCGGGAGTCGATATCCCAGGAATCGTGGCCCTCCCGGGACTCAAGGCCGTCTTGGCTGTGATTTTCCTGTGCGGCCGGCCGATGGCGATGACTCAACCAAACCTGCTTTTTTCGGCCACGCGAGGGGCGGCTGGAAGTTGAATAGATGACCAGTTCGCCTGCTAATTTAATCGAATTGACGCCGTGTCATAGCTCTCCTATGGGGGTGCGGAACTGGTCCCTCCGCCGTGAATGAAAAAGGGCCTTTTCTGGTAGTCGGACGGGAAGTTGTCCTGGTTCCCGGTGGCGCCGATATTTTTCATCACGCTGTCTGGGTGGCGATTCCTCTGGGTACCCCCGTACGGTATGTGGCATGAGGAGTTCATGGCAGAGCGTGGAGGCACCCTGATGCCGTCAACCGATACCCAAAAGCGAAGTTTCGTCGTGCCCCCTGTTTTGCTGGGGTTCATCTTCCTCCTGTGCTCGCTGACGGCTGTTTCGTATGCCGTTGGACGCATGGCGGGTCCTGTGGCGCCGGGAATGCACCGGACTGTGGAAAACCCGGCAGGTCCTGGAGAGCCGGGAATGTCAGACATGCATGGCATGGGCGCCGTGGACCGCGCCGTGCAGGAGGGCCGATGACGTCCGCCGACCACCGTCCGGCGCAGGACGGCTCCTTGGTGACCACCGATCTGATGGTCGGCGGGATGACGTGTGCCGCCTGCGTGGGGCGGGTGGAGAAGAAGCTGGGACGGGTCGAGGGCGTGACGGCGACGGTCAACCTGGCCACAGGGCGGGCCCGGATCTCCCATCCTGCGGTGGTGACCTCGCAGGAGCTGATCTCCACAGTCGAGAAGGCCGGCTACACCGCCGAGTTGCCGCCGGCGCCCGCCGCCCCGGAAAGCCAAGAGGCGTCGGACCAGCGGCCGGAGGCCGCTGCCGGCGCGAGCGAGCGGGCCCGGCTGCGGATCACGACGATGCTGTCGGTGCCCGTACTGGTGCTGTCCATGGTCCCGGCCCTGCAGTTCGACTACTGGCAGTGGGTGTGCTTCAACCTCACCATGGTGGTCGTGCTGTGGAGCGCGTGGCCGTTCCACCAGCGGGCGTTGAACGGGCTGCGCCACGCTGCGGCGACCATGGACACCCTGGTCTCCCTCGGGGTGGTCGCGTCCTTCTTATGGTCCGGATACGCGCTGTACTTCGGGGGCGCGGGAGAACCGGGCATGCGCATGCCGTTCGACCTGCTGCCCGGCGCCGAGGCCGGTACCGCCCACCTGTACCTGGAAGCGGCGGTGAGCGTGCCGCTCTTCGTGCTCGCCGGCCGGTACTTGGAGGCGCGGGCCAAGCACGGCACGGGATCGGCACTGCGCGCGCTCGCCGAACTCGGGGCCAAGGACGTCGAGTTGAGGGAGGGCGGAGGTAGCCGCCGAGTCCCGATCTCCGAACTCCGTGTGGGGCAGGAGTTCGTGGTGCGGCCGGGAGAGAAGGTCGCCACGGACGGGGTCGTGGCCGAGGGCAGCTCCGCTCTGGATCTGTCCTTGGTCACCGGTGAGAGTGCCCCCGTGGAGGTGAGCCCGGGATCCGCCGTGGTGGGCGCCGCCGTCAACGCCGGCGGGCTGCTCGTGGTCCGCGCCACCGCGGTCGGTGCCGACACCCAGCTTGCCCGGATCACTCAGCTGGTGACCGACGCCCAGGCGGGCAAGGCCCGCATCCAGCGGCTCGCCGACTCCGTCGCGGGTGTCTTCGTGCCCGCCATCGTCGCGGTGGCGTGCACGGTGCTGGGCTTCTGGCTCGGTGCCGGGGCGGACGGTGAGTCGGCCGTCACGGCAGCGGTGGCCGTACTCGTCGTCGCCTGCCCCTGCGCGCTCGGCCTGGCCACGCCGACTGCCTTCCTGGCGGCCACCGGGCGCGGTGCTCAGCTCGGCGTGCTCATCCGGGGGCCCGAGGCGCTGGAGCGGCTGCAGCGCGTCGATACCGTGGTCTTCGACAAAACGGGCACCCTCACCACCGGCCACATGACGCTCCTCGAGACGACCGTAAGTGCCGCCGACGAGGACGCAGCACAGGTTTTGCGGCTGGCCGGAGCGGTCGAGTACGGCTCCGAACACCCCATCGGCCGGGCTGTCGTCGCCGCCGCGCGCCGTGCCACGGACGGCGCGCCGCTGCCACCAGTGACCGGTTTCCGGGCCGTGGCCGGGTCCGGGGTGTGCGGCCGGGTCGACGGTCGCGAGGTCTCCGTGGGGCGCCCGCGGCCCGACACCGTACTGCCCGACAAGCTGCGGCAGGCCCTGGACCGCGCCGAAGCCGCCGCGCACACCGCTGTGGTCGTCGAAGTGGACGGCCGCCCCATCGCCGTCCTCGCCGTCGGCGACAGCCTGCGGCCCTCCAGCGAGCACGCCGTATTCCAACTACAGGTGCTCGGAATCGAGCCGATCCTGGTGACCGGCGACGGTCCGGCGGCCGCCCACGCCGTGGCCGAGCAGGTGGGCATCGACGAGGTGCACGCCGGGATCACCCCGGAGGGCAAGGCGGACATCGTCGCGATGCTACGGGCAGACGGACGGCGCGTAGCGGTCATCGGCGACGGCGTCAACGACGCCGCCGCCCTGGCCTCGGCCGACCTGGGCATCGCCATGGGCAGCGGAACCGACGCGGCGATCGGCGCGGCCGACATCACCCTCGTACGGGAGGACATGCAGGCCGTCGTGGAGGCGGTACGGCTCACCCGCAGAACCCTGACCACCATCCGGGCCAACCTCATCTGGGCCTTCGGCTACAACGTGGTCACCGTCCCGCTGGCAGCCACCGGTTGGCTCAACCCGATGTTCGCCGCCGTGGCGATGTCCGCCAGCTCCGTCCTCGTGGTCGCCAACAGCCTGCGGCTGCGGGCCTACCAGGCGGTTCCACTGGACTCCGGTCACGCGGAAGGCACCGACGACACCCGTCCCCGGAAGGAAACCGATGACCTCAGCGTCAGCAGCGTCCGCTGAACGCCCCGCCCCGCTGTGGCGGCGCCTGGCCACATCCGGCGCCGTGCGTTCCGCGCTGGTACCGACCGGCACGTGCGCGGCAGTTCTTCTGCTGCTCTCCGCCTACACGGCAACCGGGGCGGCCGGCGATCCACCCGAGAACATCAGCGTCAGCGACGGCCGTGTCTTCCAGCCGACCGGCGCCGCCATCACCACAGCCTTCTTCTACATCCGTAACACGGGTGGCGCCAAGGACACCTTGGAGTCGGTCTCATCCGTGGACCTCGGGCTCACCATGCTCGCCCGCACGGTCACAGAGAACGGCGAGAACGACACGGAGCCCATCGGCCCCGTCACCGTTCCTGCCGGCGGCAGCCTGCGCATGGACCCGTCCACCATCAAGGTGGCAGTCCTTGACCCACCGAAGCTGGAACTTGGGAAAAAGGTGCGCTTCATCCTGTGGTTCCGGAACTCCGGCCAGGTCAAGGCCACCGCGGTGACGGTAAGCCCGGGCCCGCTGTGATGACGGACGGCGCTCGCTCAAGCTTCGCCCATCAGTTTGCGGATCTCGGTGATGAGCGCGACGAGCGCCGCCCGCTCGGGGACGGTGGTGTCCGGGTGCCAGAGGTCGACGAGCAGGCAGGTACGCGGGCGGACCCCGCGGTTCCACGCTTCGTGCTCGAAGGAGTAGTCGAAGAGCAGGCACTTGCCCTCGTCCCAGGAACGGCTCTCGCCCGCGACCGTGATGCCGCACCCTTCCGGGATGTCGACGGCGAGATGCAGGTTGATGCTGAAGTTCCACAGGTCGCAGTGAGGGGCGATCGCCGCGCCGGGCAGGAGTGTTGAGAAGTGGCACTCCAGGAGAGGGCAGATCTTCTCCGTATCAACGGCGTGTTCCTTCAGCACCTTGAACGCGGTGGGAACGGTATCGGCCGACTCCTCGACCAGCGCGCCCTTGCGGAATAAATACAGGGCCTGCCAGTCCTGCTGGCGTGTGAGGTAGTGCTCGTAGTCCGAGAACGCGTTCCGGCGGGCCGTCCAGGCGGTTTCCAGCTCGGCCTTGATCGAGGCGTGATTCGCTTCCAACGCGTGGACCACCGGGATCAGTTCAGGGTGCCCGTACGGATCGTGCCAGGGCTGCTGAGAAATTCCCGGCATGACCCATTTGGCGCCCTTCTGCAGGGGATGCCGTTGCCGAGTCTTCGCCTCCAGCATCTCCTCGACCCGCACGATCGATTCCGATCCGTACTTGTCCCGAATCGCGGCGAAGGCGTTCTCTATCTCCGGTGTCATAGATATCTCCAGGATTCCGAGGTCCAAGGTCCGATTCCCCGCCCGGACAGCAAGGGGCGTACCCCTGCTGTCCGGGCGGAAATCGCTTGCCGGCGGGCTGTGGAGGTGCGGGCGGAGCAGAAAATGCCCCGCACGCTCCCCGTGCTTCAAATGCTTCCGATTCTCGACAGGGGCCGGGAACCAGACGCTGCCGCGCCACGACCCCTAGTAGGGACAGTTGAATTCGCGCCGCTAACGTTCCGGCTCCCCGCATACCTCCGCAGCCCACAGCAAGGCGTTCAAGTCCTCGCGGGCCCGCGCCACCCGGGAGCGGACGGTACCGATCGGACATCCCACGGCGGAGGCGGCGTCGGCATAGGACAGTCCGAGGAGTTGGGTCAGTACGAACGCCTCACGGCGCGAGGCAGCCAGGCCATCTAACAGATCGAGCAGCGCCACGCCCTCATCGAAGCCCGGCAGCCCGGACGGCTGTGTGCCTTCGGCCGCAGTCCGCCAGTCGGCGGTCTCGGCAACCTGGGGGCGGGCAGAGGCGTACCGGTAGCGGTCGATGACTGACCGGCGGGCGATCGCCATGAGCCAGGTGCGGACGCCTGAACGACCGGCAAACTGCGGCAGGCTGTTCAAGGCGCGCAGGAAGGCGTCCTGGGCCAGGTCGTCGGCACCGTGAGTGTCGCCACTGAGGTGGGCCACGAACCGCCAGACGTCACTGTAGGTCGCCCTGACGAAGCGCTCGACGGCCATGGGGTCGCCATTCCGGGCGGCCAGCGCCCAATCGGTCACTTCTTCTTCGTCGTTCCCCGGACCGGATGGCCTCGGGGCAAGCCCGGCAAGGGCAGGGATCATCACAAAGCGTCCTTCGGGATGCTGCGGGCGCGCACCAAGGAACGGCAGGGCGCGGCCCGGCAGTCGGGGCACTCAAGACGCGCCTCATCCACGGCGGGTAGGCGCGCCGGAGCGCCATGGGCCAAGGGCCGGCGTGCAGCGCGGTGCCACCTCACGGTGCATACGGCAGACGGGCACGCCGGTACTCCGTCTGTCATGGACAGACGGTCAGCAGTGGGCCATGTACCCCGGAGGGCCTCTACGCGAGACGACGTGCTGCAGCAGTGCCGCACGCAGCCTGCGTGCGGGGCCTGGGGTTACCGGACGTTCGGGCAGCTGCGGCCGGGACAGTGAGCCCGCGATCCGCAGAGCCAGCCGGAGCGGCACGAACACCGCAGCAGCGAGTGCGCGGCCGAGCCGGAACGCTGCGGATTCACCGCGCCACAGCCACAGCCCGCATACCAGGGCGGCAAGCGAGTGCGCGGCAAACATGAGGGTGGAGGTGTGACCACCAGACGCCATCATGCTCATGGAACTCATGCTCATGCTGTCCATGTGTTCCATGAGCTGTTCGTGACTCATGCGCTTCATGAGCTCGGCGTGCTCCGCGCTCGCCATGGAAGCCATCGGGTCCGGGTGCAACAGATCGAACAGGGAGTGCAGGCCGAGTTGGGCCACAACCGTGGAGCCGGTCACCACCACGGCGCCGCGCTCGCGCCCGGCGACCCACCACGCAGCGGACGCTGTGCCGACGAAGGCGCTCCCCAGGACGAACCAGGACGGAGACACGCCGGACGCCCAGGCATGGCCCACAGCCGCCGTCAACACGCAGACGACCGCGAAGAACGCGGCTCGTACGGCGCGAGACACCAGCCCGGTGGTCATGCCGACATGGTGTCATCAGACAGCTGTGCGAGGGGGCGTCATCCGACAACCGCGCAAAGGGCAAGGCTGACTGATGCCCTGCTCAGGATGCTCAGCAGGCGATAGACGAGGCCGCAACAGGCGTCCGTGCAGCGTTTTTTCCCAAGGCGTCGGCTGGCAGGCCGAGTTGGTTCCCGTGCCGCAGCGGGAGATTCCTCACGTCTGGTATCTGTGCGCTACGGAGTATCTGCAGCCGGGCCGTTGGGCCGACACCGCGGTGCCAGGCCACGCTGAGCGGCTTTGGAGCAGGGAGCGGCCGCTGCTCGATGTGTCATCGCCTGGACCGGGGATCAACTCCGGCGACGGCCACGCGGCCATGGTCGTTCGGGAGAACCGGGCCCAGGCGACGGAGGTTTCGCGTCAGCGGCCGTGTTCTTTTAGACGGACTGAAGGCGGGACGACGCGACGGTCGCTGCGGCTGCGGCTCGCTATTCCGCGGGATTCTCGTCCTGCGGGCCGATGAGTTCGCGTTGCCAGTCGGCGAATCGCTGGCGCAGGCATGCAGCTTCGGCGGCCGTAAGGCCGTAGGCGGCGAACTGCTTGTCGGTATAGCGCTGGATGCGGGCGAGCGAGTCGGCGAACATTCGCGGGGCGAAGCCGTCGTCGTTCTGCCTGGCCAGCTCCATCAGGCGCTCGCGGGTGTATCCGGCCTTGAGGAGGCCGTCGACGTCGATGGCGTCGCGGACCTCAGCCCGGCCGTCCAAGGCGCTGGTCTTCCCGGCGGCAACGTCGTCGGGGTGCAGGACCGGGCCCAACTCGGAGGACACCGGTGGATGGTTGAGGAACTCGGCGACGAGTTCCACCTTGTTCTGGATGCCGCTGATGGGATCAGTGACGTTCAGCCGCGTATAGGTGTGTTCGGTGTTCTGGTGGGCCAGTTCCACGGTGAAGCCCGCAGCCTCGTAGGCGGCGATGACGCGTTCGGTGGCCGCAGGCATCTCGGCGGTGGCCCGGTTGATCGGAGCAAAGAGGTCGACGTCGTCGCTGACCCGGTTGACGAACTGATGGGCCTGGACGGCGTAGCCGCCTGCCAGGGCGTAGCCGAAGTCGTCGGCGAGTGCGTCGAGCCCGATGCGGATCAGTCGGCGGTGCAGCTCGTCCACTATGCCGCGGCCGCCGCAGGCGCGAGCTCGGGGAAGCGGGTCTGCCAGGCCCTACGGGCCGGAGTGGGCAGGAACAGGTCCGTCCAGTGTCGGCGCATCAGATCGGCATTCAGGTGCACCTGTAGGTCGGCCTGTGACTGGGCCTCGCGGATGACCCGCTCGTACATGAGGAGCAGGTCGGCCTCGTCGGCGAGGTCGTACTCGTAGTGCGGGCCCCAGTCGATGTGCCGGGGCAGGGTCACAGTTCCGGAGGACGGCCCGACCAACTCGTCGAGTGACTCCGGAAGCGCGTAGATCCTCGCGGCGGCGTACCTGCTCATACGCTCAGCATGCCGTAACCCGTCGCGTCGTGGTAGCGGCTCTCGGATCCGCTGCGGCGACGAGCTGCTCACGTTCGTGCCGAGGGCTGGCCGGGGAAAATGAAACGGCGTGTTTCTCCGTCTGTTTTACGGCCGTCCTCGTCGGCAAACGTGCAGGTCACGTTGGGTGTTTTTCGGTTGTGGTTTCGTCCGGCAGTCCTCTGTCCCGCGTATGTCCCGCACGAAGCGAGTCTGCGGGATCGGACATTTGGGGTTTCGTCCGCCTGGCACCGTAAAGTCGCAGGTCAAAGGCTCGCTGGACCGGGTGGTCATGGGCAAGTAGGCCGTGTGCCTTTTGGCATGCACAAGAAAGGCCCTGAACTGCGTTTCTGCAGTTCAGGGCCTTGATTTCCGGTGCCCCCGGCAGGATTCGAACCTGCGCACACGGCTCCGGAGGCCGTTGCTCTATCCCCTGAGCTACGGGGGCGTGTCGGGCGCGGTTTGTGCGGCGACGGGTAGAACCCTACCAGCTCTTTCGGGGGCATCAGGAACCGGTTTTGGTGTGGGGAAACGGGTGGGGGCGCGGGCCCGTGGGCGGGGTGGAAGTGGGGAAAAGCCGGACGCGGGCGGGGGAGCGGACCTACTCTCGAGTTGTGCCAGGCGCGTCGGGTCGGGTGCTTGTTGTGGACGACAACAAGGTCATCCGGCAGTTGATCAGGGTCAACCTCGAGCTGGAGGGTTTCGAGGTCGTGACCGCGGCTGACGGTGCCGAGTGTCTGGATGTCGTTCATCACGTGCGGCCCGATGTCATCACCCTGGACGTCGTGATGCCCCGGCTCGACGGGCTGCGGACCGCCGCCCGGCTCCGTGCCGATCCGCGGACCCGGAATCTGCCCCTCGCCGTCGTGAGCGCCTGTTCGCAGTACGAGGTCGAGGGCGGGCTCGATGTGGGGGTGGACGCCTTTCTGGCCAAGCCCTTTGAGCCTGCCGAACTCGTGCGGCTCGTACGGCAGTTGATGGAGCGGCGCGGTGGCGGAGCCTCCCTCGGGAGTCCGCTCGGGGCCCCGGGAGCCGCGGGCGAGACCGAGTGTGCCGAGCGGGCGGGGCGCGCCGGCGGTTGAAGGGGGAGGGGCGACGGTCCGGCCCCGGCGGGTCGGCGCCCCACGGATCCGTGCGCTGACGGCCCGGCCCAGCACTGTCCGCATCCTCCCGTCCACATCCCGGACCCTCCCCAAATCGGCTCGCTCACCCACCCCCCTCCTCCCATACGCTTGTCCCCGTGACCCCCGTCGAGCTCTCCCGTACCGTCCTGTGCGCCGTGCGCCGCGCCGTGGACGCCGGTGAGCTCAGCGTGGCCGTGCCCGCGCGGGCCGTGGTGGCGCCGCCGGGGCCTGGGGGATGCGGTGACTACGCCACGAATGTCGCCCTGCAGCTGGCCCGGCCCGCCGGGCGTCCGCCACGCCATGTCGCCGAGATCCTGCGGCCGCTCATCACCGAGGCCGAGGGGGTCGCACGCGTCGAGATCACCGGGCCCGGCTTCCTCAACATCACCCTCGACGGGGGAGCGGAGGCCCTGGTCCGGGAGATCCTGCGGCGCGGCGTTCGTTACGGGTACGCCGAGGAACCGAGCGGGCGGATCGTGCAGTTGCACCACCCGTGCGAGGTGCGCGCCGCGGTCAGTGGGCAGGTGCTCGCCGGGATCCTCCGTACGCAGGGTGCCCTCGTCCGTACGTCCTGCGAGGCCGAACCGGACCCCGTGTGGGCCGAGCCCCTCGGCGTGACCGTCGACGCCCACGGCCGACCCGGCGCTCCCGCCCCTCTCGAGGTGAACCCCCGGCCGGTACCGGCACCCGAGGACCGCATCCCCCTCGACGTGAACCTCCGCCCCGTACCGGCACCCGAGGACCCCACCCCCCTCGGCCGTGACGCCGCCCGCTGGGCCCTTCTCCACCCGGCCCCCCACGACCGGCCCAGGATCACCGCCGACCACCTCGTGCAGCGCGAGACCAACCCCCTCTTCAGGGTCCGTTACGCACACGCCCGCGCCCGAGCCCTCAGCCGCAACGCCGCCGACCTCGGCTTCGACGGCGCCCCCGGCGACGTACAGCCACAAAACCCCGACCATTCCTCAGCCGCCCTCCTCACGGCCCTGGCCGACCACCCCGCCGCCCTCGCCACCGCAGCCACCCGCCGCGCCCCCGACCACCTGGCCCGCCACCTCGTCGTCATCGCCGACGCCCTCCTCCGCTACCAGGAGGTCACCCGCGTCCTCCCTCTCGGTGACGAGAAACCCTCGGCCGCCCACCGGGCCCGGCTGGCGCTTGCCGAAGCCGCCGGGACGGTGCTGGCCGGCGGCCTGTCCCTGCTCGGCATCGACGCACCCGAACACCTCTGAGAGAGCCGAAGAAAGACAAGTCATGAGCCGTTCCGCACATCCCGCCGGGCCCCGTCACGCCGATGTTCTGCCCGAGGGGCACTACACCGCGCCGCCCACCGATCTCAACGCCCTGGACTCGAAGGTCTGGGCGCAGACCGTCACGCGTACGACCGACGGAGTCGTCAGCGTGGGCGGCATCGATGTGAAGAAGCTCGCCGAGGAGTTCGGCACCCCGGCGTACTTCATCGACGAGGCCGACTTCCGTGCGCGGGCGCGCGCCTGGCGTACCGCCTTCGGGGAGGACGCCGACGTCTTCTACGCCGGCAAGGCGTTCCTGTCGCGCGCCGTCGTGCGCTGGCTGCACGAGGAGGGGCTCAACCTCGACGTCTGCTCCGGCGGCGAACTCACCACCGCCCTGTCCGCCGGCATGCCCGCCGACCGCATCGCCTTCCACGGCAACAACAAGTCCACCGAGGAAATCACCGAGGCCATCAGCCGCGGCGTGGGACGCATCGTCCTCGACTCCTTCCAGGAGATCGTCCGCGTCGCGCACATCGCCCAGTCGCTCGGCAGGCGGCAGCGCGTGCAGATCCGGGTGACGGTCGGCGTCGAGGCGCACACGCACGAGTTCATTGCCACGGCCCACGAGGACCAGAAGTTCGGCATCGGGCTCGCGGACGGGCAGGCCGCCGAGGCCGTACGGCGGGCCCTCGCCCTCGACGGACTCGAACTCATCGGGATTCACAGCCATATCGGCTCGCAGATCTTCGACATGGCTGGTTTCGAGGTCGCCGCGCGCCGGGTGGTCAAGCTGCTCGCCGAGATCCGCGACGAGCACGGCGTCGAGCTGCCCGAGATCGACCTCGGCGGCGGCCTCGGCATCGCCTACACCAGCGAGGACGACCCGAGCGAGCCGCACGAGATCGCCAAGGCGCTGAACGAGATCGTCACGCGCGAGTGCGAGTCCGCGAAGCTCCGCACCCCCCGCATCTCCGTCGAGCCGGGGCGCGCCATCGTCGGGCCGACCGCCTTCACCCTGTACGAGGTCGGCACCATCAAGCCGCTCGACGGACTGCGCACTTACGTCTCCGTCGACGGCGGCATGTCCGACAACATCCGCACCGCCCTGTACGACGCCGAGTACACCGTCGCCCTCGTCTCCCGCGTGAGCGACGCCGAACCCATGCTCGTACGCGTCGTCGGCAAGCACTGCGAGAGCGGCGACATCGTCGTACGCGACGCCTTCCTGCCCGCCGATCTCGCGCCCGGTGACCTCATCGCCGTGCCGGCCACCGGGGCGTACTGCCGCTCGATGGCCAGCAACTACAACCACGCGCTGCGCCCGCCCGTCGTCGCGGTCAGGGACGGCGAGGCCCGGGTGATCGTGCGCCGGGAGACGGAGGAGGACCTGCTGCGCCTCGATGTCGGATGAGCCACTGACGTACGCAGCCGGATGACCCGCTGACGTACGCAGACAACCGGCGGAAGATCTCCTGTGATCGGCCGCCGGAGAAATGAAATAGACATCTCACGATCCGGACATGGCATAGAAAGTCCCGTCCGGTGAGTGAGACTGGATCCACCGTGACGGTAAGAGGAAACGAGGTCGGATGATGCGTACGCGTCCGCTGAAGGTGGCGCTGCTGGGCTGTGGTGTTGTCGGCTCAGAGGTGGCGCGCATCATGACGACGCACGCTGCCGACCTCGCCGCCCGCATCGGGGCCCCCGTCGAGCTGGCGGGCGTCGCCGTCCGGCGGCCCGACAAGGTACGGGAGGGCATCCCGGCCGAGCTCATCACCACCGACGCCACCGCCCTCGTCAAACGGGGGGACATCGACGTGGTCGTCGAGCTCATCGGCGGTATCGAGCCTGCCCGCTCCCTCATCACCACCGCCTTCGAGCACGGCGCCTCCGTCGTCTCCGCGAACAAGGCGCTGCTCGCCCAGGACGGCGCGGGCCTGCACGCCATCGCCGAGGAGCAGAACAAGGACCTCTATTACGAGGCAGCCGTCGCCGGTGCCATCCCGCTGATCCGGCCGCTGCGCGAGTCCCTCGCCGGCGACAAGGTCAACCGCGTGCTCGGCATCGTCAACGGCACCACCAACTTCATCCTCGACAAGATGGATTCGACGGGCGCCGGCTACCAGGAGGCCCTCGACGAGGCCTCCGCGCTCGGGTACGCGGAAGCCGATCCCACCGCGGACGTCGAAGGCTTCGACGCCGCCGCCAAGGCCGCGATCCTCGCCGGAATCGCCTTCCACACGCGCGTGGGGCTCGACGACGTGTACCGCGAGGGCATGACCGAGGTCACCGCCGCCGACTTCGCCTCGGCGAAGGGGATGGGCTGCACCATCAAGCTGCTCGCCATCTGTGAACGGGCCGCCGACGGAGGGTCCGTCACCGCGCGCGTGCACCCCGCGATGATTCCGCTGGCCCACCCGCTCGCCTCCGTGCGCGGCGCGTACAACGCCGTGTTCGTCGAGTCGGACGCCGCGGGGCAGCTGATGTTCTACGGTCCCGGCGCGGGCGGTGCGCCGACCGCCTCCGCGGTCCTCGGCGACCTCGTGGCCGTCTGCCGCAACCGGATCAGCGGTGCCACCGGACCCGGCGCCTCCGCGTACACCCAGCTGCCCGTCTCGCCGATGGGCGAGGTCGTCACGCGCTACCACATCAGTCTCGATGTGGCGGACAAACCGGGTGTTCTCGCCCAGGTCGCGACCGTTTTCGCCGAGCACGGTGTCTCAATCGATACGGTTCGCCAGCAAGGGAAAGACGGCGAGGCCTCTCTCGTCGTCGTCACCCACCACGCGTCCGACGCCTCCCTGAACGGGACCGTCGAGGCGCTGCGCAGCCTCGACACCGTGCGGGGTGTCGCCAGCATCATGCGGGTTGAAGGAGAGTAACCAGCAATGACCCACCAATGGCGCGGAATCATCGAGGAGTACCGGGACCGGCTGCCGGTATCCGACAGCACGCCGGTCGTGACGCTTCGCGAGGGCGGCACGCCCCTCGTGCCCGCGCAGTTGCTCTCCGAGCGCACGGGCTGCGAGGTGCACCTCAAGGTGGAGGGCGCGAACCCGACGGGGTCCTTCAAGGACCGCGGTATGACCATGGCCATCACCCGGGCCAAGGAGGAGGGCGCGAAGGCCGTCATCTGCGCCTCCACGGGTAATACGTCGGCATCCGCCGCCGCTTATGCCGTACGGGCCGGGATGGTCTGCGCCGTCCTCGTACCGCAGGGCAAGATCGCGATCGGCAAGATGGGCCAGGCTCTCGTGCACGGCGCGAAGATCCTCCAGGTCGACGGGAACTTCGACGACTGCCTCACGCTCGCGCGTAATCTGTCCGACAACTACCCTGTGGCGCTGGTGAATTCAGTCAATCCGGTGCGCATCGAGGGTCAGAAGACCGCCGCGTTCGAAATCGTGGACATGCTGGGTGACGCACCTGACATTCACGTCCTGCCGGTGGGCAACGCGGGCAATATCACGGCCTATTGGAAGGGCTACACGGAGTACGCGGCGGACGGGATCGCGAAGCAGACCCCTCGAATGTGGGGTTTCCAGGCCTCCGGTTCCGCTCCGATCGTGCGCGGGGAGGTCGTCAAGGACCCGTCGACCATCGCCACCGCGATCCGGATCGGCAATCCGGCCTCGTGGAAGTTCGCGCTTGCCGCGCGGGACGAATCGGGCGGTTTCGTCGATGAGGTGACGGACCGTGAGATTCTGCGCGCCTACCGGCTGTTGGCTTCCCAGGAGGGCGTCTTCGTCGAGCCCGCGTCCGCCGCGTCCGTCGCCGGCCTGCTGAAGGCCGCCGAGCAGGGCAAGGTCGACCCGGGCCAGCGCATCGTCTGTACGGTGACCGGAAACGGCCTCAAGGACCCGGACTGGGCCGTCGCGGGCGCCCCGCAGCCCGTCACGGTCCCGGTGGACGCGGCAACTGCGGCGGAGCGTCTCGGGCTTGCGTAAGCGTGGCGGCTCGGTTTCGCCTAACCTGTAATTCCTGACAGGGGGTGCACGGGGGGCTTATGGCACGCATCATGCGCCTCCCGTGCGCCCTATGTCGCCACGGAACCTTCCTTCGATAAGCTGTAGGTAACCCGCCCGCCGCATATGCCGCGGTGCCGCGCCGTATCTGCGGCCGCCGGGTCTTCCGTGATCTTCCGTTCGTCTCGCAGGATTTCGACACATCTCGACAATCTCGCAGCTCAAGCTCAAGGAGAGTCATCGAGCGATGGCCGGTCCAGCGTTCCGCGCCGCCGCCGTCCGGGTGCGCGTCCCCGCCACCAGCGCCAACCTCGGCCCGGGCTTCGACGCCCTCGGCCTGTCGCTGGGGCTCTACGACGACGTGGTCGTCCGGGTGGCCGACTCCGGCCTGGACATCGACATCGCAGGTGAGGGCAGCGAGACACTCCCGCGTGACGAGAGTCACCTCCTCGTACGTTCCCTCCGTACCGCCTTCGATCTGCTGGGCGGACAGCCGCGCGGACTCGAAATCGTCTGCGCGAACCGCATCCCGCACGGCCGCGGCCTCGGCTCCTCGTCCGCCGCGATCTGCGCGGGCATCGTCACCGCGCGCGCCGTGACCATCGGCGGGGACACGAAGCTCGACGACGAGGCGCTCCTCGAGCTCGCCACCGAGATCGAGGGCCACCCCGACAACGTCGCGGCCTGTCTGCTCGGCGGTTTCACGCTGTCCTGGATCGAGGGCGGCGCCGCACGCGCCATCAGGATGGATCCCGCCGATTCCATCGTTCCGGTGGTTTTCGTACCGGGGAAGCCGGTGCTGACGGAGACCGCCCGCGGACTGCTGCCGCGCACCGTGCCGCACGTCGACGCCGCCACCAACGCGGGCCGCGCCGCACTGCTCGTAGAGGCCCTCACCAGGCGCCCCGGGTTGCTGCTGCCCGCCACCGAGGACCGACTGCACCAGGAGTACCGCGCTCCCGCCATGCCGGAGAGCGCCGCCCTGGTGGAGCGGCTGCGGGCCGACGGGGTCCCCGCCGTGATCTCCGGTGCGGGTCCCACCGTGCTCGCGCTGGCCGACGAAGCCACCGCCGACAAGGTCTCGCGCCTGGCCGGCGAGGGCTGGGCGGCCAACCGGCTGAGCCTCGATGCCCAGGGAGCGAGCGTGCTGCCGCTTGCCACCTACGGTGTCGATTAAAAGCGTACGGTTGCCGGATTTGGAGAGGGGGAATGTTTGTTGGATCCGGTAGTGTTAATCTCAAGTCTGCACCCGACCCCACCATGGCGAGGTGCTTCGTGTCCCCGTCCGGGACAGACCTCTTTCCGGGAGCCTCCCAAACTGCTTTGTGTCACGCATTCGGTGCTTATGCGCTGAGCAGTCCTGAGCACGCTCCGGAACCGGCGTGACCGAGCCGATCGACACCGCACATCAGTGTCACGGCCCCCGGAAACGTCATCCAGCAAATATTCCCTCCGCCTCTTTGGCGGACCACCGCCCCGGCGCGGTCCACACCACAGGACCAAAGCCGGACAGCACAACCGGTCGCCGAGCCAGACAGGCCGACGTCCGCTCCAGGGAAGGACCCTTCGTGAGCGACACCACCGATCTGATGGGCGCACGTGTCGAGGAGACCGCTGCCGCGCCCGCCACGGACGCCTCCGCCGCGCCTGCCACCGGTGCTTCAGGCTCCCGTCGGCGCCGCGGCAGTGGCCTTGAGGGCATGGTGCTGGCCGAGCTGCAGCAGGTCGCATCCGGCCTCGGCATCAGGGGCACCGCGCGGATGCGCAAGAGCCAGCTGATCGAGGTCATCAAGGAGGCGCAGGCGGGAGGGGGCGCCCCGGCGAAGACCGCCGAGGTGGCCACCGAGACCAAGCCGAAGCGCCGGACCACCTCGAAGGCTCGTACGGGGGACGAATCCGCACCCCCCGCCGCCAAGTCCGCCGAGAAGAGCGAGAAGAAGGCGGACAAGGCCGAGAGCGCCGAGAAGGCCGTGGCCCAGCAGCAGATCGAGATTCCCGGTCAGCCGGCCAGTGACGACGCTCCCGTCGAGCGCAGGCGTCGCCGGGCCATCGCCGACGCGGGCAGCCCCGAGACGGTCACCGCCGAGGCGAAGAGCGAGCCGAAGGCCGAGACGCCCGCCCAGGCGCAGCCCCAGGGCGAGACCAGGGCCGACGCCGGTGACCAGGGTGGCGAGGGCCGTCAGGGCCGCCGCGACCGTGACCGGGGAAGCCGTGACCGTGACCGGGGCGACCGAGGCGGCCGTGACCGGGAGCGCGGCCGCGGCAAGGGCGACGACCAGCAGGGCCAGGGCGGCGGCCAGCAGCAGCGCGGCCAGCAGCAGGGCGGCGGCCGTCAGGACCGCCAGCAGGACCGTCAGCAGCAGGACGATGACGACTTCGAGGGCGGCCGTCGCGGCCGTCGCGGTCGCTACCGGGACCGCCGTGGCCGCCGTGGCCGCGACGAGATCGCCGAGCCGCAGGTCGCCGAGGACGACGTCCTGATCCCCGTCGCGGGCATCCTGGACATCCTCGACAACTACGCGTTCATCCGTACGTCCGGCTACCTGCCCGGTCCGAACGACGTGTACGTCTCCCTCGCCCAGGTCCGCAAGAACGGTCTGCGCAAGGGCGACCACGTCACCGGCGCGGTCCGGCAGCCGAAGGAGGGCGAGCGCCGCGAGAAGTTCAACGCGCTTGTCCGGCTCGACTCCGTCAACGGCATGGCGCCCGAACTCGGCCGTGGCCGCCCGGAGTTCAACAAGCTGACGCCGCTGTACCCGCAGGACCGGATCCGTCTGGAGACCGACCCTGCGGTGCTGACGACGCGGATCATCGACCTGGTCGCGCCGATCGGCAAGGGCCAGCGCGGTCTGATCGTGGCCCCGCCGAAGACCGGCAAGACCATGATCCTCCAGGCGATCGCCAACGCGATCACGGTCAACAGCCCCGAGTGCCACCTGATGGTCGTCCTGGTCGACGAGCGTCCGGAAGAGGTCACCGACATGCAGCGGTCGGTCAAGGGCGAGGTCATCTCCTCGACCTTCGACCGCCCGGCCGAGGACCACACCACGGTCGCGGAGCTGGCCATCGAGCGCGCCAAGCGCCTGGTGGAGCTGGGCCACGACGTGGTCGTACTGCTCGACTCGATCACGCGTCTGGGCCGTGCGTACAACCTCGCCGCCCCCGCTTCCGGCCGCATCCTGTCCGGTGGTGTCGACTCGACCGCGCTGTACCCGCCTAAGCGCTTCTTCGGTGCCGCGCGCAACATCGAGGACGGCGGCTCGCTGACCATCCTGGCCACCGCGCTTGTCGAGACCGGCTCGCGCATGGACGAGGTGATCTTCGAGGAGTTCAAGGGCACCGGCAACATGGAGCTCAAGCTCGACCGGAAGCTCTCCGACAAGCGCATCTTCCCGGCGGTGGACGTGGACGCGTCCAGCACCCGTAAGGAAGAAATCCTGCTCGGCAACGACGAGTTGGGCGTCGTCTGGAAGCTGCGCCGAGTGCTGCACGCGCTCGACCAGCAGCAGGCGATCGAGCTGCTCCTGGACAAGATGAAGCAGACGAAGTCGAACGGCGAGTTCCTGCTGCAGATCCAGAAGACGACGCCGATGCCGGGCAACGGCGACTGACGTCAGTTTTCCTGCATCAGTTTTCTGAGGGCCGCCCCCGTCACGCACGTGACGGGGGCGGCCCTTTGCGTCGCGCCTGTACGGCCATGAAGGGCACCCGGCGAGACCTTCGCCACACGTGTGAAGACCGCCACCCACTGCGAACAGGACCAATACTTGGCCTGAAATCGCAGGTGAACGGGCGGACTTCGCTCTCGTAGGTCACGGATTGCTCATATTCGCCCACAGGGTGGCCACAGTGCGTCGTGCAACCCTTTTTTCGGTTTCAACGTCTGACGTGACGGGTCGTGACATGCCAGTCATGCCTGACACCCCATGCCTGACCCTGCACACAGGGGGTAACCGACCGGACGAGGACTGAGGAGCACATGTCTGCCGAGAGCACACCTGATTCCGGCAACCCGGAAGCCTCCGGACCCACCGGCCCGCGCCGCCGCGCCAAGGGCCGCCGCCGCAAGCCGCGAAGCACACGCGGAAAGGCCCTCCTCGTCACGGCCTGGGCCGCGGCGGGCGTCGTGGTCCTGGGCGGCACCGGACTCGGCTACGTGTACTTCAAGCTCAACAACAACCTCAACAGCGTCGACATCAACCAGGCCCTCGGTACCGACCGGCCCCTGGACGTCGACAATGGCTCGCAGGACATCCTCGTACTCGGCTCCGACACCCGCTCCGGCAGTAACAAGAAGCTGGGCGGCGGCATCGACGACGGTTCGGCCCGTTCGGACACGGCGATGATCGTGCACGTCTACAAGGGCCACAAGAAGGCCAGCGTGGTCTCCATACCCCGCGACACTCTCGTGGAGCGTCCCGAGTGCACCGACACCGAGGGCGACACGCACGAGGGTGCGTCCAGCGCGATGTTCAACTCCGCGTACTCCACCGGCGGCGCCGCCTGCGCGGTGAAGACCGTCGAGTCGATGACCGGCATCCGCATGGACCACTACATAGAGGTCGACTTCAGCGGCTTCCAGAAGCTCATCGACGACCTCGGCGGCGTCAAGGTCACCACGGCCGAGGACATATCCGACCCTGACAGCCACCTGGACCTCAAGGCCGGCACCCACCAGCTCACCGGCGAGCAGGCCCTCGGCCTGGTCCGCACCCGGCACGGCGTCGGCGACGGCTCCGACCTCGGCCGCATCCAGCTCCAGCAGGCGTTCATCAAGGCGCTGGTCGAGCAGGTCAAGCAGGTCGGCGTACTGACCAGCCCGAAGAAGCTGTGGGACCTCGCGGACACCGCGACGAACGCCGTCACCACCGACTCCGACCTCGACTCGCCCCAGGACCTGGCCTCGTTCGCGGGCGGACTCAAGGGCATCGGCTCCTCGAACATGACGATGGTGACGATGCCGGTCCAGTACGACCCGGCCGACGGCAACCGGGTCCTCATGGTCAAGTCCAAGGCCGACCTGGTGTGGAAGGCCCTGAAGAACGACCGCCCCATCCCGAAGACGGCCACAGAAGGCACGGCGACGGGAAAGGCAAAGAGCGTCGTAGGCGCCGCGTAGGGGCGCGACCAGCGGCCCCGTAAGGGGCGCGGGGAACTGCGCGACCAGCCACGACGGACCCGCAGACGCCCACGGCGATAACCCGGCACCCCGTCTTGCGAACCCACCCCTCCGCCGTCAGGGAATAGACAACCCGAGCCCCCGGTTTTGGGGGATAGCGCCAGTGCTGGCAGACTGGTACGTCGGCCCCGGTTCACGCTCCGCAGCCCGCGGCAGCGACCCGGTGCCCTCCCGAAACTAGGAGACACCTTGAAGCGCGACATCCACCCCGAGTACGTCGAGACGCAGGTCAGCTGCACCTGCGGCGCGTCGTTCACCACCCGTAGCACGATCTCCAGCGGCAGCATCCGTGCCGAGGTCTGCTCCGAGTGCCACCCGTTCTACACGGGCAAGCAGAAGATCCTCGACACCGGTGGCCGTGTGGCCCGCTTCGAGGCCCGCTTCGGCAAGGCTGCCGCTGCCAAGAAGTAGCGACCTCACAGCGCCGGTCCTCGTTGTCCCCGCAAAGGGGACTTCGGGACCGGCGCTTTGCGATGGTGCAGCCCCTGTTTTCACGTACGTCATTGGAGCCGGAGATGTTCGAGGCGGTCGAGGAACTGATCGGCGAGCACGCCGATCTTGAGAAAAGGCTCGCCGACCCGTCGGTCCACGCGGACCAGGCGAACGCGCGCAAGCTCAACAAGCGCTATTTCGAGCTGACCCCCATCATCGCGACGTACCGCTCCTGGAAGCAGACCGGCGACGACATCGGGACGGCCCGTGAGCTCGGCGCCGACGACCCGGAGTTCGCGGCCGAGGTCAAGGAGCTGGAGAAGCAGCGCGAGGAGCTCACCGAAAAGCTGCGGCTGCTGCTGGTCCCGCGTGACCCCAACGACGACAAGGACGTCATCCTCGAGATCAAGGCCGGCGCCGGAGGCGACGAGTCCGCGCTGTTCGCGGGCGACCTGCTGCGCATGTACCTGCGGTACGCGGAGCGCATCGGCTGGAAGACCGAGATCATCGACGCCACCGAGTCCGAGCTCGGCGGCTACAAGGACGTCCAGGTCGCCGTGAAGACCAAGGGCGGCCAGGGCGCCACCGAGCCCGGCCAGGGTGTCTGGGCCCGCATGAAGTACGAGGGCGGGGTGCACCGCGTGCAGCGCGTGCCCTCGACCGAGTCCCAGGGCCGGATCCACACCTCCGCGGCCGGTGTCCTCGTGACCCCGGAGGCCGAGGAGATCGACGTCGAGATCAACCCCAACGACCTGCGGATCGACGTCTACCGCTCCTCGGGCCCCGGCGGCCAGTCCGTCAACACCACCGACTCCGCGGTGCGCATCACGCACATTCCCACCGGAGTCGTCGCCTCCTGCCAGAACGAGAAGAGCCAGTTGCAGAACAAGGAGCAAGCGATGCGTATTCTGCGCTCCAGGCTCCTCGCGGCGGCCCAGGAGGAAGCGGAGAAGGAGGCGGCGGACGCCCGGCGCAGCCAGGTCCGTACCGTCGACCGCTCCGAGAAGATCCGAACGTACAACTATCCGGAGAACCGCATCTCGGACCACCGCGTCGGCTTCAAGGCGTACAACTTGGACCAGGTGCTCGACGGCGACCTCGACGCGGTGATCCAGGCCTGTGTGGACGCGGACTCGGCCGCGAAGCTCGCCGCCGCATAAAGCCCCGTAGCGCCTCGTAACGCCGCGCAACAGCGACAAGACAACAGCTCAGCCCCGGAGGACCAGCGTGCAGCAACATTTTGGGGGGCGGCCCCCGAACCCCCGCAGCGTGCTGCTCGCGGAAGTGGCCCAGGCCACCCAGCGCCTTGCCGACGCCGGCGTGCCCTCACCGCGCAATGACGCGGAGGAGCTCGCCGCCTTCGTGCACGGCGTGAAGCGGGGCGAGCTGCACTCGGTCAAGGACGCCGACTTCGACGCCCGCTACTGGGAGGTCATCGCCCGCCGAGAGGCTCGCGAACCGCTCCAGCACATCACCGGGCGGGCCTTCTTCCGGTACACGGAACTCCAGGTCGGGCCAGGGGTGTTCGTGCCGCGCCCGGAGACCGAGTCCGTCGTCGGCTGGGCCATAGACGCCGTACGCGCGATGGACGTCGTCGAACCGCTCATCGTCGACCTCTGTACGGGGTCCGGGGCGATCGCGCTCGCCATGGCGCAGGAGGTGCCGCGCTCCCGCGTACACGCCGTGGAGCTGTCCGAGGACGCGCTCCGGTGGACGCGCAAGAACGTCGAGGGATCCAGGGTCGAGCTGCGCCAGGGAGACGCCCGGGACGCCTTCCGCGACCTCGACGGCCAGGTGGACCTCGTCATCTCCAACCCTCCGTACATCCCGCTCACCGAATGGGAGTACGTACAGCCCGAGGCGCGGGACTACGATCCTCAACTCGCCCTGTTCTCGGGCGAGGACGGACTCGACCTCATCCGTGGCCTTGAGCGCACCGCGCACCGGCTGCTGCGGCCCGGCGGTGTCGTCGTCGTCGAGCACGCCGACACCCAGGGCGGGCATGTGCCGTGGATCTTCACCGAGGAGCGGGGCTGGGCCGACGCCGCCGACCACCCCGACCTCAACAACCGGCCGCGGTTCGCCACGGCCCGCAGGGCGATGCCGTGAACTCGGCGCGCGGCATTGCGTTCGGCACGCCTTGTTCGAAGACTTCAAGCCAGCAGTACGTGTACGAGGAGGCTCGCTAAATGGCACGGCGATACGACACCAACGACGCGACCGACCGCTCCACAGGTCTGCGCGAAGCCGCGTCCGCCGTACGCCGGGGCGAGCTCGTCGTGCTGCCCACCGACACCGTGTACGGCATCGGCGCCGACGCGTTCAGCTCGGAGGCCGTGTCCGATCTGCTGGAGGCCAAGGGCCGTGGGCGCAACATGCCCACCCCTGTCCTCATCGGCTCCCCGAACACCCTGCACGGCCTCGTCACCGACTTCTCCGAGATGGCGTGGGAGCTCGTCGACGCATTCTGGCCGGGCGCGCTGACCCTGGTCGCCAAGCACCAGCCGTCCCTCCAGTGGGACTTGGGGGACACCCGTGGCACCGTCGCCGTGCGCATGCCGCTGCACCCGGTCGCCATCGAGCTGCTGACCGAGGTCGGTCCCATGGGCGTGTCCTCGGCGAACCTGACCGGCCATCCGGCGCCGGAGGACTGCGACGCCGCGCAGGAGATGCTCGGCGACTCCGTCTCGGTCTACCTGGACGGCGGGCCCACCCCCGGCAACGTCCCCTCCTCGATCGTCGACGTCACCGGCAAGGTTCCGGTCCTGCTGCGCGCGGGCGCACTGTCGGCCGAGGAGCTGCGCAAGGTGGTACCCGACCTCGAGGTGGCGAATTGACGGCCCCTGACGCGGGGCGTGGCATAGGCAACGGGGACGATACGGGGACCTTCACAGGGCTACCCCGGGACACCTTCCGCATCCTCCACGTCAGCACCGGCAACGTATGCCGCTCGCCGATCACCGAGCGGCTGACCCGCCATGCCCTGGCGGACCGCCTCGGCGACCCGCTGTGGGGCGGCCTGATCGTGGAGAGCGCCGGCACCTGGGGCCACGAGGGCGCCCCCATGGAGGCCAACGCGGAAGCGGTCCTCGCCGACTTCGGCGCGGACGCCTCCGGCTTCGTCGGCCGGGAGCTGCTGGACGAACACGTCATCAGAGCGGACCTGGTCCTGACGGCCACCCGCGACCACCGGGCCCAGGTCATCTCCATGGGCCACTCCGCGGGCCTGCGCACCTTCACCCTCAAGGAGTTCACCCGCCTGGTGAAGGCCATAGACCCGGCAACCCTGCCTCCCCTGGAGGACGGTGTGGTCGCGCGCGCACGAGCCCTGGTCCGCGCCGCGGCAGCTCTACGCGGGTGGCTCCTGGCCCCGACGGTGGAGGCCGACGAGGTGTACGACCCGTACGGGGCACCGTTGCCGTTCTTCCGCTCGGTGGGGGACGAGATCCAGCAGGCGATCGATCCGGTGGTGACCGCGCTGACGGGCGTACCGGCCCGCACCTGACCGCTCCCGGGGGTCCCCGGGTCGGGCGTAACAACGGGCGCAGCAGGGGACGCGGTTCTACATTGGACGTACTTTCCCACCGATATCAGGTCGCCCCGTACGGGGTTGCCGGTCCGGAGTCCACGATGGTGGTCACACATACGCTTGACGGCCTGCTGCCCGCCGACGTGCTCGCTCGGCAGGATCCCGAGCTGGCCGAGATCCTCCTCGGGGAACTGGACCGGCAGTCGACGACGCTTCAGCTGATCGCCGCCGAGAACTTCACCTCCCCCGCCGTGCTGGCCGCCCTCGGCTCACCGCTCGCGAACAAGTACGCCGAGGGCTACCCCGGCGCCCGCCACCACGGCGGATGCGAACTCGTCGACGTGGCCGAACGCCTCGCCGTCGAGCGCGCCAAGGTCCTCTTCGGCGCCGAGCACGCCAACGTGCAGTCCCACTCCGGCTCTTCGGCCGTACTCGCCGCATACGCCGCCCTGCTGCGCCCCGGCGACACCGTCCTCGCCCTTGGCCTCCCGCACGGCGGCCACCTCACCCACGGCTCACCCGCAAACTTCTCCGGCCGCTGGTTCGACTTCGTCGGCTACGGCGTCGACCCGGAGAGCGGCCTCATCGACTACGAGCAGGTGCGCTCGCTCGCCCGGACCCACCGCCCGAAAGCCATCGTGTGCGGCTCCATCTCCTACCCGCGGCACATCGACTACGCCGCCTTCAGGGCCGTGGCGGACGAGGTGGGCGCCTATCTCATCGCCGACGCCGCCCACCCCATCGGCCTCGTCGCCGGGGGAGCGGCGCCCAGCCCCGTGCCGTACGCCGACGTCGTCTGCGCCACCACGCACAAGGTGCTGCGCGGCCCCCGCGGCGGCATGCTGCTGTGCGGCACGGAACTGGCCGAGCGCGTCGACCGGGCCGTCTTCCCGTTCACCCAGGGCGGCGCCCAGATGCACACGATCGCCGCCAAGGCCGTCGCGTTCGGCGAGGCGGCCACGCCGGCCTTCACGGCGTACGCCCATCAGGTGGTCGCCAACGCCCAGGCGCTCGCGGCGGGGCTGACCGCCGAGGGCCTCGCCGTCACCACGGGCGGCACCGACACCCACCTGCTGACCTTCGACCCGGCACCGCTCGGCGTGGACGGCCGCAGTGCCCGCGGCCGCCTTGCCGCCGCCGGTCTGGTCCTCGACACCTGCGCACTGCCCCACCCGGACGTGCGCGGACTGCGCCTGGGGACGGCCGCCGTCACCACGCAGGGCATGGGCGAGGTGGAGATGGCCCGGATCGCGGTACTGTTCGCCGCCGTGCTGCGTGATGTACACGCTGCCCGGCGGGTGCGTGAAGAAGTGCGGGACCTGGCCGGAAGATTTCCGCCGTATCCGGGCTAGAGCGGGGTAGGCGCGAACCCGTACACAGCCACGCGTGCAACCATCGGCTCTACCCGGAAGTCCCCAACCGTATGCGCTGAAAGCTAGGGTGTGGGGCTGAGATGGCCAGCGAGACCTGTGGGGAATGCCTGTGCGTGAATACCTCCTGACGCTCCTCGTCACGGCCGCGGTGACGTACCTGCTGACCGGGCCGGTGCGGAAGTTCGCGATCGTGGCCGGAGCGATGCCGGAGATCCGGGCACGTGATGTGCACCGGGAACCCACGCCGCGGCTCGGCGGGATCGCGATGTTCTTCGGACTGTGCGCCGGCCTGCTGGTCGCCGACCATCTGACGAACCTCAGTGAGGTCTTCGAGAACTCCAACGAGCCGAGAGCGCTGCTGTCCGGGGCCGCGCTGATCTGGCTGATCGGCGTCCTGGACGACAAGTTCGAGATCGACGCCCTCATCAAGCTCGGCGGCCAGATGATCGCCGCCGGTGTCATGGTGATGCAGGGTCTGACGATTCTGTGGCTGCCGGTGCCGGGCGTCGGCTCGGTCTCGCTGACCCAGTGGCAGGGCACGCTGCTGACCGTCGCGCTCGTCGTCATCACCATCAACGCCGTGAACTTCGCCGACGGTCTGGACGGCCTCGCCGCGGGCATGGTGTGTATCGCCTCCGCGGCGTTCTTCATGTACGCCTACCGCATCTGGTACGGGTACGGGCTCGAGTCCGCCGCCCCCGCGACCCTCTTCTCCGCGATCCTCATCGGCATGTGTCTCGGCTTCCTGCCGCACAACATGCATCCCGCCCGCATCTTCATGGGCGACTCGGGCTCGATGCTCATCGGCCTCGTACTCGCGGCCGGCGCCATCTCCATCACCGGGCAGGTCGACCCCGACGCGATGAACCTCTTCGCCGGGTCCGAGAAGGAGGCCGTGCACCAGACGGTGCCCGTCTACATCCCGCTGCTGCTACCGCTGACGATCATCGCGGTACCGGCCGCCGACCTGGTGCTCGCCATCGTGCGGCGCACCTGGCGCGGACAGTCCCCGTTCGCCGCCGACCGCGGGCATCTGCACCACCGCCTGCTGGACATCGGGCACTCGCACAGCCGGGCCGTGCTCATCATGTACTTCTGGTCGGCCCTGGTCGCCTTCGGGGCCCTCGGGTACTCGGTGAACTCGGGGGCCATGTGGATCGTGCTCGGCATCATGTTCCTCAGCGCGGTGGGTCTGGTGCTGCTCCTGCTGCCGCGCTTCACACCGCGTACGCCGGCTTGGGCCGAGCGCTTCGTGCCGCCGCGTTACCGCCGCCGTGACCGGCTCGCGGAGGAGGTGGCCGAGGAGGCCGTGCAGGGGGCGCCTGCGGTCGCGTACGCGGGTGCCACGAGTGGCGCGTCCGGCGAGCTCGGTGAGGCCACTGAGTCCGGCGAGACCGGCGAGGAACGTCACGCTCCGGTCACCGCGGGCGTCTCAGGTGTCAACGGTTCGACGGCTGTCGGCCGTCGTTCGCGCGTTCTGGACCGGCGCAAGGCCGGATCGTCCCACTGACGCTTCCGCAAACCGCCCCTATAGCAGACAAACTCGGCGGCACGAGTGCACAGACGGGCAGGTTCACTCTCATGTGTGACGCCGAGCACACCAATCAGGTAAAGACCTCATCAAATAGTTTGTGATACGGTTCACGAAGCTCGGGGATGAGTCGAAGGGCCGCAGTGCGACGGCCCATTGGCGTGAGGTTCCCTCCCCACCCGGGACTACGCTCGTCCATGACGACACCCTGCCCCCTTAGTAAGCGGAGCTGCCGCCATGCCGTCCAATGACGCCCGGATTCTCCTTCAGGCCGCCGTGCCCACGGCTGCCGTCGGCGCGATTGCCGCTGTTGTCAGCGGGGTGGTTGCGGGGGGTAAGGGAGCGCTGGGTGCTGTTGTCGGCGTACTGCTGGCGATCCTCTTCATGGGAATCGGTCTGTACGTTCTGCAGCGCACTGCCAAATCGCTTCCGCACCTCTTCCAAGCGATGGGCATGATGCTGTACGTGGCTCAGCTCCTGTTGCTCCTGATGTTCGTGGGCCTGTTCAAAGACACCACTGCCTTCGATCCGCAGACCTTCGCGATCGGCCTCGTCGTGGCGACCGTCGTATGGATGGCGGCGCAGGCGCGTGCACACATGAAGGCCAAGATCTTCTACGTCGATCCTGAAGCCGCGAAGGACGAGAAGAACGAGAAGTCCGGGTCGTCGTCGTGAGAGGTAGGGCCGGTATAAGGACTCGCGCGAGGCCCTGCTATCGTCCGGTGCCAACTGCGGCATCGCGGGCGCGGGCATCCGAGCTGACGCCTGCTCTAGCGCGAGGCTCAATGCCCCACAGCCGCCCCCACATCCGTAACACCAGTCCAGTGCCGAACCGCGGCTGCGCGCCGCGCCGACACAACGAGGTTGCCGTACCTATGCGTCACGCCGAAGGAGCCCGTGGTGAGTGCTGAACAGACCCAGCTCGCCTTTGACTGGAGCTGTCGGATCATGTCCGACAACGGCTGCGGCTTCCCGGCTCCGGGCCTGCACTCGTTCCTCTTCAAGCCGATCGCCACGGTCGGGGGGTTCGAGTTCAACAAGGTGATGTTGCTCGCCCTCATCACCACCGGCCTCGTGATCACCTTCTTCACGCTGGCCTTCGGCAAGGCCAAGGTGGTTCCGGGCAAGCTGCAGATGGTCGGCGAGGCCGGGTACGACTTCGTCCGCCGCGGCATCGTGTACGAGACCCTCGGCAAGAAGGAGGGCGAGAAGTACGTCCCCCTGATGGTCTCGCTGTTCTTCTTCATCTGGATCATGAACATCTGGTCCGTGATCCCGCTCGCGCAGTTCCCGGTGTCGTCGATCATCGCCTTCCCGGCGGTCCTCGCCGCGATCGTGTACGTCACCTGGGTTTCGCTGACCTTCAAGCGGCACGGCTTCGTCGGGTTCTTCAAGAACATCACCGGCTACGACAAGTCGCTCGGCCCGGTGCTGCCGCTCGTGATGGTCATCGAGTTCTTCTCGAACCTGCTCGTCCGGCCGTTCACGCACGCGGTGCGACTGTTCGCCAACATGTTCGCCGGGCACCTGATGCTGGTCATGTTCACGGTCGCCTCCTGGTATCTGCTGAACAGTTGGATGATCCCGGCGGCCGGTGTCTCCTTCGTGATGACCATCGCCATGATCGGCTTCGAGCTTTTCGTGCAGGCTGTCCAGGCGTACGTCTTCGTACTCCTCGCCTGCACGTACATCCAGGGCGCTCTGGCCGAGCACCACTGAGCCTGTCCCGCCCCCGCAAGTCCCATAGAACGTCCGGTGGCCAACCCCCGCCGGTCCATGAAAGAGAAGGAAGAATCAGCATGGCTGCCACTGAGACCCTCGCCGCTGTCTCCGGTTCGCTCGGCTCCATCGGCTACGGCCTCTCCGCCATCGGCCCCGGTATCGGCGTCGGCATCATCTTCGGTAACGGCACCCAGGCCCTCGCTCGCCAGCCCGAGGCGGCCGGCCTGATCCGTGCCAACCAGATCCTCGGCTTCGCGTTCTGTGAGGCGCTCGCCCTCATCGGCATCGTCATGCCGTTCGTGTTCGGTCAGTAATTTTTGCTCACCGACACGTTTCGACGAAAGGCACTGATGTGATCGCCAATCTCGTACAGCTGGCGACCGAGAGTGAGCAGAACCCGCTCATGCCTCCGGGTCCCGAGCTGCTCGTCGGCACCATCGCCTTCGCCATCGTGTTCTTCTTCTTCTGGAAGAAGCTCCTCCCGAACATCAACAAGGTTCTGGAAGAGCGCCGCGCGGCGATCGAAGGCGGCATCGAAGAGGCCGACGCCATGAAGACCGAGGCCCAGAGCGTGCTGGAGCAGTACAAGGCCCAGCTCGCCGAGGCCCGGCACGAGGCCGCGCGGCTGCGCCAGGAGGCGCAGGAGCAGGGCGCCACGCTCATCGCCGAGATGCGCGCGGAAGGCCAGCGGCAGCGTGAGGAAATCATCGCCGCCGGTCACACCCAGATCGAGGCCGACCGCAAGGCCGCGGCGTCCGCGCTGCGGCAGGACGTGGGCAAGCTCGCCACCGACCTGGCCGGCAAGCTCGTGGGCGAGTCCCTCGAGGACCACGCCCGGCAGAGCCGCACCATCGACCGCTTCCTCGACGAGCTCGAGGAGAAGGCCGAGGCGGCTCGATGACAGCGCACGGAGCGAGCCGCGAGGCAACCGCTGCCGCACGTGAGCGTCTCGACGCGCTGACGGACAACACGTCCGTGGACGCGCTCGCGCTCGCCGACGAGCTGGCCGCCGTCACCGCGCTGCTCGACCGCGAGATCAGCCTGCGTCGGGTCCTCACCGACCCGGCGCAGCCCGGCGAGGCGAAGGCCGAGCTGGCCGGACGGCTGTTCGGCGGCCAGGTCGGCGGGACCACCGTCGACCTGGTGTCCGGCATGGTGCGCTCCCGCTGGTCGCAGCCGCGCAACCTGGTGGACGCGATCGAGGAGCTGGCCAACACGGCCGACCTCACCGCGGCCCAGCAGGCGGGCACGCTCGACGAGGTGGAGGACGAGCTGTTCCGGTTCGGCCGGATCGTCTCCTCCAACACCGAGCTGCGTGCCGCGCTGACGAACCGCGCCGCCGGCACCGCCGCCAAGACCGAGCTGCTGCGCAGCCTGCTCGGCGGCCGGGCCAAGGCCGGGACCGAGCGGTTGGTCACGCGCCTTGTGACCGCGCCGCGGGGACGTAGCCTGGAGGCGGGACTCGAGTCCCTGTCCAAGCTCGCTGCCGAGCGCCGAGACCGCATGGTCGCCATCGTCACCTCGGCGGTCCCGCTGAGCGACCCGCAGAAGCGGCGCCTGGGTGCCGCCCTCGCGAAGCTCTACGGGCGTCCGATGCACCTCAATCTCGATGTCGACCCCGAGGTCGTCGGAGGGATCCGGGTGCAGGTGGGCGACGAGGTCATCAACGGCTCCATCGCGGACCGGCTCGAGGACGCCACTCGCCGCATGGCGGGCTGACAGCAACTCAATACACGTACCAATCACGCACGTACGAAGACAGGCAGTACTACGGCCCTGGTTGGGCCGTGCAGAGGATTCCTGGGGGTCGCCCCCAGACCCCCAAGTTGAAACTTCGGGCCCAACAAGGAGAGCAGGGAACCCAGATGGCGGAGCTCACGATCCGGCCGGAGGAGATCCGGGACGCGCTGGAGAACTTTGTCCAGGCGTACAAGCCGGACGCGGCCTCGCGCGAGGAGGTCGGTACGGTCACCCTTGCCGGCGACGGCATCGCGAAGGTCGAGGGCCTGCCCTCGGCCATGGCCAACGAACTGCTGAAGTTCGAGGACGGCACCCTCGGCCTCGCGCTCAACCTCGAAGAGCGCGAGATCGGCTGCGTTGTCCTCGGTGAGTTCAACGGCATCGAGGAGGGCCAGCCGGTCAGCCGTACCGGCGAGGTCCTGTCGGTCGCCGTGGGCGAGGGTTACCTCGGCCGCGTCGTCGACCCGCTCGGCGCCCCGATCGACGGCCTCGGCGAGATCGAGACGTCAGGCCGCCGCGCCCTGGAGCTGCAGGCTCCGGGCGTCATGGTCCGTAAGTCGGTGCACGAGCCGATGGAGACCGGCTACAAGGCTGTCGACACGATGACCCCGATCGGCCGTGGCCAGCGTCAGCTGATCATCGGTGACCGGCAGACCGGCAAGACCGCGCTGGCCGTCGACACGATCATCAACCAGCGTGACAACTGGCGCACGGGCGACCCGAACAAGCAGGTCCGCTGCATCTACGTCGCCATCGGTCAGAAGGGCTCGACCATCGCCTCCGTGCGTGGTGCCCTCGAAGAGGCCGGCGCCCTGGAGTACACGACCATCGTCGCCGCCCCGGCGTCCGACCCGGCCGGCTTCAAGTACCTTGCGCCGTACACCGGTTCGGCCATCGGCCAGCAGTGGATGTACGAGGGCAAGCACGTCCTCATCGTCTTCGACGACCTCTCGAAGCAGGCCGACGCCTACCGCGCCGTGTCCCTGCTGCTGCGCCGTCCGCCGGGGCGTGAGGCCTACCCCGGTGACGTCTTCTACCTGCACTCCCGTCTGCTGGAGCGCTGCGCGAAGCTCTCCGACGACATGGGCAAGGGCTCGATGACCGGTCTGCCGATCGTCGAGACGAAGGCCAACGACGTCTCGGCGTTCATCCCGACCAACGTCATCTCCATCACCGACGGCCAGTGCTTCCTGGAGTCGGACCTGTTCAACGCCGGTCAGCGCCCCGCGCTGAACGTCGGTATCTCCGTCTCCCGAGTCGGTGGCTCCGCCCAGCACAAGGCGATCCGCCAGGTCTCCGGGCGGCTCCGCGTCGACCTCGCCCAGTTCCGTGAGCTGGAGGCCTTCGCCGCCTTCGGTTCCGACCTGGACTCCGCGTCGAAGGCGCAGCTGGAGCGCGGTCAGCGGATGGTCGAGCTGCTCAAGCAGCCGCAGTACCAGCCGATGGCCACCGAGGACCAGGTCGTCTCCATCTGGGCCGGCACCACCGGCAGGATGGACGAGGTGCCGGTCGCCGACATCCGCCGCTTCGAGAAGGAGCTGCTCGAGTACCTGCACCGCAAGGAGCAGGGCCTGCTGACCTCCATCAAGGAGGGCGGCAAGATGTCGGACGACACGATCACGGCCATGAGTGACGCCGTCGCGGAGTTCAAGAAGCAGTTCGAGACCTCGGACGGCAAGCTGCTCGGCGAGGACACCCCTGCCGCTGCGGGCAAGTGACGACGGAAGGGACCTGACTCATGGGAGCCCAGCTCCGGGTCTACAAGCGTCGCATCAAATCCGTCACCGCGACCAAGAAGATCACCAAGGCGATGGAGATGATCGCCGCCTCGCGTGTCGTCAAGGCGCAGCGCAAGGTGGCGGCCTCCACGCCGTACGCGACCGAGCTCACGCGCGCGGTCACGGCGGTCGGCACCGGCTCGAACACCAAGCACCCGCTGACCACGGAGGCGGAGAACCCGACCCGCGCCGCGGTACTGCTCCTCACGAGCGACCGCGGCCTGGCCGGCGCCTTCAACTCCAACGCCATCAAGGCGGCGGAGCAGCTGACCGCCCGTCTCGAGCGCGAGGGCAAGGAGGTCGACATCTACATCGTCGGCCGCCGCGGTGTCGCCCACTACAACTTCCGTGAGCGCAAGATCTCGGAGCAGTGGACCGGCTTCACCGACGCGCCCTCGTACGGGGACGCGAAGAAGATCGCGGCCCCGTTGATCGAGGCCATCGAGAAGGAGACGGCGGACGGCGGCGTGGACGAACTCCACATCGTCTACACCGAGTTCGTCTCGATGATGACGCAGACGGCGGTCGACAGCCGCCTGCTGCCGCTCAGCCTGAAGGAAGTGGCGGAGGAGTCGCAGACCAAGGGCGAGATCCTTCCGCTGTACGACTTCGAGCCGTCGGCGGAGGACGTCCTCGACGCCCTGCTGCCGCGCTACGTCGAGAGCCGTATCTACAACGCGCTGCTCCAGTCGGCTGCCTCCAAGCACGCCGCCACGCGCCGCGCGATGAAGTCGGCGACCGACAACGCCGGGGATCTCATCGAGAACCTCACCCGGCTTGCCAACGCGGCCCGCCAGGCCGACATCACCCAGGAAATCAGCGAGATCGTCGGTGGCGCCAGCGCCCTGGCCGACGCGACCGCGGGGAGTGACAAGTAATGACGACGACAGTTGAGACGGCCGTTGCCACGGGCCGCGTCGCCCGGGTGATCGGCCCGGTCGTCGACGTGGAGTTCCCCGTCGACGCCATGCCGGAGATCTACAACGCCCTTCACGTCGAGGTGGCCGACCCGGCCGAGGCCGGCAAGAAGAAGATCCTGACCCTGGAGGTCGCCCAGCACCTGGGTGACGGACTGGTCCGTACGATCTCCATGCAGCCCACCGACGGTCTGGTCCGCCAGGCCCCGGTCACCGACACCGGCACGGGTATCACCGTCCCGGTCGGTGACTTCACCAAGGGCAAGGTGTTCAACACCCTCGGTGAGGTGCTGAACTCCGACGAGCGGTTCGAGGGCGAGCGCTGGCCGATCCACCGCAAGGCCCCGGCCTTCGACCAGCTCGAGTCGAAGACCGAGATGTTCGAGACGGGCCTGAAGGTCGTCGACCTTCTCACCCCGTACGTACGAGGCGGCAAGATCGGTCTGTTCGGTGGTGCCGGTGTCGGCAAGACCGTGCTGATCCAGGAAATGATCATGCGTGTGGCCAAGCTGCACGAGGGCGTTTCCGTGTTCGCCGGCGTCGGTGAGCGCACCCGTGAGGGCAACGACCTCATCGACGAGATGACCGAGTCCGGCGTGCTGGACAAGACCGCGCTGGTCTTCGGTCAGATGGACGAGCCCCCGGGCACCCGTCTGCGCGTGGCCCTGGCCGGTCTGACCATGGCGGAGTACTTCCGCGATGTGCAGAAGCAGGACGTGCTGTTCTTCATCGACAACATCTTCCGCTTCACCCAGGCCGGTTCCGAGGTGTCGACCCTGCTCGGCCGCATGCCGTCCGCGGTGGGCTACCAGCCCAACCTCGCGGACGAGATGGGCCAGCTCCAGGAGCGCATCACCTCGACCCGTGGTCACTCGATCACCTCGATGCAGGCGATCTACGTCCCCGCGGACGACCTGACCGACCCGGCCCCGGCCACCACCTTCGCCCACCTCGACGCGACGACGGTGCTCTCCCGTCCGATCTCGGAGAAGGGCATCTACCCGGCCGTGGACCCGCTGGACTCCACGTCCCGCATCCTGGACCCGCGTTACATCTCGCAGGAGCACTACGACTGCGCCATGCGCGTCAAGACGATCCTGCAGAAGAACAAGGACCTCCAGGACATCATCGCGATCCTCGGTATCGACGAGCTCGGCGAGGAGGACAAGCTCGTCGTCCACCGTGCCCGTCGCGTGGAGCGCTTCCTGTCGCAGAACACCCACGCCGCCAAGCAGTTCACCGGCCTGGACGGTTCGGACGTGCCGCTCGACGAGTCGATCTCCGCGTTCAACTCGATCTGCGACGGTGAGTACGACCACTTCCCGGAGCAGGCGTTCTTCATGTGCGGTGGCCTGGAGGACCTCAAGGCCAAGGCCAAGGAGCTCGGCGTCTCCTGAACTTCGTGTTCATGAAGGGGGGCGGGGCCGCCTCGCGGGGTGCGTCCCGCCCTTCTTCGTACGCCTACGCAGCATTACCCGGGAGATAACCCCCGGACCCCCAGCCGAGTGCTGGGTGGGGACCCCGCACTTTTGACATGCGGAGCCCTACTAGACTTACTTCCAACACCCGGCAGCAACCGCCGGGTGGTGACCCGAGGAGCCCACCTTGGCTGCTGAGCTGCATGTCGAGCTCGTCGCCGCGGACCGCAGTGTCTGGTCCGGCGAGGCCACCCTGGTCGTCGCGCGTACCACGTCCGGCGAC
Organism: Streptomyces flaveus; assembly: GCF_014647675.1. Classification (GTDB taxonomy): domain Bacteria; phylum Actinomycetota; class Actinomycetes; order Streptomycetales; family Streptomycetaceae; genus Streptomyces; species Streptomyces flaveus. The sequence goes on along the minus strand of NZ_BMPQ01000002.1, from coordinate 377,259 downwards.
ATCGGCGTCATGCCCGGTCACCAGCCGCTGCTCGGTGTGCTGGAGTCGGGCCCGGTGACCATCCGTACGAGTGATGGTGGAACGGTCGTCGCTGCGGTGCACGGCGGTTTCATCTCGTTCGCGGACAACAAGCTGTCGCTACTGGCCGAGATCGCCGAGCTGGCGGACGAGATCGATGTCCAGAGCGCGGAGCGGGAGCTCGAGCGCGCGAAGGCGGAGGGCGACGAGTCCGCCGAGCGTCGCGCGGACGTCCGACTGCGAGCGGTGGCGGCACGCTGAACCCAGCGCGCCACTGGACATGACTCAGCCGCGGCCAGGACCGGAGCCTTCTCCGGACCGGGTCGCGGCTGCGGCAATGCGGGTGCTTTTTCCTTTTCCGTTACCTAGGAGACGAGGAGGTCGGTGTCGATGGTCCTCGCTCTGACTGTGTGCGGCTTGGTAATCCTTCTGGTGGCCGCCGGACTCTTCGCCTTCGGTGTGCGCCGCAGAGTGATCCAGCGTTCCGGCGGCACCTTCGACTGCAGCCTCCGCTGGAACACCGCCGAGAAGAGCGACACCAGCGGCAAAGGCTGGGGCTACGGCATCGCCCGCTACAGCGGCGACCGCATCGAATGGTTCCGCGTCTTCTCCTACGCCCCTCGCCCGCGCCGCATCCTGGAACGCTCGTCGATCGAGGTGGCAGGCCGCCGCGCCCCAGAAGGCGAGGAGGAGCTGGCGCTGCTCTCCGACGCGATCGTGCTCGCCTGTCTCCACCGGGGTACGCGCCTTGAGCTGGCGATGAGCGAGGACGCGCTGACCGGGTTCCTGGCGTGGCTGGAGGCGGCTCCGCCCGGACAGCGCGTCAATGTGGCCTAGGTAGTTACCTGAGGCCGTTGTTGATCGCCTTCACCAGCTCGCCGTTGCTGGTGTCACCGCTGAACTCCCAGAAGAACGCGCCGCCCAGGCCCTGTTTCTTGGCCCAGCTCATCTTGCCGAGGATCGTCGCCGGGGTGTCGTAGGACCACCACTCGCTGCCGCAGTGCGCGTATGCCGTGCCGCCGACCGTGCCAGTGGCCGGGCAGGACGTCTTGAGGACCTTGTAGTCCTCGAAGCCCGCCTCGTACGTGCCCGGGGCCGCCCCCGTCGCCGTACCGCCCGGCGCGGGCTGTGTGACGCCGGTCCAGCCACGGCCGTAGAAGCCGATGCCGAGCAGCAGCTTCTTCGCGGGCACGCCGAGCGACTTGTACTTGGCGATGGCCTCGGCGCTGGTGAAGCCCTTCTGCGGAATGCCGTTGTAGGGGATGAGCGCGGAGTGCGGGGCAGTGGGGCCGTTCGCCGCCCAGGCGCCGAAGAAGTCGTACGTCATCACGTTGTACCAGTTGAGGTACCGCGCGGCGCCCGCGTAGTCGGCGGCCTCGATCTTGCCGCCGGGGGAGGCGTCGGCCGTGACGGCGGCGGTGACCAGATACTTCGAGCCGAACTCGGTGCGCAGGGCCCGCATCATGTCCGCGTAGGCCGTGGCGTCGCTGGTGTCGCAGGTCAGACCGCAGGCGTTCGGGTACTCCCAGTCGATGTCGATGCCGTCGAAGACATCGGCCCAGCGCGGGTCCTCGACCAGGTCGTGGCAGGACCGGGCGAAGGCCGCCGGGTCCTTGGCCGCCTCGGTGAAGCCGCCGGACCAGCTCCAGCCGCCGAAGGACCAGAGGATCTTGATGTGCGGGTACTTGGCCTTCAGCTGGCGCAGCTGGTTGAAGTTGCCCTTGAGCGGCTGATCCGCGGTGTCGGCCTTGCCGCTCACCGAATTGTCGGCGGTGATCGGCATTTCGTAGTCGGCCCATGAGTCGCCGATCGCGCACTTGCCGTCGACGACGTTTCCGAAGGCGTAGTTGATGTGCGTGACCTTCGCGGCGGAGCCGGAGGTCACCAGGTTCTTGACGTGGTAGTTGCGGCCGTAGACGCCCCACTCGATGAAGTAACCGAGCTTGACCTTCTGGACCGGGGGTGGAGCGGTCGCGATGTCCACGGCGTCCGGGGCGGAGCTCGGGGTGGCGGGCTGGGCGGGGCCGGCGAGGCCGACCAGGGCGGCGAGCGGGAGCAGCAGGGTGGCGAACCCTGCCATGGCTCTGTGTCTGACTCTGAGGCCGAAGCGCATCCAGGGACTCCTCGGGGAGGTGAAGGAGATGAGGGCAGTGTGAGGGGGTGCGCTGGACAATAGAAAGGTCTGGACCACAGGTCAAGAGGTCCAGACCAATGAGGGTGGTGCTGTTACACGCCCAACTCCTGAGCCAGCACCGCCGCCTGCACCCGGCTGCGCAGCTCCAGTTTCCCCAGCAGGCGGCTGACGTGGGTCTTCACCGTGGCCTCGGCCATCTCCAGGCGGCCCGCGATCTCGGCGTTGGACAGCCCGTCGCCCAGGCAGGACAGCACCTCGCGTTCACGGCGGGTGAGGGACTCCAGGACCGCCGGGTCGGGCCCTGGATCCCGTACGGGCTTGGCGGCGAACTCGGCGATCAGGCGTCGCGTGACCGCGGGCGCGATCAGCCCCTCGCCGCGCGCGACCGTGCGGACCGCGTCGAGGAGAGAGCGCGCCTCGGTGTTCTTCAGCAGAAAGCCGGAGGCGCCCGCGCGCAGCGCCCCGAAGACGTACTCGTCGAGGTCGAAGGTGGTCAGTACGAGCACGTCGGCAAGGCCCCCGTCGACCACCTGACGGGTGGCCGAGACGCCGTCGAGGCGGGGCATCTGGACGTCCATCAGGACCAGATCGGGCCGCAGTTCACGCGCCAGCGCGACCGCCTCCTCACCGTCCGCGGCTTCGCCGACCACCTCGATGTCGGGCGCGCTGCGCAGAATGAGGACGAGCCCGGCGCGTACGGCGGACTGGTCCTCGGCAACGAGCACGCGGATCATTCGGTTCCTCCCAGAGTGGTCGGCAGGGTGGCGTGTACGGTCCAGATCTTGCCGTCGCGTGAGACGTCCGCGTCGGGCGCGCTCTCGGGCCCGGCCTCGAAGGTGCCGCCCAGCAGCGCGACCCGCTCCCGCATGCCGACGAGACCGGCGCCCGAGCCGGGGGCGCGCGGGCCGTCGCGGTCGCCGTACGGGCTGGTCACCCGCAGGCTCAGGGTGCTGTCCTGCTGGGCGAGCGTCACGGTGACCCGGCCGGGAGAGGCGTGCTTGAGGGCGTTGGTCAGGGACTCCTGGACGATCCGGTACGCGGCGAGCTCGACCGGCGCGGGGAGCTTTACGTGCGTGGTGTCGAGCGTGACGTCCAGGCCGTTGGCGCGGGCGGTGTCGACGAGTGCGCCGAGTCCGTCGAGGGTGGGGGCGGCCGAGGGCTCGGTGTCACCGCTGGAGTCCCGCAGTATCCCGATGAGCCGCCGCATCTCCGCCAGGCCCTCGACGCTGTTCTCCCGGATGATGCCGAGGGCGTCCTTTGTCGTGTCCGGGTCGTCGAGGGAGATCGCGGCCGTGGAGTGGATGGCGATGGCGGACAGGTGGTTGGCCACCATGTCGTGCAACTCCCTTGCCATCCGGGCACGTTCGGCGGTGACGGCCTGGGTGCGGTCGATCTCGGCGAGCAGGGCGGTCTGTTCGGCGCGCAGGCGCTCGGCGGCGGCGGTGTCGCGGTGGTGGCGGACGATCAAGCCGGTGGTGGCGGGTGCGAGTCCCACCACGCCGACGCCCACGCCGATCAGGATGGCCTCCGGCACCTGCCAGACCGCGACGGGCACCACCGCGGCGAGCACCGTGAGCAGCCCGGTGATCCAGGGGATGCGGCGGGCGGAAGCGGGGGTGCCGTACAGGACGGCCGCGTAGACGAGGTCGGTGAACAGCACGACGGTGGCCACGTTGCCCCGCGTGATCGTGTCCACGGTCAGCATGACGACCCCGATGAGCAGACCCGTACGCGGCATGGTCCGGCGCAGCAGCTCGCAGCCGGCCGTCACGACGAGCGGCAGCAGCGCCGCCCACTCCGGGGACCACAGGACGATCCCGTTGTCGCCCGCCGGGCGGGGGAAGAGGCCGAGGACCCAGAGCAGGAGCCCTCCGAGCAGCCCGGCCACCGCGATCCGCACGTCGTCGCGGTGCGGGCGGGGGAGTCGTACGGCCATGAATCCATCCAACACGGCGTAGGCGCCCGGCGCCTGATCCTGGGGAACGGTCCGCGGCTACATCGAAGGATGCAGTGCCGTTTCGTCACCGCCGACGACGATCCGGGCCGCTGCCGCCGGGAGCCTGGAACGGTGACCGAGAGGAGCGAACCATGATCGTCACACTCATCATCGTCTGTGAAGTCGCCTTCTGGGTGCTGCTTGCCGCGGGCCTGACCGCGCGCTATCTGCTCAAGATGCCGAGGACCGGCCTCGCCCTGCTGCTGTGCGAGCCGCTCCTCGAAGTCCTGCTGTTCACCGTCACCGCCATCGACCTCAAGAACGGCGCCGAGCCCGACTGGAAGCACGGCCTTGCCGCCGTCTACATCGGCTTCACCGTGGGCCTTGGCCACTCCATGATCAAGTGGGCGGACGCCCAGTTCGCGCACCGCTTCGCGGGCGGCCCGCCACCGGTGAAGCCGCCGAAGTACGGCTTCGCCCGCGCGGTGCACGAGTGGAAGGTCGCGGGCCGGTGGATTCTCGCGGCGGTCGTCGCCCTGGCACTGCTCCAGGCCGCGATCTGGTACGTGGGCTCCGGCGGCGAGACCGAGTCGCTGCGCACCTGGCAGTCGAGGATGCTGTTCGTGATCGGCATCAACCTGCTCATCCCGCTCGGCTACACGGTGTTCCCGAAGAAGGCGCCGTACGGCTACGCGGAGAAGTCAGCGCTCCCCACCCGGGACCCAGAGCACGTCCCCGACATCTTTGTTGGCGGAACGCGCAAGGATGAACAGTAGGTCGGAGAGCCGGTTCAGGTAGGTCGCCGTGAGCGGGTTCATCACCTCGCCATGCGCCTCCAGCGCCGCCCACGTAGACCGCTCCGCCCGCCGTACGACCGTGCACGCCTGGTGCAGCAGTGCCGCACCGGGCGTGCCGCCGGGGAGGATGAAGGAGCGCAGCTTCTCCAGCTCGTCGAGGAAGCGGTCGCAGTCCGCCTCCAGCTTGTCGATGTAGAACTGCTCGACGCGCAGCGGCGGGAACTCCGGGTTCTCGACGACGGGCGTGGACAGATCGGCCCCGACGTCGAAGAGATCGTTCTGCACGCGGGTGAGGACCTTCACGAGCTCCTCGTCCAGCCCCCCGAGAGCGATCGCCGTACCGATCACCGCGTTCGCCTCATTGGCGTCGGCGTACGCCGCGATCCGTAGATCGGTCTTGGCGACCCGGCTCATGTCGCCGAGGGCGGTGGTGCCCTGGTCGCCGGTCCTGGTGTAGATGCGCGTCAGATTGACCATGTGACCAGGTTAGTTACGCTCCGGCCTTCCGGAACACTCGTGTGCCCACTGTCACGGCGAGCGTCGTGAAGCCGACGGCCACGATCACGCCGTACAGCATTGACGAAGTCGCGTACGAGCCGATGTATGCGTCTCGTACCGCGTCGACCAGATAGCGCACCGGCATGAACCGCGAGAGCACGTCCAGCCAGCCGGGCGCCAGAGCCATCGGCAGCATCAGACCGGACAGCAGCATGGACGGCATCGCGATCGCGTTGATGGCGGGACCGAACTCCTGCGGAGTCCGCACCGTCATCGCGAACGCGCACGAGAGCGCGGCGAGCGACACGGAGAGCAGCGCCACGAAGGCGAAGCCGATGAGGACACCGACGAGCGGTGCGCGCAGGCCCATCACCAGCGCCGTGAGCACCAGCAGCACGGACTGGAAGACGAAGAGGAGGGCGTCGCGCAGTACCCGTCCGAGCAGCAGGGCCAGTCGGCTGACCGGTGTCACCCGCATCCGCTCGATCACTCCGGTCTGCTTCTCGATGATGATCGAGAATCCGCTGAAGGAGGCGCCGAACAGGCCGAGTTGAAGCAGCAGCCCGGGGACCAGCACCTGCCACGACGAGCCTTGCGAGCCCAGGGGCAGGTCGGTGAGCAGCGGTCCGAAGAAGAGCAGGTAGAGCAACGGCATGAGGATGCCGAAAAGCATCTGGAACCTGGAGCGCAGGGTCTGGCGGGCATAGCGGCCGAAGACCAGCGCGGTGTCGTGGGCGAGCAAGGGATGACTCCTGTACGGCGACTAGACGGCGACGGGGGTGGTGTCCTGGGGCGGGGCGCTGCGTCCGGTGATGGCGAGGAACGTGTCCTGGAGCGTGGCGTCGATCGAGCCGCCGTACTTGAGCTTCAGCGCGCTCGGCGTGCCCTCGGCCACCACTGTTCCCTTGTCGACGATCACCAGGCGGTCGGCGAGCGCGTCCGCCTCGTCGAGGTAGTGCGTGGTCAGGAAGACCGTCGTGCCGTACTCGTCGCGCAGTCGCCGCACCAGGTCCCACAGATCGGCACGGCTGCCGGGGTCGAGCCCGGTCGTCGGCTCGTCGAGGAAGAGCACCTCGGGCCGGTGCATCAGGCCCATCGCGATGTCCAGCCGGCGTCGCTGGCCGCCGGAGAGCGCCGCGCACTTGCGGTCCAGTAGCTCGGTCAGGTCCAGCTCCCGGGCCAAGTCCTCGGCGCGAGCGATCGCCTGAGGTTTCGTCAGGCGGTACAGGCGCCCCTGGGTGACCAGTTCCTCGCGTACGGAGATGGTCGGGTCGACGCCTCCGGACTGGGCGACATAGCCGGTCTTCTCGCGCACACGGCCGGGTTCGCGGACCAGGTCGCAGCCCGCGACCGTGGCCGCGCCCCCGGTGGGTGCGAGCAACGTGGTGAGCATCCGGAGCGTGGTCGTCTTGCCGGCGCCGTTGGGTCCGAGGAAGCCGACGATCTCGCCCGGCTGGACGGTGAGGTCCACGCCCCGCACCGCCTCCACCGGGCCCTGTTTCGTCTGGAAGGTCCGGGCCAGCCCGGCCGTGCTGATGATTGCCATGCGCCCAAGAAAAACAGAGTCGCTGAAATTTTGCAACGACACCAAAATTTCAGCGACTACAACAAAGCTACGATGGAGGCATGGCAGAGGGGCTCAGGGAGCGGAAGAAGCGGCAGACCCGGCAGCACATCTCGGACATCGCCACCAGGCTGTTCGTGGAGCGGGGCTTCGTGACGGTGACCATCGCCGAAGTCGCCGACGCCGCCGACGTCTCCGTCAACACCGTGTACAACTACTTCCCGGCCAAGGAGGACCTCTTCCTCGACCGCAGCAAGGGCATCGTCGACCGGCTTTCGCGGTACGTACGGGCCCGGGGTCAAGGCGAGTCGGCCGCCGCCGCTGTGCTGCGCGAACTGCGCGAGGAGGTCGAGGCCGTCTCGCCCAAGGTGGGCCTCATGGAGGGTTACGGCGACTTCCTTCGTGTCATTCACGAGGCGGACACACTCAAGGCCCGGCTGTGGCGCGTTCAGCAGGAGGCCCTGGAACACCTCGAGCAGACCCTCAGGGAGGAGACGGACGCGGCCCCCGACGACCCGCTGCCCACACTGATGGCGGGACAGATCAGCTGGGTCCAGTCCACCCTCATGGCCATGATCGGCCGCGAGATGGTCGCGGGCCGGAGGGCCGCCGAGGTGTCCCGTGAAGCCCTCGACCTTCTCGACGACATGGAGGACCTTTTGGGCGAGAAGGTCCTCAACTACGCCGTACGAGCGGCGGAATGACCCATGCCGGTGTGATGTCCGCCCTATGAGACGTGACGCGCATTACTAACTAGTCACACAGCCCTTCACGAGCGCTAAGGTCCGCCGGAGAGGCAGATATAAGCAGCGTGTTAAGCGGGTTAGGGGAGTCGGACTGTGGCACGGAAGCTTGCCGTCATCGGGGCCGGACTCATGGGTTCCGGTATTGCCCAGGTGTCCGCACAGGCCGGCTGGGACGTCGTCCTGAGGGATGTCACCGATGAGGCGCTGGCCCGTGGCACCGACGGCATCAAGGCCTCGTACGAGAAGTTCGTGAGCAAGGGGAAGCTGGACGCCGGTGCGGCCGAAGAGGCCTTGGGGCGCATCACCGCGACCACCGATCTCGACGCGGTCGCCGACGCCGACATCGTCGTCGAAGCCGTCTTCGAGAAGCTGGAAGTCAAGCACGAGATCTTCCGCGCGCTCGACAAACTGGTGAGGGACGAGGCCGTACTCGCGTCCAACACCTCCGCCATCCCGATCACCAAGATCGCGGCGGCCACCGAGCGCCCGGAGCGGGTCGTCGGCGTCCACTTCTTCTCGCCGGTCCCGATGATGCAGCTGTGCGAACTGGTGCGCGGCTACAAGACGAGCGACGAAACGCTCGCCGCCGCACGGGAGTTCGCGGAGTCGGTCGGCAAGACCTGCATCGTCGTCAACCGCGACGTGGCCGGCTTCGTCACGACGCGGCTCATCTCGGCGCTCGTCGTCGAGGCGGCGAAGCTGTACGAGTCGGGCGTGGCCAGCGCCGAGGACATCGACGTCGCCTGCAAGCTGGGCTTCGGTCATGCGATGGGGCCGCTGGCCACCGCCGACCTGACGGGCGTGGACATCCTGCTGCACGCGACGAGCAACATCTACACGGAGACCCAGGACGAGAAGTTCGCCCCTCCGGAACTGATGCGCCGGATGGTCGACGCCGGCGATATCGGACGCAAGAGCGGGCAGGGTTTTTACCCCTACTGACCTTCTGTCGTCCCTTACAGTGATCACCCTTCGGGGTGGTTTCGGTATCGGTTCGCTTACAGACGGCAACTTCTGCCCCGGTACAACAGTCAGTCCTGGCACAAACACAGGACACGGAAGAGCACGAAAGACGCTGAACACCAAACGCACTCTCGGGGAGCGCATATGCACATCAAGGGCGACCACGCCGAGCTGGTCGTCGGGGGCCGCCTCGACGTCGTCAGCGCGGCGGACGCCCGTACGGTCCTGCACTCGGCCGTCGACGACGGAGCCGGCGACCTGGTGCTCGACCTGTCAGAGCTGGACTCCTGGGACGCCACCGGACTCGGTGTCATCATGGGGGCCCACCGGCGGGCGGGGCGGTGCGGCCGGAGGCTTGTGCTGCGCGGCGTTCCGCCGCAGATGCAACGCTTGTTGGTGGCGACCCGGCTGCACCGGATCCTGGCGGTCGAGGGCGGCATCGGAGTCGAGTCGCTGCCCCGGGTGTGAGAGCCGGACCGCCGCCTCCAGAAGGAACGTACCGCCGCTTACTCGAACCAGCTTTCTCAAGGAAACGGACCGCCGTCTCCTGCATGAAAAGCACAGGACGCACAATCCTCATGAAGCTGTGACGTCTCGGACGACGCCGTACCCCGTCTGTTCGTAGATACTGTGTGAAGGTTTAGGGTTCGGCTGCTCGCTACCCTCACCAACCCGTGAGCGGGCACCGGACCAGAAGCGACAGCGCAGTGTGCAGCAGGCCGGGGGGCTCGGCACACAACGCTTTTGGGGGGCTTGGACCTATGGACCCGACGAACAACCGAGGACCCGAAGAGCTCGGCCGTGATGGTGGGGGCACCTCCCACTTGAGCGAATTCGAGAGTGGGGGAGGTCGTACGCCTCGACAGCGACCGCCGCGCGATCCGCTCACGCAGGCGCTCGCACCGGGAAGCGGCCAGGGCACACCGGCGCTGGCGCGCACCGTTCAGCTGGTGTCCGGTGACTTCCTGCTCACCGTCAATCCTGTCGACGGCAGCGAGATAGAGCTCTGCCCGCCGGGCGAGCGGCCGGGTAGACCGGTCAAGTTCACGCCCGCCGAGCGCGCCGAGCTGGCGCGCGCCGCGCAGCCGCCCGTACCACCGGGGCATGTGCAACCCAGGCTGCCGCTCCTGGAGCGGCAGGAGGAGCGTGAGCGGCTCGTACGCCTGCTTGCGCGCGGGCGCTCCGTACGGCTCACCGGGCCGTCGGGATCGGGCCGTACGGCGCTCCTGGACGCCGTCGCCGACGACTGCGCGGACCTCGCGCCCGACGGCGTCGTACGCCTCAGCGGCTACCGCCGCACGGTGAGCGATCTGCTGCACGACCTCTTCGCGGCCGTCTACAGCGCGCCGTTGTACCGGCCGGAACCGGACGAACTGCTCGCCCTCGTCCGTGAGATCGGCGCGGTCGTCGTCCTCGACGACATCGAGTTCGGCGGCAGCGCGCTCGACGAGCTGCTCGACGCGACACCCGAGTGCGCCTTCCTGATCTCCGCGACGCCCGAGGTCGCCGCGCCGTCCGCCGACTCCCTCCTCGAAGAGGTGTTCCTCGGTGGCCTCGGCCGGGCCGGCGGGCTCGAACTGCTCGAGCGTGCCGTGGGCCGCGTACTGACCGAGGACGAGGCGAACTGGGCGGGCGACCTCTGGTTCGAGTCCGAGGGACGGCCGCTGCGCTTCGTGCAGGCCGGTGCGCTGCTGCGGCAGCGCGACCAGCTGCGCGCCGATCCGAACGCCTTCGACGAGTTCGGCTACTACGAGGACGCGCCCGTGGACGCGCCCTTCGACGCCGAGGACGTCCAGGACGTACCGCTGCCCTCGCTCGCCGACGGCGCCGCGCCCGCCGCGCTGCTCGCCTCCCGGCTCAGCGAATCGGCGCGCGCCACGCTGCGGTTCGCCGTCGCGCTGGGCGGCGAGGTGCCGCACCAGGCGCATCTGCCCGCCCTCGTCGGGGACACGCACGCGGACGCCGCGCTCGCGGAGCTGGTCGGCTGCGCACTCGTCACGCCGGTCGGCTCGCACTACCGGCTCGCGGCGGGCGTACACACCCAGCTGGTCACCGTCGGGTACGCGTCCGACGCGGAGGAGAAGGCGAACACCGCCGCCCAGCACTACGCCTGGTGGGCCGGGCATCCCTCGGTCACCCCGGAGCGGGTCGCCGCCGAGGCGGACGCCGTGCTCGCGGCGCTCACCACGCTGGTGTCGGTCGCCCTGCCGCCGGTGGAGGGCGAGGAGGAGAACGCCGCCGTACAGCTGGCGCGCGCGGTCGCGCCCGCGTTCGCCGCGAGCCTGGACTGGGGTTCCTGGGAGCGCACGCTGCGGGCGGGCGCCGAGGTGGCCCGGGTCGCCGGTGAGGTCTCCGAAGAAGCCTACTTCCACCATGAGCTGGGGATACTGGCGCTCTGCGGCGGACAGTACGATCGGGCCCGCGCCGAGCTGGAATCCTCCGTCGGGCTGCGCGGCGCCGTCGCCGACAAGCGCGGTGCCGTCGCAGGCCGCCGCGCCCTCGCGCTGGTCGACGACCGTACGGGTGCCACTCCGGCGGCAGGGTTCGGGTCGATGGCGGGCGAGGAGGTGCCCGACGCCCGGTACGAGGAGTCGGCGTCGCCCCCCGGTGGCGTACCTGCCACGTTCGCTTCGGTGGCGCCGCCCACGCCCCAGCTCGCGACGGTGGTCACGCGTCGGACCGGACCTCCGGCGTCGCACCGGACCAGCGGCGTCAAGCGGCTGGTGCACGGCACCCGGCGCAATCTGGTGGCCGCGAGCGCGGGCGCGCTCCTCGTCGCCGTGCTCGGCACGGTGGTGACGCTCGGCGCGACCTCGAACCCCGACGACAACACCCCCTCGGAGCGGGTCGGCGTCAACCCGTCGGCCGGTCCGGGTGAGAACGGCGGCGGGCTCGGCGCGGACCAGCCGGTGAGGGACGACGACAGCAACTCGGACTCCACGAGCCGTCCGGCGCCCCCGGACCCGGGCGAGGACGGCATCGTGGGAACCGCGGACGATCCGACGCCGACTCCGAGCAAGAAGCCGTCGGAAGACGATCCGACCGGGACGAAGGACCCGGACGACCCGTCCGATCCGCCGACCGTCGACCCGCCGGACGACCCCACGCCGCCGGACGACCCGACCGTTCCGCCGACCGTCGACCCGCCGGACGACCCCACGCCGCCGGACGACCCGACCGTTCCGCCGCCCGACGACCCGCCGGACCCGCCCACGCCGCCGGACAACTCGGCCAGCGGCCCGGCGCCGGAGCTGCCCAGTACACCGGTGTCCACCCCGCCCGAGGAGACCACCGGCTCCGCGAGCGCTCCGGCGGACGGCGACGAGCCGACGCTGATATGACGGTGGTGACCTGACGGCGGTGAGCCGGCGGCGGTGATCTGAACAGCCGCGTACGACACGGCAGTTGTACGTCACGACGGAGGGCCGGGTCC
>NZ_BMPQ01000002.1:109064-365143 GCF_014647675.1 Streptomyces flaveus | reverse complement strand
GTCGTAACCCTCAGAACGTCCCGGCTGTCAGAACAACCGCAGCTTGTCGTCCTCGATGCCCCGCAGCGCGTCGTAGTCGAGGACCGTGCAGCCGATGCCGCGGTCGGTCGCGAGGACGCGGGCCTGCGGCTTGATCTCCTGGGCCGCGAAGATGCCGCGTACCGGCGCGAGATGCGGGTCGCGGTTCAACAGCTCCAGATAGCGCGTGAGTTGCTCCACGCCGTCGATCTCGCCGCGTCGCTTGATCTCCACGGCGACGGTCTGTCCCTCGGCGTCCCGGCACAGGATGTCGACCGGGCCGATGGCCGTCATGTACTCGCGGCGGATCAGCGAATAGCCCTCGCCGAGGGTCTCGATGCGGTCGGCGAGCAGTTCCTGGAGGTGCGCTTCCACGCCATCCTTGATCAGGCCCGGGTCCACGCCGAGTTCGTGCGAGGAGTCGTGGAGGACCTCCTCCATCGTGATGATGAGCTTCTCGCCCGCCTTGTTGGTGACGGTCCAGACGTCCTTCTCGTCCCCGGCCCCCTCTTTCAACGTGCAAGGCGGAGACATCCAGTTGAGGGGCTTGTAGGCCCGGTCGTCCGCATGAATCGAGACGCTTCCGTCCGCCTTCACCAGGATCAGGCGGGGTGCCGACGGGAGGTGGGCGGTGAGCCGGCCGGCGTAGTCGACGGAGCAGCGGGCAATGACGAGACGCATGGTCGGCAACGCTACTCGACGGGCGGTGGTGGACGCGATTCGCCCATCGTCAACGTCTCTTGCCTGTGGCACATGCTGTTCGAAAGTGGCCGATTGTGTGCGCATTGATGCCCTGCTGTGTTCCACATGTCCTGGTGCGATCAAGAACAGTTGCCTACCGTATGAACGGGAGGTCGTGGCGCGAGTACGCAGCGTGTCCGTTGTCGGCGTGTCCGTTCTCGCGGTCTCCCACCCTGTCCGTCAACCCCCTCTGTCGGGAGGGGGTGCGAGAGGAGAACCCATGTCGCTGGACGTCTCACCGGCCCTACTCGAACAGGCCGAGCGAGGCGAGGTCGACGAAGCGGAATTCGTCGACTGCGTCCGGACTTCCCTGCCTTACGCATGGGAGATGATCAGCTCCCTGGTGGCCCAACTGAAGGTGGACGGCGGAAACTTCGCCGACAACCAGACGCCGCCGCCGGACGAGCAGGCACGGGGCCAGTTGCTGCGAGCGCTCGCGAGTGACGCGATACGCGGCGCGCTGCAGCGGCACTTCGGAGTGCGGCTGGCCTTCCAGAACTGCCATCGGGTGGCGGTGTTCCCGCTGGACGAGTCGGTTGATCACACGCTGGCCCGCTTCACCTCGGTGCGCAGTCAACTGCTGAACCAGTCACCGGAGTTCCGGGACTGCTGAGGCAGCGATGCCGCAGGCTTGCCGCCCCGTACGCGGGAGGTGCATTTTTGCACGGGGCGGCAAGCTCCCCGCGGGGCGGGCGCGCCCCGCGCAACCGCCGCCGACCCGGACACTCCAACTCCCGCTCAGCGCAGCCGTGGCAGCACCTCCGCCCCCAGCCGCCGTACGTTCTCCTCCGTCGCCGCCAGGTCACCCGAGCCCTCCACCAGGAGCGCGAAGCGGGTGATGCCCGTACGCTCCGAGGTCGCCGCCAGTCGGTCGGCGCACAGTTGGGGCGTGCCCACCGGGTGCAGACCGCAGAGCAGTTCGGTGTACGCCAGCGGGTCCCGCATCGCGCGGGCGCGGCCGTCCACCGTCACATGGGCCTCAAGACCCTGCTTCAGCCAGCCCGGCATCGCCTTGACGAGTGTCTCGACCGCGTCGGTGCGGCGGTCCGCGATCTGCGCGAGGCCGGCCGAGACATGGGCCGCGCCCGCGATCTCCTCGGGGGAGCGGCCCGCGGCCCTGGCGTGCGAACGCCACAGCGCGACCATCTCCGCCTTCTCCTCGTCGCCGACATGCATCCCGAGCAGCATCGGCAGACCGCGCTCGGCGGCCAGCCGGACGCTCGCCGCAGAGGTGCAGGCTACGACGACCTCCGGCCCCTCGGCGCCCGTCAGATCCTCCGACGGCCTTGGTACGACGGGGACTTCACGGAAGGCGTAGCGCTCGCCCGCACTCGAGACGGACGGTTCGCGCAGCCAGCGCACCAGCAGATCGAGTGATTCCGGGAACCCCTTCTCGTACGCCTCGAGACCCGCTCCGAAGACCTCCAGATCGACCCATGGGCCACCGCGCCCCACGCCGAGCATGAAGCGTCCGCCGGACGTCACATGCAGCAGCGCGGCCTGCTCGCCGAGCGCCACGGGGTGCGCGTTCGGGAGCACGCTGACCGCCGTGCCGACCTTGATACGGCGGGTGCGGCCGAGCAGCAGCGCGGCGAGCGTGACGGCCGACGGGCATGTCCCGTACGGCACGAAGTGGTGCTCGGCCAGCCAGACCGCGTCGAGCCCTGCCTCCTCGGCGACCTCCGCCGACCGCACCGCGCGGTGCAGTGCCTCCCCCTGGCCCTGTCCCGGAAACTGGGCCGCCAGTACAAAACTTCCTATGCGCATCGCACTCCTGTCCTCCTTGGCGCCGAGGCGGCTCCCCAACCCGCATAACCGTCTGACACGTGCCAAAGACACGGCTTGGCGGGGGAATTGGCGGATTGTCTGCAGAATGAGCCGGTCACGCCGGAGTCTGTGGGGGTTGTGAGGTACGTGTACCCACGGCTGCGCCGCGTAGGCTGGATGCGGCCCGTGCTCCCTGTAAAGCCCGTGAGGTGTCCTGTGTCCCCGCGCCGCAATCGTCCCAAGGGCGGCCCCAACGTGTCCGCGGATCAGGGCGACCGGTCCGGCCGCTACGGCGGCTGGCAGACCACGGAGAGCTGGCAGGGCGAGGCATGGAGCGTACGTCATGTGGCGGGCGCGAGTGCCGAGGGCAAGACCTACCGCTGCCCGGGCTGCGAGCAGTTGATCCCCTCGGCGATCCCGCACGTGGTGGCCTGGCCGGAGCACGCGGGCGTGGACGACCGCCGCCACTGGCACAAGGCCTGCTGGAACGCGAAGGACCGCCGCACCACTCGGGTGCAGCGGCCCCGCAACGCGCCACGTTTCTAAGGCCCCTTGGGCCTCTTGCCGATACGGCTCACACGTCTACGGCTCACACGTCGCGCTTCTCCAGCAGGAAGTACGCGCCGGCGAACGTGACGGCCGTCATGCCCAGCATGATCCACAGCGGGCCCCAGCCGGACGGGCCCGAAGAGCTGAGCTCCGCGCCGTAGAACACGCTGAGCTGGCTCGGGATCGAGTACTCGAGCAGGAACTGCTGCACGTCCTTCAGGGGTTCCGCGAACATGAACATCGCGATGACCAGCGGGGCGAGGAAGAGGCCGATCATGATGGTGATCGCGCCCGCCGAGTGCCGGATGAGCGAGCCGATGAGCAGCGAGAGCAGGCCGAACAGTGCGACGTAGAGGCTGACGCCGACCGTGACGCGAAGCCACTCCTCACCGGTCGGGTCCCCCGCGCCGTTGCCTTCGAGGATCGCCACCTGCGCGAAGCCGACGAGCGCCGTGGCCACCAGGGTGACCGTGAACGCGAGCGCGAAGAACACGATCGCCTTCGCCATCAGCACCCGGCCGCGGCTCGGGCATGCGGTCAGCGTGGTGCGGATCATCCCCGTGCCGTACTCGGAGGCGGTGGTCAGCACGCCGAGCGTGATGAGGCACACGATGCCGAGCATCGGCCCGAACACGCCCAGGACCAGAGGCGATTCGCCCTCCATGCTCGTGTCCGTGGACGCGGTGATCAGGGCGAAGAGCAGGCCGAGCCCGATCATCAGGAACAGGAAGACGCCCAGCGTCCACATCGTCGAGCGGACCGACTTGATCTTCGTCCACTCGGAGGCGAGCGCGTGCCCGAGGTGGGTGCGCACGATCGGGATGGGCGAGGTGTACGAAGGGCCGGGCGCCGCCTGCCAGTTGGGCGCGGCCTGCTGCTGCATCTGCTGCTGCATGGAGGGCTGGGGCGTACTCATCGGGCGTCCTCGGGCTTGGTCATGTCAGGAGCGGCGTGCGGCGCGGGAGCGGCCTGGGCGTACGGGTTGGGCTCGCCGGGGCCGCCGGGCGCGGCCGGTGCCCCGTACGGGCCCGCGGGCTGTCCCTGCGGCATCGCGAACGGCTGACCGCCCTGCTGGGGCGGCGGCGGGGCGTACCAGCCCGGCTGGCCCTGCCCGGGCACCGGCACCTGCACCGGCGGCATGGCACCCGGCGGCAGCTCCTGCTGGAGGCCCGCACGCTGGTCACTGGTCGAGCGGTAGTCGACGGCGCCCTGCGTCATCCGCATGTACGCCTCCTCCAGCGAGGCCTGGTGCGGCGACAGCTCCCACAGGCGTACGTCGGCGTCGTGCGCGAGGTCGCTGATGCGGGGCAGCGGCAGGCCCATGACGCGCAGCGCGCCGTCCTGCTCGGGCAGCACCTGGCCGCCCGCCTCGGTCAGCGCGGACGTCAGCTTCTCGCGCTGCTGCGGCTCACTGTCGGGCGTCCGTACGCGCGCGAAGTCCGCGGAGTTGGCGGAGATGAAGTCCCTGATGTTCATGTCGGCGAGCAGTTGCCCGCGCCCGATCACGATGAGGTGGTCGGCGGTCACCGCCATCTCGCTCATGAGGTGGGACGACACGAAGACCGTACGGCCTTCCGCCGCAAGGGCCTTCATGAGGTTGCGCACCCACAGGATGCCCTCGGGGTCGAGACCGTTGATGGGCTCGTCGAAGAGCAGCACCTGAGGGTCGCCGAGCAGCGCGGCGGCGATGCCGAGGCGCTGGCCCATGCCGAGCGAGAAGCCCTTGGACCGCTTCTTCGCCACCTCCTGGAGGCCCACGACACCGAGCACCTCGTCCACGCGGCGGGCCGGGATGCCCGACAGCTGCGCCAGGGACAGCAGGTGGTTGCGCGCGTGCCGGCCGCCGTGCACGGCCTTGGCGTCGAGCAGCGCGCCGACTTGGCGGGGGGCGTTGGGCAGCCTCCGATAGGGATGGCCGCCGATCGTCACCTGCCCCGCGGTGGGGTTGTCCAGGCCGAGGATCATCCGCATCGTCGTCGACTTGCCCGAGCCGTTGGGCCCGAGGAAGCCGGTGACGGCACCTGGCCTCACCTGGAAGGAAAGGTTGTACACGGCCGTCTTGGCGCCATAGCGCTTCGTCAGGCCGACTGCCTCGATCATTCTCCGCACCCATCGACAGGTTCAGGACGTCAGGTTCAGGACGTCGGGGCGCACGCCCCCCGTAAGGGTTAGGAGGATAACGGGGAGCTGACGGTTCCCATCAAGTGTGAGCAAAACCCGCTGCTCAAGCGGGCGCCTTCCCAGGGCCTACGCATCGCGCTTTTTGATCACGGCGTACGCGCCCAGGAGCGCGGCGACGACCCAGAGCACCATGATGCCAAGGCCGCCCCAGGGCCCGTACGGAGTGTCGTCGTCGACCGGCGGAACCACCTGCATGATCTTGTTGCCGGCCTGGTCGGGGAGGAACCGGCCGATCTTCTCGGTCGCCGAGACGGCGGCCAGGATCCCGGAGATCAGGAAGAAGAACGGCATCAGGATGCCGAGCGACAGCATCGGGCCGCGCAGCATCGTCGCGACGGCCATCGAGAACACGGCGATGAGCGTCATATAGAGGCCGCCGCCGATGACCGCGCGCAGCACGCCCTCGTCGCCGATCGACGCACTGTGCTCGCCGAGCGTGGTCTGCCCGACGAAGAAGGCGAGGAAGCTGGTGGCGAGGCCGACGGCGAACGCGAGCCCGGTCGCCACCGCGATCTTGCCGAACAGGAAGGTGCCGCGCTGCGGGACGGCCGCGAGCGAGGTGCGGATCATGCCGGTGCTGTACTCGTTCGAGACGACGAGCACGCCGAACACGATCATCGCCAGCTGGCCCAGGCTCATGCCCGCGAAGCTGGTGTAGGTCGGGTCGAAGAAGAGCTGGTCCCGTGTGCTCATGGAGTCCCACTCGTTCCTGGACAGCAGCGAGATCAGCATGCCGAGGGCGACGGTGACAACGGCGGCGAGACTCAGTGTCCACACTGTGGACGCCACGGAGCGGATCTTGGTCCACTCGGACCGGACGACCTGGGTCGTGGCCATGCTTCAGCCCTTCTTCCAGCCGGTGGGCGGCGTGCCGCCCTGCGCGTGGTACTCCACCGACCCGGCCGTCAGCCGCATGAACGCCTCCTCCAGGGACGCCTGTTGAGGGCTCAGCTCATGCAGCACGATCCGGTGCTCGGCGGCCAGCTCGCCGATGCGCTCCGCTTTGCCGCCGTCCACCTCCAGCGTTCCGCCGCCCGCCCGGAAGGCCTTGATTCCGGCCTCGTCGAGCACGTCGAGCAGCCGTTCCGGCTGTGGGGTGCGGATACGGACGTACGAGTGTGAGTTGTGCTGGATGAAGTCGGCCATGGAGGTGTCGGCGAGCAGCCGGCCCTGGCCGATGACGACGAGGTGGTCGGCGGTCAGCGCCATCTCGCTCATCAGGTGGGAGGAGACGAAGACCGTACGGCCCTGTGCGGCAAGGGATTTCATCAGGTTCCGGATCCAGTGGATGCCCTCGGGATCGAGCCCGTTGACCGGCTCGTCGAACATCAGGATCCGCGGATCGCCGAGCAGCGCCCCCGCGATACCGAGCCGCTGCCCCATCCCGAGCGAGAACCCCTTCGCCTTCCTGCGGGCCACCGCCGTCAGGCCCACCGCGTGCAGGACCTCGTGCACCCGGCTCTTGGGGATGCCGTTGCTCTGTGCGAGGCACAGCAGATGATGGAAGGCGCTGCGCCCGCCGTGCACGCCCTTGGCGTCGAGAAGGGCGCCGATGTACTTCAGCGGGTCCTGCAGGTTCTCGTAACGCCGCCCGTCGATCCGTACGTCTCCCGCGGTCGGCCGGTCGAGCCCGAGCATCATCCGCATCGTCGTGGACTTCCCGGCCCCGTTGGGCCCCAGGAACCCCGTGACGATTCCGGGCCGCACCCTGAACGTCAGCCGATCCACGGCCAACTTCGCGCCGTACCGCTTGGTCAGCCCTTCGACTTCGATCATGCGGCAACGCTAAAACGGGACAAAGCCCCCTGCCACTTCAGTGGCAGAGGGCTTTGACTCTGGGGGTGCGGCCCCGTAATCCGTACTTACCGAGACTGCTGAGCCGGAACTCCACGAGAGATCGGCTCGTCCTGCTCCGGCGAGCCCGCGGCAGCGACTGCGGCGCCCGTGAGCGTCGCCAGCATCTCGCGAACGTTCGTCAGCTGAGCGTTGATCGAGTCGCGACGGTTCGTCAGAGCCGCAAGCTCCCGCTCGGATTCCGAACGGATCCGGTCCGCCTTGGCGTTCGCGTCCGCCACGATGTCCTCGGCCTGGCGCTGAGCCGTCTCGACCGTCTGGCGGGCACGGCGCTCCGCGTCCGTACGCAGCTTCTCCGCCTCCAGGCGCAGCTGCTCCGCGCGGTGCTCGATCTCCGCGAGGCGCTTCTCGGCCTTGGCCTGACGCGAGGCCAGGTCGCGCTCGGACTGCTCGCGCCGCTTGGCGAGGTTCGTCTCGAAGTCGGCGGCGGCCTGCGCGGCCTTGGCGCGGGTCTCCTCGAAGAGGGCGTCCGCCTCCTCGCGCTTGGACGCCGCGTCCTTCTGCGCGTCGGAACGCAGCTGCGAGGCGTCGCTCTTGGCCTTCTCGACGATCCGGACGCCCTCGTCCTCCGCCTTGGCCTTGCGGTCGGCGGAGAACGCCTCGGCGTCGTTGCGTACCTGCTGGGCAGCGGACTCGGCGAGCTCGCGGTGCTGCTCGGCCGCGCGACGGGCCTCCTCGCGCAGATCCTTCGCCTCTTCCTCGGCGAGGCGGAGGATCTTCTCGACGCGCGCGCCGAGACCCGCGTACGACGGCTCGGCGTCGTTCATCTGGGCCTGGGCGTTCTGCGTCTCGAGGTGGAGTTCCTCGATGCGCTTTTCCAGGGCGGTGATGCGGGCCAGAGCGCTGTCACGGTCGGAGACGAGCTTCGAGATGCGTTCGTCCACCTGAGCGCGGTCGTACCCACGCCGCACAAGCTCGAAGCCGTAGGGGGAAGTGTCGCTCATGGGGTTCCTGTCGAATGAGACCGGTGAGGTGATAGGTGGAATCCTAGGGGTCAAGGCGGCGCGTCATCGAGCAGAAGACAGATTGATATGGAGAATGACGCCCTTTTTGTTGGCTAACGGCCGGAGGGCTTCCAGGACACGGCGCCGAGGGCCCTCGCGTGAGTACGAAACCAGCCGTTCTGGCTAGCTTTCCGAGGACTTGCCACCCGAACGGGTCGCACCGGCCGTCGCACCCGCCTTGACGCCCGAGTCCTTGCCGCTCGCCGGGGCCTCGAAGGACTCCAACGCCTCGAGGACGTCCTGGACACGAGAGATCTCCGCGTTGATGTCCTCACGGCGGCGGACCAGCACCTCCAGCTCGCGCTTGCCCTCCTCGACCATGCGCTTCGCATCGCGCTCGGCGTCGGAGCGGATCTGCTCGGCCTCGGCGATGAGCGCGGACTTCTTCTGCTCGGCCTCCTTGAGGAGCCCCTCGGCCTTGCGCACGGCGGCGATACGGACCTTGCCCGCCTCGGAGTTGGCCTCCGAGACCAGGTCCTTGGCCTTCGCCTCCGACTCCTTCAGCTGCTCCTCGGCGGCCTTCACCAGCGCGTCGCAGCGCTCGCCGGCCGACCTCATCGTCTCGGCGGACTCACGGCGGGCCCGCTCGTGCAGCTCCTCGATCTCGCCGGTGATCCGGTCGCGCAGCTCCTCCGCGCGCTCCCTGATCGCCGTGGCGTCCCGGCGGGCGCCGACCAGCAGCTCGTCCGCGTCCGTACGGGCCCGCTCCACATACGAGTTGCCCTCGACGGTCGCCTCGGAGACCAGCCGCTCCGCTTCGTTGCGGGCCGCGCCCACCATCGTGTCGGCCTGCGTCTCGGCGTCCGCCGTCGTCTTCTGCGCGGACCGCCGGGCCTCGGAGGTCAGCTTCTCCGCCTCGGCCGACGACTCCCGGATGAGCTTGTCGGCCTGCTCGGCCGCCTCGGAACGCCGCTTGTTGGCCTCCTTGCGGGCCTCGTCCAGCGTGCTGTCGGCCTCGTCGCGGGCCTGAGCCATGAGCCGATCCGCCTCCGCCTCAGCCTCGGCCTTGAACCGCTGCGCCTCGCTGCGCACCCGCTCGGCGTGCTGCCGCGCGGAGCCGACCGTCTCGGCGGCCTCGGCGCGCAGCCGCTCGGCGTCGCCCGTCGCGTCCGAGATCAGCTTCTCGGCCTTCGCCACGGACTCGGCGCGTACCCGCTCCGCCTCCGTGTTCGTCTCCGAGCTGAGCCGCTCCGCCTCGGAGGTCGCCTCGTTGATGAGGTTGTCCGCCTGCGTCGCCGCGTCCGAGCGGAGCCGGTTTGCGTCCTCCCGGGCCTCCGAGCGGAGCCGGTCGGACTCGCTGATCGCCTCCGAAACCGTGCGCTCCGCAAGGGACTTGGCGGCCTCCGCCTCCTCCCGCGCCTCACGCCTGAGGCGGTTGCCGTCCTCGGCGGCCCGCTCCCGCTCCGCGTAGGCGTCGGCGCGGACCCGGTCCGCCTCCTCCTGCGCCTCCGTGCGCGTACGCTCCGCCACGTGCTCGGCGGCGCTGCGCAGGCCCGCGATCTCGTCCTGAGCCTGCTCGTGCAGCCCGGCCACGGAGTCCCGTACCTGCTGCGCGGTCTGCTCGGCAGCCGACACCATCTCCGTGGCGCGCCGGTCGGCGTCCTCGAGGAGCCGCAGAGCCTCGGTCTGGGCCTCCTCCACGCGGTTGCGCGCCGAGGCCAGCAGCTCCTCGCTCTGTATGCGGGCCCGCTCCCGCTCCTGGTCGGCCTCCTCGCGCGCGGTCCCGAGGTACTGGTCGGCCTCGCGGCGGCGCCGGGCGGCCTCCTCCTGGGCGGCGGCCAGCGTCTCGGCGCCCTCGGCCGCCAGTCGCTCGGCGGCGGTCTGCGCCTCCGCCCGGACCCGGTTGGCCGAGTCCTGGGCCTCCGACTTCATCCGCTCGGCCTCGGTGGCGGCCTCCGAACGCAGTCGTACGGCGATGGCCTCGCCCTCGGCCCGCGAGGCGGAGGCATCGGAGGCGGCCTCGTTGCGCAGCCGCTCGGCCTCCGCCTCGGCCTGCGCCTGGAGCGTACGAACCCGCTCGGCGGACACCGAGCGCAGCCGGTCCGCCTCCTCGACGGCCTCGCGGCGGATCCGCTCCGCCTCCGCGCGGGCGTCGGTCAGGGCCTCCTCGGCGGCGGCCAGGCGCTCCTCGGCCTCCGCGCGCAGCCGGGTCAGCTCCTCGGCGGCCTCGGACTGCCGGGCCGCGACGGCGCGCTCGGCCTCCTCGCGCAGCTCCAGCGCGGCCCGCTCGGCCTCCTCCTTGATGGTCTCGGACAGCTCGACGGCCTCCGCGCGATTGCGCTCGGCCTCGTCGCGGGTGCGCTGCAGGGTCTCCTCGGCCTGGCGGCGCAGCGTCGTGGCGCGCTCGATGGCCTCCGTACGCAGCCGCTGGCTCTCCGTCGTCGCGTTCGAGCGCAGCTCGTCCGCGTCGGCCTTCGCCTTGGCGAGCAGCTCCTCGGCGGTCCTGGCCGCCTCCTCGATCTGCTGGACGGCCTCGCGCCGCGCCTCGGAGCGGATCCGCTCGCCCTCGCCGACCGCGTCGGCCCGCAGGGCCTCGGCCTCGCCGCGCAGCCGGCGCGCCTCCTCCTGCAGCTCGACCGTCTTGGCGCGGTACTCCTTGGTGTCGTCCTTCGCCGCGCCCTTGAGCTCCTCGGCGATGTCGTGCGCCTCGGCCCGCAGCCGGTCCGCCTCGGCCTCCGCCTCGCGGCGGATCCGCTCGGCCTCCTCGGCTGCCGCCTTGGTGGTCTGCTTGGCGTCCTCCGACGCCTTGTTCAGGACGTCCTCGGCCGTACGCGCGGCCGAGGACAGCTGCGAGGCGGTCTCCTCCGCGGTGGCGCTACGGGCCGTCTCGGCGGCCTCCGCGAGGATCTTCTCCGCCTCCAGGCGGGCGTCGGCGACGACCTGCTCGGCGTCCGCCTTGGTGGTCTCCGCCTCCTTGGTGGCCTCGCCGACCAGCCGGGCGACCTGCTCCTTGGCCGTACGCGTGCGCTGCTCGTTCGCGGACTCGGCGTTGGCCAGGGCCTTGGCCGCGGCCTCCTTCGCCTCCGCGAGGACCTTGTCGGCCTCGGCCTGCGCCTCGCGCAGCTTCGACTCGGCCTCCGCTATCCGCTGCTCGGCGGCCCGGCTCAGCTCGGTGGCCTGACGGCGGGCCGACTCCGACTCGGTCGTCGTGGAGCTGCGCAGCTGCTCGGCGTGGTCGGTGGCCTCCTGCGCCTGGTTGGACGCGGCGTTCAGCAGGCGCTCGGCGTCCGTACGGGCCCGGCGCAGCAGCGCCTCGGCCTCCGCGCGGGCGGCCTCGGCATCGGCTTCCAGGCGCTGCCGGGCCTCGGTGGCGACCCGCTCGGCCTCCGCGCGGGCGGCGGCCAGGGCCTGCTCGGCCTCGGCGCGGGACTCGTCCAGGAGCCGGCGGGCCTGCTGCTCACTGCGGGCGCGCAGCTGCTCGGCCCAGGCGACGTTCTCGTTGACGTGCGTCTCGACGGTCTGGCGGCGCTCGGCCAGCTCCTGGTCGAGCTTCTGGCGCCGGGCCACCGCCTCGGAGTGCAGCTCCGCCTGGAGACGGGCGGCCTGCTCGGCGTGCTCCTGGAGGATCCGCTGGGTCTGCGCGCGGGCCTGGCTCAGCTCCCGCTCCGCGTCCATGCGCAGCTGGTCGGCCTGGATCTGCGCGTTACGCAGCATCTGCTCGGCCTGGTAGCCGATGTCGGCGCTGTCGAAGGCAGGACGGGACGCGAGATTGCGGCGCGCCTCGTGCAACTTGGCGCGCAGCACCTCGACCTGATAGCCGAGGTCCTCGGCGTGCTGGACGGCCTTCTCCCGCTCGGTCTTCAGCCGTTCCATCTCGGCCTCGAACCGAGAGAGGTGGTCGACGTCAGCCGCCGGCTCTCGCTCCTGGCGTTCGTAGCCCCGCACTGCGCGGTCCCATCCGTCCCCTGGTCGCAAGTCTCTCCAAACGAGCACCGTCCATCCGCCGAACGGGGCCCCCGGGGAATGGTGTCAGATCAACGGCGGAGCATGGGCTGCTGCCCCGACGCTCGTCCCCCGAAACCCGGACCCCGGTCCGCAGCCGCCCTCCCGGAGCGACGACCGACCCCAACCCTACCGGGCCCGATCGGCGCGGAGGTCTGGCCAACCGGCTTTTCCGGCTGGGGGGTCCGGGGTCCGAGGCACAGCGGCCGACGGAAAGTCCCCAGACCATGCAGTACGGACGTCAGTGCCCGGTCGACTCAACGCCCGCCGCATCAGTGGACCCGGAGGGCGCGGAGGTGACCAGTTCCGTCAGTACGCCGTGGCAGTCCTTGGGGTGCAGGAAGGTGATGCGCGACCCCATCGACCCCCTGCGCGGCTCCTCGTACAGCACGCGTACGCCCTTGTCCTTGATGTCGGCGGCCTCGGAGTCGACGTCCGCCGTGCCGAAGGCGATGTGATGCACGCCCTCGCCGTTCTTGGCCAGCCACTTCGCGACGGTGGAGTCCTCGCGGGTCGGCTCCAGGAGCTGGAGATAGGTGGCGCCGCCGTCGGAGGTCTCGTTGATCTTGAGCATGGCCTCGCGTACGCCCTGCTCTTCGTTGACCTCGGAGTGGAAGACCTCGAAGCCGTACGTGGCACGGTAGAACTCGACGGTCCTGTCCAGGTCGAAACAGGCGATCCCGATGTGGTCGATTCGCGTCAGCATGCTGTTAGTGCAGCGCGCCGCACGCGGTTACGCAACGTGCGCGCGATCACACGCCCTGCCGGATGACGAGTCGGCTACCGCTCAGTACATTTTAGTAAACCCTCGTTCACTCCTCAGCTGTGCAAGCTGGAAGGGGATCGCTCCTCATGTCTGGAACGAACAGCACCACCTCCGTGATCGTCGCGGGTGCCCGCACCCCGATGGGACGGCTGCTCGGCTCCCTGAAGTCGTTCTCGGGAGCCGACCTCGGTGGATTCGCGATCAAGGCCGCCCTGGACCGTGCGGGGATCAGCGGCGACCAGGTGCAGTACGTGATCATGGGCCAGGTTCTGCAGGCCGGGGCGGGGCAGATCCCGGCGCGGCAGGCCGCGGTCAAGGCCGGCATCCCGATGAACGTCCCGGCGCTCACCGTCAACAAGGTCTGCCTCTCGGGCCTGGACGCGATCGCGCTCGCGGACCAGCTCATCCGGGCGGGTGAGTTCGACGTGATCGTGGCCGGCGGCCAGGAGTCCATGACGAACGCGCCGCATCTGCTGCCGAAGTCCCGCGAGGGCTTCAAGTACGGCGCGATCGAGATGCTCGACGCGATGGCGTACGACGGTCTGACGGACGCCTTCGAGAACATCGCCATGGGCGAGTCGACCGAAAAGCACAACACCCGCCTGGGCATCGCCCGTCCGGAGCAGGACGAGATCGCCGCCCTCTCGCACCAGCGGGCCGCCGCCGCCCAGAAGAACGGTGTCTTCGACGCCGAGATCGCCCCCGTCGAGATTCCGCAGCGCAAGGGCGACCCCGTCGTCTTCGGCAAGGACGAGGGCATCCGCGGCGAGACGACCGCCGAGTCGCTGGGCAAGCTGCGCCCCGCGTTCACCAAGGACGGGACGATCACGGCCGGTTCGGCCTCGCAGATCTCCGACGGCGCGGCGGCCGTAGTCGTCATGAGCAAGGCCAAGGCGCAGGAGCTGGGCCTCGAGTGGCTCGCGGAGATCGGCGCCCACGGGAATGTGGCCGGTCCCGACAACTCCCTCCAGTCCCAGCCCTCGAACGCCATCCAACACGCCCTCAAGAAGGACGGCCTGGAGGTCTCGGACCTCGACCTCATCGAGATCAACGAAGCCTTCGCGGCCGTGGCGGTCCAGTCAATGAAGGACCTCGGGGTGTCCACGGAAAAGGTGAATGTCAACGGCGGCGCGATCGCCCTCGGCCACCCGATCGGCATGTCAGGCGCCCGTCTCGTACTCCACCTCGCCCTGGAGCTGAAGCGGCGCGGCGGCGGAGTGGGCGCGGCGGCGCTGTGCGGCGGTGGCGGTCAGGGTGACGCGCTGATCGTGCGGGTACCCAAGGGCTGAACTGCCTTTTAGTCCCTACTCGGTATGGATCGGATCGGAGCTGTGATGCAGGACGTCCCCACACTGGTGGCCCAGGCAAGAGAAGGCCGGCCGCGGGCCGTGGCCCGGCTGATCTCCCTGGTGGAGGGGGCGTCCGAGCAGCTCCGCGAGGTCATGGCGGCGCTGGCACCGCTCGCAGGGAACGCGTACGTCGTCGGGATCACGGGTTCGCCGGGCGTGGGCAAGTCCACGTCCACGTCCGCGCTCGTGACCGCGTACCGACGGCAGGGCAAGCGGGTCGCCGTCCTCGCCGTCGACCCGTCCTCGCCGTTCTCCGGCGGCGCGCTGCTCGGCGACCGCGTACGGATGTCGGAGCACGCCTCCGACTCCGGCGTCTACATCCGCTCCATGGCCACCCGCGGCCACCTCGGCGGACTCGCCTGGGCGGCGCCCCAGGCCATCCGCGTACTGGACGCGGCGGGCTGCGACGTGATCCTGGTCGAGACGGTGGGCGTGGGCCAGTCGGAGGTCGAGATCGCCTCGCAGGCGGACACCTCGGTCGTGCTCCTCGCCCCCGGGATGGGCGACGGAATCCAGGCGGCGAAGGCCGGAATCCTGGAGATCGGTGACGTATACGTCGTCAACAAGGCCGACCGCGACGGCGCGGACGCCACGGCCCGCGAACTGAACCACATGCTCGGCCTGGGCGAGTCCCGCGCCCCCGGCGACTGGCGCCCCCCGATCGTCAAAACGGTGGCCGCCCGAGGCGAGGGCATCGACGAGGTCGTAGAGGCCCTGGAAAAACACCGAGCCTGGATGGAAGAACGAGGCGTCCTCACCGAACGCCGCCTGGCCCGAGCCACCCACGAGGTCGAGACGATCGCGGTCACGACCCTGCGTGAACGCATCGGAGACCTGCACGGGGACCGGCGCCTGAGCGCGCTCGCGGAACGGATCGTGGCGGGGGAACTCGACCCGTACCGGGCGGCGGACGAGCTGGTGGCGGGGCTTACGGAGGGCTGAGTCCCGCTCTGGCCAACTCCCGGAACCCATTGTTACGTTGACCCTGTGTTCCTCCTCTTGGCATAGGGCCCGCCCCGGCCCGCGATCGGCAGCGTACGGACGCAGCCGTCGCGGCGCATAGGCGTCCCCTGTTGCCCGGGCGCCCATCTCGGCGCCCTCTCCTCGAGGAACTTTTCGCATGTCTGCGTCTTCAACGCGGCCTTCTTACGCCGCGGTTCTGCGCATGCCCTACGCCAAGCGCACCTTCACCGCTGCCCTCGTCGGCCGGCTCTCGTACGGGACGGTCTCGCTGGCCGTGATGCTGGCGGTGAGCCGGGCCACCGGGTCGTACGCCGTGGCCGGCACCGTGATGGCGCTCTTCGGCGCCGCGAGCGTCTTTCTGACACCCCTGCGGGCCGCCCTGGTCGACCGGTACGGCCCGCGCCGGGCACTGCTGCCCATGGCGGCGCTGTACGCCGGGCTGCTCGGTGTGCTGGCCGCCGTGAGCTGGCGGCCTGGCGCGCCGACCGTGCTGCTGGGGGCGGTCGCCGTCGCCGCCGGGGCCTGTACGCCGCCGCTCGGGGCGGCCATGCGTGCCGTATGGGGTGAACTCATCGCCGACCGGCGGCTGTTGCAGCGCGCGTACAGCCTGGACGCGGTTGCCGAGGAGCTGATGTTCGTGTCCGGACCGCTGCTCGTGGGGGTGGTGGTGGGCTTCGCACCGCCGGCGGCCGGGGTCGCCCTGAGCGGTGTGCTGGTGGCCCTGGGGGCCTTGGGGTTCGTCATGTCACCCGCCGTGCGGGGTCTCGCCGTACGGGCCTCGCGTGCGGGAATGCGGATGCGGGGCCGGCGCGGGCTGGTGCAGCCCGTCGTCGTGGCCGGGGGAGTGGGGCTCGCACTGGGAGCCGTCGACCTCCTGGTGCTGGCCTTCGCCGAGCAGCGGTACCACGGCGACTCCGCTGACGAGACGGTCGCCTGGGTACTCGCCGCCCTGTCGGCGGGCAGTGCGGTGGGCGGACTTCTGAACGGCGCCGTCAACTGGCGTACGTCCGCCCGGGTACGGCTCCCGCTGCTGGCGGTCGGCCTCGCGCTCGCCCTTGCCGCAGCCGGGCTGGCACCGGGCCTCGTGACGCTCTCCGCCGCAGTGGCCGTCGCGGGACTGTTCGTCGCCCCGGCTCTCACCACGTCCTACCTGCTCGCCGACGAGGCCGCGCCGTCCGGCTTCCGTACCCAGGCGGGTGCGTGGGTCAACACGGCGGTGAACGCGGGCTCTTCGGTCGGTGCCGCGGCTGTCGGCCTGCTGGTCGGGCGGCTGCCGCTCGCTCTGTGCTTCGCCGCGTCCGGCGCTGTGGCATTGGTCGCGGCCCTCGCGTCGTGGCATGGCAAAGCCTCCCCGGTGGTGCACACCGAGGAGGCTGTCGAAGCCGTTCGCTGACGTCAGTGCCATCCGTGTCAGCTGACGTCAGTCGTCTGAGCCGTCGTTGTCAGCGTCGTCGGCCGAGTCGTTGTCGGCGGAGCCGGCATCGGACTTGTCCGCCGTGACCTGGGCCGTCTTGAGGTCGACGTTCCACTCACGCTCCGTGCCGTTCGTGGCGCGCGTCTCCGCGTCCCAGGTCTTGGACGGGCCGTCCTCGTCCAGGCCGACCGACGTGACCGTGCCCTTCGCGGCGGCGGCCTTCGCGGCCTCCTCCGCGGAGACCGACGTGCCCTTCAGAGCCGCGCGGACCTGCGCGGTGTCGTCCTCGTGCTCGACGTGCGAGCCGAGGACCTTGCCGGTGGCCGGGTCGATCTGGATGCTGTGCCAGGTGCTGTTCTTGGCGAGGACGTCGACGTCCCAGACCGCCGGGCCGCTGTCGTCCTTGTCGTCCAGGTCGGCGGAGATCGCGGTGCCCGGCGTGTGGCGGAGGGCGGAGGCTATGGCCTCGGCTGCCGTGACCTTGCCGGGCGTGACCTGGGTGGTGTCGTCGTCGGCCCGGCTGTCGTCGGCCTGACTGTCGTCGTTGTCACCGGCGTCGTTGTCACGAGCGTCGTTGTCGCGGGCGTCATCGTCGCGGCTGTCGTCGGCCGGCCGTACGCTCGACGGCTTCGCCGCCGCCCCGTCGTCACTCGTGACCGCGAGGGCCGTCGCCGTACCGCCGCCGACGAGGGCCGCTACGGCGATGCCGGCGATGACGATGTTGCGCTTCATGGGGTTTCCTCCCGAGTTGATGTGCTACGCCGTGTTCCGACGTGAACCAATCTGCTGGAGGCACGCTGAAGCGGAGCTGAAGCACCCTGAAGAGCGCTTCAGGTTCGCCCTGGGAAGCTGGACCCCATGCGCCTATTGATCGTCGAGGACGAAAAGCGGCTCGCCCTGTCGCTCGCCAAGGGACTGACGGCCGAGGGCTTCGCCGTGGACGTCGTCCATGACGGCCGGGAGGGACTGCACCAGGCCGGCGAGGGCTCGTACGACCTCGTCATTCTCGACATCATGCTGCCCGGCATGAACGGCTACCGCGTGTGCGCCGCCCTGCGCGCCGCCGGCCAGGACGTGCCGATCCTGATGCTCACCGCCAAGGACGGCGAGTACGACGAGGCCGAGGGCCTCGACACGGGCGCCGACGACTACCTCACCAAGCCGTTCTCCTACGTCGTCCTGGTGGCCCGCGTGAAGGCGCTGCTCCGGCGGCGCGGATCCGCGGGCGCGTCCCCCGTGCACGTACTCGGCGAGCTCAAGGTCGACACCGCCGCCCAGCAAGTCTTCCGAGGCGAGGACGAAATCAGCCTCACCGCCAAGGAGTTCGCGGTCCTGGAGCAGCTCGTGGTGCGCGCCGGCGAAGTCGTCTCCAAGGCCCAGATCCTGGAGCACGTCTGGGACTTCGCCTACGACGGCGACCCCAACATCGTCGAGGTGTACATCAGCACCCTGCGCCGCAAGCTCGGCGCCTCGCTGATCCGGACCGTACGCGGCGCCGGTTACCGCCTGGAGGCGAGATGAGGCGCGTCCTGGGATCCGTACGGGCCCGGGCCAGGGCCACGCCCGCGACGTCGCCGTACGGCACGGCGGATCACTCACCGTCCACGAAGCACCGACAGGCGGAGCCCAATTCGAGCTCCGCCTGCCGCTGAACCAGGCCCTGCCTAGGGCCCGGTCGTCACGGGCGCCCCCGCTGTCCCCTCAGATGCCCCGCGATCGGCATCAGGGACTTGTGGAGCGCTTCCAGTTCCTCCGGCGGGATGAGGTCGATGAAGTGCCGCCGCACAGACGCCACATGATGTGGCGCGACCTTCTTCATCGTGTCCATGCCGTGGTCCGTGAGCACGGCGTACAGCCCACGGCGGTCGGACTCGCAGTTCTCCCGTCGGACCAGGTCCGCGTTCTCCATACGCGTGATCTGGTGCGAGAGGCGGCTCTTGGACTGGAGGGTGGCGGACGCGAGATCGCTCATTCGCATCCGGTGGCTCTCCGATTCCGAGAGGTTCACCAGGATCTCGTAGTCGTTCATTGTCAGGCCGAACGGCTGGAGGTCCCTTTCGAGCTGGTACGTCAACAGCCTGTTGACCTCCAGGTGGGTGCGCCAGGCGCACTGCTCCGCATCGGTCAGCCAGGGCGTGGCCGTCTCGGTCTCCATGAATGGATTCTACCTAAGATGTTGAAAGGCGAACTGGTGAGGGTTTTGTTGTTGTGACAGGTGCGCACGCGTTCGATGTCACACTCCGCAGACTACCGCTCACAGCCCGAAGCGACGCTGGAGATCTCCCAGCTGTCCGGGAAGGCGCGGTGATCCGGACTGTGGTCCATGACCACCGGGTACCCCGCCGCCACCGGGCACGCCCGGCTCGTGCGGAGTCGCTCCCGTGGCCTGCTCGGCCATCAGTGTCTCGCTGGACTGCAACAGCACCGTGCCGGCGCCCACGAACTCGAACTGATGCTCCTCTCCGGAGGTCCCGCCCACGCCCGTAAGCGCACGTAGACCGCCCATCAGGCCCGTCATGTAGCCGTGGTCGTAGTGGTGGCACGGTGAGGGGCAGTCGGCCCAGCCGACCAGGGCCTGCGGATCGACCCGGATCGGCGGCTCCATGAACACCACCGGACCGTTCGAGGCGGCCACGAACTTGCCCGTCCCGATGAGCGTCAGAAAGCCCGGCACGATCGACTGCTTGAGCGCGAGGCTTGGCTGAAAAGCAAGGAGGTTGCCTGAGCGAATGGTCAGGTTGCCCTCCTCCAGATCGTACGAATTCACGTCGAAGGCCCGGTCGGCGAGCAGCATCTTGCCCGAGCCGGAGGCCACCACCCAGTCGCTCGCATGCAAGGGCGAATGAAATGACGTCCGGACAAGACGGTCCAGTCGCCCGTGCCCGATGCCGTTGAACTCCATCGAGCCGTAGTAGGCGATCATCTTGCCCTTCTGCAGGAACCATTCGCTCCCCTTGAGTTCCACGCAGAAGGTGTAGTTGTTGATGTTGTCGTCGGACGGCAGGGTCATCGGGTCGTGGATCACGGGGCCCGTCCCCGGGTAGGCGGTCAAAGCTTCTCCTCCGAGGCCTGCACGAACACCGCGCCGCTGCCGCTCAGCTCCAGCTGGAACGCCTCGCCCGAGCCGCGGCCCACCATGTCGCGCCAGCCGAGCGCGGTGGACAGCTTGTTGCGTACGTCGCCGTGATGCGCCACGTACGCCTGCGGGTCGACGTGGACGGGGCGCTGCGGAGTGATCGGCACCTCGATGATCCCGCCGTGCGCCATGACGGCCACCGCACCCTGGCCCCTCAGGGTCGTCGTGAACAGCCCCTGCCCGCTGACCTGCCCGCGCACCATGCCCATGACCCCGCCCTGTGAGCCCATGAACATCGTGCCCTGCTCCAGCGTCCCGTCGAAGGCCAGCAGCCGGTCCGCCTCCACATGCAAGGTGTCGCCTGTGAGGTTGATCACCTCGATGTGGTGGCCGCCGTGCCCGAACAGGACCGTGCCCGAGCCCTCCACCGTCATCAGCGGCGCCGCCTCGCCCGCGGCCCGGCGGCCGATCATCGACATGACCCCGCCCTGACCGCCCTGCATGTTCGGGGTGAAGGAGACCTCGCCCTTGTAGGCGAGCATCGCGCCACGCTGGCTGAACAGCCGCTGCCCCGGCGCGACCGTGGCCTCGATCATCTTCGAGTTGACCTCGCGGAAGGGCATCAGACCTCCCCTCCGATCGTGTTGCGCTCGCTGGGCTGCACGTAGACCAGCCCGTCGCCCTCGAAGCGGATCTGGAAGGCCTCCCCGCCGCCCTCGCCCATGAACGTGCGGAACGTCACGCCGGACTGGAACGACTGCCGCAGATTGCCCTGGTGCGCGACGTATGCCCCCGGATCGACCGTCAGCGGGTACTGCGAACTGACCCGCAGCACCACCGCGGGACCGTCC
Source organism: Streptomyces flaveus (assembly GCF_014647675.1). GTDB lineage: Bacteria > Actinomycetota > Actinomycetes > Streptomycetales > Streptomycetaceae > Streptomyces > Streptomyces flaveus. The sequence goes on along the minus strand of NZ_BMPQ01000002.1, from coordinate 344,668 downwards.
GACATGATCGCCGCCTGGCCATGGCCCTCGATGGTCGTCGTGAACAGGCCGTTGCCCTGCGAGGCGCCGCGCATCCCCGTGAACTCCGTGCCCGTGCGCAGCCCTCCGTCGGTGGCGAGCAGATTGCTCGACTCGACGTACAGCTTGTCCCCCTGCAGTTGCACGAGATTGATCTCGCTGGCCCGGTCCGCGAACCAGCAGGTCCCGTGCCCCTTCACCTCCATCAGCGTCATCTGCTCGCCGGTGAGGCGCCGGGTCACCATCCCCCGTATCCCCTCCCCGCCGCCGCTCGTCTTCTTGAAGTCCATCTGCCCGTCGTACGCCACCATCGAGCCGTTCTTCGCCTTCACGGCATCGCCGGTCATGTCGACGGCCAGCACCTTGCTGCCCTGGAGTCGGAACATCGCCACGGTGTGAAGGTAGCCCTCGGGCGCGGCCGGTGACAGAGCCTCCGGGATGATCCGACCCTGAACGCACCCTGATCGCACCGCTGGGGGACGTGTGCGGGATCCGTGGTCGAAAACCTGAACGCGGTTCGGCCCCCCGTCGGCCCCCCGCGCCGGTTCGTGCCGGCGCCGGATGCCACAATGGGGGCCGCTTGTGCGTACGTTCACAAAGCGTTACCCCTCAAACCACCTCTCCCACCGAAGGTGACTCGTGGACATCAAGACCGCCTCCGCCCTCCGCCGCCTCCGCCTGGTCTCCGCTCCCGAGGCGATCTCGTTCCTGCTGCTGCTCGTCTGCTCGGTGCTGAAGCGGACCACGGACTTCAACGCGGTACCCGTGATGGGCATGATCCACGGCGTCCTCTTCATCCTGTACGTGCTCTTCTGGGCCGACGCCTGGAACCGCACGAAGTGGGACCTGAAGACCTCGGCCCTCTACTTCATCCTCTCCGTCCTCCCGGCCGGCGGCTTCTTCGCCGAGCGCAAGCTCAGGCGCGAGGCGGAGAACGCGGTCATCGCGGCGCGCGCCCGCAAGGAAGGGACCGTCAGCGCATGATCGTCGCCTTCTCCGTGACGCCGCTGGGTGTCGGCGAGGACGTGGGTGAGTATGTGGCCGACGCGGTCCGTGTCGTGCGTGAGTCGGGGCTGCCGAACCGTACCGACGCGATGTTCACGTCCGTCGAGGGTGAGTGGGACGAAGTCATGGACGTCGTCAGGCGCGCCGTCGCGGTGGTCGAGGAACGCGTGCCACGCGTCTCCCTCGTCCTCAAGGCGGACATCCGCCCCGGCGTGACGGATGGCCTGACGTCGAAGGTGGAAACGGTGGAGCGGCACCTCGCTGACTGACCTGCCGTCAGCCGTCGCCCGACGCCAGGGCCATGCCCAGCGGCGTCCGCTCGTACAGCACCTGGTGCCCGTACCGGCGTGAGACGAGCAGGCCCGCGTCCCGCAGCGCCGACAGGTGTGCGGAGACGGAGGAGGGTGCGAGGGTGAGGCGGTGGGCGAGGGCTGTCGTGGTGGCGGGTTCGTCGAGCGCGGTCAGTACGGTGGCCCGGCCGCGGCCGAGGAGTCGTACGAGAGCGTCGGGGGTGCGGTCGTTCGGCTCGGCCCACAGGCCGCCGATGCCGCGCGCAGGGTAGACCAGCGTCGGCTGCCAGGGAGGGTCGAAGCCGCTCACCACGTCCGGCCAGGAGAAGACGCTCGGCATCAACACCAGCCCCTGGCCGCCGAGTTCGCGTACGTGCTCGCCCTTCCAGTCGACCGTGAGCGTGCCCGACTCCCAGGCGAACCGCCGGTCCAGCTCCGGCAGCAGCCCGCCGAGGCCCACTTCGGCGAGACGGCGCGAATGGAAGGTGACGTCGGCTTCCAGCAGGGCGCGCAGCCGGGGCCAGTCCGGTTCGACGAGGGTGTGCCAGGCCGCCTCCAGCAGGTCGGCCAGTTGCTGGATCATACGGACGGGGTCCCTCAACAGGGCGCGCCCGAGCGGGGATTCGGCGGCTCCCGGAGTGTCCGCGAGCGCCCGCGCGGTGTCCTCGCGGGCCGCCCGCGGTTCGGCGGCGCGGACCGCCGCGATCTCCTCCTCGAACGGGGCGGCCGGGCCGATCGGCGGCGGTCCGAGCCAGTCGGGAGTGTGCCCGCGCCGGGGCATCAGCAGCCACAGCGGCGTGAGGTCGAGCCCGACGGCTGCCGTACGGATACGGCGAAGCCAGCGCGCGTGGTAGCCGTGCCGCTCGGGCCGGTTGAGTGTGCGTACCGCTTCCTGCGTCTCCCACAGCGGGGACACCGCGAAGCGGCACCGCAGGAGATCGTCCTCGCCGAAGTGCAGACGGAACGGCATCGTGCCCCCTCCCGTGACGGCTCGAAGATTCGGCTGGTGCCGAAACTCTACGGCGACCGGCACGGGAGCGTGCACGCTGCTGCCCATGCCAGAAGAGCTGCAAGGCGTGCAAGAGAAGGACACGACACCGCTGCCCGTACCACCTGACACCACCGGTTACGGAGCTGTCTTCGCCGTACGCGAGTTCCGTGCCGTCTTCGCCGCCCACGCCCTATCCCTGCTCGGCGTCGTCGTCAGCGAGATCGCGCTGACCGTGCTCGTGTACGGGCTGACCGGGTCACCGCTGCTCAGCGCGCTGGCCTTCGCGCTGGGCTTCCTGCCGTATATCGCGGGCGGGACGCTCCTGGCCGGGGTCGCGGACCGGTTTCCCGCACGGCGCGTGCTCGTCGGGTGCGACCTGGTGTGCGCCGGGTGCGCGGCGCTGATGGCGCTGCCGTCGACGCCGGTGGCCGCGCTGCTGGCGCTGCGGTGTGTCATCGCGGCCGTGTCGCCGGTGTTCAACGGGACGCGAATGGCCACGCTGACCGAGATCCTCGGGGACGGCGACCTGTTCGTGCTCGGGCGCTCGCTGCTGCGGATGGTGTCGCAGAGCGCCGTACTCGTGGGCTTCGGACTCGGCGGAGTCCTGCTCACCTTCGTGTCGCCGCGCGGGGCGCTCGCCATCACGCTGGGCACCTTCCTCGCCTCGGCGCTCCTCCTGCGCTTCGGGACCCGGCGCAGGCCCGCGCGCGCCGGAGGCGGATCGCTCGTGCGGTACTCGCTCGCCGGCACCCGCGAGGTCCTCGGCGACCGTCGTATCCGGGCGTTGCTGCTGCTCCTGTGGGCGCCGCCGATGTTCGTCGTCGCCCCCGAGGCGCTGGCCGCCGCGTACGCGGACGAGATCGGGGTCGGCGCCGCCTGGGTCGGGCTGCTGATGTGCGCGATGCCGGTCGGCACGATCGCCGGTGAGCTGTACGCCGGTGCCGCCCTGTCGCCCGCGGCCCGCTCCCGGATCGTGCTGCCCCTCGCAGCCGGCGGGCTGCTGCCGCTCCTCGTCTACCCGCTCCACCCGGGCCTCGGCTGGATCCTGCTCGCGCTGCTCCTCGCCGGGTCGGCGGGCGCGTACACCCTCGGTCTCGACCGCTGGTTCGTGGACGCCGTTCCCGAGGAACTGCGCGGGCGGGCCATGACCGTGCACACGGCCGGCCTTATGACGATCCAGGGCGTGGGGATGGCGCTGGCCGGGCTCGCCGCCGAGTTCTGGTCGGTCAGCACGGTCGTGGGCTCAGTCGGGGTGCTCGGGACCGCCTGCTGCGTACTCCTGGTTCTGGAGGTGCGGCGTACGGGACGTACGGCAGAAGTCGGGGACCGAAGCGCGAGACGGGGCTGACCACGATATGACCGGCCGGTAGGGTCTCTGCCGTGCCGAAGCCGCTCAGTCTTCCTTTCGATCCCATCGCACGCGCCGACGAACTCTGGAAGCAGCGCTGGGGGTCCGTGCCGTCCATGGCCGCGATCACCTCGATCATGCGCGCGCACCAGATCCTGCTGGCCGAGGTCGACGCGGTCGTCAAGCCGTACGGGCTGACGTTCGCGCGCTACGAGGCACTCGTGCTGCTCAACTTCTCCAAAGCCGGCGAACTGCCGATGTCCAAGATCGGCGAGCGGCTCATGGTGCACCCCACGTCGGTGACGAACACCATCGACCGGCTGGTCAGGTCGGGCCTGGTGGACAAGCGGCCCAATCCCAACGACGGCCGTGGCACGCTCGCCTCCATCACCGACAAGGGCCGCGAGGTCGTCGAGGCGGCCACCCGCGACCTGATGGCGATGGACTTCGGGCTCGGCGCGTACGACGCGGAGGAGTGCGCCGAGATCTTCGCGATGCTGCGGCCCTTGCGCATCGCCGCGCACGACTTCGAAGAAGGCTAGGACCGGGGCGTACGGCTCCGGGGGCGCCCGAAGATCGCACGAAACCCCCGGTTACGCTCGTACGCATGAAAAAAAGCGTGCTGACCCGCTACCGCGTCATGGCCTACGTCACCGGTGTCCTGCTGGTCCTGCTGGTTGTCGGGATGGTCGGCAAGTACGTGCTCGACGTGGACGGCGCCGCGGACTTCACACGCGTGGTCAGCATCGCGCACGGCTGGCTGTACGTCGTCTACCTGATCTTCGCCTTCGACATGGGCTCCAAGGCGAAGTGGCCGGTACCGAAGCTGCTGTGGGTACTGCTCGCGGGTACGGTGCCGACGGCCGCCTTCTTCGTGGAGCGCAAGGTCACGCGTGAGCTGGAGGCCAAGGTCGTCGACGACCCGGCCGCCGTGGCCAAGGCCTGAACCTTCACCTGATTCCTCCGAGGATGCCCCGGTCTTCAGGCCGGGGTGGGGGTACCTCCCGCTTGCGGGGGAGAAGCGGACTCCTGCGGAGCAGGGCAGGGAACGGTCTTTCGCCCTCAGGGCGAAAGACCGCCCACACGGTCGGGTGAACTGATTGCCGTGCGTTGCGAGAACCAAGCGCGTATGCCGTGCTGATCGAGAGCCAAGACAGCACATGCACCTCAGGCTTTGCGGTACGAACCCGGGCTGGTTTCAACCCGGCTGGTGCTGATCGTGGAAGACCTGTCGGGTCGCTGACCCGCAGGCAGCGTGAGCCAGGAATCCCCCTGTTTCAGTTCAGCTGGGGGAGGATTCAATACCGCCATGGAGCAGTCCATGGCGGTCTCCCGTCGACATTTACTAGGACGTCCTAGTAAATTCGAAGGTATGGACGCTGACGCCATCGAAGAGGGCCGCCGACGCTGGCAGGCCCGGTACGACGCTTCACGCAAGCGTGAGGCCGACTTCACGACGCTTTCCGGCGATCCGGTGGAGCCGGTGTACGGGCCGCGGCCCGGAGACACGTATGACGGGTTCGAGCGGATCGGCTGGCCGGGGGAGTACCCCTACACGCGCGGGCTCTACGCGACCGGCTACCGAGGGCGGACGTGGACCATCCGGCAGTTCGCCGGGTTCGGGAACGCCGAGCAGACCAACGAGCGCTACAAGTCGATCCTCGCCAACGGCGGCGGCGGACTGTCCGTGGCCTTCGACATGCCCACGCTCATGGGGCGCGACTCCGACGATCCGCGTGCGCTCGGCGAGGTCGGGCACTGCGGGGTCGCGATCGACTCCGCCGCGGACATGGAGGTCCTGTTCAAGGACATCCCGCTGGGTGATGTCACGACATCGATGACGATCAGCGGGCCGGCCGTACCGGTCTTCTGCATGTACCTGGTCGCCGCCGAGCGTCAGGGCATCGACCCGTCCGTCCTGAACGGCACGCTCCAGACGGACATCTTCAAGGAGTACATCGCGCAGAAGGAGTGGCTCTTCCAGCCCGAGCCCCATCTCCGACTCATCGGCGACCTGATGGAGCACTGCGCTTCGAAGATCTCCGCGTACAAGCCGCTGTCCGTCTCCGGCTACCACATCCGCGAGGCCGGCTCGACGGCCGCGCAGGAGCTGGCGTACACCCTTGCCGACGGGTTCGGGTACGTGGAACTGGGCCTGTCCCGCGGCCTGGACGTGGACGTCTTCGCACCCGGCCTGTCCTTCTTCTTCGACGCGCATCTCGACTTCTTCGAGGAGATCGCCAAGTTCCGGGCGGCGCGGCGGATTTGGGCGCGGTGGATGCGTGACGTGTACGGCGCGAAGTCAGAGAAGGCCCAGTGGCTGCGCTTCCACACGCAGACCGCCGGCGTCTCGCTGACGGCGCAGCAGCCGTACAACAACGTGGTGCGTACGGCGGTCGAGGCGCTCGCGGCCGTGCTGGGCGGGACCAACTCGCTGCACACGAACGCGCTGGACGAGACCCTGGCGCTGCCGTCCGAGCAGGCGGCCGAGATCGCTCTCCGTACGCAACAGGTGCTGATGGAGGAGACCGGAGTCGCCAACGTGGCGGATCCGCTGGGCGGTTCGTGGTTCGTCGAGCAGCTGACCGACCGGATCGAGGCGGAAGCCGAGAAGATCTTCGAGCAGATCAGGGAGCGAGGGCTCAGGGCCCACCCGGACGGGCAGCACCCCATCGGGCCCATCACCTCCGGCATTCTGCGGGGCATCGAGGACGGTTGGTTCACCGGCGAGATCGCCGAGTCCGCCTTCCAGTACCAGCAGGCTCTGGAGAAGGGGGACAAGCGGGTGGTCGGGGTGAACGTCCACCACGGCTCTGTGACCGGTGACCTGGAGATCCTGCGGGTCAGTCATGAGGTGGAGCGGGAGCAGGTACGGGCGCTGGGCTCTCGTAAGTCCGCGCGGGACGCCACCGCCGTACGGTCCGCGCTCGACGCGATGCTCGCGGCCGCGCGGGACGGCTCGAACATGATCGAGCCGATGCTGGACGCGGTGCGGGCGGAGGCGACGCTGGGGGAGATCTGTGACGTGCTGCGGGACGAGTGGGGGGTCTATACGGAGCCGGCGGGGTTCTAGCGCTGACGGTGCTGTCCACTGAGGGCGGTGAAGGGATGTCGTTCCCCTCGCCGCCTTTTCGTGTGCCGACTTGATGCGTGCCTTGCTCGGCTTGATGCGTGTCTTGCTCGGTCTGGCATGGTCCGGTCAGTTTCATTACGTTCCCGAAACGCTTGCAAACAATTCCTTCACATGTGACACACAGATTAGTTACCGTTCGGTCGCGTCGCGAGCGGAGTTGACCACTCCACTGCCGCGCACGTCAACCAGCGACCGGGGGCACCGTCGCTACGGGGGAAGGGTTCGTTCGTCATGCCGCGATCTCTGACGCGCATCTGAGCCGTACGGCCTCCTGACCGTCTCACGGCGCCTCCACGTTTTCGGACGGGCACCTTCGGCCTGCCCTCCCCACACGAAGAACGGATGCTCTTTTGCGTTCCAGATCAGGGCCGTTCATGCCCTCGAAGCGAAAAAGAAGACGCTTAGCGCGACTTGTTCCGTCGGTACTCGCGCTCGCCGTGCTGGCCACGGTCGCCGGCCAACCCGACGTGATCGACGACCGGACCCCCAATGCCAGCCCGGTGGCCGACAGTTACGACGGCTTCGACGCCGAGGCCGCCGAGCAGTTGAGGCAGGACCAGTGTCTGATGGCCGACGTGCTGCGCATGGGCGGCCCGGCCATGTTCACCACCGCGCAGAACGCGCTCAACCAGACGCCGGACAAGCTGCACACCGCGGCCAACCGTGAGCACTGGACCGACACTCCGCTGGCGAAGGCGTTCGAGACGGACGAGGCCACCGCCCAAAAGGAGGGAACGGCGCTCAACGCGTACACCGAGGTGTGGCAGAAGCCGCTGGACGGCCTGAGCACCCCGGCCGGATTCACCGAGACCGGGTTCCACTGGCCGCCGGGCACCACCGGGACAGGCCCGAGCTTCTTCGAGCAGACCGGGCTGAGCCAGTGGATCTGGGACGGGTTCTGGAAGAACGAGGGAGACTTCTACGAGGACCCGACACCGAAGGCCGACGACGCCACGGTCAAGGCCGTCAAGGACCTCGGCACCCCGCTCTACGCCAATGATCCTGACCCGTCGCTCCCCAATCCGCAGTGGCAGCAGGCGTACGCCGAACACCGCGCGTGGGACGGCCTGGTGAACTGGTCCATGGAGCCGACGGGCGCGGACAACGCCCGTATCTTCCTCGCCTCCGGCGGCTTCCCGCGTACCGCGGCCGAGCCGGGCAGCGTCGAACACCGCATCGCCGTCGAGGACTTGAAGGCCCGTTTCGCCTCCTGCGCCTGGCGTGGGCCGGTCGACCCGAGCAAGATCCTCGGCAAGCAGGTCGCCGACGCGACTGGCGAGTGGCAGCAGGAGATCTCCGCGCAGGCCGCCCAGCGCAACCGGATCCTCAGCGCCAACGTCGGCGCCACCAAGGCCCTCGCGACCGGCTCCAAGGCGCTGGGCGAGATGCTGGGCCAGTCGTGGGTCGCGGATCGGCTGGCCCGCTGGCAGGACTACTGGTCCGCCGGAGGCCCCGGCTGGATCGGTGACAGCCCGATGGTCATCCACGCGCACGGTGCCGCCGACAAGTGCCTCGAAGTGGGCGGAGGCAAGAAGGACAACGGCACCCCGGTGCAGATCTACACCTGTAACGGCGGCGCGGGGCAGAAGTGGCAGATCAGAGGCGAAGCGCTGGTCAACGTCAACTCCGGCAAGTGCCTGGACATCAAGAGCTCCGGCACCGCGAACGGCACGGCGCTGCAGATCTGGACGTGCAACAACACCGCCGCCCAGAAGTGGCAGTACAACACCCACGCGACCACGCGCCTGTACAACCCGGGCACCGGCAACTGCCTGGACCTCGCGACGTACGCCAACAGCCGTGACGCGCGGATGTGGGACTGCAAGGGCACCGACCCGCAGAAGTTCGACATCACGCCGTCCGGTCACAAGGGCACCGACGACCTCGACTACCCGACGAAGGCCCAGTTCGACAAGGCGAAGAAGGGCGTCACCGACGCCCAGACCGCGGCGAAGAAGCAACTCGACCTGATCAAGGCCCAGGCCACCGCCGCGAAGACGGCCGCCACGACCACGGACACCGCCGCACAGGCCGCCTACGCGATCGCCGACAAGGCCGGTGCTCCCCGGGGCCGAGGTCTGCTCGTCGGACAGCAGAAGGCCCAGGTGACGAAGGCGTCGGCCGCCGCGCTGGAGGCCATGTCGAAGGCCGGTGACACCGCGTACGCGGCCACCCGCGCCTCCGCCGGGGACAGCGCCACCATCGCCGCCCGCGCGGTGACGCAGGCCGCCGCGTCCAAGGCGGCGTTCCGTACGGCCGCCGCCAACGAGGCCAGGGCGCAGGCGAAGGCCGCCGCCGACGCGGCCGCCGTACAGGCACAGAACGCCAAGACCGCCCGCGACACCACCAAGGCCAAGCTCGCCGAGACGCAGAAGGCCGAGGCGGACGCGAAGGCGGCCGCCGCCGTGGCGCGCGCCAAGCGGCTGTCGGCGGAGAAGGAGGAGCAGACCGCGAAGGCGGAGAAGGAACTCGCCGCGCAGAAGCAGGCCGAGGCTGCCCAGCACAAGAACAACGCCGAGGGCTACGCGAAGACCGCGGGCGAGGCCAAGGGCAAGGCGGAGGCCGCCGAGTCCACCGCCCGGGAGAAGCGCCAGGACGCGGAAGACGCCCGGGACCGGGCGAAGGGCAAGCGGGACGACGCCTGGGACGCCGAGAGCAAGGCGAACGCGGCGCGTGCCAAGGCCGACGCCAAGGACGCCTACGCCGCGGCCCACGATTCGGCCGACGACGCGAAGGAATCGCGGGCGGCGGCGGACGAGGCCGACAAGCACGCCGATGACGCGGAAGCGGCCGCGACGTCGGCCCGCTCCGAGGCGAACGCGGCGACGAAGGCGGCGGCTGACGCCGACGCGGCGGCGACGCGCGCGGAGGCGGCGGCCAAGCGGGCCCGCTCCGACGCCGACGACGCGAAGGCCGCCAAACTGAAGGCCGACGCGGCGGTGCGTACGGCGACGAGCACGGCAGCCGACGCGATCAAGGCCTCCCAGGACGCCGCCTCGGCGGCCCGTACGGCGGACAAGCTCGCCGACGACGCCGAGAAGGACGCCGCCAACGCGAAGAAGCAGGCCGACGCGTCCAAGGCCGAGGCGGCCAAGGCGGTCGCGGGAGCGGCGGACGCTGCCGGTCACGCGTACATCACCGCTCAGGCGGCGGAGGACGCGGGCAACTCGGCGCGGCAGGTGGCCGCGCCGGCGAACGACGCGATCCAGCTCGGTTCCCCCTACGTCACCACGGACTTCGCCGCGGGGCTCGTGGTGCTGACGGGACAGTCGTCGAAGACGATCGCCGAACAGCAGAAGGCCGTGTCCGAGGCACACGCCGCCAACGCCCAGAAGAACGCCACGCAGGCGCAGAGCCTCGCGAACGCGGCGACCGGGGACGCCAAGGCCGCGTACACGCTGGCCGCCGAGGCCGCCGGCTTCGCGGCCGCCGCCCGCAAGTCGGCGAAGGAGGCGCTCGGTTACGCCGCCGAGGCGGCGAAGTACGCGGCGGAAGCCCAGAAGTCGCTGGCCCGCACCATCGAGCACGGCCGACAGGCCACCGAGGACGCGTCAGCGGCCGACAGGGCGGCGGGCCGTGCCGAGGGCCACGCCAAGGACGCCCGCGCCTCCGCCGACCAGGCGGCCCTGGACGCGGCAGCCGCCCGCACGGCGGCGTCCGAGGCCGAGCAGGCAGCGAAGGACGCCCGCGCGGCGGCCACCCGCGCCGCCGAGGAGGCCACCGCGGCCGAGGCGGCGGCGAAGGACGCGCAGAAGTACGCGGAGTCGGCACAGCAGGCTGCGGAGGAGGCTGCGCGGAAGGAGGCGAACCAGCAGGTCGCGTCGGGCGCCGGAACCGGTGTCGGCGGGGTCTTCTACATCGTCGACAAGATCACCGAGGCGGGCCCCGCCAAGCCGCTCAACGAGTGCAATTACGTGCCCCAGGGCTGCACGGTGACATACGAGCTGCACCTCAACATCACGGTCAGCTACTACTTCTGTGTCAACCCCGAGGTCCCCGCCACCGAGAGCGGCTGCCCGAAGTCGGACACGATCTTCCTCAAGACGGAGACGCTCAAGGACCAGACACAGGAGTGGACCCACCACTTCAGCTTCGGTGACATCACCCGGATCGGCTGGCAGAACCTCTTCGGGGAGACGGTCGGCGCGGTCCTGTACGAGATCGTGCTGGGTGATGTCGCCCGCTGCTACCACGGTGACAAGTCCAGCTGCGCCTGGTTCGCGTCCAACTTCATCCCGGGTAAGGCGTTCGGGAAGATCGCCGACGCCATCCGCGCGCTGGACGCCGCCATGCACACCGGGGTCGGAGTCGCCGACGCGTACAAGGCGCTCAAAGCCCTGGACGTGGACCCGGCGACGCTGGCCAAGATCGAGGCCGGCGTGAACGCCTACGAAGATGTGGTCACGACGTGCAAGGTCAACAGCTTCCCCGGTGACACCCGAGTGCTGATGGCCGACGGAAGCCGTAAGGCGATCCGTGACGTGCGTGAGGGCGACCGGGTCGTGGCCGCCGACCCCGGTACCGGACGGCTGCGGGCCGAGTCCGTCACCGACACGTTCCGGCACGACACCGAACGGCTGGTGACCATCGGCCTGGCCGGCGGCAGCAGCCTGGACACCACCGCCGGACACAAGATCCGCACCAGCGGACGCGGTTGGGTCCTCGCCTCCGAACTGCGCGCAGGTGACCGGCTGATCAGCCCGGACGGGACGCATCGCGCTGTGACCGGCGTACGCGACCGATCGGGTCTCGCCCCGCGCGAGGTGTACGACCTCACCGTCGACGGCCTGCACACGTTCTACGTGCGCACTGAGGGGGCCGGGGCGGCGGACGTCATGGTCCACAACTGCCTGAATCTGGGGGACGAGGACCTTGCGGCCCTTGCGGCATACAGGGATGAGATCCACACGCTGAAGGAACACGTGAGGCCGGATGCGGCCGGGGCGTTCAGGCTCGCCGCCAGGAAGAGCAAGCCGAACACTGTCTGGACCAGCCAGGAAATCGCCCAGCAGGCCGTGGACCGAGTGGTGGGCGACTTCTTCAGCAAGCGGACCGCGAGCGGCCAGAAGGTCTTCGACAACGCGAAGTGGAAGAAGTTCCAGGACTGGGCGGCGAAGGCCAGGGACGGCGCTCAGTATCAGGAGATCACCGGAACATGGGATGCCTATCCCTCTCTGGGCAAGCGGTACCACCCGGACGGGAGGACGATCGACAACGCCGGCAACGAGGTCGTGGTGATCTTGATGAAGGTCAAGGGCCACAATGGGCAGGGCCGGTACGGCTTTGTCGTCAAGACCGCTTACCCGAAGTAGCACACGACCCGTGTAGGACATGATCCATGCCACAGAAACGTCCAGACTACGTCGAGTTGGGTTACTCCGATGACTTCGGGCTCACCGGTCTGACGGAGCAGTTGTGTTCCCCGGATCTCCCCGCCGTCGACCTCCCGGCCGCGCTCGCGGTCGCGGCCCGGTTGGCGGACGGGTCCGACGGCGAGGAAGCCGTGGAACTGGGGGAGGACGCCCGTCGTCTGCTGGACGGGCTGTTGTCGGAGGAGGCCCTCCACACGGTGTGGCTGGTCGTGGTCGGCCGGATTTTCGATCCGGCCGACCACGGAATGGACACCCGTACCTGGCTGCGGGCGATCTCGGACCTGGCCACGGAACGCCTCCGTCAGAACAAACGCTCCTACGTCCCGCCGCCGGTCCAGCCGGTACGGGACGAGGACCTGTGCGGGCAGGTCGTGGCGGAGATCCGCGGGCTGGCCGCGGAACTGACCGGTGCCTCCGCGCTGCCGGATCTCGTTCCGGGGTTGGAACAGGTGGCCACGCGGGCCGACGCCGATGTCGGCTTCCGGCTCTTCCTGCGGGCTCTGAAGGCGTGTTCCGTGCGGGTCTCGAAGGAGCGGTACGACAGGTTCCTCGGGCTCGGCGAGCGGCTCGGGTACCCGGTCGCTGTCGTTCGCGACGGGCTCGACGTCGACTGGCCGCCCATCAACACCACACACCGTGGCACGACGTGGAACTTCGGGCTTTCTCAGCTCGCCGGAAACGCGCACCAGGACTGGCGTGCCGACAGGTCCCGGAGAGAGATCCATCGGGTGGCCGACGCGGACGAGCCCGGGCAGTCCCCAGGCACGGCAGCGGCCATCCTGCTGGAGGACGCGCTGCGTCTGCTGGAGTCCTCGCTGTCCGACGACACGATCACCGCACTGTGGATCGCCGTCTCGGACGCGGCACTGCGCAGCGATGGCCGCGACTGGCTGCGGCTGGTCGCGGAGGTGTGCGGGGAGCGGCTGAGGGAGGTCGCCCCCGCGTACGCCCCCGTAGTGCCGCCCGCCCGTATGGAGGCGGCGGACGCGGTGCTGCGGGAGATCCAGGACACAGCGCCCTTGGTGGCGGACAAGGCCATCAGTCCTCGCTGGCATCCGCTCCCGGCCACGGAGGCCATGGCCGCGCTGGGACAGGTCGCCGGCCGGGTCGATCCCGACCTCGGGTTCCGACTGTTTCTGCAGGTGTTGCGAGTGCTGTCCGTGCCGCTCACACGGGAGCAGTACGAGCGGTACGAAGCCATTGGCGAAGGGTTCGGGTATGGGAAGTACCACGTCGATGAGGTGGAGTACCTCATCGAGCACGACTGACGGTCACCGATGACTACGAAAGAACCGCCGCACATGCTGCTCGTACAGGCCCGGGGCGAGCCGTCTCCGCTGTACGAGGCGGAGGATCCTCGGGGGTGCGAGGATCTCGGAGCCTTCAACCGCAACGTTCCGCTGGATGACTGCCGACCGGTGACCCTTCCGGCCGATCTGGCGGACGCACTCCGTCGCTGGTCGCTGGCCCGCCCCCCGGAGGGGTTCGCCTCCCGCCCGGACCTGCGCAAGCACGTCAAGCAGGGTCTGGCGACAGCCCAGCGACTGGCCGGGCACCTCGGCCCGTCCTGGGTGGTCCGCTACTGGGACGAATCCCACCGCACGGTGAAGTGGGTGTGCTGGGGCTGCGACCGCCTGCACTGGGAACGCGACAGCCACGGCACCCCGCCGCACCCGGTCGACATCACGGTCGAGGGTGAGTTCAAGTTCGGTCCGCTGCGCTCCGACGGCTTCGGGGACTTCTTCCCCGACGACCTCGTCTCCGCCCTGTACAAGTGGGCGGAGGGCATCGACACCACGTTGAACCTGGACCTGCGGGACCGGGAGGACGGCAAGTACGACGCTGAGTGGAAGCGGCTGTTCCAGGAGGGGATGGACCTGGCGAAGCGTGTCGCACACGAGCTGGGTCCGGCCCGGACGGTGACCTACAAGGGCCTGGCCAATGGCGGCCTGGCCGCGCTGACGTCGATCACCTGGCAGGGGATCCGGCAGTTGTAGGCGCGAGCTGAACGCGGCCGGTGGAGCAGAGGGGAACCATTCCCGCACACGCTGAAACAGTCCAGTGCGACCCTGCTCGCATGAGCCTCGACGACAACGATTACTGGCAGCGCTGGATAGCGAGGTTACTGGCCATCCTGGCTGCTGATCCTTCTGATCAGCTGGCCTGGGCCAGCGAGCACCAAGTGAGGACTGCGGCCGTCGCAGACGATGTCGAATTCATCCTGCATCTGGCCGAAGGAATGGCGGAGCGGGGAACTCTCGAACCGGAAGCCCTCCAGGACCTCAAGACCATCGACCGGTTCTTCGCCGAGATGGACGTCCGCGGTCGCGCCGGCCGGTGGGCCGACGCACTGACTGTCGATGTGACCTGGAGTGAGGTACGAACTCTGGCCCGCCGGATCCTCGTCGCCCGGCTGGGCGAATGGCGTCTGCCACTGCCACGCCGCGTGCCGCCTCAACACATCTATGACTGAGTACGTTCGTTTGTACCTCACCGAGCACGTACGTTCGCCTGTATGTCGACACGGGCAAGGATGCGGCTGTGAAGCATGAATCTGACGACGTGAACGAGGCGGTCGCGGGCGAGCTACGCCTCATGGATTCCAACGTGCGGGCGTCGCGATCTTTGGCCAGGGAACTGCTGGACCCTGAGTTCGTCGAGGTCGGTGCCTCGGGTCGACGATGGACCTATGAGCAGATGCTCGCCGCGTTGCCGGATATGGCCGGCGGTTCCGAGGAAGGTCCCCACTACCGGCCGTCGGACATCACGGGGCCGTTCTGGCGCCTGGGTTGGTGCACCTCACCTACGAGACCATGATCGACGGTCGGCGGGCGCGCCGTAGCTCTCTCTGGCGCAAGCGGAGCGACGGGACGGGCTGGCGGATGTACTACCACCAGGCCACTCCTGTTCCGCCGGACGTCGAATAGCAGGGCTGCCTGGGACGTGTTCATAGGCGGGGACTTGTTGTTGTGCCCGGGTGGAGGCGACGCTGGGGAGATTCGTGAAAGATCACAAGAGTGGCTTTTACGTCTTCGCTGCATACCCGAGGTGACCGTTGATGGAGCGGCATACAGAGTTCATGTTCGGCGTCCCGTGGATCATGGGGTTCTTTCATCAGGACTGGTCGCTTGATGCCTCGATGGCAGCCGAAGCGGTGGCCCATCAGTTCGTGGAGGAACTTGAGCCGACGGCGGTTCTGCTGGTGCGCCGAGACGCCCAGCTCCTCCTCGGCAATCTCACCTCTGCCCAGATCGAGGCGCTGTGGGTGGGATGCCTGGAATGGGGGCATTCCTTTTTCCCTCGCCGTGTCGCAGACGGTGCCGAGTGGATGCGGCAGGTGATCGGGGTGTGTGATGCGTGGCTGTCCTGCCGTACGGAGACCCCGACGCTCTCCGGCGCCGACCAGTACGAGGGAAGGGAGCTGGCAGGTCAAGTCCTGACCGAAGTCGCGGAGTTCGGGAGCGTCCTCGACCTGGAGGTGGCAGATGCGCTTTCCGAGTGTGTCCGCTCCTGTACGCCCGATCTGGCCTTCCGGCTGTTGCTGCGCGCCCTGTCCGAGAGGAACTCCGCACTGCCTATGGAGCAGAGGTTCTCCCTGACCCGTGAGCAGTACGCGAGGCTCGAAGAGATCGGGAGGGCGCTCAACTACGGTGAGTACGTCGTGAGCGACATCAAGTACCTCGTCGACTCGTAAGCCCGTCGGCCCGACTTCGGCCCCACCTCTGCAGAGGTGGGGCCGAAGTCGTTATCCACCTGGACGCTGCGTACGGATGGTGAAGTTCCCGTCACAGCCGGTGAGTTCGGCCGGTAGGCTTCAGCCGTGACGCGCCCGACGGGCGCGTCCTCCCTTCACTCCGGGCCCCTCCTCTTCGGGGCCCGGCCCGACGAGAGCGGTCCCGGGACCTAGTAAGGCCGCCTCACGTCGAAGGGAGGACGCCCCCACATGGGCTGTCACGAGGAGCAGAAACCGACTCTCGTCATGCGGCTGATCCGGCTCTTGCCGGAGCGAGCGGCGAAGCACGCGAGGAGGTGGCTGCTCTGGTGGCTCACCAGGTAGCCGGATGTCCCCATACTAGGTAGGGACATCCGACAGGCTCCTGCTGAGCTCGGGCATCCGCCTGGCTAAAGCACCACAGTCCCCAGACAGCGCCCTCTGCATCAGCACACCAGACCCCCACCCAGCCCACGATCAGCCCCTGTTCACGCAACCGCCCACCGCGCCGTACTCCCCCTCCTCTCCGTCGTCCTCGGCGCCGACAACACCCGCTCCGGTGCCGAATCCACATGCCAGGATGGCCCGCGAAGGAGGGCACCATGGGCTGGGATCCGTACGAACTGCTGGAGCCGTGGCTGGCGGCGACCGTCTATCCCCCGCGTACGCGCGAGAACTACCGGGAACATGCCGACGACTGGCTCCGGCACTGCCGTGAGGCCGGGCCGCCCTGGGACAAGGTCGCCGCTCAGCGCATCGCCCTGTGGGCCCATCGGCCCGGGGCACCGCACAGCGCCACGGCCCGGCGCGTCTCCGCGGTCCGTTCCTTCTACGCGTACGCCCTCCGCAGGGACGCCGTCGTGTACAACCCGGCGGCCCGCCGCCCCCGCCTCACGAATCCGGCCCAGCTGACTCCGGCGGGCCTCGACCCATGGCAGATCGCCGTGCTCCTCGCCGCGTTCGACGAACGAGGCCCTGCCGAGTCGTCCCACCCTCAGCAGGATCGCGCCTGCGGCTACCTGCAACTCGGCCTCGCGCTGCGCGCCGGCGCGGTCCTGGCCATCCACCTCGATGACCTGAGCACCGAGCGGGACATCGGCCGGGGCGCCGACACGCTGCGGCTGCCGGACTCGGGGGGAGGGCACCGTATGGTCCCCCTGCCGCCGCTGGTCGGCGAGGCCGTCAACGCCTACCTTCCGCGCAGGCGTTCACCCCGTGACAGCACGCGGGGCGGCCCGCTCTTCACCGGCCGTACGGGCGTCAAGATGCCGCACCGCTATCCGCATGACCTGCTGCGTGTGGTGGCTGAGGGCAGCGGTCTGCTTTCACCGCTCGTATCGGGTGGCCCAGGCGGGCGGATGCGGTCGCGATGACCTTGTGCGGGGTGTCGCTCTCGCGGAGGCGGACGGTGCCTCCGAGGTGGCGGCGTTGAACCCGTGCGTCAGGCCGTTGCCGACGCGGTCAGGCCGTTCAGCAGGAGCTTGGCGAAAGCCCGGGCCCAGTCCGGGTCGACGGGCTCTGCGCTCACCAGGGCCCGGTGCACCACCGTGCCCGCGATCACGTCGAAGATCAGGTCCGTGGTGCGGGCCGACTCCTCGGGATCCGTCTCGGGCGGTAGTTCTCCGCGGACCTGGGCGCGGGCCCGGCCCTCCAGGACCAGGCGCTTCTGCCGGTCGACGATCGATGTGCGGATGCGTGCGCGCAGTGCGTCGTCGCGGACCGACTCCGCTATCACCGCCATCAGGCCGCTCTTCGCCTCCGGTCGCGCCAGGATCGCCGCGAACTGGAGCACCACGCCCTCGACATCCGCCGCGAGGCTGCCGCGGTCGGGGATTTCCAGTTCGTCGAAGAGCTCCGCCACCGCGTCCACGACCAGTTCGTTCTTGCCGGCCCAGCGGCGGTAGAGGGTCGTCTTGGCAACGCCCGCGCGCGTTGCCACATCGCCGAGCGTCAGCTTGGACCAGCCGAGTTCCACCAGGGCCGCCCGCGTCGCCGCCAGGATCGCGGCGTCCGCGGTGGCGCTGCGGGGGCGGCCCCCTGTGGCGCGTGGGGCGGAAGTGCGGCTCTGCATCCGTTGACCATATCCAGGGGTTCCGGTGGTGCGGTGGGGGAAGCAAGGTGAGGGAGGTCACCGGGAGATGGTTCCGCGGCGGTTCCCGGGCCGGTTACGCTACGGCTCGTAGCGAAAGCCTGCGTACGAGCGACTACCACAGCGACAACCACGCAGACGCCAGGTGGGGACCCGGCATCGGACGCCACGCGGCAGGCCCGGCTTTTTACCGTGCTTTTCCGGTACGTGCGCGGAGGGGGGAAGATGAACTCATGCAGCCACGGAACATGTCCATGAGCGGAGTCGTCGACCTCGCCGCGGTGAAGGCGGCCCAGGAGGCCAAGGCGAAGGCGGAGCAGGCGCGCGCCGAAACGGTGAGGCAGGGCGGCGGGGGTGCCGTCTCCGCCGCGAGCCTTGTCATTGACGTAGACGAGGCGGGTTTTGAGCGGGATGTCCTGCAGCGCTCCACCGAGGTGCCCGTCGTCATCGACTTCTGGGCCGAGTGGTGCGAGCCGTGCAAGCAGCTGAGCCCGCTCCTGGAGCGGCTCGCCGTCGAGTACAACGGCCGGTTCGTCCTCGCCAAGATCGACGTCGATGCGAATCAGATGTTGATGCAGCAGTTCGGGATCCAGGGGATCCCGGCCGTCTTCGCGGTGGTGGCCGGCCAGGCCCTGCCGCTCTTCCAGGGCGCCGCCCCCGAGCCGCAGATCCGCGGCACCCTGGACCAGCTCATCCAGCTCGCCGAGCAGCGCTTCGGCCTGACCGGCCTCGCGGTCGACCCGGACGCCGAGGCCGGACCCGGCAGCGAGGCCGAGGCGGCTCCCGAGGTGCCGGCCGGTCCGTACGACGCGCTGCTCGAAGCCGCCGTACAGGCCCTGGACGCGGGGGACTTGGGCGGTGCGGTGCAGGCGTACAAGAACGTGCTGAGTGACGACCCGGGTAATACGGAGGCCAAACTGGGCCTTGCCCAGGCCGAGTTGCTCCAGCGCGTGCAGGACGTCGATCCGCAGCAGGTGCGCAAGGACGCCGCCGACAAGCCGGCGGACGTACAGGCTCAAATCACCGCGGCGGACCTGGATCTGGTGGGTGGTCACGTCGAGGACGCGTTCGGGCGGCTTGTGGACACCGTGGCGCGTACAGCCGGTGACGACCGGGAAGCCGCGCGTGTGCGGTTGTTGGAGCTGTTCGAGGTGGTTGGCAGTGACGATCCGCGCGTGACTGCTGCACGCAGAGCACTGGCCCGTGCCTTGTTCTGACCGGGCGTGATCACTGAGGCAACCGGTGTGCAACCACTGTGACCCCTGATGCCTGAGTGAAAGATTTGTCGACTCAACGACCTTGCGGCCGCGTTTTACCAAATCTTGGTAAACGCGGCCGCTGTTACTTGGAGTAAGAGAAGGGCGTTGATCTGTCGGATTCCGTCCGAGGATCAATCGTTTTGGTGCCCACCTCGGGGGCACCCTCCGCTGTCGGCCGATACCGGGGGGTCGTTGTTCGGTTATCCGGCCGTTACTAGCCAGTAACGATCCCCCTTGCGGAAGACGGCGTGAATGCACCACGATCGGCCACGCTCGGTCCATTCCCGTTCCCGACAGCCAATCGGGGCAACGGGTTTCACTGGGTCCCCACCGAGTAGGAGCGGCGGCAGTGGCGTCACTCCTTGGACAGGGGGGTCTCTGCTTTCGAGCGGAGCCTGTCCGGCAGGTTGTGCGTGAAGTGTTCAGGCGCGACCAGTGGTTGTCGCTCGGGGGTGATCGCTTGTGTTGGGGCGCCCTTCGCGCCTCTGACGTACGGGCGCTCTCCTTCCCGAGGACGTAGCACTTCTCCCATCCCTGCCCGACTGAGCCGCCGACCGGGGGCCGTCAGGGCCGGAGATGTACGTCCGAGAAGGAGGAAATATGGAGTCCCATGTGCGTGGCGGGACCAGATGGAAGCGGTTCGCGGTTGTCATGGTGCCCAGCGTGGCCGCGACGGCCGCGATAGGCATGGCCCTGGCCAACAGTGCTCTCGCCGCGTCGTTCAGCGTGTCGGGCCAGTCGTTCAAGGTGACGACCAAGGAGCTCAAGGGCACGGGCTTTTCGCAGTACGGCGCCATCGACGAGGGTTACACCCTCGACGGCAAGAAGACGTCGCACCCCGTTGCGGTCTCGGCGTTCGAGACCGCAACGATCAAGAACCTGTGCCAGTCCGTCGTCACGCCGAACATCCCGGTGCTCGGCAATGTCAGCCTCGTTCTCAGGGCCGGTGGCGGTGAAACGCCGGTCGAGGCGAAGAACCTGTACATCGACGTCGCCGACCTGAAGGCCGATGCCGAGTTCACCAACATCGACATCGGTGTGGCCGCCGGAGACGCCAACAAGGGTCCCGGCATCGCCAAGGGCGACAAGGCGAACCCGTTCGGATTCGCGCAGCAGGCCGACGAGGTCCTGCTCAAGGACGTGGAGCAGACGGCGTGGGCGACCACTGCCGGAACCTTCAAGCTGAGCGGGCTGACGATGAAGCTGTCCACGGGCGTCAAGGAGTGCTACTAGGCGCTCCGTGACGGGTGGGGGAGTTCCGCTTCCTCGCCCGTCACACTTCCTTCTCGTCTTTGAAGTCCGTCTGCAGGTTCGTCGGATGTCGTCATCGATGTCCGTCCGGCACCACCCGGTCCGTAGACTCGCCACCCCCCCCACACACACCCAGCTTTCACCCTCACAGCAACGCCGTTCCAGGGAGCTGTTTTCCATGAGCGCCGAGACTCCAGCCACGCGCAGCCAGTTCACCGACAAGCGGCTGCTGTTCCGCGCCTGGAGGGGCAGCCGACCGTTCTGGGCCGGACTGTTCATCCTGCTCGGCGGGATCCCGATCATTTACTTCCCGTACGCGAATCTCCAGATAGGTCACCTGACCCTGGCGATGGCCACCACCGCGGGCGCGGGTTCCCTGATCATCGGCGTGCTGCTGATCGTGCTCGGCATCAGCCTGTGGTTCCAGAAGCATGTACGGGTCTTCGCCGGTGTGGCGGCGATCCTGCTGGCGCTGGTGTCCATTCCGGTGGCGAACCTCGGTGGGTTCGTAGTCGGCTTCCTGCTGGCGCTGTTCGGCGGGGCGATGGCCGTGTCCTGGGCACCCGGCGAGGAGCCCGCGGCGGGGCCGGCCAAGACGGACCGTACGGACGAAGGAGGCGCTCCCGGAGCCATGGCGGCGGGCGGGGCGAGTGAGCCGAACGATCTGTCAGGAACGAGCCCGAGCAACGGGGCGAACGGGAGGCACCGTGCCTGAGGAGGTCCACCGCGTGGGCTCGGAAGTGCACCGGGCGAGAACCGGGCCGCGGCATGCAGCCCCCAAGAAGCCCTTGTTGACGAGGCTGCAGATGCCCGCGGGCAAGGCGGTAGCCATCGCGTCGATGCCGACCGCGATCCTCATGGGCATGGGCCTCACTCCGACGCTCGCCCGGGCCGACGACAAGCCGTCGGCGAAGAACCTGACGATCGACGAGTACAAGGAGTGCGTCGACGCGCTCGAGGAGGAGACCGAGGAGGGCAAGGACGCGTCGGCGTCGCCTTCACCCTCCACCTCGACGAGCCCACCCGCGTCCGACGACAAGGAGGAGCAGGGCTCCTCGGGTGAGGACGCTTCGGGCGACGACTCCGCGGGCAACGGCTCGTCGGACAACGGCTCTTCGTCGGATTCAGGTTCCGACGACAAGCCCGAGACCGAGCCTGAGCCCGAGCCCGCCGACCCGGCTCCCGAGGAGCCGGCCGAGGAGGAGCCGACGCCGTCTCCTTCTCCGTCCGAGAGCAACCACCCGCTCGACCCGCTGGGCCTCGGCAAGGCGCTGGAGGACCTCTTCACGCCCGACGACAAGGAGAAGGAGGAAGAGGAGGCGGCGGCCAGCCCCTCGCCCACTCCCTCCCCGTCGGCGAACGAGGACAAGGCGAAGGACGAGGCCGAGAAGGCCGAGGACGCTGCTGGAGACGCCAAGGACAAGGCGACCGACACGGTCGAGGGCGCCGCCAAGGACGTCACGGACACGGCAAACGACGCGGCCGACAAGGCCGAGGACACCGCGGAGAAGGCGGGGGAGGCAGCCGACGAGGCCAGCCCGTCCCCGACCCCCAGCCCGTCCGCGAGTGAGGGCACGGACCCGGAGGACTGCCCGACCGCCACGGACGACGAGGGCGGTGTCGAGCAGGGCATCCCGGCCCTGGCCGACGACCCCTGGCAGCTGGAGGCCAGCTCGCTGCTGCTCAAGGGCGCCGACTACCAGGGCGTCGTGAAGGTGAAGACCGCCAACGGCACGGTCAAGGAGGTCCTGAAGTACGTGATCTCCGACGGCACCGACATCGGTGATCTGCACCAGACCGTCGACGACAAGAAGGCCGGCGCCAAGCACCACGTGCAGGCGGGCAAGGGAACCACGTCCACCATCCGTGACGGCAAGACGGTCATGTACACGGAGAGCATCTCCGGCAACCTGCTCGGCCTGATCCCGGTCACGTTCGACCCGAAGCACCCGCCGCCGCTGAACATCCCACTGATCTACTTCACCAAGGTGAAGGTCGTGCAGGCCGCCCAGTTCGGCGGAACACTGACCGTCCCCGGCCTGCAGCAGTACACCACGCCGCTCGGGTAGTCCGACAGGGCTGGTTCGGGAGCCGCACAACAGCTGAGGGCGCCCCCTGCGCGGCAGGGGGCGCCCTCAGTGACGTACAGCGGCCTATGGGCCGTACGGGCGGTCAGCCGCCCAAGTGGTGCACCCGCACCATGTTCGTGGTGCCGGGCACGCCGGGAGGCGAGCCGGCGGTGATGATCACCGTGTCGCCGTCGTTGAACCGCCGCAGCCTGACCATCTCCTGGTCGACCAGGTCGACCATTTCGTCGGTGCTGCTGACGAGCGGCACGACGTGCGGCTCGACGCCCCAGCTCAGCGTGAGCTGGTTGCGGGTGGACTCGTCCGGGGTGAAGGCCAGGATCGGCTGGACCGCGCGATAGCGGGACAGCCGGCGGGCGGTGTCGCCGGACTGGGTGAAGGCCACCAGGCCCCTGCCGCCCA
Organism: Streptomyces flaveus; assembly: GCF_014647675.1. Classification (GTDB taxonomy): domain Bacteria; phylum Actinomycetota; class Actinomycetes; order Streptomycetales; family Streptomycetaceae; genus Streptomyces; species Streptomyces flaveus. The sequence continues at coordinate 321,711 of NZ_BMPQ01000002.1, read as the reverse complement.
GGAAGTCCGCGATCTCACACGCGGCACGGGCCACCGAACCGCCTTGCGTACGCGGCTTCTTGCCCGGTACGAGCGGCTGCAGGCCCTTGGAGAGCAGCTCCTGCTCGGCGGCCTGGACGATCTTCGACATCGTCTTCACGGTCTCGATCGGGAACGCGCCCACACTCGACTCGGCGGACAGCATGACCGCGTCCGCGCCGTCCAGGATCGCGTTGGCCACATCGGACGCCTCGGCGCGCGTGGGGCGGGAGTTGGTGATCATCGACTCCATCATCTGGGTCGCGACGATCACCGGCTTGGCATTGCGGCGGCACAGCTCCACGAGGCGCTTCTGCACCATCGGGACCTTCTCGAGGGGGTACTCGACGGCCAGGTCACCGCGGGCGACCATGACGCCGTCGAAGGCCGCGATCACGGCCTCCATGTTCTCCACCGCCTGCGGCTTCTCCACCTTGGCGATGACGGGGACCCGGCGGCCCTCCTCGTCCATGATCTTGTGTACGTCGTTCACGTCGTCGGCGTCACGCACGAAGGACAGCGCGACCAGGTCGCAGCCCATGCGCAGCGCGAAGCGCAGATCCTCGACGTCCTTCTCGGACAGCGCGGGCACGTTCACGGCCGTGCCGGGCAGGTTGATGCCCTTGTGGTCCGAGATGACGCCGCCCTCGATGACGACCGTCCGGACCAGGGGGCCCTCGACCTCGACGACCTTCAGCTCGACGTTGCCGTCGTTGATCAGGACCTGGTCGCCCTTGGCGACGTCGCCCGGCAGGCCCTTGTAGGTCGTGCCGCAGATCGACTTGTCGCCCGGTACGTCCTCGGTGGTGATGGTGAACTCGTCACCGCGCTCCAGCTCGACGGGCCCCTCGGCGAAGGTCTCAAGGCGGATCTTCGGGCCCTGGAGGTCGGCCAGTACGCCGATCGCGAGGCCCGTCTCCTCGGCGGCGGCCCGGACACGGTCGTACCGCCCCTGGTGCTCGGCGTGCGAGCCATGGCTGAAGTTGAAGCGGGCCACGTTCATACCGGCCTCGATGAGCGAGACGAGTTGCTCATGGGAGTCGACGGCTGGGCCCAGTGTGCAGACGATTTTGGAACGGCGCATGGGGGCGATCCTAACGGTTTGTTTCAGTACGGAATATTCCGTCTGGTGGAAGCTACAAAGGGGCGGAATGCCGCTCAGTTGAGGGCTTGTGAACCGCCGACGGGCGCCTCGGGGCTGCCCACAAGTGCGTACGTCTGGGTGGCGATCTCCAGTTCCTCGTCGGTCGGTACGACGGCCACCGCGACCCGCGCACCCTCCGGCGAGACCAGCCGCGGCTCGTCGGACCGTACGGAGTTGCGCTCGGCGTCGACCGCCAGGCCCAGCCCCTCCAGGCCCGCGACCGCAGCCTCGCGCACCGGGGCCGCGTTCTCACCGACCCCCGCCGTGAAGGCGATCGCGTCCACCCGGCCGAGCACCGCGTAATAGGCGCCGATGTATTTCCGCAGGCGGTGGATGTAGATGTCGAAGGCGAGCCGCGCCCGCTCGTCCCCTTCGTCGACGCGGCGACGGATCTCCCGCATGTCGTTGTCGCCGCACAGGCCGATCAGACCGCTCTTCTTGTTCAGCAAAGTGTCGATCTCGTCCATGGACAACCCGCCAACACGTGCCAAATGGAAGATGACCGCCGGATCCAGGTCTCCGGACCGCGTACCCATCACCAGCCCCTCCAAAGGCGTCAGCCCCATGGATGTGTCCACGCACCTGCCCGCCCGGACGGCCGAGGCCGAGGCTCCGTTGCCCAGGTGCAGCACGATGACGTTCACCTCGGACGGGTCCTTGCCGAGGAGCCGGGCCGTCGCGCGCGAGACGTACGCGTGCGAGGTGCCGTGGAAGCCGTAGCGGCGGATGCGGTGCTCGTCGGCGGTCTCGACGTCGATCGCGTAGCGGGCCGCGGACTCCGGCATCGTCGTGTGGAACGCCGTGTCGAAGACGGCCACCTGCGGGAGGTCCGGGCGCAGCGCCTGTGCCGTACGAATGCCCGTCAGGTTGGCCGGGTTGTGCAGCGGCGCCACCGGGATCAGCCGCTCGATCTCCGCGAGGACCCGTTCGTCGATGACCGTCGGCTCCGTGAACTGCTTGCCGCCGTGCACGACCCGGTGGCCGATCGCCGCCAACTCGGGGGAGTCCAGGCCGAGTCCGTCCTTGCCCAGCTCCTCGGCGACGGCCTTCAGGGCGGCCTCGTGGTCGGCGATCGGGCCGGTCTGCTCGCGTGTCTGGCCGCCGTTGGCCAGCGGGGTGTGCTTCAGGCGGGACGTCTCCTCGCCGATGCGCTCGACGAGACCCACCGCGAGACGGCTGCTGTCACGCATGTCGAGCAGCTGGTACTTCACCGACGAGGAGCCGGAGTTGAGGACGAGGACACGGGTGCCGGTCACAGGGCGGAAGCTTTCGAGGTCGCGGGCGATGGGCTGGGGGTCTGGGCCTGGGCCTGGATCGCCGTGATGGCGACGGTGTTCACGATGTCCCCGACGAGCGCGCCGCGGGACAGGTCGTTGACCGGCTTGCGCAGGCCCTGCAGGACCGGGCCGACGGCGATCGCGCCGGCCGAACGCTGCACGGCCTTGTACGTGTTGTTGCCGGTGTTGAGGTCCGGGAAGATCAGCACGGACGCCTGTCCGGCGACCTCGGACCCCGGCAGCTTGGTCGCCGCGACCGACGGCTCCACGGCGGCGTCGTACTGGATCGGGCCCTCGATCTTCAGATCGTCGCGGCTCGCGCGGACCAGCTCGGTGGCCCGGCGCACCTTGTCCACGTCCGCGCCCGAGCCGGACGTCCCGGTCGAGTACGAGAGCATCGCGATCCGCGGCTCGACACCGAACTGCTGGGCGGTGGCGGCCGATTGGACGGCGATGTCGGCCAACTGCTCGGCGTTCGGATCGGGATTGACCGCGCAGTCCCCGTACACCAGGACCTTGTCGGCCAGGCACATGAAGAAGACGGACGACACGATCGACGCATCGGGCTTGGTCTTGATGATCTCGAAGGCGGGCCGGATGGTCGCCGCGGTGGAGTGCACCGACCCCGACACCATGCCGTCGGCCAGCCCCTCCTCGACCATCAGGGTGCCGAAGTAGTTCACGTCCGAGACCACGTCGTACGCCAGCTCCACGGACACGTTCTTGTGGGCGCGCAGCGCGGCGTACCGCTCGGCGAAACGCTCGCGCAGCTCGGAGGTCGTCGGATCGATGAGCTGCGCCTTGACGAGGTCGATACCGAGGTCCGCGGCCTTCTTGCGGATCTGCTCCACCGGGCCGAGCAGCGTCAGTTCGCAGACGCCGCGCCGCAGCAGCACCTCGGCGGCGTGCAGTACGCGCTCCTCGGTGCCCTCGGGCAGCACGACGCGACGCTTGTCCGAGCGGGCCTGCTCCAGCAGCTGGTGCTCGAACATCATCGGCGTGACGCGGTCGCTGCTCGGTGCCGAGACCCGGCTGAGGAGGCCGCCGGTGTCCACGTACCGCTCGAAGAGGCCGAGGGCGGTCTCCGCCTTGCGGGGCGTCGCCGCGCTCAACTTGCCTTCCATGCCGAAGAGTTCGGCCGCCGTCGGAAAGCTGTTGCCGGCCACCGAGACGACCGGGGTGCCGGGGGCGAGCCGGGCGGCCAGCGTGAGGACGTCGTCGCTGGGGCGCTCGTCCAGGGTGAGCAGGACGCCCGCGATGGGCGGGGTGCCGGCGCTGTGCGCGGCGAGGGCGCCGACGACGAGGTCGGCGCGGTCTCCGGGGGTGACGACCAGGCAGCCCGGGGTCAGCGCGCCGAGGAAGTTCGGCAGCATCGCGCCGCCGAACACGAAGTTCAGCGCGTCGCGCGCGAGCCCCGAGTCGTCGCCGAGCAGGACCCTGCCGCCGAGCGCGTGGGTGATCTGGGCGACCGTCGGCGCGGCCAGCGCGGGCTCGTCCGGCAGTACGTAACAGGGCACCGGGAGGCGGGAGTCGAGGCCCGCGTGGATCTGCGCGCGGTCCAGCGGGGCCACCCGGTTCACCACCATCGCGAGGACGTCACAGCCCAGATGGTCGTACGCCCGGAACGCGTTGCGGGTCTCCGCCTGCACCGACTCCGCGGTCTGCTCGCGGCCGCCCACGACGGGGATGACGGAGGCGCCGAACTCGTTCGCCAGCCGGGCGTTGAGGGACAGCTCGTCCGGGAACTGCGTGTCCGCGTAGTCGGTGCCCAGGACGAGCACCACGTCGTAGTCGCGCGCCACCCGGTGGAAGCGGTCCACCAGCTGCGAGACCAACTCGTCGGTGCCCTGCTCGGCCTGGAGCGCGGACGCCTCGTGGTAGTCCATGCCATAGACCGTCGCCGGGTCCTGCGCGAGCCGGTAGCGGGCCCGCAGCAGCTCGAAGAGACGGTCGGGATCGTCATGGATGAGCGGGCGGAACACGCCCACACGGTCGACCTGGCGGGTCAGGAGTTCCATGACTCCCAGCTCGACGACCTGGCGACCGTCGCCCCGGTCGATCCCGGTCACGTACACGCTGCGCGTCACGCGTGCTCTCCGTTTCCTCACTGGTCAAAAACAGCCGCTATCGTGGGGCCCGTGCGTGCCCCCTTGACAATACCTCTGGGCATGGTTAAGGCACCCGACCCGTCGCGGCGGGACATGGCTGTGGGGGACCGGTGGCCGACAGGCCCTCAGGCCCCCCGTGAAACAATCGGACCGGCTCACACGTACCGACACTTCACGACAGCTCACAAGACGACAGTTCACAAGTACCGACAGCCCTTACGTACCAAGCAGCGAGCAGGAGAAACAGCACGATGCGTATCGGAGTTCTCACCGCAGGCGGCGACTGCCCGGGGCTGAACGCAGTGATCCGGTCGGTCGTGCACCGAGCCGTCGCCCACTACGGCGACGAGGTGATCGGCTTCGAGGACGGTTACGCGGGACTGCTCGACGGCCGCTTCCGCAACCTCGACCTGGACGCGGTCAGCGGCATCCTCGCCCGCGGCGGCACCATCCTCGGCTCCTCCCGCCTCCAGCGCGACCGGCTGCGCGAGGCCTGCGAGGGGGCCCAGGACGAGATGCGCGAGTTCGGCATCGACGCGCTCATCCCGATCGGCGGCGAGGGCACGCTCACGGCCGCCCGGATGCTCTCGGACGTCGGCTTGCCGGTCGTCGGCGTACCGAAGACGATCGACAACGACATCTCGTCCACCGACCGCACCTTCGGCTTCGACACCGCGGTCGGCGTCGCCACGGAGGCGATGGACCGCCTCAAGACCACCGCCGAGTCGCACCAGCGCGTCATGGTCGTCGAGGTCATGGGCCGCCACGCCGGCTGGATCGCACTCGAGTCCGGCATGGCCGCCGGCGCCCACGGCATCTGCCTGCCCGAGCGCGCCTTCGACCCGGGCGACCTGGTCAAGATGGTCGAGGAGCGCTTCGCCCGCGGCAAGAAGTTCGCGGTCCTGTGCGTGGCCGAGGGCGCGCACCCCGCCGAGGGCACCATGGACTACGGCCACGGCGAGATCGACCAGTTCGGCCACGAGCGCTTCCAGGGCATCGGCACGGCACTCGCGTACGAACTGGAGCGGCGGCTCGGCAAGGAGGCCAAGCCGGTCATTCTCGGCCACGTCCAGCGCGGCGGAACCCCGACGGCGTACGACCGCGTGCTCGCCACCCGCTTCGGCTGGCACGCCGTCGAGGCCGCCCACCGGGGCGACTTCGGGCGGATGACGGCGCTGCGCGGCACGGAGGTCGAGATGGTGCCGCTCGCGGAGGCGGTCACGGAGCTGAAGACGGTGCCGAAGGACCGGATGGACGAGGCGGAGTCGGTGTTCTAGAGGTCGGTGTTCTGGAGCGGGGTTCTGGAGCGGGCTCTGCTCATGGGGTGTTGCGCTTTACGGGGCGTGGCGCTGGACCTTGGACCAGAAGTGGTCGACGACCTGGTCCAGGAAGTCCCGGCCCACGTCCCCGGCCTCGACGGCCACCGTCCCGTTGCCCCAGCTCAGGGTGGGCGCCATCTGTAGCTGGTACTCCGTGTACAGCGACTCGAGCACGTCCTCCACGAGCCACCGGTCAAGCGGCAACAGCTTGCTGACCGGACGCACGTACGCCTGCCAGCGCGTGGAGCACGCGTTGCGCAACAACTCGGCGAGCTTCGGGCGGCGTCCGCGGACGGTGACGAGATCCGGCAGCGCGAGGCCGAGCACCTCGGCGAGGGCCGCGGACTGACGCTCGTTGCCGCGCCACTCGTTGTTCTCCTCCATCCGTAGATACACGGCGAGTTCGAGTCCGACGGCCCGCGCGACGTCCTCGGCCGGGATGCCGCGCGCGAGCCTGAATTCGCGCAACGTCTGTGGCGCACCGATGAGTTCGGCGGGCGAACACCACAACACGCCCGCGAGCGCGACGAGTTCGGCATTGCCGGGCGCCGCGTTGCCTGCCTCCCAGGCGGCGACGAGGTCGGGTGTCACATAGGGCAGTCCGTACGAGGTCCGTATCCCGTACGCGACATGCTCCGGTCCCATGCCGAGCGCGGCACGGAGTCTGCGGGCGACGGGGGCGTTGAAGGGCGGGATGGGCTCAGGGGCAGGGGGTGGCGATTGGTGCACGTGCACAAGGTAGGGGTGCGGGGCTGCGATGACTACGGTCTGTTCGGCCAGGATCACAGATTGTCGGATTCTACGATTTCGGATGCGAGTCCGATCACGTCGGATACTTGTCCGATACGTGTCCGAGGTGGCTGAAGATCATCTGGTGGGAGCCTGGTTCCGGCCACGAGGATGGCGCCGTACGTGCCCGTGCGAGCGGGCAGCGCGAGCGTGAAGGGGCGGCACCGCTATGAGCAGCATCGACGGCCACATTCGAGAGCGGCTTCTGGCGCCGAACTTCTGGCACCTGGCGACGGTCGGGCCGGACGGGGCACCGCAGGTTTCGCCCATGTGGGCGGACATGGAAGGTGAGTACGTCATGGTCAACACGTCGATGGGCCGCGTCAAGGTCGACAACCTGCGGCGCAATCCGAGCGTTTCGCTGTCCCACCATGACACCGAGAACCCTTACGACCGGGTGGAGATCCGGGGGCGGGTCGTACGTTTCGTCGAGGGCGAGGTGGCTGAGCGGGCCATGGACCGGCTGACGAAGAAGTACATCGGCGAGGACCGGTATCCGTGGCTGCTTCCGGGGGAGCAGCGGGTGATGTTGTTGATCGAGCCGGTGCGGGTGCGGCATGTGGTGGGGGTGGAGAAGTTCCGTCCCGGGGTGCTGCCGGAGTGAGGACACTGCGGCGGAGAGGTCGCAGTCACTTCGGCGGTGCGGGTGAGGATCGAGGCGAGGTCGGCGGTGGCCTCGGGGCCGGCGGCGGTGCGAACGCCAGTCGGCGGGGGCGGCGGTCGGGGCGAGCACCGGCAGCGGCAGAAGACTGGCGGTTGCCTCGAGGGCAGCCGGGTCCGTGTAGCGCCCGCGGTGCGCGGCCAGGAGGGCGAGCCAGGCGTCGACGTCCTTCGGCGCGTACGACCCAGCGCGGCGGGTGAGTTCGTCCCGAGCGGCTTCGTCGCCCTCGCGGGGTTCGGCCTGCTCCAGCGTGCCCAGCTCGCGTAGCGCCTGGAGCTCATCGGCGTGGGCGGCCACCTGAGCCGCTTCGCGCCGTGGGGGTTTTCTGCTTCACCGCCGCCTGCCCGCCCGGAGTTCTGCCACCTCGCTCATGCCCACATCGCCTCCGCCAGCGCTGCGCCGATGAAGGCGGCCCCGATCGCGGAGGCCACACTCGCGAGGACATTGGCCACGGCGTAGAGCCGCGCCCCTATCTCGGCCAGACGAACGGTCTCATAGGAGAAGGCTGAGTAGGTGGTCAGTGTCCCGCACACCCCGGCCCCCACTAGCAACCGCACGCTGGAGGGTGCGTCGCCGTACGTCACGGCGCCGGTCAGCAGTCCGAAGACCAGACAGCCGGCCACGTTGACTGTGAACGTCCCCCAGGGGAAAAGCGTGTCGTTGCGGGCCTCGACTGCCCGGCCGATCAGGTACCGCAGCGGCGCCCCCACCATCGCGCCGACGACGACGAGCAACCAGTTCACGTCAGGAGCCCCTTACCCGTGCGGCGGATGGCCTCGACAAGGACAGCAGGCCCTCACCACCTGGTTCGTCCGCTGCGGCAGATCGCCCGGATCCCCTCGGCGTCACCGGTCGCCACAGGTCGCTCTTCCGGTGATGACCGCCTTCTGCGGTGCGCTGTCGGCCAGGTGTCATGTGAGCCCCCGAGCGATCAGGCGACGCGTGACGGCTGACGCACTCCATGCCGCCGCCAGGGACACCACGAGTGTCAATACGAGGAACGCCAACCCTGTCGTGGCGTGGCCTTGGCCCACCAGGCGCCGGATGTCGCCCACGTAGGCGGAAAACGTGGTGAAGCCGCCCAGCACCCCGGTGCCGAAGAACGGCCGCACCAGCCGGTGCGGCGCCCGCACCTCGCTGCTGACCACCATCAGCACACCGAACATCGCGCACCCAGCTGCGTTGATCTCCAGCATCGTCCAAGGGAAGGCGCCAGGCGCAGTCGGCCACAGCAGCTCAGCCCCGTACCGTGCCGCTGCGCCAAGCCCTCCGCCGAGGGCTGTCACCGCAAGCACCGGCCCCCGCCCGTGCAGCCGCTCGCGTCGCTTCGCGAGAGGGGCCCTGTGCCTTCGGTGATCAGGCCGGCCATCGGATGCGGGACAGGTGGTCGTAGTCCACGCAGTGTTCGGACTTGTCGCTGCTGAATCCCTCCAAGAGAAAGGCTCCAGCTGGGATGGCAGAGACAGGGGGGAACGCAATGACCAAAGCGACAGCCACAGCGTGGCTGCCTGACAGCGATGCGATACACACTCATACCGAGCTATATGTCCACGTATCAGCCATCTATTTCTAAAAGCCACCAGAAATAATGCCGTAGATGTTCACTGGCGAAAAGGTCTTGGCATCACGGTCGGAATCCGGACGCCAGCCGTGGCGTCCAGCCCGGCTTTGGGGCACCGCGTCGCGACGGTCACAGCAGCCCGACCCCGCGCCCCACAGCGGGAGCGCCACCCCTGGGCAGATCCGAATCGCCCACGCTGCGACGCCTGTTCGGGGCGCCGCCTTTCGATCCGCAGGGTGGGTTTCGTCGTTGCTCCGGTCGGCGTGTGAGCAGCGCGTGGGCGGTGATTCGTACTGACATAATAATGCTTATTAGTTCGAATTAACATTGAGGAAACAGGTTATGGGAAGTTGGTAATTTTAAGGGTCAATCGGGATACGTCCGGGCATCTTCGACGCAAAAGAATCGTCCGATAAACGCACGACATTGCGCGTTGGAGTCTCCCTCCCCCACGTCTCCAGCACTCGAAAGGTTTCAGTCCTAGACGCTTCGGAGGCGTGCTCATGCCCCTAACGGTTGCGGAGATAGCCAGGATTCTGATCGTGCTGACCGTCTTTCTGGTCGCGGCGCACCTCTGCGGACATCTCTTCGCACGGTTGCGCCAGCCTCCGGTGATCGGCGAGATCGTCGGGGGCCTGCTGCTCGGGGGCAGTGCCCTGGGCCTTCTCGCCCCCTCGGTGAGCAGCTGGCTGGTGCCGCCTTCCAGCGCCACCGCCCACACGCTGGGCGCCGTCTACCAGCTGGGCACGATCCTGATGGTCTTCCTGGCCGGTCTGGAGATGCGCCAGAGCGGCCTGGGCACGGAGCGCAAGACCGTGGTGTTCACCACCGTCACCGGCCTGGTGATCCCGTTCGCAGCAGGTCTGGCCATAGCCCAGGTGGTGGATACCGGTGGCCTGGCGGGCCCGCACGGGTCGGCGGCGAGCATATCCCTCGTCCTGGGCCTGGCCATCGCGGTCACCAGCATCCCGGTCATCTCCCGGATCATGATGGATCTCGGCATCATGGGCAGCCTCTTCGCCCGGATGGTGCTCACGGTCGCCGTCGTCGAGGACGTTCTCCTCTATGTCGTCCTGGCGGTGATCCTGGGGCTCGCCCACATCCAGGCGGACACCTCCTACGGCCTGCCCGCGCTGCTCCCCAGCCACGCGATGGGTTGGGACGTGGCCTACTACGTGGGCGCCTCGGTGCTGTTCTTCGCGGTCTGCCTGGCCGGGGGCCGGGCAGCGTTCCGCCGGCTTTCCGCCGGACCCCTGGGTGTGCTGGAGCGGCGCAGCCCGGCGGCGTTCCGCCTGGTGTTCCTCTTCGCCCTGTGCCTGGGCTGCATGGGCCTGGGCATCGATCCGATCTTCGGCGCGCTCATGGCGGGCATCGCCATGGCGGGCCAGGAGACGGCGTCACCTGGGCAGGAGGCCGTGCGCGCATTCTCACTGGCCTTCTTCATCCCGATCTACTTCGCGCTCGTCGGCTTCCGCCTCGACCTGGTCCACAACCTGGATCTGGTCTTCTTCGGCTGGCTGTTCGTTCTGGCCTGTGTGGTCAAGTTCGGCAGCGTGTGGCTGGGGGCGCGCCTGGCCGGCAAGTCACCGTCGTGGTCGACCCACTTCGCTGTGGCGATGAACGCCCGCGGCGGCCCAGGCATCATCCTGGCCTCGGTGACCTTTGGTGCAGGCGTTATCAACGGACGATTCTTCGTCGCCCTCGTGCTGCTGTCCATCCTCACCTCCCAGCTCGCCGGGGTATGGCTGACCCGGGCGCTGTCCAGTGATCCCGCGCTCTTCTCCTCGGACCGTCCGCCCCCGCGGGCGGACGCCGTTCCCGGACAGACAGTGCGTGAACCAGCGAGCGGTTCCAACGCGGCGATGGGGCCGGAGAAGGTGTTGGAGGACCCAACGGGCGAGGCCCGCCAATGCCATCGACCTGCCGCCGACACCGAGAGCGCCGAGGAGGACCGGCAGGACCGGGCCGGTGCCGTGGACCGTGCTGTACAGCAGGAAGGTGCGGCAATCACCCCGGCCAAAGCCGACCGGCACCGACCGCCACAACAAGGCTGACGCAGGTGATGGATGGGCACGAGCACCGGTCAAGGGCGGAGTCGTCCGTTCTGAAGTCCCGGCGGATCTTCCGCAGAGCGCGGTGCGACCCGAATCGGATGACGCCAATCGCAGCAGCCGTCCTCACTCTGGAGCGGCAACGCTGAAAGACCTCACTTATTCGTCACCTCGTACCAGTATTTGGGGCGTGTGGCGAATGTCAGGGCGACGGTGAGCCGAAGCTCAGTAGTTGTCACCTGCAGAGCCGGTTGAGCTGCTGAATAAGACCGGTCGAAGCAGCCTGGTTGTCACCAATGAGGCACGCGACTTGTCACAAACGCTCATTCAGCCATGGTCTCGTGCATGGCGGGCCGTATCTCGCAGTCGGGCTACTCGGTGATCAGCCCGCGAACTCGTCCGCGGAGCGGGCGTCGTGGGCCTTGCGCAAGGACAGGACCTCGTCCACGTGCTCCTCGGCCCAGGTGCTGATCGGCTCCACGACGGGCCGCAGGGAGTGGCCCAGCGGGGTCAGTTCGTACTCCACGCGGGGCGGGACCTCGGCGAAGACCGTGCGGGTGAGCAGGCCGTCGCGTTCCATCCCCCGCAGTGTGTAGGTGAGGACCTTGGGCGTCACGTGATGAAGCAGCTCCCGCAGTTCGCTGAACCGCTTGGGGCCGTCGCCCAGGTTCAGCACGATCAGCACCGACCATTTGTCACCGATGCGGTCGAGCACCAGCCGGGACGGGCAGCAGATCTCGGAGTCGTCGGCAGCTTCTTTCACCATATCCGAAGGGTACTTCAGTATCTTTGAAGTAACCAGTATCCCATTGATACCGTCTCGGTGACGGCGTGTGCGCGGCACACGCGATGACTACAAGGAGGTCATGGGATGCGCATCTTGCTGTTCGGAGCCACCGGGATGATCGGCAGCCGGATCGCTGCCGAGGCGGGCGAGCGGGGCCACGAGGTGACCCGTGCCACGCGCAGCGGGAAGGACGGCACCCTCGCGGCGGACGCGAGCGACGCCGACACCGTCGCACGCCTGGCGGCCGGCCACGACGCGGTGGTCCTGGCGGTGTCACCGCCACGAGACGGCATCGAGGCCTCCGAGTCGCTGCTGGAGGTGGGGCGCGGCGTACTGGACGGCGTACGCAGGGCCGGGGTGCGTCGCCTGGTGGTGGTGGGCGGCGCGGGCATCCTGGAGGTCTCCCCCGGTGTACGGGTCGTCGACACCCCCGGGTTCCCCGAGGACTTCCTGCCGCCGGTTCGCGCGCAGGTGGCGCTGTTCGAACTTGTCCGGGACAACGCCGACGACCTGGAATGGACCTACCTCTCCCCGCCCGCGATGGTCGAGCCGGGCGAGCGCACGGGCGCGTACCGGATAGGCGATCACCAACTGCTCAGCGACGGCGAGGGCAACAGCCACATCAGCGCCGAGGACTACGCCGTCGCTCTCGTCGACGAGTTGCAGCGGGGCGAGCTCACCCGCCGCCTCGTCCACGTCGCGTACTGACCGGCTCACAGAAACGGAAAAGTTGGCACGTCACCGGCACGTGTTGTGTTGGTTGCCAACGAATATCAGAGGAGCACCACGTGACGAACAACGACAGCACCGCCGACGCGGTCGGCGTAGTCGAGGCGTACATGCAAGCGCTGCAGATCAAGGACACTGACACGATCTTGCGGCTCTACGCCGACGAGGCCGAGATCATCCCCGAGAACTTGCCCAGCCTGCGCGGCCGCGACGCCGTTGACTCCTTCTACGCCAGCACCTTCGCCGCCATCGGGATGGAGGTCAACGTGGAGGTGGTCTCGACCGAGGTCTACGACGAGATCGCGATCGTCCGATCCGAGCAGCCCGTCACGGTGATTGCCGTGGCCGACGGAACTCGCACCCAGGCCTACTTCCGCGAGCTGTTCGTGCTGCGTCGCACCCCGGACGGGTGGCGCATCCACAAGTACATGTTCTCCCAGAACCCGGCGCAGGCCTAGAAGCCGGCGGTCACCGACCACGGTCGCGAAAGGCGCACAAGCCCGAGGATCTGGGCCGACTGTGGCTCGAGCGCGCCGAGGCCGGGGACACCGACGGCGTGCTCGCGCTGTACGACCGCATCGGGGCCCTGTACTTCCAGGGTTCGGCCAGCACCGGCTGCAGCGGACTGCGCAAAGCCTACGAGGCGATGCTGGCCGGCACCCCGAAGATGCCCTCACATCCCAACGGCACGCCGCGTCGTCGGCGACCTGGCACTGACCTCCACCGTGCTGCCCCTGGAGAACCCGGTACTGCCGGGCGCCGGTGGGCGATCGAGGAGTGCTTTCAGGCTGCGAAGAACGAGTGCGGCCTGGATCAGTACGAGGTCCGCCGTCACGTCGGCTGGACGCGGCACATCACCCTGGCCATGCTTGCGCACGCCTTTCTCGCGGTGACGGCGGGCTGCCCCGGAAGATCCAGAGCCGCGGTGCACAGCTTGGGTATGTGCGAGTTGTCGGAGGTCACCAGGCGGACCGGTGGCAGGCAGAGGGCGGCGGTGGCGACGACGATCGCGTCCACGAGGCATTCGTGCCCGTCCAGACCGGTCGCATCCAGGAGGCGGCCCGCGGTGTGGATGACCGTGTCGTCGACCGGCCGCACATCGAACCGGGAGAGCAGGAACGTCAGGCGTTTGCCCGCCTGCCCCGTGCGCCGGACTTCGAGTGGGGTCAAGGCGGACAAGGCGACCCGTCGCCCGTTCTGCTCGGCGACCTTGATCCGTGCTCGCATTTCCTCGTCACCGTCGACGTGCAGGGACAGCCCATGCGCATCCCGACGACGAACCACTGATGGCAGGACCCCTGAGTACAACCCTGGCCCGGCCACGCGGGTCTTGCTCGCGTGAACTCTGCGCCGCATCCGGGCGCAGGGCGTTGATCAGGAGATGCGTAATGCGAGCCACTGCCATACGTCGTACCGTCCTGACCGCTTCCGCGGTCTCCTTCGCGATTCTGGTCACCGCCTGCGGTGGCAGCGAGCAGGGCGGTGAGGACAAGGAGGTGACGAAGGGCGGCGCCAAGTCCGAGAAGCCGGTGGCGAAGGCGCTCGCCGCCGACGAGCTGGAGAAGCTCGTGGTCGCCAAGGGCGACGTCGAGGGCCACGAGATCACGGAGCCGGGGAAGGACGACGTCTTCGAACCCGACGCCCTCTCCTCCGTCGAAAAGGCCGAGTGCAAGCCCGTCGCTCAGGTGCTGTCCGCCCTGCCTGCGGGCGAGCCGGCGGCGAGCGCCCAGCGGCTCGTCGTCCAGGAGCCCGAGGCGGCCAAGAAGGACATGCCCTCGACGGAGGAGCTCGCGGACATGACGGAGAAGGAGGCCGAGGAGGCGATGATCGACTCGCTCGACATCACCAAGACGATGACCTCCCTCTGGTCCTACGACGCCGACGGCGCCGAGCAGACCCTCGCCACACTGCGGGAGGCCGGCAAGAAGTGCGCCGGGGGCTTCGCCATGACGATCGACGGGGAGAAGCAGCAGGTCACCAAGGTCAGCGAGGAAAAGCTCTCCGCCGGCGAGGACGCCGTCGCCTGGACCGTGGGGACGAAGCAGGACGCCGCCGCCGAGACCAAGGTCGTCGTCTTCCGGCAGGGCACCACGCTCGCGGGGTTCTCGTCCTTCAACATCGCGGCGATCACCCGAGGCGAGGCGTTCGAGCTGCCGACCGCCGTCATTGACGCGCAGGCGGCCAAGCTCGGCTGATCCGTACGCCTGATGCGGAGTCTGGTTCCGGCGCTTCCGGATCAACACCGCCTCGATGAGTGCACTCTCTGAGTTGAGCAGGGTCAGGGCCTGGAAACGGGGTGCAAGCCACCGCGCCGGCCCCGACCCTGCTCACAGTAGGTGGTCGGCCTTTCCTGCCTTGATGTCGAGGATGAGGGTGCGGAGGGCTTCGCGGGTGTCGGTGAGGTAGTGGTCTTCTTGGCCGGCCAGGGCTATGTAGGCGTTGCCTTGAGGGTCGGTGCCTATGCGGAAGCAGTTGGCGCCTTCGGCGCAGAAGGGCTCTTCCCACGTGATCTCGGGCATGGTGCTCCTCAGAATTGACGGGCGATGTCGCGGATGAAGTCACGTGACGCACTGGGCGAGAGTGACGCAGTCTCCATCCAGTCCAAGTGGGCTCGGTACTTGTCGAGTTGGGACTGGCCGTGCGTGAACTCGGGGCCGTGTGCGGAGTCGAGTTCCACTGTGTCGAGCTGTGGGACGGGTCCTTCGGCGTAGATCACCGCTTGGCCTGCGCCGGGGAAGGCTCCGGCCTTGAAGGGGATCACGCGTACGTCGATGTTGTCACGCTCGGACACGTCGCAGAGGTGATCCAGTTGCCCGCGCATCACTTTGGCCCCGCCGAACTCGACGCGCAGGGCGGCCTCGTGTACGTAGCCCACGTACGTGATCGGCTCGTTGCGGTACAGCACCTGCTGGCGTTGCAAGCGAAGGGCCACACGCAGCTCGACCTCTGCCGGTGACAAGGGTGGGAGTGCCGCGCCGAAGAGCGTGCGGGCGTAGCTGTCGGTCTGGAGCAGGCCCGGCATGTGCATGGCCAGACCTGCGCGGACGCTCTTGGCGTGCCACTCCAGTTCTGCGATGTCGAGGAGGCCTGCGGACAGTTGTCCCCGGTACGCGTCCCACCAGCCGCGTGTACGGTCGCCGGCCATGTCGACCAGTGCGTCGACGTAGGCCTTGTCGTGGCACGCGTAGTTGCAGGCGAGGGTCCTGAGGCGGTCCGCCGTGATGGTCCGGACCCCGGCCTCAATGTTGGAGATCTTTGCCCTGTCGAGGCCTAGTAGTCCGGCGGCGTACTCCGTGGTCACGTCTGCTGCGAGGCGCATCTTGCGCAGCTCCGCGCCCAGTCGCTTCTGACGTTCCGTGGGGGTTGACCTCGGCGGCATGAGTCTCTTCCTTCAGCGGTTGCGGCGTAAGTCTGCCGCTTCCGTGCCTGGTTGGTCCACCACGTTAGTGGCAATGTCGGCGATTGGGTGGCAAGGAGCCACCAGATCTCTCTACAGTCGGTGACGAGTCGCTTACGGCCCGACGTAGTCGGAAGCGCATCGCGCGAGCCTGCCCAGGTTCTCCTTCCCTGGGAGGGGTGGGCTTGCGTCAGGGAGGCATGCCACCGGTCGGGTCGAGACGTCAAGGTCCGTCAATTCACCGAGTTCTCAAGGGAGTTCCGTATGTCCGCGACAGCCGTCTCCGTCTGCTCCGTCCTCAACGACGTGTCGGTGGCAACCCCGTCACCGTCGCCCGACACCCTCGCGTACAGCCTCACGCTTCCCGCCGATCTGACCAGCCCTCGCATCGCTCGGGCGACGACCAGGGCGGTCCTCCAGTTGCATCGGTTGGAGGACGTGACGGATGCGGCGGTGCAGGTGGTGGGTGAACTGGCTGCGTGTGCTTGCCGGTTCACGTCGGGGGCCGAGGTGTATCTGTCGCTGCGTTGTCGGGAGGAGGCGTTGCGGGTGGTCTTCTACGACGGGCATCCACGGCATACGCATCCTCGGCTGGCGGCGGCTTGTGATGCGCGGCGGAGGGCGGCGTTGCGGGTGTTGGGGTGCGTGGTGCGGGCTTGTGAGGGGGAGTGGGGGTTCGGGGAGGCTTGGGAGCCTGGGGGTGGGACTCGGATGTGGGCGGTTTTGCCTTGGCGGGGGGCTCGGGGTTATGCGGGGGTGGGGGGTGAGGTGGGGTGAGATGCGAACCGGGCGCTATTCCTGTTCTTCGGCCCAGGTGTGGGCTTGGGCGGCTTCGTCGGGGGCGTTGGCGCGGGTGAAGGCGTCGGCGGCCTGGAGGTAGCAGGCGCGGGCGTCGGCGGGACGGTGGGCAACCTGGTGCGCGAGGGCCAGGTTGCGGAGAGTCTCGCCCACCCCGTACCAGTCCTCGAACTCCCGGCAGATCTCCAGAGCCTTGCCGCACGCCTCGACCGCCTCCCCCACCCGGCCCGCCCCCCGCAGCGCGGCGCCGAGGTTGTTCCACGCGGCGCCCTCGCGGTGGCGGTCCCCGACCGCCTGGAACAGGTCGCGGGCGCGGGTGTGGGCGTCGACCGCCTCCTCCGCCCGGCCCGCCTGCAGCAGGGCAAGGCCGAGGTTGCCCCATGCCATGCCCTCGCGGAGGCGGTCCCCGGCGGCCTGGAACAGGTCGCGGGCGCGGGTGTGGGCGTCGACCGCCTCCTCCGCCCGGCCCACCTGCCGCAGGGCAAGGCCGAGGTTGTTCCACGCGCTGCCCTCGCGGTGGTGGTCCCCGGCGGCCTGGAACAGGTCGCGGGCGCGGGTGTGGGCGTCGACCGCCTCCTCCGCCCGGCCCGCCTGCCGCAGGGCGGCGCCGAGATTAGTCCACCCGATGGCCTCGCCGAGGCGGTTCTCGGAGCGGTGGGCGGCCTCCCGGGCGGCCCGGCCGACGGTGATCCAGTCGTCGAAGGACCGCCGCCAGGACAGGTATTCCGCCAGGCATTCGGCCAGCCGCACCGCCGTGTCCGCGTACCGCTCCTCCCCCGCCCACTGCACCGCCGCCACCAAGCCAGCCCGCTCTCCGTCCAGCCACTCCAGCGCCTGCGCCCGGTCGGTGAACCGCTCCGGCTTCGCCTTCCCGGGCAGCCACCGCAGCCGGTCATCGGCGGCCTTCGCCCACCGGCGGTAGAACTCCAGCACCCGCTCCCGTGCCGCTTCCCCCTCCGCCACCAATTCCGCGTCCCCTGCCACCACACCCACCCCGAACGCCCGCACCAGGTCATGCAACCGCCACCGCACACTGGAAGCTGGCCCCTCGCCGCCCGGAACCGGCGTGACCAGATGGGTGGCGGCCAGGTCCTCCAGCAGGCCCAGGGCGGCCCCCATGTCGAGGTCGGCCAAGGCGGCCACGGCCTCCGCGCCTGTCTCCGTACCGGGGGCGAGGGCGAGCAGGCGCAGCAGTCGGGCCTGGCCGGGTGGGAGACGGCGGTACGAGGTCTCCAGGACCGGGCGGAGCACGAGCGAACGGCCGTACAGGTCGGTGCCGCGACTGCCGGTGTCGAGTACGGCGGTGGGGTCGGCGGCCTTCTTGATCTCGGTCACCAGCGAGGCGATGTCGCGGTGGCGGCGCCGGCGCAGCATGGCGGCGGCGATCTGGAGGGCGAGGGGCAAGTGGCCGCAGAGGGAGGTCAGTTCGCGGAGGGCGTCCTGTTCCCGGGACGGGCGGTCGTCGCGTTCGTCGGCGTCGTGGAGGGCACGGGTCACGAGGGCGGCGGAGTCGTCCGGAGCGAGCGTTTCGAGGTCGATGAGGCGTACGGGGAGGGCGTCCGGGCGGTCTCGGGAGGTGATCAACACCCGGTGGTGGTCCGTCCCGGGCAGCAGGGGGAGGAACTGGGACGGGTCCGAGGAGTTGTCCAGGATCAGCAGCGTCCGATCCCGTCGCTCGGCGAGGAGGGTGCGGTACGTGTCGTACTGGCGCGCCGTCGTCTGTGGCAGATCCGGGCCGCGTACGCCGAGGGCGTCGAGGAGGGCGAGGACGGCTTGGTCGGCGGTGACGGGGGCGTCGTCGTAGCCGCGCAGGTCGACGAAGAGCGTGCCGCCGGGGAACCAGCCCTTCGTGCAGGCCTGGTGGGCGGCTTCCACTGCCAGTGCCGTCTTGCCGATGCCGCCCATGCCGGTGACGGCGAAGATGAGGAGAGGGAGCGCGGCGGCTCCGTCAGGGGCGGGTTCGAGGCGGGGGAGCAGGCGGCCCATTTCCGCCGATCGGCCGGTGAAGCCGAGGGGGCGGGGCGGGAGGGTGGTGGTCGCGGTGGGTACCGGGCCGTGGGGCTGCTGCGGCGTACCGGTTCCGTGTTGCGGGCCTTCGCCTGGGCTACTGTCCGTCGCCGTGCGGTCGTTGGCCGACCGACTTGGCGGTGAAGGGGCCGTGAAAGGTGCTTCCCCGGAGGTCGAGGTGGTCTCCGCTGTACGTGGGGGCGTCCGTGGAGCTGCGAAAAGGGCCCTCCCGGGGGTCGGAGTCACGAGCCTGCGGGGCAGTCGGTTTCGGTTGCAGCTCGCGGAGTACGGCGACCGCCGCCCTGGCCGCGTTCGCGGCGGCCTGGGGCTGTGAACCCCTGGCGTCTTCAGCCGACTTGTCCGCGTTGGCCTTGTCGCTGATGCCCCGGATGATCAACGCGCCCGCTTCACCTGCGAGGGATACGGCGTGGACGACGCCGGAGCTTTCCATCTCGATGGCGACGGCGTCGTTGTAGCTCGTCCTGATGCGTTGGGCGAGTTCGGAGTCGCTGTCCGCGAGGACGACGTCCCCGGCCGCGATCGGCTTGAAGTGGACCTTCCCGTTGAAGGGGGCCTTCCCGCGCAATGCCTCCTTGGCCGCCTGCTCCAGACGGTACGAGGCGCGCCAGGCCTCCGGGCGGTTCAGGAAACCGTCGGGGGTCTGCTTGCCGCCGTGGATGGCGTACACCTTGGTCGCGACCACGACGTCGCCGATGCCGATGTCGTCCTTCAGACCGCCCGCGACCCCGACGAAGAGCACGGCCTCGGGGTCGAGCCACGTCATCACCCGCTCGGTGATCGTGGCGGCCGTGAGCGTGCCCTCGCCCATGTCGACCAGGGCGACGTGCCAGGGGGTGCCGGGGAGCTTCCCTCGCCTGGCCCGCGTGCCGGTGCGCTCATGCGTGAGTTTCTCGACATGCGTGAGGTGCTTGAGTACGGCTTCGTATTCGAGGGACAGCGCGGTGAGGATCGCTACGGTGGGCATTGGCTCCGGCACGCTCTCAACGGTACTGCCAAGTTGCATGTCCAGAGCGTGTGTTGGGCGAGGTGGGTGCGGCGTACCGTGATGTCACGCGATGTTCGGAGGCGGCACGGGGGACGGCGCGATGACGAACGGGTACGACGGGGACCATCTCGACTTCCGGGGAGGCGAGTTCACCGGTCCCTTCACCGCGAAGGCGGAGTACCACGAGCACGGGCCCGCGCCCACCGCGCTGGACGCCCTGCCTGCGAGAGCGGTCGGTTTCACCGGCCGGGACGACGAACTGCGTGCGCTGCTGGACGCGTTCGACCCGTCCGCGCCCGAAGGACCGGCCGCCGTGCTGGTCGCGGCGGTGTCCGGGCTCGGTGGCATCGGCAAGACGGCGCTCGCGGTGGAGGCGGCGCACGAGGCGTGCGGGAGGGGCTGGTTCGCGGGCGGGGTGCTCTTCATGGACCTGCACGGGTACGACGACGATCCCGTCACGGCGGACCAGGCGCTGGAGGCCTTGCTGCGTGCGCTGGGTACGGCTCCGGAGCACATCCCGGCTGCGGACGAACGGGCCGCGCTCTACCGTTCGACCCTTGCCGAGCGTGCCCGGGAGCGGGGCGCGGTGCTGATCCTGGCGGACAACGCGTCCTCACCGGAGCAGGTGCGCCCCCTGCTTCCCGGCAACACACGGCACCGTCTTCTGGTCACCTCTCGCAACAAGTTGCCCCAACTGGGCGCACGGCTCCTGTCGTTGGACGAGCTGACGTCGGAGGAGGCGTACGCCCTGCTCGACCGCGCCCTGCGGATCGCCGACCCGTCCGACAGTCGCGTCGCCGATGGGCCCGAGGCAGCCGCGGAACTCGCCTCCCGCTGTGGGCATCTGCCGCTGGCCCTCCAGATCGCGGCTGCTCTTCTGGTGCTGGACCAGGACAAGCCCGTAGCCGAACTCGTCGCCGAACTCACCGAGTTCCGCGACCGGCTCACCCACCTCGATGATGGCGAACGGAGTGTCCGCGCCGCCTTCGACCTGTCGTACCGGCGTCTGCCGCCTGAGCAGGCCCGCTTGCTCCGCCTGCTGTCCCTTGCCCCGGGGCCTGACGTGAGCACCGAGGTCGTCACCGTCCTGACCGAGGCAGACGCCCCGCCGACCCGTGCCCTGGACGCGCTGACGCGCACGCATCTCGTCGAGCGGGGGAACGGGCGGGGGAGGTGGCGGTTGCATGACTTGGTGCGGGCGTTCGGGGTGGGTGTGGTGGCAAGGGATGCGGGCTTCAGGGAGGAGGGGGAGGCGGCGCGGGGGCGGGTGCTGGAGTTCTACTGCCGGTGGGCGGAGGCCGCCGCCGACCGGTTGCGATGGCTGCCGGGGAAGGCGGAGCCGGAGCGGTTCGCGGACCGGGCGCAGGCGCTGGAGTGGCTGGACGGGGAGCGGGCAGGGTTGGTGGCGGCGGTGCAGTGGGCGGGGGAGGAGCGGTACGCGGACACGGCGGTGCGGCTGGCCGAATGCCTGGCGGTGTACCTGGAGTGGCGGCGGTCCTTCGAGGACTGGATCACCGTCGGCCGTGCCGCCCGGGAGGCCGCCCACCGCGCCGGGGACCACCACCGCGAGGCCATCGCGTGGAACAACCTCGGCGTCGCCCTGCGGCAGGCGGGCCGGGTGGGGAAGGCGGTCGACGCCCTCACCCGCGCCCGCGACCTGCACCGGGCCGCCGGGGACCGCCACAGTGAGGGCATCGCGTGGAGCAACCTCGGCCTTGCCCTGCGGGAGGCGGGCCGGGTGGGGAAGGCGGTCGACGCCCACACTCACGCCCGCGACCTGTTCCAGGCGGCCGGGGACCACCACCGCGAGGGCGTCGGGTGGAACAACCTCGGCATCGCCCTGCGGGAGGCGGGCCGGGTGGCGGAGGCGGTCGACGCCCACACCCGGGCCCGCGACCTGTACCGGGCGGCCGGGGACCGCCACCGCGAGGGCACCGCGTGGAACAACCTCGGCATCGCCCTGCGGCAGGCGGGCCGGGTGGGGAAGGCGGTCGAGGCGTACGGCAAGGCCCTGGAGATCTGCCGGGAGTTCGAGGACTGGTACGGGGCAGGCGAGACCCTCCACAACCTGGCCTTCGCCCACGAGGTTGCCCAGCGTCCCTCCGACGCCCGCGCCTGCTACCTCCAGGCCGCCGACGCCTACACCCGCGCCAACGCCCCCACCGAAGCCACCCAAGCCCTCAACTGGGCCGACAGAACGGACAAGGGCCCGGACCCAACCCCGCCTCCCACCCCCATCACCCCTTAACAGCCCCACCCAAAGCAAACCCACCACCCAACCGCCGCGCCACCAACACATACAACAAAATCACCGGCGTCGAATAAATAACCGAGAACGCGGCCAACTGCCCATAAATCACCGTCCCCCGATTCCCGAAGAAATCATTGATGCTCACCGAAGCCGGCATCTGATCCGGGCTCAGCAGCAGCATGAACGGCACAAAGAAGTTCCCCCACATCATCACGAACGAGAAGACCGTAACCACCCCCACCCCCGGCCCCATCAGCGGCAGCACGATCCGCAGCAGCGACTGGAACGACGATGCGCCGTCCGTCCAGGCCGCCTCTTCCAACTCCTTCGGCACCCCGTCCATGAAATTCTTCATCAGCCAAATGGCAAAAGGCAGTTGAGAAGCCGCGAAGAAGAAGATCGTGCCCTGCATGGTGTCGATCAGGTCCACCTGCACGAACAACGCGTACACCGGAACCATGATCGCCGTGATCGGCAGACTCGTGGCGAAGAGAATCGTCAGCAGGAACGGCCGGTTGAGCCGGGACCGGAACCGTGACAGCGGGTAGGCCGCCAGAGCCGCGCAGACGACCGTCAGCAGGGTCGCCCCGCCGCACAGGATCAGGCTGTTGAGCAGGGGCGTGAAGGTGATGTCGGGTTCGAGTACGGCGTCGAAGTTGTCCAGGGTGACGCCGTCGGGGATCTTCACCTGCAGGCCGGCGTCCGGGTCCAGGGCGGAGAGGACCACCCAGGCCAGCGGCAGGACGAAGGCGGCCGCTACGACGAGGAGGCCGACGTCGGCGGCGTAACGGCGGTTGGCGCGGCGGGACTTGAGGGTCGGGGCTACGGGCATCTCAGACCTCCGTCCGCAGCAGTCGCAGATAGACGACCGAGAACAGCGAACCGACCACGAGAAGCAAGAGCGCCACGGCAGTCCCGTACCCGATCATGCTTTTCTGGAAGGCCTGTTCGTACATGAAGAGGGGGAGGGTCTGGCTGCGGTTTCCCGGTCCGCCTCTCGTCATGACCCAGATCAGGCCGAAGACCGACAGCGTCTGGAGCGTGTTGAGCATCAGGTTCGTACCGATGGAACGTCTGATCATCGGGAGCGTGATGTGCCACATGCGGCGCCAGCCGCCCGCCCCGTCGACCTCCGCGGCTTCCGTGATCTCCTTCGGGATTTCATTCAGCGCCGCCGAGTACACCAGCATCGAGAAAGCCGTGCCCCGCCATACGTTGGCGAAGGAGACGGCCAGGATCGGGAGCGTGAACAGCCAGTTCTGTGACGGGAGATGCAGCCAGTCCAGAATGGCGTTCAACGTGCCTTCGCGGCGGAAGAAGGCGTACAGGAGGAAGCCTGCTACGACTTCCGGTAGTACCCAGGCCGTGATCACGATGCCGCCCGTGAGTGTGCGAACGGGCTTTGACGCGCGCTGCATCAGCGAGGCGAGGGCCAGGCCCAGGGTGTTCTGGCCGATGAGGGAGCTGAGGACGGTGAACACCAGGGTCAGCCATACGGCGTTGAGGAACGCCTCGTCCTGGAAAGCTTCGCGGAAGTTGTCGAAGCCGACGAAGGACGACTCGGCCTGGCCGGTGAGTTGGAGGTCCGTGAAGGCGATGTAGGCGCAGTACGCGATGGGGCCCGCGAGGAAGAGGACCAGGAGGACGACGGCGGGGGAGACGGGGAGGGCGCGGGTGAGTGCGCGGCGCAGGGAGCGGCTCTTCGGCGTGGGCGGTGGGGCGGTCGGTCCCGGCGCGGTCTTGACGACGCCGGGACCGGCCGGGGGCGCGGCGGTCATGAACGGCTGCTCACTTCTCGCTCAACCTTCTCGCTCAACTCCCGCTTCTCGCTCACTTCTTGATCACTTGGTTGTCCGTGGCCGACTTGAGTTCCTCGTCGTAGCCGCTCGCCGCATCCTCGACCGAGCTGTCGCCCGTCGTCACACCCTCCATGGCCTCCTGGATCGCCGTCGAGACCTTCGGATACGCGGGGTAGGCGGGACGGTAGTGCGTAATGGACACCAGGTCCGTGAAGAACTTGATGCCGGGCTGCGCCTTCACGTACTCCGGGTCCTCGGCGACGTCCTTCCGCACCGAGATACCGGAGTTGGAGATGTACCACTTCTGGGCGTTCGCCTTCGTCTGCATCGTCTCGATGAACTTGAAGGCGAGGTCGGGGTTGGCCGCCTTGGAGGGGATCGACCAGGTCCAGCCGCCCGACATGCTCACCTTGCCGGGGGCCTGGCCGTTCTGGGTCGGCATGGCCGCGAGGCCCAACTTCTCCGACCACTCCGGCCATTCGTGGCCGCTGCCCTCCAGCCAGTCCTGCGGGAGCCAGGAGCCGTCCAGGTTGATGCCGAGCTTGCCCTCGGGGAGGAACTCGCCGCGGACCCTGGTCGGGATGTTGGGGTCGAGGGCGTCCGACACGTCGGGGCCGAGCTTCTCCTTGTAGACGGTCTCCACGAAGGTGAGGGCGTCCTTGAAGGCCTGGCTGCCGGTGATCCACTTCTTGGAGGCGGTGTCGTAGAGGGGGTCTTCGTCTTCGCTCGCCGAGTTGCCCGTCCCGTACAGGAGCATTTCGAAGCCCTGCATGGCGGAGGCCTCGCCTGCCGGTTTGCCCGTGTAGACGTTGAGCGGGATGACGCCGGGGACCTTCTGCTTGATGGTCCGGGCGGCTTCGAGGACGTCGTCCCACGTCTTCGGCTGCCAGTTCTCCGGCAGGCCCGCCTTCCTGAAGATTCCCTTGTCGAACCAGAGGCCCCGGGTGTCGGTCCCGTCCGGTACGCCGTACGTCTTGCCGTCCTCGGCCTTGGCCGCCGCCTTGGCCGTGTCGATGAACTGGTCCCAGTCCTTCCACTTCTCCAGGTACGGGTCGAGGGGCTTCAAGTACCCGCTCGTGATGTCCGAGTTGATGAGGAACGTGTCCTCGTACACCAGGTCCGGGGCCGTCTTGGGGGAGCGGAGCATCTGCTGGAGCTTCGTGTAGTACTCCGAGTCCGGCGCCTTGATCGGGACGAGCTTGACCTTCTTGCCCGGGTTCGCCTTCTCGAACTGCTTCTTCATGTCGGCCAGGTAGGTGTCCAGGACCTTGATCGAGTTGTCCGTGGACTGTTTGAAGGAGACCTCGATGGTGTCCGGGTCGCTTCCGGAGCCGCCGCCGCAGGCGGAGAGAGTGGTGGCGGCGAGCAGAGCTGCGAGGAGAAGAGGAGCGGCGGTGGGGCGCACGGGCACGACCTCCTACTGGCCGACGTCATTGTGGCCGAGCTTGGCTGCCTCGTGAACGTAAGAGCGGTGGTCTAGTCAGGTCAATGACCTTGCAGCGGCTTGGGCTTGGGCTTGGCACGGACATCCCCGCGGTGTCTCCAGCCTGCGGCGCACGCTTAAGGTACTGCCGAGTCGCCTGACCAGCAGAGACGGTGGGCGTCGAGAAGGGGGACAGAGACGTGCCGGAACAAGACGTCACCACAGGCCAGTTGCTGCTCGCCGAGTACGAGAGCGTGAAGGACGAGCAGAAGGCGCGGATCGGGTTCCGGGACAACCTGCTGTACGTCACCCTCGCGGTCGTCGCCGCCGTCATCGCCGCGGCCGCCCAGGCCAAGCAGGCGTCGATGCTGCTCGCGCTGCCGCCGGTGTGTGTCGTTCTCGGGTGGACCTACCTCGTGAACGACGAGAAGATCTCGGCGATCGGGGCCTACGTACGGGGCGAGTTGGGGCCTCGGCTGGCCCAACTCGCCGGTACTGAGGGCGCCTTCGGCTGGGAGACCGTCCACCGCGGTGACTCCCGAAGGGCCTCCCGCAAAGCCATCCAGTGCGGGATCGATCTACTCGCCTTCTGCGTCGTGCCGTTGGCGGGGCTCGTTGTGTACTGGGCCGGTGGTCAGGTCACCGGGGGCCTGCTGGCGGTGTCCGTGCTGGAGGCGCTCGCTGTCGCGGGGCTGGGTGCCCAATTCCTGGTGTACGCCGGGGTGTTCAGCTCTTCTTGACGGTACGCCGATGGCCTTCGGGCGATCCGGGAGCGATCCGGACTGACCGGAGGCCGCCGCCGTGCCAACCGCCCCTCGCCGCCTACCCCTTGATCCACCGGTACTGCAACTCCGGCCTTCCCACCTGCCCGTACTGAGGACTCCGCCCCGCCCTGCCCGCATCGACCAGATGCTCCAGATACCGCCGGGCAGTGATCCGCGATATCCCCACCGCCTCCGCCACCCCCGCCGCGGTCAACCCCTCCGTGGAGTCCCGCAGCGCCCGGGTCACCCGCTCCAGTGTCGGCGCGCTCAGTCCTTTGGGCAGTTCCGCGGGACTCGGTGCGCGCAAGGTCGCGAGCGCCCGGTCCACCTCGTCCTGGCCGCTGGCCTCGCCGGCCGCCGCGTGGAACTCCGCGTACCGCACGAGCCGGTCCCGCAAGGTGGCGAAGGTGAACGGCTTCAGGACGTACTGCACGACGCCCAGCGATACGCCCTCCCGTACGACCGTGAGGTCCCGCGCGGAGGTGACCGCGATGACGTCCGCGTGGTAGCCGGCCGCGCGGAGTGAGCGGGCGAGCTGCAGGCCGTGCCCGTCCGGGAGATGGAGGTCGAGGAGCAGCAGATCGACCGGCATCCGGTCCAGCGCCCGTCGCGCCTCCGCCCCGGTGTGCGCCTTCCCCACTGCCGTGAAACCAGGCACCCGCCCCACATACATGACATGCGCGTCGGCCGCGACGGGGTCGTCCTCGACGACCAGGACGCGGATGTCCTTGGAGGGCGTGCTCATACGGTGCCTCCGTGCGGGGTGGGCTGCGGAGCCGGCTCGGGCCCGGACTCGGGCTCGGCGTGGACCTTAGTCCCCTTGGCCGAAAATCGCCCTGTCGAAGCCTCCTCCGAAGCAGCCCGCCCTGTTTCCGCCTCCGCCTCCGCCTCCGTCCCTGGCAACGGCAACCGCGCCTCGAACGACGCCCCGCCCCCCGTAGCCTCCGTCACGGTCAGCGTCCCGTCGTGACGGCTGACGGCCTGCCGTACGAGCGCAAGGCCGAGCCCTCGGCCCCCGGGACCGGACGGCTTGGTCGACCAGCCACGCTGGAAGACCGCCTCCGTGTGGGCAGGGTCCACGCCGTCCCCGGTGTCGGAGACCCGCAGGACCAGGCCCGACTCGTCGGCGAGTGCGGTGACCGTGACGCGGGCGCCGACCGAGCCCTGGGCCGCGTCCACCGCGTTGTCGATCAGGTTGCCGAGGACCGTCACAAGGTCCCGGGCGGGGAGGGAGTCCGGCAGCAGGCCGTCGTCGATGCTGCTGTCCTCGGAGACGACCAGCTCGACGCCCCGCTCGTTGGCCTGGGCCGCCTTGCCCAACAGCAGGGCCGCGAGCACCGGTTCGCTCACCGCCGCGACCACCTGGTCCGTCAGCGCCTGGGCCAGTTCCAGCTCGGCCGTGGCGAAGCCGACCGCCTCGTCCGCGCGGCCCAGCTCGATCAGGGAGACCACCGTGTGCAGCCGGTTCGCGGCCTCGTGCGCCTGCGAGCGGAGCGCCTGTGTGAAGCCGCGCTCCGAGTCCAACTCGCCCATCAGGGACTGGAGTTCGGTGACATCGCGCAGGGTCACCATCGTGCCCCGGCGTTCGCCGCCCGACACCGGCGAGGTGTTCACCACGAGCACCCGGGAGGCGGTGAGATGCACCTCGTCCACGCGCGGCTCCGCCGACAGCAGAGCCCCCGTCAGCGGGGCGGGCAGCCCGAGCTCCGCCACCGAGCGGCCGACCACATCGCCGTTCACCCCGAGCAGTTCGCGTCCGCCGTCGTTGATCAACGCCACCTTGAACTGGCCGTCGAGCATCAGCAGCCCCTCGCGTACGGCATGCAGCGCGGCCTGGTGATAGTCGTGCATCTGGCTGAGCTCGCTCGCGTTCATCCCGTGGGTGGAGCGACGCAGCCGGGCGTTGACCACGTACGTGCCGACGGCGCCCAGCGCCAGCGCGCCCACCGCGACACCGAACAGCGCCGTCACCTGGTCCTGCACCCGCTCGCTTATGGCCTCGACCCGGATGCCCGCACTGACCAGGCCGACGATGCGGCCGTTGTCGTAGATCGGCGTGACGGCACGGACGGACGGGCCGAGCGTGCCGGTGTACACCTCCGTGAACGGCTCGCCCTTGAGAGCGTCCTCCGTGTGGCCGAGGAAGGGCCGGCCGATCTGGTTCTTGTCGGGATGGGTCCAGCGGATGGCCTTCGTGTTCATGATCGTGACGAAGTCGACCTCCGCGTGGCGCCGCACCTCGTTCGCGTACGGCTGGAGGATCGCCGATGGATCGGGGGTCCGTATGGCCTCCCGTACGGAAGGGGAATCCGCTACGGAACTGGCCACGCCCAGGGCCTGACGCCTCGCCGCGTCCTCGGTCTGGCTGCGGTCGCTGACGTACGTGAACAGGGCGCAACCGGCCACCACGACGGCGACGAGAACTGCCTGCATGGCGAAGAGCTGGCCCGCCAGGCTGCGGGGCCGGGGGATACGCATGGAATCAGTCTGCCTCGTTGCGTCCATGTGAACTAAATGAACGGAAGGGTGACCGGCCTCACAGCGCACGGGATAGTCACCCCAACCCCCGGACGTGAGCCGCACGCCGGTGATGCGACGATGACGTCAAGGAGGCAGCCGTGACGAATACGTCAAAAACGGCAGCTACCGCACCCGCCGGCAAGCGGGATCGCACCCACTACCTCTACATCGCGGTGATCATCGCGGTGGTGCTCGGCATCACCGTCGGTCTGGTCGCCCCCGACTTCGCGGTCGAACTGAAGCCGATCGGTACCGGCTTCGTGAACCTGATCAAGATGATGATCTCGCCGATCATCTTCTGCACCATCGTGCTGGGCATCGGCTCGGTACGGAAAGCCGCGAAGGTCGGCGCGGTGGGTGGCATCGCGCTCGGCTACTTCACGGTGATGTCGCTGGTCGCGCTCGGCATCGGCCTGGTCGTCGGCAACATCGTCGAGCCGGGTACGGGCCTCGCGGTCACCGACGCGATCAAGGAGACCGGTCAGGCACAGGTCACCGAGGCCAAGACCACCGAGGAGTTCCTGCTCGGCATCATCCCGACCACGATCGTCTCCGCGTTCACCGGCGGCGAGGTCCTGCAGACCCTCCTGGTCGCCCTGCTCGTCGGCTTCGCGCTGCAGGCCATGGGTGACACCGGTCAGCCGATCCTGCGCGGTGTCGAGCACATCCAGCGCCTCGTCTTCCGCGTCCTCGCCATGGTGATGTGGGCCGCCCCGATCGGTGCCTTCGGTGCCATCGCCGCGGTCACCGGCTCCGCGGGCCTTGACGCGCTCAAGAGTCTCGCCGTGCTGATGCTCGGCTTCTACGTCACCTGCTTCCTCTTCGTCTTCATCGTGCTGGCCGCGCTGCTGCGGGTGGTGGCGGGCCTGAACATCCTCACGCTCTTCAAGTACCTGGGCCGTGAGTTCCTGCTGATCCTGTCCACCTCCTCCTCCGAGTCCGCGCTGCCGCGGCTCATCGCGAAGATGGAGCACCTGGGCGTCAGCAAGCCGGTGGTGGGCATCACCGTCCCGACCGGCTACTCCTTCAACCTCGACGGCACCATGATCTACATGACCATGGCGTCCCTCTTCATCGCCGACGCCATGGGTACGCCGATGTCGGTGGGCGAGCAGATTCCGCTGCTGCTGTTCCTGCTGGTCGCCTCGAAGGGCGCGGCGGGTGTCACCGGTGCGGGTCTTGCCACCCTGGCGGGTGGCCTCCAGTCTCACAAGCCCGCGCTGGTGGACGGCATCGGCCTGATCGTCGGCATCGACCGCTTCATGAGCGAGGCGCGTGCTCTGACGAACTTCGCGGGCAACGCGGTCGCCACGGTGCTGATCGGTACCTGGACCAAGGAGATCGACCGTGAGCGGGTCGATCAGGTTCTCGCCGGGAACCTGCCGTTCGACGAGAAGACGCTTCTCGACGACGATGCGGCTCCCGCCGGGGATGGGGAGGCTTCTCGCGAGGGCGAGGACAAGGAGCTCGCGAAAGCGTAGTTGCTGTACGGGTAGCCGCCGTAGGGCTGTGGGGCGGTAGCCGGCTGCGGGTCCGTTGTGGCTGGTCGCGCCCGCGCGGCGGAGCCGCATATAGATACAGCCCCGCGCCCCTTTCGGGGCCTGCGGCCCCTCAAGCGGGCGCGGCCCGCCCCGAAACCCCGGGCGGCTGGGTGCCTCCCCCGTCGCTCAGCCGCCCGGTTTCAGTTGCTCAGCCCGGTCACCAACTCGGTGGCCGGGCTGAGCCTTTGCTGTCACCGCCCCAACTTCCGCCACCGGAAAAGCCTTTGACCCCTCCCTGCGCAGAGCCCAGGCTGAAGAGCCGTAAGTGGAGCGGAACGGTACGGAGGTGCGCATGGGGGACGACTCGGTGGTCACTGGCACGGAGGAGACGTCGGAGGAGCCGTACTCGTTGGACGAGATCGATGGTCTCTTCCATGAGTTCCTTCTGGCGGTCGCCCGGCCCAAGCGCAGGGAGGGCTACCGTGATCTCACCAAGCGGCTCCGTTCTCATCTGCGTACGGCGCCTGGGGACCAGCCGGTGGTCAAGGCCGCCTACCCCCCGTACGAACTGCCGAATGTCCATCTGGCCCTGGAGCGCTGGTTCGCCGTCGAGGGGCGGACGCACGAGCTGATCGGGATGACCGGCTCGGAGAGCCGCGGCGACCTCACGCTGGGCGAGATCCTCGAATCGGCGAACCTGTACGACCGGTTCGTGGTCGGAGCCGTCGACTACGCGCATCTGCCGGTCTCCCCGGACGACGAACTCGCCTGTGTCTCCTTCGGGTTCTACCTCGGCCAGGAGGGCGAGGAGCGGTTCGCTCTGCTGCTGCGGGGCCCTGCGGACGAGTACGGACGCAACAAGGTCGAGCTCGAAGTCCTCGCCGCCGACAAGGAGTTCGCGCACCGGCTGCTCGCCGACATCGACGCGCTGATGCTCGAGCACAACATCTACCGCGGGCAGATCCTCTCCTTCGACGGCTCGGAGTTCGACAACGGACTCGGCCCGTTCCGCTTCCACCGCCGGCCCGCGCTGACACGCGAGGAGATCGTCCTGCCGTCCGGTCTTCTGGAGCGGGTGGAGCGGCAGGTCGTCGGGGTGGCCAGGCGCCGCGAGCGGCTGCGCGCGGCGGGCCAGCATCTGCGCCGCGGACTGCTCCTGTACGGGCCGCCCGGCACCGGCAAGACCCACACCGTCCGCTACCTCCTCTCCCACCTGCCGGAGTTCACGGTCGTCGTCCTCTCCGGTACGAGCATGGGTGCGATCGGCCCCGCGTGCCGGCTCGCCCGTATGCTCCAGCCCGCGCTCGTGGTCCTCGAGGACGTCGACCTGGTCGCCGAGGCCCGCGATCACGACGGCGGCGCCCAGCCCCTGCTCTTCCAGGTGCTGAACGAGATGGACGGCCTCGGCGACGACGCCGACGTGGCGTTCCTCCTCACCACCAACCGAGCCGACCTCCTGGAACCGGCCCTGGTCCAGCGCCCCGGCCGCGTCGACCTCGCCGTCGAGATCCCCCTCCCGGACGCCGACGGCCGCGCCCGCCTCCTCGGCCTGTACGGAGCCGACCTCGACCTCGGCAAGGACATCACCGAGGAGATCGTCACCCGCACCGAGGGCGTGACGGCCTCCTTCACCAAGGAGCTGATACGCCGGGCCGTGCTCATCTCCGCCGAACGCGAGGCGGACCACACGGAGACGGCAGACCTCCGGACGGCGGTCGACGAGCTGCTGTCGGACCGCGACCGCCTCACTCGGCGGCTGCTGGGGGTAAAGCACCCCGACGACAACCAGGACGACGAGGACTGGCTGATCGAGGAAGACGACGAGTAGGTCGATGCGGTCGCCTGGCCGTTTGCCTTGACGTCGGCGTCAAGGATTACCGTCGCAGCATGCGAATCGGCGAGCTGGCGGCGCGGGCAGGGACCACCACGCGGACCCTCCGGTACTACGAGTCACGGGGGCTGCTGCCCGCGCGGCGCGGTTCCAACGGATACCGGACCTACGACGAGCACGACCTGCGTCTACTGGAGCAGATCAGGACGTTGCAGGACTTCGGCTTCGAGCTGGAGGAGACACGGCCCTTCGTGGAGTGTCTGCGGGCCGGGCACCCGGAGGGCGACCTGTGCCCGGCATCGCTGGCGGTGTACCGACGCAAGCTGGGCGAACTCGACGCGCTGATCGGCGAGTTGCAGGCCGTACGGGCGCAGGTCGGCACGCAGTTGGCGAAGGCCGAGCAGGCGCGCGAGGAGCTGGCGGCCGGGGCGGAGGTTCCGGGCGGCCCGGAACCCGTATGCGAACTGGGAGGGCGGACGCGGTGATCAAGGCAGCGGGCGTGGCCGAAGTGACGGACGCGGACTTCGAGGCGGAGGTGATCGAGGCGGAGCTGCCGGTACTGGTGGAGTTCACGGCCGACTGGTGTCCGCCGTGCCGGCAGATCGCGCCGGTGCTGAGCGCAGTCGCCTCCGAGGAGGGCGACCGGCTCAAGGTGGTCCAGCTGGACGTGGACACGAATCCGGAGACCACGAACGCGTACGGGGTGCTGTCGATGCCCACGCTCATGGTGTTCCGGGGCGGCGAGCCGGTGAAGTCCATGGTGGGCGCCAGGTCGAAGCGACGGCTCCTGGAGGAACTGGCCGACATGCTGTAACCAGCAGGCGAACAAGAAATCCCCCGCGGGCAATTGCCCGCGGGGGATTTCTTTGCGTATATTGAATGGTTCGCGACTTCACTCGAATTAGGTCGCGAAGAAGTTCAGTAGGCACAGTATATCGGGCCGGGAGTGGAATTGTCAAACAACGATTTTCCGGACGATGAATTCCGCCGTGAGCAGGAATTCATCGACGGGTTGTACGCGCGCGTCGACGCCCTCCGCGGAGGCACCGAGACCTCCGTGGCGGACGCCCTCGCGCAGGGCCACACGCCGCAGCAGGCCCGCCTGGAGCGGGACGTCCTGGTCGCCGAGCGGTCGGGGCTGCTCGCCGCGCTGAACGCGGTGGACGGTTCCCTCTGCTTCGGCCGGATCGACCTCACCACCGGAACTCACCATCACATCGGCCGTATCGGTATCCGCGCCGACGACACCGAACTCACTCCGATCCTGATCGACTGGCGGGCCCCGGTCGCCCGCCCCTTCTACCTCGCCACCGGCCACACCCCGATGGGTCTGCGCCGCCGCCGGCACATCACCACCGAGGGCCGCGCCGTCACCGCCCTGCACGACGAGATCCTCGACCTGGGCGACCAGGAACGCACCGGCCACGAGGACCCGACGGGCGACGCCGTGCTGCTCGCCGCCCTCAACTCCGCGCGCACCGGCCGTATGGGCGACATCGTGCGGACCATCCAGGCCGAGCAGGACCGCATCATCCGCGCCCCGCACCGCGGCGTACGGGTCGTGGAGGGCGGCCCTGGCACCGGCAAGACGGCCGTGGCCCTGCACCGCGCCGCGTATCTCCTGTACGAGCACCGGGAGCTGCTCGCCAGGCGGGCCGTCCTGATCGTCGGCCCGAACCCGGCGTTCCTCGGCTACATCGGCGAGGTCCTGCCCTCCCTCGGCGAGACGGGCGTCCTGCTCGCCACCGTCGGCGAGCTCTACCCCGGCGTGAAGGCGACCGCGACCGACACCCCCGAGGCCGCCGCCGTGAAGGGCCGCGCCGACATGGCCGACGTCCTCGCCGCCGTAGTACGCGACCGTGAGGCCCTGCCCGACCCGGTGATCGCCATCGAGCACGACCGGGACATCCTGATGCTCGACGACGATCTCGTACGCGTCGCGCGCGAGCGCACCCGCGAGGCGAAGCTGCCGCACAACGCCGCCCGCGAGCCCTTCGAGGGCCACATCCTCAACACCCTCACCGACATGGTCGCCGAGCGGATCGGCACAGACCCCTTCGACGGTACGAACCTGCTCGACCCCAGCGACATCACGCAGATCCGCGAGGAGCTGGCCGAGAACCCCGAAGTCTGGTCGGCCATCGACCAGTTGTGGCCGCGGATCACCCCGCAGCGGCTCGTCGCCGACTTCCTCGCCGAGCCCGACGGCTACCTCTCCGAGGCGGACGCCGCCGCCGTCCGGCGCCCGGTGACGCGCTCCTGGACCACCGCCGACGTCCCCCTCCTCGACGAGGCCGCCGAACTCCTCGGCGAGGACGACCGGTTGGCGCGGGCCGCCGCCGAGAAGGAACGCGAGGAGCAGGTGGCGTATGCGCAGACCGTGCTGGACATCTCGTACGCCTCACGGACGTACGAGTTCGAGGACAAGGAGGAGGACGACCCCGAGGCGGGCGAGGTCCTCTCCGCGCACGACATCATCGACGCCGAGCGGATGGCCGAGCGGCACGAGGAGGACGACCACCGCAGCGCCGCCGAGCGGGCCGCGGCCGACCGTACCTGGGCGTTCGGGCACATCATCGTGGACGAGGCGCAGGAGTTGTCGCCGATGGCGTGGCGGCTGCTGATGCGGCGCAGTCCGACGCGCTCGATGACGCTCGTCGGGGATCCGGCACAGACGGCGGACGCGGCGGGCGTCGGCTCCTGGTCGGGCATCCTCCACCCGTACGTCGAGGACCGCTGGGAGCACACCCGCCTCGCCGTCAACTACCGCACCCCGTCCGAGATCATGGACGTCGCGGCGGCCGTGGTGCGCGCCGAGCATCCCGGCTTCGAGCCGCCGAGTTCGGTGCGGTCGACGGGCGTACGGCCCTGGGCGCGGGCCACGGACGACCTGCCGGGAGCCGTCGCGAAAGCGGTCGCGGAACTGACCCCGGAGGAGGGGCGGCTGGCGGTGATCGCGCCCCGCGATCTGCACCGGGCGCTGGCCGCGCGCCTTGACGGCGTCACGGCGGGCAAGGAACCCGATCTGACGCAGTCGGTCGTGCTCCTCGACCCGCGCCAGGCCAAGGGCCTGGAGTTCGACTCGGTGCTGGTGGTCGAGCCGTCGCGGTACGGCACGAGCGATCTGTACGTCGCGCTGACCCGGGCCACGCAGACGCTGGGCATCGTGCACACGGGGGAGCTGCCACAGGCGCTGGCGACGGCCTTCTGAGCGGACCGGGGCTTTGCGGGCGCATCACCACAACTTCACATCTCCCGCAGGCATCACCAAGTCGTAACAGTTGACGTCACGGTCACAGCTTGTGCATGTCCGGTGCTGTATGCGTGGTCGCATGAACCCTCAACCATTCGCCGCGGCTCCGGCCGACGCGCCCTCACTCGAGTCGTTGCGCGTCGAGCCGTTGCTGACGTCGGCCTTCGACACGGACCCGGCCGGCGTGTACGCGCAACTGCGGCGTATGTACGGTCCGGTGGCGCCGGTCGGTCTCATGGGCGTACCGGTGTGGCTGGTTCTCGACTACCGCGAGGTCCTGGACGTGCTCCGCCAGGAGAGCGTGTGGCGGCGGGACATCCGGTACTGGCGGGCGCGGGCCGAGGGGCGGCTGCCTCAGGACTGGCCGCTGCTCGCGGGCTACGAGGTCCGGCAGACGATGTTCATGGACGACGAGGAGCATCTGGCCGCGCGACAGACGTACCACTCGGCGCTCGGTCCGTTCCAGGACGCTCGTACGCCGCAGGGGTGGGAGCTGCGGTCGGCCGTCGTGTCGTACGCGGACGAGCTGGTCGCCATGCTGGCGGCGGAGTCCGGTACCGCGGGGTTCATGGACCTGGCCGCGCAGTACACCAGGCCCCTGCTGCTGATGGTCACGACCCGGTTGTTCGGCTTCCCCGTCGAACTCGGGGACGAGATGGTCATAGACATGTGGCGGATGCTCGACGGCGGGCCCGACGCGGGGCCCGCCACCGGGCGGGCGCTCGCGGCCATGACCCGGCTGGCCGCGCACCGGCGGGCCGTGCCCGGCGACGACCTCACCTCGTACATGCTCCTCGCCGATCCGTCCCTGTCCGACGAGCAGCTCGGCCGGGAGCTGTTCATGAACGCGGTCTATCTCAACGACATCACCGGCAACATGGTGTGCAACACACTGCTGGAGGTGCTGCGCGGCAACGCCACCGTCCGGCGGAGCCTGTCGGCCGGGCAGATCGGCGAGACCATCAACCGGGCCGCGCTGGCCAATTCGCCCGTGGCCAACATGTGCTTCCGCTTCGCGGCGCGTGATGTGCGGCTCGGCAACTTCTGGATCCGGGCGGGCGACGTGGTCTCGCCGTCCGCAGCGGCGGCCCACCAGGACCTGATGGCGATCGGCTCCAGCCTCGTGGACTCCACGGTGAGCACGCGGGCGCATCTGGGGTGGGGGGCGGGGCCGCACCAGTGCCCCACCGCTGCCCGCGAGCTGGCGGGCACGGTGGTGGCCACGGCCGTGGGCCGCGTTTTCGACCACTTCACCAAGGTCGAACTCACGCTTCCCGCCGACCAGTTGCCCTGGCGCTCGGGCCCGGTCGTACGGGGCCTGCGGCTGCTCCCCGTCCGCTACGAACTCGGCCCCGGCCATCCCACTACCGGCGATCCCGCCCGCCTGGGTTCGGTGCGCGCTGCCGCGAACGGAGCCCCGCGGCCGGATCCCTCGCACGCCTCCAGGCGCCATGCGAGGGGTCTGCTGCAGGCGTTGCGGCATCTGATGTGGGGCACGCGCAAGGGGGGTTGAGGGGGCGAAACAACCCCTCCTACGCCGGCCGCAGCCACACCGTGGCCAACGGCGGCAACGTAAGCCGGATGCTGGCCGGCCGCCCGTGCCACCCCTGGGCGTCCGGCTTCAGGGGGTCGGGGTTGGTGACGTCGCTGCCGCCGTAGCGGGCGGAGTCCGTGTTCAGCACCTCGTGCCAGGCGGGGATGTCGTCCGGGACTCCCAGCTGGTAGTCGCGACGGACCACCGGCGAGAAGTGGGACACCGCCAGCAGCGGCGAGCCCGCCGCGTCGAAGCGCAGGAACGCGAAGACGTTGTCCTCCGCCGCGTCCCCCGTGACCCACGAGAACCCGGAGGGATCCGTATCGCACTCCCAGAGCGCCGGAGTCTGCCGGTAGACGGAGTTCAGGCTGCTCACCAGGTCGCGTACGCCCCGGTGGTCCGCCTCCGCCCCGTACGCCGGGTCCAGCAGCCACCAGTCCGGCCCGTGGCTCTCCGACCACTCCGTCCCTTGTGCGAACTCCTGCCCCATGAAGAGGAGTTGTTTCCCGGGATGCGCCCACATGAAGCCCAGATACGCGCGGTGGTTCGCCCGCTGCTGCCACCAGTCGCCCGGCATCTTCGACACCAGCGACCGCTTGCCGTGCACCACTTCGTCGTGCGAGATCGGCAGCACGTAGTTCTCGCTGTACGCGTACACCATCGAGAACGTCATCTCGCCGTGGTGGTACTTCCGGTGCACGGGCTCCTTCGCGACGTAGTCGAGCGAGTCGTGCATCCAGCCCATGTTCCACTTCAGGCCGAAGCCCAGACCACCGAAGCCGCCGGGCCCGATGTGGTGGGTCGCGCGTGTGACGCCGTCCCAGGCGGTGGACTCCTCGGCGATGGTGACGACGCCGGGCTCGCGCCGATACACCGTCGCGTTCATCTCCTGCAGGAAGGCGACCGCGTCGAGGTTCTCGCGTCCGCCGTGCACGTTCGGGGTCCACTGGCCGGGTTCGCGGGAGTAGTCGAGGTAGAGCATCGAGGCGACGGCATCGACCCGCAGTCCGTCGATGTGGAACTCCTCGCACCAGTACACGGCGTTGGCGACCAGGAAGTTGCGGACCTCCTTGCGGCCGTAGTCGAACTCCAGGGTTCCCCAGTCGGGGTGCGCGGCCCGGAGCGGGTCCTCGTGCTCGTACAGCGGGCGGCCGTCGAACTCGGCCAGGGCCCAGTCGTCGCGCGGGAAGTGCGCGGGCACCCAGTCCATGATCACGCCGATGCCGGCCTGGTGCAGCGCGTCGACGAGGTACTTGAAGTCGTCGGGGGTGCCGAGGCGGGCGGTGGGTGCGTAGAAGCCGGTGACCTGGTAGCCCCAGGAGCCGCCGAAGGGGTGCTCGGCGACCGGCATCAGCTCGACATGGGTGAAGCCCAGGTCCAGGACGTAGGCGGGGAGCTGCTCGGCCAGCTGGCGGTACGTCAGTCCGGGGCGCCAGGAGGCGAGATGGACCTCGTACACCGACATCGGCGCCTCATGGGCGGGCTTCTCCGCCCGCTGGGACATCCACGCCTCGTCCTGCCACTCGTGGTGCGAGGCGGTCACGACGGAGGACGTCTTGGGCGGAACCTCGGTACGCCGCGCCATCGGATCCGCCCGCTGGGTCCTGGAACCGTCCGGCCGCATGATCTCGAACTTGTACAGCTCGCCCTCGCCGAGCCCCGGTACGAACAGCTCCCACACACCGGAGGAGCCGAGCGACCGCATCGGATACGCCGTGGCGTCCCAGAAGTTGAACGATCCGGCCAGCCGCACCCCGCGCGCGTTCGGCGCCCAGACCGTGAAGCGGGTGCCGGTCACCCCCTGGTGCTCCATCGGCTCCGCACCGAGCGCCTTCCACAACTGCTCATGGCGCCCCTCACCGAACAGATGCAGATCGAGGTCACCGATGGCGGGCAGGAAACGGTACGCGTCCTCGACCTCCTGGACGCTCCCCTCGTACTCCACCACCAGCCGGTACGCCGGCACCTCCCGCAGCGGCAGCACGGCCGAGAAGAAGCCGTCCCCGTCGTCGTGCAGCTCGACCCGCAGCTCCTCCGCGACCACGGTGACGGACCGCGCGTACGGCCGCAGCGCCCGGAAGACCACACCGTCCGGCACCGGATGCGCCCCGAGCACGGAATGCGGATCATGATGGGCCCCGCCCAGCAGCCGCTCCCGTTCACCGCGATCCAGTACGGCCAGGGGACGCACCTGTGCACCGGGCTCCACCGTGGCCGCCGCCTCGGACGGCTCGGTCGCGGCCTCCGCGGGCCGCGCGTCCTCAGCCGGCTGGGGCTCCGGAGTGACACCTGGCTTGGGTACCTCGTTCATGGCCTTGGCCTTCGTACTCTTCGGCTGCTGGGCGGCTGGGTTCGGGCGGGACGTCACAGGTGGGGCCTCCTCGACGGGTGAGGTGGGGCAGGATCAGGATGCCGCAATGCCACCGGAAAGGCGCTGCACCGCGGCCAACGGTACGGGCAGCCAGTCGGGCCGGTGCCGGGCCTCGTACATGACCTCGTAGATCGCCTTGTCCGTCTCGTACGCACGCAGCAGTACCGGCTCGGAGCGCGGATCACGGCCGCTGACCTCGGCGTATCCCGTGCAGTACGCGGCCCGGCAGCGATCGGCCCAGTCGGACACGAGTGGTTCATGGGAGTGCGCCGCGTAGTCGAAGGACCGGAGCATGCCCGCGATGTCCCGCGCGGTCGGCTGGGGCATCCGGCGCTCGGCGAGCGGCTTCGACGGCTCGCCCTCGAAGTCGATCAGCGACCAGTCTCCGGCCGGGTCCTGCAGGCACTGCCCGAGGTGCAGATCGCCGTGTATCCGCTGCGCGGTCCAGGTCTCGCCCTCCGCCGCCAGCTCGGTGAGCGCGTCGAAGGCGGACCGCAGCCCTGGTGCGTACGGACGCAGCGCGGGAACCGCCTGGACCGCCGCGTCCAGCCGCTCGATCATGCCGTCGACGAGCGTGTCCATCTGGGTGTGGCCCAGCGTGACCGTCGGCAGCGCACGGGCCAGCGCCGTGTGCACCTCGGCGGTGGCCCGACCGAGCGCCCGCGCCTCGCCGGTGAAGTCCTCGCCCTTGGTCAGTTCGCGCAGCGCCAGGTCCCAGCCGTCCGTGGCCCCGCGCACAAAGCGCTGCAGCACACCCAGGACGTACGTGTCGCCGTCCAGGTCCCCGACCATCCAGCCGGCCGGCGCGGGCACCCGCGGGCAGTGCTCGTGGGCCAGTGCCAGCGGCAGCTCCAGATCGGGGTTGACGCCCGGCAGGATCCGGCGCAGCAGCTTCAGAATGAACGTATCTCCATAGATGATCGAGGAATTCGACTGCTCGGCCGTCACCACCCGGGGCACCAGGTCCTCCCGGAGCTCCTGCCGGGTGTCGCGCTCGAAGCGCAGCGCGCCGACCTGCGTCCCCGTCCGCAGCGCCTCCAGGAGTAGATCGGCGGCGCGCGGGTCGTGCAGCGCCTCGTACACCGTCCGCCCGGCCAGTGGCCCCTTTTCGGGATGGCCGATCAGCGCGGGCGCCAGCCGTGGCGGGAGCGTCTCGCGCACACCGATCAGCAGCTGGTAGCAGTCGCCGGGATGCGACAGCGCGCCGGGCGCGGCGGAGAGCGGCTGATGGGCCCGTACGAGCAGATGCAGCAGCCCCAGCTTCGCGTTCCACGGCAGCAGCTCGACCGCCGCGACCAGCGAGAAACCGGTCACCGGGCGCCCTTTGCCCGCGAACCACCGCTGCCTCGGCAGCCACTCGCGCAACAGCGGATCGAGGGACGCGAGGAGGCCCGGGCTTGTGGTGACGGGGCTGGTGACGGTTTCCGACATGGCGTCGCGTCCTTTCCCCATTTCGGTTCGCGTCCGGGGCGCACCGGTGGGCGGGGTGTTACTGATGCGTGCCCAGGGCGGGGCGGGGAAAACCGCCCTCGCCTGTCGTTTTTGCGCAGATCCTCGCGCCCCTCGCGGACTCCGATGGCGGAGTCCTCGCGGGGCGCGAGGCCAACTGTCTACGCCCTCTGTTTCTACGCCATGTCCTTGCGAAGACGGAACCAATAGAAGCCGTGTCCCGCGAGGGTGAGGAGATAGGGCAGGTCACCGATGGCGGGGAAGCGGACGCCGCCGATGAG
The DNA here is from genome assembly GCF_014647675.1 of Streptomyces flaveus. Lineage (GTDB taxonomy): Bacteria > Actinomycetota > Actinomycetes > Streptomycetales > Streptomycetaceae > Streptomyces > Streptomyces flaveus. The sequence goes on along the minus strand of NZ_BMPQ01000002.1, from coordinate 281,102 downwards.
TTCGACGGGATGACGGCCGTTGAAGGCCTGCAGGTCGAGTTCGGTGGGCTGGGCGAAGCGGGAGAAGTTGTGCACGCACAGCACCAGGTCGTCCTTGTACTCGCGCAGGAAGGCGATGACGGCCGGGTTGGTGGAGGGCAGTTCGGTGTAGGAGCCCAGGCCGAAGGCGGGGTTCTGCTTGCGGATCTCGATCATGCGGCGGGTCCAGTGCAGCAGCGACGAGGGGCTGCTCATGGAGGCCTCGACGTTGGTGACCTGGTAGCCGTAGACCGGGTCCATGATCGTGGGCAGGTACAGCCGTCCGGGGTCGCAGGAGGAGAAGCCGGCGTTGCGGTCCGGGGTCCACTGCATGGGGGTGCGTACCGCGTCGCGGTCGCCGAGCCAGATGTTGTCGCCCATGCCGATCTCGTCGCCGTAGTACAGGATCGGCGAGCCGGGCAGCGACAGCAGCAGCGCGGTGAACAGTTCGATCTGGTTGCGGTCGTTGTCCAGCAGGGTGGCCAGCCGGCGGCGGATACCGATGTTGGCGCGCATGCGGGGGTCCTTGGCGTATTCGGCCCACATGTAGTCGCGTTCTTCGTCGGTGACCATCTCCAGGGTGAGTTCGTCGTGGTTGCGCAGGAAGATGCCCCACTGGCAGCCGGACGGGATGGCCGGGGTCTTGGCCAGGATCTCGGAGACCGGGTAGCGGGATTCCCGTCGCACCGCCATGAAGATCCGTGGCATGACGGGGAAGTGGAAGGCCATGTGGCATTCGTCGCCGCCGACGCTGTAGTCGCCGAAGTAGTCGACCACGTCCTCGGGCCACTGGTTGGCCTCCGCCAGCACCACCGTGTCCGGGTAGTGCTCGTCGATCTCCTTGCGGACCCGCTTGAGGAACTCGTGGGTCTGCGGAAGGTTCTCGCAGTTGGTGCCCTCCTCCTGGTAGAGGTAGGGCACCGCGTCGAGGCGGAAGCCGTCGATGCCCAGGTCCAGCCAGAACCGCAGCGCGGAGATCATCTCCTCCTGCACGGCCGGGTTCTCGTAGTTGAGGTCCGGCTGGTGGGAGAAGAAGCGGTGCCAGTAGTACTGCTTGCGGACCGGGTCGAAGGTCCAGTTGGAGGCCTCGGTGTCGACGAAGATGATCCGGGCGTCCTGGTACTGCTTGTCGTCGTCGGCCCACACGTAGTAGTCGCCGTAGGGGCCGTCGGGATTGCTCCTCGACTCCTGGAACCACGGGTGCTGGTCGCTGGTGTGGTTCATGACGAAGTCGATGATCACGCGCATGCCCCGCTGATGGGCCGCGTCGACGAATTCGACGAAGTCCGCCAGGTCTCCGAAGTCGGGCAGGACGGCCGTGTAGTCGGAGACGTCGTAGCCGCCGTCACGCAGGGGCGATTTGAAGAACGGCGGTAGCCACAGGCAGTCGACGCCGAGCCACTGCAGGTAGTCGAGCTTGGCGGTGAGGCCTTTGAGGTCGCCGATGCCGTCGCCGTTGCTGTCCTGGAAGGAGCGGACGAGGACTTCGTAGAACACCGCGCGTTTGAACCAGTCCGGATCGCGGTCCTTGGCGGGGGTGTCTTCGAAGGTGTCCTGAACGGGCTCGTTGACGATCATGGTGTGGGTGACCCTCCGATCGGTGAGGACGGTCGCAGGACCCTGAAGATGTGCGCCGGCTGCCTGCCGGGCTCGAGGCGCACATAGTTGGCCCTGCCCCAGTGGTAGGTGGCGCCGGTGAGCTCGTCGCGCACCGGCACGGTCTCGTGCCAGTCCAGGCCGAGTCGCGGCATGTCCAACGAGACCGTGGCCTCCTGGGTGTGGTGCGGATCCAGGTTGGCCACCACGAGCATGGTGTCCGTCCCCGCCCGTTTGCTGAACACCAGCACCGCCTCCTGGTCCGCCTGGTGGAAATGGAGATCCCGCAGCTGGCGCAAGGCCGGGCTGTTCCGCCGGATCTCGTTGAGCCGGGTGATGAGGGGGGAGATGCTACGGCCCTCCCGCTCGGCCAACTCCCAATCCCGTGGACGGAGTTGGTACTTCTCCGAGTTCAGGTATTCTTCGCTGCCCGGCCGCACCGGGGCGTTCTCGCACAGCTCGAACCCGCTGTAAACCCCCCACGTCGGCGACAGCGTGGCGGCCAGCACCGCCCGCACCTCGAACGCCGGCCTGCCGCCGTGCTGCAGATACTCGTGCAGGATGTCCGGGGTGTTCACGAAGAAGTTCGGCCGCATATAGCTCGCCGCCTCGCCGGACAGCTCGGTGAGGTAGTCGGTCAGCTCCTGCTTGGTATTGCGCCAGGTGAAGTACGTGTATGACTGCTGGAAGCCGATCTGGGCCAGGGTGTGCATCATCGGCGGCCTGGTGAACGCCTCCGCAAGGAAGATCACATCCGGGTCGGTGCGGTTGATGTCGGCCAGTACCCGCTCCCAGAAGACGACCGGCTTGGTGTGCGGGTTGTCCACCCGGAAGATCCGCACCCCGTGCGCCATCCAGAACCGCAGCACCCGCAGCGTCTCCGCGATCAGGCCGTCCATGTCGGCGTCGAAGGCGATGGGGTAGATGTCCTGGTATTTCTTCGGCGGGTTCTCCGCGTACGCGATGCTGCCGTCCGGGCGGTGGTTGAACCACTGGGGGTGTTTGTCCACCCAGGGGTGGTCCGGGGAGCACTGCAGCGCGAAGTCCAGCGCGATCTCCAGGCCCAGTTCGCCGGCCCGTGCCACGAACGCGTCGAAGTCGTCCAGGGTGCCCAGGTCGGGGTGGACGGCGTCGTGGCCGCCGGCCGGGGAGCCGATTGCCCACGGGACGCCCACGTCGTGCGGGCCCGCGTTCAGGGTGTTGTTGGGGCCCTTGCGGAAGGTGCTGCCGATCGGGTGGACGGGCGGCAGATAGACCACGTCGAAGCCCATCGCGGCGATCGCCGGCAGCCTGCGTGCCGCGGTCCGGAAGGTGCCGCTGACCGTCGGCTTGCCGGTCTCGACGACGGCGCCCTCCGAACGCGGGAAGAACTCGTACCACGAGCCGTACAACGCCCGCTCCCGCTCCACCAGCAACGGCAACTGCTCGGAGGACGAGACGAATTCGCGCAGCGGATGGCGGGCGAGGACGTGGTCCACGTCCGGGGTGAGGGCGGCGGCGAGGCGGGCCGCGGCGGGGCGGGCGGTGTCGCGCAGGGCGTCGGCGGCGGCGAGGATCGTGTCACGGCGGCCCCTGCTCTTCGGCACACCGGCCGCGGCACGCTCGTACAGCAGCGCGCCCTCCTCCAGGACCATCTCCGTGTCCATCCCCGCCGGGATCTTGATCTGCGCGTGATGGCGCCAGGTGGTGACCGGATCGCCCCAGGCCTCCACGGTGTAGGTCCAGCGGCCCTCCTTCGGTACGGAGACGGTGGCGCCCCAGCGGTCCGTACCGGGGACCAGTTCCCGCATGGGGGTCCAGGGCCCGGAGTTGCCCTCCGGGTCCCGCAGTACGACGTTGGCGGCCACCGCGTCGTGGCCCTCCCGGAACACCGTCGCCGAGATCTCGAACGCCTCGCCCACCACGGCCTTGGCGGGGCGCCGCCCGCACGCGACGAGGGGGCGGACGTCCAGGACGGGGATACGCCCGATGAGGGCGTCGCCGTCCGGTGGCGCGGTCACGGCGTCCGGGGGTTCGGCCGGTGGCGACTCGGGTTTCGGCGTCGCGGTCTTCGCCGGTGCGGCCTTTGCGGCCTTCGTGGGTTTCGCGGCCTTCTTGGCCTTCGCAGCCTTCGCAGCCTTCGCAGCCTTCGCGGTCTTCGAAGGCGTGGCCTTGGCCGCCTTCGCCGGTGTGGCCGCTGCCTTCTTCGCGGCTGAGGCCTTCGCCGTCTTCGCGGGAGTGGCTTTGGCCCTTTTGGCCGTCGGCTGTTCGGGTTTCTCGGCTGCCGCCTGCTGCGGCTGCTCGGCCGTCGCCTGTTCCGGCGGGCCGGCTTTCGCCCCGCGTTCGGGGGGTGTGCTGGTGCTGTGTGTCGGTGGTGATGACGAGTGGTGCGTGGCGGGCATGACCGCTCCTGTCCGCGTCAACGTGGGCGGGCGGATGGGGGTGTGGGGAGGTGGGTCCTGCAGGGCGTACCGGGGAGCCTTCCCACCCTAATCGGGTGGGCAATCCGGCACGTTGTTAACTACTCGCGCGTATCTCCGCACACAAGACCGGCCCCGTCCAGTGATACTCCACGGACGGGGCCGGTCTGTAAACGCGCAACTACTTAGGGGTTGCTGACCTGCAAGAGCTTGTTCGGTGAGCCGAGGCCCGGATTGGATATCTTCCCGGACGCCGCCTGCGCGACAAGAGCCTTGCTCACATCGGCGGGACTCGCCGTGGCGTGATCGGCCAGGTAGAGCGCCGCCGCGCCCGCGGCATGGGGCGACGCCATCGACGTACCGGAGAAGGTGGCGTTCGCGGTGTCGCTCGCGTTCGACGCGGAGGTGACGTCCACGCCGGGTGCGAACAGATCGAGCCGGCTGCCCCAGTTCGAGAAGCTCGCCCGCGCGTCCGCCGCGTCGCTCGCGCCGACCGTGACCGCCTCCGCGACCCGGGCCGGCGAGTACAGGCTCGCCGGAAGGCCGTCGTTGCCGGCCGCGACCGCGTAGGTGACGCCGGACGCGATGGAGTTGCGGACGGCGGCGTCGAGTTGAGCGTTCGCGAAGCCGCCCAGGCTCATATTGGCCACCGCGGGCTTCTGGGCGTTCTTGGTCACCCAGTCGATGCCCGCGATCACCTGGGCGGTGGTGCCCGAACCTTCATTGTCGAGTACGCGGACCCCGACGACCTTGGCCTTCTTCGCGACGCCGTACGTCGTGCCGGCGATCGTGCCCGCCACATGCGTGCCGTGGCCCTGGCCGTCCTGCGCGGTGGCGTCGTTGTCGACGAAGTCCCAGCCGGAGCTCGCCCGGCCGCCGAAGTCCTGGTGCGTGGTCCGGATCCCGGTGTCGATGACGTACGCCGTCACACCCTGGCCCGCGGACTCCGGCCACGTGTAGCTCTTGTCCAGCGGCAGGTTCGGCTGGTCGATGCGGTCGAGACCCCACGGCGGGTTCTTCTGCTGGTGATCGATGCTGACTCTGGTGTTCTGCATGACCGAGGCCACACGTGAGTCGGCGGCGAGGCGCTTGGCCTGTTGCTCGTCGACCTTCACCGCATAGCCATTGATCGCGGTGCTGTAGGTGTGGCTGATTTTCGCCCCGTACGTGGCGGCGAGATCCTTGCCCGCGTTCGACGGGGCCTTCGTTCCGCCCTTGAGCGTGACGATGTAGCTGTCACTGACGGAGCCGGGGGCGCCGGCGCCGAGTATCTGTCCCAGTGGGGCGGCCTGCGCGGGCAGGGTGGTGGCCGAAAGCACCGCGGCCGTGATGACCGCGGTGAGGCCTCCCGCCCAGGACAGACGCCTTTTGTACGTCACTGCCATGGTGTGAGTTCCCCTCCTCAACTCGGCGTACTCCGACCGCAGTTACGTGCGCCCTGACAGGTGCAGGTCGGATCGCCGTTGGCAGCCTCTCGTGCGGTGTGAAGCCCCACAAGGCCGCATGGCATGGCGGAATCGGCCATATCTCGCGTGGTGTACGTGTGAAGGTTGCGGCGATTTCAAGCCGGGTTTTGTACGGTGCACTGCCGGCGGTGACATCTGCGCCTCCGCCGCAGGGGAGCGCCCCCAAAGGGGTGCGGGGCTGTGACATTTGCGGCTCCGCCGCGTGGGCGCGACCAGCCACAAACGACCCGCAGACGAAAAACTGCACCGCCCGCGGAGCGAATCGCGCCGTGGTTGCCGGAGGCAGTCGCCGCTACCGTCATGGGTGACAAAGGTCGCGCATACGTAAGCGTGTGTGCGCCGCTGCCGCGTATGCCCCCGTGAAGGTGGAAGCTCGTGAAGGCCATCCGCAGGTTCACCGTGCGTCCCGTACTCCCCGAAGCCCTTCACCCGCTCAGTGATCTGGCGCGCAATCTGCGCTGGTCCTGGCATGCCGAGACCCGTGATCTCTTCCAGTCCGTGGACCCCGAGCGCTGGGCCGCCTCCGAATCCGATCCCGTACGCCTTCTGGGGAACGTCTCACCCGGACGGCTCACCGAGCTGGCCGAGGACCAGCGATTCCTGCGGCGGCTCGCCGCGGCCGCCGACGACCTGAACGACTACGTGACCGGCGACCGCTGGTACCAGTCCCAGGCCCAGGCGTCCGAACTGCCCGCCGCCATCGCCTACTTCTCACCCGAGTTCGGCATCACGGCCGCGCTGCCCCAGTACTCCGGCGGCCTCGGCATCCTCGCCGGGGACCATCTCAAGGCGGCCAGCGATCTCGGCGTACCCCTGATCGGTGTAGGACTGCTCTACCGGCACGGTTACTTCCGGCAGACACTGTCGCGGGACGGCTGGCAGCAGGAGCACTATCCGGTCCTCGACCCGAACGAACTCCCGCTCTCGCTCCTGCGCGAGGAGGACGGCACGCCCTCCCAGGTCTCCCTGGCCCTGCCCGGCGAGAAGTCGCTCCATGCCCGCATCTGGCTCGCGCAGGTCGGCCGGGTCCCGCTGCTGCTGCTCGACTCGGACGTCGAGGAGAACGACCTCGGCGAGCGCGGCGTGACGGACCGCCTGTACGGGGGCGGCAGCGAGCACCGGCTGCTCCAGGAGATGCTGCTGGGGATCGGCGGGGTGCGTGCGGTGCGTACGTACTGCCGGCTGACCGGGCACGCGCGGCCGGAGGTCTTCCATACGAACGAGGGGCATGCGGGATTCCTCGGTCTTGAACGTATTCACGAACTCTCTTACGAGGACCTGGACTTCGACGCCGCGCTGGAGGCGGTCCGCGCCGGAACCGTCTTCACGACCCACACCCCCGTACCCGCCGGAATCGACCGCTTCGACCGGGAGCTGGTGGCCCGGCACTTCGGTCCGGAGGCGGAGCTCCCGCGGATCGAGGTGGAGCGGATCCTCCAGCTCGGGATGGAGACGTACCCAGGCGGCGAGCCCAACCTCTTCAACATGGCGGTGATGGGCCTGCGGCTCGGCCAGCGGGCCAACGGGGTGTCGTTGCTGCACGGGCACGTCAGCCGGGAGATGTTCTCCGGGCTCTGGCCGGGCTTCGACTCCGACGAGGTGCCGATCACCTCCGTGACGAACGGCGTGCACGCCCCCACCTGGGTGGCGCCCGAGGTCCTCCGGCTCGGCGCACGCCAGATCGGCGCGCAGCGGATGGAGGACGCCATGACGGTCGGCGCCTCGGACCGCTGGGACGCCGTGGCCGAGATCCCCGACCAGGACATCTGGGAACTGCGACGGGTGCTGCGCGAGCAGTTGGTGACGGAGGTACGGGAGCGGCTGGACGCGTCCTGGCGTCAGCGCGGCGCCGGCACGGCCGAACTCGGCTGGATCGACGGCGTACTGGACCCGGACGTACTGACGATCGGCTTCGCGCGCCGCGTCCCGTCCTACAAGCGCCTGACGCTGATGCTGCGCGACCGCGACCGCCTGATGGACGTGCTGCTGCATCCCGAGCGGCCGGTGCAGATCGTGGTGGCGGGCAAGGCGCACCCGGCGGACGACGGCGGCAAGCGCCTCATCCAGGAACTGGTGCGCTTCGCGGACGACCCGCGCGTACGCCACCGGATCGTGTTCCTCCCCGACTACGGCATGGCGATGGCCCAGAAGCTCTACCCCGGCTGCGACATCTGGCTCAACAACCCGCTCCGCCCCCTGGAGGCCTGCGGCACGTCCGGCATGAAGGCGGCGCTGAACGGCTGCCTGAACCTGTCGGTCCTGGACGGCTGGTGGGACGAATGGTTCCAGCCGGACTTCGGCTGGGCGATCCCCACGGCGGACGGCACGGCGACGGACGACGACCGCCGCGACGACCTGGAGGCCTCGGCGCTGTACGACCTGCTGGAGCAGCGCGTGGCCCCCCGCTTCTACGACCGCGGCCCCGGCGGCCTCCCCGACCGCTGGATCGAGATGGTCCGCCAGACGCTGACGCTGCTGGGCCCGAAGGTCCTCGCGGGCCGCATGGTCCGCGAGTACGTGGAACGCCTCTACGCCCCCGCGGCCCGCGCCCACCGCTCCATGGACACCTCCTCCGCCCGCGAACTGGCGACCTGGAAGTCCCGCGTCCGCACGGCGTGGCCACGGGTCACGGTCGACCACGTGGAGACGTCGGCGGCCACGACGACGGCGGAACTCGGCACGACCATGTCGCTACGGGTCCGCGTGGGCCTGGGCGACCTGGTCCCCGACGACGTCGAGGTCCAGGCGGTCTCGGGCCGAGTCGACTCGGAGGACCGCATCACCGACGGCACGGCGGTCCCCCTGAAACCGGCGGGCGGCCCGGACCAGGAGGGCCGCTGGCTCTACGAGGGCCCACTGTCCCTGGACCGCACCGGACCCTTCGGCTACACGGTCCGCATCCTGCCTACGCACCGACTGCTGGCGTCGAGCGCGGAGCTGGGGCTGGTGGCGGTTCCTTCGGAGGAGTTGGTGGAGGCGGCGGGGGTTCTGCTGCGCTGAGCATGGCGAACCTTGACGGCCGTGCGACGCACTGTCCGATGCCGCCGACCCCCAGGTAGGCAGTCGCAGGAATGTGACACTTGCCCGCGAGAGTGTCACATTTCCGCGAACGGCCTACCTGGCCAGGGAGGATTCACCAACAGCATTGGAAGCTTCCCGGCGCTTGCCGACATCACTCCCCGCTCCACACCGCAATCTCGCCTCCGGGCGTGCAGATCGCTCGCCTTCCCATCGGCCCGACAAGCCCCCAGGCTTCATAATCGTCATCCGGCCGGACAGTCAGCTTCGTGCCGCGCTAGACCTCGCCACCCCCATGCAACCGCCGCAACACCACCCCACACCTCCGCGCATACGCATGCTGAAACCCCCGCGTCGCCGGCCCGCCAGCCCGCGCGTACCACTTCGCCGGGCGGCTGAAGGCCGTGACCGTGAGCCAGACCGTGCCGTCGCCCGTCATTTCGACGAGGAAGGCTTCCTCGCCGGATTCGGGGTGGCCGGGGAGGGTGCCGTAGGCCCAGCCGGCTCGGCGGGGTTCTTCCGTGGTCCAGACGATGCGGCAGGGGGCCTTGATGAGGCCACCTAGGGTGACCGTCAGTTCTACGCCGGGGGCGGCCTTGGGGGCTTCGGTGGTGATGCCTACGCATACCGCTCGGTGCAGTTCCCAGGTCAGGACCGCGCGGGAGGACGCCTCGAAGACGTTGCGGCCCTCGCCGATGCGGGTTCTGACGTGCAGGGGGTGGTAGCCGGGCGGGGTGCGGTTCTCGCGGGTCGCGCCCACGTCGTCGTACGTGAAGGGCGTTTCCGTGGAGGGCATGGGAAGCAGCGTAGGGCAGCCCCCGGAACGCCTTCTTTTCGGGGGCTGCCCATGTGCGTGCGGTGACCGGCTGAGCGTCAGTTCACGTTGACCGCGGCCCAGGCCGCCTGGACCGCCTTGTACTCCGTGCTCGTCGAGCCGTACAGGTCGCTCGCCGCGCTCAGCGTCGCGGTGCGGGCGCCCGTGTACTTCGTCGTCGACGTCATGTACTCGGTCAGCGCCTTGTACCAGATCTGGACCGCCTTGTCGCGGCCGATGCCGGTGATCGTGGAGCCGTTGGAGGTGGGGGAGTTGTAGGTGACTCCGTTGATCGTCTTGGTGCCGCTGCCCTCGCTCAGCAGGTAGAAGAAGTGGTTCGCCGGGCCCGAGGAGTGGTGGACGTCCAGGCCGCCGAGGCTGGAGGACCAGGCGTCGGCCGAGTCGCCGTCCTTGCTGGGCTTGTCCATGTAGCGCAGCGGCGTGCCGTCGCCGTTGATGTCGATCTTCTCGCCGATCAGGTAGTCGCCCACGTCCGAGGAGTTGGCCGCGTAGAACTCCACCGCCGTGCCGAAGATGTCGGACGTCGCCTCGTTCAACCCGCCTGATTCACCGCTGTAGTTGAGGCCCGCGGTGTTGGAGGTGACGCCGTGCGTCATCTCGTGGCCCGCCACGTCGATCGACGTCAGCGGCTTCGCGTTGCCCGCGCCGTCGCCGTACGTCATGCAGAAGCAGCCGTCGGACCAGAAGGCGTTGACGTACGCGTTGCCGTAGTGGACGCGGGAGTAGGCGGCCTTGCCGTCGTTCCTGATGCCGCTGCGGCCGAGGACGTTCTTGTAGAAGTCCCAGGTGACCTGCGCGCCGAAGTGCGCGTCGACGGCGGCGGTCTGGGCGTTGGAGGCCGCGCCCGTGCCCCAGGTGTCGTCGGCGTCGGTGAAGAGGGTGCCGGTGCCGGACGTACCGCGGTTGAGGTTGTACGTCTTGTTGGCGCCGCGGGTCGGGTCGTTGAGCTGGTACGTCGAGCCCGACTGCGAGGTGCCGATGGTGACGTCGCCGCTGTACTGGCTGTGGCCCGTACCGGTCTGGATCGCCTCCCACTCGTACAGCTTCTCGCCCGTGGTGGCGTCCGTGATGACGTGCAGTTCCTGCGGGGTGCCGTCGTGCTGGAAGCCGCCGACGACCGTCTCGTACGCGAGGGCCGGCTTGCCGCTCGCGGCCCAGATGACCTTGCGGGGGGCCTTGTCGGCCGCGGACTTCTTGCTGCCCTCGGCCTGCGCCGCCTTCAACGCCTGCTTCTCCGCGGCGGACTTGGCGATGTCGGGCGTGACGTCGGTGACCTTGATGTCGGCCTTCGTCGCTCTGGTCACGCCTTCCGTCTTGCCGGACTTGGACTCGTGGATCACCAAGTCGCCGCCGAGGACGGGGAGTCCGCCGTACGTGCGCTCGTAGCGGGTGTGCGTGGTGCCGTCGGCGTTCTTGATGACGTCTCTGACGACCAGCTTCTCCTTGGCGCCGAGGCCTATCTCGTCCGCCGTTTCGGTGGTCGCCGCGTCGGCCTTCTTGATCAGGCTCGTACGGGCTGCCGCGGACAACTGGACCGGGGTGCCCGCGAGTTGCGTGTCGGCGGACGGCTTGGCGCCGGACTGGGCGGTGGCGCCGGTGGTCAGACCGGCGGTGATGAGGGCTCCGGCCGCGACGGCGGTGGCGATGGCCAGAGTTGTGCGCTTGTGACGCGCGTAGAGGGGGGTCACACAAGCTCCTTTGTGGGGGTGCTCGACAGGCATGGGCGGCCCGTCGAACGGGTGAAGGGGCGGTGCGGGTGCTGTGCGGCAGCTGTGCAGGGGTGCCGCGTGAGGTGAAGAGTGCCAGGTGAGGCGTGTGCATGTCAGTGGGGCGAACGGATGTTGGCCGGAAATCGTCCAACATCTGTTCGCCTGCGGCGGGCGCCTATGGGGGTGGGGAGTTGGGTTCGTGGGCGAGTGCCGGGAGTCTTGGGTTGCTCGCGCAGTTCCCCGCGCCCCTAAAGGGGCGCTTCCCCCGGCGGAGGTGGAGGAGGAACCCGCACCGACCTCAGCCCAAGATCCCTCGGTCGTACCCCACCGCCACCGCCGCCGCCCGGTCCTTGACCCCCAACTTGGCGTACAGGTGCGTCAGATGCGTCTTGACCGTGGCCTCGCTGATGAACAGGACTCGGGCGATCTCGCGGTTCGAGGTGCCCTTGGCCACCAGTGCCAGGACCTCGCGTTCGCGGGCCGACAGCGGCTCGTTGGCCGGTGCTCGGACTGCCGAGACCAGGCGGGACGCCACCGCTGGAGACAGGACCGTACGGCCCTCCGCTGCCGCGCGTACCGCGCTGAAGAGTTCCTCCCTCGGAGCGTCCTTCAGGAGGTAGCCCGTCGCGCCCGCCTCGATCGCGGGGAGGGTGTCGGAGTCCGTGTCGTACGTCGTCAGGACCAGGATCTTGGCGCGGGCGCCCTGGCGGGTCAGCTCGGCGATGGCCTCCACGCCGTTGCCGCCGGGCATGCGGAGGTCCATCAACACGACGTCCGGGTCCAGGGATTGGGCCAGCGTCACGGCCTCAACGCCGTTCGACGCCTCGCCCAGCACCGTGAATCCCTGTGCCGATTCGAACATGCCGCGCAGACCGTCCCGTACGACGGGATGGTCGTCGACGATGAGAAGTGTGATGGCGTCATCCGTCATGGCGTACCAACGGTACGCGAGCCGACACCGCCGTACCGTACCCCGGTTCGGACTCGACGGTGAGCGACCCGGCGATGCGTTCGGCGCGGGCGCGCATGCCGTCGAGGCCGAAGCCGCCGTGGCCGTTGCGGGAGGGGAGGGCGAGAGGGTTGAAGCCGCGGCCGTCGTCGCGTACGTCGAGGACGACCTCGTCGCCCATGAAGGAGAGGGTGACGCCGAGTCGGCCGGCGTGGGCGTGCCGGGAGGCGTTCGACAGGGCCTCCTGGACGATGCGCAGCAGGGTCGCCGAGACCTCCTCGTGCAGGTGCTCGGCGGTGCCCGTGGTCGTGAACTCGGCGCGTACGCCCGTCCGTTCGGCCCATTCGGCGACCGTCTTCTTCAGCGCCTGGGGCAGCCCGTCGTGCTCCAGAGCCACGGGCGCGAGGTTCTGCACGGAGCGGCGGGCCTCGCCGAGGCTGTGGCGGGCCAGGTCTGAGGCGCGGTCGAGATGGGTGCGGGCGGTCGGCAGGTCGGGGGCGTTCGCGACGACCTGGAGCTGGGCGATGATGCCGGTCAGGCCCTGGGCGATGGTGTCGTGGATCTCGGCGGCCAGCCGGCGTCGCTCGTCGGCGACGCCCGCTTCCCGTGCCTGGACGAGGAGTTGGGCGTGGAGGGCGGCGTTTTCGTCGAGGGCTTGCTGCAAGGCGGTGTTGGTGCGCTCGAGTTCGGCGATGGTCTCGGCCCTGGCGCGGGAGCGCTCGTCCTCCTGCTCCATGAGGTGGGCGACCATCATATGCAGGCCGGCGTTGGCGCCCAGGAGCCCGAGGAACGCGGCCCACTGGACCCCGCTCTTCGGCGGCAGCCCGCCGGACTGCGAGCCGGCCAGGGTGATCGCGGCGGCGAACACTCCGAGCCTCCGCCACATGCCCGGGAGGAGTTCGTCGGCGTCCATGAGGCCGGTGGCGGCGTAGAACCCGAAGAACGGGTTGATCCAGGTGAGCGCGAAGGCGATCGCCCAGCGGACGACGTAGTACGCCGTCCCGGCCCGGGACGGGGTCCGGCCGTGGTCGGTCCGGCTGAGGCGGATGCGCTGCCACCACAGCTGGAGGGCGATCGCGGCGACGACCAGGGCCCCGGAGGCGTACCACTCGGCGGGGCCGTCCATCAGCTCGACAGTGACGGCCGACAGGACGACACCGACGCCGAGCAGCCCGTACGGCCCCCAGGTGCGCAACTGCTCCCAGCGCCGGTCGAGTTGCGTGTCCACCGTGGTCATGCCCCCAGTCTGCACGGCCTCTCGCCTACTCCCACCGGAACCAGCGCGCGGCCGCCACCGTCAGGACCACCGTCCAAGCGACGAGTACCCCCAGGTGGTCCCACCCCGGCCAGTCCCCCGCCGCCGCCTCGTTCAGAGCCTGGGCCGCCGCGCCGAACGGGGTGAACTCGACGATGCGGGCGAGGACATCCGGCATCGTCTGGACGGGTATATAGACACCCGCGCAGAACATGCTCGGGAAGAACGCCGCGGTACCGACGGCCGTCGCCGCCTTCGAGGTGCGGGCCAGCGCCGACACCAGGGCGCCCATGGCGAGGGCGACCGCCACGGCGAGCAGCAGCGCCAGTACGTATCCGAAGGGCTGGCGCGGCAGGGCCACGTCGAACACGATCCGGCCCACCGACAGCGCCAGCAGCGCCGACAGTACGGCGGCGGCTCCGTGCAGCCCCATGTGCGCGGACAGCAACGCGCTCGGGCGCACGGGGGTCGTCGACATACGGCGCAGGATGCCGCGCTCGCGGTAGCCGGTGATGCCCGGCGGCAGGGACTGCAGGCCGGCCACGATCATGCCGAGCAGCACGGTCACCGGTACGTACGCGTCGACGATCCGGATGCCGCCGAGGTCGTCCTGGGTGGTCCGGAACCCCGGGATGCTGCCGAGGATCACCAGGAGCAGGGTGGGGAACGCCAGGATCCAGAAGTGCGCCCCGGGTTCGCGGCCGAAGAGCCGGGCCTCGGTCTTCAGTACGGCAGTGCTGCTCATCGTGCGACTCCTGTCAGATCGAGGAACGCGTCGTCCAACGTGGCGTCGGTGACGCGGAGTTGATGGGCCGTGATGCGCTGCCGGGCGAGCAGCGTGATGACCGCGTTGACGGTCTCGTCGGTGCCGCCGAGCGTGATCCGGCCTTCCTTGCACTCGACGGAGGCCACGGCGGGCAGCGCGGCCAGGTCGCGTTCGTCGAGCGGGACCGAGGGCGTGAAGCTGATGAGGGTGGCGTTCGTGGCGCGGGCGATCAGCCCGCGGGGCGTGTCCAGCGCGGCGATCCGGCCCTGGTCGATGACCGCGATCCGGTCGCAGAGACGCTGCGCTTCCTCCATGAAGTGGGTGACGAGGAGGACGGTGACGCCGTTCGCGCGGATGTCCTCGATGAGCTCCCAGGTGTCACGGCGGGCCCGCGGGTCGAGGCCGGAGGTCAGCTCGTCCAGCACGACGACCCTCGGATCGCCGATCAGCGCGAGCGCGATGAACAGGCGCTGCTTCTGGCCGCCGCTGAGTTTGCCGAACCGACTGTCCAACTTGCCGGTGAGGCCCAGGCGTTCGGCGAGTGGGCGCCAGTCGGCGGGGCTCGGATAGAAGGCGGCGTACAGCTCCAGCGCCTCGCGGACGGTGAGTTTCTCCTGGAGTTCGCTCTCCTGGAGCTGGGCGCCGAGGACGCGGCTGACGGCGTCGTGGTCGGCGACGGGGTCGAGGCCGGTGACGCGTACGCGGCCCGCGTCCGGGATCCGCAGGCCCTCCACGCATTCCACGGTGGTCGTCTTGCCGGCGCCGTTCGGGCCGAGGATGCCGAAGATCTCCCCCTCCTCGACGGCGAAGGAGACCCCGTCGACGACGGCCCTCCCTCCGTACGACTTGCGCAGTCCGGTGACTTCGATGACGGGTTCGCTGGTCATGCCTCGAGGGTCCCCGGCGGCCGGGGTGGCGCACATCGCCCGTCTCGCTCGAAGGCACATCAGCCGATCGGTTGATACGGGGCTACGACTGCGCAGGTCGGACCGGTCCTAGGTCCTCCGAAGGAGCGCAGGACCGGCCGAAACTCGGTGGGCGGTGTCAGTGCCGATCCGTAGGCTCACTACTGATGGCCACTACACCCGCAGTCACCGATGACAAGGACCTCACGAACCCTGAGGACACAGCCCTGGCCGGTCGCCGCGACGGCGACCGTTCCGTCGTACGGATTCTGCTGCGCCTGTGGCCGTACGTACGGCCCGTGCGGACGCGGCTGTTCACGGCGGCGTTCGTCGCGATCCTCGCCTCGTGCATGGGGCTGGTGATCCCGCTCGTCCTGAAATGGATCGTGGACGGTCCGGTGGCCGGCCGGGATCCGCGCGGGGTGTGGCTGGGGGCGCTGGTTCTGCTGCTGCTCGGGCTCGCCGAGGCGTTGCTGTTCGGGCTGCGGCGGTGGCTGGTGGCCCGGCCGCTGGCCGGTGTCGAGGCGTCGATGCGGGCGGATCTGTACCGGCATCTGCAACGGCTGCCGGTGGCCTTCCACGACCGCTGGCCCTCCGGTCAGCTGCTGTCGCGTGGCACGACGGACCTGATGCTGCTGCGCATGTTCCTGGCCTTTCCGCTGACGTTCCTACTGGTCAACGGCGTGACCATCGTCGTCGGCGTGCTCATCATGCTGGCGCAGGACTGGACGCTCGGCCTTGTGATCCTGGGTCCTGTCGTGCCCGTGATCGTCGTGTGCTCCGTCTTCGAGAAGCGGTACGCCGATGTGGCGCGGCTCGCGCAGGACCAGGTGGGCGATCTGACGACGGTCGTCGAGGAGAGCGTCCTCGGGATCCGGATCATCAAGGGGTTCGGGCGGCACCGCAGCCAGTCGCGGGCCTTCCGGAAGCTGTCGCGGACCCTGCGCGGCACCGAGCTGCGCAAGGCACGGCTGCTCGCCGCGATCTGGGCCGTCATCATGACGCTGCCCGAGCTGGCCATCGGGGCGGCGCTCGTCCTCGGGACCGTGCAGGTCGCGGACGGTGCGCTGTCCGCGGGCACACTCGTCGCCTTCCTCTCCACCGCGCTGGCGCTGCGCTGGCCGGTCGACTCCATCGGGTTCCTGCTGGCCATGACCCAGGAGGCGGCGACGGCGACGGAGCGGTACTTCGAGGTGATGGACGCGGAGCCGGAGAGTACGGAGAGCGTGAAGAGCACGGGCAGCCGGGTGTCGCCCGAGGACACCGCCTCCGAGGAGAGCACGGGCGGTCTGCGGTTCCACTCCGTGTCGTTCCGCTATCCCGACGCCCCCGCCGACACTCCTCCCGTACTCGACCGGATCGACCTCCACATCCGGCCCGGCGAGTCCATGGCTCTCGTCGGCGCGACCGGCACGGGCAAGACCACCCTCACCGCCCTCGTCCCCCGCCTCCACGAGGTGACCTCGGGCCGGATCACGCTGGACGGCGAGGACATCACGGCGATGCCCCGTGAGGAACTGCGCTCCAAGGTCGCCGTGGCCTTCGAGGAGCCCACACTGTTCTCGGCGTCTGTCGGAGAGAACGTCCTGATGGGCGCCCAACCGGGTGCGGGAGAACGGGAGTTGGAGCGCGCCTTGGCCATCGCCCAGGCCGACTTCACCCACGCCCTCCCACACGGCACCGGCACTCAGGTCGGCGAGCAGGGCCTCAGCCTCTCCGGCGGTCAGCGCCAACGGCTCGCGCTGGCCAGGGCAGTCGTGGGCCGCCCCCGTTTCCTCGTGCTCGACGACCCGCTCTCCGCCCTGGACGTGCACACGGAGGCCGCGGTCGAGGCCGCCCTGCGCCGCGTACTCGCGGAGACGACCGCCCTGATCGTGGCGCACCGCCCGTCCACGGTCCTGCTCGCCGACCGCGTGGCCCTGCTCTCCGGCGGCCGGATCGCCGCGACCGGCACCCACCACGAACTGCTGCGCACGAACGCCGAGTACGCCCGTCTGATGTCCGGCGCGGAACACCCGGAAGCCGAACATCTGGAAGCGGACGGCGAGAGCGGCGAGTACGGCGAGACCGTCCTGGAAAAGGAGAACGACCGATGACCGCGGCGCCCACCACCACCGCGCCGAACCAGGAACCCCGCAAGGACCGGCCCGCCGGCGACCCCCCGGAGGCAGGCGACGCCTTCGACCGCGACGCCCTCCCCACCCCGCCGGGCGCGACCGCCGCCCTGCTGCGCTCCCTGCTCGCTCCGATGAAGGCCCGCGTCGCCCTCACCTCCCTGCTGCTCCTGCTCCAGCAGGCGGCGGTGCAGGCGGGCCCGCTGCTCGTGGCGTACGCCATCGACCGTGCCGTCCCCGCGTTCCGGGACGACCGGCACGGGCCGCTGATCGCGGTCGCGGTCGGGTACCTGCTGTGCGCGCTGGCCTCGGGCGGGCTCCAGTACGCGTTCATCACCGCGTCCGCACGCGTCAACCAGGACGTGCTGCTCGACCTGCGCGGCCGGATCTTCCGCCACGCCCAGGCGCTGAGCATCGACTTCCACGAGCGCTACACCTCGGGCCGCCTCATCTCCCGCTCCACCACGGACGTCGAGTCCCTGCGCGAACTGCTCGACGAGGGCCTGCAGGAACTCATCACCGTCATCATCTCCTTCGTCTACATCTCGGCGATGCTGCTCTGGCTCGACCTGGGCCTCGGGGCGGTGGCCGTGGCATCGTTCGCGCCGCTCTACCTGTTCATCCGCCAGTACCGGCGCCGCGCCGGCCGCGTCTACGCCGTCCGCTCGACCGCGATCGCCGCCGTGATCGTGAAGTTCGCCGAGACGATGAACGGCATCCGGCCGGTGCGCGCGTTCCGCCGCGAGGACGCCAACGACAAGGAGTTCCGGGTCCTCAACCACCGGCACGAGCGCAAGAACGGCGACGCCCTGCTGGAGATGGCCCGCTACGTCGTCAAGTCCCGGCTGGTCGCCAACACGACGGTCGCGGCGATCGTGCTGTGGGGCGCGTACCGGGTGGCATCGGAGTCGCTGGCGCTCGGCGTACTGGCCGCCTCGGTCCTCTATCTGCGCCGCCTGTACGACCCCATCGACCGGCTGGGCATGTTCCTCAACTCCTACCAGTCGGCCGCCGCCTCACTGGAGAAGATCGCGGGCCTGCTCGCCCAGACCCCCACCGTGCCGGAGCCCGCCGAGCCGAAGCCCCTGCCCGCGCTCGCCTCCGAGCAGCCGGGCCGCGAGGTCGTCTTCGACGGCGTGCGGTTCGGCTACCGCACGGGCGGCGAGGTGCTGCCGCGCTTCGACCTGACGCTGCCCGCCGGGCAGACCGTCGCCGTGGTCGGCTCGACGGGCGCGGGCAAGTCGACGCTCGCCAAACTCCTGGCCCGCTTCTACGACCCCACGGCCGGCCGGATCCTCTTGGACGGCGTCGACCTGCGCGAGCTCGCGATGCCCGAACTGAGGCGCGGTGTGGTGATGGTGACCCAGGAGGCCTTCCTCTTCTCCGGCACCGTCGCCGAGAACATCTCCATCGGCCGCCCCGACGCCACCCGCGAGGAGATCGAACGCGCCGCCAAGGCCCTCGGCGCCCATGACTTCATCGCCGCCCTGCCCGACGGCTACGACACCGACGTACGCAAGAGGGGTGGCCGTATCTCGGCAGGTCAGCGCCAACTCGTCGCGTTCGCACGGGCGTTGCTCGCCGACCCGGCGGTCCTGATCCTCGACGAGGCGACCAGCTCGCTGGACATCCCCGGTGAACGGGCCGTCCAGCGCGCCATGTCGACCGTCCTGCGGGGCCGCACGGCGGTCGTCATCGCGCACCGCCTGTCGACGGTGGAGATCGCCGACCGGGTACTGGTGATGGAGCACGGTCGGATCGTCGAGGACGGTACGCCCGCCGAACTCGTCGCCGCGACCGGCAGGTTCGCGGATCTGCACCAGGCGTGGCGGGACAGCCTGGTCTAACGGCGGGGCAGGTGATCCGACAGTCGACGGGGAGGGTGGTCAACGGGTGGGGCAGATCGATGCGTACGGGGATCCGGGTACGCCCGACTGTCGCGGCGGCGGCCGGTATCTGTGGTGGCTGGTCAGGGCCCAGCCGGGCCGGTCCGCCGCCGGTGCGCTGCTGGCCAGCGTGTGGTTCGTGCTGATGGCGCTCGCGCCGTATCTGCTGGCCCGCGCGATCGACGACGGTCTGGAGCCGGGCGACCGGGCCGCGCTGATCGGCTGGGCCGCCGCACTGCTCGGCATGGGAGCGTTCAACGCCTGGCTGAGCATCATGCGGCACCGCACGATGACCAGACTCCGGATGGACGCCAACTTCCGCACGGTCAAGGTCGTGGTCGGCCACGCGGTCCGGCTGGGCGCCGCGCTGTCACGCCGGGCCGGGGCCGGGGAGGTCGTCACGATCGGCGTCGGCGACGTCCACACGATCAGCCAGTCCCTGACCGTGGTCGGCCCCGGCGTCGGCGCGATCGTCGCCTACCTGGTCGTCGCCGGGCTGCTGCTGACGGTCTCGCCCCTGCTGGCCGGAGTCGTCCTGCTCGGCATCCCGGCGATGGCCGTCGTGGCCGGTCCGCTGCTGGCGCGGCTGCAGAACGCGGAGACCACCTACCGCGAACGGCAGAGCGTGCTGACGGCACGCATCGGCGACCTCGCGAGCGGACTGCGCGTCCTCAACGGCCTGGGCGGCAAGGGCCTGGTGGCCGACGCCTTCCACCGGGACTCGCAGCGGTTGCGGGCCCAGGGCTACCGGGTCGGGGCCGTGACGAGTTGGCTCCAGGCCCTTGGCATCGGGCTGCCGACGGTGTTCCTCGCCGTGGTGACCTGGCTGGCGGCCCGGCAGGCCGCTCAAGGGAAGCTCACCGTGGGCGAGTTGGTGTCGGTGTACGGCTATGTCGCCGTCCTGGTGCCGATGGTGGGGTTCTTCGTGGAGTGCAGCTACGGGATCAGCCGCGGCCTGGTGGCCGCGCGGCGCGTCGCCCATTTCCTGCGGCTGGAGCCGCCCGCCGACCACGGCACCCGGGACGCCCCCGCCGAGCCCTCGGTGCTGCACGACCCGCAGTCCGGAGTGCGGGTGCTGCCCGGCCGGCTGACCGCGCTGGCCGGCGCCCGTCCCGCCGAGTCCGCGGCCGTGATCGACCGCCTCGGCCGGTACGTCGAGTCGGCGGCGACCTGGGCCGGCGTACGCCTCGACGAGATCGAACTGGCGCAGCTGCGCGAGCGCATCCTGGTCGCGGACAACGAGGCCGACCTGTTCGCGGGAACACTGCGGGAGCTGGTGGCCGGCAGCCGGGACCCCGCCGAGCAGGACATCGCACGCGCCGTGCACACGGCCGCGGCCGACGACATCGTCCTCGGCCTGCCCGACGGACTCGACTCGGCCGTCGACGCGCAGGGCCGCAGCCTGTCCGGCGGCCAGCGCCAGCGCGTACGGCTCGTACGGGCGCTGCTGGCCGACCCCGAAGTACTGCTCGCCGTCGAACCCACCTCGGCGCTCGACGCCCACACCGAGGCCGCCGTCGCGGACCGGCTGCGGGCCGAGCGGGCGGGCCGTACGACCGTGGTGACCAGCACCTCGCCGCTCGTACTGGACCGGGCGGACACCGTGTTCTACCTGGTCGACGGCAAGGTCGCGGCGAGCGGGAGCCATCACCGGCTCCTGGAGGAGGAGCCCGGATACCGGGCGCTCGTGGCACGCGATGCGGACGCGGACGCGGAAACTGACGCAGACGCAGGCGCAGAGGAGGCCGTTCGGTGACATCGGTGACGAAGCAGTCGTCCGGTCAGCTGCCCGTCGCCGAAGCGGCCGATGTGCGGCGGGCGGCGGGGCGGCTGATCCGGGTGGACGGGCGCGCCTTCACCGCCGTGCTCGCTCTGAACGCGCTGGCCGCCGCCGTCGGACTCGTCGGCCCCTGGCTGCTCGGCCGCATCATCGACGAGGTCAGGGCGGGCGGTGGCGTGGACGTCGTGGACCGGCTGGCGCTCGCCATTCTGCTGTGCGCGCTGGCGCAGTTGCTGCTGACGCGGTGGGCCCGCTATGTGGGGCACCGGTTCGGGGAGCGGACGCTGGCGCGGGTGCGCGAGCAGTTCGTCGAGCGGGCCCTGTCGCTGCCCGCCTCGGTCGTGGAGCGGGCCGGCACGGGTGATCTGACCGCGCGGGGCACGGCCGATGTCGCCCAGGTGGGCACCATGCTGCGCGATGCCGGACCCGAGTTGCTGATCTCCTCGGTGCAGTGCCTGTTCATCCTCGGCGCGGTCTTCTTCCTCGATCCGCTGCTCGGTGTCTGCGCGGTGCTCGGTCAGATCGGCATCTGGTTCGTACTGCGCTGGTATCTGCGCCGGGCGCGCGCCGCGTATCTCGCCGAGGGTGCCGCCACGTCGGAGGTCGCCGAGATCGTGGCGGCCACCGCTGCGGGAGCTCGTACGGTCGAGGCCTTCGGCCTTCAGGGGCGGCGGATCGCGGCGAGCCGGGACGCGCTGGAGACGTCCCGTCGCACCCGGATGTACACGCTGTACCTGCGCTCCGTGTTCTTCCTGGTCGTGGAGGTCTCGTACATCGTCCCCGTGGTCGGCGTGCTGCTGGCGGGCAGTGTCCTGCACGAGCGGGGGCTGATGAGCCTGGGTGCGGTGATCGCGGCGGCGCTGTATCTGCGTCAGCTCGAGTCGCCGCTCGACACGATTCTGATGCGGGTCGAGCAGTTGCAGAGCAGTGGCGCGTCGTTCGCCCGCGTGGAGGGGCTGGGGCGGGCGCCGCAGGCTTCGGCGGCGTCCTGTCCCACGCCGGAGGACGACCGGATCGATGTCACGGGGGTGCGGTACGCGTACGACCGTGGGGGCGAGGTGTTGCGCGGAGTGGACCTGACGGTGCGGCCGGGGGAGCGGCTGGCGATCGTCGGTCCGTCAGGTGCGGGCAAGACCACGTTGAGCCGGCTGCTCGCGGGGATCGATGCGCCGAGTTCCGGGACGGTGACGGTGGGGCGGGTGCCGATCGCCGCGCTCGGGCCGGAGCAGTTGCGGCGGCAGGTCGTGCTCGTCACCCAGGAGCACCATGTGTTCCTGGGAACGGTCCGGGACAACCTGCTGATCGCCGAACCGTCCGCTGGTGACGGTGAGTTGTGGGCGGCGCTGGCAGCGGTGGGCGCGGACTGGGTGGCCGAGCTGCCCTCCGGGCTTGACACCGAGCTGGGCCCCACCGGGCACCGTCCGGACGGCTCACAGGCTCAGCAACTCGCCCTGGCGCGAGTGGTGTTGGCGGACCCGCACACACTGATCCTCGACGAGGCCACAGCGCTCTTGGACCCGTCCACGGCTCGCCACACGGAGCACGCCCTGGCGGCCGTGCTCACCGGCCGCACGGTGATCGCGATCGCCCACCGCCTGCATACGGCCCATGACGCGGACCGGGTGGCCGTCATGGAGTCGGGGTGCCTGACGGAGGTGGGCACGCACGAGAGCTTGGTGGCGGCGGGCGGAGCGTATGCGGCGCTGTGGGGGTCGTGGCACGGACAGGCGTCCGGGGGTTGAGCGCTGGGTTCACCCCACTACCCGAAGCAGCAGAACCGCCCGCCCCGGCACCGAAATCCCCGCCCCAGCCCGATGCACCACCCCCGGCGCCACCCCCTGCTCGTCCAGCGACGTATCCACCACGACCTCGTAGCTCTCCGCCCAAGGCGACCCGGGGAGGACGAAGTCCACCGGCTGCTCCCCCGCGTGGAGGACCGCGAGGAAGCTGTCGTCCGTGATCGGGGTGCCCTGGGCGTCCCGGCCGGGGATGTCGCGGCCGGAGAGGTACATGGCGAGCGTGGTGGTCGGGTCGTACCAGTCCTGTTCCGTCATCTCCTTGCCGTGGGCCGTGAACCAGGCCAGGTCGCGCAGCCCGTCCGTGGAATGGGCCTTGCCCGAGAAGAACGCCCGGCTTCGCAGCACGGGGTGCTCATGGCGCAGGGCGATCAGGCGGGAGGTGAGGTCGAAGAGGGGCCGCCACTCGGGGTCGTCCAGCAGACGCCAGTCGACCCAACTGAGCTCGTTGTCCTGGCAGTACGCGTTGTTGTTGCCCCGCTGCGTCCGGCCCAGCTCGTCGCCCGCGACCAGCATGGGCACGCCCGTCGAGAGCAGCAGAGTCGTCAGCAGGTTACGCAGCTGACGGCGTCGCAGCGCACGTATGGACGGGTCGTCCGTCTCGCCCTCCACGCCCCCGTTCCAGGAACGGTTGTCGTCCGTGCCGTCCCGGTTCCCCTCCCCGTTCGCCGCGTTGTGCTTACGCTCGTACGACACCAGGTCGCGCAGGGTGAAGCCGTCGTGGGCGGTCACGAAGTTCACGGAGGCGTACGGGCGGCGGCCTCCCCAGGCGTACAGGTCGCTGGAGCCGGACAGGCGGTACCCCAGGTCGCGTACGTCCGGCAGGGCGCCCCGCCAGAAGTCGCGTACCGCGTTGCGGTAGCGGTCGTTCCACTCCGTCCACAGGGGTGGGAACGCCCCTACCTGGTAGCCGCCAGAGCCCACGTCCCAGGGCTCCGCGATCAGCTTCACCCGGCGCAGCACCGGGTCCTGTGCGATGACAGCCAGGAACGGGGACAGCATGTCCACGTCGTGCATCGAGCGGGCCAGCGCCGCCGCCAGGTCGAAGCGGAAACCGTCCACGCCCATCTCCGTCACCCAGTAGCGCAGCGAGTCCGTGATCAGGCGCAGGACGTGCGGCTGGACGACGTGCAGGGTGTTGCCGCAGCCCGTGTAGTCCGCGTACCGCCGCGCGTCCTCCTGGAGCCGGTAGTAGCCGCGGTTGTCGATGCCGCGGAGCGACAGCGTCGGGCCCAACTCGCTTGCCTCGGCCGTGTGGTTGTAGACCACGTCGAGGATGACCTCGATACCGGCGGCGTGCAGCGCGCGCACCATGCGCCGGAACTCGCCGACCTGTTGGCCCCTCGTCCCGGAGGCCGCGTACGCCGCGTGGGGCGCGAAGTAGCCGATGGAGTTGTAGCCCCAGTAGTTCTTCAGGCCCCGCCGCAGCAGATGGTCCTCGTGCGCGAACTGGTGCACCGGCAGCAGCTCGACCGCCGTCACGCCCAGTTTCACCAGGTGCTCGATCGCCGCCGGGTGCGCCAACCCCGCGTACGTACCCCGTAGTTCCTCGGGGATGTCCGGGTGCAGGCGGGTGAAGCCGCGTACATGCACCTCGTAGATCACCGAGTCCGCCCACGGCGTCTTCGGGCGGCGGTCGTCCGACCACTCGTCGTCGGGCGCGTCATCGTGGACGACGACACCCTTCGGGACGTACGGCGCCGAGTCCCGGTCGTCGCGCACGGTGTCGGCGACCTGCTGCTGAGGCCAGTCGCGGACGTGCCCGTACACCTCGGGCGGCAGACCGAAGTCGCCGTCGACGGCACGCGCGTACGGATCGAGGAGGAGCTTCGCCGGGTTCCAGCGGGCGCCCGTCCACGGGTCCCAGCGGCCGTGCACACGGAAGCCGTACCGCTGTCCCGGCCGCACGCCCGGCACGAAACCGTGCCAGATCTCATGGGTCAGCTCGGTGAGAGGCAGCCGCACCTCCACGCCCTCGTCGTCGAAGAGGCACAGCTCGACCGACTCCGCGCCGCCCGCCCACAGCGCGAAGTTGGTGCCCGCCACGCCGTCGGGGCCGACCCGGAAGCGCGCCCCCAGCGGGGTCGGGGCACCGGGCCATACGGGCATGACGGGCGCCGTACGCGCCGCGCCGTTCAGCACGGGGGACGGGGCATGCCCCTGTGGAGCGGAAGCGGGCAGCCCGCTGCCCGGGGCGAGCTTCTGCTGACCGGGCAGCCCGTCGCCCGGCGCACGCTCCTCCTGCTGCTCGATCTGCTCGATCTCCTGCTCGGGTGCGCTCGACACCTGTTCAACCTCCAGCGGCTCGGTTGAACGGCGCCAAGAAGAACACATGGCGTCCCGGCCATGGCTCATCGTCGCGTCGTCCTTCCCACTGTTCTGCCCAGAGCAAGGCTCGCACTCACGTTTCCCCAGGAGGGGAATGATCGTTGGGTGCACGTGATGGATGCACACAGGCGCACACGGCGCACACAGTCAGTGATGACCGTCGTACTGACATGGGCAGGGCTGCTGGCCGCTGCCACGGCATGCACCTCCCACGGGCTCGACAGCGTGCTCGGCAAACCCCGCTCACCCGAGGAGACGATCCGCATCCTGCCCGACGACGGCAGCAAGGCCGTACGCCCGGACCAGGAGCTGAAAGTACAGGTGGAGTCCGGGCGTCTGGAGTCGGTGAAGGTCGTCAAGTCCCGGCACGCGCAGGAGTCCGACGCGCAGGAGTCCCCGGTCCCCGGGCGCATCGAAGCGAACGGCATGACCTGGCGGCCGGCCGGCGACGGAAGGCTGGAGCCGGCCGCCACGTACACCGTGGACGCGGTCGCCCTCGACGGGCACGGGCGGCGGATCGCGCGGCATACGACGTTTCGGACGCACGTCCCCGGCAAGCGGCTCATCGGACACGTCACCCCCGCGTACCCGTCGACCGTCGGCACCGGAATGATCGTCTCGCTCCAGTTCAACCGCGAGATCCAGAACCGGGCGGCCGTCGAGCGCGCGATCCACGTACGGGCACGTCCCGCCGTCGAGATCCGCCCGCACTGGTTCGGCAGGAACCGGCTGGACTTCAGGCCCGAGAAATACTGGAAGCCGGGTACGAAGGTCACCGTCGCCCTGCGGCTACGGGACGTCGAGGCGGCGCCCGGCGTCCACGGGGTCCAGCACCGGACCTACTCCTTCACCATCGGCCGCAGCCAGACCAGCCTCGTCGACGCCGCCGAGCACACCATGGAGGTACGCCGCGACGGCAAGCTCCTCGCCACCGTGCCGATCACCGCGGGCGCCCCCGAATCCACGACGTACAACGGGAAGATGGTGGTCACCGAGAAGCTCAAGGTGACCCGGATGAACGGCGCCACGGTCGGTTTCAAGGACGCCGACGGCAAGGGCGAGTACGACATCCCGGACGTCCCGCACGCGATGCGGCTCACCAACTCCGGGACCTTCCTGCACGGCAACTACTGGGCGCGCGGCGTCTTCGGCAACACCAATGTCAGCCACGGCTGTGTGGGCCTGCGCGATGTGAAGGGCGGCAGCTCCACGACTCCCGCGGGCTGGTTCTTCGACCGCAGCCTGGTCGGTGACGTCGTCGAAGTCGTGCACAGCGATGACAAGAAGGTCGCTCCCGACAACGGACTCGGAGGATGGAACATGGCATGGAAGGAGTGGAAGGCGGGCTCCGCCATGAATTAGCCGGACATGGGCGGGACATAAGACGGACAGAGGGACGTGAACACGAGATCGCTTTCAGCTGAACTTGCGACTGAAAAGTGACAATTACGAGGAGCCACCGCTGCTGGTCATATGGTTGATTGGCGCGGTGCGCGCGTGCGACGCGCAGGAGTGCGGGCCCGGTTGACGGGCCGTGCGAGGGGAGAAGCAAGTTGAACAACGGGCGACCGATATCGGGGGCGTCGGTTGGCGCACGGGGGCACGGACGTACAGGGCGTACGGGGCTTCTGGCGCTGATACTCGGCGTGCTGCTGATCGCCGTGACGGCGTGCGGCGGCGGAGGGGAGCCCGACTCGGGCTCCAGCGGCGACAAGAACGGCAAGGGCGGCTCTGACCAGGCCGAGACCAAGACCTCACAGGCCGTCGTGACCATAGCGCCCAAGGACGGCGCCGACGACGTGGACACCAGCGGCGCCCTGAAGATATCCGCGGCCAAGGGCAAACTGACCAAGGTCACTGTCGAGGATGCGAAGGGCAAGGCGGTAGCGGGCGACATCACTGACGGCGGGGCGAGTTGGACGCCCACGCACCACCTGGCGTCCGACACGAAGTACAAGGTTCAGGCCACGGCCAAGGACTCCGAGGGCCGCCAGGCGACCGAAGAGTCCAGCTTCACGACGCTGACCCCGAAGAACACCTTCGTCGGCATCTTCACACCCGAGGACGGTTCCAAGGTCGGCGTCGGAATGCCCTTCTCGATCAACTTCACGCGGGGCATCACCAACCCCGAGGACGTCGAGAAGGCCATCCGTATCAAGACGGAGCCCGCTGTGGAGGTCAAGGGCCACTGGTTCGGCAACGACCGGCTGGACTTCCGGCCCGAGAAATACTGGAAGTCCGGTACGAAGGTCACGGTCGACCTCGACCTCGACGGCGTGAAGGGCCGGCCCGGCGTCTACGGCGAGCAGGCCAAGACCGTGGAGTTCACCATCGGCCGCAGCCAGATCTCCACCGTGGACGTCAAGTCCAAGAAGATGACCGTCAAGCGCGACGGCAAGGTCATCAAGACCATCCCGGTCACCACGGGCAAGCCGGGTTACGAAACCTGGAACGGCCAGATGGTCATCACCGAGCGCCACGAAATGACCCGTATGAACGGCGAAACGGTCGGCTACGGCGGCGAGTACGACATCAAGGACGTATCGCACGCCATGCGCCTGTCGACCTCGGGCACCTTCATCCACGGCAACTACTGGGGCGGCGGCGCCTTCGGCAACTACAACGCCAGCCATGGCTGCATCGGCCTGCGCGACCTGAAGGGCGGCAGCTCCTCGAGTCCGGCGGGCTGGTTCTTCGACCGCTCGATGATCGGCGACGTGGTGATCGTGAAGAACTCCAACGACCGGATCATCGACCCGGACAACGGTCTCAACGGCTGGAACATGCCGTGGGACAAGTGGTGAGCGGCTGTCTCTCGTAGACCGTACGGGTCCGGTGTGTTGTGACTGAGCACACCGGGCCCGTTGTCGTTAGTCGCCGTTAACCTTCCCTCATGACTGTGCATCTCGAAGTCGCCGAAGGTGTCGGCACGATCCGCCTCGACCGTCCGCCCATGAACGCGCTGGACGTCGCCACACAGGACAGGCTCAAGGAACTCGCGGAGGAGGCCACGCGTCGCGAGGACGTGCGCGCCGTGATCCTCTACGGCGGTGAGAAAGTGTTCGCGGCGGGCGCGGACATCAAGGAGATGCAGGCCATGGACCATACGGCGATGGTCGTACGGTCCCGGGCCCTGCAGGACTCCTTCACCGCCGTGGCCCGTATCCCCAAGCCGGTGGTGGCCGCGGTCACCGGTTACGCGCTGGGCGGGGGCTGCGAGCTGGCGCTGTGCGCGGACTACCGCATCGCCGCGGACAACGCGAAGCTGGGCCAGCCGGAGATCCTGCTCGGGTTGATCCCCGGGGCGGGAGGCACCCAGCGGCTGTCCCGGCTGATCGGGCCGTCGCGTGCCAAGGACCTCATCTTCACCGGCCGTATGGTCAGGGCCGACGAGGCGCTCACGCTGGGCCTGGTGGACCGGGTCGTGCCCGCCGCCGAGGTGTACGAGCAGGCGCACACGTGGGCCGCCAAGCTCGCGCAGGGACCGGCGCTCGCACTGCGGGCCGCCAAGGAGTCGGTGGACGTGGGTCTTGAGACGGACCTCGAGACCGGGCTCGCGGTGGAACGCAACTGGTTCGCGGGGCTGTTCGCGACGGAGGACCGGGAGCGGGGGATGCGGAGCTTTGTGGAGGAGGGGCCTGGGAAGGCGAAGTTCCTCTGATCAACTTGCCCTGATCAACTTGCTCTGATCAACGGGCAGTTGACGTGGCGTCTTACCCCGGTGTCCCTCGATGGGGCGGTTTGTGTATGCGCAATACGAGCCTTGAGTCGAACTCGAGGTCGCCTGGTCGAGGGCCGTCGGCGATTGCCCCCGACTGGACTGTCGTCGCAGGTCAATCAGCCTGCGACGCCTCGCACACTACCCGTGGCATATGCCTTCCGGCTGGCTTGGAACGGAGGGTTCCCGGGGGCGTATTCCCCTGGAACGGCCCCGAAAGCCGCTCTGGGCGGCCATGATGGGGGCATGGCGGGGCTGGAGGGTATGGAACAGCCGCGGCGGCACGCGAGTGCGACCGCGGCGCGTTGGTCACCCGGAGTCGAGGACGAACGCGCACTGAAGGCACTGGAGTTGTTCGGCAACCCGACGAAGGCCGAGGTTCCGTTGCCGTCCCGCCCAGAGTCGGCGGCCACCGCGCGCCGGCTGACCCAGGTGGTCGTCCTGCGCGAGTGGGGACTCTCCCCGAAGATCGCCGAGGACGCCGTACTCCTGGTCTCCGAACTCGTCGGCAACGCCGTACGCCACACCGGCGCCCGCGTCTTCGGCCTCCGCATGCGCAGCCGCCGCGGCTGGATCCGCATCGAGGTCCGCGACCCCTCCCGCGGCCTCCCCTGCCTCATGCCCGTCCAGGAAATGGACATCAGCGGCCGCGGCCTGTACCTCGTCGACAAACTCTCCGACCGCTGGGGCGTCGACCTGCTGCCCCGCGGCAAGACGACGTGGTTCGAGATCCGGGTGACCCCCGACCGCTGACGGACACCGCACAGCTGACCGCCGGGCTCAGTGCGCGACGAGCAGGGCCTCCGCCCCGACCGGCCGGAACCCGGCCGCCTGAAAGGCCCTTACGCTACGGGCGTTCCCGGCCGCCAACTGCGCCCAGACGGGTTCGCCCGCACTGAGGTGCCGTGCCGCCGAGGCCAGCGCACGTCCCAGCCCCCGGTGCCGTACGGACGTCTCCACCTCGACCGCGGCCTCCAGGCGTCCCGCGACCCCGCGCCCCAGGACGAGTACGCCACCGTCGACGGCCCATACGCGCACCTCGTCACGCCGCTTGCGGGCGCGGGTGACCCGGGGATGGTCGGGGTCGCGCAGCTCCGACAGCGCGAGCGACGGCGGACCCGGCACGGGCGCCGCGACGGCCAGCAGATCGATGGTGTCCGTCGTACGCCCCGTACGGTCCATGAAAGCGGCGAGGAACCGCGGGTTCATGGCCGCCGCGAGGGCGTCGCAGTCCAGGGACTGCAACTGCGCACGCACCCACTCCGGATCCTCGTCCGTGAAGACGACGGAGTGTGCGGTGAAGGCGATGACGCCCGCGTCCCGCCGATCATGCTGCGGCACAACGGTGACGCCACCGTCCGCGGGCGGGAACTCCCCACGGGTGGCGGCGTCGACAATGTCCCGCAGAGTCTCAGGCATGAGGTCCCCTCTCACCGACTTCAGTCTCCATCCCCTGGAAGGCCCCGCCTCCACCGTGGTGGTCGCCGCGTTCCGTTCCCACCCCGCCAGTTAATCTGACCCCCGACAGCAAGGCATGGTCGACAGCGACACAGCACGAAGGGGCACCCGGTGGCGGACATCGAGGAAGCACGTAAGCAGTTCCAGCGGATTGACACGGACGGCGACGGCTTCATCACCGCCGCCGAGTTCAAGACCGCCCTGGCCCAAGGCGGCGACTGGAACGTCACCGAGTCCGTGGCGGAGTCCGTGATCGCCGACCGAGACCTCAACGGCGACAAGCTTCTTTCGTTCGACGAGTTCTGGAACTACCTGAACAAGTGAGTCGAGCAACTTGGGGCGCCCACCGCAGGATGCGGAGGGCGCCCTTCGTCATGCGCGTCGCCCGATCCGTATCGGTCAACTCCCGGAACGGCTCGGCACCTTCCCGCTCATTCGACGACGCGGTGGAACCAACCCCCTGAGACACGACACCTACCGGACAAGGCCCGCCACGATCGTGGTGATGGTGCGCTCGACGACCGCGTCGCGCTGATCGGCGGGCAGGCGGGCGAGGGGCCCGTCGAGGATGAGCAGCGAGAGGCCGTGGACGGTCGACCAGGCGGCGACCTCGGCGGCGGGCCGGTTCTCCGGCCGCATCCGGCCCGTGGCCACGAGCGCGTCGAGAGTGTCGGAGAGCTCCACGAACGCCGCGAACTCCGGCCTGTCGTCGGGGGCCTCGAGGCCGGTGAAGGCATCGGGCTCCTCCGTGGTCGTACGGCAGAAGGCGGTGCGGAAGAGCCCCGGGTGCTCGATCGCGAACCGTACGTACCCGCGCCCGATCGCCCTGGCCCTGCGCACGGCCTCCTCCCCGGGGTCGTCGAGCCGGGGCAGTGCGTGCAGGGCCTCGGTCATCGACGCGGCGAGCGCCTGCTGGCCACGGGCCTTCACGGCATGGAGGAGATCTCCCTGGCCGCTGAAGTGGCGGTACGCGGCGGTGGGCGACACGCCGACGCTGCGGGCCGCCTCGCGCAGGACGACCCGCTCGGGGCCGCCCTCGGCCGCGAGTTCCACGGCGGCCCCGATCAGCGCGTTACGGAGATCGCCGTGGTGGTAGCGGGACTTGCCGCCAGTGATCGCTCCCATGACCCCATCCTGCCCGAAGGCGCCATCCTGCCCGAATCCTGAAGTTGACGCCGTTAACATCTTGTGTCACCGTCTATGTTAACGGCATAAACATCCGGAGGCGATCACCGTGTTCGATCGAATTGCCGAGCTGGCCCTCCACCGGGGCCGACTCGTACTGACACTGACCGTGGTGGCCGTGGTCGCGATGGGGGCCATCGGCTTCGGGGCGTTCGGCAAGCTCCTGGGCGGCGGCTTCGAGGATCCGAACGCGCCCTCGACCCACGCCCAGGAGCTCATCGACGAGAAGTTCGGCGGCGAGACCAATCTGGTCCTGCTGGTGCGGGCCGACGACGGCGACCTCGGTTCCGCCGCCGCCGAACGCGCGGGCCGCACCCTCACCACGGAGCTCAAGGACGAATCCACCGTGGCGAACGTGATCTCGTACTGGGACACCGGCGCCGCCACGCTGACCTCCCGGGACGGCGACGCGGCGCTGGTGCTGGCCCACGTCAAGGGCGACGACACCGAGCAGGGCGACAACGCCTCGGCGCTCATCGACGAGTACACCGGCGACCGGAACGGGCTGACCGTGCAGGCCGGCGGAGAGGCCGCGGTCGGCGACGAAGTACCCACCCAGGTCGCCAAGGACCTCGCCCTGGCCGAGACGATCGCCGTGCCCCTGATCCTCATCCTGCTCGTGATCGCCTTCGGCAGCCTCGTCGCGGCACTACTGCCCCTGGTCATCGGGCTGATCGCGATCGTCGGCACCTTCGCCGAGCTCTATGTGCTCGGCAGCATCACCAACGTGTCGGTGTTCTCGATCAACCTCACCACCGCCCTCGGCCTCGGCCTCGGTATCGACTACGCCCTGCTCATGATCAGCCGGTTCCGCGAGCACCTCGCGGAGGGCGCCGACGTTCCCGAGGCGCTCCGGCACACCGTACGGACGGCCGGGCGGACCATCGTCTTCTCGGCGGCGACCGTCGCCGCCGCACTCGCCGCCCTGCTGGTCTTCCCGCAGTTCTTCCTGCGCTCCTTCGCCTACGCGGGCATCGGCGTGGTGGTCATCGCCGCCGTCAGCGCCCTCCTCGTCGTCCCGGCGCTGCTCGCCGTGCTCGGCCACCGGGTCAACAGCGGCCGCCTGCCCTGGGCGCAGACCGTACGCAGCGCCGAGGCGCCCTTCTGGGGCAGGCTGGCCCGCACGGTCATGCGCAGGCCCGCACTGACCGCACTCCCGGTCCTCGGGATCCTGCTGCTCGCCGCGAGTCCACTGCTCGGTGTCACCTTCGGCACGCCGGACGAGCGGGTGCTGCCGGAGAGTGCCCAGAGCCGGCAGGTCGCCACCACGGTGCAGCGCGACTTCACGGGCAGCGACGACTCAGCGGTGCAGATCATCACGACCGGGCCGGTGGCCGCGGACGGGCTGCGCTCGTACGCGACCGAGCTGTCGCGGCTCGACGGCGCCGTGCGGGTCGAGACGTCCGCCGGCACATTCAGCGAGGGCCGCGCCACCCCGCCAGGGCCTGCGAATGCCGCACTGGGCCGGCCCGACGCCCAGCGGATCACGGTCGTCACCGGCCTCACCCCCAAGTCGGACGAGGCCCAGGACCTGGTCAAGGACGTACGGGCGGTGGATCCGCCCGCCGGGACCGAGACGCTGGTCGGCGGCACCGACGCGCGCCTCGTCGACTCCAAGGACTCGATCGCCGACCGGCTCCCGGCCGCCATCGCTCTCGTGGCGGGCACCACATTCCTGATCCTCTTCCTGTTCACCGGCAGCGTGGTCCAGCCACTGCGGGCGCTGGTCCTCAACGCCATCAGCCTCACCGCGGCCATCGGCGTGATGGTGTGGATCTTCCAGGACGGCCACCTGTCGTCTCTGCTCGGCTTCACGCCACAGCCGATGGACACCTCCATGACGGTGCTCATGTTCTGCATCGCCTTCGGTCTGTCCATGGACTACGAGGTCTTCGTGACCAGCCGGATCAAGGAGCTGCACGACGCGGGCGCCGACACGGAGACCGCCGTCACCAGCGGGCTCTCGCACACCGGGCGGATCGTGACCATGGCCGCCGGGCTGCTCGCGGTGAGTTTCTTCGCCTTCGGCACGGCCCAGGTCAGCTTCATCCAGATGTTCGGGCTCGGCAGCGGCCTGGCGATCCTGATCGACGCGGTGGCCGTACGCGGAGTACTGGTACCGGCGGCCATGCGCCTCCTCGGCCGTGCGGCCTGGTACGCGCCGAAGCCGCTGCGTGCGGTGCACGGACGGCTGGGTCTCACCGAGGGCGCGCCCGCGGAGGAGGAGCGGACGCCGGCCAAGGTCTGACCCTCTGGCGGCGCGCAGTCGGCGCAGGCGCTCGGCCGGGATTTCCGGTCGAGCGCCTGTGCCGTGACGTTCAGATGGCCTCAGCCACCCTGGGCCCATTCCTTCAGCGCGGCTTTGCTGCTGAAATCGGCCACGTTCTTGTCCAGCGGGTCGTCCGTGTACTGGTGGAAGCGCCACTTGGCCTGGATGCGGGGCTTGCCCGCGGTGACGTAGTCGGCGATCCACAGGCCGTCACCCGCGTACGAGGTGCTGTCGTGGTTCAACCAGAAATTCCGGTTGCAATAGAGAATGGTGCGGTGATTGGGCCGCAGTTCCTTCACCTTCCGGATGAAGCGGTCCTTCTCCGAATCGCTCGCATGCGTGCCCTCACTCGTCGTTTCCCAGTCCACCGCGAGGATGTCGCCCGCCTTTTCCGGGGCCTTGCTGACGAAGTACTCGGCCTGGGCCGTGAGGTTGCCTGGCCAGAGGAAGTGGTAGAAGCCGACCACGCAGCCGGCGTCGCGGGCGGTCTTCGTCTGGGCGCCGAGTTTGGGGTTGACGTACGAACGGCCCTCCGTCGCCTTGACGAAGACGAAGGACAGGCCGTCGGTGTTGTACGAGGACGACTGGTAGGAACTGACATCGATGCCGCGCAGCATGGGGGGATCCTCCGTGCAGTGGGGGAGAGGAAAGTGGGGGGGGCCAGGAAAGCCGCAACTACCTTGCTTTTTCCCTTACTTCAGCCGCCCCACCCTCGCATGGATGTTCTGTCGAACGCAGGCGCAAAGCGTAAGCTGCCCACTCACTTGCCGATGAAGGGACGTAACCGTGGCTCAGAGGTCAGCCGATGACAAGCCCAAGGCGCTCAAGCCCGTCCTGGAATCCATGACCGCGCTGGTCGCCGCCGTCATCGTCCACGACAAGGCCACCAACCGCGTCGTCCTCCTCCAGCGCGGCCAGAACGCCAAGTTCGCCCAGGGCATGTGGGACCTCCCCGTCGGCAAGAGCGAACCCGGCGAACCCATCACCGAAACCGCCGTACGCGAGCTCTACGAGGAGACCGGCCTCACCGTGAAGCCGGAGTCGCTGAAGATCGCCCACATCATCCACTGCGCCTGGGGCGTCGGAGCCCCCAATGGCTTCCTCACGGTCGTTTTCGCCGCCCAAGAATGGTCCGGCGAACCCGAAAACCGAGAACCGCGCAAACACGCCCAGGTCCGCTGGGTTGACGTCGACGCCATCCCCGACGAGTTCGTGAAGTCCACCGCAAGTGCCCTCCACAGCTACCTCAAGGGTGGCCCTCAGGTGTTCCTGGACGGCTGGAGGTAGGGAACTTCAGCGCGGGGCGGCGCCTTGCGTGAGTGGACGGCCCGGTGGACGGGCGCCCTCAGCACTCGATGATGTTCACAGCCAGCCCACCCCGAGCCGTCTCCTTGTACTTCACGCTCATGTCGGCGCCCGTGTCCTTCATCGTCTTGATGACCTTGTCGAGGGACACCTTGTGGGAGCCGTCGCCGCGCATGGCCATCTTCGCGGCGGTGACCGCCTTCACCGCGGCCATGCCGTTGCGTTCGATGCAGGGGATCTGGACGAGGCCGCCGACGGGGTCGCAGGTGAGGCCGAGGTTGTGTTCCATGCCGATCTCGGCGGCGTTCTCGACCTGTTCGGGGGAGCCGCCCAGGACCTCGGCGAATGCGCCCGCCGCCATGGAGCAGGCGGAGCCGACCTCGCCCTGGCAGCCGACCTCGGCGCCGGAGATGGAGGCGTTCTCCTTGAAGAGCATGCCGATCGCTCCGGCGGCGAGCAGGAAGCGGACCACTCCGTCCTCGTCGGCGCCCGGCACGAAGTTGATGTAGTAGTGCAGGACTGCCGGGATGATGCCCGCCGCGCCGTTGGTCGGGGCGGTCACGACTCGGCCACCCGCCGCGTTCTCCTCGTTCACGGCCATCGCGTAGAGCGTGATCCACTCCATCGCGTGGGCCAACGGGTCGCCCTCCGCCCGGAGTTGGCGAGCGGAGACGGCGGCCCTGCGGCGGACCTTCAGGCCGCCGGGCAGGATGCCCTCGCGGGACATGCCGCGTGCGACGCAGGCCTGCATCACCCGCCAGATGGCGAGAAGCCCCTCGCGGATCTCCTCCTCCGTGCGCCACGCCCGCTCGTTCTCCAGCATCAGCGCGGAGATCGACAGGCCCGTCTCCCGGGTCAGGCGCAGCAGCTCGTCGCCCGTGCGGAAGGGGTACTTGAGCGCCGTGTCGTCGAGCTTGATCCGGTCCGCGCCGACCGCGTCCTCGTCGACGACGAAGCCGCCGCCCACGGAGTAGTACGTCTTGGAGAGGAGTTCGGCGCCGGAAGCGTCGTACGCCCAGAGCGTCATGCCGTTCGCGTGGTACGGCAGCGTCTTGCGGCGGTGCAGGATCAGGTCGTCGTCGAAGGAGAAGGGGATTCGGTGCTTGCCGAGCAGTTTCAGGGACTTTTCGGAGCGGATCGCGTCCACTCGCTCGTCCGCCGACTCGACGTCCACGGTCCGCGGGGAAGCGCCCTCCAGGCCTAGCAGCACCGCCTTCGGGGTTCCGTGGCCGTGCCCGGTCGCGCCAAGGGAGCCGTACAACTCGGCGCGTATCGAGGCCGTCGGGGCCAGCAGGCCCTCGTTCTTCAGGCGGCGGGCGAACATCCGTGCCGCGCGCATCGGGCCGACCGTGTGGGAGCTGGACGGGCCGATGCCGATCGAGAAAAGGTCGAAGACCGAGATGGCCACGGTGACTCCTGACAACGGGGTGGGGCATGGGGTGGGGCACCGCGCACAGGTTCAGTGTGCGCGGTGCCCCGGAGGAAATCGCACGTTGCGTACGAACTACTTCAGACCGGCGTACAGCGGGTGCCTGTCGGCCAGCGCGGACACCCGGGCCTTCAGCGACTCGGCGTCATAGACGGGCTTCAGCGCCTCGGCGATGATGTCCGCGACCTCGGCGAAGTCCTCGGCCGTGAAGCCGCGGGTGGCGAGGGCGGGCGTACCGATCCTGAGCCCGGACGTCACCATCGGCGGGCGCGGGTCGTTCGGGACGGCGTTGCGGTTGACGGTGATGCCGACCTCGTGAAGGCGGTCCTCGGCCTGCTGGCCGTCGAGTTCGGAGTGGCGCAGGTCGACGAGGACGAGGTGTACGTCCGTGCCGCCGGACAGCACCGAGACGCCGGCCGAGGTGACGTCGTCCCGCATCAGGCGCTCGGCGAGGAGCCGCGCGCCCTCCAGGGTGCGCTGCTGGCGCTCCTTGAACTCCTCCGAGGCGGCGACCTTGAAGGAGACGGCCTTGGCGGCGATCACATGCTCCAGGGGACCGCCCTGCTGACCGGGGAAGACGGCCGAGTTGATCTTCTTCGCGAGATCGGCCGTGGACAGGATCACGCCACCGCGCGGACCGCCCAGCGTCTTGTGGGTGGTGGTCGTGACGACGTGCGCGTGCGGGACGGGGTTCGGGTGCAGGCCCGCCGCGACCAGGCCCGCGAAGTGCGCCATGTCGACCATCAGGTACGCGCCGACCTCGTCCGCGATGCGGCGGAAGGCGGCGAAGTCGAGCTGGCGCGGGTACGCGGACCAGCCGGCCACGATCAGCTTCGGCTGGGACTCCTTGGCCAGCTTTTCGACCTCGGCCATGTCGACCTGGCCGGTCGCGTCGTCCACGTGGTACGCGACGACGTTGTAGAGCTTGCCGGAGAAGTTGATCTTCATGCCGTGGGTCAGGTGCCCGCCATGGGCGAGGTTCAGGCCCATGATCGTGTCGCCGGGCTTGAGCAGGGCGAACATCGCGGCGGCGTTGGCCTGGGCGCCCGAGTGCGGCTGGACGTTGGCGTGTTCGGCGCCGAAGAGCTCCTTGATCCGCTCGATGGCGATCCGCTCGACGACGTCGACGTGCTCACAGCCGCCGTAGTAGCGGCGGCCCGGGTAGCCCTCGGCGTACTTGTTGGTGAGGACCGAGCCCTGGGCCTCCATGACCGCGACCGGAGCGAAGTTCTCCGAGGCGATCATCTCCAGGGTGGACTGCTGACGGTTCAGCTCGGCGTCGACGGCGGCGGCGACGTCCGGGTCGAGTTCGTGCAGGGGCTGGTTCAGAAGCGACATCAGTCAGGAGTCCTTCAGGAGGCGGAGTCGGAGCCGGAGAATTCGGTGTACTCGGTCGCGGAGAGCAGGTCCTTCGGCTCCTCGGCGATACGTACCTTGAACAGCCAACCGCCCTCGAACGGAGCGGTGTTCACCAGCGCGGGGTCGTCCACGACATCCTGGTTGATCTCGGTGACCTCACCGGTGACCGGCGAATACAGATCGCTGACCGACTTCGTCGACTCCAGCTCGCCGCAGGTCTCGCCCGCGGTCACTGTGTCGCCCACCTCGGGGAGCTGTACGTACACGACGTCGCCGAGCGCGTTGGCCGCGAACTCGGTGATGCCGACCGTCGATACGCCGTCCTCGGCGACCGACAGCCACTCGTGCTCCTTGCTGTAGCGCAGCTGCTGGGGGTTGCTCATGGCCTGAATTCTCCTGTACGCGGGGGAGTGGTGATCAACGGGTGGTCCTGCGTTACGAGACGCCGGACAAGAGACGTCAGATGCGAGACGTCGGATACGAGACGGCACACGGGAACGTACGTCACGTCGCCGCGCTGCCGAACCGCCGGCGGGACTACTTCTGGCGCTTGTAGAACGGCAACGCCACGACCTCGTACGGCTCGTGGCTGCCCCGGATGTCCACGCCGACACCGGGCGTGCCGGGCGCGGAGTGCGCGGCGTCGACGTACGCCATCGCGATCGGCCTGCCGAGGGTCGGCGAGGGCGCGCCGGAGGTGACCTCGCCGACGACCTTGCCGTCGGCGACGACCGCGTACCCGGCGCGCGGGACGCGGCGGCCCTCGGCGACCAGGCCGACGAGGACGCGCGGCGGCGACGACTCGGCGCGGGCGGCGGCTTCGGTGAGCGCCTCGCGCCCCACGAAGTCGCCCTCCTTCTCGAACTTCACGACCCGGCCGAGCCCCGCGTCGAAGGGGGTGAGCGAGGTCGACAGCTCGTGCCCGTACAGCGGCATGCCCGCCTCCAGGCGCAGCGTGTCCCGGCAGGACAGCCCGCAGGGGACGAGGCCCACCGAGGATCCCGCGTCGGTCAGCGCCTGCCACAGCTTCTCCGCGTCGGCCGGGGCGACGAACAGCTCGAAGCCGTCCTCGCCGGTGTAGCCGGTGCGCGCGATCAGGGCCGGGACGCCGGCGACCGTGCCGGGCAGGCCTGCGTAGTACTTCAGGCCGTCGAGGTCGGCGTCGGTGAGCGACTTGAGGATGCCGGAGGACTCGGGGCCCTGGACGGCGAGCAGCGCGTACGCGTCACGGTCATCGCGTACGACGGCGTCGAAACCCCCGTGAGCCGCGGCGCGCTCGGTCAGGGCGTCCAGGACCACCTGGGAGTTGGAGGCGTTGGCCACGACCATGTACTCGGTCTCCGCGAGCCGGTACACGATCAGGTCGTCGAGGATGCCGCCGTCCTCGCGGCAGATCATGGTGTAGCGGGCGCGGCCGACCTTGACGCCCCCGATGTTCCCGACCAGCGCGTAGTCGAGCAGTGCGGCGGCCCCCGGTCCGGTGACCGTGATCTCGCCCATGTGGGAGAGGTCGAAGAGACCCGCCTTCGTACGTACGGCGAGGTGCTCGTCGCGCTCGGAGCCGTATCGCAGGGGCATGTCCCAGCCGGCGAAGTCGGTCATGGTGGCGCCGAGCGAGCGATGCAGGGCATCGAGGGCTGTGCGGCGTGGAGTGGTGCTGCTCATCGGACAGGGCTCCCAAGGCATGACGGCGAGGTCGTTCCTCCCCATCTGTCATCGGAACCTGAGAGGTTCGCCGTGACCGCCGACAGACGGTGGTCATGGTTTGCACCTTGGGTGGAGCCGCTGGTCGGCGGCCCGCTTTTCAGATGTGCCTCGCCCGCGCGGTAACGGGGCCTGAGAGATTCAAGGGAGGGACTTGCTCCTTCGGCGCCCGGACACCCGTACACCTGCGTGTACACGTACCCGGAACTCTCCCGCGCGGATTCAAGCGGCCGGTATGCAGTTGGCGCGCACATCATCGCACGCATCGGTGCGGCACGGCAGGGGGGTCTTTCCACAGGCGTGGGGGGCCTTCACAGGGGGCACAGACCCGTCACAGTGATCTGTGACGGGCCTGTGGCATGGCGAGAACGAAAACGACAGGGGGCACGCATTACCTTCTCTTTACACTTGACGGGGATGGGTCTCCCGACCCGATGGGGAGGACGAACAGCGTGAACAGGACCACGGCGTACGCGACGGGTGCCGCCGTCGCACTGCCCAAGCAACCCGCTGTCCCGGCTGTCCCGGCCAGGGAGGCGTGCGGCCCGCTCCCGGCGCCCGTCGTCCGTGATCTACGGGAGCGCGCGGGACACAGTCCGCACGGCCTGCGCTTCGGCGCGGCCGATCTCGTCGTGGTCACGGGCCTCCCGGGCAGCGGCAAGTCGACCCTGATGCGCCGCGCCGTGACGGGCGTCCGCATCGACTCGCAGGACACCCGCGACCGCTGGGACCGCCGCCTGTCCGGCGTTCTGCCGTACGCGGTCTACCGCCCCCTCGTACGGGCCGCGCACTACGCGGGCCTGCGCCGCGCCCTGCGCTCCGGCGAGGGCGTCGTCGTGCACGACTGCGGCACCCAGGCCTGGGTGCGCAACTGGATCGCGCGTGAGGCCAGGCGCCGCGGCGGCACGCTGCATCTGCTGCTGCTCGACGTCCCGCCGGACACGGCCCTGGACGGCCAGCGCGAGCGGGGCCGTGGCGTCTCGCGGTACGCCTTCGCCCGGCACCGCGCCGCGGTCGCCCGGCTGCTGCGCTCCGTGGAGAAGGGCGACCTGCCGGAGGGCTGCGGTTCGGCCGTCCTCATCGACCGGTCCGCGGCGGACGTGCTGCGGCGGATCGATTTCGACGACTAAGCGCTCCGCGCGGAGTGCGGTTCGAAGCTGCGGGTGCGTTGTGGCTGGTCGCGCAGTTCCCCGCGCCCCTACAGGAAGGCCTGCGGCCTCCTGTAGGGGCGCGGTTACGCACCGGACTTCGGCAAGTCCGCTTCGGTGGGCGCTAGGGTTTTCAGTCGCAGCGGTCGCTGCCCCGGCGGTGGTATCCGGCAGTGATTTTCGAGCAGGTGGTAGAGGCAGATGGACTTTCCGGCACAGGCGCACCCCCATCCGCACGTCGGCTGGCCCGGCAACGAGTTGGAGGAGGTGCTTGCCGCGTCCCTCGGCGCTCCGGCGGGACCCTCGGCGGGAGCCCGGATCGTGGAGATCCTCGGCCGCAGCTTCCTCTGGGTGCCGCTGCCGAACGGCGGCGGCCCGCACAGCGGCCCGCTGAACCTGCCTGCGATGGAGCTCGACGGACAGGCGTACGTCCCGGTCTTCAGCTCGGAACAGCAGTTCCGGCAGATCGCCGGCGACCACATGTCGTATACGATCGCGCCCGCCGTCGAGTTCGCTCGTGGACTGCCGCCGCAGGTGGGCATCGCGGTGAACCCGGAGGGCACGGTCGGCATCCCGCTGCCCCCGCCCGCCGTCGCCGAACTGTGCCGCGCCGGACGCACCGAGCTGGACGGCCCCGCGAGCGGCGGCCGGGTCCGCCTGTTCGAGCCCGACTGGCAGCAGGACCCGGTGGACTTCCTGACGGCCGCCGCGACCGAGTTCGAAGCCACCGGCGCCGTACGAACCGCCCGCCGCTGCCTCGCAGCCATCGAAACGGCAGACCCGATCCTGTTCATAGGCGTAGAACTGACCTCCTGGGACCCCGAAGCCCGCACCCTCCCCCTGGACGCCCTGGGCCGAGCCCTGACCCGAGCCCCGGCCCCCTGGCCGGTCAACCTGGTCTTCCTGGAAGCAGCCCAGGACCCGGTGACGACCTGGCTACGAGAACGGGTCCGCCCCTTCTACACGGGCCACCTGTAGCGCGCCCCGACGGGGGCGCCCCGTCAGGGGCGCGGGGCTGCATCGATTTGCGGCTCCGCCGCGTGGGCGCGACCAGCCACGACGAGCCTGCAGCCCGCAACCGACATGGAGCCCCGAGCCCGAATCGGCACTTACAGCGGAGGCCAGCTCCAATCGGTTCAGCCAGCGCAGCGCATAAGCTGGTTTCATATCCGAGTCAACTTCAAGAAGGGGCGGTACAGGTGAGCGCCAGCGGCATCGCGGCCGGGCAGGTCGAGCACATGCTGCGCCAGGTGACGCCCGGGCGTTACGACGCCTACGAGGCGCTCCTGCGGGCGCTCGCGACCCCCGGCGGTGGCCAGATCTGGATGCTGCTCTGGCACGGCCAGGCCGGCTCACCGGACGCCCAGTACGGAAACATGGAGGTGGAGGGCTTCAGCTACGCGCCCTGCGTCACCTCCGCCCAGGAGCTCTCGGCCAGCGGCTGGAACCGTTCGTACGAAGTCGTCGACGGCCTCGACGTGGCCCGCACCCTCTACCCCGACCACTACGGTCTGTGGCTGAACCCGCACGCGCCCGGCGGCGGAGTCGGCATCCCCTGGCTCGACCTGCGCCGTATCGCCACCGGCCTGGAGCGGCAGCCCGCAGGACCGCTCCGGATGGCCGAGCCGAGCATCGAACTCCCGCAGTTCTACGCCCTCCTCGCGCAGAACGCGCACCGCACCGCCGCCGTGCGCTCGCTGCGCCGCGCCTGGGTGCAGCCCGCGCTGGGCGCGCCGTATCTGGCCATCGGCCTCGATGTGTACGACACGAGCCCGCCCGCGGTGGACTCGGTACGGGCGATGATGCAGCAGTCGATCGGCGTCGTGCCGGACGGGCTGCCGGTGTCGACCGTCGCGATGTCCGACGAGTACGACCCGGTGGCCATGTGGATGCGGGCCATGACGCGCCCGTTCTACGACCGCGAGGCCCACGCGGCCCCCGCGCAGGCACCGGTGGCGGGCGGCTACGGCTACCCGGATTCTTACTGACCTCTCGTACTGACCCGCTGGTGCTGAGGCGCTCGTGCTGCCACGCTCGTACTGACACGCCGTCGGCCTCTGCTCGGGTCGGCTGACCCGGGCTCACACCGTCTGATCCCCTCCGTTCGCCTGCCGTTCGGCCTCGATTCGACTTCGGATCCGGGTCGGGTTTATTGTCCCGATCTACGCGGGTAAACGCGGCGTGTGGTCCTTGTGCATCAACTGTCCCGCGTCCGTACCTCGTTACATACCGTTCGGATAACGGAACATCCCAGTCAGCATCACGTTTAGGCATCCATTCACCGCCAGGTCTTTCAACAGATCGCTGAACCGTTGAAGACTCCGGCTCCAGGGGTGTTCGCCCCTGTGTACGACGCACTGGTCACGCCGCTACAGCGGCAAGTGGGGGCCGGCTACAGCCGGTTGAGAGGGGTCGCTGCCACGATGACGGCACCATTGCACGAGCCGACCGCGGAAGCGGCCCCG
Organism: Streptomyces flaveus; assembly: GCF_014647675.1. Classification (GTDB taxonomy): domain Bacteria; phylum Actinomycetota; class Actinomycetes; order Streptomycetales; family Streptomycetaceae; genus Streptomyces; species Streptomyces flaveus. The sequence continues at coordinate 238,242 of NZ_BMPQ01000002.1, read as the reverse complement.
AGCGCTGCCGAGGAGGCGGTGCTCGCGGGCTCCGCCGAAGGCAAGGCGGTACAGGGGCGTTCCCTCGGCCGGATTGCCTGGGAGCGCCTCAAACGCGACAAGTTGGCCCTCACGGGCGGCGTCGTCGTGCTCGCACTGATCGCGATCGCGCTGCTCGCACCGGTGATCACCAACCTGGTCGGGCAGGACCCCGAGACGCACCACGAGGACCTGATCGACCCTCTGTTCTCCACCCCCAAAGGCGCCTGGGGCGGCATCAGCGCGGACCACCTCCTCGGCGTCGAACCGGTCAGCGGGCGTGACGTGTTCGCCCGGATCGTCTACGGCGCCCGGATCTCGCTCCTGGTCGGCTTCCTGTCCGCCCTCGTCGCGGTCGTGCTCGGCACGGTTCTGGGTGTCCTCGCCGGCTACTTCGGCGGCTGGCTGGACGCGGTCATCAGCCGTGTGATGGACGGTCTACTGGCCTTCCCGCAGCTGCTCTTCATCATCGCGCTGGTCTCGGTCATGCCGAACGAGATGCTGGGTCTCACCGGCACAGGCGTGCGCCTGTTCGTGATGATCCTGGTGATCGGTTTCTTCGGCTGGCCCTATGTCGGACGCGTAGTGCGCGGCCAGACGCTCTCGCTGCGTGAGCGCGAGTACGTCGAGGCCGCCCGCAGTCTCGGGGCCGGGCGGTTCTACATCCTGTTCAAGGAGCTCCTGCCCAACCTCGTCGCCCCCATCATCGTGTACACGACGATGATGATCCCGACCAACATCCTCACCGAAGCGGCGCTCAGCTTCCTGGGCGTGGGCGTCAAACCGCCCACGGCCTCCTGGGGGCAGATGCTCTCGAGCGCGATCGACTACTACGACTCGGATCCCATGTACATGGTGATCCCGGGCGTAGCGATCTTCATCACCGTTCTTGCCTTCAATCTCTTCGGCGACGGCGTGCGTGACGCGCTGGACCCGAAGGGTTCCCGCTGAACTGCCGTACCCCCAGGGCCCGTCATCTGTCGGCGGGCCGCTATACACACGGAGGATCCGAGTGACTACCCAACGCACCACAAGGCGGCGCAAGCAGGCCGTGGCCGCCGCCGGCGTGGTCGCCGCGCTGCTTGCCACGGCGGCGTGCGGCGGCGGCGGCACCGACGAAGGCGGGGAAGGCGGCGCGGCCGGCTTCGACGCCGCGAACAACAAGGTCGCCCAGGCATCCGAGGCCAAGAAGGGCGGCGAGCTGAAGTTCGCCGCTGCCCAGGACGCCGACTCGTGGGACACCACGCGTGGCTACTACGGCTTCATGTGGAACTTCTCCCGCTACTACGCCCGCACCCTGGTGACCGGCAAGACGGAGCCCGGAGCGAAGGGCGCCGAGGCCACCCCGGACCTCGCCACCAGCACGGCGAAGATCACCAACGGTGGCAAGACCTACACGTACACGCTGCGTGACGGGGTGACCTGGGAGGACGGCAAGCCGATCACCTCCAAGGACGTCAAGTACGGCATCGAGCGTGTGTGGGCGCAGGACGTGCTGTCCGGCGGTCCGGTCTACCTGAAGGACATCCTCGATCCCAAGGGCGAGTACCCGGGCCCGTACAAGGACACGTCCCCGGACAAGCTGGGTCTGAAGGCGATCGAGACGCCCGACGACAAGACCATCGTCTTCAACCTGCCTGCGCCCAACTCGGACTTCGAGGACATGCTCACCATGGCCTCGGCGGCCCCGGTCCGCCAGGACAAGGACACCAAGTCGAAGTACGGTCTGAAGCCGTTCTCGTCCGGTCCGTACAAGTTCCAGTCGTACACGCCGAACAAGAAGCTGGTCCTGGTCCGCAACGAGAACTGGAAGCCGGCCTCGGACCCGGTCCGCAAGGCGTACCCGGACAAGATCTCGATGACGTTCTTCACCAACGCCAATGACATGGACCAGCGTCTGATCAACGGCGACTACGACCTGGACGCCAACCAGACCGGTCTGTCCCCGCAGGGCCGCACCACCGCCCTGAAGGAGCACAAGGGCAACCTGGACAACCCGGTCTCCGGCTACATCCGGTACGCGGTCTTCCCGCAGACGGTCAAGCCGTTCGACAACATCCACTGCCGCAAGGCCGTGATCTACGGCGCCGACCACGAGTCGCTGCAGACCGCGCGTGGTGGCCCGATCGCCGGTGGCGACATCGGCACCAACATGCTGCCGCCGTCCGTCCCGGGCGCCGAGGGCCAGAAGTACGACCCGTACGAGATGGCCGGAGCGGACAAGAAGGGCAACGTCGCCAAGGCCAAGGAAGAGCTGAAGGCCTGCGGCCAGCCGAACGGCTTCAAGACCACCGTCGCGGTCCGCAACAACAAGCCGGTCGAGGTGGCCACCGCCGAGTCCCTGCAGGCTTCGCTGAAGAAGGTCGGCATCGACGTCGAGATCGACCAGTTCGACGGTGCGCAGACCTCCGGCATCATCGGCAGCCCCGAGAACGTGAAGAAGAAGGGCTACGGCATCATCATCATGGGCTGGGGTCCTGACTTCCCGACCGTCCAGGGCTTCGGTCTGCCTCTGTGGGGCAGCAAGTACATCCTTGAGAGCGGCAACAACAACTTCGCGATGATCAAGGACAAGACGATCGACGGCCTCTTCGCCGACTACGTCACGGAGTTGGACGACGCGAAGAAGGAGCAGATCTCCACGGAGATCAACCACAAGGTCATGGAGGGCGGCTACTACCTGCCCTTCACCTTCGAGAAGTTCATCAACTGGCGCTCGAACCGGCTGGCGAACGTCTACACGACCGACAACTACAACGGTACGTACGACTTCGTGAACCTGGGCCTCAAGAAGTAATCCCGACCGGCGCACCCGCCATACGGCACGAAAGGCAGGTGAAGGCCGGCGCGGCGTGACTCGTGGGCCACCGGAAGACCTCCGGTGGCCCATGGTCCGCCGCCGGGCCGAGAGCAGTGCTCGCTTACCTCACCAGGCGGCTCTTCGCCGCCGCAGTGATGCTGGTGGTCATCATTCTGGTGGTCTTCTGCATCTTCTTCCTCGTCCCCCGCTGGGCGGGCGTGGACCCGGCCACGATGTTCGTGGGCAAGCAGGCCGACCCGGCGGCCATCGAGGCGGTGCGCCAGAAGCTCGGCCTCGGCGACCCGATCCTCGCCCAGGTCTGGGAGTTCTTCAAAGGCCTCTTCGCGGGACGTACGTACGTCGGTGGCGGCGACGTCACGCAGTGCTCGGCGCCCTGCTTCGGCTACTCCTTCCGCAACGAGCAGGCCATCTGGCCGGTGCTCACCGACCGCTTCCCGGTCACCCTGGCCCTCGCGCTCGGTGCCGCCGTGCTGTGGCTGATCTTCGGTGTCGCGGCGGGCGTGCTCTCCGCGCTCAAGCGAGGCTCCCTGTGGGACCGCGGCGCGATGGTCGTCGCCCTCGCCGGCGTCTCGCTTCCCATCTACTTCACCGGCCTGCTGTCGCTGGCGATCTTCAGCTACGGACTCGGCTGGCTCGACGCCCAGTACGTCCCCATCGAGGAAAGCTTCACCGGCTGGTTCGGCGGCATGCTTCTGCCCTGGATCACGCTCGCCTTCCTCTACGCGGCGATGTACGCCCGGATCACCAGAGCCACGATGCTGGAGGTCATGGGCGAGGACTACATCCGCACCGCCCGCGCCAAGGGCCTGCGCGAGCCGGTCGTCATAGGCAAGCACGCCATGCGTTCCACCATGACGCCGATCCTCACCATGCTCGGCATGGACCTCGGCGCCCTGATCGGCGGCGCGATCCTCACCGAGACCACCTTCAGCCTTCCCGGCCTCGGACAGGCGGTCCTCAAGGCGATCAGCGACAAGGACCTGCCCGTCATCCTGGGCGTCACACTGATCACCTCGCTCGCGGTGATCGTCGCCAACCTCGTCGTGGACATCCTGTACGCCGTGATCGACCCCCGAGTGAGGCTCGCATGACCGAACTCAGCAAGAGCGGGGCGGCGCTGAGCGAACCCGTCAAGGACTCGCCCGCCCCGTCCGCCTTCCTCGAAGTCCGCGACCTGAAGGTGCACTTCCCGACCGACGACGGACTGGTCAAGTCCGTCGACGGGCTCAGCTTCACGCTGGAGAAGGGCAAGACCCTCGGCATCGTGGGCGAGTCCGGCTCCGGCAAGTCGGTGACCTCGCTCGGCATCATGGGCCTGCACACCACCGGCCAGTACGGCAAACGCAAGGCGCAACTCTCCGGCGAGATCTGGCTGGACGGCACGGAACTGCTCACCGCCGATCCCGACCACGTACGCAAACTGCGTGGCCGCGAGATGTCGATGATCTTCCAGGACCCGCTGTCGGCGCTGCACCCGTACTACACGATCGGCCACCAGATCGTGGAGGCGTACCGCATCCACAACGACGTCGACAAGAAGACCGCACGGCGGCGCGCGATCGAGATGCTCGACCGCGTGGGCATTCCGCAACCGGACAAGCGCGTCGACGGCTACCCGCACGAGTTCTCCGGCGGTATGCGCCAGCGCGCGATGATCGCGATGTCGCTCGTCAACAACCCCGAACTGCTCATCGCGGACGAGCCGACGACCGCCCTGGACGTGACCGTCCAGGCGCAGATCCTCGACCTGATCCGGGACTTGCAGAAGGAGTTCGGCTCCGCGGTCATCGTCATCACCCACGACCTGGGCGTCGTCGCCGAGCTCTCCGACGACATCCTGGTGATGTACGGCGGGCGCTGCGTCGAGCGCGGCCCGGCCGAGAAGGTCTTCTACGAGCCCCGGCACCCCTACACCTGGGGCCTGCTGGGCTCGATGCCGCGCCTCGACCGCGACCAGCAGGAGCGGCTCATCCCGGTCAAGGGCTCCCCGCCCTCGCTGATCAACATCCCGTCGGGCTGCGCCTTCAACCCGCGCTGCCCGTACGCGGACGTCCCCAAGGACAACGTCACCCGCACGGTCCGCCCCGAGCTGACCGAGGTCGGCAGCCAGCACTGGGCCGCCTGCCATATGACGCAGGAGCAGCGGGAGCGTATCTGGACCGAAGAGATTGCGCCCAAGCTGTGAGTGAGAAACCCGAGGACGCGGCAGTGACCAAACCCGCAGAGAGCGACGGCGCGGGCCCGAAGACGGCCCCGGGCGCGACCCTCACCAAGGACGCCGCCCCCGGCGAGACCCTGCTGAAGGTGACCGGGCTCCAGAAGCACTTCCCGATCCGCAAGGGCCTGCTCCAACGGCAGGTCGGCGCGGTGCGGGCGGTCGACGGCATCGACTTCGAGGTCAAGTCCGGCGAGACCCTCGGCGTCGTGGGCGAGTCGGGCTGCGGCAAGTCGACGATGGGCCGGCTGATCACCCGGCTTCTCGAACCGACCGCGGGCACCGTGGAGTTCGAGGGCCGGGACATCACGCACCTGGGCGTCAGCGGTATGCGCCCGATGCGCCGTGACGTCCAGATGATCTTCCAGGACCCGTACTCGTCGCTGAACCCGCGCCACACGATCGGCACCATCATCGGGGCCCCCTTCAAGCTCCAGGGCGTCACGCCCGAGGGCGGTATCAAGAAGGAGGTCCAGCGGCTGCTGGAGGTCGTCGGCCTCAACCCCGAGCACTACAACCGCTATCCGCACGAGTTCTCCGGCGGCCAGCGCCAGCGCATCGGCATCGCCCGTGCGCTCGCGCTCAACCCGAAGCTGGTCGTGGCGGACGAGCCGGTCTCCGCGCTTGACGTGTCGATCCAGGCGCAGGTCGTGAACCTGCTGGACGACCTCCAGCAGGAGCTGGGCCTGACATACGTGATCATCGCGCACGACCTGTCCGTCGTACGCCATGTCTCGGACCGTATCGCGGTGATGTACCTAGGCAAGATCGTCGAGCTCGCGGACCGCGAGTCGCTCTACAAGGCGCCGATGCACCCGTACACCAAGGCGCTGATGTCGGCCGTGCCGATCCCGGACCCACGGCGCCGGGCGGCGAAGAGCGAGCGCATCCTGCTCAAGGGCGATGTTCCCTCGCCGATCTCGCCGCCGAGCGGCTGCCGCTTCCACACTCGGTGCTGGAAGGCCACGGAGATCTGCACCACGAAGGAGCCGCCGCTCCTTGAGCTGAAGCCCGGTCAGCAGGTGGCCTGTCACCACCCGGAGAACTTCGCGGACCAGGCGCCGCAGGACACCGTCCTGCTGACCGTCGCAAAGGAAGCGGCGGAGCTGGTGGCCGACGAGGTGCTCGCGGAGTCGGCGGAAACGTCGGCTGCGGTCGCGGCGCAGGTGGGGGACAGGTCGGGCGAGGAGCCCGGGGATTCCGGTGCCGCCAAGGACTCCGGGGCCTCCAAGGAGTAACTTCCGCAGCGTGACAGAACGGGAGAGCGCGTGTGCGCTCTCCCGTTTCCGTGTCAGTGGGGAGATGTGGTGAGTCGGGAGATGTCACGTGGCTGAAATCTCAAAAGCTACTGCTTAGTAATTTCCTGTTGTACCGTTCAGGTATGTCAGAAGCGACTCTCGTACAGGCAGCGATCGGCGACAGCGAGTTCGACCGCGACACCGCGGTCACGCGTCGCGCACCCGGCGTCTACGACATCGATCTGTCCGCCGGATGGACGATCATCAACGCCGTCAACGGCGGTTACCTGCTGGCCGTTCTGGGCCGCGTACTCGCGGACGCCCTGCCGCACGGCGACCCGTTCACCGTCTCCGCGCACTACCTGACGGCATCCGAGCCGGGTCCGGCAGTCGTCCGCACGGACGTCGTACGCACCGGCCGCACTCTCTCGACGGGCCAGGCATCCCTCTTCCAGTACGACGAGGAAGGCCGGGAGGTCGAACGGATCCGCGTCCTCGCCTCCTACGGGGACCTGGACCAACTCCCCGACGACGTACGGACATCGGCGAAGCCGCCCGCGATTCCGCCGCTGGACCAGTGCTTCGGCCCCGCCGACGCGCCCGCTCCCGTCCCCGGCAGCTCCGCCATCACCGACCGGCTGATGCTCAAGCTCGACCCCTCCACCCTGGGCTGGGCCCTCGGCTCGCCGTCCGGCAAGGGCGAGATGCGGGCCTGGTTCGGGCTCGCCGACGGCCGGGACGCCGACCCCTTCTCGCTGCTCCTCGCGGTCGACGCGCTGCCGCCGACCGCCTTCGAACTGGGCCTGTCCGGCTGGGTCCCGACCGTCGAGCTGACCGTGCACATCCGCTGCCGTCCGGCGCCGGGTCCGCTGCGGATCTCGATCACCACGCGCAACCTCGCCGGCGGTTTTCTGGAGGAGGACGCCGAGGTCTGGGACAGTGCGGACCGGCTGGTGGCACAGTCGCGACAGCTCGCTCGGGTCAGGATCTGACCGGCTCCGACTGAGCAAGTAGGGCGATGAAAGGGTGCGTACGAGAGCTTCGTACGCGCCCTTCGTGTTCGTACGCACTCTTCGTGAGGGGGCGTCATCTCAGCCAGTGCCGTCGGCCGATGCTGATCAGGCGCATGCGGCGGGTCGCCGCCCGGATGACTTGGTCCTGCTCCTCGGGGGACGCGTCCAGGAGGTTGGAGGCGGTCATCAGCATCTGGTCGACGTACAGGCCCGCGAGCATCAGCAGGTCGTCGTCGTTCCAGCCGGCCGACTCCGGGTGCTGGGCCAGTGCGGTCTTCACCTCGGCGGTGAACCGGGCGAGTTGCTCCGCTATCGCGGCCCGGACCTTCTGGACCCCGCCGTTGCGTTCACGGGCGATAAAGCGGATGTGTGCTGGGTACTCGCGCACATGACGGGCGATCAGCTCGACGGTGCGCTCGATACGTTCGTCGCCGTCGCCGGCCGCTGACACCGTGCCGGCGATCACCGTGTGCAGGCTGCCCAGCGCCTCCTCGACCAGGGCCACTCCGAGATCCGCCGTCGAGGGGAAGTGCCGGTAGAAGGCGGTCGGGGCGACGCCCACGGCCCTGGTGACCTCGCGCAGGCCCAGACTGCTGAGGCTCTGCTCCTCCAGCAGAGCCAGCGCAGCGTCCAGGAACGCCTGCCTCGTCTTCTGTTTCTGGGCCTGTCGGACGCCGAGGGTGTGACTCATGCCATGCAGTTAACAACTGTTCTCCGGGATTGGAAAGACGTGTACAGGCTAGACTGATAAGTCAGTGAACAACTGTAACTACAAGCGTTCACCGATCGACGATCAGCACTCACGACACCACGAGAGGCATCTCATGCTGTTCCTCGTCGCGGCACTCCTGCTGCTGGGCGTCGTCCTGGGCACCGTGGCCCACGCGCCGCTCTCCTTCACCCTCGTCGCCACCGCGGTCATCGGCGTCTGGCTGGCCGTCTTCGCGGCCCGCGAGCATCACTCACGCCGCCGCGCGAACACCAACTGACCACGCCCTTACGCCTGTTGGGAGCAGACCTATGCAACTGACCACCGCCGCGCCCCAGCGCCGTAACGCCGTCCGTCGCGACGCCGACGGCATGGCAGTGGCGTCCTTCGTCCTCGGCCTCGTGGGGCTCCTGGTCTTCAACATCTTTCTCGGCCCCATCGCCATCGTCCTGGCGTCGGTAGCCCTCCACCGCAACACCACGCGCCGCGGTCGCGCCTACCTGGGCCTGGGCCTCGGCATCGCCGACCTACTGGTCCTCGCGGCCTTCATGTCGGCGGACAACACCATGTCGTGGAGCCTCGGCGGCTGACAGAAGGTGTTGCGCGCCTGGTTGGCTACGGGATTGGCCGCGGGCAGGGCCTGGCCGACCGCGGGCAGTCGTGCCGCTACCGCTCGGCCCTGCCGAGGCAGAAAACAGCGGGCCCTAGAATTGGGCCCACCATGGCATACCTCGACCACGCCGCGACCACCCCGATGCTCCCGGAGGCGGTCGAGGCAATGACCGCCCAGCTGGGCGCAACCGGCAACGCCTCCTCCCTGCACGCAGCCGGTCGCCGCGCGCGGCGAACCGTCGAGGAAGCCCGCGAAACCCTGGCGGCAGCCCTCGGCGCACGCCCCAGCGAGGTGGTCCTCACCTCCGGCGGCACCGAGGCCGACAATCTCGCCGTGAAGGGCCTGTACTGGTCCCGCCGAGACGCCGACCCGGCCCGCACCCGGGTTCTGGCCAGCCCCGTCGAGCACCACGCCGTCCTGGACGCCGTGCACTGGCTCGGCGAACACGAGGGCGCCACGGTCGAGTACCTCCCGGTCGACCCGTACGGCCGCGTCCACCCCGAGGCCCTGCGCGAGGCCATCGCCCGCAACCCCGACGATGTGGCGCTCGCCACGATCATGTGGGCGAACAACGAGATCGGCACGGTGCTGCCGGTCCGCGAACTGGCCGACGTCGCCGCCGAGTTCGACATCCCCCTGCACGCCGACGCCGTCCAGGCCTTCGGCCAGCTCCCCGTCGACTTCGGCGCCTCCGGGCTCGCCGCGATGTCCGTCTCCGGCCACAAGATCGGCGGTCCGTACGGCATCGGCGCCCTGCTCCTCGGCCGCGAGTACAGCCCCGTACCCGTCCTGCACGGCGGTGGCCAGGAGCGCCATGTCCGCTCCGGCACCCTGGACGTGCCCGCCGTCGCCGCCTTCGCCGTCGCCGGCCGGACCGCCGCCGAGCAGCGCGAGTGGTTCGCCCGCGAGATCGGAGCGCTGCGGGACGACCTGGTCGACGCCGTACGCAAGGCCGTCCCCGACGCCATCCTCGGCGGCGACCCTGCCAGCGAGGGCCGACTGCCCGCGAACGCCCACTTCACGTTCCCCGGCTGCGAGGGCGACTCGCTGCTGCTGCTCCTGGACGCCCAGGGCATCGAGTGCTCCACGGGCTCGGCGTGCACGGCGGGCGTGGCCCAGCCCAGCCATGTCCTCCTCGCCACGGGCACCGACCCGGACCTGGCCCGCGGCACCCTCCGCTTCTCCCTCGGCCACACCTCCACGGAGGCCGACGTCGAAGCGGTGGCCCAGGCGATCGGCCCGGCGGTGGAGAGGGCACGGACGGCGGGGCTCAGCTAGGCCTGAGCCAGGCCTTGATCCGCCGAGTGGTCCTCAGACGTTTGCGCTGCGCGCCTCTCGTACCAGTCGCATGTACCGGTCCCAGTCCCAGCCGTCCCCGGGATCCGTGTGGGTCGCCTCCGGCACCTCGACGTGGCCGATGATGTGCTTCCGGTCCACGGGTATCTTGTGGCGCGCACAGACCCGGGCGGTCAGCTGTGCCGACGCGCGGTACATCGCGTCCGTGAAGTCCTGCGGACGGTCCACGAAACCCTCGTGCTCTATGCCTATGCTCCGCTCGTTGTACTCCCGGTTCCCCGCGTGGTACGCCACGTCCAGCTCGCGGATCATCTGGGCGACATGCCCGTCCTTGCGGAAGACGTAGTGCGCTGCCGCGCCGTGTGCCGGATTCTGGAAAACCTTCACCGCCGAGTCGAAACTGCCCTGCGTGACATGAATGACGACCATGTCGATCGTGTAGTCGGCGGGCCGGTCCGCCATCCGCCAGTTCGCCGAGGACGCGGCGACCCACTGGGCGCCCGAGAAGTCGACCTCCCCCTCTTTCCGCGGCTTGCGCATGCCGGGCACCTTCCACATGTCCCGGGCCATCCCCTCGCGCATGGCGCCTCCCTGCGCCAGTTGGTCCCACCCCAGCACGGCCCCGCCCACGGCAGCCGCGGCCCCACCGACGATCAGTGCCCGCCGGCCGATGGGTCGCCCCGCCTCCTTCTCCCGGCGGTGTCTGCGCGAGGGTTCCTGAGGGGAGTCCGTCGCCCGCAGACCTGACCACTGATTCGTCCAGTCCTCTCCCATGAAAGGGCCAACGGATACCCGCGGGCTCCGGTTCCCATGGACCCGTACCCTGGAAGCGTTATGACTGAGATCTCACAGCGCCCCCTCCGCGTACTGGCCGCCATGTCCGGTGGCGTGGACTCCGCCGTCGCCGCCGCCCGAGCCGCCGAAGCCGGGCACGACGTGACCGGTGTCCACCTCGCCCTCTCGGCGAACCCGCAATCGTTCCGCACGGGCGCGCGTGGCTGTTGCACCATCGAGGACTCGCGCGACGCCCGCCGCGCCGCGGACGTGATCGGCATCCCCTTCTACGTATGGGACCTCGCCGAGCGTTTCCGTGAGGACGTGGTCGAGGACTTCGTCGCCGAGTACGAGGCCGGCCGTACCCCGAACCCCTGTCTGCGCTGCAACGAGAAGATCAAGTTCGCGGCCCTGCTCGACAAGGCCCTCGCCCTGGGCTTCGACGCCGTCTGCACCGGCCACTACGCCAAGGTGATCGTGAACGACGACGGCACGCGCGAGCTGCACCGTGCCTCCGACATGGCCAAGGACCAGTCGTACGTCCTCGGAGTCCTCGACGACCGCCAGCTCGCGCACGCCCTCTTCCCGCTCGGCGACACGGTCACGACGAAGGACGAGATCCGCGCGGAGGCCGAGCACCGGGGCCTGGCCGTCGCCAAGAAGCCGGACTCGCACGACATCTGCTTCATCGCCGACGGCGACACCCAGGGCTTCCTGGCGAACCGGCTGGGCAAGTCGGAGGGCGACATCGTCGACGAGTCCGGTGACAAGGTGGGCACCCACGAGGGCGCGTACGGCTTCACGATCGGCCAGCGCAAGGGGCTCCGCATCGGGACGCCAGCCCCGGACGGCAAGCCGCGCTACGTCCTCGACATCTCGCCGGTGAACAACACGGTGACGGTAGGCCCGGCGGCGTCTCTGGAGGTCTCTGCCCTGACGGCCATCAAGCCCCGCTGGTGCGGCGCGGCCCCGACCGGCCCGGGCACGTACACGGCCCAACTCCGCGCCCACGGAGGTGAGACGACGGTCACGGCCGAACTCGTCGACGACTCGCTGGAGGTCACCTTCACGGAGCCCGTCCGCGGCGTCGCCCCCGGCCAGGCGATCGTCCTGTACGACGGCACGCGGGTGGTGGGCTCGGCGACGATCGCGACGACGGTACGGGCGACGACTGCGGTTGCTCAGTCGGCCCAGTCGGTCAGATGACTTCAACTTCGTAGAAGCACACGTGGTTCTTGATCTCCGCGACCTCCGGCTTCGGGTCCGGGTAGGTCCAGACGAGGTCGGGGGCGCCGGGCAGCGACCAGTAGGACGCGTCGCCCTTGAAGGGGCAGTGGGTGTGGGTGTCCGAGGGCGTCAGCAATTCGGTGCGTACGTCCTCAATGGGCAGGTAGTAGCGCACGGGCAAACCTGTTTCGCGCAGCAGCAGAGGGCGTGTACTCTCCGCGAGCACCTGCCCGTCGTGCACCACGCGTACGTGCTCGGTGCCCTGCTCGATGGTGATGCGGTGGCCTGCGGTCACGTTCCGGCTCCTCGAATAGGGGTCTCACCAGGTGTAAGCGCACGCCGACGGCGGATTCTTCCCTGACGTCGTCCGATTGGAGTCCCTATGGGAGCCACGCGACTGACCCGCTACCGCAAGAGCCTTGCCCATCAAGTGACTTACGCGCTGAAGCACCCCGAGAAGGTGCCCCCGTACGCCCGCCGGGCCGCGCGTGACGCCTGGCTGCGGCTCAAACACCGCGACCACATCGCGTACTACCGGGCCGTGATGGCCTCCGACGCCGCGCGCAGCACGGAGGCGGCGGTGGGGCACAATCCGTCACGCGAGCGGTGGGCGCAGCTCGGGCGGATGCAGTTCGACTACCTGGTGCGGCACGGGCTGAAGCCGCAGCACAGGATGCTGGAGATCGGCTGCGGGAACCTGCGCGCCGGGCGGCTGTTCATCGACCACCTGGAAAGCGGCCACTACTACGGGATCGACATCTCGCCGGACATCCTGATCGCGGCCCAGGACACCCTCGTACGGGAAGGCCTCCAGGCCAAGCTGCCCCACCTGACGCTTGCGAACGACCTGACCTTCGCTTTCCTGCCCGACGCGTACTTCGACGTGGTGCACGCGCACAGCGTGTTCTCGCATTCGCCTCCGGACGTCATCGAGCAGTGTCTCGCCAACGTGGGCCGCGTACTCGCGCCCGGCGGATGGTTCGACTTCACCTTCGACCGGACTGAGGGCCGCGAACACCAGGTGCTGCACGAGGACTTCTACTACCGCACCGAGACACTGGTTCAACTGGCCGCGAAACACGGCCTTTCGGCCAAGTTCATGGACGACTGGGAGAAGCTGCCGCATGGTCAGTCGAAGCTCCGGGTGACCGCGATGTCAGAGGCGGCCCGTACCGTGAAGCCATGAACATCTGCGTCTTTCTCTCGGCCGCCGATCTCGACGAGCGCTATACGCGCCCCGCCCGCGAGTTCGCCGAACTGCTCGGCAAGGGTGGGCACACCCTGGTGTGGGGCGGTTCGGACGTCGGACTCATGAAGGTCGTCGCCGACGGGGTGCAGGAGGCGGGTGGGCGGCTGCTCGGGGTCTCCGTGGAGTTCCTGGTGGCCAAGGCGCGGCCGGACGCCGACGAGATGGTCGTGGCGCGGGACCTCGCCGAGAGGAAGGCACTGCTGCTGGAGAAGGCCGACGCCGTGGTGGTCATGGTCGGCGGGACCGGCACGCTGGACGAGGCGACGGACATCCTGGAGCTGAAGAAGCACGGCCACACCACCAAGCCGGTGGTGCTGCTCAACACGGCGGGCTTCTACGACGGCCTCAAGGAGCAGTTCCGGCGCATGGAGGACGAGGGCTTCCTGCCGGTCCCGCTGACCGACCTGGTGTTCTTCGCGGAGGAGCCGGTGGGGGCGCTGGCGTACCTGGAGGAGTCACTCGGCAAGCAGTGATGCAGTAGCGCAGTGATGCGAGCATGGCGGCATGGCTACACATGTGATCACCGGGGCCGGTTCCGGAATTGGCGCGGCCGTCGCCCGCCGCCTTCACGCGCGTGGGGACGAGCTTATGCTGCACGCGCGCGACGCGGGCCGTGCGAAGGAGCTGGCCGCAGAGTTCCCGGGGGCGAAGACCCTGGTCGGCGATCTCGCGGACCCGGACCGGTTGTCCTGGGCGTTCTCGCACCAGACGTTGCCCGACCGGGTCGACTCGCTCATGCACATCGCGGGCGTCATCGACCTCGGCCCGGTCGGCGAGCTGACCCCCAAGACCTGGCGCCACCAGCTGAACGTCAACCTGATCGCGCCCGCCGAGCTGACCCGGCACTTCCTGCCCCAACTCCGCGTCGCGCAGGGGCATGTGATCTTCGTCAACTCCGGTTCGGGACTCAACGCCGGCCGCGAATGGTCCGCGTACGCCGCCTCCAAGCACGGTCTGAAGGCTCTCGCCGACTCGCTGCGCCACGAGGAGCACGCGAACGGCGTCCGCGTCACCTCGGTCTACCCGGGCCGCACCGCGAGCCCCATGCAGGCCAAGGTCCATCAGCAGGAGGGCAAGGAGTACGACCCCGCGATGTGGATCGACCCGGAGTCGGTGGCGACGACGATCCTGATGGCTCTGGACCTGCCGAGGGACGCGGAGGTCCACGATCTGACGGTGCGGCCGGGGCGCTGACCCGCGCCACGACGATTCCGTACGCTGCCGGGGTGAGCGAAAACAGCGAGTTCAGGCCCGGTCCCGCGACCGGGATCGGGTCGATGCCGGGCGAGGACGCCCGGGAGGCCGCCAAGACCGTGACCGGGACCTTTGAGGGACCGGAGACGGGGATGCCGTATCTGGCGGAGCTGCCTGCCCGGGGGCCCGGGGCGGACATGATCGGGCGGACGGCCGGGATGCTGGTCGAGCTGTACGCGCGCGTGGAGCCCAGCGGGTGGCGGATCGGGGACCGGCCGGGGCGGGACACCCGGCGGGCCAGGGCCTGGCTCCGCCAGGACCTCGACGCGTTGGAGGAGTTCACGCAGGGGTACGAGGGGCCGCTGAAGGTGCAGGCGGTGGGGCCCTGGACGCTCGCGGCGGCGCTGGAGCTGAAGAACGGTCAGGTGGCGCTGTCCGATGCCGGCGCCCGCCGTGACCTCGCAGGATCGCTCGCCGAGGGGCTGCGTGCCCATCTCGACGACGTACGACGGCGGGTACCCGGCGCCCAGATCGTGCTGCAACTCGACGAGCCCTCGCTCGTCGCCGTCCTGCGCGGCCAGGTGAAGACGGCGAGCGGCTACCGCACCCACCGGGCGGTGGACCGCCAAGTCGTCGAGGCCACCCTGCGGGACATGGCGGGTGTGCAGGACAGCGGGCCCGTCGTCGTGCACAGCTGCGCCCCCGACGTCCCGTTCGCCCTGCTGCGCCGGGCCGGAGCGACCGCGATCTCCTTCGACTTCGGGCTCCTCACCGAGCGTGACGACGATGCGATCGGGGAAGCAGTGGAAGGGGGTACGAAGCTGTTCGCGGGCGTAGTGCCGGGCACGGACGGCCCATTGTCAGACCCTGCCGGTAGCGTCATGGGTGTCAGGACGCTGTGGCGCAGGCTGGGGCTGAATCCGGGGCTTCTCTCGGAGTCGGTCACGGTCACTCCGACGTGCGGACTCGCGGGTGCTTCGCCCGAGTACGCGCGCCGGGCGCTCGCCCACTGCGTCCAGGCGGCGAGATCCCTCGCGGACAACCCAGAGTAAGGGGAGGACGACACGGTGGCCGGCGACAAGGACGCACAGACGGGCTCGACTGCGGGGCCCGTGCCCGCCGAGGCACGGGAGAAGCACGCGCAGCTGGCGGAGCAGATCGAGGAGCACCGCTTCCGGTACTACGTGAAGGACGCGCCCGTCGTCAGCGACGCGGAGTTCGACCAGCTCCTGCGCGCCCTGGAGGCCCTGGAAGAGGAGTATCCCGAGCTGCGTACGCCCGACTCGCCGACTCAGAAGGTGGCGGGGGCGTACGAGACGGAGTTCACGGCCGTCCAGCACCGCGAGCGCATGCTGTCGCTGGACAACGCCTTCGACGAGGCGGAGCTGGCGGCCTGGGCCGACCGCGTCGCGAAGGAGGTCGGCACCTCCGACCACCACTTCCTGTGCGAGCTGAAGGTCGACGGCCTCGCGGTCAACCTCACCTATGAGCACGGCCGCCTCACACGCGC
This sequence comes from Streptomyces flaveus, assembly GCF_014647675.1. Taxonomy (GTDB): domain Bacteria; phylum Actinomycetota; class Actinomycetes; order Streptomycetales; family Streptomycetaceae; genus Streptomyces; species Streptomyces flaveus. Next base: position 222,365 of record NZ_BMPQ01000002.1, on the reverse strand, counting down.
GGCGACCCGCGGCGACGGCCGCATGGGCGAGGACATCACGCCGAACGTCCGGACGATCGCCGAGATCCCCGACCGCCTGAGGGGCGACCGCATTCCCGACCTCGTGGAGATCCGCGGCGAGGTCTACTTCCCGATGGAGAAGTTCCAGGAGCTCAACGCCCGCCTGGTGGAGGCCGGCGACAAACCCTTCGCCAACCCGCGCAACGCAGCGGCGGGTTCACTGCGCCAGAAGGACCCTCGCGTCACGGCCACCCGACCGCTCCACATGGTCGTGCACGGCATCGGTGCCCGAGAGGGCTTCGACGGACTCGACCGGCTCTCAGGGGCCTACGACCTGCTGCGCGAGTGGGGTCTGCCGACGACCCCGTACAGCAAGGTGGTCGACGACCTCGACGGCGTACGGGAGTTCATCGCGTACTACGGAGAAAACCGTCACTCCGTGCAGCACGAGATCGACGGCGTCGTCGTGAAGCTCGACGAGATCCCCCTCCAGGGCCGCCTCGGCTCGACCTCGCGCGCCCCGCGCTGGGCGATCGCGTGGAAGTACGCGCCGGAGGAGGTCAACACCAAGCTGGTCAATATCCGGGTGGGCGTGGGCCGTACCGGCCGCGTCACGCCGTACGCGCAGGTGGAGCCGGTCACCGTGGCGGGCTCCGAGGTCGAGTTCGCCACGCTGCACAACCAGGACGTGGTCAAGGCCAAGGGCGTCCTCATCGGCGACACGGTGGTGCTGCGCAAGGCCGGTGACGTCATCCCGGAGATCCTCGGCCCGGTCGTCGATCTGCGCGACGGCAGAGAGCGGGAGTTCGTGATGCCCGCCGAGTGTCCCGAGTGCGGCACACCGCTGGCGCCCGCCAAGGAGGGCGACATCGATCTGCGCTGCCCCAACGGCCGTACCTGCCCGGCCCAGTTGCGCGAGCGCCTCTTCTATCTCGCGGGCCGCAAGAGCCTGGACATCGAGAACTTCGGATACGTCGCCGCCGCCGCGCTCACCAAACCCCTGGAGCCCGCCGAACCGCCCCTCAAGGACGAGGGCGACCTCTTCGACCTCACCATCGAGCAGTTGCTGCCCATCAAGGCGTACGTCCTCGACCAGGACAGCGGCTTGCCGAAGCGGGACCCGAAGACCGGCGAGGAGAAGATCGCCACAGTCTTCGCCAACCAGCAGGGCGAGCCCAAGAAGAACGCGCTGGCCATGCTGGAGAACATCGCGGCCGCCAAGAGCCGCCCGCTCGCCCGGGTGCTCACGGGGCTGTCGATCCGCCATGTCGGGCCGGTCGCGGCCGAGGCACTGGCGCGCGAGTTCCGCTCGATCGACAGAATCGAGCAGGCCACGGAGGAGGAGCTGGCCGCCACCGGGGGAGTCGGCGCGATCATCGCGGCCTCCCTCAAGGAGTGGTTCACGGTGGACTGGCACCAGGAGATCCTGCGCAAGTGGCGGGCCGCCGGTGTCCGGATGGCGGAAGAGAGTTCGGGCGAGGACGAAGGACCGCGCCCGCTCGAAGGACTCACCGTCGTCGTCACTGGAACGCTCGAGCACCACACACGGGACGGCGCGAAGGATCAACTCCAGATTCGGGGCGCGAAAGTAACCGGTTCGGTTTCGAAGAAGACTTCTTTTGTAGTCGTTGGTGACAATCCTGGATCGAAGTACGACAAGGCGATGCAGCTCAAAGTGCCTGTTCTGAACGAGGACGGCTTTGCCGTTCTGCTCGAACAAGGGCCGGAAGCAGCCGCTGAAGTCGCGCTTCCGGTCGAGGAGTAGGGATTGAAGGTCACCCGTTCGGCGCATACCAGATGCATGCGGGTGGCCTGGTCGCATTCGGGCAACCGTAGACGACCGGTGCCCGTGGAAGCCTTCTGCGGCCTACTGTTGAGATGTGCGCCTGCCGTGCCCAGCTGCGGTCGGGGCATCCCCCACTCGTCAAGAGCGGGGGAAGGGTTTTCAGACGCGGTGCCGTTAGAGGGTGTCGGGCATCGGGCCGCGTGGCGTGGGCACCGCCGGCTGTGAGAGGGACGGGAATGGAACCGACCGAGAGCGCCGCCCCGGACTCACGGCTGCGCCCGCGCTGGGTGACCGGTATGCGGAGATGGGGGGCGTCCCTGGCCGCAGCCGGACAGCGCACCATGGTGCACGGGCACGGGCCGGGCACGGACGCGCGCGGACAGGAGAACAGGCAGGGGCGGGTGGGCGCCGGCTCCGGGCTCGGGATGCCCGGCCAGGGGAGCACCGGCGCCGGGCACGGGATGCCCGGCCATGAACCCGAGCGGCAGACGTACTGGCCCACACTGCCCACGGCGGTCGTCGCGGCGGCCGGGTTCGTACTGGGCGCGGGCTTCTTCCGGGGGTTCACCGGGCACCAGGCGCTCTTTCCGTCCGGTTCCGTCGGCTGGTCCTTTGCCGTGCTGGTCGGCATCATCGTCGGTCATCTGGTGGCGCTCGGCCGCGCCCGCTGGTGGGGCGGCACGGGCTCCGGCGCGGCTCTCACACTCGCCGTCCTGCTGCTGTACGGCTGGGTGCCGGCCGGAATGGTCAGCCTCACCGTCGTCGTGCTCGTCGGCATAGCCCGCCGTCACCGCTGGCGCCAGGGCGTGCTGCAAGGCGCGGTGGACATTCTCGGCATCGGCGGCGGTGCTCTGGTGCTGGCCATCTTCGGCCGGGTCCCGTCCGTGGAGAAGCCCTGGAACCCGGAGAGCTGGACCGTCTACACCGCGCCCGAGGTGGTGTTGGTGGCAGTCGCGTATCTCGCCGTGACGCGCGCGCTCCTGTGGTACCTCCACGCGCCCCGTGTCGGTGTGCCGACCGTCGCCCGTACGGCCCTGGTCAGACACGGGCTCGTGGCCGTGGCGCTGCTCGGTATCGCCCCGCTGATCTGCGTCGTCGCGATGTCGCTCCCCGTACTGCTGCCGCTCTTCTCGATCCCCCTCATCGCGCTCGACTTCAGCCTGTGGATAGCCCGCGCCCGGGCCGAGGAACAACTGCGCGACCCGCTCACCGGGCTGCCCAACCGCCAGTGGCTCCTCGAACGCACCTGGACGGCGCTCGAGGACGCCGAGCGGATCGGTGCGCGTTCCGCACTGATGCTGATCGACCTGGATCGATTCCGGTCCGTGAATGACACGCTGGGACATCTTGCGGGGGACCGGCTGCTGTTGCAGATAGCGGATCGGTTGCGGCTGGCGTTGCCGCGCGGGGCGGAGGCCGCGCGGCTCGGTGGTGACGAGTTCGCCGTACTGCTGCCCGTGGCCGACTCGACGACGTCCGCGACGCGGGTGGCTCGTAACCTCGTCGCCGCGCTCGGTTCGCCACTGGATCTCGACGGGCTGACGCTCGTGCTGGAGGCCAGTGCCGGGCTCGCCGTCTTCCCCGATCACGCGCTGGACGCGGAGGGGCTGCTGCGACGGGCGGATGTCGCGATGTACCAGGCGAAGCGGGACCGTACGGGAGTGGAGGTGTACGAGTCCAAGCGGGACTCCAACACCCCTGACCGGCTGGGGCTGTTGGGGGATCTGCGCCGGGCGCTGGATACCGGGGACGTCGAGTTGCACTATCAGCCGAAGGTCCGCTTCGACGGGCAGGTGGCCGGGCTCGAGGCGCTCGTACGGTGGGTGCATCCCGAGCGCGGGAGGGTACCGCCGGACGAGTTCATAGCGATCGCCGAGTCGTCCGGGCTGATGCCGCATCTCACGGAGTATGTGCTGGAGACGGCGCTCGGGCAGGTGGCCCGCTGGCGGGCTCAGGGGCTTTATGTGCCCGTGGCCGTCAATGTGTCGCCGCGCGATGTGCACACGCCGGGGTTCGCCGGAGGGGTTGCCGCGCGGCTCGCACGGCACGGGGTCCCGGCGGGGGCGTTGCAGTTGGAGATAACCGAGCATGTGCTGCTCGAGGACCCGCACCGGGCCGCGGCCACGCTGGCCGCGCTGACCGGGCACGGCGTGAAGATGTCGCTCGACGACTTCGGCACCGGGTACTCCTCGCTGGTGCATCTGCGCCGGCTGCCCGTGAGCGAGCTGAAGATCGACCGGTCCTTCGTGGCTCGGCTGGCCGTCGACACGGAGGACGCCGAGATCGTTCGCTGCACCGTCGATCTCGCGCATTCGCTGGGGCTTCTCGTCGTCGCCGAAGGGGTGGAGGACGACGAGACGTGGGAGCGGCTCCGGGACCTCGGATGCGATGCGGTTCAGGGGTGGCTGGTCGCCGCGGCGATGCCCGCGGAGGAGACGACCGCGTGGCTCCGGGCCCGCGGGTCGCGGGGATGGCAACGGCCTCGGGCCGCGCTGCCCGCGGCTGCGGCGGATGATCCGGGGCGGGTCGTTTAGGGGCACGGCACCCCAGACGGGGGACGCGAGAAAAGAAACCCGGGCGCAGCCACCCGCACCGGCGCCATAGGATTGGCGCAAAGCACACACACTCACCCCTGAGGATCGCTGCATGCCTGGCATCACGCGCGAGGAGGTCGCCCACCTCGCACGGCTGGCGCGTCTGGAGCTGAAGGACGAAGAGCTCGATCACTTCGCCGGTCAGCTCGACGACATCATCGGCGCGGTCGCCCGCGTCAGCGAGGTCGCCGACCAAGACGTACCGCCGACCTCCCACCCGCTGCCGCTGACGAACGTCATGCGCGCGGACGAGGTCCGTCCGTCGCTCACCCCCGAGCAGGCGCTGTCCGGCGCCCCGGCCCAGGAGCAGCAGCGTTTCAAGGTGCCGCAGATCCTGGGGGAGGAGTAACCCGAAATGACGGACAGCAACGTCAACATCATCAAGCTCACCGCCGCCGAGATCGCCCAGAAGATCGCCGCCGGCGAACTGACGGCCGTGCAGGTCACCGAGGCTCACCTGGCCCGTATCGAGGCCGTCGACGAAAAGGTGCACGCCTTCCTGCACATCGACCGGGAGGGCGCGCTCGCCCAGGCCCGTGCCGTCGACGAGAAGCGGGAGCGAGGGGAGAAGCTCGGGCCCCTCGCCGGTGTGCCCCTCGCGCTCAAGGACATCTTCACCACCGAGGGGATCCCGACCACCGTCGGTTCCAAGATCCTCGAGGGCTGGATTCCGCCGTACGACGCGACCGTCACCCGGAAGCTGAAGGCCGCCGACGTCGTCATCCTCGGCAAGACCAACATGGACGAGTTCGCCATGGGGTCCAGCACCGAGAACAGCGCGTTCGGGCCGACCGGCAACCCGTGGGACCTGACGCGTATCCCCGGCGGCTCCGGCGGTGGCTCCTCCGCCGCCCTCGCCTCCTTCCAGGCCCCGCTCGCCATCGGCACCGACACCGGCGGCTCCATCCGCCAGCCCGCCGCCGTCACCGGCACGGTCGGCGTGAAGCCGACGTACGGCGGCGTGTCGCGGTACGGCATGGTGGCGTTCTCGTCCTCCCTCGACCAGGGCGGCCCCTGCGCCCGTACGGTCCTGGACGCGGCCCTCCTCCACGAGGCCATCGCCGGTCACGACCCCCTCGACTCGACCTCCATCGCCGCGCCCGTACCGCCCGTCGTCGAGGCCGCCCGCAACGGCAGCGTCGAGGGCATGCGCGTAGGCGTCGTCAGGCAGTTCAGCGGCGAGGGCTACCAGGCCGGTGTCGTCCAGCGCTTCGACGAGTCCGTCGCGCTCCTCAAGGAGCTGGGCGCCGAGATCGTCGAGCTGGACTGCCCGTCCTTCGACCTGGCGCTGTCCGCGTACTACCTCATCGCGCCGTCCGAGTGCTCCTCCAACCTCGCCCGTTTCGACGGCCTGCGCTACGGCCTGCGCACCGGCGACGACGGCAGCCGCTCCGCCGAGGACGTCACTTCCCTCACCCGCCAGGCGGGCTTCGGGGACGAGGTCAAGCGCCGCGTCATGCTCGGCACGTACGCCCTGTCGAGCGGCTACTACGACGCGTACTACGGCAGCGCCCAGAAGGTCCGTACGCTCATCACCCGCGACTTCGAGAAGGCCTTCGAGCAGGTCGACGTGATCGTCTCGCCGACGACGCCGACCACCGCCTTCCCGATCGGCGAGCGCGCTGACGACCCGATGGCGATGTACCTCGCGGACCTGTGCACCATCCCGACCAACCTGGCGGGCAACGCCGCCATGTCGCTGCCCTGCGGTCTCGCGCCGGAGGACAACCTCCCGGTCGGTCTGCAGATCATCGCCCCCGCGATGCAGGACGACCGCCTCTACAAGGTGGGCGCCGCGGTCGAGGCCGCGTTCGTGGAACGCTGGGGTCACCCGCTGATCGAGGAGGCTCCGTCGCTGTGAGCAAGGCACTGTCGAAGGCCAAGGGCTTCAAGAATTCGAAGTCCGGTACGTACCTGTCCATGGCCGGGACCGCGTTCGGCGCGATCGGTGTCGCCAAGCGGCTCAAGAAGGCCCGCGCCGAGAAGGACACCCTGGTCCTGATCGACGCCACCGTGTCCGCCGTAGCCATCGTCACCGGCCTCGCCATCCTCTACCGGGAGCTCAAGCGCCTGGGCGACGACGACGTCCTGCTGGGCTGAGAGGGAAAGTCTCACCGTGACTGTCACGACTGAACTGGTGTCGTACGAGGACGCGCTGGCGTCGTACGACCCCGTCATGGGCCTCGAGGTCCATGTCGAACTCGGCACCAAGACCAAGATGTTCTGCGGCTGTTCGACCGAGCTGGGTGCCGAGCCCAACTCGCAGACCTGCCCGACCTGCCTCGGCATGCCCGGCTCGCTCCCGGTCATGAACGCGACCGGTGTTGAGTCCGCGATCAAGATCGGTCTCGCGCTGAACTGCGAGATCGCCGAGTGGTGCCGTTTCGCCCGGAAGAACTACTTCTATCCGGACATGCCGAAGAACTTCCAGACCTCCCAGTACGACGAGCCGATCGCCTTCAACGGCTATCTGGACGTCCAGCTGGAGGACGGCGAGATCTTCCGCGTGGAGATCGAGCGCGCCCACATGGAGGAGGACACCGGCAAGTCCACGCACGTGGGCGGTGCGACGGGCCGTATCCACGGCGCCTCGCACTCCCTCCTCGACTACAACCGCGCCGGCATCCCGCTCATCGAGATCGTCACCAAGCCGATCGAGGGAGCGGGGGAGCGCGCTCCCGAGGTCGCCAAGGCGTACGTCGCCGAACTGCGCGAGCTGATCAAGGCGCTCGGTGTGTCGGAAGCCCGCATGGAGATGGGGCAGATGCGCTGCGACGTGAACCTCTCGCTGCGCCCGAACGGCACCGAGAAGTTCGGCACACGCTCCGAGACGAAGAACGTCAACTCGCTGCGGTCGGTGGAGCGTGCCTGCCGGTACGAGATCCAGCGGCACGCCGCCGTCCTGAACAGCGGTGGCACGATCATCCAGGAGACCCGCCACTTCCACGAGGACACGGGCTCCACGACCTCCGGGCGAGTGAAGGAAGAGGCGGAGGACTACCGCTACTTCCCCGAGCCGGACCTCGTCCCCGTCGCCCCGACCCGCGAGTGGGTCGAGGAGCTGCGGGCGGTCCTGCCCGAACTGCCGCGGCTGCGCCGTAACCGGCTGCGTGAGGAGTGGGGGATCTCCGAGCACGACATGCAGTCGATCCTGAACGCGGGTGCGGTCGACCTGATCGCCGCCACGATCGAGGCGGGCGCCGACTCGGCCTCGGCCCGCAAGTGGTGGATGGGTGAACTGGCCCGGAACGCCAACGAGTCGGGGCGCCCGATCGACGCGCTGCCGATCACGCCCGAGCAGGTGGCCCGTGTGACCACGCTGGTCAAGGACGGCTCCCTCAACGACAAGCTGGCCCGTCAGGTCATCGAAGGCGTTCTCGCGGGCGAAGGCACCCCGGACGAGGTCGTCGACAAGCGCGGCCTGAAGGTCGTCTCGGACGAGGGCGCCCTCACGGCCGCCGTCGACGAGGCCATCGCGGGCAACGCGGCCATCGCGGACAAGATCCGTGGCGGCAAGGTGGCCGCGGCGGGTGCCCTCGTGGGCGCGGTCATGAAGGCCACGCGGGGCCAGGCCGACGCGGCGCGCGTCAAGGAACTGATCCTGGAGAAGCTGGGGGTCGAGGGCTAGGCGCTCCGCTTGGGCGGCGAGGGGGTGCACCTGGGTTTCCAGGTGCACCCCCTCGGCTGTGCTGCCCTGGGGGCGCCGCTGCCCCCAGACCCCCGGATCGCCCTTCGGGCTCGTCCTCAATCGCCGGACGGGCTCAATGATGGCAGCCGCACCGCCATCGGCAACGCCAGCGCCATCAACCCCACCCCGCACAGCAACGTCGTACGGAACCCGTCCGTAGCCGTCAGCAGCAGCGCCGTCAGCGCCGTGCCGACGGACGCGGCGATCTGGAGGATGATGTTCAACGCCGTGCTGCCGGCGGCGACTTCACCGTCCGCGAGGCCGCGCGTGGCCGCGGCCATGACCGGCATGTTGGTCATGCCGACGCCGGTGCCCATGACGGCGAGCGAGGCGACAAGGCGCCAGTACGGAGTGTCGGCCCCGGCCTGGACGGCGAAGGCGCAGAAGCCCGCGGCGGCGACCAGGATGCCGGGCACGACGATCGCGCGGGTCGCGACGCGGTCCGAGATCCGGCTGGAGAACTGCATCACCGTGCCGCTGAACAGGAACTGAGGTGCCATCAGCAGCCCGGACTCCGTGGCGCTCAGGCCGCGTCCCTGCTGCCAGTACAGCGGTACGAGGATCATCGAACCGAAGTACGCGGCCGAGAACGGGACCATCGTCGCCACCGCCCGGCCGAACGACGCCCTGCGCAGCAGCCGCAGGTCGAGCAGGGGATGGGCGGCCCGCAGCGCCCGTATCGCGAAGGCCGCCACCAGCGCCGTACCGGCGACGAGCGGGACCACGACGTCTGCGCCGGCGAAGGTGCCGCGCTCGCCGCCCAGCGTCAGGCCGTAGAGGAGGGCCGCGAGGCCGGGGGAGAGGGTGAGCAGGCCGGGCAGGTCCAGTGGGCGGTGGATGCGTTCGTCGTCGCCGCGCAGGACGCGCGCGCCCAGCAGCAGGGTCAGGGCGCCTACGGGGACGTTGACGAAGAAGATCCAGCGCCAGGAGAGCGCGTCGGTGAAGACGCCGCCGAGGATCGGTCCCGCCATCGGGCCGATGAGGACGGGGATGCCGAGGATGCCCATCATCGTGCCCTTGCGCTCCGGCGGGGCCGCGCGCAGGACCACGGTCATCGCGACCGGCACGATCATGCCGCCGCCGAGTCCCTGGAGCACCCGGAAGGTGATCAGGGAACCGGCGTTCCAGGCGAGGCCTGTGAGCCCCGAGCCGAGTGTGAACAGCGTGACAGCGGTGAGGAAGACCCGCTTCGCGCCGTACCGGCCCACCGCCCACGCCGTGACCGGGATGACGGTGGCCAGCGCGAGCGAGTAGCCGGTCACCGTCCACTGGACCACGGACAGCGGGGCGTCGAAGGCGCGTGACAGGTGGTCAAGCGCGACATTGACGATGGTCATGTCGAGCACCGTCATGAACGAGCCGAGGACCACCACGCCCGCGACGGCCAGGACGTGCCGGGGGATGGCGGGTACCGGGGCGCTCCCGGTCCCCTTCGGCAGCGTGGCGCTCATGCGGCCGCGTACGGCGAAACGGCGCGGCCCGCGCGCAACGTCCTCCCCCACCAGGTCAGTTGGTCCAGCATGCCCTTGGCGGCGCCCTCGGGGAGGTCGGGTCGCAGCAGCGAGCCGTCCTCGGCGAAGTTCTCCCAGGCCCTGTGGAAGCTGACCGTGTCCCGCATCGTCACGGCATGCAACTCGGCGAAGACCAGCCGCAGTTGCTCGACCGCGCGCAGACCGCCGCCCATGCCGCCGTACGAGACGAAGCCGACCGGCTTGGCCTGCCACTGGGTGTAGTGCAGGTCGATGGCGTTCTTGAGGGGTGCCGGGAAGCTGTGGTTGTACTCGGGAGTGATCACCACGAAGGCGTCGGCCGCCGCCAGGCGTGTCGTGACCGGGGCGGCCTCGGGGTGCGGCTCCGGGGAGACGACTTCGGGCAGTGGGTGTTCGGCCAGGTCGATGGGGTCGAGTTCGAGATCGCCGCGCTCGGCGGTGAACCGCAGGAACCAGTCGGTGACCACGGGTCCGAAGCGGCCCTCGCGGACGGAGCCGGTCAGGACGGCGACACGGAGCGGAGCCTTGGACAGGGTCGGTGCAGTGGATGAGTTCGTCATGCCCAGGAAAGTACAACCATCGTGGCAGTAAATGCAACGTTCGTTGTAACTTTCCAGGTCCGGCTACCGTGACAGACGACAGGAAGGGGCAGGACGCGTGAGACAGGGGCTCGCCGAGAAGCGGCAGGCGATCGTGCGGGGGGCGCGCCGGGTCTTCGGGCGCGACGGCTACACCCGCGCCGGAATCGACTCCATCGCCAAGGAGGCGGGGGTCTCCACCCGCACGATCTACAACCACTTCCCCGAGGGCAAGGCGCAGCTCTTCCGCGTCGTCGTCGTGGAGGGTTCCGAGGAGGTCGTACGGGCCCATGCCGACGCCATCGACCGGCGGTTGTACAAGGTCACGGACCTGGAAGCGGACCTCGCCGACTTCGCGCACGCCTGGATGAGTCCGATGTACGAGTTCGGCGACCACTTCTCCCTCGTGCGGCAGTTGCGGGCCGAAATCGGCCATATTCCGCAGGAGTTCGTGGACGCCTGGCGGGTGTCCGGCCCCGACCGCGCGCTCAAGCTGGTGGCCGCCCGGTTCCGTGAGCTGGCCGACGAGGGGCTGCTCGACGCCCCGGACCCGGAGCGGGCCGCGATGCACTTCCTCCTGCTGACCGGGTCCGAGATCAGCGATCGCACGTACGGAGGGGTGCTCCCGATGTCGGACGACGAGCGGGACGAACTGATCGTCTCGGGGGTGCGGGCGTTCCTGCACGGGTATCTGCCGCGACGGGAGTCCTCCGGAGGAGCGTGAGCCGGGCCTCGTCGTCCGGGAGGGGTGCCGGTGACCTCACCGGCGCCTTCGACTTCAGTCGCGGCGGACGCCAGGAAATGCGAGGGGATTCACATAAGCGTGCTGTGAAGTCCCTCGCATTTCTGTGAGTAAGTCCACGAAAACGGCTAACGATCTCTACGGCCTGCGAGGGTTGTCCACGTCTTGCTCATGTGTTCTTTGCGGGCGGTTCCCGGTAAAGATCCACAATCCCCCCACGGGAGCTAGTTCGTGGCAGCACTCGCACGCTGGTGTGTCCGGCACCGCCTTCTGGTCGTTCTGCTCTGGATCCTCGCGCTCGGCGGTACGACCGCCGCCGCAGCGGTCGCCGGATCCGCGTATTCGAACGACTACAAGGTGCCAGGCACCGAATCCGGCCGTGCCGCCCAGCTGCTGCAGAAGAGTTTCCCGGACCTCGGCGGGGACAGCGACACGATCGTCTGGCACACCGGCTCCGACACGGGTTTCGTACGGGCCGCCGATGTCGAGCAGACGATGAAGGTCACCCTCGACAAGATCGAGGACCTGCCCGGCGTGGCCTCCGTGACCGACCCGTACGACAGCCAGGGCGCCGGTCGGATCAGCGCCGACGGGCGTACCGCCTACGCCACGGTCACCTTCGACGAGCAGTCCAAGGACGTCGACCAGGCCGAGGTCCAGGCCGTCGTGGACACGGCCAAGGACGCGGAGACGGACGGCCTCCAGGTCGAGCTGGGCGGTAACGCCATCGGGCTCACCGAGTCCTCGGGCGGCCATGTCGCCGAGGTCGTCGGAGTGATCGTCGCCGCCGTGGTTCTCTTCCTCGCCTTCGGCTCGCTCGCCGCCTCCATGCTGCCGATCGCCACGGCCCTGGTGAGCGTCGGCACGGCGTACGCCGGGATCGTGCTGCTCGGCCACTTCATGACCGTCGCCGACTTCGCGCCGATGCTCGGCATGCTGGTCGGCCTCGGCGTCGGCATCGACTACGCGCTGTTCATCGTCACCAGACACCGGCGCGGACTGAAGCGCGGGCTGCCGGTCGAGGAGGCCGCGCGGAACGCCGTGACCACCACCGGACGCGCCGTCGTCTTCGCGGGCGCAACGGTGTGCATAGCCCTGCTCGGCATGCTCATCCTGCGGCTCAGCTTCCTCAACGGCGTCGCGATCGCCGCCTCCCTGACCGTGCTCCTCACCGTCGCGGCCTCCGTGACCCTGCTGCCCTCGCTGCTCTCCTTCATCGGCATGCGCGCCCTCAGCCGCCGCGAGCGCCGCCACCTGGACGAGCACGGTCCCGCGCCGGAGCTCCCCACCGGGTTCGCCGCCCGCTGGTCCGCCTTCGTCGAGCGGCACCCCAAGCTGCTCGGAGTCGTCGCCCTCGCCGTCATGACCGTGCTGGCGCTGCCCACGCTCGGCCTGCACCTCGGCACCTCGGACCAGGGCAACAACCCGGAGACCGCCACCACCCGCCAGGCCTACGACCTGCTGGCTGGGGGCACCTCCCGCTCGGAGAGTGGGGGAGGCTTCGGCCCCGGCGTCAACGGCCCGCTGACCCTCGTCACCGAGGTCGACGGCGCCCAGGACCGGCTCGCCCTCGATAACCTCGACACCACGCTCCGGTCGACCGAGGGTGTCGCCTCGGTGACCCCGGTGACGTACGACACGGGCGGCGACACCGCGTACCTCACCGTCGTGCCCGAGTCCTCGCCGCAGTCCCAGAAGACCAGCGACCTCGTCGACCGGCTGCGCACCGACGTGCTCCCGCGTGCCGAGACGGACACCTCGCTGGACGTGCACGTCGGCGGCGTCACGGCCGGCTACGACGACTTCGCCGAGGTCATCATCGGCAAGCTGCCGCTGTTCGTGGGCGTCGTGATCGGACTCGGCTGCCTCCTGCTGCTGCTCGCCTTCCGCTCCATCGGCATACCCTTGAAGGCCGCCGCGATGAACGTCGCGGCCGTCGCCGCCGCCTTCGGCGTCGTCATCGCGATCTTCCAGTGGGGCTGGGGAAGTGAGCTGCTCGGCCTCGGCAGCGCGGGCCCGATCGAACCGTTCCTGCCCGTGATCATGGTGTCCGTGCTCTTCGGGCTCTCCATGGACTACCAGGTCTTCCTGGTCAGCCGGATGTACGAGGAATGGCTGGAGACCGGCGACAACCGGCGGGCCGTCCGCGTCGGCCTCGCCGAGACCAGCCGAGTGATCAACTCCGCCGCCGTGATCATGATCTCGGTCTTCCTGGCCTTCGTGCTCAGCGGCGACCGCGTCATCGCGATGTTCGGCATCGCGCTCGCCGCCGCGGTCGCGCTCGACGCCTTCGTCCTGCGTACGCTCCTGGTGCCCGCCCTGATGCACATGCTCGGCGGCGCCAACTGGTGGCTGCCCCGCTGGCTCGACCGCCGTCTGCCCCGCATCAGCATCGAACCGCCCGACTCCAGCCCTGCCGTCCCTGTCGGCCCCGCCGGCTCCTCCCATGCGACGATTCCCGCTGCGCGCGACGGCGCGCTGAGGGACGTACTCGTGAAGGAGCGGCAGCAGGATGTACGCGATATCCCTGGGTGAGGACGGCGCCGAACTGCGACCCCTGGAGCCCTGGCACGCCGAGGAGTTCCTGGCGCACCTGGAGCGGGGACGTGAGTTCATCGGGCAGCACATCCCCTTCGGGGCGAACGCCACGGATGCCGACTCCGCGCGCGAGCTCCTCCAGTCGTACGCCGACAAGCGCGCCGCCGACACCGGCAGCCTGCACGGGCTGTGGCTGGACGGAAAGCTCGTCGGAGGTGTGCTGTTCCTGCACTTCGACGCCGAGCGGGGCACCTGCGAGGTCGGGTGCTGGCTTGAGCCGGCCGGCGCGGGACGCGGACTGGTCACCCGCGCCATGCGGATCCTCATCGACTGGGCGGTCGAGGGACGCGGCATCCACCGGGTGGAGTGGCAGGCGTCGACCGCCAACGAACCGAGCATCAACGTGGCGCGGCGGCTGGGCATGAGCCGCGACGGTGTGCTCCGGGAGACCTACCCCTACCGGGGCGTGCGCCAGGACCTCGAAGTGTGGTCCGTGCTCGCGCCGGAATGGCGTGACGCACGCGCGCGTGCAGCTCGCGACGATCATTAAGACACTTCTCAGACAGCGTCCGTACGGTGCAGAGCATGGGATCCAAGACAGTTGACGAGGCCGGCACCGACACCGGCACCGAGGCAAAGCGCGACGAGGAGGACGTGCAGCTCACGAAGGACGGCGACACGGCCGCGGACCAGGCCGACGCCGAGGCGTACGACGACGAGCAGGCGTACAAGGACTCCGCTGACGGCGCCGATGCGGCTGCCGGAGGCTCCGGAGTGGGCCAGGGTGCCGCCGCCGTCGTCTCCGCCGGACTCGGCATCGTTTCGCTGACGGGCAGCTGGGTCGGCACGGTGGCCTCCGCGCGACAGGAGATCGTCGGCCAGCTGGAGATGCAGGCCGCGTCCAACCCGAGCGTGGCAACGCAGCTCCAGGCGCTCTACGGCGATGCCTGGCAGGCCACCGCTCTGTGGGGCGGGCTCTTCGCGGTGGTCGCACTGATCGTCGGCGTCGTGGTGCTCGCGCGGCCCGCGTTCGGGAACCCCGACCGGGTGCAGGCCCCGTGGATCAAGTCGGTCGCCTGGGCGGGCGTCTCGCTCGGCGTCGTCGGTCTGCTGCTGGCCGCCCTCAAGTACTCCGACGTCCTGCTGTCCGTGCCCAGCGCCGGCTGAACCGCCTACTGGGAAGCTGACTCAAAAACCGCACGTCCTGAGGGGCCTTAGGTCCGCCGCGAGTTACTTACGGCAGACCTAAGGCCCCTCCCGTGTGCAAGATGCGGAACTCTCCCGATGTGACGCACCCCCCTTGGAGACGAAGGTTGAGGCATCGCACCAAGCGAGGCCCGAAACCGACTCTTCATGAGGGGTACGAGATGTTCGAGTACGAGCTCCAGCAGATCCGTTCCGCCGAGATGATCCGCGAGGCCGACAACCACCGGCTGGCGCGCGAGGCCATCCGCGCCCGCCGTGCCGCCCGCCGCTCCGCGAAGGATGACACCGAAGGGCGGGTGAACCGCCGCCCGCACTCACGCCGCCACCGCTTCGCACGCGCGGCGTGATGCCGGCCGGGGAAGGCGCCGCGAGCGCCGGAAGTGCCGGGAGCCCGGGGGGACTCCCGGCACTGCGCCGTGCGGGGCTGCCGCCGCGCCGTGCAGGGCAGTCGGGGACGGGCGGGGCGCCGAAAATCGCTGCCGCGTTGTCAGACCCCTGTGCGATGCTCGGCGTTGTGGAGACCAGGTCCGTCAGTCCGGTTTTCGTCGGTCGCGCCGACGAGCTGGACGTGCTGAACGACGCGCTCGCCCGCGCTGCCGGTAGGGGCACCTCCCAGGCGTTCAGCACTGAGGGAGAGCCACAGGCGTTGCTGGTCGGCGGTGAGGCGGGCGTCGGAAAGACGCGGCTCATCGAGGAGTTCGCCGGCGCGGCCGACCGTGCGGGCGCTGTCGTGGCGCTCGGCGGCTGTGTCGAGATCGGCGCCGACGGGCTGCCGTTCGCCCCCTTCTCCACCGCCCTGCGCTCCCTGCGCCGCCAACTGCCCGACGAGCTGGCGGCCGCGGCGGCCGGGCAGGAGGAGGAGCTGGCCCGGCTGCTGCCCGAGCTGGGCGACACCTCGCGGGGGCGGCACGACGAGGAGGGCATGGCCCGCCTCTTCGAACTCACCGTCCGCCTCCTGGAGCGCGTCGCCGCCGAGCGCACGGTGGTCGTCCTCCTGGAAGACCTGCACTGGGCCGACGCCTCGACCCGCCACCTCCTCGCCTACCTCTTCCGTACGCTCCGCAGCGGCCGGCTCGTCGTCGTCGCCACCTATCGCGCCGACGACGTCCACCGCCGTCATCCGCTGCGTCCGCTGCTGGCCGAGCTGGACCGGCTGCGCACGGTCCGCCGTATCGAACTCGGCCGCTTCAGCCGCGCGGAAGTCGGCCGCCAGATCGCCGGAATCCTCGCCTCCGAGCCCGCCCCGACCCTGGTCGACGAGATCTTCGAACGCTCCGACGGGAACGCCTTCTTCGTCGAGGAGCTCGCCGTAGCGGCGAACGAGGGCTGCCGCACCGGCCTCACCGACTCCCTCCGGGACCTGCTCCTGGTCCGGGTCGAGAGCCTGCCCGAGAGTTCCCAGCGGGTCGCCCGGATCGTCGCGGAGGGCGGCTCCACCGTCGAGTACGGACTGCTCGCCGCCGTGTCGCAGCTCTCCGAGGACGATCTCATCGAGGCGCTGCGGGCCGCCGTGGGCGCCAACCTCCTGCTCGCGACACCCGACGGGGACGGCTACCGCTTCCGGCACTCCCTGGTGCGCGAGGCCGTGGCCGACGACCTGCTGCCCGGCGAGCGCTCCCGCCTCAACCGGCGGTACGCCGAAGCACTGGAGGCCGACCCGACGCTCGTACCCGCCGATGAGCGCGCCGCCCGCCTGGCCAGCTACTGGTACCACGCGCACGACGCGGCCAAGGCCCTGCCCGCCGTCCTCGACGCCTCCGTGGCGGCCCGCCGCCGGCACGCCCACTCCGAGCAACTGCGGCTCCTGGAGCGGGCGATGGAGCTGTGGGACAGCGCCCCCGATGCCGTACGGGCCGAGCTGCGCCCCGTCGACTACGCCGAGGCCTATCCGCCCTGCGGCTGCGCCCCGACCCCTCCCTGCGGCTGCGACCCGGTCAACAAGCCGCTGACCTATCTCGACCTGATGGCCGAGGCGGCCGTCGCGGGCCGGTACTGCGGGGAGCGCGAGCGCGCTATGAAGATCACCAAGCGGGCCCTTCATCTCCTGGAGGGCGAGGACGAGCCGCTGCGCGCCGCCTGGTTCTGGGTCCAGCGTTCCCGACTGGTGCAGGCACTGGCCCGCGGCGACGGCTGGAAGGAACTCGGCACCGCCGAGGAACTGGTGCGAGGTCTGCCGCCCTCGAAGGTGCACGCCGAGGTCCTGGCGACGGTCGCCGGCTGGTCCATGCTCCACACACCGGGGCCCGAGGCCCTGACGGACGCCGAGCGCGCCGTGGAGTACGCGCGCATGGTGGGCGCCCGCGAGATCGAGCTGAACGCGCGGCTCACTCTCGGCGGACTCATGGTCGAAGCGGGGGACATCGAGGCGGGTCTCGCCGAGTTGTACGAGGTCCGGAACCAGTCGGTGGAGCTCGGGGCGGCCCGGGAGGTGGGCCGCAGTTATGTGAACCTGCCGTCCATTCTGGAGGGCGTCGGCCGCTCCGAGGAGGCCGTCGGCATCCTGAGGGAGGGCCTTGAACTCACCCGGAAAATGGGCCTGTTGGAGTCGGAGTCCTGGGCCTGGGACAGCCTCGCCGAGTCGCTCTACTCTCTGGGTCGCTGGGACGAGGCCGGCGAGGCTGCGACGAACGCGCAGCATGCCGTCCCGAGCGCCAAGCCCCGCGGCGGCGCTTCCTTGCGCTTCGTCGACATCGGGCTTGCCCGGGGGAACCTCACCGAGGCGGGCCGCCACCTGGCCGCCGCCCGCGATGCGTACGGCACCCATGACCTCATGCCGCAGAACTCCCTGCCGTTGGCCCGGCTAGCCATCGCTCTCGCCGCGGCTGAAGGCCGCCTCCCCGACGCCCGAGCCGAACTCGACCGCGCCCTGGAGGCCGGCCTCCCGCCCGGTACCCAGCGCTACGGCTGGCCGCTGCTGCTCGCCGCCGCCACCGCGGAGGCCGACGCCCGCGGTCTGCCCGCCGCCGGACAGGGCCGCTCCGAGTACGTCGAGCGCATCCGCGAGAACGCCAAGCCGCTCGCCACGAACGTGCCCCTCTGGGGGGCGTACGAGCGCTGGGTGCGCGCCGAACTGCTGCGCGCCGAGGGCAGGGACACCCCGGCCGACTGGTCCGCCGCAGTGACCGCCTTCGAGCCGCTGGAGCGCCCCTACGACCTGGCCCGCGTCCGCCACCGCCTCGCCGAGTCCCTGCTGGCCTCCGGCCCTGGCGACGACGCCCGCGACCGTGCCACCGAGCTCCTGCGCCTGGCCGGAGCCGTCGCCGACCACCTCCGCGCCCGCCCCCTCGCCGAGTCGATCGCCCTGCTCGCCCAACGCGCCCGCCTCATCCTGACGCGCACCCCGGGGACCCGGGAGCGGCCGGCCATCACTCCCGCCGACCCGGCCGAGGCGCTCGGTCTCACCAGCCGCGAGCGCGACGTCCTGCGCCTGGTCGCCGCCGGCCGCAGCAACCGCCGGATAGCAGAGGAACTCTTCATCTCCCCGAAGACGGCCAGCGTCCACGTCTCCAACATCCTCGCCAAGCTGAACGTCTCCGGCCGCGGCGAGGCAGCGGCACTGGCCCACCGGCTGCGGCTGTTCCCGCCGGAGACACCCGCTGCCAAAGCGGCAGGGTGACGCTTACGCTGTGAAGAACCCCGGGCCGAGGGAGGCGCCGTGTTCAACATGATCGAGCAGCTCTTCGCACCCGGCCGCAAGCACACCGAAGACGAGCGCAACCGTCTGGAGATGACCCGCGAGGACACCGGGGACGGCGATCCGGGGCGCGGGCCGATAGACCTCACGTCCGGCAAGGTCGTCGTACGCCTGCCTGCGCAGACGCCCGCAGAACCGGGCCCCGACGAGGACTGAGAACAAGCCCGTCCGGAACCGCCCTACGTCACCTCCAGCTCAAGAATCTTGTCGTCCCCGTCCTCCGGGGATCCCCGGCCGTCCGTCTCGCTGGTGACCAGCCACAGCTTGTTGTCGCCCGCCGAGACCACCGTGCGCAGGCGGCCGTGTTCGCCCTCCAGGAAAGCTTGGGGGTCGGCCGCCGTCTCCGTGCCGCTGAGGGGGATGCGCCACAGGCGCTGGCCGCGCAGGCCCGCCATCCAGATGGAGCCCTCCGCGTAGGCGATGCCGCTGGGGGAGGCCTCGGCCACGCCCCACTGGGCGACCGGGTTGTGGAACTGGGAGTCGTCGGACTTGCCCTCGGCGTCCGGCCAGCCGTAGTTGTCGCCCGGCTCGATGTGGTTCAGCTCGTCCCAGGTCTGCTGGCCGAACTCGGAGGCCCACAGGCGCTTTTCGGAGTCCCAGGCCAGGCCCTGCACATTGCGGTGGCCGTAGGAGTAGACGGGGGAGTCGAAGGGATTGCCCGGAGCCGGCTCGCCGTCCGGGGTCAGCCGGAGGATCTTGCCGCCCGTGGAGTTCTTGTCCTGGGCCAGCTCGGCTTCGTACCGCTCGCCCGTGCCGGCGTAGAGCATCTTGTCGGGGCCGAAGGCGATCCGCCCGCCGTTGTGATTCGTGCCCTTCGGGATGCCCCTGAACACCGTGTCGGGCGCGCCCAGTTGTTCACCCGCCGGCTTCTCCGCGTCGTACAGCATGCGCACGATGCGGTTGTCCGACGCCGAGGTGAAGTACGCGTAGACCATGTGGTCCGAGGCGTACTCCGGTGAGAGCGCGAGGCCCATCAGGCCGCCCTCGCCTGCGGCGGCGACGCCCGGCACCGTGCCCACCTCGGTCTTCTTGCCGCTCTCCGTGTCGACCCGCGTGATCGTCCCCTCGTCCCGCGAGGACACCAGCAGGCCGCCCTCGGGCAGGGGCGCGAGACCCCACGGCGTGTTCAGCCCCTCGGCGACGGTCCGCACGACCTCCACGGAGCCCTTCGCGGGCGGTGCCCCCTCGGTCGCCTGCCCCCCGGGCGAGGACCCCGACTCCGTACGACTGGGGGAGGCGTTCGCTCCGCCGTCCGACCCCTCCTCGTCGCCGGAAGAACAGCCGGCCGTCAGCAGGAGCGCGGCAGCGGCCAACACGGCCGTCACAGCTCGACGTTGCACGATCTGGATCCCTTCGACGCGGCAGGTTCTACTGTTCATACACCGCAACCGCCTCATAGGTTCCCGATCTCCGGACGCGAAGTCCGACGAGATCCGGACGCGCGTCACGACGAGACCCTTACGCGGCCCTCGAACCACCCTCGCTCATCAAGCTGTGAGCCTGTGGCGCATTCGAGCCGGTGGTGCGTCTGAGCCCCTGCCGCATCCCGCTCAGTCCCACGACCCCTGAGCCGAAGGCAGCTCCGCCACCTCCGCGAGATCCCGCGCCGACAGGCGCAGCCCGGCCGCCCCCGCGTTCTCGGCCGCCCACCGCTCCCGCTTGGCCCCCGGCACCGGCACCACATGCCGCCCCTGCGCGAGCACCCACGCGAGCGCCACCTGCGCCGAAGTGACCTCCTCGCCGCTCTCCTCCCCATGCCGCCGCGCGATACGGCGCAGACCGGCCACGATCGGCTGGTTCGCGGCCATCATCTCGGCCGTGAAGCGGGGATGCCGGGCGCGTACGTCATCGGGTTCGAAGCCCTCGCCAGGCGTGAGCGTGCCGGTCAGGAAGCCGTTGCCGAGCGGCATCGCCGCCAGGAAGCCGACGCCGCGCGCCTCGCACCACGGCAGCAGCCCGTCCACTGCCTCCGGCGACCACACCGACAGCTCGGCCTCCACCGCGCTCACCGGGAAGACCTGCTGCACCCGCTCCAGCTGCCGGATCGTTCCGTCGTGCAGGCGTGCCCCCGAGCGGCGGCCGGAGCGGGCACCCACCGCGCACAACCCGAGCGCCCGTACCTTCCCCGCCGTCACCAGCTCCGCCATCGCGCCCCAGGTCTCCTCGACGGGCACCTCGGGGTCGGCGCGATGCAGCTGGTACAGGTCGATGACGTCCGTCTGCAGCCGCCGCAGCGAGGCGTCGCAGGCCCGTTTCACATAGCCGGGACGGCCGTTGGCCACGATGTGCTGCTCACCGACCAGCAGCCCGCACTTGGTGGAGACGAAGGCCTCGGGGCGCCGCTCCTTGAGTACCCGGCCCAGCAGCAGCTCATTGGTGAACGGCCCGTACATGTCGGCGGTGTCGAGGAGGCTCGAGCCCCGGTCGAGGGCCGTGTGCAGGGTCCGCAGCGACTCGTCGCCCCGCTGCCGCGAAGCCGAGTACGCCCAGCTCATCGGCATGCACCCGAGCCCGACAGCCCCCACCTCGAGCGCCGCAGCCCCGATCGTCCTGCGCTCCACCTGGCCGTGCCTCCCTTTCCCGAGCCCCAAAACTAACCTCTGGGTCTGTCGATGCTTCGCCTAGCCTCCTGAGCATGACTTCCGAAGTGTGGCTCCCCTTCGACCCAGCCGACATCGACGGCCTCCCCGAAAGCCTCGACTACCGCTTCTGGGACGGTGAGCAGGACTTTCCCGCCGATCCCGCCGACTGCGCGTTCTATGTCGTGCCCTACATGAAGAGCAGCGAGATCTCGGTGCGTCCGATGGCCGAAATGACGTCCGTACGGGTCGTGCAGACGATGTCGGCCGGAATCGACCACGTCCAGCCGGGCCTCGGACTGCTCCCCAAGGGCGTGCAGTTGTGCAACGCGCGCGGGGTGCACGACGCCAGTACGGCCGAGCTCACGCTGACGCTGATCCTCTCCTCGCTGCGGGGCGTCCCCGACTTCGTACGCGGACAGGACCGCGAGGAGTGGCGGTCCGGGTTCCGGCCGGCGCTCGCCGACAAGTCCGTTCTGATCGTCGGATACGGCTCGGTCGGCGCCGCGATCGAGGACCGGCTCGCGCCCTTCGAGGTCGCGCGGGTGGCGCGCGTCGCGCGCTCTGCACGTGAGACGGAGCGCGGTCCCGTGCATCCGATCACCGCACTGCCCGAACTCCTCCCGGACGCCGACGTCGTGGTGCTCATCACCCCCCTCACCGAGCAGACGAAGGGCCTGGCGGGCGCCGGCTTCCTGGCGCGGATGAAGGACGGCGCACTGCTGGTGAACGTCGCCCGCGGCGGTGTCGTCGACACGAAGGCGCTGCTCGCCGAGCTGGAAAGTGGCCGGATCCGAGCGGCTCTTGACGTCACCGACCCCGAACCGCTGCCCAAGGGCCACCCGTTGTGGCATGCGCCGGGCGTGCTCATCAGTCCGCATGTGGGGGGCCCGACATCCGCGTTTCTTCCGCGGGCCAAGCGGCTCCTGGTGGACCAGTTCCATCGATTTGTGAACCGGGAGCCGATGCGAAACGTGGTCCTTACGACGGGCGCGTAGCCTCTGCGACCACCCTCCGCAGTCCCCCGACTGCGGTGGGTTCACGTATCACCGCTGGTCGTCACGGAGAGTAGAGGGACTATGTCCCTGAGTGACGGAACTGGTGTATCGTCCGGACAGGGGATGCGCCGCACACCGGACGGCGCCGGGGACGAGACGTGGACTGTGAGGGGGGCGACGGGCGATGTACGGCCTATGGACCAACGATCCGACGTGGCGGGGCCGCCGACGGCGAACCCCGCACGCACCACGCAAAAGCGGCCACGGCCACCTTCACCACCGCAGGCCCAGTGGTCGCAGGCGGCACGCGCCTCCACCTTCGAACCGGCTTCGCACGGCTCGGTCGGGGGGCCCTCCTTCGGCAAGCCGGGACCAGAGGGACTCGGGGGCGGCACGGACCGGAGGGACACAGTGAGTTCCCAGGGGGCGCTGCTGGCCCGCCGCCCGCTCGCCGACTCCGGCACAAGCCTGGTCCCGCAAGTGGTGCTGGCCCTGGTGTGCGCGGCGTACACCATCGGCTGCATGTTCAACTGGGGCTCGCAGACACTCGCGTTGATCATGGGTGACTTCGGGCTGAGCGCGGCAGCCGCCGCCGCGGCCGTCTCCTGCTTCCTCGCTGCCCGGCCCGGCCGCAGCCGCTTTCGGCCCGCCTGGCTGCTGTTCGCCCTCTCCTCCGCGATGACGGCGGCGGGCAACTTCCTCTGGGGCTGGTACGAGATCGTCCTGTCCCGCCCGATACCCAGTCCCAGTTACGCCGACCTCTTCTTCCTGTGCTTCGCACCGCCGGCCATCGTGGGACTGCTCGTGTTCGCCAAACGGCCCGTGACCAAGTCCGGCTGGATCTGCCTGGCGCTGGACGCCTGGCTCATCGGCGGCTCGCTGCTCACGCTCTCCTGGAGCCTCGCGCTCGCCCAGGCGGCCAAGGCCGGGGGTCCGAGTGTCGCGCACACCGCGCTGTCGCTGGGGTACCCCCTGCTGGACATCGCCCTGATCAGCATGGTGCTGGTGCTGCACTTCAGGCGATCGCCCGTCCACAGGTCCGCGGTGAACACCGCGATCGGCGCCCTCGCCCTGACGGTGATGTGCGACGCGCTGTTCACCTCACCGCTGCTGCACAACGACTACCGCTCGGGCCAGTTGCTCGACGCCGGCTGGTTCGCCGGTTCGCTGCTGCTCGCCTACGCCCCCTGGGTGGGGCACCGAAACGGCCAGGCGGAAACGGAAGAAGAGGGACACACGCGCGTGGTGGTCGGCTATGTGCCGGGGCCCCGACCGGGACAAGCGGCACCCCTGCCGGAACAACCGGCCCAGGTGCCCCTCCAGGAAGGAGGTCTCAGCCGGCATCCGGCAGGCCGGCCCATCGCCGGTTCGCTCGCGGCACTCACGCCCTATCTGGCCGCGGCCGTCTGCACGTTGGGCATTCTCTACAACGTGCTCAACGGCCGCAGCGTCGACCGCGTGGTGCTCATCACCGGCGGCACGGTCGTACTCGCCCTCGTCGTACGCCAGGGCATCATGCTGCTCGACAACATCACCCTCACCCAGGAACTGGCCCAGAAGGAGAACCACTTCCGCTCCCTGGTGCAGGGCTCCAGCGACGTCATCATGATCGCCGCGCCGAACGGCATCCTCCAGTACGTCAGCCCGGCCGCCGCCGGAGTCTACGGCCGGCCCGCGGAGGAGCTCGAAGGGACCGAACTCGCCTCGCTCATCCACCCGGAGGACCTGGGCTGCGTAGTGCACGAAGTGCGCCGCTTCCTCGCCGCCGGCCCCGGCAAGGAACCCACCACCCGCATCGAGTGCCGCTTCAGGTCCGGCGACGGCGGCTGGCTCAACGTCGAGTCGACCGTCAACCGGCACCACGGCGGCCTCATCCTCAACAGCCGTGACGTGACCGAACGGGTGCGCCTGCAGGCCCAGTTGCAGCACAACGCCGAGCACGACCCGCTCACCGACCTGCCCAACCGCGCCCTGTTCACCCAGCGCGTCCAGCAGGCACTCTCCGGACGCCGCTCCTCCGACCGCGGCACCGCCGTTCTCTTCATCGACCTCGACGGCTTCAAGGCCGTGAACGACACGATCGGGCACCAGGCAGGCGATGAACTGCTCGTCCAGGCCGCCCGCAGACTCCAGGACGCCGTACGGCAGGGGGACACCGCCGCCCGGCTCGGCGGCGACGAGTTCGCGGCCCTCATCGTCGGCGACGGCACACGCGACCGCACCGCGCGTGAACGCCATATCTTCGAGCTCGCCGACCGGCTCCGCGTCACCCTCTCGCAGTCGTACTCCATCGACGGCAACGACGTCCGGGTGGCCGCCTCCATCGGCGTCGCCTTCGCCGAACCGGGCCTCGGCGCGGGCGAGTTGCTGCGCAACGCCGACCTGGCGATGTATCGCGCCAAGGCGGCGGGCAAGGGCCGTGTCGAGCTGTACGCGCCACAGATGCAGCAGGACGTCGTACGCAAGGCGGAGCTCGCGACCCGGCTGCGGGCCGCGCTGCACGACGGTGAGTTCGCGTTGCTGCACCAGCCGGTGGTCTGTCTCGACACCGGCCGGATCGCGACGGTCGTCGCGCAGGCGCGCTGGCGCTCGGCCCAGGGCGCGTTGCTCACGCCCGCCGACTTCCTGCGCGTGTCCGAGGACAGCGACCGCACCGCCGAGCTGGGCCGCTGGGTGCTGGAGGAGGCCATCGAGCAGGCCGCCGAGCGCGGTGCCACGGGGCTCGGTGTGCCCGTCGCCGTCCGGATGAGCGCCGGCCGGCTCCTCGACCGGTCGATGCCCCTCAGCTCCGTCGAAGCCCTGCTGACCCGGCACGGCGTGGCCTCCGGCGCCCTGGTCATCGAACTGGCCGAAACGGATCCCCGGGTCTCCTTCGACGAGTTGGAGCGCCGCCTGAGCGCGCTCAGGCGCCTCGGCGTCCGGATCGCCCTGGACGGCTTCGGTAGCGGCTACGCGGCGATCACCGCGCTACGGCGCCTCCCCGTCGACGTACTGAAGCTCGACCGCTCTCTGGTCGAGGGCGTCGTCGAGTCGGCCCGGCTGCACAAGATCACCGGTGGGCTGCTCCGTATCGCCCATGATCTCGGGCTGCAGTCGGTGGCCGACGGAGTGGACCGGCCCGAGCAGGTCGCCGCCCTGCGCGAGATGGGCTGCACCCACGGCCAGGGCATGGCGTTCTCCGAACCGCTCGACGAGGTCCGGCTGCGCCGCGCACTGGCCTCCGGCCACTACCCCGTGCCCGGTCGCCAGGCCGAGCCGGTCCTCGTCAGTGGCTCGGTGGCCGGGGTCTACGCAGGTGGAGGCTCCGGTGCCTATACGGTCAGCGGCTCTCCGGGGGCATACGCCACAGGGACGGCCCTGCGCTCACATAATGAGACTCCCGTCCCACCCACTTGACAGGCACAGTATGCCGGGGAGAGGGTCTGTGCCATGCGCACCCGAATTCTCGTACTTGGAAAGCGCGTCGGCTGAGCTGGGAACGACCGGATCGATGACCCGGAACTCCCAGCGACCGCACCCGACGCGCTCCCCTCGCTTGCCTCACGGCACGAGGGGTTTTTTGTTGCACCAACACCAGTCGAACTTCGTACAAACTTCGCAAAAACCCTCAGCATCGAGAAGAGAATGCCGATGACCGAGCAGGCCACCGGGGCCCACCATCCGCAGCCGCGGCCCCGTTCCTCAGGGCAGCCGTCCGCGCCCGAGCACGTCACGGGTGCGCAGTCCCTCATCCGTTCTCTCGAGGAGGTCGGGGCCGAGACGGTATTCGGCATTCCCGGCGGTGCGATCCTCCCGGCCTACGACCCGATGATGGACTCCAAGCGGGTGCGGCATGTGCTGGTCCGCCACGAGCAGGGCGCCGGTCACGCGGCCACCGGGTACGCGCAGGCCACCGGCAAGGTCGGCGTCTGCATGGCGACGTCCGGGCCCGGCGCGACCAACCTGGTGACGCCGATCGCGGACGCGCACATGGACTCGGTGCCGCTGGTCGCGATCACCGGCCAGGTCGCGTCCAAGGCGATCGGCACGGACGCCTTCCAGGAGGCGGACATCGTCGGCATCACGATGCCGATCACCAAGCACAACTTCCTCGTCACCAAGGCCGAGGACATCCCGCGGACCATCGCGGAGGCGTTCCACATCGCCGCCACCGGCCGCCCGGGGCCGGTCCTCGTCGACATCGCCAAGGACGCCCTCCAGGCCCGTACCACCTTCCAGTGGCCGCCCGCCCACGACCTGCCCGGCTACCGCCCGGTGACCAAGCCGCACGCCAAGCAGATCCGCGAGGCCGCCAAGCTGATCACCGCCGCCAAGCGGCCCGTCCTGTACGTCGGCGGCGGCGTCATGAAGGCCGGCGCGACCGCCGAGCTGAAGGTCCTCGCAGAACTCACCGAAGCGCCCGTCACCACCACCCTGATGGCGCTCGGCTCATTCCCCGACAGCCACCCGCTGCACGTGGGAATGCCGGGCATGCACGGTTCGGTCACCGCCGTCACCGCGCTGCAGAAGGCCGACCTGATCGTCGCCCTCGGAGCCCGCTTCGACGACCGCGTCACCGGCAAGCTGGACAGCTTCGCCCCGTACGCCAAGATCGTCCACGCCGATATCGACCCGGCCGAGATCGGCAAGAACCGCGCTGCCGACGTGCCGATCGTCGGGGACGCCCGCGAGGTCATCGCCGATCTGATCCAGGCCGTGCAGAAAGAGCACAGCGAGGGCAACACCGGCGACTACAGCGCCTGGTGGAAGGACCTGAGCCGCTGGCGCGACAACTACCCGCTCGGCTACGACCAGCCCGACGACGGCTCGCTCTCGCCGCAGCAGGTCATCGAGCGCATCGGTCAACTCGCCCCGGAGGGCACGATCTTCGCGGCGGGCGTGGGCCAGCACCAGATGTGGGCCGCGCACTTCATCCAGTACGAGAAGCCCGCGACCTGGCTCAACTCCGGCGGCGCCGGAACCATGGGCTACGCGGTCCCGGCCGCCATGGGAGCCAAGGCGGGGCGGCCGGACCGTACGGTCTGGGCTGTCGACGGCGACGGCTGCTTCCAGATGACCAATCAGGAACTCACCACCTGCGCCCTGAACAACATCCCGATCAAGGTCGCCATCATCAACAACGGCGCCCTCGGAATGGTCCGCCAGTGGCAGACCCTCTTCTACAACCAGCGCTACTCCAACACCGTGCTGCACTCCGGCCCCGAGGCGGACAGCGTGGGATCCAACAGCGGCTCCCCCGCGGCGCCGAGCGCGGGCACCCGCGTCCCCGACTTCGTGAAGCTGTCGGAGGCCATGGGCTGCCACGCGATCCGCTGTGAGTCCCTGGACGACCTGGACAAGGTCATCGAAGAGGCGAACTCCATCAACGACCGCCCGGTCGTCATCGACTTCATCGTCCACGAGGACGCGATGGTCTGGCCGATGGTCGCCGCCGGCACCTCGAACGACACGATCATGGCCGCCCGGGACGTCCGCCCCGACTTCGGCGACAACGAAGACGACTGAACGAGAGAGACCACACAGAAATGTCCAAGCACACGCTCTCCGTCCTGGTCGAGAACAAGCCGGGTGTCCTCGCCCGGATCACCGCCCTGTTCTCCCGCCGCGGCTTCAACATCGACTCGCTCGCCGTCGGCGTCACCGAGCACCCCGAGATCTCCCGTATCACCATCGTGGTGAACGTGATCGAGGACCTGCCGCTCGAACAGGTGACGAAGCAGCTCAACAAGCTCGTCAACGTCCTGAAGATCGTCGAACTCGAGCAGGGCTCGGCCGTTCAGCGGGAACTCGTTCTGGTGAAGGTCCGCGCCGACAACGAGACCCGCTCCCAGATCGTCGAGATCGTCCAGCTGTTCCGCGCCAAGACGGTCGACGTCTCCCCGGAGGCCGTCACCATCGAGGCCACCGGCTCCAGCGACAAGCTGGAGGCCATGCTCAAGATGCTGGAACCCTTCGGCATCAAGGAACTCGTCCAGTCCGGCACCATCGCGATCGGCCGCGGCGCGCGTTCGATCACGGACCGGTCGCTGCGCGCGCTGGACCGTTCCGCGTAAGCCTTGATACGGGCGGTCGAGCCTCCAAATAGGGGGGCCTGCCGCCCGTATTCCGAGACCCGGAAACTTCCCTTCCCCTCACCGTCATACGGTGGGACGCAACACCTGTACTCCCGAGGAGAGAACCCAAAGTGGCCGAGCTGTTCTACGACGCTGACGCCGACCTGTCCATCATCCAGGGCCGCAAGGTCGCGGTCATCGGCTACGGCAGCCAGGGCCACGCCCACGCGCTGTCGCTGCGCGACTCGGGTGTCGACGTCCGCGTCGGTCTGCACGAGGGCTCCAAGTCCAAGGCGAAGGCCGAGGAGCAGGGGCTGCGCGTGGTGACCCCGTCGGAGGCCGCCACCGAGGCCGACGTCATCATGATCCTGGTGCCGGACCCGATCCAGGCGCAGGTCTACGAGGAGTCCATCAAGGACAACCTCAAGGACGGCGACGCGCTGTTCTTCGGCCACGGCCTGAACATCCGCTTCGACTTCATCAAGCCCCCGGCGAACGTCGACGTCTGCATGGTCGCCCCCAAGGGCCCGGGCCACCTCGTGCGCCGCCAGTACGAGGAGGGCCGCGGCGTTCCGTGTATCGCGGCCGTCGAGCAGGACGCCACCGGCAGCGCCTTCGAGCTGGCTCTCTCGTACGCCAAGGGCATCGGCGGCACCCGCGCCGGCGTCATCAAGACGACCTTCACCGAGGAGACCGAGACCGACCTGTTCGGTGAGCAGGTCGTCCTGTGCGGTGGTACGGCCGCGCTGGTCAAGGCCGGTTTCGAGACGCTGACCGAGGCCGGCTACCAGCCGGAGATCGCGTACTTCGAGTGCCTGCACGAGCTGAAGCTGATCGTGGATCTCATGTACGAGGGCGGCCTGGACAAGATGCGCTGGTCGATCTCCGAGACCGCCGAGTGGGGCGACTACGTCACCGGCCCGCGGATCATCACGGACGCCACCAAGGCCGAGATGAAGAAGGTCCTCGCCGAGATCCAGGACGGTTCCTTCGCCCGCGAGTGGATGGCCGAGTACCACGGCGGTCTGAAGAAGTACAACGAGTACAAGACCCAGGACGAGAACCACCTCCTGGAGACCACTGGCAAAGAGCTGCGCAAGCTGATGAGCTGGGTCAATGACGACGAGGCGTAAGCCGTAGGCACGGGGGCCGCAGCGACTTGCTGCGGCCCCTTCGCCGAACCTCCGGTAACCGCTCGTCCGCGGTGTGCAGCCACGGACGGGTGATCCTTCCGCGGAGGCGCAGGACGTCCTCCCGCGCGGCACTAGACTGCTGCACTACATACGCGTCGGGCCCACAGCGTCGTGCGTCTTCCACGCGGCAATCCCTCCACCGCATGCGGCCGTCGGGACGGCCGTCCGCATTGGACTTGTGAGGACTCACGTGAGCACTGCTGCCAACGGCAAACCGGTCGTACTCATCGCTGAAGAACTGTCGCCCGCGACCGTCGACGCCTTGGGCCCGGACTTCGAGATCCGGCACTGCAACGGAGCGGACCGAGCCGAACTGCTCCCCGCCATCGCCGAGGTCGACGCGATCCTGATCCGCTCCGCCACCAAGGTCGACGCCGAGGCCATCGCGGCCGCCGGCAAGCTCAAGGTCGTCGCACGAGCCGGCGTCGGCCTGGACAACGTCGACGTCTCGTCCGCCACCAAGGCCGGCGTGATGGTCGTCAACGCACCGACCTCCAACATCGTCACCGCCGCCGAGCTCGCCTGCGGCCTGCTCCTGGCCACCGCGCGCCACATTCCGCAGGCCAACACGGCGCTCAAGAACGGCGAGTGGAAGCGCTCCAAGTACACGGGCGTCGAGCTCGCCGAGAAGACCCTCGGTGTCGTCGGCCTCGGCCGCATCGGCGCGCTCGTCGCACAGCGCATGTCGGCCTTCGGCATGAAGGTCGTGGCGTACGACCCGTATGTGCAGCCCGCGCGGGCCGCACAGATGGGTGTGAAGGTCCTCTCCCTCGACGAGCTGCTCGAGGTCTCGGACTTCATCACCGTGCACCTGCCCAAGACCCCCGAGACCCTCGGCCTCATCGGCCACGACGCGCTGCACAAGGTCAAGCCGTCGGTGCGGATCGTGAACGCCGCACGTGGCGGGATCGTCGACGAGGAGGCGCTGCACTCGGCGCTCAAGGAGGGCCGCGTCGCGGGCGCGGGCCTCGACGTGTACGCGAAGGAGCCCTGCACGGACTCCCCGCTCTTCCAGTTCGACCAGGTCGTCTGCACCCCGCACCTCGGGGCGTCCACGGACGAGGCGCAGGAGAAGGCGGGCATCGCGGTCGCCCGTTCCGTGCGGCTCGCGCTCGCCGGTGAGCTCGTCCCGGACGCGGTGAACGTCCAGGGCGGCGTCATCGCCGAGGACGTCAAGCCGGGTCTGCCGCTCGCCGAGAACCTCGGCCGCATCTTCACCGCGCTCGCGGGCGAGGTCGCGGCCCGCCTCGATGTCGAGGTGTACGGCGAGATCACCCAGCACGACGTCAAGGTGCTCGAACTCTCCGCTCTGAAGGGCGTGTTCGAGGATGTCGTCGACGAGACCGTGTCGTACGTCAACGCTCCGCTGTTCGCGCAGGAGCGGGGTGTCGAGGTGCGGCTGACCACCAGCTCGGAGTCGCCGGACCACCGCAATGTGGTGACGGTGCGCGGCACGCTCGCCGACGGCGAGGCGGTGTCGGTCTCCGGCACGCTGGCCGGACCGAAGCACCACCAGAAGATCGTCGCGGTGGGTGAGTACGACGTGGATCTCGCCCTCGCGGACCACATGGTCGTCTTCAAGTACGTCGACCGCCCGGGCGTCGTCGGCACCCTCGGCCGGATCCTCGGCGAGGCCGGCATCAACATCGCCGGCATGCAGGTCGCTCGTACGGACCTGGGTGGCGAGGCACTGGCGATCCTGACGGTGGACGACACGGTTCCGCAGAACGTGCTCAACGAGCTGGCCGAGGAGATCGGCGCGACGTCGGCTCGGTCGGTCAACCTCGTGTGAGGATGCCCGCCACCTGGGGGCTCCGCCCCCAGACCCCCGTATCGGCCTGAACGGCCTCGTCCTCAAACGCCGGACGGGCTTGAAGGTGCCGGGCGGGCTGGATTTCCAGCCCGCCCGGCGTTCTTGTGTGGGGCCGCCCTCATGGGGCCCTCGTCAGACGAGGGCAGCCTTATCGCACTCGCACTCCGTGGCCTTCGCCTCGCGGACCCGTACTCGCCGCAGTGTCACCGACGCCAGGACCGCCGCCCCCAGCAGGAGCACCGTCGCGGCGATCGCAGCCGCCTGCATTCCGTCGGTGAAGGCCTCGCGGGCCGCTGTCACGAGGGCTTCGCCCGTGCGGCCCGGTAGTTGCTGGGCCACGGCGAGTGCGCCGCCGAGCGTCTCGTGGGCCGGGCCCGGAGCCGAGGCCGGGATCCCGTCGCGGTACACCGCGGTGCCGATGGAGCCGAGAGCCGCCATGCCCAGCGCCCCGCCGAACTCCGCGCCGGTCTCCAGGACCGAGGAGGCGGTGCCGGCCTTCTCCACCGGTACGGTGCTCAGCGCCAGGTCCATCATCTGTGACATCACGACGACGATCCCGGAGGCGATGACCGCGGCTCCGCCCAGCACCAGCCACATCGAGTCCGTACCGGAGACGGTCAGCATCCCGTAACCGCAGGCGGCGACCACGAAGCCCCCGGCGACGACGTGCGCACGGTTCGCCCCCCGCTGCACCAGCTGCGCGGCGACCGGCGCGGCGATCCCGACCGCTGTGCTGGGCAGCAGCCCCCACAGCGCGGCCTCCATGGAGCTCTTGCCGAGGACCGACTGGAGGTACTGCGTGGTGAAGTACGCCGAGCCCATCATCGCGAACATGGAGAGCAGGTTCAGCGAGACGGCGGGGGCGAAGCCGCGGCCGCGGAAGAGGGTGGGCGAGATCATCGGGGAGGCGATGGTGCGCTGTCGGTGGACGAAGAGGGCGGCGAAGAGCAGGCCGACGGTCACTGAGATGACGTAGCGGACGTTCCAGCCCTCCGAGGAGATCTCCTTGAGGCCGTAGATCACCGGCAGGACGGCGGCCATGGACAGCGGCACGCTCAGCAGGTCGAAGCGGCCTGGCGCCGGGTTCCTGGACTCGGGGAGCAGAATCGGGCCGAGGACCAGCAGCATCACCATCGCGGGCAGGTTCACCAGGAAGACCGAGCCCCACCAGAAGTGCTCGACGAGGAAGCCGCTCATCACCGAGCCGAGTGCGATGCCGGCCGTCATGACGCCTGACCACAGGCCGATCGCCTTGGCGCGCTGAGCCTGGTCCGTGAACATCGTGCGGATGAGCGCCATCGTCGACGGCATCAGCGTCGCACCGCCGATGCCGAGCACCGCGCGGGCCGCGATCAGCGTCTCGGCACTGTTCGCGTACGCCGCCACCAGCGAGGCCGCGCCGAAGGCCGCCGCGCCGATCAGGAGCAGCCTGCGACGGCCGATGTGGTCGCCCAGCGAGCCCATCGTCATCAGCAGTCCGGCGAGCACGAAGGCGTACATGTCGAAGATCCACAGCTGCTGGGTGCCGGACGGCTCCAGGTCGGCGCTGATGTCCGGGATCGCGAAGTAGAGGACGGAGACGTCCATCGAGACCAGGAGCAGCGGCAGCATTAGGACACCGGTCGCGAACCATTCGCGGCGGCCGGCAAGGGGCGCGGGGTCGGTGGTCGTGCTCGTCGGATTCGTCATGCCGAGCAATGTACGAGCGTATTAAACGTTTGTCTAGAACGATTGTGTAAATCGGCCGTATAGGACGGTCGTATGGATCGGAGTATGGTGGCCCGCATGGGACACCGTGAGGATCTGCTCGAAGGCGCCAAGCGCTGCCTGCTGGCGAAGGGGTTCGCGCGCACGACCGCGCGCGACATCGTCAAGGAGTCGGGGACCAACCTGGCCTCGATCGGCTACCACTACGGCTCGAAGGACGCGCTGCTGGCGCAGGCCTACGTGTCGCTGGTCGAGGGGATGGGTGACGCCTTCGAGGGGGACGGGACGGCCCTGAGCGATACCGAGCCCGGCTCCCTCGAACGGTTCCAGGGGGTGTGGTCGAACATCATCGGCACCATGCGGGAGCCGGGTTCGATCTGGCACCTCAGCGTGGAGGCCCTGGCCATGGGTGACCAGATGCCCGAGGTGCGCGATCACCTGGCTCTGGCGCAGCGGGAGGCCGCGCGCGGGCTGATTCCGATGCTCATGGGCGGGCGTGAGGAGGACGTCTCAGACGAGACCGCGGACACCCTCGGCATGTTCTACGTGACCCTGATGACGGGTCTGATCGCGCAGTGGACCTTCGACCCGAAGACCGCACCCGGCGCGGAGCAGCTCGCTGAAGGGCTGCGCCAGGTCATCGCCGCGGCGGCCAGGGCTACGAAGAGCTGAGGCGGCCGTCCCGCATCTCCGCCACACGGTCGCAGAAGTGGCGTACGAGCGCCCTGTCGTGGCAGATGAACAGGTAGCCCAGGCCCAGGCGTTCCTGCAGTTCGGCCAGGAGGTTGAGGATTCCGGCGCGCAGGGACGGGTCGAGGGCGGAGACCGGTTCGTCGAGGATCAGGAGCTTGGGCTCGCAGGCCAACGCTCGGGCGATACCGGCGCGTTGGCACTGTCCGCCGGACAGCTCGTGCGGGCGGCGGTCGCCGTGGGTCGGGTCCAGGCCGACCCGCTCCAGCAGCTCGGCCACGCGGGCGGGGCCGGTTGTGCGGTCCCAACTCCCTTGTACGTGCAGGGGTTCCGCGATGGCGTCGCGGATCCGGTGGCGGGGGCTGAGCGATCCGTACGGGTCCTGGAAGACGGGTTGCATGGTCTGCCGCAGCGGCCGGAGCCGCCGCTCGTCCATCGCGGTCAACTCCTGCCCGTCGAACCAGACTTCGCCGCTGTCGGGGCGGCGCAGTTGCAGTACGGCCATGGCGGTGGACGACTTGCCGCAGCCCGACGGGCCGATGAGGCCGAGCGTCTCGCCGGGGGAGATGTCGAAGGAGACGTGGTCCACGACGGTGCGGGTGCCGTGACGGACGACGAGGTCGCGTACGTCCAGGAGGGGGTTCACATCGCTCACGTGGCTCACACGGTTTCCAGGAACAACTCGGCGGGGTTGTCGGGCAGTTCGCGCCAGCGGTGACAGGCGACGGTGCGGCCGTCGTGGGTCTCGGGTTCGGGTTGCTCCGTACGGCAGCGGGTGGCGTCCGTCAGGGGACAGCGGGGGGCGAAGGCGCAGCCGGGTGGGAGGTCGGTGGGGACGGGCGGAGCTCCGGCGATTGCGGGGAGTCGTCGGAGTCCTGTGCTCCTGACGGGGTGCGCCTCCGGCACCGACGCCAACAGCCCCGCCGTATACGGCGCCCGTGGCCGCGCGAACACCTCACCCACCGGCCCCGCCTCGACCAACCGCCCCGCGTACATCACCACCATCCGGTCCGCGTGCTCCCGTACCGTCGCGAGGTCGTGCGTGACCAGGACGAGGGACGCGCCGGCGGCGCCCGTCCTGGTGGCCAGCAGGTCGAGGACCTGCTTCTGCGTCTCCGGGTCCTGGGCCGTCGTCGGTTCGTCGGCGATGACCAGGTCCGGCTGGTGGAGCATCGCCATGGCGATGACCGCCCGTTGACGCATGCCGCCGGAGAACTCGTGCGGATACGCCCGCGCCTTGTCCGCCGCGATGCCGACCTCCTCCAGCGCGGCCACCGCACGGGCCCGCGCCTCCTTGCGGGAGACGCGGTCCACGGACCGTACGGCGGCGGCGAGTTGATCGGCCACCTGGTGCACGGGGGAGAGGGCCGAGAGCGCGTCCTGGGGGACGAGGGCGACGCGGCGGCCCCAGAGGGCGGAGCGTACGGAGCGGGGGGCGTCGACGAGTTCGTCCGCGCCCAGTCGTACGCTCCCCGTCACTGTCGCCCCGCGCGGCGGCATGCCCAGCAGCGCCCGCGCCGTCAGCGACTTGCCCGCGCCCGACTCGCCCACCACGGCGAGGACTTCGCCCTCGTGTACGTCGAAGGAGAGGCCCCGTACCGCTTCGACGGCGCCGAAGGAGATGCGCAAGTCCCGTACGGAGAGGAGGACTTCAGTACTCGGTGTACTCGGCGTGCTCATCGGACGGGCTCCTTGAGAGACTCCTTGACGGATCCCTGGGCGGACTCCTTGGGGGAACGGAACGAGGCAAAGGCGACAGCGAACCGGCCCCGCCCCGAAGCCGAACCAGTCCGGGCCGTGCCCCCAGCACCCCCCGCATCCCTCTCCGCATAAGCCGCCAACGACACCGCAAGACCCGCCATCACCGCCAGCGCGACCGCCGGAGCCAGCGCCGCCCACGGAGCCCGTTCCACATACGCGCGGGACTCGTCAAGGAGCAGCCCCCACTCCGGAGCGGGCGGCTGAGCACCGAGGCCCAGGAAGCCGAGGGAGGCCAGGGCCAGGGCGATGCCCGGCAGGCGCAGGATGGCGTGGCGGGCGACCGGGGCTGTCACGGAGGGCAGGACGTGGCGTGTGAGGATCCAGAACGGCGTTGCGCCGATGGCCCGTTGGGCGTGCAGGAACGTCGAGGCGCGCACCTCCTGCACCAGTGCCGCCGCGTGGGCCGCCAGCGGAGGCCAGGAGATCAGGGCCACGGCGAGCGCCGCGCCGCCCGTGCCGGGGCCCGCTGCCGCCGCGACGAGGATGCCGACGATCACCGGCGGCAGCGCGTTGGCGATGTCCGAGGAGCCTGCGGCCACGGACGGCAGGAAGCCGAGGGCGAGCGCGAGGAGCAGACTGACCAGGCAGACCGCGGCGGCCGTGCCGACCGTCGACGCCGCCCCGTGCCCGAGCCGGGCCAGCACGTCACGGCCGAGCCCGTCCGTGCCGAGCGGGTACGCCCACGACGGCGCCTGGAGGCGGGCGGTCGTGTCCACGGCGTACGGGTCGCGCAGCAGCCCCCAGCCGATACAAGTGAGCAGCACTGCCCCGAGTGCCACCGGAACGGCCGGATGCGCCCGGACCGGACGGGCCGCGGGCAGCGTCAGCCCCGCGTCCCGCAGCGCCGGGCCCAGCAGCCGGCGCCGTACGAGGGCCGCCAGCGCACCCGCGACCAGGCCCAGCGTGAGCAGCGCGAGGACCGAACCCTGGAGCAGCGGCAGGTCCTGCGACTTGGCCGCCCCCAGCGCCGTACGCCCGATGCCCGGCACCGCGAACACGACCTCCACGGCGACCGCCCCGCCCGTGAGACCGACGGCGACCATGCCGAACTGCGGTACCAGCGGCGGCAGTACACGCCGCAGCGCGGCGGCCGAGATCCGCGCCTGACTGACCCCCGCACCCCGCCACAGCTCCACCCACCGCTCCTCGAGCACGGCGGGCAGCGCGTCGGCGACCAGACGGCCGAGCAGACCGCCCGCGGGGATGCCCAGGGCGAGGGCGGGCAGCACCATGTACTGCGGGCCCACCCAGCCGGAGGTCGGCAGCCAGCCCAGCCACACACCGCCCACCAGCAACGCGAGCGTGGCGAGCAGGAATTCGGGCAGCGCGACGAGCATCGCGGCCAACGATCCTGCCGACCCCCGGGCGCGTACGAGCACGGGCGCGACCAGGGCGCAGGCGACCAGCAGCGCGACGCCGAGGGCGGCGCCCATCAGGGACAGCGACACCTGGAGCCCGGCCACCACCGACGGCAGTACGTCGGTGCCCGACACCCAGGAGGTGCCGAAGTCGCCGCGGAGCAGTCCGGAGGCCCAATTCCCCAGCAGGGAAAGGGGACCCGCGCCCAGTCCGAGATCCTCCCGGATCGCGTCCAGCGCCTCCTCGGTCGCTTCCTGCTCGGCGGACCGGGCGCGCAGCACGGTGAGCGCGGGGTCGCGGCCGGAGAGCCAGGGGAGCAGTCCGACGGTGGCGAGGACGGCCGCGAGGCAGCCGAGCCGGGTGAGTCCGGCCCGGCTGCCCGGTGTTCTCGCCGCCTTCAACAGGCGTGCCACGAGCGTCACTTGACGTAGGTGTCCTTCGTGATCAGCTCACGCTCCCGCGGATCGTGCGCGACATCGACGACACCGGCCGCGTCGCCCTGGATGACCCGCTCGTGCAGCATGGGGATGGCGGCGTCGGTGGCGAGCACCGCGGCCTCCGCCTCGATGACGGCCTTGCGGCGCGCGTCACCGGCCTTGGTCGCGGAGGCCTTGTCCAGAGCCGCGTCGACGGTCTTGTCGGAGAGCTGGGAGATGTTGAAGGACCCCTTGGAGCCGAAGTCGCTGTAGAGGTACGCGGCCGGGTCACCGGAGTCGAGGATCGTCGCTCGGGACAGGATGAACGCGTCGAACTCGCCCGCCAGTGCGTCGGATTCGATGTTCGCGTACTCGCGGACGTCCAGCTTCACCTTGAACCCGGCCTTCTGGAGCTGCTGTTGCAGCGTCTGGGCCACCTCGGGCAGCTCGGCGCGGTCGGTGAACGTACCGATGGTGATGGTCTTCCCGGCCGGGTCGCCGGCCTTGGCGCGCTTGACCGGCGTACGCAGGTCGGCGGCCCACGGCAGCGCGGGCCCGAGCAGGCCCTCGGCGACGTCGGCGCGGTCCTCGTACACGCCCTTGACGATCGACTCGGCGTCGATGGCCTCGTGGGCGGCGGCCCTCAACGCGGCGTCCTGGAAAGGACCTTCGGAGGTGTTCAGGTACAGGGTGTTGGTGCGCGGCATCGGCACCTCGGTGATCTGGTCCTCCTCGAGCAGCGCGGCCTGCGAGACCGGCACCGCCTCGACGACGTCGGCCTCGCCGCTGCGCAGGGCGGCGGCACGGGCGGTGCCGTCGGGCACGAACTTCACGTCGATTCCGGGGGACTTGGCCTTGCCGCCCCAGTAGTCGTCGTAGCGGTCGAGGGACGCGGAGGACGTGCCGTTCACCTTCTTCAGCTCGAAGGGACCGGTGCCCGCGCCGACGGGGTTGACCGTCTTCCCCTCGTACGCCTTCGCCGCCAGGATCGACAGCTGCGGCGAGCTCATCCGCTGCGGGACGAGCGGGTCCTCGGTGCCGGTGGTGACGGCGACCGAGTCGCCCTGGGCCTTCACGGTCAGGTCCACGCCGTCGAGGATGCGGGGCTTGGGGGAGGCGCCGGCGGCCTCGGTGAGCGAGCGTACGACGGCCTCGGCGGTGAGCTTCGTACCGTCGTGGAAGGTCACGCCGTCACGTATCTCGAAGGTCCAGGTCTTGCCGTTCTGCTGCCACTTGGTGGCGAGCGCGGGTTCGGCGTCGCCCTCCGCGTCGAGCTTGACGAGCGTCTCGGCGGTCGACCAGCGGGACAGCTTGAACGCATCGTCGGACAGCGGCGAGAGCCCGGAGCGCGGCGGCTGCATGTGCGCGACGCGTACCCGCTTCTCGCCGCCCTCGGCGGAGCTGTCCGAGGCGGCCCCCGAGAAGCAGCCGGTGAGCAGGGCGGAGGCGGCGGCGACCGCGGACACGGGGAGAAGGCGGGCGGGCAGACGCACGGGACCCTCCGGTAAAGGGGTGGTCAAGGGGACGTATGCCTGACCGTAGCATGATGACAATCGTTTTCAGTAATCCCGTCCGAATTTCAACCTCTGGCCGACCTCGGGCCCGCCTCTGGCTCAACGCGTAACCTACGGGTTACGCTTCAGTCGTGGACGAACTGACCGAGGTGGCCGTCGCGGTCGCCGATCCGGTGCGCCGGGAGATCCTGGTCATGCTGCGCCACGCCCCGCTGACGGCGGGCGAGATCGCCGCGCGGTTCACCATCAGCCGGCCCGCGGTGAGCCGTCATCTGCGGGTGCTGCGGGAGAGCGGCCTGGTGCGGGACGAGCAGGTCGGACGGCATCGGCGTTACTCGCTCGTCCGCTCCCGGCTGGGTGAACTGGCCGCGTGGCTCACCCAGTTCGACGAACGGCGCCCGGACTGGGCTACGCGCCTCGCCGCCCTTGACACCGAGGTGCACCGCACACGCCGGGACCGCGGCCGGGCGGAGCCCGCCGACACCGCGCACCACTCCAGGGAGGACACGGCATGACTGGCACGACCTCGGAACCCACACCCACCGGGCGGCTCGTACCCACGCCGACTGGATACGACCTGATCCTCACCCGCACCTACCGCGCCCCCGTCGACGACGTCTGGGCGAGCGTCACCGAGCCGGAGCGCACGGCACGCTGGTTCGGGCCGTGGCGCGGCGAGGCGGCGCCGGGCCGCACCATCGAGGCGCAGATGGCCTTCGAGGAGTCGGCGCCCTGGATGCCGATGCGCATCGAGGCCTGCGAACCTCCGCACCGGCTCGCCGTCACGACTGAGGACGAGGCCGGCGTCTGGTCCCTTGAACTGCTCCTGGCCGAGACCGACGGCACCACCGAACTCCGCCTGGTCCACCACCTCACCTCCACGGAGGATCTCGGCTCGACCGGCCCCGGCTGGGAGTACTACCTGGACATGCTCACCGCCGCCCGCACGGACGGGCCCCGCCCGGACTTCGACGACTACTACCCCGCGCAGAAGGCGTACTTCGAGTCCCTGGCCTGAGACCGACGCGGGTAGGGCTCAGAGACGCTGCGCCTTCAGCGTCATGTGCAGGAGCAGGCGGTCCTCGCCGTCGTCCAGGTCCAGGCCGGTGAGCTGTTCGACGCGGGAGAGGCGGTAGTAGAGGGTCTGGCGGTGGATGCCCAGGTGGGCTGCCGTGCGGCCCGCCTGGCCCGCGCAGTCGAGGAACGCCTCGGCGGTGCGGGCCAGTTCACGGTGGGCCGGGTCCAGCAGGGGGCGTACGACGGGGTCGTGGGCCGCCTCCGCGGGCAGAGCCGTCAGCAGACGGTACGGGCCGATGGAGGCCCACTCGGCGACCGGGCCGAGCCCGGGTTCGGCCAGGGCCGCGCCGGCCGCGGCCGAGGCCTCGTGCCAGGCGGCGCCGAGTTCGGCGAGGCCGCTGCGGGGTGCGGCGATTCCCGCCGCCGGGCCTCCCGAGGCCTCCCGCGCCCCGTCCGCCCGGCCTCCGGAAGCCCCCCGCGTTCCAGCCGCCAGGCCGGACCCCCCTCCCATCCCCTCCGCCTCCCTCAGCAGCCGCGCAGCCGCCGAAGTAGCCGGAGTCAGCACCGTCGACGAGCGCAGCCGCACCAGTAGCGCCAGGCTCTGGCCGGTGGTGCCCCACGGGACCGTGCACAGGGCCGTCGCCCCCGGGATCGTACGGACCGAAGGCGCGTCGTCCGGGTCGGCGGACGGCCAGGGGGTCACGCAGACCACCGTGTGGAGGCCCTCGCCGCGTATGCCGAGTGCCGTACGCAGCTCCGCCACCGCCATGTCCCGCGGCCAGCCGCGCTCGGCGGTCAGGACGGCGCGCAGCTCACGGGTCAGGTCCGCGCCCGCCTGGGCCTCGTCCGCGAGGAGGTCGCCGATCCGGGCGGTCACCTCCATGGCCGCGCCGAGCTGCTCCTCGGTGGGGCCCGGCTCGTCGGCGAGCAGCCATACGTAACCGAGGACGAGCCCCCGATGACGTACCGGAAGGCACACCCGCCCCCGGTACACCCCCGCCTCGGGTGTCGGCGGGATACGGACCGGGCCGGTGGCCCGGGCGATGCCGAAGCCCTCGAACCAGGTGCGGACCGCCGTGGTGGAACGGCGCGTGAGGATCGAGCGGGTCCGCACGGGATCGAGGGCGGACTCGTCGATCTCGCTGTCGCTGTCGTACGCGCCGAAGGCGATCAGCTCGAAGTCCCGGTTCTCCAGCGTCGCGGGGGCGCCGAGGAGCTCCGAGATCTCGTCGACCAGCTCCTGGTACTCGCCTTTCGCCTGCGTCACTCGGGCATTCTCCCGCATTTTCCACGCCCTTCATACAGATGTCTGAGATCCAGGGCACGGATGCGTGACGTCTGTCGATGGCCCACGATCGGAGGGATCCTTAAGTTTCACGGTGGTTCTCCGCGCCGTCGCCGCACCGTTCACCCGCGAACGTGTGGTTACGGCCCCCCTGCTGGTCGCTGTTGTGGAGGTTGCCCCGTGTTGGGACCCGTGATTCTCGCCGCCTCGCGCAGCGACAGAATGCGCCGACTGGTGTCGGCGGCCCCGGTGACGAAGCCGGTCGTCGAGCGGTTCATCGCCGGTGAGACGGTCGACGACGTCGTACCGGTCGTCAAGCACCTCGCCGACCGTGGCCTTGAGGTCAGCCTGGACGTGGTCGGCGAGGACATCACCACGCCCGAACAGTCGACGGCGGCGCGCGACGCGTACCTGCGACTGATCGACCACCTCGAAGGCCTCGGCCTGGGCGAGCGGGCCGAGATGTCGGTCAAGCTGACCCTCTTCGGCCAGGCGCTTCCCGGCGGTCACGAGCTGGCGCTCGCCAACGTCCGCCCCGTCGTCGAGGCCGCCGCCCGCATCGGCACCACCGTCACGCTGGACGCGGAGGACCACACCACCCTCGACTCGATGTTCGCCATCCACGAGGAGCTGCGGAAGGACTTCCCGCAGACCGGCTGCGTGATCCAGGCCTACCTGTTCCGCACGGAGGCCGACGCCCGCCGTCTCGCCGCGAACGGCAGCCGCGTGCGTATCGTGAAAGGGGCGTACAAGGAGACCGCGTCGGTCGCGTACCAGGACAAGGCCGAGATCGACAAGGCGTACGTCCGCATCCTGAAGATCCTGATGGAGGGTGAGGGCTACCCGATGATCGGGTCCCACGACCCACGCCTCATCGCCATCACCCAGGAGCTGGCCCGGCGCGTGGGACGCAAACTGGACGACTACGAGTTCCAGATGCTGTACGGCATCCGCGGCGAGGAGCAGACCCGGCTCGCCGCCGAGGGCCACCGCGTGCGCGTCTACACGGCGTACGGCACCGACTGGTACGGCTACTTCATGCGGCGTCTCGCGGAGAAGCCGGCGAACCTCCGCTTCTTCGCCCGCTCGATGATCACCAAGGGCTGACCCCACCGCTCAGTTAAGGAGTTCGGAACCTCATGGACGCTGTGACCCAGGTCCCCACCCCCGTCAACGAGCCGGTGCACGGCTACGCCCCCGGCTCTCCCGAGCGCACCCGCCTGGAGGCCAAGCTCAAGGAGCTGGCCGAGAACCCGGTCGACCTGCCCTGCACCATCGGCGGCGAGAAGCGGATGGGCGGCGGCGAGCCGTTCCAGGTCGTGCAGCCGCACAACCGCAAGGCCGTGCTCGGCACCTTCCGCAACGCCACGCAGCAGGACGCGCAGGACGCGATCGACGCGGCCCTGGCCGCCGCGCCCGCCTGGCGCGCGATGTCCTTCGACGACCGCGCCGCGATCATCCTGCGCGCCGCCGAGCTGCTGTCCACGACCTGGCGCGAGACGCTGGCCGCCTCCACCATGCTCGGCCAGTCGAAGACCGCGCAGCAGGCCGAGATCGACACCCCCTGCGAGCTGATCGACTTCTGGCGCTTCAACGTCAAGTACGCCCGTGACCTGCTCGCCGAGCAGCCGCCGGCCAACTCCACCGGCGTCTGGAACCGTCTCGACCACCGCCCGCTGGAGGGCTTCGTCTACGCGATCACGCCGTTCAATTTCACGGCGATCGCCGGCAACCTGCCGACCGCGCCCGCCCTCATGGGCAACGTCGTCGTGTGGAAGCCGTCCCCGACGCAGACCCACGCGGCCGTCCTGCTGATGCAGCTGCTGGAGGAGGCGGGCCTGCCCAAGGGCGTCATCAACCTGGTGACGGGCGACGGTCTGGCCGTCTCCGAGGTCGCCCTGAACCACCGCGACCTCGCCGGCATCCACTTCACGGGCTCGACGAAGACCTTCCGTCACCTGTGGAAGACGGTCGGCGCGAACATCGACAAGTACCGCACGTACCCGCGTCTGGTCGGCGAGACGGGCGGCAAGGACTTCCTCGTCGCGCACCCCTCCGCGGACCGTGCCGTGCTGAAGACCGCGCTGACCCGGGGCGCCTTCGAGTACCAGGGGCAGAAGTGTTCGGCGACCTCCCGCGCGTACGTCCCGGCCTCCATCTGGAACGCCGGTTTCAAGGAGGAGTTCGCGGCCGAGGTCGACGGCATCAAGATGGGTGACGTCACCGACCTGTCGAACTTCATCGGCGCCGTCATCGACGAGCGCGCCTTCGCGAAGAACAAGGCGGCCATCGACCGGGCCGCCGAGGACCCGAAGTGCACGATCGTCGCGGGCGGTTCGTACGACGACTCGGTGGGCTACTTCGTCCGCCCGACCGTCGTCGAGTGCTCCGACCCGGCCAACGAGGTCTTCACGACGGAGTACTTCGGCCCGTTCCTCGCCGTGCACGTCTACGACGACGAGAAGTACGAGGAGATGCTGACCCAGATGGAGTCGGTGTCCGACTACGCGCTCACGGGCGCCGTCATCGCGAACGACCGCGCGGCGGCGGCGTACACGGCGGAGAAACTCCGCTACGCGGCCGGCAACTTCTACATCAACGACAAGTCCACCGGCGCCGTCGTCGGCCAGCAGCCCTTCGGCGGCGGCCGCAACTCCGGCACCAACGACAAGGCCGGCGCCCCCCAGAACCTCCAGCGCTGGACCCTCACCCGAGCCATCAAGGAAACCCTGGTCCCGCCGACGGACTACCCGTACCCGCACATGGGCTGATCCCGCACGGGTTCAACTACCGCCCCCGCTCCGGGACTCCGGAGCGGGGGCGGTGTCGTATCGGTGTTCGGTCGGCCCGGTCAGCGGTCGCAGGTCGTGCGGCCCGGGGACCAGCGGCAGGCAAGGGCCGCGAAGCCGCCGTCCGTCACGACCGGGACGGTGAGTGTGTCGCCGCCGTGGACGACGTGCGGCTCCCGGACCAGCCCCGACGGGCCGTCGGTGACGGTCTCCACGAGCCACTTGCCCGCACCGAGACGCAGGGGTACGTCCACACTCTGGGCCGCACCCGCGAACGTACCGCCTATGAACCAGCGACCGTCGGCAGACCGACGGGCCAGCACCGCCGAGCGGCCCGGGTCGCCGGTGAGCAGGCGGGTGTCCTCCCAGCCGGTGGGGAGTTGCTCCAGGTAGCGGCGGGCCTCGGGGCGGGCGTCGTACGACTCCGGAGTGCCGGCGAGGTTCTGGATGCCGGACTCGTAGAGCACGCTCAGGCCCAGCTCACCCGCGTCCGACTGGACGTTGGGGCGGAACGGGCGGTGGAAGGCGCCCGGGGTGAAGTCCATGGAGCCGATGACGTTGCGGGTGAAGGGCAGCGCGGCCAGTTGCGCGGCCGTGTTGTTGCGTTTCTCCTCGCCGCCGACGCCCTCCAGCGTCATGACCTGCGGCCAGGTCCTCTGCATGCCCTTGGGGATCGTGGAGCCATGGAAGTTGACCATGAGGTGATGCTTCGCGGTGTCCTTCAGCACGTCGTCGTACCAGCTCATCCGCTCCTGCGACTCAGAGTCCAT
Source organism: Streptomyces flaveus (assembly GCF_014647675.1). GTDB lineage: Bacteria > Actinomycetota > Actinomycetes > Streptomycetales > Streptomycetaceae > Streptomyces > Streptomyces flaveus. The sequence continues at coordinate 178,105 of NZ_BMPQ01000002.1, read as the reverse complement.
GAAGTCGATCTTCACGCCCTTGACGCCCCACTTCTCCAGCGTGGAGAGCCACTTCTCGCGTTCGACGGGGTCGGTGAGGAGGGTGTAGTGCAGCCAGACGTGGATGCCGACGCCGCGTTCCTTGCCGTAGCGCACCAGCTCCGGCATCCAGCTGTTCGTCTGCCAGTCCGGGTCGATGACCTCCCACTCGCCGGGCTTGAAGTACCAGCCCGCGTCCACGACTTCGTACGGCCACTTGCGCTCGGCCGCGTAGTTCACGTACTTCTTCTGCGCCTCCAGGCTCTGCCCGGCCTCCTTGCCGCCGGCCAGCCAGGTCCACAGCGCCGCGCCCGGCTTGACCCAGGAGGTGTCGCGGACCCGGGACTTGGGGGCGAGGTCGTCGGTGAAGGTTGACTCGGTGACGGTCGCCAGGTCACCTGTGATCATCGCGCGCCAGGGGGTGGTGAGCGGGCCGGACGCCTGGACCGGCTCGTCGTTCCACAGACTCACGCCGTACGTCGGCGAGTTGGCCGCGTGGGTGAGGTGGGCGCCCGCGTAGCTGCCGGTGAGGTCCGACTCGGCGATCAGGGCGTAGCCGCCGTCCGTCTTGAAGAGAGCCTGCATCGAGTACGTGCCCTCAGGCGCGGCGGCTGCCGACTCGTAACGGATGAAGGGGAGTTCGTTGTCCGCGCGATAGCGGTTGATGACGGCCTCGGCCGTGGCGGGGAAGGTGAAGGCGGAGGCCTCGCGTACGACGTCGCCGTGGTCGCCCGGCAGGACGTAGCGGTAGGCGACGCCGTCCGGTGCGACACGCGTGAGCAGGTCGAGCCGGGCGCCGTCGGCCGTACGGAAGCGGAAGCGGGACTCGGTCATCCGGGCAACACGCTTGTGGGACTTGCCGGTTGGGATGGTGTAGCGCTCGTTGATCGTGCGGTCGCTGCGGCCGGTGAAGGTCAAGTCCTTGGAGAAGTCGGCCTGTTCGGTGACGAGGCCGAGCGGGGACGGTTCGAGGACGGTGCGGCCGGCGCGTCTCACGGTGAGCGTCGGCCGGCCGTCGTCGAGAGCCACCACGGCCGTGGGGGAGCCGTGTGGGCCGCGTACCTCCCAGGATGCGGGGGCCGCGGGCGCCTCGGCGCGAGCGGGAAGCGCCGTGGTGGCCGTGGCAAGCAGTGCGGAGCAGAGCGTCAACACGATGGTGCGGGCCCGGGGTTGGACCGCCATGTAGAACCCCTCCTGTCACAGACATCGGATGACTGTGAGGGTGAAGGGGCTCTTGAGGAGTGTCAAGAAGTCTGACAGCATCAGACATCGGATTGCTGACGAATGGTTCAGTACAGAGACCGGACCTTCAGCGTGGGAGGTGACCGGAGGAAGGCGTCAGTCCGGGAGCGTGAGGACGAGCTTGCCCTGGACGTGTCCGGACTCGCTCAGCTCATGGGCCTTGGCTGCCTCCGTGAAGGGCAGGACCGCCTCCACGTGGATACGCAGGCGATTGCTCGCCAGGAGCGAGGCGATCTTCCCCAGGCGGATGCCCGACGGCTCCGTCTGGACGACCGCGAAGCGCATGCCTCGGGCGTCCACGTCCTCGGGGGAGAGGCCGAGGTCGCCGGGGATCGCCGAGATCAACAGGCCACCGGGACGCAGGGTGTTGAGCGTGCGCGGGCCGTAGTCGCCGCCGATCAGGTCGAGGGCCACGTCCATGTCGTGTACGGCGGTGGCGAAGTCCGTGGCCGTGTAGTCGACCGCCTCGTCGATGCCGAGGTCGTACAGGAAGCCGTGTTTGTCGGCGCGCGCCGTGCCGATGACGTACGCGCCCTCTGCCTTGGCAAGCTGTACTGCCGCGTGGCCGACACCGCCCGCCGCCGCGTGCACCAGCACACGTGTGCCCGGGGCGACTTGGGCGAGGTCGACGAGGGCCTGCCAGGCGGTGAGCGTCGCCGTGGGCGCGGCTGCCGCGTGGACGTGGTCCAGTGTCGTGGGCTTGGCCGCGAAGTGCTCGGCCGGCGCGGTGACGTGCTCCGCGTAGCCGCCGGCCGGGATCTTGCCGAAGACCTCGTCACCGGGGCGGAAGAGCGTGACACCCTCACCGGTCGCCTCAACCACGCCGGAGACGTCGACACCCAATGTGAACGGCGGCTCCCCGAGGACCGGAGCCGCCCCTGAACGCACCAGCCGGTCAAGGGCGTTGACCCCCACCGCACGCACCCTCAGCAACACCTCACCCGGACCTGGAACGGGCCGCTCCCGCTCCTCGATCACCAGAACCTCCGGTCCGCCGAACCGGTGCTGGGTCATCACACGCGTACGCGGGAGTGCGGTGGTCATCGGGTCTCCCTCCCGAAGCCGAAGCCGAAGCCGAAGCCGGAATCGCGAACCGCTCCACTCCCCATGGTGCTCCCGAAGCGAGCCGTCCGCACCCGCCGCCCCCGCGATACTGACGCGATGACCCTCCGACTGCGTACCGCTCACACGGCCGATCTCGCCCCCGCAGAGCTCCGCGCCGTCCGCACTCTCCTGGACGACGCCTTCGAAGGCGACTTCAGCGAGGAGGACTGGGACCACACGCTCGGTGGCGTCCACGCCCTCGTACACGACGACACCGGTCTCGCCGCACACGGCGCGGTGATCCAGCGCCGGGTGCTGCACCACGGCCGCTCGCTGCGCACCGGTTACGTCGAGGGCGTTGCGGTCCGCGCGGACGTCCGGCGCCAAGGGCTCGGTGGCCGGGTCATGGCCGCCCTGGAAGGGGTCATCGACCGCGCGTACGCACTCGGCGCGCTGTCCGCCACGTACGAGGGCGAGGGTCTGTATGCCGGTCGCGGCTGGCAGGAGTGGCCGGGACGGATCCACGCGCTCGGCCCGGACGGCATCGTGCACCTCCCGGACGAGGAGGTCTGGCTCTTCCTCCGCCCTGCCTCCGCCGGTGCGCTCGACCCCGCGTACGAACTTGTCTTCGACTGGCGCGACGGCGACGTGCTCTGACCGGATCAGGCATCGTCGCAGGTCAGCGGGGTGTGACCCATTTCGCCGTCTCAGATAGTAGGAAGCCCAAGTAATTGTGGAGACAGACGCTCCGTCCTCGCTTAGCTTTGTAGGAGCCGAACGTCTCGCTCGATCAAGCGAATGGCGGTCGTGAGCCGGAGCCCTAGGCAGGCAACCCCTGCGGCACCGCTCCCCGCCCCACCCGGCGTCTCGTAACCCCTTCTGCACTCCGTGCTGTCATAAGGAGTCGATTTCCCATGGCCGAGACGACCGTCCGCCGCCGAGTCCGTCACGTCTCCCGTACGAGCGAGTCCGACCGTAAGAACGCCGCCGCCGCGCTCCAGCGCGCCCTCGACCGCAGGGACAACGGCGGCGCGACGGGCCACTGAGCCCCGAACCTTCGATGGGCCACTGAGCCCCCACCTTCCGGGAGCCGCCCGTAAGTGGTGCGGCGCGGGTCTCAACTCCCGCGCCGCACCTCGAAGTAGTCGACGCGCCCGCCGTTCTGCGCGAGCGCCGACACCTTGAGCTTCGCGGACGAGCCGGTCTCCGCCTCGATCGCGAGGAACGAGAAGCCGGTGTAGCGGACCCGGGACCACTCCACGGTCTCCGGGCTCTCCGACTTCCCCTTGGTCCAGCGGAAGCTGTCGACCGACTCCCGGTCGTTCACCTTCCCCTCGTAGCTGTCCTTCACCCCGTCCGGAAAGCCGTACAGCTCCTTGCCGGCGCCGCCCGCGGTGACGTACACGGTCCCGTCGCGCGTCGGATCCGTCGAGGCGCCCACGGGTACGCGCTTGCCGACCTCGCCGCCCTTGATCGCGTCGGTCCGTTCGTAGACGTGGTTGTGCCCGTTGATGACCAGGTCCACCTGGTGCTTGGTGAACAGCGGCAGCCAGGCGTCGCGCAGGCCGCCGTCCGAGGCGTGCGTCGACGTCGAGTACATGCAGTGGTGGAAGAACACCACGATGAAATCAACGGACTTGCGCAGCTCCCCGAGCCGCTTGTCCAGCCACTCGCTCTGCTTCCCGTCCGAGTAGCCGAGGTTGGCGGGTATCTCGTACGAGACGTCGTTCGCGTCCAGCGCCACGATGCCGACATTGCCGTACGTGAACGAGTAGACGCCCGGCGATTTCTTCGGGTCGAAGCCGTTGTCGGGGAGTGACCAGCGGGCCGCCTGGCCGCCGTAGCCGTCGGGGGAGTACCAGGCCTCCATGTCGTGGTTGCCGGTCGTCACCATCCAGGGCACGGACTTCGCGACCGACTCGGTCTGCGCGAGGAACTGGTCCCAGACGCGGGCGTCGTACGTGTCCGAGTCCTTGCCGTGGCCCGTCGTGTCCGCGTAGCAGATGTCGCCCGCGTGGAGGTGGAAGGACGGGTTCTGGCCGAGGATCACCTGGTCGTTGGCGAGCGCGTCGTAGCTGACGCCCTGGTCGCCGAAGGCCGTGAACACGAACTGCTCGGGGCGCGCGGGCGCCGTACGGAACGAGCCGGTCGTCGACAGGCGTTCGGCCGACGTCGGGTCGAAGCCCTCGTGGCCGACGCCGTAGTAGTACGTCGTGCCGGGCTTGAGGCCGTCGAGGGCGGCGTGCAGGTAGTACTGCTCGACCGCGGGGAGCTTCTTCGACAGGGACGGGGTGGTGAGGTCCCGGACCTCGGCGTCGATCCTGCGGCTCAGGTCCCAGGGCTTCGAACCCACCCGTACATAGGGCTTCTTGACGGCGAAGGGCACCTGCCAGGAGATCCGCATCTGCGTCTTCGGGTCGGCGCCGAAGGCGAGATGGCGGCCGAAGGGTGCGACCACGGAGCCGGGGACGCGGCCGGTCGCGGGATGCGTCACCGGTGAGGACGTCGTCCGCGCGGGGCTTGCCGAGTCCTCGCCCGTGCAGCCGGCCAGCAGCCCCGCGCCCGCGAAGGCGCCCGCGGTCACCAGCGCCCGCCGCGACAGTCTCGCCCGCAGGTACTCGTGCTGCTCCGCCATGCTCATACGGCGGGCCAGCTGCTCGGGGATGCCGACGTTCGGGACGGGGTGCTCGGGCGGTGACCCGCCGGGTGGAACAGTCATGGTGGGAGAACTTCCCAGCGAGCCCCAACACAGGCCTGACTTCTGGGTGAACGGAGACCGACGGGCCGATGCGGTGTCACTCGACGGGCCGTGGACGGGCCGTACGTGGGTCGTACATACGTGTCCGTATCGCGGACGTCTCGTGTCATCCCGTGGGACGGAGGAGTAGGGTGCCGATATGTCTCGCAGCCTCAATCTCGCAGTGATCCCCGGTGACGGCATCGGCCGAGAGGTCGTTGCCCAGGGCCTGAAGGTGCTCTCCGCCGTCCTTCCGCAGGATGTGAAGCTGGAGACCAAGGAGTACGACTTCGGTGCCAAGCGTTACCACGCCACCGGAGAGACCCTCACCGACGCGGACGTCGACGCGCTCAAGAAGCACGACGCGATCCTGCTCGGCGCGATCGGTGACCCGTCGGTCCCGTCAGGCGTTCTCGAGCGCGGCTTCCTGCTCAAGCTCCGCTTCCTCTTCGACCACCACGTCAACCTGCGTCCGTCGAAGCTCCTGCAGGGCGTCGCCACCCCGCTCGCGGGCCAGCCCGAGATCGACTTCGTCGTGGTCCGCGAGGGCACCGAGGGCCCGTACACCGGCAACGGCGGCACGATCCGCAAGGGCACCCCGCACGAGGTCGCCACCGAGGTCTCCGTCAACACGGCCTTCGGTGTCGAGCGCGTCGTCCGCGACGCCTTCGCCCGCGCGCAGGCCCGCCCGCGCAAGAAGCTGGCGCTGATCCACAAGAACAACGTGCTGGCCTTCGCGGGTCACCTGTGGACCAACGTCTTCAACAAGGTGGCCGAGGAGTTCCCCGACGTCACCACCGAGTACATGCACGTGGACGCGGCGACGATCTACCTCGTCACGCAGCCCGAGCGCTTCGACGTGATCGTCACCGACAACCTCTTCGGCGACATCATCACTGACCTCGCCGCGGCCGTCTCCGGCGGCATCGGCGTCGCCGCGAGCGGGAACATCAACCCCTCCGGCGAGTTCCCGTCGATGTTCGAGCCGGTGCACGGCTCGGCGCCCGACATCGCGGGCCAGGGCAAGGCCGACCCCTCCGCCACCGTCCTGTCCGTCGCCCTCCTGCTGCGTCACCTCGGCTTCGAGACCGAGGCCGCCCGCATCGAGGACGCCGTCTCCGCCGACCTCGCGGAGCGCGGCACCACGACCCGTACGACCGACGAAATCGGCGACGCGCTCGCCGTACGAGTAGCCGGCTGACCCGCCGCGCTCTCGCCAGCCGCCGGGTCGCTTCCGCACCCGGCGGCTTTTCCTATGCCTCACCGGGTGCCACCATCATCCCCTGGGCCGCATTCACACCCATATCCTCCACGGCTCCGCTCGCGAGATAATCGAACGCGGAGCCGCGGATCAAGGGAATGCTCGGACGTCCTCGCACTGGCCATCGGTCGGTACGGGCGTGAGCGCGGCCCGTCACAAACAAACCGGTGAAGGACAACCACTCATGACGACGCCCACGATCGAGCTCAAGCCCTCCGCGCACCCGCTCTCCGACGCGGAGCGGGAGGCGATCCTCGCCAGCCCCGGGTTCGGCCGCCACTTCACCGACCACATGGTGACGATCAAGTGGACCGAGGGCCGCGGCTGGCACGACGGGCAGCTCACGCCGTACGGGCCGCTCTCCCTCGACCCCGCGACCAACGTCCTGCACTACGCGCAGGAGATCTTCGAGGGGCTGAAGGCCTACCGGCAGCCGGACGGCTCGGTCGCCACCTTCCGTCCCGAGAAGAACGCCGAACGCTTCCAGCGGTCCGCCCGCCGTCTCGCCATGCCCGAGCTGCCCGTCGAGACGTTCATCGAGGCCTGTGACCTGCTCGTCCAGCAGGACAAGGCATGGGTGCCGGCGCACGGCGGCGAGGAGTCGCTCTATCTGCGCCCGTTCATGATCGCGACCGAGGTCGGTCTGGGTGTGAAGCCCGCGAACGAGTACCTGTTCATGGTCATCGCCTCCCCGGCCGGCGCGTACTTCCCGGGCGGTGTGAAGCCCGTCTCGATCTGGCTCTCCAACGACCGCGTGCGCGCCGTCCCCGGCGGCATGGGCGACGCCAAGACCGGCGGCAACTACGCCGCGTCCCTGCTCGCGCAGGCCGAGGCCGCCGCGAAGGGCTGCGACCAGGTCTGCTACCTCGACGCCGTCGAGCACAAGTGGGTCGAGGAACTGGGCGGCATGAACCTGTACTTCGTGTACGGCGACAAGATCGTCACCCCGACTCTGACGGGCTCCATCCTGGAGGGCATCACCCGCGACTCGCTGCTCTCGGTCGCCGGTGACCTCGGCTACGAGTCCGAGGAAGCCCGCGTCTCCATCGACCAGTGGCGGGACGACACCGCGAACGGCAGCCTCACCGAGGTCTTCGCCTGCGGCACCGCCGCCGTCATCACCCCCGTCGGCACGGTCAAGTGCCACGCGGGCGAGTGGCAGCAGAGCGGCGGACAGCCCGGCGAGGTCACGCTGAAACTGCGCGAGGCGCTGCTCGACATCCAGCGCGGGGTGAGCGAGGACAAGCACGGCTGGATGCACAACCTCGGCTGACGGCCTTTACCCGAAGCCTTGTTGGTCCCCGCTCTCCTCAACTGGAGGGCGGGGACCGGTCGTTCGCGGTCCCGGAACACCGTCCGCGTGACGCGCACGGACTCCTGACGCACCGTCCAGGTTGTACGTAATCCGTCCGATTGACCCCGTACCGCTGGTGAGTTTGTATCCCTGTGGGCCTCGGCGCTGGGCCGGGGGAGAAAGCGACCAACGGGGAACACGGGGAGAATCATGACCACTGCACGGAGGGTTGCGCTCGGCGCTGCCCTGATCATCGCGCTCACCGGCGTCGCGCTGCCCGCGTCCGCCGCGCCGCAGCCCGTGCCGCGCACCGAGAAGGCCAGCGTGGCACCGGACGGCACCGATGGGGACGCCTGGTCGACGGCCGAGGGACTGAGCGCAGACGGACGGTATCTGGCCTTCCAGTCGCGGGCTGGCAATCTCGTCGCGGGCGACACGAACGGCGCGCGGGACGCCTTCGTACGAGATCTGAGAACCGGTGAGACCCGCCGGGTGAACACTGCCGCGGACGGCGGCCAGAGCGACGGCGATGTCTCCAGCCTCTCGCTGAGCGCCAACGGCCGCTACGCGGCGTTCAGTTCGGACGCGACCAACCTGGTGCCCGGTGACACGGATGGCCGGACACATGTCTACGTGAAAGACCTCAAGACAGGTGTGGTCGACCGGATCGAAGACATCGCTCCCGGATACGACACCGCGAACTCGCCGGTGATCAGCGCGAACGGACGCTATGTCGCCCTGGTCGCGGGACGCTCGGAACCCGTCCAGGGCGACGCGTGGGGCAGTGTCCACCGGGTCGACCGCAAGACGGGCACCGCGGTCAGGGTCAGCCAGGTGCCCGACGCCAACCGGCCCAGGTCGGTCACCAACATCTCGATCAGTGCCGACGGCGAACGGGTCGGCTACCAGTACTTCGTCCCGTTCCCCTCCAGCGGCGACTGGAGTGACATCTACGTCCGCGACGTACCGAGTGGGAAGCTGTGGCAGGCCGACAAAGCGCCGGACGGTGCGGTCTCCGACGCTCAGTCCGAGTACTCGTCCCTCAGTGCGGACGGCCGTTATGCGCTGTTCCACTCGCTCGACTCGAAGCTGACGCCGGGCGACACCAACAACGCACACAACGTGTTCATCCGCGACCTCGAGACCGGTGAGCTGCGCCGGATCGACGCGGCGGACCCGTCGGAGTCCACCGGGTTCGCCGCGCTCAGTGCCGACAACCGCCGACTCGCGTTCGTCTCGTCCAGCCCGAACACCGGCGACTACGAGACCCATGTGTACGTACGCGATCTGCGCACCGGGCGCACCGAGCTGGTCAGCGTCGACACCGAGGGCGGCTTGAACGACGACTCGGCGAGCTCGCCGGTGATCGACGCGCACGGTCGCCGGGTGGCGTTCAGCTCGTACTCGGCCGACCTGGTGCCGGGCGACAGCTACGACCATCAGCACGCGTACGTACGCCATCTGCGCTGAAGCGCGCCGGACCCGGCGCAACCATGCGCTGAGTAGCGTCCCGCTCGCATTCTGAGACAAACATGAGCACGGGGGCGGTCTGTGCCAGACTGCCCCCGTGCTCTCGTTCGCCACGATTATTGGCAGCAGGCGCGCCGGTCCGCAGTGACCGCCCCGTACGACCACGTACGGGCGGACACCGTCGTCCTCGACCCGCGCGCAGACCTCTCGCATCCGCGAGGGGTTTTTCTGTTTCCCGGCCCACCCGCAGCCGGGACGGAGCGCGAGGGATCATGAGGGCGGTGGAGCCGGTTATTCCGGTAGACCGCATCCCACACAGGAGCCAGTAGAGATGACAGACGCAACCGACGAGAACCACGGCCCTTCCCACGTCGACGACGACTTCCACGTCTTCGACACGACGCTGCGCGACGGTGCGCAGCGCGAGGGCATCAACCTCACCGTCGCGGACAAGCTGGCCATCGCACGGCACCTGGACGACTTCGGCGTGGGCTTCATCGAGGGCGGCTGGCCCGGCGCCAACCCGCGCGACACCGAGTTCTTCGCCCGCGCCCAGCAGGAGATCCACTTCAAGCACGCCCAGCTCGTCGCCTTCGGCGCCACGCGCCGCGCGGGCGGCAAGGCGGCCGAGGACGCCCAGGTCAACGCGCTCCTCGAGTCCGGCGCCCCTGTCATCTGCCTGGTCGCCAAGTCCCATGACCGGCATGTCGAGCTGGCCCTGCGTACGACGCTCGACGAGAACCTGGAGATGGTCCGCGACACGGTGGCGTACCTCCGCTCCCAGGGCCGCCGGGTGTTCGTCGACTGCGAGCACTTCTTCGACGGCTACCGGGCGAACCCCGAGTACGCGAAGGCGGTCGTACGGGCGGCCTCGGAAGCGGGCGCCGACGTGGTCGTGCTCTGCGACACCAACGGCGGCATGCTGCCGGCCCAGGTCCAGGCCGTGGTCGCCACGGTCCTGGCCGACACGGGCGCCCGGCTCGGCATCCACGCCCAGGACGACACGGGGTGCGCGGTCGCCAACACCCTGGCCGCGGTGGACGCGGGCGCGACACACGTCCAGTGCACGGCGAACGGGTACGGGGAGCGCGTCGGCAACTCGAACCTGTTCCCGGTGGTGGCCGCGCTGGAGCTGAAGTACGGCAAGAAGGTCCTCCCCGAGGGCGCGCTGTCCGAGATGACGCGCATCTCGCACGCGATCGCCGAGGTCGTGAACCTCACGCCGTCCACCCACCAGCCGTACGTCGGCGTCTCGGCCTTCGCGCACAAGGCGGGCCTGCACGCCTCCGCCATCAAGGTCGACCCGGACCTGTACCAGCACATCGACCCCGAGCAGGTCGGCAACACCATGCGGATGCTGGTCTCCGACATGGCGGGCCGGGCGTCGATCGAGCTGAAGGGGAAAGAGCTGGGCGTCGACCTCGGTGACGACCGTGAGCTGGTCGGCCGGGTCGTGGAGCGGGTCAAGGAGCGCGAACTCCAGGGCTACACGTACGAGGCCGCCGACGCCTCCTTCGAGCTTCTGCTCCGGGCGGAGGTGGAGGGCAAGGTCCGTAAGTACTTCGAGGTGGAGTCCTGGCGGGCGATCGTCGAGGACCGCCCCGACGGCTCCCACGCCAACGAGGCCACGGTCAAGCTCTTCGCCAAGGGCGAGCGCATCGTTGCCACGGCGGAGGGGAACGGTCCGGTGAACGCGCTGGACAAGACCCTGCGCGTGGCCCTGGAGAAGATCTACCCCCAGCTGGCCAAGCTGGACCTGGTCGACTACAAGGTCCGCATCCTGGAGGGCAAGCACGGCACCTCCTCCACGACGCGGGTCCTCATCTCCACGTCGGACGGTGCGGGGGAGTGGTCGACGGTGGGCGTGGCGGACAACGTGATCGCCGCGTCGTGGCAGGCCCTGGAGGACGCGTACACGTACGGACTGCTGCGGGCTGGGGTCGAGCCCGCGGAGTGAGGGGGGCGGATGGGCGTGCGTGCGCCCGGCGTGCACGCCCATCTCGCTTCGCGCCGCACAGGAGTAACTTCGAAGGTATGAAGGCCGCACTGAACCGTGGACTCTCCATACTCCTGATCGTGTTCGCGGCCTTGGCGGTGCTGTCCGTCGGGGCCACGCGCGCCCATGCCGCCACGGATGTCTCGACGGTCGCGGACGCTCTCAAGGAGAGCCCCGTGTACGTCGACCCGTCCATGTCCGAGCAGCTGCCGAAAGCCGACGCCGAAGCCCTGGCCAAGGAGATCGAGGACGCCGACAAGCCGGTCTTCGTCGCGGTGCTCCCGGCCGACTTCCCGGAGGAGAACCTCTTCCGGAACCTGCGTACGGCGACCGGTGTCACGGGCCTGTACGCGATCCGGCTCGGTGACCAGTTCGACGCGAAGGCCGACTCGACGGTCCTGTCGGATGAGGCTGTGCGGAACCTCGTCACCAGCGTCCAGGGCGAGAGCAGCACCGAGACCCAGCTCGACGACTTCACTGACCGCGCCCTCGCCAACGTCGGCGGCTCCGCCCCCAGCAGCTGGACCGACGGCGGCGACAGCGACCCGACCGGCGTACTGATCGGAACGGGCGTCGTGCTCGCGGCCGGTGGCGCGGGCGCCTACACGCTCGTACGCCGCAACCGCCGCAAGAAGGAAGAGGAGCGGCAGGCCGCGCTCGACAAGCTCCGTGTGGTCGTCGACGAGGACATCACCGCGTTCGGCGAGGAGCTCGACCGGCTCGACTTCCACCCCGCCGAGAAGGGCGCGGACGACGCGATGCGCGCCGACTACGAGCGCGCCCTCGACGCGTACGACCAGGCCAAGTCGTTCATGGCCGCGGCGCAGCGCCCCGAGGAGGTGCGTGCCGTCACCCAGGCCCTGGAGGACGGCCGCTTCTCGCTCGCCATGCTCGCCGCGCGCCGCGAGGGCCGTCCGCCGCCCGCGCGCCGCGCCCCCTGCTTCTTCGACCCGCGCCACGGCCCGTCGGTCGCCGACGCGACCTGGACACCCGACGGCGGCACACCCCGCGAGGTCCCGGTCTGCGCCGCCGACCGCACCCGCCTGGCCGACGGCCTCGAACCCGCCGTCCGCGAGGTCGACACCGACTCCGGCCGCCGCCCGTACTGGGAGGCGGGCCCGGCCTACGGCCCCTGGGCCGGCGGCTACTTCGGCGGCGGCATCCTCCCCGGCCTCCTCATCGGCACGATGCTCGGCTCGATGATGGCCAGCCCCTCGTACGCGGCCACCTACGGCTCCGGCTACGGCGACTTCGGAGGCGGCGGCTACGAGGGCGGCGACGTCTCCGGCGCGGACTTCTCCTCCGGTGACTTCGGGGGCGGTTTCGGTGACGGCGGCTTCGGTGGGGGTGACTTCGGGGGCGGCTTCTGAGGCACCCCGTAATCCCGTAAAGGGCAAGGGGAACGGGTCCGGCGCAGAGTGCGCCGGACCCGCGTACGTTCGTACGAGGCTTACGTCGTCGTACGAGACTTACGTCAGAGAGAAGCCGCTGCCGAAGCGATCGCCGAGGCGAAGGTGGAGACCTCCGTGTAGACGCCCGGCGCGTTCGGCTGGGCGCAGCCGTCGCCCCAGCTGACTATGCCGACCTGGATCCAGTCACCGGCGTTGTCCTTGCGGAACATCGGCCCGCCGGAGTCACCCTGGCAGGTGTCGACGCCGCCCTCCTCGAAGCCGGCGCAGATCTCCTCGCCCGGCACGAGGTCGCTGTAGAAACCGCCGTAGCCCTCACACGTGGCGTCGTCGATGAACGGCACGGTCGCCTTGAGCATGTAGCGCTGCTGGCCCCCGCCCTCAACGGCCGCACCCCAGCCGGCGACGGTGAAGTCACCGGTGTTGTACTGGCTGTTGGTGGCGATCTTCAGCGTCGGCAGGTTGATGGGCTGGGCGAGCTTGATGAGCGCCCAGTCCTTGCCGGTGCCGTTGTAGCCGGGGGCCTGGAGGACCTTGGTGGAGCGCACCTGGACTCGGCCGCTCGTGCTCTGCAGGTCCACGACGCCGGCGGTGGCCGTGATGCTGGTGTTGTTGCCCGAGCCGCTCACGCAGTGCGCGGCGGTGAGCACGATCTGCTGGGTGTAGAGCGCACCGCCACAGCCCATGGAGAGCCGCACCATGAACGGGAACTCGCCCTGGGCGGCGCGGGTTCCGCCGACGACGGGCGGGGTGGCGGCTGTGGCGCTGACGGGCTGAAGGCTGACGATCGCGAGGGCGGCGGCGCCGAGGACCGCGCATCTCTTGAACGCCTTGAGGAGCTTCTTCAACGTGATGCCTTCCGTGGGGGGTTGGGCATTGATGTTTGGGGATGAATGCCAGAAATTCATGTCAGGCACATGCCAAAGAAGTAACAGACGATCGCGCCCTCAACGGCATGAGCTGGTGATTTCTGTTGGAGGATTATGAGAACGCCGCCCACGCCACCACAAGGCACGAATTCCGGCCACGGGTGTCCGATTCCCGGGCGGGGGCGTCCCGTTCGATCGCACGCCCCCTCCGTCCGCTCAACTATCGCCGGGCCCACGGCTCACGAAGGCGCCCCAGGACGCGGGATGAGCGTGGCGAGTTCGCCCAGGACTCGGGCCGCCGGCGCCGGGTCGACCAGCCACTTCAGGTGGCTGCCCTCGAGAGTGCGGACGTCGTACGGGTTGTCCGGCGTCAGCTCGTTGCCCTCGCGGATCAGCCGGTCCTGCATGGCGAGCGGCATGCTCGCGTCGTCGGCCAGGCGGACGAAGGTCTTCGGGACGCGCCCCCAGGTCGCGGCCTGCGCCCGGTCGGCGGAGGTGCCGACGTCCAGGTTCTCGTCAGGCTGGAAGGTGCTCAGGAAGGTCAGGAACTCCTCGTCGGTGCCGTCGGCGAGGAAGGCCGCCTTGAGTGCCGCGAGGGCGTCCGGATCCGCAGTGCGGAAGTTGACGCGGAGCAGGCCGAGTTCGGCAGGGTTCCCGGCCATCGCCAGGGCCAGGGAAGCGGCGTCGAACGTGGCCATCTCCGGCTCGGCGTAGTAGTCGCCGACATCGAGAGCGACCGGGCACCAGGCCGAGACATAGACGATGCGGTCGATCAGGTCCGGCCGCGCGTTGGCCGCGGCCGTGGCCGTGGCGCCGCCTCGGCTGTGGGCGACAAGGATCACGGGGCCGTTCCGCTTGGCCCGTTCCAGGATCCCGATCAGGTGCGCGGCGTTGTCGGCCAGCGTGACACCCTTGATCGAACCGGGCGCGGTGGCGAACCCGTCCAGGTCCTGCGGCGCCTGATAGGCGCGGGTGAAGGTCGCCCCGAAGCCGTGGCCGGGCAGGTCGACGGCGACCGAACGGTGTCCCAGGAGGCCGAGTTCGGCCTGGAGCGGTGCCAAGGAGAAGGAGTTCGCGAAGGCTCCGTGGACCAGTACGAACGTCGGTTGCATCTGTCTACTCACTTTCTGGTCGCTGCGGCGCACCGTCCCCGCCGCAGCGACGTCTTGGTGCGCGGTAAACGCTTCTGGGGGTCCGGGGGTGAATCCCCCACGCGGCGGAGCCGCACATTGATACAGCCGGGAAGGGCGGGCCTGGGGAAGAAAACCCCGCACGAGCGACCCGCGTCAGCCGGCATCCGGCAGAGCCAGCCACTCCTTCCACGTCAGATCCCGCCCGATGAACCGCGGCCGCTCAAAAGGCCACGCCTCCCCGATCCACCGAGGCACGAACGCGTCGAACTCCCGCTCCAGCTCAGTCCCGACGGCGTCGTCCACCACCCACCACGAGACCTCGGCATCGGCGCCCGCCTTCTCCGGCGGATCGATGTAGACGCACCCGTACTCGGTGGTGCCCGCCGCGTCGAACAACACGTAGTTGAACGACTCATGCGCAGCGATCTCAGCCGCGTGCCGCTCAAGATCCGCCTTGTTCGCCTCATACGTGATGGTGTCCGCAGGCCACCCCCAGGCCTCTCCGAAGATGCTCCACAACCGCTCCCGCGAGCTCATCACGGCGGGATAGTCGATCGGAGCGTCGGCTCCACTGATCGGCCGGAGGCACTGCCCACCGGGCAACTCGACACGTACGGGATGGACGAAGTCCGAGGGCAGCCAGGTCATGGCCGAAGGCTACGGGTGAAGGGACTGGTCCCGCACCGGGTTAAGACCCTGATGGCCAATCCCCTCTGCCGGGAGGTGAGTTGCGAAAAGCGTGACACTTTCCGGGAAAGTGTCACGCTTTTCGCGGAGAGCGCCTGGACCGTCGGGGCATTCTCGTACGCGGACGACGGGGCGGCGTACTGTTCGACGCCGTTGGTCACACGGGCGGCGACGCCGGAGCCGCAACGGCCCGACTCCGGCGGCCGGTCACTCCCACGGCGAGGGCCACACCCACGAGCCCGGCACTCACCCACAGCGGCGAGCGATAACCGAACCCCGCTCCGATCACGACCCCACCGACCCACGGGCCCACCGCGGCACCGACATTGAACGCCGCCGTGGCGAAGCCGCCCGCCAGGGTCGGTGCGTCGGCCGCCGCGTACAGCGCCTGGGAGATCAGCGTGGACCCGACGGCGAACGAGAGCGCGCCCTGAACGAAGGCGAGCACGACCGCCGCCACCGGATTACCGGCGGACAGCGCGAACACGTTCCATCCGATCAGCAGCGCAACTCCACCGACCACGAGGAGCGGTACGGGCCGGACATCGGCGATCCGTCCACCGACACTCACGCCCACGAACGACCCCAGCCCGAACAGCGCCAACACGACGGGCACCCACGCGGCCCCGAGCCCAGTGACCGAGGTGACCACCGGCGCGAGATAGGTGAACGTGCAGAAGGTCGCCCCGTTCACCAACGCGCCCAGAAGCAGAGCGAGTTGAAGCCGAGGCCCTCGCAACGCCCGTACTTCCTGGCGCACACTGACACGAGCGACGTCGGAAACCCCACCCGGCACGGACCGCAGAATCGCGAACAGAGCCGGTACGGACAGAACGACCACGGCCCAGAAGGCCGACCGCCACCCCCACGCCTGCCCCAGCAACGCTCCACCAGGAACCCCCGCCACACACGCGACGGTGACGCCACCGAGCAGCACGGACGTGGCCCGCCCCTTGGCCTTCGCGTCGACCATCCCGACAGCTGTCACAACAGCGACGGCAAGAAACCCGGCGTTGGCCAAGGCCCCCACAACCCGTGTGACCAGCAGTACCGAGAAGTCGCTGGTGACCGCCCCCACCACATGGACAACCAAAAAGGTCCCCAGAAACCCCAACAACGCCCCACGCCGAGACCACCGCCGACTCACGACGGCCATCAACGGCGCCCCCACGATCATCCCGACAGCGAACGCCGAGGTCAGCGACCCGGCAGCCGGAACGGACACGCCCAAATCCCGCGCGATGTCCGGCACAAGCCCGGACAACATGAACTCAGAAGTCCCCTGAGCGAAGACAGCAAGCCCCAACAGATACAGCCCAAACGGCATGAAAAACTCCGCACACCCGAAAACGAACACGGCCGACGGCACGGCGTTCCGGCAACGGTGAGGGGTGACGTGAATCGTCGATCTTTGATCGCCGATCGAGGAGCTTCAGCCCGACATCCCAAACAGCCACCGGAGAGCCGGTGGCCGGAGTCTTGACGCCTCGGGGCTGGACATGAGGGGCAGGTTAGTTACGCCCGCTGCCCTCGGTCCACTCAATTACACCGGGCCCACCGCTGAGGGAAACTCGTGTGGTGCGAGTTTGCGGTACGAAAGAATGGCTTCTCTGCGCCCAACAGCCGCCCCACAGCCGGACCTTGACGAAAAACATGTGTCCAGGCGCCGACAGGGCACGCAGACTGGACCGGTGATCGACATCACTGAGGAACTCGTACGCACCTTGGTCTCGGACCAGTTTCCCGAGTGGAGCGACCTTCCGGTCGAGCCCGTGGCACGTCAGGGCTGGGACAACCGGACCTTCCGGCTCGGCGATCGGCTGGCCGTACGCCTGCCGAGTGCGGAGGGGTACGTGGCCGCCGTCGAGAAGGAAGACCGCTGTCTGCCTGTCCTGGCTGGGCACCTGCCGCTGCCCGTACCGGAGCCGGTTGCCGTCGGGCGTCCGGCGGCGGGCTATCCGTATCCGTGGTCGGTGCGGCGCTGGTTGCCGGGAGACACGGTCGAGACGGCGACGGACCTCGACCGAACCCGGTTGGCCCGCGACCTCGGTGGCTTCCTGTCGGCTCTCCGTCAAGCCCCTGTCCGGCAGGGACCGGCCGCCGGTCTCCATTCCTACTTCCGTGGGTGCCACCCCAGTGCCTACGGAGATCAGGTCGAGGCCGCCCTCGGCAAGCTCACGGGAGTCGTCGACATCGCTGCCTGTGAGGCCGTCTGGACGAGCTCACTGACCTCGGCCTGGCCGCTTCCACCGACGTGGTTCCACGGTGACGTCGCCATCGGCAACCTGATCGCCACTGACGGGACGCTGTCCGCCGTCATCGACTTCGGCACGTCCGGCGTCGGCGACCCCGCCTGCGACCTCGTCATGGCCTGGACGTACTTCGAGGGTGATGAGCGGAAGGTCTTCCGCGGGGCCGTCGGCCTGCCCGACGACACCTGGCGCCGAGCCCGCGGCTGGGCCCTGTGGAAGGCACTGGTGACCATGGCCGGTCTGTCCAGCCCCGATCCCGAGGGCTTGCAGAGCCGGGCGCTCGTCCAGGTGCTCGCGGACCCGGTCGTCGCCTGACTCACGGCTCGCTCGTGCCGCCCGGCTCCCGGAGCCCGTACAAGCGAAGAGTGACGGACTCACCTGATGGTCGTTAGGGGAAGTGTATTTCCGGGAAATGTACTTCCCTAAGTGCTCACTGGAGACGACCGTGCGCCGACCCACCCGCGACCTGCCCAAACCCTCCGACATGTTCGACCGCGACTGGGAATGGAGCGAGCTGACGGCCTTCGCTGCCGACGAAGGCCCGGAGGCGACCATGGCCGTGGTCTCCGGGCGACGGCGGCAGGGCAAGTCGTTCCTGCTCGACTCGCTCGCCCGGGCGGCAGGAGGTTTCTACTTCTGTGCGTACGAGGCCACGGAAGCCGAGTCGCTTCGCCGCTTCGGCGAAGAGCTCGGCCAGTACACCGGCAGCATCGCCCCCATGCGCTTCGACCGCTGGGAGCAGGCCATCGACGCGCTGCTCGCACTGGGCAAGGAGCGGCCCCTGCCCGTCGTCATCGACGAGTTCCCGTACCTGGCCAGGGCAACGCCCTCGCTGCCCTCCATCGTGCAGGTGGCGTACGGCCCTCGGCGCCCGGAGCGTCTCCAGTCCCGCACCCGACTCCTCCTCTGCGGCAGTTCCCTCGCCTTCATGGGCAAACTGCTCAGCGGTACGTCTCCCCTCCGGGGCAGGGCCGGGCTCGAACTCATCGTCCAGCCACTGGACTTCCGCCAGGCCGCCGCCTTCTGGGGCATCGACGACCCCCGGCTCGCGCTGCTCGTGCACAGCGTGGTCGGCGGAACGCCCGCGTATCGCAAGGAGTTCGTACGCGATGACGTCCCCGCCGATCTGGATGACTTCGACGCCTGGGTCTGTCGTACGGCCCTGTCGCCCCGGTCCCCGCTGTACCGCGAGGCCCGCTACCTCCTGGCCGACGAGTCAGACCTGCGGGACCGGGCCCTCTACCACTCCGTACTGGCGGCACTCGCCTCGGGCAACGCCACGGCCGGCGGCATCGCCGGCTGCCTGGAGCGTCCCACCAGCGATATCACCCACCCGCTCACGGTCCTCCAGGACTGCGGTCTCGTACGCCGCGAAGTGGACGCCTTCCGCAAGAACCGCAGCGTCTACCGGGTGGGCGAGCCGCTCATCGCCTTCGACCACGCCATCTCACGGCCGAAGCTGCCCCTGCTGGACCGAGGCCTGGCGGACCAGGTCTGGGAGAGCTCCCGAGCCCGCTTCCTCTCGGCCGTCGTCGGTCCGCACTTCGAACAGATCTGCCGCGAATGGGTCGCCCATTTCGCCGCACCGGAGACCTTCGGAGGCATGCCGATCGACGTTTCGTACGGCACGGTCCCCGATCCGGCGGCGCAGACGAGTCACGAGATCGACGTGGTGGTACGCGGCGCCGTGGGCCAGGACAACGGAGTCCTGCTCTCGCTCGGCGAGGCCAAGTGGGACCAGGTCATGGGCGTCGGGCATCTCGACCGCCTGCGTCGCGTCGAGTCCTTGCTCGCGGGGCGCGGGACCGATACGTCAGCCGTGCGGCTCACCTGTTACAGCGGCGCGGGATTCACGGATGACCTGCGAGCCGCTGCGGCCAAGGGCGAGGTGGTCCTGGTGGATCTGCAGCGCTTGTACAGAGGGGAATAGGACGGAAGCTGACCTACACTCGCCCTACCTTGTCCCCATGGACACTCTCGACGGCCTGGAGATCAAGGTTTTCGACACCGCGGAACAGCTGGACGCCTGGCTCGATGCGCATGCCGGGCATGAGCGCGGGATCTGGCTGAAGGTCGCCAAGAAGGGCTCCGGTCGGACCACCGTCACCGTGGCGAAGGCCCTTGACGTGGCCCTCTGCCATGGGTGGATCGATGGGCAGCGTCGGCGCCACGACGAGACGTACTTCCTGCAGAAGTACACGCCGCGCCGACCGCGCAGCGACTGGTCCATGGTGAACGTGCGCAAGGTCGAGGCCCTCACGGCGGCCGGGCGTATGCGGCCCCGTGGGCTCGCGGAGGTGGCGGCGGCCAAGGCGGACGGGCGTTGGGCGGTTGCGTACGAGTCGCAGCGCAACGCCACGGTTCCGGACGATCTGGCCGCCGCGCTGGAACGCGATCCCCGCGCGAAGGACGCCTTCGAGCGGCTCGGCAGGACCGGGCAGTATCAGGTCATGCTGGGGCTGTTGAAGGCCAGGACTTCGGAGGTCAGGGCCGCTCGGCTGGAGAAGGCGATCGCCGAGCTGGGATCACCCGGGCCCCAGGATGGCCGGGGCCCAGGGCAGCCGGTCCAGGGCTAAGACCGATCAGCCCCCGTCCAACGCCGAAAAGCCCCGGTCAAGCGCGCCGTCCAGTCTTCGTCCTGCCCGTCATCCTTCGCGTCCGGCGCCTCCTTCGCGTACTTGATGAGCTGGGCGAAGTCGATCGCTCCGGGATCCCCGTGGTCGTTCTCGGGGACATGTGTGTGCCCGCAGACCCCTTTGAAGTCGTTCCACTCCGCGCCGCTCATCCGCTGCCCGCCCTCGTTCCCGTACGACTTCGGGTAAGCGGGCCACGCCTTCGGGCCGGACAGCGGTACGCCGTGCTCGGCGTGCATCCAGGCCAGGAAGCGGGCGACGCCGCGCAGGGCCCAGTCGGGTGCCTCCGGCCAGTAGATGTGAGACTCGCCCGCCTCCTCCCACTTGGCGTGGGTGCTCGGGTCGCAGGTGCCGACGAGTTCGAGCTGGCAGACGTTGAGCGCGTTGGTCTCCACGCCGCCCGACTCGTTGACCAGGGCGCGGGACGAGGTCTCGATGTCGAAGTGCTGGTACCAGCGGAGCTTCTTGGCCGCCAGGTCCGGTACCGCCGTGAGGTTCGGGGCCGAGGCTCCGCCGCCGTAGTCCGGCAGGGTGCGGCCCTCCGTGGTGTGCAGGACGACGGCGTTGACCTCCATCGCGTCGCCGCCGTACTCGTCCTGGTACCAATGCGTCCGGCTCGCACCGGGGTAGTGCTGCGGTCCCGTCTTCGTGCTCAACTGCGTCTCCTGGAACTGGACTTCCCTGGACTCCCCATGCCGGGTCGCCAGGAAGGTTCATCGTGCGTCAACAGCCGTACTGGGTACGGCTGTTGCACATTACGCACACGAAATGGTCGCAGGAGTTCCGCCCGACCCAGAGCGGCGGGACGTGACGGAACGCGCAGAGAGACCGGCCCCGCAGGATCAGCCGGCGTTCTTGATCGCCGAAATGTCGAAGTTCAGCTTGATCTTGTCGGAGATCAGGACGCCGCCCGTCTCCAGCGCCGCGTTCCACGTGAGGCCCCACTCCGAGCGCAGGATCTCCGCCTTGCCCTCGAAGCCGACGCGCTCGTTGCCGAAGGGGTCCTTCGCGGAGCCGTTGAACTCCAGGTCGATGGAGAGCTGCTTGGTGGTGCCGAGGATCGAGAGGTCGCCGGTGATGCGGTAGTCGTCGCCGCCGAGGGACTCCGCCTTGGTGGAGCGGAACGTCATCGTCGGGAACTCGTCCGTCTTGAAGAAGTCGGCGCTCTTGAGGTGGCCGTCACGGTCGGCGTTGCCGGTCTCGATGCTGTCCATCTTGATGTCGAGGGACGCGGTCGAGCGGGACGGGTCGCTGCCGTCCAGGTGCAGGGAGCCCGAGAGGTCGGTGAAGCTGCCCTTGACGTTGGTGACCATGGCGTGCCGGGCGACGAAGCCGATGGTGGTGTGGGACGGGTCGATGGCGTAGTCGCCGGTGAGGGCGGACAGGTCGGGAGTCGCGGCGGTGGCTGTGGCGGTGTCGGTGCTGCCGCTGGAGTTCTTGTTTCCGAACAGGCCCATGACTGGCTCCTTGGGGACGAGCCTCGGCTCTGCACCGAGGCTGTTTAATCTTCAACCAGGCGCATCATAGAACTATTCCGGGTCGCACGCGGGTATTCGCACGTGTACATCCACGTGCGGATGTACACGGACACTCGTGCGCGGACGTATGCGACATTCATGCGACATTCATGCGGGTCGTCCTTTCGGGGGACACCGGACCGTCGGTGGCCCCGGCGGGGAACGAGCGGTTCCGGGGCCTGCCTCGTCATCTCCCGCCCTTCTTCCGCTCATTGGCCGATCAATCCTGGTCAAGGGTCTAGGGACGGGCCGTGCGACGCGCGTACGCTGATGCGGCATGGGGGAGCTACGGGCGGACTGGAGACTGCGGCTGCGACGCGGGGACGCGAACGGTCCGGTGTGCGGGGCGGGTGTGCTGATCGACCCGGACACCGCGTTGACGTGTGCGCATGTGGTGCGTGACCCGGACGACGTGATGTGGGTGAATTCGCTGAGAACCGGGAGATCGAACCGGTGGCGGCACGTGTCGCCGAGGGCGGCTGGCTGCCCGGTCCCGACGGTCAGGGCGAGGACGTCGCGTTACTCCGGCTGGAGAGCCCGCGCCCGCAGGCACGCCCCGCCACCTTGGAGCCCCGGATGTGGGCCGGACTCCAGGTGTACGCCACGGGGTACGCGAAAGGCTTCGAGGACGGCATGTCCCTGCACGGCACGATCGGCGGCGTGAGCGGGGAGTGGGTGCAGGTGGACGCCGTCCACCGCAGGGGGGCGTCCGCCGGGGCTTCAGCGGTGCTGCCGTGTGCACCAGACCGGACGAGCAGAATCCACCCAAGGTGGTCGGGCTGATCGTCAGCTGGCGCGGTGACAGGGGGATGCCGCTGCCCGAGGACAACCTGCTGGCCTTCTCGTATCTGATCCCCGTCGAGCGCATTGCCGAACTGTCGCCCACGGTCGATAAGTTGATCCGCTCAGATGCCTGGGACCACGGCTTCGAGCGCCGACTGCACACCTGGTTCGACGACCCCGACGAGGATCCGGTGAAGATCACCATCGTGCCTCCGGACAGCGGCACGGACCGCACGCTGCAGTTTCTGCTGCAACGCGCCGAGCTCCGCTACCAGGACGGCCGCTCCAGCAGACCCGGGCCGGCGGCGCCCTGGATTACATCAAGTACCCGGCCGGACGGTATCTGGCGTACCAGGACTGGCTGCTCGGCACCCGGCACAGTCCGGGCCCGGTGGTGCTGCGCGAGCCTGAACGACCCGTCACGGTCGTCGTCGACGGCCTGGACCAGGAGCCCGCCCCCCGGCCGTTGATAGAGCTCCTGGACAGGCTGCGCAGGCTGGGCTTCAGGCTGCTGATCGTCTTCCGTACCGAGGGCGGCACCGGCTGGACGGCAGTCCGCGACGTACTGCTGACGCCGGCGCTCGAGGACCACGCGGACCTGCTGCTCACCAGTCTGGAAGAACGCGAGGTCGACCACGCGACCAGGCGGGACATAGTCGGTAGCGGCTCGCTCGGCTCGGCGTCCGAGGTGGCCGATCTGCGCCGCACCGAACGCCGCGCGATCGACGGCGTCAGTGATCCGCAGGAGCGGCTGAAGCGGCTGCGCAAGCTGATCAAGGCCTTGCGCGCTGACATCCTCGCCCATGTGCCCCCGAGCCTCCGCTCCCACGGAGGGCAGGCATGACCTCCTGCCCGCACCGCCGCTTCACCGGCGCCCCGTGCGGCGGCGCCGTCCTGCCCACCGGCTACTGCGCCGAGTGCGGTCGCGCCGAGAAGGACGACCCGGGCCTGCCCCAACTCCCCGAAAAACCCATGGAGTTCGGCCCCAAGGAGCTGCTGGCCCTGCCCGAACACGAGCCTCGGGCCCCGGAGGAGCGCCTGATCAGCGCCCAGTCCCCTCTGCGTATCGGCATGACCTGCTCCTCGGCGGAGTGCGGCACCGCCTTCGTGCCGCCCTACACCGAGGGCCCGGTGCCGATTGAGGGCTACTGCCCTGCCTGCCGCGAGCGCTACTCGTACCGGCCCGAACTGACTCGGGGCGATGTGCTGGGCGACAAGTACGAGGTCATCGGGCCCATCGCGCACGGCGGTCAGGGCTGGGTCTATCTCGCCCGCGACACCAACCTCCGAGACGTCGTCGCCGTCAAGGGCCTGCTCAACCGGTACGAGGAGGACGGCGCCGCAAAGGCGGACGTGGAGCGCCGGAATCTGGTCGCGATCCGCCACCCCCGCATCGTCCAGATCCGTGACTTCATCGCGCGCAGCGACAAGTCCGGCAAGGTCACCGGCGCCTACATCGTCATGGACGACGTAGGCGACCGCACCCTCCAAGCGGTTGTGGAGGAGACCCGGCGAGGGAAGTTCGTGCTCGACATCGAGGATGTCGCGGCGTACGGCTGTCAGATCCTCGAAGCCCTCGGTCATCTGCACGCCGGGGGCGAGAAGCAGTTCGTGTACGGGGACATGAAGCCGTCCAATGTCGTGCACCACAAGGACGGCGTCAAGGTCATCGACCTCGGCGGGCTGCGCGAGCAGGGCCAGAGCGAGCCGCCCGCCCACGTCACCCACGGCTACATGGCGCCCGAGGCGGAGGGCGCCGCCACGCTCACCGTCGCCCATGATCTGCACACCGTCGGCGTCACCCTGCGCGAGCTGGCCACCTGGGCCGTCGGCGACGACGTACCAGGGCTCGGCACCGCCTCCTTCCGCTGGGTCGTCGAGCGCGCCACCCGTGAGGATCCCGAGCGCCGCTTCGCCGACGCCCAGGAGATGGCCGGCCAACTGCGCGGTGCGCTGCGGGAGATCAGGGCCCTGCGCGGCAAGTCCGACCCGCCCGAGCCTTCCGCGTACTTCCGGCCCTCCGCACAGCTGCTCGGCGCGCGGCTCGGCACGGTGCCCGGGCTCGACCACTGGCTGGCCCGTCTGCGCCGCGACCGGCACAGCCCGCCCACCGCGCCCGCCCTGGACCTCGGCGCGCCCACCCCCACCGAGATCGCCCGCTGTCTGCCGGTGCCGCGGCGCTATCCGGGCTATCCGCAGACCAGCCAGTTCGAGATAAGCAGTGGCTACGACAGGTCGGCCTGGTGCCGCGCCTGGACAAGCTGCAGGACCGGCAGATGAATCGCGCGGAGCGGCTCGCCACGATGGGCGCCATCGGGTACACCGGCTGGGCCGTGGCCGAACTCGCCCTACTGGTCCTCGCGTTGACGCTGCTGTCCGCGCTGTGGGTACTGCGCGACCGCTGCGGCCGCGACTACAACCCCTGGCTGCTCAGTGCCCTCGTACTCACCGTCGCCCTCGCCGTGGTCCCGCTCCTGACCACGACCGCCACTCAGCGGCACCTGGACGACGCTCGTGCCACGCTCACCGAGATCAGAACCGTCGCGGAACAGACCAAGCGCGAAACGAACACCGGCCTGGCCAGGCGCAAAGGGCTCGAGGATGCCCAGACTCTCGTCTCCACCAGGTCCAATCACGTACGTGATGAGCTCGAGGCCCACGCGTGGCAGGACGCGGTGTACTACGGCGCGCTTGGCGGCGGCACCCTAGTCGCCGTCCTGCCCACCGTCGGCATCGGCCGCAGGCTTAACGCCGACTACTGGAGGGCCCGTTGACCAGGCTCCGCACCGTACTCCTCATCTGCGCGCTGCTCTTCACGGCGTTGGGCTGCGAACTCGCCGCGCCGGGCCAGACGGACAGCGAGGAGAAGGTCACCATCCTCGGCGCCTGGACCGGCCCCCAGGAAACGGGATTCAAGAAACTCCTCGATGAACTCGACATCCCGTACGAGTACGAGGGCACCGCCGCGCAGCGCGAGGTGCTGCTCTCCCAGGTGCAGGCGGGCGAGCCCCCGGACATCGTGATCATGCCCGGCCTCGGTGAACTCGCCGAGTACGCCCACCAGGAGCGCCTCCAGAAGCTGGACGACGACGACTTTGAGAAGAGCGAGTACGGGCCCGCCTTGGCTGCCCTCCGGCAAAGGCTCAGGAGAGGTGTACTGGGTGCCGCTGAGGGCCGACCTGAAGAGCATCGTCTGGCACCGCAAGGATACTGAACTGCCCAAGTCGCCTCCAGCGCAGGAGAGTTGGCGCATGGGCATGGGCGATGACGGCCCCTCGGGCTGGCCCGGCAGCGACTGGATCGAGGATCTGTTGCTGCAACGAGAAGGGCCCGAAGTGTATGAGCGGTGGGTGCGGGGTCAGCTGCCGTGGGACTCGGAAGAGGTGCAGGGCGCCTGGCAGGCCTGGGGCAACCTGCTCACTCCAGGCGACAAGGGGTTGGCCAAGCGAGCCCTGATCACCGACCATCGGGGGCCCACCGACGGCAACGGGCTTCTGTTCGGCAAGGATGCCTGCATGCTGGAGCATCAGGGCTCCTTCGCGCCCTTCTTCTATAGCGAGAACAGCGACAAGGATGTCGACTTCACGGACTCGGCCGAACTGCTGCCCGGCGGCCCCTACCGGGTGAAGGCCCACGAGGTGACCGGAGACTTCGCCGCACTCTTCAGCGATAGCGGCCGCGCCAGGAACCTGCTGCGCGAACTCGCCTCCGAGTCCAGGCAGCGGGACTGGGCGGACTCGGCCGGAGTATTCTCCGCCAACAACAAGGTCCGCCCCGGGGACGGTGGCGTCGAGCACGAGATCGCCGACCGGCTCACTTCCAAAGACACCGCCCGCTGCCTGGACGCCTCAGACGTGATGCTCCCTGCCGTACGCGACGCCTTCTACGAAGCGATCCTGCTGACCCTCACCCGCTACAGCGAGGGCGAGGGTCCGGGAAGCATCAAGGGCATCCTGGAAAACGTCGACAAGGTGCAGGAGGCCCAGGCCAAGAACTCGGTCATCCAGAGCGAAGTGTGCAGCACGCCACAGCAGCCCCCTTTGTAGAACCCCAACAAGCCAGACCGCCCCTGAGCTGGTGGTTGACCCGCATGCCGCCCAGGTTCTGTTCAGGGGTACCAGGAAAACGACCCGGAGACTGTGAGGAGTCGACGGCCCGCTTTGCTAGGTGGACTTCGTAAGGTCGCTACATGACCGTTTTGGACGATGCCGGATCCTCCGCCCCAGAAGCCGCAGGAGAACCCACCGACGCCCGCGGGCGAGTGGCCGAGCTGCACGAGATCCGCGCGCAGGCGCTGGCGGGGCCCAGCGAGAAGGCGACCCAGGCGCAGCACGCCAAGGGCAAGCTGACCTCCCGGGAGCGCATCGAGCTCCTGCTGGACGAGGGCTCGTTCAACGAGGTCGAGCAGCTGCGTCGGCACCGGGCCACGGGCTTCGGCCTGGAGGCCAAGAAGCCGTACACGGACGGTGTGATCACCGGCTGGGGCACGGTCGAGGGTCGTACGGTCTTCGTCTACGCGCACGACTTCCGGATCTTCGGCGGCGCGCTGGGCGAGGCCCACGCCACGAAGATCCACAAGATCATGGACATGGCCATCGCCGCCGGGGCGCCGCTCGTGTCGCTGAACGACGGCGCGGGCGCCCGCATCCAGGAAGGCGTCAGCGCCCTCGCGGGCTACGGCGGCATCTTCCAGCGCAACACCAAGGCGTCCGGCGTCATCCCGCAGATCAGCGTCATGCTCGGCCCGTGCGCGGGCGGCGCCGCCTACAGCCCGGCGCTCACGGACTTCGTGTTCATGGTCCGCGAGACCTCGCAGATGTTCATCACGGGGCCGGACGTCGTCAAGGCCGTCACCGGCGAGGAGATCACCCAGAACGGCCTCGGCGGCGCGGACGTGCACGCCGAGACCTCCGGTGTCGCGCACTTCGCGTACGACGACGAGGAGACCTGCCTCGCCGAAGTCCGCTACCTCCTGTCGATGCTGCCGCAGAACAACCGCGAGAACCCGCCCCACGCGGACTCCGAGGACCCCGCCGACCGACGCTCCGACGTCCTCCTTGACCTCGTCCCCGCGGACGGCAACCGCCCGTACGACATGACCAAGGTCATCGAGGAGCTCGTCGACGACGGCGACTACCTGGAGGTCCACGAGCGCTGGGCCCGCAACATCATCTGCGCCCTGGCCCGGCTCGACGGCCAGGTGGTCGGCATCGTCGCCAACCAACCGCAGTCCCTGGCCGGTGTCCTGGACATCGAGGCCAGCGAAAAGGCGGCGCGCTTCGTACAGATGTGCGACGCGTTCAACATCCCGATCGTCACTCTTCTGGACGTCCCCGGCTTCCTGCCCGGCGTCGACCAGGAGCACGGTGGGATCATCCGCCACGGAGCGAAGCTGCTGTACGCGTACTGCAACGCGACCGTGCCCCGGATCTCGCTGATCCTTCGGAAGGCGTACGGAGGTGCCTACATCGTGATGGACAGTCAGTCCATCGGTGCGGACCTCACCTACGCCTGGCCGACCAACGAGATCGCAGTGATGGGAGCCGAAGGTGCCGCCAATGTGATCTTCCGCCGGCAGATCGCCGAGGCCGAGGACCCCGAGGCCATGCGGGCCCGCATGGTCAAGGAGTACAAGGCCGAGCTGATGCACCCGTACTACGCGGCCGAGCGCGGCCTGGTGGACGACGTGATCGACCCCGCCGAAACCCGCGAGGTCCTCATCCGCTCGCTGGCGATGCTCCGCACGAAGCACGCGGATCTGCCGTCCCGCAAGCACGGAAACCCGCCGCAGTAACTCTGCGGTCCCCCCGCGGAAACCTCACTCACGGAGACTTACGCCCATGAGCACCCCTGACATTCGCGTCGAGAAGGGCCACGCCGAGCCCGAGGAAGTCGCCGCCATCACGGCCATCCTCCTGGCCCGCGCCGCCGCCACTCCCACGACCACGGCCCACCGCGGCCGCACCAAGGCCGGCTGGCGCCGCCTTGAGCGCGAGCCCGGCTTCCGAGCCCCACACAGCTGGCGCTAAGGTCCGCGCCCGAAAGGAGGCCGCAGGCCTCCTAAGGGGCGCGGGGCTGTGTCTATTTGCGGCTCCGCCGCGTGGGCGCGACCAGCCACATACGGCCTGCAGGCGGCCAACTACCCGTAGGGGCAGCCCGGTAGCCGCTCTAAAGCCAAAAGGGGGCGCCCTCTCCAAACGGAGAGGGCGCCCCCTTCGTGCACCGCGCGGCTAGCGCAACCGCGCCATCAGCGCATGCTCCACAAGCGTGATCAGCGCAGACTTGGCGTCAGCGCGGTGACGGGCGTCCGTCGTGATGATCGGCGTGTCCGGGCCGATCTGGAGGGCCTCGCGGACCTCGTCCGGGTTGTACGGCTGGTTGCCGTCGAAGCCGTTGAGGGCGATGACGAACGGCAGTCCGCTGTTCTCGAAGTAGTCGACGGCCGGGAAGCAGTCGGCGAGGCGGCGGGTGTCGACCAGGACGATCGCGCCGATGGCGCCGCGTACCAGGTCGTCCCACATGAACCAGAAGCGGTCCTGGCCGGGCGTACCGAAGAGGTACAGGATCAGGTCCTGGTCCAGGGTGATGCGGCCGAAGTCCATGGCGACGGTGGTCGTCGTCTTGTCTCCGGTGTGGGTGAGGTCGTCGATGCCCGCGGACGCGGACGTCATGACGGCCTCGGTACGCAGCGGGTTGATCTCCGAGACGGCCCCGACGAACGTGGTCTTGCCCACGCCGAAGCCGCCCGCCACCACGATCTTCGCGGACGTGGTGGAGCGGGAAGGCCCTCCGCTAGAGCTTGCGAAGTCCACTGAGCACCCTTTCGAGCAAAGTCACGTCTGGCTGACCGCCGGCGTTCTCGTCGCCGCCGGGCTGATGGATGGCGACCAGGCCCGCCTCCGCCAAGTCGGCGACGAGAATCCTGGCCACGCCGAGAGGAATGGTGAGCAGGGCCGAGATCTCGGCCACCGACTTGATCTCCCGGCAGAGGTTGCAGATCCGCTGATGCTCGGGCAGCTGCCCCTGCATCTGGTGCGGCTGCGCGGTGGTGTGCACCAGCGCCTCGATGGCGAGCTGGTACCGCGGCCTGGTGCGGCCGCCCGTCATGGCGTACGGGCGCACCAGAGGGTTGTGCGAGCCCCCGGCGGGGGACGACTCAGGGGAGCGGCGCTGCGGCTGCACGGGCTGGATGCGCGGGGCCGGCGGCTGGTCGTACGGCGAGGGACCAGGGCCCTGGGGGCCCTGGGGCGCGTACGGCTGGTGCTGCCGGTGGCTCGGTGCGGAGGGGAAGTTGTACCGGTTCGGGTTCTGCGAACCGTCACCCTGGCCCCGGCCCTGGCCAGGACCGTAAGACCAGTTGCCCGAAGACGAACCGCCTGGGGGTGTTGCCACTTTCTCCTCCTCCGACTGTGCCGGTAACCCATCACTCTGGATAGCCGTGTCCGAAACCTTACGGGCACGGGACGCCAAAATGTATCGCTTGTCTGCTAGTTGAGAAGGCTCCCCTGGAGCTCAGCACGCAGATCGGGCGTCAGAACCGTACCGGCACGGTCCACCAGAAGGGCCATCTCGTACCCAACGAGACCGATGTCCGCTTCCGGATGTGCAAGGACCGCGAGCGAAGAACCATCGGAAATGGACATGATGAAGAGGAACCCTCGCTCCATCTCCACAACCGTCTGATTCACACTGCCACCCTCGAAGATGCGGGACGCGCCCGCGGTCAGCGAGGTAAGACCCGACGCGACGGCCGCCAGCTGGTCGGCGCGGTCGCGCGGAAAGCCTTCGGACATCGCCAGAAGGAGTCCGTCGGCGGAGACCACCACCGTGTGGGACACCCCGGGGGTGTTGTCCACGAAGTTGGTGATCAACCAGTTCAGGTTCTGCGCCGCCTGGCTCATCGGGCTCACACTAACGCTCCTGGTTGTAGGTGCTGTCAGGACCACTGTGTTGATTCCTAGTGGCCTGGCCGTTCGTTTCACTGCCTGCGTTACGTCCCCGCTCGACACCCCGGCGCAGGTTGCTCAGCCTGCCCCGGACGTCCTCGGGGGCGCGGGAGACCTGTGGGCCGCCCTGGTTGGTCGACTCCGCGGTGCCCTCGACCAGGTTGGCCTTGGGTACCCGCCGCGGCAGGCCGGAGGAGGTGACCCCGCCCGCCTTGGGCTGCTTCAGCTGTTCGGCGCGCTGCCACCGCTGGTCGTTGGCCGACCGCCAGTCGCCGCTGCCGTTGCTGTCCGCGGTGGCCGGCGCTTCCTGGCTCACGGACTGCCGGGCGCTCGGGCCGCTCGTCGCGGGGGAACCGCGGCGCGGAAGCCCGGCGTCGGTCAGCTCGTGGGCGGCGGAGGGGGCCGGTCCCGGACGATCGAAGCCTACGCGGTCCTGCTCGGCCACGTCAGCGGCCTGCGCGGATTCCGTTTCCGGAGCGTACTCGGAGCTGTACCCGTTGCGGTACTCGTCCTGTTGCGGCCAGTCGTCCCGGTAGGACTGCTCTTCGAACGGCGAGAACCTTTCCTGCGGGGACCCGTGGGCCGACGGCTGTTCCTCCTGGACCGGCTCCGCATAGGAGGGTTCCGGATAGCCGCTGTTCGTCGGGAAGTACGTCTCGTCGTACGTCGGGCGCTGCGGCTCCTCGTACGGCATCTGCTGGTCGTACGAGGGCTGCCCGGTGTACGCGGTCGGTGCGCCGTCGTACGCGGGCCTGCCCTCGTCGTAGGCGGGCTGGTTGCCGTCGTAGCCGGACTGGCCGTCGTCGTACCCGGGCTGTCCGCGGTCGTAGTCGTCGCGGAAGGACGCGGCCTCGAGCTCCGGCTGGTCCTGCGACTGGGCCTCCAGTGCCGCGCGGCGCTCCTCACGCATCAGCGAGCGGCCGACGGGGTCCAGCTCACGTATGTCGTCCGGGACCTCGGCGTACCGGCTGTCGTCGAAGCCCAGCTCGGCGGCCGTGCGCATGGGCGGGCCCTGGAAGTTCTCGCCCTGGTAGGACTGCTGCTGCTGTTCCGGGATGATCTGCGAGACGGTGAACTCGTCGCCCTGGAGCTGGTGATCGCCACCGCCACCGTGGGTGATCGCGTCGGGCAGCATGACGAGCGAGGTCGTACCGGCCTGCTCGCCGGAGGGGCGCAGCTGGACCCGGATGCCGTGCCGGTCGGACAGCCGGCCGACCACGAACAGGCCCATACGCTGCGAGATCGCGGCGTCCACGGTCGGCGGGTTGGCCAGCTTGTGGTTGATGTCCGCGAAGTCCTCGGCGGTGAGGCCGATGCCCTTGTCGTGGATCTCGATCATGACGCGGCCGTCGGGCAGCCGGGTCGCGGTGACGCGGACCTTGGTCTGCGGCGAGGAGAACGTGGTGGCGTTCTCCAGCAGCTCGGCCAGCAGGTGCACGAGGTCGGTCACGGCGCGGCCGTGGATCTCGGCCTCCGGGACGCCGGAGAGCTCGATGCGCTCGTACTGCTCCACCTCGGAGGAGGCGGCGCGCAGCACGTCGACCAGCGGGACCGGCTGGTCCCAGCGGCGGCCGGGCTCCTCGCCGGCGAGGACCAGGAGGTTCTCGCCGTTGCGGCGCATACGGGTCGCCAGGTGGTCCAGCTTGAAGAGGTTCTCCAGCTGGTCCGGATCGGCCTCGTTGTTCTCCAGGTCGGTGATCAGGGTCAGCTGGCCCTCGATCAGCGACTGGTTGCGGCGCGAGAGGTTGGTGAAGATCGCGTTGATGTTGCCCCGCAGCAGGGCCTGTTCGGCGGCGAGCCGGACGGCCTCGCGGTGGACCTGGTCGAAGGCGCGGGCGACCTCGCCGATCTCGTCCGTGGAGGTGATCGGGATGGGCGCGACCCGGGTGTCGACGCGGCCGGGGTCGGTGCGCGAGAGCTGGTCGACCAGCATCGGCAGGCGCTGCTCGGCGACACCGAAGGCGGCGTTGCGCAGCTGGCGCATCGAGCGGCTCATCTGGCGGGCCATGAGCGAGGCGATGATGAACGCGGCGAGCAGGGCGATGATGACGATCGCGCCGTTGATGATGGCGTCGCGCTGCGCGTCGGAGGCGATCTGGTCCGCGTCGGCGACGGCCCTGTCGATGAGATCGGCCTCGATCTCGTCGTAGCCGTCGAACTTGGCGGTGGACGCGGCCATCCAGGTCGCCGGGGTGATGCCCTGCGTGGCCAGCTCTTCGGGCGTCCTCGCGGCGACACCCTGGACCATCTTGTCCATGGCGGGCGGGGCCACGAACTCGCGGCCCGCGGCCTCGGCCTGGCGCTCGGCCTCGGCGACCTGCTGCTGGCCCTCCTCGGTCTTCTGCGCCATGACCGTACGGAGCTTCTCGGCGTCCTGCGCCGTACCGCCGGAGATGTACTCCTGGACGGCGATGCCCTCCAGGTAGGCGTAGGAGGTGAACGCGACCCGCTGCCGGTTGTACGTGGCCTCGTCCTCACTGGGCCTGACGAGCAGGTGCATACCGATGGAGCGCTGCAGCGAGGCGGCGCCCTTGCCCAGCGCGACGGCGTACACGGTGCGGCCGTAGCTGGTGATGTTGCCGGTGCCGAGACCCAGCTCGTTCGAGAACTCCAGCAGAAGGTGCTCGATGTCGACGTAGTCTTCTTCGGTCTTCACCGGGTCCTGCGACGTTTTGTACGCGTTCTTGCGCAGGCCCGCGAGCGTCGGCTCGGCCGCCTCCACGAGGCGGAGGCGACGCTCCAGGCCGTATCCGGAGGGCATGCCCTCGACAGACTTGTGGAAGGCGTCGGCCTTCTGGTCGGTGGTGGCGCGGACGTCTTTGACGAGCTTGTCGTCCTCGGCGGACGGGTTCTCCTTGAGGAGCGGCTCGGCGGTGAGGTCGCGCTCGTTCAGCAGGGCCGCGGCGTACTGCGAGGCGGAGGCCACGATCTGCGCGATCTTCTCGGCGTCCTGGGCTTCGTTCCAGGTGTCGATCGAGCTCTTCACGTTGAAGCCGCCCATGACCAGGCCGACCAGCACGGGTATGAGCAGGATGGCATTCAGCCTGGTCGGTACGCGCCAGTTACGCGGAGACAGCCGACTGCCGCTGGACGCCGGTGGCGCCGTCGGCTCCGGCTTCCGGGGCACGGGTGCGGGTGCCGCTCCGCGCGGCGGCGGGGTGAAGTTGCCCCGTGCCGACGGCTCGGGACCGTTCTTGCTTCGCCTCACTCGACCAACAACCTCTCGGCGTCGGCACCAACGTTGTGCCGCGTGTGTCTTCCAGCCCTCGGCTACCGGGCAGTTCAGGCATTCCAGCACGTCAGGCTGTGCTCGTCCAAACACTCGGAACCGATGATTCCGGGCTGCGTAAACCCCAGATAAAACGGTCATAAAGAGCGAGCCCCGCCAAAAGGCGGGGCCGATGTGAGCACAGCGGCACCATGCGACCGCGACGCGTGTTGATACCACGCAATATCTCTGTCGAAACGTTATGAACAGCCTGGCCGACCGTGTCAAAGGACACAGCCGGCTCCAAGGCTTCTACGACAACTGCCGTACGGCATGGCTGATTTGTGTGCTAGCGCAGACGCGCCATGAGTGCGTGCTCGACCAGCGTGATCAGCGCGCTCTTGGCATCAGCCCGGTGCCGGGCGTCCGTCGTGATGATGGGGGAGTCGGGCCCGATCTGCAAGGCCTCCCTGACTTCGTCGGGGGTGTACGGCTGGTGCCCGTCGAAGCCGTTGAGGGCGATGACGAACGGCAGCCCGCTGTTCTCGAAGTAGTCGACCGCCGGGAAACAGTCGGCGAGACGCCGGGTGTCCACCAGGACCACGGCACCGATGGCGCCGCGTACCAGGTCGTCCCACATGAACCAGAAACGGTCCTGACCAGGCGTACCGAAGAGGTACAGGATCAGGTCCTGGTCCAGGGTGATACGGCCGAAGTCCATGGCCACCGTCGTGGTGGTCTTGTCCCCGGTGTGGGTGAGGTCGTCGATGCCCGCGGACGCGGACGTCATGACGGCCTCCGTGCGCAGCGGGTTGATCTCGGAGACGGCTCCTACGAACGTGGTCTTGCCCACGCCGAAACCACCCGCCACCACGATCTTCGCGGAGGTGGTCGTCCGGCCTCCGTCAGAGCTTGCGAAGTCCACTGAGCACCCTTTCGAGCAGTGTCACGTCCGGCTGGCCACCGGCGTTCTCGTCGCCACCGGGCTGGTGGATGGCGACGAGACCGGCCTCCGCGAGGTCCGCGACGAGAATCCGTGCCACGCCCAGGGGCATGGACAGGAGTGCCGAGACTTCGGCAACAGACTTCACCTCACGGCAGAGGTGGCAGATGCGCTGGTGCTCGGGGAGCAGCCCCATCAGCTGCGCCGGGTCGGCCGTGGTGCTGATCAGTGCCTCTATGGCGAGCTGGTAGCGCGGCCGGGTCCGGCCGCCGGTCATCGCGTACGGACGTACCAGCGGCTGGTCGCCCTCGTCCCCGTACGGCTCTGCGTACGGGTCGTGAGAGGCGGTGGGCGGGGTCATGAGTCCTCCGAGCGGGACAGCAAGTCGGTCTAGTCGTGCCGTCGATGAGGGCCGGTGGGGGAGCGGGCGGCCTGACGGTGGGTCTTGCCTTGTGCGTGGGGGGAACTAATGCAACAGGCTGCCTTGCAGTTCGGCCCGCAGGTCGGGCGTCAGTACGGCGCCCGCGCGGTCGACGAGCAGGGCCATCTCGTATCCGACGAGGCCGATGTCGCAGTCCGGGTGGGACAGGACCGCGAGCGAGGAGCCGTCGGAAATGGACATCAGGAAGAGGAAGCCGCGCTCCATCTCGACCACCGTCTGGGCCACCGTGCCACCCTCGAAGATCCGGGAGGCACCGGCGGTGAGCGAGGTCAGTCCGGAGGCGACGGCCGCGAGCTGATCCGCGCGGTCGCGCGGGAAGCCCTCCGACAACGCCAGAAGGAGTCCGTCGGCGGAGACGACGACGGTGTGGGACACCCCGGGGGTGTTGTCAACGAAGTTGGTGATCAACCAGTTGAGGTTCTGTGCTGCCTGGCTCATCTGGCTCAACTAACGCTCCTGCTGGTGAGTGGGGCTGGGGAAGCTGCCGGTCTGGCCCGAACCGGCCTGGCGACCCTGCTGGATGCCCCTACGAAGATTGGTCAGCCGGCCGCGTACGTCATCGGGCGCACGCGAGACCTGCGGACCGCTTTGGTGCTGTTGTTGCTGAGCCGTCCCCGCGACAAGGTTCGCGCGGGGGACCCGGCGCGGCAGACCCGAGACGGTCACGCCACCCGCGGTGGGCTGGCGCACCTTCTCGGCCTGGCGGCCGAGTTCATCATTGGGAGAAGCGCGCCAGGACGACGTGACGGCGGGAGCCGGGGCCGACGCCGGGCGCTGCGGAGCCGCGGGAGCCTGGGAGGGCTCCTGCGGGGGGAACATGGAGGACGTGGTGGACGCGGACTCGGTCCGGGAGCCGTTGCTCCGGCCCTGGTCCTGATCCTCGACCTGGTCCTGTCCCTGGTGGAACCAGTTGGTCTCCAGGGTGTCGTACAGCGGTGTACGTCCGTCGCCGGGACCCGACGCCGGGGGCAGACCCTCGAGCTCCTGCTGCGGGGGATACGACGGCTGCGGGGGGAGCGAGGGGCGCCGACGCGGCTGCGGGCGCTGCGGGGACTGAGGGCGCTTGCCGCCGTTCGTCCCGTTGGTCCCGGGGCGCTCGAACTGGCTGGTGTCGCCACCGCCCTGGCGCTCGCCGCGGCCGCCCGGGTCCGCGGGGGAACCGTTGTAGCCGGACGCCGGTGACCGCCCGTTCGAGGGCTGGTCCTGGCGGCCGTCGCGGCCGGGCTGGGCGAACTGGCCGGTCGAGGGCGGGTTCTGCCTGGCGGAAGGATTCGGCGGACCGAACACGTCCGGGCGTACGAACTGGCCGGTGCCCTGACCGGGACGCGGGATGTCGAAGTCGGATGGACCGGTACCGGAACCGGGCCGCGGGGCGTCGAAGTCCGGCCGGGCGTACTCACCCGTGGAGCTCGAACCCTGGCGGTCGTCGATCCGGGGGATCTCCTCGGTCGAGCCCGGACCCTGACGGCCGTCCACGCGCGGCATACGCGAGGTCGCGTCCGGCTCCTCGTGGCCGCGCGGGCCGTCCATCGAGTCGCGCGGGACCGGCGGCTGCGCGTTGTCGTCGCTCCAACTGCTCACGCGCGGCTTGGGGTTGCCCCCGGGCAGCTCGGCACGCGGACCACCGGGCGGCGGCAGCTGCGGCTGCCCGGCGGCATGACGGCCCTGCTCGGCGTTCCCGCTGTCGGGGCGCCGCGGCGGCGGTACGGAACCACGGGCGCCGAACGCCTCCTGGCGGCCACCACTGTCACCGAAACCGTCGAAGCCCTGCGGAGCACCCGTACCCGCGGCCTGAAGACCCTGCGGCGCACCCGGCGCGGCACCGGCCGGAGCCGGCCTGCCCTGCGGGGGTGCGGGCGGCATCGGCGGCTGCGGCCCACGCGAACCGCCGGGCCCACCCGGACGACCGCCCGGGTCGCTCCCGGTCAGCGCAGGTCGCGGACCCGTGCCCGCGACCTGCCCGCGCTGAGGACCGGCGTTCAGGCGTCCGGGGCCACCGGGCGCACCTGCACCAGCACCCCCGCCGAGCGCGGGACCGCTGCCGGCCCCGCCACGACGGGCCGCCGCCACACCGGCCGCGGCCTGCGCGGCGGCCGGACCGCCGGCACCCGCGCCCTGGCCCGGCTTGCCCGGGGCCTTCTTGCCGCCCTGGGCGACATCGACGGGGAGCATGACCAGCGCGGTCGTACCACCGGAGTCGGACGGCCGCAGCTGGATGCGGATGCCGTGCCGCTGCGAAAGGCGGCCGACCACGAACAGACCCATGCGGCGGGACACCGAGACGTCCACGGTGGGCGGCGAGGCGAGCCGCTCGTTGATCGCCGCGAGGTCCTCGGGGGAGAGGCCGATACCCGTGTCGTGGATCTCGATCAGTACGCGGCCGTCGGGCAGCGCGTGACCGGTGACCTTGACCTTGGTCTGCGGCGAGGAGAACGAGGTGGCGTTCTCCAGGAGCTCGGCGAGCAGGTGCACGAGGTCGTTG
Organism: Streptomyces flaveus; assembly: GCF_014647675.1. Taxonomy (GTDB): domain Bacteria; phylum Actinomycetota; class Actinomycetes; order Streptomycetales; family Streptomycetaceae; genus Streptomyces; species Streptomyces flaveus. The sequence goes on along the minus strand of NZ_BMPQ01000002.1, from coordinate 140,739 downwards.
ACGACGCGGCCCGCGACCTCGGTGGCCGGGACCGAGGACAGCTCGATCCGCTCGTACTGCTCCACCTCGGAGGCGGCGGCACGGAGCACGTCGACCAGCGGGACCGGGCGGGTCCAGCGGCGGCCGGGCTCTTCACCGGCAAGAACGAGGAGGTTCTCACCGTTACGGCGCATGCGGGTCGCGAGGTGGTCGAGCTTGAACAGCGAGGACAGCTGGTCCGGGTCGGCCTCGCGGGACTCCAGCTCGGAGATCAGCGACAGCTGACGCTGAATGAGGCCCTGGGAGCGGCGCGAGAGGTTGGTGAACATCGCGTTGACGTTGCCCCGCAGCAGGGCCTGCTCGGCGGCCAGTCGTACGGCCTCACGGTGCACGTCGTCGAAGGCCGCGGCCACCTGGCCGATCTCGTCCTTGGAGTGCACACCGACCGACTGGACGGAGGTGTCGACGTCCTGCGGGTCGGACTCGGACAACTGCTTGACCAGCTCGGGCAGCCGGTCCTGGGCGACCTTGGTCGCGGTGTCCTGGAGCCGGCGCAGCGAGCGGATCATGGACCGGGCCACCACGAAGGCGCCGACGAGCGAGACACCGAGGACGAGCAGGATCAGCGCACCGGAGATGATCGCTTCCTGCTCGGACTCGTTGCGCAACTCACGGGCCTTCTGCTCCATCTGGTTGAGCAGCGTGAGCTCGATCTTGGACATCTCCTGGATCTTGGCCGAGTCGGCGTCGATCCAGTCCAGGTACGAGCGCTTCTCGCGCTGCTCCAGGCCGCCCTCCTGGCGGAGCACGCGCTGCGCGTAGTTGTCGGCTTCCTCGATGGTCGGGCTGCCGTCGTCGATCGGCTTCGTCAGGGCCGCCGCGTTGCCGTCGTAGACGCTGGCGAAGCCGGAGAGGTCGGACTCCTGGTTCTCCTGCGCGGAGAGGGCGTACCGCCGGTCGTTCTCCGAGAGCTCGCCGAACGTCTTGTCGGTCGCGGGCAGGGCCGCGGCGATCACGGCACGCTGGATGGACGCGTACTCCTTGGCGGAGGAGAAGGCGGCCAGAGCGCGTGTGCGCTGGATCATCTCCGGGTTGCTGGTCGCCTGCGCCATGTCCTGCGAAAGACCCAGCAGCCGCTCGATGAGCCGGTGATACTCCTCGACCGTCTGGGAGGAGTTGGCGCGGTCCGTGTAGGCGTCGTTGCGGATGTTCTTGATCTGGCTCAGCTCGGCGACGATGGAGACGACGTTGTCGCGGACGCCGTCGAGGGTCTCGTCGTTGGCCGCGTTGTCGATCTCACGCGAGCCCTCCGTGAAGGCGGCACGCGCGCGGTCCGTCTTGTCGCGTACGCCCTTGACCGCGAAGTCGGTCCCGTCCGCGCTGTGCGAGAGCGGTCCGGCCGACTTGTCGCGCTCCTCCTGGAGCGCCGCGGCGAGCTCGGTCGCCTGCTTGGTCATGTCGGTCAGCAGCCTCATGTTGTCGAGCTGCTGGATGTCGTCCATGGAGTCGCTGATGCGCAGCGCGCCGAGCGAGGTCGCGGCGACCACGGGGAGCGCGAGCAGCGAGACCAGTCGGGTGGAGATGCGCCAGTTGCGCAGCGCTATTCGGGAGCCGGGGCCGCTGGGGCCCTTCGGCTTCGCAGCCGGGGCAGCGGGCGCCGAGGCGGCGGGGCCGCCCGAAGAGCCTGCCAGGCCGGGGCGCGAGCCGCGCTCACCGCTGTCACCGGACTGTGCCGGTCCTTGGTTCTGGGCGTGCTGGGGCGATGAACCGCGGTCGGTCCCGCCGTGCGGCTCCGGCTCCGCCGAAGCGCTGCCATCCCTCTTGAAACGTCCCTGCACTAGCGTCGCAACCTCTGGACCAGGCGCCTCTCCGCAGAACGGTGAGGCGGTGTCGGCGTCGTACCGGCGCAATGCGCCTTCTGTCGGTCTCCGGTGACCGGCGCTGCTCCCCCTATCCCGCCGCCATGCGGCGCTGCGTTGCGCCCCCTGTGCGCCGGTTCTATTCCACGGCGGTTCGTGGAATTCCAGCACAGTGCCGGATCTCCAACAAGGGCCATGGGTCATGCTGTGACCTACGTGACCCCTTGTGAGGGGCGAGTTACGGGTCGTATAAAGTGATCCCCCGCATACCGGACACAATACGGCGTTCCGCTCGTGCGCGAGACGTGTCCCAGTCGCGATGATCAGGAGCGGAATGATGTCTTCAGTGGGGCAATGTCCGCTTTATTGGGGTCAGTAGTCGGCCTGAATTGACCGTTTTGATGGACGGTTCGTGAGGAAACTCACACGGCGATCATGGGGTCTTCACAACTTTCCCGGGGAACCCGACGTTTAGCCTGATGCCTTTACAGGCACAGCAAATCCGACAACACGCGCTTCTGCGACGGCCGTTGGCCGCGTCAAGGCGCCCGTACGACGGGGTCAGACACCACACATGAAGACGACGATGATGTTCCGCAACATAGCCAATCCGCAGCGCACCACGCTGGCGCACCTCGATGACGCCGACGAACTGCGCATGCCGGAGCAGCGGGAACACCAGGAGCACGCCGTCGAGCTCCCCGCACAGACCGCCAACCCCCGCCGTACGGTCCTGGTGGACATCCCGGCCGGCGCGGGCGCCGAGCAGTAGGTCTCCGAGTCGAGGACGAGCCCTGCCCCAATTCCCGGGATCGCCGGACGTAATTGCGCAAGGTCACGCCTCCTTACCGCGTTAGCCTGGAGCGTCATACTCCGGCTGGTTCAGTAGAGGGGCGCAAGATCCCGTGCGCATCGCCAGGTTCTCCATCGACGGCAACGTCGCGTTCGGCGCGGTCGAGGGCGACAGCCCTCCTGGATCGACCGACGGGCTCGTCCTCGACATCATCAAGGGCATCCCCTTCGCGGATTTCGAACTCTCCGGTACGAAGCTGCCGCTGAGCAAGGTCAGGCTGCTCCCGCCGGTGCTCCCGAACAAGGTCGTGGCCTTCGGCCGCAACTACGCGGAGCACGCGAAGGAACTCGGCAACGAGGTGCCCGACGCACCGTTCGCCTTCTTCAAGCCGTCCACCTCGGTGATCGGCTCCGGCGACGAAATCGGGTACCCCTCCTTCTCCCAGGAGCTGCACCACGAGGCCGAGCTGGCCGTGGTCATAGGCCGGATGTGCCGTGAGGTCCCGCGCGAGCGCGTCAAGGACGTCATCCTCGGCTACACCTGCGCCAACGACGTCACCGCACGCGATGTCCAGAAGCGCGAGAAGCAGTGGGCGAGGGCCAAGGGCTTCGACTCCTCGTGCCCGCTCGGCCCCTGGGTGGAGACGGATCTCGACCCCTCCGACCTGACGATCCAGTGCACGGTCAACGGCCAGCAGCGCCAACTGGGCCGTACGAGCGAGATGATCCACCCCATCGAGGATCTGATCGTGAACATCACCGAGGCCATGACGCTGCTCCCCGGCGACGTGATCCTCACGGGCACCCCCGCGGGGGTCGGCCCCCTCAACGTCGGCGACGAGGTCGCCGTCACCATCGAAGGCATCGGCACTCTCACCAACAAGGTGATCAAGCGTGGCTAACGCGAACGTCCGCGTACGTTTCTGTCCCTCGCCGACCGGCAACCCCCATGTGGGCCTGGTCCGCACCGCCCTGTTCAACTGGGCATACGCCCGTCACACCGGCGGCACTTTCGTGTTCCGTATCGAGGACACCGACGCGGCCCGCGACTCCGAGGAGTCCTACGAGCAGCTGCTGGACTCCATGCGCTGGCTCGGCTTCGACTGGGACGAGGGCCCCGCCGCATTCGACAGCGCCTCCGGCGCGGACAGCGGCCCGCACGCCCCGTACCGCCAGTCGCAGCGCATGGACATCTACAAGGACGTCGCGCGCAAGCTCCTCGACGGCGGCCACGCGTACTACTGCTACTGCTCGACGGCGGAACTGGACGCCCGCCGCGAGGCGGCCCGCGCGGCCGGCAAGCCCTCCGGCTACGACGGTCACTGCCGCGCGCTCACCGACGATCAGATCGCGGCGTACAGGACCGAGGACCGTGAGCCCATCGTCCGCTTCCGCATGCCCGACGAGCCGATCACCTTCACGGACCTGGTACGCGGCGAGCTGACGTTCACGCCCGAGAACGTGCCCGACTACGGGATCGTACGAGCCAACGGGGCGCCCCTCTACACGCTCGTGAACCCCGTCGACGACGCCCTCATGGAGATCACCCACGTCCTGCGCGGCGAGGACCTGCTCTCCTCCACCCCGCGCCAGATCGCCCTCTACAAGGCGCTGATCGAGCTGGGCATCGCCAAGTCCGTGCCCGCCTTCGGGCACCTGCCGTACGTGATGGGCGAGGGCAACAAGAAGCTCTCCAAGCGCGACCCCCAGTCGTCGCTGAACCTCTACAGGGAGCGCGGTTTCCTCCCGGAGGGCCTGCTCAACTACCTCTCCCTGCTGGGCTGGTCGCTCTCCGCCGACCAGGACGTCTTCTCGATCGACGAGATGGTCGCGGCCTTCGACATCAAGGACGTCGTCCCGAACCCGGCCCGCTTCGACCTGAAGAAGTGCGAGGCGATCAACGCCGACCACATCCGGCGGCTGGACCTGAAGGCGTTCATCGAGGCCTGCGGTCCGTGGCTGAAGGCCCCGCACGCGCCGTGGGCGCCGCAGGACTTCGACCAGGTCAGGTGGGAGGCGATCGCCCCGCACGCCCAGACCCGCCTGACGGTCCTGTCCGACATCACGCAGAACGTCGACTTCCTGTTCCTCAAGGAGCCCGTCGAGGACGAGGCGTCCTGGACGAAGGCGATGAAGGAGGGCTCGGACGCGCTCCTGCGCACGGCCCGCGCGAAGCTGGAATCCGCGGACTGGACGAGTCCGGAGTCGCTCAAGGCCGCCGTCCTCGCGGCCGGCGAGGAGCACGGCCTCAAGCTCGGCAAGGCCCAGGCCCCCGTCCGCGTGGCCGTCACCGGCCGCACGGTCGGCCTCCCCCTCTTCGAGTCCCTGGAAGTACTGGGCAAGGACAAGACCCTGACCCGCATCGACGCGGCACTGGCCAAGCTGACCGCGTAGCGCACGAACGGAGGGGCGGCACCCGGCGCGCGGGTGCCGCCCCTCCGCGTTGCGTGCCGGTGGCACGAAAGCCGGACGCCGCCGCCGTCAGGGCGTTACCGTCAGACCATGAGCATCAGGGCCGTGGTCTGGGACATCGATACTGCATTCATCGGGGGATGACCCCCGAACCCCCAGCCGGGAGCGGTGTCGGCGGTACCGTCGTGTCATGACGATCAGAGCCGTGGTCTGGGACATCGACGACACGATCTTCGACTACACCACGGCCGACCGGGCCGGAATGCGCGGGCATCTGGCGGCCGAGGGACTGCTCGACGGGTACGCGTCCGTGGAGCAGGCGCTCGGGCACTGGCGGGAGGTCACCGACCAGCAGTGGGCCAGGTTCGCGGCGGGCGAGGCCTCCTTCGAGGGGCAGCGGCGGGACCGGGTGCGGGTCTTCCTGGGCGAGGAGCTGACCGACGCCGAGGCCGACGCCTGGTTCCTGCGGTACCTGGGCCACTACGAGGCCGCCTGGGGGCTCTTCCCGGACGTGCTGCCCGCCCTGGACACCCTCGCCGCCAGCCACCGACACGCCGTGCTGTCCAACTCCAGCCTCCACGTCCAGGACCGCAAGCTCCGCGTCCTCGGCGTACACGACCGCTTCGAGACGGTGCTGTGCGCGGCCGAGCTGGGCGTCTCCAAGCCCGAGGCCCGGGCCTTCCACGCCGCCTGCGAGGCCCTGGCGCTGCCCCCGCACCAGGTCGCGTACGTCGGCGATCACCCGGAGATCGACGGACAGGGCGCGGCCGACGCCGGGCTCTTCTCGGTCTGGATCGACCGCGCGGGCGTGAGCGCGGTCACCGGCGACACGCCCGACACGCGCGAGGGCGCCGCTCCGGATCAGCCCGCCGGCCTGCGCCGAATCACGTCTCTGACCGAACTTCCGGTACTCCTAGCGGCCGATACCCGTTTTGGAGCGCCGTCCACCTTCGGGTAATGTTCTTCCTGCGCCACCGCGAGCGGGCCGACAGGTCGGGACCGGGAAGCGCAAGCTAAGACAAGATCCCCTCGGGGGTTGTGTTTCAGTGGCCTATGGTGTAATTGGCAGCACGACTGATTCTGGTTCAGTTAGTCTAGGTTCGAGTCCTGGTAGGCCAGCTCGCAGAGCTCATCTGCAAAAGCCCCCGTTGTGTAGCGGCCTAGCACGCTGCCCTCTCAAGGCAGTAGCGCCGGTTCGAATCCGGTCGGGGGTACAGATCCTTCCCAGGGACACAGTCCGGGTCGCACCCACTGTTTCCCATGCAGGATCGCTAGGGCCCCCGTTGTGTAGCGGCCTAGCACGCCGCCCTCTCAAGGCGGTAGCGCCGGTTCGAATCCGGTCGGGGGTACGAACTGGTCTAAATCACATTGGTCTATGGTGTAATTGGCAGCACGACTGATTCTGGTTCAGTTAGTCTAGGTTCGAGTCCTGGTAGACCAGCTTGGATCTGCGGAAACGCAAGATCCTCGCCCCCGTTGTGTAGCGGCCTAGCACGCCGCCCTCTCAAGGCGGTAGCGCCGGTTCGAATCCGGTCGGGGGTACGTCACGAAGAGGCCCTCCCCAGCAGGGGAGGGCCTCTTCGCGTTGAGTTGAACGGCAGGACAACCTCAACTCCAGCCGGTCGCTGCGGCGTTGAAGCGACCGGTCGGATCAACTCGTGTCAGCCGGTGCGGCGCAGCGCCTCCGAGAGGCGGGCCGCCGCATCGATGACCGCCTGGGCGTGCATCCGGCCCGGGTGCCGGGTCAGGCGCTCGATCGGCCCGGAAACAGAGACGGCGGCCACCACCCGGTTCGAGGGCCCGCGCACCGGCGCCGAGACGGACGCGACGCCCGGCTCGCGCTCACCGATCGACTGGGCCCAGCCCCGGCGCCGTACGCCCGACAGTGCCGTCGCCGTGAAACGGGCGCCCTGCAGGCCACGGTGCAGGCGCTCCGGCTCCTCCCAGGCCATCAGGATCTGGGCCGAGGAGCCCGCCTTCATGGTGAGCGTCGAGCCGACCGGGACCGTGTCCCTGAGGCCCGACAGACGCTCCGCCGCGGCGACGCAGATACGCATGTCACCCTGGCGGCGGTAGAGCTGCGCGCTCTCGCCCGTGACGTCACGGAGGTGGGTCAACACCGGCCCTGCCGTCGCCAGCAGGCGGTCCTCGCCCGCCGCCGCGGCCAGCTCGGCCAGGCGCGGGCCGAGAATGAAACGGCCCTGCATGTCCCGCGCCACCATGCGGTGGTGCTCGAGTGCCACGGCGAGGCGATGTGCCGTGGGTCGTGCCAGTCCGGTCGCCGCGACCAGGCCCGCGAGGGTGGCCGGACCGGACTCCAGGGCGCTCAGGACAAGGGCTGCCTTGTCCAGAACTCCTACGCCGCTACTGTTGTCCATGCAACGATACTCGCGTCTCACTCTGTGAAACGCAAGTTCAATTTTCCGTGGAACGCGCCACCCTGTACGTACAACGGCCCGTAGACCATCGGGCCCGGCGGCAGACGTCCGGTGCGGGGGTGACGGACGCGGCCACCCCGAAGTCTCTAGTTGGGTCGGCGCCATACAGGCCGGCCGGAGGGAAAGCGATGGGTAGGACACTCGCTGAGAAGGTCTGGGACGACCATGTCGTCCGGCGCGCGGAGGGCGAGCCCGACCTTCTCTTCATCGATCTGCACCTGCTGCACGAGGTGACCAGCCCGCAGGCCTTCGACGGCCTTCGCCAGGCGGGGCGCCCCGTGCGCCGCCTCGACCTCACCATCGCGACCGAGGATCACAACACCCCGACCCTCGACATCGACAAGCCCATCGCCGACCCGGTCTCGCGCGCCCAGCTGGAGACGCTGCGCAAGAACTGCGCCGAGTTCGGCGTACGCCTGCACCCGCTCGGCGATGTCGAGCAGGGCGTCGTCCACGTCGTGGGACCGCAGCTGGGCCTCACCCAGCCCGGCATGACCGTGGTCTGCGGCGACTCGCACACCTCCACGCACGGCGCCTTCGGCGCGCTGGCGTTCGGCATCGGCACCTCCCAGGTCGAGCATGTGCTGGCCACCCAGACGCTGCCGCTGGCCCGCCCGAAGACCATGGCCATCACGGTCGACGGTGAACTGCCCGAGGACGTCACGGCCAAGGACCTGATCCTGGCGATCATCGCCAAGATCGGTACGGGCGGCGGCCAGGGCTACATCCTGGAGTACCGCGGCTCCGCCATCGAGAAGCTCTCGATGGAGGCCCGGATGACCATCTGCAACATGTCGATCGAGGCCGGTGCCCGCGCGGGCATGATCGCCCCCGACGAGACGACCTTCGAGTACATCAAGGGCCGCGCGCACGCCCCCGAGGGCGAGGACTGGGACGCCGCCGTCGCGTACTGGAAGACCCTGAAGTCGGACGAGGACGCGGAATTCGACGCCGAGGTCGTCATCGACGCCGCCTTGCTCGCGCCGTTCGTCACCTGGGGCACCAACCCCGGTCAGGGCTCGCCGCTTTCGGCGTCCGTCCCCGACCCTGCTTCGTACGAGGACGCTTCGGAGCGCTACGCCGCCGAAAAGGCCCTGGAATACATGGGGTTGACCGCCGGACAGCCGTTGCGGGACATCAAGGTCGACACCGTCTTCGTAGGCTCCTGCACCAACGGCCGTATCGAGGACCTGCGCGCGGCAGCCTCCATCGTCGAGGGCCGCAAAGTCGCCGACGGTGTACGGATGCTGGTCGTTCCCGGCTCCGCGCGCGTGGGGCTGCAGGCCGTCTCCGAGGGATTGGACCTCGTCTTCAAGGAGGCCGGCGCCGAATGGCGGCACGCGGGCTGCTCGATGTGCCTGGGCATGAACCCCGACCAGCTGGCCCCCGGTGAGCGCTCCGCGTCCACCTCCAACCGCAACTTCGAAGGCAGGCAGGGCAAGGGCGGCCGTACGCACCTGGTCTCGCCGCAGGTCGCCGCCGCCACCGCCGTGCTCGGCCACCTGGCGTCCCCCGCCGACCTGAACGACCAGTCTGCCGTCCGTACGCCCGCTGGAGTCTGAGAACCATGGCCATGGAAGCATTCACCACGCACACCGGGCGGGCCGTCCCGCTGCGCCGCAGCAACGTCGACACCGACCAGATCATCCCCGCCCACTGGCTCAAGAAGGTCACCAGGGACGGCTTCGAGGACGGGCTGTTCGAGGCCTGGCGCAAGGACTCGTCGTTCATCCTCAACCAGCCCGAGCGCCACGGTGCCACGGTTCTCGTTGCGGGTCCCGACTTCGGTACGGGCTCCTCGCGCGAGCACGCCGTGTGGGCGCTGCAGAACTACGGCTTCAAGGCCGTCATCTCGTCGCGTTTCGCGGACATCTTCCGCGGCAACTCGCTCAAGAACGGTCTGCTCACGGTCGTTCTGGAGCAGAAGATCGTTGACGCACTGTGGGACCTCACGGAGAACGACCCGCAGGCTGAGATCACTGTTGACCTTGAGGCGCGTGAGGTTCGCGCGGAGGGCATCACCGCCTCCTTCGAACTCGACGAGAACGCCCGCTGGCGGCTGCTGAACGGGCTCGACGACATCTCGATCACGCTGCAGAACGAGCCGGACATCGCCGCGTACGAGTCCAAGCGGCCCGCCTACAAGCCGCGGACGCTCCGAGTTTGACAAGACGAACCGGCCCAAGCACGCAAGGCTGATTCCAGCCACCTCAACAGGCTCCAGTACCCCCAACCGTGGACGGTTGGGGGTACTGCCTTGTGTGCCTGAGGACGAGGTCAGAGGCCTGTTCTGATTGGCTTCAACTCCCCTTGTTTCAAGGGGGATTGTCGGGGTAGTCGAGCCTTGGCACAGACTTGTGCGGAGGTGTGCGGGAAGCGCCTGGGAGGCGGCAGTTGACCCTGCGCAGGCGACAACTCGCCCCAGATGGCACAATCTGTGCATGGAACACGACGGCCAACTCGAGCTCTATACGGCGGTCGCGTCCCAACTCAAGGAAGCGCACGCAAGGGTGCGCGCACTGCAAGTCCCGGAGGGCGTACGGATGGCGCTGACCCGGAAGCTGCTGGTCATTACGGCCGTGGCCAAGCACGATCTCGCCGATGCGACAAGGCGTCTGGAGCGGTTCATCTCAGACCTCGATGAGGGTCGATTCCCCGAAGAAGGTCTCTGAGGAACTTCGCGACAGTCCTGGTTCGTTGCGGCACTAGGGTGATTAGCCCGTTTCGTGTTTGATTTGCGGTATATATCTGCCTAACGTGCGAAAAAGCTTGAACACTTTCGTTCTGGCAATGTCTCCGAAGGGGAAGACGTGAACAAGGCGCAGCTCGTAGAAGCGATTGCGGACAAGGTCGGCGGGCGTCAGCAGGCCGCCGACGCGGTCGACGCCGTACTGGACGCCGTGGTCCGTGCGGTTGTCGCAGGGGAACGGGTCTCGGTCACCGGTTTCGGTTCCTTCGAGAAGGTCGATCGTCCGGCCCGCTACGCACGTAACCCCCAGACCGGGGAGCGTGTTCGGGTCAAGAAGACCTCCGTGCCGCGGTTCCGCGCGGGCCAGGGTTTCAAGGACCTGGTGAGCGGTTCGAAGAAACTCCCGAAGCACGATGTGGCGGTCAAGAAGGCGCCCAAGGGCAGCCTGTCCGGAGGCGCTGCCGCCACGGTCAAGAAGGCGACGGCCAAGAGGGCCGCCGCCAAGAAGGCGGCGACGCCCGCCAAGAAGGCCGCGGCCAAGAAGACGACTGCCAAGAAGGCGGCGCCGGCCAAGGCCGCGGCCAAGAAGACCACGGCCAAGACGGCGACCGGCAAGACCGCGGCCAAGACGACCACCGCCAAGAAGGGGGCCGCCAAGAAGGCGCCCGCGAAGAAGTCGACGGCGCGCAAGACCACCGCCAAGAAGACCACCGCCCGCCGGTAGACAGGGCGCTGGGACACTCACGCGCCGGGCCGGGCTCCTCACGGAAGAGAGCCCGGCCCGCGGCGTGTTCAGAGACTGCTCAGAGATCTTGGGGACGGTCCTGAGGGTCTTCAGGGGTCCTCAGAAGGTCTGCAGCGTCACCAGAGTGATCCGGCGCGCGTCCCCCTCGCCCTCCGTCTCGATCCGCACCCGCTGCCCCGGCCTGAGCAGTCTGAGCCCGCCCGCCTCGAACGCCGGGCCGTCGAAGGGCACCGGGGTGCCGTCGTCGAGCAGCACCTGACCGCTACGGGTCTCGGGGTCGTACGTGTACGCGGTCGCCTGCATGAGGCCCAGACTAGGCGACGTTCAACGCCGCGACCGCCGCCGCCGTGCGCGGTCCCACGCCCAGGGCCAGTGCCGCTCGTAGGTCGTCGCCGGTGTCCACGTCCTGGCGTACGGAATCCACTGAGTCCAGGGGGAGTTCCACGGCGCCCGAGGTTCGGTGGCGAGTTCGGGAATCCGGGCCGAACATGGGGAGCAATTCACGGTCCGCGGACGCGGTCAGCAGAGTCGTGCCGGTTCCGGCGGCGTCCGGGAGAAAAGCGCGGGGGAATTCGGCGGCCGCGTCGAGGACGCGGACCAATTCCAGGGGGCGCAGTGCGGGGAGATCGGCGTTCAGGGCCGCCAAAGGGCTTTCGGGGCTTCTGGATCGTACGAGCGACGCCCCGTGTGCGAGGGCGGCGTTCAGTCCGCCCGCGGGCTCGTCCGGGACGATCCGGGCGCCCAGCGCGGCCAGTTCGCGGCCGGCCAGCACGTCGTCCGTGACGACCGCCACATCGCGTACCGCGGCGCAGGCGAGGGCCGCCGTCACGGTGTCCTGCGCGAAGGCGAGGGCGAGTCCGGGGCGCAGTCCGTCGGCGGCGGTGTCCGAGAGCCTGCTCTTCGCCCGTGACAGGGCTTTCAGGGGTATGACCAAGGTCCACTGCACCAGCGTTCCGTCCCTCTCTTGTCGCGCCCATTGTGACCTGGACAGTGAGTGAGACACCCTGGCGGGGGCATGGACGGGGGAGAGGATGCGAAGCTCCTTGCAAGGGCAGTGGTGGGAGACGGGCGGGCGTACGGTGTTCTCGACAGACCGTCGGCCTGGAGCGACACTTGTGCGGCCCACCCAGGCCCTGGAGGAAGGTGTCCGCGTGCCCCGCCGCAGAATCGGCTTCTGGTACCGCTTCGCAGCGGTCCTGTGCAAACCACCGTTGGTGGTTCTGGTCAAGCGGGATTGGCGTGGAATGGAGAACATTCCGGCCGAGGGCGGATTTATCACCGCGGTGAATCACAATTCTCATCTGGATCCGTTCGCTTACGGGCATTACCAGTACAACACCGGGCGCGTTCCACGCTTCCTGGCAAAGTCCGCGCTTTTCGGGAAAGGATTCATCGGTTCCGCGATGCGCGGCACCGGACAGATTCCCGTGTACCGCGAGAGCACCGACGCACTGAGCGCCTTCCGGGCCGCTATCGCCGCCGTGGAACGCGGGGAGTGCGTCGCCTTCTATCCGGAGGGCACCATTACGCGCGATCCCGGCCAGTGGCCGATGATCGGCAAGACCGGCGCCGCACGCGTCGCGTTGCAGACCAAGTGCCCGGTGATCCCGGTCGCCCAGTGGGGAGCCAACCTGCTGCTGCCGCCGTACGCGAAGAAACTCAACATCCTTCCCCGCAAGACCCATCACGTGCTCGCGGGACCTCCGGTGGATCTGTCGCGCTTCTACGACAAGGAGATGACCCCGGAGGTCCTGAAGGAGGCCACCGAGGTCATCATGGCGGCGATAACCACGCAGCTGGAGGTGATCCGCGGCGAGAAGGCACCCCAGACGCCGTACGACCCGAAGCAGGTGCGCATCGAGCAGCGGCGCAGGGCGCAGGCCCACGAACAGCGGCCACACGAAAAAGCAGAACAGGAAGAAGGGCACGGCAAGTGACGACATCCGGCAAGCCCGTCAAGGCGGCCGTCTTCGGGACCGGATCGTGGGGCACGGCCTTCGGCATGGTGCTCGCCGACGCCGGATGCGACGTGACGTTGTGGGGACGGCGGGCCGAACTCGCCGAAGCGGTCAACTCCACGCATACGAACCCCGACTACCTGCCGGGCATCGAACTCCCCGAGAACCTGCGCGCCACCACGGACGCGGCCGAGGCGGCCCGCGACGCGGACTTCACGGTGCTCGCCGTCCCCTCGCAGACGCTGCGCGGAAACCTCGCCGAATGGGCTCCGCTGCTCGCTCCCGGCACCGTCCTCGTCTCCCTCATGAAGGGCGTCGAACTCGGTTCCGCGATGCGGATGAGCGAGGTCGTCGAGGACGTCGCCAAGGTCGGCGCGGACCGCATAGCGGTGGTCACCGGACCCAACCTGGCCCGGGAGATCGCCGCCCGGATGCCGGCCGCCGCGGTGGTCGCGTGCAGCGACGAGGCGGTGGCCCAGCGCCTCCAGTCCGCCTGCCACACGCCGTACTTCCGCCCGTACACCAACACCGACGTGATCGGCTGCGAACTCGGCGGCGCCGTCAAGAACGTGATCGGTCTCGCCGTCGGCATCGTGGACGGCATGGGGCTCGGCGACAACGCCAAGGGCTCACTCATCACCCGCGGGTTGGCGGAGACGACCCGCCTCGGCCTCGCCATGGGCGCCGACCCGCTGACGTTCTCCGGACTCGCGGGCCTGGGCGACCTCGTGGCCACCTGCTCCTCGCCGCTCTCGCGCAACCACACCTTCGGCACCAACCTCGGCAAGGGCATGACCCTTCAGGAGACCATCGCGGTCACCAAGCAGACCGCCGAGGGCGTCAAGTCCTGTGAGTCCGTGCTGGATCTGGCCCGTCGCCACGGCGTCGACATGCCCATCACGGAGACGGTCGTCGGCATCGTCCACGAGGGCAAGCCGCCGGTGGTCGCACTCAAGGAGCTGATGGCGCGCAGCGCCAAGCCGGAGCGGCACTGACACTCGGGAGCCCGGCGGACGCTGACTCACCGCCCTACCAACGGGTACTCTCAACGCGATATGAGCACCGAGAACCTCCCCCAGAGCCCTGGGCAGACGCCTCGTAAACCGCGTGTGGCCGTCGTGTTCGGCGGGCGCAGCTCCGAACACGGGATCTCCGTCGTCACCGCCGGCGCCGTCCTGCGCGCCATCGACCGGACGAAGTACGACGTCCTGCCGATCGGCATCACCAAGGACGGCCGCTGGGCGCTCACGGCGGACGAACCGGAACGGATGGCCATCGCCGACCGGCGCCAGCCGAGCGTGGAGCAGCTCGCCGAGTCCGGCGAGGGCGGGGTGATCCTCCCCGTCGACCCGTCCAACCGCGAAGTCGTCTACAGCGAGCCCGGTTCGGTCCCCAAGGCGCTCGGCGAGGTGGACGTCGTCTTCCCGATGCTGCACGGCCCGTACGGCGAGGACGGCACCCTCCAGGGGCTCCTGGAGCTGTCCGGTGTCCCGTACGTCGGCGCGGGCGTGCTCGCTTCGGCCGTCGGCCAGGACAAGGAGTACATGAAGCGGGTGTTCACCTCCTTCGGGCTGCCCGTCGGCCCGTACGTGGTGATCCGTCCGCGTGAGTGGGAGCTCGACGAGGCGGGTGCCCGGCGGCGCATCGTCGACTTCGCGGGCGAGCACGGCTGGCCGCTCTTCGTGAAGCCCGCGCGCGCGGGGTCGTCGATCGGCATCACCAAGGTCGACGATCTGGGCGGCCTCGACGAGGCGATCGCGACGGCCCAGCAGCACGACCCGAAGATCATCGTGGAGGCGCTGCTGCGCGGCCGCGAGATCGAGTGCGGGGTCCTGGAGTTCGAGGACGGGCCGCGAGCCTCGGTGCCCGCCGAGATTCCGCCGGTGCAGTCCCACGAGTTCTACGACTTCGAGGCGAAGTACATCGACTCCGCCCCCGGGATCGTGCCCGCGCCACTCACCGACGAGCAGACCGCCGAAGTCCAGCGGCTGGCGGTCGCGGCCTTCGACGCGGCGTCGTGCGAGGGGCTCGTACGGGCGGACTTCTTCCTCACCGAGGACGGCGACTTCGTGATCAACGAGATCAACACGATGCCGGGCTTCACGCCCATCTCCATGTACCCGCGCATGTGGCAGGAGAGCGGGGTCAGCTACCCGGAGCTGGTGGACCGTCTGGTGCAGGCGGCGCTGCGGCGCTCCACGGGGCTGCGCTGAGCCCTGGCGATCCCCTTCGTGGAGTGCGAGCTAGTCGGCGATCCCTTCGGGGATCGCCTTCTTGATGGGTTCGGCGAAGTCGACGAGCGGGCCCGCGCCCTTCGCGGCCTGGTCCTTGTTGAACGCGACCTCCACGTACGCCTTGCGCAGGCCCGTGGTGAAGACGTACGAGCCGTCGTCCTGTTCCTGTACGAGCCAGGCCACGCCGTTCACCTCGGTCGTGGACGCTTTCGGGTCGAGCATCTCCGCGGGCCGTTCGACACCACAGCGCAGTATGATCGCCGGACTTCCCCAGCCCGCGGTCAGTGTGGACCGGGGCTCGGGATCCTCCCGGTCGAGACCGTCCACCTTCGGCGGCAGCCGTTCGTCCAGGTTCTGGCACAGCTTGATGACCTTCGCGTCCGGGCTGGGAACCACGGCCGAAGCGCTGTCGTCTGCCGAGGAGCAGCCTGTGGCGGAGATCAGCAGGACGAAGGCGGGAAGACCGAACTGCCGGGAGCGGAACAAGTTCACCGGCACAGGGTAGACGGGGGCTACAGGTGCACCACCGGGCAGGTCAGGGTACGGGTGATGCCGTCCACTTGCTGGACCTTCGCGACCACCATGCGGCCGAGATCGTCCACGGTGTCGGCTTGGGCCCGCACGATCACGTCGTACGGTCCGGTCACGTCCTCGGCCTGGATCACCCCCGAAATCTTGCTGATCGTGTCAGCGACGGTCGACGCCTTGCCGACCTCCGTCTGAATCAGGATGTACGCCTGTACCACGGAACCTCCAGGGCGGCCACGAGGATCATGTGGGGAAAAGGAACGCCACGGTATCGCGTAGCCGCTCACCGCGGGGAGACCTGCGGAGACCTGGCTTGCGGGCCGGGGCGGCACATACGGCACAAGTTGGCGGTCGGCTCGACCGTACCCAGGTCGGTGACGGCTCGCGACCGGGCAGCGGCAGTGACAGGCCGGGCAGCGGCAGTAGCAGAAGGAGACGTACGACAATGAAGGGAACCGTGGGCGAGTTGGGGGAGTTCGGGCTCATCAGAGAGCTCACCTCACGGCTCACCACCACTCCGGCGGTACGCGTCGGGCCGGGCGACGACGCCGCCGTGGTGGCCGCCCCCGACCGCAGGGTCGTGGCGAGCACCGACATCCTCCTTGAGGGGCGGCACTTCCGCCGCGACTGGTCCACGGCGTACGACGTCGGGCGCAAGGCGGCGGCGCAGAACCTCGCGGACATCGCCGCCATGGGCGCCGTCCCCACCGCGTTGCTGCTCGGCCTGGTCGTCCCGGCCGAACTCCCGGCCACCTGGCCCTCCGAGCTGATGGACGGCCTGCGCGACGAGTGTCAGGTCGCGGGCGCGGCCGTGGTCGGCGGCGATGTCGTGCGCGGTGACACCATCATGGTCTCGATCACCGCGCTCGGCGATCTGCGCAACCACGAGCCGGTCACCCGCGGGGGCGCCCAGCCCGGCGATGTCGTCGCCGTCACGGGCTGGCTGGGCTGGTCCGCGGCCGGCCACGCGGTGCTCTCGCGCGGCTTCCGCTCGCCGCGCGCCTTCGTCGAGGCCCACCGGCGGCCCGAACCGCCGTACCACGCGGGCCCCGCAGCCGCCGGGCTCGGCGCGACCTCCATGACGGATGTCAGCGACGGGCTGATCGCCGACCTCGGGCACATCGCGGAAGCCAGCAAGGTGCGGATCGACATCCGCTCCGGCGCCGTCGACATCCCCTCGCAGATGAACGACATCGGGCAGGCCGTCGGCGTCGATCCGCTCCAGTGGGTGCTCACCGGCGGCGAGGACCACGCGATCGTCGCCACCTTCCCCTCGGACGTGAAGCTGCCCGCCCGCTGGAAGGTGATCGGCGAGGTCCTCAACCCCTCGGCGCTGCCCCAGGTCACGGTCGACGGGGCGCCGTGGACCAGCAAGGGCGGCTGGGATCACTTCGGGGACATCGAGTCATGAGTGCCGTGGACGGAGTGAGCGTCCGGGGTGCTCCGCCGTGTGTGCTGACGGTCGCGGGTTCCGACTCCGGTGGAGGGGCTGGAATCCAGGCCGACCTGAAGACGATGCTCGCACTCGGCGTGCACGGCATGAGCGTGCTCACGGCGGTCACCGCCCAGAACTCCCTTGGTGTGCAAGGAGCTTGGGAGCTTCCGGTGGAGGCGGTGCGGGCCCAGTACCGCAGCGTGGTCGACGACATCGGGGTGCAGGCGGTCAAGACCGGGATGCTTGCCTCGGCCGAACTCGTCGAGGCCGTCGCCGAGTTGATCGCGGGCACGGACGCGCCCGCCGTCGTCGACCCGGTCGGAGTGTCGAAGCACGGGGACTCGCTGCTGGCCGCGTCCGCCCTGGATTCCGTACGTACGAAGTTGCTGCCCGTCGCCACGGTGGCGACGCCGAACCTCGACGAGGTCGCCCAACTCACGGGCGTACGGGTCGAGTCGGAGGACGGGCTGCGGCGGGCTGCGGCGGCCCTGCTCTCGTACGGGCCACAGTGGGCGCTCATCAAGGGCGGCCATCTCGGTGGTGATGCCGTGGACCTCCTCACCGATGGCTCCGAGGAGCACTGGCTGCGCGCTCCCCGGCTCGACAACCGGCACACTCACGGCACCGGCTGCACCCTCGCGTCCGCGATCGCCTCGGGACTGGCGAAGGGACAGTCCGTACCGGAGGCGGTGGCGGCGGCCAAGGAGTACGTCACCGGGGCGATCGCGGCGGGGTTCGCGCTGGGGGGCGGGATCGGGCCGGTGGATCATGGGTGGCGTTGGGAGAGGGAGCGCACGTAAGCGTTCGCGTAAACGCTTGCGCAAGCGTTTACGCCACTGCTGGGCACAGCAAAAAGCCGGCCCACCCTTCGGTGGACCGGCCATGCAGCGAACCAGCAGTGGCCGCGCGCTAGCAGAGCGTCAGCGCGAGACCTTGCCGGCCTTGATGCACGAGGTGCAAGCGTTCACGCGCTTCGGCGTCCCGCCCACCACGGTACGGACGCGCTGGATGTTCGGGTTCCAGCGACGGGACGTACGGCGGTGTGAGTGCGAGATGTTGTTGCCGAAGCCCGGCCCCTTGCCGCAGACGTCGCAGTTGGCAGCCACGGGTCACTCCAAAGACTTCAGATGCTCTTACGGTTGATCCCGGCATGCCGGGATCAAGATCAAGGAATCCAGGATCTGAGTGGCGGTGCCAGGGAGGAGGCCCGATCGGATCGGGCAACCGGAGCAGCATACAACGACTGCGTCCGTACAACGAAACTACCATGGTCGGCCCGGAGGCCTGCCCCGGCCCTCTTCCGGCGGAAACCTGACCTGGGTCTACGCTGCGTCCCACGTTCGCTGCTCAAGGAGGCGCAGGTGCCACAGGTGCCGCAGACATTGGATGCTCTCGCGGTGCGCGCCTGGTGCGGACTCGCGCTCGAGGCACTCGGTCGCGCGCGCGAGGAGATCGACGCGATCAACGTCTATCCGGTCGCGGACGGGGACACCGGTACCAATCTGTATCTGACCGTGGAGTCGGCGGCCGGGGCGGTCGAGGCGGTCTTCGCGGCGCACGACGCGGTCGCCGACGGTGTCTCCGGTGCCTCCGCGTTTTCTGGTGTTTCCGGTGCCTCCGGCGAAGGGGCGGCGGGAGCGGCCGAGCGACCGACGCTTGCCGACGCGGTACGCGCGATGGCGCACGGCGCGCTCATCGGGGCCCGGGGGAACTCCGGGACGATCCTCGCGCAGCTCCTGCGAGGCATGGCCGAGGTGCTCGCCGCCGACGATGAGACTGCCCGCACCGACGACGGCCAGGGACTGCGGCTCGCCCTCAGGCAGGCGGCCGACTCGGCACGGCAGGCCGTCGCGCACCCCGTCGAGGGCACGGTCCTCACGGTCGCCTCGGCCGCCGCCGACGCGGCCTCCGGGGCCGAGGGCGACTGCGGGACGGTGGCGTGGGCGGCGTACGAGGGGGCTCGGGCCGCCCTCGCGGCGACTCCGGGGCAGTTGGCGGCCCTGAAGCGGGCCGGAGTGGTGGACGCCGGCGGACGGGGGCTTGTGGCCGTACTGGCGGCGCTGGTCGAGACGTTCACGGGGGAGGCACCCGGCGCTGCGGCGGTGCCCGTTCTCATGGGGCACGCGCGCGTGGAGGCCGCTGCCGTGGAGCCGCTCGGAGACGTGGGGGAGTGCGCGGACCCGGCCCCGGCTCCGGAGGAGGGCGGGCCCGCGTTCGAGGTGATCTATCTCCTGGAGGCGGAGGACGCCGCCGTGGACCGGCTGCGGGAGCGGCTCGACCAGTTGGGCGACTCGCTTGTCGTGGTCGGCGGTGACGGGTTGTGGAACGTCCATGTGCACGTCGACGACGCGGGCGCCGCCGTGGAGGCGGGCGTCGAGGCCGGGCGGCCGTACCGGATCCGGATCACGCACTTCGGGGCCGGTGACGCGCATATGGCGGGCGCC
The DNA here is from genome assembly GCF_014647675.1 of Streptomyces flaveus. Lineage (GTDB taxonomy): Bacteria > Actinomycetota > Actinomycetes > Streptomycetales > Streptomycetaceae > Streptomyces > Streptomyces flaveus. The sequence continues at coordinate 121,226 of NZ_BMPQ01000002.1, read as the reverse complement.
GCCGGGCGGCCGGTCCGTGAGCGGGTGCAGCGCGCGGTCGTGGCCGTGGTCCCCGGAGAGGGGCTGGCCGGGTTGTACACCGAAGCCGGAGCGACCACCGTCCTCGCGCGCCCGGAGGAGCCGCCCGCGAGCGGAGAGCTCGTCGAGGCGATACGGCGGGCCCACGCGCGCGAGGTGGTGCTGTTGCCCAACGACGCCGAGCTGCGGCACACGGCTGCCGCTGCGGCCGAGCAGGTCCGCGCGGACGGAGTCCGGGTCGCCCTGATCCCCACGCGTTCCGCGGTGCAGGGGATCGCGGCGCTCGCCGTGCACGAGCCGGAGCGGCGCTTCGACGAGGACGTCGTCTCGATGACCTCGGCGGCAGGGGCGACCCGCTATGCCGAACTCGCCGTCGCGGAACGCGAGTTCTGGACCATGGCCGGCATCTGCCAGGCCGGTGACATCCTGGGCCTCATCGAGGGCGACGTCGCGGTGATCGGCTCCGACATCACGGCCACCGCCGAAACCGTCCTCGACCGCATGCTCTCGGCGGGCGGCGAGATGGTCACCCTGGTCCTGGGCGACGAGGCTCCCGGCACCATCGCCGCCCATCTCGAAGCCCGGGTACGCGAGTCCTACCTGGCCGTCGACACGGTGGTGTACCAGGGCGGTCGACAGGGCGCGTTGCTGCTGATCGGCGTGGAGTAGCACCCCGAGCCGAGGCATGGGTTCGGGCAAGCCGCCCCGCTTTACAGCTCCTGGGGTTCCGCTCCCGTGACGCGCAGAAGGCGTTCCGCCTCCGCCCGTCGAGACGCCACCGTTTCGTCGGAATCGGAATCGTCAGCATCCTCGGAGTAGTCGGCCTCCGTGTACGCCGCGAGAACCACGCGCGCGCGTGCCGCCGCCGCTTCGGGGCGCTCGAGGTCGGCCTCCAGCCAGCCGGCGGCGAGTTCGGCGCCCGTACGGCTGTGGAGGCCCGCTTCGCCCAAGGAGGCGAAGCCTGTGACGGCCCGCGTGATGTGGGCGAGAGACTCCTCGAACACGGCGTTGATCGACTCGTCGTCGTCGGCGTCGCCGGCCACGGACCGTGCGATCAGGTCACCGAACTGCCTGTGCGTATCGGCCAGTTCGGCGACGAGCCGGTCACGCGCGTCGTCGTCCTCCGGTACGGCGGCCTCGCACTCCCGGACCGCCGCCGTCATCAACTCCCGTGCCGCGTCGGGTCCGGAGCCCTCCTCGCGCGCCGCGAGCCACGCGCGCGCCCGCAGGGAGCGGACCAGCCCGTGAACGTTGCCGAGGGACCGCCACAGGTCACCGGCGCGCTCGTAGGCACGCTCCGCCTGGTCGGGCAGCCCGGCGTTCCCCAGGGCTTCCGCGGCGAGGTGCGCGAGCATGGCGTGGTCGCGCTGCTCGGGCCAGTGCCGGGCGATCTCGGCGGCCTGGAGCCAGTGCTCGGCGGCCTCGCGGTGCTCTCCGAGCTCGGTGAGACAGTCGCCGAGCCACCATCGGGTCTGCACGAGCGCACCGTCGCCGTGGGTCTCCGCGGCCAGCTCGGGCAGCGCCGACTCCAGTACCTCCGCGCCCTCCGCCCACCGCCCCTGGCCCACCAGGAAGCCGCCGAGCTGATGCCGGGCCCAGGCGCCGAGCGTGGCCCCCTCGCCGTCCTCGTCGGCCCAGTACGCCGCCTCCAGAGCGTGCTCCGCGGCGGGCCCGAACCGGCCGGTGGCGCTGAGGACTTCGGCCAGCTGGAGGTGCAGCTGAGCGTGGCCCATCGCCTCCAGGTACGGCCCGCCGTGCTCCAGCGCCGCCCGGGCCGCCCGCTCCGCCGCCTCGGCGTCGCCCAGGTGGCGTGCCATGCCGGTGAGCCGGGCTTCGTGCTCCACCGCGAACCACGGCAGCCCGGCCGCCACGAACGCCTCCGAGGCCTGCGTGAGCAGCTCCGTGGCCCGCTCCACGTCCCCGGCGTGCGCCGCGAGCTCCCCGAGCATGGCATGCGCCTCCGCGGCGCGTGAGGCGACCAGGAGGTCGTCCCCGGTGTGCGGCTCGGCGAGGGCCAGCAGCTCCCGCACGGCGGACTCCGCGGCGGCGAACGCCTCGGCTCCCTCGTCTCCGGAAAGGCCCCTCTCGCCCTCCTCCGCTGCCTCCTGCACCCGCTGCAACAGGATCCGCGCCCGCCCCACCAGCACGGAGGCCGTCTGCTGGACCCCGGTCCCGCCGTCGGCAAGGAGGGCGAGCACTCGCTCGTACGGCTCCGAGACCGCGGCCAGCGCCTTGTCGGTCCGGCCGGAGAGGGCCAGTACGTACGCTCCACGCGCGCGTGCCGCCATGGCCTCGCCCGGGTCGCCCGCCTCGGTGTACAACTCGGCGGCGCGGGCGAACAGTTCCACGCCCTCGGGACCGAGGCCCATCGCCCGGTGGTCGGTCATCTCCGCGCGGTCCCGGGGTGCCAGTTCCTCGTCCCCGGCCGCCTCGGCGACCGCGGCCCACGCCGCGACGGACTCCGGGTGCAGCGCCGCCGAGAGCCGGCGGGCCTCGGCGAGCAGCGAGGACAAGTCCGGCTCGGCGGAAGCGGCCGCGGCAGGTGTGTCGGCGGCAGTACGGGCGGGCGCGGGCCTCACGGGCACCGTCATGGTCCGTGCCCGTACGCCCAGCGGCAGCCGGTCCACCAGCGGCTGTCGGCTCATGCGCTCCCGGGCGAGGGCGCTGACGTACGCCGTGCCGTTGCGCTCGTCGAAGCGGGCGGCCAGCGAAAGGGCCTCCCCGCGCGCGTGGGCGGCGAGTTCGCGTGCGGTCCACGTACGGCCTGCCGGGCCGGGCACCGGCTGGTCGCCCCGACCGAGTTCGGTCACGCGGTCCATCAGGAGGGCCACCACGGACATGAAGTCGAGCTTGCTGCGCGGCTCCCCGGAGTCCGTGAAATACGCCGGACGCTCCGCCAGCAGCTCCAGGCCGCGCGCTTCGTTGCCGGTGAGCGCGCAGAACTCCACATGGTCGGCGTACGCGCCCCGCATGCTCTCCATGGGCCGCACCAGCCGGAAACCCCGCAGATGGTGGGCGCGCGCCTCGTCGAGGCGGCCAAGACGCAGCAGCGGGAGCAGGGAGGACGCCAACGCCGTGTGCGGCTCGTGGGCGCAGGTGTACTCGCCCTCCAGGACCGGCTGCCACAGCTCCAGTGCTCGGGCGTCCTCGCCCCGCCGGGCCTGCCACCAGCCCTGGCCGTGCAGCTCACAGGCGTGGCAGTCGGCCATGGTGTCCCGGTCGGCGGCCAGCCACGCCGCGTACGCCCGCTCGGCACGCGCCATGTCCCCGACATGCGCGGCCACGCTGAACTCGGCGCTGCGCACGGCCCGTTCGGAGTGCCCGGCGAGGCGATAGCGGTGCTCCATCTCGCCGAGCCACTTCTCGATGGAGGCGAGCGGAACGTGCGGCTGGCTCAGCATGCCGGCCGACATCCACTTGAAGACCCAGTGCAGCGAGTGGACCTCGTACTCGTCGAAGTCCTCGGGCCGTTCGTCCCACATGCGCAGCAGTCGCGCGAAGGGGACGAACATCTTGTCCTTCTCGGAGCTGTAGTTGTAGACCTTCAGCTGGTGCCCGAGCGCCTCGATCACGGCGAGCGGGATGTTCAGCTTCTCGGCCTGAGAAAGCAGCTGCTCCGCGCGCGCGTTGCGGGCGGGGCCCTCCGGCTGCTCGTAGTTCTCGGCCATCGCCCGGCGCAGCGCCTCGAAGTCCATGGTCGCGCTCATCGGCCGCCCTCCTCCGGGGAGTTGCTGTGGGTGGCCCACTCCAGGAGGCCGATGAACGCACGGTTCAGGAGTGCCGAATCCGCAGGGCGCAGCGGTCGCTGCGCCATCAGCAGGGCCTGCCCGTAGAGAGACTCTGTGGCCGTCCCGATCAGCTCCGGGTCGTCGAGTGAACTGACCTTCCGGATGAGCGGGTTGAGGTGGTTGAGCACCAGCCGCGCGCGTGGGGCGCTGCCGCGCAGCGAGCCGAGGATGCCCGCCCACAGGTCGTCGGCCTGCTCCTCGGCGTCCGCACGCGCCTGTTCGTGACGCACCGACCGGTCGTCCAGGTGCAGCGCGGGCACGGAGAGGGGATGGAAGGCGCGCAGGACGACATCGCACCCCAGGGGGTCGAGTCTGGCCCGCGCGGCCCCCAGGAAGCCGGACAGCGCCAGCTCCACGGCCGGGTCGACCGCGTCCAGGTGCGCGGTCACCGTGTCGGCGTCCAGCTCGGCGACCACCGTCCCCGGGCGCACCGAGGGCAGTGCCTCGACGAGCTCACTGTCGTACGTGTAGCCGCCGTTGATCACCCCGACGCCCTGCGCGGAGGCGATCGGGGCGACCTGCCGGAACTCCTCCACGGTCCGCGTGAAGTGCACCACCGGGTGCCGCGACGCGAACTCCTCCAGGGACAGCCGTCCGTCGCTCGTCTCGAAGGGCAGCCACGGCAGCATCGTGCGCAGCATCTCCTTGTCGTGCCGCGCAAGGGACTTCACGCCCAGGTGGTGCACCGACAGGAAGGCCGCAAGCCGCTCCGGATCGCCCGCGGCGAGTCCGGTCAGCCAGGACCTGATCCGCTCGCCCAGCGCCTCCCGTACGGCCGCCAGGGTCTCGTCCTCGTACAGCGACTCCCGGGACGCGGTGGGCCGCAGACTGTCCGTGTCGAGGACGCAGCGCACGAAGAACGCCCAGTCGGGCAGCAACTGTTCGGCCCGCTCGGTGAGCAGCATGCCCTTCAGGTGCACACGATGACCGGCGCGCTGGGCCGGGCTGACCGCGGACGGCAGCACGTACGCCACGCCGCGGATCCCGGCGAGTGGCACGTCCAGCTCGATGGAGTCCAGCGGCGTGAAGCCGAACAGGTCGTGACAGTGCCGTGCCAGGGCCACCCTTCGGGTGGCGGGAGACGGGTACGAACGGTTCCAGGGCGCCGGAAGGTCCGTGACCGCCTCGTCGCCCACCCGTACGTCGTACGGCAACAGCGACCCGAAGCCCCGGGCCAGCGACAGCACACGCTCCCCGGACAGCCACTCGGCCGCGCCCGGGCGGGCCACCAGATGCACGGTCGTACCCGGTTCGGTACGGGCCTCATCAGGCAGCGTACGGACCGTGTACGAGCCGTCGTCCGTCGCCGTCCACTCGACGGGCGGTGCGTCGGGCGTACGCGCGCTGCGGCTGACCACCCGGATGCGCTCGGCGACCACGAAACAGGCCAGCAGACCGATCCCGAACTGCCCGAGGAAGTCGGAGCGCGCCGACTCAAGACCGTCGTCCCGCTTGGAACTGCGGCCGATCGTCGCGAGGAGGTTGTGCACGTCCGCCTCGGTGAGCCCGATCCCGGAGTCCTCCACGCGCAGCGTGCCGGCCTCCGCGAACAGCCGCACCCGGGCGGGCGCGTCCGGCTGCTCGGCGCGGCGGGCCGTGATCGCGTCCACGGCGTTCTGCAGCAACTCGCGGAGATAGACCTTGGGGCTGGAGTAGAGATGGTGGGAGAGCAGGTCCACGAGTCCGCGCAGGTCGACCTGGAACGTATGGGGTGACTGAGATGCCTGGGAAGACTGAGAATCCGAAATCTGAGAGTCCATCGTCGCTGCGCCGGTGGGGGGACGGGCGACGGCGCGGGGTCGGGCGGTCCCGAGGAAAGATGACCGCGAACAGGGCCGGAGCGCGCCATCCTAGGCCCGAACAGACTCGCCTGACCAGCGGAATTCCGGGACGTATACGGCGTTGTCAGTGGCGTGGTGTGCAATGGATCTCGTGCCCGCGCTAGATGAACCACTGAAGAAGGTGCTCGGCCCCGCCACCGCGAAGGTGATGGCCGAGTTCCTCGGCCTGCACACCGTCGGCGACCTGCTGCACCACTATCCGCGCAGGTACGAGGAGCGCGGGCAGCTCACCCACCTCGCCGACCTGCCCATGGACGAGCACGTCACGGTGGTCGCCCAGGTCGCCGACGCCCGCCTGGTCACCTTCTCCTCGCCCAAGGCCCCGCGCGGAAAGGGCCAGCGCCTCGAAGTGACCATCACGGACGGCAGCGGCAGACTCCAGCTGGTCTTCTTCGGCAAGGGCGCCCACAAGCCGCACAAGGAGCTCCTGCCGGGCACGCGCGCGTTGTTCGCGGGCAAGGTCTCCGTCTTCAACCGCCGACTCCAGCTTGCGCATCCTGCCTATGAGTTGCTGCGCGGGGACGGTGAGGAGGCCATCGACAAGTGGGCCGGATCTCTCATCCCGATCTACCCGGCCACCGCCAAACTGGAGTCCTGGAAGATCGGCAAGTCCATCCAGACCGTGCTGCCGAGCGCCCAGGAGGCGGTTGATCCGCTGCCGGACTCGCTCAGGGACGGCCGTGGTCTCCTCCCCCTCCCCGAAGCGCTCCTGAAGATCCACCAGCCGCGCACCAAGGCCGACTACGCAGACGCCCGCGACCGCCTCAAGTGGGACGAGGCCTTCGTCCTCCAGGTAGCCCTGGCCCGCCGCCGCTACGTGGACGCCCAACTCCCGGCCGTCGCCCGCAAGCCCACCCCCGACGGCCTCCTCACCGCCTTCGACGCCAAGCTCCCCTTCACCCTCACCGAGGGCCAGCGAAAGGTCTCCAAGGAGATCTTCGACGACCTCGCCACCGAGCACCCGATGCACCGGCTGCTCCAGGGAGAGGTGGGTTCCGGAAAGACGATGGTGGCGCTGCGCGCCATGCTCGCCGTCGTCGACGCCGGCGGGCAGGCCGCCATGCTCGCGCCCACCGAAGTGCTCGCCCAGCAGCACCACCGGTCGATCACGGAGATGATGGGGGAGTTGGCCGAGGGCGGCATGCTGGGCGGTGCCGAGCAGGCCACCAAGGTGGTGCTGCTGACCGGCTCCATGGGCGCGGCCGGCCGCCGCCAGGCACTCCTCGACCTGGTCACCGGAGAGGCCGGGATCGTGATCGGCACGCATGCGCTGATCGAGGACAAGGTGCAGTTCCACGACCTCGGGCTGGTCGTCGTCGACGAACAGCACCGCTTCGGAGTGGAGCAGCGTGACGCGCTCCGCGGCAAGGGCAAGCAGCCACCGCACCTGCTCGTCATGACCGCCACACCCATCCCGCGTACGGTCGCGATGACCGTCTTCGGCGACCTGGAGACCTCCGTCCTCGACCAACTCCCCGCCGGCCGCTCGCCGATCGCCAGCCATGTCGTCCCGGCCGCCGACAAGCCGCACTTCCTGGCGCGCGCGTGGGAGCGGGTGCGTGAGGAGGTCGGGAACGGCCATCAGGCGTACGTCGTCTGCCCCCGTATCGGCGACGAGGAGGACGGCTCGGCCAAGAAGAAGTCCCCCGAGGACGAGGCCGAGAAGCGCCCGCCCCTCGCCGTCCTCGACATCGCCGACCAGCTCGCCAAGGGGCCGCTCCAAGGGCTCAAGGTCGAGGTCCTGCACGGCCGTATGCAGCCCGACGACAAGGACGCGGTCATGCGCCGCTTCGCCGCAGGCGAGACCGACGTACTGGTCGCCACGACGGTCATCGAGGTCGGGGTCAACGTACCCAACGCCACGGTGATGGTGATCATGGACGCCGACCGCTTCGGCGTCTCCCAACTGCACCAGCTGCGCGGCCGGGTGGGCCGCGGCTCGGCGGCCGGCCTGTGCCTGCTGGTCACCGAGATGCCCGAGGCGAGCGCCGCCCGCCAGCGGCTGAACGCCGTGGCCACCACCCTCGACGGCTTCGAGCTCTCCCGCATCGACCTCGAACAGCGCCGCGAGGGCGACGTCCTCGGCCAGGCCCAGTCCGGCGCCCGTACGTCGCTGCGCATGCTCACCGTCATAGAGGACGAGGAGATCATCGCCGAGGCCCGCGAGGAGGCCGCCGCGGTCGTCGCCACGGACCCGGACCTGGAACACCTGCCCGCCCTGCGCACCGCGCTGGACGCCCTGCTCGACGAGGAGAGAGAGCAGTACCTGGAGAAGGGCTGACAGACTGGGAACGGCCACCACAGGAGCACCCGACAGACCACACCGCACACCGCACCACCGACAAGGACCGAGGAACCGAGGACATGACCCGCGTGATCGCCGGCACAGCCGGCGGACGCCGTCTGGCCGTCCCGCCGGGACACCGCACCCGGCCCACCTCCGACCGCGCGCGCGAGGGCCTGTTCTCCACCTGGCAGTCCCTGCTCGGCGGTCCCCTGGAGGGCGAGCGCGTCCTCGATCTGTACGCCGGCTCCGGCGCCGTAGGCCTGGAGGCACTGTCGCGCGGCGCCGGGCACACCCTCCTCGTCGAGGTCGACGCCCGCGCGGTGCGCACCCTGAGGGAGAACGTGAAAACGCTCGGGCTGCCCGGCGCCGAGGTGAGATCCGGCAAAGCGGCCCAGATCATCCGCGCGGGGGCGCCGACAGCCCCGTACGACCTGGTCTTTCTCGATCCGCCGTACGACGTCCCGGACGACGATCTTCGCGAGATACTGCTCACACTCCGTGCGGAAGGCTGGCTCACGGGCGAAGCGCTCGTCACCGTTGAACGCAGTACTAGAGGTGGCGAATTCCGGTGGCCCGGCGGTTTCGAGGCCCTGCGCTCCCGTCGCTATGGCGAGGGCACGTTTTGGTACGGTCGCGCCGCCTCTACGTGCGAAGACGCACGATGACCGGACCGGAGAGCGAGGGACCTCAGTTGCGCCGCGCCGTCTGTCCCGGGTCATTCGACCCGATCACCAACGGACATCTCGACATCATCGCCAGAGCGTCCAAGCTGTACGACGTCGTGCACGTCGCGGTGATGATCAACCAGTCCAAGAAGGGCCTCTTCGAGATCGACGAGCGGATCGACCTGATCCGCCAGGTCACCGCGGAGTTCGGGAACGTCGAGGTGGAAGCCTTCCACGGCCTCCTCGTCGACTTCTGCAAGCAGCGCGACATCCCCGCGATCGTCAAGGGACTCCGCGCGGTCAGCGACTTCGACTACGAGCTCCAGATGGCCCAGATGAACAACGGCCTCTCCGGAGTCGAGACCCTCTTCGTCCCCACCAACCCCACCTACAGCTTCCTGTCCTCCTCGCTCGTCAAGGAGGTCGCGACCTGGGGCGGCGACGTCTCCCACCTGGTGCCGCCGGTCGTCCTGGAAGCGCTCAAGGAACGCCTCAAGAAGGACTGAGCCGGGCGCCTCGAGGAGACCGGGACGGCCCCTGCGGGCTGACAGTGCGTCACCCGGTGTCGGATGGTGCGGGAGTGGCCGTACAGTCGATCCGTCCGTCTCCATCACAGCTGTAGAGAGTGGCGAGCACACGGTGGACGTGCAGAAGAAGCTCGATGAGATCGTCGCGGCGGTCGGCAGCGCCCGTTCGATGCCCATGTCGGCCTCGTGCGTGGTCAACCGCGCCGAGCTGCTCTCCCTGCTCGAAGAGGTGCGCCAGGCCCTGCCCGGCTCCCTCGCCCAGGCCCAGGAACTCATCGGCGGGCGCGAGCAATTGGTCGAGCAGGCCCGCGAGGAGGCCCAGCGGATCATCGAGTCCGCGCACGCCGAGCGCGGCTCGCTGATCTCCGGCACCGAGGTCGCCCGCCGCTCCCAGAACGAGGCCGACCGCATCCTCGCCGAGGCCCGCAAGGAGGCCGAGGAGATCCGCGCGGAGGCCGACGAGTACGTCGACTCCAAGCTCGCCAACTTCGAGGTCGTCCTCACCAAGACCCTCGGCTCCGTCGGCCGGGGCCGCGAGAAGCTCCTCGGCACCGGACCAGGCCTCGACGAGCACGGATACGAGGACGAGGACGCGCCCGAGCGCAGCCACGACCCTCAGACCCTGCGCCGCAACGCCGATGAATACGTCGACGTCAAGCTCGGTGCCTTCGAGGCCGTCCTCGCCAAGACCCTGGACGCCGTCGGCCGCGGTCGCCAGAAGCTGCACGGCAGGATCGCCAGCGACGACCTGGGCGACCTGGGCGGCTTCGCGGACGACGGAACGCCCGTGCAGCACACCTCCGACGCCGAGTACCTGGACGGCCTCGCGGCCCCCGCGGACACCCCCGCCCGGCCCGCCGAACCGGCCCCGGCCGTTCCCGCCCAGCAGCCGTACGGCGGGCAGGACCAGCAGCAGTACGCGTATCAGCAACAGACGGACGCGTACGGCTATCAGCAGCCGTACGGCCAGCAGGACCCGTATGCGTACCAGGCGCAGCAGGCCGATCCGTACGCCGCCTATCCGCAGCAGGGCTACGACCCGAACGCCCAGCAGGCCTACGGGCAGCAGCAGCCCGAGCCGCAGGCGCACGCCCTCGACGAGACCAGCCTCTTCGACACGAGCATGATCAGCGCCGAGCAGTTGCGCCAGTACGAGCAGGAGCGCGGCGGACGCTGACGGGGGCGCCCATAGAGGCGTACGCCGGTGTCCGGGACCCCCGCACCCACCGGATTGGGCCGAGAGCGGAAGGTCCAGTATCCTGGCTCTTCGGTCGCGCGTTCGTCCGCGATCCACGCTGCCCGGGAACATCTGGGGCGGCGAACCTCTGAGTTTCAAGATCGAAAGCAGGAATGGCCCTGAACGCCCGCCTCGACCACCGCAACCCTCTCGTGTTCGACACACACGAGCTGGGGCGACGGCCTGGTGCGCTGCAGCGGCTGACCCGCGCGGTCGACGCTCCCAAGGACCTCGGTCTCCAGGGAGTGATCGGAGTGCCGGAAGGCGCCCCGGTGGAGCTCGAACTCCGGCTCGAGTCGGTCATGGAGGGTGTGCTGGTCACAGGCACCGCCCGGGCCGTCGCCGAGGGGGAGTGCGTAAGGTGTCTGGAGCCGCTTCAGCTGGAACTCGAAGCGGACTTCCAGGAGATGTTCTCGTACCCTGACGCCGACGACCGGGGCCGCCCCAAGGCGGAACCGGCCGACGACGCCGAGGAAGACGAGGACAGGCTCTTCATCGAGGACGGCTTGTTCGACCTCGAGCCTGTGCTGCGTGATGCGGTGGTGCTCGCACTGCCGATGCAGCCGGTGTGCCAGGAGGACTGCGAAGGACTGTGCTCCGAGTGCGGAGTACGTCTCTCGGACGAACCGGGCCACCATCATGACGCCGTCGACATCCGTTGGGCGGCACTGCAGGGACTCGCCGGTTCACTCGAAGATGGCGAGAAGGACGAGATCAGCGGCGCCGAACCGGGCGCCGACGAGAAGCAGGAGAAGTAGCCGTGGCTGTTCCGAAGCGGAAGATGTCGCGCAGCAACACGCGCCACCGCCGGTCGCAGTGGAAGGCTGCGGTCCCCAACCTGGTTGCGTGCGAGCGCTGCCACGAGCCCAAGCTGCAGCACATCGCGTGCCCTGCTTGCGGCACTTACAACAAGCGCCAGGTCCTCGAGGTCTGAGCGGCTGGTGAGAGGCTTCATGTCTGACGCCAAGGCGGACGTAAACGCCAAGAAAAAGGCGGACAACACGGCCTCGTCCCACACGCTTCTGGAAGGGCGGCTCGGCTACAAGCTGGAGTCCGCCCTTCTGGTGCGTGCGCTGACCCACCGTTCGTACGCGTACGAGAACGGCGGTCTGCCGACCAATGAGCGTCTGGAGTTCCTCGGGGACTCCGTACTCGGCCTCGTGGTCACGGACACGCTGTACCGCACCCACCCCGACCTGCCCGAAGGCCAGCTGGCCAAGTTGCGGGCCGCGGTGGTCAACTCGCGTGCACTGGCGGAGGTGAGCCGCGGGCTCGACCTGGGCTCCTTCATCCGGCTCGGCCGGGGTGAAGAGGGCACGGGCGGCCGGGACAAGGCGTCCATCCTTGCCGACACCCTGGAAGCGGTGATCGGCGCGGTCTATCTCGACCAGGGGCTCGACTCGGCGGCGGAGCTGGTGCACCGCCTGTTCGACCCGCTGATCGAGAAGTCCTCGAGCCTCGGTGCCGGCCTGGACTGGAAGACCAGTCTCCAGGAGCTCACCGCGACCGAGGGGCTCGGTGTGCCCGAGTACCTGGTCTCGGAGACCGGCCCGGACCACGAGAAGACCTTTACTGCTGCCGCCCGCGTCGGAGGCGTCTCGTACGGCACCGGCACCGGCCGCAGCAAGAAGGAGGCGGAGCAGCAGGCCGCGGAATCCGCGTGGCGGGAGATCCGCTCTGCCGCGGACGAGCGCCTGCGGGCGACGAAGGCCGCCGCGGACGCCGAGGGGAAGGCCGGTATCCCCTCGACCGCGAGCTCCGACACCGCTCCCGCCTGACCCACGGCCCACAGCCGTCGC
>NZ_BMPQ01000002.1:85802-109054 GCF_014647675.1 Streptomyces flaveus | reverse complement strand
CCCTGAGGGGGCGGGCGATCGTGTTCAGCAGCCCCGGGCGGGCCCGGCCAGGAGGCAGCGATACGCTGCCCCGGCTCGGAGAGCCCGAGCCGTCCGTCCACGCATCCGGAGGAGAACCGTGCCCGAACTTCCTGAGGTCGAGGTCGTACGGCGCGGCCTCGAGCGCTGGGTCAGCGGACGGATCGTCGCCGACGTGCAGGTGCTGCACCCGCGCGCGGTACGCCGGCACATCGCCGGAGGCGAGGACTTCGGCGCCCGGCTCAAGGGGCACCGCATCGGGCTGCCTCAACGCCGCGGCAAGTACCTCTGGCTTCCACTCGCCGACCAGCCCAGCGCCGTCCTCGCGCACCTGGGCATGAGCGGACAGTTGCTCGTCCAGCCGGAGGACGCGCCCGACGAGAAGCACCTGCGGATCCGCGTCCGCTTCGACGACACCCTCAACACCGAACTCCGCTTCGTCGACCAACGCACCTTCGGCGGGCTCTCCTTGCACACGACCACCCCCGAAGGACTGCCCGACGTCATCGCGCACATCGCCCGCGACCCACTGGACCCGCAGTTCGACGACGCCGCCTTCCACGAGGCGCTGCGGAGACGGCGTACGACCATCAAGCGGGCCCTGCTCGACCAGTCGCTGATCAGCGGCGTCGGCAACATCTACGCGGATGAGGCGCTGTGGCGCTCGCGATTGCACTACGAGCGCCCGACCACCGGTTTCACCCGCCCGCGCACCGCCGAACTCCTCGGCCACGTACGGGACGTGCTGTACGAGGCCCTCACCGCCGGCGGCACCAGCTTCGACAGCCTGTACGTGAACGTGAACGGCGAGTCCGGCTACTTCGACCGGTCCCTCGACGCCTACGGGCGGGAGGGCGAGCCGTGCCGGCGCTGCGGCACCGCGATCCGGCGGCGGCCCTGGATGAACCGGTCCAGCTACTTCTGCCCGCGCTGTCAGCGAGTGCCGCGCGTAGCGTCGTAACGCTCGCGTGCCGCCAGTACCTCGCCCATGTGCCCCTCCATGAAGTGGATGAGGGACAGCAGCCGCTCGGCGACCCCGCGGCCCAGCGGCGTGAGTTCGTAGTCCACGCGCGGCGGGTTCGTGGGCTGTGCCTCGCGGTGCACCAGACCGTCGCGCTCCAGCGCGTGCAGAGTCTGGGAGAGCATCTTCTCGCTCACGCCGTCGATGCGCCGACGCAGCTCGTTGAAGCGGAACGGGCCTTCGTGCAACGCCCCGAGCGTGAGCCCGCCCCAGCGCCCCGTGACGTGCTCCAGGGTGCCCCGCGAGGGACACGCCTTGGAGAACACGTCGAACGGAAGATCCTGTGTCTCCGTGAGGTCCATATCTTCAGCGTACTCTGGCACAGCGCCTACCGGCAGGTGGCGCTAACCAAGAGAAACCGCTCAGTAGCCTCAGTAGCCGAAGTCCTGCGTCCACCAGGGGCCGCCCGCAGCGAAGTGGGCGCCGACTCCCAGGGTCTTGAAGTCGCAGTTCAGGATGTTCTCGCGGTGGCCGGGGCTGTTCATCCAGGCCTCCATGACCGCCTCGGCGTCGGCCTGGCCGCGGGCGATGTTCTCGCCGCCGAGGTTCGCGATGCCGAGCACGTCCGCCCGGTCCCAGGGGGTGGCCCCGCTCGGGTCGGTGTGGTCGAAGAAGTCCAGCTCGGCCATGTCCTCGCTGAATGCCTGGGCCAGCTTGGCGAGCGTGCCGGACGCCGTCACCGGGCTGCAGCCCACCTTCTCCCGCTCCTGGTTCACCAGCTTGAGCACCTCGGCCTCGGCCGCGGTCTGCGGGGACACCGCCTTGGGCGGGGTGGGCTTGGGCACCTTCGTGGCCGTGCGCTCCGGAGTGGGCTTCGGCTTCGACTTCTCCGGAGTCTTCGTGGTCGGCTTCGCGGAGGGCTTCTTCGCGGTGGGCTCCTCCGTCGGCTTCGTGGGCGTCGGCGAGGGTGAGGAGGAGCGCTCGGTGCCGCGGCTCGTGCCCGAGTCGTCGCGGCCGTCCGTGGAGCCGTCCGCACCGCCCTGGGCGCCGAGGCCGGTCGGGAAGTCAGAGGTCTGCACGTTGCCCGCGTTGTTGCCGCCGGCCGTGTTGGTGTCACCGCCGCCGGGCAGCAGCCCGGAGGCGACCGCGACGGCGCCCATCGCGACGGCCGCGGAGACGCCGAGCAGACCGGTGCGCACGGGCACCGCGGCCTTGGCCTTCTTGCGGCGGCGGTGTGAGCGCCCGGCGGGCGCGAAGCTGGTGGTGGCGTACGCGTCGACGTCGCCCGTCGAGTAGAGGTAGGCGGCGCTCCCCGGGGCGCTGTCGCCCGCGGCGAACAGGTAGGCGTCACTGTGCGCGTAGGCCTCACCGTGCGCATAGGCATCGTTCTGCGCGTGGTGGGCATGTGTCGCGTAGCGGCCCTGGCCGGCCGCCGAGATGGCCTCGGTCGCGTAATCACCCGCGCCGGCCGTTGAGTAACCGCCGGAGTATGTTCCGTACGTTTGAGTGACGCCGGTGGCGCGGCCTGTGGCGGCGCGGCCGGCGGCGGAGCGTCGGTGGCGTCCCATCTCCTGGCCTTCCTCATCCTTGCAGTCAACGTTCCCCACTCGAACGAGTGAGGTGCATTGCGTCGGGACGGTACCGCATGACGCAGGGGGAGGGAGTGCTCGCAAGCCAAATGACTGGTTAGCGTGCCCCCATGAACGACGATGTGCGACTCGTGGCATGGGTACGTGGAAGTGTCCAGGGTGTGGGTTTCCGCTGGTTCACGCGTGCCAAGGCGCTGGAGCTCGGCGGCCTGAGTGGCTTTGCTCTCAATTTGCCGGACGGACGGGTTCAGGTGGTCGCCGAGGGCCCGCGGCCGCGATGTGAGGGCTTGCTCGACTGGCTGCGGGGGGACGACACACCCGGCCGGGTCGACGGAGTCACTGAGATTTGGGACACGTCCAGGGGCGGCTACGACGGCTTCGCCATCCGCTGAGATCCACCGCTTCTCGTCGGCCGCAACACCGCAGGCCGGGGCGCGAGAGGGGTCCGGGACGCCTGCCCGGGGCGGAAACTACCTGGTGGTTGCCAAGAACCGCTTGCCGTGGCAGGCTCGCGAGATAAGGATGATCTCTACGCCCTCAGGGTCCCGAAGGAGAGGCAGCGCCGCCCGTTTTCAGGCCGCGCGCCCCGGGTTGCCCGTCAATACGGGGCGTGATCGTGTTGACCGTCAAACTTTTTGGTGAGACGCTGAAAACCCCGCGCACCTTAGATGTTTGGCATGTAAGAACGGCAGCAACAACTGAACAGTGCCAAGCACCACGGGTGCGATTCCCTCACGACCCACACCGCTTCGGTCGGTCACTCATTGTGGAGGACCATCCATCATGGCAAAGGCGCTTCTCGGTTACGTCGGCGGCTCCGACCCGCGACTCATTGCCGAGATGCGACGGCTCCAGCAGCGCGTCCAGGACCTGGAATCCGAGCTCGTACGGATCCAGGCCGAAAACGACGAGCTCGCGGCTGCCGCTTCTCACGACTCGTTTCTCGAAAGCATCGACGTACCCCAGGCGGAGCCTGCGCTCACCTGACCACCCCGGCAACGACGCCGCCAGTGATCAGGCTGTCCGTGTCAGCCGCTAACCAGTGTTGCAAGGGACGCTTCGGCGTCCCTTCTTTTTGCCCCCGAGTCTGTCCCGCGCACTCTTTCACTCTCTTTAACGTCTGGTGTGCCCTGCACGTTCATGGGTGAAACCGTTCGTTCATGGAGTGAGACAGACCCGGAAGGTAGAGTCCAGCGCCGTGCACCTCAAGGCCCTGACCCTCCGAGGGTTCAAGTCGTTCGCCTCTGCGACCACGCTCCGGTTCGAGCCGGGGATCACGTGTGTCGTCGGTCCGAACGGCTCGGGCAAGTCCAATGTCGTGGACGCGCTCAGCTGGGTCATGGGCGAGCAGGGCGCCAAGTCACTGCGCGGCGGCAAGATGGAGGACGTCATCTTCGCCGGCACCACCGGGCGCCCGCCGCTCGGCCGTGCCGAGGTGTCCCTCACCATCGACAACTCCGACGGCGCGCTGCCCATCGAGTACGCCGAGGTCACCATCACGCGGATCATGTTCCGCAACGGCGGCAGCGAGTACCAGATCAACGGCGACACCTGCCGGCTGCTGGACATCCAGGAACTTCTGTCCGACTCCGGCATCGGCCGCGAGATGCACGTCATCGTCGGCCAGGGCCAGCTCGACTCCGTGCTGCACGCCGATCCGATGGGCCGCCGTGCCTTCATCGAGGAGGCCGCGGGCGTCCTCAAGCACCGTAAGCGCAAGGAGAAGGCGCTGCGGAAGCTGGACGCGATGCAGGCGAACCTCGCGCGCGTGCAGGACCTGACGGACGAACTGCGGCGCCAGCTCAAGCCGCTCGGCCGGCAGGCGGCCGTCGCACGCCGGGCCGCCGTCATCCAGGCAGACCTCCGGGACGCCCGGCTGCGGCTGCTCGCCGACGACCTTGTACGACTCCGCCAGGCGCTCCAGGCCGAGATCGCCGACGAGGCCGCGCTCAAGGAACGCAAGGACGCCGCCGAGGCCGAGCTGAAGAAGGCGCTCCAGCGGGAGGCGCAGCTCGAGGACGAGGTGCGGCGCCTCACACCGCGGCTCCAGCGGGCACAGCAGACCTGGCACGAACTGTCGCAGCTGGCCGAGCGGGTGCGCGGCACGATCTCGCTGGCCGACGCCCGGGTCAAGAGCGCGACCTCCGTGCCGCCCGAGGAGCGGCGCGGGCGCGATCCCGAGGACATGGAGCGCGAGGCCGCACGGATCCGTGAGCAGGAGGCCGAACTCGAAGCGGCCCTCGAGGCGGCCGAGCGGGCACTGGAGGACACGGTCGCGCACCGGGCCGATCTTGAGCGCGAACTGGCGTTGGAGGAACGGCGGCTGAAAGACGTGGCCCGCGCCATCGCCGACCGCCGCGAAGGGCTCGCCCGGCTGAACGGCCAGGTCAACGCGGCCCGTTCACGTGCCGCCTCCGCCCAGGCCGAGATCGACCGGCTCGCCTCCGCACGGGACGAGGCCCAGGAGCGGGCGGTCGCGGCGCAGGAGGAGTACGAGGCGCTCAAGGCCGAGGTCGACGGTCTGGACGAGGGCGACGCGGAGCTGGCCGAACGGCACGAAGCGGCCAAGTCGGCGCTGGCTCAGGCGGAGTCCGCCCTGGCGGCGGCCCGCGAGGCGACCACCTCCGCGGAACGCAAGCGCGCCGCCACCCAGGCCCGCCACGAGGCCCTGGCTCTCGGCCTGCGCCGCAAGGACGGCACGGGCGCTCTGCTCGGAGCGAAGGATCGCCTCACCGGCCTGCTGGGCCCGGCCGCCGAACTCCTGTCGGTCACCCCGGGCCACGAGGTCGCCCTGGCCGCCGCCTTCGGAGTGGCAGCGGACGCCATCGCGGTCACCAGCCCCAACTCGGCCGCCGACGCCATCCGCCTGCTCCGCAAGCAGGACGCGGGGCGAGCCGCCCTGCTGCTGGCGGGGGCACCCGAGGAGGTGCCGGCATCGGGCGACGGTGCCCCCAGCGACGTAACTCCGGAGCACAGCGGGCCTCCATACGCCGCCGATCTCGTCCGTGGGCCCGCCGACCTCATGCCCGCCGTACGGCGGTTGCTGCGCGGCATCGTCGTGGTGGGGACCCTCGAGGACGCAGAGGATCTGGTGAGCGCGCGGCCGGAGCTGACCGCTGTGACCGCCGAAGGCGATCTGCTCGGGGCGCACTTCGCGCACGGAGGGTCGGCCGGGGCGCCGAGTCTGCTCGAGGTGCAGGCGTCCGTCGACGAAGCCGCGGCGGAGCTGGAAGAACTCGCCGTGCGGTGCGAGGAGTTGAGCGAGGCGCAGCATCTCGCCGCCGAGCAGCGAAAGGAACGGGCCGCGCTCGTCGAGGAGTTGGGGGAGCGGCGGCGGGCCGGGGAGCGGGAGAGATCGGCGGTCGCCCAGCAGCTCGGACGGCTGGCCGGGCAGGCCCGAGGGGCGGCAGGGGAGGCCGAGCGGAGCACCGCCGCTGCCGCGCGGGCACAGGAGGCCCTCGACAGGGCCCTGGAGGAAGTCGAAGAGCTGGCCGAACGGCTCGCCGTGGCCGAGGAAATGCCCGTCGAGGAGGAGCCCGACACCTCCGTACGGGACCGGCTCGCCGCGGACGGCGCCAACGCACGGCAGACCGAGATGGAGGCCCGGCTCCAGGCGCGTACGCACGAGGAACGGGTCAAGGGGCTGGCCGGGCGGGCCGACTCGCTCGACCGGGCAGCGCGCGCCGAACGTGAGGCACGCGCGCGTGCCGAACAGCGCAGGGCACGGCTGAGGCACGAGGCCGCCGTCGCCGAAGCCGTCGCCTCCGGTGCGCGGCAGCTCCTCGCGCACGTCGAGGTCTCGGTGAGCCGGGCGGAGAAGGAACGCGCCGCCGCCGAGAGCGCCAAGGCGCTACGGGAACAGGATCTTGTCGTGGCCCGGAACGCAGGGCGCGATCTCAAGGCCGAGCTCGACAAGCTCACGGACTCCGTGCACCGCGGCGAGGTGCTCGGCGCCGAGAAACGGCTGCGGATCGAGCAGCTGGAGACGAAGGCGCTGGAGGAACTCGGTGTGGAGCCGGCGGGTCTCGTCGCCGACTACGGCCCCGACCAGCTCGTACCGCCCTCACCGCCCGCCGAGGGCGAAGAGCTGCCCGAAGACCCCGAGCACCCGCGCAACCAGCCCCGGCCGTTCGTCCGCGCCGAGCAGGAGAAACGGCTCAGGTCGACCGAGCGGGCGTACCAGCAGCTCGGCAAGGTCAATCCGCTGGCCCTGGAGGAGTTCGCCGCACTCGAGGAACGCCACCAGTTCCTCAGCGAGCAGCTGGAGGACCTCAAGAAGACGCGCGCTGATCTTCTCCAGGTGGTGAAGGAGGTCGACGAGCGTGTCGAGCAGGTCTTCAGCGAGGCGTTCTGGGACACAGCCCGGGAGTTCGAGGGCGTCTTCAGCAGGCTGTTCCCGGGTGGGGACGGGCGGCTGATCCTGACCGACCCCGACAACATGCTCACCACGGGCGTGGATGTGGAGGCCCGGCCGCCGGGCAAGAAGGTCAAGCGCCTCAGCCTGCTGTCCGGCGGCGAGCGCTCGCTGACCGCCGTGGCGATGCTCGTGTCGATCTTCAAGGCGCGGCCCAGCCCGTTCTATGTGATGGACGAGGTCGAGGCGGCGCTCGACGACACCAACCTGCAGCGGCTGATCCGCATCATGCAGGAGCTGCAGGAAGCCTCGCAGCTGATCGTGATCACCCACCAGAAGCGCACGATGGAGGTCGCCGACGCGCTGTACGGCGTCTCGATGCAGGGCGACGGGGTGTCGAAGGTCATCAGCCAGCGACTTCGGTAGCTCGGCTTCGCCGGCTCTCGGATGGCTTGGCAGTTGCGTGACGGTCACAACATGGGCACACCATTCAAGCAGCGAACACAAAACCCTTACCTTTTTATGGTCTTGCTCTCGTCTAGCCCGGTTGACTTCAAAACTTGAAGCAATAACCTCGGAAACGTTGCTTTTACCTTCAGTTGAAGGGCTTGCCCACCCCCCGGCAGCGAGGCCGGCGGCCCGAGGAGTACACGTGACCAGCGCAGCACAGACATCCAAGTCAGGAGCCCGAGAGGCTCATCCCGAACACCTCGGGCACGTCATCTTCATCGCGGCGGCGGCCGCGATGGGCGGCTTCCTCTTCGGCTACGACAGCGCCGTGATCAACGGCGCCGTCGAAGCCATCCGGGACCGCTACGACATCGGCTCCGCGGCCCTGGCGCAGGTCATCGCCGTCGCGCTGATCGGCTGCGCGATCGGCGCCGCCACGGCGGGCCGGATCGCCGACCGCATAGGTCGCATCCGCTGCATGCAGATCTCGGCCGTCCTCTTCATCGTCAGCGCCGTCGGCTCCGCACTGCCCTTCGCGCTGTACGACCTCGCCTTCTGGCGCATCGTCGGCGGCTTCGCCATCGGCATGGCCTCCGTGATCGGCCCCGCCTACATCGCCGAGGTCGCCCCCGCCGCGTACCGCGGACGCCTCGGCTCCTTCCAGCAGGCCGCGATCGTCATCGGCATCGCCGTCTCCCAGCTGGTCAACTGGGGCATCCTGAACGCCGCGGACGGCGACCAGCGCGGCACGCTGCTGGGCCTGGAAGCCTGGCAGGTCATGCTCGGCGTCATGGTCGTCCCCGCCGTCCTCTACGGCCTGCTCTCCTTCGCCATCCCCGAGTCGCCCCGCTACCTCATCTCCGCCGGCAAGGAGACCCGCGCCCGCGAGGTGCTCGCCGAGGTCGAGGGCAAGGACATCGACCTGGACGCCCGCGTGCGGGAGATCGAGCACGCCATGAAGAGCGAGCACAAGTCGACCTTCAAGGACCTGCTCGGCGGCAGCTTCTTCTTCAAGCCGATCGTCTGGATCGGCATCGGACTCTCCGTCTTCCAGCAGTTCGTCGGCATCAACGTCGCGTTCTACTACTCCTCGACCCTGTGGCAGTCGGTCGGCGTCGACCCGACGGAGTCGTTCTTCTACTCGTTCACGACGTCGATCATCAACATCGTCGGCACCGTGATCGCCATGATCTTCGTCGACCGGATCGGCCGCAGGCCGCTCGCGCTCATCGGTTCCGTGGGCATGGTCGTCGGTCTCGCCCTGGAGGCCTGGGCCTTCTCCTTCGACCTCGTCGACGGCAAGCTGCCGGCCACCCAGGGCTGGGTCGCACTGATCGCCGCCCACGTCTTCGTCCTCTTCTTCGCCCTCTCCTGGGGCGTGGTCGTCTGGGTCTTCCTCGGCGAGATGTTCCCGAACAAGATCCGCGCCGCCGCCCTCGGCGTAGCCGCCTCCGCGCAGTGGATCGCCAACTGGGCCATCACCGCGAGCTTCCCGTCCCTGGCCGACTGGAACCTCTCCCTGACATACGTGATCTACACCGTCTTCGCCGCCCTCTCCATCCCCTTCGTGCTCAAGTTCGTCACGGAGACCAAGGGCAAGGCGCTGGAGGAAATGGGATAGGCCAGGCCGTACGGCCCCGGCTCAGCCCTCCGCGGCCTTGAGCCGGGGCAGCACGTTCTCGCAGAACAGATGCATGCTGCGCCAGCCCTCGTCGACCGGCATTCCGCCGGACAACGGATGCAGTACGTAGTTCTCGAGGCCCTGCGCCAGACACTCGTCCGGCGTCACAATCCGGTACACACCCTCCGCGCGCAGCTCGTCGACCGTCGTCGCCCCCGACTTCACCGCGGAACGGATGTCGCCGGACTGCCAGGATGCGTACGTCCGCGCCTCATGCAGGAAGTGCTCGCCGTGCTCCGCCCACACCCGGTCCGGGTCCTCGGCAAGATGCAACAGCGGGGTCTCGGCCGGAGGCATCATCGTCCAGCCCTCCGTGCCGTACTCGACGAGACGCTCCTTGTAGTACGCCTCCAGCTCCGGCAGATGCGCGCTCGGGAAGAACGGCAGCCCCAGCCGAGCGGCACGCCGGGCCGCCGCCTGCGAGGAGCCGCCGACCAGCAGCAGCGGATGCGGCCGGGTGTACGGACGCGGGGTGATCCGAACCGTACGGCCGCGGTACTCGAAGTCCTCGCCCGTCCACGCCTTGAGCAGCGTCTCCAGCAGCTCGTCCTGGAGCTTGCCGCGCCGCTTCCACTCGACGTCGAAGAGCGCGTACTCCTCGGGGCGGTAGCCGATCCCCGCGACCGTCACCAGCCGGCCGCCGCTGATCAGGTCGAGTACGGCGATCTCCTCGGCCAGCCGCAGCGGATCGTGCAGCGGGCCGATGATCGCCGAGACCGTGACCGCGATCCGGCGGGTGGCGCCGAAGACGGCTCCGGCGAAGGTGAAGGGGGAGGGCAGCCAGTTGTTGGCGGCGCCGTGGTGCTCCTCGGTCTGCACGGTGGTCATCCCGCGGTCGTCGGCGTACGCGGCCATCTCCAGGGCGGCCTGGTAGCGGGCGCTGAGGGATTCGCTCGTCGCGTTGGGCTCCACCAGGTTGAAACGTACGACCGTCACGGGCATGGCGGGTCCTCCTTCGGGCGGGTTCCGGAGAAGGGGGACGGTAGCTGACGGGGCGTCAGACAGCCATAGTCGCGACATCGGGCCACACCCCGGAAACATCCCGCGCATCCTGGCGGTGCGCGCCCGTGAGCGGAGAAAGACGGCGGGTGGAGGGTCGCGCATACTGGTCCCGTTATGGAAATCGTCATCCTTCTTGTAGTCATCGCCGTAGTCGTGATCGGTGCGCTCGGCGGGCTCGTCGTCGGCAGCCGCCGACGGAAGCAGCCGCCCCCGCCGCCCTCCGCCACGCCCGACATCACCGCCCCTCCGGCCGAGCCGCACGTCGGCGACGAGGCCGAGACGCCGCGCGAGGAACCGCGCCGCACGATCGAGGAGGTGGATCTTCCGGACACCTCGGGGGCCGTTGCCGTCGAGGAACGCCCGGCCGCACCCGAGATCGAGATCCCGGAGCCGACCGCCGGGCGCCTGGTGCGTCTGCGCGCCCGGCTCTCCCGCTCGCAGAACGCGCTCGGCAAGGGGCTGCTCACGCTCCTCTCGCGCGAGCACCTGGACGAGGACACCTGGGAGGAGATCGAGGAGACGCTGCTCACCGCCGATGTCGGCGTGCAGCCCACCCAGGAGCTGGTCGAGCGGCTGCGCGAGCACGTGAAGGTGCTCGGTACCCGTACGCCCGAGGAGCTGCGCGGCCTGCTGCGTGCGGAGCTGCTCACGCTGATCGGCCCCGACATGGACCGCACCGTGAAGACGGAGCCCGAGGCCAGCAAGCCCGGCATCGTGATGGTCGTCGGCGTCAACGGCACCGGCAAGACCACCACCACCGGCAAACTCGCCCGCGTCCTGGTGGCGGACGGCCGCACCGTCGTACTGGGTGCCGCCGACACCTTCCGTGCCGCCGCTGCCGATCAGCTCCAGACCTGGGGCGAGCGGGTCGGCGCGTACACCGTGCGCGGACCCGAGGCCGGCGATCCCGCTTCCGTGGCCTTCGACGCGGTCAAGGAGGGCAAGGAGATGGGCTCGGACGTCGTGCTCATCGACACCGCGGGGCGCCTGCACACCAAGACCGGCCTGATGGACGAGCTGGGCAAGGTCAAGCGCGTGGTCGAGAAGCACGCGCCGCTCGACGAGATCCTGCTGGTCCTGGACGCCACCACCGGTCAGAACGGTCTCGTCCAGGCCCGTGTCTTCGCCGAGGTCGTCGACATCACCGGCATCGTCCTGACCAAGCTCGACGGCACGGCCAAGGGCGGCATCGTCATCGCCGTCCAGCGTGAACTGGGCGTACCGGTCAAGCTCGTCGGCCTGGGTGAGGGCCCGGACGACTTGGCGCCGTTCGAGCCGGAGGCGTTCGTTGACGCTCTTATCGGAGACTGAGGCCGGCTGCCGGAGTTGGTACGTGATCGAAGAAGCGCCCGCCCCCAAGGTGCAGT
Organism: Streptomyces flaveus; assembly: GCF_014647675.1. Classification (GTDB taxonomy): domain Bacteria; phylum Actinomycetota; class Actinomycetes; order Streptomycetales; family Streptomycetaceae; genus Streptomyces; species Streptomyces flaveus. The sequence goes on along the minus strand of NZ_BMPQ01000002.1, from coordinate 97,632 downwards.
TGGGAGTGGGCGCTTCGCTCTGTGCGGCTACGCGCGTGACCGGTGCGCCACGTAAGCCAGTGTCCCCAGCAGCAGTCGGGCCGCGGGCGGCTTCGTCGCCGAGTCGAGGGCGGGGGAGCGGAGCCAGTGGACCGGGCCGAGGCCGGCGAGGTCGGAGGGTGGGGCGGTGATGTATGTGCCGTGGCTGAAGCCGTGCAGGTCGAGGGTGGCGTCGTCCCAGTCCCAGCCCATGCGGTAGAGGAGTTCGGGCAGTTCGGCCGCTGTGCCGGGGGCGACGAAGAAGTGGGCGCGGCCCTCGGGGGTGGCCGTCACGGGGCCGAGCGGGAGGCCCATCCGTTCGAGGCGGATCAGTGCGCGTCGTCCGGCGGGTTCGGCGACCTCGATCACGTCGAAGGCGCGTCCCACCGGCAGCATCACGGCGGCGCCGGGGAAGTCGGCCCAGGCCTCGGTCGCCTGGTCGAGTGTGGCGCCGGCCGGGATGACGGGGGCGAAGTCCAGCGGGTGTGCGCCGGGTGCCGGGCAGTCGGTCCGGCCGCAGGAGCAGGAACCCGCGGCTGCTCGGGCGCCGGGCACCACGTCCCAGCCCCACAGTCCGGTGAACTCGGCCACGGTGGTGCACTCCGAGGAGCGGCCGCGGCGGCGTGAGCCGGGCCTGATCTCGCGCATCCCACGGCTGCCGCCGATCGTGAAGCCCATGCCCCCTCCAACAGGTTCAGCGCACCGATGGTTACGTGACGGAATCGGGACGTAACCCTGAGTTCCCGGCGCCGGCTTGGATCAAGCGGCGTCCAGAAGCGCTCCGGGTGGTGCGCTTGGCTCCGTGCGCCCCGGTGTGCACCGTTCCGCCCCTCCTGGCCGTCCTGTGTCAAGTGAATCGCGGTCCGGCAACAGGGAGTTCATTCGAAGGGGTGGCGAATGGTGGCGTTTCCGCGTCCGCCATGGTCCAAGTGGTGATCGTAGGATTACTGTGAGTGCACGACTCCTGGGGACGCTCGCACTCGTGGGTATGCCGGAGGCAAGTCGGCTCTTCGTTCGACAGGTGAGAACCGCCGGACGGGCGACCGTATTTACCGGCAATCTGGTAGGGCTTGGCGCACACAGCGCAACAAGTGGTTTCAGGAATGGGGGCGTGCCAGTGGGCGGCAACGGCGGAAGCGGGACGACCGCGACTGGCGCTGACAAGCGCCCCAATGAGCTGCTCGGCTCGTGGTTCGTGCGCAGCGGCTGGTCCAAGGGCGAGCTGGCCCGCCAAGTGAACCGCAGGGCCCGCCAGTTGGGGGCCAATCACATCTCCACGGACACCTCACGCGTACGCCGCTGGCTGGACGGGGAGAACCCGCGCGAGCCGATCCCGCGCATCCTGTCCGAGCTGTTCTCCGAGCGCTTCGGCTGCGTCGTCGCAGTCGAGGACCTCGGCCTGCGCTCCGCCCACCAGTCACCGTCCGTGTCCGGCGTCGATCTGCCGTGGACGGCCCCGCAGACCATCGCTCTGATCAGCGAGTTCTCCCGCAGCGACCTGATGCTGGCCCGTCGCGGCTTCCTCGGTACCTCGCTGGCCCTCTCCGCCGGTTCGTCACTGATCGAGCCCATGCAGCGCTGGCTGGTGCCCGGTCCCGCCAATCCCCGCGAAGAACCTGAGCCCCAGGCCGTCGCGCGCCGCGCCGGCCGGCTGTCCCAGCCCGAGCTCGATCTGCTGGAGACCACCACGGTCATGTTCCGGCAGTGGGACGCGCAGTGCGGCGGCGGCTTGCGCCGCAAGGCGGTCGTCGGCCAGCTGCACGAGGTGACGGACCTCCTCCAGGAGCCCCAGCCCGAGGCCACCGCCAAGCGCTTGTTCAAGGTCGCTGCCGAGCTGGCCGAGCTGGCGGGCTGGATGAGCTACGACGTCGGGCTGCAGCCCACCGCGCAGAAGTACTTCGTCCTCGCCCTGCACGCCGCCAAGGAAGCCACCGACAAGCCGCTCGGCTCGTTCATCCTGTCCAGCATGAGCCGCCAGATGATCCACCTGGGGCGGCCCGATGACGCCCTGGAACTGATCCACCTCGCACAGTACGGAGGCCGCGACTGTGCGAGCCCTCGTACGCAGTCCATGCTGTATGCGATGGAGGCCCGGGCGTACGCCAATATGGGCCAGCCCGGCAAGTGCAAGCGCGCCGTCCGGATGGCCGAGGACACCTTCGTCGACGCCCAGGAGTTCGACGAGCCCGAGCCCGACTGGATCCGCTTCTTCTCGGAGGCGGAGCTGCACGCCGAGAACTCCCACTCGTACCGTGACCTCGCCTATGTCGCGGGTCGCAGCCCCACCTACGCCTCGCTCGCCGAGCCCGTGATGCAGAAGGCCGTCGACCTTTTCGAGAAGGACACCGAGCACCAGCGTTCGTACGCACTCAACCTCATCGGGATGGCCACGGTGCACCTGCTGCAGCGGGAGCCCGAGCAGGGTGCGGTGCTCGCCAGGAGGGCGCTGGGAGTCGCCAAGAAGGTCCGCTCCGAGCGGGTCAACACCCGTATCCGAAAGACCGTCGACACGGCCGTACGCGACTTCGGGGACCTCGCCGAAGTGGTGGATCTGACCGAGCAGTTGGCCCTGGACCTGCCCGAGACCGCCGACGCGGTCTGACCCCTCGAGCCCCGGCCGCGGCCCGCCTTCCCTTACCGCCCGACTCGGCTCCCCACGCCAGGTCATCGGATGGCAGGCCGCGGTCGGCTGTCCCCCTTCGCCCGAAGGTTGCGCCACGATAACGATCGCGCGAGCGGACATCCGGCAGTTCATCAAGGCGTAACACGCGAGGCGTCTTCGTCACGTCGGCGAAACATCGAGGCGCTTCGACGGAAACGGCGCTGCGCCAATCTCATGCCGCATAACCGGCCCACCCCTCTGCCCGCTCAGGCTTCGCCCGCACGGGGCCGTACCAACGACGAGGAGACGCCGATGGCACCAGCCATCACCCTGGCCGCAGACGCACCCACACTGTCTGCCGCCAACACCGGGTTCATGCTCATCTGTTCTGCCCTGGTGATGCTCATGACGCCGGGCCTGGCCTTCTTCTACGGAGGCATGGTCCGCGTCAAGAGCACCCTCAACATGCTGATGATGAGCTTCATCAGCCTGGGGATCGTCACCATTCTGTGGGTGCTGTACGGCTTCTCCATGGCATTCGGCACCGACTCCGGCAGCATCATCGGCTGGTCCTCGGACTACGTCGGGCTCAGCGGCATCGGCCTCACGCAGCTCTGGGACGGCTACACGATCCCGATCTACGTCTTCGCCGTCTTCCAGCTGATGTTCGCCATCATCACGCCCGCCCTGATCAGCGGCGCCCTCGCGGACCGTGTGAAGTTCTCGGCGTGGGCCCTGTTCGTCGCCCTGTGGGCCACGGTCGTCTACTTCCCGGTCGCGCACTGGGTCTGGGGTGCCGGCGGCTGGGCCTTCGAGCTCGGTGTGATCGACTTCGCCGGTGGTACGGCGGTGCACATCAACGCGGGTGCCGCGGCGCTCGGCGTGATTCTGGTCATCGGCAAGCGCGTCGGTTTCAAGAAGGACCCGATGCGCCCGCACAGCCTCCCGCTGGTCATGCTCGGCGCCGGTCTGCTGTGGTTCGGCTGGTTCGGCTTCAACGCCGGCTCCTGGCTCGGCAACGATGACGGCGTCGGCGCGCTGATGTTCATCAACACGCAGATCGCCACCGCCGCCGCCGTACTCGCCTGGCTCGCCTACGAGAAGATCCGCCACGGCGCGTTCACCACCCTCGGTGCCGCCTCCGGTGCGGTCGCCGGTCTGGTCGCGATCACCCCGTCCGGTGGTGCGGTCTCCCCGCTCGGCGCGATCGCCGTCGGCGCCATCGCCGGTGTGCTGTGTGCCATGGCTGTCGGCCTGAAGTACAAGTTCGGCTACGACGACTCGCTCGACGTCGTCGGCGTCCACCTCGTCGGCGGTGTCGTCGGCTCCCTGCTCATCGGCTTCTTCGCCACCGGTGGCGGCCAGTCCGACGTCGCGGGCCTCTTCTACGGCGGCGGCCTGGACCAGTTCTGGAAGCAGTGCGCCGGTGTCTTCGCGGTCCTCGGTTACTCTCTCGTTGCCTCCGCGGTCCTTGCCTTCCTGATCGACAAGACGATCGGGATGCGGGTCAGCGAGGACGATGAGGTCGCGGGCATCGACCAGGCGGAGCACGCCGAAACCGCATACGACTTCAGCGGTGGCGGCGGTGGCTCGGCGTTCAGCGCCGCGCCCGCGGCCCCGGCTCAGGAGGCCAAGGCCAAGAAGGTGGACGCATGAAGCTCATCACCGCAGTCGTCAAGCCCCACCGGCTCGACGAGATCAAGGATGCCCTGCAGGCCTTCGGGGTGCACGGCCTGACGGTCACAGAGGCCAGCGGTTACGGTCGTCAGCGGGGACACACCGAGGTCTACCGCGGTGCCGAGTACACCGTCGACCTGGTCCCCAAGATCCGTATCGAGGTGCTGGCCGAGGACGACGACGCCGAACAGCTGGTCGACGTCATCGTCAAGGCGGCCCGTACCGGCAAGATCGGAGACGGCAAGGTCTGGTCCATCCCGGTCGAGACGGCCGTCCGGGTCCGGACCGGCGAGCGCGGACCCGACGCGCTGTAAAGAGAAGAACAGGAGTCGCTGGGTGACGAGTACGGATGTGCGTACGGAAGCAGAGGATTCGGGACCCAGCGGCTATGCGGCGGCCCGGCTGCGCCTCCTCCAGGAGGGGGCGCGGTCCGGGCCGCCGCGCCGTGCGGCCCTCGCGGAACTGACCGACGACTGGCTCACCGGTCTCTTCGACGCCGGAGCCGAAGGGCTGCGCGGCGTCTCCCTCGTGGCCGTCGGCGGCTACGGCCGCGGCGAACTGTCCCCACGCAGCGACCTCGACCTGCTGCTCCTGCACGACGGCAGCGCCGACCCGGATGCGGTCGCCGCCCTCGCCGACCGCATCTGGTACCCCGTGTGGGACCTCGGCCTCGCCCTCGACCACTCCGTCCGTACGCCGGCCGAGGCGCGCAAGACCGCGGGCGACGACCTGAAGGTCCAGCTCGGCCTGCTCGACGCCCGCCATCTCGCGGGCGACCTCGGTCTGACCGCCGGACTGCGTACGACCGTCCTCGCCGACTGGCGCAACCAGGCGCCCAAACGCCTGCCCGAACTCCAGGAGCTGTGCGCCGAACGGGCCGAGCGCCAGGGCGAGTTGCAGTACCTCCTCGAACCGGACCTCAAGGAAGCGCGCGGCGGCCTCCGCGACGCCACCGCCCTGCGCGCCGTCGCCGCCTCCTGGCTCGCGGACGCCCCGCGCGAGGGCCTCGCCGACGCACGCAAGCGGATACTCGACGTCCGCGACGCCCTGCACCTCGCGACCGGCCGCGCCACCGACCGGCTCTCGCTCCAGGAGCAGGACCAGGTCGCCGCGGAACTCGGCCTGCTGGACGCCGACACCCTGCTGCGCCAGGTGTACGAGGCCGCCCGCGTCATCTCGTACGCCAGTGACGTCACCTGGCGTGAAGTGGGGCGCGTACTCAAGTCGCGCGCCGTACGCCCGCGCCTGCGCGCCATGCTGGGCGGCGGCAAGCCCGTCCCCGAGCGTTCCCCGCTGGCAGAAGGCGTCGTCGAGCAGGACGGCGAGGTCGTCCTCGCCCGAGCCGCCCGCCCCGAACGCGACCCGGTGCTGCCGCTGCGCGCCGCCGCCGCTGCCGCCCAGTCCGGACTGCCGCTCTCGCTGCACGCCGTCCGCCGGATGGCCGCCGTGGCCCGCCCGCTCCCCACGCCCTGGCCCGCCGAGGCCCGCGAACAGCTGGTCACCCTGCTCGGCTCAGGCCCCTCGACCATCGAGGTCTGGGAGGCCCTGGAGGCGGAGGGCCTGATCACCCGGCTGCTGCCCGACTGGGAGCGCGTACGCTGCCGCCCGCAGCGCAACGCCGTGCACATCTGGACCGTCGACCGGCACCTCATCGAGACCGCGGTGCAGGCCTCCGAGCTGACCCGTCGCGTCGGCCGCCCCGACCTCCTCCTGGTCTCCGCGCTGCTGCACGACATCGGCAAGGGCTGGCCAGGCGACCACTCCGTCGCAGGCGAGATCATCGCGCGCGACGTGGCCGCCCGGATCGGCTTCGACCGCACGGACGTCGCGACACTCGCCACCCTCGTACGCCATCACCTGCTGCTCGTCGAAACGGCGACCCGGCGTGACCTGGAGGACCCGGCGACCGTGCGCTCGGTCGCCGAGGCGGTCGGCTCGCAGGGCACGCTGGAGCTGCTGCACGCGCTCACCGAGGCGGACGCGCTGGCCACCGGGCCCGCCGCCTGGTCCTCGTGGCGGGCTTCCCTGGTGGCCGACCTCGTCAAGCGGGTCTCGGCCGTACTCGCCGGGGACGCCCCCGAGGAGCCGGAGACCGCCGTGCCCACCGCCGAGCAGGAGCGGCTCGCGATCGAGGCGTTCCGCACCGGCAGCCCCGTACTGTCCCTGCGCGCCCAGACCGAGCCGCCGTCCGAGGACCCCTCGGGCGAGCCGGAGCCTCTCGGTGTGGAGCTGCTCATCGCGGTGCCGGACCAGCCCGGGGTGCTGCCCGCCGTGGCCGGCGTGCTGGCGATGCACCGGCTCACCGTGCGTACGGCGGAACTGCGGGCGCTGGATCTGCCGGACTCCGTCCAGGATGCCGAGGGCTCCTCGGGTTCCGAGGGCTCGGTGCTGCTCCTCGACTGGCGTGTCGCCGCCGAGTACGGCTCGTTGCCGCAGGCCGCCCGGCTCCGCGCGGACCTTGTGCGCGCCCTGGACGGCTCCCTCGACATCACCGGGCGGCTCGCCGAGCGGGACGCCGCGTATCCCCGGCGACGAGGGATCATCGCGCCGCCGCCGCGGGTGACGGTCGCTTCGGTCGGGTCGCGGCGGGCCACGGTGATCGAGGTGCGGGCTCATGACGCGCCTGGGCTGTTGCACCGCATCGGCCGGGCCCTGGAGGACGCGAACGTCCGCGTGCGGAGCGCGCACGTCAGCACTTTGGGTGCGAACGCGGTGGACGCCTTCTACGTGACGGATCCCGAAGGGGCGCCCTTGCCGGGCGAGGAGGCGGCTTCGGTGGCTCGGACGCTGGAGGAGACGTTGCGGGAGTAGCCAGGGGGCGCCTTCCGGCTCCGTACGACGTGAGGGCGCTCTCCGGCTTCGCATGAACGGGGTGAAGACCCCACTTGGCAGGTGCGGATACCCTGGAGGGCGACCCTGTCCGCCTGCTCCCAACTTGAGGATTCGCGACCGCCGTGTTCGACACTCTTTCCGATCGCCTCGCAGCGACATTCAAGAACCTCCGCGGTAAAGGGCGCCTCAGCGAGGCGGACATCGACGCCACGGCGCGTGAAATCCGTATCGCCCTCCTGGAGGCGGACGTCGCGCTCCCGGTGGTGCGCGCCTTCATCAAGCAGGTCAAGGAAAGGGCAGCCGGGGCCGAGGTCTCCCAGGCCCTCAACCCTGCCCAACAGGTCATCAAGATCGTCAACGAGGAGCTCGTCGGCATCCTCGGCGGCGAGACCCGGCGCCTGCGCTTCGCCAAGCAGCCGCCGACCGTGATCATGCTGGCGGGTCTGCAGGGTGCCGGTAAGACGACCCTCGCCGGAAAGCTCGGCAAGTGGCTCCAGAGCCAGGGCCACACCCCCGTGCTCGTCGCTTGCGACCTCCAGCGCCCGAACGCCGTGAACCAGCTGAGCGTCGTCGCCGAGCGTGCCGGCGTCGGCGTCTACGCACCTCAGCCGGGCAACGGCGTCGGGGACCCGGTGCAGGTCGCCAAGGACTCCATCGAGTACGCGAAGCAGAAGCTGCACGACGTCGTCATCGTCGACACCGCGGGCCGGCTCGGCATCGACCAGGAGCTGATGCAGCAGGCGGCCGACATCCGTGACGCGGTCTCGCCCGACGAGATCCTCTTCGTCGTCGACGCGATGGTCGGTCAGGACGCGGTCAACACCGCCGAGGCCTTCCGCGACGGCGTCGGCTTCGACGGCGTGGTGCTCTCGAAGCTCGACGGTGACGCCCGCGGTGGTGCGGCGCTGTCCATCGCGCATGTCACCGGCCGCCAGATCATGTTCGCCTCGAACGGCGAGAAGCTGGACGACTTCGACGCGTTCCACCCGGACCGCATGGCGTCCCGCATCCTCGGCATGGGCGACATGCTCACGCTGATCGAGAAGGCCGAGCAGACCTTCTCGCAGCAAGAGGCCGAGCAGATGGCCTCCAAGCTGGCCTCCAGCAAGGGCAAGGACTTCACGCTCGACGACTTCCTGGCCCAGATGGAGCAGGTCAGGAAGATGGGCTCCATCTCCAAGCTGCTCGGCATGCTCCCGGGCATGGGTCAGATCAAGGACCAGATCAACAACCTCGACGAGCGCGACGTCGACCGTACGGCCGCGATCATCAAGTCGATGACTCCGGGCGAGCGCCAGGACCCGACGATCATCAACGGTTCGCGGCGCGCGCGTATCGCCAAGGGTTCCGGTGTCGAGGTCAGCGCGGTGAAGGGCCTGGTCGAGCGGTTCTTCGAGGCGCGCAAGATGATGTCCCGCATGGCCCAGGGCGGCGGAATGCCGGGTATGCCCGGGATGCCGGGCACGGGGGGCGGCGCCGGCCGGACGAAGAAGGCGCCCAAGAAGGCCAAGGGCAAGCAGCGCTCCGGCAACCCCATGAAGCGCAAGCAGCAGGAGCAGGAGGCTGCGGCCCGCCGCGAGGCCGCGAGCCAGGCCGGGGGTGCCCTCGGCCTGCCGGGCGGGCAGCAGCCGCAGGACTTCGAGCTGCCCGACGAGTTCAAGAAGTTCATGGGCTGACGGGTTTTCTCGTACGTCGCTGGGGGCGCCCTCTCGAAGGAGGGCGCCCCCAGCGACGTAATGGGGCCCCGGCTCCTTAAGGCGTACGCGCGATCAGGTACCGGAACACATTCGGCATCCACACCGTGCCGTCGCGTCGCTGATGTGGATGGAGCGCTTCCGTCAGCTCCTTGTCGACCTGGGCCTGGTCGGTCGCGGCGACGGCCGCGTCGAAGAGCCCCGTGGACAGCAGGCCGCGTACCGCGTTGTCCATGTCGGCGTACCCGAAGGGGCAGGCCACCCGCCCGGAGCCGTCGGGCCTCAGGCCGGCGCGCTGGGCGACCTCCTCCAGGTCGTCGCGGCGGGCGGGGCGCCAGCTTCCCGTGCTGCGCAGGGGGTCCGCCAGCTTGGTGGCGACCCGCAGCACGGAGGAGGTGGCGCAACGTTCCGGCGGACCCCAGCCGACCAGCACGACCGGAGCCCCACGGACGGCGAGCGGTGTCGCGGCCGACAGGAGCTCGCCGAGCCCTTCGGAGTCCCCGGCCATGCAGCCGATGGGTTCGAAGGCGGTCACCAGGTTGTACGCGGGCGTCTCCGCGTCGGCCGCGTCTGCCGCGTCTTCAGGGGTCCCGTCGACCAGTCGTACGTCGGCACGCGCGCGCGTGCCCCACGCTTCGGGCAGCAGACGTTCCCTCGCGAGGGCCAGCCGTTCGGGTGTGCACGAGTCGACACCGGTGACCGCGGCGCCCCGTGACGCCGCCATCAGAAGGGCGAGCCCGGAACCGCAGCCGAGGCCGAGCAGCCGGGTCGGGGGGCCTGCTTCGAGTCGTTCGTAGACGGCTTCGTAGAGGGGGACGAGCATCCGTTCCTGGATCTCGGCCCAGTCACGCGCGCGTGAGCACGGGGCCACACGGGACGTGGGTCCAGCGTGAGGCAGGTGCTGCCGCACGAGCGTAGGTGTCATAAAGCGCCCCAATCAACCGAGAGTTGCTGCTGTGCCCCGTTTCCTTTGCCCCCGTGCAGTGCGCTCGCACTGCCCCCGTATGCCAGGAAACTCCGCGCTCGTCGTGGCGTCCAGGGGTTGCGGCCTTCTGCTTGTGTGCCACCTTTGTGCGCCTCAATGCGCCCTGGCCTGTTGGCGCTCGGAGGAATAATTCGGTCACGATCGGGACAGTGGCCGCCGTACCCTTCGCACCATGGCAAAGACACCTGTTCTCACTCCCCGGGCGGACGATTTTCCGCGCTGGTACCAGGATCTGATCACCAAGGCCGAGCTGGCCGACAACGGTCCGGTGCGCGGCACCATGGTGATCCGACCGTACGGGTACGGGCTGTGGGAGCGGATGCAGCAGGACATGGACGCCCGCATCAAGGAGACGGGCGCCCAGAACGCGTACTTCCCGCTCCTGATCCCGCAGTCGTACCTCGCCAGGGAGGCCGATCACGTCGACGGTTTCGCGCCCGAGCTGGCCGTGGTCACCCACGGTGGCGGCAAGGAACTCGAGGAGCCCGCCGTCGTACGCCCCACCTCAGAGATGATCATCAACGCCTCCTTCTCGAAGTGGGTGCAGAGCTACCGCGACCTGCCGCTGCTGATCAACCAGTGGGGGAACGTGGTGCGCTGGGAGCTGCGTCCGCGCCTCTTCCTGCGGACCACCGAGTTCCTGTGGCAGGAGGGGCACACCGCGCATGCCACGTACGAGGAGGCGCGTGATTTCGCGGCCCGTATTCAGCGCCAGGTCTACGCGGACTTCATGGAGAACACCCTCGCGATGGACGTCGTCCTCGGCCGCAAGACCGTCAAGGAGCGCTTCGCGGGCGCCATCAACACCCTCACGCTCGAAGGCATGATGGGCGACGGCAAGGCCCTCCAGCTGGGCACCAGCCATGAGCTCGGCCAGAACTTCGCGAAGGCGTTCAACACCCGCTTCCTGTCGAAGGAAGGCACGCAGGAACTGGTCTGGCAGACCTCCTGGGGGTCGACGACCCGCATGATCGGCGCCCTGGTGATGATGCACGGCGACGACGACGGACTCCGGATCCCGCCCCGTCTCGCCGCCGTCCAGGCCGTCGTCCTCGCCGTGAAGGGCGATGACGCGGTTCTGGCCAAGGTCCGCGAGATCGGCGACCGGCTGAAGGCGGCGGGCGTACGCGTCCACGTGGACGACCGCACGGACACGCCGTTCGGCCGCCGCGCCGTCGACTGGGAGCTCAAGGGCGTTCCCGTACGTATCGAGGTCGGCCCCCGTGACCTGGAGAGCGGCACCGCGATGCTGACCCGGCGTATCCCTGGCGGCAAGGAGCCGGTGGCGATCGACTCGCTCGCCGGCCTGCTGCCCGCTGTCCTGGAGGAGGGTCAGGCGCTGCTTCTGCGGCAGTCGCGCGAGCGCCGTGAGTCCCGTACGGCTCAGGTGTCGACGATCGACGAAGCCGTCGAGGTGACAACCGCCGGCGGCTGGGCGCGCATCCCCTGGGCCGACCTCGGCGCGGAAGGCGAGGCCAAGCTGGCCGGGCACGCCGTGACCGTACGGTGTCTGGTCGCCGAGGACGGGTCGGTTCCCGAGTCCGAGGACGCACCCGGTAACGTCGCCGTCGTCGCGCGCGCTTACTGAGGCCCGCCGAGGCGGCTGAAAACGCCCCTTGCACAACTGATGACCACAGGTGCCCCGGCGCGCGGACATCGTCTACGTGTCGGGGCGTACGTATAGCTACGTACCAGCTTGGTATGAGCTGTGAGACTTCTCCACAGATCAGCGCACCCGCCCTCGTCCGGACGCATCAGCGGCAACTGACGGGTACGTGCAAATTATTTGAGATGCCCCGGAATAGGAACACACGGGCACTCAGGCTCGTTGTCACGACGTGAGCACGACACCACCTGTTCTCGCCGCAGAGCTGGCAGGGGCGTGGGCCGATATTCAGCGGCACCACCCCGAACTGCCGGATCTTGCCGCGCCCGAGTCCCTGATCGGGGAGTCGTCGTCCGCCTGCGGACACGAGCTCTCCTTCGAGCGACTGCTTCATGAGGCAGTCCACGGCATCGCCG
>NZ_BMPQ01000002.1:11344-85714 GCF_014647675.1 Streptomyces flaveus | reverse complement strand
TGGGCCTCGACCACCCCGAGGAGCCGCATCCCAGCAGTGGCTTCTCGCTGGTCACGCTCAGCCCCGAGGCGAAACGGCGCTACCGCCCGACGATCGAGCGGCTGACGCGCGCCCTCAAGGCGCACACCGCCGCGACCACCACCGACACGGCCCGCAGCTTCCGGGGCCCGGCCGCAAGGCACGGCTCCTCCGGAGGCGGTGTCCGGGTCAAGGCGGTCTGCGACTGCGGGCGTAACGTCCGCGTCGTCCCGTCGGTCCTCGCCCAGGCACCCATCGTCTGCGGCGGCTGCGGGAAGCCGTTCCGCATCCCCGAGGTGGTCGGCGCCGCAGCGGGCTGAGCGGCGCCCCGGCGGGGACGGTGACCCCCGTGGCCGTCCTGGTGACGGCCACGGTCCCGGTTCGGCATGCCCGTCCACGTATGGCAGAATGGCTGGCTGTACTCGACAGCCGCACAGGACCCCTCTCTCCTCCGGCTGACGCGTCCATCGGGCACTCGGGTACCGCAACCCCACGCGGCAATCTCGCCGTGCCCAACCACGTCAAGACCAGGAGACACCACTTCCGTGGCAGTCAAGATCAAGCTGAAGCGTCTGGGCAAGATCCGTGCGCCTCACTACCGCATCGTCGTCGCCGACTCCCGTACCCGCCGTGACGGCCGGGCCATCGAGGAGATCGGCCTGTACCACCCGGTACAGAACCCCTCGCGCATCGAGGTGGACTCGGAGCGCGCGCAGTACTGGCTGTCCGTCGGCGCCCAGCCGACCGAGCCGGTGCTCGCCATCCTGAAGAAGACCGGCGACTGGCAGAAGTACAAGGGCGAGCCCGCCCCGCCGCCGCTGCTGCAGCCGGCCGAGAAGGCCGCCCGTCCGTCGTTCGAGGCCCTTGGCGGCGACGACGAGGGCAAGGGTGAGGCCATCACCCCGAAGAAGAAGGCTGAGAAGAAGGACGAGGCCAAGGCCGAGTCTTCTTCCTCTGAGTCGACCGAGGCCTGAGCATGCTCGAGGAGGCTCTCGAGCACCTCGTGAAGGGCATCGTCGACAACCCCGACGATGTGCAGGTCGCCTCGCGCGACCTGCGTCGCGGGCGTGTCCTCGAGGTCCGGGTGCACCCTGACGACCTCGGCAAGGTGATCGGTCGCAACGGCCGCACCGCGCGCGCCCTGCGCACCGTCGTGGGCGCCATCGGCGGACGTGGAGTCCGCGTCGATCTCGTCGACGTGGATCAGGTTCGCTGACGTATACGCAACACCGGCTCGGGCCGGGGAGGGCCACTGGGCCGTCCCCGGCCCGTAGTCGTCTACGAAGTCAATGCCGTAGGCACACGACAGGAGATCAAACACTGTGCAGCTGGTAGTCGCTCGCGTCGGCCGCGCCCACGGCATCAAGGGCGAGGTCACCGTCGAGGTACGCACCGACGAGCCGGAGCTGCGGCTCGCGCCCGGCGCCGTGCTGGCCACGGACCCCGCCTCGGTCGGCCCGCTGACCATCGAGACGGGCCGCGTCCACAGCGGCCGTCTGCTGCTGCGCTTCGAGGGCGTACGCGACCGGACCGCCGCCGAGGCGCTGCGCAACACCCTGCTGATCGCCGAGGTCGATCCGGATGCGACGCCCGAGGAGCCGGACGAGTACTACGACCACCAGCTGATGGACCTGGACGTCGTCACGAAGGACGGCGCCGAGGTCGGACGGATCACGGAGATCTCACATCTGCCCTCGCAGGACCTCTTCGTGGTGGAGCGGCCCGACGGCAGCGAGGCGCTGATCCCGTTCGTCGCGGAGATCGTCGTGGAGATCGACCTGGAGGAGCAGCGGGCGGTCATCGATCCGCCGCCAGGGCTGATCGACGACCGGGCTGCCCGCGACGAAGTCGCTGATGGACACAGCGTCGCCTCCAGGGATGCCGAAAATGCGCCCTCCGGAGAAGAGGCGTAATGCGGCTCGACGTCGTCACGATCTTCCCCGAGTACCTGGAGCCCCTGAACGTCTCCCTCGTCGGCAAGGCACGCGCGCGTGGACAGCTGAATGTGCACGTACATGACCTGCGGCAGTGGACGTACGACCGGCACAGCACCGTCGACGACACTCCCTACGGCGGCGGCCCCGGCATGGTGATGAAGACGGAGCCCTGGGGCGACGCCCTGGACTCCGTGCTCGCGGACGGCTACGAGACCGGCTCTCACGAGCCCGCCCTGGTCGTCCCCACACCCAGCGGGCGGCCCTTCACCCAGGAACTCGCCGTCGAGCTCTCGGGGCGGCCCTGGCTGCTGTTCGCGCCCGCTCGTTACGAGGGCATCGACCGCCGCGTCATCGACGAGTACGCGACCCGGATGCCCGTCCACGAGGTGTCCATCGGCGACTACGTCCTGGCCGGCGGTGAGGCGGCCGTACTCGTGATCACGGAGGCCGTGGCGCGGCTGCTGCCCGGCGTCCTGGGCAATGCCGAGTCACACAGGGACGACTCCTTCGCACCGGGCGCCATGGCGAGCCTCCTGGAGGGGCCCGTTTACACGAAGCCGCCCCAGTGGCGTGACCGAGGCATCCCGGACGTCCTGCTCAGCGGCCACCACGGGAAGATCGCCCGCTGGCGCCGGGACGAGGCCCTGCGGCGTACGACAGCCAACCGGCCGGACCTCATCGAGCGCTGCGACCCCTCGGTCTTCGACAAGAAGGACCGCGAAATGCTTTCCATCCTGGGCTGGGCACCGGACCCGGAGGGGAAGCCCTACGGCCGATTTTGGCGCAGGCCAGAGGGCGTGGAAGAATAGACCGCTGCTGTACGTCGTCCAGTGTGCGCCCCTGCCACAGGGGGACACGACGCCCGCCCCGACACGGCAGCCCACCTCTGGAAACCTAGTTCCCGTTGATGACCTGTGGCATCAGCGAAGAAAGCAGACGATCATGTCTCACCTGCTCGACTCCGTCGACGCCGCGTCGCTGCGCAGCGACGTCCCGGCCTTCCGCCCGGGCGACACGGTCAACGTCCACGTCCGCGTCATCGAGGGCAACCGCTCCCGTGTGCAGCAGTTCAAGGGCGTAGTCATCCGTCGCCAGGGCGCCGGTGTCCGTGAGACCTTCACGGTCCGCAAGGTCTCGTTCTCCGTCGGCGTCGAGCGCACCTTCCCGGTGCACACCCCGATCGTCGAGAAGATCGAGCTCGTCACCCGCGGTGACGTCCGTCGCGCCAAGCTGTACTACCTGCGCGACCTGCGCGGCAAGGCCGCGAAGATCAAGGAGAAGCGCGAGAGCTGAGCTCGCGCCGGGGTTCACATCGGGCCCGGATAGCATCTGGCCCGATGGACGCCGAAGCACAGTCGACGGAGCGCGACCGCTCCTCCCGCCCTTCCGAAACCGAGGAGATCTCGGCCACAGAGGGGACGGAAGGACGGTCGCGTTTCTCGTTGGTGTCCTGGGCCGCCGACTGGCTTCCCGGTGGTCGCATCAGCCTCACTCTGCTCTTCTCCTTGGTTTTTCTGCTGCTTTTGAGTCGGTTTGTGATGCAGCCGTTCCAAATTCCCAGTGGTTCGATGGAGCCAGGATTGAGGATCGGGGACCGCGTTCTCGTAAATAAGTTGGCGTACCGTTTTGGTGCCGAGCCGAACCGCGGCGATGTCGTCGTGTTCGACGGCACCGGCCATTTCGGCAGCGCCGACTACATCAAACGAGTCGTCGGTGTGGGGGGAGACCGTGTGGTCTGCTGCGACAGGCAGGGGAGGATCGAGGTGAACGGCCGGTCGGTCGACGAGTCGACGTTTCTGTACCCGGGGAACAAGCCGTCCGAGGTGCCCTTCGACGTCGTTGTGCCCGACGGCACCCTGTTCGTCCTCGGCGACCACCGCGGCGACTCCAGTGACTCCCGCGACCATCTGGGCTCACCGGGCGGCGGCATGGTTCCTGTGGGTGACGTGATCGGCAGAGCCGACTGGATCGCCTGGCCCACGGACCACTGGACCCGCCTGGACCCCGCCGACGTCTACGCGCGCGTGCCCGACCCGGAGGCGAACGAGCTGAACACGACGGTCGGTGCGCATGGGTAACCGAGGACGACCGCGCGGAAGTCACCGCGTCGACACCCGACTGCCCACCGGATACCGGCCCACCAGTGGCCGCGTAGGCCCCGGCCGGGCCGAGCGGCGCAAGCTCGCCCGCAAGGTCAAACGGCGCAGGCAGCGTTCGGCGATCAAGGAGATACCACTCCTCATAGGCGTCGCCCTGCTGATCGCCCTCGTCCTGAAGACGTTCCTCGTCCAGGCCTTCGTGATCCCGTCGGGCTCCATGGAGCAGACGATCCGGATCGGCGACCGCGTCCTGGTCGACAAGCTCACCCCGTGGTTCGGCTCCAAGCCCACACGCGGCGACGTCGTCGTCTTCAAGGACCCCGGGGGATGGCTCGAGGACGAGCAGCCGATTGCGAAGAACGAAGATCCCATCGTCGTCAAGCAGGTCAAGCAGGTGCTGACCTTCATCGGCCTGCTGCCCTCCGAGAACGAACGGGACCTGATCAAGCGGGTCGTCGCGGTCGGTGGCGACACCGTCAAGTGCTGCGACGCCCAGGGCCGCGTCACTGTCAATGGCATGCCTCTCAATGAGGCTTACATCCATCCCGGCAACAAACCCTCCTCGATCCCGTTCGAGGTGAAGGTGCCCGCGGGCCGTCTGTGGGTCATGGGTGACCACCGGGACAACTCCGCCGACTCCCGTTTCCACCGCACCGAGGCTTACAACGGCACCGTTTCCGAGGAGGAGGTTGTCGGCCGCGCCATGGTCATCGCCTGGCCCATCGGCCACTGGCGAGGCCTGGAAGAACAGGACACCTATGTGTCCGTGCCCGACGCGCCCGGCGGGTCGACCACCGCCCTCGGCGCGTCGCATAGGCTGGCCGATGCGGATCGATACGGATTGATCCCGCTCCCGAGCCCTGCGGAACTCCCGCTCGTTATGGGAGTGGTGGGCCTGCGCCGCATCTGGCGCGGCCGATGGCACGGAGTGAGGAGTGGATGTGGGGGATTTGGCGGTCGGAGCACGGTCCGGACACGAGGGTCCGGAGGAGAAACCGGAGCGCCCCGAGAAGACGGCTCCCCCGGCCACTGAAGACGTCGTGCCCTCCGGGGGCGACTCCGGTTCTGGAGCCGGAGACGGCGATGACGGGGACGAGCAGGGCGGCGGGGAAGCCCCGAAGCCGAAGAAGCAGCGGTCCTTCTGGAAGGAGCTCCCGCTCCTGATCGGTATCGCGCTGGTCCTCGCGCTGCTGATCAAGACCTTCCTGGTGCAGGCGTTCTCGATCCCCTCGGACTCGATGCAGAACACCCTTCAGCAGGGTGACCGCGTCCTGGTCGACAAGCTCACCCCGTGGTTCGGCTCCGAGCCCGAGCGTGGCGAGGTCGTCGTCTTCCACGACCCCGACGGCTGGCTGGCGGGCGAACCGGCCCCGAATCCGAACGCGGTCCAGACGGCCCTCAGCTGGATCGGCCTGATGCCGTCCGCCGACGAGAAGGACCTCATCAAGCGGGTCGTCGCGGTCGCCGGAGATACCGTCGAGTGCAAAGGCACAGGGCCGCTGAAGATCAACGGCAAGGGGCTGGACGAGCCTTACGTCTACCCCGGGAACACGCCGTGCAGCGTCGACGACTCGGGCGGCCAGTTCAAGAAGACGGTACCCCCGGGCAAAATCTGGGTCATGGGTGACCACCGGCAGAACTCGCTGGACTCCCGCTACCACCAACAGGACGAGAACGACGGCTTCGTCCCTGTGGACAGCGTCGTGGGCCGCGCCATCGTGGTCGCCTGGCCGCCCACCCGCTGGTCCACGCTGCCGGTGCCGGAGACCTTCGACCAGGGACTCAGTGCCGCGGCTCCGGGCGCGCTCGGGCTTGCGGGCGCGGTGCCCCTGGTGTTGTGGCGCAGGCGCCGGATTACCGTCGGAAACGCCAGGGTTTCTGGGCGGGGTACCGCCAGGTAGGGTGCCATCCCAGATCGCCGATCTTCCGGGGCCACAACGAGCGCCCCGGGGTCGATTCTCCGAGTTGGGGGAGCACTGGGATGAGCCGGACACGTCGTACGGACGAGGGCCACGGACGGCTCGGCAGCATGCTGTCGGGGCTGGCCGTGGCCCTCGGCTGTGTGCTCTTCCTCGGAGGATTCGCCTGGGGCGCGGTCGTCTACCAGCCGTACACCGTGCCGACGGCCTCCATGTCGCCCACCATCGCGGCCGGCGACAGGATCCTCGCCGAGCGGATCGACGGCGGTGAGGTCCAGCGTGGCGACGTCGTTGTCTTCAAGCAGGCCAGCTGGGGCAACGTTCCCATGGTCAAGCGGGTTGTCGCGGTCGGCGGCGACACGGTCGCCTGCTGCACGGACGGCAAGCTGACCGTCAACGGCAAGAAGATCGAAGAACCGTATCTGGCCAAGGGCTCCGAGGCCGAGACGAGCAAGATCCCGACCGTCACGGTTCCCGAAGGCCGACTCTTCCTGCTCGGTGACGAGCGTGTCGGCTCCCTCGACTCGACCGCCCATCTCACGGAGGCCGGCAACGGTTCGGTGCCGCGCGGCTCGGTGGACGCACGGGTCGACGCGGTGGTGTGGCCCATGAACGGAGTGCTGGACCGTGCCACCGGCTTCGAGACGCTCGGCGGCATTTCCCAGCCAGGGCCCCTGAGGCTGGTACTCGCCGCGATCGTGGCGGGCGCGGTGCTCGTCCTGGGCGGGGCCGCGTACGGGCCGCTCGCCAAGCGGGCGGCGCGGCGGCGGAGCGGTACGGCGGCCAAGGAGCAGGTCCTTGCCGGCTGAGGTGCCGGAAGGGCTCGGTGAGCTGCGGAAAGTCGCTCGGGTGGTGCTACTCGATCCGCAGGACCGCATCCTGCTGCTGTACGGCCACGAGCCCGAGGATCCGTCGGACAACTGGTGGTTCACTCCGGGCGGCGGCGTGGAAGGCGAGGAGACGCGCAAGGAAGCTGCTTTGCGGGAACTCGCGGAGGAGACCGGCATCACCGAGGTCGAGCTCGGACCGGTGCTGTGGCGGCGGACGTGCTCGTTTCCGTTCGCGGGGCGCCGCTGGGACCAGGACGAGTGGTATTACCTGGCCCGTACAACACAGACGGCGACCAAGGCGCTGGGCCTGACCGAGCTGGAACGGCGCAGTGTCGCCGGAGCACGCTGGTGGACGTGCCAGGAGCTTCTCCAGGCACATGAGACGGTGTATCCGACCAGACTCGCCGAGCTGCTGCGCAGGCTGCTCGACGAAGGGCCCCCGGCCGGCCCCGAGATCCTGGACACCGAAATCGTCTAGGGGCTCGCGGGGCTGGCGCACAATAGGGGGACGCACGGCTGAAGGGGAACATGCCATGAGCGCCGAGGACCTCGAGAAGTACGAGACCGAGATGGAGCTGAAGCTCTACCGGGAGTACCGCGATGTCGTCGGTCTGTTCAAATATGTGATCGAGACCGAACGGCGCTTCTACCTCACCAACGACTATGAGATGCAGGTCCACTCGGTTCAAGGTGAGGTGTTTTTCGAGGTGTCCATGGCGGATGCCTGGGTGTGGGACATGTACCGGCCTGCTCGTTTCGTGAAGCAGGTGCGGGTACTCACGTTCAAGGACGTGAACATTGAGGAGCTGAACAAGAGCGACCTGGAGTTGCCGGGCGGCTGACCTGGAGCCGCCGACGGCCGGTGATCACCCGCAAGGGTGGCGACGTTGTCCACAGATCCAGGGTTGTCCACCAAGATCCAATAGCTTGCTGAGCTGCCCTCATCGTTGGCGCCGGAGGTGGTGCCGACATGAACGCACGCAACGCACGGGGCGCGCTCGGCAAGTACGGCGAAGACCTGGCCGCGCGGCGGCTGGGCGAGGCCGGAATGACGGTCCTGGAGCGTAACTGGCGCTGTGGCAGGACCGGTGAGATCGACATCGTGGCCCGGGACGGCGACGCGGTGGTCGTCTGCGAGGTCAAGACCCGCCGGGCTGGTGCCTTCGAGCACCCGATGGCCGCCATTACGCCCGTCAAGGTGGAGCGACTGCGGGGCCTGGCCGAGCGCTGGGTGCAGGAGCATGGAGGGGCGCCACCCGGCGGCGTACGGATCGATGTCGTCGGCGTCCTTCTCCCCGACCGTGGTGCGCCCGTCGTCGAGCATGTGCGGGGGGTGGCCTGATGGGATTCGCCCGTACGTGCTCGGTGGCACTGGTCGGCGTAGAGGGCGTCGTCGTCGAGGTTCAGGCGGACCTGGAGCCGGGGATCGCGGCGTTCACGCTGGTGGGGCTGCCCGACAAGAGCCTGTCCGAGAGCAGGGACCGAGTCAGGGCGGCCGTGGTCAACTCCGGCGGCGAGTGGCCCCAGAAGAAGCTCACGGTGGGGCTCAGCCCGGCTTCGGTACCGAAATGCGGCAGTGGTTTTGATCTTGCTGTCGCTTGCGCCGTACTGGGAGCCTCCGAGCGGATCGATCCACGGGTGCTCCCCGACATCGTGATGATCGGGGAGCTGGGCCTGGACGGCCGGGTGCGGCCGGTACGGGGCGTGCTGCCCGCGGTGCTGGCCGCGGCGGACGCCGGGTACGAACAGGTGGTGGTGCCCGAGTGCGCTGCCGCCGAGGCCTCGCTGGTGCCCGGCGTCTCGGTGCTCGGTGTCCGTAGCCTGCGCCAGCTGATCGCCGTCCTCACGGACGAGCCGGTGCCCGACGAGGAACCGGACGAACAGGGACGCCCGGATCCGCTCCTCGCGGGCCTGCGCATGCCGGGTACGGGCGCCGCCACCGGCATGCACAGCATGGGCGCCGCGCAGCACGACCACGGCCATGACCTCGCCGATGTGGTCGGCCAGCTCTCGGCGCGGACGGCGGTGGAGATCGCTGCGGCCGGCGGTCACCATCTGTTCTTGGAGGGTCCGCCGGGCGCCGGCAAGACGATGCTCGCCGAGCGGCTGCCGGCCATCCTGCCGCCGCTCGGCAGGCAGGAGTCGCTGGAAGTCACGGCGGTCCATTCCGTCGCGGGCCTGCTCCCTCCGGGAAAGCCGCTGATCGATGTCCCGCCCTACTGCGCGCCCCACCACTCGGCGACGATGCAGTCGCTGGTCGGCGGCGGCCAGGGAGTCGCCCGGCCCGGCGCGGTGTCGCTGTCTCACCGAGGGGTGCTTTTTCTGGACGAGACTCCGGAGTTCAGCAGCCGGGCGCTGGACGCGCTGCGCCAGCCCTTGGAGGCGGGACACGTCGTGATCGCGCGCACCGCAGGTGTCGTGCGCTTTCCGGCGAGGTTCCTGATGGTGCTCGCGGCCAATCCCTGCCCCTGTGGCCGCTTCTCGCAGACGGGTAACTCGTGCGAGTGCTCTACTCCGATGATCCGCCGCTACCAGGCCCGGCTCTCCGGTCCGCTGCTCGACCGGGTGGACCTCAGGGTCGAGGTGGGCCGCGTCACACGCTCCGCGCTGGTGGAGGCCGGTACACGGGGCGACTCCACCTCGACGGTCGCCGACCGGGTACGAGCGGCCAGGGAGCGCGCGGCCGCCCGGCTGACCGGCACACCGTGGCGGACGAACAGCGAGGTCCCGGGGCGCGAACTGCGCAGCCGGTGGTACGCGTCGATCGGCGCCATGGACGAGGCCGAACGGAGCCTGGAGCGCGGCCTCCTCACCGCCCGCGGTCTCGATCGCGTGCTCCGCGTCGCCTGGACCATCGCGGACCTCGTCGGCCACGACCGGCCCGATGCCACGGACGTCGCCCGAGCCCTGCAACTGCGCACCGGGGTGCCTCAGGGAGCGCCGATGGTGATCGGAGCGATGCCGTGAGCGGGGGTGACGAGCGCGTGAGCGGGGACGGCGAGTTGGAGAGCGGGGACGGCGAGCGCGTGAGCGGGGGTGATGAGAGGCTCCACCGTGTTTTCCTCGCGCGCGTCATCGAACCCGGGGACGAGGTCTGCGGGCGCTGGCTCCGGCAGCTCGGGGCCGGCGAGGTGGTGCGGCGCCTCTTCGGGCAAGGGGAACAACTGCCAGGGGTGACGGACAAACGGTGGGCGGGCCTGCGGGCCAGGGCCCAGCAGGCGGATCCGGAGCGGGACCTGGCGGCGGCGCGGGACGTCGGGATGCGGTTTGTGTGTCCCGGGGACCCCGAGTGGTCGGCGCAGCTCGATGACCTGGGGGACGCGCGGCCCATCGGACTGTGGGTGCGAGGGCGGCCCAACCTGCGGATGTGGGCACTGCGGTCCGTCGCGGTCGTGGGCGCCCGGGCCTGCACCGAGTACGGCGCCCATATGGCGGCCACCCTCGGCACGGGGCTCGCGGAGCGGGGCTGGGTCGTGGTGTCCGGGGGTGCGTACGGAGTCGACGGCGCGACACACCGTGGTGCGCTCGCGGCCGGCGGAGCCACCGTCGCCGTGCTTGCCTGCGGGGTCGATCAGCCCTACCCACGCGGGCACACCCAGTTGATCACCAGGATCGCGGAACAGGGCCTGGTCGTAGGCGAGTTGCCACCCGGTGAGCACCCGACGCCGAGCAGATTCATTCTCCGCAACAGGGTCATCGCGGCGCTGACCCGCGGCACGGTGGTCGTCGAGGCCGCCTACCGCAGCGGGGCGCTGGTGACCGCGAGAGCCGCACAGCGGCTGGGGCGCTACACGATAGGGGTGCCAGGCCCCGCCACCAGCGGGCTCTCGGCCGGTGTGCACGAACTGCTGCGCGGGGACGCGGTGCTCGTCACCGATGCCGCCGAGATCGCCGAGCTGGTCGGCGACATGGGTGACCTGGCGCCGGACCGGCGCGGGCCGGTGCTGCCGCGCGACCTCCTGGACCCGGACGCCCGCCGAGTGCTGGCCGCGCTGCCCGCCCGGAGGACCGCGTCGGCCGAGGAGATCGCCAGGGGCGCCGGGACGACGCAGGACGACGCGGTCGGGAGACTGTACGAACTCCGGTCACTTGGCTACGTCGAACGACACAGCGACGGCTGGAAGTTGACACGCGAGGCGATGATCCCCGTCCACCCGGATCGGAGGCGATGCTGACCCAGCGTGTTCCCCCGTCCGGGCGACACGCCGATATCCCTGGCAGTTCCCGCAGTTGGTGCCTCGCGACAGTCACGTACGGCGACGGACGTGACCCTGAGGGGCGCCCAGCGGAACGTATCTGCGCATGGTGGATCCCCCGCCCTTCGCTCACTGCGACTCCCCAGTCACGCTACGCTCGCGAGGATTCCGACTCAGACAAGCAACCCGGACGAGCAACTCAGACAAGCACCTCGACTTCAGACCGACAGCTCACTCAGGCACTCCCTGTTCACGGCAGAACGGCACAAGACGACGAATGCCCCAGCACACCTCCGGGTCAGACCGGGCGGCTGTTCCCCCCGCTGCCCGCGGCGACGTGCGGCCGCCCGCGCCCTCGACGCTCGACGAGTTGTGGAGGTCGTACAAGGCGACGGGCGACGAGCGGCTGCGCGAGCAGCTGATCCTCCACTACTCGCCGCTGGTGAAATACGTCGCGGGCCGGGTGAGTGTGGGGCTGCCGCCCAACGTGGAACAGGCGGACTTCGTCTCGTCGGGGGTGTTCGGGCTGATCGACGCGATCGAGAAGTTCGACATCGAGCGGGAGATCAAGTTCGAGACGTACGCGATCACCCGGATCCGGGGTGCGATGATCGACGAACTGCGGGCGCTGGACTGGATTCCGCGGTCCGTGCGGCAGAAGGCGCGCAACGTCGAGCGGGCCTACGCGACGCTGGAGGCCCGGCTGCGGCGCAGTCCGTCGGAGGGCGAGGTGGCCGACGAACTGGGCATCGGGGTGGGCGAACTCCACGCCGTCTTCAGCCAGTTGTCGCTGGCGAACGTGGTGGCCCTGGAGGAGCTGCTGCACGTCGGGGGCGAGAGCGGTGACCGGCTGAGCCTGATGGACACGCTCGAGGACACCGCGGCCGACAACCCCGTGGAGGTCGCCGAGGACCGCGAGCTGCGGCGGTTTCTCGCACGGGCCATCAACACGCTGCCCGAGCGCGAGAAGACCGTGGTCACGCTGTACTACTACGAGGGCCTCACGCTCGCCGAGATCGGCAACGTACTCGGGGTGACCGAGAGCCGGGTCAGCCAGATCCACACGAAGTCGGTGCTCCAACTGCGGGCGAAGCTTGCAAGCTTCGCCCGTTGACCGCCGCTGACGTCCGCCGACTTGGCTGACTCGCGCCTTCTGCTCGGAGCCTTCATCAGACCTCGTCGTGCGGAGTGGCTCCCGTCGCGGGTGGTCCATCCGTAAAGTGGAGGCGTGCCAAGGATTCGAGCGGCCTCCGTGGCCGAGCACCGGTCGATGCAGCGAGCCGCCCTGTTGGACGCGGCACGATCACTGCTGTCGCAGGGTGGGACTGAGGCGCTGACGTTCCCCGCGCTCGCCGAGCGCACGGGACTCGCGCGGTCCTCCGTCTATGAGTACTTCCGTTCTCGGGCGGCCGTGGTCGAAGAACTCTGCGAGGTCGACTTCCCGGTATGGGCGGCCGAGGTCGAGGCGGCGATGTCGCAGGCCGAGACGCCCGAGGGCAAGGTCGAGGCGTATGTCCGCCAACAACTCGCCCTGGTCGGTGACCGGCGGCACCGGGCTGTGGTCGCCATCTCCGCGAGCGAACTCGACGCGGGCGCACGCGAAAAGATCCGCGCCGCGCACGGCGGCCTCGTCGCCATGATCGTGGAAGCGCTCGGGGACATGGGGCACGGCCAGCCCCGTATGGCCGCCATGCTCCTGCAGGGCATCGTGGACGCGGCGGTACGGCGCATCGAGCTGGGCGCGGCCGAGGATCCGGGCGTCATCACCGATGCCGCTGTGGCGATGGCGTTGCGGGGGGTACGAGGCTGAGGCCCTTTCGGCCGGCCTGACGCTTGGCCGGCTGGAGCTCGGCTTGGCTGACGCTTCGTCGGCTGGACCTCGGCTTGCCGGAGCCGGCTGACTGGCGGATGAGTTCGCTCCCCGGGCTTCCCAGTCGGGTAGCCGGGGTCCGCTGCCGAACCCCGGCCCCCTCGGAACGGACTGCTTCCCCTACGTCGGTGGCCCCTCCGGTACGCCGATGACCGGAAGCAGGCGTGAGGGGCCCCGGTGAAGCAGCCATGGGGGCAGCAGGGAGAGCGGGTCCAGGTAGGTGTCGGCTCGGAGCAGGCCCCAGTGCAGGCAGGACGCCTGGCAGTGGGAGCCCGTGGGTTCTACGACGCCGACGATGTCACCAGGCGTCACCTTGTCTCCCTTCTTCGCTGTCGCGCGAACCGGCTCGTATGTGGTGCGCAAGGGGGGATCGCCGGTGCTGTCGAGTTCGATCGAGACGACTCCGCGGCCCGCGACCCTGCCCGCGAAGGAGACACGGCCCGGGGCGACGGCGCGGACCGGTGTGCCTGATGGCACCGTGAGGTCCAAGCCGCGGTGGCCCCGGCCGTACTCCGTCATCGGCGGGTCCCAGCCGCGGGTCACCGGTGGACGTACCCCTACAGGCCAGGCGCGGCCGACAGCCGGGATCGGGACATCGGCTCCCGGCGGTGCCGGACCGTCCGCGCCGCCGGGAGCCGCTGCCCCGGCCGCGGGGAGGGTGACGCCGAAGGCGGTCACCGTCAGGCCCAACAGCAGCGCCGACCACGTACGAAGACATCGCTGACATCGTCGACCTCGTTCTGCTCGCATGCGAGAACGCTCCCGCGGTCCGCGGGGAAAAGTGGATCATGGCCAGGATCTGTGGACTACCGGGCGGTTGTGGACAGCGGCGTCACCCGGTGCCTCGCCTGTCCCGTACACTTCTGATGGCGATCCGGGTCACCGGGTCGACTTCGCACGCCCCGACATCGGGCCACCAAAAGCCGGTGTCAGCGCCCCTCGGTCCCTAGTGGCAGGCGCATCGCGGGCGTCAGGCGCGCGTGCCGTCCGGCACGCGCGGCACAACCGAGAACACCAAGGAGTACGGCCATGGCCGTCGTCACGATGCGGGAGCTGCTGGAAAGCGGCGTCCACTTCGGTCACCAGACCCGCCGTTGGAACCCGAAGATGAAGCGATTCATCTTCACGGAGCGCAACGGCATCTACATCATCGACCTGCTCCAGTCGCTGTCGTACATCGACCGCGCCTACGAGTTCGTCAAGGAGACCGTCGCCCACGGCGGCACGGTCATGTTCGTCGGGACGAAGAAGCAGGCGCAGGAGGCCATCGCCGAACAGGCCACCCGCGTCGGCATGCCCTACGTCAACCAGCGCTGGCTGGGCGGCATGCTCACCAACTTCTCGACCGTCTACAAGCGCCTGCAGCGCCTGAAGGAGCTCGAGCAGATCGACTTCGAGGACGTCGCCGCGTCCGGTCTGACCAAGAAGGAGCTTCTCGTGCTCTCGCGCGAGAAGGCCAAGCTGGAGAAGACCCTCGGCGGTATCCGCGAGATGTCCAAGGTGCCCAGCGCCGTCTGGATCGTGGACACCAAGAAGGAGCACATCGCGGTCGGTGAGGCCCGGAAGCTCAACATCCCGGTCGTCGCCATCCTCGACACCAACTGCGACCCCGACGAGGTCGACTACAAGATCCCGGGCAACGACGACGCGATCCGCTCCGTCACCCTGCTCACCCGCGTGATCGCCGACGCCGTCGCCGAGGGCCTCATCGCCCGCTCCGGTGCCGCCGCCGAGGCCAAGGGTGAGAAGGCCGCGGGCGAGCCGCTCGCCGAGTGGGAGCGCGACCTGCTCGAGGGTGGCGAGAAGAAGGCCGAGGAGGCCACCACCGAGGCTCCGGCCGCGGCTGAGGCCCCTGCTGCTGAGGCTGAGGCCCCCGCCGAGGCCCCGACTGAGGCCCCTGCCGAGGCTCCGGCCGCTGTTGAGGCCCCCGTTGCCGAGGCCGAGAAGCCGGCCGAGACCGAGCAGGCCTGACCCCGGCGTCGCAGGCCTTGACCTTCGCGTCGTGGGCCTGACTCCAGCGTCACGGCTCAAGTGACGGCGGGCGGCGCCAGCGCGCCGCCCGCCGTTCACCCGTAGACCGTAGATCTTCGGTGGACGCCCGCCCGATCAGCGGCGGACGCCGACTTCGAGACTTCGAACTCCGAGAAGAGATTCACTGATCATGGCGAACTACACCGCCGCCGACGTCAAGAAGCTCCGCGAGCTCACCGGCGCCGGCATGATGGACTGCAAGAAGGCGCTCGACGAGGCCGACGGCAACGTCGACAAGGCCGTCGAGGCCCTGCGCATCAAGGGCCAGAAGGGCGTCGCCAAGCGCGAGGGCCGCTCCGCCGAGAACGGCGCCGTCGTCTCCGTGATCGCCGACGACAACACCTCCGGTGTCCTCGTCGAGCTGAAGTGCGAGACGGACTTCGTCGCCAAGGGCGAGAAGTTCCAGGCCGCCGCGAACGCGCTCGCCGCGCACGTCGCCGCCACCTCCCCGGCCGACCTCGAGGCGCTGCTCGCCTCCGAGATCGAGCCCGGCAAGACGGTTCAGGCGTACGTCGACGAGGCCAACGCCAACCTGGGCGAGAAGATCGTCCTGGACCGCTTCGCCCAGTTCTCCGGCGAGTACGTCTCCGCGTACATGCACCGCACCATGCCCGACCTGCCCCCGCAGATCGGTGTCCTGGTGCAGCTGGACAAGCCGGACGCCGAGACCGCCAAGGGCATCGCCCAGCACATCGCCGCCTTCGCGCCCAAGTACCTCTCCCGTGAGGACGTTCCGGCCGAGGTCGTCGAGAGCGAGCGTCGTGTCGCCGAGGAGACGACGCGTGCCGAGGGCAAGCCCGAGGCCGCCCTGCCGAAGATCGTCGAGGGTCGCGTCAACGCCTTCTTCAAGGACGCCACGCTCCTCGGCCAGCCGTACGCGCTCGACCAGAAGAAGTCCGTCCAGAAGGTCCTGGACGAGGCCGGTGTCACCCTGAAGCGCTTTGTGCGCATCAAGGTCGGCATCTGAGTCCGTACCGCGATCCACGCGAGAGCCCGCTAGGGTCGACAGCAGTCGTCCTCGCACGTGGGCACGCGCGCGTGCGTGACGGACGACAGCAGATCTGACGAGGAGGCCATTGCCGCGCATGGGATGAGAACACCCACCGGCAATGGCCTCCTTCGTATGTGCGACACGTAAAAGAGGCGGGATCTCCATGACCACCACCAAGGCCGACAAGGACGACAAGAGCGATCACGGCAAAGGCGCGGGGCGCTTTCTGCTGAAGCTTTCCGGTGAGGCGTTCGCCGGTGGCGGGGGACTGGGCGTCGACCCCGACGTGGTGCACAAAATCGCCCGCGAGGTGGCCTCCGTTGTCCGCGGTGGTGCCCAGATCGCCGTCGTCATCGGCGGCGGCAACTTCTTCCGCGGTGCCGAGCTGCAGCAGCGCGGCATGGACCGGGCCCGCTCCGACTACATGGGCATGCTCGGTACGGTCATGAACTGCCTCGCCCTTCAGGACTTCCTGGAGAAGGAGGGCATCGACTCGCGCGTGCAGACCGCCATCACCATGGGGCAGGTCGCGGAGCCGTACATCCCGCTGCGCGCCGTGCGCCACCTGGAGAAGGGCCGCGTGGTCATCTTCGGCGCCGGTATGGGCATGCCGTACTTCTCCACCGACACCACCGCCGCCCAGCGGGCTCTGGAGATCGACGCCGAAGCCTTGCTGATGGGCAAGAACGGTGTGGACGGGGTCTACGACTCCGATCCGAAGACCAACTCCGGGGCCGTCAAGTTCGACTCGCTCAGCTATGGCGAGGTCATCACGCGGGACCTGAAGGTCGCCGACATGACGGCCATCACACTCTGCCGGGACAACAAGCTGCCCATCCTGGTCTTCGAGCTTCTGGCGGAGGGCAATATCGCGCGGGCCGTCAAGGGTGAGAAGATCGGCACTCTCGTGGGTGACCAAGGCAGCCGGGCCTGACCGGGACTGTCCCCGCCAGGAGGACGGACCCTGACCGGGGGATGGACAATGTCCTGCCGGTCGGGAACCGTGCAGTAATAAGACGCGACGCAGCCGGCTGCCGACCCCGACCAGGAACAGCTGCCGGGCCTACTCAAGACACGCAGGAGCAAGTGGTGATCGAAGAGACCCTCCTCGAGGCCGAGGAGAAGATGGAGAAGGCCGTCGTGGTCGCCAAGGAGGACTTCGCCGCGATCCGCACCGGTCGTGCGCACCCGGCGATGTTCAACAAGATCGTGGCCGACTACTACGGCGCACTGACGCCGATCAACCAGCTGGCCTCGTTCTCGGTGCCGGAACCGCGCATGGCCGTGGTGACCCCGTTCGACAAGAGCGCGCTGCGCAACATCGAGCAGGCGATCCGCGACTCCGACCTGGGCGTCAACCCGAGCAACGACGGCAACATCATTCGGGTGGTGTTCCCCGAGCTGACCGAGGAGCGACGCAGGGACTACATCAAGGTCGCCAAGACCAAGGGCGAGGACGCCAAGGTCTCGATCCGGTCCGTGCGCCGCAAGGCCAAGGACGCCATCGACAAGATGATCAAGGATGGCGAGGTCGGCGAGGACGAGGGCCGCCGTGCGGAGAAGGAGCTCGACGACACCACCGCGAAGTACGTCGCCCAGGTGGACGAGCTGCTCAAGCACAAGGAATCAGAGCTGCTCGAGGTCTGATGAACGACTCTTCCTGGGGGGCGCCGCCACAAGCCGGGTACTGGGGGCCGTCCGACCAGGGGCCTGTCCAGGGGGCTGCCCCGGCGGGTCCCGCGTACGACGCGCACAACGCCCAGCAGACTCGCCCCATGCCCATCGTGCCCGACGTACCCGCGCATGGCGGAGACCAGGATGACGAACGGGGGGCCGCTTCGACGGGTGGCCCCCTGTTCCGCGACGAGACGCCGTCGCACCGGGCCCCGTCGCAGCACCAGCCCAAGCCGCAGGAGCCCATGTCCAGCGCCTCACAGCCGGCGTCCGCACCGCAGAAGAAGAAGAACGCGGGCCGCGACCTGGGTGCTGCCATAGGGGTCGGCGTCGCGCTCGGTGCGGTGATCGTCGTGTCGCTGTTCGTCGTCAAGGCCGTCTTCGTCGGCGTCATAGTGGTCGCCGTCGTGGTCGGCCTGTGGGAGCTCACCTCGCGGCTCCAGGAGCGCAAGAGCATCAAGGCGCCCTTGGTTCCGCTCGCACTCGGCGGTGCGGCGATGGTCGTCGCCGGATACGTGCGGGGGGCAGAGGGCGCCTGGGTGGCGATGGCGCTCACCGCTCTCGCGGTCCTCGTCTGGCGTATGACGGAACCACCCGAGGGTTACCTCAAGGACGTCACAGCGGGCGTTTTCGCGGCCTTCTACATCCCGTTCCTGGCCACGTTCGTGGCGATGATGCTCACCGCCGACGACGGCGCGTGGCGGGTCCTCACGTTCCTGGCGCTGGCCGTGGTGAGTGACACGGGCGCGTACGCCATCGGCTGGCGCTTCGGAACGCACAAGCTCGCCCCACGCATCAGCCCCGGCAAGACCCGGGAGGGCCTGCTGGGCGCGGTCGCCTTCGCCATGGTGGCCGGCGCACTGTTCATGCAGTTCCTGATCGAGGACGGCACCTGGTGGCAGGGCCTGCTCATGGGCTTCGCGGTCGCGGTCACCGCCACCCTGGGCGACCTCGGCGAGTCCATGATCAAGCGGGACCTCGGCATCAAGGACATGGGGACGCTGCTGCCGGGCCACGGCGGCATCATGGACCGACTGGATTCGCTGCTGCCCACGGCTCCGGTGGTGTGGCTGTTGCTGGTGATCTTCGTCGGTTCGGGATGACCTTTGTGAATCGTTGCTGACCTGCACGTTCATACGTGAGGGGCTCGTTGTCCACCTCGTTGTCCACAGGTGGCGAGCCCCTCTTCGTATGTCTGCGACACTTGTATGGCCATGCAGAAGCCCGGAGAACTCGTTTTCGTCGCCCCCCGCGGAGCCAAGAAGCCGCCGCGGCACCTTGCCGATCTCTCGCCCGCCGAGCGCAAGGAAGCCGTTGCCGCGATCGGTGAGAAGCCGTTTCGTGCCAAGCAGCTCTCGCAGCACTACTTCGCCCGGTACGCGCACGATCCGGAGCAGTGGACCGACATCCCCGCCGGTTCGCGAGCCAAGCTCCAGGAGGCACTGCTTCCCGAGCTGATGACGGTCGTACGGCATCTGTCGACCGACCAGGACACGACCCGCAAGACCCTGTGGCGAATGCTCGACGGGACGCTCGTCGAGTCCGTGCTGATGCGCTACCCGGACCGGGTCACCATGTGCATCAGCTCGCAGGCGGGCTGCGGCATGAACTGCCCCTTCTGCGCCACCGGGCAGGCCGGGCTCGACCGGAATCTGTCGACCGCCGAGATCGTGCACCAGATCGTCGACGGCATGCGGGCACTGCGGGACGGGGAGATCCCCGGTGGCCCGGCGCGGCTCAGCAACATCGTCTTCATGGGCATGGGCGAGCCCCTCGCCAACTACAAGCGCGTCGTCGGGGCGATACGGGCGCTCACCGACCCCGAGCCGGACGGGCTCGGGCTGTCGCAGCGCGGCATCACCGTGTCGACCGTCGGACTGGTCCCCGCCATCCACCGGTTCGCCGACGAGGGCTTCAAGTGCCGGCTCGCCATCTCGCTGCACGCCCCGGACGACGAGCTGCGCGACACCCTCGTACCCGTCAACACACGTTGGAAGGTGCGGGAAGTCCTCGACGCCGGATGGGAGTACGCGGCCAGGTCCGGGCGCCGGCTGTCCATCGAGTACGCGCTGATCCGGGACATCAACGACCAGGCGTGGCGCGGCGACCGGCTCGGTCGGCTGCTCAAGGGCAAGCCCGTGCACGTCAACCTGATCCCGCTGAACCCGACGCCCGGCTCCAAGTGGACCGCCTCGCGGCCCGAGGACGAGAAGGCGTTCGTCGAGGCGATCGCCGCGCACGGGGTGCCGGTCACCGTCCGGGACACCCGTGGCCAGGAGATCGACGGGGCGTGCGGGCAGCTCGCGGCGACCGAGCGCTGACGGGAGTCAGGGCACGGGCTGATCACAGCGTCCACCGAGCGGTGGGCACGGGCGGATCAGGCGGTACTCTGACCTCCGTACACATCTTCATACCTGCAAAATCCGACAGGGGAGCGCCACAGCGCTGAGAGTGCGGCACGGCCGCAGACCCTCTGAACCTCGCCCAGGTCATTCTGGGTAGGAAGTTCGGTCTTCACTCGAGCCAGCTGTTGTGCCCTGCCCGGGAGCCTCGGGAGTTCTCCGAGAGTGCCGGGCAGGGCCGCGTCTCTTCTGGTCATCCCCAGGAGGGATCCAGTGAGCACCACCAAGAAGTTCGTGGCCGTGGCCGTCGGGCTCGGTCTGGTCACGCTGTCCGCTTGCACGTCGTCCGGCTCCGGGGACGGGGAAGGGGCCTCGGAGTCCAAGACCGTCACCCTCGTCAGCCATGACTCGTGGGCGGCGTCCAAGAGCGTGATCAGCGACTTCGAGAAGCAGTCCGGCTACCAGGTGAAGGTCCTCAAGGACGGGGACGCAGTCCAGGCCCTCAACAAGGCGATCCTCACCAAGGACAACCCGCAGGGCGATGTCCTCTTCGGCGTCGACAACACCCTGCTGTCCCGGGCGTTCGACAACGACCTGTTCCAGAAGTACGAGGCCAAGGACTCCGATCTGCTGCCCCCGGAGTACCGGATCGACCAGCAGAAGAAGAGGGTCACGCCCATCGACTTCGGCGACATCTGCGTCAACTACGACAAGGCCTACTTCGAAGAGAACGACCTGACCCCGCCGGAGTCCTTCGACGACCTCGTCAAGCCCGAGTACAAGGACCTCCTCGTCACCGAGAACGCCTCCACCTCCTCGCCCGGCCTCGGCTTCCTGCTGGGCACCGCCGCAAAGTACGGCGGCGACGGCTGGCAGGACTACTGGGAGAAGCTCAAGGGCAACGGCGTGAAGGTCGTCGACGGCTGGGAGCAGGCCTACAACGAGGAGTTCTCCGGGTCCGCCGGCGGCAAGAAGGCGAAGGGGGACCGGCCGCTCGTCGTCTCCTACGCCTCCTCTCCGCCCGCCGAGGTCGTCTTCGCCGACCCCAAGCCGGACACCGCACCGACCGGCGTCGCCTACGGCACCTGCTTCCGGCAGATCGAGTACGCGGGACTGCTCAGCAACGCCAAGAACGCCAAGGGTGGCAAGGCTCTCATCGACTTCCTCATCTCGAAGAAGTTCCAGGCCGACATGCCGCTCAACATGTTCGTGTACCCGATGCGCGAGGACGCGCAGATCCCCGAGGAGTTCACGAAGTACGGCGCCCCGGCGGAGGACTCCGAGGTCATGGCGCCCAAGGACATCGCCAAGAACCGTGACCAGTGGGTCAAGTCGTGGACGTCGCTCGTACTGAAGTAAGGGCCGGACGCCCCAGGACACCGGCTCCCGGGAAGAGCGCGGCGCGGCTCGCCCTGCTGGTCGTGCCCGTCGTGTTCTTCGCGCTCTTCTTCGCCTACCCCGTCGCGGCGATCGTGGCCCGTGGCCTCAAGGTCGACGGGGCCTGGCAGTTGGGGCGGGTCGGTGAGGTGCTCGCCCAGTCCGACATCCGGCATGTCCTGTGGTTCACGACCTGGCAGGCGCTTGTCTCGACTGCTCTCACACTGCTGATCGCGCTCCCCGGCGCATACGTTTTCGCGCGCTTCGATTTCAGGGGCAAGCAGGTGCTGCGGGCTGTCATCACCGTCCCGTTCGTGCTGCCGACGGTCGTCGTCGGGACTGCCTTCCTGGCGCTGGTCGGGCGCGGTGGACTCCTCGACGAGCTGTGGGGCGTGCGCCTCGACACCACCGTCTGGGCCATCCTGCTCGCGCATGTCTTCTTCAACTACGCCGTCGTCGTACGCACCGTCGGCGGCCTCTGGTCGCAACTCGACCCGCGTCAGGAGGAGGCCGCGCGGGTCCTCGGCGCCTCACGGCTCGCGGCCTGGCGCAAGGTCACGCTCCCTGCCCTGGGCCCGGCCGTGGCCGCCGCGGCGCTGATGGTCTTCCTCTTCACCTTCACCTCCTTCGGTGTGGTGCAGATCCTCGGCGGGCCCACCTTCGCCACCCTCGAGGTCGAGATCTACCGGCAGACCTCGGAGATCTTCGACCTCTCGACAGCCGCCGTGCTCACCATGATCCAGTTCGTGGCGGTGGGGGCGATTCTCGCCGTCCACGCATGGACCGTACGCCGCCGGGAGACGGCCCTGCGTCTGGTCGACGCCTCCGTGACCGCGCGACGGCCGCGCGGCGCCGGGCAGTGGGCGCTGCTCGCCGCCGTCCTCGGCACCGCCGCCGTACTGCTCGTACTGCCACTGGCGGTGCTGGTCCAACGCTCGCTGGACGCACCCGGGTTCGCGTACTACAAGGCGCTGACCAGCGACGAGAGCGGAGTCTTCCTCGTACCGCCCATCGAGGCCGTCGGCAATTCACTCCAGTACGCCCTCGCCGCTACCGCCCTCGCCCTGCTGATCGGCGGTCTCGCGGCCGCCGCGCTCACCCGCCGGGACGCCGGCCGTCTCATACGGGGCTTCGACGCGTTGCTCATGCTCCCGCTCGGCGTGTCTGCGGTGACCGTCGGCTTCGGTTTCCTGATCGCGCTCGACGAGCCGCCGCTGGACCTGAGGAGCAGCTGGATCCTGGTGCCGCTCGCCCAGGCGCTGGTCGGCGTCCCCTTCGTCGTACGCACCATGCTGCCCGTTCTGAGGGCCGTGGACGTACGGCTGCGTGAGGCGGCGGCCGTGCTCGGGGCCTCGCCGTGGCGAGTGTGGCGGGAGGTCGATCTGCCGATGGTGCGGCGGGCCCTGCTGGTCGCGGCCGGGTTCGCCTTCGCCGTGTCGCTCGGCGAGTTCGGCGCGACCGTCTTCATCGCGCGGCCGGACAACCCGACTCTGCCGGTCGCCGTCGCTCGACTCCTCGGACGTGCGGGCGAGCTCAACTACGGCCAGGCAATGGCCCTTTCGACGATTCTGATGGTGGTGTGCGCGGTGGCGCTGCTCCTCCTGGAACGCATACGCACCGACCGGACGGGGGAGTTCTGACGATGCTCGAGCTGGATGAGGCGACCGTACGGTTCGGGGGGCGTACCGCGCTGGACGCCGTCGGCCTCGACGTCGCCGAGCACGAGATCGTGTGTGTGCTCGGGCCCAGCGGCAGCGGCAAGTCGACGCTGCTGCGGGTGGTCGCGGGGCTGCAGCCGCTCGACTCCGGGCGGGTGTTCCTGGACGGCCGGGACCTCGGTGGGGTCCCCGCGCACAAGCGGGGCGTCGGCCTGATGTTCCAGGACCACCAGCTGTTCCCGCAGCGCGATGTGGGCGGCAATGTGGCCTTCGGGCTGCGGATGCACGGTGCGTCGAAGGCGCAACAGGGCATACGGGTAAGGGAGTTGCTGGAACTCGTCGGTCTGCCGGGAGCCGCTTCGAGGGCCATCGCCTCCCTCTCCGGGGGCGAGCAGCAGCGCGTGGCCCTCGCCCGGGCTCTCGCCCCGCGCCCCCGCCTGCTCATGCTCGACGAACCGCTCGGCCAGCTCGACCGCTCCCTGCGCGAGCGGCTCGTCGTCGAACTCCGGGAACTCTTCAGCGAGTTGGGTACCACCGTGCTCGCGGTCACCCACGACCAGGGTGAGGCGTTCGCGCTCGCCGACCGCGTCGTCGTGATGCGCGACGGGCGGATCGCCCAGTCCGGTACGCCACTCGAGGTGTGGCAGCGGCCGGCGGACGAGTTCGTGGCCCGCTTCCTCGGCTTCGAGAACGTGGTCGGAGCGAGCGTCAGCGGAGAGGCCGCGGACACGCCGTGGGGCAAGGTTCCGATGCCCGCCGGTGCCCCACAGGGCGAGGTCACGCTGCTCATCAGGCCCGCGGGCGTACGACTCGTACCGTCGGCGGAGGGACTGCGCTGCACGGTCGCGGCGCGCACGTTCCGCGGCACACATGTCTCCGTACACCTGCAGCCGGAGAGCGCACCGCGGCTGGAGGCGGCGTGCGCACTGCGGGATGCGCCGGAGCCGGGGGACGAGGTCGGAGTGGCGTTCGACGCCGCCGAGATCGTCGTGCTCGACGGGGCGCCGATCTCGCCGTGACCGTGCCGACCTGCCCTGCCACCTGCCCTCAGCCGACGCTTGCCCGAGCCAGCCGGACCAGTGCCTCCGGTGCCTCCTCGACGTGGTCCACGAGGGCGATCCGTGGCTCCATCGAGCGGTTCCTGGCCAGCGACTGGAGCAGCGGCCAGACCGGCAGCCGCTCCGTCCAGTGGACGCGGTCGACCAGGACCATGGGGGTGGGCTCGCCGCGCGACTCGTAGTAGTTCGGCGTCGCGTTGTCGAAGACCTCCTGTACGGTCCCGGCGGCGCCCGGCAGGAAGACGACGCCCGCGTTCGAGCGGGCCAGCAGGCCGTCCTCGCGGGTGGCGTTGGCGAAGTACTTGGCGATGTGGGAGGCGAAGGCGTTCGGCGGCTCATGGCCGTAGAACCAGGTGGGGATCCCGACGGAGTGGTTGCCCTTCGGCCAGCGCTCGCGCACTTCGAAGGCGGACCGGGCCCATTCGGTGATCGAGGGCGTGAACGAGGGCGCCTTGCCGAGGAGTTGGCAGGCGTCCGCCAGCATCGCGTCGTCGTACGGCGCCGCGTACGCGCCCAGGTTCGCCGCCTCCATGGCGCCCGGGCCGCCGCCCGTCGCCACCGTGAAGCCGGCCCCTGCCAGCGCCCGCCCGAGCCGCGCGGCGCGCTCGTACGCCTGAGTGCCGCGGGCCATCGCATGGCCGCCCATCACGCCCACCACCCGTGTCCCGCGCAGGAGTTCGTCGAGGGCGTCGGAGACGGAGTCGTCGTGGACGGAGCGCAGCATCGACGCGTAGACGTCGCCGTCGGCCTTGGTCTGCTGGAACCAGGCGTAGGCGAGGGCGTCCGGCGTCTGCTCGTAGCCCTTGTCGAGCGAGGCGAACAGCTCGCCGGGCGTGTAGGCATGACCGCGGTACGGGTCGAAGGGCAGGTCCGGGACGGGCGGGAAGACCAGGGCGCCGGCGGCGCGGACCTTCGCCGCCGCCTCCTCGCGCATCGCGCAGCCGAGGAAGACGGCCCCCGCGGTGTCGGTGGTGAGCAACTCCCGCGTACGGTCCGTCAGATCAACGGCCTGGACGCGGAACCCGGCGAGAGTCCCGCGCGCGGAGACGATCGCGTCGAACTCTTCGAGGGTCTCGATCTCGTTGTCTTGGTGGTGGGCCGCATGGGCGGGCATAGTCTGCACCCGCCCATGCTAGGAGTGGCCGCGTAAGCAACGCGTTGTGCCCTGGACCTCAGCCCTGGACGGCCGCCGGGTCCATCCACATGATCTCCCAGGTGTGGCCGTCCGGGTCGTCGAAGGCGCGGCCGTACATGAAGCCGTGGTCCTGCGTCTCGCCCGACGGGGAGCCGCCCGCCGCCAGCGCCTTCTCGACCAGTTCGTCGACCTTCTCGCGGCTCTCGGCGCTCAGACACAGCAGTACCTCGCTGGTCTTCGTCGAGTCCGCGATCTCCTTCTTCGTGAAGTCCGCGTAGCGCTGCTTGTCCATGATCATCACGGCGATCGTGTCGCTGATGACGACGCTGGCGCCGTGCTCGTCGGAGAACTGCTTGTTGATCTCGTAGCCGAGCTCCGTGAAGAACTTCTTCGAGGCGTCGAGGTCGTTGACGGCAAGGTTCACGAAGATCATCTGCTGGTACATGTGCGGTCTCTCCCCTTTTGTGGTGACGTGCTGTTCGATGGGTTAGACCAGAGGCTCGCCGAAAACTCATCGGCTGTCGCGAACTTTTTTCGTGCGGGGGATCAGTCGGCCAGCGGAACTGCCGCCAGCCCCGCGATCGCCCAGGTCAGCGGGCCGAGGACGGCGAGCAGCGCGCCCGCGCGGAGCGCGGCGGCGCCACGCAGCAATGTGGCGGGCGCGCCGAGCCCCAGCAGCGCCGCCGTGGTGTCCGCACGAGCGTGCTTGGCCTCGACCGCGGCCGTCAGCAGCGTCCCGACGGCGCAGCCCGCCACGAGCAGCACGCCCAGCACGGTGAGCGGCCCCACCTCGGGGCGCGCGTCGGCATGGAGCGCGGCCATGGCGTACGCCCCCGAAGCGACCGCGCACACCACGCCGAGCGGCCGGCCGATGCGCCCCGCCTCCTCCATGAGGATGCGCCCGGCCAGCAGCCGCAACGCGCCCGGCCGCATCGCCTGCAGCAGTCGGCCGCTCAGGTGGGTGAGCGCGGGGCCCGCCATCGCCAGGCCCAGCGTGGTGAGCGCCCAGCCGAGGAGCACACCGACGGAGCCGCCCGCGAGAGAGCCGGGCAGGGCGGGACCGGACGCGGGGCCGCTGCGACTCGCGTACGTCTCGACGGCGAGCCCGGCCGCGAGCACCGCCACGCCCCAGGGCAGGCCGGTGGGAGTGGGGCGAGGGGCGGGGTGCGGCTCCACCGGTGGGCCCGGGGCGTCAGGGTGAGCGTCGCGGCCGGAGCCGCCGGCTTCGGTGGCGGCTGCGCGCGTGCCGGTCCTGCGGGTCCTACCGGCGCCGGACGGCCTGCCTTCGCGCGGACGCAGTGCCAGTGCGCTCGCCAGCGACGCGGCGAGCGGTACCAGCGCCAGCAGCGTGAGCGTGGCCGCAAGGGGCAACGGCTGGTTCCCGGCGAGCAGTTCGGAGGCCTCGCCGTCGAAGGGCAGACCGCTCAGATCGCCGCGTAGGTGGAGCACGCAGAGCAGCGCGACCACCGAACCGAGCGTGCAGGACACCGCCGTGGAGATCGCCGCGAGGAGCATCAGCCGACCCGGTCCCAGACCGATCGCCGAGAGGCCGGACCGGGGACGGGTGGCCGGGTCGGTGCGGGCGACCGCCACCGCGAACTGCACGGTGGCGGCGAGCGGCGCGAGGCACCACGCGAGCCGGAGTGCGGCGGCCGAGGAGTCGTGCGGGTGCCCCATCGCGAACCCCAGGGCGCACAGGAGCAGGAAGCCCGTGCCCGCCGACGCCACCGCGACCAGGAACCGGCGGAGCTGAACGGCGGGCCGGGCGCCCCGGGCTAGGCGGAGAGCGAGCACGCGGCCCGGCCTTCCGACTCGGTCTCGGTGGCCGGAGGCAGATGGACGGTGTTCACACGCCGCCCGTCCAGCAGCGACACCTTGCGGTCGGCGAGGGCCGCGGTGTCCGCGTCGTGCGTGGCCAGCACGACCGTGATGCCGTGCGAACGGGCCGCCGTCGTGAGCGTACGCAGGACGCTGGCGCTCTCGACGCGGTGCAGCGGGGCGGTCGGCTCGTCGGCGAAGAGCACGGTGGGCGCGGGGACCAGCGCGCGGGCGATGGCGACGCGCTGACGCTCGGCCTGGAGCAGGGCGTACGGGCGCCTGCGGGCGCAGCCGCCGATGTCGAGGCGCTCCAGCCACTCCAGGGCGGTGGTCTTGGCCTGGCGGCGCCCCACGCCGCGCAGCATCAGCGGCAGCGCGGCGTTCTCCCAGGCGTTCAGTTCGGGCACCAGGACGGGCGCCGGGTCGATCCAGCCGAAGCGGTCGCGGCGGAGCCGTTCGCGGGTGTGCGGGCCCATGGTGTGCACGGGCGTGCTGTTGAACCAGACCTCCCCCTGCTGCGGCAGGAGTTGCCCGGACAGGCACCTCAGCAGCGTGGTCTTGCCGCTGCCGCGCGGGCCGCCGACGGCGAGGATCTCGCCCACGCGAACCCCGAGCGAGACGCCGCTGAGCGCGGGAGAGCCGTTGTGCTTGACATGCAGGGCACGTGCCCAGAGCACGTCGTTGTCCGGCGGAGCCACCATGGCGTACACCTCGGTTCGGATCAGAAATGCCGCGGAATCCCCCCGGACCGGGAGGAAGTCCCCCTTCCGGGGGAACGAAGGCAGGGCCGATCGGTCACTGGGCACGCTAGGGAGTCGGGGCCGGAAGGCCGGACGTACGCGGCCCTGGTGCCGCCCATTCTCACTCGAACGGGCGGCACCGGGGCCGGTGTTGATCAGCCATGAGGATGATCAGAGCATGAGGGAGATCAGAGCATGAGGGAGATCAGAGCTGGGTCCATGCCTCCGTCAGCACCTGGCGGACGATTCCCTCGATCTCGTCGAACGTCGACTGGTCCGAGATCAGCGGCGGCGCGAGCTGCACCACCGGGTCACCGCGGTCGTCGGCGCGGCAGTACAGGCCGTACTCGAAGAGCTTCTTGGAGACGAAGCCGTAGAGCACGCGCTCCGACTCCTCGTCCGTGAAGCTCTCCTTGGTGGCCTTGTCCTTGACCAGCTCGATGCCGTAGAAGAAGCCGTTGCCGCGGACGTCGCCGACGATCGGCAGGTCGTGCAGCTTCTGCAGGGTCGTCAGGAACGCGTTCTCGTTGTCGAGCACGTGCTGGTTGAGCTTCTCGCGCTCGAACAGATCGAGGTTGGCGAGGCCCACGGCCGCGGACACGGGATGGCCGCCGAAGGTGTAGCCGTGCAGGAAGGTGTTGTCGCCCTTGTAGAACGGCTCGGCGAGGCGGTCCGAGACGATGCAGGCGCCTATGGGGGAGTAGCCCGAGGTCATGCCCTTGGCGCAGGTGATCATGTCCGGGACGTATCCGAACTTGTCGCAGGCGAACATCGTGCCGAGCCGCCCGAAGGCGCAGATGACCTCGTCCGAGACGAGCAGCACGTCGTACTGGTCGCAGATCTCGCGGACCCGCTGGAAGTAGCCGGGCGGCGGCGGGAAGC
The DNA here is from genome assembly GCF_014647675.1 of Streptomyces flaveus. GTDB lineage: Bacteria > Actinomycetota > Actinomycetes > Streptomycetales > Streptomycetaceae > Streptomyces > Streptomyces flaveus. The sequence goes on along the minus strand of NZ_BMPQ01000002.1, from coordinate 57,139 downwards.
AGCCGCCCGCGTTCTGCACCGGCTCCAGGAAGACGGCCGCGACCGTCTCCGGGCCCTCGAAGAGGATCTGCTGCTCGATCTGGTCGGCGGCCCAGCGGCCGAAGGCCTCCGGGTCGTCGCCGTGGATCGGGGCGCGGTAGATGTTGGTGTTCGGGACCTTGTGGGCGCCGGGCACCAGCGGCTCGAACGGGGCCTTCAGGGCCGGCAGGCCGGTGATGGACAGGGCGCCCTGCGGGGTGCCGTGGTAGGCGACCGCACGCGAGATGACCTTGTACTTGGTCGGCTTGCCCACCAGCTTGAAGTACTGCTTGGCGAGCTTCCAGGCGGTCTCGACCGCCTCGCCGCCGCCCGTGGTGAAGAAGACCTTGTTCAGATCGCCGGGGGCGTGGCCCGCGAGGCGCTCGGCCAGCTCGATCGCCTTGGGGTGGGCGTACGACCAGACCGGGAAGAACGCCAGTTCCTGCGCCTGCTTGGAGGCGGTCTCGGCCAGCTCCACCCGGCCGTGTCCGGCCTGGACCACGAACAGACCCGCGAGACCGTCGAGGTAGCGCTTGCCCTTGTCGTCGTAGATGTAGGTGCCCTCGCCCCGGACGATGGTGGGAACGGGCGCGTTCTCGTACGAGGACATGCGGGTGAAGTGCATCCACAGGTGGTCGTACGCGGCTTTGCTGAGGTCCTTGCTCACGGCTATCGGGTTCCCCACATGTAGGTCTGCTTCTTGAGTTTCAGATAGACGAAGCTCTCGGTGGAGCGCACGCCGGACAGGGCCCGGATGCGTTTGTTGATGACGTCCAGCAGGTGGTCGTCGTCCTCGCAGACGATCTCGGCGAGGAGGTCGAAGGAGCCGGCGGTCATCACCACGTACTCGACTTCCGACATGTCAGTCAGCGCGTCGGCCACGGACTCGGTGTCGCCCTCGACGTTGATGCCGACCATCGCCTGCCGACGGAAGCCCACGGTGAGCGGGTCCGTGACGGCGACGATCTGCATCACGCCCTGGTCGAGCAGCTTCTGGACGCGCTGGCGCACGGCCGCCTCCGACAGGCCGACGGCCTTGCCGATCGCGGCGTACGGACGACGGCCGTCTTCCTGGAGCTGCTCGATGATGGCGAGGGAGACGGAGTCCAGCTGGGGTGTGCTGTTCCTCGACCCGTTCCTGGACTCGCGGGAGTCCTTCGTGTCCCTGGGGTCTGCGCTTCGACTGGCCACAGGCTCACTGTGCACGAGGACTCGACAGTTCCGCAAGCTTTGATCGATGAAATCCGTTGTTTACGCAGCTCATGTTTGCGGATTTCGCAGCTCTGAGGCGATCGGGGGTGTTGAAAACGTGGGGCATCGGATTAGGGTGGGTGTCTCAGGTATTGGACAGTCGAACCCGACAGGAGGGCCGGCAGTGAGCACTGAGCTGCGTCGTCTGCGCAACTACATCGACGGAGAGTTCCGCGATGCCGCCGATGGACGGACCACCGAGGTGGTCAACCCCGCGACGGGCGAGGCGTACGCCACCGCGCCGCTGTCCGGGCAGGCGGACGTCGACGCCGCGATGGCCGCCGCGGCCGCGGCCTTCCCGGCCTGGCGGGACCTCGTCCCGGCCGAGCGCCAGAAGGCCCTCCTCAAGATCGCGGACGCCTTCGAGGAGCGGGCCGAGGAACTCATCGCCGCGGAGGTGGAGAACACCGGCAAGCCGATCGGGCTGACCCGGTCCGAAGAGATCCCGCCCATGGTCGACCAGATCCGCTTCTTCGCGGGTGCCGCCCGGATGCTCGAGGGCCGCGCGGCCGGAGAGTACATGGACGGCATGACGTCCATCATCCGCCGCGAGCCCGTCGGCGTCTGCGCGCAGGTCGCGCCCTGGAACTACCCGATGATGATGGCCGTATGGAAGTTCGCCCCGGCGCTCGCCGCGGGCAACACGGTCGTGCTGAAGCCGTCCGACACGACTCCCGCGTCGACGGTCCTGATGGCCGAGATCATCGGCTCGATCGTCCCCAAGGGTGTCTTCAACGTCATCTGCGGCGACCGTGACACCGGCCGGCTGATGGTCGAGCACCCGACCCCTGCGATGGCCTCGATCACCGGTTCCGTACGGGCCGGCATGCAGGTCGCCGAGTCCGCCTCCAAGGACCTCAAGCGGGTCCACCTGGAGCTGGGCGGCAAGGCGCCGGTCGTCGTCTTCGAGGACACCGACATCGCCAAGGCCGTCGAGGACATCTCGGTCGCGGGCTTCTTCAACGCGGGCCAGGACTGTACGGCCGCCACCCGCGTCCTCGTCCAGGAGTCCATCCACGACGAGTTCGTGGCCGCGCTCGCCAAGGCCGCCGCCGACACGAAGACGGGCCAGCCGGACGACGAGGACGTGCTGTACGGGCCGCTGAACAACCCCAACCAGCTCAAGCAGGTCAGCGGCTTCATCGAGCGACTGCCCGCCCACGCGCGCGTGGAGACCGGCGGCAAGCGCGTCGGCGACAAGGGCTTCTTCTACGCCCCGACCGTCGTCTCCGGCCTCAAGCAGGACGACGAGATCATCCAGAAGGAGGTCTTCGGGCCGGTCATCACCGTCCAGTCCTTCACGGACGAGAACCAGGCCCTCGAGTGGGCCAACGGCGTCGAGTACGCGCTGGCCTCCTCGGTCTGGACGAAGGACCACGGGCGCGCGATGCGCATGTCCAAGGCCCTCGACTTCGGCTGCGTCTGGATCAACACGCACATCCCGCTGGTCGCGGAGATGCCACACGGCGGCTTCAAGAAGTCGGGTTACGGCAAGGACCTGTCGTCGTACGGCTTCGACGACTACACGCGGATCAAGCACGTGATGACGTCGCTGGACTGACGACGCCTCACATGGTGGTGCGGGCCTGCTCCGTAATAGGGCAGGCCCGCACGCTTGTGCTCAGGAGCCGAAGGCAGCGAAGAGGATCCGATCCTCCACCGGGTTACTGGCCACGGACTTGGCGTTGGTCGCGTTGATCGAGTGGACGAGGGTGCGGGAGAGGTCGGGGGTCGTGGCGATCAGCGTGCGGTAGCCAGGGCGGGAGCCGGACTTGAGCCAGAGGGTGAGGCCGTCCTTGCTGTAGTACTGCAGGCCCGCGCTCATGGTCGCCTCGCCCTCCTCGACCTTCGGGAGCGTGAGCATCTCCTTCTTCAGGAGCTGCTTCGGGACCACCTTTCCGCGGAACAGGCCGAGGAGCAGGCGTTCCAGGTCCGCCGTCGTGGAGATCATGTCGCCCGCCGCCCAGCGGTCCGACATGTTCCACTCGGTGGCGTCCACGAGGCGGCCGTCGGCGAGTTTCTGGTAGCCGCGGTTGTGGGGGCCGTGGATGCGGGGGTCCGGGCCGCCGGGGAAGGAGGTGTGCCGCATGCAGAGCGGCTTGAAGATCCGTACGGCCGCCTGGTGTTCGTACGAGTCGCCCGTGACCTTCTCGATGAGCATGCCGAGCACGGTGTAGTCGATGTTGCCGTACTGCTGCCGCTTGCCCGGATCGAAGGCGCGTCCCTTGGCGACGGACGAGGCCACGACCTCCTCGGGCGTCAGCGTCTTGTAGCGGTTCTCGAAGCCCTCACCGTCTTCGGCGCCCAGCGAAATGCCCGGCTTCAGCCCACTGGTGAAGGTCAGCAACTGCCGTACGGTGATGGGCTCGAAGGCGTCCGACAGCAGCCCGGGAAGGTATGTCTGGATGTGCCCGTCCAGGTCCACCTCCCCCTTGGCCGCGAGTTGGAGCACGATGGCCGCCGTGACCACCTTGGTCGTGGAACCGGCCCGGAAGCGTCCGTGCTCCAGGGCGGCGCGACGGGTGGCGAGGTCGCGTACGCCGGAGCTGCCGTGCCAGCTGCCGCCCGTGCCGCCGACCCGTACGAGTGCGGCCGTCGCGTCCTTGTCCGTCAGGTCCGGCAGGTCGGCGATCGCGGCGCGCAGGGCCTTGTCGTTCGGGCCGGCGGCCTCCCGTACGACCGTTGTGGCGGGGGAGGCGGCGGCGGCCCCGGCCAGGGGGCCGGCTGTCAGGCCCAGGACGACGAGAGCGGCGCAGGCGGTACGGACACGGATATGCATCGGGCGGCTCCTCAAGGTGGTGGATCTTCATCCTCCGCGCGTACGCCGCCGATGCGGATCATCACCGAGGAGGGTGCCGCCCCTGGGCCCACCCCCAGTCAACTGACGTGCGGGCCAAGGATGTTGTCAGGGATCTCCCCTAAGGCCGCGAGCCGAACCCGTGAAAAAACTGTTATCGCGGTGAGGTTGCCGCCGTCTCCTGTGCGCACGCGGCACCCGCGGCACGCAGGCCCACCTGACACCATGCCTCACAGCGATGGCTGAGAATGTGCGTCCGGAAGGCGGCGGAGGAGATGACACGTGTGCGGGAAGGGACGTACGTGGACGGGCGGCAGTGGCGTACGACCATCGCGGCAGCGCAGGCCGGTGACCGGCGCGCCCTCGACGAGCTGGTCGAGGGCTGGCTGCCGCTGGTCTACAACATCGTCGGCCGTGCACTGAACGGTCACGCGGACGTCGACGACGTCGTGCAGGAGACCATGCTGCGGGCCGTGGACAACCTCGGCTCGCTGCGTGATCCGGACAGTTTCCGCTCCTGGCTGGTCGCCATCGCGATGCGGCAGATACGGGACCGGGCGCGGCGTCGTACGTCCGAGTCGCTGGCCGAGGACGCCGCGCACGAGGCCGCCGACTTCGCCGAACTGACCGTACTGCGGCTTCAGCTGGAGGGGCAGCGACGCGAAGTCGCGGAGGCGGTGCGCTGGCTCGACGACGAGGACCGGCAGCTCCTGTCGCTGTGGTGGCTGGAGGTCGCGGGCGAGCTCACCCGGCGTGAGCTGGCGTCGGCCCTCGGCATCAGCCGACAGCACACCGCCGTGCGCGTCCAGCGGATGAAGGCCCGCCTGGAGACCGCGCGGGGCATCGTGCGGGCGCTCGGCTCGTCCTGTCCTGATCTGCGCGACGTCACCGCCCGCTGGGACGGACAGCCCGACTCGGTGTGGCGCAAGCGGCTGGCCCGGCACATACGGGACTGCCGCCACTGTTCCGGACGCCGCGAGAAGGTGGTACCCGCCGAACGTCTGCTCGTCGGGCTCGCGCTCGTCCCCGTCCCGGTCGGCTTCACGCTCTCGCTGGTCTTCGGCGGCAAGACGGCGGTCGCCGCCACGACGGCCGCCACGACCGTCGGCTGGTCCGCCAAGATCGTCGGCGCTTTCACCAAGCCGGCGGTGGCGATGACGGCCGGGGCGACGATGGTCGCGGGCGGCGCCTACGTGGTCACACAGCCGCCGGACGCGCCGCGCCCCCGCGTCGCGGCCCCCACGACGTCGAGCACGGTCCGTCCGAGTCCGTCACCCACGCCCACGCCGACGCCCACCCCCTCACCGACGAGGAGGGCCAGCCTGTACGGCACGGTCGTCGACGCCGTCGACCAGGCCCCCGACCCGAATGCCCGTCCCGCCGACCTGCCGCGCCGGCCCGAGTCCGGCATCACCAGCACCGGTGGCGGGCGGATCGTGATGCAGCACCGTGGCGAGAGCGTGACGCTCAGCGGCCAGGGCTACGTACTGGTGCGCTGGCAGATCTCCCCGCACGACCGGCCCGGCGGCCTCACCATGCCGACCTGGACCGGCCTGAGCGGCAAGCTCTTCCACGTCGCGTCCGGCGGCGGCCGACGGATGGACGACGCCGGCGGCACCCGGCCCGGCTACGCCACCGGAATGGGCAGCCCGGACATCGGCTTCACCGTCCTGCCGGAAGGCACCCAGCAGATGTGGCAGAACGAGTACTTCTACGTCGACGGCACCGTCACCCTCAACGTCAACGAACGCGGCGCTTCCTATGGCCTGACCGTCTTCCCGACCAACTGGGAAGCGGTGAACAAGGACATCACGACCGGCCCCGAACAGGGCGCCATCCGCTACGGCCTCACCCGCGACAACGGCAAGGACACCGCTCCGGTGCCCCAGTACGTCACCCGCTCGAAGCCGGCCGACCCGGCGACGGTGCCACAGCGTTCCCGGGTGACGACCTAGCGCCCCTAAAGAGGCCGCAGGCCTCTTTAGGGGCGCGGGGCTGTATCAATGTGCGGCTCCGCCGCGCGGGCGCGACCAGCCACGACGAACCCGCAGATGACTCACTGGCTTCAAGCGGAGCGCAGCGCGCACAGCGTGTCGATGCGGTTCGTCGTGATCGAGTCGACCCCCGCGTCCAGCAGCCGTCGCATCGAGCGGCGGGTGTCGGGGGTCCAGGTCGACAGGAGGTGGCCGTCGCGGTGGACGCGGGCGGCGAGGTCGCGGTCGACCAGGCTGAAGCGGTAGTTGAGCCAGCGGGGGCGGATCGCTTCGAGGAGGGCGGGGCGCGGGGGTGCGAGCGTGGTCCAGGTGAGGGCGATCTCCGCGGCGGGGTCGGCCGCGCGGACGGCGAGCATGGTCTCGGCGCCGGCGCTGTAGTACACGCGCTCGTCGGCGCCGAGATCACGGATGACGTCGACGATCCGGCGTACGGCCCGGGGGTTCGCGGAGCCCGGCAGGTCGACCATGAAGCGGCCGTGATCGGTCGCCTTCAGGGCCTCCTCCAGGGTGGGAACGCCGCCGGAGGTGAGTCCGTGCACTTCGTCCGAGGAGAGCGAGACCAGCGGCCGGTCGTGTTCCCACAACCGCTTCAGCGTCGCGTCATGCAGCAGCACCGGCACATCGTCACGGGTCAGCCGCACATCGAACTCCACGGCGTCCGCGCCCCGTTGGAGCGCGGAACGCAGCGAGTCGATCGTGTTCTCGCGGATGCGGTAGGGGTCGCCGCGATGGGCCACGGCTGTCACGGTGCGCATGGGCCCATTGTGCTGGGTCAGTTCGCGAGCCATGCCGCGGTGTAAGTGTCGATCTCCCCTGCCAGCTCCGTCTTGCCTGCCGGGTCGAGGAACGACGCCTCGACGGCGTTCTTGGCGAGCGTGGCGAGACCCTGTTCGTCGAGGTCCAGGAGGCGGGCGGCCACCGCGTACTCGTTGTTGAGGTCCGTGCCGAACATCGGCGGATCGTCGGAGTTGATCGTCACGAGCACCCCGGCCCGTACGAACTCCTTGATCGGGTGCTCGTCGAGCGTGCGGACCGCGCGCGTGGCGATGTTGGAGGTCGGGCACACCTCCAACGCGACGCGGTGCTCGGCCAGGTGCGCGAGGAGCTTCGGATCCTGCGCCGAACTCGTGCCGTGTCCGATGCGCTCGGCGCGCAGCTCGGTCAGGGCGTCCCAGACGGTCCCCGGCCCGGTCGTCTCACCCGCATGCGGCACGGAACGCAGCCCGGCCGCGATCGCGCGGTCGAAATACGGCTTGAACTGCGGCCGGGCCACGCCGACTTCGGGCCCGCCGAGCCCGAACGAAACAAGGCCCTCAGGGCGGAGCTTGTCCGTGGTGGCAAGCCGGGTGGTCTCCTCGGCGGCCTCGAGGCCCGCCTCTCCCGGAATGTCGAAGCACCAGCGCAGTACGGTCCCGAAGTCGGCCTCGGCTGCCTTGCGGGCGTCCTCGATCGCGTCCATGAACGCGCCCTCGTCGATGCCGCGACGGGTCGAGGAGAACGGCGTGACGGTCAGCTCGGCGTACCGGATCCGCTGCCGCGCCATGTCGCGGGCGATCTCGTACGTGAGCAGGCGTACGTCCTCCGGGGTGCGGATGAGGTCCACGACGGACAGGTACACCTCGATGAAGTGGGCGAAGTCCGTGAACGTGAAGTAGTCGACGAGCGCCTCGGGGTCGGTCGGCACCTTGGAGTCGGGGTGACGGGCGGCCAGTTCGGAGACGATACGGGGGGAGGCGGAGCCGACGTGGTGCACGTGGAGTTCGGCCTTGGGCAGTCCGGCGATGAAGTTGTGCAGGTCGCGCGGGACGGGCCCGGTGGGCGGGACGCTCGGGTCGCGGTGGTCGGTCACGGGTTCCTCCCCGGGAACGGCGCCCTGCCTGTGTCCGGCGGGCGCGGGTGATCGGCTGATCGGTGGTGCGGGACGGTGCGGAGATCATCGTAGGCCGGGGTCATGAGCCGGTGGTCCGGCCGTAACATGACAGAACGTACGACAGAGGGGACTCCGCGCATGTCCGACGACGCGCAGCCGCCGGGTACGCCGGGGAACGGCGAACCGAACCCGTGGGCTCCGCCTGAGCACCGGGCTCCGACTGCCGGAGCCCCGAGCGCAGGTCCGCAGGACGCGACTCCTCAGGTTCCCTTGGACAAGCCGGGCGCTGCGCCGTATCCGGGGGGTGGGGCAGCTTCGGGAGCGGGGGCTTCTGGGCCGCCCTACGGCGCCGGGGGCTTAGGGCAGCGGGGCGGCGTCGGCTCGCCTTCCGTGCATGACCAGCCGACGGTCACCTCGATACCCGGCGCGGGCACGCCGCCTTCGCCGGGCGGCGCCCAGCCCTGGGCCAATCCCGTGGCACCGCCGGCCGCTTCCGGCCCCGGCAACCCGTTCGCGGGCCCTGGCGGTACGCCCCCGAATCCGTCGAGTCCGTCGAATCCATCCGGCAACCCCTTCGCGGCCCCGGGCGGCGGCCCCGGCGAACCCGTTCCCCCGCCCCCCATCTCCCCGGAAGGGCCGGGCCAGGCGTCCTACGGCTATGGCTACGGCTACCAGGGTCAGCCCTACTATCCGGCCGCCCCTGGCGCCGGTCCCGGTTACGGCTGGCCCGGGATGCCCATGGCGCCGAGCAACGGCATGGGCACGACGGGGATGGTGCTCGGGATCATCTCGGCGGTCGGCTTCTGCCTCTGGCCGGTGGCCATCATCCTGGGCGTCCTCGCCGTGATCTTCGGCGCGATCGGCCGCGGAAAAGCCCGGCGGGGCGAGGCGACCAACGCCGGCCAGGCCCTGGCGGGGATCATCTGCGGAGCCGTGGGCATTGTGTTGGGCATGGCCATGTTCGTGCTGGTCATCATCGCCCCCGGCCTGCTCGACGACAGCGAAACGGGCTACTCGAACCCGGGTGACGACGGCTTCAACACATCGCTCGTCGCCGAACGCTAGCGGCTCCGCCGGGGTGCGGGTAGGCGGGGGTTGGGGTGGGAGGGGTTTTCTTCCCCAGTCCCGCCCCTTCCCGAAACTGGGGGCTGCGCCCCCAGGCCCCCGCCAGGGGGTGGTGGGTGACAGTCGTGTCGCGGCTGCGGGTGCGTCGTGGCTGGTCGCGCAGTTCCCCGCGCCCCTGAAAAGCAAAAGCCTGCGCCTACCCGGGCGCCCCGGGGAAGCCCGTACCCCCAATGACCCGCAGCCTCCCGCCGGCGGGAGGGGGCGTGGGCCGGTGCGTCGTATGCCCGTCGCTTAGCTTCGGTCTCGGAGAACCAGGACCGTGTACCAGTCCAGGGCCGTATGCCCGCCCTGCGACGGGCTGACGCACCGGACCGCGGCCCCGCACCCCCCACCCACCCAGGGGCGCGGGGAACTGCGCGACCAGCCACCCACACACCCGCACCCGACAACGATCAACAGATTCCGTCGCTTAACCAAAAGGCAACAACGGAATCCCTTGTTGCATAGGCCCCCCTCTGCCAGGATCAGCCTTCAAATCGAGCTGGAGCCACGCCACCCCCCTCCCCCGGAGGGGAACGGCGGCGGAGGAGAGCGACATGCACAATGCGGGCCAGAACAAGCACGTGCAGCGCAGCATCAGGAACGGCGGACCCTCCGTCACCCGCCGTTCACTGCTGCGCGCCACCACCGGCGGCGCCCTCACCCTCGGCGGCGCCGCGACACTGAGCGCCTGCGGCATCCCGGCGGCCAAGAACACCGCAGGTGTCGACTCCGACGACCACTCGGCCAAGGAGAAGCGGATCAGCTTCTCCAACTGGACCGAGTACATGGACGTCGACGACAGCGAGAAGCGCCACCCCACGCTCGACGCGTTCACGAAACGCACCGGCATCAAGGTCAAGTACACCGAGGACATCAACGACAACGTCGAGTTCTTCGGCAAGATCAAGCCACAGCTGGCGGCAGGCCAGGACACCGGCCGCGACCTCATCTGTGTCACCGACTGGCTGGCCGCCCGGCTGATCCGTTTCGGGTGGGTCCAGAAACTGGACCCGTCCAACCTGCCGCACGCGTACGCCAACCTCTCCCAGCAGTTCCGCAACCCCGACTGGGACCCGGGACGCGCGTACTCGTATCCCTGGACCGGCATCTCCACGGTCATCGCGTACAACAAGAAGGCACTCGACGGCGTCGAGGTGAAGTCCGTCTCCGACATGCTCGACAACCCCAAGCTCAAGGGACGCGTCGGTTTCCTCTCCGAGATGCGCGACACCATCGGCATGACGCTGCTGGACCTGGGCAAGGACCCGGCGAAATTCACCGACGACGACTACGACGCGGCGATCGCCCGCCTCCAGAAGGCCGTCGACCAGGGCCAGATACGCCGCTTCACCGGCAACGACTACACGGCCGACCTCACCAAAGGAGACCTCGCGGCCTGTATCGCCTGGGCCGGCGATGTCGTCCAGCTCAAGGCGGACAGCCCCGACGTCGACTTCGTCATCCCCGACAGCGGCTACATGACGTCGACCGACAACCTGCTGGTCCCCAACAAGGCCCGCCACAAGACCAACGCCGAACGGCTCATCGACTACTACTACGAGCCCGGCCCGGCCGCACAGCTCGCCGCGTACATCAACTACGTGTGCCCTGTGGACGGTGTGAAAGCCGAACTCGCGAAGATCGACGAGGACGCGGCGAACAACCCGCTGATCATCCCCGACGCGGCCATGGCCGCCAAGTCGCGCTCCTTCCGCTCTCTGAGCACGAAGGAAGAGACAGCGTACGAAGAGAAGTTCGCAAAGCTCACAGGGGCGTGACCATGATGACGAAAGACACCAGCGGCGATGTCCGCCTCTCCGGGATCAGTAAGACGTACGGCTCCTTCACCGCCGTGCACCCGCTCGACCTGACCGTCCCCCAGGGATCGTTTTTCGCGCTCCTGGGGGCATCGGGTTGCGGAAAGACCACCACCCTGCGGATGATCGCGGGCCTGGAGGAGCCCACTTCGGGAAGCGTGTCCCTGGGAGACCAGGACGTGACGAACCTGCCCCCCTACAAGCGGCCGGTGAACACGGTCTTCCAGTCGTACGCCCTCTTCCCGCACCTCGACATCTTCGAGAACGTCGCCTTCGGTCTGCGCCGGCGCGGCATTAAGTCGGTGAAGAAGCAGGTCGAGGAGATGCTGGAGCTCGTACAACTCGGTGAGCAGGCCCGCAAGAAGCCGCACCAGCTCTCCGGCGGCCAGCAGCAGCGCGTCGCCGTCGCCCGCGCGCTGATCAACCACCCCAAGGTGCTGCTCCTCGACGAACCCCTCGGCGCCCTCGACCTCAAGCTGCGCCGTCAGATGCAGCTCGAACTCAAGCGCATCCAGACCGAGGTGGGCATCACGTTCATCCACGTCACGCACGACCAGGAGGAGGCCATGACGATGGCCGACACGGTCGCCGTGATGAACGCGGGCCGGGTCGAGCAGCTCGGCTCACCCGCCGACCTCTACGAGAACCCGAACACCACCTTCGTCGCCAACTTCCTCGGCACCTCCAACCTCATCGAGGCCGAGGTCGACACCAAGAGCGGCGACGAGATCGTGCTCAAGGCGGGCGGCGGCAAGCTCTCCCTGCCGGCCGCGCGCTGTTCGGCGCCCACCACGACCGGCGGCAAGGTCCTGGTCGGAATCCGACCCGAGAAGATCTCCCTCACGCACGCCGACGACGCGGGCGGGATACCCGAGGGCCGCAACCGCATCACCGGGAAGATCGCCGACAGCAGTTTCATCGGCGTCTCCACGCAATACGTCATCGACAGCCCCGTCTGCCCCGAGTTCGAGGTCTACGCCCAGAACATCGACCGCGACGCCCGCCTCATCCCCGGCGCCGATGTCGTCCTGCACTGGAACCCGGCCCACACCTTCGGCCTCGACGCGACCCAGGACATCGATGCAGGTGTCGAGACAGTCGGAGAAGAGGCCTCGGCATGACGACCGTCACCGAGGCGCCACCGCCTCTCGCACCCACCCCGCAGAAGAAGCCCCCGCGCAGAAGAGGCCGCCTCACCCCGTACTGGCTGCTCCTGCCCGGCATCCTCTGGCTGCTGCTCTTCTTCGCGCTGCCGATGGTCTACCAGGCCTCCACGTCCGTGCAGACGGGTTCCCTGGAGGAGGGCTACGAGGTCACCTGGCACTTCGCGACCTACTGGGACGCGGTCTCCGAGTACTGGCCGCAGTTCCTGCGCTCGGTCCTCTACGCAGGCACCGCCACCGCCCTGTGTCTGCTGCTCGGCTACCCGCTCGCCTATCTGATCGCGTTCCGCGCCGGCCGCTGGCGCAATCTGATCCTGATCCTGGTCATCGCGCCGTTCTTCACCAGCTTCCTGATCCGTACGCTCGCCTGGAAGACGATCCTCGCGGACGGCGGCCCGGTCGTCGGCGCCCTCAACTCGCTGCACCTGCTCGATGTCACGAGCTGGCTCGGCATCACGGCCGGCGACCGCGTGCTGGCCACGCCGCTCGCGGTGGTCTGCGGACTCACGTACAACTTCCTGCCGTTCATGATCCTGCCGCTCTACACCTCCCTCGAGCGCATCGACGGACGCCTCCACGAGGCGGCGCACGACCTGTACGCCAAGCCGTTCACGACCTTCCGCAAGGTGACCTTCCCGCTGTCCATGCCGGGCGTCGTCTCCGGCACGCTCCTCACGTTCATCCCCGCCAGCGGTGACTACGTCAACGCCGATCTGCTCGGCTCCACGGACACCCGCATGGTCGGAAACGTGATCCAGGGGCAGTTCCTGCGGGTTCTCGACTACCCGACGGCCGCGGCTCTTTCCTTCATCCTCATGGCCGCGATCCTCATCATCGTCACGCTCTACATTCGCAAGTCCGGGACGGAGGATCTGGTCTAAATGACCCTCGTACGCTGGCTCAAGCGCCATCTGGTCGTCCTCGCCGGGCTGTTGACGCTCGGATATCTGCTTCTTCCGAACGTCGTCGTCACGGTCTTCTCCTTCAACAACCCGAAGGGGCGCTTCAATTACGAATGGCAGCAGTTCTCCACGGACGCCTGGACCGATCCGTGCGGGGTTGCCGATCTGTGCGGTTCGCTGTCACTGAGTCTGCAGATCGCGGCCTGGGCGACACTCGGCGCGACGGTTCTCGGCACGCTGATCGCCTTCGCGCTGGTCCGCTACCGCTTCCGCGCGCGGGGCGCCGTGAACTCGCTGATCTTCCTTCCCATGGCGATGCCCGAGGTCGTCATGGCCGCCTCCCTGCTGACTCTTTTCCTCAACATGGGCGCTCAGTTGGGTTTCTGGACGATCTTGATCGCCCACATCATGTTCTGCCTCAGCTTCGTCGTGACAGCCGTCAAGGCGCGCGTCATGTCGATGGATCCGAAGCTGGAGGAAGCCGCCCGGGATCTGTACGCCGGACCGATCCAGACATTCGTCCGCGTCACCCTGCCCATCGCGGCCCCCGGAATCGCCGCCGGCGCGCTGCTCGCCTTCGCGCTCTCCTTCGACGATTTCATCATCACCAATTTCAACGCGGGCGCGACCGTCACCTTCCCCATGTTCGTCTGGGGCTCGGCGCAACGCGGCACACCCGTCCAGATCAATGTCATCGGTACGGCCATGTTCATCGTCGCCGTACTGATCGTGCTGTCCGGAATGGTCATCAGCGGTCGCCGAAAGCGGCAGAGAGCATAACCGGGACAACCGGAACAACCGGGTAGAACTGCCGAAATTCTGTGGGGAGTTGACATCATGGCCCCAAGCGCCATGACCCGTTTGAACCACTGGACGAAATCCCTCTCCGAAGCCCAGCCGGTTTCCTACTGGCTGGACGACCCCGGAAAGCCGCGTCCCGAGCCCGCCCTCACCACCGCCGAGACCTGCGACCTGCTCGTCGTCGGCGGCGGCTACACCGGACTGTGGACCGCGCTGCTCGCCAAGGAACGCGAACCGCACCGCGATGTGGTGCTCGTCGAAGGCCGCGAGGCGGGCTGGGCCGCCTCCGGCCGCAACGGCGGCTTCTGCGCCGCCTCGCTCACCCACGGCCTGGCCAACGGCCTCAGCCGCTGGCCGGACGAGATCCACACACTCCAGAAGCTGGGCGCGCGCAACCTGGACGCGATCGAGTCCACCGTCGCCCGCTACTCCATCGACTGCGACTTCGAGCGCAGCGGCGAGATCGACGTCGCCACCGAGCCGTACCAGGCCACCGAACTCCGCGACTGGTACGAGGAGTTGCAGCGCCACGGACTCGCGGACGGCATCGAGTACCTGGACGCCGACGCCGTACGGCAACAAGTCGACTCACCGACATTCCTCGCCGGCCTCCACGACCGCCACGGCGTCGCGCTCCTGAACCCCGCCAAACTCGCGTGGGGCCTCAAACGCGCCTGCGTCGAGCTGGGCGTCCGCGTGTACGAGCACACGCCCGCGCTCGCCCTGAAGACGCACGGCGCCGGTATGGCCGTACGCACTCCGTACGGCAGCGTCCGCGCCCGCCACGTCGCCCTCGGCACGAACATCTTCCCCAACCTGGTCCGACGCGTCCGCCCGTACACCGTCCCGGTCTACGACTACGCGCTGATGACCGAGCCGCTCACCGACGCCCAGCTCGCCTCCCTCGGCTGGAAGAACCGCCAAGGCCTCGGCGACAGCGCCAACCAGTTCCACTACTTCCGGCTGTCGGCCGACAACCGTGTCCTGTGGGGCGGCTACGACGCGGTCTATCCGTACGGCGGCCGGGTCCGCGCCGAGTACAACGACCGCCCGGAGACCTATGCCAAGCTCGCCGGGCACTTCTTCACCTGCTTCCCGCAACTGGAGGGCGTCCGCTTCACGCACGCGTGGGGCGGCGCGATCGACACCTGCTCCCGTTTCTCGGCCTTCTTCGGTACGGCACATCAGGGGCGGGTCTCGTACGCGGCGGGCTATACGGGACTCGGCGTGGGAGCGACCCGCTTCGGCGCGAACGTGATGCTCGACCTGCTGGCGGGGGAGCGTACGGAACGTACATCCCTGGAAATGGTCCGCAAGAAGCCGCTGCCCTTCCCTCCGGAGCCCTTCGCCTGGACGGGCATCGCGCTCACCAAGTGGTCACTGGCGCGGGCGGACGCGCACGGTGGCCGACGCAATCTGTGGCTGAGGACGATGGACAGGCTGGGCCTCGGCTTCGACAGCTGACGTACTCATCCTGCCTGGCGACGACGGGAGTTCAGGAACACCGTGAGCGCGATCAGCAGCATCGCGCTCAGCACCAGACTCGCCACCACGTCCAGCGGCCAGTGATAGCCGCGCCGGACCAGACCGAAGCCGACGAAGGCGACCAACACCAGGTAGCCGATGGTGAGTTCACGACGGATGTACGAGCCGCGCAGCCAGGGCAGCAGAAGCAGGACGGCCGCTCCGTAGGCGACGGCGGCCGTCGCCGTGTGGCCCGAGGGGTAGTAGCCGTCGCCCGCCATGCCGGGTGGACCCGTGCGCCCCACGGCCTCCTTCAGCGGGATGACCAGCACCGGTACGGCGGCCATGGTGACCAGGGCCGCGAGCGTCGGCAGCCACCAGCGGGACGTACCGGCGCGACGCGCGCGCCAGGCGACGTACGCGAGAACGACGACCAGGACCGGGACGGCGACCGTGACGTTGCCGAGATCGGCGAGGAGTTCGGCGACGCGGTCCGGCAGTGGACCGTCCGCGATCGCCCGGCCCAGGCGCTCGTCGGCGCGGCGCAGCGGGCTGTCGACGACGGCCTGCCAGGTGAGGAACGCGAAGAGCAGGGCCAGAGTGGCCAGAGCCGTCAGGGAAAAGGTCGGCCGCCCCGGAACAGGGGGGGTAGTTCCGAGGCGGCCGCAAGGACCGGGTCGTCGCACGCCCCGGGGGGTTTGGGGCGAGCGACTGTCCGATCGGTGAGGAGACCCTCCGGAGCCGGAAGCTCCAGTAGTGTGCGCGAGGGCACGACCAGGGCGAAGCTGGGGAGGCCTCGACCCTGAATCGCCCACAGTCCCCTGTGGGCGGGGTGTATCTCTCATCTGGATAGAACCTACGACAGGGGATTGGCGTCCGACAGACCGATTCGCCTCCCGCCATGCACCCCGCACACGTTCTTCACATGATTCGTGCGAGGATGCCCCGGTGTTCACACCGGGGAGGAATCCACCTCGAACCGATGACGTGGAGCGCCATCGCGTCCGGTGGTCGGGCACACCCGCGAACCGCGCCGCCTACCCGCCGGAGGCCGACACCTTCAGGGCCAGCCACAGCTCCATCCTCGTATCCGGATCGTCCAGCGACCGCCCCAGGATCTCCTCGACCCGCCGCATCCGATACCGCAACGTATGCCGATGCACCCCGAGATCCGCCGCAGCCGCATCCCACTGCCCATGCCGCGACAACCAGGCCCGAAGGGAAGCCACCAGATCCCCCCGCCCCGTCGCGTCATGCTCGTACAACGCCCGCAACAAGCCGTCCGCGAACGCCCGCACGGCGTCGTCCGCGAGCAACGGCACCACGGACCCCGCGGCCAGCTCCTCGTGCTCGACCAGCACCCGCCCCCGCCGCCGGGCGACGGACAGGGCCTGTTCGGCCTGCTTGTACGCAGCCGCGGCGGCAATGGGGCCGGCAGGAGCCGACAGTCCGACCACCAGCTCGTCCTCGTCCACGCCCTGCTCGGCCGCACCCCGATCGGCCTGGAGTGCCTCCGCATACTGGGCGCAGGACGCGACCACCGCTCCCCCGTCCGCGGCCAGCACCACCAGCCGCTCCCCGTCGGGCACGACCAGCACGGCCTCCCCCGACCGGGCCGCCGCGGCCTCGACGACCTCCGCGAACCCACCCACCGGATCAGCTCCGGCATCGGCCGTAGCGTCAGCCCCCGAAGCCGGAGCCGCTGCCGAAGCCGAGGTTGAGAGCAGACCCCCGCTCACGCCCCGGCCCCGCGTACCCGGCACCGCCCCCGACTCCGCGAGGATCACGCGATACGGAGCATCGAGCAGCTCCCCGTACAGATCCCCCGCGGCAGCCCGAGCATGGTCCGGCTGCCCCGCCAGCAGCATGCGCAGCACAGCCGCCCCGATCCGCTGCTCCGCGGCATACAGCGACCGCGACCGCTCGGTCGTGAGCGTCAGCAGAGCGATCGCGGAATGCACGGCGTACCGCTCGGCCGTACCCGGCGCCGCGGCGGTGCCCACGGCCAGCGCCCCCAGAGGCCGCCGCCCCGTCCCCAGCGAGTGCAGTTCGACGCGGTCCTCGTCCTCGCCCTCCTCGGAGGACCCCCGGACGACGGAACTCGCGGGCACGCTCCGCTCCCACAGCCGTTCCACGTCGGCGGTGAGCAGGGCCGCCCGCCGCCCCGCCCACTCGGGCGCCGTCGCGACGACGGCACCGGTCGCGTCGTACAGGGCGGCCCACCCGTCGATCTGCGAGGCGAGCGCTGCCAGCAGGCCCTCGGGTCCCTCGCTCAAGGCCCGCTTGGTCAGCTCGCGTTGGGCGGCGAAGCCGGCGGTCACGGCGCGGTACTGGTCGGCGGCGATCGCGGCGGAGACGGCCTTGCTGATGGCGAGGAAGGGGGTGCGCCGAGGGACTTCGAGAAGCGGCAGGCCCTCCCGCTCCGCGGCGTCGACCAGCGCCTTCGGAATCTCCTCGTAGTGCAGCCCGACCGCGAACCCGAGCCCCGCGACCCCCGCCCCCGCGAGCCGCTTCACATAGCGCCGCATGGCCTCGGGGTCCTCCGCGTCCAGCTGGAGCGCGGTGATCAGGAGCAGCTCCCCGCCCTCCATGTACGGCACGGGGTCGGCGAGTTCGCTGGCGTGGGCCCAGCGGACGGGCCGGTCGAGGTGTTCCTCTCCCGCGCGCACGGTGAGTTTGAGCGCAGAGTGCTGGACGAGCGAGGCGAGCGTGCGGGGCATGGGACCTTCGGGTCTTCCTGGCGAGGCCTTCACCGGAGCGGCGGAAGTGCAGTGAGGAGCGGAGGGTGTGATCTTTTGGCCGTCACGTATGAACGACCTGTGTCGATTCTGCCTCACTGTACGGTGACCGCATCACGTTATGTCCAGATGTCCTGCCACCTGTCCGGCCCGAGCGGTGTCAGCCGCGAAGATCCACCAGCAACGGCGGCGCATGCTCCCCACGCACACTCGTGAGCGACAGCACCGCATGCCCCGGCGGAACGGCATGCGCCAGCTCGGACGCGGACCACCGCTCACGTTCGACCTGGCGGACGGTGACGGCCCGGGCGGTGGGCGCACGTCCCGTGATCACCCGTCGCACGGCGTGGGCGGTCTTGCCGAGCGGGGTCTCGGCGATGATCTGCCGGTCGGTGACATCCGTCGCCTCGGTCCACTCCTTGCCCCACACCTCGGCGAAGTCCTGCCCGTCCCAGGGCGTGAGCCCGGACAGCGCCACCCGGCAGCCGATCGCCCCGAGCAGCGGCGACCTGAGCGGCCGCGGCACATCGTCGAGCGTACGCAGGGTCATGACCACCCCGGCGTTGGCGGACCGCAGCCGCTGGACTCCTCGTACGGCCTCGGGGGTGACGACGCCCGTCGCGTCGTCCAGCACCAGACACGCGAACAACGACCGGTCCTCGCGCACCGCCACACTCGCCGTGAACTGCGCGAGCACCAGCCTGGCCAGGATCCGCGAGGCGTCGGCGTGCCCGCGTTCGGGCAGGTCGATGCGTACCCGCACCGGGTGGTCCAGGGCGCGCAGGGAGAAGGGCCTGGACTGACCGGACGTATCGAAGAACCTGGCGAAGGCGGGCCGGTCCAGCAGCGCCACCCGATCGGCCAGCACCGAGCCGATATCGCCCGGATGCCCCGACTGCCGCTCCCGGGCGTCGAGTTCGCGCAGCAGCGACTCCTGTCCGGCCTCCGTGAGCGCCTTGCGCAGCGCGCCGAGCGGGCCGGGCGCACCGTCGAGGAGCTGCCGCAGTTCGGGTACGGAGGGGAAGCGCCCGTGGACCGCGCGATACGGCCCGAGCAGTTGGGCGAGCACGGTGGTGGAGCGGCGGCTGTCTCCGCCGGGGTGCGGGTCGGTGAGGTCGCCGACCAGTGCCTCGGCGAGGACGGCCGCCGCCTCGTCGGGGTCGTGGGTTCCGCCGTACAGGTCGAGGTCGTAGACGGACTCGGGATTTCCGACCCGTACGACGACGTCGTACGCGTCCGCGGGCCCGAGCCCCGCGCCCGCGGCCCCGACCACGACGACGGCGGCCCGCCCGGCGAGCGCGTGCAGGCACAGCGATTCGGCGAGCGGCCAGACGACGCTGCTGGTCTTGCCGGATCCGGCGGGGCCGACGGCGAGCAGGGAGGTGCCGAGGAGTTCGGGGCCGAGGCCGAGTCCGGTGCCGCGGTAGGCGTACGGATTGCGCTTGTCGTCGGCGGTCGTGCCGAGCCGGACCTGCCCGGTGACGAGGTCGTGCTGGGCGAGGCGCCCCGGAAGATCACGCTCGCCGGAAGGGTGCAGACAGGCGGCGGCACCGTCCTTGAGCACGGCGCCGGTGAAAGTGGAGAGACTGTGCCGGCCGCTGCGTACGCCCTGCCAGGCGCGGGTGATGCGCGCATGGTCGACGTCGCGCATCAGCCCGGAGCGGGCCTCGGCGGCGAGCCGTTCGGCGGCGTCGGTGGCTCCGACGTCGCGGAGCCCGGGCCACTCGGCGGGGTCCCGCTGGGGCGGCGGGGCGACGGGCCGCTCCCGCTCCCGTCGCAGGCGCGAGGTCACGAACCGGCGCCACACCTCGCCCCATCGGCCGAGACGCCCGACGCTGATCATGATCATCAGGGCCACGACGGTGTACCAGGTGTAGCTGAGGACCACGCGGGTGTAGGAGCCCGGCTCCGCCCAGGAATCGGGAATCATCGCGTAGAGAGGCACCAGCCACCAGCCGCCCAGGTAGCCGTTCCACAGCAGCGACCAGATCAGCCATCCCACGAGGAAGGCGATCAGCGCACCGCTGAGCAACTGCCGATTCGAGACGGCCTCCGGCTCCTCGTCCGGCCGCGGCCGGTGCCCGAACCGCCACACCCCCGGCGCCGCCTCGGGCCGGGGAGCCCGCAGCCAGGCCAGGAAGGCGGAACCCTCCGGCATCGGCGGCGCGCCCGGCGCCTGCGCGGGCCGTGGCGGTACCTGAGGCGGCCCCGCCGGGCGCGGCACACGATCGGCGTGTGTGCCCCGTGCGTCCTGCGTGCCGTCGCTGTCCATCGCCCTTGTCCCCTGACCAGCCGTTCGATCCACCATCAGCGAGCCAATCTAATGCCCCCGCAGGGGGAGTTCACCGCTTACCGGGCCGGGCCGGGGTCGACCCCTCGGCCGCCGCCATGTCCACCGCGGACAACCCGGCGGGCCGACAACGCCCACATGGAGCATGCCCACTCCTCACCCCCACCCCTAGCCTGCGAAGAGCGAGCTGTCCGAAAAGACCCCTCCGCACAGACCCCGCTGGACCCCGTCGCAAGACCCCAGGGAGCCCCCTCATGAGCGCACTTCCGCAGGAGCGCCGCCTCGTCACCGCCATCCCCGGCCCGAAGTCGCAGGAGCTGCAGGCCCGCCGCGTCGCCGCGGTCGCGGCCGGCGTGGGGTCCGTGCTGCCCGTGTTCGCCGCGCGCGCGGACGGCGGGATCATCGAGGACGTCGACGGGAACCGGCTGATCGACTTCGGCTCCGGAATCGCCGTGACCGGCGTCGGCGCCTCCGCCGAGGCCGTCGTACGGCGAGCGTCCGCGCAGCTCGCCGACTTCACCCACACCTGTTTCATGGTCACGCCGTACGAGGGCTACGTGGCCGTCGCCGAGGCGCTGGCCGAGCTGACCCCCGGTGACCACGCCAAGAAGTCGGCCCTGTTCAACTCGGGCGCCGAGGCCGTCGAGAACGCCGTCAAGATCGCCCGCGCCCACACCAAGCGCCAGGCCGTCGTCGTCTTCGATCACGGCTATCACGGCCGTACGAACCTGACGATGGCGCTGACCTCGAAGAACATGCCGTACAAGCATGGCTTCGGTCCCTTCGCGCCGGAGATCTACCGCGTACCGGTGGCGTACGGCTACCGCTGGCCGACCGGCCCCGAGAACTGCGGCCCCGAGGCCGCCGCGCAGGCCATCGACCAGATCAGCAAGCAGGTGGGCGCTCAGAACGTGGCCGCCATCGTCATCGAGCCGCTCCTCGGCGAGGGCGGCTTCATCGAGCCGGCGAAGGGCTTCCTTCCGGCGCTCAGCGAGTTCGCCCGGGACAACGGCATCGTCTTCGTCGCGGACGAGATCCAGTCAGGTTTCTGCCGCACCGGTCAGTGGTTCGCGTGTGAGGACGAGGGCATCGTCCCGGACCTGATCACCACGGCGAAGGGCATCGCGGGCGGTCTGCCACTGGCCGCCGTCACGGGCCGCGCCGAGATCATGGACGCCGCGCACGCGGGCGGCCTGGGCGGCACCTACGGCGGCAACCCCGTCGCCTGCGCTGGCGCCCTCGGCTCGATCGAGACGATGAAGGAGCTCGACCTGGCCGCCAGGGCGCGGCACATCGAGACGGTCATGAAGGCACGTCTCGGCGCCATGCAGGAGAAGTACGAGATCATCGGCGACGTCCGCGGACGCGGCGCCATGCTGGCCATTGAGCTCGTCAAGGACCCCTCCACCAAGGAGCCGAACCCGGAGGCCGCCGCCGCGCTGGCCAAGGCCTGCCACCAGGAGGGTCTGCTGGTCCTGACCTGTGGCACCTACGGCAACGTGCTGCGCTTCCTGCCGCCCATGGTCATCGGCGAGGAGCTGCTCAGCGAGGGCCTCGACATCCTGGAGCAGGCGTTCACCCGCATCTGAGCAGGAGTTCTCTCATCCGGTTCCGCTGCGGGGCGGCGACGAGCGAGACATGTCACCTTCTTGGTCGCGAACGGCCGAGTTTGTGTACTCGGTCGTTCACACCTTGTCGCGCTCCCGACTGCCCCCTACGACGGGACGGTCACGGGTCGCATCTCCCTGCAATCCGGCCTGTTCAGGCTGGTGCGGGACGAGTGTGGTGACGAACACCCACGCCGAGCGTGCGCGGTTGCGCACGTTGACCCCGGCGACGTGGTCGGCGGGCCCAGCGAGGCCGCACCGACGACAACGGAAATGGTCCCGGTCGGGCCGGTTGGCCCGCTCGGTGTGCCCGCAGCGCGGGCAGCGCTGCGACGTGTAGGCCGCATCCACCTCCAGGAACGGCACCCCGGCCCGTCGGGCCTTGTAGGCGAGGTGCTGTCCGAGTTGGTGGAAGGGCCAGGAAGACAAGGTGCCCCGCTGGTCGCGGCGAAGCCGTACCCGCTCGCGGATCCCGCCGAGTTCCTCGACGGCGATCCCGCGACCGGTGCGTTGCGCGACGGACACGATCTCCTTGCTGATCCGGTGATTCACCTGGGTGGCATGACGCTGCTCCTTACATGCACGGCCCGCCAGGCGGCGCCTGGCCGAACGGGTGCCCTTGGCCTGTAGCTCGGCCCGTTTGCGGGCCTGCCAGCGGCGATATCGCGAGAGGCGGCGGCCCTGGTAGTTGGTGCCGTCGCTGGTGGTGGCGAGGTTGACGATGCCGCGGTCCACCCCGATCCAGTCACTCGGCTCATACACCTCGGGATCGGGAAGGTCGCAGGTCGCGATCAGGAACCACTTCCCGCCCCGCTGGACCAGGTCGGACTCGCCCTTGCGGTACTCCGCCAGCACCTTGAGTTGGTCGGGCGAGCCGGTGAAGCGGATGCCGCGCATCCGCCCGTCCACCGTCCAGATGGACACCGTGCGCGCGTCCGTCTGCCAGGACAGGCACCGGTCGTCGAACGGCTGTGCCGCCTCGGGCCGGAAGGCGACCGGTGAACCGACCGCCTTGCGGTACCGCTTCGACCCCGGACCGCCCAGCCGCCCAGCCGCCCGGCTGTCAGGCTCGCCGCGAGCGCGCCGTAGGCGTCCACGACCTTCTTCACCACCCGCACCGCGGGCTGTGCCGACAGCCCGAAGGTGGCCTTGATGTCCGCGTAGACCAGTTTCTGCAGGCCGTTGCGGTCCTTGATGCCTGTTGCGAAGGCGGTCCGGGAGACGTGGTCGGCGGCCCGGTTGCAGGCGCGCAGGGTCGCCTCCAGCGCCGCCGCCTGCTCCGGCGACGGCAACAGCTTTACCTGCACCACCAGCTTCACGACCCCAAACCTAGGCAGCACCTCGCACGCCCAGGCGGACTTCGCACACAGTCACCCATCCGTGCGATCAACTGGCACGCACGAGCGAATTCCCGACCCGCCCACGGACCCAAGGGGCGCGGGGAACGACGCGAGCAACCACAATCAACCCGCACTCGCCAAAGTGGAGCATCAGGCATGGCGAGTGGTACAGGCCGGACAAGCCGCCACTCCGGCCGCCAGGCCTACCGTGGGCACGTACAACACGTGCAACACCACGTCGACCGAAGGGCCGGACCCCCTATGACCGCCACGCACGCCTTCTGGCTCGCCGGCCGCCAGGCGACAGGTGACACCACGTTCGAGGTCACGTCCCCGTGGGACGGACGCGTCGTCGGGACGGTGAGTGTGCCGAGTGACGCACAGGTCGACGAGGCCGTCGCCGCCGCGCACGCCGTGCGCGACGAGTTCGCCGCCACCCCGGCCCACATACGCGCCGCCGCCCTCGACCACGTCTCCCGCCGACTCGTCGAGCGAACCGAGGAGATCGCCCGCCTCATCTCCGCCGAGAACGGAAAGCCGCTCAAGTGGGCCCGCGGCGAAGTCGGCCGGGCCGTGTCCGTGTTCCGGTTCGCGGCCGAGGAAGCCCGGCGCTTCAACGGCGGAGAGGCCCAGCGACTCGACACCGACCTCGGCGGACAAGGACGGCTCGCGATCACGCGCCGTTTCCCCAAGGGCGCCGTCCTGGGCATCGCACCCTTCAACTTCCCGCTCAACCTGTGCGCCCACAAGATCGCCCCGGCCATCGCAGCCGGCGTCCCGATCATCCTGAAGCCCGCACCTGCGACCCCGCTCTCAGGCCTGATGATCGGCGAACTGCTCGCCGAAGCCGAGACCGAAGCGAAGAGCCAGTTGCCGCGCGGAGCGTGGAGCATCCTCCCCGTCGCCAACGACCGCATGCCCGCCCTCGTACAGGACGAGCGTCTGCCCGTCATCTCGTTCACCGGATCCGAGAAGGTCGGCTTCTCGATCATGGACTCGGTGCCCCGCAAGCACTGCACCCTGGAACTGGGCGGAAACGGCGCGGCCGTCGTCCTGGCCGACTACGCCAGTGACGAGGACCTGGACTGGGCGGCAAGCCGTATCGCCACCTTCTCCAACTACCAGGGTGGCCAGTCCTGCATCTCCGTCCAGCGGGTGATCGCCGACGCCTCCGTGTACGAGCGGCTGGTGCCCCGTGTCGTCGCCGCCGTCGAGGCCCAGGTGACCGGCGATCCCTCCGATGACGCGACCGACGTCGGCCCGTTGGTGAGTGAGGACGCGGCCAAGCGCGTGGAGGGGTGGGTCGACGAGGCGGTCGAGGCAGGGGCCCGGTTGCTGACCGGCGGCAAGCGCGACGGCGCCTCGTACGCGCCGACCGTTCTCGCCGAGGTGCCGGGCGACGCCACGCTGTCCTGCGAGGAGATCTTCGGACCCGTCCTCACCCTGCACAGGGTTGAGGGGGAGGCCGCCGCCTTCGCCGCCGTCAACGACTCCAAGTACGGCCTCCAGGCAGGGGTGTTCACCCACGACCTGCAGACCGCCTTCCGCGCGCACCGGGCGCTGGAGGTCGGCGGCGTGGTCATCGGCGACGTCCCCTCGTATCGCGCCGACCAGATGCCGTACGGCGGAGTGAAGCAGTCCGGAGTCGGGCGCGAGGGCGTGAAGTTCGCGATGGACGACTACACGTACGAGCGGGTCATGGTGCTGACCGGGCTCAACCTCTAGCTTGTGACAATCGTTTTCATGTAGGCTCGGGTCGTATCCCGGGATGAAGGGGCCCGGCGCCGATGCCTTCCGGTGCCGGGCCCCTTCTGTGCGTCAGCTTGGTCCGGACCCTCAACCGGAGAAGCCGACGCGCGCGAGCCGAACCCGGCCGCGCAGCTTGATGTGCAGGTCGTGGACCCCGGTGACGTGTGCCGCTGGGCCGGCCACGGTGGTGTAGTCGTACGGGCCTGTCGTCGCCGGGATGTCGAGCCGCGCGAGCACCGTGCCATCCGCGAGTGCGAGTTCGGCCGAGCCCTCGCCCGCCGCCTCGATGGAGGCCATGGTCGTACCGTCGGCGAAGTCGCAGGCCAGGAAGACCAGTTCGGCCTCACCATCACCCACGTCCTCACCCGCGCCCGCCGGCGTCACCGCGTCGCCCGACTCCTTCGTACGGTCGACGATCTCGGCGTCCCGCTGCTCGTCGAAGTCGGCGGCGTTCAGACCGAGTTCGAGGACCGGACGGGGAGGCGCGGGAGTGCCGTCGAGGTCGATCGTGCAGCGCAGGCGGATGTCCTCGCTGGATGCGCCCACGAGCACCTCGTACGCTCCCGGCTCCAGCCGCCACCTGCCGTGTGCCACATCCCAGAACTCGAAGGTGTGCAGCGGGAGTTCGAAGGAGAGTTCGGCGGAGGCGCCGGGGGCCAGGTGGACTCGGCGGTGTGCCGCCAGTTCCCGGCGCGGGCGTGGGACCGAGGGGTGCACCGCGCGCGTGTAGAGCTGGACGACCTCGTCGGCGGCCACTCCGCTCGTGTTGGTGACCGTGACGGAGACCTTCAACTCGCCGTTGCCCTGATCGACTTGAAGGCCGTCGTAGGTGAAGGACGCATACGACAGGCCGTGGCCGAACGGGAAGAGCGGGGTGCCCTCGAAGTAGAGGTACGTCTGGCGGCTGCCGATCACGTCGTAGTCGAGGAGGTCGGGGAGGTCCGCGTCGGAGGCGTACCAGGTCTGCGGGAGACGGCCGGCCGGGGAGACGTCGCCTGCCAGGACGCGGGCCAGGGCGGTGCCGGCCGCCTGGCCGCCGTGGGCCGTCCACAGCAGGGCCCCGATGTCCTCGGGATCCACCGCGTACGGGTAGGCGGAGACGAGGGCCAGGGTCGTGTTCGGGTTCGCGGCACGGGCGGCCCGCAACAGGCGCTCCTGGTGCTCGGGGAGGCGGAGCGTCGTACGGTCCTCCGTCTCGCGGCCGTTGATGTGCGGGTCGTTGCCCGCGACCACGACCACCACGTCCGCGGTGGCGGCGGCCCGGGTCACCGCGTCCTCGCCACGCTCCGTGACGATCAGCTCGAAGATCTCCGCGTCCTGGGCGTCGTCGGCGGCAACCTTTACGCCGTCGGCGGCGACAGAGACGTACCGACCCGTCCCTACGTGCTTCAGGAGGTGCCCGTTCGCGTGGGAATCACGGGGTTCCAGGCGGAATGTCTCCTGGACCACCCAGCCGCCGGGCTGCTCCGCGGACGCTCGTACGTAGCCGTCGTCGGCGACGGAGAGGTAGCGGCCGTCGGGTGCGCGGAGGGTGAGGATGCCCTCGCCCCAGTCGATCAGCGCGAGGTCCGTACCCGTGACGTCGGTGGTCAGCGGGGGCAGGTCGGTGCGGCCCGCGAGGAGGGCCGGGTCCAGTGCGCCCTCGGCGCCGCGGGCTTCGTCGGTCACGTCGTCGGCGAGGGGCACGCTCAGATACGTACCGGCCGACGTCTTGAGGCGTACGCGGTCCACGCCCTCCGCGAAGTCGACGTGTTCGGCGCCGAAGCGCTCGTACAGGCCCTCCAGGGGTGTGGAGCGGTGGATGAGTGTGCCGCTGTACCAGTCGAGCTTGCACTCGTCGGCGAGGAGGCCGACGACGGCGATGCGGGTGCCTTCGGCGAGGGGCAGCAGGTCGTCGTTCTTGAGGAGGACGACCGCCTGTTCCGCGGCCTCCTGGGCGAGTGCGCGGTGGGCCGGGGTGTCGAAGTGCTTCGTGTCCGCGTGCGGGTCCAGGTGCGGGTCGAACTCGCCGAGCCGGAAGCGCACCGAGAGCTGGCGGCGGACCGCCGCGTCGATGTCCGCCTCGGTCAACAGGCCCTGGTCCAGGGCGCCCTGGAGACGTTCGACGATCTTCGAGCTGTCCGTGCCGTGGTCGGTGAAGCTGTCCACACCGGCGCGCAGGGCGGCGGCCGTCGCTTCCTCGTGGGTGTCGAAGTAGTGCTCGGAGTCGACCAGGTTGGAGGGCGCGCCCGCGTCCGAGCAGACCAGGAGTTCCTGGTCCGTCCAGGTGCGCAGGTGCTCGCGCAGGTACGGCGACACGTGGTTGGGGCGGCCGTTGACCAGGTTGTACGCGGGCATCACGCCGGCCACCGTGCCTGCCTCGACCGTCTCGCGGAAGGCGCGCAGGTCGTACTCGTGCAGGACGCGGGGCCGGACGGACGACGAGGTGATGTCCCGCTTCGTCTCGTTGTTGTGCGCGAGCCAGTGCTTGAGGACGGGGGCCGTGCGCCAGTACGCGGGATGGTCGCCGCGCAGGCCGCGGGTGTACGCCGTCGCGATCGCCGAGGTCAGTTTCGGGTCCTCGGAGTAGCCCTCCTCGTTGCGGCCCCAGAGGGGGTGGCGCAGGAGGTTGACCGTGGGCGCCCAGACGTTGAGGCCGACGCGGTCGTCGCGGGCGCGCATCGCGCGGGTTTCGGTGGAGACGGCTTCGCCGACGCGGCGTACGAGATCTGTGTTCCAGGTCGCGCCAAGGCCAACTGCCTGCGGGAACACGGTCGCCGGACCCATCCAGGCCACGCCGTGCAGCGCCTCCTGGCCGGTGCGGAACGCGGCGACGCCGAGCCGCTCCACGGCGGGCGCGAACTGGTGCAGCAGCGCGATGCGTTCGGCCACGGTGAGCCGCGACAGGAGATCGTCGACGCGCTTCGCGAACGGCAGCTGCGAGTCGCGGAAAGGCGGCGTTTGTGCGGTCACGCGGGCATCCCTTTGTGGAGGAGCGATGAAGAGCTTTCGAAGCGCTTCGATGCTCATTCGACCGGAGGGTGGGTGTCAAGACATCCCGAGGCAACATCTCCGCATCCTCTCCGGCGTTTCAAGGCCCAGATCAGACAGGTTCAGTCCTTTGCGCCTCGGAGGAATGTTCGGAACGGCTCTTGTGCACCCTTGGGTGTTCACTTAACCTCGCAGCAACATCGAAGCGCTTCGACTGATCGAAGGGGCCCATCCGGTGTCCACCTGGTGTGCACATCCTCCGAGGTCCGCTTCAGCTCAGCCAGCTTTCACTCGAGACACCGCAGCCGACGGCCACACCGCCGGGTGTCCTGGTGTGCGCCATGAAGGGTTGACGCAATGACGCCGAACTCCGCCTCCGCCTCCTCCGGACCCAGTCGGAGAAGCTTCCTCGCCTCCACGGCGGTCGCCACCGCAGCGGTGGCAGGTGGAATGCCGCTGCTCTCCGCCTGTGGCGGTTCGGACAGCGGCTCGCGTGAAGGCACCACGTCGGGCAAGGACGCGAAGAAGATCCTGCCGGCCTTCGTGGCCAGCAACGTGGTGACGCCGGACATCCCGTCCAAGAACGGCTCGTCGCAGGGCTTCACCGCCAAGCTCGACGGCGCCGATCTCAAGACCTCGGTCGCGAAGAAGCTCGGCAAGGGCGGCAAGGTCACCATCATGTCGCCGTTCTGGGGCTCCCCACCCAAGGGGAACAACCCCTACTACACGGCGATGAACGACCTGATCGGCGTCGACGTCCAGTGGCAGAACCAGGACGGCAACACCTACGACCAGAAGCTCGGCGCGATCCTCGCCTCCAGCAAGATCCCGGACGTGGTCGTCATCCCCGGCTGGAACATGATGGGCAAAATACCCAGCGCCATCAGCGGCAAGTTCGCCGACCTCGGCCCGTACCTGTCCGGGGACAAGGTCAAGGAGTACCCGAACCTCGCGGCGATCCCCTCCGGCGCCTGGCAGCGCTCCATCTTCGGCGGCAAGCTGATGGGCCTGCCGATGCCCGCCCCGACCGCCGCGAACATCGTGCCGCTCTACCGCCAGGACATCTTCGACAAGGAGGGCTACGAGGTCCCGCGGTCCGCCGACGAGTTCATGGCCCTGTGCAAGGACATCACCAACGCCCGCGCCAAGGTGTGGGCCTGCGGTGACATGAAGTGGACCGCGATGAACAGCTTCGGCGTGCGAGGGGGAGGGGAGAAGCCGCTCTGGTGGGACATGGAAGACGGAAAGCTGATCAACCGCCTCGAGACCCCGGAGTACCTGGAAGCCATCGAGTGGACGCGCAAGCTGTTCGCTGCCGGAGTCGTCCACCCCGACTTCAAGCTGGGCAAGAGCCAGACCGTCGACCCCGCCCCCAAGTTCGCCGCCGGCGAGTTCCTGATCTGGGACAACAACATCGTCCACTGGTACGGCCAGCAGGCCTCCCAGGCCACCCAGAACCCCGACTTCAAGATCTGGGGCATGGACATCTGGAACCACGACGGCGGTGACCCGACGCTGTACGCCGCCAACCCGGCCGGCATCTTCGCCTTCGTCAACAAGAAGGCCTCCGAGTCCGTCATCCGCGACGTCCTGGCGGTCGCCAACGTCACCGCGGCGCCGTACGGCACCAAGGAGTGGATGATGACCAACTACGGCGTCGAGGGCACCCACTACACGATCAAGGACGGCGTGCCCGTCAAGAACGACAAGGGCAACAACGAGGTCCTCAACGCCTATGTCATGGTGGCGAGCCCCGCCCCGACCATCGCCCACCCCGACTTGCCGGACTACACCAAGGCCATGGTCGAGTGGGAGCAGCGGATGGGGGCCTTCACCAAGAAGTCGTCCTTCTGGGGCCTTCAGATCACCGAGCCCTCCCGCTACACCAACCTCGCCAACGACTTCGAGCAGCTCGAGAACGACATCATCCGCGGCCACAAGAAGATCAGCGACATGCAGCAGGCCGTCTCCGACTGGAAGAGCAAGGGTGGCGACAAGCTGCGCGACTGGTACAAGAAGCTTCTCGACGAGAACGGCACGGCGGCGAGCTGACCAGGCTCTGAGGCAAGGAGAACAGCCGTGTCCCACAGCACGGTGCCTCGGAGCAGTGCCGAGGCCAGCACACCGGTGAAGGAACCGGTGGCGTCCGGCGACGCCACCGGTGTCCGGAAGGAACAGGGCTCGGGCAAGCTGAGCCTCCGGCTCAGGTTCAGACGCGACCGCGTCCTGATCCTCATGACGCTGCCGGCCATCCTGCTGGTCCTGATCTTCAACTACCTGCCGATCCTCGGCAACGTCGTCGCCTTCCAGGACTACGACCCCTACATCAGCGACAACGGCATCGTGTCCATGCTGAACAGCCCCTTCGTGGGCCTGGAGAACTTCCAGCGGATCTTCGAGGACTCGGCCTTCTGGAACGCCGTCGAGAACACGCTGGTGCTGTTCTTCGTCCAGCTCGTGCTGTTCTTCCCGATCCCGATCCTGCTCGCGCTGCTCATCAACAGCGTGGTCCGGCCCCGGGTGCGGGCCGTCGCGCAGGCGGTTCTCTACCTGCCGCACTTCTTCTCCTGGGTGCTGGTCATCGCCGTCTTCCAGCAGATGTTCGGCGGCGCGGGGATGCTCTCCCAACTGCTCAGGCAGAACGGGTACGACGGTCTCAACATCATGACCAACCCGGACACCTTCGCCTTCCTGATCACCGCGCAGAGCGTGTGGAAGGACGCCGGGTGGGGGATCATCGTCTTCCTCGCCGCGCTGGCCTCGGTTTCTCAGGACCACTACGAGGCCGCCGCGATGGACGGAGCCGGACGCTGGCGCCGCATGTGGCACGTCACCCTTCCCGCCCTGCGCCCGGTGATCGCCCTCCTCCTCGTGCTGCGCGTCGGCGACGCCCTGACCGTCGGGTTCGAACAGATCCTGCTGCAACGCGACGGCGTCGGACCGGGCGCGGGGGAGGTCCTCGACACCTTCGTGTGGTGGAACGGCGTGCGCAACCAGGACTTCGGCTACGCGGCCGCCGCCGGCCTCGTCAAGGGCGTGATCAGCATCGGCCTGGTCCTCGCCGCGAACAAAGTGGCCCATCTCATGGGCGAGAAGGGGGTGTACAAGAAGTGACCGCCGTCATCGACAAGCCGGTCAGCAAGCCCCGCTGGTGGCAAGCCCCGCCCCGCCCGGCGTGGGAGGAAGAGCCCTCGAAGGCGGGCCTGGCGGGCAAGAGCATCGCCCTGTCGCTCGCCTGCCTGGCGGTCCTCTTCCCGCTGTGGATCGTCGTCGTCACCAGCCTCTCCTCGCGGAAGACCATCGACGAGGCGGGCGGCCTGGTGATGGTGCCCAAGGGCATTACCTTCATCGCCTACCAGGAACTGCTCAGCGGCGGCCAGGTCACCCGCGCCACGATCATCAGCATCCTCGTCACCCTGGTCGGCACGCTGTTCTCGATGACGGTGTCCGTCCTGTGCGCCTACGGCCTGTCCCGCAGCGGATCCCTCGGCCATCGCTGGATCCTGATGACGCTGCTGGCGACCATGTTCTTCAGCGCCGGCCTCATCCCCACCTACCTGCTGGTGCAGTCCCTCGGCCTGACGGACAGCTATCTCGCGCTGATCCTGCCGAGTGCGATCAGCGTCTTCAACATCCTGGTGCTGCGCGGCTTCTTCATGGAGATCTCGCAGGAGCTCATCGACAGCGCCCGCATCGACGGCGCTGGGGACTTCCGGATCCTCTGGCAGATCGTCATGCCGTTGTCCCGGGCGGTTCTCGCGGTGATCACGCTGTTCTACGCCGTCGGGTACTGGAGCGCCTGGTTCAACGCGTCGCTGTATCTGAATCAGCAGGACATGATGCCGCTGCAGAACGTCATGATCCAGCTCGTGCAGAGGCAGGAAGCGCCGGTCGGTCTGGGGCAGGCCATCAAGACCGGGCAGCTTTCGGGGCTGGCCATTCAGATGGCGGTCATGGTGATGGCGCTGCTGCCTGTCGCCGTCTTGTCGCCCTTCGTCCAGAAGCACTTCAAGAAGGGCATGCTCACCGGCGCGGTCAAAGGCTGACTCCGGTCAGCCCGCTTTCCTCGGCTCCTGAACCCGCCGCGCCGGTCCGCGGGGCGAGCCGGGGACCGGCGAGTCCGTTGCATCACCTGCGGGTCCGTTGTGGCTGGTCGCTCCCCTCACTCTCGGCTTCGCTCGAGCGGGGGCCCCATGAGCGGGGACCCCCATCGCGGCGGAGCCGCAAATGTCACAGCCCGCGCCCCTGAAGGGGCGCCCCGAACCCCGACTTTGAACAGGGCGCCCCACGCCCTTCACACCCCCAAGAACGAGGTATGTCATGCGCACGCCCCGCCTGAGCAGACGCGTCGTCCTCGCCGGGACCGCCGCTGCCGCCGCTCTCTCCGCTGCCGGCCCGCTGGCACAGGCAGCCCCGGCCCCATCGGCGGCCGACGCCGAACCGGATGCGCCCTCCTACCGCTGGCGCAACGCCGTCATCGGCGGCACCGGCTTCGTCACCGGCGTGCTGTTCCACCCCTCCGTACGCGGCCTCGCCTACGCCCGTACCGACATCGGTGGCGCCTACCGCTGGGACGACCGGGCAGGCCGCTGGACGCCGCTCACCGATCACCTCGGCTGGGACGACTGGAACCTCCTCGGTGTCGAGGCGATCGCCGTCGACCCGGCGCACCCCAACCGGGTGTACCTGTCGCTCGGCACATACGCCCAGCCCTGGGCCGGCAACGGCGCCGTCCTGCGCTCCGACGACCGCGGCGCCACCTGGTCCCGCACCGACCTGACCGTGAAGCTCGGCGCCAACGAGGACGGTCGCGGCACCGGTGAACGTCTCCTCGTCGACCCGCGCGACAGCGACACCCTGTGGCTGGGCACCCGGCACGACGGTCTGCTCAAGTCGACCGACCGGGGCGCCACTTGGGCAGCGGTGACCGACTTCCCGGCGAAGGCGAACGCCTCCGGACAGGGCGTCACCTTCCTCGTCGCGGCCGGGCGTTCCGTCTACGCCGGCTGGGGCGACGGCGACGGCACCTCCGGCACGGCGAACCTGTACCGCACCGCCGACGGCACGACGTGGGAAGCCGTGCCCGGACAGCCCTCCGGCGCCTCAGCCAAGGTCCCGATCCGGGCCGCGTACGACAGGCACACCCGCGAGCTGTACGTGACGTACGCCGACGCACCCGGCCCCAACGGCCAGTCCGCCGGCAGCGTGCACAAGCTGCGCACCGCCACCGGCAAGTGGACCGAGGTGACCCCCGTGCAGCCCGGCGGCACCACCGAAGACGGCTCGGCGGACAACTTCGCCTACGGCGGGGTCGCCGTCGACGCCCGCCGCCCGGGCACCGTCGTCGTGTCCACCAACAACCGCTGGGCGGCCATCGACACACTGTTCCGCTCCACCGACGGCGGCCGTACCTGGACGTCCCTCAAGGACACTGCCGTGCTCGACGTATCGGAGACTCCCTTCCTCAACTGGGGTGCTGACAAGCCGAAGTTCGGCTGGTGGATCCAGGCGCTCGCCCTGGACCCGTACGACTCGAAGCACATCGTGTACGGGACCGGCGCGACCCTCTACGGCACCCGCGACCTCAAGCGCTGGGCGCCGCAGATCCGCGGCCTGGAGGAGACGTCCGTGCGCCAGCTGATCTCGCCCCCGGTCGGGGAGGCGCATCTGCTGAGCGGGCTCGGGGACATCGGCGTGATGTACCACGAGCGGCTCACGGCGTCTCCGTCGCGCGGCATGGCGGCGAACCCCGTGTTCGGGTCGGCGACGGGACTCGCGCAGGCCGCGGCCAAGCCGTCGTACGTCGTCCGGGCGGGCTGGGGCGACAACGGCAACGGCGCGTACTCGAACGACGGCGGCCGGACCTGGGCGCCCTTCAAGGCCCAGCCGGACATCGCCAAGAGCGCACCGGGGCCGATCGCCACCAGCGCCGACGGCAGTACGCTGTTGTGGTCCTTCGTGCACTGGGACGGCACGAAGTACGCAGCCCACCGCTCCACCGACAACGGCGCGACCTGGTCCGAGGTCTCCTCCTTCCCGAAGGGCGCCACGCTGGTCGCCGACCCGGCCGACCCGACGCTCTTCTACGCATACGACACCGACACAGGAACGCTATACGCCAGCACTGACAGTGGCCGTTCCTTCACGGCCCGTGCGACTGGACTGCCCTCCGGAGACAGCCAGTTCAAGGTGGTGGCGGCCCCGGGCCGCTCCGGTGACCTGTGGATTTCCGCGAAGGAGAACGGCCTCTTCCGGTCCACCGACGGCGGCGCCGCCTTCTCGAAGATCGCCAGTTGCCGTTCCTCCCACTGCCTCGGCTTCGGCAAGGCAGCCCGCCGCGCCGACTACCCCGCGATCTACCAGGTCGGCGCGATCGAGGCGGGGTCCGTCACCGGCGTCCTCCGCTCCGACGACGGGGCCAGGACCTGGGTCCGTATCAACGACGACGCCCACCAGTGGGGCTGGATCGGCGAGACGATCACCGGCGACCCGCGCGTCCACGGCCGCGTCTACATCGCCACCAACGGACGCGGCATCCAGTACGGGGACCCGGCCTGATGCCCCCGCACCCGCACCAGAGGCCGAGCCTCGCCGACGCCACCCGTGGCCGCATCCTCTTCGGCGGCGACTACAACCCCGAGCAGTGGCCCGAGGAGACCTGGCACGAGGACGTACGCCTCATGAAGGCGGCCGGCGTCAACTCCGTCACCCTCGGCGTCTTCTCCTGGGCGAAACTCGAACCCAAGCCCGGAGCAAGGGAGTTCGGCTGGCTCGACCGGCTGATGGACCTCATGTACGACAACGGCATCGGCGTCGTCCTCGCCACCCCCACCTCCTCACCTCCACCCTGGATGGGCCGCCTGCACCCCGACACGCTGCCCCGCGACGAGGACGGCCGCACCGAATGGTGGGGCGGCCGCCAGCACTTCTCGCACTCCAGTGCCACCTACCGCCGCTACGCCGCCGCCATCACCGAGGACCTGGCCGCCCGCTACGGCAGCCACCCCGCCCTCACGATGTGGCACATCAACAACGAGTACTGCACCTACGACTGGGGCGACGAGGCCGCCACCACCTTCCGCCGCTGGCTCCAGGACAAGTACGACACGCTCGAAGCACTCAACACGGCCTGGGGAACGGCCTTCTGGAGCCAGGGCTACGGCGACTGGGACGAGGTCCTGCCACCCCGCCACGCCCACTACCTGAAGAACCCCACGCAGGTACTGGACTTCAAGCGCTACACCTCCGACATGCTCCTGGAGTGCTACGTCGCCGAGCGCGACATCGTCCGCCGGCACACCCCGCACATCCCGGTGACCACCAACTTCATGCCGATGTGGGTGGGCCAGGACGCCTGGAAATGGGCCGGGGAGGAGGACCTCGTCTCCGTCGACATGTACCCGGACCCGCGCGACCCCTTCGGCGCCCAGAACGGCGCCCTCATCCAGGACATGACGCGCTCCCAGGCCCGCGGCGGACCATGGATGCTCATGGAGCAGGCGGCCGGCCCGGTCAACTGGCGGGGCGTCAACCACCCCAAGCCACGCGGCCTCAACCGCCTCTGGTCTCTCCAGTCCGTCGCCCGCGGCGCCGACGCCGTCTGCTACTTCCAGTGGCGGCAGTCCCGACAGGGTGCCGAGAAGTTCCACTCGGGGATGGTCAGCCACGCGGGGGAGGAAGGTCGTACGTATCAGGAGGTCAAGCGGCTAGGAGCCGAACTCGCCGCGCTCGGCCCCGAAGTGACGGGTAGTCACATAGAGGCCGACGTCGCGATCCTGCACGAGTGGAACGCCTGGTGGGCCGGCGCGCAGGACGGCCGCCTGTCCTCCGAGGTCGACTATCCGCAGGTTGTACGCGCCTGGCACCGCGCCCTGTGGGAGGCCCACCTCACCACCGACTTCGCGCACCCCGAGCACGACCTGTCCGCGTACAAGCTGGTCGTCGTCCCGCAGTTGTACCTGCTCACGGACGCCGCGATCGACAATCTCCTGTCGTACGTACGAGCCGGGGGCACCCTCGTCTGCGGATTCCTGACCGGAGTCGCGGACGAGGACGACCGGGTGCGGCCCGGCGGCATGGACGCGCGGCTGCGGGAGCTCTTCGGCATCCGCACGCTGCACGAGTGGTGGCCCCTCGACGCGGGGGAGACCGCCGAATGCGACGGCTTCCGCGGGACGTTGTGGTCCGAGGAACTCGAAGCGGCGCGCGATGCCGAGCTGATCGTCCCGTACAAGGGCGGTGAGCTGGACGGCTTGCCCGCGCTGCTGCGCAAGGGGCGCGCCTGGTACCTCTCGACGCTGCCCGAACCGCCCGCGCTGCGCGACCTGTTGGCGGATGTGGCGGCCGGCACGGGGGTCCGGCCGCCCCTCGACGGCCTCCCCGCACAGGTCGAGGCCGTCCGCCGGGGCGAGCTGCTTTTCGTGTTCAACCACGGGCGCGAGACGGTCACGGTGGAGGTGCCGGACACTCACCGGGACGTCCTCACCGGCGAACAGGTCACCGGCTCCGTGGAGTTGGCGCGCTACGGAGTGGCGGTGCTCGCGCCGTGAACACCCGATCCCAGGACTTCCTCCCGAGCGCGCGACCGTTCTTCCCGCGCGCCGGAGAAGACCGCGTCCTCCTCCTGGAGCCGCGGTAGTTCCACAGCATTTCCCCCCACCCATGGAAAGGGACAGCCATGGCAACACGCACACGCAGGAGGGTCGTCAAGGCCCTCATCGCCCCCGCACTGGCACTCGGCGCCACCATCGGCCTCGCCTCCGCACCGGCCTCGGCCGCCGTCTGGAACTCCTGCGACCAGTGGGGCAACACCAGCCTCAACGGTTACACGCTCTACAACAACATCTGGGGCTCCGGCGCCGGCGCGCAGTGCATCTGGGCCAACTCCGGCACCAACTGGGGCGTCAACGCCAACCACCCCAACACCGGCGGCATCAAGTCCTACCCCAACTCCAAGAAGGTGATCAACAAGTCGATCACCTCGCTCGGTTCGCTCAGCAGCAGCTACAACGTCACGGTCCCGTCCTCGGGCGCGTACAACTCCTCGTACGACATCTGGGACACCGACTACGACTACGAGATCATGCTCTGGATGAACTACAACGGCGCCGTCGGCCCGATCGGCACCTCGCAGGGCAGCGTCACCCTCGGCGGCCACAGCTGGAACGTCTACAAGGGCAGCAACGGAGCCAACGAGGTCTTCTCGTTCCTGCGCACCTCGGACTCGAACTCCGGCAACGTCAACATGCTCCCGATCCTCAAGTGGATCAAGGACACCAAGGGCTGGATGGGCAACGAGACCATCGGCGACGTCCAGTTCGGCTTCGAGATCACCTCGTCGTCCGGCGGTCTGGACTTCCGCACCAACAACCTGACCGTCAGCAGCAGTTGATCCGGGTATAAGCCCAGACACAAAAGTGCGGCCGGTCCTCCCCAGGTCCGGCCGCACTCCTGTGTACGCGGCTACTCCGCTACGGGCAGCCGCGCCCCGTCCCGCAGGAACAGCGGGATGCGGTCCAGCGGGGCGTCGACGGTCACGGCCGCGCCACCCTCGTACGTCTCGCCGGTCCACGCGTCCGTCCAGCGCGCGCCCGCCGGAAGATAGGCGGTACGGGCCGTCGCGCCCGCCGTCAGCACCGGCGCGACCAGCAGGTCCGGGCCGAAGAGGTACGCGTCGTCCACCGACCAGGCCGCCTGGTCCTCCGGGAACTCGAGGAACAGCGGGCGCATCACCGGCAGCCCCTCCTCGTGCGCGGCGCGCATGACATCCAGGACGTACGGCTTCAGGCGCTCGCGCAGCCGCAGGTACTTCTCCATGATCGCGGCGGCTTTCTCGCCGTACGACCAGACCTCGTTCGGACCGCCGGTCATGGCCGGGCCGAGCGGCATACCCGGGTCGCGGAAGCCGTGCAGACGCATCAGCGGGGACAGCGCGCCGAACTGGAACCAGCGGACCATGACCTCCTGGTACGCCGGGTCGTTCGGATCGCCGCCGTGGAAGCCGCCGATGTCGGTGTTCCACCAAGGGATGCCGGACAGCGCGGTGTTGAGGCCCGCCGCGATCTGGCGGCGCAGGGTCGCGAAGTCGGTGCCGATGTCGCCGGACCACAGGGCGGCGCCGTACCGCTGACTGCCCGCCCACGCCGAGCGGTTGAGGGTGACGACCTCGCTCTCGCCGGCGGCCACCATGCCCTCGTAGAAGGCACGGGCGTTCTCGCGCGGGTAGAGATTCCCGACCTCCAGGCCGGGGCCCGCCCAGTAGCGCAGGTTCTCCTGGAAACCCGGCTTGATCTCCGGCTCGCAGGCGTCCAGCCAGAAGGACTGAATGCCGTACGGCGTGAGGTAGTTGTCGCGGACCTTCGACCACATGAACTCGCGCGCTTCGGGATTCGTCGCGTCGTAGAAGGCGACCTGGACTGTCGACGCGACCTCCTTGTCGGGCCAGTCGGCGTGCGCCATCGGTCCGTACTGCGTGCCGATGAAGTAGCCGCGCTGCTCCATGAGGTCGTGGTTCTCGGAGAGCGGGGACACCGACGGCCACACCGACACGACCAGCTTGACGCCGAGCTCGTCCAACTCCCGCACCATTGCCGCCGGATCCGGCCACTCGGCGGGATCGAACTTCCACTCGCCCAGATGCGTCCAGTGGAAGAAGTCGCAGACGATGACGTCCAGGGGGAGCCCGCGGCGCTTGTACTCCCTTGCCACACCGAGGAGTTCGTCCTGTGTGCGGTAGCGCAGCTTGCACTGCCAGAAACCCGCGGCCCACTCGGGCAGCATCGGCGTACGGCCGGTCACCGCGCTGTAGCGGCGCTGGGCGTCCGCCGGGTGGCCCGCTGTGATCCAGTAGTCGATCTGCCGGGCCGAGTCCGCCACCCAGCGCGTGCCGTTGCCCGCCAGCTCCACGCGGCCGATCGCCGGGCTGTTCCACAGCAGGGTGTAGCCGCGGCTGGAGGTGAGCACCGGGATGCTGACCTCGGCGTTGCGCTGCACGAGATCGAGGACGGCGCCCTTCTGGTCGAGCATGCCGTGCTGGTGCTGGCCGAGGCCGAACAGCTTCTCGCCCTCGTACGCGGAAAAGCGCTGCTCCAGGCGGTGGTAGCCGTTGCCGACGGGGGTGTAGAGGCGCGGGCCAGGCCACCAGAAGTGGGCGCGCTCCTCGGTGAGGAGTTCCGAGCCGTCGTCGGTACGGGTGAAGCGAAGGAGGCCCTCGGCTGTGACCTCGACCGTGAGTGCGCCGACGGTCAGCAGACCGCGCCCGTCCTCGATCTTGACGCTCGCCTCGGTGGCCGGCGCCTCGTCGAGCAGCGCGCCCGGCAGGCCCTCGACGACCGGGCCGCCGAGCCGCGCCCGGACCCGTACCGCGTCCGGGCCCCACGGCTCGATACGTACGGTCTCCTGGCGGCCGCTCCACTCCAGGGCGCCGTCGCGCTCGCGGAACGTGCCCATGGTGGGGGAGGACTGAGCGAGGCTGACCGCCCCTTGCTGGGGCTTGGTCTCGGCAGGCTGGTTCACGGAGGTGCTCCCTGAAGGAGTGACGGCGGGGAGGGGGGTGCCTTGCGAAGGCCGGAGGGACAGGAGCAGAGGGCTGGGGGGCGTCGGCTACGAGGTGGCGGGCGCGGGCCCCGTGCTGGCCCGTGTCGTCAACTCGGGTGCGATCAGGAGGACTTCGTCGGTGCCGCCGCCGTCGAGCTTGGCGACCAGCAGTTCCACGGCGTTGCGTCCCATCTCCTGCGCGGGTATGGCGACGGAGGTGAGCCGCACCGAAGCCTGGGTGGCGACCTGGTCCGGGCAGACCGCGACCACCGACACGTCCTCGGGCACGGCCCGGCCCTGCTGGCGCAGGAGCCCGAGCAGCGGCTCCACCGCGGACTCGTTCTGCACGACGAAGCCCGTGGTGTCCGGGCGTTCGTCGAAGACCCGGGCCAGGGTCACGGCCATCGCGTCGTACCCGCCCTCGCAGGGCCGGTGCAGCAGCCGAAGCCCGAGCTCGCGGCTGCGGGAGCGCAGTCCGTCGAGGGTGCGTTCGGCGAAGCCCGTGTGCCGCTCGTAGACCGCGGGTGCCTCGCCTATGACAGCGATGTCGCGGTGCCCGAGCATGGCCAGATGCTCGACGCACAGCGCGCCCGTAGCGCCGAAGTCCAGGTCGACGCAGGTCAGCCCGCTGGTGTCGGCGGGCAGTCCGATGAGTACGGACGGCTGGTCCGTGCCGCGCAGCAACGGCAGCCGCTCGTCGTCGAGTTCGACGTCCATCAGGATCATCGCGTCGGCGAGCCCGCTGCCGGTGACCCGGCGCACGGCGTCGGGCCCTTCCTCGCCGGTGAGCAGCAGCACGTCGTATCCGTGCGTGCGGGCGGAGGTCGCCACCGCGATGGCGATCTCCATCATCACGGGTACGTACATGTCCGTACGGAGCGGGACCATCAGCGCGATGATGTTGGAGCGGTTGCTCGCCAGTGCCCGGGCCCCCGCGTTGGGGTGGTAGCCGAGCTCCTGGATGCTTTGCTCGACCCGCTGCCGGGTGCCCATGGAGATGGACCGCTTGCCGCTGAGCACATAGCTCACCGTGCTGGCCGAGACTCCGGCGTGCTGGGCGACCTCGGCGAGGGTGACCATCCAGCTCTCCAAGGTGTGTGAAGCGCTTCGACAGCGCGTGGTACGGGTAAGGGCGAGTGAGGGTGGCTCGACAGTAGCTTGATGGGGGGTGGGTGTCCATAGGTTGTCGAAGCGCTTCGACTCTGTCGGTTTGGCGGGGCGCCCACCGGGGGTGGGGATGGGGTTTCGTGGGCGAGTGCGGGTGGTCTTGGGTTGCTCGCGCAGTTCCCCGTGCCCCTAAAGGACCTACGGGCCCTTTTCCGGGTGTTGCTTCATGCCTAGCATGACCGGCCGTGGGGGCCATGGAGTGGGGGGCGGTGGGGTGGCCGAACGGTGGATCGGGCCCTACCGCGTCGTCGGACTGCTGGGTGAGGGCGGCATGGGTGCCGTACATCTGGGG
Organism: Streptomyces flaveus; assembly: GCF_014647675.1. Lineage (GTDB taxonomy): Bacteria > Actinomycetota > Actinomycetes > Streptomycetales > Streptomycetaceae > Streptomyces > Streptomyces flaveus. The sequence continues at coordinate 16,267 of NZ_BMPQ01000002.1, read as the reverse complement.
CGTGACGTACGGGGGCGGGCCGCCGCTGTGAAGGTGCTGCGGCCCGAACTGGCCGCGGACGAGGACATGGTGCGCCGCTTCCGGCGCGAGGCCGACGCGGCCGCGACGGTGCGTGGGCGGGGAGTGGCCCGTGTGCTCGGGTACGACCTCGACAGTCCTGTCCCGTGGATCGCCGCCGCGTATCTGGCGGGGCCCACGCTGCACCAGGCGGTCGCGGCCTGCGGGGTGCTCGACGAGGGCGGGACCAGGGCGCTGGGCGCCGAACTGGTCCGCACGGTCGCGGAGATCCATGCCGCGGGCCTGGTCCACCGCGACCTCAAGCCCTCCAACATCGTGCTCACCCGGGCCGGTCCCCGCGTCATCGACTTCGGCATCGCCCGTCCCGAGTACGGTCTCACGCTCACCGAGCCGGGCCTGGCCCCGGCGACGCCCGGCTACGCGCCCCCGGAACAGGTCACCGGCCGCCGGGCGGGCCCGCCCGCCGACGTCTTCGCCCTCGGTGCCGTGCTGGCCTTCGCGTGCACGGGGCGCGGCCCGTTCGGGGCGGGGCATCCCGCGGCCGTGAGCTTCCGGGTCGTACACGAGGAGCCGTCCCTGGAAGGCGTACCGGAGACGCTGGTACCGGTGGTGCGGGCCTGTCTGGAGAAGGACCCGGCGAGGCGGCCGGTGCCGGAGGAGATGGCGGGCGCTCTGGCGGGGGAGAGGGCCGGGCGAGCTTCCGCTCCCGTTCCGCGCGCCGGGCGCCCCGTAGTGCTCGCCTCGCGACCCCCTTGGCAGCAAGGTCCTCTCGCCGACGAGATCGCCCGGCGCGCGGGCGAAGCCGCCGAGTTGTTGGGCGCGGGGGGCGGTCCCTCGCGCCGCGCCGTGTTCGCAGCGGGGGCGGGAGCGGTCGTCGCGAGCGGGGGCGGTGTCGTCGGCTGGTGGCTGTCGCGGGACCGGGGCGACGGGGCGTCACCGGTCACCGCGGACGGCGTTCCCGTCGCCGAGCCGCTGGCCCGCCCCACGGCCGGTACGGTTCCCCAACCGCTGTGGACGGCAGGGAAGTTGAGCGAGTCCGGACCGGGTCCGGTCACCGTGGGCCGTGTCGTCGTCGCGGGAGCGGGCGACGGGGTCGGCGCGTTCACGCAGCACACCGGTGCGCGGGCCTGGACCTGGGCGGGCGGCGCCGCGCCGGACCGTGACGGGCCGCTCCTGGTGTCGGGCCGTACCGTCCTGGTGGTCACCCGGGACGGTCGGCTCACCGCCCTCGACGCGCGTCGCGGCGACCGGCTGTGGAGCGTGCGCGCCGACGCGCGGCAGGCGCTCGCCCTCGACGCCGCGCACGTCTACGTGCTTGACAGCGACCGCCGCGTGAAAGCCCTCGCGCGGACGGACGGCGCCGAGCGGTGGACGGCGCGCCGCGCCCTCGGCTCCACGGGCGTCGTGTCCGGCGCGGTGTCGGGAGGCCGGCTCATGGTCACCGCCCGGGACGGCGGGACACTCGTCCTCGACACGGCCGACGGCGCCGTCCGCTGGGAGCGGGACATCGGGCGCCCACGGCTCGTGCTGCCGCCGGCCGGCCTCACGCCCGCGCCGGTGCGCGACGGCTTCTGCGTCGGCGGCGACACGCTCGCCGTGCTCGACGCGCGCAGCGGCGACGAGCGCTGGTCGGTCCCGGCCGAGGACTCCTTCTGGGGCGCGCCCACAGTCGCGGACGGTCGCGTCTACGCGGCCCGGCTGTACACGGTCCGGAAGGACGAGCTCACCTGCCTGGACGCCGGAAGCGGCGACCCGCGCTGGTCCGTCCCGCTCGACTTCGGTGCCGAACCCGTGCGCCCCGGCGTCGTCCTCGGGAACGCGCTGTACGGCGCACTCGGGCAGCGCACCGGCCTGGACCCCGGCGAGCGGCTGCAGGACTTTGGTGTCTACACGGCGGACATCCGTACCGGACGACTGCTGTGGATCTTCAACGACGATGCGAACCAGGCCGGTTGGCGCCTCGCGGGCGCGGCCGGGCGGGTGTTCGCCGCCCGTCGCACGACACTGCGCGCGCTCCCCGTCTTCTGAACTGCCCTCTCACGAGAGGGACTTATGAATCGGACGTTCCGGGCTTAGTCTGGCCGACCGGGGGCGAACGGGGGTTCGTATGGACAGGCTGAGCGCTGATGACCCGCCGGTGCTGGACCGGTACCGGCCACTGGCCCGGCTCACGGCAGCCGGCGGGGAGCGGAGGCTGCTGGCCCGCGGGCCGGACGACGGGCTCGCCGAGATCGTCCTGCTCATGTCGAACGCGCCGGCGGACCTCCAGGGCGTGGCCGAGGCGCTGCGCGAGGCCGCGGGTCCGGGCCTGCCCGCGCTGCTGCACGGTGGCACCGGACTCGCCTCGGGAACGGCGACCCGGCGGACCCTCCTGCTGTCCCGCGCCGGGAAACGGGACCGGGAGCCCACGCCCGTGGTCCCGCCGGAACCGGCCTGGCTCGCCTTCCCGTACGTGCCCTCCCTCACCCTCGCCGAGGCCGGCGCCCTCATGTACGGCGGCCTGCCGGACGAGACGCTCCGCGCGGTCCGTGCCGTGCTCACCGCTGCACTCGGCCGGCTGCACGCCTTGGGTGCCCTTCACGGCGCCGTCACCGCGGACGGGGTGCTGATCTGCGCCGACGGACCCCGTCTCGTACGCCCCCGGCCACGGCAGGGGGGTCCGCGGGAGGATCTGGCGGCCCTGGACGCCGTACTGGCCCAGGTGTCACCCGCGGGCACACCGCCACCGGACACGGCGCACGATCCCCGTCTCCCGGACCCCGCGGCCCCGTTCCCCTTGCCCGCCCGCCTGGTCACCGCCCTGGCCCGCCAGGCCGACCGTGCCCTGGCCATGGAGGGGGCCACCGACATCGGGCAGGCAGGGACCGGCCGGACGGAGAGGCGGCCGCCGGGCCGCCGGGCCGTGGTGGTCGCCGCCGGGGCCGGGCTGCTCGCGGGCGCGGGCGGTGTCGCCGCGTTCACGCTGCCGGACCGCGGCTCCGGCACCGGCGCGCGGTCCGCCGCGAACCGCGCCCGTGTCCCGGAGGGCATCGCACCATCGGCCCTGTGGCGCTACGACTCCCGGCACAGCCATCTGAGCTACGAGAACTCGACGGTCTGGGCCGTCCGCGAAGGTGAGGCCGCTCTGCTGGCCGAGTCGGAGGAACTGACCGCGCTGCGCCTGTCCGACGGCCGTGTGCTGTGGCGCGCCGACCAGGAGGACGGCCACCTCACCAACGCGCCGAACCACTCGCTCATCCCCGGAGCGCCCGGCACCTTCGTCGTCGCGCGCGGCACCGATTTCGTCGCGGTGAGCACCGAGGACGGCACGCGTCTGTGGTCCGAGGACATGGGCATCGCCCCGGAACTCTCCTTCCGGAAGATGCTCGCCTTCGACAGGCGCCGGGGCTTCGTGCTCTACCAGGCGGCGCTCACCGCGGCACCCGAAGGAGCCGATCCGGGCGAGCACCTCATCGCCTTCGACTACCGGAAGCGGACCGAGCGCTGGCGGCTGCACATCCCGGTCTCCAAGAGCGACGGCCTGGGCTTCGACGTGCGGGAGGGCCGCGTCTTCGCGGCCGCCGCCCGTGACGGCACAGCCCACGTGATCCCCATCGACCTCGACCGGGGCAGGGCGGGCACGGGCCTGGCCCACCACTGGATACCCAAGGGCCACCAGATGACCGTGGACCCGGTCACACGACTCGTCTACGCCATGGGTGACGGCCACCTCACCGCCGCCCGCCTCGACGAGGACGAACCGCTGTGGCGGCTCAACCTCAACGACGACGCCTCGCGCACCGAGGAGTCACTGATCAACAGCCCCTCGACGGCGGAGATCGCGGGACTGGGCAAGGTCGCCTTCACCAGCGATCAGAACCGCACCGTGTATGCCGTCGACCCGGCCCGGGGCCGCGAACTGTGGCGCGTGCGACTCCTCCCCGATCCGCCCGGTGAACACGTCCCGCTCGCCCCGGGACTGACCCTCAGCGACTCCCGCCGCACCCTGCTGGTCGCCGGACGGGCGGCGGGTGTGGTGGCCCTCGATCCGCGCAACGGCACGGCTCTCTGGTCCTTCCAGGCGGGGCAGTCCCCCGAGGATCTCTACGGAGTCCATCGCATGCCCGGCGATCGTGTCCTGGTCGTCAACCAGTCCTCGGTGTACGCACTCCCGGTGAGGTGAGCCGTATGCAGCCCCTGCTGGGCCTGAGCGCCGACGACCCGGTCGAGGTCGGCGGCCACCGCCTGCTCGCCCGCGTCGGCTCCGGCGCCATGGGCACCGTCTATCTCGCCCGGACGCCGACGGGACGCACCGTCGCCCTGAAGCTGCTGCGCGCCGACCTGGCGGCCCAGGTCCCGTCGCACACACGGTTCTCACGGGAGATCGAGGCCGCCTCCCGGCTCGGCACGCACCCGCACTTCCCCGGCCTGATCTCCGCGGGCGCGCAGGGGGAGCGGCAGTGGTTCGCCGCCGAGTACGTCGTCGGGCCCTCGCTCGCCGAGGCGGTGACCGAACACGGGCCCTGGCCCGAGGAGTCCGTACGAGCGCTGGCCCGGCAGCTCGCCGACGCGCTGCGCACCCTGCACGGCGAGGGCTACGTCCACCGGGACCTCAAGCCGTCCAACATCCTGCTCGCCGCCGACGGCCCGTACGTCATCGACGTCGGCCTCGCGCACGCCGCCGGGTCCGAACACCTCACCGCCACGGGCGCGTTGCTCGGCACACCCGCCTACATGGCTCCCGAGCAGAGCGGCGGCGCGGACCCCGGCCCGCCCGGCGACGTGTTCGCGCTCGGCGCGGTCCTGTGCTTCGCGGCCTGCGGGCGCCCGCCGTTCGGCGAGGGCGAACCGGGCGAGGTCCTCTACCGGATCGCCCACCAGGAGCCGGACCTCACCGCCGTCCCGCCGTCCCTGCGCCCGCTGCTC
>NZ_BMPQ01000002.1:0-11251 GCF_014647675.1 Streptomyces flaveus | reverse complement strand
CTGACCGAGTACATGGTCAAGGCCGTGCGCGACGCGGCTGTGGCGGCCGGCCGGGCGGGGTCGGCCGGGCCCCGGCGGACCGGCGGCGGGTTCGCCGAACTGCTGCCGCCCGTGGTGCTCGCGGACATCGCGGCCCGCGCCGCCCGTGTGGGCGAACCCCCACCGCCCCGCGCCACCGCTGAGCGGCCTCCGCACCCGGTCCGCGCCGGCCGCCGGGCCCTGCTCGCCGGGGGCGCCGCGGCGGCCGTGGCCGGTGTCGCGGGCACGGCCTGGTGGCTCACCTCGGGAGACGACGGCACCACCCCAGCGGCCAAGGCCGCCCCCACACCGGCGACCACCCGGGCGCCCGACGGCGCCCCCAACCCCGTGTGGGAGCACGGCGGCAACTTCGAGAAGCTCGGCAAACGCGCCGTCCTCACCGACGGCCTCTTGGTCGTCCCCGACGACGCGGGCCGACTGCACGGGGTCGACGCCCGGCGCGGCACCCCGCTCTGGACCGCGGGCGACGAGATGGGCTCCTACCTCACGCGCTGCGCCGGGGCCGTCGTGCTCGCCACCCGGGACGACAGCGGGCGGCTGGCGGTCGTGCAGCCCTCGGACGGCCGCATCTGGCAGACCGAGCCGCTCGGTCTGAATCTCGCCCTGATCCAGCAGCCGGTGTGCGCGGCCCACGGCAGCATCGTCTATGTCGTGGGCCACGTGCCCGGCTCGACCTACAAGGACGAACTCGAGGACACCGACCGCCTCGTGGTCGCCTACGACATCGAGGCGCGGCGCGTGCTCTGGCGCAAGGAGCTCACCCGAGCCAGGGCGAAGACGGCCGCCGCGGGCGCCGCGGGCGATCTGTTCGTCCTGCTCGACAACGACGCGGTCACCGCCTACCGCGCCGCCGACGGCGAGCAGGTGTGGCGGCGGGCGCTGAGCCTGGAGGCCGTGGAGGTCCTGGACCACACCGGCGCGACCGAGCGGGCCGTGGCCGTCTCCGACGACACGGTCGTCGTCTCCGGCCGGGGCGCACTCTGCCTCGACCTGCGCACCGGCCGCACGCGCTGGAGCTTCGACCCCGAGGAGACAGGAGACGAATTCGCCGGGCGCGTGCTGTGGGGCGAGGCCGCGATCGACGGCGCGACGCTCTATCTCACGCTGCTGGGACGGGAGTTGTGGGCCGTCGAGCGTGACCGGCGAAAGCAGCGCTGGCGGTGGCAGTCCACGGTGCTCCTCGAATCACCCCCTGCGCGCCCGCCCCTGCTCGCCGGAGACCTCGTCTTCCCGACCCCGTACGAACTCGGCACGGACGCCGTCGCGATCGACCGCCGCACCCACAGAACCGCTTGGACCCTCAAGTCGGTGGAGCGCGCGAGCGGTTCCCTGCAACTGCTGGCCGACGACGAGCGGTTGTACGTCCTGCGCGGGACGTCCCTCAGAGCCTTCCCACTGAGTTGAGCGTTGTCCGGCGAGGCTGAACTTGCGCGGCAACCTTTCGGAGCGCGGCGGTGACTGGGGGAACGTAAGCGATCGTCCCCGGAAGGACCTCCCATGCAGCACAGACGCCCCCGCCTCTCTCGAGGGGCGAAGACCGCCGCCGCAGCCGTCACCGCTCTCGCGGCCGGTGCGTCCGTCACCGTTGCGATGGCCGGTGAGGAGGCCAAGAAGTGTGCGGCCTTCGACACGATCACGATGGGCAAGTACTACGTCAACAACAACCTGTGGGGCCAGGACGACGGCACCGGAACCCAGTGCGTCTGGGACAACTCCCGTTCCGGGAACACCATTTCGTGGGGCACGGACTACAGCTGGACCAGCAAGGCCGGCAAGGAAAACGCCGTGAAATCCTATTCCAGCACCGTGCTCGGCTGGCACTGGGGCTGGAAGGTGGACAAGGCCTCCACCGAGCTGCCCATCAGAGTCGGCGACCGCAAGCGCGTCAACACCAGCTGGGAGTTCTCGGTCAGCTCCAGTCCCGGCACCATGAACGTGGCGTACGACCTGTGGCTGCACAGCAAGAACACCGCCGACTGGCAGGACCAGCCCACCGACGAGATCATGGTGTGGCTCAACCGTCAGGGCGGCGCCGGACCGCTCGGCTCGAAGGTGGGCCGGGTCAGCCTCGGCGGCGCCATGTGGGACATCTACGAGGGCGACATCGGCTGGAAGGTGCACTCCTTCGTCCGGGTCGCCAACACGACCAAGGCCACCCTCAATCTCGACGACTTCACCCAGGCACTCGTACGGCGCAAGCTGCTGAGCGACGACAAGTACGTCTCCGGCATCGAGGCCGGTACCGAGGTCTTCCGCGGCAAGGGCCGAGTGGACACCAAGGCGTTCTCGGTGGACATCGGCTGAAACCGGCGTTCGTGCGGAGGGGCTCATCCGGCGGGGCGGTGCGCGAGGACTGGTGAGGTTGCCCGGAATCGGGTACATACGATCCAGTAGCACCGGCCAGTAACCGACTGTTCCGAAGATCCCGACTCGCGGCGAGGTGAAGCCCCTCATGTCCGCACCAACCAAGAAGCCCGCCGTCACCGAGCGCGAGGCGCGCCAGGTGGCGGAGGCCGCACGTGAGCAGGACTGGCGCAAGCCCAGCTTCGCCAAGGAGCTGTTCCTCGGCCGCCTCCGGCTCGATCTGATCCATCCGCACCCGATGCCCACCGACGAGGAGGCGCAGCGCGGCGAGGAGTTCCTCGCCAAGCTGCGCGACTTCTGCGAGACGAAGATCGACGGGGCGCGTATCGAGCGCGACGCGCAGATCCCGGACGAGACGATCAACGGGCTCAAGGAGCTCGGCGCTCTCGGCATGAAGATCGACACCAAGTACGGCGGCCTCGGCCTCACCCAGGTGTACTACAACAAGGCGCTCGCTCTGGTGGGCTCCGCGAACCCGGCGGTCGGCGCGCTGCTCTCCGCGCATCAGTCGATCGGCGTACCGCAGCCGCTGAAGCTCTTCGGCACGCAGGAGCAGAAGGACACCTTCCTGCCGCGCTGCGCCCGCACCGACATCTCGGCCTTCCTGCTGACCGAGCCGGACGTGGGCTCCGACCCGGCACGGCTCGCCACCACCGCGGTCCCGGACGGCGACTCGTACGTCCTCGACGGCGTGAAGCTCTGGACGACCAACGGCGTCGTCGCGGACCTCCTCGTCGTCATGGCGCGGGTGCCGAAGTCCGAGGGCCACAAGGGCGGCATCACCGCCTTCGTCGTGGAGTCCGCCTCGGAGGGCGTCACCGTCGAGAACCGCAACGCCTTCATGGGCCTGCGCGGCCTGGAGAACGGCGTCACGCGCTTCCATCAGGTCCGCGTCCCGGCGGCCAACCGCATCGGCCCGGAGGGTGCGGGTCTCAAGATCGCGCTCACGACGCTGAACACCGGGCGGTTGTCCCTGCCCGCCATGTGCGTGGGCGCGGGCAAGTGGTGTCTGAAGATCGCCCGCGAGTGGTCGGCGGCGCGGGAGCAGTGGGGCAAGCCGGTGGCCTTCCACGAGGCCGTGGGCTCCAAGATCTCCTTCATCGCGGCGACGACCTTCGCCCTGGAGGCCGTGCTCGACCTGTCCTCGCAGATGGCCGACGAGGACCGCAACGACATCCGTATCGAGGCGGCTCTCGCGAAGCTGTACGGCTCCGAGATGGCCTGGCTGATGGCCGACGAGCTGGTCCAGATCCGCGGCGGACGCGGCTTCGAGACCGCCGAGTCCCTCGCGGCCCGCGGCGAACGCGCTGTCCCGGCCGAGCAGATCCTGCGCGACCTGCGCATCAACCGCATCTTCGAGGGCTCGACCGAGATCATGCACCTGCTGATCGCACGCGAGGCCGTCGACGCCCATCTGAAGGTCGCGGGCGACCTCATCGACCCGGAGAAGACCCTCCAGGACAAGGCGAAGGCGGGCGCGAACGCCGGTGTGTTCTACGCCAAATGGCTGCCCAAGCTGGTCGCGGGACCCGGTCAACTCCCACGCTCGTACGCGGACTTCCACCCGGAGGGCCACCTCGACCTGTCCGGTCACCTCCGTTACGTGGAACGGTCCGCCCGCAAGCTGGCCCGGTCCACCTTCTACGCCATGTCGCGCTGGCAGGGCCGGATGGAGACCAAGCAGGGCTTCCTCGGCCGGATCGTCGACATCGGCGCCGAACTGTTCGCGATGAGCGCGGCCTGCGTACGCGCCGAGCACCTGCGCACCACCGGGGAGCACGGCCGCGAGGCCTACCAGCTCGCCGACGCCTTCTGCCGCCAGTCCCGCATCCGGGTCGAGGAACTCTTCGGCCGGCTGTGGAGCAACACCGACGACCTCGACCACAAGGTGGTCAAGGGCGTCCTCGGCGGTACGTACACCTGGCTGGAGGAGGGCGTCATCGACCCCTCCGGTGACGGCGCCTGGATCGCGGACGCGACTCCCGGGCCGGCGAAACGGGACAACGTCCACCGCCCCATTCGCTGACCTTTTCCCCAGGAATGCACTGACGTCCCCGTGGTCATTCTGTTGCTTGCCGCACCGAAGGCGAGCGACACAGAATCGACCTCGGGGACGTCGACGCCCCCCATCGGGCCGAGGGGGAATTCCAGTGGCCACTCTCGAGCGCATCACCGGCCGGATCATGCGGGCCGGCGAGGGACGCATGCTGCGCAGGCTGCAGCGCATCGCCGAACAGGTCAATTCCCTGGAAGCGGAATTCGAGGGGATGACCGACGACGAACTACGGGATCTCACCCCGGAGTTCAAAAAACGCCACGCCGACGGCGAAAGCCTCGACGATCTGCTGCCCGAAGCCTTCGCCGCGATGCGCGAGGCCTCCCGGCGCACCCTCGGAATGCGCCATTTCGACGTACAGATCATGGGCGGCGCGGCACTCCACTTCGGCAATATCGCCGAAATGCACACCGGCGAGGGCAAGACCCTCGTCGCGACCCTGCCCGTCTATCTGAACGCCCTGACCGGCAAGGGCGTCCACCTCGTCACGGTGAACGACTACCTCGCCCAGCGTGACGCCGAGTGGATGGGCCGGGCCTACCGCTTCCTCGGCCTGACCGTCGGCGTCATCAAGTCGCAGTCGACACCGGCCGAGCGGCGCGAGCAGTACGCCCGCGACATCACCTACGGCACCAACACCGAGTTCGGCTTCGACTACCTGCGCGACAACATGGCCTGGTCGCAGAAGGAACTCGTGCAGCGCGGCCATCACTTCGCGATCGTCGACGAGGCCGACTCGATCCTCATCGACGAGGCCCGTACGCCACTGATCATCTCCGGTCCGGCCGACCAGCCGGCGCACTGGTACGAGGCGTTCGCCAAGATGGTCACGCGGATGCGGGGCGTCTCCATCCAGGACGAGCACTTCACCTCGCCGATGGACAAGGAACGCCTCGCCGAACTGCGGGCCACGCACGACTACGAGTACGACCCGAAGAAACGCACCGTGGCGGTCCTGGACAGCGGGGTCGAGTACCTCCAGGACCAGCTCGGCATCGAGAGCCTCTACGAGTCCGACCACACGCCCCTCATCGGCCACCTGAACAACGCCCTCAAGGCCAAGGAGCACTTCAAGAAGGACAAGGACTACGTGGTCATCGACGGCGAGGTCCTCATCGTCGACGAGCACACCGGCCGCATCCTCGCAGGCCGCCGCTACAACGAGGGCCTGCACCAGGCGATCGAGGCCAAGGAGGGCGTGACCGTCAAGGACGAGAACCAGACCCTCGCGACGATCACCCTGCAGAACTTCTTCCGGCTGTACGAGAAGCTCGCCGGGATGACCGGCACGGCGATGACCGAGGCCGCCGAGTTCCACCAGATCTACAAGCTGCACGTGGTGCCGATCCCCACGAACCGGCCGATGATCCGCGCGGACGACGCCGACCAGATCTACCGCACCGAGGACGCGAAGTTCACGTCGATCGTCGACGACATCGCCGAGCGGCACGCGAAGGGCCAGCCGATCCTGGTGGGCACCACCTCCGTCGAAAAGTCCGAGCTGCTGTCCGCGCAGCTGAAGCGGCGGGGCATCCGGCACGAGGTGCTCAACGCCAAGAACCACCAGCGCGAGGCGCAGATCGTCGCCCAGGCCGGCCGCAAGGGCGCGGTCACCGTGGCCACGAACATGGCGGGCCGCGGCACCGACATCATGCTCGGCGGCAACCCCGAGGCGATGGCGCGCGCGGAACTGGACCGGCGGGGGCTCGATCCGGAGGACCACCCCGAGGAGTACCGCGCCGCGCTCGAGAGGATGACGGAGTCCGTGGCGGCCGAGCGCGACGAGGTGATCGACCTCGGCGGGCTCTACGTCCTCGGCACCGAACGCCACGAGTCACGTCGTATCGACAACCAGCTGCGCGGACGCGCCGGCCGGCAGGGCGACCCCGGCGCCTCCCGCTTCTACCTGTCCCTGGAGGACGACCTGATGCGGCTGTTCCGGGCGCAGGTCGTCGACCGTGTGATGGCGATGGCGAACGTCCCCGAGGACATACCCATCGAGAACAAGATGGTCACGCGTGCCATCGCCTCCGCCCAGTCCCAGCTCGAGCAGCAGCACTTCGAGTCCCGCAAGGACGTCCTGAAGTTCGACGAGGTGCTCAACCGGCAGCGCACGCTGATCTACGAGGAACGCCGCCGGGTCCTCGCGGGCGAGAACCTGCGCGAACAGATCATCCACTTCATGGACGACACCATCCGTGCGTACATCACCGAGGAGACCGCCGAGGGCTTCCCCGAGGAGTGGAACCTGGAGCGGCTGTGGGGCGCCTTCAAACAGCTCTACCCGATCAAGGTCACCATCGGGGACGTGGAGGACGAGGCCGGCGGGCGCGCGAACCTCACCGCCGACGACCTGCTCGAGACGATCACCGAGGACATCCACGCCCGCTACGAGGAGCGCGAGGCCGAACTCGGCTCCGACGCTCTCCGTGACCTGGAACGCCTCGTCGTTCTCTCGGTCCTCGACCGCAAGTGGCGCGAGCACCTCTATGAGATGGACTACCTCCGCGACGGCATCGGCCTGCGCTGGACGCTGGGCCGCGAGCCGATCATCGAGTACGAGCGCGAGGGCTACGACATGTACGGCGCGATGACGGAGGCCATCAAGGAGGAGTCCGTCGGCTACGTCTTCAACCTCGACGCCTCGGGCAAGGCCCGCGACGGTCAGGAGACCCTGGAGCCCGGGCGGCGGGACGAAGATCTCCACTTCAGCGCACCCACGCTGGACACGGCGGAAGGTGTGGTCGAGGGGGACTTCAGCCGCTCCGACGCGGCACCGGCACCTTCGAAGGCCGCTGCTTCGGCCGCGGGTTCGCCTTCGAAGGAAGCGATCACCGGCACGAAGCCTGCCCCGGCCCGGCGGCCCGCCAAGAAGTCGGCCAAGTCCAACAGGTCGAAGAACCGCCGACGGCGCAAGTAACGGCTTGCGCCGAGGACGGCGACGAATGCTGTCGTAATAGACCTGTTGAAGTTCTCTCCCGGATGAATCCGGGAGACTCTCCCCTGGATCGCTCCGAGGAGTTTGACAGGTCATGCCTGTCCGACGACGACCCTTCCGGCCGCAGGAGCAAGTACGGGACTCACTCGGGCTGTTGGGGACTTGGTTATCGCCCCCGACAATGTACTGAGCGTATCAGAGGCGTTACGGAGTGACGCATCGGTGCTCCGCGCCGCCGGGCCAGGGATGCGCCTCACCACCCCGGAACGGGGGTTCACTGCGTAAGATCAGAGGTGGACGCGTCCGGCGGCCTGGGCCGGAGCGCTGAGGAAAGTGCCGGTCAGAGCCACGGATCCGACGAGCGCGGGCAGGGCAGCGCGTATCCGCATGGAGATCCCCCCTGGGTGTCGTCCAATGTTCAGGGGAGAAGGAGTATCACGCTTTCTTCACGTGAGCTTCACGGATGGCGATATGGCTTTGTCGAGTGACACATGGCGGTAAGGGCCCACGAAGGGGACACCCTGTCCGGTCAGTGGCTCGGTGCGGCCACAATGGAGGGATGAGCGACAGTCCAGCGCCCCTCGCTGATCCGCATCTCGTCTTCGACCCCGTGACCTCGGACGGGCCCCGGGACGTGGTGATCCTGGGATCCACCGGGTCGATCGGTACGCAGGCCATCGACCTTGTGGAACGCAACCCCGAGAGGTTCCGGGTGAGCGGGCTCTCCGCGGCGGGCGGGAGGGTGGCGCTGCTGGCGGAGCAGGCGTGGCGGCTTCGGGTGCGTACCGTCGCGGTCGCCCGCGAGGACGTCGTACCGCAGCTGAGGGAGGCCCTGAGCGAGCGGTACGGGAGCGGCGAGCCGCTGCCCGAGATCCTCGCCGGAGCGGACGCGGCCACGCAGCTCGCCGCCTCCGAGTGTCACACCGTGCTCAACGGCATCACCGGGTCGATCGGACTCGCGCCCACCCTCGCCGCGCTCGAAGCGGGCCGCACCCTCGCGCTCGCCAACAAGGAGTCGCTCATCGTCGGCGGCCCGCTGGTCAGGGCGCTGGCCAAGCCGGGGCAGATCATCCCGGTCGACTCCGAGCACGCGGCCCTGTTCCAGGCGCTCGCCTCGGGCACCAGATCCGACGTACGCAAGCTCGTCGTCACCGCCTCCGGGGGCCCCTTCCGGGGACGTACGAAGGAGGAACTCGCGGACGTCACCCCGGCCGACGCCCTCGCGCACCCCACCTGGGCCATGGGTCCCGTCATCACGATCAACTCCGCGACCCTCGTCAACAAGGGGCTCGAAGTCATCGAGGCGCACCTCCTCTACGACATTCCCTTCGAGCGGATTGAGGTGGTCGTGCACCCCCAGTCGTATGTCCACTCGATGGTGGAGTTCACGGACGGATCGACGATCGCCCAGGCGACGCCTCCCGACATGCGCGGGCCGATCGCCATCGGGCTCGGCTGGCCCGAGCGCGTCCCCGACGCCGCGCCCGCCTTCGACTGGTCGAAGGCGTCGAGCTGGGAGTTCTTCCCGCTCGACAACGACGCGTTTCCGTCGGTGGGCCTCGCCCGGCATGTGGGAGAACTCGCGGGCACGGCCCCGGCCGTGTTCAATGCGGCGAACGAAGAGTGCGTGGACGCGTTCCTGAACGGCGCCCTGCCCTTCAACGGGATCATGGACACCGTGACGAAGGTGGTCGGGGAGCACGGCACTCCCCGTACGGGAGGTACGGGAACCTCACTCACCGTCGCGGACGTCCTCGAAGCGGAGACCTGGGCACGTGCCCGGGCCCGGGAACTGACGAACCAGGGGGACCAGACAGTGCAGACGACGACGGCGGAGGTCCGTGCATGACGACCCTGATGACGATCCTCGGCATAGTCGTCTTCGCGATCGGCCTGCTGTTCTCGATCGCCTGGCACGAACTGGGACATCTCTCCACGGCGAAGCTCTTCGGTGTCCGTGTACCGCAGTACATGGTCGGTTTCGGACCGACCATCTGGTCGCGGAAGAAGGGCGACACCGAGTACGGCATCAAGGCGATCCCGCTCGGCGGCTACATCCGCATGATCGGCATGTTCCCGCCCGGCCCGGACGGCAGGCTGGAAGCCCGCTCCACCTCGCCGTGGCGCGGCATGGTCGAGGACGCCCGAGCGCAGTCCTTCGAGGAGCTGCAGCCCGGCGACGAGAACCGCCTCTTCTACACGCGCAAGCCCTGGAAGCGCGTGATCGTGATGTTCGCCGGCCCCTTCATGAACCTGATCCTGGCCGTCGTGATCTTCCTCGGCGTAATGATGACCTTCGGCGTCCAGACCCAGACGACCACGGTCGGCAAGGTCTCCGACTGCGTCATCCAGCAGAGCGAGAACCGCACCAAGTGTGAGAAGGGTGACCAGGCCGCACCCGCGAAGGCCGCAGGACTCGAAGCGGGCGACAAGATCATCGCGTTCAACGGCACACGCGTCGAGGACTGGTCCACCCTCCAGAACGACATCCGCGCCAACCCCGGCAAGGACGTCACGATCACCATCGAGCGCAAGGGCGAGCAGGTCGACCTGCAGACCCACCTGATCCGCAACCAGGTCAGCAAGAGCGACGGCAGCGGCGGCTATGTCGAGGGCGAGTACGTGTACGCCGGCTTCCTCGGCTTCACACCCGCCTCCGGCATCGTCCAGCAGTCCTTCGGCCAGTCCGTGGACCGTATGGGCGACATGATGGAGAACGGCGTCGAGTCGCTGATCGCCCTCCCGTCCAAGGTCCCCGCCCTGTGGGACGCGGCGTTCGGCGACGGCCCGCGCGAGGACGACTCCCCGATGGGCGTGGTCGGCGCGGCCCGCGTGGGCGGCGAGGTCTTCACCCTCGACATCCCGCCGGAGAACCAGATCGCGATGATGCTGTTCCTCGTCGCGGGCTTCAACCTCTCCCTCTTCCTGTTCAACATGCTCCCGCTGCTGCCGCTCGACGGCGGGCACATCGCGGGCGCCCTGTGGGAATCGCTGCGGCGGAATGTGGCGAAGGTGTTCAGGAGGCCCGACCCGGGGCCGTTCGATGTGGCGAAGCTGATGCCGGTGGCTTATGTGGTGGCGGGCATCTTCATCTGCTTCACGCTGCTGGTGCTGGTGGCGGACGTCGTTAACCCGGTGAGAATCTCCTAGCAAGACGGAGTTCGTGGCGACCGGGCAGGCTGTGGGCCCGGTCGCCCTTCCCTGTGGTGGCCCGTGCGGCGGATGTGCTCGCGTGTTCGGGGGTGCCGTAATCTCGTTGGCTGGAGCCCGTCAGCTTCGGGACCGACCGATCCTTACCTTGGGGTTGCACAGCAGATGACTGCGATTTCTCTCGGCATGCCGTCCGTTCCGACCAAGCTCGCCGAGCGCCGTGTCTCGCGGCAGATCCAGGTCGGGACCGTGGCCGTGGGCGGAGACGCACCCGTGTCGGTGCAGTCGATGACGACGACGCGTACGTCGGACATCGGTGCCACGTTGCAGCAGATCGCCGAGCTGACGGCGTCGGGCTGCCAGATCGTCCGGGTGGCCTGTCCGACGCAGGACGACGCGGACGCCCTGTCGGTGATCGCCAAGAAGTCGCAGCTCCCCGTCATCGCCGACATCCACTTCCAGCCGAAGTACGTGTTCGCCGCGATCGAGGCGGGCTGCGCGGCCGTCCGCGTCAACCCCGGCAACATCAAGCAGTTCGACGACAAGGTCAAGGAGATCGCGCGGGCCGCCAACGACCATGGCACGCCGATCCGGATCGGCGTCAACGCGGGCTCGCTGGATCGCCGTCTGCTGCAGAAGTACGGCAAGGCCACCCCCGAGGCGCTGGTCGAGTCCGCCTTGTGGGAGGCGTCGCTGTTCGAGGA
>NZ_BMPQ01000001.1:773484-775811 GCF_014647675.1 Streptomyces flaveus | reverse complement strand
TGGGCCGGTGCGTCAGCCCGTCGCAGGCCGGGCATACGACCCTGGCCGGGTACACGGTGCGGGTTCTCCGAGACCGGAGCTAAGCGACGGGCATACGACGCACCGGCCCACGACCCCTCCCGCCGGAGGGAGACTGCGGGAGGTTGGGGGGCCGGGCTTTCCGGGGCTCGGACTTTGGGGAGCGCGGGATTGTTCGGGGCCCGGGCTTGGTCGGGGCGCCGGGGTCTTCGGGGCCCGGGGCAGGCGCAGGCTTTTGCTTTTAGGGGCGCGGGGAACTGCGCGACCAGCCACAACGGACCGGCAGTCGCCCATGAACCGAACCCACCCCCCCGGGTAGGCGCCCCGCTCAACCGGCGGAGCCACTTGGCGGAGCCAGTACGCTGGGGGTGTGGCAGTTGTCGATGTATCCGAAGAGCTCAAGTCCCTCTCCGCGACCATGGAGTCGATCGAGGCCGTCCTGGACCTCGACAAGCTGAGGGCAGACATCGCCGTGCTCGAGGAGCAGGCGGCAGCGCCGTCCCTGTGGGACGACCCCGAAGCGGCGCAGAAGATCACCAGCAAGCTGAGCCACCTCCAGGCGGAGGTACGCAAGGCGGAAGCCCTGCGCAGCCGGATCGACGATCTGAGCGTGCTCTTCGAGATGGCCGAGGAGGAGGACGACTCGGACACCCGCGCCGAGGCCGAGACGGAGCTCACCTCCGTCAAAAAGGCGCTGGACGAGATGGAGGTCCGGACGCTGCTGTCGGGGGAGTACGATTCCCGCGAGGCGCTCGTCAACATCCGCGCGGAAGCCGGCGGCGTCGACGCCGCGGACTTTGCCGAGAAGCTCCAGCGCATGTACCTGCGCTGGGCCGAACAGCAGGGCTACAAGACCGAGGTCTACGAAACGTCGTATGCGGAAGAGGCCGGCATCAAGTCGACCACCTTCGCCGTCCAGGTGCCGTACGCCTACGGGACGTTGTCCGTGGAGCAGGGCACGCACCGGCTCGTCAGGATCTCGCCGTTCGACAACCAGGGGCGCCGGCAGACCTCGTTCGCGGGCGTGGAGGTGCTGCCCGTCGTCGAGCAGACCGATCACATCGAGATCGACGAGTCCGAGCTGCGGGTGGATGTGTACCGGTCGTCCGGGCCCGGTGGTCAGGGTGTCAACACCACTGACTCCGCGGTGCGGTTGACCCACCTTCCCACCGGGATCGTCGTCTCCTGCCAGAACGAGCGGTCGCAGATCCAGAACAAGGCCACCGCCATGAACGTACTGCAGGCGAAGCTGCTGGAGCGGCGCCGGCAGGAGGAGCAGGCCAAGATGAACGCCCTCAAGGGCGATGGCGGCAACTCCTGGGGCAACCAGATGCGTTCGTACGTCCTGCACCCGTACCAGATGGTCAAGGACCTGCGTACGGAGTACGAGGTGGGCAACCCGGAGTCCGTGTTCAATGGCGAGATCGATGGCTTCCTGGAGGCCGGAATTCGCTGGCGCAAGCAGCGGGAGAAGTAAGCGACTTTCGCGGACATCGCTTTGTCGACAGGGCAACTGCCATCCATGGGACGGCAGTTGCCCTTTGTGCAGCCCAATGTCCGGGATTTACGTCACACTCACATGTTGTTTCGGCCGTCATATGACCTTGATCTGGACATCACGGTCGCAACGGCCTTGACGATGTTTTGAAGAACAGGAAGGCTGACGCGCGGCATGCGTATCTCTGGGGCGCATGTGAACCGGGGGGCTTCGAAAGCACTCCTGATGTCGTCGCCCCAGGCGCTGCTCCATTCACGATGAGCTATCTGGGGGTAGCAGGCAGATGACCAAGAAGACGCGGATCCGTGTCGCGCGGGTGGCCGCTGGTGCGGTGATCGCCGCCGGCGCTTCGCTGACCGCCGCGGGTGCCGCTTCGGCTCTCGATGTCGGCGTCGAGGTGGGCGGTCTGAGCGTCGGCGCGAGCGCCGACGAGAACGGCGTCGGTGTCGGCCTCGATGTCGAGGACCCGACCGACCCGCCCACGGAGATCCCCGAGGACCCGGCCGACCCGCCGGCGGAGGACCCGCCGGCGGAGGAGCCTCCCGCTGAGGACCCTCCGGCGGAGGAGCCTCCTGCTGAGGAGCCGCCGGCCGAGGAGCCTCCCGCCGAGGACCCTCCGGCGGAGCAGCCTCCCGCCGAGGACCCGACCGACCCGGGTGACGACGACAGCGTCGGCGGTGGCGGCAACGACACCGACCCCGACGGTGGTTCGCAGCCCGTCGAGCAGGAGGAGGGCAAGGAGGGCCTGACCGACACCGGCAGCGGTACGGGTACGGGTACCGGCACCGGTACGGGCGTCTCGGACCCCTCC
>NZ_BMPQ01000001.1:591132-773416 GCF_014647675.1 Streptomyces flaveus | reverse complement strand
AGTCGGCAGAGCAACTCCGGGCCTTCGTCGACAAGGTGCTCGCCGCGACCGGCGCCGCCGAGACCACCTTCCTGCTGGTCGGTGCGGCCACGATGATCGCCGGCGGTATCGGCTTCCGTATGCTGCCGCGCCTCATGAACGGCCGCGGCGCCGCCGCCTGACGCATGTCAGGGGCTGACCTGCCGTAGGCGTACGCACGCGAGAAGGGCCCGGAGTCCAGGATCATGGACTCCGGGCCCTTCTCGTCGTACACGTAATGCCCGTGCACCTGACGTCCGTGCACGTGATGCCTCGCCGCTTCTCCTACGCGGTCTGGTGCGCCAGCAGGGCCATGGCCGCGATCAGCACGGCCAGCAGCGCGATCAGCGCCATGGGGTTCAGGCCCGCGAACGGGCTCTCCTGCTGCAGCCGCTCCCTGTTCGCACGGCAGACAGGGCAACGGCCTTCGTTCACGGGCGCGGCACAGTTCGCGCACACCAACCGGTCGTACGTCATGCGCTCGCCCTCCTTGCACCGGTTCCACGTAGATAACGCTCTCAACGCTCTCAGGAACGAGAACGTTCCCCCACCACTGTGCCAGGTTCCCCGGATTTAGGCTCGCGTCCCCTTATCCTTCGCGGTCCTGGCGCATTCGAGCCCTTCCCATGTGTGACAAAACGTGCAACCCTCGCGCAACCCTGACCGGCGACTGCGCCCGCCCACCGGGTTCGCGTATGGTCACGCTCACCTACCCCCGCTGACTCGTGGTGCATCCGTGATCCGATTCGACAACGTCTCCAAGGTCTACCCAAAGCAGACCCGCCCCGCACTCAGGGATGTCTCCCTGGAGGTCGAACGAGGCGAGTTCGTGTTCCTGGTGGGCTCCTCCGGCTCCGGAAAGTCCACCTTCCTGCGGCTGATCCTCCGTGAGGAGCGCACCAGTCATGGCCAGGTCCACGTCCTGGGCAAGGACCTCGCGCGCCTGTCCAACTGGAAAGTGCCGCACATGCGCCGCCAGTTGGGAACGGTGTTCCAGGACTTCCGGCTGCTGCCGAACAAGACGGTCGGCGAGAACGTCGCGTTCGCGCAGGAGGTCATCGGCAAGTCCCGCGGCGAGATCCGTAAGTCCGTGCCCCAGGTGCTCGATCTCGTCGGGCTCGGCGGCAAGGAGGACCGGATGCCGGGCGAACTCTCCGGTGGTGAGCAGCAGCGCGTCGCCATCGCGCGCGCCTTCGTCAACCGGCCGAAGCTGCTCATCGCCGACGAGCCGACCGGAAACCTCGACCCGCAGACCTCCGTCGGCATCATGAAGCTGCTCGACCGCATCAACCGGACGGGCACCACCGTCCTGATGGCGACCCACGACCAGAACATCGTGGACCAGATGCGCAAGCGCGTCATCGAGCTGGAGCAGGGCCGCCTCGTCCGCGACCAGGCACGCGGCGTCTACGGCTACCAGCACTGACCGCTGACCGCCCCCACCCGCAGCTGTCCATGGAAAGGCCTGAGTAGACGCCATGCGCGCCCAGTTCGTCCTGTCGGAGATCGGCGTCGGTCTCCGCCGCAACCTGACGATGACCTTCGCGGTCATCGTCTCCGTGGCCCTCTCCCTCGCCCTGTTCGGCGGTTCGCTCCTGATGAGCGATCAGGTCAACAACATGAAGGGCTACTGGTACGACAAGGTCAACGTCTCGATCTTCCTCTGCAACAAGAGCGACGCGGAGTCCGACCCCAACTGTGCCAAGGGAGCGGTCACCACCGAGCAGAAGAAGCAGATCGAGACCGACCTGGACAAGATGTCCGTCGTCGACACCGTCGCGCACGAGACCTCGGACCAGGCGTACAAGCACTACAAGGAGCAGTTCGGCGACTCCCCGCTGGCCAGCTCGCTCACCCCGGACCAGATGCAGGAATC
The DNA here is from genome assembly GCF_014647675.1 of Streptomyces flaveus. Taxonomy (GTDB): domain Bacteria; phylum Actinomycetota; class Actinomycetes; order Streptomycetales; family Streptomycetaceae; genus Streptomyces; species Streptomyces flaveus. The sequence continues at coordinate 771,522 of NZ_BMPQ01000001.1, read as the reverse complement.
CTTCCGTATCAAGCTGAAGGACCCGGAGAAGTACCAGGTCATCGCCACCGCCTTCGACGGCCGTGACGGCGTGCAGTCCGTGCAGGACCAGAAAGGCATCCTGGACAACCTCTTCGAGCTGCTCAACGGCATGAACTGGGCGGCCCGCGCGGTGATGGCGATGATGCTCGTCGTCGCGCTGATGCTGATCGTCAACACGGTGCGCGTCTCGGCGTTCAGCCGCCGCCGGGAGACCGGCATCATGCGTCTCGTGGGCGCCTCCGGCTTCTACATCCAGGCGCCGTTCATCATGGAGGCCGCCGTCGCCGGACTCATCGGCGGGACGGTCGCGTGCGGGTTCCTGGTGATCGCCAGATACTTCATCATCGATCACGGACTCGCCCTGTCGGAGAAGCTGACTCTGATCAACTTCGTCGGCTGGGACGCGGTGCTGAAGTATCTGCCGCTCATCCTCGCCACAAGTCTGCTGATGCCCGCGCTGGCCGCGTTCTTCGCGTTGCGCAAGTACCTGAAGGTGTGACGCATACCAATGAGGGCCGTACTGCCAACGAGGCGTACGGCCCTTTGCCTTGTCCTAGACTCACCGGCATGTCAGGCCGAGACCTGTTCTGTCCGCCCCGCCGTATCCGCCGCGGGGCGGCCCTGACGTTGGTCTTCGCGAGCATCCTCGCCACAGGAGCCGCGACCGGCTCTTTCGACGCCCCCGACCGGAAATCCCCTTCCCAGGCCACCGGCACCGAGTCCGTCGGCTCTGTCGGACACGACAAGGCCGGCAACAGCAAGGCTGACAACGACAAGGACGTCGCCGATGCCGCCGCCGAGGCGATGGCCGACGGCGAGTCGCCCGTGGAGGCGGCCGAGCGCGCCGTGAGCCGCAGCGGCGACCGCTGGGGCGCGGTGTACTCCCCGGGGGAGTACGAGGAGTTCGAGGAGGCCCTCGACGGCGCGTACACCGGCGTCGGCCTGTGGGCCCGGCGCGAGCGCGACGGACGTATCGAAGTGGCCGGCGTGCGGGAGGGCTCGCCCGCGGACGCCGCCGGGATCCGCAAGGGCGACCGGCTGCGCAGCGTCGACGGCAAGCGTGTCGACGGCCGGCCGGTGACGGAGGTCGTCGCGTTACTCCGCGGCGACGCCACCGACGCCGCCGCCGGTACGGCCGTCTCCCTGGGCCTGGAGCGCGGCACGCGCGCGTGGACCGAGACAGTGCGCCGGGCGCGGCTGTCCACGGAGCCCGTGACGGTACGCGAGCTCGCCGCCGACGTCACCGTCATCAATGTCGCCGCCTTCACCAAGGGCTCCGGCGAACTCGTCCGGAACGCCGTGACCAGGGCCCCTTCCGGCGCCCGTATCGTCCTAGACCTGCGCGGCAACTCCGGCGGCCTGGTCGCCGAGGCCGTCACCGCCGCCTCCGCCTTCCTCGACGGCGGCCTCGTGGCGACGTACGACGTACGCGGCGAGCAGCGCGCCCTGCACGCCGAGCCGGGCGGCGACACCTCCAGACCCCTGGTCGCGCTCGTCGACGGCGGCACGATGAGCGCGGCCGAGCTCCTCACGGGAGCCCTGCAGGACCGTGGACGCGCGGTCGTCGTGGGCTCCAGGACCTTCGGCAAGGGCTCGGTCCAGATGCCGAGCCGACTCCCCGACGGCTCCGTCGCCGAGCTGACCGTCGGGCACTACCGCACTCCCTCCGGGCGCAGCGTCGACGGCAGCGGCATCACCCCCGACCTGGAGGTCGAGGAAGGCGTCCTGGAACGGGCCGAGACGGTATTGAGTGGCCTCGGGGCCCCCTCGTAGTGCGAAAATGGCCGCACTATGGCTAAGGAAAAAGGGCGCAAGATCATCGCGCAGAACAAGAAGGCGCGGCACGACTACCACATCCTCGACACCTACGAGGCCGGTCTGGTCCTCATGGGCACCGAGGTGAAGTCCCTGCGCCAGGGCCGTGCGTCGCTGGTCGACGGGTTCGTGTCCCTGGAGGGGCACGAGGCGTGGCTCTACAACGTGCACGTCCCCGAGTACACCCAGGGCACGTGGACCAACCACAGCGCCCGACGCAAGCGCAAGCTCCTGATGCACCGCGAGGAGATCGACAAGCTGGAGCAGAAATCCCAGGAGACGGGCCACACCATCGTGCCCCTCGCGCTCTACTTCAAGGACGGCCGCGCCAAGATCGAGATCGCGCTGGCGAAGGGCAAGAAGGAGTACGACAAGCGCCAGACCCTGCGCGAGAAGCAGGACCGCCGGGAGACGGAGCGCGCGGTGTCGGCGGTACGGCGGCGGCAGCGGGCGTAAGCGCTCGCGGCTCCCCGGACCCTCGGGAATAGGTTGGCACGGACGTGCGTTGGTCACGTACGATGGCAACTGCACCCCACAGTGGGTGCGCGCCCCTCTCCGGAGGGGGTTTGAAAAATCAACATGGGGATGATCGGTTTCGACAGCGGATGTCGAAGCAGGGGAAGCGAGCCGAGGAAGCGGCAATGATCTCGTTAACCATATGTCGCAACCAATAATCGCCAACACTAAGCGCGATTCCCAGTCCTTCGCCCTCGCTGCCTAATAAGCAGTGAGTGAAGGACCCTTAATGGGTGTCAGCCCGGGAGTGTTCCCGACCCGGATCCTGGCATAATCTAGGGAACTAAACCGTCGAGCTCGGTCACGGGGCTCGATGGGAAATCAAACAGTGACTGAGCCCGTCGGAGACTTGTTCGCGAGATCTCCGGGGCTGAGAAAATCACAGCGAACTGCGCTCGGAGAAGCCCTGGTTCTGCACCGTTGGACGCGGGTTCGATTCCCGCCATCTCCACAAGCTGGAGGGTGGACTGTGCTCGCAGACAGCGCGAGCACAGTCCACCTCGTCGTATTTCTGGGGGCATGACCCCCAGACCCCCTCATCGTCTGAGGGGCACGCCCCCAGACCGCCTCATCCCATGTGAGACGAAGGCCCGGTGGTCATGACGACCACCGGGCCTTCGTCGTGCCTCGGGCCCAGCGAGGCCTCTTCAGGGCCGCCGCCCCGTGCTCTCCCGCACCGTCAGCCGCGGCGGCAGCAGCGTCGCCTCCGGCGCGGACGCGCCGCCCAGCTTCTTCATCAGGAGCTCGACCGCTCCTGTGCCCACCTCGGCGGACGGTATGGCGACCGAGGTGACGGGGACGCGGACGCGGGCGGCCAGCTCGTCCGGGCAGATCGCGGTGACGGAGAGGTCGCCGGGCACGCGCAGGCCGAGCTGCTCGAAGGCGTCGATGAGGGGTTCGACGACCGGCTCGTTGTGGACGACGACTCCCGTCAACGCCGGGCGCTCGCGCAGGAGTTGCTCGGCGACCTGGCGGGCCGCCGCGGGCTCCGCCTCGCACGGGTGCACCGAGGAGGACAGCCCGTGCCGGTCCGCCGCCGCGGTGAAGCCCCGTACGACCCGCTGGGCGAAGCCCGTCTCCCGTACGTACACCTCGGGCGGCGAGCCCACGAGTGCGATCACCCGGTGGCCGAGGCCCGCCAGATGCTCGACGCACACCTCGCCCGCCGCCTGGAAGTCCAGGTCGATGCAGGTGAGCCCGTCGGGCTCGGCGGGGAATCCGATCAGTACCGAGGGCCGGTCCAGGGCGCGCAGCAACGGCAGCCGCCGGTCGTGGAGCTGGACGTCCATCACGATGAGCGCGTCCACGAGCGCCGTGTCCGCGACCCGCCGCAGCCCGTCCTCGCCCTCCTCCTGGGTGAGCAGCAGCACGTCGTGATCGTGCCGGCGCGCCGTCGTCACCACGGACACCGCGAACTGCATCACCACCGGCACATGGATACCCGCCCGCAACGGCACCACCAGCGCGAGCACGTTGGACCGGCTGCTGGCCAGCGCCCGCGCGCCCGCGTGCGGCCGGTAGCCCAGTTCGCGGATGCTGTCCTCGATCCGCTGCCGGGTCTCCTCCGAGATCGGGCGCTTGCCGCTCAGCGCGTACGACACGGTGCTGGGGGAGACCCCCGCGTGCCGCGCCACGTCGGTGATCTTCACCATGCTCCGTCCTGTTTCGGAGAGTCCGCTCCCAGCGAGTTCAGTTCCAGCGACAGGAATCCGGTCCCGGCCTTCGCCCGCACTGTCCGTCCGCCCGCGGTCAGTCCCCAGGGCGCCGAGGGATCGCTCGACGAGGCCCGCAGCGTGTCCCCTTCGCGTACGACCGTGAAGGTCACGCCGTCCACCGGCACCGTGACCTGTGCGCCGCGTTCCAGGCCGTACGCGTGCAGGGTGACCCCGTCCGCGTACGGGTAGTCGGGCCGGTCCTCGACGGCACCGACCGGAATCACCGCACCCGGCCTGACAAGGAGCGGAACGCTCGAGAACCCGTGCTTCTCGCGCACCCAGCGCGGCCCGGTGACCGTCTGCCCGCTGAGGAAGTGGGTCCAGGTGCCCTCGGGCACGTAGTACGACACCTCGCCCTCGTCGGAGAACACGGGCGCGACCAGCAGATCGGGCCCGAGCATGTACTGCCGCTCCAGATGGGCGCACCCGGGATCGTCAGGGAACTCCAGGACCATCGCCCGCATCATCGGCACCCCCTCCGCGTGGGCGGCGCGGGCAGCCTCGTACAGATACGGCATGAGGCGGAGCTTCAGCCTGGTGAACAGCCGCAGGACGTCGACGGCCTCCTCGTCGAACAGCCACGGCACGCGGTACGACGACGAGCCGTGCAGCCGGCTGTGCGAGGACAGCAGGCCGAAGGCGAGCCACCGTTTGAAGAGGGCGGGTGTCGGCGTGCCCTCGAAGCCGCCGATGTCGTGGCTCCAGTAGCCGAAGCCGGACAGGCCGAGGGAGAGGCCGCCGCGCAGCGACTCGGCCATCGACTCGTACGTCGCCTCGCAGTCGCCGCCCCAGTGGACGGGGAACTTCTGGCTGCCGGCGGTCGCCGACCGTGCGAAGACGACGGCTTCGGACTCTCCTCGGTGCTTGCGCAGCACGTCGAAGACGGTGCGGTTGTAGAGGTACGTGTAGTAGTTGTGCATCCGCTCCGGGTCGCCGCCGTCCGCGTACGCCACGTCGACCGGGACCCGCTCGCCGAAGTCGGTCTTGAAGCAGTCGACGCCCTGCGCGAGCAGTGCCTCCAGTTTCGAGGCGTACCAGTCGCGGGCGGCCGGGCTCGTGAAGTCGACCAGTGCCATGCCTGGTTGCCACAGGTCCCACTGCCAGACGCTGCCGTCCGGTTTCTTCAGCAGATGGCCGAGGGCCTTGCCCTCCGCGAAGAGCGGCGAGCGCTGCGCGATGTACGGGTTGATCCATACGGAGATGTGCAGTCCGCGTTCCTTGAGCCGCTTGAGCATGCCCTCCGGGTCGGGGAAGACCCGCGGATCCCACTGGAAGTCGCACCAGTTGAACTCGCGCATCCAGAAGCAGTCGAAGTGGAAGACGGAAAGGGGGAGTTCGCGTTCCCGCATGCCCTCGATGAAGGAGGTGACGGTGGCCTCGTCGTACGAGGTGGTGAAGGACGTCGACAGCCACAGCCCGAACGACCAGGCGGGCGGCAGGGCCGGGCGGCCGGTGAGTGCCGTGTACTTGCGGAGGATGTCCTTGGGTGTCGGGCCGTAGATGACGTAGTACGTCAACTGCTGTGTTTCGGCGCTGAATTGAACCCGGGACACCGTCTCCGAGCCCACCTCGAACGACACCCGCCCCGGATGGTCGACGAAGACGCCGTAGCCCGCGTCCGTCAGATAGAACGGGACGTTCTTGTACGCCTGTTCCGTGGCCGTGCCGCCGTCGGCGTTCCACATGTCGACGACCTGGCCGTTCTTGACCAGCGGCCCGAAGCGCTCGCCGAGGCCGAAGACGTTCGTGCCCACGCCGAGGTTCAGCTGTTCCCGCAGATAGTGGCCGCCTTCGGCGTCCCGCATGATGCCCATGCCCTTGCGGCCGCTGCTGGTGAGGGTGCGGCCGTCGGCGAGGAAGTCGATGTGCCAGGGGCCGTCGCGGGAGACCTTGACGGACAGGGCGCCCGCGGTGAGGGTCGCGTACTCGTCGTCGTACGAGGCGACCGCCGCGAACTCTTCCTTGCTCACCTCGAATTGAGGGCCGCGCGGCTCCTCGCCCTCGAAGTGGGTGAACGTCACGCCGATGACGTCGGGCATCGGCGCATGCGCGCTGATCGTCACGACCGGTCCCTTCAGCAGGTCGCCGCGGTGGCGGATGGGCTGGGTCGGCGCGTGGATCTCCAACGTGCCCTGCTCGGCGGCGACATCGAGGACCTCGACCGGATGGGCCGCGGTCACCCCCTCGCGCAGCAGCCAGTAGCCGTCGCTGAACTTCACGGGCACACCCCTTACTTGACCGCTCCCACGGCGATGCCGCGGGTGAGCGTCCGCTGGAAGACGAGGAAGAAGACGATGGCGGGCAGTACGCCGAGCAGGGCGGCGGCGTTCGTCATCGTGGCGTCCATCAGGCGCTGGCCCTGGAGCACACCGAGCGCGACCGACACGGTCTGGTTGTCGTTGGAGATCAACATGACCAGCGGCAGCAGGAACTCGTTCCAGGTCCAGATGAAGAAGAGGACGAGCAGTACGCCGATGGTCGGCCGGCTGACGGGGACGACGATTCGCCACAGGACCTGCCACTTGTTCGCCCCGTCGATCCGGGCGGCCTCGATGATCTCGCGCGGGAACTGTCCGAGAATCGACGACAGCAGATACGTACCGAAGGCCGCCTGGATCACCGTGAACACGATGATCACGCTCAACCGGGTGTCGTAGATGCCGGCTTCCTTGCTCAGGTAGTAGATCGGGTAGACCAGCGCCTCCTGCGGCAGCATGTTCGCGAGCACGAAGAACGCCAGCACCCAGGTGCGGCCCTTGATCCGGCCGATGCCGATCGCGTACGCGTTGAGGACGGACAGCACGGCGGCCCCTACGGCCACACTGCCGCTGATCAGGACCGAGTTGACGAGCTTCTGCCCGAAGTCGACGCGCTCCCAGAAGTCCTTCAGGCCGTCGAGATAGAGGCCTTCGGGAAGGCTGAGGGGGCCGTTCGCCGAGTACTCGGCCGGTGACTTCACCGCGTTGACCGTGACGATCACGAACGGCAGCACCATGAAGGCGGCGGCGATGACGAGGGCGACGAGGACGGGATAGCGGCGTATGGCTGTCGTCATCGGATGAGCCCTTCCTCGGCGTCCTCCGCGCGGGTCTGGAGCTTGAGGCCGACCAGGGCCAGCGCCAGGATGATCACGGTCAGTACGGTCGAGATCGCGGCGCCGTAGCCCACCTGCGTCTTCTCGAAGAACGTGGTGAAGGAGAAGTACGACGGCACATTGGTCTCCCCGCCAGGACCGCCCTTGGTGAGCACGTACACCGCGCCGAAGACCTTGAGCGCGGCGATCGTGCACCAGAGGAGGACGACGTAGATCTCGGGGCGGATCTGCGGCAGCGTGATGTGCCAGAACCGCCGCCACCATCCGGCGCCGTCCAGCTCGGCGGCCTCGTACAACTGCGGGTCCACGCGCTGGAGTCCGGACATGAAGACGACCAGCGGGAAGCCGATCTGCACCCAGACCATGACGCCCATGACGCTGTAGAGCGCGAAGTCGGGGTCGCCGAGCCAGTCCTGCTGGAAGCTCTCGAGACCGACGGCCTTCAGGAGCTCGTTCAGCGAACCGTTCTCCGGAGCCAGGATCCAGCTCCACACGATGCCCGCGACCGCGATCGGCAGCACCTGCGGGAGGTAGAAGCAGGCGCGCAGCACGGCGGCCGTCTTCGTCCCGAAGTGCTTGCCGACGAAGTCGAACAGGGCGGCGGCGAGGACGAGTCCGATGACCGTCGGTACGGCCGCCATGGCGACGACCATGAAGAGGCTGTGCCGGAACGAGGCCCAGAACTCGCTGTCGTCCATCAGCTCGCGGTAGTTGGCGAGCCCGGACCACTCCGGGGAGCCCACGCCCTGCCAGTCGGTGAAGCTCACCCCCGTGTTCATCAGGAACGGCACGACGACGACCGCGAGGAAGGCGAGCACTCCGGGGAGCAGGAACAGGGCGTACGAGTCACGGGGGCGGCGCGGGTGCCTGGTCCCGGAGTGCTTTTCGACGACCCGCCCGCCCCGTTCGACGGTCACCGTCATTGCTTCGGTACGTCCTTGTCGTAGGCCTCCTGAAGCGCCGTGAGGTAGTCGTCCGGCGACGCGCTGCCCGTGATCAGCTTCTGTGTCTCGGAGACGAGGACGTCGTAGAAGCCGGGGACGGGCCAGTCGGGATAGAAGGCCAGACCGTCCTTCTGGGTCAGCGAGTCGAAGTTGCTGATCAGCGTCTTGGCCTGCGGGTCCGTGATGGCGGATGTGTCGGCGGCGACCGGTACGCCGCCCTTGTTGCCGAGCAGGTTCTGGATCTTCTCCGACATGGTGATGTCGATGAAGTCGTACGCCAGTTCCTTGTTCTTGGCGCCCTTGGGGACGACCCAGAGGTTGCCGCCGGAGCCGAGGGTCATCTCGGAGCCCGGCCACAGGAAGGTGCCCCAGTCGAACTTGTTCTCCGCGACGAAGCGGCCGTACCACCAACTGCCGGAGAACAGGATGGGATTCTTGCCGCCGATGAAGGCGGTGCCCGCGTCCTCGGCCTTCGCGCTGGTGGAGTCCTTGCTGATGTAGCCCTTCTTCACCCAGTCCGCGAAGGTCTCCGCGCCGTACGTCCAGGCGGCGTCGTGGAAGTCCGTCTTGCCCTTGTAGAGCTCGAACCTGTCGACCCAGGCGCGGTCCGCCTTGGTGAGCGCGAGCTGGTAGAGATACTGGTGGGCTATGTACTCGGCACCGGAGTTGGCGAGCGGGGTGACGCCCTCGTCGACGAACTTGTCCATGGCGGCGGTGAGTTCGTCGAGGGTGGTGGGTTCCGCGATGCCGTGCTTCTTGAAGAGGTCCTTGTTGTAGAACACCATCGCGTACTCGGCGTAGTTGGGAATCCCGTACCAGTTGCCGGAACCCATCACGCCGTCGGCGCTGTACTGGCTGGTGGTGCGCACGCCGGCACTGAGCTTCTTGTCCCAGCCGCGCTTGGTGGCCTCGCCGGTGAGATCGGTGAGGAGCCCCTGCTTGGAGAGGAGGCCGGTCGTCGCGTTGCCCTTGTTGTACTCCATGACATCGGGGGCGTCGTCCGAGTTGAGGACCATCGGGGCCGTCTTCTGGATCTGCTCGAAGCCCTTCTCCTCGAACTCCACCTTGACGCCCGGATGCGTCCTCTCGAACTCCTTGATGGCCTCGGCCCAGGCCACGCCCATCGCGCTGTTCGGTGCTTCGTAGTGCCACAGCTTCAGCGTCTTCCCATCGGAAGACCCACTGTCCGAGTCGCCGCAGGAGGCCAGCAGCAGGGCTCCGCTCAGAGCCGCCGCGGCCACCGCCACCACACGCCTTCGTGCCGTCAACATCCAGTGCCTCCAGGGGAGTCGGATGGGTATCGGGACATCACGCAGCGTTCATCGAATCGCTTCGACACGTGATGTCGAAGCGCTTCGACGAGGGAAGGTATGTGGGGGCTGCGGGCGCGTCAATGGGGTGGGCGTGGATTGGCGTGAAGTGGGGGTGGCGTTCGGTCGTCAGCCTCTTCCTCTTCTTCCTCTTCAGCCTCTGCCGAGATCCATCCGCCAGTCGTTCGACATGATCCAGTGGCCCTTCGGGTACTCGAACTCGGCCTCACCCAGCAGCTCGAACCCGGCCCGACGGCATACCGCGTTCGACGCGGGATGGTCCACGCTCGGAAACGCATGCAGGTACTGATGCTCCCGGAGAGCCCGCGCCGCTTCGGCGACCGCACGGGCAGCCTTCGCCGCGAGCCCCCGCCCCTGGAACTCGGGCAACACGGCCCACCCCGTCTCCCACACCGCCCTGCCGTGCCACACCCGCTCCCAGAAGCCGATCGAGCCCACCGTCTCTCCGGTGTCCGCCAGCGTGACCCGGTACATCTGCCCCCGATCGGGGCCGAGGTAGCGCTGATGCCGCGAGGCAAGCTTCTCCTCGCTCTCGGGGCCGCCCAAGTGCGCCGTCATCTCAGGGCTGTTGGTCCTCTGGAGCAGCCAGAAGTCGTCTTCCGACCAGGGCTCAAGGCGGACCTGGCCCGCGTCCGTGATGTCCATGGTGGTCACCCTAGGACGAGGGTCTGACAATCCCGTCGCCTCGTCATGAGCGCGATCAGCAGAGCGACCGCAGCCGCCGCGACCGGGACCCCGTACCCAGCGGCGGCCGACACCCGCTCCACAACCCACCCACCGACCGCCGAACCACACGCGATCCCGCCCAGCAACCCCGTCACCGCCAGCGTCATCCCCTCGTTCAACCGGCCCTCGGGCGTGCGGTGCTGGACCAGCGTCATGGCCGTGACCATCGTCGGAGCCGTCGCCATCCCGGCCACCAGCAGCGCACCGGCGAGGACCACCAGCGACCCCGTGAGCGTGGCGGCCAGCAGAGGGCCCGACATGAGGACGGCCATCGTGGCGAGGCTCCACGGATAGCGCCGCTCGGCCGGTCCCGCCGGCTTCAGCACCCCGTACAGCAGGCCGGCCGCGCCCGAACCGGCCGCCTGGAGCGCGAGGATCACACCCGCCGCCGACCTGTTCCCGTGTGCATCAGCGAACGCGATCGTGACCACCTCCATCGACCCGAAGACGGCGCCGGTGGCGAGGAACCCGATCAGCAGAGGGGGCATGCCGGGTGCGCGCAGCGGGGATTTCGCGGTCGTACGAGGACGACCCCGCACCGGTGGCTCCGTGGCTCGCTGGGCGGCGAAGACCAGTACGCCCGTCAGCATCAGCACCACCCCGACCAGCGTGCCCGCCTCCGGGAAGAACGTCCCGCACAGGAACGCGGCCAGCACCGGCCCGAGCATGAAACACAGCTCGTCCGCGGCCTGTTCGAAGGAGTTCGCGGTGTGCAGGCCCGCCGGATCGCCCTTCAGCAGATGGGCCCAGCGAGCCCGCGACATGCCTCCGGTGTTGGGCGTCGTGGCCGTCGCGGCGTACGCGGCGAAGAGCGTCCAGTCGGGCGCCCCGTAACGCACGCAGAGCAGCAGCGCGAGCGAGCCCAGCGCCGCGATCGCCGTCGCGGGCACGGCGATCCGCGCCTGCCCGTAACGGTCGACAAGGCGCGCCGTCCAGGGCGCGACGACGGCCGTCGTCGCCAGTCCGGTCGCCGTCACGGCGCCGGCAAGGGCGTACGAATCCCGCGTTCCCGCGATCATGATGACGGCGCTGATACTGAACATGCCCATGGGGAGGCGAGCGATCAGGTTCCCGATCGTGAACGCACGGGTGCCGGGGATGGTGAAGAGACGGAGATAGGGGTTGCGGGGCCGGGGCTCTGGTTCCGGCTGTGGCTGCGCGGGAGCGTCCGTACATATCTCGGGACGTGTCTCGGGTGGCTGTTGCGGCATGAATCAACCGTCGCCGCTGCCCTGACCAGCGGTCCAACACCTACTCCGTACCGATTGACGCATCTGAGTTGTAAGTTCGCCGGATGCCGTCTTCCCCTGGTCCCGGTGCGGTCGACCCCCGACTCCTCCGCGCCTTCCTCACCGTCGCCGAGGAGCTCCACTTCACCCGCGCCGCCGCCCGGCTGTACGTCGCCCAGCAAGCCCTGAGCCGTGATGTCCGGCGCCTGGAACGGGAGTTGAAGGCGGACCTTTTCGTACGCAATACGCGGCGGGTCGCGCTCACCGCCGACGGTGAGCGGCTGCTCCCGTACGCGCGCCGCGTGCTGGAGGCACAGGACGCGCTGCTCGCCGAGTTCGGGCGGGCCGCGGACGCCGAACGCCCCCTGCTCGTGGATGTGAACAGCCCGGGTCTGGTCGGCGAGCGCATCCTGCCGCGGGCCCGCGAACTCGCCCCCGACTGCGAGCTGATGGCCCGCTTCGAGAGCGGCCTCACCGGCGCCGCGGCCGAACTGCTCGCCGGCCGGCTCGACGCGTCCTTCGGCCGGTTCGCGGGCCTGGACCCGGCGATCCGCGAACGCCTGGAGCAGCAGCCCGTACGGTACGAGCCGATGGCGATCGTGCTGCCCGAGGGGCATCGGCTCGCTGACCTGGACGTTGTCCCGCTGGACGCGCTGGCGGGTGAGCGCGTGTACGCCGGTGCCGGAAACCCCCGTACGCCGGAGTGGACCGACCTGGCCCGGCAGCTCTTCGAGGGGCGCGGCATCGAAATCGCGCCGCCCGCGCCGCTCGCCGTAGGGGCCCAGGAGTTCCAGCGGGTCATGGCCAAGTGGCGGAACCCCGTCCTGGTGGTGGTGGATTTTCCGGCCATGCCCAAATCGATACAGAGGCCTCTCGTCGATCCCGTACCCCTGTCGCCTGTGTCACTCGTGTGGAAAAAAGGGCTGCTGCACCCGGCGATGGAGGCGCTCCGTGCCGCTGCCTCGGAGCTGGCGGAGGCGGAGGGGTGGCTCCGGCGGCCGGCCGATGGGTGGATTCCGGCCACGGATGAGCGCATCATGACGCAACGCACCTGACACGTGGACCGCACACAACTCCCACGTGCGATACATTCATGGGCCGGGTGCAGTGTGGTAATAGGGGGGCGCCTGGATCGGGTGGGGACTCGATCCGGACAAACAGGTACGTAGTGCCCGGACTCGTACGCGCCCGATCAGTTCCGTAGGGGGACGTACGTGCGCGTGGAAAAGTGGCGGGAAAACGCCCAACTGGCTGGAGGGCATACCGACCGGCCGAACAGAGGCGGAGCCGATCCGTCGACCCGTGTAGATGCGGGGGATTCGTTTCATGATGGTTCTGGCGATATATCCATGCCCAAACAGCGAGACAGCCGAGACGGCGACGACAGCGACAACGACCGTCACATAGGCGATGAGCAGGACAGCGGCGACGGCTGGCCCTCAGGCGACAGCCGAGACATAGGCGAGACCCGGCAGTTCGCCCCGCCACCCGTTCCGGAGTTCGAGCATGCTCATGACCCGGACGAGGTCACGGTCCAGCTCGACGTCGCCGGCGCGCACCTGGAGGACTGGCTGGTCCAGCAGGCCAAGAGGCCTCGGGGTGCGCAGGGCGTCCAGGAGGGTACGGACGGCCCGGTCTTCGTCGACGAGACGGGCCGACGCAGCCGCAGATACCGCCGTATCGGCATGGCCGTCGGCATCGCCTGCGCGGTGTACGCCGTCGTCATCGTCGCCACGCTGCTGTCGGGCAACTCCAGCGCGCCCTGGCTCCCGGTGCCGGGCAAGGAGGACAAGCCGGCCAGCAGGGTCGAATCCCCGACGCTGCCGCCCGCGTCCCCGGAACCGTCCGACACGGCGAACCCCGGCTCCGGGCTGAACCCGACGGTCGACCCCGGTACGCCCTCGGTACCGGGCGTCGACCCCTTGCCGAGTACATCGGCCAGCCCCTCGGAGTCGGACGAGCCCACCGAGCCCAAGCCCTCGGACCCTGCCACGGAGCCGGACCCGACCGACGACCCGCCGGCCGAGCCCGACCCCACCGACGACCCCACCGTTGAGCCCACGACACCGACTCCGGACCCGGACCCGGTGCCGAGCGAGGACCCCCCGGCCGATCCCCCGGCAGAGGGTGACCCCGTCGCCGGCGCGCCGCCGGCGGGCGGCGTGAACCCCGTGGACCCGATCGGCGTCATCGACGTCGAGCCGATCGGCGTGATCGACGTCGATCCGGTCGATGTCATCGAGCAGCCCCCCGCCCCGTCTTCCCCGGAGATCATCCTCTGATGGCATCTCGCTCCAGCCGTCGCACCAAGGCCTCCGGCGCAGTACGTCGTCGTCGCCTGCCCATGCGCTACCTGCTGCCCTCGCTCATCCTCGTCGCCCTGATGGCGATGCTGATGCTGCGCGGCTTCGTCCACAGCGAGATCCTCGCGGACTACCGCATCAATTCCCCCGCGGCGTCCGACCGGGTCCCGGAGGAGGTCCTGAAGGGCGGCCCGGTCATCGACACCCGTCGTGACGGCACCGAGAGCCGGGACGTACTGGAGCGTCGTATGGTCCTCACCTTCGACGACGGTCCGCACCCCGAGTGGACACCCCAGATCCTCGACGTGCTGAAGAAGCACGACGCGCACGCGGTGTTCTTCATCACCGGCACCATGGCCTCGCGCTATCCGGACCTCGTCCAGCGCATGGTCGACGAGGGCCACGAGATCGGCCTGCACACCTTCAACCACCCCGACCTCTCCCTCCAGTCCAAGCGCCGCATCGACTGGGAGCTCTCCCAGAACCAGCTGGCGCTCGCGGGCGCGGCGGGCATCCGTTCCTCGCTCTTCAGGCCGCCGTACTCCTCCTCCGCCGGCGCCATGGACAACAAGACCTGGCCGGTCACCGAGTACATCGGAAGCCAGGGCTACATCACCATCGTCAACAACGCCGACAGCGAGGACTGGCGCAGGCCCGGCGTCGACGAGATCATCCGCAACGCCACGCCCAAGGGCGGCAAGGGCGCGATCGTCCTGATGCACGACTCCGGTGGCGACCGCTCGCAGACCGTCACCGCGCTCGACAAGTTCCTGCCCCAGATGAAGGACAAGGGCTACCGGTTCGAGAACCTCACCAAGGCTCTCGGCGCACAGAGCGCCCACACCAAGGTCACCGGCCTCGAGCTGTGGAAGGGCAAGGCGTGGGTGTACGCGGTCCAGGCCTCGGAGAAGATCACCAGCGTCCTCGTCGTCGGCCTCGCGATCATCGGTGTCCTGGTCTTCGTCCGCTTCGGCCTGATGCTCCTGCTCTCCGTCGTCCACGCCCGCCGGGTACGCCGCAAGGACTTCCGCTGGGGCCCCCGCGGACCGATCACCGAACCGGTGTCGGTGCTGGTCCCCGCGTACAACGAAGCCAAGTGCATCGAGAACACGGTGCGTTCGCTGATGGCCAGCGAGCATCCCATCGAGGTCATCGTCATCGACGACGGTTCGAGCGACGGCACGGCCCGCATCGTGGAGGGCCTGCGCCTGCCGAACGTACGCGTCGTGCGCCAGCTCAACGCGGGCAAGCCCGCCGCGCTCAACCGCGGTATCGCCAACGCCCGTTACGACCTCATCGTGATGATGGACGGCGACACGGTCTTCGAACCGGCGACGGTGGGCGAACTCGTCCAGCCCTTCGCCGACCCGAGCGTGGGCGCGGTGGCCGGCAACGCGAAGGTCGGCAACAAGGACTCCCTCATCGGAGCCTGGCAGCACATCGAGTACGTGATGGGCTTCAACCTCGACCGCCGTATGTACGACATCCTGAACTGCATGCCGACCATCCCGGGCGCGGTCGGAGCCTTCCGGCGCTCCGCCCTGGAACGCGTCGGCGGCATGAGCGACGACACGCTCGCCGAGGACACGGACATCACGATGGCGATGCACCGCGACGGCTGGCGCGTCGTGTACGCGGAGAACGCCCGCGCCTGGACCGAAGCACCGGAATCCGTCCAGCAGCTGTGGTCCCAGCGCTACCGCTGGTCGTACGGCACGATGCAGGCGATCTGGAAGCACCGCCGCTCGATCATCGAGAAGGGCCCCTCAGGCCGCTTCGGCCGCGTGGGCATGCCGCTGGTCTCCCTGTTCATGGTGGTGGCACCGCTGCTGGCCCCCCTGATCGACGTGTTCCTCCTGTACGGCCTCGTCTTCGGCCCCACCGGAAAGACGATCGGCGCCTGGCTGGGCGTCCTGGCCATCCAGGCGGTCTGCGCGGCGTACGCCTTTCGCCTCGACCGCGAACGCATGACCCATCTCATCTCGCTGCCGTTGCAGCAGCTCCTCTACCGCCAGCTCATGTACGTCGTCCTCCTCCAGTCCTGGATCACCGCCCTCACCGGCGGCCGGCTGCGCTGGCAGAAGCTGCGGCGCACGGGGGTGGTGGGGTCGGCGCCGGGCGGCTCGGCTCCTGGTGCGGTGCCCGGGCAGCGGGCGGCGCGTGGGGATGAGCGGAGGCCGGTGGGATGACGCAGGGGTACAGAGAAGGGGCGGACACGGGGGAGGGCACGGGGGCGGGTGCGTCGCCGTACGAGAACTCGTACTGGACGTCGTATGAGGAGACGTACGGGCAGCCGAACGGGGAGATGCCCGGGCGGTCGTACGGGGAGACACCCGGACAGTCGTACGGGGAGATGCCCGGGCAGTCGTACGGGAATGGGTACGTTCCGCACGCTCCCCAGGCCCAGGCCACGCAGGCGGTTCCGCAGCAGAGGTGGGAGGAGACGCAGCCTCTGCGGGAGGTGCCGGAGGCGGCAGCGGTACTGGCCGCCGAGGCCCCGTCCGATACCAGGACCAAGGCATCGACCAAACCGTCGCCGACCCGTCCGGGCCGTGACCGCTATCTCGATCTTCTCCGCTCCATCGCCCTGGTCCGCGTGGTCGTCTACCACATCTTCGGCTGGGCCTGGCTGACGGTTGTCTTCCCGTCGATGGGCGTGATGTTCGCGCTGGCGGGCGCCCTGATGGCGCGCTCGCTGAGCCGCCCGGCGTGGGGTGTGATCCGCGGCCGTGTCCGCCGACTGCTGCCGCCGCTCTGGGCGTTCAGCGCGGTCGTGCTCGCGATGATGTTCGTGGGCGGCTGGAACCCGTCCAAGGACGACGGCGGCCTGGGCTGGCTGGGCCTGGTCAACTACGTCATCCCGATCGGCGCCCCGCCCTACCCGTGGCAGATCGGCTCCGAGTCGGGCGTGCTGGAACAGACTTGGGCGGAGCAGGCAGCGGGCCCGCTCTGGTACCTGCGCGCGTACCTCTGGTTCGTGATCGCCTCCCCGCTGCTGCTGTGGGCGTTCCGCCGGGTCCCGTGGGCAACACTGTTGGCCCCGCTGGCGCTGACGGCGGTGGTAGGCACGGGACTTGTGGAGATCCCCGGCGAAACGGGCAACGCGGTAACGGACTTCGCGGTCTACGGCAGCTGCTGGATCCTGGGCATGGCCCACCAGGAGGGCGTACTGAAGAAGATCCCGCGCTACGCGGTGGTCTCCGTCGCCTCCCTCCTGATGGCCTTCGGCCTGTGGTGGGCCTCGGGCCACCTGGGCCCCGACGGCTGGAACCTGAACGACATCCCCCTGGCCCAGGCCACCTGGTCCCTGGGCTTCGTCGCGATCCTGCTCCAGTACTCCCCGTCCTGGCAGACCCTTCCGGGCCGCCTGGCCCGCTGGGACAGGCTGATCACGCTCTCCAACAACCGCGCAGTGACGATCTACCTCTGGCACAACCTGCTGATCATGGCGACGGTCCCTCTCCTGGACCGCTTCTACGAACTTCCCTTCATGGACGATTCCTTGAGCGACGCCCTGACCACGACGTACACCCTCTGGATGTTCGTCCTGGTATGGCCGTTGATCGGCCTGATGATCGTGGGCGTGGGGTGGGTCGAGGACTTGGCGGCGAAGCGGGCGCCTCGGCTTTGGCCGGATGGGGCGAAGAAGGGCGGGAGTCGGGGGCGGTCGGGGTCTGGATCTGGGTCGCGAGGGCGGGCCCGGGC
The DNA here is from genome assembly GCF_014647675.1 of Streptomyces flaveus. Taxonomy (GTDB): domain Bacteria; phylum Actinomycetota; class Actinomycetes; order Streptomycetales; family Streptomycetaceae; genus Streptomyces; species Streptomyces flaveus. The sequence goes on along the minus strand of NZ_BMPQ01000001.1, from coordinate 754,123 downwards.
GCGGTAGCTGCGGCTATGCGAGGACCGCGGTGGCTTCGACCTCGACCAGGAGGTCCGGTTCTCCTAGTGCGGCAACGCCCAAACGATGCCGGCGGTCGGTTGAGCGGGGGTGGGGACGGATCGTCCCGGCCGGGTCTGTCTCTCCTCTCGTGATCAGAGAGACAGACCCTGACTAACTACTGTGGTTGAACTCGTGGTGTCGTAGGGGCTGACGGCTGGCCGTCGGCCGCGGTATCCGCAAGGGGGCGGGCTGACCGCCGAACGGCAGCAGCTCGGCGGCCCGAGAGTGGCTGACCATCTACCACCTGCCGCCCTACGCACCCGACCTCAACCCCGTCGAAGGCATCTGGTCTCTCCTGCGACGCGGATGGCTCTCCAACGTCGCCTTCAGTACCCCCGAACACCTCGACCAGCGCATCCGACGCGGCTTACGTCTCATTCAGTACCGCAGTCACCTCATAGGCGGCTGCCTCGCCGAGACCGGCCTGACCATCGGACCCGCCTGATCAGCGACACGACACCACGAGTTCAACCTCAAGCAGAGGAGTTCGAGAGACCGACTTCGAGAGACCGATGGAGAAGCAGCCGACCGAAGTCCGTGCAGCCCGAGGGGCCCCTCAGGCCGCCATCAGCGCCGCCAGGGCGCGGTCCATTGCGGCGTTGAACTCTTCCGGCGCCAGCGGCAGACGGGACTTGACGTCCCGACTCCACTGGTCGGCGAGGACCTCGGCGGAGCCCGCCTCGACACCGTCGAGCGCCGCGTCGGCCAGGTCCGACGGAGCGATCTTGTCCACGGGCCAGCCCGCCGCCATGTCGGTGTCGGCCAGGCCGAGGTGTACCGCTGTGACGAGCGTGCCCTGCTCGGCGAGCTCCAGGCGGACGCCGTTGGTCATGGCCCAGGCGGCGGCCTTGCTCAGGTGGTAGGCATTGGCGCCCTTGATCCCGAACCACGACACGGCGGAGAGGACGTTGACGATCGCGCCCCCGCCGTTCCTGGCGAGCGCCGGCGCGAACTCCCGGCTCATTCCCAGGTGGCCGAACATGTTGGTCTCCAGCTCGAGCCGCACCGCGTCCAGCGAACCGGTCACCAGGTCGGTCCCCGTACTGATTCCCGCGTTGTTGATGAGGAGCGAGACGTCCGGGGCGGCCTCGGCGGCGGCCCTCACGGATGCGGGATCGGTGATGTCGAGGGGCAGCACCTCGACCCCGGGCAGGTCCACGGTCTCGGGTCGGCGGGCCGTCGCGTAGACCTTGCGGGCGCCCCGTTCGAGCAGGCGCTGGGCGAAGGCGCGGCCCAGGCCGCGGTTGGCTCCGGTGACAAGGGCGACGGAGTTGTTGATGTCCATGGCCGGTACGCTAAAACCTGACGCTAGCGTCAGAGGCAAGTGCTGGTCGTCAGGCCTAGGGGTGAGAGGAATCACCATGACTGTCACAGTGGCCGCGGCCGAGCGGTTGATCCGCATCGGCGAGGTGGCACGGGGTGCCGGCGTCTCGGTGCGCGCCGTGCGCTACTACGAGCAGCAAGGGCTGCTCATCGCGGAGCGCAGCCCGTCCGGCCAGCGCCTGTACCGGCAGGACGCCATCCCCCTGGTCCGCTTCTTCCAGCAGATGTTCGCCGCCGGCCTCACCAGCCGAAGGATCACCGAACTCCTGCCGTGCTGGGACGCCGGGCACACCGACGCCGAGCAACGAGCCATGCTGCGAGCCGAGCGCGAGCGCATCCAGGCCAAGATCGACGACCTGCAGGCCGCCCTGGACCACCTCGACAAGGTCATCGCGATCACGGACACGCACCCGTAGGCGCGGTCGGCCAGACGTCTCATCAGCGATCTGACCTCGCTGTCTTGGTTGGGGCGATCACGCACTACCGGTACCTCTCGCTACTACAACGCGACCGTCGACGTGAGTGACGCCGGCAGTGCCTCGCTTGTGTACTGCGAGGACCAAGCCAAGGCGTACGACATGTACTTGAAGCCGAAGAAGGTCAACAAGACGGCTGTCACCAAGAACAGTTATGTGTTCTACGCCCTCCAGTTGCGCAAGAACGACCACGGCGTCTGGGCGGTCGAGAAGCTCGATTCGCAGAGGGGGAGTGCGAAGTGCCAGCCCTGACGCTGTCTGTTACTGAGCTGTGTCCGCTTCGTTGAAGACCGAGCCAGGTGGGGATGACGCCGTCCGACGGTTTGCACTGGCCAAGGCGGCGATGGCGCCGCTTTCCGGAGGTCACTCAATAGAAGCCTCCTGACTGTCACTTGGTGAGCTTATGGGCGCTTTGGAGCCCGTACGGCGCCGCCGTCGAAGTAATTCGCTCTGGTGTCACCACCGCCGCATCGATAGCGTTACTCCGCTCATGTCAACCCTCGCCCCACCGGGAGTCGTCAGTGAACCGCCGCCCCACTCTGCTCGCAGCGATCACGCTGACCGCCGCTGCGGCTTTGACGCTGTCCGCCTGTGGCGGCGGCGACAGCGACAGTTCCAAGGGCAACGACAAGATCGCGGGTGCCGATACCGGCAGCGAGGAGTCGGCGTCACCGAGCGCGAGCGCGACGGAATCCGCAGGCCGGCCGAAGATCGAGCTGCCGTCGGATCTTAAGTACACGTTCGAGTGGCCGAAGACCGGCGACAAGGAAAAGGACGCGATCCTGTCCGACACCGAGCAGTCCATCAAGGCGGTGGACATGGCCATCGCCAACCAGGACGCGCTCGACAAGGCGTATCTCTTCTACTACGAGGGGGAGGCGGCTTTCGGGACACAGGAGTTCATTCAGAACTACGTGGACCAGAAGGCTCGGACCACCGGCGTCTACCGCTTCTACGAACCAGTCCTGAACGTCGACGACGACGGGACTGCTTCCTTCAGCTACTGCGAGGACCAGGGCAAGGCGTACGCCAAGTACCTCAAGACAAACAAGGTCGAGAAGACCAAGGTCACTGCAAAGAGCTACGTCATCTACCACACGTCGCTCAAGAGGAACGACAAGGGCGTATGGGTGATTCAGAAGATCGTGTCTCAGAGGGGGAGTGACAAATGCCAACCGTGACACACAAGTTGGCAATGGGTTCGGCAGCGGCTTCCATCGGCACGCTCCTACCGCTTCTTTTGTTTCCAGGAGCGGCGCATGCTGATGAGCTGCCGGGCACCCAGAACCCGCCTGGGACTACGGGTCCGAAAGGCAACGCCAGTGACGACGGCACGCTCTCGGCGACGGCCGGCGGCGTCGTGTTCGACCGCTCGAAGAACGGCAGCGGCGGTTCGGTCGGACCAGTCACCTCCACCACGTCCTGGACCCCGCCCCCCTGCTGGTACGCCCCGAAGTACACGCCGGAGCAGCTCCAGAAGCAGATGGAGCCGATCTGGGAAGCCGGGTCGACCGGCAGCGGCTGGGACAGTGAGCAGCGCAACCGGTACGTCAACGGCGAGCCGTACAAGGACTTCAACAAGGACAAGACCGGCGAGGGCTATTTCTGGGACGCGTACGTCGACGAGGACTACCCGCCCGGCTGGAACGAATGCGAGGAACCCCCGTTCTGGGTGGACGAGGGCGACCCTCCGCCGGCCGACATCGAGAACGCCGTCACTCCCGAGATCCTCGCCCAGCTCGCGTACGCCGAGATCCAGGTGCCCGGCACCGAGGTGACGCTGGCGCCCGAGGGCACGACCAAGGTCAATCTGCCGACCTGGGCGTGGCTGGATGGTGCCGACTTCAAGCCGGTCTCGGTCACCGCGTCCGTTCCTGTGCTGGACATTGAGGCGACCACGACCGCCGTGCCGGTCTCTCTGAAGATCGACCCGGGTACCGAGGATGCGGAGACCTACCCCGCCTCCGGCGAGTGCGAGATCAACAACGGCAGGATTGGCGAGCCGTATGCCAAGGGCAAGGCCGACGAGACGCCTCCCTGCGGCGTGAAGTACCTGCGCTCCTCGGGCGACGGCTCGTACCCGCTCACGGCCACGGTCACGTGGGAGATCTCCTGGGTCGGCACGGGTGTCGATGCGGAACAGCCACTGCCGGACGGCGAGTTCGGTGCCGAGCAGGACGTGATCGTGCAGGAGATCCAGGCCGTCAATCGCTGACCGCGGTGACGGACCCATGCCGCAGCCAACTGTCCCCCTCCGAGGGGACGGTTGGCCGGGCGGGGCCGAGAGTGGATAGCGTCATTCCGGTTCAGGAATGGCAGGCGAGCGGGGAGCCGGCGCGCCAGCGGACCTGAGGGCTTCCCCGTGAGGATGTGACACTCTCCCGCCCGACTGTCACATTCTCGCGCCACACCCACCGGTGCCGGACGCTGGCGCCCCGCTCGACATCGAGGACACGCCTTGCCTGTCGGTGATTGATGCGATGAAGGAGCGGGAGGCCCCACCCCTTCAATCGTTCACGCAACACGTGGGGATAGTTGGGTTTTTAGGGTTCGTATCAGTTCGCCTAGGCGAGGACCAGTCGTTATGAGGGTGACTTCGGGTTCGTCGCTTTCGCGGAGGTGGATCGTTCCGGAGGAAGTAGCGGCGACGTAGAGGCAGTTGGCTGCTTCGGCGCTGTACGACGACTTTTGCCAGGTTAGTTCGGGCATGGGGGGCTCCTCAGAGGTCTTTTGCGATGCGCTGGATGAGGTCTCGGGACTTCGGCTCGGGGAGGGCCCGGGATTCCATGCGGTCCAGCACCGAGCGGTAGCGCTCCAACTGTGCGTCCGCGTCGAGGAATTCGCAGCCGTGGTCTGTGTCCAGGACGATCGTGTCGAGTCCTGGCACCGGGCCGACGGCGCAGGTGATGGGCTGGCCCGATGCCGGGAATCCCGCTTCCCCGAAGGGGATCACCAGGATGGTGATTGTGGGTTGCTCGCTCATCTCCAGCAGATAGCCGAGTTGCCCTCGGCTGATCGCGGGGCCGCCGAAGCCCATACACAGCGCCGCCTCGTGAACGATGGCCGTGTACGGGGTCGGGGTTGCCTCGAAGAGGACGGCTTGGCGCTTCACTCGGTGCGAGACGCGGTGCTCGATCTCGTACGACCGTAGCGGCGGAACCGCTTCGCGCATCACCGCTCGGGCGTGCTCGGTGGTCTGTAGCAGGCCGGGCATGTGGATGGTGACGGCCACGCGGAGTGCGGTCGCGTGGTGCTCCAGTTCGGCCAGGTCCAGCAGGTCGGAGGGGAGCGTGTCGCGGTACTCCTCCCACCAGCCGCGGGTACGTCGGCCGGTCATCGAGGCGATGGCGTCGACGAGTTGGTCGTCGGCGCAGTCGTACGAACGTGCCAGGGCGCGGACACGGTCGGCGCTGAGGGAGCTGCGGCCGGTCTCGATCATGCTGACGCGTCCCTGGTTGACGCTGAGCAGTGCGGCGGCGCCGGTGACGGTCAGGCCAGCTCGCTCGCGGAGTTTGCGCAGCTCGGCGCCCATTCGCCTCTGGCGCAGAGTCGGGGTGCTGGTGGGTGGCAAGGCGCCTCCTTCCGGGCCGCGTTGCGGCGCTGGGGTCCCCCACACGAGGTAATCGGTGATGGATATCGCGGTTGCGGGAGATGTATCTCCAATCTCGCGCTAGCTTAAGACCGTACCGCCAACTGCCCCCGCCTATAAGCCGGAAGCGCACCACATCCCTGGCAATGACACCGCCTGGCGCCGCAGTTGTGCGAGCTCAAGTCCCCTTTCTCTTCTTCCCGGAGGCATTCATGGTCACCGTAGCCCCGCCCGACACCTGGTCGTACGCCCTTCGCCTGCCCCATGACCCCCGCGCTGCACGCGTCGCACGTATGACCGTGCGGGCCGTCCTCAACGGGCACGGAATGTCCGAACTCCTCGACGTCACCGAGCTGTTGACCTCCGAATTGGTCACCAACGCCTACCGGCACACCAAAGGCCCCGCTTCCCTGCGGCTGACCGCGCTGGATGACGAGCGGTTGCGGGTCGGCGTATGGGGCAGCAGCTCGCACATCCCCGCGCCCTTCGACAGGCCTCCCGGCGACCGAGTCCCGTCCGTCCTGCCCGCCCCGGCGGACGCGGAAGGTGGGCGCGGGCTGCTCCTCGTGCAGGAGTACGCGAGTTCGTGGGGCGGTTGGCCTCTCGGTGACGGGCTGCTCGGGCGCGGGGCCGGGAAGTTGCTGTGGTTCGAGGTGGGAGGGGGCGGGATGTAGCAGTCGGTGGCCGAGTGATCACAGCTGCTCCGCTAGCCGTAATGAATTTAGGCTAGCTGGATTCCGGCTAGCGGAACCGACGTGCGTGAGCCTTCCTGCGCAGGCTCGGAGGCCTCCCCGTGCAGGCTCGGAAGCCTCCCCGTGCAGGCCCCCAGCCGCCCTGTGCCCCAACTCCCGTGGCCGATAGGGTGCGTGTGCAAACAGGTGGTCATTGATGGGTACGGGGAAGGGTTGGCGTGAGTCAGCGGCAGTTGCAGAAGATGTTTCGGCTCATGGCCAGTGGGGAGCCCGTTGAGCTCACCAGTGCCATGGCGTCCGTGAAGAAGCTTGCTCGGCTTGCCTTCGTTGCGGAGCAGTTCGGGTATCAGTACGCCGACGTGCGGCAGGCTGGGAACAACGGTCTGAAGATGCTGATCGTGCCCGATCCCAGTCCGCAGGCTCAGACTCGGGCCGCGCAGAACTGGGCCCAGTATCCGCAAGCCGGCGACGGGAAGTCGCTGCCTCCCGTCGTGCCCGATGCGCTGGAGCTGCTCAAGGCTCGGATCAACTTCGACCTCACCGGCAAGAGTGCCGAGAAGCGGATGGGGTTCGGGGCCATCGGGATCACCGTCGGTATGGCCATCGGGGTCGCGCGGTCCAGTGGGGACGGGGTGTTCTTCGTCATAGGGACGTGGGTGCTCCTCCTGGCGATCCTGGGTGTCGGGTTCGTCGTCACGCGGAAGCGGAACGCCAAGTTCGCGGCGCGGTTGCAGGCCGCCGGGTTCGCGCAGGTTGCGGATGAGACGGGGAGGGTGCGGTATCTGCCTCCGGGCTCGCAGCTTCCGGGGCACGCGAATCCGTTCGGCGGTCAGCAGCACATGCAGGCGGGGCAGGGCAATCCGTTCGCCGGCCAGCAGCAGGGGCAGCAGTACGTTCAGCCAGGGCAGCCGTACGGTCAGCAGCAGGGCCAGCCTCAGCAGCCCTACGCACCTCAGCAGCCGTACGCGGCTCCGCAGGCCCACGCTCCCGCGCCCGGACCGTACGGCGGTCAGCCAGCCTCCGCCCCCGGACCATACGGCGCCCAGCCGGGCCAGCCGGCCCCCAGCCCCTACGCCCAGCCCCAACCCAACAACCCCTATGGCCAGCCCCAACCCCCTCAGCGCTGAACCGACACCACCGAACCGACGCCCCGCCCACAAGGCGGGGCGTTTCACGTGCTGAACCCGCCCGCACCCACCCACGTACTCTCACCCAGCACCGTAAGAACCCCACCCGGCGCACCCCGAACCCACCCCGTCCCCCCTCCCAACCTCACCGCCACTCCCGCCCCCACGTGAGAGCAACGTTCCCGGGCGGTCACTCACAGGCACAGGCCGGAAACGCGCCATCCCTACCTTCGGGACTCATCACCCCACGTACGGACCCCACGTACGACACCTGAGCACCGGAACCGTGGAGGCGTCATGACAGCCCCTAGTACAGCCCCCGCATCGAGCAGGGGAGGCCGCTGGATCGAGCACTGGGATCCGGAGGACGAGACCTTCTGGAACGAGACCGGCGAGAAGGTCGCCCGGCGGAACCTGTTCTTCTCCGTGCTGTCGGAGCACATCGGGTTCTCGATCTGGACCCTGTGGTCGGTGATGGTGCTCTTCATGGGGCCGGAGTACGGGCTCACCCCCGCCGACAAGTTCTTCATCGTGTCGATGGCGACCCTGGTCGGCGCCATCGTGCGCGTCCCCTACACCTTCGCCGTCGCCCTCTTCGGTGGCCGGAACTGGACGATCGTCTCGGCGAGCATGCTGCTCATCCCGACGATCGCGGCGTTCATCGTGATGGAGCCGGGGACGTCCTTCGGTACGTTCCTGGCGTGCGCCATGCTCGCCGGCGTCGGTGGCGGTAACTTCGCCAGCTCCATGACCAACATCAACTCCTTCTTCCCGCTGCGTAAGAAGGGGTGGGCGCTCGGCCTGAACGCCGGCGGCGGCAACATCGGCGTACCCGTGGTGCAGTTGGTCGGTCTCGCCGTCATCGGCGCCAGTGGCGGTCCCCGCGTCCTGCTCGGGATCTACATCCCGCTGATCATCATCGCCACCGTCCTCGGCGCCCTCTACATGGACAACATCTCGTCCGTGAAGAACGACACCGGCGCGGCCAAGGAGGCCGTCAAGGACGCGCACACCTGGATCATGTCCTTCCTCTACATCGGGACCTTCGGATCCTTCATCGGCTACAGCTTCGCGTTCGGGCTCGTCCTGCAGACGCAGTTCGGGCGTACGCCGCTGGAGTCCGCGTACGTCACCTTCATCGGCCCGCTGCTCGGCTCGCTGATCCGGCCCTTCGGCGGCTGGCTCGCGGACAAGTACGGCGGGGCGAAGATCACGCTGTGGAACTTCGTCGGCATGGGCGCCGCGACCGGCGTCATCATCTCCGCCTCGATGTCGAAGTCGCTGGCCCTGTTCACCACCGCGTTCATCGCGCTGTTCATCCTGACGGGGCTCGGCAACGGCTCGACGTACAAGATGATCCCCGGCATCTTCCAGGCCAAGGCCGCCGCCATGGGCCTCGAGGGAGAGGAAGCCGCCTCCTACGGGCGCCGGCTCTCTGGTGCCTCCATGGGGCTCATCGGGGCCGTGGGTGCGCTCGGCGGGCTCGGCATCAACCTCGCCTTCCGGCAGTCGTTCCTGAGCGTGGGATCGGGTACTGGTGCCTTCGTGGGCTTCCTCGCCTTCTACGCGGTCTGCTTCGTGGTCACCTGGGCCGTATACCTTCGTAGCCAGGCACCCGCACAGAGCCAGTCCACCGCCGCCGCCGAGACGAAGTCGCAGCTCAGCTACGCGAAGGTGTGACGTAACACCACCGACATCAAGCGGAACCGAGCCTGTCACGAGCCGTTGACAGGCTCGGTCGACCGCTGATGTACGGCGGGTGCACGACCGGGACAGACCGGTGCGGGATGAATCGACATCGGGACGAGAGCTGATGCACGAGGAACTGCAGCGACCAGACCGACACGAACACGGACCCCTCGCGGGATTCACCGTCGGCGTGACGGCGGCCCGCCGTGCCGACGAACTCGGTGCCCTGCTCCAGCGGCGCGGTGCCGCCGTCCTGCATGCCCCGGCCCTGCGCATCGTGCCCCTCTCCGACGACAGCGAACTGCTCGCGGCGACCAAGCAGCTCATCGACCAGGCGCCGGACGTCGTGGTCGCCACCACCGCGATCGGGTTCCGGGGGTGGGTCGAGGCCGCCGACGGATGGGGGCTCGGCGAGGCCCTGCTCGACCGGCTGCGCGGTGTCGAACTGCTCGCCCGTGGCCCAAAGGTCAAGGGCGCGGTTCGGGCCCAGGGGCTCACCGAGGAGTGGTCACCGTCCTCCGAGTCCATGGCCGAGGTGCTCGACCGGCTGCTGGAGGAAGGGGTCGAAGGGCGCCGGATCGCGATCCAGCTGCACGGCGAGCCGCTGCCCGGCTTCGTCGAGGCACTGCGGGACTCGGGCGCGGAGGTCGTCGGCGTACCCGTCTACCGGTGGATGCCGCCGGAGGACATCGCGCCCGTCGACCGGCTGCTCGACGCCACGGTCTGCCGCGGACTGGACGCGCTGACCTTTACCAGCGCGCCGGCCGCCGCCTCGCTGCTGGGCCGCGCCGAGGACCGCGGGCTGCTGCCCGAACTCCTCGCCGCCCTCAACCACGACGTACTGTCGGCCTGCGTCGGCCCGGTCACTGCGCTGCCGTTGCAGGCCCGGGGCATCGACACCATCCAGCCGGAGCGCTTCCGGCTCGGTCCCCTCGTACAGCTGCTGTGCCAGGAACTGCCTTCGCGGGCGCGGACGTTGCCCATCGCGGGCTATCGGGTGGAGATCCGCGGGCATGCGGTGCTGGTGGACGGCGCGCTGCGGCCCGTACCGCCGGCCGGAATGTCCCTGCTGCGCGCGCTGTCCCGGCGGCCGGGCTGGGTCGTGTCCCGCGCCGAACTGCTGCGGGCGCTGCCCGGCGCAGGGCGGGACGAGCACGCCGTCGAGACGGCGATGGCCCGGCTGCGTACGGCACTGGGGGTGCCGAAGCTGATCCAGACGGTGGTCAAGCGGGGTTACCGGCTCGCCCTCGACCCGGCGGCGGACTCGAAGTACGCGGACGTCTGACGCTGCCGCCAGGGCGGACACCGCCGCGTCGGGGTGCTCCCAGGGGTTCCGGCGGCGCGTGCGGGGAGGCACTGTAGGGGTACGGACCCTCACCGACCCCCTATGGCGGTAACCTCAAGGCGGTGACAGGAGCATGGCACTGGGCACAGTCGCGGCCACGGTCTCGTACGAGCTGCGGTTCGACTCCGGGCGGATCTGTCTGGACCTGCTGGCGACCACGCATCCCGAGGAACGGTTCGACTCACTCGAGCCGTTGAGGGCCTGGATCGGCGGATCGGGGCTCGTTCCGGCGGGTACGTCGCTGGCGGCGGCCGACGCCTCCTGGCTGGTGGGCTTTCGCGAACTGCGCGGCCATATCGGACAGTTGGTGCGCGGGGAGCCCACGCGGGAGTCCCGGCCCTTCGACATCGCACTGGCCCGCGTCAATGAGCTGGCGCGGGCCGCGGCGCCGCCGGCGCCGCGTGCGGTCTGGGGCGACGCGGGTTCTCTCGTACGGGCCCTCGACGGCGCCCCCTCGTGTGCCGCGCTCCTCGCGGCCGTGGCCCGCGATGCCGTGGAGCTGCTGACCGATCCCGTCGCCCGGGCGGGCATCCGGCAGTGCGAGGGGGACAACTGTCCCATCGTGTACCTCGATACGTCCCGGGGGCGCAGGCGCCGGTGGTGTTCCAGTGAGACGTGCGGGAACCGGGAGAGGGTTGCCCGGCATCGGCGGCGGGCGGCACTTGCGCGGGCGTGAGGTTTTCTTTCCCCAGCCCCGCCCCTTCCCGGCTGTATCAATTTGCGGCTCCGCCGCGTGAGGGGGCTGCGCCCCCAGGCCCCTGTCAGGGGGTGACATGTCGTGCCGCGGCCGCGGGTGCGTTGTGGCTGGTCGCGCCCACGCGGCGGAGCCGCAAATCGATACAGCCCCGCGCCCCTTACGGGGCGCTGTCCTGTACGTCGCTTTTGTGCTTGCCGATTTCTAGTGACATTGGCAACAACGTGTTTCCTCCTGTCGCCGCCCGGGCAACAGTGCGATCTTGCCAGTGTGGCGGAAATGTAAAGCCCAAGTGGCGGGAATGTGCTGCCTTGTCCGACTGGTCCCCGGTGGCCGAAGAAACACACGTCACACTTTGAACAGCCCACCGCCCGTATGCGTACCCGGTGTTGAGCGACCGACTCGGGGGAACCCCCGGACACCGGAGGTAGGCGTGCGCAAGGATTCCGCCGTGGCCGATGAACGACTGCCGAGGGCCCGACATCGCATGTCCCAGCCCTCGGAGCCCGACGAGGAGCTGATGCGTGCGCTCTACAGGGAACACGCGGGGCCCCTGCTCGCCTATGTGCTGCGGCTGGTCGCGGGGGACCGGCAGCGCGCGGAGGATGTTGTCCAGGAGACACTCATCCGTGCCTGGAAGAACGCCGGTCAGCTCAACCGAGCTACCGGTTCGGTACGACCCTGGCTGGTGACGGTTGCCCGGCGCATCGTCATCGACGGCCACCGCAGCCGGCAGGCCCGGCCGCAGGAGGTGGACCCGTCGCCGCTGGAGGTCATCCCCGCGGAGGACGAGATCGACAAGGCGTTGTGGCTGATGACACTGTCGGACGCTCTGGACGACCTGACCCCTGCTCACCGGGAGGTCCTGGTCGAGACCTACTTCAAGGGTCGTACCGTCAATGAGGCGGCTGAGACGCTGGGCATACCCAGTGGCACCGTGCGCTCACGGGTGTTCTATGCCCTGCGTTCGATGAAGCTGGCGCTGGAAGAGCGTGGGGTGACGGCATGAGTACATACGGGGGATACGGAACGGGTACTCCTGGACCTATGCAAACTTCGCAGGGTCAGGGTGATGTGCACGAGACCGTGGGCGCGTACGCCCTCGGCATCCTCGACGACGCCGAGGCCACCGCCTTCGAGGCGCACCTCGCGACCTGCGACTGGTGCGCGCAGCAACTGGACGAACTCGCGGGCATGGAACCGATGCTGGCCGCCCTCGCGGACCTGCCGGGTTCCCAGGGAACGCCTGCCATCGGCGAATCGCTGTCCGCCAAGCCGAGCCCACGCCTGGTCAACCGGCTGGTCGACGAGGTCGCGGAGCGCCGTGCCCAGAAGCGGCGCCGCGGCATGTACATGGTCGCAGCGGCTGCCGCGCTGATCATCGGCGGCCCGGTCACCGCGATCGGTGTCACCGGCGACGGCGAGAGCAACAACAACAACAACGTGGCGGCGGCACCGCACTCCACGAGCCCCGCCGAGGACGCCTTCTTCAACGACATGAAGGACAAGGTCTCCGCCACCGACCCGACCACCAAGGTCAGCGCCACGGTCGGCGTGGAGCCCAAGGCCTGGGGCACCCACGCGGTGCTGGAGCTCAAGAACCTCAAGGGCCCGGAGAAGTGCTCCCTCGTCGCCGTCGGCAAGAACGGCGACCGCGAGACGGTGAGTTCCTGGTCCGTACCCAAGTGGGGTTACGGCATCCCGGACAGCACCAACGAGAAGGCGAAGAACCCGCTGTACGTCCACGGCGGCGCGGCCATGACACCGAACGAGATCGACCACTTCGAGGTCGTGACGTTCGAGGGCACGCGTCTCGTGCAGGTGGACGCCTGACGGAACTGAGCGAACCACGAGCGGACACATAGCTTCCAGGGCCCCCTTCGCGTACGGTTGACGGCTGCCATGCACGTCAGAAGGGGGCCCGGTGGCCGCTCAGGTTCAACAGGAAGCCGCGCTGCGCTCGGTCGACCCGTCAGCTCACGATTCCGTACGGGATCGTGAGATCGGTGTCGAGCAGGAACACCTGGACCGGGTCTACCGGCGCCTCGAGGAGAAGATCCACGAGGCGGAGTTCCTGATGAACGACGCGGCCAAACGAGGTCAGGTCGGCACGCCGGGCGCGCTGGCCGAGCGTGACGCGCAGGTGTTCCGGGCGGGGGTCCATCTCAACCGCCTGAACAACGAGTTCGAGGACTTCCTCTTCGGACGGATCGACCTGCTGGCCGGCAAGGACGGCAAGAAGGGCCCGGACGGCGCGTACACGGCGGTCGAGCCCGCCGAGGGCGCCATACGGTCCGACAACACCGCCGACATCGCGGAAACGCTGCACATCGGCCGGATCGGTGTCCTCGACGCGGACTACTCCCCGCTGGTCATCGACTGGCGGGCGCCGGCCGCCGCCCCCTTCTACCGCTCGACCCCGGTCGATCCGGGCCGGGTCGTACGCCGCCGGGTCATCCGCTCCAAGGGCCGTCGCGTACTCGGCGTCGAGGACGACCTGATGCGGCCCGAGCTGACCGCCTTCCTCGACGGGCACGAGCTGCCCGTCGTCGGCGACGGCGCGCTGATGGCCGCGCTCGGCCAGGCTCGCAGCCACACCATGCGGGACATCGTCGCCTCCATCCAGGCCGAGCAGGACCTGGTCATCCGGGCGCCCGCCGCGTCGGTGACGTACGTGGAGGGCGGCCCCGGCACCGGCAAGACCGCCGTCGCCCTGCACCGGGCCGCGTACCTCCTCTACCAGGACCGCCGCCGATACGCGGGCGGCATCCTGATCGTCTCGCCCACGCCGCTGCTCGTCGCGTACACCGAGGGCGTCCTGCCGTCCCTCGGCGAGGAGGGGCAGGTCGCCATCCGCGCGGTCGGCTCCCTCGTCGACGGCGCGGAGGCCACGCTGTACGACTCACCGGCGGTGGCCCGCGCCAAGGGCTCGTACCGGATGCTGAAGGTGCTGCGGAAGGCGGCACGGGGGGCGTTGGAGATGCCGGGAGCGCCGGCTTCCGCTCCGGCCGCCACGGGGCAGCTCGCCTTCGGTGACGACTTCGGCGACGAGGACGATACGCAGCCCCCCGTCGCCCCCGCCTCCACCCCCACCCGTCTCCGCGTCGTCGCCTTCGGCCGCCGCCTCGAGCTGGAGGCCCCGGAACTCGACCGCATCCGGCACACCGCCCTGTCCGGCACCGCGCCCGTGAACCTGCTGCGCCCCCGCGCCCGCAGGCTGCTGCTCGACGCCCTGTGGGCGAAGTCCGGCGCCGGATCCCGGCACACCGACCCGGAACTGGCCGCCGAGCTGCGGTCGTCGTTCGACGAGGACATCAGCTCCGAGGACGACTTCATCGCGTTCCTGGACGCCTGGTGGCCCGAGCTCACGCCGCGCGCCGTACTGGCCGCGATGGCCGACGAGAGGCGGCTCGGACGCTGGGCCCGGCGGATCCTCAACCCCGGCGAGGTGCGCCGCGTCGCCCGCTCCCTGGGGCGTGACGGCCTCTCCGTGCACGACGTGGCGATGCTCGACGAACTCCAGGCGATCCTCGGCACACCGGCCCGCCCCCGCAAGAGGCGCGAGGCGGACCCGCTCGACCAGCTCACGGGCCTGGAGGAGCTGATGCCGGTCCGCGAGGAGTCACAGCGCGAGCGCGCCGAACGGCTGGCCCAGGAACGTACGGAATACGCGCACGTCATCGTCGACGAGGCACAGGACCTCACCCCCATGCAGTGGCGCATGGTCGGCCGCCGTGGCCGGCACGCCACCTGGACGGTCGTGGGCGACCCCGCCCAGTCCTCGTGGTCGGACCCGGACGAGGCCGCCGAGGCCCGCGACGAGGCCCTCGGCACCCGCCCACGCCGCCGCTTCACCCTCACCGTGAACTACCGCAACCCGGCCGAGATCGCCGAACTGGCCGCACGCGTACTGGCGCTGGCCATGCCCGGCTCGACGTCCCCGTCCGCGGTCCGCTCGACGGGGGTGGAGCCGCGCTTCTCGGTCGTACGGGGCGGACTCGCGAAGACCGTCCGTGAGGAGGCCGCACGGCTGCTCGACCGGGTCGACGGCACGGTGGGCGTCGTGGTCGCCATGAACCGGCGGGCGGAAGCCGCACGGTGGCTGGCCGGTCTGGGGGAACGTGTGGTCGCCCTCGGGAGCCTGGAGGCCAAGGGACTGGAGTACGACGCCACGGTCGTCGTCTCGCCCGCGGAGATCGCCGACGAGTCGCCGGCCGGACTGCGCGTGCTGTACGTCGCCCTGACCCGGGCCACCCAGCAGCTCACCGTCGTCTCCCAGGACCGCGACGAGCCCGACGCGAACGGGGTGCCCGACCTCCTGCGCGACTGACGGGACTGACGGGACTGACCGCGTGGTCATCCCTGTGACCCGGCGTGTCCCGGCAATGAACTCCCGAGACGGGAATTGCCTTGAGGGGATCCTTTGTTACCTTGGATGAGGCACCGACCCGATCCAAGCCCCCGGGCCCAACCTTCGTCGCTTCGAGCGACCACTTGCCGCGAGGCGAGCATGGCGGGTCGGTGCCGTTGAATGTGAAGGGGCCCGTGTCACCTGGTGACACGGGCCCCTTTTCTCTGTCCCAAGTGCGCCGGATTCTCCCTGGCACCCCGTGCCACCTGCGCGAACAAAACGTTCGCAATCAAGGGTGGCTACCGTGTACTCCGCGGTAGGTGCGACGATCGGACGGCATACGCGACCCACAGCGGCACACGGTGAAAGCAGAGGAAGTCGGCCATGGCAACGGCGCCCAGCGTCTCCTACTCGATGACGGTCCGGCTGGAGGTGCCCGCGAGCGGAACCGCGGTCTCCCAGCTCACCGGGGCCGTCGAGTCCCACGGAGGCTCGGTGACCGGCCTCGACGTCACGGCGTCCGGCCACGAGAAGCTCCGTATCGACGTCACCATCGCGGCCACGTCGACGTCGCACGCCGACGAGATCGTCGAGCAGCTGCGCACCATCGAGGGCGTCACGCTCGGCAAGGTCTCCGACCGTACGTTCCTGATGCACCTCGGCGGCAAGATCGAGATGCAGTCCAAGCACCCGATCCGCAACCGTGACGACCTCTCGATGATCTACACGCCGGGTGTGGCCCGCGTCTGCATGGCGATCGCCGAGAACCCCGAGGACGCCCGCCGCCTGACCATCAAGCGCAACTCGGTCGCGGTCGTGACGGACGGGTCCGCGGTGCTCGGCCTCGGGAACATCGGACCCAAGGCGGCCCTGCCCGTCATGGAGGGCAAGGCGGCCCTCTTCAAACGCTTCGCCGGCATCGACGCCTGGCCGCTGTGCCTGGACACCCAGGACACGGACGCGATCGTCGAGATCGTCAAGGCCATCGCACCGGGCTTCGCGGGCATCAACCTCGAGGACATCTCCGCTCCCCGCTGCTTCGAGATCGAGGCGCGCCTGCGCGAGGCCCTCGACATCCCCGTCTTCCACGACGACCAGCACGGCACCGCCATCGTCGTACTCGCCGCCCTGACGAACGCGCTGCGCGTCGCGGGCAAGGCGATCGGTGACATCCGCGTCGTCATGTCCGGTGCGGGCGCGGCCGGTACGGCCATCCTCAAGCTGCTGATCGCGGCGGGCGTCAAGCACGCCGTCGTCGCCGACATCCACGGTGTCGTGCACGCCGGTCGCGAGGACCTGGTGTCGGCCGCCGCGGATTCGCCACTGCGATGGATCGCCGACAACACCAACCCCGAGGGCGCCACGGGCACGCTGAAGGACGCCGTGCGCGGCTCCGACGTGTTCATCGGCGTCTCGGCGCCCAACGTGCTGGACGGCGACGACGTGGCGGCGATGGCCGAGGATGCGATCGTCTTCGCGCTCGCGAACCCCGACCCCGAGGTCGACCCGGCGATCGCCCGCCAGACGGCGGCGGTCGTGGCCACGGGCCGCTCCGACTTCCCGAACCAGATCAACAACGTACTGGTCTTCCCGGGCGTCTTCCGCGGCCTCCTGGACGCCCAGTCCCGCACGGTCAACACGGAGATGATGCTGGCCGCCGCGACCGCCCTCGCGGACGTGGTGACCGAGGACGAGCTGAACCCGAACTACATCATCCCGAGCGTCTTCAACGACAAGGTCGCGGGCGCGGTCGCGGGAGCGGTGCGCAACGCGGCGAAGGCGGCGGGTGTGGTGGCCGCGGGCAGTACGGCGCCCTGAACGCCGGGCCCAGGCTGACTGCCGGACCGCCGCGTCGTAGCCTGTGATGGTCGCCACGACGGCCCGGATACGGCGCGTCGTGGGACACGGTGTCCCTGGCCGCCCCTAGGGTGGCGGCCAGGCTCAGGCCTTGCAGGCCCTGCGATCCGCTGCCGGGAGCGGACGGAGCGTCACCTTTTCCAGGCTGTGGCGCTTTTCGTGTGACTCCCAGGGGTGCCGGATTGGCTTTCCCGCCGCGGGTGGGGGCAGGATGCGTCTCTGGGCGCGAGGGTCTGGCTTTGGACCCGGGTCCGGGGACCGACCGAGGACCCTGGCAGCATCGGCTCCGCTGGTGCTCATCATGCGGCTCCGCCGCGTGGCACGCCTCAACGGCAAGAAGAACACGGGAGTAACAACATGAACCGCAGTGAGCTGGTGGCCGCGCTGGCCGACCGCGCCGAGGTGACTCGCAAGGACGCCGACGCCGTTCTGGCCGCGTTCGCCGAGACCGTCGGCGAAGTCGTCGCGAAGGGCGACGAGAAGGTCACCATCCCCGGCTTCCTGACCTTCGAGCGCACCCACCGTGCCGCTCGCACCGCGCGCAACCCGCAGACCGGCGACCCGATCGACATCCCGGCCGGCTACAGCGTGAAGGTCTCCGCGGGCAGCAAGCTCAAGGAAGCCGCCAAGGGCAAGTGACCTTGCCGTCCACACCTCCCCGGATGGTGTACGGCAGGTAGGTAACGCGATGGGGCGGCACCCGGACTCGGGTGCCGCCCCATCGCTGTCGCGCTTACCAATGGCCTAGCGTCGGCCGGGCTGTTTTTGCTAGCCGAGCGCTTTGCCCGGCAGTTCGACTTTCGCGCCCAGATCCCCGAGCTTCTCCATGCTGTGTCTATCCGGGGGGTAACCCCCGGACCCCCAGCCGGGACCGGCGGTGTCCCGGGCCGGAGGCGGTGAGACTGCCGTTAGCCGAGCGCCTTGCCCGGCAGTTCCACCTTCGCGCCCAGGTCTCCGAGCTTCTCCATGAAGTTCTCGTAGCCGCGGTTGATCAGGTCGATGCCGTGCACCCGTGAGGTGCCCTGGGCCGCGAGCGCCGCGATCAGGTACGAGAAGCCGCCGCGGAGGTCGGGGATGACCAGGTCGGCGCCCTGGAGCTTGGTCGGGCCCGAGACGACCGCGGAGTGCAGGAAGTTGCGCTGGCCGAAGCGGCAGTGGGAGCCGCCGAGGCACTCGCGGTAGAGCTGGATGTGCGCGCCCATCTGGTTCAGGGCGGAGGTGAAGCCGAGACGGGACTCGTACACCGTCTCGTGGATGATCGACAGGCCCGTCGCCTGCGTCAGGGCGACGACGAGCGGCTGCTGCCAGTCGGTCTGGAAGCCGGGGGCCACGTCCGTCTCCAGCGCGATGGACTTCAGCTGTCCGCCGGGGTGCCAGAAGCGGATGCCCTCGTCGTCGATCTCGAAGGCGCCGCCCACCTTCCGGTAGGTGTTCAGGAACGACATCATCGAGCGCTGCTGGGCGCCGCGGACGTAGATGTTGCCTTCGGTCGCCAGTGCCGCGGAAGCCCACGAGGCGGCCTCCAGGCGGTCCGGGAGGGCCGCGTGGGTGTAGCCGCCGAGCTTGTCCACGCCCGTGACGCGGATGGTGCGGTCGGTGTCCATCGCGATGATCGCGCCCATTTTCTGCAGTACGCAGATCAGGTCCTCGATCTCCGGCTCCACGGCCGCGTTCGAGAGCTCCGTCACGCCCTCCGCCAGGACCGCCGTCAGCAGCACCTGCTCGGTCGCGCCCACGGACGGGTACGGCAGCGTGATCTTCGTGCCGCGCAGCCGCTGCGGGGCCTCCAGGTACTGGCCGTCCACCCGCTTCTCGATCGTCGCGCCGAACTGCCGCAGCACCTCGAAGTGGAAGTCGATCGGCCGGCCGCCGATGTCACAGCCGCCCAGGCCCGGGATGAACGCGTGGCCGAGCCGGTGCAGCAGCGGTCCGCAGAACAGGATCGGGATGCGCGACGAACCCGCGTGCGCGTCGATGTCCGCGACGTTCGCGCTCTCCACGTGCGAGGGGTCCAGGACCAGCTCGCCCGGTTCCTCTCCCGGCCGGACCGTCACTCCGTGCAGCTGCAGCAGCCCCCGTACGACGCGTACGTCGCGGATGTCGGGCACATTGCGCAGCCGACTCGGAGCGCTGCCGAGCAGGGCGGCGACCATGGCCTTCGGTACGAGGTTCTTCGCACCACGGACACGGATCTCACCCTCCAGCGGGGTTCCGCCGTGGACAAGCAGGACATCGTCTGAACCGTTGACGGTCATGTATCTCGCGTTCCGATGAAGTTGGACAGGGGCAGGTAGCGCTGGGTCGGCGCAGAACCGGAGAAGCAAGCGTAATGGCCGCCTACCCCGGTACCGGTAGCCCAAGTACGGCTCGGCCCGTCATAGCTTCGCCACAACACGAACGGTTCTTCGGCGGGTACGCGGGGTCACTGGCCGGGGCGTGCGCTCCACCTGCATCTGTACGCCCTGAGCTGCATTCACTCCTGCATTGGCAATGCCTCCCCACCCAAGAGGAAGATGCGAGATCATGTCAGGCATGACCGAGGTGTCCTCGCTCACAGGGCGGCTGCTCGTGGCCACTCCCGCCCTGGCGGACCCGAACTTCGACCGCGCTGTGGTGCTGCTCCTCGACCACGACGAGGAGGGCTCCCTGGGCGTCGTCCTCAACCGCCCCACACCGGTGGACGTCGGCGACATCCTTTCGGGCTGGGCCGACCTCGCAGGAGAGCCCGGCGTCGTCTTCCAGGGCGGCCCCGTCTCGCTCGACTCGGCGCTCGGCGTCGCGGTCATCCCCGGCGGCTCCTTGGGGGAGCGCGCACCGCTCGGCTGGCGCCGGGTGCACGGCGCGATCGGGCTCGTGGACCTGGAGGCCCCGCCGGAACTGCTCGCCTCGGCCGTCGGCAGCCTGCGGATCTTCGCCGGGTACGCCGGCTGGGGCCCGGGTCAGCTGGAGGACGAACTGGTCGAGGGCGCCTGGTACGTCGTCGAGTCCGAACCCGGCGACGTCTCCTCCCCGTCCCCGGAACGCCTGTGGCGCGAGGTGCTCCGCCGGCAGCGCAACGAGCTGGCGATGGTGGCGACGTACCCGGATGACCCTTCGCTCAACTGATGCCTGTGAGCTTCAGTACCCTTGCAGTCATGAGCACTCTTGAGCCTGAGACCCAGCCTCAGCGCGGGACTGGTACAGGGACCCTGGTCGAGCCGGCGCCGCAGACCTCGCACGGTGACGGTGACCACGAGCGCTTCGCCCATTACGTCCAGAAGGACAAGATCATGGCGAGCGCGCTGGACGGCACGCCTGTTGTCGCGCTCTGCGGCAAGGTGTGGGTCCCGGGCCGGGACCCGAAGAAGTATCCCGTGTGTCCCATGTGCAAGGAGATCTACGAGTCCATGGGCTCCGGCGGAGACCAGGGCAAGGACGGCGACAAGTAACGTCTGCTTTCCTTCGGCGGCGGTTCGTCGCGTAGTCCGGCATGCCTGATGAGGCCGCGGCACCTGAGTGCGGGTGCCGCGGCCTTGTTGTGTGTACGGGGCCGGGCTCGGGGCCTGCGCCGTTGCACAGGGCGCTTTCGGCGGTCACAGAGTGGTAGAGACCTTTGGGTTGGTCTTGTTTGCATGTCCATGAACTTCTAGCCTCCGTTGTGTTGTGCAGAGTGAAACAAGCATTGCGCATGTTGCAACACTTGCCCTTTCGGAGGACGCTCGATGAAGTTTCCCGTCAGACTCCCGGCCGGATTCCCCGCCCGCCGTTCCGCCCGAACAGCCGCCCCCATAGCCGCACTTGTGGTCGCCGTCCTCACCGCGACCGCCTGCGCCCCCCAGACCTCCGACAACTCCGGCGGTACGGACGAGAAGAGCGGGACGCTGCGCGTGTGGCTCTTCCAGGAGGTCGCCAACGAGCCGAAGGAGAAGGTGGTCGAGGCCACCGTGGACGCCTTCGAGAAGGCCCACGAGGGCACGAAGGTCGAGGTCGAGTACATCCCCGTCGAGACCCGCGCCCAGAAGATCAAGGCCGCCTTCAACGACCCCAAGAGCGCGCCGGATCTCATGGAGTACGGCAACACCGACACCGCCGGGTACGTCAAGGACGGTGGACTCGCCGATGTGACCCAGGAATTCACGGACTGGAACGAGGCCAAGGACACCGACCCGACGGCCAGGCAGTCCGTGACGGTCGACGGGAAGATCTACGGCGCCCCGTTCTTCGTGGGTGTCCGCGCGCTGTACTACCGCACCGACGTCTTCAAGGAGCTGGACCTCGAAGTCCCGAAGACGCAGAGCGAGTTGATCTCCACCGCCAAGGAGATCCGGCAGGCGAAGCCCGAGCTGTACGGGCTCGCGGTCGGCGGTGCGTTCACGTACGGCGCGATGCCGTTCGTCTGGTCCAACGGCGGCGAGATCGCCGAGGGCAAGGGCGGTTCGTACGCGGCGACGATCGACAGCGCGGCGGCCCAGAAGGGCATCAAGGCGTACACCTCGCTGTTCGGCGACGACAACTGCCCGGCCGCCAAGTGCGCGAGCATGGGCGGCAACGACACGATCACGGCCTTCGCGTCCGGCAAGGCGGGCATGGCGATCGGCGGTGACTTCAACCACCAGGCGGTCGAGGCCGGGAGCGTCAAGGGCAAGTACGCGGTCGTGCCGTTGCCGGGTCTGAAGTCGGGCGAGATCGCGCCTGCCTTCGCGGGCGGCAACAACATCGGCGTACTGAAGAGCACTTCGCACCGTACGCTCGCCGTCGACCTGATGAAGCAGCTCGCGTCGAAGAAGACGCAGGGCGAGCTCTTCGACGCGATGGGCTTCCTGCCGACGTACTCGGACGTGCGCGCGGACGTCGCGAAGAAGGAGCCGTTCGTCGAGCCCTTCGTGCAGACGCTCGGCGCGGGCACCAAGTTCGTGCCCGCCTCGCCGGCCTGGGCCGAGATCGACGCCTCGCTCGTGCTGCCGACGATGTTCCAGGAGATCGTCAGCGGCAAGAAGGACGTGGCCGCGGCTTCGAAGGACGCGGCGACGAAGATGAACGCCGTGTTCAGCTCCGCGGGGTGAAGCGGATGACCGACGGTGCGTCCCCGCAGCGGCGCGGTGGCACGGTGGTGACCCGTAAGGCTCCGGCCGGCGGTGGTCCTGCCGCCGGTTCGCCGGGCGGGGCGACGGCCTCGCCCGGCCCGGCGCGTGGGGGCGACCGGGTGCGCGGGGCCGGAGTTCCGGGCCGGAAGTCGCGGCCTGGGGGCGGGGGCTGGGCGCCCTGGCTCTATCTCGCCCCCGCCCTTGTCGTCATCGGTGGGCTGCTCGTCTATCCCGTCTACCAGCTCGGGCTGATCTCCTTTCTGGAGTACACGCAGGCCCAGGTCAGCGGTGGCGAACCGACGACCTTCCAGGGCTTCGGGAACTACGCGACGCTCTTCGGGGACGAGCAGTTCTGGCAGGTGCTGCTCGCCACCGTGGTGTTCGCGGCGGCGTGCGTGGTGTCGACGCTCGCGGTCGGCTGCGCGCTCGCCGTGCTGCTGACGCGCGTACGGGCGCTGCCGCGGCTCGCCCTGATGCTGGCCGCGCTGGGCGCGTGGGCCACGCCCGCGATCACCGGGTCCACGGTGTGGTTGTTGCTGTTCGACCCCGACTTCGGACCGGTCAACCGGATGCTGGGGCTCGGCGACCACTCGTGGACGTACGGCCGTTACAGCGCCTTCGCCCTCGTACTCCTCGAAGTCGTCTGGTGCTCCTTCCCGTTCGTGATGGTCACGGTGTACGCGGGCATCCGCGCCGTCCCCGGTGAGGTGCTGGAGGCGGCGGCCCTGGACGGCGCCTCGCAGTGGCGCATCTGGCGCTCCGTGCTCGCGCCGATGCTCCGGCCGATCCTCGTGGTCGTCACCATCCAGTCGGTCATCTGGGACTTCAAGGTCTTCACCCAGATCTACGTCATGACGAACGGCGGAGGTATCGCCGGTCAGAACCTCGTGCTGAACGTGTACGCGTACCAGAAGGCGTTCGCGTCCTCGCAGTACAGCCTCGGCTCGGCGATCGGAGTGGTGATGCTGCTGATTCTGCTGGCGGTCACGCTGGTGTACCTGCGGCTACTGCGCAGACAGGGGGAGGAGCTGTGAGTGCGTTGAGTTCGGTGAGGTCGTTGAGTTTCCCCGCACGTTTGCGGGTGCGGCGGCCCTGGCGGCTGGCCGCGGAGGCCTCGGCTCTGCTGATCGCCGCCGTGGTCGCGTTCCCCCTCTACTGGATGGTGCTGAGCGCCTTCAAACCGGCCGGCGAGATCGAGTCGTCCGAGCCCCGCCCCTGGACGCTCGCGCCGTCCCTGGACTCCTTCCGGCGCGTCTTCGGACAGCAGGAATTCGGCCGTTACTTCCTCAACAGCCTTCTCGTCGCGGTCACCGTGGTCGTCGTCTCCGCACTGATCGCGTTTCTCGCGGCGACGGCGGTGACACGGTTCCGCTTCCGTTTCCGTACGACCTTGCTGATCATGTTCCTCATCGCGCAGATGGTGCCGATCGAGGCGCTGACGATCCCCCTCTTCTTCCTGATGCGGGACTTCGGT
The DNA here is from genome assembly GCF_014647675.1 of Streptomyces flaveus. Lineage (GTDB taxonomy): Bacteria > Actinomycetota > Actinomycetes > Streptomycetales > Streptomycetaceae > Streptomyces > Streptomyces flaveus. The sequence continues at coordinate 730,382 of NZ_BMPQ01000001.1, read as the reverse complement.
CAGCTGAACACGCTGGGCTCGCTGATCCTGCCGCACATCGCGTTCTCCCTGCCGTTCGCGATCTGGATGCTGCGCGGCTTTGTGAAGGCGGTCCCGGAGGCGCTGGAGGAGGCCGCGTACATCGACGGGGCGAGCCGGGCGCGTTTCCTGTGGCAGATCCTTTTCCCGCTGGTCTTTCCGGGACTCGTCGCCACGAGCGTGTTCTCCTTCATCTCCACCTGGAACGACTTCCTGTTCGCCAGGTCCTTCATCATCAGCGACACTTCGCAGTCGACTCTGCCGATGGCCCTCCTTGTCTTCTACAACCCGGACAGGCCGGACTGGGGCGGTGTGATGGCGGCGTCCACGGTGATGACGATTCCGGTGCTGGTCTTCTTCGTACTCGTACAGCGACGGCTGGTCTCCGGACTGGGCGGCGCGGTAAAGGACTGACGTGACTTCACTGACGGATGTGATTCCGGCGCCTCGCACCATCGAGGGCCCCATGCGCTGCGGCGTCCTGCTCGACGCCGCTACCACGCTGTGGGCCGGCCCCGGAACGGGCCCCACGGAACGCTGGCTGCGCTCCACCCTCGGCGCGGCGCTGGGAATTGCGCTGCCGCCCGGCGAGGAGGACGCCAAGAACTCCGTACGCCTGCGGATCGACGACACCCTGGAACCGGAGGCGTACCGGCTCGGTGTCGTCGTCAACTGGGGCATCGAGATCCGGGGCGGCGGGCCTGCCGGTGTCTTCTGGGGTGCCCAGACACTGCGCCAGCTCATCGGCCCGGACGCCTTCCGGCGCGCTCCGGTCAGGCCCGGCATCAGGTACGGCATTCCGCACCAGATCATCGAGGACGCCCCCCGCTTCCGCTGGCGCGGCCTCATGCTCGACGTCTCACGTCACTTCATGCCCAAGGACGGTGTGCTGCGCTATCTCGACCTGATGGCCGCGCACAAGCTGAACGTCTTCCACTTCCACCTCACCGACGACCAGGGCTGGCGCATCGAGATCAAGCGTCATCCGAAGCTCACGGAGACCGGATCCTGGCGGGCGCGTACGAAATTCGGCCATCGCGCCTCGCCCCTCTGGGAGGAGAAGCCGCACGGCGGCTACTACACCCAGGACGACATCCGCGAGATCGTCGCGTACGCCGCCGAGCGGCATATCTCCGTCGTCCCCGAAATCGACATCCCCGGCCACTCGCAGGCCGCCATCGCCGCATATCCGGAACTCGGCAACACCGATGTCATCGACACGACCTCCCTCTCCGTCTGGGACAACTGGGGCGTCTCCCACAACGTACTGGCCCCCACTGACAACACCCTCCGGTTCTACGAGGGGGTCTTCGAGGAGGTCCTGGAGCTGTTCCCCTCGGAGTTCATCCATGTCGGCGGCGACGAGTGCGCCAAGGAACAGTGGAGGCAGTCGCCCACAGTGCAGGCGCGAATCAGGGACCTGGGGCTCGCGGACGAGGACGAGTTGCAGTCGTGGTTCATCCGGCACTTCGACAACTGGCTGACCGCGCGCGGGCGTCGGCTGATCGGCTGGGACGAGATCCTGGAGGGCGGCTTGGCTCCCGGCGCCGCTGTTTCGTCGTGGCGCGGCTATCAGGGCGGCATCATGGCAGCCCAGGCGGGCCACGACGTCGTCATGTGCCCGGAGCAGCAGGTGTACCTGGACCACCGCCAGGACGGCGGCGCCGACGAACCGGTGCCCATCGGCTACGTACGCACCCTGGAGGACGTCTACCGCTTCGAGCCCGTACCGCCGCAGTTGACCCCCGATCAGGCGCGGCATGTCCTCGGCACGCAGGCCAACGTGTGGACCGAGGTGATGGAGGACCACGGGCGCGTGGACTATCAGGCGTTCCCGCGGCTCGCGGCCTTCGCCGAGGTCGCGTGGAGTGCGTTGCCCGCTCCCGCAGAACGCGACTTCACGGGCTTCGAGCAGCGGATGACCGCCCACTACAGGAGGCTCGACGCCCTGGGAGTGGCCTATCGCCCGCCTGCGGGCCCGCTGCCCTGGCAGCGGCGACCGGGGGTGCTCGGACGCCCGATCGAGGGGGCGCCTCCAAACGTGTGAGCCGACTCCCGAGAAGGTGCCGCGAACCGGTCGCCCTGGAACGGTGGCACCCGGGCGAAAGACATCCAAGGGTCTATGAAGGGTGTCAATTCGCTCTGACCGGTGATGTCGTGCGAAATCGGGCTATCTCGCTGGCGGCGTGACGAATGCCTCCTAGCGGACCCCCGCGTCGTGCTGGGAGGAAGATGTGCCAGAGTTGCCACGTCCGCCCTGTCAGCACGTACCGTACGGCAGCACAGGTGGGACCAGGTGGGGCAGCGGGAAGGGGAAACCGGTTTGACCACGCACGCACCGCAGGCGGCGCAGACCGTGACGCTGCCCGTCTCTCTCGACGAGGCCGTGGCGGCGCTCGCCGCCATGCCGGCGGCCGTTCCCGTGGCCGGCGGCACCGATCTCATGACCTCCGTCAACTCCGGGCAGCTGAGGCCCGCCGCGCTCGTCGGCCTCGGCCGGATCAGCGAGATCCGCGGCTGGCAGTACCAGGACGGCCACGCGCTGCTCGGCGCGGGCCTCACCCACGCCCGCATGGGCCGCCCCGACTTCGCGGCTCTCATCCCCGCCCTCGCGGCCGCCGCGAGAGCCGCCGGCCCACCGCAGATCCGTAACGCGGGCACCCTGGGCGGCAACATCGCCTCGGCCGCCCCTACGGGGGACGCGCTTCCGGTACTGGCCGCCCTGGAGGCGACGTTGATCATCGCGGGCCAGGGTGGCGCCCGCCGTGAGATCCCCGTCTCGCATCTGCTGGCCGGTGTGGAGATGCTGCGCGCCGGTGAACTCATCGGGTACGTGCGCGTGCCGCTGCTGCACGCCCCGCAGGTCTTCCTGAAGGCGACCGGACGGACCGGCCCCGGACGCGCCCTGGCGTCCGTGTCGCTCGTCCTGGACCCCGCCCGACGCGGAGTGCGGTGCGCCGTCGGCGCCATAGCGCCGATGCCGCTGCGGCCTCTGGAGGCCGAGCAGTGGGTCGCCTCGCTGATCGACTGGGACAACAACCGCGCGATCGTGCCGGAGGCGCGGGACGCCTTCGGCGAGTACGTCGCGGCGGCCTGCATCCCCGACCCGGTCCCCGCGGAGGACGGCTCCGTGGAGCCGCTGCCGCCCGCTGTACTGCACCTGCGGCGCACCGTCGCCGCGCTGGCCCGACGAGCACTGGGGAGGGCACTTTCGTGACCGACGACCAGCACGAAGAGGGCACGCCCCAGACGGGCAGCCGCTGGGATCCGCTGCCCCAGGGCGACTACGACGACGGCGCCACCGCCTTCGTCCAACTCCCCGAAGGGGGCATCGACGCGCTCCTCTCCGACTCCCCGCTCGCCGCACCCGGCCACGGCTACGTACCGCCGCACATCGAGGCCGAGGCCGAGGCCGGGCAGCCGCAGGAGGTGCGGTGGCCGGACCCGAACGCACAGCCCGAGGAGCGACCGTGGCAGCCCGCTCACGACGGTTTCTCGTACCGCCCGGAAGCCACCGGCCAGTGGACCTTCGAGGAGCCCGCAGCGCCTGTACAGGAGGGCTCGGACGCTCCCGGACACGACGTGACCGGACAGTGGTCCATCCCCGTCGCCGACGGTGATCTGCCCGACGAGTCCGGCGAGTTCACCACCTCGGCCCTGGTCGAGCAGTGGGGCGGGAGCCCTCCGGCAACGTTGCCGGGCGGGGCGGCGGCACCTTGGGCGCAGGAGACCTGGGCGCAGCACACACCCGACCAGCACACACCCGACCAGAACGCACCTGAGCAGCAGGCCGCCGAGCATCTCGCCGCATCGGACGAGGCAGCTCGCCACGCCGAGAGTTCCGCGGCTGCCCGGGCCGACGAGGCCGCCGAGATCATCGACGTCTCCGGAGAGCACGCCGACGAAATCGCCGTCTCCGTAGAGAGCGGTTCGGCGGAGCGAGCCTCTACGGAGAGCGTCTTCGCAGAGCGCGAAGAGCCGGTGGAGCAGCCGCCCGAGTACGGCACTCCGGAGCACGGCACTCCGGAATCCGCCGACGAACCGGGCACCGAGTCCGAAGCGGTGTCCCAGGAGGCGCGCGAGGAGCCCGATGACCCCGCGGCGTCCGCCGACACCCCTGAAGACGGCGCCGAGGAGGACGAGGCCGACGACTCCCCGAGTGCGCTTCCGCACGACGAGATGCACCCCCTGGCCTCGTACGTCCTGCGGGTGAACGGCGTCGACCGGCCCGTGACGGCCGCCTGGATCGGCGAATCGCTCCTCTACGTGCTGCGCGAACGGCTCGGACTCGCCGGCGCCAAGGACGGCTGCTCGCAGGGCGAGTGCGGGGCCTGCAACGTGCAGGTCGACGGACGGCTCGTGGCGTCCTGCCTGGTACCGGCCGTGACCAGCGCGGGCAGCGAGGTGCGCACGGTCGAGGGGCTCGCCGCCGACGGGCAGTCCTCGGACGTACAGCGGGCCCTCGCCAAGTGCGGCGCCGTGCAGTGCGGCTTCTGCATCCCCGGCATGGCGATGACCGTGCACGACCTCCTCGAGGGCAACCCGGCGCCCTCCGAGCTGGAGACCCGCAAGGCGCTGTCCGGCAACCTGTGCCGCTGCTCCGGCTACCGCGGCGTCCTCGACGCCGTGCGCGATGTCGTCGCCGAGCGCGAGGCGCACGCGTCCGCCGAAGCCGCCCAGGACGCCGAGGAGACCCGTATCCCGCACCAGGCGGGCCCCGGCGGGGGTAGCGTCAACCCATCCGCGTACGAGGCCTCAGTGCCGCGTGAGCAGCCCTACGATCCGCGTGAGCGGTCCTACGGTCAGGACGGAGGCCAGGCGTGAGCAACGAAACCGCCACCACGACCACCGTGGAGGCTGCTTCCGCTGACCCGTCGCCGCAGTACGGCCTGGGCGCGTCCCTGCCGCCCGCCGAGGCCCGCGCCAAGACGGAGGGCACTTTCCCGTACGCGGCGGACCTGTGGGCCGAGGGCCTGCTGTGGGCCGCCGTGCTGCGCTCACCGCACCCGCACGCGCGCATCGTGTCCATCGACACCTCCCACGCGCTCCAGATGGTCGGCGTACGGGCCGTCGTCACGCACGAGGACGTACCGGGCAGTGCGATGTACGGCCGCGGCACGGCCGACCGCCCGGTGTTCGCCTCGGAGGTCGTACGCCACCACGGAGAGCCCATCGCGGCCGTCGCCGCCGACCACCCGGACACCGCGCGGATGGCCGCCGCCGCCGTCATCGTCGAGTACGAAGTACTCGACCCGGTGACCGACCCCGAGCAGGCCTTCGAAGCCGAACCCCTGCACCCCGACGGCAACCTGATCCGCCATATCCCGCTGCGGCACGGCGACTCCGAGGCCGCCGGTGAGATCGTCGTCGAGGGCCTGTACCGCATCGGCCGCCAGGACCCGGCCCCGATCGGCGCGGAGGCCGGCCTCGCCGTGCCCCGCCCCGACGGCGGCGTCGAGCTCTACCTGGCGTCCACCGACCCGCACGCCGACCGCGACACCGCCGCCGCCTGCTTCGGCCTGGAACCGGAGCGCGTGAAGGTCGTCGTCACCGGCGTGCCCGGCGCCACCGCCGACCGTGAGGACCAGGGCTTCCAGCTCCCCCTGGGACTGCTCGCCCTGAAGACCGGATGCCCGGTCAAACTCGCCGCGACGCGCGAAGAATCCTTCCTCGGACACGTCCACCGCCACCCCACCCTCCTGCGCTACCGCCACCACGCGGACGCCGAGGGCAGGCTGGTGAAGGTCGAGGCGCAGATCCTGCTCGACGCGGGCCCGTACGCGGACACGTCGTCCCAGGCGCTGGCCGCCGCGGTCTCCTTCGCCTGCGGCCCGTACGTCGTCCCGAACGCCTTCATCGAGGGCTGGGCCGTTCGCACCAACAACCCGCCCTCCGGCCATGTGCGCGGCGAAGGCGCCATGCAGGTCTGCGCCGCCTACGAGGCGCAGATGGACAAGCTGGCCAAGAAGCTGGGCATCGACCCGGCGGAGCTGCGCCTGCGCAATGTGATGACTACAGGGGACGTACTTCCCACCGGCCAGTCGGTGACCTGCCCGGCCCCCGTGGCCGAACTCCTCCAGGCCGTACGGGACTTCCCGCTCCCCGCCCTCCCCAAGGACACCCCCGAGGAGGACTGGCTGCTGCCGGGCGGCCCCGAGGGTGCGGGCGAACCGGGCGCGGTGCGGCGCGGTGTCGGCTACGGCCTCGGCATGGTCCACATGCTCGGCGCCGAGGGCACGGACGAGGTCTCGACGGCCACCGTGAAGGTCCACGACGGCGTCGCCACGGTGCTCTGCGCGGCCGTGGAGACCGGCCAGGGCTTCACCACGCTGGCCAGGCAGATCGTCCAGGAGACGCTCGGCATCGAAGAGGTGCACGTCGCCTCCGTGGACACCGATCAGCCCCCGGCGGGGCCGGGCTGCCGCGGCCGTCACACCTGGGTCTCCGGTGGCGCGGTCGAACGGGCCGCCAAGATGGTCCGTACGCAGCTGCTGCAGCCTCTTGCGCACAAGTTCGGGATGTCCACGGAGCTGCTCCAGATCACCGACGGCAAGATCACCTCGTACGACGGCGTGCTGTCGACCACTGTCACGGAGGCGCTGGAGGGCAAGGAACTGTGGGCCACCGCCCAGTGCCGCCCGCACCCCACCGAGCCACTGGACGAAGCCGGCCAGGGGGACGCCTTCGTGGGCATGGCCTTCTGCGCGATCCGCGCGGTCGTCGACGTCGACATCGAGCTGGGCTCCGTACGTGTCGTCGAACTGGCGCTCGCCCAGGACGTCGGGCGGATCCTGAACCCCGCACAGCTCACGGCCCGTATCGAGGCCGGCGTCACCCAGGGCGTGGGTGCCGCCCTCACCGAGAACCTCCGCACGGCACGTGGCCTGGTCCGCCACCCCGACCTCACCGGCTACGCCCTGCCCACCGCCCTCGACACCCCCGACATCCGCATCGTCGAACTCCTCGAGGAACGCGACGTGGTCGCCCCCTTCGGAGCGAAGTCGGTCAGCGCGGTGCCGGTGGTGACCACCCCGGCGGCCATCGCCTCCGCCGTCCGGGCGGCGACGGGGCGCCCGGTGAACCGGCTGCCGATCCGGCCGCAGGCGGCCGTGGTGACGACGGGGCAGTGACGGCCTGCGGCTGTTGATGGTCTGAGGCTGTTGACGGTCTGTGGCCGGTGTCGCGACTGGATGCCGGAAGCCTTGTGGCGCTTGGGTTTTGGGGCGTTGTCAGTGGTGCGGCGTATGGTTTTCGATCAGTGGGGAGCGGCCGCTGGGGCAGCGGCTGTGCCCTGCTGGGGATGCACTATGCGATCACATGCACGGGGGAGCCATGAGGACGATTGACGCCGGTACGGGGGCGATCACACTGACCGACGCCGAGTACGGAGGCCCGGGGTGCGGGCTGGAGGTGGCGGCCGACGCAACAGCTCGGGGCGAGATGGCGGCGTACTGGCGCATGGCCGCGCTGGTCCATGCCCTCACCCGGATCGCCGACCCGTGCGCGGGTCTCCTGCTCGACCTGCCCGCCCGGCTGCTCGACGAGGAGTTCGGCGCGGGCGCGATCATGCGCTTCGAGGACGTCGACTTCCCGGCCACGCTCACGCACGAGCCGACCCGCCATTTCCTCCGGGAGACGGGTCTTCCGGAGGACGTCGGCATGTTCCAGCTGGAGATGGATGTGCCGCTGCAGACACTCGCCGAGCGCTACGCGGCCGAGCGGACGGAGGAGGCCCAGGTCTCCGAGAGCCAACTCCCGGACGGGGCCGACCGGTTGATCCGCCTCGGTCGCCTTGGTTGTCTCGGTCGCCCGGGCCGTCTCGTCGTCGAGGACACCGACCTCCTCGTCGACGGCACCACCGGGGAGCTCCATGAGTGGTCCGCCTCGGTCGCCGGGCTGCGACCGCTCAACGCCGACATATCCACGCTCGCGTTCACGCTCTGGTTGCTGCACCGCGCAAGTTGCCCGAGGCCGTAACCACACTCGAGGCCGTGACCGGATTCGAACCGGTGTAACTCGCTTTGCAGGCGAGCCCCTCAACCACTCGGGCACACGGCCGGGTTGGGAACGATGCGCTTCTTCCGAATCGCTCGTTCCGAACTCGATGTCGTCGACCGTAGGCCGCGGGGGACGGGACGCTCAAGGGATGGACTGGGGCTGCAATGGGACTGCCATACCGCGTTCATGAAAGGAGAGAAGGCGTACGACCAAGGTCCCAGTCGGCCACCATCTCGCGACAGGGGTCAACGCGTGCCGTGCCCCTTACGCTGACGACCATGACCACCCGGGAACCGAGCGACGCCGACGTCGCAGACACCGCAGACACCGCGCCCGCACCGGCCGAACCCGGCTCCGAGGACAGCGTGCTCAGCCGCCCCTACCGGGCGCTCAGCATCGGGATCGTGTCCGTCGTGCTGCTGATCGCCTTCGAGGCGACGGCAGTGGGGACCGCGATGCCGGTGGCGGCGCGGGAGCTCGACGGGGTCTCGTTGTACGCGTTCGCGTTCTCGGCGTACTTCACGACGAGTCTGTTCGGGATGGTGCTGGCCGGGCAGTGGTCGGACCGGGGTGGGCCGCTGGCGTCGCTGACCGCGGGGATCGGGGCGTTCGCGGCAGGGCTGGCGCTGTCCGGGACGGCGGGGGTGATGTGGCTGTTCATCCTCGGCCGGGCGGTGCAGGGGCTGGGCGGCGGGCTGGTGATCGTGGCGTTGTACGTGGTCGTGGGGCGGGCGTATCCGGAGAGACTGCGGCCGTCGATCATGGCGGCGTTCGCGGCGAGCTGGGTGATCCCGTCCATAGTCGGGCCGCTCGCCGCCGGTTCGGTGACCGAACAGCTCGGCTGGCGCTGGGTGTTCATCGGGATACCGGTCCTGGTGGTGTTCCCGCTGGCGCTCGCCCTGCCGCAGATACGGCGGCGGGCGTCCGGCCCGACGAAGGGTGCCGTCGCCGCACCCTTCGACCAGCGCCGGATCCGGCTGGCACTGGGGATCTCGCTGGGCGCAGGCCTGCTGCAGTACGCAGCGCAAGATCTGCGGTGGCTTTCGGCCGCCCCGGCCGTGGCGGGGGCCGCGTTGCTGGTGCCGGCGGTGCTGGGGCTGCTGCCGCGCGGGACGTACCGGGCGGCGCGCGGCTTGCCGTCCGTGGTGCTGTTGCGCGGGGTCGCGGCCGGGTCGTTCATCGCGGCGGAGTCCTTCGTACCGCTGATGCTGGTCACGCAGCGGGGGCTGTCGCCGACACTCGCCGGGTTCTCGCTCGCGGCGGGCGGGGGGACTTGGGCGCTGGGGTCCTTCGTGCAGTCGAGGGCACGGGTGGAGCCGTACCGGGAGCGGCTGATGGGCCTGGGGATGGTGCTGGTCGCGGCCGCGATCGCCGCCGCACCGAGTGTGCTGATCGATGCGGTGCCGGTGTGGACGCTGGCCGTGACATGGGCGTTCGGCTGCTTCGGGATGGGGCTGGTGATCTCCTCCACCAGCGTTCTGCTGCTGCACCTGTCCGCACCCGAGGAGGCGGGCGCCAACTCCGCCGCGCTCCAGATATCCGACGGCCTGTCGAACGTGCTTCTGCTGTCGGCGGGCGGCGCGGCGTTCGCGGCGCTGGGCGGCGGCACGGTGACGCACGCGGCCACGACGGCCTCCGGCGCCGGCGCACCACCGGCCGCCTTCGCCGCCGTGTTCTTGCCGATGGCGGGGGTGGCGTTGGCGGGGGCTTGGGTGACTACGCGGGTGCGGGAACGGTGACCAAGTGAGCCATGGTCCGGGAGCGTTGATCGTAAACCGGTCGAAACCAGGTGATCGCGAGCCTTACGCTCGCCTCATGAAAGAGCTGACCATCCGCCTCGACGCCAGCCTGAGGCAGGCCCTCGACGACCTCGCGGACGCTCAGGGCCGCCCGCCCGAAGAGCTCGCGGAGAAGGCCGTACGCGGGTACCTGCACGCGGAGGGCAGGCTCGTCCGAGCCCTCGCCGAGCGGATCGCGAAGGAGCACGCCGAGTTGCTGAGGAGGTTGGGGGAGTGACCCGCCACCTCACCGTCGCCGAGGTCACCGACATCGCCGAAGTCGCCTTCGGCGGGCGCGCGCCAGAAGCCCGGGAGCCAGGGCTGCTGGCCTCGGCCGTCCACCGGCCGCGCGCCCGCATGTTCGGCACGGCCGCCTATCCGGACCTGTACGAGCAGGCCGCCGCGCTCCTGCACGGCCTTGCCACCAACCACCCTCTCGTCGACGGCAACAAGCGCACTGCCTGGCTGGCCGCCGCAACGTTTCTCGCCGCCAACGGCGTGGACCTCGCGAAGTGCGATCAGGACACGGCGTACGACCTGGTCATCGACGTGGCCTCCGGTGCCGAGGGCGATATCGGGGTGATCGCGGGTCGACTGCGCGCCCTACGAGCGGAACTGTGAGCTGGATCCCATCCACGGGTCGGGCGGCGTAGTCCGCGCGTTGGCACAACCGGGCCGCCGATAGGGTGGCCCGGTTGTCATACGCAGCAGGACCCTCAACCACCCACCGGAGACCGTGACTACCACCGCCGCCAACAGCCACTCCTCACATCACCTCTCACCCGCCTTCCCCGGCCGTGCCCCCTGGGGCACCGCCGGCAAGCTGCGTGCCTGGCAGCAGAGGGCGATGGAGAAGTACCTCCAGGAGCAGCCGCGTGACTTTCTTGCCGTCGCCACGCCCGGCGCCGGGAAGACGACCTTCGCGCTGACGCTCGCGTCGTGGCTGCTGCACCACCATGTCGTGCAGCAGGTGACGGTGGTCGCGCCGACCGAGCATCTGAAGAAGCAGTGGGCCGAGGCGGCGGCGCGGATAGGGATCAAGCTGGACCCGGAGTACAGCGCGGGGCCGCTCAGCAAGGAGTACCAGGGGGTCGCGGTCACGTACGCCGGTGTGGGCGTACGGCCCATGCTGCACCGCAACCGCGTCGAGCAGCGCAAGACGCTCGTCATCCTCGACGAGATCCACCACGCCGGCGACTCGAAGTCCTGGGGCGAGGCCTGCCTCGAGGCGTTCGAGCCCGCGACCCGCCGCCTCGCGCTCACGGGTACGCCGTTCCGCTCCGACACCAACCCCATCCCCTTCGTGGCGTACGAGGAAGGCAACGACGGGATCCGGCGGTCCGCCGCCGACTACACGTACGGGTACGGCAGCGCGCTCGGCGACGGCGTGGTCCGGCCCGTCATCTTCCTCTCCTACAGCGGCAACATGCGGTGGCGTACGAAGGCGGGCGACGAGATCGCCGCCCGCCTCGGCGAACCCATGACCAAGGACGCCGTCAGCCAGGCCTGGCGCACCGCCCTCGATCCGCGCGGCGAGTGGATGCCGAGCGTGCTGCGCGCCGCCGACCAGCGGCTCACGGAGGTACGGAAGGGCATCCCGGACGCCGGCGCCCTCGTCATCGCCTCCGACCAGGACTCGGCACGGGCGTACGCCAAGCTGATCCGCGAGATCACGGGCGACAAGGCGACCCTCGTCCTGTCCGACGACACCGGCGCGTCCGAGCGGATCGACGAGTTCAGCCACAGCAACGACCGCTGGATGGTCGCCGTCCGCATGGTCTCCGAGGGCGTGGACGTGCCCCGCCTTGCTGTGGGCGTGTACGCGACCACCATCTCCACGCCGCTCTTCTTCGCCCAGGCCGTCGGCCGCTTCGTACGGTCCCGGCGGCGCGGCGAGACCGCCTCCGTCTTCCTGCCGACCGTCCCCGACCTCCTCACCTTCGCCAACGAGATGGAGGTCGAGCGCGACCACGCCCTCGACAAGCCGAAGAAGGAGGGCGAGGAGGACCCGTACGCCGAATCCGAGAAGGAGATGGAGGAGGCGAACAAGGAGCAGGACGAGGACACCGGCGAGCAGGAGGAGTTCGCCTTCGAGGCGCTGGAGTCCGAGGCCACCTTCGACCGCGTGCTGTACGACGGCGCCGAGTTCGGCATGCAGGCGCACCCGGGGAGTGAAGAGGAGCAGGACTACCTCGGGATTCCGGGGCTTCTCGAACCCGATCAGGTGCAGCTGCTGCTCCAGAAGCGCCAGGCGCGCCAGATCGCGCACAGCCGCAAGAAGCCCGCCGACGAGGCCGACCTCCTCGAACTCCCCGCCGAGCGGCGGCCGGTGGTCACGCACAAGGAGCTGCTGGAGCTGAGGAAGCAGCTCAACACGATGGTCGGGGCGTACGTCCACCAGAGCGGCAAGCCGCACGGCGTGATCCACACCGAGTTGCGGCGCGTGTGCGGCGGGCCGCCGAGCGCGGAGGCGACGGCGGGGCAGTTGAGGCAGCGGATCGCCAAGGTGCAGGAGTGGGCGACCCGTATGCGGTGACACACGCATGCAGGAGTACGAGGATCAGGGCGCCGGTCTCGTTGCGTACGGGACCGGCGCATTGGTGTGTGCAGGGTGTGCGAGGGTGGTGCACAGGGAGTGATGTGCGCCGGGTGTACCAGGACAAACGCGGCAACGCTCTTGCCGGACACTGACCGGATTCTGGACGGAGTCTTCCGCTGAGCGAACCAGCTCGCTACTGTCCCGCTACGCACACGCCCCGTGGCAGCGCCGCCGCGGAGCGCAGCCGGTGCCGCCCGGGTAGTACCCGGGACGCTTGCCGACCGGCGGCCTCTGAAGCGCGTCGCCGTCGGGACCGGTGACGCAACCGCCGCGGAGGGGGCCGTCGACTCTCACCACTAAGGAGTGGGCGTCGTGACCGCGGAGACCTCTCAGACGCTCGACCGAGGACTGCGTGTCCTCAAGTTGCTCGCCGACACCGATCACGGGCTGACCGTCACCGAGCTGTCCAGCAAGCTCGGAGTGAACCGGACCGTTGTGTACCGGCTGCTCGCCACGCTTGAGCAGCATGCTCTCGTACGCCGTGATCTGGGTGGCCGTGCCCGGGTGGGGCTCGGAGTGCTGCGGCTCGGGCGGCAGGTGCATCCGTTGGTACGTGAGGCCGCGTTGCCCGCGTTGCGGTCGCTGGCCGAGGACATCGGGGCGACGGCGCATCTCACTCTGGTCGACGGGACGGAAGCGTTGGCCGTCGCTGTGGTGGAGCCGACGTGGACGGACTACCACGTGGCGTATCGGGCGGGGTTCCGGCATCCGTTGGACCGGGGGGCCGCGGGCAAGGCGATCCTTGCGGCGCGGGCCGCGGCGGGGACTGTGGCGGATCCCGGGTACACGCTGACGCACGGGGAGTTGGAAGCCGGTGCGAGTGGGGCGGCTGCGCCGCTGCTCGGGGTGACTGGGGTGGAGGGGAGCGTGGGGGTTGTGATGCTTGCGGATTCCGTCCCGGAGAGGGTGGGGGCGCGGGTTGTGGATGCCGCGAAGGAAGTGGCCGAGGCTTTGCGCTAGCCAGGGGTGGGTGGGGGCGGGTTTTCTTCCTCAGCCCCGCCCCTTCCCGAAACTGGGGGCTGCGCCCCCAGACCCCCCCACGGTTCGAATGTCGGCTGCGGGTGCGTCGTGGCTGGTCGCGCAGTTCCCCGCGCCCCTAAAGGGCGCGGCCTCGCCTCCAGCAAAGGCCACGGACCAGCCCGCGGCCGGAATTCCCCCTCACGTTAGATTGATCCCGTGCTCTCTCAGCTCTCGCGCCCCCGGGCCGTCGCCCTGCTCGCTCTGCCTGTCGTGGCTCTGCTCGCCACAACGGTCTTTGTACCGTTGCCGTTTGCGGTGGCTCAGCCGGGGATGACGGCCGATGTGCTGGGGGAGAACCAGGGGGAGCCGGTCATCACCATCACCGGTGCGGAGACCCACGAGACGCGTGGGCAGTTGCGGATGACGACCATCGAGGCGACCGGGCCCGATGCGGATGTGCGGCTGGGAGCTGTGATCGACGGGTGGTTCGATACGGACCGGGCCGTGATGCCGCGGGACTCCGTGTACCCGAGCGGTGACACCGTCAAGGAGATCGAGGAGCACAACGCCGAGGCGATGCGGGAGTCCCAGAACACCGCCACCGAGGCCGCGCTGGACTATCTCGGCGAGGACCCGGACGACATCAGGGTCACCCTGAAGCTCGCCGACGTCGGCGGACCCAGTGCCGGGCTCCTCTTCTCGCTCGGCATAGTCGACAAGCTGGACGGTGACGGCAGCGGCGGCGACCTGACCGGCGGCCGCACGATCGCGGGCACCGGCACCATCGACGCCGACGGCACGGTGGGCGCCGTCGGCGGTGTCGCCCTCAAGACGCAGGCCGCAAAGCGTGACGGTGCGACCGTCTTCCTCGTACCGAAGGCCGAGTGCTCGGACGCGGAGTCGGAGCTGCCCAAGGGGCTGCGGCTGATCCCGGTGACGACGCTGAAGAGCACGGTCGAATCCCTCCGCGCCCTGGAGACGGGCACCGGCTCCGTCCCCAGCTGCTGAACCCCCGGACCAGCTACGCCTGATCCTCCGACGCCTGCTTCACCAGCGGGATGATCCGCAGCGGCACCGGGTTCTCCATGACGATCGCCGTGGCGGCCCGGACGATGCCGTCGAAGCCGACGACCCGGTCGATCACACGTTGAAGATCGGCGTTGGAGCGGGCGACGAGACGGCACAACATGTCGCCGCTGCCGGTGGTGGTGTGCAGTTCGAGCACCTCTGGGACGGTCGCCAAGTGCGCCCGTACGTCCGTGCCCTGCCCCTGCCGGATCTGGAGGGTCGCGAAGGCCGTGACGGGGTACCCGAGCGCCGCGGGGTCCACCTGAGGACCGAATCCGCGGATGACGCCGTTCGACTGGAGGCGGTCGAGACGGGCCTGGACCGTCCCGCGCGCGACACCGAGCCGCCGGGACGCCTCCAGCACCCCGATCCGCGGCTCCTCGGCCAGCAGCACGAGCAGCCGGCCGTCCAGCTGATCGATCCCCATGGAGGCCTCCCGGGTGGTCATCCTGTACAGAAGGCCCGGTCGTACGGGCCGGTCGCTGCACACATTGTCCAGTGAATACGCAAACTATTGCGCACCTTGCCAAACGGAGGGAGCGTATCGCCATGACTGAGACCATCCATCACACCCCTGGTACCGCGCGCGATGCAGACCCGTTCCCGGTCAAGGGAATGGACGCGGTCGTCTTCGCCGTCGGCAACGCCAAGCAGGCGGCGCACTACTACTCCACCGCCTTCGGCATGAAGCTCGTCGCGTACTCCGGACCGGAGAACGGCAGCCGCGAGACCGCCTCGTACGTCCTGACCAACGGCTCAGCGCGCTTCGTCCTCACCTCCGTCGTCAAGCCCGCCACCACCTGGGGCCACTTCCTCGCCGAGCATGTGGCCGAGCACGGCGACGGCGTGATCGACCTCGCCATCGAGGTCCCGGACGCGCGCAGGGCGTACGCGTACGCGATCGAGCACGGCGCCCGCTCGGTCGAGGAGCCGTACGAGATGAAGGACGAGCACGGCACCGTCGTACTCGCGGCGATCGCCACGTACGGGCAGACCCGGCACACCCTCGTCGAGCGGACGGGATACGACGGCCCGTACCTGCCCGGCTTCGTGACCGCAGCCCCGATCGTCGAGCCGCCCGCCCACCGCACCTTCCAGGCCATCGACCACTGCGTCGGCAATGTCGAGCTCGGCCGGATGAACGAATGGGTCGGCTTCTACAACAAGGTCATGGGCTTCACGAACATGAAGGAGTTCGTGGGCGACGACATCGCGACCGAGTACAGCGCGCTGATGTCGAAGGTCGTCGCGGACGGCACGCTCAAGGTCAAGTTCCCGATCAACGAGCCCGCCATCGCCAAGAAGAAGTCCCAGATCGACGAGTACCTGGAGTTCTACGGCGGCGCCGGCGTCCAGCACATCGCGCTGAACACGAACGACATCGTCGAGACGGTACGCACCATGCGGGCGGCCGGAGTCCAGTTCCTGGCCACGCCCGACTCGTACTACGACACGCTGGGGGAGTGGGTCGGTGACACCCGCGTTCCCGTCGACACCCTCCGCGAACTGAAGATCCTCGCCGACCGCGACGAGGACGGCTATCTGCTGCAGATCTTCACCAAGCCGGTCCAGGACCGTCCGACCGTCTTCTTCGAGATCATCGAACGCCACGGCTCGATGGGCTTCGGCAAGGGCAACTTCAAGGCCCTGTTCGAGGCGATCGAGAGGGAGCAGGAGAAGCGGGGCAACCTCTAGTTCCGGCTCTTGGCCGGCCGGCCCCGCGTGCAGACGGCTTCACACCGTCGCCCCCGGATGCGACGCTGTGATCATGAGCCGTATCGAAGCCCCTCGCGACGAAGCGACGGGGAACCTTCTCGACCGTCTGCTCGCGGGACTGCCGGCCGACGTGGTCCTGACCGACCCGGACGTCACGGTCTCGTACGCCAACGACATGGCCAGCTTCTGCGAGGCCGGCACCCCCGCCGTCGTCGTGCTGCCGCGGACCGTCGAAGAGGTCCAGCACGTCATGCGCATCGCCACGGAGCTGCGCGTGCCGGTCGTCCCGCAGGGCGCCCGCACCGGACTGTCGGGCGGCGCCAACGCCTCCGACGGCTGCATCGTGCTGTCCCTGATCAAGATGGACCGTATCCTCGAGATCAGCCCCGTCGACCGGATCGCCGTCGTCGAACCCGGCGTCATCAACGCCACACTCTCCCGCGCCGTGAACGAACACGGCCTGTACTACCCTCCCGACCCCTCCAGCTGGGAGATGTGCACGATCGGCGGCAACATCGGCACGGCCTCCGGCGGCCTGTGCTGTGTGAAGTACGGAGTCACCGCCGAGTACGTCCTCGGCCTGGACGTCGTCCTCGCCGACGGCCGTCTCATGTCCACCGGCCGCCGCACGGCGAAGGGTGTCGCCGGGTACGACCTCACCCGCCTCATCGTCGGTTCGGAGGGTTCGCTCGGCATCGTCGTACGGGCGACACTCGCCCTCAAGCCGCAGCCTCCCCAGCAGCTGGTGCTGGCCGCCGAGTTCGCGTCCGCGTCCGCCGCCTGTGACGCCGTATGCCGGATCATGGCGGGAGGGCACGTGCCGTCCCTCCTCGAACTGATGGACCGTACGACGGTGAAGGCCGTCAACGACCTGTCGAACATGGGCCTCCCCGAGACCACCGAAGCCCTGCTCCTCGCCGCCTTCGACACCCCGGACCCGTCCGCCGACCTCGCCGCGGTCGGCGCCCTGTGCGAGGCCGCGGGAGCCACCCAGGTCGTACCGGCGGACGACGCGGCCGAGTCGGAACTCCTGCTCCAGGCACGCCGCCTGTCCCTCACCGCGCTCGAAGCGGTCAAGGGCACGACGATGATCGACGACGTGTGCGTACCGCGCTCGCGGCTCGGCGACCTGATCGAAGGCGTCGAGCGGATCGCCGAGAAGCACCAGCTGACCATCGGGGTCGTCGCGCACGCCGGCGACGGCAACACCCACCCCACCGTCTGCTTCGACGCCGGCGACCCCGACGAGTCCCGCCGCGCCCGCGAGTCCTTCGACGAGATCATGGCCCTCGGCCTGGAACTCGGCGGCACGATCACCGGTGAACACGGCGTGGGCGTCCTGAAGAAGGAATGGCTGGCCCGCGAGATCGGCCCGGTGGGCGTGGAGATGCAGCGCGCGATCAAGGCGGCCTTCGACCCGCTGGGCATCCTCAACCCTGGCAAGGTCTTCTGAACAGCTCGACCAGTCCGTCCTCGATACCGAGCCGCTCGCCCTCGGAGCCCTCCGGGACCGCCCGCAGGGTGAGTTCCAGCCAGTCGGAGACCTCGGCCGCCGACGCCTCCAGCAGGGCGTCTCCGCCGGGTGAACTCAGCGCGATCAGGATGACGCCGCGTCTGCCCGCCTTCACCGGCCGCACCCGCACATCGCCGTGCCCGCACGGCCGGAGGATGCCCTCGACGAGGAGTTCCCGGGCGAACGTCCAGTTCACGGAGAGTTCGGAGCCGACGTGGAAGGTGAAGTGGACGGCGTACGGGTCGTCGCTGCGGTAGCTGAGCCGCGCCGGTACGGGGATGCTGCGCTCCGGCGACAGGACGAGTTCCATGTCGAGCTCGCGTTCCACCACGGTGTGCATGTCGTCCGTTTCCTTTCGTTCGGGGCCTGGGGGCGGGCCCGTACGAGTGGAGACGGGGCGGGGCGCGGAGCATTACGTGTATTCGGGGAAGTCCCTTCGCCGGTATCTGCTCGGTACCCGCTCGGTACCGGCCCGTTATCCGCCCCCGTCCTCAGTCCGTTTTCAGTGGTCCGTCACCAACCCGTCCTCAGTCCGGTATTCGGGAAGACGTAGCGGAACCTTGCCCGAACGGGGTAGGTACTGGCGGACCGGACGTGACTCTTGCTCCGGTCTGATAGATGTGGATGCCCCACACGACCCCCGAGCAGATACGGGACGACGGACATGAGCGCCCCAACCCCGGCCGCTGGCGACGACAGGCCCCGCGAAGGGTATTACCCGGACCCGTCCATTCCTGGATATGTCCGGTACTGGAACGGTGCCTCATGGGTACCGGGCACCAGCCGACCGGCGCCCTCCGACGGCGAATCGCTACCGGTACCACCCGCCGGCCGCTCCGCCCCGGCCGCCGCGGGTCCCACCTCCACCGGCCCCGCCCCCATGGAGGAGACGGGCCCGCACTTCTTCGACGAGGACCCGCCCGCCGCGGCCCCCTCGCCCGCCGAGGCCCAGCACGGCAGCCGCCCCGAGCCCGCGACCGCGTGGGGCGCCGACCGCTCCCGGCAGACCGGTTTCGGGGGTGAACAGGACCGCCGGGTCTCCTGGGGTTCTCCCGCCGATCCGCGCGTACCGTCCGAGCCGGCCCAGCCCGAGGGCAGGTCCGAGCACGCCGACGGTACGGTCACGTTCCGCGCGCCCAGGGCCGAGGACCGGATCGAGGACAAGCCCCGGGACGCCCGGCCTCCGGCTTCCGGCGGCACGGTGGGCTTCCGCAGGCCGACGGGGCGGGTGAAGCCGACCCCGGGGTCGGAGGAGGAGCCGTCCGGCTCGTCCCAGGCCGACTCGCCTCAGCCCAGGGCCGGAGCCTCCGGTGTCCCCAGCGCCCGTAACCCTCTTGCTACCGAGGGCACGATGGCGTTCCGGGCCGTCACTCCGCGGCAGAGGCAGCTGCGCGATCCCCAGGCCCCCGGCCCCACCGCGGGAGGCGCAGCGGCAAGGGGCTCGACCGCGGGAGGCACAGCCGCCGCCCGCGCGGGCCTCTCCCAGGGCGCCACCGCAGCGTCCGCCGGTACCCAGACCCCCGCCGTGCCCGCCCAGTCCATGAGTTCCCCAGCCCCTCCCTCCACGCCTTCCTCCCCCTCCGCGCCCTCCGCACCCGAGCAGTCCACGCCCATGGCCGCGGGCGTCGGCGGTGGACAGCCCTCCTGGGCTCAGCAGGTGCACCGTCTCGCCGGGCCCGAGAGCGAGCCGCCCGTCGTCCCCTGGAAGCCGGTGTCCGAGGACCCCTTCCAGGCCGCCGCCCGGGCGCAGGCCTCCGCGCGTCCCGCCGGGCTCGGCAAGCGGCTGGCCGCCCGGCTCGTGGACTCGCTCGTGCTGGGTGCCGTCACGGGCGCGGCTGCCGTGCCGCTGGGCATCAGGGCCCTCGACCACGTCAACGACAAGATCGATGCGGCCAAGCTGTCCGGCGAGACCGTCACGGTCTGGCTGCTGGACGGCACCACGGGCGCCTACCTCGGCATCGTCCTCGCCGTCCTGCTGATCTTCGGCGTCCTCTACGAGGCGCTGCCCACCGCCAAGTGGGGCCGTACGCTCGGCAAGAAGCTGTGCGGTATCCAGGTGCGGGACATCGAGGGCGGCGAGCCCCCGTCGTTCGGCATGGCCCTGCGCCGCTGGCTCGTCTACAGCGTGCCCGGACTGCTCGGCATCGGTGTGCTGGGTGTCCTGTGGGGCCTGTTCGACCGCCCGTGGCGCCAGTGCTGGCACGACAAGGCGGCGCACACGTTCGTGGCGGGCTGACCAGCAGGCTGAGCAGCGGACCGGCGTACGAGCCGTGCCCCGGACGGCTCCCCGCCCATTGCGCCGCCGGAGGGTTCGCGGTCGACTCGAAGTATGACGACCGAGCCGCCGCCTCCCCCGGAAGACGATCCGTTCAAGAAGCGTGAGCCGCCACCCGGCGAGGGCGGCGGCTCTCCGTACGGCACTCCGTCAGAGGGCTCGGAGGGCGGGGACACCACACCCCCGCCGTACGCGGGCGACCCCTACGGCGGCGGCCCGTACGGCAACGAGCCCCTCGCCGGGATGCCGCCCCTCGGCGACAGCCCCAAGCGCGTACTGGCGCGGATCATCGACATGATCCTGGTGGGTGCCGTGGTGTGGCTGGTGGCGTGGGCGTTCGGTGCCACCGACTACGACGTGGACAGCGGGAACATCGAGTACAGCGATTCCGTCGGCCAGTCCGTGATCGCCGCGGTGCTCTACGTCGCGTACGACACCGTCCTGACCGCCAAGTCCGGGCAGACCCTCGGCAAGAAGCTGTTCCACATGCGGGTGGCGAACCTGAACGACGGCTCGACGCCCTCCTGGCAGACCTCGTTGATCCGCGCGCTGGTCCTGTGGTTGCCGTTCGCGTTCTGCTGCGCGTGCATCTGGACCGCGATCACGGGTGGCTGGAGCTTCTTCGACAAGCCCTACAAGCAGGGCCTGCACGACAAGCCGGCGAAGACCGTGGTGGTCAGCACCGGGTGAGGAGGTTGGTCAGCGCTCGCTGCCGCTGGCCACCGGTACGGATTCGGCGACACGCTCCCGGGCGACGGACGTGGCAATGGGTGCCGGCTTCTTCGGGACGGGAACCGTCAGGGCCACGAGGAGGCCGAGTGCGAGTGCGGAGAGCGCGATCACCGCGATTCCCGGGCCCGAACTCGTCTGTGACAGCAGCAGCATGGCGAGCGTGGAGAAGATCACGGTGCATGAGCCGTAGGTGAGCTGTGCGGCGGTCGGACGAGGCATGAGCATTCCTCGGGTCGGGGGTCTCCCCCCGTGCCTCTCGCCAAGGGGGAGGTTGCAGATACGAGTCAGGGGTGCCGACAAGGGGTGTCGGCTTGGCAATCCGCTGAATTCCCAGCGCGCCGCCAGCCGACTCTATTCGGCTGTCTGCCCGAGTGGAACGAGCGGTAAGCGTGACCTAACCCACGGTGCCGGTGCACAGGGGGCGCACGGAGTCATGGAGTCCACCAACTGGACGGTCCGGCGCGCCGGTTGAGCGGTACACCAACTCGGGGTGTCGCGTACCGCAGTAACTGACACCGACATCAAGATCGCGATCGTGAAGGAGTCCCGTGACGGCTCGACGATCACGGCGAAGGTCTCGGCCGCGACGAAGTGAACGGTGTCTTTGCAGGTCAGAGCATGATCGACCGCGGCCCTCTGGCGGGTCGCGGCCGATCGTGTTTAGGTGCGTCCTGTGGTTCTCTTATTGACACTTTTTCTCACGGGGGTGTGACGTGGCCGCAGGAGGTTTCTGCAAACTGCCGAACGGCAGCGTGGTGGTGGCGTTGAACCTGCCCACCCCTTCCGCCATGGGCGGCACCGGTTGCGTACGCGTTCTCGTGCACGCCCAGAACCGGGCCCGCGCGCTGACGCGGGTGCGCAACCTCGGCATGCGGGCGGTGTATCTGCGGAGCAACTCCGAGCCGCCGACGCCGGACGAGATCACCGCGGTCCTGCACCATCCCGACGGCCTCATATGGCGCACGCCCCCCGTCGGAGACGCCACCGCCACTGCCACCACCCCGGAGCTGTGGCGCCCGATCCGCGCCCTGAAGCGGCGCACGGCCCCCACACAGGCTCCCGCTCCCACGCAGGCTTCCGTACCCACGCAGGCTCCCGTCCCCGCTCAACCCCCCGCCCAGGCCCCCGAGGCCGCTACACCACGGGCTTCCCTGCGAGCTCCACACCCGCCTCGCGCAGCTCCTCCAGAGCCCGCTCAGTGGTCTCCTCGGCCACCCCGGCCGTGAGGTCGAGCAGCACGGTCGTACGGAAGCCCTCGCGGGCCGCGTCCAGTGCGGTGGCGCGGACGCAGTGGTCGGTGGCTATGCCGACCACGTCGATGTCGGTGATCTCGCGGGTGCGCAGCCAGTCCGCCAGCGTGACGCCGTTCTCGTCGGCGCCCTCGAAGCCGCTGTACGCCGCCGCGTACGCGCCCTTGTCGAAGACCGCGTCGATCGCGCCGGAGGCGACCGCCGGGGCGAAGTTCGGGTGGAAGCCCACGCCCTCCGTGCCCGCCACGCAGTGCCCGGGCCAGGAGTGGGCGTAGTCGGGGTTCTCGGAGAAGTGGTCGCCCGGGTTGATGTGATGGTCGCGGGTGGCCACGACATGGCGGTAGCCGGCGGGCGCCTGCCCGATCAGCTCCGTGACCGCGGCGGCCACGTCCGCCCCTCCGGGCACCGCGAGGCTGCCTCCCTCACAGAAGTCGTTCTGCACGTCGACGACGATCAAGGCGCGGCGCATGGTCGGTGTCCTTCCCCCTTGAGGGGCGCGGGTGTTGCGGTTGCATTGCCCGCTCCCCGCTCATTCATGCCCCTTCGGGGCAAGCCTGTCCGGAGCTGTTTCCCGGGTGCCCGCGGTCCCCGGCTTCGCTTTCGGCGGACGTGAACGGGCGTACCCGGGCGTATTCGTCGGGCGTACGCGGGCGTACTCAGACGTATTCGGTCGGGATCACCGCTTCTCCCCGGGACAGCTGGGTCGCGGACAGCGGCAGGTTGGCGCGGGCCGCCGCATGCCGGTCGCGTACGACGTCCAGGGGCTCGCGGGCGACGACCTGGCCGCCCTTTATCAGCTCGACCAGCAACTGACGGTCCGCCAGCTCCGCCGGGACGGCGCCCGTGCCGATCACCTCGGCCTCGGCGACCCCTTCCTCGTCGAGCCGCCGCGCGGCCCACTTCCGGCCACCGATGGACGTCTTGCCGCCCGTCGACTTCTTCGCCACCGGCACGAGCGGAGCCTTCGGATCCGCCGACTGGGCACGGGCGACCAGCTTGTAGACCATCGAACACGTCGGATGGCCGGATCCCGTCACCAGCTGGGTGCCCACCCCGTACGCGTCCACGGGCGCCGCGGCCAGCGAGGCGATCGCGTACTCGTCCAGGTCCGAGGTCACGGTGATCTTCGTGTCGACGGCGCCCAGCTCGTCGAGCTGCTGCCGCACCCGGTGCGCCACCAGCAGCAGATCACCGGAGTCGATGCGCACGGCGCCCAGCTCGGGCCCGGCGATCTCGACGGCCGTCCGTACGGCTTCGGCCACGTCGTACGTGTCCACGAGCAGTGTCGTACCCCGGCCCAGCGAGTGCACCTGGGCCTGGAAGGCGTCCCGCTCGCTGTCGTGCAGGAGCGTGAAGGCGTGGGCGCTGGTGCCGACGGTGGGGATGCCGTAGCGGAAGCCGGCGGCCAGGTCCGAGGTGGTCGTGAAGCCGCCGACGTACGCCGCGCGCGAGGCGGCCACGGCGGCCAGCTCATGGGTGCGCCGGGCGCCCATCTCGATCAGTGGCCGTTCGCCCGCGGCCGAGGCCATCCGGGAGGCGGCGGCAGCGATCGCCGAGTCGTGGTTGAGGATCGAGAGGATCACCGTCTCCAGGAGCACGCACTGGGCGAACGTGCCCTCCACACGCAGGATCGGCGAGCCGGGGAAGTAGACCTCGCCCTCGGGGTAGCCCCACACGTCGCCGCTGAAACGGTACGAGGACAGCCACTCCAGGGTCGGTTCGTCCACGACGCGGCGCTCGCGCAGGAAGCCGAGGACGTCCGCGTCGAACCGGAAGTTCTCGACCGCGTCAAGGACTCGCCCGGTACCCGCGACGACTCCGTAGCGCCGTCCCTCAGGCAGCCGGCGCGTGAAGACCTCGAAGACCGAATGCCGCTCGGCAGTGCCGCCTTCGAGGGCGCCCTGCAGCATGGTCAGCTCGTAGTGATCGGTGAAGAGTGCTGTGGACGGGACGTCCACCGGCAGCCCTAGGTCCGCAGTGTTCATGGCAGGAGATATTACCCCAGATCTCGTCACTCTGACGATTTCTCGTATCCGGTGGATCGTGTGGATCCGGAGAGGCCCGTTTGGCCCGGTGCCCCCTTCTGGTGGCAGCATGGGCCACGTGACGGCTCCCGCACCTCTAGAGACCGAAAAGACCGAGTCAGCCGAGGAGGTCTTCGTCGTACCCGAGCCGGATGTCCCCTGGGTCACGATCGTCCACAACGACCCGGTCAACCTCATGAGCTATGTGACGTACGTTTTCCAGACGTACTTCGGCTACTCGAAGGACAAGGCCACCAAGCTCATGCTCGACGTCCACCACAAGGGCCGTGCCGTCGTCTCCAGCGGGACCCGCGAGGAGATGGAGCGCGATGTGCAGGCCATGCACGGTTACGGTCTGTGGGCCACCCTCCAGCAGGACCGGAAGTAGCGAACTCACTCCATGCCAGGACAATTCGAACCGCTCCCCGGCGGCGGCGCGGCCGTCGCCCTCGACGAGGTCGAGATCTCCATCATCCGCTCCCTGGCGGTTCAGCTCCTGGAGCTCATCGGTCCCGGACCCGCGGAGGACGCCAGCGACGACCCGCTCGCCGAGCTGTTCTCGGAGGGCCCCAGCGAGCCGCCCGCCGACCCCGTGCTGCAACGCCTCTTCCCCGACGCCTACAGCGGCCCCGACGTCGAGGCCACCTCGCCCGAGCAGGCCGAGGAACAGCGCCAGTACTCCTCGGAGTTCCGCCGCTTCACCGAGAACGACCTGCGCGCGGGCAAGCGCGACAACGCGCTCACGGTGATCCACTCCCTGGACGCGCTCGCCTCGGCCGGCAAGGGCGGAGCGGTGCTCAAGCTGTCGACGGAGGAGTCCCAGCAGTGGCTGGGCGCCCTCAACGACCTGCGGCTCGCGATCGGCTCC
Source organism: Streptomyces flaveus (assembly GCF_014647675.1). Classification (GTDB taxonomy): domain Bacteria; phylum Actinomycetota; class Actinomycetes; order Streptomycetales; family Streptomycetaceae; genus Streptomyces; species Streptomyces flaveus. The sequence goes on along the minus strand of NZ_BMPQ01000001.1, from coordinate 705,583 downwards.
CGGCTCGACGTCATCGAGGAGGAGGACACCGACCTCCTCTACCGGCTGCCGGACGACGATCCGCGCAAGCCGATGGTGATGGCGTATCTGTGGCTGGGCGGACTCCAGGAGACGCTCGTCGAAACGCTCATGCCGTGAGATGCGGGGCGCATATGCCCCGAGATGTGATGATTCCGTGTTCGCTCAGTAGACGCTCAAATCCGGATAACGATCACGTCACCGTGCTCGACCCCTATGCCTTTCCAGGCGCGCTTTGCCCGCTTCTCCGTGTGCGCTGCGTCACATGATGTACAGGTGATCAAAGTGGCGGCCGTGATAAATCTTCACGACCGCGCGGCAGACCCCCACCTGTACGTCTGGAGAAAGGCGCACCACTCATGACCTCAGCGCAGGTCGACACTGAGCATGTACCCGAGGAGGGGTACGAACGCGGGCTCGGCAGCCGTCAGGTCCAGATGATCGCGATCGGCGGCGCCATCGGCGTCGGGCTCTTCCTCAACGCCGGGGCGAACATCGCCAAGGCGGGACCAAGCCTCATCCTGATGTACGCCGTCGCCGGCGTCATCATCTTCTTCATCATGCGGGCGCTCGGCGAGCTCCTGCTCTACCGCCCGGTCTCGGGCTCCTTCGCGGAGTACTCCCGCGAGTTCCTCGGCCCGTTCTTCGGCTATTTCACCGGCTGGACGTACTGGCTGCTGTGGGTCGTCACCGGCATGGCGGAGCTGACCGCCGCCGCGATCTACATCAACTACTGGTTCCCGGAGATCCCGCAGTGGGTCTCCGCGCTCGTCTTCCTGGTCGTCCTGTTCGTGGCGAACCTGATCTCGGTGAAGCTGTTCGGCGAGATCGAGTTCTGGTTCTCCATGATCAAGGTCACCGCGATCATCGGCATGATCGTGATCGGCCTCGGCGTCCTCACCTTCGGCTTCAGCGCCGCCGGCGACACCGCGGCCGTCTCCAACCTCTGGGCCTTCGACGGCTTCTTCCCCAAGGGCATCGGCTCGTCCCTGATGACCCTCCAGGGCGTGATGTTCGCCTACCTCGCCGTCGAACTGGTCGGCGTCACCGCCGGTGAGTCCGAGAACCCCGAGAAGACCCTCCCCAAGGCGATCAACACCCTGCCCTGGCGCATCGCGCTCTTCTACGTCGGTGCCCTCACCGTCATCCTCTGCGTGGTGAAGTGGACGGAATTCTCGGAGGGCGTCAGCCCCTTCGTGAAGGCCTTCGCGGTCATCGGCATCCCGGCCGGCGCCGGCATCGTCAACTTCGTCGTGCTGACCGCGGCCCTGTCCTCCTGCAACTCCGGCATGTACTCCACGGGCCGCATGCTGCGCACCCTGGCCGACAGCGGCGAGGCCCCCAAGGCCTTCAACAAGCTGTCCGCCAGCAAGACGCCCGCGCTCGCGATCGGCCTCTCGGTGATCTTCATGGGCATCGGTGTCGTCCTGAACTACATCGTCCCCGAGAAGGCCTTCGAGTACGTCGTCTCCGTCGCCACCGGGGCCGGCATCTGGACCTGGCTGATGATCCTGATCAGCCACGTCCGCTACCGCCGCGCGGTCGACGCGGGCCGCCTGCCCGCCTCCTCCTTCCCGGCGCCGGGCGGTGCGACGGGCAGCTGGATCGCCATCGTCTTCCTCCTCTTCGTCACCGGCCTCATCGCCTACGACCACGAGGCCCGCGTCAGCCTCTACGTCATGGCCGGCTGGGCGGCCGCCCTCGGCATCGGCTGGCTCGTGCTGAAGTCCCGCAACCCGGAGGTCACCGAGCGCCGCGACCCGGAGCCCGAAAAGACCAAGGTCAGCTGAACTATCGTCCAGCATGTGGGCAGCCTCGTACCACTCCTCGGTACGGGGCTGCTCTGCTGCTTATCCTGACCAGCATGCTCACCATCACCCAGGCCCTCGCCGACCAGATCGTCGCGCACGCGCGCCAGGACCACCCCGACGAGGCGTGCGGCGTCATCGCGGGCCCGGCGGGTTCGGACCGCCCCGAGCGGTTCATCCCCATGCTGAACGCGGCCATGTCGCCCACGTTCTACGAGTTCGACTCCGGCGATCTGCTCAAGCTGTACCGCGAGATGGACGACCGCGACGAGGAACCGGTCGTCATCTACCACTCCCACACGGCCACCGAGGCGTACCCGTCCCGCACCGACATCTCGTACGCCAACGAGCCCGGCGCCCACTACGTGCTGGTGTCCACCGCCGACACCGACGGGCTCGGCGACTTCCAGTTCCGCTCGTACCGGATCGTCGAGGGCGAGGTCACGGAGGAGGAGGTCAAGGTCGTACAGGCCTACTGATCCCGCGATGCGGGCAGAAATCATCCACGATGCGAGATCACATTCCAGAACCCGGACCGGGAATCGATACGATGTGCCCATGGTTTTCCACGACGTGAGCGACAAGACGCCGGGCATGCTGCTCGTGGCGCGGCTGCACGTCGACCTGTGCAGGCTCGCCAGCGCCATCTGTTGATGCCGCCTGCCGCCGTACGGCTGTGAGAGCCGCGGCGCGGTCTATCGCGTACCACCCTGCTTTTCCGCGCTGCCGCGCGCCCACCGACCTGACTTCTTCCGACAGGAGCCCGCAACCATGGCCATCGAGGTCCGCATCCCCACCATCCTCCGCCAGTACACCGACGGCCAGAAGGCGGTGGAGGGCAACGGGGACACCCTCACCGATCTGTTCGCCGACCTCGAGACCCGCCACTCGGGCATCCAGGCTCGCATCGTGGACGCAGGCGAACTGCGCCGCTTCGTGAACGTCTACCTCAACGACGAGGACGTCCGCTTCCTCGACGGCATCAACACCAAGCTGACCGACGGCGACAACGTGACGATTCTGCCGGCCGTAGCCGGCGGCATGGTCTGACCGGGCTCTGATCCCTGATGCGCTACGACTCCCCGCTGGCCGCGGTGGGCAACACCCCCCTGGTGCGCCTGCCGCGGCTCTCGCCGTCCGCCGACGTCCGCATCTGGGCGAAGCTCGAGGACCGCAACCCGACCGGCTCGGTCAAGGACCGCCCCGCCCTGCACATGATCGAGCAGGCGGAGAAGGACGGCCGCCTCACGCCCGGCTGCACGATCCTCGAACCGACGAGCGGCAACACCGGCATCTCCCTCGCCATGGCCGCCAAGCTCAAGGGCTACCGCATCGTCTGCGTCATGCCCGAGAACACCTCGCAGGAGCGCCGGGACCTGCTGGCCATGTGGGGCGCCGAGATCATCCCGTCCCCGGCGGCCGGGGGCTCCAACACGGCCGTACGCGTGGCCAAGGAGCTGTCGGCCGAGCACCCGGACTGGGTGATGCTCTACCAGTACGGCAACCCCGACAACGCGGGCGCCCACTACGCCACCACGGGCCCCGAGATCCTCGCCGACCTCCCCTCCGTCACCCACTTCGTGGCGGGCCTGGGGACGACGGGCACGCTGATGGGCGTCGGCCGTTTCCTGCGCGAACACAAGCCGGACATCAAGATCGTCGCGGCCGAGCCACGCTACGACGACCTCGTGTACGGCCTGCGCAACCTCGACGAGGGCTTCGTCCCCGAGCTGTACGACGCCTCCGTCCTCACCACCCGCTTCTCGGTCGGCTCCGCCGACGCGGTGACGCGCACGCGGGAGCTGTTGCAGCAGGAGGGGATCTTCGCGGGCGTCTCCACGGGGGCCGCACTGCACGCCGCGATCGGCGTGGGCAGGAAGGCGGTGAAGGCCGACGAGACCGCCGACATCGTCTTCGTCGTCGCCGACGGCGGCTGGAAGTACCTGTCGACGGGCGTCTACACGGCGGCGACGACCGAGGAGGCGATCGAGCGGTTGCAGGGGCAGCTCTGGGCGTAGGGGTTGGGCGGGCTGATTTCAGCCCGCCCGGCGTTTGAGGACGAGGCCGTTCAGGCCGATGCGGGGGTCTGGGGGCGCAGCCCCCAGCGGGGTCCAGGGGCGGAGCCCCTTGGTATGGGACGGGTAAGGGCGGCGGGGGCGAACCACCCCCGAATCAGTGACGCCGCAGGTGAGTTCGCCCACAAGACCCCCTTACGGAGGAGCGACCGGAGGTTTTGCGCCTTACGCTCGACGGACCGCACGACCCCCGACTTCACTCCCCGCCAGCGGAGGTTTCTGCTTTATGAAGCTCACCGTCGTCGGCTGCTCGGGGTCGTTCCCGTCCGCGGAATCGGCCTGCTCGAGCTACCTCGTCGAGGCCGACGGCTTCCGGCTGCTTCTCGACATGGGCAACGGTGCCCTCGGCGAGCTGCAGCGCCACTGCGGTCTCTACGACCTCGACGCGATCTACCTCAGCCATCTGCACGCCGACCACTGCATCGACATGTGCGCCTACTTCGTGGCGCGCTACTACCGGCACGACGGCGGCCGCGCCGCCCCCATCCCGGTCTACGGACCCGAGGGCACCGAGCACCGCCTCACCACCGCCTACGCCGACACCCCCAGCGCCTCCTCCATGAGCGAGGTCTTCGACTTCCACACGGTCAAGCCGGGCTCCTTCGAGATCGGCCCCTTCTCGGTGCACACGGAGAAGGTGAGCCACCCGGTGGAGGCGTACGGCATCCGCATCGAGCACGGCGGCCGGACGCTCACGTACTCCGGGGACACGGGCGTATGCGACCCGCTCGTCGAACTCGCCCGGGACGCCGACCTGTTCCTGTGCGAGGCCGCGTTCACCCACGGCAAGGAGTGCATCCCGGACCTGCACCTCAACGGCCGCGAGGCGGGCGAGATCGCCGCCCGCGCCGCCGCCCGCCGCCTCGTCCTCACCCACATCCCGCCGTGGACGGACCCCCAGGTCAACCTCGCGGACGCCCGCGAGACGTACACGGGCCCGGTGGAAGTGGCGGCGCCGCGAGTGACGTACGAGATCTAGAGCCCGTACGTACGAGAAGGCCCCCGGAGTCTCTCTTCCGGGGGCCTTCTCGTACGTACGGGCAGAGGGCAGCTTGAGGCCTACTTGGCCTCCGCCTTCTGCAGTTCCGCCAGTTCCTCGTCCGACTCGCGCCCCGGAGTCGGCAGATTGAACTTGGTGATCGCGAAGCGGAAGACCACGTAGTAGACCGCCGCGAAGCACAAACCCACCAGGACCAGGCCCCACGGATTCGTCGCGATCCCGAGGTTCAGGAAGAAGTCGACCGCGCCCGCCGAGAAGCCGAAGCCGTCCTTCATGCCCAGCGCCCAGGTCAGCGCCATGGAGACGCCGGTGAGGACGGCGTGGATGGCGTACAGGACCGGCGCGATGAACATGAACGTGAACTCGATCGGCTCGGTGACACCGGTGACGAACGACGTCAGCGCCAGCGAGACCATCATGCCGCCGACGACCTTGCGGCGCTCGGGACGGGCACAGTGCACGATCGCCAGGCAGGCGGCCGGGAGCGCGAACATCATGATCGGGAAGAAGCCGGTCATGAACTGCCCGGCGCTCGGGTCACCGGCCAGGAAGCGCGCGATGTCACCGCTCTTGCCCTCGTACTCGCCGGCCTGGAACCACGGGAAGGAGTTCAGCAGGTGGTGCATGCCGACCGGGATCAGCGCACGGTTGGCGACACCGAAGATCCCCGCGCCGACGGCGCCCGAACCGACCAGCCACTCACCGAAGTTGTGCAGCGCCGTACCGAGGACCGGCCAGATGTAGCCGAAAACGATGCCGATGACGAGGCCCGCGAAGGCGGAGAGGATCGGCACGAGGCGCCGGCCGCCGAAGAAGCCCGCCCAGTCCGGCAGCTTGGTCCGGTAGAACTTCTGGTACAGCAGGGCGACGACGATGCCCATCACCACACCGCCGAGGACCTTGGCGTCCACGGGCGCGTCCACCATCACGATCTTGCCGTCGACGACCTCCGCGACCTGCGGCAGATTCTTGTCGGTGAACGTGGCCAGTACGTTCTTGAAGACCAGGTAGCCGACGACGGCCGCGAGCGCGGTCGAGCCGTCCGACTTCTTGGCGAAACCGATCGCGATACCCACCGCGAACAGCAGTGCCATGTTGTCGAGGATCGCGTTGCCGCCCGCCGACATAAAGCCGGCGATCTTGGTAAGGAATGCCGGGAACGACTCGCGGCCGAGCATGTCGGTGTTGCCGAGGCGCACCAGGAGCGCGGCCGCGGGCAGGACGGCGACCGGCAGCATCAGGCTGCGGCCGATGCGCTGCATGACAGCCATCGCGCCGGAGCCCTTCTTCTTGTCGGCCGCGGGAGCGGCGCTGGCCGTGGACACAACTTCCTCCTGGGGAACGGTGGCGTCTCTGTACGGGAGCGACATGGGAGCGACCCATGATCCATCGGCCGCCTGGTCTACACCACTCAGTGGTGTAGACCTGTTGTAGCACGGTGAAGGGAAGATAAGGAACCCGCACTTTCGTTTCTCGCCAACCCTCGCCAACCCCGCGCTTGGCGGCCGTTGCAAACTGGTGTAGACCTGTGCGTTACTGCGGCACAGCGTCAACCAGGCAACGCGGCACAGCGGCACAACGGCACAACGGCACAACGGCACAACGGCGCAACGAACCGGATCAGGGAGAAGGACATGGCCACCAAGGCTGAGAAGATCGTCGCCGGGCTCGGCGGCATCGACAACATCGAAGAGATCGAAGGCTGCATCACCCGCCTCCGCACCGAGGTCGTCGACGCAAGCCTGGTCAACGAGGCCGCCCTGAAGGCCGCCGGCGCACACGGCGTCGTCAAGATGGGCAACGCCATCCAGGTCGTCATCGGCACGGACGCCGACCCCATCGCGGCGGACATCGAAGACATGATGTGAGCACCTGAGCGGTCTCGGGAAAAGGCTAGGCTCGTCGCCATGTCACGAATCGACGGCCGCACGCCCGAGCAGCTCCGCCCCATCACCATCGAGCGCGGCTGGAGCAAGCACGCCGAAGGCTCCGTCCTCATCTCCTTCGGCGACACCAAGGTCTTCTGCACCGCCTCCGTCACCGAAGGCGTCCCGCGCTGGCGCAAAGGCAGCGGCGAAGGCTGGGTCACCGCCGAGTACTCCATGCTGCCCCGCGCCACCAACACCCGCGGCGACCGCGAATCCGTACGCGGCAAGATCGGCGGCCGTACCCACGAGATCAGCCGCCTCATCGGCCGCTCCCTGCGCGCAGTCATCGACTACAAGCAACTCGGCGAGAACACCATCGTCCTCGACTGCGACGTACTCCAGGCCGACGGCGGCACCCGCACCGCCGCCATCACCGGCGCCTACGTCGCCCTCGCCGACGCCATCACCTGGGCCCGCACCAAAAAAATCCTCAGGCCCAGCCGCCAGCCCCTCACCGGCACCGTCAGCGCCGTATCCGTCGGCATCGTCGGCGGCGTACCCCTCCTCGACCTCTGCTACGAGGAAGACGTACGCGCCGACACCGACATGAACGTCGTCTGCACCGGCGACGGCCGCTTCGTCGAGGTACAAGGCACCGCCGAAGCCGAACCCTTCGCCCGCGAAGAACTCAACTCCCTGCTCGACCTTGCCGTTTCGGGCTGCACAGAACTAGCTGTCGTACAGCGCAAGGCGCTTGATACGGTCCTCGAAAGGTAAAGGACCGTAAAGGACGCGCCAACTCCGCGCCAAGAGGAGCCGCAGCGCCACGGGCAACCACGGCAGCGGCCCCCGCGTCCCTACCAGTACGGGCGTACGGCACACCGCCGTACGCCCCCGCCGCACCACACAGGGCCCTCGAGGGCCTGAAGCAACGGGAGGACCGTTCCATGGCCGCGAGTCGACGCCCGCGACGTCGCAGTACCACCATCGCCGCCGCAGTGGCAGCCGTCGCGCTGACCGCCGGGCTCACCACCGGCTGCGACGCCGTCAACAAGGCGCTGGACTGCGCCAGGACCGCCGACGCCATCGCCGAGAGCGTCACCGAACTCCAACAGGCCGTCGAAAACGCGGCGAACGACCCGACGCAGACCAGCGAAGCGCTCGACTCCATCGACAAGAACCTCAACGAGATCGGCGACAAGACCGAGGACACCGACGTCAACAAGGCGGTCGACGACCTCCAGGCAGCCGTCACCAACGTCCGCGACTCCATCAAGAACGGCGACGAGACACCGGACGTCAGCCCGGTGACGGACGCCGCCGGCGAACTGACCAAGGTCTGCACCTCGTAGATGATCCAGGAGTTACGTGATCCAGGGGTTACGGAGCCGGGGGGCGCCCTGAACGAGAGGCGCCCCCCACCGGCGACGTGACTACTGTGAGAGCCATGACCCGCCTGATCCTCGCCACCCGCAACCACGGAAAGCTCACCGAGCTCAAGGCGATCCTCGCCGCCGCAGACCTCCACTACGAACTGGACTGCGCGGACGCCTACCCCGACATCCCCGACGTCAAGGAAACCGGCGTCACCTTCGCCGAGAACGCCCTCCTCAAGGCCCACGCCCTCGCCCAGGCCACCGGCCACCCCGCCGTCGCCGACGACTCCGGCCTCTGCGTCGACGTACTCGGCGGCGCCCCCGGCATCTTCTCCGCCCGCTGGTCCGGCTCCCACGGCGACGACCGCGCCAACCTCACCCTCCTCCTCGACCAGCTCAGCGACATCCCCGACCCACACCGCGCCGCCCACTTCACCTGCGCCGCGGCGCTGGCCCTGCCGGACGGAACGGAACGCGTGGTCGAGGGTCGCCTCCGCGGCACCCTCCGCCGCGAGCCAGCCGGCACCCACGGCTTCGGCTACGACCCGATCCTGCAGCCGGACGGGGATACGCGGACGTGTGCGGAGCTCACTCCCGAAGAGAAGAACGAGATCAGCCATCGGGGGAAGGCGTTTCGGGGGCTGGTGCCGGTGTTGCGGGAGCTGGTGGGCTGACGACGAAGGTCCACCTGATTCCAGGTGGACCTTCGAATCAAAGGCGTGCGGCCGGAGGGACTCGAACCCTCAAGGGATTTCTCCCACAACATCCTAAGTGTTGCGCGTAGGCCAGTTCCGCCACGGCCGCGTGCACGGCCATGTTACCGGTCATGCGGCATTCGCTTGAGAGGAACGTCGACGGCCACCTCGGCACCAGGTACTGGTGATTGCATGACAGTTGGGGCACAGCAACCGCAGGTTCTCGCGCCGATCATCGCGCCAGTCCCCGTTGATGTGATCGACCTCCAGGGTCATGGGCTTGCCGAGCCACTCGGGACCGACCCCGCACTCGGCGCACTCCTCGGGTACCCCGATTTCACAAAGCGCGCGACGTATCAGATGGGTCCTTGTTCGGCGCTCGCCGTCGTGCTCGACCAGAATCTCCTCAGGACGCCTGAGAGGGACGACACCAGGCTTCCCTCGATTGTGTGCCTGTCCCAAGAAATGCTTGGTCGTGAGTTGCTCTTCAGCGATCCATTGACGCAACAGCTTGCGTTGCGTGCCAGTGTCGGGACGCCCCAGGCTGCGAAGCACCCCTGCGATGGAGATCGACTCCGCAACCGCCGTACGCAACTCGTCGGGTGTGGGCCGGGGTGGCTTGCCGGAGTGATGGAAGTGCGAGATGTCGATCCCGAAGTGGGTGAAGCGCCTCGCGAGGTACTGACGGAGCTTGCCGTAAGGCTGGGCGCCGAAGAAGGCGATGACTTCGTCGAGATCGGAGCACTGCTCGGCTGCCTGTGCCAGCCGCTCGCGGGTGTACTGCACGCCACTGCTCATGAAGCGCCGCCCTTGGTGCGCCCCTTGCCGCGTCCACGGTAACTGCCTGTCGTCGAGTGGCAGTTGGGGCAGAGGAACCGAAGGTTCTCGATGCGGTTGTCGCGCCAGTTGCCGTCGATGTGGTCGACCTCCAGGGGGAGCCGTTGACCTCGCCAGACCGCTTCCATGCCGCAAAGATCGCATCGCTCGGGTACGCCCACAGTCGTCATCGCCCACCTGAGCCGATCGCTGTGGATGCGTCGGGCATTGGCGGGCTCCTGCTCGACGAGCAGGGCGTCCGGCGTCCGAGGCCGCCAGGGCTTCCCACGCTGCGTCGGTACCTGGAAGTGCGAGGTGTCGATGCCGAACGCCTTGATCCGGCGGCTGATGTGCGTGTGGTGGCCCCCTACGACCTCGAGCCCAAGATGGCGCAGCACCTCGCACATGTTCGTCGAGGCAGAGACCGCAGCCTCGAGGATCTCTCTCGTCCACCGTGCACCTTCGCGTTCGAAGTGCGAAGTGTCCACGCCCAGCTTCTTCATGCGCCCGTGGACGTACCGTCGCGTCGAACTCTTCGGGTCCACCCCCAACTTCCCCAACGCCTCCGACAACGTCCGCGACGAACTCGCCGCCTCCTCCAGGCGCTCCCTGGTGTACGGACTGACTGGCACCGTTCCCCTCCGTTCCGGCCACCCGTTCGTGGCCTCGTACGGAGTAACGAACCGCTAATCGGACAGTCACGCTCGAAATGTACAACGAAATACAGAACGGCCCGTACCGGATCTCACCGGTACGGGCCGCTCGCGCAGAACTCGCGCAAAAGTAGGCAGGCGCCTCAGATCCCCAAATCCTTGATGATCTTGGCGACATGGCCGGTCGCCCGCACGTTGTACAGCGCCCGTTCGACCTTGCCCTCCTCGTCCACGATCACCGTGGAGCGGATGACGCCCATGTACGTCTTGCCGTAGTTCTTCTTCTCGCCGTAGGCGCCGTAGGACTCGGTGACGGTCTTGTCAGGGTCGGCCAGGAGCGTGACCTTCAGGGACTCCTTCTCGCGGAACTTGGCCAGCTTTTCCGGCTTGTCGGGGGAGATGCCGATGACGTCGTAGCCGGCGCCCGCCAGGACGTCGAGGTTGTCCGTGAAGTCGCAGGCCTGCTTGGTGCAGCCGGGGGTGAGGGCGGCGGGGTAGAAGTAGACGATGACCTTGCGGCCTTTGTGGGCGGCCAGGGAGACCTCGTTGCCGTCGGCGTCGGGCAGGGTGAAGGCGGGGGCGGTGTCGCCGGGCTGGAGTCGCTCGCTCATCTCGGTTCGGTCTCCTTGCGGGGTGGTGGATACGGATCCGAGCGTAATGGGGGTGCCAGGGGGGTGGGTGGCGGGCGGAGCTGACAGACTGTCGGCCAGAGTAAACGGCCACATACGACCGACCACATACGACCACGGAGGCAGCGCGGTGTCGGATACGTCGAGCACGCCGGACATCAGAACTCCGGCGCAGATCGAGGCGGACATCAAGCGCCGTCGCGAGACCCTCGCCGAGACGCTCGACGAGATCGGTGCGCGGGTGCACCCGAAGACGATCGTCGGTGACGCGAGGGCCAAGGTCGTCTCGAGCATCGACCACACCCTTGGCCGTGCCTACGTCGGTGTGAACCGCGCGGTCAGCGATGTGAAGGGTCAGTTGGTGAACGAGGAGGGCGCGCCGCGGCTCGAGCGCATCGTGCCGGTGGCCCTGGTGGTGGTCGGGGTGGTCGGGATGCTCGCCGTGGGTTCCCGGCGCGGCGCTGTGGGCGGCTCTCGGCGCGGTTCCTCGGGCTCCCGGCGTCGCAAGCGCTGACCCCGGCCGCGTACGTGCCGCGCAAAGCCAGGTAGGTTCGGGGGCGTGAGTGCGAACACCCATCACGACAAGCTGCCCATCCGGATGCTGCACGACCGTGTGCTCGTGCGGCAGGACACCTCCGAGGGCGAGCGCCGTTCCGGTGGCGGCATCCTGATCCCGGCGACCGCGGCCGTGGGCCGTCGGCTCGCCTGGGCCGAGGTCGTCGCGGTCGGGCAGAACGTACGGGCCGTCGAGCCGGGCGACCGTGTCCTGTTCGACCCGGAGGACCGCGCCGAGGTCGAGGTGCGCGGTGTCCCGTACGCGCTGATGCGCGAGCGCGATCTGCACGCGGTGGCGGCGGACCGGTTCGAGGGCTCCGAGGACTCGACGGGTTTGTACCTGTAGTCAGTCGGCCTGTAGGTATCCAGGGGTCTGTGGCTATCCGGCGCTTCTGGAGGTCGCTCCGCCGTCCGCCCTGCCCGCCGTGATCCCGCCGTCGTCTGTCGTGCCGCCGCCTCCCGTGGCCGTGTCGCCGCCCGTCGACGACGTGCCTCCGTCGGTCGTGCCGCCGTCCGTCGGTTTCCCTCCGGCCGTCCCGTCCGTCGTGCCGCCGTCGGTCGACGTTCCGCCGCTGGGCTGGTCCGGGGCCGTCGAGGCCGGAGGTGTGCTCGGGGTTTCCTCGCTGCCGGTGGTCGGCCTCCCGTCCTCCGGCCCGTTCGATCCGTCGCTCCCGTCCGTCGTGCCGCCGTTGTCCTCCTCGCCCGTGTCCGGCGGCCATTCCTCCCAGGGCTCCTCCGTCGGGAGCTCCGGTTCCTCCGCGCCCGCCTGGATCTGCAGGTCGAAGTCCTTCGCCTCCGTGCCCTCGAGCGCGGCCTGCGTGTACTGGGCCCAGATCTGCGCCGGGTAGCCGCCGCCGTTGATGCGGTCCTGGCCGAGTGCTCCGTACAGGGGGGTGTGGGCGCCCGTTTTCGGGTTCTGGCCCATGACGGCGATGACGGTGGCGAGGTCGGGGGTGTAGCCGGCGAACCAGGCGGCCTGGTCCTCCTCCGCGGTGCCGGTCTTGCCGGCGGCGGGGCGGCCCGCGGCCTGTGCGGAGGTGCCGGTGCCGCCTTCGACGACGCCTCGTAGGACCGCTGTCGTGGTGTCGGCGGCCTCGCGGCTGACGGCCTGCCGGACGCCCGTCTCGCGGGAGGGCAGTTCGACGGCGCCCTCGGTGCCGTCCTGGCCGTCCTTGGTGATCTCGGAGACGAGTGAGTACCGGCCGTGTTTGCCGTGGTTGGCGAGCGTGGCGTAGGCCTCCGCCATGTCGAGGACGCTTGCGGTGGCGGGGCCGAGGGCGATGGAGGGGGAGGCCGTCAGGTCGGGGGTGGAGGAGGGGATGCCCAGGTCGAGGGCCGTCTGCCGGACCTTCTCGGGGCCGACGTCCACCGCCATCTGTGCGTACACCGCGTTGACGGACTTGTCGGTGGCTTCGCGGACCGAGATCGAGCCGTACGAGGTCTGGCCCTCGTTCTCGGGCGCGTACGAGGCGCCTTGCCAGCCTTCCACGGGGCGCTGGTTCGTGCCGTCGTAGACGGTGTTCGGGGTGATGAGGCGGCCGTCCTGCGTGGTCGAGCCGTTCTGCACGGCGGAGGCGAGCACGAAAGGCTTGAAGGTGGAGCCGACCTGGTAGTCGCGGCGGGTGGCGTTGTTGACGTACTGCTTCGTGTAGTCGATGCCGCCGTACATCGCGACGACCTTGCCGGTGGCGGGGTCGATGGAGACGCCGCCGGCGCGGACGTTGCGGTCGATCTCGCGGTTCTTCTTGTCGAGCTGGTTCATCACCTGGTCGTCGACGGCTTTGACGAAGGCGTTCTGCTTGTCCTTCTGGATGGTGGTGGTGATGCGGTAGCCGCCGGTGGCGAGGGCGTCCTCGTCGATGATCTCGCTGCCGGTGAGGTAGTCGTTGACGGCTTGCACGAGGTAGCCGCGCTGCCCGGATAGCCCGGCGGAGCCCTTGGCCTCCTTGGGCGTCGGGAACTCCATTCCGGCCCGCTCCAAGGGCGTCAGCCACTTCTTCTTGAGCATGCCGTCGAGTACGTAGTTCCAGCGGCCCACGACCGCCGGTTTGTTCTCGGGGTGCGCGATCACGTCGTACTTGCTGGGGACGTTGAGGAGCGTCGCGAGGTACGCGCCCTGGGCGGCCGTGAGGTCCTTGGCGTCGACGTCGTAGTAGGCCTGGGCGGCGGCCTGGATGCCGTAGGCGTTGCGGCCGAAGTAGCTGGTGTTGAGGTAGCCCTCGAGGATGTCGTCCTTGCTGACCTCCTGATCGAGCTTGATGGCGATGAAGAACTCCTTGATCTTCCGGGTGACCGTCTGCTCCTGCGCCAGGTAGTAGTTCTTGACGTACTGCTGGGTGATCGTCGAGCCGGACTGCTTTCCCTTGCCGGTGACGGTGTTCCAGGCGGCACGGATCATGGCCTGGGGGTCGACGGCGGACTCGGAGTAGAAGTCCCGGTCCTCGGCGGCGAGCACGGCGTGCTGGGTGTCCTTGGAGATCCGGGCGAGCGTGACGTTCTCCCGGTTGACCTCGCCGTCGCGGGCGAGCCGGCTGCCGTCCGCGTACAGGTAGACGTTGCTCTGCTTCGTCGCGGACGCGTTCGCCGCGGGGATCTCGACGAGGAAGTAGCCGAGGGCGAACAGGCCGATCAGCAGGAGGAGTGCGCCGAGGAAGGTGCCGAGCACCGTCCGCCAGGTCGGGATCAGCCGGCGCCGGCCGGTGCGCCGTCTCGGGGGCGCGGTGCTCGGCTGCTGCGGCTGCGGCTGGTCGTTCATGTCGTGCCGTACTCCCGTTTCACGGCGTACGTCCCTGTACGCCCTCTTAACTGTCTGTTGCCCGCTCTTGAAGACTCTCGCACCGTGCGTTCCGTTCCCTGCCCGAGGCACACGCTTTGTGCTCGGAAAATGCCTGGCACGGCGTACGGTCCGGGGACTAGGCTCCTGCGCTTCGGTGTCTGGCGGGCGGGCGCGCGGGAGGAGTGTGGTCGTGGGCGCGGGGCGGTTGTATGCGGCCGTCGCGGTGGGGAGTTTCCGGCGGTACGCGACGTACCGGGTGGCCACGGCGGCGGGGGTGTTCACCAATACCGTGTTCGGGCTGATCCTCGTGTACACGTATCTGGCGCTGTGGGACGAGCGGCCGGATCTGGGCGGGTACGACCAGGCGCAGGCCGTGACCTATGTGTGGCTGGGGCAGGCGCTGTTCGCGGCGCTGGCCCTCCAGGGCGGAGGCTTCGAGGTCGAGCTCATGGAGCGCATCCGCACCGGTGAGATCGCGGTCGATCTGTACCGGCCGGCCGATCTCCAACTGTGGTGGCTGGCGAGCGACTTGGGGCGGATGCTGTTCCAGTTGGCGGGGCGGGGCGTGATTCCGTTCGTCTTCGGTGCGCTGTTCTTCCCGATGGCCCTGCCGGGGGACTTCGGCACCTGGGCGGCGTTCCTGGTCGCGCTGTTGCTGGCGGCGGTCGTCAGCTTCGGGATCCGCTATCTGGCGGCGTTGAGCGTGTTCTGGCTCATGGACGCCAGGGGCGTCATGCAGGCCCTGATGGTCACGGGCATCTTCTGCTCGGGCATGACACTGCCGTTGAACGCCTTCCCGGACGCGCTCGGCGACGTCGTCCAGGCGTTGCCGTGGGCCGCGCAGCTCCAGGTGCCGGCGGATGTCCTGATGGGGGAGACCGCCCCGCTCGGGGCGTTCGCCTTCCAGGCGGCGTGGGCGGTGGCACTGCTGGCGGCGGGGCGGCTGTTGCAGTCGGCGGCTACGCGGCGGGTGGTGGTGCAGGGTGGGTGAGACAACCAAGGTCGGCTCCACGGCCGGTTCCAGGGTCACGGACGGTCTGCGGGCCTATCTGCTGATCGCCGGGATGTGGATCAGGGCCGGCATGACCTACCGCACCTCCTTCGTCGTCACGGTCTTCGGCAACCTGCTGCTGTCCGGCCTGGACTTCGTCGGCATCCTGCTGATGTTCTCGCAGGTCGACTCGCTCGGCGGCTGGACGCTGCCCGAGGTGGCGTTCCTGTACGGGCTGTCGGTGACGGCGTTCGGGATCACCGACCTGCTGCTCGGCTCGTCGGAGGTCCTGGGTACCCGGATACGCGACGGGTCGTTCGACACGCTGCTGGTACGTCCCGTTCCGGTGCTCGCGCAGGTCGCCGCGGACCAGTTCCCGCTGCGCCGGTTCGGCCGGGTCATCCAGGGGGCGTTGGTGCTGGGCTGGGCGCTGTTCGCCGTCGACGTCGACTGGACTGCGCCGAAGGCGCTGCTGGTGCCGGTGATGCTGGTCAGCGGCGCGGTGATCTTCGGGGCGATCTTCGTCGCGGGTGCGGCTTTCCAGTTCCTGGCGCAGGACGCCGCCCAGGTGCAGAACGCGTTCACGTACGGCGGCACCACGCTGCTGCAGTACCCCCCGACGCTGTTCGGGAAGGACCTGGTGCGCGGGGTGACCTTCGTGCTGCCGCTCGCCTTCGTCAACTGGCTGCCCGCTTCCTACGTGCTGGGGCGGCCGTATCCGCTAGATCTGCCGACATGGGTGACGTATCTGTCGCCGCTCGCCGCCGGGGTGTGCTGTGCGCTGGCGGGTGTGCTGTGGCGGACGGGGCTTCGTTCGTACCGGAGTACAGGGAGTTAATCAGTGGCAGACGGTGTGACAGATGGTGTGACGGGTGTTGGGGCAGGCGGTGTGACGGGCGGTTTCATCGAGCTCGACCGCGTCGAGAAGGTCTTCGACGTACGCAAGAAGACCGGTTTCCTGCGCCGGGAGCGGCACCAGGTACGGGCGGTCGACTCGATCTCCTTCTCCGTGGCGCGCGGCGAGATGGTCGGCTACATCGGGCCGAACGGTGCGGGCAAGTCGACGACGATCAAGATGCTGACGGGGATCCTCACGCCGAGCGGCGGCCGGCTGCGCGTCGCCGGCATCGATCCGTCCCGTGAGCGGACGCGGCTGGCGCACCGGATCGGGGTGGTGTTCGGGCAGCGTACGACGCTGTGGTGGGACCTCCCGCTGATCGACTCGTACAAGCTGATGCACCGCATGTACCGCATCCCGGACGGCCGTTATCGCGAGAACCTCGACCGTCTCGTCGAACTCCTCGATCTGGGCGCGTTGTTGGACGTCCCGGTGCGGCAGCTCTCCCTCGGGCAGCGGATGCGCGGGGACATCGCGGCGGCGCTGCTGCACGATCCGGAGGTGCTCTACCTCGACGAGCCGACGATCGGCCTGGACGTGGTCTCCAAGGCGAATGTCCGGGAGTTCCTGCGGGAGGTGAACACCGAGCGCGGTACGACGGTGCTGCTGACCACGCACGACCTGCAGGACATCGAGCAGCTGTGCTCGCGGGTGATGGTCATCGACCACGGGCGCATGATGTACGACGGCCCGCTCACCGGGCTGCACGAGATCGGCGACAGCGAGCGGACGCTGGTGGTGGACCTGGAGCGCGAACTGCCGCCCATCGAGGTCGAGTCGGCGCGTGTGGTGAAGGTCGAGGGGCCGCGGCAGTGGCTCGCCTTCCCGGCCTCGGCGTCGGCGGCGCCGCTCGTCGCGCGGATCGCCGCCGAGTATCCGCTGGTGGACCTCTCGGTGCGGGAACCGGACATCGAGGCTGTCATCAGCCGCATGTACGCGGAGAAGGCAACCTCGTAGGCTTCGGTATATGACCGAAGAACTCCCCGAATTGCGGGCGTCAGACGCAGACCGTGAACGAGTCGCCGAAGTGCTCAGGGAGGCCGTCGCGGAAGGCCGCCTCGACATGGAGGAGTTCGAGGAACGGCTCGACGCGACGTACAAGGCCCGTACGTACGGGGAGCTCGCGCCGATCACCCGCGATCTGCCTGCCGCCGGGGTGACGCCGCCTTCTCCTGTGTCGATGGTCAAGGAGCCCGCCGGGTCCGGGTCGGGTGACTGGGCGGGGCGGATCGTCGGGGGCGAGGGTTCGTCGCAGTGGGGTGTCGCGATCATGTCGGGGTTCGAGCGCAAGGGGCGCTGGACCATGCCGAGGCGGTTCAACGCGTTCGCGTTCTGGGGTGGCGGCACGATCGATCTGCGCGAGGCGGATTTCGCGGACCGTGAGGTCGTCATCAACTGTGTGGCGATCATGGGTGGTGTGCAGGTGGTCGTGCCGCCCGGTGTTGAGGTCGTTGTGCGCGGGATCGGGGTCATGGGTGGTTTCGATCACCGTGAGGAGGGTGTACGGGGCGATCCCGGGGCGCCGCGTGTGATCGTGACGGGGTTCGCCTTCTGGGGTGGTGTCGGGGTTGAGCGGAAGCTGACCAGGGCGGAGCGGTTGCGGATCAAGGAGCAGCGGCGTCAGGAGAAGCTTGAGCGGAAGGCTGGCCGCCAAGGGGAACTGGAGGAGCACTCCTCCGCTCACCGGGAGGCGCTGGACCAGGCTCGGTCCGTCCACCGTGATGCGATGGAGCAGCATCGGGAGTTGATGCGGGAGCATCGGGAGGAGCGGCGCCGGGCTCGTCACGAGGAGCGTGACGAGCGGCGGCGCCGGGACTGAGAGCTCGGCCGGGGAGGCGGTGTGTCGGCTGCGGCGCCGTCGTGGCTGGTCGCGCCCACGCGGCGGAGCCGCAAATCGACACAGCCCCGCGCCCCTAAAAGCAAAAGCCTGCGGCTTCCCGCGAAGCCTGCGCTCCTGCGCCTAAAGACTGCGCCTTCCAGCCCCCAGCCTCACAGCTCCGCCGGAGCCGCCCCCTTCAGCGTGTCCAGGTCGAACTTCTTCGCCATCTGCTCGTACCCCCGGTCGCTCGGGTGCAGATGGTCCCCCGAGTCGTACAGGGGGTTGAGGCGGCGCGGGTTGTACGAGTCGCGGACCGCCTCGTCGAAGTCGACGTAGTCGTCGAAGATGTCGCCCGAGCGGATCTGGGCGTTGACGGCCTGGCGGGTGGCTTCGAGGTTGGGGCGGTAGCCGCGGTGGCCCTGGAACGGCATGAGGGTCGCGCCGATGACGCGTAGTCCGCGGTTGTGGGCCTGCTCTGTCAGCTCGCGCAGACCGGAGGTGATCTTGTCGGGGTCGGTCTGGTGCGGGGTGCGCAGGATGTCGTTGACGCCGAGGGCGATGACGACGGCCTTGACGTTGGTGCGGTCGAGGACGTCACGGTCGAAGCGGTTCAGTGCGCTCGGGTTCCCGGCGGGGCGGCCCCCGCCGCCGGCCAGCAGGCGGTTTCCGCTGATGCCCTGGTTGACGACGCTGTAGCGGGGCACGTCCGAGCCGTCTCGGTCGCGGCCGCGCAGCCGCAGCCGGTCGGCGAGGGCGTCGGTCCAGCGCCGGTTCTCGCCCATGCTGGAGGTCACGCCGTCGGTGAGTGAGTCGCCGATCACGACGACCGTGCCCTCGGACTCGTTGCTCAGCACGTCCACCGCCGTCAGATAGCGCCAGACCTGGGTCTGCCCGGTGTACGGAACCCCGGTCACGTCCTCCGTGCGGTCGCCCTGAGCGGTGTACGAGATCTGCCGCGCCGTCGGGTGATAGGTGACCGGACCGGACGGTGTGGGCGAGTACGTGGTCACCAGGATGTCCGTGTCGTGCGGTATCAGCAGCCGTGCGGCGTCGCTGACCACCTGCTGCCCGGGCGGGACGATCACCGAGGGGCTGCCGCCGAAGGTGAGGCGGCGCATGGTGTCGGCGGCAGCGGCGGCGTTGTTCGCGGTGGCCGCCACGGCGATCGAGGCGTGCGCGATGTTGAGCGGCTGCTGCCCGTAAAGGTTCGACAGGGTGACGCGCGCCGCGGTGCCCCCCACGCCCGCGTGCACGACATTGCGTACGGAACGGCCGGCCATGCCGTTCGTCTCGGTGCCCGGCTCGGCACCGGACGGGGATGTCGACCAGGTGCCGACCCAGACGCCGGTGGACGCGGGAGCCGCCGGGTTGTTGTGCGGGCCACGGCCGCCCGCCATCGTGTCCCGGGCGGCGCCGTCGTCGAAGCCGACTCCGACGTAGATGGCCGCGGAAACGGCCATGATCATGGCGATGATCGCCGACAGCAGGGCATAACCGTGACGCTTGGTCATGCGGTGCAGGTCTCCTAGAGCAGTGGGAGCCCAGGGCTCCGATGTGATGACCTCATGATGAGGCATGGCGCGGGAGGTGTCCGACGGGCCCCCCGTTCCCGTCTCGAATCCCCGAACGGAAGACGCCGGGAACTCCTGTTCCGTTCCAGGAGTCGGTCAGGAAGGGGGATGGCGGCGGGAAAGGGACAATGGGTACGGGTTCTGCGAACGGGTGGAGTGGATGGAACGTACGAAAGCGGATGAAGTCGAACACACTGAGCAGACCGAGCTCATAGGGGCAGATGCCCAGCCGGTCCGCGCCAGTAACCGGACCGGCAACCGCACCAGCAACCGGTCCATGGGCTACTACAGCGCCGCCGACGAGGAGAAGCGCCGCGGTGTCCGCCGGATGAAGATCACGGCCACCGGTCTGTTGCTCCTGGTCGCCGTCATCTACGTACTCGCCAAGTGGGCGTCCCACGCGGGCGCGGGTGCCTGGGCCGGGTATGTCGCGGCGGCGGCCGAGGCGGGCATGGTGGGCGCGCTCGCCGACTGGTTCGCCGTCACCGCCCTGTTCCGCCATCCCCTCGGTCTGCGCATCCCGCACACCGCGATCATCCCGACCAAGAAGGACCAGCTGGGCGTCTCCCTGGGCGAGTTCGTCGGCGAGAACTTCCTGTCACGGGAGGTCGTACGGGGGCGTCTGCGCGCCGTCGGCATCGGCAGCCGCCTCGGCGCCTGGCTCGCCGTCCCGGAGCACGCCGACCGGGTCACCGCGGAACTGTCCACCGCGCTGCGGGGCGCCCTCGCCGTGCTCCGCGACTCCGACGTGCAGGCCATCGTCGGGGAGGCCATCAACCGGCGGGCCGACTCGGCGGAGATCGCCCCGCGCATCGGGAAGATGCTGGAGGGCATCGTCGCGCAGGGCGGCCACAAACGTGCCGTCGACCTGATCTGCGTACGCGCCCACGACTGGCTGGTCCTGCACAACGACCAGGTGATGGACGCCGTGCAGGGCGGCGCCCCCGGCTGGACCCCGCGGTTCGTCGACAAGCGGGTCGGTGAGCGCGTCTACAAGGAACTGCTGCGCTTCGTCACCGAGATGCGCGACATGCCCGCCCACCCGGCCCGCGGCGCCCTCGACCGTTTCCTCACCGACTTCGCCGCCGACCTGCAGTCCGACACCGACACCCGTGGCCGTGTGGAGAACCTCAAGCGCGAGGTCCTCGGCCGTGGCGAGGTGCAGGACATCATCGCCTCCGCCTGGTCCTCCGTACGGCAGATGATCGTGTCCGCCGCCGAGGACGAGCGCAGCGAACTGCGGCTGCGCGTACGGGCCTCGCTGCTGTCACTCGGGCAGCGGATGTCCACCGAGCCGAACCTCCAGTCGAAGATCGACGGCTGGGTCGAGGACGCGGCGGTGTACGTGGTGACGACGTACCGCGACGAGATCACCTCCCTCATCACGGACACCGTCGCGGGCTGGGACCCCGAGCACACCACCAGGAAGATCGAGGCGCACATCGGCCGCGACCTGCAGTTCATCCGGATCAACGGCACGGTGGTGGGCTCGCTGGCGGGGCTGGTCATCTACACGGTGTCGCGGGCATTGGGGGCGTAACCCCTCCGCAGTCGGGGACCCGTCCGGGGTTCGCTCGACGAGGAGGGAGCCGAGCCCATGTCCGTCACCGAGCCGCAGACCGGCAGTACCGTCACCACAGCCATCCCCGCCCGCCTCGACCGCCTGCCCTGGTCACGCTGGCACTGGACGGTGGTGATCGGCCTCGGCACGGTTTGGATCCTGGACGGGTTAGAGGTCACCGTCGTCGGCAACATCGCCGGGCGCCTCTCCGAGGAGGGCAGCGGACTGCCGATCACCTCCGCGCAGGTCACCGGCATCGCCGCTGCCCTCTATGTCGCCGGGGCCTGCGCGGGCGCGCTGTTCTTCGGCCGGCTCACCGACCTCTTCGGCCGCAAGAAGCTGTTCATGGTGACGCTCGCCGTCTATCTGGGCGCCACGGCCCTGACCTCCATCTCCTTCCACTCCTGGTGGTTCTTCGCGTTCCGGTTCCTCACCGGTTTCGGCATCGGCGGCGAGTACGCGGCGATCAACTCGGCGATCGACGAGCTGATCCCGTCCCACTACCGCGGCCGGGTCGACCTGATCATCAACGGCAGCTTCTGGCTCGGTGCGATCGGCGGCTCCCTGCTGTCGATCGTCGCGCTGGACACGGACCTGTTCGCCATCAACGTCGGCTGGCGCCTCACCTTCGCCCTCGGCGTCGTCCTCGGCCTGGTCATCCTCCTCGTCCGCCGCAACGTTCCCGAAAGCCCACGCTGGCTGCTCATCCACGGCAGGGAGGAGGAGGCGGAACGGCTGGTCTCCTCGGTGGAGGAACAGGTCGCCGAGGAACACGAGGAGCACACCGGCCGCCGCGAACTCCCGCGCCCCGCAGGCGAGATCACCATCCGCCGGCGCGAGAGCATCGGCTTCGGCACCATCGCCCGTACGGTCTTCTCCCAGTACCGCCGTCGCGCCGTGCTCGGCTTCTCCCTCTTCATCGGCCAGGCGTTCCTCTACAACGCGATCACCTTCGGCTTCGGCGCCATCCTCACCACGTTCTTCGACGTCTCGACCTCCGACACCGGCTACTACTTCGCCGTCATCGCGGCCGGCAACTTCCTCGGCCCGCTCCTGCTCGGCAAGCTCTTCGACACCGTCGGCCGCCGGGTGATGATCTCGTCGACGTACCTGCTCTCCGGTCTGCTGCTGTTCGGCACGGCCTGGCTCTTCGACCGGGGCTCGCTGAGCGCGACGACCCTGACGGCCTGCTGGTGCGTGGTGCTGTTCTTCGCCTCGGCGGGCGCGTCCAGCGCGTACCTCACGGTCTCCGAGGTCTTCCCGATGGAGACCCGCGCCATGGCCATCGCCTTCTTCTACGCCATCGGCACCGCGGCCGGCGGCATCAGCGGCCCCCTGCTCTTCGCCAAGCTGACCGAGTCGGGCGTCGTCGCCGACACCGTCCTCGCCTTCCAGATCGGCGCCGCCCTGATGTGCGCGGCGGGCCTTGTCGCGGCGGCCCTGGCGATACGCGCCGAACGCCGGTCCCTGGAGGACATCGCGCGGCC
Organism: Streptomyces flaveus; assembly: GCF_014647675.1. Classification (GTDB taxonomy): domain Bacteria; phylum Actinomycetota; class Actinomycetes; order Streptomycetales; family Streptomycetaceae; genus Streptomyces; species Streptomyces flaveus. Next base: position 682,987 of record NZ_BMPQ01000001.1, on the reverse strand, counting down.
GCTGACGGCTACGGTGGCGCTCCGCTGAGGGGGCGGTTTGAAGCTGCGGGTTCGTTGTGGCTGGTCGCGCCCACGCGGCGGAGCCGCAAATTGACACAGCCCCGCGCCCCTAAAAGGAAGGCCTGCGGCCTCCTTTTAGGGGCGCGGTACATCAACGGGCTTTGATCGTGAGGGACATCAGCGCGCCCATCGCGCACAGGGCTCCCGCCGCTACCCACACGAAGTCGTACGAGCCGAAGGCGTCCCGGGCCGTGCCGCCGAGGAAGGCGACGAGTCCTGCGCCCAGTTGGTGGGCGGCGTTGACCCAGCCGAAGACGACCGGTGCGTCGGAGCCGTAGTGCGCGCGGCACAGTGCGAGCGTCGGCGGGACCGTCGCCACGTCGAGCAGCCCGAAGACGATGACGAAGGTGACGATCGGCGGCCCGACGGTCGCGGTGAGCAGCAGCGGCAGCGCGAGGAGGGTGAGGCCGCGCAGGGCGTAGTACGTGGCGAGCAGCCGGCGCGCGTCGAGGCGGTCGGTCAGCAGCCCGGAGCCGACCGTTCCGGCCACGTTGAAGATCCCGATGAGCGACAGCAGCGAGGCGGCGACGGTCACCGGCATCCCGTGGTCGTGCGCGGCGGGCGCGAAGTGCGTCCACATGACGCCGTTGGTGGACGCCCCGCAGACGGCGAAGGTGCCGGCGAGCAGCCAGAAGGGCGCCGTGCGAGTGGCGCGGGCGAGGACGCGGACCGCACGCCGGGCGGCTCCCGGCACGGGCGCGGGCTTGGGCACGAACTCCCGTGCCCCGTACGGAGGTTGGTCGACATCCGCCGGATGGTCCCGCAGCAGCAGCCATACGAGGGGCAGGGCGGCCGTCGCCGCCACGGCCAGGGTGAGCGCGGCGGACCGCCAGCCGTGCGCGTCGATCACCTCCGACAGCACCGGCAGGAACACGAACTGCCCCACCACGCTCGCCGCCGTCAGCAGCCCCGTGACCAGCCCGCGCCGCGCCACGAACCACCGCTCGGTGACCGTCGCCGCGAACGCCGTCGCCGTGGCACCCGTGCCGAGCCCCACGAACACGCCCCAGTACAGGACGAACTGGGCGGACGCCGTCATCGTCGTGGTCAGCCCGGCGCCCGCTGCGACGAGGGCGAGGGCGGTGGTCGCGACCCGCCGCATCCCGAACCGGTCCATCAGCGCGGCCGCGAACGGCGCCGTAGCCCCATACAGCGCCATGCTCACGAACGTCCCGAGTCCGATCGTGCCCCGCGACCACCCGAACTCCTCGTGCAACGGCCCGACGAGCAGCCCCGCGAGGGTGGTGAAGGCACCGGCGGTGACGATGGCGAGGGCGGCGGCGGTGGCGATGATCCAAGGGGTGCGGTTCCGGGGTCGGGTCGGGGTCCAGGTGCGGTTCGAGGTCCTGGTCGAGTCAGTGGTCATGACGTCGACCCTCCGTTTTCGGGGGTCTCGCAGCGAGTGGCCAGATGGCCATGATGTGCAAGAATCTGGCCATGGACCGCGTGATGGCAGAAAAAGCGCCGCACCGAGTGGCCGTCCTCGTCCGGGACGGCGTCCTGCCGATGGAACTGGGCCTGGCCCACCAGCTGTTCGGCAACGCGACCTCACACTCGGGCCGGCCGCTCTACACCCTCCTGACCTGCGCCGTCACGCCCGGCATGATCCGTACGGACGCGGACTTCCCGATCTACGCGCCCCACGGCCCGGAGGCCCTCGCGACCGCCGACACGGTGATCGTCCCGTCGTCGCACGAGGAGGACGAGTACCTGAAGCCCGGCGGCCTGAGCGCGGAGCTGGCCGAAGCGCTGGACCGCGCTCGTGGCGCGCGTATCGCCTCCATCTGCACCGGCGCGTTCGTCCTCGCCGCGGCCGGACTCCTGGACGGCCTGCGGGCGACCACGCACTGGATGTCGACGGACCTCTTCGCGCGGACGTTCCCCGAAGTGAGCGTGGACCCCGACGTCCTGTACGTCGACGAGGACCGCGTACTGACCTCCGCGGGCGAGGCGGCCGGTATCGACCTGTGCCTGCACATGATCCGCCGGGACCACGGCGCGGCGGTCGCGGCGAACGTGGCCCGCCGTACCGTCGTACCGCCGCACCGGGAGGGCGGCCAGGCGCAGTACATCCAACGCCCGGTGCCGGACGGCCAGTTGACGGGCTCGACCACCTCCGCCTCGCGCGCCTGGGCGCTGGCCAGGCTTGCCGACCCGCTGACCCTGCGCGAGCTGGCCGCGCGGGACGCGATGAGTGTCCGTACGTACAGCCGCCGCTTCCGCGAGGAGACCGGCCTCACGCCCATGCAGTGGCTCACCCAGCGCCGCGTCGACCGGGCGCGTGAACTGCTGGAACAGACCGACCACACCGTCGACCGCATCGCGGCGGAGGCGGGCTTCGGCACGGCCGCGTCCCTTCGTCAGCACTTCCACGCGGCGCTGGGGGTGTCGCCGGGGGCGTACCGGGCCACGTTCAGGGGAGCGGTCGCGGGGCAGGAGGAGTAGGGCCTGGGCAGTAGAGCTCAGGGTGGATCTGAGAGGAGCTGATCAGGGCCGATGACCGTCCGCAGGATCGTCCCCGACTTCCAGACCGACTCCGAGGAGTCGATGGCCCAAAGCCGCGATTTCTACGGCCGGTTGGGGCTTGAGGAGGTCATGAATCTCGGCTGGGTCATGACCCTCGCCTCCCCCTCCAACCCCACCGCGCAGCTCATCTTCATCACCGAGGAGCCCACCGCGCCGGTCGTCCCCGACCTGAGCATCGAGGTCGAGGACGTCGACGCGGTGTACGCCGAGGTGGTCGCGTCGGGCGCCGAGATCGTACGAGAACTCCGGGACGAGGAGTGGGGCGTACGGCGCTTCTTCGTACGGGACCCGAATGGGCGTGTCGTGAACGTGCTCACGCACCGCGCTTGAGTCGGGGCTTGTCAACTTTCCTCTAGGGAGTTATATAAGAAGCCGTAGGGCATCGCAGCCAGCCACCGCACGAAAGGAGTGACCCGTGATGCTCATGCGTACCGACCCCTTCCGCGAGTTCGACCGGCTCGCGCAGCAGGTCTTCAGCTCCGCTCGCCCCGCGGCGATGCAGATGGACGCCTACCGGTCCGGGGACGACTTCATCGTCCACTTCGACCTCCCCGGCATCGACCCGGAGTCGATCGACCTGGACGTCGAACGGAACGTGCTGAACGTACGCGCCGAACGCCGTTCCCCCGCCCCCGAGGGCGCGGAGGTCGTCGTCGCCGAGCGCCCCCCCGGTACGTTCTCCCGCCAGCTGTTCCTCGGCGAGACCCTCGACACGGAGCGCATTGACGCCTCGTACGAGTCCGGGGTCCTGACGCTGCGCATCCCCGTGGCCGAGCAGGCCAAGCCGCGCCGGATCCAGATCTCCGGCGGCGGATCCAAGAAGCAGCTGAGCGGCTGACGGCGGTTGACGTCAGTTGACAGAACGCGACGGCCGCCGTGCCGTACCGCCCCGTGGGTTCGCCCGCGGGGCGGAGCCCATCGCTAAATGAGTTGTTGACGCGGAGAGGGCATGCGCAGACTCGTCGGGGAGCGAGTGGACGGGGGAGCGCATGCCGATGACGGACTCACCCAAGGAAACGCGGGCACGGGACGACGTACAGGAAGTCGTGCGGGAAGCAGCCTCGGCAGACGTACGGGCGGACGCGCTGCCCGACGTACAGGCGGACGCCCTGATCCACGCCCTGGGCAGCGAGCCCCGCCGTCCCGAGGCTTTCCGCGAACTGATGCGCCACGGTCCCGCCGCCATCCCCGCGATCCGCCGGGGCCTGCGCCACCCCCAGCCCCGCGTACGCGAGCAGTGCTGCAACCTGCTGGACCACCTCCTCGTACCGGAGGTCCTGGACGATCTGATCGCCATGCTCGACGACCTGGCCGCCCCGGTCCGGTACGCCGCCCTGCACGCCCTGTCCTGCGACCGCTGCAAGACGGACGCCTGCCGCCCCGACAGCGCGGTGGTCCTCCCATGCGGCATCCACCTACTGCACCACGACCCCGACCCCCACGTACGCACCATGGCCGCCGAACTGGTGGGCCGCTGGGTCCACACCCACCCCGAAGCAGCAACAGCCCTGACCTATACCCACGAGACGGACCCGTCCCCAATGGTCCGCAAGAAGGCAGGCTGGTACGCCCCCGGCGGCCCCATCCACCGCCGCACGGCTCCACGCCCACGCCGCCGCGACCGACGATGACATCCACCCCTGTCACCGGGCATGTCACCGTCCCTGACGGCACTCGCATCGCGTACAGCGACACCCAAGGTCAAGGCGGCTCCAGCCCGTCGCCCCCACTCCTTCTCCTGCACGGGCTGGCAGGCCACATGGGGGAGTGGGACGACCTGACGGCGCGACTCCTGGCGGACGGCCACCGGGTGGTGAGGTACGACGGCCGAGGCCATGCCGCCAGCACGCGCCGCCCACGGGACATGACGCGAGCGTCCTGCGTGGCGGACGCCGTGGCCGTGATCGAGCACCTGTCTCTGCCCCCGGTGATGCTGGTGGGTCAGTCCCTGGGCGGCCACACGGCGTTTCTCACCGCGGCGGCCCACCCGCACCTCATCGACACCCTGATCCTGATCGAGGCGGGCCCATCCGGTCCGAGCCCCAACCTGCCGACGGAGATAGGCAGTTGGCTGGACAAGTCCCCGGTGCCCTTCGTGGACCGGGACATGATGGTGGCCGCGGTGGCGGAGCTCGCCGAGTGCTCGTACTGGGCCGAGTGGGAACAGGTCCGCTGCCCCACCTTCGTCGTACGTGGCGCACAGGGCACGATGCCGGCGTCGGAGATGGCGGAGATGCGAACCCGACGCCTGACGGCGACGGCGACGGCGACCGAGACCGAGGTCATCCAGGACGCGGGGCATGACGTGCACCTGGACCAGCCCCGGCTCCTGTACGAAGCGGTGCGGGGTTTTCTGGCACGGGCACGGCATGAACGACGTACGAGATAAGGGGAGCACGTGGCCAGAGTCGTAGAGCTGTCGTATTACCCGGTCAAGGGATGCGCCGGCGTCTCGGCGCACGACGCGATGCTGACGCCCGCGGGGCTCGCGCACGACCGGAGCTTCATGGTCACCAGCGAGGAAGGCGTGTACCGCACGCAACGGCGCTGGCCGCGGTTGGCGCTGATCCGTCCCGGGGTCAGCGCCGACGGAGAGCGGCTCACCCTCCGCGCCCCCGGTCACCCGTACGCGTTGGACGTCGACGTGGACACATCCGGCCCGCGCCGGGACGTGGACCTGTTCGGCGCGCCGTTCACGGGAATCGACCAGGGTGACGAAGCCGCCGCGTGGCTGTCCGAAGTCCTCGGCGCGCCGAGCCGTCTGGTGCGCGTACCGCCCGAGCACGACCGAGTCACCGACGGCCGGATCCCCGGCACTTCCGGCTACGCCGACAGCAGCGCCGTTCACGTCCTGTCACGGTCCACGCTGGACCTGCTGAACGAGCGGCTGACCGAACGCGGCGGCGATGCCCTCCCCATGGACCGTTTCCGACCGAACATCGTCATCGGCGGCTGGGACGACCCCCATACCGAGGACCGCGTCCGTCGGATCACCATCGCCGATACGGAACTTGGCTACACCAAGCTCGCCATTCGCTGCGCCGTCACCCTGGTCGACCAGGAAGCCGGTACGAGGGCCGGCCCCGAGCCCCTGCGCACCCTCGCGACCTACCGTCGAGCCGTCTCGGGCGGGGGCGGCGTGGCCTTCGGCACCAAGTACGCCGTACTCCGGCCTGGGAAGCTGTCCGTGGGCGATGAGGTGCGGGTTGCTTTGTGGGGTGAGGCGGAGTTGTAGTGCGGTGGTGAGGTCGGCCGTCGTGGGCCCTGGCTACTTCGTTGCTGTGGGGACCGCCCGCTTCTTGGCCAGTGTCGTGCTTCCGCGATCCGAGTAATTGGAGGGAGTCAACTCGCTGGTGGGGAGCGCGAGTTGATGTGCTGCTGAACGCCCGCCACCAGACCACGCTGGGGCTACTGGCAGCCGGACAGATCTTGTACCAGCAGGCCAGGTCGATGGCCGCCCCGTCGGCAGACACCTGCGGCGCGGCGCCGCCCCGCCCACCCGGCAGAATTACGTGGGACCACGGCGGGGCGGACGAGGGAGGTCGGCGGTATGGGTGGCAGCGCGGTGGTCGTGGGCGGAGGCATCGGGGGGCTTGCTGTGGCGATCGGCCTGCGCCTGGTCGGCTGGGAGGTGACGGTTGTCGAACGCGCCCCCGTACTCGCCGACGTGGGCGGGGGCATTTCGCTGCACGCCAACGGCGTTCGGGCCCTGGACGTCCTCGGCGTGGGCGAGGCGGTGCGCGCGGCCGCACGGCCTCAGTACACCGGGGGCACCCGTGTCCCCGGCGGCGGCTGGCTGGCCCGGATGGACGGGGCCGCGCTGGAGCGTGCGCTGGGCACGCCGGTCCTCGGTGTCACCCGAGCTGTGCTGCACAGGCTGCTGCGGGCGGAACTGCCGTCCGAGTGCCTGGTCGTGGGAACCGAGGTGGCCTCCGTCGACCGCTCCGACCCGAGCCGGGTGCGGATACCCCTCGACGACGCCGTCCTGGAGGCGGATCTGGTCGTGGCCTCCGACGGAGTGGGCAGCCGGCTGCGCGCCCAGCTCTTCCCCGGCCATCCCGGCCTGGCCTACAGCGGGACGACCGTGCTGCGCGCCCTCACCGACCATCCGGTCGACTTGGCCAGCGACTTGGAACTGACCTGGGCGAACGGCGCCGAGTTCGGCCACATCACGCTCGCCGACGGCCGGGCCGAGTGGCACGCGGTGCTCAACTCGCCCCCCGGCGTACGGCACGCGGACGGCCTCGCCGCGATGCGCCGCCGCTTCGGCGACTGGCACGATCCGATCCCCGCCCTGCTGGACGCGACCCGGCCCGACGCGGTCCTGCACCACGACATCCACGAACTGGTGACACCCCTGCCCGCCTACACCGCGGGCCGGATCGCCCTCCTCGGCGACGCGGCCCACGCCATGACCCCCAACCTCGGCCAGGGCACCAGCCTGGCACTGGAGGACGCCGTCGTCCTGGCCGCCGCGCTCGCCACCGAGCCCACCGTCGAATCGGCACTGGCCCGCTACGACGCCGAGCGCCGCCCACGCTGCCGGTCCATCGCCCGCGCCGCCCGCCAAATCGGCCGGATGGGCCAGCAGTTGACGCATCCCCTGGCCGTCGCCGCACGCAACACCGCTCTCCGGCTGGCCCCTTCCCGCGCGACCATCCGCACGGTCCTGCGGCATGCGGACTGGACACCGCCGGGCTTGGGCTGACGGTCCGAGGAGCTGAGCCGGCGGAGCGGATCCGGTGTTTCTGCCCAACTTCCGTGATACACCGGGAAGATCACCGTGACGCAAGCAGAGAGGGCACCGCCCATGGGCCGACCGACGACCTCGACTCCGCTGCCGGGCGGCACGAAGGTCCTGTCCATCGGGCTGCATCCGAGGACGCTCGACTACAGCCGGATGCCCGACGGCGTCGACGAGGCGGTGTTCACTGCCCGGATCGAGGCGGCGAACGCGACGCTGCGCGAAGCGGGGTTCGATGCTGTTGTGTGCCTGATCGACACCTCTCCGGATCGCGCCGAGGAGACCGTCCGGGAGCAGCTCCAGGAGTACGCGTTCGGCGTGGCGATGATCGGCGGTGGCGTACGGATGCTGCCGGAGAACACCCTGCTGTTCGAGCGGCTGGTCAACGTCCTCACCGAGGCGGCGCCCGGGATCCGGCTGTGCTTCAACACGACGCCGGAGGACACGGTCGAGGCGCTGAGGCGGTGGATCCAGACGTAGGCACGTAGGCCGAGGCGTGACCAACTGCCCGCTCGCCGTTGCGACATCGACCACATTCAGCCGTTCGACCACACTCGTCCTGAGCGCGGCGGCCGGACGGTGCCGGACAACACTACAGCGGACCTGTGGTTGTCCCCAGGAAGAAAACTGAAGGTGGCAGGCTGTCCGGGACCTGTCGCCCATAGGCAGCCTTGATCCATGCCTGCATTGCACAGATCACATCGACCATATCGATCACATCGGTTGCTGCTGCTCCTGCTGGCGCTGACGCTCGCGGTCGGCACTCTGACGGCTGCCTCCCAGTCGGCGCACGCGAACGCGATGACCACCACCGATCCGGTGCGCGAACTGGCGCGCGCCGCGGAGCCGCTGCGCTCCACGGAGCCCGGCGCCCCCGGCGGCGATCTGCGCCCGCTCGGCCGCATGATCGGCTCGGCGAAGATCGTCGGGCTGGGTGAGGCCACGCACAGCTCCCGGGAGTTCTTCACGATGAAGCACCGCGTCTTCCGGTACCTCGTCGAGGAGAAGGGTTTCACCACCTTTGCGCTGGAGGCGCCCTGGTCCACCGGCCTGGTCCTCAACGAGTACGTGTTGTACGGGAAGGGCGACCCGGAGAAGATCATGCGGAAGGAGTTCCAGAGCTCGTACCGGCTGTGGAACACCCGTGAGTATCTCGATCTGCTGAGGTGGATGCGCGCCCACAACGTCCGTCACCCCGACCACCCCGTGCAGTTCATGGGTGAGGACAACGGCTACGCGGGACCCGAGCTCTTCGACGAGGTCACGGACTATGTGTCCGCGCACCACCCGGAGCTGTTGCCGGAGTTCCGCCGCTTGTACCGCGAGCTCCGGCCGACGGGGAGCGTGGAGGAGACCGTCAACGAGAACATGGCCAAGCCCGTCGCCGAGCGCAAGCGGACGGCCGCGGATGTGCGGCGCGCCTACGAGCTGCTTCAGGCGCAGGGGCCGGACGGGGACAGGCAGGCGTACGAGTGGGTCCTCCAGCACGCCAGGGCCATCTCCCAGACCGGCACCTTCTACTCGTACTACGACTTCTCCGACCCGGAGAAGATCGCTCGGGCCATGCTCTACCGCGACCGGATCATGGCGGAGAACACCGTGTGGTGGCAGCGGCACACCGGCCACCGGATGCTGCTGTCGGCCCACAACGGCCATGTCTCCTACGAGTCCGACAACCCTGAGCAGTATCCGAAGACCCAGGGGGAGTTCCTGCGCCAGATGGTCGGGGGCGAGTACATGAACATCGGCTATACCTTCGGGCAGGGCTCGTTCAACGCGATGGATCTGACGGATCCGGAGGAGCCCTACCGCCGATTCTCCGTGGAGCCGCTGGGCGCGGGCAGCAATGAGGAGGTGCTGGAGCGAGTCTCGCGCCGGGACTACTACGTCGATCTGCGGGCCGTGCCCGAGCCGGCGCGAGACTGGCTGATGGCGAAGCGGCTGACCCGCTCCATCGGGAACGCCTGGCCGGAGGACCCCTACCAAACCTCGCTCGGGCGCCAGTTCGACGTGCTGATACACCTCCATCGCGTCACGGCGGCGGATCTCCGGTAGGTACGCCGCTGTGTCACGTGCATCAGTAGGTCGTGCCCGTGGCCGTTGCATACTGCAGGCGCCCGGCAGGCCGGTAGACCTGGATCGTCACCCCATTCGCGGTGGCTTGCGATTCGACCATGGTCTTCAAGACGGAGAAGATCGGCAGGTTCGTGGACGGGAAGAACAAGCGTGCCGAGTTCTACACGGAGACCAAGGACAGCAAGGCCGAGAAGGCCGTGTACTACGACTGGCGCCGGAGCGGCCGTTGGCCACAGCGCGGTGGCGAACGTCCCCCGGGCGTCTTGGCGGCGGGCCTGGAAGCCCTCCGCGCCGACGACGAGCGCGGACCGGCCGCGCAGGCGCATCAGGAGGTGGCGGTGCCTTCCCCGTGTGGCGGTGGCGTCCAGTCGGGGCCGCGCCGGCTCTCCCACAGCTCGCGCAGCAGTTGCACCTCTTCCGGAAACGAGTCGATGTCCCGAGAGTTGACGTGCGGCAGGCTGATATGGCGGCCGGGAATATGGATCACGACCGCCTGAGCCTTCTTTGTGGAGCCTCTGGTCTCGATCTCCTCGATGTCCTCCCAAGCGATCTGCTCGGTCCCGCCGAAGAGGGCGCGGATCTCGATGTGATCGGGGGTGGTGATGGTGGCGTCCCGCTTGGCCGAGGCATAGAAAAAGGCCATTGAGGCGACGACAGCCACGTTGACCAAGATCCAGGGGGAGCCATATCCGTATTCCACCAACAGAAACAGTTGGGCGAGCAGGCCGATACTGGAGGAGAGGCCAAAGTACAGCCAGACCGCATACATGCGCCGAGTCGCCGGCCCAGCACGGTAGGTCCGAAAGGGCGATTCGTTCGTCATGGCGCGCCACGGTAGGCCACGCGCCCCGGGACCCCTCCCGGCCTGCGGCCACTGCTGCCTCGACGTAAAGCTCTGGGGGTGGTAGCAACGGCCGGACATACTCATGCAAGCCGGCCCCGCCCACTCCGCGTCCCCGAGACCTCGTACGTACGCCCCGGCGTCAGGGCTTTCGCGCAACCCCGCCGTATTCGTTCACTGCCGGCGGCAGCCCACCAGCACCGCCACCGTCCACGATGTCGGGCCGCCACCGGGAGCACGAGACCACTCCTGGTTCCACCAACTCCAGCCCGTCGTAGTAACGCGCGATCTGCTCAGGGCTGCGGAGGATGTACGGAGCGCCGCTGATTTCGTTGTAGCGGCGAGTGGCCTCGTTGTAGACCTCGTTGGTGTTGCCGCCGTCGTAGTGCACCAGATAACTGCCGGACGGCAGCTCCGCCATCAGCCGCCGCACGATCGAGCAGGCCTCGTCGTGGCCCTCGACAAGCCCCAGGATGCCCATCAACATCAGCGCGACGGGCCGTGTGAAGTCCAAGGACTCCCTGGCCGCCTCCAGGATCCGCTCCGGCTCCCGCAGATCGGCGTCGATGTACCGGGTGCTCCCCTCAGGCGTGGTGCTGGTGAGCAGGGCCTGGGCATGCGCCAGGACCAGCGGATCGTTGTCGACGTACACGACCCGCGCGTCGGGGGCCACCCGCTGCGCCACCTCATGGGTGTTGTCCACCGTGGGCAGCCCGGTCCCGACATCGAGGAACTGCCGGATCCCCCGCTCTCCCGCCAGAAACCGCACCGCCCGCACAAGGAAGTACCTGCTGGCCCGGGCCTCCTCCTCAATCCCTGGGAACAGCTCCTTGAACGCGTCTCCGGCCGCCCGGTCCACCTCGTAGTTGTCCTTGCCGCCCAGCCAGTAGTTCCAGATCCGCGCCGACTGCGGCGCCGTAGTGTCGATCTTGGACAACGCCCGCTGCGCAGGGTCTGTCGCCCCGTCAGTCATAGCCACTCCACTCCCGCTCCACTCCCATGCTGTGCGCGTCCCCCAAACGTAGGACCGGGAGTCACCTACCACCACCACGTCCTCAGCCAACACCAGGGCCCTGCATGGCAGTTACGAGCACTGTCACCAGTGGCGAGCACAGCGGGCCGGTCGTTGCGGCGCTACTCCGGTGGCGCAGCCGACTGGGTCTGGGCGTTGGAGACCAGTTCCCACAGGTGCCCGTCGGTGTCGGTGAAGTAGCCCATGTACGACCCGTCATAGGCGCCCGCGGGCTTGGGAACCGCCCCGCCCGCCGCCACGGCTCGGGCGAGGACGTCGTCGACCTCCGCCTTGCTGCCGATGGCGCAGGAGATGACGCACGCGCCCGGCACGGCGGCGTCGGGAGGGGCGACACCGGCACGGTCGGTATACGTCGCGTACTCCTTGCGCTCGATCAGGAAGAGCGACAGGTTCGGCAGCTCGAAGAGGATGCCGCTTTCGTCGACGGCGTTGGTGGACAGGCCCAGTCCGTCCCGGTAGAAGCGCAGGGACCTGTCCAGGTCGGCGACCGGAAGCGAGACGACGACGGTTTTCGGCTTCATGGTTTCTCCTGAGGCGGCCGGGTAGTGGTGGCGGTCCCGCCCACGCGGGCCTCGAAGCACTCCCGTTTGCCGTCGGCCGACGCGGGCCGGAAGCAGGCCCGGACGGTGCTGCCGGGACGGACTTCGGTCATCTCGGTATAGATGAAGGTTGCCGCGTCGTCCTTGTTCCCGATGCGCACGCTGTGGGTCGGGCCGCCTGCCGTGACGTCCACCCGGTCGCCGATCTCGGTCCTCCAGGTCCGGGCCCAGCTCGCACCGCACTTCTTGCTGTGGCGCAGCTCGACGTGGGCTCCGGTGGCCGTGCGGTACGAGGCGAGGGTTTCGGGGCCGATGCCGCAGATCAGGCGCATCGGGTCCCGGCCCTCACAGGCGGCTCCGTGGCATTCGGGAGCGAGGGAGAACGGGACGGAGGCCGGCAGCGGTCCGTCCTCCTGAGCCTCCGAGTCCGGCAGCAGGAGGAACAACAGGGCCGCGGCACCACCGACGATCACGGTGTACGCCGACGCCAGCACCACCAGGAGCCTGCCCCTCAGGAGTCGCCGCCGTCCGGTCCTGGCGGGTGGTGGCGCATCCTGAGGATGTGGCCGCGGTGACTCGTCCGCGGGAGGGGTGGGGGTGGATGCGGGGGCGGGTGCGGGGGCCGCCGCGCGTCCGCTCCAGTGCGACTCGGCGATCTCCCACAGGGCCAGCAGCCGCCCGTCCGGTTCGTTCGCGAGCCGGCACAGGTCCCGTACGGCCTGGCGAGGAGGCAGGCTCTTGCCGTTGAGGTAACGCTCCCACGAGGACTTGCTGTACGCCGTCCGCTCCGCCAGCGCCGCCAGGCTCAGCCCCGCACCGGCCCGCAGCCCCCGCAGCGCCGCGACCAGCCGGGTGTGTTCCGCGGTCACTTCGGCGACGCCTTCCGTAGGGCCTGCCAGGTGGGCGGGTCGATGACTCCGTTCACAATCAGCCCGTTCTGCTTCTGCATGCGCTCGACCGCTCGCCGCGTCTTGGGGCCGAAGATGCCGTCGATTTCCCCTGGCGCAGTGCCCGCCCGGTGCAGCAGGCACTGCGCCTCGGCCACTTCGAGCCCCACCTGGGTGTTGGACAGGAGGATGTCCGTGGTCCGGCTCAGGCCCGCGTACCAGCGGCCGTCACGCTGCTCCAGCCGACAGGTGTAGATGACCGGCACCAGGGACTCCGACACGGTGGCCGGGGCTGTCGCGACAGCATCGCCGCGGTCGTGCGCGAGCTGGGCACGGGCCTCGGTGAGCCGCACGGCCAGCAGCAGCGCCGCGGAGACGGACAGCACCGTGACCACGGCTGCCGCCGTGACCGCGGCGCGCAGGTGACGCCCGTAACGCCCGTACGGCTGCTGGTCCGTGGGCGTGGGCGTGGGTGTGTGTGCCGACGTCGCCGGGGCGCTCTCTGGGGCATCGGTGGTGACCACGCGTCCCTCCGCCCAGCGTTCGGCGGCGATCTCGTGCAGCACCAGCAGCCGGGCCGGATCGTCACCGCCGATGCGGGCCATCGCCTCGACGGCCTCCGGGGGCGGCAGTGACCTGCCGTTCAGATACCGATGCCACGACCTCGCGCTGTACCCGGTCTTCGCGGCCAGTTGACGTGTGCTCAGTTCGCCGCGGTCCTTCAGTTTGCGCAATCGCACGATCAACTGGCGGACCTGTGGATGCAGTTCAGCAGGCAGCTCTTTCCAACGCGACATGTTTCCCCCGCTCGCGTCAGGGACCGTTGGTCCGGCCCTCCGTGTCCCGGCCTCATTCTGCATCAGCCGTCACGGCGCTCACGGAGCGGGCACTCCGAGTGGCCATTCCGCCCCGTGCAGAAGTCGGCCGTCCCCGCTCGCGGCCGTCCCGCCACAGTGACTCGGCGGGCGACGTCGCAGCAGGTCAGCGAGTGGGACGTCCTGGGATGACGCCACTTCTGTGCCAACTGTGGCCGGACATCGCGCCGAACCCGCAGTCTCATTCCGGAGCCGGCCGGTGCGGTCGGCTCCGACCAACGCACGTCAACAACGAGGGGAACAGCATGCGAGCTCTCACGAAGGCACTCGTCAGTGTCACCACCGCGGTCGGCATCGCCGCCGGCGGCCTGGCGACCGCGGGCACGGCCATGGCGGCTCCCGCGTCATCGGCCCAGCAGCAGGCGGCGAGCGCCGAGGTCGGCACGCTCGCGGTGGTCAACCTGGGGCTGAACACCGCCCGGGCCAAGAACTGGCAGTGCTGGCTGCGCGACACGGGTTACAACCCCGGCACGATCGACGGGCAGCTGGGCACCAACAGCTGGAAGGCAGCGCAGAGGAAGTTCAAGGACTGGGGCCTCTACGACGATTCCATCGACGGAATCGTCGGATCCAACACGATCAGTGCGCTGCAGGAGTACCTGAACTTGCACGGCGCCGACCTTGATGTCGATGGGATCGCCGGACCGGAGACCAAGGACGAGTTCTGGGACTTCAACGCCACCGGCTGCTGAGCCGACCCGACGACCGCACACACGCGCGGCTCGTCCCCTCCCGCGGGAGGGGACGAGCCGCGCGTGTGTCTTCAGGCGCTCGGAGCCGCTCGGGCGTCCGGATGCCCAGCAGGGCCATGTCCCGGTGCAGCGTGCGGGCCGTGGCGTCGCAAAGGCCGGTCAGTCCTGGTACGTCCGCAGCTCGTAGGCGTACGCCGGGCTGTTGCCGGCGGCGGTGAAGTTGTCCTCGACGGCGGCTCGTTCGGCGGCGTCCGGAGTGGGGTTGGTGCAGTCGACCCCGGCCGAGGAGCCGGACATGAGGCTGCTGCACGGGCCCGGTTTCACGTCGGGCAGTCCGAGGATGTGACCGAGTTCGTGCGCGGCGATGCGGATGGTGTCGTAGCCCTCGTTCACCGCCTGACGTCCCATCCAGACGGTGCCGTTGCCCAGGCTGGTGGTTTGGGCGCGCGGCCAGCCATCGTCCGCGAGGATCTCGATGTCGGCCTCGTCGCCCGCGGCCGTCGGCTCCAGTTGAACGTTGGCCACGCTGTCGTTCCAGACCTTTGCACCGCTGTGGACTGCGTCGACGAACTCCGCAGCCCCCTCCGTGTCGTACGTCAAGACGACCGCGGCGGTGGCCGCCGGAGACGCGGCCGAGGCCGTGGCCTGACCGATGGTCCACGACAGCGCCACCACGAGCATGGTGATCAGCGCCCGCGCGGCGTTTCTGAGTGTCACGATGATCCTCCTGTGGGGGGAGAGATGCCGAGTCTCATCATGTTCATGACATGATGCCCGTCATCTGCCCCTCCCTCGCCCCTTCCAACCCGTCCGCCGTTGGGTCTGCCCAGTAAACGGTGGTTCTGGAGTTGTCAGGGATTCAGCGGAGGGCGGCGGAGAGCCGTCCGTCGAAGGTGATCTCGAAGGCGTTCAGGGACTCGCCCCTTGCCCCGGGAACTCGCCCCAATGGCCCTATTGCTGGCCCTCTGTTGAGCGCGTCGCCATCACCGCCATTAGCGTTGCCGCTAGGCGGAGGGACCGCCATGAACGAATTCACGAATTCACGAATTCGGAGGAAATTCGTCCGACCAGAATGAATTCGTCCGACCGGAATGAACATGACGAACTCTCCCGGTAATGCCGCAGGCCTTCTCGTGCGTTCTCGCCTGCGGTCCCCAGGTCCACTCGGGACGGCTTGCCTTCTGCGAACCGGCCCAACGCTTCGCCGTCCGGCGACATAGGCGTCGGACAAAGCCGGGCAGCCCTGTCGGACAAAGCTGGGCGGCCCTGAATCTGTTCATTCCCACCACACGGAGGCGACCATGGGCTTCGCTCGTCGGCCCTTCATATTCCTCGCCGTTGCGGGTCTCAGCGGCTCTGCAGGGCTCGCTCTCATCGGATCTGCGTCGGCTGGAGTGGCCCCGCAGAAGACGGCTGCGACTGCGGCAACCCACCCTGCCGGCAACTCCTCGGCGAAAAGCCGCACCATCCGCGTGGAGGCCCGGCTGCAAGTCGGTGAAGAGCTGGATCTGGGTGCAACGGGCCGCAGCGTCGGCGACCAGTTCATCTTCAGCGGGAATCTGGTTTCGACCGAGGGACCGGAAGAACGCTCCGTCGGACGCTTCGGCGGGTTCTGCGTCATCACCGACCTCGAACGCAACGCGGGACAGTGCTCGTCGACCGCGGTGCTGCCGGAAGGACAGATCACCGTCCAGGGCGAGCAAGCCGGAATTCCGGTACCGAGCCCGGTCGTCAACGCGATCGCCGGAGGCACCGGGGAGTTCCGTAAGGCGCGTGGCCAGGTGACACAGCGGGTGTTGACGCCGGCGACCTGGCAACTCACATTCGAAGTACTCGACGTGCAGCCTCGCCGGACCGGGGACGGCCACAGTCCGTCCGAGGCGCCGATGCCCATGCCTCCGTCCTTCCCCGGCAAGTAGCGCGTGAGGCGGTATCGACGCCGCCCGGGACGCAGTGGCGAGAGCAGCGGTTCCCGCCCGCCCCGGTCATCGGCCCGCCCCGCCCATCGGCCCGTCCCGGTCATCGACCACACGCAATGACCACCCATGGAGACGTCGTGATCAAGAACTCCCGCACGTTCACAAGCTGGGGCGTCGCCCTGGCCACCGCCACGGCCGCCACCGTCACGATCGGCGCAACCACCGGTGGCCCGCCGAACCCGCTGCCAACCGACTCGCAGGGCCGCCCGACGGCCAGTCAGGGGAAGGAACCGCCGACTGAGCCTCAAGTGACAGAGCGCCGACGGATCGCCACATCGGTCCTGGACCGGGACTTCAAGTTCACACTCACCGCTCTGAGGTCGCAGGCCGATCCGCTCGCGGCATCCGTGCGCCTCCAAGTCTTCGTCTTCAAGGACGGCGCGTGGAGAGAATCGGACCGTGCCCTGGTCGGCGACGTGGACGGCTGGTTCTGGTTCCCGCTGACCGGCCGCCACGCGGTGTGCGAGTTCTCGACCGCCGGCACCGAGCCCGCACCGGTTGCCGTCAGTCTGCTGATCACGCCATCGATCGGCTGCTCACCGACCGAGAACTTCCAGATCAAAGACGGGCAGATCATCCCCGCCTGACAGCGGCCGGCTCGCCATGTGTCCGGGCGTCGGGTAGGCAGACGAACACCGCGTGCGGACACCGCGTGACGGTGAGGAGGACGATCGTCAGACGGCGTCGGCGAGGACCTCGCGCAGTTTGCGCGCGAAGGCTTCGGGCTGCCCGGGGTAGCCGAACTCGCCGTCGAGGAAACCGCCGTGGTGGCTCGGGAACACCGTCGCCTGCTGACCGAGCAGCTCGGCCGTCGCCACCGAGGTGCGTCCGGTGAAGGTCTCCTCGGACTCCTCGCCCACGGCGATCACGACTCGCGTCGGCGCCGCGGTCAGCGCGTCGACGTCGGGCCGGTAGCTGCTGACCGCCCACGACCGGTCGGACAGCAGTGGATCGTCACGGGAGCCGTCGTCCTCGGCCGGCATCCCGAAGGCGGCGGGATCCGGTGCGGGCTGGGCGAAGTAGGCGTCGGTGAGCTCGCCCTGCCACGACGTCATCGCGATGAAGGCCGCCATTCCGGCACCCCAGCCCTTCTTCTCGTACACGTCCCGGACGCCGGCCCGGGCGCGCTCGGCGGCCCGGGCGTCGGAGAGCACCGCAATGAGCGGCGGCTCGTGCGCCACCAGGGTGGTCACGTCCTCGGGGTACGCCGCGACGAGGGCGAGCGCGGTCACCGCACCGCCGCTGCTCGCGAACATCTCGACCGGGCCCGCGCCGAGCGCCTCGATGACGGCGTGCACGTCGGCAGCCTGGATCTGGGGTGCGTGGTCGACGCGGCCGTCCTTGCGGGTGCTGCGGCCGAGGCCGCGCGGGTCGTAGGTGATCACGGTGCGCTCGGGGAAGTGCGACGCCAGCGCGCGGAAGCCGCCGGCGTCCATGGGCTGGCCGATCATGACCAGCGGTGGGCGTCCGTCGGCGGTCGGCAGCGGGCCGTGGACGTCGTAGACGAGGTCGACCTCGGGGGTCTCGAGCGTGTGTGCAGTCATAACCGTGTAGACCCGCTCCGCGCCGAAAACTCATCGGACCCTACGCCGACAGCGCCCCGGCATCTGACGGTCGAACCTCAGTCGACGGACAGGAAGTAGCGCCGTTTCTCCTTCGCTTGGGCACCCAGCCGGTCGTAGAACCTGATCGCGTCCTCGTTCCATGGTGGAGTCTGCCACTGGACCTGGCTGAGTCCCCGTGCACGTGCTTCGGCCAGCACGGCATCCACCAGCATTGGGCCGACGCCCAGGCCCCGGTGGCCGTCTCGTAGGAACAGGCAGTCCATGTGGAGGTACTCCGCACCGTCCCAAGTGGACAACTCGGGCGCGCACGAGGCGTACCCGATGATCTCGCCGTCCTCCAGCTCCGCGACGAAGCAGCACAGACGCGGAGCCGCCAGACCGAAGAGCAGCTTCTCCAGCCGCTGGGGCAGGTCGGCAGGCGGCGGCACCGCCTTCTCGTACGCGGCGTGTTCGGCCGCCAACAGGGCGATGTGCGGCAGATCGGCGGGACGCGCATGTCGCACCCGCGGCACCCCGGCGCCCGTCAACGAACCTTGCCTTCCAGCATGTCGCCGCGCCATGCGGCCAGCCGCTCTTCGAGAGCGCCGTCTCCGTCCAGCACATGCCGGCTGAACGCGTCCCGTTCGTAGGCCAGTACCGCCGCTTCCCAGACGCAAGGAGCAAGGCCCGACCGGCCGGTCCGCAGTTGGCTGATGTCCCCGGCCGGCCCGGTGAAGACAGCGAGGTCGGACATGTACCCCTCGATCCACGTGTGCACCAGCACGTAGTCACCGTCGCCACCGGCGTGCAGCAGCACCACGGAAAGCCCGACGGAGCCCCGCAGATAACCCGACGACAGGTGATCGGCCGCGACCCGCAGCGCGGCCTGTGAGTCCTGGTCCGTCACGGACCGCCCGGGCGCCTCGATCGCATAGGACTTCACCACGTGCCCGGCGATCTCAGTGCTGCCCAGCGGGCGCACGGTGCGGGCATGGTGGCCGTCAGCCAGCGCAAGTAACGCGCCCGCATCAGCAGGTGACAGAGACTGGGCTTCATCAAATGTGGTCACACGCTCATGATGCATGCTCCCCTGTGGCGCCCGACAAGGACCTGTGATCCGCCGGTACATGAGCGCGTCCCATCGAGCGGGTGCT
This sequence comes from Streptomyces flaveus, assembly GCF_014647675.1. Lineage (GTDB taxonomy): Bacteria > Actinomycetota > Actinomycetes > Streptomycetales > Streptomycetaceae > Streptomyces > Streptomyces flaveus. Next base: position 664,037 of record NZ_BMPQ01000001.1, on the reverse strand, counting down.
CCGCCCTGTGCGCGGACAGCGCAGGCACCGGATGCGGTACACCGGCTTCAGCAAGGAGGTCCTCGCCGCCGCCCAGCCGTACGCGGACCAGCTCACGGCTCGCGCTGACCAGGAGAACGCCGCGCCCTCGAGGCACGGAGGCGGGACGTCACTGTCCGAGGCCCGCGGACTGCGCACCAGGTCGACCACGACTTGCCCGAGGTGCTCTGGCTCGGTGACGCCTGTGCACATCAGTCGGCACTGGCAGCTGATGGGCTCGTTCAACTCGCCTACGGTCAGCTGGATTTCGGCCCGGGGATTCTCTGGCCCGGGCGAGGTGGGCTCTGCGTATCCCGCCTCGCGGATTCATCAGGTGGTGTGGTTTATCTGCCATTTGGTCGCTTTAGTCGATCTTGCCCGCTGATGATCGAGGAGCGCCCGGTTGCATCCTGGGGGGAACGTGTTCGTGTTCTCCGGCGTGCCTGGCCGCATGCACTGTCCGACCAAGAGAAATGGCTCATCGTGCATTTGACTCCGCATGAGCGGGAGCGCCTGTTGATCCATGTCGCGGCCGACGTTGCACAAAGGCGCCGCGACCGCGGGCTGCGCCTCAACTATCCGGAAGTGATGGCCCTGCTGGCGGTGCACGTCTTTGAGGCGGCGCGTGACGGCAAGACGGTCAGCGACATCATGGACTCGGGTCGGCAGTTGTTCACCCGTGATGAGGTGATGGACGGCGTCCCGGAGATGATCAAGAACGTCCAGGTGGAGGCCACCTTCCCGGACGGCACCAAGCTGGTGACCATCCACGACCCCATCCCGGAGGGTGCAGAGGAGAGCGAGGTCTACCCGGGCAAGGTCGAGCACCCCCAGCCGCCCCGCAAACCAGGCTCCCCGGTCGACTGCGATGACAGCGGCACCTCGCCTGTGTGCTGCGACGAGGACGACGACACAGTCTCCCGGTACGACGCGATCTCCTTCAATGTGCACCTCGACGGGGACACGCAGGGCATCAGCCTGCAGAGGGACGCCACCACCTTGCCGGGGCCGGGCAAGACGAAGATCAAGGTGAAGAACGAGTCGGACCGTCCCATTCAGGTCGCCTCCCACTATCACTTCGCCGAGGTCAACCCGGGGCTCAAGGTCGTCAGCATCGAGGTCCCTGCCGGTCAGACAGTCCCGGATGACCGCAGTCTGTGGAACTGCGATGCGGCGAAGGGCCGACGGCTCAACATCGCCGCCGGCACGGCCGTGCGCTTCGAACCCGGCGACGAGTGCTGTGTGGAACTGGTGCAGATCCAGGGTGATGTCACGGCCGGCGGCAGCAACACCAGCGACCTGACCAAGATCCAGGGACTGCGCGAAGGGATCGTCCGATGAGTAACACGCAGGGACAGACCCGCGGCCAGGCGCCGCAGCCGGTGAAGGGCCGGCCGAAGCCGAGCAATGAGCTGACGCGGGCGGATTACACCGCGCTGTACGGGCCGACCACGCGGGACCGGGTCCGGCTCGCCGACACCGACCTCACGCTGGAGATCGAGGCCGACTGGAGCGGCGGCCCTTCGTGCAGCGGCAATGAGATGGTCTTCGGCGGCGGCAAGGTGATCCGCGAGTCGATGGGAATGTCGCACCTCGCCAGGGACGGGAGGAACAGCGAAGGCGATGACACGGACCACAGGCCCGTCGACACCGTCATCACGGGCGCGCTGATCCTCGACTGGTGGGGCGTGGTCAAGGCCGACATCGGCATCCGCGACGGCAGGATCGCGGCCATCGGCAAGGCGTACAACCCCGAGACGATGGACAAGATCACGCGCTTCGAGATGCCGGATCGTGGGCCCACGAAGGAAGCCCCGCCGGTGACGCCGACAAACTTCGTCATCGGGCCGAGCACCGAGGTCGTCTCCGGCAACGGGCGGATCCTCACCGCGGGAGGTGTGGACACTCATGTCCACTTCATCTGCCCCGAGGAGATCCACGAGGCTCTGGCCTCGGGTGTGACCACCCTGATCGGCGGCGGCACGGGACCGGCCGAGGGAAGCACGGCCACCACCGTGACCCCGGGCGCGTGGCACATCAGGCGGGTCTTCGAGGCGCTGGATGAGTTCCCGGTCAACATCGGCCTGCTCGGCAAGGGCAGCACGATGAACGAGCATGAGCTCAACGCGCAGGTGGACGCCGGTGTCTGCGGCTTCAAGATCCACGAGGACTGGGGCGCCACGCCCGCGGTGATCGACCGGGCCCTGGACATCTGCGAAGAGCGTGGTGTCCAGCTCGCTCTGCACGCCGACTCACTGAACGAGTCGGGGTTCCTGGAGAGCACACGGGCAGCCTTCACCGGCGACGGCAGGGACGCCGGGGGCAAGTTCACCAAGAAGAAGGCACGCTCCATCCATGTCTTCCATGTCGAGGGTGCCGGCGGCGGTCACGCGCCGGACATGATCGAGCTGGTCAAGGAAGCGAACGTGCTGCCGGCCTCGACCAACCCGACACGTCCCCTGACGGTCAACACCGTCAAGGAGCACGTCGACATGATGATCGTGTGCCATCACCTCAACCCGGAGATTCCGGCGGACATGGCCTTCGCCGACTCCCGGATCCGGCCGTCCACCATGGCCGCGGAGGACCTCCTGCACGACATGGGCGCCATCTCCATGATGTCCTCCGACGCCCAGGCGATGGGCCGCATCGGCGAGATGATCATGCGCACCTGGCAGACCGCGCACGTCATGAAGTGCCGCTACGGGCCGCTGAAGGAAGACCTCGAAGCAGCAAACGTCCGCACGATCACCGACGACACCAACGACACGCACCACTCCTTCAACGACCAGCAGCTACAGCCGAGCGACAACTTCCGTGCGCGCCGGTACGTCGCCAAGTACACGATCAACCCGGCGATCACGCACGGCATCGACGGCCATGTCGGCTCCGTGCAGACGGGGAAGCTCGCCGACCTGGTGCTGTGGGAGCCGAAGTTCTTCGGCGTCAAGCCGCACATGCTCCTCAAGGGCGGGCAGCTCGCATACGCGCAGGTCGGCGACGCCAATGCTTCGATCACGACGCCGCAGCCCTACCTGCCGCGCCCGGTCTGGGGCTCCACCGGCCGCTCCCCGGGACGCAACTCGGTGAACTTCGTGGCTCCGGGCGTGGCCGGCAAACTCAACGGAGACGGCACCAGCAGTCATCCGGGTCTCGGTCTCGACAAGGACTTCATGGACATCACCAGCACCCGGCACATCACGAAGGCCGACATGAAACTGAACGACGGCACTGCGCTGACGAGCCTGGAAGTCGACCACAACAGCTTCGAGGTCACCATCGGCGGTGCGACCACATCCGACGCCCGCACCGAACTCAATGGTGCGACCGTGCCGCGCTCCTACGTCACCGAAGTACCCCTGGCACAGCGGTACTTCCTCTTCTGAAACCGCCGTCTGCCCGGCCGTCGGAGCAACAGCACTGCGGCCGGGCCCCGGGCGGGTACGCCTCGCCCGCCCGCGCTCGGCACCTCTTCCGACCCTGCGAAAGGCAGCCGCTCACCCATGAGCCGTGCAGCCCTGCTCCTGCTGGCCGACGGCCGCTTCCCCGCCGGAGGGCACGCCCACTCCGGCGGCGTCGAAGCCGCAATCGCCCACCAAGCCGTACACGACACCGACAGCCTGGAGGCATTCTGCCGCGGCCGTCTGCACACCACCGGCCTGACCATGGCCGGCCTGGCCGCCGCGGCCGCCGCCGGAGTCGACCCGCTGCTGCTGGACGACGCCGCCGACGCACGCACCCCCGCCCCCGCGCTGCGCGCCGTCGCCCGCCGGCTCGGCCGGCAGATGATGCGCGCAGCCCGTGCCACCTTCCCGTCCGAAGACCTGGAACGGCTGGCCGCCGAACGTCCCCAAGGCGCCCACCAGCCGCTCGTGCTGGGCCTCGCCGCCCGGGCCGCCGGGCTCACCCCACTGGACGCCGCCCATGCCGCCGCGTACGAGAACGCCGGCGGCCCGGCCACTGCGGCAGTGCGCCTGCTCAGCCTCGACCCGCTCGACGCCTCGGGGCTGCTGGCCCGCCTCAGCTCCGAGACCGACGCCGTCGCCACAGCCGCCGCCCAGGCCGCGGACCGCGTCGCGGCCGAGGGCATCGACGCCCTGCCGTCGGCGTCCTCGCCGCTGCTGGACATCACCGGTGAACAGCACGCCGCCTGGAGCGTCCGGCTCTTCGCCTCCTGAAACCTTCCCCCGCCCACCTGGAGTTCTTCGTGCACCTCGACCATCCCGTGACCATGCCGCAGCGCCACACCCACAGCGCCGAGCCGCTCAGCGCCGACGGCACCCGCCGAGCCCTCCGTGTCGGCCTGGGCGGGCCCGTCGGCTCCGGCAAGACCGCCAGCGTCGCCGCGCTCTGCCGCACCCTGCGCGAGAGCTGGTCCATCGCCGTCGTCACCAACGACATCTACACCCGCGAGGACGCCGAGTACCTGCTGCGCGAGGCCGTGCTGCCGCCCGAGCGGATCACCGCGGTGGAGACCGGCGCGTGCCCGCACACCGCGATCCGCGACGACATCTCCGCCAACCTCGAAGCCGTCGAACACCTGGAGGAGACCCTCCACCCCCTCGACCTCGTGCTCGTCGAGTCAGGTGGCGACAACCTCACCGCCACCTTCTCCAAGGGCCTCGTCGACGTACAGGTCTTCGTCATCGACGTCTCCAGCGGCGACGACATCCCCCGCAAGGGCGGCCCCGGCATCACCACCGCCGACCTCCTCCTCGTCAACAAGACCGACCTCGCCCCACATGTGGGCGCCGACCTCGCCACCATGGCCGACGACGCCAAACGGCAACGCGGCGACCTTCCCGTCATCTTCACCAGCCTCACCTCCGACGACGGCATCCGCGAGGTCGCCGACTGGGTCACCGCCCACCTCACCGAGTGGCACGCGAAGGCGGCCGTATGAGCCCCGCCGCACAACTCGTCAATGACCGGGCAGCGTTGGCCGGAGCCCTCTCCGGCGCCGAGGAGCCCGCCGGGCACCCGCACGGTGTGCGGGCAACAGCCCGCATCCACGCCGCGTACAACGGACGCGTCACCACGCTTCCGCAGCTACGCAGTGACGGCCCGTTCCACCTTCGGCGCATGCGCACCGACGGGAGTTCCGCCAAGGTGGGCATCATCGGTGCGATGAGCGCCCCCCTCGGCGGCGACCGGCTCACCATCGACGTCACCGCCGGGGACCGGGCCGTACTGGAGGTCACGACGGCCGCCGCCACGCTTGCCCTGCGCGGCCCCACCACCGCCCCGGCCACCTACGACGTACGGCTCACCGCCGGCGAACACGCCGGCCTGCGCTGGCTGCCCCAGCCGCTGATCAGCGCCGCCGGCAGCAACCTCCGGCAGACGTACACCGTCGAACTCGCCGCCACCGCCCGGCTGTTGCTACGGGAGGAGCAGCTCCTGGGCCGGACCGACGAGGATCCGGGCCACCTGGTCAGCCGGCTCCTGGTCCGCCGTGCCGGAAGACCGCTGCTCGACCAGCAGACGGCATACGGGGCCCCAGAGCCCGGCTGGGACGGCCCGGCCGTCCTGCACGGACACCGCGCCGTCGGCCAACTCCTGCTCGTCGACCCGGAGATGGGCACTCGCCGCGACCCCGTCCTCCTCCGCGAGGGCTCCCAGGACGGGTCCGCCGTCCTCACACCGCTGGCAGGCGGCCCGGCACTGCTCGCCACCGCCGTCGCACCGACCTCCTCGGCCCTGCGGGAACTGCTCGACGAAGCCCTCGCACACGCCCTCCGAGAGTAGCGCGGACGGCCCGCCGCCCCTCGGCGGGCGGCGGGGCACCGCGTTCTCCCACCTTCGGCTGCTGATCAGGATTCTGTGACGGTCACGCCCGGTGCAGCGGGTCGCGCATCATCGCGGCGAACACGGGGGAGTCGGGGAACGGCTGCTGCTCACCGATCTTCTCGTATCCCCAACGCTCGTACACGGCCTGGACTTTGCCGTCTCCTGCCTTCGGGTTGACCAGCAGTGTGACCCGTTCTTCGCCTCGGCCGGCCAGGAGTTCCTCGTGGATGCGGCGGGCGAGGCCGGTGCCGCGCCACGGGCGGCGGACGACGATCTCGTTCAGCGCGAGGGTGCGCTTGCCCGTCTCGGTCGTGTAGCCGTCGGGTAGTTGGGTGGTCATGGTTGTCCACCAGCGGGTGTTGGGGCCGAGGGGGGTGGCGTACGTGAAGCCTGCGGGCTCGGTGCCGTCGTAGGCGATGACCGTCTCCCAACCGGGTTCCGAACGGTGGCTTGTCAGGCGCTCGTTGAAGCGTTCGGCGGTGTAGAAGGGCCCGGTGAGCCCCAAGTCGCGCTGACGGACCTCGACATGGATGTCCACGATCGTCTGGCGCACCGGGTTCATGTCGGTGTAGTGCCGCAGCTCAAGGCTCACAGGGGCTCCTTTTCCAAACATCCCGCTCGTCGGCCGGGAAGTGACCGCACCATTCACCGACTCTGCTCAGAGGCCCGGCACCGCAATCCGGCCCGTCATCAGAACGTCGTGATTCGCGAAGAGCGCGTCGAGTTCGAAGCGTCGGCGGATGTGCGCCGTCCACCTCGCATCCCACAGTGAGCAACTAGGCCTCAGGTGGAGGCGGTTCGAGTGTCTTCCAGCGTTCGCTCATGTGCAGGCGAGTCCCGAGTACGCGGGTGAGTGAGTGGGCCAGCGCGGCGTCGTGGTTGTCGTCGATCGTGTGGCTTCCCCGGTGGCTGCCTGACCAGGTCAGGCGTAGGGACGTCTGGGTGTACCCGTCTTCGGTGTTGCCTGAGTGGACGATCTCGACCGATTCCAGATCGGTCACGTCCCTGATGCGCGTGCGGGCGTTGCTCACCAGACGCACCCGCTGTTCGGTGAACTCCACCGTGTGGACCTCGAACAGGCCCGCCACCATGGCGAGGACCACACAGACCTGCATGATGACCATCGCCCATCCGGTCGGCAGCGAGAAGATCTTCGCCGGCGCTGTCGCGAGGAGGATGGCCACCGGCATGCAGCCACACCCCAGCATGAGGCTGGGAAATGGATTGCCTGTCCAGGTGAGAGACCTACCGTCGGCCACTTGGCACCACCTCCACCGCACCTACGGATCGGTGGAGGACATGAGCGGACTCCACCGTGTCGACGCCAGCCACTCATGAAGCACGACGTTTGTCTGCCGGGACCCCTCCCGGACTCCGTCGCCTACTCTCCGCCCATGACCGCCCCACGCAGATGGATCCTCGCGATGGCCGCCGCGCTGATGACGGCGGGCTGCTCCAGTTCCCCGGACGCTGCGCCACCGGCATCGGCCCCGGCCTCGTCCAGCCCATCGCCCAGCGCATCGACCGCACGCCCGAGCGCCACGCCAACCTCGCCCTTCTGCCTTGATCTGTCGCTCTTCCAGATGGGTGTCATTGCCTACAGCGCCGAAGTGGGTGCGGCGATTGAAGGGGAGCCGCTGGACTTCAAAGAGCTGCGGAGGAAGGCCGCCTTGATCGCCGACACCGGTGAGCCGATGCGGGCGAGCGCGCCGCCGGACATCGCCGAAGAGTTCCGTACGGTGCTCAAGGCGATCGATACCTCGGTGAGCAATTTGAAATCGGGCGCCAACGCGAATGATGTCCTGGATCCGGTGTACGGCGAGCGCAACCGTCCCGCCTTCGACGCCGTGGAGAACTATGACTGCGGTGGCGGGGACAGCTGACCCTCAGTCCGTGAGTTACGCGAGCGTCTTCAGGTGCTGCGCGTCACCGCCTGATTGGTACCAACTGTGCGCCGAGCCCGCCCTCTCGGAGCCCGGCGGACAGAATGCCAGGATGGTCGGCATGACGACGATCGACGGTGAGGTCGAGGCCGGGTTCGAGCCGGTGCGCGAGGCGTTCGCGGCGAACTTCGCCCGGCATGGGGACATCGGCGCGGCGGTGTGCGTGTACCGGGATGGCCGACCGGTGGTGGACCTCTGGGGTGGCATCGCCGACCCTGACACGGATCGGCCGTGGGCGCGGGACACTCTGCAACTGGTCTACTCGGCGACCAAGGGGGCAACCGCGACCGCGGCGCACCTGCTGGCCGAGCGCGGCGCGCTGGACCTGGATGCGCCGGTGACCGAGTACTGGCCGGAGTTCGCCGCGAACGGCAAGGCGGAGATCCCGGTGCGCTGGCTGTTGTCCCACCAGGCCGGCCTGGTCGCCCTGGACCAACCGGTGCCGCTGGCTGAGGCGTTGGCCTGGCAGCCGATGGTGGCCGCTCTGGCCGCTCAGCGTCCCCTGTGGACTCCAGGCACAGCGCACGGGTATCACGGCCGGACCTGGGGCTGGCTGGTCGGCGAGGTGATCCGCCGGGTGTCCGGCCGTACGCCGGGCCGCTTCTTCGCCGACGAGATCGCCAGCCCCCTGGGACTGGACTTCTTCATCGGGTTGCCCGCGAGTGAACGCCACCGAGTCAGCCGCATGGCGTACCAGCAGCCCGAGGTCGATTTCACCACCGTGCCCCCAGAGTCGATCCCCGAGGAACTTCGCGAAATGGTCGCCGCTTGGCGCGACCCGAACTCGTTCAGCAACAGGGCGTTCCAGGTCACCGACCCGGCCGAGATCGACTTCAACTCGCCCGAGGTACAAGCCGCGGAGCTCCCGGCCTCCAACGGCATCGGCACGGCACGCGGACTGGCTCGGATGTACGCCGCGTTGATCGGAGAGGTGGACGGAGTACGCCTGCTCACCCCCGAGACCCTCGCATCGGCGACCAAGGAGCAGGCCAGCGGCACGGACCAGGTGATGGTGATGCCGAGCCGGCTCAGCTCCGGATACATGCTGCCCACCGAGACCAACCCCATGACCGGGCCGAATTCCTTCGGCCACGCGGGCCGAGGCGGCTCACTCGCCTTCGCCGACCCGGAGCACGGCATCGCCTTCTGCTACGCGATGAACCACATCATCGGTGGCCTTGACGATGTGCGTGCGGAGTCGCTGGTTGATGCTGTGCGAAGGTCGCTGGCGTAACCGCAACTTGCAGTCAGTGCTCCTGCTCCACCGCCTTCAGAGCCCGCGTACAAAGGCCTCCCACGCGTGCGCACGGATGGCGACCACAGGTCCACCGTCGTTCTTGGAATCGCGCACGAAGGCACCGTCCACGCCGTGGGCGCACTCGATGCATTCGCCCCCCGCACCGTTGCTGTAAGAGGACTTGAACCACGGAGAGATGCGGTCGGGAGTGGGCTCTGAAGCGTTCATGTTGCGTATTCCTTCACGATGGACTTGATCAGTTGGGCGGAACGCTGCGGGCTCAACGCGGCTGCCCGCAACCCGTCGAAGGCCCTCGTGTACTCGCGCACATGATGCTCGCCTTCGAGATAGACGGCGTCGGTGATGCCGTCCCGGTACACGATGTCCGGGTCCTCGGGATCGGGGAAACCGAGCATGGTGAACGACCCCGTGGTCGGGTAGGTGCCGGAGTCGAACGGGAGGACCTGCACGGTGACGCTTGGCAACTCCGATGATTCCAGGACCCGTTCGAGCTGCTCCCTTATCAACGGCCGATCTCCGATGACGTTGTGGAGGGCAGCTTCGTTGACGACGAACCAGGCATCCGGGGCCTCAGGGCGCGTCAGTATGGCCTTGTGGACGGTCACGATATTCCCCATGGGAAAGTTCAAGCACTTCCCCATGGGGATCCCGGAGGCGACTCCGGCGCGTTCAAGCGAACCGTAGGCCGCTCGGCCCACACCTGGATCGCCCCATCCCGTCAACCGTTTTAGATTTCGGCGGAGATGCGGGTATTCGCCCGCTTTGACCGAAAGGGCTGCCCGCATGACTCGCCGTTGGTTCACATCCGTCCTGTGCGCACTCGCGCTTCTCGCACCCGGGGCACTCGGCGCGGCCTCGGCCGCCGAGGGGGAGCGGACTCCTTTGCGGGTCATGACCCGCAACCTCTACCTGGGCGCCGACCTCGCGCCCGTCCTCGCCGCCACCAGCCGACAGGGGCTCGTCGACGCGGTGACCGCGGTGTGGGCGAACGTCCAGGCGACGGACTTCCCCGAGCGCGCCGAGGCGCTGGCCGACGAGATCGCCGAAAGCGACCCTCACCTCGTGGGCCTCCAGGAAGCCGTGCTGTGGCGCAGCCAGACGCCTGCCGGACCGGGCAGCGCCACCCACGTCGAGTACGACTTCCTGCAGATCCTTCTCGACGAGCTCTCCGCCCGGGGCAAGCACTACGCGGCCGTGGCCAGCGTCACCGTCGGCAGCGACTTCGAGGCCCCGCGCTCCACGCCCAGCGGTTTGCAGGACATCCGCCTCACCGACCGCGACGTACTCCTGGCCCGCACCGACCTGCCCGCACGTAACTTCTCCGTGGCCAACGCGCAGGCCGCCCGGTTCCAGAATCATGTGCCCATCTGCCGCCCCGTGCTGGGCTGCCCGCCCAATCCGCCCCTGCGGGTCGAGCGCGGCTGGGTCGCGGCCGACGCCACGCTGCGCGGCCGCACCACCCGAGTGGTGACCACCCATCTCGAGCCCGCCGCCCCCGCCGTCCAGGAAGCACAGACCGACGAACTGCTCGCGGGCCCGCTGAACACCACGCTCCCCACCGTGCTGCTCGGCGACCTCAACTCGGCCGCCGGCGGAGTCGGCGCAACACCGGGAACCAACACCCAGAGCTACAACCACCTCCTGGCCGCCGGATTCACCGACGCCTGGACCGCCACCCGCCCCCGCACCCCCGGCTTCACCTGCTGCCAGGCCCCCGACCTGCGCAACCCCACCTCCAACCTCACCCAGCGCATCGACTACGTGCTCTTCCGCGGCAAGGTCACCGCGCTGGCGACCAACCGGGTGGGCGACGCCCAAGCCGACCGCACCCCGTCAGGCCTGTGGCCCTCCGACCACGCCGGCGTCAGAAGCGTGCTCCAGTTGCGTTGAGACACGGCCGCGCTGCTGTCGCACTCGCGGCGCGAGCCCGCATGTCCCAGCCGGCACCACAACACGACGAAGGGCTCCACCGCTCAGCGGTGGAGCCCTTCGTTCGCCCCGATGGGCGAGTTTCGATCTCGTGAGGGGTTGTCCCCAACACACTCTCCAAAACGCGCGCCCCCTCGCCAAGGGGGCCTCAGTCTGGGGAATCACGTGACGCTCAAGGCCGCGATCGTGGGGAAATCCGTGAACGCTCACAGGCCTGGCAACTCCATCGCTCTGCTCCCTGCAGCGAGGGCAGGCGCACGATGGATACCTGTCCTCGTTCGGGAGCGTCGCCGTCTCGGGGTCCACGACCACCGTCTGTCGAGTGCCGTATGTACGCCCTGCGTCTCGGGAGACCCGCAGCGTCATACGGGAGAGTTCGGGCCCCTCAGCCATGGCCGCGCTCCGAGTGGTTCCTGATCTCGATGTTGCAGTCCGAGACCTTCGACAAGTCGCCCACCCGCCGGGCCTGTTCGCGGTCTCGGGCCAGCGACGCACACACACCGCAGCCGGGGGCGGGCTTCGGCTCGGGTAGAGGCACTCCGAGGTCGATCGGCGGTTCCTGGGTGGTCTGCTGTCTCGTGGCCATGGACGCTCCCGATTCGACTGTGCTCAGTGCCCAGCACGCTAGGAACGGCGGCGAGTTGGCCTCAACGAGTGTGCGGGAACTTGCGCCGGAGTCACCCGAGCGAGTCAATGGCCCCGGTGATCAGTGACCGCGCAGCAGCACCGTAGACGGCTATGGATGACAGCTCGGTGAAGGCGCGGGCGTACTCCTGTACCTCCCGGGGCTGCGTGACCGTGAGGTGGGCGGAGACAAGCTCTACGTTGACCTGCTCGTCGTCGTACATGGTGAAGGACTCGACCGGCCAGCCGGCGCCGCGCGGCACGCCCAACGGGATGATGCCAAGGGACACCGAGGGCAGGGAGGCCACGGCGATCAGGTGGCCCAGCTGCCCGGCCATCACCTCGTTGTCCCCGATGAGGGTCCGCAGCACCCACTCCTCCACCAGCATCGCGAAGCGATGATCACCGGAGTGCAGAATGCGCTGGCGTTCCATGCGCACGCCCACGGCGGCATCGATGTCGTCCGGCACCTCCCGCAGGGCGGCGATGGTGTTGAGCACGGCCTTGGTGTAGGCGGCGGTCTGGAGCAGACCAGGGATGACCCAGGACTGGTACGTGCGGAAGCGCCGGGTGCGCTCGAAGAGCGGGGCGACCGACTGCTGTACCTGCTTCAGGCCCGCCCGCTCCATACGACGCCACTCGACGTACATGCCCTCGACAGCGCGAGCGGTGGCGATGAGGTCGGCGGTCTGGTCCTGGGCGTCGCAGTGGAGCGTGTAGGCACGGATGTCAGCATCCGAAGGCGGAGTCCGACCATGCTCGATACGGCTGCACTTGGATTCGTGCCAGTCCGCCAACCCGGCCAGCGTCCGCGCGGTGAGACCCGCGTCCTTCCGGATCTCGCGCAGGCGCTGACCGAGCGCTCGTCGTGCTTCGGCGACGCTGGACGATGACGGCAACGCTGATTCTCCGTCAGCGCCGACGAGCCGGGTGGTACTCCGTGTGTGGGACAGCCCGCTCCCACACCGCCTCGAACGCGGAGCTGCACAACTTCACAGTCGCCGGATCGTCCGTGAACGTCTCGTCGTCCGGGGCGAGTTCGCCATCCCCGCCGAAGTGGTGGAACACGACGAGGCGGTCGTCCAGAATCCAGCAGTCGTTGCCCGGCAGAGCGATGTCCGATGCCTGCCGACGCGGAAGCCAGCGCACCTGCTCACCGGCCGTCACGTTGGCGTCTGTGACATGGTGCTCGAACTCGATGTAGTCGCTGACCGGCTCGGAGACGATACGGGCCCGTCGTATCTCTACGCCCCTGCCGACCAGCTCGGCGACGAGCGTGAGCCACGGCCGCAAGGCCGGGTCGTTGTCCTCGGGCGCGTTACGGACACCGTTCTGCCAGGCGATGAAGCGCGGGTCGGAGCGCATGTAGCAATCGCGCAGCTCCAGATGGACGGCCGAGCGCTGGCAGCTTCTGAGCCGCTGCTCAAGCGTCGGTTCCGCTCCCACCGGTCACCTCCGGGAAGAACTGCATCATGCGGCGAGGGAATTCGATCACCGTCTCATGTTCGGGGATGTCCATCTGGGCCAGACGCTCGGGGTCGGTCACCTTCCAGCCCTGGAGCACGAAGTTCCCCGTCTGGTCGTCCAGGTAGACGGTGGGCGACTTGCCGTCCGGGCTCTCCGGGTCCTGACCCAGCTTGATCAGTGCCATGCCGGCCTCCTCGGTCGTCGTGTGCGTCCGATCTTGCGCCCCAATGGCAAGCAGCAGCCAGGAACTTGCGCGAACTTGCGCGGGCACTACGGCCCGGCCTTCGGCCGGGCTCTCGAACCCCGTGCCGCCGTCAGCACTCCGGCTTCGCCGTCCTCAAAGCCCGTATGAAGGCCTGCCACGCGTGCGCACGAACGGCGACTACAGGTCCATTGGCGTTCTTGGAATCGCGTACGAGGGCACCGTCCAAGGCGTGAGCGCACTCCACGCACTCGGTACCGCTGCCGCCGCTGTACGAGGACTTGAACCAGCGGGGCTCGGACCGTACGGCCATCACGACTCCTGGCTTATGCGGTGGATCAGCGTCGCAGAGGACTCAAGGTCGAGTGCCTGTGCGCGGAGATATTGGAACGCCAACCTATAACGCTCCAATTCCTCGGGCTTCTCCATGAAGAGCCCACCGCCGAGGATGTCCACGTACACCACATCCAGCTCGGGAGTCTGGCCTCCCAGGACGACGAAGCTTCCAACTGCTGCTGCATGGGCCCCGGTTGAGAACGGCAGAACTTGTACGGTCACATGGGGGAGATCCGACAGGGTCTGCAGGTGGCGCAGTTGCTCGCTCATGACCTCGTGCCCGCCGACCGTTCGCCGGATTGCCGCCTCGTCGATTACGCACCAGATGTGCGGTGGATCCTCCCGTTGAAGGAGTTCCTGTCGCTTCATGCGGATGTCGACCATGTGCTGCACCTCCCTCTCGGGACACCGCATCTCCGAGGCGCGGTGAACGGCCTCGGCGTAGGCACGGGTCTGGAGGAGACCAGGGATGTACATGCAGGCGTAGTGATCCTCCCGCACCACCTCGTCTTCGAGTGTGAGCATGAGGTTCATCGACTCGGGGATGGGGTCGGCGAGTGACCGCCACCAACCTTGGATCTTGGCACCCTTCGCCAGCTCGACCAAGGCAAGTCGTTCCTCGTCCGAGGCGCCATACTCACGACAAAGGGCGTCCACAGCAGGCCACTTGACCGAGCCCTCCTTGGTCTCGTAGCGGCTCAGTGTCGCCTTCGAGACGCCGACGCGCGCGCCTGCTTCCTCCAAGGTGAGGCCTTTAAGCTCGCGGAGGCGGCGCAGGTCGGCCCCCAACTGGCGCCTACGGGTGGTGGGTCCGACTGCCATGTCCAAGGCCCTTCATGTCGATCTGTCAGATCGTCGAGGTTGCTTAACCGCAACGGCAAGGTGGTGCGCGCCGGGGGCGCGCGGATCGCAGCCGTGCTCCCATCGATGATGGATGAGAGTTCCATTTTGAGAGTTCCAATGCAACCCTCAGTGTGTAGTCGATTGCGTACCGCAACTCGACATTACGCCCGAGGAGTTGAACGATGGACTGCACCGTCGGCTTGCCGAGGAAACCGTGGGACCTCCCCTTCGCGGCCGAGCCCGAGGAAGTCTCAGGCCTGCGCCGCATCATGAAGTTGCACCTGGGGCTGTGGGGTTTGCACGAGGTCATCGACGCAGCCCAACTCTGCGTCAGCGAGCTCGTGTCCAATGTCATCACGCACGTTGGTCCCGGCACTCCGACCACCCTCGCCGTCTCTATGAACGGCACTCATCTACGTATCGAGGTCCACGACCCCGACTCACGAGCCCTTCCGACGCTCCTCGGTCCGGACCTCGATGCCGAGGCAGGACGGGGTATGTCACTCATCGACGCCGTCGTCGACCGCTGGGGCGTCCAGCTTCTGGCTGATCGAAAGGTGACGTGGTGTGAGCTTTCCACCAACCTGACTGCGCCCAACGGGCACAGCGGAAGTCCTCGTGTAGCAAGAGCCGAAGAAGTGCTCGATCTCTATCGGGTGGCAATGCCGCTGCACACGACGGCAGGCCCAAGTCGGCTGAATTCGGCTACGGCAGAGGAGGCAGCGATCGATGCAATCGCCGACCTCCTGCACTGGCTTCGGGCGCACGGCCGCGATGCGGATGAAGCGCTCGACCGGGCCCAGATGCACTTCGAGGCTGAAGTCGGCCTCGCGGGCGAATCAGTGTGAGAGTCACCCCGCCACGATCGCCGAGTACGTCCAGACATCCGCTGGGATCTCGTGCTTCAGCTTCCACGTGATCGCCATCGGCTTGCTCCCCGTGTGGCCGTCGTACTCGGCCGGACCGAGCAGCATCCACGGCTGAGCTCCTCCGATATCAGTGCTCTTGTAACGGCGTACGAAGAGCAGGACGTGACTGCCCTCAGCGGCGTGGCGCTGGTAGCGGAGGCCGGTCGGGGAGGTTTCCGACGTCTGGTTCTGGGACTCCCAATGGAAGACGGTCTCGCTTTGTGCGTAGTCGTGATAGCGGGTCTGCGGAGAGAAGTCTTTCTCATCCTTCTCTAGCGTGATGAGGAGAGCATCGGTCTTGTGCGACTCGCACCACTTCACACCCTCGCGGAAGTCGCCCGGCATGAAGCCGCCGATGTAGGACTGGCCAAGGGCGGGGAGGATCTCTTCGCGACTGTACGAGGCGTGCACAGTGAGCGGGACACCGTTTTGGTCGCCAATCCCGAGGAGCGGGATCGGGACGTGCTCGGTGTGGGCGAGGTTGTACTCCAGTACCTGGCGTAGCTCACTGCGTACGGCGTGCTGCTTGCGCAGCGTTGCAAATCCGGCGTCGTAGTTCGCGAAGCCCTTGCGGGTGACGCCACCGAGCGGCCACAGTTGGAAGAAGAGCATGCGGGCATAGGCCTGTCCCTGCTCGTCGAGCGCGTTGTACGGAGGGGCGTCGTCTTCCAACATCCTTGTGTACGCCGCTACCCGAAGCGGGTCGTCCACGTGGAGGAAGGCGGGAACGCGCTTGAGGAGCGCGGCTTCACCTTCCGGCGACTCACCCTTCAACAGGCCAGAACGGCGGAGCAGTCCAGTCCATGAGTTGCCATTGCCTTTGTAGAGCTCTTTGAGCTCACGGCCACTCTCATGGAGATAGCGGCTGAGCTCCGGTTCGGCGTAGTCGGCTACCTCGCGCGTCAACGCCGTGACGTTGACACCGATCTGCTCCTTGATGTTGGCGATGATGGTCTTCTTGGCCTTCTCCTCAAGGAGGATCTCGCAGCCGGACGGCAGTTGTGGGAAGTCATGCTCAATGTGGTCCAGGAGCCTCTTACGGGTCAGATTCGTCAGAGCGCGGAACTGGTTCTCGAAACGGAACTCCTTGCGATGCTGGCCAATGAAGTCCAGCACGGTCAGGACGGCCTTGTCCTCGGTGTGACGGAGGCCGCGGCCGAGCTGCTGGAGGAACACAGTCGCGCTGGACGTGGGTCGGAGCAGGAGCAAGGTGTCGACGTCTGGGATGTCGAGCCCCTCGTTGAAGAGGTCGACCGAGAAGATGATTTGCAGTGCTCCTGACTTGAGGTCAGCGAGTGCCTGCTCACGTTGGTCAGCTGGGGTCTTGCCGGACAGAGCAATGGCGTTGAGGCCGGCGGTGCGGAAGGTCTCCGCCATGAAGTGCGCGTGTACGACCGACACGCAAAACCCCAGCGCCCGCATGGCGGCTGGCTCGGCGACCTTCTCCTCAACGGCCTTCACAACCAGTCGAGCACGCGGTCCATTTTCGGACAGCGCATCGTTCAGGGCATTTGCGTCGTATGCTCCTCGCTTCCATTCCACAGTGCTCAGGTCGGTGTTGTCGCTGATGCCGAAGTAGTGGAACGGACTGAGGAGTTCGTTTTCCAGGGCTTCCCACAGCCGCATTTCGGCGGCGATCCGACCATCGAAGAACTCGTCCTGGATGTTCTTGCCGTCCATGCGCTCGGGAGTGGCGGTCAGACCCAGCAGCTCCAGCGGCTTGAAGTGGTCGAGGATCTTGCGATACGTCGGTGAGGTTCCATGGTGGAACTCGTCGATCACAATCACATCGAAGTGATCAGGAGCGAGCCGGTCCAACGCCCGAGCGTTCAGCGACTGGACACTGGCGAAGACATGTGTCCAGCGCTCCGGGATCTCTCCGCTGTGGAGAGATTCGCCGAAGTTTGGGTCTACCAAGACGTCTTGGTAGGTCCGCAGGGACTGTTGCAATATTTCCTTGCGGTGAGCCACGAACAGCAGCCGCAGGTCTCGGCCGTGTTTCTTACGCAGCTGCTTGTAATCGAGTCCCGCCATCACCGTCTTGCCGGTACCGGTCGCCGCCACCAACAGATTCCGATGCCGGTCGTGGACCTCACGCTCGACTTCCAGCCGCTCCAACATGTCGCGCTGGTGCGGATAGGGCCGTACCTCAAGGCCGGACAACGTGATCCTGCGCTCCGCCGCGGACGTCGAGGAGACACCTCCGGCGATCGCCAACGCCTCCTGTAGACGGCTGCCGTCAGCCTCGGGGTCGTACAACTCGAAGGACGGATCGCTCCAGTACGCCTCGAAGGTCGCCTCGAACTTCCGCAGTACGTCAGGCGTCGCGATGGAAGACAGCCGAACGTTCCACTCCAGGCCATCGAGCAGTGCAGCCTTGGAGAGGTTGGAGCTGCCGACGTACGCCGTGTCGTAACCACTCTTCCGACGGAACAGCCACGCCTTCGCATGCAGCCGCGTCGACCGTGTCTCGTAGTTGACCTTGACCTCGGCGTTGAACTCCTGCACCAACCGATCCAGCGCGCGTCGCTCGGTCGCGCCGATATACGTCGTAGTGATGACGCGTATGGGCACGTCTCGCGCATGAGCTGCCTGCAAGGACTGTTCGATGATGCGCAGGCCGTGCCACTTCACGAAGGCGCAGAGCAGATCGACGCGGTCTGCGGTGACGAGTTCGGCCCGCAACTCGAAGCCGAGGCTGGGGTCTTCTGGCGCGTTGGTGATGAGCGCAGTGTCGGAGAGTGGGATACCTGGTCGTACGGCGAAGACGCCGGGAGCCTCCTGCCGTGTCAGCGCAAGGAGTTGACGGGGTCCGTCTGCGACCAGATCCACCCACTCCTGTGCGCCTTCGAGCGTGCTGACCGACTCCAGGATGTGGTTGGCCGCGTATACCCGCTCCTCGGCCGGTAGGCCCAGCAGCACACGGCGTACCGTCTGGGCGACATACCGCGCCAGGACATGCGGAACTGATTCGGCTCCCACTGCATCGCTGATCGGCTGCCACCCGAGGTCCGCGAGCTCCTTCAACTTCTGCTCGCACCGCAGCGTGATGAGCTCCTCATACACGCCCGCGACGGGCTGTGACAAATCCCCTGGCTGGGTCACGCTGGCTCCCTCGACTCACTTACAGCAACGTGTCGGTTGTAACAGCTGCCACTGACACCTAGCCATGGAGGGACTGAGCCGGTAGGCACCTTCATGATGTACGCGCAGGGTGGGCGGGCTGAGCGCCGGCTGTTTCGGGAACGCCAGTAGCAGTTCTGCCACGACGCTACGCCAGATGACCTACGATCTTGGCATGACTCAGGAGAAGCTTGGAAAGATCCTCAGCTCAGTCGCAAAGAGAATGCGAGCCGATTTTGAGCAATCCAAGAACTTCAATCACAACGGCGAGGCTGGTACGTCGCGCGAATTAATTATTCGCGACTTCCTTGCGGGATATCTACCGCCTCATGTCGAAGCGGTACACAATGCGGAAATCGTGACTGTGACCGGAGAAACTTCTCCCCAGTGTGACATCGTACTAATTGACCGTGGAACGCCCTCTTTCACTACTTTGAATGGTTACCGGATCATCCCTAATGAGTGTGTGTATGGGGTGATTGAGGTGAAGACCAAGTTGGACGGCGAGCAACTCGTAGACGCCTGCAATAAGATCAGCAAGGTGCGACGGCTGCCGAAAAACGCTTATCGCCCAACACCCGGATTAATTCCGAGATCTACCTCGGCGTACGGGAAAGTGCACGACTTCTTCCCCACATCTGGGATCGTTATTGCTTTCGACAGTCTAAAACTGGAGACTGTCGGTGGGCACCTCGCGAAATGGTGTAGCAATCGAGATCTCGTTGAATGGCCAGATAGTGTCTGGGTGCTTGGCAAGGGGCAGCTGCAATGGCAGAGCGCGGTAAACGGACGTATTGATAGGTCTCCCGATCTAGGGGCATCGCTTCTGCAGATCGACGCAATACCCGACCAGGACATCTTACTGTCCCTTGCGCTACACCTCAATATTCACTTCTCGGATGCGTGGATGAACCCCCTAGATCTTGTGCCTTACTCAGGCGCTACTCCTTTGGGTACATCCGTCCGCCGTTGGCCACCAGCTCAAGCTAAGCGTCAGACTAAGGCGCTAGAGAAACCCTAGAATCCTCCAAGGAATCTGAGCCGACAGTAAAATGTCCGCTTTCTGAACGATGAATTATCCCGACCTCGTACATCTTGCAAAGGTCGTACATGTCTGTGTCAGGCGCGGAGGGTAGGAGTATGATCCGCTTGGGGGATCCGGAATTTGCTTCTGTGCTCACATACCGGCTGTAGTCCAGAAGCTGCCCGAGGGCCATTCTTACATCCTCGCGGGCGCTCGCACCTTTGACTTCGTAAAGTATGTGATCCGTCGCGTCATATAAGTCAGTTCGAAGCGTCGAGCTCAAGCCTCTGACTTTGATTTGAAAAGCGCCGACCGTGTGCCCTAGAGACTCAAGGTAATCCTTGTATGCCTGGGTTAACTCTGCTTCGCGTCGTACGGCAATAAAAGAGGCCGTGGCGGACCGAAGGCTCATTCTCGTATTAAAGGCTTCTGTTACGACAAATGTTCCGGTAGTTGCGGCATTGGCGGACTTGCTTCGCGAACTTAGCTTCTTCCTTCGCTGCTTTGACTGCGACAAGGCGCCACTTGTTGCGGGAGTGGATTGAAGCATTGCCGCTGTGACCACTGTAAAGGGCACGAGCTCTGCTGTGGTTTCCTCGGCCGGTGGGATCACATCTTTTTCGGAACGCTGGACCTCACCATCCGGCCTCAGTCGAAAAACCACCACATTCCGATCGCGGCCGTCAGCACCGTGTACTTGGCGCCAAACGTAGGGCAGTAGTCGATCGAGTGAGAATTCACCAAGATATTTATGGGTCTTCGTGCCACTCCCAGGTATTTTGCCAACCTGTGTAAATGCCCTCAGTGTGCGATCTTGCTCGGCGTGCTTCAGGATCGCCCTATTCCCATTTCCTGCGACCCCTTCAAAAGTTTGATGCCCTGACATGCCAGCTCCGGTGTATTCGAAGATCGGGCCCAGGTCGTCTTCTTCAGCAAGCCACCCATCGTAGTAACCTAATTTCTCGCCCACGGAGGGGTCGGAAAATAGGTTCACGCTCTGCATTTCACGGGAGGGGCAGATCCCTCCCTGCGCACTCCCACCAAACACCTCACGGATTTGGGCTCTCGTGACAACGTCCCCGGGGGCTATCTCGCTAGCGTTTGTCATGTATGGATCATGCCATTGCCGATCTGGGGTTCCGCAAGGAGGAAGCGCGGTAGAGGGGGGGCGTCTTTGCGCCAAGTTGCGGTGTGGTTGCTATTGAGCCCCCGTCAGCGGGAGCAGGTCCGCGCTCGCGGCGTTGCCCCAGTCATCGCCGTGGAACCCAGCACGGCATCGATCTGCAGACTCCGGCAATCGATCTTGTTGTTGGAGTGACCGCCGTCATGTATGGCCTTTACGTGGCTCTATGCCTTACCTGCTGGCAGGCTCCCCGACCGAGGGGTCCCAACAGAACCTTCTCAAATGGGTGTACATATGGTGGTAGCACCATACAGGGGTACATCATGAAGCGACGAGGGATTGCGGCAACGTTTGTAGCACTTGTAGCCGCTGGCGGTCTGGCACTCGGAGGCTGTGGCGCTGGCGATGATGAGTCGACTCCGGCTCCCACTGAACCGACGCAGACGCAAGAGCAGCAGCCCGAGCAGGGCGAAGATCCGCAAGGCGGCAGGGAAGATCCGCAGGCTAGTGAGCGCAAGGACTTGGTCAGCTTCAAGCTCGACGACCGTTCCCAAGCCGGGCTCACCAATATCTGGGTCACCTGGACGATCAAGAACAACAGCTCGGAGAAGTCCAACTACACCTGGGACTGGGAGGCCGTTGCCCCCAACGGAACCCGGGTGGCCAACTCAACCGAATTCGTTGCCGACGTGCAGCCCGGCCAGACGACGACGGGCGAGATGTTCACGACGCTCAAGGACACCAACGTCAAGCTCAACATCACAGACTTCGACCGGACGAAGGGGTTTTAGCCATCCGTGGCGTCTCACCCAAGGCTGATGACAGAGAGAGTTCAGGGGCCGTATCACTCAACTCGCCCCGGTCAACCACAAGATCAATGATCAAGCACGGCTAGTCACCCATGAACCACACGTAGCTGCCCGGCGTCGCCGCACACTCGTCGAGAAGCTCGGCAAGGTCGAGCAGAGCCGCTGTCTGCTGGTCGTCGGTACACCTCTGTGTCAGGGCGGTGACCTCCTGGCGGGCGACTTGGGCTTCCTGTTCGTTGAACAGCGTGTCGCCGTACGGGTCTACCCAGCCGAGCTTGCCCGAGCCATGCCGATCGAGGACGCTCAACGCCCTCGCCAACGCTTCACCATGCTCGTAAGAGCCCCGTAGCAAGGTGTCCCTGGACGACCTCTTTCGTGCGGGTCGCCCTGAGTGCAGTTCCAGCTCGATCCCCATGACCCCTCCTACAGCATCGGACACCGAAGCTTCGCAGAGATCATTTGTCAGACACGCCCTGGGTCTTCCGTGCGTCGGCCAGCCTGTCCAGCTCGCGCATTGCCTGGGCGTGGGCGCTCATTCGGAGGGACACGCTGCCGTTCGTGAAGAGGGCCACGCCGACGATCGACACCGGGATGGACAGGCCGAGTACGGCCAGGGCCTCGGGCCAGTCACGTTCGTTCTGGCACCAATCCCCCCTGAGTAGGCCCTCGTTGGCCGTACCGCGATCCGTGAACAACCGTGATTCGCACTCGTGGGGGAATTGGTCGTCGGGCTCCTCGGCGACCTCGTACGGCGTGAGCAGCAGCACGAAACACCATGTCCACAGGAGCGCCGCGAGGGACAGCAGGGCGATGCCCCAGGAGCGTGTGCGACTGGCCCGGTCGCGGAAGTCGAGGTCGAACTCACGTGAGCGCATGGCGGACGAATCTAGCAGTGTCGATCACATGCTCAACGGGGCCTCTTGGCCCAGCTCTTGGCCCGTCTCGAGATCCTCATCCTCCCTGTCAGGCGCCGCCTCCGTGGCACCCCTCGTACGTCCGGCCTGAGCCGCACCAGCAGGCCCCACCCCGCTCCGGCGGCCAAGCCACAGCCCGCCCCCGCGCAGCCAACGTCGTCGCATACTGCGGCAGCAGCAAAGCGTCAGCAGGCGAAGCCAGCTCCGAAGCCGCGAACGCCTCGTAAGACGGCACCGTCCCCGGCACGATCCCCAAGTTCCCAGTCCCCGAAGCCGCCAACTCCCTCAGCGACGTCTCTATCGTCGCCAGGTGCTCCTCGTGCGACGGGTACTCCGACCCCAACGACGGGTACGCGGCGACCAGTTCGGCGAGCTCGTCCGCCGGCCAGTGCAGTATCGCCACCGGGAACGGGCGGGACAGGGCCTCGCGGGCCGTCGTCAGTTCCGACTGGAGGCGGGCGATCTCCGCCTGGAGTTCCGCCGGATTGTCGGAGCCCAGGGACCACACCCGCTTCGGGTCGTGGAGTTCGTCCAAGGACACCGGGGCCTTGTGCAGGGTGTCCGCGCGGGTGTCCCAGTCGTCGTGGGGCATGCCCAGCATGCGGCGGACGCGGTGGCGGCCGAAGAGCAGGGGGTGGGTGGCGTACGGGGGGTCCGTCACGTCGGTCAGCAACAGCGTCGCGCCCTCCGTGAACGTCTCCTGTGCCGCCTCCAGCTCGTCGTGGGACTCCAGGGCCTCCGCCACGATCACCCAGGGGGCCGGGTCGCGGGGGGACGCGGCGCGGACGCCGTCGATGATCGCTCTCGCTTCCGCCTCGTGGCCGTACTCCCAGAGGTTGGCCGCCTTCAGGGCGCGTACCAGGAGGGGGTTCTCCAGGGAGTCGGGGGTGGAGAGCAGGTGGTCGTAGAGGGTGCTGGCTCGGGGGCGGTCGTCGGCCAGTTCGAGGTGGGCCGCGGCCTGCAGCAGCAGGTGCTCGGCGTCCTCGGGGTAGAGGCCGGCGGTCCGCTCCAGGCGTGCTGCTTCGGCGTTGTGGTCGACGTGTTCGGCAGGCGTGTCGGGGCGCATGGGATCACCGTACTGCCGTCGCCGTACGAACAAGAGGGATGTGCGGGCAAGAGAGATGTGCAGGCCAGGACCGCTCAGCAGTAGCGGTAGCAGGAAGAGGGCAACAGCGTCGCGATGCGGACAAGTACCGCAGTCAGCGTGCCGCCCCACAGCACCACCCCCATCCACATGCCGAACACCGCCGACCTGTAGCGGTCCGGCGAGTCCAGAGCCACCGTGTCGGGAGCACCCGGCATGACGAGGAGGCGCACGCGGAGGCCCTCGCGGAGGCGGTGGGCACTGACCGTGTCGGGGACGACGCGTTCGTACTCGATCCCGTCGGCGTCCGTCCAGCGGACGACGGGGTGGAGGGCGGCGTACGTCGCCTCGCGGGAGGCCACTTGGCCGGTGACCGTGCCTTCGACGCGGCGCGCGGCGCGGCGCAGGAAGCGTTCGGTGACCGCCAGCATGCCCTGCTGCACGCTCAGGGCGAGGCCGGCGAGGAACGGGATCAGGGCCAGGAGCCAGTACGCACTCATGAGCAGCGAGCCTAAGCCAAGGCTCTCATCGCGCTTATGGGGATGGTGAGTTGAGGCCGCAGCCCTTATCGTGCGCCCGCAGTGAAGGCAGGAGGCGTGGGGCAGGAGGCGTACGCATGCGGGTTCCCGTCACCAGTCGGCGGAGCCTGCGGCGGCGTGCCCTGGCGGCGCGCGTTCTCTGGAACGGGGCCGAGCTTCTCGTCACCCTCGGTGTCGTCCTCATGCTCCTCGTCGTCCATCAGCTGTGGTGGACCAACCGGCAGGCCCGGGAGGGCGCCGAGAGGGAGGTCCAGGCCCTGGAGAGGGAGTGGGGGGAGGGTGAGGGCAGCAGCCCTTCCGTGACCGGTGACGGTGATCCTCCGGAAGCGGGCGGCGACTCCAGCGGTGCAAGCGGTGCGGGCGGCTCCTCCCGTGCCGGCCGGCGATCCGGCTCCCCGACCAACCCCGTCCCCGCCCGGCAACCCCGCTGGGACCAGGCCTACGCCATCCTCACCATCCCCCGCCTCGGGCTCCGCGTCCCCGTCGCGGAAGGCATCAGCGAGCCGAACGTGCTCAACAAGGGATACGCCGGCCACTACCCGGACACCGCCCAGCCGGGCCAGGCCGGCAACTTCGCGCTCGCGGGGCACCGGAACACGCACGGCGAGCCCTTCCGGTACATCAACCGGCTGCGGGAAGGGGACCGGATCGAGGTCGAGACCCGTACGGCCGGTTATACGTACGTCGTCGACCGGACCCTCCCGCAGACCGCCCCGCGCGACGGCGGAGTGATCCGCGAGATCCCTCGCAGCCTCGTCCACCCGCGGTACGGCTACTCCGACCCCGGCTACTACCTCACCCTCACCACCTGCACCCCGGAGTACACCTCCAAGTACCGGCTGGTGGTCTGGGGGAAGCTCGCCTCCATGCGGCCCCGTTGACCGGACAACCGGACCAACCCGATGCGGCGGCCCCGTTAGGATGAGGCAGCACGCGTGACCACGTGTCGTGAGGAAGGGAGGACAGCTGATGGGTACGCCCGTCACCGCCAGGCTGCGGCCCCTCGCCTTCCTCTTCCTCCTCCTCGTCCTCGTCGAGATCGCGCTGCTCGACAGCGGCAGCCTCGTCGGCGCCGTCGCCTTCGCCGCGACCGCCGCGGCCGGGTCCGCGCTCGCCGTCTGCTCCGTCATCTCCGCGCGGCTCGCGCCCGCCGTGCCCCGTACGCGGGTGCGTACGGCCATCCGCGACCGTGAGCGGCGTACGGCGTTCCTGCCGCAACGCGATCCCGACGCCTCCGGGCGTACGCGTCCTCGAGCACCCGGCCGTCTCCTCCTGACGGCCGCGTAGGGGACCTGGCAGCACCTCACCCGAAGCCCTCTCGCGGGCCGTCATGCCGACGTACATCTCCCGGCACGACGAGACCCCGGAGGGCTCACCCATGTCCGCTTTCATGTCCGTTTTCGCCAGCCTCGTCGAAGGGCTGGCCGATCTCCTCGAGCCGTTGTTCCAGGCGTCCGCGGCGGCTGCGGCGATCGTGTTGTTCACCGCGTTCGTACGGCTCCTCGTGCACCCCTTGTCGCGGGCCGCGGCGCGGGGGCAGCGGGAACGCGCCCGGCTGCAGCCGCAGATCGCCGAGCTGCGGAAGAAGCACAAGAAGAACCCCGAGAAGCTCCAGAAGGCCGTCATGGAGCTGCACGCCAAGGAGAAGGTCTCGCCGCTGTCCGGCTGTCTGCCGAGTCTGTTCCAGCTGCCGGCCTTCTTCCTGCTCTACCACCTCTTCTCCAACTCGACGATCGGCGGCGAGGCGAACGCCCTGCTCGCCCACAAGCTGCTCGCGGCGCCGCTCGGCGGACGGTGGATGGACGCGCTGGGGGACGGCGGGGTGTTCGGGGCGCGAGGGCTGGTCTATCTCGGGCTGTTCGTGGTCGTCGCCTGCGTCGCCACCTTCAACTACCGGCGTACGAAGCGGCAGATGGCCACCCCCCAGGTGACGGCCGCGGGGAGTGGTGAGCAGCAGGTGCCGGGGATGGGGGCGGTCCTGAAGTTCATGCCGCTGATGTCGTTCATGACGCTCTTCACGGTCGCCTTCGTGCCGCTGGCCGCCGCCTTGTACGTGGTGACCAGTACGACGTGGAGCGCGGTCGAGCGGGCTGTGCTGTACCGGGACATGCCGGGGGCCTCGCCGTTGGCGGCTGCCACTGGGTGAAAGTCCAGCCCGTGAACCGGGTATTGCGGAGTGGCCGTACAGCTTGGAGGATCGACCAGTCCTCCGATGGGTTCAGCCGTCCTGCACCCATGACCGCACCCATCGGCGGACTGCCCGCGATCAAGGGAGATGGGGATTCATGAAGCTGCTGCGAGTCGGTACGGCCGGGACGGAGCGGCCCGCGCTGCTCGATGCCGAGGGGGTCCTGCGGGATCTGTCGGGCATCGTCCCGGACATCGACGGGGCGCTGCTCGCCGACGACGCGGCGCTCGGCCGGATCCGGAGCGCGGCCGAGGCGGGGGAACTGCCCGCGCTGGACGCGGCGGGGCTGCGGGTCGGGCCGCCGCTCGCCCGGATCGGCAAGGTCGTCTGCATCGGCCTCAACTACCACGACCACGCCACCGAGACCGGCGCCGAGCCGCCCGCCGAGCCGGTCATCTTCTTCAAGGCGGCGGACACGGTCGTCGGGCCGTACGACACGGTGCTGGTGCCGCGCACGTCGGAGAAGACCGACTGGGAGGTCGAGCTGGCGGTCGTCATCGGGCGTACGGCGCGGTATCTCGGCTCGCACGAGGAGGCGCTCGCGCATGTCGCCGGGTACGCGGTGGCGCACGACGTCTCCGAGCGCGCCTTCCAGATCGAGCGGGGCGGGACCTGGGACAAGGGCAAGAACTGCGAGACGTTCAACCCGCTCGGACCGTGGCTCGTGACGGCGGACGAGGTGCCGGATCCGCAGCAGCTGTCGCTGAGGCTGTGGGTCAACGGCGAGCTGAAGCAGGACGGCAGCACGGCCGACCAGATCTTTCCCGTTGCTGAAGTGGTGCGCTACGTAAGCCAGTTCATGACGCTTTATCCCGGTGACGTCATCAATACGGGTACGCCGGCGGGGGTGGCGATGGGGCAGCCGGAGCCGAAGCCGTTCTTGCGGGCGGGGGATGTGGTGGAGCTGGAGATCGAGGGGTTGGGGAGGCAGCGGCAGGAGCTCAAGGACGCGTAGGCGTTCCACTGGGTTGGGCGGGGAACTTCCTGTGGTTTGTCGGGTGCGGGTCCGTTGTGGCTGGTCGCGCAGTTCCCCGCGCCCCTAAGGGGCGCTCCCCTTATCCGGAGGTGAATCGCTCCAACGCCTCCACCACCAACGCGTGATCCTCCAGCTGCGGCAGCCCCGACACCACCACCGTGCCGATGACGCCCGCGCCCTCCACCGTGATCGGGAAGGCGCCCCCGTGGGCGGCATACACGTCCGGGTCCAGGCGGGAGTCGGCCTCGAACGTGGTGCCCTTGGCGCGGAAGCGGGTGCCGACGAGGAGGGAGGAGGCGGCGTAGCGCTCGACGACTCGGCGTTTGCGGGCGATCCAGGCGTCGTTGTCGGGGGTGGAGCCGGGGAGGGCGGCGTGGAAGAGCTGCTGGCCGGAGCGGGTGATGTCGATCGCGACCGGGGCGCCCCGCTCCCGCGCCAGGTCGACGAGGAGCGTGCCGAGGGTCCAGGCGTCGTCGTAGGTGAAGTGGGGGAGCGTCAACCGGCGTTCCTGTGCCTCGAGTTCGGTGACGCTGGGGGCGAGGGTGGGGACGTCGGTGGGTGCCTTGGGGGTCACAGTGTCACCGCCACTCCGTCGCGGGCCGAGCGGCGCGCGGCTTCCAGTACGTCGAGGGCGGCAGCCGCTTCCAGGGCGGTGACCGGGTTCTCGCCGGTGCCTCGGAGGGCGGCGGCGATGGCCGCGTAGTAGGCGGGGTACGCGCCCGGGAGGGTCGGGACGGGGTGGCCGCCGCCGGTCAGGGGGGACTCGCCGGAGCCGAGGCGGCCCCACAGGTCCTCCGGCTCAACTCCCCAGGCCTTGCCCGGCGTTGGGCGTTCACCCTCGCGCAGTGCGTCTTCCTGCGGGTCCAGGCCGTACTTCACGTAGCCGGCCTTCGAACCCAGCACCCGGAAGCGTGGGCCGAGTTGGGCGGTGGTGGCGGAGGCGTAAAGGTGGGAGCGGACGCCGTTCGTGTGCGTGATCGCGATGAACGTGTCGTCGTCCGTCTCGGCGCCGGGGCGGCGTACGTCCGACTCCGCGTACACCGAGGCCGCGGGGCCGAAGAGGACCAGGGCCTGGTCGACCACGTGGCTGCCGAGGTCGTACAGCAGACCTCCGACCTCTGCCGGATCGCCGGACTCGCGCCAGCCGCCCTTGAGTTGGGGACGCCAGCGTTCGAAGCGGGACTCGAAGCGGTAGACGTCGCCGAGTTCGCCGTCGGCGAGAAGCTTGCTGAGGGTCAGGAAGTCGTGGTCCCAGCGGCGGTTCTGGAAGACGGAGAGGAGCAGGCCGCGTTCGTCGGCCAACGAGGCCAGCGCGCGGGCCTGCGCCGCCGTGCCCGCGATCGGCTTGTCGACCACGACCGGGAGGCCCGCATCGAGGGCGGCGGTGGCGAGCGGGACGTGCGTCTTGTTCGGGGACGCGATGACGATCAGGTCCAAGTCGTCGGCGCGGGACCAGAGTTCGTCGGGGGACGCCGCGATCCGTACGTCCGGGAACTCGGTCCTCGCCTGCTGCTGCCGCTCCGGGTTCGCGGTGACGATCGTGTCGAGGGCGAGGCCCTCGGTGGCGGCGATCAGCGGGGCGTGGAAGACGGAGCCCGCGAGGCCGTAGCCGACGAGGCCCACACGGAAGGGGGCGACAGGGGGGATGTCGGTCATGTTCTCCACCATGGCACCCACTTAAGCAACGCTGTTGCTAAAGGGCAAGCCGGGGGGACAATGGGTTCGTGAACAGGACCAATGGCGGAGGCGGCGCGAATCTGTACGCACTGCGCGGCTACAACGCCGCGCTGATGCTCGATCTGCTGCGCAGCGCCGGGCGCGCGGGCATCAGCCGGCTTGAGCTCGCGGAGCGTACGGGGCTGACTCCCCAGGCCGTCAGCAAGATCACCGCACGGTTGCGGGACGACGGGCTGGTGGCGGAGGCGGGGCGGCAGGCCTCCACGGGGGGCAAGCCGCGGACGTCGCTGCGCCTCGTGCCGGAGGCCGGGCATGCGGTGGGGCTGCATCTTGAACGGGACGAGCTGCGGGCGGTACTGGTCGATCTGACCGGGGCGGTGGTGGGGGAGCGCCGGGGGCCACTGGATCTGGGGGCGGGCTCGGAGGCCGTGGTGGAGGTGGCGGCGAGGGAGGTCGAGGGGCTGGTCGGAGGGGTGGACGGGGAGCTGGGGGCGGTTCTCGGGGTCGGGGTCGCCATGCCCGGGCCGCTCGACCACACCCACGGGGTGCTGCATCGGGTGACCGGGTTCCCCGAGTGGGACGGGTTTCCGTTGCGCGATGCCTTGGCTCGGCGGCTGGGGATGCCGGTCGTACTGGACAAGGACACCAATGCCGCTGCGCTGGGGCTCGCGGTCGAGGGCGAGGTCGGGTCCTTCGCGTATCTGCATCTCGGTACGGGGTTGGGGGCCGGGCTCGTACTGGGTGGTGCTGTGCATCGGGGGGCGCATACCGGGGCGGGGGAGTTCGGGCATCAGGTGATCCAGCTGGACGGGCCGGTGTGTTCGTGCGGGGACCGTGGGTGCATTGAGGTGTTGTGCCTGGGGGCCGTGGCTCGGGGGGATGTGGACGAGGCGGCTCGGGTGCTGGGCGCCGGCGCCGCGAATCTCGTGGGGCTGCTTGATATCGATCTTGTGCTGCTGGGCGGGCGGATTGTCGCCGCCGAGCCCGAGCGGTTCGTGCGAGGGGTCGGGGCGGTTCTCGATGCCCGGGCTCAGCGGGAGGGGGCGAGCAGTCCTGTGCCGGTACGGGTTGCCTCCGGCGGTGAGTGGGGGGTGGCTGAGGGGGCGGCTCAGTTGTTGCTGGCGCCGTTGTTCGGGCGGGCGGAGGACTGACCTCTCCCGCTGAGCCGACCTGCTGAACTCGCCCCCCGAACGGGTCCGCCAGGAGTCTCCCGGCGTTCCGACCCCGCCTACCCCTGGCAAACTCCGATGTTCATGCGACTGTGTGTCTATTTGCCGCTTTTCTCCCTGGCTGCCGCCGCCCTCGCCCCTTTGCCCGCGCAGGCCCTCGACGCTGAACCCAACTGCTCGGCCGGCTCTGGCAGTCGGGCGTTTCCCGTCCGTACTCGGATTCATGGAGGGCCCTCCGTGTACGAGGCCGGAGGGGGTTACCGGACCTGGTATCTCGATCTCACCAACACCACCGACGGGACCTGCCGGAGCATCCACCCCGTCGTCGTGCTCGTGGATCAGAAGCGGGTCCTGAAGGGAGGGCAGGTGCGGCTCGAGTTCTACGAGGGTGAGGGCGCCGGGGCGCGACCGTATCCCGTCCGCTTCGAGAGGACCGACAAGGACGAGAACATCGGGGTCTTCGGCGAGGGCGGCGATGGCGGTGACGGGTTCCCGGGATTCACCGTGGGGTCGGGGAAGACCCTGTCCGTCAAGGTTCGGCTGGCTGTCGCCGACGACGCCGTGCCCAACGATGTCGTCGCCAACGCGGCCGTCGTACAGCGCCATGACGACGACGGCGACTGGGTGGGGCAGTCGAACGACTACCGGTTCCGCATCGCCGACGAGGGCACGCCCCAGGACGAGACCACGCCCAAGGGCAAGACCACCCCGGAAGGCGAGGCCACCCCCGAACCCGTACCGAAGAAAGGCCTGCCGTTCGCCGACAAGCTTGCCGGGACCGGGCCCGTCTCGCGGCGCGAACTGGTCGCGGGGGCGGTCGGCACGCTCCTGCTCGTCGGTGCCGGAGCCGGTGCCGTGCTCCTGGCCCGACGCCGACGCTGAGACCCGAACCCCGTCCTGCTTCCCTCTCCCCGTTCCCTGTCCCCAGGGCGGGACGCCCCTCCTCCATGATCCGGCCGGTGGCTACGCTGGGGCGTCGGTACACGCGTACGTCAGGAGACCGGGACATGGCAGAGCGCAAGCCCATCGAATCGTGGCTCACCGACATGGACGGTGTACTCATCCACGAGGGCGTGCCCATCCCCGGCGCCGACGCCTTCATCAAGAAGCTCAAGGAGTCCGAGCGGCCCTTCCTGGTGCTCACCAACAACTCCATCTACACCGCCCGCGACCTGCACGCCCGCCTCAAGCGCATGGGCCTGGACGTACCCGTCGAGAACATCTGGACCTCCGCCCTGGCCACCGCCCAGTTCCTGGACGACCAGCGGCCCGGCGGCACCGCGTACGTCATAGGTGAGGCGGGCATGACCACGGCGCTGCACGACATCGGGTACGTCCTCACCGACCACGAGCCCGACTACGTAGTCCTCGGCGAGACTCGTACTTATTCATTCGAGGCCATGACCAAGGCGGTCCGGCTGATCAACGGCGGGGCCCGTTTCATCTGCACCAACCCCGACGAGACCGGGCCGTCCACCGAGGGACCGCTGCCCGCCACCGGCGCCGTCGCCGCGCTGATCACCAAGGCGACCGGCAAGAAGCCGTACTTCGCGGGCAAGCCGAACCCGCTGATGATGCGTACGGGACTCAACGCCATCGGCGCGCACTCCGAGACCAGCGCGATGATCGGCGACCGGATGGACACGGACGTACTCGCCGGGCTCGAGGCCGGGATGATGACGTTCCTGGTGCTGACCGGGCTGACCACGCCCGAGGACGTCGAGCGGTACCCGTACCGCCCGTCCAAGGTCGTCGACTCGATCGCGGATCTCGTCGACCGAGTGTGAGATCGGGGCTGTGCCGGACGGGGCTGGACGTGCGGTCCGGCCGGCACCCGAACGGAGCAGTCGAGCCCTCTCCCCACGTGCGTCCACGCGCCCGGGAGAGGAGTCTTCAGCTGTCTGGAGGTTCACGATGGGGTCGCTACGACTAACTCTCTGTGCCGTGACCATGGGAGCGGCCGTG
This sequence comes from Streptomyces flaveus, assembly GCF_014647675.1. GTDB lineage: Bacteria > Actinomycetota > Actinomycetes > Streptomycetales > Streptomycetaceae > Streptomyces > Streptomyces flaveus. Next base: position 632,128 of record NZ_BMPQ01000001.1, on the reverse strand, counting down.
GTCACCGCCACGCTCACACCCGAGTTCACCCCCGTCCCCACCTCCGCCACCGCACCCGCCTCGTACGCGGCTGACAAGGCCGACAAGACTGACAAGGCCACGGGCACCCTCACCGTCGTGAGGAAGCCCACTGTGCCCTCCGCCGTTCAGGAGCGGGCGGCGGAGGGGCCCGGCACCCCGCACACCGTGATCGGGCTGATCCTGGCCGGTGCCGCAGCGGTGGCCGTGGCGGTGCGCAGTGTGCGCCGGGGACGCGGCAGGTGAGGGCCGGACATGTCCGACCGGGAGAGTTCCTCCGGCGCCGGCCGCCTCACGGCGGGCCTGGTCTGGGCGGTGCTGCTGCTCGGGCTGTGGCTGTGGGCCGGCGAGGCGACCGACGTACGCCCTGGGACGTACGCGCCGACCACGGGTGACGTGGCGGCGGTGGGACGGCCGCTCGGTGTCCGGCTGCCGCCCGCCGCAAAGCCGTTGAGAGAGGACGGGCGGCCGAGGCGGCTGGTCATCCCCTCTCTGGGCGTGCGGGCGCCTGTGATGGCCCGCGGGCTCGATGCGCGAGGGGCGGTTGAAGCACCGCCCTATGCCCACGCGAGGGCCGTGGGGTGGTACGGGGCCGGTGTGCGCCCCGGCGCGGAGGGCGCCGCGCTGCTCGTGGGGCATGTCGACACCGAGTCCAGGCCCGCGGTCTTCTACCGCCTCAGCGAGCTGCGGCCGGGCGAGAAGGTCCGGGTGATCCGCGACGACGGCACGGTCGCCGAGTTCACCGTGGACGACGTACAGGTCATCGAGCGGGACCGCTTCGATGCCCAACAGGCTTACGGGGTACGGCAGTCGGGGCGCGCCGAGCTGCGGCTGATCACCTGCGGCGGCAGCTTCGACCCGGACAGCCGTACGTACACGGCGAACGTGGTGGTCTCGGCGTATCTCACGAGCAGCAACGCACCTGGCCCGGCCGACGACCGCTCCCCCTGAGCCGCCGGCCGGGCTGGTCCTCGACCACGCGCGCACGGGCTGCGGGAGTAACCCGGCGTCGGCGCGGGAGGTCTCGGAGCGTAGATGTCCAAGTCCGGAACGACTCTAGAACGGATGAGTGCTTTGGCCTAGAGAAGTTACGGTGACGTTGCGGGCGGGACCGGCGCCGGGGCCGGGCTCAGGCCCGGACCCGAGCCGACGGCGGACGCTGTAACAGCTGTCCGACAAGGGGTCGGCCGCCCTCGTTGCCGCACAGACACGTATGTCAGGATTGGTACTTCGAACAGTGCACTCATTGGGGGAGTTGGATGTACGAGCGCAGGGGGGCCGGAGCCATAGCGTCCGTGGCGGTGGCCGGAGTGCTGCTGCTCGCGGGGTGTTCCTCCTCCGGGGACGACGGCGACGACTCGAACGAGTCGGCCGGTCAGGTCAGCCAGCAGCCCAAGGGCGACGACCCGTACTGGGTCAACCCCGAGGGGACCGCGGCCGAGCAGGTGGCCACGTTCACGGAGGAAGGGAAGAAGGAGGAGGCCGAGCTGATCCAGAAGATCGCCGAGCAGCCCACCGGCGAGTGGATCATTCCGGAGAAGGCCGAGGACGAGGCGCGCGGTCTCACCGAGGCGGCCGAGAAGGCCGACCGGGACGCGCTGCTCGTCCTCTACAACATTCCGCACCGCGACTGCGGCCAGTTCTCACAGGGCGGCGCCGCGGACGGCGACGCCTACCGGACGTTCATCGACCAGGTCGCCAGCGGCATCGGCGACCGGAACGCCACGGTGATCGTGGAGCCGGACGCTCTGCTGCACGTGGTGGACGGCTGCACGGCAGAGGAGTTCCATCAGGAGCGCCTCGACCTCCTCAAGGGGGCGGTCGAGAAGCTCACGGCTCTGAAGAACACGAAGGTCTATCTGGACGCGGGCAATGCGGGCAGCAATCCCAGCGATCTCTACGACCCGCTCAAGAAGGCGGGCATCGACCAGGCCGACGGCTTCTCGGTGAACGTGTCGAACTTCTTCACCACCGAGGACAGCACGAAGTACGGCAAGGAGCTGTCGGCGAAGATCGGCAACAAGCCGTTCGTGATCGACACCAGCCGCAACGGCAACGGCCCGTACACCGAGGGTGATCCCGCGGAGAACTGGTGCAACCCGCCGGGCCGCGCGCTCGGCGAGGAGCCCACGACGAAGACCGGCGACGACCTCGTCGACGCCTACCTGTGGGTCAAGCGCCCCGGCGAGTCCGACGGCACCTGCAAGGGGGGCCCGAAGGCGGGCGAATGGTGGCCGGAGTACGCGCTGGAACTGGCGAAGGCCAGCCAGCAGTAGCAGCAGGCAGTACGTGACTGGGGGCGCCCTCCTTGGCGGAGGGCGCCCCCAGTCACGTAACCGTCAGGGCGGTCAGGGAACTACGGCACCTTGACCCACTGGGCCTTGCTCGGGGTGCCCTGGTCGTCCGTCACGAACAGCATGTACCAGCCCGACTGGACGAGGTTGCGGTTCTTCGGGACGGTGACCTCGATGCCGTCGTCCGTCTTCTCCAGGTCCAGGGCGATGGACCGCTGGTCGATGTCGGTGACGTGCGTCGAGGCGCTCGGCCGGATCAGACGGGCCGTCTTGATGGACGAGGCGTGCTGGGACTTGAAGGTCGCCGACTCGCCGCGCTTGATGGTCTTCGGACCGCCGGAGAGCGTGGGCTGCGCGTCTCCGTAGAGGTACGGCGGCGTGTAGATCTCGATGCGCTGCTCGAACTCGCCCGGCTTGGTGTTGGCCTTGTCCGAGTAGAGCGAGTCGGAGCCGAAGACCATCACACGGCCGTCGGGCAGCAGGATCGAGCCCGAGTGGTAGTTGCGGCCCACGAGCGGGTCGGCGACCTGCTTCATCTCGTTCTTCTTCGAGTCGTAGAGCCGCGCCTCGAGGATGTTGGAGTCGCCACGCCCGCGGTAGTCCTCGGAGCCGCCGGACACCAGCACGTTGTCGTCGGGCAGGATCGAGTACTGCGGGTAGCGGGTGCCCTTGTCCAGGTCGGGGCCGTCCACGAACTTCGGGTCGTCCGCCAGCAGATCGATGATGCGGGTCTTCTTGCTGGACTGCTTGGACTCGCCGACGCCGCCGCCGCCGATCACCATGTACTTCTCGTCCTGCGCGGGCGGCAGCAGCACCGTGCCCGCGGTCTCCAGGAGCTTGGGGTCGGACATGCCGGAGACCTTGTCGAACTTGTTCGTCTCCAGGTCCCAGATGCCCGGGTCACGGCCGATGTCGTCCGGGCCGTAGCCGGCGTTCGCGCCCGAGTAGAACAGCTTGCCGTTCTGCATCAGGGAGATCGCCGGGTACGTCGGGAACTGCCGCTCCTTCGCGGTGTACTCCCACTCCTTGGTCTTCGGGTCGTAGACCTCGTTCTTGCCCGGCACCAGCTGGCCGATCTCGTCCAGGCCGGAGAGGCTGAGGATCTTGCCGTCGGACAGCGTGGTGAGCGTCGGGTACCAGCGGGCCTCCTTCATCGGGTCGACCTTGATGTACTTCTCAGCCACCGGGTCGAACTCGAAGGCGTCCCTGATGCCCTGGAAGTCCTTCTTGTCGAGGGCCAGCTTCTGCGCGATGCCGTACGTGTTGCGGGCGTCGGCGCCCTTCAGGCCCTGGACCGTGTAGTTGTCCTCCGTGCCGGTCTCGTACCTTTCGCCGCGCTTCTGCGCCTCGACGTAGATACGGCCCAGGCCCGGCTGGTTGCCCGTGAACTCGCCGGTCTCCTTGTCGAACGTCTTCTTCGCGCGCTCGACGACGACCGGGTCCTTCGACACGAAGGTCTTGCCGTTCTCCTTGCCCTTGAACTTGGTGCCCGCGGGGATGGTGATCGGCTTGTCCGGGTTCTCGTTGTGGACGATCATCAGGCCGCCGGCCTTGGTGACGTCACCCTTGAGCTTCTCGTACCGCTTGGTGCCGCCCGCGATCAGCAGATTGCCGTTGGCGAGCTGGGTGTGGCCCGTGCAGAACAGGTCCTTGGGTGTCGGGATGTCCTTGATCGTGCCCTTGACCGGGTCCCAGATACGGGTGTCGAACTTCTTCGCGTCGAAGTTGTCCTGGTTGTTCCCCGAGCCCGCGATCAGCAGGACCTTGCCGGTGCGCAGAAGCGCGGCATGGATGGTGTTCAGCCGGTACTTCTCCGGAAAATCGACGATCTCCCACTTGCCGTTCGCGGCCTTGTACTCGGGCCGGTTGATCTTGTAGTCGTGGTACTGGGCCGAACCGAAGCGGTAGAGCGCCGGTCCGTTCATCCCCGCCAGCGCCACCACCACCGCCGCGCCTATCGCGATGCGGCGGGCGCGGCGGTGGCGGCTGGAGCGGTCTTTCATTTCTTGCGTCCCCCAAGAGCGATTTGCACTGTCTGGTCACTGCCCCCGTCCGCCGCCCAGCTCGGCTTGTGCTGTCCGTGCGGGGCGCTTTGCTGGGTGGGCAGAGGCTGTGGTGTCGTCACCGCGTGCTGCGGCTCCGGCGGTCCGGCCGGCGGCTTCTTCGCGTCCTGGCGCATCTGATAGCGCCAGGCGAACATCGGCGAGGCGGTGATCAGAAGCGCGAACGACGCCCAGATGACCATCGCGGGGTGCGAGTTGCCGTAGTAGAAGCCGGCACTGATCGAACCGGCGAATATCAGGATGAAGTACCAGTGGTAACGGAAGGTCCCGAACCAGGTGTCCGGGCTCGCCGAGTCGCCCTTCGGGGTGACCACGAACTTGCTCTTGCGGCGCAGTACGGAGTCGATCAGCGCCTTCGCGTAGAGCGGCGCCGACAGCGCGGACATGATCATGCCGGCCACACCGCCGGAGCCCTCCGGCTCGTGCGGAGAGATGTTGTGGCGGCGGTTCCAGACGTACAGGCCGATCTGCAGCGCCGAGGCGTTGCCGTACAGCATCAGCCAGATCGCCGGGTCGATGTTCACACCCGAGGCGCCCAGGCCCAGGAACAGCGCACAGCTCAGCGCCGCCAGGATCCAGTTGAGGGCCGACATCGGGTAGAAGATGATCATCATCGTGTAGTTGAAGAGCTTGCTCGGCGGAAGCGAGTACCAGCCCTTCCAGTACTGCTTGAGGATCGTCTCGTACGTCCCTCGCGACCAGCGCATCTGCTGGGTGAAGAAGTCCGTCCAGGCGTTGGGGCCCTCACCGACCGCGAGCACGTCGGGGGTGTAGACCGAGCGCCACTTCTTGCCCGTCGCCGGGTTCTTGTGGCGGTGGATCTCGAAGCCCGTCGCCATGTCCTCGGTGATCGAGTCGTACAGACCGCCGATCTGCTTGAGCGCCGTGATCCGTACGGCGTTCGAGGTGCCCACGAACATCGGCGAGCCGTAGCGGTTGCCCGCGCGCTGGATCAGCGCGTGGAACAGGAACTGCTGCGACTCGGCGGACTTGGTGATCGGGTTGTCGTAGTTGCCGTACACCTGCGGGCCGATGACGAAGCCGACATCCGGGTCGCGGAAGAAACCGAGCATCCGCTCCAGGTAGTTGGGCAGCGGCACGTGGTCGGTGTCGACCGAGGCGAAGAAGTCGTAGTTGTCGCCGTGCGCGTCCAGCCAGGCGTTGTAGTTGCCGTGCTTGGTCTTCGCGCGGTGCGGGCCCTTCTTCTGGTTCCACTTCGCGACGCCCTTGCGGGAGAAGTGGTGCACACCGAGGCGCGCACAGACTTCCTTCACCTCGGGGTCGTCGCCCTCGTCGAGGAGCCAGACGTGCATGAGGCCTCGGTGGCGGATCTTCACCGCGGCCTCCAGCGTCTTCGTCACCATCTCCAGCGGCTCTTTGCCGGGCACGAAGGAGGTGAGGAAGGCCACTCTGGTGCCGGACTCGGGCACCACCGGGATGGGGTCGCGGGCGACCAGCGTGGCGTGCGCGTTCGACACCACGTTCATGCAGCGGAAGAACTCGATCAGGCCGATCGAGACGAGCATGACTATGTCGAGCGCGGGCAGGAAGTCGTAGACCGGGTTCTCGCGTTCGGTCCAGTGGGTGGGCTGCAGCAGCCAGGCGAGCAGTACCAGCGACAGCACGGGGGCGGCGATCAGCATCAGGGCGACCCGGATGCGATGCGGCTCCTGCGAGATCAGCGAGCGGTACTTGACCTTGTACGGCCTGTGCGGATCGGGCTGGGTGAGAGGACCCGCGAGCCTGCTGTAGTGCTCGTAGTCGTATCTCGGCAGCGTCTTCTTGATTCTGCGGAAACTGCCCGTCGTCGTCTGTGACGGCACCCTGAGCTGGGTCGTCTGAGACGGGTCAGAGTTCTGCCGGCCGCCGCTCGGCGTCGACGTCATGAGTCATCCCCCCACACGCAGTGCATCGCGTGCTCCTTGTTCCGTTCGCCTGCTGAGGTCCCCCTCGACTTTCACAGACGTATCAATAGCAGGCCCCCGTCACCACACCATCCACACCCTATAGACATGGAACGGCGGGCTTCCGGTTGCATGATGCCCCCTCGACATCGGGCTCTGAACGGGGCCCCTCCTCCCCGCTTCCGGTGCAACCGTTTTCCCGGCCCCCAACTGCCGGGTAACCGCAGCCTCTCGTAGCCCAGGGTTCAGGGTTCTACGACGATCATCATGATCGCAAGACGCGAAACGCGGTGTTTACCGGTCATTCGCGCTAATTAGGAGGACTGATGGTCTCATGCGGTGCGGTAGCGGTCAGGCGTGTTCGAATGTGACCAAAGTGTTCTCTTATTGCATCCTCCGCCCGTCGCGCATCACCAGTGCGGACCGCGTCGAGGATCTCCCGATGCTGCCGGCACGTGACCTTCGGATCCTGCGGCGGTTCCACGAGATCCGTGCGTACGCGGTGGAAGGCGTCCCAGAACGCCTCAAGGACCTCGCCCAGCAGGAGGTTGCCGAGGCCTCGGTACAGCGTGGCGTGAAAGGCCCGATCGGTCTCCGCGAGGCCTGCCCCTTCGGCGGCCTGACTCTCCATACGGCTGACGAGCGCGTCCAGTTCAACGAGGTCCGCTTCCGGGACACGGCCCGCGAGCCGCGAGATGAGTCCGGTCTCCACGGCCTCGCGCAGTTCGAGCAGCTGGACCAGGGAGTCTTCCCCGCGGTAGTGCCCGGCGACCGTGCGGAAGGCGAGTCCTTCGATCATCGGCGCCATCGACATCGGACCCACATACGTCCCGAAGCCGTGCCGGATCTCGACGATGCCCATCGCCTGGAGGGCCTTCAGCGCCTCGCGTACGGAATTCCGGCTGGCGCCGAGAAGCTCCATCAGCTCGGGCTCGGTCGGCAGCGTGGCTCCTGAGGGCAGCCGACGGTCGATGATGAGCTTCTTGATCTGCTCCTGCAGGTCACGCGCCATGGCGAGAGAGTAGCGGGTGACCTTGGGAGGGGTCCCGGCTGTTGGGATCCCCGAGCCCGTACGTCGTTCGGACCATCAGCATGCGGCGCCCGGCGGCGGTTGAGAAACTGACGAACATGCGGAAGTGCTGACATTTCCACCGGAAGGGGCGCCCGGATGAGTATGACGACTTCGGAGTCGGAGCAGGGGCCCCGAGGGGCCCGGGTGCCGCGGCTGATCCACAACGAGGCGACCACCGAGATCCCCGTACACCTGTTGTTCCGGCCCGCCGAGGCCGGGCCTCGGCGGGAGACGAGGGAGCAACCGCGGGTGGCCCGGCGGGAGTCGGTGCCGCCGCCGGTCGTCGTCGATCCCGAGCTGGTGGAGCGTGAGGCGCGGGTGCTGCCGGGTGCGGTGGGCGTGCTGGCGGGGAGCGGCGGGGTCGCCGGGTGTGTGGTGGCGGCCTGGTGGGCCGGTGTACTGCCGTCGCTCGCCGGGGAGTTGGCGGGACTGCCCGCGTACGCGGGTGCCGGGCTCGGTGCTCCGCAGTGGGCGGGGCTCGCCGCGTCCGGGGCGGTCGCGCTCTTCGGGTTCGGCGGGCTGGCCCGGGGGCGGACCGGGAGCGCCTGGGTGCTCGGGCTCTTCGGGCGCTACCGGGGCACCGTCCGGCGTACCGGACTGATGTGGGTGAACCCGCTGCTGCTGCGCCGCCGGATCGACGTACGGCTGCGGCACTGGCGCAGCGAGCCGATGCCCGCCCTCGATGCGCACGGACTCGCCCTGCGCGTCGACGTGTTGGTCCTCTGGCGGGTCAGGGACACCGCCCGCGCCGCGCTCGGCGTCGAGGACCACGAGCGGTATCTGCACGAGTGCGTGGAGGCGGCACTCGCACGGCTCCCCGCCGGCACCGAGACCGCCAGGGAGAAACTGACCCGCTTCGTGGCGACGGACGCGGCGGCGGCCGGCCTCCAGGTGTTCTCCGTACAGCCGGTCCGCACCGAGTACACCCCTGAAGTCGCCGCGGCGATCCAGCGCCGCCGCCTAGCGGCCTTGGAGGCGCGGGACGGAGACTAGGCGGCGCCCCTAAAAGGAGGCCGCAGGCCCTCCTTTTAGGGGCGCGGGGAACTGCGCGACCAGCCACAACGAACCCGCAGGTTCATCCCCGCCCTTCCAGCGAAGCGCCCCCGTGGCGTTCCATACACGGCATGGAGATCGCTGACCGCCCCGCCCTCGCCGACCTCGCCGCGGACGCCTGGCAACTGACCGCCCGCCTGCCGCGCGCCGTACTGGGCCTCGCGGGCCCGCCCGGCGCCGGAAAGTCCACCCTCGCCCGCGCCCTGGTCGCGCACCTCGGCGAGCGCGCCGCCTATCTTCCGCTCGACGGATTCCACCTCTCCAACCGCCAGTTGGCACGGCTCGCCCTGACCTCCCGCAAGGGCTCGGAACCCAGCTTCGACGTGTGGGGATACGTCGCGCTGCTGCGCCGGGTGCTGGAGGACACCGACGCCGACATCTACGTACCGGACTACGACCGCACCATCGACGAGCCCATCGCCGCACGCCACCTGGTGCCGCCGGCCGCCCGGCTGATCGTCACCGAGGGGAACTACCTGGCCTGCGATCTGCCGGGCTGGCGCGAGGCGTACGGGCTCATGCGGGAGTGCTGGTATGTGGAGGCGCCCGGGGAGGTGCGTCAAGTGAGGCTGGTGGAGCGGCAGTTGGCGGGTGGGAGGAGCGAGGTGGCGGCCCGGGACTGGGTGAGGACCAACGACGACCCGAACGGGAAGCTGGTGGAGGAGTCGCGGGATCGGTGCCATCGGATCGTTTCGACGATTGGTACGGACGTTTCCGCGATTGGTATGGACATGTTCAAGGGTCAGTAATAATCTGAACTTGGTCTAGACCTGAACCATCGCTCCACGCATCGCGATGCGCACGCACAGCTCACGGAAATCCCCCACGTTCTCCAGGAGCGGCAGCATGCGCGAAAGCATCGGGAATCACGGGAATCACGAGAAACAGTCCAAGAAGCGGACCAAGTGGTACGCGGCCGTGGTCGGCCTCGCCACCACGGGAGCGTTCGTGCTCTCCACCGGCGGCGCCAGCGGCCATGGCTACACCGACCTCCCCGTCAGCCGGCAGAAGCTCTGCGCCAACGGCACGGTGACCGGCTGCGGCGCCATCCAGTACGAGCCCCAGAGCGTCGAGGGCCCCAAGGGCTTCCCGTCGGCCGGACCCGCGGACGGGCAGATCTGTTCCGCGGGCCACGGCAACTTCGGCGCGCTCGACCAGTCGAGGACCCCGTCAGGCGGCGCCTGGCCCACCACCCAGGTCACCGGCGGGCAGAGCTACACGTTCCGCTGGCAGTTCACGGCACGGCACTCGACGACCGACTTCCGGTACTACGTCACCAAGAACGGCTGGAACCAGAACGCCCCGCTGACCCGGGCCGCCCTGGACACCACCCCGTTCCTGACCGTCCCCTACAGCGGCCAGCCGCCCGCGACGCTCTCCCACAGCGGCACCCTGCCGTCCGGCAAGAGCGGGCACCACGTGATCCTCGCGGTGTGGACGGTCGCCGACACGGGCAACGCGTTCTACGCCTGCTCGGACGTCACGTTCTGATCCGACTCCGGATCTCTGAGCGTTACTTGAGACAGGCGTGCTTCCCCCGGGGGTAGGTTCCCCCCACGAGCAGTACCTGACCTCGGGGGAAGCATGATCGACCTCTTGTTCTACCTGGTGCCCAGTCTGATCCTGGCCGTGGTGCTCTTCGGCGCGTACAGCGTGGTGCGCCGCTCGCTGCAGATCCGAAGCGCCTGGAAAAGCGGCCTGACGGCGGAGGGGCGCTGTCTGCGGATGTTCACGACGACGCACGGCGGCAGCGGCGACTCGTCCGTGAGCACCACGCTGCACCATGTGTACGAGTTCACCGCTCGCGACGGCCGGACGGTCCGCTTCGAGGAGGAGGACGGCCCGGCGACGAACCTCGAGGGCGACTTCGTCACCGTCTACTACGCCGAGGGCCGCGACGTGGTCGCCACGGCGAAGGCGCCGAGCCGGGCCAGACTGGCGACGTCCACCGGCGCCAGCCTGGTGTTCCTCGGGGTGGCCGCGGTGTTCTGCGTCGGCTTCATGGTCACGCACAACCAGATGTCCGACGAGTTCGGCTTCGACGGGGACACGGGCGGCACCAGCGACACCTTCGTCGTCGACGGCGTCACGATGACCCCGTGACCCTTTACGTCTGACGATCGTGCGGCTGACCGGGGCGGGCCGGGGCCGGACGGGCCCTGGCGCATACGTCGAAGGGCCTCTCGCTCCCACGAGAGGCCCTTCGGTGGTGCGCCGCCAGGGACTCGAACCCCGGACCCGCTGATTAAGAGTCAGCTGCTCTAACCAACTGAGCTAGCGGCGCATGACTCCCGCCTTCCGCTTGTGGCGGTCGGCGACGGAAAAAATACTACCTGGTCCACGGGGGTGCTTGTGACCGCGTCAGCGCTCCGCTGGGTTGCGCCGTTTTAAGCTGCGGGTTCGTTGTGGCTGGTCGCGCAGTTCCCCGCGCCCCTGAAGGAAGGCCTGCGGCCTCCCTAGGGGCGCGATACCGCGCCGGACTTCGAGAGCCCGTGGCTCAGATCGCGAGAGACAGCAGTACGGGTGCCGCGCCCCGGTTCAGTGTGTCCGCTGCTGCCCGCAGTCGGTGTGCGTGTGCGACCGGGAGGGAGAGGGCCAGGCAGCCTACGGCGGAGCCGGCCGTGATGGGGACCGCCGCGCACACCGTGCCGATCGCGTACTCCTGGAGGTCGAGGACCGGCACGCTGGGCGCTTGGGCGTCGAGGCGGGACAGCAGGAGCCGTTCGCTGGTGATGGTGCGCGAGGTGAGGCGGGCCATCTTGTGGCGGGCGAGGTGGTCGCGGCGGGCGTTCACGTCGAGCTGGCCGAGCAGGCTCTTGCCGATCGCGCTGGCGTGGGCGGAGCGCCGGAAGTCCACCCACTCGTTCACCGCGGGCGTGCTCGGGCTGTCGGCGCACTGGGTGACGTGGACCTCGCCGTCGACGTAACGGCTGATGTAGACGGCGGCGCCCACCGAGTCGCGCAGCCGGTCGAGGTTGCGCTGGACCTGCTCGCGCAGCGCCTGGTCGCGGCCGCGTGCCGAGGTCAGCCTGGTCAGGGCGGCGCCGGTGATGTACGCGCCGTCGGCGACCTGCTCGACGTATCCCTCGCGGCGCAGCATCCGCAGGAGCGTGGTCAGCCGCTCCGTGCCGAGGCCGGTCGTGCGGGCGAGCTGGGTGTCGGTGACGCCGGTGGTGTGCCGTGCCACGGTCTCCAGTACGCGCAGGGCGTCCTGGGCCGAGTGGTACGGCGCGGTCGGCTCGTGCTTGAGCGCCACGGTTCCCCCTGCGCTGCTTGGCCGTTCTCGGATGGAGGCTGCTTCCACGATAGCCGCCAAAGGGCTGACGGGGAGCGGCTGTTGACGAGAAGAGTGGCGCGTTCCGGCGCTGCTAGCAGGAACGCACCACCCTGGCATATGCCACAGTCATGTCACGGTGAATCCGCTACAGAACCGCGCTCAGGAACTCCCGCGTCCGGTCGTGCTCCGGGTCGCCGAAGATCTTCTCCGGCGGGCCGGATTCCAGGACGCGGCCCTTGTCGAACATCAGGACCGCGTCGGAGATGTCGCGGGCGAAGTTCATCTCGTGGGTCACGCAGAGCATCGTGATGTCCGTGGTGCGCGCGATGTCCCGCAGCACGTCGAGGACGCCCGCGACCAGCTCGGGGTCGAGGGCCGAGGTGACCTCGTCCAGGAGCAGCACCTTCGGCCGCATGGCGAGGGCCCGCGCGATCGCGACGCGCTGCTGCTGGCCGCCGGAGAGCTGGGTCGGGTACTTGTCGATGTGCTCGGTAAGGCCGACCAGTTCGAGGAGATCGCGGGCCCGTTCCTCGGCCGCCTCCTTGGACATGCCGAGCACGGTGACCGGCGCCTCGGTGAGATTGCGCAGCACCTTCATGTTCGGGAAGAGGTTGAACTGCTGGAAGACCATCCCGATGTTCTTGCGGACCTCGCGGATGTGCTTCTCACCCGCCGGGACGAGCTTGCCGTTCTTCTCCTCGTGGGTGAGGTAGTCGCCGTTGACCTTGATCGTGCCTTCGTCGGCCTTGAGCAGGGTCATCAGCAGGCGCAGGATCGTCGTCTTGCCGGAGCCGGACGGGCCGATCAGCGTGACGTGTTTGCCGGAGTCCACCGAGAAGTCGAGGTTGTCGAGCACGACGTTGCTGCCGAAGCGCTTGGTGACCTTGTCGAAGCGGATCAGCTCGCTGCCGTCCACCGGTGGGTTCTGGCTGCTCTCGGGTTCTTTCTGCAGAGGGGTGTCAGCGGACAAGACGACGCTCCAGGGCTCGGATCAAGAGGGAAGCGGGGTAGGCGATGACGATGAAGGCCACACCCACGACGGTGATGGCTTCCGTGGTGAAGGTCTCGTTGCTGAAGGCCTGGGCCTCGCCGAGCATGTCGAAGGCGCCGATGGTCGCGATCATCGGGGAGTCCTTGAGCATGGCGACGACGTAGTTGCCCAGCGGCGGGACGACGCGGCGGATCGCCTGCGGCAGGATCACCGCACGCCACGTACGGCCCTTGGACAGGCTGAGCGCCGTGGCCGCCTCCCACTGGCCGGCGGGTACGCCGTCGATGCCGGCGCGGTAGACCTCCGCGGTGTACGTGGAGTAGTGCAGACCGAGGCCGATGATGCCGGTGGTGAGCGGCGACATCGAGGGACCGAAGTTCGGCACCACGTAGAACAGGAAGAACAGCTGCACCAGCAGCGGGGTGTTGCGGATGAACTCCGTGAACGCGATGACCGGCCAGCGCACCCACACCAGTGTGGACCGCTGCGCCATTGCCCACACGAGGCCCAGGGCGAAGGCGATCAGGGTGCCGATGGCCAGGGCCTGCAGCGTGACCAGCACGCCGTCCCAGAACCGCGGCATGAAGTCGTCCACGACTTGCCAGTCCCAGTTCATCAGATACCTCCCGCTGAACCCGAGCTGGCCTGCACGTTCTCACCGCGGGCGCTGAGCTTCGCGGTGATCCCGCCTCGCTTCTCCGGCTGCTGCCCGATCCCTGCCTTGGCCTTGCGCTCCACCAGTCGCATACCGCGGGTGATGAGGAAGGCGAGTACGAAGTACAGGACCAGCAGCAGCGTGTAGATCGGGGTCGTCTCATTGGTACCAAGCCGGACCAGGCCGCCGGCGAAGGTCATGTCGGCCACCGTGATCACGGAAACCAGGGCGGTGCCCTTCAGCAGTTCGACCAGCAGGTTGTTGAACGGCGGCACCATCTCGGGCCACGCCTGCGGCATCTCGATCAGCCGCAGCCGCTGCCAGCGGGTGAAGTTGAGCGCGATGCCCGCCTCCTTCTGCGCCGGGGCGACGGCGGCCAGGGAACCGCGGACGATCTCGGAACCGTAGGCGCCGTAGGTGAGGGCGAGCGCGCTGACGCCCGCCCACATGGGCACCAGCTGCCAGCCGAAGAACGGCAGGGCGAAGAACATCCAGAACATCAGCACCAGGGCCGACATGCCGCGGAAGATCTCGAAATAGACCCCGGCGAGGAAACGCACGATCCAGTACTGCGAATCGCGCGCGAGGCCGATCCCGAACGCGATGGCCGCGCCGAGGGCAGCGGCGTACACCGTCACCTGGATGGTGATCCAGATACCCGGCAGGAACCAGGTCGTGAAGAACTCCGAGCTCATCATCCGGCGCACAGCTCCTTCGCGGTGAGGTCGGTCATCTCGGCCATACCGAAACCGAAGGGCCTGACGATCTTGAGGAGCTCCTTGTAGTTGTTCTCCTTGAGCTTGAGCAGTTCCTCGTTGAACGCGTCACGGAAGTTCTGCTCGGACAGCCGGAAGGCGAATCCGCCCGCGCCGTAGACGGGCTTTCCGTCGATTTCGGGCTGGAAGGGTTCGGTCGCCTCGGCCCGGTTGGATCCCTTCACCGCGTCGCTGACCGTGATGCGCGTACCGGCGAAGGCGTCCACCCGCCCCTGGGACACCGCGTCGAGTCCGGCCACCTGGTCCGGCAGGATCAGTACGTTGCTGATGCCCGCGCCCTTGGCGGAGTCGATCTGGGCATAGGCCTTGCCCGAGGCAAGCTTGAGGCCCTTCTTCTTGATGTCCTCATACGTCCTGATGCCGTGCGGATTCCCCTTCCTGACGATGAAGGCGTCCAGCATGAGGTAGTCCGGGTCGGCGAAAAGCACCTGTTCGCATCGAGGAGGATTGATGTACATCCCGGCGGACACCACATCGAACTGCCGCGCCTTCAGCCCGGGAATGAGGGCACCGAAGTCCACCGGCACCGGCTTGATCTCGCCTATGCCGAGCCGCCCGAAGATTTCCTCGGCGATCGCGGGCGCTTCTCCGGTGGCCTGTCCGTCGTCTCCCACATAACCGAACGGCGGCTCGCTGGCGATCCCGATTTTCACGGAACCCTGGTCCTTCAAGGTGTCCAGCAGGCTTCCTCCCAGCACCTTCCCTTCGTCGGGGACGCGGCTGCAGCCCGCCACCCCGAGACTTCCCGCAGCGCCCAGCGCCACCGCTCCAGTGAGGAGTGAGCGACGGCTGAGCCCTCTGTGGGGTCCGTTGTCGGTTCCTGATCGGTTTGCGTGTGGTCGAGCCATGGGCGCGCGACTACCCGAACCAATGGAAGTCATGCCCTTCCTTCCCAGCCACTGAGTCAATTCATCCATCAATGCCCGGTATATAGGCATTAGTTGTGTGAGGTGGCTCACCCATGGCTCCGTCGAGGGTGCGCGTCGACCCACACGCTGCACACGGCCGGCCCGTGGATTCATGGCTGCGGCGGGGTACGGGTGTGACCATGGCCGACCGTTACATCGACGTCTCTCTGACCAAGCGCGGAGTCCACTGCACAGCAAAGCTCCTCGACGACCGCGCCCCCATCACCTGCGAGGCGGTGTGGAACGCGCTCCCGCTCGGCAGCGACGTCTACCACGCGAAGTACGCCCGCAACGAGATCTACACCCTGCTCCCCGCCTTCGCCCCCGCCGAGCCCCCGCTCGAGAACCCCACCGTCACCCCCATCCCCGGCGACCTGTGCTACTTCTCCTTCTCCGGCACCCAGCTGGGCACACAGTCGTACGGCTACGGCGGGGCCTCCGGCGTCCAGGCCGGCACCCCGGTGATCGACCTGGCCCTCTTCTACGAACGCAACAACCTGCTGATCAACGCCGACGTCGGCTGGGTGCCCGGCATCGTCTGGGGCCAGGTGGTGGAGGGCCTGGACGCCATGGCGGAGGCGTGCAACGACCTGTGGCGGGCCGGGGCACTGGGGGAGACGCTCAGCTTCCGAAGGGTCTGAGCGGGGCCTAAGCGGCGCGGCGCGGCGGGGGAGCCGCCTGGGCCACCCCCGCCTCGTACAGCGCGTGCGCCGCTCGCAGCACCAGGTCGTCCCGGTGCCGGGCGGCCACGATCTGCAGGCCCACCGGCAGTCCGTCCCCGTCAAGCCCGACGGGGACGGACGCCGCGGGCTGCTGCGTCATGTTGAAGGGGTACGTGAACGGGGTCCAGCCCGTCCAGCGCCCCAGCCCCGAGCCCTTCGGCACCTCGGCGCCCGCCTCGAACGCCGTGATCGGCAGCGTCGGCGTCACCAGCAGGTCGTACGTCTCGTGGAAGCGGCCCATCCGGCGGCCCAGGTCCATCCGTACGTCCACCGCGGCCAGATAGTCGAGCGCGCTGTAGCTAGCGCCCAGGTCGCAGATCTCCCGCAGGCCCGGGTCCAGCAGCTCCCGCTGGTGCGGGCCGAGGTTCTGCGTCACGCGGGCGGCTCCGCTGAACCACAGGGTGTGGAAGGCCTCCACGGGCTCGGTGAAGTCGGGGTCGGACTCCTCGACGTACGCGCCGAGAGAGGCGAGCCCCTCCACGCCCCGCCGCACGGCCGCCGCGACTGCGGGATGTACGGGGACCTGGCCGCCGAAGGAGGGCGAGTACGCGATCCGCAGGCCCCGTACGCCGCCGTCCAGCGCGTCCGTGAACGGCCCGGGCGGCGGCGTGAGCGCCGACCAGTCGCGGGCGTCCGTGCCGCTGATCACGTCCAGCATGAGGGCCGAGTCGGCGGCGTCGCGTGTCATCGGTCCGACGTGCGCGAGCGTCCCGAACGCGCTCGCGGGATACAGCGGCACCCGCCCGTACGTCGGCTTCAGCGCGAAGATCCCGCAGAAGGAGGCGGGGATACGGACACTGCCGCCGCCGTCCGTGCCCAGGGACAGCGGGCCCGCGCCCATGGCCACGGCCGCCGCGCTCCCGCCGCTCGAACCGCCCGACGTACGCGACACGTCGTACGGATTCCGCGTCACCCCGGACTGCGGCGAGTCCGTGACGCCCTTCCACCCGAACTCGGGCGTGGTCGTCTTGCCCAGGAAGACGGCGCCGTGCTCGCGCAGCCGGGCCACGGAGGGCGCGTCCTCGTCCCAAGGCCCTTCCGCGCGCACGGTGTTGGAGCCCTTCAGGGTCGGCCCGCCGCGCATCAGCAGGATGTCCTTCACCGTGACCGGCACCCCGTCCACGAGCCCGGCCGGCTCACCGCGCCGCCAGCGCTCGGCCGACTCCCGCGCCCGTACGAGCGCTTCGTCAGCGGTGAGGCGTACGAAGGCGTTCACGGAGGGCTGGATCTCCTCGGCCCGCTGGAGCGCGGCCTGTGTCGCCTCCACGGGACTGAATTCGCCCTTGCGGTATCCGTCGACGAGTTGTAGTGCGGTCAGCTCGGTGAGCTCGGTCATGCACCCCTCCAAGGGAGTTCTCCGGAGTCCGAAGAGAGTTCAGTGCCCGGGTACGTACCCACGCTGCTTGTCGACCACGTTCGGCAGCGGCTCACCCGCCTCCCAGAGCTCGTACAACTCCACGAACTGTGTGCCGAGTTCGTCCCGCCAGCCGATCGTGTCCCCGCTCATGTGGGGCGAGACGATCAGTCCGGGGACCTCCCACAGGGGGCTCTCGGGGGTGAGGGGCTCGCGCTCGAAGACATCGAGCGCCGCTCCCGCGATCCAGTGCTTCGACAGGGCGTCCACGAGCGCGTCCTCGTCGACGAGCTGCCCGCGCCCGACGTTGATGAAGCACGCGGAGGGCTGCATGAGCCCGAAGCGCCGCTCGTCGAACATCCCGTGCGTCTCGTCCGTGAGCGGCGCCGCCGACACCACCCAGTCCGCGCGCGCCATCAGCCGGTCCAGCTCGTCCGGCCCGTGGATGCCGGGGCGCGGGGTGCGCCCCACCAGGGCCGTCTTGATGCCGAGGGCCTTCAGCGTCTGCTCGATCGCCCGCCCGATCGGCCCGGAACCCACCACGCACGCGCGCGTGCCCCCGACCCGCTGCGACTCGCGGTGCCGCCACTGGCGCGCCCGCTGAAGCTCCCACGTACGCGGCAGATCCTTGGCCATCGCGAGGACGAGCGCGGCCACGTACTCGGCGATCGGCTGGTCGAAGACGCCGCGCGCGTTCGTCACCACCGTGTCGGACACGGCCAGCTCCGGGC
This sequence comes from Streptomyces flaveus, assembly GCF_014647675.1. Taxonomy (GTDB): domain Bacteria; phylum Actinomycetota; class Actinomycetes; order Streptomycetales; family Streptomycetaceae; genus Streptomyces; species Streptomyces flaveus. Next base: position 614,310 of record NZ_BMPQ01000001.1, on the reverse strand, counting down.
ACATCAGGTGGTCCACGCCCGCGCTCGCCGTGTGCACCCAGCGCGGTCGCGGACCCTCGCCGGGCCAGGCGCGACGCACCGCGTGCGATGTGAAGTCCCACACAAGCAGGACGTCCGCGGCCGGCAGCAGCGAGGCCAGCGTCGACTCGTCGGCGTGCTCGATCCGGACCCGTCCGGTGAGCTTGCCGAGGCGGGGCGGTGGCTCGGCGTCCAGCACCAGAAGAGTCGTTCTGTTTTCGGCCATGTGCGGGGTAATGGGAGCGGTCATCGGGGGGAAACCGTTTCGCAATGCGAGTCCGCTTCTCTTGGGTCTGGGCACACTCACGGGGTAACGGCGGCAGCCGTCTGAGATGCACGGATTGACCACGCTGGCACCGGAACCTACCTTCGTCAACACGGACCCGTAAGCAGTCCGCTTCCTGTCCCGACGTCCCGGCATGCGCCGGCTTGTGTCCCCCGGCCCACCGGCCGGTTCTCCACCACTCGCTCGACTTGAGTTTGGGGCCTGCTCATGGACGTCTCCTTCCTCGGTGGACCGCACCCGCAGCGTGGTGTCGGCATCGTCGCTCCCTTCGACTTCGCCCTCGATCGCGAGCTGTGGCGATGGGTGCCGGACGAGGTTTCACTGCATTTGACCCGCACCCCTTTTGTGCCCGTCGAGGTCAGCCTCGACCTCGCGCGGCTGGTCAGCGAGCACGAGACGCTCGGTGAGGCGGTGCGCGCACTGAACGCGGTACATCCCGAGGTCGTCGCGTACGCCTGTACGTCGGGCAGTTTCGTCGGCGGCATCGCGGGCGAGCGGGCGATGTGCGAGGCCATGACCCGGGCCGGCGAGGTGGCGTCCCTGACGACCTCCGGTGCGCTGCTCGAAGCCCTCCAGGAGCTGGGCGCCCGCCGTATCGCCCTGGTCACGCCCTACACCGTGTCCGTGACCCAGGCGCTGGAGGAGTACCTCGCCGAGGCCGGTATCGAGATCATCGGAACCTCCTCTCTCGGCCTGACCCGGCACATCTGGAAGGTCCCCTACCGCGACGTCGTCGACATGGCCCGCGAGGCGGTCCGCGGCGCCGCGGACGCGCTGTTCATCAGCTGCACCAATCTCCCCACGTACGACGTGATCCCGCAGCTGGAGGCCGAGCTGCGGATTCCCGTCATCTCGGCCAACCAAGTGACGATGTGGGCAGCACTGCGTCACATGGGTACGCAAGCGGTGGGGCCCTATCAGGCGCTGATCGACCACTCGGCGCGGCAGCGTCCGGTGACGCCGGAAGCACTGCCGGAGTCAATGCCGGGCGCACTGCCGGGAGCGATGCCGGGAGCAGTGTCCGAATCACAGGGGCCCGTACTGCCGGAAGAACAGGAAGGTTGGGCATGACGGCACTCGGATTCCTCTACCCGGGCCACTCGGCCGAGGACGACTACCCACGCATCGAGCAGCTCCTGGGCAGCGACATCCGCCTCCCGCTCGTCCACACGGACATCGGTGAGGACGCCCACCGCGAGGACGCGCTGCTGGAGATGGGCTCGGCGGCCCGGCTCGCGGCCGGCGTCGAGGAGCTGCGGCTGTCCGGTGCGGAGGCGGTGGTGTGGGCGTGCACGTCCGGCAGCTTCGTGTACGGCTGGGAGGGCGCCCATGAGCAGGTTCGCACCCTCGCCCTGGCGGCCGGCATGCCCGCCTCCTCCACGTCCTTCGCCTTCGCCCACGCGATCCGTGAGATCGGGGCGCGACGGGTCGCGATCGCGGCGACGTATCCCGAGGATGTGGCGGCGATGTTCGCCGCCTTCTTGAAGGGCGCGGGGATCGAGGTGGTCTCGATGCGCGGCAGCGGCATCATCACGGCGGCGGAGGTCGGAACGTGGGGCGCCGACGAGGTCCTCACCCTCGCCCGCTCGGGCGACCACCCCGACGCGGACGCGGTCCTCCTCCCGGACACCGCCCTCCACACGGCGTCCCACCTCCCCGCCCTGGAGAAGGCCGTCGGCAAGCCGGTCCTCACGGCGAACCAGGTGACGGTGTGGGAGGCGCTGCGGTTGGCTGACCGCCGGGTGAACGCGCCGGAGTTGGGGACGTTGTTCACGCGCGAGCCGATCGTGCAGGTCTGAGGGGGGTCCTCGGGGCTCCGCCCCGGGCCCGGTTTCCGGGGGCCAGCCCCCGGGCCCCCTGATGGGTCGTGTGTCGGCTGCGGGTCCGTTGTGGCTGGTCGCGCAGTTCCCCGCGCCCCTGAGGGGCGCTTCTGCTCAGCTCAGCTACTCAGCCTGGCCGGCACAATTCAGCCCGTCCGGCGTTTGAGGACGAGGCCGTTCAGGCCGATGCGGGGTCTGGGGCGCAGCCCCAGCGGGGTTCAGGGGCGGAATAACCGGAGGCCGCCTCCCGTTAGGTACGCGCGGACCCGACGTCGTACTCAGCAGGAGGCACCCCGTGACGGCAGACGAAATACGAGGCGAGACGGCGGGCACCGCTCAGGTGCCACTTTCCGTGCTGGACCTGGTCACCGTGGGCGCCGGCCGCACCGCCACAGACGCCCTCCGCACCAGCATCGAACTGTCCCGCCTCGCAGAGAACCGCGGCTTCCACCGCTACTGGGTGGCCGAACACCACTCGATGCCGGGCGTCGCCTCGACGTCCCCCGCCGTGATCCTCGCCCACCTCGCCGCCCACACGGACCGGATACGCCTCGGCTCAGGCGGCGTCATGCTCCCCAACCACGCCCCCCTCGTCATCGCGGAACAGTTCGGCACCCTGGAGGCCATGGCCCCGAGCCGCATCGACCTGGGCCTGGGCCGAGCCCCGGGCACGGACGGCGCGACGGCCGCGGCCCTGCGCCGCACCGACCGGCTCAACGAGGGCGCCGATGACTTCCCCCAGCAACTCGCCGAACTGACCCGCTTCCTGGACGACGACTTCCCGGACGGCCACCCGTACGCCCGTATCCACGCGGTCCCGGGCCCCATCCAGGCCACGGCCCCCGGCGGCGTACAGTCCCCGCACCGCCCGCCCGTCTGGCTCCTCGGCTCCTCCGGCTTCAGCGCCCGCCTCGCCGGCACCCTCGGCCTGCCGTTCGCCTTCGCGCACCACTTCTCGGCCCAGAACACGATCCCGGCGCTCGACCTGTACCGCGAGTCCTTCACACCCTCCGAAGTCCTCGACGCCCCGTACGCACTCATCGGCGTCTCCGCGCTCGCCACGGACGACGAGAAGGAGGCCCGCCGCCAGGTCCTGGCCGCCGCCCTGAACATGGTCCGCCTGCGCACCGGCCGTCCGGGACTCGTGCCCACGCCTGAGGAGGCGGAGGCGTACGAATTCAGCCCGATGGAGCGGGAGTTCGTCGACTCCTGGAACTCCAACGTCATCCACGGCACCGCGGACGAGGTCCGCGCCGGCCTCGACGACCTGCAAAAGCGCACGGGCGCGGACGAGTTGATGATCACGGGCAACGCCCACAGCGGAGACGTACGCCTGCGCTCGTACGAACTGATCGCCGACGCCTACCAGTTGCCGAAAGCCCAGACCCAGGCCTGAGGTGGCTCAGCCTCGCGGGCAGTCCGCCTCCGTCAACAGTGCGGAGATACGCTCCGCCGCCACCGGCCGGGAGTACAGCCACCCCTGGCCGGTGTCGCAGCCGATGCGCCGCAGCCGGGAGGCCTGCCCGGCGGTCTCCACGCACTCGGCGGTGACCGTCAGGCCCAGCCGGTGGGCGAGTTCGATGAGGGCCTCGACGATGACCTCGTCGGCGGGGTTCGCACGGTTGCCCGCTTCCTCGTACTGGAAGCCCCGCACGAACGATCCGTCGAGCTTCAGTACGGAGACGGGGAGGCGGCTGAGGTAGGCGAGGTTGGAGTAGCCCGTGCCGAAGTCGTCGATGGCGATGCGTACGCCCATGTCGCTGAGCGCCTGGAGGGCCTGGAGCGGGCGGCCCGCCGAGCCCATCACGGCCGATTCGGTGAGCTCCAACTGGAGGAGATGCGGGGCGAGTCCGGTCTCCGTGAGGATCGCCGCGACGTCCGCCACGAGGTCGGAGTCCCAGACCTGACGCACCGCCACGTTCACGCTGACGAAGACCGGCGGCACATCCGGGTGGTCCAACTGCCAGCGGCGCGCCTGCCGGCAGGCGGTGGCCAGCACCCAGCGTCCCAACTGCACGATGGAGCCGTCTTCTTCAGCAAGTCCGATGAACCGATTCGGCGTCAGGGTGCCGAACTGGGGATGGTTCCATCGCACCAGCGCCTCGACCCCCCGCACACCGCCGTCCTCCATGCCCACCAACGGCTGGTATTCCAGGGCGAATTCACCCTTCTCGATGGCGGGGCGGAGGGTGGAGGCGAGGGCCTGACGGGTCATGCGGTGGGCGTTGCGCTCCGGGTCGAAGAGCGTCCAGCGGGACTTTCCGTCGGCCTTCGCCCAGTACAGCGTCGTATCGGCGGCCTGCATCAGGGCCGTCGCGGTGGTGTCGGCGGCGTGCCGCTCGACGACCCCGATCGAGGCCGAGACCGACAGTCGCTGCCCGGAGATGTCGAAGGGAGCCTGAAGGGCCGTCAGTACGGACTTGGCGAGCTCCGCCAGCTGGTCCGTACCCGTCGAGTCCTCGACCAGCAGCGCGAACTCGTCGCCTCCTAGCCGGGCGACCAGCGGCTTGACCGCTCGCGCGTGACCGGCCTCGTCCGCGCAGCGCGTCAGCCGCTCGGCGACGGCCGCGAGCAGCCGGTCGCCGATGCGGTGGCCGAGCGTGTCGTTGACCGCCTTGAACCCGTCGAGGTCCAGGTAGCACAGCCCGATCCGGCCGGTGCCCGACTCCTCGTACGCCTCCGCCTCCAGCGCGGCCGAAAGGCGCTCGAAGAACAGGGTGCGGTTGGGCAGCCGGGTCACCGGGTCGTGCATCTGCAAGTGCCGCAGCCGCGCCTGGAGTTCACGGCGGGCGCTGATGTCGCAGACCGACACAAGGACGGCCCGCTCCTCCTCGGGCAGCGGAGAGACCGTCACCTGGGCCCAGAGGGAGTGCCCGTCGGGGTGTTTGAGCCGGCGGGTGCAGCGCAGTCTGGCCTGCCGGCCGCGGAGCACCTCGCGGTACGCGTGCCAGGTGCGGGCGTCGGAGGCCAGATCCACCAGATCGGCGGCGACCCGGCCCGCGAGGCCGTCCGGGCCTGCGCCGAGCAGCGCGGCCAGCGAGTCGTTGGCCGTGACGACCAGACCCTCGCGGTCGACGACGGCCATCGCCACGGGGGCGGCGTCGAAAGTGGCCCGGAACGTACGGTCCGCGAGGTCGGGGGCGCGTGGAGGCTCGGCCTCGGCGCGTGATGTCGCCGGTTCGGTACGTGTGGTACGCGTGTCGACGCATGAGGTGTGGGTGTCGACGCGTGGGGTCGTCTTCTCGTGAGGAAGAGACCGACTGTCACTTTCTGTGACCGTCGGTCGGACGAGGTCTGCCGCAGGGACCGGCCCTTCGGGCGTTCCGCTCACCGTTCGCTCCCGCTGTGCACTCGTTACTCGTACAGGTCTCGTCGGGTGGTCGGCCGGTGGAGGACGGCCGCTCTAGCCGTGTCCGCGCAGGAAAGTGTGCCGATCATAGAGGCTGGCCCGAACGCCTTCCAGCTACTCCTCAGTCTCCCCAATTAACCGGCTCTTCTGACAGATCGTTTCTGCCCGCACCTGGACAGGTTCCTTCAATGGCCGATCGCTTGTGACGTTCCGTGAGTGCTCGGGGTGTCCGCGGTGCCGCGACGCGCTCGTCCGGAGGCCGGTGCACTCACCCTTCTGGTGCAGACAAACAGGGCGTAAGTGATCACATGCGTACAGGCTGGGTGTGGTATCCCGAATTCCGCACCGGAGGTCGAAGTGCCGCGTCTGTTCCCCCTCAAGGGGCTCACCCGTGGCGAGGCACGACCTCGTTGGCGTGGTCCCGCGGCACTGTTCACCTCCATGGCGGCGCTCGCCGCCACTTCCCTGGCCATGGGCCCCGCGAATGCCGTGCCCCATTCGACGTCCTGTGCCTTGAAGCGGACCGACGCCCACCACTCGGAGGGCCTGGACACCTGGAACTCCGCCTATCCGCGCCCCGGCCGTCGCGTCGACGCTGTGATGGTCTTCCTCTCCTTCCCCGACTCCACCCCGCAGACCACACCCACCGAACTGGCGGCCGACCACTTCCCGGCCACCAGCCGCTTCTTCGAACGCGCCTCCTACGGCAAGTTCACGCTGCGCCCGCACCCGCTCCGCGAGTGGCTGCCGATGCCGCACGCTTCCACGGCGTACGCCATACAGCGCGACTGGAATTCCGCGCGCCGGTCCGCGTATCTGCACGACGCCCTCGCCGTGTCCGACCCTCGCGTCGACTTCTCGCGCTACGACGTCGTCTACTTCGTCGCCGATCCGCACGCGCCCGGCGTCGACTCGGACGCGACGAAGGTGGTCAACCTCGAGGCGCCGCTACGGGCCGACGGCACGGACATCCGCCGGGTCGTCACGGTCTTCGAGCAGCATCCACCGGACCGGCTCGTCCTGGCCCACGAGACGGGCCACGTCTTCGACCTGCCCGACCTCTACCACCGGCCGACCGACGACAGGGACGACTGGGACACCTACGTCGGCGACTGGGACCTCATGGGCAGCCAGTTCGGGCTGGCGCCGGATCTCTTCGGCTGGCACAAGTGGAAGCTGGGCTGGCTGGAACCGCGGCAGGTGGCGTGTGTGCAGGGGGTGGGCGACGGGGGTACGCGGCTGACGCTGGAGCCGTTGGGGGCCGGGTCGGCGGTGGCCGGGACGGCAGGGGGTGCGGCGGGGGCGGAGAGTTTCGGACTGGGGGGCGGGACGAAGCTGGCGGTGGTGCGCACCGGGCGGGACAGCGTGATCGCTTTCGAGGCGCGGGGGCCGGTCGGGAACGACGGGGAGGTCTGTACGCAGGGGGTGCTCGTCTATCGCGTACGCAACGAGGCCGTGTCCGGAGACGGACCGATCGAGGTCCTCGACGCACATCCGGACACCGCGGCCTGCCGGGACAAGTCGGTCTACCCGCCGCTCGCGGACGCACCGGTCGGGCTCGGGGAGAGCTTCACGGTGCCGGGGGAGGACGTACGGGTCGAGGTGGAGGACCGTAGGGCTTCGGGGGCGTGGACGGTGACGGTCTCGGCCGGGTGAGCCCGGGATGTACGGATACGCAAGAAGCCCCTCGCTTCCGCGAGGGGCTTCTCACCGTCTGTGCGCCGCCAGGGACTCGAACCCCGGACCCGCTGATTAAGAGTCAGCTGCTCTAACCAACTGAGCTAGCGGCGCCTGCTGACGTCGTAGACCTTAGCACCCTGATCCTGGGGAGGAAAAATCGATATCCGGGCCGCCCGAGCTGCGCGTACGGCCGCCCAGAGCAGGACCTCAGGGCCCGGCAGCCAGGGACTGCCGGTGTCGGGGGCGACGAGCCAGCGGGCGGGTGTGGACAGGGGTGCGGGGGCGGGCGTTGTGCTCGCGGGTGGGATCGTCACCGCATCGCCCCTGCCGTGGCAGAGCAGGGGCGGAATCGCTCGGCAACGGCCCGCGCCGCCGTCGGAGCCCCACTCCTCCCACTCCAGCAGCGCGGGCAGGCGCTGCGCGGTGCCCGGGGTCGCGAACAGGAGCATCCGCCCCCGGTACGCGGCCACCGGTCCCGAACCCGGCCCCTCGCCCCACAGCCGGTCCAGCATGCGGCGGCCGAAGATCGCGGGGGCGTTGACGACGTCGAAGGCGGAGCCGCAGGGCAGGACCGCCGGTGTGGTGGGCCGGTCGTTCCGGACGGCGGGGGTGGAGTGCCTCTGCGCGGAGTGCCTTTGGGCGGACGCGAGCCAGGCGGCTCCGTCCGAGGTGAGGGTGAGTGCACCTTGCGCGACGGTACGTGCGCTGGGCGCGACGGTGCCTGCCGGATTCCGTGTGCTGCTCATGCCGCTCATGACACATAGGTCTACTGGCGGTGAGGGTTCGGTTGCGAGGAGTCGCCGGAAATCGGGACAGGAGGGGTGCGAGTGGGGTAGCTTGCCCACCCGGCATATGCCGCGAGGTTTTTTCGCCGGTTCAGATCATGGCCGCCGGCTCAGGTCAGGTCGCCGACTCCGTGCCCGAGTCCCTTGCCGTTCGTCCCGCTGAGCAGTTCCTTGCCGAACTCGACCATCCTCTTCGCGTAGTCCTCGGTCCACTCCGCCCGCTCGGCGATGTCGGCCGGGGTGAGCCGGTCGAACCGGCGGGGGTCGGCGAGCTGCGCGGCGGCGATCGCCTGGAACTCGACGGCACGGTCGGTGGCCGCCCGGAACGCGAGCGTCAGCTCCGTGGCACGGTCCAGCAGCGCCCGTGGATCGTCGATCGACTCCAGATCGAAGAAATGCTCCGGATCGGAGGCGGCCTCCGCGGGCTCGAACAGCAGGGGCGCGGGGCGAAGCCGCGGCTCGTTCCGACGCGGCGTTTGCTCCGCCATGACTTCTCCTCTTCGTACGGTGGACGACCCGTCCGTGTGGGTGGGCCACCGTCCATTGTCTCTTGACCGCGCAAGTGGGCCTCTGGCCGCGCGGGTGGGGCCTCAGGACCGGCTCACACGCAGTCGGTCACTCTCCGAGCTGCGGCTACTACTACGGCTGCCATGGCACCCGGTGTTCCGACAAGTGGGACAGCACCGCATGGTTCGCTTCCCAGCCGTCCGGGGCTGTATCCATTGGCCGCCTCCGGCGGCGGCCGGACTCCGTCCGGCAGTTGCCCGGCATGGCACCGGCGCATGCCCGACAGGCACCGTGGGTCGGTCAGGGCTGCCATGGCACCCGGTGTTCCGACAAGTGGGACAGCACCGCGTGGTTCGCTTCCCAGCCGTCCGGGAATTTGATCGTGACTCCGAGCTGGACCGGTTCCGTGGAGGGGTGGTCGTCCAGGAGGTCGGGTATTCCGGCGCGGCTGATGACGATGCAGGCGTGGCGGTGGCGGGAGGCGAGGACGCAGAGGCGGCCCGTTTCCAGATGGAAGGCCGTGGCGTCGGGGCGGCCCGACAAGGGGTGCAGGACGACCGTGACGTCGTATTCGCGGCCCTGGAGACGGTTCGCCGTGTCGACGGTCACGTCCCCGGCGCCCAGTTCCGCCAGTGCCGAGCGGACCGCTGCCGCCTGGTCGCGGTGGGCCGTGCCGACCGCGATGCGGTCGGCGGTGAGGGGGGTGGGGTCGGGGGAGCGTTCGGACGTGGCCGCGCCGCCTCGGTCCAGGAGACGGCGGACGACCTGGGCGAGTGCGCGTACCGCCTCGGGGTCCGTACGAGGTGTGTGCCGGGCCGGGAGTTCCAGCAGGCCCCAGCCCGTCTCGGCCGCCTCGTCGATGACGCGGTCGGGGCCCGAACCGTCCGACGGGACCGCGAAGGCCAGCCGCCGGGCGTCGTGGTCCGTGCCGCTGCGGAACGGGGTGTACGGGTAGAACGCGGCCGAGACCAGCGGCGCTGCCGACGCCGGGAGCCGCCAGGAGACGGGGAGGCGGTGTTGCGGCAGCTCCGGGTTGTGGGCGAGCAGCGTCGTCACGGCCGAGGCGGACGGGTCGTACGACAGGCCCGCCCACTGCTCCGAGCCGACGATCGCGAACGGGTCCAACTGCCCCGGATCGCCCACGAACAGCGCCCGCTCGAAGAGGCCGGCGACGGCGAGCAGCGCGTCCGAGCGCATCTGGTACGCCTCGTCGACGATCGCGTGCCGCCAGGGCTCGACGCCCTTGACGTGGGCCCACTTGGCGGCCGTCGAGATGACGACGTCGAGCCCGGCGAGATCTCCGGCCTTCGCCGACTTGCGGACGTTCGGCAGGTCGTCGAGCGCCTTGTCGTACGGGTCCGCGTCGCTGCTGTGCAGGCGGCCGACGGGCAGCTCGGGGTTCTTCTCGGCGAGCCGCAGGACCAGGTCGTCGACCTGTGCGTTGGTCTGCGCGATGACCATCAACGGGCGCCCTGCGTCGGCCAGTTCGAGCGCGGCCCGGACGACGAGCGTGGACTTGCCGGCGCCGGGCGGGGAGTCGACGACGACGCCGCGGTGCGTCCCGTGCAGGGTGTCGCGCAGGATCGCGTCGGTGGCGCGGGTGGCTTCGGCGCCGGGGTCGAACACAGCAGTCGTGGTCGTCACAGGGTGTCCTCCTCGGTCACCGGGTCGGCCGGCGGATCCGTCGCCTCTCCCGGCGGCCCGCCGTGCGTCCAAGGTGTGTCCTCCGGGTCGGGCAGCTTCGCGCCGCCCCGCTGCTCGTGCTCGAAGAGCGTGAAGCAGACGCGGTCGCCCTTCTCGGGGACGGAACCGGTCTCGGGTTCCTTGCCGCGGCCCATCTTGTCGATGATGCGCAGGACGATGCTCATGCCTCCGGTGTCGGCGCCGTCCTCCTCGTACGACCCCTCGACGTACTCCGCCGCCTGCGGCTTTCCGCCGAGAGAGCGGTAGACCTTGGCGCGCTCGGCGAGGTGCGGCCGGTCGTCCGTGCGGACCGTCACGAGGGGGCGAGGGCTGGGGCGCTTGCTCTCGCTGTACGCCATGACGACGTCCGTGACCTCGCCCGCGAAGGCCTCCCCGGCGAGCCGGCGTCCGGCCATGACGAGCGGGTCGTCGAGGGCCTCCTGTGCTTCGAGGCGGGCCTGTTCGCGCTCGCGTGTGGCGAGCTTGTTCGCGGCGGTGACCGCGTCGTCGCGGCGCGGCTGCGGGGGTTCGCCTGCGAGGACGCGGTCCCGGTGGCCGGTGAACGACCAGCGGTCGCGGGTCCATCGGTCGGCGGCGTGGGTGCCCTCGGGCAGGGCGCGCAGCAGGTCGAGACCGCGCCACACCGCGTCCCAGGTGGGGCGGGTGCGGCTTTCGACGAGGTCGCGGATCTCGCGCTCGGCGGCGGTGAGTTCACCGAGCCGGTCGTCGGCCTGCAGTCCGTCCTCGGCGGCGGCGAGTGCCGTACGCGCGCGGTCGTAGCGCTCGATGGCGGGGGCGAGCAGCTTGTTGTCGAACGCCGGGTCGGTGGCGGGTCCGGCGGGCGGGCACAGGAGCTGCCCCCTGGAGTCGCGCTGGAGCTCGGCCCGAAGCGCGGCCTCGGCGCCGGAGGACGCCCGGTGGGGGTCCCCCCGCTCATGGGGGTCCCCCCGCTCGAGCGAATCCGAGAGTGGGGGAGGGTCGATCCAGGCGAGCAGCGCGCCGAGGTGCTGGTCCTCCAGGCTGCTCTGGCCGGTGGCCCAGTGCCGCGACAGTACGTCCGTGAGGGCGAGCAGCAGCGCGGAGCCGGGTACTCGGGCCCGCTCGCCGAAATGCGTCAGCCAGCGCCCGAGGAGCGGTACGTGCGGGGGGGCCGGATGGGGCGCTTCCGGCTCCTGCTCGGCGGTGCGGCGGAAGCGCATGGAGCGCCCGAGCAGCCGTACGAACTCGATGCCGGCCCGGCTCGGCACGATCAACTGCGGTGCGTCCGCGCACAGTTCGACCTCGACCTTGACCCGCTTCCCGGTCCCCGGATCGGTCTCGGTGCGCTCGGCGGCCTCGACGTCCTGCCCGTACGCGTCGATGTACGGCAGCACGACAGCGGCCAGCTCGGCGAGGAACGCGAACCGCAGGTCCCGGTCCCGCGGCTGCGGCACGACGAGCAGACGGGGCGCGTCGCGGTCGGTTCCGACCAGCGCGCCCAGCGGTGCCCCGGCCTCACCGGCGGTGGTGAGCGGCACGAAGACGAGCGGGTGCTCGGTGAGGTGCCGGTGCCGGACGGTGGCGAGAGGCTGGGCCCGGCCGGTGTCGACGGCTTCGAGGCGGGCGAGGGTGGCGATCAGGGACATGAAGCCCCCTCAGGGGCGGGCGACCGGCTTCCCAGCGCTTCCGCCCGAAGCTGAGCCGCCCTCCGGAGCGCGGCGACCGCCGGATCCGCCGGATCCCCGGCCGTCCCGCGTGCCGCGTCCAGTACGTCGTCGACGCTCGTCAGGCCGCCCAACTCCGCCCGCAGGGAGCGCCCCAGGGACGTCACCGCGCCCTCCGCGCGGGAGCGGGCGCGGCAGTGGAAGGCGAGTTCGCAGGCGGAGAGGCACTCGGGGGCGTACGTGGCGGGGACCGACTCGACCGCCGCCGTCAGGTCGGGGGTGGGGAGGTCGGGGGCGAAGCAGGTGCCCTCGGGGAGGGTGGCGGCGATGTCCTCGATGCGGGTGAGGCGGTCCAGCTGGCGGCGGGTCACGGAGCGCTGTTTGCGGACGTCCACGGCGGAGGCGGCGGGGAGGTTCGAGAAGTCCTTCGGGCAGACCAGGAGCACCGAGTGCCGTACCTCGGGCGCGGGGGTGAGCCGGTCCGCGACCCGCTCCAGCGCCAGTACGTACACCGCGGCCTGGCGCGCCGCCGCGCCCACCTTCGCCGCGTCCGCCGAACCGTCCAGCATCGGGAAGGACTTGATCTCGACGACCGTCCAGCTGCCGTCGGGATGCACCACCACCGCGTCCGGCTCCAGGAAGGCGGGGGAGCCCGCGACATCGAGGGCGAGCATGGGGTGGTCGAGCAGCGTCCAGGCGCCGGCCTCGGTGGCCTCGCGCAGCGCCAGTGCCGTACGCGCCGCGCGTCCCTCGGGGCCCACGGCCGCCAGGTCCGGAACGAGACCGGCCACGGGCGGCTCCGCCCCGGCGTCCAGCTTCTCGTGCACAAGCCGCAGCAGCTCCGCGCCCCCGTCGGCCTTGACCCGCGCCTCGAAGGCGTTGCCCCGCATGAACGCGAACTGTGACTGCCCGAAGGCCGACGGCGAGCCGAGCGCGCTCGCCAGCGCCGCCTTGTTCACTCCCGCCCCGTCGAGGATGGCGCGCCGCTTGCAGCCGGGGTTCGCGGCGAGCGCCGCCAGGGCACGCGCGTCCAGCGGCTGCGGCGGGACCGCCGGACCGCGCAGCTCAGCGAGCCGGTGCCGGAGTCTCGTCCCCCGCGCCGGCGGGACTTGCTTCGGGATCGGCTCCCTGCTCGGCGCCGGGACCATGGCCGGCACTGACCTTGCGCTGTCCGGGAAGTCGCTCACCCGGGGAAGTCTGGCATCCCCCACTGACAATTGAGGAACCTGTGCCCCGCGAGCCCACTGTGACTGCTGCCGGGACCGACTCCGGGACTGGTTCCGGGACCGGCGCCCTGGCGGGTGTCGAGCCGGACTTGACCAGTGTCGGGCCCGACTTGACCGGCGTCGAGTCCGACGTGACCGGTGCCGTGGCCGAGGTGAGACGCCATGTCCAGAACCGCTCCCGAGCCCTGTCCGCCAGCCGCAGCACCGGCCGGGTCAGCAGCAGTCCGACGCCCATCACGGCGGCGCCCGCGAGTGCGTCGAGGAAGTAGTGGTTGGCGGTGCCCATCACCACGATCGTGGTGATCAAGGGGTACGCGACCCCCGCGACCTTGGTGAGCCGCGTGCCGCCGTACCGCCACAGCATGACCCCGCACCACAGCGCCCACCCGACGTGCAGGCTCGGCATCGCCGCGTACTGGTTGGTCATGCCGCCCAGGCCCCGTGGTGCGCTCGCCTCGCCGCCCCACCAGCCGTAGTCGCTGTACTGGGCCATCGTGTCGATGAAGCCGTAGCTCGCGGACAGCAGCCGGGGCGGGCAGGTGGGCAGCAGCGTGAAGCCGATCAGGCCGATGAACGTGGAGGCCAGCAGCCAGGTGCGGGCCGCTCTGTAGCGCACGGTCCGCGACCGGAAGATCCATACCAGGATGGCGGGCGTGACCATGTAGTGCAGCGACGCGTACCAGAAGTCGGCGGGTATGCCGAGCCAGGGCTCGCGGGTGAAGAGGCGATTCAGCGGATGCTCGGCGTTGAGGTAGAAGACCTTCTCGACGCGCAGGATCGCCAGGCCGTTGTCCACGGCGGTGGTCACGTCCCCGCGCGCGAGCAGCCGGCCGGCCGAGTACACGGCGTACACCAGGAAGATCAGCGGCAGCTCCGCCCACCAGCGGGGCCGGGTGCGCGATACCGCCTCGGTGCCCGGTACATCGGTCCGCCGCATCCGATCGCCCTCCCCCTTCTCCCCCGTGGCCGATGCGCCACTCCCCAAGGTCCAACCTATGCGAACGCCTGAACGGGGCGCCTCGGTCCTCGAAGACGCAGAGATCGCCCAATGGGTTGCCCCGGAGAAGCCTGGGCGATGACGGAGCGATTCACCAATGGGTTATTTCTGGTCCATCCCGGATCCACCTCTGATACGTCCCCGATACGTCCCTGATCCATCCGGAGGCCGAACCTGTGCAGGGCCGGGCCTACGGGAAGCCCGCGATCGAGACGTGGAACGACTGTGGGCACCTGACCGCGTAACGGTCAGGTGCCCACGTAAAGCGCCCTGGGAGCGAGTAAACCGTCTGCCCTGTGCCACCCCCGCCGCATGTCGCCCCCGCGTCATACCGCCGCTGCCCTATGCCGTCCGCGCCATCGCCGCGTGCCGTTCCAGGAAGTCCGACACCCCCGTCGCGCGGCGATGCGGCAGCAGCACCCGGGCCGTGCCCGCGAGCATCGTCTGGACCCGGGAGGACTGCACCTCGTCCAGGAGGTCCAGTACGCGCAGTCCGGCCGTGGCGGCCTCGTCGGGGTGGCCGGCGCGGGCCAGGTCGTCGGCGAGTTCGGCGGTGTAGAGGGCGATGTTGCGCGTGAAGTGGGGGTCCTGGAGGCGGGCCGCGCGCCGGGCGTGGTGGGCCGCGCGCGGCCAGTCGCCGAGCGTCGACCAGCACTGGGCCTCCAGGCCCGCCAGTTCGGCCGCTCCGTAGAAGCTCATCCACTCCGGGTCGGCGTCGCAGGGCCCGCGGTCGAACAGCGCGTGGGCGCGGGCCAGCGCCTGCTCGCAGCCGGTGCGGTCGGCGAGCCCGGCCCAGCCGCCGGCCTCGCGCAGCGCGAGCAGCGACAGAAGCCGGGACGAACCCAGCGGACGCGCGGCGCGCTGCGCGGCCTGCGCCGCCCGCACCGCCTCCCGCGGGCGGCCCGCGTCGCGCGCCAGGAAGGACGTATTGCAGAAGGCGTGTGCCTCCAGGGCCGGGTCTCCGGCCATCCGGGCGGTGGCGAGGGCCTCGGCGTAGTGCGAGCGCGCATCGCCGAAGCGCCCCGAGTCGTGCGCCAGCCAGCCCACGGAGATGGCCAGTTCACCCGCTCCCGCGTGCAGCCGCTCGGCGGTCGCCCGCCGGGTCGCGCCCGCGTCCAGCAGTGCGTACGCGGCCCGCAGTGGAGCCGCCGCCCTCCGGTACAGCCCGTCGGCGCCGTGCCGGTCGTCGAGCAGCCGGATCTGCCGTACGGCCTCTTCGAGCGCGCTCGCCTCGGCCTCGCCGACCCGGTGCACGGGACGGTCGGCGGCGACGGCGGGGCCGCCGAACGCGAGGCCCAGGGGGCCCAGGGAGGCGACCGCCACGGTGGCGGTGCCTCCGGTCATGAATGCGCGACGCTGCACGTCGCTCTCCTCGTGGTTCTGATCGTGGTACTCGTGCGGGTCTTGCGGGTTGTACGGGTTGTACGGGTTGTACGGGTCTTGCGTGCCGCACGTGTCTTGCTCTTGCGTGTCCTGCGTTTCATACGGCTCGTGCGCCCCATCCGTCTCATGCGGGGCATACGTCAGGCTCGTGGTGCGTGAGGGGAGCGCCTCGTCCGTGGCGCGCGCCCCGCGTCCGCGTACCGATGAGCGGGGCGCGAAGCCCAGGTCGGTCAGCGACCGGCCGGGGAACATATGCAGGAACACCCGCTCGTACGCGTAGTTCGGGCAGCGGATCTCCCCCGCCTCGACGCGCCCCACATAGCGCGCGTCGCAGCTCACCCGCTCCCCGATCTCCCGCGCGGCCCGTCGCACCGCCGCCGCGAACTCGCCCGGCGAGCGCTGCCCGCGCAGCTCCCGGAAGGCGAGGTTCGGCCGCGGTGGCCGAGGTGACTGGGACGACGAGGTCGTCGTTGACGACGCCATGGCCGGGCCCTCTCTCGCGAACCGTCGAACCATGCCGGAACCAGGGCGAGTTGATCACGTCCCACTCGGGTCGGTCACGTCCCCGCTCGGGCTTCCGGCGGGCAAGAACGTACCCGCTGTGACGAGTCCACCACGCAAGGTTTGGCTACAAACCGGATATCTCATCCGTGATCTGCCATGAACTGCCATCCTTTACGGCTGAGTTGCGCCGTAGCCGTTGACATCCGGGGGCGTTGAACCATGTGGTGACTTCGATCGAGGAGAGGTTCCATGATGGAGGCCGGCATGGAGACCAGACAGAGCATCGATCCCCCTGCGCCGTTCCCGACGGCGGCCCCGCCCGGCGGTGAGGAGGGGGCGGAGGACCCCTGTGACCTTGTCACCGTCCCGACGCGGCAGGGCCTGGAGGCCGTCGACATCCTGCGCCGGGGCGCATCGGAGGCCGTGGGCCCCGTCCTGCACGACGACAGCTGCGACACCCTCGGTTTCCTGGTGCCGCCGGGCACGGCCGACGCCTGGGACGTACCGGGCAGCACCTGCACGCAGACCGACGGCCGGGGCATCAGCCTCATCGCCGAGGCCGCGGCCTGCGAGGACGCGGGGTCCGGAACCGGCTCCGGTGAGCCGCCCGTCGAGGGCTCCGGCTGGCTCCTGCCCCCGGAGGACTCCGAGCTCGCCACCGACCCGGCCGTCCTGCGCGCGGCGCTCGACGAGGCGGCTCGCTTGATCGAGGCGGCGGACAACTGCCGTTAGGTGCTGCAGGCCACGGCCGGTGATTACGTGCTGGTTCGTTGTGGCTGGTCGCGCAGTTCCCCGCGCCCCTGAAGGGGCGCTGTAGCTGAGCCTCCCTCTCCCGCACCCCCGATAATGGCCTGATGGCAAGGGCGAAGGCGAGGGCCAAGCGGTCAGGCGACCGGCGGGTGGCATCCCAACCCGTCGTCGCCACAGTCGACGGCGGGCTCGCCGAGCTGATGCCCGACCGGGACCGGGCGCGTGCCTGGTCGCTGCTCATCGACGGCGCCCCGCAGTCGCACGTGGACCTCGACGACCCGGCGTATCTGAAGTTCGAGTACCAGCGCCGCCTCGGCCACGTCATCGACCTCGCCGCCCCGCCGGGCAAGCCGGTGCACGCCGTGCACCTCGGCGGCGGCGCCCTCACCCTCGCCCGCTACGTCGCCGCCACCCGCCCCCGCTCCACCCAGCGGGCCGTCGAACGCGACGCCGCCCTCGTCCAACTGGTCCGCCGCGAGCTGCCGTTGGATCCGAACACCCGCATCCGCGTACGTTCCGTCGACGCCCGCGAAGGGCTCGCCAAGGTGCCGGACGGCTGGGCGGATCTGGTCATCGCGGACGTGTTCAGCGGGGCGCGCACGCCGGCGCATCTGACCTCCACCGAGTTCCTCGACGACGTCCGCAGGGTCGTCAAGGCGGGCGGCGTCTACGCGGCCAACCTCGCCGACGGCCCGCCGCTGGCCCACCTGCGCGGGCAGATCGCCACGGCAGCGGGTGTCTTCCCGGAGCTCGCCCTGGTCGCCGACCCGGCCGTACTGCGTGGCAAACGCTTCGGCAACGCGGTCCTCGTCGCCTCCGACCGCCCGCTCCCGATCGCCGAACTGACCCGCCGCGCCGCCTCGGACCCGCACCCCGCGAGGGTCGAACACGGCAGAACGCTGACCGACTTCACCGGCGGCGCCGCGGCGGTCACGGACGCGGCGGCGGTGGCGTCACCGGCGCCACCGCCCTCGGCGTTCCGCTGATTCGAGACCGGCGGAACGGCGGTACAAGGCGTCACAGCCGCCTGACCACCCGCGTCGCCACAGCCGCGTACCCGATGCCGACAGCCAGGGAGATGAAGAGCGCCAGGACCGGGAAGTCGTCCGGGACCTGGGGATAAACCTGGAAATGCGTCAGGTAGATGTAGAGCGAGCTGCTCGCCAGGATGCCCGCGATCCGGTTGAGCGGGCCCAGGCTGGGCAGCGTCGGCACCCAGATCAGCAGCGTCAGCCCGGCCACCACGAGAGTGGTGCGCAGCGGCTGGTCGTGGAAGAGGCCCGGGAGTGCGAGCAGGAGTACCGCCGTCAGCAGCGACCGCTGTCGCGTGGTGGTCGCCCGCGCGGCAGCCCACCCCAGCGCGAACAGCCAGAAGACCACGGTGGGTCCGAGGTGGAAGCGGGCGGGTGCCAGGTCCGGCAGGTCGTACCGGCCGATCAGCCCGACCGCCAGGAGCGCCAGTGGCACCCCGAACGCGTACCGCCGCTCCAGCCGGTCCAGCAGGGGGACTGCCATCAGCACGGCGAGGACGATCAGGATGTAGACCAGCGCCTCCACGAACCAGTAGTGCCATTCGTGACGTTCGGTCCCCTGGTCGAGGAGGCTGTTCAGCAGCAGGGCGTTGGCCGGGTCGTAAAAGCTGGTCAGCGCCACCGCGCCGGCGATCCACGCCACGCTCGGCACGGCGACGCGGGCGATGCCGCGCCACAGGTGCCGCAGGCGCGCGCTGCGTTCGGCCCCGGTGAGATGGAAACGGGCGAAGTTGAAGCCCGCGACGCCGATCAGCACATGCGCGCCGCCCTGGAGGGAGAAGAAGGGGATGTGCGAGGCGACGATCAGAACGATGCCGACTGCGCGCAGGGCTACGCCGGTTTCCAGCGTGCGACGGGTGCGCCAGGACCGTGCGGGCTGCGAGGGCCGCGAGGGCTGCAGAGACTCCGGGCCGCGGGTACGGGTGCGGGGCCGTCCGTTCCACCGGGCCGACCGTTTGGCGGCTCCGGCTTCTGCCCCTGCCGGTTCCGTCACGGAAGTTGCCAGGGCACGCAGTTCGCGGATCGGCTTCGTATGCCAGTCGGTGGGCAGCCCGCCGAGCGCCTCCTCCAGCCGCAGGGACATCTCGACGTAGGACAGCGAGTCGCCGCCCAGGCTCACGAAGCTGCTGTCCTCGGTGGCATCGGCCCGGTCGAGGATCTCGGCGTAGAGACGGCACAGGTCCCTGGCGAGCCCGGCCGCCTCTTCCACCTCCTCCGGAGCCGGGCGCGTCAGCCGTCGTACGGCCTCGTAGTCGGGTTTGCCCGCGGTGAGCCGCGGGAGTTCGGCGAGGACCCGGATCCGTATCGCGCGGGCCGGGATTCCGCACTCGTCGGCCACCAGGCGCCGCAGCCGGTCACCGTCGGCGGCCTTGTTCCTCAGCACGGCCACAGCCAGCGCGTCGCCGTCTCCTGTGCAGTACGCGGCGACCCCGTGCCGCTCCAGCAGTGCCTCGACGCGCTGGGGTTCGATCCGCAGACCGACGATCTTCACGAACCGGCTGCGGCGGCCCACGATTTCGTAGAGTCCGTCGGGTGCGCGCCGGGCGAGGTCCCCCGTGTGCAGTTCCCGTACGGTCCGGCCGAGGGCGAGGTCGGACGGGCTCTCGGCGTAGCCGAGCATCACGTTCGGGCCCGAGTAGACGAGTTCGCCGATTCCGGGGTCACGCTGGTCGTCGACCGGGTGCAGCCGGAAGGAGCCGCCGGGGATCGGCACCCCGACGGCTTCCGGGCGCTCGGCGGCGAGGTGCGGCGGCAGGTAGGCCATACGGGCCGTCGCCTCGGTCTGCCCGTACATCACGAAGAGTTCCCAGCCGGACCGGCGCCCCAACTCCGCGTACCGTGCGACGCGTTCAGGTGCCAGTCGGCCGCCGGCCTGGGTGACGCGGCGCAGCTGCGGCAGCCGCATCCGCTCGAAGCCGACCCGGTCGAGCAGGTCGAAGGTGTACGGCACCCCGGCGAGGGACGTGCCCCGGGCGGTGCGGAACTCCGCCCAGAAGGCCGGCTCCGACACCGACCGGTCCGTGAGGACCAGCCCGGCGCCGCGCAGCAGGTGGCTGTGGACCACCGACAGGCCGTAGCAGTAGTGCATGGGGAGGGTCGTGGCCGCGCGGTCGGTGTCGGAGATGCCGAGGTACGTGGCTATGGACTCGGCGTTGGCCTGGACGTTCTCGTGGGAGAGCCGCACCAGTTTGGGTGAGCCGGTCGAACCGGAGGTGCTCAACAGCAGGGCGAGACCCGGATGGAGGGTGTGGCTGCTGCCGTGGTGCCGCTCGTCGAGGGTCCAGGTGCCGTGGTCGTCCGGCCGGGCCACCACGTCCGGGTCGTACGCGGCGGTCAGGGCGCGTATCGCGCGGTCGTTGTCGCCGGGGACGAGCAGCACGGGGTGGCCCGCGGAGAGGGCGGCGAGGTGGACGACGAGGGCGTCGGCCCGGTTGCCGCCCGCCAGCAGCACCAGTCGGCGTACGGGGCCGAGGCGCTCGGCGGTGGCGGCCACGCGTTCTGCCAGCCAGCGGTAGGAGAGCTCCTCGTCCGGGGTGATCAGCGCGACGCGGTCGCCGTACGCCGCGAGCTTCCGCGCGAACGGCACGCCATACGGGCGTACGAGCGGCGCGCCGTGCGGACGTACGGACGGTTCCGGAAAGGGGACCGAGGCGGGCGGGGCGGCTGACGGGGTGGAAACGGTGGGCGGCGCCTGGAGGGGCCCGAAGGGGTCGATCACGGTGCGCGCCTTTCCGCCGGCAGAGCCCGCCGATAACACAGATCCCTTGACGCTTAGGCAAGGTTTACCTTATTCATAGCATGTTCACAGTTGGCTAAAAAGCGTCACTACGCCGCTCGCCGCCCGACGACGCGACCTGCGGCGTCGCGGCGAGCCACGCAGGAAGGCACCCTCATGCGACGCCCTCTGGCTGGCCGAATCACCGCGCTCGTCGCGGCCGGCCTGCTGCTCCCCGCCCTCGCCGCCTGCGGCTCCGACGACGACAAGAGCAGCTCGGGGGAGGGCAGCGACTCCGCCCTCGTCATCTACTCCGGCCGCAACGAGAAGTTGGTCAAGCCGATCCTCGACAAGCTGGAGAAGGCCGTCGGCACCGAGGTCGAGGTGCGCTACGGCGACAGCGCCGAGCTGGCCGCGCAGATCCTGGAGGAGGGCGACCGCACCAAGGCCGGACTGTTCTTCTCCCAGGACGCCGGGGCGCTCGGCGCCCTCGCCAAGGAGGGGATGCTGGCGCAGCTCCCGCAGGAGCAGCTGGACAAGGTCGACAAGGCCTACCGGAGCGCCGACGGGGACTGGGTGGGCCTCTCCGGACGCGTCCGCGTGATCGCGTACAACCCGGACAAGGTCGCCGAGGACGAGGTCCCGGACAGCGTCCACGACGTGGTGAAGCCCGAGTGGAAGGGCAAGGTCGGCTTCGCGCCCACCAACGCCTCCTTCCAGGCCTTCGTCACCGGCATGCGCGTGCTGGAGGGCGACGATGCCACCCGTAAGTGGCTGGAGGACCTGAAGGCGAACGGCGCCAAGACGTACGCCCACAACCTCGCGACGCTCGACGCCGTCGAGTCCGGCGAGGTCTCCCTCGGTCTGGTCAACCACTACTACTGGTACGAGCGGGTCGCAGAGAAGGGCGAGGACGAAGTCAACGCCAAGCTCCATTTCCTGCCCGGCAAGGACCCGGGCGCGCTGGTCAACGTGGCCGGGGTGGGCATCCTCACGGACGCCGGGCAGAGCGAGGCCGCGCACAAGGCCGTCGACTACCTGCTCTCGGAGGAGGCACAGACCTACTTCGCCGACAAGACCAAGGAGTACCCGCTGGCCGCGGGCGTCACCAGCACCGTCGAGGGCCTGCCGCCGTTCGACTCCCTCGAGTCGCCCGACATCGACCTCGGCAAGCTGGAGTCCCTCCAGGAGACCCTGGCCATGCTCCAGGACGTCGGGCTGGTCTGACGACCGTGCGCACACCACAGTCCGGGCGCCCCGACACGAGCAGTGGGGTGCCCGGTGCACGTCGGTCCCGGACAGGCGGGGAGCCACCCCGTTTCCGTACGGTCCAAAAGGCGCTCGGTGCCCGGCCGTTCCGTATCGCGGCCGGACGCAGACCACCCCTCGTCCTGCTCGTCCCCGCCTGCGTGGCGGCCCTCTTCGCCCTGCTCCCGCTCGGCTATCTCGCCGTTCGCGCCCTCGAACGCGGCCCCGGTTACGCCTGGGACGTCGTCGCGGACGAACGCACCCTGCACCTGCTCGGCCGCAGCCTCGGCCTCACCGCCGCGGTCGTCGCGGCCAGCCTGGTGCTGGGCGTCTCGCTGGCCTGGCTGACCGTACGCACCGCCCTGCCGGGCGCCCGCGCCTGGTCGGTGCTGGCCACGCTGCCGCTGGCGGTGCCCAGCTACGTCGCCGCCTTCGCCTGGCTGTCCGCCGCCCCCGGACTCGCCGGTTTCTCAGGCGCCGCACTCGCCCTGACCCTGGTCAGTTTTCCGTACGTCCACCTGCCCGTCGCCGCCGCGCTGCGCGGCATCGACCCCGCGCAGGAGGAGGCCTCGCGCTCCCTCGGACACGGCCCGGCGGCGACCTTCCTGCGGGTCACCCTGCCGCAACTGCGACCGGCCGCGGCGGGCGGCGGGCTGCTCGTCGCGCTGTACGTGCTCTCCGACTTCGGCGCGGTCTCACTGATGCGGTACGACACCTTCACCCGCGCCATCCACACCTCGTACCGCGCGTCCTTCGACCGCACCCCGGCCGCCGCGCTCAGCGTCGTGCTGGTGGTGATGACGGTGGCCCTGGTCGCCGCCGAGGCCCGTACGCGCGGACGCGCCGGGCACGCCAGGACCGGCACCGGCACCGCCCGCCCGGCCGTACCGATGGCACTGGGCCGGTGGCGGCCCCTCGTCCTCCTCTGGTGCGGGGCGGTCGTGGCCGTGGCCGTCGTCTTCCCGCTCGGCACTCTCGCGTACTGGCTGACCGCCGGCAGTTCGGCCGGCTGGGACCTGGGCGCGATCGCGGACACCGCGTGGGCCACGCTCACAGTCGCCGCGGCCGGGGCCGCCCTCACCACGGCCCTCGCCCTGCCCGTCGGGGTGATCGCCGCCCGGCACCGGGGGCGCGGCGCGCGCCTGCTGGAGCAGGCGGCGTACGCGGGCCATGCGCTGCCCGGGATCACGGTCGCCCTCTCCCTGGTCTTCTTCGCGGTCCGCTACGCGTACCCCCTGTACCAGCAACTCCCGCTCCTGGTCGGCGCGTACGCGGTCCTCTTCCTGCCGGTCGCGGTGGCCGCCACGCGGGCCGCCGTGCTCCAGGCGCCGCCCGTGCTGGAGGACGTGGCCCGGTCGCTGGGGCGGCGGCCGTGGCAGGTCCTGCGCGAGGTGACCGTGCCGCTGGCCGCGCCGGGGGTGGCGGCGGGGGCGGCACTCACGTTCGTCGTCTGCATGAAGGAGTTGCCCGCAACCCTCCTCCTGCGCCCCACCGGCATGGACACCCTGGCCACCCGCCTCTGGACCGAGACGGGCGCCGGCTCCTTCGCGGC
>NZ_BMPQ01000001.1:407088-591083 GCF_014647675.1 Streptomyces flaveus | reverse complement strand
CCTCCTGGGCAGGCACCGGACATGACGGACGTGACGGACATGAGCGCGAAAGAAAACGTGAACGAACTGCACGTCGAAGGGCTCACCAAGTCCTACGGTGACGGCGACCCCGTCCTGCGCGGACTGGACCTGACCGTGCCGACGGGCGCGCTGGCCGCCGTCCTCGGCCCCTCCGGCTGCGGCAAGACGACCCTGCTGCGCATCGTCGCCGGCTTCCTGCGCGCCGACGCGGGCACGGTACGGGTGGGCGACCGGGTCCTGACCGGCCCGGGTGCGGGCGTCCATGTGCCACCCGAGCGGCGCCGCGTCGGCATCGTCCCGCAGGAGGGCGCGCTGTTCCCGCACCTGAGCGTGGCGCACAACGTGACCTTCGGCCTGAAGGGTGTGGACCGGGCCGAGCGACGCCGCCGCACGGACGAGATGCTGGAACTGGTCGGCCTGGCAGGCTACGGCGACCGCATGCCGCACGAGCTGTCGGGCGGCCAGCAGCAACGCGTCGCACTCGCCCGGGCGCTCGCCCCGCGCCCTCAACTGGTGCTGCTGGACGAGCCGTTCAACGCCCTCGACAGCGCGCTACGGGCGGGAGTACGGGCCGACGTGCGGACGGCGCTGCGCGCGACGGGAGCCACGGCCGTGCTCGTCACTCACGACCAGCAGGAGGCCCTGTCCACCGCCGACCTCGTCGCCGTCGTCCGCGACGGCCGTGTCGCCCAGTGCGCCACTCCGCAGGACCTCTACCGCCACCCCGCCGACCCCTGGGTCGCCGACTTCGTGGGCGACGCCGTCCTGCTCCCCGGCACGGTCGAGACCGACGGCACGGCCCGCACCCCGCTGGGCACCGTGTCCCTGGGCGCCCCGCCCGCGGGCCTGCGCACCGGCACGGTCCTGCTCCGCCCGGAACAGCTCCGCCTCACCGACCCCACCGCGGAAGACGCGGTACGGGGCACGGTGACCGACGTCTGCTACTACGGCCACGACGCCATGGTCACCGTGTCCGTCGACGGCCACGACGCCCCGGTCGGCATCCGGGTCGCGGGACCGCTGCGGGTGCGGGCGGGGGAGGCGACGGGGGTGCGGGTTGTGGGGGCGGGGGTGCTGCATGCGGAGGGGGGCGCGCCGGATCGGCAGGGGTAAGCCCGGCCCGGCGCTACCCCCCCCCACGCCGACCCGCCGGAAACCAGGTGCGGACTGTCGGTGCGGTGATGTGTGATCGGGCGTATGCCGATTGTGTTGGGTGAGCCGGGAGTTGACGGGCTGAGCGAAGCTGTGGGCGTGCTGCGGGAGTGGCAGTACGACGGGGCGCCGATGCAACTGCATCCGGGGGACCTGGGCTGGTTCTGGCGGTTCGGTGCGCAGGCGACGGCCGCGGCGGTCCGGACGTGGAGCCGGGACGGACAGATTCTCGCCGTCGGGCTGCTGGACGGTCCCGAGCTGTTGCGGCTGACGATCGCGCCGGACGCTCAGCGGGACGAGGAGCTGGCGCACCAGCTGGTCGAGGACGTGACCGAGCCGGAGCGTGGCGTACTGCCCGAGGGGAAGGTGAACATCGAGGCGCCGATGGGCGCACTGGTCCAAGATCTGCTGTTCGAGGACGGCTGGAGCGTCGACGAGCCGTGGACGCCGCTGCGCCGCGACCTCACGGGGCCGGTGAAGGACCCGGGCGTGCGGATCGAGGTGATCGGGCCGGAGCAGGCGCACGTGCGGACCGCCGTACAGCGGGCATCGTTCGACGGGTCGACGTTCACGGACGAGCGCTGGCACGCGATGGCGGCCGGATTGCCGTACGCCGACGCCCGGTGTCTGGTCGCGTACGACGACCAGGGCGACGCGGTGGCGGCGGTGACGGTGTGGTCGGCCGGTCCGGGCAGGCCCGGGCTGCTCGAGCCGATGGGCGTGCACCGGGAACATCGCGGTCACGGCTACGGCGAGGCGATCACCGTCGCCGCGGCGACCGTACTCCAGGAGCTGGGCTCGTCGAGCGCGATCGTCTGCACCCCGAGCCTCAATGTCGGCGCCGTCGCCACCTACAAGTCAGCCGGCTTCCAGCAACTCCCCGAGATCCGGGACCTAAACCGGGACGCCGTGAGCCTGTCGCTGTGATCTCGGAAATCGAGGGTCGGGGCTCTCTGGCGGCTGCTGAGGATCGGCCTGTGATCACTGTTCTGCCTGGTGGGGCACTGAGGACAGGGAACCCGCTGCGGTCGACGGTATTCCTACTCGTTTGATAATCTCGCTGCATGGCTGAGAGTGAAACGCCGTACAGCATTGGTGAAGGCCCCGCCACCAGGGTCAGCCTCTCGCTCCCAGAGGGGACGGCCGAGGCGATCCGTCAGCGGGTCGGCAAGCGGGAGTTCTCCGCGTTCATCACCGAGGCGGTGGAGCGTGAGCTGCGCGGCCGGATCCTGGACGAGTACCTGGCCGACTACGAGCACCGCCAGGGACCGATCTCCGAGCAGGAACAGGAACGGGCGCGACGCGTCTTCGACGAGGTGTTCGCCGAGGAGGGCCAGTGGCCCGCCGCAAGCTGAGCCACGAAGGCACCCTCGTCCTCGACTGCGAGGGCCTGTCCAAGCTCGTCGGTGATCACGAGCCAGCCGTGGCCCTTGTCGCCGAGGCGCGCAAGCGGGGCATGGAGGTGGTCATCAGCGCGCTGACCATCATCGAGGCGGCCCACCGCCGGACGGACAAGGCGCGGCTCGCCTGGGTTCTGTCCGGCATGCGGATCGTGCCCATCGGCGACGAAGAGGCGAAGGCGGCCTCTGCCATGCTGATCAACGCCGGGCTGCATGGTCACAAGTACGCGGTCGACGCCGTGGTGGCCGAGATGGCTCTTCGGCAGCACCGCCCGGTCGCCATGCTCACCTCGGACATCGACGACATGACCAAGCTGTGCGGGAACAGGGTGCGGTTGGTGGCTGTTTAGCCGAGTTTCGCTCGGTAGCGGCTCAACGCGCCGAGCCCCCGGCCTTCAGCGAGTACAGCAGGTTCGCCAGGGCGCGGGGTGTGGCCGTGGCGATCTCGTGTGGGTGGTCGCTCTCGCGGAGGTGGATGCGGTCGGGGGCCGTTGCCGCAAGCTCTACGCAGTTGCCTTCGCCGCCGCCGCTGAACGAGGACTTCTGCCAGGTGAGTTGCGGCATCGGGGTCCCTTTCAGAGGGTGTACATGACGTGCTGGATGAGGCTCAGGGAGTCGCGGGACTTGTGGGCCTCCGGTGCCGACTCGGGGTCGACGGGAGCCAAGGCCAGCTTGCAGAGCCGCTCGAACATTTTGGCGTACTCGTCGAGTTGGCCGCCATCCCGCAGGAAGATCGAGTGCGTCGGATGTTCCAGGTAGACCGTGTCCAGCTCGGGCGTCGCGCCGCCGAAGATCGCGAATGACTGGCTGTACGCGGAGTAGGCCCCTGCCTCGTAGGGGAAGACCCGCACGGTCACGTTGGGCAGTCTCGAGACCTCCATCAGCCGCAGCAGTTGCCGGCGCATCACCTTTGGGCCGCCCACATGGGCGTGAAGTGCGGCTTCGTGGACAACGGCGTCGAAGGTGACGGGAGTGTCCCCGGCGAGGATGCGCTGCCGTGCCAGGCGGAACTCGACGTATCTGTCGACTCGTTGGGGGTCGTTTTCCGTTTCGCTCAGTACGGCACGGGAGTACTCCTCGGTCTGAAGCAAGCCCGGGATGAACAGCGGCTCCTGCGTGCGCAGAGTGGTCGAGCGCGATTCGAGTTCCGCCAGGTCCCGGGCTGCGGGGCCGATCGTGTCGGAGAACTCGCCCCACCAGCCCTTCCCGCGTTCCTGAGCCATCGCCATCAGGCCGTCGAAGTAGGTGCCCTCCGGACAACCGTAGGCGCGTAGCAACTTGTACAGCCCGTTGCGTGGGACATCGACGCGGCCGCTCTCGATGTGGCTGATCCTGGTGCGCTCGGCCTGGATGAGTTCGGCAGCGGCGTCACCCGACATCCCCGCCTGGATGCGTAGCTTGCGCAGCTCAGCCCCCAGGCGTCGCTGACGCTCGCTGGGGCTGGTCCTCGGTGGCATGCGGTCCTCCCTGTGGCCTTGCGCAGTGTGTCGCGAGGATGGTGCCGACGTCCATCGCCCTGAAGGGGCGTCACTCCTGAGAGGGAAGCATGCCGTACACGGTTGTAACTTTCCCATGAGTGGCCCTATCTTCGGCATCAACCCGACCACCTCGCGTCACGAGGAAGTACCCCCGCTCTCAAGCCAGTTGACGAGGCCCGGACCTGGTCACCGCGTAGACGCCCAACCCGAAGGAGCCTCATGGAAAACCCTCCAAGCCCCAACATCCACCCTCACCCCACCGACGTCTCCCTCGTCTTCCCACCCCACCCCGTCTGGGTCCGAGCCGCCCGCGAAACCGTCCGCACCCTCCTCGCCGCCTCCGGCCGTTCCGAACTCGCGGACGCCGCCGTCCTGTTGACCTCCGAGGCCGTCACCAACTCCATCAACGCCTGCGCCGCGAAGGGCTGCACCACCCCCGTCACCCTCCACGCCGGCTGGGCCGACCCCGCCCGCCTCCGCATCCTCATCCACGACGAAGCCCCGGGCCTGCCCGCAATCCGCACCGCGGCGCACGATGACGAGGACGGCCGTGGCATGCACCTCATCTCGTACGGTGCCGACGCCTGGGGTGTGTGCACGCACGGTCCGGGTCGGGGCAAGGCCACCTGGTTCGAATTGGGGCGACCACGCTGACGGGGACACCCCCGCAAAAATCGTGAACACACAGCGGGAAACTGTCCTTCGGGCGCTCAATCGAGCAGTGCGTGAACACGGCAGGGAGAAGTGCTCACACTTTTCGACACAGCACCCTCCCAGACCCACCGCCGCGTCCGCCGCGCGGCACCGCATCCACCGCACCACACCGCGCCACGCGGCCGCACCATCACCCCCGCCCTCGCCCGCGCCCACGCTCAAGACCAGGGGCGCGGCACCCCCCTCAAGTGCCGCGCCCCATCCCCCCGTTCCCCCTGTTTCCCCCTACTCAGTGGACACCGGAGGCAGCTCCCCCGAGCGAGCTGCCTGCGCATACCAATGGGCGCTCGACTTGGGCGTACGAGCCAGGGTCGAGTAGTCGACGTACACCGCGCCGAAGCGCTTGCCGTAGCCGTAGGCCCATTCGAAGTTGTCCAGCAGGGACCAGAGGTAGTAGCCGCGGACGTCCGCGCCGTCGGTGATCGCGCGGCGGACGGCCGAGAGGTGGCCGTGCAGGTACGCGATCCGTTCGGGGTCGTGGACGCGGCCTTCCGGGTCCGGCTTGTCGTCGTAGGCGGCGCCGTTCTCCGTGATGTACAGGGGGAGTCCGGGGGCCAGGCTGGTGTAGCGCATGATCAGCTCGTGGAGGCCGGTCGGGTCGATCGACCAGCCCATCTCCGTGCGCTCGCCCGGAGTCTGATGGAACATCACGTCGTCCGCGGCCGGCCAGGGGGAGTACGAGCTGGCGCCGTGGCCGTCCGCGCGCGGGCCGGCCGGGGCGGACTCGGCGGCCGAAACCAGCGTCGGGGTGTAGTAGTTGAGGCCCAGGGCGTCCAGCGGCTGGTGGATCAGCTCGAGGTCGCCGTCGAGGACGTACGACCAGTCCGTGACCGAGGACGTCGCCTCGAAGAGCGTCTCGGGGTACGCGCCGCTCAGCATCGGGCCGTGAAAGACGCCGTTCGCGAGGTCGTCGATCCGCTGCCCGGCCGCCAGGTCCGCCGGGTCCTGCGAAACCGTCCTGACCACCGAGGAGTTGAGGCTCACCGCGATCGTGTTGCGGGCGGGCATCGCGGCGCGCAGGGCCGAAGTACCAAGGCCGTGCGCCAGGTTGAGGTGGTGGGCCGCCTTCAGCGAAGCCGCCGCGTCCGTACGGCCCGGAGCGTGCACCCCGGACCCGTACCCCAGAAAGGCGCTGCACCAGGGCTCGTTGAGGGTGATCCACTGCTCTACGCGGTCCCCGAGCGCCTCGCCGACGATCTGCGCGTACTCCGCGAAACGCAGCGCCGTGTCGCGCTCCGGCCAGCCGCCCGCGTCCTCCAGCTCCTGCGGCAGATCCCAGTGGTAGAGGGTGAGGGCCGGCTTGATGCCGTGCGCGAGCAGCTCGTCCACCAGACGGCGGTAGAAGTCGAGGCCGCGCTGCACCGCGGGGCCGCGGCCGGTCGGCTGCACCCGCGACCAGGACACCGAGAAGCGGTACGCGCCCAGGCCCAGCTCCGCCATGAGGGCCACGTCGTCGCGGTAGCGGTGGTAGTGGTCGACAGCGATGTCACCGTGCTCGCCACCGGCCGTCTTGCCCGGCGTATGACTGAAGGTGTCCCAGATCGAGGGCGTACGGCCGTCCTCCCGCACCGCCCCTTCGATCTGGTACGCGGAGGTCGCGGCTCCCCAGAGAAAGGCGGGGGGAAAGGTCACAGGCTCAGGCATGGAAGCGCTCCCATAAGGGGTCGTGGAGGGCCGAGGAGTAAGTGGGGGAGATGAGCGGGGCCGGGGCGTCGATGACCCGGCCCCGTCGGGCGGAGGCGCGGCGGGTCAGCCCTTGATTGCGCCTTGCATGATCCCGCCCACGATCTGCTTGCCGAACAGGAGGAAGGCGATGAGCAGCGGCAACGTGCCGAGCAGCGCGCCCGCCATGATCACCGACTGGTCGGGGACGTAGCCGGTACCGAGGGAGTTGAGCGCGACCTGCACGGTCGGGTTGTCCTGGTTGAGGGCGATGATCGGCCACAGGAAGTCGTTCCAGGCGAACACGAAGGTCAGCAGGCCGAGCACGGCCATCGCGGGCCGCGCCGCGGGGAAGACCACATGCCACACGATCCGCAGACTGCTCGCGCCGTCCACACGCGCCGCCTCGATCAGCTCGGTGGGCAGCGCCTGCACCAGGTACTGCCGCATGAAGAACGTGCCGAAGGCGGTGACCAGCGTCGGCAGGATGACGGTCTGCAGCTGGTTGGACCAGCCGAGGTCGGCCATCCACAGGTACAGCGGCACGATGGCGAGCTGCGGCGGGATCATCATCGTGCCGATGGTCAGCAGCAGCAGGGTGCTGGAGAACTTGAACCGCAGCTTGGCGAAGGCGAAACCGGCCAGCGTGGAGAACAGGACCGTGCCGACGGTGATGGTGGTCGCGACCAGCGTGGTGTTGAACATCGCGGCGCCGAGAGAGGCCTCCTCCCACGCACGCTCGAGGTTCTTGAACAGATTCCCGCCGAACCACAGCGGCGGCGGTGTCTGCGCGAGCCGCTGGTCGGTGCGCGAGGCCGCGATCGCCGTCCACACCAGTGGCGCCAGCGAGACGAGAGCGAAGATGGTCAGGACCGCATAGGTGACCGGGCCCGCGTGCAGCTGCTTGCCCGCGCCGAGGATCCGGGGGCGCCGGAAGCCCCGGTCGCCCTTCGCCCCCTTCTCCTGCTCCTTCTCCTGAGTGAGGGGCACTTCGCTGGTGGTCATTGGGACTTCCTCAGGCGTCGGGAGACCAGCAGATTGATCACGGCGATGAGCAGCAGGATCAGGAACATCGACCAGGCGATCGCGGACGCCTTGCCGAGGTTGCCGATGACCCAGCCCTGGTCGTACATGTACAGGCCGAGCGTCTGGTACTGGTGGTCGGAGCCGCCCTTCGAGCCGCTGACCCCGCCGAACAACAGGGGCTCACCGAAGAGCTGCGTCGCGCCGATCGTGGAGACGACCACCGTGAACAGGATCGTCGGCCGCAGCTGCGGGACCGTCACATGGCGGAACTGCTGCCAGCGGTTCGCGCCGTCGAGGGACGCCGACTCGTACAGATCGGCGGGGATCGCCTGCATCGCCGCGAGGTAGATCAGCGCGTTGTAGCCGGTCCACCGCCAGATCACGATCGTGGAGACGGCGAACTTCGAACCCCAGTCGGACTCACGCCAGTTGATGGGGTCGACCCCGACGAAGTCGAGCAGCCAGTTGATCATGCCGCCGTCCCAGGAGTACAGCAGCACGAACACCAGCGTGGCCGCCGCCACCGAGGTGGCGTACGGGGTGAGCATGACCACCCGCCACACGGTCGAGCCGCGCAGCTTGTAGTTGAGCAGGTGTGCGAGCCCGATCGCCATGATCAGCTGCGGCACGGTCGAGATCACGCCGATGAGGAGCGTGACCCACAGGGAGTTCCAGAAGAAGTCGGAGGAGAACAGGTTCTGGTAGTTGTCCAGGCCCGCCCAGGTCTGGTTGTCCAGGTCGGCCAGCTGCACGTTGTGCAGCGAGTACCAGGCCGTATACAGCAGCGGGACGAGCGAGAAGGCCCCGAAGAAGATGAAGAAGGGGGAGATGAACGCGTACGGCGACGCCTTCATGTCCCAGCGGTACAGCCGACTGCGCCAGGAGCTGGGACCTGGGGGCGGCGTACCGCGACCTTGAGCGCCCCGGGCCGCGCCCGGCTGTTCACCGGGCGCGGCGTCGGCGCTCGGCGCGGATTGCGCGAGAGCCTGTTTGGAGCTGGTCACTGGCCGAGCACGTCCTTGATCTCCTCGGTGGCCGCGTCCCAGCCTTCCTCGGGCGACTTGCCCTTCTGCTCGACCTGCAGGATGCCGATGTCGGTGAGCGCGGTGTTGATCGGCTGGTCCTTGACGCCGAAGATCTGCGTCGGGATGGTCTTCGCCGAGTCGGAGAAGATCTGCGTGATCGGCGCGTCCGAGAAGTACGCCGTGGTCGCGTCCGCCGGCTTCAGGGTCGAGTACGCCGACGGGGTCGACGGGAAGCTGGCCTGCTTGGCGAAGACCTTCGCCTGCTGCTCGGGCGCGGTCAGCCACTTCGCCAGCTTGATGGCCTCCTTCTGGTTCTTGCTGGCCGTCGGGACGCCGATGAAGGCACCGCCCCAGTTGGCCGCGGTCGGCGCCGCCGCCACGTCCCACTTGCCCTTGCCGGCGGCACCGGACTTCTCCTGGATGTAGCCGATCATCCACGCCGGGCAGGCCACCGTCGCGAAGGTGCCGTTGGCGTAGGCCTGATCCCACGGCTTGTCGAACTGCTTCAGCTTCGCCGACATGTCGCTCGTCGCCACCTCCATGGCGACGTCCCAGGCGTTCTTCACACCCGAGGACTTGTCCCAGACGACGTCGCCGCCGTCGTCGTAGTACCGCTCGCTCTCACCGTTGAGGACCGCGTTGTAGACGGAGGACGCGGAGTCCACGTACTTGGTGCCGCTGGGCGCCTTCTTCATGTACTCCTTGCCGAGGTCGACGTACTTGCCCCAGTCGCCCTTCCACTGCTCGGCGAGCTTGGTGCGGTCGGTCTCCAGGCCGGCCTTCTCGAACAGGTCCTTGCGGTAGCAGACCGCCATGGGGCCGATGTCGGTGCCGAGCCCGATCAGCTTGCCGTCCTCGGTGGTGGCCTGTGCGTTCTTCCAGTCCAGCCACTGGGACTTGTCGACTTCCTTGCCGAGGTCGACGAACTTGTCGCCCTGCGTCTGCACGGCCTCGGCGACGTTGCCGATCTCGATCGCCTGGATGTCGTCGGTACCGGCACCGGCCTGCAGACGGGTGAGGGTCTTGGGCCAGTAGACGTCGGTGCGGGTGGTGACGTTCTCCTTGATGGTGACGTCCGGGTTCAGCTTCATGTACTCGTCGTAGAGACCGGCCTGCTTGTAGCCGAAGACACCGAAGGTGCCGACGGACAGCGTGGTCTTGCCGCTGCCGCTGCCGTCGCTGCCACCGTCCGAGTTCGACGAGCCGTCGTCCGAGTCCTCGGCACAGCCGGCCAGCAGCCCTGTAGTCAGCGCTGCAATGGCCGCGAAGGCCACCAGCCTGCGGGACCGGCGGGTATTCGTGCGCATTGCGTCCTCCTGTTGCCCTGACGTGCCGACCCCCCGGCCAACTGCACTGTTGGGCCCGTTCTATCAAGCTGCGGCTCGGGCGGGGAACGTGCGGGATGTGTATGTGTCAGGTACCGTGGGAGCGCTCCCACAGGTGATGTGTTGAAGGTTCGTCGCTCGACGCGGGGGTGTCAAGGGACCAGACGCCGAGATATGTCTTCAGTTATCGGGCCGTTAACTAACGGCCGGGGAGCGATCAAGTCCGGTACGGGAGTCGGTGGATGGGCGCCGGAAGCCGCGTACGGACCGACACTGTTAGATTCCAGGCCACACGCGGTGCGAGCCGTGTCGGACGGGAGGCAGGGGATGGTAGTCCACGGAGCGCGGGGCCGCAGCGGCAGGCGGCCGACCCTCGAAGAGGTCGCCGCGCGAGCCGGAGTGGGCCGTGGCACGGTCTCCCGCGTGATCAACGGCTCCCCGCGGGTCAGCGACGCCACCCGCGCGGCCGTCGAGGCGGCGGTCGCGGAGCTCGGTTACGTCCCGAACACGGCGGCCCGCGCTCTCGCCGCCAACCGCACCGACGCGATCGCCCTCGTCGTCCCCGAGCCCGAGACCCGCTTCTTCGCGGAGCCGTACTTCTCGGACATGCTCCGCGGCGTGGGCGCGGCCCTCTCGGACACCGAGATGCAGCTCCTGCTGATCTTCGCGGGCAGTGACCGGGAGCGGCGCAGGCTGGCCCAGTACCTGGCGGCGCACCGGGTGGACGGCGTCCTGCTGGTCTCGGTCCACGCGGACGACCCGCTGCCGGATCTGCTGTCCCAGCTGGAGATCCCGGCGGTGATCAGCGGCCGCAGATCCGCGGACGAGACGCTGCCCTCCGTCGACTCGGACAACTACGGTGGCGGCCGGGCCGCGGTGGAGCACCTGCTCGACCGGGGCTGCCGCACCATCGCCCACATCGCGGGCCGCCTCGACGTCTTCGGCGCCCAGCGCCGCGTCGACGGCTACCGCGACGCGCTGCGCGACGCGGGCCGGGAGGTCGACGAGGAACTGATCCTCACGGGTGACTTCACGGAGGCGGGCGGTCGGCGCGCGATGACGGAGCTGCTCGCCCGCCGCCCCGCCCTGGACGCCGTCTTCGCTGGCTCCGACGTCATGGCGGCCGGCGCCCGCCAGGTCCTGCGCGAGGCCGGCCGCCGCACACCCGACGACGTGGCCCTCGTCGGCTACGACGACTCCGCCATCGCCCGCCACATGGACCCGCCGCTGACCAGCGTCCGCCAGCCGATCGAGGACATGGGCCGCGCGATGCTCGACCTCCTGCTCGACGAGATCGCGGACCGCCGGCCTGCGGTCTCGCGAGGCCTGGACAAGCGGCAGTTGGTGCTTCCCGCGACGTTGGTGGAGCGCGACTCGTCGTGAGGGGCGCCCCCGTCCCGGGGTACTGGAGAACGACGAAGGCCCGGCCTGTCTGTGCAGGTCGGGCCTTCGTCTTCGAGGGTGAGTGACGGGACTTGAACCCGCGGCATCCTGGACCACAACCAGGTGCTCTACCAGCTGAGCTACACCCACCATGCCCGGCGGTTGTCCGCGTGGACTTCCTGACCGGCCGAGAAAAAGTGTACAGGGTCCCGAGGGGTGCTCGCGCCCGCGTTTTCGAGGGCGCGGCACAGCCCCTACTGCGCAGGCAGGACGTGCTTCGCGGCGATCGTGCGGGCCTTGTCGGAGTCCGGGCCCGGGGGCGGGACGAAGATCGCCTCGCGGTAGTAGCGGAGTTCGGCGATGGACTCGCGGATGTCCGCCAGGGCGCGGTGGTTGCCGTTCTTCTCCGGGCTGTTGAAGTACGCCCGGGGGTACCAGCGGCGGGCCAGTTCCTTGACGGAGGAGACGTCGACGATCCGGTAGTGGAGGTACTCCTCCAGGCTCGGCATGTCCCGCAGCAGGAAACCGCGGTCCGTGCCCACCGAGTTGCCGCACAGCGGGGCCTTGCCCGGCTCCTTGACGTGCTCCCGTACGTACGCCATGACCTGCTCCTCGGCGTCCGCCAGTGTCGTACCGGCGGCCAGCTCGGAGAGGAGACCGGAGGCGGTGTGCATGGCACGTACCACCTCCGGCATGGTCTCCAGCGCCGTGTCGGGCGGGCGGATCACGATGTCCACCCCTTCGCCGAGCACGTTCAGCTCAGAGTCGGTGACCAGCGCGGCCACCTCGATGAGCGCGTCGTCGGACAACGAGAGGCCGGTCATCTCGCAGTCGATCCACACCATGCGATCGTTCATATGTCTTACCCTATGCCCCCGGCGATGCCCGGTGGCAGGCGCGGGACCAGGCAGGCTGCCTGACACCGCGCCTCACCCCTGCGAGCTGTACGTCTACGACGCCTGAGCGGCCTTGGCGAAGTCCGGTGCAACACCGCGCCCCTAAAGGAGGCCGCAGGCCTTCCTTTTAGGGGCGCGGGGAACTGCGCGACCAGCCACAACGAACCCGCAGCTTCGAACCGCCAAACCCAGCGGAGCGCTAGGGCGCGCTCCGCTGCCCCGGCAGGCTCGGCCGGCCGTTGGCGTACATCTCGTTGCCGCTCCTGTCCGGCTCCGTGGACAGGGACGCCGACGGGCCCACGGCGTGCGCGGCGGCCGTGCGGCGGGTCTGCGGGGGGACCGAGGCGGACTCCTGCGGGGGCGGTGGCGGCGGTGGTCCCTCCGGGTCCGAGGGCTTGTCGGACTGTGGGCGCCGGGCGCGGTAGGCGGCCCGGTACGCGGCCGGGGACGAGCCGAGCTGCCGGCGGAAGTGGCCGCGCAGGGCCACCGGGGAGCGGAAGCCGCAGCGGCCCGCCACCTCGTCCACCGAGTAGTCGGACGTCTCGAGGAGCCGCTGCGCCTGGAGCACCCGCTGCGTGATCAGCCACTGCAGGGGAGCGCTCCCGGTGAGCGAGCGGAACCGGCGGTCGAACGTACGACGGCTCATGTACGCGCGTGCCGCCAGCGTCTCCACGTCGAACTGCTCGTGGAGATGCTCCAGCGCCCAGGCGACGACCTCCGCGAGCGGGTCGGCGCCGATCTCCTCTGGTAAAGACCGATCGAGGTAGCGCTCCTGGCCGCCGCTGCGCCGGGGCGGGACCACCAGGCGGCGGGCCAGCGCTCCGGCTGCTTCGTTTCCGTGGTCTGTCCGCACGATGTGCAGACAGAGGTCTATGCCCGCCGCCGTACCCGCCGATGTCAGTACGTCGCCGTCGTCCACGAACAGTTCGCGGGGATCGACGTGGACGGACGGATAGCGCTTGGCCAGCGTCGGCGCGTACATCCAGTGGGTGGTCGCGGGACGACCGTCCAGCAGACCTGCCGCTGCGAGTACGAAGGCGCCGGTGCACAGCCCGACTATGCGGGCACCCTCCTCGTGCGCCCGGCGCAGTGCGTCGAGCGCCTCCTCCGGCGGCGGGGAGGTGATCGATCGCCAGGCAGGCACGACGACCGTGCCTGCCCTGGATATCGCCTCCAGCCCCTGGGGCGCGGTGAGTTCGAGCCCCCCGGTGGTCCGCAGGGGCCCCTCCTCCCCGGCGCAGACAAGCAGCCTGTAGCGCGGTACGCCGGCGTCCTGGCGGTCGATCCCGAACACCGACAGTGGAATGGAACTCTCAAAGAT
Organism: Streptomyces flaveus; assembly: GCF_014647675.1. Taxonomy (GTDB): domain Bacteria; phylum Actinomycetota; class Actinomycetes; order Streptomycetales; family Streptomycetaceae; genus Streptomyces; species Streptomyces flaveus. Next base: position 577,680 of record NZ_BMPQ01000001.1, on the reverse strand, counting down.
GGGGCCGCCGCTGAACAGCAGCACCGCGACGATCTCCTTGCGGCGTCGCCCGGAAAGTTTCCGGGCCGCGGCTTCCGGCGCGGCAGCGGAGTCGTGGCTCATACTGCTAAGCCCCCCTCGGTGGTCGCGGCTCCTCGGTTGTGTCGCTCCTGCACGTTTCCCCTTGGTCCTGCACGAGTCCCCCGCCGTAAGACAGCATGATCGAATCTACTGTGTCCCGTGGTACCTACGTGACCAGTTCAGCACTCGGCACATTGTCGACATGACAACTTGGCGTGAAGCATTCGATCACGAAGCGTTGCACTCGTGGGCCGTACAGGGAAGTGCGCCTCGCATGCGTGGCCGGTCCCCGTAGGGTGCGAGGCCCCTTGGCGCCCCTTTCGGTGCAGGTCGAACGAGGGGTGGAGACCCCTTCGGCCAACGAATGCGCGGGAGCCAGAAGTTGGCTGAAAAGCACCGGGCGCGTGAGCGGAAACCGGTCAGTCGACCGGCGTGTTTTCTGCCGCTCGCCGGCCCCCTCTGTGCGCTCCCGTACCGCCCCTGATGCGCCGTCGGCGACTTGCTGTTCGTTTCTCGGCCGGTTTCTCGCTCACCGGGCCCGCCGCGAACCGCTCGGAGCGCCTCAACAGGGCCCGGCACGCCGCTGTCACCGCCGCCAGGCCGAGGGCCGCCCCTGCCGCGCCCGCCAGGGACGTCCCGTACCCGACGAGCACCACGGGGACCAGTACGCAGCTGAAGGCCGCCCAGCGCACCACATCGCTCACGGAGTCGCCGACGGAGTCCTGCGCGGCGGGCCTCCCGGAGGAGGGCTGGGATGCGGGCACGGTGGGCCTCCCTGGACGGTGGCTTGGGCCTGTCTGGAGCGGTGGCTCATCGGAGTTCAACGCCTGTTCGACCGGCCGGTCACGGAATCCGCCCCGCGGGTGGTAGCCCGACCGCCGCCGAGCCCGCCGAAAAGAGACCGAGCGGCGGGGGCGAACCGATCAACTGCCGCCCCACGCCTGTCAAAACCCCGCGCAAACAGCCTGTACGGGGCAGCAACCATTGCGTTGCGGGCACCCTCTCGTGCATGCTCCCTGGAACCCTCCCGCGGCCGTCGCGGGATCTGGGCAGAGGAGGCGTGCCGCCGTACCCTTGGGGGTATGGGGTTGGGAAGAAGATTCCCGGACACAGCTCCGTAGCACATGTCGTCCCACCCATGAGGATCCAAACGCCGAGACAGCCATGGCCGGTCAAGAATTCTTCGATCCCGCGGACCGCAAGCGCCCCGTCGTCGATCCCACGGCGTCCGAGCCCTTCGCGGCGGAAGAGACACGTCAGTCCTGTGACCCTGCTTTCAAGCACGGCGTCGTCGTCGGCTTCGACGGCTCGACGTCCAGCGAGCGCGCCCTCGCCTATGCGATCGGAATGGCACACCGCTCCGGCTCCGGCCTGATCATCGTGCACGTCGCCAACCGGCTGCCGACCACGGTGTGGGCGGGCTGCGAACCCCCGGTCTTCGTCGACGTCCCGGACCACCGCACCGAGGTCCTGGGGCTCGAACTCGCCTGCGCGGACTATCTCGCCGAGGTGCCCTGGATCCTCGTCGAGCGCGGCGGCGACATCTGCCACGAGCTCGAGGAGGTCGGGCGGGAGTACGAGGCGGACGCGATCGTCGTCGGCTCCACGCACGGCATCGTCGGGCGGATCTTCGGCTCGGTCGCTGGGCGGCTCGCGAAGCGGGCGCAGCGGCCGGTCATCGTCATCCCGTGACGCCTGGTCATTGTCATTCCCTGGCGCGTCCCCTTGTTCCCGTTGCCCCAGGTGAGGCGCGGCGCGGCGGGGTGTCGGGCTGCTTCTGACGCGGCATAAACCTACTCGTGCGTAGAGGTGTTTGTGTCTTTGTGAAGGGTACAAACCGGTCGTCGGACCGACACGGTTCCGGCATAGGGCATCGCGCAAGCGCACCTGTATGAAAGGAGCCCCGCCGTGAACAACGACGTCACTGCGGGAAGCACCATCACCACCCTCGGTCATCTCGCCCTCGGCATCACCCTGCTGTTCTTCGGCCTCGGTCACACCGAAGTGATCGACGGTGTGACGGCGGCCGACGCCGTGGGCCTGGCCACCTACGTCGGCGGCATCGCGCTCTTCATCGCGGGTCTGTTCGCGTTCCGCGACCGTGACATCGTCACGGGCACGGCCTTCACGGGGTTCGGGGCCCTGTGGTTCGCCTGGGGTGCGATGGCGGGCGACTGGGGGGTCACCGCAGGCAGCGCGCTGTCGGACAACGCCGCAGGGCTCTTCTTCCTGCTGTTCGCTCTCGTCGCGCTGAGCCTCACCCTCGGGGCGGCGGCCCGCGGACCGCTCACACAGGGCGCCTACGGGCTGTTCTTCGTCGCGCTGGTGCTTCTCGCCATCTCGAGCTTCGCGGACAGCGAAGCGCTCGGTAAGGTCGGCGGCTGGTTCGCCGTGGCGGGCGGCGCCGTGTCCTGGTACACCGCGACGGCGTTCCTGGCCCACTGGCCCACCGCACTCCCACGACGCGCTGCCGGCCGGAGGATGACGGCTCCCGGCTGAGGCAGCCACGAGCCGGCGTAATGGGCGACGTCGGCTCCCGCAAAGAACGGTCCCCTGTGTGCTGGTGGCACACACAGGGGACCGTTCGCGTGGGTTCGCGGACTACTCCACCGTCACCGACTTCGCGAGGTTCCGCGGCTTGTCGATGTCCCGGCCCAGGGCCAACGCCGTGTGGTAGGCGAGGAGTTGGAGGGGGATGCCCATCAGGATCGGGTCCAGCTCGTCCTCGTTCTTCGGGACGAGGATCGTCCTGTCGGCCTTCTCCTGCTCCTGGTGCGCCACCGCGAGGATCTTGCCGCTGCGGGCCTTGATCTCCTCCAGGGCGGCGCGGTTCTTCTCCAGCAGATCGTCGTCCGGCACGATCGCGACCGTCGGCAGGGCGGGCTCGATCAGGGCGAGGGGGCCGTGCTTGAGCTCGGAGGCGGGGTAGGCCTCGGCGTGGATGTACGAGACCTCCTTGAGCTTCAGCGAGGCCTCGCGGGCGACCGGGTAGCCCCGTACACGGCCGATGAAGAGCATCGAGCGGGCCTCGGCGTACTCCGCCGCCAGCTTCTCGATCTCGCCCTCCTGCTGAAGGATCTCCGAGATCTGCGCGGGCAGCCTGCGCAGGCCCTCGATGATCCGCTTGCCGTCGCGGACCGACAGGTCGCGGGTGCGGCCCAGGTGCAGCGCGAGCAGCGCGAAGGCGACCGTGGTGTTCGTGAAGCACTTGGTCGAGACGACGCAGACCTCGGGGCCCGCGTGGACATAGATGCCGCCGTCCGCCTCGCGGGCGATGGCGCTGCCCACCACGTTCACCACGCCCAGGACGCGCGCGCCCTTGCGCTTCAGCTCCTGCACGGCGGCCAGTACGTCGTACGTCTCACCGGACTGCGAGACCGCGATGTACAGCGTGTCGGGGTCGACGACCGCGTTGCGGTAGCGGAACTCGGAGGCCGGCTCGGCGTCCGCGGGGATACGGGCCAGCTCCTCGATCATCTGGGCGCCGATCATGCCCGCGTGGTACGAGGTGCCGCAGCCGAGGATCTTCACGCGGCGGATCTTGCGCGCCTCGCGGGCGTCCAGGTTCAGGCCGCCCAGGTGCACGGTGGAGAACCGGTCGTCGATGCGGCCGCGCAGGCACCGGTCCACGGCGTCGGCCTGCTCGGAGATCTCCTTGTGCATGTACGTGTCGTGGCCGCCCATGTCGTACGAGGCGGCCTCCCACTCCACGGTGGTCGGCTCGGTCGTCGTGCGGGTGCCCTCGGTGGTGTACGTACGGAAGTCGTCGGCCTTCAGTGTGGCCATCTCACCGTCGTCGAGGGTGACGATCTGCCGGGTGTGGGCGACCAGGGCTGCGATGTCCGAGGCGACGAACATCTCCTTCTCGCCGATGCCGAGGACGACCGGGGAGCCGTTGCGAGCCACCACGATGCGGTCGGGGAAGTCGGCGTGCATCACGGCGATGCCGTACGTGCCCTCGATGACGCGCAGTGTGTCGCGGACCTTGTCCTCGAGCTTCACGGCCTGCGAGCGGGCGATGAGGTGGGTGAGGACCTCGGTGTCGGTCTCGGAGAGGAACTCGACTCCGTCGGCCTCCAGCTTCCTGCGCAGGTCGGAGGCGTTGTCGATGATGCCGTTGTGGACGACGGCGACCTTGCCCTCGGCGTCCAGGTGCGGGTGCGCGTTGACGTCGGAGGGGGCGCCGTGGGTGGCCCAGCGGGTGTGGGCGATGCCGGTGGTGCCCTTGAAGCGGGCGGGCACCTTGGCCTCCAGGTCGCGGACCCGGCCCTTGGCCTTGACCATCTTGAGGCCGGCCGTCCTCGGGCTGGTCACGACGATGCCGGCGGAGTCGTAGCCGCGGTACTCCAGGCGCTGCAGGCCTTCGAGGAGCAGCGGCGCCACGTCACGCTTGCCGATGTAACCGACGATTCCACACATACAGAAGGCCCCTAGCCGTAGATGATCTAGCCGTAAACGATGCGGCGCAGCTGCCTGAGCGTGAGCTCGGGCGGTGCGACCGCGCGGTACTTCAGGTCCGCCGCGATCCGTTCGAAGATCGCCGCGTTCACCAGGCCCTGAACCTGGAGCTCGCGATGGCGGCGACGGACGAAGTCCTCCGTCGTCTCGTCGAAGTAGGCGAGCACGTCCTGTATCACCCGCAGTGCCTCGCCCCGACTCAGGGCGGTGGAGCGCGTCAGGTGATCAACGAGTTCGTCGTGCACTCGATGATCCTGAATGATGGGGCGAGTGATCGCAAGAAATCTGCCCGAAATCGGGCAGGAGTGTGGCGGAACCGTCTCAAAGGATCTGCGCTGGCCGCGAAAGCGCTCCGCTGGGAGGGCGGTTCGAAGCTGCGGGTTCGTTGGGGCTGGTCGCTCCCCCACTCTCGGCTTCGCTCGAGCGGGGGGACCCCCATCGCGGCGGAGCCGCATATGTCACAGCCCCGCGCCCCTATGAGGCCTGCGGCCTCCTTAGGGGCGCGGTATCTGGCTCAGAGGTGCTTCAGGATGGCCTGCTTGGCCAGTGTGAACTCCTCGTCCGTGAGGACGCCCGACTTGTGCAGTTCGCCGAGTTCGCGCAGGCGGCGCAGTAGCGCGTCGTGATCGGGCTCGGCGGGCGGCTCGGCGTCCTGGGCGGGGGCGTTCGACGCTGTGGGCACCCGGTCCTCGACGGACGCCGACGGGTGCGGGAGGCGGGCCTGCACCGCCGCCGCGATCAGCGCCATCAGCGGGTCCTTCTTGAAGCCCCACAGCTCGATGGAGTTGGGGTCGTACTTCGGCGGGGCCTTGGTCGGGGCGCCTCGGACGGTGAAGCGCAGGCAGCCGTTCTCCAGGCCGATCGCGGGGTGCCACTCCACGGACTGGATGTCCGCGAAGTAGAGCGTGCGAGGGCCGGACGCCGCCTTGGCCTCCTCCGTCTTCCAGTTCCACTCCAGCCGTACGCGCTCCCCGTCGAAGCTCGCGGTGCCGTCCCCGGCGGACACCGACAGCGGCACGGACGGACCCTGCACCAGATAGCGGTCGACGGCGGTGGCCGGAACCTGGTCCAGCAGCAGCGCGTTGCGGATCTCGTCCACGAAGTACTCGGCGACGCCGTAGCGGTCGGAGTCGACGGCGAGCTGGTACGGATCGTTCGGCTCGGCGAGCTTGCCGCCGGTCGCCTGCAGCAACGGGTCCGCGCCCTCCCGCAGCCGGAGTTTCAACCGCCCGGACTTCTTGCCCTGTTCGAAGGAGATCCCCGCCAACGCACCTAGCGGGACGGTGAGTTCACCCAGGGTCTTGCGCAACAGGCTCACGCTCTTGTCGCGCCCCGGTGTCAGGTGCAGGGCATCGCCGTCGAAGGTCCAAGTACCGTCCTTCTGGATGATTTCCGCCATACGGTAATTCTGTCATCGGGTCCCCGAGAGCTGGTCCCGAGCGGACATGACGACGAGCGCCCCCTGGGACCGTACTTGAGGGCGCCCGCCTGCTTGTGGGGCTGCTGCTACAGCCCGGCTATGGGGTTCTTCAGATTGCCGACGAGCTGGAGCGCGCCCGCCGGGTCGGCGAGGTCGACCATCTGCTTGTTGTTGCGCAGCTGGAGCCGGTTGAGGCAGGACAGCGCGAAGTCCGGCGCGAACATGTCGTACTGCCGGAACTTGTCGGCCAGTTCGGGCGCGGCTGCCTGATAGTCGCGTACGCAGTCGGCGACCGTCCGCCAGAAGTCGGTCTCCTCGATGACGCCCTCGTCGGCGAGGTTCGCGGCCAGGAAGCGGAAGAAGCAGTCGAAGACGTCCGTGAGGATCGACAGCAGCTTCTTGTCCTCGGGCACCTCGACGCGGATCCGCTCGACCACCGGCGGCAGCACCGCGTCCGGGTCCATCACCGCGATCTCCTCGGCGATGTCCTTGTAGATCACGCGCTGTACGACGCCGTCCTTGAGGACGAGGATGACGTTCTCGCCGTGCGGCATGAACACCAGGTCGTACGCGTAGAAGCTGTGCAGCAGCGGCGTGAGGTACGCGTGCAGATAGCGCCGCAGCCACTCCACGGGCGTGAGGCCCGAGCGCTCGATCAGCGCCGCCGCGATGGACGCGCCGTCATGGTCCACATGGACGAGGGAGGCCATGGTGGCCAGTTGCTCGCCCTCCTGGAGGGAGGGGACCGGGCTTTCGCGCCACAGGGCGGCGAGCATCTTGCGGTACGGGGAGTAGCGGTCGGTGGCCGCCTCGTACTCCAGGTGCCGGTAGCCGACGGCCGCGCGCTCGCGGATGACCGACAGGCCGGTGGACTTCAACACCGGGTCGTTCTGCACGAGTTGGGCCAGCCAGTCGTTGATGGCCGGCGTCGCCTCCATGTACGCGGCGGAGAGGCCGCGCATGAAGCCCATGTTGATGACCGACAGAGCGGTCTTCACATAGTGCTTCTCGGGGGCGCTCTTGTTGAAGAACGTCCGGATCGACTGCTGGGCCAGATACTCGTCGTCACCCTCACCCAGGCACACCAGGTGCTGCTGGGCGACCTCGGCCGCGAAGGTCACGGAGAGTTTGTTCCACCACTGCCATGGGTGGACGGGAATGAGGAGGTAGTCGTCCGGGTCGAGACCCTTTTCGGTCAAGGTGACGGAGAACCGCTTCAGCGTCTCGTCCCCGAGCTCGGACCGCAGCAGCGACTCGTAGTCGATGCCGACGCCCGCCGTGAACGCCGCTCGCGAGCGGTGCGCCGCCAGCCAGATCAGCCGTACGGGGCTCGCGGTCTCAGGGGCGTACGAGAGGTACTCGTGGACCCCGAAGCCGAGCCGCCCGTTGTTGGCGACGAAGCAGGGGTGGCCCTCGGTCATCCCCGTCTCGATCTCCTGGAAGCCGCTCCTGGCGAGCTCGGCGGAGGTGAGCTGGGGCTTGGTGAGCTTGTAGCAGGTGCCGGAGAGGGTGGAGGAGATCTCCTCCAGATAGACCGGCAGCACCTCGTCGCTGAGGCCGAGGGACTTCTTCAGCTCGATGAAGAACTCCAGGGCGTGCAGGGGGAGTTGACTGCCGTCGCGGTGCCGGGTGATCGACTCGGCGTCGACCTGCCAGTGGTCGAGGGCGCGACGGGCGGCGGTGAAGCGGTAGCGGGTGAGGCCGTCGTCGCTGCGTACGACGTACGAGCCGTCGTCGGTGGCCTCCGGCGTGAGCAGCCGCTCGTGGGCGAACTCGGCGAGGGCCTTGCGGATGAGGAGGTGGTTGGCGCGTGTCCAGCGCTCCGGCGACAGGTGCGCCACTGCGTCGGACAGATGCGGTCCGGTTGCGGTTGCGGTGTCGGTGGTCAGGGTCATATCGCCACTCCTCGAGAAGCCAGGCTGTGCTTTTTAAAGAAGTGCGCCCGCGTGCAGAAGGACAGCAGCGCGCGCTTCTCCGGCTTCTGGATCTCGCGTACGGGCACAAAGCCGACGGCCTCGTTCAGCGCGTGCACGGCCGTGTTGCTCACGTCCGGTTCGACGACGATCCGCCGGGTGCGCGGGTCGGCGAACAGGGACTCCATCACCGCGGTGATCACGGCCCGGGTGAAGCCGTGCACGGGCGTGTCCGTCGGCGCCACCAGGAAGTGCATGCCGACGTCGCCGGGCTCGGGCTCGTACAGGCCGACGAGTTCGACGTACCGCGGGTCGTAGCGCTCCATCAGGAACGCCGGCTCGCCGTCGTGCAGCCCGATGAACGCGTCGTGGTGCTCATGGGCGGCGATCCGCATGTACTCGCGCTCCACGTCCTGGAGCCGGGCGCCCTGCATCAGCCAGTAGGCCGCCTTGGGATGGGTCACCCAGGAGTGCAGCAGCTCGGCGTCGGAGAGCGGGTCGAGGGGGCGCAGCGAGAGCGCCCCGAGAATCGCAGTGCTCATACGGCGAACTCCTGGAAGGCGATGGTCTTCTCGACGGGGTAGTACTCGCTGCCGAGCAACTCGCGGATGATGTACGCGTTGCGGTACGCGCCCATGCCGAGGTCCGGTGACGTGATCGAGTGCGTGTGGACGCCCGCGTTCTGGAGGAAGATGCCGCGCCCGGTGGTGTCGATGGCGTAGTTGCGGGCCACGTCGTGGTTGCCGTGCTCGTCGTAGAGGATCCGGTCGCGTACGGGCTTCAGGAACTCCGGTTCCGCGTACTTGTAGCCGGTCGCCAGGACCAGGCCCTCGGAGTGCAGCTCGTAGTCCTTCTCCTGCTCCTCCTGACGCAGGCCGAGGGTGTACGTGCCGTTCTCGTAACTCGCCCTGCTCAGGGAGGAGTTGGTGAGCAGCCGGGTGGGAACCGGGCCGCCGAGGTTCTTCTGGTAGAGCAGATCGAAGATCTCGTTGATCAGCTCACCGTCGATGCCCTTGAACAGGCCCTTCTGCTCCGACTGGAGCCGGTAGCGGGTCCGCTCGGGCAGCGCGTGGAAGTAGTCGATGTACTCCGGGGAGGTCATCTCCAGCGTGAGCTTGGTGTACTCGAGCGGGAAGAAGCGGGGCGAGCGCGTGACCCAGTTCAGCCGGTAGCCGTGGACGTCGATCTCGCTCAGCAAGTCGTAGTAGATCTCCGCGGCGGACTGACCGCTGCCGACCAGGGTGATGGACTTCTTCGCCTGGAGCTCCTGCTTGTGCTGCTGGTAGCGGGAGTTGTGGATGAAGTCCCCGCCGAGGCCCTGACAGGCCTCCGGTATGTACGGCGGCGTTCCGGTGCCGAGCACGAGGTGGCGGGCGCGGTAGATCTCGCCGGCCTGCGTCCGTACGACGTAGACGTCATCGGCGTACGTGACCTCGGTGACCGTCGTGTTGAAACGGATGCTGGAGAGCTGCCCGGCGGCCCAGCGGCAGTAGTCGTCGTACTCGACGCGCAGCGGATAGAAGTTCTCGCGGATGTAGAACGTGTACAACCGCCCTGAGGACTTCAGGTAGTTGAGGAAGGAGTACGGGGACGTCGGGTCGGCCAGGGTGACCAGGTCCGACATGAACGGCGTCTGGAGATGTGCGCCCTCCAGGAACATCCCGGAGTGCCACTCGAAGTCCGGCTTGGACTCCAGGAAGACGCCGTCGAGTTCGGTGATCGGCTCGGTGAGGCAGGCGAGGCCGAGGTTGAAGGGGCCGAGGCCGATCCCGATGAAGTCGTGGGTCTTCGCGGGGGATTCGGGAAGCGCGGATTCAGGAAGCGCGGATTCAGGAAGCGCGGTCAAGGGACTCTCCCAGGTACTGCTCGGCGTGGCCGGCGATCAGGTCGAGTACGGCGGCGATGTCGTCCGTCGTGGTCTCGGGGTTGAGCAGGGTGAACTTCAGGTAGTGGCGGCCGGCGACCTTGGTGCCCGCGACGACCGCGTCACCGGAGGCGAACAGGGCCTTGCGGGCGTACAGGTTGGCGCGGTCGATCTCGGCCGGGTCGGTGACGGATGCCGGGATGTAGCGGAAGACGAGGGTGGACAGCGACGGCGCGACGACCACGTCGAAGCGCGGGTCGGCGGCGAGCAACTCCCAGCCCTCGGCGGCGAGTTCGCAGACCTCGTCGAAGAGCTCGCCGATGCCGTCGGCGCCCATCACGCGCAGCGTCATCCACAGCTTGAGCGCGTCGAAGCGGCGGGTGGTCTGCAGGGACTTGTCGACCTGGTTGGGGATGCGCTCCTGCACCATGCGGCGGGGGTTGAGGTACTCCGCGTGGTACGTGGCATGCCGCAGCGTGGCCGCGTCCCGGACCAGCACGGCGGATGAACTCACCGGCTGGAAGAAGGACTTGTGGTAGTCGACGGTGACGGAGTCGGCGCGCTCGATGCCGTCGATGAGGTGGCGGTTCTTCAGGGAGGTGAGCAACCCGCAGCCGTACGCCGCGTCGACGTGCAGCCAGGCGCCGAACTGGTCGCACAGTTCGGCGATCTCGGGCAGCGGGTCGATGGAGCCGAAGTCGGTGGTGCCCGCGGTGGCGACGACGGCCATCGGGATCAGCCCGTCGCGGCGGCAGCGCTCCAGCTCGTGGGCGAGCGCGACGGTCTGCAGGCGCTTGTCGTGGCCGACGGGTATGGAGACCACGGAGTCCTGGCTGAGCCCGAGGAGTTTCGCCGACTTCTTGACGCTGAAGTGGCTCACCTCGGAGGCGAAGACGCGCAGTTTGGCGTACGAGTCGGTCTTGGCCTCTTCTCGCGCCAGGAGCAGCGCCTGGAGGTTGGACTGGGTGCCGCCGGACGTGAACACGCCGTCGGCGGCCGGGCCGAGGCCGATGCGCTCGGTGGTCCAGTCGATGAGCCGGCGCTCGATGAGGGTGCCGCCGGCCGACTGGTCCCAGGTGTCCAGCGAGGAGTTGACGGCGGAGAGGACCGCCTCGCCGACGACGGCGGGGATCACGACCGGGCAGTTGAGGTGCGCGAGATAGCGCGGGTGGTGGAAGTAGATCGCGTCGCGCAGGTAGAGCTCTTCGAGCTCGTCCAGGGCCGCTGTGGTGTCGAGCAGCGGCCGGTCGAGGTCGACCTTGTCGATGCGCGGCGCGAGGGCGTCGACCGTGACGCCGGTGAACGGACGGTCGGTGGTGGCGAGTTTGGCCGCCACCCGCTCGATTCCTTCGGTCACGGAGCTGCGGTACCGCTCCGCGGTCGTGTCATTGAGCAGGTGCGAGCGCATGGGGGGTTCCTCCGGGGACAGAGAGGGTGTGGGGCGCGGTGTTCCTGAGAGCGTGTGGTTTAGGTAAGGCTAACCTAACTTCTTGGCTCTCGCTCGTCCCTCATGTCCCTTTAGTTGCACGTATGGCGACGTTTGGTGGCTGTCCGTGAGGGATGGATCACTCTCCTTGGATCACCCTCCCTGGGTCACTCTCCTTGCTCGAGCCGCTGGTCCTCGGTCAGCCCGAGCCGCCAGTAGCCGACGAACCTGACCCGCCGGCGGTCGATCTCCCGCTCGCGCACGAGATGGCGGCGCAGCTCCTTCACACAGCCGGCCTCGCCCGAGATCCAGGCGTACGGGCTTTGTGCGGGCGGGAGTTGGGCGGAGCGGATCGCGTCGAGAGCCATGGGGGAACCTTCGTCGCGTACGAGCCAGGTGATCTCGGCGTCCGCGTCGGTGCTCAGCTCCAGACGGTCGCCCGCGTGCGGGACCTCCAGCCAGACGCGGGCTCTGGTCCCGGCCGGCAGCGACTCCAGGATGGCCGCGGCGGCGGGCAGGGCCGTCTCGTCCGCCCACATGAGGACCAGATCGGTGTCGGCGGGCGGACGGAAACGTATCGCCCCGTTGTCGGCGACCGCCGGGCCGATCAGGGCGACACGGTCACCGGCCTTGGCGTCGGCGGCCCAGCGGGAGGCCGGGCCCGCCGGGGTGGCGGCCCCGGGCTCCGTGCCGTGCAGCACGAAGTCGATGTCGATCTCGGTGGTCAGCCCCTGCGCGTCGCGGCGCAGCGCCCGCAGCGTGTACGAGCGCATCACCGCCCGTACGTCGTCGGGGATGCCGAGGTATGCCTCCCGCCAGCCCTCGCCGTACTCCAACGGCAGGACGGGCTTCTCCTGTCCCGGGTGCGGCAGGAAGAGCGAGAGGCTCTGGTCCAGGCCGTCGGAGGCGAAGGCGCGCAGGTCGCCGCCCGCGAAGGTGACGCGGACGAGAGACGGGCTGAGCCGCCTCGTCCGTACGACCTGGAGGGAGAAGATACGGTACGGGGCGGCTACGGCCGTCGTCATGCGTGCTCCTGAGTTCTCGTCAGGGGGCGGGCTTTGTTCGGCAACGCCGACGGGTCAGGCGGGTCAGGCGACCTTCTTGGCCTTCTCGATGGCCGTGGCGAGGTTCTCGAGGATGGGCGCGCACTTGTCGTAGGACAGGATCGGCTCCGGGTCACGTGCGATGACCTGACCGGCCTTCACGGCGGGCAGCTGCTTCCATGTGCCCTCGGTGATGTCGGCGGGCTGGATGGCCGAGGTGCGGTTGTCCATCAGGATGAGATCCGCGGGGTACTTGTCGACGTTCTCCCAGCTCAGGTTCTCGAACCAGCCGCCGCTGGCCTTCAGTACGTCGGCGGGGGGCTCGACGAAGTTCACGCCGAGCGCCTTGAAGTACTCCAGGTCGATGGAGAGGTTCGAGGTGGAGACGTAGAAGATGTCCTGGCTCGCGGAGCCGGCCAGCACCCTGATGCCCGGGTTGGCCTTGACGGCGGCGCGTACCTTGGCGGAGGCGTCCTCGAAGCGCTTCTTGGCGGCGGTGACCTTGTCGGCCTTCACGTCGGCGCCCAGCGACTCGGCGAGCTCCATCATGCGCTGCAGCGGCTCGGTCAGCCGGCGGTCGTAGACGGAGATGCCGACGCTCGGGGCGAGGGCGGCGATCTTGTCCTTGGACTCCTCGGGGACGTACCAGAGCGTGCCCGCGTCGTCGAACATCGTGGTGATCAGCACGTCGGGCGCCAGGGTGGCGTACTTCTCGACGTTGAACTGGCCGAACTCGTTGCCGAGAATGGTCACCTTGCTGATGTCGAGGTCGCCGGCCTGTACGTCGGCCTTGCCGTCCTTGGTCTCGGTGGGGCCGAAGACGCCCTTGACGGCGATGCCGTAGTCGTGGAGCGCGGCGGCGACGCCGGTGAACGCGACGATGTTCGCCGGGACCTTGTCAGTCTTGACGGTCTCGCCGCGGTCGTCCTTGAAGCTCCAGGGGCCGGACTTGGCGGACTCCGTCGAGTCCGCAGAACCACCGCTTTGCGCGTCGTCATCGCCGCAGGCCGCGAGGACAGCGCCGAGGCCGAGGGCGCCGCCCGCGGCCAGGATGCCGCGGCGGGTGGGGTGGGCGGAACGGGCGTTGAACATGGTGGTGACTGCTTTCGCACAGGGCGGATCGCCCAAAGGACAGGTTCCAAGGTAGGTTAGCCTAACCTTACGAAGCGTCCAGGGCGCGGGTCTCACCTGCGGAAATGCCCGAAGCCGCCCGCGTCCGCGCCTGTGCGGACCCTGTGCGGCTCGGATGCGGACCGGTCGTCGCCCGGGTGCCGCCGGGGTGCCGCCGGGGTGCCGCGAGGGTGTCGGCAGGGTGGCTTTTCAGCCCGCCAGACCCGACTCCCGTGCGATCAGCATGCGTTGGACTGCGGCTCTGGAGCGGAATCCAGGGACGGCAGCCCCGCACCTTCCCAGCGGAGGGGTCAACAGCCCGACGCGCCGGAGGCATCGACCTGGCCATGGCCGATCGCGATCAGCGCGCGGTCCAGGACCTCCTGGACCTGGCCGAGAGCCGAGATTGTGGTCACCAGACCCGGGGCCTGGTAGTGGTCGACGACCGGCGTCGTCTCGCTGCGGTAGACCTCCAGTCGCGTACGAACAGTTGCCTCGCGGTCGTCATCGCGCTGGTACAGCTCACCGCCGCAGACGTCGCAGGCTCCTGCCACTTCAGGCGAGCTGTAGTCGACGTGGAAGATGTGTTCGCGATCCCGACGGCACAGCCGTCGTCCAGCGATCCGCCTGACCACCTCGGCCTCGGGAATCTCCAGGTCGAGCACGGCATCCAGCCTCGACTCCGAGTCGGCCAGGATGCCGTCCAGCGCCTCCGCCTGGGCAAGATTGCGGGGGAAGCCGTCCAGCAGGAATCCGCGCTCGGTGTCCGGGCGGGCAAGGCGCTCTTTGATCACCTCGATCGTGACCTCGTCCGGTATCAGAAGGCCGGCGCGCATGTGCGTGTGGGCGCTCTGCCCGAGCTCGGTGCCCTGGTCGATGTGCTCGCGGAACAGGTCACCGGAAGAGATGTGCTGGATCGACAGATGCGCGGCAATGCGCACCGCCTGCGTGCCCTTGCCGGCTCCGGGCGGCCCGATCAGGAGGATGCGCATCGATGAGGTGTCCCTTCGTCATGCGTGGCCAGGGCCAATCCCAGGATTCGAAGTAGCTGGGCGTCGTGACTGCGTAGACGCCCTTTGTGCATTCCGGCAGATGGTAGGCACCGTAAGGTCTTTTCGCCTGGGTGCCCAGGTGTTTCCGTGGCGTACCCCGGGATGCCGAACGGGTGCGGGCGCTTGAGTTACCGTCAGCGTGGCTGTCGCGTGCCGGGCGGGAAGTGGCTTGTTGACCCTCACACCGTGTCAGGCGCTGAACTCGGAGACATCATGTTCACCATCGGAGACTTCGCCCGGCACGGCCGCGTGTCGGTCCGCATGCTGCGTCACTACGACGCCACTGGACTGCTACGCCCGGCCCACGTCGACCCCGCCACCGGCTACCGGTACTACTCGGCTGCCCAGCTGGCCCGCCTCAACCGCGTCATCGCGCTGAAAGACCTCGGCCTGACCCTCCAGCAGGTCCAGCAGATCCTGGACGAGAAGGTCACCACCGAAGAACTGCGCGCCATGCTGCGGCTGCGGCGAGCCGAGTTGGAGATCGCAATGGCCGCCACGGCGGCGCGGCTGGTCCAGGTCGAGGCGAGGCTCCGGTCGATCGAGAGCGAGGGGCACATGCCCACGAACGACGTCGTCCTCAAGAACATCCTGGCGATCCGGGTGGCGGAGCTGACCGCAACCGCCACGAGCTACGAGCCCGAGGACATCGGCCCGGTCATCGGGCCGCTCTACGACGAGCTGTTCCGGCGCCTGGACACGGCCGGGGTAACGCCTGCGGGGCCCGGTGTCGCCTATTACGAGGACGCCCCGGAAGGCGGTGGCAGGATCAGCATCCACGCCGCCGTCCAGGTCGCAGCCCCGCTCCAGGACGGCGCCTTCCGGGTGCTCGACCTGCCGCCCGTCGACCAGGCGGCGACCATCGTGCACCGCGGCTCGATGGACACCGTGCTGCCCACGGCCCAGGCGCTGGCCTTCTGGATCGACGAAAACGGGTACCAGTCAGCCGGATACCCCCGGGAGATCAGCCTTGAATGCCCGGACAACCGCAACGACTGGGTGACCGAACTCCAGGCGCCGGTGATCAAGCCCTGAGACCCAGGGCCATGGTCCCGGGACAGGCCCCCACGGGATCGAGCATCATGGCCGGGCAGCCGGTGGTCGCAGTTGTCCGCGGCTGCCCGGCCGTAGTTTGGTGAGCTTCTGGTAGCAGGTCAGCGCGGCGGCGAGACCGAGGAACGCAAGGAAGTGAGTGCCCTTTCGCTCGTACCGGACGGTGAGCCGGCGGTATCCGCGCGACCTCTTACCGCGGCGCGACGGCCGCGAGTACGCCCCGTGCAGCCGTTCCGTCTGGCCAGGTCCACCCGGCGACTAGGCGTCCGGACGACCTCTGCGTGGCCTCCGCCGACCGCAGGACGCGGTTGACCTGAACGTCAAGCCCGTCGTCAGGGCCAGTTCCGTGCACGGTGACGGTCGGGTCAGGGGTGTCGCTCCTGCTCTGGTGCTGCGGCATCGCCTCGCCACGCAGGAGGGCGCGCAACTGCGCCATCACCACCGGGTCGCGGACACCGTCGTAGATCCACCGGGTGCCGAGCACCCCATGCTCAGAGGTACCGATCAGCGCCTCGCCGGGAACGTTCTCCAGCGCCGCACCGCGGTAGCCCATCGGCACCAGATACGCCACCGGCTCCTGCGCGGTGGCGTCCACCACGACCATGAACTCGATCCCGACCGCCCCCTCCGGATCGTCCAAACGGAACCCACCGGCCTTAACCAGTTCCGGCGTTTCTGCGTCGCCCACGTACCAGCTCTGCTTCGGCAGCCAGCAGGTGAGCAGCTCCAGCTTGGTGGGCGTCATGGTGGTGCGGTGGATGGAGGCCATGCGAGCTCCCTCACGCGTAGGTCTGGGCCCGTCCTCCAACGGGATGTGATCGAACCTATAGGAAACGGCTGTGCTTCCCGAGCAGCGGCGAGTGACCTCGCGGACCTCCCCACGCTATGAGGGTCGATTGCGGTTGGAGGTCGCCGACGCCAACAACGATCGGCCCGCGCCCAGGGAGGCGCAGACTGATGAGGAGTGCGGGCGTGGCGTCGCTCTCGTCGCCCACACGACCGCGCCGCCTCAACCGCCGCCCCCATGGCCGCCCGCGTCTTCTCATCGAGCAGTACGCTCGGCGCCTCCTCGATGATCTTCTGAGGGTGAAGCTAACGGTGGAGTTCTGCTGGCGGTCCTCAGCGCCGTGGCCATCGGGCACATGGTCTACCGGGTGTGGAACACCGAAGTGTCGGCCGCCGGGCCGGGTCACCACCGCTACACCCAGATGATCCATCCCCGGGAGACTGCCCACACGCCTGGACCCGCCTGCGGACCTGGATGCGAGCAGCTCGCGGTCGGGGGTGCTGATCAGGAGGCGTCAGCCCGTCGACCCCAAATCGTGATCACCTTCGTCGTTGACATGTACGCCCCATGTGCGAATAAGGTGCATCACCTTTGAACTTGTTGTGACTCCCGGTGAAATTGTTGCGACTCCCGGGTGGCGACTTCGTGGAGTGCGGGGGAGGGTCCGGGGAATGAGTGTGCCCGTGCGGCGCCGTGGTGTCGGCAAGGTGCGTGTGACAGCGCTTGCTGTTGCGGTCGTCGGCAGTCTGCTGTCGCTGGGAAGCGGCGGCGCGGCCCATGCCTCCGCTCTGTCGGACACCGCCACGACGGCTGAGGCCAAGGACGTCGTTCCACCGGCCGCGCTGTCCGCAGCGGCTCAGGCCGCACAGGCCGGGGAGCCGGTCGAGGTCTTGGAAGAGCGCACCGCGTACTCCCAGGTGTTCGCCCAGCCGGATGGCGGCTTCAAACTGACCCAGTCGACCACTCCGCAGCGAGTGGAGGCTTCTGACGGGTCGTGGAAGCCGGTCGACCCGACGCTGGAGAAGCGGGCCGATGGCCGCATCGCACCCAAGGGTGCCGTGGTCGACCTCTCCTTCTCCGGCAAGGGCTCCGGTTCCGACATGATCCGGATCGGGGACCGCGATGGCCACTCACTCACCCTGGGGTGGGGCAACGAACTGCCGGAGCCGGTCCTGGAAGGGGACACGGCCACCTATCGCGAGGTATTTCCCGGGGTCGATCTGCTTCTGACCGCGACGCCCGAGTCCTACCGCGAAGTGCTCGTCGTCAAGACCCCGGAAGCGGCGGCAAGTCCCGCACTGGACAAGGTGGTCCTCGAAGTAGAAAGCAGAGGGCTGGAGGTCAGGCCCACTGTCGGCGGCGGCCTGGTGGCGGAGAACAGCGACGGGGTGGAGGTGTTCACAGGCCCACCGGGACGGATGTGGGACTCCGCAGGCGGAACCCAGGCCACGGGAGTCCAGACCATGATGGGCGCAGCCGCGGATGAGGACGGAGAAGACGATCCGACCAACCCGGCTGCCGGTCCGGGAGACGGCAGTGCCTCTGCCGTGATGCCCGTACAGGTTGGAGACGACACCATCGCCGTTGTGCCCGACGACGAGGTGCTGAAGGGCGAAAAGACCGTCTACCCCGTGTACATCGACCCTGCGGTCGGAGTGGGACACACGTACCGCACCGTCCTGTCCTCCGACGGTGACGACTTCTGGATGTTCGACGGGGCGGGCTACGGCATCGGCCGGTGCGGCTACAACTCCGAGGGCGCGTGCACTACCGGTGCCTGGTACACGAACCGGATGTACTTCCAGTTCAACTCCGCGAGCGCACTGCGCGGCAAGTACGTGATCGACGCCACCTTCCGGGCTTATGAGACCTGGTCGTTCGACTGCAACCCGGCCTGGGTGGACCTGGAACGCACGGATGGCATCTCTTCGGGCAGCAGCTGGCCGGGGCCGGGCGGGCCCAAGGCGGACAACGGCTGGGACCAAGTCGGTGACAGATACGTCTCGGCCGGCCGCGGCACTGCTTGTTCTCCGGAGCAGCAGAACGCGTGGATCGAGTTCAACGACAACCCGGACGAGCCCGACGAGAACCTGAAGTCCACGGTGCGGAACTTCGCCGACGGCAAGATCGACAATCTGACACTCATGCTGAAGGCGAAGGACGAGTCGGACGTCACCGCCTGGAAGCGGTTCGACGACAACGCGGAGCTGGAGGTGGAGTTCGCCTACCAGCCGGGCGTGCCCACCCGGTACGGAGTGTGGCCGGGCAACCCTGGTGGCGATCCGGACGACGTGCAGTGCTCCACCTCCTCGGGCAATCCAGCGATCGTGACCCGGGCCACTCCCTACGTGCAGGCGGCGGTTCAGACCAAGGTCGAACACAACGCGGGCAGTTCGGAGGGTGATCTGCAGGCCGAGTGGGTGATGGAACGTAAGCAGACCGACGGTACGTGGGCGAAGAACTGGAGTGCCTACAGACCTACTTCCGGCTGGGACTCGGACGGCACCATCGAAACCGCTCAGGTCTCGTCGCTGGCGGACAAGGCCCTGTACCGGGTCAAGGCGCGCACCCAGTCGCACTGGCACTACGCCGCGACGGGAGCGTCCGGGGACCTCTTCTCCTCGTACACACCCTGGTGTTACTTCAAGGTCGACTCGGAGAGGCCGAAGACGCCCGTGGTATCCGTGGTGCAGAACGGCGTCTACTCACTGTGCTCGACCGAGGACTGCGCCGCACAGGGCGGCCCGGGCGTCAGGGGCAAGCTGCACTTCGCCCAGAACTCCGGGGACAACGACGTCGTGAAGTTCGAGTGGCGACTGCCCGGAATGACCAAGACCGACTTCATCACCGGTGCCAGCGTGGACGAAGAAATCGTTCCCTTGCTGGCCGGCAGACAGACTCTGCATGTACGCGGCTGGGATGCCGGAGGCTCGGGGGAATGGGCCTACGTCAAGATCAAGGTGGCAGCCGGCCAAGGCGCGGTCGGGCGCTGGCACTTCGACGACTATCCGTCCGGATCGCAGGAGAAGCTTGCCAAGGACACGGCCACCGAAGGCAGTGTCCGGCACAACGCGACGATGTACACCGACGGGACGGGGTTCTCGTCGCTGGCCCGTCGTGGAGATGCCGACCAGTCGCTCTGGCTGGACAGCTCCGACCCCGCCAAGCAGCAGGGTTATGCCGCGACGTCCACGCCTGCGATCAACACGACCGACTCATTCACTGTTTCGACCTGGGCGTACCTCACCGACGCCTCGGTGAACAGAGTGATGCTGGCCCAGCCCGGCAGCGCGGCGAACGCGTTCGCGCTGTACTACTCGTCGTCTTACAAGGCATGGGTGTTCAACCGTACGGACCAGGACAAGACGAGTCCGGTGTTCATCCGTTCCATCGCCGAGAAGCAGAATCCGCAGCTGAAGGTGTGGACGCATCTGGCGGGTGTGTTCAAGACCGAGGGCGACGACGGCCTGCCCGACACCGATCCGACGAACGACACCATCCAGCTGTTCGTCAACGGCCAACCACAGGGTGACCCGGTCAAGTTGTCCGCTACGGCGTCCAGCTACCAGCCCTGGTCGGCGTCTGGCGGACTGCAGTGGGCACGCTCGGTCAAATCCGGTGTCGGTGGAGAGTTCTTCCGGGGCCGTCTCGATGAGACCGCCGTGTGGCAGCGCGCACTCACCGAAGCCGAGGTACGCGGGGAAGGCGAGCTGCGCGAGAACGAGGCCGCGGCAACCGAGCTGATGGCGGCCTGGGACGCCTCCGCCTCCACGGGCACAACGCTGGCCGAGCAGTCGGGTTACCCGTTCGCGGGAATGACGCTCGCCGGCAACGCCAAACTCGCGGAGGCACCGCAGTTGCTGACCTTGGACGGCGCCAACAGCTTTGCCTCCACGACCGGGCCGGCGGTCGATGAAACGGGGTCGTTCACCGTCAGCGCCCTCGCACGGGTGGACTCGGCCAAGCTGGTCGGCAAGGCGGACGGCTACACCGTCACCGTCGCCAAACAGAAGATCGGCAACGAGGCGTCCTGGGCGCTGAAGCTGGTCAAGCTGGCCGACGACGTGGACGGCGACGGCAAGCCGGAATGCCTGTGGCGTTTCGAACGGGCCACAGTGGATGCCACCGGAACGAAGGCCTCCGAGACTCAAGTGTTGTCCACTGCCCTGGCCGTGCTGGACGAACTGGTGCACATCACCGGGGTGTACAACGCGGCCGAGGATTTCGCCGACGGTGATGCGACCCGATTCGGCAAGCTGCACCTGTTCATCGGCGCGGAGGAGCAGGTGGACGAGGCCACTCAGCCGAACTTCTCCGAGCCCCAGCAGGGCACCGGCGAACTCGCAATCGGCCGTGGCCACACCGATGGCGCACCCAGTGAGTACTTGCCCGGTGCGGTGCAGGAACTGCGGATCTGGGCCGGTTCCATGGAGAGCCGCCAGATCGCCGAACGGGTCCTCGGGGACCCGGCGCCAACCACTGGCTAGCCGCAACTTCGATGCGGACACCGCCTCGGGCGCTTACGCCCGAGGCAACACATGAGCAGGGACGCACATCCACGCACCATTCCGGTGCGGGTCAGACGATGACGACGGGGCTGGAGAAGGTCGTGAAGGCTGCATACCGGGCGGGTCGCAGGCGCTGGACGGGGCGCGCGGCAGCGGTTCTTGCGTTGGCAATGCTGCCGAGCCTGCTGACACAAGCCGAGTTCCAGGCTGAGGCACAGGACAAGCCGCTCGGTCGCCCGGAACTGCCTGCTCCGCGCGAGGCCGATCTGAGTACCGCCAAGCCCAAGCCGGACAAGAAGAGTGCAGCCGCTCTGAAGAAGGCGGAAGCCGCTGACAAGGTTGCGGCACAACGCGCACGCAACGAACAGTCCGCCGACTCGGTGTGGCCGAAGCCGGGCACCGTGACGGTGAAAGTGCCTGCCACTGGAGTTGCCCGCGCCAAGGCAGGATCGCTGCCGGTCAGCATCGCGGCCCCGAAGTCCAAGCGTTCCGGAGTCGCCGACGAGGTGACCGTCACGGTTCTGGGCCGCAAAGCGGCAAGAGCAGCCGGAGTCGACGGGGTACTGCTCACCGTCAGGGGCAACGAAAAGGGCGGAGCCCGACTGGCCGTGAACTACGACAAGTTCGCGGTCGGAGGCGGGGACTTCGGCGGTCGGCTCCGTCTGGTTCAGTTGCCTTCCTGCGTCCTGACCAGTCCTGACAAGCGCACCTGCCGTGTCCAGAAGGAACTGCCCTCCGTCAACAACCGCCGGGAAACCCGGGTGACCGGCGACGTCAGCCTTCCGCAGTCGGCGGCCGAGGTTTCGAGGACTGACCGCTCGGCTTCCCCAACAGCTTCCCGGACGAGCCAGGCGACCGTGCTGGCGGTCACCGCCGGTGCCGCCTCAGGGCTCGGTAACTACAAGGCCACCCCGCTGTCGGCCTCTTCCACTTGGGAGGCAGGTGGTTCCTCCGGCTCGTTCACCTGGAGTTACCCCCTGGGCGTCCCCGCCCCGGCGGCTGGACCGAAGCCGGACCTCGCCTTCTCGTACGACTCGAGCAGCGTCGACGGGCGCACCGCGAACACCAACAATCAGGGATCGCTGGTGGGAGAAGGGTTCGACCTGACCTCCTCCTACATCGAGCGCAAGTACGGCTCGTGCGACGACGACGGCCAGACGGACAAGTTCGACCTTTGTTGGAAGTACACCAACGCCTCGCTCGTGCTCAACGGCAAGGCCTCCGAGCTGGTCAAGGACGACACCAGCGGTGAGTGGCGGCTGAAGAACGACGACGCGTCCAAGGTCGAGCACCTGACCGACACCGCCCTCGGCAACGGCGACAGCAGCGGCGAGTACTGGCGTGTGACCACCGGCGACGGCACCCGGTACACCTTCGGCCTGCACAAGCTGCCCGGCGCACCGAGCGGCGAGCGCACCAACTCCGTGTGGACCGTGCCGGTCTTCGGCGACGACGAGGGCGAGCCGGGTTACGCGGGCGGCACCAGCTTCGCCGGGCGGTGGGACATCCAGGCCTGGCGGTGGAACCTCGACATGGTCGAGGACACCTACGGCAACGCCATGACCTACTGGTACGCCGCGGAGAAGAACTTCTACGCCAAGAACGGTGTCGACTCGCCAGGCACGGAATATGTGCGTGGCGGCTACCTCAAGGAGATCCGTTACGGCCAGCGCGCCGGCGCCCTGTTCAGCGCCACGCCGGCCGCATCCAACAAGGTCACCTTCTCCGTCGCCGAGCGCTGCCTGGCTGCCTCTCCCGGCTGCGACACCCTGGACGAGGAACACCGCACCAACTGGCCGGACGTGCCCTATGACGCGATCTGCAAGGAAGGGGACGCGTGCACCGGCTTGAGCAGCCCCACCTTCTTCACCCGCAAGCGGCTGACCGGCGTCGAGACGTACTTCTGGAACACCAAGCTCAGCACCCCGGCCTTCGACCAGGTCGACTCCTGGAAGCTCAAGCACCTCTACCTCGACCCGGGTGAGGTCGGCGACTCGTCGGACCAGTCCTTGTGGCTCGACGAACTGCAGCGCACGGGGACGTACGGCACGGACATCTCGCTCCCGGCCCTCAAGTTCGGCCACCAGATGTTCAAGAACCGTGTCGACGGCACGGCTGACAACATCCTGCCGCTGGGCAAGCCACGCCTGTCCACGGTCGTCTCCGAGACCGGTCAGCAGACCACGGTCGACTACATGCCCGCCGAGTGCACCGCGGGCATGACCAAGCCGGCCGAGGACAAGAACACGAAGCGCTGCTACCCGGTCTACTGGTCGCCCAACGGGGGTTCCGTCCCTCAGCTCGACTGGTTCCAGAAGTACCCCGTATCCGATGTACGCCTCGCCTCCGCTTACGGCGGCACCCTGGCAGTCAACCACCACTACGACTACTCCGGCGGCGGCGCGTGGCACTACAACGACGACCCCATGACGCCCGAGAAGGAACGCACGTGGTCCGTCTGGCGGGGCTTCGAGAAGGTCACGCACACCGTGGGCGACGACACAGGGCCGAAGTCCAAGGACGTCACCGTGTACCTGCGCGGTATGCACGGCGACAAACAGAAGGACGGCTCCACGCGTACCGCGGAGGTCACCGGGATCAAGGCCCCGAAGATCACCGACCTGGACCAGTACGCCGGCCAGACCCGTGAGCAGGTCACCTACGAGGGCACCGACGAGGTCTCCGGGAAGATCAACGATCCCTGGTCGAAGAAGACCGCCACGCAGCACAAGTCGTACGCCGACACCGAGGCCTACTACGTACGCACTCAGGCCAGCCACGCCCGTACCCGAGTGACGTCCGGCGTCAGCCCTACGGACAAGACGCGTACCACGCAGACGACCTTCGACGACTACGGCATGCCGGAGACGGTCCAGGACTCCGGCACGGAAGCCTCGGGTGACGAGGTCTGCACCCGGACCTGGTACGCCCGCAACCCCACCGCGGGACTCACCGCGTTGGTCTCCCGTGAGCAGACGGTCGCCAAGGCGTGCAGCGTGGCCACGAGCGTGCTCGACCTCCCGGCCGACGACTCACGTCCTGGTGACGTCATCGCCGACACCGCCACCTCGTACGACAGCACCACATGGTCGGCGACCCAGGTGCCCACCAAGGGCGCGGTTCGCTGGATCGGTCGCGTCAACCGCTATGACGCATCGGACAACCCGGTCTGGGAGAAGGTCACCGAGACCGAGTACGACACCCTCGGCCGCGCGACCGCGGTCACGAACAACCTCGGGAACCGAACCCTCACCACCTACACCCCGACGGCAGCCGGTCCGCTGACCCAGATGGAGGTCCTCAACGCCAAGGACCACAAGACGGTCATGGTCATGGACGCCGCCCGCGGCCTCCCGGTGAAGACCACGGACCCCAACAACCGTGTCACCGAGCAGGCCTACGACAGCCTCGGCCGGCTGACCGAGGCGTGGCTGCCCAACCGGTCCCGAGTCCTGAGCCAGGGCGGCAACTACAAGTTCGGCTACAGCATCTCCAACACCGCCCCGTCGTGGCTCTCCACGTCGACGCTCGGCAAGACCCAGTACAACACCGGCTACGAGATCTTTGACGCGCTCCAGCGTCCGCGTCAGACCCAGGCCCCCTCACCACGCGGTGGCAGAGTCGTCAACGAGACCCTGTACGACGACCGCGGCCTGGCGGTCGAGACCAACGCCGACCTGTGGGACTCCACCGCCCCGTCCGGCACGCTCGTCGGCACGGCAGGCGGCTCGGCTCCGCTGCACACCGACACCAGCTACGACGGGACCGGCCGGCCGACCCAGGTGGTGACCAAGACCTACAGCACCACCCGTTGGACCACGACGACCAGCTACACCGGAGACTCCGTCACGACCACCGCACCCGTCGGCGGCAACGCCGTCACCGTGGTGAGCAACCTGCTCGGGCAGGTCACCGAGAGACGCGAGTACCCCAACCCCACGGTCACCGGCACGCCGGCCACCACCAAGTTCACCTACGCTCCCGGCGGTCAGACCAAGACCCTCACCGGCCCGGATCAGAAGCAGTGGTCCTACGGCTACGACCTCAAGGGCCGCCCCACTACGGTGACCGACCCGGACAGCGGCACCACGACGTCGACCTACACGAGCGTTGACCAACTGGAGACCAGCAAGGACGCGGAAAACAAGAAACTTGTCTATGGCTACGACGTGCTCGGCCGCAAGACAGACCTGTGGCAGACCGACAAGACGGACGCCAACAAGCTCGCCACCTGGACCTTCGACACGGTCACGAACGGCAAGGGCTATCCGGCCAACGCCATCCGCTACGTCGGCGGAGTCGCCGGCAAGACGTACACCCAGAAGATCACCGCCTACAACAGCCTCTACCAGGCCCTGTCCTCGGAAGTGCAACTGCCCGCAGCCGCCGATGAGCCTCTCGTCGCCGCGGGAGTCCCGCAGACCCTGAAGTTCGAGACGGCCTACAACGTCGACGGCACTGTCCAGTACTCCCGCGAGCCCGCCGTCGCAGGCTTGCCCACCACCGGCGCGCAGTCCTACGAGCAGATCGACTTCACCTACAACCCCCTCGGCATGCTCGACACCGCCAAGGGCGTCACCGGCTATCTGCTCGGCACCACCTACACGCCCGTCGGCATGCTGGAGCAGCAGACCCTGGGCAGCGACTCGGCCGGCAAGAAGGTCTACGTCGCCAACCAATACGAGGATGGCACCCGCCGCCTGAGGGAGTCGGACGTCACCACCGACACCCATAGCTACATGGTGCAGGACCTCAGGTACTCCTACGACGATGCCGGCAACATCACCGCCATCTCGGACACCGCGACCTGGCAGGGGACCTCCCAGGCGGACCACCAGTGCTTTGCCTACGACGGTCACCGGCGTCTCACCGAGGCCTGGACCCCGAAAACCGCGGACTGCGCCGCTTCGGGCCGCACGACGTCGAACCTGGGCGGGGCTGCACCGTACTGGTTCAGCTACACGTACAACGAAGCCGGTCAGCGCAAGACCGAAACACAGCATGGCCTCTCGGGCAACACCACGATCAATTACGGGTACGGCACCACCGCCGGGCAGCCGCACCCTCTGACGAAGGCCGAGACCACGGTCCCGGGAAGCTCGACTCCCACCACGCAGACCTACGCGTACGACAAGACTGGCAACACCACCACCAGACCCGGCACCCAGGCGACGCAGACCCTGCTGTGGAACAGCGAGGGCAAACTCGCCGAAGCCAGTCAGCCTGCTGCCGGAGGCAAGCCGGCCACCAACACCAAGTACGTCTACGACGCGGATGGAGAACTCCTCATCCGCCGCGCCGGCACTACGGACGGGGAAACCGTGCTGTACCTCGGCGCCACCGAGGTGAAGCTCACCGTCTCCAACAGCGGTGTCAACAAGGCTCTTTCCGGTACCCGCTACTACGCCGGAGGCGCCATACGAACCGTCAGCCCCGGGAAGAGCGAACTCTCCTTCCAGGCGGGTGACCACCACGGCACCATGAGTCTGACCGTCAAGAACGACTCGACCCAGACCGCCACGCGCCGCTACCTCACCCCCTTTGGAGCCCCTCGCGGCGACGAGCCCAGCACCTGGCCGGACGACAAGGCCTTCCTCGGCAAGCCCGCTGATGAGACAACCGGGCTGACCCATGTCGGGGCCCGCGAATACGACCCGGCCATCGGCCAGTTCATCAGTGTCGACCCTGTGCTCGACAGCAATAACGCCTGGTCCCTCAACGGCTACGGCTACGCGAACAACAGCCCCGTCACACAGTCGGACCCGACCGGTCTCTTCTGCGACGGCTGCAGCGTGGACAACCCGGACTCGGTCTGGACACCGGAGCACGGGCCTGGCTGCACGCACACCGCCTGCTACGACAGGGACGGAGAGGTCCTCTACGAGATCGACCACAGCGGGAGCACAGGGAGCACAGGGGGCGCAGGGAACAGCGCCAGCAGCGGCCAGACGGCGAAGCAGCCCGAGATCATCCCTGGCGTGCCCATTCCCACCGAGGAAAACCTCCGCAACCGCGGGTACGACCCCTGGGGAAACCAGACATACACCCAGCTCCTCATGAAGTGGTCCGAGGGCTGGTGCCTGTCAGACCCGGGAGGTGACATCTGCGGCGCCGCTAATGCGTTGGGATGGATCAAGCCGACGCAGGACTTCCTGGAACTCATAGGCGTACGCGACGCGATCCGCTGCGCCCAGGGAAGCGTGAGCGGTTGTGTATGGACGGCGGTGGGGCTACTGCCGGTGGGGAAGCTGGCAAAGGCGGCGAAACTCGTCAAGAAGGGCGACAACGCCGCTGCGGAGGCGCTGTCCTGCGTGAAGAGGAGCTTCCTGCCTGGCACCCAGGTACTCATGGCCGACGGCACCACCAAGGACATCGAGGACCTGCGGGTCGGTGACGAAGTCCTGGCGACAGATCCCGAGACGGGCAGAACCTCGCCCCAGAAGGTGACCGCTGAACTGCTGAGCGAGGGCGTCAAGAACCTCGTAAAGATCAAGGTTGAAGATGAACTGGATGGTCAGCAGACGCTGACCGCCACCGACAACCACCCCTTCTGGGTACCGGAGTCGCGCCTGTGGGTGAACGCCGGCGACCTCAAGCCCGGGCAGTGGCTTCGTACCTCTGCCGGAACCCTGGTCCAGATCAAGGCGATCAAACGCTGGACCCAGATCGCCCGCGTGCACAACCTGAGCGTCGCTGGTCCACATACGTATTACGCGCTCGTCGGTTCTCAGCCAGTGCTCGTACACAATGCGGGAAGCGTGGGAATTTGTCCGGTAAGCGGGATTGACCATGGAGATCTGGGCGCATTCGCGACGCGTAACAGGCTGGCGTCCGAGGGGTACCAGAACATCACCAGCGAAGTGAGGTTCTTGGACGGCAATGGGGACGTCTTCATAGCCGACTTCATCGCAAGGAGGCCCGACGGCAAATGGGTGGCGGTAGAGGTCAAGACCAATACGGGGTCGCTGACACCTAATCAAACCGTTGGGTATCCCCAACTTACGAGGAGTGGGGCCGTGTTGCAGTCGAGCAAGCTGAAGCAGCACGGTTTCAAGAAGGGAGATACCGTCCGGATGGAAACGGTCGAAATTGATCACTGGCTCTGCCCGGACTGTAAGTAGGTTATATCCTGGGGTGTCGGTTGAGCGGGTAGGTGTCCAAGGGAGGGGCAGGAGTGGGATCAAAGGTTTCAATTCTGGCTTTTGCGTCCGAAGTGCCCAGTGTGGTGCTCCATGCCGACCTGGTTGACCAGGCTTCTGCGTCGCGGGAGCTTATTGAAAGCGTCCTGCGTGAGCGCATGGAACCGGTGAGGGAAGTGACACTGGATGAGGCGCTTTGGCCGCTTCCGGGAGTTGCGTGTGCAGGTAGCTTTGAAGGCTTGGAACTCGTCACCTCGCTGGATCTCCGTCAGGGTAAACCTAGCGACATGTCAAGTGATGTGCGTCGCGTAGGAGGAGACCGGAACGCATTTGCTGTGTTTATGGACAGCGCGATCGACTGGGCGGCATTCGCGATGTGGGAACGCGGGCACCTGGCTCGATCTGTCAGTCTCTCGTACGAGGGTGGTGTGGTCGAGAACGAAGGCGTGCAGCTGGAGTTTGAGCAGGGTTTCTGGGCGCTGTCGACGGATGTCGCGCTCGGCTTCCATCCTCTGGAGCTCGGAAACGAGGCGTTGCGGGCTTTCTTCGGGTTTGTGCAAGAAGGGCGCTGGGACGAGCATGGTATCGACCCGGAGGAAATCACCCTTACGGAATACCGGGCGCAGGATGCGGAAGATCGTCAACAATTCTTGCGGGAGAAATCGACTCGCATGATTCGGCTCGGATGATCCGCTGCTCTCGGGGCTTACGGGTGGGGCTGCCTGGGAGTGGGCGTGGCTGGACGCGGTGGCCCGCTTTGAAGTCGGCGAAACGACCAGGGCGGCGGCCCCGTCGTGCTGTGGGTGTCGGAGCGGTGGCGGCATCTGTGACATGAGCGCGGGGTGGCCGGGGTTGCCTTGAAGGGGGCCCGGTCGCCGGCCGACCAGTCGTTGACGCCGCCGCGCGCCAGGAACTTCGGTCGAAGGGGTCACGCCCCCGTGGTCCGCGTATGTGGCCTACACCAAGATGGGCAGCGGCGGAGCCGGGGCCATGAGCAAGATCAGTGACGGCTGGGGTGGCTACCAGGTCATCAGCTGATCAATCAGAGACGGCTCCTGTGGCGGGGTTGTGTGATGCTGCGGCATGAGCGTCGCGCAACTCCGCTCCGCTTCATCGCTGCCGCCAGGCTGATGGCCTCGATGTCATGTCCCGGGGTCTGCATGGAGCAGGGCATCTGCATTCGCGCCGAGAGCCTGGAGGAATGCGTTCCAAGAAGTGGGACTGAAGGCGAGCGAGGGGCCGGGTATGGCTTTCGAATCCCGGACGTTGACCCTGTGCGCTGTCACTCGGGCTTCCAGGCACTCCCCGTTCTGGCCGCTGTAGCTGCTCTTGAACCATTCGGTTCGGTGCGACGGCATGCGCTGTTCGTCCTTAGGGATCGGTCAGTTCCTCGGCGATCTGGATGATCCGTGCCTCGGAGTCCAGAGCGCTGAGGGCTGAGGCTCTGAGGTGGTCGAAGGCGCTGCTCAGCCGAACCGTGTCTTCCCGGGACTCCAGGTAGGCGTGGCTCGCGAAGTTCTCCAGCAGGGCCACTTCGAGCTCTGCCGGTGGAGGGAAGCTGTAGATCAGGAAGGGGTACGGTCCGCCTGGGCAGGCCCCTGCTGCGAAGGGTAGTACCTGCAAAGTCACGTTCGGAAGCTGCGCTACCTGTACCAGATGGAGCAGCTGTTCGTGCAGTACTGCCGCCCCGCCCACCTGCTGTCGTAGGGCCGCTTCGCCCAGGATCATCCACACCTTGAGCGGTGGCGGATCCTCGCGGGTGAGGGCCTTCTGCCGTTCCATGCGTACGCGGACCTTGGTCTGCTGGTCGGTGTTGAGCGGGCCGGCGATGCCACCCTGGATCACTGCTGTCGCGTAGGCCTCTGTCTGGAACAGGCCTGGAACGATGCCGGGTTGAAAGCCGCGACACTCAGACACCTCGTCCTCAAGGCCGACAAGGTCCAGGAAATCTTGC
Organism: Streptomyces flaveus; assembly: GCF_014647675.1. GTDB lineage: Bacteria > Actinomycetota > Actinomycetes > Streptomycetales > Streptomycetaceae > Streptomyces > Streptomyces flaveus. The sequence continues at coordinate 547,893 of NZ_BMPQ01000001.1, read as the reverse complement.
GGTAGTTGGTCCTCAAGGACTCGCCACCAGCGCTGGCGGCGACTCTCACGGGCCAGCGCCAGCCAACTCTCCCGCTCGTCGGTGTCCTTCACCCCGTAGAGGTCGAGCAGGGCCTTCAAGTCCAGTTGGCGGATGCCGCTCTTCCCGGCCTCGATGCGGCTCACCTTTGCGGCATGGCAGCTGAGTTGCGTTGCGGCGTCCTCCAGGGCCAGTCCCTTGTCCTCGCGAAGGCGACGCAGGTTGGTGCCCAGCACCCGCTTGCGCACTGTCGGCCTGAGTTCTCCTGCTGCCACCAGCACCCCCTGATCGCGACGACTCTACGGATCCACCAGGGTACTCAGGGCGAACGATCCTGCAATCTCGTCTAGTTGTTCTGATTGCAAGTTGAGGGCGATGCGTGCAGGCTACTCAGAGCGACCTAGCTGACACGCACCGCATTGAGAGTCGAGGGGGCAGGTATGCCCGAATCCGAAGACGCCGAGATCACATGGCAGTTGCCGCGTACGGCGCGCAGCGCCGGTCGCGCGCGAGCGCTTCTGCGCGAGCAACTTGCCGACTGGAAGGTGGTGGGCGATGTGGCCGACACGGCCGAACTTTTGCTCGCGGAGCTTGTCGCCAACTCCGTCCAGCATGCTTTCGTTCCGGTCGGCAGGGAGATCGGTGTGCGGATCGCACGCTATGAGGGTCGATTGCGGGTGGAGGTCGCCGACGCCAACAACGATCGGCCCGCGCCCAGGGAGGCGCAGGCCGATGAGGAATGCGGGCGTGGCCTCGCTCTCGTCGTTGCTCTGGCTGAGAAGTGGGGGTGCTGTCCGCGGTGGCATGGGATTGGCAAGGCAGTGTGGGCGGAGCTGCTCCTCTGAGCGAGGGAGATGTCAGCTCGTCAGGCCCAACTCCCGTGCGATTAGCATGCGTTGGACCTCGCTGGTGCCCTCGCCGATCTCCAGGATCTTGGAGTCGCGCCACATGCGGGCCACGGGGTACTCGTTCATGAAGCCGTAGCCGCCGTGGATCTGGGTGGCGTCGCGGGCGTTGTCCACGGCGATCGTGGAGGAGTAGAGCTTGGCCAGGGCCGCCTCCTTCTTGAAGGGGTCGCCGGTCACCAGGCGGGAGGCCGCGTCGCGCCAGGCGAGGCGGGACGTGTGGGCCTTCATCTCCATGTCGGCGATCTTGAACTGGATCGCCTGGTTCGCGCCGATCGGGCGGCCGAAGGCGTGGCGCTCCTTGGCGTACTTCAGGGATTCGTCGACGCAGCCCTGCGCAAGACCCGTCGCCAGGGCCGCTATGGCGATACGGCCCTCGTCGAGGATGCGGAGGAACTGGGCGTAACCGCGGCCCTCCTCGCCGAGCAGGTTCGCGGCGGGTACGCGGACGTCGTCGAAGGACAGCTCGCGGGTGTCCGAGGCGTTCCAGCCGACCTTCGAGTACGAGGGTGCCACCGTGAAGCCCGGAGTCCCGGACGGGACGATGATCGCCGAGATACGGGGCTTGCCCTCGGCGGTGCGGCCGGTGACCGCCGTGACCGTGACCAGAGCCGTGATGTCCGTACCGGAGTTGGTGATGAAGCACTTGGTGCCGTTGATCACCCATTCGTTCGTCGTCTCGTCGAGACGGGCCGTCGTACGGGTCGCACCGGCGTCCGAGCCGCCGTCCGGTTCGGTCAGGCCGAAGGCGCCGAGAATCTCGCCTGTGCAGAGGCGAGGGAGCCATTCCCGTTTCTGGGCCTCTGTGCCGAAGAGGTGGATCGGCATCGCGCCGAGGGAGACGCCTGCTTCGAGGGTGATGGCCACGGAGGAGTCCACGCGGGCCAGTTCCTCCAGCGCGATGCCCAGCGCCAGGTAGTCGCCGCCCATACCGCCGTACTCCTCCGGGAACGGCAGCCCGAACAGGCCCATCCGGCCCATCTCCCGCACGATCTCGTACGGGAACTCATGCCGTTCGTAGAAGTCACCGATCTTCGGGGCGACCACGTCGTGTGCGAACTCCTCGACCGTACGCCGGAGTTCTTCGAGTTCGGGGGAGAGCCGATGGTCCAGAGACATGGGGGATCACTCCTTGTGGGAGAGGGCGCGGACGGTGCGGGAAGGGCTGGGTCGGCCCAGTTGCTCGGCCATCCACACGCTGGTGGTGATGAGGCGGTCGAGGTCGACTCCGGTGTCGATGCCGAGGCCCCGCAGCATCCACACGAGGTCTTCGGTGGCGAGGTTGCCGGTGGCGGACTTGGCGTACGGGCAGCCGCCGAGGCCTCCGGCGGACGCGTCGACGGTCGTGATCCCGTGCTGAAGCGCCGCGAGGGTGTTGGCGAGGGCCTGGCCGTAGGTGTCGTGGAAGTGCACGCCGAGGGTGTGGGTGGGGACGCCTGCTTCGTTGAGGGCGCTGAGGAGTGCCCGTACGTGCCCCGCGGTCGCGACGCCGATCGTGTCGCCGAGGCTCAGTTCGTCGCAGCCCATGTCGAGCAGGGCCCTGCAGACTCGTACGACCTGGGGGATCGGGACCGCTCCTTCCCACGGGTCCCCGAAGCTCATGGAGATGTAGCCGCGGACGTGGCGGCCTTCCGTCTTCGCCCGGTTCACCACCGGCTCGAACATGGCCAGCGACTCGTCGAGGGTGCGGTTGAGGTTGGCCTTCGCGAAGGATTCGGTGGCACTGGCGAAGACGGCGACCTGCCGGGCGCCGAGCGCCAGGGCGCGGTCCAGGCCGCGTTCGTTCGGCACGAGGACCGGGAGCGCGACCGGGAGTTCGCTGACGCGGGGGAACAGCTGCTCCGCGTCCGCCAGTTGGGGCACCCACTTCGGGTGTACGAAGCTGGTGGCCTCGATGGTCGTCAGGCCCGCGTCGGCGAGGCGGTGGATGAACTCCGCCTTGACCTCCGTCGGGACCGTGCCCTTCTCGTTCTGCAGGCCGTCGCGGGCGCCGACCTCGTAGATCCGGACGGCGGCCGGGAGGCCCTGGGCGGGAACGGCCATGGGCAGTCCCAGTTCGGGAGTGGTCATGACGTGGCCTCCTCCTGCCCCAGCTCTTGCTCCTGGGGCGCGATCACGGCCAGCACCTGGTCCATGGCGACGGTCGAGCCCGGAGTGACGTCCAGCTCGGCGACGGTGCCGGCGTGCGGGGCGGAGATGACGTGCTCCATCTTCATCGCCTCGACGACCAGCAGGCTCTGTCCGGCGGTCACTTCGTCGCCGACGGCGACCTTCACGACGGTGACTGTGCCGGGCATGGGGGCAGTGAGGGAGTCGACGCCGGTGCGGGCAGCTCCGCTGAGGGAGGCGGCTACGGGGTCGTGGTCCTGGACGTTCCAGGCGTCGCCGTCCCGGGCCAGCCAGGTTCCGGAGTGGGTGAAGGTGCGGGTGCGGCCTTCGAGGTGGAGGGTGACGGTAGAGGGTTTTTCTTCCCCAACCCCGCCCCTTCCCGAAGCTGGGGGCAAGCCCCCAGACCCCCGGAGAGGTTCGGCTGCGCCGTCAAGCAGGAACTCCACGCCCTCCGCTGTGCTCCGCACGCGGACGGTCACGGAGTCGTGGCCGGGCACGCGCAGGTGGTGCACGGTCCAGGCGGGTTCCCCGCCGAGCCGCCACCCGCTGGGTACGGAGAAGGGATCCACCCAGCTGTCGCCCTCTGAGCCCGGTCCCGCACCACTCAGCCCGTCCGGCGTTTGAGGACGAGGCCGTTCAGGCCGATGGGGGGTCTGGGGGCGCAGCCCCCAGCTTCGGGAAGGGGCGGGGCTGGGGAAAAGTTCCGCCTGTCGCAACAACCCCGCCGCCACGTACACCTCACCCGGCACCTCAGCCGAGACCAGCCCGTCAACCTCCCGCTCCACCAGCCCCGTGTCCAACTCCCCGGCCACAACGGCAGGATGAGCCAACAGCCTCCGCAGGAACCCCGCGTTGGTCGGCACCCCCAGCGTCACCGTCTCGGCAAGAGCAGCCCGGAGCTTCCGTAGAGCCGTCGCCCGGTCAGGCCCGTACGCGATGACCTTGGACAACATCGGGTCGTACAGGCTGCCGACCTCGGTGCCTTCGCTGAGCCCCGAGTCGGTGCGGACGCCGTCGCCCTGAGGCTCGCGCAGAGCCAGCACCGTCCCCCCGGAAGGAAGGAACCCCCGCGCCGCATCCTCCGCACAGATCCGCGCCTCGACCGCGTGCCCGGTGAGCGCGACGTCGTCCTGCTCGAACCCCAACCGCTCACCCGCCGCGACCCGAAGCTGCCACTCGACGAGATCGATCCCCGTGACCATCTCCGTCACCGGATGCTCGACCTGGAGCCGGGTGTTCATCTCCATGAAGCAGTACGCGGACGGGTCGTCGCCCGGCACGATGAACTCGACCGTGCCCGCGCCCACGTACCCGCAGGAGCGCGCCGCCTCGACCGCCGCCGTCCCCATGGCCGCTCGCGTCTTCTCGTCGAGCAGTACGCTCGGCGCCTCCTCGATGATCTTCTGGTGCCGGCGCTGGAGGGAGCACTCACGCTCGCCCAGGTGCACCACATTGCCGTGGCCGTCCGCCAGGACCTGGATCTCGATGTGCCGGGGCCGGTCGATCCACCGCTCCACGAGGAGCGTGTCGTCGCCGAAGGAGGCACGGGCCTCCCGCCGGGCCGCCGCGATCTCCTCGCTCAGCACCGACAGGTCGCGCACCAGCCGCATCCCCTTGCCGCCGCCGCCCGCCGAGGGCTTGAGCAGCACGGGTGCGCCCAGCTCGCGGGCTGCGTCCTCCAGTTCGGGATCGGCGGCGCCCGGCACGACCGGAACCCCGGCCGCCTTCACCGTCTCCTTGGCGCGGATCTTGTCGCCCATGAGCTCGATGGCCGAGGCGGGCGGCCCGATGAAGACGAGCCCGGCGTCGGCGCAGGCGCGCGCGAAGGCGGCGTTCTCGGCGAGGAAGCCATAGCCCGGATGCACCGCCTGCGCGCCCGTCCGTGCCGCCGCCTCCAGCAGCCGCTCCGCCGACAGATAGCTCTCGCTCGCCGGCGCCGGACCGATCCGTACGGCCGTGTCCGCCTCGCGGACGTGTCGTGCGTCGGCGTCCGCATCGCTGAAGACGGCCACCGAGCGCACACCCAGCGCCCGGAGCGTACGGATGACCCGGACCGCGATCTCGCCCCGGTTGGCCACAAGCACTGTCTCGAACATCGTCAAGAGTCCCTCACCCTCACATCCGGAAGACGCCGAACTGGGGCTCACCCAGGGGCGCGTTGGCGCAGGCGGTCAGGGCGAGACCCAGCACCTGCCGGGTCTCCATCGGGTCGATGACCCCGTCGTCCCAGAGCCGGGCCGTCGCGTAGTAGGCGTTCCCCTGGCGCTCGTACTGCGCACGAATCGGCTCCTTGAAGGCCTCTTCATCCTCGGCGGGCCAGGACTCGCCGCGGGCCTCCAACTGGTCGCGCTTGACGGTGGCGAGGACCGACGCGGCCTGTTCGCCGCCCATCACGGAGATCTTGGCGTTGGGCCACATCCACAGGAAGCGCGGGGAGTACGCCCGGCCGCACATCGAGTAGTTGCCCGCGCCGTACGAGCCGCCGATCACCACCGTCAGCTTCGGTACGCGCGTACTGGCCACCGCCGTGACCATCTTGGCGCCGTGCTTGGCGATACCGCCCGCCTCGTAGTCACGCCCCACCATGAAGCCCGAGACGTTCTGCAGGAACAGCAGCGGGATCCCGCGCTGGTCGCACAGCTCGATGAAGTGGGCGCCCTTCTGGGCCGATTCGGAGAACAGGATGCCGTTGTTGGCGACGATCCCGACCGGATGCCCGTGCACCCGCGCGAACCCCGTCACCAGCGTCTGCCCGAACTCCGACTTGAACTCCGCGAAGCGCGAGCCGTCCACCACGCGCGCGATGACCTCGCGTACGTCGTAGGGGGTACGGGAATCCACCGGCACCACGCCGTACAGTCCCGCCGGGTCCACCTTCGGCTCCACGGCCGGTGCGACCGACCAGGGCAGTGACCCGCGCGCGGGGAGGGTGGAAACGATGGTGCGCACGATCCGCAGCGCGTGCGCGTCGTCCTCCGCGAGGTGGTCGGTGACACCCGACACGCGCGCGTGGACCTCGCCGCCGCCCAGTTCCTCGGCGGTGACGACCTCTCCCGTCGCGGCCTTCACCAGGGGCGGGCCACCCAGGAAGATCGTGCCCTGATTGCGCACGATCACGGCCTCGTCGCTCATGGCGGGGACGTACGCACCGCCCGCCGTGCACGAGCCGAGCACCGCCGCGATCTGCGGGATCCCGGCCCCAGACATCCGCGCCTGGTTGTAGAAGATGCGCCCGAAATGCTCGCGATCGGGGAAGACCTCGTCCTGCATGGGCAGGAAGGCGCCTCCGGAGTCCACCAAGTACACACAGGGGAGGCGGTTTTCCAGCGCCACCTCCTGGGCGCGCAGGTGCTTCTTCACCGTCATCGGGTAGTACGTGCCGCCCTTGACGGTCGCGTCATTGGCGACGATCACGCACTCGCGGCCGCTCACCCGCCCGATCCCGGCGATGACGCCCGCGGCCGGCGCCTGGTCTTCGTACATCCCGTCGGCGGCGAGCGGGGCCAGCTCCAGGAAGGGTGAGCCCGGGTCGAGGAGGGCGTCCACGCGGTCGCGCGGCAGCAGCTTTCCGCGCGCGGTGTGCCGGGCGCGCGCCCGCTCGCCGCCGCCGAGCCTGGCCGTGGCCAGCTTCCGCCGCAGCTCGTCCAACAGCGTGTGGTGCGCCGCCTCGTTGGCCTGCCAGGCGGCCGACGCGGGGTCGGCCGTGCTGGTCAGCACCGGTGCCTCCTGCATCGTGGAGTCCCCTCGCTTTGTTAATGAGCGTTAACCATGTCCTCCAGGTTAACGACCGCTAACCTCCCTGTCTAGAATTACCTCCATGGCCACCAGAACCGAATCCCTCACCCGCCGCGAACAGATCCTCAAGGAGGCCGCCCGGCTCTTCGCCGAGCGCGGCTTCCACGGTGTCGGGGTCGACGAGATAGGGGCGGCGGTCGGCATCAGCGGACCCGGCCTGTACCGGCACTTCGCGGGCAAGGACGCGATGCTCGCCGAGCTGCTCGTGGGAATCAGCGGGCAGCTGCTGACCGGTGGCAAGGGGCGGGCCGCCGAGGCCGCCGGGAACCCCGAGGCGGTCCTCGACTCGCTCGTCGAAGGGCACATCGACTTCGCGCTCGACGACCGTCCCCTCATCACCCTGCACGACCGCGAGCTGGACCGCCTCCGGGACAGCGACCGCAAGCTCGTACGGCAACTCCAGCGCCAGTACGTCGAGCTGTGGGTGGAGGTCGTACGCGAGGTCTACCCCGACCTCGCCGAACCGGCCGCCCGGGCCGCCGTCCACGCGGTCTTCGGGCTGCTGAACTCGACGCCGCACATGGGGCGTCCCGGCTCGCTGCCCGGCCGGGCGGGGACGGCGGCCTTGCTGCACCGGATGGCGCGGGGGGCTTTTGAAGCGGCGGCCGCCTCGACCCCGGGGTGAGCCGGTCCTACGGTGAGCCGGTCCTACGGCGGCCCGGTCCGGGCCTGACCCGGTGCCCGTGTGACCTGCCTCCAGCGTGACCTACGTCTCTGGACGACTGTCGTGACCGGCGGGTAACGTGGGCTGAGCAAGCGCTTAGACAAGACATGCGGCGCTTGGGACCGAGCAGCGCGAGCCAAGGAGCCGTACACGATGCGCCGTACCGTCTTCAACGAGGATCACGAGGCGTTCCGGGAGACCCTGCGAGCCTTCATCGAGGCCGAGGTCGTCCCCGTGTACGACGAGTGGTTCGCCGCGGGCCAGGCACCGCGCGACTTCTACTACAAGCTCGCCGAGCTGGGCGTCTTCGGGATCCGCGTCCCCGAGGAGTTCGGCGGCGCGGGCATCGACTCGTACAAGTTCGAGGCCGTCATGTACGAGGAGACCGCCCGCGCGGGTGTCTCCTTCGGCGGCTCCGGTGTGCATGTGCTGCTCGGCCTGCCGTACATCAAGATGCTCGCCACCGACGAGCAGAAGAAGCGGTTCCTGCCGAAGTTCGTCTCCGGTGAGGAGATGTGGGCCCTCGCGATGACCGAGCCTGGCACCGGCTCCGACCTCGCGGGCATGAAGACCACCGCGAAGCTCTCCGACGACGGCACGCACTACGTGCTCAACGGCGCCAAGACCTTCATCACCGGCGGCGTCCACGCCGACCGCGTCATCGTCTGCGCCCGCACCTCCGCCCCGCGCGAGGACGACCGCCGCTTCGGCATCTCCCTGTTCGCCGTCGACACCAAGTCCGAGGGCTACTCCGTCGGCCGCAAGCTCGACAAGCTCGGCCTGAAGACCTCCGACACCGCCGAGCTGGCGTTCGTCGACGTGAAGGTGCCGGTCGAGGACCTGCTCGGCGAGGAGAACAAGGGCTTCGCCTACCTCGGCACCAACCTCGCCTCGGAGCGCTGGGGCATCGCCTACGGCGCGTACGCGCAGGCCGAGGCGGCGGTCCGGTTCGCCAAGGAGTACGTCCAGGACCGTACGGTCTTCGGCAAGACGGTCGCCTCCTTCCAGAACACCAAGTTCGAGCTGGCCGCCTGCCAGGCCGAGGTCGACGCCGCACAGGCCGTCGCCGACCGCTCCCTGGAAGCCCTCGACGCGGGCGAGCTGTCCCCGGCCGAGGCCGCGAGCGCCAAGCTGTTCTGCACCGAGGTCGCACACCGCGTCATCGACCGCTGCCTCCAGCTGCACGGCGGCTACGGCTTCATGAACGAGTACCCGATAGCCCGCCTCTACGCCGACAACCGCGTCAACCGGATCTACGGCGGCACCAGCGAGGTCATGAAGATGATCATCGCGAAGGACATGGGTCTGTAAGCCGCCCGCAATCAGTGCGCGGTACAACCGACAACATGAGCCAGGCACGCGAGGCACTCGACTCCCTGCTCGATCTGCTCGACCTGGAGCGGATCGAGCAGGACATCTTCCGCGGCCGGTCCCAGTCCTCCGTCGTCCCGCGCGTCTTCGGCGGGCAGGTCGCGGCGCAGGCCCTGGTCGCCGCCGGGCGTACGGTTCCCGAGGACCGGCTCGCCCACTCCCTGCACGCGTACTTCCTGCGCCCCGGAGACCCCGGCGCGCCCATCGTCTACACCGTGGACCGGATCCGCGACGGCCGTTCCTTCACGACCCGGAGGGTCGTCGCGGTCCAGCACGGGCAGCCGATCTTCCACCTCTCCGCGTCCTTCCAGACGTACGAGGAGGGCCTGGAACACCAGGCCCCCATGCCGGCCTCGCCCGACCCCGAGACCCTGCCGACCGCGGCGGAAATCCTGCCGACGTACGCGGACGCCTTCTGGGAACCGGGCGTACTGGAGCGCCTGCTGGAGGCCCGCGCAGCGGTCGACCTCCGGTACGTGGACGCGCCGCCGTTCGCCAGCGTCGGGGAGGAGCGCGAGCCGCGCTCCCAGGTGTGGTTCCGCACCAACGGCAAGCTGGTGGACGATCCCCTGCTCCACGTCTGCCTCGCCACGTACGTCTCCGACATGACGCTCCTCGACTCCGTGCTCCTCGCCCACGGGCGGGGTGGCTGGGCCGTGGGGGACGTGGTCGGGGCCTCGCTGGACCACGCGATGTGGTTCCACCGGCCGTTCCGTGCCGACGAGTGGCTGCTGTACGACCAGGAGTCGCCGTCGGCGTCGGGCGGGCGGGGGCTCGGGCAGGCCCGGATCTATACGCGGGAGGGGCAGCTGGCGATCACGGTGATCCAGGAAGGTGTGGTACGGATCCCCCGGTGATGTGGTGATGGTTCCACCGGGGGTGGGCCGGGGCTCAAGCCGTCGCCGTGAGGCCCGCCGCGTCCAGGAGATACGCCGTCATCGGGTCATAGTGCCGCGGACTCGTGACGTGGTCGTCCAGGGGAATCGTCACCTGGAGCGTGCCCTCGGACTCGGCGATGAAGAGAGCGGGGTCGTTGGAGTCCGCGTACCCCATGGAGTCGATGCCCTGCTGGCCGGCGAAACCCGCCCAGCCGTGGTCGGCGACGACCAGATCGGGCAGCGGCCGGCCCTCGCGCTCGAGCCCCGTCAGGATGGCGCGCATCGGCTCCCCGGAGTGGGTGTGCCAGAGCGTGGCACCCTGCTCCAGGACCGCCACGTCCGCGAACTGGAAGACATACCCCTCGTCCGTCTGCAGCCCGTCCGGAATCACCACGATCTCGCATCCGGCGGCCCGCAACCCGGCGGCCGTCGCCCGGTGCACATCCAGCAACCCGCCCGGATGCCCCGTCGCGAACAGCACCCGCTGCTTCCCGGCCGCCGCCTTCCGCAGCCGTGACGCCATCCGGTCCAGGGCGTCGATCGTCAGCTCCGGATCGATGGTGTCCTGCCCGTGGCGATACTCCGGGTCGTCATTCACCCCGCAACGCTCCGCCATCACCGCGAGTACGTCCTGCTCGTCGGTCCAGCGGTCACCGAGCTCGAGGCCGAGCCAGAAGTGGCGGTCGCCGTTCGCCAGTTTGCGGTAGTGGGAGAGGTTGTTCTCGCGGGGGGTGGCGACATCGCCCGCGATACGCGTCCTTACGAGGTGGTCGACGAGGTCGGCGCGGCTGGGAGTCCCGGGTATCGGCATGGTCCCTATTCTGCCGGTGCGCTCCGCGTGGCGAACTGGTGTTCCGTAGCCTGGGACGGGGGGGCACGTGGTGTTCGTCACCCCGGGCAGCGAAACGATCACAGGCGGGGCCGAAGCGGCGTTCCCGTCAGCCCAGGTGTGTCGGCGCGAACATCCGTAGCACCGCCGGGAGGACGAGCACCGCAGGGCCGGGTGTGGACAGGGCCTTGGACAGGTCCGCTTCGAGAGTTTCCGGGGTCGTACGGGCCCCCGGTACCCCGAACGACTCCGCCAGGGCCACATAGTCCGGGCGGGCCAGTTCCGTGGCCGTCTCCGTGGCTGTGGCCGTCGCCGTCGTCTCGCCGAAGGTGTCCGTCATGTATTCGCGGAGGATGCCGTAGCCGCCGTCGTCGATGATCAGCCAGGTGACGTCGAAGCCGTGCTGCTTCGCGGTGGCGAGTTCGGCGATGGAGTACAGGGCGCCGCCGTCGCCGGAGACCGCGAGGACCGGGTGGGTGGGGTCCGCTGCCGCGGCGCCCAGGGCGGCCGGGAAGGCGTAGCCGAGGCCGCCCGCGCCCTGGGCCGAGTGCATGGTGTTCGGGTGGCGGGGGTCGAAGGCCGACCAGGCCCAGTACGCCAGGATCGTCATGTCCCAGAAGGAGGGGGAGCGCGGGGGAAGGGCTCGGCGTATCGACGCCAACGCGTCTTGTTCCAGGGCGAGTTGCTGGTCAGCTATGCGTGCATGGACCCGTTCCAGGAGCGTACGTACGCGCTCGGGAGCCGTCTCGTCCGTGCGGTCGTCCACCGTCTCCAGCAGGGCGGAGAGCGCGAGTCTCGCATCCGCGTGGATGCCGAGCGCCGGGTAGTTGGACTCCAGCTTGCCCAGGTCCGCCTCGATCTGGATCAGCCTGCCGCGCGGCTTGAACGTTCGGTAGTTCGACGACAGTTCGCCCAGGCCCGAGCCGACGACGAGGAGTACGTCCGCGTCCTCCAGGAAGTCCGTCGTGTGGCGGTCCTCCAGCCAGGACTGGAGGGAGAGGGGGTGGTTCCAGGGGAACGCTCCCTTGCCGCCGAAGGTGGTGACCACGGGCGCCTGGATCCGCTCCGCCAGCGCCCGCAGCTTTCCCGACGCGTCCGCCCGTATCACCCCGCCTCCCGCGATGATCGCCGGGCGGGCCGCCCCCGACAGCAAGTGGGCCGCCACCGCCGTGAGTTCGGGGCGCGGGACCAACTCCTCGGGCGTCGCGTCGGCCGCCGTCACCTGCGGCAGCGGCGTCTCGGCCAGCAGTACGTCCTGTGGGATCTCCACCCACACCGGCCCGTGCGGAGCCGTCAGCGCCGACTGCCACGCCGCCGCGATCGCCGACGGGATCTGTGACTGCGTACGGACCGTATGGACCGACTTCACCACGCCCCTGAAGGACGCCTGCTGGTCCGGGAGTTCGTGCAGGTAGCCGTGGCGGCCGCCGCCCAGGCCCGCCGTCGGGATCTGGCTGCTGATCGCCAGCACCGGCGCGCTCGCCGCCGCCGCCTCCTGGAGTGCGGCCAGGGACGTCAGCGCGCCCGGGCCCGTCGAGAGCAGGAGCGGGGCCGCCTCGCCGGTGATACGGCCGTACGCGTCGGCCGCGAAGCCCGCGTTGTTCTCGACGCGTAGGCCGACGTAGCGGAGCGAGGAGCGGCGCAGCGCGTCGAACATGCCCAGGGCGTGCTGGCCGGGGAGACCGAAGACCGTTGTCGCGCCGAGGCCGGACAGGGTTTCCACGACCAGGTCTCCGCCATTGCGGCCGGAGGGAGGATTCAGAGCGGCCGAGGTCTGCGCCTCCGTCGGGCGGAGGACCAAGTCGTGGTCGTGGGTCACTTCGCTGCCTTCTCCTGCTTTGCCTGCGCGATCTGGCGGGACATGATCGTCGTCAGTTCGTACGCCGTATGGGACGCGGCGACCGACGTGATCTCGGCGTGATCGTACGCGGGCGCGACCTCCACGACGTCCGCCGAGACGAGGTGGCAGGACGCCAACCCCCGGAGGATCTCCAGGAGTTCGCGGGAGGTGAGGCCGCCCGCCTCCGGTGTACCCGTGCCGGGCGCGTGCGCCGGATCCAGGACGTCGATGTCGATGGAGATGTAGAGCGGACGGTCGCCGATGCGCTGCCGCAGCTGGTCCGCCACCTCGTCCACACCGCGCCGCATCACGTCCGCCGACGTCACGATGCCGAAGCCCATCTTCTCGTCGTCGTCCAGGTCCTGCCTGCCGTACAGCGGGCCGCGCGTGCCCACGTGCGACAACGCCGACGTGTCGAGGATGCCTTCCTCGACCGCCCGCCGGAACGGTGTCCCATGCGTGTACTGAGCGCCGAAGTACGTGTCCCAGGTGTCGAGATGCGCGTCGAAGTGGAGCAGGGCGACCGGGCCGTGCTTCTTCGCGACCGACCGCAGGAGGGGGAGCGCGATGGTGTGGTCGCCGCCGAGGGTCATCAACCGGGCGCCGGTGCCGAGGAGTTCGTCCGCGGCTCCTTCGATGGTCTCCACGGCCTCGTTGATGTCGAACGGGTTCGCGGCGATGTCCCCGGCGTCCGCGACCTGCGCGAGGGCGAACGGGGACGCGTCCTGCGCGGGGTTGTACGGGCGCAGGAGACGGCTGGCCTCCCTGATCGCGTTCCCGCCGAACCGGGCACCCGGCCGGTACGAGACGCCCGCGTCGAACGGCACGCCCACGACCGCGACGTCGGCGCGGCCGACCTCGTCGAGGCGGGGCAGCCGGGCGAAGGTCGCGGGACCCGCGTACCGCGGAATGCGGGACGAGTCGACGGGGCCGCGGGGCGTCTCGTTGCTGCTCATGGTTGTTCTGCCTTCTTTCCTACGCTTCGTCGCGTATGTACTGCACAGCCGACTCTAGTGGGGAGCCGGAACGGGTTCGGACACGGGTTCGGGAGCCCGGCCCGCCAGTCGCTCGCGCCAGGCGGCGAGCACGGCGGCGTCGGTGGCGGGTGTGGCCAGCGAGACGATCACGTACGTGGCCAGCGAGGCCGGCAGTCCGTAATAGATGGGCTCGTTGGCGAGGATTCCGTAGGTCGCCATCAGGGCGATGACCGCGAGGCCGCCGACCGCGACGGAGGCCAGCGCGCCCTGGGCGGTGCCGCGCTTCCACAGCAGGCCGCCGAGGATGGGGACGAGGAGGCCGCCGACGAGGAGGTTGTACGCGACGGTCAGGGCCTCGACGACGTTGTTGAGCGCAATCGCCGTACAGATCACCGCGACGCCCATGATGAGGATGAAGGCCCTGTTGCCCCTGACCTCGTCGTGCTGCTCCTCGGACGGTCGGACGGCCCCTCGCAACCGCGACCAGATGTCGTTGTTCGCGACGGTCGCGCAGGCGATGAGTGCGCCGGAGGACGTCGACATCACGGCTGCCAGGGCCGCGGCCAGCACCAAACCCCGTACGCCCATGGGGAGTTCGTCCTTCACGATGGTCGCGAAGGCGTCGTCCGCGCTGCCGAGCTTCGGGTAGAGGACCTTGGCCGCCGTACCGATGACGGCGCCGGCGAGCGCGTACGCCAGGCAGTAGGTGCCCGCGACCGTGCCGCCCCACTTGGCGGTCCGGTCACTGCGCGCGGTGAACACGCGCTGCCAGATGTCCTGCCCGATCAGCATGCCGAACGTATAGATCAGGACGTACGTGAAGATCGTCTCGCCGCCGATGCCCAGCGGATCGAAGTACGACGTCGGCAACTCGTCCCTCATCGCGCCGAAGCCGCCCGCCTTGACGACCGCGATCGGGAGCAGCAGGAGCAGTACGCCGATCGTCTTGACCACGAACTGCACCATGTCGGTGAGGGTGATCGACCACATGCCGCCGAGCGTCGAGTACGCGACCACGATCGAGCCGCCGAGGACGATCGCGGCCGTGCGGTTCATGTCGAAGAGGACGTCGAAGATCGTGGCGTACGCGATGGTGGACGTGACGGCGAGCATCAGCGTGTACGCCCACATGACGACGCCGGAGATGACGCCGGCCCGTCCGCCGTAGCGCAGGTCGAGCATCTCGGAGACGGTGTAGACCTTCAGCCGGGCGATGCGGGCGGAGAAGAAGACCGACAGGGCGAGGAGCCCGAGGCCGATGGTGAAGACCATCCAGGCGCCGGAGAGCCCGTACTGGTACCCGAGGCCGACGCCGCCGATGGTGGACGCGCCGCCGAGGACGATCGCGGCCATGGTGCCGGAGTACATGGTGGGGCCGAGGCGGCGGCCCGCCACCAGGAACTCGCTCTTCGACTTGGCGCGGCGCATACCCCACCAGCCCATGGCCAGCATGCCTGCCAGATAGACGACGATCACTGCGTAGTCGACGGCCACGGGGCCCTCCTTCACTCGGTGTCGCCTGCGGGTGACGAGCAACGACACTAGGTGGCCGGAAAGCGGCTGCGAAGTGTACGTTTCATCCATTCGAGCCGCCTTGAGTGGAGGGAACGTCCACCATGCCGGACCCCGCCGTCCCTCCCACCCCACCGGTCCCACTGGCGGCCCTCCTGGCCCGCGAGGACCTCGCCCTCCGCCAGATCGCCGGGCCGACCGATCCGGACCTCGTCATCCACTGGGCGCACACCTCGGAGATGGCGGACCCGTACCCGTACCTACTGGGCGGCGAGCTGCTGCTGACGGCCGGGGTGCACATCCCGGAGGCGGCGGGCTCTGGCACCTACTTCGAGGACTACGTGTCCCGGATCGTCGCGGCGGGCGGCGCAGCCCTCGGCTTCGGGGTGGCGCCGGTGCACGACACGGTGCCGCGGGCGCTGGTCGCGGCCTGCGAGGCGTACGAGCTGCCGCTGGTCGAGGTCCCGCCGCAGACCACCTTCTCGGGCGTGGCCCGGGCGGTCTGGCAGCTCATGGCCCAGGCCCGGCACGCGGAGCTGCGCCGCGTGACCGAGGCCCAGCAGAGCCTGGCCGCGGCAGCCTCCCGGCAGGACCCGGTGCCGTCGGTCCTGCGGCAACTGGCTCAGCGGGTGGGCGGCCGGGCGGTGCTGTACGGCACCGACGGGGCGGAAGTCGCGGTAGCGGGGCGGGAGTTGGGGCCGGGAGCGAGTGGCGCGCTGGCCGAGCTGGCGGCGATCGTACGGCCGGTCGAGGGCCCCGGTGCCACGCTCACGCCTGCCCCCTCCTCCGCCACCGACACCGTGGACGGCACCCACCTCGCCGCGTACGCCCTCGGTACGGAGCAGAGGTTCGTGCTCGCAGTGGCGGCGCCCCGGCGCGAACCCGGCGACCACACCATCGCCTCCGTCGCCGCCGTACTCCTGTCCCTCCTCACCGGCGAGCACCAGAGCGGTACCGGTGCGGCTCGCTCCTCGGCTCTCGTACGACTGCTGCTGGGCGCCGCGCCCGAGGACGTGGCGCATCTTCTGGGCGGGAAGCGGTGGGTCGTGGTGCACGCGTGTCCGGACGGCCCCGCTGCTCCGGACGCCGTCGCCGCGTCCGCGCTGGGGGCGGCACTCGGCTCGGCGCTTGTTGACCTGGACGTGGACGGGGAGGTCGTACGCGTCCTCGTGCCCGCCGAGCGTGAGCCGGTCCCGCAGTCCGGCTGGATGTGCGGGGTCAGCTCGGCCGTCGGTCCGCAGGAGTGGGCTACCGCCGACATGCAGGCCGCCCGCGCGCTGGCTCGCGCGCGGGCCAGCCGTACGCCCCTGGTCCGCCACAGCGAACACCCCGGCCTGGCCGGTCTGATTCCGTCGGCCGAGGCCGAGGCTCACGCCCGTACGCTCCTCGCCCCGATCGCCACGAACCCGGCTCTCCCCGAGACCCTCCGCACCTGGCTTTCCCTGCACGGCAGTTGGGACCGCACGGCGGTCGCCCTGTCCGTGCACCGGAACACGGTGCGGCAGCGGGTCGCGCGGTGTGCGGCCCTTCTGGACATGGACCTCGACGATCCGGACGTACGGATGGAGCTGTGGTTCGCGTTGAGGCAGGAGTGACCAATCCGCTCAGTCGCTCAACGGAGCGCCGAGCCGAACAGTGCGTCCGTGTAGGGCGCGGACAGGTCCTTGCCGCCGAAGGCGATGGCGGACGTGGTGGTGAGACCGGTGGTCCTGCCGCGCAGGAGCCAGACGGCGCCGTTGTCGCTGTTCTCTGCCGTGGAGGCCACGGCGAGGTCGCGGTAGCCGTTGCCGTTGACGTCCAGGAGCGCGGTGGTCGCGCCGAACCTGTCGTTCGTCTCGGCCACTCCGGGCACACCGGAGGTGTTCTGGTGGAACACCTGGGTTCCCGTGCCCGTGACGCCGGAGGCCGAGCCGGGCACCAGGGCGAACGAACCGGCGTTGGTGAGGCCGCTGAAGTCCTCGCCGGAGATGCCGAGCGCGATGTCCGCGTAGCCGTCGCCGGTGACGTCGGCGACCGAGACCGCGGAGCCGACATCGTCGCCGGATTCCTGGGCGCCGTGGAAGCCGGGCAGGCTCTGGTCGAAGCTCTGGGTGTTGGAGCTGGACAGGCCGGAGGCCGAGCCGTAGGCGACGCGGACCTGCTCGGACCAGTCGTCGGCGCCGACCACCACGTCGTCGAAGCCGTCGCCGTTCACGTCACCCACGCCGGTGCCCGGCGCGGCGCCGCCCGCGGTTTCTCCGGGTGCCCACTCGGTGGTGAAGCCCGAACTGCCGCCGTACAGCAGCCGGTTGCCCCAGGTGCCGTCGCCGGTGTAGTTCCACTGGACGATGTCGTCCTTGCCGTCGCCGTTGACGTCGCCGACCTGGCCGGAGACGACAGGTCCGGTGATCGAGTCGGGGCCGTCCTCGCAGCCGCCGTTGGTGACGCATGAGGCGTCGTCCGCCTCGTAGCCCCACCATTCGGACTTGTCGAGGATGTTCAGGGTGGCGGCGGGCTTTCCGGTGCGTGTGACCGGGCCCTTCCACAAGGTGGCCGGGGCGCCCTCGGGGTCGTCGCCGCCGACGTCCTGCTTGGAGAACAAGGCCAGGTCCGTCGTGCCGTCCCCGTCGAAGTCACCGGCCTGGGGGGGCGGCCCCGTATCCGGCGATGTTCGTGCCGCCGGTGAGGCCCGAGGGGGAGCCCCACAGGATGACGGAGCCCGCGGTGCCGCCCGCGATCACGAGGTCGCCGTAGCCGTCGCCGTCCAGGTCGCCCTTGGCGAACGTGGACCCGAAGCGCTGGTCGGCGGTGGCGGAGCCCGGGACGCCGCTGGTGGAGCGGCTGATGAGCTTCTTGTTGGTGGCGGAGAGGCCGTTGGGCGAGCCGTATGTGACGGCCACGTAGCCGGCCTTGGCCGCGCCGGAGATCGTGGCGTTCGGTGCGCCGACGACCAGGTCGGCGTAGCCGTCTCCGTTTAAGTCGTCCTGTACGTCAACGTCCGCCGATTCGGCCGTGGGGGCGGCCTGGGCGGCATGGGCGGAGGCCCCGGTGAGGGCCAGGGTGCTGATCCCTCCGGCGAGCAGCGCCGCGGCGGCCACGGGGGCGGTCAGCCGGGCGGTGGGGGTTCTGCGTCGTGCTCGGGACATGCATGTGCCTTTCGAGTCGGTCCTTTCGGCGCGTCGGGGACGCGCCTTCATGGGATGAGACTCGGGCGGTAGGTCACCGGTTGTTCGACCTGAAGACATTCATTGTTCATTTGTAAGCTTGGCTTGAACCGAACTCCCCGGTAACCCGGGGAGTTCGAGCCTCTGCGCGGTGTGCTGCCAGGCCGGATGTGCTACCAGATCGCCTCGACCCACTCCGGGTGGTCGATGAACGGGTTGCGGTTGTGCTGGTAGGTGTCGTAGATGATCTCGTTGCGGTTCTCCTCGAAGGCGCTCGGCGGGTCCTCGTCGTTCCACTGCTTCAGGACCGAGAGGCGGCCGTGGTACGGGGAACTGCCGTTGGAGACCGAGTCGTTGGGCTCCAGGTCCGCCCAGCTGTCGTCGCCCTCGTAGCGGACGGCCATGTAGAGGATCATGCGGGCCACATCGCCCTTGACGGCGTCGCGCGGCTCGAAGGAGTTCGAGTCGGTGTAGTTGCCGGCCGCGCCGCTGACCGCGCTGCCGCCGTTGTCGAAGTCCTTGTTGCCGCGGATGCTGTTGATCTGCACGTCCTCGGGGCGCAGGTGGTGCAGGTCGGTGCCGGGGCCTGCCGAGGTGCCGAAGTCGCCGTGGGACTGGGCCCAGACGTGCTCGCGGTTCCAGTTGCCGGTGCTGCCGCCGTTGAGGGACTTGCTGCGGGAGGTGCCGGTGTAGAGCAGGATCACGTTGTTGCTGTTGTTCGGGTCCTGGTCCGTGGCCTTGAGGGCGTTCCAGACCGCGGAGTACGAGATCCGGGTCTGGTCGCTGATGATCGTGTGCAGCGAGTCCTTCAGGGCCGGGCCCGTCTTGCCGATCGCGTCCTGGTAGTACGTGTCGTCGTACGCGGTGGTGGTGGCCACGGCGGGGCTCGCGGCGGCGGTCGGCAGGGTGATTCCGAGGAGTACTGCGGCGGCGGTCAGCGCGAGCGGCTTCCAGCCGCGTATTCGTCTGCCTGTCTGCGCAACGGACATGGGGGGTGTCCTTTCCCGGGGACGGCACGCGTGGAACGCGGTGTCCGGCTCAAAGGGCCTGAGTTCTACGCGTGTTGACCACTTGGTCAATCGGGAGAGTGGCACGGGGGAGGGGCTCGCGGCGTAACCGGGACGAGGCGTTTGTGTGACGTTCTGAAATCGAAAGCAGCTACTGGCGTTGCGCGAGGGTTTTCCCCAAGTCGTGGAGGGTTTGCTCTAGTTGACGTCGGACACGTCCGGCGGTACGGCGTGGGCCGCCGATGGTCCGGCAACTGACCTCCAGTCTCGGCGGGCATGTGGACCCTTCACCGCTAAGAACTTTTGTGCGGGAAACGTGTGTACAACTTTCGGCCACTTCAATGAGTCAGAGAAGGCGAGTGCGCTGAAGCGCGCTCGTTCTGCTTCAAGGGGATGGGAAGCACTCCATGACTCACCGGATATCCAGGCGTACCCGTGTGCTGTGCGCAGGGCTCGGAGCGGGGGTGCTCATGCCGTTCGTGGCGGGGGCGGGACCCGCCGTTGCGGCGACGCCGCAGGTCAGTTGTACGTCCGGCCAGGCGGGCCTGGCCGCCAAGTTGCAGAGGGACATCACCACTGCCCTCGCGAACCGCAACGGCACGATCGCCGTCGGTCTCTACGACCGTACGACCCGGACGACCTGCACGCTGCGGGCGAGTTCGGCGTACGACTCGGCCAGCGTCGTGAAGGTGACCGTGCTCGCCACGCTGCTGTGGGACGCGAGGAGGCAGGGCCGGTATCTCACGCAGCGCGAGACCGAACTCGCCACCGCCATGATCACTAAGTCGGACAACTCCGCGACCAGCACGCTCTGGAGGCAGCTGGGCGTGACCAAGGTGAAGGGCTTCCTCGCCGCCGCCGGGATGACCCAGACCAAGCCCGGCGCGAACGGCTACTGGGGACTCACCCAGATCACCGTCCGCGACGAGCAGAAGCTGCTCGCCCTCGTCACCGCGAGGAACTCCGTCCTGAGCGACAACTCCCGTGCGTACATATCGAAGTTGATGGGGAGGGTCATCTCCTCGCAGAGATGGGGTACGCCGGCGGGGGCGCCCTCCTCCGTGTCCGTGCACGTCAAGAACGGCTGGCTGTCACGGTCCACGCACGGCTGGCGCGTCCACAGCGTCGGTACGTTCAAGGGCGGCGGCCGCGACTACATGATCTCCGTCCTCACCCACGGCAACAGCACGATGAACTACGGCATCACCACGATCCAGGGCGTGGCGCGGGCGATCCACAAGGACCTACGTCCCTAGGACCGGTTGACGCGTCAGGCTGTTACTGAACGGCGGGAGGCCAGGAGGAGAGCAGATCACGCAGCAGCTCGGTGAAGGCGCCGTCCAGAGTGTCCTCCCAGCGCTGGTCGCCGACTGCTTCGGGGCAGAGAGCGGCGGGGCGGGCGACCCAGAGGATCTTCCACGACTTGGACTTCAGTGCGAGATCGCCCCAGACCCCGCCGTGCGGGAGGAGCGGGTAGAGCAGATCGCCGATCCGTTCCGTCGCGACCTCCACCAGCGGGCCCTCGATCGCCGTGTGCGCCGCTGCGAGCGCCTTGGGGGAGGAGCGGGCGATCGCGGCCGTGGTCGGATGGCGGCGGACGACACGCGTCACGCGGGTCAGGTGGTCGATGATCCCCTGAGTGGTGCCGTCGCTGGGGCTGGTGCGTTGTGCCTCGTCAAAAGCGTGCGCGAGTTCGGCTTTGAGCGCGAGCTGGTGCAGTTTGGAGGCGGACTTCCAGTTGGCGTAGAGGAAGTTGCGCGACGTGCCACAGCTGCGGGCGATGGCGGCCAGGGGTACGTCCAGGCCGCCGGTACGCATCAGCGTGCGTACGGTGGTGATCACGTGTCCCGAGCTGTACGGATTGCGCTCGAGTCTGAACTGCGGGCTCATGGCCCCTATGGTGCGAAAAGCGTGAACACACGGGGCCTTGATGTCCTTTGTGCACTCAAACGAGCGGTGTTTGAACACTGCGGGGAGAAGTGCTCACCCTTTTTGCTAGGGGCACTGCTCCGCCGGGCCCCTCAGGCTGGGAACTCGCCGCTCTTGACGGCTGTGACGAACGCCGACCAATCGCCCACCGCGAAGAGCAGTGCCGGGCCGTGGGGGGTTTTGGAGTCGCGGACGGGGACGCCTGAGGGGTGGGTGTCGAGGACTTCGAGGCAGCTGCCGGATTCATTGCCGCTGTACGACGACTTGCGCCAGCCGTTCATCGTGGATGAGTCCGGGATGATGCGCTCAGTCATGGTGTCCGTATTCCTTCGCAATCGCCCTCAGGAGGGCAACAGACTCCATCTGCGGTAGTGCGTCGCCCAGTCCGAGATCGTAGACGGCCTGGAGCCGATGGACCACGGCCGGCGAATCGTGCACTCTGCCGATGGACATGGCCTCGCTGTACGCGGCAGGAGGTTGGTCCTCGAACCACCACAGCGACAGCATGCTCTGCATCAGCGGATGAACGCCCAGGCCGAACGGCAGAACGTGAGCACGTACCCGCTCGCTCTCCACGAGGTGGACGATGTGCATGATCTGCTCAGCCATGACGTCCTGGCCGCCGACCGGGCGACGTAGCACTGCCTCGTCCAGCAGCGTCCACACCACGGGCGTCACCGGATCGTCGAGGACCTTCGCGCGCTCAAGCCGTGTGACAACGTGCCTGTCACGCTCCTCGGGACTCCTGGGAGGGAACGTCGTGCCCAGCACCGCACGCGCGTACCTCTCCGTCTGAAGGATGCCGGGGAAGAAGCTCAGCGCGAACTCGCGGATGACCGTTGCCTGTTGTTCGAGTTGGCGTGCCGCTTCGAAGTAGTCGGCAATCGTGCCGTCCTGCTGCGGCAGAAAGCTGCTCAGTACGTTTCCCGTGCCCAGCGCTCTGTCCAGGCGCCTCGCGTCCTCCTTCGAAGGCACGCGCCGCCCAGCTTCGATATGCGCGATGTGCGAACGGGTCATGAACGCCAAGTCCGCCAGTTCCTGCTGCGTCAGCCCGGCCGCCTCGCGCTGTTCCCTGAGCCAGTCGCCGTAGATGCTGCCCACCTCGTCAACTCCCTTGCGACAAACGCCTCGTCACCAGCCATCCTCTGGCGAGCCTAGCCCGCCCCATCTCACTCTGTGAGTGCATCACTACGCAACGAAACCAATGGAGTTCACTGATGGATGGGACCAACGAGGCGCGACTGCTCCCCTGGGCGGGCCCGGAGGGCAAACGCTGCTATCTCCTGACCGACGGGACCGGCTACCTCTCCCGGGTGGCGGACAGCATCGAGACCATCCAACTGGCAATGGCCGACGACCTCCTCGACCACGCGGCCGACATGCTCACCGACCACCGAGCCACACCGGCACAACTCCGCTTCCTGCTCGCGCGAATGACCGAGGCCCTGACCGACGTACACCGCATCGCAGAGAGCCGCGGCGCCCGCCTTCCCGAGACCTAGACCAATGCCAGCGCCTCCTTCAGGTTGTGCTCGGCGATGTTCTTCATGAAGGTGCGGTCGGGGAAGTCGCCGTCGAGGAGTCGTAGTGGGCCCGCTGTGAGTGAGAGGCGTTGCGCGAGTGTGTAGAGGGCGAGTCGGTTCTCGTCCAGGCCGGACACTGCCAGGGGGCCGTACTCGTCGTTCAGGCGGATGCGGAGGAAGACGTGCTCCCACTCGACGTCGAAGTACATCAAGCCCTCGATGTCGATCAGTACGGGGTTGCCGTCCGCGTCCACCTGTACGTGGTCCGGGCCCAGTTCGCCGTGCACGACCGAGTACTGCGTGCGCGGCTGCACCTGCTCGGCCAGCACGTGCAGCCGCTCCTCCAGCCGGTCGCGGGCCGTCGCGATTCTCGGGTCGCGGGAGGCTGCTTCGGTGAGGTCCCGTAGCGCGCGCTCGAGGATGACTTCCTCGCATGACGTTCCGCGCGAGGTTCCGCCGGCGTCGACCACGGCCACCTTGCCGTACGTCGGTGCCCGGTGGTGCCGCATCGCCTCCAGCGCCTCTGCGAGGCGGGCCATGACCGGGGCGGCCGTGCGCGGGTCGCGTGCGAGGAGTTTCTCCAGGTTCTCTCCGGGGACGTCCTCGACGATCGCCAGGTCGGCCGGGTGGTGCGTACCGTCGCGGTCGAGGAGGCGTATCGCCGGTACGCGGACGCCGAGCCCGTCCAGCCGTGCGTGGGCGGCCTCGAACAGGTCGAGGCCGAGGCCGGGCGAGAACGGATCGGTGAGGTCGTCGTCGCCCTCGGCCGACGGCCAGTAGTTCTCGGTGTCGTCCCACACATAGGCGATCGCCGTTGTCGCGTCGTCCATCGTCAGGCGGTACACGCCCTTCTTGCTGCCACCCGCGACCCGTTCGGCTCCCTCCAACCGCCGCCCGGCTCCCAGAGCCGCCCGCGCCGCGCCTGCCAGTTGATCCCGTGTCGCTGTCCCCGGTGCCATATTCCGGACCGCCTCTCCGTCGCTACGGCCCGTGCACCTTACGGGAGTTGCGGTGTACGGGAGTTTCCGTGTGGGCCCGAGTGTGGGTGACCAGGGTGCGAAAAGCGTGAACACGGAGGGACGCAATGCCCTTTGGCTGCTCAAACGAGCGGCGTCTGAACGCAGCAGGGAGAACTGTTCACGCTTTTTCTGCCTACCCCTCAACCACCCGTGCCTACGGTGATCGCATGCGCTTGAGATCCGTACTCGCGACCCTCACCGCCGGCCTGACCGCGGCCACCTGCCTGACCGCCGCCGGACCCGCCGCGGCCGGAGCCCCAGCCGCCGCAGCCGCAACCGCGGCGGGAACCCCACCTCGGAACGCCTGTTCGCCCTCCGTCTCCATCGACGGGTTTTCCGACGTCCTCGACAAGACGACGTACGAAGGCACCTACGTCGGCAACTTCTCCGCGCTCGCCGTCGACCGGAACGGCAAGCTCGCCGCCCTCTCCGACCGGTCGTCCCTCTTCACCCTGGACCCGAAGACGTTCCAGCCCCGCTCCGTCGTCGCGCTTGCGGACGAGAACAAGGCCGCGCTCGACTCCGAGGGGCTGGTCGTCGAGCGGGACGGTACGCGGCTCGTGTCGTCCGAGGGAGAGCCGACCGTTCGCCGGTACGGGCGGGACGGCGCGATCCTCACCCGCCTCCCCGTGCCGGAGTACCTGCGCGTCGCCCCCGCCGGGCGTGCCGCCGCCAACCAGACCTTCGAGGCCCTGACCCTCTTCCCCGGCGGCCACACCCTGCTGGCCGGCATGGAGGGTTCCCTGTCCGGTGACACCCCGGGCATCGTCCGCTTCCAGACCTGGCACCGCCACGGCTCGAAGGACTTCCGCCTCGCGGCCCAGTACGGCTACCGCACGGACACCGGCCTCGGTGTCGTCGAGACCGCCGCGACCCCCGACGGCCGCCTCCTCGTCCTGGAACGCGGCTTCACGCCGGGCGTCGGCAACACGGTTCGCCTCTACGCCGCCGACCTCCGCCGCGCCATGGACACGAGCGGCGTCGAGAACCTGACCGGTCAGAACGAGGTACGCCTGGTCAGGAAAACCCTCCTCGCCGACCTCGTGAACTGCCCCACCCTCGGCGCCACCGCCAAGCAGCCCCAGCCCAACCCCCTCCTCGACAACATCGAGGCCATGACCGTCACCGGCCACCGCCACGGCCGTCTCAAGGTCCTCCTGGCCAGCGACGACAACCAGAACGCCGTCCAGACCACCCGCTTCTACTTCCTGCGCGTACGCCTCTGACCATTTCGCCTCCGACTATTGCTCCGAATATTGCGGAGGGATGAAATCCGGTTCCGATCGCGTTGGTGCCTTCCGGCGGACAAGGATCTACGGGAGGCACCGGCGTGGCAGTGCAACAGGGGGAGTCGAGCGGCTGGGCACGGCGGCTCGCCGGATACGCGTGGCGGTATCCGAAGGACGTCGTGCTCGCGCTCGGTTCCTCGCTCGCCGGCATGGCGGTCATGGCGCTGGTCCCGCTCGTCACCAAGGTGATCATCGATGACGTCATCGGGGACAAGAGCCGGGACATGGCCCCTTGGGCAGGCGCCCTCATCGGGGCGGCCCTCCTCGTCTACGTCTTCACGTACATCCGGCGCTACTACGGCGGCCGACTCGCCCTCGACGTCCAGCACGACCTGCGCACCGACATGTACAAGGCGATCACCGGGCTCGACGGGCGGCGGCAGGACGAGCTGTCGACCGGTCAGGTCGTGGGCCGGGCGACCAGTGACCTCCAGCTGATCCAGAGCCTGCTGTTCATGCTCCCGATGACCATCGGGAACGTGCTGCTGTTCCTGATCTCCCTCGGGATCATGGCCTCGCTGTCCCTTCCGCTCACCGGCGTCGCGCTGGCCGTCGCCCCCGCCCTGTGGTTCATCGCCAAGCGCAGCAGCACCCGGCTGCACCCCGCCACCTGGTACGCGCAGGGTCAGGCCGCCGCCGTCGCGGGAGTCGTCGACGGCGCCGTCAGCGGCGTACGCGTGGTGAAGGGGTTCGGGCAGGAGGACCAGGAGACCGGGAAGCTGCGGGAGGTCGGGCGGCGGCTCTTCGCGGGGCGGCTGCGGACCATCAAGCTGAACTCCCGGTACACACCCGCACTGCAGGCCGTGCCCGCGCTCGGGCAGGTCGCGATGCTCGCCTTCGGCGGCTGGCTCGCCGTACGCGGGCACATCACGCTCGGTACGTTCGTCGCCTTCTCGACGTATCTCGCCCAGCTCGTCGGACCGGTCCGCATGCTCGCCATGGTGCTGACCGTCGGGCAGCAGGCCCGTGCCGGTGCCGAGCGCGTCCTCGAGCTGATCGACATCGAGCCGGCCATCGAGGACGGTACGAAGCCGCTGCCGGCCGACGCGCCCGCGACCGTCGAGTTCGACGACGTGGCCTTCGGGTACGAAGACGCCTCGCAACCCGTTCTCGACGGGCTCAGCTTCGAGATCCGCCCGGGCGAGACGCTCGCCGTGGTCGGCTCCTCCGGGTCCGGCAAGTCGACGGTGTCCCTCCTCCTTCCGCGCTTCTACGACGTCACACGCGGCGCCGTCCTCGTCGGCGGCCACGACGTGCGCGAGCTCACGCTCGAATCGCTGCGCGCCGCGATCGGGCTCGTCCCCGAGGACTCCTTCCTCTTCTCGGACACCGTGCGCGCCAACATCGCGTACGGCCGCCCCGACGCCACCCAGGAGGAGATCGAGACCGCCGCGCGGGCCGCGCAGGCGGACCGGTTCATCGCCGAGCTGCCGGACGGGTACGACACCAAGGTCGGCGAGCAGGGCCTGACGCTCTCGGGCGGGCAGCGCCAGCGCGTCGCCCTGGCCCGTGCGATCCTCACCGATCCGCGCCTGCTGGTCCTCGACGACGCGACCTCGGCCGTGGACGCCCGCGTCGAGCACGAGATCCACGAGGCCCTGAAGCACGTGATGGAGGGTCGTACGACCCTCCTCATCGCCCACCGCCGCTCCACGCTCAACCTCGCCGACCGCATCGCCGTCCTCGACGGCGGACGGCTCGCCGACATCGGTACGCACGAGGAGCTTCAGCAGCGCTCGCCGCTGTACCGGCAGCTGCTCACCGACCCGGACGAGCTGGGCGGCGTCTCGCCAGGTCACGCACAGCCCGCCTGCCCGGTCGAGGACACGTCCGTACGGGACGAACTGGACGCCGAGTTCGACGCCGAGCGCGGGATCACGCCCAAGCTGTGGACCGGGGACCGTGAGCCCCGGGACGCGGCCATGGACGGGATGCCGGCGACACCCGAACTCCTCGCCCAGGTCGAGGCGTTGCCCCCGGCGGACGACAAGCCCGGTATCGACGAGGCGCGGGCAGTCACCCCGGAGGAGTCGTACGGGCTCCGCAGACTGTTGCGGGGCTTCGGGCTCCCCCTCCTCGTCAGCCTCGGCCTCGTCGCCGTCGACGCGGGCATGGGCCTGCTGCTGCCGGTGATGATCCGGAACGGAATCGACGACGGTGTCAGCAAGGTCGCCGAGGGCGCGGTGTGGACGGCGTCCCTGCTGGCCCTGCTCACCGTGGTCGTCCAGTGGGTGGCACAGACCGGTGAGATCCGTATGACGGGACGTACGGGCGAGAGGGTCCTGTACGCGCTCCGGCTGAAGATCTTCGCGCAGCTCCAGCGGCTCGGACTCGACTACTACGAGCGGGAGTTGACGGGCCGGATCATGACCCGGATGACGACCGACGTGGACGCCCTGTCGACGTTCCTGCAGACGGGACTCGTCACCGCCTTCGTCTCGGTCGTCACCTTCTTCGGCATCATGGCCGCGCTGCTCGTGATCGACGTGGAGCTCGCGCTCGTCGTCTTCGCGACGCTGCCGCCGCTGATCATCGCCACGGTCTTCTTCCGCCGGGCGAGTGTGAAGGCGTACGAACTCGCCCGTGAGCGCGTCTCCGTGGTGAACGCGGACCTTCAGGAGTCGGTGGCCGGGCTGCGGATCGTGCAGGCGTTCCGCCGCGAGCGGGGTGGCCGGCGGCGGTTCGCGGAGGGCAGCGACAGCTATCGCAAGGCGCGGATCCGGGGGCAGTGGCTGATCTCGGTGTACTTCCCCTTCGTGCAGTTCCTGTCGTCGGTCGCGGCGGCCGCGGTGATCATCGTGGGCGCGGGGCGGATCGACGCGGGGACGCTCACCACCGGTGCGCTGGTCGCGTATCTGCTGTACATCGACCTGTTCTTCGCGCCCGTGCAGCAGCTCTCGCAGGTCTTCGACGGCTACCAGCAGGCGAGCGTCTCGCTGGGCCGCGTCCAGGAACTGCTCCAGGAGCCGACCTCCACCAAGGCCGCCGACAAGGCACTCGAAGTCCCGTCACTGCGGGGGGAGATCGCCTTCGAGGACGTCGACTTCGCGTACAAGGACGACGAAGAGGCCCTGAGCGGCGTGAAGTTGCACATCCCCGCCGGACAGACCGTGGCCTTCGTCGGCGAGACGGGCGCGGGTAAGTCGACGCTGGTCAAGCTGGTCGCCCGGTTCTACGACCCGACGGGCGGGCGGGTGACCGTCGACGGCACGGATCTGCGTGCGCTGGACCTCACCTCGTACCGGCACCGTCTCGGGGTCGTCCCCCAGGAGGCGTACCTCTTCCAGGGCACGGTCCGGGACGCCATCGCCTACGGCCGCCCCGACGCCACCGACGCCGAGGTGGAGGCCGCCGCTCGCGCGGTCGGCGCGCACGACATGATCGCCACGCTCGACGGCGGCTACCTCCACGAGGTCGCCGAACGCGGCCGCAACCTCTCCGCCGGGCAACGCCAGTTGATCGCCCTCGCCCGAGCCGAACTCGTCGACCCGGACATCCTCCTGCTCGACGAGGCCACCGCCGCGCTCGACCTGGCCACCGAGGCCCAGGTCAACCAGGCCACCGACCGCATCGCGGGCCGCCGCACCACACTGGTGGTCGCCCACCGCCTCACCACGGCGGCCCGTGCGGACCGGGTCGTGGTCATGGACCACGGCCGGGTGGCGGAGGACGGCACGCACGAGGAGCTGCTCGAACGGGGCGGGCGGTACGCGGAGTTGTGGCAGATGTTCCTCGGGGAGCCGGTCACCGCCCCGATTGCCTAGTCTTTGCCCGACTTCCCTTCCACCAGGCAACCAGACGGCCTACGTCATGCGTCCGTAGACGGAGTACGCCGATTGCTGCGGGAGGGAACAACAGTGGACAAGAGCGCGATACGCCGTCATATGGCGCTCGGTGTGGCTGTACTGACCGCTTCCGGACTGCTGTCACTCGCGGGCACGGGCACCGCGGAGGCGGCGGCACTCTGCTCCGGCCGCAAGGTCCGCACGCTGCCCTTCTCCACCGGATCCGTCCAGATCTACAAGAAGCGCGGCTACGTCTGCGCGGTGACCCTCCGCGAGAGGCAGGGCACCCGCACCTACATGTCCGTGAGCGTACGAGCATGGCGAGCCCGACCAGCCGTGAACAAAGGCCTCTTCAAACACCACGCAGGCCCGGTAACGGTCCACGCCGGCCACCGCCGAGTACTGATAAAGGGAACAGTTGGCTCGGACTCGGCGAGCTCGGGCTGGATCCGCCTGTAACCCCGCGCCCCTAAAAAGGGGGCCGCAGGCCCCTTTTTAGGGGCGCGGGGAACTGCGCGACAAGCCACAACGGACCCGCAGCTCAGAACTGTCCGGTATGCCCCCAACATCCCCTGGCCTCAACGGAGTTGCTCCGCTAGGTTCCGGCGGACATCTGTGTTTTTCCAGGGGAGTGTGCATGCGCAAGACGCTCAGATGGCTGCTGTCGCTCGTGGTGCTCATAGGCACTGTGAGCACGGCCGGCGCGGCCACCGCCGCACAGCCGGAGGCCACCGCCGCACAGCCGTCGGCAACCGCCGACATAAAGGACCGCCTCCTCGCGATACCAGGCATGAGCCTGATCGAGGAGAAGCCCTACACCGGCTACCGCTACTTCGTCCTCAACTACACCCAGCCGATCGACCACCGGCACCCGTCCAAGGGCACCTTCCAGCAGCGCATCACGGTGCTGCACAAGGACACGGCCCGCCCGACGGTGTTCTTCACCAGCGGCTACAACGTCTCGACGACGCCGCGCCGCAGCGAGCCGACCCAGATCGTGGACGGCAACCAGATCTCGATGGAGTACCGCTTCTTCACTCCGTCCCGGCCCAACCCGGCCGACTGGTCCAAGCTCGACATCTGGCAGGCGGCCAGCGACCAGCACCGTATCTTCAAGGCGCTGAAGAAGGTCTACGACAAGAAGTGGCTCTCCACGGGCGGCTCGAAGGGCGGCATGACCGCCACGTACTACGAGCGCTTCTACCCGCGCGACATGGACGGCGTCGTCGCGTACGTCGCCCCCAACGACGTGGTGAACAACGAGGATTCGGCCTACGACCGGTTCTTCGCGAACGTCGGCACCAAGGAGTGCCGCGACAAGCTGAACGCCGTGCAGCGCGAGGCGCTCGTACGCCGTGAGCCGCTGGAGAAGCGCTACAAGGAATTCGCCGACGCGGAGGGCCTGACCTTCAACACGGTCGGCAGCCTGGACAAGGCGTACGAGGCCGTCGTACTCGACTATGTGTGGGGCTTCTGGCAGTACAGCCTGCTCGCCGACTGCGACACCATCCCGGCGGACGCCGCGAACGCCACCGACGACGAGATCTGGAGCACGATCGACACGATCGTCGGCTTCTCCGCCTACGCCGACCAGGGCCTGGAGCAGTACACGCCGTACTACTACCAGGCGGGTACGCAACTCGGGGCGCCGGACATCGAGTTCCCGCACATCGAGTCGGGGCTGATCCGCTACGGCTACCAGCCGCCGCGGAACTTCGTGCCGCGCGACATCTCCATGAAGTTCCAGCCGTGGGCGATGCGCGACGTCGACACCTGGGTCAAGCACAACGCCAAGCAGATGCTGTACGTGTACGGCGAGAACGACCCGTGGGGCTCCGAGCCGTTCCACCTGGGCAAGGGCGCCCGTGACTCGTACATCTTCACGGCCCCCGGGGCGAACCACGGCGCCAATGTCGCCGGCCTCGTCGCCGACGAGAAGGCCCTCGCCACGGCCCGCATCCTGAAGTGGGCGGGCGTCGCCTCCGCCACGGTCCAGGAGGACCCGTCGAAGGCGAAGCCGCTGGCCAAGTTCGACAGGAAGCTGGACAAGCACAGCGCGGAGCGCCAGCTGCGGCCGTAAAGCCGTAATTGCTCCCGGCTCCCGGCAGAGCAACTGCCGTGTTGCGCCCGTCCGTTGACTACAGCGGGCGGGCGCAGCCCACCGGCTTCGGCCCGCCGAGCTGGACGTACAGGACTGTCGACGCGGGACAGTCGGCACGCTTCTCGACCGCCGACGCCACCTTGTACTCGGGCGACTTCTCGCCCTTGCCGTCGCACGCCGTCTCGCGGACCTCGCCCTCGCCGGCGCTGTAGACGCAGTCGCCGACGATCGTGCGCGGGCCTCCGCCGCCGCCCGGGTCGCCGGGGTGCGGCTTCTGCAGATTGCGCATACAGGCGTAGCCCTGCGGGACCGCGCCGTCGCCGTCCTCGTCCGCGGACGGTTTCTGTTCGCTGATGTGCAGCACGAAGTCCGTGGTGGCGGGGCACGCCGGACCTTCGCTCTGCTTGCCGTCATGGCGCGCCACGACCCGCGCCGCCGCCCGCTCACTGGTGCACGGCACCTCGGTGAACGACGTGCGCCCGAACGAACTGCACTCGTCCACCCCGAGGAACTGCGCCCCGAATCCGGCGGTCCGCGTAGGCGTCACCTGCTCGCTCTCGCCGAGCCGGCCCTCCCCGGAATCCGCGGATCCCGAAATCCGGTCGCACCCGGTGAGCGCCGCCACCATCACCAGCAGCGCGCACACCACCCACCCACACCGTGCCTTGTGCATGACTGCTCCCCCCGATACCCCCACCCAGCGTGACCCGCCACAGCGGGCCCACGCCAGACATGCGGGGTGCTTTGCGTCTTTTGGAGGCTGTGCGCCGGGTGTACGGCGTACGTGACGTACGGCGGACTGTACAGCCGTACGTCATCCGATGCCGGACCAGGGGCTGGTAGCTCAGCCCGTGGACTGACCGGTGTCTTAGTAACTCAGCCCGTGCCCGATCGGATACAGCACCTGCTCCGGGTCGTCCGCCCGCTGCACCGGCACCGGCAGCCTGCCCGCAGGTTCGATGCGGCCCGCGATCACTCGGGCCGCGGCGCGCAGCTCGACGTCGGTCCAGGAGTACGTCGCCAAGTAGGCTTGTACTGACGGCAGTTGGGCCACATCGTAGGGGTTGCGGACGGCGACCGCGACCACCGGGCGGCCGGTCGCGAGCAGCTCGCCGACGAGCGTCTTCTGGGAGCTGGTCGCCGTGACGTTGTACGTGCCGACGACCACCGCGTCCGCGTCCCGCGCCGCCGCCACGGCTGTCGCGATGGCCGCCGCGGAGGGCGCCGTACCCGTGGAGAGCGCGGTGGCGGTGAAGCCCAACTCCCTGAGCACACCCGCGAGGACGGTCGTCGGCGGTCCGGTGGTCCCGGACGGCGAGGCGGGATCGGCGCCGACGACGAGCACTTTCCGGTGCGTACGGCGTGAAAGCGGCAACAGACCGCCCGAGTTGACCAGCAGCGTCGTCGTACCGTCGGCGATCCGGTCGGCCGCCCCGAGGTGCGCCGGGATGCCGACGGTACGGTCGACGCCGCGAGCGGACACGTACGGGTCCTTCAGCAGCCCCAGCTTCGCCTTCAGCCGGAGGATGCGCAGGATCGACTCGTCGAGGCGGGCCTCGGTCAGCTCGCCGCCGCGAACGGCCGCCAGGACCGCGTTCCAGGCGAGGGCCGGCTTCGGTGGGTTGAGCAGCTGGTCGACACCGGCCTTGAGCGCGAGCACCGGCACCCGGTCGTCACCGTACTTCGTGCGGACGCCCTCCATGCCGAGCGAGTCCGTCACCACCACCCCGTCGTAGCCGAGCCGTTCGCGCAGGATGCCGGTGAGGATCGGGCGGGAGAGGGTGGCCGGGTCGCCGGAGGGATCGAGTGCCGGGACCATGATGTGGGCGGTCATGATCGAGTCGATACCGGCGGCGATCGCGGCCCTGAAGGGCGGCGCGTCCAGCTCGGCCCACTGCGCCTCGGTGTGTTCGATGACCGGGAAACCGTAGTGACTGTCGGTCTCGGTGTCGCCGTGCCCCGGGAAGTGCTTGGCCGTGGCGGCCACCTGGGAGCTCTGGTAGCCCTTCACCTGGGCGGCGACCAGGGCGGCCACGGCCTGCGGATCGGCGCCGAAGGAGCGTACGCCGATGACCGGGTTGGCCGGGTTCACGTTCACGTCGGCGACCGGCGCGTAGTCCTGCCGGATGCCCATCGCGCGCAGCTCCGCGCCGCCGATCTGCCCGGCCCTGCGGGCATCCGACCGCGAGCCGCCCACCCGTCTCCCACCACCACCCTTCTGACGAAGCGCTTCGCGCCCTTTTTCTCCTGCGCCGAGCGCCATCGCGCCCGGCAGGAGCGTCGCGGGCTTGCCCACGCGGGCGACGATGCCGTGTTCCTGGTCGGTGGAGATGAGGACGGGCAGGCCTCGGGGCAGTTCCAGCGAGGCCTTCTGGATGCCGTTGCTGAGGTCCGCGATCTGGTGCGGGTCACGGGTGTTGTGCGCCCAGGCGAAGTAGATGATCCCGCCCACGTGATACCGGGCGATCAGCTCCGCGGCCGTACGTACGCCGATCTCCTCGAGGTTCGCGTCGATGTCGGCCTGGTCGGGCGCGGTCGCCGAGTGCCCGTACACCCGCATCACGAAGAGCTGGCCGACCTTCTCTTCGAGGGTCATACGGGAGATGAGGGCGCGCAGCCGCCTGTCGTTGCCGTCCGCCCGGGCGGGGGCCTGACCGATCGCGACGGCCGCCGCCGTGCCCGCCGTGGCGGCGAGCAGCGTACGTCTGGAGGTGCCGGACTTCCTCGTGCGTTCGTACACGTGCGCTCCTTCCGGAGAGGGCCCGAGGGGCCCGTGGAGGGGCGAGCATGAAGGAAACTTCCGAGAAGTCACGGATATCCGGGAACTTTCTGCCAGTCAAGACCGCGCGGCACGAGAAAAGTCCGGCGTGGCACAGCGCGCCCCGTCAGGGGCGCGGGGAACTGCGCGACCAGCCCCCACCGGCCCGCGGGTTCATCACTGGGCTTCCAGCGCACTGCTTGAGAGAAAGTGGCCCCGAGAGGGGCCGCCACCGGCGCAGTTGGAGGGGGCGCGCCGATGACGGCATGCTGCCGGCCGCAGGCGGTTGGAGAGGGTGGGTCAGCGATCGCAGCCAGCAGCGAGGGCCGACACCGCACAGCGGAGACTCATCCGGCAGCCTGCGGATTGGACGGGGGGTGGCGGGGATGGGTTCCCCGGATCGGCCCGATTCCCGGAAATTGGTACGGGAACGCACCACCGTGTCCGAGGAGGTTGCTGCGGCACTGTTTTGGGCCGGAGCGCCGCAGCCAACCTGTGAACCCGCTGAACTCACCGAACTCGCCGATCAGCGCTTCTTGTTGTACGTCGCCGTCACCTCGACCTCGACGAGCCACCCCGGCACGGCCAGCGAGGCGACCTCCATCGTCGCCCGCGCCGGGCGGGCCTTGTTGGCGAGCAGCGGCGGCTTGGGGGCCGAAGTGCCCATGGACACCGGCACGACCTGGAGCGACTTCAGGTCGATGTTCGCGAAGTACTGCCGGTACGCGCGGTTCCAGCCCGCGTAGTCGGCGATCTCGGCGCCCGGCGGTTTCATCAGATACGCCTTCATCGTGATGACGTCGGCCGGTTTCACGCCCGCGGTCTCGAGGTTGGTTCTGATGTTGCGGAGCACGACGAGCGCCTGCGCCTCGGTGATCGTGACGCCCTGCGCCCCTTCGGTGAGGGCGGGGTCGGTGTAGCGCTCGGACGTGCCCTCGGGCGCGGCCGGGTTCAGCGGGGACGGGCCGAGACCGCTGCTCTGGTAGACGGCGACTTCCCCGCCCGTCGCCACGCCGTTCGCGATGGCCGGGTTGGACTGCCCCTCGGGCAGCATGACCCGTACGTCCTTCGGGCCCGGCGACCACCAGCCCTTGGCACCGGCGACTGTCGCAGAGCCGGTCAGCAGCGCCCCGGTCAGGGCCGTACCGACGAAAACCTTCGTACGCCGCTTCATCCCGCCATCACCCTCTCGTGGATCCCGGTCACGACCTTGCGTGCCGAGGTGAACGCACCGTGCTGCCAGGCGATGACGTGGCTGAGCCAGTCGCCGGCGAAGTAGACGTGTCCCGCGGGCTGGTTGAGCAGCTTGTACTCGGGTCCGGTCTGCGAGGGCCAGCCGACCCAGCCCGCCTCGATGTGGGGCGTGCGATGCCAGGCGACGCTGAAGGACTGGTCGAGTTCGGTGCGGTACTTGTCGCCGTGGATCTTCACGCCCCGGCTCACTGCCCGCTTCAGCCGCTCGGCGTGCGGCAGATCGCTGTACGCGACAGCGTTGTCACCGAAGTTGTAGTAGCCGATGAGCGTGCCGCGGCGGCCCTGATAGCCGTACGACGGGTACCAGATGGTGGCCAGGTCCGTGTCGGTCGGTGTGATGCCGCCGTAGATGTGCTCGTCCGTCTCCCACCAGCGGCTGCGGTACTCGAGCCCGATCTTGCCGACGGGAGTCGCTGTGGGGTACTTCAGCGCCGCGGTGACGTCCGCACCCAGGTTGTGCTTGATACGGGCCATGACCATGGGCGGGATGGCCGCCACGACGAAGTCGGCGCGCCGGGTGCGGATACGGCCCTCGGCGTCCTCGTAGGTGACCTCGGCGCCGTCCGGAAGGTTCTTCACCTCCATCGCCTTGGCGCCGTACGTGATCCGGTCCTGGCCGATGGCCTTGGCGAGCGCGTACGGGATGGCGTCCATCCCGCCCACCGGCTGGAACATCAGCATGGCCTGGTCGTAGCCGAACTCGAAGGAGAAGCGCTGCCCGACGCCGCTCGCGACCACGTCCGACAGGGAGGGCACCGGGCCGAGCACCGTGCCCTCCTCGAAGCCCGCGCCAGGTTCGACCGAGTAGCCGCGACGGTCGCTGCCGGTGTACGCGAAGCCGTCCGCCTTGCCCTTGATGGCGCCGAAGTTCTGCAGGAACGCGATGAGGCCTTCCTTGTCGGCGGCGGTGAGTTCCTTGTCCAGGGCGCCCTGGTCGGTGGCTTTGGCGAGCAACTCGGAGACGTAGCCGTGAACATCGGCCTTCGCCGTACGCCAGCGGATCGGCTTGCCCGCGAGGGCTGCGCTCTTCTCGTGGTAGATGTACGCGTTGGCGTTCTGGTTGGTGAACACCTCGAGAGGAACGCCGAGCTCACGGCAGTACTCGAGCGTGACGTGGGACTGCGGCAGCCGGGCCGGGCCCGCGTTCATGTACTGGCCCTTGGAGAACGAGCCCTTCTGCGTACGCCCGTCCAGATCGGTCAGTGTGGTGCCGCCGCGGACCGTCCAGTTGCGTCCGCCCGGGCGGTCCTTCGCCTCCAGGATCCGGCAGTCGTAGCCCGCCTTGCCCAGCTCGTACGCCGTTGCCAGGCCGGCTATGCCACCGCCGAGCACGAGGACCTTCTTGCGGCTCCGCCCGGTGAGTTCGAAGTCGCCGTTCCGGGGCGCCCGGTACGCCTCGGCCCGAGCCTCCGGGACCGGCGCGAGCCCCAGGGCCCCCATCGCCGAGTACAGCATTCCGGCGCCGCCCGCGATCCCGACGGATCTCAGGAAACCGCGGCGAGATGCCTCTGCAACCATCAATTCCTCCTCGCCCGCAGCCCACGGCCCTGGCGGGCCGAGGCTGCATCGTTGGATCAACCCGGCCCGGTGGGGGGTGAGTTGCGGGTGAGGCCGGAGTGCTTCTTGAGCCTCCGTCAGGAGTGTTACAGGGCCATGCCAATGAGGTGTCCATGGCGGATGAGGTTGGTTTGCAATTCAAACCGACGTCACTGGAACCCGCGCACCCTGGGCATCGCGCCGGGCATCACACCGCGGAGCCGACCCGGCTCTCTTGTGCGCGGAGTTCCACGTGGAGGAGGTCGACCGTCGAGCACACCGGCGGCAGGATCAGCGGCACCAGCAGGAGCGCCACCGCGGTCGGAGTGATCAGGACCAGTACGCCGGTGATGTACGCGTTGTCGCCGCTCAGCCAGAGCATGGCCAGGCCGAGGGAGTGGGCGACGGGGGCAGCCGCGTACTGGAGCAGCGTGAAGACGAGTACGACGGCGGCCGTGAGGAACAGGCCCATGCCGTACGTCTTCCAGGGCGCGACCCGAGTCAGTGCCCAGGAGCGGCGTACGGCCGCTTTGGAGGAGGAGTTCTCGGACACCAGCACGGCGGTGGCCACGCAGTGGCGGAAATACACCAGCAGGCCGAGCCCTGCGATCGCTATCGGCAGGTACCAGCCCACGATCCGGTACTGCATCGGCACGGTCTCACCGTCGCCCGTACGCTCCAACCCGGGCACCTCGCCCGCCTCGACGGCCACCCACAGTGCGAACCCCAGGAAGGCGACAGCGCCGACGCGCAGCCAGGTCCGCCCCTGCACCCAGATGGCGACGCCGACGTGTGGGCGCGTGCGCGCCCATAACTCCCGGATGCTCAGGCGTCCTTGGTCGCCGTTGCGGGTGTGGTCGAAGGCGACCGCGTGAGCGGTGTGCAGCACGGCGAGGACGACCACCGCGACAACCAGGAGCAGGACCGTGACGACGGCTCCGACCTTTTGCAGCGACTCCATCCGGCCGTCGATGTAGGCCGCGATGGGGTCCTGGTCGGCGACATTCTGCTCCGCGCCTCTCCGGACGTCCTCGAACGTGCCCCAGGACACGAGGAACCCGGCCGCCACGATGCCGCCGCCGACGAGGGTGGTGAGTGCGGTGACGACGAGGGTGAAGCCGTAGAGGGGGCGCCAGGTGCGGCCGAGGGCACGGAGGGCTTCACGGATGAGCATCAGCTGTAATTGTAATTCCCCTTGAACCAAGCCGAGTTGCTCACCCCGTCAGGCCGACTCGTTCAGCAACCGCGACAGGTGCTCCCGGCCGGCGCCCAGCAGACCTTCGAGCGGCGCGGCCTGCTCGTACCACCGCTTCTCGTACTCCCAGCACAGCCAACCGTCCCAGCCCTCGCGGGAGAGGAGTTCCACGCACTCGGTGAGCGGGAGGACACCCGCGCCGAGCGGCAGCGGGGTGGTGTCGTCGGCGGACGCGATGTCCTTGACCTGGACATAGCCGAGGTAGGGGGAGAGGGCCGCATACGTCGAGCCGGGCTGTTCGCCGCCGAGCCAGGTGTGCATGACGTCCCAGAGGGCGCCGACGCGGGGGTGGCCGACGAGGCCGAGGACACGGATGGCGTCCGCGCCCGTGCGGTGCGAGTCGTGGGTCTCCAGGAGGATGCGTACGCCAAGATCGGCGGCGTACTCCGCGGCCGTGCCCAGACGCCGCGCGGCCGTCGCGTCGGCCTCCCCGGGGCTCTGGTCGGTGCCGCCGCCGGGAAAGACGCGGATGAAGGGGGCGCCCAGGTCGCGGGCCAGCTCCAGGAGCCCGCGGATCTCCTGGAGTACGGGTTCGTCGTCGCCCGGTGCGGCCACGCGCGCGTATCCCGCGAGCCCCAGGATCTCCACGCCCGCCCCCTTGAACTCGGCGGCCACGTCGGCCCGCCGGCTCAGGTCTATGCCGGGATGGACCGGCTCCTCGGGGTGCGCGCGCAACTCGACACCGTGGTAGCCGTGCGCGGCCGCGAGCCGCAGCACATCGGGGATGGGCAGTCCGGGAACGCCGAGCGTGGAGAAGGCCAACTTCATGCTGCGGACCCTACCTGCCACCCCCGCATGCTGGGCAGAGTCAGTCCTGTGTGCCGTGCAGGTCCAGGCGCCAGTCCTGGCCGACCAGGTCCACACCGAAGGAACGGTGCGGCTTCTCGGCGAGGAGGACGAAGCCGTGGCGCTGGTAGATCTTGCGGGCCGCGGACAGTACGTCGTTCGTCCACAGGACCATTTCGCGGTAGCCGACGCCCCGCGCGAACTCGATGCAGGCGCGCACGAGTCGGTCACCGATACCGAGGCCGCGCGCGTCCGGCTCGACGAGGAGGAGACGCAGACGTGCGGCTCCCGGCGCCTCGTCCCGTACGCACATCACGCAGCCCACCGCGCGACCGTCCAGCTCCGCGATCCACACCCGCTCCAGATGCGGGTCGTGATCCTCCGCGAAGTCCGCGACGATCCGGGCGACCAGGCCCTCGTAGTCCGTGTTGAACCCGTGCTCGGCGGCGTACAGCGCGGCGTTGCGCTCAACGATCCAGCCGAGGTCGCCGGGGCCGGGGTCCCGCAGGACGACGTCCTCGCGGCGCGGCGTCCGACCGTCGGACAGAACGTCCCGGATCGTGCGCATCGCCTCGGTCAGGCGGGGCCGGTCGTCCGCCGGAACGGTGGCCAGCAGCGAACCGACCGCTTCCCGCGAACGCTCGTCCAGCAGATCGGCCACCTCGCGCCCGCGCACGGTGAGCGTGATGTGACGCCGCCGGGTGTCCGTCTCGGAGGGCGCGCGCTCGATCAGCCCGTCCTGCTCGAACTTCGCCAGGATGCGGCTCAAATACCCGGCGTCCAACGACAGTTCACCACGCAGATCGGCGGCGTCCGTACGGAGTGAATGCGCGAGTTCGTACAGCACCCGAGCCTCGGTCAGCGTGTACGGGGCGTACAACTGGCGGCTGTAGTCCAGCGCGCCGATGACGTTCGTATAGAAGCGGTTGAACGAGCGGATGTCCTGGATGGTCATGGGCCGAACCTCGAGATGGTTGACTCAGTCAGAGATATCGCTGTCCTGAGGGTAGACCGACGACGACGCCTCGTCCATGGCTCGGTTCGCTACCGCGCCCCTGAAAGGAGGCCGCAGGCTTCTCTTTCAGGGGCGCGGGACTGTACCAATGCGGCTCCGCCGCGCGGGCGCGGGGAACTGCGCGACAAGCCACGACGAACCCGCACTCGCCCACGAACCGAACCCACCACCCCCGTAGGCGCCCCGCTACCCCTTGGGCACGCCCGTAGACCCCCGCACCATCAACTCCCCCCGCACCGTCACGATCCCCCCCTCCGGGGCCTCCTCCCGCCCCATGGCGACCCGCCCGGCCAGGGCCCCCGCCTCCGAGAGCGGCAACCGCACCGTCGTCAGCGCGGGCACCGCATCGACGCTGAACGGCAGGTCGTCGAACCCGACGACCGAGACGTCATCGGGGATACGCAGCCCCGAGTCGCGCAGCGCGGCACACGCGCCGAGCGCGACGGTGTCGTTCGCGGCGACAACGGCCGTCAACGACGGCTCGCGGCGCAGGAGTTCGAGGGTCGCCTCGTAACCCGCCCGGCGGTCGTAGCGGCCGTGGACGGTCCACGCGGGGTCGTCGGGGATACCGTGCGCGGCGAGCGCGGCCCGGTGGCCTTCGAGGCGGTGGCGGGTCGTGGTCCGCTCCTCGGGGCCCGCGATGTAGCCCATGCGGCGATGGCCGAGTTCGATCAGGTGCTCGGTGAGCTCCTGGCCGCCGCCGCGGTTGTCGAACGTGAGCGCCACCGCGTCGGTGTCGGCCGGTGCGGGCGGACGTCCGCACAGCACCACCCGGGTCCCCGCGTCCGCCAGCTTGCGCAGCTTCGTCGCGACGGCCGTCGCGTGCGCGGTGTTCTCGACGGCGCCGCCGGTCAGTACGACCGCGGCGGCGCGTTGGCGCTGAAGGAGCGTGAGATAGGTGAGCTCGCGTTCCGGGGAGCCGCCCGTGTTGCAGACGACGCCAAGGCGTTCCCCGCCCGCACGCCCGCCGGGTCCGCCGATCTCGGACTGGATCGCCGCCGCCATGATCCCGAAGAAGGGGTCGGCGATGTCGTTGACCAGGATCCCGACCAGGTCGGAGGTGGCGGCGGCCAGTGCGCTCGCCGGGCCGTTCAGTACGTAGTCCAGCTCGTCCACGGCCCGCAGTACCCGCTCCCGCGTCGTTGCCGCCACGGGGTAGTTGCCGTTCAGCACGCGGGACACGGTGGCGGGCGAGACCTGCGCGCGAGCCGCCACGTCCGCCAGGGTCACGGTCATCTATCGTCCTCCGGTCAGGCCTCTACATAGGTACATCCCGCACACGACCGCATGTCTCGCACATCTCACCACCGCGCGGTCTTGTCCGATCCGCTGCACAGAGGCTAGCTTCTCATCACATAGAAAGCGCTTGCTGTAACGCTCACCTGTTCACCTGTGGGGCGTACGCGGCGCAGAACGCGTACGAAGGGAATGACGTGACACGCAAGACGGTGCGCATCGCGATGAACGGCGTGACGGGACGCATGGGCTACCGCCAGCATCTCGTCCGCTCCATCCTCGCCCTGCGCGAACAGGGCGGCCTCGACCTGGGCGACGGCACCGTGCTGTGGCCCGAGCCCGTGCTCGTCGGCCGCCGTGAGTACGCGCTGAAGGCGCTCGCGGACCAGCACGGCATCGAGCACTGGTCCACCAGCCTCGACGCCGTACTCGAGGACCCGGCCGTCGACATCTACTTCGACGCGCAGGTCACCTCCGCCCGCGAGGACGCCATCAAGAAGGCCATCGAGGCCGGAAAGCACATCTACACCGAGAAGCCGACCGCGACCGGCCTCGACGGCGCACTGGAGCTCGCCCGGCTGGCCGATGCCAAGGGCATCAAGCACGGCGTGGTCCAGGACAAGCTCTTCCTCCCGGGCCTGCTCAAGCTCAAGCGCCTCATCGACGGCGGCTTCTTCGGACGGATCCTGTCCATCCGCGGCGAGTTCGGCTACTGGGTCTTCGAGGGTGACTGGCAGTCCGCCCAGCGCCCGTCCTGGAACTACCGTGCCGAGGACGGCGGCGGCATCGTCGTCGACATGTTCCCGCACTGGGAGTACGTCCTCCACGAACTGTTCGGCCGCGTCAAGTCCGTACAGGCGCTGACCGCGACCCACATCCCGCAGCGCTGGGACGAGCAGGGCAAGCCGTACGCCGCGACCGCCGACGACGCCGCGTACGGCATCTTCGAGCTGGAGAACGGCGCCATCGCCCAGATCAACTCCTCCTGGACCGTACGCGTCAACCGTGACGAGCTGGTGGAGTTCCAGGTCGACGGCACCGAGGGCTCGGCGGTCGCCGGCCTGCGCAACTGCCGTGCCCAGCACCGCAGTTCGACGCCGAAGCCGGTCTGGAACCCGGACATCCCCGCCACCGAGGTCTTCCGCGACCAGTGGCAGGAGGTGCCCGACAACGACGAGTTCGACAACGGCTTCAAGGCCCAGTGGGAGCTCTTCCTCAAGCACGTGTACGCCGACGCGCCCTACCACTGGGACCTGCTCGCCGGCGCCCGCGGCGTCCAGCTCGCCGAACTGGGACTGAAGTCCTCGGCCGAGGGCCGCCGTTTCGACGTACCGGAGATCTCGCTGTGACGACTGGGACTACTGGAACGACAGGGACGATCCAACTGCCCGGTGCGGACGGGGTGTTGAGGTCCTACACTCCGCGCACGGAACCCCTCGCCCTCACCACGGGCGCCCCGTTCAGCTCCCGTACGGTCTTCTCCGCCGCGCACGTCGTGGCCGACCCGTACGCGGATGTCTCCCCCGACTCACCCGCGGCCGTCGACTGGGACGCCACCCTCGCCTTCCGCCGCCACCTGTGGTCGCACGGGCTCGGCGTCGCGGAGGCGATGGACACGGCTCAGCGGGGGATGGGCCTGGACTGGGCGGGAGCGGCGGAACTGATCCGCCGCTCGGCCGCCGAGGCGAAGGCCGTCGGCGGGCTGATCGCGTGCGGGGTGGGCACGGACCAGCTCGCCTCGGGCTCCTTGGCGGAGGTCCAGGCGGCGTACGAGGAGCAGCTCGCGCTCGTGGAGGGGACGGGCGCGCAGGCGATCCTGATGGCGTCGCGGGCGCTGGCGGCGGTGGCCTCCGGTCCCGAGGACTACCTCGACGTGTACGGGCATCTCCTCCGCCAGGCCTCCGAACCCGTGATCCTGCACTGGCTCGGCCCGATGTTCGACCCGGCCCTGGAGGGCTACTGGGGCTCGTCCGACCTGGACGCCGCGACCGACACCTTCCTGGAGGTCATCGCCGCGCACCCCGACAAGGTCGACGGCATCAAGGTCTCCCTCCTGGACGCCCAGCGGGAGATCGACCTGCGCCGCCGGCTGCCGAAGGGCGTCCGCTGCTACACGGGCGACGACTTCAACTACCCGGAGCTGATCGCGGGCGACGACCAGGGCTTCAGCCACGCCCTGCTCGGCATCTTCGACCCGCTGGGCCCGCTGGCGGCAGAAGCCGTCCGGGTCCTCGACACGGGCGACGTGAAGGGCTTCCGCGAACTCCTCGATCCCACGGTCGAGTTGTCCCGCCACCTCTTCCAGACCCCGACCCGCTTCTACAAGACGGGCGTGGTCTTCCTGGCCTGGCTCGCGGGCCACCAGTCGCACTTCACGATGGTCGGCGGCCTCCAGTCGGCCCGCTCGCTCCCGCACTTCGCCCGCGCGTACGAACTGGCCGACGGGCTGGGATTGTTCCCGGACCCGGCGCTGGCCGTGGCGCGGATGAAGAGCTTGCTGTCGCTGTACGGAGTGGAACATTGAACCCTCCCCCAGCTGAAGCAGGGGGATTCCTGGCTCAGGAAGCCCCACAGGCCAGCGGCCTGCAAGGTCTTACTCCCTCAACACCAGCCGGGACGGAACCTGCCCGGTTTGTTGAGCAAAGCTCGGCAGTGCCGTCTTGGTTCTCGATCGGCACGGTGTGCGTGCTTGGTTCTCGCAACGCACGGCAGGCACGTTACCCGATCGCGTGGCGGGATTTCGCCCTGGAGGCGAAATCCCGTTCCTTGCCCTGCTCCGCAGGAGTTCGATTCCTCCCCCGCTTGAAGGCGGCGGCATCCTCGAAGGAGACCAGGTGAGCGAATCCGTGAGTGGATCAGTGATGGTCGAGAACCTTTCCCGTTTCTCGATCAACCAGATGACGGTGAAGCAGCTATCGCTGCCCGAACTGGTCGACGCCTGCCTGGAGTTGGGTGTACCGGGCGTGGGCCTGTGGCGCGAGCCGGTCCAGTCGTACGGCGTGGAGGCGACGGCCAAGCTGATCCGCGAGGCGGGTCTCGCCGTGACGACGTTGTGCCGGGGCGGTTTCTTCACGGCGATCGACCCGGACGAGCGGGCGAAGGCGCTGGACGACAACAGGGCGGCCATCGACGAGGCGGCCACCCTCGGCACGGACACCCTGGTCCTGGTCTCGGGCGGCCTTCCGCCCGGCTCGAAGGACCTGCACGGCGCGCGGGAGCGCATCGCGGACGCACTGGCCGAGCTGGGGCCGTACGCGGCTGAGCGCGGCGTCCGGCTGGCCATCGAGCCGCTGCACCCGATGTTCGCCTCGGACCGCTGCGTGGTGTCCACCCTGGCCCAGGCGCTGGACCTCGCGGAACGCTTCCCGGCGGAGCAGGTGGGCGTGACGGTCGACACGTACCACATCTGGTGGGACGACCAGGCCCCCGCCCAGATCACCCGCGCGGGCGCCGGCGGCCGCATCCACACCTTCCAACTGGCCGACTGGACAACCCCGTTGCCGGAGGGCGTCCTCACCGGCCGTGGTCAGATCGGCGACGGCGCGATCGACATGAGGGAGTGGAAGGGCTACGTCGAGGCGGCGGGCTACACCGGTCCCATCGAGGTCGAGCTTTTCAACGCCGGGCTGTGGGCACGGGACGGCCGCGAGGTGCTGGCGGAGACGGCGGCAC
Organism: Streptomyces flaveus; assembly: GCF_014647675.1. Classification (GTDB taxonomy): domain Bacteria; phylum Actinomycetota; class Actinomycetes; order Streptomycetales; family Streptomycetaceae; genus Streptomyces; species Streptomyces flaveus. Next base: position 503,687 of record NZ_BMPQ01000001.1, on the reverse strand, counting down.
GGTTCGTGGAGCATGCGGCGTAAGGGCGTACATGGCCTGACGAGCTTGGGGCGCCCTACGAGGGAAGGGGCGCCCCATCTTGACGTTCGCGGCTGGGGTGCGACGCGGGCCTGGGTGGAGCAGGCGCTGTCTGCGGGCGAGCACATCGACGGCGTGGTGCGGCTTCGTGGCGGGTGGACGTCGGAAATGCGGCGTCTGGACATCTCCGGGCCGGGCGGTCGGCGCTCGATGGTTCTGCGGTCGTTCGTCAAACCCTTCTTCTTGCGGCACGCGGAGGGGCTGCTGAGCCGCGAGGCGGACATTCTGCGCCTGCTCGGCGATACGGACGTGCCCGCGGCCACGCTGGTGGGTGTGGACGCGACGGCGCAGCACTGCGATCACCCGTCCTTGCTGATGTCCCTGCTGCCGGGGTCCGTGCGCCTGGGCGATGAGGGGGCCGACCGGCGTTCCGATCTGCCGGCGGTTGCTGGACGCCTTGGCCTTCGCCCGGACGCCGAGAAGGTGGCCGTCCCATGGCGCGAACTGGACCGAACCGATCTGATCCCCACCGTGCTGACCAGTCGGCTGGAGGGTTACGTCCAGGCTTTGCTCGACCGCTACTGAGCGGACCCTGCGTTTGACGGGAGTCCGCCCAGGGGCTGGACTGGAATCGCGGGCGCTGCGGCCGGACCCCGTTCTAGGGAGAGCAGCGATGACGACCATGGAAACCTTCCACCTTCTGCAGCCGTACCGGATCGCCGAGGAGACGTTCGTCATCCCGTGGGCTCTGGAAGCCCCGCCGGTCGGCCACTTCCCGATGAATTCGATGGTGATCCGGGGATCCGAACCGGTGCTTGTGGACACCGGGGCACCGGCGGTTCGGTCCCAGTGGCTGGAGGCCGCGTGGTCCGTGGTGGATCCGTTGGACGTTCGGTGGATCTTCCTCACTCACGACGACCGTGACCACGCCGGCAACCTCTTGGCGGTACTCGCTGAATGCCCGAACGCGACGCTGCTGACGACGTGGTTCTCGATCGGGCGCATGGCCGAGGAGTGGGAGACGCCCATCAACCGGTGCCGCTTCATGATCGACGGCGATACGGTGGATGTGGGTGACCGAACTCTGGTGGCCAAGCGGCCGCCGTTGTACGACAACCCCACGACCCGCGCCCTCTTCGACCCGAAGACCGATGTCCTGTGGGCGGTGGACACCTTCGCGACGAACGTGCCCGCTCCCATCCCCGAAATCGCCGACCTGTCCGCCGATGAATTTCGCGAAGGCCAGTTCTTCGGCGGGCGCCTGGTCTCGCCCTGGGTCGCGCTGCTCGACGGCCGGAAGTTCGGGGCGGTGGTGGACGACTTCCAGCGGCTGGATGCCGAGGTCATCGCCGGCTGCCATTCACCGGTGCTTCGCGGGCCGCGGATCGCGGAGGCGTACGACCTTCTCCGCCGGCTTCCCGAGATTCCCGCGTGGCCGGAGTTCACGCAGGCCGACCTGGACCAGTGGATGGCGGTTGCCGAGGGGTCGGTCCCGCCGGAACAGCCACGGCCGTCGGCCACGTGACGGGTGTTCCCGCCGCCATCAAGCCGAGCGGCACACGGCCGCCGGTGGGCGGTCGGCACCTGCGCAAGCGCATTACAGGCCGAGAGACGTCTGTGTCTGCCGCGTCTCCTGTATCTCCTGCTCGTCAGTGAAGGCACCGGATGACGCCGCCCCGCCGAGGAGTGCCGTGGCGAACGCCGCCGCAGCGACGAACGCCCAGCGTGGCCGCCACGAGCGCTTGGTTTCGTCGTTGCGTGGGGGTGGGGCGTCGACGTGCCCGCAGACGATGGTGGTGCGCGCGTCCGCCCACGCCTCCGCCTCGTCGTCCCGCACTCCGCAGGCCGTGACGAACGCGACGACCAGCTCCTCGCGGGGCAGCCGCTCCCTGCCGAGCATGGTCGCCGCCGTGGAGTAGGGCAGCGTGTGGCCCGCCGCCGTCGCGCGGCGTTCCAGCTGGCGGTAGCTCAGGCCCGACCACGCCTTGAGGCGTCGTAGCGCCGCCACGAAGGCGGCCGGGTCGGTGTCCGGTGGTGTGGGCGGTGCGGTGGTCATGACGGTGGTCCCCCCTGGTGAGCTGGACGTACACGGGCTCGCACAAGCTCGAACACCCTGACAGCTTGAGGAACGGCGACAGCGGCGGTCAACCTCGGTGCGGATTCCCGATGTTGGAGGTCATATGGGCAAGGGTCTTCGTCTGCGTCACTGTCGCCGTACGGGCGTCGCCGCCACGGTCCTCTCGGTTCTGGTGATGGTGGGCGGATGCGCCGAAGAACGGGCCGCCGGGCGCGCGGCACCGCCCGGCGCCCCGTTCCCGAAGGCGCGCGACGGGGAGTCGGTCGCCGGCTTCCTCCGCCGCACCCTGCCCGCCGGGTCCGGCGGCACCGTGATCGCCGCACGCGGCGGCGAACTCGCGTACTGCGGAGGGTTCGGGACGGCGGATCGTGCCTCGGGCACCCCCGCGAGCTGCCGCACCGTGTACGACGTCATGTCGAACACCAAGCAGTTCACCGCGGCCGCGATCCTGAAGCTGGAGGTGATGGGGCGGCTGCGGGTGAGTGATCCGATCGGCCGGCACCTGGGGTGGCCGGTTCCCGGGGACAAGCGCGGCATCACGATCGAGCACCTGCTCACGCACACATCGGGCCTGGTCGAGGGGCTCGGCGACGACTACGAACCCGTCTCGCGCGACGAGTTGGTGCGGCAGGCCCTGGCGTCGAAGCTGCAGTCCGTCCCGGGTGCGGAGTTCCACTACTCCAACACCGGGTACAGCCTGCTCGCCGCGATCATCGAGGAGGCGTCCGGGGAGGGCTACGAGCCGTTCCTGGCCCGTCACCTGTTCGCACCGGCCGGAATGGACCGGACCGGATACGTGCTGCCCCGGTGGCCGCGGCACCTGGTCGCGGTGGAGTACGACAGCGAGGGACGGAGCCAGGGCAGGCCCGTCGACCATCCCTGGGCGGCCGACGGGCCGTACTGGAACCTGCGCGGCAACGGCGGCATGCTCTCCACCGCGGGTGACATGTTCCGCTGGCACCGAGCCCTCTCGGGCGACGAGATCCTTCCGGCGGCGGCCAGGCGGAGGCTGTTCGCGCCCCACGTGCGGATCCCCGACTCCGACGAGCTGCTCGGGCCCGGCGCGTCGTACTACGGATACGGCTGGGTCGTCACCGGCACTTCCGAAGGCCCGCTCGCCTGGCACAACGGCGGCAACGACTGGTCTCTGGGCTATCTCGCGCGCTGGCCGCGCGACGGCGTCCTGGTGTTCTGGGTGAGCAACCACGCCTACCAGGACGGGAAGTGGGACCTCCAGGACCGTGCGGAGAAGCTGACGCTGGGCATCGCCGACCGCGTACGGGCGGAGGACCACTGAGGTCCCGTAAAAAATCTTCCGGAAGCCGTGCAACCCTCCGCCCACCCCGCGGGTCGTACTTGGCATCAGAGCTTCTGGAGGGGGGATCTGGGGGGATCCGCGGGGGTTCTGATGTTGGGGGAGGGGTAGAACGAGGGGCTCGGTCGACGGACCGGGCCCCTCGAAGCCTTTCCAGCGGCGCTTCGAGCGACCTTTTGACCGGCGCTTTTGGGCCAAGTCGTGCGGCCGGTAAGCGTGTTGCTCTCTGTGGCGGCTGTGCCTCACTCTGCTTCCCGAGCGGGACGACCGTAGGGGGGCAAGGGGGGCAGGTTTTGTGCTGCGCATCCACTTCACGTCCGAGGACTTCGGACGCATCCGGCTGGCAAGACATCCCGATCCGCTCTGGGAGATCACGTGCAGCCTGCACCGGCTGCAGACGAAGCGCGGGCGCTGGGCCTTCGCCGACTGGCACCGAACCACCAGGGCCACACTCGCGGGCACCCCGCTCGGTGCCGCGGTACGCCGGTTGATCGTTCCGCTGGTGCCCCTGGCGCACTACTTCCCCGACTTCCTGACCCCGCCCGAGGCCGCCGACGGACTGGACCGGGGACTCGCGGCGATCATCGACACCCCGGCCGCACGGGTGGCACACGAGATCGACCTGCTGGACCAGACCAACGGCTGCCCCGCCTGGGCGCCGACACTCCTGGACCGCACGGCCCGCGAGGAACTCGCCAAGGTCCTGCGTGCCTACCACGACGCCGTCGTCGCGCCCCATCACGACCGCATTTGCGCGATGGTCGCGGGCGAACGCGCCCTGCGCGCCCGCGAAACCCTCGATACCGGCATCGACGGACTGCTCGGCAGTCTCTCGCCCGCCATACGCTGGCAGCCGCCCGTGCTCCACGTCGACTACGTCGATGACCGGGACCTGCATCTCGGGGGACGCGGACTGCGCCTCGTCCCCTCCTACTTCTGCTGGCAGACGCCGATCTCCCTGGCCGACTCCACCCTGCAGCCGGTGCTGGTCTACCCCTTGCACGGCTCCTGGCTGCCGGCGCCCGTACGCCCTCTCGACGCCTCCCTCGCCGCGCTCCTGGGGAAGACCCGCGCGGCCGCACTGCGGGCCGTCGCCCTCGGTGCCACGACGACGGAACTGGCGCGCTCCCTCGGCGTCTCCCCGGCCACCGCCACGCACCACACGGCGGTGCTGCGCGACGCGGGTCTGATCATGAGCCGACGCCTCAACAACACCGTGCTGCACACCCTCACTCCGCTCGGGGCGGCGATGCTCCGTCCCGTCGGCTTGCCGCGGACACCGGCGGAACACCCGCCTCCGCCGCCTGAGCTGCGACTTTCGAGCCCTGTCGAAGGTCGTAGTGCGTGAGTGCCCCGGTCTGCGAGCGTTTGCGGCGCAGCAGGCACCCACCACCACCGAAGGGCGAACCGATGAAGAAAGCCATTGTCTCCGGCGCACTCGCGCTGGCCTCCGCCGCGACCTGCGTGGTCGCGATCGCTCCCACCGCGTCCGCCGCCCCGCAGGCCTGTGTGACCTCGACGCTGACCACAGGGGCGCGAGGCGGCCAGGGCACCGTCGTCCGCAAGTCGTCCACCAGCACCTGCAGCGACCTCAACCTCACCTTCGCCGACGACAAGACGACGGTGGGCTACGACGAGTACGCCGGCCGTCTCCGCAACTCCAGCGGCACCTGGTTCCAGTGCAGTGCGGGCTACATCGGTGTGCTCGACGGTTCGTACCCCGTCGACCGCTACCTGCCCTGCACGGACGTCAATGACAACACTCCGTTCGCGATCTCGAGCTGGTTCAACGGCGGCGACACCGTCCGCATCACCCACTGACCCGATCCCGTGACTCCCGGGGGGTGTCGTCACAGACGGCGCCCCCCGGGGCCCCTGCGAGAAAGAGGAATGGTCCGGATGATCCGCACGGCGATCCCTAGCCGGTTCATGCTCCGTACCGTGGTCACGGCGGTCGCCGCAGCGCTGCTCGCCGCCTGCTCGACCGGCTCCGGTTCCTCGGACCGCACCTCGTCCGAGCCCGAGCCCGTTCCCCCGGCCCGCCTCAGCCACGGCCTGCCCGACGACCCCGTACGGATGCTCTTCCCCGCGACCGGTGCCGAAAGCCGGTGGACCCAGGGGCTGGACGTCTTCGTGCGGCAGGTGTCCCGTGCCACCGCGGCCTCGTGCGCACATGACCACGGGATCGGCCTCCCTGAGGACGTTCCGGTCGCGTTCATCCGCTTCTTCGAAGTGCCCGACCTGGACTTCATCGCTCGGCACGGACTGAGCGAGAGCGCTCAGGTCCCCGCGCTCGAGACAGGCCCAGCCGCTACCCGCCCCGGCAGTTCCGCCGAGGTACGCCGCTGCCTCTCCGAAGGAGCGGCAGCAGCCAAAGCGCTGCACGACTCCTACGCCACGCTTCAGCGCCGGTGGTTCCGCGAACTCGCCTCCGTGAGCCGCGCTCCCGCCACGCACCGTGCCCTGGGCACGCTGCCCGACTGCCTCGCCCAGCACGGCGTCAAGGCCCGCGACGAGGGCGGTGTCATGGCCGTCGCCGACGCCCTCCTGCAAACGGCCGCCCCCGCCGACATCCCCCGCGCCGGGCGCCGACTCGGCCGCGCCTACGCCACCTGCATGCGTCCGGTCGAAGCCGTCCGCGAACCCGCACGTCTCAGCCTGCGGACCCGCTTCCTCGCCGAACACGCCGACGAGGTCCGCGAGTTGCGCGAGACGCTTGTCCCCTCCCTCCGCAGTGCGGAGAAGGAACACGGCGTAAGCCTCGCCTTTCCGGCGCCCTGACGGACGTATCCGGGCAGCTCAGAAAATGACCCCACACCGCGTTCCGGCCCGCTTCACATGGAAGCGATCTCCTCCGCGCTGGGGAACGAAGCCTGGGCGCCCTCCCGGGTGACCGCGACGGCGCCCACGCGTGCCGCGTACGCCGCCGACTCCGTGAGGGACTCCCCGGTCCCGAGCCGCCAGGCCAGGGCCGCGGTGAAGGCGTCGCCCGCCCCCGTCGTGTCCACGGCGTCGACCTTCACGGACGGGACGCGGGCCACCCCGGACGCGTCGGCGACCAGCGCGCCCTCCTCGCCCAGCGTGACGACCACCGAGCGCGGGCCCCGCGCGAGGAGCGCCTCGGCCCACTCCGAGGGCGTGGCGCCCGCGTCGGCACCCAGCACCACCCGCGCCTCGTGTTCGTTCACGATCAGCGGGTCGCAGGCCGCGAGCACCTCGTCCGGCAGTTCTCGCGGAGGGGACGGATTCAGTACGAAACGGGTGCCCGGCCGCAAGCCTCGTACGATCTCCTCGACCGTCTCCAGGGGGATCTCCAGCTGGGCCGAGACCACCGGGGAGGCGGCGAGGAGGGCCGAGGCCGTGCGGACGTCCTCCGGGGTCAGGCGGCCGTTCGCGCCGGGCGACACGACGATGCTGTTGTCGCCGGACGGGTCCACCGTGATCAGCGCGACGCCGGTGGGCGCCCCGCCGACGAGGACGCCGGCCGTGTCGACACCGGCGTTCCGCATCGAGTCGAGCAGCAGCCGCCCGTGGCCGTCGTCGCCGACCCGTGCCAGCAGCGCCGTACGGGCCCCGAGGCGGGCTGCGGCGACCGCCTGGTTGGCGCCCTTGCCGCCCGGGTGGACGGCCAGGTCGGAGCCGAGGACGGTCTCCCCGGCGCCGGGGCGGCGCTCGACGCCGATCACCAGGTCGGCGTTGGCCGACCCGATGACCAGCAGGTCGTAGTCGTACATCACTCTCTCCTCGTGGAGTTCCCCGTGAATCCCTGGGCGGACTGGCTCAGGAGCCGTGTGGGCCGGCTCAGGACATGAGGTCGGCGACGTTCTCGGACGTCACCATCTTCACCGGGACCTTGGCCCTCGCGGTGACCATCTCACCGTCCGCGGCCTTCAGCGCGTGATGAAGGTTGTCCACAGGTTTCGCGCGCTGTCAGAGGCGGGCGGTAGCGTCGGATCATGTCGAATCTGGCGGGGAACCAGGCGGGCACCGGGGCGCGGAACCTGGCGGTTCTCGAGGGCGTGCTGGAGCGGATCACGTACGCCAACGAGGAGAACGGCTACACGGTCGCCCGGGTGGACACCGGACGGGGCGGCGGCGATCTGCTCACGGTCGTCGGCGCGCTGCTCGGCGCCCAGGTGGGGGAGTCCCTGCGGATGGAGGGCCGCTGGGGGTCCCACCCTCAGTACGGCAAGCAGTTCACGGTGGAGAACTACACGACGGTGCTGCCCGCCACCGTCCAGGGCATCCGCCGCTATCTGGGATCCGGCCTGGTCAAGGGCATCGGGCCGGTGTTCGCGGACCGCATCACCCAGCACTTCGGGCTCGACACCCTCCAGATCATCGAGGAGGAGCCGAAGCGGCTCATCGAGGTGCCAGGGCTTGGCCCCAAGCGGACCAAGAAGATCGCCGACGCCTGGGAGGAGCAGAAGGCGATCAAGGAGGTCATGCTCTTCCTCCAGACCGTCGAGGTGTCGACGTCGATCGCGGTCCGTATCTACAAGAAGTACGGCGACGCCTCGATCTCGGTGGTCAAGAACCAGCCGTACCGCCTGGCGTCCGACGTCTGGGGCATCGGCTTCCTCACCGCCGACAAGATCGCCCAGTCCGTCGGTATCCCGCACGACAGCCCGGAGCGCGTCAAGGCCGGTCTCCAGTACGCCCTTTCGCAGTCCACCGACCAGGGCCACTGCTTCCTCCCGGAGGAGCAGCTGATCGCGGACGCGGTGAAGCTGCTCCAGGTGGACACGGGCCTGGTCATCGAGTGCCTCGGGGAGCTGGCGGCGCCCCAGGAGGACGACGGCGACCCCGGAGTCGTACGCGAAAAGGTCCCAGGTCACGACGGCGGCGACCCCGTGACGGCCATCTACCTGGTCCCCTTCCACCGGGCCGAACTCTCCCTGTCCGCCCAGCTGTTGCGCCTCCTGCGCACCGACGAGGACCGGATGCCGGCCTTCCGGGATGTGGCCTGGGACAAGGCCCTGGCCTGGCTCAAGGACCGTACGGGAGCGGAGCTGGCCCCCGAGCAGGAGGAGGCCGTCCGCCTCGCGCTCACCGAGAAGGTCGCCGTGCTCACCGGAGGCCCCGGCTGCGGCAAGTCCTTCACGGTCCGCTCGATCGTGGAGCTGGCCCGCGCCAAGAAGGCCAAGGTCGTCCTGGCCGCGCCCACAGGCCGGGCCGCCAAGCGGCTGGCCGAGCTCACGGGCGCGGAGGCCTCGACCGTGCACCGGCTCCTGGAGCTGAAGCCCGGCGGGGACGCGGCGTACGACAAGGACCGCCCGCTGGACGCCGACCTGGTGGTCGTGGACGAGGCCTCGATGCTCGACCTGCTCCTGGCCAACAAGCTGGTGAAGGCGGTGCCTCCGGGGGCGCATCTGCTCTTCGTGGGAGACGTCGACCAGCTGCCGAGCGTCGGCGCTGGGGAGGTCCTGCGCGATCTGCTCGCCGAGGGCGGCCCGGTGCCCGCCGTCCGGCTCACCCGGATCTTCCGCCAGGCCCAGCAGTCGGGAGTCGTGACCAACGCGCACCGGATCAACGAGGGCAAGCAGCCGATCACTCAGGACCTGAAGGACTTCTTCCTCTTCGTCGAGGACGACACGGAAGAGGTGGGCCGGCTCACGGTGGACGTGGCGGCCCGGCGCATCCCCGCCAAGTTCGGCCTCGATCCGCGCCGTGACGTCCAGGTCCTCGCCCCCATGCACCGCGGCCCGGCGGGCGCGGGCACCCTCAACGGACTGCTCCAGCAGGCGATCACACCCGCCCGTCCCGACCTCGCCGAGAAGCGCTTCGGAGGCCGGGTCTTCCGCGTCGGCGACAAGGTCACGCAGATCCGCAACAATTATGAGAAGGGCGAGAACGGTGTCTTCAACGGCACGGTCGGCGTGGTCACCTCCCTCAACGTGGACGACCAGCGGCTGACGGTGCTGACCGACGAGGACGAGGAGGTGCCGTACGAATTCGACGAGCTCGACGAGCTGGCGCACGCGTACGCGGTGACGATCCACCGCTCCCAGGGCAGTGAGTACCCGGCGGTGGTGATCCCGGTGACCACCAGCGCCTGGATGATGCTCCAGCGCAATCTGCTCTACACGGCCGTCACCCGCGCCAAGAAGCTTGTGGTGCTGGTCGGTTCACGCAAGGCGATAGGGCAGGCGGTACGCACGGTGTCGGCGGGCCGACGTTGTACGGCCCTGGATTTCCGGCTCTCACCCCGCCCTCTCGGCCCGTGAGCCAGATTTGATCGATCAAATGAGTCGCAAGGGTCACAGAGCACTTCCGCAGGCAGGGCGAAGGGGGGCAGGATGAGCAGGGTGGCGGCACTGAGTGCCGCCAATAGGCCCAATGGTCGACCCCGAGTGCACTCTCCTGCGCCAAATGGGGGATGGTAGAAGCAGTCAGGGCACCTCGAAGAAGAGGCACAACGTCGGTGAGGGATGACGTGAGCGACAACTCTGTAGTACTGCGGTACGGCGACGGCGAGTACACCTACCCGGTGATAGACAGCACCGTCGGCGACAAGGGCTTCGACATCGGGAAGCTCCGCGCCCAGACCGGTCTGGTCACGCTGGACAGTGGTTACGGCAACACCGCCGCCTATAAATCCGCCATCACCTATCTCGACGGTGAGCAGGGCATCCTCCGGTACCGCGGTTACCCGATCGAGCAGCTGGCAGAGCGCTCCACCTTCCTCGAGGTGGCCTACCTGCTGATCAACGGTGAGCTTCCGACGGTCGACGAGCTCTCCACCTTCAAGGGCGACATCACGCAGCACACGCTGCTGCATGAGGACGTCAAGAACTTCTACCGTGGCTTCCCGCGCGACGCCCACCCGATGGCGATGCTGTCGTCGGTGGTCTCCGCGCTGTCCACCTTCTACCAGGACAGCCACAACCCGTTCGACGAGACGCAGCGCAACCTCTCCACGATCCGCCTGCTCGCCAAGCTCCCGACGATCGCGGCGTACGCGTACAAGAAGTCGATCGGGCACCCCTTCGTCTACCCGCGCAACGACCTCGGTTACGTCGAGAACTTCCTGCGTATGACCTTCTCGGTCCCGGCGCAGGAGTACGACCTGGACCCGGTCGTGGTCTCCGCGCTCGACAAGCTGCTGATCCTGCACGCGGACCACGAGCAGAACTGTTCGACCTCCACGGTCCGTCTGGTCGGCTCCTCGCAGGCGAACATGTTCGCCTCGATCTCGGCCGGCATCTCGGCGCTGTGGGGTCCGCTGCACGGCGGCGCCAACCAGTCCGTGCTGGAGATGCTGGAAGGCATCAAGGCCAACGGCGGCGACGTCGACTCCTTCATCCGCAAGGTGAAGAACAAGGAGGACGGCGTCCGCCTGATGGGCTTCGGCCACCGGGTGTACAAGTCCTTCGACCCGCGCGCCAAGATCATCAAGGCCGCGGCGCACGATGTCCTCTCGGCCCTCGGCAAGTCCGACGAGCTGCTGGACATCGCGCTCAAGCTGGAGGAGCACGCGCTCTCCGACGACTACTTCGTCTCGCGCAACCTCTACCCGAACGTGGACTTCTACACCGGGCTGATCTACCGGGCGATGGGCTTCCCGACCGAGATGTTCACGGTCCTGTTCGCGCTCGGCCGTCTCCCCGGCTGGATCGCCCAGTGGCACGAGATGATCAAGGAGCCGGGTTCGCGGATCGGCCGCCCGCGGCAGATCTACACGGGCGAGGTTCTTCGGGACTTCGTCCCGGTCGAGGCGCGTTAAAGCGGCTTTTGCAAGTCACGGCGCCCTACAGCGAGTGAGCCGAAGGGGCGCGACGGTGTCGAGAGTGCATGGGGGTCCCCCCGCGCGAGCGCGTTCGAGCGTGGGGGAGCGCGGAGTGCCCGACGAAGGAGGGTCGAGCACGGTCGCGCTCTCGACACCGGCTGCAGCGCCCCGGAGGCGAACCGAGCTCCAAAAATAAAACGGAAGGCGCCCCGCTGCCGGTCCCCCCACGGGCCGGAGTCGGGGCGCCTTCCTTGTCCCGGTTCGGATTCCCCCCACGGGATCCGGCCGGGCGACTGAGGACAGCGCCTGAATCGCTGTGATCTAAACGAGCAGAACTCGATGTACTGCTGAACTGGCTGAACTCTGTGTACTGCAGCGAGTGCGGTCTGCCGGGACCCGTACGGGAGGGCCGCTCAAGCTCCCCGTGTACGTGCCCCGGCAACGCAGTTCCGGGAACGTCCCCCAAGACATCCCCAGATGCCAGTCACGCCCCCCAAGACGCTTCTGACATCGCCAACTTAGACTCACGAACCCCTTCGATGGTTACCTTCGCATCACTGTGATCTGCGTCTCTTGCATATGTCCTGAAGATGCACAAGAGACCCGATACGTCGATCGGAGCCCAAGCGTAAGGAAGATGCGCGAGCCTTGTGAAGAGCTTATGTGAGGCTCGCGTCGGACTCTAGAGGGGTTCTTACTTCGACATCACCGAAATGCCCGGAGTCGAAGGCTGTTCGTCACCACGAACAGCGAGGAGAACGCCATCGCGGCGCCCGCGATCATCGGGTTCAGCAGTCCCGCTGCGGCGAGCGGCAGCGCGGCCACGTTGTAGCCGAAGGCCCAGACGAGATTTCCCTTGATCGTGGCAAGGGTCCTCCGCGACAGCCGGATCGCGTCCGCGGCCACCCGCAGATCCCCGCGCACGAGCGTCAGATCGCCCGCCTCGATCGCCGCGTCAGTCCCCGTGCCCATGGCAAGGCCCAGATCGGCGACGGCGAGAGCTGCCGCGTCGTTGACGCCGTCGCCGACCATCGCGACGGTCCGCCCCTCGGCCTGGAGCCGCTTGATCACCTCGACCTTGTCCTGCGGCAGCACCTCGGCGAAGACGAACTCGTCGTCGATGCCGACGCGGCGTGCCACGGACTCGGCGACGGTCCGGTTGTCCCCGGTCAGCAGTACGGGCGTCAGCCCCAGGGCGCGCAGCTCGCGGACCGCCTCGGCGCTGGTTTCCTTGACCGCGTCGGCGACGGTCACGACACCGCGTGCCACCCCGTCCCAGGCGACGGCCACGGCGGTACGCCCCTCCGCCTCGGCCCGCGTCCTCAGCGCGACCAGCTCGTCCGGCAGCGCGACACCGGCCTCGTCGAGCAGCCGAGCCCGCCCGACCAGCACCTCGTGTCCGTCGACCGTTCCGCGTACGCCGAGCCCCGCGAGGTTCTCGAAGCCGTCGACCGAGGGCAACGGAACCCCCACACGCTCCTCCGCGCCCGTCGCGACGGCCCGTGCGATCGGGTGCTCGGAGGCGTGCTCCAGGGCGCCCGCGAGCCGCAGCACCTGCTTCTCGTCGGCGCCGGCAGCGGCGTACACCTCCTGGAGGGTCATACGGCCCGTGGTGACCGTGCCGGTCTTGTCCAGGACGACCGTGTCGACGCGGCGCGTGGACTCCAGGACCTCGGGGCCCTTGATGAGGATGCCGAGCTGGGCGCCGCGCCCGGTGCCGACCATGAGGGCGGTCGGGGTGGCGAGGCCGAGGGCGCACGGGCAGGCGATGATCAGCACCGCGACGGCGGCCGTGAAGGCGGCGGTCAGCTCGTCCGTCATGCCGAGCCAGACGCCGAAGGTGGCGACGGCGATCAGCAGGACGGCGGGGACGAAGACGGCGGAGATCCGGTCGGCGAGGCGCTGCGCCTCGGCCTTGCCGTTCTGCGCGTCCTCGACGAGCTTCGCCATCCGCGCCAGCTGCGTGTCCGCGCCGACACGGCTTGCCTCGACGACGAGCCTGCCGCCGGCGTTCACGGTCGCGCCCGTCACGGCGTCGCCGACCGTCACGTCCACCGGCACCGACTCGCCGGTCAGCATCGAGGCGTCGACCGCCGAGGCGCCCTCGACGACGGTGCCGTCGGTGGCGACCTTCTCGCCGGGCCGTACGACGAAACGGTCACCGACCTTGAGATCGGCGACGGGGACGCGTACCTCACGGCCGTCGCGCAGTACGGAGACATCCCTGGCGCCCAGCTCCATCAGGGCCCTCAGGGCCGCGCCAGAGCGCCGCTTGGCGCGGGCCTCCAGATAGCGGCCGAGGAGGATGAAGGTGACCACTCCGGCGGCCACTTCGAGATAGATCGTCGACGAGGCCTCCCCACGGGACACTGTGAGGTCGAAGCCGTGCCGCATGCCCGGCATCCCCGCGTGGCCCCAGAACAGCGCCCACACGGACCAGCCGAAGGCGGCCAGCGTGCCGACGGAGATGAGCGTGTCCATCGTGGCCGTGCCGTGCCGGGCGTTCGTGAACGTCGCCCGGTGGAACGGCAGTCCGCCCCATACGACGACGGGCGCGGCGAACGTCAGCGACAGCCACTGCCAGTTGTCGAACTGGAGGGACGGGACCATGGCGAGGAGGACCACGGGGAGGGCGAGCACGGCGGAGACGGTCAGGCGCTCGCGCAGGGAGGCGAGTTCGGGGTCTTCCCGGGGTGCCTCCGGTGAGGGCTCCTGCTCCGGGGGTGCCGGCTCCTCGGCCGTGTAGCCGGTCTTCTCCACGGTGGCGATCAGATCGGCGACGCGTATGCCGTCTTCGTACGAGACCCTCGCGCGCTCCGTCGCGTAGTTCACCGTGGCGGTGACGCCGTCCATGCGGTTGAGCTTCTTCTCGACGCGGGCCGCGCAGGAGGCGCAGGTCATGCCGCCGATGGTGAGTTCGACCTCGGCGGCGGGCGCTGCCGTGCTGCTCAACTTCGGGCCTCAGGCCGTGCCGACGAGCTCGAAGCCGGCCTCGTCGATCGCGGCGCGGACCGCGTCCGCGTCGAGCGGGGCGGTGGAGACGACGGTGACCTCGCCGGTCGAGGCGACGGCCTTCACCGAGCTGACGCCGGGGAGCTCGGAGAGCTCGTTGGAGACGGAGCCTTCGCAGTGGGCGCAGCTCATTCCGGTGACCTGGTAGGTGACGGTCTGCTCGGTCATGTCGTTGCTCCTTGTTGGGGCGGGTGAGGCCGTTTGCTCCTACTGTACCCCTAGGGGGTATTCCCCCAAAGTGTGGGGTTCCTCCGGCGGTTGGGCGGGTGCGGGTGTGTGGGTGGCTGGTCGCGCAGTTCCCCGCGCCCCTTAGGTGCGTGGTGGGTGCGGGGCCGCGGGCCGGTGCGTCAGCCCGTCGCAGGCCGGGCATACGACCCTGGCCTGGTACAAGGCCCTGGTTCTCCGAGACCGAAGCTAAGCGACGGGCATACGACGCACCGGCCCACGACCCCTCCCGCCGGAGGAAGGCTGCGGGTCGTCGGGGGCACGGGCTTCCCCGGGGCGCCGGGATCTTCGGGGCCCCGGGGAGCCGCAGGCTTTTGCTTTTAGGGGCGCGGGGAACTGCGCGACCAGCCACGACGCACCCGCAGCCGCGACACGCAGTGTCACCCCCCATCCCCTGGCGGGGGGCCTGGGGGCGCAGCCCCCAGTTTCGGGAAGGGGCGGGACTGGGGAAAGAAACCCTCTGGTCAGTCCGCCCGGCGACCCCGGTTGCTCGGCCGGGAGGCCACCCATGCCCGGATGGTGTCCGCATACCAATACGGCTTGCCGGACTCCACATGGTCCGGCGGAGGAAGCATCCCGTGTTTGCGGTAGGACCGCACGGTGTCCGGCTGCACATGGATGTGCGCCGCGATGTCCTTGTACGACCAGAGTCTTTGGTCGGTCATCAGTAGCACCTCCCCGCGCGCGCCGCGGAGGCGCTGCGCTGGCGATCGCGTGGCTGTGACCGTCCAACGACAGGACGTGACCGTGGATCAGTGTCTGTCGCTCGGGTGTGACGCAAGGCGTGCGCGGCCGGGACATGTGTGACAGGACGGCGGTATCTGTGACACGGGTGACGCGTTGCGGCGTCTGGGTCTGGTCCGAATGTCCGGACAACCAATTGACAGGCATCATGGAGCGCCGCTACACCTTGGAGCAGCCGAAGCGAAGGGAAGCCGATGGGCGAGTCCGCGGTGCCGACCCCCTCGGAGGTCGAGGACGCGCTCAAGGCGGGGGCGGTCCTGTGAGCAACGGCGTCTGCACTGGCCGAGCAATCGTCCGAGCAGCGGCCACCACCCTTGAACTCCTGGGCAGGGAGGGCGTGTTCAGCGAAGTCACCGGCTTCGCGTACACCCCTCGCGAGGCCCGGGTGCAGATCGCCTCCGGCGCGGGACGCCGCTTCGCCCTGGCAGGAGCGAAGTGCGAGCGCTGACTCCCCGCCCGCTACGGCCCCGCGCCGGAGGTCCTCGTACACCCCGCCGGCACCACGAGCACCGGCCCGGTGTCGAGTCGGAACTGTCGGAACCGGAGGAGAAGCACTGTTTCGAGTTCGAGATCGACGGCCCGAACGGATTCGGCCATCAGCGCGTATTTCCCCGCGTGAGGGCGGATCCGATGTCCTCGCCGAGGTCCGCACCGACGATGCCGGCGGTGCCTTCCTCGTACTCGACGGATGGCACGGCTCGTCCATCGCCCGGCCAGGTCACGCGATGTACTACTGGAACGTGACAGACGGCCCGGGTGAGGACAGGGTGTGGCGGAGCTGCTTCCACCCGGGACACGTAGAAAGCACAGAGGGCTACCGATGACAGAGCCGAAGACGTCAACGGCGACGACAAGGCTGACGGTCGCGCAGGCGCTGGTGCGGTTCCTCGCCGCCCAGTACACGGAGCGGGACGGGGTACGGCGCCGGCTGATCGACGCCACCTGGGGCATCTTCGGGCACGGCAATGTCGCCGGGCTCGGGCAGGCGCTTCTCGAGTACGGCGCCGAGATGCCGTACCACCAGGGCCGCAACGAACAGGCCATGGTGCACGCGGCGGTCGGCTACGCCCGTCAGTCGCACCGCCTGGCCGCGCACGCCGTCACGACGTCCATCGGCCCGGGCGCCACCAACCTCGTCACGGGCGCCGCCCTCGCCACGATCAACCACATCCCCGTACTGCTCCTGCCCGGCGACACCTTCGCGACCCGCCCCGCCGACCCGGTACTCCAGCAGCTCGAAGTCCCGTACGCGGGCGATGTGTCGGTCAACGACTGTCTGCGCCCGGTGTCGAAGTACTTCGACCGCGTCATGCGCCCCGAAGCCCTCATCCCGGCCGCCCTCCAGGCGATGCGTGTGCTCACCGACCCGGTCGAGACGGGCGCCGTCACGCTCGCGCTGCCGCAGGACGTGCAGGCCGAGGCGTACGACTGGCCGGAGGAGTTCTTCGCCGAGCGCGTCTGGGCCGTCCGCCGTCCCGGCGCGGACCCGGAGGAACTGGCCGCCGCCGTCAGGGCCGTACGGGAGGCCCGGCGCCCCTTGGTCGTCGCGGGCGGCGGGGTTCACCACAGTGAGGCCGAGGCCGCGCTGAAGGAGTTCGCCGACGCCACCGGTATCCCGGTCGCCTCGACCCAGGCGGGCAAGGGCTCGCTGACCTGGGACCATCCGGCGGACGTCGGCGGCATCGGGCACACCGGCACCGCGACCGCCTGCGAACTGGCCCGCACCGCCGACCTGGTGATCGGCGTAGGCACCCGCTACACCGACTTCACCACCGCCTCCGGCACCCTCTTCGCCGCCCACGATGTCCGCTTCCTGAACCTCAACATCGCCCCCTTCGACGGCCACAAGCTGTCCGGCCGGCCGCTGATCGCGGACGCCCGTACGGGCCTGGAGGCGCTCACCGAGGCGCTCGCGCTGCACGGCCACCGCGCCGAGCCCGCGTACGTCACCGACTACACGGACGACAAGGAGCGCTGGGAGCACCGGGTCGACGCGGCCTACGAGGCGGACGAGCCGGACACCCGGCCCACCCAGCCGCAGGTCCTCGGCCTGCTCGACGAACTGGTCACCGAGGACGACATCCTGATCAACGCGGCCGGCTCCCTCCCCGGCGACCTGCAGAAACTGTGGCGGACCCGGTCCCGGGACCAGTACCACGTCGAGTACGGCTACTCCTGCATGGGTTACGAGATCCCGGCCGCGATCGGCGTGCGCATGGCGGCGCCCGACCGTCCCGTGTGGGCGCTGGTCGGCGACGGCACGTATCTGATGATGCCGACGGAGATGGTCACGGCCGTCCAGGAAGGCATCGCGATCAAGGTCGTGGTCCTGCAGAACCACGGGTACGCGTCCATCGGCGGGCTCTCCGATTCGGTGGGCGGCGAGCGGTTCGGCACCGCGTACCGCTACCGGTCTGAGGACGGTACGTACACGGGGCGACCGCTGCCCGTCGATCTCGCCGCCAACGCGGCCAGCCTCGGGATGCGGGTGCTGCGCGCGAAGACCGTACGGGACCTGCGGGACGCCCTCGCCGAGGCGCGGGCCGCCGACACTCCCATATGTGTCTACGTGGAGACCGAAACGGCAGACACAGTGTCGGGCGCACCTCCGGCGCAGGCCTGGTGGGATGTACCTGTGGCCGAGACCGCGACCCGCTCGTCGGCGGTCAAGGCACGCGAGGTGTACGACCGGCATGCCGCCGCCCGCCGCCGCCATCTGTGAGGAGTTGCAGGACATGACGAAGACCGTCGACCACTGGATCGGTGGCAAGCCCGCTGGGAGCACGTCGGGTACGTACGGGCCGGTCACCGACCCGGCGACCGGTGCCGTGACCACGCGGGTCGCCTTCGCGAGCGTCGACGAGGTGGACGCCGCGGTCGCCGCCGCCAAGGAGGCGTACGCGACCTGGGGCCAGTCCTCGCTCGCTCAGCGGACGTCCATTCTGTTCAGGTTCCGGGCGCTGCTCGACGCGCACCGGGACGAGATCGCCGAGCTGATCACCGCTGAGCACGGCAAGGTGCACAGCGATGCGCTGGGCGAGGTGGCGCGTGGCCTGGAGATCGTCGACCTGGCGTGTGGCATCAACGTGCAACTGAAGGGCGAGCTGTCGACGCAGGTCGCCAGCCGTGTGGACGTGGCGTCGATCCGGCAGCCGCTGGGGGTCGTCGCGGGCATCACGCCGTTCAACTTCCCGGCCATGGTGCCGATGTGGATGTTCCCGATGGCCATCGCCTGCGGCAACACCTTCGTGCTGAAGCCCAGCGAGAAGGACCCCTCGGCGTCGGTGAAGCTCGCCGAGCTGCTGGCGGAGGCCGGGCTTCCGGACGGTGTCTTCAATGTCGTGCACGGCGACAAGGTGGCCGTCGACCGGCTCCTCGAGCACCCGGACGTGAAGGCCGTCTCGTTCGTGGGCTCGACGCCGATCGCCCGCTACATCCACACCACCGCCGCCGCGAACGGCAAGCGCGTACAGGCCCTCGGCGGTGCCAAGAACCACATGCTGGTGCTGCCGGACGCGGACCTGGACGCGGCGGCCGACGCGGCGGTGTCGGCCGCGTACGGGTCCGCGGGTGAGCGGTGCATGGCCATCTCGGCCGTCGTCGCGGTCGGTGCGATCGGCGACGAGCTGGTGGAGAAGATCCGCGAGCGCGCCGAGAAGATCAAGATCGGCCCGGGCGACGACCCCGCGTCCGAGATGGGCCCGCTGATCACGAAGGCGCACCGCGACAAGGTCGCCTCGTATGTGACGGGTGCGGCGGCGCAGGGCTCCGAGGTCGTCCTCGACGGCACCGGCTTCACGGTCGAGGGTTACGAGGACGGTCACTGGATCGGCATCTCGCTGCTCGACAAGGTGCCGCCGGCCTCGGACGCGTACCGGGACGAGATCTTCGGCCCGGTGCTGTGCGTGCTGCGCGCGGAGACGTACGACGACGGCGTGGCGCTGATCAACAACTCGCCGTTCGGCAACGGCACCGCGATCTTCACCCGGGACGGCGGCGCGGCCCGGCGCTTCCAGATGGAGATCGAGGCGGGCATGGTCGGCGTGAACGTGCCGATCCCGGTGCCGGTGGGCTACCACTCCTTCGGCGGCTGGAAGGACTCCCTCTTCGGCGACCACCACATCTACGGCAACGACGGCACGCACTTCTACACCCGCGGCAAGGTCGTGACGACACGCTGGCCGGACCCGGCCGACGCGCCGACGGGCGTGGACCTGGGGTTCCCGCGCAACCACTGAGCTGAGCCCTCGTTCCTATCGGTTGCCTGTCAATCGTCAGCCGTGACTTCGGCGGGGGCGCGTGGGCGGGGCGCACCCGCCGTGTGGACGACGGCACGCTCCTCGGCATCGTCACCGCAGGTCACGTACGGGTTCCGAGGGCTTCGCCTACTGCGTCCGTGGTATGCGGCCGGGGTCGCGTACGCCGGTGGGATGTCTGCCACTTCCGACCGGAGGCTGCATCGGCTGTCGGTGGCGGCCCTTACCGTTGACGCATGGATCTTCGACTGCCCCGACTGCGCGAGGCCGTACTGCGGCGGCCGCGACGGCTGATCGCCGCCGCGGCCGCCGTGGTCGTGCTCGCCGGCGCCGGTACGTGGACGGCCGTCGCCTCTGACGACGTCCCGCCCGTGGACCGGGCCGACAGAGTCATGGACATGGGCAGCGGGGTGAAGGTCGACACCTCGTACTTCACGTCGGGCTCCGGCCGCCGCCCCGCCGTCCTCCTCGCGCACGGCTTCGGCGGCAGCAAGGACGACGTACGGTCCCAGGCGGAGGGCCTGGCGCGCGACGGGTACGCGGTGCTGACCTGGTCGGCCCGCGGATTGGGCAGGTCCACGGGCAAGATCGGCCTGAACGACCCCAAGGGCGAGGTCGCCGACGTCTCCAAGCTGATCGACTGGCTGGCCGAGCGACCCGAGGTCGAGCTGGACAAGGACGGCGACCCGCGCGTCGGCGCCACCGGCGCCTCGTACGGCGGCGCGGTCTCGCTGCTCGCGGCGGGCCACGACCAGCGGGTGGACGCGATCGCCCCGGCGATCACGTACTGGAACCTCGCGGACGCGCTGTTCCCGAACGGCGTCTTCAAGAAGCTGTGGGCCGGGATCTTCGTCAACTCCGGCGGCGGCTGCGACAAGTTCGAGGCCACGCTGTGCGAGATGTACCAGCGGGTCGCGGAGTCCGGGCAGCCGGACGCCGAGGCGACGGAGTTGCTGGAATCCCGCTCCCCGTCCGCCGTCGGCGACGAGATCAACGTGCCGACGCTCATCATGCAGGGCCAGACCGACTCCCTCTTCCCGCTCGGCCAGGCGGACGCGATGGCCAAGGCGATCCGGGCCAACGGCGCACCCGTGGACGTCGACTGGATCTCGGGCGGCCATGACGGCGGCGACATGGAGGCGGACCGGGTGGCCGCGCGTGTGGGCTCCTGGTTCGACCGCTATCTGAAGGACGAGTCGGGGGTGGACACAGGGCCCGCTTTCCAGGTCACGCGCAGCGGCGGCGTCGACTCCCGGGAGGGCACCACCCGGCTGACCAGCGTGACCTCGGACAGCTACCCCGGCCTGACGAGCAAGACGCGCCCGATCGCCCTGTCCGGGCGTGAGCAGAGCTTCGAGAACCCGGCGGGCGCCAACCCGCCCGCCGTCTCGGCCCTGCCCGGCCTCGGCGGCGCCGGCGGCCTCTCCCAGCTCTCCTCGCTCGGGATCGGTGTGTCCCTCGACTTCCCGGGCCAGTTCGCCGCGTTCGAGTCCGAGCCCTTCGTGGAGGACCTCCAGATCACCGGCTCGCCGACGGCGACGGTCCATGTGAAGTCGACCAGCGAGGACGCCGTGCTCTTCGCGAAGGTCTACGACGTCGGACCGGACGGCGGCATGCAGCAGGTGCTACCCGCGCAACTGGTCGAGCCCATCAGGGTTCAGGACGCGAAGGCCGGCAAGGACGTACGGCTCACCCTGCCGGCGATCGACTACGAGGTGGACGACGGCCACCGGCTGCGCCTGGTCCTCGCCTCGACGGACCTCGGCTACGCCTCACCGACGGCTCCGGCGACCTACACGGTCTCCATGGCGGGAGACGGCGGCCTGAGGGTGCCGATGCCACTCGGCGACTCGGAGGCGACGGCACCGCTGCCCGCGTGGGTGTGGTGGCTGCCGCTGGCCGGCGCCCTCACGGCGCTGGCCCTGATCCTGACGGCCCGTCGCCCCGCCGCCGCACCCGCCCCGGACCCGGAACTGGCCGACGTCCCGCTCCAGATCACGGACCTGAGCAAGAAGTACGCCAAGTCGAGCGCCGGCTACGCGGTCCGCGACCTGTCCTTCCAGGTGGAAAAGGGCCAGGTGCTCGGCCTGCTGGGCCCGAACGGCGCGGGCAAGACGACGACGCTGCGCATGCTGATGGGCCTGATCAAGCCGGACGGCGGAGAAATCCGGGTCTTCGGCCACGCGATCCGCCCGGGCGCCCCGGTGCTGTCCCGCGTCGGTTCCTTCGTCGAGGGCGCGGGCTTCCTGCCGCACCTCTCCGGCCGCGAGAATCTCGAACTGTACTGGCGGGCCACGGGCCGCCCGGCCGAGGACGCGCACCTGGAAGAGGCCCTGGAGATAGCGGGCCTCGGTGACGCCCTGTCCCGCGCGGTCCGTACGTACTCCCAGGGCATGCGCCAGCGCCTCGCCATCGCCCAGGCCATGCTCGGCCTCCCGGACCTGCTCATCCTGGACGAACCGACCAACGGCCTCGACCCGCCGCAGATCCGCGAGATGCGGCAGGTCGTGATCCGCTACGCGGCCGCCGGCCGCACGGTCATCCTCTCCAGCCACCTGCTGGCCGAGGTCGAGCAGTCCTGCACCCACATCGTGGTCATGGACCACGGCCGCCTGGTCCAGGCGGGCCCCGTGGGCGACATCATCGGCAGCGGCGACACCCTCCTCGTCGGCCTGGCCTCCGACATCGCCGACCCGGTGGTGGAGAAGGTGGCGGCCCTACGGGACGTGGAGTCGGCGGTACGAACACCGGACGGCCTGCTCGTACGGCTGGCTCCGGCGACGCCCTCCACAGAGGGCGCCGCGGTGCCCGAGCCCGCAGGCGTAAGGGCATCCGGCGGAGCGGACCGCGCCGAGGGCTCGGTGGCTGTCTCAGGCGCCCCGGACGCCGCGGTCGCCGAGGACGCACCGAGCGTCCACGAGCGGAGCGCCTCGCTGCTCGTCGAGCTCGTACGCCTCGAAGTGCCCGTCGCCTCGATCGGCCCGAACCATCGCCTGGAGGACGCCTTCCTCACCCTGATCGGAGACTCCGAATGAGCACCCTCGCCGAGAAGGCCGACAAGGTCGAGAAGGAAGAGGTGGCGGAGGGCTACCGGGCGGGCCGGACCCTGCCGCTGCGCGTCGAGCTCGTACGACAGCTGAAGCGGCGTCGCACGCTCATCATGTTCGGGATCCTGGCCGCCCTGCCGTTCATCCTGGCCATCGCCTTCCAGGTCGGCGGCGAACCGGGCGACGGCAACGAGCGCGTGAACCTGATGGACACGGCCACCGCGTCCGGGGCGAACTTCGCCGCGGTGAACCTCTTCGCGTCCGCGGGCTTCCTCCTCGTCGTCCCCGTGGCGCTGTTCTGCGGAGACACGGTCGCCTCGGAGGCGAGCTGGTCGTCGCTGCGTTATCTGCTCGCGGCGCCCGTGCCCCGCGCCCGCCTGCTGTGGTCCAAGCTCGTCGTCGGACTCACCCTCAGCCTCGCCGCGATGGTGCTGCTGCCGGTCATCGCACTTGCCGTCGGCACGGTCGCGTACGGCTGGGGCCCACTGCAACTGCCCGTCGGCGGCACGCTGCCCAGCGGCGACGCCGCACGGCTCTTGCTGATCATCATGGCGTACATCTTCGTGTCCCAACTGGTCACCGCGGGGCTGGCGTTCTGGCTGTCGACCCGTACGGACGCCCCGCTGGGCGCGGTCGGCGGCGCGGTGGGCCTGACGATCATCGGCAGTGTCCTCGACGAGGTGACGGCCCTCGGCGACTGGCGCGACTTCATCCCCGCGCACTGGCAGTACGCCTGGCTGGACGTCATCCAGCCGGAGCCGGCCTACGGCGAGATGATCCAGGGCACTGCCATCTCCGTCACGTACGCACTGGTGCTGTTCGCCTTGGCCTTCCGGGGGTTCGCCGGCAAGGACGTCGTCTCCTAGGCCGGCCTTGACTGGTGCCTGGACCGATGCCTGGACTGGTGCCTGGATCGGCTGTCCGGACCCGGAGGGAACGCCTGTTCCGGCATCGAACATCCGGGACGTATTCGCCATGGTCAGCCACCCCTCCCGCTGAGCGGAAAGATCCATCAGCATGAGCAGGCGAGGGCCCGACCAGCCCTGGCGGTGAGGGGGAGAGCGTCGTCCCGCCCGCGAGGGCCAACGGACCCGGAGGATCACCATGCGAACAGTCACGAAGCAGGCCACGGAGTGGCTCGCCGCCGCCGCGACCGATCCACGCGACTGCAAGCGGCGGTGGCAGGGCTATCAGGGGATCGCGGTGCTGCCCTGCGGACGGTTCTGGGACGTGCTGAGTGTCCCGGAGGAACTGGGTGTGCGGGCCCTGGACGCCCTGCTGTGCATCCCGCAGGCGCCCGGTCCCGTACTCGCGGACACCGTCGCGCGCAGGGTGGGCTTCTTCCTGCCGCCGGATCCCGAGGGCCGCTGGGTCGGCTCGGACGTCCGGTACCTGGGCAGAGGCGCCTGGATCACGGTGCCCGCGCCACGTCCGGCACCAGGACGTTTCCGGTGGCTGGTTCCGCCCGACGGTACGGGAACGCTGTTCGTCCCCGCCGCCGTGGAACTGGCCCTCCAGCAGGCCCTCGGCACTCTCGCCGCCCAGGCCTCCGCGCAGCGCTGGTGCCCGACGTGCGGAGCGGCGACCGCGGGGATCAGTTAGACCGCCGGTGGTCGCCCCCTCCTGCTCGGGCTCGTCCTGATCCTGTGGCAGTTGTTCGTGCTCGCCGCCCGATTCCTGCGCGTCTGCAACCGGCCCTTCAACCCGCCCTTGCCGGAGCTCGATCCGCTGGTCTGCCGCTGAGATCACCACCCTTGAGACGACGTCCTTCCGCGGGTTCGCCCGCGGAAGGACGTCGTGTCGTAAGGGTCCCTACGGAGTCCCTATGGACACCCCCAGGTCTCCGGAAGATCTCCCACCGGTCTCAACAGGCGCCCGCCGTGCCCGCTTTGAGATCGATCCGCAACGCCCCGTGCCGCACACCTCGGCCCTCTCCGGCGTCACAGTCACAGACGTCGACGTCAACTCAGAGGGGGCCCACATGGGCGAGTACCGGACGACACACCGAACACGACGACCGCGCGGCGCACTCGCCGCCCTGATGACCGCGGGCTGCCTGCTGCTCGCCGCCTGCGGCTCGGGCGCCGACGAGTCGTCGGCCGACGGCAGCAACAGCGCCCACGACACCGAGCGCTTCCCGGCGCCGGCCCCCGTGCAGCCGACCGGACCCGCGGGCACCGACGAAGGCAGCACCCCGGGTGAGCAGAAGGGCGAGATCCGCGAGAGCACCCCGCCGCCCGCCGACTACCTCTCCACCTTCGCCCTGGACGTCGACACCGCCTCGTACGGGTACGCGCGCCGCACCCTCGCCGACGGCCGGCGGCCCGACCCGGCGACCATCCGCCCCGAGGAGTTCATCAACAGCTTCCGCCAGAACTACGAGCGTCCCGACGGCGACGGCTTCTCCGTCACGGTCGACGGCGCCCGTACGGACGCGGGCGGGGAGGGCGACGACTGGCGGCTCGTACGCGTCGGTCTCGCCACGCGCCCGTCCGAGGACAGCGGCGAACGGCCGCCCGCCGCCCTCACGTTCGTCATCGACGTCTCGGGTTCCATGGCCGAGCCGGGCCGGCTCGACCTGGCCCAGAAGTCCCTCGGCGTGATGACGGACGAACTGCGCGACGACGACTCGGTCGCGATCGTCGCCTTCAGCGACGAGGCCGAGACCGTACTCCCGATGACCCGCCTCGGCGACAACCGTGACCGCGTCCACGACGCCATCGACACCCTGGAACCCACCCTCTCCACCAACCTCGGCGCGGGCGTCGACACCGGATACGCCACAGCCGTCGAGGGCCGGCGCGAGGGCGCCACCAACCGGGTCGTGCTGCTCTCCGACGCCCTCGCCAACACCGGCGAGACCGACGCCGACGCCATCCTGGACCGCATCGCCGACGCCCGCCGCGAGCACGGCATCACCCTGTTCGGCGTCGGCGTGGGCAGCGACTACGGCGACGACCTGATGGAACAGCTCGCCGACAAGGGCGACGGCCACACCACCTACGTATCGAACGAAGAGGACGCCCGCACGGTCTTCGTCGACCAACTGCCCCGCAACATCGATCTGACGGCCCGCGACGCCAAGGCACAGGTCGCCTTCGATCCGCAGACGGTCGAGCAGTTCCGGCTCATCGGCTACGACAACCGAGAGGTCGCCGACGAGGACTTCCGCAACGACAGCGTCGACGGCGGCGAGATCGGCCCCGGCCACACGGTCACGGCCCTCTACGCCGTACGCACCAAGCCCGGAGCCTCCGGCCACCTCGCCACCGCGACCGTCCGCTGGCTCGACCCCGACACCCGCACCCCGCACGAGGAGTCGGCCCAGCTGGAGTCCGAAGCCCTCAACCAGCCCCTGTGGAGCCGCGACAACGCCCGCAACGGACTCCAGGTCACCGCCATAGCCGCCTACTTCGCCGACGCCCTCCGCTCCGGCGACTCCCGCTGGTCCCGTCTCCCCGGCGCCCCCTCCCTGCCCGAACTGTCCGACCGCGCCGACGAGTTGGCTGACACCACGGAGTCCGAAGAGGTACGCCAACTCGCCGAGACGATCGAACAGGCCGGGTCGGGAGTAGGAGTAGGGGGCTAGGAAGGCCTGAGCCGGTAGGCGTACGTATACGTCCGCCCGGAGTGCAGCAGGTACTTCTCCAGCGGAGCCGCGCCCCACGAGTCGATGCCGCCCACCCCCATCTGGCGGTGGTTGACGCCCAGTACGGTCTCGTCGCGCCGCTTCAACTCGTACGGATGGCGCGGCCCGTCGAGGTCGAACGGCGAGTAGTGCAGCGCGCTGGTCTCCAGCAGCGGCTCGCCGTCCGCCGGGTCGGCGAGCACGGTGAGCCCGTCACCGGCACGGTCGGTCAGCGACAGGTGGCGTACGTCCGTCATGTTCCCGGTCTGCTGGGGGCGGACGTACGGCGCCACCTGATCGTCGACCGTGGAGCGCCAACGCCCCACGAACGCGGACGTCTTGCGGTCCCAGTAGTTCTCGTGCGGTCCACGCCCGAACCAGTCGAGCCGCTCGAAGCCCCCGGGAACGGTCAACAGGGCACCCACCATGGGCAGATCGGGCAACCCCGAGGCCGCCTCCAGCGTGTGCCGCACCCGCACCTCGCCGTCCCCGCGCACCCGGAACTCGGTACGCCACGACGAGGCGTTCGGCGAGGTGGGCAGCGTACAGCCGACCTCGATGACGACCTCGCTCGAGGAGGGCTGCGAGGCTTTGACCGACGTCACGGTCCGCTTGGCCCCCGCGTCGCGCCAAGTGCGCGCCGTGTTCTGGAACTTCCTGCCGATGTCGTTGTCCGTCGGCCCCCGCCAGAAGTTCGGCACAGGGCCTTCGGCGAGCAGAAGCCGGCCGCGGAAGACGTACGAGGAGAGCGTGCCGGAGGCCTTCGACAGCACCACCTCCACGTTGCGGCCGCTCACCTTCACCTCTCGGTCGGTCTCCGTCAGCTTGAGGCCGCCCCGCGGTGCGGGATCGGAGGGCGCGGCTGCCTGCCAGTCCAACGCCAGTTGTTCGGCGGCCACTTCGTGCCCGGCGTCGGCCCAGCTCGTCTTCTTCCGCAGCACGAAGGACAGGTTGAGGAAATACTCCGCGCCGGGTTCGAGCGCGGACGGCTTCCGGTACGGGATGCGTACGGTCCCCTCCTCGCCCGGCGCGACCTTGGGCGCCGCCAGCGTGCCGTGCTGCACGCGAGCGCCGTCCTGCGTGACGGTCCACCGCAGCTCGTACGCGTCCAGGCCGCTGAACAGGTGCTTGTTGCGCACCTTCACCACACCCGCGGCGAGATCACCGGCCGTGATCCCCACCGGCTGGTAGACCTTCTTCGCCTCCAGCAGCCCCGGATGAATCGCACGGTCACCCGCCACCAGGCCGTTGCAGCAGAAGTTCCCGTCCGTCGGATAGCCGGGCTTCCAGTCGCCTCCGAACGACAGATACGTGCGCTTCGGGTCGCCCGGCACGGGCAGCCGTATCGTCTGGTCGGCCCAGTCCCAGAAGAACGCGCCGTGCAGGTTCGGATAGCGCTCGATGATCTCCCAGTACTCCGGGAGGTTGCCGCCGCTGTTGCCCATCATGTGCGTGTACTCGCACAGCATGTACGGCTTCGGGTTGCCCGACTTGCCGTATCGCTCGACGCCCGCCGGGCTGGTGTACATCTCGCTGTGCACATCGGTCACGGCGTTCATGCCCTCGTAGTGCACGGGCCGCGAGGCGTCGCGCGCGTGCACCCAGTCGGCCATGACCTTGAAGTTCGAGCCCTGGCCCGCCTCGTTGCCGAGCGACCACACGACCACGCACGTGTGGTTCTTGTCCCGCTCGACCATCGACCGCATCCGGTCCACACACGCGTCGGTCCACTCGGGCAGCGAACCCGGCACGGTGTCGCGTACCCCGTGCGTCTCCAGGTTCGCCTCGTCGACGACGTACAGGCCGTACTCGTCGCACAGCTCCAGCATCCTCGGATGGTTGGGATAGTGCGCGGTGCGCAGGGCGTTGATGTTGTGACGCTTCATCAGCAGGATGTCCTGCACCATCCGCGCCTCGTCGACGGCCTGCCCGCGGTCGGGGTCGTTCTCGTGGCGGTTGGTGCCGCGGAACATGATCGGCTTGCCGTTGACGGTGAACTTGCCGGGCCCGTAGTCGACTTGGCGGAACCCGACCCGCTTGCTGTGGATGTCGACGGCCTTACCGGAGCGGTCCTTGAGCGTGATGACCAGGGTGTAGAGATTCGGCTGCTCGGCCGACCAGAGGGCCGGGGCCCTCACCTCACCCTTCAGCGTCACCTTCTCCTCGACGCCGTCCGCCAGCTCCAGCACTCGCCGCCCCCGCGCGTCGAACAGCTCGGCC
Organism: Streptomyces flaveus; assembly: GCF_014647675.1. Classification (GTDB taxonomy): domain Bacteria; phylum Actinomycetota; class Actinomycetes; order Streptomycetales; family Streptomycetaceae; genus Streptomyces; species Streptomyces flaveus. The sequence continues at coordinate 475,416 of NZ_BMPQ01000001.1, read as the reverse complement.
ACGACGCGATGTCCGGCGGCCGACTGCTTCCCACCCCGGTCGCGTAAGGCGACATCGACACTCAACACGGCGTCGCGGTACGCGGAGTCCAGCTCCGTCCGCACGAACAGGTCGTCGACGTGCACCTGCGGAACCGAGTACAGATACACGTCCCGGAAGATCCCGGACAGATCGATCATGTCCTGGTCCTCCAGCCAACTGCCGTCGGACCAGCGGTAGACCTCCACGGCGAGCGTGTTCCGCCCGGCCTTCAGATACGGGGAGATGTCGAACTCGGCGGGCGTGTAGCTGTCCTCGCTGTACCCGACGCGCTCGCCGTTGACCCACACGAAGAACGCGGACTTCACGCCCTGGAAGGAGATCAGCGTGCGCCGGCGCTTCCATCCCTCGGGCACGGTGAAGGTACGGCGGTACGAGCCCACCGGGTTGAAGTCGTGCGGGATCTGTGGCGGCTCGGGCGTCTCGTAACCGACCCACGGATACGGGATGTTGAGGTAGATCGGCTCCGGGTAGCCCTCGATCTCCCAGTTCGACGGGACGGGGATACGGTCCCAGTCGCTGTCGTCGAAGCCGGGCGTGTGGAACCCGGTGGGGCGCTGATCGGGGTTTCTCGCCCAGTGGAAGCGCCAACTGCCGTTCAGGGAGCGGTGGTACGGCGACTTCTCGAACTGCCCGCGCCGGGCGGCCTCGGCACTTGCATACGGCACGAGACGGGCTGCCCGTGCTGGCTCTCTGTTGACCTGGAAGACTCTCGGACTCGCGTCCCACTCGTCCCCCTCGGCGGCGAACGCCCGCTTCTGCGCGGCGAACGCGGCCGAGCCCGCGAGGGCGGCTCCTGCGACGAGGACATTGCGGCGGCTCGGACGGTATGTGCTCATACGGCGGCTCCACCGGAAGGCAACATGAAACTTCAGGGTCGAACGGAACCGCGCAGGGCGCAAGACCTCATGCGTCTCATAAGCCTCCAAGGGCATCTGGCCTGAACGCCCACACGACCGAACACAGACGAACAACCGATTGAAGTTCGGCTACGCACGAGTAAGTTGACGCCCGCGTAAGTACGCATCGCATCGCACCACCGCAAGTGAACCGCGACCGGGAGCCGTCATGGGCGTACGCAAAGATCTGAAACAGGCGAAGAAACGTACCGACCTGGCAGACCGCACCACGGTCGAGCTCGTCAGGGATCATCAGGGAGTCGTCCGCGAGGCCCGCATGCCGCCCCTCGCGCAGAGGGCCACCACCGGCAGCATCGCCGACCTGCCCTACACCAACGCGGCCGAGGCCCCCGATGCCGTGATCCTCCGCCGCCGGGCGAACGGCACCTGGCACCCGGTCACCGCGGAGGCCTTCGCCCACGAAGTCACCGCCGTCGCCAAGGGGTTGATTGCGGCGGGACTCGAACCGGGTGGCCGGGTCGCGCTGATGTCCCGTACGCGCTACGAGTGGACGGTCCTCGACTTCGCGATCTGGGCGGCGGGCGGCCAGTCCGTCCCCATCTACGCCACGTCCTCGGCCGAGCAGATCGAGTGGATCGTCCGCGACTCGGGCGCCCGCCTCGTCATAGCCGAGACCCCCGAGAACGCGGAAGAGGTCACCGCCGGCACGGCCGACCACCCCGACCCCCCGCTCGTGTGGCAGATCGACGAAGGCGCGATCCCCGAACTCACCGCCCGCGGCCGGCACATCCCCGACGAGGAGATCATCAAGCGCCGCGAGGCCCTCACCCCCGACACGCCCGCGACGATCTGCTACACCTCCGGCACCACCGGAGAGCCCAAGGGCTGCGTCCTCACGCACGCCAACCTGCACGCCGAGGCCGCCAACACGGTCGAGCTCCTGCATCCCATCTTCAAAGAGATCACGGGCCAGGCCGCCTCGACGCTCCTCTTCCTCCCCCTCGCCCACATCCTGGGCCGCACCATCCAGATCGCCTGCCTGATGGCCCGTATCGAGCTGGGGCACTATCCGAGCATCAAGCCGGCCGAACTCCGGCCCGCGCTGCGGGAGTTCGGCCCCACCTTCCTGGTCGGCGTCCCGTATCTCTTCGAGAAGATCCACGCCACCGGCCGCGCGACCGCCGAGCGCATCGGCCGCGCCGCCTCCTTCGACCGCGCCGACCGCATCGCCGTCCGCTTCGGCGAGGCCCACCTCAACAGGTTCCTCGACCGCGGCGAGGGCCCGAACCCCGGCCTGTACGCCGCCTGGGCCCTGTACGACCAGCTGGTCTACCGCCGCATCCGCAAGGAACTCGGCGGCCGCCTGCGCTACGCCATCAGCGGCGGCTCCCCCCTCGACCGCAACCTCAACCTCTTCTTCTACGCCGCCGGAATCATCATCTACGAGGGCTACGGCCTGACCGAGACCACAGCCGCCGCAACGATCGTCCCGCCCCTGAAACCCCGCCCCGGCACGGTCGGCCTCCCGGTCCCCGGCACGGCGATCCGCATCGACGACGACGGCGAGGTCCTCATCAAGGGCGGCATCGTCTTCAACGCGTACTGGAACAACCCCGCCGCCACCGACGCCGCCCTGACCGACGAATGGTTCGCGACCGGCGACCTCGGCGCCCTCGACGAGGACGGCTACCTCACCATCACCGGCCGCAAGAAGGACATCCTCATCACCTCCGGCGGCAAAAACGTCTCTCCCGCCATCCTCGAGGACCGCCTCCGCAGCCGCCCCCCGGTCGGCCAGTGCATAGTCGTCGGCGACAACCGCCCCTACGTAGCCGCCCTGATCACCCTCGACCGCGAGGACGTAGCCCACTGGCTTCATGTCCGCGCCATGCCCGCGGACACCCCGATGTCCGACCTCGTACGCGACCCCACCATGCGCGCCGACGTCCAGAAGGCCGTGGACTACGCGAACCAGGCGGTCTCCCGAGCCGAGTCCATCCGCGAGTTCATCCTCGTGGAGGACGAGTTCACCGAGGAGAACCGCCTCCTCACCCCGTCCCTGAAGGTCAAGCGGCATGCGGTGACACGGGCGTACGCGGATCAGATCGAGGAGCTGTACGGCGGCTGAGGCGGGCTGCCGAGTGCGCGGGCGCGTGACTCCGCGATTCACCCCGGGGGACCCGAAGTCGATCCGGCCCAGTTGATTCTGGCGCGGCATTCGGGTGAATTCCGTAACTCCCCACGTTTCACGGTTTCTTCATTCGTCCATTCCTCGTTTACGGCCTGCAGGTACTGGTGCGAGCTGTTCCAGCTGCGCTCGCTCGGTTCGACCGGCATTGGACCGTCTTTGCGGCGCCAGGGTCGGCTTTTCCCCCTCTATTGATCCGAAACGGTAGGTGTTCCGGGTCGTTGTTCCCTGCGTGAGTGAACTGGTGGGGGATGCACGGCAGTTGCCGCCGTCGGCTCAGGAGGCCCTGCGGATGCGGGCGGTGGCTGCGCTGGTGGCGGGCCGGGACCGTCAAGACGTCGCGGAGCTGTTCAAGGTCTCGCTCAAGGCCGTGGACAACTGGTGGGCCAAGTGGCTGGCGGGCGGCCGCGAGGCGCTCGTGTCCCAGCCGCGCGGGCGTCGGGTCGGCGCGCATCAGCTCCTTGGCGAGGCCGAGCAGCAGGCGATCCGGCAGGCCATGCTGGATCACCGGCCGTGCGACCTGAGCCTTGCAGGCCAGCTGTGGACCCGGGCCGGCGTGCGGGACTTGATCGCCAGGCTGTTCCGGGTGCGGCTGACCGAGCAGGGTGTGGGCAAGTACCTGCGCCGCTGGGGCTTGTCCTTCCAGCGCCCGGACAAGCGGGCCGTCGAGCAGGACGAGGAAGCGGTCCGCCTCTGGCGGGAGGAGACCTGGCCGGCGATCCGTGCGAAGGCGAAGACCGAGGGCGGCGAGGTGCTCTTCGCCGAGGCGGCCGCCAAGGCTCCGGCGACCTCGGCCACGCCGACAGTGTCGACGGACGTGCTGCCGCCCGCTCCCACCTGGGGCGTTGCCAAGCCCATGATCTCCTGGAGCTTCGCCGCCGACCCCACGAGCGACGCGCAGGACGCCGTGGAGGCCATGGAGAAGGCCCTCGACAGCTTCCTGTATTCGGTCACCTCTGATGACGTCAGTCTGGTGCCTGAGTCGATCGACGGTCTGGTGGCCGAGGAGGAGAACCTCGTCGCCGCGCTGATCGACAGCGACCTGGCGGCTACGACGCCGCCCAGCACGTCGACATCGACGGAGGCGTTTTCCCCGCCGGCCGTCACGCTCCCCGCGATCATGCTGCCGACAGCAGTGCTGCCGCCGACCCCGTGAGCGTCATACGGTGCGGCTCTTGCCCGTCCAGTCGTGGTGCCGGCCGGAGACCGGCACCACGACTGTTGCTGTTCCTGTCCTTCTCCCGACTTTCCTCCGGTCTTATCGCGTCCGAGGTCCGGTCTTTCAGAGTTCTCATATGAGGACTTGCGATCTTCGGCGTCCCCGGTTTCCGCTCCGGCCGGAGCTCGTTAGGCACGGCGACAGCAACTCGCTCCGGCAACCTTCGTTGCCGAAGAAAGGAACACGATGAAGTCCCTGAAGGCTGCCGCCGCCATTGCCGGGTCCTTGATCGCTGCCGGGGTCGGCTCGCCCGCGTTCGCCCTGGACGCCACCGACCTGGCGTCCACCAGCCTCAACGGCGGCACGACCACGATCGAATCCGATGGCACGGTCCGGTCGGACGCGCTCAACACCAAGAACAAGGACTCGGCGCTCCACAAGGTCAAGGGCGCCGCGGAGGAACTGAGCAACACCCCCACGCTGGCGCGAATCGCCGGTGTGCCCGTGCCGCGCTGAGACCACGCCGTTCGGAGTCGGCCCTCGGTGGGATTCGAGGGCCGACTCTGCGTGTGCACAGCCAGTGACGCCGACCTGCTCCCCGTGCAGTTGTTGGCCCGGTCTGTGACCGCGCGGGGCGTGCCGCGGTCACGGCTACGGGCAACCGAATCGGACGAGGAGTGAACCATGGTCGTCAGCATCGGCGGAGTACCGGCAGGCGCCGAGGACGGAGTACTGGGCGCGACGCGGCCCGGACCGGCGGGCAGAACACGGCGGGACGCGACGCACGGTCTGCTCGCCTGCGCGCTCGCCGCAGCCCTGTCCCCGGTGGCCGCCGCCTTCTGGTCCTCGCGCCCCGGATCCGCAACCGGGAACTCCCTCGGCGATATCGCCTTCGACCAGACCTACTGCGGCCGCCGTGTCCGAGGCATGTGGATGCCCGTCCGCAGCGCCACGGAGGACGGCCAGTGGCACGTCACCGTGGACGGCCGCCCGCTGCATCTGATGCGCCGCGCCGACGGCACCTGGCTGAGCATGGTCGACCACTACCGGTCGCACCGGACATCGCTCGAGGCCGCCCGCGCCGCCGTCAACAACCCCGTCTTCTGGCTGCACCACGCCTTCATCGACCTGCAGTGGACCCGTTGGCAGCACCGGCACCGCGGGGCCCGCTATCTCCCCGCGACACCGCCGGGCCCCGGCGACGAGCAGCACGACCGCATCGTGGCACGGCACCAGAAGCTGCAGCCGTGGACGTGACGCCGGACGAACTGGAGGACGTCGGCCGGATCTACCGGTACGCGTGAGGTGACGCGGGTTCATGGGGAGAGCCTCGGAGCTCGCGGGCGCCGGGGCTCTTGGATCGGGACGCCAGACGTCAGTGGCCGTAACCGCTTTTCTTGTGGATCTTGTGGCCGTTCTTGCAGACGTTGCCGATGGCCGGGTTGAGAGCGCCGATCACGGTGACGGTGTTTCCGCACGCGTTGATCGGCGCGTGGACAGGAACCTGGATCGCATTGCCGGACGCGACGCCGGGCGAGCCCACCGCCGTAGCCTCGGCGTCGGCGTCGGCGTTCGCCGAGGCGAGAGGGGTCCCGCTGAGCACCACGGCGCCCGTGCCGAGTGCGATGGTGGCCACCATCGCGATGCGAGACATCACGTTCTCCTTACCGGGTTGGTAAGCGCGGTAGTCGGAAGCGCGACCGTACTGCCCGTTCGACGCGATGGCATCGGACCGGTCACGGCGCTTGCCCCTGGATCACCCTTGAAACGGGGCTTTCGGTGCAGGGCGGCGACCTGGTTGAGCAGGTCGCGCCTTCGCAGCCCCGGATTCCTGGATGGGACGACTCGCTGTGAGCAGTGGCTGTGCCACGGCAGATGTCCGGACGTCGCGGCTACCCAGGTTCGGCCATCCGGGACAAGCGCAGCAGCGCTGTGACGTGCATTTTTTCAAGAAAGTTACTCAAACGGGCGTTTCGATTGGGAAAGGCCGCAAAAGCTGCCTAAGGTCGGAAACCGTAAGCGACTGATCCGTTACGGATCGTGTCTCGCAAGGGAACGGAGAGGTAATGCGTAAGTACCAGAAGGCTGCTGTCGTCGTGGCCATGCTCGGCAGTGTCAGCTTCCTCGGCGCCGGCGTCAGCCAGGCCGACAATGGCTACGGGTCACACAACGGCAATGGCTACGGGTCACACAAGGAGCCTGGGGTCAAGGTCGACACTGACCAGACCAACGCCTGCCCCGCCTACAGCGGTGGCAAGAGTGACGGCTTGATCCACCTGCTCAACGGCAACAACATCAACGTCCTCGGCGCAGTGGTCAACAGCCACAACGCGGTCACCGACTGTGACAACGCGGCCAGGATCGGCTAATTGCCTATCAGGTGATCCAGGCAGGCCCTGGTGCCCGAACCCAAGTGTTCGAGCGCCGGGGCTTGCCCCTGGCTTTTGATGACCCGAGCGTCCGGAGCGTCACTGCTGTCCGGCCACGGGAGATCAACAGTAAAGGAGAAGGTAAATGCTGAATTCGAAGAAGATCGCAGTGACGGCGGGCGTCCTGTGGAGCCTGGCTCTGATCGGTGCCGGTTCCACCCAAGCCTTCGGTCATGATGGTTCCGGCAAGTGCGCCGATGACGGCAAGGGTAACGCTCGCTGCGTGCATAAGATCGAGTACACCTTCACCGACGACAAGCGCGAAAGCGTCCACATCGTCAACGAGAACACCTGCAAGGGTGGGGAGGACGAAAAGGGCAGTAGTCGTATGGCCTGCTTCGGTACAGCCACCATCAATGGCGAGCCGGTCTGACGTCCCACCGAGACGGTCGAGGGGCCCTTGTTCACATAGGCACTCGTCGCATAACTTCACCCGTACGGCGGAGAATGGCCGGGACCTGACATCGGGTCCCGGCCGTTACTGCCGTATGTCTCCTGGCCCCGACTCGACGGGGACGCAGGGTCGCTTGTGCTCGCCGGGTTCCGGGTCGGTGCGTTTGTTGTTCACCGGGCCTCGCCGCCGCGCTGAGCGGCCGACTCGGCTGTAGGCGCGAGGACCGTGCCGCATGACGCGTGCGAGGAAGTCGCCGGGTGTATGTCCTGGCCTCGATCTCGCATGAGGGTCCGTCAGCTTGCTGGTGGGCCCTTTCTGCTCGTTCAGAGCGGAGATTTCTGCTTGTGGGCAGGCTGGTGGCCCGGCTGTCGTGCCGGGTGGGCGCCGGGTTCCACGGCTGCGGGGTGGTGTGGCTCGTAGGGGCGGGACGCTGCTGGTCAGCCAGGGTTTGGTGTCCAAGGCCGTCGACAAGACTATGAGCGGCGTCGGTAACGGCAACCGCCCTGCTCCCGATGGCCGCTGACTCTTTTTCCGTGCTGGGTGAGCCCAGCGAACCATCGGCCGACCAGGTCGCCGGACTGTGCAGTTCGTGGTCCTCCTGCATATCGTCCGATCGGCGCACTTCATATCAGTCGCCATACAGGGCCTTTCGGATGAAATTTTATCTCTGCTCGTCCATAAGGGTTATCGGCTGCTTGGGGGATGATTTCGTTCCGATGCAGTATTGATTCCATCCTTCTCGTCACAGGAATGTGAGTCGCATCGCGTTTTGGAGAGAATATGGCTGATGTGATCATCTTGCCGCGTTGCCCGGAAACGGGTAAAGCCTCGTTCCGCACTGAGGACGAGGCTCGCGTCTGGCTCGTCAGGCAGCCGTTGATCGAGAGGATTCCGGACCGGATCTATCAGTGCCCCGGGTGCCGGTACTGGCACTTCACCGGGTCGCATCATCTGACCAGTCAGAAAATCCAGTCACGGCGAAACTATGGCAGGCGTGAGGCCGCTCCCCGGCGCAGTCGTAGGAAGCGGGGGAGGGGCTGACGAGAGGGTCAGGCCTTTCGCCCGTGCCGTTGTCGGAACATCAGTCGAACGGCTGAGGCACGGGCCCGGCTTGGACTTGTGCCTTCGGTTTCCATGCCGGCTTCTCCCAGTTATTCGAGCAGGAAGACGATTAGATTGCGACAGAACCTGAGCAGGGGAATGGTCGTGGCAGCCGCCGCGACGAGCATTCTGTCCCTGTACGGCAGTCCGGCGTTCGCGCACTCGCGTTCCGAGGAAGGCTCCGGGGCGTCGTCCGGTGCCCTGTCGGGCGGCGACGTTGAGGTTTCGACGGACGTCGACCCGGACGTCGACGGCAACTCCGGCGGTGTGAGCGCCGAGGTCGACACGTTCGTCGAGTACGGCGACCACGCCTATGGCAGTGGGTTCGATTATGACGTCAGTTACAGCCTTGGCGGCGATCATGGTGATCACGGTGATGGCAGCGGCTATGGCGACGATGACGTCGGCTACGGGGGCGCCGGAAGCGGCAGTGGCGGCGACTCGTACACGCCGCCCACGAAGCCGTCGACGTCACCGCCCACCACCATTCCGCCGGCGAGGACGTCGCCCATGTCGCCGCGACCGGCCACCCCGGTCGGCGGGCCCCCGGCAGTCGAGCACCCGGCGCAGCCGCCCTCGCTCGCTGAGACCGGTGGTGGGGAGCAGGTGCTCCTGGCCTCGGGTGCTGCCGCGTTGCTGATGACGAGCGGCGCCATTCTGTACCGGCGTGGGCGGGCCGCCTCGCTGCGGTAAGGAGGAACCACGCGGGAGTGGTTCCCTCGGGGCCGGACGGAGACTCGTCCGGCCCCGGACTCGTTCCTGGCCAGGGCTCACTCGGGTGGGTGGCCGGGGGTGGCCGGGCGGACGGCTCCGCTCGCGGTATCGCAGCACATATGACTGGATGTCAGGAGTGATCCGGAAAGTAGGTGGCGGTGCAGCCGTTACGCCGCCGTTGATCAGCCGAGACGGGAGCAGTCATGGCCGTACGGTATCGGCGCCTCAGACGATGGCCCGTATGTGCGGCGGTCGGCGTTGTCGCGGGGGCTGCCCTGTTGGCGGGGCCCGGGCACCGTGGGGGCAGCGGGGTGAATGAGGACGCCAAGGCGCGGGGGCCGGTAGCGGCGCCGGGGCGAGTGGCGCCCCGGGCGCCGACGGGCACCGGTACAACCCCCGCCCCCTTCCCCGCCTTCGGCGCCTACCTCGACTACAGCTGGAGTGGCGTGGCTCAGACGGACTGGTTCAGTCGGTGGCTGGGTGGGGCTGATCTGCGGGTGGGGCGTACGTATCTGCCCGGTGATCTCTGGAGCAACATCGAGGGCGCTCCCGGCTTTCTCGATGACTGGGCGGACTGGCGGCGGGAGAGGGACGAGCGGATCTTTGTCCTCAATGTGCCGATGATGGAGCGCAATGAGGAGGGGGTTTCCGACGCCGAGGTGCGTCACCTGCTGCGGCGGGGTGCGGCCGGGGAGTTCGATGTGCATTACCGGCGGCTGGCCGAGCGGCTGGTCGGGTTGGGGGTGCCGGACACCATCCTTGTGCTGGGGTGGGAGATGAACGGCATCACGTACACCCATCGGTGCGGGCCGGATCCGGAGGCCTGGAAGGCGTACTGGAACCGGATCGTCGCCGCCATGCGGTCGGTGCCCGGCCAGGAGTTTCGGTTCGACTTCGCGCCTAATCGCGGGCGCGATGCCATTCCGTGGACCGAGTGCTATCCGGGGGACGACACGGTCGACATCATCGGGATGGACAGTTACGACCAGCCGCAGGGGATGCCGTTCGACGTGCAGGTCACGGAGCCGTACGGGCTGCAGGATCATGTGGACTTCGCCAGGGAGCGTGGGAAGCCCATCTCGTATCCGGAGTGGGGGCTGTTCCGCAACGGTGACAACGCGGAGTACATGCGGCACATGCTCGACTGGATGGACGAGCACAAGCCGCTGTACAACACGCTCACCGACTACTGCCCGCACGGCGTGTGGCAGTGCGGGCAGAATCCGCAGGCGGCTCAGGTGTACCGGGCCGTGCTTTACGGACGTACCGAGCCCGTGCCGCCGATGCCAACGCCTGTGCCCGAGCCCACTCCGGAGCCTCAGCCGGCCCCGGGTTGCTCGTCGCTGGACCTGGGCGACTGGGTCGAGTACTGGATCGGCGGGGAGCCCTGCGTCCGTGACGACTGGTGGCCGGATGACTGGTGGTCAGACGACTGGTGGTCGTTCAGTTGGTGACCGCTCCCTTTCGCTCGCGTACGAGTTCCCTGGCCCGGTTGCGTGCGGAGGCTTCGCAGGCGACCGCTGACAGCAGTGGGGCGGTGCGCCGTCGGGCCAGCAGCAGTCGCTGGTTGACCACGGTGTCCGGGCGCCAGCGGAACTTGTACGGCTCGGCTCCGCGCAGCAGGCTCAGTACCTGGCGGCCGTCGCGGGACACGTGATCGGCGCTGGCGTGCAGCAGCATGGTGGCGATGTCCGCCTTCCACTCCCGCAGCCGTGGGTGGGCGCCGTACAGGTAGTTGCCCGCCAGTCGCGGTGTCAGCAGGGTCACGTCGACGGCGAGTACGTCGGTGCCGGCCCGGAACTCGGTCACCACGGCGTCCCCGGAGCGGACCAGTGGGCCGAGCGAGCGGACCAGGTGTTCGTGGAAGCGGGGCTTGAGGTGTTCGGTGGTCACTTTGCGGGTCTGCCACTGGAGGCGGTGCAGGTCCAGCATGGTGCGCAGGGTCGAGTCCACCTCGTCGGGGCGGACGAAGCGGTGTTCCACGCCGAGTTGGCCGAGCTTGCGGATCTTGGCCTGGATGCGTCCGGCCCGGCCGGGCGGCATCCGGGTGAGCAGCTTGTCCATCGGGTGGGCGGGCAGTTCCAGGCACACCGAGTCGGCCAGCTGTCGCCGAGGGCCGGGCCAGCGTGCGTACACCTGCTCCGCGGAGCCGCCCGGGCGGACCTCGCGGATGTCGATCAGTGCGGTGCGGGCGGCCGTCCAGAGTGTCTGGGTGAGCGCGTCCGCGGCCCGGTCGGCGTGTTCGTCGTCGAGCAGTACGTCCCCGTAGTCGGAGATCGCTCCGCCGAGCGGGACCAGTCGGGGCAGTGGGACGCCGGTGCGCATCAGCGGTGCGGCGGCCCGTAGTTCGCCGCTGCCGTCGCGTACCAGTACCAGCCGTAGTCGGCCCGGGGTGCCGTACGACGTCCACCACGAGTGCAGCCAGGCGTGGCTCTGGAAGGGGGTCGCCGTGCCGCACCTGCGGTACAGCCGTTCCCAGGCCGGGGCCAGTGCGGTGAACTCGCGCTCGTCGGTGCACAGTTCGGCCCGTAGGGTGTCCTCGCCGGCCTGCACCGTCACCCCGCTCACAGCTGTCCGTGCGCGTCGGCGGCGGTGGCCGGGCCGGGTACTACGGCCGAGCCCATGCTGTCGGCGTCCGTGTGCCGTGGGCGGGCCAGCAGTGCGAGGCCGCCCAGCAGGCCGCCGGCGCTCGCGCCCACCAGGCCGGTCAGTGCGGGGGATGCCGAGGACGGCTCGGTGGGCTCGACGGCCCGGGAGAACTGGCGGAGTTCGACGTGCGTGGCGTTCTTGGTGTGGGTGGCGTGCCGGGTCATCGCGCGGGTGACCGCGTTGGCCATGTCGACGGCGAGATCGGGGCGGGCGGAGGTGGCCGTCACGGCGACCATCGGTGCGTCCGGTGAGGTCGCCGACCGTACGCTCTCGCGCAGCGTCCGCACCGGTACGCCCGCCCACACCTGGGCGTCGCCGAGCAGCGCGAGCTGGGTGGCGACCCGGCCGTACGCCTGGGCGAAGCCGAGCGCCGTCTGCGGGTCCGATTTCGCGGTCGGTACGGCGACGACGTAGGCCGAGGCCGAGTAGGCGGGCGGCGTGAGGGCGCCGTACGCGCCGCCGGCCAGGGCACCGGTGAGGGTGCCGACCGCGAGCAGGGACCAGGACGGAAGCGCTCGCAGGCGCCTCAGGGCCCCCCGCGGTCGGCGCGGCGGGGAGGTCGGGGATTCGGTCTTGAGGGTCATCAGGGGATCACTCCCAGGGGTGACGGGGACGGAGACGAGACGGCGGCTGCGTACACGTCCATGAGTTGTGCGGCGGTGCGCGTGATGCAGTAGTGGCGGGCGGCGGCGGGGGCCGGGCGGTCCGTCGGGCGGGAGGGGTCGTGCCCGGTCCGGGCACGGGTCTCGGCCAGGGCGCGGGCGAACGCGTCCGCGTCGCCGCGCACCCGGTGGGCCCCGGCGGCGAGGCACGGCGGGAGGTCCTCGACGGCCGGGCAGCAGGCGTACAGCACCGGCAGTCCCGCTGCCAGGCCCTCCACGGCGGCCAGGCCGAAGGTCTCCTCCGTGCTCGGCGAGGCGAGTACGTCCATCGCCGAGGTCAGCGAGGGCAGATCCAGGGCGTGGGTGCCGTCGGGCTCGTACGGCTGCTCGCCCGTGAACAGCACCCGGCCGGTCACCCCGGCCCGTTGGGCGGCGCGCCGCAGCACGTTCTCCTCGGGGCCGCTGCCGACCAGCAGCAGCATGTAGTCGCGGGGGAGTCGGCCGAGGGCGTCGATCAGGACGCCGAACCGCTTGCCCGCGGTCAGCCGGCCGATGCCGCCGACGACGTACGCGTCCTTCGGCAGCCCGAGTCGGCGGCGGGTGCGTTCGCGGCGGTCCGGGTCGAAGCGGAAGCAGGCCACGTCGATGCCGTTGGGCACGACCTCGATGCGCGGCTCGGGCACGCCCCAGCTGCGGAGCCGGTCGGCCACGGTGGGGGAGACCGCGACCGTGGCCCGGCCGAGGCGCTCGCTGGCCAGGTACAGGGCGCGCATGCCGGAGGTCAGGGCGCGGCCCTCCAACTGCGTGCCGCCGAGGGAGTGTTCGGTGGCCACCACGGCCCGTACGCCCGCCAGACGGGCGGCGATCCTGCCGTACACGCAGGCCCGGTAGAGGTGGGTGTGTACGAGGTCGTAGCCGCCGTGGCGAATCAGGCGGGCCAGTCGGGGCAGGGCGGACAGGTCCCGGTTGCCGGACATGCCGAGGTGGACGACCCGGACGCCGTCCGCCGTCAGGCCTTCGGCGACCTGGCCGGGGTTGGTGAGGGTCACGACGTCGCAGTCGAGGGGCAAGTGGCGCAGGAGCAGGCGGAGTTGTTGTTCCGCGCCGCCTGCGCCCAGGCCGGTGATGATGTGCAGGGCCTTCAAGCCGGGCATCGCGGGGACTCACACTCCGTCGACGGGGTGGCGGTGCAGCCGGCGCTTGAGGTGCAGCCGCCAGGCCGTGTCGCGTTCGCCGACGTGGACGCGGGGGAGGGCGTAGGGGCTGTTCAGGTCGCCGGGGCCGGTGGCGCAGGCGTAGCTGTAGCCCGCCTGGCGTACGGCGTCGGCGGTGCGGTGGTCGACTCGGCCGTACGGGTAGCAGAAGCCGTGGATGTGAGCACCGGTCACTTCGGAGAGCAGTGCTCTGCTGTCGCTCACCTCGGCGCGGAGCTGTGCGTTGTCGGCCCGGGTCAGGTCCATGTGCGTGAGGCCGTGCGAGCCGATCTCGATGCCCTCGGCGGCGGCCTGCCGGATGCCCCCCGCCGACAGCAGCGGCTTGCGCGGGCCGTGCGGATCCCAGGCGTTGTCGCCGCCCAGCCTGCCCGGCAGTACGAACAGAGTGGCGCCGAAGCCGTGGCGGTGCAGCAGCGGCAGGGCGTGCGTGAGGAAGTCGGCGTACCCGTCGTCGAAGGTCAGCCCCACCAGGTTCTGGGCCTCCCCCCTGGCGCGCGCGGCGAGCAGCTCACGCACACCGACGCCACGCAGGCCCCGGCGGCTCAGCCAGCCGAGCTGCTGGTCGAGGCGGCGGGGTGAGACGGTGACGCGGTACGGGTCGTGGGAGCAGTCGTCCACGGAGTGGTACATCGCCACCCAAGGGGGCGGGCCGGGTCTGCGTCGGGACCGGTCGGGTCGGGGTGTATCGGATCGAGGCATGTCGGATCGGGGCATGTCGGGTCGTGCGGCGGTGGGTTGAGGGGCAGTGGGTTGAGGGGCGGCAGTCGGGTCGTGGTCAGCGGAAACGGGCATGGGGAAGCCTCCGGGTGAGGGTGCGGATGGTGGGAGTGAGGCCCTGCCCGCCCGGCATCCCGGCGAGCAGGAGGAAGACGACGGTGACGGCCGTGCCGCCGGCCACGAGCCCGAGGGTGGACGAGCCGACGAGGCTCGCGCCGAACCAGCCCACCCCGCAGGCGACCACCGCGGCGCGCAACGGCCGGCCCATCGCGGCCAGCACCCGCCGGGTGCGGATCGGTACGCCGCGCGTTCCCATGCCGTACAGCAGGATCAGGGCGGTGAGGCTGATGCCGGCCGCGTTGGCCGCGGCGATGCCGAGTACGCCCCATGAGCCGACCGCCCATGCGCCGGCACCGGCCGTGGCGGCGATACCGGCGGTCATGGCGGCCACCGGGTACCAGGTGGCCCGCCCTGCCGAGAAGTACGAGCGGACGAGCGCGCCCACCAACGCCTGGCCGAGCAGCCCCAGGGCGTACACGCGCATGACGGCGGCGGTGGCCGCGGTGTCCTGCGCGGTGAACGCGCCCCGCTGGAAGAGGAGTTGGATGAGTTGCGGGGCACAGGCGATGACCGCGGCGGTGCCGAGCAGCACGACGTACGACACCGCCCTCAGGTCGCGCTCGACGCGGTCGCGGGCCCGCTCGGTGTCGCCCTCGGCCAGAGCCTGCGAGACGACGGGGAAGGTGACCGTGCACAGCATCAGGGCGAGCACCATCGGCAACTGGGCAACCTTCTGGGCGTAGTTGAGGTGCGAGATGGTGCCGGCGGGGAGCGGGGCGGCCAGGAAGCGTTCGATGAGGACCTGGGACTGGCGGCACAGGGCGAAGAGCAGGACGGTGCCGAAGAGGGCGAGGTTCACGGCGCGCCGGTCTGCCGCCGGATCCTCGAGGTCCGCCGGATCCTCGGGGGCCGCGGGGCCCGTCGCGTTCGGTGCGTCCGTCGGGGTTGTCTCGAGGTCCGTCGGTCGGCGGCGCAACTGCCGCAGGAAGGAGGGCAGTTGGGTGAGGATCATCAGTAGTCCGCCCACCGCCACGCCGATCGCCGCCGCGCGTACGCCCCAGCGGCCGCCGAGGACGAACATCGCCGTGATGACGGCGGTGTTGTAGGCGACGTAGATGGCCGCGGGTGCGACGAACCGGCGGTGTGCGCGCAGGGCCGCGCTGCAGTAGCCGGCGAGGCCGAAGGTCAGGACGCAGGTGCCGGTCAGCCGGGTGCAGTCCACCGCGAGCCGGGGATCCGGGAGCCCTGGCGCCAGCACCTCGACCAGGTACGGCGCCCCCCAGATGAGCAGCACCGACGCCACGGTGAACGCCAGTGTCAGGCGGGGCAGCGTGCCGCGGACCAGGGCGCGCACCGGGTCGCCGGCGTCGCTAGTGCCCCGGCAGGCAACGTTCGCCCTGTCGCGACGCCCGGCACGCACTCTCGCCGCACCGGGCACAAGCCCAAGTACGTCCAGTACGAGGGCTTGCACCCGGCACGCCGAGAGCACGCGCCGGACGCCGCTCCTTGACGGGCGAACGTTGCCTGCCGGGGCACTAGTGCCGCTGTGGGCGCGGCGGGCCACGGCCGCGCTGAACGCCGGTACGAGCGCGAAGGCCAGCCCGTCCTCGATCAGCAGCGTCGCCGCGAACTCCGGCACGGTCCAGGCGACCAGGAAGGCGTCCGTCTCGCTCCCGGCCCCGAAGAGATGCGCCAGTGCCTGGTCCCGGCCGAGGCCCAGCAGGGCACCGGCCAGGGAGAGGACGACGGTGACGAACGCGGCTCTGGCGAGGAAGCCGTGCGGGACGAACGTGGTTCTGCCGCCGGGGTCTTCCGGGGCGTCCGTGCCGGAGCCCGCCACGGTGACCGTGGCGTTCCCGGCCTGCGCAGGGGGGACGGTCATCGTGGAGCAGCCTCCTCGGAGATCTGTCCGGAGTCCCCCAGGGCCCACCACGCCGTCAGCCCCAGGCAGACGCCGGTGATGACGGCCACAGGCCCGCCGATGTCGGAGTACGCGAAGTTGATCAGCTGCCAGATCAGCAGCCCGCAGGCGACGAGCCCGCAGTCGAGGGACGATTCCGCCGCCGGTGCGTCGCCGGCATCCCGCGCTCTGAGGGCGCGGAGCAGTCTCCGCAGCCCCAGCACCAGCAGCGCCAGCCAGCTCCCCGCCAGCGTCAGCAGTCCGGTCAGTCCCTGCTCGCTGAGCACCAGCAGGTAGATGTTGTGCGGCGACAGCAGCGGCTGCTTCTGGTACTCCGTGCCCGCGCCCTCGATGTCGCTGCCCGACGACAGTGCCAGCGAGGCGTGGCCGTCGCGGTGCTCGGGGAAGCCCTTGAGGCCGACGCCCGTGAGCGGCCGCTCGCGCCACATGCCGGCCGCCGCCGCCCACATCGTGTACCGGTCGGTGACCGACTGGTCCGGTGCGTCGCCGACCTGGCCGATGCTGCTGACCCGCTCCTGCAACAGTGTGGAGCCGACGCCGAACCCGCCGACGAGGATCACGGCGAGGGCGGCCACGACCGCGCCTGCCACCACCGCCCGCCGCCGACCTGCGAGCAGCAGCTGCGCCCCGCAGGCGACGACCGTCGCGATCCACGTACCCCGGCTGAAGGACACGGCCAGCGGCACGACGAGCAGCAACGCGCACACCACGGCCCACACGCGCTGTCGTACGGACCCGGGCGCGAGCGCCAGCCCCACCGCGCACACCAGCCCGAACGCCACCACGGTCGCCATCCCCATGATGTCCCCCGGCCCGAAGGTGCCGACCGCCCGGATCTCCTGGCCCATGTACGAGGCGCCGGTCCCGGTCGCGTACTGGTGCACCCCGACGGCCCCCTGCCACACCGCGAGCGCCACCATCGACCAGGCCAGCAGCCGGACGTCGCGCCGGTCGCGGACGAGCAGCAGGACGGCGGCCGGGACGAGCACGAAGATCTGCAGCCAGCGCGCGAAGCCGGTGAGTCCCGCGCCCGACGTCGTGGCCCCCGCCGCTGCCACCGCGAACCCGGCCACGGGCAGGCCCAGTACCACGGCGGCGGTACGGGACAGGAGGCGCCGCCGCTGCCGCAGCAGACGGATCGCACAGCACAGGACGACGACACCGGAGGCGGCGTCGGCGGGGCTGGCGCCGCCCTCGACGCCCGGTGCGACGGGCAGCGCAAGCAGGGCGATCACCGCGACCACCGGCAGGACGGGCGTCAGACGGCGCGCGGCGGGCAGGGCGTACGCGTGGCTCACCGGCGGGTCAGCTCCCCGTCGGGCGGACCAGTGCGGCGGCCGTGCGCAGCAGGATGCAGATGTCCTGCCACAGCGACCAGTCGTCGATGTACGCGTTGTCGAAGCGGGCGCGGTCCTCGATGGAGGTGTCGCCGCGCAGCCCCTGGATCTGGGAGAGCCCGGTGATGCCGGTGCGCATGCGGTGGCGGGCGGCGTAACCGGGGTGGGTCCGGCTGAAGTGGGCGACGAAGTACGGGCGTTCGGGGCGCGGCCCGACCAGACTCATGTCGCCTCGGAAGACGTTCCACAGCTGGGGCAGCTCGTCGAGCGAGGTACGGCGCAGGAAGCGGCAGAACCGGCTCATGTCCTGCTCGCCCGCCACACTCCAGCGGGTGGCGGCCTCGTGCTCGTCGGCCGGGCGATGGGTGCGGAACTTCAACAGCGTGAAGGGGGTTCCGTCCTGGCCGATGCGCTCCTGACGGAAGACGACTCCCGGCCCCTCGCCGGCCCGCAGCACCGCCGCGCAGACCAGCAGTACGGGGCCGGCGAGCAGGAGCAGCATCCCGGAGACCAGTACGTCGAGGGCGCGCTTGGCGGGTCGCGCGGGACGTCGGCCGGTGTCCAGGCGACGGCAGGAGAAGCCGGCGATCCGCTCGCGCGGGGCGTGGGGCCAGGCCCCGTGGAGGTTACTTCCTGACGGATCGTAGGGCGGGCGGCCGGTGCGTGCGGGTGCCGTGCCGTCGGGTCCGTCGTGTGGGGCGGGGCCCTCGCCCGTCGTGGTCTCCGGCGGGTCGCAGGCCGTGTGGCCGGCTTCCTCGTACGCGGGGATCCCGGCCCGGTCGTACGACGGTACCTCCGCGTCGACCTCCCACAGCGCGCAGCCCGCCTCGGTCAACTCCCGTACCAGCGGGCCGTGTTCGCCGACAGAGCCGACGAGGAGCACGGACCGTACACCGTTCTGGACGACGGCCCGCTGCACCTCCTCGTCCGTGCTGAGCACCGGCAGCCCCGCATCGCCGGCCGGGTCGTCGGCGAGGACGCCCACCGGTCTGAGGCCGCAGCCCGGGCGGCGCAGGAAGGCGGCGGCCACGCGCTGGGCGGTGGCGGCCGGGCCCACGACGAGGGCGGCGGCGGGGTTGCGGACCAGCATCCGGCGGCGGCGCCAGTGCAGCACGCCGCGGCCTGCGCAGCTCGCCGCCGTCTGCACGGCGACGCCGGTCAGCAGCGTACGGGCGGACGGGGCGTGGGCCGGGGAGAGCGCCGCGACCAGCGCCGCGAGGGCACACCAGCTCACCATGATCCGGGCGCAGACGGCGGGGAGTTCGTCCAGTACGGCGGGTACGGCGGCCGGGCGGTACAGCGCCGCCAGCGCGTTCAGCCAGAGGACGGCGAGCAGCAGGGGCGCGGTCAGCAGGGGGTGGGGAAGAGCCGGAGCGGCGGTGAGCGCGGCCGTCGCGTCCACGACGAGCAGGGGCAGCGCCGGGCCGTGCCGGGCCACGGCCCGCTGCTTCGCGGGGAAGCCGGAGCCGCCGGGGGCCTCGTGGGGAGGGGGGACCGGGACAGGCAGGAATTCCTGCTCCGGTTGCTGGGCTGCGATGGGAGAGATGGTGCGTTCGACGGTCACGAGCGGTTGGACTCCCTGCACTCGATGGTTTTCTGGGTCACCGTGCGTCCGGCGCCGAGGAGTTCGCGGTAGAGGGCCGCGACCGCCTCGGCCGAATGCCGCACGTCGTGCGCGGTCAGTACGTGGTGGCGCCCCTGGTGGCCGAGCGACTCGAGCAGCAGCGGATCGAGCAACGCCGTTGCGAGCGCGTCGGCCAACGGGCCCGGCCGGTCGGGGGGCACCAGACAGTGCGCCCGGTGACCGGGCGGCAGACTCTCGCGCGCCCCGGCCACGTCCGTGACCACCACGGGCCGACCGCACGCCATCGCCTCCAGCGGTGCCAGCGCCATGCCCTCCCAGCGGGACGGCAGCACCACCAGGTCGGCGGCCTGGTACCAGGGCACGGCATCGGCGACGGCACCGGCGAACAGCACGCCCTCGGGCGCGTGTTCCCGCAGCTGTTCCTCGTCCGGTCCGTCCCCGACGAGGGCCAGCCGGGCCGCGGGGACCCGCCGCAGGACCGAGGGCCACGCCTGGAGCAGCACGTCCTGCCCTTTCTGCCGGCACAGCCGTCCTACGCAGACGACCAGGGGGGCGGACGGATCGAGGGTGGTGAGCGGGGTGGGGGCGGCTCGTACGGGGGTGTCGGCTTGTACGGCGTTGTCGGCGGCGGGGTGGAAACGCCGCGGGTCGACACCGTTGGGGATCACCTGCCAGTGGGCGCGCACCCCGGCACGTACACCTCGCGCGCGTTCAGCCTCGCTGACGCACACCACGCGGGCGGCCCACCGTGCCGCCCACCGCTCCCACGCCAGGGCAGCCGCCGCCGTGAGCCCGCCGACCGCCTCGAACGACCAGGCGTGCGGCTGGAAAACCGTCGGGATCCGCCCCCTGACCGCCAGTCGGGCGGCGAGCCCGGCCTTGGCGCTGTGTGCGTGCAGCACCTCGGGCCGGACCTCGTCGAGGATGCGCGCGAGCCGGCGTACCTCCACGGGAAGCGACCGTCCCGGCGCGCGGGTGGCGGGCCAGTGCCGTACGTCCGCGCCGAGTTCCCGCAGCGTCTGGGTGAGGCCGCTGTCGGGGCAGGCGACCGTGACATCGAAACCGGCCGTACGCTGCACACGCACCAGCTCGGTGACGACGCCTGCGACGCCGCCGTCCACCGGCTGGGTGACGTGGAGGACGCGCGGCGAAGTCCTCGGCCGCGACGTGCCGCGCGACGGTCCGGCAGACCGGCTGACCATCACCGTGCGAGTCGACCCGAGGGGCGGCCATCCCGCCCTGACGGGTCATTGGACGGGCGGAACCCCGTGCGGGTCGCAGTGGAAAGACCCTGGGCGTGACGCATGACCGGCGTTGCCCTTTCGCGAGGAACGTCGAATTCGGCTGATGACGCGTCACTCTATCCCGGCATACTTCATATATCGGGCAAGAGTGACGAAGTGTTTAAATTACCGCCTCGTGTCGGCGATCGCGCGGCCGGGTGCTGCCGGGATGCTGCGCCGAACGGGGCGGAGCCTCTGGGGGTCCGACGGAGGCGCTCACCAGTGACGATGCCTGGTCGTGAGGGGCGGGAGGTCGTACTGCGCGCTTGCGCGGTTGCAGTGTGCGCTCGCCGGTTCGAGGGTGGTCACGAGGCCCTGCGCACCCTGGCGACCGACACGGCGCGGGAACGCACTCGCGCGCCGGAGTCGGCTCCCGCCTCCGGCGCGGCCGGTGGCACGGCCTTTCTGAGAACGGGAGTTGCGCCTGAGGCGAAGCAGGCGCAGCTCGGCCCGGGCGCCGTGCCGACCCTGTTGCGGATCGGTACGGCGTCTGTTGCTGCGGTCGGACTCGAGCCGCTCCGCCCCGCGTTCACAGGAGGATGAGAAACGCGGATAAGACACTCCCTTCATTCGGGTGACCTTTTCTGCGGCGGACCGGAATTTGCTGTGTTCGGGTTTTCCGCGGCGTCCGGGCTTCGTTGGTCTCGGTGAAGCAATTCCCGCTGGTGACTTACGAGTTGCCGACGAAAGGAACACGATGAAGTCTCTGAAGGCTGCCGCCATCGTTGCCGGGTCCCTTGTCGTGGCCGGTCTCGCCACTCCCGCTGTCGCTGCGGACGCCGCAGGGAGCCAGCCCGCCGGCCTCAACGGAGGGGTGCGCAACCTCACTCAGGGTGTCAAGGCGCCGGGTCTTGACGGGCAGAAGATGCTCGACACGAAGCAGGGTCTGGCGCCCAAGGCCCTCAAGAAGACGACGGGCGCCGTCGGTAACGGCCGACTGGTGGGCTGAGAACCCATGCAGAACTGAGCGGTTGGGGGCTCTTTCGTCTCAGGCCTTCGCTCGCTCGGATCTCGAACCGGGTTCCTTTCCGGATCTGCGTATCGGGTGCTTGTGACCGTCCCTGGGCCGATTCCGCCGTATGCGGGATCGGCCCTTTGGCCGTGTTCCGCACAGGGACGAGGAGGAGACGGACCGTTGCCGACCAGCAGACCACTGAGGTGTACGCCGGTACGCGTAAGCGGCACGGGGCGGGTACGGGTGAGGTGTTCAGGCCTGTCCGGCCCGGTGCCCGGAGGAGTCCCGCGCCCGTGCGTAGAGGTGCGCTTACTTCTTTCGTGCCACGTAGACGGTGTTGGTCGCGGTGCGGCCCTGGAGCGGGTTGTCGAAGTCGACGACGTGGGCTTCTGGTGCGGCGAAGACCTCCGCGAGTACGGACGTGAACTGCTCGTCCGGCGGGTCGTTGGACCACAGGGCGAAGATGCCGTCGGGGTGGAGGTGGTCGGCGAGGGCGCGGAGCCCTGGTGGCTGGTAGAGCGCCGCGTGGCGTGGGTTCAGTACGTGGCGCGGCGAGTGGTCTATGTCCAGCAGGACGGCGTGGAAGCGGCGGGCCGGTGACTGGGGGTCCAGGCCGGCGGGATCGCCGGCCGCCGCGAAGAAGTCGCCCTGGACCAGTCGGCAGCGGGGGTCCGACGCCAGGCGGGCGCCGAGCGGTACCAGGTGGCGCTCGTGCCATTCGATCACCTCGCCGAGTGCCTCGACCACGATCAGGGAGCGGACCCGCGGGTCGTCCAGCGCCGCTTGGGCGGTGTAGCCGAGGCCGAGCCCGCCCACCGCGATGTCGAGACCGGCCTCGGGCAGCTGTGCCAGCCCGAGCCGCGCGAGCGCGACCTCTCCCGCGGTGAAGAGGCTGGACATCAGGAACTCGTCCCCGAGCTTCACCTCGTACACGTCGTCGCCCGATGCCGGGTCCCGCCGACGCCGGAGACTGATGTCTCCCAGGGGTGTCGGACGCCAGTCGATCTCTTCGAAGCGCGCGCTCATGCGGGCACCTTTCTCTGCGGGCGATGCCGCGTCGTACGGCCGAAGGCCGACGGCCGTACGCGGTACGCCGGTGCCCGGCTCAGGCGTCGATGATCACGGGGATGATGAGGGGCTTGCGGCGGTAGGTCCTGAACGCCCAGGACGCCACCGCGCGGGCGATGAGCTGTTCGAGTTGGTGCGCGTCGCCGACGCCCTCCTGGGCCGCGGTGGCCAGGGTCTTCTCGATCACCGGGATGACGGGCTCGAAGGTGGCGTCGTCGTGGACGAACCCGCGGGCCAGGAAGTCGGGGGCCTCGGCGAGGGCGCCGGTGTCGGCGTCGACGAGGGCCACCACCGTGACCACGCCCTCGTTGGCGAGGGTGAGGCGGTCCTTGAGGGAGGCTTCGGTGGCGCCGCCGACCTCCATGCCGTCCACGTAGACGTTGCCCGCGGGCACCTTGCCGGTGATCGAGGCGCGGCCGTCGACGAGGTCGACGACGACACCGTCCTCGGCGATGACGACCCGGTCGGGGTCGAGGCCGGTACGGATGGCGAGGTCGCCGTTGGCCCGCAGGTGGCGCCATTCGCCGTGGACGGGCATGACGTGCCGGGGCTTGACGATGTTGTAGCAGTAGACGAGTTCGCCGGCGCTGGCGTGGCCGGAGACGTGCACCTTGGCGTTGCCCTTGTGGACGACGTGGGCACCCCACCGGGTCAGCCCGTTGATGACCCGGTAGATGGCGTTCTCGTTGCCGGGGATGAGGGAGCTGGCGAGCAGGACCGTGTCGCCCTCGCCGATGCGGATCACATGGTCGCGGTTGGCCATCCGGGACAGGGCGGCCATCGGCTCGCCCTGGGAGCCGGTGCACACCATGGTGATCTTGTGGTCCGGCAGCTTCTCCAGTTCCTTCATGCTGACCACCAGGCCACGCGGAACCTTCAGGTAGCCCAGTTCGCGGGCGATGCCCATGTTGCGGACCATGGAGCGGCCCACGAAGGCGACCTTGCGGCCGTGCTGGTGCGCGGCGTCCAGGACCTGCTGGATGCGGTGCACATGGCTGGCGAAGCTGGAGACGATCACGCGGCGGGGCGCGGTGCGCAGGACCTGCTCGATCGCCGGGTTCAACTCGCGCTCGGAGACGGTGAATCCGGGCACTTCGGCGTTGGTGGAGTCGGTCAGGAAGAGGTCGACGCCCTCCTCGCCGAGGCGGGCGAAGGCGCGTAGGTCGGTGATGCGGTCGTCCAGCGGGAACTGGTCCATCTTGAAGTCGCCGGTGTGCAGCACCATTCCGGCACCGGTGCGGATCGCGACCGCGAGACCGTCCGGGATGGAGTGGTTGACCGCGACGAACTCGCAGTCGAACGGACCGAACCCGCGCCGGTCGCCCTCCCGCACCCGCACCGTACGCGGGCGGATGCCGTGCTCCTTGAGCTTGGCCTCGAGGAACGCCAGCGTCAGCTTCGAGCCCACGACGGGGATGTCGGACCGCTCGCGCAGCAGATACGGCACGCCCCCGATGTGGTCCTCGTGCCCGTGGGTCAGCACCACGGCCACGATGTCGTCCAGGCGGTCCCGGATCGAGGTGAAGTCCGGCAGGATCACGTCCACGCCGGGCTGGGTCTCTTCGGGGAACAGCACGCCACAGTCGACGATCAGCAGTTTGCCGGCGTGTTCGAAGACGGTCATGTTGCGGCCGATCTCACCCAGGCCGCCCAGGGCGACGACCCGCAGCCCTCCTTCGGGCAGTGGCGGGGCGGCTTTGAGTTCTGGATGCGGATGGCTCATAGCGTGACGTTATCGGAGAGACGGACGGAGTGATCCACCACCTGCTCGCTCGCTTCTTTCCCGACGGCAGGTGTCATGCGCGGCGAGTGCCCTGGATCACCCGGATTACACGGAGGGCCGGGACAGCCCGTGGTGCAGGTGATGGGTGATTACTGGGCTGCGGCGCGAGGGGCCGCTGAGACGGACATGGGAACAGGCCGAGCGGCACCCGTTCCTTCAAGGGCGGGCGCCGCTCGGTGATCTCGCTGTGGGGAGGGGCCTGGCTGTGTCTCAGCCAGGCCTCAGCCGGTGAGGGTGGGGACGTAGGGGGACAGGGCAGGGGCGAGCTGTACGCCGGGGGCCAGGCCCAGGGCGACCAGGGCGTCCGGAAGGCCGCGGCCGACGCGCGCCGCTTCCGCGGTGCCCGGGGCGGCCAGTGGGCGGCAGCTGGCGGAGATGATGTCGAACAGGTGCTGCACCCGGCCGGGGCCTCGGGGCAGCAGCTGGCCGTGGAAGTCCTCGTGGTGGGCGAGTACGAGGGCGGCAAGTCCGGCGACATGGGCCGAGGCCGTGCCCGTACCGTCGAGGGCCGTGTATCCGCCCTGCGGCGAGCACGACAGGACTGCCACGCCGGGAGCGGCCGCGTCGACCCCCGGGCCGTAGCAGCTGAACGGCGCGGCGAACAGCCCTTCCGGTGTCAGCTGCGGTCCCGCATGGGTGGCCTGGGAGGTGTCCTGCGGGTAGGAGCCGAAGACTCCCAGCGCGCCCACGGCGAACACGGTCGGCAGCGAGCCGGGGAAGGCGACCGGTCCGCCCGTGTCGCCCGCCGGAGCGACGCAGGCGATGCCCGCGGCGTTGGCATCGGCAAGTTTGCGGGAGACCAGCGCCGACGCATACGGGGACGCCACCGCGATGTGGGCGACATCGACCTCCTGCTCGACGCAGCGGTCCAGTGCGGCGATCAGGTCGCTGAAGCAGCCGCCGGGCTGCACCTGGCAGACCTCCAGCTCGGCGTCGACCGCGATGCCGATGACGCCCTTGCCGGTGTCGGCCCCGGCGATGACGCCCGCCGCATGGGTGCCGGTGCCCACCCTGTCCTGGGCCCACCCCTCTTCCGTACGGCGGACGAGGTCGGCCCCGGAGCGCACCCGCTGCTTCAGATCGGGGTGCTCGGAAGCGACGCCCGAACCGATGACCGCGACCTTGACCCCGAAGGCGCGGAACGTGGGAGGCAGCCGGTCCACCCGCATGGCCTGCTGGCCCCAGCCGTACTGCTGCCTCTCGTTCAGCCCTGGGTACACCTTGTCCAGTGGTGTGAGGGTGATCAGGTTCACCCGGGTCACCGACAGATCGGGACGGCTGATCCAGCGGTCCGCATAGCCGCTGGCGGGCCGGATGTAGAGGGACTGCACGGACTCCGCGGTCTCCGTGGCCAGCGTGACGGTGACCGTCCCGTCGGCAGCGGTGACGCCCTGCCCCGGCCATGACGAGCCGATCAGGTACACCCCCGCGCCGGTCAGCGGTTCGCCCTCCGGGCCGCGGACGCGCAGCGAGATCTCCACGGGTTCGTCCAGCGGCGCGACCAGCGCCGGATCGCGGAGCGGCAGGACCCCCGCGGTCGGCGTGACGGCGGGTCCGGTGCCGGTCAGCGGCAGGTCCGGCTCGATGTGTACGTGCAGCGACCGCATCGCCGGCACCTGGGCCTCGGCAGCCTCGACGACCGCGATCTCCGGGCAGGAGGGGTGCAGCCCGGCCGATTTGAGCTTCTCCGAGGGCCGGATCCTGCGGGTCACCTTGACCTCGGGCATACGCTCAAGGCGGTCGCACACCGCGTCCATGCTGAGCTCGGACACTCCTGGTGGGAGCAGATGCTGCGGCAGCGGTGCCACCATGTAGCGCTCGCGGCGCGGTTGCACCGGGCGCGGTGACTGCGCGCCTTCCTCACGTGGCCCCGCCTGCTTGCCCTCGGGTTCGGATCCGGCGGCGCCGTTCCCCTCGGATCCGCTCGCGCGGCTGTTTTCGGGCCTTTCCTTGACCATCACGTCCACCTTCACCACGCCTACCTCGTAACTTGTGCTTCCAATCCGGCGACGGGGGCGGCTCGCGCCTGCACGCTGAGGCGGTGTGCCCGGAGCTGTCCCCGGGCACACCGCGTTACGCCGCCCTCAGATCAGCCGATGCCGAAGGGCTGGCCCATCTGACCGAAGCCGAAGCCGGGCTGCTGGCCCTGCTGGCCGTAGGACTGCTGGCCGAACGGCTGCTGGCCGAACGACTGCTGTCCGTACGGCTGCTGGCCGTAGGACTGCTGGCCGAGCCCGCCGCCCCACTGCTGCTGACCCTGCTGACCCTGCTGACCCTGCTGACCCTGCTGACCCTGCTGACCCTGCTGACCCTGCTGACCCTGCTGGCTCTGCTGAAGCAGGCCCACGATCGCGGTCGGCAGCGCCTGCTGCACGGACTGCTCCACAGCCTGACGGATGCCCGCGTGCAGCGAGCGGTGCAGCGCGAGCGCCAGGTACGGGTGCGCCTGCTGGGCCAGTTCCGGCCGCTGCTGGAGCTGCTGCTGGATCTGCTGGATCTGCTGGATGGTCTGCTGCACCTGCTGCGCGGCCTGCTGCGCCGTCTGCTGGCACGCCTGCTGGATGGCCTGCTGGACCACCTGTGCGACCTGCTGCGTGCCGCCGGCCTGCTGGCCAAGCTGCTGGCCGGCCTGCTGCATGGGTTGGGTACCGGTCATCACCGACATGAATGCTCCGTTCGATGCCTTCACGGGAGAACCGACCTACGGATTGTGTCGGTCCTGTCACGTAATGTGACGTTCATGAAGCTAGGCCGACGCCGACCCGGCCGCAATTCGGACGACCGCTCCCG
Source organism: Streptomyces flaveus (assembly GCF_014647675.1). Classification (GTDB taxonomy): domain Bacteria; phylum Actinomycetota; class Actinomycetes; order Streptomycetales; family Streptomycetaceae; genus Streptomyces; species Streptomyces flaveus. The sequence continues at coordinate 448,568 of NZ_BMPQ01000001.1, read as the reverse complement.
GAGAAGAAATCCCCCGACTGGACCGCCGACCGGCACTCGGATGCCTGGCCGCGAAAAGGGCTGCGCTACTGGCATCACGTCGCGCCCGAGTGCCCGGCCTCGCCCGGTCGGGAGCCCTGCCGCCGTCCGGAACCATGCCGCCGTCCGAGTGACACCGCCGCGCTGCTCAGCGAGGCGCTCCCCCGTGGTCAGGAGAGCGCCCGTGACGCTGAGTGTTCGCTGGTGAGTGTCCGCTAGCCCGAGGTGGCGTCCTTGCGCACCAGCCGGTCGTAGGCCTCGTCGAGCCTGTCCTCGATCTGCTCGGCGCCGGTGACGTCGAGGCCCTTCTGCCCGTTCACGGCTGCCTTCGCGGCCGAGAGCGCGGAGTCGAACAGAGCCCACGACTCGGCCGTGTAGTCGGCCTGTGCCGGACTTCCGATCTCGTCCAGGGCGCTCCGGATCGGGGTCGTGTCCACAGGGCCGTCCACGTCGCCGGGAATGGCGTGGAACGCGTCGAGAACGATCTTCCCGGACTTGAGGACGAACTTCGCCGTGTGCTTGCCGTCCCGCAGGCCGCGGAGCGTGTACGTCGCGAGGCGCTTGTCGACGGCGGCGGTCTTCGCGTCCTTGGCGACCGGCTTGCCGTCGATGTGGACATCGAGAACGGCGCTGCCGTCGTTGCCGCCGATGATGTCGATGCCCGTACCGGTGAACGGGACGGTGAACGACGCGCCGGCAGCCGTGCTCGTCGACGTCGACCGGTACCAGTCCATCGCGTCGCCGAGTGCGGCCTTCCTGCTCCAGACGCCGTCGTACGCGACCGAGCTGTCCATGTTGTCGGTCTGGGCGTCGGCGTAGGGCGTGTACCCGTCGATCTTCTCGACCTTCAGGTTGTCGAACGCCGTCTTGTAGAAGTCGCTGCCGAGCTTGACGCGGCCTTCGGTCTGCGGAGTCGGATCCTGGTACGTGGAGACGGCTTTACCGTCGACGAAGGCCGTGATCGTCGCGCCCTTCGCCTCGATGGCGAGGCGGTAGGTGCCGGACGCCGCGACCGTTCCCGTCCTGATCGCGGTGCCGTACTCGTAGAACGTCCAGGTGCCGTCCGGGCGGATACGTACGTTGTAGGCGGCGTCGCTGACCGCCATGCCCTTCTGCTGACGGACGCCCAGGGAGGCGAGTCCGCCGGCCGGGTCCGGGAAGGAGACGTCGACCGTGGCCCTGTAGTTTTCCCAACGGAAGTCGCCGACCGTCGTGTTGGGCGTGTGACGGTTCCAGGCGTGGGTGTCCTTCATGGACTGATCCATGTACTGGTACAGCACGTTGTCGCCGCGCGCGTCCTTCCCGACCTCCCAGGCGCCGGTCTGGTCGACCATGTAGCGCGGCTGGTTGCCACGGGACGTCAGATAGGGCTGGGACACCTTGCGCGCGCCGTCGGCCGTGCCGACCCGGACCCTGCCCTCCTCCTCGTACCCGAAGTCGTCGGCGTACAGGACGTCGTCGCGGGCGTTGCGCTTCTTGCCGGTCGCGTCGGTGTCGAGCACCGTGCGGTCCAGGGACTTGGGCAGACGTTGCTTCGTCGCCTTGTCGCGGCTCTTGTCCAGCGTCGTCAGGGTCACGATCGACCGCGGCTCGACCGTGTAGGTGTAGAAGCCGTCGCCGCCGGGCCGGATCTGGTCGGCGAGGTGCTTGAAGTTCGCGTCGTAGGCCTGCCCCGCGTCCGGCCCACGGGTCTCCCAGACCTCCATGGTCGGATCCGGACCGAGTCGCATGTTCTCGGCCTTGACGCGGTAAGTCCTGGGCTGGTCGCTGTCGTTGACCACGACCGTCGAGAAGTCCTTCTTACGGGGATCCGCGAGCGTCATGTAACTCGGCGCCCCGTTCGAGCCGTCGACGTTCTCGGTGCCGCTCACCCCGCTGTAACTGGCTTCCGGCACGGTGCGCCAGATGCCCGCCGTGTTCGTGTCGTTCTCCCAGCCGGTCTTCGCGAACTGGGTGAAGTGCTGCATCACATAGAGGGCAGCGTCGTAGTGGAGATAGCCCGACCACGGGTCGCGGGCGCTGACGAGTTCCTTGTGGCTGTACTGGGCGCCTTCGTAGAAGGACCCGATCGCCGGCTGGAAGATGTAGTGCGTCCGCTTGGAGTTGGCGTAGCTCTTGACGGAGCGGTTCGCGAGGTCGAGGGCGCTTTGGACGCCGCCGATGCCGGTGCTCGAACCATTCGGGCCGTCGGTGTTGTTGACGCGGTATTCGGTGTGGCCGAACGAAGCGGTTCCTTCGCTGTACCAGACTTCCTTGTCCTGGTTGTACTTGTTCTTGCCGGTCGCCAGCTTGGTGTACGGCAGGTAGGTGTCGCTGTCGGCGGCGCCTTCGCGCCGGTCATCGGTGTTGTAGTGGTAGCCCACCGCGTCGACCATGCCGAAGAGTTCCGCATCGCTGAGCATGGACGGACCGATGTGGTGTGTGGTGTTCTCGTCGGACGCGATGATCTTGATGTCGTGGTAGGCCTTCTTGGCCTTCTCCCGTTTGTCTGCCGGGATGTTGTAGCGCGGATTCGCGAAGTCCGTGTCGGTGACGATCGCGTTCTTGTACCACTTGATGAACGCCTCGTCCGGATTCCGGGTCTCGTTCTTGTCCGGGTCGACGTAGTCGACCATGTACCCGTACTTCTCGTAGGCGTCGAGGATCGTCTCCTTGTACCACTTGTACATCTCGTCGGTGCCGGTGCCCTTGTCCCATTCGTTCTGGACCCATTCGGGCATTTCCCAGCGGAGAATCGAGACCTTGAGCTTCGGGTTGACCGTCTTGGCGTCGGCGGCCAACTGGAAGCCCGGGGAGCGGGACGCGTCGGCGAGTTCGTCCGGTGTGCGCATGGTCGCAGGATCGGAACCGGTCGACGTGTTCGTGTCGGTTCCCATCTCGACCTTGACATGGTTGATCAGCGGGTTCTTTCCGCCGAACAGAACTCTGACGAGCTGCCAGTACCGGTGGGGGTTCTGCGCCTTGTAGTCCATCAGCAGGTTGGTCGTGCTGTTGCAGCTGAGCAGGCCGAGGCCCTTGTAGGTCAAGCCGTTCTTGTTGTCGCCGCGAACGTCGTTTCCGTCGACTATGACCTCTACAGGATCATCCGCGGTGTAGGCGGCGGGAGCAGTGAGCACTCCTGCTGCCAGGGCCATGGCGGCTGCCGCGGCAAGCGACATCCATCCGGGTCTTCTCTGCGTGCCCATCCGGTTTCGACTCCTTTTCGCAGCACACCAGAATTCGATATTTCGAACTACGTTCGTGTTGCCGGATGAACCGTAGGAGGGCACCTGTTTCACCGTCAATCCCCGTGCTGACACTGCCTTTTGAGGACTCGGCCCCGGTGTCGTCGAGACGCGAAACCGAGGTTCTCGTCGAGGCGCCGCCGGTCAGCCTCCCCCGGGAAGCGTCGCCGGGATGCGCTCCAGGACACCGCCCGCGAACACGTCGTACAGCGGCAGGGTTTCCAGGTGGACGTAGCCGATGTGGCAGTCGCAGACGGTCAGGGGGCAGGCGCGGGGGCGCAGTGCACTCCGGTACGAGCCGTCGTACAGGTTGCCCAGCTCCGAGCGGACGAAGTGGCAGCGGTGCACCGTGCCCTCGCCGTTCACGGATATGACGGACTCGCCCGTCCGGCAGGGCAGGCCCGCGCTGCGGTGCGGGTGGCGGCTGTACGGGAAGAGCGGATCGAGGGCGGACCACTGTTCGGCCTCGGCGTCCGTGTACGTGTGCCCCTCGGCGGCGTTGATCCAGAGGTACACGTGGGCGGGGAGGTCGGCGCGGAGGCGACGCGCCTGCTCCAGGTGCTCGGGAAGGCCGACGACGCCGACGCTGTGGCGGACGCCGCGGGTGGCCAGGTCACGGCACTTGGCCAGGAAGCGGTCGTACGGTGTCTGGCCGGGGTGGAAGGTGCACCACAGGGCAAGGGTGTCCAGGTCGGCGGTGTCCAGCCAGTCGGTGCGGCAGCTGAGGTTGGTCTGGATCGCCACCCGGTGGATGTGCGGCAGCCGGCTCAGCTCCGCGAGCGTGCGCCGGTACCAGGAACGCACCAGGCCCTCGCCCCATGGCGTGAACAGCAGGGAGAGCCGGTCCTCCCGCTGCGCCGTCGCCCACGTGGCGAAGCGCTCCAACGCGGCGCGGTCGGCGGTCAGTTGGGCGCGGCTGTCCCGGCGCTTGGCGAAGGGGCAGTACGGGCAGTCGTAGTCGCACGACGCCAGCGGGCCACGGTAGAGGATCGTGAGATCCATACGGCTCCGTCACTTCGCTTCGTACACGGCCATGCGCTCCCGCACGGCGGCGGAGAACAACGCGGGGCCCAGCGCGTCGGAGTGGGCCAGGCCCTCGGGAGAGAGCCGCAGGAGGTCCGGGGCGGCGGAGTCGTCCAGCCAGCCCCGGTAGTGGAACCGGGCCAGCTCGGTGGCGAAGTCGTCGCCGGGCGAGGTGCCGAAGCGGGTCCGGTAGTCCGCGACGGGCATCCCCTCGGCCTGCAGCAGCGACTGCAGCAGATGGCGGCGCCGGGCCTCCTCCGCGCTCATCCGCCAGCCGAAGTCGGCGTGGCGGAAGTCGTCGGTCGCGCGGCCGGTGTAGTCGTCGATGATTCCGCGAATGCGGTGCATGTCCACGGCGTAGTCGAAGGAGTAGTGCAGCGCGGAGGTGTACGAGCGGGCGCCGCAGCCGAGGCCGACCATGCCGTCGGTCTGGCACGCGTAGTCCTCAGACCGTTCGCGGCAGGCCACTGACAGGCAGTCCTGGACGCAGGACTGCCTATGGCTCAGTGAACAGGAACGGTAGAGATACAGCTCCTCCGGCTGCCAGGCGAGGGCGGCGTCCAGGGAACGGCGCCACGACTCCTCGGTCTGGCCTTCTATGCCGTAGATCAGGTCGATGTTGAGGACGGGGATGCCGGCGTCGCGGATCCGGGCGAGGGCCGCCTCGACATCTGCCCGGCGCTGAGGGCGTACGGCGGATCGCGCCTCGGCGTCGACGAAGCTCTGCACACCCAGGCTCAGGCGCGTGGTGCCGCGCTCGGCCAGCACGGCCAGCCGGTCGGCGGTCGCCGTGGCGGGCGAGGCCCCCACGGACAGCGGGATCGCGGTCAGATCCGCGCCGAGGCCACGCTCGGCGAGATCGCACAGCCGCTCCAGCTCCGCGGCCGTGAGGAACGTCGGAGTGCCGCCGCCGAAGGCCGCGGCGGCGAACCGCGCTCCGTCGCCTCGCGCACCGCGGCCGCCCGGCGTTCCAGCGCGTCCAGGCCGGAACCGTCAGGGCCGGGGCACCGGGACGCCCGCGGCGGCGAGCCGGGCATGGCAGCGCCGCTTGTCGAACATCACCGCGACATCCTCCGGGTCGGCGGAAGGCACCGCGCCCGCACGGTGCGCCGCGCTCGCCTTCCCTGACGGATTCGCGCTGCACGCCTGGCGTGGCATGCCGGTCCCCGCCGAGTTCCTCGACGGACTCGCCGGGCTGACCCCGCAGCGGATCCGTGAGGAGGAGAACGCTGAGCTGCGCCGCGTCATGCTGGAGCACTACGGCTACGAGCGCTACCTGGAGGAGTCCGGAGCCGAGCCCGTGCAGCGGGACGACGCAGGTGTGCTGTGGCGTATCGCCCTGGCGGGGGACGAGCCACTGGTGATGGTCGAAGTGCTCAACTCCACCCCGGAGCCCGACGGCACCCACCGCACGTACTGGCTACGAGTGCCGCCACGGACCCGGACCGCCCGGGAGGGCGTCGCCTGGACCTTCGGACTGGATGAGGCCGACTACACACCGGAAAGAGAGACCTGAGTCGAGTCCGGCGTGCCCGCGCCGATGAGAGCGAGACGCCCTCGGCTGTGCGGCGCGGGCACAGGGTGGCGCCCAGGGCAGGCGGGGAATCGGTCCGGCCGCACCCACTGCCACCGCCTCAACCGCGGCCTACTCGACGCCGAAGCTGTAGGACCCCGACCTCACTTCGAACACGGCGGCCCCGTCCTCCATCCGCAGGAACCTGACTCCCTCGGCGGCGTCGGCCGGCCGGCCGTTCTCGGTGACCGCCTGGCGGGTCTTCGACGGCACGTGGACCTCTGCGACGGTGTTGACCGGCACCGTCACCTTCAGGTCGAACTCGCCGTCGCGGGCGCTCCACTTGGACGACAGAAGGCCGTAGACGGTCTTGAGTTTTCCGGAGCCCTGCGTCAGGTTCCCGCCGGGCACGGGCGCGATCCTGGAGCGCTTGTAGCCGGGCTCGAGCGCGGAGAGGCCGCCGATGTTCTGGAACATCCAGTCGCCCACGGCGCCGTAGGCGTAGTGGTTGAAGGAGTTCATGTCGACCGGGCCGAAGCTGCCGTCGGGCATGATCGAGTTCCAGCGCTCCCACATGGTGGTGGCGCCGTTGGCGACCTCGTAGCCCCAGGACGGGTAGTCCTTGTGCAGCAGCATCTTGTACGCCAGGTCGTCGCGGCCGATCTTGCTCAGCGCGGGCAGCAGCAGCGGTGTGCCGATGAAGCCGGTCCGCAGGTGGTGGTCGGTGAGCGCCAGTTTGGCCACGAACTTCTCGCCGGCCTTCTCGACCAGTGCCGGATCCGAGATCAGGTCCATGCCGAGGGCCAGCGCGTATCCGGTCTGCGAGTTGCGCTTGACGGTGCCGTCGGCTGCGACGTAGGCCTTGGTGAAGGCCTCGCGGATGTCGGCGGAGAGCTTGCCGTAGTCGGCCGCCGCCGCGTCGTCGCCCAGGGCCTTGGCCACCTCGGCCATCATGCGGGCGTTCTCGGCGTAGTAGGCGGTGCCCAGGATGCCCTGCTCGGTGGGGTCGTCCAGGTGCAGCCAGTCGTCGGTGAAGAACGTGGTGCGGCCGGGCTCGAGCAGGTCCGCTCCGGCGCTGTCGCGCACGAACTGGAAGAACTTCCGCATGGCGGGGTAGTTCTCCCGCAGGATGCGGGTGTCGTCGTAGGAGCGCCACACGGAGTACGGCACGGTGATCATCACATCCGACCAGCCGACACCGCTGTCGCCGAACTGGCCCTGGGGAGTCGGTACCACCGCTGGCAAGTCCCCGTTCGCGTACTGGGAGTTGCGTACGTCCGTCATCCAGTGGGACAGGAACGCGCGGGTGTCGACAAGGTAGTTGGCCGTCGGCGCGAACAGACTGATGTCACCTGTCCATCCCAGGCGCTCGTCGCGGGCCGGGGTGTCGGTGGGGATGGACAGGAAGTTGCCGCGCTGGCTCCAGGAGATGTTGCTCACCAGTTGGTCGAGCATGCTGTCGGAGGTCTTCAGCGTGCCGGTGGACGGGAGGTCGGATCCCCATACGACGCCCTTGACGTCGGCGAGCGCGGGGGGTTCGGTCACCCCGGTGATCTCGATGTAGCGGAAGCCGTGCTGGGTGAAGGTGGGCTCGTAGGTCACCGTTCCGTTCTTGGCGAAGGTGTAGCGGTCGGTGACCTTGGCGTTGCGGAAGTTGTCGGTGTAGAGGGTGCCGTTCTTGTTGAGCACCTCCGCGTAGCGGATCTTGATCGACTGGTCCGCGGAGCCGGTGAGGGTCAGGCGTGACGCACCGACCATGTTCTGGCCGAGGTCGTAGACGTACGTTCCGGGGGTGGGCTCGGTCATCTTGTTGGCCTGGAGCACCTGGGTCCGGCGCACCGGCTCGTCGCTCTGCGGGACCAGCAGGGCGGTACGGGACTCCAGGCTCGCGGCGGGCTCCCACTTCGCGTCGTCGAACCCGGGCCGGCTCCAGCCCGCCGGCTGCAGACGGGCGTCGTAGGTCTCGCCGTCCTGAAGGTCGGCCTTGACGTAGGGGCCGTCGCCCGCCTTCCACGAACCGTCCGTGGCGATCCACTGAACCGATCCGTCGGTGTAGGTGATGCGCATCTTCGCCACGAGAGCGGGGGTGTCCCCGTACTGGCGGCTCCAGCCGAGCCCGACCTTGCCGGCCCACCAGCCGTCCGCCAGGGACGCACCGATCACGTTGCCGCCGCGGGCGAGCAGCTTCGTCACGTCGTAGGTCTGGGCCTGGATGCGCTTGTGGTAGTTCGTCCATCCCGGGGCGAGCACCTGGTCACCGACCGGCTTGCCGTTGAGCTCCAGCTCGTAGAGGCCGAGTGCCGACGCGTAGACGCGCGCGGAGGCGACCTTCTTGCCGCTCTTGGTCGCGAAGTCCTTGCGCAGCAGCGGCTGCGGCCGGGTCGCGGGTTGGTAGAGGGCGTCCGTGGTGCCGGACACGACGAGGGCGGAGTCGGCGATCTCACCGCCGGCGAACGGGTTCCGTCCGGAGGCGAAGTCGGTGTCGAGCAGGGTGGTGCCGTCGGCGCCGGTGACGACGGCGTCGTGGACCGTTCCGCGTTCCTCGCAGCACGCGTGGGTGCGGAAGCCGATGTAGCCCTTGGGGAACGTGGAATCCGTGAAGGTGTTGACCGGCTTGCCGTCGAGGGTCGTCTTGATGGTGCTGCCCGCCACGTCGTAGCGGACGGTGTGCCTGCCATCGAGGAGGCCTGCGTTGGTGAAGCCGTGGGACGCGAGATCCACCTGCTGCACCACGGAGTAGGCGCCCTTGACCTGCTTGTGGAGTCTCAGCATCGGGGTGGCGCCCGTGGCGCTGAACTGCCACATGTAGCCGTTGCTCACATCCGGGGCGCGCAGGAACATGCCGAAGGCGGCCCTGTCCAGCTCGAACTCGACCGTGGCGGTGTAGTCGGTCCACCTGTCCAGCTCGCTGGGAGCCGCAGGACGCGTGATCCACTGGGCGCCGTCCCAGTCGCCGGAGTCCAGCAGGCCGGTCTCGAAGTACGCGCTCGCACTCCACGGACTGGCAACTCCCTTGCCGTCCCAGGCCCGGACGCGCCAGTGGTAACGGGTGCCCGCCTCCAGATCGGGGCCGCCGTACCGCACGCCGACCTGACGGTCGGACGCCACCTTGCCGGACGACCACACATCGGCGGACCGCGGCGTACGTCCGACCTGGATCTCGTAGGCCTTCTGCGAAGCCGCCCGCCGGGCCGACGTCAACTGCCAGCCGAAGACCGGGTCTTCACCGCCGATGCCCAACGGGTTGACCCGGCCGTTGGTGGACAGGGCCTTGGCAGCGAACGGCGCGTCACGCACCGACGCCGCGCTGGACACGGAGCCTGGCAGGACCGCCGCGCCTCCGACCACGGCCAACACGAGAAAGCCTCTCAGGAGGACGGACAAGAGCGAGCGTTTACGGACCATGGCATCTCCACAGTGTTGAATCGTTTCATACGGTGGGCGTTCGCGGCTGACTTCGCCGCAAGGCGCAACGTGCGTTCCTGTGTTGTGTGCAACGTTCTACGCTGAAACGGCTCAACCCTGAGGTGGAGATGGCCGGCGCGTCAAGAGGAGTGGCAGGAAAATCCCGGCGGACGGACGCGGCAGGTCGTGCACCGGATCGCCTGCACGCGGTGTCGCTGCGTCCGCTCGCCTCCGCGTCGGTTCGGTGTCCGTCCGCCGGATGCGGATCCGTCCGCCCTGCGGTGAGGGCGTGGGCCGTTGATCAGGCGCCGGGCGGTGCGGTACTGCTCCGCGTCACCAGGTGCGGTGTCGAGGCCGTGACGACGGCGCGGTCACGCCGCTTCTCGATCCGTTCCAGCAGCAGCCGGGCCGCGGTCTCGCCCATCATCGCGCCGGCCTGGTCGACGCTTGTCAGGCTCACGGGGGCGAGGGCGGCGACGGAGGTGTTGTTGTATCCGGCGAGCGAGAGGTCGCCGGGGATGCGCAGGCCGAGCTCGGCGGCGGCCCGGAAGACACCGGTCGCGGCCACGTCCGCGCCGGCGAAGATCGCGGTGGGTGGGCGGGCGGAGGTGAGCAGCTCCATGGCGCCGCGGTAGCCGCCCTCGTCCGAGTACCCGGAGTGCACCACCCGGGCCAGGTCCGTCAGACCGTGCCGGGCCATCGCCTCGCGGTAGGCGGCCCGGACGTGGTGTTCGGGTCGCTGCTCCCACTGGCTGCCGCGCACTGTCGGATGCGATACGTGCGCGATGTCCCGGTGCCCGAGTCCGACCAGGTGGTCCACGACCAGGTCGACGCCGGTCCCGTCCTGGTTGACCACGCAGTCGTACGCCGGCGAGGGGTCGTGGTGGCCGATCACCACCGTCGGCACCTCGGCCGCGATGCCCATCACCTCCGCGCGGGGAACGGCGGGCGCGATCAGGATCAGCCCGTCCATCTGCCGGTCCACCATGGCGTGGATCAGCTTGGTCTGGTCCTCCATCTCGGAGGAGCCGCTGGAGCCCATGAACAGCGCGTACTCGGTGTTCCGCAGAGCCGCGTTCACGCCGTCCAGGAGGTCGGCGTAGAAGGCGTTGCGGATGCTCGCGAGCAGAACGCCGATCGTGTAGGTGCGGCCCCTCATGCCACGAGCGGCGGCGTGCGGGCGGTAGCCCAGCTCGGCCATGGCCGTCTGCACTCGCTCGCGCATCGCGGGGCTCACTCCGTAGGCGTTGCGCAGCACCTTCGACACCGCGGAGGTGGACACGTCCGCACTGCGCGCGACGTCGGTGATGGTGACCCTCTTCGAGCCGCCTGCCGGTTGCACTTACGCGCACCTCCGTTGTCGTGCACCGCTCTGCCCCTTTTGGCGTTTCCGGAACATTATTCGCGGATGACTCGACGGCTCCGGCCTGTCTGCCCGCTTCAACCTTTGGGACATCCCTTCGTGCAACGTTATACGAAAGGAGTCGCCTGACAGGGCTCATCCACGGGTGGCTGCGCCACAGCTGGGCGGCCCGCCGTGAAGGGGCGGTCCCCATGAGGTTGACGGTCCCCAGCCCCACGGGCTGCTGGAAGTGCGTGAGGGGCGTTCTGCGGCGGTGGAGATCGCCCTTGGGGCCGACGAGCCGTTCGTCCAACACAGCGCGTCAACGGGGACTTCGAAAAGGGCCTTCGCAGTGGTCCAGGCTGTTGCCGCCGCTTCTTGGCGACCCAGTCGATGCATGGTTTCGGTCCGGGTGTCGGAGGTGGCCGTGCTGCGTCGTGCGGCCGCGCGTCCCGGCCGCTGCGGCGACATGGCCGGTTTCTCTGGGGAGTGCCTGGTCGATCCGCGTGACCCGGATGGCGTCACGTGATGGTCTGGTCGAACTCGTCCTTGTTGAGCGCGGGGTGGGGCAGGGGCCTCGGAGGGTCCCGGTCGTGCCTTGGGTCATCCAGGAGGAGGGCGACGTAGCGCCGCCGTAGCTGAGGATGCCCAGGGCGCGCCGCCCCCGGCGCCACCGTCGTCCTGATCGGCCTCAACCCCGGCCGTCTGCCGTTCACCACCGACGACGTGGTCCGCCGTCAGCTGGTGATCCGCGGGTCGGTGGTCTACGACCACCCGGGCGACTTCACCGCCGCCGTCGCCGAGCTGCCCGACGCCCGGCCCGGAGCCGTCATCGAGGCGCGCTTCCCGCTGTACGAGGCCCAACAGGCCTTCGCCGACGCCGCCGAGCGCACCGGAAGCTACCCACGGGTCACGACCCTTTTGAACGCAATGAGCAAAAGCAGCAGAAGTCAGGTAACACTCATGGCCACCTCCTCCGTGTTCTGCAAGCGACGAACTCGTGAACGTGTCAACTCACGGACTGCAGAAGGGATTCATGATGACTGTGGCGTACGACGCACCGGCTGTCCGCGCGGACAGCGAGCCCTTCGTCAGCAGATCGGCGGAAGTGGACCGGCTCGACGCCGTCCTGGAACGCCTGGCGGAGGATGGACCCTCGGTCGTCGACATCACCGGTGAAGCCGGCATCGGCAAGAGCCGGCTGCTGACCGAGTTCGGCGTGCGGGCCTGGCGCCGTGGGATGACCGTGCTGCGGGGCCAGGCCACGGAGTACGAGCGGCACAGCCCGTTCCAGCCGTTCGCCGACGCCTTCGCCTGGGTCGGCCGGCGAGATCTGGAGGCGGTCCCGGAGCTGCGGGAACTCCCCGCGATGCTGCGCGGCGGTTTCGAGGAGGCGAGCAGTGGCCGGTGGACCGGCGACCGCTTCGGCCTCTACCAGGAGACGGCGGCCGTCCTTGGCCGCGTTCGTGGGACCGGACTGGTCGTACTCCTTGACGACCTGCACTGGGCGGACGCGGCGTCGCTCGAACTGCTCGACCACCTCATCCGGCATCCACTGCGGGCCCCTGTGCTCCTGGTCGTCGCGCGGCGTGACCGGCAGACGCCGAAGGTGCTCACCACCGCTCTGACCCGTGGGGTCGACACCGGCGCGGTTCTGCGGATCGCCCTGGGGCCGCTCGGCGAGCGCGACTGCGTCGAAGAACTCGCCCGCGACCTGCCTCCGCGGCGCGCGGCCGAGATCTACGCCGCGAGCGAGGGCAACCCGCTGTACTTCCTGACCCTCCTCCAGGCCCATAGAGGGGCTCGTCTGCCCCTGATGCCTTCGCCGCCGCTGTCCACTCCTGCCGAGGGTCCGACAGGAAACGGTCCGCGCACGGGGCTCGAAGCGTTGCTGCTCGACGAACTGTCGTCGCTCGAACCGCTGGAGCGGCGGATCCTCGACGCGACCGCGGTCCTCGGCGACCACGCCACCCCCGAGATGCTCGGCGCCATCACCGCGGTCCCTGTCAGCGAGGTCGTAGAGGCTCTGCACCAGGTGATGAAGCGTGACCTCATGAGGCCGGACCACGGACGCCGCCGTCTGGTACTGCGTCACCCGGTAGTCCGTGCCCTGGTTCACGACAGCATCGCCCCCTGGCAGCGCGAACAGTTGCACAGACAGACGGCCGCCGAACTCGCGCGCGTCGGCGCGCCCCTCCTGGAGCAGGCCCACCACGTCGAACAGTCGCTGAACGGATGGGACCCCCAGGCAGCCGCCCTGCTCACCGAGGCCGCCGAAGAGACCGCCATGACTGCTCCGGCCAGCTGTGCCCACTGGTCGGGCGCGGTGCTGAGAGTCCTCCCGGATGAACCCCAACACCTGGGAACACGCCGTGACTTGATGCTGCTGCGGGCCCGCACGCTGGGCGTCACCGGCGCGCTGCGGGAGAGCCGGGACCTGCTCCACGAGGTGATCGGTCTACTGGGTCCGGACGACGACGGTGACGCCGTACGTACGTCCGCCGTCGCGCAGTGCGCCCTCATGGAGCGCTACCTGGGCCGCTATCAGGAGGCCGAAGCGCTGCTGCGCAGGGAACTCGCCCGTACACCTGGCCCTTCACCGTCGCAGCAGGTCGAGCTCGGGGCCGAAGTGGTGTCCTGCGCGCTGTTCGGCTCCCGCTTCCCCGGGGCGCGCGAGGAACTCGCCCGGACGCTGGCGACCGCCGGTGCCCTGGGCGACCCGGTCGGCGAGGCGGGCGTACTGGCGCTGGCGGCGATGTGCGAGGCGTACGAGGGCGACATGGACGCGGCTCTCAAGTACGCCGAGTCTGCGGGGGCGATGACGGACGCGCTGACGGGCGACGACCTCAGCAGCCTGAGCGAGCCGCTGGCCAGGCTGGGCTGGAGCGAGTTGTTCCTCGAGCGCTTCGCCGAGGCCGAACGGCACGCCGACCGTGGCCTGGAGGTCGTCCGCCGGACCGGCCAGCTCCATATGCTTCCGCACCTTCTGCTGTGCAAGGCCTACGCGCACCTCAACACCTGCCGGATCACGACAGCGCTGGAGTTCGCCGAAGAGGCCGTGGACGTCGCGCGGGCCCTGGGCATCGGAGAACTGACCGGCTTCGCCCTCGCGATCAGGGCCCTGGTGCTGATGCAGGCGGGCGACCGGAGCGCACTGGCCACCGCCGAGGAGGCGGTCGACGCCGTCGGTGCCGGCGACTCCTGGTGGGCGACAGTGAGCAGGTGCGTGCTCGCCCAGGTGGTGCTGACGGTGACGGGCGATCCGCACCGGGCACGGGACCTCATGCTGCGGGCGGGCGACGGGAAGGATCTGGCGCGGCTCCAGCCGTCACTGCGGCCGACTCATGTCGAGGTCCTGGTCAGCGCCGCGCTGGCCACCGGCAGGACGTCGGAGGCCAAGCACTATGCCGAGCGTGCCGCCGAGGAGGCGGAACAACTCGGTCTGCCGGTCCAGCGCGGGGCGGCGCTGCGCGCTCTCGCCCAGCTCGACGCACACCGCGGTGACCCGGCCGCGGCGGCGCGGAAGTACGTAAGAGCAGCGCAGGAGAGCGCGCGGTCCGGTGCGAAGCTGCGCGAGGCGCAGTCCCTGCTGCTCGGTGCTCCGCATGTGAAAGCCGCAGGGGTTCCCCATCGGGCGGCCGACATGTGGCGACGTGGACGCCGGCTGGCCCTGGAGGGCGGAGCCCGGCTGCTGGTCGGCTTCGCCGACATGCTGCGTCCGGCGGTGCTGGAACCCGCGAAGGGTCGGGCTGCTCGGCCCGGCCCGGCCGAAAAGGAGGTGCTGGTGGCAGACCTGACCACGCTGACCGCACGCCAGCGGGAGATCGCCGACCTGGTCGGCGAAGGACTCAGCACGCAGGCCATCGCCTCCAGGTTCCACCTCAGCCCGCGTACGGTCGAGAGCCACATCGCCGCCGTCTACCGCAAGACGGGCGTGACGTCCCGTGCCGCACTCGCGTCCCTGATGGCCCGCGACAGGGCCGCCGGGCAGGCATGATGCGGGAGCTACGGGGGACGCCCGGCCCCATCGCGGACAGAACGCCTCTCGCGGGCCGGACGCCTTTCGTCAGCCGCGCAACCGAACTCGAGTGGCTCGACTGGGCCATGGACCAGTCGGGGAGAGGCGGTCCGGCGGTCGTCGACATCACCGGTGAAGCCGGCATCGGCAAGAGCCGGCTGCTGACCGAGTTCGGCGTGCGGGCCCGCCGACGGGGGGTGACCGTACTGTTCGGACGGGCGACGGAGTACGAGCGGCACAGCCCGTTCCGGCCGTTCGCCGACGCCTTCGCCGACCTCGAACCGCAAGCTCTGCGCGGGTTCGAGGCGTTGGCGGATCTCGCGCCCGTCCTGAGAGGCGCTGCCGAGGGGCCGTTGAGGGTGCCTGAGGGCCGTGACCGGTTCGGCCTCCACCGGACGATGACCGAGGCGCTGCGCCACCTCGGCGGCGAACGGCTGGTGGTGATCCTGGAAGACCTCCACTGGGCCGATCCGGCATCCCTGGAAATGCTCGACCATCTCGTCCGGCACCCGGTGTCCTCGCCCGTACTGCTGGTCGTCTCCCGGCGTGACCGCCAGGCGCCCACCGCGCTCGCCGCCTCGCTGACCCGCGGACTGGACACCGGCGCGGTACTCCGTATCCCTCTGGGCCCTCTCGACGAACAAGCCTGCGTCGAGGAGCTGGCAGGAGACCTGCCCTCGGCATGGGCCGCCGAGATCTACGCGGCGAGCGAAGGCAACCCGCTGTACTTTCTCGCGCTGCTCCAGGCACACAAGGGAGCCCGGCCTCCCCAGCCGGTTCTGGTGGCTTCCCCGAACCCTGATGTGCTCGGCATATTGGAGGGGATCCCCGCCGGTCTCGGAGCGCTGTTGCTGGACGAGCTGTCGCCGCTGGGTCCGCTGGAGCGCCGTACCGTGGAAGCCGCCGCGGTACTCGGCGACCGCACCACCGCCGATCTGCTCGGCGCGCTGACCGGGGCCCCGGTCACCGACATCAGGAGCACACTCGGCGAGTTGATGCGCCGTGACCTTCTCCGGCCCGGCCCGGGAGGAAGAGGGCTGACGCTGCGTCATCCCGTCATCCGCGCCCTCGTCCACAACAGCATCGAACCCTGGCGACGCGAGGAGTACCACCGGCTGGCCGCGGCCGAACTGACCAGAATCGGCGCCCCCGTCGCAGACCGGGCACACCACCTGGACCAGTCGGTGACCGGCTGGGACGCAGAGGCGGCCGACGTATTGACCGAAGCCGCCGAGCGGACCGCCACAACCGCTCCGGCCGCCTCGGCGCACTGGCTCGGAGCCGTGCTGCGCATCCTGCCGAACACTCCGGAGCACCTCGCCAGAAGGCGTGAACTGATGCTGTCGCGCGCCCGGGTCCTGGGGGTGAGCGGTGGGCTGAAGGAGAGCCGGGACCTGCTCCGCCAACTCATCGACATGCCGGGCACTCAGGACGACGACGCCGTACGGATCTCAGCGGTCGCCCTGTGCTCCCTGATGCTGCGCAATCTCGACGAGTACCGCGAGGCGGAAGCACTGCTGCGCCGTGAGCTGGCGCGGAAACCCGGTCCGTCGCGGGCTCAACGGGTCGAGCTGGGGCTCGAGTTGGGCACCGCCGCGGTGTTCGCCTCCCGCTACGGGGAAGTGCGGGCGGAACTCGCCCAGACTCTGGAAGCCGCCCGCTCTCTGGGCGATGAGATCGGTGAGGCGTCCGCGTTGTCGTTGGCCGCCATGGGTGAGGCGTACGCGGGTGACATGGCCGCCTCCCGGAAGTTCGCCGCGCTCGCGGCCGGTCTGGTGGACGGGCTGACCGACAGCGATGTCGCCCGCCTGTGCGAGTCCCTGGTCAGGCTGGGCTGGACCGAGGCGTTCCAGGAGAACTTCGCCGACACGGAGCGGCACGCCGAGCGGGGCCTGGCGGTCGCCCGGCGGACCGGCCAGCTGTACATGCTCTCGCAGCTCCTGCTGTGCAAGGCGTACGCCCACTTCAGCACGTGTCGCATCACGACCGCGATGGAACTGGTCGACGAGGCCGAGTCCGTCGCGCGGGCCGTCGGCAGCTCCGACCTGCTCGGTTTCACGCTGGCGTTGAGGTCCGTCATCCTGGCGCAGGCGTACCCGCAGGGTGATCCCCGTCCGCTGGCCGTCGCCGAGAACGCGGCGTCGGTGGCCGGGAACAGCCACACCTGGTGGGGAAACGCGTACAAGTCCCTGCTCGCCTACGCCGCGCTGAGCTCCGGCGATCCGCACCGGGCGCGGGACGTCATGCTCGAGGCCGGCGGGAAGGACCTGCACCGGCTGCAACGATCGATGCGTCCCAACCACCTGGAACTGCTCGTCACCGCGTCCCTGGCCACCGGCGACACGGCGGACGCCGAACGCTGGGCCGAACTCGCCCACGAGGAGGCGAGCCGACTCGGCCTGGCGGCCAAGCGGGCGGCCGGGTTGCGCAGCCTCGCCCAGGTCGCGCAACGCCGCGGCGATGTGGCGGCGGCCGCGCGCATGTACGCCGAGGCCGCGCGGCTGAACAGGCGCTCAGGGACGACGCTCAGAGAGGTCCAGTCGCTTCTGTTCGGCGCCCCGCTCATGAAAGCCGTCGGCGAAGACGCCCGTGCGCACGCCATGTGGCGCCGGGGACGGCGACTGGCCGCGGACGGCGGCGCCGGGATGCTGCTCGGCGTGGCGGAGCGGGTACGCCCGAAGGTCTTCGGCGCTGCGGACGGGCAGCCGGACGCGTCGGATCCACTGTCCGGACTGACGTCACGCGAGCGGGAGATCGCCGACCTGGTCACCGAGGGCCTGACCAGCAAGGAGGTCGCCACGAAGCTCCACCTCAGCCCGCGGACCGTGGAGGGCTACCTCGGGCGGATCTACCGCAAGACGGGGGTGTCGTCCCGGGCGGCGCTGGCGTCGCTGGTCGCGGGGCGTTCGCGTCGGTAGGCCCCCTCGAAGGGGCTTCCGCCCTTCTCGTCGGTGTTCGACCCTTGTACCTGGTCGTGGCGGCCCAGGAAACGGAACGTGCCGTCGCGGACCTGGTAGAGGAAGCGGGTTCGGTCCGGTTTCAGGGCGTGCGTGTTGTCCTGGGCGAACCGGATGGGCTTGGCCAGCCCGTCGTAGCCGGTGCTGAAGAGGTGCTCGGCGACCTCGCCGGGGTCGATCCCGGTGTCTGTGCCGGCCGCCGTGAGGGCGCGGGCGATCAGGCCGACGGCGTCGTACGCCTCGGCGGCCCACCGGCCGGGCGGCGTGCCGTGGCGTTCGCGGTAGGCGGCGGTGAACCCTTGGCGGCCTTGGTGCCTGCTGACTGCGGTTCGGTGTACGGGGCTTCGAACACCCAGCCATCGGCCGCATCACCCGCCTCCTTGAGGAAGGCCGGCCGCAGCACGGGCTCGTGGCCCAGGCGCGGGCCGGTGAAGCCCGCCGCCGAGAGCGCGCGGGCACACGCCGCGGCGCGGCCGCTGTCACGGCACGGCTGAAGTCGGTCGGCTATGGGTGCAGTTCGTTCTGGGGGAGCGCCAGGATCGGTACTCCCCGTGTGATGCGCTCAGGCCAGGGGTTCGGCGACGAGCTGGACGACCTCTGCGGGGTCGTTCAACGGGGTAGCCGGACGTCGAGGGAGTACAGGCGGGTGATCTGGGTGTCCCGCTCGTTGTCGTCGCTGACCAGCAGGATCTTCACGCGTCCGGTGATGGTGCGGCCGGTCACGGCAAGCCCTTCGATGTTGTCCAGCAGGGGGTTGGGCTGGGGCTGTTCCGCCGTGGCGCCGAGGGTCGGGCAGTCGGCGAGGTCGGCCAGCAGGGTCTTGGAGGCCAGGCGGGCCGCGCCGCCCGAGGTGAGGTTCTCGGTGCCGCTCACGTCGTCGGCCCGGCGCGGGTCGGCCAGGTAGAGGCGGACGGTGTTGCCGACACCGAGGGTGAAGCCGCGTTCGAGGACGAGCAGCCGGCCGTCTCCGGCCGGGGCGAGCTCGACGACTCCCAGGCCCTGGTCGGCCTGGTATCCGTACTGGGCACCGGTCTTGAAGGGCTCGCTCAGGCCAGCGCGATGCCAGGTCTGCAGCCGCACCACGCCGGTCTCGTCGCCGGAGAGCGAGCCTTCCATCGAGGCGACCAGGGTGCGTCCGCCGGTCTGGAGCGTCAGCCCCTCGAAGGTCTGGTTGCGTACGGCCCGTCCCGTCGGGGCGACGGCGAGAGCGGCCGGCACGGGCAGCGCCTCGACCGCCTTGCCGTCGCGGTCGTAGCGGGTGACGGAGGGTTCGGTCTCGGAGCTGATCAGCCGGCTGCCGTCCCGGTCGACGGCCAGACCCTCGGAGTCCGGCGCCGCGCCGTTCAGATCGGTCAGCGGGGCCACGGCCACCGCCTCGGCTCTCAGTGCGCGTCCCGTCTCGCGCACCTTGAGCGAGTAGAGGTACGACTCGTCCGACACCGCGGTGATCCGGCCGCCCCGGTCGACGGCGAGGGCGGACATGTTGCCGACGAAAACGCCGTCCAGCGTCTTCTTGTCGAGGTCGTCGGAGAAGGCCCGTATGCGGACCAGGTCGGAACAGTCACGCGACGCGGCGGACGAGGCCGGGGAGTCGGAGTGGGTGGCGCCCTGGGCCAGTGCGGTACCCATGGTCATGGCCACACTCATGGCCGCTACAGCAGTGATCGACGTACTCAAACGCATGCGAATACTCCTTGGGCGCCAGAACAGAAGAGGAGGGTTTGTCCGGTACGGATCTGCGCACGTTGGGCGTCCTCGGCCAACATTCGCGGGGCACATGCGCCTTGGGCATCACAGCATGGCGGCGCAGAAAGGGGTGGCTGCGCGACCACGAAGGGCAGGGCGAACGGCCGAACACCGTGCGTGTTCAACAAAATGTCAACCTACACTTCAGGTGGCCGAATGTCTCTCCCCGCGTAGCGCCGACGCGAACTGCACTGCGTACGGCCCGGCGATCCGACGACTGTGCCGAGTCGCTTCACCGTGCGCCGGCGCCGCCCAGCTGGAAGCAGGCCTCCTCCGGCTGGTTGTGCCGGAGATCAGTCAAGTCCGGTCGGACGGCTCCCGGCATCGTGCCGCACGGCGCACGCGGTGGCATCCGTGAAACTACTGCAACAGAGATCGTGTCGACGCCGGTGGAGCGGAGCGGGCAGGAGATTGCGTAGAACTACGCGATTCTCTGCTGGTATCGGCCGTAAGCAAGGCAGGAAGCGACTGGACGTGTCCGGGCACGGCTACGCTGCCGGTCATGCCTGGCTCTTTGCATGTCCACGGTTGTGTGCACGGAAGCGAACGGCGCTGAAGTGCTCAGGGCTTTTTGCGAGTTCGCAACCTCCGCCGCCAACTCGTGGCCCCGTCACCCTGTGAACGAGACGTACGCCGTACCCATGTGATGCCGCAGCGACTCGATGCCCAGCGCACCGCAAGCCCGGAGTTCACAGCGGGGCCGGCTCAGCCCTGTTCGCGACCGTGGGGCCGCCGGGCGCCGACGCCACAGTGCTCACCGGTGCAGGCTCCGATGCCCAGTGAAGCCTTTTGCCGTATCCCCGGAAAGGTGACCATGACGGATGGTTCTGGCGATGCTCCCGAAGAAGGGCACGGCGTCCTGTCGGACCCCGGACTGCTTCTCACCATGGAACCAGCGCGTGTTCTTGAGCTGTTGGACCAGGCAGACGACCCGCGGAGCCGGGCCATAGCGGAGGTGTACGGGGTCTCGGCGGATGTGCACCGGACGGTTGCGGCAGTCCACCGTCGGCAGCTGCTGGCGCTGGACGCCGTCCGGTTGGGAGATCCGGCGCTGGCCGACTGGTTCCAGAACGCGGATGTGCCGGGGGGATCCGGTGCGCAGTGGGCGGTGGGGTGGGCGAGTCGATCTACCGGTGATCCTCGACTCCTGCACTCCTTCGGAGGTCACGCCACCCCTGTCATGTCGGTGGCCGTGGCAGTCGTCGACGGCCGACCGGTCGCTGTGTCCGGGGGCCGCGATGCGCGGGTGCGCGTGTGGGACCTGGCAACGAGGCAACTGCGGCACGAGCTGATGACAGGTGGTGCCGATCCGGTGTGGCCGATGGAAAACACCTTGCTGTCGGTCGCGTCGGTTGTGGTCGACGGGCGCGCCCTGGCGCTCACTCTGCACGCGGATGACAACGAAACCGTACGGCTGTGGGATCTCGACACAGGCCGCTCGGCCGGCGAACTCGTCAGCGTCGTGGAGAGCACGACCATGGACGGGCGCCGAGTGGTTCTGACCATGGGGCCGGATCGGACGCTGTGGGTGACGGACCTGGCTACGGGGTCCCTGCTGCAGGAGGTGCGGTCGGTCGCGGCCATAGGTGTCCTGGAGGGGCGGCATGTCGCAGTCACTACCGCCAAGGACCGACCGGCCGGAGTGTGGGAGTCGGCGACCGGCCGGCAGGTCGGAGAGTGTCTGCAGGTCGTGGAGGCGTTCCTGGTCGAAGGGAAGGGCCCCATCGCCATGGCGGGGCCCCGGGGCCAAGTGCTCCGGGTGTGGGACCTCGGCACCGGCCGCCCGATCAGCGGTGCCGACCTGGCAGGGCTTGACTTCGCGGATGCCGAGCCCCTGCTGAGCGTGTCGGCCCTGGTGGTGGTCAACGACCGAGTCGTCGCCATAACGCTCGATGACCGGACCGAACCAGAGTTGGTGGGGCACTGGGCCGCCGACTACCACGACGACGGTGTCCGCATCCCCAGGCGGCAGACCGCGGTACTGGGGGCGCGTCGCGTCGCGCTCTGCAGGGGAACGGACCAGGTGCTGCGTGTCTGGGATCTGACGCCGGGTCCCGAGCCCGTCGACGGCATCCGAACCATCCGCACCATCCCTCCCGAGGAAGGGCTGTCGGCCCTGTCCCCCGACCCGGCCGAGCGGGCAGACCTGTGGGACCTGCTTGCCGGCCGTAGAGGCGCCGGAACCAGTCTGAGGAAAACGGCGGGAACCGGCCCGCACGCCACTTCCCGCCCCCTGGAGCTACAGGACCGACTGATGTCCCTCGCCGCCGAGAAGGACGGCACTGTCACCGTGCTGGACGCGATGGAGGGAAGGCCCCGGGGCCGGCCCTTGACCGGCCACACGGAACGGGTGTGCTCCATCGACACGGTGCACACGCGGCAGGACATCCTGGCGGTGACCACGGGCCTCGACCGCACTGTACGGGTGTGGGACCTGGCCACCCGGCAGCAGCGAGGCGAGCCCCTGGCCGGGCACACCGGCCAGGTGTGGGACGTCGCCACCACCTTCGCGGACGGACGCCCGGTCGCGGTGACCGCGGGCGACGACCGCACCGTGCGTATGTGGGATCTCGTCCTTGCCGACGAGGGCGGGCGGCACCGAGCCGGGCACACCGCAACCGTCCATGCCGTCGCCACGACGGTCCTCAACGGTGATCCCGTGGTCGTCACAGCAGGCGCCGACCACACGGTGCGCACCTGGGACCTGATCACCGGTGAGCAGGTCACCGCGCCTCTGGGGACCGAGGCGGCCGTCCTGACCACAGCGGTCGTGGAGGGGAACCCGGTCATCGTGACCGCTGACCCGGACGCCACCTTGCACGTCCTGGATCCCGTCACCGGTGAGCACGTCATCCCGCCGGTGCCCACCGGACACGGCAGAGTGCTGGCACTGGCCACGGCAACACCGGACGGCCTGCCGGTCGCCCTGACGGCGGGCAGCGACCGGTCCGTGGGTATGTGGGACCTCACCACCGGCACGGCCCTGGGCGATCCGTTCACCGGCCACTTCAGCCGTGTCACGGCCGTTGCCGCCACGGTTGTGGATGGCAGGCCCCTCGCGGTCACGGGCAGCTGGGACAAGTCGGTGCGGCTGTGGGACCTCTCAACCGGCCGCCGGCTCGGTGAGCCGTTGAGGGGCCATACCGACTGGGTGACCTCCGTGGCCACCGCCACAGTCGGCGACGTTCCTGCCGCCGTCACCCAGGGCCGGGACGGGACGGTGAGCCTGTGGGACCTGACCTCCATGACACAGATCAACAGCCATGAACTCACCGAGGCAGGTTCTGGTGGGACGATGGCCGTCATCCGGTCGGCCGACGGACGGCTCTCAGCGGCCGTCGGCCATGAACGCACCGTGCGCTTCATCGAGCTGACCACAGGGCGCCCGGCCGCGACCGACTATCTGCTCCCGTTCCCCGTGCACGCGCTCACGGCCGCGCCCAACGGTCATCTCGTGGTCGCTTTCGGCCCCGAGGTGGCGGTGCTTCGCCCCTACGACGGCTTCTAGCGCGCTCACATACGGCGAAAGAGGATCGGGCAACGGAAGGTCGAGAATGCCGATCGCCTGCCGATACCTGCCATGCGTACCGACCGTCACGCTCCCACTGCCGGGCAGCAGGTCCACCTTCTCCACTCCCGGCGTACGCGAAGGTGCGGCGGGACGGTGCTCAACACGGCGGTTTGGCGGCGGTTCGAGTCCCGGCCGGCTGACCGTCCGCTCTGCGGCGGCAGGCGATACGGCCATGGGTGCCTCCAGCGGCGGTAGTTGTCCGGGTGTCGGTGTGTGAGACAGCGACGGTGGCCGCTCGGTTTCACGCTTCTGGGGCGGTGTCGTGGCGCACGGCGTCGGCCGTACGCCCGGTCTGCGCCACGGTGACGGCCCGTACGACGAGGACGCCCGCCACGGCCGCGGCCACAACCGCCGTGTCGGAGAGCAGCAGCTGCCAGATGTCCGTGTAGGCACGCGCGATGACCTCGTCCGTGGAGTCGGCGTACATCAGACCCGCCCCGCTGAACATCCCGGCCAGCCACAGGCCCCACCACCAGTTCAGGGCGCGGGGCAGCGGCGCGCCCGGGGCACTCGCGCGGTGCACGTCAGCGACGATGCCGCGGGGCACCCAGAGGTTCGCGACGGGGACGATCCAGCCCAGGTAGACCCAGGGCCAGGAGTAGCGCGGGCGTTCGCCCGAGAGGGCGCGGGCGTTGTCGCGGGCGCGCACGAGCCAGAGCAGGAAGACGAGCGCGCAGAGCCCGGTGACGATGTCTCCCACGGCACTGACGATGTGGTACGCGTCCTCCAGCGAGGTCGGCGTGCGGTGATTGCCGTTGCCCTGGTCGGGCGGCCCGGACGCCGGCTCACCGGCTGCGGCGAGGCGGATCTGCCACACGGCCTGCGCCGCCCAGGCCACGCCCGCGAGGGCGAGGGCGGCCTCGGCACAGCGGGCCGCCCCGCGCGGAGGGCGCGGGGCGGAGGCGTTCTCTGCTATGTGATCATTCACCCGGTCATCCTTGCCGACGCGGGCAGTCGGGCACCATCGCCGGACTGTCCTGTGACACGGCGGGGACCGGCCTGTAGCCCAGCCGCTCTCACGTCGCAAGAGCCCGCTACCGGCCGCGGGCTTTACCGGTCGGCGCCGGTCCATGCCAGGGTGACGTCTTCGGCGTTGACCTGCGTCTGTGCGTCGCTCTGGACGACATGCCGGCCTCCGTGGCTTCGATACCTCGACCTTGGGCCGGTGCGAGCGCTGATCTATGGCAGGCCGGGTAAGAGGCTCGCCCTGATCGACTTCGCGGCCGGCTACCAGGCGCCCTACGCAACTGCCTTGCCGGCGACCTCCGTTGAACGCGACGACACCTCACACGCCGTCCTGTGTCTGGCATCCGCCGCATCGCGCTACGTCACCGGCACCGTCCTCAACGTCGACGCGAGCATGGTCGCCATCTGAGTAGGGTCGGGGACTGGCGCGGTGACTGTCGTTCCGTTTCCGGTCCCCGCCGCTTGAGTATCGAATTCAGATCTCCGGAAAGAGGTACGAATGGCCGAGCGCTACCGATCCGAGCGTGCGGCCCAGCTCGACAATCCAGTCTGGTTCTCGCTCACGGGAGCCGATGCCGCCCATGCCGTAGGCGGTGAGAAGGCTCGGCGGTACCGGTCCTCGGTCTCTCCGTTCGCCGCGGTCGCGGACGAGCGGGATCCGGCCGCGTGGGACGAGCTCGCCGAGGTGACGGGAAGCGACACGGTGGCCGTCGTCTGCTCGCAGACCCCGCCCGGCTGGCAGGAACTGCAGGTGCTGTCCGGCTCCCAGATGGTGTGGGGCTCGTCGGCGGCCGCGCTCGGCTCACGCCCGGAGGGCGGTTACCCGGCGTTCACACCGCTCGGTTCCGACGATGTCGACGCCATGGTGGCTCTCGCCGAGCGCACCCATCCCGGCCCGTTCGAGCATGAGACGGTCAAACTGGGCGGCTACCGCGGGCTGTGGGACGAGGGCGAGCTCGTCTGCATGGCCGGCGAGCGTATGCACCCTGGCGAATGGGCGGAGATCAGCGCCGTGTGCACGGACGCCGGCTATACCGGTCGCGGCCTGGGCGGGGCGATCACCCACTCGCTCGTGCACGACATCGTCGCGAGTGGGCGGCGGCCGTTCCTCCACGTCTTGTCGGACAACTCCCGCGCGCGCAGGTTGTACGAGCACCTCGGCTTCCGCGACCGCATGCACATGACGGTGCGCGTGCTTCGACCCATCGGCTGACCTTTGAGTGCCTGCTGATCTCTTCGGAGTGTTGTCGGGGGCGATGTGTGCTGATCCCTGCGGTAGGCCGGTGGTATGCGGTACGCGCAGGGTGGCGGACCGACCTCTGAGCGGCGGCGGTTTCGGGAGCGGATCCGGTACGAGGCCGGTGAGCGGTTCACACCGGGTGAGGAGACCGCGGTGAGGGCGAAGGATCTGCGGGTGAGCGAGAGGTCAGTGGAACGTCGGCGGCGTGCCTGGCGGCAGCACGGACTCGTTCAGGCCGTAGAGGAAGAGGAGCAGGGGCATCAGTGTTACCGGACGCTGAGCGTGCCGGGCGCGCGGGTGGAGCCGAGCCGCGCGGTCTCCGCGAGGGTGTGCGCCTCGCCTGAGGTTGCGTCAGGTCATGTCGAAGCAGGCCCGGGCCTGGTCGAAGCGGCGGGCTGCCAGGTCGTCCCGGCGGATCACCCAGTCGATGATGCCCAGGTCACCTTCGGTCAGATCCTCGCCGCCGAGTTCGGCGAGCAGCACCCAGTCGCCCGGGCCGTGGTCGTAGTCCGTGGTTGGATCCGCGTTCCAGACCCAGGGGTAGCCGCCCATCTGCACCGTTCCGCCCGTCTGCATCTCGTCGCAGGTCTCCCACCACACCTCCCCCAGGTCGCCGGCGTGCGGGAACTCCTGGGTTTCGTAGCCGCGGTTGGGCAGCGAGGGTTCGATCGTCAGATGTAGATCTTGGGTGGGGTGGACCGGCGGCTGGTACTCGCCGCCCGGACGGCGTTCGGAGACGGGCGTGCCGACCGGGACGTAGACAAGCCGGGACCATTCGCGGCCATTCCACGGGTTCTCCGTGCTCGCGAAGAAGAGCAGCGTGCCCTCCTTCGGGAGCGGGATGTCCGTCGCGCCGGGCGGGATGGCCGCGAGGTCGACCGAGGCGAGGAACGGCAGGCGCGGAACGGGTTCGTCCTCGGGCATCGGCGGCAGCCCGCCGAGTCGTCCGGCCACCGGACTGCCGGGCGGCGCCTCACCAGCGGTGCCCAGCATCGCGCAGGGACGGACGGTGCCGAGCCATCGCTCGACCTCGTCCTCCGGTAAGTCGCGGCTGCGGGCTTCGTTGCGGAACGGATCCATCGAATTCATGTCGCAGAGTATGCCTGGGGCGATCATGACCACCTGCCACGATGAAGTGAACCGGTCGCGGGCCGGACGACCGACGCCGCCCTGACCGACCCGGCCCGCACTGACGGGCGTTTCAAGACGCCGGAACAGGTCCCGCGGCCCTCGGTCGTTCGTGCCGTGTCCGCCGCTGCGCACACGGCAACGGTGTCTGCCGCAGCGCCCCCACTCCCAGCCCGCCCGTCCTTGTCCAGGAGAAGCGGGACCGGGCGGCGGGCCAGGTGCACGACGATGGCGAAGACGCCACCCCCAACTGTCGCAGGGCATGGAGTGAACCTCGTTGCCGGCACTCGCGTCGTGCATGGCGGTGGCACTGCCAGATGACGATGAGGGAGTCATGGGTTGGAGATCGGTACAGAGGTAACGGCCGACACCGGTCCCGGCGCGGAGGGGGAGGCGGGGCGCACCGACGGCCGTCCCTCACCGCCGTCGGCAGGGCGTCGTGTGGTGCGCTGGTCGCGTCGGCTGGTCGCGGTGCTGGTCAGTATCTGTGCCCTGCTGGGTGCGGTGCGGCTGGTCGTGCCCGCCACCGCGGGCACGGACGGCGAGCCGCCCGGGGTCCGGCGGCAGCTGGCGTTCCTGCGTGAGGCGCTGGACGACGGGGCCGGCGGCGAGGCGCAGGGGATGTTTCCCGAGGGCTACTTCTTCCTGCACGTGCTCTACGGTCTGAACTGGGTCGAGATCGGGATGCGCGAACCGGTCGGCGAGCGTTCGACGGCATTGCGAGAGGCGCGGTGGGCGCTGGGGCGGCTGGACTCTCCGTCCGGCCGTGCCCCGTTCAGCCCGAGCCTCACTCCGCCGTACGGCGTTTTCCACCGCGGCTGGAGCAACTGGCTGCGCGGCGGGGTGCTGAGCCTGCACCCGGCCGGGCAGCGCGATCCGGCCGAGGTACGGCGGTTCACCCGGGACTCGGCCGCGCTCGGCGCGGCTTTCGACGCCTCGCGGTCGCCGTATCTGGAGGCGTACGCCGGTCAGGCGTGGCCGGTCGACTCGACCGTGGCGATCGCATCGCTGCGGCTGCACGACACCCTGCTGCCCGACCGGTTCACCGAAACCGTCCAGCGGTGGCTGCGCGAGGTGCGCCAGCGGCTCGACCCGCGCACCGGACTGCTCCCGCACCGGGCCGCCCCGGACACCGGCGACCCGATCGAGGTGGCCAGGGGCACCTCGCAGAGCCTCATTCAGCGCTTCCTGATCGACATCGACCCGGTCTTCGCCCGTCAGCAATACCTGCACTTCCGCAACTGGTACATCGCCTCGCCTCTTGGCCTCGGGCCGGCCGTGCGGGAGTACCCCGACGGCATGGACGGCCCGGCCGACGTCGACTCCGGCCCGCTCCCGCTCGGCGTGAGCCTGTCGGCGAGCGTGGTCACCATCGGCGCGGCCCAGGTCCACGGCGACGCCCCCCTCACAGCCGCGCTGGCAGGCGTAAGCGAAGTAGCCGGCCTGCCGATCCACACCCCTTGGACCAAGCGGTACGCCTTCGGCCTGGTCCCGGTCGGTGACGCCTTCCTGGCATGGTCGAAGACCGCACGACCGTGGGTGGCCAAGGAGCAACCTCCGCCACCGTCGCAGGTCTCGGCCTGGTGGCGCATCCCGCTGCTGTCGCTCCTGTCCGTGCTCGGCGCCGTGCCGTGGCTGCCCACACTGGTGCGCCGCCACCGACGCCGCCGCACCCACCGAGAACCAGCCGGCCCGGCGGTCGCACGGAGCCAGTGGTGACCACGCGAGGTGAGCATCGCCGTATGCCGGGGGGAGAAGAAGGCGCACTACGTGCTGGTGGTCAAGGGGAACCAGCCGACGCTGCACGATGCGCTGCGCTCCTTGCCCTGGAAGGAAGTGACCGCGCGGTGCTACGAGCGTGAGGCCGGGCACGGGCGGCGCGAGACTCGGTGACGCTCTTTGCGGGCCAGTGGCCGACGGAGCTGGGCCGGCTCCTCAGGCTTGCCACTGCCGGGGCCGCCCCGCTCGCCGACGTCGGTCGGGCCTGGTTGATCTCCGCAACCGCACCGCGGTCTCGGTCCGTCGAAGTCATTGGCGATCTGGTCGATCGAGCGGTCGGCATCCCCAGCCGATCGGTGAGTGCGTTGGGTACCCGCCAATGCCGTGACCGCCGGTGCGTGAACGGCAGCGTCCGTGCTCCTCCGCCACACACCGGCGCCACAACGCCCCTATAGGGAGACGAGGTTGAGCACAGCGCGCTTCACGCCAGTGATGCCCTTCACTCCGTGCTCGCCCGCCGAGGGGTCGTAGTCGAAGTTCCTCTCGGCACGCCCCAGGTGGCCACAGGCCAGCGGCGAGTGCTGATAGGCATCACCGGACGTGGTCTCGTACTCGATGTACCAGGCGACGCAGTACCCGTCGGGGGAACCCAGCCCCCCACCGGGCAGGAGATCCACGACGTTGCCCTGGACCCTGGCTTCTCCGTCTTCGAAGCATGCCGAGACCTCGCCCCGTCCCCAACTACGGGTGTCGCTCGTTTCGATACAGCCGGGCGCCGCATACGACGTGGATGTCGCCGTCACGGTGAGGCCGACGGTCAAGGCGCTGAGCAGTGCTACCGACAGCAGCCGCCGCATAGTGAACTCCTTGTCCTTCTCGGGAAGCATGTCCTGCGGACACACACCACATCGGCCCGCTACATCTGCTCTTGCATGTCTCTACATCGCCGTTTGCCGGACTCGTCGCGGCATGTGGCGGCTCTACCGACACAGGTCATCGTGGACCTTCCGCAGGCGGATCGGCACCTGTCAGGGGCGGTTGTCGGCAGCGGCTGACGCCCCGTCTGCGCGGTGACGTCGGCCCCGAGACCCCGCGACACCGAGGGATCCGTATATCTCCGGCATAGACGCGCGATTCACGCTGGGCCTGCCCCGGCGCGCCTCGGATTCGGGGCCCATTCGCACAGCCCTTACGGAGGTCATCGCATGCGCCGTCACGTTGTCGGCCCCTTGCTCGCCGCGGCTCTCGCACTCTCCCTCACTTTCCTGACAGCCAGTCAGTCCAACGCCGCCCCTGCCGACAAGGCCCAGGTGCTGAGCAACTGGACACAGTCCAGCGCCGGCAACTACGACGCCTGGAACGCGGCTCGCCAGAACCAGGCCGCTTGGAGTGCCTACGAGTTCGACTGGTCCACCGACTACTGCACGACGTCGCCGGACAACCCGTTAGGCTTCCCCTTCAAGAACGCCTGTGCTCGTCATGACTTCGGGTACCGCAACTACAAGGCCGTCGGTACGTTCGCCGCCAACAAGGACCGGCTGGACAACGCCTTCTACGCCGACCTCAAGCGTGTCTGTGCGTCCTACTCCGGTGCCCAGGGATCGGCGTGTCTGGCCACGGCGTGGACCTACTACCAGGCGGTCTCCGTCTTCGGGAACTCGGCCATGGTCGACGGCGAGGCCGACGCCCGGTAATTCGCTCCTTCTGTCCCACAAGGCAAGGGCGGGACAGGGCCACGGTCCCGACCCGCCCTCTGACCGGCCGCCCCGTCACCCCCGAGACGGAGCGGCCGGTCTTCTTTGTCAGGGCGCGCTCAGCTTGAGGAGTTGACCGGACGCCTCGCCGGGCAGGAGAGGGTGCTGTCCGGTCTGTCGGCGCGTCCAGGAACGGTTCGCAGCTGATCAGCACTTCCCGCACAGTCGGAACCTCAATATGGAAAATATGGACGCCGATGCTTGGGTGAGACATCTGCGCCCTGCCACCCGCCCAGGCGGGCGCCGGCCAACACACACCGGAGAGACCCTATGCCCGCCGACCACTACGTCCTCACCCTCTCTTGTGCCGACAAGCAGGGCGTCGTGCACGCCGTGTCCAGCTACCTGTTCATGACCGGATGCAACATCGAGGACAGTCAGCAGTTCGGCGACCATGACACAGGGCTGTTCTTCATGCGGGTCGCGTTCTCCGCCGAGGCGCCCCTGTCGGTGGAGAAGCTGCGGGCCAGCTTCGCCGCCGTTGGTGACTCCTTCCTCATGGACTGGCAGATCCACCGGGCGAAGGAACGTATGCGGATCGTGCTGATGGTCAGCAAGTTCGGGCACTGTCTGAACGACCTGCTGTTCCGCGCTCAGACCGGCGCGCTGCCGGTGGAGATCGCCGCCGTTGTCTCCAACCACCCGGACTTCCACGACCTGGTCGGCACGTACGACATCCCCTTCCACCACATTCCCGTGACGCAGGACACCAAGAACATCGCCGAGCAACAGGTGCTCGACCTGGTCGAGGCGGAGCGGGTTGAGCTGGTGGTGCTGGCGCGCTACATGCAGGTCCTCTCGGACAATCTGTGCAAGCAGCTCAGCGGTCGCATCATCAACATCCACCACTCGTTCCTGCCTAGCTTCAAGGGCGCCAAGCCCTACCACCAGGCGCACGCACGCGGTGTGAAGCTGATCGGCGCGACCGCGCACTATGTGACGGCCGACCTTGACGAAGGGCCGATCATCGAGCAGGAGGTCCGACGGGTCAGCCACGCTGTCACCCCGGAACAGCTTGTGGCCATCGGCCGCGATGTGGAATGCCAAGCGCTGGCCCGAGCCGTGCAATGGCACAGCACGCGCCGAGTCCTGCCAAACGGACATCGCACCGTTGTCTTCGCCTGAGAACACCAGAGCCGGAGCCGCGCCAGGACCGAGTTCGGAGTTGCCGAAGACAACGAACATGCCACAAACGGCGGCAGGAATGCCGGACGGTGTCCACGGCCTCGGCGGCGGTGGCGGCGACCGATCGACCGCACGAACCTCAGTCGCCGCCGCGCGGGATTGTGCCGGCGCTGTCCGTATAGCCGACATGTAGGCAGGACGGCGAGGGTGCCGGGGACGGCACGACGGCCGTCTGAAGAGTCTGCGAGGAAGCCCTTGACCACGGCGGCGATTGACGTGATCTGCCCGGCTTGGAACCGGTCCGAGGCCATCCGCCCGACCATCGACAGCGTTCTGGCCCAAACCTTCGACGACTGGCGCCTGATCGTCGTCTCCGACGGCTGCACCGACGACACGGACGACGTGGTGCGCTCCTACGACGACGAGCGCATACAGCTGATCCGCACCGAGCGGCACGGCCACCCCGGCGGCCCCCGCAACATTGGCCTGGCCGCGTCGACCGCGCCAGCCATCGCCTACCTGGACTACGACGATCAGTGGCTGCCCGAGCACCTGGCCGTGCTGCGACGAGAGTTCGAAGGCGGCGCGCGCCTGGTGGCGACCGCGAGCATCGGGATGAACGCGCAGGGCGAGGAGGAATACCGGTCCCACCGCCTCAACGGCCTCTGGCACCCCGAGCTCCAGCTGTTGTGGCCGTTGTACGAGCCGTCCCGCGTAGGTCATGTGCGCGGACTTCCCGAGAGCGTCGGAGGCTGGACCACCGAC
The DNA here is from genome assembly GCF_014647675.1 of Streptomyces flaveus. Lineage (GTDB taxonomy): Bacteria > Actinomycetota > Actinomycetes > Streptomycetales > Streptomycetaceae > Streptomyces > Streptomyces flaveus. The sequence goes on along the minus strand of NZ_BMPQ01000001.1, from coordinate 417,054 downwards.
CACACCGGCATGGAGGACTGGGACCTGTGGCTGCGGCTCGCCGATGCCGGAGAGCGCTTCACGACGGTGGCCGACCGCACCGTCGTGATGCTCCTCAGGGACAACTCGCGCCGCCACACCATGACCGTCAGCCACCAGCTGACCTTGGGAACGCTGCCCGACGAGGCGGCGTGCATCAAGCTCACCGAGGCCATCCAGGCCCCCGAGGTGCAGGACGAACTGCGCTCCTGCTTCGCCGAGGAGATGCTCCGCTTCTACAGCGCGAAGGCCGCCTCCGGTGAACTGGTCATGCCGAAGGGCATGACCACCGACGAGGCCCTGACCGGCATGGAGAAGTTCGTCACCGACCCGGCCACCCCCATGCTGCGCGAACTCTCCTTCGTTCAGGAGGAGGACCACTTCGCGGTCGTCCATCCCCTGCAGTGCAGCAGCGATCGGCACGCCGAGCGGCTCCGGGCGTTCCTGCGCACCCATGATGCCGGCAGACACGGCATCGTGCGCCGGCTCATCGCGACCGTGAGCCGGTAGCCCCGCGCGACTTCGACCCCAGACCGTGGTCCTTGCCGCCGGACGCTCGACGACCCCGGCGCGTTCTCCAGAGAGCTCCGTCCGGATCGTCGATGAACTGCTGGCGATACGAGGGCCGCGGAGACGGTCGATCTCGCCCTCGATCGCCACGTTCTGCCGTACTCATCGACGCTCGCAAGACCCGCTCCTCAGTGACTCGACAGCAAGGTATGGAGGGCTCCATGAAAGCAGTGGTCCTGGCCGGAGGCGCGGGCACCCGGCTGCGTCCGATCACCCACACCTCAGCCAAGCAACTGGTGCCGGTGGCCAACAAACCGGTGCTCTTCTACGGTCTTGAGGCGATCGCCGAGGCCGACATCATCGAGGTCGGGATCATCGTCGGCGACACCGCCGAGGAGATCCGCGAAGCGGTCGGTGACGGGGCGCAGTTCGGCCTGAAGGTCACCTACATCCCGCAGGCGGCCCCGCTCGGGCTGGCGCATGCGGTACACATCGCCCAGGATTTCCTCGGCGACGACGACTTCGTGATGTATCTCGGTGACAACTTCATCGTCGGCGGGATCAGCGGCCTCGTGGACGAGTTCCGTGCCGATCGGCCCACGGCTCAGATCCTGCTCACCCGCGTCTCCGACCCGTCCGCCTTCGGGGTCGCCGAGCTCGATGGGGGCGGCAACGTCGTCGGCCTGGAGGAGAAGCCCATCCAGCCCAAGAGCGACCTTGCCGTGGTTGGCGTATACCTCTTCACACCGGCGATCCACGAGGCGGTCCGCTCCATCGAGCCGTCGTGGCGCGGCGAGTTGGAGATCACCGATGCCATCCAGTGGCTGATCGACCATGAGCGGGTCGTCCGCTCCACCATGGTCTCCGGCTACTGGAAGGACACCGGGAACGCCGCCGACATGCTCGAGGTGAACCGCTCCGTACTGGAGACACTCGAGCCCTTCGTGCACGGTCGAGTCGACGAGGGGTCCGAGGTCATCGGCCGGGTGGTGATCGAGGAGGGTGCCGAGGTCATCGGCAGCCGGATCGTCGGCCCCGTGGTGATCGGCGAGGGCACCGTGGTGCGCGACGCCTACATCGGTCCCTACACCTCGGTCTCCGCCAACTGCCGGATAGAGGAGAGCGAGATCGAGTACTCCATCGTTCTGCGCGGTTCCTCGCTCTGCGGCGTACGCCGGGTCGAGGCCTCTCTCATCGGCCGTGACGTCGAGGTGACGCCGGCCCCTCGTGTACCGTCCGCCCACCGGTTCGTACTCGGTGATCACAGTAAGGTTCAGATCTCGTCGTGAGCACCAGGATTCTCGTGACCGGCGGTGCCGGTTTCATAGGCTCCCACTACGTCCGCAGACTGCTCGGCCCCAAGGGCCCGGGCGACGTCTCGATCACCGTGCTCGACCTGCTCACCTATGCCGGCAACCCGGCCAACCTCGACGAGGTCCGTGATCATCCCGGCTTCTCCTTCGTGCACGGCGACATCTGCGACGCCGAGCTGGTCGGCAAGCTGATGGTCGAGCACGACCAGGTGGTGCACTTCGCCGCCGAGTCGCACGTCGACCGGTCGATCGACGGCGGCGCGGAGTTCGTACGGACCAACGTCGTGGGCACCCACACGCTGGTCGAGGCCGCGCATTGCGCCGGCGACCGGACCCTCGTGCACGTGTCCACCGACGAGGTCTACGGATCGATCGACACCGGCTCCTGGCCGGAGACGCACCCGCTGGCCCCCAACTCGCCCTACTCGGCGGCCAAAGCCTCCAGCGACCTGCTCGCCCTGTCCTACCACCGCACCCACGGTCTGGACGTCCGCGTCACCCGCTGCTCCAACAACTACGGGCACCACCACTTCCCCGAGAAGCTCATCCCGCTGTTCGTGACCAACCTGCTCGACGGCAAGAAGGTCCCGCTGTACGGCGACGGCGGCAACGTTCGCGACTGGCTGCACATCGACGACCACGTCCAGGGCATCGAACTGGTACGCACCAAGGGCCGGGCCGGCGAGGTCTACAACATCGGCGGCGGCACCGAGCTCTCCAACAAGGAACTCACCGGCCTGCTGCTCGAGGCGTGCGGCGCCGACTGGGAGACCAGCGTCGAGTACGTCGAGGACCGCAAGGGCCACGACCGCCGGTACTCGGTGGACTGCACCAAGATCCGCGAGGAGCTCGGTTACGCGCCCCGCAAGGACTTCCGCGAGGGCCTCGCCGAGACCGTGCAGTGGTACCGGGACAACCGCGCCTGGTGGGAGCCCGTCGACAAGGGCACCGCGTCCCGCCGCGTGGTGTAGCGGGGTGTCCGCGGCAGCCCCGGCCGCGATCGGCCGGGGCGGCTGCGGACAGACGAGGGAATCCGCGACGGCCGGCGCCTCGTCCGGGCGAGGACCTTTCGGGTGGCCTCGGAACGTACGTCATCCACGACCGGTATCGGCCCGATGTCCGCCTGCGCGGACCAGGAGCAGCACACGGCGCGTCGCGCCGCAGGAAACGTATAGAGCGGCGCCCGAGAATCGTGCGGACCGCAGTTCCAGACGTACTTGTGAGGTGTCATCGTGGCCAATCCGTTCGAGAACGACGAGGCGTCGTACTTCGTACTCGTCAACGACGAGGGCCAGCACTCGCTGTGGCCGGCGTTCGCCGAGATCCCGGCAGGCTGGCGCACCGTGCACGGAGAAGACACCCGTGCCGCCTGCCTCGCGTACGTCGAGGAGAACTGGACCGACATGCGTCCGCTCAGCCTGGTCCGGGACATGGAGAGCAACGCGGCCTGATCCACATGCCGAGGGGGCCGTACGGCAGGTGCCGTACGGCCCCCTCGGCATGTGGAGCTGCCTGCCAGGACGTGCGGTGGTTATGCCGTGGAGCCCGCAGGGACCTGCCACCGCAGCCTCCTGACAAGGCGAAAGCCACCATGCGGGCCCCCGTGATCCCAGACTGGAACACCAGAAGCAGCCAATCAGGGGGTGCCATGGAGTTCCGGATTCTCGGTCCGGTGGAAGCCCGCAGAGACGACGAGTGCGTCGTCCTGTCGGGAACCAAGATCAAGACCGTGCTCGCGGCCTTGTTGCTGGCCAGGGGACGGGTGGTCTCCGATACGCGGCTGAGTCATCTGTTGTGGGGGTGGAACCCGCCGGCCACGGTGAGCGCGCAGATCTACACGTACATCTCGCGGTTGCGGATGCAGCTCGGTGACGGCGTGCAGATCGTCCGTCAGCTGCCCGGCTACGCATTGGAGGCCGGGAACGCCCGGGTGGACTTCCTGGAGTTCGAGCGGCTGGCCCGGCTCGGTGCCGAGGCCCATGAAGCGGGTGACCTGGAGCGGGCGGACGCACATCTTCGGGGCGCTCTTGAGCTGTGGCGGGGGGCCGCCCTGTCGAACGTCACCGAGCTTCTGGCGGACGCCGAACTGCCCAGGCTGGAGGAGGCGTGGGCTGCCGCGACCGAGCTGCGGATCGAGGTGGACCTGGCGCTGGGGCGCCACCGGCAGCTGGTACCTGAACTCACCCCGCTGGTCGCAGAGTTCCCGGTGCGGGAGCGGATGCGGGCGCAGTTGATGAAGGCCCTGTACCTGTGCGGCCGGCAGGCCGACGCGCTGACCGCGTACCACGAGGGGCGCCGGGTGCTCGCCGAGGAGCTGGGGGTGACCCCCGGTGCCGAGTTGGCCGAGGTCTACCAGGCGGTCCTGGCGGGGGAGCCGGTCGTGGAATCGACGGTGCTCCCGGTGACCGCCCGGGTGGTGACGCCGGCGATGCTGCCCCCGGACATCCCCGACTTCACCGGCCGCGAGGCCGAGATGGCCGAACTGCGCAGGCTGCTGCCGCCGAGCGAGGAGCGCACCTGGCACGCCCGCCGGTTCCTGCTGACGGGGATGCCGGGGAGTGGGAAGACGGCCCTCGCGGTACGCGCGGCCAACGAGTGCCTGGAGGCTTTTCCCGACGGGCAGTTGTACGTGAACCTGCGCCACCTGGACGGTTCGCCCCGCACTCCCCGGGACGTCCTGGTCGGCCTTTTGCGGGCGCTCGGGGAGCCGGTGGGAGCGGCCGAACCGGATCTGGACGAGCTGATCCGGCTGTACCGGACCCGTACGGCCCGGCGCCGGCTGCTGCTCCTCCTGGACAACGCGGTCAGCGAGCTGCAGTTGTCCGGGTTGTTGCCGGGGGCTCCGGAGCCTGCCGTGCTGATCACCAGCCAGACCGCCCTGGGACCGATCGGCGGACTGCACACCATGGTGCTGCCCCCGCTGAGCACCGAGGAGAGCCTGCGGATGCTGTCCGCGGCGGTGGACCCGATGCGCATCGAGGCCGAGCCGGAGGCCGCGCGGGAGATCGCCCGGCACTGCGCCGGACTCCCGCTCGCCGTGCGTATCGCCGCGACCCGGCTGGCCGGCCGGCCACGTTCCTCGCTGCGGCGCCTTGCGGACCGACTGGCGGACCCGCGCAGCCGGCTCCAGGAGCTGCAGGTACGAGGGTTGTCGGTGCCTCGCAGCCTGGAGATGTCGCTGCGCCGTCTGAGGCATGAGGACCGTGAGTTGCTTCTGCTGCTGTCGGGGTTGGAGCACGAGGTGTTCTCGGCCCGCTCGGCCGCCCGCTCCCTCGGGCTTGCGGCCGCCGAGATGGAGGAGGGGCTGGAGTCACTGGTCGACGAAGGACTGCTGGCGTTCTCGGACGAGCCGGGCGAGTCGGTGTACCAGCTCAACAATCTGTTGCGGCTGTTCGCCGAGACCGGTCGTCCCAGGCAGGAGCGGGCGGCCTGAGAGCCGCTGTGCCAGAGCGCTCGTGGCAGCGTTCAGAAGGGCGTCATCTCTCCGTCCCGGAGGGGACGGGGATCGCGGTGAACCCGGGAGCGGCCGGATCGACGAGCAGGACCGGTCCCGTGCTCTCGGGTTCCCGGGCCAGTGCCCCGTATGTGCCGGGCCCGAGCGGAAGGTCGTGCACGAGCCACCACTGCGGGCCGCGTGATTCGATGTGCCGGACCGGGACGGGGCCGGGGAGGTGGGGGCCGACTTCCACGGTCCGCAGGTCCGCCACGACGCCGACGCCGTCAGCCTTGACCACGGCCTCCTTGCGGGTCCATGCGCGGTAGTACGCGGCGACACGCGCCGCCTCGTCCTGCAGGCCCGCCAGGTGGCGCAGTTCGGCCGGGGACATGAAGGTGGAGGTGGTGAGCCAGAGGTCGGCGTGCGGCCGCGTGATCTCCAGGTCCACGCCGATCGGCCGCTCCGCGGTGACCGCGAGCAGCCAGTACGCGCCGGACCGGGACAGGTTGAAGTCGAGTCCCGTACGGGGGAAGACCACGCGTGGCCGACCGTGGGCGGGGTTCGGACAGCGCGGGCAGGGCCGGCGGCCCAGGCGCAGTTCCCGGGGATCGGCGTCGAGATAGCCGGCGAGGATCCGCCGGACCGCCGCGTGGGCGTGGGCGTAGCGGGTGCCGACCGGAGCGGGCCTGCGGGCGACCGCGGCCCGTTCGTCCGATGAGAGCAGGGCGAAGACCGCCGGGTCGTCATGGTCGGGGGCGTCGCCCCGCCAGACGTGAACGGCGTCCGTCTCGCGCAGGCTCCGGTACGAGGCATCGTGCATGAGGGGGCTCCATCATGTTCGGGGCGCGGTGGGCATCAGTCCGACATGGCGACGCGGACGCGGCGTGTTCCGGTGAAGGGTCGGCGGCCGTGGGCAAGAGCCACATTGTCGAGGAGCAGCAGATCGCCCCGGTTCCACGGGACGTCCACCGCCGCGAGGGCGCCGGACTCGCAGATCTGGGTCACCTCTTCCCTGAAGATCGGGGAGCCGTCGGCGAACGTGACGTTCCAGGGCAGCCGGTCCACCGACAGGACCCGTGACAGGACGTCTCCGGGGCCGCAGCCGGCCGGGTGCCAGCGGTGGACCTGGTTGAACCAGACATCGGTGCCGGTGACCGGGTGCTTGATGACGGAAGGGCGTATCCGTGAGACGTGGATGCCTCCGTCGGCCGTCCAGCACCACTCGGTCCCGGTGCCGTCGAGAAACACCTCGACCTCCTCGCGGCGGGTCGTGGCGAAGGCGTCTTGCCAGCTCGGGCCGAGGCCTGAACCGTCGTGCAGGTAGCGGACGTAGCGGACGCCCGGAGAGAACCGTTCGCGCAGGTCGAGGGCGAGGGAAGCGAGCCAGCGTTCGCTGTCCACCACCATGGTGGCGCCGCCGGCGGCGGGAGCGGTGTGGCAGAACAGTGCGATCCGGGCGGGCCAGGCGTGCGTACAGCTCATCTCGTTGTACGGCCGGACCGCGATGTGGGGCTGCTCCCCTGAGACCGTCCAGACGTCGTCGATCTTCCGGTCGCGCGCTGCGGGGCACAGAGCTCGTCCGAATCGGTTCGGCAGGATCCGGTCGAGTACGTCGTCGAGGGTCTCCGAGGTGATGTCGAAGCCCCGGAAGACGACGGCTTTCTCCTCGGTGAGGACCTGGCTCAGCGCTGCCGGGCCCATGGCGTCCAGGCGTTCGACCAGCTCCTCCGGGCCGCCGATACCCTCCGGTTCGATGTCCAGAGGCGTCCAGGGCTCCACGATCGCCACACCGGCCTCTCTCAGGAATCTCGACGGATGGCCGGACGGAGCAGGATCCCGGCGGCCTACGGCACGTCACCTATCGAAGGGCGGCCCCCTACGGGGTTCCTATGACCTCGGGCTGCTGCCCGGTCGCGGTACTCCCCGGATGCGATCGTCTCGCGTCCGGCCGAGTGCGGGGTGTAGCTGTTGTGTAGAGGACGCGGGGAGCGTGAACCGTCGACGTGGTGGCGACGGCGTGCGCCACGCGGCGCTGTGACCGTCCGCCCCCTGCCCTGTGAGGTACGCGTGAACTCGACCGCCACCGCCCTCCGCTTCGACCGGAGCCGTTTCCGGGATGTGCTCGGCCGGTTCTGCACGGGGGTGACGATCATCTCCGCCGTCCATGAGGGAGAACCGGTCGGCTTCGCCTGCCAGTCTTTCGCCTCGCTTTCGCTGGAACCGCCGCTCGTGTCCGTCGCGGTGGCGGAGACCTCGGCGACCGGGCACCGGATCGAGCGGGCGGGGGCATTCTGCGCGACGGTGCTGCGCGCGGACCAGGCCGAGCTGTGCCGGGGTTTCGGCCGCAGCGGTGCGGACAAGTTCGCCGGGGTGGCCTGGAGTCCGGCCGAGGTGACGGGGTCCCCGCGCATAGGTGGCGGTCTGGCCTGGGTGGACTGCCGGATCGAGAGTGTGGTGCCGGCCGGGGACCATCGGATCGTGGTCGGCAGGGTGGTGGACCTGAGTGTGCCCGAGGAGGGCGAGGACGCCGGTCCGCTGCTGTTCTACCGGGGCTCGTTCCTCGGTCCGGCACCGGTCGGGGCTTTGGCGCCCGCCCGCAGCGTCGCGCCGGTCCGTCGCCGCGAGGTCTGACCAAGGCCCACGGACGTCCGCCGACGGTTCGATCCGTCAGGCGTCACAGCGGGGCGTGCCGCACCGCGGAACCCAACGGGCCGTCACCACACGGAAGTTCAGCGGTCCGCCAGTCGGCGGCCGGCCACTCCCGGCCCCGGGCCGTCCGCAGCGTCGGCGGCATCGGCCGGTGTCGAATCCAGTGAACCGGAGTGGTCGGCGTCCGGTTCTCCGCCGGCACCCGGAACCTCGTCGAGCCAGCCGAGGCGGGCCGCACGCAGTCCGGCCTGGAACCGGCTCTTGGCCCCGAGCCGCCCCATCAGCTCGGCGGTGATACGTCGTCCGGTGCGGACCGAGACCCCGAGCTTGCGCGCCACGCCCTCGTCGGTGAAGCCTTCCCCGAGGAGGCGCAGGACGGCCTTCTCCTGACTGGTCAGCCCCTTGTCGTCGGTGCTGGTCCGCTGTCGGCGGGCGCTGGTGATGGGCGCCGCACGTTCCCACACCAGCCGGAAGAGCTCGGACAGGCCGGCGAGTACGCCCCTGCCGCGGAAGAGGAGGGCTCCGTCCCCGCTGTTGTCCGGGTCCATGGGCAGGATGGCCGCCTCCCCATCGAAGATGATCATGCGGGCGGGCAGCCAGGCCACGGTCCGGACATCGTTGCCCAACTCCACCAGCCAGTGGGCGTGTTCGACGGTGGCGGGGTCGTTGTAGATACTGTCCAGATAGACGGTGCGTATCGTCACCCCGCGGTCCCGGAGGGACTCGGTGAGCGGACGGCTGGCCTCCCGGTTGTCCGAGGTCTGGTGCCCGCCGGGGGCAAAGGCGACCAGGCTGCGCTCACAGCCGAGGGTGAGTTCCTCGATGCGATCACGAATCTGGTCGAGTCCCTCCAACTGCTCGACCTCGTTGCGCCGACGGCGGCTGCGGGTGGCGGCGAACTCCTCGGAAAGGCGGGCCACTTCCACCCGGGTCTCGGCTATCTGGCGCTGCCGGGCCAGCAGTGCGGATTCCTGACGGGCCAGCAGTGCCTGGAGGGCGACATCCGGGCTGACCGCGTGCACGGCGCCGGGAGTCTCCCACGAGGGCCGGATCAGGCCCAGTCGTACGCATTCGTCCAATGCGCCTCGTACGACCTCTATCGGGCGGCCGACCAACCCGGTCAGTTCCTCGACCGAGCCGCACGAACCCAGTAACGAAGCCCGGTAGACCTCTGTGGCTTCCTCACTCAGTCCTATGGGCTCAAGCACGTCTCCCCACCCCCGTCTCAGGAAACCCCCGAAGTCCTTCAAGACGGCGGCAGAGTAACACGGGTCACACGGAACAAGATCACCCCGCCCGGGGCCCCGGGCGGGGTGATCTTGTTCGTCAGGTGCCGAAAAAGGTCACTTGGTGGGGTCCACCGGAGGGTCCGCCGGAGGGTTCTGCCAGCCCGGCTCCTCGAGCGCGTCGGTGACGATCTCGCCGGCGCGCGTCACCGGCGAGTGCCAACCCGGCTCTTCGGCCGATGCAGTACCCGCGGTCGCCGGCACGAGCACCAGCGCGACCACGGCGACAGTGATGGCGGAGACCTTCTGGAATGCGGACTTCATTTATGAACTCCAATTTCTTCCGTACGTGGATCGCCGAAAAATTCCCGTATGCACCGCGTTCACCTCGGTTCAGAGGCGACATCGCGTTTGCACGAGAAGATTCTCGCTTCGCGCACCGCGCTCCACCAGGAGAAAGGCGTGACAACCTGCTGCGTTGGCAGAGAACTGACAGTGCCACGAACAGAGCTCTCCACGCGCTTGCCGCGACTGCCAGCGAAAACCGGAAGCGGAATCCTGGAGTCCCGCCCGGTCGACTCGAGAGGAACCTTGCATTCCCCATAACTGCCCCTTGCGTCTGGCAGGTTGTGGCCAGGCGATTCAGACGAGGCCGCTGCCATAGGAATGCTGTAGGCCGACGTCCGAGGGTCGTTCCGACCGCAGTTCCGCCCGCTCTTGTGAGGTGTCATCGTGGCCAATCCGTTCGAGAACGACGAGGCGTCGTACTTCGTACTCGTCAACGACGAGGGCCAGCACTCGCTGTGGCCGGCGT
>NZ_BMPQ01000001.1:395238-407043 GCF_014647675.1 Streptomyces flaveus | reverse complement strand
CCGGGCCCCGGGGGGCCCGGGGACACGACCGGTCCGTCAGGCGGCCTGCGGCCGCCGCTCCGCCAGCTCGCCCGCCAAGTACTCGGCCAGCTCGCTGACGGTCGGGTAGTCCCATATCGCGGTGGGGTCGACGGCTATGCCGAGTTGCTCCTCCACGTCGGCGGCGAACGCCACCACCGCTATGGAGTCGAGGCCGTACTCACCGAGCTGCCGGTAGGGGTCGACGGCCTCGCCGAGGTCCGGCAGGTACTCGGCGAGGCGCTCGACGAGCCAGCTCTGCAACTCGGACGGGGCAGCGGGGTCGAAACCGTACGTGGTCATCGGGATCTCCTCGGAATGTGCGGTTGAGGGTGGGGACTTGACGAAGGACACGGGACGGCGGTGGGGCACGGGAACGCGGAGTCGGCCGGTGGCCGACGTGAGCGGTCGGCGGGAGGCGGACGGCGTCATGCGGTCGCCTCACGCGTACGGGCGGCTGGCGAGGCCGAAGGACAGGCTGCGGTCGTCGCGGTCCATGAGCTCCTCGATCAGCGCGTCCTCGACCGCCGGAGGCAGGTCGGCGGGGATGGCCCGCTCCACGCCCGCGAGCCGGGTGAGCGCGGCGAGAAGCCACTCCGGCCGGGCCAGGAACTCCCCTGCCGAAGCGGTGCGTTGGACGCCCAGGCACACGGCGGCGGCGAGCGACACCGTGTAGCGGGCGGCCAGCTCGCGCACCGGCACCTCGGCCGTGATCGACAGCTCACGGGGCCGCAGGGCCGCGCCGGCCTCGCACAGTGCCGCGAAGCCGCGTACGTGGTCCTCAACGAGCGGCCGGACGGCCGTCGGCAGGTCCTCGTCGAGGACGGTACCGAGCGAGGCGGCGAGCGGGTCCCTGCCGCCCGCGACCAACCGCAGCCCGGGCAGGTCCAGCTCGGGCAGCTCGGCCTCGTCGGTGAACAACGCGGCCGGGGCCGGGGCCGCAGCGCGGCGGGCCCGGCCGAGCAGCCCGGGCAGTTGGGGCAGCAGTGCGGAGAGGCAGGCCGCGCGGGCGATGTGACCGAAGCCGACCGGTCTGACGTCCCGGGCGATCTTCTGGAACACGGCGTGCTCCCCGTCGCGGCGGTAGAACTCCGAACCCATCACCGTCGACAGCCGTTGCACCGCGTCCGTGAGCACTCCGGCGACCAGGTACTTCACTGCGGGCGCGTGGACGCTGCCGGACTCGGGGCACAGGTGCAGGGCGCGGGCCGCAGCTCGCGAGAGGGCTTCGCAGATCAGCAGGTCCGTGAAGGCCTCGGCCAAAGTGGTGCGCACCATCGGTATGGCGGCGGCCTCCCGGCCGTAGAGCCGCCGCCGCCGGGTGTGATGCAGGGTGACGCGCAGAGCGGTGTCGAGCAGGGCGGTGCTCATGGCCGGCAGTGCCATGCGGGTCACCTGGAAGGCGCGGGAGGCGGTTTCGACTCCGGTGCCCGGCGAGCCGAGCAGCACCGCGTCGGGGACCGGCAGACCGGTCACCTCCATGCCTCCCAGGCGCACTCCGCGCATGCCGACGGAGCGGAACCTCGGCAGCCTGCGCACATGGCCGGGGGCGAGCATGTCGGCGGGCAGGAACAGCTGCGAGTGGGACCGGGGTCCGTCGGCCGGGTCGGTGCGGGCCAGGATCACCAGGGCGTCGGCCTGGTCCAGGTTGGCGATGGACTCCTTGCGGCCGTGCAGGATCAGTTCGGAGCCGAGGCGCCGGGCCGCGAACTCGTTGCCGGCGATGTCGTTGCCGTGGGCGAGCTCGTGGAAGGCGCAGGCGATGCGGCGGTTGTCGAGCAGCAACTCGGCTGAGGCCCGGCGCTGTTCGGGCGCACCGGCGGTCCAGACGTTGACGACGGCGAGGAGTTGACCGGCGCGGGCGAGGCCCAGGGCCGGGTCTCGCCGGTACACCGACCGCATCAGCTCGATCATGTCGTCGACACGGTCGAGGCGGCCGCCGAGCGTCCGGGGGACGAACTCGGCGAGCAGGCCGAACTCGTCCAGCGCCGCCTCGGCGGCCGGTGCGGTCTCCTCGCGTTCGTCTGCGGCCACGACCGCGGCGAAACCGGCGGGGTTGTCGGCGTCCCAGGGGTCGCCGAGCAGTTTCTCCAAGTGGTCCGCGCGGGTTGCGATGTCGGTCATGCGGCGGGCACCTCCACCGATCCGTCGTGCACCGGCTCGTCCGGCACCATGTCGTCGAGCACGCTCACGGGGACATCCGGCGCGGTCGTCACCAGCGTGCCGAGGCGGTCGTAGACCTGCGTGGCCCCGGTGGGCCTGCTGCCCAGGCCCTCCAGGGCCAGGGCGAGACAGCCGCGCAACCACAACCCGTCCTGTCCCCACGGGCCGTCGTGCAGGCGGGGCCGTGCGCGGTGCAGGGCGAGCGCGGCGGCGCCTGCGAAGCACCACTCGTAGCGTTCCGCGAGGCGCATCGTGGCGGTGCTCGGCGCACCACCGGTGGGGCGCACGTTCTTGAGGTCGGCGCCCAGACGTTCGTACGCCGCCAGGAGGGCGCGGGACAGGGAGGCGGTCTCGGCCGCCGTACTCGATGTCCGTTCCTGCTCGGCGAGTTCGGCCACCAGCGTGGGCAGCGCACCGAGAACGGAGTCGCGGGGAGCCAACAGGCGCAGCCGACGTGCGTCGAGGGGGGCGGGGCGGTGCTCCTCGCGCAGCCAGTGCACCGGCGACGCGGACACGGAGGCGGTGGCCCGCCGACCGGGCCGCAGCAAGGGCAGGACGCCGGCCAGACCGGCCCGGTTGACCCAGGTGCTGCCGTCGAAGAGTGGGACGACCTGGTGGTCGCGCTCCAGTTTGGCGAAACCGCCGTAGCCTTCGACGCCGGTGAGGAAGCCGCGGGCGCCGAGCAGGTCGCCGATCAGCCGCAGTTGGCCCTGCACCAGGGTCGGGACGAACGCCTTGGCGACGGCGGAGACCACGCTCAGTTCCTCCGGTACCTGGTGGGCGGCCCGGGCGGCGGTGTGGGCGACGGCCTCGGCGAGGAACTGGTGGGCCGCGGCACGGCCGGCCGTGCCGCGGACATGCGGCAGGTCCGCCAAGTCGCGCCCGTAGAGCCGCCGTTCACTCAGGAAGCGGCGGAGCAGCCCGAGCGCGTGGTCACCGGCGCCCAAGGAGAGGGAGACACAGACGATCCGGGTCAGCTGGAGGGACTTGAGGACGAGTTCGAGGCCGCCGCCGACCGTGCCGACGAGAGCGTGGGCGGGGACCCGCGCCTCGTGGAACTCGACGCCGCTGATGTCGGCGCCCCGGATGCCGTGGGTGGGCATCTTGGGCAGGGGGCGCACGGTGCCGGTGGCGGTGGCCCGTTTGTCGATCAGGAAGACGGTGAACCCGCGGGGCCCGCCCTCCGGTTCGGTGCGGGCCAGGACGCACAGCAGATTGCCCCGCGTTGCGTTGTTCACCGGCCACTTGCGGCCGCTCAGGTGCCAGCCGGAGCCGTGGCGGGTCGCCGTGAGCGAGCCGGCGAGCAGGTCGCTGCCGCCGTCGGGCTCGGTGAGCCCCCAGGCGACCGGCTCGCCCGCGAGGACGTGCCGGGCCAGCAGGTCGGCCGGGCCGTCCTCCCCGGCGACCCACGCGCAGACACCTCCGAGGAAGGTCTTGCCGTGGGCCACGGCCACCGTCAGGTCACGGGCGGCGATCCGGCGCAGCAGGGCGAGGAACTCGTCGAGGCGGTCCTGGCGGCCGCCGCGCCGGACCGGGACGTAGTACTCGGGCAACCCCCAGGTGTCGAGGGCGGCACACGCCTCGGCGGGGAAGGACTCTGTCTCGTCGTGGGCGGTCAGCACGGCGGGGTCGAACGGGCCGCCCGGCCGGGACCACTCGGCGAGCCGGGCCTCGAGGTCGGCCGTCCTCATCGGTGCTCCCCGGCTCCGACGGCGGAGGCCTGCTGAGCCGGGTAGCCGTCGGCCCACAGGGGCTCCAGTTCGCCGTTCGCGTACAGGGCCCGCATGGTGGACCGCTGGACCTTGCCGCTGGTCGTACGGCGGACCGCGCCGCGGCGCAGGAGCAGGACCGAGTCGGCGCGCAGGCCGAACTCGCGGGCCACGGTGGTGCGCAGGCTCGCAGCCAGGCGGGCCAGTTCCTCGTCGACGGCGCGGCGGCGGACCTCGTGGATGACCACGAGCCGGCCCTCGACGTCGTCGACGTCGGTGGGGACGGTGACGACCGAGCCGACGGTGTCGCGCAGTTCCTCGTGCTGGCGGCGCAGCTCGTGCTCGATGTCGTGGGGGTAGATGTTGCGGCCCCGGACGATCATCATCTCCTTGATGCGTCCGGTGACATAGATCTCGCCGTCCACGAGGGCTCCGAGGTCCCCGGTGCGCAGCCAGCCGCCTTCGTCCTCGGGGTGGTCGGCGAGCCGGTTGCCGAAGGTGGCCTCGGTGGCCTCGGCGTTGCGCCAGTAGCCGTCCACCACCAGCTCGCCGCGCAGCCAGATCTCGCCGACCGAGCCGGGCGGAAGGGCGCGGCCGGTGGCAGGGTCGACGACTCGGGCCTGGAGCCCGCGCGGCTCGCCGCAGCTGACCAGGGTCCGGCCGGCGCCGTCGGCGGCGGCGGATATTACGCGGCCCGCTTCCAGCTCGGCCACATCGCAGCTGAGCACGAGCGGCGCCCGGTCCGACGTGGTCGAGATCATCAGGGTGGTCTCGGCCATGCCGTAGCAGGGGGTGATCTGTTCGCTGCGCAGTCCCGCGGCGGCGAAGCGGTCCGCGAAGTCCTCCAGGACGCTCGCCTTGACCGGCTCGGAGCCGCTGATGGTCTGGGTCCAGCGGGACAGGTCGAGGTCGGCGATCGAGTCCTCGGGGACGCGGGTGAGGCACAGCTCGTAGGCGAAGTTGGGGGCGGCGGACAGGCCGATGTCGAAGTGGTCGATCAGCTCCAGCCAGGCACGGGGGCGGCGCAGGAAGGCGGCCGGGGTCATCAGGGCGATGCCGTGGCCGACGAGCAACGGGGACAGGATGTGCCCCATCAGGCCCATGTCGTGGTAGTTGGGCAGCCAGCCGCCGTAGCGCTGGCCTTCCCGGACCGGGAGGTGGGTGTCGATCGCGACGGCGTTGAGCAGGAGGTTGCGGTGGGTGACCTGGCTGCCCTTGGGGTCGTTGGTGGATCCCGAGGTGTACTGGAGCAGCGCCAGGTCGGCGGGTCCTGCGGCGTGCGGGGTGAACGGCTCGGAGAGCGGGGCCGGGTCGACGTCCGGGATCAGCACCGGGACGTCCAGGGCCTCCGTCTGGGCCCAGGTGCGCACGTCGCCCTGTTCGTCGGCGGCGGTGAGCACGCAGCTCACCTCGGCGTCCCGGGCGATGCCGCGCACCCGGCGCTGGTCCTGCTTGTAGCGGCCGGGCATCGAGGAGGGCACCGGCACCACACCGGCGTAGAAGCAGCCGAGGATGCCGACGACGAACTCGGCGGAGTTCGGCAGGAGTAGCAGGGCCCGGTCGCCGGGGCGGCAGGAGCGCAGCAGCTCCCGGGCGCAGACCCGGGCCGCCCGGTCCAGCTGCTCGTAGGTCAGCCACTGGGCGGTGGCCGGGTCGGAGGGGTCGCGCACGATCGCGACCGCGCGATGATCGCCGCGCGTGCGAGCGTGCTCCGTGAAGATCTCGACGACGTTCGAGGCGCCGGACAGGTCAGCCATGCTGCGCGTACTCCTGTGGTCGTGGGGTCGGGCCGGGCCCGGACGGCGCCGGGTCACGAGGCCCGGTGGGCTGTCGGGCGGCGGTGGGGAAGCCAAGGGGCGAGCACGTCGAGGACGGGCCCCTCGTCGGCGAGGTAGAAGTGGCCGCCGGTCAGCACGCGCGTGCCGAAGGCGCCGCCCGCGCAGGCCCGCCAGTGGGTCAGGTCCTCGGCGGCGACGTCCGGATCGGAGCTGCCGCCGAGGGCGAGCAACGGCGCCCGGACGGGTACCGGCGGGGTCCGCAGATAGCGGGCGACCACGCCGAAGTCGGCGCGGATGGAGGGCAGGACCAGCTCGAGGAGTTCCGGGGAGTCCAGGAGGTCGCCGAAGTCGTCGTTCAGCCGGCGCAGCTCCTCGATCAGGGCGGCGTCGTCCAGTTCGTGCCGCTGGTGCTCCTCGCGGTGGTGGGGGGCACGTGAACCGGAGACGGCGAGCAGATCCACGACCTGCCCGTGGCGCCGTTCGAGTTCGAGGGCGACCTCGTAGGCGACGACGGCGCCCATGCTGTGGCCGAACAGGGCCAGCGGTTCGCCGAGGAAGGGCTCCACCGCGTCGGCGACCGGGCCGACCAGGTCGTCCATGGAGGTCGGGACGGGTTCGCCGAGCCGGTCCTGGCGGCCGGGGTACTGCACGCCGTGCACCTCGACGTCGGCCGGCAGGCCGGTGGGCCAGGTGCGGTACGCCTGTGCGGTGCCGCCCGCGTGCGGGGCGCACACCAGCCGGCACCGCGGCCGCGCCACCGGCTTGAACGCCCTGAGCCACCGTGATCGCGTGTGCAGGTCCGGAACGGTCACTGTCATCGCCTCCCATCGCGCTTGCGCCGCTCAGCACAACCAGGGGGGCTATCCGTGCTCTATACGCGCACACAAGGAAGCGGCTCCGGGGAGATCCCCGGAGCCGCTGTGCAGCGAGGTGTGTGTCTGTTACGCCGCCTGCCTGCGCAGCGTCTTCGCGGTGACCGCGAGTCCGGCGAGGACGGCCGCCACGAGCGTCCCGATGACGGCGATGGTGAGGGTGCCGGTGCTCAGGTGCAGGCTCACGTCGGACGAGGTGGCCTGGGAGAGGCCGGAGGCCATGCCCGCCAGCGGGGGCAGGGTCACCAGGATGCCGAGGGCGGCGCCGATGACGATGACCAGGCACGTCTCGCCGACCGAGACCAGCAGCAGCTGGCGGACGGTGCCACCGGCGGACTTCATGACTCCGAAGTCGCGGCGCCGGCCGTGGGCGGCCATGGCCATGCTGTTGGCGACGGCGATCACGCTGTAGCCGACGGCGATGACGATCAACATCATGGCGAGGCTGTCGGTGAGCTTGGCGTCGGTCTCGTAGTCGGCCAGCGCGTACTCGGCGGCGTCGTCCAGAGCGGTGCCGGGGATCGCGGCGGAGGCCTTGGCGTCGCCGGGGACGAAGATGTCGTCGGTGAGCGCGGCCGGGTCGTGGGCGCGGACCAGATCGCGGGCGACCACGAAGTCACCGCGGGCCGGGTCGTCGGGCAGGACCGCGCCCACGCGCAGGGTGACGGCGGTGCCGTCGGCGAACCGGACCGGAACCTCCTGGCCCTTCGTCAGGCCCAGGCCCTTGGCAGTGCGCTCGCCGAGGACGGCCTCGCCCGGCTTGCTCCAGCGCGGGTCCCGGCTGCCCAGGACGTCCAGGACGGTGGCGTCGGCCGTGTTCTCGGCCTGCTCCGTGTCTTTCTGGGCCTTCGCGTCCTTCAGCACGAACGCGCGGGTCGGCAGGGCGGCCTTGCCCACCGGGTTGGCGGCGACGACCTCGTCGGTGTTTCCGGGCGTGCCGTCCGGGGTGACGATCGTCTGGCCCGAGACCTTCAGGGCCTCGCCTGCCGGGTAGGCGACCCGCATGGTCTCCACCATGCCGCTGAGCAGCACCGCGAATCCGACGGCGGCGATCACGGGGGCCACCAGGGAAGCGGCACGGCGGGGGTTGGCGACCAGTTCGGCCCGGATGAGGACCGGGCCGGCCGAGCCGCCGCGCTGGAACGGAGCGGTCAGGAACCGGCCCACAGGCCCGATGAACGCGGGCGTCAGCAGGGCCGCCGCGACGATCAGCGTCATGGTGGCGAAGATCGCCATGTTGATGCGGTTGTCGGCGCTGGAGGTGGCGGTGCCGATGGCGAGGAGCACACCGGCACCGAGGACGGCGAGCCCGGCGATCCAACGGCCACGCCCCATGCCCTTGTTGGCGGAGCGGCTGTCCAGGAGAGCCTCGATGGGGGCGACCCGGGCGGCCTTGCGGCCGGCGGTCCAGGCGCCGATCACACTGACACCGACACCGATCACGGAGGCTGTGAGCAGCGGCCAGGCGGTGACGGTGATCTCCATGCCCGGTGGGGCCACGTCCAGGCCCTCGAGGATGTTCCGCAGCAGCGGGGTGGCGGCCACTCCGGCCACACAGCCGGCGATCGAGCCGAGCAGACCGACCACGGCGGCCTCACCGATGATCATGCGCTTGACTTGCTGGGGAGCGGCGCCGATCGTGCGCAGCAGGCCGATCTCGCGGCGACGCATCTCGGTCGCCAGGACCAGCATGGAGGCGACCACGAACACCGTGGTGAACAGACCGAGGAGGGCCATGGCGCTGATGAGCTGGACGCCCAGGAAGCGCTTGTGTTCGAGGTACTGCGGCTGCAGCTCGGACCGGCCGTCACCGGAGACCATGTCGCCCTTGTCGCCGAGCACCTTCTTCGCGGCGGTGACGATCGCCCCGGTGTCGGCTCCCTTGTCGGCAACCAGGGCGATCGCGCGGACACCGGGCTGCTGCCGTGCGGCGAACGCCTCGCTGAAGTAGTAGCCGGGGCCGTCCACCGTGCCGGCGACGGTGAACTGCTTGCGACCCTCGGTGATGTTGACGGTCAGTTCGCTGCCCACGGCCGCGCCCAGGGCGCGGTCCACCACGACCTCGTCCGTGCCGCTCGGGGCGCGGCCGGAGACCAGTTTGTAGGGCGCCATCTGCGCGCTGCCGAAGCCGTGCCCCGACTCGAGGGCGCCCTCGTCGGTGACGGGCTTGCCGCCCTTGATCGCCTGGGCGTAGAAGGAGCGGTCCACCACGGCGTCGGCCACGCCCGGAACCTTGTCGAGTCCGGCCACCAGCGGCTCGGCCTCGGACGCGCTCCACGGCATACGGTCCTCGGGGCTGCCGTCGGCGTCGACAGCCTGCTCGGGCAGTGCCAGGGCGGCGGTGCCCGCGTACCGGGCCTGTACGTCGGGGCGGGCGGAGTCGTAGATGACCAGGGTGGTGGTGATCAGGGCGACGCCGACCAGGACGGCGACGAAGGCCCCGAGGAATCCGGACCAGCGTTCGCGTACGTTCGCGAGGATCAGCATCACGCCTCCAGCCGGGCCATGTGAGTGGCGATCGCGGCGGCGTTGTTGCCGCCTGAGGAACGGTCGAGCGGAATACGGTCGGCGATCCGGCCGTCCTTGAGGAAGACCACGACGTCGGCCACGGCCGCCGCCACCGGATCGTGCGTGACCATCAGGGTGGTCTGGCCCTCCTGGTCCACCAGCATCCGCATCATCCGCAGCACCTCACCGGAGGTGACGGTGTCCAGGGCGCCGGTGGGCTCGTCCGCGAAGAGCACGTCGGGGCGGGTGACGAGGGCCCGGGCGAGCGCGACGCGCTGCTGCTGACCGCCGGAGAGCTGACTCGGGCGGTGCCCGGCGCGCTCGGCCAGACCGACCGAGGTGAGCGCGTTCGTGACCTGCTCGCGGCTGACCTTGCGGCCGGCGAACCGGGACGGCAGTTCGACGTTCTGAGCCGCCGTCAGGGACTCCACCAGGTTGAAGGCCTGAAAGACGAATCCGACGTGGTCACGGCGGAGCTTGGTGCGCTCCTTCTCGTTCTGCTGGCCGATGTCCACGCCGGCGAGGACGATCCGGCCGTCGGTCGGCTGCTCCAGTCCGGCCGCGCACTGCAGCAGGGTCGACTTCCCGGAACCGGAAGGGCCCATGATGGCTGTGAAGGTGCCACGCTGGAAGCCGATGGAGACTCCGTCCAGCGCGGTCACCCGATGTCCTCCGGCGCCGTGGACCTTGCGCACGCCGTGGAGTTCGACCGCGTCCTGTACCGGGGTTTGCCTCGTTGTCGTCATGCGTCGATTCCACTGCACCGGGGGTGGGCGGGGCACTGATCCGCCCTCTACTCCTGAGGTAGAGGCAGCTCTACCTTTGCCGGCCGAAGGCGGTTGCCCGGGGGCATGCGTCCCCAAATCCCTTGCCCCCCGGTTACGTTGATCGCATGCAACCCACAACAGCCTGGCAGGCCATGGCCCAGCGTCCGCTGAGCTTCTTGACCTCGAGCTGGCCCTGGCGGTCGCTGGCCTATCTGAGCGGGGGCGTCGTGGTCGGCGCCGCGGCCGTGCTGGTCTTCGCCCTGGGTCTGGCCGCAGGGCTCGCCCTGCTGGTCGTGCTGATCGGCGTCGCGCCCCTGGTCGGGATGGTGTTGGTCTCCACGCTGGTGGCCCGGGTGGAGCGCCGTCGGCTGCGTCTGGTGGACCTGGACCACCTGCCCGATCCGCACCGGGCCCCGGACGGCCGCGGCCTGCGCGCCTGGACGGCCACCCGGCTCAAGGAACAGGTGACATGGCGTGAGTTGATGTTCACGCTGCTGTCGGCGGCGGCGCTGTGGTGGATGGACCTGATGGTCCTCGGGTTCTCCTTCGGCCTCCCCGCCACCACCATCGCCTCGACCGACGGGGACACCTGGCCGTGGACGGTGTTCGGGGCGATCGTGCTGCTCGCCTCGCCGTACACGGTGACCTCATGGGCGGGGGCGCGGGCCGCCATGGCCCGCACCTTCCTCGCGCCGCGCGACAAGGAGCTCGGGGAGGAGCTGCGCGAGGTGCGTGCCTCGCAGTCGCGGCTGCTCGACTCCTTCGACGCCGAGCGGGTTCGCATCGAACGCGACCTGCACGACGGGGCGCAGCAGCGGCTCGTCTCGCTCGGGATGACCCTCGGGCTCATGCGCCTCGAGGTCCAGGAGGGCTCCGCGCAGGCCGAGCTGCTGACCCAGGCCGAGTCCCAACTGTCCACCGCCCACCAGGAGTTGAGGGCGCTGATCCGGGGCCTTAACCCGCCGGTCCTCGCCGACCACGGGCTGGTCGCGGCGATCGAGGACTACGCCGGCCGGTTCCCGATGCCCGTGACCGTGGATCTGAATCTGCCCGAGCGGCTGCCCAGGAAGCTCGAGACGACGATGTACTACCTGATCAACGAGGCCATGACGAACATCGCCAAGCACAGTGGGGCCACAAGTGCCCAGGTGCGCGGGCGTTACCATTCCGACCTGTTGATCCTCGACATCACGGACGACGGTCACGGCGGAGTCGATCCCGAGGCGGGCAGCGGTGTGACCGGGCTCGCGGACCGGGTCACGGCGCTCGACGGCCGGATGCGGGTGTCGAGCCCGGTCGGTGGTCCCACCCTGCTGCATGTGGAGGTTCCGTGTCGCTTCGCCTGATCGTGGCCGAGGACGCCGTTCTGTTACGCGAAGGCCTGGTCGGGCTGTTGCAACGGGTCGGCCACGAGGTGGTGGCGGCCGTCGGGGACGCCGACGCGCTGGTGGCGGCGGTGCGCGCCGACCGGCCGGACCTGATCGTCACCGACGTACGGATGCCGCCGTCGCTCAGCGACGACGGGCTGCGCTCGGCGGTGACTCTTCGCGAGGAGTTCCCCGGCCTGCCCGTGCTCGTCCTCAGCCAGTACGTCGAGCGCTCCTACGCGCTGCGCCTGCTCGACTCGGGCGGCGGGGCCGGTGTGGGTTACCTGCTTAAGGAACGGGTGAGCGCGGTCGTGGACTTCGTGTCCGCGATCGAGCGGGTGGCCGCCGGCGGCACCGTGGTGGACCCGGAGGTCATCACCCAGCTGGTGCGGCTGCGCCAGGACCCGCTGGAGCGACTGAGCCCCCGGGAGCGCGAAGTGCTCGCGCTGATCGCGGAGGGCCGCACCAACGCCAGCCTCGCCAAGCACCTGTTCATCAGCGAGGCGGCCGTGAACAAGCACATCGGCAACATTTTCAACAAGCTGGACCTGCCGGTGGACACCGAGGGCCACCGCCGGGTCCTCGCGGTCCTCGCCTTCCTGCGGGCATGACGGCGCGGATCC
>NZ_BMPQ01000001.1:63348-395193 GCF_014647675.1 Streptomyces flaveus | reverse complement strand
GGATCCGCGGTCCGTCGCGCGGTACGGGTCAGTCGGACATGGCGACCAGGATGCGGCGGGTCCCCTCGAAGGGGCGGCGGCCGTGCCCGGTGAGCACGTTGTCGATCACCAGCACGTCGCCGAACCGCCAGTCCACGTCCACGGCCAGCTCCAGGCCCCGGTCGCGGATCTGGGTGACGTACTCGTCCGGTATGGGCGTGCCGTCGGCGAACGTGACGTACTGCGGGAACTCCTCGGGCGTGAGGATGTCGTACAGCTCCTTGGAGGTCTCGTCGCCGAGGCCGGCCGGGTGCCACTGGTCGGCCTGGTTGAACCAGACCTCGGTGCCCGTCACCGGGTGCGTGGTGGTGGCCCGGCGGTGCTGCACCACGCGGATGCCGTCCGGGCCCCATTCCCACTCGGCTTCGGAGGCCGTCAAGAACCGCTCCACCTCGGCGCGGTCGTCGGTCTCGAAGGTGTCCTGCCAGCTCTTGCCGAGTCCGTAACCGTCGTGCAGGTTCTGCACGTAGCGGATCCCGCCGGCGAAGGCCTCGCGAACCTCGGCATCGAGGGACCGGAGCCACAGCTCGCCGTCCACGACCGGGGTGGCTCCCCCGGACTCGGCGGCCTTCTCGCAGTAGAAGGCGAGCCGGGCCGGCCACTTGCGGGCGTAGTTCAGCTCGTTGTGCATCGAGATGGTGAAGCGCTGCGGGTACTCGGTGGAGGTGTAGAGATTGCCCCGCACCCGGGTGCGGGGGGAGTTGCCGTGCACGTAGGGCAGTCGGTTGGGCAGCAGCTGGCCGAGGACGGGCTCGATCGCGTCGGGCGTGACCCCGAACCCGCGGAAGACGAGCGCCTTGTGCTCCGTCAGCAGTTCGGCGAGACGGTCGGCGCCGAGTTCGGCCAGGTGTGCGGCCAGGTCCTGGCCCTCGGTCCCGGCGCCGGTGATCTCGTGCGGGGCCCAGGTCGGCCCTGCGCTCAGGGTGGTGCTCATGACGTCTCCTGTCTCATCGGGAGATGATCTCGTTCAGCTTGCCGAGCTTGTCGATGCCGTCGAGCACAGCCCGGGACTCCACTCCGAAGTCCACAAGGCAGCCGATCTCGTCGACACCCAAAGCCCGTATGTGCGGGAGCAGTTCGGCGGCCCGCTCGACGCTGCCGAAGAGCCCGCCGGTCTCGAAGTAGCGGTCGAACGCGCGGGCCGCGAGGTAGTCCATGTCGTCCGCGTTCAGCTCGGACAGGTCCATGTCCTTGCCGGTGAACGACTTGGCGGTGAGGTTCGCGGAGCTCTTCAGGTAGTTCGTGAAGGGCTCGCGCACCTGCTCGCGGACCTGGTCGAGGTCGTCGCCGAGCAGGGTGTGCAGCATCAGCACGACATGGCCGGACCAGCCGTCGTGTTCCTCGGCGGCCACCCGCCGGTACTCGGCGATCTTGCCGGCCACCTCCTCCAGGGACTGGCCCAGCAGGTGGGTGAGGATGCCGGCGCGCATCCGGGCGGCGGCCCGGAAAGTGTCCACGCCGCCGGCCGACGTCAGCCACACCGGCAACTCGGGCTGTACGGCGGGCGGGTAGGTACGGATCTCGACGGGCCGTCCGAGACCGTCGGCGGTGGCGAGGGCCTCGCCGCGCCACAGCCGACGGACCTCTTCGGCGGTGTCGCGGACCAGAGTGCGCCGGTCGGCGTGGTTCTCCGGGCGCAGGGCGAAGTCCACGGTGTTCCAGCCGGAGGCGAAGGCGATGCCGGCCCGGCCGCCCGAGAGGTTGTCCACCACCGACCACTCCTCGGCGATCCGCGCCGGGTGGTGGAGCGGGGCGACGACACTGCCGGCCCGGATGCCCACGCGCTGGGTGCACATGGCCACGGCGGCGCCGAGCACGGCCGGGTTCGGGTAGGCCCCGCCGAAGGGGTCGAAGTGCCGCTCCGGGGTCCACACGGCGGCTAGCCCCGACCGGTCGGCGAGTTTCGCTCCCTCGATCAACAGCTCGTACCGGCCGGCTTGCCCCGGCGCGGTGGAGTCGTGCGCGAAATAGAACAGGCTCAGATCCATGGACGGTCCTTCGGGTGGTCCGGGTTGTGGTCCGCTTGGTCGCGGGTGCGGGTGCGGGTGCGGGTGCGGGTGCGGGTGCGGGTGCGGGTGCGGGTGCGGGTGGTCGGGCAGGGTTGTGGTCGGGTGCGGGCGGTCATCGGGTCGGCCGGTCGGGAAGCGGCCGAGCAGGGCTCGGTGCAGGGACAGGGCGGAGGGAAACGGATACGGGCGGGGAGGCGACCGGGCGGTCCGGCCGGCCCCGGAGTGGGCAGGGGCGGGGAGGATCAGGTGTCCGGCGAGGTCCCGGGGTGGGACGCGACCGGAATGCGGGCCTTCCGGACGGCCGGGATCAGCGCGGCCGCCAGAGCGGTCAGGGCCATCAGGCCGGCGGCCACCAGCAGGGAGAGCAGGCCGCCGTAGGCGTGCAGGAGCTTCCCGGCGGCGAACGCGCCCGCGGTGGTGCCGAGAGCGACGACCAGGCCGGACAGGGCCGCGACGCGGCCCTGCAACTCCTGGGGCGTGATGGTCACTTGGTAGACCGCGGTGGCCACCCCGAAGACCGCTCCGATGACGTTCATCACGGCGAACAGCACACCGAGCTGTACGGGCCCGGTGGCCCAGGCCATGGCGTTCATCAGGGCGGCCCACAGGGTCAGACCGCCGATCAGGAGGACGGGCAGCGGAAGCCGCGCCATGAACCAGCGCCCGGTGAGCGCTCCGAGCAGACCGCCACAGCCGCTGATCCCCAGCACGAGGCCCAAGGTGGCCTCCGGCAGCCCTTGTTCCTTGACCAGCACCACGACCAGACCCTGCATCACTACCTGGAGCAGGGCCGTGGACACGGTGACCACCGGCAGCATGGCGCGCAGCGCCCGCTGGCCCCGCAGCCAGCGCAGGGCGTCGGCCAGGTCCCGGTGGATCGCACGGCGGCGCACCGCGGTCTCGGTCCTCAAGTCGGCCCGGATGAACCGCAGGTTGACGGCCGCGACCAGCGCCCCGAGCGTGGCGGCGAGGAAGGGGCTCCAGCGTGTCCAGGTGAACAGGACGGTGCCGGCCGGCCCGCCGAGCAGACCCGCGATCCGGCCGCGGGCCTCGTTCTGCGACAGGGCGGCGGGCAGCTGCTCCCCCGGGACGACCGTGCGTACGGCGGCCCGTTCCGCGAGCGAGGAGACGATGGCGAGCGACACCTCGGCGGCGATCAGCGCCAGGAGCAGCTCCATGCCGAGCGCGCCGAGAGCCAGGGTGACACCCACCGCGCCCAGCACCAGGATCCGGCCGAGCGCGCACCAGCGCATCACCGCGCGCCGGTCCCAGCGGTCGACCAGGACCCCGGCCGGCAACTGGACGACGGCCTGCGGCAGTACGGCCGCGGCCGACGCCAGGCCGACCGCCTCGGCCGAACCGCCGGAGATCTGGAGCGCGAGCAGCGGATAGCAGACGCTGCTCATCCGGGAGCCGAAGAACTGCAGCCAGTTGCCGGTCCACAACAGGAGGAAGTCGCGGTTGCGGCGCAAGGGGGGCGCCGCAACCGTCGTCTCGTCAACCGCCGTCATGCGCCGAGCCTGCGGGCGGGGTCTACGCCGTTTCTACGTGCCCCGGCCGCGGCGTCGTCGAGGGCCGCGAGGCGCTCCGCGAGCAACCGGCCGACGTGGGCGATCGGCCCGGGCCGGGTCATCAGGCCCTCATGGTCCGAGTCCACGTCGTGGTTGACGACCTCTCCCGCGACGTGCGCCTCCCAGGCCCGGTGGCCCCGCTCGCGGGCGAGCGCCCCCTGGTCGCGTCGTGCGGTGACGAACAGCATGTCGCCGCTGAAACGGCCCGGGGTGTGGGACCACATGAGCCGGGTGTTGTTCACGTAGACGTCCTTCATGGCGAGGATCTCGCGCTCCTCGAACCGGGCCATCACCTTGTTCTCGCGCGCCAGGAAGGCCCGGTAGCGCTCGATGGGGAAGGTTTCCGGGGTGAGTTCGCGCTCCTGGAAGTCGAAGCCGATCGCCCGCAGGTTGCGCGCGATGATCGCGGCTTCGGACGGCGGCTCGGTGCCGGCCGCGTCGGCCACCGGGTAGGCGTCGAGCACGGCAAGGAGTTCCACCCGCTCGCCGTGGCGCTCCAGTTCGGTCGCGATCGCGTGGGCGACAGTCCCGCCGACCGACCAGCCGAGCAGCCGGTAGGGGCCCTCGGGGGCCACCGCGCGGATCTGGTCGGCGTAGTCGGCGGCCATCTCCTCGATCGAGACGGGCAGCGGCTCGGCGCCGTCGGTGCCGCGTGCCTGGAGCCCGTACACCGGGTACTCGGGGCCCAGGTGGGCGAGCAGTCCGAGGTAGCACCAGCTGAGGCCGGCCGCCGGATGCACGCAGAACAGCGGCGCCCCGGCGCCGGAGGCGCGCAGCGGCACCAGCACCCCGTGCCCGTCGCGCTCACCGTCCGGCTCGAGGTCGCGCAGCAGCTCGGCCGGGGTGGGCGCCTGGAAGAGCCGGCGCAGCGGCACCTCCGTGCCGAGGACGGCACCGACCCGGCCGACCAGCCGTGTCGCCAGCAGTGAATGCCCGCCGTGTTCGAAGAAGTTGTCGTCCAGGCCCACCCGCGCGAGGCCGAGGACCTCGGCGAACAGGGCGCACATCAGCTCTTCGCGCGGGGCGGTCGGGGCCCGCCCCACGGTCGATGCCCCGAAGTCGGGGACCGGCAGCGCCGCACGGTCGACCTTGCCGTTGGGGGTCAGCGGCAGGGCGTCCAGGACGACGACGGCCGCGGGCACCATGTGCGCGGGCAGGGTCTCCTTGAGCCGGTCGCGCAGGACGGGACCGAGTCCGGTGTCGTCGCGCCGGCGGGCGGGGTCGTTGGCACGATCCCTGGAGTCGTGCCCGGGTGCCGGCCGGTAGACCCCGGTCAGGGCCAGGTCCACGGGAGCATCCGGTGCCGCGGCGACGAACATCGCGTCCAGCGCGCCCGCTTCGGCGTCCGCGGCTGCCCAAGTGACGGCCACCCGGTGGCCGGTGCGCTCGGCGAGGGCGTACAGCTCCTCGGGGTCCACCGCAGGGCCGGCGGGCCTCGCCTCCTCGTCGAACAGGCCCCGTACGGCCGCGGCCTCGGCCTGCACCCGCCGATTGGGGATGCCCGTGACCCTCAACACCGGCTGGAACGCGGCCAGTTCGGCGGTCAGCTCGTCGAGCCCGGTCAGGCGCTCGCCCCAGGTCAGGGTCGGGGCGTCCGTCGCGTCTGGGCGGGGAGCGGCGCCAGTTCGCAGCACCACGTCGTAGCGGTGTCTGGTCAGTTCGTTGTGGTGGACGCCGCGCCGGACCCTGAGGTCCACGCCGCTGACGCCGGGCAGGGTGTCCGGCAGCTCGGTGAACCACTCGGGTGCGAGCAGCAGTTCCTTCTCGCGGGCCACCGCCCGCTCGATCCCGGCGCGCAGTCGGTCCCGCCCGCCGCCCTCCGGCGCGGTTTCCCTCCCGGTGAGGGCGACCGCCCCGCGCAGGGCGCGCAGGGTGCTCAAGTTGCGGACGTCGCCGACGAAGACGGTGCCGCCGGGGGCAAGGAGCTGTGTCACCTTGGCCAGCACCTCGGTGAGGTAGTCGGCGCTGGGGAAGTACTGGACCACCGAGTTGAGCACCACGGTGTCGAAGGCGCCCCGCGGCAGCCCGTCGATGTCGTGGGCGGGCTGGGTGGTCAGCGTCACCCGGTCGGCGAGCTCGGGCCGTTCGGCGACCTGGGCGCGCAGCCGCTCGACGACGGAGCCGGACAGGTCGGTGCCCCAGTAGCTCTCGCAGTGCGGGGCCACATGGGCGAGGATCAGGCCGGTGCCGACGCCGATCTCCAGGACCCGGCGGGGCCGGTCCGCGAGGATGCGCTCGACGGTGCCGGCGCGCCACTCGCGCATCTGCTCCAGCGGGATGGGGTCCCCGGTGTACGTGCTGCGCCAGATGCCGAAGTCCTCGCCGAAGCTGTCGGAGCCGGGCTCGCCGTAGAGGGCGTCGTAGGCCGCCTCCCATTCGCGGACCTGGCTCTCCTCCCGCTCGGTGTCACGGGTCCCGTCGCCGCGGTCCGGTACGGTGTACGCCACCAGGCGCTTGTCGCCGGGGGTGTCCTCACGGGCGACGACCACTGCCTGGGCGAGCTCGTCCTGGACGGTCAACGCGGCCTCGATCTCGCCGAGTTCGATACGGAAGCCGCGCACCTTGACCTGGTGGTCGGTGCGGCCGATGTACTCCAGGTCGCCGTCCGCACTCCAGCGGACCAGGTCGCCGGTGCGGTACATCCGGCTGCCGGCGGGGCCGAAGGGGTCGGCGGTGAACCTCTCGGCGGACAGGCCGGGCCGGTTCAGATAGCCGCGGGCCACACCGGTGCCGGCGATGTACAGCTCGCCGGCCTCGCCGGGGGCCACCGGGCGCAGTCCGGCGTCCAGGACGTAGACCCGGGTGTTGTCCAACGGCCGTCCGATGGGCGGCCGTTCGCAGGTGTCGGCGTCCAGGCGGGCAGCTGTGGACCAGATGGTGGTCTCGGTCGGGCCGTAGACGTTGATGAGGGAGCCGCCCAGGTCGTGCAGGGCGCGGCCGAGCGGGCCGGGCAGCGCCTCGCCGCCGACGAGCTTGACGAGGTCGCGCAGGGCCTCGGGGCGGGTGGTGACCAGGCTCTGCCAGGCCGTCGGGGTGGCCTGCAGGATGGTGGCGCCGGATTCCTCGACGAGCCGGGCGAGGGCCACCGGGTCCTTGACGGTCTCGCGGGCGGCGAGGACCAGGCGGGCGCCGTGCGCGAGCGGCGTCCACAGCTCCAGGTTGGAGATGTCGAAGCCGATGGTGGTGACGGCGAGCAGCCGGTCGTCCTCGGTCAGCGCGAGGTGGTCGCGCATCGCGGTCAGAAGGTTGAGCAGGTTCTCGTGGCCGACGACCACACCCTTGGGCCGGCCGGTGGACCCGGAGGTGTAGATGACGTACGCCGGGTGGTCCGGGTGCGGCGGTGCGATCCGGCGGACCTGCGCCACCTCGGCGTCGGTGACGGCGTCGAGGGCGCGGACGGTGTGCGGGTCGTCCAGGACCAGGCGCGGGACCTCGGGGGCGGTGTCCTCGGGGAGCGCGCCGGCGGTCTCGCGGTCGGTGAGCAGCAGGACGGGGGCGGCGTCGGCCAGCATGTAGGCGACGCGGTCGGCCGGGTACTCGGGGTCGATCGGCACGTACGCCGCACCCGCCTTGAGGACGGCGAGCAGGGCGACGACCATCGTCGCGGTCCGGGGCAGCGCCACGGCCACCAGGTCCTCGGCGCCGACGCCGCGGGAGGCGAGGGCGTGGGCGAGCCGGTCGGACCGCAGGTCCAGCTCGCGGTAGTCGAGCGTGAGGTCCTCGAAGTCGAGGGCGGGCGCGTCGGGGGTGCGGGCGGCCTGTGCCCGGAACAGGGCGGGCAGGTGGTCGACGGGCAGGTCGCGGGCGGTGTCGTTCCAGCTGACGAGCATGCGGCCGCGGTCGTTCTCGGGCAGCGTGTCGAGGGCGCCCACCGGGACGTCGGGGCGGGCGGCGGCGGCCGTCAGGACGGCGACGAGGCGGTCCGCGAGGCGCCGGGCGGTCTCCCGGTCGAACAGGTCGGCGGCGTATTCGAGGACGCCGGCGATCCCGCCGGGTGTGCCGTCCGCGGTGTGCCGTTCGCCGAGCCGGAACATCAGGTCGAAGCGGGCGACTCCGGTGCCGACGTCCTGCCCGGAGGCGGCCACGTCCGGCAGCGGTCCGGCATGCCCGGCGGCAGTGGTGTCGGAGGTGTCGCGGGCGGCGACGTTGTCGAAGGTCAGCATGGTCTGGAACAGCGGGTGGCGGGCCATGGAGCGGGCCGGGTTGAGCACGTCCACGAGCCGTTCGAAGGGCACGTCCTGGTGGGCGTAGGCGGTCAGGTCGGTCTCCCGGACCCGGGCCACGAGGTCGGTGAACGTCTCGTCGGCCACCACCTCGGTGCGCAGCACGAGGGTATTGGCGAAGAAGCCGACCAGGTCCTCCAGGGCCTCGTCGGTGCGGCCCGCGATCGGGGTGCCGATCGGGATGTCGGTGGCCCCGCTCAGCTTGGACAGCAGGGCGACCAGGGCGGCCTGCACGACCATGAAGAGGCTGGCGTGGCTCTCCCGGGCCAGGTTGGTCAGCAGGGCGTGCGTCTCGGCCGGGATCTTCACGTCCAGCAGATCGCCGCGGTAGGAGGCGACGGCCGGGCGGGGCCGGTCGGCGGGCAGGTCCAGTTCCTCGGGCAGCCCGGACAAAGTCCGTCGCCAGTAGTCGAGTTGGCGCGAGACGAGGCTGTCCGGGTCGTCCTCGGAGCCGAGCAGGTCGCGCTGCCACAGGGTGTAGTCGGCGTACTGCGCCGGCAGTGGACTCCAGGCGGGTGCCTCGCCCCGGCAGCGGGCGGTGTAGGCGGCCGTGAGGTCACGTACGAGGAGCGGCATCGACCAGCCGTCGGTGGCGATGTGGTGGACCAGGAGCAGCAGGACCTGCTCGTCGGGGCCGACTGCGAACAGGACGGCCCGCAGCGGGGGTTCGGCGCCGATGTCGAAGGCGTACCGGGCCTGCTGCTCCAGCGCCCCGATCAGATCGTCCGGGGTGGTGTCGAGCACCGTCAGGCCCGGGCGGGCGGACTCCGGGTCGAGCACGGTCTGATACGGCCCTTCGGCGTCCTCCGCGAAGACGGTGCGCAGGGTCTCGTGGCGGGTGACGAGGTCGGCGAGGGCGGCGGCCAGCGCGCCCCGGTCCACGGCGCCGGAGAGGCGCAGGGCGGTCGGCACGTTGTAGGTGTGGCTGCGGCCCTCGAACCGGCCGAGAAACCACAGGCGTTGCTGGGCGAAGGACAGCGGGATGCGCTCGGGGCGGTCGCCCGCGACCAGCGGTGTGCGGGTGGGGCCGCCGGAGCCGAGGGCGGCGGCGAGTCCGGCCACGGTCGGCGTCTCGAAGAACTGGCGGATGGTCAGTTCCTCGCCGAGCGTGGCGCGGATGCGGCCCGCGAGACGGGTGGCCAGCAGCGAGTGGCCGCCGAGGGCGAAGAAGTCGTCGTCGAGGAACACCCGTGGGACGCCGAGGACTTCGGCGAACAGGCCGCACAGGATCTCCTCCTGCGGCGTGCGCGGCGCCCGGCCCACCTGGGCCGGACCGTACTCGGGTGCGGGCAGCGCGGCCCGGTCCAGCTTGCCGTTGGGGTTCAGCGGCAGGGCGTCCAGGACGACGAACGCGGAGGGCACCATGTGGTCGGGCAGGGCGGCGGCCACGTGGGCACGCAGCCGCGCCCGGTCCACGGTGCGGCCGGTGGCCGGGACCACGTAGGCCACCAACCGTTTGTCCCCCGGCCGGTCCTCGCGGACGAGGACGGCGGTGCGGGCTACGTCCGGGTGGCCGAGGACGGTGGCCTCGATCTCGCCGAGTTCGATGCGGAATCCGCGGACCTTGACCTGGAAGTCGGTGCGGCCGAGGTAGTCCAGGTTGCCGTCGGCGCTCCAGCGAACCAGGTCGCCGGTGCGGTACATGCGGGTGCCCGCCGGGCCGTGCGGGTCGGCGACGAACCGCTCCGCCGACAGGCCCGGTCGGCGGTGGTAGCCGCGTGCCAGGCCCGGCCCCGCGATGTACAGCTCGCCCGCGACCCCGACCGGGACCGGCTGAAGGGCCGCGTCGAGGACGTAGAGCCGGGTGTTGCGGAGGGGCGCGCCGATCGGGGGGACGCCGGTGATCTCGCCCCGCGTGTACCAGGCCGCCGCGTAGACGGTGGCCTCGGTGGGGCCGTAGATGTTGGCGAACCGTTCGGCGCCGACGGCCTGCACGACGGCGTTGGCGTCGCGGGCCGAGACGGCCTCACCGGCGAGGACGACCTCACGGGCGGCGACCGACGGGCCGTCGTCGCCGACGAGTTGGGCGACGGCCGACGGGACACCGCTGATGAGCGACACCGAGCGGCCGGCGTGGGCCGGATCGCCCAGTTCCAGGACGTCCCGCATCACCTCGACGGTGCCGCCGCACAGCAGCGGGCCGAACATCTCGAAGACGGAGACGTCGAAGTTGAGCGAGGTGGAGGCCACCACATGGGCCATGCCGTCGGCGCCGAACTCGCCGACCGCCCAGGCCGCCAGGTCGGCGACGTTCTCGTGCGGCACCACCACGCCCTTGGGCAGCCCCGTGGAGCCGGAGGTGTAGATCGCGTACGCGGCGTGCACGGGCCGCAGGGGCGTGCTGCGCTCCGCGTCGGTCAGATCGTGCGCGGGCAGAGCCGCGAGCGCGGCCTCGGTGCCCGCCTCGTCGAGGACGATGCGCTCGGTGCCCTCGTCGGGCAGCCGGTCGAGCGCGTCCCGGGCGGTGAGCACCAGACCGGGGGCGGCGTCGTGCAGCAGGTGGGTGATGCGGTCGGCTGGGTATCCGGGGTCGATGGGCACATACGCCGCACCGGCTTTGAGGACGCCGAGCACCGCCACGAGGGTGAGTTCGGTGCGCGGCAGGGCGATGCCCACGAAGCCCTCGGGTCCGGCGCCGCGCTTGATCAGGAGCCGCGCCAATTGATTGGCGCGGGCGCCGAGTTCGGCGTACGTCAGGCTGCGGTTGCCGTGGCGCACGGCGGGAGCGTCGGGGGTGCGGGCGGCCTGCGCCTCGAAGAGGGCGGGCAGGGTCGCGTGGGGCACGTCCCGGGCGGTGTCGATCCAGGTGCCGAGGATGCGGCGGCGCTCGTCCTCCTCCAGGATCCCGATGCGGCTCAGGGGCAGTTCGGGGTTCTCGGCGAGGGCGTCGAGCAGCAGGGTCAGTCGGCGTACGAGGGTCTCGGCGGTGGCCCGGTCGAACAGGTCCTCGTTGTATTCGAGGTGCCCGGTGATCCCGGACGGGGTGCCGTCGTCGGCGCGGCCGTCGGCGACGGCGAGCAGCAGGTCGAACTGGGCGACGCCGGTGCCGACCCGGTCGCCGGAGACGGTCAGTCCGGGCAGGCGGCCCTCGCCGAGGGCGGCCTTCTGGTCGACGTTGTTGAAGGCGAGCATGGTCTGGAACAGCGGGTGGCGGCCCCTCGCCCGCGGCGGGTTGAGCACTTCCACGAGCCGCTCGAAGGGCACGTCCTGGTGGGCGTAGGCCGCGAGGTCGGTCTGCCGGGCCCGGGCCACCAGGTCGGCGAAGGCCGGATCGCCCGAGACGTCGGTGCGCAGGACGAGGGTGTTGACGAAGAAGCCGACCAGGTCGTCCAGGGCCTCGTCGGTGCGGCCCGCGATCGGGGTGCCGATCGGGACGTCGGTGCTGCCGCTCAGCTTGGACAGCAGGGCGGCGAGGCCGGCCTGGACGACCATGAACAGGCTGGCCCGGTGCTCCCGGGCGAGGTGCTCCAGACGGCTGTGCAGGGCAGCCGGGACGGCGACCGGCACGGTGCCGCCGCGGTAGCTGCTCTCGGCGGGGCGCGGCCGGTCGGTGGGCAGCGGCAGCTCCTCCGGCAGGTCCCGCAACGCCTCGCGCCAATGGGCGAGTTGGCGGCTGACGAGGCTGTCGGGGTCGTCCTCGGAGCCGAGCACCTCGTGCTGCCACAGGGTGTAGTCGGCGTACTGGACCGGCAGCGGTGACCAGGCGGGCGCCTCACCGGCGCAGCGGGCGGCGTAGGCGGTGGTGAGGTCGCGGACCAGGACCGGGGTGGACCAGCCGCCGTCGCTCGCGATGTGGTGGACGAGCAGCATCAGGACGTGGTCGTCGGGGCTCAGCTCGAACAGGTGGGCGCGCAGCGGCGGTTCGGCGGCCAGGTCGAAGCCCTGGCGGGCGGCCCGGCGCAGCTCCTCGTTCAGGCCGGCCTCGTCGGTCCGGGTGACCCGGGGCTCGGGCCGGGCCTGCTCGGGAGTGAGGACGATCTGATGGGGGCCCTCTGCGTCCTCGGCGAAGACCGTACGGAGAGTCTCGTGGCGGGCGACGACATCAGCCAGCGCCGCGGCCAGGGCCTCCCGGTCGAGCGAGCCGGAAAGACGCAGTGTGGTGGGGATGTTGTGGGCGGCGGTAGGTCCCTCCAGGCGGCCCAGGAACCACAGCCGGCGCTGGGCGAAGGAGACCGGCACCCGCTCGGGTCGGGGACGGGCCTCGAGCGCGGGCCGGGCCGCGCCGCCGGATCCGAGCAGCTCCGCGAGGCCCGCCACGGTCGGCGTCTCGAACAGCTGCCGGACCGGGAGGTCCACACCGAGGGTGGCGCGGACGCGGGTCATGAGCCGCAGCGCCAGCAGGGAGTGGCCGCCGCGCGAGAAGAAGTCCTCGTCCACCGACACCCGCGGGACGCCGAGGACCTCGGCGAAAAGGCCGCACAGGATCTCCTCCTGCGGGGTGCGCGGGGCCCGGCCGGTGCTCTCCAGGCCGTAGGCGGGGGCGGGCAGGGCGGCGCGGTCGAGCTTGCCGTTGGGGGTCAGCGGCAGCCCGTCGAGGGTGACGAACGCCGCGGGGACCATGTACTCGGGCAGGCTCGCGGCCGCGTACTTGCGCAGCAGGGTGTGGTGGGGGCTGCTCTGTGCGCCGACGGGGACGACGTAGGCGACGATGCGCTTGTCGCCGGGGGAGTCCTCGCGGACGAGGACGGCGGTGCGGGCGACGTCCGGGTGGTCGGCGATCACGGTCTCGATCTCGCCGAGTTCGATGCGGAAGCCGCGGACCTTGACCTGGAAGTCGGTACGGCCGATGTACTCCAGGTCGCCCCCGGCCGTACGGCGCACCAGGTCACCGGTGCGGTACATCCGCGTACCCGCCGGGCCGTGCGGGTCGGCGACGAAGCGCTCCGCGGACAGGCCGGGCCTGCGGTGGTAACCGCGCGCCAGACCCGCGCCCGCGATGTACAACTCACCCGCGACTCCGTTCGGGACCGGGCGCAGCCCTGGATCCAGCACGTACACACGGGTATTGGCGATCGGAGCGCCGATGGAGACGTCTCCCGAGGCGGACACGCCGGCCGCCGTCGACCAGATGGTGGTCTCGGTCGGGCCGTACAGGTTCGTCACCGACCGGCCGCCCTCGGCGAGCGTGCGGGCCAGGGACGCGGGCAGGGCCTCACCGCCGACCAGCACCCGCAGTGACTCCGGCACTTCTCCGGCCTCGACCAGGGCGTGCCACAGGCTGGGGGTGGCCTGCATGATCGTGGCGCGCGTCTCGCGCACCAGGTCTGTCAGCGCTGCAGGGTCGCGGACGATGTCTCTGGGGGCCAGTACGACCTGGGCGCCGTGCAGCAGTGGCAGGAACAGCTCCAGGCCCGCGATGTCGAATCCGACCGTGGTCACCGCGGCGAGGCGGTCGTCCTCGGTCAGCGCGAAGCGGTCCTGCATCGCCGTCAGGAAGTTCACCAGCGCCGCCTGCGGGACGGTGACGCCCTTCGGGCGGCCCGTCGATCCCGACGTATAGATCACGTACGCGGTCTGCTGGCCCGAACGTTCCGCAACCACCGGGTCGTTGGACGCACAGCCTGACAGATCCGCCTGGGCGAGTACGTCCTCGGTCAGTGTCAGGACCGGATCCGCGTCCTGGAGGATGTACGCGACACGCTCCTGCGGGAACTCCGGGTCCACGGGGACGTATCCGGCACCCGACTTGAGGACCGCGAGAAGGGCGACGACGAGCTCCGGCGACCGCGGCAGGGCGACGGCCACCAGATGCTCCGGACCCGCACCCTGCTCGATCAGCCAGTGCGCGAGCCGGTTCGCCCGGATGTTCAACTCTCCGTAGGAAATCGCCACTTCACCGAGGACGAGGGCCGGCGCCTCGGGCATGGACGCCGCGCGCGCCGAGAACAGCTCGGCGACGCAGGACGGTTCGACGTCCCTGGAGGTCGCGTTGGCGCGCTCCAGGACCTCGTGCCGCTCGGCGGGGGTGAGCAGGTCCACGCGGGCCACCGGTGCGTCCGGGTCGGCGGCCACCGCCGCGAGGACGCGGCTGAACCGCTCGGCGATGCGCTCGGCGGTGGCTCGGTCGAACAGGTCCGTGCTGTAGTTCAGGGCGCCGCTCAGGCCCTCCGGCGCACCGGAGGACGCTTGGCGCTCCTCGACCGTGAAGGAGAGGTCGAAGCGGGCGGTACGGGTCTCGGCCGTGTGCCCGCGAACGGTGAGGCCCGGCAGTTCGGCGGCGGCTGTGCGGGCCTGCCGCTGGTCGTTGTCGTTCCAGGTCAGCAGGGTCTGGAAGAGGGGGTGGCGGGCCATCGCCCGGGGCGGGTTGAGCACCTCCACGAGCCGCTCGAAGGGCACGTCCTGATGTTCGTACGCGTGCAGGTCGGCGTCCCGGACCCGGTCGAGCAGCTCCCGGAACGTGGGCGTGCCGGACAGATCCGCGGGCAGGACGAGGGTGTTGACGAAGAAGCCGACCAGGTCGTCCAGGGCCTCGTCGGTGCGGCCCGCGATCGGGGTGCCGATCGGGACGTCGGTGCTGCCGCTCAGTTTGGACAGCAGGGCGGCGAGGCCGGCCTGGACGACCATGAACAGGCTGGCGCGATTCTCCCGCGCCAGCTCCAGGAGGCGTGCGTGCACGTCGGCCGGTACCGCGAGGGGCAGGGTGTCGCCCTGGTGGGTGGCGGTCGCCGGGCGGGGCCGGTCGGTCGGCAGGCCGAGCTCCTCCGGCAGATCGGCGAGGGTGTCACGCCAGTAGGCGAGCTGCCGGCTGATCACGCTGTCGGGGTCGTCCTCGGAGCCGAGCAGCTCCTGCTGCCAGACGGTGAAGTCCGAGTACTGGACGGGCAGTTCGTCCCAGCGAGGTGCCCGGTCGGCCTGCCGCGCCGCGTACGCGCCGAGTAGGTCGCGGACGAGGACGGGGATCGACCAGCCGTCGCCCGCCACGTGGTGCAGCAGCACCAGCAGGACGTGTTCGTCCGGCGCGAGCTGGAACAGGGTGCAGCGGATCGGGGTCTCACCGAGCAGGTCGAACTCGTGCCGGGCCGCGTTCTCCAGGGCCTGGTCCAGGCCGGCCTCGTCGGTGGGCACCACCGTGAGGGCGGGCGTGGCGGCGTCGGCGTCTGCGGCAAGGACGACCTGGTGGGGTCCCTCGGACCCGTCGGCAAGCACCGTCCGCAGGGTCTCGTGGCGGGTGACCACGTCGGTGAGGGCGGCGGCGAGGGCGTCCCGGTCGAGGGCGCCGGAGAGCCGCAGGGCGGTGGGGATGTTGTAGATCGCGCTCGGGCCGTCCAACTGGTTGAGGAACCACAGGCGGCGCTGCGAGAAGGACAGCGTGGTCACGAGTTCTCCTTGTTCCCGGTACGGCGGCGCAGCGCGGGACGGGTGGTGGTGGTCTGCATGCTTTCGAGGCTTTCGGCCAGGGCGGCGACAGTGGGCTTTTCGAAGAAGCCGCGGATGCTCATTTCCTTGCCGAGAGCGGATCGGACCCGGGCGGCCAGCCGGTTCGCGAGCAGCGAGTGGCCGCCGAGGGCGAAGAAGTCGTCGTCGATGCTCACTTCGGCGACGCCGAGGACCTCGGCGAACAGCCCGCACAGGGTCTCTTCCCGCGGGGTGCGCGGCGCGCGTCCCTCGCCGAGCGCGCCCAGCGCGGGGGCGGGCAGGGCGGTGCGGTCGAGCTTGCCGTTGGGAGTCAGCGGCAGCCCGTCGAGGGTGACGAACGCAGCGGGGACCATGTAGTCGGGCAGGCTCGTCGCCACGTGCTTGCGCAGCACGTCCCCGTCCGGGGCCCCGGACGGGGCGGGGACGACGTAGGCGACGATGCGCTTGTCGCCGGGGGAGTCCTCGCGGACGAGGACGGCGGTGCGGGTCACGTCCGGGTGGTCGAGGACGGCGGCCTCGATCTCCCCCAACTCGATACGGAAACCGCGGACCTTGACCTGGAAGTCGGTGCGGCCGAGATAGTCGAGGCGTCCATCGGCCGTACGGCGCACCAGGTCTCCGGTGCGGTACATCCGCGTACCCGCCGGGCCGTGCGGGTCGGCGACGAAGCGCTCCGCGGACAGGCCGGGCCTGCGGTGGTAACCGCGGGCCAGACCGGAGCCCGCGATGTACAACTCGCCCGCCACACCCACCGGGACCGGACGCAGGCCCGAATCCAGCACGTACACCCTGGTGTTGGCGATCGGAGCCCCGATCGACACCTCCCCGGAGGCATCCACCTCCGCAGCGGTGGACCAGATGGTGGTCTCGGTCGGGCCGTACAGGTTCGTCACCGGCCGGCTGCCTTCGGCGAGCGTGCGAGCCAGCGAAGCGGGCAGCGCCTCACCGCCCACGAGGACCCGCACTCCCGCCGGCACCGCGCCGGTCTCGACCAGGGCGTGCCACAGGCTCGGAGTGGCCTGGACGATCGTCGCGCCCGACTCCTCGATCAGGGCCGCCAATGCGGCGGGGTCGCGGACGATCTCCCGTGGCGCCAGCACGACCTGGGCGCCGTGCAGCAGCGGCAGGAACAGCTCCAGGCCCGCGATGTCGAATCCGACGGTCGTGACCGCGGCGAGACGGTCGTCTCCGGTGAGCGTGAAGCGGTCCTGCATCGCCGTCAGGAAGTTGACCAGCGCCGCCTGCGACACGGTCACGCCTTTCGGGCGCCCCGTCGACCCCGACGTATAGATCACATACGCGGCTTGCTCGCCCGAACGCCCCGCAATCACCGGGTCGTTGGACGCACAGCCTGACAGATCCGCCTGGGCGAGTACGTCCTCGGTCAGCGTCAGCACCGGATCCGCGTCCTGAAGGACGTACGCGATCCGCTCCTGCGGGAACTCCGGATCCACGGGTACGTACCCGGCCCCCGACTTCAGTACCGCGAGCAGCGAGACCACCAGGTCCACCGACCGCGGCAGGGCGACGGCCACCAGACGCTCCGGACCCGCACCCCGCTCGATCAGCCAGTGCGCCAGTCGGTTCGCCCGGGCGTTCAACTGCCCGTACGAGACCGCCACATCACCGAGGACCAGAGCAGACGCCTCAGGCGAAACCGCCACACGGTCGGCGAAGAGCTCCGCGAGCGAGGCGTCCGGGACCTCGCGGTCGCTGTCGTTCCACTCACCGAGAACCCTCTCCCGTTCACCCGGGGCCATCACGTCCACGTCCGACACCGGTGTTCCCGGCGCCTCCACCACCGTGCGCAGTACCCGCGTGAACCGCTCCACGAAGCTCTCGGCGGTGGCCCGGTCGAACAGGTCCGCGGCGAACTCCAGGTGGCCGTGGAGGCCGGCCGGGTCACCGTCGGCGGTGTAGGCGTCCTTGAGGGCCAGGGTGAGGTCGTACTTGGCGACCCTGGTGCCGAGCGGCAGCGTCTCGGCGGTCAGGCCGGGGAACCGGTCCGCGACGCGGTCGTCGTTGTTGTTCCACATCAGCATGGTCTGGAACAGCGGGTGGCGGGCCAGCGACCGGGCCGGGTTGAGCACCTCCACAAGACGCTCGAACGGTACGTCCTGGTGGGCGTAGGCCGCGAGCGAGGTCTCGCGCACCCGGTCCACCAGCTCGGTGAAGCCGGGGTTGCCGGACAGGTCGGCGCGCAGCACGAGGGTGTTGACGAAGAAGCCGACCAGGTCGTCCAGGGCCTCGTCCGTGCGTCCCGCGATCGGCGTGCCGATCGGGATGTCCTCGCCCGCTCCCAGCTTGGACAGCAGGGTGGCCCAGGCCGCCTGGACCACCATGAAGAGGCTGGCCCGGCTCTCGCCCGCGAGAGCGGCGAGGCCCGTGTGCAGGTCGGCGGGGACGTGGAAGGGCACGGCGTCGCCGCGGTGCGAGGCGGCCGGGGGCCGGGGGCGGTCGGCGGGCAGGGCCAGTTCCTCGGGCAGCTCCGCCAACGCCTGTTTCCAGTAGGTGAGTTGGCGTGCGGCGATGCTGTCCGGGTCGGTCTCGGAGCCGAGTACGTCCCGCTGCCACAGCGTGTAGTCGGCGTACTGGACCGGCAGTTCGGTCCAGCCGGGCGCTTCACCGGCCTGCCGGGCCGCGTACGCCTCGGTGAGGTCCCGGGCGAGCACGGGTGCCGACCAGCCGTCGGTGGCGATGTGGTGGAGCAGGAGCAGCAGCACGTGCTCCTGCGGGCCGGTGCGCAGCAGGGTGACCCGCAGTGGCGGCTCGGCGGCCAGGTCGAACGGGCGGGATGCCGCCTCGGTGAGCCGGTCCGTGAGATCCGCGGGTGCCACCTCGGCGGCGTGCAGGGCGCCGAGGGCGGCGAGGGTCTCCTCGGGCGTACGGATCAGCTGGTGGCCGTCGTCTGCGGAGTCGGCGAAGACGGTGCGCAGCGACTCGTGCCGGGTGACGACGTCCGCGAGGGCCGCGCCGAGGGCGTCCTCGTCGAGGGCACCGGTGAGCCTGAGGGCCGTGGGCATGTTCCAGGTCGCGCTCGGTCCCTCCAGGCGGTGCAGGAACCACAGCCGGCGCTGGGCGGGCGAGAGCGGGATCCGCTCGGGCCGCTCGCGGCGCGTCACGGCGCGGCGGGCGCCCTCGGCCTGGTCCAGGAGGGCGGCGAGCCCGGCCGGGGTGGGTTCCTCGAACAGGCCGCGGACGGCGAGTTCGACGCCGAGGACGGTGCGGATCCTGGCCACCAGGCGGGTGGCGAGCAGGGAGTGGCCGCCCAGGTCGAAGAAGTCCTGGTCGACGCCGACCGCCGGAAGTCCGAGCACCTCGGCGAACAGACCGCACAGGGCCTCCTCGCGCGCCGTGCGCGGGGCGCGCGCGGCGGTGTCCGTCTCGTGGGCCGGGGCCGGCAGCGCCGCCCGGTCCAGCTTGCCGGTGCGGGTCAGCGGCAGCTCGTCGAGGAGGACGTACGCGGCAGGCACCATGTGGGCCGGCAGTCGGCTCGCGAGGTGGGCGCGCAGCGTGGCGGCGGCCGGGGCCGTGCGGTCCCGGTCGGCCACCACGTAGGCGACCAGGCGCTTGTCGCCGGGGGTGTCCTCGCGGACCACGACGGCGCACCGGGTCACCTCCGCGTGGGCGGTCAGCGCGGCCTCGATCTCGCCGGGCTCGACGCGGAAGCCGCGGATCTTGACCTGGTGGTCGGCGCGGCCGACGTAGACGAGGTCGCCGTCGGCGGTCGTCCGGGCCAGGTCGCCGGTGCGGTACATGCGGGAACCCGCGGGACCGTACGGGTCGGCGACGAACCGCTCGGCGGTCAGGTCGGGTCGGCCGAGGTAGCCGCGCGCCAACGCTTCGCCGGACAGGTGCAGTTCACCGACCACGCCGGGCGGCACGGGCAGCAGACCCGCGTCCAGGACGCGGACGCCGACGCCGTCCACCGGGCGGCCGATGGGCGGGGTGTCCGGCCAGTCGGCCACGTCGGCGGGCAGCGTCCACGCGGTGACCACATGGGTCTCGGCCGGGCCGTAGTGGTTGTGCAGCAGCGTCGGGGCCTGCGCGTGGTGGGCGCGGACCGGCTCGCGCAGGGTCAGGGCCTCGCCGGCCTGGACGAGGTGGCGCAGCCCGGACAGGTCGGCGCCGCACTCGCGGGCGGCCTCCAGGACGCCGTCGATGACCAGGTTCGGGGCGTACAGCTCGGCCACCCGCTGCTGTGCCAGCCAGCGGGCCAGCTCGCGCGGATCGCGGCGGGTGTCCTCGGGGCAGACCGCGAGGGTCTTGCCGGACAGGAGCGTGGAGAGGATCTCCTGCACGGACACGTCGAAGCCGACGGCGGTGAACTGGGCCACCACGGTGCCGACATCGCCGGGCACCGCCCGCTCGTGCCAGTCGAGCAGCCCGGCCAGGGCGCGGTGCGGCATCACGATGCCCTTGGGGCGCCCGGTGGAGCCGGAGGTGTAGATCACGTAGGCGGGGTGGTCGGGCAGCGCGGCCGGGAAGGCCGTCGCCGGGTCGGCCGCCGGCCGCGGCTCCTCGACGAGGAGCCGGGTGACGTCGAAGGCAGGCAGCTCCGCGTCGATCACGGCGGTGGTGATCAGCGCCCCGGGCCGGGTGTCGGCGAGCATCAACGCGATCCGCTCGGCCGGAAGTTCCGGATCGACCGGCACATACGCGGGGCCCGCGGTGAGGGCGGCGACGAGGGCGACGGCCAGGTCGGTGCCGCGCGGCAGGGCGACCGCGACCCGGTCCTCGGGGCCGAGCCCGAGGCCCCGCAGCTCGACGGCCAGGGCACGAGCCCGCTCGTGCAGTTCGCGGTACGTGAGGCTGCCCCGGTCGTCGGTGACGGCGACCGTGTCGGGGGTTCGGGCGGCCTGCTCGGCGAGGAGCCGGGCGAGCGGCCGGTACGGACGTGGCCGGGCACCCTGCGACGCGGTGCACAGCTCGGCGAGGGCGGCCTCGGGCAGCACGTCGACGCGGTGCACGGGACGTTCGGCGTCGGCGGCGACCGCGGTGAGGACCGCGAGCAGGCCGGCGGCGAACAGCTCGGCCGTGGCCGGGTCGTACAGGTCGGTCGCGTACTCCAGGCGGACGGTCAGACCGTCCGGGGCGCCGCGCTCGGTGCGCAGGTCGGAGAAGGCGAACAGCAGGTCGAAGGTGGCCACGCCGGTGCCGACCTCGCCGACGCGCATGCGCAGGTCGGGCAGGTCTTCGGCGAGCCGCCCCGTGGTGTCGTGGCCGGCGTGGTTCCAGGTGACCATCGTCTGGAAGAGTGGGTGCCGGCCCAGCGAGCGGTCCGGGTTGAGGGCCTCCACAAGCCGCTCGAACGGCACGTCCTGGTGCGCGTACGCGTTCAGGGAGGTGGTGCGGACCCGGTCGAGCACCTCGGTGAACGAGGGGTCGCCGGACAGGTCGGTGCGCAGCACCAGCGTGTTGACGAAGAAGCCGATGAGGCCGTCGAGCGCCTCGTTGACGCGGCCCGCGCTGGGGGTGCCGAGTGGGATGTCGTCGCCGGCGCCGAGCCGGGACAGGGTCACCGCGAGCGCGGCCTGGACCACCATGAACAGACTCGCCCGGTGCTTCTGGGCCAGGGACTCCAGCTCGGCGTGCAGCTCCGCGGGGATGTGGAAGCGCAGGTCGGCGCCCTGACCGGTGCCCCGGCGGGGGCGCGGACGGTCGGCGGGCAGGGTGAGTTCCTCCGGCAGGTCGGCCAATTCCTCGCGCCAGTGGGCGAGTTGGCGGCCCAGCTCGCTGTCCGGGTCCTCGGCGGAGCCGAGCACCTCGCGCTGCCACAGGGTGTAGTCGGCGTACTGGACGGCCAGTGGCTGCCAGGCCGGTGCGGTGCCGCCGTGCCGGGCCGCGTACGCGGTGGCGAGGTCCTTGACGAGCAGTGGAACCGACCAGCCGCCGTCGCCCGCGATGTGGTGCATGACGAGCAGCAGGGCGTGCTCGTCGGGGGCTGGGGCAGAAGGCACCTCCGACCCACGCCCCAGGGCGAACAGGTGGGCGCGCAGTGGGATGTCCGAGGCGAGGTCGAAGCCGATCCGGGCGGCTTCGGTGAGCAGGGCGGGCAGTTCCTCCACGGTGGCGGGCCACACCGTCGTCGGGACCGGCCGGGGGTCGAGGATGATCTGGTGCGGGCCCTCGGCGTCCTCGGCGAAGACCGTGTGCAGGGTCTCGTGACGGGTGACGACGTCGGTGAGGGCCGCGGCCAGCGCGTCCCGGTCGAGGGTGCCGGTCAGGCGCAGCACCACGGGCACGTTGTACGTGGGGCTGCCCGGCTCCTCGAAGCGGCCGAGGAACCACAGGCGCTGCTGGGCCGGCGAGGCGGGCAGGCGCTCCGGGCGGGGTCCGGCCACCAGCGGCGCGCGGCTCGCGCTCGCCCCGGTGACGCGGGCGGCGAGGGCGGCGACCGTGGGCGCCTCGAACAGGACGCTGATCGGCAGGTCCACGTCGAGGACCGAGCGGATGCGGCCGACCAGGCGCATCGCGGCCAGCGAGTGGCCGCCGACGGCGAAGAAGTCGTCGTCGATGGAGACCCGGGGCCGGCTGAGGATCTCCGCGAACAGGCCGCAGAGGATCTCCTCCTGCGGGGAGCGCGGCGGCCGCCCCGCGGTGTCGTGGGTCTCGGCCGGGTCGGGCAGCGCGGCCCGGTTCAGCTTGCCGTTTGCGGTCAGCGGCAGCTCGGGCAGCAGCACGAAGGCGCCGGGGACCATGTACTCGGGGACGGCGGCGGCCACATGGGCACGCAGCGCGAGCGGGTCCAGGTCGGTCACCACCCAGGCGACCAGGCGGGGTCCGCCGGCCGCGTCGGGGCGTACGCCGACAGCCGCGGCCGTGACGTCCGCGTGGGCGGCGAGCACGGCCTCGACCTCGCCGGTCTCGATACGGAAGCCGCGCAGCTTGACCTGCTGGTCACCGCGGCCGACATAGACGAGGCGGCCCTGTGCGGTGCGACGGACGACGTCACCGGTGCGGTACATCAGGGTGCCGGCGGCGCCGAACGGGTCGGGCACGAACCGCTCGGCGGTGCGGCCCGATTGGCCGAGGTAACCGCGGGCGAGTCCGGCGCCGGACAGGTACAGCTCACCCGGTACACCGGGCGCGACCGGGCGCAGCAGGTCGTCCAGGACGTACACACCGGTGTTGTCGAGCGGCTCGCCGAGATGGATGCCGGCCGGGTCGGTGATCTGGGCGGCGGTGGACCAGACGGTGGTCTCGGTGGGGCCGTACACGTTC
The DNA here is from genome assembly GCF_014647675.1 of Streptomyces flaveus. Taxonomy (GTDB): domain Bacteria; phylum Actinomycetota; class Actinomycetes; order Streptomycetales; family Streptomycetaceae; genus Streptomyces; species Streptomyces flaveus. Next base: position 372,771 of record NZ_BMPQ01000001.1, on the reverse strand, counting down.
AGGACGGACTGCGCGGCGCCGGTCAGCGTCGCGGCCAGGTCGGCGGGCAGTGCCTCGCCGCCCACCAGGACGCGGACGCCGGCGAGGAACGAGGCGTCCCGTCCGGTGGCGGCCCGCCACAGAGTTGGGGTGGCCTGCATGAGCGTGATGCCGTGGCGGGTGACGGCGGCGCGCAGCGCCTCCGGGTCGCGGACGGTGTCGGGCCCGGCGATGACGACACTGCCGCCGCAGGCCAGCGGCAGGTAGAGCTCCAGGGCCGCGATGTCGAACCCGATGGTGGTGACCGCGAGGAGGCGGTCGTCCGCGGTCGCGGCGCACCGGTCGGCCATCGCCCGAAGGAAGTTGTCCAGGGCGACGCGGGGCACCACCACACCCTTGGGGACGCCGGTGGACCCGGAGGTGTGCAGGACGTACGCGGCGCCGGTGGCCGGGACGCGGACGTCGAGGTCGGTGTCCTCGTATCGGGAGAGGTCGGCCTCTTCGGTGACACAGTCTCTGAGGACGGTGGGTACGGCGACGGCGGGCAGGCCGGGCAGCAGCTCCCCTGTGGTGACGAGGACGGCCGGGTCGGCGTCCGTGATCATCCGGCTGATGCGGTCCGCGGGGAAGATGGTGTCGATCGGCAGGTAGCCGGCACCGGTCTTCTGGACGGCGAGCAGCGTGACGAGCAGCTCTGTGGTGCGCGGCAGGGCGACGGCCACGAAGCGCTCCGGGGCGGCGCCGCGCTCGATCAGCAGGCGGGCCAGTGCATTGGCCCGGGCGTTGAGCTCGGCGTAGCTGAGCGTGGCCGCGCCGGAAGACACGGCGGGCGCGTCGGGGCTTTCGGCGGCGTGCTGCTCGAAGCGGTCCAGGAACCAGCGGTCCTGGGCCGGGCGGGCGGTGTCGGCCGGGCTGGTGAGGGCGGCCGCGCGCTCTCCGTCGAGCAGTACGTCGACGGCGGCGATGCGCTGGTCGGGCTCCGCGACCAGGCGGGCCAGGACGGTGACGAAGCGGTCCACCAGGCGCTCGGCGGTGGTGTGGTCGAAGAGGTCACCGGCGTACTCGAGGATGCCGGTCATGCCGTCCGTGGCACCGTCCGCGGTGTGCCGTTCGCGCAGGTTGAACGCGAGGTCGAACTTGGCGACACCGCTGCCGACACCACCGCGGGCGGTCACCGCGAGGTCGCCGAGCCGGGCCTCGGCCGGCCTCGAACCGGCGCGGTCGCCGGTGTTGTTGAAGGCGAGCAGGGTCTGGAACAGCGGGGAACGGGCAAGGGAGCGGGCGGGGTTGAGCACCTCGACGAGCCGCTCGAAGGGCAGGTCCTGGTGGGACCAGGCGGCGAGGTCCAACTCCCGTACCCGAGTGAGGAGTTCGGAAAAGGTCGGATCGCCGCTGACGTCGGTGCGCAGCACCAGCGTGTTGATGAAGTCACCGACGAGGTTGTCGAGCGCCTCGTCGAGGCGGCCCGCCACCGGGGAGCCGAGCGGGATGTCGTCACCGGCGCCGAGCCGGGACAGGGTCACCGCGAGCGCGGCCTGGACCACCATGAACACGGTGGCGTCGGTGGCCCGGGCGCACTCGGCGACGGCGCGGTGCAGCGCGGCCGGGACGGTGATCGCCACGTTGTCGCCGCGGTAGGAGGCGACGGCGGGGCGCGGCCGGTCGGTGGGCAGGGCGAGTTCCTCGGGCAGACCGTCGAGGGTCTCGCGCCAGAAGGCGAGCTGCCGCGAGGCGCGGCTGTCCGGATCGTCCTCGGAGCCCATCAGCTCGTGCTGCCACAGCGCGAAGTCGGCGTACTGGACGGGCAGTTCCTCCCACTGCGGGGCCTCGCCCGCGACCCGGGCGGCGTACGCGCGGGTCAGGTCGCGGGTGAGCAGCGGGGTGGACCAGCCGTCGCCGGCCACGTGGTGCAGCAGGACGAGGAGTTCGTGCCGGTCCTCGGCGAGTTCGTACAGGAAGAGCCGCAGCGGGATCTCGGTGGACAGGTCGAAGGGGTGCCGGGCGTGCTCGGCGAGCAGCTCCGCCAACTCCCCCTCGGTGCAGCGCACATGGACCGGCTCGGGGCGCACGTCGGCCAGGACGACCTGGTGGGCGCCCTGCTCGTCCTCGGCGATGACCGTCCGCAGGCTCTCGTGGCGCTGCACGACGTCGGCGTAGGCCGCGCGCAGGGCGTCGTGGTCGAGCGGGCCGGTCAGGCGCAGCGCGGAGGCCAGGTTGTAGACCGGGTTCGGTCCCTCCATCCGGTGCAGGAACCACAGGCGCTGCTGGCCGTAGGAGAGCGGCAGGCGCTCGGGGCGCTCCGTGCGGACGAGCGGCGGGCGTGCGCCCTCGGCCTCGCCCAGGGAGCGGACCAGGGCGGCCGGGGTTGGGTTGCGGAACAGGTGCTTGACGGAGAGTTCGACGCCCAGGCTCGCGCGCAGTCGGCTGACGAGCCGGATGGCGAGCAGGGAGTGGCCGCCGAGCTCGAAGAAGTCGTCGTCGGGGCCTACGCCGGCCAGGCCGAGGACACCGGCGAACAGCTCGCGGACGAGTTCCTCGCGCGGGTCCCGCAGGGCGCGCTGGACGGGCAGCGCGGTCGCGGTCTCCTCCGGGGCGGGCAGCGCCTTGCGGTCCACCTTGCCGTTGGGGGTCAGCGGCATCGCGGGCAGGGCGACGATCGCGGCCGGGACCATGTAGGCGGGCAGGGCGTCGGCGAGGTGCGCGCGCAGCGCTTCGGTGTCCACGGTCTCGGGGGTCACCCAGGCGATCAGGCGGGCATCGCCCGGCCGGTCCTCGCGGGCGAGGACCGCGGCCCGGGTGACGTCGGGATGTACGGCGGCCGCGGCCTCGATCTCGCCGGGCTCGATGCGGAAGCCGCGCAGCTTGATCTGGTCGTCGGCGCGGCCGGCGTAGACGAAGGTGCCGTCCGGGCGGCGGCGGGCGAGGTCACCGGTGCGGTACATGCGGGCACCGGGCGGGCCGTACGGGTCGGCGACGAAGCGCTCGGCGGTGAGGTCCGGGCGGCCGAGGTAGCCGCGTGCGAGGACGACGCCGGATATGTACAGCTCGCCGGCGACACCGGGAGCGACGGGGCGAAGGGCCGCGTCCAGGACGTAGGCGCGGGTGTCGGCGAAGGGGCGGCCGATCGGGACGGGTCCGTCGGCCGGTTCGGTGCCCGGCTCGATGCGGAACTCCAGGCAGTTGACGGTGGCTTCGGTGGGCCCGTACGCGTTGATCACCGTGGCGTCCGGGTGCGCCGCGCGCCAGGCGCGCAGGGCTTCACCGCGCAGCGCCTCGCCGCCGAGGACGAGGGTGCCGGACGGGGAGACTGACGTCGGCAGGGTGTCGAGCAGCTCCAGGTGGCTGGGGGTGCCCTTGAGGAAGGTGGGGCGGGGGCCGCCGACGGCGTCCGGGAGTTCGGACAAGTGGGCACAGCCGCCGGAGACCAGCGGGGTGTACAGGCCGGTCACGGTGAGGTCGAAGGTGACCGAGGAGTGCACGAGGGTGAGGCCTGCGGCGTCCGGATAGGCCTGACGTGCCCTCAGGAGGTAGGCACCCAGCGAGCGGTGCTCGACGACGACGCCCTTGGGGCGGCCGGTGGAGCCGGACGTGAAGATCAGGTAGGCCGGGTCGTGCGGGTGCGGCGCCGCCGTGAAGGAGGCGGTCTCCTCGTCGGTGACGGCGAGCGTCGCCACGCCGGACAGCCCGGGGAGCTGTGCGCCGGGCTCGGTCAGCGCGAGCACGGGGTCGGCGTCGGCGAGCACCGCCGCGATCCGCTCGGCCGGGTGCTCCGGGTCGAGCGGTATGTAGGCGCCGCCGGACTTGGCGACGCCGAGCAGCGCCACCACGAGGTCGATGCCGCGCGGCAGCAGCACGGCCACCGTCCGGCCGGGTCGGACCCCGCGCTCGATCAGCGTGCGGGCCACGAAGCTGGCCCGGGCGTCGAGTTGCCGGTACGTCAGGACCTGGTCCCCGGCACGGACGGCGGGGGCGTCCGGGGTGGCCGCGGCCTGGGCGGTGAACAGCTCGGGCAGGGTGGGCAGTTCGGCATCCGCCGCGAGGCCGGCGGGTCCTGCCGCCGCGGCCAGAGCGCGGGCGGTTTCGTCCGCACCGATGACGTCGATCCGGCCGAGCGGCCGCTCCGGCTCGCTCACCAGCGTGTCGAGGAGGGCGAGGAACCGCTCGCCGATCGCTACGGCGGCCGCATCGTCGAAGAGGTCGCGCTGGTGGAACAGCTTGAAGCGCAGGGCGTCCTGCGGCATCCCGACGAGGCTGAGCGGGAAATGGTTCGCCGAGTGGCTCTCGGCGCCCACCACCCGCAGCGGGTCGGCCTCGTCGGAGACCGCGGGTCCGGATTCGAAGGGGAAGTTCTCGAAGACGACGGAGGTGTCGAAGAGCGGGCCCAGCCCGGTGCGGTGCTGCACCTCCGACAGGCCCAGGTACTGGTGGGCGATCAGCTCGGCCTGGGCGCGGTGCACCCGGCCGAGCAGTTCGCCGGCGGTCTGCTCGGGGCGCAGCCTGATGCGCAGCGGCAGGGTGTTGATGAACAGGCCGACCATGGACTCGATGCCGGGCAGCTCGGCCGGGCGGCCGTTGACGGTGACGCCGAAGACCACGTCATCGGTGCCGGTCAGGCCGGCGAGCACGAGCGACCAGGCGGCCTGCACCACGGTGTTGACGGTGACGCCCGCGGAGCGGGCCCGGGCCGTCAGCGCCCCGGTCTGCTCCTCGGTGAGCCCGAACTCGTGGCGTCCGGGGTCCTGCGGGGTGTGCTCGGTGGTGCCGGCCACCAGGGTGGGGGCGGTCAGTCCGTCGAGCATGGTGTCCCAGGCGGCGCGCGAGGCGTCCGCGTCCTGGCGGGAGAGCCAGGCGAGATAGTCCCGGTAGGGGGCCACCGACGGCAGCCCCTTGGCGTCCCCGCCCGAGAGGTACAGGGCGTGGTACTCCTTCAGCAGCGTCGGCAGGGACCAGCCGTCGAGCACCGTGTGGTGGATGGTGAGGACCAGGCGGTGGCTCTCGTCGCCGAGCCGGATCAGGGTGAACCGGATCAGCGGCGGACGGCCGGTGTCGAAGCGCTGCTCACGATCGGCGAGCGTGGCCCGGCGGGCCTCCGAATCGGCCACCTCCTCGGAGAGGTGGGACAGATCGATCTCGGTCCACGGCAGCTTGTACCGGGCCGCGACGATCTGCACCCACCCTCCGTCCTTGCGCTGGCGGAACGCCACCCGCAGGCTCGCGTGCCGGCGCAGCAGGGCCTCGGCGGCTTCCCGGGCGCGGCCCGCGTCCAGCGGGCCGGCCAGGTGGAAGGTGGACTGGACGGTGTAGATGTCCGGCGTCGCCTCGTCGAAGACACTGTGGAACAGCAGACCGCTCTGGAGCGGGGAGAGGGGCAGGATGTCATCGACTGTGCGTGGAGTTCTCGCCACTTCAAATCTCCCAGTCCGAGGCCAGTTCGTCCTCGAACTCTTCAATCTCGCTCTGTGTGATCTCTATAAGCCCCACGTCGGTGGGGGTCAGGCCGCCCGCGTCGGGCCGCTGGGCGTGCTCCACCAGAGCGGTCAGCGCCTCGAACCAGCCGTCGGCGAGCGCGCCGACCTCGTCCTCGGTGAGGACTGAGGCGGCATACGTCCACGTCGCCCCCAGACGCGGCCCGTCGGCGCTCTCCTCGATGTACGCGTTGATCTCGACGGCGTGGGCCAGCGGGGTCGCCGGGTCCTCGCCGTCGGGGCGCGGGGCGTCGGAGGCCACCGACCAGTCGCCGGTCTCCCCGGGCAGGAACCGGCCCAGGTAGTTGAAGCCGATCCCGGCGCTGCCGAGTCCTTCGAAAGCGGCCGCGGTCTCCGGGTTGAGGTAGCGCAGCAGCCCGTAGCCCAGGCCTTCCGAAGGCACGGCCCGCAGCTGCTCCTTGACGTGCTTGAGGACGGTGCCGGCGGCGTGGCCGCCCGCGAACGCCTCGTCGAGATCGACGCCTGCGGTGTCCAGGAGCACCGGGTACAGGGCGGTGAACCAGCCGGTGGTGCGGGACAGGTCCGAGACGCCCTCGCGTCCGCGGCCGTGGCTCTCCACATCGATCAGGACGGAAGCGTGGGTGTCGCGGCGCCTGCGAGCCTCGGCCAGGGCGAGACCCGCGAGCAGGACGTCGTCCACGCCCGCCCCGACCACGGCCGGGGCCGTGGTGAGCAGGTGCCCGGTGACCTGGGTCGGCAGCGTGCGGCGCAGCCGCCGCGCGTCGGCGAGCACATCCACCGCCGGGTCCAGCGGGCGCGAGCCCAGCTTGGTGCGTCCCCGCCGCAACGTGCCGGTCCAGTGGTCGAGTTCGGCCAGGGTGCGCGGCGCGGCGGCGCGCTCCGTGGCCCGCTCGGCCCAGCGGCGCAGTGAGGTGCCGCCGGAGTCGAGCTCGGGCTCGCGGCCTGCCAGCACATCACCCCACGCCCGGAACAGGTCGGGCAGCAGGATGCGCCAGGAAACCCCGTCGATGGCCAGGTGGTTGACGGCGACCAGGAGCAGCCCGTGCCGCTCGCCACGGTCGAACCAGACGATCTCCACCATGGCGCCGTCGGCCGGGGAGAGCCGGCCGACGGCCGCCTCGCCGTGGGCGCGTACCGCCTCGGTCAGTTCGGCCTCGGAGAGGTCCGTGGCATCCACCCTGCGCACCCGGTCCTCGGCCCGTACGGCATCCGGCTCGGGGACCTCGACGCGCCAAGTGGCCGCGTCGCCGGGGTCGTTGACGGCCACCGTGAGCCGCAGGCTGTCGTGGCGGGCGAGCAGCGCCCCGATCACGGAGTGCAGCCGGTCCAGGTCGAGCTCGGCGGGCGCGCGCAGCACGGTGGTCTGGTTGAACCGGTCCACCGGGACCCGCCGCTCGGCCAGCCAGTGCAGCATCGGCCAGGCGGGCAACTCGCCGACGGGCTCATCCGGTTCGGCGCCCCCGGGCTCCTCGGCCACCGCTGCGGCCCGGGCGAGTTCGGCGACGGTCCGGTGCGTGAAGACGTCGGCGCCGGTGATCCTGAGGCCCTCCCGGCGGGCGGCGCTGACCAGTTGGATGGCCATGATGCTGTCGCCGCCGAGATCGAAGAACGCACTGTCCGCGTCGACGGCCCCCTCGGGCAGCCCCAGGGTCTGGGTGAACAGCCGGACCAGGATCTCCTCTTCGGTGTTCGCGGCGGCCCGGCCGCCGGCGCTGCCGAACTCGGGTGCGGGCAGCGCCTTGCGGTCGAGCTTGCCGATCGCGGTGAGCGGCAGTTCGGTCAGTTCGACGATCGCCGCGGGCACCATGTAGTCGGGCAGGGTGCGGCCCAGGTGGGCGCCGAGCGCGGCCCGGTCGTAACCGGGTTCCGCCACCGTGTAGGCGACCAGGCGCTTGTCGCCCGGCCGGTCCTCGCGGACGATCACCGCGCAGGCGGTCACCCCGGGTCCCGCGGCGAGCGCTGACTCGATCTCGCCGAGCTCGATACGGAAGCCGCGCAGCTTGACCTGCTCGTCGGCACGCCCGGCGAACTCGACATGGCCGCCTGCCGTCCAGCGGGCCAGGTCGCCCGTGCGGTACATCCGGGTGCCGGGCGTGCCGTACGGGTCGGCGACGAACCGGTCGGAGGTGAGGTCCGGGCGGTTCCAGTAGCAGCGGGCCAGGCCGGAACCCGCCGCGTACAGCTCGCCGGTGACGCCCGGCGGCACCGGCCGCAGCGCGTCGTCCAGGATGTAGTGGCGCATGGCGTCCAGGGAGCGGCCGATCGGGACGCTGTGCGAGCGGGGGTCGAGCGCGTCCGGGTCGACGCGGTGGGACAGCGCCATCACGGTGACCTCGGTGGGGCCGTAGGCGTTGACGACCTGCAGGCCGGGGGCGTGCTCCAGGACGCGGCGCACGGCCGTCCCCGACACCACGTCACCGCCGGTGGCGACCTGGCGTACGGCGGCGAACGCCTCCGGGATCTCCTGGGCGAGCACCCGGAAGAGACCGGCGGTCAGGAACAGCGAGGTGATCCCGGAGTCCGCGATCAGCGCCCTGAGGCCCGTGACGTCCAGGTCGCCGGGCGGTGCCACGAGCACCTCGCCGCCGCGCAGGAGCGGCACCCAGAACTCCAGGATGGAGGCGTCCCAGGCGTGCGGGGAGTGCAGCGGTACCCGGTCGGTGACGCCGTCCCAGCAGCGGTCGGCGGCGAGTTGGACGATGTCCCCGTGGCAGATGGCGACGCCCTTGGGCAGGCCGCTGGAGCCGGAGGTGAACATCAGGTACGCGAGTCGCTCCGGGGTCACCGTCACGGCGGGTGCCTCGGCGGGCAGGGATGAGGTGTCCGCCTCGGCGTGCACCAACTCGGCCCGGACGTCCAGGCCTTCGGCCCGCTGACGGCGCGCCTCGTCGACGACGAGGAGCGGTGCCTGCACCTGGTCGAGGAGCCACACCAGGCGCTCGTCGGGGTTGGCCGGGCTGAGCGGCACGTAGGCGCAGCCCGCCTTGACGATGCCGAGCAGGGTGACGGCCAGCGCCTCCGAGCGCTCCATCAGCACGCCGATCCGTGCCTCGGGGGTGACCCCTCGGGCCAGCAGGGCGTACGCGAACCGGTTGGCGCGCGCGTCCAGTTCGGCGTACGTGAGGGTGGTGCCGGCGAAGGTGACGGCGGGCGCGTCCGGGTGCTCGGCCGCCCGGCGGGCGATGGTCTCGGGCAGGCTCGCCGGGGCCACCGGGGCGGCGTTCTCCAGCCAGCTGCCGAGAATGTGCTCGCGCTCACCGTCCACCAGCACATCATGGGCGGAGACCGGGACCTCGGGCCGGTCGGTCAGGACGTCCAGGAGACGCACCAGACGGCGGGCCATCCGGCTCACCGTGCCGGCGTCGAACATGTCGGCGCTGTACTCGACGGCACCGCTCCATTCGACCGGGCTGCCCTGGTCGTCGAGCCGTTCGGTCAGGGTGAAGGTGAGGTCGAACTTGGCGACCGAGGGCGCCACCGGGCGCGGGTCGACTGTGAGGCCGGGCATCCCGGCGACCTCGGCCAGGGCCGCGCCGCCGGCGCTGTCCAGGCTGAGCGCCACCTGGAACAGCGGGTGGCGGGCGGCGGAGCGCTCCGGGCGCAGCGCCTCCACCAGACGCTCGAACGGCACGTCCTGGTGGGCGAAGGCGGCCAGGTCGAACTCGCGCACCCGGTCGACCAGTTCGACGAAGCTCGGGTCGCCGGACACGTCGGTGCGCAGCACCAGGGTGTTGACGAAGAAGCCGACCACGTCGGCGAGGGCTTCGTCGGAGCGGGAGACCACGGGCGAGCCGAGCGGGATGTCGGTGCCGGCGCCGAGCCGGGACAGCAGGGCCGCGAGTGCGGCCTGCACCACCATGAACGGGGTGGCCCTGAGCTCGCGGGCCACCTGGCCGACGCGCTCGTACAGGTCCTGCGGCACGGCGAAGGTGTGCCGCCCGGCACGGTGCGGTCCGACCGCCGGGCGCGGCCGGTCCACCGGCAGCGTGAGCTCCTCCGGCAGCCCGCTCAACGCCTCGGCCCAGTAGCCGAGTTGCCGCGCCATCTCGCTGCGGTCTCCGTCGTCTGCACCGTCGCCGAGCAGCTCGCGCTGCCACAGGGAGTAGTCGGCGTACTGGACGGGCAGCGGCTCCCAGGCGGGGGCCGTCCCCTTGAGGCGGGCCGCGTAGGCGGCGGCCAGGTCCTTGGCGAGTACGGGCATGGAGGTGCCGTCGCCCGCGATGTGGTGGACCACGACGAGCAGCACATGCTCCTCGGGGCCGACCTCGAACAGCCGGGCGCGGATGGGGACTTCGGCCGTGAGGTCGAAGCCGGCGGCGGCACCGGCGGCGATCCGCTCGTCGAGGTCCTCGGCGTGCACCCGCACGACCGGCAGGTCGACCAGGACCTCGGGCAGCACCCGCAGCCAGGCATCTGTGCCTTCGCTGCCCCGGTCGTCGACCAGGGTGCGCAGGCTCTCGTGCCGGGCCACCACGTCCCCGAGCGCCTCCCGCAGCCGGTCTGCGTCCAGGGCGCCGGTCAGCCGCAGTGCGATCGGGATGTTGTAGGCGGCGTCGAGTCCGCTGAGCCGGTCGAGCAGCCACAGGCGCTGCTGTGCGGGCGAGAGCGGGATGCGCTCCGGGCGAGGCCGCGCGGTGAGCGCGGGTCGGCCGCCGCGTTCGGCGCCTGCGGCGCGGCGGGCCAGGGCGGCAGGGGTCGGCGACTCGAACAGGTCGCGCACCCCGAGCTCCGCACCGAGCGCCGCCCGCACCCGGGTGACCAGGCGCATGGCGAGCAGTGAGTGGCCGCCCAGGTCGAAGAAGGAGTCGTCCACCCCGACCTGGTCCACACCGAGCACCTCGGCGAAGGCGTCCACGAGGAGTGCCTCGGCCGGGTTCGCGGGGGCGCGTCCAGCGGCGCGGGTGGGTGCCTGCGGGGCGGGCAGCGCCTTGCGGTCGAGCTTGCCGTTGACGGTCAGCGGCAGCCGGTCGAGCACGACCACCGCCGAGGGCACCATGTGCGTCGGCAGCGCCTCGGCGGCCGCCTCGCGCAGGGCGGCACCCTTGGCCCGGTCGGCCGCGGAGCCGGTGACCACGTACGCCACCAGGCGCCGGTCGCCCGGGTTGTCCTCGCGGACCACGACGGCGGCCTGAGCCACTTCCGGCAGCGCGAGCAGCACCGACTCGATCTCGCCGGGTTCGATGCGGAACCCGCGCACCTTGACCTGTGCGTCGGCCCGGCCCAGGTATTCGAGCGAGCCGTCGTGGCGGCGTCGGGCCAGGTCGCCGGAGCGGTACATCCGGGTGCCGGGCACGCCGAACGGGTCGGCGACGAACCGGCCGGAGGTCAGTCCGGGCCGGTGGGCGTAGCCGCGGGCCACGCCCGCGCCGGAGACGTACATCTCGCCGACGACGCCGACCGGGACCGGCCGCAGCCGCTCGTCCAGGACGTGCACTCCGAGGTCGGGGATGCCGACGCCGATGGCGCCGACCACCCCGGCGCGCACCTCGTCCGCGGTCAGCGCGCGGTGGGTGACGTGCACGGTGGTCTCGGTGATCCCGTACATGTTGACCAGGACCGGGCTGTCGTCGGCGTGCCGCTCGTACCAGGGCAGCAGGCGGGCCGGGTCCAGGGCCTCGCCGCCGAAGACGACGTAGCGCAACGCGAGGTCGGCGCCGCCCGCCTCCTCGTCGGCGCGGACCAGTTCGTGGAAGGCGGACGGGGTCTGGTTGAGGACGGTGACCCGCTCCCGCTGCAGGAGCTCCAGGAAGGCGGCGGGCTCCCGGCTGACGGCGTGCGGGACCACCACGAGCCGGCCGCCGTGCAGCAGCGGGCCCCACAGCTCCCACACCGAGAAGTCGAAGGCGTAGGAGTGGAAGAGGGTCCAGGTGTCCTCGGCGCCGAAGCCGAACCAGTGGTCGGTGGCGTCGAAGAGGCGCAGCACGTTGCGGTGGGTGACCACCACGCCCTTGGGGGTGCCGGTGGAGCCGGAGGTGTAGATGACGTACGCGGCGTGGTCGGCGGCGACGGGCGCCGGGTCGGCGGAGTCGCGTCCGGCGAGGTCGGCGATGACGCCCTCGTCGTCCAGGGCCAGCCAGGTCTCGTCGCCGCCGAGGGCGGTCACGGTGGCCCGGGTGCCGACGGTGACCACCGGCCGGGTGTCGCCGAGCAGCAGGGCCACACGCTCGGCCGGGTAGGCCGGGTCGACCGGCAGGTAGCCGGCGCCGGACTTGAGGACCGCGAGCACGGCCGCCACCAGGTCGGGCACCCGGGGCAGGGCGAGGGCGACGAACCGCTCGGGCCCGGCGCCCCGTTTGCGCAGCAGCGCGGCGAGCCGGTTCGCCCGGGCGTTGAGCTCCGCGTACGTCAGGGAGCTCGCCCGGCCCTGCTCGTCCTCGCCGGTGACGGCGACGGCGTCCGGGTGGGCGGCGGCGGCCGCCTCGAAACGGCGCACGATCGTGTCGTCGGCGGCGATCGGCCGATACGGCTCGGCCGGGGTGTGCGCCCAGTCGGTCAGCAGCAGGTGCCGCTCGTCCTCGGCCAGTACGTCCAGGTCGGTCACCGGTCGGGCGGGCTCGGCGAGGGCGGCGCCGAGCAGCCGGACAAAGCGCTCGCCCAGGCTCGTCGCGGTCGATGCGTCGAACAGGTCGGCGCTGTACTCCAGGTCCACCTCGATGCCTGCGGGGGCGTCCTCGGCGGTGTGCCGCGGGCGCAGGTGCAGTACGAGGTCGAACTTGGCCGCGTCCAGGGTCAGTTGGAGCGGCTCGACGGCGAGACCCGGCAGGTCCTCCAGAGCGTTCAGGGCGCGGGTCTCGTCGTCGCCCCATTCGACGACCACCTGGAACAGCGGGTGGCGTCCGGCGGAGCGCTCCGGGCGCAGCGCCTCCACCAGGCGCTCGAACGGCACGTCCTGGTGGGCGAAGGCGGCCAGGTCGGTCTCCCGTACTCGGCCCACGAGTTCGGCGAAACTCGGGTCTCCGGACACGTTGGTGCGCAGTACCAGGGTGTTGGCGAACAGACCCACCACATCGGTCAGGGCCTCGTGGGAGCGGCCGGCGATCGGGGAGCCGATCGGGATGTCGGTGCCGGCGCCGAGCCGGGACAGCAGGGCCGCCAGCACGGCCTGCACCACCATGAACGGGGTAGCCTTCAACTCGCGGGCCGCACGGGCCAGTTCGCCGTGCAGGTCGGCCGGGATCTCCAGGCGGTGGCGGCCCGCGCGGTGCGGTCCTGCCGCCGGGCGCGGCCGGTCGGTGGGCAGCGTTAGCTCCTGTGGCAGCCCGGCGAGCGTGGTGCGCCAGTGGTCGAGCTGCCGGCCGAGCACGGAGTCCGGGTTGTCCTCGGCGCCGAGCACGGACCGCTGCCACAGGGCGAAGTCCGCGTACTGCGGTGCGTTGCCCGGGCCTTCGGGCGCGGCGTCGGCGAGGCGAGCGCGGTAGCCGGCGACGAGGTCGCGGGCGAGCACCGGCACGGAGGCGCCGTCCCCGGCGATGTGGTGGACCACGACGAGCAGCACGTGCTCCTCGGCGCCGACCGTGAACAGCCGGGCGCGGATGGGCACTTCGACGGTCAGGTCGAAGGGGCGGGAGACGGCCGTGCGCAGGGCGGCGTCCAGTTCGTCGGCCGTGACCTCGGTCCGCTCGAGCGGCAGGCCGGTGGACACGATGCGCTGGTACGGTCCCTCCTCGTCCTCGGCGATCTGGGTGCGCAGACTCTCGTGCCGGGCCATCAGGTCGTCGAGGGCGGCGGCGAGCGCCGCCTCGTCGAGGACGCCGGTCAGACGCAGCGCCATCGGGATGTGGTACGCGGAGTTCGTGCCGTCGAAGCGGTCGAGGAACCACTGGCGCTGCTGGGCGTAGGACAGCGGCAGCCGGTCCGGGCGGGGCAGGTCACCGGGGGCGTCGGCGGCGGCGCGCGGGCCGCCGGCGGCGAGGCGGGCGAGTTCCCGGACGGTGGGCGTCTCGAACACCTCCCGGACGCCGAGCTCCGTGCCGAGTACGGCGCGGACCCTGGCGACCAGGCGCATCGCGAGCAGCGAGTGCCCGCCGAGGTCGAAGAAGGAGTCGTCCACCCCGACCCGGGCCACGCCGAGCACCTCGGCGAAGACCTCGGCGAGCAGCTCCTCCATGGGGCTCGCGGCCCCGCGCCCGGTGCCGGTGTCGTAACGTGGGGCGGGCAGGGCGGCCTGGTCCAGCTTGCCGTTGACGGTGACCGGCAGCCGGTCGAGGACAACGACGGCGGCCGGGACCATGTGGTCCGGGAGCACCTCGCGCAGCCGGGCGCGCAGCACCTCGGGCACCACCGCGGCACCCTCGACGGGCACCGCATAGGCGACCACCCGGCGGTCGCCGGGCCGGTCCTCGCGGACGACGACGGCGCTCGCGGCGACCTCGGGAGCGGCCACTACGGCGGCCTCGATCTCGCCCGGCTCGATGCGGAAACCGCGCAGCTTGATCTGCCGGTCGGCGCGGCCGACGTAGACCAGCTGCCCGTCCTCGCGCCAGGCGACCTGGTCGCCGGTGCGGTACATCCGGCTGCCCGGGGCACCGAAGGGGTCGGCGACGAACCGCTCGGCGGACAGCGCCGGCCGGTCTAGGTAGCCGCGCGCCAGGCCCGCGCCGGACACGTACAACTCGCCCACGACACCGACCGGGACGGGCTGCAGATGCGCGTCGAGAACGCGGACGGCAAGTCCCGGCAGGGCAGTGCCGATGGGCGGCACGCCGAACCCGGACAGCAGGGCGCTCATGGTGGCGCACACGGTCGTCTCGGTCGGACCGTACGCGTTGACCATGTGGCGGTCGGCCGACCAGAGTTCGGCCACCTGCGGCGGGCACTGCTCACCGGCGACGGCCAGGCTGCGCAGGGTCGGCAGGTCCGCAGGCCGTAGTTCGCGCAGAGCGGCCGGCGGCAAGGTGGCGTGGGTGACGCCATGCTCGGCGACGGTGCGCGCCAACGGGGCACCGGGCAGCAGCTCCTCGCGCGAGGCAAGGACCAGGCGGGCGCCGGCGAGCAGGGTGACGGCCACCTCGGAGACGAAGGCGTCGAAGCTCGGCGAGGCGAACTGGAGCACCCGGCTGTCCTCGGTGACGTCGAAGCCGACGCGCTGGGCCCGGGCCAGGCCGGGGATGCCCGCGTGGGTGACGACGACGCCCTTGGGGCGGCCGGTGGAGCCGGAGGTGTAGATGACGTACGCGGCCTGCTGGGGGCGGATGGGCCGGGCGAGTCCCTCGCCGGACAGGGCGAGCAGGTCCAGGTCGAGCGCGTCCAAGTCGATCCGTGGCAGCCCGGTCTCGGGAAGCGCGGTGCCGGCCGTGGTGAGGACCAGTTCGGGCGCGGCGTCGGCCAGGGTCTGCGTGATCCGCTCGGCCGGGTGGGCCGGATCGACCGGCACGAACGCGCCGCCCGCCAGGGCGACCGCGTGCAGGGCCACCACCATCTCGACCGAGCGCGGCAGCACGATCGCCACCCGCTTCTCGGTGTCCACGCCGGCCTCGGCGAGGACCCGGGCCAAGGCCCCGGCCCGGTCGGCGAGTTCGTGGAAGGTGAGAGTCTGCGCACTGGTGACAAGGGCCGGCGCGTCGGGCGTACGACGGACCTGGTCGAGGAAGAGCTCGGGCCAGGTGCCCGGGCCCGCGGCGTCTTGGGGACCGTGGCCGAGTGACAGGAGGCTGGCCCGGGAGGCAGGGGTGTGCCCGGAGATCCGGCCTACCGGGGTGGCGGGCTCGGTGACGACGGTGTGCAACATCTGGGGCAGCAGCTCGGCGATCTGCCCCATCCGCTCCTCGGTGAGCACGTCGGGACGGTGGTGCAGGCGCAGCCGCAGGCCGTTGGCGCTCGGGCCGGCCTCCATGGCGAGGGCGTAGTGGGTGACGGCGTGGTGCGCGACCTCGCCGGCCTCCAGACCGGCGCGGTGGGCCACCGCCGTCAGGGCCGCCACGTCCAGCGGGTAGTTCTCGAACACCATGGAGGTGTCGAAGAGTTCGCCGTGCCCGGCGAGGCGCTGGATGTCCACCAGGCCGAGGTGGTGGTGCTCCACCAGCCGGGCCTGCTCCAGCTGCAGCCGGCGGGCGAAGGCCCCGACCGGCTCGTCGGCGCGCAGGATCGCACGCAGCGGCACGGTGTTGATGAAGAGGCCGATCATGTCGGCCGCTCCGGGCAGGTCGGCGGGCCGGCCGCTGACTGTGACGCCGGTGACCACGTCGTCCCGGCCGGTGAGCCGGGCCACCAGGAGCAACCAGGCTGCCTGGACGAGGGTGTTGACGGTGACGCCGAGGCGGCGGGCGGCGGCCTGCACGTCAAGTCCGTCGATGGCGAGGTCGAGCTGGCCGGCCTCCTGCCCGGCCGGGGCCGGGCCGCCGGACAGCAGGGTGCCGCCGTCCAGGCCGGCCAGGGCCTGGCTCCAGGCGGCACTCGCCGCCGCACGGTCCTGGCGGGTGAGCCATGCCAAGTGGTCGCGGTGCGGCCGGACTTGGGGCAGCGGGTCGCTCAGGTAGCAGGCCATCAGCTCGCGCATCACGATCGGCATGGACCAGCCGTCACGGATGCTGTGGTGGGCGGAGACGACGAGGGTGTGGCGCTCGCCGATGGAGGCCAGCGTCCAGCGGATCAGGGGTGCGGAGGTGATGTCGAAACCGCGTCGGCGGTCGGCCGTGCAGACGGCGTCGAGGTCGCCCGTGTCGGCCAACTCGACCTCGGTGAAGTCGAGTTGGGGGTCGCGGAGCACCACCTGAACGGGCGTGCCCTGAGAGGTGCGGCGGAACGCGGCCCGCAGCGTGGGGTGGCGGCGCTGCACCTCGGCGGCGGCGGCGCGCAGCCGGGCGCGGTCCAGGGAGCCGGTCAGCTCCACGCGGAGCTGGGAGATGTACGGGTCGTCGGCACCGTCGCCGTACTGGTGGTGGAAGAGCAGGCCCTCTTGGAGCGGGGCGAGCGGCAGCAGCTCGACCACGTCACCGTCCGCCTCCAGCTCCCGTATCTCCGCCTGCTCCAGCGGGATGAGCAGGTCGGACGGGGTGTGGCCGCCGGCGCTCGGGCGCGCGCCATGGGCGGCGAGGCCGCGCAGGGCGGTGCCCCACAGCTCGGCGAGGCGGGCCGCGTCGGCGTCGGAGACCAGGGCGCGGGCCCAGGTCCAGGTGGCGACCAGCTCCGGCCCCTCGGGGCCCTCGTGCGCCGCGACGTTGACTTCGACCGTGTGTGAGAGCGGCACTTCGGGGGCGTCGTCGGCGCCTACGGAGGCCAGTTCCCAGCCGGGGGCGAGTGCGCCGGCCAGGCTCACGCGGCCCAGGTAGTTGAAGCCGAACTGCGCCTCGGGGAGCTCCGCGAACAGCGGCGCCGTACGCGGGTCGCTGAAGCGGGCGAGACCGTGGCCGATGCCCTGACGCGGAGTGGCACGCAGCTGTTCCTTGACGGCGCGCAGGGCGTCACCGGCGGCGTCCGCGCCCGTCAGGACGGCGCGCGGGTCGCCCGCCCGGGTGTCGAGGCGTACGGGGTGGGCGACGGTGAACCAGCCGACGGTGCGGGAGAGTTCGGCTCCCGGGACCAGGTCCTCGTGACGGCCGTGGCTCTCGACGTCCACCAGCAGGCCGGCCCGGTCGCCACGCCACAGTGGCACGGCGGCGGCGAGCGCGGTCAGGAGTACGTCGTCCGGGCCCGCGTGGAAGGCCGCGGGCAGATCCGCGAGCACCGCGCCGGTCACGTCGGCGGGCAGCCGCAGGGTCAGCCGTCCGGCATCGCCGCGCAGGTCGAGGCCGGGGTCGAGGGGGCGAGGCCCGATCAACGGGTCGCCCGCCGCAAGCAGTTCGCGCCAGTGGTCGGCGTCGTCGGTGGGCAGTGCGGTGACCTCACGGGCCCAGTGGGCGAACGAGGTGCCCACCGGCGCCGGGTCGGGCCGGCCGCCCGCGGCGACGGCCTCCCAGGCCGCGGCGAGGTCGGGCACGATGATCCGCCAGGACACACCGTCGACGGCCAGGTGGTGCACGACGAGCAGCAGTCGCCCGGCACGCTCGGCGCCCCGGTCGAACCAGACGGCGCGCAGCATGCGCCCGGCGGCCGGGTCGAGGCTGTCGCGGGCGGCGCCGGTGTGCTCGGCGACGAGGGCGGTGAGCTCCTCGTCGGAGGCGTCTCTGCGGGCGTCGACACGGGTCAGCAGGGAGTCGGCGAGGGCCGCGGGCCCGTCCACGCCCACCGGCGTGACGGTGAAGCCGTCCGCGTCCGCGACGCGCATCCGCAGGGCCTCGTGCCGCTCCAGGACGGCGCCCAGGGCGGCGGCCAGGTGCTCCCGGGTGGTCGCGGGCAGGGTCAGGGTGACCGACTGGTGGTACTGGGCGTATCGGCCGCCGCGGGCGACCAGGCGGCGCATCAGGGGCAGCAACGGAGCGCTGTCCGGCCCCTGTTCGGTGAGGGCGTCCGACGCCGACCCGTCTTGTTCCGCCAGGGCGGCGGCGAGTCGGGCGGGGGTGCGGTGCTCGAAGACGTGCCGGGCGGAGAACTTCAGCCCCGCGGCACGCGCACGGCCCACCAGCTGGATGGACATGATGCTGTCGCCGCCGAGGGTGAAGAAGTCGTCCTCCACGCCGACGTCGGCACGTCCCAGCACATCGCGGAACAGCCCCAACAGGCGCTCCTCCAGCGGGCTGCGTACGGCCTGATCGGCCAGTGCGGCCGCCAGCCGCGCCGGCGTGCGGTGCTCGAAGACGTGCCGCGCGGAGAACCTCACTCCCGCGGCCCGGCCCCGTCCGACGAGCTGGATGGACATGATGCTGTCGCCGCCGAGCGCGAAGAAGTCGTCCTCCACGCCGACGTCTTCACGGCCCAGTACCTGCCGGAACAGGCCGAGGAGACGCTCCTCCAGATCGCCGGAGGCCGTACGGGTCGCGGTGCCGGTGGTGACGGCGGGTTCGGGCAGGGCCGCCCGGTCCACCTTGCCGTTGGGGGTCAGCGGCAGCTCGTCGAGGACCACGAAGGCGGCGGGCACCATGTACTCGGGCAGCGCCGCGCGCATCCGCGCCTCGACCTCGGCGGTGTCCACGCCCTCGGGCGCCACCAGGTAGCCGACCAGGCGGGGTTCGCCTACGGAACCGCGGACGGCCGCGGCGGCGCGCCGGACGCCGGGCACGGCCTCGGCCGCCGCCTCCACCTCGCCGAGCTCGATACGGAAGCCGCGCACCTTGACCTGGTCGTCCACGCGGCCCAGGTACTCGATGGCGCCGTCTGGGCGCTGCCGGGCCAGATCACCGGTGCGGTACATCCGGCTGCCGGCCGGGCCGAACGGGTCGGCAACGAACCGGTGCGAGGTCTGGCCGGGCAGGCCGAGGTAGCCGCGGGCCAGTCCCTCGCCGGCGAGGTACAGCTCGCCGCGGGCGCCGGCGCGTACCGGCCGCAGGCCGCTGTCGAGCAGGTGTACACGGGCGTACGGGAAGGACCGGCCGATCGGGACCGGGCCGTCGGGCAGCGGCTGCCCCGGCTCGATCCGGTACTCCATGACGTTGACGGTCGCCTCGGTCGGACCGTAGGCGTTGATCACGGTCGCCTCGGGGTGCGCGGCCCGCCAGTCGGCGAGCATTTCGCCGCGCAGCGCCTCGCCGCCGACCACCAGCGTCCCGGACGGGGACACCTCCTCGGGCAGCGTGTCGAGGAGCCGCAGGTGGCTGGGTGTGCCCTTGAGGAAGGTGGGGCGTTCGGCCCCGATCGCGTCCGGCAGTTCGGCCAGGTGCACCTGGCCGCCCGCGACCAACGGGGTGTACAGGCAGGTGACGGTGAGGTCGAACGACACCGAGGTGTGCGCGAGGGCGAGGCCCGCCGCGTCCGGGTAGGCCTCGGCCGCCCGGCTCAAGTAGGCGCCCAGCGCCCGGTGTTCCACCACCACGCCCTTGGGCCGGCCAGTGGAGCCCGAGGTGAAGATGACGTACGCGGCGTCCTCGGGGAGGGGAGTACGGCCGACCGCATCGGCCTCGGCGGCGGTGGGCCGTACGGTGGCGAGACCCTGAGGCGTGAGGTCCGGATCGGTGGTGACGGCCAGCGCCGGAGCGCTGTCCTGGAGGATGACGGCGATCCGCTCCGTCGGGTAGGCCGGGTCGACCGGCACATAGGCGGCACCCGACTTGAGGACGCCGAGCAGCGCGACCGGCAGGTCGACCGAGCGCGGCAGCATCACCGCGACCAGGCGGCCGGGACCGGCGCCGCGCTCGATCAGCTCGGCGGCCAGGGCGTTGGAGCGGCGGTCGAGCTGCCGGTAGGTGAGGCTCTCGCCGCCGGCGAGAACGGCCGGCACGTCCGGGGTGCGGGCCACCTGCGCGGCGAACAGCTCGGGCAGGGTCGCGGCCGCGGCCGACCGCGCCTGAGCACGGTCCGTCGGCGCCGCGGCCGCGGCCCCGGCGAGGCGGGCAAGCGGCAGCTCGGGAGCGGCGACGAAGGCGCGCAGGGTCGCGAGCAGCTCCGCACTGGCGGCCAGCGCGGTCTCCTCGGTCACCAACTGCGGCTGGTGGCGCACCCGCAGCCGCATCCGTTCACCGGGTTCGACGACGACGCTGATGGCGAAGTGGCTGCCGTCGCGGACCCGGGCGTCGGCCAGTTCGAGCCCGGCGGCATGTGCGGAGGCGGTGATGGCCGCCAGGTCCAGCGGGTAGTTCTCGAAGCTGAGCAGGGTGTCGAAGAGCTCGCCCATGCCCAGGGCGCGCTGGATGTCGCCGAGGGCGACGTGGTGGTGGTCGAGCAGCGCGGACTGCTCGCGGCCGAGCCGGACGGCGAGGTCGCCCAGACTCTCACCCGGGTCGAGCCGTACCGACAGGGGCACGGTGTTGATGAACAGGCCCACCAGGTCGCCCGCGCCGGGCAGCTCGGCCGGGCGGCCGGCCACGGTGACGCCGAACAGCGCCTCGTCGCGGCCGGTCAGGCCGCGCAGCACGATCGCCCAGGCAGCCTGCACCAGAGTGTTGACGGTGACGCCGTGCCGACGGGCGACGGCGGCGAGGCCCGTCGTCTCCTGCGCGGTCAGCAGGTGGTCCTGCCGGACCGGCTCAAGCACCCGGGCGCCCTGCCCGGTGGCCACCCGCGACGGCTCGGTCACCTCGGCGAGCGCGGCCCGCCACACCTCCAGCGACGTGTCGGTGTCGGTGCCGCCGAGCCAGGCGAGGTGGTCGCGGTAGCGGGCCTGGTGACCGGCCTCCTGGGGGGCACCCGAGTCCCCGGCGCCGTACTCGGCGAACAGATCGCGGGCGACGATCGGCAACGACCAGCCGTCCACCACGATGTGATGCATGGTCAGGACCGCGGAGCCGGTGCCGTCGGCCCGGCGCACCGCCGCCGCCCGCACCAGCGGCGGGCGGGTCAGGTCGAAGCGGGTGGCACGGTCCTCGTCCAGGAGCGCGGCGAACGCGGCGTCGTCGGCGACGGCCACCTCCCGCACCGGCACGCTCGGTGCCTCGTACACCAGCTGCACCGACCGCTGGTCCTCGGTGGTGCGGAAACCGGCGCGCAGCGCCTCGTGCCGGCCGAGCACCCGGTCCAGGGCGGCGCCGAGCCGAGCCGTGTCCACCGGAGCGGCGAAGTCGAGGACGACCTGCAGGGTGTACGGGTCGGCGTCGGCGTCGTCGAAGGCGTGGTGGAAGAGCAGCCCCTGCTGGTTCGGCGAGAGCGGCAGTACGGCCTCCACGCCGGGCTCGGCGGCCAGGCGCGCGGCCTTCTCGGCGGAGACGGGCAGCGGGATCCGCTGCGGGGCGGCGGTCGGCTCGTAGGCTGTGCACACCTCGGCGAGCGCGGCCACGGTGCGCCGCTCGAACAAGTGGCGGAAGCCGAACGAGACGCCACGGGCGCGGGCCCGGCTGAGCAGCCGGAAGCCGAGGATGCTGTCGCCGCCGAGCGCGAAGAAGTCCTCGTCGACACCGACCGCATCGAGGCCGATCACCTCCGCGAAGAGTGCGCACAGCAGCTCCTGGAGCGGGGTCTGCGGACCACGTACGGCCGCGCCCGCGATCACCGGAACGGGCAGCGCGTGCCGGTCGATCCCACCGCCGGGAGCCGGCGGCAGGGTGTCCAGGGTGACCAGGACGGACGGGACCATGTAGTCCGGCAGGGCCGCGGCCACGGCGTCCCGCAGGTCCGACGGGTCGGTGGTGGCGCCCCGGCGCGGCACCACGTAGCCGACGAGGCGGCGCTCGCCGGGAGTGTCCTCGCGGACGACGGCCGCGGCACGCACCACGTCGAGGTGGGCCGCGAGCGCGGCCTCGACGTCGGCCGGGTCGAACCGGAAGCCGCGCAGCTCGACCAGGTCGCGCCGGTCCTCACCGGCGACCGGCTCGCGGTCGGGCACCAGCTCGCCGACCAGCGTGCCGGGGGCATTGGCGAGGCGGGCGAGGGTGTCGTTGAACCGGTCGAGGAGGACCTGGGCGGTGCCCGGCTCGAACAGGTGCGGGCGGCAGGTGAGTCGGGCGGCCAGCCGCTCGCCGGGCACCGCGGTGAGGGTGAGCGGGTAGTGGTTGACGTCGGTGACATCGGCGGCGCCGGCCACCAGGCCGCTCTCCCGGGCCACGGCCTCGATTGCGTCCCGGTCCACCGGATAGTTCTGGAAGGCGACGAGGGTGTCGAAGAGGCCGGCGACGCCGGCTGCCCGCTGCACCTCGACGAGCGGCAGGTACTGGTGCGCGAGGAGGTCGGCCTGGTCGTCCTGGACGGCGCGGGCCACCTCGGCCAGGGTGCGGCCGGGGCCCGGACGGGCCCGCAGCGGCACGGTGTTGACGAAGAGTCCGGCCATCTCGGTGACGCCCGGCACTTCGGCGGGGCGGCCCGCCACGGTGATGCCGAACACCACGTCGTCCTGACCGGTCAACTCGCGCAGCGCGACCGACCAGGCGGCCTGCACCAGGCTGTTGACGGTGACGCCCAGCTCGCGGGCGGTCCGTTCCAGGCGCGCGGTGGTCGCCGCGTCCAGGGCGCTTTCGAGGCGTACGGAATCCTGCGTACGGCCGTCGCCGGAGCCGCCCACCAGGGTCGGGCGGACCCCGGCCAGGGCCTCGCCCCATACGGCGGCAGAGTGCTCGTGGTCACGGCCGGCCAGCCAGCCGAGATGGTCGCGGTAGGGCCGGGGCTCGGGGCCGACCGGCCCGCCCCGGTAGGCGCGCAGGGTCTCGCCGAGCAGGATCGGCACCGACCAGCCGTCGAGGACGAGGTGGTGGCAGGTCACCACGAGCCGGTGCCCGTCGTCGAGGCGCAGCAGGGCCGCGCGCAGCAGCGGCGCGGACGCGAGGTCGAAGGGCTCGTCGGCCTCCGCGCGCAGCACCGTGTCGATGTCGTCCGCACGCCCGCGCAGGTCGTGGACGCGCCACGGCACGGCAGCCCGGCGGCGCACCACGAGCACCGGCCGGCTCACCTCTTGGTGGGCGATCCCCGAACGCAGCACGGGGTGGCGGGCGATGACGGTGTCGAGGGCGGCGCGCAGCCTCTCGGCGTCCACCTCGCCGGCCAGGTCGAGGCCGATGTGGACGGTGTAGACCTCGCCGCCTCGGCCGGCGGTGAGGCTGTGCACCACCAGGCCTTCCTGGAGCGGCGTCAGCGGCAGCACCTCCTCGACCTCGGGGTCGGCGAGCAGAGCGGTCAGTTCGACGTCCGGCAGCGGCGCGGGCAGCGCCGGCGCGGGCGCTTCGTTCGCTCCCGGGACGCCCAGGGCACAGGAGGGGGCGAGGCGGGCGACGGTCCGGGCCCGGAACAGGTCCCGGATCGCCACGGTGATGCCCTCGCGGGCGGCGCGGGAGACCACGCGGGTGGCCGAGAGCGAGGTGCCGCCGAGCGTGAAGAAGTCGTCGTCGACGGTGACGGAATCCAGGCCGAGAACCTCCGCGTAGAGGCCGCACAGCCGCTCCTCCAGCTCGGTGCGCGGGGCCCGCCCGTCGGGCAGAGAGACCCGCACGGGCGCGGGCAGGGCGCGTCGGTCCAGCTTGCCGTTGGGCGTCAGCGGCAGCGCGTCCAGGACCACAACGGCGCCGGGGACCATGTACTCGGGGAGGCGCTCGGCGAGGTGGGAGCGCAGGGCCGGGGAGTCGCCCTCCGGGGAGACGATGTAGGCCACGAGGCGCTTGTCGCCAGGGCGGTCCTCGCGCATCAGCACGGCGGCCCGCTCGACCGGCGTGTGGGCGAGCAACGCGGCCTCGATGTCGCCGAGTTCGATACGGAAGCCGCGCACCTTGACCTGGTGGTCCAGGCGGGACAGGAAGGTGAAGGAACCGTCCGGCTCGACCCGCACCAGGTCGCCGGTGCGGTACATCCGGGTGCCGGCCGGACCGTACGGGTCGGCGACGAACCGCTCGGCGCTCAGGCCGGGACGGCCCCGGTAGCCGCGGGCCACGCCGTCGCCGGCGATGTACAGCTCGCCGCTGTAGCCGGCCGGGACCGGGCGCAGCGCCGTGTCGAGCACGTACACCTGGGTGTTGAGGATCGGGGCGCCGAGCTTCACCGGCCCGCCGTCCCGTTCGACCGGTGCGGTCATCGACCAGACGGTGGTCTCGGTGGGTCCGTACATGTTGGTGACGCTCGCGGCGTGCTCGGTCAGCAGGTTGGCCAGGGACTGTGGCAGGGCCTCGCCGCCGGTCAGCACGCGCACCCCGGCGAAGACCTCCGGACGGGTCTCGATCAGCGCCTGCCACAGACTGGGGGTGGCCTGGACGACGGTGATCGCCTCGTGCTCGACGACGGTCCGCAGGGCGTCCGGGTCGAGCACCTCGTCACGGCTCGCGAGCACCACGCCGGCACCGGCCAGCAGCGGCTGGAAGATCTCCAGGACGGCGATGTCGAAGCTCACGGTGGTGACGGCGAGCAGTCGATCCTCGGGCGCGACCGGCACCGTACGGGCCATCGCGGCCAGGAAGTTGTCCATGGGGGCCCGCTCCAGGGCCACGCCCTTGGGACGGCCGGTGGAGCCGGAGGTGTAGATGACGTACGCGGTGGACCGGCCGTCCTGCGGGCGGCCGAGTGGGCTCGGGTCGCCGGCGGACCAGTCCACCGTGTCGAGCAGCAGGGTGGGCACCCCGTCCGGGGCTTCGGTGCCGGAGGTGGTGACGAGCAGCTCGGGGCTCGCGTCCTCGAGAATCATCCCCCGGCGGTCGGCGGGGTGTTCGGGGTCGATGGGCAGATAGGCGCCGCCGGTCTTGAGCACGGCGAGGAGGGTCACGATCAAACCGGCGGTACGCGGCAGCGCCACCCCGACGAGCCGCTCGGGGCCGACGCCGCGCGCGGCCAGCCGGTGGGCGAGCCGGTTGGCTCGGGCGTCCAACTCGGCGTAGGTGAGCGTCTCGTCGGCGCGCAGTGCCACGGCGTCGGGACTCGCGGCGGCCTGCCGCTCGAACAGCTCGACGAGGCCGCCGGGCGCCTGGCCGGCGGTGTCGTTGGGGGCGTGCAGCAGCCGGTCGGCGGTCGCGGGGTCGAGCAGTTCGGCACGGCCGAGAGGAGCACTGGGGGCGGCGGCCAGCGAGGCGAGCAAGGTCAGGAACCGCTCCTGGTGGGCTTCGAGCGCATCCTCCGAGTACAGCTCGGGGTTGGCCGCGAACTCCAGGCGGACGTCCCCGTCGGCGGGGTCGCCGTAGGTGGCCACCGCCAGGTCGGCCACGGGCCCGTTGGACAACTGACGGGGGGTGGCGAGCACGTCGCCGAAGCGGACCCGGGCGTCGAACGACATGGCGTTGACGGCGGTGCCGAACAGGGCGGCATCGGTGCCGGTGAGGTCGTGGGCCTGGTGCAGTTCCTCGCGGCGGAACCGCTGCGCCCGCAGTAGCGCGCCCAGTTCGGTGCGGACAGTGCCGACCAGTTCGGCGAAGGTGGTGTCGGGGGTGACCGTGACGCGCAGCGGCAGGTCGTTGGCGAGCATCGACGGGGTGGCCAGCGCGGCCGGAGTGCGGCGGGCGGCCACCGGGATGCCCAGGACCACGTCGTCGACGGAGAGCATCCTGTGGTGGTACACGGCGGTGGCGGCGGCGATCACGGTCGGCCAGTGCCCGACCGAGGTGAGCGCGCTGGTCAGCTCGCTCGGCAGGTCGGTGTGGCGGCGCAGGGCGCGGGGGGCCGGGCTGGCCGCACCGTCGGCGAGGGTCTGGCGCTCCTCGGCCCCGGCGAGACGACCGAGGAGGAAGTCGCGATCGCTCGCGTGGTGCGGAGAGTCGCGGTAGGCGCGCTCCTCGGCCACGAGCTCGTCGAGCCCGCGGCGGCGGGCCGGGGCGGGCTCCTCGCCGGCGGCCAGGGCGGTGTAGACACGGGCCAGGCGGTCCAGGTAGCGGGTCTGCCCGAAGCCGTCGAGGACGATGTGGTGGTAGCGCAGGTAGAAGAAGTGCCGCTCGTCCGAGAGAACCAGCAGGGCGTGCCGGAACAGGGGACCGGCTTCGAGGTCGGCGACGGTGGCGAGATCCCGGTCCATCCAGGCGCGGGCAACAGCCTCCGGGTCGGCCTCGGCCCGCAGGTCCACCAGGTCCACCGTGGCGTCCACCTCGGCACGGACGATCTGGAACACCTCGCCGTCGTCACCGAACCGGGACCTCAGCGTGTCGGTCTCGGCCACCGCGCGGATGACGGACCTGCGCAGCACCTCGATGTCGAGGGGAACGGAGTCGAAGTGAACGGCGCACTGGTAGAGCGGGCTCTCCGGTTCCAGCCGCTGAGCCACCCACACGCCGAGTTGAGCGGCGGTGACCGGCAGGCGGACATCGTTTCGAACCTCGGAAAGTGCCAACCGACTCACGCTCCCAGAACGGTGTACCAGTGCGGACCACAGCGGAGGCGTCGGCCCCATAACGGCGTGACGCTCCGAGCGGAGGATTCCGACGCCGCCTATCTCGCCCCTATAGGTGGCGGGACTCGGCCGGGGATCTTGGTTGCGCCGTGCGGCGGAAAGCGGCCCGGACACAGCCGGGACGTGCCGGTACTGCCGGATGGCGCGGGTGACACCAGGGAGGTCGGCCACCAGCCGCATCCGTCACCCGCGGGCCACAACTTCGGGGACACCGCCGACCGGCTGTCAGGTCTGGAACCGCAAGGCCCACAAAAAGCGCGGCAACAAGCTCAACCCTGTGTTTCGAATGGATCTGGTTCCCCGCACCCCGCGCACGAGCGCTTACCTCGTCCGCCACCGCGACGACGTCCGTCACCGCAACGCCGACTGGTTCCACCAGTGCCCAAAGGCTCTGGGGGTAGCGAGAAGACCCTTGTCAACGCGGTCCACTGGTTCTTCAGGAGCGCGCTCTCGATCCTCGCCGACCGAACGGCTCCACGAAGAGATCAAGACCATCGAACGCCGCAAGGAAGGGCTCCTCGACGCCGACGGCAACGACGAACAGAACACCGCCCTCATCGCCTTGCTGCCCCAACTCGGCCTGAGCCTCGCGAATCTCGCCTGACGCAGCAAGCAGGCTGCTGAGTTTGTCGAAGGTGGGCCCGCTGGTCCTCGCCTGCGCGGCGGCCTCGTCGTGGAGTTCGGCCAGGGCCTTCTCCGCGCTCGGGCCTCCCGCAGGACGCGGTCCGACAGCCGCTCGGGACGCGGGGAACGGCGTACGGGCTTCTTGCCGCCGCCCGGCTTGCGGCGGCCCTCGTCGGCACGCCACCGAGTGTGGCAGAGCGGCGCAGGGCGCAGACCCGGTGGCCGAGGATAGTCCCCGCCGGGGTGACTGCGGTCGAGTTCGGCGGACTCCGGCGCCCGGCCTTCGACGCGCCGGGAGTCTGCTTTTCATGAAGGAACCGCCGCACGCCCCCGAAGGGCCGCCCGCGGCGCCGGAGAAATCCCAGCCGCGCCGCAAGCGTACGCGTCCCCTGACTGTCCAGAGCCAGTTCCTCGCCATGGAGGGAGCTGATGGCGGGGTACTTCAGTGCTATCAGATCCAGGCGATCCGGGCCGCGCTCCGATGGCTCGTCGAACATCCCGACATCGGCACCCAGTAGGGCACGCGGCATCGACAACCAGCCCTTTTGCGCGTGTCACCGTAGGACTCGAACCTGCGGCTCGGGCTGGTGTACCCGCTGACCTGCGCATTCCTGCCGTGACATGGGTAGGGCCTCGGCGTCTGCGCCCCACGAGGCGCACACGACCTGTCGCGCTACCGGGGTCTACTCATGGTCTTGACCCGCGGCTCTCCATGAAACGGCTAGCCGCAGGTTGGGCGCCCCCGGCAGGACTCGAACCTGCGGCCAAGCGCTTAGAAGGCGCCTGCTCTATCCACTGAGCTACGGGGGCCAGGTGTGGTGGCCGGTGGCACTGATGCCCGGGTGTGGGCGGATCCGTGACCTTGCCGGGGACAAGGATAGGGCTCCCTTGCCCTGGTCCCCGGTGCTTCGCCTCCGTGGCTCAATGTGGAGGTTCGGTGAAGCGGTCCTGATAATCGCAGGCAGGTGCGATTCATGCATCGCTTTTGGCGTCTCGCGCCCCTGGTGTTGTGTACTCGTTATGCCTGCGCCCCAGTCGCCCCTTCCGCCCCGTGTGTCCGATCGGCGCGCAGATATAGCCATATGCTTCAGAAAGCCTCCAAAATTGGGCATTCTTCGCATGTGGTGACCTTGGACGTACGGCCTCAGTTGCTCGACGCACTCTCCGCCCTGCGCGATCGTGTCGCCGCCGCACGCTTCCCGCTGCCCCTGGCGGGGGCGCCACGCGCGCGTGCCAACCGCGATGAACTGCTCGCACAGCTCGACGATTATCTGGTGCCCAGGTTGCGGGATCCCGAAGCGCCGTTGCTCGCCGTTGTGGGGGGCTCCACCGGAGCCGGAAAGTCGACTCTCGTCAACTCCCTTGTGGGGCGCCGCGTCAGCGAGGCGGGAGTGCTGCGGCCCACGACGCGCACTCCGGTGCTGGTGTGCCACCCGGAGGACCACCACTGGTTCAGCGGAATGCGCGTACTGCCCGACCTCACGCGCGTATGGAGGCCACAACCGGAACCCAGAGGCGAGCTGCCGCAGCCGAGCGGGCACCGCGCGCGCGTGCTGCGCATCGAAACAGCCGACACCCTCCCGCACGGGCTCGCACTCCTCGACGCACCCGACGTCGACTCCCTGGTGGCCGACAACCGTGTCCTCGCCGCCGAGCTGATCTGCGCCGCCGATGTATGGATCATGGTCACCACGGCCGCGCGGTACGCCGACGCCGTGCCCTGGCATCTGCTGCGTACCGCCAAGGAGCATGACGCCAGCCTCGTCACCGTCCTCGACCGCGTGCCGCACCAGGTGGTCGCCGAGGTGTCGCGGCAGTACGGCGCCCTGCTCACCAAGGCGGGGCTCGGAGACGTACCCCGCTTCACCGTGCCCGAGTTGCCCGAATCCGCCTGGGGTGGGGGGCTACTTCCGGCCACCGCCGTGGCGCCGCTGCGGACCTGGCTCACGCATCAGGTGCAGGATCCAGAGGCTCGGTATCAGATGATGGCGCGTACGGCGTGCGGGGTGCTCGACTCGCTGAATACGCGGATGCCCGAACTGGCCAATGCCGCGGCCGCGCAGCACGCCGCCGCGCTGCATCTCACCGCTGCCGTCGACAGGGCGTACGACCGCGAGCACGCGCGCGTGCGGGCTCGTTTGCAGGCCGGAGCGGTGCTCGCCGGGGACGCGTTGAAGCGGTGGCGCAGCTATCCACTGGACTGCACCGCAGGTGAACTGCTCGACGCGCTCGTCGAGAGCCTGGCCGCGCTGCTGGTGTGCGCCGTCGCCGCCGCCGACGAGCGCGTCGACGAGGCCTGGCGCCGCGAACCCGCCGCGGGCGTCCCCGGCCTGACGAACCGTGATCCGGGCGCGGAAAGCGCCGAGCACCGGATCGGGCTCGCCGTACGGCGCTGGCGGCGGGTCATCGAGGAGTACGCCGAGGAGGAGGTACGCCGCCTCGACAAGAGCACCGCGCCCGACGCCGAGGTGGTGGCCGCGCTGGTCGCCACCTCGCTCCTGGGTGGCCGACGGGCGCGGTCCGCGGGCGAGCGCCTGGCCGAACGGATCAGCGCGCACAGCGCTCTGCGGCTGCGCGACCGGGGCGGGCGACTGCTCACGGAGTACGTCGACAAGACGCTGCGCGCCGAACGAGAGCGGCGGCTCGCCCCGCTCGACGCCCTCGACGTACGCCCGGAGCCCCAGGCCGGACTCATCGCCGCGCTGTCCGTACTGCAGAAGGAGAGGTGACCGCGATGACCGCCGCCACGGATCACAGGGATCACTCCGACCACACCACAGACGACGAGGGACTTGGGGACGGCGACGGTGAGCACGCGCGCGTGGAGGACGATTCCGTACAGGAGGACGCTCGGGTGACAGGTGATTTCGACGGGCACGCGCGCGTGGAGGGTGCTGGGGAGTCCGCTTCCACGGAGCCCTTTGCGCCCATGGAGTCGATGAATTCCATGGAGTCCGCGGACACAGGCGCAGGCGCAGGCACAGACACAGGCGTAGGCGCAGGCACAGAGACGGACTCCGGAGGCTTCTGGGACGACGGGCTGATCGCACGGCGCGTGTCCGCGACGGACGAGGGACAGGGACAGGTCGTACGGGAGCCGGTCGGGGAGCCCTGGTCGCCGCCCGTGGCTCCTCTGGTGTACGACGGGACGCTACGGTCTCGTCTCGACGCACTGCGCGAACTGGTGGGCCTGTCCCGGACCCGGCTCGACAGCAAGACGCTCGCCGAGGCGGGGCGGGTCCTCGACGCGGCGGCGGCGCGACGCCGGCTCTCCGGACAGCACACCGTCGTCGCCATCGCCGGAGCCACCGGCAGCGGCAAGTCGCAGCTCTTCAACGCGCTCGCCGGAGTGGCCATTTCGGAGACCGGAGTACGCAGGCCGACCACCGCCGCGCCCATCGCGTGCAGCTGGAGCGACGGCGCCGCGACGCTCATCGACCGGCTCGGCATCCCGGGACGGCTGCGGCGGCGCCCGTTGCAGAGCCCGGAGGCCGAGGCGCAGCTGCGCGGGCTCATCCTCGTCGATCTGCCCGACCACGACTCCGCGGTCGTCCAGCACCGCGAGCAAGTGGACCGCATCCTGAAACTTGTCGACGCGGTCGTCTGGGTCGTCGATCCGGAGAAGTACGCCGACGCCGTGCTGCATGAGCGCTATCTGCGGCCCATGGCGGGACACGCGGAGGTCACCTTCGTCGTGCTCAATCAGATCGACCGACTGCCCGGAGAGGCCGCCGACCTGGTCCTCGACGACCTCAGGCGATTGCTCGACGAGGACGGGATCGCGCTCGGCGAATACGGCGAACCGGGCGCGAATGTGCTCGCGGTGTCCGCTCTCACCGGGAAGGGCATCGGCGAACTGCGCGAGGCGCTCGGCCACTTCGTGGCAGAACGGGGCGCCGCGGCCCGCCGGATCTCCGCCGACCTGGACTCGGCGGCGGCGCGGCTGTGGCCCGTCTACGCGAACAGACAGTGGGCCGGGCTCAGCGAGGAGGCGCGCGACGAGTTCGCCGACCGGCTCGCGGACGCGGTGGGCGCCACGGCCGCAGGAGAGGCCGCCGAGCGCGCCTGGTGCCGCCACGCCAACCGCGCCTGCGGTACACCCTGGTTGCGGCTGTGGCGCTGGTACCAGGACCTGCGTGAACCGCCGACCGGGCGCCAGGCCGTGCGGCCGCACGCCGAGGAGGAGGCCACCGCGCGCCAGCGCGTGGAGCAGGCCGTGCGTACGGTGGCCGAGCAGGCGTCCACCGGACTGCCAGGGCCCTGGGCGCAGGCGGTGCGCGAAGCGGCCGTACGAGGATCGCAGGAGCTGCCCGAGGCGCTGGACGAGCTGGCGGCAGGGGCCGGGACTCCGGCCGGGCGACCGCCGCGGCCCGGCTGGTGGCCGGTGGCGGTGCTGGCGCAGGCGTCCATGACCGTCCTCCAAGTCATCGGCGGACTCTGGCTGCTGGGGCAGATCATCGGCTTCATGTCACCGAATCTCGGGGTGCCGGTGCTGCTGATGGTGATCGGCATCGTCGGCGGTCCTGGCATCGAGTGGGCCTGCAAGCTGGCGGTACGCGGGCCGGCACGACGGTACGGGCAGGAGGCGGAACGGCGATTGCGGGAGGCGGCCGCGGCGTGCGGTCGGGCGCGGGTGCTGGATCCGGTGGCGGCGGAGTTGCTGCGATACCGGGAGGTACGGGAGCAGTACGTGCGAGTCACGGGGGCCGGAACCCCGATCGGGTGACGGGGTTGTCCACAACCGGGCGGTAGCCCACAGCGCTCAGCGGGCTCGGGCCGGCGGAGGCAGTCTGGGACGGCGGCGATCACAGCGCGATCGTCGCGACAGACGCAGCCGTACGGGACGGGCCCGTACGCGTGTGGACATGGGAGGGCTTCGGCCATGAACGAGATGACGGTGTGTGCGGTGGGGAACGTCGCCACGCAGCCGGTGTACCGGGAGACGGCGGCGGGGGCGTCGGCGAGGTTCCGGCTGGCGGTGACGCAGCGGTACTGGGACCGCGAGAAGAACGCGTGGATGGACGGGCACACCAATTTCTTCACGGTATGGGCCAAGCGGGCGCTCGCGACCAATGTGCAGGCGTCCGTGACGCTGGGCGATCCGGTGCTCGTCCAGGGCAGGTTGAAGGTCCGCACCGATCAACGCGACGGCAAGACATGGACGTACGCCGACATCGAGGCGACCTCGGTCGGCCACGATCTGTCGCGCGGCAGCTCGGCGTTCCGGCGGGCGAACAAGGGGGAGTTGGCGTTGTCCGCGCCGTCCCGGCCGGAGCCCGGCTGGGAAACGGAGCTGGGAAGCCGGCCGACCGTGGCTGCCCAACAGCAGGGCGAACCAGTATTGGTGACGTGACGTCAGGTAGGCCGGTCGAAGTGCGGCTTATCAGCTGATGCGTCCCTAACAGCCCTCGTGGATTTATCGACAAGCCCGGCTTGGATGCGATCTTGGCGATAACAATTCCGAGTCGGATCGGTTATCCGATGGGATGCCTGGGGAGCGTGGTGCGCCTCGTATCTAGGATGCCGGGCATAGCTCTCGGGGCTACTGATTCTGCTGGTGGGACCGCACCCCCCACGTCAACGGGTCCTGCTCGAAGGGAATTCTGTGCTTTCTTCGTTCTCTGCGTTGTCCGTACGCGGGCGAGGTGCTGCCCGCCTCGCGGCGGCGACGCTGGTGTCCGGGCTCGTCGTGGTGAGCGCGATGGCCACCGCGGGTTCGGCTGCCGCCGACGAGATCCCGCAGAGCCAGGGCGGTGCGACCGCCACCATCGGTGGCCTGAAGACGTCCGGGCTCGCCGTCGTCCACGACGACGGCGAGGACCGGCAGGTGCCCGCGGGGCTGTTCGAGATGTCCGTCGACAACGGCGGCACCCTGCAGACCTACTGCGTCGACATCGACCACCCGACGCAGATGGCCGCCAAGTACCAGGAGACGCCCTGGAGCGGTACGTCACTGAGCGGCAACCCGGACGCGGGCAGGATCCGTTGGATCCTGCAGAACTCCTACCCGCAGGTGAACGACCTCTCGGCACTGGCCGAGCGGGCCGGCGCGAGTGGTCTCACCGAGGAGGACGCGGCGGCCGGGACGCAGGTGGCGATCTGGCGGTACTCGGACGGTGTCGACGTGGACGCGGTGAACCCGAAGGCGGAAAAGCTCGCCGACTACCTGCACAAGAGCGCGCGGAACGTCACGGAGCCCGAGGCCTCACTGACCCTGGGGCCGTCGGCGGTCTCCGGGCGCGCCGGTGAGTTGCTCGGCCCCGTCACGGTCCACACCAACGCGGACAGCGTGCGGGTGACGCCGCCCGCCGACGCGACGAGCGGGGTGAAGGTCGTCGACAAGGACGGCCGGGACATCACCTCCGCGGTCGACGGCAGCCGGCTGTTCTTCGACGTGCCCGAGGATGCCGCGGACGGCTCGGCCGCACTGACGGTGCAGGCCTCGACCACGGTGCCGGTCGGCCGGGCCTTCGCCTCCGAGAACAGAAGCCAGACGCAGATCCTCGCGGGCTCCAGCGAGTCGACGGTCTCCGCGACGGCGACCGCGAACTGGGCCGAGGAGGGCGCGATACCCGCGCTGTCGGCCGAGAAGAACTGCGCGAAGGGAGCCGTGGACATCACGGCGGCCAACGCGGGGGACGAGCCGTTCACCTTCGAGCTGATGGGGGCCGAGCACACCATCGAGGCGGGCACGTCGCAGACGGTGACGATCCCGCTCCAGGAGGACCAGGCGTACGACTTCACGATCAGAGGGCCGAACGGCTACGAGAAGCGGTTCAAGGGTGTCCTCGACTGTCAGACGCAGAGCAGCGCGGGCGGTGAGACCACACAGACGCTGAGCGAACCGAGCCCGGCCACGGTCGGCGGCACCTCCACCGGAGGCACCGACCTCGCCGAGACCGGCAGCTCCAGCGCCACCCCGGTGATAGCCGAAATCGGGATCGCCCTGCTCGTGATCGGCGCCACCGCGCTGCTCCTCGTCCACAAGAAGAAGCCGACGCGGGACTGAGCGGAGGCGGGGTCGACCCGTCGGCGCGAACCACCGCGAGGTCGGACAGCGGGTCGGAGTGAGCTCGGCGACGTGAGCCTGAGACCACCCGACCCCAGCCTCCCGCGCCCAACCACCCCACCGCCTAATCGTCGAGCTCGGTGAAGAGGGTCAGCTGGAGGGCGGCCGGGGCCTCGAGCCGGGAGTTCAGGGAGTTCCAGGGGGTGCGGGTCGGTTCGGCGAGTACCTGGGCGCCGGCGGCGGCCAGCTGCGCGGTGGTGGTGGCGGAGTCGTCGACCTGGAAGGCGACCCGGATGTGGCCGGCGACGCGCTGCCCGACCTCGACCTCGTCGATGAAGGCGGCGTGGTTCGGGTCCGTCAGCTCCAGCGTGGCCCGGCCGGCGTCGAGAATGGTGACTCGTCCGCCGGGGGAGGAGAACGCGCCGCGCTCGGTCAGGCCGAGGACGTCGCGGTAGAAGTGCAGCGCCGCGTCGTAGTCGGCTGCCGTGACCACCAGGCGGAGTTCGTGTACGGCGGGTTCGTCGGGCATATCGGCTCCTTGGAGATCTCGTACGGGACCAGGGGGCGCCCCCAGCCTGCCGCTCCGGGAGGGGTCCCGGGACCCCGGGGGTAGAACCGTCCTGTGTCCATCCGGATTCCAACTCCCTTCCATGGTCAGCCGCTTGCGCAGTCCGCAGACTCGGGAAGGCAGGCGCGAAAGCCGCAAGAGAGGGCGGAGGTGAGCGTGGCGTGCGACCGGCGAAGCTGAAGGTGACCTCTCCTGCGGGGAAGGAGCGCGTATACGTACTGGACGGCGACCAGTACACGGTCGGCCGCGTCGCGCCGAACCACGAGCCGGACATCGTGCTCGCCCCCGATCCACAGGGCTGGATCAGCCGGCTGCACTGCATCCTGGACCTGGAGCTCGGCCAGTGGTGGGTCACCGACCACGCCAGGAACGGCACGCTGCTGCAACGGGACGTGCCGGGCAGCGAGGTCCGGCCGGTACGCGGCCGGGAGTTGCTGAAGCACGGTGACACCCTGCTGGTCCTCGGCGACATGATGGACGACGAGGAACTCCTCTACTGGCGGCTGACGTACATCGACGCGCACGCGACCCGCCCCGCGCCCGTATGGCAGGAGACGCCGGGCCAGGAGACACGGGGGCAGGAGGAGGCTCGCCCCGGTATCCGTTACGACGCGGTGGGCAGCCGGGTGTACCGGGTCGAGGGCGGCAAGGAGACCCTCGTCGAGGGACTGCGGCCCAAGGGACACCAGCTTCTGCGGCACATGGTGTCGCGCGGCAGCGGTCTGCCGGTCACTGAAGCATCGGGCGCCGAGGCAGTGACCGCCGAGGCGGTGGCCTGCGACCACGACGAGCTGATCACCGCGCTCTGGAAGCCCCGGGAGGAGTGGCCGCCGGGCCGCGGCTACGACAGGACGGACCTCGCGGGCGTGGTCCGCGCCGTCCGCCGCCGCATCGAGCCCGACCCGGCGCATCCCCGGATCCTGGAGACCGTCCCGACCATCGGCTACCGGCTGTACGTGTATCCGCAGGCCCCGCCCGAGGGTCCCGAGCAGCGGAGCGGCACATGACACGGCCCATCACACGGCACACGAACGGCCCGACGCGGAGGGGACGCATGCACGAGGACATGGCAAGCGGCGGGGCGCGGCAGCCGGACGTCGCCGTACGCGGCACCAGCGACCTGTCCCGCTTTGCGGACCTGGCCGGAGTGCGGCTGTACCGCAGGAACATCTTCGCCGTCACCGGACTGCCGGCCGATGCACAGGGCCGTGCGGTACGCAGTCACCGGCAGCGTCTGGAGGCCCGCCTCGCGGTCGAGGAGACCTGGCCGGGCGACGCGGACTCGCCCCTGGTGGGAGGGCACCGCAAGGACGAGGTCCGTATCGCCTTCGAGGAGTTCCAGGACCCGCGGCGGCGGCTGGTGGACGAGCTTCTGTGGCGGTGGGGGGACACGGACTTCGGCTGCGGCTGCCCCGCGGCGGTGCACGAGGGCCACGACGAAGCGGTGCGTTTCCACGCTCTGGCGCTGGAGGCGGAGGCCGGACGCGTCGAGGCCGCCACGGACGAGCGGGACCGGCTGTGGAGTGGGGCGGCAGTCCACTGGTCGGAGCTGCTGGAGCGCCCGGAGTTCCGGCGGCACATCGCCCACCGGATCAGGGCACTTGACGACCCGAGGCTCACCGAGCACTCGGCGTACGACTTCCTGGACGGGCTGCCCCGGCTGATCGCGTCCCCCTTCACGGAACTCGCCGACCGCCCCGGCGTCGGGCCACGGCTGGCCCGGGTGTGTGCGGGCTGGGCGGAGCACGCTCCCTTCTCGGAGCTGCTCCCCGAGGTGTTCGAGGAGAGGGTGGAGGCGGCGATCGAGAAGATCCACGAGGGCCGGCTGTCCGCGAGGGACAAGATGAACGCCCAGATGTACGGGGACGCCGTCGACATCATGCGGGAGAAGGTCCTCCCTGAATTCGAGGGGCTCGAGCCCTTCCGGGCGTTCATCCCGGAGTGGCGTTACGAGGAGACCGCGCACGCCGTCGCCGTCGCGCTGAACAATCTGGCGGTCGCGCTCCTGGAGTACCACCGCTTGAAACCACCGAGTGCCGAACAGCGCAAGACGGTGGTCGAGCTCGCGGAGAAGGCGTACGAGATCGCCCCGGAACGCGACGTGGCGGGGATCAAGGCGAACTGGGACGTGATCTACGAGCAGTTCACGCGCTCCGGGCGGCGGGCGGTCGCCAAGTCGTCCCCGCGGAAGAAGCTCGGTCTCGGCGTCTACGCATTCCTGGTGGTCATGGCGGGGCTCATCTGGGGACCGGCGGGGGCAATTGTCGCCGCGCTCGGCCTCTTGGTCGCGTTCGGCTATCTGTCCGGGATGTGACCCGCACAGGCACAAGGAGAATGGGATGAGCCCTCACGCCAGCCGCCGCGTACGTGAACTACGCACCGCACTCGGCCAGTTGAAGCACCCGGCCGAGTTCCGCGTACCCCCGCCCTTCCTCGATCCCGCCCAGGCCGACTGGGCGGCGACCGTACTCGCCGAGGTCGAAGCCGCCGAGACCCTCGCGGAGCAGGCCGCGGTAACCCCGGACACCCCGGACGGTGCCGGAAGCGACGCCCTGCTCGGTGCCGCCCTCGGTATCTGGCGCGCCCTGCGCAAGCTCGACCAGGGGGCGGGACCGCTCTCGGCGGCCGAGCTGCGGCAGGTGCGCCGACAGGTCCACGCGAGCCGCCAGGCGCTCGCCGACGACGGCCTTGAGATCCAGGAGCACGACGGCGCGCCCTTCGACTCCGGGCTGTCCCTGGAGGTCCTGGTGTTCGAGGAACAGCCGGGACTGACCCGCGAGGTGGTGCTGGAGACCGTACGGCCCTCCGTCTACTTCCGCGGCGAACGGATCCAGATGGGCCAGGTCATCGTCGGCAGGCCCGCACCCGAAGACGCCCCGCCCGTGACGGACCACGCGGGCGACCACCACGCGGGCGACCCCGACGCCAACGACCAAGGAGGCCACGGCAGTGCGTGAAACGATCGACTTCGGCATCGACCTCGGCACCACGAACAGCGCCATCGCGGTGGCGGAGGACGACGGCGTACGGGTCATCAAGAACAACGACGGCTGGGACTGCACACCGTCCGCCGTGTGGATGCCCAAGGAGGGCGTGATCCACGTGGGCAGGCGGGCCCGGGAGCGCACGGAGGACGACCCGGAGAACGCCTACGCCGAGTTCAAGCTGGAGATGGGGGCCGCCGGCGCCCACCGCCGGTTCGGCCGCGCCGGAGTCTCGCTCACCCCCGAGCAGCTCTCCGCCGAGGTGCTCAAGTCGCTGCGCCAGGACGCGGCGCACGAGTACGGGTACCAGCCGGAGGCGGCGGTGATCACCGTCCCCGCCTCCTTCGCGATGAACCAGAACAACGCCACGTCCGCCGCCGCGGCCCTGGCCGGGCTCGGCGAGCACTGCCCCCTGGTCCAGGAGCCGACCGCCGCGGCGATCGCGTACGGCGTGCAGGACGCCTCGGACTCCGCCCGCTGGATGGTGTTCGACTTCGGCGGCGGCACCTTCGACGCGGCCGTGATGAGCAAGCGCGACGGCGAGCTCCAGCTGATCCAGCACGCGGGCGATCCGTATCTCGGCGGGAAGCTCATCGACTGGGCTGTGGTCGACGACCTGCTGGCCCCGGCGGTGCGACGCGACCTCGGTCTCACCGACTTCACCCGGAGCAACCAGCAGCGCTGGCTCAAGAACTTTGCCAGGCTCAAGCTGGCGGCGGAGAACGCCAAGATCGAGCTGTCCCGCAAGCCCTCGGTCGAGATCTACGCCGACCTGGAGGACGGCAGTGGCGGCACCGAGCCGTTCGAGTTCACCCTGACCCGGGGCGCCCTCGACGACCTGGCGCTGCCGTTCTACACCCGCGCCGTACGGCTCTGCCGGGACGCCCTGGCCCAGAGTTCGCTGCGCCCCGACCACATCGACCGGCTGCTGCTGGTCGGCGGGGCCACGCTCAGCCCGGGGCTGCGCGATCTGCTGGCCGACCCGGTGGACGGGCCCGGCATCCAGCTCGACCACAGCCAGGACGCCACCACGGTGGTGGCGCGCGGCGCCGCGGTCTTCGCCCGTTCGGTCCGGTTGCCGAAGAAGCAACGGCAGGCCGCGCCGGGCGAGTTCACGGTGGACCTCAACTACCCCGCGCAGTCCGTCGACACCACCGGAATCCCCGTCTCCGGCCGGCTCGGCAGCGGCAGCACGGTGGACTGGACGCGGTACGCCGTCACCCTGAGCAACCCGGAAGGGCAGCCGCCCTTCCGCGGGCCCCGCACCGGACTCAGCCCGGACGGCTCCTTCTACACCGAGGTGGCCATCGACGCGGGCACCAGGTCCCGCTTCACCGTGGAGCTCACGGACGACTCCGGCACCCGGCAGAAGCTGACCGGGGACACCCTGTCCATCGGCCACGCGGCCGTCGTGCCGGGCGACGCGGTGCTGACCGGCACCCTCGGCATCGGGAGGGCGAACGGCATCGGAGCGGCCGACGGTACGTTCGACCCGTTGCTCCGCAAGGGCACAGCGCTGCCGGCGATGGTCACGAAGACCTACCGGACGACCATCCCGCTGCGCCGTTCCGAACCCGACGCCGTCATCCGTATCCCGCTGTTGGAGGGGGAACGCAGGCGCGCCGACCGCAACACCCGGGTCGGGCTGCTGGAGATCCGCCCCAGGGACGTCCGGATCGACCTGCCCGCGGAGAGCGAGGTCGAGGTGACCTTCGAGATCCAGGCCTCGAACCGGGAGGTCCTCGTCACCGCCTACATCCCCCTCGTACAGCAGGAGTTCGAGGCGACGATCAACCGCTCCGAGCTGCTGCCGCCCCAGCACCCCGAGTTGGTCGACCGTTTGCGCGAGTTGGAGCAGCGGGCACTCGACCTGCGCGAACAGGCCGACGAGGTGTACGCGGACCAGGCCCGGACGGAACTGGAGGACCTCACCGAGCAGAACACCCTTCCCCAGTTGCGCAAGGAGGTGGACGCCGCCGCCGTCGACACGGGTGCGGCCGTCACAAGCGACCGCCGCATCCGCGATCTGGAGGCCCAGCTCGACGACATCGAGGAGTCGATCCAGATCCCCGAGCTGCAGCGCGAGTTGTGGGATCTGCTGAGCACCTGCGAGACCAACATCGAGCAGGTCGGCGGCGGACCGTCCGACCGGCGGGAGCTGCAGAAGCTGCGCGACCGTGCCAGTTCGCTCGGGGACGAGGCCACTCCGGCGGACCTGAAGCGGCTCATCAAGAAGGCCGCGGCCTTCCACGTCGAGCTGCTGCGCCGCAGCGACTCCTGGGAATTCCTGGTGTTCACCTCGCTGGTCGAGGCGCGCGACGAGATGTACCCGCCGGGCCAGGCGGACGCCGCGATCTTCGAGGGTCGCAGGGCCGTCGCCGCGGGAGACCGCGAGGCCCTCGCCCAGGTCAACAATCGGCTGCGCCAGCTGCTGCCGCCGGGCGGCGCGGACGCGGTCGACCGGAAGACCGGCGGGGTCAAGTAGCGGATGAGAACGAGGAGTTGACGGTGACCACCACATCCCGAATCCCGGCAGCCGACGGTGCGCGGTCAGGTCGTACGGCGTCCGGAGACACCTCCTCCGGAGGCCCCGCGTCCGGAGGCGCAGCGTCCGGACGTACGGACCCAGGAAGCACGGACTCCGGCGATACGGCCTCTGCCGTGAGCCCCCTCCGGGTCGGGCTCCTCGTCTCGCGCGCCCGGGCGGCGGCCCGCTCCGGTGAACTGGACGAAGCTCTGCGGCTGTTGCGCTCCGCCGACGATCCCGCCGTCGGCGGCCACCGGGACGTACTCGATCTGCTGGCCCGCGTGCACGCCCAGCGGGGCGAGCTGCCCGAGGCGGCGGCGCACTGGCGACGCGTACAGGAGCGGCACCCGGGGGATCCGGCGGCAGCGGCCGGGCTCGCGCGGATCGCCCGGCTCGGCCGCGGTGGTCCACGGGCGGCGCTCGCCCGGAACCGTACCCGTACGGCACTGGCCGCCGCGGTGTGCGTGGTGGCCGCCGTCACGGCGGGAACGTTCGCGCTCACCGACGCCACCGCCGACCGTCAACCGGCAGGGCACAGCGCCGCACCGGCCCAACAGGCGGAACAGGCGGAACAGGCCGAGGCGGAACGGATCGCCCAGCGCATCGCAGCCGATCACGAGGCGGATCTGGCACGGCAGCGGGCACGCGAGAGCGCCCGCAAGGCCGACGCTGCCGACGCCCTGGCCCGAGAGCTGCGGGCCCCGGGCCTGCGCCCCGTCGTACGCGGGAACTCCGTGGAAGTTGCCTTCACCGAGGGCCTGTTCGCCGAGGGTGACCGGCTCACCCCGGCCGGCGCCGACCGACTCGCCGTCCTCGGCGACCGCCTGGCCGGACGACAGGCGCGCATCGAGATCCACGGCCACGCCGCCACCGTCCCCGGCGCCCCCCGCAGCGGCGGCTCCGTCCTCGCCCTGTGGCGCGCCCTCGTGGCCGCCCGCGAACTCAGCGCCGCCAGCGGCAAACCCCTCACGGCGTTCACCACCACCAGCGCGGACCAGCAGGACGCCCCGTACGACACAGCCGCACGAAACCGCACGGTAACCGTGGTGATCACACCCGGGTAGCAGAGTGGCACCAACAGGCCCCGGCCCGATCGCAGACAGCCACCGACTGGCTAGACTTCGCACCC
Source organism: Streptomyces flaveus (assembly GCF_014647675.1). Lineage (GTDB taxonomy): Bacteria > Actinomycetota > Actinomycetes > Streptomycetales > Streptomycetaceae > Streptomyces > Streptomyces flaveus. The sequence continues at coordinate 331,761 of NZ_BMPQ01000001.1, read as the reverse complement.
TCGTGCACGTGATCGCGCCACGTACGGGCCATGCCGTTCCCGAAGGGTTTCGACGCTTGATAGCCATCGAAGATGTCAGCAAGCGATATGCCGACGGCACGGTGGCCGTCGATCGCCTGTCCCTCCAGATTCCGAACCACTCCATCACCGTGCTCGTCGGGCCCTCGGGGTGCGGCAAGACCACCACGCTGCGCATGATCAACCGCATGATCGAGCCCAGCAGCGGCACGATCCGGGTCGACGGCCAGGACGTTCAGCGTCAGCCGGTCAACGCCCTGCGCCGTTCCATGGGTTACGTCATCCAGAACGCCGGGCTCTTCCAGCACCGCACCATCCTCGACAACATCGCCACGGTGCCGCGGCTGCTGGGCTGGTCCAAGCAGCGTGCCCGCGCCCGGGCGGCCGAGCTGATGGAACGGGTCGGCCTCGACAAGGACATGGCCCGCCGCTACCCGTACCAGCTCTCCGGCGGCCAGCAGCAGCGGGTCGGTGTGGCCCGCGCGCTGGCCGCGGACCCGCCGATCCTGCTGATGGACGAGCCGTTCTCCGCGGTCGACCCGGTCGTCCGCCGGGGTCTGCAGGAGGAGTTGCTGCGCATTCAGGGCGAGCTCGGCAAGGCGATCGTGTTCGTCACGCACGACATGGACGAGGCCATCACGATCGGCGACCGGATCGCCGTGCTGCGCAAGGGCGGCCGACTCGCCCAGTTCGCGGCGCCCGACGAGCTGTTGTCGTCGCCCGCCGACGAGTTCGTGGAGGAGTTCCTGGGCGGTGACCGGGGCATCCGCGGACTGTCGTTCCTGTCCACGCGCGACCTGGAACTCGACCGTTCCCGGGTCTTCCCGATCGACGCCGACCGGCAGCGGATCGCCCGGGCGACGAGCGCTCGACCCGCCGATGCCCAGCCGGTTCTCGTCACCGGCATCGACGGCAAGCCCCTCGGCTGGACCGACCCCGCGGCCTGGAACGGCGACGCCGGGACCCTGACGCCGTACGGGCAGAGCTTCGAGGTCGGCCGGGACTCCCTGCGGGTCGCCCTGGACCGGGCGGTGTTGTCGCCCACCGGTCACGCGGTCGCCGTGGACGGGTCGGGACGGGTGCTGGGGATCGCCGGTCAGGAGACGATCGCCGCGGCGATCCGCGCCGCCAGGCAGCGGCACGCCGCCACATCGCCTCAGGGCACGGAGTACCCGCAGGACCCGCCCCCGGTGAAGGCCACGCGATGAACGGCTTCTTCGACATCCCGAGCGACCTCCAGAGCAGCTATCTCGGCCTGATCTCCACGCACCTGCAAGAGGCCCTGATCCCGGTGCTCGTCGGCTTCCTGCTGTCGCTGCCGATCGGCCTGCTGTGCGTCCGCGTCCGCTGGCTCTACCCGCCGGTCCTGTGGACCACCACGGTGATCTACGCGATCCCGTCGCTGGCCTTCTTCGTGGTGCTCATCGACTACACCGGGCTGAGCAAGCTCACGGTGATGATCCCGCTGTGCCTGTACAGCCTGGTCGTCCTCGTCCCGTCGGTCGTCGACGGCATCCGGTCGGTTCCCGAGGAGACGAACGCCGCCGCCCAGGCCATGGGCATCGGCCTCGTACGCCGCTATCTCCAGGTCCAACTGCCCATCGCCGTACCCGCGATCATCGCCGGACTGCGGGTGGCCGCCGCCTCCAGCATCAGCCTGGTCAGCGTCGGCGCGCTTATCGGCAACCAGGGCGCCCTGGGCAATCTGCTGACCACCGCGCTGCTCTACCAGCGCCCCGTCCTGGCCCTGAACTCGGTGGTCACCACCGCCGTACTCGCCGTGCTGGTCGACGCCCTGCTCGTCCTCGCGCGCCGGCTGCTCACCCCCTGGATGCCGCCCTCCGACAGCAAGGCCAGGCGCACGGCCCTGCGTACCGCCGCAGGCCCCACGGCGCCGGACACGTCCACAACGGCGGGCACCGCCCGCGCACCGGAGCGCGCCTCGTGAACGTACTGAACTTCATCGAGTCCTTCTTCAGCGACAGCGCCCACTGGAGCGGCTACGACGGCATCCCGCAGCGCATGTGGGAGCACCTCCAGTACTCCGCCGCGGCGCTCGCGATCGCGGCGGCCATCGGCCTGCCGATCGGGCTGATCACCGGGCACACCGGCCGCGGCGGCAACGCGATGGCGTTCGTGGCGGCGGCGGCCCGCGCCCTGCCGACGTTCGGGCTGCTGGTGCTGATGTTCGTCTGGCTCGGGCTGAGCGTGCTGCCCGTGATGATCCCGCTGGTGGTGCTGGCGATCCCGCCGATCCTCATCACCACCTATGAGGCGGTGCGCACCGTGGATCCCTCGCCCGTCGACGCCGCCCGCGGAATGGGCATGTCACAGGCGGGGATCCTGTTCCAGGTCGAGGTGCCGGCCGCGCTGCCGCTGATCCTCAGCGGGCTGCGTTCGGCGGCGATCCAGATCGTGTCCACGGCGACGATCGCGGCGTACGTCTCTCTGGGCGGCGTCGGCCGGTACATCGTGGACGGCCTCTACCAGCGGGACTACGAGAAGGTGGTCGGCGGCGCCACCCTCACCGCCGTCCTCGCCCTGTTCGTCCTCGTGGTGTTCTGGGCCGTGGGCCGGACGGCGGTATCCCCAGGAGTGCGCAGGCACGGGGCAGTCTGACCCCCGGGCTTGATCCCCGGTCCTGACGCCCGCCTGGTCACCGCCGCTCGGCGGTGGCCAGGGCGTGTTCCAGGACCACGAGCAACGCGTCCCGGACCGAGCCGCGTTCACGGGCGTCGAACACGGTGAGCGGGACGTGGTCGGCGACGTCGAGGGCCCACCGTACGTCGTTCAGGTCGTGCTCGACCTTGCCGTCGAAGGCGTTGACGGCGACCGCGAAGGGGATCTGCCGGTGCTCGAAGTAGTCGACGGCCGCGTAGCAGTCGTCGAGGCGGCGGGTGTCGACGATGACGAGCCCGCCCAGCGCGCCGTCCACCAGGTCGTCCCACATGAACCCGAAGCGCTCCTGGCCGGGGGTGCCGAACAGATAGAGCTTCAGCGTCGGGTCGAGCGTGACGCAGCCGAAGTCCATGGCGACGGTGGTCGTCATCTTCTCCGGGGTGTGCGAGAGGTCGTCGACACCGGCCGCGACCGAGGTGATGGACGCCTCGGTGGTCAGCGGCTCGATCTCGGAGATGGCGCCCACCGTGGTGGTCTTGCCCACGCCGAAGCCGCCCGCGATCACCATCTTCACCGGCAGCGGTGGCTGGGTCCCCTGGGCCTCATCGTTCACGGACCCGGCCCCGGGAGTCGGGGATGTCTCGAAGACCATCGATAACCCTTCGCAGTACAGAGGTGTCGCGGGCGGAACCGTTCTGCGGTACGTACAAGGCCAGTTGACCGTCCGAGCGCAGATCGTCGGCGAGCACCCGGATCACATTGAGGTGCATCCGCAGCTTCGCCGCGATCTCCGCCAGCGACTGCGGCTGGCGGCAGATCATGATGATGTCGCGGTGCTGGTCGAAGGCGAAGGCGTCCAGCGTGGCCAGCCCCACGTCGGTCGCGATCACCTGTGTCTCGATCGGAATCGGTGGTACGAGACTGTCGCCGCCGGCGATCCGCCCCGCCGTCAGCAGGAACGGCCTCACGAGCGGCGCGGGAGGCTCCGGCCCCCACACGACGTCGTCGGCGGCTGGTGGTTCACCGGCCGTCATCACGTTCCCCCTTCACCTTGCGGGCGTCATGGTCAGGCGACGCCCCCGGTCCTCACCGTCCGTCGCCGGCCGGCGCGATCCCCACGGTGTTCTTCAGCTCCATGACCAGCTGCGGGCTCAGCGCGGCACCGGCGCGATTGGCGAAGAGGGTCATCTCGTACGCGATGTTGCCGAGCTTCGCCTCCTTGGACGCGACCACGCCGAGCACCGCGCCCGCGCCGAGCGCCGACACCAGGACGTGCCCGCCCTCGAGGTCGATGATGACCTTGTTCAGGCCACCGAGTCCGTAGTTGCCCGACGCTCCCATGGCGAGGCTGGTGATGCCGGAGACGATCGCCGCCAGCCGTTCCGAGTCCGCCTGTCCGCGCAGTTGCGACACCGCGATCAGCAGACCGTCGGAGGAGACACCGATCACGTCGACGACCCCGGCGGTCTCGGTGGCGAAGCGGTTGAGCAGCCAGTTGAAATCGGCGGCGGCGGCCTTCATGTCCGTCCGCGGCTCCATGGCCCCGGATTGCGGTCCACCTGTCCACATCGTCACTTGCTCATGCCTTCCGGGAATGGGGATCTGTAGGTCTAGGGTCTGCAGGTCTGTGCGTCGTGCCGGGCCGGGGCTCGGCCGCGGCCTCGCGCTGGGCCCGCTGGACGGCGGCCTCGAACTCGTCGAGCTCGGACCGTGTCGCCTCCGGGTCGGCGGGCTGCCAGGCGGACGGCCGCTGCCTGACGGGCGCCCGCTTGGGCTGGCGGCTCGAGGCGGTGGTGGCCCCCAGGGTCGCCCCGCGCACCCGGCGCCGCAGCGGCCCGGGAGCGTCGGGCCTCGGCGGGGCCGTACTGGAGGATCCGCTGTCGTTTCCGCCGCCGCGTCCGGCCGCCTCGTGGGCGCCGACTCCCGTACCGGGTGCGGGCCTTGGTGAGGGGGCGCCCCTTCTGGGCAGCGGGGGAGTGCCGGGGCTGTACGGGGTGTGGCCCCGGGCCTGGGCCTGTTCGCGCCCGCTCTCCGCCGTGGCTTCCAGGCGGCGCGCGTGGCCGGGGGACAGGGGCTGGACGGGGGAGCGGGGCGGGGCCTGCTCCGTTTGTGTACGCGCGGGGATCCGGCGGGGCAGGGACGAGCGGCCGGGCGCCGCCTCCACCATCGCGGGACGCGGCTCGGCCGGGCCGTTGCGGCGGGCGGGCGGCAGGATCTGCGCGGGCTGTGCCGCGGGCGCCGTCGGGTCGGCGGACAGCAGATGGGCCGGGGGAACCGCGACGGTGACGGTGACACCGCCGCCCGGGGTGCGGGAGAGCACCACCTCGATGCCCCAGCGCCGGGACAGACCGCCGACCACGAACAGGCCGAGGACCTCCGTCGGCGCCAGGTCGAGCCGTTCCCGGCGGATCAGCCGGGCGTTCTCCTCGGCCAGCCGCTCCTCGCTCATCCCGAGACCGTGGTCGATGATCTCGACCAGGGCGCCGCCGGAGCCGTGCCGGGGCCGCAGGACCACCTCGACGCTGGTGTGCGCGGGGGAGAACGTCACCGCGTTCTCCAGGAGTTCGGCGAGCATCAGCGTCAGATCGCCGACGATGTCGGGGGCGACGGTGACATCGCCCTCGGCGTGCGGAGCGACCCGCTGATAGCCCTCGATCTGGCCGAGCGCGGCACGGACGATGTTGCTCAGCCGCATCGGCCCGGTGTTCAGGCCCGTCTCCCGGATTCCGGCGAGCAGCATCAGGCTGTCGGCGTTGCGCTGGAGACGTACGGCGATGTGGTCGATGCGGTAGAGCCGGTCCAGTACCTGGGGGTCGGTCTCGCCGCGCTCCACCGAGTCGATCAGGGCGAGTTGACGTGCTGTGAGGTTGCTGACGCGGCGGCCGACGTTGCCGAACATCTCGGCGATGTTGCGGCGGCTGACGACCTGGCGCTCCAGCAGGGCACTCGCGGTGACCTGAACCTGGTTGAAGGATTCGGCGAGTTCACCGAGCTCGTCGCGTACGGGCACGGGTACGGCTTCCAGACGCGGCGGGCTCGCGTCGTCGGCGTCGTCGTCCGCGACCCGGGCCAGCTCCGTCTCGGCCGCGGCGGCCACGTGCTGGGCCGCACCGGTCAGGGTCCGCACGGTCCGCACCACGGAGCGGCGCACCAGCACGGAGAACAGCAGCCAGGCCACGAAGGCGAGCAGTGTGCCGGCGACCAGCCAGGCCACCTGCCACCAGGCGGTATTGGACGCGGACTGGGTGTCGGCGGCGATCTGGTCGATGAGCGACTGGGTGATCTTCAGCCGGTTCTGTGCCTGCCGCTCGTAGGTGGGCTCGGCCTTCAGCGCCTCGCCGAGGGCCGTACGCAGCTGGGTCGCGTTCTCGGCGACCAGTGCGCCGGGGTCGACCTGGAGCGAGACATAGTGCTGGGCGATGACGCTCTGGTACGGGCTCTGCTCGATCCCGGCCAGTTCCGCGCCCTGCTCCTGGCTGGCGAACCGGGTGAACCGCTCCGACTGGTGGTTGTACTGCTCCAGGTCGCCGACGGCGGCGGTGAACTGGATGAGCGCGTTCGGGTCCCGGGTCCGGGCGGCGAACACGCTGGTCTCGAAGGACGCGTGGGCGGTGTCGGCCCGCAGGAGCGCGTCGAGCAGGTTGCCCGCGGACGAGGAGGACTCGATACCCGACTCACCGAGCCCGAGTCCGCTGATCAGGCCCTCGATCACCGATCCGTATGCGGGGTCGATGTTGTCGGCGGGGATGGGCCCCCGCTCCACGGTCTGCCTGAGGCTGTCCAGGCCCTCCAGTTCCTTCAGCGCCTGGACTTCGCCCTCCGGCAGCCGGTCCCCGTAGGTCTTCCGGACCGTCTCTATCTGGGAGTTGACCTTCTGCTGCGCCTGGAGATACGCGGAGGCGTTGGGCGGTCCTTCCTCGGGGCCGGCGGCCTCATAGCGCAGGGAGATGAGCAGGGCCTGCCGGTGCTCGGTCTGCACACTGTCGATCAGCCGGGTCACCTGCGCACTGTCGCGCACGAGTTGGGCGGTGGAGGCGGCGGAGCGGGCCTGGTCGACCTGGGAGTAGACGACGTAGGCGAGCATCGCCGAGACGACCGCAAGCGGAACGATCACCAGAACGTTGAGTTTGCGCCGGAAGGGCCAGCGGTCCAGGAGGGGAGGCGTCGGGCCGGTGCGGGGCGCAGCAGGTGATTGTTCCCGGGCAACCTTTCTGTGCGCGGGCACCGAACCTCCTTGCTTCTTGCATCACATGGGAAACCCGCTGTCCGAAACTCATGGGTTGCAGGGTCGCGACAGCGCGCTTCGACAGACAAGTGGAACCAGGTGGAACAGGACCCCCGACGCGGCCAACATTAGCGGCTGCCGTAAGAGTACGGCCATGATCAAACAAAAACTGGCACGGGGATACGCCGGGTTCGCTCGTATATTGGCCCCGTTGCGCACACGGGACGAAGCCGTCCGGTGTCCATCGGTGATCAATTCGTGTCTTGACGGTCCATGACCTGGCTCGCTTGGATCGTCGCGACGCCGCAACTACGGCTGCACCGACTGCACCACCGCCCCCGCCAAGTCTGGATGACGAACGTGACCTTCGCACGAAGCACCAGAAAATCCGCAACGTATGCCGTTTCCCTGCTGGTCGTGGCCACGGCCGCGCTGGCGGGCTGTGGTTCCTCCGACGACTCCTCCAGCAGCTCCGACCCCCTGCAGGAGGATGAAGCCAAGGGCGGGACCGTCGTGGTCGGTTCCAACAACTTCCCCGAGAGCATCCTGCTCGCGGACATCTACGGCGAAGCCCTCAAGTCCAAGGGCATCAAGGTCAGTTACAAGCTGAACATCGGCAGCCGCGAAACGACCTACGGTCTGATCAAGAACGGCACGATCACGGTGCTGCCCGAGTACAACGGGGCGCTGCTGTCCTACCTGAACAAGGACGCGAACCCGACGTCGTCTGAGGAGACCAACAAGGCCATCGCGTCCGAACTCGATTCCAAGCTCACGCTGTTGGAGTCTTCGGAGGCCCAGGACAAGGACGCCGTCGCGGTCAACGAGGCCACGGCCAAGAAGTACAAGCTGACGGAGAAGTCGACGCTCGCCGACCTCGCCGAATTGGCGCCTGAGCTGGCCATCGGTGGTTCGCCGGAGTTCCAGACCCGGCACCACGGGCTGCCGGGCCTGAAGGAGGACTACGGGCTCGAATTCAAGTCCTTCAAGGCGCTGGACGCGGGCGGTCCGCTGACGGCGGCGGCGCTCAAGGGCAACAACATTCAGGCCGGGAACATCTTCACGACCGACCCCGGTATCGAACAGAACAAGTTCCTCATCCTTCAGGACCCGAAGAACCTCTTCGGCTTCCAGAACGTAACTCCGTTGGCATACAAGAGCGATCTCCCGGCAGAGGGCGTTTCCGCGCTCAACGCCGTATCGGAGAAGCTCGACACGAAAACCCTGGTCAGTCTCAACGGCGAGGTGCAGAACGACAAAAAGGACCCGCTGGAGGTGGCCAAGACCTGGCTGTCCTCCAACGGACTGACCTGACGGGTACGGGGCCGGGGTGGGCCTCGGCCCGCCCGGCGACCCCTCCCCTCACTCCTCTAACCTGTCGCCCATGAACGTACCGGGGGACATGATCGACGGCCGCTTCGAGTTGATCGACCGGCTCGGGAGCGGCGGGATGGGGACGGTGTGGCGGGCGCGCGACAGCGTGCTGCACCGGGAGGTCGCCCTCAAGGCCGTACGGGCGGACGCGGCGACGTCGGACGCCCTGCGGGAGCGGGTACTGCGGGAGGCGCGGGCACTGGCCCGGATCAGCCATCCGAACGTGGTGACCATCCACCACATCGTGGACCACGACCCGCACCCCTGGCTCGTGATGGAGCTGGTGAGCGGCGTCTCCCTCCAGGAGCGGCTGGACGACGGCCCGTTGCTCCCCGCGGAGGCCGCCCACATCGGCCGTCAGGTGCTCGCCGCCCTGCGGGCCGCGGACGCGGCGGGCATCCAGCACCGCGACGTCAAGCCCGCCAACATCCTCCTGCGCCCCGACGGCACCGCCGTGCTCACCGACTTCGGCATCGCGGCCCTCCAGGGCTCGACCTCCCTGACGGCCACCGGCGAACTCATCGGCTCCCCCGAGTACATCGCCCCCGAGCGGATCCGCGGCAGCAACGACGACCCGGCGTCCGACCTGTGGTCCCTGGGCCTCGTGCTGTACGTCTGCGTCGAGGGCGTCAGCCCGCTGCGCCGCGCGACCACGCTCGCCACCCTGGCCGCAGTGCTCGACGACCCGGTACAGCCGCCGGTGCGTTCCGGCCCCCTCGCGCCCGTACTCCAGGCGCTGCTGGTACGGGACCCGGCGGCCCGCCCCGACGCGGCACGCCTTGACGCGATGCTCGCGCAGGTGGAGCACGGCGCGACCCCGCACTGGGCGCAGCCGACGACGACGGCACCGCCGGCCCCGGTGCCGCACCCGCTCACCCAGCTGGACACGCCCCGCCCGACGACGCCGCACCCCCGCCCCGACCACGCGCCCGGCGGCGCGCGCAGCCGTGCGCCGATCGTCATCGCGGTCATCGCGGTCGCTCTCGCGGTCACCGCCGCCACGGCCCTCGCCCTCACGCTCGGCGATCGGAACAGCAACGAGGCCCGCGGCGGTACGTCCTCCACTCCGGCCACGCAGCAGCCGCGCCAGAGTCCGGAGCCGAACCAGCAGCCGACCCCCGTACAGACCCCGACTCCGACTCCGACACCGACCCCGACACCGACTCCGACGAAGCAGACGGCCAGCCCGGCCGTCCCACCCGCCGCCCCCAAAGGCGACCGCTGGATCGCCCAGCTCTACTCCGAGCCAGTCAGCGCCGGCACGGCCGCGAGAGACCAACGGCTCGCCCGGATCCGCCAGTCCGTCCCCGGGGCCGTCTATGTCCGCAGCGACAACTTCGCCTCCCTGCGCCCCGGCTTCTGGGTCATCTACGCCCCGGGCCCCTTCGCCAACGGCCGCGCCGCCCTGACCTTCTGCCGCGAACGAGGCCGCACCACCGCGAACACCTGCCTGGGCCGCTACCTGAGCAAGAACTCCGCAGACTCCGTCTTCCAGTGCCGCCCACCGGCCGCCAACCCGACGGGCCGCTGCACCCGCCCGTGAACAGGGCCACCCAAGTCAGCGGTAAACCACCAGGTCAGAGCCCCTCGGTCATATGAGTTTCCCCCGAGGGGTGGCCGTCGGGCAGTATGGGGTGTATCTGCCCACTGCCGATTTCAAGCGTCCGGACGGTTTCTCTTGGCTGAGTACATTTACACCATGCGCAAGGCGCGCAAGGCGCACGGCGACAAGGTGATTCTCGACGACGTCACCCTGAGCTTCCTGCCCGGAGCGAAGATCGGTGTCCTCGGCCCGAACGGCGCCGGTAAGTCGACCGTCCTCAAGATCATGGCCGGCCTTGAGCAGCCGTCGAACGGTGACGCGTTCCTGTCGCCCGGTTACACCGTGGGCATCCTGCTGCAGGAGCCCCCGCTGAACGAGGAGAAGACCGTCCTGGAGAACGTCCAGGAGGGTGTCGCCGAGGTCAAGGGCAAGCTCGACCGGTTCAACGAGATCGCCGAGCAGATGGCGACCGACTACTCGGACGCGCTGCTGGACGAGATGGGCAAGCTCCAGGAGGAGCTCGACCACGCCAACGCGTGGGACCTGGACGCCCAGCTCGAGCAGGCCATGGACGCCCTGGGCTGCCCTCCCGGCGACTGGCCCGTCACCAACCTCTCCGGTGGTGAGAAGCGCCGCGTCGCGCTCTGCAAGCTGCTGCTCGAGCAGCCCGACCTGCTGCTCCTCGACGAGCCCACCAACCACCTCGACGCCGAGTCCGTGAACTGGCTGGAGCAGCACCTCGCCAAGTACCCGGGCACCGTCGTCGCCGTCACCCACGACCGGTACTTCCTGGACAACGTCGCCGGGTGGATCTGCGAGGTCGACCGCGGCCGTCTGCACGGTTACGAGGGCAACTACTCGCAGTACCTGGAGACCAAGCAGACCCGTCTCAAGGTCGAGGGCCAGAAGGACGCCAAGCGTGCGAAGCGTCTGAAGGAAGAGCTCGAGTGGGTCCGCTCCAACGCCAAGGGGCGGCAGGCCAAGTCCAAGGCGCGCCTTGCCCGTTACGAGGAGATGGCCGCCGAGGCGGACAAGATGCGGAAGCTGGACTTCGAGGAGATCCAGATCCCGCCGGGCCCCCGCCTGGGCAATGTCGTCGTCGAGGTCGAGAAACTCACCAAGGGCTTCGGCGAGAAGCTCCTCATCGACGACCTGTCCTTCACGCTGCCGCGCAACGGCATCGTCGGCATCATCGGTCCGAACGGCGCGGGCAAGACCACGCTGTTCAAGATGATCCAGGGCCTGGAGGAGCCGGACTCCGGTGCGATCAAGGTCGGCGACACCGTCAAGATCTCGTACGTCGACCAGAGCCGCGAGAACATCGACCCCAAGAAGACACTGTGGGCCGTCGTCTCGGACGAGCTGGACTACATCAACGTCGGCCAGGTCGAGATGCCGTCCCGCGCGTACGTCTCCGCCTTCGGCTTCAAGGGCCCCGACCAGCAGAAGCCGGCCGGCGTCCTCTCCGGCGGTGAGCGCAACCGGCTGAACCTCGCGCTCACCCTCAAGCAGGGCGGCAACCTGCTGCTCCTCGACGAGCCGACCAACGACCTGGACGTCGAGACGCTGTCCTCGCTGGAGAACGCGCTGCTGGAGTTCCCGGGCTGCGCCGTGGTCGTCTCCCACGACCGGTGGTTCCTCGACAGGGTGGCGACGCACATCCTCGCCTACGAGGGCGACTCCAAGTGGTTCTGGTTCGAGGGCAACTTCGAGTCGTACGAGAAGAACAAGATCGAGCGGCTCGGCCCGGACGCCGCCCGTCCGCACCGCGCCACCTACAAGAAGCTGACCCGGGGCTGATCTTGCGGCACATCTACCGCTGCCCGCTGCGCTGGGCGGACATGGACGCGTACGGCCACATCAACAACGTGGTCTTCCTCCGCTATCTGGAGGAGGCACGCATCGACTTCCTGTTCCGCCCGGACAAGGATTTCCAGCAGGGGTCCGTGGTGGCACGCCATGAGATCGACTACAAGCAGCAGCTGGTGCACCGGCACACGCCGGTGGACATCGAGCTGTGGGTCACGGAGATCCGGGCGGCGTCGTTCACCATCACGTACGAGGTCAAGGACCCGGACCAGGTGTATGTCCGGGCCTCGACGGTGATCGTGCCGTTCGACTTCGAGGCGCGGCGACCGCGCCGTATCACCGCCGAGGAGAAGGCCTTCCTCGAGGAGTACACGGAGTCCGAGGACGACGAAGATCCCTCGGAGGCCGTCGCCGCATGACGGCCCTGCACCTCGCCGACGCCGGGGAGGCGGCGGACCTCGCCGCCTTCCTCGCCCGGCTGATCCACTACGACCGCGCGGCAGCCGTGCGGTTGCAGGGGTCGGGGACGGCGCTCGCGGTGTTCGGCCGGCCCCCGTCGTTCGAGGTGCTGGCGATCCGTACGGCACGGCTGGCCAAGCCGTACGAGAACGGTCTTGACGCCTCGCTCGATGTGACCGTCTCGGCCGGTGAACTCCTGGAGTCCCTCGACGAGTCGGCGGCCACGGCCCTCGTGCCCACCGCCGTCACCGGACCGCCATGGGCCGGCGTGCTGCCGCCGCGCGGCGGCTGGCAGCAGGAGCCGGGGCTGCCCGCGCTGGACGCGGTGCGGTCGATGGTCGCCTCGGCGGTCGCCGAATTCCGCTCCCGTATCGGGGAGTTGGCGCCCGAGCTGCGTACCCGCGCCGAACTGGACCGGATCGGGCGGGAGATCTGGTCCCGGCCGATCGGCGACACCGAACTGCCGGTACGGGCCGCACACGCGGCACAGTCACTGGGCTTCCTGCGCCCCGCACGCCCGGCCACGCCCGACGAGCCCGCGCCGACGCTGCTCTCCTCTGGCGCATGGCTCAGGCTGCGCACACCGTACGGCTCGATCGCCGTACGCAGGGCGGGACTTGGGGCGCTGGACGTCAGCGTGCGCTGACCGTCCGCATCAGGGAGAGCGGCGGGGAGTGCGGCGTCAGCCCGCCGTGTTCACCATCGACGCCGCCGCGTACGTCAGGTAGTTCCACAACGTGTGCTCGTGCTCCTCGGAGAGGCCGAGCTCGTCGACGGCGACCCGCATGTGCTTCAGCCAGGCGTCGTGCGCCGCACGGTCGACGGTGAAGGGGGCGTGGCGCATCCGCAGCCGGGGGTGACCGCGGTTCTCGCTGTACGTGGTGGGGCCGCCCCAGTACTGGATCAGGAACAGCGTGAGGCGCTCCTCGGCCGGGCCCAGGTCCTCCTCGGGATACATGGGCCGCAGCAGCGGGTCCTCGGCGACACCCTCGTAGAAACGGTGGACGAGGCGGCGGAAGGTCTCCTCCCCGCCGACCTGCTCGTAGAAGGTCTGCTCCTGAAGCGTGCCGCGCCGAATCTCGACCACGTTGGTTGGCCTCACAAAAATCGCTTTGGTCAGCCCCTGGCTCTTTCGGCCGGGGGTCCGGGGGTTGTCCCCCGGAAATTGCAGCCACGTGTCCCATGGTCTCAGACGGGGAGACCGAGGACTCAAGGCTTAGGACCACCGCCCAGGGCTTGGGCCCCGCCGGAACGGCGCGTTCACGCGCTCGCCTCCGGGAGCCGCGCGCCGCACAGTGGAGGTATGAGCGCGCACGTCATCGGCCATGGCCTGGACGACCTCGCCGCCACGGCGCGGGCGGCGCTGGTGCGTGGGATCGACGCGGGCGGGGCCTGGGACAGCGACCCGGTCTGGCGGGAGGCCTTCGAGAGTGTCCCGCGTCACCTCTTCGTGCCGTACTACTACGTCGGTGCCGAGGACGGCTACGAGCGGCTGTGGTGCGCGGACCGCGACCCGCGCAGGCGTGAGCGCTGGCTGCGTGGCGCGTACGCCGACTCGCCGCTGGCCACCCGGGTGCGCGACGGCGAGCTGGTCTCGTCCAGCAGTCAGCCGTCCCTGATGGCGAAGATGCTGGCGGAGCTGGAGGTACGGGACGGCAACACGGTCCTGGAGATCGGCGCGGGCACCGGCTACAACGCGGCCCTGCTCGCCCACCGGCTCGGCGACGAACGGGTCACCACCATCGACCTGGACCCGGAGATCACCGAGTCGGCCCGGCGGCATCTGGCCGCCGCCGGACACCACCCGGCCGTCGTCACCGGCGACGGCGCCCGCGGCTGCCCCGAGAACGCCCCGTACGACCGCGTCATCGTGACCTGCGCCGTGACCTCGATCCCGCGCCCCTGGCTCGCCCAGTGCACCCCCGGCGCCCACATCCTCGCGCCGATCGCGACCGGCGTGATCGACCTGCGCGTACGCGACGCCGAGCACGCCGAGGGCCACTTCCTGCTCACGCCCGCCTACTTCGTGCCCCTGCGCGGCACCGGGCGGCCAGAACCGCGGCCCACGGCCGACGGCGGCCTGCCGCGCCGGGCGATCCAGCAGGAACTCTTCCGCTTCCTGCTGGCCCTCACCGCGGGCGCCCTCGACCCGCACGAGGCCCTGGCCCTGTGGGAGCGCGAGGAGCAGCCGGAACGCGCGCGGTACGGGATCACGGTCAGCGGCGAACGCGAGTGGGCCTGGCTGGACGACCCGGAAGGTCCGTACGCCTGGCCGCTCGCGTAACGCAGATCACACGGATCACAAGTACAGGTACCGGCTCAGCCCCTGCGGATCGTGATCGTCGTCCACGCCCCCACGTGCACCCGGTCGCCGTCCTGCAGCGGTACGGGGACGAAGGGCTGGATGGGCTCCTCGCCGCCGTTGACGGTGGTGCCGTTCGTCGAGTTCTGATCGACGACCGCCCAGCTGCCGTCCGGCTGCTGGACGAGGACCGCGTGCTGGTGCGAGACGCCCGGGTCCTCCGGCGGCACCGCCAGGTCGATGTCCGGGGACTCGCCCGTGGAGTGGCGACGGCGGCCGATCGTGATCTGGTTGCCGATGAGCGGGCGCTGCTGCTCGGGGGAGTACGCGGGCAGGTTCAGCCCCGCGGCCTCCGGGCCGGAGCGCTGCATCATCGCCATGAAGTAATCGCGGTCGGGCCCGATCGTGATGTTCCAGGCCATCGGCTGCTGCTGGTACCCGGGCGGGGCCTGCGTCGCACCGGGCTGCGGGTAGCCGTAGCCGCCCTGGCCCTGACCTTGGCCCTGACCGCCGGGATCGCCGCCCGGCGGAGGGAGGACCCAGTCGTCGTTGCCTCCGTAGGGCTGCCCGCCCGGACCCTGCGGGTGGCCGGTCTCCTGCGGGTACCCGGTCTCTTGCGGGTATCCGGGCGGAGCCTGCTGCTGGTACGCCTGCGCGGCACCGGGGCCACCGGGCCCGCCCTGACCCTGACCACCGAAGTCGCCGGGACCACGGGGGTACCCACCCTGGCCCGAGGGATCGCCGCCGTACCCACCCTGACCCGAGGGGTCACCGCCGTAGGGCGAGAGCGGCTCGGCGGGACGGTTCATCTGCGAGGGCCGCGAGCTCTGGTAGTCGTACGGATCATGGCCGGAACCGTGCTGTCCGGGCGCCTGCTGCTGGAACCGCAGCGCCGGGTTCGGACCGCCGCCACCGGGCGGCGCGGCCGGGGTGTACGAGGTCGCCGTGTTCGTCAGGAAGTTCCACCGGCACTCCTCGCAGAACGGCGCCGCACCCTCGCGCGGTGTGCGGCACTGCGGGCAGTACTCCGGCTCGGGCGCCCCGTGGTCCGGTACGGCGGACAGGTGCGGGCGCCCGCCCTGGCCGGGCTGCGGATAGCCGTAGCCGGCGGCCGGGGGCGGCGGCGGAGGCGGGGGCACGGCACCGGCCATGCGGTGACCACAGACCTCGCACCAGTCGTCGGAACCCGACTGGTGTCCGTTCGGGCAGGTCGGCATGTCGGCGCTTCCCCCTTTCTTCTTCCGGCCCCGGGGGGCCGAAGTTCTCCGTCCCCCTCGGTACAGGGTCCGGGTCCGTCGTTCCGGCCCCGGAGAGGGGCCGGACCACCTATTTCTTTACACGAACAGTCTTTGTCGATCGTGTCTCGAGCGTCATCTCGTCGGCCTCTTCGACCTTCGCCTTCAGTCGCACAGTACCTGCCGGGGCGTCGACCACGTCCACCACCTTCGCAAGCAGTTTCGCCGTATCCGCGTTTCCGGAGACGCTGGCGAGCTGAACCGCGCGGCCCAGCTTGGCCGTTGCCCCGTCGACATCTCCCGCTTTACGGGCATCCAGACCCTGCTGGATGACTTGTGCCAGTTCGGCCTGACCCGTGTAGTGCGCGACCTGCGGGTTGATCGACGTGGACGCCGCCATGTCGTCGGTCCACACGGCCCGTACGAGACCCTGCGCGCCCAGTGGCTGGGCGGGGCCGTCGGGCTGCGGGATCACCAGGGAGACCCGGGCCGCGAGCATCTCCTGGCCGATGCCCGCCTCGGGCACCTCGACGCACACGTGGTAGTCGCGGGACTCGTCTCCCCAGGAGCCGGTCGGGTAGTCTCCGGCGCGTGGGCCCGCCTCTGTGCGGCGGTCGGTCAACTCCTCGACCGTGGGCGCCACTTGCTTGACGAACTTGATGGCTGTGCCCACCGGCGTCCACAGCCGCAGCGCGACGTCCGCGACCTCCTTGCCCATGGCCGTCTCCATCATCTGCGTGAAGTCGGCGGACAGACCCGCCGGGTCGGCGACGATGTCGGCGGTGCCGAGCAGCGCGGAGGCGATCCCGGTGACCTCCTTGACCTCCCAGTCGGTACCGACGCCCCGCGCGTCACAGGTGAAGCGACCCGCGCAGGCGTCCAGCGCGGCCTTGAGGTCCTCGGCCGACTCGTGTTCGTTGCGGCCGTCGGTGAGCACGATGCCGTGCCGGATCGTGACGTCCGCCGAGGCCAGCAGCCGGTCCGCGAGCCGCAGCCAGGTGCCGATCGCGGTGCCGCCGCCCGCGCTCAGCTTGCGCAGCGCCTGCTTGGCCTGCTCGCGGGTCCCCGCGTCGGCCACCGCGAGCTGCCCGCCGCCCGGGTAGACCTCCTTGGCCACATGCGTGCCGCCGATCACCGCGAAGTGCACTCCGTCGCGTACGGCGTCGATGGCGGCGGCCGTCGCGTCCCTGGCGCCGCGCATCTTGGTCGGCGGGTAGTCCATCGAACCCGAACAGTCGACCATGATCGCCACGGCCGCGTCCGGGCCCTGGCCCGGTGTGTACAGGTGCGGCGCGGCGACCGCACTCCCGACGGTGCCGCCGCCGGTCGAGGTCACCGTCACGATCGCGTTGACCTCGCGCCCGCCTTCCGGCAGGTACTCGTTCTGGTACACGTCCACCGAGAACTGCGGCACGTTCGACTTAGAGAAATTGGCCATGCCTTCTTTGCTCCCCCTCAGGACCCCCACGAACTGTGGGTGATGTCGGTGAGCGGACCGGTCCCCTCCGGTCCACGGCCGTTCCTGTCCGGCCCTAGAGACCGTTCCCTGTCCGGCCTCAGGCCGATCCTGCCCCCATCGACGGGGCCGGGAACGGCAGGACGGCCACTGTTACGTTGTCGTGGCCCCCGCCGTCCAGGGCGTGGCCGACCAGAACCTGGGCGCTGTGCAGCGGGCGGAGCGCGGCGTCGAGCGGGGTGACCTGCGCCAGCTCCTCGGCCGCCTCCGCGTAGTTCCACAGTCCGTCGGTGCACACCACCACTACACCCGGCCGGTCCGGCTTGAAGGAAGCGGTGTGCGGTTCCAGTTCGTACGCATCCGCGCCGAGCCAGCCGGTGATCGCGTGGGCGCGCTCGTCCGCGTACGCCTCCGCCTCGTTCATCAGACCCGCGGCGACCATCTGCGCGGCCCAGGAGTCGTCCTCGGTGAGCCGGGCCGCGGGGGAGGTGCGGTCCACGGGGACCCAGTACGCGCGGCTGTCGCCGACCCAGCCGACGATCAGGAGCGTGGGGGTGACCACGGCGCCCACGAGGGTGCAGGCGGGCGCGTTCTGATGCGGGGCGTGCTCGGCCGGGGCGGCTCCCGCGAGGGCGTTGACGGCCCGGGAGGCGGCGATGATCGCGTCGTGCATGGCCTGCTGGGGGTGCGTGCCCCGGGGCAGGGCCTCCAGGAGCGACTCGTTGGCGGCGCGGGACGCGGCCAGGGAGGCCTCGTCCGGGCGGGTCGCCGAGGACACCCCGTCGCAGACGATCGCGACGACGGCGGAGGAGCCGTCGGGCAGCGCGGTCGAGGAGATCGCGAACGCGTCCTCGTTGCGGTGGTGGCGCAGTCCCCGGTCGCTGACCGCGGAGACTGCGTCCAACTCCTGTTCCATGTGGTCCCGTTCACGTGGTTGTGCGTGGCCGCAGTTCTCGCAGTAGCCGTCCTGGTCGACCTGGCCCGCGCGGCAGGCCACGCATACCTTGGTGCCCGAGGACGGGGTCGTCACGAAGTCGGCGGTGCGCGGGTCGGGTGCCTGCAGGGTGTACTCGTCCGGATGCGGAGGCCCGTCGAACCGTACGCCCGACGCGTGGGCCGGGAGTTCGTGGCCCGCCGAGTCGGTGCCCTGGATCTCCGAGGGCACATGCACGGGGGCGGGCCGGTGGGAGCTGTCCGTCTCGGGGGCGATCGGCCAGTCCACCGACGGCGCGGCCGACGGGGGATACGGAGGGTGCGGCGCCGTGCCGTTCATGGTGATCGTGGGGTTGTCGTCCGGTGGTGCGGGCACGGCCGACAGGTCGTACCCGCACGCACCGCAGAAGCGGTCGCCCGAGTCCAGCGGCTCCTCGCAGCTGGGGCACTTCGACAACGCCGGGGGCATCTGCGACATGAATTACACCCACGTCCGGGGGCGGTAGCGGTTGGCGCGCTCCACCAGATCGATCCTCTCCTCGCCACCTTGGGCGAGCCGGGCCAGTGTCCGGTACGAGCGCTCCAGACCGAAACGGAGGCCTCGCTCGTCCAGGTCACTGCCGAGCAGTACGGTACGCGCCGGTGTGCTCGGTGGCGCGGAACCCCGGCTCCCGGAGAGTACCCAGTCCAGGGCGCAGCCAAGGACCTCTGTGGACAACTGCTCGCGGCGGACCGCGTCCAGACCGTATCCGCCGAGCGCCTCGATCTGGCTCGCCGCCGCGGTCAGGTCGTCCAGGAACTGAGCGTCCGGCGCCGCGTTCATCCGGTGCCGCAGCCGTGCCCGTACGGCGGCGACGCGGGCCGCCGTGTAGTGGATGTTCGCCTCCGGCACCGACTCCAGGGTCCGTACGGCACCCCGCCGGTCGCCCGCCGCCAGCTGTACGCGGGCCAGTCCGAACGCCGCGCTCACATAGCTCGGGTCGGTCGTCCACACCAGGCGGTAGTACTCGGCGGCGTTGTCCAGCTGCCCGAGGACCTCCGCGCACAGGCCGAGGGCCAGCTTGGGGGCGGGCTCGCCGGGGAACGCGTCGTAGATCGCGTCGAAGGACAGCGCCGCCACCTCGTGGTCGCCGGTCGCGAGCGCGGCGACCCCGCGATACCAGACCACCCGCCAGTCGTCGGGGTGGTCCGTCTCCAGGGCCGCGAGTGTCCCGGTGGCGCTCTCCAGCTCACCCATCTCCAGGCGGGCCCGCAGTTCGCGCAACCGCAGCTCCAGGGAGCCGGTGGGCGCCGCGTGCAGCGCGGAGATCAGCTCCGCGGGCGCGGACGCCATGAGGGCGGCGAGGAAACCGGCGTTCGGGTCGCCGGGGTCGACCCGGGGGACCGGCAGCGCGAGGGCGCTGGCCGCGCTTTGGACGGGCTTGACCAGGGCGGTCGGCGGCGGCGCGAGTGCGCCGGCCGCGCTGTGGGCCGGGGTGGCATTGGCGGCTCCGCCGCCTGCCTGCCCGGCGCCTCCGGACGGTTCGGTGCCTCCGCTGCCGAGAGCGCCGACGGCTCCGCCGCCCAACTGCCCTGCGGCTCCGGTGCCAAGAGCGCCCGCAGATCCGGCGCCAAGACCGCCCGCCTGCCCAGCGCCTCCGGCGCCAAGAGCGTTAGCGGCTCCGCTGCCCACCACCGCGGCACCTCCGGTGCCCGAAGAAACGGCGGCACCCCCGTTGCCCGCGGCAAGCGCCCGGCCTCCGTTGGCCCCGACAAGCACCCGGCGCCGCCGTCCCACCGGCACCGCCCGCGCCCCCAGCCGCGACACATCCCCGTCCAGCCGCCCGAACAACTCCGTGTCCGTGACCTTCAGTTCGGGCCCGAAGAGCGTGGACAGCGAGGGGCGGGGGCGGCCCGTCTGCAGCGCCACGACCTCGCGCAGGACGCCCGTCAGCTGCTCGGCCATCTCCTGCGCGGAGGCGAACCGGCGGGCCGGGTCGGGGTCGGTGGCGCGTACGAGAAGCCGGTAGAACGACTCGTACTGGCGGAAGACCTCGATGTTGTCGGGGTCGGGCAGGGAGTCCACGAAGACGTTCGTGTAGCCCTGGAAGTCGAAGGTCAGCACCGCGAGCGTACGGGCGACGGTGTAGAGGTCGGAGGCGACCGACGGGCCGAGCTCGGCGACCTCCGGCGCCTGGTAGCCGACCGTGCCGTAGATGGCCGACTCGTCGTCGTCCATCCTGCGCACCGCGCCCATGTCGATCAGCTTGAGCTGGTCCTCGGTCTGGATCGCGTTGTCGACCTTGAAGTCGCAGTACAGCAGGTTGCGGCTGTGCAGATGCCCGAGCGCCTCGAGCGCCTCGATGCCGTACGCGCAGGCCTGCTCGACCGGCAGCGGGTCCCGCTTCCCGGCGGGCGTACGACGCTCGTTGGCGATCTCCTTGAGGGACTTGCCGCCGACGTACTCCATGACGATGTAGCCGTCGAGGGAGCCCGTGCGCTGGTCGAGATGCTCGACGAAGTTGTAGATCCGCACGATGTTGGAGTGCTCGATCTCGGCGAGGAAGCGGCGCTCCGATATCGCGGCGGCCATCGCGTCCTGGTCGCCCGTGTCGAGCAGACCCTTGAGCACCACCCAGCGGTCGGACACCGCGCGGTCCACGGCGAGGTAGACCCAGCCGAGCCCGCCGTGCGCGAGGCAGCCGACCACCTCGTACTGGCCGTGCACGACGTCGCCCGCGCCCAGCTTCGGCACGAACGAGTACGGGTGGCCGCACTTGGTGCAGAAACCCTCCGTACGCCCCGGCCTCTCACCCCGCGAACGTCCCACCGGCGCCCCGCAGTCGGAGCGCGAGCAGAACCGCTTGCGCTCGGGCACCTCGGGGTTCTCCTGGACCATCGCGCGCGGATCGGGGCGCGGCACGTCCGGGACCTGCACGAGGCCCACGCCCAGCCGCCCGCGGCCGGAGGACCCGGCCGTCGAACCGGAGCTGCGCACCGACACCGAACGGCCCGACGTCCGCCCCGACAACGAGCGCGACAGACGCCCCGACACCGAGCGCCGGGACTGCGAGGAGCGTGCCGAGCGCGACGACGACCGGGAACTGGAGCGGGAGCTCGAACTGCCGCGGCCGGAGCCGCGCGAGCCCTTCCCGCCGGCCGTGATCCCGGTCGGCGGTGAGCCGACCATGCCGCTCGAGGAGACGACCGGAGCCAGACCGCAGGTGTCGCAGTACAGCTCGCCGCCGCCCACGTCCTCGTACGCCCCCGTGCAACCGGGGCGCTGGCACTGCTTCCGCTCGCCCGCGTTCTCTTCGCTCACGTTCTGCTCACTCACACTGCATCACCCTTATCGCTCACGCGAGGGCCCCCTCCGGTCCTGTGGCCCCCCGTGGCCGGCCTGGCCGGGGACCTTGGGCACCAGCAAGTCGGCAGCCGCGTGCTGGTAGCGCAGCACCGCCTGTTCCGCCACGCGCAGATCGCAGGGCGCGCTCCACAGCATGCGGCGCGCCGCGTCATAGCGCTCCACGAGCAGCGGGTCCTCGGCGAAGCCGTGCCGGGCGACCTTCGCCTTGTACGCGTCGAGCCGGCCGCGCAGCTCCGCGCGGACCGCGAGCGGCGCGGTGACGGCCGTCAACGACTCGCGTGCGCGCAGAAGTTCGTCCTCGGCCCTCTGCTCCAGGGCCTCAAGGAGCGGCGAGAGGCGGTGCCACTGCGCGTGTCTGCGGTACTCGGCGGCCATCGCCAGCTGCTCCTGCAGCGCCGTCGGCGGGCCGCTGACCGCGGGCACCTCCGACGCGGCGATCTTCGCCAGCACCTCACCGCGCGCGGAGCGCGCCTCGGCAAGGGTGCGGTCCGCGCGCGAGAGCGTGTCCCGCAGCCTCACCAGCCGCGCCTCCGCGTCCTGCCGCACGCTCAGCACCGCGTCGATCTCGCGGCGCACATCCTCCAGGGCGCGCGCCTCGCGGTCGTAACGCGTGGTGTCGGGGCGCCCGCCGCCCGGCGCCGAACTGCCCTGCGTGGGCAGCCAGAAAGCCAGCGGATCGGACACCACCTGCTCACGCAGCGACGTCAGCGTGCGCGTGATCCGCTCCAGGTCGTCGCCCGCCGGGTGCTCCCCGGGGCGTACGCCCACGGAGTGTGCGAGCTGGCGGGTGCGCTGCAGCTCCGCGGCCAGCAGGTCGATCCGCGCGGGCAGTGCCGACCAGACGGCGTCGGCGGCGACGACCATGTCGAGGGACTGCGCGTACAACTCGTTCATGCGCTCCACGAGTTCGACCAGGGTGAAGCGCTCGCTGAGCTTCCCCGTGCCGGCCATCGTGGGCGCAGAGGCGGTCGCGGCGGCGCTGCCCGCCACCGTGACGCTCTCGCCGCGCAGCAGCTCCGTCAGCTCCACGAGGTCGTCGCGGTTCGGCCAGCGCCTGCGGGAGCGCACGTCACGCGCGGACCGCAGGGCGTCCGCGTACGCGTCGAAGTACGTCCACAGGAGCGAGATCGACGCCTCGGCGGCCGTCCAGCGCTCCCGGGTCGTCCCCGTGAGCTCGGCGCCTTCGAGGAGTCTGCGGCCCGCGTGGTCCTGCAGGGCGAGGAGCGAGGTCTCGATGGCCTCGTGCTCCGCGCCGAGCCGCGCCAGCGCACGGTCCACCTCGTCCCGGTCCATTACCGGCCCGGAGGGTCCCGTGACGCCCATCGATCACCTCTCGCTCTCAGTCGTTCCCTGTGCGCGTCCCCCCGCGCTCCGGGCAACTCTCCAGTGGTATCAGGTTGGTGGTATCAGCTTGGCCGCCGGAACCCGGCTCCGGCTACTGGTACTTGACGGGCGGTGGTCCCGCCGGTTTCTTGATGGTCGGCTTGAGCCACTTGTCGTACGACTGCTGCCAGCCGTTCTCGCGGTAGTCCACCAGTACTTGGTTGACCCGGCGCACCAGGTCCTCGGCGTCCTTCTTCATCGCCACTCCGTAGTACTCGGTCGTGAACGGCTCCCCCTTGAGCTCGACCGTCGGGTCCTGCGCGGCCTGGCTCGCGGCGAGCGCGCCGTCGGTCACCACGGCGTCGACCTCACCGAGCTGGAGCCTCACCAGGCAGTCGAGCTGGTTGGGCACGGTGGTCTTGATGTCGGCGGAGGCGACCAGCTTGCCGGACTTCTTGTCCGCGTCCAGGGTCTCCCAGGCGGTGGAGCCGTCCGCCGTGCAGATCTTCTTGTTCGCCAAGGTCGCGTCGTACCCCTTGACGTCCGAGGTCTTCGGGGCCAGGACCTGCTGGCCGGTCTCGAAGTAGGGCGAGGAGAAGGCGACTTCCTTCAGCCGGTCGCAGCTGATCGTCATCGTACGGACCACCATGTCGACGCGGCCGTCCTCGATCGCCGGGATCCGCTCGTTGGTGGGGATGGCGCGGAACCGGATCGCGTTCCGGTCGCCGAGGATCTCGCCTGCTATCGCGTGCGCGAGATCGATGTCGAAGCCCTCCAGCTCGATGGTCTTCGAGTCGCTGTTCGGATCGCGGTAGCCCCAGCGGTAGCTGTTCTGGTCGACGCCGACCAGCAGGTAGCCGCGGTCCCGGATGTCCTGGATCGTCTTGCCGGTCTCGTCGGCGGACGGCGCAAGGCTCTGGTCCTGCGGGTCGGTGCACTCCTCGGCCTTGGTCTGCGTGCCGCTGGCCACACCCTGGCCGCCGATGCCCGTGCTGCCGTCCCCTCGGGACTGCGTCAGCGGCAGCACCAGCGCGAAGACCGCCGTCAGGGCCAGGACGACCGCCATCGCGCCGACGCCGCCCCAGCCCTTCAGAGCGGCCCGTACACGTCGTGCCTTCATCGTCATGCCCCCTCTCACCGGTACTCCGACAGCCGGCGCCCGATACCGAGCACCGCACCCGAGGCGCCCAGCACCGCGAGCACCGCGGCGCCCAACGGAAGCCCCGTCATCGCGCCCTTGCCGTCCGCGGCCGCCACCTCGAACTCGCCCTGCTCATGCTTGAGCGCCTTGTCGAGATCTTTGTCCACGTTGTCGAAGCACTGGCCCGTCGGCTCCTTGTCATTGGAGCCGATCACCTTGTCCAGCGCGCCCTGGTAGTCGCCCGAGTCGTCAGCCTCGCGGGCGACCTTGTGCCGGTCCTGCCAGACCTGCATATTGGCCGTCGCGCCCTTCACCGGGGACTCGCCCGCACTGTCGTCGGCGAGGTCCTCAGCGGCGGCCAGCTTGGCGGAGAGGTCCTTCATCTGCGTCTTGTAGTCGTTGTCGTACGCGTCCACGGTCTTGCCGTCGACCTTCTTGGTCTCGGCGCCCCGGCTGACCAGCGTCAAGGTCTCGTTGCCGCGGGCCTTGAGGGAGGCGATCCGGGCGTCGTTCAGCACGTTCAGCGACCGTACCCCGTGGTCGTACGAGTCGTTCAGTCCCGCCCTGGCGAGGCTGTGGCCGACCACCAGCCAGAGCAGCACCACCGTGGAGGCGGCGGTCGCGGTGACCAGGCCGTGGTTCAGCACCCGGTTCGTACGGTGGTAGTTGCGCCGCTGGGCCCAGACGAGGCCGCCGATCGCGAGGACGCCGGCGCCGATCGCTATCCACGGGTAGGGTGTCGCGGCGGCGTAGTCGGAACGCAGCCGCTGGTTCTCCATCTTGTAGAGATCCTCGGCGTCCTTGAGCATGACCTGCATCTTCGCGTTGGCGTAACGCAGGTAGGCGCCGCCGAGAGGGTAGCCCTGCCGGTTGTTGGACCGGGCGCGCTCGACGAGGCCCTTGTACTCGGGCAGCCGCTTGTTCAGCCGTGTGATGGTCTGAGCCGACTTGGAGCCCGGCTCGGAGTTGGCCGCCGCGTTGACCAGCCTGTCCGCGGCCGTGCTGATGCCCTGCTCGTAATCCTGGCGGGACTCGGTGGTCTCCTGGCCGCCCGCAAGGAAGCCGCTGGAGGCCGCGGTGTTGGCGGTGGCGAGCGAGCGGTAGATGAGCGCGGCGTCGGCGCTCAGCGGCTGGCTGCTGCTCAGTACGTTGTCGGCGGCGTCCGACCGCTCCGTCATCTGCCAGGCCGTCATCGAGCCGAACGCCACGAGGAGCAGGGCCAGCGCGGCACCGATGATGCGCAGCCGCCCCGGCTCCGTCGTCGCCGCGGCACGCAGTTGGTCGACGCCTTCCGCCCAGGCCGTACGGCGCGGGGGCGTCGGGTCGGGCCCGCCGGGCACGGCAGGGCCGGGCTGCGCGGCGGGTGCGGCCGGTGGCACCGCGACCGGTGGACCTGGCTGCGGCGGCATGGCGGGCATCGTGGGCGGTCCCGCGCCAGGTGGCGCCGAGCCGCCGTTCGGCGTGTATGTCACTTGACCTCCCCCATGGTCATCCCTCCGTCACGTCCGCCCGCACGTCAGGACGCACGGGAAGAGGTGCACGGCCGCAAGTATCCCCGCCAGGACTGACATCGCACAGCCCCAGACTGGATCTTGTTCGTATCGCAGTGCAATTCGTACCGCAGCGCAACCATGAATACGCGATCCAGGACCCTACGGTTCCCTGCGCCCGCCCTCGTAATGCGCCCGCACGCGCGCGTGCACCTCGTCGGACACCCCTAGGTGATCGAGGCCGAGCAGCGCGGCGCCCAGGACGGGGCTCGCGGTGACCACCCGGGGTACGGCCTTGGGGGCGCGTTCGGCCAGCAGTTCCCTTGTCCGGTCGTCGAGTTGGGGGTGCCGGGCCGCCAGGATGCCGCCGCCGAGAAGTACGGGGGCCTCCTCGTCGAGCAGTTCCAGACGGGACAGGGCGACGCTCGCCATGACCGCCACCTCCTCCGCGAGCCGGTCAACCAGCGCGCGGGCCACCGGGTCGCCGGCCGCCGCCGTGGCGAACAGGACCGGAGTCAGCTCGTGACGCCGCTCGTGCTTCAGATGCCCGAGGTGAAAGGCCTCGATCAGCGCGTACATGGAGTCGAGGCCGAAGTGGGCGGGCAGGGCGCGGGCCAGCACGGTCGGACCGCCCCGGCCGTCCTCGGCGCGCGCCGCATGCCAGATGGCCTCCTCGGCGAGGCCCCCGCCGCCGCCCCAGTCACCGGAGAGGCGGCCGATGGCGGGAAAGCGGGCGATGCGTCCGTCGGGCCGCATGCCGACGCAGTTGATGCCCGCACCGCACACCACCGCCACCCCGCGCGGCTCGGCGACCCCGGCGCGCAGGATCGCGAAAGTGTCGTTGCGCACCTCGACACTCGTGCCCCACGCGCGCGCGTGCAGCGCGGCGGCCAACTCCTCCTCCTCGACGGGCAGATCGGCGTTGGCAAGACACGCGGATACATGGTCCACGGCCGTGACCCCCGCCTCGGCGAAGGCCCGGTCGACAGCCTCCGCCAGGGTGTCCACGGCCTGCCGCACCCCGACCACGGGCGGCCGGAAACCGCCCGCGCGCGCCTCGGCGAGCACCCGCCCGTCCCGCGCGACGACGGCCACGTCGGTCTTGCTGTTCCCGGCGTCGATGGCGAGAACACCCGCTCTCACGCCCACGCGAGGTGCTCCCGGTTGTGCGCGAGCAACTGGTCGGTGAGGGCGTCGGCGTACGCGTACTGGCCGACCAGCGGATGCGCGAGCAGCGCACGGAACACCCGCTCGCGGCCACCGTGCAGCGCGGCCCGAAGCGCCAGGTCCTCGTACGCGGTGACGTTCGCCATCAGGCCCGCGTACAGCGGATCCACCGACGGCACCGGCAGCGGAGTGGCCCCACTGGATCCGACGGCCGCCTGGACCTCGATGACGGCGTCGTCCGGCAGAAAGGGCAGCGTCCCCTTGTTGTACGTGTTCACGACCTGGTACGGGCTTCCCACCCCACCACCGAGCAGCGAGGCCGCGAGGTCCACGGCCGCCTCCGAGTAGTACGCCCCGCCCCGCTTGCCGAGCAGCGCCGGCTTCTCAGCAAGCTCCGGATCGCCGTACATCTTCAGCAACTGCCGCTCCATCTCCGCCACTTCGGCGGCCCGCGACGGCTTCGTACGCTGCTCCCGTACGACCTCGTCGTGCGCGTAGAAGTAGCGCAGGTAGTAGGAGGGGACGACGCCGAGGCGGTCGAGGACGTGGCGGGGCAGGCGCAGATCGGCGGCGATGGCCTCGCCGTGCTCGGCGAGCAGCTTCGGCAGGACGTTCTCGCCCTCGGGCCCTCCGAGTCGTACACCCGTCTCCCAGGTGAGGTGGTTGAGCCCGACGTGATCGAGGTGCACGTCGACGGGCGCTACGTCGAGCAGCCCGGCGAACTTCCGCTGGAAACCGATCGCCACATTGCACAGCCCGACCGCTTTGTGACCTGCTTCCAGCAGGGCGCGGGTCACGATGCCGACCGGATTGGTGAAGTCGATGATCCAGGCACCCGGATTCGTCCGCCGTACGCGCTCCGCGATGTCCAGCACCACCGGCACCGTACGCAACGCTTTGGCGAGACCGCCCGCACCGGTCGTCTCCTGGCCGACACAGCCGCACTCCAGGGGCCAGGTCTCGTCCTGCTCCCGCGCGGCCTGTCCGCCGACGCGCAGTTGCAGCAGCACCGCGTCGGCGCCGTCGATGCCCGCGTCCAGGTCGGAAGTCGTGACGATGCGCCCGCCGTGCCCCTGCCGGGCGAAGATGCGCCGCGCCAAGCCGCCGACCAGCTTGAGCCGTTCGGCCGCCGGGTCGACGAGCACCAACTCCTCGACGGGCAGGGCGTCCCTCAACCGTGCGAAGCCATCGACGAGTTCGGGGGTGTAGGTCGAACCCCCGCCCACTACTGCCAGTTTCACGGTCAGTCAGCCCTTCACTCCGGTGAGCGTGACACCTTCGATGAACGCCTTCTGCGCGAAGAAGAACACGATGATCACGGGGGCCATGACCAGCAGGGTCGCGGCCATGGTCAGATTCCAGTTCGTATGGTGGTTGTCCTTGAACGACTCAAGGCCGTAACTGAGCGTCCAGGCAGCCGGGTTGTCGCTCGCGTAGATCTGCGGGCCGAAGTAGTCGTTCCAGCAGTAGAAGAACTGGAACAGCGCGACGGCCGCGATCCCCGGCTTGGCCAGCGGCACCACGATCCGCAGCAGCGTGCGCAGCTCACCGCAGCCGTCGACCTTCGCCGCGTCCAGATACTCGTTGGGAATGGTCAGCAGGAACTGGCGCAGCAGGAAGATGCTGAAGGCGTCACCGAAGGCCATCGGGATGATCAGCGGCCACAGCGTGCCGGTCATGTGCATCTGCTTGGCCCAGAACAGATACATCGGCACGATGATCACCTGCGGCGGCAGCATCATCGCGGAGATGACGAGCATCGTCGCGATCCGCCGGCCGCGGAAGCGGAACTTCGCCAGGGCGTACGCCACCGGAAGGCTGGAGACGACGGTGAAGAGGGTGCCCAGGCCCGCGTACATCAGGGTGTTGCGCCACCAGGTCAGAAAGCCGGGAGCGTTCCAGACGTTCGCGTAGTTGTCCCAGTTCCAGGATCTCGGCCACAGGGCGCTGGTCAGGGCCTGCCGATCGTCCATCAGGGACGTGAGCAGGATGAACACGAACGGCATGATGAAGAACAGCGCGGCGGCGATGCCCAGGCAGTGCACGGCGATCCAGTGCAGCAGCGCCTTGCGACGGGCGGTACGGGCCGCGGGGCTCCGGCCGGCCGTGCCGAGCGGGCCGACGGGTTTGGTGGGGACAGATGGGCGGGTGGTGACGGTATGGGTCATGGAGATCAGTCCTCCACCGTGATCAGGCCGCCGCGGCGGCGCATCAGCAGCGCGGTGAACGCCATGGACAGAGCGAACAGCACAAGGGCGACCACGCAGGCGGAACCGGTGTCGAAGCGCTGGAAGCCCAGGCTGTAGATGAGCTGGGGGAGGGTCAGCGTGGACTTCCCCGGGTAGCCGGGCTCGTAGATCTGGCCGGCCCCGGCGCCGATGACACCGCTGGCCGTCTTACCGGCGATGAGCGGCTGCGTGTAGTACTGCATCGTCTGGATCACGCCGGTCACCACGGCGAACAGCACGATGGGCGAGATGTTCGGCAGGGTGACGTACCGGAAGCGCTTCCAGGAGCCCGCGCCGTCCAGCTCGGCGGCCTCGTACTGCTCCTTGGGCACATCGAGCAGCGCCGCCATGAAGATGACCATGAGGTCGCCGATGCCCCACAGCGCGAGCAGCGTCAGCGCCGGCTTGGACCAGGTCGGGTCGTTGAACCAGCCCGGCTGTGGCAGGCCCAGATCGCCGAGCACCTGGTTGACCGGGCCGGTACCGGGGTTGAGCAGAAAGGCGAAGGCCAGGGTCGCGGCGACGGGCGGTGCGAGATACGGGAGATAGAAGAAGGTACGGAACACACCCGCACCCGTCTTGATCTTCGTGATCAGCAGCCCGACGCCAAGCCCGAACACCACCCGGGCCGCCACCATGACCACCACGAGCCACAGGGTGTTGCGCATCGCGGCCCAGAAGAAGGGGTACTGGCTGAAGACGTATGTCCAGTTGGTCAGCCCGTTGAAGGTGGGCGGCTTGAAGCCGTCGTACTTCATGAAGGAGAAGTAGACGGTCGACAGCAGCGGATAGACGAAGAAGACGCTGAAACCGATGAGCCAGGGGGAGAGGAACGCCAGCGTGCGCAGCCCCTCCCGGCGGCGCTTGGTACGCAGCGCCGCCGAGTGGCCGTGAAGGATCGTCATCGGGCTGCTACTTCGCCTTGGCGATGTCGGTGTCGATCTGCTTCGCGACCTTCGCAAGCCCCGCGTCCAGGCCCTTCTCCTTGCCGGACTCGTAGTCGTACGCGAAGTTCTGCAGGGTCTCCTGGTACGCGCTGCCGTTGACCGCGGCGGGCGCGGTGTTGCTGTTCGGGTTCTGGGCGATCTTCACGAAGGCCTGCATCGTGGCGTCGTTCTCGAGCTTCGGGGACTCCAGCGCCTCGAAGGTCGAGGGGACGTTGTTGATGGCGTTGGCGAAGGAGACGACCGCGTCGGTGTTCGTGGTCATGTACTTCACCAGCTCCCAGGCGGCGTTCTGCTTGCTGCTGGTGCTGGCGAGGCCGATGATCGTGCCGGTCAGGAAGCCCTTGCCGTACGTGTCCGCCTGGTCGTCCGGGACCGGGAACGGCGCGACCCCCACCTCGAAGTCGACGCCCGCGTCCTTCATCATGCCGCCGCGCCACTCGCCGTCGATGTTCATGGCGATCTGCCCGGTGTGCAGCGGGTTCTGAGCGGACCACTCGTCACCGAAGGTGGAGCGGTACTTCTCCAGCTTCTGGAAGCCGCCGAGCGACTTCACCATGTCCTGCTGCCAGGTCAACAGCTCCTTGAACGCCGGGTCCTTGGCGACGTTCGACTTGCCGTCGGCGGTGAAGTACTCCGGGCTCCACTGCGCCGCGAGGTGCGGGACGGTGACCTCGTAGCCGTGGAAGTTCGGCATGAAGCCGAGTTGCGAGTAGCTGCCGCCCTTGCTCTTGGTCAGCTTGACCGCGGCGGCCTTGAACTCGGAGAGCGTCTTGGGCGGCGACTTGATGCCCGCCTCGTCGAACATCGTCTTGTTGTAGTAGAGCCCGTACGCATCGCCCAGCAGCGGCAGTGCGCAGCGCGTCCCCTCGAACTGGGTGTAGTCCAGCATCGGCTTGGGGAAGGTCTTCGCGGTGTCGATCTTCGACTTCTCCAGGAAGGGATCGAGGTCGGCGAAGACACCCGACGAACAGAACTTGCCGACGTTGCTCGTCTCGGGGGAGGCCACCACGTCCGGGGCGTTCGAACCGCCCGCGCGCAGCGCCTGGTTGACCTTGTCGGCGTCGACGTTCCCGACGACCTTGACGTTGATGTTGGGGTGCGCCTTCTCGAAGGCCGCGACGTTCGCCTCGATCGCCTTGACCTCGGTGGGCGCGCTCCAGGGGTGCCAGAAGGTGATGGTGGACGGCTTGCTCGCGTCGTCGGTCGCGCCGGACGTGCTGGAACCGGTGCAGGCCGTGGCGGTCAGGGCGATCGCGGTGGCCGCGACGGCGAGACGTACGGGGGTGATTCTGGGCATGACGGAACTCCTTGGGGCGTGCGCGGGGAACTTTTGGGCGTGCGAAGGGAATTGGGCGTGCGCGGGGAAGGGGATGGGGCGGGTCGGGGGCCCGCGGATCAGGCGGTACGGGTGAGGTGGTGCGGGCAGGTGGTACCGGTCCGGCCGTACGAGGCTGGGGGTACAGGTCAGGCAGTACAGGCAGGCCAGGCGGTACGGGTCAGGGGGTGCGACCCGTGGTGTCGAAGACCTCGTCGCGGGTGGCCGCGAGGGCGGACTGCAGGGCGCCGGTCAGTACGGGGTTGTCGGGTGTCGTACTGAGGCGGATGGCGGGGCGGGGGACGGCCAGTTCGGCGAGCTCGGACTGGATCAGGGAGCGGAGGGGTTCGCCGCCGGCGGTGATCACGCCGCCGGCCAGGATGATCAGTTCGGGGTCGATCACCGCGACGACCGCGGCGAGTCCGGTGGCGAGCCGGGTGGCGAACTCGGCGAGCACGGCTTGACCCGGTCCGGGCCTTTCGGCCGTACGGGCCGCTTCGGCGACCACCGCGGCGGCCTTCTCGGTGAGGGTGCCGCCGCCGGTTCCGGGCGGGGGCGTCAGTCCGTGCTCGCGCGCCAGGCGCAACACGGTCCGGCGACCGGCCAGTTCCTCGAAGCCGCCGGAGTTGCTGCGGGCGACATTGCGTACGAGCGGGGCTCCCGGCAACGGGAGGAAGGCGACTTCTCCGGCGCCTCCGGTGGCGCCCCGGTGCAGTCGGCCGCCGATCACGACCGCGGCGCCGAAGCCCCGTTCTCCCCAAAGTAGAGTGAAGTTCTCGCAGCCGCGCGCTTCGCCGATGCGCTGTTCGGCGATGGCGGCGAGGTTGACGTCGTTCTCCACTTCGAAGGGGATGGGGCCGAGCGCGGCGGCCATGTCCTCCAGCAGCCGGGGCGAGTGCCAGCCGTGCAGATGGCTGGCGTAGCGCAGGTTGCCGGTGGCCGGGTCGAAGGCGCCCTGCGTACCGATCACGATCCGGTGCACGTCGGCCCGGTGCAGCCCGGCGTCCTTGACCGCGCCGTCCAGGGCCAGCAGTACGCGGTCGATGGCGCCCTGTGCGCTGCGTCCGGGGGTCGGCAGTTCGAACCGTCCGACGGTCTCGCCGGTGATGTCGGCGATCGCGGCGCGGATTCCGGTGGGGGTGACGTCGAGGCCCGCGACCCGTGCGGCGGCGGGGTTCACCGCATACAACTGGGCGTTGGGCCCGGGCCGCCCCTCACTGGTGCCGGTCACGACGACGAGACCGGCGGCTTCAAGGCGGGCGAGGAGCTGCGAGGCGGTCGGCTTGGACAGGCCGGTGAGGTTGCCGATCCTGGTCCGCGACAGCGTCCCGTGCTCCAGCAGCAGATCGAGAGCGGCCCGGTCGTTCATGGCGCGCAGGACACGCGGGGTGCCCGGGGTACCGGCGGATCCTGCCATCGCTGTCGTCACCTGCCCTTCCGTCGGCCAGCTTTTCAGTGATCTCGTGCGGGCGTCCATGCGGGATCTCGCTGGGCTCTGCCCGATCACTGTTAGGAAACTTTCCTATTGGTTGTGGAAGGTAGGCCTTCGGCCACAGAGGCGTCAATACCAGCCACCGCCAGGCAACAAAGTCGTTACGTGAGGCTGTACGGCTAGGGTCGGCCCATGGCTGGCGAGGACGAAGCGCTTGTGGACCATGGCCTTCCGGACGACGCCCTTCTGGCGGAGCAGCAGGCCTACTACCGGGCCAGAGCGCCCGAGTACGACCAGGGCTATGCCGAACGCGAGGACCTACGGAACCTGCTGGCCGTGACCGACGAACTCCCCATCACCGGGGACGTGTTGGAGCTGGCCTGCGGAACGGGCCAGTGGACCGCCGCACTCGCCGCACGCGCCCACTCGGTGACCGCGCTCGACGCGGCGGCGGAAACGCTCGACATCGCATGCGCCCGCGTCACGTCCCCCAACGTCCTGTTCACCCAGGCCGACGTCTTCACCTGGCACCCGTCCCGCCGCTACGACACGGTCTTCTTCGCCTTCTGGCTCTCCCACGTCCCGCCATCGCGACTGCCCGCCTTCTGGAACACGGTCCGCGAGGCACTCGCCCCACAGGGCAAGGCGATCTTCATCGACGAGGGCCCGTCCGAGGCCTGGCGCGAGGAATTCCTCGCACCGCAGTCCGCGTCCACGGTGGTGCGCCAACTCGACGACGGCAGTCGGCATCGCATCGTGAAGGTCTTCCACGACCCCGAGACGCTCACGGGTGATCTCGCGGGATTGGGGTGGTCGGCGGATGTGCGGCTGGTGGGCGGGAGCTTCATCGTGGGCGTGGCGGAAGCGGTGGGGGAGCGGGGGTGATGGGGAAGCGACCGCGTCAGCAACTCAGAGAGTCGGCCTGAAGAGCGCGAGCAGGAGCGCCCCTGGCGGCCGCCTGTGCGCTAGCGTCCCGCGGCATGCGCATACACAAGGTGGGGACATCGCTGGCCGGGCTGCTGGCCGCGGTGGGGTTGCTGGGCGCCGCGGCCTTCGTTGTGGTGGGGGCACCGCTGGGGTACTTCCTGTTTGAGTACGGGTGCGGGGCCGAGGAGGACAGGCTCGGGGAGGTCCTGGCGGGAGAATCCGTGCTGGGTGCAGGGCCGGAGGGGGCCGGAGAGGGAGAGCCGTATCAGGGGTGCGATGACGACGATCTGTTCGTGGTCGCCGGGACGTCCTATACCTACGGAGGGCCTCGGGAGAGCGTCCTCGCGCACTATCGGAAAGCCGCGCTGGCGGAGGGGTGGCGGGTCCGGACGAAAGACTGCTTCGCCAAGCGGATAGACGGGACGACCGCGTATCTGACGGTGGAGGGGCCGACCGACGGGTCCCTGCAGGTCGAGATCGTCGCGGACCGGGACGACAGCGACTGGTGCTGAGCGTGTGCTCGGCTTCGATGTGGAGGCTGATCGGGTCGTTCTCCTTGCGGAGCCGCTGGTTGGGTGACGGCCGCTGCTGACGGGGTTCGGAGCGGCGACGCCGTCACGGTGCTGCAGGCGTCGTTCCCCTTCAACGGCGAGGACTTCGCACTCTTCCTGCGGGACGTCCCCGGGGCGATGTTCTTCCTCGGCGTCGCAAATCCGGAAGCGGGCCTCAACGGAACACCACACGCCCCGGACTTCGGCGCGGACGAGCGCGCTCTTGGCCTCGGAGTCCGCGCCATGGCCGGATTCCTTGCCGGCCGACTGACTACCTCGTCCTGAAGGGGGCTGTGTCCAGGGTGGGATACGGCTCGGGGAGGGGAAGGGGCTCGCCCAGGTCGACCTTGGATTCGTCGTCGTAGTACGCCCTGGTGGGGTCGTCGCCGGGGAGGATCGGATCGGTGTAGCAGTGGGCCGTCTTGGTGTTGCGGTTGATCAGGACGTAGACGGGGACGCCGACAGCTGCGTACGTGCGCATTTTTGGGCCGGTGTCTGTCTCGTGGTTGGTTGAGGTGACCTCGCCGATCAAGGCGATCATGTCGATGGGGTACCAACCTTTGTGGGCTTTGAGGTACGACTCGTCGAGTTCGGTCGGTTCGCGGCGGAGGACGTAGAAATCCGGGATGACCAGAGACATGGTGCTGCCGTCCTTGTGGGCGGCGCGGAAGCCCATACCCATGCCCGCCAGTTCGAACCCGGCGGTGTGGAACTGGACAGCGAGTTTGACGGCGCCCTTGCTGTGGTTGTAGTCCGGCTGCGGCGGCACGATGACCGTCCCCTCGACGTACTCGGGTCGAATCGGCGCCACAGACGCTTCTTCGATCGCGATCAACAGAT
Source organism: Streptomyces flaveus (assembly GCF_014647675.1). Classification (GTDB taxonomy): domain Bacteria; phylum Actinomycetota; class Actinomycetes; order Streptomycetales; family Streptomycetaceae; genus Streptomyces; species Streptomyces flaveus. The sequence continues at coordinate 297,081 of NZ_BMPQ01000001.1, read as the reverse complement.
CGATGGGGTCCTGCTGCGTCATGACCGGCTCCGTGATGGGTTCGGCGCTCATCGCTGTTCTCCTCGCCACGTCGATGCCAGGCTACGCCGTGCTGGGTGCCCCGGCAGGAGCATGGGGTGCTCGGTAGGCTGCTGACCTGGAATTTAGTGAGCGTTCACTCGAACGAGTGTGCCGAACCGTTTACCGCGGCCACTGTGCACACAACGAAGCGGCGCCCAGAACCCTCCGGGCGCCGCCGTCTTCGTACAGGCCGCTATTTCGCTACGTTCGGCGAACCCGAAGCCGCCGGTGCAGGCGTGAGCGGCGTAGCCGCCTGGGCCTGTGGGGACGACGTGTTCGCGTACGCCGACGGAGGGGCCATGCCTGCCGTCGGGTCGCCGGTGGGCGCCTCGGTGTCCGGCTGGAGCGGGAGGCCGCCCACGATCTGGATGCCGGCCGCGTCGAAGGCCTTCTTGATGCGCCAGCGCAGCTCGCGCTCCACGGACAGGGCCTTTCCGGGCATCGTCTTCGCCGAGACGCGGACGACCATGGAGTCCAGGAGCACGCTGTCGAGGCCGAGGACCTCGATCGGGCCCCAGAGGCGCTCGTTCCAGGGCTCTTCCTTGCTCATCGTCTCGCCGACCTCGAGGATCTTGGCCTTGACCACGTCGAGGTCCTCGTCGGGGCGGACCGTCACGTCGACGCCCGCCGTGGCCCAGCCCTGGGAGAGGTTGCCGATGCGCTTGACCTCGCCGTTGCGGACGTACCAGATCTCGCCGTTGTCGCCGCGGAGCTTCGTCACGCGCAGGCCCACCTCGATGACCTCGCCGGAGGCGACGCCCGCGTCGACCGTGTCGCCTACGCCGTACTGGTCCTCGAGGATCATGAAGACGCCGGAGAGGAAGTCGGTGACGAGGTTGCGCGCGCCGAAACCGATCGCGACGCCCGCCACACCCGCCGACGCCAGCAGTGGGGCCAGGTTGATCTGGAACGTGCCGAGGATCATCAGTCCGGCCGTGCCCAGGATCAGGAAGGACGCGACCGAGCGCAGTACCGAACCGATGGCCTGGGAACGCTGACGGCGGCGCTCGACGTTGACGAGGAGACCGCCAAGGGCGGTGCCGTCGACGGCCTGGGCGGTGCGGTTCATGCGGTCTATCAGCTTGGTGATGGCCCGCCGGATCATCACTCTCAGGACGCCCGCGATCACGACGATCAGCAGGACTCTGAGTCCGATGCTGAGCCACGTCGACCAGTTCTGCTCCACCCAGCTCGCGGCGTTGGTCGCACTCTCCTGGGCGTCCTGGAGCGATGGCGCCGACGGTTCGTCCGAGGGATCGGCGACCGACAGGACGGACAAGAACACAGCAGGTACCTCCAGGCGTAGCGGCCCGCCCGCGGCATGGGGGTCACAAGAGAGTCACCGGACAGGCAGACTCAACACACTAACGGGGCACCATGTGTGGATCGCCGCAAAGTTCGCGGGAGAGACTGTGCTCACCTGGGATGAACACGGGGAAGTGAAAACGGTGTGGTCGAAAACACTCCCAGCCCGTTACCGGGACATGGTGGCGCTTCCACCAGGCATGAGGGGAGACTGACTACAGATCGTCCCGGCGCGAGCCACGCGCCGCCGGCGTACAAGGAGGCATCCGTGCCGCATGTCCTGGTCCTCAACGCGTCGTACGAGCCACTCGGCGTCGTACCGCTCCGCCGCGCGCTCGTCCTCGTCCTCGAGAACAAGGCTGTCTGCCTCGAGGAATCCGGCGCCTTCATGCACAGCGCGACCGTTACTGTCCCCGCACCCAGCGTGGTCCGGCTGAAGAGGTTCGTACGGGTCCCTTACCGGGGGCCCGTTCCGCTGACCCGTCGGGCACTGTTCGCCCGCGACGGAGGCCGGTGCATGTACTGCGGTGGCGTCGCAACCAGCGTCGACCACGTCGTCCCGCGCTCCCGCGGGGGTCAGCACGTCTGGGACAACGTGGTGGCGTCCTGCCGCCGCTGCAACCACGTGAAGGCCGACCGCCATCTCTTCGAGATCGGCTGGCGGCTGCGCCACAAACCCGCCCCGCCCTCGGGACTGGCCTGGCGCATCATCGGGACCGGGCATAGGGACCCGCGCTGGCTGCCGTACTTGCAGCCGTACGGCGCGGAGGACGCGATGGCCCGGATCGACGGCATTTCTGCCTGACGAATCCGGGCCTTCGTATTGCGTAAGCGCTCTGCTGGTTGTGCGGTTTTCGGGTGCGGGTCCGTCGTGGCTGGTCGCGCAGTTCCCCGCGCCCCTAAAGGAAGGCCTGCGGCCTCCTTAGGGGCGCGGTACAGCACCGGACTTCGCTACCCGCTTGGCGCACGGATCACGCGGTGCTACGGCTCTCCGGGAAGTCCCCTCGTGCCTCCCGGAGAGCCGAGCCATGCCGAGCCGTACGGTCACGCCGTGCTACGTGTAGCGCAGCTCGCCCGGCCGGATCACGCGTCGCAGCAGCGGCAGCGCCGTGGCCGCGGCGAGCAGGCAGGACACGTACACCGCCGCCGGGAACAGCAGCGGCAGCAGCGGGAGGGGGACCCCCACCAGCAGCCCGTACGCGAGATACACCGCCGTACCGCCGAGACCCGCGAGCAGCATCGCCGGGGCCAGCGGCAGCGCGGTCTCCAGGAGCAGTGCCCGGCCGAGCACCGCCTGCGGCACCCCGGCCGCGGCCTGTGCGGCGAGGCCCCGGCGCCGGGTGGCCAATGACTCGGCGGCGCCGACGGCGAGACCGCTCAGGGTGATGGTCAGCGCGACCAGGACGGCGGCGCCCGTGAGGTTGATGCCGGTGGTGTAGAAGGCCATGTCCTCGGCGGAGTAGTTGTGTCCCGGGCCCGGGCCGTTCAGGTCGTGGAGCAGCAGCTGCCGTATGCCCAGGAAGCCCACGCCCACGATGGTCACCAGGATTACGGCGGCGTGGGTGCGCGCGGCGGCCCAGGGGTCGGTGCGCAGGCGCTCGGCCGCGATCAGTACCGCCGCGTTCTCGGTCCGCGTGGCGAGCCACCGGCCGGTGATCTTCGACGTGGCCCCGGCGACCGCGACCGAACCCACCGCGGTCAGCAGCACCGCGCCGAACACCGCCAGCGGGAACGCGGTGGAGCTCGCCTGCGTGCCCCACACCAGAACCAGTACGGCCGCCGCGAACACCAGCAGCGTGGGCGCCCCCAGGGTGAGCCACGCGCTCCTGTCACGCTCCGGCCGCACCCGGCGCACCCACCCCAGCGGTGAGGCCACCACCCGGCGCAGCGCGACCACGCTCACCAGCGCGGCGACGACAGGCACGGCCAGCGTCACCAGGGCGAAGCCGGCCCAGAGCAGCAGCGGGGGCCGGTCCCACAGGTGCAGCACCAGGGGTACGGCGACCGCCGCGGCGAGAGCCGAGCCCAGCAGGCAGGCGAGACCCGCCTCCAGGGCCGCGATACGCCGCACATGCAGGGCCGTCGCCCCGACCAGGCGCAGCGAGGCCAGCCGCCGGTCCCGGTGGACGGCGCCGATCCGCGCGCACTGCCCGAGGAACCCGAGTACCGGCACCAGCAGGAGCAGCAGCGCGACGACGACCCCGGGACGTATCCCCGGCTCATCCAGCAGGCCGTTGAGATACGGGAAGTGCACGTGCCCGCGTACCGCTCCGATCCCGAGCGCCGCGAGCCCGAAGCCGGTGGCCAGCGCGGCTCCCACCGCCGTCAGCATCACGCGCCACCACTCGCGCCGGTCGGAACCCCGCATCAGCAGCCAGGCGAGCCGCAGATCCTCCGTCACCGGGGCCGTCACCGAGCCCTTCACTGGGCCACCTCCAGGTCCACCGAGTCCTGCCGGACGACGCCGTCCAGCAGCCGGGCCTCACGGTCCGCGTACGCCGCGACCTGGTGATCGTGCGTGATGAGCAGCACCGTCGTGCCCGTCTCCCGGACGGTGTGCACCAACGCCGTCATCACCTGCTCGCTCGCCAGGGAGTCCAGCGCACCGGTCGGCTCGTCGGCGAAGACGACCTTCGGGCCGGTCACCAACGCCCGTGCCATCGACACCCGTTGGGCCTGACCGCCGCTCATCTCGCCCGGTCGCAGCTCCTCCTGGCCGCGTACGCCGAACCGCTCCAGCCATTCGTCCGCCCGCTTGTGCGCCTCGGTCCGCCGCACTCCCGCGAGCATCAGCGGCAGCGCCACGTTGTCGATCGCGGTCAACTCCGGGATGAGCTGCCCGAACTGGAACACCACCCCGAACTCCGTACGCCGCAGCTCGCTGAGCTGCTTCTCCGGCAGCTGGTCCAGGCGCCGTCCGTCGTAGACCACCGAGCCCTCGTCGGGGCGGACGATCCCGGCCAGGCAGTGCAGGAGCGTGGACTTTCCGCTGCCGCTGGTGCCGGTGACGGCGAGGATCTCGCCGGCGCGCAGTTCGACCGTGGCGCCACGCAGCGCCTGCGTTCTGCCGTGTGCCTTGGTGAGGGCACGGGCCGCCAGGAGCGGCACTTCGTTGCTCATGCTGCGTCGACCTCCGCGGTCAGTGTGGTGAGCCGGGCGGCGGTGGTGTTCATCCAGCGCAGGTCGGCGTCGAGATGAGACAGGGCGTAGTCGGCCGACAGGACCGTCGCGAGATCGGTGCCCGTGGCGGTCTTGACCGCCGTGAGCTGCCGCATCCGCTCCATGTGTGCGGCGCGCTGGGCGCGCAGATAGTCGGCCGGTTCCGTCGAGGCGAGGATCGCGCAGACGACCTTGGCGAAGATCTCGTTCGTCACGAAGGGGGCGGGCGGTGTGATCTCGCCCGCCCACTTGGCCAGTTCACGTGCTCCTTCGTCGGTCGACCGGTACCGCGTCCGCTCCGGGCCGCCGGCGGAATCGGTGCCGTCGACCTCGGCGAGGCCGTCGCGGACCAGGCGTTGCAGGGTCGTGTAGACCTGCCCGTAGGCCAGCGGGCGGGCCTGCGGGAAACGTTCGTCGTGCCGTCGCTTGAGGTCGTAGCCATGGCTCGGCCCACCGGCGAGCAGCCCCAGCAGGATGTGGCGGGTGCTCATGGGGGCCAGTATGTACCCGGTATATGTACTGAGTGAATAGCAGGCAGGAAATCCGCCCAGGACTCGGCCTGACAAAAAGATCCTCGGTAGTAACCCCGGATCCGGGAGAGAATGTGAACACCAACACGTTGCCCACTCGTTTACGTCTGTGTCCGCGCCCGCTGGGTATGGGGCCCCTGACCCCGCAGTATCGACTTCTCCAAGGAGGCCCTCGTGGCCGCACCGGCACCGCTTCTGCTCTCGGCCCTCTCCAAACGCCCCGGAGACCGCCTGGAGGACCCCTCCAAACGCCTGGCGGGCCTGCCCGCCGACCCCGACCTGCACCTTTGCGCCTTCAGTGCCGAGGGCCCCTGCGCCGAGGCTCCGCTGACCAGTGAGCCGCCGCTGCCCGACGCCGAACCCCTCACCAGCGAGCCACCCCTCGCCGACGCCGCCCCCCTGACGAGCGAGCCCACCTCCACGGGCGCCGCCGCAGGCCTGGACTTCCCGGGGGTCTGATGCCGCTGTCCCGGCTCGCCGCGTTGCACGGCGTCGCCACCTCCTACAGCCCGTCCCCGGACCGTACGGTCGAGGCCTCGGACTCGGCGGTGATCGCCGTCCTCGGCGCGCTGGGCGTGGACGCCCGGACTCCGGACGCCGTCCAGAGGTCGCTCGCGGCCCGCGAGACGGAGCTGCGGGAGCGGCTGCTGCCGCCGACGGTGGTGTGCTGGGGCGGGGCCCCGGCCGTGAGCGGCGACCGGGAACCCGCGGCGGACGACCCCGCGCCCACCGCCCGGGCCGGGCGCCCGGGCGGCCCGCTGCCGGCCGCGCTCACCGCACTGCCCGCGGGCACCCGCCTGCGGATCCGTACCGAGCAGGGCGAGACCCGCGCCTCGGCCGAGCAACTCCCGTACGGCATCCATGAGCTGGAGGCCACCGCCCCCGACGGCCGCACCGCCCGCGCCCACCTCGTGGTCGCCCCCTCCCGGCTGCCGGCGCCCCCGGGACGTACGTACGGACTGCTCGTCCAGCTCTACTCCCTCCTCTCCCGCCGCTCCTGGGGGATGGGCGACCTCGGAGACCTCGCCGAGCTGACGGCCTGGGCGGGGCGGGCGCTCGGCGCCGGATTCGTGCAGCTCAACCCCCTGCACGTGGCCGTGCCGGGTGAGCCCACCGACCCCTCCCCGTACCGCCCCTCCTCACGCCGCTTCCCCGATCCGGTGCATCTGCGCGTCGAGGACATCCCGGAATTCGCGTACGTCGAGGACCGCGACCGGGTTCGTACGCTGCTGGAGCGGGCCGACCGGCTGCGTGAATCCGTGCTCCACAAAGGCGCGTTGATCGACCGCGACGCCGTATGGGCACTCAAGCGCGAAGCCCTGGAACTCGTACGCGATGTGCCGCTCGGGCCCGGACGGCGCGCCGCCTACTGCGACTTCCTCGCCGAGGAGGGCGAGGCCCTCGAGGACCACGCCACCTGGTGCGCGCTCGCGGAGAGATATGGCTCCGACTGGCACAACTGGCCGGCCGGCCTGCGTGATCCCCGCTCGCCCGAAACCGCCCGCGCCCGGGCCGAGTTGATCGACCGCATCGACTTCCACAGCCGTCTCGTCTGGCTCACCGACAGCCAGCTCGCCACCGCCCAGCGCAGCGCGCGCGACGCGGGCATGCCCGTCGGACTCGTGCACGACCTCGCGGTCGGAGTGCATCCCGGCGGCGCCGACGCCTGGGCGCAACAGGAGTACTTCGCGGCGGGCATGTCCGTCGGCGCGCCCCCCGACGCCTTCAACGCCCGCGGCCAGGACTGGGGCCTGCCCCCCTGGCGCCCCGACCGGCTCGCCGACTCCGGCTACGCCCCCTACCGCCGCTTGCTGCGCGCCCTGTTCCGGTACGCAGGCGCCCTGCGCATCGACCACGTCATGGGCCTGTTCCGGCTCTGGTGGGTTCCGCAGGGCGAGGCGCCGACGGAAGGGACGTACGTCCGTTACGACGCCGAGGCCATGCTCGCGATTCTCGTACTGGAGGCCTCGCGCGCCGGAGCGCTGGTGATCGGCGAGGACCTCGGCACCGTCGAACCGGGCGTCCGCGACACGCTGCACGAGCGAGGCGTGCTCGGCACGTCCGTGCTGTGGTTCGAGCGCGACTGGGAGGGCGACGGTCTGCCCCTGCCGCCGGAACGCTGGCGTGCCGACTGCCTCGCCACCGCCACCACCCACGACCTGCCGCCCACCGCGGCCCGCCTCACCGGCGACCACGTCGAACTCCGCGACAGCCTGGGCCTGTTGACCCGCCCCTTGGAGGAGGAACGCGCCGAGGCCGCCGCGGACGCGGGGGAGTGGCTGACCCTGCTCGCCCGCCTCGGCCTCCTCGACGGCCTGGGCGGCGGAACCGCCGTCTCGGAGGAAGCCGAGATCCAGGCCGTCCACCGCTTCCTGCTCCGCACCCCGGCCCGCATGATCGGCATCTGGCTCCCGGACACGGTCGGCGACCGCCGCCCCCAGAACGTCCCCGGCACCTGGGACCAGTACCCGAACTGGCGCCTCCCGATCGCCGACGCGGAGGGCCGCCCGGTAACGCTGGAGGAACTGGCTGCTTCGCCAAGGCTGCACGCGCTGCTGGATGTGGTGCGGGGACGCGTACCGGGCGCTGCGTGAGAGCGGGGCCCGGCAAGCGCCCCGTCAGGGGCGCGGGGAACTGCGCGACCAGCCATGAAGCACCCGCAGCCGCGACACAACTGTCACCCACCACCCCCTGGCGGGGGCCCGGGGGCGCAGCTCCCCGTTTCGGGAAGGGGCGGGCTTGGGGAAAGAAACCCCCCGACGGGCACCCCGCGCAAGCGCCCACCCGAACCGTTCGTTACCGTGGCCCCGTGGACAAGAAGAACGCCCTGCGAGCCGGCGCCGTGGCAGCCGGTACGACGCTGATGATGCTGCTCATGTCGTCCCCCGCCCTCGCGCTGGCCCGCGACGACGGCGACGACCCCGGCCCGGGCCTGAGCGTCGTCGAGACGCTGGGCCTCTTTGTCGTGGCGCCGATCGCGCTCTTCGCGGTCATCGCCGGGCTGACCATGGTCCTGGACAAGTCGACGGACCGGCAGCCGAAGCCGAAGCCCGGGGGCAAGGCGCAGGGCAGGATGCAGGGCGAGGACCAGGTGCAGGCCTCCTGACCTCGGTCCTCTTCGATGGCTAAGGCCGTGGGCTGACCGTGCCCGCGAGCAACTGACGCAACAGGTCGGCCAGTTGGCCGGCCTGTTCTTCGTCGAGCGCCGACAGCGCCTCCGTCTGGAGGGCGAGCCCGGCCTCGACCGCGTCGTCGATCATCGCCAGGCCCTTGTTCGTGAGGGTGACATGGAGGGCCCGGCGGTCGTGGGGGTCGGGGGACCGGCGCAGCAGGCCGGCCCGTTCCAGCTTGTCGAGCCGCCCCGTCATGCCTCCGGTGGTCAGCATCAGCGTGTCCGAGAGCCGGCGGGGCGAGAGGGTGTACGGGGCGCCGGACCGCCGGAGCGCGGCGAGTACGTCGAACTCGCCACGCGAGATCCCGAACCGGGCGTACGCCTTGTCCATCCGGTCGCCCATCGTCCGCGAGAGCCGGTAGACGCGGCCGAACACCTCCATCGCGGCCGTGTCCAGATCGGGCCGTACGACGGCCCACTGGTCGATGATCGCGTCGACGGCGTCCCGGGGGGTCTTGGGCGTGCTGCTCATGGGGCGAGTATCCGTGCCGGGTCGGTCGCTCGCAAGAAAGTAGCTTGACGAAAAGTAGCTTAGAGCTAAGCTACTTACGGCCAAGCTGCTTCAGCCTGCCCTGCCACCCACGCTGCCCTGCCGCCCCCCTGGAGCCGGTCATGAACCGCCCCACCGCTCGCCCCGCCGTGCTCGCCGCTCCCCTCACCATCGCCCTCACCGCCCTGGCCCCCCTCTCCTGGGGCACCACCTACGCCGTCACCACGGAGTTCCTGCCGGCCGACCGCCCCCTGTTCACCGGCCTGGTGCGGGCCCTGCCCGCCGGGCTCGTGCTGCTCGCCGTCGCCCGCAAGTTGCCGAGCGGCGTGTGGTGGTGGAAGGCGGCGGCCCTGGGCGCGCTGAACATCGGCGCCTTCTTCCCGCTGCTCTTCCTCTCCGCGTACCGCCTGCCCGGCGGCCTGGCGGCGGTCGTCGGCTCCGTCGGCCCGCTGTTCGTCGCGGGCCTCGCGGCGGTCCTGCTCGGCGAGCGCCCGACCGTCCGTACGCTCCTCACCGGCATCGCGGCGGCCCTCGGCGTCAGCCTCGTCGTGCTCAAGGCGACGGGTGCGCTGGACGTCATAGGGGTCGCGGCGGCGCTCGCCGCGACCGCGTCGATGTCCGCCGGGACGGTGCTCACCAAGAGGTGGGGGCGGCCGGAGGGCGTGGGCCCGTTGGCGCTCACCGGCTGGCAGTTGACCGCGGGCGGCCTGCTGATCGCGCCGGTGGCGTTGCTCGTCGAGGGGGCGCCGCCCGCGCTCGACGGCCGGGCGATCGGCGGCTACCTCTATCTCGCGCTGGCCAACACGGCGGTGGCGTACTGGCTCTGGTTCCGCGGCATAGGCCGCCTCGCCGCCACCCAGGTCACCTTCCTCGGCCCGCTCTCACCGCTGACCGCGGCCGTCGTCGGCTGGGCCGCGCTCGGTCAGTCGCTCGGTCCCGTACAACTGGCGGGCATGGCGCTGGCGTTCGCGGCGACGGTGGCGGGTCAGCTCGGGCCGCGTACGAAGGTCCGCGAGCGAGTGGGAGTGTCCCCGAGTGGCTCGGTGCTTGCGTCGCACCAGCCCCAACGACCCCTCCGCTCCCCCGCACCGCGCCCTTGACTCCCTGACCCGGCACCTTGAGCCTTGACGAGGCGGTGGCCTCGGACCTCCCCCCACTCTCGACTTCGCTCGAGCGGGGGGACCCCCAGCGGCCGTCATGAACGCTCGACATCCGTGCGGAAGTGAGGAGTTGGGGGCGTGATCCTCACTGTCGACGAGCTGACGCGGGCGGCGCGGGCGATGGTGGTGGCCCGTCCCGGGGTGGTGCGGATGCGGAGCGTCGAGGAGTCGCGGGCCGGGCGGCCGCTCTGGGTGCTGTCCGTCGGGCGTGGCGAGCGGCAGGTGCTCACCGTGGCCGGGGCGCATGCCAATGAGCCCGTGGGCGGGATGTCCGCGCTCGCCCTTGCCGAGGAGTTCGTACGCGACCCCCGTGTCCTCGAAGAGTGGGACTGCACCTGGCACTTCCTGCTCTGCCTGGATCCGGACGGCGCCGCCCTCGCCGAGCGCCGGTTCGCCGAGCGGCCCACGCTGGAGGAGTACTACCGGGGCTTCTACCGGCCCGCCTTCGCCGGGCAGCCGGAGTTTCCGCCCGTCGAGGCCGATCCGCGTCCGGCCCTGCCGGAGTCCCGTGCGCTCACCCGGCTCCTCGACGAGCTGTGTCCCGTCGTGCAGTTCTCGCTGCACGGGGTCGAAGCAGGCGGATCGTTCCTGCAACTCACCCGTCCCGTGCCCGGCGCACCGGACGCCTTCCGTGCCGTAGTGGCGGAACTCGAAATACCCCTGGAACACCGGCCGTTCGACGGTATGGGTTGGTTCGTCGACAGCCCCGGCGTGCTCGTACGACCCGACGGCAGCCCGGCCGACGAACGCGACCCGTCCGGCTACACCTCCCGTTCCACCTGGACGTACCCGTTGCGGCACGGCACCGTGTCGGCCGTCGTCGAGGCGCCCCTGTGGAGCGTGGCGGCCGTGAGCGACCCGAGCCGCGTCGCCGACCCCGGACGGGAGATCGACCGCGCCTCGGAGCTCCTGCTCAGCCGTTCCAAGCAACTGGAGGAAGTACTCGGCCCGTTGGCCGACCGGCCGCCCCGGGACCCCGCCCGGCTGCCGTTCTACACGGCCGCCCGCGAGCTCATGGACATCAGCCCCGGCGTGGTCGACACCTGGACCACGCATGACGCCCGGGGCCTCGGCGACGCCGGACTCGCCACCACCGTCGGCAACTCCGTCTCCCTCGGCATCGCGGCCCGCATCATCCCGCTGCGCGCGGCGGCGATGATGCGGGGTGCCTTCGTCGAGGCGGCGACGGGTACGGCCGCCATCAAGGCCCTCGACTTCCTGGTGAGCGACTGGAGCCGCGAACTGGACGCCACCTTCGACGCCCGCTGGGTGCCGGTCCACCGTCAGACCGCGCTGCACACCCGCACCATGCTCCGGCTGGCAGGGCAGCTCCTGGAGACGTGAAAGGGGCGCCCGGTACGACACCGGGCGCCCCCAACCGCGTACGGACTACTGCTACTACTCCTGCGCGGAAGCCGCGTCCGCCGCCTGCGCCTTCAGCGCACGCTCCACGCCCGAGCGAGACTCCGAGACCAGCCGGCGCAGCGCCGCGTTGGGCTCGGCGGACGCGAGCCAGGCGTCCGTCTTGTCCAGGGTGTCCTGGGAGACCTGGATGGACGGGTAGAGGCCGACCGCGATCTGCTGGGCCATCTCGTGGGAGCGGGACTCCCAGACGTCCTTGACCGCCGCGAAGAACTTCTCCGTGTACGGGGCGAGCAGTTCGCGCTGGTCGGTCTGCACGAAGCCGCCGATCACCGCTTCCTGGACGGCGTTCGGCAGCTTGTCGGACTCGACGACCGAGGCCCAGGCCTCCGCCTTCGCCGCCTCGGTCGGACGGGCGGCCCGCGCGGTCGTCGCGTAGCGCTCACCGGCGTCCGTCTTGTCCCGCTCGTACTCGGCGGTGATCTCCGCCTCGTCGAACCGGCCCGTCACGGCGAGCCGCTGCACGAAGGTCCAGCGCAGCTCGGTGTCCACGGCCAGCCCCTCGACGGTCTCGCTGCCGCTGAGCAGCCCCTCCAGGAGATCCAGCTGCTCGGGCGTACGGGCCGTCGCCGCGAAGGCGCGCGCCCAGGCCAGCTGGTGGTCGCTGCCGGGCTCGGCCGCGCGCAGGTGCTCGAGCGCGGCCACGGTCCAGCGGGTCAGGCCACTCTCGCGCCAGGCCGGGTCCGCGTACAGGTCGAGGGCCAGCTTCACCTGGCGGTGCAGCGACTGCACCACGCCGATGTCGGACTCCTTGCCGATGCCGGACAGCACCAGCGAGAGGTAGTCACGGGTGGCGAGCTCCGCGTCACGCGTCATGTCCCAGGCCGAGGCCCAGCACAGGGCGCGGGGGAGGGACGCCTCGAAGTCGCCCAGGTGCTCCGTGACGAAGGCCAGCGACTGCTCGTCGAGGCGGACCTTCGCGTACGAGAGGTCGTCGTCGTTGAGCAGTACGACGGCCGGGCGGCGCTTGCCCACCAGCTGCGGAACGGCGGTCAGTTCACCGTCGACGTCCAGCTCGACACGCTCATCGCGCAGCAACTTGCCGCTGTCGTCGTCGAGGTCGTAGAAGCCGATCGCGATGCGGTGCGGGCGCAGCGTCGACTCACCCTTCGCGCCCGCGGGCAGCGCCGGCGCCTCCTGGCGGATGGCGAAGGAGGTGATGACGCCGTCCGCGTCGGTCTCGATCTCGGGACGGAGGATGTTGATACCGGCGGTCTGGAGCCACTTCTCGGACCAGTTCCCCAGGTCACGCCCGCTGGTCTCCTCCAGCGCGCCGAGAAGGTCGGACAGCCGCGTGTTCCCGTACGCGTGCGCCTTGAAGTACGCCTGCACGCCCCGGAAGAACTCGTCCATCCCGACGTACGCGACGAGCTGCTTCAGCACGCTCGCGCCCTTGGCGTACGTGATGCCGTCGAAGTTGACGAGCACGTCGTCCAGGTCGCGGATCTCGGCCATGATCGGGTGCGTGGAGGGAAGCTGGTCCTGGCGGTAAGCCCAGGTCTTCATCTGATTGGCGAAGGTGGTCCACGAGTGCGGCCACCGGCTGTCGGGGTGGTGCGCCTGGCAGGCGGCCTCGGCGTAGGTGGCGAACGACTCGTTCAGCCACAGGTCGTTCCACCACTCCATGGTCACGAGGTCGCCGAACCACATGTGCGCCAGCTCGTGCAGGATCGTCGAGGCGCGCATCTCGTACGCCGCGTCCGTCACCTTCGACCGGAAGACGTACTGGTCGCGGAGGGTGACCGCACCCGCGTTCTCCATCGCGCCCGCGTTGAACTCCGGCACGAAGAGCTGGTCGTACTTCTTGAACGGGTACGCGTAGTCGAACTTCTCCTGGAACCACTCGAAGCCCTGCCGCGTGACCTCGAAGATCGCGTCCGAGTCCAGGTACTCGGCGAGGGAGGGCCGGCAGTAGATGCCGAGCGGGACGGTCTGCCCGTCCTTCTCGTACACGCTGTGGACGCTGTGGTACGGGCCGACGATCAGCGCGGTGATGTACGAGGAGATCCTCGGCGTCGGCTCGAAGATCCAGATGTCGTACTTGGGCTCGGGCGTCGGCGAGTTGGAGATGACGGTCCAGCCGGTGGGCGCCTTCACGGTGAACTGGAAGGTGGCCTTCAGATCGGGCTGCTCGAAGGACGCGAACACGCGGCGGGCGTCCGGGACCTCGAACTGCGTGTAGAGGTAGGCCTGTTGGTCGACGGGGTCGACGAACCGGTGCAGTCCCTCACCGGTGTTGGTGTACGCGCAGTCGGCGACGACCCGCAGGATGTTGCGGCCATCGAGGATGCCCGGGAGTGCGATACGCGAGTCCTTGAAGACCTCGTCCGCATCGAGGTGGTCGCCGTTGAGGGTGATCTCGTGGACGGTCGGGGCCACCAGATCGATGAAGGACTGCGCGCCGTTCTCGACCGAGTCGAAGCGCACGGTGGTCACGGACCGGAAGGTGCCTCCCTCCTGCGCGCCGGAGAGGTCGAGATCGATCTCGTACGAGTCAACGGTGAGCAGCTTCGCCCGCTGCTGCGCCTCTTCACGGGTCAGGTTTGTGCCAGGCACGCGGTCATCTCCTCGGTGCGGTCCTCGTATGTAACGGTTCAGCCATCCTTCCACGGGAGCTGTGCGTAAGGCGATGTCCGTTTCCCGCCGGTGCCCTGGCCGGGCGGAGGTCAGCCTGGACTGCATGACCAGCTATCACGCACGTCCCATCGAACCGGCCGCCCTGAAGGAGCTGCGCGCCACGGACGACGCGGGCCGTCCGATGGCCCCCTTCGCGGACGACGAGGGCGGAGCCCCACTCCGCTGCTGCCTGCGCCGCAGCGAGCCGGGGGAACGGATCGCCCTCGTCTCGTACGCCCCGCTGCGCCGCTGGGCGGCGGAAACGGGCGCTGACCCGGGGGCGTACGACGAACAGGGTCCGGTGTTCATCCACGCGGAGGAGTGCGGGGGTCCGTCGCTGACCGGCCACCCGTTCCCGGGGGCGCATCGCACGGTCCGCCGTTACTCGGCCCAGGGGCACATCCTCGGCGGCCGTCTCGTGGAACCTCCGTTGACTTTCGACGAGGCGTTCACGGCGGCGTTCGCCGATTCGGAGGTGGTGCTGGTGCATGTCAGGGCGGTGGAGTACGGCTGCTTCCTCTATGAGGTGCGCAGATCTGACCCTGAATGGTAGTACTGATATGGCGACTCTGGTCATACCCTGCTACCCTAATGGTATGAAGATTAGTGTGAGCCTGCCGCAGGAGGACGTCGCCTTCGTCGACGAGTACGCCACCAAGAAGGCGGCAGAGTCGCGATCCGCAGTGATACACGCCGCTATTCAAGCGCTGCGCGAGTCAGCCCTTGAGGAGGAGTACCTCGCGGCTTGGGACGAGTGGTACGCGAGCGAGGACGCGGAGCTGTGGGACCGCACTGCGGGGGACGGAATCTCAGATGAATCGCGGTGACATCTACCTGGTGGACCTGGAGCCGGCCGTTGGCAGCGAGGCGAACAAGAAGCGCCCTGCGGTCCTCGTGACCAACAATGCCGCGAACCGCATGGCGGACCGAGCGGGACGCGGCGTCCTGGCGGTGGTGCCGGTGACGTCCAATGTCTCGCATGTGCGGCCGTTCCAGGTCTTTCTGCACGCGGCGGAGTGTGGCTTGAGGCTGGACTCCAAGGCTCAGTGCGAACAGATCCGTGCGCTCGATTTCTCGCGATTCGGTCACCGGATCGGTGTGGTGCCGCAGCAGGCACTCAAGGAGATCGATCGGGCCCTGCGGCAGCAACTGGCGCTCTGAAAAACGGGAGGGTCAAGTATGAAGGGGCGATCCTGGCGCGAGGTACGTGCCGAGGCGTTCGAGCGCCATCCGGAGCTGGATTCCGCCCAGGCCCGGCTTGACCGGGCCAGGATGCGGGCGGAGAGCTTGGCTCGCATTCGTGTACACGAGCTGAGTCAGCGCGAGGAATAAGGAGCGGGGCGGTCACCGTATGGTGACCGCCCCGCTCCTCGTACGTGCAGGCGTCAGCCCTTGAGTTCCGCCGCCACCAGCTCCGCGATCTGCACCGCGTTCAGCGCAGCGCCCTTGCGGAGGTTGTCGTTCGAGACGAACAGGGCGAGGCCGTTTTCCACCGTCTCGTCCGTGCGGATGCGGCCTACGAAGGACGGGTCCTGGCCGGCGGCCTGGAGGGGGGTCGGGATGTCCGACAGCGCGACACCCGGGGCGCCTGCCAGCAGCTCCGTCGCGCGCTCCACCGACAGCGGGCGCGTGAAGCGGGCGTTCACCTGGAGGGAGTGGCCGGAGAAGACCGGGACGCGGACGCAGGTGCCGGAGACCTTGAGGCCGGGGATCTCCAGGATCTTGCGGGACTCGTTGCGGAGCTTCTGCTCCTCGTCCGTCTCGTTCAGGCCGTCGTCGACGATCGAGCCCGCCAGGGGGAGGACGTTGAAGGCGATGGGGCGCTTGTAGACCTGCGGCTCGGGGAAGTCGACCGCCGAACCGTCGTGCGTCAGCTTCTCCGCGTCCGCGATCACCTTCTGGGCCTGGCCGTGCAGCTCGGCCACGCCCGCGAGGCCGGAGCCCGACACCGCCTGGTACGTCGCGACGACCAGCGCCTCGAGGCCCGCCTCCTCGTGCAGCGGCTTCAGTACCGGCATCGCGGCCATCGTCGTGCAGTTCGGGTTCGCGATGATCCCCTTGGGGCGGTTCACGATCGCGTGCGGGTTCACCTCGGACACCACCAGGGGTACGTCCGGGTCCTTGCGCCAGGCGGAGGAGTTGTCGATCACGACCGGGCCCTGCGAGGCGACCTTCTCGGCCAGCGCCCGCGAGGTCGTGCCGCCCGCCGAGAAGAGCACGATGTCCAGGCCGGAGTAGTCCGCCGTGGAAGCGTCTTCCACCGTCACACCGTCGAGTACCGACCCGGCCGAGCGGGCCGAGGCGAACAGGCGCAGCTCCGAGACCGGGAAGTCCCGCTCTACGAGGATCCTGCGCATGACCGTGCCGACCTGACCGGTGGCTCCGACGATTCCTACCTTCACGGCGACTCCCTCTGCCTGTGCATAGCTGTGCTGTGCGTCGATGGGCGGCGTTCCATCATGCGTCCCACCCCGGCCCGCCTGTCCAATCCTTTGTGCTCCTGCCCGAGGAGTGGGACGGTGTGCGCCCGCACGACGTGACGTACGTCTCGGTCGAACGTTTTGGCCCGCACCGGCGTCGTAGAGGCAGGGCGAGGGGAGGGGTGGCTGTGCTGCGCAGAAAAAGCCGCCGCGGCCAGGGGAGCGACGGCCTGGGGAGCGACGCTCCGGCGGACGATCCGCTGGACGCGGCCCAGGAACGCCGGGTGCGGGCGGTGCTCGCGCTCGGCGGCGTGCCGCAGGCGGACCTGCCGGACGGGGTGCAGCAGGTCCGCCTGCGGCTCCTGGAGCGGGCCGCGAACGGGGCTGAGGCACCGCGCGACGTGTCCGCGTGGGCGGCGGTCGTGGCGTCGAACCTGGCGATGGACTGGCACCGGGCCAGGCGCCGCCAGGAACGGATCGGGGAACGCCTCGCCGCCCTGCGGCAGTTGGACCATGTGGACGCCTCGGGCGACGACACGAAGGTGCTCTCGCTCGCCGTGGCCCAGGGCCTCGACGAGCTGCCCGACGCCCAGCGGCAGATCCTCGTCCTGCGCTTCTACGCCGATCTGCCGGTCCGCGGGATCGCCGAGGAGCTCGGCATCCCGGAGGGCACGGTCAAGAGCAGGCTGCACACGGCGGTACGCGCGCTGCGCGCCCGCCTGCACGAGGACGAGGTGGTGTGACGTGGCCGAGTACGAGGGCGAAGGCGATGCGCGAACCGACGCGCTGCTGGCCGCGATCACCGATGAACCGCTGCCCCAAGAGGCCCTGGACGACCCGGAGTTCATGGCGGAGCACCGGTCGGCGATGGCGGACGTGGCGGAGCTGCGGGAGCAGTTGCTGTTCATGGGGGAGGCGCTGGCCGCGGAGAGCGAGCGGTCCCAGGCGGATCCCGCGCCGGTCAGGACGGCGAAGCCGCCCAGACGCGCCGCGCGATCATGGCAGCCCCGGCGCTACGCCGGCCTCGCCCTGGGAGCCCTTGTGGTCGCCACGGGCACCACGCTGCTCGGCGGGCTCGTATGGCTCGGCGTCCAAAGTGGTGGCGGGGCCGACGCCGGCACCAGCTCCGCCGATTCTGGCGCCGGCCGGGCCGAAACCGGCAGCGGCGACGACACGGCCGCGGACGGCAAGGACATGTACTCACCCGAGATGCACATTGCGTGCTCGAAGGTCCTCGTCGAGGGGACCGTACAGAGCATCACACCCGCGGCCGACGGGAACGTACGCGTCGCACTGAAGGTGAAGCGCTACTACCGGCCCGAGCAGTCGGTGACGGACCACCCGACGATCACTGTCACCCTGCTCGCCAGTGCGAGGCAGGACCTGAAGGTCGGTACGTACACCCTGGTCAGGGTGCCGGTGTACCCGCAGGACCGGCAGGACTGGGAGACCGGCTGGGGTGTCGGCGACGCCCGCAAGGGCATTCTGGACGCGTTGCCCGGGGCGCAAGGGCTGAAGTGCCCGGCCCCGCAGCAGAACGGCGGGTAACGGCGACAAGCCGACGGCAACAAAAGGGGCGGGCGCCCGGTACACACCGGACGCCCGCCCACAGTCGTACAGAACCCGAGAACTACGGCGTGACCTTCTCGATCAGCACGCTGCCCGTGCCCGCGGCCGTACCGCGCGCGTTCACGAGCTGCACCTGGCCGAAGAACTCGCGGCCCTCGGGCGCCGCGGCAGCCGCGACGATCGAGCCGGAGAACGTAGCCGAGTCGCCCGTGCCGAGCGACACCTGCGTGTCGTCGGTCTCGATCGTGCCGAGCGCGGCCGAGAAGAACACGTCACGGTAGTCGTACTCCGTGGTGCCGCCCGGGACCGCGTAGCCCTGGACCTCCACGGTGTACGTACCGGCGGCGGGCTTGGCGATCGTGACCGACTCCTCCGAGTCGGCGTCGGCCGCGATGCCCACCTGGTTGCCGGCGGCGTCGAACACGTACAGGTCGAGGTCGGCGTTCGCGACCGAAGGGTTGCCGATGGTCACGTTCAGCGACTCGGCGCCCGCGGGCACCTCGACCGTGCTGGTCTGGGCGGCGCCCTCGGCGATGGTCGGCCGCTCGTTCTTGGCGGAGCCGAGCGGGCCGCCCGCGAGCTTGCCCTCGACCGGCTCCAGCGTGTTCGTCACCTTCCAGGAGGCGTCGGTCGGGGTGCCGACCTTGGCCTCGGGGATGGTCACGAGCTCCGGGTCGAAGGTCGCGCCCAGGACGGCGACGTCCAGCTTGTACGGGTTGTCGAGCAGCGGCGACGTACGACGCGACTCGACCTCGATCTCCCAGACGCCCGGCTGCGGGTCGGTGTACGAGCGCAGGTCGGGGCGGCAGGGCTTGCTGTCCGGGCTGGTGAAGTTGTTGTAGCAGTCCAGCGAGGCCGACGGGTCGAGCTGAACACCGTACGGGTGGATGGAGTGGAACCGGGTCTGGCTCTTGTCCTTCAGCCCGCTCATCCGGACCTCGAGGGTCTTGGCGCCCTCGGGGACGGTCACGAAGTACGAGTCGTTGCTGTTGCGCTGTACCGAGCCCGACGCGGAGAAGGAGTACTTCAGCGGGGTCGAGACCACGACCGTCGACATGACCTGGTGGTCGATGCCCTCGGTGCGCGGGTCGTCGACCTCGAGGATCGCGCTCTTGATGCCGGCCGAGGACGGCTTCGCGGAGACCTTCACGGTGACCGGCTTGTTCAGCGGCAGCGACACCTCGTCGGAGCTCTCGATGCGGAACGTCTTGCCGCTGTTGTTCTCCAGGTGCAGCTCGTGCCGCAGCGCGCTGTCCGGGCCGGACGTACGGGTGATCGTGATGTCGTACGTCTTCTTCTGGCCGGCCTTGAGCCCGCCCTCACGGTCGTAGAGGCCGGTGCCGAAGCCCGGGGTCTTGAGCGCCTGGTCGATGGCGGTGTCGACCGGGGCCTTGACCGTGTACTCGTGCGCCGTGGCGCCCTTCTTGATGGACTTCCACGCGTCGACGATGTTCATCCGGCCCACGCCCTCGGTGTACGCCTGGACACCGCTGATGTGGTCGGCGGTCGACGTCAGCGCGGTGCGCAGCTTCGCGGGCGTCAGGTCGATGCCCTTCTCCTTCGCGGCGGACAGGAGCAGCGCCGAGGCGCCCGTGGCCTGCGGGGAGGACATCGAGGTGCCGTTGAGCATCTGGTAGCCGGGCGGCAGCGTGTAGCCCGCTTCGGGGGCTATGACGCCGGGCAGCCAGGTCTGCGCGGTGTTGACCGAGGCGCCGGGCGCGACCAGGGTCGGCGTGAAGCCGCCGTCCTCACGCGGGCCGCGCGAGGAGAAGGGGAACATGGCGTACTTCTTCTCCACGGCCGAGCCGTAGTTGGACGCCCAGGTCTCCTTGGAGATGGCCGCACCGACCGAGATGACCTTGTCGGCGAGGCCGGGGTCGCCGATGGTGTTGGCGCCGGGGCCGGAGTTGCCCGCGGAGATCACCAGCTGAACGCCGTACTCGTCGATGAGACGCGTGTAGAGCTCGGCGCGCGCGTTGTTGCCGTCGTTCAGGGCGGGCAGGCCGCCGATCGACATGTTGACGATGTCGACGCCGCGCTTCGTCACGAGGTCGATCATGCCCTCGGTGAGCGCGACGTTGGTGCAGCCGGGTCCGAACTCGCAGGCACGGGACGAGACGAGCTTCGCACCCGGGGCGGCGCCGTTCATCTTGCCGCCGAACAGGCCCTTCGCCGCGGTGATACCGGCGACGTGCGTGCCGTGCTCGCTCGATATGAGGCCGATGTTGACGAAGTCGGCCTTCTTGCCGACCCAGTCACCGCCCAGCGGATCGGTCGGCACGTCCTTGCGGATCTCGACGACGAACGGCTGCCGCTCGGCGACGGCGGTCGACGGGTCGTCGGTGCCGAAGTAACCGATCTGGTAGCCGTCCTTGTACGGCTTCATCGCGGTGTCGTCGGTGAAGTCGTTGTTGCCGTTCACGTCGACGGTGACCGTGCCGGCCGCGTCGTACAGGACGCCCCAGGTGTCGGTCTTGTCTCCGTCGCGGTTCACGTCACCGGCGGCGTCACCGCCCGCCGTGACGGACTCCCGGAACAGGTTGATCTTGTACGAGCCCGAAGGCGCCGCCCACGTCTGGCCGTTGAAGGTGAAGGTGGGCCCGGAGACGGAGGTCGACATCAGACGCCAGCTGCCGTCGCCGTCGACGATCGGGTCGGTCGAGGTCACCCAGTCGACGATCTTCCGCTCACCAGTGGTCGTCTTCTGCAGCGCCGGGTGAGCGAGGTCCACACCGGAGTCGAGGATGCCGATGGTGATGCCGCGGCCGTCCGCCTTCGGGTTCTTCTTCACGAAGTCGACGGCGCCCGTCTCGAAGGACGGGTTGTACGGGTTCTCGGCCGGGGTGTTCTTGTCCGGGGCCGGGTAACTCTTCGCCTGGGCCTCGGCCTTGGCGCCCTTGGCCCCGTCGGCGCCCGGCGTCGGGTCCTCACGGATGATCTCGTGGCGCAGGTCGATGCCGTGCACGGAGGAGAGCTTCGCGGCGGCGTCGACGGCTGCCTCGGCCCTGGCGGTGGGCACGGTGGCGCGGACGTAGCCGAGCTTGTCGTAGGTGCGGCCCACGGAGCCGCCCTTGACCGCGTCCAGCTGGTCGGCGACCTTCTCGGTCTCACCGGGCGCGGTGGCGATCATCATCGTGACGTTCTTCGCACCGTCGGCCTGGGCCTCGGCAAGCAGGTCGGCATCGGCCGAACCGAGCTTGTCGTCGGCGGACTTGAGAGCCGGGTCGGTTGCCGCACGGGCGGCCGGGTCGTCCGCAGAGAAGGCCATGGGTATCGGCCCCGTCGCGGAGAGGGCAGCTACCAGGCCTGCGGCCACTGCAATTCTGGCCACGTGTCTCGCGCCTCTGATCGGAGCGCGCTGAGGCTCGGGAGTGGGGGTCATCAGCATCCCTGCTAGGTAAGGACGAGCGTGAGTCCGGTATGTGAACCCGGATGACCGCTCAGCTTTACGTAAGAGATGCATGTTTGGGGAGAGTCGACAGGTACGCGAGAGTAAGTTGGCGCAATCCCGCCACACGCCATGGAGTTGATAGGGCGTCATAAGCGGACGTGTCCGGGATGCGGTGAGGGGGCCCCGTCAGGGACACGGGGCTGTATCAATGTGCGGCTCCGCCGCGATGGGGGTCCCCAGGCCCTTGAGGCGCTGAGGGGCGCGACCAGCCGCAGACGACCCGCAGCCGTCGTACTGCTCAGCTCTCCTTCACCCGCGCGTAATGGCGGGACGCCTTCGCCCGGTTACCGCAAACCGCCATCGAACACCAGCGTCGCGTCCCGTTCCGCGAGGTGTCGAAGAAGTGCAGGATGCACGCCTCGTGCGCGCAGGCACGGATGCGATCGGGAGCCGTGCTCAGCAACTCCAGGTAGTCGCGCGCCGCGAGCCACGCGGGGCCCCAGGACTCGTCACCGAACTCCACACGCTCGCCCGGCCCTTCGGCGGTGAGCGTCGCCCGGATCCGGCCGTGCGAGAGGGCGGCGTCGACCGGCCCGGCGCTGTCCGCGTCCAGCGGACCGTCGACGACCGCCCGCAGGGCGTCCCGGGCCCCCAGTGCATGGCGCAGCGTCGCCTCATCGGCGGCGAAGCGGTCGAGCCCGTTCGCGGCCAGCCACACGCTCAGCCCGTCGGTGTCCACGAGCAGGTCCTGCGCGACGCCTTCGTACATCCAGCGCGTGTTGAGCAGGTCGAGGGAGAGCGGCTCACCGGTGAGCGGACGCGGATCGCGAGCGGCGGACATCTGAGGGCTCCCTTCCCTGCTAACCGGTAAAGAGTACTTGACCGGTTGCACCCTACGTGTCTAACCGTTAATGTCCATTAAGCCGGTTAGTCCGCAAGGGGCGGGCAGCCGTCGACGAAGGGGTGTGCCATGTCGGCAACCAGCACGCTGCGCACCGGCCACATAGGCCTCAATGTCACGGACCTCGACCGCTCGCTCGCCTTCTACCGGGACCTCCTCGGCTTCGGGGTACTCGCCGAGGGGAAGGAGGAGGGCCGCCGGTTCGCGTTCTTCGGCGAGGACGGCCGCCCGACGCTGACGCTGTGGGAACAGGCCGGCGACGGCTACGACGCGGGACGCGCCGGTCTCCACCACCTCGCCGTGGAGGCCGACACGGTCGAGCAGGTCCGCGAGTACGAGACGGCGCTGCGCGCACACGGCGTCGACTTCGCGTACGACGGTGTCGTCGCCCACGGCGAAGGCGCGGCCTCGGGCGGCATCTTCTTCCATGACCCGGACGGCACCCGCCTGGAGATCTACGCACCGAGCGGCGCCGAGGAGGCTCCGGCGCCTTCTGGGGCCGCTCCGACCTGCGGTTTCTTCTAAGAGGAGTGAATTCAGTGGCTGCGTACGACCAGGCCGCGTATGACCAGGCTGTGTACGACCCCTACCACTCCGGCTCACGCGCCGTGCAGGACCGTGTCGGTGTGCGCGAGTTCGCCGATCACGTCGGCCGGTCCATCGGCCAGGGCATCAGGCCGGTGGCCGCCGCCTTCCTGGAGCTCCAGCCGATGCTGGTGCTCGGCGCGGCGGACGGGGCGGGCCGCGTCTGGGCCTCGCTGCTCACCGGAGCCCCCGGGTTCGTCAGGGCCACGGGCCCCCGGCAGATCTCGGTCGAAGGCGGTCTCCACGAGAGCGACCCCCTCGCGGACGCGCTCGCGGCCGGTGCCCCGGTCGGCACCATCGCGCTCGACCCGCGCACCCGTCGCCGTATGCGCCTCAATGGACGGGCGCGCCCCACACCGCGCGGCTTCGTGGTCGAGGCCGACCAGGTGTTCTCCAACTGCCCCAAGTACCTGCAGAAGAGGGAGCGTTACGAGGAGGTGGAGCGCCCGTCCTCGGACGCCGTCCGAAGGGGTGTCCAACTCACTGACGAACAGCGGACCTTCATCGAAACAGCCGACACCTTCTTCCTCGCCACCGTTCACAGCCAAGGTGCCGACGCCAGTCATCGTGGCGGCAACCCCGGCTTCGTACGGACCGATTCGCCGTACGAGCTGAGCTGGCCGGACTACTCGGGCAACTCCATGTTCCTCACGCTCGGCAACCTCACGGCCGACCCGCGCGCCGGGCTGCTCTTCCTCGACTGGACCACCGGCACCACGCTCCAGCTCACCGGTACGGCCCGCACCGAGTTCGCCCCGGACGGGGAGCGCACGGTCCGCTTCACCGTCACCGAGGCCGTCGAGACGCCCGGAGCAAGCCCACTGCGCTGGTCGGCGCCCGAGTACTCACCGGCCAACCCACCGCCGCCGTAACGTGCCGCCCTCGATGTTGGAGATCTGCGGCCGGTCCATGCCCGCCCAGCGCGCCGGGCATGGACCGCCTGCCCGCACGCTACTTGCGGCAGAATTCCGCCTCGATCACCGCCCCGCTGTCCCCCGCCCAGTCGCCGTTGAAGTTGAACGAGAGCGAGTGGCGGCCGTCCGCCGTGGTGACGGCCTCCGAGAGAGAGCCGTGGATGCCGCCGCCGTGGCCCCAGACCGTGATCCCGCAGCTCAGCTTGCTTGCCGACAGGCCGAGGCCGTACGCGAGGTTGGGAGAACCGTCGATCTTCACCGTCTTCTTCATCTCGGCGAGTTGGGCCTTGGGGAGCAACTTGCCGCGCAGGAGGGCGGAGTAGAAGCGGTTCAGGTCGCCGGAGTCGGAGATCATGTCGCCCGAGCCGCCGGCGAGCGTGGAGTTCAGTTCCGTGACGTCGTACGTCGGGCCGGTCGCGGTCTCGGCGAGCTTGCCGTACGCCCGGCTGCTGGGCCCCGGCACCTTCGGATACGTACCGGGGACGAACGTGGCGCGCAGGCCGAGCGGTTCGACGATGCGGTCGCGGATCTCGTGCCCGTACGAGTTGCCCGTGGCGCTCTCGATGACCATCGCGGCCAGGGTGTAGTTGGTGTTCGAGTAGTTCCAGGACGTGCCGGGCGCGAAGTCCGGCTTGTGCGCCATGGCGGTCTCCACGAGCTGCCCGAGGGTCGCCGTGTCGTAACGGTGCTTGAAGAAGCCGTCCTTGAGGAAGTACTTCCGGCCGAACGCCTCGTCCTCCGTGTAGTTGGAGATGCCGCTGGTGTGGTTGAGGAGCTGGCGGAGGGTGATCTTGCTGCCGTCGTGGCCGTTGCCGCGGACGACGCCGGGCAGCCACTTCTCGACCTTGTCGTCGAGTGAGAGCCTGCCCTCCGCTTCCAGCTGGAGCAGCACCGTCGACACGAAGGTCTTGGTGATGCTGCCGACGCGGTAGCGGTCGTGGGCGGAGCGCGGCTGCTGCGTCTTGAGGTTGCCGACGCCCGAAGTGGCCTTCCAGGTCCCGTACTTGTCCTTGGCCTGCCCGGCGACACCGGGGACGCCGTCCTTCACGGCGGCGTCCATCGCCTCCTGGGTCGCGCTGTGGGTTCTGGTGGCCGGGGAGGGGGCGGCCACCGCGGTGGCGGTCGTCGCGGATGCGGTGAGCGACACCGCGGTGAGCGCGACAGTGCCCAGCAGTGCGATGCGCAGCGTGCGTGGTGATGCGGTCATGTGTCGGTACGTCCCTTCCGTCAGAGGGTGATCGACGGAAGGGACACCGTGGCTGGGCAAGTTGGTTGAACTGCCCTTGGAGGTTGGGCGTTTTTGAGCCTCGTCGCCCCGTCGAAGAGCTGGAACTACCCCTTGCTCAGAATCAGTTCAGTGTTCCGGTCCCCCGGATCGCCCGAAAGGGTCGAGCGGGAGCCCGGCGCGTTGAACGACAACTCGCGGTACAGGGCGGCCAGGCCCGTCTGGGAGAGGTCGGTGAAGTCCGTGCGGTGCGGGGCCGCGGATTCGATGAGGGTGGTGAAGAGGGAGATCGTGCCGTCGTGGTTGTCGACCACCTCGATGACGCGGGCCAGTTGGGGGAAGTCGACGTGGGAGGCCGTGGAGATCTCCCAGAAGGAGCGGTTGCCGGGGGCGGGGTGCGGGGTGATGTTGTTCTTGTGGCTGTGGCCGTTCACCCAGGCCAGGGTGGAACGGTAGCTGCCGAGGAGGGCGAGGACCTCCTCGCCGCCGTGGCGGCGCTCGCCGGGGTGGTTCGGGTCCTCGCGGAGGTTGCGCATCGTCTTGCTGGTGTGGTGGCTGAAGACGATGACGTGTTCCTTGTTGCGCTCGGCCGTCTTCAACGTGCGCTCCAGCCAGCGCAGTTGGGCCGTTCCCAGCGAGCCCTCGTAGTGCCCGCCGGAGTTGGTGCTGTCGAGGCTGACGCCGAGCAGGCCGTCCGCGATCCGGAAGGTGTAGTACTGGGTCTTCGCGGCGAGGTTCGCCTGCGAGTAGCCGTGCCCGACAGGGCCAGGGCCGGTGTGCGACGGGTCGAGGTGCGCCTGGAGGTACTCGGCGGAGGTGACAGGGGCGCGGCCCTCGTCCGGGGTGACCGAACGCATCTTCCGCGCCTGGGACTTGAACATCTCCTTGAAGGCCGAGCCCTTGGGGTCGCCGCCCTTCCTCATGTCCTTCCAGAGGGCGGCGCTCGTCGTCTCGTCCAGCGACATCAGCTTCTTGCCGCCGACGGCCAGCTCGGCGAAGAAGGGGTCGGCGGGCGCGTAGCAGCCGCCGGGCAGGGAGTCGTGGTTGCCGACCGTGGAGTACCAGGGCAGGTTGAGGCCGGGGCTCCGCAGTTCGCGTACGGCGGCGGCGAGGAAGCCGTCGATCTGCGGGAAGCCGAGTTGCTTGTCGCCGTCGCGGACGTCCGCGTCGGGCTGCCAGTACAGCTTGAGTCCGCTGTTCTGAACGCCCTCGTAGTGCTTCAGGTCACCGGAGTCGGGGGTGATGCGGCCGCCGCTCATCACCTTCAGGAACCAGTCGAGCTCGTTCTTGGCGTTGTTGTCGGTGTTGTCGCCGGTGGTCATCACGAAGTGCAGCGGGGAACCGGTGACGGGGGCGCCGCGCAGCGCGTTGACCCGCTCGACGAGCGAGACCGCGCCGGCCACCGACAGCGACTCCTGCGGACGCCAGGCGTTGGCGGCCTGGGCGCGCAGGTACTCGTACCGCAGCGGGTGCTGTACGTCGACGATGTGCAGGTCGGTGAACTGCACGAACGCGGCGAGCGCGGTGCGGCGTTCGCCGCGGCCCGCCTTCGGCGCGGCCAGGTCGCCGCGGACGACGCGCTGCCAGGCGGGGCCGTCGCCGAGCCGCCGGAAGCCGGAGGAGTTGAGCGGGGCCGCGACCGAACCGAGGGTGGTGCCGCGGGTGTACGGGACGAGTGGCGCGGCGGGTGCCCGGCGGGATGACAAGGCGACGGCCGCCTGCCCCCCGTCGGCGGCGGGGACGGTGCTCCCGCCGCTGTCCGGGCGGAGCGCGAAGCCGATACCCGCGGAGAGCGACACCGCCCCGGTTGCGGCCAGGAAGGCGCGGCGGTCACGAACGGATGTGGCGACAGAGCGTATGCGCGACATGGCGCGGTCTCCCCGAGTACGAACGCGTCAGCAGTGGTCGCGGGCGGTTCACTGACGCGAACTACCCGCTCACACTGGATCGTTGGCACTGGGAGTGACCTGCACGTTAACTGAGCGGCAACGGGCAACGCCGATCACCGTACGTGGATCTTGGTCACTCTCCGCGTCCACCGACCCCTCGTCGAACGGAGGGGAGGCGGTCACTCCATGTTCACCTTGCTGGGTACGGAAGCTATTTCCCGGAGATCGCGGGGCGCTCGGGGTTCCCGCCCTCGCTGGGCTCACTGCCCGACGGACAACGCCCACCGCACCCCGGATTGCGCGGTCACCTGGAGTGCGGCGTCCTTGTCGGCCTTCTCCAGGACGATCTGGTTGTACGTGCTGCTGACCTCGTCGGCGACGCACTTCAGGGGGAAGCTCAGGCCCACCAACTTCAGTTCGACCGTAAGCGTCCCCTCGCCCTGGCAGTTCACGGCGATCGACACCGGCCCGGTCCGTACTCCACCCTCCAGCGGTACGGCCTGGTTCCCGCGCGCGTCCGCCACCGACGCGATCACCTCACCGTCGACGCCCCCGGGCGCCTCGGCCACGGTCTCGCCGTCGATGTGCTCGGCCCGCTCCGTGGCCTTCGCGGGCTCCGCCGACGGCTTCGCGGAGGGCGACCCGGTGCTAGCGGCGGCTGTGTCCTCGCGCCCGGCGTTGTCCTTCGTGCAACCACTGCTCAGTACCACCGCCAGGCAGGCTGCCGCGAGCACGGCAGCACGGGCGGCGCTGCGCCGAGCAGAACTGGGCGAGTGTATGGGCACGTGTGAACTCGATTTCAGGGAGGGGAAGTTGAAGGGGCCGGGCGGAAGCGTAACCTGCTGTTCGCTCGCCGGACGGACGTCGGGAGCCCGAGACCGCCTAGCAGCGCCGAGACAGCAGCCCTCGCTATATACATTTCTGTATAGTCGTGCCTGTGAGCGATCCATGGCAGATCGAGATCGAGCCCGAAGTCCGACAGTGGCTGGAGCTCCTCTCGGACGCCCAGTACGGCAAGGCCGAACGGGCCGCCGACATGCTCGCGGCCCAGCCGGTCACGCTTGGGGAGCCGTACTCCCGTCACCTCGGCGGCAAAGTGCGCGAGCTTCGCTTCATCATGGAGGGCAACGCCGTACGCATCACGTACTGGCTCGCTCCAAACAGGCGCATCGTGTTGTTGACGGTGTTCCGTAAGACCAGGCAGCGCGAGACGGCCGAGGTCGAGCGTGCCCGGCAGGCCCAGAAGGTGTGCGAGGCGGATCATGGTCCTGCGGAGCACAGCTATGAGCGGATCGAGGAGGAGCGGCCGTGAACCACTCCCAGTGGAAGACCCGGCGGACCAGGAAGCTGCTGGGGGAGTCAGTCGATGAATCCCCGGCCTACGTGGAGGCCGGGTACGCGTTCGCCTTGGGGCAGGCGGTCTATGACCGGCGTACCGAGCTCGGTCTGCCGCAGACCGAGCTGGCGCGGCGGGCGGGCATGACCCAGTCGCAGATCTCCAACATCGAGGGCGGCGACTCCGTACCTACTCTGCCCCTGCTCACACGTCTGGCGAAGGCGCTTGATGCTTCGCTGACCATCGATCTGGACGGCGACACGTCGGCGTTTGCTTTCACGGCGCACGACGGGGGCGACTCCGGTGAACCGCAGCCGGGTGGTCGCTCGTCAGTTGCTTGAGGTCGTCTCGCGGATGTGAGTGACGAAGGTTGTCCAGGCCGTGGGGGATACGAGGAGGGCGGGGCCCGTGGGGTTCTTGGAGTCGCGGACGCCGGTCCCCTTGCCGGGGGTCAGGTGGGCGACCTCGATGCAGTTGTTGCCCATACCGTCGCTGTACGACGACTTGCGCCAAGCGCTTTCGGGGGCGAGCTGGGGGGCGGTGAAGCGAACGTTCATGGATCTACCGCTCTCGTTCTAGGCGGTTCACGAATTCGGGAGTGTCCTCGGGAGGCAACGCAGAGGCAACCATGGATTCGAACCGCCGGGTGAACCGGTCGACCTCGCGAGGCTTGTCCGAGGTGGAGACTGTGCCCCAGGAGCTGTCCAGCTGGATCCGGGACGGCAGTTGGTCGCCGAAGTCGAGGATCGCGAAGTCATTGGTGGTTCGGTATCCCCAGCGGAACGGCAACACCTGGAGCGTGACATGGTCCCAGGTCGACACCTCCGCGAGCTTTGCGTACTGCTCGCGCATCACCTCCGCGCCTCCGACGGGGTACCGCAATGCGGCCTCCCCAAGGACGGCGTGCAGCCTGACCGGGTCCTCCCTGGTGAGGATCTCCTGGCGTTTCATCCGAAGCTCCACGCTGTTCCGGATCATCTCCGTCGTGGTCTCCTCGATCGGCTTCTGCACCTCATGGATGGCGCGCGCGTAACGCTCCGTCTGGAGCAGGCCGTACACCAGTGTGGGGTGGTACGCCTTCATGCTGCGGGCCTCGGGCTCAAGCCCGACAAAGCCCGGCATTCCGGAGGGCATCAGACCGCGGTGCTGTGTCAACCAGTCCTGATTGGAGGACTCCCGGTTGAGGTTGATGAGCGACTCGATGACGTCTTCATCGGTGACGCCGTACTTGTCGAGCAGCTTCCTCAGGTCGCTCACGTTGCGGAAGTTCAGCGACCCGGATTCGATCCGCTGGAGCGAGGCCTCGGAGATGCGCAGCCCCTGAACCGCCTGCTTGCGCGTGAAGCCCCCGCCCCGGTCGCCGAGACCACAGTTCTCTCGCAACTGGCGTAGCTGAAGCCCCAGTTCCAGTCGCTGTCCAGTCCGCCCGCGCTTGGCCGCCATGTGCATCGTCCTTGTGCTGTCGTGCGTATCACCTGGTGCTGTGTGCCGAGTGTGACACCCCGTGTGCGGGTCGTGCAGCCACTTGCGCAGATCTGCGCATAGTCCACTTTCTCTTCTGCTGATTAATCAGGCGGCATTCGATGGAACTCGAACGCGAGTCACTGTCACCGTTGTTGGGCAGCCAGCGCGAAAGGAATCCCATGCCCAACCCCGAAGCCCCCGCCCTCCTCACCCACGACTGGTCCATGGGCTACCCCATGACCCTCCGCAGCGTCCGACTCACCCGGCTCCACGTCCGTCGCCGGCTGACGATGTGGCAGTGGGCCGGGGACATCGACGACGCCGTGCTGGTCGCCTCCGAGCTCGTTGCCAATGCCGTACGGCATGCGCGGGTCATCGGGCACGAACTGTGGCTGCGGCTGGCCGAGTTGGAGGACGGGGGACTGATCGTCGAGGTCTCGGATCCGGTGCGGGCGGTCCCCAGGACGGACGTCGCACCCGACGGCGAAGGCAGCCGGGGCCTCCTCGTCGTCACCCAACTCGCCGACGACCTCGTGTGGTTCCTACGGCCGGAAGTCGGAAAGACGGTCCGAGCCCGGCTGGCCCTACCCCAGTCGTGTACATCAGGCACATGAGGGACATACGGTGAGGGGCCGCCGCCTCGACGCACGTTGTGTACGGCGGCTCCTCCCCGCGAGGTAGTTGTGACTGAGCGCCTCAGACGGCGGCTGAGCGCTTGAGTTGGCGAGTGAGCTCGGCTGGACAGGACATGAGAGGGTGCCTCCACTCCCCTGGCGAGTCCGCGCAGCCTTTGCGTCCACCCACCGGACTGCCAGGGGCGGACCACCGCCGCCGGTCGGCACGAAGCCGTCGTCCCGCCGCCGAACGAATCAGCCGGCGGGTCACACATGGCTGAGGATCACCAGCAGTGCCGCGCACTCCCCAAGAAACGACCGATGTGGGCCGAGATGATCTCGGCCCACATCAGAGGGAGGTGAGTGTCCGAGGGGTGAGTTGCCCGCCAACGATACGCTCGTGGTCACTTAAGGGCGTCTCGACCTCAATCTATGACCGGGCTCGCCCGAACGGGTCAGGCCGACTCGAGTAGGGTCGTATAAGCCCCTTCGGCCGCCCGGCCTTGCGCCGTACCGGGCGGAGTGTGGGCGAGGAACTCGCTGGTTGACCCGCTCTGCACGAGACGTCCGCCAACCAGAACAGACACGTGATCGGCCTCTTCGGCGAGGTCGGTCACGTCGTGCGTGGACAGCAGGATGCGGACCTCGTCCTTGACCGCGGCAAGGAGATCACGGAAAACCCGTCGCTGACGTGGGTCCATGCCGGCCGTGGGTTCATCCAGGAGGAGCACCTGTGCATCGTGGACCAGGGCACAGGCCACACCCACACGCCTCAGCTGGCCGCCCGAGAGCTGGCTGGTGCGGATGTCGGTGTGCTCCGACAGCTCGACGCGGGACAGCGCTCGAGGAGCGTTGTCCCAGGCATCGTCCCTGCTCATTCCCTTCAGCCAGCCCACATAAGCGACGTACTCCCGTGCCGTGAGTGAGGGCAGGGGGGTGATGTTCTGCGGCATCCAGGCCACCGTCCGTCGGTAGTCCTTGCTCTTCGCGTCAAGTCCATCCCACGTCACGGTTCCCCGCTGGGGCGTGGTGACGGCAGCAGCCAGCTGCAACATCGTGGATTTACCGGCCCCGTTCGGTCCGAGAAGGATGGTCAGTCCGTCCGGAAGGCGGTAGTTGAAGTCCTTCAGCACGGCAGCCCGCCGTCGGCCGTAGGCGAAGGTGCAGGAATCGAGAACAAGAGTCATGCGGCTCTCCGTGCGAAGCGGTTCGGTGAAAGGAGGTGGGCACCAACGCCGACGGTGAGCATCAAGAGGGCTCCCGTGGAGGCGTACCAGGTGCCAGGCGGTTCGAGGAGTACGGTCCACGGATAGGGATCGCCGGCCGCCCTCATGCCGAAAAGTACGCCGATCAGCGGCCACAGTGCGGGAACGAGGACTGCGGATCTCCCGAAGAGAGCCCCGCACAACAGGGTGAGGCCGGCGAGGAAGGCCGTGTTGCGGCCCAGTGTCTCGGCCGATGCGGCCCCGGTGGCCATGGCGATCACCTCGCCCACGGCAAGTGCGAGTGCCACCGTGCCGAGTGTGAGCAGGACGTCGAAGAACCTGACGGGTCGGATTCCGGTGGTCTCGGCGGCGTCCAGCCGAGTGTGCAGACAGTCGAAGAGGACCGAGGTCAGCACGAGCGGAACAAGTGTGACAGCCTGCACGATCTCGGCGCCGCTGGCCCAGATGGACGGCAGGAAGAGGGGGGTGTCCTGCACAATCGCCGCCAGAAGCGTGAACATCAAAAAGCCCAGGGGCAGCCGAGTGTGGGCGCGGCGGGCACGCAGCCACCACATCACGTTGTGTTCCCGTCTTCCTCGCAGGCCTCCGCCACGGTCGTCTCGTACCAGTCCATTTGTTGGGCCCTGCTCAACTGCAGAACCTCTCCTACCTGGTCTTGGAGACGGCTGCGTTCCTGGGCCGTGAAATCGGGTTCGGAGCTGAGCCGTTTCAAGTAGGTGTCCGCCTGTCCGACTTTGGAGGACACCCAGTAGTACACCTGGCGGGCGGGACCGGTGGCGGGAGGGAAGCATTCGAAACGCACCGCTTCGCGGGCGATCTGGTAGCGAACGGTGCCGGTCGCCTCGCCGACAACGAGTGGGACGGTCCAGTCATCCTCCGTGGACGGTTCGGGATACCGGAGGCTGAGAGAAGTGTCTGTAAGCGAAGTCGGCTCGGCAGACAGACCGGCTCGACGCAGGGTTTTCAGCGTCGCCTCCGCTTCCTCGGCGAGAGCGGAGATGTGCTCGGCGTGCGTCTCAGGCAGACAGATGCGAGGGGACTGCCCTGCACAGGAGGTTGTGCCATGACCGGTACTCCGTGGGCCTATGTAGCTCCAGTCGCTGACCAAGGAGAACGATCCGAGCGCGCAGGCGAAGACGAGCGTTCCCGCGATGGCTCCTCGTAGCCAGCGAGAAACAGGTGCCCAGAGCAGAGCCATGGCGCAGGCGGTGCCGACGGCGAGCAGGAGGGGAGCCGCGAGGGCGGCGGGGGTGGGCAGTTCGCCGAACATCATCTTTCCGGCGAAGAGGCCGGTGAGGTGCCGGGGCCACGGTATCTCCAGTCCGGTGGCACTGCCGACGGCCAGGAAGTCGGTGACTGCGATGATCGGCACTACGGCGATGTGCCGAATGGCGGCTCCGACGGCGAATCCGACGATGGCGTGGGCGACGCAGAGCACCAGTCCGAAGGCCAGCAGCGTGAGGCCGGGCAGGTCGGGCGCAACCTGCTCTTGGACAAGGGCGCACAGCGTGGGAAGGATGAGGAGCAACCAGGCCAGCGAGACAACGGGAGACAGATGCTGTGCGGCGATGGTGTAGCGGGATCGCACCGCCCCCAGCCTCCAGATTTCGGAGACTCCCAGCTTCCGCGCCTCCCACGCGGCGAGACCCGAGGCAACCGCGAAGGCCACAGGCAGCAGGTTGCGCAGCACCGCGTCGACCACAGTGGCGGAGTAGCCCAGCGGATCGGCGAGGAGGTCGTCACCGAGATCGGTGGCGTAGTAGGCGAACACGAGAAGCAGGGCGACGGGCGCGACCCTCAGCGCACTGCTGGACCTGATGAGTGTGAGGGGTTTCACTTCTTGGCTTCCTGGAGCGGTCCGAACAGGGGGCGTGGTGCCTCGCCGACAGCGAGACACCACGCTGCAGAACACTGATCAGGAGTCGGCGAGAGTGGTGTCAACTCCCGCGTAGGTCGCCCACAGCAGGCAGCACGCGTTGCTCCCGCCACCGACGTTGTCGAGCTGGAAGAAGTAGTCCGACTCCTGAGGCAGACCGTTGTATTCGCCCCGGCTCGCGTAGCTCGTGCCGTTGAAGCAGTTGGTGAAGGTCTTCTCACCGTAGAAGTCGTTGTACGACAGCGCGTCGAAGTCCCACAACTCGACACCGGTGGTCTTACTGCCGTTCTGCACGGTGCAACCCTTGAAGATGATCTCCGTGTAGCTCTCGTCCGCCCAGTAGCGGGACTGCCCGTTGTCGTCGCCACCGTCCGTCCACCCACCGATGCTGCTCGACCAGTTGGCCGAGGCGCCAGGGGACAACGCAAGGACGAAGGCTGACGCCATCGCGACCACGGCGGATACACGCTTGGAAGATCTGCCCGACATGCGGGAACTCCGAATCTTCCACCTGATGCGGCCCCCACGAGGCCTGTCCACATCAGGTGAGGCCCGGAAGCTATCGAACAGTTGATCTTTTAGTCAATCAAAACCAGCCAACCGCTACGTAGCAAACCAGCCAACCGCTTCGCACCCGCCGCACGCCGCCGAACAGCTCCACGACGAAGCCCGAGGTGTCTAGGCCGTCGGACCGAGGCGGTCTGGCGGAGCTGCGGGTGAGATGGGTACATGAGTGATTCCGAGTCTCTGCCTGTGGCTGTTCGCGACCGCCTGGCCCAGGAGAAGAACGTCTGGCTGTGCACTGTGCGGCCGGACGGGTCTGCCCATGTGACGCCGGTCTGGTTCGTGTTCCTGCGGGGCAGTTGGTGGATCGGCACGGACGCGAGTTCGGTCAAGGTCCGCAATATCGAGAAGTTCTCGCGGGTCTCCTTGGCGTTGGAGGACGGCCGGCTCCCCGTCGTGGCCGAGGGAGAGGCGGTGCTGCACCGTGGCCTGTTCCCGGAGGAGATCACGGATGCCTTCGCCGCGAAGTACGGGTGGGATGTCTCCGCCCCGTACACACCGGACGGGGACCGCGTACTGCTCGAAGTTCCCGTGCGGCGCTGGCTGCTGGCCGGTACGGCTCAATGACCGCCCGGACACGACGTAAGGGCTGAGGTAAGGGCTAGGGTCGTGGCTGATCATGTCGTTGAGGAGGGGATCCGAGGATGAGCGGGACAGTGACGGCGGTCAGCAGCAACGGCGAGTACTCGTTCACCAAGCCGAACCGGGACAGCATCACGCTGCTCGCCGGGCTCGGTGTGGAGGGTGACGTACATGCCGGCGTGACGGTCAAGCACCGCTCGCGGGTCGCGCAGGACCCCACCCAGCCGAACCTGCGCCAGGTCCATCTCATCCATGAAGAGCTCTTCGCCGAGGTCGGTGCAGAGGGATTCACGGTGGTGCCCGGTGACCTCGGCGAGAACATCACCACCCGCGGCATCGACCTGCTCGGCCTGCCGGTCGGCACGCTGCTGCGTATCGGCGATGACGCGGTGCTGGAGGTGACCGGCCTGCGCAATCCCTGCCTGCAGATCGACAGTTTCCAGGACGGGCTGCTGAAGCAGGTCGTCGGCCGTGATGCAGTCGGGAACATCGTGCGCAAGTCCGGAATCATGAGCATCGTGAAGGAGGGCGGCGTGGTACGCCCGGGCGACACGATCGCCGCGGAACTTCCCAGCGGCCCGCACCGGCCCCTGGATCGGGTCTGACGTCTCGCACCAAGCGGGGCTGAATGTCTCTCACCAGCGGCCCGCCCGACGAGTAGTGGTGCGCCGGAGGGCCGTCACCCGGCGGGACAGCCGGGGGACGGCCCTTTTCCTCGCCGCCGACCGGTGACGAAAGCCGCGTTGCGTACGGCATCCAGGGTCTGTGGGTTGTTCCGTGCACCTCGCAGGAGGAACGCCTACCGCCAGGCGTCGACCAAGTCCTCCGGCCTCCAGTGCGCCGCGAGCGGCAGGCCGTCCGTGACACCGGAGCGGGAGACCGCGACGAGGGGTGTGTCCGGGTCGGCGCCGGGCACGGCGAGGGCGTCGCGGACCAAGGCGTCGTACTCGCGGCGGCCGAAGGGCTGGGACTCCAGCCATTTGACCGACCCGATGAAGTGCACGGCGCCCGCCACGGGTGCGCGGTCCGCGCCGATCAGGTCGATCTCGGGGTTGTTCTGCCGGTTCCACCAGCCGCCGACCGCCTCGGTCTCGGGCCAGAAGTCGTCCGGCAGCAGGCGCAGCAGCGACTCGCGGACCACCGGTTCGATGGCGCGTCCCCGCCAGGTCGTCCACGAGCGCTCGATGCGCTCCAGGGCCAGATCACCCCGGCCGCGTTCGATGAGTGGGATTCCGCGTCGCATGAAGGCCAGCCAGAAGCGCAGATACGGATCGGCGATGCGGTAGCGCTTGTTCTTGCTGTCCGGCTTCGTGGACAGCGGCAGGTCCACCGCCAGGACCCGCTTGGCCAGCAGCGTGTTCAGCAGCGGGGAAAGGGTGCCGGAGGGCAGCGCGCCCGCGCCGCCGGCCTGTGCGGCGATGGTGGAGAAGGTTCGCTCACCGCTGCCGACGGCTTCGAGTACCGCACGTGAGTGGGATGCCTCGGGGAACTCGCCGAGCAGTGACAGCTCGCCCGCGACCAGCAGGGGCGAGAGAGGGTTGCTCACGGCCTCGCGCAGGAACTCCGTACGGGGCGTCCCCGGCCGCCACGACTGGACGATCTCCGGGAAACCGCCGGTGATCAGCAGGGCGTCCATCGCCTCCGCCGCGTCGAGCCCGGTCGCCGCCTGCACATCGGCCAGGTGCAGTGGCCGTACGGTCATCTTCGTCGCCCGGCCGAAGAACGGACGGCCATGCGACTGCAGGGCCTCCATCACCGACATGTCGCTGCCGACGAGGACGAGCAGCACCGGCTTGGCGGACAAATGGCGGTCCCACACCGTCTGCAGCGCCCCCTCGAACTCGCCGTCCTGCTCCACCAGCCAGGGCACCTCGTCGATCACCGCGATGCTCGGAGCGTCGTCCGGCACCGCGAGGGCCAGGGAACGCAGTGCCTGGTTCCAGTCGGTGGCTTGCAGCCCGGCCACCAGTTCCGCGCCGGGCAGGGCGGAGTGCGCGAGCGCCGCGGTGAAGTCGGTGCGCTCAGCCACCGGATTACGGCCCCGGGTCGCCTGGAACACCACGTAAGGAACTCCGGACCGGTCGCAGAACTCCTGCACCAGGCGGGACTTCCCCACCCGACGTCGACCCATCATGATCACGGACCGTCCCCGGGTGGCCCCCGTGCCCTCGACCACCAGGCCCAGCTGCTGAGCCAGCAGATCGAGGTCGGCTGCCCTGCCCTTGAACTCCATCAGCGGCTCACTCCCCAGTCGGCGCAACAAACTCAGATTCGATATTACGTAGATTGAATCTTACTTTGTCTGGGGCTGAAGGGCCGGCCATCAGTGATGTGGGGGTCACCAGTTGTCCGGTGCCCCCCCACAGGTCACCGGGGCACCACCGCCACATACGCCGCCGGATCGCGGTCGCATGTCGCCATGAGTGCGGTGCGTCGACGATCCCCGTGAAATCGATCACCTACGCGGTCGTACGCCTGCGGGCCAGATCCTTGCCCTCCTCCGGCAGTGCGTCGGCGACCAGCAGCCGCGGCAGCAGTTCCGGTTCACGTGTCATCGCACGGAAGACGAGTGCGACGGTCACGTCGTGGTCAGGGCGGTGCACGATCTCGACCGGATCGGCAGCGCGGATGTCCCCCGGCTCGATCACCCGCAGATACGCGCCCGGCAGCGCGGCCTGCGTGAACCGCTTGATCCAACCGTCACGCTCCAGCCAGCCCTGGAACGTCGCGCACGGGATCCGCGCGCACGACACCTCCAGGACGACGTCCGGCCCGATGCGCCAGCGCTCGCCGATCAGGGCGCCGTTGACGTCGAGGCCGATGGTCGTGAGGTTCTCCCCGAAGACGCCGTTGGCAAGCGGCCTGCCCAACTCAGCCTCCCATCCGTCGAGGTCCTCGCGGGCATAGGCGTAGACGGCCTGGTCGGAGCCGCCGTGGTGCTTCACGTCGTAGACCCGGTCGCCGACGAGACCGACCGCGCCGGTGCCCTTGGGGCCGGGGGCGATGACGGCGACCGGGCCGTCGACGGGCCGCTTGTCGATGCCTGTCGCGCTGAGGCCCTTCCAAGGGTTGGGGCGGGGCCTGCCGACATTGACGGAGAGCAGCTTCATGAGGACGACGGTACGGTCCGCTGCACCCGAAGGGCGACACATTTCCCCGCCACTGCCGCGCTCGCGGCATGCGTGGCACCCGGCGGCGTGGCCGTCCGGGCGATGCCGGGCTTTCGCGGCTTCGTGAGCTACGGAGTCATGGGCTCCAACTCGCCGCACCACTTCGCCGGACGCGGCCCAGAGGGCCGTCACCCGGCGGGACAGCCGGGTGACGGCCCTCTTTCTTCCCCCGTCCTCAGATGGTCAGTTGTACTTTCGCCAGTCGTAGGTCAGCTGGTAGTGACCGCCGTGGCCCTTGAAGTCGAGGGTGCGGTCCGTGCTGTTGTCCTGGCCGCCGGGGAAGCGGCTGGTCAGCGACGAGATGGTGGCGCTGACCGTGATCGGCTTGAAGACCTCGTCGCCCCACAGGCCCTTGAGGTAGTCGAAGACCAGGCCGACCACGAAGCCCACCGCGACCCCGATGGCGATGCCGAGGGGCCCGCCGGGAGAGCCGATCGCGCCGCCGATGGCGGCCGCGAGTGCCGCGGCGACCTTGGCCTTCACCTTGTCGAGGAGTTCGTTGAGGAAGTCGGCGAGGCCGCCCCAGTCGACCTCCGCGACGACCAGCGTGACGAAGTACGTCTTCGGGAACGTCACCTTGCTCTGCTCGGTGAGGCTGAAGTGGGTGAAACGCCTCGGCGGCGAGTACGTCTGCACGGTTCCGGTGCTGAAACTGCGTACCCGGAACGCCGACACCTTCTTGGTGTCGCCGTCCTCGTCGACGGACGTGCCGCCCAGGTCGATCTCGTCCTTGCCGATCTCGCTCGTCTCGTCCACACACTTGACCCGGTGGATCCGCAGCTCCAGGTTGCGCAGTTCCGGGAACGCCGCCGCGGCGGCCGTCTCCTGGGCGGCGGTGGTCATCGGGCCCACCAGCGCGTCGGACATCCGCTGCAGTTCGTCGACCGGGAACTTCATCCGCGCCGGGAGCGGTGTCTTGCGGACCTGCTCATCGATCCCGGAGGGCGACTTGAGGTCGACCTTGGCGAGGTCGCCGAGCCGCTTGGTGCGCGCCGCACCGCCCCGCAGCTCCACCGAGATCCGGTCCG
This sequence comes from Streptomyces flaveus, assembly GCF_014647675.1. Taxonomy (GTDB): domain Bacteria; phylum Actinomycetota; class Actinomycetes; order Streptomycetales; family Streptomycetaceae; genus Streptomyces; species Streptomyces flaveus. The sequence goes on along the minus strand of NZ_BMPQ01000001.1, from coordinate 258,412 downwards.
CGGCCTGCTTCTGCTGGGTCTCGGGCAACGTACGGAAACGGCGGGCGAGTAGCTGCTCGGTGCTCTTGGCGTCGGACGGCAGCGGGTACTTGCCGGGCTCCGCGTGATGCGCGGCGACCTTGTCGGCGGCGAGCTGGAATTCCAGCGCGACGCGTTCGGCGATGGCTTTGACCTTGGCGCTGGGTATGTCGGTGACGACCAGTTCCTTGTTTTCGGCCATGAGATTCCTTCCCCCATGCGACCGGCCGGCCCCGAGGGGACCGGTCCGGTATGGCCTTCGATGGTCTGTGACGGCCACGAGGCCAGACGGTAGGCCGCCGGTGCCGGGGAACGGACCTGGGGAAGGACCCGGGAGAATCCCCAGTCCTGCCCCGGAAGCGTCGGTTCCGCCCCGGGCAACCTCAGCTCCGCCCCGGCAGCGCCGCCTCGTTCCCCGCCGCCAGCAGCACGGCGAGCCGGGTGCGCGAGGCGACGCCGAGCTTGGCGTAGATCCGGCCCAGGTGGAACTCGACGGTCTTCGGGCTGATCACCAGCTCCCGCGCCACCTGGCGGTTGGTCAGCCCGGCCGCCACCTTGCGGGCGACCACCAGCTCCTGCGCGGTGAGCGGCGCGGCATCCGCCTTGAGGGGAGCGACGTCCGTTCCGCGCGCGGGGGTGCCCAGGCCGCAGGCCGCCAACTCCCGTTCGCAGCGCTCCAGATCGGGCCGGGCATCGAGGCGTACGAGAAGGCCCTGGGCCCAGCGCAGCTGCTCCGCGGCCGGGGTGCGCTTGGCCGTCCTGCGCAGGAACTGCCCGTACGCGAGGTGCACCAGCGCACGGCCGAACGGCTCCTGGGCGCGCTGGGCGTGCCGCAGCGCCGAGCGGAAGGCGCTCTCGGCGGCGGCCGACTCCCCGCGAGCGGCCGCCAGGGCGCCCCGGCTCCGGGCCGCGCGCATCAGCGCGGCCGGGTGATCGCGTCGTACCGCCAAAGCCTCGTACTGGCCGAGGAGTTGCGCAGCCCGCCGATGGTCCCCGAGCTCGGTCCAGGCGTCGGCGAGGAGGTCAGGCCAGGGCACGGCGCCCGGCTCGTCGAAGGAGCTGGAGGAATCGGTGGAATCGGCGGAGCCGGACGCGTCCTGCTTGCTCGGTGGGAGCAGCGGTGCCAGGGTGCTTACGACGTCCTCGGGGCGGCCGAGGGTCCGCGCCAGGTGGGCCCCGGCGAGCGCCGTCCACACGGCCGGGCCACCGTCCTCGCGCATCCGACGCACCTGGGTCCGCGCCTCGGCGAAGGAGCCGCGGGCCGCGTGGGTGAGGGCCGCGAGCATCCGGCAGTACGGAGCGGAATGCGGCCGGCCGCTGTCGTCGGTGAGCGAGAGGGCCGGTTCGCAGTGGGCGAGCACGTCGTCCCAGTGGCCCGCCAGGTACTCGGCGGCGGCGAGCGCGCCCGCGGCGGTGATACGGAAGGACGCCGAGTACGTCCGGCCGTCGACGGGCGACCTCGCCGGTGCCGTCGGCGCAGCAGCCGTCCGTGCCGACTTCCGTTCCCGCGTCGCCGCGAGGACCCCGGCCAGGTCCCGCAGGGCTCCGGTGAGATCGCCGGTGAACACCCGCAGGGTGCCGCGACCCATGAGTTCCTGGAGCTGGGCGGGTGACGCCACGGCGGGGTCGGGCAGCGGGCCCAGTTCGGCGAGGGCACGGGCCGCGCCGCCGCTCGTCGCCGTACCGCTGAGCGCCAGGTAGCGGATGGTGTCGGTGGCGGTCGCCTCCGGTGCGAGGCGCAGGGCCAGACGCGCCCAGTTGGCGGCTTCCGTGCCGCGCGCGACGCTCCCGTACAGGGCCGCGAACCGGCCCGCGATCCGGGCGGCGAGCACCCGGTCGCCCCGGTCGGCAGCCGGATCGCAACGCCGCCAGGCATCCCGCAGCAGCACCTCGGCGCGAACCGGGTCGGCCAGGCAGAGCCGTCCCAGCAGATAGCTGCGCCAGCCGCTCTCGGTGAACCCCCCGACGCGCTCAGCGACTTCGGCGGCATCCGGTACGTCCCCCGCGAGCAGCCGGCACTCGACGGACTCCAGCGTGTACTGCTCGTACGCCGCCCGGTCGGGCGCCAGCCTGGCCGCCGCGGACAGATGCCGCGCGGCCTGCTCCCACCGCTCCTCGGCGGCCGACCGGCGTCCGTGCGCCGCGAGTTCGGCGGCGAGCTGCGGGGCGGGGCCGGTCGCGGCGCAGGCCCGGTGGTGCAGGGCGGTCTCCTCGTCCTCGGCGAGCGAGGCGGCCCGGCGGTGCAGGGCACGGCGGCGGGCGGGGCCGAGCCCGTGATAGACGGCGGCCTGCACGATCGGGTGCGGGAAGCGGACGACGGGGTCGCCCTGCCGCTCCGTCAACAGCCCGGTACGTACGGCCTGTTCGAGCGCGGGCAGTGGATCGGCGAGGCCGGCGAGGTGGGCGGCCTCGGCGAGGGTGCAGCAGCGGCCGAGGGCGCTCGCCGCGGCCAGCAGCGCCTCCGCGTCCGCGGTGCAGGAGGCGAGCCGGGCCAGGGCGAGCTCGACACACGACTTCGGGGCGGGCGGGGTGATGTCGCTGCGCTCCAGGGCCTCGACCAGTCCGGGCCCCTCCTGCTCCAGCAGGGCCCGCGCGTACAACGGGTTGCCGCCGGTGTGCTCGCACAGCCTGGCGGCGGCGCGAACGGTGAGCCGTACGGGGCCCAGGGCGTCGCCGAGAGCGCGGAGCGCGGCGGGTTCCAGCCCTTCGAGCCGGACACGGACGGCGGCGTCGGCCGTGAAGAGACGGCGCAGGCCCTCCGGGATCCGGGGATCGGTGATGTCCCTGGTCACCACGACGACCAGGACGCGTACGGCGCGCAGCCTGCGTACGGCGAAACCGAGGGCACACAGAGAGGCGGAGCCGGCCCACTGGGCGTCGTCCACCACGACGGTCACCGCGTCCTCGCCGACACCTCCGGCCTTCTGAAGCGCCTTCTGGAGTGCCTCCAACAGCGTGACGCCGGCAGAATCCGGATCCGTCCAGCGGACAGGCCCGATGAGCTGCTCCAACGCGCCGAAGGCCGGCCCGGTCCCGGCGTCCTCGCCCTCCGCGTACAGGACATGCGGCACTCCCGCGAGAAAACGCCGTACGAGCGCGGTCTTGCCGATGCCCTCCGGCCCCTCCACCAGCACCCGCTGCGGCTGCCCGGCCCGGGCCCGTTCCCTCGCCCCCTCCAGCACGGCGAGCTCCTCGCCCCGCCCCACGAACACCCGCTCCACAGCGCGCCACCCCCGCCCATGCTCCGTCGCTTCCGCATGGTGCCACCAGGCGCCGATGGAGTCCCGTTCCACGGACGGTCCCACGAACCGCGTGCCGCGCTCGTGCCTCTCCAGACGTCCCCTGCTCCGGCTAGTCGCCGACCGCTGACCGGAATCCGTCTTGCGTACGGCGTCCACGACCGAGTGAGCGTACGAAGAGGGGGCGGGCCACCAGTTGCCCGGCCCGCCCCCTCCTCTCCCCTCCTACCGCGGCAGCACCACCACATACGCCGCCGGATCGCGGTCGCACGCCGCCATGAGTGCGGTGCGTACGACGGCCGCCTGCTGCTCCATCGCATCGCGCAGCTTCCGCGGAGTTACGTGGATGACCGTGATGCCGAGCCGTTCCAGGTGCTCGCGCTTGCGGGCGTACTCCGACCACAGCGCGTCGTCGTCCTGCCAAGGGCCTTGGCGGGGCGCCCGGGTGTCCAGTTCGAGGGCCACGGCCTGTTCGGGCCAGTACGCGTCGAGGCCGCCCAGGTGCGGGCCGCCGGGCAGGCGCAGGTCCACGTTCCAGACCGGGTCGGGCAGGCCGTGTTCGCGGACCATGCGGTACAGGTGGTCCTCCGCGATGGCCCGGCCCTCGGCGAGCAGGGTGTCGACGGCGTCCGCGACGTGCGGCCGGTTCAGCAGCCGGGCCTGCGTCAACTCCCGTACGACAGCGGTCGGTTCGCAATGGCCGCCGCGTACCGCCTCGGTGAGCAGACGGCGTACGATGCCCGCCTCCGAGAGCTCGGCGACGGCGTCGGCCAGCGCGCGCGGTACGGGGGCCACCGGGAGGCCGGTGACCTGCTCGGGCTTCGGCAGCGCGGGCGTGCGGACGATGCGCGCACAGCCCGTCGAGCGGAGCCGGCGCAGACGCGGTACGAGGACGTCGATGCGGTCGAGGGACAGCAGCGAGGGCGCGGACGAGAAGCCGTACAGGGCGAGGGCGGCGAGGCCGGTGATCATCGCGTCGGGGTAACGCTGCGGTGTGGGCGGTTCCTGCGCGCCGGGCTCCGTCGCGGCCGGCTGGGCAGGGATGCCTTGGCCTCTCGGCGCCGGTTCACGCAACGATGAGCGGGCCGCGTACATCAGGACCGCGTGCAGCCGCTCCTCACTGGTGGGTGGGCCGGGGTGCAGCAGACAGACGCCGGGCAGGAACTGCTGCCAGGCTCCGCCCGGCCGGCACTGCTGGTTGATCTCGGCGTTGGCCACGCCGTGTGCCCGCAGCTGCGAGGTGCTCAGCACGCGCGGCTGGGCGTCGGACAGGTGGCTCAGGGGGCGGGGGGAGAGAGGGGTGTTGTGGTTCATGCCCCCGAATCTCCCGCACCCGCCCGGCCCTCTAACCGCTGTTACGTCCCCGTCGACAAACCCGGACAGGCCAGCCCTGAAGTGCAAGTATTCGACAGCCGAAACTCCCTGGTCCGTATGGGGGTTACGGCTCCGATTACCAGCATTCGGTAACTGTTATGCCCGGCAACGCTTGTTGACGCCGCCAGGTCCCTCCGGCCCAGTCGGGCGCGCCCTGAGGGGGCCGCAGGCCCCCAAGGGGCGCGGGACTGTATCGATTTGCGGCTCCGCCGCGATGGGGGTCCCCCCGCTCGAGCGAAGCCGAGAGTGGGGGAGCGACCAGCCACAACGAACCCGCAGCCGCGATCCCGCAGAAACGCACCCGCCCCTGATGCGATCCGCTAGCCGGCGGCGGCCAAGTCGCAGGACTGGCCCCGCAACCCCCGCGCCAAGTCATCCCGCGCCTCCAGCACAAGCCGCCGCAGCGCAGGAGCCGCCCCCTCATGCTCGGAGAGCCACGCACCCGTCGCGGACAGCGTCTCCTGCGAGTCCTGCAACGACGGGAACAGCCCCCTGACCACATGCATGGCGATCTGGATGGATCGCTCCTCCCACACCCGCTCGATCACCTCGAAGTACTTCGCGACATACGGAGCGCCGAGCGCCCGCTGCGACGGCTGGGCGAAGCCCGCGATCGTTGCCTCGACCAGCGCATTGGACAGCGAGTCCGACTCGACGACCGCCGCCCACGCCTGCGCCTTGACCGCCCCGGAGGGCCGCGCGGCGAGGCAGCGGACCTGGTGCCGCTTCCCGGAGGCCGTGTTGTCGCGGGCGAGCTCGGCGGCGATCATGGCCTCGTCGGCGACGCCGTGCGAGGCCAGCGGCTCCAGGAACGCCCAGCGCAGCTCCTGGTCCACCTCCAGCCCGTCGATCTTGGCCGTCCCCTCCAACAGGTCCCGCAACAGCCCCAGTTCGGCCTCGCTAGAGGCGACCGCCGCGAAGAACCGCGCCCACGTCAGCTGATGCTGGCTGCCCGGCTCGGCCTGCCGCAGCTCCCGCAGCGCGCCCTCCGCGAGCAACTGCCCGCCGGTGTCCCGCCATTCGGGCGCCGCGTAGTGCGTGAGCGCGGAGTTCGCCCACGCGTGCAGCATCTGGAGCACACCGATGTCGGACTCGCGGCCCGCGAAGCGCAGGACGAGGTCGATGAAGTCCCGGGTCGGCATCAGGGCATCGCGCGTCAGATTCCACAGCGCGGACCAGCACAGCGCACGGGCCAGCGGGTCGCTGATCTCGCCGAGCCGTTCCCGCAGCGTCGCCAGCGAGCCCTCGTCGAAACGGATCTTGCAGTACGTCAGGTCGTCGTCGTTCACCAGCACCAGCTCGGGAGCCTCGGCCCCGGCCAGCTCCGCCACGACCGTACGCGGTCCGTCGACGTCCACCTCCGCGCGCGCGTACCGCTCCAGCGCACCTCCGGAAGTCCGCCGGTACAGGCCCACCGCCACCCTGTGGGGACGCAGTTCGGGGTGCGACTCGGCGGCCTCCTGGAGGATCGCGAGCTCGTCGATCCGCCCCTCGGTGCCCAACAGCACCTGCGGCGTGAGGGAGTTGACCCCGGCGGTCTGCAGCCAGGCCCGCGACCAGGTGACCATGTCACGCCCACTCGTCTCCTCCAGGACCGACAGCAGATCCCCGAGCCGCGTGTTCCCGTACGCGTTCCGCTTGAAGTAGCGCCGCGAGCCCTCGAGGAAGGCGTCCCGCCCTACGTACGCCACCAACTGCTTGAGAACGGAAGCCCCTTTGGCGTACGTGATCCCGTCGAAGTTCAGCTTGGCGTCCTGAAGGTCACGGATGTCGGCCGTGATCGGGTGCGTGGAGGGCAACTGGTCGGCGCGGTACGCCCATGACTTGCGGTTGTTGGCGAAGGTGATCCAGCCGTTGGTGAAGCGGGTCGCCTCCACCATGGAGAAGGAGCCCATGAAGTCCGCGAAGGACTCCTTGAGCCACAGGTCGTCCCACCACTCCATGGTGACCAGGTCGCCGAACCACATGTGCGCCATCTCGTGCAGGATGACGTTCGCCCGCCGCTCGTACGACGCCTGTGTCACCTTGCCGCGGAAGATGAACTCCTCGCGGAACGTCACACAGCCCGGGTTCTCCATCGCGCCGAGGTTGTACTCCGGCACGAACGCCTGGTCGTACTTCCCGAACGGGTACGGGTAGTCGAAGTGGTCGTGGAAGAAGTCAAGACCCTGCTTGGTCACCAGGAACACGTCGTCGGCGTCGAAGTGCCTGGCGAGACCCTTGCGACACAGCGCGCCGAGGGGGATCTCCAGCGTCGTACCGTCGTCGAAGGTGCGGGAGTAGTGGTCCGTCACATAGTGGTACGGGCCCGCGACGATCGCCGTGATGTACGTCGAGATCGGCTTCGTCTCGGCGAACTGCCATACCCCGTCGTGCAGTTCACCCAGGCCGTTGCTCCACGCGACCCAGCCCTCGGGGGCCCGGACCTCGAACCGGAAGGGGGCCTTGAGGTCCGGCTGCTCGAAGTTCGCGAAGACGCGGCGGGAGTCGGCCGGTTCGTACTGCGTGTAGAGGTAGACCTCGCCGTCCTCCGGGTCGACGAAGCGGTGCAGGCCCTCGCCGGTGCGGCTGTAGGCGCACTGGGCGTCGACGACCAGTTCGTTGTCGTCGCCGAGGTCCTCCAGAAGGATGCGGGAGCCGTCGAAGACTGCGCCCGGGTCCAGGTCCTTGCCGTTGAGGGAGACGGCGGTGACGCTCGGGGCGATCAGGTCCGCGAAGCTCGTGGCGCCCGGCTCGGCGCAGCGGAAGCGGATGGTCGTCACCGAACGGAACGTCCGCGGCTCGGCGTCCGTGTCGCCCACGGCGGAGCGCAGGTCGAGCGACACCTCGTACCCGTCGACGGACAGCATGGCGGCCCGCTCGCGGGCCTCGTCGCGGGACAGATTCTCACCGGGCACGGGCGGCACTCCCTCGGGTGGCGTTCAGCATGTGGACAGAGCCGATCCTGCCATGCGGCCTGGTTGCGGGCAGCAGGGAATAGGGCGCGGAAGGGGGTGGTTGCGGGTTCAATGACAGCCCCTTCTGTCTGCGAAGACAGCCCTGTCTGCCGCATGTGCCGACCGCGTTCTTATGAGGAGAACCATGTCCGAGGCCGCAACGAGCTCCGCCAAGACCCCCGTCGACTTCTGGTTCGATCCGCTGTGCCCCTGGGCGTGGATGACCTCGCGCTGGGTCCTGGAAGTGGAGAAGGTCCGCGACATCGAGGTCCGCTGGAACATCATGAGCCTCGCGGTGCTGAACGAGGACAAGATCGACCAGTTGCCCGAGGAGTACCGGGAGATGCTCGCGACCAAGGCCTGGAAGCCGGTGCGCGTGGTGACCGCGGCCTGGCAGAAGCACGGCGCGGACGTCCTCGGCCCGCTCTACACCGCGCTCGGCACCCGCATCCACAACAACGGTGAGGGCCCGACCATCGAGGCGATCACCGGCGCCCTCGCCGACGTCGGCCTGCCCGCCGACCTGATCGAGTACGCGGACCAGGAGGACTTCGAGTTCGACGCCGAGCTGCGCGCCTCCCACAAGGAGGGCATCGACAAGGTCGGCCAGGAGGTCGGCACTCCGGTCATCGCCGTCCCCGGCTCCGACGGCGAACAGATCGCCTTCTTCGGCCCGGTCGTCACCCCCGCCCCCAAGGGCGAGGAGGCTGCCAAGCTCTGGGACGGCACACTGCTGGTCGCCTCGGTCCCGGGCTTCTACGAGATCAAGCGGACGCGCACGGCGGGCCCGGACTTCTCGAACCTCTGAGGGGATGGGCGGGGTTGGGGACTCTCCCAGGGGCTCTCCCTACCACCCCGCCCACACCGCACCACACGGCGGTGGGACTACCGGTACCGGGGAAACCTGCTGGTGTCGATGGTCCACCGCCCCATGGGCACGGCGTCTCCGAAGCGGTCGGGGCGTCCGGCCCGGCCTGTCTGATGGAGGCTGGGTGGGGTGGCTCTGGAGCGATTTTCCGCCATGGCCGGCTGTCGTCGGCGAGGTGGAACACCCGTGAATGCCCTGTGTGTGAGGTGTCTGCAACCTCGGCAAAGCCATGCCGCCCCAAAGAATCTTGAGGTGGGAAAGCCGCTGACCAGGGTCGCTATCCGCGTCAACTCCGCCGTCGTATACGAACTTTGGAGGCATGAGGTCCACGACATCGGATAGCGATCTGCTGAGCATGACTCCCGATGACTGAAGGAGTTCCCCATCATCGTGCAACCGGCTCAGAAGTTCGGCGACAATCCTGTCGAAGTACGCGAAACCGGTCACTACACGGAGGAATACGTTCCCAGCTTTGTCGAGAAATGGGACTCGCTCATCGACTGGGAGAAACGGGCGGAAAGCGAAGGAAACTTCTTCATCGACCTGCTGCGCAAGTGGGGCGTGAAAAGCGTGCTCGACGTCGCGACGGGCACCGGATTCCACTCCGTACGGCTGCTGGCCGCCGGATTCGACACCGTCAGCGCGGACGGCAGCGCGGACATGCTGGCGATGGCCTTCGAGAACGGCACCAAGCAGGGCGGGCACATCCTGCGGGTCGTCCAGGCGGACTGGCGGTGGCTCAACAGAGACGTCCACGGGGAGTACGACGCCATCGTCTGCCTCGGCAACTCCTTCACGCACATCTTCTCGGAGCGAGACCGCCGCAAGGCACTCGCCGAGTTCTACGCGATGCTCAAGCACGACGGAATTCTCGTCCTGGACCAGCGCAATTACGACGCGATCCTGGACGACGGGTACACGAGCAAGCACACGTACTACTACTGCGGTGACGATGTCACCGTGGAGCCGGAGTACGTCGACGAGGGTCTGTGCCGCATGCGGTACCACTTCCCGGACGACTCCACGTACCACCTCAACATGTTCCCGCTGCGCAAGGACTACACCCGTCGGCTGATGTCCGAGGTGGGTTTCCAGCACATCGAGACCTACGGCGACTTCCAGCACACCTACCGCAGTGACGAGCCGGACTTCTTCGTGCATGTGGCGGAGAAGGAGTACCGGACGGACGACCAGCACGAGGGGCGGTACACGGGCGCGGTCAGCACCGCCCGCAGCTACTACAACTCGCCCGACGCCGACACCTTCTACGCCACGGTGTGGGGTGGCGAGGACATCCATATCGGCCTCTACGAAAGCCCCGTGGAGCCCATCGCGGACGCCAGTCGGCGCACCGTCGAGCGGATGGCCTCGAAGCTGGAACTGACCCGGGACTCCATGGTGCTCGACCTCGGCTCCGGATACGGCGGCTCGGCACGGTACCTGGCCGAGACGTACGGCTGCCGGGTCCTCGCACTCAATCTCAGCGAGGTGGAGAACCGGCGCCACAAGGAGCTGAACTCGGCACGCGCGCTCACCGACAGGATCGAGGTCGTGGACGGGTCCTTCGAGGACATCCCGTACCCGGACGACCAGGTCGATGTCGTCTGGTCCCAGGACGCCTTCCTGCACAGCGGGAACCGCGCCCAGGTCCTCGAGGAGATCGCGCGGGTGCTGCGGCCCGGCGGCCGGCTCATCTTCACCGACCCGATGGCCGCGGCGGACGGCGGCTCGACCGACGTGCTGCAGCCGATTCTCGACCGCATCCACCTGGACGACATGGGCTCGCCCGCCTTCTACACACGCGAGCTGAACCGGCTCGGATTCACCGCCGTCGACGGTGGCTTCGAAGAGCACCGCGAACAGTTGGTGAACCACTACACGCGGGTCCTCGAGGAGACCGGACGCCAAGAGGCCGAAGGCCTGGCCAGAAAGATCAGCCACGACTACCTGGCCCAGATGAAGAAAGGGCTCGGCCACTGGGTCGACGGTGGAAGGGAAGGACATCTCACCTGGGGTGTCTTCCACTTCAGGCTGGACGCCGACGGCTGAGCGCCACCGACGGCTGAGCCACCTGCCGGGCACAAGGGCGGGCAAGGAAGGCCCCCGCGAGTCACGTCCTCGCGGGGGCATTCTTCAGTCCCGTACGGATGATGTTTTGCCACTCGCTCCCTGAGGGCATTGGCAGGATCCGACAGTTCCCGTCGGTCCTGCCCTTGTGGGGAAAGCGGCTGTACCTCAGTGACCAGGGTCACGTCGATCCGGGTGTATCCACCACTCCTTGTATGGAGCGCACCAAGCGCGCGATCCGTGGTTTGTCGAGCGCTGCCGGTGATCGGATCAAGGGCCCTGAGGTAGCGTCGCGGTGTCCCGAACCGCTCGCTCGCACACCGCCGGAGTCTCCATGAGCACCGCTGCCGCCACCGCCCTCCCGGGCAAGGTCCTCGCTGACCTGCTCCCCGCGTCACGCGTCCGCGACATCGTGCTCGTGGCAGGCGGCGCCGCACTCACCGGGATCGCCGCCCAGATCGCCGTGCCCGTGCCGGGCTCGCCGGTGCCGGTGACCGGGCAGACCTTCGCGGCCCTCCTCGTCGGCACCGCGCTCGGCGCCGGGCGCGGCTTCCTCTCGCTCGCCCTGTACGCGCTCGTCGGACTGGCCGGTGTCCCGTGGTTCGCGGAGGGCAGCCACGGCGTCTCCCCGACCTTCGGTTACATCATCGGCATGATGCTGGCGGCCGCACTCGTCGGCGCCCTGGCCCGCCGCGGCGCCGACCGCTCGGTGTTGCGCATGGCCGGCACGATGCTGCTCGGTTCGGCCGTCATCTACGCGATCGGCGTCCCCTACCTCTCCGCCGCCACGCTCTTGAGCCCCACGGAGGCCGTTGCCGCCGGCTTCACGCCCTTCCTCATCGGCGACGCCCTCAAGGCGGCCCTGGCAATGGGTCTGCTGCCCACCGCCTGGAAGCTCGTGAACCGGTAAGAGCGACGTCGCAGCTCCAGCCCCCGCGCCCGTCATGGGTGCGGGGGCTGCTTGATTTCCGGTCTGGTGTCATTGCCCCGAATTGTGTTGTCATGGAAGGAGGTTGGGGGTGTGCCTGCATGTTGCGTGTCGTGGACCGGTACCGGCTCCTCGAACCCATCGGGCAGGGCGGCATGGGCCGAGTCTGGCGCGCGACCGACGAACTGCTCGACCGTCCGGTCGCGGTGAAGGAGCTACGGCTCGACGTCGCCGGCAGTGAGGAACTCGAGGTCCGGCGCGAGCGCGCGCTGCGCGAGGCCCGCGCGAGTGCCCGTATCGACCACCCCAATGTCGTACGGGTCTACGACGTGGCCGAGGAGGACGACCGGCTCTGGATCGTCATGGAACTGGTCGAGGCCCCCTCGCTGGCCCGGACCGTCGTCGAACGCGGCCCCCTCGACATACGCGAGACGGCCAGGATCGGCCTCGCGCTCGCCGAGGCGCTGCGCCGGGTGCACGCGGCCGGAGTGCTGCACCGTGACATCAAGCCCGGCAACGTCCTGCTGGGGTCGGGAGGCAGGGTCGTCCTCACCGACTTCGGGATCGCCGCCCTCCAGGACGCCCAGGGACTGACGCAGGCCGGAGTCATCGTCGGCTCCCCGGAGTACATCCCGCCGGAACGCATCTCCGGTCGCCCACAGGGCCCGCACTCCGACCTGTGGTCCCTCGGCGCCACGCTCTGCACCGCCCTGACCGGGCACTCCCCGTTCGAGCGTGCCGGGACGCTCGCCACACTGGCCGCGGTGATGTACGAGGAGCCCCGACTGCCGCCTGAGGGCGAGCCGTTGACTCCGCTGCTGCGGAGGCTGCTGGCCCGGGATCCGGAGGCGCGGCCCGATGTGGGGGAGGTGGCGCGGTTCCTGTACCGGGTGCTCGCGACGCCGGTGGCCGTATCCGCGCTCGCGCCTGCGCCCGTACCGGCGGTGCGCGAACTCCCCGCCGAGAACGAGCGGGAGACCGAGGAGGGCGACGGCCCCGAGTGGCTCCCGCGTCTGCTCACCGTCCTCGTCCTGGTGGTCGCCGCCGCCGTGGGCATCGTCATGATCATCACCGCGATCCGTCCCGGCGGTGAGACGCAACTGCCCGACACCAGCCCGCCGCCCACGGTCGCGGGCACCTCGCGCCCGGAGTCACCGAACACGACGACGCCCCCGCGGTGAGGCCGCGGAGGCGTCGCGTACGCGAGAGGAATCAGACCCCGGCGTCCTCCTGGGACTGGGTCTCAGCGGCCTGCGCAACCTTCCCGCGCCGTACCTTCTCCAGCACCAGCGCGATACCGACGACGACCGCCGCCACCAGAAGCGAAAGCAGCACCGTCTGGCGGCCGTCGTGCTCGGTGTCGGTGAGCATGTAGCCGAGGACGAACACGATCAGGGCCATCGTCGCGTACGTCAGATACGGGTACAGCCACATCCGTACGACCAGCTTCTCCGGCGTCTCACGCTCGATGATCTTCCGCATACGCAGCTGCGAGGCGCAGATCACCAGCCAGACGAACAGGGCTACGGCGCCGGAGGAGTTGACCAGGAAGAGGAAGACCGAGTCGGGGAACTCGTAGTTGAAGAACACCGCAACGAAGCCGAAGACGACCGACGCGAGGATCGCCGTCATCGGGACCCCGCGGTTGTTGGTGCGACCGAAGGCCTTCGGCGCGTCACCGCGCCGGCCGAGCGAGAACGCCATGCGGGAGGCCGTGTAGAGGCCGGAGTTGAGGCAGGACAGTACGGACGTCAGCACGATGAACTTCATGATCTCGCCGGCGTTCGCGATGCCGAGTGAGTCCAGGGCGGCGACGTACGAGCCGTCCTTCTGGATCGCCTCGGAGTCCCAGGGGAGCAGCGTGACGACGACGAAGATCGAGCCGAGGTAGAAGACGCCGATTCGCCAGATGACGCTGTTGGTGGACTTGGTCACCGCGCGCTGCGGGTCCTCCGACTCGCCCGCCGCGAGGGTGGCGATCTCGCTGCCCATGAAGGAGAAGACGACGAGCAGGATGCCGGTGAGGATCGCCCCGGGGCCGTTGGGGAGGAACCCGCCGTGGTCGGTCAGGTTGCCGAGCCCGGCACTGTCGCTGTCGACGCCCGGCAGTACGCCGAAGACCGCGAGCCCGCCGATGATGATGAACGCGCCGATCGCGACGACCTTGATGCCGGCGAACCAGAACTCGAACTCACCGTACGAGCCGACGGAGCCGAGGTTCGTCGCGGTGAGCACGACCATCACGATCAGGGCCCAGCCCCACTGCGGGACGGCCGGGACCCAGCTCTCCAGAATCACCGCACCGGCAGTCGCCTCGATCGCCAGCACGACGACCCAGAAGAACCAGTAGAGCCAGCCGATCGAGAACCCGGCCCAGCGGCCGAGCGCGCGGTCCGCGTGGGCCGAGAAGGAACCCGAGGTCGGGTTGGCGGCGGACATTTCGCCGAGCATCCGCATCACGAGGACGACCATCGTGCCGACGAGGGCGTACGACAGGAGGATGCCGGGGCCCGCGGTGGCGATGCCGGAGCTCGAACCGACGAACAGGCCGGCGCCGATGACTCCGCCGATCGCAATCATCGAGAGGTGACGGTTCTTGAGTCCGGCCTGGAGGCCGTCGCCGGGTTCTCCGGTGCCTCCGGGGCCGGTTCCGGCCTTCGTCAGGGTCGGCTGCGAGGTCATGGGGCGGGTTCCTTTGCACCGGAGGTGAACAATCCGGTCCAGTGAATCCCAGGTGAATTGATTCTTGAACCTTTGATTTCAGATCGTTACTTGAGGTTTTCTTGAGGATGTGTAATGTTGCTCGCGTTTTTCGGACAGGGGACCCGGCGGGTTTCCGCGGCTCGACCCGGCGCGGCCGGTCCGAAACAGGCGTGTCACACTCGGACCATGCGCGTGTACCTCGGCTCCGATCATGCCGGTTTCGAACTCAAGAACCACCTCGTCGAGTGGCTCAAGGCGGCCGGCCACGAGCCCGTCGACTGCGGGCCCCTCATCTACGACGCCCAGGACGACTACCCGCCGTTCTGCCTCCGCGCGGCCTCGCGCACCGCGGCGGATCCCGGATCCCTCGGCATCGTGATCGGCGGTTCGGGGAACGGCGAGCAGATCGCGGCGAACAAGGTGGCCGGGGTTCGGGCGGCGCTCGCCTGGAGCGAGGAGACGGCGGCGCTGGGGCGTCAGCACAACGATGCGAACGTCGTTGCTGTCGGGGCGCGGATGCATACGCAGGACGAGGCGACCAAGTTCGTCGAGACGTTCCTCAACACCCCGTTCTCGGGCGATGCCCGTCACCTCCGCCGTATCGACATGCTGTCGGCGTACGAGACGACGGGGGATCTGCCGGAGATTCCGGCGCACCACCCGCGGGGGTAGGGGGTTTCTTCTTCCCCAGCCCCGCCCCTTCCCGGCTGTATCAATTTGCGGCTCCGCCGCGTGAGGGGGCTGTGCCCCCAGGCCCCCCGCCAGGGGGTGGGGTGACAGGTCGTGTCGCGGCTGCGGGTGCGTCGTGGCTGGTCGCGCAGTTCCCCGCGCCCCTGAGGGGCCAGGTCAGCTATTCAGCGCAGGCCAGGCACAATTCAGCCCGTCCGGCGTTTGAGGACGAGGCCGTTCAGGCCGATACGGGGGTCTGGGGGCGGAGCCCCCCCCACGCGGCGGAGCCGCAAATTGACACAGCCGGGAAGGGGCGGGGCTGGGGAAAGAAAACCCGCTCGAACCGCAGCACGAACACGCACAGGAGGCCCCCGTGCCCGAAGGGCACACCATCCACCGGCTGGCCGAGGACTACCGCGGACGGTTCGGCGGCCGGAAGGCACACGTCACCAGCCCGCAGGGCAAGTTCGCCGACGCCGCAGCCCTCCTGGACGGGACAACGCTCACCACCGCGGAAGCCCACGGCAAGCACCTCTTCCTACGGTTCGAGACCGAGAACTGGACCCACATCCACCTCGGCCTCTTCGGCAAGGTCACCCTCGGCGACGCCCCCGCGCCCCCGCCCACCGAAACCGTCCGCCTCCGCCTCACCAACGACACCGCGTACGCAGACCTCCGCGGCCCCACCACGTGCACCCTGATCACGGACACGGAGAAGCAGGCGATCCGCGACCGCCTGGGTCCGGACCCGTTGCGCGAGGACGCCGAGCCGGCCCAGGCGTACGCACGCATCTCCCGCAGCCGTACGACGATCGCCGCACTCCTCATGGACCAGAAGGTCATCGCGGGCGTAGGGAACGTCTACCGCGCGGAAGTCCTCTTCCGGCACGGCATCGACCCGTACCGGCCGGGCAAGGACATCACTCCGGCCGAGTGGGACGCGATGTGGACGGACCTCGTCGCGCTCATGCGCCAGGGCGTCCGCAACAACCGCATCGACACGGTCCGCCCGGAACACGAGCCGGAGGCCATGGGCCGCGCGCCGCGCAGGGACGACCACGGCGGCGAGGTCTACGTGTACCGCAGGGCCGACCTGTCCTGCCACATCTGTGGCGGCGAGATCCGCACCGCCGGTCTCGCCGCCCGCAACCTCTTCTGGTGCCCCACCTGCCAGAAGGCCTGAAGCCGCTCAGAAGCCGTGCGGCAGCCAGGGTGCGACGTCGGAGGAGAAGCCGAGCGAGGCCTCAGCGAGCGCGCCCTGGCGCAGCTCCCGTACCCGCCCGGCCGCGGCGAGTGAGGCAAGGGACACGCCGCCGAGATAGGCCGACCCCAACTCCCGTACGGACAGGGCGAGATCCGCCGAGTCGGTGGTCCGCTCGCAGGACGCCCCCTTCGTGTCGCCGGAGAGCCGCCAACGCCCCTCGTTCCAGGGGCAGAAGGCGTCCTCGACCTCGAACACGACGTCCACGGGCGTCTGATACGTACGGGCCTCGAGCGCCGCGCCGACGTCGACGGTCCGTACGTACAGCGAGTCGCGCATGCTGAGCCCGCACCGTCGGATGTCGGAGACGAGGTGCTGCCAGGCGTCGTCGGCGGGCCGGTTGTAGGTCTTCACCGTCGACGTCAGGTCGATGTCGAAGAGGAACCGCCACAGCGCCGCGTACGCAGCCGGGTCCAGCGCCTCCAGGTCGCGCAGCTCGACCGTGCCCTTGGGGCCGGCCGCGTCCCACTCCGGCTTGATGGAGTACCGGGCGTAGCCGACCACTTCCCCCTCCCGCTCGGCGAGCACACACTGCAACGGCGATGCGCCCTTACGGTCGCTCTCCGGGTCGAGCAGCGGCAGATGCTCCCAGCCGGGCAGCCGCGCCATCATCCCGGGCCGGGTCGGCACCCGCTGTGCGTAGACGGCCTCGCACGCATCGCGTACGGCGTCCGCATCAGGTTCGGCGAGGCGGAGTCGTATGTCGTCGGTGCCCGCAGGCACCGACAGCCGTACCCGGGACGTGTCGATCTCCGCGCGCAGCTGCTGGGTCGCCGCGCCGTAGCCGAAGCGGCCGTATATCACCGGCTCGGAGGCGGTCAGTACGGCCAGCGGCTCGCCCCAGGAGCGGATGTCGTCCAGTTGCCTGCGCATCATGGACGTCAGCACCCCGCGGCGGCGGTGCGTCGCGGCGACACTCACCATCGTGATGCCGGCCGCCTTCACCGGAGTTCCGCCCGGAACGGTCATACGGAAGCTGAACGCACCCGCCGTTCCCACGCACTCGTCGCCGTCCCAGGTCCCGATGAAGCGGTCGAACTCCGTGAGGCCGTTCCACAGGGCCCGCTCCTCGGGCGACTCGTCGACTCCGCCGAAGGCGAGCACCAGCTTTCCGTACCACTCGTCCCATTTTTCCGGCCGGAGCACGCGCAAGTCAGTCGTCATGTGCCATGCCTACCAGGGCAATCCGGGATCAGCGAGTGGATTTCTGTCGGCTCGGGGCGGGCCGCCCACCGCGGCATGCGATCCTCGGGGATCGGACGTTTCTGTGACTTCGGTTCTCGGACGGGGGACAAGTGGGACCTCCCGTGCCAAGTACCAGGTCCGATGGATAGGGTCCCGAACAATGGCAGCAGGACGAGAGCGGCGCGCGGAAGCCGACACGTTTGCGGCCCGGTGCAAGAAGCAACTGCACCGGGTCCGCACCGGGCTGCGCAGATCCGCTGTCGACTACTTCCGCGGGGACGGTTCGGACTGGGTCGCGCTGGCCGCTCTGCTGCTGACGATTCCCGTGATCACGGGCGCCACACTCGTCAACTCCGTGTGGTTCTCGCCGGCCGCGCTGGTCCTCCCGATCGTCGCCGGCGGGCTGGTGCTGCGGCCGGCCAGCCTGCTCGGCCTGTACGCGGCCGCCGCCACCGCGTTGATCATCGAGTCCGTGAAACTCGGCCCGTACACGGAAGGGCCGTCCCGGGTGACGCCGGGGACCGTGCTGGTGGTCGCTGCCTGCGGCTTCTTCGGTCTGCTCATCGCGCAGTTCCGCAGCCGGGTGGGGGTTCCGTGGCGGCGCGGCGGCACCATGCTGTTCGACCTGCGGGAACGCATCCGGGTCCAGAGCAAGTTGCCGAAGCTGCCGGTGGGCTGGCATCGGGAGATGGCCCTGCGGCCGGCCGGTGGTCAGTCGTTCTCGGGGGACTTCGTGGTGGCTGCCCGTACGAACGGGGGGCGCACGCTCGAGGTCGTACTGACGGACGTGTCCGGCAAGGGCATGGACGCGGGGTCGCGTGCGCTGCTTCTGTCGGGGGCGTTCGGAGGGCTGCTCGGCTCGCTGCCGCCGCACGCCTTCCTGCCCGCGGCGAACGGTTACCTGCTCCGGCAGGACTGGGACGAGGGCTTCGCCACGTCGATCCACCTTGTCCTGGACCTGGACTCCGGCGACTACGAGCTCTTCTCGGCCGGACATCCTCCCGGGCTGCAGCTCAGCGCGGGCAGCGGGCGCTGGGAGGAGAAGTCCGCGGAGGGGCCGCTGCTCGGGGTGTACGACGGGGCCCAGTTCGACTCCGTGAAGGGGACGTTGCGTCCGGGCGACGTTCTGATGCTGTTCACGGACGGCCTGGTCGAGACGTCCGACCGGGACATCGCGGAGGGGATGGACCGGCTTACCGGTGAGGCGGACCGGTATGTGGCCGGGGGGTTTCATGGGGCGGCGTGGCATTTGATCGAGGCGGTTGCGCGGGATGTGAATGATGACAGGGCGTTGCTGCTGATCTGCCGGGAAACCTCCGGCGGTTGACCTCCGGCGGTTGGGCGGGGCGCCTACGGGGTGGGTGGGTTCGGTCCGTTGGCGACTGCCGGTTGGTGGGTGGCTGGTCGCGCAGTTCCCCGCGCCCCTGGGTGGGTGGTGGGTGCGGGGTCGTGGGCCGGTGCGTCAGCCCGTCGCAGGGCGGGCATACGGCTCTGGCCTGGTACAAGGCCCTGGTTCTCCGAGACCGGAGCTAAGCGACGGGCATGCGACGCACCGGCCCACGACCCCTCCCGCCGGAGGGCAAGGTGCGGGCAGTCGGGGGTGCGGGCTCGTTCGGGGCGGGGTTTTTGGGCGCGGGGAGCCGCAGGCTTTTGCTTTTAGGGGCGCGGGGAACTGCGCGACCAGCCACGACGGGCCCGCACTCGCCCATGAACCGAACCCACCCACCCGGTAGGCGCCCCCGCCCAACCGCCGGAGGCACTCGCCGTGAGCGGGCCCAGGACGGCCAGTACCAGGACGTAGCCGGCGATGAACGGCGACAACCGGTCGTCGAGCCCGGCGGCAGCCGCCATCGTGGCGAGGATGAGGGCGAACTCGCCGCGAGCGAGCAGCGTGGTGGAGATGTTGGCGGCGGGCCCGGCGCCGAAGCCGTACACCTGAGCCGCCCCCAACCCCGCGAGCACGTTCATGACCAGCGTCAGCGAAACCGCGGCGAGGACGGGCCACAGCACCGTGGGAAGGTCACCCGGGTCGATGGAGAGGCCGAAGGCGAAGAAGAAGATCGCGCCGAAGGCGTCCCGCAGAGGGTGCACCAGTGTGCGTATACGCGTACCCGAAGCCGTACTGCCGAGCATCAGCCCGACCATGAAGGCCCCGATCGCGTCCGCCACCCCGAACCACTCCGACACCCCGGCCACGAAGACGGCGGCCCCGAGGAAGGAGATGACCAGCAACTCGTCGTCCTTCGTGGCAACGAGCCGCCCCACGACCCTCGTACCGAAACGGGCCGCCAGCGCGAGCAGCAGCAGGAAGGCGAAGGCCTTGCCGCCGTCGAGGACCGCCGCTCCGAGTGAGGAGGCGCCGGACAGAACCGGCTGCAGCGCCGCGAGGTAGAGCGCGAGGAAAATGTCCTCGACGACGATGATGCCGAGGATCGGCCGGGTCTCGGGGTTCCCGAGCCGCCCCGTGTCGACCAGCACCTTGGTCACGATCGCGGACGACGAGATGCCGAGCACTCCGGCGAGGACCAGCGCCTCGGAGGTGCCCCAGCCGAGGGCGAATCCGAACCCCAGGCCCGCACCGATGTTCAATGCCAGATACATGCCCCCGGCGAGAGCCATCCGACGGCCACCCGCCTTGAGGTCGTCCATGTGGAACTCGAGGCCGAGGTAGAAGAGCAGCAGCACCAGACCCAGCGCGGAGAGCATCTCCATGTCGTGCGGGTCCGAGACGATCACGATGCCGGGCGTGTGCGGGCCGAGCAGGATCCCGGCCAGGATGAAGAGCGGAATGGTGGGGAGTCCGATACGGGCGCCGACGCGGGCGAGAACCGCCGCGGCGAGAAAGGCGCCACCCATGGCGATGAGGATGTCTGCGTGTCCGATGGGCCAGTTCCTCCTCAGGAGGGTCAAGAATTGGTCAAGGGAGCGTCAATGATTAGATTACCAAACGACCTGGCGGCGGGGTTTGGTCGGATTCTCCCCGGCCCGAGGTCGGTGGTCGGCCTCATGGCCGGGGCAGGCCCCGGATCCGTAGCGTCGAAGCATCGGTGGGGATCGGTGCGACGGGAGGACGGACCCGGCCATGGGTCTGCGGAAGAGGCGGTACGACGACGGGGCCGGGGACGACGCCCCACAGAACGTACGGAGCGGCCTGAGGCCGGACGGCGACTGGGCCGTCGAATGGGAGGCCCTGCTCGTGATCGGTGTGGCGGCGGCGTCGATACCGGCCAGGTCGGCGCTGCGGGGCACACTCGACGCATGACCGAGAACGCGCTGCTGAGCCTCACCGAAGTCGAAGCCATCGCCCGCAACGCACACGCGGCCCAGACGGACAAGGCGGGCCGACCGTACGCCGAGCACCTCCAGGCCGTGGCCGAAGGGGTACGCGCCCGGGGCGGCGACGACGAACAGATCGCCGCCGCCTGGCTCCACGACGCCGTCGAGGACGACGCCGTCTCGGAGGACTGGCTCCTGCGCAAGGCCGCACTGACCCGGCGCACGAAGGACATCGTCCTGGCCCTCACCAGGCGCCCCGGCGAGCCCCCGGAGTCGTACGCCGAACGCATCCTGGCGACGCCGGGGGCCCTCCTGGTCAAGGAATCCGACCTGGCCCACAACGCGAATCCGGCGAGGCTGGCGGCCCTGGACGAGTCCACGCGGACGCGACTGGCCCAGAAGTACGCGAGGATGCGCGAACTCCTGGGCCTGGTCTAGGACTTGGGCCTCGGCTTAGGACTTGGCCCGCTCGCGGGCCAGCTCCGCCGCGTCCCGCTTGAACGCCCACTCCATCTTCGGTTCCATCGCGAAGCGGAACATGCGCTGGACGGGCGGCGTGCACAGCAGGGTGACCACGGCGGCGGCGACCAGGGTGACGAAGATCTCGCCGAGCGGCTCATGCAGCCACGTGTAGTCGAACCAGCCCCAGAAGCGGCCGCCCTTGACCAGGAAACCGTGCAGCAGATAGCCGTACAGCGTCCCCGCCCCGAGCACCGTGAACCACATCTTGCGACGCGGCACCCAGGAGAAGAAGCAGGCCGTGAGGACCATCGAGCAGCCGAACAGCGCGAGCGTCATCACGACGCCGGCCCACCACGGCGTGCCCAACTCCTGCGCGCTGTCCCGGTGGTAGAACCACGCCGACGTCATACGCGGAGCCGCCCAGTACGCCACGACCAGCGCCGCCGCGAACACCGGCACCGACAGAATCCGGACCTCACGGCGCCGCATCAGCTGGAAGTGCTCGGGCTTCATGCACAGGCCGATGACAAAGAACGGCAGGAACTGCAGCACACGTTGCAGATCCAGGTCGTCACCGATGTCGGGCGAGACGGAGGCGAGCACCGCGATGGCGAGCGCGAGCGGCACCGGCCAGCGCACGACCTTCCACAGCGGCGTCGTCAGCCGCCACACGAACAGCGCGATCAGGAACCACGTGAGGTACCAGGGGTCGAGCAGGCTGACCGGATGGCCCGGATCGTCGTCCGCCACCTTCTTGAAGACGGAGTACGCGGCTTCGAAGAGGATGTACGGCACGGCGATGCCCGTCACCAGCCGCTGGAGCCGGTCGGCACGCATGTCGAAACTGCGCGAGAAGTAGCCGGAGATGAGGATGAACGCCGGCATGTGGAAGGCGTAGACGACCATGTAGAGCGCTTCGGCGGTGCGGCTGTGGTCGGTCAGCGGTTCCCAGGTGTGGCCCATCGCGACGAGCACGATGGCCAGGTACTTGGCGTTGTCGAAGAACGCGTCGCGTTGCTTGGCCGGCCTGGCCTGAGACGCGGCGGGAGCGGTGTTCGCCTGCGGGGTGTCGCGGGTTCGAGGGCTCGGCATTCCGGACACCGACGACTCCTCCGTCGGCGGGAGCGGAGCCCTCTGTTGGCCGTGTGGGCGGAGCGAGTTCGTCACAGACCCTCCCACCAGGAACTGGGGGAGACGATCCGGGACCTCACTGCGCGTGCGGGGGACGAGGCAGCGTTGAACATCTGAGGCACCCTAGCGTCGCCGATGCGATTTCGTAAAACCCTCCGCGTCATTCCTGCTTAACCCTCGCTTATCCCGGTGAGTGCGGGGGATTTGAAGAAGTGGGATACAGCATCGACTTGGCGATGCAGAGGTCGACTGATGTACTACGTACGTCTGTTACGTACCACTTAATCCCGACTAAATGGTGCATAACGTTCGCGGGTGACTCTGGCGAAATGTCCGTTGATCGGCGTTTGTTGACCCCCTCGCCGACCCCTCGCTGTCCCTGCGGCAATAATTCGAATTAGCTGCGAACAGGATGTGGGGGCACGGCAATGACCCTCCTGAATTAGGCGTGCGGGAGGCTCCTCGAATTGCCGTACGCAGCCCCGCCGTTCATGGCCGCCGACGAGCGCCGCGCGGGTACGGATTGTGCAGGTCCGGCGAGAACGATGGCCGATGATGACCCACCTTCCGCATAGGCTGGGCCTGTTGGTGGCACGATGGTTCTGCGGGGGTGTGCGGGGTGGCGCCCTCGGGCCGGGAGAGCGGACCGACCGTAGGGTGTGATCAGTTGTGGCCATTTCGCTGTCAGTTGTGCTGCTGTTGGGGATCGTCCTCGTGGTGTTGATCCGGGGAGGAACGATCAAGGCGGGTCCGGCGGTCGTCGCCGTGCTGTTCGGCTTCTTCCTCGCCTCGACGGGCATGGCCGACGACATCCAGCGGTTCCTCAACTCGATAGCGGAGACGATCAACGAGATCCAGTTCTGAGCGGGGCCGGCGAGTGCGGCCCCACGACGTGACGAACACCTGACAGCTCCGCGAGAGCCGGCCCAGCGCGATGGAACCGTCTGCCTGGACCGCTTCGGCCCCCCTCCTCGGCGAACTGATCACGTTCCTCAGGGACTGACGACCCCGACTGCCGCCAGTACCCGGAAACGCCTCAGGGCCAGGCAGAGGATCGAACCTCTGACCTGGCCCTGAGCCGTGTGGAGCGGGCGACGGGAATCGAACCCGCGTAGCTAGTTTGGAAGACTAGGGCTCTACCATTGAGCTACGCCCGCACAGGATGCACCGCAGGTCAGTGGACGCGCGGCACGGGAGCATCGTAGCGGGTGGCACCCCTTCGCCGCACATCCCGTTCCGCGCCTCCTCAGGCGCCCGCGAAATGCGGGAGCCGTGGCGTCCGCGGGCATGTACCCTACGTGTCGCACCGACGGGGTGTGGCGCAGCTTGGTAGCGCGTCCGCTTTGGGAGCGGAAGGCCGTGGGTTCAAATCCCGCCACCCCGACCACCAGCAGAGCCCCGGTGGCCACCCGTAGGGACCCGGTCCGGAAGCCGACCGGGGTCCCGGGACCCGCGGCATCGGAAGCTCGCCTTTTGGGGCGTGTACCGCCTGCGGCTACTATGCAAACTGCGTGCCCGTATGTCTGCACTGTTACGTCTCGCAAGGGCCGCGAATCCGCTGAGGCACCCGCCGCATCCGGCAGAGGTCGACAGCAGAACCCCAAGAAGTCAGCCATCAAGGAGACCGAACCGTGAAGAGCGCCGTGGAGACCCTGAACCCGACCCGGGTTCGGCTCACTGTCGAGGTGCCCTTCGAGGAGCTCAAGGACAGCCTCGACGCGGCGTACAAGAAGATCAACCAGCAGGTCACGGTGAAGGGTTTCCGGAAGGGCAAGATTCCGGCGCGCGTCATCGACCAGCGGTTCGGCCGCGGTGCGGTTCTGGAGGAGGCGGTCAACGACGCGCTTCCGAAGTTCTACACCGACGCGGTCAACAACGCCGAGCTGAACGTGCTCGGCCAGCCCGAGGTCGACATCACGGAGCTGAAGGACGGCGAGACGCTGAACTTCACCGCCGAGGTCGACATCCGCCCGGCCATCGAGATCCCGGACTACTCCGGCATCGAGGTCGAGGTCGACGCCGTCGAGGTCAGCGAGGAGGACGTCGACAAGGCCGTCGAGGAGCTGCGTGAGCGCTTCGCGTCCACCACGCCGGTCGAGCGCGCCGCCGAGGACGGCGACGTCGTGACGATCGACCTGGAGGCCAAGGTCGACGGCGAGATCCTGGAGGACGGCGTCGCGAACGGCGTCTCCTACACCATCGGCTCCGGTGAGCTGCTGGAAGGCATCGACGACGCCGTGAAGGGCCTGGAGGCCGGTGGCGAGGCCACCTTCACCTCCGAGCTCAAGGGCGGCTCGGCGGCCGGCAAGGAGGCCGAGGTCTCCGTCAAGGTCACCCAGGTCGCCGCGCGTGAGCTTCCCGAGCTGGACGACGACTTCGCGCAGCTCGCCTCCGAGTTCGACACCCTGGAGGAGCTGCGGGCGGACAGCCGTAAGCGCCTCGAGAACATGAAGCAGTACGACCAGGCCACGCAGGCCCAGGAGCGCGTCCTGGAGAAGCTGCTGGAGCTGGTCGAGGTGCCCGTCCCCGAGAAGCTCCTCGAGGACGAGATCAACACCCGTAAGCACAACCTCGAGCACCACCAGCTCGGTCAGATGGGCCTGGACCTGCCGCAGTACCTGGAGATCCAGGGCAAGACGGCCGAGGAGTTCGACACCGAGACGCGCGAGGCCGCGGTCAAGGGCATCAAGACCCAGTTCGTCCTCGACGAGCTGGTCAACAAGGAGAAGCTGAACGTCAACCAGGAGGAGCTCACCGAGCACCTCATGCGTCGCGCGGCTTCCTCCGGCATGTCCCCCGACCAGTTCGCCCAGGCGGTCGTCGAGGGCGGCCAGGTCCCGATGCTGGTCGGCGAGGTCGCCCGCGGCAAGGCCCTCGCGGTCGTCGTCGAGGCGGCCACGGTCAAGGACACGAACGGCGAGATCGTGGACCTGGACGACGAGGAGGACGAGGCCGAGGCCACCGAGGCCTCCTCCGAGGAGACCCCGGCGGAGGGCTCCGCGGAAGCGGCCGAGGAGGCCTCCGAGGCCCCCGAGGAGAAGCCTGAGGCCTGATTCGCCTCGCTGTACCTCCAGCAGGCCCCGGACCGCACGAGCGGTCCGGGGCCTGCTGCGCTACGCCCAGGGAAGCGCCCCAAAACCCCTGCGCAACCAGCGGAGCGCATGCGCTCACAGCGAACAGTTCCCTCCTCGGGATTCCCCGAAGGGACCCGCGCGTTAGGGTCCATGAGTACGAGGGCAGGGGAGTCCCGATAAACCGCCGGACGGCCCCCCGCCCCGGCAGAACACGTGAGACGGCCCCGGCGCCGTCGACAAGACGAGCAGGTGGATACGTGACGAATCTGATGCCTACAGCCGCCGGCGAGCCCTCCATCGGTGGTGGCCTCGGCGACCAGGTCTACAACCGGCTGCTCGGTGAGCGGATCATCTTCCTCGGCCAGCCGGTCGACGACGACATTGCGAACAAGATCACCGCACAGTTGCTGCTCCTTGCCGCCGACCCGGACAAGGACATCTTCCTGTACATCAACAGCCCCGGCGGATCGATCACGGCCGGCATGGCGATCTACGACACCATGCAGTACATCCAGAACGACGTGGTGACCATCGCCATGGGCATGGCGGCCTCCATGGGCCAGTTCCTGCTGAGCGCGGGTACCCCGGGCAAGCGCTTCGCCCTGCCGAATGCCGAGATCCTGATCCACCAGCCCTCGGCCGGCCTCGCCGGTTCCGCGTCGGACATCAAGATCCACGCCGAGCGGCTGCTGCACACCAAGAAGCGGATGGCGGAGCTGACCGCCTTCCACACCGGCCAGACCGTGGACCAGGTCACCCGCGACTCGGACCGGGACCGCTGGTTCGACCCGATCGAGGCCAAGGAGTACGGCCTGATCGACGACATCATGCCCACCGCTGCCGGTATGCCGGGCGGCGGAGGCACCGGAGCGGCCTAAGCGGCATACGCGCACGGGCAGCCCAGCCGCGGCCCCGAGCGCAGCCGACGTAAGCCTTCCGAGCCCCCAGCCGACCGCCTCAGCTCTTTTCAGGCTCCCAGGAGACACAGTGAACGACTTCCCCGGCAGCGGCCTCTACGCCCGCACGGAGGCCGAGTACACCGGCCCCCGCGCGGAGTCCCGCTACGTCATCCCGCGCTTCGTCGAGCGCACCTCGCAGGGCGTGCGCGAGTACGACCCGTACGCGAAGCTCTTCGAGGAGCGCGTGATCTTCCTCGGCGTGCAGATCGACGACGCCTCCGCCAACGACGTCATGGCGCAGCTGCTGTGCCTGGAGTCGATGGACCCCGACCGTGACATCTCGGTCTACATCAACAGCCCCGGCGGCTCCTTCACGGCGCTCACGGCCATCTACGACACGATGCAGTTCGTGAAGCCGGACGTACAGACGGTCTGCATGGGTCAGGCGGCCTCCGCCGCCGCGATCCTGCTCGCCGCCGGTACGCCGGGCAAGCGCATGGCGCTGCCCAACGCCCGCGTGCTGATCCACCAGCCCTACAGCGAGACGGGCCGTGGCCAGGTCTCCGACCTGGAGATCGCGGCGAACGAGATCCTCAGGATGCGTGCCCAGCTGGAGGAACTGCTGGCCAAGCACTCCACGACGCCGATCGAGAAGATCCGCGAGGACATCGAGCGCGACAAGATCCTCACCGCTGAGGACGCGCTCTCGTACGGCCTGATCGACCAGATCATCTCGACCCGGAAGATGAACAACGCCGCGGTCGCGTGACGCGGCACTGTATCGTCAGCCGCCCCCTTGGCACGGTTTGGCGCCGTACGCGTCAAAGTGAACCGCGCCAAGGGGGGCCCGAACGGGGGGCTCGGCAAGGTACCGTCGGACATAAGGCAGCACCAGGAGCCGCTGGACCTAGGCGTCTCCCAGGCGAAGGGGAAGCACACCGTGGCACGCATCGGTGACGGCGGCGATCTGCTCAAGTGCTCGTTCTGTGGCAAGAGCCAGAAGCAGGTCAAGAAGCTCATCGCAGGCCCCGGTGTGTACATCTGCGACGAGTGCATCGATCTCTGCAACGAGATCATCGAGGAAGAACTGGCGGAAACGAGCGAGGTCCGCTGGGAGGAACTCCCCAAGCCCCGGGAGATCTACGAGTTCCTCGAGGGATACGTCGTCGGCCAGGAGTCGGCGAAGAAGGCACTCTCCGTCGCGGTGTACAACCACTACAAGCGGGTTCAGGCCGGTGAGAACAGCACGGGGCAGAACCGCGACGACGCCATCGAGTTGGCTAAGTCGAACATCCTGCTCCTCGGCCCCACGGGCTCCGGCAAGACCCTGCTCGCCCAGACCCTGGCGCGCATGCTGAACGTCCCCTTCGCCATCGCCGACGCGACGGCGCTGACGGAGGCGGGGTATGTCGGCGAGGACGTCGAGAACATCCTGCTGAAGCTGATCCAGGCGGCGGACTACGACGTCAAGAAGGCCGAGACCGGGATCATCTACATCGACGAGATCGACAAGGTGGCCCGCAAGAGCGAGAACCCGTCGATCACGCGGGACGTGAGCGGCGAGGGCGTCCAGCAGGCGCTGCTGAAGATCCTCGAAGGCACGACGGCCTCGGTCCCGCCCCAGGGTGGACGCAAGCACCCCCACCAGGAGTTCATCCAGATCGACACGACGAACGTCCTGTTCATCGTGGGCGGCGCCTTCGCCGGCCTGGAGAAGCTCATCGAGTCCCGCGC
This sequence comes from Streptomyces flaveus, assembly GCF_014647675.1. Taxonomy (GTDB): domain Bacteria; phylum Actinomycetota; class Actinomycetes; order Streptomycetales; family Streptomycetaceae; genus Streptomyces; species Streptomyces flaveus. The sequence goes on along the minus strand of NZ_BMPQ01000001.1, from coordinate 230,588 downwards.
GGGCGCGAAGGGCATCGGCTTCGGCGCGACGATCCGCTCGAAGCGCGAGCTGGAGGAGAAGGACCAGTTCGAGGACGTCATGCCCGAGGACCTGGTCAAGTTCGGCATGATCCCCGAGTTCATCGGCCGCCTCCCGGTCATCACGAGCGTGCACAACCTCGACCGCGAGGCCCTGCTCCAGATCCTCGTCGAGCCGCGCAACGCGCTCGTGAAGCAGTACCAGCGCCTCTTCGAACTCGACGGCGTGGAGCTGGACTTCGAGCGCGAGGCCCTCGAAGCCATCGCCGACCAGGCCATCTTGAGGCAGACCGGCGCGCGGGGTCTGCGCGCCATCATGGAAGAAGTCCTGCAGTCAGTGATGTACGAGGTCCCGTCCCGCAAGGACGTAGGCCGCGTCGTCATCACGGCGGACGTCGTCCTGTCGAACGTGAACCCGACGCTCATTCCGCGGGACGCCCGCGGGCGGGGCCCGGGGGAGCAGAAGACGGCGTAGCCGCTCGTACGCGCAGAGAAGGGGCCCCGGTCAACTGACCGGGGCCCCTTCCTCGTTGATGCGGCGTTGCTGCTCGGCGTTGCTGCGGGCGTCAGATCTTGACGCGGATTTCCTTGCGGAACTTGGCCGTGAGGTCGGCGGTGGCCTCGAGGTCGGCGCTCTTGCCGGTCACGGCGTCGACCTGGTCGAGGAGGATGACGACGCCGAGGGTGCTGTGGTCGCCCCAGATGCACACCGGCAGGCTCACCTCCGGGGGCCCGGAGGACGGGTCGGTCGAGGCCTCGGCGTTCTTGATCTTGGACTCCTGGCACTTCAGGATCGCGCCGTCCAGACCGCTGGGCTCGTAGCTCTTCGGGCTGCCGACGAACTCGCCGCTGCTGGGGTCCTCGGCGGCGGTCTTCTTGAGTTCCACGAACATGGCGTCGACGACCGCCTCCGGGTCCTCCACCTCCCCGTAGACGCCCATGAAGCTGAGTATCTTCGAGGTGGGCGGAGTGGACTGCTGGTCCCCGGCCTGGTACCCGGCGTTGACGGACTTGGCGTTCTTGACGCCGCTCTTCTCCGCGTCCTTGAGGTCGTCCTCGCTGAAGCCGCCGAAGTCGGCCTCCTCGCTCTTCTTGTACTCGCTGAGCACCGTCGCCGGCGTGGTCAGCTTGTGCGGGCCGTCGTCCGCCACGTCCCCGCCGCCACCCCCGCCGATCACGAAGTACGCCCCCACCGCGATCGCGGCCACGACCGCCACCGCGCCGATGACGATCCCGGTCTTCTTGCCGCCGCCGGAAGCGGGCGGCTGCGGCATGCCGTAGGGCGGGGGCTGCTGGCCGTACGGGGGCTGCTGGCCGTAGCCGGGCTGCTGGGGCGGGGCCCCGGGAGGGGTCTGCTGGGGGTACCCGTAGCCGGGCTGCTGCGGAGGCGCCTGCTGCGGGTAGCCATAGCCGGGCTGAGGGGGCTGCGGCGGCTGACCGTAGCCGGGCTGCGGGGCCTGCGGCGGCTGGCCGTACGGGCCTGACTGACCGCCTGGCTGACCGTACGGTCCCGGCTGCTGGGGCTGCCCGCCGTACGGGCCCGGCTGGTTGTAGCTCATTCTGGGTTCCCCTCCAGATACTTATGCGTTCCGAACATCCTGGCGTAAGGAGCGTCCGCGCGGAGCGCCGGGATCTCACCGTTACCGAACAAACGAGTTTCAGGACGGGCCCGTGACACCTCTAAACTGACCCCGTGACCGAGAATGCTCAGCAGCAGCCGCCAGCCAACACCCCCGAACTGCCGACCCAGTACGCGCCGGCCGAGGTAGAGGGGAAGCTGTACGAGCGCTGGGTAGAGCGGGGTTACTTCGGCGCCGACGCGAAGAGCGACAAGCCGCCGTACACCATCGTCATCCCGCCGCCGAACGTCACCGGCTCACTCCACCTGGGCCACGCCTTCCAGCACACCCTCATGGACGCCCTCACGCGCCGTAAGCGCATGCAGGGATACGAGGCGCTGTGGCTGCCGGGCATGGACCACGCCGGTATCGCCACGCAGAACAAGGTCGAGCAGCAGCTCGCGGACGAAGGCAAGTCCCGCCATGACCTCGGGCGCGAGGAGTTCGTCTCGCGCGTCTGGCAGTGGAAGGAAGAGTACGGCGGCCGGATCCTCGGCCAGATGCGGCGGCTGGGCGACGGCGTCGACTGGTCCCGCGAGCGGTTCACCATGGACGAGGGGCTGTCCCACGCCGTCCAGACCATCTTCAAGAAGCTGTACGACGACGAGTTGATCTACCGCGCCGAGCGCATCATCAACTGGTGTCCCCGCTGCCTCACCGCCATCTCGGACATCGAGGTCGAGTACCAGGACGACGACGGCGAGCTCGTCTCCATCAAGTACGGGGAGGGCGAGGAGACTCTGGTCGTCGCCACCACCCGGGCCGAGACGATGCTCGGTGACACCGCCGTGGCCGTTCATCCCGAGGACGAGCGCTACCAGCATCTGATCGGGAAGCGGATCAAGCTGCCGCTCACCGACCGCACCATCCCCGTCGTCGCGGACACGCACGTCGACCCCGAGTTCGGCACCGGTGCCGTCAAGGTGACGCCCGCGCACGATCCGAACGACTTCGAGATCGGCCAGCGGCACGGCCTGGAGTCGCTGACGGTCATGGACGAGCGCGGCGTCATCACCGTCCACGGCCCGTTCCAGGGACTGGACCGGTTCGAGGCCCGCTCCACGATCGTTGCCGCGCTGCGCGAGCAGGGCCGGATCGTCGCCGAGAAGCGTCCGTACGTCCACTCCGTCGGCCACTGCTCGCGCTGCAAGACCACCATCGAGCCGCGGCTGTCCCTCCAGTGGTGGGTCAAGGTCGGCCCGCTCGCACAGGCCGCCGGTGACGCCGTCCGCGACGGACGGGTGGAGATCCACCCGAAGGAGATGTCGAAGCGCTACTTCGACTGGGTCGACAACATGCACGACTGGTGCATCTCGCGCCAGTTGTGGTGGGGCCACCGCATCCCGGTCTGGTACGGGCCGAACGGCGAGGTCGTCTGCGTCGGCCCCGACGAGCAGCCTCCGAGCGGTGACAGCTGGACGCAGGACACCGACGTCCTCGACACCTGGCTCTCCTCCGGCCTGTGGCCGTTCTCCACGCTCGGCTGGCCGGAGCGGACGCCGGACCTCGAGAAGTTCTATCCGACGGACGTTCTGCTCACCGGGCACGACATCATCTTCTTCTGGGTCGCCCGGATGATGATGTTCGGTCTGTACGCGATGGATGGCGAGGCTCCGTTCAAGACCATCGCGCTGACCGGTCTCGTCCGTGATGAGCACGGCAAGAAGATGTCCAAGTCGAACCCCAACTCGGTCGACCCGCTGGACTGGATGGACGCGTACGGCTCCGACGCCGTCCGCTTCACGCTCGCCCGCGGCGCCAACCCGGGTGCGGACGTGCCGATCGGCGAGGACTGGGTCCAGGCGTCCCGGAACTTTGCCAACAAGATCTGGAACGCGACCCGCTTCGCGCTGATGAACGGCGCGACGGTCGAGGGCCCGCTCCCGGACCCGTCCGCGATGTCGGCGACGGACCGGTGGATCCTGTCCCGCCTCAACGAGACCGTCGCCGAAGTCGACGCGTTCTACGACGACTTCCAGTTCGCCAAGCTCTCCGACTCCCTCTACCACTTCGCGTGGGACGAGGTCTTCGACTGGTACGTCGAGCTGTCCAAGACGACGTTCAACGCGGGCGGTGCGGCGGCCGACGCCAGCAAGCGGGTCCTGGGCGAGGTCCTGGACGTCACGCTGCGGCTGCTGCACCCGATTGTTCCGTTCGTCACGGAGACGCTGTGGACCACGCTCACGGGGGGCGAGTCCGTGGTGATCGCGGACTGGCCGGGCGCTGTGCTTGTTCCTGGGGCTGACGCCCCGGGCGGGTTCCGTGACACGGCGGCCGAGCGGGAGATCGAGACGCTTCAGCAGGTCATCACGGAGGTCCGCCGGTTCCGTGCCGACCAGGGGCTCCAGCCCGGCCAGCGCGTCCCGGCCCGGCTCACCCTCGACGGGACCGCCCTGGCCCCGCACGAGGCGGCCATCCGCCAGCTGCTGCGCCTCCAGCCGGAGGGCGAGGGCTTCGCGGCCACGGCGACGCTGCCGGTCGCGGGCGCGCAGGTCGCGCTGGATCTCTCCGGCACGATCGACGTGGCCGCGGAGCGGAAGCGGCTCGCGAAGGATCTGGCCGCCGCCCAGAAGGAGCGTCAGCAGGCCGAGGCGAAGCTGGGCAACGAGGCGTTCCTCGCGAAGGCTCCGGAGCAGGTGGTGGACAAGATCCGTACGCGGCTTGCCAAGGCGGGCGAGGACATCGCGCGGATTCAGGAGCAGTTGGAGCGGTTGCCGCAGGGTTAGCAGGCGGTGTTACGTGGCTGAAGGCGCCTGGGGCTGGAAAGCTCCGGGCGCCTTTTGCCTGACTCGGCAGCTGCGCCAGTGGGTGGTTGCCGGCCCTGGGGCTCCGTCCCAGACCCCGTATCGGCCTGGCGGCCTCGTCCTCAATCGCCGGACGGGCTGATTCATGCCGGCCCGGCGACGGGCGCTCACGTTGTTGTCAGTCCGCCTCCGTAGACTGGCCCCGTGAGCGAGTTTCCCCCGGACGACAGCAGCGAGCCCGACCCCTTCGACGAGATCGTCGGTGCGGAGACCGAGCGTGATCCCGATCTCGCGGTGATCGAGGCCGGCAGCCGTACCCTGCGCGCGCAGGGCGGGCCGCCGGAGGCCGACATCCCCGCGCGGCCGGCCGATCCCGAGGTCGACAAGGCGTTGCGCGAGGTCGAGGCCGAGTTGGCCACGCGGTGGGGTGAGACGAAGCTGGAGCCGTCGGTCACGCGGATCGCCGCGCTGATGGACGTACTGGGGGAGCCGCAGCGCTCGTACCCCTCGATCCACATCACGGGGACGAACGGCAAGACGTCCACGGCCCGCATGATCGAGGCGCTGCTCGGCGCCTTCGAACTGCGCACCGGTCGGTACACCTCGCCGCACGTCCAGTCGATCACCGAGCGGATCAGCCTGGACGGCGCGCCGATGGACGCCGAGCGGTTCGTGGAGACGTACCGGGACATTCAGCCGTACGTCGAGATGGTGGACGGGCAGCAGGAGTTCCGGCTGTCCTTCTTCGAGGTGCTGACGGGGATGGCGTACGCGGCGTTCGCGGACGCGCCGGTCGATGTGGCCGTCGTCGAGGTGGGCATGGGCGGCAGCTGGGACGCCACGAACGTGATCGACGGTGATGTCGCCGTGGTGACCCCCATCGATCTGGACCACACGGACCGGCTGGGTAGCACGCCCGGCGAGATCGCCGTGGAGAAGGCGGGCATCGTCAAGCAGGGTGCGACCGTGATTCTGGCGCAGCAGCCGGTCGACGCGGCGCAGGTGATGTTGAAGAAGGCCGTCGAGGTCGATGCGACCGTTGCCCGCGAGGGGCTGGAGTTCGGGGTCGTATCGCGTCAACTGGCTGTCGGCGGGCAGATGTTGACGTTGCGTGGGCTCGGCGGGGAGTACGAAGAGGTGTTCCTGCCGGTGCATGGCGCGTACCAGGCGCACAACGCGGCCGTCGCGCTCGCCGCGGTGGAGGCGTTCTTCGGTGTGGGTGCGGCGCGGGCCGAGCGGCTCGACATCGACACGGTCCGCAAGGCGTTCGCGGCGGTTGCCGCGCCGGGGCGGATGGAGGTCGTGCGGCGGTCGCCGACCGTTGTTCTGGATGCCGCGCACAATCCGGCGGGTGCCCGTGCGACCGCCGAGGGCGTCAGCGAGGTGTTCGACTTCAGCCGGCTGATCGGGGTGGTCGGCATGAGCGGCGACAAGAACGTACGAGGCTTGCTGGAGGCCTTCGAGCCGATCTTCGCCGAGGTGGTGATCACGCAGAACTCCAGTCATCGGGCGATGGACGCGGATGCGCTGGCCGCTCTGGCCGTCGAGGTGTTCGGTGAGGAGCGGGTTCAGGTGGAGCCGCGGCTCGACGACGCCCTGGAAGCCGCGATCACGCTGGCCGAGGAGGAGGGCGAGTTCGCGGGCGGGGGCGTTCTCGTCACCGGTTCCGTCATCACCGTGGGCGAGGCCCGACTGCTTCTGGGGAGGGGCTGAGCTGTGCGTACGCTCTGTGCTTCGACGCTGATCGGTGAGGTCTTCGTCATCGGCTTCGCCGGTCTTGTCGCCATGAAGGATCCCGATCTGTCCATGGCCACGGTCTGGACGGTGAGTGGCGTCGCGATGCTGCTGTGCGTGCTGCTGTGCGGGGTGGTGACGCGGCCGGGGGGTGTGCAGCTGGGCTGGGCCCTGCAGATCGCGCTGATCGCGTCCGGGTTCGTCGTGCCGACGATGTTCCTCTTGGGGGCGATCTTTGCGGCGCTGTGGTGGGCCTCGGTTCATTACGGGCGGAAGGTTGACGAGGCGAAGGCGCGGTTTGCTGCGCAGGCTGAGCAGGAACACAAGCCGGCGTAGTCGCCTGCGGCGGGCCTTTCCCCAGTCCCGCCCCTTCCCGGCTGCGTCAATTTGCGGCTCCGCCGCGTGGGGGGCTGCGCCCCAGACCCCCGCCAGGGGGTGGGGTGACAGGTCGTGTCGCGGCTGCCGGTGCGTCGTGGCTGGTCGCTCCCCCACTCTCGGCTGCGCTCGAGCGGGGGGACCCCCATCGCGGCGGAGCCGCAAATCGATACAGCCCCGCGCCCCTGAAAAGCCTGCGGCTGCCCGCGCCCCCAGATACGCCCTGTAATCTCTGTGATCCGCACACATGTTGCCGAAGGAGTCCCCACGTGAGCCAGCGCACCCTCGTCCTTCTCAAGCCCGATGCGGTTCGTCGTGGTCTGACCGGCGAGATCATCAGCCGTATCGAGCGCAAGGCCGGCTGGCAGATCACCGCGCTGGAGTTGCGGAACCTGGATCAGGAGACCTTGGAGCTCCACTACGGCGAGCACAAGGGCAAGCCCTTCTACGAGCCGCTGGTCGCCTTTATGGCCTCCGGTCCCGTGGTCGCTCTCGTCGTCGAGGGGGAGCGGGTCATCGAGGGGGTACGCGCGCTCGCGGGACCGACGGATCCCATCGCGGCGGCGCCCGGTTCCATCCGCGGTGACTTCGGCGTGATCGTCCGCGAGAACCTGATCCACGCCTCGGACTCCGAGGAGTCCGCCGAACGTGAACTGAAGATCTTCTTCCCCGGCCTGACCTGACCTGCTCAGCCGGACCTGATCACCGCCCCACCGCGTTCCCCCGCGACACGGCGGCCACCCACCCGGCGTACGTGAAGATTTTCTGACGCTGCGTCAATCCAGAGCCGTATCTGACCAGGCCCTGCCGCAAAAAAGCGGCCAGGGCCTGGCATATGCGTGCCGATCGGGGGAACGCATGCCTCCATTGGCTCGTCTCCACAAGCGAGGCGGCACATCATCTGCTGACAATGGCGAAGACCCTCGCGCGGTGTTCGGTGCAGGCGAGACTACGATGGAAGCCTTCACGTCACAGCGCTCACCCTCGCCGACCTAACAAGCCATCAAAAGCTCCACTTGGGAAGGCCAGACGAATCCTGATGGGGAACTCAATGTCGTTCATCGGCCGTGACATGGCTGTCGACCTCGGGACCGCCAACACGCTGGTGTACGTCAGGGGTCGAGGGATCGTACTCAACGAGCCGTCCGTCGTCGCGATCAACACCAACACCGGTGGCATCCTCGCGGTCGGTTCCGAAGCGAAGAAGATGATCGGCCGGACTCCCGGCAACATCGTCGCCGTGCGTCCGCTGAAGGACGGTGTCATCGCCGACTTCGAGATCACCGAGCGGATGCTCCGCTACTTCATTCTGAAGATCCACAAGCGGCGGTATCTCGCCCGTCCTCGTGTCGTCGTCTGTGTCCCCTCCGGAATCACGGGCGTCGAGCGGCGCGCCGTCATCGAGGCTTCCTCGCAGGCCGGTGCGCGCCAGGTGCACATCATCGAGGAGCCGATGGCCGCGGCCATCGGCTCCGGACTGCCGGTCCACGAGGCCACGGGCAACATGGTGGTGGACATCGGCGGCGGCACCACCGAGGTCGCGGTCATCTCGCTCGGCGGAATCGTCACGGCGCAGTCCATCCGCGTCGCGGGCGACGAGTTGGACAACGCGATCATCCAGCACATCAAGAAGGAGTACAGCCTCCTCCTCGGTGAGCGAACGGCCGAGCAGATCAAGATCACGATTGGCTCGGCCTACGACCTCGACGATGACCAGCACACCGAAATCCGCGGCCGGGACCTTGTCTCCGGCCTGCCGAAGACCGTCGTCATCTCCGCCGCCGAAGTGCGGAAGGCCATCGAGGAGCCGGTCAACGCGATCGTCGACGCGGTCAAGACGACCCTCGACAAGTGTCCTCCGGAGCTCTCCGGCGATGTCATGGACCGCGGGATCGTCCTTACGGGTGGCGGTGCGTTGCTGCGCGGGCTCGACGAGCGGCTGCGGCGCGAGACCGGTATGCCGATCCATATCGCCGAGGATCCGCTGGACAGCGTGGCGCTCGGTTCCGGCAAATGCGTAGAGGAGTTCGAGGCGCTCCAGCAGGTGCTGGACGCCCAGCCCCGCAGATGACGTAACTCTTCGATTCCGCCGTACGAGACGATCTCTTCTCGTGCGGCGGAGCGTTGATATAGAGACATGAGCTCCCCCATAGCGCCCCGGCCGAGGGGAGCCCCACACGAATCCGACGAGGAAGGCACGGCCGCCGCACGTGAGGGACACACGAGAGAGCCGGCTGCTCCTGGTGCTGCTGATCGCCATCGCGTTCGCTTTGATCACGGTGGACATCCGCGGCGGCGAGGACTCACCCGTCGACGGGGCCCGCTCGGCCGCCGCCACGGTCTTCGGCCCGATCGAGAACGGGGTGTCCTCCGCGGTCGACCCCGTCGGCAACGCGATCGCAGCGGTCCGCGACTCCGGCGACCGGCACGACCGTATCGCCCAACTGGAGCGGGACAACGCCGCGTTGAAGGCGAAGCTGGGCAGCGACGACCGTAACCGCAGCCGGCTCAAGCAGCTCGACAAGATCCTGAAGACGGCGGGTGCCGGACAGTACGGCATCAAGGGCGCCGAAGTCATCGCGATAGGAGCGGCCCAGGGCTTCTCCTGGACCGTCACCATCGACGTCGGCGCGAACGACGGCATCCAGCGCGACATGACCGTCCTGAACGGGGACGGTCTCGTCGGGCGGGTGACGACTGTCGGGCCCAACACCGCCACCGTGCTCCTCGCCAGCGACCCGGACTTCACGGTCGGTACGCGCATGGAGTCCACCGACGAACTCGGCTTCGCCTCCGGCCAGGGCGACCGGCCGCTGCGCGTGGAGATGCTCAACGGCAAGGCCAAGATCAAGAAGGGGGATCGTCTGGTCACCTTCGGTTCCCAGGCCGACAAGCCGTTCGTGCCCGGTGTCCCCGTCGGCGTCGTCTCTCGCGTCGACCCCTCCGGCGGCGATCTGACCCGCACCATCTACGTCGAGCCGTACGTCGGCTTCAGCAAGCTCGACGTCGTCGGCGTCGTCACCAAGGCCCCGCCCAGGGACCCGCGCGACCAGGTGCTGCCGCCCAAACCCAAGCCGACCCCCAGGCCGACGGTGACCGTGACGGTCACCCCCTCGGCCGGAGCGCCCGCCGACGGCCTGCCCCAGCAGCAGCAAGAGCAGTAGGAGCTGAACCCGCATGCGCTTCAACCGAATGCTGCTCTCCGCCACCCTGGTGATCGTCGCCCTGGTGATCCAGGTGACCATCCTCGCCCGCCTCCAACTACCGGGCGCCGTACCGGACTTGCTGCTGCTCACCGTGCTCGGCCTCGCCCTGGTGTACGGCCACGTCGGCGGCGCCCTCGTCGGCTTCGGCGCCGGACTGCTCGCCGACCTCGCGCCACCCGCCGACCATGCCGCCGGGCGCTACGCGCTCGTGCTGTGCCTCATCGGCTACCTCGCGGGGCTCGCCAAGCCCGACAAGGGCCAGGTCAGATCCGCGACCGGTCCGATGGTCGTGGTCGTCGCCTCGGCGATCGGGTCCACGCTCCTGTACGCGGGAGTCGGGGCCCTCGTCGGTGACACCGCCGCGCGTCATGTGGGCCTGGGCAGCCTGCTGTTCACGTCCGCCCTGTACGACCTGCTGCTCGCGCCCTTCGTGGTCCCCGGGATCATGGCGCTGGCCCGGCGCGCCGACAACGATCCGATCGCCGAGGCCACCGCCTCCACCAAGACCGACGTCTCCACGGGCTGGCTGTCCTCCGGCACGGGCGGGGGCCTCGGCGGTCAGCGCGGCGGCCTGCGCCTGGGCGGTCAGCGCACCGGCCTGCGCATGAAGTCCACGAAGTCGCGCATCGCCCGCGCGGGACGCATCAAGGGGGTCAAGCGGCTGTGAGCGCATGGAAGTTGGCGGGCCGCGGGTCTCACAGGTGCGTCGGACATGACACATACACACACTGAGAGGGGGAGGCAGCAGCTGTGACCAACATCCCCGAGACCGGCCGGACCCCACGGGTCCAGATCCGGCTCATCATCATCCAGGTCCTCGTCTTCTCCCTCCTCGCCACCCTCGGCGGACGCCTCTGGTACCTCCAGATCCGCGAAGGCGACGCCTACGCCAAGGAGGCGTCCGGCAACCACGTCCAACAGGTCGTCAGCCCCGCCGTGCGCGGCTCGATCCTCGACGCGCGCGGTGTGCCGATCGCCGACAACGAGACACGGCTCGTGGTCTCCGCCTCGCGTACCGATCTGCTGAAGATGAAGGACGACGGCGAGGCGGTGCTCACCAAACTCGCCGACGTGCTGGGCCTGAAGCCCAAGGACGTCATGGACAAGGTGCGGCTGTGCGACTCCGAGACGCCGCAGCCGTGCTGGAACGGCTCGCCCTACCAGCCGATCCCCATCACCGACGAGGCCACGCCCAAGCAGGCCCTCCAGATCCGCGAACGCTCCGAGGACTTCCCCGGCATCACCGCCGAACCCCAGGCCGTACGCCGCTACGCGAGCCCCGGCGACGCTAACACCGCGCAGGTCCTCGGCTATCTCTCGCCCGTCACGGACGAGGAGATCACCAAGGCCGAGCACACCAACTCCCCGTACCTGCGCTCCGACATGGTCGGCCGCTCAGGCCTTGAGCGCCAGTACGACCAGCAGCTGCGCGGCAAGGCCGGCGTCACCCGCTACGAGGTCGACAACCTCGGTCGCGTCATGGGCGAGGCCAAGAGTGACCCGGCCGAGCCCGGCGCGAACCTCGTCACCAGCATCGACGCCCGGGTCCAGCGCGTCGCCGAGTACGAGCTGCAGAAGGCGATGAAGGAAGCCCGCAAGGAGTTCGACGACAACACCGGCGAGAACTACAAGGCGGACTCCGGCGCCGTCGTGGTGATGGAGTCCAAGACGGGCCGCATCGTCTCCATGGCGTCCAACCCGTCGTACGACCCGAACGCCTGGGTCGGTGGCATCTCCGGCAAGGACTACGCGAGGCTCACCGGCAAGAAGTCCAACTACCCGCTGCTGAACCGGGCGATCCAGGGCCAGTCCGCCCCCGGCTCCGTCTTCAAGGTCATCCCGACGGCCGCCGCGGTCAACGCCGGCTACTCCTTCGACGGCCCGTACCAGTGCTCCAGCTCGTACAACATCGGCAGCCAGGTCTTCAAGAACTTCGAGTCCAAGGGATACGGCCCGATCTCGCTGGGCCGCGCGCTCGAGGTGTCCTGCGACACCGTCTTCTACCGGCTCTCCCACGAGGAGTGGAAGCGGGACGGCGGCAACAAGCCGAAGAAGAACGCCAGCGACTGGTTCTACAAGACGGCCCACCAGTTCGGCCTCGCCAAGGAGACCGGCATCGACCTGCCGAACGAGGTCACCGGGCGTATCCCCGACCGCCAGTGGAAGCAGGACTACTGGAAGGCCAACAAGGACTCCTGGTGCAGGACCGGCAAGAAGAACGGCGACTACGCCGAGCGCATCGCCTACGAGAACTGCCTCGAAGGCAACAGGCTGCGCGCCGGTGACTCCGTCAACTACTCCATCGGCCAGGGCGACACCCTCGTCACCCCGATCCAGATGGCCACCATCTACTCGGCGATCTCCAACGGCGGCACCATGTACGACCCGACCGTCGGCAAGGCGATCGTCAGCGCCGACGGCAAGAGCGTCCAGGAGATCAAGCCCAAGTCGCACGGCAAGCTGCCGATGTCGAAGCAGACGCGCGACGAGATAGACGAAGCCCTCGAGGGAGTCGCCACCCGCGGTACGGCCGCCTGGCGTTTCGCCGACGTCGGCTGGCCGCAGGACAAGATCCCGATGCACGCCAAGACGGGTACCGCCGAGGTCTACGGCAAGCAGACGACCTCGTGGTTCACCACGTACACCGAGGACTACACGGTCGTCATGACCATCTCCCAGGGTGGTACGGGCTCCGGCGCCTCCGGCCCCGCCGTGCGCAACATCTACGACGCGCTGTACGGCGTCTCCGACGACGGCAAGATCGACAAGAAGAAGGCCCTGCTGCCCCAGCCGCAGAAGAGCCTGCCGAAGATCCAGCCGGACGGTTCGATCGACGCCCCGAAGATCAAGAAGTACGTGCCGCAGGAGGAAGCGACCCAGGAGAGCCCGCAGCCGGCGACCGGTGACGACCCGGCCGCCACCGTGCCCTCCCCGAACACCGGCAACAACCGCGACACCCGACGGCGCACCGATCGCTCCAAGAAGAGGCGGAGGACCACCGAATGACCGGCGCGAGCGGCTTCTCCGTCTCCGGCTACGGGCCCGAACGCTCCGTCTGGGCCCGGCTGTTCGCCCGCGACTCGCTGGCGCGCCGGCTCGACTGGCCGATACTGCTCTCGGCCATCACCCTCTCTGTGATCGGCGCGGCCCTCGTCTACTCGGCGACCCGCAACCGCACCGAGCTCAACCAGGGCGACCCGTACTACTTCCTGGTCCGGCACCTGCTCAACACGGGCATCGGCTTCGCCCTGATGATCGCCACCGTCTGGCTCGGCCATCGCACACTGCGTACGGCCGTGCCGATCCTGTACGGCCTCTCGGTGTTCCTGATCCTGCTGGTGCTGACCCCGCTCGGCGCCACGATCAACGGCTCGCACGCGTGGATCAAGCTGCCCGGCGGATTCTCGCTCCAGCCCTCCGAGTTCGTGAAGATCACGATCATCCTCGGTATGGCGATGCTGCTGGCCGCGCGGGTCGACGCCGGTGACAAGCCCTACCCCGACCACCGCACGGTCCTGCAAGCCCTGGGCCTGGCCACCGTCCCGATACTGATCGTCCTGCTCATGCCCGACCTCGGCTCGGTCATGGTCATGGTCATCATCGTGCTCGGCGTACTGCTCGCCTCCGGCGCCTCCAACCGCTGGGTGCTCGGCCTCATCGGCACGGGTGCCGCCGGCGCGATCGCGGTCTGGCAGCTCGGGGTTCTCGACGAGTACCAGATCAACCGCTTCGCCGCCTTCGCCAACCCCGAGCTCGACCCGGCCGGCGTCGGCTACAACACCAACCAGGCCCGCATCGCGATCGGTTCGGGCGGACTGTTCGGCACCGGGCTCGGCAACGGCTCGCAGACCACCGGCCAGTTCGTCCCCGAACAGCAGACGGACTTCGTCTTCACGGTCGCGGGCGAGGAGCTGGGCTTCCTTGGCGCAGGCCTGATCCTCCTGCTGCTGGGCATCGTCCTGTGGCGCGCATGCCGCATCGCCCGCGAGACGACCGAGCTGTACGGCACGATCGTCGCCGCCGGGATCATCGCCTGGTTCGCGTTCCAGTCCTTCGAGAACGTGGGCATGACGCTGGGAATCATGCCGGTGGCCGGGCTGCCGCTGCCCTTCGTGTCGTACGGAGGGTCGTCGATGTTCGCGGTGTGGGTGGCGGTGGGGTTGTTGCAGTCGATCAGGGTGCAGCGGCCGATGTCGGCGTAGGCGCTCCGCTGGGTAAGGCAGTTTCGAAGCTGCGGGTTCGTTGTGGCTGGTCGCGCAGTTCCCCGCGCCCCTAGGAGGCCTGCGGCCTCCTTAGGAGCGCGGGACCGCATCGGACTTTGGCAAATCCGCGTAGGCAAGTAACGCCCAGAAGAACGTTAAATGCGTCTCAGATGACGAGCGGGTGGCTTTTGGGGTCTGCCCCAGATGCGAAATCGTGACTAGATTCAGTTCATGGCGGACACAAAGCGGGAGATCGAGCGCAAGTATGAAGCCGGTGAGAGCGCGGGGCTTCCCGATCTGACCGGCGTGAGCGGCGTCGAGGGCGTCATCGACAAGGGCCTCGCCGAGCTCGACGCGACCTACTACGACACGGCCGACCAGCGGCTCGCCGCGGCCTCCATCACGCTGCGCCGCCGTACCGGAGGCGATGACGCGGGCTGGCATCTGAAGCTGCCGGTCTCCGACGGCGTACGCGACGAGATCCGCGCCCCGCTGTCCGACGCCCTGCCCCGGGCCCTGACAGGACTCGTCCGCTCCCGGGTACGTGACGCCGAACTGCTCCCCGTCGTAAGGCTCCAGTCCGCGCGCGACGTCCGCCATCTCGTCGACGCCTCCGGCGGACTGCTCGCCGAGGTCAGCGTCGACCGCGTACGCGCCGAGCGGCTCAGCGGCGGCGACGGCAGCACCGACTGGACCGAGATCGAAGTGGAGCTGGCCGACGACGGCGACCCCGCCTTCCTCGACAAGGTCGAGAAGAAGCTCCGCAAAGCCGGGATCAGCCGCTCCAAGTCCGCCTCCAAACTGGCCAGGGCACTGGCGGAGACCGGGGAACCGGGGGAGACCGGGAAGACCGGGCCGGCCAAGCAGCCCAAGCAGACCGGTCGCAAGAAGCCCAAGGTCGTCGTGACCGCGGAGCCCGAGCCGTCCACCGCGGGCGACCACGTCCTCGCGTACGTACGCGCCCAACGCGACGCGATCGTCGAACTCGACCCGGCCGTACGGCGCGACGTATACGACTCCGTGCACCGGATGCGCGTCGCCACCCGCCGGCTGCGCAGCAGCTTCCGCTCGTACGGGAAGGTCCTGGACCGGGCCGTCACCGACCCGATCGGCGACGAACTCAAGTGGCTGGCCGGGGAGTTGGGCGTCGACCGCGACCAGGAGGTGCTCACCGAGCGGCTGACCGCGGCCCTCGACGAACTGCCGCGCACTCTGGTCACCGGCCCCGTCCGCACCCGCCTGCGCACCTGGACGCACGCCCGCCGCGGCGGATCGCGCCGCCGGCTGATCGCGGTCCTCGACGGAAAGCGGTACCTCGACCTGCTCGCCACCCTCGACTCCCTGGTCGCCGAACCGCCGCTCCTCAAGGCCGCCGCGGGCACGCCCGACAAGGTGATCGGCAAGGCAGTCCGCGGCGACTTCGCGAAGCTCTCCGCCCTGGTCGTCCAGGCCATCGACACACTGCCCGGCACGGACCGCGACCTCGCCATCCACGAGGCCCGCAAGAAGGCCAAGCGCACCCGGTACGCGGCGGAGGCCGCCACCAAGGCGCTCGGCGAACCCGCCGCCGACCTGGTCAAGTCGATGAAGTCCCTCCAGGGCCTCCTCGGCGACCACCAGGACAGCGTCATGACCCGCCTCGCCCTGCGCGACCTCGCCACCCAGGCCCACGCGGCGGGCGAGAACTCCTTCACGTACGGGGTGCTGTACGGCCGGGAGGAGCAGCGGGCGGCGGACGTCGAGCGGGCCCTGCCAGAAGCCTGGGCGACGATTTTCGCGGCGGCCGGGGGGCTCGTGGGAACGCGTTAGTCTTGAGGGTCCCCCCTGTCAGCTCACGAAGGTCCCCACCACGATGTCTGTCGAGTCGGTCTTCCCACAGCTCGAGGCCCTGCTGCCGCATGTGCAGAAGCCGATCCAGTACGTAGGCGGTGAGCTCAACTCCACCGTCAAGGACTGGGACAGCTCCGACGTCCGCTGGGCGCTCATGTACCCCGACGCGTACGAGGTCGGGCTGCCCAACCAGGGCGTGCAGATCCTCTACGAGGTCCTCAATGAGCGCGAGGGCGTGCTCGCCGAGCGCACGTACAGCGTGTGGCCGGACCTCGAGGAGCTGATGCGGGAGCACGGCGTCCCGCAGTTCACGGTGGACAGCCACCGGCCGGTGCGCGCGTTCGACGTGCTCGGGCTCAGCTTCTCCACGGAGCTCGGCTACACGAACATGCTGACGGCCCTGGACCTCGCCGGGATCCCCCTGGAGTCCAAGGACCGGACGGTGGACGACCCGATCGTCCTGGCCGGCGGCCACGCCGCCTTCAACCCCGAGCCGATCGCCGACTTCCTCGACGCGGCGATCATCGGCGACGGCGAGCAGGCCGTGCTCGACATGACGGAGATCATCCGCGCCTGGAAGGCGGAGGGACGGCCGGGCGGCCGCGAGGAGGTCCTGTTCCGCCTCGCGAAGACCGGCAGCATCTACATCCCGGCGTTCTACGACGTGGAGTACCTGCCGGACGGCCGTATCGGACGTGTCGTACCCAACAAGTCCGGTGTCCCGTGGCGGGTGTCCAAGCACACGGTCATGGACCTGGACGAGTGGCCGTACCCGAAGCAGCCCCTCGTCCCGCTCGCGGAGACGGTCCATGAGCGCATGTCGGTGGAGATCTTCCGCGGCTGCACGCGCGGCTGCCGCTTCTGCCAGGCCGGCATGATCACGCGCCCGGTGCGCGAGCGCTCGATCACGGGCATCGGCGAGATGGTCGACAAGGGTCTGAAGGCGACGGGCTTCGAGGAGGTCGGCCTGCTTTCCCTCTCCTCCGCCGACCACTCGGAGATCGGCGACATCGCGAAGGGCCTGGCGGACCGGTACGAGGAGGACAAGGTCGGCCTGTCCCTGCCCTCCACCCGGGTCGACGCCTTCAACATCGACCTGGCCAACGAGCTCACTCGTAACGGCCGCAGGTCGGGTCTGACCTTCGCGCCCGAAGGCGGTTCGGAACGCATCCGCAAGGTCATCAACAAGATGGTCTCGGAAGAGGACCTGATCAGGACGGTCTCGACGGCGTACGGCAACGGCTGGCGCCAGGTGAAGCTGTACTTCATGTGCGGCCTGCCGACGGAGACCGATGACGACGTCCTGCAGATCGCCGACATGGCGACCCGCGTGATCCAGAAGGGCCGCGAGGTCTCGGGCCAGAACGACATCCGCTGCACGGTGTCGATCGGCGGCTTCGTCCCCAAGCCCCACACCCCCTTCCAGTGGGCCCCACAGCTGTCGGCCGAGGAGACGGACGCCCGTCTCACGAAGCTGCGCGACAAGATCCGCGGCGACAAGAAGTACGGCCGCTCCATCGGCTTCCGCTACCACGACGGCAAGCCGGGCATCGTCGAGGGCCTGCTCTCGCGCGGCGACCGCCGCATCGGCGCCGTCATCCGCGCCGTCTACGAGGACGGCGGCCGCTTCGACGGCTGGCGCGAGCACTTCTCGTACGACCGCTGGATGCAGTGCGCCGACAAAACGCTGCCCGCGTACGGCGTGGACGTCGACTGGTACACCACCCGCGAGCGTACGTACGAGGAGGTCCTCCCCTGGGACCACCTCGACTCCGGCCTCGACAAGGACTGGCTCTGGGAGGACTGGCAGGACGCCCTCGACGAGACGGAGGTCGAGGACTGCCGGTGGACGCCTTGTTTTGACTGCGGGGTGTGCCCCGCCATGGACACGACAATTCAAGTCGGGCCTACGGGCAAGAAGCTGCTGCCGCTGACGGTGGTCAAGTAGGGCGAAGCAGGACGAGGCGAGGGCCCGGCCGTCGGCGGAAAAGCCGTGGTCGGGCCCTCGTGCGTCGCGGCACAATGAGGCGATGCCGCAGCTCATCAGCCCTGATCTCCGTTTCCGTACGTCGTTCCTGGCGGCGGTTCAGGAGAACCTCGCCGAGGGCGAGTACTTCGGTGACACCCTCAAGCGGGAGCTCGCCGTGTACGGCGACAGCTGGCACGCGCCGGACGGGTTCGCGCGCTACGTCGCCGCGATCCGCGAGGAGGAGCTGGAGGACGGGCGGCGGCCCGACGGGTTCGTGCCCGGCAGCTGGTACTGGTACGTGGACGGCGAGACCTATCTCGGCCGGATCCAGGTACGCCACCGTCTGACGCCCCACCTTCGCGACTACGGCGGCCACATCGGCTACGGCGTACGGCCCACCGCGCGTCGGAAGGGTTACGCCACCGCCATGCTGCGCGACGTTCTGCCGTATGCGCGTGCCCTTGGGCTCGACCGGGTGCTCGTCACCTGTGACACCACCAACGTCGGCTCCCGGAAGGTCATCGAGGCCAATGGTGGAGAGTTCGAGGACGAGCGGAGCGGAAAGCTGAGGTTCTGGATCCATACGGGGCGCTGACGCGTCTCCGTCGGCATGGACCTGGAGAAGTCGCCGCCCGCGGAGCCTGAGGCGCGGCCGTACGAGACGAAGCGGCAGCAGGACGCGGCGCCCGAGGGGTGTCTCGCGGTCGCGATTCGCATACCCGTGCGGATCGTGGTGTTCGTGCTGGTCGTGCCGGTGCGGATGGTGTGGGACGCGCTGGTGGTGGGCGGGCGTTTCCTCAGGGACACGGTGTTCCGGCCGCTGGGGCGGGCGGTCATGTGGGTGCTCGCGCCTGTCGGGCGGTCGGTTGTGTGGCTGGTCGAGGGAGTTGTGCTCGTCCTCGGGTGGCTGGCCAAGCTGGTGTTCGTATGGCCTTGGGTGGGGCTGTGGCGGTACGTGGTCGTGCCCGTCGGGCGGGGGCTGGGGTGGCTCGGGCATGTGCTGGTGGTCGTGCCAGGTGTGTGGTTGTACGCGCGGGTGCTGACGCCTCTCGGGCACGGGATCGTGGCGGCGCTGCGGGGGATCGGGGCCGGGTGTGCCTGGTTGTGGCGGGTGCTGGTGGTCGTTCCGGCGGGCTGGCTGTACGCGTGGGTGCTGGCGCCGAGCGGGCGGGGGATCGCCTGGGTGGCGCGGGGGATCGCGGCCGGGGTGGCGTGGCTGGCGCTGACGCTGTGGGCGGGGATCGCCTGGGTCGGCCTGGGGGTGTGGGCCGGGGTGACATGGGTGTGCCGCGGGGTGTGGGCCGGGGTGACATGGGTGTGCCGCGGGGTGTGGGCGGGCGTGACATGGGTGTGCCGCGGGGTGTGGGCGGGCGTGACGTGGGTCTGTCGCGGGGGCTGGGCCGGGGTCGTGTGGGTCGCTCGTGGTGTGTGGGCCGTTGTGGCGTGGATCGGTGGGGGTCTCTGGGCCGGTGTGACCTGGGTCGGGCGTGGGGTCTGGGTGGGGGTCACCTGGGTCGCGGGGGTGGTCGGGACCTTGCTGCGGTGGGTCTTCGTCGTGCCCGCCGTCGCTCTGTGGCGCTGGGTGTTCGTGCCGGTCGGGCGGGCGATCGCCGTCGTCGCGCGCGAGATCGGCACGGCGATCGGGCACGCGTGGCGGGTCGCCGGGTATGTGTCGCTCGCCGTCGGGCGGTTCCTCGGGCGGCTCTTCCGGTGGATCTTCGTGGAGCCGGTGCGGTGGGTGTACAAGAGCGTGCTCACGCCCGTCGGACACCTCGTACGGGACGCGATCTGGCGGCCCGCCGCCGAGGCCGCGCGCAGTGTGGGACGCGCTGCCCGGCAGGCCCTGACCAGCGCTCGCGAGAGTGCGCGGCAGACCCGGGCCGACATCCGGCGGATGCTCTTCGGGACGCCGCCGGAACCCGAGCCGGTGTCCTTGGCCAAGGGACTCCGGGAACCCACGGTGCCCGCTGCGCGTAC
Organism: Streptomyces flaveus; assembly: GCF_014647675.1. GTDB lineage: Bacteria > Actinomycetota > Actinomycetes > Streptomycetales > Streptomycetaceae > Streptomyces > Streptomyces flaveus. Next base: position 210,914 of record NZ_BMPQ01000001.1, on the reverse strand, counting down.
TCTGGGTGGTAGGTCCGGACACGACGACCTGTCCCCGCCGACACGGGGATGATCCGGACCGGGGGGACGCCGAAAGGCGTCATCCGCCACCGTTCCCGCCCACGCGGGACGACGAGGTCCACCGCACGTCCACGGGGTGGTGCAGTACGTACCGCCTCACAGCGAGGAGAAGAACCACTGGGCAAGCGACAGCCCGAAGGCCCGCCGCCCGCACCCGCGGTGCAGCGCATCCGACTGCGCTACACCAAGCGCGGCCGCCTCCGGTTCACCAGCCACCGTGACTTCCAGCGCGCCTTCGAGCGTGCGCTGCGCCGCGCCGAGGTGCCGATGGCGTACTCGGCGGGGTTCACTCCGCACCCGAAGGTGTCGTACGCCAATGCCGCACCCACCGGCACGGGCAGCGAGGCCGAGTACCTGGAGATCGCGCTCACCGAAGCGCGCGATCCCGAGAAGCTGCGTGCGCTCCTCGACGAGTCGATGCCCGCCGGGCTCGACATCGTCGACGCGGTCGAGGCCCGTACGTCGGGTCTCGCCGACCGGCTCACGGCCTCCGTCTGGGAGCTGCGTCTCGTCGGCGTGGCGCCTGCGGACGCCGAGCGCGCGGTCGACGCCTTCATGGAGGCCGAGACCGTCGAGGTCCAGCGCAAGATGAAGAACGGCATGCGCACCTTCGACGCCCGCGCCGCGGTCGCGAGCCTGGAGGCGCACAGTGCCCGTCCCGAGACGGACAGTTCACAGCCCGATAGGCCGACCGACCAGCCCTGTGCGATACTGCGGCTGGTTGTTCGGCACGTGACGCCTGCCGTACGACCCGACGACGTCCTGTCCGGTCTCCGAGCTGTGGCCGACCTGGCGCCGCCGGTCCCCGCAGCGGTGACCAGGCTGGCGCAGGGGCTTTTCGATGAAGAGACCGGCACGGTGACCGACCCGCTCGCGCCCGACCGCGAGGCAGTGGCAGCCGCCCCACTCATGGCCGCAGCCACCGCCGCCGCGAAAGCGCCGGCGTAAGGAAGGTCCCGCGTAAGGACGGACGTCGTAGCGCCGCCCTCGTACTCGGGAGCCACCTGGGTCGGGCAGCGCACCGACCACAAGACTTTCGCCAGGCCGTACGCAACACGGCGTACGGAACCGGCGAGACAGAACACAGAGAGCTCCCGTGCGGCGCCCGCGCCCCGGACGGCGGCACCGCGCATCGCGCGAGCCGCGGACGTCACCGGTACAGCCGGACCAGGTGCGGCGCCCGGGAGCCTGACGGGAGATCCACCCGCATGCTCGAGCCGAACGAACCCGCTGAGGGTTCCGAGAACAACACCCCCAGCGACACCTTGCCGCCACGTCGGCGCCGCCGCGCCGCGTCCCGTCCCGCGGGGCCGCCCGCGGCGACGTCCGAGTCCGCGACCGTGGCCGAGACCACGGCACCGGCCGTATCGCCGGTGAGCTCCGCCGATCTCGCGGCGGAGGAGCCGGAGGAGATCGCGGCGGCCTCTGAGACGGTCGTTGCGCAGGAGACGGCGGTGGCGCCAGAGGCGGTCGCCGCCGACGAGCCGGCTGCCGCTGCTGCCGCTGTCGTTCCGGCTGCGGAGGAGTCCGCGCCGGCCGAGACCACTGCGCCCGTCGAGGCCGCTGCCGCCGCTCCGGCCGTGGAGGAGCCCGCCGGGCGTACGCGTCGTCGTGCGACGCGTCGTGTCTCCGCGCCGGCCGGTGCGCCCGAGGCCGCCGAGGCGACGGAGGTCGTGGTGACCGCGTCCGCTGCCGCGTCGGGTGACGACATCGCGGCGCCCAGGGCGAGCGCTGCTGCAACCGAGGAGCCCGCGGCCGAGACCGCCGCCTCTGCGGCTGCCGAAGCGGAACCTGCCGTCGGTGAGGCCGCGCCTGCCGGGCGTACGCGTCGGCGCGCCACGCGTCGTGTCTCCGCGCCCGAGACCGACGCAGCGGCCGGTAGCGGGGCCCCCGCGCCCGCCGCCGAGACCGTGCAGACCACCACCGAGCCCGCCGCCGTAGTCGAGCCGGAGCAGACCACCGAGACCGAGGACACCGCCCCGCGCCGTACGCGCCGTCGTGCCACACGTCGCGCCGTCGCGCCCGCCGGTGCGCCCGAGGCCGCCGAGGCGGAGCCCACCGCCGAGGCCGCTGTCCGTGACGAGCGCAGGGAGGCCCCTGTGGCCGCTGCCGAGACCGACCAGACCGACGCCGCCGAGCCGGAGGCCCCAGCGGAGGACGCCGCCCCGCGTCGTACGCGCCGTCGTGCGACCCGTAAGACCGCCGCCGCGGGCTTCGCCGAGCCCGCAGCACCCAGGGCCGCCGAGAAGCCGCAGGCCGAGGAGGAAGAGACCGCGCAGCGGCCCGCGCGGCCCGCTGTCGCCGTCTTCCAGGCGCCCGTGTTCACCGAGCCGATGTTCCAGACGCCGGAGCGCGCGGCAGCCGCCGCCGCTGCCGAGGCCGAGGAAGAGGAAGAGGACGTCACCGAGACGGCGGCCCCGGAACCGGTCGAGCCCGTCGAGTCCGTCGAGGAGGAGACCGGTCCGCGTCGGCGCCGTCGCCGCCGGGCCGCGGCTGAGGAGCCCGCCGAGACCCCTGAGGCCGAGGAGTCCGCCGAGGAAGAGGGCGACGAGACCGAGGAGACCGGCTCGCGTCGTCGGCGCCGTCGCGGTGGCCGCAGGCGTCGTCGGGGCGAGAACGCCGAGACCGACGGCGAGGCCTCGGAGAACGAGGAGACCGCCGCCGGGCAGGACGCCCAGGACGCCGAGGACATCGACGAGCAGGCCGACGAAGACGCTCAGGAGCAGCGCGAGGAGTCCGGCGGCTCCGCCAGCAGCCGTCGCCGTCGGCGCCGTCGGCGTCGTGCCGGTGACGCGCCCGTCGAGGTCGAGCCGGGCGACGGCGACCCGGAGCGTACGGTCGTCAAGGTCCGCGAGCCCCGCAAGAAGGACGAGCCCGGTACCGGCGTGGACGAGGTGCAGTCCATCAAGGGCTCGACCCGTCTGGAGGCCAAGAAGCAGCGCCGCCGCGAAGGTCGCGAGCAGGGCCGCCGCCGGGTGCCGATCATCACCGAGGCCGAGTTCCTGGCGCGCCGCGAGGCCGTCGAGCGCGTGATGGTGGTCCGGCAGAACGGCGACCGTACGCAGATCGGTGTACTCGAGGACAACGTGCTCGTGGAGCACTACGTCAACAAGGAGCAGTCGACCTCGTACGTCGGCAACGTCTACCTCGGCAAGGTCCAGAACGTACTGCCGTCGATGGAGGCCGCCTTCATCGACATCGGCAAGGGACGCAACGCCGTCCTGTACGCCGGTGAGGTCAACTTCGAGGCGCTGGGCATGGCCAACGGCCCGCGGCGTATCGAGACCGCCCTCAAGTCCGGCCAGTCGGTCCTCGTGCAGGTCACGAAGGACCCGATCGGGCACAAGGGCGCGCGTCTGACCAGCCAGGTCTCACTGCCGGGCCGCTACCTCGTGTACGTCCCCGAAGGCTCCATGACGGGGATCAGCCGCAAGCTTCCGGACACCGAGCGGGCCCGTCTGAAGACCATCCTCAAGAAGATCGTCCCCGAGGACGCGGGCGTCATCGTGCGCACCGCCGCCGAGGGCGCGAGCGAGGACGAACTGCGTCGTGACGTCGAGCGGCTGCAGGCGCAGTGGGAGGACATCCAGAAGAAGGCGAAGAGCGGCAACGCTCCGAGCCTGCTGTACGGCGAGCCGGACATGACCGTCCGTGTCGTCCGCGACATCTTCAACGAGGACTTCACCAAGGTCATCGTCAGCGGCGACGAGGCGTGGGAGACCATCCACGGATACGTCGCCCATGTGGCCCCCGACCTGGCCGACCGGCTGTCCCGCTGGACGTCCGAGGTCGATGTCTTCGCCTCGTACCGCATCGACGAGCAGCTCGCGAAGGCGCTGGACCGCAAGGTCTGGCTGCCGAGCGGTGGCTCGCTGGTGATCGACAAGACCGAAGCGATGATCGTGGTCGACGTCAACACCGGCAAGTTCACCGGTCAGGGCGGCAACCTCGAAGAGACCGTGACCAGGAACAACCTGGAGGCGGCCGAGGAGATCGTGCGCCAGCTGCGGCTGCGCGACCTCGGCGGTATCGTCGTCATCGACTTCATCGACATGGTCCTGGAGTCCAACCGGGACCTGGTGCTGCGGCGCCTCCTGGAGTGCCTGGGACGCGACCGTACGAAGCACCAGGTCGCCGAGGTGACCTCGCTGGGCCTCGTCCAGATGACGCGCAAGCGCGTGGGCCAGGGTCTGCTCGAGTCGTTCTCCGAGACCTGCGTCCACTGCAACGGCCGTGGCGTCATCGTGCACATGGAGCAGCCGACCGCCGTCGGTGGCGGCGGCAAGCGCAAGAAGCGTGCGCGGGCCGGTGCCGAGACGGTGCCCGAGCAGGTCCCCGCCGCGATCGCCGAGGCCGTGGAGACCGCCGAGGAGGAGGCCGAGACCGAGGCGGAGGTCGCCGCCGAGGTCGCCGCGCCCGTCGCGCTGGCCGAGCCCGCCTTCGTACCGGACGAGGATCTGTACAGCAGCGCTGCCGAGGCGGAGGCCGCGGCCACCCGGGGCGGCCGTTCGCGGCGGAGGGCCAGCCGGCGTGCGTCGGCGCCGGCGGGTGCGCCGCGCTCCGAGTCCCGTAGGCCCGAGCGCAGGGCCGAGGCCGAGGTTCCGACGGCACAGACCGTGACCGCCGAGGACGAGGCCGAGCGTCCCGTACAGCCGGAGCCGGCCGCCGTCGCTCAGGCGGAGCCCATGGCCGCCGAGGACCCGGTGGTCGAGGCCCCGGCCGCCGAGGAGGCCGCGCCCAAGGGGCGTACGCGTCGTCGGGCGACCCGCAAGGTCTCCGCGCCGGCCGGTTCGCCGAAGGCGGCGGAGGAGGCCGTGGTGACGGTCACCGAGCCGGTCGCGGCACCCGTAGCCGAGCCGCAGCCCGAGCCGGTCGCCGAGCAGCAGCCGGAGCCGGTCGCCGAGAGCGCGGCCCCGGCGCGCCCGCGCCGCCGCGCGGTCCGGATGGCCACCGCGCCCACCGCCCCGGAGGAGACGGCCGTCGTGGTCGTCCCGTCGGCCCCGGCGGAGGAACCGGCCGAGGCCCCGGCCCCGGAAGCCGAGTACACCGAGGACGCCGTCGCGGCTCCGGCCAAGAAGGCGGCCCGTAAGACGGCCAAGAAGGTGACCGCGAAGAAGGCCGCCGTGAAGAAGACGGTGGCCAAGAAGGCGACCGCCAAGAAGGCCACGGCCAAGAAGGCGACTGTGAAGAAGGCCGCGACGAAGAAGACGGCTGCGGCGGAGCAGACGCCGTCGTCGTCCACCGTCACGGCCGCCACCGACGAGGACTGAACCGCCTCGACCGACACCTCGACGCCCTCTGACCGGCAGACAACTCGCCGGTCAGAGGGCTTCGGTGTACCCGAAGCCGGTCAGCCGACAACGCTCCGTGCGGACGGCCCGGCCCCGCCCCGGGACCCGGTTTGACCCCACTGGTCAGGGCCCCGTAACCTTGACCCTCGGTGTGTCCACAGATGCGCCGCATTCCCGTAAACCTCTTCCTCCCGGTGGCTTGCGCCCCGGGAGAGGCCGTCTGCTTCTGTCGGCGGCTGGACTGCGGGGATTCCGAATCGAGCGAGAGAGAGATCCGCGTGTACGCCATCGTGCGCAGCGGTGGTCGCCAGCACAAGGTTGCTGTCGGCGACATCGTTGAGGTTGACAAGATTTCCACTGGCCAGGTCGGCGACACGGTCGAGCTCTCGACTCTGCTCGTTGTCGACGGTGACGCCGTCACCAGCGACCCGTGGGTGCTCGCCGGCATCAAGGTCCAGGCCGAGATCGTGGACCACCACAAGGGCGCGAAGATCGACATCCTTCGCTACAAGAACAAGACCGGCTACCGCCGTCGTCAGGGCCACCGCCAGCAGTACACGGCGATCAAGGTCACTGAGATCCCCGCGGCTGCGAAGTAAGGGACTGAGGAGAGATGGCACACAAGAAGGGCGCATCGTCCACCCGGAACGGTCGCGACTCCAACGCTCAGCGGCTCGGCGTGAAGCGCTTCGGCGGTCAGGTCGTCAACGCCGGTGAGATCCTGGTCCGCCAGCGCGGCACCCACTTCCACCCCGGCAGCGGCGTCGGCCGCGGCAAGGACGACACGCTGTTCGCCCTTGACGCCGGTGCGGTCGAGTTCGGTACGCGCCGTGGCCGCAAGGTCGTGAACATCGTTCCGGTCGCCTGACCGGATCTTTCGCGAGGCGGACCTCACTTCCCGTACGGGAAGCGGGTCCGCCTTTCGCGTGTTTCACCTGAGCAGAGATTTCCGTACGTAACTGGAGGCACATCCCATGACCACCTTCGTGGACCGCGTCGAGCTGCACGTCGCCGCGGGTAGCGGAGGCCACGGCTGTGCCTCCGTCCATCGCGAGAAGTTCAAGCCGCTGGGCGGCCCGGACGGCGGCAACGGCGGCCGTGGCGGTGACGTGATCCTGGTCGTCGACCAGTCCGTCACGACGCTCCTCGACTACCACCACTCCCCGCACCGCAAGGCCACCAACGGCAAGCCCGGTGAGGGCGGCAACCGTTCCGGCAAGGACGGCCAGGACCTGATCCTGCCGGTGCCGAACGGCACGGTCGTACTGGACAAGGCGGGCAACGTACTCGCGGACCTGGTCGGGCACGGCACGGCCTACGTGGCCGCACAGGGCGGTCGCGGCGGTCTCGGAAACGCGGCGCTGGCCTCGGCCCGGCGCAAGGCGCCCGGGTTCGCGCTGCTGGGTGTGCCCGGTGACATGCAGGACATCGTCCTGGAGCTGAAGACGGTCGCGGACGTGGCGCTCGTCGGCTACCCGAGTGCGGGCAAGTCGTCCCTGATCGCGGCCATGTCCGCCGCGCGGCCGAAGATCGCGGACTACCCGTTCACGACGCTCGTCCCCAACCTGGGGGTGGTGACGGCGGGCGAGACGGTCTACACGATCGCGGACGTGCCCGGCCTGATTCCCGGGGCGAGCCAGGGCAAGGGGCTGGGCCTCGAGTTCCTGCGCCATGTCGAGCGGTGCTCGGTCCTGGTCCACGTACTCGACACCGCCACACTCGAATCGGACCGAGACCCGGTCTCCGACCTCGACCTGATCGAGGCGGAGCTGAAGCAGTACGGCGGCCTCGGCGACCGCCCGCGCATCGTCCTCCTCAACAAGATCGACGTACCCGATGGCAAGGATCTGGCGGAGATGGTCCGCCCGGATCTTCAGGCGCGGGGCTACCGGGTCTTCGAGGCGTCGGCGGTCGCGCACATCGGTCTCAAGGAGCTGTCGTACGCCCTTGCCGACCTGGTGGCGAAGGCCCGCGCGGCCAAGCCGCAGGAGGAGGCGACGCGGATCGTCATCCGTCCGAAGGCGGTGGACGACGCGGGCTTCACGGTCGTACGCGAGGAGGACGGGCTGTTCCGCGTACGCGGCGAGAAGCCCGAACGCTGGGTCCGCCAGACCGACTTCAGCAACGACGAGGCCGTCGGCTACCTCGCCGATCGCCTCAACCGTCTCGGCGTCGAGGACGAGCTGATGAAGGCGGGTGCCCGCACGGGCGACGGCGTCGCCATCGGCCCCGAGGAGAACGCCGTCGTCTTCGACTGGGAGCCCACGGTCATGGCCGGCGCGGAGATGCTCGGCCGCCGAGGCGAGGACCATCGCTTCGAGGCTCCCCGCCCTGCCGTTACGCGTCGCCGCGAGAAGCAGGCGGAGCGGGACGAGGCGGAGCGGGAGTACGACGACTTCGAACCGTTCTAGGGTGCGGGTCGGTGGGCGGGGGTTTCTTTCCCCAGCCCCGCCCCTTCCCGGCTGTATCAATTTGCGGCTCCGCCGCGTGAGGGGGCTGCCGCCCCCAGGCTCCCCGCCAGGGGGTGGGGGGCGACACTGCGTGTCGCGGCTGCGGGTGGTTCGTGGCTGGTCGCGCAGTTCCCCGCGCCCCTAAAAGCAAAAGCCTGCGGCTTCCCGCGCCCAAAAACCCCGCCCCGAACGAGCCCGCACCCCCGACTGCCCGCACCTTGCCCTCCGGCGGGAGGGGGCGTGGGCCGGTGCGTCGTATGCCCGTCGCTTAGCTCCGGTCTCGGAGGACCAGGGCCTTGTACCAGGCCAGAGCCGTATGCCCGCCCTGCGACGGGCTGACGCACCGGCCCACGACCCCGCACCCACCACCCACCCAAGGGGCGCGGGGAACTGCGCGACCAGCCACCCACACACCCGCACCCAACAACGAACCCCACCGCCTAGCCGACGGCAGTCTCCTCCGCCTCGTTCGGGTCCTGGGCCGTCTCCTCGGCCGCCTCCTCGCGTGGCGAGGGGACCTCCGAGGACAGGCGCGACTCCATGCGCAGGCGGCGCTCGTCAGCCGCCGTGCACAGCGCGGAGATCGCGGCGTTGAAGCGGGCCAGCGACGGCGGGTCCGAGGGTCCCAGCAGGTGCTCCTTCAGCTCGGCGCGAGCCACTGTGAAGCGGTCCTTCTCCGGGTGGCGTACCGACTCCAAAAGCTCCGGGACGCCGTCCGCCGAGGGCGTGAGGATGACGCTCGCGGACACCGTGGGGAAGCCGGTCCGGAAGGCCTCCTCCGGCATCCCGGACGTGTTGGCGACCGCGTACGGCTTCTCGCTCGAGAGCCAGTCGGAGACGACCGACGACACATCGCTGATCAGCAGGTCCGCCTGGTTGAAGCAGGCGAAGATCGCGGGACGCGCGTCCGTGATGATCTGGTGCTCCCACTCCGGGAATGACGCCCAGTACGCCTTGTCCCAGGCCAGCGCGGCCTCGGCGATCGCCGCCTCACGGTCACCCCGCGGCGTCCCCTGGAGCAGCATGCGCTCCATCTCGTCCGCACCAGGCCGGAAGGCCGTCTTCGTCAGCTGGTCCAACTCGGCGGCGCGGCGCACCAGTTCGGCCGCGGCCTCCGCGTCCGGCCGGGCACCCGACCGCTTGGCGTTGGCCTCGCGGATCATCGCCTTGATGCGCTCGTTCGCCGCCCCCGCACGCGGATCGACGGAACCCGTCATCGGGTGCGGCTTGTAGAGGAGCCGTACCCCCTCGTCCGCGAGCAGCTGCCGCACGATGTTCTCGCCGGCCAGCACCACGGAGGTGTTGCCGGGGTTCCCGTCCCAGCCCTCCCAGGTGGGCGCGTACAGCACGGTCGTGTACGGACCGGTCGGCGGACCCGCGTACGGCCGGATCGGCGCGAGCTGCGGGCGGCCCACCTCCACGATGTCCTTGTCCTCGACGCCGACCTCCGCCAGCGCGTAGCGCTCGCGGGCCGCGGGTCCCGCCACCCACACCTCGTCGTACGCCTTCGCATACGGGTTGACGGAGGACAGCTTGTCGCTCTCGCCGTGATTGATGAAGGCGTGCTTGATAGTGGGGATGCGCAGCACCTGCGAGGTCTTCGCGGCGTTGGCCGGGTGCAGCATCATCTTCAGCGTCGAGTTCTCCAGCGAGAACATCGTCGTGACCTTCGGGAAGCAGATGATCGGTACGTCCGTCGCGTCGATCTTCTGCACCATGAACCGCTCACGCAGCACGATCAGCGGCCTCGCGTCGATCGAGGAGAGCGTGGAGAGCCACATGTTCGCCTGGTACGCGGAGGTCGTACCGCCCGAGAAGTACATGCCGACCGTCGGCCGGTAGTCGGCCAGCCACTTGTCCACCCACTGCATGACCTTCTGCTCGTTCTTGGCGCGCTTCTTGGGGAGCAGCCAGGTGGCGAGGTACGCCGTGCCGCCGCCGACCAGCGCGAGGGCGACGCCGACACCGATACCGCCCCAGTACCCGTCCGCGGTGGCCGCCGTGAGCAACAGGCCGACCGTCGTCGGGATGGAGAACGTCAGCAGCCGGTGGCTCTGACGGCGGGCCAGGATGCGCGGCGGCGCGGCGGTCAGGTGCAGCGCGGACGCGTCGATGTTGCGGGTGACGATCGGCAGCGTACGGGTGCGGCGGACCAGGACCGCGGCGGCCTGGCAGGCGAAGTGCAGGGCGTAGAAGGCGCATACGGCGACCAGCAGCGGCGCGTGCTCGCTCGACGGGTCGATGCCGTCGATCCGCAGAAGCCCCACCATGACCAGCATGTCGCGCAGCAACTGACGGACCGTGACATCGAAGCGGACCTTGCCCAGCAGCGTGAGCAGCCCGGGATTGCGGTACTGCAGATATACGTCGAGGGCGAGGCCCCCCGCGCTCGCGGCGATGAGCACCGGGACGTTCGGCAGCAGCGCGGAGACGATCTGGGCCGTGAAGAGCACGAACATCGACAGCAGCGCGGCAAGCTGCGTGGTGCGGCGGGGGTTGAGGCCTGCGGAAGGCACGGGCTGAGCTCCTGCGAAGGGATACGGCGGATGAGGGGAAGTAACGGGTTCGGTCGGCCGAACACTACGAGGCCGATCCCTGACCGTATGACCTGGGCGGCCCGCCAAGCAATCTTCCGAAGGAGCTATCGCTGGATATCGGATGAAACCACGGTGAACTCGTGGGGCGCATGTCACGCGTACGCACCGCGCCCGGCACGCGCCCGCCGGATGCCCGCCGCACGTCCGCCCCTCGAAACGCGGCGGCGCCCCCTGCCCGTAATCCCGTAGATTGCACGGACGGGGCTGGTCAGAACATTGGGGAAGAGCGTGTCGGCGGCAGGGCAGGCGAGGGCGGGGCAAGCGGTGAGGAACGGCGTGGCGGAGGCCCGCAGGGTCGTCGTCAAGGTGGGTTCCTCCTCCCTGACCACCGCGTCGGGGGGCCTCGACGCGGACCGCGTGGACGCCCTGGTCGACGTACTCGCGAAATGCCGCAGTGGGGGAGAGAAGGAGATCATCCTCGTCTCGTCCGGTGCGATCGCCGCCGGTCTCGCTCCGCTGGGGCTGCGCCGCCGCCCAAAGGACCTGGCCCGCCAGCAGGCCGCCGCCAGCGTCGGACAGGGCCTGCTCGTCGCCCGCTACAACGCCTCCTTCGCGCGCTACGGCGTCCGCGTCGGCCAAGTCCTGCTCACCAGCGACGACATGAGCCGCCGCGCCCACCACCGCAACGCCCAGCGCACCCTCGACAAGCTCCTGGCCATGGGCGCCCTGCCCGTCGTCAACGAGAACGACACGGTCGCCACCGACGAGATCCGCTTCGGCGACAACGACCGGCTCGCCGCCCTGGTGGCCCATCTCGTACGCGCCGACCTGCTGGTCCTCCTCTCCGACGTGGACGGCGTCTACGACGGCGACCCCACCAGGCCCGGTACGTCGCGGATCGCGGAGGTGCACGCTCCGGCGGACCTCGCGCACGTCGAGATCGGCAGCGCGGGCCGGGCCGGCGTCGGCACAGGCGGCATGGTCACCAAGATCGAGGCGGCCCGGATCGCGGCGGCGGCCGGCATCCCGGTCGTCCTCACCTCCGCCGTGCACGCCTCCGACGCCCTCGCAGGACGGGACACCGGTACGCACTTCCACGCCACAGGCCGCCGCTCCGCCGACCGGCTGCTGTGGCTCCAGCACGCGTCCACCCCGCAGGGCGCGCTCACGCTCGACGACGGGGCGGTGCGCGCGGTCGTCGAGCGCCGTAAGTCGCTGCTGCCCGCGGGTATCGCGGCGGTCGAGGGCGAGTTCACCGCCGGCGACCCCGTCGAGCTGCGCGACGGCACGGGCCGGGCGGTGGCGCGCGGGCTCGTCAACTTCGACGCCAAGGAGATCCCGCAGCTGCTCGGCCGCTCCACCCGCGAGCTGGCCCGCGAGCTTGGTCCCGCGTACGAACGCGAGGTCGTACACAGGGACGATCTGGTGCTGCTGCACGCGTAAACGGCTGAAAGGGACAGCCTCCGCAGGGCCACGTTCGGCAAAACCGCCCCACGAAGCCGCCCCGCCTGCTCAACTTTGATTCAAGGAGCCCCCGGGATCCAGTGATGCAGCAACCCATGGCGAACCCATTGCGTAAAGGAGGCCGTCGTGAGACGAGTACGCCCCGGGGCGGCGTCCCGCGGTGGTGGCACCTCCCGCGCGGCCGGTGAGGAGCGGACCCTCACCAGCGTCGCGGCCGGAGACACGTACGAGGCCGAGGAACCGAAGGACCTGCCGCGCCTTTGGCACGTCACGCTGAGCGTCTCGGGCGACGAGGCCCCGCTGAACGACGTCAGGCGATCGCTCGAACAGCTCGCCCACGACCACCCCTTTCTGCTGACCAGCCGGTACGCCGGCGACCACGCGGAGATCCGCTACTGGGAAGAGGCCCGCGACCTGCACGACGCCGCGGCCGTCGCGCTGCGCCTGTGGGGCGAACACCGGCAGACCGCGAAACTCCCGCCCTGGGAGATCGTCGGCCTGGAGGTCATCGACCGCGAGACCTACCACCAGCGCATCGCCGAGGGCTACGGCCCACAGCCCGCCACCCCCGTAGGTGTACACCCGTTTTGAGCCTGTCTCGGGGTGTGGAACACCGGCTGGACGGTGGCCAGTAGCGCATTACGCTTCCTCCATGACCACGCTCTCGCCGTACGACTCGATGTCCCCGGTCACCCAGGCCGCCTACCGCGCCAAGTCCGCCGCCGCCGATCTCGCTCCGCTGCCGCGGGCCGAGAAGGACGACGCGCTGCTCGCGATCGCGGACGCCCTGGAGGTCCGTACGAGCGAAATCGTCGAGGCCAACGCCAAGGACGTCGAGCGCGCCCGTGAGGCCGGCACCAGCGAGTCCATCGTCGACCGGCTCACGCTCACGCCCGAGCGGATCCGCGCCATCGCCTCCGACGTACGCGACGTGGTGGCGCTGCCCGACCCGGTCGGCGAGGTCGTCCGAGGCTCCACGCTCCCGAACGGCATCGACCTGCGCCAGGTCCGCGTACCGCTCGGCGTCGTCGGGATCATCTACGAAGCCCGCCCGAACGTCACGGTCGACGCCGCCGCGCTCTGCCTGAAGTCCGGCAACGCGGTACTGCTGCGCGGCTCGTCCTCCGCGTACGATTCCAACACCGCCCTCGTGCGCGTGCTGCGCGACGCCGTCGGCGGCTCGGGACTGCCCGCCGACGCCGTACAGCTCGTACCGGGCGAAAGCCGCGAATCCGTACAGGAGTTGATGCGCGCCCGCGGCCTCGTCGACGTACTCATCCCGCGCGGCGGCGCCTCCCTGATCCATACCGTCGTGCAGGAGTCCATCGTCCCGGTCATCGAGACCGGCACCGGCAACTGCCACGTGTACGTGGACGCGCACGCCGACCTCGACATGGCGATCGAGATCCTGATCAACTCCAAGGCGCAGCGGCCGAGCGTCTGCAACGCCGCCGAGACGCTCCTCGTGCACCAGGACATCGCCCCCGAGTTCCTGCCGCGCGCCCTGGACGCCCTCGCCGAGGCCAGGGTCACCGTGCACGCCGACGAGCGGGTGCTGGCGTACGCCAAGGGCTCCAAGGCCACCGTCGTCGAGGCCACCACCGACGACTGGGACACCGAATACCTTTCGTACGACATCGCCGCCGCCGTCGTCGACTCCCTGGACAAGGCCGTGGCGCACATCCGGCTGTGGAGTTCCGGCCACACCGAGGCCATCGTCACCACCTCCCAGCCGGCCGCCCGCCGCTTCACCCAACTGGTCGATTCCACGACGGTCGCCGTGAACGCGTCCACGCGCTTCACGGACGGCGGCCAGTTCGGCTTCGGCGCCGAGATCGGCATCTCCACGCAGAAGCTGCACGCGCGGGGCCCGATGGGGCTGCCGGAGCTGACGAGCACGAAGTACATCGTCACGGGCGACGGACACATCCGGCGCTGAGCAGGCCCCTCGGCCGGGTCCCGAAGAAGCTGTCTCGCCAGGTGGATGAATCTCCATACCGTCTGCCCAAATTGAACCCTCAGGTCTACTCTGGATCTGTGCCGGAGGACGTGGGGGGCACGCCGTTTCCTGACGGCTGGGAGCCCGACGACGACCGCGACCGCGGAGGCTCGGACGAAGAGTTCGCCTCCGTGGTCTTCGACGAGGCCTTCATACGGGCGGCCACGGTCCATGAGCCGACCGCCGTCGAACGCCTCCTTGCCGCCGCGCAGGCCCGCGCGGAGGCCTCCGAGGCCGAGGCGCGCCGGGGGCGCACCCACCGCGCGCGCGGTGATGACGAGCGGTACGAAGACGGGTGGGGACCCGACGGTCGCCACGACTTCGGCCATGATCCGGACCTGGACGATCTCGACGACCGTGACGCCCTCGACGGTCGCTACGGCCACTCGGGGACGTACGGAAAGCAGGCCCGCTGGCACCGCCCCGTCGCCTGGATGCTCGCTCTCCTGATGGGCATCGGCATGGTCGCGCTCGCCTTCACGGCGGTCTACCGGGGTGCTTCCTCGGGCCGCCAGCCCCAGATTTCGCCGCCCGCCTCGACGGGCGTGGAACAAGGCAGCCGAACGCGCCCCTCGGCTTCGGCCGACTTCTCCCAGCCACCCGTCCCGGCGGAACCGCGTACGCCTTGAACTTGACGTGTACGGCAGCGTTTACGTGAGGTCCCAGAGACCTACTCTGAAAGTATGGGCGGGCTAGGAGACCCACCGGAGGGGACACCCGACGGCGCTCCCGGTGGTGGTGAGGAAGAGTATCGATCCGTCGTCTTCGACGAGTCGTTCGTTCGAGCTGCCCGTCTCCAGGAGTTCTCCGCGCAGGAGCGGATCACCGACCACACCCCGGCCGTACGCCGCCGCCCGCCGATACGTCGCGGCCTGTCCCGGCAGGCACTGATCCTCGTCCTGCTGATCGCCGTCGCTTTCGGCACGGCGATCTACATGGGTGTACGTCACCCGTATCAGACGCCCGCCGCGAAGCCGCCCGAGCCGCTGCGGATGACGGTCATCCCCCTGGCGCCGCAGGGCGCGGTGCCCGGCACCGCCGACACCGGGCTGCTGTACGCGCGCAGCCCGGCCGATCAGTTCCGTATCGGCGCCGACGGGATCACGATGCCCGCCTCCCGGCGCACCGCCCATTTCTCGGACAGCCAGGTCGTCACCGCGCTCACCACGGCGAAGGACTACCTCGTCGAGTCGGCGCTCGACCCGGACGTGCTCACCGGCGGCGCCACCCGGCCCGTACGGATCCTGCTCGATCCGCAGCAGCTCGACCAGTTCGACCAGAGCTTCGACCGTCCGACCGCGGACGGGCGGCACGCGCCCACCGGCTGGCTGGTCCGCTTCGACCCCACCCACGCCCAGCTGGCCGACCCCAGGATCCGGGTGCAGGGCACGCTGCAGGCCGCCGAGACCGACTCCGACACCCTTGAGGTGACGGCCGACCACACCTTCGTCTACGCGCTGCGGCCGACGGGCTCGGAGGACGGTGCCAAGGCCTCGCTGTTCACCGTGCGGCGCGAGCTGCATTTCCGGTTCGACCGCGACGATCTGCGGATGCACCAGGCCGAGCTCGTCGTCTCGTACGTTCAGGCCGGGCCGCTCGCCTGCGCCGAGGACGCGACGAGCCGACTGCGCCCGCTGCTCGCGGGGCAGACGGCCAAGGCGGGCGGACCGGCCGGCACCGACCCGTACGCGACGGGCAGTGCCACGGCGCTGTGCGGGTCGCTGTCGGCCAGTGCGCAGCCCAGGGTGTGATCAGCTGCTGCCGTTGGGGCTTTCGTCGTCGGGACGGTCGTCCTGCGGACGGTCCTTGGGGGAGCCGCTCGAGCCGCCCGTGCTGCTCGCGAAGCCCCCGAACCCGCGCCGTACCCGGCCACCGATGTCGCCCGCGCCGCCCGCGATGTCCGTGACCAGCTTCATCAGCGGGTCCTTGGAGCTGCGCACGTGGGTGGCGTAGGCGGAGGCCGACTCGCGGAAGGAGTCCGTGACCTTGGTGTCGCGGTCCTCGTCGCGGCGCGGGTAGTGGCCGTCCATGATCCGCTGGTACTCGCGGGACTCGGCCCACTTCTTCAGCTCGGCGGCGCGCACCGTGGTGAAGGGGTGGGAGCGGGGGAGGACGTTGAGGATCTTGAGGACGGAGTCGCGGAGGTCGCCCCCGGCCTCGTACTCCTCGGCCTGGGCGAGGAACGCGTCCACGTTCATCTCGTGCAGGTGGTTGCCGCCCGCGATCTTCATCAGGCCGCGCATCGAGGCCTGCAGATCCTGGCCGACCAGGAGGCCCGCGCGGTCCGAGGACAGCTCCGACTTGCGGAACCACTCGCGCAGGGCCGTCACGATCGCCATGATCGCGAGGTTGCCGAGCGGGATCCAGGCCACCTTCAGCGCGAGGCTCGTGAGGAACAGCAGGATGGTGCGGTACACCGAGTGGCCGGACAGCGCGTGGCCGACCTCGTGGCCGATGACGGCCCGCATCTCCTCCTCGTCGAGCAGCTCGACCAGTCCGGTGGTGACGACGATGATCGGCTCGTCCATGCCGATGCACATCGCGTTCGGCTGGGGGTTCTGGCTCACGTACATCGGCGGGACCTTCTCCAGGTCCAGGATGTAACAGGCGTCCCGCAGCATGTCGTTCAGGTGCGCGAACTGGGCGTCCGAGACCCGTACGGAATCGGACAGGAACAGCAGCCTCAGGCTGCGCTCCGGGAGCAGTCCGCTGAGCGCTTTGAACACCGTGTCGAAGCCGCTGAGCTTGCGCAGGGCGACCAGGGCCGAGCGGTCCGCGGGGTGTTCGTACGCCCGGGAGGAGATCCCCTCGAAGCGCCTGCGCTGCCTGCTCGGTACGTTCTCGTGGCTTTCTTCTGGCATGTGGTCCCCCATGCGTCTGTTGCCTCCTGTGCCCCCAAGGCGGGGTACAGCCTAGGCGGATATACCGTGGACGTGCAGTACAGCGAAGGAGTCGCACGTCATGGAGCACCACCCCCAAGCCTGGCTCGCCGAGGCAGCGAGCGCCGCGCAGCAGCAGGGACCCGGGAATCTGCTCCGTGTCGTGCTCATAGTGATGGTCGTCGGCTGCGTTTTGGTTGCCTGGTTCCTGCTGCGTGGCTACAAGCGGGACGACTGAGACCCGGCCGAAGTTCCCGGTAGCGGAATCCGGCGTGATGGGGTCGGCGTGTCGGAGTCGGCGTGATGGGGTCGGCGTGACGGAGCCGACGTGATCCGGGCGGCGGCGCCCGCTTACGATGGCCATACGTCTGTATCCCGCATCCCGCCCACACCGGATAGGTTCTGCCGAAGATGAGCTTCCACAGCACCGCTGCCCAGTTGGTCCACCTCGCCGCCGAGGGCGAGGAGCACGGCGGCGGCCACGAGAGCCTCAGCCCCTACCTGACCGGCGGCGGCGCGCTCTTCGTCCTCCTTCTGCTGCTGTGGATCACCACCCGCTTCAACCGGGACCGCTGACGTCCGCGGGGCGGGGCTCAGGGACCGGGCCGGTAAGGTCTGCACGCATGGGAGAGCAGGACATGCCAAACGGTCCGGTGAGGGGCCAGGGCAACAGCCCGGCCCCCGGCCCGTCGAACCCGGGCAAGCGCCGCCTCGGCGTCATGGGCGGAACGTATGACCCGATCCACCACGGCCACCTCGTCGCGGCCAGTGAGGTCGCCGCGCAGTTCCACCTCGACGAGGTGGTGTTCGTGCCGACCGGACAGCCGTGGCAGAAGACCGACCGCAAGGTCTCCCCGGCCGAGGACCGCTATCTGATGACGGTCATCGCGACCGCCGAGAACCCGCAGTTCTCGGTGAGCCGTATCGACATCGACCGCGGCGGCCCGACGTACACCACGGACACGCTGCGCGATCTGCGCGCGCTCAACCCCGACACCGATCTCTTCTTCATCACCGGCGCCGATGCGCTCGCCCAGATCCTCACCTGGCGCGATGCCGAAGAGCTGTTCTCCCTCGCGCACTTCATCGGGGTCACCCGGCCCGGCCACGCGCTGACCGACCCAGGGCTCCCGGAGGGCGGTGTCTCGCTCGTCGAGGTCCCCGCGCTCGCCATCTCGTCCACGGACTGCCGAGCGAGGGTCGCCAAGGGTGACCCGGTCTGGTATCTGGTGCCGGACGGTGTGGTGCGCTACATCGACAAGCGTGAGCTGTACCGCGGCGAGTGAGGCGAGTGAGCCGAGAGGGGCACCGGTGAACGACCGATACGACGCTGGGTACGGGGGCGACCAGAGTTACCAAGGTGATCAGAGTTACGAGCTCGTCGGATACGACGAATTCGGCCAGCCGGTGTACCGGCAGGTGCCATCGTCTTCCCAGCCGCCGCAGGGGTACGACACCTACGGCTCACAGCAGCAGGGGTACGGGTACGACCCGTACACGAACGGGCAGCAGCAGGCGCCGTCGTACGACACCGGCAACGGCCATCAGCAGTCCGGCGCCTCGTACGACTCATACGGCTCGCAGGGCTCGTACGACCCGTACGGCGCGACTGCTCAGGGGCCCGCTCCGATCCCTCCGGCCTCGTACGACCCCTACGGGCAGCCCGCGGGCAGCGGTCAGCAGCCGCGCGTCGCCGAGCAGACCGCCTACATCCCGCAGCAGGCGGGGCCCCCGGAGCGCACGGCGGCCGAGGAGTCGGCGGACGGGCAGCGGGGTGAACGGGACTACCGCACCGAGCAGTTCACCTTCGTCGAGGAGCCGACCGACGACTCCGAAGACGTCATCGACTGGCTGAAGTTCACCGAGAACCGCACCGAGCGGCGCGAGGAGGCCCGCCGCCGGGCTCGCGGTCGCGTCGTCGCCCTGGTCGTGGTGTTCGCCCTGGTCGCCGCCGGCGGCGTCGGCTACCTCTGGTACGCGGGGAAGCTGCCCGGCACGTCCTCGGATGCGAAGACCGGCACCGCGACGGCCGCGGGCGCCCAGAACCGCGACGTGATAGTCGTCCACCTGCACAACACCAAGGGCGGCGGCACCTCGACCGCGCTGCTCGTCAACAACACCACCACCAAGCAGGGAACCACCGTCCTGGTCCCCAACTCCCTTTCCGTGGCGGACGACAACGGCACCACGACCACGCTCGCCAAGTCCGTGGACGACGACGGCACCTCCGGGACGCGCGACGCGATCGACACCGTGCTCGGCACGGACATCGAGGGCACCTGGCGCCTCGACACCCCCTACCTCAGCAACCTCGTCGACCTCGTCGGCAACATCGACATCGACACCAACGCGGCCGTGCCGGACCCCGACGCCAAGAGGAAGGGCGAAGCACCCCTGGTCAACAAGGGCGAGGACCAGACGCTCAGCGGAAAGATGGCCATCGCATACGCCACCTACCGTGGCTCCGGGGAGTCACAGAGCGCGCAGCTGCAGCGGTTCGGGCAGGTCATGCAGGGCGTGCTGCGCAAGGTGTCGTCGGATCCGCAGGCCGCGACGACCACCGTGCAGACGCTCGCGCAGATCATCGAGCCCCCCTTGACCGACAAGGACCTGGGCACCTTCCTCGCCAAGCTCGCGGACCACGCCAAGGGCGGCGACTACAAGTCCGTGCTGCTGCCGGTCCAGTCGGACGGCAGGCTGAGTACGAAGGCGAGCGACAGCGTGGTCAAGGACGTACTCGGCGGGACCGCGAAGAGCCCCGAGAAGGACGCAGCCGTCCAGGTCGGCATCCGCAACGCCACCGGCAAGGAGGATGCCACCGAGCAGGCCCGCGTCGTCCTGCTCAACGGCGGCTACGCCTTCGTCGACGCCGGCAAGGCCGATGCCGCCCAGACGGCGTCCCGGATCACCTATGCCGACGCCGCGCAGAAGGCGGACGCGGTGGAGGTCGCCAAGACGCTGGGGCTGCCGGCCAGTTCCGTGAAGAAGGGCAAGGGCGCCTCGAACGCGGAGGTGTCGGTGGTGCTCGGGCAGGACTACGAAGTGGGCGGCTCGGCGGGTCAGTGAGGGTGGGCGGCTCGGCGGACTAATCCGTGAGGTGCTGTCGGCGGTCCGTGAGACCCTTGGGGTATCCCCTCGGGGAGACCTGACCGCCGACGGAAAGCCTTGGTAGTGACCGCCACTGACCGCTCTCTCGAGCTCATCACCGCCGCCGCGCAGGCGGCCGCCGACAAGCTCGCGCACGACATCATCGCGTACGACGTCAGCGACGTGCTGTCGATCACGGACGCCTTCCTGCTGGCCTCCGCGCCCAACGACCGCCAGGTCAAGTCGATCGTCGACGAGATCGAGGAGCGGCTGAACAAGGAACTCGACGCCAAGCCGGTGCGCCGCGAAGGTGACCGCGACGCCCGCTGGATCCTGCTCGACTACGTCGACATCGTGGTGCACGTCCAGCACAGCGAGGAGCGCGTCTTCTACGCCCTGGAGCGGCTCTGGAAGGACTGCCCGGAGCTCGAGCTGCCCGCCGACGCCAAGGCCACCCGCGGCAAGGCCGCCGAGCACGCCAAGCACCAGGAGGCTCAGGACGCCGGACTGGACGGTGAGCTGCGTTGAGCGCGGGAGCGGAGGCCTCGGCGGACGGCAGGCCGCTGTCCGAGACCGGGCAGAAGGCCGGCCGGGGTCGCCGGGTCATCCTGTGGCGTCACGGACAGACCTCGTGGAACGTGGAGCGCCGCTTCCAGGGCACGACCGACGTCGAGCTCACCGAGATCGGCATCGAGCAGGCCCGCCGCGCCGCCCGGCTGCTCGCCTCCCTGAAGCCCGCCGCGATCGTCGCCTCGGACCTGAAGCGGGCGGCCCACACGGCGGGCGAACTGGCCGCCCTCACCGCCCTGGACGTGACCCACGACGAGGGCCTGCGCGAGACGTACGCGGGTGTCTGGCAGGGGCTGACGCACGAGGAGATCATCGCGCGCTACGGCGACGAGTACGCGGCGTGGAAGCGCGGTGAGCCGGTGCGCCGTGGCGGTGGCGAACTGGAGACCGAGGTCGCCGAACGAGCCGCCCCCGTGGTGCTCCGGCACGCCGAGAAGCTCCCCGACGACGGCACGCTCGTGGTGGTCAGCCACGGCGGCACCATCCGCACCACCATCGGCCGCCTCCTCGGCCTCGACTCCCACCACTGGGAAAGCCTCGGCGGTCTCTCCAACTGCTGCTGGTCCGTCCTGGGCGAGGGCGCCCGCGGCTGGCGCCTGCTGGAGCACAACGCGGGCACGCTGCCGGAGCCGGTCCTGGGAGACGACGACTGACCCCGTCAGACGGCGACTGGCACGGAGATCATCGACGGTGGGCCTCGGCTCCAGGTGTCCGTGGACCCGTGCCCGTAGACCCATGGACCCGGATTTCACTTTCCGGCAGGCCGCAGGATAAAGTTCCTCTTGTTCAGCCCGCCCCGGCGGGTGAACGCGAGGGGCTATAGCTCAGTTGGTAGAGCACCTGCATGGCATGCAGGGGGTCAGGAGTTCAAATCTCCTTAGCTCCACCCAAGCGCTCCGGCGCGAGGATCCCGTTCCCCACAGGGGAGCGGGATTTTTCGTTGTCGATCAGCACAGTCTTCTTGAACCGGCTTGAGTCACTTGGGCCCCGGAGGCGTATACCTCTTCAGAGGCGCTCCTCGTGTGTACGTTCGCGCTGTCCGCGACAGGTGTCGCGGGTGCCGTGGCCGGACTGGTACGAAGGCGTCGCTGACCGTATTGGTCCGGCCGTGGCAGAATCAAACGGCCGGAAGGGGGCGCGGCCCGACGGGAGGAGTGGCGATGCCTGCGAGCATCCTCGGGGAGGTCGACGACCTCCTCGACGCAGAGGTGATACGGGACCGGATCACCCGCCTCGACTGCCCTTCCTGTGGTTCGGCCCACGTCGCCCTGGTTCTCGGTGACAACGGCGGGGTTTCCTACGTGTGCACGGCCTGCGGCCACAGCTGGAGCTGACGATGGGTGCACACAGGCGGAAGTGCGATTGGTGCGGCAGTGGTACGCCCATCGTCCGCGACATGGAACCGGTCAACCACGACTACCAGTACTGGTGCGAGGAATGTGCGCGGGCGCTGATCATAAAAGGCGACCCGATCGAGACGTACCGCGAGCTGGAGGGCGAGCCGATCTACGGCCGGCTTCTCGACGAGCACTGCACGCTCAAGCGGTTCTATTCGTTCGCCACGGCCTGACCCGGGGCGGGGGTCGGGACCTGTCCTGGCCTGGTCCGTGCGCCCCGTAAACGATTTGGTGGTGCACCGGTAGGACCGTGTAATGTTGGCGTCGCCGCGCGGGCGACCGGGCGGACCACCAGGCAAGGGGCTATAGCTCAGTTGGTAGAGCACCTGCATGGCATGCAGGGGGTCAGGAGTTCAAATCTCCTTAGCTCCACAGCAGATGAAGAGATCAGAAGAGGGCGGGCCATCCGATCGGATGGCCCGCCCTCTTCTGTGCGTACTGCCTCGTGCGTCGTTACGTCGCGTTCAGCGGCCGCTGCCGAGCGCGCGGCGGCCACGGCCCTGGCCGCGCTGCGACAGGACGGGCAGGTTGTTGCGGGCCGGGCCCCCGGAGTTGTCCTCCTCGATGCGCAGCGCGAGCGCCGGGCAGCGGCGTACGGCGCGCATGGCCTTCTGCTCGGCGTAGCGCGGCACCTGCGCTTGGGCGACGGTCGGGAAGCCGTCGGCGCCCAGTTCGAAGACCTCGGGGAGGATGTCGGCGCACAGGCCGTGGCCCCGGCATAGCGTCCAGTCGACGTAGATCTTCTGCCGGCTGGGACCCGCCTCCAACTGTCCCTGGCCGCCCGGGACACCGGTCGGGACGCCGCCGCCCTCGAAGAGCGGCAGTACGCCCTCCACGGGCCTGCCGCAGCCGTTGCCGAGGACGTGCGCGGCCAGGTCGTCGGTGAACGCCTTGAGGGTCGACTCGAGGAACATCGCGGAGCCGTCCGGGTGCGAGCACGCACCGCGCCGCTTCACGGCGTGAGCGACCTGCTTGACCGCTTCCAGGGCGGCGGGGCCGCCGCCGTTGAGGATGTCCTCCATGCCTCGTGCGGCGGCGGGCAGACCGAGGTAGCAGGGACCGCACTGTCCCGCGCTCTCCTCGGCCAGCCACTGCGCCACGCGCAGCGACTCGCCCAGCGGGCAGGTCTCCTGGCTGATCGGGAGGATCGCGCCCGCGCCGAGCGAACCGCCCACCGCCGCAAGGGAGTCACGCGAGACGATCGCCTCGTTGACCGTGGCCGCGTCGATCCACTTGCCGTGGTAGCCGCCGGTCAGCACGCCCTGAGGGACCGGCGGGGCGCCGGCGAGCTGGAGGACGTACCGCAGCGGCACCCCGGTGGGCATCTCGATCACCATGGGGCGGGCGACGGCGCCGGAGACGGTGACCATGACGGTGCCGGGCTCGTCGTACAGGCCGGTGTTGCCGTAGCGCTCGGAGCCGATGCGGGCGGCGATCGCCAGCTGGGCGAACGTCTCGGCGTTGGACAGCAGCGTGGGAGCACCGCCGACGCCGGTCTGTGAGGCGCTGACCTTGCGGCCGGGCGGGATCGCGGGACCGCCGTCGATGGAGCGGATCAGCGAGGCGGCGGCGCCGGTCACCATCCGTACCGGATTGCGCTGCACACGCGCGCGGAGGACAGAGCCGCGCCGGTTGTTCAGGCCCCGCTCGGCGAGTGCGGCCTCCATGGACTGCTGGGTGGACTCGCGGGTCACACCGACCACGAGGGTGCGGGCACCGAGTGCCTCCGCGACCAGCAGGGCGCCGTCGAGGATGAGGTGCGGAGCACGGTTGATCAGCACCGTGTCCTTGCGGCAGGCAGGCTCGTCCTCACTGCCGTTGACGACGACCACGGGCCTCACGCCACGC
This sequence comes from Streptomyces flaveus, assembly GCF_014647675.1. Taxonomy (GTDB): domain Bacteria; phylum Actinomycetota; class Actinomycetes; order Streptomycetales; family Streptomycetaceae; genus Streptomyces; species Streptomyces flaveus. The sequence goes on along the minus strand of NZ_BMPQ01000001.1, from coordinate 187,332 downwards.
TTGATCGCCGACTCGGCGACCGACCGCAGCTTCTTGTGGAAGGGGAAGCCCGCGCCGCCGCGGCCCTTCAGGGATATGCGCTCGGCGAGTTGCGCGAGCTGTTCTCCGCCCATCGGCTCGAGCGGACCGTGCACCTTGAGGTGCATGTCCAGATCGAGTCTTTCGACCAGGTCGAAACCCGAGGTGAGCTGGGGAAGTCCGACCACACGGACCTCGGGGACATCGGGGAGAGCGGCGTTCACTAAAAGCCTCCGGAAGGCGCGTTCCAGGGTTCGCCGGAGCTGGGTGCGTCGTAAGCACCGGGCAGCGTTTCAGTGGCGGGACCGCTGTCGTACGTGTCATTCGGGTTGTACGTACCAAGGGGGTCGTTCGACTCACCGGTGCCGTAGAAATCATTGTTTCCGTACGGCGAGGGGGTGCCGGGAGTCACGTAGGGCATGTTGCCCGTGTCGTAGACCGGGCCGTTGTACGTGTTGGGTGTCTCGGAGGGGCGCGGCGGGGCCTCGTACAGCGGCGGGGACGGGGCCGGCCAGCGCGGGGCGTTGTCCTCGACGCGCGGGATCGCCTCCGTGGGCTGCATGTCCGTCGGGAGCCCCTGCATGCGCTGCGGCTCGGGCTGGCCGAGGGGGTCCTGGATGCGCGGGATGCTGCCGGTGTTGGACACGGCGCGGTAGGCGGCCGAGAAGCCGCCGGTGTCGGTGAGCGGGTTGGATCCGGTGTCCGTGAACGCGGCGCGCTGACCGGTGTCGTACAGCGAGGCGCCCGCCCCTGTGTCCGTGAGGGCGGCGCGCTGGCCGGTGTCGTACAGCGAGGCGTTCGGCGGGGGACCTGTCCGCTGCCGGGGCACCTTCCCCTCCGGGAAGCCCGGACGTGAACCGGCGCCGCCCGTCTGCCGGGCCTCGGCCGCGGTACGACGCCCCGGGGGCTCCGCGCGTAGTCCGCCGTTGTTGTTGCCGATCAGTTCCCGGATGCCCTGGGCGACCTTGCGCCTGAACGGCGGCGGGGACGCCCGCAGGGCCAGCGCCCCGCCGACCGCCACCAGGCTCAGGACGTAAAGGATCACGAAGATCGGTTTCGCCTGGCGGCCGGCGAACAGGCCGTGGAGCAGCGCGAAGCACCAGGCCGGGTAGGCCAGGCTGTGCATCATGCGCCAGCGGGACGCGACGGGTGCCGAGGCCGCGAAGCGATTGCGCAGGATGCCGGTGATGGCCACGAAGATCATCATCAGGCTGGCCAGGGTGCCCAGACCGATGAGGAAGGCCCTGCCCAGCATCTCGTCGTTCGAGCCGACGAGTCCGAACGGGATGATCGCGGCGATCCACGAGGTGTGGTCCAGCGCCAGCTTGGTCCCGATGTGCACGAAGAGGAACACGACCGCGGCGACCGCGGTGGTCCGGTGCACCGCCTGCGCCAGCATCCGCTGGCGGGCGTCGAGGAAGATCCTGTCCTGGGCGACGAGCCCCCAGATCACCGAGGCGCTGAGGCAGACGAGGGACAGGACGCCTGTACCGAAGTCGAGGAACGCGGCGAACGAGTCATCCACCGTGCTGTCGTCCGTCACGACCTGCCTCCCAACATCACGACGAAGGGTATGAGCGACAACGCGGCTGCGGTGATCCCACCGGGGGCCGAGCAGCCCGGTCGGGGAACCGGGCTGTTACTGCGTCGAGTGTTCATGGGGGGTGTCTCCCAAACAGTTCGGGGAAGCGGTCCCGATGCCGCACTCTAGGCCGAGACATACCGAGGGGTACGAGGTTTGAGTTATTGCGCTGTTATCTAAGGGTCCTGAGGGAGTTGTGATGTCCCTTAGATTCCCTTACGCCGAGTAACCCTTGACCTTTGTTCAGCTTTGGGTGCCGCAACAAGAGTGTGGCACGCCGTGTCATGTGCCCCCGAAATCTCCGTCGCGGCCCACTCGGCGGCTGCGGTACCCTGACGCCATGCGTGCCGTACGCCTTCTGCTTAGCGAGCCGCGCTGACCCGTACCGGCCCTCGACGAATTCGTGGCCGGACTCAGCGCGGCGACCCCTCCTGTGCGAGGGGCTTTTTCATTTCCCAAGCCGCTGGCAGAGACGATCGATGGAGCTTTGAGGATCATGAGCGAGACGAACCCCGCCGCTGCCTCCGAGGTGGTGGCGCCGCACCGCTACACGGCCGCCATGGCCAACGAGATCGAGGCACGCTGGCAGGACTTCTGGGAGGCGAACGCCACTTACGCGGCGCCCAACCCCACCGGCGACCTGGCCGCTGACCCCGCCCGGGTGGCCAAGCCCAAGAAGTTCATCATGGACATGTTCCCGTACCCCTCCGGTGCGGGCCTGCACGTCGGCCATCCCCTGGGCTACATCGCCACCGATGTGTACGCCCGGTACCAGCGCATGACCGGCCACAACGTCCTGCACACCCTGGGCTTCGACGCCTTCGGCCTGCCCGCCGAGCAGTACGCCGTGCAGACCGGCACACACCCGCGCGCGTCCACCGAAGCCAACATGAAGAACATGCAGGTGCAGCTGCGCCGGCTGGGCCTGGGCCACGACAACCGCAGGTCGTTCGCGACGATCGACCCGGACTACTACAAGTGGACCCAGTGGATCTTCCTGCAGATCTTCAACTCCTGGTACGACGACGAGGCGAAGAAGGCCCGCCCGATCGCCGAGCTGGTCGACCGGTTCGAGAGCGGCGAGCGAGCGGTGCCCGGTGGGCGTTCCTGGAATGAGCTGACGGCCACCGAGCGCGCTGACGTCCTGAGCGGGTTCCGGCTGGCGTACGCCTCCGACGCGCCCGTCAACTGGTGCCCCGGCCTGGGCACCGTACTGGCGAACGAGGAGGTGACCGCGGACGGCCGCTCCGAGCGCGGCAACTTCCCCGTCTTCAAGGCCAAGCTGCGCCAGTGGAACATGCGCATCACCGCGTACGCCGACCGGCTGCTGGACGACCTGGAGGAGCTGGACTGGCCCGAGGCCATCAAGCTGCAGCAGCGCAACTGGATCGGCCGCTCCGAGGGCGCCCGCGTCGACTTCCCGATCGACGGCGAGAACATCACGGTCTTCACCACGCGCCAGGACACCCTGTTCGGCGCGACCTACATGGTGCTGGCCCCCGAGCACCCGCTGGTCGAGAAGTTCACGCCCCAGGAATGGCCCGAGGGCACGCACGAGGTGTGGACCGGCGGCCACGCGACCCCGGCCGAGGCCGTCGCCGCCTACCGCGCGCAGGCCGCCTCCAAGTCCGACGTCGAGCGGCAGGCCGAGGCCAAGGACAAGACCGGCGTCTTCACCGGCTCGTACGCCACCAACCCGGTCAGCGGCGAACAGGTGCCCGTCTTCATCGCCGACTACGTACTGATGGGCTACGGCACCGGCGCGATCATGGCCGTCCCGGCGCACGACACCCGCGACTTCGCGTTCGCGCGCGCCTTCGAGCTGCCGATCCGCTGCGTGGTCGAGCCCAACGACGACCGGGGCACGGACCCGTCGACCTGGGACGACGCGTTCGTCTCGTACGACGCGAAGATCGTGAACTCCTCCGGTGAGGACGTCTCCCTGGACGGCCTGGGCGTCGTCGAGGCCAAGGCCCGCATCACCGAGTGGCTGGAGCGCAGGGGCATCGGCGAGGGCACCGTCAACTTCCGCCTGCGCGACTGGCTGTTCAGCCGCCAGCGCTACTGGGGCGAGCCCTTCCCGATCGTCTACGACGAGGAGGGCATCGCCCACCCGCTGCCCGAGTCGATGCTGCCCCTGGAGCTGCCGGAGGTCGAGGACTACTCGCCGCGCACCTTCGACCCGGACGACGCGAACACCGAGCCGGAGACCCCGCTGTCCCGCAACCAGGACTGGGTGAACGTCACCCTGGACCTGGGCGACGGCCGCGGCCCGCGCAAGTACCGCCGTGAGACCAACACCATGCCCAACTGGGCCGGTTCCTGCTGGTACGAGCTGCGCTACCTGGACCCGCACAACTCCGAGAAGCTGGTCGACCCGGAGAACGAGCGCTACTGGATGGGCCCGCGCGACGGCATGCCGCACGGCGGCGTCGACCTGTACGTGGGCGGCGCGGAGCACGCCGTACTGCACCTGCTGTACGCGCGCTTCTGGTCCAAGGTCCTGTACGACCTGGGGCACGTCTCGTCGGCCGAGCCGTTCCACAAGCTGTACAACCAGGGCATGATCCAGGCCTTCGTCTACCGCGACAGCCGGGGCATCGCGGTGCCCGCCGCCGATGTGGAGGAGCGCGACGGCGCGTACTACTACGAGGGCGAGAAGGTCACCCGGCTGCTGGGCAAGATGGGCAAGTCCCTGAAGAACGCGGTCACTCCGGACGAGATCAGCGCCGAGTACGGGGCGGACACGCTGCGTCTGTACGAGATGGCGATGGGCCCCCTGGACGTGTCGCGGCCGTGGGACACGCGCGCGGTGGTGGGCCAGTTCCGGCTGCTGCAGCGGCTGTGGCGCAACGTCGTGGACGAGGCCACCGGCGCGGTGACGGTCGTGGACGGCGAGCCGGACGAGGCCACGCTGCGTGCCCTGCACAAGGCGATCGACGGCGTACGCCAGGACCTGGAGGGCCTGCGCTTCAACACCGCCATCGCCAAGGTCACCGAGCTGAACAACCACCTGACGAAGACGGGGGGCCCGGTCGCGCGTACGGTCGCCGAGTCCCTGGTGCTGCTGGTCGCGCCGCTGGCCCCGCACATCGCCGAGGAACTGTGGCGCAAGCTGGGGCACACCGACTCGGTCGTCCACCAGGACTTCCCGGTGGCCGACCCGGCGTATGTCGTGGACGAGACCGTGACCTGTGTCGTGCAGGTCAAGGGCAAGGTCAAGGCGCGCCTGGAGGTGTCCCCGTCGATCTCCGACGAGGAGCTGGAGAAGGCGGCGCTGGGTGACGACAAGGTCGTGGCGGCGCTGGACGGCGCGGGGATCCGCAAGGTGATCGTGCGGGCGCCGAAGCTGGTGAACATCGTTCCTGCGTAACGCGGGTCGGGGTAGTCCCCTACGGGCAGGTTGGGGGTTCCGCTGGAACCCTCGGCCTGCCTTTTCCGTTTACCGTGGAAGAGCCCGCAGGCACTTCAAGCAGGACCTGGAAGCGGTACAGACAAGACCGACAAGCAGGACCCGAGAGGAACATCGTCATGGAAGCCGTGGCAGCAATCGTGGCGCTGATCTTCGTGCTGTTCGTGGTCCTGGGGACGTATGCGACGGTGAAGGCGGTCGGCGCCGCCAAGCGCGGAGTGGACCGCACCGTCGCCCAGGCCCGCCGCACGGTGGAGGACTCCACGCTCAGGGCGAAGACCCTCGCACAGCCGGGAGTGCTCGGTGAGCTGGCCCAACTGCGGCTCTCCTTGCGGACGTCGATGCGTGCCACCCAGGACGCGCTGCAGGCGAGCGTGGGCGAGGACGAGTCACTGAAGGAGTCCCTGGCCCTCTTCCAGCGACTCAGCGCACACGGCCACGAACTGGACGCCGACATGAAGCGACTGGAGCGCGAGCCGAACAGGGCCCACCTCGTCGAACAGCTGCCTAAGCTGCGGGAGCGTACGGAGCAGATCACGAAGTCGGCCGACGCCCTGCGGTCGGCGGCGCGCGACCGGGCCCGGCGGTTCGCGGGCGACGACCTGGACTCACTGAGCCAGCAGATAGACATGGAGGCGGGCGCGTTGCGGCACTGGACGAAGGAGCCGGCGCCCTCCCCCACGCTCGGCTCCGCTCGCGAGGGGGGACCCCCATCGCCGCCGCCCCCGTGGCCGGAGGCACCGGCCGCCGCGGGCGACCAGCAGACCTGGCCGGACACGGCGCCGTCGCGCACCGCCGAGGAGGCCGCCGCGGAGGAGCCCACGCCCACCCGGCCCGCCATCACCCCGCCGGCAGCGCGGCCTACCTACCCCTGGGAGAAGAAACCCCGTCCGGAGAGCACGACTTGAACTTGAGCCCGGAACGCGAGGAGATCCGGCCGATTCGGCAGCGGCAGGCGCCGAAGCGGCCTTGGCGAAGTCCGGTGCGGTACCGCGCCCCCAGGGAGGCCGCAGGCCTCTTAGGGGCGCGGGGCTGTATCAATGTGCGGCTCCGCCGCGATGGGGGTCCCCCCGCTCTGGGGGTCCCCCCAGGCCCTTAAGGCACTGGGGGAGGAGCCGAGAGTGGGGGAGCGACCAGCCACAACGAACCCGCAGCTTCGAACCGCCCCTTCCAGCGGAGCGCTTGGTGCCGGGCTGCCGTCCGCGGGTTCCTGCGGGTAATCTCCAGATCATGTCCCGCCATGTCGCGATCGTCACCGATTCAACGGCCTACCTGCCGCCGCGGACGATGGAGCGCCACGGCATCACTGCGGTGCCCCTGACCGTGGTGCTCGGTGACCAGGCGCTCGAAGAGGGCACCGAGATCTCGGCCCGCTCGCTGGCACAGGCGCTGCAGAAGCGACGCCCCGTCACCACGTCCCGGCCCAGCCCCGAGGTCTTCGCCGAGACCTACCGCAAGGTCGCCGAGTCGGGCGCCACCGGCATCGTCTCGCTGCATCTGTCCGCCGAGTTCTCGGGTACGTACGACGCGGCGGTCCTCGCCTCGCGCGAGGCTCCGGTGCCCGTACGGGTCGTGGACACGGGCATGGTCGCCATGGCTCTCGGCTTCTGCGCCCTGGCCGCGGCCGAGTCCGCGGAGGCGGACGGCACGATCGACGAGGCGGTGACCGCGGCGGAGAAGCGGGCCGCCGGCACGTCCGCGTACTTCTACGTCGACACGCTGGACTATCTGCGCCGGGGCGGCCGGATCGGGGCGGCGCAGGCCCTGTTCGGGTCCGCGCTGGCGGTGAAACCGCTGCTGGAGCTCGACGGCGGCCGGATCGAACTGCTGGAGAAGGTGCGGACCGCGTCGAGGGCGATCGCCCGCCTCGAGGAGATTGTGGCCGGTCGGGCGGGGAGTGCCCAGGTAGACATCGCGGTCCATCATCTCGCCGCGCCTGAGCGCGCGTCGGCGCTTGCGGAACGGTTGCGGGCGCGGGTGCCGGGGTTGGCCGATCTGCATGTGAGCGAGGTCGGTGCGGTCATCGGGGCGCATACCGGGCCCGGGCTGCTGGGGGCTGTGGTCTCGCCTCGGTGAGTTTCACAGTGGTCGGTGAAGTTTTTCACTGTGATGTATCTCGCAAAGTGTGTGGTTCGTGTGGAGGAGTCGTGCGCTGGGTGCGTGGGCACTTCGTCGGGCCCGTGTCGGGCGCCCCGTCAGGCGCCTCGTGCGAGTGACGGAGTTATCCACAACTGGGTGGTAATCCACGGGAATTGAGCAAGATCATCGCGAGGGCGTCGTCGTGCCCGATTCTCGTCGCATGGCACTTCGATCAGCTTCACGGACAACGACCGCTACCAGTGGCCCGGGCCGCGGCCCCGTCTCCGACGGCCGCATCCGGCACCGCCGCCGCCCTTACCGAAGCAGGGTCCGCCGCCACCAGGCCTCGGCGGAGGCGCTCCGCCTGCGCGCGGAGGCGATCTTCGCCGAACGGGCGGGAGAGCGACGGGGGTTGGGGTATGGGCCGCCGCCCGACGGTGGTCCGAGGACGCGTGTGGCCCATCGCGACCGGGCGGTTGGCGGCGACGCGGTTGGGGCCGCCGGCGCCGAGGCGGGCAGGCACGAGGGCGGGGCCGACGCTCTGGCCGGAGCTGAAACCGCGTGGCGGGAGCGGGTTGGGCTTGCTGTGCGGGAGCGGATGCCGTTGTGGCTGCAGTCGAGATGCGGGCTGGAGCGGAAGAGCGTGGTCGCGCTCTCGGCGGTGCTTGTGGTGGCCGCCGTCTTCGCCGGTCAGCACTTCTGGTCGGGCCGGACCCAGCCCGTGCGTCCACCGGAGGTGGTGCGGGCGGCACCCCCGGCTCCGCATGAGGAAGCGGCGGTGGCACCCGGATCCTCAACAGCCGCGCGGGACCCCGTGGGTGCGGCCGGCACCACGATCGTGGTGGACGTCAGCGGCAAGGTGCGCGAACCCGGTATCCACCGGCTGCCGGCCGGTTCCCGGGTCGCGGATGCGCTGCGGGCCGCCGGAGGAGTGCGCCCGGGCACGGACACCGTGGGGCTGAACCGCGCCCGGCTTCTTGTGGACGGTGAGCAGGTGGTGGTCGGCGCTCCGCCTGTCGGGGCGGGAGTTGGCGTGACCGGAGGCACGGGCGCCGCTGGAGCTGCTGGTGCCTCGGGCGCTGTGGGCCCCGGGGGAGCCGCCGCCGGTGCGGCCGCTCCGGTCGCCCTCAATACGGCCACCCTTGAGCAGCTCGACACATTGCCGGGCGTCGGCCCGGTGCTGGCCCAGCACATCATCGACTACCGCACGCAGCACGGCGGTTTCCGCTCGGTCGACGAACTCCGGGAAGTGAACGGCATTGGTGATCGTCGTTTCGCCGATCTGCAGAATCTCGTACGACCATGAACGGGCCGGAGGTTCAAGCGCCCAGCCGCGCCGTGCCCGATTCCGCCGTGCCCGACCGCCCGGCCGTGCACGCCGCCTCCGGGAACCCGCGCGGTGCCGCGCGTCCTCGTCAAGAGGGGCCGACCGACCTGCGGTTGGTGCCGCCCGCCCTGGCGGCATGGGTGACGGCGGCACTGACGCTGGGCGCGTCACCGGGCTGGACCATCGGTGTGGTGGTCGTCTGCCTGGTCGTGGCAGGCGCGTTACTGGTCACGGGCCGGAGGCGCAGTCGCGGTGAGCCGGAGTACACACATGGCGGGGTGGAGCCCAACCGCGCCCGGCGGCTCCTGTGGCGTACCTGGCCGAAGGCCTCCGTCGCCGCCGTGCTGCTCTGCGTGGCCGCAGCGGCTGCCTCCGGCGGGCTGCACGGGGCGGACCTGCGCCGTGGCCCCGTACCTGAGTTGGCGCGCCAGTACGCCGAGGTGGCCGCCGACGTGGTGGTCACCTCGGACCCCCGGCTCACCCGCCCGCGGATCAGGGGAGCCCACGCCGTCCCGACCGCCGTACTGCTCAACGCCGAGGTCCGCCGTATCGAGCAGCAGGACGGGACGGTGACGGCGACGCGGACACCGGTACTGGTGATCGTGTCGCCGGGTTCGGAATCCGCGGTGTCCGGCGACAGTTCCGGGGCGGGACCGGAATCCGGCGCCCCTTCCGGGAAGGCGCACGGCTCGCCCTGGCTCTCCCTCCTGCCCTCCACGAAGGTGCGCGTGGCGGCGCGGGTCGTGCCTGAGTTGGGAGATGGAGGGCGGGTCGCAGCAGTGTTGCGGGTGCAGGACAGTGGGCCGCCGCAGGTGGTGGAGGAGCCGTCGGGGGCGCAGCGGTTCGCGGGGGAGCTGCGCGGTGGGCTGCGTGCGGCGACCGAGGGGCTGGAGCCGGATGCGCGGGCGTTGCTGCCGGGACTGGTGGTGGGGGACACCTCGCGGATCACGCCGGAGCTGGACGAGGCGTTCAAGGCGACCGATCTCACTCACCTTCTGGCCGTCAGCGGGGCCAATTTCACGATCTTGCTCGCCCTGCTCATCGGACCGCCGGGTCGTGCACAGCACGCCGAGCGCAGAGGCCTCGCCCCCAGACTCGGCATCCCGCTGCGGGCGACCGCCGTACTCGGTGGCACGCTCTCGCTCGGCTTCGTCATCGTGTGCCGGCCGGACCCGAGTGTGCTGCGGGCCGCGGCCTGCGGATCGATCGCGTTGCTGGCCATCGCCACCGGCCGCCGCAGGTCGCTGATTCCGGCGCTGGCCACGGCGGTCCTGCTGCTGGTGCTGTACGACCCCTGGCTGTCCCGGAGTTACGGCTTCCTGCTCTCCGTACTCGCGACCGGCGCCCTGCTCACCCTGGCCCCGAGGTGGAGCGCCGCACTCCAGAGGCGGCGGGTCCCACCGCGGCTCGCCGAGGCGTTGGCCGCGGCGGGCGCGGCGCAGGCCGTGTGCGCGCCCGTTGTCGTCGTCCTCTCGGCTCGGGTGAGCCTGGTGGCGGTGCCGTGCAATCTGCTCGCGGAGTTCGCGGTCGCGCCCGCCACGGTGCTGGGCTTCGCGACGCTGACCACGGCCCTGTGGGCGATGCCGGTCGCCAAGGCGCTGGCGTGGTGCGCGAGTTGGCCGGCGGGCTGGATCGCGGACATCGCCCGCACCGGAGCCGCCCTGCCCGGCGCCGGCGTGGACTGGCCGGACAGCTGGCCGGGCGCGCTGCTGCTCGCCTGCGTGACCGTGCTGCTCGTACTCATCGGCCGGAGACTCCTGAGGCACCCCTGGCTGAGCGGTGCCTGCGTAGTGCTGCTCCTGCTGGTGCTGGTGCAGCCGGCGCCGCTCACCCGGGTGATCACGGGGTGGCCGCCACCGGGCTGGCGGTTCGCGATGTGCGACGTGGGACAGGGCGACGCGATGGTGCTCGCGGCGGACGACGGCGCCGGTGTGGTGGTCGACGCGGGCCCCGACCCGGTCCTCATCGACCAATGCCTGCGCACGCTGGGCATCACCCGGATCCCCCTCGTCGTGCTGACCCACTTCCACGCGGACCATGTGGCGGGGCTGCCGGGCGTGCTGCGCGGGCGTTCGGTGGGCGCGATCGAGGCGACGGGCTTCGAAGAGCCGCTGGACCAGGCGGAGTTCGTGCACCGGCAGGCGGCGGCCCGACGTATCCCGGTGACCCGGGCGGTGGCGGGGGAGCGGCGGCGTACGGGGGCGCTCGACTGGCGAGTGTTGTGGCCGCCGCCGCGCCCGGCCCCGACTCCGGAGGGCCCGAACGATGCCAGCGTCACCCTGTTCGTACGGTCGGCCGGGCTGACCCTGCTCCTGCTCGGCGACCTCGAACCACCCGCCCAGCAGGCCTTGTTGAGATCCCCGGCCGGCGCCGAACTGGGAGGCGTGGACGTCCTCAAGGTCGCCCATCACGGCTCGGCCTACCAGGACCCGGAGCTCATACGCCGGGCGGCACCACGCCTGGCGCTCATTTCATGCGGCGCGGACAACCCGTACGGACATCCGGCACCGAGCACGGTGGCGGCGCTGCGTGCCGGGGGTGCCACCGTGCTGCGTACGGACGAGGACGGGGCGATGGCCGTTGCCGGAGAGGGGGACCGCCTGTGGGTGGCGGGCGTCTGAGGCCCCGACGGTCTCAGGCCCCGGGAGTCTCCGGCCTGGAGGGCTCAGGCTTCTGGAGCCTGAGACACCAGGAACCAGGAACCAGGAGCCGAAGGCCGAGACCGCGCCCCGGAGCCCCGTGTCCAGGAGACTGGCAGGCATGGAATCCGTACAGGCAGACGCCTATCTCCGTCGGATCGGGGCCGAGCGCCCCGCGCTGCCCACGGTCGAGGCGCTTCGAGAACTGCAACTGCGACATCTGCTGACCGTGCCGTTCGAGAATCTGTCGATCCACTTGGGAGAGGAGATCGTGCTGGAGGAGAAACAGCTCCTGGACAAGGTGGTGGGCGCCCGACGGGGCGGCTTCTGTTACGAGCTGAACGGGGCGTTCGGGGCGCTGCTCGCGGAGTTGGGCTTCGAGGTGGAGCTGCTCGCGGCGCGGGTGTACGGGGAGGGGGAGCGGCTGGGTATCCCGTTCGATCACCTCGCGCTGCGGGTGGGGACGGTGGACGGGGGTGACTGGCTGGTTGACGTAGGGTTCGGGGCGAACAGCCACTATCCGCTGGCCTTCGGGGAGCGGGGCGAGCAGATGGATCCGGCCGGCACGTTCCGGCTGGTCGAGGCCGGGGCGGATCCGGCTGGGGTGCGAGGGGGAGCCGCGGGCTCCGGTGACCTGGACGTCCTGCGGGACGGCACACCTCAGTACCGGCTGGAGCTGCGGCCGAGGGTGCTCGGGGACTGCGTGAGCGGTGCTTGGTGGCACAGCACCTCGCCGGTGTCGCATTTCACACGGTCGCTCGTCTGCTCGCGAGTCACCGACGACGGCGGGCGGATCACGCTCAGCGGGCGAAAGTTCACCGTTACGGCGCCCGAGGGGACGAAAGAGGGATCGGATCTGGCCACGGACGAGGAGGTTCTGGAGGTGTACCGGGAGCGATTCGGGATCTTGCTGGAGCGCGTTCCGGTCGTCGGGGGAGCGGGTTCCTGAGGTAGGAAAACACAAGCGGAACGGCCAACTCGGACTCATCATACTTATACCCAGCGCAACTGCTTGATTCCCGTGATGTGGTCGAGTCTTGCCTCGAAAGCCGCATCGGTGGTCGAATGCATCGCCACTAGATTTTGTCTTGTTTCATATTGCGCGAGGTGTGTCGTAGATGGTCGGCCGTTGGCTGGGAATCGGTAAGAACCGAGTGCAAGGGACGAATCTCCTCACTGCCATGTCGGTGCCGACCGGTGCCGGGTTGCTCAGCTGCCGGGTGATGGATCCGGTCAATCAGCCGGTGTCGCATGCGGAGTTCACGGTCAGTGACGTCATGGGACGCAAAGTGGTCGGTGGCGGCGCGGATCCGTTCGGGTCGTTCGTGGCGACGGTTCCCGCGGGTGAGTACCGGCTCGGGGTGACGGCGGAGGGGTACACGCCGCTCCGTGAGAGCGCCACGGTGCGGGAGAACGCGGTGACCTCGCTCGGCGATGTGGCGCTTCGGGTCGCCCAGCCTCCCGCGCTGCCCGAGCCGGGGGACTGGGAGATCGAGCCGGCGCATTCCTCGATCGGATTCACCGCGCGGCACATCGGACTGGCACGGGTTCATGGCCGGTTCAACACCTTCGCCGGGGTGATACGGATCGCCCAGCAGGTGGAGCAGACGGCGATGCACGTGGTGATCGACGCCTCGTCCATCGACACCAACGTCAAGATGCGGGACGACCATCTGCGGTCGGCGGACTTCCTCGACGTGGACCGTTTCCCCACGCTGGAGTTCTACAGCGACCGCTTTGTGCACAAGGGTGGCAACCGGTGGGCGGTCACCGGGGCGCTGTCGCTGCACGGCGTGACGCGTACGGTCACGCTCGACACCGAGTACCTCGGGATCGGCAACGGCATGGAGGGCGAGGTGCGGGGGGCGTGCCGGGCCACCACCGAGTTGCGGCGCGACGACTTCACGGTGAGCTGGCAGACGATGCTCGCTCGGGGCATCGCCGTGGTCGGGCCCAGCATCCGGGTCGCCTTGGACATACAGATCGTCCCCAAGAGCTGAACAGCGAGAGCTGACAGAGCAGCGAGGGCTGAGCACGAGGGACTGTGCACGAGGGCTGAGCCGCGGCGCGGGCTGCTCGGCGCGTACCGGAAAATGTCCGTGTGAGCGATGTGAGACATGTGCTGGTGCTGCCCGATCGCGATGCCGCGCAGGAGGCGTCGGAGGCGCTCGGGGAGCGGTTCGGGATCGACGAGGAGCCGCAGCTCGTACGGGATGCCCTGGCCGGTGAGGACGATGCCGAGGACGCGCAGTGGCTGCTGGTCCTGCGGGATGCCGAGGAACGGCTGGACGCCGGGGAGCTGGACGAGTTCGCGGGCGAGTGGGACGGCTGGCGGGAGGAGCCGTAGCCGCGGGGTCGGGGTGCCTGAGCGGTCTCGGTCGAGGGTCGTTGTCAGTGGTGCGTGGGATGCTTGAGCGCGATGGCCAGGAAGACTGAATCCGCAGACGCAGCAGACGTACTCGTCCCCGTCACGATCGCCGTGGGGCAGGAGGATCTGCTGCTCGACCGTGCCGTGCGGGAGGTGGTGACCGCCGCGCGGGCCGCCGATCCGGACACGGATGTACGGGACCTCACGTCGGACCAGTTGCAGCCGGGGACGCTCGCCGAGCTGACGAGTCCCTCGCTGTTCGCCGAGCGGAAGGTCGTGGTCGTGCGCGGTGCGCAGGATCTGTCGGCGGACACGATCAAGGACGTGAAGGCGTATTTCGGGGCGCCCGCCGAAGAGATCACGCTGGTGCTGCTGCATGCCGGCGGGGCCAAGGGCAAGGGGCTGCTCGACGCCGCGCGGAAGGCGGGGGCGCGGGAGGTCGCCTGTCCCAAGATGACCAAGCCGGCGGACCGGCTGGCCTTCGTGCGCGGTGAGTTCCGTACGCTCGGGCGGTCGGCCACGCCCGAGGCGTGTCAGGCCCTTGTCGATGCGATCGGGAGTGATCTGCGGGAGCTGGCGTCCGCGGTGGCGCAGCTGGTCGCGGATGTCGAGGGGACGATCGACGACGCAGTCGTCGGGCGGTACTACACGGGGCGGGCCGAGGCCTCCAGCTTCACCGTTGCCGATCGGGCCGTCGAGGGGCGGGCGGCGGAGGCGCTCGAGGCGCTGCGGTGGTCCTTGTCGACGGGGGTTGCGCCGGTGCTGATCACCAGCGCGCTGGCGCAGGGGGTGCGGGCCATCGGCAAGCTTTCCTCCGCGCGTGGGGGGCGTCCGGCCGATCTGGCTCGTGAGCTCGGGATGCCGCCGTGGAAGATCGACCGGGTGCGGCAGCAGATGAAGGGCTGGACTCCGGACGGCGTCGCGGTCGCCCTCCGGGCGGTGGCCGAAGCGGATGCGGGGGTCAAGGGCGGGGGGGACGATCCTGAGTACGCCCTTGAAAAGGCGGTCGTTGCGATTGCCCGGGCGGCACGGTCCCGACGGGGTTAGGGGCAGGGCCCTACGCGGGTGGCGGCTTGAGATTCGTGGGCGGCTGCGGGTCGTCTGTGGCTGGTCGCGCCCACGCGGCGGAGCCGCACACTGTCACAGCCCCACGCCCCTATCGGGGCGCACCCCCAGGTTCCGAAGAAAGGGAGCCCATCGCTCCCAAAGCCGAAAGCCCCGCTCCCACCCTGGGGAAGGGCAGGAAGCGGGGCCTTCGGTGTAAGCCGGTGGGTCCATGCCCGCGTGGCGAACGCAGGCCGCGCATGAACCCGGAGTGCCGGTCGGGAGCGGAAGAGAGAGGGCCCGCTCAGAGTCCTTCCGGCGTTCGAATCAAGTGGGCGCTCGGCGCAGCCGAGTCACCCGGCAGGTTCAGCCCTTGAGGGAAGCGACCTGGGAAGCAAGCGCCGACTTCTTGTTGGCGGCCTGGTTCTTGTGGATGACGCCCTTCGAGGCGGCCTTGTCGAGCTTGCGCGCGGCAACGCGCTGCAGCTCGGTGGCCTTCTCGACGTCACCCGCGGCAGCGGCCTCACGGGCCTTGCGGATCGCGGTCTTCAGCGAGGACTTCACGGACTTGTTGCGCAGCCGTGCCTTCTCGTTGGTCTTGATCCGCTTCATCTGGGACTTGATGTTCGCCACGAATGAGCCTTTTCAGGTTCAGGCACACGAGGGCCAGCCTCATATGCCGGTGATTGATCTTCGAGTGGCCCACCGGTGACCCGGTGGAGCCGTCTGTGCCTCCCGCAGAGAGCTGCCCGCTGAGGGCACCCCAGACGGCATGAGACACAGCTGCTCAGACTAGCAGCCGCAGTCCTACCGGCCCAAACCCGTCGCCGGTCCCCGCCCGTGGGACCATGGAAGCTACGTATCGATCCGACCCGAGCCGCTGCCCCCTGCGGATATCTCAAGAATCAGGACCCTGCGTGCCCGCGACCCCTAACAATGTGCCCGAGCCGAGCCGTACCGACCCGGCTCTGATCCGCAATTTCTGCATCATCGCGCACATCGACCACGGCAAGTCCACGCTCGCCGACCGGATGCTCCAGCTGACCGGGGTGGTCGAGCAGCGGCAGATGCGTGCTCAGTACCTCGACCGTATGGACATCGAGCGCGAGCGCGGCATCACGATCAAGTCCCAGGCGGTCCGCCTGCCCTGGGCCCCGACCGAGGACAAGGGCAACACCCACATCCTCAACATGATCGACACTCCGGGGCACGTGGACTTCACGTACGAGGTGTCCCGGTCGCTCGCCGCGTGCGAGGGGACGATCCTGCTCGTCGACGCCGCTCAGGGCATCGAGGCTCAGACGCTCGCCAATCTCTATCTGGCGATGGAGAACGAGCTCACGATCATCCCCGTGCTCAACAAGATCGATCTGCCCGCCGCGCAGCCCGAGAAGTTCGCCGAGGAGCTCGCGCACCTCATCGGATGCGACCCCGGCGATGTCCTGAAGGTCTCCGCCAAGACCGGACTCGGCGTCGAGGCGCTGCTCGACAAGGTCGTCGCCGAGGTCCCCGCACCCGTGGGCGTCGAGGACGCCCCGGCGCGCGCCATGATCTTCGACTCGGTGTACGACTCCTACCGCGGCGTCGTGACGTACGTACGAGTCATCGACGGGCAGCTCAACAAGCGTGAGCGGATCCGGATGATGTCCACCAACGCCACCCACGAGCTGCTGGAGATCGGGACGAACTCGCCCGAGATGCTCTCCGCCGACGGGCTCGGCGTCGGCGAGGTCGGCTACATCATCACCGGTGTGAAGGACGTCCGGCAGTCCAAGGTCGGTGACACGATCACCAGCCTGCACAAGGGCGCCGTCGAAGCCCTCGGCGGGTACAAGGAACCCAAGCCGATGGTGTTCTCCGGTCTCTATCCTCTCGACGGCTCCGACTACCCCGAGCTGCGCGACGCCCTCGACAAGCTTCAGCTCAACGATGCCGCGCTGGTCTACGAGCCGGAGACCTCCGCCGCCCTCGGCTTCGGTTTCCGCGTCGGCTTCCTCGGACTGCTGCACCTGGACGTGATCCGGGAGCGGCTCGAGCGCGAGTTCGGACTCGACCTGATCGCCACCGCGCCGAACGTGGTCTACCGCGTACTCATGGAGGACGGCACCGAGCACACGGTGACGAACCCGAGCGAGTTCCCCGAGGGGAAGATCAGCGAGGTGTACGAGCCGGTCGTACGCGCCACGATCCTCGCCCCGAGCGAGTTCATCGGCTCGATCATGGAGCTGTGCCAGACCCGCCGCGGCACCATGCTCGGCATGGACTACCTCTCCGAGGACCGCGTCGAGATCCGCTACACGCTCCCGCTCGCGGAGATCGTCTTCGACTTCTTCGACCAGCTGAAGTCCAAGACCCGCGGCTACGCCTCCCTCGACTACGAGCCCACCGGCGAGCAGACCTCCAGCCTCGTCAAGGTCGACATCCTGCTGCACGGCGACAAGGTGGACGCCTTCTCCGCGATCACCCACAAGGACCAGGCGTACGCATACGGCGTGCGACTTGTCGCCAAGCTGCGCGAGCTCATCCCGCGGCAGGCCTTCGAGGTGCCCATCCAGGCGGCCATCGGCTCCCGGGTCATCGCCCGCGAGACCATCCGCGCCATCCGCAAGGATGTCCTCGCCAAGTGCTACGGCGGTGACATCTCCCGTAAGCGGAAGCTGCTGGAGAAGCAGAAGGAAGGCAAGAAGCGGATGAAGATGGTGGGCTCTGTGGAGGTTCCGCAGGAGGCCTTCATCGCGGTGCTGTCCAGCGAGGAGAACGCGGGCTCCGGCAAGGGCAAGAAGTAGCAGGCGTCCTTCCATTTTGCTGCGCCTCCGGGGCGCCTCAGCCGGTGTCGAGGGGGCGACCGTGCTCACCCCTTCGGGCCTCCGCGCTCCCCCACGCTCGGCTTCGCTCGCGCGGGGGGACCCCCATGCCCCCTCGACACCGTCGCGCCCCTGCGTCTCCGCATTCCGGGGCAGCCGGCCACCGTCACCCCTGGAACTCGGGCACAATGCGGGCTCGTCGCGTTTCGGCGCGACGAGCCCTCCCCCACTCTCGGCTTCGCTCGAGCGGGGGGACCCCCATGCTGCGCGTAGGGTCGCTCTGCGTAGGAGTCTTGTAGGAAGTGACAGCCCGCCACCCCTTACACACCGGCCAGCCGCGCTCTACTCTGATCACCACTCGATGGTTACTCGCGAGTTAAACAGCGGCCGCGAGTGACACAACAGCCGCAAAGAGCCAGCCGCACACTGTCGCGGGCCCGGAGGATGTCGTGAGCGACACACAAACCCTGATCGAGAACCGTCCGCCGTCCGTGGCGGCCCTCTTCTTGGAGCGCGTGGCGGCCACACCGGACGCCGAGGCCTACCGCTACCCCGTACCCCCCGCATCCGGCGAAGGCCCGGACGACTGGAAGTCGCTGAGCTGGGCGCAGGCGGCCGAGCGGGTCTTCGCCATCGCCGCGGGCCTGATCGAACTGGGCGTTCAGCCCGAGCAGCGCGTCGCGCTGTCCTCCGCCACCCGGGTCGAGTGGATCCTCGCCGACCTCGGCATCCTGTGCGCGGGCGCGGCGACGACGACCGTCTACCCGCAGACGAACGCCGAGGAGTCGGCCTTCATCCTCTCCGACTCCGAGAGCAAGGTCCTGATCGCGGAGGACGCCGCACAGCTCGCCAAGGCGCGCGAGAAGCGGGCCGAACTCCCCGAACTCACCCATGTCGTCGTCATCGACGGCACCGGCGTGGACTCCTCCCAGGACGAGGGCGACTGGGTGCTCACCCTCGCTGAGCTGGAGAAGCGCGGTGCCGCCGTCCTGGAGAAGAACCCCGACCTGATCAAGGAGAAGGTCGCCGCGATCACCTCCGACCAGCTCGCCACGCTGATCTACACCTCCGGCACCACCGGCCGCCCCAAGGGTGTACGGCTGCCGCACGACAACTGGTCGTACATGGCGAAGGCGACCTCCGCGACCGGCCTGATCAGTGCCGAGGACGTGCAGTATCTGTGGCTGCCGCTCGCCCACGTCTTCGGCAAGGTGCTCACGTCCGGGCAGATCGACGTCGGGCACGTCACCGCCGTCGACGGCCGGGTGGACAAGATCATCGAGAATCTGCCGGTGGTGCAGCCGACGTACATGGCGGCCGTGCCCCGCATCTTCGAGAAGGTCTACAACGGCGTCGCGGCCAAGGCCCGTGCCGGTGGTCCAGCCAAGTACAAGATCTTCCAGTGGGCGGCGGGGGTCGCGCGCGAGTACGCGAAGGTCAGCCAGGACAACTTCCGCAGGACCGGTACGGCCTCCGTGCCCTTCGGCCTCGGCGCCAAGCACAAGATCGCGGACGCGCTCGTGTACTCCAAGCTACGCGAGGCCTTCGGTGGCAACATGCGCGCCTGTGTCTCCGGATCGGCCGCGCTCGCGCCCGACATCGGCTACTTCTTCGCCGGCGCCGGTGTGCACATCCTGGAGGGGTACGGGCTGACGGAGTCGTCCGCCGCGTCCTTCGTGAACCCCGGCGAGGCCTACCGCACCGGCACGGTCGGCAAGCCGCTCCCCGGCACGGAGGTGCGCATCGCGGACGACGGCGAGATCCTGCTGCGCGGGCCCGGGATCATGGAGGGCTACCACAAGCTGCCCGACAAGACCGCCGAAGTCCTGGAGCAGGACGGCTGGTTCCACACCGGTGACATCGGCGAGCTGTCTCCCGACGGCTATCTGAAGATCACCGACCGCAAGAAGGACCTCATCAAGACGTCCGGCGGCAAGTACATCGCGCCCGCCGAGGTCGAGGGCCGGTTCAAGGCGGTGTGCCCGTACGTCTCCAACATCCTCGTGCACGGCGCCGACCGGAACTTCTGCACCGCGCTCATCGCGCTCGACGAGCCGTCCATCCTCGGCTGGGCCAAGGAGAACGGCATGGAGGGCAAGTCGTACGCCGAGGTCGTCGCCGCCCCCGCGACGGTCGAGCTCATCGACGGGTACGTCAAGCAGCTCAACGAAGGGCTTCAGCGGTGGCAGACCATCAAGAAGTTCAAGATCCTGCCGCGGGACCTCGACATCGAGCATGGTGAGCTGACGCCGAGTCTGAAGTTGAAGCGGCCGGTTGTCGAGCGGGAGTACAAGCACCTGATCGATGACATGTACGCCGGCTCTCGCGAGGCGTGAGCGTTTCCAGCGGGCGTTTCCTCCAGGAGGCGCGGGGAACTGCGGTTCGGCTGTTGGCTGCGGGCCGTACGTGGCTGGTCGCGCCCACGCGGCGGAGCCGCAAAATGGCACAGCCCCGCGCCCCTGACGGGGCGCACCCTGCGGGCCGTACGTGGCTGGTCGCTCCCCCACTCTCGAATTCTCCCCCAGTGCCTTAAGGGCCTGGGGGGACCCCCAGAGCGGGGGGACCCCCATCGCGGCGGAGCCGCAAAATGGCACAGCCCCGCGCCCCTTGCACCCCGACGTCACACGGCGCCGTTTCCCGTCACCAAGACCCGTAGGTCTCTGACCTGCGTGCGCAACTCCGCCAAGTCCGGGGAGCCCTCCGCCAGTTGTTTCTCCAGGGCGTCCAGGCGGGCGTTCACTTGCGCGCCGTGTGCCCGCTGCCGCGCAAGCATCCGTTCCAGCTGCCGGTTCTTGCGGTGGAGGTCCAGGAAGACCGTGACCTTGGCGCGTAGGACCCAGGGGTCGAAGGGCTTGGTGAGGTAGTCGGCGGCGCCGGTGGCGTAGCCGCGGAAGGCGTAGCCCGCGTCGGCGTCCGTGCCCGTCAGGAAGATGATCGGGACGTCCTTGGTCTGGTCGAGTCGCTTGATGTTCGCGGCGGTCTCGAAGCCGTCCATGCCCGGCATACGGATGTCGAGCAGCACGACGGCGAACCGCTGCCGCAGCAGCGCCTTCATCGCCTCCTCGCCCGAACGGGCCCGTACCAGCGGCTCGTTGAGGGACCCCAGGACGGCCTCCAGCGCGATCAGGTTGTCCTCCATGTCGTCCACGAGGAGTATGTTGGCGCGCTGGTCGGTCGATGCCTCAGTACTCATGGTGTTGGTCTGCCTGCCTCAGTCGTTCGGCGACGGGACGGGGGCGGGGCCGACGGTTTCTGTCTCCTCGCCGGGTCCCTCCGCCTTCGCGTCGTCGTCTTGTTCGTCTTGTTCGTCGTCTTGTCCGGCCGGGTCCAGGAGGGCGCAGACGACGGTCAGCAGTTGATCGACGTCCACCGGCTTGGGTACGTAGTCGTTGGCGCCGCGGGCGATGGACTTCTCGCGGTCGCCCGGCATCGCCTTGGCGGTGAGGGCGACGATGGGAAGGCCGGCCCAGCGCGGGGTGCGGCGGATGGCGGCGATGGTCTCGTAACCGTCCATCTCCGGCATCATGATGTCCATCAGGACGAGTTCGACATCGGGATTGCGCTCCAGGGTCTCGATGCCCTCGCGCCCGTTCTCCGCGTACAGGACGGGCATACCGACCCGCCCCAGTACATGGGTGAGCGCGAAGACGTTGCGGATGTCGTCGTCCACGATCAACACCCGGCGTCCCGGCAGGAGTTGACCCGCCCGGCCCGACTTCCACGCCTCCAGCTTGGTGGGCGTGGGCCAGGTGTCGTCCGTGTCCTGGGCTGTGTGCGGCTCGGTGGACTCGATGGGCAACTGCTCGGGCGCGGGAGTCTGGCGCTCCTCGGGTACGGGCCCGGTCGCCGAGTGACCGGGGCTGGCGACAGGGACGTACAGCGTGAAGGTGGAGCCCTTGCCCGGCTCGCTCTCGGCGATGATGCGGCCGCCGAGCAGCCTGGCGATCTCGCGGCTGATGGACAGGCCGAGGCCCGTGCCGCCGTACTTGCGGTTGGTGGTTCCGTCCGCCTGCTGGAACGCCTCGAAGATCACCGGGAGTTTCTCCGGTGCGATACCGATACCGGTGTCGGTGACCGTGAAGGCGACCACATCGTCGTGGTCGCCGCGCGTGTAGCGGTGGTCGGGGTCCTTGACGCGGTTGACGCGCAGCTCGACCCGGCCGTTCGCGGTGAACTTGATCGCGTTGGACAGCAGATTGCGCAGGATCTGCTGGAGGCGCTGCTCGTCCGAGTACATCTCGCGCGGTACGTCCTCGCCGACCGCCACCTCGAAGGCGAGCCCCCGGTCCAGCGTGAGCGGCCGGAACGTGGCGTGGACGTAGTCGAGCAGTTTGATCAGCGGCAGCTTCTTCGGGCGTACGTCCATCCGGCCGGCCTCGATCTTCGACAGATCGAGGATGTCGTTGATCAGCTGGAGCAGGTCCGAGCCCGAACGGTGGATCGTGGACGCGAACTGCACCTCCTGGTCGGAGAGATGACCGTCCGGGTTGTCGGAGAGCAGGCGGGCCAGGATGAGGAGGGAGTTCAGCGGGGTGCGCAGCTCGTGCGACATGTTCGCCAGGAACTCCGACTTGTACTGCGACGAGGTCGCCAGAAGCGCGGCCTTCTCCTCCAGTTCGGCGTTCGAGCGCTGCAACTCGGCCTGCTGGCGCTGGAGTTCGTCGGAGCGTTCCTGGAGCTGGGTGGCCAGCTGCTGGGACTGGCCGAGCAGGGACTCCGTACGGGAGTTGGCGATGATGGTGTTGATCGCGACGGCGATGGTGTTCACGAACTGGTCGAAGAACGCGAGGTGGACGTCGGAGAAGCGGGAGAAGGACGCCAGTTCGATCACGCCGAGGAGCATGTCCTCGAAGAGGATCGGGATGATGACGACGCTGGACGGGGACGCCTCACCAAGACCGCTGTTGATCTTGATGTAGTCCGGCGGGGCCTCCTCGACGAGGATCCGCTTCTTCTCCCGGGCCGCCTGCGCCACAAGCCCGTGCACCGGGAGCCCACCGGTCTCCACGGTCGCGCCCTGTGCCGCCCCGTACCCGGCGATGAAGGCAAGCCCCTTGCCGGGGACGGCCGTTCGCCCCGCCGGGCTGTCCTCGTCGGGGTCGGCCAGATAGAACGCGCCGTACTGGGCGTTGACCAGCGGCGTCAGCTCGCGCAGGAGCAGGTCGGCGACCTCCATCAGGTCGCGGTGGCCCTGCATCAGGGCGGCGAGGCGGGCGAGGTTCGACTCCAGCCAGTCCTTCGCGCGGGTCGTCTCGCGGAGGTTGGCCACCATCAGGTTGATGTTGTCCTTCAGTTCGGTGACCTCGCCGCGGGTCTCCACCGAGATGGAGCGGGACATGTCGCCCTGGGCCACCGCGGACGCCACCTCGGCGATGGCGCGTACCTGGGTGGTGAGGTTGGAGGCCAGCTCGTTCACGTTCGTCGTCAGGCGCTTCCAGGTGCCGTACACGCCCTCGACCCGTGCCTGACCGCCGAGTTGGCCCTCAGAACCCACCTCGCGGGCCACCCTCGTCACCTCGGACGAGAACGATGACAGGGTGTCCACCATCGTGTTGATCGTGGTCTTCAGCTCCAGGATCTCGCCGCGCGCGTCCACGTCGATCTTCTTGGAGAGGTCGCCCTGGGCGACGGCGGTGGCGACCTGCGCGATGTTCCGTACCTGCGAAGTGAGGTTGTCCGCCATGTAGTTGACGTTGTCGGTCAGGTCCCGCCACACGCCGGAGACGCCGAGGACCTGTGCGCGCCCGCCGAGCCGTCCGTCCGTGCCGACCTCGCGGGCCACCCGGGTCACCTCGTCGGCGAAGGCGCGCAGCTGCTCCACCATCGTGTTGACGGTGTCCTTGAGTTCGAGGATCTCGCCGCGGGCGTCGACGGTGATCTTCTTGGACAGGTTGCCGTTCGCGACGGCTGTCGTCACCTGGGCGATGTTGCGGACCTGCGAAGTCAGGTTCAGGGCCATGAAGTTGACGTTGTCGGTGAGGTCTTTCCAGACCCCGGATACGCCACGGACCTGGGCCTGACCTCCCAGGTTTCCTTCGGTGCCGACCTCGCGGGCCACGCGGGTCACTTCGTCGGCGAAGGCGGAGAGCTGGTCGACCATCGTGTTGATCGTCGACTTCAGCTCCAGGATCTCGCCCTTCGCCTCCACCGTGATCTTCTTGCCGAGGTCGCCCTGGGCGACGGCGGTCGAGACGAGGGCGATGTTCCGCACCTGTGAAGTCAGGTTGTCGGCCATGAAGTTGACGTTGTCGGTGAGGTCCTTCCAGACTCCCGATACGCCACGGACCTGAGCGCGACCTCCCAGGTTTCCTTCGGTGCCGACCTCGCGGGCCACGCGGGTCACTTCGTCGGCGAAGGCGGAGAGCTGGTCCACCATCGTGTTGATCGTCGACTTGAGTTCGAGGATCTCGCCCTGTGCGTCGACCGTGATCTTCTGGCTGAGGTCGCCGTTGGCCACGGCCGTCGTCACCTGGGCGATATTGCGGACCTGACTGGTCAGGTTGGACGCCATGAAGTTCACGTTGTCGGTGAGGTCCTTCCAGACCCCGGAGACACCGCGCACCTGCGCCCGGCCGCCCAACTGGCCCTCCGTGCCGACCTCGCGGGCCACCCGCGTGACCTCGTCGGCGAAGGCGGAGAGCTGGTCGACCATCGTGTTCACGGTCAGCTTCAGTTCGAGCAGCTCGCCCGTCGCCTCCACCGTCACCGTGCGGGTCAGGTCGCCCTGGGCCACCGCCGTCGTCACCAGGGCGATGTCCCGCACCTGGGCCGTCAGCCGGGACGCCATCGTGTTGACGGCCTCGGTGACGTCCCGCCAACTCCCGGACAGACCCGTCACCTTGGCGCGACCGCCAAGCCGCCCCTCCGTGCCGACCTCGCGCGCGACCCGGGTCACCTCTCCGGTGAAGAGAGACAACTGATCGACCATCTTGTTGACCGCTCGCCCCAACCGGCGTAGATCGCCCCGGAGCTGACGGTTCCCGTCATGCAGGTCGACCCGCTGGGTCAGATCGCCTCCCGCCACCGCGTCCAGCACGCGCGTCGCGTTCGCGGCGGGCGCCACCAGCGCGTCGAGCAGCTGGTTCACCTCGTCGACCCTGGTCGTCCACTGGCCCTGACCGGGGCTCGCGGAGAGCCGCTCGTCCAGGCGGCCGTGGCGCACCAGCTCCCGGCGGACGCGCTGCACCTCGGAGTTGAAGTGCGCGTCACGGCCCATGATCTGGTTGAACACCGTGTTGAGCTCGGCCACCAGGCCCTGCCCCGACTCCGGCACCTTCGTGAAGTCGCCGTCCCGGGTGGCGGTCATGGCGGCGAGCAGAGGACGTAGATCTGATGCCCGAATCTGTCCGTCTTCGAGCACATGCGTAGCACTGTTCTCACTCATGCGAGCCCACTTCGGTAACTCGGCGCTTATGGGCCGGGCCAGTCTGTCACTCTGTCGATGCCGCCTGAGGCCTATTCGTCCAACTGCTCAGGGAGCCACACAGTGGGGGCCACACCAACGCGACGGGATGCCATGTCTCGTGCTCCTGTTACGCCTGAGCGCCCGCGCCCGACCGCGCGTACGTCGCTGCCGGGCAACCCTCTCGCGCCGGGAGCCGCCCGCCGCTTCGTCCGCACCGCCCTCGCGGAGTGGACCGAACTCGCCCTTCCCGGTGTCGAGTTCATCACCGACCGGCTGGTCAACGACGCCGTGGTGGTGGTCAGCGAACTCGTCACCAACGCGGTCGTGCACGCCGGCACGGACGTGGACCTTCAGACGCGCATCGAGGCCGCCGAGATCACTGAGGACGCCGGCGGGGGACCGGCCGGTGTGCTCGTCATCGAAGTCGCCGACCACCACCCCGCGCGCGTGGTGCGCGACGACGGCGTAGAGCGGTCGTCCGACACCCTCGAGTACGGGCGCGGTCTGCGGCTCGTCTCCGCGCTCGCCGAGTCCTGGGGCATCACCTACCGCACCGGCACCAAGATGGTGTGGGCGCGGCTACCCGTCGACGAGGTGGCGCCCGTCGAGGAGACGGCCGAGCCAGAGGCGTACGCCGGTGAACACGCCCTGCT
Source organism: Streptomyces flaveus (assembly GCF_014647675.1). Lineage (GTDB taxonomy): Bacteria > Actinomycetota > Actinomycetes > Streptomycetales > Streptomycetaceae > Streptomyces > Streptomyces flaveus. Next base: position 162,001 of record NZ_BMPQ01000001.1, on the reverse strand, counting down.
GCGCGGGGTGCGGGCCGCCGAGATCCTCACCCCCGCGCCCCGGCGCGGCGTACCGCTGCAGGACCGGGAATGGCTCAACCGCGGCGCCCTCTGCTTCCTCGCCGAGGCCTCCGACCTGCTCGCCGGACAGCTCGACGAGGACCTGGTCGCCGCGCTCACCGGGCAGCTGCTCGTGCCACGGCTCGCCGACTGGTGCGCGGTGTGGCTGGAGGACGAGGCACCGGGCCGCTCCGACTGGGGCCTGGTCGGCGGACAACGGCTCGCCCGCGTCTGGCACGGCAGCGAGAACCGCATCGAGGAACTGCGCCTGTTCCTGGAGAAGGATCCGCCGCGCGTGCCCGACTCGGCGGGCTCCAGCCCCGTCACCGTGCCCTGGCCCGGTCAAGCGCTCGGTGCGGGCGCGGAGAGCGGGACGGCACTCGCGTACCGGCTGATCGCGGGCGGCCGGCCGCTCGGCACACTCGTCATCGGACGGGCCGGACTCGTCCGCTTCCCCGACGAGATCACCGGGCTCGTCGAGGACCTCAGCCGCCGGGTCTCACTCGCCATCGGGGCGGCCCGGCAGTACGCGCGCCAGGCCACCATCAGCCGCGTACTGCAGCGTGGCCTGCTGCCCGGGGCGGTCGCCGAAATACCGGGCGTACGCAGCGCGCTCGTGTACGAACCGTGCGACAAGGGCGGGCCGAGCGGTGACTTCTACGACCTGTTCCCGGCCGGGGACGGACGCTGGTGCTTCGCGCTCGGCGACGTCCAGGGCAAGGGTCCCGAGGCCGCCGTGGTCATCGGTCTGGCCCGGCCCTGGCTGCGGCTGCTCGCCCGCGAGGGCTACGAGGTGCCCGACGTCCTCGACCGCCTCAACCAGCTGCTCCTCGACGACGCGACCGAGGCCGCGGACGCCGCCGCCCGTTCCCTGGTGGCGGCCGGTGGCTCCGGCCTCGCCGACGAGGGTCCGCAGAACCGGTTCCTCTCCCTGCTGTACGGCGAGCTGGTCCCCTACGACGGCGGTGTGCACTGCACCCTCGCCTCCGCCGGGCATCCGCTGCCGCTGGTCCTGGAACCCTGCGGCTCGGTGCTGACCGAGGTGGCCCAGCCACAGACGCTCCTCGGCGTCTTCGAGGACGCGACGTACACCAGCGACAGCTTCGAGCTGCGCCCCGGCGACAGCCTCCTGTGCGTCACGGACGGGGTGACGGAGCGGCGCAGCGGGACCCACCAGTTCGACGACTCCGACGGTCTCGCCACCGTCCTCAGCAGCTGTGCGGGGCTGAGCGCCGAGCTGATCGCGGAGCGGGTCCGGCGTCTGGTGCACGAGTTCGGGTCGAAACCGCCGGAGGACGATCTCGCGCTGCTGGTGCTGCAGGCGGAGTAGGCCGGGAACTGCTGGCGGTGCTGGACAATGGAAGGCATGCCTTCCGCACTTCCCGACGGTGAGCCCGTCCCCCACGACGGGACGCTCCCCGCGCACGCCCTGGCGGGCGCGGCCTTGCGCCCTCTCGGGTTCTATCTGCACGTGCCGTACTGCGCGACGCGCTGCGGCTACTGCGACTTCAACACGTACACCGCGACCGAGCTGCGGGGCAGCGGGGGTGTCCTCGCCTCCCGCGACAACTACGCCTCGACCCTGATCGACGAGGTCCGCCTGGCCCGCAAGGTCCTGGGCGACGACCCCCGTCCGGTGCGCACGGTCTTCGTCGGCGGCGGTACGCCCACGCTGCTGGCCGCCGATGATCTCGTACGGATGCTGGGGGCGATCCGGGAGGAGTTCGGGCTCGCGGAGGATGCGGAGATCACGACGGAGGCGAATCCGGAGTCGGTGGATCCGGCGTATCTGGCCGCACTGCGGGCCGGGGGCTTCAACCGGGTCTCGTTCGGGATGCAGAGTGCCCGGCAGCATGTGCTGAAGGTGCTGGACCGTACGCATACGCCCGGGCGCCCCGAGGAGTGCGTCGCCGAGGCGCGGGCGGCGGGGTTCGAGCATGTGAACCTGGACCTGATCTACGGGACGCCGGGGGAGTCGGACGACGACTGGCGAGCGTCGTTGGAGGCGGCTCTGGGGGCCGGCCCTGACCATGTGTCGGCGTACGCGTTGATCGTCGAGGAAGGGACGCAGCTGGCGCGCCGGATCCGGCGGGGTGAGGTCCCGATGACGGACGACGACGTCCACGCGGACCGGTACCTGATCGCGGACGAGGTGCTGTCGGGGGCGGGGTTCGACTGGTACGAGGTGTCGAACTGGGCCACGTCCGGGGCGGGGCGGTGTCTGCACAACGAGTTGTACTGGCGTGGGGCCGACTGGTGGGGGGCCGGGCCGGGGGCGCACAGCCATGTGGGGGGTGTGCGGTGGTGGAACGTCAAGCATCCGGGGGCGTATGCGGGCGCCTTGGCGGCGGGCAGGTCGCCTGGCGCCGGGCGCGAGCTCCTCTCCGAGGAGGACCGCCGCGTGGAGCGGATCCTGTTGGAGCTGCGGCTCCGGGAGGGGTGCCCGTTGTCCTTGCTGAGGCCGGACGGGCTCGCGGCGTCTCGGCGGGCGCTGTCGGAGGGGCTTCTCGAAGCCGGGCCTTATGAGGAGGGGCGGGCTGTTCTTACGCTGCGGGGGAGATTGCTGGCGGATGCGGTGGTGCGGAACCTGGTGGACTGAGGGTTGGTTTCGCCCCCGCCGCCCTTACCCGTCCCATCCCGGGGCTGGCCCCCGAACCCCCGCTCCTCAAACGCCGGAGGGGCTGATTTTCCGCGGACCCGGGCTGATTTCCGCAGCTGGGGTTCCGCTGCCCAAGCGGAACCTTGCCCAGGGGACACTTTGCAGCCGGCCCCAGGCACAATTCAGCCCGTCCGGCGTTTGAGGACGAGGCCGTTCAGGCCGATGGGGGTCTGGGGCGCAGCCCCAGCGGGGTCCAGGGGCGGAGCCCCTTGGTATGGGACGGGTAAGGGCGGCGGGGGCGAATCCCGCTGCACGCAGCCGTCACTCCGGCGCCGTGACGAAGTCGATCAGGTGCTCCACCGAGCCCAGAAGTTCCGGCTCCAGGTCCCGGTACGAGCGCACCGAGCCAAGGATCCGCTCCCACGCCGCCCCCGTGTTCTCCGGCCATCCCAGCGCCCGGCAGACGCCCGTCTTCCAGTCCTGGCCGTGCGGGACACGAGGCCAGGACTCAATACCCACCGACGACGGCTTCACCGCCTCCCAGACGTCGATGTACGGATGGCCCACCACCAACGCGTACTCACTCGTCACCGCCTCCGCGATACGCGACTCCTTGCTGCCCGGCACCAGGTGGTCGACCAGGACACCCAGGCGGGCGTCCGAGCCGGGGGCGAAATCGGCCACGATCGACGGAAGGTCGTCGATGCCCTCCAGGTACTCCACGACCACGCCCTCGATGCGCAGGTCGTCGCCCCACACCTTCTCGACCAGTTCCGCGTCGTGGCGGCCCTCCACGTAGATGCGCCCGGCACGGGCCACGCGGGCGCGGGCGCCGGGGACGGCCACCGAGCCGGATGCCGTACGGGTAGGACGGGCCGGCGCCGACGACGGACGTACGAGCGTCACCACCCGGCCCTCCAGCAGGAAGCCGCGCGGCTCCAGCGGGAACACACGGTGTTTGCCGAAGCGGTCCTCCAGCGTGACCGTGGCCGCCTCGCAGCGGATCACGGCGCCGCAGAAGCCGGTGCCGGGTTCCTCGACGACCAGGCCGGGCTCGGCCGCGACCTTTGGTACGGGCTGGGACTTCTTCCAGGGAGGGGTCAGATCCGGTGAGTACTGGCGCATTCGGCAGACGATACCCATACGACCTTCATCGCGACCTTCATCACGCCTCGAAACGCCTTGCCAGCGCGTCCCGTTGGGCCCGTACGAAGCCTGCGTCCACCGCGGCGCCGTGCCCGGGGACGTACACCGCGTCCTCGCCGCCCAGGGCCAGCAGCCGGTCCAGGGCCGCGGGCCAGTGGGACGGTACGGCGTCGGAGCCGGCCTGGGGTTCGCCGGACTCCTCGACCAGGTCGCCGCAGAAGACGACCTCCGGGCCCTCCGCCCCGGGCGGGCCGGGAACCAGGACCGCCAGATCGTGGGGCGTATGGCCGGGGCCCACGTTCGCCAGCAGGACCTGCCGGCCGCCGCCCAGGTCCAGGGTCCACTCGCCGGACACCAGGTGCCGCGGCCGGACGAGGAGATCCGCCGCCTCGGCCGCCTCGAGCGGATCGGCGCCGTGGCGTACGGCGTCCGCGCGCAGCTCTTCGCGGTCGTGAACGAGTACCCGGTCCACGCCCACCGCGCCGAACACCTCGGCCCCCGCGAACGCCGCCGCCCCGAGGACATGGTCGAAGTGGGGATGCGTGAGCGCGAGATGGGTGACCCTGCCACCCCCGAGGAGCCGTTGCGCCTCCGTACGCAGCCGCACGCCCTCCCGCACGCTCGAACCGGCGTCGATCATGAGCGCCGCTCCCTCGCCCACGACCAGCCCGACCGTGCAGTCCCACACGGGAAGACGGCACCGCCCGACTCCGGGTGCGAGCTCCTCCCACCCCGCAGCTGCCCAGACCGTGTTCAGCACCCCGCAGCCTCTTCCCAAGTCACCGTCATGCAACGACGCTACGCGCTCCGCTGGGAGGTGTGGTTCGAAGCTGCGGGTCCGTCGTGGCTGGTCGCTCCCCCACGCTCGAATCGAGCTCGCGCGGGGGGACCCCCATCGCGGCGGAGCCGCATATGTCACAGCCCCGCGCCCCTAAGGGGCGCGGGACCACGCGGGACTTCGGCAAGTCTGCTCGACGTCCGCCCTTGCCGGGGTCGTACCCCACGGCCGTACACTTGAGCCGGGATGCTGGCACTCGTGCGCGCTGAGTGCCAACCGCAGACAGGCGATGCCCACGGGAAAGACCAGCTGGAGGTGTGCGCGATGCTCAGTGAACGCAGGCTTGAAGTGCTCCGCGCCATTGTCCAGGACTACGTGGGCACGGAAGAGCCGGTGGGTTCCAAGGCGCTCACCGAGCGGCACAGTCTCGGGGTCTCCCCGGCGACGGTGCGCAACGACATGGCGGCGCTGGAGGACGAGGGCTACATCGCGCAGCCGCACACCAGTGCCGGACGCATCCCCACGGACAAGGGCTACCGCCTCTTCGTCGACAAGCTCGCGGGCGTCAAGCCGATGACGGCGCCCGAGCGACGGGCGATCCAGAACTTCCTCGACGGCGCGGTCGATCTGGACGACGTGGTGGGCCGGACCGTACGACTGCTGGCGCAGCTCACCAGGCAGGTCGCCGTGGTGCAGTATCCGTCCCTGACGCGTTCGACGGTGCGGCACGTGGAGCTGCTGTCGCTGGCTCCGGCCCGCGTCATGCTCGTACTGATCACGGACACGGGACGGGTCGAGCAGCGCATGGTCGACTGCCCGGCGCCGTTCGGGGAGACGTCTCTGGCGGATCTACGCGCGCGGCTCAACAGCCGGGTCGCGGGCCGCCGTTTCGCGGACGTCCCGCAGCTGGTGCAGGACCTGCCGGAGGCCTTCGAGGCCGAGGACCGCGGCACGGTCTCGACGGTGCTCTCCACCCTTCTGGAGACGCTCGTCGAGGAGACGGAGGAGCGGCTGATGATCGGCGGTACCGCCAATCTCACCCGCTTCGGACATGACTTTCCCCTCACGATCCGGCCCGTTCTGGAAGCATTGGAGGAGCAGGTCGTCCTGCTCAAACTCCTTGGTGAGGCAAGCGATTCGGGCATGACGGTGCGGATCGGTCATGAGAACGCCTATGAGGGACTCAACTCCACGTCGGTCGTCTCTGTCGGTTACGGTTCGGGCGGCGAGGCAGTAGCCAAACTCGGCGTGGTCGGACCGACCCGCATGGATTACCCGGGAACGATGGGAGCGGTACGAGCGGTGGCACGGTACGTCGGACAGATCCTGGCGGAGTCATAAGTGGCCACGGACTACTACGCCGTACTCGGCGTGCGCCGCGACGCGTCACAGGACGAGATCAAGAAGGCCTTCCGGAGACTCGCACGCGAGCTGCATCCGGACGTCAATCCCGATCCGAAGACGCAGGAGCGGTTCAAGGAGATCAACGCCGCGTACGAGGTGTTGTCGGACCCGCAGAAGAAGCAGGTCTACGACCTCGGCGGCGACCCGCTGTCCCAGGCGGGCGGCGGTGGCGCGGGCGGATTCGGCGCGGGCGGGTTCGGGAACTTCTCGGACATCATGGACGCGTTCTTCGGTACGGCGTCCCAGCGCGGCCCGCGCTCGCGCACCCGTCGCGGCCAGGACGCGATGATCCGTCTGGACATCGAGCTCGACGAGGCGGCCTTCGGGACGACGAAGGACATCCAGGTCGACACGGCCATCGTCTGCACCACGTGCAGCGGCGAGGGCGCGGCTCCGGGTACCTCGGCGCAGACGTGTGACATGTGCCGCGGCCGCGGTGAGGTCTCGCAGGTCACGCGGTCCTTCCTCGGCCAGGTCATGACGTCCCGGCCCTGCCCGCAGTGCCAGGGCTTCGGCACGGTCGTACCGAACCCCTGCCCGGAGTGCGCGGGCGACGGACGCGTACGTTCCCGCCGGACCCTGACCGTGAAGATCCCGGCCGGTGTCGACAACGGCACGCGGATCCAGCTCGCCGGAGAGGGCGAGGTCGGCCCCGGCGGCGGGCCCGCCGGTGACCTCTACGTCGAGATCCACGAGGTCCCGCACCTCGCCTTCCAGCGCCGCGGCGACGATCTGCACTGCACGGTCACCCTCCCGATGACCGCGGCGTCACTCGGCACGAAGGTCCCGCTGGAGACGCTCGACGGCATGGAGGAGATCGACATCCGCCCCGGCACCCAGTCCGGCCAGTCGATCCCGCTGCACGGCCGTGGTGTCACGCATCTGCGCGGCGGCGGTCGCGGCGACCTCATCGTGCACGTCGAGGTCCAGACCCCGAGCAAGCTGGACGTGGAGCAGGAGCGGCTGCTGCGCGAGCTGGCGAAGCTGCGGGGGGAGGAACGGCCTACGGGGCAGTTCCAGCCGGGGCAGCAGGGTCTGTTCTCGCGGTTGAAGGATGCCTTCAACGGTCGCTGACGCCGGGCGGCGGGCTGGTCGACCGGGGCTTGTTCTCGTGCCCGGAAGGCTTCGCCGTACGTGCTGACCGGCGCCCATTCCGGTGGCGTATGCCGGTGGGAAGGCCGGATTCGGTCCTCTTCGGAGGACGTGACAACATGCCGTCATGTCCTCCGCGCTGACCGATCTTTTCCCCCTACCGATCGTGCAGGCCCCGATGGCGGGCGGCGTCTCCGTGCCGCAGCTCGCCGCGGCCGTGTCCGGGGCAGGGGGGCTCGGTTTTCTCGCCGCCGGCTACAAAACGGCCGACGGCATGTACCAGGAGATCAAGCAGCTGCGCGGGGCGACGAACCGGCCCTTCGGCGTGAACCTCTTCATGCCGCAGCCCGAGTACGCCGACCCCGCCGCCGTCGAGGTCTACGCCAACCAGCTCGCCGGCGAGTCCGCCTGGTACGAGACCAAGCTGGGCGACCCCGACAGCGGACGCGACGACGGCTACGACGCCAAACTCGCCGTACTCCTCGACAACCCGGTGCCGATCGTCTCCTTCCACTTCGGCTGCCCCACCCGCGAGGTCCTGGACTCCCTCGCCCGCGCCGGCACGTTCACCATGGTCACCGCGACCACCGTCGACGAGGCGCAGTCCGTGCAGCGGGCGGGCGCCGACGCGGTGATCGTGCAGGGCGTGGAGGCGGGCGGCCACCAGGGCACCCACCGCGACAACCCCGAGACGGACGGCGCCGGCATCGGGCTGCTCTCCCTGATCGCGCAGGTCCGCGAGGCCGTGCAGATCCCGATCGTCGCGGCCGGCGGCATCATGCGCGGCAGCCAGATCGCCGCCGTGCTCGCCGCGGGCGCCACCGCCGCCCAGCTCGGCACGGCCTTCCTCGCCACGCACGAGTCCGGCGCGAACGCCCTGCACAAGCAGGCGCTCACCAACCCCCTCTTCGTACGTACGGAGCTGACGCGCGCCTTCTCCGGCCGCCCGGCCCGCGGCCTGGTGAACCGCTTCATGCGCGAGCACGGCCCGTACGCCCCCGCCGCGTACCCCCAGATCCACCACCTCACCTCCGGCCTGCGCAAGGCGGCGGCCAAGGCGGGGGACGCGCAGGGGATGGCGCTGTGGGCGGGGCAGGGGCACCGGCTCGCCCGCGATCTGCCGGCGCAGCAGCTGGTCGAGGTGCTCGCGGACGAACTGGTCGCGGCGAAGTCCGCCCTGGCGGCGCTGCCCGGCGGGGGTGCCGCCTGATGACCGCGCCGGTGTTCGTGGTGGACGTGGTGCCGGCCGGTCCGGAGTTCGTCCTCGACGGCTCCGAGGGACGGCACGCCGTGTCCGTCAAGCGGCTCCGGCCGGGCGAGGACGTGGTGCTGACGGACGGGTGCGGGCACTGGTCGGAAGGCGTGGTGAAGGCGGCCGAGGGCAAGGACCGGCTGGTGGTCGCCGAACTCCACGAGGTCCATGAGGAGCCGGAGCCGACGCCCCGTATCACCGTCGTCCAGGCCCTCCCCAAGGGCGACCGGGGCGAACTCGCCGTCGAGACGATGACGGAGACGGGCGTCGACGAGATCGTCCCCTGGTCCGCCTCTCGCTGTATCACGCAGTGGAAGGGCGACCGTGGCCTCAAGGCCCTCGCCAAGTGGCGGACGACGGCGAGGGAGGCGGGCAAACAGTCGCGCCGGGTGCGTTTCCCGCAGGTCGCGGACGCGATGACGACCAGGCAGGTCGCCGCACTCCTCACCACGGCGGACTTCGCGGCGGTGTTGCACGAGGACCGCGCCCACCCGAGCGAGCCACTCGCCACCGCCGAACTCCCCGCCTCCGGCTCGATCGTGCTCGTGGTGGGACCCGAAGGAGGCGTGTCTCCCGAGGAGTTGGAGGTCTTCGCGCAGGCGGGCGCGAGGGCTTACCGGCTGGGGCGCAGTGTGCTGCGTACGTCGACGGCGGGCACGGCCGCGACGGCGCTGCTGCTGGGGCGTACGGGGCGCTGGTCCTGACGGCGAGGGCTCTCGCCCTCGCCGCACCTACGTCCTGTGCCTCCCGGTACTCCCGTCACTCACCCCCGGGCAAAGGCGGAGCCGTCTTCGCCGGGTTCTCCGTCAGCGCCGCCAGCGCGATACGGATCGCCTCGTCCAGTTGCGTGTCGCGTCCCGCCGCGTAGTCCTGTGGCGCCTGGATCACCTCGACGTCCGGATCGACGCCGTGGTTCTCCACGCCCCATTCGTAACCCTCGAGCCAGAACGCGTACTTGGGCTGGGTGACGAGCGTGCCGTCGACGAGGCGGTAGCGGCTGTCGATGCCTACGACGCCGCCCCAGGTGCGCGTGCCGACCACCGGTCCGATGCCGAGTGCCTTGATCGCCGCGTTGACGATGTCGCCGTCCGAGCCGGAGAACTCGTTGGCGACGGCGACGACCGGGCCGCGCGGCGCGTCCTCGGGGTAGCTGTACGGGCGCATTCCGCGCGGCAGATCCCAGCCGACGATGCGCCTCGCGAGCTTTTCGACGACGAGCTGGGACGTATGGCCGCCGCGGTTCTCGCGGAGGTCGACGACCAGGCCCTCCTTGGCGACCTCGATGCGCAGGTCGCGGTGGAGCTGCGCCCAGCCGGAGCCGACCATGTCGGGCACGTGGAGGTAGCCGAGCCGTCCCTCGGACTTCTCGTGGACGTACGCGCGCCGGTCGGCGACCCACGCGTGGTAGCGCAGCGGTTCCTCGTCGGAGATGGGGACGACCACGGCGTGGCGTGGATCGCCGCCGCCGGACGGGGAGATGGTCAGCTCGACCGGCTTTCCGGCCGTACCGACGAGCAGCGGGCCCGGTCCGGTCACCGGGTCGACCGGCCGCCCGGAGACGGCGACGATCGCGTCGCCGGCGCGCACCGCGACACCGGGCGCGGCGAGCGGTGCCTGTGCGTCCGGGTCGGAGGTCTCCGACGGCAGGATCCGGTCGATACGCCAACTGCCGTCCTCGTGACGCGAGATGTCCGCGCCCAGCAGTCCCTGCCGCTCCCCGCTGCCGAAGCCGCCGCGCGGAGTGACATACGCGTGCGACGTGCCGAGCTCGCCCTGCACCTCCCACAGCAGGTCCACCAGGTCGTCGTGCGCGGCGACCCGCTCGAGCACCGGCCGGTAGCGGTCGAGTACGCCGTCCCAGTCGACCCCGCCGAGGTCGGGCCGCCAGAAGTTGTCGCGCATGAGGCGGCCGGCCTCGTCGTACATCTGCCGCCACTCGGCGGCCGGGTCGACGCTCTGGCGGACCCGCGACAGGTCGACGGTGATGTTGGTGTCGCTCTCGTCGTCGTTCGAGGCGCGCCGGTCGCTCGGTACGACCTTGAGCTTGCTGTCGGTCCACAGCAGGATCCGCTTGCCGTCGCCGGTGACCGCGAAGCGGTCGGCGTCCGAGGCGAGATGCTCGATGCGCTGCTGCACGAGGTCGTAGCGCTCGAGGTCGGTCTTCGGGTCCGGGTCGTCCGGGGTGGCGCGGGAGGCGCCGAGTACGCCGATCACCGGGTGGCGCAGCCACAGCAGCCCGTCCTTGGCGGCGCGCAGCTGCGAGTAGCGGGCGGCCTCGACCGGGAACGGCACGATGCGGTCGGCGAGTCCGTCCAGGTCGATACGGGTCGTGGGGGCGCCCTCGCTGTCGGGCGTCTCCTCCTTGTCGGGGGCGTCGAAGGGACGGCCGTGCCGCTGCGGCCCGAAGGGGGAGGGGGTGGTGGCGGCGAGCGTGATCAGGTGCGGGCGCGAGCCGCCCACGAAAGCCAGGTCGAAGACGTGCTCGTCGTAGACCGGGTCGAAGGAGCGGGCCGACAGGAAGGCGAGGTGCTTGCCGTCCAGCGTGAACGCGGGCGCGTAGTCCCGGAAACGGAGCGGGGTCGCCTCCGTCACCGACAGGTCGGCGGTGTTGGCGAGCTTGAGCTGGCGCAGCGGGCGCGGGCCGGGATGCGACCAGGCGAGCCACGCTGAGTCGGGCGAGAACACCAGCCCGGAGACGTCGCCGTCATCGCTGCGGTCGACCTCCCGTACCTCTCCCGTCTCCCGCTCGACGAGCAACACCCGCCCGTCGTGCGAGGCCACGGCAGCCCGGCTGCCGTCGGGCGCCACCGCGAGCCCGAGCACCCTGCCCAACTGCCCGGCGGCGAGCCGGCGCGGTGTCGCGCCGGGTGCGGCCCCGGTGGCGGGCGCGAACTCCAGCGCGTCCTCGCCCTCCGCGTCCGTCACCCACACCACATGCTCCTCGCCGTCCACGCGGAACGTACGCGGCAGCCGGGCCCGCACACCCTGCTCCGCGGCCAGCGCCCGAGCGGGCCCCGAACGGTGCGTGACCCAGTGGACGGCACCGCGCACGGCGATCGCGCTGCCCCGTCCGGTGTGGTCGGGCGCGCCCGCCCCGAACCAGCGGGCCGCGTTCACGGGATGCGGCTGCAGATCGACACGCTGCCCGCCGAGCCGGATGTCGAGCCGCCGCGGCTCGGCCCCGTCCAGGTCGTCGAGGATCCACAGCTCACCGGCGGACGCGTACACGACGCGCGTCCCGTCGGTCGCCGCGTGCCGGGCGTAGAAACCGTCAACTGCCGTATGCCGCCGCAGATCCGACCCGTCGGCGAGGGAGGAGTACACGGCCCCCACACCCTCGTGGTCGGAGAGGAAGACGACCCGGTCCCCGACCCACGACGGGTACTCGATGTTCCCGTCCAGGTCGGCATGCAGCCGTACGAACTCACCGTCGCCCTCGCGATCGATCCACAGCTTGCCCGCCGTGCCGCCCCGGTACCGCTTCCACCAGGCGGCCTCGCGGCCCATGGGCGCGGACAGCAGGACGACGCCGTCACCGGGTCCGTGCGCGACGCCGCCAACAGGCCCGTACGGAAGGGTGGTTGCGGGACCACCGTCGAGCGGTACCGACCGCGCCCAGCTGCGCCGCAGGCTGGCCTGCCCGTAGGTGCTGAGCGCGAGCACCTGGCCGTCCGGGGTCCAGCCGCGTACCTGGGTGCGCCAACTGCCCCAGTGTGTAAGGCGTTTGGAGGGGCCGCCGTCGATGGGGGCGATGTGCACCTCGGGGGCGCCGTCGCGGGTGGACGTCCAGGCCAGGGTCGTACCGTCCGGGGAGATGCGCGGATGGTTCACGGGGACGTTGTCGGCGCTGACCCGCCAGGCGCGACCGCCGTCGAGGGGCGCGACCCAGACGTCGTCCTCGGCGGTGAAGGTGATCAACTCGCCATGGAGATGCGGATACCGGAAATACGCCGAAGACGCAGCGGAGGCATGGGATACAGCGGATGCGGTCTGTGTCACCCGATCACCCTATGCAGCGGTCCTTTCTCCGGCCAGGGCTTTGGATCACTTGCCTGGGTGGCAGGAGCAGGTGGGGCTCGGGCGCACGGTGACGGTGGTGGTCACGGTGACTGTGACGGTGGGCCCGGGCTGCTCGTTCGGCGGGGTGGTCCCGTGGTCATCAGGCGGCGTCGTCTCGTGGTCGACGGGCGGGGTGGAGCCGTGGTCGTCGCCGGATGGCGTCGGGGCGGGGGCGGGGGTCGTCGGGTCGGCCGCATCGCAGTTCCCGAGCACATCCACCCTGAACCACTCCTTGCCGCCGACCCGGGCGGTCAGATCACCCCGTACACACTTCCCGTCGACCTCCTGCGTGACCTTCCCCTTGATCGTGATGTCCCGCCCGTCCTTGTCCTCGCCGACACAGTCGACGGTCGCCACACTCCGCGCGCTCGGCGAACCCCCGGCGGTCGCGGTCGCGCTGTCCCCGTACGAGGCCGTGCAGCTGACCCACCGCACATCGACACCCTGCCGCTCGAGCTCCTGGGTCCCGACCTGATCGGTGGTGATCGCTACAGCGGCGGAATTGATACCGTCCCCCGGCTCACACCCGACGACTCCCATGACGGCGACCACCGCGACCCCGGCCACGACCGGGCCGCGCCGCCCCCGTAAGCCATGCCGTATACGCCTCAATGCCCCCATGTGCGGCAGCGTGCCACCACATTCGGGGGCACGGTAGACCGCATGCGGCCACGCTCAGTACTGTCCGCGCAGCCGACCCAAGGGAACGGAATGAACCCCGCCGCCAAAGGCATTGCAATCGGATCCGCCCGACTGTCGATGCTCGTTGTAGCCATCGCCATTATCTCCGCCCCATGGATCGCCGGATGGACCCTCTCCACGTTCGTAATCTGGAATGCGTCCTTCGTCACCATTTTTTACGCGGTAAATCTCCTGCTGTTGCGGACCGCTGCACGATGGGACATCCGGCAGCAAATATCGCAAGGCGAACAAGTGCGGCTGGTGGTGGCAGTGCGCAGGATGGTTGGGCGATTACCCTTCTCCCTGCTTGGCGATGAGTTCGTTGTGGCATTTACTGACCAGCGGCTGCTCATTCAGCGACGCTCCACGTTCACTGGACGTCCGAGAGGGGCGCTGCACCTAGGCGAGCAAGTCACCTTTCTCCAGGGAAAGGTCCTCTCTATCGAGACAGAATCCGGCGTCAGAATCGACGCGCTGGTGCAGATGGCGCATCGACGCGACGTCGCTTATTGGATACGGCGGTGGCAGGACCGCTGACCGGGCACTGGCTCGCCCTTCGCAGTGTGGGTCGTCTGTGCGCCCAGTACGGCGGTCATGGCGTCCTGGCCTCCTGATGATGGCGATGGGCCCGCCCCGGGGCTCGACCTGTCCAGGTTTGGGAGACCCGGGGCGGGGCGGCGGCGTCGATCGTCGCGCCGTGGCTGATGAGGTGTTGGGCACTTCGCCCCGCCGCCCCCGCGCTCCGCTTCACTCGAGCTGGAACCTTCATCATCCGTGGGATCGACGCGAGGTTATCCGTCTGCCTCGGTGGCGTCCTCGACGTTGTCCAGGTAGAACCGCACCGATGCCAGCCGCCCGTCGCGGAGGCCATGGATGGCCGCACCACGAGCCAGGTACGGCACTCCGGCCTGCGTATTCCCGCGAATCTCCCACTCGCTCCAGATCCGGTCGCCGTCCACAACGGATTGCAGGACAGTCCCCACGAGGTCCGGAACGTGCGCGAAGAGTGCGCCCCAGTTCTTCCGGACGGTCTCGCGACCGACGAAATTCCGCTGGGGATGGAGCGGAAGCTCCGAGACGAAGTCCTCAGTGAAGCAGTCGACGAATTCGTCCAAGTCGTGCGCGTTCATCGCCTTTTCCATGCGCTGCAGGATTTCCGTACTGCTCACCGAGTTCACCGTCTCCATCAATGGGGAATCGCACTGTCGGACGCCGGTTCGACTCCTGATTTACGCCTTGGCGCCGACCGGCTCACCTTGTCGATCAAGGATGGCAACTGGTCTCGGGGATTAGCCTGGGCCAAACTGTCACACCTTCGAAGTCGGCCCGCGCCCTGAACCGCCGACGAGTTCCCTGAGCCGGTCGGCGTCGTCGGAACCCGGCTGTGCAGTGAAGATCATGGCCCGCAGGTCGCTGTCACGAACCGTCAACAGGTCGCAGTCCAGGGCGATGTCACCTGCCTCGGGATGACTGAGTACGGAACGGTCATCCTGGTGGGTAACGGCCCCCGCCCTGCTCCACAAGGTGGAGAACGAAGGACTCGTGCTCCGCAGCTCATCGATCAGGGCGGCGAGGGTGTCGTCCGCGGGGTAGCGCAGTGACGCGGTCCGAAGCTCGGCCGCCAGCATCGCTTCGAACCTGGCTGCCTGGTCGGCAGACCTGCGGACGCGACCGGAATCCGGGTTGAAGGCCCGCCACGCGATGTTCCGATCCCAGCTGTGTGACGTCTGCTCCCCGCACTGCAGCGCCTCCCATGCGCTGTTCCACGCGACCACCGTCCACGTTGCGTCGCAGACGCACACCGGCGTGCCCTCGAGACGCTCAAGCAGCCGTCGCGCGCCCGGCCCTATGTCACGAGGGACCGGTCCGTCAGCAGGGGCGTGCCCCGCCAGCGCACAGAAATGCTCGTACTCCGCCCGGTCCACGCGTAACGCCCGGGCGAGGGAGTTCACGACACTGGCCGACGGGTGGCTCCAGCCCTGCTCGAGCCGCCTGATGTAGTCCGCCGAGACGCCGGCCAAGTCGGCAAGTTCCTCTCTGCGCAGTCCGCGAGTGCGGCGTCGGCCTTTTGCGATGAGGGCAACCGCGGCAGGGTGGGTACTTTCACGCCGCTCCCGAAGTGCGGCACCGAAGAGATTGTGTTGCCTCATGGACCGAGTGTGGCTCACGAACGCTGCGCCACAGTACGGCGGTTGGCGCGCTCGGCTCGAAGCCCAGGCTCGCAGTGCCCAGCGCGGGGCGTCTGTGATCCACTCACCGATCGCAGCCAGGGAGCGGGCGCGATGGCGCTGGCGATCGGCGCCCTGACCGCGCGGGACTCCGCCGCGCGGTACGCGGCACTCGTCCTGCTCATCGCCCTCGTCATGACGGGCCACCTCGCACCTGCCGGACGGCGACCTGCCGTGATCCGGGCCCATTGACAAGGCTTGATCGAAGCAATCGGCCAGTCCCGCTCAATGTCCTCACTTGATTGCAGGTTCAATCGGAGGTGGGCGGCTTGGGGACGTCGGCACCGACTTCGCGCGCCGGATACATCTGCAGACTGCTCAGCCGGTGCGGCGGTTCGGCCTCGGTCGCCGCCTCGATGCGCAGGTCGGCGATGCGCGCGCGAAGGTACAGCGGTTCGGCCTGCACGTCAGCCAGGCCCTCGCGCAGTCGCTCGGCCACCGTACTGAACAGGCCGGTCACCCAGTCCGGCGGCACGAGGCTCAAGTAACGATCATCGAAGTGTCGGCGCAGCTCCTCCTCGTCGGGGGGTGTCCATCTCGGGGTGCCGGCCGCCGCGAAGCGCGACATCACCCATCGCACCTGCGTCAGGGCGTGGCTCGCCGGGTTTTCGGCCTCGATGCGTTCCTTGAGTGCGGTCCAGCTCGGCAGCCCGTGCTCGCGGGCGATGGCCAGCTGGGCTTCGTGAAGTGTCGTGAACTCCCCTGCGGAGAGGCGACGTTTCGCCTCGATCTTCAGGTACCGGAGGCTGGGCCGGTCAGGGAGATGGCGCGGTTGATCGGACAAGGCAGTCCTTCCTCGGCGCCCGCGGGTCCGCGACACCGGGCTGGAAGATCTGCCAGTGATCTTCATGTGCAACCGGTGAGCTTGCAGCTCTGCCCGCGGACCCAGAGGCGGCCGGGAAACCCGCCAGAACACGACCGTACACCGCCACCCCTGCGTTGAAAGCTATAGGGGCTGCGAGGACGGCGAGGAACTGCCGGGGGAGTGAGTGACGAGGGGCTTACGGCGAGGCCGTACACCCCCTGCCCGCCCCCGCCGGTCGCTACGATGCCGACGTAACGATCATCCAGCGTGAGGAGGCCGCGCATGACAGGGGAACCGCAGGACGACTGTCTGTTCTGCAAGATCGTCGCAGGGAAGGTGCCGGCGACCGTCGTCCGTGAGACGGAGACGACCGTTGCCTTCCGGGACATCAACCCGCAGGCGCCCACACACGTCCTGGTGATCCCGAAGGTCCACTACCGGGACGCCGCCTCGCTCGCCGCCGGAGACCCCGCGGCCCTCGCCGACGTGGTGCGCGAGGCCGGTGAGGTCGCGGCCGACGAGAAGCTGGACAGTTACCGCATCGTCCTCAACACCGGAAGCGGTGCGGGCCAGACCGTCTGGCACGTGCACGCCCACGTCCTGGGCGGCCGCGGCATGCAGTGGCCGCCAGGATAGGCCGGGACAACTCACCGTGTCCGTACGCGAATTGGTGATCCTCGGCACCGCCAGCCAGGTCCCCACCCGACACCGCAACCACAACGGCTATCTGCTGCGCTGGGACGGAGAGGGGCTGCTCTTCGACCCAGGCGAGGGCACGCAGCGGCAGATGCTGCGTGCCGGGGTCGCGGCCCATGACCTGCACCGGATCTGCGTCACGCACTTCCACGGCGACCACTCGCTCGGGCTCGCCGGAGTGATCCAGCGCATCAACCTCGACCGGGTGCCGCACGAGATCACCGCCCACTATCCGCGCTCAGGGCGGCACTTCTTCGAACGGCTGCGGTACGCCACCGCCTACCGCGAGAGCGTCCAGCTCACCGAAGCACCGGTCGCCGCCGACGGCGTACTCGCGGCCTCGAAGGCGTACACCCTGGAAGCCCGCAAACTCGCCCACCCCGTCGAGTCGTACGGCTACCGGCTCGTCGAACCCGACGGGCGGCGGATGCTGCCCGAGCGGCTCGCCTCGTACGGGATCAAAGGGCCGGACGTGGGGCGGATCCAGCGGGAGGGGGCGCTGGGCGATGTCACGTTGGAGGATGTGAGCGTGGTGCGGCGGGGGCAGCGGTTCGCCTTCGTCATGGACACCCGGCTGTGCGACGGCGTGTACGCGCTCGCGGAGGGGGCCGACATGCTCGTCATCGAGTCGACCTTCCTCGACGCGGACGTCGAACTCGCCGTCGAACACGGCCACTTGACCGCCGGTCAGGCAGGCGGAGTCGCCCGGGACGCGGGCGTACGGCATCTCGTGCTGACGCACTTCAGCCAGCGGTACGACGACCCCGATGAATTCGAGCGGCAGGCGCGGGCCGCCGGGTTCGAGGGGGAGCTGACGGTGGCGCACGATCTGCTGCGGGTACCGCTTCCGAAACGCCGGTGACCCGGTCGTACGATGCCTGAATGCCCCTGCCCAAAGCCGAACTGCACGTGCACATCGAAGGCACCCTCGAACCCGAGCTGGCCCTCGCGCTCGCCGCGCGCAACGGCGTCGAGCTGCCGTACGCCGATACGGAGGAGCTCCGCAAGGCGTACCAGTTCAGCGACCTCCAGTCCTTCCTGCATCTTTACTACGAGCTGATGGCCGGGCTCCGGACCGAGCGGGACTTCGAGGAGCTGGCCGACGCCTATCTCGCGCGGGCCGCGGCGCAGGGAGTGCGGCATGCGGAGATCTTCTTCGATCCGCAGGCGCACCTCGCGCGCGGCGTCGAAATGGGGACGGTGGTGGAAGGGCTCTGGCGGGCTCTGGGCCGGAGTGAGGCCGCGCACGGTGTCTCCACGCAGCTGATCATGTGCTTCCTGCGGGACGAGTCCGCCGAGTCCGCGATGCGGACCCTGGACGCCGCCAAGCCGTATCTCGACCGGATCGTCGGCGTCGGCCTCGACTCCGCCGAGGTCGGGCATCCGCCGGGGAAGTTCCGCGAGGTGTACGAGGCCGCCGCCGCGCTCGGACTGCGGCGGGTCGCCCACGCGGGGGAGGAGGGGCCGCCCGCGTACATCTCCGAGGCACTCGACGTACTCGGCGCCGAACGGATCGACCACGGGCTGAGCTGCATGAAGGACCCTGCGCTGGTCGAGCGGCTCGTACGGGAACGGGTGCCGCTGACGGTCTGTCCCCTCTCGAACGTACGGCTGCGCGCCGTCGACATCCTGGCGCAGCATCCGCTGCCCGCGATGCTCGACGCCGGGCTGCTGTGCACGGTCAACTCCGACGATCCCGCGTACTTCGGCGGCTACGTCGACGACAACTTCCACGCCGTGCACGAGACGCTGGGGCTCTCGCACGAGCGGCTGCGGGAACTGGCGCGGAACTCGTTCCTCGCATCGTTCCTCGAGCATGACGAGGAGCGGCGGGCGCGGTATCTCGCCGAGGTGGAGGCTTACACGTTCGAGTAGCGGAGCGTAGGGGAGCGGGACGCGCCCGCTCCCCTGCCGCAGGGCGGCTGTCAGTGCTGTGGTGCACACTGGCTGGAAATCGCACCACCTCAGGGGAGCGCACCGTGACCACGCCCCACGGAGAGGGCCCGTACCACCGCCACGCCGACGTCGATCCGCTCGCCGGGCTGCGCACACCCGGCGACCCGCCCTGGGACGTCTACCTCACGGGCACCGTCTTCCTGGACATCATCTTCACCGGGCTCGACTCCGCCCCCGTACGCGGCACCGAGTCCTGGGCACGTGGCATGGGCTCGAGCCCCGGAGGCGTCGCCAACATGGCGACCGCGCTGGCCCGCCTCGGCCTGAAGACCTCCCTGGCGGCGGCCTTCGGGGACGACCACTACGGGGAGTACTGCTGGGACGCCCTGGAACAGGGCGAGCACATCGACCTGTCCACGTCACGCACGGTGCCCCACTGGCACTCCCCGGTCACCGTCTCCATGGCGTACGAGGGCGAGCGGACCATGGTCAGCCACGGCCACGAACCGCCCCCGGAGGAGCCCGCGCCCGACTGCCCCCCACGCGCGCGTGCCGCCATCGCCTCCCTGACGCCGGGCACACGCGCGCCCTGGATCGCGCAGGCCGCGCGCAAGGGAGCCAGGATCTTCGCCGACGTCGGCTGGGACGACACCGGCAACTGGGACCTCGCCGCCCTCCCCGACCTGGAGCACTGCGAGGCCTTCCTGCCGAACGCCGAGGAAGCCATGCGCTACACGCGCACCCCCTGCCCCCGCGCCGCCGCCCGCGCCCTCACCGACCACGTACCGCTCGCCGTCGTCACCCTCGGCGCGGAAGGCGCGTACGCCGTCGACGGCCGCACCGGAGAGACCGCCGACGTCCCCGCCATAGCCGTCGAGGCCCTCGACCCCACCGGCGCCGGCGACGTCTTCGTGGCCGGCTTCGTCACCGGCACCCTGGCCGGCTGGCCCCTCGCCGACCGCCTCGCCTTCGCCGGCCTCACGGCAGCCCTCTCCGTGCAGGAGTTCGGCGGCTCCCTCTCCGCCCCCGGCTGGACCGAGATCGCCGCCTGGTGGCGCCGAGTCCAGTCGTACGACGACCAGGACCCGGCCGCGCTCAGACGGTACGCCTTCCTGGAGGCACTGCTCCCGGCGGACGCCAGGCCCTGGCCACTGCGGCGGGCGGTACCGACGATCGGGTTCCGTACGTCGGCGTGAGGGCGCGGATCCCCTTCCCATACCCCTCCGGTAACGGCCCCCGAAAACGCCTACGGCGTTGTCAGTGCTCCGACGTACCCTGGGCAGTGCAAAGGCAGTCAACTGACTGCGGACCCTGTCGAGGAGGACGAGCAAGGCCTACGAGCCGGCCCATGACTGACACACCCACAGCGCACAGCCCCGTCCAGGGCCAAGCGAAAGCGCAGTTCACCGTCCCGCCCAAGCACCCCATGGTGACCGTGCTGGGCTCAGGAGACGCCCTCCTGCGCGTGATCGAGAAGGCCTTCCCGGCGGCCGACATCCACGTCCGGGGCAACGAGATCAGCGCGGTCGGCGACGCCCGCGAGGTGGCCCTCGTCCAGCGCCTGTTCGACGAGATGATGCTGGTGCTCCGCACCGGACAGCCGATGACGGAGGACGCGGTGGAACGCTCGATCGCCATGCTGAGGGCAAGTGAGGACGGGAACGGCCCGGAGGAGACCCCGGCCGAGGTACTTACCCAGAACATCCTGTCCTCGCGCGGCCGCACGATCCGCCCCAAGACCCTCAACCAGAAGCGGTACGTCGACGCCATCGACAAGCACACCGTCGTCTTCGGCATCGGCCCCGCGGGCACCGGCAAGACCTACCTCGCCATGGCCAAGGCGGTCCAGGCCCTCCAGTCCAAGCAGGTCAACCGCATCATCCTGACCCGCCCGGCGGTAGAGGCGGGCGAGCGGCTCGGCTTCCTGCCCGGCACGCTGTACGAGAAGATCGACCCGTACCTGCGCCCCCTCTACGACGCCCTGCACGACATGCTGGACCCGGACTCGATCCCGCGGCTGATGGCGGCGGGGACGATAGAGGTGGCGCCCCTCGCATATATGCGGGGAAGGACGCTTAATGATGCTTTTATCATTCTGGACGAGGCTCAGAACACCAGCGCCGAGCAGATGAAGATGTTCCTCACCCGGCTCGGGTTCGACTCGAAGATAGTGATCACCGGTGACGTCACGCAGGTCGACCTCCCGGCGGGCACGAAGTCCGGTCTGCGTCAGGTCCAGGAGATCCTGGAGGGACTCGACGACGTCCACTTCTCGCGGCTGTCGTCGCAGGATGTCGTACGGCACAAGCTGGTCGGCCGTATCGTCGACGCGTACGAGAAGTACGACAGCGAGAACGGCACGCAGAACGGCTCTCACAAGGGCCGTGACAAACGGAAGTAGACCAAGCCCGATCATGTCGATCGACGTCAACAACGAGTCCGGAACCGAGGTCGACGAGCAGGCGATCCTCGACATCGCCCGTTACGCGCTCGCGCGGATGCGTATCCACCCGCTCTCCGAGCTCTCGGTGATCGTCGTGGACGCCGATGCCATGGAGCAGCTCCATATCCAGTGGATGGAGCTGCCGGGACCGACGGACGTGATGTCCTTCCCGATGGACGAGCTGCGTCCGCCGTCGAAGGACGGCGACGAGCCGCCGCAGGGGCTGCTCGGTGACATCGTGCTCTGCCCCGAGGTCGCCGAGCGGCAGGGCAAGGAGGCGGCGACGCAGCACTCCATGGACGAGGAGCTTCAGCTCCTCACGGTGCATGGGGTGCTGCATCTGCTCGGTTACGACCATGAGCAGGCGAACGAGAAGGCCGAGATGTTCGGTCTGCAGGCCGCCATCGTGGACGGCTGGCGCGCGGAGAAGGGCCTGACCGGCCCGTCCCCGGCCCCGACCGTGTCATGAACCCCCAGATCGTTCTCGGTGCGACAGCGCTGGTCGTCGTGGCCTGGCTCGCCGCCTGCGCGGAGGCGGGCCTCGCCCGCGTCTCCAGCTTCCGCGCGGAGGAGGCCGTACGCTCCGGCCGCCGCGGCAGCGCCAGGCTGGCCCAGGTCGCCGCGGACCCGACCCGCTATCTGAACGTCGCGCTGCTCGTGCGCGTCGCCTGCGAGATGGCCGCCGCGGCGCTCGTCACGTACGCCTGCCTGATGGAGTTCGACGAGACCTGGGAGGCCCTGTCGATCGCGATCGGGGTGATGGTCCTCGTCTCGTATGTCGCGGTCGGTGTCTCCCCGCGCACGATCGGCCGCCAGCATCCGCTGAACACGGCGACGGCGGCGGCGTACATCCTGCTGCCCCTGGCGCGCGTCATGGGCCCGATCCCGCCCCTGCTGATCCTCATCGGCAACGCGCTGACGCCCGGCAAGGGCTTCCGCCGTGGCCCGTTCGCCTCCGAGGCCGAGTTGCGCGCGATGGTGGACCTCGCGGAGAAGGAGTCGCTGATCGAGGACGAGGAGCGCCGGATGGTGCACTCGGTCTTCGAACTGGGCGACACGCTCGTGCGGGAGGTGATGGTGCCGCGTACGGACCTGGTGGTCATCGAGCGTTACAAGACGATCCGGCAGGCGCTGACGCTGGCGCTGCGGTCGGGTTTCTCGCGTATCCCCGTCACCGGGGAGAGCGAGGACGATGTCGTGGGGATCGTGTATCTGAAGGATCTGGCCCGTAAGACGCACATCAGCCGGGACGCGGAGAGCGAGCTCGTCTCGACGGCGATGCGCCCTGCGGCCTTCGTACCGGACACGAAGAACGCGGGCGATCTGCTGCGCGAGATGCAGCAGCACCGCAACCACGTCGCCGTCGTCATCGACGAGTACGGCGGCACGGCCGGCATCGTCACCATCGAGGACATCCTGGAGGAGATCGTCGGCGAGATCACGGACGAGTACGACCGTGAACTGCCGCCGGTCGAGAACCTCGGCGACGACCGCTACCGCGTGACGGCACGCCTGGACATCGGCGACCTCGGTGAGCTGTACGGCTTCGAGGCGTACGACGACGAGGACGTGGAGACGGTGGGCGGGCTGCTCGCCAAGGCCCTGGGGCGGGTGCCGATCGCGGGCGCCTCGTCGGTGGTGTCGCTGCCGGACGAGCGCGGGCTGCGGCTCACCGCGGAGACCGCGGCGGGCCGCCGGAACAAGATCGTGACCGTGCTGGTGGAGCCGATGGGTCCGGCGGAGCCGCCGGAGGAGGAGAAGAAGCCGGAGTGACCCCTGAGGAACTGCGTAGCTTCTGCCTGTCCTTCAACGCGGCGGTGGAGGACTTCCCGTTCAACCCGGAGTTGTCCGTCTTCAAGGTGCTGGGCAAGCTGTTCGCGCTGACGAGCCTGGACGCCCGCCCTCTCACCGTGAACCTCAAGTGCGCCCCGGAGGACGCTGTGCGTCTGCGGGGCGAGTACCCCGGGCTGATCATCCCCGGCTGGCACATGAACAAGCGGCACTGGAACACGGTCACGGTGGACGGGGAGCTCCCGGACCGGCTCGTACGGGAGCTGATCGAGGACTCGTACGACCTGGTGGTGGCCGGTCTGCCGCGTGCCGAGCGGCTCCGCCTGGACCGTCCCTGAGGATCTCGCCTGGATGACCACCCGAGTTGCGGGCACTCGGACGGCGCGAACGGCGCTGTCACGAGAGCGCTGTCACGAGAGGTGGGGAGCCGTGCGATGGGTCTGGGACTGCTGTTGACGACGACTCCTTCGGTCGGCGGTTTCGTGTCGGCGGGGCCTCGGCTGCTCGCGCGGGGGGTCGCGCCCGTGGTGGGCGCGGCTGCCGCAGCAGTGGCGGGCACGGCGCGGGCCGGCGTACGGGGCGTGGATTCCGCGGTGCGGGTCGGGCGCGTCGCCCGTAACGCGTTGCCCGGCGGTTCGCCCCACTGGCGGTCCGGCACGCGGGCGCACCTCGCGCTGAGGCCGTCCGCGGCGGAAGGGGCGCGAGGGGAGGACGGGAGGGAGCATCGGGCGCGACGGGTGGCCGCCGCGCTGGCGGAGCGGCCGGACGTGGCGTTCGCGTACTGGGACGGTGGCCTGGCGCGGCTGGTGGTGGTCGCCACCGAGGAGGCGCTCACCGACCGGGTGGTGGAGAAGGCGACCGCTCTCGCGGCCCGGCACGGACTCGCGTCGTCGGACGAGTCGGTGGAGGAGTTCACGCATCCGGGCGACCCGTCCGGAGTACGGGCCGCCGCGGCGGCGGTCGCCATCGACGCCGTGGGTACCGGAGCCGCGCTGATCGCGAGCGCCCTGCGCCTGCCGCCCTCGCCCCGGCTGGTGACCGCGGTGGTGACACTGCTGCGCGAGAACCCGCGCTTCCGTGGCCTGCTGCGCGCCCGGCTCGGCCGCTCCCGGATGGACCTGGTGCTGGCCGCGGCGAACGCGGCCGCCCATGGCGCGGGCCAGTCGCCGACCTCCCTGCTGCTCGACGGGGCGCTGCGCGCCTGCCAGCTGGCGGAAACGGTGGCGCGCCTGGCCGCCTTCGACGCGGTCCACGACCAGGTGTGCACGCCGGAGCGGGTCAGCGCGGCGGCGGACCATATCCCACGCCCACCGCTGCGGACCTCCCCGGCTCAGGAGTACGCCGCCCATGCCTCCGCCGGCAGTGTGGCGGGCGCCGCGGCGACGCTGCTGGTCAAGCACGACGGTGCGGAGGCGGCGGAAGCGGTCCTCGCGGGCTCGCCGAAGGCCGCGCGCTACGGGCCTGCTGCTTTCCACGCCGTGCTGAGCGGCGCGCTGTCCCGCACTGGCGTGCTGGTGCGCGACCCGGAGCGGCTGCGGCAGCTGGAGATGGCCGACACGGTCGTCCTGCATCCGAGCGCGCTGCGTACTCTGGGCGCGGGGGCGGATCCGTGGGCCGAGACCGTACTGGACGCGGCTCGGCGCGCCGGGCTGCGTGTCGTGGTGGTGGACGATCCGGCGGATTCCGCGCTGAGTGAGTTCACGAGTCTCGCCGACCAAGTCGTGGGCGGTGACCGCCCGTTGAGCGAGGTGGTGAGCGGGCTGCGGGAGGGGGACGGCACCGTCGTCACGGTCGCCCGGTTGCTGTCGGCCGACGACAGCGACGTACTGTCCGGGCTGCTCGGCGGTGACGTGGCCGTCGCTCTCGCGGACCAGGAGGGCACAGTCGTGTGGGGAGCGGACGTCGTGGCCCTGCACGGTCTGGCCGATGTGTGGCGGCTGCTGACCGCCGTGCGGGCTGCCCGCGTGACCGGCCACAGGTCGCAGACGCTGGCCCGGTCGGGCGCCGCGCTGTCGGGCCTGCTGGTGGCCGTCGGCGAGTCCGGGCGGGGACGCCGCTCGCCGTTGTTGCCCGGCTTGCGGCATGCACCGGTCGACGCCGCGGCGGCGGTGGCGCTGCTGTCCGGGGCGCGAGCGGCGCTCGGCGTCGCGGTGACCCGGGCCCCGCACCCCCGTCCGCGGGTGGCCTGGCATGCGCTGGAACCGTCGGATGTCCTGTCCCGGCTGGAGCGTGAGCCGCACTCCGAGCCGAGTGCCGTCGAGCAGGCGACCGCCCAGGTGCGTGAGGCGGTGGCCACCGTCGGCCGTCATCCCGTCCTGGCCCCGGCGCGGTGGTCGCTACGGCTCGCCCGGGCCGTGCGCGGTGAACTGGACGATCCGCTCACCCCGGTGCTGGCGGTCGGTTCGGCCGCCTCGGCCATCCTCGGCTCCGTCGTGGACGCCCTGCTGGTCGTGGGCGCGCTCGACCTGAACGCGCTGGTCGGAGGCGTACAGCGGCTGCGAGCCGAGCGGGCGCTGTCCGGGCTGCTCGCGGGGCAGAAACAGAAGGCACGCGTGACGGACCGGACGGAGGGCGGCCCGTTCGCCGAAGCACCTGCCACATCCGCCGAGGCACACATCGTCGACGCCGCCAAGCTCGTCCCCGGCGATGTGATCGAGCTCCAGGCGGACGATGTCGTGCCCGCCGACGCCCGCCTCCTGTGGGAGGACGGCCTGGAGGTGGACGAGTCCGCGCTGACCGGCGAGTCCCTGCCTGCGGACAAGCAGACGGACCCGACTCCGCGAGCTCCTGTGCCCGACCGCGTTTGCATGGTGTTCGAGGGCACGACCGTGGTGGCCGGACATGCCCAGGCCGTCGTGGTGGACACCGGCGACCGTACCGAGGCGGCCCGTGCGGTCTCCCTCGCCGCTCGTACCCCGCCGTCCGGCGGCGTGCAGGCCAGGCTGCAGGAACTCACCCGCAAGGCGCTGCCGTTGACGCTGGCGGGCGGGGCGGCGGTGACGGGTCTTTCGCTGCTGCGCGGCACGCCGATACGCCAGGCGGTGAGCGGCGGTGTGGCGGTCGCCGTGGCAGCGGTCCCCGAAGGCCTGCCGCTGGTGGCCACGGTGGCGCAACTCGCGGCGGCCCGGCGGCTGAGCCGCCGCGGCGTCCTCGTCCGCACCCCGCGCACGCTGGAGGCGCTGGGCCGCATGGACACGATCTGTTTCGACAAGACGGGCACCCTGACCGAGAACCGGCTGCGGCTGGTGCGGGTGACCGACGCCGACGGCATGTCCCACACCCTGGACGAGGCGGAGTCCGGGCACACATTGCGCGACGCGGCGCGTGCCTGCCCGCGCCTGAACGGCGACTCCACCCGGCCGGCGCACGCCACCGACGAGGCGGTCCTGGACGCGGCCGGTCCCGATCCGGAGTGGACGCAGACCGAGGGCCGCCCGTTCGAGGCCGCCCGCGGGTACGCCGCCGCCGTCGGCCGGGCCGCGGACGGCTCACCGGTGCTCGTGGTCAAGGGCGCCCCGGAGACCGTCCTGCCCGCGTGCCGCGACCTCCCCGGCCATGCGTCCGAGGCGGCGCAGTCGCTGGCCCGCGACGGACTGCGGGTCCTCGCGGTGGCCGGGCGCCCGCTGGCGGAGGACGAGGAGGCGACGGACGTACTCGAAGAGCCCCTTGCCGAGCTGGAGTTCACCGGCCTGCTCGCGCTGGCGGACGTGGCGCGCGACACGTCCACCGCCCTCGTACACGGTCTGCGGCAGGCGGGCGTACGACCCGTCATGCTGACCGGCGACCACCCGCAGACCGCCCGGGCGATCGCCGCCGACCTGGGCTGGCCGGACGACACGACCGTGGTCACGGGCGACGAACTGGCGGCCGCGGACCGGTCGGCACGGTCCCGGATGCTGCGCGACGCGAGTGTGGTGGCCCGTGTCGCACCCGAGCAGAAGCTCCAGGTCGTCGAGGCGTTGCGGGACGCGGGCCGGGTGGTCGGGATGGTCGGGGACGGCGCCAACGATGCCGCGGCCATCCGCGCCGCCGACGTCGGCGTGGGCATCAGCGCCCGTGGCTCGGCGGCCGCACGCAACGCGGCCGACATCGTCCTCACCGACGACGACCTCACGGTCCTCATCGAGGCGGTCACCGAAGGCCGTGCGCTGTGGCACGGCGTCGCCGACGCCATCGCCATCCTGATCGGCGGCAACGCGGGAGAGGTCGGCTTCGGCGTCCTCGGAACCCTCCTCTCGGGCGCGGCCCCGCTCTCCACCCGCCAGATGCTGCTGGTGAACCTGTTCACAGACCTGTTCCCGGCGATGGCGGTGGCGGTGACGCCGCAGGAGGAGGCCTCCGCGGCGGAGGGCGACGGCACGACACCGGCCGAGGGGGAACGTACGGCATCCGGGGAGGCGGAAGGCGGCGCCGGTCCGGGCAGCGAGCCGCTCGGTGCGTCGCTTCTCGGCGCGCCGCTGATCCGCCAGATCCGCCACCGTGCCCTGACCACGTGCGTGGGCGCGACGGCGGCCTGGCTGGCCGGCCGCTTCACCCCCGGTACGGCCCGCCGCTCCACGACGATGGCTCTGTGCGGCGTGGTCGGTACGCAGCTCGCCCAGACCCTGGCCGACCGCCGCGACAGTCCTCTGGTCCGCGTCACGGCCCTCGGCTCCGCCGCCGCTCTCGTCGCCCTGATCCAGACGCCGGGCCCCAGCCAGTTCTTCGGCTGCACACCTCTGGGCCCGGTCGCCTGGGGTGGCGTCGTCGTGGCCATAGCGCTCGCGTTGGCGGGGCAACGGGCCTTGCCGCGCCTCGAAGAGGTGGTCCTCCGGCACGGGCCGTCCGGCGAGGCGTGGGCGAGGTGGGCAAGGGCTGTGCATCCCGTGGCGGGGTAGGTGCGCGTTCTTGTCCTGCCGGCTCTTCGTATGCTCAGGGCATGACCGACACCCTTGATCCCGAGGACCGCAAGATCGTCACCCTGGCCCGTTCCGCGCGGGCGCGCAACGGTGTGCCCGAGGGGGCGGCCGTACGGGACGAGACCGGCCGTACGTACGTCGCCGGAACCGTTGCCCTGGACTCCCTGCGGCTCAGTGCCCTGCAGACTGCGGTCGCCATGGCCGTGGCGTCGGGGGCGAAGTCGCTGGAGGCGGCGGCGGTGGTGAGCGAGGCGGAGTCCTTGGCGGACGGCGACCTTGCGGCTGTGCGGGACCTTGGCGGGGCCTCTACGCCGGTGTTGCTGGCGGGGGTGGACGGGGCGGTGCGGGTGTCGGCGACGGCTGGGTGAGGGGTTTTCCTCCCCCAAGCCCGCCCCTTCCCGAGGCCAAGGGCTCCGCCCTCAGAACCCCAGCTTCCGCAACTGCCGAGGATCCCGCTGCCAGTCCTTCGCGACCTTCACATGGAGGTCGAGGAAGACCGGCGTACCCAGCAGCGCCTCGATCTGCTTGCGCGACTTGATGCCGACTTCCTTCAGGCGCTTGCCCTTGGGGCCGATGATGATGCCCTTCTGGCTGGGGCGCTCGATGTAGACGAAGGCGTGGATGTCGAGGAGGGGACGGTCGGCGGGCCGGTCCTCGCGGGGCAGCATCTCCTCGACCACGACCGCGATGGAGTGGGGCAGCTCGTCGCGTACGCCCTCCAGGGCGGCCTCGCGGATCAGCTCGGCCACCATGACCTGCTCGGGCTCGTCCGTGAGGTCGCCCTCCGGATACAGGGCGGGCCCCTCCGGCAGCAGAGGCACGATCAGATCGGCGAGCAGATCCACCTGCTTGTCCGCGACCGCCGACACCGGCACGATCTCCGCCCACTCGAAGCCGAGTTCCTTGCCGAGCAGGTCGATGGCGATGAGTTGCTCGGCGAGGGTCTTCCCGTCCACCAGGTCGGTCTTCGTGACGATCGCGATCTTCGGCGTCTTCTTGATCGACGCCAGTTCCTTGGCGATGAAACGGTCGCCCGGCCCCAGCTTCTCGTTCGCCGGCAGACAGAAGCCGATCACGTCGACCTCGGCCCAGGTGGTGCGGACGATGTCGTTGAGCCGCTCACCGAGCAGGGTGCGCGGCTTGTGCAGCCCTGGGGTGTCCACCAGGATCAGCTGCGCGTCCGGCCGGTGCACGATGCCCCGTACCGTGTGCCGCGTGGTCTGCGGCTGGTTGGCGGTGATCGCCACCTTCTGGCCGACCAGAGCGTTCGTGAGGGTGGACTTGCCCGCGTTCGGGCGGCCCACGAAGCAGGCGAAGCCCGCGCGATGGGTGGCCCCGGAGGATTCCGGCGGCTCGGGTGACTGGGTACGAACGCTCATGCCGCCCATTGTCCCTGATCATCGGAGTCCCGCCGCACGTGCTCACGTTCGCATGCCCGGACCTTCGCGTCCGAACCCTCACGGGCCTTACGGTGCACGCCGCGCCCTCTTACGATCACGGGTTCATGAAGCTCATCATCGCGATCATCAAGCCGTACCGCCTCGACGAGGTCAAGACCGCGCTCCAGGAGCTCGGCGTCCAGGGCCTGACCGTCACGGAGGCCAGCGGCTACGGGCGTCAGCGCGGGCACACCGAGGTGTACCGAGGGGCCGAGTACCAGGTCGACCTCGTCCCCAAGGTCCGTATCGAGGTCGTCGTCGACGACGCGGACGCCGACGCCGTCACCGATGCGATCGTCCAGGCAGCGCGGACGGGGAAGATCGGCGACGGCAAGGTGTGGATGCTGCCGGTGGAGACGGTGGTGCGGGTACGGACGGGGGAGCGCGGCCCGGATGCGCTCTGAGGCGCCGCGTCATCGGCATCTCGCCGGCTGATCGGTGCCGTCTGCGCGCGGACGGCACCGATCACCACGTACGGAGTTGTGCGGGGCGTACGTAACTTGCTGTGGGGCTTGGGTTTACTCGAACACGAACGGGCCGGGCGACTGCGGTGCCTGGGCGGTGCACGTGATGCCGATCCCGATGACCGTCAGGTCCAGGGAGCCGCCGAACGTCTCAAGGCTGTCCCCGGCGGCGACCGTGCCGGTCAGGGGCCCGACGGTGACCCCCTCACCGGCGGCTATCGCGGGGTTCTCGGTGCCGGTGAACGTGGTGGTGCCGCCGCTCGCCTTCACCAGGGTGAGCGAGGCCTGGATGGAGTCCTCGCCGAGGGCGATCGGCGAGGTGATCTCGGTGGAGCTGACGGTGATGGTGGCGGAGGTGCCGTCCTGCGTGGCGGTGAGGGTGGCCTCGCCGCCGCCGAGGAGGCTGCATTCCGCGTTGATGGTCGCCGACTGCGGGACCACCGCGGCGGCGCTGGGGGCCAGGACGAAGCCGGTCATTGCGAGGGTGCCGGCCGCGACGGCCGCTCCGATTCCGATCCGCTTGCGTCTCATGAATTCCCTTTCCTTGGTGGGGAGTTGCCATGTGGGAACGGTTGACGGACCGCCCACGGGTGGGGCGCGAAATGCTGCGCGGGTGTCAGATCTGACGGTCCGTCGGAAAGAGCCGAGGTCTATTGAGGCCTGAGTGGCGCGTGTTGGCAAGAGATGCGGAAGTGATTCTTCCGAGGGTTGGAGGAAGTGGCCGAAGGAAGTCGACGATTGCCCGAAAACGGGCTCTGTCTCAGGGCTGTGTGCGCAGTACGTCCCGCAGCCACCCGTACGACGCCTTCGGTGTCCGCTCCAGCGTGTCGAAGTCCACGTGCACCAGCCCGAACCGGCGTGCGTAGCCTTCCGCCCACTCGAAGTTGTCCAGCAGCGACCACACGAAGTACCCGCGTACGTCGACGCCCGCCTCCAACGCCCGGTGCAGCGCCCGGAGATGGCCGTCCAGGAACGCGATCCGCTCCTGGTCGTCGATCCCCTCGTACGAGCAGCCGTTCTCGGTGATGACGATGGGCGGGAGGCGGTCGCCGTAGCGGTCACGGAAGCTGGTCAGCAGCTCCGTCAGCCCTTCCGGGGCCACGGGCCAGCCGAAGTCGGTGACCGGATACCCCTCGATCTCCCTTACGGAGAAGGGCAGTTCGGCCGGAAGCGTGAAGCCGCCGAACTGGATGTCGGCGCCCTGAGGTGCACCCACCCTGGTCGGTGCGTAGTAGTTGATGCCGTACCAGTCCAGCGGCTCGGCGATCACCTTCAGGTCGGCGTCGACGTCCCCGGGCATCAACTCGCCCAGTCCTTCCGGGTACTGGCCCAGCAGGACAGGGTCGGCGAACAGCCGGTTGAGGAGCAGGTCGTAGAAACCGGCGGCCTCCACATCGGCTGCCTCGTCGGACGCGGGCCACGTCGGGCCGTGCGAGTTGGCGATCCCGATGTCCGTGACTCCGGCCGCGCGCAGGGCCCGTACGGCCAGGCCATGGGCCAACAGCTGGTGGTGGGCGGCGGGGAGGGCGTCGAACATCAGTTGCTTGCCGGGTGCGTGGGTGCCGAGGGCGTGGCCCAGCAGGGTGTGTTCGGCGGGCTCGTTGAGGGTGATCCACTTGGTGATCCGGTCACCGAGGCGTTCGGCGACGACGGCGGCGTACTCGGCGAAACGCTCGGCGGTGTCCCGGTTCAGCCAGCCGCCTTCCTTGTCCACGGCGAGCGGCAGATCCCAGTGGAAGAGCGTCGGAACGGGTCGTATGCCCGCCGCCACCAGCTCGTCCACCAGCCGGTCGTAGAAATCGAGGCCGCCGGGGGAGAGCACACGGGGCCAGGAGATCGAGAAGCGGTACGCGCCCACGCCCAGGTCGTGCAGGAGTGCGACGTCCTCGGGGTAGCGGTGGTAGTGGTCGCAGGCCACCGCGGCCGTCGAGCCGTCCTTGATCCGCCCCGGCTCTTCCGTGAAGGCGTCCCACACGGAGGGCTCGCGCTTGTCCGCGGCACCCTCGATCTGGTGGGCAGAGGTGGATACGCCCCAGAGGAAGCCATCCGGGAACTGGGGGACGGGGTTGGTCGCGCCGCGCGCATCACTCGCCATGCACCGGATCATCCTTACCGGCGGTAACAGAAGTCAACAGTCCGGCGTGAACTGCCCGTTACGCGCCCTCCTTCAACACCCATGAAATCAGCTTCCGTTGCTCCTCCGTCAAGCGGGGATCCGAGCAGTACACCGTCTTTCCGTCGACGGTGATCTGATAACTGAAGCCGTCCGGAACCCCGATCGGGGGTGTCTGACGGCCGGCGGCGACGGCCTGCTTCGCCAAGTCGTGCCACTCCTGGGCATCGGCCCGCCCCGCCGTCTCCACCGAGGCGTGACGGTCGATGCCCGCGAATCCGCCTGTGCGCTTCACCTGGATACGCATGCTTCCTGTCTAGTACGAAAGCGCCCGCCCGGCCACTCCGGGTCCGCGCCCCGTGTCCCGCGCTCAGGCCGTGAGCACCCCGACCTGCTCCCACGCCTTCGTGACGGCCTGGAGTTCCTCACCCTCGCCGTACGTGGCACGGGCCTGCGCCAGGGTCAGGTTCGCGAAGTCGGAGAAGTTCGCCTCGGAGTCCAGCTCGCCGCCGGTCAGTACGTCGTACCAGATCTGCCCCGCACGCTCCCAGGCGTTGCCGCCGAGGGCGGTCGCGGTGAGGTAGAAGGCGTGGTTGGGGATGCCGGAGTTGATGTGGACGCCGCCGTTGTCGCGGCCCGTCTGCACGTAGTCGTCCATCGTCGCGGGCTGCGGGTCCTTGCCGAGGACGTCGTCGTCGTACGCCGTGCCCGGCTCCTTCATGGAGCGCAGCGCCTTGCCGGTGACGCGCGGCGCGAGCAGGCCCGCGCCGATCAGCCAGTCGGCGTCGGCGGCACTCTGGCCGAGCGTGTACTGCTTGATCAGCGCGCCGAACACGTCCGACATCGACTCGTTCAGGGCGCCCGGCTGGCCGAAGTAGGTGAGGTTCGCGGTGTACTGCGTGACGCCGTGGGCGAGTTCATGGCCGATGACGTCGACGGGGATCGTGAAGTCGAGGAAGATCTCGCCGTCACCGTCGCCGAAGACCATCTGTTCGCCGTTCCAGAAGGCGTTGTTGTAGTCCTCGCCGAAGTGCACGGTCGCGTTGAGCGGCAGGCCCTCGCCGTTGATCGAGTTGCGCTCGTACGCCTTCAGGAACAGGTCGAAGGTCGCGCCGAGGCCGGCGTACGCGCGGTTGACCGTGGCGTCCTTGCCGGGCTTGTCGCCCTCGCCACGCACCTTTTTGCCGGGCAGGTCCTGCTTGTGCCTGGCGTCGTGGATCGTGCGGTTCGGCTGGTCGGCGAGGGCCTCCGGCGGGGCGAGGGTGGGTGCGCCGATGACCGTGGTCAGGCGGCGGTGGGTGCGCTCCAGGGCGTCGCGCTCCAAGGTGCGGCGGGCGGGGCCCGCGAGGGCGGGGTCATCGGACCGGGCGAGGGTGTCGAGGACGTGGGGCGGCACGATGGTGCAGAAGGTGGGCTCGAAGCCACGGTTCGCGGTCATGACCGCACCTTTGCACTGAGTGTTTTTGGTGTCACCAGGCGCAACCATGATTGATGAAATGTGGGGATTTGGCGCCGTGGGGGTCGGGTGTTGTGTTACGGGTGTGGGTCCGTTGTGGCTGGTCGCGCAGTTCCCCGCGCCCCTAAAAGGGGCGCGCTTCAGCGGGACTCTGTGACCTTGTGCACCTTTTGTGTGGTACGTCTTCCGGTCCCGCATACTGATACGAACCCTCGCTCGGAGTCGGCCTCCGCTAGCATTCCTCGCATCATGCGTTTCGGGCTGCTTCTCCTTAGCTGCCGCGGCGAGGGCCTGTAGTCGAGGCCGACCCCCTCCCCGCGGAGTCTGGCGTTGCGCCGTCGGCCGTCCTTCCGGACACCACGAGGAGCCCACGCATCATGGCGAACCGCCAGCAGCCCACGTCCATGCCGATCCACAAGTACCGCCCGTACGACCAGGTCGACATCCCCGACCGCACGTGGCCGGACAACCGGATCACCGTCGCCCCCCGCTGGCTCTCCACGGACCTGCGCGACGGCAACCAGGCCCTGATCGACCCCATGTCGCCCGCCCGCAAGCGCGAGATGTTCGATCTGCTGGTGAGGATGGGCTACAAGGAGATCGAGGTCGGCTTCCCCGCCTCCGGGCAGACCGACTTCGACTTCGTACGCTCGATCATCGAGGAAGAGGGCGCGATCCCCGATGACGTCACGATCTCCGTACTGACCCAGGCCCGCGAGGACCTGATCGAGCGGACCGTCGAGTCCCTGGTCGGCGCGAAGCGCGCCACCGTGCACCTCTACAACGCCACGGCGCCCGTGTTCCGCCGGGTCGTCTTCCGCGGCTCGAAGGACCAGATCAAGCAGATCGCGGTCGACGGTACGCGGCTGGTGATGGAGTACGCCGAGAAGCTGCTGGACGAGCGGACCACCTTCGGCTACCAGTACAGCCCCGAGATCTTCACCGACACCGAGCTGGACTTCGCCCTGGAGGTCTGCGAGGCCGTCATGGACGTCTGGCAGCCCGGCCCGGACCGCGAGATCATCCTCAACCTGCCCGCCACCGTGGAGCGTTCGACCCCCTCCACGCACGCGGACCGCTTCGAGTGGATGAGCCGCAACCTGTCGCGGCGCGAGTACGTCTGCCTGTCCGTGCACCCGCACAACGACCGCGGTACGGCGGTCGCGGCGGCCGAGCTGGCGCTGATGGCCGGCGCCGACCGCATCGAGGGCTGCCTGTTCGGGCAGGGCGAGCGCACCGGCAACGTCGACCTGGTCACACTGGGCATGAACCTGTTCTCGCAGGGCGTCGACCCGCAGATCGATTTCTCCAACATCGACGAGGTCCGGCGCACCGCCGAGTACTGCAACCAGATGGAGGTCCACGCCCGCCACCCGTACGTCGGCGACCTCGTCTACACCTCCTTCTCCGGCTCCCACCAGGACGCCATCAAGAAGGGCTTCGACGCCATGGAGGCGTCCGCGAAGGAGCAGGGCAAGACGGTCGACGACATCGAGTGGGCGGTCCCGTACCTGCCGATCGACCCGAAGGACGTCGGCCGCTCGTACGAGGCGGTCATCCGCGTCAACTCGCAGTCCGGCAAGGGCGGTATCGCGTACGTCCTGAAGAACGACCACAAGCTGGACCTGCCGCGCCGGATGCAGATCGAGTTCTCGAAGATCATCCAGGCGAAGACGGACGCCGAGGGCGGCGAGGTCACGCCGAAGGCCATCGGGGAGATCTTCCGGGACGAGTACCTGCCCAACGCCGAGAACGCCTGGGGCCGTATCCAGCTGAAGAACGGCCAGTCCACCACCGACAAGGACGGCGTGGACACACTGACCGTCGAGGCCGAGGTGGACGGCGTCGAGACCACCCTGGTGGGTACGGGGAACGGCCCGATCTCCGCGTTCTTCCACGCACTGCAGGGCGTCGGCGTCGACGCACGCCTGCTGGACTACCAGGAGCACACGATGAGCGAGGGCGCCTCCGCGCAGGCCGCCTCGTACATCGAGGTCGCGATCGGCGACAAGGTGCTGTGGGGGATCGGCGTCGACGCGAATACGACACGCGCCTCGCTGAAGGCGGTCGTCTCCGCGGTCAACCGCGCGGCCCGATAAGCCCGTTCACCTGCCTTTCTCCGGCCCCGTCCGCCACTTCGGCGGGCGGGGCCGCCGCGCGATAACCGGCCATGTCGCACAGTGACCTCGTACGGGGTACTGACTCCGAGTCGACGATGTGGCTAACATCACGCCAGCGCGGCGATGGTGCCGCGAGGTCAGGGAGGTGCGACGTGCTGCCAGGATGGGGACGAAACGGCCGGTTTGTCCGCGCTCGCGCGCTCGGCGTTTCCCGCGTCCTGGGGACCCGTACCGCGTGGGCCGCCGTCGGCGACGGCGAGTTCTTCTGCCCCGGCTGCGGAGGCGACCGCAACTACCAGCGCCTCGCGGGCCGCCGCCGCTTCACCCTGCTCGGCATGCCGGTCCTGCCGCGCGGCGCCACCGGGCCCGTCGTGGAGTGCGCCGCCTGCCACGACCACTTCGGCGCGGACGTCCTCGACCACCCCACCACCACCCGCTTCTCCGCGATGCTGCGCGACGCCGTCCACACCGTCGCGCTCGCGATCCTGGCCGCGGGCGGCACCTGCTCCCGTACGTCCCTGGAGACGGCCGCCGACGCCGTACGCGCGGCCGGCTTCGAAGACTGCACCGAGGACCAGCTCGCCGCGCTCGTCGAAGCCCTCGCCGCCGACACCGGCCGCGTCCACGCCGGACCCTGCGGACCGGGCCTGGCCATAGAGCTCCACGAGGCACTGGACCCGCTGGCCCCGCACCTCGCCCCCACCGGCCGCGAGTCGATCCTCCTCCAGGGCGCTCGAATCGCCCTCGCCGACGGCCCGTACACCCCCGCCGAACGCGATGCCCTCGCGACGGTGGGCGCGGCGCTGACGATCTGCGCGGACGATGTGACGCGGCTGCTGGCTGCGGCGCGTACGCCGTCGTGACCTAAGCCAGATGGTGCGTACGCCGTCGTGACTGCCGCGTCCGCGGTACTCCCCGGGGAGTAATCCGCCCCCTGAGTCACCCCCGGCAGTACCCCCGAAGTCGCCCTGACGCGCGACGAATCACCC
Organism: Streptomyces flaveus; assembly: GCF_014647675.1. Lineage (GTDB taxonomy): Bacteria > Actinomycetota > Actinomycetes > Streptomycetales > Streptomycetaceae > Streptomyces > Streptomyces flaveus. The sequence goes on along the minus strand of NZ_BMPQ01000001.1, from coordinate 125,613 downwards.
CCCTTCCGCCGGGAGTCTGGAGAACGACCCAGACACCCCGACCGGAGGGAGGCCCGTCATGGGGGCCGCAAGGACATCCGTATGGCGGCGACGTGCCGTGCCCTGGCTGGTGCTCGGGCTGTGGATCGCCGTGCTGGCGATCGCCTCGCCGTTCGCCTCGAAACTCGGCGACGTCCAGCGTGACCGTGCCGTCGACTATCTGCCGGCCAGTGCCGACTCCACCCAGGCCGCCAAGATCGAGGAGCGGCTGCCCGGTGGTGAGGCCACCGAAATGGTCGTCGTCTACCACCGCGACGGCGGACTGACCGCCGCCGACAAGGCCACCGCCGCCGGCCAGATCGACCGGATCGCCGACGCGCACACCCTGACCGGCGAACCGGCCGGAGTGCCGTCCCGGGACGGCACCACCCTGATCTACCCGGTGGCCAGCACCGAGCCCGGCATGGACGAGAAGGCCCGGGAGGAGCTGGTCATCGACGTACGGGACATCGCGCAGGGCGGCGACGGGCTGAGCGTCGACGTCGGCGGTCCGGAGGCGCTCGACACGGACGCCTCCGAGGTCTACGACTCGCTCGACGGACCGCTGCTCTACACCGCCCTCGCGGTCGTCGCGCTGCTGCTGATCCTCATCTACCGCAGCCCGTTCCTGTGGCTGCTGCCGCTCTTCGTCGCCGGTATGGCCGACTATCTGTCGATGGGCCTCGCCTACGGGCTCAACCAGTGGTTCGGGACGTCCGTGTCCGGCCAGAGTTCCGGCATCATGACGATCCTCGTGATCGGCGCGGGGACCGACTACGCGTTGCTGCTCGTCTCCCGGTACCGGGAGGAACTGCGGCGCATCGAGCGGCCGTACGACGCCATGGTCACCGCCCTGCGCGGCTGCGGGCCCGCCGTGCTCGCCTCCTCGGGCACCGTCGCCGCCGGACTGCTGTGCCTGCTCGCCGCCGACCTCAACTCCAGCCGGGGCATGGGCCCGCTCGGCACCCTCGGCGTGCTGTGCGCGCTGGTGGCCATGCTGACCCTGCTGCCCGCGCTGCTGGTGCTGCTGGGCCGGCGGGTGTTCTGGCCGCTGGTGCCGCGCTACGGCAGTACACCCAAGGTCCGCCGGTCGCTGTTCTCCGCGATGGGCAGCTCCGCCGGGCGACGCCCGCTGACCGTGCTCGCCGGTGGCGCCGTCCTGCTCGGGGCGCTCGCGCTGGGCACGCTGAACCTGCCCGGCACCATCAAGCAGGAGGACTCCTTCACCAGCAAGCCCGAAGCTGTGGCCGCCATGGAGACCCTGGCCAAGGCCTACCCCGAGCAGGGCACGCAGCCCATCAGCGTCATCGCGCCCACCGACCGCGCCGACGCCGCCCTGGCCGACATCCGCGACACGGGCGGCGTGGAGAGCGCCGAACGCGGTCGCAGCGGCGACGGCTGGACCGAGATCTCCGTACTCGCCGCCGCCCCGCCGCAGTCCCCGGGCGAGACCCGCACCATCGAGGATCTGCGCGACCGGCTCGACGGCTCCTACGTCGGCGGAGTGAGCGCCGAACAGATCGACCTGGAGGACACCAACGCCCGCGACCAGCTGATCGTCGTACCGCTCGTGCTGCTGTCGGTCCTGCTGATCCTCGTCGCCCTGCTGCGCAGCATCGTCGCGCCGCTGCTGCTGGTGGCCGCCGTGGTCGCGGTGTGGGGCGCGGCGCTCGGCATCGGCGGGCTGGTCTTCGGGCCGGTGTTCGGCTTCGAGGGCACCGACCCCGGACTCGGGCTGCTGTCCTTCGTGTTCCTCGTCGCCCTCGGCGTCGACTACGGCATCTTCCTGATGCACCGGATGCGGGAGGAGGCGCTGAAGGGCGCCGAGCCCGTGGCGGCCGCCCTGACCGCGCTGCGGACGACGGGCGGGGTCATCGCCTCGGCGGGACTGGTCCTCGCGGCCACCTTCGCGGTGCTCACCAACATGCCGCTCGTCCAACTCGTCGAGCTGGGTTTCGTCATCGCGGTGGGCGTCCTGCTCGACACCTTCCTCGTCCGCACCTACCTGGTCACCAGCGCGAGCGTCGCGCTGCGCCGCAAGGTGTGGTGGCCGGGCCGCCTGTCCCGCGAGCCCGAACCGCCAATGCCGCCGAAGGAACCCGAGCCGGTGACCGCCTCAGCCCACTGATCCGAACAGGCGCCCCTCCCTCCCGGAGGGGCGCCCTCCTCACGGAAGATGACCCTGTGCAGGCAACCACCACAACGGCACCGCCCCACCTCGGCGAGCGGGTCATGGCGGCGATCAACCGCGACCCCCGCACCGCCCCGCACGGCATGCGCAACGACGCGCTGCTGGCCGGGGCGCTCGCCGTCGTCGCGACGGCCCTCGCCCTGCTCGTCAACGACGGGCTGCGGCCCGACGCGCTCGGCTGGAGCCTGCTGCTCGCCGCGCATGTGCCGCTCGTGTGGCGGCGCCGCCACCCCGTGCCGGTGCTGCTCGTGGCGCTGGCCTGCGTCGCTCCGTACCACGCCCTCGACAACAACCACACCGCGCCCATTCCGGCGACCATGGTGGTGCTATACACGATCGCGGCGACCGGCACGGTGCGCCGTACGCTGCTCACCGGCACCACGGTCATCGGCGTGACGCTGATCATCAACGCCCTCACCAACCCCGACGGGGCGGTGGAGCTCCTGCGGATCTCCGGCTGGATCGTCGCGGTCCTCTTCTGCGGCATCGACGTCCGCTACTACCGCCAGTACGTCGCCGCCATCGTCGAACGCGCCGAACGCGCCGAACGCACCCGCGAGGAAGAGGCCCGCCGCCGCGTCGCCGAGGAGCGCCTCCGGATCGCCCGGGACCTGCACGACCTGCTCGCCCACAGCATCACGCTCATCGGCGTGCAGACGTCCGTCGCCGCCCACGTCCTGGCCGCCGACCCCGACCGCCTCGACCACGAGGCCGTCGCGAAGGCGCTCGACGACATCTCCGACACCTGCCGTACCGCCCGCGGCGAACTCCGCACCACCCTCGAGGTGCTGCGCGCCGCCGAGCACGGCGACGGCCGCGGACCGCTGCCCGGCCTCGACGGCATCGCCCACCTGGCGGAGACCGCCCGCACCGCCGGGGCACGGGTCGATCTGACCGTACGGGCCGACCACGCGCCGCCCGCCGTGGGCGCCGCCGCGTACCGCATCGTGCAGGAGGCGCTGACCAACTCGGTACGGCACGGGGGACCGGGGCTTTCGATCCAGGTGAACGTGTACGAGAAGGACGGCGCCCTGCACGTCTCGGTCACCGACGACGGCACCGGGCCGACCGCCGGGGGCACCCCCGGGTTCGGGCTCGTCGGGATGCGGGAGCGGGCCCGGAGTGTGGGCGGCACACTGGACGCCGGGCCGGGGGTCGGTGGGGGGTTCGAGGTGAGTGCGGTACTGCCTGAGCTGTCTGTACTGTCCGTGCCGCCCCCGTCACCTGAGTTGTCCGCGCCATCCGTGCATCGAGAAGAGGCCTGATGACCGTGATTCGTGTTCTGCTCGCTGACGATCAGACCCTTGTACGGTCCGCCTTCGCGATGCTCGTCAAGTCGGCCGGGGACATGGAGGTCGTCGCCGAGGCGGGCACCGGGCGTCAGGCCGTGGAGCTGGCCCGTTCGCAGCGGGCTGACCTCGTCGTGATGGACATCCGCATGCCCGACCTCGACGGCATCGAGGCGACCCGGCTCATCGCCGCCGACGAGGATCTCGCCGGGGTGAGGGTCCTCGTCCTGACGACGTACGACACCGACGAGCACATCGTCGAGGCGCTGCGGGCCGGCGCGTCCGGCTTCCTCGTGAAGGACACCAAGCCCGCTGAACTCCTCGACGCCATCCGTACGGTGGCCGCGGGCGAGTCGCTTCTGTCGCCCGGGCCGACCTCGCGGCTGATCGCCCGTTTCCTGCGGGCGCCGCATGCCGTGGCTCCCGCGACGGGTGGTCCCGAGGAGCTCTCCGAGCGGGAACGCCAGGTTCTGACCCTGGTCGCGCGCGGGCTCAACAACACCGAGATCGCTGAGGCGTTGGGGTTGAGTCCGCTCACGGCGAAGACTCATGTCAGCCGGATCATGGGGAAGTTGGGGGCGCGGGATCGGGCGCAGCTGGTGATGGTGGCGTATGAGTCGGGGCTGGTGGTGCCGGGCGAGGTGTGACGGGGGCGCCTGCGGCGGGCTTCTTTCCCCAGCCCCGCCCCTTCCCGAAACTGGGGGCTGCGCCCCCAGACCCCCGTATCGGCCTGAACGGCCTCGTCCTCAAACGCCGGACGGGCTGACTTGTCCCTGGCCTGCGCTGAATAGCTGAGCTGGGTAGCCGCAGGCTTTTCAGGGGCGCGGGGAACTGCGCGACCAGCCACGACCGGCCCGCAGTCGACACACAACCCCAAGGGGGGCCTGGGGGCGCAGCCCTCAGTTTCGGGAAGGGGCGGGGCTGGGGAAACAAAAACCCCTACAGCAACCCCGTCGCCGCCAAAAACTTGCCCACCCGCTCAACCTCCCCCGCCGACAAGGCAACCTGCGGTTCCGCCGTAACCGGACACGCAATAACCCCCCGCAGATACAGCGCGGCCTTGAACGCGCCGAGTCCCGACGAACTCCCTCCCATACGAGCCCGGTCGCCGACGTGGACCATCCCGAACAACGCACACAACCGCTCCTGCTCGGCCCGAGCCCGCTCCCAGTCCCCCTCCCGGCAGAGGCGGTGGAGACGGACGTACCCGTGCGGATCCACGTTCGCGAGCCCGGGCACGGCCCCATCCGCCCCCATGGCCAAAGCCGTATCGACCACAAGTTCCGACCCGGTCAGCACACTGAACCCGGACACAGCAGGATCCATACGCGCCCCCATCACAACGGCCCGAAACCCACCCTCGTCCCCGCTGGAATCCTTCACCCCGGCCAACACCCCGTCAGCGGCCAGCTCCAGCACCAACTCCGCACTCAGCTTGGTATGGACGGACACCGGAAGGTCGTACGCGAAGACCGGCACCGAAGACCGCGAAGCGATGAGGCGGTAGTGGCGGGAGATCTCCGCCGGATGCGTCCGCGTGTAGAACGGCGCCGTGACGACCACCGCATCGGCCCCCGCGTCCGTGACGTACCGGACATGATCGAGAACCCGAGGAGTCGTCATGTCGATGGCCCCCGCGAGAATGGGCAGCTGACCACCCACGTGGGCGACGACCGTTTCGACGACAAGACGCCGATGACGGTCGGTCAGGTACGCGGCTTCGGACGAGGAGCCGAGGACGAAGAGCCCGTGCACCCCGCCCTCCACCAGGTGATCGACAAGCCTGATGAGCGAGGGTACGTCCACCTCGCGGTCCGGTGTCAGGGGCGTGCAGACGGGTGGAACGACACCGGTCAGCGGGGCGGGAAGGGTCATCAAGGGCTCCCTGGTGCTATTGCTTCGACTTCTCTACGGGGATGTCGGCCATGGCGGTGGCTTCCGGAACCGCGTTGACGGCCTGGGCCACCAACTCACGAGTCGACTGCTCCTCCTCCACAGGATGATGGCAACGAAAGCGATGCCCGGGACTCGACGCGCCCGCGAAGCCGGGCATGGCCTCGGCGCACACGGAGTCGGCCTTCCAGCAGCGCGTACGGAAGGGGCAGCCGCTCGGCGGACGGGTCGCCGACGGGACGGGGCCCACCAGTGGAATCGGGTCGATGGGGTCCAGCAGGCCGGGGGTCGCGGAGAAGAGCGCGCGGGTGTACGGATGCCGGGCCCGGTCCGTCACCTCGTCGGCCGGGGACTCCTCGACGATCCGTCCCAGATACATCGTGATGACGCGGTCGCTCATCCGCCGCACGGTCTGGATGTCGTGCGAGACGAAGACGAGGGCCAGACCGAGGCGTTCCTTCAGGTCCAGGAGAAGGTTCAGGATCTGGGCGCGGACCGACACGTCCAGCGCGCTCGTCGGTTCGTCCGCCACCACCAGGTCAGGGTCGAGTGCCAACGCCCGTGCGATCGCGACGCGTTGGCGCTGGCCGCCGGAGAGCTGTCCGGGGAGCCCTTCGGCCAGTACGCGCGGCAGTCCGACGAGGGACATCAACTCCCGTACGCATTCATCCCGTTGCCGGACCGTGCCCCGCTTGTGCACATCGAGCGGGTCCCGCAGGATCTGCCGTACCGTCAGGCGGCGGTTCAGGGCGGTCGACGGGTCCTGGAAGATCATGCCGGTGTGGGCGCCGACCGTGGCACGCCGCTCGGCCGGCTTCATCGTCCACAGGTCGCGGCCGCGGAAGGACACCGTCCCGGATGTCGGCTTCTGTACGCCCACCAGGACCTTGGCGAGTGTCGACTTCCCGCAGCCGGACTCGCCGACGACGCCCACCGTCTCGCCGGGCGCGATGGCGAGGTCGGCGCCGGTGAGGGCGTACACGCGATCGCGCGAGAACAGGCCGCCGGTGCGCGCCTTGTGGACGACGTGGGTGTCGGAGAGGGTGATGACGGGGCCGGCTTCAGGGCCCTGCGTCGCCTCACCGTCCTGCTTCATGGCTCCGTTCAATTCACGGCCTCGCTCTCCGTCGTGCTTCCCGTCGGCTCGGTCGTCGCCCCAGCGCTCGTGGGCAGGGGGAGCGCCGGGTGGTGGCAGGCGACCTCGTGGTGGCGGTGCGGGCCGGCCAGTCGGGGCGCGGTCGTACGGCACACCTCGGTGGCCATCGGGCAGCGGTCGGCGAACCGGCAGCCCGCCGGGAAGTCGGCGGGGGAGGGGACGACGCCCTTGATCTGCGTCATCCGTTCGGCCGCCCCCTCCAGGGACAGGACGCTGCCCAGCAGCCCGCGCGTGTAGTGGTGGGAGGGCGACTCCACCAGGTCCGCCGTCACCCCAGACTCCACGATCTGGCCGCCGTACATCACCACGACCCGGTCGGTGACGTCCGCGATGAGCGCGAGGTCGTGCGAGACGAGGATCAGCGCGAAGTCCAGTTCCTCGCGCAGCCGTAGCAGCAGCTCGATGATCTGGGCCTGGACCGTGACGTCCAGGGCCGTGGTCGGCTCGTCGGCGACGATCAGCTTCGGCCGGCGGGAGAGGGCCATGGCGATGAGGACGCGCTGGCGCTGGCCGCCGGACAGTTCGTGCGGGTAGCTGCGCAGGGTGCGGTCGGGGTCGAGGCCGACGAGTTCCAGGAGTTCGGCGCCGGTGCGCTTGCCTCCGCGCCGTATCACCTGCCCCAGCTGGGCGCGGATCGTCATCGCCGGGTTCAGGGAGGACAGGGCGTCCTGGTAGATCATCGCCATGTCGTGGCCGAGGAGTTTGCGGCGTACGCGCATGGGCTCGCCGACCAACTGCCGCTGGTTGAAGCGGACATGGCCTCGTACCCGGGCGCCCTTCGGTTCCAGGCCCATCACCGCCAGCGCGGTCAGCGACTTGCCGCAGCCCGACTCGCCGACCAGGCCGAGCACTTCACCGGGCTGTACGTCGAAACTGATGCCGTCGACGATGTCCACACCTCCGTGGCGGGCATCGAAGCCGATGGCCAGGTTCTCGACGGCGAGCACCGGCTGCTCCTCACGCAGGGGCCGGGCCCGGCTGTGCAGCCGCTGGGCCGCCTCCGTAAGCCCCGGCAGTTCGAGGACCTTGCCGCTGCCCGGCTCGGGGGCCTCAAGGCGGTCCTTCTCCACGGACGTACGCGCCGCCTCGACGTCCCGCGCGGTGGGCGCGGCCCAGGCATCCGACACGCCCTCGGAGAGGATGTTCAGCGACAGTACGGTGATCAGCATCAGCAGTCCGGGGAACACGGTCGCCCACCAGCCGCCGGTCAGCACCATGTTCTTGCCGTCCGCGATGACACTGCCCCAGGACGGGTCCGGGGGCCGTACGCCCGCGCCGATGAACGACAGCGACGCCTCGAAGACGATGGCCTCGGCGACCTGCACGGTGCAGAACACCAGCACCGGGGCAGCACAGTTGATGGCGACGTGCTTCAGCACGATGTGCGTGGTACGCGCCCCGATGACGCGTTCCGCGGTCACGTAGTCCTCGCCGTACTGGTCCATCACATTGGCCCGTACGACCCGTGCGATGGGCGGCGTGTAGAGGAACGCGATCGCCCCGATGAGGACCGGGATGCTGCCGCCGAACACCGCGATGAGCACGGCCGCCAGCGCGATGCCCGGGAACGCCATGATGACGTCCAGGCAGCGCATCACCGTCTCGTCGACCGCCTTGCGCGAGGTCGCCGCGATCGCGCCGAGGACCGCGCCCACGACGAGCGCGAGCCCGGTCGCACCGAGACCGATCGCCAGGGACCAACGGGCCCCGTACATCAGCCTGCTGAGGATGTCGCGGCCCAGGCTGTCCTGGCCCATCCAGTGCTCGCCGGAGGGCGCGCCCTCGCCGTGACCGTTGTCGATCAGGGTGGCCTGGTCGAGCGGGTCGTGCGGGGCGATCAGCGGTGCGAGCAGGGCCGTCAGGACGACGATCCCGATCACGACGACCGCGACCCGCGACATCACGGGGAGGCGCCTGAATCCCCTCAGCCGGATGCCGGGCCGGGAGAGGGCCTCGGTCATCCGCTTTCGCGACAGCGGCATCATGCTTCGGCACCCCTCAGACGCGGGTTGACCAGCAGATAGAGGATGTCGATGACGAGGTTCACGATCACGAACCCGAAGGCGGTCGTCAGGACGACGCCCTGCACGACGGCCGGGTCACCGTTCTTCACGGCGTCGATCATCAGCTTTCCCATCCCGGGTAGCGAGAAGATCGTCTCGATGACGACCGCGCCGCCGAGCAGATAGCCGACCTGGAGTCCGAGCACGGTCATCGGGTTGATCAGCGCGTTGCGCAGTACGTTCCGGCCGACGACGACCACCGGTGGCAGGCCGCTGCCGACGGCGGTTCGTACGTAGTCCTTGTCCAGCTCCTCGACCACGGCGGTCCGTACGATCCGGGTGAGCTTCGCGGCGACCGGCAGCGACAGCGCGAACGCCGGCAGTGTCATCGTCTTCAGCCAGCCGCTGAACGAGTCGGCCGGATTGACGTATCCGCTGGTCGGGAACCAGCCCAGGTCCACCGCCAGGTACTGGATCATCAGCAGCGCCAGCCAGAAGCCGGGCGCCGCGACACCGGTCAGCGAGACGACCCGGATCAGCTGGTCGGGCAGCCGGTCCCGGTAGATCGCGGCCGTGACCCCGCCGAGCAGGGACAGCACCACCGCGATGCCGAGCCCCATGAACGTCAGCTGCATGGTGAGCGGCAGCGCGGTGGTGACCTGCTCGACGACCGGCGTCCTGGTCAGCGCGCTGACGCCCATGTCACCCCGGGCCAGATCCGCGACGAAGGCGACGTAACGCACCGGAAGCGGGTCGAGCAGCCCGTTGCGCTCCCGGAAGTCGTGCAGCTGCTCCTCGGTGGGGTTGGCGCCCTGGAAATACGCGGACGCCGGATCGCTGTCCGAGAACCGCATCACGAGGAACACGAACAGGACGATGCCGAGTACGAGCGGGACGAGCAGGGCAATACGGCGGGCCAGAATCCTGGCGATCGCGACCACGTACGGCTCTCCTTGCTATCGCGGCTACGCCCACTTGGCCTGGAGAAGGTTTATCCCCGGGTACGGCTGTGGCCGAATACCCGACAATTCCTCCGCGTTCCAGGCGGTCATCAGCTCGTTGTGGACGACCGGATAGATCACGGCGTTCTCCGCGACGATGTCGATGTATTCCTGCGTCATCTGCTTCTTCGTCTCGGCGTCGGATTCCCGCGTGGCCTCGTCCATGCGCTTGAAGAGGTCCTTGGCCACGGAGTTGTCCGTCCAACGGGCATACCGCATCCAGGTGTTCTCGGGCCCGTAGTTGTAATGCATGATCAGATCGGCGTCGAGGCCGAACTGGTTCGGATTCGAGGCGGCGGCGACGACCTGGAAATCCTGTTTCTGGTCGAGTTTGGTGAACAGCGCGGCGGTTTCCTGCGGCTGGAGGGTCGTCTTGACGCCGATGGCGTCCCAGGAGGCCTTGATGGTCGGCAGACAGTCCACGATCCAACTCACGTTCACCGCCATGAGGTTGACCGTCATCCCGCTGACTCCGGCCTCCCGCAGGAGTTCCCGGGCCTTGTCGGGGTCGTACGAGTAGACCGTCCTGGCCTTCCGGTAGCTCGGATTCCCCTCGTTGAGGAACGAGCTCGCCGGCTTCCCGTGACCGCGCAGCGCGGCCTGGATCATCTTCTCCGTGTCGATCGCGTAGTGCAGCGCCTGCCGCACCCGTACGTCGTCGAACGGCTTGTGAGCGGTGTTGAAGAGCAGGAACAGATGGTTCATCCCCGCCCCGCCCTCGACCTTCATGCCGCCCTTCTCCAGCTGGGAGATATTGGCGTACGGAATGTTGTCGGAGATCTGCGCGCCCGCGCTCGAACCGGAGATCTTGGCGACGCGCGGCGCGGCGTCCACGATCGACAGCCAGTTCATCTTCTTGAACGTGGCTTTTCGGGGCCCGTTGTAGTCGGCGAAGGCCTCGAACGACGTGTTGGACTTCGGATTGTGCGCGGTCTGCCGGTACGGCCCCGAACCGACCGCCTTCCCCGCCGTCGCCTCGTCCAGCGCACCCGCCTTGGAGAAGACGTGCTTCGGCATGATCTTCGCGAGCGTCATCCGCTGGACCCCGTCCGGGAACGGGAACTTGAGCACCAGCTCCACCGACTTCTCGTCGACCTTCCGTACCTCCTGCAGCCAGGAGCCGAAGAAGTTCTTGGCGAGCGTCGTCGTCTTGGGGTCCAGGACACGGTCGAAGGTGAAGATCACGTCGTCGGCGGTGACGGGCTGCCCGTCGTGCCACTTCGCGCCGTCCCGCAGCGTGAACCTCCAGGTGGTCGCCTGTAGGTCGGCCGGGATCTCGGTCGCGAGGGCCGCGTACGGCTCACGGCTGATCGGATCGGTGTCCAGCAGCCCCTCGTAGATGTGGTGGTTGGCGGCCATCGAGAACGCCGACGCTGTGATCAGCGGGTCCCAGCTCTGGTCGTTGCCGTAGCCGATCACCGCCGTGAGCGTCCGGTCGGCGCCCTCGCCTCCGCCGCCCGTCTCGTTCGTGGACTGAGGCCCCGACGAGCAGGCGGACAGCGTCGAGCTGATCGCGGCGGCCGCGCCCAGCGCGCCGGAGTACTTCAGGAACGACCGGCGGTGCAGCGCCGGTGCGTGGGTCGCGTCGCGCACGGTTCCTCCAGCAAGCAGTGGGAGATACGGCGGGAGATACGACGTCCTATGTCATGGGTGCAGCGTGACCATAAGAGGGGGTGTGGGGGCGGTCAAGGGATCGCGCACGAATGCCGTTTCTTCCAGAGGTGCGACCAATGCCGGTACGAAGGCACGGGAGTTGAGCCCCGTATCTGACGGGTCGTGAAAGAAGTTCAGCCAGGAGGTGGGACGTATGTCGGCCAGGCGTCACTGACTCCCCTCGGCAACGCGCTCGTTCCGCAACTGCTGGGCGCCTTCTGGACCGTGTCCGGCGGGTCGCCGGAGCGCAGGGCTGGACGGACGATCCGGCACCCGACGTGACGGTGCGGCGGCACCGGGACATAGTCGTCGCCCTCAGGGCACGGGATGCCGAGGGGCGCAGCGGGCGATGGCGGTACATTTCCGGGGGATCGAAGCAAGGGCGGCTCAGGAGTCGAGGGGTGTCGGGTGAGCGAGGTCGGGGATACGGCTCGGGACGGGGGCTGGGCGGGCGAGGCGGCCGGTGTACTGAGGCTGCCGTCCGGTCGGCTGGTACGGGGCCGTGGGCTGCGGCGCCCGCTCGCGCCGTCGGCGCCGGCACCCACGTACGCCGTCTATCTGCTGGGCAAAAACCCACCCGAAGTCCCCTGGGAAACCCGCTGGATCCGCTGGCCGGACTTCTGGCTGCCCCGTGACCGCGCGTACGCCCGCGAGGTGCTGACGGAGGCGTGGAACCGGGCGGCGTCTCCGGGCGAGCGGGTCGAGATCGCCTGCGGGGGTGGCCGCGGACGTACGGGTACGGCCCTCGCCTGCCTGGCGGTCCTGGACGGCGTACCGCCGGATGAGGCAGTGGACTTCGTACGCCGGAACTACGACCGGCATGCGGTCGAGACCCCGTGGCAGCGGAGGTATGTACGAGGTTTCGCGGAGCCGTCGCGGGTCAGGTGAGGCGTCAGTCAGGCGAGGCGCAGGGTGATCCAGGGCACGGTGTCGCCCGGCAGCACTACCGCTCGACTGAGCCGAGCCGGAGCCGCTCAGGGGGCGGTCTCGCCCCGTACGAGCGGATGGCACACCGGCTGGAGGCCCGCGGGGAGTTCGTCCGGGCGGCACCAGCGGGCCTCAAGGATCTCGAAGGAATCGATGCGCAGTTCGCCGCCCAGCAGGCGCGCTTCGTAGGCCACTTCGAGACGGGTGCGGAAGCCGCTGTTCAGCAGGACGAGGCGGCCCGCCTCCACATCGAGGTTGGTCTCCTCCTTGATCTCGCGGACCACGGTCTGCCGGAAGTCCTCGCCCTTGTGCGCGAAGCCACTCGGCAGGCCCCACTGGCGTCCCGGCGGCCACATCCGGTGCCGTAACAGCAGCACCCGGCCTTCGTCATCGCGCACGACACCGGTCACGCCGACCACGAACTTCGCGTTCAGGCACCACATCACACGGCTTTGCACCGGGCGAAGGGCGCGCCAAAGGCGGGTAAGGAGTCGCCTCACGGGGCCTCCGAGGGGATACGGGGATGTCGCTCCCCGCGAACGGGTGGCGGTCGGGCGAGGCCTTCGCCCCTACGGACGGTACCCCGTCGGCGGCGCGTGTTCGCGCCGTAGTCGGTGATGCTCGGCACCGACGGCGGCCGGGGCGGCAGGCTGGTGCGTACTGCCCCGGCCGCCCTGTATTCCACGGTCCGCTGGTGATTTCTGAAAGAGTTCAGCCCTTCGCCTTTTCGGCCAGGAAAGCGCTCAGGCTGTCGAGAAGCATGGTGCTGCCCTGTTCGGCCATGTCGCGTTCCTCGGTGGTGTCGCAAGTCTGGCTGAGCACGATCCGGGTGTGGTGGTCGTCCTGCCCGTCGAGTTCCAGGGTCATGACTGCGGGCTCGGGCTTGCCGGGGACGTCCATGCCGATCACCAGACGGCGGTTTTCGGCGACCTCGAGATAGCTGCCGGTCAGCGGGAACTGCCCGCCGTCGGGGGTGAGCATCGTGGCCTTCCACGCTCCGCCGGGCCGTACGTCCATCTCGACGGAGCCGGCAGCGGCGTAGGCCCACTGGGCGTACTGATCGGTTGTGGTCCATGCCTGCCACACCGCCGCCGTCGGGGCGTCCAGCGTTCGGGTCAGCGTGTAGGAGAAACTGTTGGCCGCAGATGTCTGCTCGGTGCTCATGTTTCGTCTCCTCGTCTCGCCCTTGGTCGGGCTGTCGCACAGGTAGACGCCCGAGGGCGCGGAAACTCATCGGTCCGTTGGGGGCTTCCTCGATCCGCGTCTCCGAGTTCGGAGTTCATACCTTGGTTGCCCTCGCATCGACCATCGGCGGACAGCCAAGTTCCCCTCGGCTCAAGAGACTTGCTGCATGGAGAAGACCAAGGGGAATCAGGGGAACACGGGCAACAAAGGGAACACGGAGAACACGGGGATCAGTCGCGCGCGCTTCATGGCGGGAGCGGCTGTTGTCGGGGGTGCGGCGGCGGTCGGGGGCCTCGCGGCCCCCGCGTCGGCGTCGACCCGAGCGGCTGCGTCAGGGGCAACGGCAGTGGCGGCAGAGTCAACGGCAGTGGAGGCTCGGCGCGGGCTGACGCACAGGGGTGTCGTCTACACCCTGGGGAAAGGCGAGACGCCCGGTACCGCCTGGAGTGAGCGGAGGATGCGCGAGGACGTCCGCGTGATCGCGGGCGAACTGCACGCCGACTCCGTCGAGGTCACCGGGGATGGCGTCGAGCGGCTCAACGCCACGGCGAGTGAGGTGGCCGAGCGCGGACTACACGTGTGGTTGCAGCCGACGCTGGGCGACGTGCCGGAGAAGGAGATCCTCGATCACCTCGCCGAGAGCGGGCGGCACGGGGAGCGGCTGCGGCGGCAGGGCGCACAGGTCACCCTCGCCGTCGGGTGTGAGTTCTGGCTGTTCGTGCCGGGCATCGTGCCGGGGGACGACGTCTTCGAGCGGATCGACAACCTGGAGAAGGGGAACTTCGATCTCGCGAAGGTGCAGAAGCGGCTGGCCAGGTTCACCGCGAAGGCGGCGGCGGTGGGCCGGTCCGTCTTCCGCGGCAAACTCAGTTACGCCGCCGCGCAGGACGAGACGTTCGAGAACGTCGACTGGGGGCTGTTCGACATCGTAGGCATCGACTACTACTCGTACTTCCGCCAACGAGCCGACTATGTACGGGAGTTGCGTACGTTCCTGCGCTGGGGCAAGCCCCTGGCCATCACCGAGTTCGGCACCTGCACCTTCAAAGGTGCCCCGGAGGCGGGCGGCATGGGCTGGGACATCGTCGACTACACCAAGAACCCGCCGGAGATCAAAGGCAACCCCGTCCGCAGCGAGCGCACCCAGGCCGCGTATCTCACCGATCTCCTCGACGTCTTCGAGTCGATGAACCTGCACGCGGCGATGGCCTTCGAGTTCGTCACCGCCGACGCCCCGCACCGGCCCGACAATCCGCGCTACGACCTCGACATGGCGTCGTACGCCATCGTCAAGCCGATCAAGGACTGCCCAGACGACCCTGCCTCCGACTGGCACTGGGAGCCCAAGCAGGCCTTCCACGCCGTCGCCCGCCACTACGGCCGGGCACGCTGCTGAAAGCAAACGCCCAGTTCAGGGACGCCGGGCCCGGAAGCGGAGGCCGCCCGTCTCCGGGTGCAGGTTCACCGATACGTTCGTGAAGCCGGCCTTCGTCAGGCGGTCCGGGAGGTCGGCCGGCTCCAGCGTGTTCATCGTGTCGCGGAAGTGGAGCAGCCGGAAGCGGAAACTCGGCTGGCTGTCGCAGCCGGCGAAGACACCGCCGGGACGCAGCACGCGGTACGCCTCCGCGAAGATCCGGTCCTGGTGGGCGGCCGTCGGCACATGGTGCAGCATGACGAAGCAGACGACCGAGGAGAAGCTCGCGTCCGGCACGGGGACCGCCGCTCCGTCCGCGCGCAGGATGCGCGCCCTGCTTCCCCACTTCTGCTCCAGCAGGGTCGCGGTGGTCTCGTCGATCTCCGCGGCCGTGACACGGGGTACCTGTTCGATGAGTACGCGGAGATTGGCGCCGTAACCCGGACCGATCTCCAGTACGTCGTCGCCGAGGTCCACGCCGTCGAGTGTCCACGGGAGGATGTGTTCCTTGGTGGTCTGAGCCCACTTCTCGGAGCTGCACAGTCTGCGGTGCATGAGATTCATCGGCATACGGCGACGGTATGAGCGCAGCCACCGTGTCCGACACGGGCTAAGCTGCCGTCCCATGTCGCCAGACGGACACCCGGCCGCCACCGCGATCTTCATCGGCCACTTCACCATGCCGAGGGGGACGACGTACGGCCGGCACTGGCACTCCTTCCACCAACTCGCCTGGGCCGCAAAGGGGTTGCTGCGCGTGAGCAGCGAACGCGGGGCCTGGCTGCTGCCGCCCTCACTGGCCCTGTGGATGCCCGCCTGGGTGCCCCATACGACGGAGTCCGCGGGCGACACGGTCATGCGCAGCGCGTACGTCGACCCCGCCGCGTCCCCGGAGATCCGGTGGCCCGAGCCGACGGTGGTCGCCGCGGGCCCACTGCTCCAGGCGCTCATCGACCACCTGGGACGGACCGGCCTCGCCCCGGACGCACGGTCGCGCGCGGAGGCCGTACTCCTCGATGTGCTGCACCCCGTGCCGGTGACGAGCGTGTCGGTGACCGAGCCTCGTGATCCGCGGGCGCGGGCGGTGGCGCGGGCGCTCGTCCGAGACCCTGCAGACGGACGGCCGTTGGAGGCTTGGGGTACGGAAGTCGGCGCCAGCGCCCGCACGTTGGCCCGCCTCTTCGTCGCTGAAACGGGGCTGGCCTTCGGCCAGTGGCGCGAGCAGCTGCGCATGCAGTCCGCGATGCCGTTGCTCGCCGAGGGCATGACGGTGGAGGCCGTGGCCCGGAGGGTCGGTTACGGCTCCGCCAGCTCGTTCGTCGCGGCGTTTCGGCGGGTGGTGGGTGTCACGCCCCGGCAGTACTTCCCGGTGCGCGGCTGAGGGACCGCTCTTGCGAGCGAGGGCCGGAGTCGGACTCTGAGCTACAGCGCCGTCATTTGAGGGTGATCGCCTCGTACGAGTGAATGTTCCGGGTTCGGACTGATGGCCCCACCTTCCCATAGGTTTAGTGAATGCTAAACTCCCGAAGGGATTGAAGGTGGAAGAACAGTGGGACATCTACCTGACCGACGAGGTGGATCAATGGCTGCACGACCTCGAGAAGGCCGACCCCGTCTCGTACGTGCTGGTGAACCAGGCGATCTGGATCCTCGCCTGCCACGGGCCCGCCGAGGGACGCCCTCTGGTCGATCGGATCAAGGGATCGACGCTGCACAACCTCAAGGAGCTTCGTCCGGGATCGGCGGGGCGGAGCGAGGTGCGTGTCCTGTTCATGTTCGACCCGTGGCGCTCCGCGATCCTTTTGGTGGCCGGAGACAAGGCGGGGAATTGGAAAGCCTGGTACGACGAGGCGATCCCGTTGGCCGAGCTCCGGTACGCGGAGTACGTGGCTGATCGGATGAAGGAGTCGGGCAAGTGAGCGGATACGTCAGGTGGTCGGCCAGTGGGCACCGCGAGCGGGCCGAGGAGTTGGCGGGTGACCGGGACACGTTTCTCGAGGGCGCCCAGCACATGCTCGCCGAGGCCCGGGCCTGGAGGCTGGTCGACATGCGTCAGGAACGCGGATTCACTCAGGCGCAGGTGGCCGAGCGGATGGGCGTGAGCAAGGGGCGGATCTCGCAGATCGAGAGTGGTCAGGTCTCCGGCACGGATGTCGTGGCCCGGTACGTCGAGGCACTCGGCGGCAGTCTGGTGATGGTCGCGGTCTTCGGTGACGGGGAGTTGCGCAAGGTTGGTTGACCGGGGGCGGAGTAACTCGTGCCGCAGGCTCTCAAGTGAACGTTTGGGCCGCCCGCTTCTTGGCCAGTGTCGTGCTTCCACGGCCCGAGTAAAGGGCGCTCCCTCCGGTCGCGTCGGCTCCGCCGATTCCGCTGCGCTCCACCCTTGACTCGGTCCGCTCCAGCACGGGTGAGAAGCGAGCGGGCGGCCCGAGTAAAGGGGGCCCGGGTAGGGATGGGTCCAGGTGGGCTCACCCGTGGGCCGGTACTTGCGGGCGCACTCGCGCCTCGCCAGCACGCCGGGCCGGCTCAGCGGCTGAGGGCAGTGGGCGGGGGCGCATTCGTCTCGCCTGCATGCCGGGGCGGCTTAGCGACCGACGGCCGGTGGGTAGGTGGGTGCGAAAATCGTGAACACCGAGGGGTGCATTGCCCTTTGGCTGCTCAAACGAGCGGCGTTTGAACCCGGCGGGGAGAAATGTTCACGCTTTCCGTGACCGGCACGGAGGCGCTGGCAGGTGAACGCTGGTGGTGGAGCGCCTTCAGCGGGTACGCCGGGTTGGGCTTGGCGGCTGACCGTACGTGGGTGGCATCGGTGTGGCCCGGAGCGCCGGGAGCGCCGGGAGTGTGGGCGGCCAACGGCCCGTGGGCGGGGATGCCTTGGGTCGGGTGGGTAACTCGGGTGTGGGCAGGGCGGCTTGCGGTGGAGCTGACCGGGGTGAGCCAGGTGCCCGGATGGTCGATGGCCCCGGTCTGCGTCCATCTCCCATCTGGACGGTGATGATTGGAAGGTTTGGGACACATTCGGGGGGCCTACGCCGTCCCAAACCTTCCAATCACCGCAACCTTCCAAGTGCGCGTCTGGGCCGCCGATGGGGGCGGATCCAGTTCGGTCTCGCCGCCCTGTGCCCGGCTTGATCACTTCGGAGCGGCACTTATACGTCCGCCCGGGGCGTGTCCCGCTGCGTGGTGTAGCCCGTGGGTTTCCCTGAGGGGATCCGGTACAGCACGCACTGGCGTAGCGGCCCTTCGGGCACGCTCGGATCCTCGAAGTCGTCGGCCGGGTCCCGGGTCATGCCGATCCGGCGCATCACCGCCTGGGAACGAAGGTTGTTGACGGTCGTCGAGGCAACGATCTCCGACAGCCCGAGGGCCTCGAAGCCGAAGGCCAGGCACGCCAGGGCGGCCTCGGTGGCGTAACCGTGGCCCCACGCCGAACGCATCAACCGCCATCCGATATCCACCCCCGCGAACGGCATGTCCTCGTCCACCTTGTCCAAGCCAGCGCGGCCGATGAACTCACCGGTCTCCCGTGCTTCCAGCGCCCACCACCCAAATCCTCGGTCGTCGAACTCGGCCTGCATGAGTGCCACCGCGGCATCGCTTTGCCCCCGCGTCAGCAGTTCCCCCAGGTGTTCTCGGACGTCGGGATCGGCGTTCATCGCCGCCCACGGCTCGAGGTCGGACTCCCGCCACCGGCGGAGCAGGAGACGATCGGTACACAGTTCAGGCATGCCCCACAGCTAACGCGATCAGGATCCGGGGGGCGATCGCTTATATCGAGCCGTACGGTCCTCGCCAATGCCAGACCCACTGTGCAGATCTTCACGGCCGACACCACCCGGCGGGACGCCATCTCCGCCCGGCCGCGACCGGGTACCGATCACGGAAAAGTGT
The DNA here is from genome assembly GCF_014647675.1 of Streptomyces flaveus. Classification (GTDB taxonomy): domain Bacteria; phylum Actinomycetota; class Actinomycetes; order Streptomycetales; family Streptomycetaceae; genus Streptomyces; species Streptomyces flaveus. The sequence goes on along the minus strand of NZ_BMPQ01000001.1, from coordinate 106,992 downwards.
GACACTCGCCCCGGAAGTGTCACATTTTCTGCAACTCACCTATCTGCCCCACCGGCCGTCGGCCGCTGAGCCGGCCCGGCGTGCTGGCGAGGCGCGACCGCGCCCGTGAGCCCCGGCCCACGGGTGAGCCCACCTGGACCCATCCCTACCCGGGCCCCCTTTACTCGGGCCGTGGAAGCACGACACTGGCCAAGAAGCGGGCGGCCCAAACGTTCACTTGAGAGCCTGCGGCACGAGTTACTCGGCCACGGCTCCGATGAACTCCGTCCAGGCCGCCGCACCGATCACCAGCACGGGCCCCTCCATGACCTTGCTGTCCCGGACAGGTACGACGCCGGGGACTCCGTCGGCCACCTCGACGCACGACTCCCCGCCGTCGCCGCCGCTGTGGGTGCTCTTGCGCCACCGTGCGGTACTCAGGTCGTACTCGCGCATCGTCTGTAATCCTCCGCCACCGATTCGATCAGGGCCAGGGACGCCTCTGGCGACAACGCGGCGGCCCTGAGGAGATCGTAATGCGCCTGCGAACGCTTCACTACTGCCGGATCGTCCAGCAGATTCCCCGAAAGCACCGCCTCTGTATAGACGGTTGGCGGGGCGTCGTCGAACTCCATGAGTGTCATCATCTTGCCCATCGCAGGGTGCGCCCCAGCAGAGAACGGGAACACCTGAACCATCACCTTGCGCTCACGCATCATCGCCGCGATGTGATCCAGCTGCCGGGCCATCGCGGCGGGACCACCTACCGGGATGCGCAGCGCGGCTTCGTGCAGAACCGCCCAATACACGGGCCGTGTAGCGTCCTTGAGGAGCTGGGTGCGGTCCATGCGCAACCTGACCATCTCCTCGATGTACTCGTCTGCGGCGAGCGGGTTGCTCGCCAGGTAGATGGCGCGTGCGTACACGGCGGTCTGAAGCAGCCCTGGGACGACCGTCGGCGCGTACTCGCAGATCTCAGTCGCCAGCCGTTCAAGCTCCGCCACATGCGCGAAGTGGTCCGCGTATGCCTGCTCCTTGATGAGCTTTCGCCAAAGCCTCTCGAAAAAGCCTCCGGTTTGTAGGACCTCATCGATCCGCTGCGCCACATCCAACTGCGGCTTCCGAATAGCCTGTTCGAATTGCCCAATGTAGCCGCCCGACACAAAAACGCGAGAACCCAAGTCGGACTGAGTGAATCCGGCCTCCTCGCGCCGCCGTTTCAGCTCCGTACCGAAGAACTCCCAGGCCGCCTGCCGCGAACCATTGGCCATGGCCAACCCCCTTGTACTGCACCGTCGTTGCTGAGCGTAGAGGTCTTCCAAAGTCTAAGCGGCCAGCGCCACCGTGGAGATGAAAAGCGTGAAACTCAAAAGCGAGGGGATCAGCACGATGGCTGACTGTGAAGGTCACGGCGTACGGCACTCGACGCGATGCGTCGAGGAGGCGGAGGAAACGGTGAAAGAGTTGCGTGAAGCACTCGCGAACGCAGGAATCAAGTTGCCGACACTCCGGATCGACCCGGCGAGTTTGGCGCGGGAGACGCCTTGCCCGCTCATCGAATTGGGTCGGTGTTCCGTCGAGACGGCGGCACGGCTGGCGGCGGTGATCCGGTGAGGCTGCCGATCGGGGCGTACGCCTTCGATACGAAGACGGGGAAGGTGGGCGTGGTGATGGGGCACGAGGGGCCGTACGTACAGCTCAGACCGATCGGCGGCGGCCGCGAGTGGGACTGTGAACCGGGCTCGGTCCGCGCGGCCACCCAGGCGGAACGCCTCCGCGCGGCCACGGCCTACGCGAACGCACGCAGCCGCGGGGAGGTCCCTTGAAGCGCGACCATGACCGTGACCGGGGGTAATCCCTGAGGTCGGTGTGACATAGGGTGCGGCCACATGGCGATATGGAACCCGATACGGAACCTTCGCAAGCCGAAGACGGCTCGCAAGTACCCCGTGCCGCTCACCATGCACCAGCTGTGGATGGTGTCGCTCAGTGCACCCGTGAACCGCGACCGGGAGACCTCGCGGACGACGCTGTACCCCTTCACCCGCATCGACGACGAGAAGGCCCGGCGGTGGCTGGCCGACCAGTGGGAGATCACTTCGCGTGAGGCGCTGGCCGGCCGGCTCGACGGTCTCTCGCGGAGCGGTTACCGCGCGCGGGCGCGGCTGCGGCTCGGATTCGAACCGCTGGCATGGGACGCCGGGCTGTACGTGGACATCACCCGGCGGGGCTTCGCGTGTGGGCTGCTGAGCGAGGCCGAGGCGTGGACCGCGCTCAAGAACATCGTGCCGGCGGTGGTACGGACATACGGCTCCTGGAAGGAGTACGCCGAGCACTATCAGCTGGGGCGGATGGTGTGGCGCGAAGGCCTCCAGAGCGCACGGGAGGCGGACCTGCCGGCCCCGCAGGAGGTGTCCGACGCCCACCTGCAATCCCTGCTGGACCCGATGAACAAGTCCAGCCCCTGGAACATGGCGCCCTGGGAGACGATCAGCCATCCCGACCGCGCTCGCTGACTCCATAGGCGAGAATGGGCCATATGAGTATGGGCTGCGGGGGCGCGCGATGAGTCTCTTCCGGGATGACGGTGTCGTGCTGCGGACGCAGAAGCTCGGCGAGGCGGACCGCATCATCACCCTGCTCACGCGCGGGCATGGGCGTGTGCGGGCCGTGGCCCGTGGAGTACGGCGTACGAAGTCGAAGTTCGGGGCGCGGCTCGAACCGTTCTCGCATGTGGACGTGCAGTTCTTCGCGCGCGGGAGCGAGCTGGTGGGGCGCGGGCTGCCGCTGTGCACGCAGAGCGAGACGATCGCTCCGTACGGTGGCGGGATCGTCGCCGACTACGCCCGCTACACCGCCGGGACGGCCATGCTGGAGACGGCCGAGCGGTTCACGGACCACGAGGGCGAACCGGCCGTGCAGCAGTATCTGCTGCTCGTCGGCGGGCTGCGGACGCTGGCCCGCGGCGAGCACGAGCCGCATCTCGTCCTCGACGCCTTTCTGCTGCGCTCGCTCGCCGTGAACGGCTACGCGCCCAGTTTCAGCGACTGTGCGAAGTGCGGGATGGCGGGACCGAACCGGTTCTTCTCGGTCGCCGCGGGAGGTTCTGTCTGCGCGGACTGCCGGGTGCCCGGCAGCGTCGTACCCTCGGCGGGGGCCCTCGAACTGCTCGGTGCGCTGCTGACGGGGGACTGGGCCACGGCTGACGCGTGCGAGTCGCGGTACGTCCGGGAGGGCAGTGGGCTGGTGTCGGCCTATCTGCACTGGCATCTGGAGCGTGGGCTGCGCTCGCTGCGCTACGTAGAGAAACAGCCGTACAAAACAGCGGCAACAGAGACCTAGGGAGACGAGAAGCACATGGTGGTACGCGGGATCCTGGGGCGCCAGCGCCGCGAGTACAAGACGCCGGAGCCGCATCCGTCCGGCGCCCGCGCGCCGAAGCTTCCCGGTGAGCTGATCCCGAACCATGTGGCGATCGTCATGGACGGGAACGGGCGGTGGGCCAAGGAGCGGGGGCTGCCGCGGACCGAGGGGCACCGGGTGGGGGAGGGCGTCGTGATGGACGTTCTCAAGGGCTGCATCGAGATGGGCGTCAAGAACCTCTCCCTGTACGCCTTCTCGACGGAGAACTGGAAGCGGTCACCGGAAGAGGTCCGCTTCCTGATGAACTTCAACCGGGACGTCATCCGCCGTCGGCGTGACGAGATGGACGAGCTGGGGATCCGGATCCGCTGGGTCGGCCGTATGCCCAAGCTGTGGAAGTCCGTCGTCCAGGAACTCCAGGTCGCACAGGAGCAGACGAAGCAGAACGACGCGATGACGCTGTACTTCTGCGTCAACTACGGCGGGCGGGCCGAACTCGCTGACGCGGCGAAGGCGTTGGCCGCGGACGTGGCCTCCGGCAAGCTTGATCCGGAGAAGGTCACCGAGAAGACCGTGCAGAAGTATCTGTACTACCCGGACATGCCGGACGTCGATCTCTTCCTTCGCCCGAGTGGCGAGCAGCGCACGTCCAACTACCTGCTCTGGCAGTCGAGTTACGCCGAGATGGTGTTCCAGGACGTGCTGTGGCCGGACTTCGACCGTCGTGACCTGTGGCGGGCGTGTGTGGAGTACGCCCAGCGGGACCGGCGCTTCGGCGGGGCGGTTCCTAACGAGCAGCTGCTGGAGATGGAGGCCGCGATGAAGGGGCGCCCGGAGGGCGGTTGATCGCCCCCGCCGCCCCTACCCGTCCCGTCCTGAAACTGGGGGCTCCGCCCCCAGACCCCCGGGTCGTTCTTCGGCTGCGGGCCGTCCGTGGCTGGTCGCTCCCCCACTCTCGAACAGGCTCGAGCGGGGGGACCCCCATCGCGGCGGAGCCGCAAATTGATGCAGCCCCGCGCCTCTAAGGGGCGCTCCCGGAACCCGCCCCTATCCCCGCGCCGCCGCACATTCCGCACACGTACCGAAGATCTCCACCGTGTGCGCCACGTTCACATACCCGTACTCCACCGCGATCGCCTCCGCCCACTTCTCGACCGCCGGGCCCTCGACCTCCACCGCCTTGCCGCACACACGGCAGACGAGGTGGTGATGGTGATCACCGGTCGAGCAGCGGCGGTACACCGACTCGCCGTCGGACGTGCGCAGGACGTCCACCTCGCCGGCGTCGGCCAGGGACTGGAGTGTGCGGTACACCGTGGTGAGGCCGACGGAGTCGCCCTTGTGTTTGAGCATGTCGTGGAGATCCTGCGCGCTGCGGAACTCGTCGACCTCGTCGAGCGCCGCCGCCACAGCGGCGCGCTGCCGGGTCGAACGGCCCCGAACGGGCGGTCCAGCGGTCGTCACCGTTGCCTCCTTAGAACTGCGGCTCGCCGGGCCATTGTGCCAGCCCGATCCGAGGGCAGTCAGACGCCGATCTTCCCTGACGAGTCACGGGTGGCCGGAATCGCGCATTCCACCGGGTCCCCGGTGGCCTGTGCCATGGCCCGCGCCCGGCGCCGGTTCAGCGGTGTGGCCAGTGCCGTCAGCGCGATGAACGCCCCGATGGTCAGCAGGACAATTGTCGCGCCGGGCGGCACGTCCTGGTAGTACGAGGTGACCGTGCCGCCGATGGTCACGCTCACACCGATGGCCACGGCGATCGCGAACGTGGCCGCGAAGCTGCGGCTCAACTGCTGTGCGGCCGCGACCGGTACGACCATCAGGGCCGAGACCAGGAGCAGGCCGACGACCCGCATCGCGACCGTCACCGTGACGGCCGCCGTGACAGCCGTCAGAAGGTTCAGGGCGCGCACCGGCAGCCCGGTCACCCGCGCGAACTCCTCGTCCTGGCTCACCGCGAACAGCTGCCGGCGCAGGCCCAGAGTGACGAGAACCACGAAAGCCGCCAGCAGGCAGATCGCCGTGACGTCGCTCTCGCTCACCGTCGACAGCGAGCCGAAGAGATACGAGGTCAGGTTGGCGTTGGAGCCGCCCGGCGCGAGGTTGATGAACATCACGCCGCCCGCCATACCGCCGTAGAAGAGCATGGCGAGGGCGATGTCGCCGCGCGTCCTGCCGTACCAGCGGATCAGCTCCATCATCACCGCGCCCACCACCGACACGAGCGTCGCCATCCAGACCGGGGACCAGGACAGCAGGAAGCCCAGGCCCACGCCCGTCATCGCCACGTGGCCGATTCCGTCGCCCATCAGGGCCTGGCGGCGCTGCACGAGGTAGATGCCGACGGCGGGTGCGGTGATGCCGACGAGTACGGCGGCGAGCAGGGCCCGCTGCATGAAGGCGTAATCGAGGATGTCCATGGCCGGTCCTTTTGCTTCCTCAGCTCAGCAGGCCCGTGCGGACCGGTTCGGCGCCGTGTGCCGCGTGCGGGTGTACGTGGTCGTGGCCGGGCAGCGCGTGCTGGCCGACAGCGGGAGGCGGCGGGCCGTCGTGCGCCACGCAGCCGTCGCGCAGGACGACCGCGCGGTTGATCAACGGTTCCAGCGGGCCCAACTCGTGCAGCACCAGGAGTACGGACGCGCCCTGGCCGACCTGCTCGCGCAGGGTCTCGGCGAGCATCTCCTGGCTGGCATGATCGACGCCCGCCATCGGCTCGTCCATGATCAGCAGGTCGGGCTGGGAGGCGAGGGCACGGGCGATGAGTACGCGCTGGTGCTGGCCGCCCGACAGCGCGTCGACGGACTGCTTGGCGTGGTCCGCCATGCCGACCAGTTCGAGGACCTGGTGGACGGCCTCGCGGTCCGCCTTGCGCAGGATTCCGAAGCGGGCCCGGGACAGCCGCCCGGACGACACGACCTCGGTCACCGTCGCGGGCACCCCGCCCGCGGCCGTCGTGCGCTGCGGTACGTACCCCACGCGCCCCCAGTCGCTGAAACGGCGCCGCGGTGTGCCGAACAGCTCGATCTCGCCGCGGGTGACCGGGACCTGACCGATGACCGTGCGGACGGCGGTGGACTTGCCGGAGCCGTTGGCGCCGAGCAGCGCGACGACCTCACCGTGGTGCACGGTGAGGTCGATGCCGCGCAGGACGGGGCGTGAGCCGAGTTCGGCCGTCACTCCGCGCAGGGAGATGACGGGTTCCCCGGGCTGGTCAGCCTTCATGGCTCGCGCCTTCCGTTCGCTGCTTCGTCTCGCGTGCACTCTGGCGTGCACCGAACGCGATCACTTCGTGCCGAGAGCCTTCTCCAGCGCCGTCAGGTTCGCCTGCATGACCTGGAAGTAGTCGTCGCCCTTGGACTTGTCGGTGATGCCCTCGAGAGGGTCGAGTACATCAGTCTTGAGACCGGCGTCCGCGGCCAGGGTCTTCGCGGTCTTGTCGGAGACCAGTGTCTCGTAGAAGACGGTGGTGACGCCGTCCGCCTTCGCCTCCTGCTGGAGCTCCTTGACCCGCGCCGCGCTCGGCTCGCTGTCCGGCTCCAGGCCGGCGATGGCCTCCATGGTCAGGCCGTAGCGCTCGGCGAGGTAGCTGAAGGCCGCGTGGTTGGTGAAGAAGACCTTCGTCTTCGTGTTCTTGAGGCCGTCCTCGTACGCCGTGTTGAGGTCGTCCAGCTTCTTCACGAGGTCCGTGGTGTTCTTCTTGTAGTCCGCCGCGTTGTCCGGGTCCTCCTTCTCGAGGGCCTTGCCCACGCCCTCGGCGATCTCGGCGTACTTCACCGGGTCCAGCCAGACGTGCGGATCGAGGGCGTGTTCTTCCTCTTCGCCCTCGCCGTGCTCGTGGCCTTCCTCGGTACCGTGGTCCTCGAGCTTCGTCAGCGTGGCCGCGTCGACCTTCGTCTTGACCTCGGACTGCCCCACCGCTTCGTCGACGGAGGGCTGCAGACCCTTGAGATAGAGGACCGTGTCCGCCTCCTGGAGCTGCGCGGTCTGCTGGGCGCTGATCTCCAGGTCGTGCGGCTCCTGGCCGGGCTCCGTCAGCGAGGTCACACTGACATGGTCCCCGCCGATCTGCTCCGCGAGGAACTGCAGCGGATAGAACGACGCCACGACATCGAGCTTCCCGCCACCGCTCTCCCCCTCCGCGGCGTTGGAGTCGGAGGAGCAGGCGGAGAGGGTGCCGATCGCGAGGGCGGTGGCCGCCAGCGCCGCGGTCCCGGCGGTGTTTATTCGAGAGGCGGCAAGGCGTCGTCGTACGTTCATGACACCCATTTTCAGTGAAAGTGGAAACGATTGTCAACAAGCGTCCTGGTAAGAGGCGGGTAAACCCTGCGTAGGCGCTCTGTCCGTCCTCAACCCGAACCGATTTGATCCGGGGGGCGGGACCGCCGGTAATCTGAAGCATTCGCACCTGAAGCAATCGCTCCTGAAGCAGCTGCTTCGTCGCCGTCGTCGTAATGAAGAGAGCACCGTGGCCGCCGACAAGATCGACACCATCGTCAGCCTGAGCAAGCGCCGTGGCTTCGTCTACCCGTGCAGTGAGATCTACGGTGGTCAGCGTGCCGCCTGGGACTACGGGCCGCTGGGTGTCGAGCTCAAGGAGAACATCAAGCGCCAGTGGTGGCGCTACATGGTGACGTCGCGCGAGGACGTCGTCGGTATCGACTCCTCGGTGATCCTTGCGACCGAGGTCTGGGTGGCCTCCGGTCACGTCGCCACCTTCACCGACCCGCTCACCGAGTGCACCTCCTGTCACAAGCGGTTCCGCGCGGACCACCTGGAGGAGGCGTACGAGGCCAAGCACGGTCGTCCGCCCGAGAGCGGCCTCACCGACGTCAACTGCCCGCACTGCGGCAACAAGGGCCAGTTCACCGAGCCCAAGCAGTTCTCCGGCCTGCTCTCCACGCACCTCGGCCCCACCCAGGACAGCGGTTCCGTCGCCTATCTGCGCCCCGAGACCGCGCAGGGCATCTTCACCAACTTCGCCCAGGTCCAGCAGACCTCGCGCCGCAAGCCGCCGTTCGGCATCGGCCAGATGGGCAAGTCCTTCCGCAACGAGATCACGCCCGGCAACTTCATCTTCCGCACCCGCGAGTTCGAGCAGATGGAGATGGAGTTCTTCGTCAAGCCGGGCGAGGACGAGAAGTGGCAGGAGTACTGGATGCAGGAGCGCTGGAACTGGTACACCGGCCTGGGCCTGCGCGAGGAGAACATGCGCTGGTACGAGCACCCGGCCGAGAAGCTCTCCCACTACTCCAAGCGCACCGCCGACATCGAGTACCGCTTCCAGTTCGGCGGCAACGAATGGGGTGAGCTGGAGGGCGTCGCCAACCGCACCGACTACGACCTCGGCGCCCACTCCAAGGCCTCCGGCCAGGACCTCTCCTACTTCGACCAGGAGGCCGGCGAGCGCTGGACTCCGTACGTCATCGAGCCCGCGGCCGGTGTCGGCCGCGCGATGCTCGCGTTCCTGCTGGACGCGTACATCGAGGACGAGGCGCCCAACGCCAAGGGCAAGATGGAGAAGCGTACGGTGCTGCGTCTTGACCCGCGGCTTGCGCCGGTCAAGGTCGCGGTGCTGCCGCTGTCGCGGAACCCCGAGCTGTCTCCGAAGGCCAAGGGGCTGGCTTCGGCGCTGCGGCAGCACTGGAACATCGAGTTCGACGATGCCGGTGCCATTGGGCGCCGTTACCGGCGGCAGGATGAGATCGGTACGCCGTTCTGTGTGACCGTTGACTTCGACACGCTCGACGATGACGCGGTCACTGTGCGCGAGCGGGACTCGATGAAGCAGGAGCGTGTTTCGCTGGGGCAGATCGAGGGGTACCTGGCGAGTCGGCTGATCGGCTGTTAGGTCGCCCCGCCGCCCTTACACGTCCCATGCCTGGGGCTGCGCCCCGGAGGACCCCACTGGGGCTGCGCCCCAGACCCGCCTGCGTCTGCCTGGTTGGGTTGTTCTGGCGGCTGCGGGTTCGTCGTGGCTTGTCGCGCAGTTCCCCGCGCCCCTAAAAACGCGCGGTTCCCCGCCCCGTACAGGGCGGGGAACCGCGCGTTTTTTAGCGGGGAGCTGCGCGCTTTAAATACCCCGGTTCCGTCTCGTCCGTAACGGATGTAACAGAACCGGCGGATTCGCAATCCAAGGCCCAAACCGTTCCGAAGAGGTGGGCATACGCGGCCCGCAGGGGGTGGGTCGCTGCGAACCTCTCACGGGGGCATCATGCGTAAGCAGGCAATCATCGGCGTCGCGACCATGGCGCTGGCCATCGGCACCGTCGGCTATGTGGCGGCGAGTGACGGGGGGCAGGGGAGCGACTCCTCTTCGGTCGGCTCGGCGATCGAGGCCAAGGGCGGTGCCGGGGCGGGGCTGCCGGCGGTCTCGGGCGGGCGGCTCAGCGCCATCGGGCTCACCGACAACCAGCGGCTCGTCAAGTTCCGGGTCGACCAGCCCGGCCGCACTCTCCCGCTCGGCAAGGTGGGCGGTCTCAAGGGCGACAGCAAGCTGATCGGCATCGACTACCGCGTGCAGAACGGCAAGCTGTACGGCGTCGGCGACCGCGGCGGCATCTACACGATCCGCGAGATCGGCGCCAAGGCGACCAAGGTCTCGCAGCTGAGCGTTGCCCTGCAGGGCAGCTCCTTCGGCGTCGACTTCAACCCGGCCGCGAACCGGCTGCGGGTCATCAGCGACACCGGCCAGAACCTCCGCCACAACATCGACGACCCGGCCGGCGCCCCGGCCGCGGGCACCACCGCGGTCGACGGCACGCTCACCAACCCGCCGGTTCCGCCCGCCACGACCGGGGCCACGGCGCAGGGGGTGACCGGGGCGGCGTACACGAACAACGACCTCGCCGCGGCGACCGCCACCACCCTCTTCGACGTGGACACGGCTCTCGACCAGATCTCCGTCCAGTCCCCGGCCAACGCGGGCAACCTCGCGCCCACCGGCAAGCTGGGCGTGGACGCCGGACCGAGCGCGGGCTTCGACATCTACACGTCGACCCGGTCCGGCTCGAACACCGCGTACGCCGTCCTGCGCGTCGACGGCAAGCAGCGGCTGTACCGGGCAGACCTGCTGAACGGCTCGGTGACTCGTACCGGGACCTTCGACAGTGGACGGGCGGTGGTGGATCTGGCGCTGCCGCTGCGACAGGGCTGAGTCGGCGACAGAAGGCTGAGGTCTGAGAGGTCTGAGAGGTCTGAGAGGTCTGAGGGACCTGAGGGCTGACACATGACAGCTGACAGATATTGAAATCTGTCAGCTGTCATGTCAGGGTGGGTGTACGCCCTCCTGGGGCACCCCTTCCGGACACCCAAGGAGTCCACATGCAAACCCGTCCCCTCGGATCCACCGGCCCTCAGGTCTCCGCCCTCGGTCTCGGCGCGATGGGCATGTCCGCGCTGTACGGCGACGCCGACCGCGCCGAGTCCATCGCGACCATCCACGCCGCCCTCGAAGCGGGCGTGACCCTGATCGACACCGGCGACTTCTACGGCATGGGCCACAACGAGATGCTGATCGGCGAGGCGTTGCGGACCGCGCCCGCTGCGCGGCGCGAACAGGCGCTCACCAGCGTGAAGTTCGGGGCGCTGCGCGACCCGGACGGCGGCTGGGCCGGTTACGACGGCCGGCCGGCCGCGGTGAAGAACTTCGCCGCGTACTCGTTGCAGCGGCTCGGCGTGGACCACATCGACGTGTACCGGATCGCGCGCGTCGACCCGGACGTCCCGATCGAGGAGACGGTGGGGGCGATCGCCGAACTGGTCGAGAAGGGGTACGTCCGGCACGTCGGCCTCAGTGAGGTCGGCGCCGAGACGATCCGCCGGGCCGCCGCGACCGCGCCGATCGCGGACCTCCAGATCGAGTACTCGCTCATCTCACGCGGCATCGAGGACAAGGTGCTGCCGGTCACCCGTGAGCTGGGGATCGGCATCACGGCGTACGGCGTGCTCTCCCGTGGGCTGATCTCCGGGCACTTCACCGCGGACCGGCAGCTGGCGCCGAACGACTTCCGCGCGTTCTCGCCCCGCTTCCAGGGCGAGAACCTCCAGCACAACCTGGGCCTCGTCGATGCGCTGCGGAAGATCGCCGAGCAGAAGGGCGTCAGCGTCGCGCAGATCGCCATCGCCTGGGTGCTGTCCCGCGGTGAGGACATCGTGCCGTTGATCGGCGCGCGGCGCCGGGACCGGCTGACGGAGGCGCTGGGTGCGCTGGACGTCACGCTGGACGCCGCCGACCTGGCCGCGATCGAGGACGCCGTACCGCCCGGCGCCGCCGCGGGCGAGCGCTACCCCGAGCAGCAGATGGCACACCTCGACAGCGAGCGCTGACCCTGCCGCCGGGTACGGTCAACGACATGGCGACCACCGAGATCCTGACCGCCGAGCGCATCCTCGAAGCCACCGAGGAGGTGCTGCGTCGCCATGGCCCGGCGAAGGCCACCGTGGTGGATGTGGCCCGCGTGCTCGGCGTCAGCCACGGCAGCGTCTACCGGCACTTCCGTACGAAGGCGGCGCTGCGGGAGGCGGTGACCAAGCGGTGGCTGGACCGTACGTCCGAGGAGCTCGCCGGTATCGTCGCCGCGGACCGTGACCCGGAGGCCCGGCTGCGTGACTGGCTCGCTGCCCTGTTCGCCGCCAAGCGCCGTAAGGCGGGGGACGATCCCGAGCTCTTCGCCACGTACAGAGTGCTGGCCGGCGAGAACGGCGAGGCTACCGGCCGGCATCTCGCCGACCTCACCGGCCAGCTGACGGAGATCGTCCGGGCCGGTGTCGACGCCGGCGTCTTCACCACCGCCGACCCGGCTACCGCCGCCCGCGCCCTCTTCCACGCCACGGGCCGCTTCCACGACCCCGTCTACGCCCCTGAATGGGAACAGCCGGGGATCGACGCGGAGTTCGAGGCGGTCATGGACCTGGTGCTACGAGGGCTGCGCGCCTGACCGCCTCCCCGAACCCGTAAAGGATCTCCCTGCCTCACCAGGACGGCATGATCGCCTCGGGATAGCGGGACCCGGCCGCGCCCCGCGGCAGGATCTCCTGGACGCGGGCGAGGTCCTGCGGCGTGAGCGTGACATGCGCCGCCGCGACGTTTTCGGCCAGGCGCTGCGGGCTGCGGGTGCCCGGGATGGGCACGATGTCGTCGCCCTGGGCAAGGAGCCAGGCCAGAGCAAGTTGCGTCACTGTGATGCCCTTGGCGTCGGCGAGCGCGGTCAGCTCGCGGATGGCGGCCAGGTTCTTCTCGTAGTTGCCGGGCTGCCAGCGGTCGTCCCAGCTGCGCATGTCGTCCGCGGGGTATTCGGCGGCGGGCTTCACCGCGCCGGTGAGGAATCCGCGGCCCAGCGGTGAGTACGGTACGAAGCCGATGCCCAACTCGCGTACCACGGGCAGTACTTCGGCCTCCACCGCCCGCTCGAACACCGAGTACTCGGTCTGCAGCACGGACACCGGGTGGACGGCGTGGGCGCGGCGGAGGATGTCGGGGCCGGCCTCGCTGAGCCCGAGGTACCGCACCTTGCCTTCGGCGATCAGCTCGCCGATCGTGCCCGCCACGTCCTCGATCGGCACGTCCGGGTCGACGCGGTGCTGGTAGAGGACGTCGATGTGGTCGGTGCCGAGGTGGCGCAGGCTGTTCTCGGTGACCTCACGGATGTGGTCGGGGCGGCTGTTCAGCGCCATGCCCGCGGCGTTCTGCGGAGCGTCCATGTCGAAGCCGAACTTGGTGGCGATGACCACGTCGTCGCGGAAGTCCTTCACGGCCCGGCCGAGCAACTGCTCGTTGCTTCCGGTGCCCATGCCGTACAGCTCGGCGGTGTCGAAGAGGGTGACGCCGAGGTCGTACGCCCTGCGGATGGTGGCGATGCCGCCGGGCTCGTCACCGGCTCCGTACGCCATGGTCATGCCCATCGTGCCGAGACCGATCGCCCCGGCCTGAAGGCCCTGCGTGCCGAGCTTGCGCGTCGGCAGGTTGCTGCTCTGGTTCTTGTCCTGCTGGTTCTTGTCCTGCTGTGTCATGCCGTCGACGCTATGAGCGCGGGCACCGCCGGGTCATGGGCCGGGGGCCGCATAGGATTGCCTGATCCTCTCAGGGCCCCGGCCCGGGAACACGCTACCCAGGGAGCGCTTCATGCTGGACGAGCTCGCGGCGGCCATCGCCCGGCACGGCGACGACTGGTGGTCCGACACCGCGGTGCCACGCCTCCGGCTGGTGAGGCTGGACGAGCCCATCACCCCCATCGACCTGCTGTACGAGCCGATGATCTGCTTCATCGTCGACGGCTCCAAGAGCAGTGTCGCGGGCGAGAGGAGCTGGACGACGGGGAGCGGGGAGATGCTCTTCAACTCGCTCGTGCTGCCGGTCACCTCCACGTTCGAGCGGCTGCCGTACCGCTCGGCGGTGATGCGCCTCGACGGCACGATGCTCGCCGACCTCCTGCTGGAACTGGACGGCACGGACCCCGTCACGCTCACCGGGCCCGAGCCCGAGCCCGGCGCGCAGATCACCGCACCGATGACCCCCGAGATCGTCGACGCGGTCACCCGATGGGTACGGCTGCTCGACACCCCGGACGACATCCGCCCTCTGGCGAACCGTATCGAGGGCGAGATCCTCTACCGCCTGCTCGGCAGTCCCCTCGGCCCGACCCTGCGTCACTTCACGCTTGCCGACACCGCCGCCGCCCGGGTCCGCACGGCGGCCAGGTGGATCTGCACCCACTTCACCGAGCCGCTCAGCATCGAGGCGATCGCGGGGGTGGCCCACATGAGCCCCGCCACCCTGCACCGCCACTTCAAGTCCGCCACCGGCATGAGCCCGCTGCGCTTCCAGAAGCACCTGCGGCTTCAGGAGGCCCGCCGCCGTCTGCTCGCCGGCGACACCACGGCGGCCCTGGTCGCGGAGGCGGTCGGCTATGTGAGCGCGACCCAGTTCAACCGCGAGTACCGGCGGGCGTACGGACTGCCGCCCGCCCAGGACGCGGCCAGGCTGCGGGACCGGCTGGTGAACGCCGGACAGGCACGGTAGGGATCGGCTCCCTATCCCTCCGACGGATTCACCGTCGCCTGATGCGCCTCCGCGAGGTGCTCCTCCGCCTTCAGCCAGGGCAGGAACTGGGCGCCTTTCCGCCAGCCGCACGTATCGCATCTGATAGTGCGCTGCATGCCCGCGCGTTGGACACGTACGACATGTTCGCGGCCGTGCTGGTCCCAGCGGCTGACCTTGCTCGTGTTGATCTGCAGCATGACGAACTCCTCCTGTGGGGTGGTGGCTCGCAGCAAGGAGTGTGCAGCAAGACCAACATCAACAGGGGCACATGTGACGAGAGTTGAATTCCCGAACACGGCGGTCTAACTGATCGTACGGGGCAGGCGCAGGCTCAGGAGGGTCGTCAGGGCGATGCCCGCCAGCTGGACCAGCAGCGTTGTGACCAGGGCGTCTCGCATGCCCATGCCGGGGATCAGAGCCAGGAAGAGGGAGCCGAGGGTGGCGACGCCCAGGGCGAGGGCCGACTGCTGGGCGGTGATCATGACGCCGCTGCCGACTCCGCCACGGGCGGGCGGGACCTCGGAGAGGATGACGCGGAAGATGACGGGGAGTTGGAGGGCCTGGCCCGCGCCGGCCACGGCCGCGCCCGGCAGCAGTTCCACCACGCCGAGGTCCGGCCAGGAGCGCCAGGCGGCGAGGGCGATGAGGGCCACGCCGACCGCCTGGACGAGGCCGCCGGCGGTCACGACGCGCGTGCCGTAGCGGGTGACGAGCCGCGGGCCCCAGAGCGAGACGGCGAAGAAGACCACCGCCATGGGTGCCAGCGCCAGTCCGGCCGGGACCGGGCCGAGCCCGGCACCCTGCTGCAGCGCCACCGCGATCACGAACATGAAGCCACTGAAGCCGATCGAGAACGGCACCACCATGGCGAGGCCCCGGCGCAGCGACGTCAGCGCGAACAGACTCGGCGGCACCAGGGGCGTACGGCCCTGGCGGTCCTCCCGGCGCTCGACGAGGTAGAAGGCCGCCGCCGCGAAGGGGAACGCCGCCAGCGCCAGCCACGTCCACAGGGGCCAGCCCGCCGCCCGGCCCTCGGTGAGCGGGGCGAGGAGGGTCAGCAGCGAGGCGCCCAGCAGCAGCGTGCCGGGGATGTCCACCGGCTCCGGGTGCTGCGAGCGGGTCTCGGGGACGGCGCGTGCGGCCAGGACCAGGCCGAGCAGCACCACGGGTACGTTCACCAGGAACACCGAGCGCCATTCCGTGCCGGCGATGTTCGCCGCGACCAGGATGCCGCCGAGGATCTGCCCGGCCACCATGGAGAGCCCGGCCGTCGCGCCGTACAGGCCCATGGCCTTGGCGCGGCGCGGGCCCTCCGTCGCCGACTGGATGGTGGCGAGGACCTGCGGCAGCATCGCCGCGGCTGCCGCACCCTGCGCGACGCGCGCCGCGACCAGCGTCCAGGCGGTGGGCGCAAGGCCGCACGCCAGCGAGGTCAGCCCGAAGGCCGCCATGCCGACGAGGAAGAGCCGACGCCGGCCGAACATGTCGCCGAGCCGTCCGCCGAGGACGAGGAGGACGGCGTACGAGACTCCGTACCCGGCGACGACGAGTTCCAGGACCGCCTCGCTCGCGGACAGGTCCCGGGCGATGGTCGGCAGGGCGACGTTGACGATGAAGAAGTCGATGAGGGGGAGTGCCGCGCCGAGCAGCACGGTGAAGAGTCCCAGGCCGCCGAGCACGGGCGGGGTGGCAGGGGAGCGGGTGGCACTGCTGTCGAGAGTTCCTGTTTCGGTCACGTACCTCAGCGTCGGCCAACTCCCAGGCTGGTACCAGAGTCTTCTCATCCTGGTACCAGGAGTACCTGGAAACAGGATCCGGCCGACGGCATGCTGGTCGCATGACGACCATGGCCCAGGATGCGGCGGTACGGGAGTCCGGGGCGCCCCGGGCTCGGGAAGCGCGGGAGTCGGTGATCCGGCGGCACGAACTCGCCGCGTTTCTGCGTCACCGCCGCGAGCACGTCACCCCCGAGCAGGTCGGTCTGCCGCGCGGGCCCCGGCGCCGCACGCCCGGCCTGCGCCGCGAGGAGGTCGCGCAGCTCTCCGCGGTCGGCGTCACCTGGTACACGTGGCTCGAGCAGGCCCGGGACATCCAGGTCTCCGTCCAGGTCCTCGACGCCCTCGCCCGCACCCTGATGCTCGACGCCAGCGAGCGCGCGCACCTCTTCAACCTGGCGGGGGCCGTCGACCCCGCACCCGGCGCGCACTGCGCATCGGTCACCGATGCCCAGCGCGCACTCCTGCGACAGCTGGATCCGATCCCGGCCTGCGTCCAGAACAGCCGGTACGACATCCTCGCCCACAACCGCACGTACGGGCTGCTGTTCTGTGACCTCGACGCCATCCCGCCTCAGGACCGCAACTGCATGCTCCTCTGCTTCACGAACGAGGACTGGCAGTCGTCGCTCGTGCGGCTGGAGGAGACCATGCGGGTCATGGCCGCCAAGTTCCGCGCTTCAATGGCCGGTCATCTCGCCGAGCCCGCCTGGAAGATGCTGCTCAAGCGGCTGCGCGATCAGTCGCCGGAGTTCCGCGAGATCTGGGAGCGGCACGAGGTCGTCAGCGCCGGCAGCAAGCGCAAGCAGTTCACCAACGCCCACGTCGGTAAACTCACCGTGGACAACACCGACTTGTGGCTCGGCCCGCACAACGGCCCCCGCATGGTGACGTTCGCACCGGCCGACGCCGAGTCCCGCGAACGCCTGGAGAAGCTGCATGCGATCGCCCTCGCGCGGGCGTAAGGGCGTACGTCAGGCCAGTACGTCCGCCTGTTCCTTGACCTCCGCCGACTCCAGCCGCTCCGCGGTGCGTTCGGCGGTCCGGCGGGCCCAGCGGCCGCTCGTCAGGGCGCCGACGACCAGGACCGCGAGGCCGCAGGCCGCGATGATCCACCAGCCGGGGCGGGCGGCCGAGACGAAGACCTCGCGGTACGAGGACGAGCCGACGCCCGCGGCCAGTACCGCGCCGATCACGGCGACGCCCAGCGTCTGGCCGATCTGGCGGCTGGTGGAGGCGACCGCGGCGGCGACGCCGGCCTGGGCGCGGGGCATGCCGGAGACGGCGGTGTTGGTGATGGGGGCGTTGACGAAGCCGAAGCCGAGGCCGAAGAGGACATATCCGATGACGAGCGTGATGTTCGACGTCTCGGCCTCGAAGGCGGCGAAGAGCACTCCGCTCGCGGTCATCGCCACTCCGGCGACGAGGAGGGAGAGCCGAGGGCCACGGCTGCCGACGAGGCGGCCGGACAGCGGGGCGGAGACGAAGGTCAGGGCGGCCATGGGGAGCATCCACAGGCCCGCGTTCAGGGCGGTCAGGCCGCGTACGTTCTGCAGATAGAGCGTCGAGAGGAAGAGGAAGCCGCCGAGCGCCGCGAACGCGCTGATCGCCACGACCGTGGCCCCGCTGAACGGCGCCGAGCGGAAGAAGCGCAGGTCGATGAGGGGTTCGGCGCGGCGAGGCTCGTACCACAGGAGGCTCAGCAGGGCGGCCAGGGCCAGGGCGCCGAAGGCGATGACCTTGGGGGCGCTCGAGTGGGGGGCCTCGATGATCGCGTACGTCAGGGAGCCGAGCAGCGTGACCACCAGGAGCTGGCCCACCGGGTCGGGGCGGCGGGCCTTCGGGGCGCGGGACTCCGGGACGTACCGGAGGGTGAGCAGGAGCGCTACCAGGCCCACCGGGAGGTTGATCCAGAAGATCGAGCGCCAGCCGACCGAGTCCACGAGAAGGCCGCCGATCAGAGGGCCGGCCGCCATCGATATGCCGACGACACCGCCCCACACCCCGATGGCGCGGGCGCGCTCGCGCGGCTCCGTGAACGTGTTGGTGATGATCGACATCGCGACCGGGTTGAGCATCGAACCGCCCACCGCCTGCACCATCCGGAAGGCGATGAGCGATTCGAGGTTCGGCGCGAGGGAACACAGCACCGAGCCGATCGTGAAGACGATCAGCCCCGCCATGAAGACCCGCTTGCGGCCGATACGGTCGGCCGTCGACCCCGCGAGCATCAGCAGCGAGGCGAGCACCAGCGTGTACGCGTCGATCGTCCACTGGAGGCCGGCCGTACTCGCGTGCAGTTCCCTCTGCATCGAGGGCAGCGCGACGTTCAGCACGGTGTTGTCGAGGCTCACGATCAGCAGGCTCATACAGCAGATCGCGAGAACCAGCATGCGTCGGCGGTGGTTGAGCTCAGGCATTCCATCAGGGTACGCCGATTTCAGTAGTGCGCCTAACTAACGACTCTGGTCGATCGTCGAAAGGCCGTGGCTCGTGCCCGTCGGCGTACGGGACAATGGGTCGCATGCCCACGTCCACACCCCTCGTGAACTCCCCGCTGTCGATCGGCCCGCACCCGGTGCGGCCGCCCGTCGTTCTCGCCCCCATGGCCGGGATCACGAACGCGCCGTTCCGCACGCTGTGCAGGGAGTTCAGCGGCGGCAAGGGCTTGTTCGTCAGCGAGATGATCACGACCCGGGCGCTGGTCGAGCGCAACGAGAAGACCATGCAGCTGATCCACTTCGACGCCTCGGAGACTCCGCGCTCGATCCAGTTGTACGGGGTCGACCCGGCGACCGTCGGCAAGGCCGTCCGCATGATCGCGGAGGAGGACCTCGCCGACCACATCGACCTCAACTTCGGCTGCCCGGTACCGAAGGTGACGCGCAAGGGCGGCGGCTCGGCCCTCCCGTACAAGCGCCACCTGCTGCGCGCGATCCTGCGCGAGGCGGTGAGCGGTGCCGGGGACCTGCCGGTCACGATGAAGATGCGCAAGGGCATCGACGACGACCACATCACGTACCTGGACGCGGGCCGGATCGCCGTGGAGGAGGGCGTGACGGCGATCGCCCTCCACGGCCGCACGGCCGCCCAGCACTACGGCGGCACGGCGGACTGGGACGCGATCGCCCGCCTCAAGGAGCACGTACCGGAGATCCCGGTACTCGGCAACGGCGACATCTGGTCGGCCGACGACGCGTTGCGGATGGTACGGGCGACTGGTTGCGACGGGGTGGTTGTCGGCCGGGGTTGCCTTGGGCGGCCGTGGTTGTTCGCGGACCTGGTGGCGGCGTTCGAGGGCCGTACGGATGCCCGGGCCGGAGGCCCTGATGGATGCAGCGCTCGTCCGACGCTTCGTGAGGTGGCGGCGGTCATGGTCCGCCACGCGACCCTGCTCGGCGAGTGGATCGGCGACGAGACGCGCGGAGTCATCGACTTCCGCAAGCACGTGGCCTGGTACCTGAAGGGTTTCGCGGTCGGCTCCGAAATGCGCAAGCGCCTTGCGATCACGTCGTCCCTGGCCGAACTCCGTTCCGGGCTCGATGAGTTGGACCTCGACCAGCCGTGGCCGACGGGCGCGGACGGGCCCCGCGGCCGTACGTCCGGCAACAACAGGGTCGTCCTGCCGGACGGTTGGCTGAAGGACCCGTACGACTGCGCGGGGGTCGGCGAGGACGCGGAGTTGGACACGTCCGGGGGCTGAGTTGTTCGGGGGCCTGCCGTTCAACCCGTAACGGGCCTTCGTCGGCCGTCGCGGAGCGTCCTGGTGCGCCCTGATGGCCGCCGCCACTCTCATCGGTGTCCCGTTTGTCTGTGTCTTCGCCGTTTTCCAGCGCATCGCCGCGGGCGGACCGACGGCCGGAGCGTCAGGTGCTGACGAACCCTGCGGCCACCAATGACGATTACGTTGCCGTGACTTACATCACATTCGCCTCGGATGCTGCCCTTCTTCTCGCTGGCCCCGCCCGGCATGCACGGCAACAGGCGCAATGTCCGCTACCGCAGGTAACTTCCCTGTATGGAACGGGATATGGCTACCTATTAGGTCATGTACACGCGGCTGAAAACAGCCCTTCTTCAGCCGTCAAGTCCGGTCCCGGGTACCCGCCTTCGCCCCGCCAGACCCCAGTGACTCGATGACATTTGTGTTTCTGCTGTGAAGAAAAGATGAATCCCCCTCTAGAGTCCCCGCCATATATGGCGCAGACCGCACCTTTGGGATCTTGCTCGGTCCTGGTGTGTTCCTGGGGGGGACCTGTTGATCTCGGACTACTTCGACGCTTTTTGGTCATGGACCGTTGCGGCGGTTGGGGAAACGTCGTGGCGTGAGGTGATGCCGCTGGGCATCGCCGGTGCATTCGTCTGGGGGCTCTGGCTCTACCGGGCGATCCTTTCCCGCTTCGCCAGGCCGGTCGTGAACAACTACCGGACCTCCGTGTCCGTCGTGGTCCCCGCCTACCGCGAGGACCCGGACATCCTGCTCGACTGTCTGGAGACCTGGCTGGCCCAGGGACCCGACGAGGTGATCATCGTCCCCGACATCGAGGACCACGAGGTGCTCCGCAGGCTGTCGGAGGTGATGGACCGGCGGGTGCGGGTGCTCGCGTTCGAGCACCGGGGCAAGCGGTCCGCGCTGGGTGTGGGGATACGGGCCGCGCGTGGCGAACTCGTGGTGCTGGTCGACTCGGACACCCGCTGGCAGCCGGGGCTGCTCGACGCCGTGCAGATGCCCTTCGCCGACCCCAAGGTCGGCGGAGTCGGCACCCAGCAGAACGTCTTCATGCGCCGGAGCAGCGTCTGGCGGCGCATCGCCGACTGGCTGGTCAACCTGCGCTACTACGACTACGTGCCCGCCATGGGCCGCGCCGGTGCCGTCGCGTGTCTGTCCGGCCGCACGGCCGCCTACCGCAAGGCCGCGATAGACCCCGTTCTGGAGAACCTGGAGAACGAGTTCTTCCTCGGCCGGCGTTGCGTCGCCGGTGACGACGGCCGGCTGACCTGGCTGGTACTGGCCTCCGGGTACAAGACCGTGCACCAGAGCAGCGCGCGGGCGCTGTCCATGTTCCCGTCCTCGTTCCGGGCCTTCGTCAAGCAGCGGGTGCGCTGGAGCCGCAACTCCTACCGTTGCTATCTGACGGCGATCTACAAGGGCTGGCTGTGGCGGGTCCCGCTGGTCACCAAGATCACCGTGCTGCAGATCCTGCTGACGCCTGTGACCATGGGCATGGCGTTGGGCTATCTGCTGCTCAGCCGACTGGAGTTGACCGGCCGCGGGGTGGTCCTGGTCCTGATCTGGCTCTTCGTGGGACGCGGTATCCGCGGCTACTCGCACTTGCGCAGACATCCGCGGGATGTGCTGGTGCTGCCGCTGCTGGCCCTCGTGGTCGTGATGATCTCCCTGCCGATCAAACTGTGGGCCTTCATCACCATGAACAAGCAGGGTTGGCTGACCCGCACCAGCAACAGCATCGGCGGAGAAGGCCAGAACGCCGCGTCCCTCTCGGGCAACGGCCCCCAGCGGCCGCCCGCCGCCGGCGGCCGCCGCGAGGGGGTGTTCCAGCCGTGACACTCCATCAGGCACACCCTCGGCGAGACCATCAGGCACACCCTCGGCGAGGCCACCAGGCACACCTTCAGACAGAGCGGACCGCCCGCGGGCCGGGACACCGCTCTCGATTCTCACCGGAGCCCGTCCTGCGAACCGCTCACGCCTTCCGAACGCTGCGTGGCACGGCGGCAGCCGCCGCCTTCCTGCCCCTGGTCGCCGTTGCGCTCCTCGGGTCCGCGCCCGTCGCCCATGCCGCGCCGAAGACGATCGTCGCGGAGAGTGTCCTGGCCGGAGCCCGTGCCGGTGCCGCGGACGACGGCGAGGGACAGGCGTTCACCCCCGAGGAGTCCGAGACCCAGGCGGCCCTGGTCGCCGCCGAGGACAAACGGCTTGACCAGGTCCGCGCCGTCGCCGCGGTCGCCCCGCTCAAGGGCGCCAAGTGGTCGCAGCCGTACCGGCTGGACACCGGAAGCGGCTACACGCTGGTCCTCACCGGGCGCACCAAGCCGTACAGCATCTCCGACCTGCTCTCCCTCGCCCCGCAGACCTTCGTCCGCAAGCGCGACGGGTCCTACCTGCTGACCGAGAACCTCTACCTCAACGCAGGCGCCAAGCTGAAACTGTCCAACCCGGGCGGCCTGACGATACGGATGGCCAGCAGCAACAAGGGCTTCGTCTCCATCGTCTCCTTCGGCGGCCGACTGACCCTGGAGGGCACCGCACAGGCGCAGATGAAGATCGGCAGCTGGGACACCCGTACCAACAAGCCGGACATCGACGTACGGGACGGCAGGGCCTACATCCGCGCCATCGGCGGCCAGTTCGACATGAAGTACGCCACCGTCGGCAACCTCGGCTTCTGGAGCGGCCGCACCGGCGGCCTCAGCCTCACCGGAACCGACCGCCCCGACACCGGGAACATCGACGGCCCGGACACCCCGACCGGCGACGACCTCAACCAGCGCGAGCGGGCGGAGGCCGCGGACAAGGCGGAGGAGGAGGCGGAGGAGACGCCCAGCAGCGGCGGAGTGCTCGCCCAGCCGCCCGGCGAGCTGACCACACCGGACAGCAGGTTCACCGTGCCCGACATGTCATATGTGTCGGCGGAGGTCGACCACTCCACGGTCACGGGCAACACCTACGGACTGTTCGTCTCCGGCGCCACCGGGGTCAGCATCACCGACACCAAGGTGCTGAAGAGCTTCCAGGACGGCCTCGTACTGCACCGCTACGTCACCAACGCCGACGTCGAACGGACCACCTCCAAGGACAACGGCGGCAACGGCTTCGTCCTCGCCCGCGCCACCCAGCAGGTCAAGATCACCGGATCCACCGCGCGGGACAACGGCGGCAACGGTTTCATCCTCAGCGGCCGGCCCCTGGCGAGCGGTCCCTCCGCCTCCGGCGAGTCCATCAGCAGCTACGGCAACAACTCGGTCTCCAACAGCACCGCCGAGGACAACGGCCGCTACGGCATCGAGATCCTCGGCGGGGTGGACGTCGGCGTGCAGAACAACAACGTCCGCGGCGGTGACATGGGCATCGTCGCCCGCAAGGACGCCGCGAAGGTGGCGATCACCGGGAACCGTCTGAAGGGCCAGATCCGGCAGGGCATCTCGATACGCGACGGCGTGACGGCGGCGCAGGTCACCGGCAACATCGTCGAGAACGCCGACACCGGCGTCTACATCCGCGACTCGGTCGCCGAAGTGCGCGGCAACACCATCCAGGACGCCACCAACCACGGCGTCTCCATGGTGGGCGGCGTCGGCGGCTCGACGATCTCGTACAACGTCATCGCCGGCGTCGGGCCGAGCGCCCTGGACACCGTCCGCGCGGGCGGCGACACGGACATCAAGAAGAACCAGACCTTCGCCTGGCACGACACCAGTTCCTTCTGGACCAAGTTCCGGCACTACGCCAGCCCGATGACCCTGCTGTGGACCTTCATCCTGCTGCTCATCCTCCTGTCGGCGGTGATGGGGCAGCGACGCCACGCAAGCCGGGGACGAGGCCGCCGCGGACGCGTCCACCCCTACGCCGACAAGCAGACCCTGCCGGCCCCTCCGCCCACGGAGATCCACCTGGCCGCACACAACCCCCACAACCGGGTTCCGGTGATGACCAATGACCAGTGGTAACCGCGTGCTGTGGCTGGCGACGGGGGCGTTCATCTGCTCCGTGATCGCCCTCATCGTGGCCCTGACCTCCGGCGGGGACTCGGCCACCCCGGACACGGCCGGGGCCACCGGTGCGGTCGGCCCCACTTCGACCACCCGCAAGCCGACCGCCTCGACGGACGACGCACCTACGGACACCGCCGAACCGTCCGCGCCGTCCACCACCCCCGCCACCGGGTCCGCCCCGGGCGCGACGTCCGGCGGTGGCACCGCGTCCGCCAAGGAGGTCAGCTGCCCGGCGGCCACCGCCACGGTGAACGACGCCGCCTCGCTGGAGCAGGCCCTGGCCGACGCCGGGCCCGGGGACAGCATCCGGCTCGCCGACGGCACGTACGAGGGCCGCTTCAAGGCCACCACCCCGGGCACCGCGGACCGGCCGGTCTACGTCTGTGGCGGCCCCGGCGCGGTGATCGACGGCGGTGGCACCGACGGCGACTACGGCTTCCACCTGGACGGCGCCAGCCACTGGCGTCTGGTCGGCTTCACCGTCCGCAACAGCCAGAAGGGTGTGATGGCCGACCGTGTGCAGGGCTCGGTCATCCAGGGCCTCACCGTCGAGCAGATCGGCGACGAGGCCATCCACCTGCGGAACTTCAGCACCGACAACCTCGTGCTGAACAACACCGTCCGCGACACCGGCAAGCGCAAGGAGAAGTTCGGCGAGGGCGTCTACATCGGCTCCGCCGAGTCCAACTGGTGCACCGTCTCGGACTGCAAGCCCGACGCGAGCAACCGCAACATGATCAGCGGCAACGACATCAGCGCCACGACCGCCGAGTCCATCGACATCAAGGAGGGCACCAGCGACGGCAAGGTCATCGGCAACACCTTCGACGGCTCACTCCTGAGCGGCTCCCACAACGACTCCTGGGTCGACGTCAAGGGCAACGGCTGGCTGATCCAGGGCAACACCGGCCGCAACGCACTCCAGGACGGCTTCCAGACCCACGAGATCATCGACGGCTGGGGCACCGACAACACGTTCAAGGGCAACACCGCGGATGTGAACGGACCCGGCTACGGCTTCAAGCTCACCCCCGTCGAGGGCAACAAGGTCGCCTGCGACAACAAGGCGGAAGGGGCGGCCGAGGGCCTGGCCAACGTCGACTGCGCCCGTTCCTGACCGGCCTACGGCGACCCCGAGCCGGCCGCACGCCGTCCCCCGGGCCGGCCCTGTCTCCACGCGCCGTCCAGTGCTCCGTCCCTGCACCCGGGCACACCGCGCAACGCCACAACAGAACAACCACACACCGCTTCCACGCAGGGCCCGAGGAGCCACCTCAGCTTCCGGCCAAAGGGCCCCTGTGCCGGCCCACCCATCCCCAAAGCGAGCACACCCTCACCTTTCACAAGGAGCACGCCATGACCCTCGCCACCGACCCGAGGCCGGACAGCGCCCTGAGACCCGACGCCGACATGGCCGCCGTACTCGACGTCTCCGACGCCCCCGTCCCCCGACTCACCGTCATCGGTACCGGCTATCTCGGCGCCACGCACGCCATCTGCATGGCCGTCCTCGGCTACGAGGTCCTGGGCGTGGACGTCGACCCGGTCAAGGTCGAGTGGCTGAACTCGGGTCGGGTCCCCTTCTTCGAGCCGGGCCTGCCCGAACTGCTGGCCAAGGCTCTGGACTCCGGCCGACTGCGCTTCACGACCAACTTCGCCGAGGCCGGTGACTTCGGCGATGTCCATTTCCTCTGCGTCGGCACCCCCCAGCAGAAGGGCTCCGACGCGGCGGACCTGCGCTACGTCGACAGCGCGGTGACCGAACTCGCGGGGCACTTGCGCCGCCGCACGCTGGTGGTCGGCAAGTCCACGGTGCCGGTGGGCACCGCGGCCCGGCTGACGGAACTGGTGCAGCGGCTCGCCCCCGCGGGAACCGACGTCGAACTGGCCTGGAATCCGGAGTTCCTGCGCGAGGGCTACGCCATCGACGACACCCTGCGCCCCGACCGGCTGGTCTTCGGCACGGAGTCGGCATGGGCCGAGGAACGGCTGAGGGCCGCGTTCGCCCCCGTCATCGCCCGCGACACCCCGGTGGTCGTCACCGACCTCAGCACGGCCGAACTGGTCAAGGTCGCCGCCAACTCCTTCCTCGCCACCAAGATCTCGTACATCAACGCCATGGCCGAGGTCTGCGAGGCCACCGGCGCCGATGTGACGGGCCTCGCCGAGGCACTCTCCTACGACGACCGGATCGGCGGACGCTTCCTCAAGCCGGGCCTGGGCTTCGGCGGAGGCTGCCTGCCCAAGGACATCCGCGCCTTCAGCCACCGTGCCGAGGAACTGGGCGTCGGCCAGGCCGTCGCCTTCCTGCGCGAGGTGGACGCCATCAACAAGCGCCGCCGGGCCCGCACCGTCGACCTGGTCCGCGAACTCGTCGGCGGCAACCTGGCCGGCGCCCGCATCACCGCCCTCGGCGCCGCGTTCAAACCCAACTCGGACGACATCCGCGACGCCCCCGCCCTGGACGTGGCCCGGACCCTGCACCAAGCGGGCGCCCACGTCACGGTCGTCGACCCGGCGGCCACGGAGAACGCCCGCCGCACCTTCCCGGAACTGACCTACGGCTCCGACGCCCTCACGGCCGCCGCCGGAGCGGACGTGGTGGTCCTGCTCACCGAGTGGACCCAGTTCCGCGAGATCGACCCGCACGCCATGGCCGCCGTGGTGTCCCACCGCCGCATAGTCGACGGCCGCCATGCCCTGAACCCAGCCCAGTGGCGCGCGGCCGGCTGGGAATACCGGGCCCTGGGCCGCCCTTGACTCGGGGCTGCGCCCCTTTAGGGGCGCGGGGAACTGCGCGACCAGCCACAACGCACCCGCACCCGCGAACCAACCCGCAGCCCCGAGCTATTAGGCACCGCCCACAGCCGTCAGCAAGGCCAAAGGAGCCGCAGCTGACCGAGACTCCCGCACGCACGCGTGCGGATACGGCACCGGCTCCCCGTGGGTGTCGCGGCCATAGCCCGCGAGGACTTCCGGGAGCCGGCTCCCGGAGGCCGTCGCCGCGTCCACCAGCGCATGCGCGACCGTCCGGGCCTCGTCATGGAGCCCGTACCGCGCCAACCCCAGCGTGATCAACGCGTTGTCATGCGGCCAGACCGACCCTCGGTGGTACGACAGCGGGTGGTACGCAGCCTGGCCGGAGGCCACCGTCCGTACCCCCCACCCGGAGAAGAAGTCCGGCTCCAGCAACCGCCGCCCCACCAACTCCCCGTACTCCTTGTCCAGCAGCCCCGACCACAGCAGATGCCCGGCGTCGGAGGCGAGCGCGTCCACCTGGTTGCCGTCGCCGTCCAACGCCAGCGCGGGGAAGGCGCGTTCGGGCATCCAGAAGTCCCGCTGGAAGCGGTCGCGGAGGTCGCCCGCCGCCTGCTCCAGCAACGCCGCGTACACCTCGTCCTCCCACACCGTGCGCGACAGGTGCGCGGTGCGGCGCAGGGCGTCGTACGCGTACCCCTGCGCACCCGCGGCCATCACCGGGCCGGTGGCGCGGCTGCCGTCGGCGGAGCAGATGGCGCCGGGGGAGTCCTTCCAGTTCTGGTTGGCGAGGCCGCCCTCGTCGGCGCGGTAGACGAGGTAGCCGCGCGAGGTGAGGCCGCCGTGGTCCAGCATCCAGCCGATCGCTGCACGGGCGTGCGGCTCGAGGCGGCGGGCCGTGGCGACATCGCCGGTCTGCTCGACGTACGCGCCGAGCAGCACAAGGAAGAGCGGCGTGGCGTCGACCGAGCCGTAGTAACGCCCGTACGGCACCTGTCCGAAGTGCGCCAGCTCCCCGTGCCGTACCTCGTGCACGATCTTGCCCGGCTGGGCCACCGCCCCGGTGCCGGTCGCGGTCGCCTGGGCCGCGGCGAGTGCGGGCAGGGTGGCGGCGGCGAGCTGGGGGCGGTAGGGGAGGGCGAAGAGGGAGGTGAGGAGCGCGTCCCGACCGAGCAGCGTCAGGAACCAGGGGACTCCGGCCGCCGGGACGCGAAGTTCCTCTCCGTCGGGGCCCGTTGCCGGAACCTGGAGGACGGCCAGGTCGGCGAGGCCCCGCGCGCAGGCCGCGGACAGTTCTGGCCAGCCCGTCGGGAAGGGCACGCCCTCGGTGAACTCGTCCTCCAGCGCGCGGACTTGCTCGTTCACGGCGGACGGGGAGGCGGGCACCTCCGGGTGCGGTGTGCCGTGCGGGTGGGCCGCGACCCTCAGGGCCAGCTCTGCGGAACCGTGCGGTTCCAGGTCGAGGGCCCAGACCAGGCGGCGGGCGCCCGTGCCCGTCTCCTCGACGCTGTCAGGGGCGGGCTCGGCGGTGACCGTCGTACAGGAACGCCACTCGCCGCGCCGGTAGCTGAACTCGACGCCGTCGTCCAGGATTTCGCGGGAGCGGAC
The DNA here is from genome assembly GCF_014647675.1 of Streptomyces flaveus. Classification (GTDB taxonomy): domain Bacteria; phylum Actinomycetota; class Actinomycetes; order Streptomycetales; family Streptomycetaceae; genus Streptomyces; species Streptomyces flaveus. Next base: position 78,738 of record NZ_BMPQ01000001.1, on the reverse strand, counting down.
GGCGCCGATCTTCGCGTACGTACGGTGGTCGGAGCGCAGCTCGAACTGGTCCGAGAAGTCGACGTCCGCGGTGACCGCGATCCGGACCGTCGTCGGCACTGGGCGGTTGCTGGTGACGCGCAGCGCCTCGACGAACGCGCCGTCGGCGACGGCCTGTTCGCGGAAGAGGGTGTACGCGGGCGGCTCCTGGCGGCCACCGCGCGGTACGAGGACGCAGCGTGCCGAGTCGCCGTCCGCGACCGGCGACAGTGCCTCGGGCACCGCGCCGTCGACGGTCAGCTGCCAGCGGCTCAGATGCCGGGCGTCGCGTACGAACAGCCCGTCGGGGGAGCCGCTGCCGCGCACTCCGCTGATGTCCCCGCCGTCGCCCACGGCCGCGAACGTCCCACCGTGCACGAGCAGATGCTGCCGGTCCGTCATACCTGGTCCCCTCCCTTGGCGCCCTTGCCGATCTCTTCGCCTACGTGATGGCTTACGTGCTGCGCCGCGCTCAGTGAAGGGCCCGGCTCGTGCTGGTGGTCGTGCTGGTGGTCGTGGTCGTGCAGCAGGTCGAGGGTCAGCGCGGCGGTCCAGCTGAAGCCGAGTGCTCCGCAGGCCTTGCCGCTGTACGGGGTCACGTACTCCGCGAATCCGGACTCGCCCGCCGTGTCGAGCAGTGCGGCCCGCAGGCTGCCCGCGAGGGCCTGCTCCCCGTGCAGCCTCAGGCCGCGCTCCAGCATCCAGTTGGTGTTGAACCAGGCCGGGCCCCGCCAGTACCGGTGCGGATCGAAGGCCTCGCCGGTCAGGTCGTAACTCGGTACGAGCCGGGTGGCGCCGCCGAGCCCGAAGTGCGGGCCGCGCAGGGTCCGTACGAGACTGTCGGCGATCTCGCGGGGCAGGGCGGGCAGGAGCAGCGGGACGAGTCCGGCCACGCCGCGCTCGGGGATGAGTTCCCCGGTCCGTACGTCCCGGCAGAAGAACATGCCCTCCGCCGGGTCCCACAGCCGCTCCACCAGCGCCGCCGTCAGCCGCTCCGCCCGCGCGCGGCGGGCCGTGGCCGTGGCGCCCAGCTCTTGGGCGATCCGGGCCAGCGCGTACTCGGAGGCGATCAGGAGTGCGTTGAACGCCGGGTCCTCGACCGCGAACTCACCCTCACCGTCTACGTATTCACGATCCCGGTAGTCGCTCGCGAGCGCCACATACCGCCCGTAGTCCAGATCCGTCGGCCGGTCCGAGGCGGCCCCGTGGTCCAGGTCGGCGCGGCGGAAGGTGCGGGGCGGGGCAGGCGTGACGCGGCTGAGCGGGGCGTCCCAGGACGGGGCGTTGTCCATGCCCTGCTCCCACGGGTGGACCACGGAGGCCAGGCCCCCGCCGCCCAGGTCCCGGCGGTGCAGCAGATAGCGGTGCCAGGCCGCGAGCCGCGGATACAGGCGGGACAGGAAGCCGCGGGCCCGCGACAGGCCCGGGTCGGCGACGTGCACCAGCCAGGCGGCGAGCGCGTGCACCGGTGGCTGCACGATGCCGGACGTCTGTACGGTGCGCGGGGCGCCCGCGGCGCGTCCCGCGGTGGAGGAGCGCCAGAAGTCGGGGCTCGGGAAGTACGCGTCGAGCGGGACGGAGGGGTTGAAGACGATGTGCGGAATCCGGCCGTCGCCCCACTGCGCGTCCAGTAGCGTCTCCAGCTCGACCTGGGCCCTGAGCGGCGACAGATGGCGCAGCCCGATCGCGATGAACGCCGAGTCCCAGGACCACTGGTGGGGGTACAGGCCGCGCGAGGGCACCGTGGACGTCCCGGTCCAGTTGTCGTGCAGGACGCGCGCGGCCCTCAGGTGCAGCGAGCGCGAGGCGGGGCCCGGATCGTATACGGCCGTCCCCGAACGGCCGATCTCACCGTGGCCGGAAAATGGGGGTGAGGTCGAGGTGCGTACGGGCTCCGGATGTCCGGTGCGGCGGGCTGTGAGCTGGGTCGAGCGGTTCACTCGGGTCTCCACGAAGACGTATGTCCGGCCAGTTCGGCTGTAGCTACCGTAGGGTTACGTCTATTTAACACGCAAAACTCAATATGTAATGCAGAGTTGAGGAACGCAAGAGGGTGTGCATGACCGGGAACGCCGGGAGGACCGGTATGGCAGGACGGGCCACAAGGGCGGGCAGCCAGTCGAGCGCCGGCGAGCTGCTGGCGTTGGTGCGCAGCGGGCGGGCCACCACACGCGGTGCCTTGCAGCAGGTCACGGGCCTGTCCCGGGCCACGGTCGGCCAGCGCCTTGACCGGCTCTTCCGGGCGGGCTGGCTGCGCGAGGGCGCCGCGGGCCCGGTGGACTCGCCGCTCGGCGGCCGGCCCTCGGTCCGACTTGAGTTCGATGACTCACATGCCGTCGTCCTCGCCGCCGACCTCGACACCCGGCACGCGCGCACCGCGGTCCTCTCCCTCACCGGCGAGCTGCTGGCCGAGCACACGGGCTCGCTGCTCATCGAGGACGGCCCGGACGCGGTGCTCGGCGAACTCGGCCGCTGGTTCGGCGAGCTGCTGGAGAAGGCCGGGCACCGGGCGCACGAGGTGTGCGGGATCGGGCTCTCCGTGCCAGGACCGGTCGACAGCGACACCGGCCGCGTGGTCCAGCCGCCGATGATGCCCGGCTGGGACGGCTACGACATAAGAACCCGACTGGCCCGCTCCTTCGCCGAGCACACGGGCGCCGAATCCGTCCCCGTACTTGTGGACAACGACGCCAACCTCATGGCGTACGGCGAACAGCGCACCGGCCACCCGGACTGCTCGGCCTTCGTCCTGATCAAGGTCTCCACCGGCATCGGCGCGGGCGTCGTCGTCGACGGCACCATCTACCGGGGCATGGACGGAGGCGCCGGGGACATCGGGCACATACGAGTCCCGGAGGGCGCCGACGCCTTGTGCAAGTGCGGTTCGTACGGCTGTCTCGCCGCCATCGCCAGTGGCGGTGCCGTGGCGCGGCGGCTCGCGGAGACCGGCGTGCCGGCTTCCTCCGGCTCGGATGTGCGGGATCTGCTGACCGCCGGGCACCCGGGGGCGGCGGCGCTCGCGCGGGACGCCGGGCGACAGGTCGGCGACGTACTGGCGACCGTGGTGACGCTGCTCAACCCCGGAGTGCTGATGATCGCCGGGGACCTGGCCGGAACTCCGTTCCTCACGGGCGTACGCGAGCTGCTCTACCAGCGCGCCCTGCCCCGCTCCACCGCCCACCTGGACGTGGTCACCTCACGGCTCGGGGACCGGGCGGGCCTGGTGGGGGCGGGGCTGCTGGTGGTGGAGCACCTGTACGCGCCCGAGCGGGCGGAGGAGCGACTGCTGGCGATGGGCGTGTGAGGTGTGGGTGCGGATCGGTGTGTGACATCCGCGTTACGGTCCGCGTACGCGTCCGCATGGTGAAATCTGGCCGCTCGAATCGGCGTGATTCTTGCCACCCTTGATAAGGGTTGCGCTCAGATGAGCGGATCTTGGGCAACTGCACTTCTCCAAAGGGTGGCACTGAGTGCCACCCTTTGATCGTTCACGATGTGAACTCACACGTACGGAGCGCCGCTCACATGAGCACTTTAGGGGGTCTACGGGCGTTGACTCGTTCGGGAAGTGAAAACACCAACTTCCGACTCATTGCCAGGTCTTGACTTGCGATCTGTTGGCGGACGAGCGGTTACGGCCGCATGACGCGCAAGTGGACGTACCGAGGTACCTTCGATCTGGGTATGTTCTCGCCGTCAGGGCAGCCAGCGCGTCCTCGAGGAGTCGAGATCCGTGTCGGAAAACAAAGATCCCCACGTAACTGGTAGCGGCGACAGTGTTGTCGGCGGAGTGAAGTTCGTTTACGACTTCACCGAAGGCAACAAGGACCTCAAGGACCTCCTCGGCGGCAAAGGCGCGAACCTCGCCGAGATGACCAACCTGGGTCTTCCCGTCCCACCGGGCTTCACGATCACGACCGAGGCCTGCAAGACGTACCTCGACAGTGGCGAGGAGCCGGCGGCACTGCGTGACGAGGTGAGCGCACACCTCGACGCGCTCGAAGAGGCGATGGGCAAGAAGCTCGGGCAGGCCGACAACCCCCTGCTCGTATCGGTCCGTTCAGGGGCGAAGTTCTCCATGCCGGGCATGATGGACACCGTCCTGAACATCGGGCTCTCCGACAAGTCGGTCCAGGGCCTGGCCCAGCAGGCCGGTGACGAGCGCTTCGCCTGGGACTCGTACCGCAGGCTCATCCAGATGTTCGGCAAGACCGTCCTCGGCGTCGAGGGCGAACTCTTCGAGGACGCGCTGGAGGCGGCGAAGACGGCCAAGAAGGTCACGGTCGACACCGAACTCGAAGCGGCCGACCTGAAGAAGCTCGTCACCAAGTTCAAGAAGATCGTCAAGACCGAGGCCGGGCGCGACTTCCCGCAGGACCCGCGCGAGCAGATGGACCTCGCCATCCACGCGGTCTTCGACTCGTGGAACACCGACCGCGCGAAGCTCTACCGCCGCCAGGAGCGCATCCCGCACGACCTCGGCACGGCCGTCAACGTCTGCTCGATGGTCTTCGGCAACCTCGGCCCGGACTCGGGTACGGGCGTGGCCTTCACCCGTGACCCGGCCAGCGGCCACCAGGGCGTGTACGGCGACTACCTGCAGAACGCGCAGGGCGAGGACGTCGTGGCCGGCATCCGCAACACGGTCCCGCTCGCCGATCTGGAGAAGATCGACAAGAAGTCGTACGACCAGCTGATGCAGATCATGTCGACCCTGGAGAACCACTACAAGGATCTCTGCGACATCGAATTCACCATCGAGCGCGGCCAGTTGTGGATGCTCCAGACGCGCGTCGGCAAGCGGACGGCGGGCGCGGCCTTCCGTATCGCGACCCAGCTGGTGGACCAGGGGCTGATCGACGAGGCCGAGGCGCTGCAGCGCGTCACTGGCGCCCAGTTGGCCCAGCTGATGTTCCCGCGCTTCGACGAGGACACGAAGGTCCAGACGGTCGGCCGGGGCATCGCGGCGTCGCCGGGCGCGGCGGTCGGCAAGGCGGTCTTCGACTCGTACACGGCGGTGAAGTGGTCGCGTTCGGGCGAGAAGGTGATCCTGGTCCGCCGCGAGACGAACCCGGACGACCTGGACGGCATGATCGCGGCGGAGGGGATTCTGACGTCGCGGGGCGGCAAGACGTCCCACGCGGCGGTCGTGGCGCGCGGCATGGGCAAGACCTGTGTGTGCGGTGCCGAGGAGCTCGAGGTCGACACCAAGCGGCGCCGGATGACGGTGCCGGGCGGGCATGTGGTGGAGGAGGGCGACCTCATCTCCATCGACGGGTCGAGCGGCAAGGTGTACCTCGGTGAGGTACCCGTGGTCCCGTCCCCGGTCGTGGAGTACTTCGAGGGCCGGATGCACGCGGGCGCCCAGGACGCCGACGAACTGGTCGAGGCCGTGCACCGGATCATGGCGTTCGCCGACCGCAAGCGTCGCCTGCGGGTGCGCGCCAACGCGGACAACGCCGAGGACGCGATGCGCGCCCGTCGCTTCGGCGCGCAGGGCATCGGCCTGTGCCGCACGGAGCACATGTTCCTCGGTGACCGTCGTGAGCTGGTCGAACGCCTCATCCTGGCCGACACGGAGACCGAGCGCGAGGAGTCGCTGAAGCAGCTGCTCCCGCTGCAGAAGCAGGACTTCGTGGAGCTGTTCTCGGCGATGGACGGCCTGCCGGTGACGGTCCGTCTCCTCGACCCGCCGCTGCACGAGTTCCTGCCCGACATCACCGAGCTCTCGGTCCGGGTCGCCCTGGCGGAGTCCCGCCAGGAGCCGCACGAGAACCTCCTCCGCCTCCTCCAGGCGGTGCACCGCCTGCACGAGCAGAACCCGATGCTGGGTCTGCGCGGCGTACGCCTGGGCCTGGTCATCCCCGGCCTGTTCACGATGCAGGTACGGGCGATCGCCGAGGCCGCGGCGGAGCGCAAGAACGCCAAGGGCGACCCGCGGGCCGAGATCATGATCCCGCTGGTCGGCACGGTCCAGGAGCTGGAGATCGTCCGCGAGGAGGCCGACCAGGTCGTCGCGGAGGTCGAGGCGGCGACGGGCACGGACCTGAAGCTGTCGATCGGCACGATGATCGAACTGCCGCGGGCCGCGCTGACCGCCGGTCAGATCGCGGAGGCGGCCGAGTTCTTCAGCTTCGGCACGAACGACCTGACGCAGACGGTGTGGGGCTTCAGCCGTGACGACGTGGAAGCCTCGTTCTTCACGGCGTACCTGGAGAAGGGCATCTTCGGCGTCTCCCCCTTCGAGACGATCGACAAGGACGGCGTCGGCTCCCTGGTGAAGCTCGCCGCCGAGGCCGGCCGCGCCACCCGCCCCGACCTGAAACTCGGCGTCTGCGGCGAGCACGGCGGCGACCCGGAGTCGGTCCACTTCTTCCACGAGGTGGGTCTGGACTACGTATCCTGCTCGCCGTTCCGAATCCCGGTGGCCCGACTGGAGGCCGGCCGCGCGGCGTCCACGTCGAAGGGCAGCGATCACCGCTGATCCCCCATGTCGAAGGTCAGCGATCATCGTTGACCCTCCCGACTCCGGAGCCGTCGTCGGTCACCCCGACCCTCACCGACGCGATGGCGGCTCCGGGCGCGAAAGGGAGGGGGCGGCGCCTGTGCGGAGGCGCCGCTCCTTTCGCTTACGAGCAGCAGGGTCAAGGGACCGGCCGGGAGCAGGAACCGGCCTTGTACGGGCGACCATGCCACCGCGCGTGCGGTCTTTACTCGCCCCGCCAAATGTTGTCGAAGGCCGCCTCGTCGAGGGCTCGCCGCTGCCGTTCGGCTTCCAGGCTCCTTACCGCGTCATGGACGGCGGCGAGCACTGTCGCCACGGCATCGTCGGCCACGCTTGGTGACTCTCCCGTCGGCTTGTCGCCGATCCCGACGGCCGCCGCGAGGGCTGTGAGGACGGGCTCATCCGATGCCCAGCGGTTCGCCGCCTGGCGGCGTGCGGGCGAATCCACCAGCACCAGGTGAGCGGGCTGGAAGATCATCCAGGGGCGGCGTTGCCGAGTGAGCCGGCCTTCCGCTTCGAGGGTGGCCAGATAGGCCGCGGACAGGCCGCGGCCTCTGCGCCACAGCCAGTCGCCGACCGACTCGTACGGCGGTTGTCGCGCAAGTGACGACGCGGCCTCATCCAACCCCCGATCAGCTGTGGCTCGCCGGTCGCTCGGCACGATGTGATCACCGTCCAGTGTGATGGCCTGGGCCTCCAGGAGGTCGATCAGCTCGGCTCCCGCGAGCGCAAGGGACAGATCGCCTTGTTCCGGAGGACGACTGGCCGTCAAGTCCATGGCGATGATCAACAGGTCCCGCGGTGTGGTCATGAATGACTCCATCTCACATCGAGGAGCAACCGGCGCTGCCGCTGCCGCTGCCGCGGGTGGTGGCCTCATGCGGGCGGCAGCGGGACGCGCATGTAGACCGTGCCGCGCAGGTCCAGCCATGCGGCGTCGGGGGCCCGTAGGAGTCGCAGGATCACCGCGTCGCAGTTCGGGCAGCGGGCCACCAGGCCCGGGGCGTGCGTGTACACGCGCAGGTCGGCGACGAGAGCGGTGTGCCCGCAGCCGGCGCAGCGCCCGGCGGCCGCGGTGACGTCCGCGGTGAACAGTTCGCCCAGAGGGCCGGCGAGCGCGTTGCCGTCCTCGTAGTCCGTGGTGTCCTGTCGGTCCATGTCAGCCTCCCGTGGGGCCGAAGCGTTCGGTTCTGATCTGGCGCGGGTCGTGGCCCAGCGCCACCAGCTGGGCCGCGGCGGTCTCGACGAAGCCGGTCGGCCCGCAGACGAAGCAGACCGGCTCGAACTCCGGTGGCCAGCCGTGGGTCTGCAGATCCGCGAGTTGCAGGCGCTTGGCGGGTCTCGGCCAGCCCTCAGGCGTGTGCCGGGTGTAGAGGTGGGTGACCTCCAGGCCGCCGTCACCGGGCTGCGGGGTGCGCAGTTCGGAGGCGTAGTACCGGTCCTCGGGGGTGCGGACCGAGTAGATCAGCCGGAAGGGGGTGTGGCTGCCGAGGCTGCGGCGCGTGCGGATCATGGCCATCAGCGGCGCGATCCCCGATCCGCCGCCCACCAGCAGCACCGGCCGGATCTCGGCCGGGCGCCAGACGAACCAGCCGCCCACCGGGCCTCGGATCTCCACCAGGTCACCGATCTCCATCACATCGGCCAGGTACGGCGAGACCTCTCCGTCGGGCACGCGCTGCACCGTCAGCTCGAACCGGTCACCGTCGGGTGCCGAGGCCAGCGAATAGCTGCGCTGGGTGCTGTAGCCGTCCTCGGCCGTCAGCCGCACATCCACGTGCTGGCCGGCCAGGTGCCCGGACCAGCCGGGTACGTCGAAGACCAGCGTGCGGGCCGAAGGCGTCTCGTCGCGCAGACCGACCAGCCGGGCGGCCTGCCAGGTCAGGGGCGCTTTCAGTCGCCCTGGTACCGCTGCTCGCGCCACGGGTCACCGTAGTCGTGGTAGCCGAGGCTCTCCCAGAACCCCGGCTCGTCCTCGGTCAGCAGCCGCATCCCGCGCACCCACTTGGCCGACTTCCACAGGTACAGATGCGGCACCAGCAGCCGGGCCGGGCCGCCGTGCACCGGAGCGAGGTCCTCCCCCTCGTACTGGTAGGCGATCCACGCCTTGCCGCCCAGCAGGTCCTCCAGCGGGATGTTCGTCGTGTAGTCACCGTAGGAGTGGACCAGCGCGAACTCGGCCGCCGTCTCCACATCGGCGAACAGCGTGTCCAGCGACACCCCTTCCCAGCCGGTGCCCAGCTTCGACCACTTGGTCACGCAGTGCAGGTCCACTGTCGGCCGCTCGCTCGGCAGTGTCAGCAGCTCCCGCCACGACCAGCGGTGGCGCGTACCGCTTTCGGTCGTGATGGTGAACTCCCACTCCTCCCGTGCGATGTTCGGCGTGGGACCGGCCGACAGCACCGGAAAGTCCTCGGTCAGATATTGCCCGGGAGGCAGCTTCACATCCGCTGGGCGCGCCCGGCTGTGAAAGCCCCGCGAAACGATTCCCATGGACCTGCCCCATTCCGTCAGAGGGACACGACGCCGACGACCCCGGGGACGACATCTCCATTGTGGGAGACGTGAGCGGAAATCACATGTCGTGGCGCCGTGCCGCCCGAGGACAACGCCCGTGACCTCTGACCAGAAGGTTGGGCCGCCGGATACCCCGATGGTCTGCACGGTGATGCAGCGGCCCTCTTCGGCGGCGATCGACCCGGACTGGAACTGCCCCTTTTGCGGGTGTTAGATGGAAAGCGTCACGAACGTGAAGACGTGTCGCTCGGTGGGCGGCAATATGACGGCCGCGCCGGCGCTGATGGCCAAGGAACGCGGCGGCGTCACCTTCCTGCAGCAGTCGATGTACTGCCCGGTCACCGACGCGACGATGAACACCGCGTCATACGAACAGTTCGCCACCGTCCACGAGGCTCTCCACCCGTCCACAAACCGAGGAGCGCCGTTATGCCCGTCACGGCCGAAGCAACAGCCATCCGTCCGTTCCGGATCGAGGTTCCGGAGGAGCAGCTCGCTGAGCTGCGCAGGCGGATCGAGGCGATGCGCTGGCCTTCTGAAGAGCTCGTCGCCGACCGGTCGCAGGGCGTGCAGCTGGCGACGCTGCAGGCGCTCGCCCGCTACTGGACGACCGGGTACGAGTGGCGCAAGTGCGAGGCGAGGCTGAACGCGCTGCCGCAGTTCACGACCGAGATCGACGGGGTCGAGATCCACTTCATCCACGTCAGGTCGCGGCATGAGAACGCGTTGCCGCTGATCATGACGCACGGCTGGCCCGGCTCGGTCATCGAGCTGCTGGAGACCGTCGGCCTGCTGACCGATCCGACCGCTCACGGCGGCACCCCCGAGGACGCGTTCCATCTGGTGCTGCCGTCCTTGCCCGGCTACGGCTTCTCGGGCGAACCGACCGAGCTCGGCTGGGAGTCCGGCCGCATCGCACGCGCGTGGGCGGAGCTGATGGACCGCCTCGGCTACACGCGCTACGTCGCCCAGGGGGGCGACGTGGGCGCCGCCGTCACGGACGCGATGGGTGGCCAAGCACCCGAGGGGCTGCTCGGCATCCACATGAACCTGCTCGCCGGGGCGCTCGGTCTCAAGGACCAACTGCCGGCGGAGTCCGAGCAGGAACGCGCGGCGCACGACGCGGTCAACACGTTCATGACGGACGGTTTCGGCTACTTCCTGGAGCAGTCCACCCGGCCGCAGACGATCGGTTACTCCCTGCTGGATTCACCCGTCGGGCTGGCGGCCTGGCTGCTCGACCACGACACGGACAGCTACTACAAGATCTCCCGCGCGTTCGTCGACGGCCAGCCCGTGGGCAACCTCACCCGGGACAACATCGTCGACAACATCACGCTCTACTGGCTGACGGGCACCGGCGCCTCAGCCGCCCGGTGGTACTGGGAGTTCGGACGGACTCTGGCCGCAGCCCAAGCGGCCGGCCAGGCTCCTCCGGCGGTCTCGGTTCCGGTCGGCTTCACGACGTTCCACGGCGAGATCTGGGCTGCCCCGCGCAGCTGGGTCGAGACGGTCTACCCCAAGCTCACGTACTTCAACGAGGTCGACAGCGGCGGCCACTTCCCCGCCTGGGAGGAGCCGGAGCTCTTCTCCACAGAGGTGCGGGCCGCATTCAGCTCACTGCGCTGACGACGCTGTCGTGTTCTGCTCTGGTGCGCGCCCTTATTGCCCAGTTGCGGCACTTCGACGACAACGACAATTTGCTCACCATCGAACTGATCACGGAGCCCGCCCAGGTCGTGCGGTACTCCACCGTGCACGACGCAGCCATGCACCATGCCGTCCCGTACCAGCAGTTCGCCGCGCAGATGGTCACGGCCGAGTAGCTGCGAGACCGGCACGAAGAAGGGGCAACCGTAGACAGGGGCTTCCCTACCGTGTCCGGCCGACGCCTGCACAAGGCGGGTCTTCGAACTTGAGCGGTGTGCGTCTGGTGTGTGCGCTGACTGGACGTCACGGTCCGTGATGGGTGGGGTGGTTGTCGGCCCCGGATGCAGGACCACGGGCGTCCTGCATCCGGGGCCACCTCTGGCCCTCACCCAACGTGACAGACAGTCAGCCGCTCAGGACGACGCACCGCTCAAGTTCGAAGACCCTGGTTGGCGACCTCGCCGGCTACGCGACGCAGGCGACGGGGTCGAACGACCGCCCGTGACTGTGGGTCGGAGCGATTCGGTGATCGAGGCTGCGGGCCGCAGCTTCACGCGCTATGTGATGGGGCTGCGTAGCCATCCATTGTGTTCAGCGCATCGTCGGGCGGTGGCGAGGACGCTCGCAATGGCAGGCGACGGATCGTTCGCGGGCCACAGCACCGAGAGTTCTGCCACGATCGACGGATCGACCACATCGCGACGAACGATGCCGGTGCTGGCCTTCGCGGCGTGCTCAGCGAACGATGTAGGGGCCAAGCCGACCTCGCGTCTGCTGGAGAGCCTGGCGAGCATGGCGTTTACCCGCGGATCCTCGAACGCGCAGATCTCGGGTGAGAAGCCTGCTTCGTGGCACGCGGCGACGATGCCGTCGTAGTACGCCGGGGCGAGACGGCGAGGGAACAGCTGCAGCGTCTCGTCGCGGAGGTCCTTCACCGGGATCGTCGGTGCGGCAGCGAGGCGGTGGCGAGTGCTGAGGAGTGCGGAAACGGGCTCTTCACGGAGAATCTCGCCATTCACCCCGTCGAGCGGTTGCGGTGAGAGGGCGAGACCGATGTCCAGGTCGCCGGCACAGAGCCGTTCGGGAATCTCGGCGCTGTAGAACTCTCGAGGGTCGATCGTGAAGTCGGGGTGATCTTCCTGGAGAGCATCCAGAAGCACCGTGAGCGTGCCGAAGCTCGTGACCGGCGTATAGCCCAACCGAATCGTCGTCGCGATGCCTGACCCGGCCCGCCGGGTGAGCTGCAGGGCTTGCTCCAGCGCGGCCAGCGCGATCGGTGCCTCGTGAGCCAGCGTCCGGCCCGCGGCGGTGAGCTGCACCCGACGGCTCGAACGCACGAAGAGCGGGGTTTCGAGGGTCTCCTCAAGCTTGCGGATCTGATGACTCAGGGACGGCTGGGAGATGTAGAGACGCATGGCTGCGCGGCCGAAGTGGAGTTCCTCTGCTACGGCCATGAAGTAGCGGAGGACCCGGGGGCTGACATCCATAGACGAATCCTATCGCCCGGCGTCCGGACAAGTCTTGGACTCCCGCCGGATGGCCGCCGTAGCGTCGTTTCACGCCACGGGAGACGTTCCAACCTGCCCCGTCGAGTCTGGCCGAGTCTGGTCGGATCCGGTCTCGGTTGACGTGACCGGCCTCCATCGCACATCAGCCTGGCAAGGAGAGAAGCGTGAACATCGCCGTGATCGGACGAGGCGACATCGGCGGCGGGCCGGCCGACCTGTGGGAACGTGCCGGGCACCAGGTGACGCGGCTGGGGCGTGCAGGCGGCGACGTCGGTGCCTCGGAGACGGCCGGGCGACCTGTGGTCCGGTGACGACGAAGCCCCGCGCACTGTCAGGCAGTTCGGTCTTGTCGCCGGATACGACGCGGTCCGCCTGGGCGGCCTGAGCATGGCCGCCACTCAGGAGGGCCTGGCCGGCCCGATCTTCGCGATCGCGCAGTCCGGGCTCGGCCAGTTCGTCTACCGGATGGCATCACCCGAACAGCTCTGATTCTCACCATCGACCGTTCAACCCATCACGCAGAAGGAACATCGTGACGCGCACCGCGAAGGCCGGACTCGAAGCACTGCTCACCCCCGAGGAGAGCGTCCTGGTGCTCATCGACCATCAACCCTTCCAGTTCACCAATCTCAACAGCCACGAATCAACCATGATCGTCAACAATGTCGTCGGCCTGGCCAAGGCCGCGAAGGTGTTCGACGTCCCCACGGTGCTGACGACGGTGATAGAAGAACGTGGCGGCTACCTCATCAAGGGCCTCCAGGACGTCTTCCCGGACCAGAAGCCGATCAACCGCACGTTAATCAACACCTGGCAAGACCGTCACGTCGTCGATGTTGTGGAGAACACGGGGCGCAAGAAGCTGATCATTGCCGGGCTGTGGACGGAGGTCTGCGTCGCCATGCCCGCCCTCCAGGCGCTGGGTGAGGGGTACGACGTCTTCGTCGTCACGGACGCCAGCGGCGGGGTCACCGCCGAGGCGCACGACATGGCGGTGCGTCGCATGGTGCAGGCCGGCGTGGTACCCATCACCTGGATGGCCGTGGCCAGCGAGTGGCAGCGCGACTGGGCTCGCGAGTCAACGGCCGAGGCGCTCGGGCCGGTCCTCTTCGACCACGGTGGCGCCAGCGGGATCGCGCTCACCTGGGAGCTGCAGCTGCTGGCCACACCCACCACCGATGGTGCTGGTGCGTAGCGCGGGCGGCTGCTGAGCCGGAGGCGGTCTGGCGCCCACGGCCGTGAGCGCCAGACCGCCTCCCAGTGTGTCAACGAGCGGTCGGCGACCGCACACCACGAAGACAAGCGCCGCAGAAGCTCCGTGGCCGGCAAGGACCCGGACCTGGTGCTGTGCTCCCGGCCTCCTATGAGCGCCAACTTCAGGGTGGGGCGCTGAAGTTGCGGTAAGTCGGTGTGGCCGCGCTTGCGAAGTAGACAAATCGATTCATCAACTGGACTGGGTTCAGCGTGAAGCAAGGCCCACGCGGAAGGCACATGGAGGACACGTGGCAGTGGAAGTGAGTGACGTTCCCGAAGCCAAGCGGTACGAAGCCCGGGCCGAGGGAGAGCCCAAGGTCGCGGGCATCGCGGATTACATCCGTACGACGGAACTCGTCGCGTTCGTGCATACCGAGGTCTCGCCGGAGTACGAGGGCAGGGGCGTTGGGGCGGCACTGGCACGCACCGCCCTCGACGAGGCGCGCGCCGCGAACCTTCGGGTGCTGGCGACCTGTCCGTTCTTCGCGGGGTGGATCGCCCGGCACCCCGAGTACCAGGACCTGCTGTATCAGTCCCGCAGCAGCGTCAGCGACTGAACACCGGGCATGGCAGCGACGGAGGCGGTATGAGCAACGGAACCGAGAAGAAGGCGTACGAGGGCAAGTCGATCACCGTGACCTTCGAGGCCAGGCGCTGCCTGCACGCCGCCGAATGCGTCCAGGGCCTGCCCGAGGTGTTCGACACGGCGAAGCGCCCGTGGATCCGGCCGGACGGCGCCGAGGCCGAGCGCCTGGCCGAAGTGGTGCGGCGCTGTCCCTCGGGTGCGCTGCAGTACGAACTCGTGGACGGAGGGGCGGAGACCCGGACCGGCCCACGCAGATCACGCGCAACTCCGTCGGGCAGTTGATGGCGCGCGGCAAGTTGAGCATGGCCACGGCGGCAGGCCCGCGCGCGGAGACCAGGGTCATTCTCTGTGGTTGCGGGCAGAGCCGTCTTCGACGCCAGTCCAAGAGCAGGCACGGACCAGGGGATCCGATTCTCCGGGCCTCGACGCCCACAGCGACTCAAGAAGGGAAGAGTAAATGGGGTACATCACCGTAGGGAATGAAAACAGCACGCCGGTCGAGCTCTACTACGAGGACCAGGGCGCGGGTCAGCCCGTCATCCTCATCCACGGCTATCCACTGAACGGGCACAGCTGGGAACGTCAGACGCGCGAGCTGCTGGCCCAGGGCTATCGGGTCATCACCTATGACCGTCGGGGCTTCGGCCAGTCGTCGAAGGTGAACTCCGGTTACGACTACGACACCTTCGCCGCTGACCTGAACACGGTTCTTGAGACCCTCGACCTGCAGGATGTCGTCCTTGTCGGTTTCTCGATGGGGACCGGGGAACTCGCCCGCTACGTGAGTCGCTACGGTCATGAACGTGTCGCGAAGCTCGCCTTCCTCGCCTCGCTCGAGCCGTTTCTCGTCGCCCGCGACGACAACCCCGACGGGGTGCCGCAGGAGATATTCGACGGCATCGCCGCGACCGCAAAGGCGGATCGGTACGCCTGGTACAAGCAGTTCTACGCGGACTTCTACAACCTCGACGAGAACCTCGGCACGCGTATCAGCGAGGAGGTCGTGACCGGTAGCTGGAACGTCGCGATCCGCAGCGCTCCGGTGGCTGCGTATGCCGTGGTACCGGCATGGATCGAGGACTTCCGCGCCGACGTCGAGGCGGTCCGCGCGAGCGGCAAGCCCGCACTGATCCTGCACGGTACAAAGGACAACATCCTCCCGATCGACGCCACTGGGCGCCGATTCCACAAGGCACTCCCCGAGGCCGACTACGTCGAGGTCGAAGGAGCGCCGCACGGCCTGCTCTGGACCCACGCCGACGAGGTCAACACCGCGCTCCGCGACTTCCTCTCGAAGTGACGGTGGATGACTTGCGCTTCCCCTGACGGCTACTCATGACGCGGAACCGCGT
>NZ_BMPQ01000001.1:0-63315 GCF_014647675.1 Streptomyces flaveus | reverse complement strand
CGTATGTGACGCCGAACTGATGTTGAGGCGCCACATACGCTCCTCGTCGTCCATAAACGCAACGGATGCCTGATCTTCGACCGTCACGGGACCCACTCGTCGACACGCTTTCCGGCGGCAACCATCACAACATTGCCCAGCACCTGCCACTGCTGGACGCTGCCCCACCGACCCGGGTCTGCGAGGTCGCCCTCGTAGGGGTCGCCCGGTTCCCGGCCGCACATCCGTCGAGCAGTGCCGCACTGTCACGTACCGTGCGGCTGACGCCGACTTGTACGGCCAGGCTGTTGAAGACCTTGTCGAAGTCGGGGCCTGCGGAGACCCGGCCGCGGGTGGGCTTCAGCCCGAAGAGGCCGTTGTAGGCGGCGGGGACGCGGATCGAACCGGCGGCGGCGTCTGCGATCGGGACCACTCCGGCTACGACGGCAGCGCCCGCGCCCCCGCTGGACCCACGCGCTCTGCGCTGCGGGTCCCACGGGTTGCGGGTCGCGCTGTACAGCACTGCGTCGTGCTGCTGCAGGCCATCTCCGGTGTCGCGGTACGCCCGAACGTCGCGAGGCCGGCGCGCCGGAAGCGGCATGGAAGCTGGGACGCTTCAGATGCCACCCACCGTGTGGTGCCTCAGGTCTGGTTCTCGCCACCGTCGACGTAGACGTTCGCGCCGACGACGTAGCTGCTCTGTTCCGAGGCCAGGAAGGCCACGACTGCGGCGGCCTCCTCGGGCTGGCCCATGCGGCCCTTGGGCACGGTCGCGGCGACCTGCTCCTTGATGGCGCGGGCGGTCTCCTCGTCGCCGAAGGCGGCGGTGCCCCCGGGAGTCTCGATCCATGCCGGCGAGACCACGTTGACCCGGATGCCACGGCCCTTGAGCTCGGTGGACCACGTCCGCGCGAAGGACCGGACGGCCGCCTTCGACGCCGCGTACGCGCCGAACGCCTCCATTCCGCGGTCAGCGGCCGTCGAACCGACCAGGACGATCGAGGCTCCGTCGTTGAGCAGCGGCAACGCCTTCTGCACGGTGAACAGCGTGCCTCGGGTGTTGACCGCGAAGGTCTGGTCGAAGTGCTCCTCGGTGGTCTGTTCCAGCGTCATGAACGAGCCGATCGCCGCGTTCGCCACGAGCACGTCCAGATTCTGGCCTCGCGCCCGGACCGCCTCGTAGAGCCGGTCCAGGTCCTCCGGCTTCGCGATGTCGCCGACGACCGCGGTGGCCCGGTCCGTTCCGATGGTCTTGACGGCGGCCTCCAGCTCGGCCTCGCGTCGCCCGGTGACGAACACGTACGCGCCCTCGTCCGCCAGCCGTACGGCGGTGGCCAGACCGATGCCTGTGCTGCCCCCGGTGACCACCGCCGTCTTGCCTTCCAGCTGTCCCATCTGGATGTCTCCATCACTCTCTCGATGCCGATCCGTTCGACATCGATACTGCGGGAGATCGGGGATGCTATCCATAATGCAAAGTCCGGCATTCTTTACGTATCGTCCAGGAGGTGTCGTCGGTGCTCGGATTTCGGGATCCAGTGGCTGACGCGATCGGCTTGCTCCGGCCCCGCACGGTGATCGGGCCCAGCCTCCTGGCCGCGGGAGAGTGGGCTTTGCGCTTCGACACGTTCTTGCACGTGCGGATCGGGGGCCTCGTGCGCGGCACGTGCTGGTTGATCCTCGAAGGGCACGAGCCGGTGCTCCTGCAGGAGGGTGACACCTTCATGCTGGGCAACCCGCCGCCCTACGTGCTGGCCAGCACGCTCGACGCGAGCCCGCGCCCTGCGGAGCAGGTGTGGGCGGGTGCCGAGGACGGGTTCGTGCGGATCGGCCCGGAGTCCGAGGAGGACCTCTACCTCTGCGTCGGGCACATCGCGTTCGACGACAGGAACGCGGCCCTCCTGACCGATCTTCTGCCGCCGCTCGTGATCGTCCGCGTGGCCGATCCTCATGGCAGGCGGCTCGCGCAGCTGATCGATCTCCTGGCCACCGAGGTCGGGGTCGCCGCCGCCGGCGGCCCGCTGGTGCAGAACCACCTCGCACAGATCCTGCTCGTGCACATGCTGCGTGCTCACGCCGGTCAGACAGACCGGCCCACCGGCTGGCTGGGCGCCCTGAACGAGGACGGCATCGGTGCCGCCCTGCGTGCCGTGCACGCGGACGTGGCGCACTCCTGGAGCCTCAAGGAGCTCGCCGAGATCAGCCACATGTCGCGTTCCGCGTTCGCCCAGGCCTTCAAGAGCCACGTCGGGGTCCCGCCGTTGGAGTACCTGATCCAATGGCGCATGAGCCTCGCGCGCGACGCCCTCGCCCGCGACACTCTGTCGATCTCCGAGCTCGCACGGGCCACGGGCTACCTGTCCGAGAGCGCGTTCAGCACCGCGTTCCGCCGCGTGGTCGGCTCATCGCCCGCACAGTTCCGGAACCAGGCACGGCAGCCACCGCGCTCGGCCGCGAACGGAAGCTGAAGGAGGCGTCCTGTGCTCGGCTGCGCCGCTCACGCCGGCAGGGAACGCAGACGGATCGGCGCCGTCGTTGTAGGCGGGGATCCCAGGGTCGAAGGAGGACAAGACACTGCCATCGACCGCGTACTCCACTCGCCGCACGGCGTTCACGTCCTTGCTGACGGCGATGACGCGGGCGCCCCGGGAGAGCACGGGAAGGTAGTTCCGGGCGGACACGTACGAGGTGGAGGCCTGGATGGCGAATGCCCACCCCTCGATTGACCCGGCTCGCACGATCGCGTCGGCCTCACGCTGCAGGAAGCCCCGCTCCTCCACCGCCTCCACGTCCGGGTCCTCCAGGAAGTCGAGGTCGTAGGGCTCGTCCGCCGAGTTGCGGACCTCGATCTCCTGGGCCTGCCGTCGCGTCAGCGGGAAGAGGACGGACTCTCGCCAGGCACCGAGTCGTACGAGTACCTCCTCCGGTGCGAGGTCCTCGCAGAAGATGAGGCTGTAACCGAAGTCATACGCCTCGGCCACCCAGCGGAGTCCGTCGGTCATTCCGTCATCCTGTCAGGCGACCACAGGTCAGCGGGTCGTACGGCGCTTGCGGGCCGCCAGCAGTACGCCGCCGCCGGCGAGCAGGACGGCCGCGCCGCCGCCCGCGAGGTAGGGGGTCGCGCTGCTGCCGCCCGTCGCGGCCAGGTCGGTGCCCTGGTCGCCCGCGGTGTCGGGCGAGGTGTCGTCCGTGCCGTTGGACTCGTCGGCTCCGGCGCCCGCGTCCTCGTCTCCGGTGTTCGTGTCATCGACCGGGACGAAGTCCGCGGGCGGCTGGTCGCAGCCGACGCCGTCATTGTCGCGGTCGAGGCGGTCGGCGTAGTGCTCGTCGCCCTCGCGGATGTTGGAGTACCCGTTGTCGTACGCCTCGGTGCAGTTCTGGAACGGGTGATCGCCGTCATGGGCCACGGCGGTGGCTGGCAGGGCGGCCAGCGCCAGGGCGGCGACGGCCACGGCGGCAGGTCTGCGGAAACGGTTCATGGAGAGCCCCCAGATATGTGCGGATATCCGTACGCGTGATCACGAAGTGGCGATCGAGCGGATTTGAGGTGATCAACGTATTGAGGGGCTGTCGATGTGGAGGAGATATGAAAGACCTGTGATGCGAACGTGACGTGACTGGAAGGTAACTCTCCGCTCATGAAGTTGGGTTCTGTAAAGCGCAGGGTGTGCGCCACCGCCCACCCCGGGCGTGCGTCAGGCGGGCAGCGCCGGGGCCTCGCGGCGGCGGGGCCCGGGTTTTCCGGCCAGCGGCTCGTGCGATTGCGCGGACGGGAGGCGGACCACCGCGTCCAGGCCGCCGGTGGCCGCGGCGTGCAGGGTCACCTCGCCGCCGCTCGCGTGGGCGAGGCGTTGGACCAGGGAGAGGCCGAGGCCGGTGCCGCCCTTGGGGGCTCCGGGGGCGCGCCAGAAGCGGTCGAAGGCGCGGCTGCGCTGTTCCGGGCTCATGCCGGGGCCCTCGTCCGTGACGTGCAGGTCGACCCAGGAGGCGCGGCTTTCGCGGAGGTGGTGGAGATGGTGCAGGGGGTGTCGGCGGGCGGGTGCCGAGAGGCGGAGCTCCATCGACACGGTGCTGCCGGGCGGTGAGGCCCGAAGGGCGTTGGAGAGCAGGTTGTCCAGGATCTGCTCCACCGCTCCCGGGAGCGCGAGCACCTGGCCCATGCTGCCGGCGAACAGTACGAGCGAGACATCGTGCCGCTCGAACAACGGCGCCCACGTCCGGTGCCGTTCCGCACAGATCTCGCCCACGTCGACCGGACCCGGACTCGCCGCGCTGTCCTCGAGGCGGGCCATCGCCAGCAGCCCCTCGACCATCCGTGACAGCCGGTCCGTCTCGGTCACGGCGGCGGCGAGACTGCCCCGGGCGCCCTGGGCCGTGTCGGGCTCCAGGTTCTCCAGCCGCAGCCGCAGGGCCGCGAGCGGGGTCTTCAGCTGGTGCGAGGCCTCGCCGGCGAAAGCGCGTTGTGAGGCCAGGAGGTGTTCGAGGCGGGCGGCGGTCCGGTTGAAGGCCGCCGCCAGGCTGCGTATTTCCGGCGGGCCGGAGGTGACCGCCACCGGAGTCGCCTGGCCGCCGTCGGCCAACTGGTGTGTGGCCTCCTCGAGTTGGCGGATGGGGCGCCCGGCCCACCGGGCGAACGCGAAGGCCAGCGCGGCGACCGCGGTCAGGGCCGAGCATCCGGTGAACCCCAGCAGCAGCCACACCCGGCCGACCCGGTCGGCGACCATCTCCGTGGGCAGCGTGATCCGCACCGCGCCCCGCGCCCGCTCGTCGCCCGCTGCCTGAGGCCCGCCGGGCGCGACGACCGGGGCGGCGACGGACAGATACTGCACGCCGCCCATGGTGGACGTACGGACATCGCTGGTGGCCGTGCCGTCGAGTGCGGCGGCCACTTCGGTACGCGACGGAAGTTCGCGTTTCTCCGGATCGGACAGCGGATGCGAGGTGGCCAGCAGATCGCCGTCCGCGTCGAGGACGACCACCTGTCCGCCGATACGCTCGGCGCAGTGGACGACCCGCTTGTCGAGCTCGCCCTTCCGCCCGGCCGAGAGGGACAGCGCGGCGAACGCGGCCACCGACTCGGCCTCGTCGACGGCGGAGTTGACGATTCGTTCCCGCTCGGCCCGCGAGTAGACGATCCCCAGCGGGATCTCCAGGCACAGCAGGACGAAGGTGGCGAGGCTGAGGTAGGTCAGCAGCAGACGGCGGGTCATGACACCGCGGCCTCCTCGGAGGTTTCGGGGTTGTCGGAGGCTTCGTCGTGGCCGCCGCGCCCCGGGCTCGACCGACCCGGGGTGCGTACGGCGAGCCGGAACCCCACCCCGCGCAGCGTCTGGATCCACGCCGGGTCGCCGAGCTTGCGGCGCAGGGTGGCGACATGCACGTCCAGGGTCTTGGTCGGGCCCTGATAGTGCGTGTCCCAGACCCGGTTGAGGATCTGCTGCCGCGAGTACACCGCGCCGGGGTCCTCGGCGAGCAGTGCGAGCAGCTCGAACTCCTTGGGGGTGAGAGGGACCGGCACCTCGCCCACCCAGACCTGCCGCGTCCGCCGGTCCACCACGAGTGGTCCGGGCGCCGGGGCGTCGCCCGCCGGCTCGCCGGGGTCGGGCGGGGACTGCTCGTACCGGGGCGGTTCGTAGGCCCCTGGCCTGGGCGGTTCGTAGGCGCCCGGGTCGTACGCGGGCACGGCAGGGTCGTACGCGTTCGGATCGTACGTCGCCGACTGGGGCGCGTACGGATCAGGAATGTACGTACCGGCTGCGGGACCAACGTACGTACCCGCCGCGGGAGTTGCGTCGCCCGGCGCCCCCGTGCGGTGCAGTCGGCGCGTCACGGCGCGGATACGGGCGACGAGTTCGCGGATGCTGAATGGTTTCGCCAGGTAGTCGTCCGCGCCGAGTTCCAGGCCCAGTACGCGGTCGGCCTCCTCGCCGCGCGCGCTGAGGATGATGATGGGTACGTCGGAGGTCTGGCGGATACCGCGACAGACGTCGATGCCGTCCAGGTCGGGTAGGCCCAGGTCCAGCAGGACGACGTCGCCGTGCGGCCCTCTCAGCCCTTCGGCGCCGGTGGCGACATGGCTGACCGTCAGCCCGAAGTGGCGCAGCCCCTCGGTCAGCGGTTCGGCGATCGTCTCGTCGTCCTCGATGAGCAGCACTCGTACGCCCATGCGTCCTGTCTCTCCATGAAACATGAATCCGGACAACACGAATCCCGTGCTGTGGAGTCGCCACGCTACAAGAGTTCTCATGTGCGTGTCCCATGAATGCGGGGTTTGTGAAAAGGAGCTCAGTAAGCGCTTGTATCTGTCCGATTCGACTGGTTCCGGCGGCTTCGGTGAGGTGCCTGGCTGAAATATGTGGCAAACCTGGTGTCGCCTTAGCGTCCCCTTAACCTTTCTCTGGCCAGGCCTCCCCTACGGTTCATAAGGCCAGGTCAGAATAGGTTTGAGGGAGGAAACGTGAAGGCATTGCTGGATCGCGCCCGGTCGTTCAAGCGCCGGGTCGACTTCGAGAGCGGTGAATACCGGAAGCTGGCCGAAGGTCAATTTCCGGAAGCGCTGTTCATCACCTGCTCGGACTCGCGGGTGATACCCGCTCTGATCACCGGCGCAAGGCCCGGCGAGATATTCGAGCTGCGCAATGCGGGCAATATCGTGCCGCCGCACGATGAGCACGGAGCGGCCTCCGGCGAGGCCGCCACCATCGAGTACGCACTGGAGGTGCTCGGCGTTCAGGACGTCGTGGTGTGTGGTCATTCCCACTGCGGCGCCATGGGAGCGCTGAAGCGCGGCGCGGATCTGTCCGGGCTGCCGCGGGTGGACGCCTGGCTCGACCTCGCCCGGCCGGGGCTCACCTCGCTGCTCGGGGACGCCGTCGAGCCCGAGGACCCGGCTCTGCGGGAGGTCGTGCAGATGAACGTGCGCAACCAGTTGGCCGCGCTGCGCGAGTACCCGACGGCCCGTCAACTCCTGGACTCCGGGCGGCTACGGCTGCACGGCTGGTACTACGAGATCGACACCGGCCAGGTCCAGGAGCTGGACGAGGACGGTCTGTTCCGGGTGCACGCGTCATGAGCGGGCAGCATGCGCGGCGGGCGCGCGAACAGAAGCCTCAGACTCCTCCGGGCTCCCGAAGTACCGAGGAAGGATCTGCCGGTCCTCCCGACCTGCGCAAGGGGAGCGGCAGTGGCGGTGGCGTGGACTTCGCCACCGAGATCACCGCCTCGCTCGTCGTGTTCCTCGTCGCGTTGCCGCTGTGCATTGGGGTGGCCGTGGCGTCCGGGGTGCCCGCCGAGCTGGGGATCATCTCCGGGGTCATCGGCGGGCTGGTGGTCGGGGCGGCCCGGGGCAGCACGCTCCAGGTCAGCGGGCCGGCCGCCGGGCTCGCCGCGCTGGTCGCGGAGACGGTGATGGAGTTCGGCGTCGCCATGCTCGGCGTGATCGTTCTCTTCTCCGGCATCCTGCAGATCATTCTGGGGATGGTCAGGCTCGGCCGCATGTTCCAGGCGATCTCCCTTGCCGTCGTCCAGGGGATGCTCGCCGGGATCGGACTGCCGCTGATGTTCAGCCAGGCGTACCCGATGGCCGACGCCAAGGCGCCCGGCATGCCGATCGAGAACATCGCCGGAGTTCCCGGCCTTGTCGTGGACACCCTGGCGAACCCCCAGGCGGGGATCGCGGCGCTGCTCGGCATCGTGACGATCGTGCTCAGCTTCGTGTGGAAGAAGATGCCGGGGCCGGTGAAGAAGGTCCCGGCGGCGCTCGTGGCCGTGGGCATCGGTATCGGGGTGGCCTCGCTGCCGGGCGTGGACGTGAAGACGCTCCAGGTGGGCAACCTGCTGGCTTCCGTACAGGTGCCGGGTGCGGAGCAGTTCGCGGGCCTGGCCAACGCCGGGATCATCACCGCGATCCTCACCTTCACGGTCATCGCCTCGGCGGAGAGCCTGTTCACCGCGGCGGCCGTGGACCGGATGCACAACGGCCCGCGCACCCGCTACAACACCGAACTCATCGCCCAGGGCGCCGGAAACACGGTGGCCGGCATCCTCGGAGCGCTGCCCATCACGGCGGTCGTGGCCCGCAGCTCGGCCAATGTGCAGGCCGGGGCCAAGACCCGGCTCTCCCGTACGCTGCACGGCCTGTGGCTGCTCGCCTTCGCGCTGCTGCTGCCGCAGGTGCTCGCGCTGATCCCGATCTCGGTGCTCGCGGGTGTCCTCGTCCACAGCGGGTGGAAGCTGTTCGCGCCCGAGGAGTTCCCGAAGATGTGGCGGCAGGACCGCGGCGAGTTCGCGGTGATGACCACCACGACGCTGGTCATCGTGGCCACGGCGCTGCTTGAGGGCGTACTGATCGGCCTCGCGGCCGGTGTGATCCTGGCGGCGCTGCGGATGTCGCAGACGGTCGTCCGGCAGCACATCGACAACGACACGGCGAAGGTGGTCATGGCGGGCAACGCCACGTTCCTGCGCCTGCCGCGCCTGATCGACGCCCTCGAGTCCGCGGCTGCCTCCGGCAAGCCCCGTATCCGTCTCGACCTCACGGGAGTGACCCACCTGGACCATGCCTGCCGCAGCCAGATCGACGAGTTCGTCGCGCAGCATCGGGGGGCGGGGTTGCGGGTGGAGTTGCTCATGCCGGGGCCGGCGGTTACGGGGGCGGGGGCGAAGGTGCCGCCGTCGCCGGAGCCGGAGGTGGCGGCTGCCGCCGGGGTCTCGGCGTCGGCATCGGCGCCGGGCCCTGATTCGGAGAGGGAGCGGGTGCTTGCCTCGGTCCCTGCCGCACCTGACGGGGAAGCGAACCGGGCATGGGGAGAGGCTTCGACCTCCGTCGGGGCGGCGAGCCCGGCGTGGGAGAGGGAGAGGGTTACGAACCGGGCCTGGGAAGCGGACTCCTCCAGCGGCCCCGCTTGGGAAGCGGACGGGTCCACCGGCTCGGCCCGGGACGCCGCCCCTGGCCGGGCAACGAACCTGGCTCTGGACGGACCTGCGACCTGGGATCCCGACCAGGCGTGGGGCACCGACCGGGCACGGGACCCCGACCAGGCGTGGGAAACCGGCCAGGCATGGGACCCCGACCAGGCATGGGACACCGGCCGCCCCTGGACCACGGACCGCGCCCAGGACGCCGACCCGCTCACCGATCCGTCCCACGACCGAGCCACCGCTGATCGGTCAGCGGATCCGGCCCCTGTCCCGGGCCCAACGGCCGAGTGGTTCTACCTGGACACGGAGCCCATGCCCGGCACGCCCCCGCCGCCCGTCATGCCCCTGTTCCGCCGCGGCAGGCCGACGACCGACCGGGTCTGAGTCAGCCGGTCAACCCCTCTGCTGGGCACCACATGCGTAGGGGGTGGACACTTTCCGGGAACGTGTTCACCCCTTACGCAGAGTGCATGCCCGCCACCAACCAGCCCATGAAGAAAAGCGGAACCGCCGCTAACCTGAAACCGTACGTCTCATGCGGAGTTGAGAGGGTCCTCAGGGCACAGCGAGAGGGAGCCGTCATGGCCGGCTGGAGTGTGCAGGACATCCCTGACCAGGGCGGGCGCATCGCCGTCGTGACCGGTGCCAACAGTGGGCTCGGGCTGGCCACCTCGCGTGAGCTGGCCCGGCGTGGGGCCCATGTGGTGCTCGCCTGCCGGAGTGAGGAGCGGGGGGCCCGCGCTCGCGACCGGATTCTTGGGGAAATCCCTGACGCGCAGGTCGAGTTGAGGGCCCTCGACCTCGGACACCTGGAATCTGTACGGGAGTTCGCGACGTCCTACGGTCACGAGCGGCTCGATCTGCTCATCAACAACGCGGGTGTGATGGCCCTGCCCCACGGGCGCACAGTGGACGGCTTCGAGACCCAGTTCGGTGTCAACCACCTCGGGCACTTCGCGCTCACCGGGCTCCTGCTGCCGCTGCTCCTGAAGACGCCGGGCGCGCGGATCGTCACCGTGTCCAGCACCATGCACTCGGTGGCCAACATCGACATCAACGACCTCAACAGCGAGCGCCGCTACAATCGTTGGCTCGCCTACTCCCGCTCCAAGACGGCCAACCTGCTCTTCACGCACGAACTCGCCCGCCGCCTCGGCGCGACCGGCTCGGACGTCGTGGCGGCCGCCGCCCACCCCGGCTACGCGGCCACGAACCTGCAGACCAAGGGCCCCAGGATGGAGCGCCGCAAGGCCGCCGAACTGTTCATGCAGATCGGCAACCGCTTCTTCGCCCAGTCCGCCGAAGCCGGCGCCCGGCCCATCCTGTACGCGGCCACCGCACCCGGCGTCGAACCCGACTCCTTCACCGGCCCCTCGTTCGCCGACTGGCGTGGCTCACCCGCCAAGTCCCGCCGCGCCAAGTGGACGCTCAACGACACGGCGGGGGAACGCCTCTGGGCGGAATCGGAACGGCTCACGGGAGTGACGTACGACGCCTTGAAGGTGTGAGAGGCGTCAGGACGTACGCACCTCGTACGTCGCCACCGTCACCGCATCGTCGTCCAGGCACCGCCCCGACTCCAGCTCGAAGCGCTGCTTGAGCAGGGGCGAGGCCACGAACGGGCGGCCCTGGTGGGAGCCGATGAGGCCGCGGGAGAGGACGGCGGCGCCACTGAACGGGTCGCGGTTGTCGATGGCGTACAGGCGGCCCGCGCGGTCCTGGAAGAGGGCGACCTGGCGGCCGTCGGGGAGCAGGGCCGCCACCCCGCGGCCGGGCATCAGCGCGCTGATGTCGCAGACCGTGAACCAGTCGTCCGCCGCGTCGTCGACGCGAAGCTGGACCTTCAGGGTCGTCGTCTCGGGTGCGAGAGTCATCGCTGGGCGCTTCCTTCCAGGGGACGGGTGCCGATGGTCAGCAGCGGCAGGTCGGGCTTGATCTGGTCGCGCTCGGGGACGAAGCCGACGACGGGGTCGGGGGTGTCCGGCGCGTTCACGAAGGAGACGAAGCGGGACAGCTTCTCCGGGTCGTTGATGGTCTCGGCCCACTCGTCGCGGTAGTTCGCGACATGCGCGGCCATCAGGGACTCCAGCTCCTCGCAGATGCCCAAGGAGTCGTCCACGACCACGTCGCGTACGTGGTCCAGGCCGCCGGGGATCCGCTCCAGCCAGGTCGAGGTGCGCTCGAGGCGGTCGGCCGTGCGGATGTAGAACATCAGGAAACGGTCGATCAGACGGATCAGTTCGGCGTCGGAGAGGTCCTGCGCGAGCAGGTCCGCGTGGCGCGGGGTGGCGCCGCCGTTGCCGGCCACGTACAGGTTCCAGCCGTTGGCCGTGGCGATCACGCCGAAGTCCTTCGACTGGGCCTCGGCGCACTCGCGCTGGCAGCCGGAGACCGCCGACTTCAGCTTGTGCGGGGAACGCAGCCCCCGGTAGCGCAGCTCCAGATCGATCGCCATGCGTACGGAGTCCTGGACGCCGTAACGGCACCAGGTCTGGCCGACGCACGACTTCACCGTACGCAGCGCCTTTCCGTACGCGTGACCGGACTCGAAGCCCGCGTCCACCAACCGGGCCCAGATCAGCGGGAGTTGTTCGACGCGTGCGCCGAACATGTCGATGCGCTGGCCGCCGGTGATCTTCGTGTAGAGGCCGAAGTCGCGCGCCACCTCCCCGATGACAATGAGCTTCTCCGGGGTGATCTCACCGCCCGGGATGCGCGGCACGATCGAGTACGAGCCGTTCTTCTGCAGGTTGGCGAGGAAGTGGTCGTTGCTGTCCTGCAAGGCCGCCTGCTCGCCCTCCAGTACGTAGCCGCTCGCGCCGATCGTCGGGGCCAGGGAGGCGATGATCGAGCCGACCGTCGGCTTGCAGATCTCGCAGCCGTCGCCGCCGCGGGCGGTCTCACGGCCGTAACGGTCCAGCAGGTCCTGGTACTTGTTGATGCGCAGGGCGAGGACGATCTCGTACAGCTCCTCGCGGGTCTGCGAGAAGCAGCCGCACAGGCCCTTGTCGACCTCGACGCCGCTGGCCTCCAGCTCGGCGTTGACGAGCTGGCCGAGGACCTTGACGCAACTGCCGCAGCCCGTACCGGCCTTGGTGCACTTCTTGACCTCGGGCACGGTCGTGCACTGGTGGTCGGTGACCGCGCCGCGGATCGTGCCCTTGGTGACGTTGTGGCAGGAGCAGATGACCGCCTCGTCGGGCAGCGCGGACGGGCCGAGCTGGGCGCCGCCGGCCGAGCCCGCCGGAAGCACCAGCTGCTCGGGGGAGACGGGCGGTACGGAACCGGTCAGTGCGCGCAGCGTGCCGTACGCGTCCGCGTCGCCGACCAGGATGCCGCCGAGCAGCTCGCCGTCGCGGCCGATGACCAGCTTCTTGTACGTGCCGGAGCGGGAGTCCGCGTACACGACGTCCAGGCAGTCCTCGGTCGCGCCGTGCGCGTCACCGAAGGAAGCCACGTCCACGCCGAGCAGCTTCAGCTTGGTCGACATGTCGGCACCGGTGAAGGAGGCTTCGTCCGCCGCGATCGTCGCGGCCACGGTCTCGGCCTGCTCGTAGCCGGGCGCCACCAGGCCGTACACCTTGCCGTCGGAGGCCAGCGCGCACTCGCCGATCGCGAAGACGTGCGGGTCGGAGACCGTACGGCACTGCTCGTCGACCGAGATGCCGCCGCGCTCGCCGACCGTCAGCCCGCAGTCGCGGGCGAGCTGGTCGCGGGGGCGGACACCGGCGCTGAACACCACCATGTCGGTGGCCAGTTCGGAGCCGTCGGACAGCTTCATGCCCGTGACGGCGCCCGAGTCGTCGGTCACGATCTCCTGCGTGCCCACGCCCGTGTGGACGGACAGGCCCATGTCCGCGATGGTGCGCAGCAGGGCGGCGCCACCACCCTCGTCGACCTGCACCGGCATCAGGCGCGGCGCGAACTCCACGATGTGGGCGGTGAGCCCGAGACCCTTCAGCGCGCCCGCGGCCTCCAGGCCGAGCAGACCGCCGCCGACCACCGCGCCGGTCGTCGCCTTCTTCGCGTACTCCTCGATCGCGAGGAGGTCCTCGATCGTGCGGTAGACGAAGCAGCCCTCGGCGTCCTTGTTCGGGACCGGCGGCACGAACGGGTACGAACCGGTGGCCATGACGAGGACGTCGTAGTCGACGACAAGACCGGAGCGGGCGGTCACCCTGCGGGCTTCACGGTCGATGGTCTCGGCCGGGTCGCCGACGTACAGCTCGATGCCCTCCTTCTCGATGAACGCCATGTCGGTCATCGAGAGGTCCTCGGGCGTCTTGCCCGAGAAGTACGAGGTCAGCTGGACGCGGTCGTACGCCGGCCGCGGCTCCTCGCACAGCACGACCACGCGGTGCGTGGCGGTCAGGCCGCGCTCGGCGAGCGCTTCGAGGAAGCGCTGGCCGACCATGCCGTGGCCGACGAGCACGATCGTGGGGGTCGTGGACATCAGGAGCCTCCATCGTTGGTGAGCAGGTGGAGCAGAGGGCCGGTCTCGGGGAGCGGCTCTGCTCCCTCCCAGGCACGGGCGAGCGCGCCTACGGTGCCGAGTTCGCCGACGAGTACGCCGCCGACCACGCGGTCGTTGCGGACGACGACCTTGCGGTAGGTGCCGCGAGTCGCGTCGGCGAGCTGGATGACGTCGTCACCGGGCTGCGGGGTGGGCTCGCCGAAGGCGGCGAGGTCGAGCGGGGTGCCGGAGGCGAGGGTCAGGCGGGTGAGGGCGCGGGTGCCGGTGTAGCGCGCGGCGCCCTCGCCCGTCGCCAGCAGCTCGGCCAGCGCTTCGGCCTGTTCGAGAGCGGGCGTCGCGAGACCGTAGACGGTGCCCGCGTGCTGCGCGCAGTCGCCGATCGCCCGGATGTGCGGGTCGGACGTACGCAGTTCGTCGTCGACGATGACGCCCTTGTGCACGGCGAGCCCCGCGTCCTGGGCGAGGCCCACGCGCGGGTGCACGCCACAGGTCAGCACCACCAGGTCGGCGTCGAGCGCGTACCCGTCGGCCAGCTCGACCGAGCGGACGGCTCCGCCGACGCAGCGCACGTCCCGTACCCGGCACTCGGTGTGCACCTCGACGCCCAGGTCCTTCAGGTGCCGGAGCACCAACTTCGAGGCGGACGGGTCGAGCTGGCGTTCCATCAGCCGCTCGGCCTGCTGCGCGAGCACGACCTGCGCGCCGCGCGCGGCGAGCGCGCGGGCGGCCGAGACGCCGAGCAGACCGCCGCCGATGACGACGGCGCGGGCGTTCGGGCGCACGGCCTTGGACAGCCCGAGGCAGTCGTCCATTGTGCGGAAGGCATGCACACCTTCCGGCAGCATGTGGTCCGCGGTGAAGAGCCCCCGCAAGGGCGGCAGCTTCGCGTTCGACCCGGTCGCCAGGACCAGCGTGTCGTATGCGATCACCGAGCCGTCCGAGCAGTGCACCTGCCGCTCGGCGCGGTCGATGCCGGTGACCCGGGCGCGCATCAGCTCCGCGGGCGCGGGCAGGGCGATCACGTCGGGGGCGTACCGCCCGGCCAGCACTTCGGCGAGCAGGACCCGGTTGTACGGGGTGTGCTCCTCCTCACCGATGAGCACGGCGGGCAGCCCGAGCTCGCCGAGCCGCCGGGCGAGCCGTACGCCCGCGAGGCCGGCGCCGATCACCACCACACGCGTATTCGAGGTCATGGTGACGAGCGTGCGGTGCCGGTGTTACCCGGCCGCATCACAACTGTTTCCCGCGAGGAACGCTGCGCTCAGCGGGGCGGGGTTCGGGGTGTGAGGGTTTTTTGGCGGGTGCGGGTTCGTTGTGGTTGCTCGCGCCGTTCCCCGCGCCCCTGGGTGGGTGGTGGGTGCGGGGTCGTGGGCCGGTGCGTCAGCCCGTCGCAGGGCGGGCATACGGCCCTGGCCTGGTACACGGTGCGGGTTCTCCGAGACCGAAGCTAAGCGACGGGCATACGACGCACCGGCCCACGACCCCTCCCGCCGGAGGAAGAGCGCGGGTTTCATCGGGGTGCGGGCTTTCCCGGGACGCGGGGGTCTTCGGGGCGCGGGCAGCCGCAGGCTTTTGCTTTTCAGGGGCGCGGGGAACTGCGCGACCAGCCACGACGCACCCGCAGTCGCGATACGACATGTCACCCCACCCCCTGGCGGAGGGCCTGGGGGCGCAGCCCCCTCACGCGGCGGAGCCGCAAATTGATACAGCCGGGAAGGGGCGGGGCTGGGGAAGAGAACCCCTCCCACCTACCCGCCGGAGGCCAGGTGGGCGAACACCACCACGTTGCCCCGATAGCCCGTGGCCTCCGAGTAGCCGCCCCCGCACGTGATCACGCGCAGCTCCGCCTCGTGAGAGGCCCCGTACACCTTCTCGTCCGGAAAGTCGTGGGCGTCGTACACCTCGACCGCGTCGACGGAGAAGACGGCGACCGTGCCGTCCCGCCGCGAGATCTCGATCGTGTCGGCCTTCTCCAGCGCGCCGAGGCGGAAGAAGACGGCGGGCCCGTCCGCGTTGTCGACATGGCCGACGACGATCGCGGTGCCCCGCTCGCCCGGGGTGGCGCCACCCGCGTACCAGCCCGCGAGATTCCGCCGCGATGCCGGCGGCACGTCGAGGCCGCCTTGCGGGGTGAGGCCGAGGCCCGTGAGAGGGGCGTCCACCCGGATGGACGGGATGCGGACGCGGTCGGGAAGGGAGGGCGGGAGCGGGGTGGCCGCGGGCCGGTCGGCATGGGCGTCCGCGCGGCTCTGCGCAGCAGACGGCTGCGGCGGGGCGTGCGCCTCGGCGCCACTGCGCACCAGCCACGCACCCGATCCGAAGGCCACCACCGTCACGGCGGCTATGGCGGCATTGCTGAACCTGTGCACGTACGCCCCCTCTGAAACAAGAGATGCGTCCCGCTTCCCCCTCCGGGCCGCGAGGGGCGTCGGACCCGGAGGGGGAGGGGACGGCGGTACCGGTGGACAGCGGAGGTGTCCGTCAGATCCCGTCGCCTCTCGCCCGGCGATGCAGGAGCCAGGTACCGCCCGCGGCGGCGACGGCGAGTGCCG
Organism: Streptomyces flaveus; assembly: GCF_014647675.1. Classification (GTDB taxonomy): domain Bacteria; phylum Actinomycetota; class Actinomycetes; order Streptomycetales; family Streptomycetaceae; genus Streptomyces; species Streptomyces flaveus. The sequence goes on along the minus strand of NZ_BMPQ01000001.1, from coordinate 47,391 downwards.
CCACTCCCGCCGCGGTCTGTACGGGGTCGGGGCCGAGTGGGCCACCGACCCCCGTCTTCACGCTTCCTCTCGGGTGCGTCTGTTCGTCGGCCGCCTTCTCGGCCCCCGCCCTGGGGGCCAGCGCGACCCTCAGGTCCCCCGTCAGCCGCGTACCGCTGGAACAGCGCGCGACGATCTCGTACGTTCCGGGCTGTGCGGACGGCGGCACCCGGAACCGCCCGACCGCGTTCCGCTCGTGCGTGCTGGGCGTCAGCGTGAAGGCGCCCGCGCCCACCGCGCTCGCGTCCCCCTTCATCGCGCCGTCCGCACCGCACTTCGCCGTGTTCACCGTGACCTCGGCGCCGGGTGCGACGGTCGACGGGTACACCTCCAGCGCGCCGGTGTCCTCGCCGAACGCGTAGGCGTACGCGGGCGCGACGGGGAGGCCCGCGGCGGCGAGAGCCAACGCGGTACCGGTCAGCAGACGGCCTGTTCGCATCGTGCTCGCTCCTCCGCCTCGGTTGCACCCCTGCTCTGTCGAGGTAAGTGGCAGTCGGCCCGACACGCCTCCTGATGAGGCGTCAGAACGGGTGTCGGGCGGGTGCACCGGCCGACGCACCCAGGGCGTTTCAGCAGGTCACGGGCGTACGCGTAAAAAGTATCGGCGGGGTGTGGGGGGCGGGTGTGAACGGGTGACCGGCCTCTCGGACGAAGGCTCGGGTGACGGCTCGGGAACGGCTCCACCGGTGGTTCGGTCGAGTGGCTCGATCGGGTGGTCCGGTCGGGACTTGACCTCAACTTTGGTTGAGATATGAGCCTGTCCCCATGAACTCCACGAACCCCAAGAACTCCGCTACGGACGAACCCGTCCATCTCGGCCTGATCATCGGCAGCAACCGTGAGGGCCGCTTCGGACCCGTGATCGCCGACTGGCTGCTGAGCCGGATCCGCGAGCGCGACGACATCGAGGCCGACGTCGTCGACACCGCCGACGTACGACTGCCGACGGCCCTGTCCTACTCGCCGTCCGCCGAGGTGACCGCCGAGCTCGCCAAGATCGGGCCGACGCTCGCCGGCGCCGACGCGTTCGTGGTCCTCACTCCCGAGTACAACCACTCGTTCCCGGCCCCCCTGAAGAACCTCATCGACTGGCACTACACCGAGTGGCGCGCCAAGCCCGTCGCCTTCGTCTCGTACGGCGGACTCTCCGGCGGCCTCCGCGCCGTCGAACACCTCCGCCAGGTCTTCGCCGAACTCCACGCCGTCACCGTCCGCGACACGGTCTCCTTCCACAACGCGGGCGCCCACTTCGACGACGAGGGCCGCCACAGGGATCCGGCGGCTCCGGACGCCGCCGCGAAGGGGATGCTGGACCAACTGGTGTGGTGGGGGCGGACGTTGAGGGAAGCGAAGGCGGTGCGACCGTACGCGGGGTGACGCTGTCGCCGTAACCGCATGACGGCGGACATGCCGTCCGGCGGCGGGTGGCGAGTATTCGCCCCTCGCGCCGAGGAGAGAGGCAAGTGCGCCTTGACAGTTCGGGATTGTCAAGGCGCACTTGCCTCATGACTCTTCCAGACCTGGACGAACTCATCGCGGAAGTGGACCGCACCTGCGACACCGCACACCGGCCCGGCAGCGGCACGGAGCAGCCCGACTGGCTCGCCCTGCTGACCGTGGCCGCGCAGCTCTCGGGCCAACTGCAGGCCCTGGCGGACGACTTGGTCGAGGACTACGTCGAACACTGCCGGATGCACGGCTGCTCGTGGACCGACATCGGCGCCGCCCTGGGCGTGACCCGGCAGGCGGTGCAGCAGCGCTTCCACGCCCCCCACAAGCGATACGCCCCCGACACGATGACCGACGGCCTCCGCGAGGCGATGGCCCACGTCAAGCGGGCCGCGGTGCAGCACCGCAACAACTACATAGGCACCGAGCACCTGTTGTGGGGCCTCACCGCGATGCCCAACAACGCCACCCGGCTCCTTGAGGCGTCCGGTGTCGCCCCCGATGCCGTACACCGTTCGGTCGAGGCCCACCTGAGCATGGGCGCCTCACAAGCCGCCGAACGGATCGCCTGGACTCCCTACTCCCGCAAGGCCATCGCCCTGGCGGAAGAACAAGCGGGCGCCGCCCTCATCGACTGCGACCACCTGCTGACGGGCCTCGGCCGGGTCGGCCGCGGGGTGGCGGCGACGGTACTGACGGAGGCGGGCTTCAGGGTGGAGGCACTGGAGGAGGCGTAGGCGCAGCCATCCCGCTGCGTCGACTCCTCAAATGTGGGGATGGCTCTACAACTTGCTTGGCACGCTGGAGAGTTGGGCGCCGTTTTCCTAGCCTGGTGAGGACACCCGTACTGACCGCGGTCCCCTCTTCGGAAGGTGACACTCGTGAAGTTCAGCTATGCGATGCTCCCCGACTACCCCCTCACGGAGTCACTGGACTCCATCAAACTCGCCGACGAACTCGGCTTCCACGCCTGCTACGCCGCCGACGAGACCTGGCACAAGGACTTATGGCTGCTCTTCGCCGCGGCCGCCGGCCGGACCAGCCGAATCCGCCTGGGCCCGAGCGTCTCCCCGGTCACACTCCGCGAACCGACCCTGATCGCCCAGGCCGTGGCCACCCTCGACGAACTCTCCGACGGCCGCGCGGAGGCCGTGCTGTCCAGCGGCAACTTCGGGCTCCTGGCCCAGTACGGCATCGACTGGGCCCGCATCCGCCCGCTGTCCCGGGTCAAGGAGGCGCTGCATGTGGTGCGCACGCTGCTGGACGAGGGGACGATCTCGTACGACGGCGAATTCTTCTCGTACGAAGGCCTGTTCACCTTCGCGCGACCGGTCCAGAGCCGGGTGCCGCTGAAGCTCGGAGCGATGCGCGGGCCCAAGTCCTTCGAAGCGGCAGGCGAGTTGTCCGACGGCTGCCATCACGCGCTGAGCTACACCCGCGAGGCGTACGAGTACGCGGTGCGGCACATCCGGGCCGGAGCGGAACGCGCCGGCAAGGACTGGCAGTCCCTGGACATCGGCGCCTGGGTCGTCTTCGCCACCGGCCCCGACTCCGCCGCCGCCAAGGACGCGGCCCGCAGCATGGTCGGCATCTACGCCTCCTCGATGCCCGAGGAACAGCTACGCCGCAACGGCGTCGACCCTGGCGAGCTCAAACCGATCATCGACGCCATAGCCGCTGGCGACCTGCCCCGAGGCATCGAGCTGACGACGCCGGAAATCGCCGAACGCCTCTCCATAGCGGGCACCCCCGAGGAATGCCTGGAGAAGATCCAGCGGGAGATCGCCCCAACCGGCGTGAACCACATGATCTGCGCTATCACCGACCGCACCCTCGTCAAGTCCTTCACCGGCCGCCACCTCCCGGAGGTGGCCGACGTGAACATCCAGCTCCGCCTGATCCACGACGGGATCATGCCGGCGTTCGCGTGATCCGTCGTGGGCCTCCGACTGCCCGGGAGCGGCACCGTGCGGAACGGCAAGCGTCGTGGCGAGGACCGGCCCGACGGCTATTGCTGGGACAGCGCCTGGCTCACCTCGGCGCGGACCGGTCTGCGGCCGCTCACCGCCCAGGCTCGGGCGGTGAGCGCGATGGAACCGTCCGGCCTCCGGGGGACAGCCGCACTGAACACGTCACGCAGCCGGTCCCGGTCGGCGGGGGCGAGGGTGGCCACGTAGCCAGGTGCAGGACCCTGCCCCGCCAGGAAGGGCTTCCACAGGTCGTCGAAGTCGGCGAAGACGGTGGGCACTTCGATCGGGACGGTCGACACATCGACGAGTCCCGCGTCGGCCCACACCGTGTGCAACGCCTCCGGACGGCACAGAGGGAACCTGCGGCCTTCGTCCAGTGCGGCTGCGGACGGCTCCACCTTGACGGCGGCCTCCCAGAACCGGCGCAGGAAACCCATGCCCCCGGCGTAGTCCCACACATACGCCGCGACCAGGCCGCCCGGTCGGACGCCCCTGACCATCTCGGCCACGGCGGGCTCGGAAAGGAAGTTCAGTGCACGCCGGGGCGTTCAGGAGTCCGCGGTCATGTGCCCGTGGGGCGGGTCCGTACCTGCATGCGCTCGCCATGGGCCTACTTTCTGCAGAGGACGGGCTACGATCCCGCCATGCCGATCAAGGGTGGGGATCTGGCGCGTGCCTTCTGGGCTGTCGACCGCGTCCTCGGAGGACAGCGGCCTCCGACCAGGTCTCAGATGTTCGCAGCGAGGCGGCCACTCGTCGTCTGGCTTGTGGCAGGGATCTTGTGGTGGGGCCTCTTCATCCTCCTCCTCGATGGAGACGTTCTGCCCGCGCTGGGCATCGGCGTGCTGCTCGGCGGATTGTTGGCGATGTTCGCCCGGATCGAAAGGGGCCGCCAGCGCCGGCTCGTGCGCCTGGGAGTCTGGGACGGTGTCCACGCCCATTCGGTCGGCGAGACCCGCGCCATGGCCAAGCGGCGGATCCACGGCGAGAACCTACGGCCCCTGTGCGAGGTGTTGGCGTACTTCGCCGAGCACGACTTCGGGGACTCCGAATGGGAGGTCGTCGAGGCGGCCCTGCCGGAAACGGACATCGAGCGTGATGAGTGGTACAGCCACCGGCTGGCCGGCCGACGCACGTTCACCCTGCGGATCGCGGCAGTGCCGGATTCGAGAGACGCTTTCGTCGAGATCTACGGGGTGTTGGGTGGCCGCGGAAAGTTCCTGATCGCGGGGGTGCTGCACGTGTTCGGCAAGTATCGCGTCAGCTGATCTTCGCGCGAGCCGGAATGGCGATGAGTTCGGTCAGACAGGCCATCTGCTGCAGCCCGCGGAATGGGGGCAACGCATCCGGGAAGCCCGAACCTTCGTGCAGAGCGTGTTTCCCGTGCGCTGACCCACCAAGTCAGTGTGCCGTTCCGGTCGTCAACCTCTTTGTAAGCAGGGCTGTTCGGAAGGCCGTCCAGGTGGCAGGGCGGACGTGGAGGGACGGGCCGGTGGGGTTCTTCGAGTCGCGTATGGCGATGGTGGTGGGGATGTTGGTGGCTATTTCGACGCACTCGGCTTCGGGGTCGCTATAGGTGGACTTGCAGTACTGGAATTCAGGCACGGTCACAGTTCCTTACGGAGCTTGTGGAGGAACAGCACGGACTCTCGTTGGTCGAGGGAGCGTTCGGCGATCATCTCGAACAGCTCATCGTAGGCAGCAGCGCCCTCTCCGCCTTCCACCCACCGCTGAGCGAAGGGGGCCTCCACGTAGACGATGTCCATGGCTCCGGGCTCGGCGAACGAGATGATGTTGAACGAGCCGTTCAAGCCGAAGTGCGTGCCTGCACTGAACGGGAAGATCTGGAGACCGACGTTCGGCAAGTCGGCCATCTGCGCCAGGTGGTCGAGTTGCCTGCGCGCCTCTTCCGTTCCGCCAGGGAAGTTCCGGAGCACTGCCTCGTAGATCACAGTCCGCAGCGAGAGGGGTGGGTCCTCCGAGAGGCGCTGTTGCCGTGCGAGCCGTGCAGCGACGAACTCCTCGTCGGACTGCCTGTTCGTGGCCGCTGACGTGATGGGGTTGCTGCGCAGAGCTCGTACATATTCGGCGGTTTGAAGCAGTCCAGGGACGAACGCGGGTTGCCACACCTTGATCGTCGTTGCGGCGCTCTCCAGGGTGACGTACTCCTGCATGACGCCGCGGATTGTGTAGTCGTCCCACCAGCCCCTGGCTTTACGACGCTCACGATCGACCTTCGCGAGCTCCAGGAGCCCTCCGACGGTACCGGGGTCGTGAACTCCGTACAGCTCGCACAGGGCACGGACATCCGGGTCGCGCATGGGTACCCAGCCGCGCTCCATTTTCGCGATCTTCGTGGTGGACGCCGTGAGGGCCTTGGCCGCGTGGGTCTGTGTCATACCGGTGGCGATGCGCAACTTGATGAGTTCACCGCCCAGTCGACGCCCCAGGACGGTGGAGGTGCTGTTGCCCTGCATCGACTGGCTCGCGGTCACGTTGGTGCTCCTCCTGGCGTTGTTGCGCCGTCAGTCTGGCGCGGTGCGTGTCAGCCAAGCAAACCTCAATCGGAGGAAATCCTCCAAGAGGAACTTGCGAGCAATGATGTACTGCCCCTACCGTCGGTGACGAACTGCTCGCAGAGTGGCGCCAGTTGATGCATGGCGCTGCTCAACCCTGCCCGGAGGTGAGCGACATGGTCGCCCCCGAAGAGCCTGAAAAGTCTGACGGAGCCCAGCTCCAGTACGACCGTCTTGACTACACCCCGCTCCCCAAAAGCGTCACCCTCGCCCGCCGTCGCGCCCACCGCCTCCTCACCGACTGGGGTCACCCCGAACTCGCCGCAGACACAGCCCTGTTGGTGTCCGAGCTGGGCGGTAACGCCGTACTGCACGGGTGCCTGCGCGACCGGCTTTTCCGGGTGGAACTCACCCTCACCGAGCGAGCCGTACGCGTCTCCGTCTCCGACCCGAAGGGCGAGGTGCAGCCGAGCCTTCGAGAGGCGGCCGCGGACGACATGTTCGGGCGCGGGCTGCTGATCGTCAGGGAGATCGCCGACCGGTGGGGCGTGTCCGAGCTGAAGGTCGGCAAGTCCGTATGGTGCGAGCTGGACGTAGTACGCCAGGCGGCCTCCACCCACTACCGTGAGCCCAGCGAATCCCGGCTCCATAGGAGGACGACGATGGCCGAACCGCTGAAGACCTTCGTCAACGGTGTCGAGGTCGAGGTGCCCAACAGCATCCCCGACATCCGCGCCGCTCTCCCGGAAGGGCGGCGCGAGGAGTTCGACCGCGCTGTGAACGAGGCCGGCGTGCATGACATCCACGCCGTCATGCGGCACTGGATGCTGGAGGCCGTGCCCGACCCGGAGGCCGACGCGCTGCTGGCACGGCTCGCCGCGGATGAGGCCGAGAGGCGGGGCGTCGCTTGAGCTACCGCATCAGCTACGCGCCGCCCGCCGACGACACCCTGGCCAAGATGCGGAATGCCGAAGCGTTCAGGGATGCCATGGGGCGGACCATCGGCCGAGATCCGTACGGCCACGGATCGACCGCCGTCAGGGGCGAGCGAGACCGGCGGGAGGCGACCGTCCTCGGTGCCCTCGTTCTCTACTACGTCTCGGGATCCGTGCTGACCGTGACCGTGGTCAGGCTCGTTCCCGGGCTGTGAGCGAGGGTCTCGGCTCCGAGGAGATCGGCGTCCGGCAGCGGCGTGCGGCGGCGGTGGAACGGATGCGGCGGATGGTTGCTGAGGGGGAGATCGACTTCTCGGTCATCGAGATCAGCAAGGTCATGGAGGACGCCGGGACGGACGCCCGTGTGACGCCCGCGTTTCCCGACGTACGGCCGTCGCCCCGGACGTAAGCCGAGGCCACCGTACGTGTGAGGAGTGAGAATCGTTCTGCGAAGGTCTGGAAAGGAGATCGATCATGACCATGGCCGACTGGCTCACCGTCCTGACCACGACGGACGCCCCGGAGAAGGCGGACGCCCTCGCGCGGGGCGCGGTCGCGGCGCGCGTCGCCGCGTGCGCGCAGATCTCCGGGCCGGTCACGTCCGTCTACCGGTGGAAGGGAGAGATCGAGACCGCGTCCGAGTGGCAGGTGCTGTTCAAGACGACGGACACGCGGTATGCGGAGTTGGAGGCGTATCTGCGCAAGGCGCACGACTATGACACGCCGGAGATCATCGCCACGCCGGTGGTGCGGGGGAGTGCGGCGTATCTGGAGTGGCTGGAGCGGGAGACGGCGGGGTGAGCCGTCTGCCCTTCTTCGTGTACGGAACGCTGCGGCCCGGCGAGCCCAACCACGACCTCTTCCTCCTCGGCCGCACCGTTTCCGAGGTGCCGGGACGGCTGCCGGGGGCGGTGCTGTACGAGGGTCCCGGCTATCCGTACGCCGTGGAGGAAGCCGGGGGTGTGGTGTGCGGCGAGCTGATCACTTCCGTCCCCGAGCAGTACGGGCAACTCCTCCTCGCCCTCGACCGGTTGGAGGACTACGCGCCGGGTGACCCTCGCAACTTGTACGAGCGCGTGGCCCGCGACGTGGTGCTCGGGGACGGCACGAGTGTCCAGGCCTGGGTGTACGTGGCTGCGCCTGCGGTGGAGGCTCGACTGCGGGCGCGCGGCAAGCTCATCGAGGGCGGGGACTGGCGGGGGCGGCGGGGTTGTTGAGCGTTGTTTCCCCGCCCTTCTGAAAAGGTCCCCCCGTCACCGCTCAGTTCTGTGGCGCTCCTCGGTCTACATCTACGAAAGGCACCAACTCCCGTACGACAAACAGGAGACAGAGCCATGACCGCGACCACGCCCCAGACCCAGACCATCGCCCAGTCCTCCCCTTCCTCGACCCGGTCCCTCGCCACGCGGCCCGTGTGGCTGGTCGGTGTTCTGGCCACCCTCGCCGGTGCTGTCGTGACCGAGGTGTTCGCGCTGATCGCTCGCGGCGCCGGCGTATCGATGGACGCGGCCAGCCCAGGGGCCAAGGAGGCCGCGGAGATTCCGGTGGGCGGCTTTGCCGGGGGCGTGGTGTTCTGGTCGATCGCCGGGATCGTTCTCGCGGTGGTTCTCGCCCGCTGGGCCAAGCGGCCCGCCCGTACCTTCGTGGTGATCACCGTCGCACTCACCGCGCTGTCCATGGCCGGCCCGGCCGCCGCCCCGCACACCGCCACGTCCACCCAGATCGTCCTGGCCGTGTCCCACGTGGTCGCCGCCGCCGTGATCATTCCCGTACTGGCCCGGCGCCTTGCCCAGCACCGCCGGTGACGGATCAGGTAGCCCCACCCACCCGTAGTCGCACCCTCGGTATGAGCCGAGGGTGCGACTACGGGTGGGTGGCGTAGGGGCACATGGACGCGGTCAATTGGCCTTCTTCTGCCCGGCCTTGATGAGCTGCTCCACGTCGAGGGCGACTTCGGCGCCGATTGTGGCAGGCAGCGTAACGGTCTCGCCGGGAGCGTGTACGCGATGGCTGTTGTAAGCGCTCCCGGCCGGCTCGGTGAGTACGTGGAGGCGCTGGTGCTTGCGGTCGACTACGACGTAGACCGGCACCTTCGCCTCGGCATAAGCGGCGACCTTGGTCTTCAGGTCGTCGCGCCAGTTGCCGGAGGTCACCTCCAGGACGAGGCGGAAGCAGACCGGGTCGTAGGCGTTGTTCTCGACGAGGTGGTCTTCGATGTCGGATTCCACCACCACGAGGTCGGGGATGGCGTAGTCCTCGGCGCCGGTGGGCAGCCAGAGGCCGACGTTCTGGCCGACCTTGGTTTCCTCGCCATGCAGTCCAGCGGCGAGGAAGGGAACCATGAGGTCGGTGAGGACGAAGGCGTGCGGGGCATCCGGTGATGGGGTCACGAGGAGGTGGCCTCCGATGATCTCGACGCGGTAGCCCGGATGGCGCTCCATGATCTCGTCGGCGATGGCCGTGAGGGAGAACGGCTCATCATCGTCGAAGGGCTGCTCGACGGATGCAGCGGACATCGCGTGCCTCCTAGGGGCTGGTGTCGAGAGCATCATCGTAGGCAGGCCGCAGACGCTGTGTCCCGTTCCGGCCCCTTCACCCGAAAGTGATCACCCGGTCTCGTCACGCTCCGGGGCCGTCGTGACCGAGGTGTTCGTCCGGATCGCTCGCGGCGCCGGTGTACCGATGGAGGCGGCAAGTCCTAGGGCGCGTATCGAGTTGTGATCGTCGGTGGTCCGGTGTGAGGTCTTCGATCCAGATCATTGAGGAATTCGGCGATGCCCAGCCAGGCATTGAGCTTGTTGATCAGGCGCTCGGCGGTGTTCCTCTCCTTGTAGAGATCGGTGTCGTGATTCGGCGCTCGCCACGCACATGCGGCCGGTCGATCGACACGTAGGTCAGATCAGTTGCGTGTGGTGGCCGGTGGGTCGGCGATGGCGGTGAGCCGAAGCTTGGTCTCGTCCTCGCTGCCGGGTACGGCGGTCATGATGACGATCTTGAGCTCGGAGTCGCCGTCGGTCAGGACGTCGCAGTCCACCGTGACCGGGCCCACCGACGGGTGGTCGATGGTCTTGTGGTCCTCGCGGTGCGCGGCCACCTCTCCGGTCGTCCACAGCTCGGCGAACCTCCTGTTGCCCGCATTCAGATCGCGGATCAGCGCGGCCAAACGGCTGTCCTGGGGGAAGCGGCCGGTGGCGCGGCGCAGGTCGGAGACGACGGCTGCGTCGGTGGCGTTGGGGTCCGCCTCGGCCACTGGCCACAGCGCGAGGCGGGCGGGGCCGGCGTCCACCGGGAACCTGTCGCGGGCGAAGTTGCGCAGCCGTGGCGGCGAGGCGGAGGGGTCGCCCAGCAGGGCGGCCCACCCGCGGTTCCACCACACCAGTTGCCAGTCCGCCGCAAACACGGCGACCGCCACGTCCCCGAGGCGGGCGAGCACCCGTTGCACGCCGGGCGGGAGATGGGCAGAGATCGTGCCGTCCACCGGCGGTACGAGCTGGGCCAGTCGGTAAAGGTGGTCCCGCTCGGCGGTGGACAGCTGCAGGGCGCGCGCCAGGGACGCCACCACCGACGCTGAGGGTGTGGTGGCCCGCCCCTGCTCCAGGCGCACGACGTAGTCGACCGATACTCCGGCCAGGTCAGCCAGTTCCTCGCGGCGCAGCCCGGCCGTCCGGCGTCCGCGGGCCACCGGCAGCCCGGCGGCCGACGGGGGCAGCCGGTCCCGCCACGTGCGGATCATCACGCCCAGTCCGGTTCCGGGTGTCGCCGACATGACCTCCATCCTCCTGCATCCCGGGTCGTGCATGTGGGCGCGAGGGTGGTACTGGTCTTCCTACCGTCGAAGCGTCCCTGGTCCGCCTCCCTCGTCGGGATCAGCATCGAGCGCATGACAATTACCTTCATCACCGGAGCCAACAAGGGTCTCGGCCGCGAGACCGCCCGTCGCCTGATCGAGTGTGGCCACACCGTGCTCGTCGGAGCGCGCAATCGCGAGCAGGGCGAGGAGGCCGCCGCTGCGCTTGGCGCACGCTACGTCCCCATCGACGTGACCGACGACGCGTCCGTGGCCGCCGCGGCCGCGAACGTCGCCGAACACGAGGGCAGCATCGACGTCCTGATCAACAATGCTGGTGTCCACGGCCCCGTCGGCGACCCCAGCGACCTCACTGCCGCCGACGCCCGCGCCGTCCTCGACGTCAACGTCATCGGCGTCGTCCGCACCACCACCGCGTTCTTGCCGTTGCTGCGCCGCTCGGACGACCCTGTGATCGTCAACGTCAGCAGCGGCATGGGCTCCCTCGCCCTCACCCACGACCCCGGCCGACCCGAGTCGCACGTCGTCGCGCCGCTGTACACCTCCTCCAAGGCGGCGCTGACGATGTTGACCACGCAGTACGCCAAGGGGCTCAAGGGCATCCGCGTCAACGCCGCCGACCCCGGCTACACCGCGACCGACCTCAACGGTCACAGCGGCTCCCAAACCGTCACCGAGGGCACGGACGCGATCGTCGCCCTCGCCACCGAGGAGCCCGGCGCCGGCAGCGGACGCTTCGTCTCCCGCCATGGCGAGATCGCCTGGTCCTGACACCGGCTGTGCCGGATCAGCTATTTCGGGCGCCGAGGACATCGCGAAGTCGTTGCAGTGTCCGGGGTGCTCCAGGGCGCAGTTCGCATCGTGATCGATCTGCGGTTCGCTCTCGCGGCGGGGCCCGGACCGGTAGATCTTCTTGCGTGACACGAGCACAACTGACGGACGAGGAGTGGAAGTTCATCGGGCCGTACCTGCCGATCGGCAGGTACGGCCCGTATCCAGAGCGGCTTCGGCAGCAGTTCGAGGGCGTGATCTGGCGGTTCAAGACGGGCGGGCAATGGCGGGAGATGCCAGCGGAGTTCGGGGCTTGGCCCACTGTCCATAACCGCTTCCGGCAGTGGCGGGACGCCGGTGTCTTCGAGGCCTTGCTGGAGGGCCTGATCGCACAGGCCGCTGAGCGGGGCGAGGTGGATTTGTCCCTGGTCAGCGTGGACTCCACCACCGCCCGCGCCCACCACGACGCCGCCGGGATGCACCTTGATGACGACGTTCTCAGCGCTCTGGAGAAGGCCGCCGTCGAGGAGGAGAAGGCCCGGCAAAAAGGGGCGTGCCAGAAGGACAAGCCGGGCAGGCCGCCGGCAACGACCCCAAGCGGGAGGAACGGCGCCGCATCCGGCGGCGGCGCAGACTCCGGCTGAAGGTTGCCCTGCTCGGGCGCTCGCGCGGCGGGCAGACCAGCAAGATCCACTTTGCCGCTGACCGGAAGTGCCGCCCACTCGGGCTTGTCCTGACCGCGGGGCAGGCCGCCGACGGCCCGCAGTTCATCCCCGTGCTGGCCAAGGTGCGGGTCCGCGGGCCGGTCGGCCGTCCCCGCACTCGGCCCGGCGCGGTCGCCGGAGACAAGGCGTACTCGTCCCGAGGAAACCGCACCTACCTGCGTAAACGCCAGATCAAGGCGGTCATCCCGGAGAAGAAAGACCAGGCCGCGAACCGGAAGAAGAAAGGCAGCAGGGGCGGCCGACCCGTCGGGCACGATGCCGACCTCTACAAGGAGAGGAACACCGTCGAGCGCCTGATCAACAAGTTGAAAGCCTGGCGGGGTATCGCCACCCGCTACGACAAGACCCCCGAGAGCTACCTCGCTGGCCTTCATCTCCGCGCCTCCATGATCTGGATCAAGGACCTCACGCAAACCGCTTGATCTCGACTCGATACGCGCCCTAGCACCACCGGTGAGCAAGAGCGCACCCTCATCCACCCGCAGTTGCACCCTCGGTACCAGCCAAGAGTGCGACCCCAACCGCTCAGCCGCCAGAGGCAACCCGGACCAGCAGCACCGCCGGAGAAGCCGGCAACACCACCCGCAGCACCCCCGCCTCCCCGTCCCACTCCGCCGTACTGGCCGGCGCCGACGGATGCAGGATCTCGACCTGTACGTCCTCCCGGCCCGCCAACTGCGGCACGGACAGCTGCCGTTCCGCCGCGCCGCCCCGGCGCCACACCGACAGATACGTCACCTCCGACGCCGGCACCCGCACCCCCAACGCCACCCACTCATCCGCCCACCCCGGCAACCCGAGCGGCCAGAACGCCACCCCCGCCCGCAGGTCACCCCGGATCGACTTGTACGTCGCCACAGCGTCCCGTACCAACGACAGCTGCCCCGGCGACATCCGATCAAGATGCCCCGACAGATGCACCCGCCCCAGCAGCGCCGTCCCCAACGTGAAGTTGATCTCGTCGTCCGAGAACTCGGGCTGTGGGTACGCCCACACCGCCCCCTGCTCCGGCGGCACAGCCGTCGGCGCCGCGACAGCGATCGGTGGATAGCGGAGCGGATCCTGCTGGTCCGACGTGGACTGCACCTGCGCGACGGCCAGTGAAGCGCCGTCCATGCGCATGCCGCCGGACCCGCAGTTCTCGATCACCAGCGACGGGTGGCGGTCCAGGACCGACGACAGCCAGGACAGCCACGCCCGCGTATGCGAGAGCAACCCCGGCACGGACGTGGTGATGTTGTAGTCCAGCTTCAGATAGCCCACACCCCACTCGCCCACGATCCGGTCCACCGCCTCGTCGAGGTGGGCGCGAGCCGCCGGATGCGTCAGGTCCAGTTGGTGGCGGCCCTGTTCGGTGACCCGGATACCGCCCTCGTGGCGCAGGAAGGCGGCATCCGGCAGCTCGCGCGCGACGGCGCTGCGGACGCCCACGACCTCCGGCTCCAGCCACAGCCCGGGCACCATCCCTCGTGAGCGGATACGGTCGAGCACTGCCCCGAGCCCTCCGCCGGGGAAGCGCCCGGAGGACGGCAGCCAGGCGCCGACGCTGTCCCACCAGCCCGCGGAGTCGTCGTACCAGCCGGCGTCGATGCAGAAGTACTCCGCCCCGGCCGAGGCCGCCGCGTCGATCAGCGGCAGGAGCTTCTCGGTGGTCGGGTCGCCCATCAACGTGTTCATGTAGTCGTTGAAGATGACGGGGAGCCGCTCGTGGTCGGGGTGCGGGCGGCGGACGAGACGGCGGTACGTCGTCAGCGCGGCCAGCGCTCCGTCGAAGCAGGTGCCGAGGGCCAGTGCCCCCCACTCGCTGCCGAACTCCCCGCCCGGCTCAAGGACTTCACGCCAGCCGTGCTCGTCCGAGGTCGGCCCGCCGAGCGTCAGATACGTGTGCCCGCCGGCTTCCCCCGCCTCCCAGGACCAGCTCGCCGCGGACTCGATCTGCCACAGCCAACTGCGTTCGTCCGTATGGTGGTTGAGGGCGCCCATCGCCAAGTGTCCGTCGGTGGGCCAGCTGCCCCGCCCGGCCAGGCGTACCGCGGCCCGGCTGTCGTGCTCGTGGACGTCCCGGCCGATGTCGGGCACGGACGCCCTCAGCGGCTCGGTGTACCAACGGCATTCGGCGAGCCAGTCGTTGCGCGCCCGGAACACGAGCAGGTCGTCGGGGGAGGGCAGGGCGCCAAGGAGCAGACTGCTGACCGAGCGCAGGGTGACCGGCGCGGAGCCGTCGTTGCGGAGCCGTACCCGGGAGCGCAGCACCGGCACCCCGTCGGGCGAGGCGTACTCCGCGAAGACCGCCAACTCGCTTGCCGGATCGTGGAGTTCGACGGTCAGACGATGCCAGCCGTCGTCGTACGTGGCGTTGTGTCCCCGGTACCGCAGCCGCGGCCCGAGCGCCGTCCCGGTGAACCGCGGCCCCGAGAACCCCGTCCCCTCACCGGCCAGCACCAGATCGACCAGCGGCAACGCGGCACGGACCTCGGCATCCTCGTCCTTCGGCTCCGGATCGCCCGGCCGCCCCACTCGGAGCAGCCGAGCCGAGTCCCCGCCGACACCGGCGGCCCAAGCGGCCCCGCTGGGCCCGCCGGTCTCATCTGCCCTGCCGGCCCCGCCGAAGTCGAAGTCGACCGCGAGCTCTGAATGCCCCCAGCGATAGTGCCGTACGCCGTTGCCGTGGTCCTGCGTCACCCGATCTCCCCGCGATAGCCCTGATGACTCATGTCCTGATGCCGTGATCCCAAAGTCACCAAGTCAACCGTTACCCCTGCCACCCGGCCCCGAACTCTCCCGCACGATCAACTCCGGCTCCGCACAAGGCTCCTGCCCCGGAGCCGACGGATCCAGCAGGCGATGCAGCAGGCCGAAACACGTACGCCCGAGCCCCTCGAAGTCCAGCCGTACCGTGGTCAGCGCCGGAGCGAGATACGCGGACGCGGGCGTGTCGTCGAAGCCCACGACGCTCAGCTCGTCCGGCACCCGGCGCCCCGCCTCCCGCGCCGCCCGCAGCATCCCGAGCGCCAGGTCGTCGTTGCCGCACAGTACGGCGGTGGTGTCGGGGTGGTGTTCCAGCAGCCCGCGCGCTGCCAGGTAACCGGAGCGCGGCGTCCAGCCGCCCTCGACCGGCGCGGGGGCGTCGACTCCCGCTTCCCGCAAGGCGTCCAGCCAGCCCTCCGTCCGCTGTGCGGTGTGTGCCGTGGACGACGGGAGCGCGAGGCAGTGCACGGTCGGATGGCCGAGGCCGAGCAGATGGCGGGTGGCGCGGGTGGCGGCGAGGCGGTCGTCGAGCCATACGTGCCGGGGGTCCGGGTCGTCGCCCGGTGGCCGCTCGACCAGTGCCGTCACCGGTACGTCCGGGGGCAGCAGCTCCAGCGCCCGGGCGCCCGCCGCGTCGAAGGCGATCACGATCACGGGCTCGCCCGGGCGTACCAGCCGGGCCCGCAACTCCTCGGCGTCCAGGGCGGCGTGCCGGTCGAGCACGCTGATCGAGACCGCGAAACCCGCTGTGCGCGCGGCCTCCTCGATGCCGCGCAGCGCCGCCGCGTTGCCGTACAGGGAGGTGTCGGAGGTGAGCACGGTCAGCGAGCGGACCGCCTTGCCGGCGAGTTCGCGCGCGGCCCGGTTGGGCCGGTAGCCGAGTTCGCCTATCGCGGCCTGCACCCGTCGGCGGGTGGCTTCGGCGACGCGTTCGTTGCCGTTGATGACGCGCGAGACGGTCTGGTGGGAGACGCCGGCCGTGCGGGCGACGTCCCGGATGGTCGGCTCCTGAACGCTCCTCATGTGAACGGTCACTCCAGGCTAGTCCTGCTACAGGTGTTGACAGATGGTACGTCGGCGGGAGAATCATGCGCTGAATGTGACCGTTCACACAAGAGTCCAGGAGCCGGTGGATGAGTCGGAGAACGCGCACCAGACGATGGACCACAGCGGTCCTCACGCTCGCACTGATGGGAGGGGCCATATCGGCGGCCCAGATGTCCGCGGCCCGAGGGGCGGAACGCGCGGCGGCGCCCCGCCTCTCCGCCGACCTCGCCGCCTCCGAGGGTCCGGTGATGCTCGGTGCGAACGGCGCGCTGTACGGGCTCAGCGACGACGGCGTACCCAGTGATGCCGCGCTGGAGCCCCTGAAGATCACCAGCATCTCGCAGAAGCCGGAGGGCGGTGCCCAGCACCCCAACGGTGACGCGATCACCGTCTCCAAGTCGTTCTTCCGCAACGGCGGCGGCGAGATCAACGTGATGATGCAGGACGTCTACGCCAAGTGGCCGTACGAGGACCTCGGCATCGACGACTACCTCCCCAAGGTCGACAAGATCGTCGAGGAGGTGTCGGCCGCCCCGAACAGCGACCGCTTCGTCTACATCCCGTTCAACGAGCCCGACCAGATCTGGTACAACCTCGGCACCTCCGACCAGGCGCAGTACGAGGCCAACCGCGACCGGTTCTTCAAGGACTGGAAGACGGTGTACGAGCGGATCCGCGCGATCGACCCCGACGCCGTGATCGCCGGCCCGAACGAATCCGCGTACCACACACGCCTGTTGACCGACTTCCTCACCTTCGCGAAGCGCGAGAACGTCCTGCCCCAGATCATGACCTGGCACGAGCTGGACTCCGGCTCGCTGCGGGACTTCCAGGGGCACTACGACACCTACCGCTCGATCGAGAAGAACCTCGGCATCGCACCGTTGAAGATCAACATCGACGAGTACGCCAACCGCCGCGATCTGTCCGTGCCGGGGCAGCTCGTGCAGTGGGTGTCGATGTTCGAGCGGAACAAGGTGTATGCCAACCAGGCCTACTGGGACGCCGCCGGCAACATGGACGGCAATGTCGTGCGTACGAACATCCCCAACGGCGGCTGGTGGCTCTTCCGCTGGTACGCGGGCCTGACCGGCAACACCGTCAAGGTGACCCCGCCGCAGGCCAACACCATCGACACGCTCCAGGGCCTCGCCTCGTACGACAAGAAGCGCAGGCAGGCGCAGGTGGTGCTCGGCGGCGCGGCGGGCGACGCGGACGTCGTCGTCAAGAGCGTCGACCGCAAGGTCTTCGGGTCCTCGGTCACCGCGACCGTGGCGGAGGCGGCCTGGTCGGGGTACGAGGGCGCGCACGCGGCGCCTCAGGTGCTCAAGCGCGTGAAGCTGAAGGTGGCGAAGGACGGCACGGTCACCGTTCCGCTCACCGGCATGCGGAAGATGTCGGCGTACCGCGTCGTCCTCAACCCGGCCGGCTCCGGCACGCCCGCCACGCCGTCCGTCCCCTGGTCGGCGTCGTACGAGGCGGAGGACGCGGCGATCACCGGCGGGAAGGTCTACACCCAGGGCACGGTGTCCAACGCCAACGGGTACGCCGCCTCCGGCACCAAGGACGTCGGCTCGCTCAACACCGCCTCCAGCAAGGTGGACTTCACGGTCTCGGTCCCGCGCACGGGGACGTACGACCTGGGGATCCTGTACGGCAACCAGAGCGGGACGCCCGCCACGCAGAAGCTCCTGGTGGACGGCGCCGCCGCCACGACGGTGACGTACCCCTCGACGGAGAACTGGACGTACCGGGGCCTGCAGACGGTCCCCGTCTCCCTCACGGCCGGCAGCCACACGCTGACGCTGGCCAAGGGCAACACGGAGGTGACGCTGGACCGCGTCGATCTGACGGCGAGTACCACGCCGTCGGCGCAGTACGAGGCGACGCTCGCGGACGTGTCGGGCAAGCCGGCGTACGACTACGGGAGTTCGGCCGGCACCGGGACGGGAACCCTGCGGCTCGGCTCCGGCGACAAGGCGGTCTACGACGTGTACGCGCCGCGTGACGGCTACTACACGCTGACCTCGCGGGCCTCGGCGTCCGTGAAGCTGTCCCTGCACGGGCAGACGGTGACGGCACCGCCGGGCAAGGCGCTCCGGCTGTACCTGGTCGCGGGCAACAACCGTGTGACGGCGACCGGTTCGGGTGTCGGACTGCGCTCGCTGGACGTGTCGGGGGCGGGCTCGTCCTCGGGCACGCTCGGGTACGAGGGCGCCGACGCGACCCTGGCCGGGGGAGCACGGCTGGAGTCCTCGTCGTACGCCTCGGCGGGCTCGTACATCGGCTGGCTCGGCAACTCGGCTGCCAGTACGGCCCAGTTCAAGGTCGACGCACCCAAGGCGGGCCGCTACATGCTGGTCGTCTCGTACGCCAACAACGACCGCCGCGACAACGGCCACTCGTACAACACCGACATCATGTCCCGCACGGCGGACATCACGGTCGGCGGCGCGACCAGGAAGGTGACCTTCAAGAACACGTGGGGCTGGGACGACTACTGGACGCTCGGCGTCCCGGTCGATCTGGCGAAGGGCGAGAACACGGTCACGTTCGCCAACGCGGCGGCTTGGGCGCCGAACATCGACAGGGTGGAACTGGCGCCGGTGCTGGGTTAGTTGGGCCGGTTTGAAGCTGCGGGTCCGTCGTGGCTGGTCGCGCAGTTCCCCGCGCCCCTGACGGGGCGCGGAACCGCTTAGCCAGCGAGCTCAACGCGTACCGCGCACGCCTTGAACTCCGGCATGCGGGAGGTCGGGTCGAGGGCCGGGTTGGTCAGAGTGTTGGCCCGGCCCTCGCCCGGCCAGTGGAAGGGCATGAAGACCGTGTCGGGGCGGATGGAGGTGGTGATCCGCGCGGGCGCGGTCGCGCGACCGCGCCGCGACACGACGGCCAAGGGGTCGCCCTCCTTGGCGCCGAGCCGCTCGGCGAGCCTCGGGTGCAGTTCCACGAAGGGGCCGGGGGCGGCGGCGTTCAGCTCGTCCACGCGACGCGTCTGGGCGCCGGACTGGTACTGCGAGACGACCCGCCCGGTGGTCAGCAGCACCGGGTACTCGGCGTCGGGCTCCTCGGCGAGCGGCCGATGCGTCACGGCGACGAACCGGGCACGGCCGTCGGGAGTGGCGAAACGGTCGAGGAAGAGGCGGGGGGTGCCGGGGTGGTTGCCCGACGCGGCGACGGCCGTGGCTCCGCCCGGCCGGGCGTCCGGCGCGGCGGCGGCCGGGGCCATGGGCTCGGCCTCGCCCGCAGGGTCGTCCGGCAGCACGTCGAGCGCGGAGTCCTCGCAGTCCTCCGAGCCCTCGACGCTCTCCGCGGGGTCGGGTGCCGGGCACGGCCAGAAGACCCCGTTCTCCTCGATGAGCCGGCGGTACGTGATCCCCGAGTAGTCGGCGGGACCGCCCGCGCTCGCCCGGCGCAGCTCCTCGAAGATCTCCTCCGGGTCCGTGGGGAAGCCCTTCTCCACGCCCAGGCGGGCAGCCAGTTCGTGCATCACGTGCAGGTCGCTGCGTACGCCCTCGGGCGGCGTGATCGCCTGCTTGCGCAGCAGCACGCGGCCCTCCAGGTTGGTCATCGTGCCGGTCTCCTCGGCCCACTGGGTGACCGGGAGGACGACGTCCGCCAGGGCCGCCGTCTCCGACAGGACCACGTCCGCGACCGCCAGGAAGTCCAGGGACTTGATGCGTTCCTCGATGTGCGCGGCGCGCGGCGCCGACACCACCGGGTTCGAGGCCATCAGCAGCAGGGCGCGGATGTCCGTACCGAGGGCGTCGAGGAGCTCGTACGCGCTGCGGCCCGGGCCCGGAAGTGAGTCCGGGTCCACGCCCCAGACCTCGGCCACATGGCGGCGGGCCGCGGGGTCGTCGAGCTTGCGGTAGCCGGGCAACTGGTCGGCCTTCTGGCCGTGTTCACGGCCGCCCTGTCCGTTGCCCTGCCCGGTCAGACAGCCGTAGCCGGACAGCGGACGCCCGGCGCGGCCCGTCGCCAGGCACAGGTTGATCCACGCGCCCACCGTGTCCGTACCCTTCGACTGCTGCTCGGGCCCGCGTGCGGTGAGCACCATCGCGGACTCCGGCTCGCAGAACAGCCGTACCGTCTCGCGGAGTTCGGGCACGGACACGCCGGTGATCCGCTCCACCAGCTCCGGCCAGTGCGCCATCGCCGCGGCCCGCGCCTCCTCCCAGCCGCTCGTACGCTCCTGGATGTACGCCTCGTCCGTACGCCCCTCCGCCACGACCAGGTGCAGCAGGCCGAGCGCCAGGGCGAGATCCGTACCGGGGCGGGGGGCGAGGTGCAGGTCCGCCTGCTCGGCGGTCCGGGTGCGGCGCGGGTCGATGACGATCAGCTTGCCGCCGTTGGCCTTGAGCTCGGTGAGATAGCGCAGTGCGGGCGGCATCGTCTCGGCGAGGTTCGAGCCGACGAGGATGACACAGCCGGTCTTCGGGATGTCCTCCAGCGGGAACGGCAGCCCCCGGTCCAGGCCGAACGCCTTGATCCCGCCGGCCGCCGCGGACGACATGCAGAAGCGTCCGTTGTAGTCGATCTGCGAGGTGCCGAGCACGACGCGGGCGAACTTCCCGAGCGTGTACGCCTTCTCGTTGGTGAGCCCGCCGCCGCCGAAGACCCCGCACGCGTCCGGGCCATGCTCCGTACGCGTGCGGGACAACGCGTCGGCGATCCGGCCGAGCGCTTCTTCCCAGGTGGCGGGCTCCAGAACACCGGCGTTCCGGACCAGCGGGGTCGTCAGGCGGATGCTCGATGACAGCACCGCGGGCGCGGTACGGCCCTTGCCGCACAGCGCGCCACGGTTCACCGGGAAGTCCGGGCGCTCGACCACCGCGACGCCACCGTCCTGCTCGGGCGTGAGATTCATTCCGCACTGCAGGGCGCAGTACGGGCAGTGGGTGGGCGTCACGGAGGTCTGCATACCGTCCAGCGTGCGTCGCACGTGTTACGCACCGCAACGCGTCCCGTTACACGGCAGGCACGGGGACCTCCCCGCGGGGGCTCAGGCGGCGTGAGGCGCCGGAAGCGCCGCGCGTGAGATTCCTGTCGTCTTCCTGTACGGAAGCTGTCGATGTGCTGTCAGTACAGCCATGTGACTGGTTTTGCCAGTGACGCGGACCACGTTGAACGTTGAAGCTATTGGGGCCGCTACCGCGCACAGGCGGTGCGGCCTGCAACACCTCCGCACGGTGTTCGACATGTCGAAACGCACGTCAGCGTTCAGTCGCCCGAGGCACCTTCACCCCACACAGCCAGGAGGTCTGTGAAGCATGCCCCTGAGCCATCTGTCCCCCCAAGACAGGGCCCTGTTCTGGCAGTTCGGCCAAGGCCCCGAAGTCCCCGTCCCCGACCCCCTCGTCCACCACGCCGTCGAACGGCGGGCCGCCACCGCGCCGCACACCGTCGCCGCCGAGCACCAGGGCACGACGATCACCTACGGCGAGCTCAACCGGCGTGCCGACCGGCTCGCGGCCAGACTCGTACGGGAGGGTGTACGGCCCGGCGATCACGTCGGCCTCTTCGTACGCCGCTCCATCCCGATGCTCGTCGGACTGCTCGGCACGCTGAAGGCCGGCGCCGCGTACGTCCCGCAGGACATCGGCCTCACCCCCGCCGCCCAGTTACGGCACGTCATCCGTACCGCCGGAACGCGGGTCGTCCTCACTCAGACAGAGCACACGCTGCGGGTGCCTCTGCCTGACACCGGACACCGGCTGATCACGCTGGACGGCGATGACCTCGCCTCGGCAGGGCCGGTTCGGCTCGAGCGGCCCGTACACCCCGACGACGGGTGCTACGTCCTGTTCACCTCCGGCACGACCGGCAAGCCCAACGGCGTGAAGGTCACCCACCGCAACGTCGCGAACATCCTCCTCACCGAGCCCGGTGACCTCGGCATCCGCCCCGGCGACCGGGTCGCCCAGCTCCTCAACATCGCCTTCGACATGGCCGCCTGGGAGATCCTCGGCTGCCTCAGCCACGGCGGCACGCTCGTCGTCCGCGGCAAGGACGTCACGGCGGCGGCCCGTACGGCGGACGTGCTGATCGCGACGCCCACGGTGCTGTCCGGGATCGACCCGGCGGGCTGCCCCCATGTCCGGACGGTGGCGGTCGCGGGGGAGCCGTGCCCGCGCCCGCTCGCGGACGCCTGGGCCCGGCGGTCCGCCTTCCACAACTCCTGCGGACCCACGGAGACGACCATCGTCAACACGATGCGCCGCCACCACGTGGACGACCCGCTGCTCACGATCGGCCGCCCCACCCCCAACAACACGGTGTACGTCCTCGACGAGCACCGGCGCGCGCTGCCCATCGGGGAGGTCGGCGAGATGTGGGCCGGCGGCGACTGTGTCTCGGCGGGCTATCTCAACAACGAGGCGCTGAACGTCGAGCGCTACGCCTCCGACCCCTTCCTCGGCGGCGGACGCCGGATGTTCCGTACCCGCGACCTCGGCCGCTGGACTCCCGACGGCGAACTCGAGCACCTCGGCCGTACCGACGACCAGGTCAAGGTCCGCGGCTTCCGCGTCGAACTCGACTCCGTCTCCTCGGTGCTGGAGTCGGTGGCGGGCTGCTCCCGCGCCGTCACGCTCAAGCGGGATGCCCGCAACCTGGTCTCCTTCGTCTGCCCGGCCGACGTCGACCCGGACACGGCCCGACGCGCGGTGGCCGACGCGCTGCCGTACTACTGCGTGCCGGCCACGGTCGTCCCGGTGGCCGCGCTGCCGGAGACGGACCGGGGCAAGGTCGACCGGGCGGCGCTGCTGCGGCTGGCGACGGAACGGGAGGCCGAGCGGGAGGCCGTGCAGGCGGCGACGGTTCGTGGCGAGGGGGCACCCCGGCTGCCGGTGCCGGCGGTGCGAGAGGGGGCGGCCTGATGACCTCGTCCGTCGAGACTTCATCCGCTGAGACGTCGTCCGTCGAGACCTCGTCCGCTCCCGCGGACATCGCCGAACTCCCTCCGCTCACCTCCGCACCCCGTCGCCTCCTCAAGCACCCCCGCCTGATGCACTACAACCGCCTGGCGGCCCTGGTGCTTCTCGCCAACCTCGGCTTTCTGGGGGTGAGTTGGGCCCCGAGCGCCGAAACCATCGGATACGCGTCCCTCGTGAACCTCGCGCTCGCCGTGGTCGTACGCCAGCAGTACGTCATCAACCTCTTCTTCCGGCTGGCGACCCGGGCGCCGACGAGCTGGCCGCTGAAGGTGCGGTGGACGCTCGGGAAGGTGTACCACTTCGGCGGACTGCACGTGGGCGGGGCGCTGGCGGGAGCGGTGTGGTTCCTCGCGGGGGCGGTCGTGGTGACCGTCGACGGCGCCGACGTGCCGCTCATCACGGTGAGCTGGGTACTTGTCGCGCTGCTCGTCGGCATCGTCGCCACCGCCCTGCCGCCCTTCCGCTCCCGCTTCCACGACCACTTCGAGAAGATCCACCGCTTCGGCGGCTGGACGGCGCTCGCACTGTTCTGGACGCACACGCTGCTGGGCGCCCAGGGCCCGCTCGCCCTCGGGGTGCTGGCCGTGGTCACCTTCAGCGTCGCCCTGCCCTGGCTGCGGCTGCGCAAGGTGGACGTACGGATCGAACGGCCCTCCTCGCACGTCGCGCTGGCCCGCTTCGGCCATGGCGTGACCCCCTTCGCGGGCTCCTCCACCGCCATCAGCCGCAGCCCGCTCACCGAGTGGCACTCCTTCGCCAACGTGCCCTCACCCGGCCGGCCCGGCTTCCGGCTGACCATCTCCCGCGCGGGCGACTGGACGGGCTCGTTCATCGACGACGCGCCCCCGAAGGTCTGGGTCAAGGGCATCACCACGGCCGGGGTCGCCAATATCGAGACCCTGTTCAGCAAGGTGATCTACGTCGCCACCGGCAGCGGTATCGGTCCCTGCCTGCCCCATCTGCTGGCCGCCGAGGTGCCCTCACGGCTCGTGTGGGCGACGCGCGATCCCCGCAGGACCTATGGCGACGAACTGGTCGACGAGATCCTCGCCGTCCAGCCGAACGCGCTGGTCTGGGACACCTCGCAGCACGGCAAACCGGACATGGTGCGGCTCGCGTACACCGCGTACCGCGACTTCGGTGCCGAAGCCGTCATCTGCATCTCCAACAAGAAGCTGACCTGGCAGGTCGTACACGGTCTCGAACGGCGCGGCATTCCCGCGTACGGCGCGATCTGGGACTCGTGACAGACCACCTGGAGAAGGAGAGAGGGAGAGTCGATGAACACCCTCAAGATCGAACGCCACGACCGCGTCGTCACCGTACGACTCCACCGGCCGCACGTCCTGAACGCCCTCAGCAGCGAGCTGCTGGCCGAACTCCTCGACGCACTGCGCCCGTTGGACCGCGACCCGGACGTCGGCTGCTTCGTCGTCACCGGTTCGGAGAAGGTCTTCGCGGCCGGTGCCGACATCAAGGAGATGGCCGGGAAGTCGGCCGTGGACATGGCCGCGGAGGACTACTTCGCGGCCTGGGAGGAGTTCGCCGGATTCCGTACGCCGAAGATCGCGGCCGTCAACGGCTACGCACTGGGCGGTGGCTGCGAACTCGCGATGATGTGCGACCTGATCATCGCGGGCGAGTCGGCGGTGTTCGGCCAGCCGGAGATCAAGCTCGGCGTGATCCCCGGCATCGGCGGCACCCAGCGGCTGACCCGCCTGGTCGGCCGCGCCAAGGCCATGGACCTGGTCCTCACGGGCCGCACGATGGACGCCCGCGAGGCGGAGACCGCGGGCCTCGTGTCGCGGGTCGTACCCGACGACCGGGTCCTGACCGAGGCGACGGAAGCCGCCGAAACCATCGCCTCCTACGGCCGCCCGGCCGTCACGGCGGCCCGCGAGTCGGTCGACCGCGCCCTGGAAACCGGCCTGCGCGACGGGCTCGTCTTCGAGCGGCGTGTGTTCCATGCGCTGTTCGCGACTGAGGACCAGGGGGAGGGCATGAGCGCGTTCCTGGAGAAGAGGAGGCCTGTTTTCAAGGGGCGCTGACCAGGGCTGCAGACGGTTGAGCGCGGGCGGCGGGCGGGTTCTCCCGCTCCGCCGCCCCTGCCCTCACCGAGAGTCCAGGGGGCCGGGAACGTTCCCGGCCCTCCGGACGTTCTAGGCAGTGGTTGTAGTTGAAGTTTGCGAACGTGTGAGCGCCCGCGGAGTTCTGACAGCGGGCGCTTCGTCGTTTTCGGGGGTTTTCTTCGACGGCGGACGACCAGCAGCCCGGGATCGCGCGAGCGCGCGTATTCCGCACTACTCGTCATCTCGAAGGAGACATCACATGGCTCAAGGAACCGTGAAGTGGTTCAACCCGGACAAGGGTTTCGGCTTCATCGCCCCCGATGACGGCGGCGCCGACCTCTTCGTCCACCACTCGGCGATCGACACGGGTGGTTTCCGCTCCCTGGAGGAGAACCAGCGGGTGGAGTTCACCGCCACCCAGGGCCCCAAGGGCATGCAGGCCGACCAGGTCCGCGCGCTCTGAGGACACCCTCGCCGAAGCAGGCCCGCACGCGCGGGCCTGCTTCGCGCTGTCTCCGTAAGGGCTTCCCGAAGGGCTTCCCGTTCCGGCGCCCTGCCCCCGCGCCGACGGAATCGGCCCGCGCATTCCGCGCATCCCGAGAGGAAAACCGTGACCACTGAAATCATCGACCGGGGCACGGATCCGGCGGACCAGCACCCCGAGACGTCAGAACCCCCGCCCAGCGGCCGGGGCAGCGACTACGCCGCGCTGTCCCGTGAGGTGAAGCAGCGCGGGCTGCTGAAGCGGCGCCTGGGCTACTACTCCGTCAAGGTCGGCGCGAACCTGCTTCTGCTGGCCGCCGGATGGACCGCGTTCGCCCTGATCGGAGAGTCGTGGTGGCAGCTGCTGACCGCCGCCTTCCTCGCGGTGATGTTCACCCAGACCGGGTTCATCGGGCACGACGCCGGCCATCACCAGATCGCCGGCTCCAAGCGCGTCAACAACCTGCTCGGCCGCGTGCACGCCGATCTGCTCATCGGTCTCAGCTACGGCTGGTGGATCTCCAAGCACAACCGGCACCACGCCCACCCCAACTACATCGACCGCGATCCTGACATCGCCGACGGCGCGATCGCCTTCACCGAGGACCAGGCCCGCGTGCGCAGCGGAGCGTACGCCTGGCTGGGCCGCCACCAGGCCTGGCTGTTCTTCCCGATGCTGCTCCTGGAAGGACTCGCCCTGCACGTCGCCGGGGTGAAGGCGATGCTCGACCGCAGCGGTAGCCGTGACTCGCGGACGACCAAGATCGCCGAGGCGGGCATGCTGACGGCGCACCTCGTCGGCTATCTCACCGCCGTGTTCTGGGTACTGCCCCCGGTCCAGGCTCTGTGCTTCATCGCCGTGCACCAAGGGCTGTTCGGGCTGTACATGGGGTGCTCGTTCGCCCCCAACCACAAGGGCATGCCGATGTTCGCCAAGGACGACAAGATCGACTTTCTGCGCCGGCAGGTACTGACCTCACGCAACATCCGCGGCCGACGCCTCACCGACTTCGCGCTCGGCGGGCTGAACTACCAGATCGAACACCACCTGTTCCCCTCCATGCCGCGGCCCAGCCTGCGCCATGCCCAGGAACTCGTGCGCACGTTCTGTGCCCGGCACGACATCGCCTACCACGAGACCGGACTCATCGAGTCCTACGCCCAGGTGCTGCGGCACCTCCACGCGGTCGGCGGCCCCCTGCGCCCCGAACTGGAGTACTGATCACGGCCTCGTCGTCGCCAGAGCCCGTGCCACCCCCGGTTCCCGCGGCCCCAGGAACCGGGGATCGGGCTCGAACAGCGCTTCCGTGGCCGCCTTGCTCGCCGCGAAGAGCTCCCGGACGGTGCCGTAGTACCAGGTCGCGTTCTTCCGGTCGCCCTGTGCCGGAACGCCGTACGACGTGACGCCCGCCTCCTGGCACAGGGCGACCGCACGGCGGATGTGGAAGCCCTGGCTGATGAGTACGGCCTCGTCGACACCGAAGATCTTCTTGGCGCGGACGCAGGAGTCCCAGGTGTCGAAGCCGGCGTAGTCGCTGACGATGCGGCGGCCGGGGACGCCGCGCTCGGTGAGGTAGGTACGCATGGTGTCCGGCTCGTCGTAGTCCTCGCGGCTGTTGTCGCCGGTGACCAGGACGACCTCGATACGGCCCGAGCGGTACAGCTCGGCCGCCGCGTCCAGGCGGTGGGCGAGGTACGGGGAGGGCTCCTCGCCGCGCAGTCCGGCTCCGAACACCATCGCCACCTCGGTCCGCGGCACATCCCGTGTGGTCCGCAACCGGTCGTCCGCCGCCAGGAACAGCCAGGTCGCGGGGAGCAGCGCCAGTACGCACCCGAGCATCACCGCCTGCACGGCCCGCCGCTGCCCGGCACGGGTGCGCGGCAACCGCGGCCTCAGCAGGGGGAAGAGACGCAGCAGCCGCGGTCGAAGCAGCCGCAGCTTGCCCAGCCTCAGGTGGCGCATCCGGTATCCTCCCAGGTCAGTGGCCTTGTAGAAGGGAACGTGGGGAGGGGTGATCCGGTTCCCCTCCGGCTCCCGAGCCACCTCACGACCTCCCGTCCCTCGCCGTGAACCCCCGGAAAACACCCGTCATTCCCGCGCAACGGGGCGGCAACGTCGTACCGCCACCATCAGTTCATGACGGCGTCGAACACACCTCGCGACGAGTCCACCACGCGCCCCGGTGGCCAGCACCTCCGGAGCGCTCACCTCGACAGTACGGCGCAACTCATGAACCGGATCACCAGCCAGCTCGGCAGCCAGCTCAGCCTCGTCTCGCGTGACGGGACGCGGCGCAGCGCGCCGCCCGCGCTCGTCCTCGTGGGCCACGGCAGCCGTGATCCGCGGGCGCTGAGCACCATCCGTGCCCTCATCGAGAAGGTCCGCGAGCTGCGTCCCTCACTGCCCGTGCACCTCGGCCACATCGAGCTGAACGAGCCCCTGCTGCCCGACACGCTCGCCTCCCTCGGCACCGGTGACGCGGTCCTAGTGCCCCTCCTGCTCAGCCGCGGCTACCACGTCAAGCAGGACATCCCCGAAGCGGCGGCAGCGGCACAGGCACGCACACGCGTGGCCGCCCCGCTCGGCCCGCACCCCCTCCTGATCGAGACGCTGTACGCGCGGCTCGTCGAGGCCGGCTGGCGGACGCGGATGACCGAGGCGGCCCGCCGCAGCAGCGGGATCGTGCTGGCCGCCGCCGGTTCCCGGGACCCCGAAGCGGCCGTCGACACCCGCCGTACCGCCCAGCTGCTGGCCGAGCGCCTCGGGGTGCCCGTCGTCCCGGCGTACGCCTCCGCCGCCGCACCCACCGTCCCGCACGCCGTCCGCGCACTCGCCGCCCGTGGCCGCCACCGGGTCGCGATCGCCTCGTACTTCACCGCCCCCGGCCGCTTCTCCACCGAGTGCGCCGAGGCGGCCCCCTGGATAGCCGCAGCCCCACTGGGCGCCCACCCGGCAATGGCCCGCCTGGTCCTGCACCGCTACGACCAGACACTGGCAACCGCGACCACGACGGCAGCACCCCAATTGGCGTCCGCCTGAGGACTCCGGGCGAGGGCAGCGCCCCTGTAAGGGGCGCGGGGCTGTATCAATTTGCGGCTCCGCCGCGATGGGGGTCCCCCCGCTCGAGCGAATTCGAGAGTGGGGGAGCGATCAGCCACAGACAATCCGCACTCGCCAGCGATCAGAACCCGGCAGACGAGTAGGCGCCCTGCAGCTGGCAGCGCCCATTTGTCACTGCCGACGCTTAATGTCGAGACATGGAAGGCACCGCACCCGCCCAGCCGTACGAAAACCACCTCCCACCCCCCGGCTACGACCCGACGTCAGTCGACCGCTGGGCCGGCGAGCCCGACAAGCGCCCCGGCCGCACCGCCTTCCAGCGCGACCGCGCCCGCGTGCTGCACTCCGCCGCGCTGCGCCGCCTCGCGGGCAAGACCCAGGTGGTCACGCTCGGCACCCTCCCCCAAGTCCTCGACTCCGCTCGAACAGGGAAGACCCCCATCGAGGCCTGGGACGCAAGCCCCCGTACACGGCTGACGCACTCCCTGGAGTGCGCCCAGGTCGGCCGCGAGCTGGGCGCCGCCCTCGGCTGCGACCCGGACCTCGTCGAGGCGGCCTGCCTCTCGCACGACCTGGGCCACCCGCCCTTCGGGCACAACGGCGAACAGGCCCTGAACGAGTTCGCGCACGACTGCGGCGGCTTCGAGGGCAACGCCCAGTCACTGCGACTGCTGACGCGCATCGAGCCCAAGCGCTTCCAGAGAAGCGAAGAAACAGGCGACCTCGTCAGCGTCGGCCTCAATCTCACCCGCGCGGCCCTCGACGCCGCCACCAAGTACCCCTGGCCGCGCGGCGCCCACCCCACCGACCCCACGTCACCCAAGTTCGGGGTCTACGACGACGACCGGCCGGTCTTCGACTGGATCCGCAAGGGCGCCCCCGATCACCGCACCTGCTTCGAGGCCCAGGTCATGGACTGGTCCGACGACGTGGCGTACTCCGTGCACGACGTCGAGGACGGACTGCACGCGGGCCATATCGACCCCGGCTGCCTGTACGCGGAGCCCGAGCGGCAGTCGGTCTTCGCGGTGGCGATCGGCCGGTACGTACCCGCCGACACCGACCCCGCCGAGCTCGCCGAGGCCCTCGACCGGCTCCTGGACCAGGAGTGGTGGCCGCACGGCTACGACGGATCGGCCGTCGCGCAGGCCCGCCTGAAGGACGCCACGAGCCAGCTCATCGGCCGCTTCTGCCTGGCCGCGGAGGGCGCCACCCGGGCGGCGTACGGCACGGGGCGGCTCACGCGATACGCCGCCGAGCTGGTCGTACCGGGAAACGCCCGCCTGGAGTGCGCGGTCCTCAAGGCGGTCGCCGACCGGTACGTCATGCAGCGCGCCGAGCAGGAGCGACTGCGCGCCGACCAGCGGATCATGGTCGCCGAACTGGCCGAGGCACTCACGGCCCGCGCGCCCGAAGGACTGGACCCCCAGTTCCGAGCCCTGTTCGACGAGGCCCCGGACGACAGGGCCCGCAAACGCGTGCTCGTGGACCAGATCGCCTCCCTGACGGACACGTCGGCGCGATCGCTGCACGCGCGGCTGACGATTTAAGCCCGTCCGGCGTTTGAGGACGAGGCCGTTCAGGCCGAAAACGGGGGCCTGGGGGCGGAGCCCCCAGTTTCGGGAAGGGGCGGGGCTGGGGAACAAAGCCCGCCGCAGGCGACACCCACACCCAGACGTGCCCCTCCGTGGCCTGATCGGGCCACTCCCTCTTCCCGCACCACGCTGCGTGCGGGAGGCTCACATATGGCGGCATATTTACGAGGAGGCATCAAGTGGTCGACGCGGATCAGACATTCGTCATCGTCGGAGGAGGGCTGGCCGGCGCGAAGGCGGCCGAGACGCTCCGGACGGAGGGCTTCACCGGCCGCGTCATACTGATCTGTGACGAGCGCGACCACCCGTACGAGCGCCCCCCGCTGTCCAAGGGCTATCTGCTCGGCAAGGAGGAGCGCAACAGCGTTTTCGTGCACGAGCCCGCCTGGTACGCGCGCAACGACATCGAGCTGCATCTCGGCCAGACCGTCGACGTGATCGACCCGGCCGCGAAGACGGTTCACTTCGGCGACGACGGCACGCTCGTGCGCTACGACAAGCTGCTGCTCGCGACCGGCGCCGAGCCCCGCCGCCTCGACATCCCCGGGACCGGCCTGGCGGGCGTCCACCACCTGCGCCGTCTCGCCCACGCCGAGCGCCTCAAGGGCGTCCTCGCCGCCCTCGGCCGCGACAACGGCCATCTCGTCATCGCGGGCGCCGGCTGGATCGGCCTGGAGGTCGCGGCGGCGGCCCGCGAGTACGGCGCCGAAGTCACCGTCGTCGAGCCCGAGCCGACCCCGCTGCACGCGGTCCTCGGCCCCGAGATCGGCCAGATGTTCACCGAGCTGCACGCCGAGCGCGGAGTCCGTTTCCACTTCGGCGCCCGGCTCACCGAGATCATCGGCCAGGACGGCATGGTCCTGGCGGCCCACACGGACGACGGCGAGGAACACCCGGCGCACGACGTGCTCGCCGCGCCCGGCGCCGCCCCGCGCACGGGCCTCGCCGAAGCCGCGGGCCTCACCCTGGTCGACCGTGCGCGGGGCGGCGGCATCGCGGTCGACGAACGGCTGCGCACCTCGGACCCCGACATCTTCGCGGCCGGCGACGTGGCCGCCTTCCACCACGCCCTCTTCGACACCCGGCTGCGCGTCGAGCACTGGGCCAACGCCCTCAACGGCGGACCCGCGGCGGCCCGCTCGATGCTCGGCCGCGAGCTGACGTACGACAGGGTGCCCTATTTCTTCTCCGACCAGTACGACGTGGGGCTCGAGTACTCGGGCTGGGCGCCCCCCGGCTCGTACGACCAAGTGGTGATCCGGGGAGACGCGGGCAAGCGGCAGTTCATCGCCTTCTGGATCAAGGAGGGCCAGGTGCTCGCCGGGATGAACGTGAATGTGTGGGACGTCACGGAGCCGATCCAACAGCTGATCCGCTCAAGGGCTCAGGTGGACACGGAGGCACTGGCGGACCCGCACGTTCCGCTGGACAGCCTGGTCTCGTGACCGACGGACGTAGACGGACGTACTCGACTGTCACACCACGCCCGTGCTGCAATTCCCGGGGGACAACCCCCGGACCCCCGGCCGAGAAGCCGCTCGCTCGCCTCAGGAGTGTCAGTTCTGCCCCGTAGAATCAACGCGTGGCCGGAAGGATCAACGACGAGGACGTGAAGGCGGTTCGGGACGCGGTTCCGATCGACGCCGTGGTGTCCGAGTACCTCCAGCTGAAGGGCGCGGGCGGGGGCAACCTCAAGGGCCTGTGCCCGTTCCACGACGAGAAGTCGCCCTCCTTCCAGGTCAGCCCGAGCAAGGGGTTCTTCCACTGCTTCGGCTGCCAGGAGGGCGGCGACACCATCACGTTCGTGATGAAGATCGACCACCTCTCCTTCTCGGAGGCGGTCGAGCGCCTGGCCGCCCAGGCGGGCATCACGCTGCGGTACGAGGAGGGCGGCTACAACCCCTCCCACCAGCGCGGCGAGCGCATCCGCCTGGTCGAGGCCCACAAGATCGCCGCCGAGTGGTACGTGGAACAGCTGGCGACCAGCCCGGAAGCCGACACGGGCCGCAAGTTCCTCGCCGAGCGCGGCTTCGACCAGTCCGCCGCCGAGCACTTCTCCGTCGGCTACAGCCCCCAGGGCTGGGACCATCTCACCCGCTATCTGCGCGGCAAGGGCTTCACCGACAAGGAACTCCTCCTCTCCGGGCTCTCCCAGGAGGGCCGCCGCGGCCCCATCGACCGCTTCCGCGGCCGGCTGATGTGGCCGATCCGCGACATCGGCGGCGAGGTCGTCGGCTTCGGCGCGCGGAAGCTGTACGAGGCGGACAACGGCCCCAAGTACCTCAACACCCCCGACACGGCGATCTACAAGAAGTCCCAGGTGCTGTACGGGATCGATCTCGCCAAGAGGGACATCGCCAAGGCCAGCCGAGCCGTCGTGGTCGAGGGCTACACCGACGTCATGGCCTGCCACCTCGCCGGCGTCACCACCGCCATCGCGACCTGCGGCACGGCCTTCGGCAGCGACCACATCAAGATCCTCCGCCGACTGCTGATGGACAACGGCTCGGCGCGTGTCATCTTCACCTTCGACGGCGACGCGGCCGGCCAGAAGGCGGCCCTGCGCGCCTTCGAGGACGACCAGAAGTTCGCCGCCGAGACGTACATCGCCATCGCGCCGGACGGCATGGACCCCTGCGACCTGCGCCTCGCCAAGGGCGACGAGGCGGTCGCCGACCTGGTCGAACCCCGCACCCCGCTCTTCGAGTTCGCCCTCCGCCAGATCGCCTCCCGCTACGACCTCGAAACCCCCGCGGGCCGCGCCGCCGCCCTGGACGAGGCGGCGCCCATCGTGGCCCGCATCAAGAACAGCGGCGCCCAGCACGAGGTCGCCGTACAGCTCGCGGGCATGCTCGGCATCCTGGACACGCAGTTCGTGGTCAAGCGGGTGGCCCAGCTGGCACGCTGGGCCCGCGACCGCGGCGGCAGGGGACCGGCGCCGACGTCCAGCCGTCAGCCCTCGTACGACATGGCACCGCGCCAGGCCCCCTCGGGCCCTGCCCTCAACCTCCGCAACCCCGTGTACGCCACCGAGCGCGAGCTGCTCAAGCTTGCCCTCCAGCGCCCCGAGCTGGTCTCCCCGGCCTTCGACGCGTACGGGATCGACGAGTTCACCGCCCCGCCGTACGCGGCCGTACGCCAGGCGATCATGGACGCGGGCGGCGCGGAGTACGGCGTACAGGACCCCCAGGAGTATCTGATCCGGGTCCGCGAGGCAGCCCCCGACAACGCGGTCCGCGCCATGGTCACGGAGCTGGCCGTAGAGGCCATCATGCGCAAGACCGTCGACGAGCTGTACGCGGGCGATCAGCTCGTCATGGTGCGCCGCCGCGCCGTCGACCGCCGCATCCACGAGGTCCAGGGCACCCTCGCCCGCGCCAGCGCCCAGGGCGACCCGGCCCATCTGGCCGCCGTACAGAACGAGTTGTGGGTGCTCCAACAGTACGGACAGGCTTTGCGCGAACGGGGCGCGGCAGCGCTCTGACGGGGCCCTTTGCCCTCTTCGCAGCCCACTCGTACGTGTGGGTAACCACCCGGTCACGGACCGGACTCAAAAAGTCACCGCACGCCCCTCGTGGCGAGGATGTGTCGTACTCCACACTGGGTTCCGGTGCCTGAGTCCTCGGAGCGCGGCCGACCCGAACGCGACGGGTCCTCCATCCCGCGGTTCCGCTCAACGTGTACGGGACGGATGGCGGCGCGGCCGTCGAGTCCGTTCGCGAAGTACCGCTGCCGCACGCCTCAGCAGCGATCACCCTGGAGGTCGCCCCCGTGCAGACCCAGACCCTGACCCAGACCGAGACCACGACGGACGCGGAGGCGGACGTCGTCCCGGCGGTTCCGCAACAGAACCGCGTCGCGCACCATCCCGAAACCGAGTCGGGGGACCCGCCGCCGGATCCCGACAAGCCGCGTGCCGGTGCTGCCGGGACGGCCGTAGAGACAGCCGTCGAGACCGAGGCTCCCGAGCCGCCTGTCGAGGCGCTGCCACCCCGTGGCCGTACGGCCGACACCGGTGGCCCGTCCTCGGACCTGTTCCGCCAGTACCTGCGCGAAATCGGCCGCATCCCCCTCCTCACTGCCGCCGAAGAGGTCGAGCTCGCGCGCCGCGTCGAGGCGGGCCTCTTCGCCGAGGAGAAGCTGGCGCGAACCCCGGCTCCCGAGCTGAACAGCCAACTCGCCCTGGACCTCGACAAGTTGGTGGTCATGGGGCGGATGGCCAAGCGCCGCCTCATCGAGGCCAACCTGCGGCTCGTGGTCTCGGTCGCGAAGCGGTACGTGGGCCGCGGGCTCACCATGCTCGACCTCGTCCAGGAGGGAAACCTGGGCCTGATCAGGGCCGTCGAGAAGTTCGACTACGCCCGCGGGTACAAGTTCTCGACGTACGCGACCTGGTGGATCCGGCAGGCCATGTCCCGGGCCCTCGCCGACCAGGCCCGGACCATACGAGTCCCCGTTCACGTCGTCGAGTTGATCAACCGTGTCGTCCGCGTGCAACGCCGCATGCTCCAGGAACGCGGCTACGAGCCGACCCCCGAAGAGGTCGCCGGCCAGCTCGACCTGCCGAGCGAGCGGGTCAGCGAGGTCCTGCGCCTGGCCCAGGAGCCGGTGTCCCTGCACGCCCCGGTGGGCGAGGAGGACGACGTGGCGCTGGGCGACCTGATCGAGGACGGCGACGCGACATCTCCCGTGGAGTCGGCGGCCTTCCTTCTCCTCAGGGAGCACCTGGAGGCGGTGCTGTCGACCCTGGGCGAACGCGAACGCAAGGTAGTTCAACTCCGCTACGGCCTCGCGGACGGGCGCCCGCGCACGCTGGAGGAGATCGGCCGGATCTTCGGCGTCACGCGGGAGCGCATCCGCCAGATCGAGTCGAAGACGCTGAACAAGCTGCGTGACCATGCGTTCGCGGACCAGCTGCGGGGCTACCTGGACTGAACCCGCGGGTGCCGCTGCGACACGCGCAGCGGCACCAGGCGCCTCCTCAGCCCACTCAGTCCACCTCCACCGCCGCCTCTGCGAACTGCGCCTTGTACAGCCGCGCGTACGCACCGTCCGCCGCCAACAGCTCCCCATGGGCGCCCTGTTCCACAATCGCCCCGTTCTCCATCACCAGAATCGTGTCGGCGTCCCGAATCGTCGACAGCCGATGCGCGATCACAAACGACGTCCGCCCATGCGCCAGCTTCGCCATCGCCTTCTGGATCAGCACCTCGGTCCGGGTGTCGACCGAGCTCGTCGCCTCGTCAAGGACCAGGATCACCGGATCGGACAGGAACGCCCGCGCGATCGTGATCAGCTGCTTCTCACCCGCGCTCACCCCCGACCCCTCGTCGTCGATCACGGTGTCGTAGCCATCCGGCAGCGTACGAATGAACCGGTCCGCGTGAGCCGCCCGCGCCGCCTCCTCGATCTCCCCGCGCGTTACCTCGCGAGAGGCCCCGTAAGCGATGTTCTCCGCGATCGTCCCCCCGAACAGCCAGGTGTCCTGGAGCACCATCCCGATCCCGGCCCGCAACTCGTCGCGGGACATCTTCGCGACGTCGACCCCGTCGAGCGTGATCCGCCCGCCCGTGACCTCGTAGAATCGCATCAGCAGATTCACCAGCGTCGTCTTGCCCGCCCCCGTCGGGCCCACGATGGCGACCGTGTTGCCGGGCTCGACCTTCAGGGACAGGTCCTCGATGAGCGGCTTCTCGGGGTCGTACCGGAACGACACGTTCTCCAGCGCGACCCGCCCCCGTACCTCCTCCGGCCGAACCCCGGGCACGGGATCCGCCTCCTGCTCCTCCGCGTCGAGCAGCTCGAAGATGCGTTCCGCCGACGCGATTCCCGACTGCACGAGGTTCGCCATCGACGCGACCTGGGTGAGCGGCATCGAGAACTGCCGCGAGTACTGGATGAAGGCCTGCACATCACCGATCGACAGAGCGCCGGAGGCCACCCGCAGCCCGCCGACCACCGCCACCAGCACATAGTTCAGGTTCGACACGAACATCATCAGCGGCTGCATGACCCCGCTGTTGAACTGCGCCTTGAACCCGGCCTCGTACAACTTGTCGTTCTGCTCCGCGAACTGCGCCGCCGACTCGTCCTGCCGCCCGAAGACCTTGACGAGCGTGTGCCCGGTGTACATCTCCTCGATGTGCGCGTTGAGCTTGCCGGTGGACCGCCACTGCTGTACGAAGTGCGGCTGCGACCGCTTGCCGACCGACTTGGCGACGACGTACGACAACGGCACCGTCACCAGCGCGACCAGCGCCAGCAGCGGCGACACCCAGAACATCATCGCGAGTACGCCGACGATGGTGAGCAGCGAGTTGACGAGCTGGCCCAGCGACTGCTGCAGCGTCTGACCGATGTTGTCGATGTCGTTGGTCGCCCGGCTGAGCACCTCACCGCGCTGCCGCTGGTCGAAGTACGACAGCGGCAGCCGCGACAGCTTCGTCTGCACGTCCTCCCGCATCCGGTACACGGTCATGTTGACGGCCCGGTTGACCAGCCGCGTCGCCACGGCCATCAGCAGCCCGGCCGCCGTGAACGCCAGCAGCGCGAGCCCCAGCACCTCGCCGACCGCGGTGAAGTCGATGCCCTTGCCCGGCGTGAAGTCCGTACCGGAGAGCATGTCGGCCATACCGCCGTCACCACGCTCCCGCATGGAGGCCAGCACCTCGGCCTTCGTGGCGCCTTCCGGCATCTGACGCCCGACGATCCCCGCGAAGACCAGGTCGGTCGCTCGCCCGAGGATCCAGGGGCCCAGCACGGACAGGCCCACACTCAGGACGACGGCGAGCAACATCCCGTACATCGTCGCCCGTTCGGGCCTGAACTGCGCGAGCAGCCGTTTCCCGGATCCCTTGAAGTCCATCGACTGCTGGTCGGGGCCGCCCCCGGCCATCATCCGCCCCATGGGCCCGGCCATCAGGCTGCCTCCGCTTCCGTCAGCTGGGAGAGCACGATCTCCCGATAGCACTCGTTGTCCGCCATCAGCTCGTGGTGGAGACCCGTCCCCACGACCCGCCCCTCGTCGAGTACGACGATCCGGTCGGCGTCACGAATGGTCGACACGCGTTGCGCGACAATCACGACGGTCGCCTCGGCGGTCTCCCGCGCCAGCGCCGTACGCAGGGCCGCGTCCGTCGCGTAGTCGAGCGCGGAGAACGAGTCGTCGAAGAGATAGATCTCCGGGCGCTGTACGAGGGTCCGGGCGATCGCGAGCCGCTGCCGCTGACCACCCGACACATTGGTGCCGCCCTGCGCGATGGGGGAGTCGAGCCCGTTCTCCAGCCGCTGAACGAAGTCCTTGGCCTGCGCCACCTCCAGCGCGTGCCACAGCTCCTCGTCGGTCGCGTCCGGATTCCCGTACCGCAGGTTCGTGGCCACCGTGCCCGCGAACAGATACGGCTTCTGCGGTACGAGGCCCACGGTCCGCGCCAGCAGCCGCGGTTCAAGGGTCCGTACGTCCACACCGTCGACGAGGACCTCACCGTCCGTGGCGTCGAACAGGCGCGGGACCAGCCCGAGAAGCGTCGACTTGCCGCTGCCGGTCGACCCGATCACGGCGGTCGTCTCACCGGGCCGCGCCACCAGGTCGATGGACTTCAGCACCGGCTCCTCGGCACCCGGGTAACGGAAACCGGCCCCGCGGACCTCCAGATGACCGTGCCGCCGCAGTTCCCGTACAGGAGCCTTCGGAGGCACCACACTGCTCCTCGTGTCCAGGACCTCCTGGATGCGCTCGGCGCAGACCTCGGCGCGCGGCACCATCATGAACATGAAGGTGGCCATCATCACGGCCATCACGATCTGCATCAGATAGGCGAGAAACGCGGTCAGCGCGCCGATCTCCATCCCGCCGCTGTCGATGCGATGTGCGCCGAACCACACCACCGCGATCGACGAGACGTTCACCACCGTCATGACGATCGGGAACATCAGCGCCAGAATCCGCCCGGTGCCCAGCGACACCTCGGTGAGGTCGACGTTGGCCTTACGGAAGCGCTCCTCCTCGTAGGTGTCCCGGACGAAGGCGCGGATGACGCGGTTGCCGGTGATCTGCTCGCGCAGCACCCGGTTCACGTTGTCGAGCCGCTCCTGCATGGTGCGGAACAGCGGGCGCAGCCGCCGCACGATCAACGTCACGCTGATGCCGAGGACGGGCACCACGGCGACGAGCACTCCGGACAGCTGTACGTCCAGACCGAGCGCCATGACGATGCCGCCCACGCACATGATGGGCGCCGACACCATCAGCGTGAACGTCATCAGGGCCAGCATCTGCACCTGCTGCACATCGTTCGTGGTGCGGGTGATCAGCGACGGCGCCCCGAAGTGGCCGACCTCACGCGCGGAGAACGACTGCACCCGGTCGAAGACGCCGGCCCGGATGTCCCGGCCAACCGCCGAGGCCGTACGGGCGCCGTAGTAGACGGCACCGATGTTGCAGACGACCTGCGCCAGCGAGACGCCGATCATCAACGCCCCGAAGGACAGGATGTAGCCCGTGTCGCCCTTCACGACCCCGTCGTCGATGATGTCCGCGTTCAGGGTGGGCAGATAGAGGGTGGCGCAGGTCTGGAGGAACTGCAGCAGTACCAGTAAGGCGATGGCCTTCTTGTACGGCCTGAGATGGGCACGGAGGAGTCGTATGAGCACGCTGGTCTCTCGGAGTCGGCGACAGGGGTGAGTGGTGACGCACCACGCCCCATCGTCGGACACTCCACCGGCGTTACCCCAGCCAATTAACCCGACAGCGCTTCAAGAACCTCTCAAAGCATCCGGAACGCCCGATTCCGGCATCCTTCGCACGGCCAGGCTTCCCTCGCGCGGCCATCGGCCGGGTCGTGCGGTCAGAGCCTGACAGCCCCCGGGTGGGTCTGGTCCCGTACCGACGTGTACTGCTGCCGCACCGCCGCCCCCACCGCCACCTCGTCGCCGGGGTCCAGGACCTGCGCGGTCGCGCCCTGCCAGGCGGGCGGCTGCCGTGGATCGAGGGTGCCCTGCGAGACGCCGAGCGCCCAGGCGGCCTGCCGCGCCGCACCGATCGCCGCGTAGTCCGCGGGCTGCGGCACCACGATCTGCACGCCGAGCAGCGAGGGCGCACAGGCCTGCACGGCCGGCAACTCGGCGGCCGGACCCAGCAGAAAGATCCGCCGCACCTCCACGCCCCGTCGGCGCAGCACGTCCAGCGCGTCCGCGAGTCCGCACAGCATGCCCTCGAACGCCGCCCGAGCCAGATGCTCGGGCCGCATCGACTCCCGCCGCAGCCCCGCCAGCGTCCCCGCCACATGCGGCAGAGCGGGCACCCGCTCACCTTCCAGATACGGCAGCAGTACGAGTCCATGGGCGCCCGGCGTCGACTTCATCGCCAGGTCTGACAGGCTTTCCAGGTCGGGCAGCCCGAGGAGTTCGGCACTCCCGCGCAGCACCCGTACGGCATTCAGCGTGGTGACGACCGGCAGATGCATGCCCGTCGCGTCCGCGAGCGAGGTGATCATCCCGGACGGATCGACCAGCGCCTCGTGGTGTACGGCCATCACGGACCCGGAGGCGCCGAGCGACACCACCGCGTCACCGAGCCCGATCCCCAGGCCGAACGCCGCAGCCATCGTCTCGCCCGTCCCCGCCGAGATCAGCAGCCCCTCGGGCGTCGTCCCCGCGGCCTCCGAAGGACCGAGCACGTCGGGCAGCAGCGCCTGATGCCCGAGCGCCAGCTCGACCAGATCGGGCCGGTACGCACCGTTCACCGCGCACCAGTACCCCGTACTGGAGGCATCGCCCCGGTCCGTGGTCCGGCGGGCCGGTCTGCCGAGCAGCTGCCACACCAGCCAGTCGTGCGCCTGCATGAGCATGGCCGTGCGCAGCGCGGCGTCCGGCTCGTTCTTGACCATCCAGCGCAGCTTGGTCACCGGCTGCGCCGCCCCCGGCACAGTGCCCACGGCCTGCGCCCAGGCCTCCCGGCCACCGAGCGCGTCGACCAGTTCGGCGGCGCTGACCTGCGCCCGCTTGTCCCCGCCGACCAGCGCCGGGCGCACCGTATTGCCCTGCGTGTCCAACGGGACGAGCGCGTTCTGCTGCGCGGAGACGCCGATGGCCTGCACGCCTTCGAGCAGCCCCCCGCCCGCCGCCTCACCCAGGGACAGCAGCCAGGCCTGCGGGTCGACGTCCGAGGGCCGACCGCCCTCGGCGCCGTCGAGCGGATGCGGAGCGTACCCCTGCCGGAGCACAGCTCCGCTGTCCGCGTCGCAGACGACGATGCGAGTGAAATCGGGCGAACTGTCCAGCCCGGCGACTATCCCCATGGCGGAAATTCTGCCGTACCGCCGGAGCCCACCGCGCCGCTCTGCCGGAGGCACCCGTACCGCTTGTGCCCTGACCTGCTATGTGTTGCCGGTACTGAGTCGTGCACGTGGCGCAGGGCACTCCGTTCGGCTGCCTGGTGCGGTACCGCGCCCCTTAGGAGGCCGCAGGCCTCTTAGGGGCGCGGGGAACTGCGCGACCAGCCACAACGAACCCGCAGCTTGGAACTGCCGAACCCAGCGGAGCGCCTACGTGTTGCTGGTGCCCCAGTCGTCGTGAGCCGCCGCGCCGTTCGTGTTGCGCTCGCGCAGATGCCGTACGCGCTCGGCCACCGAGTCCGGGACGCGGTCACCGACCCGCTCGCTCACCACGTGGTAGGCCTTGCCCGCGAACTGCCGGCTCTGCTGGGCGGCCGACTCCGCGGTGTTGCGCACCGCGGGGTTCTGGGCGATCTCCCGCGCGGACTTCTTCAACTGCTCGTAACGCTCACGCCCGGCACGTGTGCCCAGGACGTATCCCAGGGCCAGTCCGGCAACGAACGTCAGTCGATAGCGCATGACGGCCACCCTTCCCTTGAGTCGGCATCGGTCACGGGGGAGGAACCGATTGGCGAAGCACCCCCCTGCTTGCGCTAATGTATGTGTCGCAGCGAGCGCCTGCCCTCTGGCGGATACCCAGGGAGGTACGTTCGATGCAACGAGACAATCCTCCGTAGCTCAATTGGCAGAGCAGCCGGCTGTTAACCGGCAGGTTACTGGTTCGAGTCCAGTCGGGGGAGCTCGGTCTTCCGTAGCTCAATTGGCAGAGCAGCCGGCTGTTAACCGGCAGGTTACTGGTTCGAGTCCAGTCGGGAGAGCAGCGGAAGAGGACCCCTCAGGGGTCCTTTTTCATGTCCGGCGGAACCGTCCAGCCTGCGGCGCTGTCCTCATGGTCATGCGTAGCCGACCACCCGAAGCAGGAGATCGTATGAGCGGCTATGCTGCGGCAGACGGCGCGCACAAATGTGCGCGACGCGCCGTAGACGGGGCGGTAGCTCAGCCGGTTAGAGCAGCGGACTCATAATCCGTCGGCCGTGGGTTCGAGTCCCACCCGCCCCACTGTGCAGGTCTCTGACCTGCGGAAACGTCTCAGCGGGTGTGCGGATTCAGGACTTTGGGACAACGGACTGAATCCGCTGCTCACAAGTTCAACGGTGTCTGCGACGGCCGTGGTTGGTGCCGTCCTGACCTGCGGGAATGGGCGGACCTTGGTTCGGCTGGGCCGCAACGGCGGCCTGAACGAGGGGCCGAGGGCGGGATTGAGGCCGCGTTGAGGCCGCAGGTATCCGGAAGGGTCGCCTGCGAGGCGCGCTGCTGTGGGTAGTGGGCGACGGTGATGTGGCCGGGAACGTTCCAAGCGTGGGCGTGGATCTGCGGCCCTGTCGCAGCGTGCGGGAAAACTGCCCGTACTGGAAACGGCCCAGGAGGGCACCCTGCTCGCGGCCGGCTGTCCCTCGACAAGCTCGGCTGGCGTACGGCGGGAGTACGGCCCCCCGTCGGGGGCGTAGCGCCAGGGCAGTCCGGCCTGGGCAACTTGGGTGCCTATGCCCGTCGTGGTGTAAATGGCGGGGATGCCGGCGCAGCCGGCCCGCAGACGTTCGGCGAGCGTGCCCTGCGGCACGAGTTCCACTTCCAGTTCGCCGGACAAGTATTGGCGGGCGAACTCCTTGTTCTTGCCCACGTAGGAGCCGGTGACGCGGGCGATCCGGCCGGAGGCAAGCAGGACACCGAGGCCGCAGCCGTCCACGCCGCAGTTGTTGGAGACG
Organism: Streptomyces flaveus; assembly: GCF_014647675.1. Classification (GTDB taxonomy): domain Bacteria; phylum Actinomycetota; class Actinomycetes; order Streptomycetales; family Streptomycetaceae; genus Streptomyces; species Streptomyces flaveus. The sequence continues at coordinate 5,140 of NZ_BMPQ01000001.1, read as the reverse complement.
ACCCGCAGCCCGCTCGCGCCCTGTGTGTGAAGGGCGCGGATGAGGACTTCGGGCACGCCGCCGCTGAGGCCGCCGACGGCCAGTGAGGCGCCGTCGGGGATGTCGGCGACCGCCTCGGCGGCGGTGTCGCGGACTTTGTTCACGTGCAGCCTTTTCAGGTGGTGGTGGGGCAATGCGCGCTGCGTGAGGTAGGCCGACGCCGGTCAGACCCGGGTGTGCAGGGGGCCCGAGTTGTAGGTGATCGCGTCGGTGAATGCCTGGGGCAGGTCGAAGGGGTGGCCGGTGGTGTCGGCGTAGGCGCGGTGCAGGTTGAGGACGATGCGTTCCGCGTCGGGCAGGTCGGCGAAGGGGCCGAGGGGGCAGGTGCGCGCCGCTTGCAGGGGTGTGAGGCCGTCGCGCAGGCCGGCCTGCGCGGTGGTGTGTACGAGTCGGTAGTACGCGCGGTGCTGGTCGAGCACCGCCGGCAGGGCGTGTGCGTCGATGACGGGGCCGTGGCCCGGTACCACGTGTTCGGGTGCGAAGGAGGCGATCCAGTCCAGGGAGCGCAGGGCGCCGTCCAGGGAGCCCATGAACACCAGCGGGGTGACGCGGTGGAAGAGCAGGTCTCCGGCGAACAGCACGCGTTGTTCGGGGAGCCAGGCGATCAGGTCGCCGTTGGTGTGCGCGGGGTGGCCGGGGTGGTGGAGTTGGATCGGATGGCTGTCGCTGTGCAGGGTGAGTGCTGTGCGGATGGTGAGATCCGGGGCGCGCCGGGTGACCGCGCCCCAGTCGGGCACGGGCTGCCAGATCGGCGGGCAGCCGTCGATGACGGTGTCGGTCAGGATGCCTTCGCGGGTGGTTTCGTGCGCGATGACCACCGTCGTGCGGGGCAGCAGGCTGTTGCCGTGGGTGTGGTCGCCGTGCAGGTGGGTGTTGACCAGGTAGCGGATCGGTGTGCCCGGTGCTGCCTGGCCGATGGCGCCCAGCAGGTCCCGGGTGCGGTTCTCGGTGGCGCAGGTGTCGATGAGGACGGTGTAGTCGTCGGTGATGACGAACCCGGCGTTGTTGATCCACCAGGAGCCGTCGTGCTGTATCCAGGCGTACACGCCGGGGGCCACGGCGTGGGCGGTGCCTGCCGCGTCCGGTGCCGGGCTCTGGGTGGGGGTCATCGGTGGCCTCCGTGGGGTGCGAGGACGTGCGGGTGCGAGGTGGCCCGCAGATCGCCGACGGGGTGCTCGGCACGCTCGGTCACGCGACAGGTCTGGGTACCCAGGTGCTCGACGCTGAGGGTGACGGTGTCGCCCGGGGCCAGGGGAGGGTGGGCGTTGAACCCGTGGCGTCCCCACAGTTCGGCCAGGCAGCCGCCGCCGCAGGTCCCGGAACCGAAGATGTCGCCGGTGCGGACCTCGGTGCCCCGCGAGGCGTAGGCGATCATCTGGGCGTAGCTGAAGGCCATGTTGCTCCATACGTCCTGGCCAACGACGGTGCCGTTGACGGCGGCCGTCATCCGCAGGTTGTAGGCGTTGCCCGCCCGGTAGGGCTCCAGTTCGTCGGGGGTGACGAACACCGGGCCGAGCGTGGTGGCGCTGTCCTTGCCCTTGGCGGGGCCGAGGCGGACCTGCATTTCCGTGAATTGCAGGTCGCGCGCGGACCAGTCGTTCATGAGGACGTATCCGGCGATGTGGGACTCGGCCTCGTCGACGTTCAGGTCCCGGCCGCCTCGCCCGATCACGGCGGCGACCTCGAGTTCGAAGTCGAAGCGCGTGCAGCCCGGCGGGATGCGCACGCCGTCCTGCGGGCCGTGGATGGCGTAGGGGTTGGTGAAGTAGAAGGCCGGCGCCTCGTACCACTGCTCGGGCGGGCCTGCCTCTGGTCCGCCCAGTCTGGCCACGCCCTCGACGTGGCTCTCGAAGGTCATGAAGTCCCGCACGGTCGGCGGCTGGGGAATCGGCGCCCGCAGCCTGAGCGAGGCGTAGGGGTGCACAGTATGGGGATCGCGCAGCGCGTTGTCTGCGGCGTTGTGCAATCGCTGCGGGTCGTCGAGCAGGTCGATGAGACGGATACCGGGTGGGAGCGCGTGGACAAGATCGTCGGCGTCGAGTATGCCGACGCGGTCGCCGTCGCTTTCGGTGTAGGTGACGAAACGCATGATCACTGTCCGGGCTGCTGGGGTTCCGGAGTCGCCTGGAGTTCTGAGGACATGCGGGCAATGAGGCCCCAGCCTTCCGGCGGGGTACCGGGCAGGGGGCGCCCGGCGTCGGCGAGCCGGCCGAGGACTGATTCGGCTGAGGCGTCCGCCCGTGCGAGCAGGGCCGGAAGGTCAGTGCCGGTGAGTCGGCCGTCGCGCTTGGCGAAGCGGCCGGCGACCAGGACGTGGCGGACATCGGCGGGGGTGGTCTGGAAGACGAGGGTGCCGGCCGGGTCGAGGTGCGGGTGCTGGGACATGCCGGGCCCGCCGGTCACGATGATGTCGGCCTGCTTGCCGGGGGTGAGGCTGCCGATGCGGTGATCGAGTCCGATCGCCTCGGCCGCGTTGACGGTGGTCCAGGCCAGTGCCTCCTGCGCGGTGATGGTCACCGCGGTGGGGTCCCCGCTGGTGAGGTTGAGGTTCTCGGTGTCGGCCCAGCGTTGGAAGGCCAGGCCCATGCGGGTCTGGGTGAACAGGTCGCCGGTGTTGAGGGAGACGATGTCGCAGGACAGGGTCGGTTTGATGCCGTGCCGGCGGGCGGCGGCGAAGGCGGGGCGGCCCATGCCCATGTTGAGTTCGGTCTCCACCGAGATCGACAGCTTGGCGCCGTGGTCGGCCAGCAGGCGCCACTCCTCGTCGGTGAGGGTGTTGCAGTGCACGTGGACCTGGTCCGGTCCGAGCAGGCCCGCCGCGGCGAATTCGCGCACGCCGCTCGGCAGTGACCACACGCAGCCGGTGTGCGTGACGATCAGCGCGTCGCGTTCGCGGGCGGCGGCGATCTCGGCGCGGGTGGTGTCGAACGGCAGCGTGCCGTACTCGGTGAGCGCCACCCCGAGGGTCAGCAGTGCGTCCCGGCTCGGGAAGTGGGTGTCGGCGACGCGCCGGAAGTCCGCGAGGCGCAAGGCGTGGTCGGTGAAGTGCGGCGGCTGGAGCGGGTTCGACTCGAAGAAGCCGTAGCCGAACACTGCGCGGATTCCCGCGTCCCGCAGCCCGGTGATCGCGGCGTCGGCGTGCTCGGGTGTGTTGTTGCAGTGCGAGAAGTCCAGGATCGTGGTGACGCCGGAATTCAGGGCGTCCAGGGCGCCGAGGTGATTGCCCAGGTGGACGTCCTCGGCGAGGTAGGCCGGTGAGACGCCGAGCCGGATGCCGAACAGGTAGTCCGCCAGGGTCCAGTCGGCGCACAGGGCGCGCAGCTGCGTCTGCCAGGTGTGCCGGTGTGTGTCGATCATGCCGGGTGCCACGATGTGTCCCGTGACGTCCACCGTCTCCGCCTCCTCGACGGAGAGAGCCGGTGCCACCGTGGCGATCACACCGTCCTCGATCAGCACGTCACCTCGGGGCAGGTTTCCCAGGTGCGGATCCATGGTGAGGACGGTGCCGCCGCGCAGCACAACGCGATGCCGAGCCATGATGATGACTCCTTCGTCATCCGAGCCACGGAGGCAGTGCCTCCCGTGGACTCACCTCACCAGAGGAGGAAGCCGGGGATCATCAGCCGAAATGGTTGTGAACCGGCCGTGCCCGAGGGGTTGACGGCTCGACCTCCTCTGACGTAGACGGAAGCACCGGCGGTACGGAGCGGGAGGCACGGAGGCACAGGGATGGACATCCGGGCACTCCGCTACGCGGTGACACTGGCGGAGGAACTGCACTTCGGCAGGGCCGCGCAGCGGCACTACATCAGCCCCCAGCCCTTCGGCCGCCACATCCAGCGGCTGGAACGGGAACTGGGCACCCAGCTCTTCGAACGCACCAGCCGCCGGGTGGCGCTCACCCCTGAGGGAGAGCGGCTGATCGCCGAGGCCCGGACTTTGCTCGACACCGCGGACTCCCTCACCGAACAAAACCGCCGCCGCACCGCCGACGAAAAGCTCCTCACGCTGGGCGTCCTGGGATTCGGACTCGCCGAACGCTGGACGGACCTGACCGCGGCGGTGCACGGACACGATCCCGAAATCGCCTTCTCCTACGCCGAACTGGACCTGGTCGACCAGTACGAAGCGGTCCGCAGCCACCGGGTCGACGTGGGCATCGTCCAGTACGTCGGCCCCGTCGACGGGCTCGTCTTCGAGCACGCCCTGACCATGCCCCGGGTCGTGGTCGTCCCCGCCCGCTCCCCTTTCGCCGACGCCGACCGTCTGACCGAGGCCGACGTCAGTGACAGCCCGTGGCTGCCTACCGCCCGCGCCCATCCCGCGCTCGAAGCATGGGCCAGCCCCGCCGCCGACGGGTCCCACAGCCGTGGCGCCCTGCGCAACCCCGCCGCCATACCGTCAGCCGTGGTGACAACCGGCCGCATAGCCCTGCACGCCGAGGCCGCCAGCCGCTTCTACCCACACCCGGACGTCCGGTTCGTCCCGCTCGACGGACCGCCCGTGGAGATCGCCATCGCCACCCGCGCCACCGACGACCGGCACGCCATCACCGCCGTCCGCCACGCCACGCGCTTTCTCGGCTGAGGGGCCTCGTCCAGCATCACGCGGTGGCAGAGCCTTCCAGCCGCCCGCCTCGTCCCTGAAGAACACCGCGCACTTCTGTCTGGCAACGCGCGCCGTTCTGCCTGGTGGGCGCGGTGAATGAACTGGTGCGAGCCCATGGGGAGGAAGGCGCTTCGATGGCGGCGTTCGAACTCGCCTGCCGAACGCTCCGTTGGGAGTCCTCGACGGCATCCGGCGACCATGCGACCACGGCGTTCGAGGCGGGCGCGGAGGGTGCTGGCCACCGCCGCTGGCCCGGCTGGCCCCTTCACCTAGCCGTTCGATATGACCCAGCAGCCGGCCGCGGCGTCCGCATCGGCGCGGCCGGGGACGGCCTCCCGGTCAGCCTCCAGCCCGTGGCCGCCCAGCACCGCTGCGACCTGGTGCGGCGGGCGGCGCACGCGCTGTACGAGGCGGGGTGGCGGGGTCAGGCCGGGTGCGCCGTAGTCACCATGAGCCGCCGCCCCCGCCACCGTCTCCGCCGCCGACCCCTCCG